>OY764903.1:0-4800000 GCA_963668605.1 Bryobacteraceae bacterium
CCACCTCACGCGTGGTATCTTTGCTACGAGTACTGCCTTCGGAACTCATCTTATTGGACCACCTCCTTTTTCAGTGATACCCAGATAATATTGCCACTTCGTCCAGTTTGTCAATAGAAAAGAATGCGGTACACCAGGTATTGTATGGATGGCAAAAAAACTACAACCGCTTGGCTAGGAAGCGGCACATTCCGAACCCATCGATCAAATTAAAGGGGAACTGTCCAGTCGTGTAATGCGCGCAGGGAAGCTTCAAGACCGAGTGTGCCAGTTTGCGCTGCTTAAACTCAGCGAGTACCTGCTTGGAGTAGACCGGCAGGAACGTAGTGTCGTACGGCGCCCAAACTAACAACGTTTCCAGGTCGCGTCCTTCCAAGCGGTCCATGTATGCGGCGGGGCTGATCACGGACCAGATGTCACGTAACTCATCCTGGGAAATGCGGTCGCCGAAGCCCTGGCGCACATGTTGCGTCGATACGCCTGTCCAGACCACGTCGGAGAAGTACATCGAGACGTGGTTGAAGACTCCCACCTTGATGCGACGGTCGTGCGCGGCCGTGATGAAAGCGACGCAGGAACCCAGGCTCGTCCCGAGCACAGCCAACTTCCGATAGCCGCGGCTCTCCAGCCAGTCCAGGCAGGAGCGCACGTCCGTGACCGATTGTCGTGAGGCGTGAATCGTGCGCCCGACGTTGCTCGAAACGTGATAGTCGGCGCGCTGCAATTCCGGCGGCATCCTGTAGTCGTGGTACGCCATGCTCATGCGCAGCGCCGGAATACCGAAACGGTTCAGCAGCTTGCACAGACCGATGTGTCCCTGCGCATCGGAGTTCCACTGAGCGAGCACGACCACGGCACGATCCGTGCGTCCGGCGACGGGAAAGTACTCGGCATGGACTGTGTTGTTTTCCGGATGCGGCGAGGCGACGGCGCTGGTAAACGTCAAGCGGCTGCCATCCAGGCGGAAATCCCTTGGCGTGTCATACGCATAGAACTCGTCTGACTGTGCCACGGCGTTTTCCGCATAGCGCTGCAAGGCGGCCTTGGCGTCGCCGCTAACCTGCAATCCGGGAAGCCATTCCGCGCCCCATTCCATGGGACGTACAACGCGATTCGTATCCTTGCTGGCCAGTTCGGTTTCCCAGCGGTCAATCCAGTGGGCGTAGAAGTTCAACATCGTGGCAGATGGAATTATTTTAGCAGGCGAACAGAAAAATGGCCCGGACTGGCTCCGGGCCCTAAACTTTACAACCAATCGCAACGACGAGGAGGCAACCCCGACAAAGCGAAACCTGTAAAACCCCACAGCCTGCAATGCAATTGGTTCGCCATCGCTATCTCATTTAGAATCAATACGAGTGCCGAAGCTTTCTACAGTTTTCCATAATCCGGCGGCTGGCGGCTTTCCGTTCTCCGGAGAACTGCACGCATTAGCTCCACTTCATCAGCGTTTGTTTCTCCACCTTGGCGGTGTCGATCTCCATGCCGAAGCCAGGGCGATCGGACAGCGCGATCCGACCTTGCACCGGCTGGGGCGGATATTTGTCGAAGTGGTAGTAGGAGCTCATCTTGCTGATCAGAAACTCCACGAGCGGACAGGTCATCGGCGATTGGCTGGCGACCACGTGCAGAGCCGCGTGGATGTTGTGGCCATGCGGAATCACATGTGCGTCATAGACCGAGGCCAAGGCGCAGATCTTGACCAGTTCGCTCGTCCCGCCGCACCATTCCGGATCGGTCTGCACGACCTGCAACGCACCGGCCTTGAGATATTCGTGCGCCTCCCAACGGTTGTAAATATGCTCGCCCGAGGCCACAGGAATCGTTGTGGCGCGCCGTAGCTGCGCGAAACTTTCGACCTTGTCGGTCTGAAACGCCTCTTCGATCCAGCGCGGGCGGAAGCGCTCGACCTGCTTGGCCCAGGCGATGGCGTAGTTGAGATCCCAGCCCATGAAGGCATCAAACATGATCTCGACATCGTCGCCCACCGCTTCGCGAAGTTGCGCGACCATCTCGACGTTCTTGCGCATGCCTTCGGCGCCGCTGCCCGGCCCAAAGGCGAGAAACCATTTCTGATTCAGAAAGCCTTCGCCCTTCAACTGCTGCGCGCGAGTGCGCATTTTTTCCGGCTCGAGAGAGAAGCCGAGGCAACTGCCGTATGCGTCCACGGCGCTGCGCGTCGGTCCACCGAGCAGGCGGTACACGGGTGCGTTGAAATAGCGGCCGCGCAGATCCCACAGTGCGTTGTCGACCGCGCTGATCGCCATCAGGAAATGACCATGGCGCGCGTGGCGGTTGGAGCGGAACATCTGGTCCCAGAGCGCTTCGCCCGCAAGCGGATCCTTGCCTGCCAGAAAGCGGCGCAACTGCTGGTCGATGACGATGGCGGCTTCTTTGTCGACCGGTCCGTAGAGTCCTTCGAGGCCGTCGTTGGTCTTGATCTTGAGATACAACGCACTAGCGTTCGCCACGCTTTTCACCGGCTCGGCGGCATCCCGGTAGGGCTTTGGCCTGTACTCGTCATAGACGTGCAGCGGGTTCACCTGATACTGCTTGTTCACGCCCGCGAGCGTTTCGCGGCGTCCTTCGAAACGCCAGATTTCGATTGCGGCGATCTTTAGGCCAGACGGCCTGTTCGCGGACTGCGCGACCCTCGCGGCGGAGAGTGGCGCTGCGGCGGAAGTAGCGAGGAAGCTGCGGCGGAGCATCTGCGCATTGTATCAATGTAGATGAGGGGCCTAGTGGACAAATTCGATGCGATTATGATTCCGGGCGGGGGAGTGCGCGCGGGTGGCCGGCTTCCAGCATGGACCGAACGGCGACTGGAGCGCGCGCTCGAACGCCAGAGCGGCGAGTATCTGCTCACGTTGAGCGCCGGCACGCCGCATCGCCCGGCCCCGGTCGACTCACGCGGTTATCAGATGCACGAATCACGGGTTGCGGCCGAATACCTGCTGCGCCGCGGCGCCGATCCGGCGCGCGTCTTGTTCGAGACCTGTTCGCTCGATACCGTGGGCAACGCTTACTTCTCGTTGGCGATCCACGTATTGCCGCGACGCTGGCGCAGCCTGCTTGTGATTACCTCGGAATTTCATCTCGAACGCACGCGCGAGGCCTTCGAGTGGGTCTATGGACTGGCCGGCGCGGGCGGTCCGTATCAACTGCAGTTCGAAGCGGTCAGCGACGCGGGCCTGGATGAAACGTTGCTCGCCGCGCGCATACGCAAGGAGCGGGAAGGTCTGCGGGCGCTGCACAAGGTGATGCCGCGCATCTCGACGCTCGCGGAGTTTCACGCCTGGCTGTTTGCGGAACACACGGCCTACGCGGCCGGCGCCGCGGCCGCTGCACCTCTTGATGCGATCACGCGGGAAAGCTACTGAACTGGCGCCCGGTGCGCGAGCGTCAGGCACACCCATCCATCTTGTTCGAGCAGGCCGGTCTCGCACAGCGCCGAGGGCAACGCCGTGCGCACGCGCGGCAGATCGCGCTCCGGGAAGCCGGTCAGCACGATTCGCATTTTCGCGATCCGAGCGAGGGCGGGGAGGACGGCAACGATGGTCTCTGCGTTGATATTGGCCACGGCGAGATCCACCGACCGCTCCGCGATCGAACGGACCGAACCCGCAAACAGAGCGACGCGTTCGAGGCACGATTCCAGATTTCGCCGCGCCACTGTGACGGCTTCGAAATCGATGTCGCAGGCGATGACTTTCGACGCTCCCAATAACAGTGCGGCTTCCGCCAGGATGCCCGAGCCCGTGCCGAGATCCAGCACGCGATCGCCGGCCGCGAGTTCGCGCTCCAGGGCCAGCAGGGACAACTGTGTCGCCGGATGCCAGCCGGTTCCGCAAGCGCGCCCCGGATGGATCGCGAGACGCAGGCGGCCCGCGGGTGCAGGGTCGCCGCGCCATTCCGGGACGAGATAGAATCGCGCGCCGACCTCGAACGGTTGCCAGGAATCTTCGAAGACGCGCACCCAGTCGGTTGGCGCTTCTTCCTGCCAGTGCGGATTGTGCGCGGCGAAGGCGGCCACGGGAATTTCGCTATCGAAAAACGCCTGCAATTCGATGCCGCCGGGCCGGTCGCGTTCGACGATGCCGGTAGTGCCGGCGTCCCAAAGCGCGCTGCTGAGCAGATCCTTTTCCGCGTCCGTGCAGTAGAGAAAGAGCGACAGCATGGGTGCTCAGTAGTTGTCGGCGCAACTCATGTAATAGCCGTTGCGCGCTAGAGCGCGAGGTTCCCTTCAAAAACCATGTCCTTAAGCTTGAACTTGCGCTTGAATTGCGCCGGGCCCAACTGGCAGGCGAACTCGACTTCCTTGTCGTCGAGCGTGATCGCATCTTTCCTGGGGAAACGGAAAATAAGACCGAACGCCTGTCCGCTCTGCTTCATGTCGATCGACTGCGGCGCGATCGGTTCCTTGCCCTTGCGGTTCAACGTGGTCTTCGATTTCAAACTGGCTTTGAGCTTCTCGGGGCTGGTGCGCGCGGCGCGCAAGGGGAGTCCCACTAGTGCGACGACGTAGTCTTTCTCCTCGCGCTCCAACATCGCGCGGGTTTCGAGCGATGTTGCGGCTTCGACGCCCAACTGCGCTTTCACAATAGCCTGCCGCACCGGAAGCGCGCTCAGCCAACGCACTGTGGCGCTCATCGAGGGCATGCCGCCACCCTGGCCCATGCCGCCGCCTCCGCCCATTTCCGATCCGCCGCCCATGCCACCACCACCCATGCCGCCGCCCATGCTGCCACCACCCATGCCACCACCGCCTCCGCGAGAGCCGCCTCCGCGGGAGCCACCTCCACCGATGTTCCCGCCAGAGGACTTTCCGCCGCCCCCTTTGCTGCTGCCCGAGCCTCCCTTTCCGCCCGAGCTCCCCTTGGTGTCCGCGGTGGCCAGCGCCTGCCGGGCCCAGGGAGAATCGCTAAGCAGCTTGGCGATCTCTTTCTCACTCCAGTCGGTGAATTTTTTCTGTTGCCAGAAATCCGCAGCAAACAGGTTGGAAAACGGCGCCGTGCCAAGTGCGGAAAGCAGGAAGCGGCGCGAAAGTTGATTGGTCATGGCCTGCCTCACTTATATCACGCCCGGAAGCGTAACGACGCGCTATACTCCGGAATAGCGTATTGCGAACATTATATGCGGATTCTCGTGGTCGAAGATGAAAAGCGGATTGCCGATTTCCTCGGCCGGGGACTGGAGAGCGCAGGCTATGCCGTCGATCTTGCTCCCGACGGGCGCTCGGCCCTCGATCTGGTTCACACCACCGAGTACGATCTGATCGTTCTGGACCTCGGCCTGCCCGACATCGACGGCATGGAAGTGCTCCAGAAGATCCGCAACCGCAAGGCCAGTCCGCCGGTTCTGATCCTGAGTGCGCGGGGCGCCGTAGACGATCGCGTCAAGGGGCTCGAACAGGGCGCGGACGATTACCTCACCAAACCCTTCGCTTTCGTCGAACTGCTTGCCCGCGTGCGCGTGCTGATGCGCCGCGGACAGCCGATTCCCGAGCGCCTGCAGGTGGGCGATCTGGCCCTCGACTGCATTCGCCGGCGCGTTACACGCAGCGCCGAGGTGATCGAGCTCGCACCCAAGGAATTTAGCATCCTCGAATACATGATGCGCAATCGCGGCCGCCCGCTCAGCCGCACCATGATCGTCGAACATGTCTGGGACATGGATTACGACGGCCTCACCAACATCGTCGACGTGTACATACGCCATCTGCGTACGAAGATCGACGATAAGTATCCGGCCAAGTTGATCCACACCGTGCGCGGTATCGGATACATGCTCGAAGTGCCGGAAGCCGGCCGCGAGATGACGGAATTTCAATAGAGCGCGCCATGTCGATCTGGCAACGCTTGTGGCAGTACCCACGCCGCTTGAGGGTGCGCCTGACCTTCGCCTACCTGATCCTGTTCTCCGCATTTCTTACGCTGATCGGTTTTGTCTTTCGCGAAGTGCTGCGCAACAACATGGAAGCCACCGTGCGCGAAGTTCTCGAGGAAGAGTGGGGCGCAGCCAAAGGCTACATCCAGATCGAGAAGGGCCGCCTGATCTGGTTTTACGATAAGGACGACCCCGACGAAGCGCTGATCCTCGAGCGCCTACGCCATGTCTATCTGCTGACCAACGCGCAAGGGCGCGTGCTCGGCCTTTCCACCGTCTACCGTTCGCTCGGGATCGACACGCCCGCCGAGATCCGCAAGGCGATGCTTCCCAACGCGCCGAAATGGAGTATCCGCAAGAGCGAGGACGGGGTTCCGTTCATGATCCGCTCCGGCGTGTTGGTGGACGACGGCAAACGCGACTTCTATCTCGCGATTGGCCGCTCGCTCGGCGAGAACCACAAAACGCTCGACGATTTCACGCGCAACTACTTCACCGCGATGCCGCTGTTTCTGCTGCTGAGCATGCTCGCCGGATGGCTGCTGACCGGACGCGCGCTGAAGCCGGTCAACGACCTCGCCGGCACGGCCCAGCGCATCTCCGGCGCGAGCCTCGACGTGCGTATCCCGCAGCGCGGCGCCAACGACGAACTCGACCGCCTGGTGGATGCCTTCAACCGCATGATGGAACGCCTCGAATCCTCTTTCGCGCAGATCCGCCAGTTTTCCACCGATGTTTCGCACGAGCTACGCACGCCGGTCACAGCCATCCGCGGCCAATTGGAGGTGGCCCTGTTCACAGCCCAAACGCCGGAGCAGTATCGCGAGGCGATGATCAACTCCATGCAGGATGTCGAGCGGCTCTCGGCGATCATCAAGAGCCTGCTGCTGCTCTCGCAGGCGGAATCGGGACAACTCACGCTGCAACCAATGGCGCAGGATCTTTGCGCGCCGCTGATCGACATCGTCGAGCAGTTTCAGATTCCCGCCGAGGACGGCGAGTTGCAGCTCAACGCCGAACTGCCTGTCGAGTGTATTGCCGAAGTAGACCACATACAGTTTGAACGCCTTGCCGCGAACCTGATTGGCAACGCGGTCAAATACACGCCGCCCGGCGGCCGGGTCGACGTGCGTCTCACCGACGACGGCAGCCACGTGCTTTTCGAGGTGGCTGACACGGGCCAGGGCATCCCGGACTCTGCTTTGCCGTACATTTTCGACCGCTTTTATCGCGTGCAGCCGAACGATCCGAGTCCCGAAAAGGGGCTCGGCCTGGGGCTGAGCTTCGTCGCCTGGATCGCCAAGGCGCACCATGGCACCGTTCATGTGGAGAGTCAGGTGGGCAAGGGAACTACGTTCGTGGTGACGCTTCCGAAGACGCAGGCCGGCGATGGGCACAAGGAAGTTGACGGGGCGGCATAGGTATGACCTTCTAACTCAACTGCACTTCCACTCAACTACAATAGTTCTTTGCGTCTCCTGATCATTGGCGGTGTAGCGGCAGGGCTTAGCGCGGCGGCGCGCGCGCGGCGCCTGGACAAATCCATGGAAATCGTCGTCCTCGAAAAGGGCGAGGTGATCTCTTATGGGGCCTGCGGCCTGCCGTACTATATCGAAGGCCAGGTGCAGTCGGTCGCGCAGTTGATCGCTTACACTCCAGAGTATTTCGAGCGCGAGCGCAACATCCGCATCCGCACGCGCGCCGAGGTCGTTCGAATTCTGCATTCGCGCCGCGAGGTCGCGCTTGCCGGCGGTGAACACCTGCACTACGACAAGCTGGTGATTGCCACGGGAGCACGTCCGGACCTTTCAGCCGTTGAGGGCGCGGACCAGCCCCACGTCTTCACGCTGAGCACAATCGAAGAGTCGCGGCGCCTGAAGCTCTTTCTCGCCGAACAGCAACCGAAGCGCGCCGTAGTGGTGGGCGGCGGCTACATTGGTCTCGAAGCCGCGGAGGCGTTGCGCGCCAACGGCATTGCCGTGACGATCCTGACCAATGGCGCTAACCTTCTGCATCGCGAAGACGAGGACCTCACTGCCCGGCTGCGCAAACACCTCGAAAGCTGCCGCGTGGAAGTGCGCACGGGAACAGCCGTGCGCGCGATCGAGAGTGGCCAGGTGGCGGGCGTCCCTTGTGACCTCGTGATCCTCGCGGCCGGTATCACGCCGAACGTCGCGCTCGCCGCCGAGGCGGGCATCGAGATCGGCCGCACGGGCGCAATCCGCGCCGATGAACGAACCGAAACGAGCGTCCTGGGTATCTACGCGGCCGGCGACTGCGCCGAGACCAGACATGTGGTTACCGGTTCGCCGGCCTGGATCCCGCTGGGCACGACGGCGAACAAGATGGGACGCATCGCGGGCGCCAATGCGGCCGGTGCCCGCGAGCGCTTCGCGGGCGTGGCCGGTACTTCCATCGTGCGCGTCTGCGGCCTGGGCGTCGGCTGCACCGGACTCTCCGTGGCACAGGCGCGGCGCGAAGGCTTCTCGCCGGTGAAAGCGGTCATCGAATCGCGCGACAGGCCTGGCTATTTCCGCGGACGTCCCACTACGGTTGAACTCGTTGCCGACCGTGCCACGCGCCGCCTGCTCGGTGGAGTGGTGCTGGGCGAAAACGATGTCGCCGGACGCATCAACGTTTTGGCCACGGCGCTGCACAATCGGATGAGCGTGGATGATTTCGAGTACCTCGACCTGGCCTATGCGCCGCCGTTTGCGCCCGTCTGGGATCCGCTGCTGGTGGCTGCGCAGCAACTGCTGAAGGAGCTTGGCTAGACTGAACGTATGGCCCTGTGGAACCGCAAACGTCTGCTCGAGGCTGGAGAGGACGCGCCTGAATTCGAGTTGCAGGACACGGCCGGTGCGCCCTATTCCTGCAAGGTGTTGCGCGCCAAAGCCCCGGTGCTGTTCGCGTTCTTCAAGATATCCTGCCCGGTCTGCCAGCTCACCTTTCCATTTCTTGACCGGCTGCACCGCGCCGTCGCGAACGAGCGTCTGCGGGTGATCGGAATTTCGCAGAACGACGCTGCCGAGACGCGTGAATTCGCCGCGCGCTTCGATATCACTTTTCCGCTGCTGCTCGATACCGCAAGAGGCGGCTATGCAGTGAGCAACGCCTTCGGTATATCGAATGTGCCTGCGCTGTTTTTGGTAGATGCCGACGCGCGCATCACCTGGACGTCGATGGGTTTCTCGAAGAGTGCGCTGGAAGAGTTAGCCCAACAATTCGGCGTGGAGATGTTCCGGCAGGATGAGAATGTGCCGGCCTGGAAGGCGGGTTGAGGATCGAAGAATTAGGCTCCGGTCCGGAGCCGGCGACAGTGGGCCAGGTTTGGCCGGGTCTGGGGACCCGGCGCGGTCCAGGGGGACCGCCCCCCGGAGTACACTGAGGGTAAAGGGATGCCAGTCAACATTTCGGACATTATCGGAAACACTGCGGCTATCGCCAAAGGCATGGGCGTCACGCTAAAGGAGATGCTTTCTCCGACCCTGACGGACTTGTATCCCGACGCGCCGCCCGTTTTCCAGGAACGCTATCGCGGCAAGCACGTCCTGCAACGCGACGAGAACGGACTGGAAAAGTGCGTCGCCTGTTTTCTATGCGCCGCCGCGTGCCCGTCGAACTGCATCTACATTGAGGCCGCCGAAAATACGGACACCGTGCGCATCAGCGGCGGAGAGCGCTACGCCAAGGTTTATAACATCGACTATAACCGCTGCATTTTCTGCGGGTACTGCGTCGAGGCCTGCCCGACCGACGCCATTACGCATGGCCACGGTTTTGAACTTGCCAGCTACAACACGTCGACACTGATCATGCGCAAAGAACAGTTGCTCACGATTCAGCCGGCGCGCTGAGCGTCCCCGCTTCCTGCATCCCAGACCGGCGCCGGACGGCCCGCAATCCAGACGATGAAATCGGTCAGCGGCGGCTTCGCGCCCAGTGCGCGTAGCCGTGCCGCACATTGTCCGCGGTGATATTGGCTGTGCATGACTACCTGCATGAGCGCTTCGGCGAAGGTCGCGTGCGCGTCCGGCAGGTGAGGAAGCAGCACGATGCGCGAGAGCGACGCCATGTCGAGTTGGTTCACGATAGCGAGTTCTTCGGCGTGGGCTGCACGGAACAGAGACTCGAAGGCGTCGAGCGTGGGCGGTTGGACCAGCTCCGTTTCCAAATCGAAGGGGCGATCCAGAAAGCGCGACAGGAAAAACCGCTGGACCAGCACTATGTGGTGTAGCGTGGTGCGCAGCGCGTCGTCCGCGGCCGCGTAATTGCGAACCGCCTGGAAAATGGCGGCATCGGCCCAGAACAGATGGGCGTAGAGCGAACGCAGCATCTCGACCATTCGTCTATTGAAGCACGGATCCGGCCTCCTGATGCACAAAGCCAGCAGGCCCGCTCCGCGCGCTACGTTACAGGCAACGTTTACTCCGGGCCGGACCGGCGCGCAAGACACGGGGGGCGCATCGCTGATAGAATCATTGGCGGACACCATGAGTACCAACAAGAAAAGCCTCTTCGTAACCGATGACGGGAAGAACCTGATGTTCACCTTCATCCTTGTGAGTTCCCTGTTTCTGTTATGGGGATTCTGCAACGGGATGATCGACGTCATGGACAAGCACTTCCAGGACGAGTTGGGACTCTCGAAGTCGCAATCGGCGTGGGTGCAGTTTGCGCACTATCTTGGATATTTCCTGATGTCGGTGCCCGCCGGATGGCTGGCCAGCAAGCTCGGATATAAAGGCGGCATCATCACAGGCCTGCTGATCGTGGCGTTGGGCGGCTTCTGGTTTGTTCCGGCCACATACATTAATTCGCTGGTTCACGAAGGGCTCGTCTCGGCCAACATGGCGTTCGTCGCGTTTCTCGCCGGCGTCTGCCTGATCGCCACCGGCCTCACGTTTCTTGAGACGATAGCCAACCCTTACACGACCGTGTTGGGCAGTCAGCGCTATGCAGCCACGCGCATCAATCTTGCGCAATCCTGCAACGGGATCGGCTGGATTTTTGGTCCGATCGTCGGCAGCATGTTCTTCTATTCGAAGGACGCCGCGGGCCTCAGTACCGGCAGCCAGACGCTGTATATCCCATACGTCGGCGTTGCGGTGGTCGTGATTGTGCTCGCCGCCGTTTTCTACTTCTCCAACATCCCCGACATTAAAGCCGAAGACGATTACCACCTGGACGATTCCAGCGTGCCTGTCTCGCATTCCATCTGGAAGCATCCGCACTTCGTCATGGCGGTTGCGGCCCAGTTCTTTTATGTCGCGGCGCAGGCCGGCATCTTCAGCTTCTTCATCAACTATATGACCGCCGATGTTCCCGCCATTCCGGCCTCCTGGGATCGTGCGATGACGAATCTGGCCGCGCAATCCGGCTTCCTGCACGATTGGGTGCTCGGCTGGTTTGAGACCAACAAGGCCGGCGTTCTCGCCATCAGTAACAAGGGCGCTTCGAATCTGGCGGCGCTCGGTTTTGTGTTCTTCCTGGTGGGACGATTCAGCGGCGCCGTCCTGCTGAAGAAGTACTCCGCCCACATGATTCTGGGCCTCTACGCCGTGCTCAATGTGGTTATGACGTTCCTGGTGTTCTGTAAACTGGGATGGATTTCGGTGGTGTGCGTATTCCTGAGCTATTTCTTCATGTCGATCATGTTCCCGACGATTTTCGCACTTGGAATTTTTGGTCTGGGCGCGCGGGCCAAACGGGCCTCATCCTACATCGTCATGGCGATCATGGGTGGCGCCATTCTGCCCAAGCTGATGGGCCATGTTGCCGACTTGTACGACATGTCGCGCAGTTTCATCGTGCCGATGGTCTGCTTCGCCTTTGTGGCCTTCTATGCCTTCAACTGGCCCAAGTACAGCAAGGCAGAGTCACTGAACGGTGTGAAGACGGGCGCGGGGCACTGACAGATCGGGTCCTCGCTTTAGGACGCGATCTCGCGCGGCCACGCTTTGACGCTTTTTCCTAATTCCCGGGACGCCGGTCTGCGCCTGCCGTCCTGGAGCCTCTGATAACGCTCGAGGGAATGGATCAAATCCTGCACGGCTGCTCTCCTCTGGAACAACGTCTCGAGTTGTTGCGCAAGCGACAGATCACTAACAGGGGGAGGTGTAGAAAGGCGCGTCATAGAATAGAACTATCAGTAGTCATACGCCATGGCAATTAGGTGTTTATGGGTGATTCTGCGCGCATAGGCTATTAGAAAACACACGCCGAGGCGGGTAATACCAAATTTTCTAAGTGGATGACCTTAGTGAGTGGCAGGCGGCGCCTGTGCTGGCGCGGCGCTCGGCACGGGTACTTTCAGCGTCGCGGGAATCGGGTCCCTTCGCGATTCCACATCGATGAAGCAGAAGATCAGGAAGACGGCCAGGAAGACCAGCCCGCAGACGAATATGATCGCGTTGATCGGCTTGTCCCATAGCAGGTGCATGAAGAACAGCGCGACCAGTGAGGCCTTGATCGAGGCGATAGTCATCGCGATAAAGACATTGATGATCGGCGAGCCGAAGTTAACGCCCGATGCAGTCACTGTAATGGCCGTCAGCATCAGGAGGGCGAGAAGCACTCCGGTATAAAGTTTCGTAGAGCCGTGTTCGACGTGTGCGTGTGCGCTCATCAATGTCTCCTTAACTGATCAGGTAGAGCAACGGGAATAGGTAGATCCAGATCAGATCCACCAGGTGCCAGTACAGCCCGACAATGTCGACGGGCGAATTGTAGGCGGCGCTGAAGTCGCCGCGAATCGTGCGCCAGAGCACCCAGCCGATCGCACACATGCCGCCGAGAATGTGCAGACCGTGCAGCCCGGTCATCATGAAGTAGAAGCTAAAGAACATGAACTGGCCGGGCACGCTGTCGCCGGTGTGATGGTAATACTTGCCGGGCAGCAGCCCATCGTGGAACTTGTGCGAGTACTCGATGTATTTGACGCCCAGGAAAATGCCGGCGAAGAGTAGCGTCAGCAACAGGGCGGCAATCAGCTTCTTGCGGTTTCCCTGGCGCGAGAAGTGGACGCCCATTACCATCGTGAAGCTGGAAAGCAGTAGCACGACGGTGTTGATCGCCCCCATTGTGCGGTCCAGGTGGTGGTGCGCCGCCATGAATGCCTCGTGATGACGGCTTTGCATCAGGGCGAAGCCGACGAAGAGGCCGCCGAAAAGCAGCAGTTCCGTGACCAGGAACAGCCACATGCCGATCTTGCTGGCGTCGACCTGCTGCTCCATGTCTTTGAAGTGATCCTGCAGGCCGGGCTCATGCTGCCGATCGACGGAATGGGTTGAACCGATCATGCGTGATCCTCGGTCGGATAGAAGTCATACGGGCCGTCCGTCACCACGGGAACCTCGACGAAGTTATGCGTAATCGGCGGGGAACTGGTGCGCCATTCGAGCGAGAGTCCGCCCCAGGGATTGTCCGGCGCATCGGGCTTCTTGCGCAGCGAAGCGAAGAGCGTGATCGCGCAGATCATCAGGCCCAGTCCCAGAATCCAGGAGCCGAAGGTGGAGAACATGTGCAGCGGTTGGAACTGGTCGAGGTAGTTGTAATAGCGTCTCGGCATGCCGCGGCTGCCCAACACGAACTGTGGAATGAAGGTCCAGTTGAAGCCGATGAAGACAAGCCCGGCGGCGATGGCGGCCCACTTCTCGCTGTACATTCGGCCGAACATCTTCGGCCACCAGTAATGGATGCCGCCGAGAAAAGCAATGGTCGTGCTACCCATCATGACGTAATGGAAGTGCGCCACGACGAAGTAGGTATCGTGCAGGTGCACGTCGGTGGCAATCGAGCCGAGGAACAGGCCGGTGAGTCCTCCGATGCCGAACAGCAGCAGGAACATGATGGCGTAGAGCATCGGGGCTTTCAGTTGAATCGATCCGCGGTACATCGTTGCCAGCCAGTTGAAGACCTTGATCGCCGACGGGATCGCAACGAGAAACGTGAGGAACGAGAAGATCGCGCCGGCCAGGCGCGACTGGCCGCTCACAAACATGTGATGGCCCCAGACCAGAAAGCTTATGAAGGCGATCGCCACGCTCGAATACGCGATGGCTTTGTAGCCGAAGATGGTCTTGCGCGAGAAGACAGGGATGATCTCGCTGATGATCGCCATGCCGGGCAGAATCATGATGTAGACGGCCGGGTGCGAATAGAACCAGAAGAAGTGCTGGAACAGCACGGGGTCGCCGCCGAGCCGCGCGTCGAAGATGCCGATGCTGAAGACCCGCTCCATCATCAGCAGCAGCAGTGTGATGGCGAGCACGGGAGTTGCCAGAATCTGAATGATCGCCGTCGCATAGATGCCCCAGCAGAACAGCGGCATCTTGAACCACGTCATGCCCGGCGCGCGCAGCTTGTGGATGGTGGCGATGAAGTTCATGCCCGTGAAGATCGACGAGAAGCCGAGGATGAAAGCGGCCAACGTCATCGTGGTGACGGCGCCGCCCGTCGATGTGCTGTACGGCGTGTAGAACGTCCAGCCCGTATCGACGCCGCCGGTCACCATGGCGGTCAAGGCGAAGAGCGAGCCAATTACGTAGACGTAATAGCTTGCCAGATTCAGCTTGGGGAAGGCGACATCCTTGGCGCCGATCATCAGCGGCAGGACAAAGTTGCCTAGCGCCGCCGGAATCGACGGGATGATAAAGAGAAAGATCATAATCGCGCCGTGCAGCGTGAAGGCGCGGTTGTAGCTTTCGGCGCTCATGATCGTCTGCTTCGGCGTCAGCAATTCCAGGCGGATGAGCATGGCGAAGATGCCGCCCAAGAAGAACGCAAACAGGATCGACCACAGATACATGACACCGATGCGTTTGTGGTCCAGCGTGAAGGCCCACGACTTCCAGCCGTGCGTCTCATTCAGATAACTACTGTGTTCGGCGCTGCCGCCGGAGTGACTCGGTACTGCCAAAACATCAGCCATAGCGCCCTCGTTACTGCAAAGATTTGATGAACTCAATCACGGCCAGGATTTCACGTTCTCGCAGCAATCCCTGGAAAGTCGGCATGATCGGCTCGAAACCCGCGACGACTTTCGCTTGGGGCTGCAGAATCGATTCGCGGACGTAGTTGGCGTCCACCATCACGCTCTTGCCGTCGGCCAGTTTGGCCTCGTGGCCCCAGATTCCCTTGAAACTCGGACCCTGCCCACGCACGCCGTCGAGCGAGTGGCAGGTGTTGCAGCCGCGATTTTCCCAGATCACGCGGCCCAGATCCTTGAGCGGCATCGTGCGCGATTGCTCGTCGCCCTCTTCCAGCCATTTCTGATAGGTTGCATCGTCGTCGACCCAGATCTTCGCCATCATGTCGGAGTGCGATTTGCCGCAATACTCGGCGCAGAAAACCTGGTGCATGCCGGTCTTCGTAGGCTGGAACCATAACTCGGTGTAGCGGCCCGGTACGACATCCTGTTTGATGCGCATCGTCGGGATGAAGAAGCTGTGAATCACGTCGTCCGACGACATCACCAGCTTCACCGGCTTACCGACCGGAACGTGAATCTCGTTGATCGTGCGAGTACCGTTGGCGTACTCGAACGACCAGAGCCACTTCTTGGCGCTGACTGTGATTTCGATGGAATCCTGCGGCGCAACGCCGTTGGCTATGTAGCCGTTTAATCCCCACACGAAGATGCCGATCAGGATCAGCAGCGGAATCACGCTCCAGATAATTTCAAGCTTCGTGTTGTGCGTGAAGTGCGGCGTCGGACCAGTCATCTTCGAGCGGCGGTAGCGCCACGCGAAATAGCCGGTCAGAACTGCGATCAACAAAAAGAAGACGACGTTCAAAAAGACGATGAACAGATACAGGTTGTCATAGCCCCTTGCGTAGTCGCTGCCTTCGACGGGCAGAATCAGTGAACGAAGCCAGTTCATTTCGCTCCTAAACGTTTCCTTTCGCGACCGGATGGCGTTCGGCGCGCCACAAGCGCAGCAACACGAATCCGAGAATCAACATGACCAACACGCCGCCACCGCGCATAATATTGGCGGCGAAGGGCACGTACGAGCGCGCCGCGGGATCATAGTGGAAACAGAACAGCAGCAACTGATCCACCGAAAGCTTGAACTTTCCCTCTGAGGCTTCGGTGAGCGCGAGCCGCAGATCCCGCACCTTAAATTGGATGCCGTAAAGGTAGCGCGAGACGCGTCCATCCGGAGTCAGGATCATGATGGCGGCATTGTGGATGAACTGCTGCTGCTGCGCGTCGTACTTATAACGAAAGCCAACCTGAGCGGCGAGCTTCTTGACATTGCCGTCGTGGTCGACCAGAAAGTGCCAGCCCGGGGCGGGGCGCTCATAGGCGGCCAGGTAGCCCTGCTTCTTGGCGGCTGCCAGATTGAAGGTCTCTTCGGGATCGATGCTCACGGTGACGATCTCGAATTCGCTGCCGGGTGTCCAGGGAATCTCGCGCAATGCCTTAACCTGCGCGTTCATGACCAGATTGCAGAGCATCGGACAACGGTAATAGACCAGATTCAGAATCACCGGGCGGCCGCTCTGAAAAAACTGCTTGAGCTGCACGGGATACCCGTTCTCGCCGATGAAGGTGAGGTTCAGGTCGACCGGCTGTCCGACGCGCTCGGTGATGCCCACGCCCTCCATCTCCGGGGGCAGAACATCGCTCGGCGCAGCGCAGACAGCGGCGGCGCAGAGCAAGCTAGCGAGCGGGAGTCGCCGCCAGGGGCGCATTGGCTGCTCCTTGCTGCGCGGCCGGCGCTGGAGCGCCGGGCAGCGCGACCACGACGGGTGTGGGTTTGGAAGGATACTTCAGTTTGCCCTCGGCCGCTTCTTGCGCGAGCAGTTCGATGCCGCGTTCGATAGGCAGGCGGACGACGCCGGCATTGCGGTCGATGTACTGATACGAGTGCAGCTCCGCATCTTCCTTGGCGCGCACGTTGCGCAAGTCGTCGAAAATCGGGACCATCTGCTTTTGATAAACCTGTTGCTCGCTGACGTGGTCGAAATAGTACTGCACGCCGAGGATCACGGCCACCAGAATGACGATCGTGCCAAGGCCAAGGACGGCGATAAACCAGCTCTTCGGTTCGCCCTTATCGTAGCCGTCTGTTTGCGGCGTCACAGCGTGCTTGTTTGTAATTGGATCCATCGCCGTTTTCCTTCCGCTAGACATTCTTAAAATGCAGCGACTGCTCGAAGCGCAGATCGCCGGCGGCCACCAGCGAGCGCCGCCGCAGCCGGCCCCAGAACACGAATGCATAGATGCCGCCGACAGCCAGGAACGTCACCCCGTCAAGCCAGTGCAAGTGGAACTGGTGCGGGTCCAGCGTCGGCATCACCACCCAGTGCAGATCGACGTAGTGCATCAGTAGAATCCAGATCGAGATCGCGGCCAGCACGTTCAGGTTGCGCTTGCCGGCGCGCGCCAGCAGTACGACGAAGGGCACGATGAAGTGGCCAACGAGCAGCAGCGCGCTGATCCAAATCCAGTTGCCGTGCATGCGCTCCTTGTACCAGATCGTCTCTTCGGGAATGTTCGCGTACCAGATCAGCAGATATTGCGAGAAGGCGATGTAGGCCCAGAAGATGGTCAGCGCGAAGAGCCACTTGCCGAGGTCGTGGTAGTGCTCCAGGTTGATCGTGTTAACGAGCAGGCCGGCGCGGCGCAGCAGAATGCAGATCAGCGTCAGCGCGGCCATGAAGGCGAGCGCTCCGCCGGAGTAGATGTAGATGCCGAAGATTGTGGAATACCAGTGCGGTTCGAGCGACATGAGCAGGTCGACCGAAGCGCTGGTCACCGTGATCATGGCGGCCAGAAGGCCCGGCGCGCTCCACCACGAGATCTTGCGAATCCGTTCGAGCGAACCGCCGCCGTCCTGCGCCACCGAGTGCCGGTAGAGATTGAGCGCGAGCACCGTCCAGACGATGAAGTAGGCCGCCATGCGCGCCAAAAAGAAGCCCGGGTTGAAAAAGTTCATCTTGAACTGCATCACTGCATCGTTCGAATAGAACTCTTTATGCGACCACTCGTAGAGCAATGGAATGTTCAGGCCAATGGGAACGAACAACAGCGCGGCCGCGGGAATCGTGACCATGATGTTCTCCATCATGCGGCGCACGGTCACGCTCCAGGCCGAGCCGGTCATATGTTGCACCATCACAAAGAACAGCGCGCCCAGCGCGATGGTCGTAAAGAACATGTAGTTGACGAGGTACGATGCCGCGAATTGCTTCGCATTGCCGAGCCAGCCGATCAGCGAGCCGGCGATCGCGGCGAGAGCGATGAATACGATCACATTACGGCCGCGCGTCCACGAGCGCTCGTCCAGATGGTAGTTGTCGGCGCGGCTCATCTCAGTTCTCCCCGCAATTCGTTGGGCACGTCTTCAATCCGTCCGTCGGTGGCGCGGTGCAGCGCACGGACATAGGCGACAATCGCCCAGCGGTCCTTCTCGGGAATCTGGAAGCGGTAGCCGGGCATGGAGCGGCGTCCCTTGGAGATCACGGTAAAGATTTCGCCGTCGACCATGTTGCGCACACGCTGCTCCTGCAGATTGGTGGGCAGCCACGAACTGCGCACCGGTACGATGCCATGGCCGGAGCCGGTGCCGTCGTGGCACGGGGTGCAATAAATATTGAAGCGCTCCTGGCCGCGCAGCAGAGTCTCCTTCGTGATCGGCAGCGGGTTCCTGGCGATATACATGCCATTCTCCTGGCCGGTATGGTAGGTGTCGTCCTCGATGAGTTGGCCCGCCGCGACGGTGCCGGGCACCGGGCGCTGGTCCCTGGCGGTTTGCGGTTTGAATTTCCCCTGGCGGTCCATGTCGGCGAAGACCTCGATAGGTGTGCTGCGTGAGGTGGAGCCGGCGCAACCGGCGAGCACAAGTGCCAGCGGAGCGAGTGCGGCTATCACAGCGTATGGAGTGCGTGAATCCATTTAGTCTTCGATGACCTCCGTGTGCTCGCTGCCGAGCGAGCGCAGCAACTCGCCTGTCGCTTCGCCGCGGAACTGCGGGTCTGCGGCGTCAATCACCAGCAGGAAGCGGTCGTTCGTGGCGCCGGAGATGCGCGAGTAGTTGAACACCGGGTGATAGAATCTCGGAAGTCCATTCAAGGCGAACATGCCGAAAACGGCGGCGAAGGCGGCGAACAGCACGGTCAGTTCAAACATGATTGGGATGGAGGGCTCGAAGGCGAACAGCGGTTTGCCACCGATCACAAGCGGGTAGTCCACGGCGCCGGTCCACCACTGCATGAGCACGGCTGCGAGGAAACCGGCAATGCCGCCGCCGATGACGAGGAAACCGAGCCGCGATGGCTTCTCGCCGAGCGCGTCGTCGATGCCGTGAATCGGAAACGGAGTGCAGGCGTCCAGCTTCGAGTACCCGTGTTCGCGTACGCCGCGGATTGCCGTTAACAGGGCCTCCGGTGTGGCGAAGTCGGCGACGATGCCGTATGTTTTGCTGGCTGTCGTTTGACTCATGTCGATTCCCTGTAATAATTTGGCCGGGTCAAGGGACCCGGCGCGGTCCAGGGGGACCGCCCCCCGTAAACCCTAAAATTATTGCCGCGGTACACTAGCGACCGGAGGCGGCGTTGATGCCGGATTTTGATTTGTCTGCGCACTAGTGCTTCGCTTTCTGTGCGTGCATCACGCCCTTGATTTCCGAAATCGCGATCATCGGCAGGAAGCGCGCGAACAGCAGGAACAGGGTGAGAAATAATCCAATGCTGCCCGTGAAGGTGAGGATGTCGACGAACGTTGGCCGGAAGTAGCCCCAACTCGAGGGCAGGTAATCGCGGTGCAGCGAAGTGACGATAATCACGAAGCGCTCAAACCACATTCCGATATTGACGACGATTGAGATCAGGAACATGGCCACTACGCTGGTGCGGATCTTTTTGAACCAGAACAACTGCGGCGAAATCACGTTGCAGGTGAACATCGTCCAAACCGCCCAGGCATACGGCCCGGTAGCGCGGTTGAGGAACGTGAAGCGTTCGTACGGGTTGCCGCTGAAGAAGGCGGTGAAGAATTCCACCGTATAGGCGTAGCCCACGATGCAGCCCGTCGCCAGAATCACCTTGCACATGTTTTCGAGGTGCTTGATCGTGATCAGGTTTTCGAGGTGCAGCACCTGCCGAGCGATCACCATCAGAGTGATAACCATCGCAAAGCCGGAGAAGATCGCGCCCGCCACGAAGTACGGCGGAAAGATCGTTGTGTGCCAGCCCGGTATCACGGAGACGGCGAAGTCGAAGCTGACGATGGTGTGCACCGAGACCACGAGCGGTGTCGAGATGCCCGCCAGGATCAGGTAGGCCATCTCATAGTGCTTCCAATGCTTGGCGGAGCCGCGCCAGCCGAGACTCAGTATTCCGAAGATCCAGCGGCGGTACTTGTTGGTCGCACGGTCGCGCAGTGTGGCGAGGTCGGGCACTAGTCCGACATACCAGAACAGCGCCGAGACGGTGGCGTAGGTGCTTACCGCGAAAACGTCCCAGAGCAGCGGGCTGCGGAAGTTCTGCCACATGTTCAGGTCGGTGTTGGGGATCGGGAAGAGCCAGTAGGCGCGCCACGGGCGGCCGACGTGGAACAGCGGATAAATGCCGGCGCAGGCAACGGCGAAGAGCGTCATCGCCTCGGCGGCGCGATTGATCGAGGTGCGCCACTTCTGCCGGAAC
Source organism: Bryobacteraceae bacterium (assembly GCA_963668605.1). GTDB lineage: Bacteria > Acidobacteriota > Terriglobia > Bryobacterales > Bryobacteraceae. The sequence goes on from OY764903.1 coordinate 20,542, forward strand.
AGGAACAGAATCGCCGAGATCAGCGTGCCGGCGTGGCCAATGCCGATCCAGAACACGAAATTCGTAATGTCCCAAGCCCAGCCGATCGGTGAATTGTTGCCCCACACGCCGACGCCCGTGAAGGCCAGATATGCGAGCATCGCGCCCAGCATCAACGTGATCGAGCCTGTGAACGCGATGGCCAGATACCAGGCGCGCGGCGTTTTGTTTTCGGTGATCCCGCTGACCTTTTCGGTGACGTCGGCATAACTCATGCCGCCCAGAATCAACGGCGGGTTGAGCTCCGCTTGGATGTCGTTTGGGTGTATCGCGAGGTCGGCCATCGTTAGGCAAGCTCCGGATTAGGATTCCTGACCTTGGCCAGGTAAGTGGTGCGCGGCCTTACGTTCAATTCCGCAAGCACGCCGTAGTTTCGTTCCTGCTGCTTCAGCTTCGCAACCTTGCTGTTCGGGTCGTTGATGTTGCCGAACGTGATCGCTTCGGCCGGGCAGGTCTGCTGGCAGGCCGTCACGATCTCGCCGTCGCGAATCGCGCGATGTCCGTCGGTCTTGGCTTTAATCTTGGTCTCCTGAATGCGCTGCACGCAGTAGTTGCACTTCTCCATTACGCCGCGCACGCGTACGCTGACATCGGGATTGAAGACCAGCTTCTGCGACTCTTCGAGGTCCTTGTTCCACTCCAGAAAGTTAAAGCGGCGCACCTTGTAAGGGCAGTTGTTGGCGCAATAGCGTGTGCCGACACAGCGATTATAGGCCATGTCGTTCAGGCCCTCCGGGCTGTGCGAAGTAGCGGCCACCGGGCAGACCGATTCGCACGGCGCGTTCTCGCATTGCTGGCAGGCCATCGGCTGATAGACAACCTTGGGATCTTCCTCGGCGCCTTCAAAATAGCGGTCGAGGCGGATCCAGTGCATCTCGCGGCCCTTGCCCACCTGCTCCTTGCCGACGATCGGAATGTTGTTCTCGGCCTGGCAGGCCACCAGGCACGCGTTGCAGCCGATGCAGGCGTTGAGGTCGATGGCCATACCCCACTGGTTGCCCTGGCTGTAATCCTGCTCTTTGTAGAGCGAGAAGAGATGCGTCTCCGGACCCTGCTTCTCGGCGAAGGCGGGCTCCTTGCGGAACTCTTCGAGCGTCGCTTCGCGCACGATCGGCCGGCCTTCCATACTGTGGTGGTCTTGCGTGAGCGAGAACTTGTAGCGCGCTCCGGTCTTCTTCACGTTTACTCCAGTGACGAAGTGGAGGCCGTCGCTCGCGCGTAGCGGATAGACGTCGTGTCCCACGCCCCTGCCGATGCGTCCGCACTTCTTGCGGCCATAACCCAAGGTCAGGGAAATCGACTGGTCGGCGTGGCCGGGTTGAATTAGCGCCGGGATCGTGATCTTGCGGCCGGCGAGTTCGAGCGCGAGGATGTCGCCCGTTTCGATCTGCAAGGCGCGCGCCGTCGCGGGACTGAGCAGGGCCGCGTTGTCCCAGGTGACCTTCGTCATCGGATCGGGCGCTTCCTGCATCCAGCCGTTATTTGCGAAACGTCCGTCGTACATGCTCGCGTCGGCATAGAATGCGGCTTCGAGTCCGACAGCCTGCGCGGGGGCCGTTGCGGCGGCGATGCGTTTGGCGTCGGCCGTGGGCTTCACGAGAGCCGATTGCGTACCCGCGATCACGCCATCGTGTAGCGCTTTGCGCCAGGTCTTGTTCGCATCCTTCTCGCCGGTCCAGCGTGCCAGCCAATAGTTCCGCACGATGTCATAGGCGCGCTGATCCTTATAGCCCGAGATCATGGCGACGACCTCCGCGGCTGTCTTGCCGCCGTAAAGCGGTTGCGTCAGCGGCTGCTGCACTGTGCAGGTTCCGTCACTCGAGCGCACATCGCCCCAGGCTTCCATGTAGTGCGCTTCGGGCAATTGCCAGGTGGAAGCGGCCGTCGTCTCGTCGATGTCGAGGCCGAGCCGCACCACAGTCCGCACTTTTTTCAGATTCGCTTCGAATTGCAGATCTGCGGGAGCGTTATAGACCGGATTGCCGCCCAGAATTACGAGCGTAGAGACACGGCCGGCCGACATCTCTCCGGTGAGTTCTCGCAACGCAGCGGCTTGCGGCTGCCAAGTCGCGGCGGTGTAAGTGACGGTCTCTCCGGCGTTGCCAAGAGACTGGTTGATCAGGTGTGCGAGGGCATGAACTGAAGCAGGCTGGCGCGGTCCCACGACCACAAGCGAATGGCCTCTGTGCCTTGCTAGATCGCGGGCCACCGACGCCAGCCATTTCTGTCGGCCATCTCCAGGCCTAGGCAGCAATCTCAGATTATCACCGCTGATTTTTAATTCAATAGCCAAATCTACTGAGAATTGTCTTAGTTCCGATACCCGCATTCGTAGGCGGTGATCGGCCACTGCACCAGTGATCGAATACTGGCTTTCGGCCACATACAGGCGGTTCATCTCCTCTTCGGGCCGACTGATTTTGCGGCGGCGGGAGAAGGCGCGCGTGGCGGCGATGTTCGTGGAATCGAGGCCCAAAAAGTCGCTGTCCAGAGAAAGCACGACGTCGGCTTTCTCGAAGTTGTAGTGCGTGTGCACGGGCTGCCCGAACGCGAGTGCGGCGCCGGCCATGGCTTCGTCGCGTGCGAGCGGCTCGTATTCGATCCACCCGGCGTTGGGGAAGCGCTGCAGTGCGTGCGCCTTGACAGCCTCGAGCGAAGGTGATGTGACCTGCGCACTGAGAAAGCGCAAGCCCGCGCCGTCGCCGCCGAATTGCGTCTGCGCGAAGGTCGCGAAATCCTGCCAGCTCGATTTCTGGCCATTCTGGCGTACTTCGCGCGCGCGGTCCGGATCGTAGAGGCCGAGAATCGAAGCCTGCGTGAAGGCGGAGGCTGCGCCGAGACTCGCGGGGTGGTTCGGATTGCCCTCCACTTTTGTGGGACGGCCTTCGTGCGTTTCGACGAGCAGCCCGGTCGTGAGTCCGCCAAAGCTCAAGGCCGTGCTGTAGAACAGCGGGTTGCCAGGGATGTAGTCTTCGACGCCCTTGGCCACTGGCAGGATTTTTTCCACGGGGCGGCGGCAGGCCGTCAAACCGGCCAACCCGATCGAGGCTGCCATCAGCTTCAGCAGCGTGCGGCGCGAACTCGAGCTGAGCATCTCGGAGGCGTTCTCCGGAAACTCGCGATGGAGCCACTCGCGGAAGCGCGGCGTATCGGCGAGTTGTTCGAGACTGCGCCAGTAGGTCTTTCCAGTGTGTGTCATCGATGGCACCCCGAGCAGTTGACCGGCGGAGCGATGTGCTTGGCCTGTATGATTTCGCGTCCGATCTCGGCCGGGTCGCGATCCGGCGTCCAGTCGAGTTTGGTGACGAGCGCGGCCGGCCGTAGGTTCGGCGCCGGGTTGCGATGGCATTGCAGGCACCAGGCCATGCTCAACGGCTGCACCTGCTTCACCTCGATCATCTGATCGACACGCCCGTGACATGAGACGCAACTCACGCCGGCGCTAAGGTGAGCGCTGTGGTTGAAATAGACGTAGTCGGGCAGCTTGTGCACTTTCACCCAAGGCACGGGCTCGCCGGTGGCGTAGCTCTCGCGAACCCTGGTAAGCAGCGGACTCTGGGCTTTCACGCGTACATGGCAATTCATGCACGTCTCGGTGGCAGGTATCGCTGCGTACGAACTGCGCTCCACGGTAGAGTGGCAGTAGCGGCAGTCGATACCGAGGTTGCCTGCGTGCAGTTTGTGGCTGTAGGCGACCGGCTGCACCGGCGTGTAGCCGGTGTCGAGCACTTTTGGCTGCGAGAAGTAAGCGTAGGTTGCGATACCTGCTAGAGCCATGACAGCGATGGCTGCAGCAAGAGCGCGGACAGTCTTGTCGATGGACTTCGGAAATATGGCACTCATCCCAGTTGAACGAAAAAAGCCCGAGGAGGCTTTCGCTTTCTTATGCTTATTGTTCTAACACAGCCGCATCAATTGCGCAAACATCGCAAGAATTCCAGTCTGACAGCAATTCTTCTCGCCGCTATATTATGGATGACGCGTTGAAAAGAAAGGCTTCAATGATTTTGCATCTACGCTTCGCCGACCTCAAGGTGCGGCTGAAGCTGATGATATTGCATAACCTGTTCTTCGTGGTGCTGGCGATGGCCGTCTACTTTGCCGTGCTGCCGTTTCTGGAGCGCGAATCGCCGCATTCGGGCAGCGCGAAGTGGGCGCTGGTGCTGGTGCTGGCGACCGTCTATGTGCTGGCTGTGGCGCTGCTGGAATTGTTGATTTTGCCACGTTACATCTATGGGCCGCTGCGCCTGATGCTCGATGCGGACGCCGCCACGCAGGCCGGCGACCACGCTCACGAGTGCATCGACGTTTCGCAAATTCCGGGCGACGAGATCGGCCAGATCATGCGTTCGCGCAACGCCACCGTGTGCGAATTGCGCCGTCATGAAGAGGAACTGTTGCGCAAGAACGAGTTGCTCGAACGCCAGGACCGGCTCGCCAGCCTGGGCCTGCTCAGCGCAAGCGTCGCCCATGAGCTGAACACGCCGCTTTCCGTGCTGCACGGCTCCATCGAGAAGCTGCAGGAGACGCTTGCCGATCCGCGCGCGCAGGAGCGGCTTGCGCGCATGTTGCGTGTCACCGCCAGGCTGCGCCGCATCAGCGAAGCGCTCGTCGATTTCGCGCGCGCGCGAACGCAACAGATTGAGCCAACGGATGTGCACAGCCTTGTCGAGGAAGCTTGGGGACTGGTGGCGATCGACGACAAAGCGGCGGAAGTACGCTTCCACAATCGCGTCGAAGCCAGGACGCGCGTGGTCGGGAACGCGGGCCGGCTGGTGCAGGTCTTCGTAAACCTGTTGCGCAACTCGCTGGGCGCTGTGCCCTCCGGCGGCAACGTTACGGTGGAGGCGCGCCGGATTCCGGGGGATGGCCGCGCGATGATCTCGATCACGGTGGAGGACGACGGTCCCGGGATTCCAGCGGGCGTTTTGCCGAACATTTTCGAGGCGTTCGTTACGGCGCGCCTGGATGCCCGTGGCACGGGACTTGGGTTGACGGTCGCCGAGGGAATCGTCAACCAGCACGGAGGCACGATCGCGGCGTCGAACCGTGCGGGCGGCGGCGCGAGGCTCGAAGTCCGCCTGCCCGCGGCCGATTGAGGCGCCGGGCCTGGCTTGGCCAGCCACTCGCAGTGCGCTTCGGGGTATGATTAGGCCGTCTGAAGTCCAAAGAAGGAAATTCTGACCGAATACAGTCCATGGATATGAAGATCAGTCGCAGCGTTTTTCTATTAGCAACCGCGGCCTGTTTTGCGGCCGACCGCGCTCCGTTCTTTATTCAGATGTCCGACCCGCAGTTTGGCATGTATTCCTCCAACGCGGATTTCACGCTCGAAACGCGCAACCTCGAACGCGCCGTGGCGGCGGCCAATCGCCTGAAGCCCGCCTTCGTCGTGGTCACGGGCGATCTGGTGAACCGGCCCGGCGACGCCGCGCAGGTTGCCGAGTACAAGCGCGTGATGGCCGGATTGGACAAATCCATCCCGCTCTATAACGTGCCGGGCAATCATGATATCGGGAACGAGTGTTCGCCGGAGCGCCTGCAAGCCTGGCGCGGAAGCTTCGGCCCTGACCACTACTCCTTCCGCAGTGGTGCGCTGTATGGCATCGTGCTCGATACCGTGCTGATGTCGGCGCCGGCCGGGTGTGCCGGCGCAGCCGCGGAGCAGGATTCCTGGCTGGCGGCGGAACTTGTCAAGGCGCGGCAGTCCAAGGCTCGTCACGTGATTGTCTTTCAGCACCATCCGCCGTTCGTCAAGGATATGGCAGAGGCCGACGCGTATCACAACCTTCCATCTTCCGCGCGCAAGCGCTACGTTGACCTGCTGGAACGCTCGACGGTGTCTCACGTGTTTGCAGGTCATCTTCATCACAACGCCGAAGGGCGAGCAGGGAAGATCGCCGTTGTGACCACCGGACCGGTCGGCAAGCCGCTCGGCGGTGCGCAGTCCGGCTTTCGCGTCGTGAAGTTCGGCGGTGCTGTGCTGGAGCACAAATACTACGCCCTCGAAGAACTGCCTGAAAGGATTGACTGATTTACGCGAGTCACGCGTCTGTCGCCGGAGTACTCGTCAAGAGAATTCGTGAGCACGCTCCGGCGATGCTACGATACAACCACTGGACAACCACGATGACAGAGACCGCCGGCTATGAAGCTCTTGTCGACGTTGCTGTGCTTGACGACGACGCCGACTTCCGCAACTACATCGAGGACTTTCTCAAAGACGAGGGCTTGTATGCCGTGCGTGCGTTCGGGCACCCCGACGACCTCTTCGAGGGCGCTGAACAGCGCTGCCCCGACATTGTGCTGCTCGACATGAAGATGGGCGAGTTCAAGGGCGAACGAGTGCTTGAACAGTTGCTCTCCCGGCATCCAGGCCTGTGCGTGATCATCGTCACCGGCTACCCGTCGCTCGAAGACATGCGCGCCACCTTCAAGCTGAAGGTGTTCGATTATCTGGCCAAGCCGTTCTCCCTTTCGCAGTTGCGCCAGACTTTGCACAATGCCGTACAAACCTTCGGCTTCGGCCGTGCACCGCAGGATCTGCTGCGCGAGAAACTGGGCCATCGTATCAAGCTGCTACGCGTCGAGCGCGACTGGTCTTTGAAGGAACTCGCTGCGGCTACCAAGCTGAGCGTCTCGCTGATCAGCTCGATCGAGCGCGGCGCGAACCTGCCGAGCATGGAGAGCCTGCTCGCCATCTCGAAGGCATTCGACAAGAGACCCTCGGACGTTTTGTCGCCGATCGGGTTCTGACCTGGAGATCCCGGCGGCTTGCCCGGAACTTCGCAGATCTGCCACACTCAATACTTCATGCGCGTTTCTTTCTTCGCATTGTCTGGTCTGCTGCTGGCCTCCCAATCTTTCGGCGCGGCCCCGCTGGCGGAACACTTTTCCTACACCATCGAATGGAAACTGATCGAAGCCGGCCGCGCCCAGATGATCAGCAGCGCCGCGCCGGGAAGCGCCGGACACCGGCAGGTCGATTTGAAGCTCCAATCAGTCGGCCTGGTTTCGCGGCTCTATAAGGTCGACGATCTGTACCGTGCTTCGCTGGACGGTTCGAACTGCGTCTCGGCCGTCTTCATGAAATCCGAAGAGGGACGGCGGCAACGTGAAACGCGCATCACCTTCGACGCCTCGCGCCGCAAGGCGAACTACCTGGAACAGGATCTGGTCAAAAATTCGGTCGTGCTGCAAAAAGAGATCGATGTGCCCGCCTGCGTCCACGACGTGCTCGGAGCGCTGTACGCGCTGCGTACCAAGAACGTCCCGCTTGGCCACTTTGCCGATCTGCCGATGAGCGACGGAAAAAAATCAATCACGATCAAAGTGGAAGCGCAAGAGCGCGAAGAGGTCAAGACGCCTGCGGGTAAGTTCCAGGCCGTTCGTTACGAAGCCTTCCTCTTCAATAACCAGCTTTATAGGCGCAAGGCGCGCGTTTTCGTTTGGCTGACCGACGATGACCGCCGTTTGCCCGTGCAGTTTCGCGTGCGCCTGGGCCTCGCAGTGGGCACGATCAGCGTGACGCTTACGAAGGACGAACTTAAATGAGGATTGTTCTCTCGTTGATATTGTTTTGTGCGCTGGCTCCAGCCGCGCTGCCGCAGCAGACTCAGGTTCTGCGCGCCGGCGACGCACTCAAGTTGTACAAGCGATCGGTCGATCTGGCCGAAGCCGCCGGTGTCGTCGTCCCCGGACTGGCGCGCACGGCCGGCCCGCTGCTCGAAAGTTCGCGCAACACATTGAAGAGCCTGGAGAACGTGCCGGGTCAGGCGCACATCGGTCTGCTCAATGAACTGACGGGGAAACTGCGCGTCTTCCTGGCGCTGCTCGACGCAACGCCGAAGCCGGAGTCCGTTCCCGAAGTGGCGCGCAAGCAACTCGAAGAACTGCGCGCCAACATGGATACTCTCGATGCGTACTACCGCAGGCTGCTTGATGCGCGCGAGGCACAGGTGCGTAGTGCGGACCGTGACAACCTGCGCCGCTATGCGGAAGCGAACCAGAAGCTGGGGCCGCCGCAAGCCGGCAAGCCGCGTATTGTGTTTTTCGGCGATTCGATCACCGACTTCTGGCGTCTGAACGAATATTTCCCAGAGAAGGATTTCGTGAACCGCGGCATCAGCGGCCAGATCACCGGCGAGATGCTGGGCCGAATGATGGCCGACGTCGTCGCACTCAAGCCGGCCGCGGTGTTAATCCTCGCCGGAACTAACGATTTGGCGCGCGGTGTCAATCTTGCCGCGATCCAGAATAACTGCACGATGATCTCCGACGTGGCGGACGCACACAAGATTAAGGTGATCTGGGCATCGGTGCTGCCGATCAGCGACTATCACAAGGACAACGACCCGAGCTACGAGCGCAGCGTGCAACGTCCTCCGGAATTCATCCGCGGCTTGAATGTGTGGCTGGAGCAGCTTTGCCGTTCGCGCGGCTACACGTATTTGAACTACTCCAATTCGCTCGCGGACGGACGCGGCTTCCTGCGCTCGGATTTCGCCGACGACGGTCTGCATCCCAACAGCGCGGGTTATCGCGTCATGGCGCCGCTGGCGCTGGCGGCGATTGAGAAGACGGTGGGCCGCCAACGCTGAGTGTTGCGGCCGCGAGAGGAAAGAAGTCGCGCTCCTCTTCGATGATGTTGTGTTGCGTGATTGCCCAGAAGCGGCGATAGAGATACAGCCGGTCCTGCGGGTGGCAACTCTCGAGCGCTTCCGCAATCTCGCGCGATTCCCGATGCTGCGCGATCATCTTCTCCACCATGCGCGGATACGCGTCGCGCAGCGCTGAGAAAAGCCCTGCTTCCTCGAATTGGTAATGCGCGGCCGCGAGGCGTGCGGCCCCGGCAAAGTGCTCCTCCAACCAGTCCGTGTGCAGGCGGTCGAGATAAACTTCCATCTCGCGATGTTGCGCTTTGCATTGTGCGAAATCCATGCTGCTCCGTTGACTCTCCAGGTCGCTTATCGTAAGTGTATTGTAACGTGTACTATAGCGATGCGCGGGCTGGCCTGGCTTGTGCGGATCTGCTATATTCGTAAACATTTGGAGCATGAAAGGATGGTGTCTGGTGAGTTCCTCGAAGAAACCTGACAAGCCGAATACTACCTCGACCGGTTTTTCACGCCGTGGCTTTATACGCGGCGTTGGAATTAGCGGTGGCGCTCTTGGAAGCGGCGTACTGGAAGAGACAGCCGCAGCCGCGCCGGCAGCGGTGTCGGGACCGGCCGCGGTGCCGGTCACATTGCAGATCAACGGCAAACCTCACAAGTTGAACCTGGAGCCGCGGGTCACGTTGCTTGACGCACTGCGCGGCCATCTCGACATGACCGGGGCCAAGCGCGTCTGCGATCGGGGCACTTGCGGCGCCTGCACGGTGATCATGGGCGGCAAGGTGGTCTATGCGTGCAGCGTGCTCGCCATTGATGCGCAGGGCAAGAACATCGAGACCATCGAAGGCATGAACGCGGACGGAAGACTCGGAGCGATCCCTACCGCCTTCGTCAATCACGACGCCCAGCAGTGCGGCTACTGCACGCCCGGCTTCGTGATGGCGGTAAAAGGACTTCTGGCGAAACATCCGAACCCGAACCCGCAACTAGTCAATGAAGAATTGAGCGGAAATCTGTGCCGTTGCGGTACGTACATGGGTGTTCGCAAGGCCGTCCTTGAGGCGGCGCGTACGACGAAGGGAGGGAAAAATGGCTGATTATAAATGGCCGGCGATGGATCAGCGCCGCTTGATGGGCAAACGCACCAGCCGTCTGGACGGCCCCGTCAAAGCGAGCGGAAGGGCCAAATACTCCTCGGATCAGAACCTGCCGGGGATGTTGTACGGCATGTTTCTTACCTCGCCACACGCCCACGCCAAGGTCACGGCGATCGACACGAGTGCGGCGGAAGCGACGAGCGGCGTGACTGCGGTGCGCGTGCTTGCGCCCGCCGGCACGGAGATTCAATGGGCTGGTTGGGAAGTGGCTTCGCTTGCCGCGACGTCGGAAGATGTCGCACGCGAAGCGCTGAGCAAGATCAAAGTCACTTATGAAGTGATGCCCCACCTTGTTCGCGAAGAAGACGCATCGAAGGTGGGCAGCCGCGCAAAGCCCGCCGGCGAACAGGTGACCGGCGATCCGGTCAAGGCGCTCGCCGAAGCCGAGGCTGTGGCGCAGGGCGAGTATGGTACTTCGGTGATTACGCACTGCTGTCACGAGACGCACGGGCAGACGATCTCGTGGAAAGGCGACCAGATCGAATACTGGCCATCGACGCAATCGCTCTCCGATATCGGTCCCGACCTGGCGCGCGGACTGAAGGTACCGGCCACGCAGATCCACGTGCAGATGGATTATATGGGCGGCGGCTTCGGTAGCAAGTTTCCTTCGGACAAGTGGGGCGTCGAAGGCGCGCAGCTCTCGAAGGCCAGCGGCGGGCGGCCCGTTAGAATGTTTCTGGACCGCGCCACGGATCTGACGATCGCCGGCGTTCGGCCGTCGCACTTCGCCAAGATCAAAGTGGGCGGGATGAAGGATGGAACGATCACGGTCTGGGAGTCGAACTCGTGGTCGACAGGCGGCTTCGGCGGCGGCGGCATGGCGCCGATTCCTTACGTTTACACGAACATCCCGAACAAGCGGATGAATCACATGGCCGTGTCGTTGAACGCGGGTTCGCAGCGCGCCTGGCGCGCGCCCAACCACCCGCAGGCATCGTACCTGACCTGCTGCGCGATCGACGATTTCGCGGCGGCGGTTAAGCTCGACCCGATGCAGGTCTTCGCGAAGAACCTCGCTTACACGGCGCGTGCGGAAGTCTATGCCGCGCAGTTGAAAAAGGCCGCGGAGTTGAGCAATTGGAGCAAGCTCTGGCATCCGCGCGGCGACTCCGGTTCCGGATCTGTCAAGCGCGGTCTGGGCATCGGCGTCAACACGTGGGGCGGTGCGGGCCACGCCAGCAAAGCGATCGCCAACATCAACCCGGACGGTTCCGTGGAAATCGAGATCGGCAGCCAGGACCTCGGAACGGGCACACGCACCGTTATCGGGATCGTGGCGGCGGAGACGTTTGGTCTGCCGCTTACCGCGGTCAAGGTCAAGATCGGCGACAACAAATACCCGCCGTCGGGCGGTTCCGGCGGCTCCACGACGGTCGGCGGAGTGTCTTCCTCCACGCGGAAGGCGAGCGTCAACGCGCTGGCGAAGTTGTTCGAAGCCGTCGCTCCGGCGTTGGGCGCTCCGGCGGATCAACTCGAAGCGGTGGATGGCAAGGTCCGCGTGAAAGGCAATCCAACCAAGGCGTTGGCCTGGGGCGCGGCATGCCAGAAACTCGGCGTCAAGAAAATCTCTGAAATGGGCGAGAACGTCCCAAGAGAGGCCGCTAAGGAAGGACTCAACACGGGCGGCGTCGGTGGTGTGCAAGTGGCGGACGTCTCCGTCGACACCGAGACCGGCGTCGTGAAATTGAACAAGCTGGTGGCCGTGCAGGATTGCGGTCTGATTATCAATCCGAAGACGGCGGAAAGCCAGATTTACGGGGCGTGCATCATGTCGATCTGTGCCGCGCTGACCGAAGAACGCATCATGGATCAGGCGACCGGCCACATGCTGAACGCCGATATGGAGTTCTACAAACTGGCCGGGATAGCCGATATCGGCGAGATCGTCATTCACCTCGATATCACGCCGGAGCACGATAAGCGTGGCGTGATCGGATTGGGCGAACCGCCGGCCATCGGCGGCATGGCCTCGATCGCTAACGCGGTGGCCAACGCGATAGGAGTGAGAGTGCCGCAAGTTCCGCTGACGGCGAGACGCGTGATCGACGCTCTCGAAGGGAGGCGCTCGTAATGAACAACTTTGAATATGCAAGCCCGGCAACCATCCAGGACGCCGTTGCGCTTCTGGGATCGAAGTGGGGCGAGGCCGATGTGCTAGCGGGCGGCACCGACCTGCTCAGTCTGATGAAAGACGACGTGTACACGACCAAACGCGTCGTGAATATCAAGGGCATCAAGGCGCTGGGCGGAATCGCGAAGAGCGCCGCGGGCCTGCGCATCGGCGCGACCGTCACCATGCAGGAGCTTATGGAGAACGCGCTGGTGCGGGCGGAATTTCCCGCGCTGGTGCAGGCCGCACGCGGCATTCACAGCCCGCAGATCCGCAACATGGGAACGGTGGGTGGAGATCTTTGCCAGCGGCCGCGTTGCTGGTACTTCCGTCACGGGCACGGTCTGTTGGCGGAGCACGTGACCGAAGGGCGCAATGAATTCCACGCGATCTTCACCGACGGCCCGGCGCACTTTGTCAGCGCATCGAGTCTCGGCCCGGCGCTAGTCGCGCTTGGCGCGAAGGTGAAGCTTGTTTCGGCGAAGGGTACTCGCGAGTTGGCGGTGGAGAAGTTCTTCGTTTCGCCGAAGTCGGCGAACGAACGTGAAATCGCGCTGCTGCCCAACGAAATCCTCAGCGAGATTGTCGTTCCGAGTGGGAAGACTCGCAACGCGACCTACGAAGTGCGCCAGAAAGAGGCGCTCGACTGGCCTCTGGCGGCGGCCGCGGTGGCGCTGCGCATGAACGGCAGCGTGGCCGCGGAAGTCAAGATCGTCCTCGGACACGTTGCTCCGGCGCCCTGGCCGGCCAGCGCTGCGGCGAAGTTGATCGAGGGCAAGACCGTCACGCCCGAATTGGCCGAAGCCGCAGGAAAGGCGGCTGTTGCTGATGCGAAACCGCTCAGCGAAAATGCGTACAAGGTCCGTCTGGTGCAGACGGCCGTGAAGCGCGCTCTGCTCGAAGCCGCGCGCGGAAAGGCGTAAGCGATGGAACCTACCAGCCTGACGAATATTGACGACGACCGCTGCGCGGAATTGCGTTGGAAAGGCTTGTTCATCGATACGACGTGGGATCCGACCGTGCCGCGCAGCAACGACCGTGCATTTTGGTGCCATAAGACGCAATCGTGCGTCGGACCCGACGGCAAGTTGGTGGACGACTACGAATGCAACGAAACACGTGGCTGTTTCGGTCAAATGTAACGCTTCGTTAACCCTGTGGCGGGTGGCCTTTTTCGCTGGAGTATCCCCGCAGGGCCACCCGCTTTTGCTCTGACCGAGTTTGTCCGATTCGAGAAGCCGATTGACGCGGAGTTCTTACGCTGCCGGTGCGCCGGGTTCGGATGCTCCTCCGCCGAACGATTGCAGCGCCAGGTAGCTCAGGCCGAAACGCTTGATGTTGTCGTACTGCTTTTCGAACTGATCGAAGTGGCTCTCCTCGTCCGCGACGAGCGCTTCGAAAATCTGCTTGGAAGCGGAGTCGGCATCAGCGGCGCAGGCCAGCGCAGCCTGGTTATAGGTCTGAACGCCGTCCTCCTCCATCGCCATCACCTTGGCGAGCATTGCCTCGGGTTCCACGATCCGCTCGACGGGTCCGGCCGGGACCATGAGCACATCGCCTTTCAGAAACAGAATGCGCTCCGCCAGCAACTCGATGTGGCCCATCTCCTGAATTGCGATCCGCTTGAACAGCATCGAAAGCGGCTCGAAGCCCTGATCGCTGAGATGGAAGTGGAAGTACATGTACTGGTGTACGGCCTGCAGTTCGTCGGCGACCGCTTTGTTCAGTACGACGATGCTTTTGTCTCTATTCATGCCTTGTTCTCCTGGATGACCGCTCTCGTTCCAGTATAAAGCCGGACTCTCAAGAAAGCAGTTCGAGATGATCGGAAACGTGTGCTAACGGGCGTCGTCGCGTAACCATGACAGGGCTTCGGAGGAAGCGCACTTCACTGAACGTTCGATGCCGGTTTCTATTATGTAACGCTGTGATTGAGGGCCCACGTCCGGCTGAGAACTGGACGAGGAGATCACGGCGCGTGTTCGCGATTTCGTTCCTTGTTATTATTGAGGAGCCTTCGCCTCCAGTCGGTGCATGGCGGATCCGAATCCTGTCACAAAGACATCGCGTCAGACCTGTTCATGAGAGACTCCACCAATCTCGATCTCCTCCGGTCGGTAGCCGTTCTGTCGGTGCTGGCATACCATCTGCTCAAGTACATACTGTCTGCGGATGCGTACCATGCTGTGTGGGGACTTGGCCGGTTTGGCGTTCTTGCGTTTTTCGTCCACACGAGTCTGGTGTTGATGTTCTCGCTGGAGCGGATGCAGCTTCGATCCGAAAGCTTATTTGCCGGCTTTTATGTGCGCCGTGCTTTTCGCATATATCCCTTGAGCATTTTCTGGATCGTGGTTGTGCTCTTGACCGGATACGGGGAGGCCCATCCGGCGCGATTCCTCGATCTGGCGGCAAACTTCGGACTGTTTCAGAACCTCGTGTTCAGCCCCTCGGCGGTCGGCCCAATGTGGAGCCTTCCATACGAAATCCAGATGTACGTGTTCCTTCCTTTTCTTTATCTGTTCGCTTTGCGCTATAGGTCCGTTTGGGCAATCTTCGGGATATGGGGCATTGCGGTAGTGGGTGGATGCTTGCAGCCTGCGATTTCCGCTCGAGCCGACCTGCTGAAATTCGCCCCTTGTTTCTTGGCGGGCGTCATCGCGTATCAGCTTCAGAAACGAAAGAGGCTCCAACTGCCAGCGTTTTGCTGGGTGATTCTGGTGCTTGGATGCGTTTTTCTGTACATTGCGGCAGTAAACCTGCGATGGGACATGAGAGTCATCTTCGGTTGGCCGATCTGCCTGCTCCTCGGGTGTGCTATTCCTCAGTTTGCGGAGATCCCGCATGGGCGTTTTGCCGGGCTCTGCAACATGGTTGCCAAATACTCATACGGGATCTACTTGACGCAGGAGTTGGTGCTCAAGGTCGCTCTCGACGAGTTGCGAAATTATGGTCCACTTGTCCAAATTGTGGTTCTGATCGTGATGATGGTCGGGATTCCTGTTGCCGCCTACCACTGCCTCGAACAGCCATTCATTCGCTTGGGCGTCAGAATTGCCTCGCGTTTTTGCAGATCTCCCAAGGTCCCTCAACTCTCGCATGAGCTTTCATCGTGAAGGACCGCCAGACGCCTCCACAAAGGCCATGATGCGGTAGTCCAGCGCCTCGATCCGCTTGTTCAGCGTATCGATTTCAGCATGCAGCGGGTGGGGGCGCGTGACCATTCCCGCGCCGGTGAGCAGGACGAGCAGGCAAACGGCCAGTGTGTTCTGCCGCGAGCCTCCGAAGAGTGCGCCGAGCAGCGTCAGGCTTCCGCCCAGCAGCAGCAGATATCCGATGACAGGGACGCAGCCGCGCGCGTCAACGGTAGCGAGACGCGTGCGCTCGGCCGACAATTCGTTGCGCTCGCTGAGCAGGCGCTCGTAGGCCAGATGGGCCGGCAGTCGCGCCGTGTCCGCGACGATCGGGAGCGGCGGCTGGAGCAGTTCCGTTCCGCAGTACGGGCATTGGAATGGGTCGAGCGACGGCTCGATGTCGAGCTGCGCGGAGCAGTTCGGGCAAGTCATGGGCGCTGATGATTCCAGGATACGATGCCATCACCGCCGAACGATACTTTCGAGCTCGGGAAATTTGACACCAAGCCGCCATTGAACGACAATGAAGACGTCACACCAAGCGTGCGGATGTGGCGGAATTGGCAGACGCGCATGGTTCAGGTCCATGTACTCGCAAGGGTGTGGAGGTTCAAGTCCTCTCATCCGCACCAAAAAAGCTCTACGCCCACAACGGGGGCAACCCCGCAATCCCAAGCCACTTAGAAGATAACACCTTCACTCTGAGTCTGTAGCTTTCGAAGTTTCGGAAGCCAAGACTTCGAATTTCCGATCCATCGCCCGCATCCTCGCCGTCGGCTACCTTCGGCTTCGCGCGGGAGGATGTTGAACGATGTGGGACCTGCCGCGCTGGTGATCGCCCCCAAAGGGACCGCGGACATCGGTGTTCCGATTACGTCTTTCCATGGGTCATGCCCCGATCTGAGGCGCCACAGTGGGCCGCTCCGCCTGCGCCTCTATCAGCGCCAGGTAAGATTCGTCTTCCTGCGCAAAGTGAAGGCGCAGAATTGCGTCAAGTCCATACAGGATCCGGCGAAGTTCAGGGAGATCCTCGGAGGTCGGGCCGTTGTCAGGTAAGTCTTCGACATGGCGGCCGAGTGCGCTCACCATGTGGGAAATCTCGAGATGGGCACGACTCATCACACCCGTAGGATCGTCCCCACCCATCAACCTGGCGATCGCCGGGTATACCGTCGCATCCTCAGCCGTCTCGTGAGGGATGACCTCCTCAATCAGGAACTGATGGATCTGCAGTAACTCCGAGCGCGCATCGCCTGGCGGGAGCAGGTCGAGACGGTCAGCGAGGTAGCGAATACGTTTGATTCGAGGTAGGAGGCGATCGTGGTCCGAGCGGCATTGCCGGCTGAGGCCGGCGTTGGCATGTGTAGATCCGCGCGGACGCTGCGTTTGCAGGGCGCGGAGCGCATTCAGAATCACCAGAACGTCGATGCCCTCCTGGGCGATGGCGCCAGCCACGGGTGTCAACAGCCCGGCCGCCGCACAGCCCATGCCAACCACGGAGAGCGTCATTCCCGCCCAGATGCTTTCAAGAGCTATGCGCCGTGACCGTCGTGCAATCTGAACGGCTTCAACCAGGCGGTCGAGGCGATCCAAAACGAGCACCACGTCGGCGGCTTCGGACGATGCCGTGGCCCCGCGTGCACCCATGGCGACCCCGACATCAGCGGCAGCCAACGCAGGCGCGTCGTTGATGCCGTCTCCTACCATTACGGTTACAGCCGCCCGATGCTCGGTTCGTACGGCATCCACCTTGTCGGCAGGCGATCGTTCCGCAAACACCTGATCCACTCCGAGAATCCCGCCAACGACCTTCGCCACATCCGCGTGGTCCCCAGTTAACAGAACGATTCTTTGAAACCCGGCCCGCCGCAGTGACCGAAGGGTTAACGGGGCATCTGAGCGGATTGGGTCCTCCAGCATGAGAGCGCCGGCAAGTTCCCCTTCGATTGCGACGTAGACCCCCGAAGCACCCTCCAGCATCAGCCGTCGCTGGAGTCTTCGCAGGCGGGGCGGGGCCGGATGATCGCGGAGAACCCACGAGATCTTCCCTATCGCGACGTCGCAGCCGTCGACCTTTCCGCGAATGCCGGCACCCAACTCCTCGACCACCTCGGTAGGAAATGAGAGCGGCAGATGGCGTTCGCTGGCAGCGCGGAGAATCGGACCTGCTAGAACGTGAGGCGAAACCTGGTCAAGTGAAGCGGCGAGGCGAAGGACCTCATCCGCGTCGTAGTTTCCAAAACACTCGACGTTGGTCAAAAGCGGAGCGCCTGCCGTGACCGTGCCCGTCTTATCCAGGACGAGGGTCTTCGCCCGTGCGATCGTCTCCAACGCCCCGCCTCCTTTTACGATGATGCCGCGTCGCGCCGCTCGAGAGATGCCGGCGACGATCGCGACAGGGGCCGCCAAAATCAGAGGGCAGGGTGTGGCGATGACCAGCACGGCGAGCGCGCGGACCGGGTCTCCCGAAATCAGCCACGCGAATCCAGCCACAACGATGGCGATGGGAAGAAACAGAAGTGCGTAGCGATCGGCAAGGCGGACCAGTGGCGCCTTGGCATCTTGGGCCTGCCTCACGAGCCGGATGATTCCGGCATAGGTGCTCTCCTCCGAGGTTCCCGCTGCGCGCAATCGGAACGGCATACCAGCGGCGTTGACGGCGCCGCTCCGCACCTGCTCGCCGTCCTTGCATTGGGTGGGCCTCGATTCGCCCGTGAGCGCGGCCTCATCCAGGATCGCCGTCTCTCCAACGACAACACCATCAACTGGGATCACTTCACCAGGCTTTACCAGCAATAGGTCTCCGCGGCTCACATTTTCGACCGGTACCTCAGTCAGCGAATCCCCATCGTAGCGGTGCACCGCTCTCGGAGCGCGGCGAAGAAGGGCTGAAAGCTCACGTTTCGCCCGGCTTTGAGCGAAATCTTCGAGCGCGCGGCCACCGGCAAGCATTAAGGCAATCACGGCCCCCGCGAGATACTCGTGTAGGATCAGCGCCCCGCCCATAGCGAGGAGGGCGATCACATCCACGCCGAGCGTAGCCCCCCATAGCGACCGGACGACGGACGTCGCGAGTGGAAGAAGCGCAACAGCGGTCACGGTCGCCCAAACTGCGGTTGCGATTCCCGGTGCATGGAGAAACTGGGCCAGCAAGCCGAATGCGATACCGGCCGCGGCGACGACTAAGACAATACGATTGACGACTGCCGAGTTCATGGATCACCCTCTTCCGATCTCCGATGCGTCATACCTACCCTCTTCCTCGATCTGCTGAAACGATCACGCCTGAACTATTCCAGCAACACGATGCCAGCGTCCAGCCCGCCGCAAACCAGCGCCGAAACGATCATTACGCTTGCGTAGCGAATCCAGCGCTCCCTGGAATTGGGGCTTGCCGATTCGTCGATCTTCATCCGTTCATCGAGACGTTCGAACATAATCGTGTCCTCCCGTACCGACATTAAGTCTCCGTGCACGCCACACGCCTAACCGGACGACGTAAGCGATCTACCGCGTTTGCCAGCACACTATCGAGGCTTGTCACCCCTGTCGTCCACTCAGGACTCCTTGCACCCGGGGGTGCAGCCAGTCTTTCGGGTGTCCGAACAATTCGGTGAGGCGTGCATGCAGGGCGTCCACTGGCCTCTTGACTGTCGCTGGCAGTCGAGAGGTGGCCACCGCGGTGGGATGCGCCCAATGAATACTTGTGCAGGCATCTCCTCCCGTTACCACGACGTGAAGGGGGAAGAAGACGGCTGCGGCGCGGTCGATTGCGACAGCCTCAAACAGCAAGAGGGGACAATCCACTAGCAGCAGGACGCAGCGATCCTCGCCGACGGCAAGTTTGCTCCGAAACTCTGGCGAGAGTTCGATCTGCTGAACGACGTCGATGCCTGCCGCTTGCAAGGTTCGGCGGAGCAACTTCAGAGTTTTCTCAAGCGACAGCGGGATTGACTGGACCTGCCCTAAAGTCTCGGGTTCCATTCAGACTGCCTCCGTATTCCAGCGAGCGGCGCCCAGTTCCCTCGCCGAGCCGACGCTGTCATTCCTGCCTGACCGGGAACGGACAGGCCGTTCCGGCAGGCCCATATTGCGGACCCTTCTCCGCACCCGCTCAAGAGCTCGTCGCGCCCACATGAAGCGGTCGCTCAAGGTCACCATCGCCGCCAGGATCAGCCCGGCGATCAACCGCGCGAGTCCGCCGATGACTCTGAACCGTGAAGCTGTCGTCACCCGGCTATTCGAGGCGGTTCCAGGTGGCATCATAAGCACGCGACGGCCTCTCAGCCCAGGGTCTGGCGCGTCGCAACCGCTTCGAGCGACTGGATCAGCTCCGCCTGGGTGTCCATTACCGTGGACCTGATTGAATCGCTGAGTGTCCGCCGCTCATAGCGAATCCGACCCTGAACGCGGATCTCAGTATGCGCGCCGCAGCTGGCGACCACAACGTGGAGCGGTAGCGCAACTGCCGTAACAGGGTACACATCCGTCGTCAAGGTGGGACCGGGCCACACGTACAGTATCGTGCACGGCAGCAGCCGAATTCCGAGGGTCTTCTCTACCCGCCGTGATACGTCGAGTTCCGAGATGATGCGTAGCCGGCGTCTCTCGATTGCCACTCGAATCGAACGAACGGCGTCTTCGTATCGCTCCTGGATCGAGAAGATATTGATGCCCGCATCAGGGACCATCTCCGGCTGCCTCCAGCGACGGAGGAGGCAACTTGATCGCCACATCCGGCCGGAGAGCGTTTGGCCCTGCTGGCGGTGCATAACGAACAGAATTTCCGGCCCGACCCAGATCGGACAGACAACCCAAAGCGTACTATTGGCCAATTTGGTGTCCCATTTGGGACACCACGCCTCACGGGTCCAATCCCCGGATCCCGCATCCGGGCCGCTGGGCTTCTGCCGGCTCGATTCAGCTTATCCCTCAGCCGCCGGCGAACTCTCCTTGCGCAGACCGTGTTTCTCCACTCTATAGATCAGGGTCCTGCGGCTGATGTCCAGGTATCTGGCAGCCTGGGTCTGGTTCCAGTCGAACTTCTGAAGCGCGCGCAATAGGAGTTCCCTTTCGACGCCTTCGAGGCTGATGCCTTGCGGCGGCAGATCAAACTGAATCGCCTCCGGACCGAGTGGCTGGAGCTGCAGAAAATCCGGCAAGTCGTTGAACGTGATCTGGTTCCCGACCGCCAACACTACCATGCGTTCCACCACATTCTCGAGTTCCCGCACGTTCCCTGGCCAGCGGTAGGCGCAGAAGTACGGAATTAGCGCGGCTGGGAGTTTCAACTCTGGAAGCTCATGCTTCTGGCGCGCTTTCAGGAACAAATGCTCGACCAGTTCCGGAATGTCTTCCGAACGTTCTCGAAGCGGTGGTAACTCAAGCGGAATCACCGCCAAGCGATAGTAGAGGTCTTCACGAAACGCGCCGTCCTCAATCAGTGCGAGGAGGTTCCTGTGGGTTGCCGCGATGATGCGGACATCGACCTTGGCAGGACCGGTGGCGCCTACCTTCTCGATCTCGCCGTTCTGGATGAGGCGCAACAGCTTGACCTGAAGCTCAACGGGCATCTCACCAATCTCATCCAGAAACAGCGTGCCGCCGTCCGCGGTCTCCACCTTACCAGTTTTCGAGGTTGCCGCTCCGGTGAAAGATCCCTTGGTATGCCCAAAGAGCTCGGATTCCAGCAAGTCCTTGGGTATGGCGCCGCAGTTGATCGTGACGAAGGGGCGCTGCTTCCGCCGGCTGTTGAAGTGGATCGCACGGGCCAGCAGTTCCTTGCCCGTGCCCGTCTCGCCTCGGATGAGGACCGTCGAGTCGCGCGCGGCCACTCGGGCGGAGACCTCCAACACGCGTAAAAGCGCTCGCGAGTTACCGCAGATGCTTTCAAAGCCGTACTTGGCGTCCAGTGTCGCCCGGAGCGTCCGGACTTCTTCCACCAGCTTCTGATGTTCGAGCGCGCGATTGACGATGAGGAGGAGTTCTTCGTGGTTGATCGGCTTCGTTACATAATCGTAGGCGCCGCTCTTCATGGCTTCGACCGCGTTTTGGACCGTGCCGAACGCCGTAATTACGACGACGAGTGTCTCCGGATGCTCTGCGCGGATTCGTCGCAGCAGATCCAGCCCGGAAAGACCCGGCATCCTGAGATCGGTAATCACCAGGCTCGGATTTTCGTCTTCGACCATGCTTAGCGCGCGTTCTGCATCTGGCGCGGTTGAGACGCCGTATCCTGCCTCTTCAAGCTGAAGCTGCGTAATCCAGCGGAGGCTTTCATCGTCGTCAACCACCAGGATTCTGGATCGGCTCATAGGGACACCTCATGCCGAAGTGGAAGCAGGGCTGTAAAACTCATCCCCTTGGCGGGATTGGCCTCGGCGGTTAGCACCCCTCCGTGCTGCTCCACGATCTGGTAGGCGACAGACAAACCAAGGCCGGTGCCGCCGTCCTTCGTCGTGAAGAACGGATCGAAAATCTTCTCGCGATTCTCCGGCGGGATGCCAACGCCCTCATCTGACACCCTGAAGCATATCCTTCCGGAGCGAAGGGCGGCGGAAACCGTGACATCACCACCGCTCGCCATCGACTGAATAGCGTTGAGGATCAGATTCAGAAGAAGTTGTCGGAGCAAGTCCGGGTCACAATCGATCGCAGGCAGGCCCGGCGCCAGTTCTTTGCGAACCCGGATCGGCTGGTTTCCAACTGCGTGCGTCGCGAGTTCAAGTACCGGTTGGAGCAGGGCATCAACGTCAACTGTCTGGTATTTCGGAGGGCGCGGCCTTGCGAAATCCAGAAAGTTGCTCAGCAGCCGGGTGAGCCGCTGACACTCTTTGTCGATCACCGCGAGGATCTTGACGTGAGTCTCCTCCAGATGTGCGTTCCGCTGCAGGATGCCGGAAGCCCCGGCTATACTCGCCAGAGGATTGCGGATCTCGTGGGCCAGCCCGGCTGCCAGTTGTCCAACCGCATACAGCCGTTCCGCCCGCTTCATCTGATCGAAACTGTGCTGAAGTTGCAGATACACTTCATTTAACTGCTTAGTTGTTCGGGTGAGTTGTTCGCGCTGTTTGCGTTCGCGCTCGACCAGAATTCCGCAGACCACTCCAGCCACACAAAGCAGCGGAATCTCCAGGATCTGCCCCACGGCGTAGCTGTGGGCCGGGACCCAAGTTTCACGGATGTGAAATGACTGCACCGCGGCCGCGAACAATGCCGCAGCCAGGCCGCCGCGCCAACTGAATATCAGGCCGGCGTATGCGACTGGAAAGAAGTAAAGGTGTTGAAGAACGTCGTGCCAGTGCTGGAATCGAAGAGGCGTCACGTGGTGCAGCACTCCGATGACCACCAGTGCGGACGCAATTCCAGCAACCTTGGCATGTGCGCTGCTGAGGCGCCGGGAGTTCGAGTCTGCTTGCACGAAGAGATCCTTGGAATTACCAGTGTAGCCGTGATCGCTGAAGTGAACCATCACCGCCTTCTGTGCCAGGAGAGTGGAATCTGAAAGAACCTACGAGGGCATGTCCCAAATGGGACAGGTGAGCCTCGAATAGGAGTCCACTCAGATATCAGGCACCCTCGAATCGCCGGACTACGCCCTGTGTCGCGGAGAGAGAAGCGATCGGCGACTGAATTGCTAGACCGAGGGTATGAACTGTCCAGTATGTAACGTCGATTTAAAAATGGGCGACCGCCAAGGCGTGGAGGTCAACTACTGCCCAACTTGTCGCGGGGTCTGGCTCGAACGTGGAGGCCTGGACAAGATCATCGATCGGGCCGCTGCTGTGCCGAGCCGCCCTCAGCAAGAGAGCGAGCGTTATCACGATCAAGACCGGCATGACCACCACCGGGATCAGGAGCATGGAGAACACCGGCGGAAATCGTTCCTGTCCAACCTGTTCGATTAGCTGGGCCACGGACATCGCCGCTCGATTCGGCAGCCGTACGAGTCGAGCGGGCCGCTAACCCCAAACGAGCCACGATGCTGCCAAAAGGCCGGCGAAGATGCGGATCTAGACGGCAGACTACTCGGCCTTCTTGGCAGGCTCGGGACCAGATAAGATGCGAGAGACGTCTGGATTCCGGCAGAGAAGCGCAAAAGCCTCGCTCTTTAACAGGTTGAGTACGTTCGCGTTCACTGTAGAAGCCGCTTCGGCGCCCTGGGGATTCTCGGCAACAACTTGCTGAACCTTAGCGACCATGGCACGAACCTCGGGAGACGCGACTTGATCAAGCCTGATCTGCGCGATGTCGGGGACGTTCTGGCGGATAGCCTCTTCCAGGGCTTTGCGGTAACCACCGTTCTGCACTAATGGCCCGAGCGCGGGAAGCGTGGCAGTCCACTTGAGGACCCCAGCCAGTTCCGGATTTCCCGCCAGAGCCGCCAACGCCACCGGGTCTGCGCCTGCGCGACTCAACTGCACGATGCGCTCGTCGCCCAACTGAGCGCCGACTTGAGCGACCACCCGCCGCGCCGAGTCGATGTCGCTCACGCCAAGCGTGTTCTGGGTCCACGTCCGGACCACAGGCCAGAGCTTGACGGCTCCAAACCCAATCCCCACGATCACGACGAGGCCCAAAACGAGAGTTGCCGCGACGACGGCGCCGATTGTCTTCTTAGTGAATCGCATATTAATCCTCAATAATTGTGGACAGTGCCCGTGCTGTTCGTTTGCGGAACGCCGGCGCCGTTCTCCCTCTTGATAGGCAATCCAACAGCCATGACACAACGGGGGCCAAACGCTTTCCGACACGCGGGTGCGCTGCCATGGTTTGCTGAGACTGCAAGACGACAGTGCACACGCGAGGCGGCGGTCTGCCCTCCTGTAGATGGCCGTTCAGGTGCACATCAACAATGGTCAATAGCTAACCTTCAGTGCGTCAACGATGAACATGCTGGCCAGATGTGTTTCCATAATCGCTTTGTTGTATCTCGGCGCAGGGGCAATGCGCGCGCAGGAGGTCTGGACATTGCATGGCTTCGACTATGGTTTGATCAGAACGAAACACATCGAGGTTGATCTGCACACCAGGTTCCGGACGAACCAGCATCTGACCAATTTCCAGCAGGGCCGCTCCGGGGCCGTCCTGCGCTGGAACGCACAGCGGCGTTTCACTGCAATCGGCGGGTATTACTTCGGACAGCAGGAGGACGGACGCGACGAATGGACAAATTTCCATCGCGTCTTTGGCGGCGGCGAAGCGCTCGTTCACCGCGGTGAGCGCATGCGGCTAACGAGCCGCACTCTGGTTGAACGATTCATCGCTGCGCCGGGTATTGACTTCAATCGCTACCGGCAGCGAGTGCGACTGTCTGTCGACGGCAAGGTCGGCCCCTATCTGAGTAGTGAATGGTTCTTTGATGCCCAGGGCTACTTGAGTGCGCGCCACGGCGGAGGTATCCGCTGGAAATGGAGCTCCTGGAGTTGGTTGGAGGCCGGTTACCTGTATGACGATCGCAGTTCCAGGCTCGGACCCAAGCGCCACATGATTGTCACACAGATGTTCTTCGGTCGGCCTAAGGAAGCAGCCGAGAAGCGATCCGATGCCGCAAGCAGCCGCGAGTGAAATGCGCACTCATATGAATCGAATGAAGACGCCGGTGTTTCTAGCGATGTTGACCGCACCTCTGCGGTGGGTAGGGCAGGCGTTGGCGCGACGAGCCGGTCTGCCCAAATTCTCCGCTTTCATTCCTGAACACGGTTCCTCTTGGGGAGCCAAATCTTCCCATCACGGAAGCTAATCGACTATTCGTTCTCCAACACTTTCTTCGCCGCGAGCAGTTCTTCCTTCTGTGCTTTGGTAACCTGCGGATAGTGTAGCCCCAGTTCCTCTAGCTTGCGCCAGATCAGAAGGGCGACCTTCAAGCGCGCGACCGGTTTGTTGTCGGCGGGAATGATGTGCCACGGCGCCCACTTGGTGCTGGTGTGGTTGAAGCAATCCTCATAGGCCTGCATGTACGCGTCCCAGTGTTGGCGCTCTTTGGCATCGCTCACCGAGAATTTCCAGTTCTTCTCGTCCATGTCGATCCGCTCCAGAAAGCGCCGCTTCTGCTCATCTTTTGACACGTTTAGAAAAAACTTCAAGATGATCGTCCCGTTCTGGACCAGGTGCTTTTCGAAGTTGTTGATCTGTTCATAGCGCTGCTCCCAGATCTTTTTGCTTCTCGCCTCGGGCGGCAATTTTTGCTTCTCCAGAATCTCGGGGTGGACGCGCACCACGAGAACTTCTTCGTAATAGGACCTGTTGAAAATGCCAATCCGGCCGCGTTCGGGAAGCGCCTTGTAGCAGCGCCACAGGAAGTCGTGATCCAGCTCTTCCGTCGACGGGGCCTTAAAGCTGTGCACGTCACAACCTTGCGGATTCAGGCCCGACATCACGTGCTTGATCGTGCCGTCCTTTCCGGCGGCGTCCATCGCCTGAAAGATCAGAAGCAGGCTGTAGGTGTCCTGCGCGTAGAGTTTTTCCTGAAACTCCGCCAACATTTGGATACCCTCGGCGAGCATCTCCTTGGCCTTCGATTTCTTAATCGAAAGGTGATTGGGCAACGTGCTGTAGTCCTTGCGAAGCGAGATTTTCTTTCCGGGCTCGACAGTCACATGTCGTTGCAGCTTCTCGTAATCCATCCGATTTCCTCCTCCCCGTCCCGTTAGGGCGTGGTGTATGCAGCATACCCCCAATGGCGTTTCAAGCGCTAGCGCCGGCAGGTTATGCCTTTCGGGAGCCGTAATCGTGCTGAGGCAATATTTCAGCGGCAAATAAGGCTTCCTTCCGATTTGTTGGAGATTCGACGGATGCTAATTTCGGGTCAGCCGCACACAAAAAACTGTGGCAGCACGGAGAGGACATTGGAAATGAAGAACGTAACGAATCTCGTTTGGCAGCTCAGAATCTGGAAAGATACTCGCGGCCAGGACCTCATCGAATACGCTCTCATGGCGGGCTTTGTCGCAGTTGCGGCGGGCGCGATCATGCCGGGCGTTGCCACCAGTATCAGCACGATCTTCAGCAAGGTCGGCAGCGTCCTGACAGCCGCCGAAAGTCAGGGTGGTTCCTAAGCAAACTTGGCCGGAGGGGAAGACGCTTTCGCTCTTCCCCCCGGCCTTTCGAAGTGCCCCTACCTAAAGATCCTTCCGAAAATCCAACAGGTTCCCTTCCGCATCGAACGGCAATTCGCCGGGCTTCCCAATAATCTTCAGCGACGGATTGCTCTCGATCACTGGGCGAAGATTCTCCGTCAGGGCCAGGTATTCCAACTCCATGGTATTGCGCAGCCAGCCGATCGTGATTTGCCGCGCATCCAACTTGCCTACCGTGGGCCAGATACGATCCAGGCATTCCCGATCGGTCTTGAAGTGGATCGGGGTCCGGATCGCGGCCGGCGTGTTCGCGGTGAGCGAATTGATCAACGTCGGAGCCCAGTCGATTCGATTGACCAGGCGATCCGTGACGATGTCGGCCATTCCCAATCCGACGCCGCTGTTGTAGGTCAGTTCACTCAGATTGCGAACGAATAGGCGCTCCACTTTGGGAGCGTTGTTCCAAGGATTGTACTCGCCAATCACGCTGCGGTTCGCCACCTTTGTGTCCAAACCCGCGCCGCTGATGTTCTTGCCAATCTCATCGAGGATCAGAATATCCAGCTCGGGCACTGGAATCCGGGCCATCCATGATTTGACCAGCGCCAGATTCTCCTCTTCGCGCTTCTCCATGATATTGACCGGCACGGCATCGAGTTTTGCCGTGTGGTGAAGGGCGTCTTCGAGAATCGCCAGGCCTCCCAGAATCTTGCCCGACTTCAGCACCTGGCGGCCGATACTGCGAATCACGTATTCAAGCCCGAGCTTATAAGCATAGGCGTGATATCGCTGTGCCCCGGCGAACTTGCCAAGCCCAATCGCCATCATCTTGAAGAGCCCGCTCTCAATCCGGCCCGCGAAGTCGGTGTGCCATTTCACGCGGCCGATCAGCATGACTCCGTCGCTTTCGTGGGCCACCTTGTCCATGAAAGCCTCGATGCCGTCCGAGGTCTTGCCGAGCGAGACCACATCGAGTTGGCTGATGACCGGGCACCCCATGCTTGCTTCGGTGATGCCGTAGTGGTGCAGCACCTCGGCCTGGCCCTCCGCCGAGGCGGCGCCGTGGCTGCCCATGGCGGGGAAGATGAATGGTTTGGCGCCAGCGGCTTTCCAGTAGTCGACGACGTTCTTGACGATCACTGCGATATTCGCAATGCCCCGGCTGCCGACTCCGATGGCCACTCTGGCGCCAGGTTTGACGTGCGCCGCGAAGTTGGTGGAGGCGAGCTGCTTTTGAACCTCGGCGGGGATGTCAGCGATGCGTCGGTCGGGGAAGTCCTGTTTGACCAGGAGGAGTCGGGGAAAAGACGTCATGCCCCCAATATATCAAACGTTCCGCGAAAATCCTGCCTGCCGCGGGACACTTCTTGCCGAAGATCGGCTTCTATTCGGTTTCCCACTCCTGCTCGAGCATGCGTGTGTACTCGGCGGAGGCGTACAGATCGAAATCGAACTGATCCGCGTGGACTTCCGGGAATGCCGAGGCGTTCTGGCGGCACAGGAACATGTGGTCGGCGTAGCGGTAGTAATGTTTGATGAATTGCTGTGAGAGGGTGTTTCGCTCAGGCACCTCGGCGAAGACCGAATGCAGCCCGATGGCGCGCGAAAAGATCGATTTGTAGTCGGCCACTCCCCACTTTTTCAGTTTTTCGCGAACCTGGCGCGGCGGACGGTTGACCAGAATATCCGCGAAGGACTGGAACTGGAAGCCCTTTTCGCACAAAGCTTCGTCCCGCTCGGCCATCTCCAGGCATTGCTCGATCCAGCGGTTGACGTCCTTGCCGACATAGAAGAGCATCCTGATTTCGCAGTAGCGGCCGTCTACGAGTCGGCGCTCGAGATCGTCCTGGCTGAAATCGCCTGTTGGCAGCAAACCTTGCAGCATCAAACTCGCTCTGGAACTCTCCACCAGCTTGTTCGGACCCGCCGAATCCGAAAACGGATGCAGGATCAGCGGTGGCAGTTTCACGGTCTTCTCCACGGTCTCGTATGCAGTCGGCATGAATCTACAAGTTTAATCGACAGTTTTCGGAAAAGCCTTAATGGCGGAGATCATTTTGCCGCGCCCGCCGCCATTTTTTCCGCAACAGGTGGCACTGTGAGGACAAAACCGGGCCGTTCCGGGGCCGCGAGCAGCTCGCCGCTGACCGCCAGGACCAACTCCAGCAGCCTGACGGCGGCCCTCGCGTCAATCTTGTCCCAGGTATCTCCCGGCCGGTGATAGTCGTCGTGGTAGCCCGAAAAGAAGAACACAGCCGGTATCTGCCGGGCCTGGAACGAAGCGTGATCGCTCGCCCCGTAGCCCGAGACCTCAGTGGAATTCACGTGCAGGCCGGATCTCGCCGCGAGCCGTTCGATCATTGGCTGGAGGCCGGTGCCCGTCGATACGCCGCCAACGAAGACCCGGTCCTCGCGCATGCGCCCGATCATGTCCAGGTTCAACATTGCCACCGCGTCGCGCAGCGGCAGTTTCGGGTTTCTCACGTAATAGCTCGAACCGAGCAGTCCGAGTTCCTCACCGCTGAACGCCAAAAATAATATGCCCCGTTTTTGTTTTGGAGCCGCGCCGTAGTAACGTGCCAGCTCGAGCACGCCCGCTGTTCCCGAGGCGTTGTCGTCGGCGCCGGGGTGGATCGAGCCGGACCCTGATGGCGCCATTGAAAACAGCTCGCCGTGTCCGATGTGGTCGTAGTGCGCTCCCAGGATCAGGTACTCCGCGCTCTCGCCCGGAAGGAACCCGACGATGTTGTGGACGCTCCTGACTTCGCGCTGCACATCGATTGTGGCACGCACCTTGAGCGCGGCCGGAAGTGTGAAGGAGCGGGGCTTAAGATCCTGATCGATTGCGCGCACCGCGGACCTCAGGTCTTGGCCGGCGCCTGCGCTCCACTGTTCCGCTGTGCGCCAGAGAATTTCGAAGCATAGAATGCCCGCCTCGGCGGGCCCCATCGAGTGGCCGAACTTCTCGAGCACGTCGGAATCGCCGGAGTGGTTGGGCAGGTCGCCAACCAGAATCACGCCCTTGGCGCCATGCAGTTTCGCATTGGCGGCCTTGGTGGAAAACTGCGCGTGCTCCGTATAATTCCGGCCCGCGAAGACGCTCTTTTCGTCAAACTCCTGCGGTTCGTGGCGCAATACAAGCGCCCATTTTCCCTTGACGTCGAGGCCGGCGTAATCGTCGTAGTGGTATTCCGGGGCCGTGATGCCGTAGCCGGCGAAGGCCACCTGCGCGCTGGTCTCTCCGCTGGACGAAAGATTCGAGGGGTTAAACTCTTCGGTCGCCTTCAGATCTATGCGCGTTCCGTTGGTTGCGTACTCCACACTGTTGCCCGGACCCGGGTGTATGTTCACCGACATCGGGAACGCTTGCATGTAACCGCGCCCGCCGGCGGGCCGTAATCCGAACTGTTTAAACTGGCGCGCGATGTAGCGCGCGGCTTTCTCGAGTTCCGGAGTTCCCGTGCCGCGCCCTTTCAACTCGTCCGATGCCAGATAGCGCACGTGCGCGATGTAGCGTTCCGGCGTGAAGTGCAGCGCTTCGGCTGCGCTCCATAGCGCTCCGATGCCGGCCAGCGTGAGAAGCGTTGCCGCCAGTGCCGGGCGAAGCCTCATCGTTCTACTTACTCACCAGCGAAGGCAGCGCCAGCGTGCAGCAGTCCTTCTCGCCCGCATTCTGCGCGGTCTTCTGGTACTCCAGTTCGAAGTCGATGATTTGTTTCAAAGCGGGCCAGGCCGCGCCGGGAACCCGGCGGCCGTTCACAAACAGGTATGGGGTGCGGTCCACGCCAAGTTCGCGCGCTTCAGCAGCCGATTTGTTCACGTCGGCTTCGGTCGCCTTGGTGTCAAGGCAGCGGCCGAGTGCCAGCGTATCCATGTTCTTACTCTTGCCCCACTCCATCACTTTCGCCTTGAGGTTCTCCGGCGTCATCTCTGCCTGATGTTCGTAGATCCAGTCGTGATATTCCCAGAACAGATCCGAGTTCTGGCGGTACACGCAGCGTCCCGCCATAGCCGCCGGCTTGGCCCACGGATGAATCGCCTCGAGAGGAAAATCGCGGAAGTACACGCGCACGTTTTTCGGGTATTCCTTCGCGATGTTCTCGCGCAGCATCTTGCCTTCTTCTTTGCAGAACGGGCACTGGAAATCGCTGAAGACCACAATCACGACGGGCGCGCCGCTGGCGCCGAAACCGGGCACGAAATCGGTCTTGAGCTTGTCCAACTCGGGCTTGAAGGGATTCTGCGCGATGTCATAGACCGGCGGGCGGAAGAACCTCGAGCCATCTTTCGAGACCAGAAAAATCTCATCCGAATACTGCGCGCCAACCGCGGCGTGCACCTTCACTTCGAGAAATCCGGGCAGCAACGCCGACGGCTTCGGGTCGCTGATTTCCACCTTGATTTGCGGGCCCCACGTTCCCAGATGCCGCACGTAGGCTTCGAGCGTGGCCTTATCGAAAGCGTTCTTCTTCGGCGCGGCAGCGGGTTTCGTTTGCGCGAAGAGCGAACAGCCCAAGAGAAAACATGTGAACAAACGCATATGTTTTATAGTACCGGGCCGATTCGCCACGGAACAAACTCCTTGTGCCCAAGCCGCTCGGCGCACGTTCGTTCGCCGGACGCGACGCGCAGAACGGTCTCAAAGATTTGACGTCCAATCTCCTCGATGGTCTTGTCCCCATCGGCAATCTGCCCGCCGTTGATATCCATGTTGTCTCTCATCCTGCGGTACATGGAGCTGTTCGTTGCGATCTTCAGGACCGGTATTGTCGGGAACCCGATAGCGCTGCCGCGGCCCGTGGTGAAGGCGATCAAATTGACGCCGCCCGCCGCCAGACCCGAGAGCGAGACCGGATCGTAGCCCGGCGTGTTCATGAAGACGAAGCCCGGCGTTGTCACTCGATCGGCGTAATCAACCGCATCCGTCATCGTAGACGTGCCCGCCTTGGCCACGGCGCCAAGCGATTTTTCGAGGATGTTGGTCAGTCCGCCCTCTTTGTTGCCAGGCGATGGATTGTCGTCGAAACTGCCGCCGAAGCGATTGAGGTAAGTTTTGTACTTCTTGATAAAGCCGAGCAACTTTTCCGCCACCTCGCGATTGCGCGCGCGCCGGATGAGCAGGTGTTCCGCGCCGAAAATCTCGGGTGTCTCCGCGAGCACCGCAGTCGCGCCGATCGCGGCGAGCATGTCGGAACAAACGCCCAGTGCCGGATTCGCGGTGATGCCGGAAAACGAATCCGAGCCGCCGCAATTCAGCCCCAACACAATCTTCGAGGCAGGCACTTCCACGCGCCGTTCCGCGCTGGCGCGTTCCAGCATCCCGGCAATCGCGTCGCGCGCCGCCTGTACTGTGCCGCGCGTTCCTCCACTGCCCTGTAGCGTGAACCCGGCCAGGCGCTCCGAGCGCGGCGCACCGGCGCCCAGGTAGTGGTCGATCTGATTCGTTTCGCAGCCCAATCCGACAATGATCGCCGCGCTCACGTTGGGATGCACGAGCACGCCGCTGAGCGTGCGCTGCAACTGCTCGGTGTCGGGGCCGATCGAGTGGGCGCAACCTTCGCCATGCGGGAACGCCACCACGCCATCGACACCGGGCGGCAGCGTTTCGCCGCGATAGCTCTCCGCGATCAACCCCACAGTGTGCGCGGAGCAGTTGCTGGCCGCGACGACAGCGATATAATTGCGCGTGCCCACGCGGCCGTCCTCGCGCGTATAGCCGAGAAAGGTTGGCATCTCGCGCGGCGCGGCGGGGAAGGGCACTTCGCCCTCCGGAATCTGGTAGTTGAACGACAACTCCTCGAACAGCACGTTGTGCGTGTGCACATGTTCGCCTGTCTCTATCTGCCGTGACGCGCGCCCCATCACCTGTCCGTAGCGCACGATATTCTCACGCGCGGCCACCGGCGCCAGCGCCACCTTGTGGCCCGCAGGCACCGCGCCGCGCAAACGCACTACCTTCCCGGCAACGCGGATCTCCTGGCCCTCGGAAAGCGGCACGCGCGCGATCGCGATGTTATCCAAGGCGTTCAAATGGATGACGGAGTTCTCTGCGGTCGCAATCTTTTGAATGTCTAACAGGCTCACGGTGCTCCCCTTTGCGGATCTGTCCTCTATCTGCGCCTCCGGCCGCGCTCTAGCGCAGCAGAACCGTCTCGCAGATCTGCTCGCCCCAGTGTACGTGCATCTTCGTGCCGGAGGCATGAATCCAGATGCCCTTGCCCCGGCTCAAAGGGATTTGAGAGACGTTGCTGATCACCGTGGGCTTTCCGGTCTCGACCCCGCGCAGCAGTTTTCCAATGTGGATGTGGCCGTGGCACTGCGTGCGCACCTGCTCGCCGTTGTAGGCCACGCCCCACTCCTCGCCCCATAGCTCCTTGGCTTTGGCGATCGCCGCCGCCCAGAGCGCGTTGAATTCACTGCGCGGCAATTCGTCGATGCTGTGGCCGACGGCGTAGTGCTGCACAGGCAGAACCATCCAGCGGTTCGGCTTGCGTGGATTGTTATCTTTCAAGAAGAAGAATTTCTTATCCGCCGGATGCTTGTCGGCTTCGCGACACAGCGCGCACTCGCGCGTCTCAAGCGTTTCCGGCTTGGCGGGGTCGCATTTGCAGTTCGTGACGTCGGCGCGGCACAGCGGCACGCACGCGAGAAAAAGAGTGGCAATCAGGCCCGGTCTGCGCATTTCAAACATTATACTTGTTACGTGTATTCCCTAATCAGCAAGTGCACTGCTGCGGCACTGCTGCTCTATTCTCTCTATTTTTTCGGCCTCGGCGCCACGGGCATGGTTGGTCCGGACGAACCGCGCTACGCTTCCATCGCCCGCGAGATGGCGCTTTCCGGCGACTGGATCACGCCGCGGCTGTGGGGCGCGCCGTGGTTTGAAAAACCCGCATTGATTTACTGGATGGGCGCCTCGTTCTTCAAACTCGGGTTCGGCGCCGATCTCGCGCCGCGTCTGCCGGTGGCACTCCTGAGTGCCGCTTTCCTGACACTTTTCTTTTTTGTCCTGCGCCACGAGTTTGGCGAAAAATGCGCCTGGCTCTCGGCTTGTATCCTCGCGACCAGCGGCGGTTGGCTGGCCTTCAGCCAGGTCGCGACGACCGACCTTCCCATGGCGGCCACTTTCTCCGCCGCGATGGTACTGTGCCTGCCGTGGTTGCGCACCGGTGACCGGAGTCTGCTGCCCTGGGCCGGAGTCTGTCTGGGTCTCGCCGTGCTCGGCAAGGGACTCGTGCCGCTCGTGCTCGCCGCGCCGCTCGCCTACTTCGCCGTTCGCAAACTGCGCGACTGGGTCTGGCCGGCGCTGGCTTGTGCCGCGACTGCCGCGCCGTGGTATGTGCTTTGCACTCTCATCAACGGCCGCGCGTTTCTCGATGAGTTTTTTCTCAAGCACCACTTCCAGCGCTTTGCTTCCGATTCCTTGCAGCACGTCCAGCCGGTCTGGTTCTACGCGCCCGTTCTGCTTGCCGGGCTGCTTCCCTGGACTCCGCTCGCTGCTACATTTTTCTGGCGCGAAAACTGGAACGACCGGCGCCGGCGTTTTCTAGTGCTTTGGCTCATCTGGGGCTTTGTGTTCTTTTCGGCTTCAACCAACAAACTGCCCGGCTATCTTCTGCCGCTTCTGCCCGCCTGCGCTGCGCTAATGGGACTTGGTTTGACGCAAGTCCGCACGCCACAACGCTGGCTGGCCGGTGTGGCCGCGCTGCTCGGCTTCATTCCCTTGGCCGCCGCGGTTCTGCCGCGGGCCTTGGCGTCCGGGTTATCCCGGGTCGATATCTCTCTGACGCCGCTAGTGTGGTTGCTTCCCGCTGCGCTGCTCGGTCTGTTGTTGCTGCGCATGGATGCGGCGAAGGCCTCAATCGCCGCGGTGACAACCGTCCTGATCGCGCTGCTTTATCTGAAAGTGGTCGCGCTACCCGCTTTGGACGCGAGCGCATCGGCAAGGCAATTGTGGCAGGAAATCGAACCTCGGCGCGACGAGATCTGCGTGGGGGAAATTCACCGTGCCTGGCGCTACGGCTTGAATTACTACTCGGTCACGCCGCTACCCGAGTGCAGCGTCAGCCCGCGAGCGTGGCGAGTTGTACAGAAGAGCGGGGAGAGGCCGGCAATAGTGGTATCGCCGGCCCAATAGGCGGTCGCCCTACTTTTTCAGCTTCTTCACCGCAGCTTCGATTTTCGCGGCCAGTTCCTTTGACTCTTTCGACTCGGGAACCGTCTTCAACGCTTCATCGGCCTTGCTCACGAAGATCTTCATGCGTTCCGGATTGCTCAGCTTGAGATCGCTGTAAAGCTGGGATTGATCATAGAGCACGCCGGCCATGTATTGCACAAACACCGCCCGCGGCACCTTGACCTCTGCGGCCTTGAACATTTCCTGTGCTTTTGCGACGTCGTCTTTGGAGCCGGTGGCGCTGCATGTGGCCATCATGAACGAGCGTTTCAACACGCTCTTCAGGCCGCTCTCAATCTCGTCGGACGGCAGCATAACGCCTGTGGAAGCCTTGGCGACCTGCGCTACCATCCCCGGGCTTGTGCTGGGAAACGGAAACGCGAGCACAATTTCGGCGTCCTTGTTCTTCTGTTGGAAGCTCCCGAAGACCTCGGCGACTTCGAGCGCGAAGGTGTTCGCGGCGCCGCGCAGATCGCTGACCTGTCTGCGGAACTGCATCTGGTTTGTCTTGTTCGCACGTGCGCCCAGCTCGAAAGCGTCGGCGTATTCCATGTAACCCTTTGCCATGCCGGAAGCGAGCACCAACTGCCACACCTGCGCCTTGCCCGCGAACTCGTTTTCGCTACGCGTCAACTTCGACAGGTGATCGTTGGTGTTGGCCAGATCGCCGCTGGCCTGCGTCTCTTTCGCTGCCTGCCAATAGAACGCCGGCGTGCCCTTGGCGGGCGGTTGGGGCCCGGACGAACACGATGTCAGCAACGCTGCGGCTCCTATAACGATCAGGCCGGTAAGATAGTGTTTGTGGATCCAG
Organism: Bryobacteraceae bacterium; assembly: GCA_963668605.1. Taxonomy (GTDB): domain Bacteria; phylum Acidobacteriota; class Terriglobia; order Bryobacterales; family Bryobacteraceae. The sequence goes on from OY764903.1 coordinate 55,662, forward strand.
ATGCTTTTCACTGGTAATCCTCCCGGTGTAAGGATTTATCACACTTGCGCTCTTCAGGGCAAGCCGCACTCCTGCTCAGATCACACGCATTTTCAACTCGAGCAGCCGAATACGTAGCGACGCCTGGCTACAGAATGACTGCAACTTCGTGGTCGAGAATCGACTTGATTTCAATCGAGGCCCAGCCGTTGTTCATGGCGAGCGCCGGCTTCTCTCCCGTCGCAACCAGCAGTTTCACCGACTGAGCTTTCGGCACGCGCACGCGTACGCGGAACGGACCGACCGGAATGAGCTCGTCGATCGGCGCGCGCCACGTCCCCGCGCTCGTGAGATTCACAAGATGAAGGATCAGGCGGCCGGGCTGCCGGTATAGATGACAGTCGATCAGCCCGCGTCCATTCACTTCGAGCGGAATCGTGCCGCCCGAAGCCCAACGCACCAGGTTCGCGAGCAGGTTCGCATGATCCGGCAGAAAGTCGCGCGTGTATCGCCGGTCGATGTCGGCGGGCATGTACGCGATGCGGCCGCCCTTGGCGTGCGTGCTGAGGACGAGCCCCGGTATATCGGTCTTCGGCTCGCGCATCCACGCGGTCTCCGGAGGGGATACCGGAAACGGCGGGATAAACGTGAGCGGCACCGTCGCATCCGGCTCCACACGAAGTTTCCCAAGCATGCCGCCATACGCCAGGATGTCCGTCCCGTCAAACCCGGACAGCGCCGCATGTTTCGTCATCCTCAGGTACGTGTGATAGGAACTGGCCGCCCACTTTGGGTCCGGCGGTTTGTCCGCATGAGCGCGAAACAGGTCTGCCAGCGCAAAGTCCGGTCGAGGGTCGCCCATCCCGGTGAAGAGGCTGCTCGCGCCCGTCGCAATCAACGATCCGCCGCGCTCCACGAACTTCCGGATGGCAGCGCATTGAGCGTCGGACATGGCGCCCAGATTCGGAAGGATGAGCGTCGAGAACCCGTTCAGATCGTGATCCACGTGAACCGGCAGATACGGGATCCGCGCCCGCACCAGAGCTTGCATCCAGCCGCGGTATGGCGCTTCCGTCAGATCGTCGGCGCGGTCGCGCCCATAGAAATCGGTATTCCTTTGTGACCACACCAGCCCGACGGAGGCGACGGGTTCACGGTTCACCAGGTACTGCTCGTTCGCCTCGTGCCATCGCATCACTGGCTCGGCGGTCAGGTACGCGCGGCGATCCTCGTGCCAGGCCCCTACATGGTGCCACCACGGCTGTATGCCGCCCGCGAATCCGGCGATCATCCACATCCGCGCCTCAGCCGCTGGTTTCGCTGCCAGCCGCATGGAATTACGGGCATTCTGATACATCGCCATGCTCTCCGGCGCGAGCTTATTCCACCCGAGGAGGCCGTGAATCAGCTTTCCGGTGCCGGCGTTCTCCTGGAAGCCGTTCGAATCGTCGCGACGCTGGTGATCGAGCAGCGCGATCTCGCTTCGCCGGAAAATGCCGTCCATGTCGCGGAAGCTGCGGCATTGTCCGGCCACGGACCCGCTGTTCATGCCGATCCAAAGGCAGTCCGGCCCGCCTGCATCTTTCGTCACGCGGTTGTTCTGATCCCACACTTCGAGACGCCGCGCATAGCTCCACAGAATCCACTGGCGATAGCCGTCGTCGTCCCAGTCGTGCTTCCGGGGAAGCGCCTTGCCCGTCTTCTGGCGGAACTTTCGCTGGCAGTTTTCGCAATAGCAGATGCTCCCGCGTCCCAGTCCGGCCCAACTGTTGTCGGCGAAACCTTCCGGCTTCGAGCGCTCGATGATCTCGCGTAAAATGCCGGGTAGATACTCGTCGTAATAAGCGCTATTGATGCACGTAACGTACTTGTCGGCGGCCCGGTAAGGGCGGCCCTCAATGTCGCGCGCGAACCAGGCCGGATATGCCTTGTAGAAATCCTCCGCTGTGCGATTCGAATCCATGCGCGCCAGCACGACGATGCCGTCCTTGTGCGCGGCCGCGGCGAGCTCCCCGTACAGATCGCGATCCTTCAGAAATTCGGCCCGGTGATGCAGCGGGAACTTGCTGGGGTAATATGCGACGATGCCCCCGGCATTGATGATCACGCCCTGTGTGCGCGTGCGCTTCCAGTATTCGCGCCACCATGCAATGTCGTACCGGTCCGGGTCCTTTTCTGTGATGTTGGTCTGGCCCCACCGATATGTTCGGCGGTACCAGGGCGTGCCGGGCTGACTTTGAGCGGCAATGGAGCCGGCCAGTGTTGTGCCTACGAATGTGCGGCGTGTCATTTTCCCTTCCAATATTCGAGCGCGTCCGGATTGCCGCGGACTCCCTTCGGTCAGCGGCTTGAAGCTCTGTGTGATGCCTGGGCTCCCGTTTGCCGACAGTATACTCCTGATACTCCTGGCCAGGCGCCGAGGAGCCGGCGAAACCCCGACGGCTGGAAATACGTCAAAATAGTAAATGGTGTTTCGGACGAAGTATCCTTCCGAAGCGCTAAGGAGGAACCTTTGAACGAACCAATCGTGCCCATGATGCAGCCGGCGCCGAGCGGAGGATGGAAGATCGCTGCTATTTGCGGCGGTGTTATCGCGCTTGGACTGATCGGAGCGAATGTCTATCTCTTCTCGCAACTCGACAAGATGAAGACCGATGTGGCCGCGAATCAGGAAAAGATTATTTCCGAACTGACCACGATCCGCGAGTCGAGTTCGGTGACAACGATGACTTCCCGCAAGAATATCGACAAACTGCGCGACGATCTCGAAGTGGCTCGCCGCCAGGCGAGCATGGCCGCCGGTCAGGCGCAGGTCGAGGCGACGAAACACGCCGAAGAACTCTCCAAGAAGCTCGAAGCGGCACAAGCCCGCCAGAATCAGCAGGTCAAGAGCGAAATCACTGAAGTGCGCCAATCCGCCAGCGCGGCGAACACAAAGATCGGCGAAGTCAGCTCGGAAGTCGGTGCCGTGAAAACCGATGTTGCTTCGACCAAGAGCGAACTCGACAAAACCATCTCGGGCCTCAAGCGCGTGATGGGCGACGTGGACGGTCACGGCAGCCTGATCGCGACCAACGGCAAGGAACTGGCCGCGCTGCGCGCGCTGGGGGAACGCAATTTCTTTGAATTCACGATCGGGAAGGCGAAGCAGCCCACGAAGGTCGGCGATATCACAATCCATTTGAAGAAGGCCGACGAGAAGAAAAACAGGTACACCATTGACGTTGTAGCCGATGACAAAAAGGTCGAGAAGAAAGACAAGAGCATCAACGAGCCGGTTCAGTTTTACGTGCTGTCAAAGGCCCGTCAGCCCTGGGAGATCGTTGTGAACCAGGTACAGAAGGACAAGATCGTCGGCTATCTATCCACGCCGAAAGTGCAGTCCGCCCGTCCGTAGGTACAGTCGTGCGCGGGGCGCGGCTTCCGCCATAACGCCCCGTTGCGCTCAATCAGTCTGCTTTCGGCCCTTCTTCTCCGCTTCGCCGCTGACCACTTTCACTTTGGTTCCGGTATCGAGGCGGGTCAACTGCGTCAGCGCAATCTGCTCACCTTCCTGTAAGCCCTCGACAATTTCCACTTCTTCCTCGAAACGGTCGCCGAGCTTTAGGTCGCGCGCCTCGATGGTGTCGTTCTTGACGACATAGGCTTTGTTGGAACCGAGTATATAGTTCACGGCGCGCACCGGGATCAGCCGGATGCGGGCCGTCTGGTCCGAAGGAATATGCGCCTTCGCGTAGGAACCCGCTTTCAACTCACCCTTCGGATTCGCAATCAGTCCTTCGGCTACGAATGTGCGTTTACTCTGGTCGACGGTCGGCGAGATGCGCCAGATTTTGCCCTCGAACTTACGCTCTCCGAATGCTTCCAGCCAGACATCCACTTCCTGGCCGATGCGAATCCAGGGCGCCATGCGCTCAGGCACCTCCATGCGCAAGCGGATCGGGTCCACTTTGACCAGCGTGAGCAGCGGCGTGTTCGGACGTACGTACTGTCCGAGCGTCGCCTGGCGGTCCTTGATGAATCCAGCGAAGGGCGCGCGGACGCTCGTGTCACGCAGTTTCTTGCGCTGCAACTCCAGGGCCGCCTTGAAGCGCTCCACTTCCTGCACGAGATTGCGCGTCGAGTTGAGCGAGGTATCATAGGCCGCCTGCATCGACTTGAAGCGCGCTGTGGCCTGATCGAGGTCCGCCTGAGAGGAAATTCCCTGGCTTACCAGGTTACGCGCCCGGTCGTAGCGTTGCTGCGCATCGAGCAAGTCCGCCTGCGCACGGCGTACTTCCGGCGTCTGCTTGATGTCGGCGATCTTGTCTTTCTCATTGCGCAGGCCCAGCCGCTCAAGCGACTGGCGCAACTGCGCTTCGTTCTGCGTAAGCAGATAGCGCTGCTCTTCGTCGTTAATATGCACGAGCACCTGGCCCTGCACGACGGCATCGCCCAGATCCGTATTCATCTGGTCGATGCGCCCGTCGATCTCCGCGCTGATGATCGCCTCATCGTAAGGGAACAGGCTGCCCACCGTTTCTACTGAGCGCTGGATCTGCCTCCCTATAACCGGAGCGACACGAACCTGGACCGGCCCGGAGTCTTGTTTTGCTTGAATAGCCGGCTGGCGGTTGCAGGCCGAGAGGGACAGCAGCAGAGTGCAGAGAAATACTAGGCGCGATGAGTTCATGGACTGATTCCACTTCGATCTTATCGCAACGGGCAGTCCGTCACAGACCGAGCGCTTTGCGCAATGCCAAAGCACGTGGAAATTGCAGAAACTCGAAGACATCCGGAGCGAGCACATTCGGAATAGGCGAGCGCTCTACCAATGGTTTGGCCCGCGCACTCTGGCCGCTTTCCATATACGCCCAGGCCAGCAGCACTGCGGCTTCGCCCGCATTCGGAGGTTGTGTTTGGGCGTGCAGCGCCTGCAACCCTTCGACCGCACCCACGAAATCTTTGTCCAGCAACAGCGCATAGCAGACCATCTGGTTGCGCAGTCCTGCAGCGGTCGGTTCCGGCAAGGCGCGTGCAGCCCGCACCTGCCACTCCGCTACCGTCGCTTTCGGCTGCGCGCTGAATTGCACCACAAACGCTTGAAAGCGCGCTGGCGGCGATTGCGCCACTTTCAAAGCCGCCGCAGAGAGCGCCAACGCAGATGCGCGATCGCCTTCAGCCAGTTTCCACGCCGCCAGTTGCGCATTCGCCAGCGCTGCCACATCTCCTCTGGCCTCGCCCTTGAGCCACGCTTCCAGACGTTTTGTGGCTTCCGCGTGTTTGCCTGTCAGGTAATCCCAACGCGCCCCGTAGTATTCGATCAACGGATCGTTCGCTTGCTTGCGCGCTTCGAGGAACAGCTTAAAACTCTCGCCCGCCTGCGCCGGGTCGCTGCCGAGCATCAGCCGTGCCTGCGCTGCTTTCCGCAAAGTCCATCCGCCCAGGAACGACGGCGCCAGACGATTCGCTTCGAGAAACGACTTCTCCGCGGCTTCGAAGCGTCCGAAGTAGTAATCCACTTCGCCCATCGAATCGAATGGATTGGGGTTTTCCGGAGCTGCCTTGCGATACGACTCAAAGGCATCCTTGGCCCGAGCGTAATCCCCCGCGAATGCGTGCGCGTAGATCGCGAGATTCCACCCCTGCGCGTCACCCTCGCCCGCCGCCGCTGCTTTGCGATACCACTCGGCGGCCTTAGCGAAATCGCGCGTTGCGTAATAAGCCTGAGCCACCGTGCCCGGCAGCGAGCCATCGGCCGGTGTCAGTCTGGTAAGCTCTTCGAGCAGGCGGACTTGCGCGGCTGGATCGTTCCGCAGCGTCGCCGCGAGCAACTCGATGCGTGCCCGCTCGATCTTGTGAAACTTGCCGTTGTGCTGGCGCGCCCGCTCCACTACCTCCAGCGCCTTGTCGCGGCCCGCGCTTTGGGCCTGCCTGCGCACCAGCGCGACCCACGCCTCGCCATACCCGGTATCGGCGCTCAGCGCTTTTTCGAACGGCTCCAACGCCCCGGTCTGCGTTCCTTCGAGATAAGCGCGCAATGCAACCTCGCTCGTGGTGCCGTAAGGCCGGGCCTCCGCAGTAACACTCCGCGCCATGCGGTTGCCTGCTTCCAGGACCGGCGCGTCGTGCAGATAGCTGCTGATTGTTTTGCCCGAAGCAGCGTCGCGCAGCACGCCGTGGAAACGCAACGTTCCACCTTCCTGCGCGTAGTAGCCCGATAGGATCCGCTTCACGCCAGCGGCTTCGCGCGCGGTGCCGAAAGCCACGGGGTTGAGCTTCGCGGCACCCGTCAAATCCGAGACGACAATCTCCTGTATCGCGCTGCCCGCCCAATCGAAGGCGGCATCACCGCTCAGATTCTCGAACGGCAGCACGGCAATGCGTCCAGCAGCCTCGCGTTCCGAATTGCGAGAGCAGCCAGCCGCGGCCAGCAGAAATATCAGACCAGCGATCGCGCTGTGCCGCGAGCTAAAGAACACGCGGTTCCAACTCCAGCAATAGCTGATACTCCGGCAGATCTTTCAATGCCTGGAATTCCGGATCTTCGCGGAACTTCTCGCGCTCGCGGAAGCCCTCTTCGAGCGCCATGCGCATGTATTGCAGGGCGCGCTCGTTCTGCCCCGCTTTGGCGTAGGTCTTCGAGAGGTAGAAGTGGAACTTCGCGCGCTCGGCAACGGTGCGCTCCTGCAACAGGACTCCGTGCGTGCTGCGGTGTTCGAAGACCTCGGGATCGATATTCAGTGCGAGCTGGTACTCCTCGAACGCCTCCTTGTATTTTTTGCGCGCGAAGTGGGCCGTGCCCAAGTTGCTGTGAATCGAAGCCGAATTGGGTGCGATTTTCAGCGCCTTCCGATATTCCGACGTGGCGTGGCGGTAATTCTTTTGCGCGTAGTATACCGTGCCCAGGTTGTTGATCGCCTCGGAGTATTTAGGATTCATTTTGATGGCGCGCTCATAGTGCTTTTTTGCCGTATTCAATTCCTGCATCTGGTGATAAGCAATGCCGATCTTGTTCCAGATCACGGCGCTGTCCTGCGGCGCCTTCCGGTACACTTCGATGGCTTCGCGGTACATCTTGCGCGCCATGTAGATGTCGCCGCGCGACTCAAGCGAGAGGACCGGCTTCGACTCCGCTGCCGGCCGCGTGCCGGTCTCCGTGCGCGTATCCGCGACCAGTGGAGATTTCGCGGGAGATGGGTTTGCCGGCTGTCCCGTGGCCAGCGCCGCGACAGCCGCAAAAAGCAGTGCCAAGTTTCTGGAAACCATGTGGGGCCTCCTCATGCTTCAGTTCAACTATAGCGCGCAGTCAGCGCAAACAAAACCGTTATTTCCGGAACTTGGTTTCGAGCTTAAATGCTTCCATGGAGTTGAACACAATCGGGCAGTAGCAGGCGCGGTCGATGAACTGCCACATGCGGCTGACTAGCGATCCCTTGCCCCTTTGCATATGCGGAAAATCGACGCAGGTGCTCGGGCGCGCTTCATACACAAGACACTCATTGCCGCTTAGAAACGTGCAGCCCCGCTCGTCGCTGCGGCGCAGGATCAGCCCTTCTTCGGCGCTCACTTCTGTGTATTCTTTCTTGAACTTGGAAACCGGAAGCCGGAAGAACTTCGCGAGCTTTTCGACATCCCGCTCCTGTAGCGTGACGGTGGCCACGCGGCAGCAATTCGCGCACTCCAGGCAATTGATCTGGTCCTCGATGCCTTCCGCGATCAGGCGTAGCTTCTTGTCGTTGGTCCCATGGATTTTCATGTGCTGGCGCAGTTTTTCGTTCTCGCCCCGCATCTTCTCGCCCGTCCGTTTGATCTCTACCAGATCGGTAATCATACCTCTAGTGTAGCGGGCCGCGCGCTTGCGCAACCTGTTCGTGCGCTGCCATCCTGAAATGATGGCGGATCGACTTTACCTTTCCTACCGGTTGCGCGGCTTCACCGGGAACAATATGCTGCGCCATTTTGAGAAAGCGCTGCGCTTGTTTCCGTATTCGCGCTTGTCGAAAAGTGCGAGCGTTCTGCGGATCTACGCCGTCGCATTTACTGAACCTGTGCTGCTCGAGCAGGCCCTCGATCCAGCTCCGGACGTGGAGCGGCTGATCGGCTTCGCCAAACAGTTTCAGCACGCCGACTGCGCATACCAGCTCGAAACCTGCTGGGACATCTGGCAGTACAGCGACGATTGGGCCGTCGCTCCGGCGCGCGTCACCATTGAGTGTTGCGGGCCCGAATTCGAGGATGGTGAAGCCGAGCACCTGCGCATCGATTGCGGCCCGGATTTCCAGTTTCTGCCGGATCCGGAGATCCCCGGGAGCGCGCGCATCGTGCAATCCAACATCCGCAGCCTGTTGAAACTGGCTCACGATCTCGACGGCGCGCTCGTGGCCGGGAGCCGCCAGTTGCTCTCCGAATCCGGCGAAAACTTCGTCGAGCGGTTACAGCAGGCGCTGACGGAGCTGTAAAAGCTTCCGCCGCTCGCAGTCCGGGAAATTTCTGTCAAACTGAGGAAGGACACCCGCGGCGCTCCGCCTATGATCTCGCGCAACGTCTTACTCTACCTCTCCACGCAGAGGCGCCTGCGGCGGTGGATGGAAACATCCCCGCTTGCCGCGAAATTGACGGGCCGCTTCGTCGCCGGACAATCGCTGGCAGATGCCATCGCCGTCTGCCGTGGCCTCAATCAGGAATGCCTGCTCGTGACGCTCGACCACCTCGGCGAGAGCGTCTCTTCGCCCGCCGAAGCCGAAGCCTCCCGCGACGCCTATCTCGAAGCGCTGCGGCGCATTCCCGCCGAGGGCATCCGGTTCACCGTCTCCATCAAACTCAGCCAGTTCGGCATGGATATCTCCGACGAACTCTGCCGCGCCAACGTCGAGCCGGTCGTACGCATGGCCCGGGATGCCGGCACCTATGTCGAGGTGGACATGGAAGCCAGCGCATTCGTGGACCACACGCTGGCGATCGTTCGCGACATGCACGCACGCTACGGCTGTGTGCGCGCCGTGATTCAATCCTACTTGCGCCGCAGCGAGGCCGATCTCGTCCGGTTGTGCGAGGAGCGTATCCCCGTGCGCCTGTGCAAGGGCGCCTACCTGGAGTCCGCCGAAATCGCGTTTGCCGGCAAGGCTGAGGTGGACCGCAACTACGCCCACCTGGCTCGCATCTTGCTCGACCAGGGGATTTATCCGGGCCTGGCCACGCATGACCCGAACATGGTTCGCGCCGTTTGCGAACACGCCCGGGAAACCGGCCTTCCGCCGGAGCGCTTCGAGTTCCAAATGCTCTTCGGCATCCGCAAGGATCTGCAACGCAAGCTGACGGCGGGGGGCTACCGTCTGCGCCTGTATGTGCCTTACGGCGACGCCTGGTATCCGTACTTTATGCGCCGGCTAGCCGAGCGCCCCGCCAATGTGTTGTTTCTATTGCGCAACCTGCTGCGCCGCTAATTCTGCTGGAATTAGGAACCGCACGGGCGCCGGCGGAATCCAATATAGCGGATGCGCTATTGGTCTTATTTCGCGGCTAAGCTGCTGGTGGTGGGAGGCGTTTGTTACGCCGCCTGGCTACTGTTGCTACGACTGATTCCGGAATCGCATGCCGCGCAGTATTACCGTGAGGTGTACAACCAGCCGCGCTTTACGCACGATCTGGCCTGGACGTTCGCCGTACTCGGTTTCTGGCTCTTCGCCGCGGCCTTGGCCGCGCTTGCCATTTGGGACCAGAAGCGCCGCTGCCGCACTTGCCTGCGCCGCTTGCGCATGCCGATCGAAAAAGGTTCGTGGAATCACCTGCTGTTTCTCGGTCCACCGCGTACGCAGTATATCTGCCCATACGGCCACGGCACGTTGGAAGTCCCGGAGTTGCAGATCTCCGGCCTTGAGATCCCAAGCTGGAAAGCCCACGATGATATGTGGAAGGAACTTGCCGAATTGGACCGTAAGAAATAGCCACTGCCGCCCGTCTGCGTTACCCTGAATTCATGACGCTGCCAGGCCTGCGAATGAATCTGGATTTCATGCCTTCGCCGGTGGCGGATCGCCCCGGGTTGCTGATCCGCGATCCCTATCAGTTTTCCGATGCCACGCTGATTGTGCCGCAAGCGCTCGTCGAATCCCTACGCTATTTCGACGGCGAGCACAGCGATCTTGATCTGCGCGAATGGCTCGTCAACGCGACCGGCGAAATCGAGGTGGGCGAGTTGCAGCGGCACCTGACGGAGACGCTCAGCGCCGCAGGTTTTTTGCTCGACGAACAGTATGAACAGATGCGCGAGGAGTGCCTGACTGCGTTTCGCGACGCGCCCGTGCGAAGTCCGGCGCACGCGGGCGGCGCCTATCCGGCTGAACCCGAGCCGTTGCGTCAGACGCTCACGCAGTACATGACTCGGGATCGGGTCGATGGCGCCGCCACTCGGCCGCTGGTTGGCATCGCCGCACCGCACGTCAGTCCCGAGGGTGGCTGGAGCTGTTATCAGGCGGCCTACCGCACTCTCGACGCCAGTTACGCCGATCGCACATTCGTCGTTCTGGGAACGTCGCACTATGGCGAGCGCGACCGCTTCGGCCTGACGCGCAAGAATTTTCTGACGCCCTATGGCGAAGCGATCTGCGATACGGCCCTGGTCGACCGTCTCCACGCACAAGCGCCTGCGGCGATTCTGATGGAGGACTATTGCCACGCCGTCGAGCACTCCATCGAGTTTCAAGTCGTCTTCTTGCAGCATCTGTTTGGGCCCCGCATCCGCATCCTGCCGATTCTGTGCGGCTCGTTCGTGCGCAGTATTTATGGCGGCGGCTTGCCGGAAGACGACGAGACCATACGGCGCTTTCTCGATGCGCTCAGCGAAATGTCGGCCCGTGAGGGCGGCAAGTTGTTTTGGGTCTTGGGCATCGACATGGCGCACATGGGGAGGCGCTATGGAGATCCCTACGCGGCACTCGCTAACCACGGCCCGATGGAGGATGTAAAGGTGCGCGATCAGGCGCGTATCGCGCGGTTGGGCGCGGGCGACGCACGCGGCTTCTGGGATCTGATCCAGGAAAACCGCGACGATCTGAAGTGGTGCGGTTCGGCGCCACTCTACACATTTATGAAGGCCGTGCCGCAGGCGCGTGCAGAGCTGCTGCGCTACGAGCAATGGAACATCGACGAGCAGAGCGTCGTCACTTTCGCCGGACTGTCGTTCTCCGCGTGAGTCGGCCGGAGGCTGATACAATCAAGCCGGAAAGTGAGTTACTGTGAACCGGCGACTATTTCTCAAAGCTGCGGGCTGCTCGACGATCTCCGCGGGAATCTTTCCCGCCGCTCCAACCACTCGTCCCAACATCCTGATTATCACCACCGACCAGCAGTCCGCAGACGCGATGAGCTGCCGGATGGGCGGCCGCTATTTGAAAACTCCTGCCATGGATAGTCTTGCGGCCAGCGGTACGCTCTTTAGCCGGGCCTACTGTGCCAACCCGCTCTGCATTCCGTCACGCACGTCGATGTACAGCGGGCGCTATCCGTCGGAGACTGGAATTCAGACTAATGACAAGATCACGATAGACCCGCTCAAGTTCCCATGTATGGGCGCAATCTTCCAACGCGCCGGGTACGAGACCGCCTATGCCGGCAAGTGGCACACGGCTTTCGATCCTAAAGACGAGCGGCAGGGCTTCCGGTTCCTCACCCCCAAGAAAGCGCCGGGCCCGGACGCCGGCGCCACGGCCGCATCCATCGAGTTTCTGAAGACGAAACGCAGCAAGCCGTTCCTGTTGGTGACATCTCTGCTCAACCCTCACAATATTTGCGAATGGCCGCGTGGCCAGGCGCTGCCTTGTGGCGCGATCGGTGATCCTCCGCCCTTGGAGCAGTGTCCGCCCCGGCGTGCGAACTACGCACCGCAGAAGAACGAACCCGCTATCGTGGCCCGGATGCGCCGTTCGTACCAGGCGACGCCCATGTTTCCTGTTGGCAACTTCGATGAGGCCAAGTGGCGGCAATTCCTCTGGGCCTACTACCGCATGATCGAAATGGTGGACGGCCTGATTGGCCAACTGCTGCAAGCGCTGCGCACGGCCGGGCTCGAGGAAAATACGCTCGTGGTTTTGCTCTCCGATCATGGCGACTGCCAGGGCGCCCACGGCTGGAATCAGAAGACGATTCTGTTTGAAGAGGCCGCGCGCGTACCCTGCATTTTGAGTCACAAGGGAGTAACAACACAGAGCGTCTCTAACAGGCTTGTGCATACCGGCATCGACCTGCTCCCGACTGTGTGCGATTTCGCCGGCATTCCGGCGCCGGCGGGGCTGCCTGGTCTGAGCCTGAAGGACACAGCTATCGGCAAGACCGTCAAAGACCCACGCGACTACATCGTTGTCACCAACCGCATGGTGCAGGGCGCCGACGAAAATCTCCATCCCGACGGACGCATGGTGCGCGGCCAGCGCTATAAGTATTTCGTGCTGGGCGACGGCGAACGTCGCGAATCGCTGGTCGACTTGGAGAAAGATCCCGGCGAGATGACTAACCTCGCTGAAGACCCCGCGCACAAGGCGATGCTCAACCGCTACAGAACCATTCTTGCCGAATGGTGCAGTAAGGTGGGCGACAAGTTCCCCACGGTGAAGCCGGCCTAAGTCGGAGGCGTCCGGAGAGCGGAAATCCGGTTCGCGCCTTCGGTCGCTGGCGCGGCACTGTTGATTCTGACGCGGTCGCGCGCCTCCGGTCACTATCGTTCCCGGCACCGTTGGGTTTGACGGGGTCGCGCGCCTCCGGTCACTATCGTTCCCGGCACCGTTGGGACTGACGGTGTCGCGTGCCTCCGGTCACTATCGTTCCCGGCACCGTTGAGTTTGACGCGGTTCCGCGCCCCCGGTCACTATCGTTCCCGGCACCGTTGGGTTTGACGGGGTCGCGCGCCTCCGGTCACTATCGTTCCCGGCACCGTTGAGTTTGACGCGGTCGCGCGCCTCCGGTCACTATCGTTCCCGGCACCGTTGGGCTTGATGCGGTCCAACGGTGCCGCGAGCGCCAGCGACCGGAGGCGATCTATTCTATCTCCTGATCCGAGAGTAAATGAACTTACTCGGGTACCCCGGCCATCCAGTAACCGGGGCGCGTGCGGATCTTCCAGCCCGGGCCGTCCTGGTGAGTAGTTATTACCCGGATTTCGTGATAACCGCCTTCCAGCTTATTGTCCGGGTTGTAACTGATCATGTACTGGTTGTGCAAGTCCTCGCTGACGGCCTGAAGCGCGTTTTCCAGATCCTTCTGGCTGACAAACGAGAACTCGCGTCCTCCGGTGTAGCGCGTGAATACTTCGGCCGGGTTCGAGACAAAAACATCCCGGACATCCTTGAAAATCTCCGCGAACAGCGGAAGCACGTTTCCCGTCGGCATGCCGAATTGGGCTGTCGACGACGGCGTGTTCGCGACGGCCGCGGGCACGTGGCGGCCGCCCGCCGGAATCGGATCAGGGCGGGGCACTGGCGTGCGTGCGCTGAGCGACGAGACCAGCCGGTTCACGTTGATCGTGTAGACCGTGACGTTCTGCAATTGCGTGTCGGCGAGGACTTCGCGCGTCTTGCCCGCACTCGATTTGTCGCGCGTTTCCGAGATCAGCAGAATCACCTTGCGTTGATCCCTGGGCCGCCGCGCCAACATGCGCACGCCTTCGCGCACGGCGTCCTTCATGCGGCTGTACTGGCCGCCGGGCCGTATGCGTTCCAGCGCTGCCTTGAGCTTATCGGGGTCGTTGGTGAACTCCTGCATCGGCTGCATGCGATGATCGAACGCCAGGATAGCGACCTCGCCCTCCTGACCGGTGATCAGCGTGGTGAGCAGCGAAGAGATCTTCTTTATCTTGGGCAGCGCCATTTCCATTGCCGTGTCGGCCTGCACCACGACAACGAGCGAGAGCGGCTGGAAAACCTCATCCACTTTGATGTCTTGCAGCTTCTCGTTGTCGTACAACCGGAAGTCGCTGGGCTTCAATCCCAAAACATAGCGCCCTTGCTTGTCGGTGACGACGGTGGGTGCGACAACGACGTTCACTGTTGCCCGGAACGTCTTGTCTTGCGCCGGCTCCTGGGCCAACAGAATGCCGCAGAGTAGTGCCACGGACAGGATTCTGGGAGTGGTCATATAGGTTTAGATGTCAGCTAACTGAATTCAGTTTCGTATCCGCGGCGTGCGCCGTATTGCCACCGAGCAGGTCGAGCACATGCGGCACAAGGTCGACAATCGCGTTCAACGATTCGACCGCCCCTGTGGGCGAGCCGGGCAGGTTGATGAGCAGCACCTTGCCGCGCGTTCCCGCAATGCCGCGCGAGAGCACCGCGAGCGGTGTCGACTTGCGGCCTTCGAGCCGCATGCACTCGGCGAGACCTGGAATTTGCCGGTCGATGATGGCCAGTGTGGCTTCGGGCGTCACGTCGCGCGCAGCGATGCCGGTGCCTCCAGTGGTGAAGACCGCCGAGAGTTGATTGCCGTCGGCCAACGTCGCAAGACGCTCCGAGATGAGGACTGCCTCGTCGGGCAGTACCTCCAGCGCCGCGACCCGCCAGCCCAGTTGTTCCAGCCGTTCGCGCACCGCCGGACCTGAAAGATCTTCACGTGTTCCGGCGTGGACCGAATCGCTGATCGTGAGAACTGCCGCCTGTATCATAATTACTTTCTGCGGAAATCGCCGCTCTTGCCCCCGGTCTTCGAGAGCAGATAGAGATCTTGAATTTCGATGCCTTTGTCGAGCGCCTTGGTCATATCGTAGACCGTCAGCGCCGCCACTCCGGCCGCGGTCATTGCTTCCATTTCCACGCCCGTCTGCGCCGTCGTGCTCGCCGTCGCCAGAATCCGTACACCCTTCGCCCGCACGCTAACCTCGACATCGATGTGAGTCAGCATCAGCGGGTGGCACATCGGAATCAAATCGGAGGTCTTCTTCGCCGCGCCGATGCCTGCGATACGCGCCACCTCGAGCGGATTACCCTTCGGATTGCGAGCCAACTCGCGCAGTACGGCGGGCTTCATACGCACAAAGGCGTGCGCCTGCGCGCTGCGCTTCGTCTCGATTTTCGCGGAGACGTCGACCATGCGTGGCGCTCCGGCGTCGTCGTAATGGGAGAGTTTCTTCATTTCATCAGGACCTGGATCAGGTCGCCTTTGGCCCATGTTTCGCGGCCGGGATCGGTCACCAGAAAAGCATTGGCTCGCGCGACGGCAGGGATGTCGCTCGAGCCGGTCCATCCCAATGGCGTGATGTCAACGCCGTCCATTGCCAGGCGCGCCGGCAAGAAGCGAGTGAGTCCCGGGCGTTGCCGGAACTCCGCCGTGAGCCGCGCCAGCGTGACAGGCAGCAGCGTGTCGCTGCGGCCGCCGAGCCGTTCCACCGCGGCGCGCGCAAAGATCTCAAACGTGACCATCGTGGCGGCCGGATTGCCGGGCAGGCCGAAGAAGAGCGTGCCGCGCGCGCGGCCGAAGACGATCGGTTGCCCAGGCTGAATCAGTACGCGATCGAAGAAAAACTCCGCGCCGCAGCTTGCGAGCACCTCCTCGACGATGTCATACTTGCCCGCCGAGACGCCTCCGGAAAGGATCAGCAGATCGTAGGTCAGGCCGCGCTCGATCAATTCCCGCGTGGAAGCGTGGGTGTCGCGTGCCACCGGCAGGATTACGGCTTCGCCGCCCGCGACGCGCACCTGCGCGGCGAGCGAATGCGCGTTCGAGTTGCGAATCTGGTGCGTCTCCGGCGTCTCGGCGAGTTCGACGATTTCGTCGCCGGTGGCGAGGATTGCGATGCGGGGCTTGCGGTACACAGGTACGTTCTCGATGCCGGCCGTGGCGAGCAGCGCCACTTCGGCGAAGCCAATTCGTGCGCCCGCTTTGAGCAGCAGGTCGCCGCGGCGCGCCTCCGCTCCTTTCGGGTTGAGGTATTCGCCAGGTTGGGGTACGATGCGGGAGCGGATGCGGTCGCCTTCGCGCTCGACGTGCTCCACCATGATGACGGCATCGGCGCCGGCGGGCACGGGCGCGCCTGTCATAATCTCAATTGCTTCTCCGGGACCGACGGAGCGCGTGACCGCTTCGCCCGCGCGGACTTCTCCGGTGACGCGCAGTTCCGCCGGAAGATCGCCGCTGCGCACGGCGAACCCGTCGCGCACCGAGCGCGTCGAGGCGGGGTAATCCCGATCGGCGCGAACGGCTTCGGCAAGGACTCGCCCCGGGGCGTGCGCTATGTCGACGGACTCCACGGCGGGCAGCGGAGCCTCGCGGAGTTCTCGAATTACACAGGCGCGCGCGTCCTGGAAGGCAAGTGTGGCCACACCATTATTTTATCGGGTTACGGCGGAGGAGTGTTCGAAGCGAAAGCGGCGGGCAAAGAAAAAGGCCGTCGACGCTGACGGCCTTTTTTCAAATTTTGATGTTCTGTATCGACTAGGGCCGGGAGACGTTCTCGGCTTGCAGACCCTTAGGTCCCGTCTTCACCTCAAACTCCACCTCTGTACCCTCGTCCAGAGTACGATAGCCGTTCATTTCGATCGCCGAATAATGAACGAATACATCCTCGCCTGTTGAGCGCTGGATAAATCCATAGCCCTTGGCGGCGTTAAACCACTTCACTACACCTTTTTCTTTCACTACTTTTCTCCTGATTCTCTTCCTATCGCGAAACACGCAGCTTGCGCTCTGTCCCGGATAGGTACAACTTCGTACAAGTTGATGAGTTATTGTCCCAAATCCCAAGCCGTTCAGCAACTGGCAGTTTGTCTTACGCACGCGGAGGGCGGACCACTGTTCTGCAACAGGCCCCCTTGGCCTGTTCCACACATCCGGGACAATCGCCGCCTCCGGTCGCTATCGCTTCCGGCACCGTTTGGTGTTGTGCCCCGTGGCAGTGGGAGCCGTTTCAACAGTGCCGGGAGCGCGAGCGACCGGAGGCGTGTGCCCAGCATGGGCAGAATCTAATTGGATGAAAGGAGCCAATCGGAGCCGATGAAGGCAACCGTAGCGAAACGCAAGGCGTAGCCGCGAGGCGAAGCCGAAAGAAGCGCGTAGCAAACTCTCGACCGTAGGGACACGAACTGGCAGTGAGGCCGGGTGCGGGCGGCAAGCTGGCGCCAAACAGCGAAGCCCAAAGATCATCAAGACGCATCAGGTACAGCCAGTCGGCACGAGGGGACAGATTCTGCACCTTACCTGGGGAGATCTCTTGCATGAGAGTGGAGGAGAAGTCAGCAGAGGCCGTAGTAGCGAAGAAGCCGTTGTAATGACGGTGGAGCGAAGGGCCGAAGGACCAATGCATTGGAGCTAGAGGAGGAACTGGAGGCCGGCGCAATAAGCGAACTCGAATCGCGGGACGTCACAACTACGGTGGCGAGAGCCCGGGAGTGCTTTCGGATCAGGCGGTGCAGCCGCGGAAGTCTGAACGCGAGGAGACGATGCCGGAGCTCTGCGAACCTCTCGACGGAGAGCAATGTACGAGACGTTAATGGAAACAGCCGTACGGGACGAGAACTACGCGCAAGCGCTGGCGGCGGTGAAACGCAACCGGGGAGCGGCGGGTATCGATCGGATGACGACGGCGCAACTGGAATCGCATCTTCAGGCGAACTGGTGGATCCTCAAAGACAAACTTCTGAAGGGGACCTACGTTCCAAGTCCCGTGAGGCGTGTAGAGATACCGAAGCCAAGCGGGGGCACGCGGACACTGGGCATCCCGACGGTACAGGACCGGTTCATACAGCAGTTGTTATTGCAAGTGCTGACACCGGTCTTCGATCCGCAATTCAGCGGGCACAGTTACGGATTCCGGCCGGGGCGCAGCGCACAGGACGCCGTGCGAGCCGCACAGCAATATGCGCAGGGAGGGAAGGACTGGGTGGTGGATCTAGACATCGCCAAGTTCTTCGACCACGTCAATCACGACATCCTGATAGGCCGGATCGCGGAAGTGATCCGGGACAAACGGGTGTTGCAACTGATTGGGAAATACCTGCGGCGGGGAAGCATGGTGAACGGGGTGGTGACGAAAAGCGTGGAGGGAACGCCGCAAGGCGGACCGCTGTCTCCATTGCTGGCCAACATCTACCTGGACGCGCTCGATAAGGAACTGGAGCGGAGGCAGCACAGCTTCTGCCGCTATGCCGATGACTGCAATATCTACGTAGGCAGTCAAGCGGCGGCGGAGCGAACGCTGGCTTCGATACAGGGCTGGATCGAGAAGCATCTGCGGTTGAAGGTGAATGCCGCCAAGAGCGGAACGGGGAGGGTTTGGGAACGTAAGTTCCTGGGCTTTCGACTGGACTGCAAGAAGCGGATCGGAATAGCACCGGAGAGTGTCGAACGATTCAAGGACCGGGTTCGCGAACTCTGGGATGCGCGGCGAAGTCGCAGCAGTAAACAACTGCGTGACGATTGGAACCGCTACGTGCGTGGCTGGTGGGGGTACTTCCGGCTGGTCGAAGCACGGACCCGGATTCGCGACCTGGAAAGCTGGGTTCGACGGCACATTCGGAAGTGTTTCTGGTTGCGATGGCACGACACGCGGGGACGACTGCGAAAGTTACGGCAGCTTGGCATCACGCGGGACCGGCACTTAGGCGTGGTCGGCAGCAGTCGCGGAGCATGGGCGATGGCGGTGCATCCTGTAATCAACACCGCCATCAGCCACGCGAAACTGCGGAGATACGGCTTCTTGTTTCCAACCGATCTTGAGGCTCGTTAGATCGCCTTTGGTTCAACCGCCGGATGCGGAAAACCGCACGTCCGGTGGTGTGGGAGGGTGGCCGGGCGAAATCCCGGTCACTCCACCCGATGTGTGCCCAGCATGGGCAGAATCTAATTGGATGAAAGGAGCCAATCGGAGCCGATGAAGGCAACCGTAGCGAAACGCAAGGCGTAGCCGCGAGGCGAAGCCGAAAGAAGCGCGTAGCAAACTCTCGACCGTAGGGACACGAACTGGCAGTGAGGCCGGGTGCGGGCGGCAAGCTGGCGCCAAACAGCGAAGCCCAAAGATCATCAAGACGCATCAGGTACAGCCAGTCGGCACGAGGGGACAGATTCTGCACCTTACCTGGGGAGATCTCTTGCATGAGAGTGGAGGAGAAGTCAGCAGAGGCCGTAGTAGCGAAGAAGCCGTTGTAATGACGGTGGAGCGAAGGGCCGAAGGACCAATGCATTGGAGCTAGAGGAGGAACTGGAGGCCGGCGCAATAAGCGAACTCGAATCGCGGGACGTCACAACTACGGTGGCGAGAGCCCGGGAGTGCTTTCGGATCAGGCGGTGCAGCCGCGGAAGTCTGAACGCGAGGAGACGATGCCGGAGCTCTGCGAACCTCTCGACGGAGAGCAATGTACGAGACCTTGAGGCTCGTTAGATCGCCTTTGGTTCAACCGCCGGATGCGGAAAACCGCACGTCCGGTGGTGTGGGAGGGTGGCCGGGCGAAATCCCGGTCACTCCACCCGATGATGGAGATCTATGTTCACTCAAACAAACGCCATCGTCTTTACGCCGGAGATGTCAAAGCGTTTCCGGCAGCGCATGTTCTTGCACATGGCCTTGTCATCGAGCAGCACCATGTAACTCTGCGCCTTTTGAAAACGCGCGCGGTCGCGCTCGTCGGCGCCGCCCGGCAGCCGGTCCTTCTTGGTCCGCAGCAGCCAACGCAGCTCGTAAGTGTCCGGCGTCCGGCAATACGGGCAATTCAGTGTCGCCGTCCTGGTGGTGGGGGATTCGTTGAAGAAAGCTTTTTCGTCCATGAGGATCTCCGTGCTATTTCTGCGTCGGCTCTGCCAGCGGGCCTGGGTTGAAAGTGAGCATTGTCGGAACGCCGCATCCGGAATATGTCCCAAAGTACGACGGAATGGGCATGGCAGTCAGTACATTTGTGAAACTCGCTCCAAGGCGCGGCATCGAGCCTGAAGTTGGGTCCAGAAATCCAAAGCATACGGCCGATGAGATCGTCGAACTCAATTTGCTGGCTTCTTCCAACGTTTTCAACTTCACTTTCTGCGGCTCCGTCAACACGGCGCGCACGGCAATTCGCATGCGCTCCGATTCGGCATCGAGTCCGCGCCGGATCGCCTCGATCTCCGCGTAACGGACGCCAATCGACATCGGGTCGAGCGGATCTTTATTCAACTCATCGGCGATTTCGCGCTGCACCTGTGATATCCGAACTGACTTCTCGGAGGCCAACACCTGATTGTTGTTGAATAATTGGCTTACCGCATCTGCCTGCGCGTCTGTCAATGCAAGGAACTGCTTGAGGTCCGGCGGAATCTTCAGCATAAACCTGCCTGGACTTGATCCACCCTGGGCAAACAAACCCAGCGTCGAAGCAAGGAAAAGGAGCAAGATGCATCGCGACATTCTTCCAGTCTAGCGCCGATTCGTAAACAGGTACTTTCCGCCGCTTGCCTTCACCACGAGCAACGCGCCGGCCCCCACCAGCTTTTCGATGCGCGCCACCGCGGGCTTCTCCGCCAGGAGGTAATAGCGTTCCGCAGTCTGCCAGCGTGCGCGGAACTCTTCGTCGTCGATGAACACGCGCGGAGCGCCGGGTGCGTACGAGCCATACTCCAGATTGTTCACGCGTCCGTTCAGCAGCAGCGCCGTGCGGTTCGTATAAAAGAAAACCGACGAAAACGTGTAGTACTGGTTGTCGGCGATCAGTGTTCCGGGCGGCGCCTCCAGCAACGCCTGGGCCAGCGGGCGCGAGGCGAGGTACGGATCGAAGACGACAAGAGCCAGCCGGGCCGCGTGGAAGAACAACGTCATCATCACCGCGATGGCCAGTACCGCCTGGCGTCCGCGCAGAAACAGACAACCCAGTCCGCCGGCCAAAAACGCGATGCCGGCCACGGCAAGCGGAAGGCGTAGGTACGCGAACGAGGCCAAAGTCAGGTCGCCCATGTGGCCGAGCGAAAGCGTGTAGGCGTCGGGATTCTGTGTGAGTGCCTGCGCGATGTCGCCCGGCGCCGGCAGCGTCCAGACTTGCGCGAGAATCGCGGCGACGGCGATGGCGCATAGCAGCGCAATGCCCGCCAGCGCGTGCCGTCCCCATTCGATTGTCTTGCCGCCGCGCGCCAACGCGCAGCTGAGCAGCAGCGCCAGCGCGGGATAGCACGGCATCGAGTAATACTCCTGCGTCGTCGAAAAAGTAAAGAAGCCAAGAATGAAGCCGATCCAGCATACCGCGAGGAGTCTCATCCTCCCCGCGCGGTCCAGCGGCTTGTATCCAAGCTTCAGCGTGGCCGGAAAGAAGACGCTCCACGGGAACAGCCAAAGCAGATGAAAGAGCCAGAAGGCCAGGCGCGGAACAGTATTGTAGTCGCGCGGATGACGCATGTTCAGAAAGCGGAAAACATGCTCGTTGAAGAAGTAGAACCAAAAAAAACCGTGATAGTGGCCCGCTTCGCTCTTCATCGTGAAGTCGAAATACGGCGGATTGCGCAGCGTTGCCAGCACGTGCCAGGGCGCCGCGATCGCGAGAATGATCAGCGCGCCGCGCCATGGATGCAGGCGCTGCCATGTGCGCCGCACGAAGAGTTGCTTCGTGACGGCGAGATAAATGACCGCAGCCGCCACAGGGAAGACCGCGGCGATGAGACCCTTCAACAACAGGCCTGTTGCGATCGAGCACGCCAGCACGGCGGACCAGCGCTCCGGGTGCGCTTCCTCGTCCTCCAGCGCGCGCAGCAGCGACCACAGCGCCAGGGCGATGGTGCCGGTCAGAATCGCATCGGGGATCAGGATCCGCGTAAACAGAAACAGGCCGATGCAGGTGGCCAGCGACAGTCCCGCGTAGAAGCCCGCGAGCGGCGAAAAGGCCCAGCGTCCGATGCGCGCCGTTAGCCAGCACAGCGCTATCACGGAGAGCGCCAGCGGCAGGCGCGCGGCCCAGTCGTGCACGCCGAAGAGCATGTACGAAACGGCGATCATCCAATATTTGAGCGGCGATTTTTCGAGATAGGCGACGCCGTCGAGGCGCGCCGTGACCCAATCGCCGGATTCGAGCATGTTGCGCGCGATCTGCGCCTGCACGCCGTCCACGTCGTCCATCAAAGACGGTGGGCTGACACTCGTGCCGAGAAAAACGAGAGCGGCAAAAATGACGACGATCAGTTCAAAAGGGAGACCGAAGAGGCGTCCGTGCTCACCGGGTTGGCGGCCGGCTCCACTTGAATATTCCATTGACGAATCCACAGGAAGAAAATCAGAAGTCCCCAAAGCTGAAATCCGAAGTTAGCACGGCGTTCCATGTGCATGCGAATTAGCGCTGCGACCGCCTCTTCGTGAAACAGGCCGGTGGCGCGGATCGCCTCGGGCGTGAGCGTGTCGAGCAGCAGCGCGCGCAGCGGGCCGCGGAACCAATCGTGGCTCGGGATGTCGAAGCCCTCCTTGCCGCGCTGGATCACGGAGGGCGGCAATTTGTCGCGCATCAACTCGCGTAGGACATGCTTCAACGACGAGCCCTTGATCTTGTGTTCCAGCGGCAGCGTAGCGGCGAACTCGACGATGCGGTGGTCGAGAAACGCCGGCCGCACTTCGAGCGAGTGCGCCATGCTCATGCGGTCGCACTTGTACAGGATGTCGTCCGGCAGGTAGTTCGATTGATCGAAACGGATATAGCGGTTGATGCCCTGCGCGCCGGGCCAGTCCTCGTACAGGCTTGCCAGATTGGCGTTGCCGGGATGCCGCAGCAGTTCCTGTTTCTGAGCGCCGGAAAAAGCCCCGTTCCAATACACGTGCGCCTCGTCGGCGTTCAGCAGCGAGCCTTCGAGAAAACGCTTGAGCTTGTACTCCAGGCTGATCTTTTCGTCGGAGACAGGCCAGAGCTTCAAAAGGTTGATGCCGAGCTTGCGCAACGGTGCGGGGGTCCAGCGCAGCAGGCGTGCGTAACGGTCGGCGAGGTAGGTGTAGTAGCCCCCAAACAGTTCGTCGGCGCCCTCGCCACTGAGCGCGACAGTGACATGCTCGCGCGTCATCTTCGACAAAAACCAGACCGGCAGCGCGCCGGCGTCGGCGCTGGGCTCATCGGCGAACTGGACGATCTGTTCGATCGCCGTGACGAGATCGGCCTGCGGGTTGAGATCGAACTCGTGATGGTCCGTGCCGTAGCGCTGTGCAATCTCGCGGA
Organism: Bryobacteraceae bacterium; assembly: GCA_963668605.1. Classification (GTDB taxonomy): domain Bacteria; phylum Acidobacteriota; class Terriglobia; order Bryobacterales; family Bryobacteraceae. The sequence continues at coordinate 78,743 of OY764903.1, forward strand.
AGTAGCGGCTCTCGTCAAAGCTCCGGCCTAGAAACGAGACGGAAAATGTTTTCAGTTGCGCCGGGCTCGCCTGCGAGGCGTAGTGCACCATGGTCGACGAATCAAGGCCGCCGCTCGACCACACGCCCAAAGGCACGTCGGCGAGCATATGCTCGCGCACGGAAGCCTTGAGCAATCCGTCCAACTCTTCCTTGGCCTCGCCGAGTGGCCGCGGGCGCGGCTGAAACTCCACGCGCCAATAGGCCTCGCTGCGCACCTCGCCGTCTTTCCACTCCAACCAATGCCCGGGCGGCAGCTTGCCGATGCCCGCGACGAGCGTGTAGGGGCAGGGTACATAGTTGAACGAGAGATAGTGCTCAAAGCCCTGCCTGTCGAGCTTCCGCTCGATTTCGGGATGCACGAGAATCGCCTTCAACTCCGAGCCGAAATAGAGCTCGCGGCCGCGCCGGCAAATGTACAGCGGCTTGATGCCGACGCGGTCGCGCACGAGCACAAGCCGCTTGCGCGATTCGCACCACAGCGCCGCCGCGAACATGCCGCGCAAGCGCGCGAAGGCCGCCGTGTCCCATTCTAGAAATGCGCGCAGCACGACCTCGGTGTCGCAACGCGAGCGGAAGCGATGGCCGCGTGCTTCGAGTTCGATGCGAATTTCGGCATGATTGTAAATCTCGCCGTTAAAGGCGATCACCGTGTCGCGATCGTCGCTGTAGATCGGCTGCTCGCCGCCGGCCAGATCGATGATGCTCAGCCGCACTGCGCCGATCGAAGCGGCTACGCCTGAGGCGACACCCTGTTGATCTGGACCGCGGTGCCGCAGGCACATGGTGGCGCGTTGGATCCGCTCGGGGTCGGGTCTATAGCTTGTATGAGTGAATCCAGCGATGCCGCACAAAGTTTGAAATGTCCTGAAAAAACGAGGTTAGCACAACGCCCTAAGCCGGCTCGTTTCCGGCTTCGATTGTTGCCTTCTTTACATTGACTCGGGCCAGTAGAAAGAAGCCCACGATGAAGAAGATGGCCAGCGAAAGCGCGGCGAGCCGGAAGCTCTGCGTGTATTGCAATGCGAGTCCAAACATCAGCGGCGCAAGCCAGCTTGTGCCTTTGTCGCTGATTTCGTAAAGACTGAAAAATTCGGCCTCCTGGCCCTTCGGAATCATCACTGAATACAGCGAGCGGCTCAGCGCCTGGCTGCCGCCCAAAACGATGGCCACGACGGCGCCCATGATGAAGAAGCCCTTGCTGTCGTAGATCAGGAAATACATTGCCAGGATGACCAGCGTCCAGACTACCAGCGCAAGCATGACGGCACGCTTGCTGCCGATGGCCTTGGCAATGTAGTTGAACGCGAACGCGCCGGCAAATGCAACGAACTGAATCATCAGAATTGCCATTGTCAACTCAGACATCGGCATGTGCAGTTCTTCGCTGCCGAACTGTGCGGAGAGCGTAATCACAGCCTGAATCGCGTCGTTGTAAATCAGGTAAGCGAGCAGAAACATCAGTGTCTGTGGAAAGCGGGGCAACTCGCGCACCGTCTTGTAGATCTGCCGGAAGCCAACGCCCATGAGGTGTTCGCCCGCGGGCGGTTTGCGCAGCGGCACGCGATTGCGCAGCGTCAGCAGCGGAATCAGCGTAAAACCCGCCCACCACAATCCGGCCACGCCAAGGCTGATGCGGATTGCCAGCGCCTCCGTCAATCCGAGCGCCGCCGCATTCTGGAACATCAGCAGATTGAGGGCGAGCATGATGCCGCCTCCGAGGTATCCCAGGCCCCAGCCCTTCGAGGACACATCGTCGCGCTCTTCCAGAGTGGAGATCTCAGGCAGGAACGAATTGTACATGACGATCGACGCGCCAAACGCGAGGTTCGCCAGCAGGAACAGGAAGCCGCCCCAGAGGTACCCCGAGCCTTGCAGAAAGTACATCGCAGCTGTCGCGCCCGCGCCGATGTACGCGAAGAGCCCCATTAGCAGTTTCTTCTTGTGACTGTAATCGGCGATCGCGCCGAGCACCGGCAGTACGCCGACTTGCGTCATGACCGAGAGCGCGATCAGGTAGCTCCAATACGAACGGTAGTCGACTTCGAGGCCCAGCGGAAAAATGTGGCCCGCGCCGTCGGCTCCAGCTTTGGCCAGTTCCGTCAGATACGGACCGAGAAATAACGTGACGACCGTTGCCGAAAATGTCGAGTTGGCCCAGTCGTAGAAATACCAGCCGCGCTGCTCCTTGAGCCTTGCGTTCATCGCGCGGCTTCTTCCTGCGCCAGCTTATTCAGCGTCACGTAGTCTTTCTTGCCCGTGCCGAGCAGCGGCAGTTTCGGAAGGTGGACGATCTTTTTTGGAACGGCCAGATCGGGAGCGCCCAGTTCGCGTGCCGCCTGCAAGATCTGGTCGCGACGCAACTCGGGATCCTGCGTGAACAAGAAGAGCATCTCGCCGCGCCCCGCAACCTGCGCGGATGCCGAAGCGTGCAGATGGTTCGGCGATGCCTTCAGCGCGATCTTTTCCACCACTTCGAGCGAGATCATTTCGCCGGCAACCTTTGCGAATCTCTTCATGCGGCCTTGTATCGTGATGAAGCCTTCATCGTCGATCGTGACCACGTCGCCGGTGTTATACCAGCCCGCGCCGTAGCTCGACGAAGGTGGTTGCAGTACGCCGGGCCTGTCGTCGCGAAGATAGCCGAGCATCATGTTGGGTCCACGCACGTGCAGCACGCCGCCGTTTTCGATGCCCGGCACGCTCTCCAGCTTGTGTTCGATGCCGGGCAACAACTGTCCCACCGTGCCAGCCTTGTAAGCGAGCGGGCAATTGCCCGCCAGAATCGGTGCGCACTCGGTCACGCCATAGCCCTCGATCGGCCGCACGCCAAATTTGTCGACCGCGCCGCGCCGCACCTCTTCGGTGAGTTTCTCCGCCCCGACAATCAGCAGCCGCATCGTCCGGAAGTCGTAGGGGTGGCCCATTCGCATGTAGTTCGCCAGGAAGGTGGTTGTGCAGCCGAACGCAGTACAGTCGCGGTCGTAGATCAACTCCGGAATTACCCGGTAGTGCAGCGGCGTGGGATAGAGAAAGTTGCGCGCCCCGGCGAGCATCGGAAGGATCGTAAACGTGCACAACCCGAAGGAGTGAAACATTGGCAGTGCATTGAAAAACCTGTCGCGCGAAGTGTATTCGATGATTGCCTTGGTCTGTACCGTGTTCTTGATGATCGCATCGTGACTCAACACGACGCCTTTGGGCTTGGCCTCGGAGCCGGAAGTGAATAGCACGACGGCCGGATCGTTCGGCTTCACCGCCGCCATCGCGCTGCGCGGAAAACGCAGCGACCACACGATCCAAAGCTTGTCGGCCAGCGTGAGCGTGGCGCGCAGATCTTCGAGATAGCGAATGTCGACACCTTTGACACGTTCCAGGACCGCTCCGAGTTTGGCCTTCTCGACGAAGGCGCGCGAGGTGATCAGCGTGCGCGCCTGGACCACCGCGCAGGCGTTCTGTATGCCCTCGGCGCCCGACGTGAAATTGAGTACCGCTGGCACACGCCTGGTGGCGAACATCCCGAACAACAGCGAGAGCAGTGCGCCGGAGTTCGGCAGCATGACAGCGACGCGTTCATCCGGAGCGCTCAATTTTCGTGTGATGCGGCCGAGCGCGAGGGCGCCTTTCAGCAGATCGCCGAAAGTCCATTTGCGCGTGACGTCTTCCACCATCTCGCGCCCGCGCCCATGCAGTTCGATGGCGTCGAGAAATGCTTCATAGAGCGTCGTAGGTTGGTGCGCGTAGACCACAGCCTCCTGCATAATGCGGCGCATGTTTTCCGAAGCGCGGCGGCGGCGGATGCGTGGCGTCTTACCCTCCGGCATCGGAATCGTACGCGACGGACAAAGCGTTACCGTGACACGCGGAAACCACTGCTTCGGAAAGTCGCCCGCCATGCGGCTGACCTTCGAATAGACCAGTCCGTCGATATGAGCGACGACTACATCGGCGCCGGTCTTTGCGGCGACAAACGCGGGACCGTCATAGACCTTCATCTGGCCGCCGGTCTGCGTGATGCGTCCCTCCGGGAAAATCATGACGGGCTTGCCCTGTTCGACCAGATGCACCATCGCCTTGATCGCCAGCGGGCTGTTCGTGTCCACCACATAGTGCGGCAGGAAGCGCAGTCCGATTGCGAAAAACCAGCGTTCGGCGATCTGCGTGTGCACCAGCCAGGTCGGTGCAACGGGCAGGAATGCGCCCAGAGTGATGCCGTCCAGAAACGACTGATGGTTGGCGATAATCAGCAGCCTGTCATGTTGCCCGATGCTGCCCAGGATCCGCGCGCGAAACAAAATGCGCAGCAGAATTCTGGTCAGCAAGGCAACTAATTGGTAAGCGCGGGAACCCTTCATTGATGTCTAAAGGGTAACCTATACTGTGGCCTACTCGTAACGCAGCGATTCGACAGGAGAAACGGTCGTAGCGCTGCGGGCCGGATGCAGCGTCGCCAGAAAACTGACCAGCAAAGCCGCCGCGGCGATCCACAGGCCGTCGACCCAGCGCGGTTCGAACGGAACGAACGCGAGCGAATAGACCTCTTCATCCAGCGTAATCCAGTGATAGCGATTGGCGAGATAGCACAACGTGTAGCCGACGGCCAAGCCGATTGCCGCGCCGATCGCGCCAATAATCACGCCTTGCAGCATGAAGATCTTCCGGATCTGCTCCTTGCGCGCGCCCATCGAAACCAGAATCGCGATGTCCTTGTGCTTCTCCATCACCATCATCACGAGCGTGATCAAAATGTTCAGCGCAGCGACGAGCTGGATCAAGCCGATCGTGATGATCGTGACCGCGCGCTCCATCCGCAGCGCGTTGAGCAACTGGCGATTCTGTTCCTGCCAATGCGTGGCGGCGAGTCTTGGACCGGCGACAGCTTCCGCGGACTTCGCGATCTCCGGCGCCAGGTAGATGTCGTCCACCTTCATCTCGATCGCGTTGACCACATCGTTCAGGAACAAAACCTTCTGCGCGGAGGGCAGGGACGTGTAGGCCCATGTCGAATCGAGATCGAAGAAGCCCGATTCGAAAATACCCACGACGCGAAACTTGAACGGCGTGAGCTTCGGTCCGAACGGCGTCAACTCACCCTGCGGACTGATCACGGTGACGATGCTGTTGAGCATCATGCCTGTCGATTGCGCCAGTTTGGAACCGATCACGATGCCCGGCCGCGGATCACCGCTGCGCAGTCCATCGAGCGAGCCTTCCTTGAGATGGCGCAGAATTCCGCTCATCTGCAACTCGCTTTTCACGTCGATGCCCTTTAGCACCGCGCCCGCCGCACGGCCCGGTCCGGAAACCATGACGTTGCCGTAGAGCGAAGGCGCCGCTCCAGTGACGTGCGGCAACGCACGCAGTTTCGGGATCAGCGTTTCCCAATTCTCGATGCCATAGCCCGGTTCTTTTTCGAGCACGCTCACATGCGCAGTCGCGCCCAGCAGATTGCGCTGCAAAGTATTCCGAAAGCCGTTGTTCACGGCCAGTGCGATCACCAGCGCCATTACTCCCGCGGCGACGCCGGCGATCGAGATGACGGTGATCAGCGAGATCACTGCCTGCTTGCGCTTAGCCTTGAGGTAGCGCCGGGCGACGAACCATTCGAAATTGTTAACGGAGGCCATCTACTCCAATTCGCGCAATTGGTCGACGAGCCCGATTGGACCTTCCGGACGCAGCAGCGGAAACAGGATCACGTCGCGAATCGATTTGGAGTTCGTCAGCAGCATCGTAATGCGGTCGATGCCGAGGCCTTCGCCGCCGGTGGGCGGCATGCCGTAACTCAGCGCGCGGATGTAGTCTTCATCCATCTGGTGCGCTTCGTCGTCGCCGCGCTCGCGCATCGCAATCTGCATTTCGAAGCGGCGCCGCTGCTCCTGAGGATCGTTCAATTCGGTGAACGCGTTGCCGATTTCCATCCCGCCGGCGAAGATCTCGAAACGCTCTACGAACTCGGGTTCGTCGGGCTTGTTCTTCGATAGCGGCGAAACTTCAACGGGGTAATCGTAGACGATCGTCGGCTGGACGAGTTGCTCTTCCACGATGTTTTCGAAAATCTCCACCAGGCGCTCGCCGGACGTCGTCTTGTGCGAGTAGCGCGCCAGCCACTCGGGATTCTTTACATCCTCGAGCGTGGGCTTGTCGGGCTTGTTCCAGAAATGCACTACCGCCTCGCGCATCGAGATACGCAGGATGTTGCCGAAGTCGAGTTGCTTGCCGTCGTACTCCACGACCGCCGAGCCTGTTGCATCGATCGCGGTCTGCGTCAGCAATTGCTGTGTGAGATCCATCAGGCCGAGGTAGTCCGTGTATGCCTGATAAAACTCCAGCATCGTGAACTCCGGATTGTGGTGCGTGGAGATGCCCTCGTTGCGGAAGTTGCGGTTGATCTCAAAGACCCGGTCGAGTCCGCCGACCACAAGGCGCTTGAGATACAACTCCGGCGCGATGCGCAGATAGAGATCCATGTCGAGCGTATTGTGATGCGTGACAAACGGGCGTGCCGCCGCACCGCCGTATTGCGACTGCATCATCGGCGTCTCCACTTCGATGAAGCCGCGCTCTTCGAGTTGGCGGCGAATCGAGCCGATGATGCGCGCGCGCGTCCGAAAGATACCGTGGACGTCGGGATTCGAGATCAGGTCGAGATAGCGTTGCCGGTAGCGCGTCTCCACATCCTCGAGGCCATGAAATTTCTCCGGCATGTTCAACAGCGTCTTCGCCAGGAAGTACAGGCGTTCGGCGTGAACCGAGAGTTCGCCCGTGCGCGTGCGGAACAGGTAGCCGTCGACGCCGATGATGTCCCCGATGTCGAGCAGTTTATACAGCTCGAAATCCTTCTCGCCGACGGCATCTTTCTTCAGGTACACCTGTAGGCGTTCGCCGTTCTGCATCAGGTGCAGAAACCCGGCTTTGCCCATCCGTCGCACAGTCTGGATGCGTCCGCAAATCTTCACTTCGACGCGCGTTTCCAACTCTTCGGCCGTCTTTGCGCCGTACTCCTGAAGGACCTGCGGAATGCTATGAGTAAAATCGAAGCGCTGCCCGTAAGGCTTGAATCCGAGCGCATCAATCTGTCTGGTGCGCTCCACGCGCTGTTTCAAAAGCTCATCTTCGAGCGGCAATAGAATCTCCTCGTAACTAGCCATTATAATGAACAGTTGCACTCGATCACCATCGTCATCCCAGCTTTTAACGAAGAGCGCCGGCTCCCACTCACGCTGAACGCTGTGCTGGCGTATGCCGATGCGCGGCGCTTTGACTTCTGCGAAGTCATCGTCGTGGACGATGGTTCGAGCGACGGAACGGCGGCGCTCGTCGAAAACTGGGCCGATGCGCGCTTGCGGCTGCTGCGCAATCCCGGCAATCGCGGGAAGGGCTATGCGGTGCGCCATGGCATGCTGGAGGCGCGCGGCGAATGGGTGCTCTTCAGTGACGCCGATCTGTCGACGCCGATCGAAGAGTTGAGCAAGTTGACCGATGCAGCCCAACGCCACTCCGCCCGTATCGCAATCGGTTCGCGTGCCGTCAACCGCTCGCTCGTCTCGGTGCACCAATCGGCAGCGCGCGAAATCGCTGGACGCTTCTTCAACTTAATTATGCGAGTGATTACGGGTCTGCCGTTTCTCGACACGCAATGCGGTTTCAAGCTCTATGAGGCTTCCGCGGCGCGCGAGGTGTTCCAGCGCCAGCGATTGGATACCTTCGGCTTCGACGTCGAAGATCTCTTCATCGCAAAACTGCTCGACATTCCTGCTGTGGAAGTGCCCGTGCGCTGGGCCAATGTAGAGGGCACCAAAGTCAGCACGGCGAGCGGGTTGAACGCGTTTCTCGACCCGCTCCGCGTGCGCTGGAACCAGCTTCGAGGACTGTATCGCTAAACGGCGCGAATTTACGCCGACTTCATCATCTCGTCCCAGGTCACTTCGCGCTTCTTTTGATACGCCATGCGTCCCAGGATGGATGTCAACGTGCTCTCCGCCGCGGCCTTCGCCATATTGTGTGGCTTCTTGTCCACGATGCTCTTGAAGAAGACTTCAATCGCGTCAATGGTGATCTCGCGCTTGGATTCACGCCTCTCGATCTGGCTGCTGTCGGTGAGATCGTCGGCATGCTTGTATGCAGCATTCGCCGTCGGGCCATGGAATCTGTAGTACGTGCGCGCGGTCTCAAGCATGCCTTTCGATCCGTAGAAACGCTCCTTCACATCGCGGAAGCCGCACGTGTGCTTGATGCTGATCAACCAGCCTTCCATGTTATTCGGATAGTAGTAAGTGATGTTGTGATGGTCGGAATCCCAATCGCCGTACGCCGGCTTGTAGCGCAATCCACCCGTGCCGACGGCGCGCACGGGATGGTTCCCGGCGAACCAGTTGAGCGTATCGACGCCGTGGCAGTCCTGCTCCACGATCGCGCCGCCGGACTCCGACATCCAAGCGCCCCACTGCCGCAGCTTGCGCACTTCCGGCGCATCCTGACTCTTCGACGGACCCCTTGGCGGCAACCCGCCGAGTACCCAAAAACTCTCCATCATCGTCAGTTCGCCCATCCTGCCTTCGCGCAGAATCTTCTCTGCGGTCAAATACTCCGGGCTGTAACGCTGCTGAAAGCCGAACTGGATGGTCTTCGACTTGTCCGCTTTCTCCGAGGCAGCCAAGAGGCGCTTCACTCCGGCGATGTCCGCGCCCGCCGGCTTTTCGCAGTAGATATGTTTCTTGGCGGCGACGGCGGCTTCAAAGTGAACCGGATGCAGATACACCGGCGTCGTAATCAACACGGCGTCGAGTCCTGGCTGCGCCAGCAGTTCCTTGAAGTCCTTATAGGACGGCACTTTGTCGCCGCCGGGAATCTCCGTCTTGGCCAGGTCGATGCGGTCCGGATAGAGATCGCAAATCGCGGCGAGTTGGGCGTTGGCGTCCCTGGTCATGTGCGCGCCGTCGTAACGTCCGCGGCCGCCTGTCCCAATGATTCCGAACGTGACTTTGGAATTTGCCTGATAGCTGAACGCGGTCTCCGGCCGGACGATCAAGAGGTTGGCCGCCGCGCCCGTAAGCGCCTGGCGTCTGCTGAATGTGCTCATGAATTCTCCGCTGAGACTCCGGTCTCTACCCACTGTCCGCTGCGCGCGGATTCGATCACCGCGTCGCACACCCTCTGTGTTTTCACGGCGCAGCGGAAATCCGGCTGAGCGGGTTTGCCGGTTTCGATGCCGATCACAAAATCCGCCATCGCATTTAGAAATGTGTGTTCGTAACCGATGCACGTGCCCGGCACCCAGTAGTGGCTCATGTAGGGATGCTCGGAATTGGTCGTATGGATCTTGCGCCAGCCCGTCAGATGCGATTCCACTTTCTTGCCGGACTGCAACTGCTTATACTCAAAAAATTGCAGATACTCCGGCTCTTCCAGGTCGAAGTACAAACTGCCATCAGACCCATTCATCTCGAACGTGTTGAAGTTCTTGCGGCCGCGCGCATAGCGCGTCGATTCAAACGTGCCAATCGATCCGTTGGCGAACTCCGCCAGGAACATGCAGGCATCGTCGATGGTCACCTTTTCCATCTTGCCGGTGAGCGCGTGTTTGCGTTCCTTGACGAAGATCTGCGTCTTCGCGGTCACGCGTGCGATCGGGCCGTTGAGCCACATCGCCGTGTCGATCGAATGGGCCAGCAAATCGCCGGTCACTCCGGAACCGGCCATCCTCGCGTCGAGGCGCCACAGCGCGTCGCCGCCTAGCGGAACGTCGGCCGAAATCGTCCAGTCCTGGAAGTACGTCGCACGATAGTGGAAGGTGCGGCCCACGCGGCCTTCGTCCACCAATTGCTTGGCCAGCGAGATGGAGGGCACCCGGCGGTAGTTGTACCCGACCATGTTGGGAACGCCCGCCGTTTCGACGGCGAGTGCCATCTCCTCGGCCTGCGCGACGCTCATTGCGAGCGGCTTTTCGCATATCACCATCTTGCCGCGCTTTGCCGCGGCCAGCGCGATTTCGTGGTGCGTGAAGTTCGGCGAACCGATGTCGATCAGATCAATGTCGTCGGCGTCGACCAGCTTGTGCCAATCCTCCTCGATGCGTTCGTACCCCCAAGTGTCGGCGAACACTCGCGTCTTCGCGGGTTCGAGTCCACAGACCGCCTTTAGGACCGGCCTGTGTTCCACCTGGAAAAAATTATTCAGACGTCTGTATGCATTCGAGTGCGTGCGGCCCATGAAGCCGCAGCCGATCATTCCGATGCGCAGTTCTTTGCTCATGTCTGCTCCTTTTATCCAAATTTCGCGATCAATTCATCAAGGCGCCGTTTGCAGCTTTCCGTCGCTGCCCATGCGTCGGGCCAGAAACACAGGTCGATGGTCCACCAGTCGTGCGGCAGTTTGTAGACCTTGACCAGTTCCGGCACGATCTCGTCGAAATTCAAAAAACCAACGCCGAAGGGGGGATGTGCCGAGGTCTCGTCATCGCCGTTCGCGTCCTTGTGGCAATTTCCGTCGGAGTCGATCAGGTGAATGTGAATGATGCGCCCCGCGAGCATGCGGATCAGATCGATCTGGCTCGCGAAGACCTCCTTGACGCCTTCCTGCCGGGCGCCAACGACGCCGACCATGTGGCCGTGGCAGGTGTCGTACTGCAGTCCGAAATTCGGCTTGTCCACCGCGTCGTGGACGCGCACGACGTCGCTGGGTTTGTTGAAGGCGAAGCCGGGCTCGAACTCCCACATCACATACTGGCCGCGTTCCGCTGCGATATCGCAGCACGTCTTCCAGGTATTCACGACACGCGACATTGCCGTGGCGTAATCGAGTTCGCGGTGAATCGTGGGCGGCTGCACGCAGTCGACGCGGATGCCCTGGATGCCGAGGTCGCCGGCGAACTCCGCACTTCGCCGGAACTCGGCAATGTACTTGGTTTGGTCGTCGGTGTTGATCAGCTTCTCGCCCCACAAGTTGGCGGCCATTCCGCTGAAACCGAGACCTTTCTCGCTCATCTTTGCGCGCAGTTCGGCGCGCTGCGATTTCTCCGGCAGCGAGTCCGGATTGGGATGTGGCGGAAAAGCTCCGAGCTCGACGCCATCGAAGCCAAGCGCCTTGAGCTTATCGCAGACGGTGTCAAAATCGATGGGATGTGCGGCGTAGGGGCCGATCGTGTAGGCCCACGAGCCGATGGAAGTTCGCTTGCTCATACAGCCAACTACTATATTTCATCGGCGGCCGGTCCTGCTAGTCAGTAGCCAGTTCAATATCGAAACTGGACCGATGCCTCCGGTCGCTCACGCCGGGCATCGTTTGGGCTCCGATCTTCGACCCATCCATCCGTCCCACGGTGTCAGGCGCCAGCGACTGGAGGCAAGCGCGATCGGTAATCCAACACGTTCTGGTGCAACACGGAAAATCGATGGGATTCTATCCGCACTTTGCCGAAAAGACCAGCAAGTGGGACGGAATTCACCCAATGGATCGGCCGCTATCTGCAATACAACCGGACCACACTCAAATTCATCACGCATTCGATTCGAATTGAAGTTGTGATCCAGATCAAAGAAGCCTATACTCCTTTAAGAGAGCCGCCACCTCTCACCGGAAATCCCCGCGGTCTGATGGGATGATCCTTCGGAGGTGAGTGTGCTTAGGTGGCCTTTAAACGTCTGCGTAGTCCTCTCCAGAACGTTTCAATATTTCGTGATATCGATTGCGTTCATGTTTTTGCTACAGTGCGCATCGGCGGACGTCCTCGCAACAATCACGACGAACACGCCGAACCGGGTGTTCACGGCGGCCGGGACGGCGACGCTGACGGCCGCAGCAGCCTCTGGGTATCGCGCCACAAGCAATATTGTTGGAACCATGGCGGCATCCTCCGGGGCTGTGATTCCGTTCTTGCACATAGCGGGAACGAACTACAATCTGACGACGATCAGCGGGGTTCCGATGAGTGCCACGCCTGTGGCGATCAATCAGGCAGGCCAAATCCTCCGCAATCAAAACAGCGTCTACGGAAACGTGGATCGCGCCACGCCGGCTACGGCGTTGCCTCCGCCGCTTCCGCCGCCGTCGGTCTTTGTGACGATCGCGGCGAACATACCAAACCAGGTGTTCACGGTAGCTGGATTTGGCTGTGCGCCGGGTAGCTACACGAGCCCGCAGACTCTGCCGTGGCTTAACTATGCGAGTTGCACAATCACCTTCTCGTCCAAAAGCACAGGGGTCGGGACACGGCTCGCCCTGACGGGGTGGCAGGACGGCGGCACAGCCAACCCACGCGTGATTGTCGCGCCGGCACAATCGGTCACTTATACGGCAAATTTCACGACACAGCATCTGCTGACGATGGCGATTAACCCTGCCGCTAGCGGCTCCCTAGTGGCCAATCCGGCTTCAATCGACGGCTATTACAACTTCGGCACGAGTGTGGAGTTGACCGCGACTCCCGCCAGCGGCTACGCGTTCTCATTCCTCTCTGGTGACATGGCGGGTTCCACCAATCCCCAAAGCGTGGCAATGACAGCGCCGCGTACGGTGACCGCGAATTTCTCCAGCGGGACTGGCGTCAACGTTCCGCCGTACGCCCTGGAACTCTCGCCGTTCCAGGGCGCTGCCGTCACGCAGACGTTCACGGGCACTTTCACTGACGCCAACGGCTGGACAGACATAGCCAAAGCTGCCTTCCGCTTCCACGAATCTTACGCGAGTTCCGTCGGCGCCTGCATTGTGGAAATGCGGCCGCAGACCGGACAGATCACCTTGCTGGATGATGCGGGAGTGAGCTACCTCACACCGGTCGCGCTCGGTTCAGCGGCGCCGCTCCAGAACAGCGCCTGTTCGGTGGATGCCGCCTACTCGGGCTTCAGCGGATCCGGTAATGTGCTGACCGCAAACGTGGCGCTGACTTTCAAACCTGCCTTCGGTTCAGCCGGCGGCCGCGAGCCGCGCAAAGCGGTCTGCGAGTGGGCCAAAGACACCGCCGGTGCGGGTGAGGATCAGTCCTGCTTTGGCATGTGGCTTCCCGAAGCGCCTGCGCCTGTCAAGATTCCGCGCTACCGCCTCTACAATCCGGCCAATTTCGCACACTTCTTCACGGCCAGCCAGAATGAACGTGACGTGCTGGTCACGCGAGGCTTCACGCCCGAGGATCCGCCGCCGGGCATGGCCTACAACCAGCCCGCCACCATTAGCGGCATTTCGACGCATCCGTTCTATCGCATCTTATTCTTCCCGCAGAACGGGGCGCCGATCTTCCATTACTGGACGCGCGACCGCGAGGAGTACAAGACAGCGGTACGCAACCGCACCTTGAACCTGGGCGAAGGCATGGATTCGTTCCTGCTCTCCGGCCAGGCGCCGGGCACCTATCCGACCTACCGCATGCGCTTCACCGCGGGACCGACGGCGTACCCGATTTATCACTACGCACTGCAAGCCGAGCACGATGCACTCCTGGGCTTCGGTTGGGGCGTCTCACTGGGAATTGATGGCTACTTACAGCCAATGCCCGTGCCCCTAACTCAAGTTACTGCCGCCCTACAGACACCGCCCCGCAAAGTCATTGCTGTGGTGCTGAGTGCAGCCAGCCATGAAAGCGGACCTGTCGCTCCGGGCGAGTTGATTCGCGTTTACGGCTCCTTCAGCAAACTCGCGCAGGCATTCATCGATGACAGTGCGGTCCAGTTGACTGCCGTGACGGAGCGCTACATCGAACTCGCGGTACCCGAAACGGTCGCCGGCAGGGAGTCCATCGCACTGTTCGTCGATGACCTCGGCGTCAGGACCGAAGCCGTCACGGTGCCCATCACCCCGGCAAACCCCGCAGTCTTCGTGAAGGACTTCCTTGGGCGCGGAATCGTCGAGACGCGGCCATCGGACCCAGGCACGATCACACTGCAACTAACCGGCGCGGGCGAACTCGACCTCGGCCAGCCGAAGCTTCCGCTCTCGGTGCGTCTAAACGGCTACCCGGCCGAGATTCTTTCCATTTCGGCCATCGCCGATCAACCTGGCCGCCTAGCCGTCAACGTGAAGCTGCCGGCAGAACTGCTGTCTGCCGGCACGGACCTGGCAACAATCTCGCTACAAGCAGGCGAAGCGAACGCGCAGCCGGGATTGTTAGTAAGAGTGAAGTAAGTACGGTGCAAGTGTGAGACATCTTGAGATGAATATCGAACGGTCGATTCTTGTTATGCTTGGCGCTGCTCTGTTCACACTGACGCCGGCCGAGTGCCAGCAGACTGGATATATCCTGAGCACTGCGGCTGGCGGTGGACTGCCGCTGACGCCGCTTCCCGCAGGGGACGTAGCGCTCCGGACGCCGTCGGCAGTGGCCGCCGAGGCGGGCGGCGCCGTCTACTTCACTTCCGATCACTGTGTCTACAAGCGGGACACGGCGGGCACACTCACCCGCGTGGCGGGCAGTTCGGCGTCTCCCGGCTTTTCGGGTGACGGCGGGCTGGCGATCCGCGCCCAGCTTGATAGTCCTGCCGGCCTGGTGCTGGACAGCCTCGGCAACCTCTTCATTTCCGATACGAACAACCAGCGCATTCGCAAGGTGGCGGCGGCTACGGGCATAATCACGACGGTGGCGGGGAATGGCGTTTCCGGATACGGAGGCGATGGAGGCCCCGCTATCTATGGGTCGTTCGCAAATCCTGCCGGGATAGCGCTCGATGGCGCCGGCAATCTCTATATCGCGGATAACCGCAACAGCCGCGTTCGCAAAATCATGGCGGCAACCGGCATCTTGTCGACCGTGGCCGGAAGCGGCTTTCCCGCATCAGGAGGCGATGGCGGGCCGGCTGTGAACGCCTATATCAACTGTCCCACTGGCGTCGCGCTGGATGGTTCCGGCAATCTCTTCATTGCGGAATCTTGCGGCGGCCACGTCCGCAGAGTGGCCGTTGGGACCGGCGTTATCACGACTTTCGCTGGAAGCACTACCGCTCTCTCTTTGGGAGACGGCGGTCCGGCGGTCGAGGCCCAGCTCGGGCCGCTCGGGGTTGCCGTGGACGCTTCCGGCAACGTGCTGATTGCGGACTCGGGCGGCCGTATCCGCAAAGTTTCCGGTGGCATCATTACGACAGTGGCCGGGTCCGGGTGGGGCACTTCGGGCGATGGGGGGCCGGCTATCAGCGCGAAATTTCAAGTTCCGCTCGCCGTCGCGCTGGACGGCGCCGGGAACATCTATATCGCGGAGAACAATCGGATTCGTAAGGTGACGGCGGCCGACGGCGTCATCAGTACGATTGCCGGAAACGCAACTTACATATATTCGGGGGACGGCGCTCTGGCCGCGAACACGCAGATGGGCAAACCCATCGGCGTGGCCTTGGACGGCGCTGGAAACCTGTACATTGCGGATGCCTCCGCCTTTTCGATCCGCAAGGTGGCGGCGGCGACCGGCATGATTACGACGATCGCCGGAAACGGTACGCAGGGCTTTTCGGGCGACGGCCTCCCGGCGGCAAGCGCTCAATTCAATGATATTCAAGGCCTTGCCGCCGATGCCACCGGAAACGTGTACGTCTCGGACAGTGGCAATCAGCGCATCCGAAGGGTGGCCGCGGCGACCGGCATCGTCACGACCGTGGCCGGAACCGGAGCAGCCAGCTACTCGAGCGACGGAGGTCTCGCCGTCAATTCCTCGCTCTATCTGCCTGCCGGAGTGGCGGTCGATAGCTCCGGCAATCTCTACATTGCCGATGCGCACAGCAACCGCGTGCGCAAGGTGTCGGCAGCGACGGGCATTATCACGACAGTCGCGGGCGGTGGCTCAAGCAGCCCGGGCGACGGAGGTCCGGCGACCGCTGCCCAACTCAGCCAGCCCAGCGGCGTTGCTGTGGATGGTTTCGGCAACCTGTATATCACAGATGCATACAGTTCGCGGGTTCGCAAAGTATCGGCGGCAACGGGTATCATCACCGTCGTGGCGGGCAACGGAGGCCTTGGCCATGAGGGTGACGGCGGCCCGGCGACAAGCGCCAGTTTGGGACAGTCCCTGAGTGTGGCCGTGGACAAATTCGGCGATTTGCTCATCGCCGATTCCCCACGTATTCGCAAAGTGACATTGGCAACCGGCATCATTACGACGGTGGCCGGCAGCGACGGCTACGGCTTTTCCGGAGACGGCGGATCCGCCACAAACGCGAAACTCAGCGGGCCTTGTGCGTTGGCGGCTGACAGTTCCGGCGGCTTCTTTATCGCCGAACGCGGCAATAACCTCGTTCGCCACGCGACGCGAGCGGCTGGAGCGGCCTTGTTGAGCATGAACAAGCAAACCATTGGCACTCTGACGGCAGGACAGGCCGGCAGCTACTTACTATCCGTGAGCAACAATGCTGATGCGGGAGCCACAATCGGCATCGTGGCGGTCAGCGAGAAGGCGCCGGCCGGACTGACCGTCCAATCGATGTCCGGTATTGGTTGGAACTGTGCGGCTGGCGGCGCCACATGCACGCGTAGCGATGCCCTTGCCCCCGGCTCCGCCTATCCGCCGATTACGGTTGCGGTGAACGTGCAGGCGGGCGCACCCGCTCAGTTCACGAATCAGGCGAGCCTGATCGGCGGCGGCTCCGTGTGGGCCAGTGCTGCTAATTCAGCGAACGTGGCTCCGGCGGGCACGTCTGCTGCGGTTGCGGTAACGCTGAATACGGTTCCGGCGGGACAGAGCCTGCTCATCGATGGAACGATCGCGATGCCACAGACTTTCTATTGGATCCCTGGCTCGGTGCACAGCGTAGCAGCGCCCACACCGCAGACCGGCGCAAGCACGCGTTATGTGTTTGCCGGTTGGAGCGATGGCGGAGCGGAAGCGCACACGATTACCGCGCCGTCAAACGCATCCTCTCTTACAGCCAATTTCAAGGCTCAATTTTTGTTGACGACGAGCGTGAATCCGGCTGGCGGTGGAACCGTTGCGGCCAGTCCATCCTCGGCGGACGGATACTACAATTCCGGAGCCGCCGTTCAGTTGACTGCGATTCCGGCTTTGGGGAGGACTTTCGCATTCTTCTCCGGCGCCTTCTCGGGCAACTCCAACCCGCAAAGCCTGACCATGACGGCGCCGCTTTCGGTCACCGCGATTTTCTCCGGCGCGACCGGCGCCAATGTGCCGCCGCACGCTGTGGAGCTATCTCCGTTTGAAGGCGCGGGCGGCGCGCAGACATTCACGGGCTTCTTCAGCGACGAGAATGGTTGGACTGATATCGCCAAGGCTGCGTTCCGCTTCCACGAGTCCTATGCCGGTTCCGTCGGCGCTTGCATCGTCGAGATGCGGCCGCAGGCTGGTCAGATCGCCCTGCTGGACGATGCGGGCGTGAGCTATCTGGCGCCGGTTGCGCTCGGCTCGACGGCATCGCTTCAGAACAGCGCGTGCTCGGTGGACGCCGCCCGCTCCAGCTTCAGCGGATCGGGCAATGACCTGACAGTGAACGTGGCTCTGACCTTCAAGCCGGCCTTCGGTTCGGCCGGCGGACGGGAAGCGCGCAAAGCGATGTGCCAGTGGGCCAAGGATTCCGCGGGTGCGGGCGAAGATCAGTCCTGCTTCGGGATGTGGATTCCTGAAGCGCCCGCGCCGGTCAAAATCCCGCGCTACCGGCTCTATAACCCGGTCAACTTCGCGCACTTCTTTACGGCCAGCCAGAACGAGCGCGACGTGCTCGTGACGCGAGGCCTCGAACCCGAGGATCCACCGCCGGGCATGGCCTACAATCAGCCCGCCACGGTGAGCGGCTTTTCGACGCTTCCGTTCTACCGCATTCTGTTTTTCCCGCAGAACGGGGCGCCGATCTTCCATTACTGGACGCGCGATCGCGAGGAGTACAAGACCGCGGTGCGCATCCGTAACCTGAATTTGGGAGAAGGCATCGACTCGTTCCTGCTCTCCGGCAAAGCGCCGGGCACGTATCCGACTTACCGCCTGCGCTTCACTGCAGGGCCGACGCCCTATCCGATCTACCACTACGCTCTGGCGTACGAGGCTGCGGTGCTTGTGTGGTATGGCTGGGGCGTTTCGATGGGCGTGGACGGATACTTGGAGCCCATGCCGGCGGCCGGATCGCTGCGCAACGAGTTGAAGACGCAAGCGCCCGGTTCCGCGATCGGCGCGGTGCTGAATGCGGCCAGTCACGAAAGCGGCGCTGTAGCCCCCGGCCAACTGATCCGCGTCTATGGCAGTAACTTCAGCAAGTTCGTGCGAGCATTCATCGATGACAGTGCGGTCCATTTGACTGCCGTGACGGAGCGCTACATCGAACTCGCGATTCCCGAGACAGTCGCTGGCAACGGGTCTATCGCGCTGTTCGTCGATGACCTCGGCGTCAGGACCGAAGCCGTCACGGTGCCCATCACCCCGGCAAACCCCGCAGTCTTCGTGAAGGACTTCCTTGGGCGCGGAATCGTCGAGACGCGGCCATCGGACCCAGGCACGATCACACTGCAACTAACCGGCGCGGGCGAACTCGACCTCGGCCAGCCCAAGCTTCCGCTCTCGGTGCGTCTAAACGGCTACCCTGCGGATATCATTTCCATCTCCGCCATCGCCGATCAACCCGGCCGCCTGGCCGTCAACGTGAAACTCCCGGTGGAAGTGTTGGCGGGTGGTACGGATTTGGTAACAGTCGCACTACAAGTAGGCGAAGCGAATGCCCAACCGGGCCTGTTGGTCAGAGTGAAGTAAAACCGACGAACTGGACCTGGCGGCCCCGGCCATCCTACCAGAACCCGGAACCAGTTCTATCTGAATCCTCAGACAGCTCTGGGGAATGCACCCGCCGCACCAGCCTCCAATCCTACTCCGCGCAACTGCGCGCCTTCATGCGCGAGCAGCCAGCGTTTTCGATCGAGACCACCTGCATAGCCGGTCAACTTTCCATTTGTGCCGATCACACGATGGCACGGGACCACAATCGCAATCGGATTCTGAGAATTGGCAAGCCCCACGGCACGCGCGGCCAAAGGTGATCCGATCTTCGTCGCAACGTCGCGATAGGACGCAGTCGTGCCTGTCGGAATAGTGCGCAACGCACTCCAAACCCTCTGCTGAAACGGCGTGCCACCGCCGCTCACGTCGATGCCATCGACTGCGCGGAAATCTCCGTCGAAGTAGGCCTGCACGCGGGTCCGAAATCCGTTCGGGTCGTGCCGCCGCGTGAGTTTCACTTCGCCGAAGCGCGACCGCAACAGTTCCAACATGCGCGCTTCGTAGCCGCTGTAATCGAGAGCGCAAAGCGCTCCGCCATGGCTGGCGATGAAGATTGTGCCGATGGGAGAAGAGATTTCGTCGAATTCTAGTTCAATCATATTGATGCTCCATCCAAAGGTGCATAGCGGCATAGGCGCGCCACGGTCTCCATGCCTCGGCAAGCTTGGCTACGTCAGGTCCGGCTGCACGCAGTAAGCCGAGATCGGTTGCCGGAAACGCGTCCGGATCATTGAACGCGCGCATGGCAATATACTGTGCCGTCCAATCGCCGATGCCCGGCAACTCACGCAATTCCGCGGCGCTGTCGGGAGATCTAGTTGCGGAAAATGCTTCCGCCGCTACACGCAGCGCGTTGGCACGCGCACGCGGTAGTCCGATGCTGGCGAGGTCCGCACCGGCAAGTACACGCGCTGCGGGAAACAGCGAACCATGCGCAGTCTTCTGCCCGAATCTTTCAACGATTCTACCGGCGAGCGTTGTCGCGCCCTTTACCGTGACCTGCTGCCCTAGGATCGCGCGCACCACGAGTTCGAACGTGTCCCATGCGCCCGGTACGCGCAGGCCCGATTGCGCTTGTATCGCCGGCGCGAGGCGGGCGTCGCTTCCCAGATGCGCTTCGATCTCGACAATTGCCGCACCCGTGTCAAACAGCCGTCGCAGTTTGGCGGCGAGCTGTGCGAGTTCCCTGATACTGCTCAATTCAAAAGTCGCAATCAGGCAGTTTGCCTTGCCGTCCGGACGAACCTCGACATAGCCATCGGGCAGCGTTCGGCGGTAGCAGCCGGGTGTGATCTGTTCGACGCCCGGCATGGCGCGCGGCGCAAGAAAGCGCACCAGCGCGGGCCAGTTGTACGGTGCTCGATACGGAAGGGTCAGGGTAATACTGCTGTCCTCCTGCGCCGCACGTCTGCCGCGTAATTCCCGGGGCGTACGCTTATAAGCCGCCTGCATTACATCGTTGAAACGGCGGACGCTGGAAAAGCCTGCCGCGTAGGCGATGCCGGCAACGGGAAGCGAGGTTTCGGTGAGCAGCATCTTGGCAAACAGAAAGCGCCGCGTACTTGCGACTGCGACCGGCGATGCTCCGAGCCGCCCATCGAACAAACGCCGCAAATGCCGGTCGCCGATTCCCAGGCGCAACGCGAGATCCTCAACCGATCCCTCATCCAGCGCGCCCTCCGCAATCAGGCGAAGCGCTCGCGAGATCGTCGCTGACGTTCCATTCGACGCCGGCAGGTCGGGCGAGATTTCCGGACGGCAGCGCAGGCATGGCCGGAAACCAGCCTCCTGTGCCGCTGCGGCGCAGGGAAAGAATCTGCAATTCTGCGGCTTCGGAGTCGGCGCCGGGCAGATCGGACGGCAATACACGCCCGTGCTCGTCACGGCTGTGAAGAAACAGCCATCAAAGCGCGCGTCGCGCGTTTTCACTGCCCGGTAGCAAGCATCCGCATCCAGCACCATGCAGCCATTATGCGGCACACCGCGTCGCAAAGTAGCTGTTTTCGGACATGGTCTTCAGACAGCCTGCTTGAGGACGTAACGGTAGACCGCGTAGAAATGGCAACCGCTGCCGGCGAGCACGAACAGATGCCAGATGGTATGCGAGTACTTCCACTTCGACGCAAAAAACACAACTCCCACGGTGTAGAACAGACCGCCTGCCATCACCCACGCGAAACCCTGCCACGAGAGCGCCTGCCACAGCGGACGGATCGCGACCACGGCGAGCCAGCCCATCAGAAGGTAGACCACGGTGGAGAGCACGTGCAGCCGCCCGGTGAAATAGCATTTGAAGACGATCCCTGCCGCCGCCAGGCTCCAGATGATGGCAAACAGAGACCAACCCCAGACGCCGCGCAGCGTGATCAGCGTGAACGGCGTATAGGTGCCTGCAATCAGCAGGTAAATCGATGAGTGGTCCAACACTCGAAAGACATGCATCGCCCTGGTTCGCGAGAGTGCATGATAGAGCGTCGAGCAGAGGTACAAAACAATCAGGCTGAAGCCATAGACGCTACAGGCCAGTACTTCCAGACTCGACGCATGCAGCAGCGCGACCAGCATCGCGACCAGTGCAGCCAGGCTCAGCACGGCGCCTAAACCGTGTGTAATACCGTTAGCTATTTCTTCGCCCAACGCCTGCCTGTCCGGAACCGCGCACTGCATATTTCCATCATGAGCCTTTTTACCGTAAGGAACCACCGTAAGCCAACCGCCGAGCGGGGAGCCGCCTGGTGATAGGCATGCTGCCTGACAACTGTTCGGGCGTCGTTCATTTTCTTTTGCTCCCCCCTAAACTTTCGCGCTGCCGCGGACGATAGGTATCGCAGTCCGGCAATGGAGGCTTGGCGTGGATCAGATTACTTTTTTTCTGGCGCTGATCGCTGGATTCCTGTTTGGCGCGGCTATCGTCTGGCTGATCCAGCGGAATGATGTTCGCCAGTCGTATGCCCGTGCGCGAACCGAGTTCAATGCGGAAATCGCTGGGCTTTCGGAGCGCGTCAAGAGCCGCGATGAGCAGGTTTCTGAGTTGCGTGCGGAATCGGACGAGCGGGAGCGGCGCGTAGCAACGATGTTGGAGGAGAACTCCACATTGAGGGCCGCGAATGCCGATCTGCAGGCGAAGTTGACGGTGGCGGGAACGGAATCCAACGCACAGCCCGCGGTGCAGACGGAAGCCACGCTGGCTGCATTGCAGGAACAGCAGCAGGAACTCGCCCAGACCTTCCATGCCTTGACCATGAAAGCGTTGCGCAGCAGTCAGGAGACATTCCTCGAACTGGCTACGTCGAGGCTGGACGCCGTGCGAGCATCCGATGCCGTGGTTACTATCCCGGCGCCCGCGCCCGACTGGAAGGCGTTGCTCGATCCGTTGCAGGAATCGCTGCAGCGTGTCGATGCGCGCATTCACGACCTGGCGCAAGTGCGCAGCGAAGCGCCTGCGCCGCCTGCCGAATGGCAACACTTGCTGCAGCCTCTGCAGGAATCACTGCAACGTGTCGATCTTCACTTGCAGGGAATGGACGCCGCGCAGGCACAAACACATACGCCGGCGCCAGCATGGCAGGAGTTGCTTCATCCGCTGTTTGAGTCTTTGCAGCGCGTCGATGGCAGATTGCAGGAGATCGAGAACGCACAATCAGCCCGCAAGCGCGATCTGGAGTTCCTTTCGGTGGACCTCCGCATTGCTCAAGAGGCCGGGTTTGCGGTATTCCAGCAGTTGCAGGTTTTCGGCGAGCGCTTCGCCGGAATCGGAAGAAGCCTGGAACTGGCCATGGAATGCCACAGCGCGGCGGCCATCAATCTGGAGACCAGCGTGATGGCCGCCGCCCGGCGCTTCGACAACATGGCCGGATCAGCTAACTCCGCAGATGCGGAGAGGCTGCGCGCTCTGCCCGAACCCGTTCAGACTCAAAACCTGGCCGAACTGGCCGAAGCAATCGCGGAACCTGAGCGCGTCGCTGTTGATGTCGAAACGATCGAGTCCGAAACAGTTCATTCCGAAATTGTAAAAAGCGAGTAAAGCTTTGTAAGCTGGGAAACGCGTCCCACGCCCACTGCATCCATCTATGCAGAAGGAGAAGGGACATGAAACACAACATCGCAAGGCAGTTGACACTTGGAATCGCGGCGGTCCTTCTAGCTGCGCCACTGACGTTGAGCGCGGCGACCGGAGCGCCGAATCCGGGGAAAGATCTCACCGAGAAGATCCGGCATGAGCTCATCATGTTGCCGTGGTATGGCGTCTTCGACAACCTTTCCTATCAGGTGAACGAAGGCAAAGTCACGCTTTCGGGGCAGGTGACTCGCCCCACCCTCAAGTCCGACGCCGAAAACGTAGTGAAACGCATCGCGGGTGTCGCGAGCGTCGAGAACAACATTGATGTTCTGCCGCTCTCGCCGTTTGACGACAGCATCCGCATCGGCGTGCTCCGCGCGGTTTATGGCTACCCCACGCTGCAGCGCTACGCGATGGGTACGCAGAACTCGATCCGCATCATCGTCAACAATGGGCACGTCACGCTGGAAGGCGTGGTTGCGAACGAAACCGATCGCAACGTCGCTAACCTGCGGGCGAACGGTGTTTCCGGAGTCTTCGGAGTCACGAATAACTTACGCTTGGAAAGCAAGACCTCGTAAGCGCCGGGTGATATCCTCACGGGTAAGATGAAAACCATCATCGAACCTTTCCGCATCAAGAGTGTGGAACCCATCCGGCAGACCAAGCCGGAGGAGCGCCAGATCCTTCTCGAACAGGCAGGTTACAACCTGTTTCTGATCGCGGCGCGGGACATACTCATCGACCTGCTGACGGACTCGGGCACCAGCGCCATGTCAACGGCACAATGGGCCGCCATGATGCGCGGTGACGAGTCCTACGCAGGCAGCGAAAGCTTCTTCCGCTTCAAGAGCAGCGTTCAGGATCTCACCGGATTCCGCCACGTTATCCCCACCCATCAAGGTCGTGCCGCCGAACGCATCCTCTTCACCGTGACGTGCAAACCCGGCCAGGCAGTGCCGAATAACACGCACTTCGATACCACTCGCGCCAACATCGAATTCACCGGCGCCAGGGCGATCGACCTGCCCATTGCCGAAGCGGCCGACACGCAATCGCGCCTGCCGTTTAAGGGCAACATCGACACGGCCGCGTTGGAAGCGTTGATCCAGCGCGAGGGCGCCGCCAGGATTCCGTTGGTGCTGATCACTGTCACCAACAACTCTGGCGGAGGGCAACCTGTCTCATTGGCGAATATCGAAGCCGTACGCGAGATCACGCGCCGCCACGGCATCCCCTTCTACCTCGATGCCTGCCGCTTCGCCGAGAACGCCTATCTGATCCAGCAGCGCGAAGCCGCTTACGCGACCTGGACACCGAAACAAATCGCGCAAAAGATGTTCTCGCTGTGCGACGGCTGCACCTTCTCCGCCAAGAAGGATGCGTTCGCCAATATCGGCGGGTTTCTGTGCACGAACGACGATCTGCTCGCCCAGCAGGAGAAGGACCTACTGATTCTCACCGAGGGCTTCCCGACTTACGGCGGCCTTGCCGGGCGCGACCTCGAAGCCATTGCTGTCGGCCTGGAGGAGGTGCTCGACCAGGACTACCTGCACTACCGCATCGCCTCCACAGCCTACCTGGGCCGCCACATTGCCGATCAGGGCGTGCCGATCGTCGAACTCCCGGGCGGCCATGCCATTTACATCGACGCCGGGCGCATGTTGCCGCACATCCCGAAGGAACAATTTCCCGGCCAGGCGCTCGCCGTGGAACTTTACCGCCACGCTGGAATCCGCTCTGTGGAGATCGGTTCGGCCATGTTCGGCGACAAGGCGCAACACGAACTCCTTCGCCTGGCCATTCCACGCCGCGTCTATACGCAGAGCCACATGGATTACGTCGTCGAAGCCATTCTCGAAGTGAATGATCGAAAACGCGAACTGCGCGGACTGGAAATCACCTGGCAGCCGCCTTTTCTGCGCCACTTCAGCGCCCGCTACCGTCCGGTGTAAGCGAACGCCGGCTGATTAGCGCCTACATCTGCTGAGCCGGCGTGTGGTCCACTCCAGCACAACCGGCGACGTCGAAACGTGCTCGGCAGCAGCGATCTTCTTGCAGGACGTGCGCTGGCTCTTAGCCAGCCACTCGTAAAGTACGATTGCCTTGGTGAGCCGCTCATGCTCGGCATGCAATTGGGTGAGGATTTTATCGAGGTCCATAGTGGTGTCATTCCGCCGAAGGACCGTGTGCGGGTTTCGGCTTACCGGAGAGAACCCGAACTTTCCCCCCGCACGGGGTAGGTCCAAGTCCTCTTCGGTAACTCTTTAGGCTAGTCGTCAACCCATAGAAAAAGCGTATACCCCCTGATTTGTTCTGAAATCAGAACAAGGGCCGCCTCGGCGCGACCGGAACCGCAATTCCTGATATGCTCGTAAGTAGCTCTGCTTTAAGCACTTTCATGACTCAACTAGCTGCCATTGTCGACGTCGAGACCACCGGATTCAGTTCCACGAACGATGAGGTGGTGGAACTCGGAATCGTTCTGTTTTCATTCGATCCGGCGACAGGCCGACTGGCCGGGATTGTCGAAGAGTACTGCGGACTGCGCGATCCGGGGCGGCCAATTCCACAGGGCGCCACCGATCAACATGGCCTGACCTGGGAAGATTGCCGCGGACACGCCTTGGACGGCGACGCTATACGGCGCATTCTGCGATGTGCGGGAGTCGTAATCGCCCATAACCAGAGCTTCGACCGCCCGTTTGTTTCGCGTCTCTTTCCGGAGGCCGAAACTGTCCGCTGGGCGTGTTCTATGAACGGTATCCCGTGGTACCGCAAAGGATTCCGTTCCAAGGGTCTGCAGCAGTTGTTGCGGGCCCACAGCCTCGAAGTGGAGACGGCCCACCGCGCGCTCGACGATGCCCGCAACACGCTGCGTCTGCTGATGTGCGAACAACCGGACGGCCGCACCTATCTGTCCGAACTGCTCGACGCGCTGAACTCATAGACCTGGGCGATCGGATCTGCGTAGATGCGCCGAAGCTGCGAATGATCCTGAGTTAAGGCGAGCAGCGCTCCCAACGCGGGCTGATGCAAATCCCGGCGGAAATCGTAGGCCGTCACCAGTACGTGTGTGACCTCCTTTTCGCGCCAGAGCGCCGGAAGGCGGGCGACGTAGCTGCGCACGGCGTCCGGGTCCTGGCCGTAGACGAGCGACGGCAGAATCGGTACCGTATAGCCCTGCCGCTTGGAATGAAGATACAGGAGCGTGTCGTCGTAGGAGGCGAAGCGTGCGCGGGGCGGCGTGTTCGCGGCAATCCAGCGGTATGCCGGCATCATCTGGTCAAACTGTGTCTGCCGGTCTGCGAAATACTCCGGCAGCATCACGAATGTGCCGCGCGCCAGCGTGTACACCGATCCGCCGGCCAGCCCGAAAATCAACAGCAGAACGAAGACGGATGCACCTCGATTCGCACCGGAGGAGGTCTTCCACGTGCGTACGCCCAAAGTCCCAACGTCGCGGATCTTCGTCGCGAGTCCTGCGACGAACAACGGTAGCAGCGGATAGACGAAACGCGTATCCGGCGGGTACTGCCAGAGGACCAGCACCACGGTAAACAGCAGCGCGAAGCAGGCAAAATGCCGCAGGCTACCGCGGTAGAGTCCCACTACGCCGGCAATCGCCGTTACGGTGATCAGCCAGGCGAGCGGCCGAAGCCACAACTCGTCTCCGCTGTTGAACAGCACCAGTCGCGCGAGCGCTTCAATGGCGGCGGACGTGTTAATCCAGGCGCGCTGCGGCAGATCGGGCCAGGAAAACGTCTTGACGTAGAAGCCGATGTAGGCCGTGTAGTACGCGAGAATATCGTCCTTGGCGGGAAAGGCATGCGCGCGCGACCAGATCTGCCAGCCCGCGATCGCTGCGAGCAGTGGGGCGAGAAACGCCGCCGCCGCGCGATAACTGCGCTGGCGCAACAACAGGAAGGGAACACTGACGGCCAGCACGATCGCATTTGTGCGCACCAGAAACGCCGCCGCGGCAACCACGCCCGCGAGCAATCCACGTTGCACCGTCAACTCCCTTTCCGATTCGAGCAGTAACATGGCTGCCAGCAGCAGCACGCTACAGGGCAACTCGCTCATCGGTGACACTGCAAAGACAGTCGTCAGCGGGCCGAGCGCCACGAGCAGCGTCAGACCATAGGCGGGCAGTGCGCCGAAACGGCAGCGGCGGAACCAGAGCCTGACCAACCCGAGGTAGAGCGGAACGAAGGCCCATTGGAGAGCCATCGCGGAGTGGCTGCGGGGTAACGTTCCGGCCATCCGCCACACCGTCGCGAGCAGCGCAGGATAAAGCGGAGGATACTTCGTCTGCGCGGGATTTTCAGGAAGATGCGGGAGGCGGTAGCCGTGCCCTTCGGCGAGCGATTGCGCGGAGATCCAGTAGACCGCATCGTCGTGATACGAACCCAGGTGCGGCATCTCGCGCCAGCGGCATGCGAACCACGCACTCGGCGCCAGCAGCAAGGCGGCGGCGAGCACGGCAAGAGCTCTCCTTATGCTCCGCCTGGTCTCTGATGTCGAACTGCCTGTCAAGAAGATCTCCAAGGCATTGATCGGCTTTGCGGCTCTGTTCCTGCATGGCGGTTACGTTGAAGCAGTGGAGGAGAGGTTTCGACGTGCGATTGGACGGACCATTGGGTTCGTTCTGTTCGGCTGGGGGGTCGCAGCCGGGCGCTGGGAAATTTTTGCGGATGTGGGCCAGGGTTGCCGGCGTTGAGCGACTGGAGCGTGCGGGTGGTTGCGTTTCGGCGGACGGATTCGGATTTGACTGGGGACATGCGTGCTCCTGGTCGGATTGTAGCTGGCAGGTTGGCGGGAATCGGCTGTCGAAAATCGTAAGTGCTTGGAAATACGCAGGAAAGATTCTTGCGGCGAGTGTGATGAATGGCCCTGGGGCCAATCCTTATGGCTCAGCCGCAGCGCTTTCTATGCGCGTCTGGCATTTGCGCGCAGGAAATTCGTATAACTCGCTTCATCAAGCACACCGGCTGCCAGATTCATGACGGCCTGGGCTGCGTCTTCTTCGCTGGCCTTGAAGCTGTAGCCATTGAGTTCGAGAAACAGGATGCCAATCACAAAACCGGTGCGTTTGTTGCCATCGATGAAGGGACTATTGCGCACGATGCCCACTGTATAGGCCGCCGCCATGTCGATGATGCCGGCCACATCCGCAGTAATAACATCCGAGATGCTTGGCAAGAGCCCTGTTTCGGCGGTAGGGCGGCGAAGGTTGCGGCCAGAACGCACACACCCGCCCGGATCGCTCCGGACGGGTGTGTGGCTTATGGTATTCGCCGGACTTACTTCACTCTGACCAGCAAGCCCGGTTGGGCGTTCGCTTCGCCTGCTTGCAGCGAGACCGTTGCCAGATCCGTGCCGGCAGCCAGCAGTTCTGCCGGAAGCTTCACGTTGACTGCCAAACGGCCGGGTTGATCGGCGATCGCCGAGATGGAGATGATGTCCGCCGGGTAGCCATTCAGACGCACTGTGAGCGAAAGCTTCGGCTGGCCGAGGTCGAGTTCGCCCGCGCCGGTTAGTTGCAGCGTGATTGTGCCTGCCTCCGAGGGCAGTGTTTCCACGATTCCGCGTCCGAGGAAATCCTTCACGAAGACTGCGGGGTTAGCCGGAGTGATGGGCACCGTGACGGCTTCGGTCCTGACGCCGAGGTCATCGACGAACAGTGCGATGGACTCCCTGCCGGCGACCGTTTCGGGTACCGCGAGTTCGATGTAGCGCTCCGTCACGGTAGTCAACTGGACCGCACTGTCGTCAACGAATGCTCGCGCGAATTTGCTAAAGTTACTGCCATAGACGCGGATCAGTTGGCCGGGGGCCACGGCGCCGCTTTCGTGACTGGCTGCGCTTAGTACAGCAGCAATGACTTTGCGGGGCGGTGTCTGTAGGCCGGCAGTAACTTGAGCTAGGGGCGCGGGCATTGGCTGCAAGTAGCCATCGACGCCCAGCGAGACGCCCCAACCGAAGCCCAGGAGTGCATCGTGCTCGGCTTGCAGCGCGTAGTGGTAAATCGGGTATGCCGTCGGTCCCGCGGTGAAGCGCATGCGGTAGGTCGGATAGGTGCCCGGCGCCTGGCCGGAAAGCAGGAACGAATCCATGCCTTCGCCCAGGTTCAAGGTGCGGTTGCGCACCGCGGTTTTGTACTCCTCACGATCGCGCGTCCAGTAATGGAAGATCGGCGCGCCGTTCTGCGGGAAGAACAGGATGCGATAGAACGGATGCGTCGAAATGCCGCTGATGGTGGCGGGTTGATTGTAGGCCATGCCCGGCGGCGGATCCTCGGGCGTGAAGCCTCGCGTGACCAGCACGTCACGTTCATTCTGGCTGGCCGTGAAGAAGTGTGCGAAATTGGCCGGATTGTAGAGGCGGTAGCGCGGAATCTTGACTGGCGCAGGCGCTTCGGGAAGCCACATGCCAAAGCAGGACTGATCCTCACCCGCACCGGCGGTGTCCTTGGCCCACTGGCAGACCGCTTTGCGCGGTTCGCGGCCGCCGGCTGAGCCGAAGGCAGGCTTGAAGGTCAGCGCGACGTTCGCGGTCAGAACATTGCCGGAGCCAGTGAACGTGGAGTTGAGTGCGTCGACGGAACACGCGTTGTTCTGTAGCGGCGTCGCTGAACCGAGCGCGACTGGTGCGAGGTAGCTCACACCCGCGTCATCCAGTAGGGTGATTTGTCCGGTCTGTGGCCGCATTTCGACGATGCAGGCGCCGACGGTTCCGGCGTAAGACTCGTGGAAGCGGAAGGTGGCTTTGGCGATGTCTGCCCAACCGTTTGCGTCGTTGAATGTTCCTGTGAAGGTCCGCGTGACGCCAGCGCCCTGGAAGGGAGAGAGTTCCAAGCCGTACGGCGGCACGTTGCCGCCGATCCCGCTGAAGAAGTTCGCGGTAACCGAACGCGGCGCTGTCATGGTCACGCTTTGCGGATTGGTAGAACCCGCCAGGTCACCCGAAAAGAATGCAAAGGTCTTGCCCGAAGACGGAGTCGCCGTCATCTGAATGGCAGCTCCGGAATTGTAGTATCCGTCCAGCGAAGATGGATTTGCCGCGAGCGTTCCAGCGCCGGCCGGGTTCACATTCGTAGTCAACAGGAATTGAATCGTGAAATTGGCGGTGTAGCTTGTGGCGGTTGCGGGTGTAGTAATCGTGCGTGACTGCGCTCCGCCGTCGCTCCAATTGGCAAACACGTAGCGAGCGCCGGAGCCAGCCTGAGGTGAAGCTACGGAAACACTATGCGCTGAACCAGCGATCCAGTTGACCGTCTGCGGAGCGGTCAGGGTAGCGCCGTCGACAGTCAGGCTCTGTCCGGCCGGGGATGTGCTCAGAACTATTTGGACCGTTGGGTCCGTCACCACTGCCGCATCGACCCGAAACTCGCTCACGTCGAAACTAAAGGCGCTCGGCCCCACGCCGTGCAGCGTCACACGGAGTTGATGCGGACCAGCCGCGAAACCGCTGATGGGAATCAGTCCGCTCTCCTGGAGTTCTCCCGCCGGAGCGCTCGTGCCCGATAGCACCCAAATCGGCGTGTTGTCGAGCACCACCGAAATGTAGTCGCCGCTACCGACGCTTCCCAATTGGTACTTGAACGACAGATATTGAGGGTTCTGTGGAAGATTGATCGTCATCGCCACAAAAGGAGTGTCAGCAGTTCCAGCCGAACGCAATGAAGGAGCCTTGTCGCTCAGGGCAGTTGCGAAGGAAGGACTCTTGGCGCATCGATAGGTGGTCGGAGTCACTTGGGAGCAACCGTTTGGAGCAACCGTGTTGATGGAAGCATCAGTCCCAATCGTGTCGGCGACTGCGCCGCCATTCGAAGCTGGAAAATTATTGGCGAAGGTGGCAGGATTGTCTAGGTGGTCCCCCAAAGCGATCTTCCAACCATACTTGCAAGGAGTCAGACTTGAATCCAGGAAATGCAAATTGATCCAGTCGGCTGCATGGCAGACATTGGTCGTCCCGCCGGTGAGTGGATTGTAAGGGAATGGGTCGTTCGGGAGGATCGTCCAGCGATACCATTGCTGAACACCGGAGTGGTCATTGTATCCAATTATTTCCCCGAAAACTTGCGAACCGACGAATCCCGGATCGATGAGTTTTCTATTATAGATGGGCCCATGAGCCGTGTCACCCACCGCGCTCACGCTATATAGGCTGCCGGCACCATAATAATTGTCAATTTGCAGAGATAAATCGCGTCTGCCCCTTGGCTTGCCGTCCTGCAAAAGGTTGTGCGCGAAGAAATCCTCCCCGAAGCTGGCAGGCGTCCTCTCGTCATCCGGCGAGGCGTGATTAAGCTTCGAGATGTGCTGTGGCCGATCCAACGCGGTGAACTGAGCGTACTTCACATTGGGCACCTTGGGTAGGAATGCGCTCGCCGCATAAGTATTCACGATTGTTCCCAGAGAATGTCCGATAAAATGGATCGGTTGGGCATAATCCGTGCCGAGGCGTTCGATCAACTGGGCAGCGAGACGATTCCCGGCATTCTCGGCTTTTTCCTGAGCCGCCTTGTAAGAGCCAATATCCGGAAGGTTGTTCTCCAGAAAGCCACCGGCATAAACTTGGAACGCATCTTCCCAGATGTATTGAATGATATTGGCTGGTGTGCCGAGGCTGGCGAGTTCATCCTGAATCAATAGCGCAGCGTCCCCTGTCCACAACTTGGAAAACTCGCCGTCCTCATGCTTCTGCAACCCGTGCGTGAGCACGATTGTTGGGAGTGTTTTGATGAATGTACCGATTGCGAGGCACGCCTTGGGTGGGCTGACACCGGGGGGTTGTGGGTCTGCGGTTACGATCAGAGTTACAGGGACGATGATTGGGGCCATTCCCGTACCGCTCAGCGTGACCTGGCCACTGTATGAGCCGGTCGATTGGCGTGATGCAGCGACAGAAAGATAGAAGGAGCCCGGCGCGGTGACCGTACTCGTGTCGAGTGTCAGCCAGTTCCCTCCACTTGAGGTTGTCGCTGACGCGCTCACGCTCGTTCCAACGACCCCGACATCGACGCTCAGGGCTTTCGAGGGCACCACTCCCACCACCCCCTGTTGATACTGAAACTCCAGGGAAGACGGCTTGACGGTCAGGGTCGGCACCGCCGGGGTGACAACAATTTTCAGCGCTGTGGACGGAAAGTACAGAACATGATGTCCATCCGCGAAAAGGTGCTTCGCCTGAACTGTCCCGTAGCTGTTGGCAACGCCGATAGTGATCGGCGACCAGTCCGCAATGTCGTCTCCGTTGTCCCATACCAGGCTCCCCGCAGACGGGTTGGTTGCTGACATCAGTTGACCTGCGTTGGACTCATTACGGAACGCGGTGATGAGGTAGTACGTGCCGGCAGTCGCCGGCGCCGGCAGGTTGACGTTGACCGTTTTCTGCAAGCCGGCAACCGGGGTGGCAAAACCACCCAGGTTTGTGTAACTGGTCGCGTGCGCGCCCCAAGTTGGCGTCAGCCCCATCGCCATTACCGCGTTACTGGCAAAGGTGGAGTCGACCTGCACTACGAAGCTTCCGCTCAATGATACGCCCGGCGCCACTGTCACGGTCCGGCTGGATGGCGACACGGCCTGACCGTTGATCGTCCCGCTCACCAGCCGGAGCTTAGACGTGGCCCCGGGGTCTGCATTACCTGTCGCCGCGTAACTGCCGCTGAAGACGATCGTTCCTCCGGCCGTCAAAGTCTTGGTTTCCGATAGTGGCGTGGAATACCCCGTAACGGCGTTATAGATGATGGTGTACGTGCCGGCGGGGGTGTTGGGTGCGGTGAAAGACGTTCCGCCGCCGGTGTAGTTGGCCGGCCCGGTGATGGTGAAGGCGGCTGTCGGCAGGTTTGTTGTTACTGAAATCGAGCCGGTTGTCGGAGTCGAACCCGAAGCCCAGACCCACGTGTCGTTGCCGCTGTTGCCGTACGCACCTCCGAACAGGACCACCTGCCCGTGCGCCGTGTCGTAGGCCATTGCGGATCGATACTGCGGCGGCGGGTTGTTGGCTGGGTTCTTCTGCGTCCAATTCGTGCCGTCCCAGACCCACGTGTCGTTGCGTATTCCGCTGTCGTCCCCACCTCCGTTCAGGACCACCTGCCCGCGGGCAGTGTCGTAGGCCATCGCGTGATACCCGCGCGGCGGCGGGCTGTTGACTGGGCTCTTCTGCGTCCAGTTCGTGCCGTCCCAGACCCACGTGTCGTTGCGGAAGGAACCGCCTATCTGGCCTCCGAACAGGACCATCTGCCCACGAGCCGCGTCGTAGGCCATTGCGGAATTCCAGAGCGGTGGCGGGCTGTTGGTTGGGCTCTTTTGCGTCCAGTTTGTGCCGTCCCAGACCCACGTGTCATTCAAGCCGCCGCTGTAACCGCCTCCGAAGAGGACCACCTGCCCGCGAGCCGCGTCGTAGGCCATCGCGGGTTTCCAGCGATTCGTCGGGCTGTTGGCGGGGCTCTTCTGCGTCCAGTTCGTGCCGTCCCAGACCCACGTGTCGCTGAGAGGGCCGGGAAAAACATCCCCTCCGAACAGGACCACCTGCCCGCGAGCCGCGTCGTAGGCCATCGCGTGGTATATGCGCGCCGTCGGGCTGTTGGCGGGGCTCTTTTGCGTCCAGTTCGTGCCGTCCCAGACCCACGTGTCGTTGCGGACGCTGTTGACGGGGCCCCAGCCTCCGAACAGGACAACCTGTCCGCGGGCCGCGTCGAAGGCCATCGCGTGGGACCCGCGGGGTGGTGGGCTGTTGGCTGGGCTCTTCTGCGTCCAGTTTGGTTCCGGTGTGGTTGCGCCCACCGTCAGCGATAGCGAGGTCGACTGGCCTCCGCCCGATCCGTTCTGCACCGCGATGTTGAAACTACCGCTGGTCAGCGTCACCGGTCCGGCGATCTGAGACGCGGTCTTCGTCGTCAGCGCGCCATTTGTCACCGTACAAGGACCGCAGTTGGTGCCGAAAATCAGGATCTGCGCCGTGTTGGGATCGAAACTACTCCCGTTGATCGTGAGCGTAAACGGCTGCCCCACCACCGGCGGATTTGGATTTGTACTCAAGTTGCTGAGCGAGGGCGTCGCACCACCGATCGTCAGGATCTTTCCGTTTGAAATCGCTCCCCCTGGCCCATTCTGCACCGACACCGTGTAGTTCCCCACCGTGTTCAGTGTCACCGGCCCAATCAGCAGGGTTGCGTTCTTGGTGCTGAGCGTCCCGTTGGGCACCGTACACGGGCTGCAACCCGGTCCCGTGAACAGGATCTGCGCTGTCGAGGAATCGAAGTTGTTCCCACTGATGTTGATTGTGAACTGCTGGCCAGCCGCCGGCGACGATGGACTCGTCGTGTACAAATTGAACGACGGCAGCGCTGCGCCCACCGTCAACGATAGGGAGTTCGACTGGCCTCCGCCCGATCCGTTCTGCACCGTGATGTTGAAGCTGCCACTGCTCAACGTCACCGGTCCGGCGATTTGAGCCGCGCTCTTCGTCGTCAGCGCGCCATTTGTCACCGTACAGGGACCGCAGTTGGTGCCGAAAATCAGGATCTGCGCCGTGTTGGGATCGAAACCACTCCCGTTGATCGTGAGCGTAAACGGCTGCCCCACCACCGGCGGACTTGGATTTGTGCTCAAGTTGCCGAGCGAGGGTGTTACACCACCGATCGTCAGGCTCTTTCCCTCCGAGATCGCTCCGCCTGGCCCATTCTGCACCGACACCGTGTAGTTCCCCACCGTGTTCAATGTCACCGGCCCAATTAGCAGGGTTGCGTTCTTAGTGCTTAGCGCCGCGTTGGGCACCGTGCACGGGCTGCAACCCGGTCCCGTGAACAGTATCTGCGCTGTCGAGGAATCGAAGTTGTTCCCGCTGATGTTGATCGTGAACTGCTGGCCGGCCGCCGGCGACGATGGACTTGTTGAGTACAAAGTGAACGACGGCACAGAGCCGCAGATGCTGGACGAGATCGGGACGGAAATGGTGTTGGAGTCGGTGGTCCCGCTGGCGTTCCGCGCACGGACAAAGTAGGTGTAGGTCTGCCCGGCCGTCAGATTGGCGTTGTTGTTGAAGGTGAGCGTGCCGCTGGGCACCCCTGGCGAGTACAGGACCCCATTGCGGTACACATCGTAGGTGGTGACGCCGCTGGAAGGCGTCCAATTCAACTGCACCGCTGGTCCGGCGGGCGGAGTGGTGTTGCACACCGGCGCCTGATTGGACAGCGTGAAGCTGCCCGGCACAGACGCGCAGATGGTGGACGAGATCGGGACGGAGATGGTGTTGGAGTCGGTGGTCCCGCTGGCGTTCCGGGCACGGACAAAGTAGGTGTAGGTCTGTCCAGCCGTGAGATTGGCGTTGTTGTTGAAGGTCAGCGTGCCGCTGGGCACCCCCGGCGAATACAGGGCCCCATTGCGGTACACATCGTAGGTGGTGACGCCGCTGGAAGGCGTCCAATTCAACTGCACCGCTGGTCCGGCGGGCGGAGTGGTGTTGCACACCGGTGCCTGATTGGAGAGCGTAAAGCTGCCCGGCACAGACGCGCAGATGGTGGACGAGATCGGGACGGAGATGGTGTTGGAGTCGGTGGTCCCGCTGGCGTTCCGGGCACGGACAAAGTAGGTGTAGGTCTGCCCAGCCGTGAGATTGGCGTTGTTGTTGAAGGTCAGCGTGCCGCTGGGCACCCCTGGCGAATACAGGACCCCATTGCGGTACACGTCGTAGGTGGTGACGCCACTGGAAGGCGTCCAGTTCAACCGCACCGCTGGTCCGGCGGGCGGAGTAGTGTCGCAGACCGGTGCTTGGTTAGATAGCGTGAAGCTGCCCGGCACAGCGGCCGCCAGCGGCGCAACCCACAGCGTCAAGAAAACTACGCAACCACCCAAAGGCCACCGAAGCACAATCACCTCCGAAGGATCATCTCATCGGACTGCTAGGATTTCGGTTGAGAGGTTGCGGCTCTCGCAATTCAGGAGTATAAGCTTCTTTTGCCTTCATTACAAGGCATTAGCAATGTCTTGTCTTCAGTTCGAATCGATGGCGCGATGAATTTGAGCGCGGTCCGGTGGTGTTGCAGGCGGCAGCCGATCCGTTGGGTGAATTCCGTCCCATTTGCCGGTCTTTTCGTCGAAGATTGCGTGGAAGTTCATGGGTGTTCCGTGTTGCGTAAGGACGTATTGGATTGCCGATCGCGCTTGCCTCCCGTCGCTGGCGCTCTGGGCACCGTTGGATGGCGAACGGACGGATGTCGCTGGTGCGGCACCGTTTGCGGGGTGGAGCTGGCGGAGGGTTTTGCCAAACCCCGAAACCCGAAACTGACCTCGAAACGGCGGTGTGGTTGGGTGACGGGGATCGTTCCCCGTCACCCGACCCGATCGAATTGCCAAGGCGGCTACGAGCAGCCGCTGGTCCCGCCGCAGTTCTCGCACTTGTAGCACGAACCGTTGCGCGTCATCAAGCCGCCGCATTCGGTGCACAAGGGCGCATCTTCGATCACGGGACCGAAGGGCAGCGACTGTTGCGGTTCGATTTCGGTGGGCCGCAGTTTCAGCGCGTCGCCGGCTTCACCGACCGCATACTCGGGTCCGAGGAAGCGTGCACCCAGCCAGCGGAAGATGTAATCCATGATCGACTTGGCATAGGGCACGGTCGGATTGCCGGTCCAGCCGCTCGGCTCGAAACGCACGTGGCTGAACTTGTCGACAAAGAACTTCAGCGGAACGCCGTATTGCAGGCCATAGCTCACCGCAGTCGCGAAGCTGTCCATCAGGCCGGAGATCGTCGAACCCTCCTTCGCCATCGCGATGAACAGCTCTCCGGGCATTCCGTTCTCATAGAGTCCGACGATGATGTAGCCTTCATGACCGCCGATGGAGAACTTATGCGTGACGGAGTTACGCACGTCTTCCAACTTCGTGCGGACCGGGCGATACACGATGCGCTCGACGGGAGCGCTGGCCGCGACCGCTATCTTGTCAGACTTGCCCGCACCGGAACTGAGCGGCTGCACCTTCTTCGAGTTGTCCCGATAGATCGCGACGGCCTTGAGCCCTAGCCTCCAGCTCTCTATGTAGGCGTTCATGATATCTTCCGCCGTGCTGTCCTCGGGCATGTTGATGGTTTTCGAGATCGCGCCGGAGATGAACGGCTGCACTGCCGACATCATCTTCACGTGGCCCATGTGGTGGATAAAGCGGACCCCGTTTTGCGGTCGGAAGCTGCAATCGAAAACCGGCAGGTGCTCCGGTTTCAATCCTGGAGCGCCTTCAATCGTCCCGGTGGAGTCGATGTGCTGCACGATAATCTCGGTCTGCTCCGGCGTGTAGCCCAATTTCAGGAGCGCGCTGGGGACCGTCTGATTGACGATCTTAATCACGCCGCCGCCGACCAACTTCTTTAGCTTCACGAGCGCGAGATCGGGCTCGATGCCGGTCGTGTCGCAGTCCATCATGAAGCCGATGGTGCCGGTGGGCGCGATTACGGTTGTCTGCGCGTTGCGGAATCCGCTGATGCGGCCCATATCATAGGCCGAGGCCCAGCACTCT
Source organism: Bryobacteraceae bacterium (assembly GCA_963668605.1). Taxonomy (GTDB): domain Bacteria; phylum Acidobacteriota; class Terriglobia; order Bryobacterales; family Bryobacteraceae. The sequence goes on from OY764903.1 coordinate 116,048, forward strand.
TTCGCCGCTTCAAAAAGAGCGGGCTGAACACGGCGGCTGTCGATGCGGGTGACCGAGTCGCGGTGCATGCGGATGACTTCGAGGAACGAGTCTTCGTTGGGCGCATAGCCGGGGAACGGCCCCGTGCTTGCGGCGATACGCGCGCTGGTCAAGTAGGCTTGGCCGCACATTACGGCGGTCAGCGCGGCAGCCCAGTCGCGGCCCTGATCGCTGTCGTAGGGAACGCCCATCGACATCAGCAGCGCACCCAGGTTGGCGAAGCCTAACCCGAGCGGGCGGAAGTCGTGCGAATTCTGCGCAATCTTTTCTGTGGGATAGCTCGCGGCGTCGACCAGAATCTCCTGCGCCAGGATCACGGTGTCCACGGCGTGGCGGTACGCCTCCACGTCGAACTGGCCGTCCGGACCGGCGAAGCGGGCGAGATTCAGCGAGGCCAGATTGCAGGCCGAATCGTCGAGGAACATGTACTCCGAGCACGGGTTCGAGGCGTTAATCCGGCCCGACGCCTTGCTGGTGTGCCAGCGGTTGATCGTGGTGTCGAACTGCATGCCGGGGTCGCCGCACTGGTGCGTCGCCTCGGCGATCTCCTTCATCAACTCTTTCGCCCTGAAGCGCTTGACGGGTGCGCCGTTGACCTTCGACGTGGTCCACCAGTCCTGATCATCGAGCACTGCGTGCATGAATTCGTCGGAGACGCGCACGGAGTTGTTGGCGTTCTGGAAAAAGATGGAACCGTAGGCGTCGCCGTCGATCGACGAGTCGTAGCCCGCCGCCACCAGGGTGTGCGCCTTCTTCTCCTCCTTCGCCTTGCACCATATAAAGGACTGGATGTCGGGATGGTCGATGTTCAGAATCACCATTTTCGCGGCGCGGCGGGTCTTGCCGCCCGATTTGATGACACCCGCGAAGGCGTCGAAGCCCTTCATGAAGCTGAGCGGACCGGACGCCTTGCCGCCGCCTGAGAGAATCCCGTTCTCCTCGCGCAGCGTCGAGAGATTGGTGCCCGTGCCCGAACCCCATTTGAACAACATGCCCTCGGTTTTGGCGAGGTCGAGAATCGATTCGAGCGTGTCGCCCACGGAATTGATGAAACAGGCCGAGCACTGCGGTTTGGCCTGATCCTTGGCCAGCTTCTGAATCGAGTCCGTGGTTTCATCGTAAAACCAGCCGTAGCCGCGGGCTTCCTGCACGCCTACGTTGAACCAGACGGGCGAGTTAAAGCACGCCTTCTGGGCGAGCATCAGGTGGGCCAGTTCGTCGCGGAAGTTCTCCGCATCTTCAGAAGCCCGGAAGTAACGGCCCGTGCGGCCCCATTCCGTGATCGTGTCGACCACGCGGTGCACCAGTTGGGCGACGCTCCGTTCGCGTTCCGGAGTGCCCATGCGGCCGTGAAAATACTTGCTGGCGACGATGTTGGTCGCCGTCTGGGACCAGCTTTCGGGTACCTCTACATCGCGCTGCTCGAAGATGACGGCGCCCTTGTCATTTCCTATCGAAGCGTTGCGAAGCTGCCACTCTACTTCGTCGTAAGGTGTTCGGGAGGGGCCGAGATTCGCGGTAAAAAATCGTGGAAATGAGATCCCTTCGCGCTCGCTTTTCGCAATCGCTATCTTCTGCGAGCGTACTTTGGCGCTCAGGTCTACACTCAACTGGCCCATGGTCGTGTCTCCAAGTCATTGATTAATAATGGCGGTAAAAAAACGAAACTGCTATCTAGTGTCGGACGTCAGTATGGCCCAATATGTTGGGGCTAGTCAAGAAGAATATCTATAAGTGGTACATGACGTTACGAGGAGATGGAAAAATGTTTTGATTTGTGCATCGCGCGAAAGTGCCTGCGGCGTGATACCGTTGGAGAGAACCCGCTTCCCATGATCGCAGAACTGCGAACCCACCTGAACCGTTGGAACGCCACGTCCGGGAGATCGGTAAACGAGCGTATCCTCGCTGCCGCGCTGACCGTCGGCGCGCTGACCCTGCTTGTCAAACTTGCCGGGGCGGTCAAGGTGATGGTGATAGCCAAGCACTTTGGGACCGGCGACGAAATGGACGCTTTTCTCATCGCGTTCCTGCTGCCGTCGTTTGTCGCCGAGGTGCTGGCTGCGTCTTTCAGCGCCGCGCTGATTCCCACCTTTGTCGAGGTCCGCGAGCAGGAAGGGCGGGCGAAAGCCGAAGAGTTGCTCTCCGGGGTGACTTCCCGGACGCTGCACTTGCTGCTGCTTGTGACGGTTGCGCTGGCGCTGTGTTCGCACTGGATCGTCGCATTGCTCGGATCGGGCTTTTCGCAGGCGAAACTGGAGCAGGCGCAGATGCTCTTTCTGACGCTGCTTCCGCTGCTGGTGCTGAGCGGTGTCAGCGCAACGTGGCGGGCGGTGCTGAATGCGGGCGAGCAATTCGCGCTGGCGGCGATCGCTCCGGGCATGACGCCGCTACTGACGATCGCGCTGTTGGTCGCTTTCGATGTGCGTTGGGGCGCGTACACCTTAGTCCTCGGCGCGGTGGTAGGCACGGTGTTGGAGGTCGCCCTGGTTGGATATACACTGCGCCAGCAGGGTTATCCGTTGCTGCCGCGCTGGAATGCCGCCGATGCACGGCTGCGCCTTGTGGGCGAGCAGTATGCGCCGCTGCTGGCCAGCGCGTTGATCATCGGAGGAAGCGTGCTGGTGGACCAGGCCATGGCGGCGAAGCTCGGCTCCGGCAGCGTCTCGGTGCTGAATTACGGGATCAAGATCGTGACCGTGATCCTGATGGTGGGGACGACGGCGCTGAGTACGGCGGTGCTGCCGCACTTCTCGAGAATGACGGCGCTGCGCGACTGGAGCGGAGTGCGCGCGACGCTGGGAGCCTACTTGCGAGGCGTGCTGGCCGTCAGCGTCCCGCTGATCCTGCTGCTGATCTATTTCGCCGAGCCGATGGTGCGCCTGCTGCTGGAACGCGGGGCGTTCACCGAAGCCGATACTTCGATGGTGGCCGCTGTGCAGGCCAATTCGCTGTTGCAGGTCCCGATCTGCCTGGCGGGCGTGCTGATCGTGCGCGTGATTTCAGCCTTGAAATCGAACCGCCTGCTGTTGCAAGGCGCGATCTTGAACATGGCGGTCAACGTTTCGCTGAACCTGATCTTTATGCGCTGGTGGGGCGTCGCGGGCATCGCGCTGTCCACAACGATCGCACATCTGATCTCGTACGCTTACCTGTTCTTGCGGCTGCGAAAGCTGCAGCACGGGTAGCAGCCTCGCCTCCGGTCACTGTCGTTCCCGGCACCGTTGGAATGCATTACTACTACCGGGTGCAACACCCAACGGTGCCGGGAACGTTGGAATACATGACCACTACAGGGTGCAACACCCCACGGTGCCGGGAACGTTGGAATGCATGACCACTACAGGGTGCAACACCCCACGGTGCCGGGAACGTTGGAATGCATGACCACTACAGGGTGCAACACCCCACGGTGCCGGGAACGTTGGAATGCATGACCACTACAGGGTGCAACACCCCACGGTGCCGGGAACGTTGGAATACATGACCACTACAGGGTGCAACACCCCACGGTGCCGGAACGTTGGAATGCATGACCACTACAGGGTGCAACACCCCACGGTGCCGGGAACGTTGGAATGCATGCCTACTACGGGGTGCAATATCCAACGGTGCCGGGAACGATAGTGACCGGAGGCGTGTGCCCAGCATGGGCAGAATCTAATTGGATGAAAGGAGCCAATCGGAGCCGATGAAGGCAACCGTAGCGAAACGCAAGGCGTAGCCGCGAGGCGAAGCCGAAAGAAGCGCGTAGCAAACTCTCGACCGTAGGGACACGAACTGGCAGTGAGGCCGGGTGCGGGCGGCAAGCTGGCGCCAAACAGCGAAGCCCAAAGATCATCAAGACGCATCAGGTACAGCCAGTCGGCACGAGGGGACAGATTCTGCACCTTACCTGGGGAGATCTCTTGCATGAGAGTGGAGGAGAAGTCAGCAGAGGCCGTAGTAGCGAAGAAGCCGTTGTAATGACGGTGGAGCGAAGGGCCGAAGGACCAATGCATTGGAGCTAGAGGAGGAACTGGAGGCCGGCGCAATAAGCGAACTCGAATCGCGGGACGTCACAACTACGGTGGCGAGAGCCCGGGAGTGCTTTCGGATCAGGCGGTGCAGCCGCGGAAGTCTGAACGCGAGGAGACGATGCCGGAGCTCTGCGAACCTCTCGACGGAGAGCAATGTACGAGACGTTAATGGAAACAGCCGTACGGGACGAGAACTACGCGCAAGCGCTGGCGGCGGTGAAACGCAACCGGGGAGCGGCGGGTATCGATCGGATGACGACGGCGCAACTGGAATCGCATCTTCAGGCGAACTGGTGGATCCTCAAAGACAAACTTCTGAAGGGGACCTACGTTCCAAGTCCCGTGAGGCGTGTAGAGATACCGAAGCCAAGCGGGGGCACGCGGACACTGGGCATCCCGACGGTACAGGACCGGTTCATACAGCAGTTGTTATTGCAAGTGCTGACACCGGTCTTCGATCCGCAATTCAGCGGGCACAGTTACGGATTCCGGCCGGGGCGCAGCGCACAGGACGCCGTGCGAGCCGCACAGCAATATGCGCAGGGAGGGAAGGACTGGGTGGTGGATCTAGACATCGCCAAGTTCTTCGACCACGTCAATCACGACATCCTGATAGGCCGGATCGCGGAAGTGATCCGGGACAAACGGGTGTTGCAACTGATTGGGAAATACCTGCGGCGGGGAAGCATGGTGAACGGGGTGGTGACGAAAAGCGTGGAGGGAACGCCGCAAGGCGGACCGCTGTCTCCATTGCTGGCCAACATCTACCTGGACGCGCTCGATAAGGAACTGGAGCGGAGGCAGCACAGCTTCTGCCGCTATGCCGATGACTGCAATATCTACGTAGGCAGTCAAGCGGCGGCGGAGCGAACGCTGGCTTCGATACAGGGCTGGATCGAGAAGCATCTGCGGTTGAAGGTGAATGCCGCCAAGAGCGGAACGGGGAGGGTTTGGGAACGTAAGTTCCTGGGCTTTCGACTGGACTGCAAGAAGCGGATCGGAATAGCACCGGAGAGTGTCGAACGATTCAAGGACCGGGTTCGCGAACTCTGGGATGCGCGGCGAAGTCGCAGCAGTAAACAACTGCGTGACGATTGGAACCGCTACGTGCGTGGCTGGTGGGGGTACTTCCGGCTGGTCGAAGCACGGACCCGGATTCGCGACCTGGAAAGCTGGGTTCGACGGCACATTCGGAAGTGTTTCTGGTTGCGATGGCACGACACGCGGGGACGACTGCGAAAGTTACGGCAGCTTGGCATCACGCGGGACCGGCACTTAGGCGTGGTCGGCAGCAGTCGCGGAGCATGGGCGATGGCGGTGCATCCTGTAATCAACACCGCCATCAGCCACGCGAAACTGCGGAGATACGGCTTCTTGTTTCCAACCGATCTTGAGGCTCGTTAGATCGCCTTTGGTTCAACCGCCGGATGCGGAAAACCGCACGTCCGGTGGTGTGGGAGGGTGGCCGGGCGAAATCCCGGTCACTCCACCCGATGGTCGGCATCCTTAAGAAAATTTTCGAACGAACAACGACAGCGCCATGCCGAAACCGATTGCGATCACGATGCGGCGGACTGCGGTGCGGCCGATGCGGCGGGCCACACCCGCGCCTCCGTAGCCTCCAGCCAGAGCGCCGGCAGCCATAATCAAAACATCCGGCCAATAGACCATTCGCGCCCAAATGAAATAGACCGCCGCGACACCATTGATGCACAGCGCGAAAAAGCTCTTTAGCCCGTTCATCTGGTGGATATCGGTATGCCCGAGAATGCTGAGCGCGGCCAGCATCAGGATGCCGATGCCCGCGCCGAAGTAGCCGCCGTACAGCGCGACGAGCAATTGAAAGAGCATCGCGCAGATGAGCCAGCGCAGCGATCGATGCGCCTCCGAGCCGGCCGTTTTCAAGTGGCGCTGCACCGGTTCCTGAGCCATGAACAGCAGCGTGGCGAAGAGGATCAGAAACGGGACCAATCGATCAAAAATCGCCGGCGGCGTCCAACGCAACAGAAGCGCGCCGGCGATGCCGCCCACCAGGCTGGGCAGAACCAGCGCGAGCATACGCGGCTCCGTGCTGCGCAATTCGCGTCGATAGCCCCACATGCCGCCAAGCGAGCCCGGCCAGATTGCGACCGTGCTGGTGGCGTTCGCCGTTACCGAGGGTAGGCCCAGCCAGATCAGCGCCGGAAACGAAACCAGTGTGCCGCCGCCGGCGACGGAGTTTATTGTGCCGGCGATGAAGGCGGCGCCAAAAGCGACCACGGCATGGAGCAGATCGAAAGCGGGCATTATTCAGTCTTGCACGGCATACACGGCAAAGAGCGAGAGCGACACCTGATTGCTTTGCGGCCGGCCGACAAGAAAAAACCCCGAGATAGCGCTTGTGTAACCCAGCCCGGCGGTGCCATCCCCGAGACTGAGCAATGTGCCGAGTTTACGGCCCGACGCCGCGGCGAGAGCTTCGGCCTTGCGTCTCGAGTCGTCGAGCAGTTCCGGAAGCAGGCGCTCCCGCACTTTCGCGAGTGCGGCTTCGCTGACATTGCCAATCAGCGTGTAGCGCAACTCCTGCTTGTTCGCACGCATCGGCTGGCGCGCGGCCTCCAGTTTGGCGATAGTTTGCTGTGTGGCCGCGAACGGAACATGCAAGGACATCCCGACGAGAACGCCGGCCGAGGCCGGATCCGCCGGGTTAAAGCTGGTCGAGCCCGCAGATATGCCGGTCAGGTGTTGAGCCGTGACACCGGCGCTCTCGAGCGCTTTAAGAATCTGTTCGGCGCTCACGCCCGAGCCGGCGGCGACGGAGATCTCCAGGGTGCTTTCGTCGGAGGGCAGAGTGATGGTGCGGCTGACGCTGGTCGAAAGCGTTTCCGCCTGGGCGGTGAATGTCGATACGAGCAGCAGGGCGACGAGAGATTTCACCGGCATCTCCTCACTTCGCCGGATCGGTCTGGAACGCGACGTAGACGCTAAGAACAAAACGCACGCCCAGCGCATTGCCGGACGACGAGTAACTCGAAGTCGAGATCCAATTGCTGACGCCCAGGTTCGAGTTGCTGTAAGCAGAATCGTTCAGCGAGAGGATCGGGCCAATGCGCAAGTTGGCCAGTCCGCCCAGATACTCGGCGCGCTTGCGTGCCTCGGCGATCAGCTCTGGAATTGCGCGTTGGCGCGCGGCGTCGACTGCGCTTTGGCTGGCGTTAACAAAGAGGCCATAGGTCACATCCTGATTGTTTGCGGCGGCCGCGCTACGGATCACGTCGAGCTTATCAGTGGTCTCTTTCATCTTGGAATACGGCACGGTGAAGCCGTATTGATGGACCAGTCGCACCGATGCGGGCTGGCCCGTATAGTTGTAGTCGGGAGCCGAGCCGATGCCCACGAGGTCGCCTGCCGTGACGCCTGTTCCGTCGAGCGTCTGCAAGACCTGCTCCTGAGTCACCGTTGTAGGCGCCGTCACGGAGACGCCCAATACGACTTCGTCCGGAGCGAGCGTGATGGTGCGCGCCACCGAAGTGGTAATGCCATTGATCTGCGCACAGGCCACGACGGAAAAGCACAGCGCGACGAAGAGACGTTTCATCAACACCATCATGCCATCAACCGGGAGAGCCTGCCCTTAATTGGTCACCAGACTGCCCATCGCTTTTACCGTCCGGCCATCCGGCAAACGATAATCCGCCGCACCGAAATTGACGATGATCTGCGTTCCGGATTTCCAGCGCGTGCGCTGTACGGCATGGTCTTCGCTCAGAAACTCGTGTGCGAGCATCTCCTCGTATCCGAGCTTTCGCACGGTGGGAGTTATGCTCTTGTAGCTTTCGACGATGCGCTCTTTGAGCTGCGGCCAACTTTTCTTGTCGAACATGTACATCGGAGGCGTGCCGTAGAGCAGGTTGAACAGGTCGCGGCGGCCCCATACCTCTGGCGCCTTGTTGTTGTAGTCGCCCCAATACCATTGCGCGACGACGCAATCGTGGTAGACCAACTCCCACAGCGGCACGCGGTAGACATGGCCCACTTGAAATTTCAGAAACTCGGGTGTGGGCGGCTTGTACTTGATCATGTCGCGGCCCGAGTCGGGCAGCCGGTATGGTCCCAGGCTGAGCATGCCTTCGTAGAAGTGCACGTAAGGCACGGACGGATCGATGCCTGTCTCCGTGCCCGTGACCAGTTTCATATCCTTCGACATAAATTCGAGCAGTGCCATCTTGTTTTTGCGGTCTTCGGAGCGCGTGAGCGGATGCGCCGGATTGTAGTCCTCGCGGAATGGAGAGGCCGTAGTAGTGTCGATGAAGCGCCCTTTGAAGGCGTGCGTCTTCAGTTCTTCGGGCACGCGTTGTTTCGCGCGCAGCAACTGGCGCGAGGAGGTGATCACTCCGCCCGGAATCACGGTCTTGGTGCCGTCCGGATTTGTGCGGTGTATGGCCCAGCCTTTCATCCAATCGCCGTTGGGCAGCCAGACGAGGTCGTCGGGCCAACCCTCCTTGCGCGCGCTGGCGGGTGCGTCAGGAGGCCACACATCCTGGAAGATGTCGTAGCGGCTGGTCAGATAGCCGAGTTTGTTGATCGCCTCGATCTCCGCGGGCTTTCCGCCGCCCGACCAGAGAATGCGATCGAGGCCCGCGACCTTCATCTCCTGGCAGAGCGCCGCTTTATCCATATCCCAGTTCCAGATATTGGCGGCTCCGATGAGCAGGTCGACGTTGGGGTTCTCCTGGCTCTTTGCCGCGAGTGTCTTGAACAACCCGGTCTGCTGCGCGTACGCGCGGTAGCGCTTGGTCTGTGCGACGTATCCGCCCTTGTCGAAAAACACGTAGCGGAGCTTGCGAGGATAGCGGAACTCCTGGCGCGACGCCTCCCACAACGGCCGTATGATCAGGCCCGCGCCGGGTTGTCTGGTGATGTCGATGCGCGCATCGTCCGGCGTCTCGAGAATCGCCATCCAGCCGGTGCCGCCCGCGCTCTCGAACACTCCGAACCATGGCATACAGATGCCGTGCCCGCCATAGGCGACAAGCTGCATTGGCCGCACGGTTTCGTCGTCAACCGGATAGAGGATACCCTCGTTAAGCGGCACAACCAACGACGAGCCCTTGCCGGACACAAATGGAAGCGGGAAGCCGAGCGGTTGCGGCAACGGTCCTTGCGCCGCAACGGTGATCTCGATTTCGGGTGCGTTTTTCGAAAGCACGACCGCGGCGCTGAAATCGCCAAACTCAATCTGGACGCCGCCATCATTCCGGGCCATGTGCTGCACTGCGGGCGCTTTCTTGAAGGGCTGCTGTGTCCAGACGCGCTTCATGCGCCGGTCCGTGACGCGCATCGCGCCATTCGTCCCGTCGAAGTGAACCTCAAGAAACCGGTTCGACAACTGCAAATCCCCGGCAGCCGCCAGCGGGGAACAGAAAATAAGGAGTGCAGCGAGGAAGCGCACATTCACCTCCGCATCTATCATAAGCCTGCGTCCACTGCGCATTCGCCCGCGCGGCTGGTTGATAATGGAAGCGCATGTCGATACTAGCCATCCACGCCGAGGTCCGGCCGTAGCCAGTGATGCTGAAAGCACTCCGTTCGATCGCCATCTGGAGCGCCACTCTAGCTCTTATTGTGTGCTGGGTTCCCGTCGTGGCCCTGATTCGTTTGTTCGACCGCGACCCCCTAAAGATTCGGACAGCGCGTAGTTTTCGCCGCCTCGGGCCGATTGTCGCGAGCGTGCATCCATGGCGCCTGCGCATCAGCGGCCTTGAAAATATCGCGGCGAATCAGGCCTATGTGATCGTCAGCAACCACCAATCGCTCACTGACATCCCGCTTGTGGCGCACGTGAAGATCGATACGAAATGGCTGGCCAAGGCAGAGCTGTTCCGGCTTCCGGCGCTGGGCTGGATGCTGCGCATGTCCGCCGATATCCCGGTGGAGAGAACGGACCGGCGCAAAGCGGCACAGGCTTTACTGCGCTGCGCCCGGGCGCTGCGCCAGCGCTGCTCCGTGATTTTCTTTCCCGAGGGCACGCGCTCGCCGGACGGTGAGATTCTGCCGTTCAACGATGGACCTTTCCAGTTGGCGATACGCGAGCGGGTCCCGGTTCTGCCGCTCGTGCTGGAAGGATCCGGCGCCGCTCTGCCGCGCGATGGCTGGATGTTCGGAAACAAGTGCGACATCCATTTGAGGGTGCTCGAAGCCGTCCCGGTGGACTCCTGGAATGCGAAGCAGGCCGGGGAGTTGAGGGACGTGGTGCGAGAACGAATGATTGCGGAATTGCATCGATTGCGCGGTGTATAATTCAATTTGGCGCGAATCCGGGAGGATCTTATATGGCACGAGACGGAATCAATAGACGACACTTTTTTTATGGCACTTTGCTGGCGGGAGCTATCCCGGCGGCGGGCTTCGGCAGCGTACCTTCGCTCAAAGCGGCGGGCTACAAGTCACCGAACGAGAAGCTGAACATCGCCTCGATCGGCGCGGGCGGCAAGGCGACCACCGACATCCGCGCTTGCGCAGAGACCGAAAATATCGTCGCACTGTGCGACGTCGACTCCAAGCGTGCGGCTGCGATCTTCTCGCAATTCGATAAGGCGCCGCAGTACAAAGACTATCGAGTGATGCTCGACAAAGAGCACGCCAAGATCGATGCCGTGATTGTCACGATTCCCGATTTCATGCACGCCGCCGCGGCGCTCACGGCCATGCAACTCGGCAAGCATGTCTATGTGCAGAAGCCGTTGGCCCACACGATTGCGGAGTGCCGCATGTTGCAGGAAGCGGCGGTGAAATACAAGGTCGCCACGCAGATGGGCAACCAGGGCTATTCGAATGAAGGCACGCGGCAATGCGCCGAAATGATCTGGGCGGGCGAGATTGGTAACGTCACCGAAGTGCATGCCTGGACGAATCGCCCCATCTGGCCGCAGGGTCTGCCGGATCAGCCGGCCCAGGGTCCGGTACCGGATACCTTCGACTGGAATCTGTGGCTCGGCATCGCCGCAGAACGTCCTTACAGCGACAAGTATGCGCCGTTCGCCTGGCGCGGGTTTTACGACTTCGGTTGCGGCGCGCTCGGCGACATGGCCTGCCACATCCTGGGAGCGCCGAACGTGGCGCTGCGATTGGGCGCACCAACTAGCGTCGAATGCCTCAAGCAGGAAGGCAAGAGCAAGTATTACTACCCCTCGAAATCTGTCATCCGTTTTGATTTCCCGGCGCGCGGCGCGATGCCCGCGGTGAAGATCTTCTGGTATGACGGCATGAAGCAGCAGCCCGACATCGCGGGCGTGCCCAAGGGCGAATTTCTCGGCGATCTGCCGCGCCGCGGCGCCCGCAAAGCGGAAGCTCAAGGCAAGGCGCCGCGCGAGTCGCAGATTATCGGGCAGGTGTTCCCGCAGTCGTACTTCTCCGAACCCGCAGCCGCCGCGGAGGCACCGGCTCCGAAGAAGCAGCAGGGACGTCAACCGGCGGACGCCAACGCGCGCTTGGACGCGCAGATCAGCAAGATGGCTGGAGCGGGCAGCAACGGCAGCCTGTTCATCGGCGAGAAGGGCATGATAACCACCGGAACCTACGGCGAAAATACGCGCCTGCTCCCGGTGGAGAAGATGCGCGACTACGAGTTCCCGCGCGAGTTCATGACGCGCTCGCCCGGCCACTATCGCGATTGGATCCGCGCCTGCAAAGGTGGAGAGCCGGCTTGCTCGAACTTCGACGCCGCCGGTCCGTTCACGGAATGGATCTCGCTCGGCGTGCTGGCTCTGCGCTGCGAAGGCAAGCTCGAATGGGATAGCGCGAAGATGCGCGTCACCAACAACGAGGAAGCTAACAAGCTCATTCGGCCGACGGTCCGCAAAGGCTGGAAGCTAGGCTCGTAACCGCACAGTCTCAAATGAATGCGGCCCTATCCGCAGCGGCTTGCCGCACGGATAGGGCCGTTTTCTTTTTGGGGACACTCAGTGCGGCTTGGGCCGCACGTAGCGGTCAGAAGGTCTCAACCTGCATCTTCACATCGATCGTTTTTGGCGGCAGGCACATCGTCTCCGTGCAAGCCTGGTAGCGCAGTTTTCCCGAAAGCAGTCCCGGGCCTTGCGGAGCGTTCGCCGGGACCTTGAACTTCGATACGATCTCGAAGCTGCCTGAAAAAACAGACACCAGCTCTTTCGAGAACTGGTATTTCTCCATCTTCGGCTGCGGGAACACGGTCTCGACGAACTCGAAGGCGTTCTTATCCCAAGTTAGCCGCAGTGGGATGATGTAGTCCTCCACCGGCTTGTGGCTATTGACGTGATAGCCCTGTTTTATCTGCACTATGAACTTAGCGGAGAACGTGCCGTTGCGCTTCGCCGTTGTGTGCATCGGAGCATTCACCGCAACCACGTTCGTTTGCGCGCACAGTGAAGACGCGGCCAAAGCCAGCGCCGCCACGCTACTTCTTTTGAACCAGTTCGTCAATTTCATTCTTATATTCGCTCTTGCTGACTAGTCCGATATGTACGGAGGCGATCCTGCCTTCGCGGTCGAGCATGAACGTGGTGGGAAGCGAATCGACACCGCCGTAAGTCTGCGCGATTTCATCGCCGCCGATCACCACGCGATAATTTACTTTCTGTTTTTCGAGATATGGCCGGACGACTTCCCAGCCCTCTTCGTCCATCGATACTCCCACTACAGCGAAGCCTTTGTCCTTGTACTGCTGCTCGAACTCGATGAACCAGGGAATCTCCAATTTGCACGGTCCGCACCACGTGGCCCAGAAGTTGAGCAGGACCACCTTGCCGCGGTAGTCGGAAAGCTTGACGGTCTGGCCGTTGACGTCCTTGAGCGAAAATTCGGGAGCGGGTTTGCGGCCGCTTCCGGACGCGCCGCCGGCGGCCGTCGTCTTCGGCTGACATGCAGTGATCAAAAGCGCAAGAGTTAAGACACCGGCTGCGGCCAGACTGCGATTCATGGGGGGCGGATTCTCCTGTTTCGATTATATCGGCAATTCCGTCAGACTCTCGCCGGGCGCGGCAGCGACTCTTCGAACCAGCGGAAGCGCCGCTTTCGGAACGTCTTCGCCAGCGTGTACTCGCGGCTGCGGCGGCTTTTCGAGAACAGGCACGCCGCCGTATCGCAAAAACTTTCGCAAACGTATTCACGCCAGCGCTGCGTTCGTCCGGCCAGGTCGCCGGGAGAGAGAGCCGACCTGCGCCATTCCGCCGACCAGCCCAGTTCTCCACGCACTCCGCGGCGGATCTCTTCGGCCAGCAGGTTCTCGAAGCTGCGCCGCACGCCGTTGCCGACGTGCAACCAGACGAAATGGAAAACTTCGTGAGTCAGTATGCGCGACAACTCCGCGGGGCGTTTCAGAAGAGCGCTTTCCAGGACCACTTTGCGCAACCGCAGGAACGATCCTGCGTGGACGGCGCCGCCGCCGGGTACACCCGAATGCAGCTTGCCGCTCCGCACGCTCAGGCCGGGCTCGAACGTTATCGAGAGCGGGGCGCCGGTCAACTCCGGAAGCCCGTTTATGACCAGCGCTAAGGTCGCGCGCGATTCTCCCGGGAGTTCGCCGGCGGGGTGGAGCGGCGGCGCGCTACTTCTTAGGTTGTGCCGTGGTGGGCTTTGCCGGGGCTGCTGCCGCGGGAGGCGGTGCAGGTTGGGCGAAGAACGCTTCGCTGTCAAATTTCACATCCAGATTCGTCCGCGTAGTCTCCAGCCACTTCTGGAACAACTGGTCTTTCAACGTCGTGTAAATTTCGCTCCTCACCTTGTCATAGGGCTGCACGCTGATCTCGTCGGTGCGAAAGATGTAGAAGCCGTTCGGCTGCTTGAGGGGATCGCTGGTCTCTCCCGCCTTCAATGTGAAGATCGCGCGCTTCACGTCGTCGGGGAGCGCGTCGCTCTTCTTGATGGTTCCGAAGTCGCCGCCCTTTCCGGCGGAAGTTGGGTCCTCGGAATTGTCCTTCGCGAGCTTGGCAAAGTCGCCTCCAGCGCGAAGTTGCTTGACCAGGTCCTCCGCTTTCGCTTTTGCTTCCGCTTCGTTCAAGGTTTTCTTGCCCGAAGGCGCGGCAGGCGCCGCGGCCGCGGCTGTGTATGAGACGTAGATCACCTTGACCTTAGCCTCGGTGAAGCGGTCCGTGTTCGCGTCGTAGTATTTCTTCTGATCGTCGGGGCTCACATCGATGTCGAGAGATGCCTTCTCGAGTTGCGCCTGCACCAGGACCTGCATTCTCGCGAAATCGATACGCTCCTTCGCCGGACTCTGCTTGTCGAGTCCCGCCTTCTCGGCTAGCTTGGCAAGCTGGTCGAGTAGCGCGTATTGCTTGAGAAAGCCCTTCTTGTCCTGCGCGTAGTTTTGTTGGAGCTGAGTCGGCAGCGCGGTTACGATTTTCTGCATCTCGCCGGCTGTGATTTTGCGGCCGCCAATGCTGGCCACCACGGTGTCGAGAGGGAGGTCCGTCGTAACGGAACTCGGTATCGGCTGGTTGACCACGTTCTGGGCGTGGAGCACGCCGGCCAATACGACTGTAAGGAGTGGACGAAGATTCATGAGAGGCTGCCTGTTGGTGGACTAAGTCTCCATTTTATCATGCGGTCTCAAGATTCTATTGAATTGGCTCCGGGCCGAAGACGGGCACGCCCATGCCGGCCTCGTCGCGCAGATTGCAATAGGGATCCTTGCCGTAGCCGTAGCGCAGCGACGCGCCGTCCGGCAGTTTGCCGGAGATGGACAGCAACACGGAGTTTGTATCTTGCGGGTCGACGCGCGACTTGAAAATTGCGGGCACGGCCTCGCCCTTGGCGTTGTGGATGCTGAAGCCCGCAATGCGCCCGTCCGAGACCAGCTTGCCGTTCACTTCATTGAACGTTACGCGCACGACGCCGTCGGCGTAATGCACCGAGGCGAGTCGTGGACCGCGCTTCGGCCCCTGCAGTTTGGGGAACAGGTCGCGCAGCGCGAGCGCCGCCAGCCGCTTTCCGATGAGCTTCTGATCCTGTGTGCTGACGTGTATGCCGTCGTCGAGCGCGACATCAATAGCGGGAACCATACCCGAGCGCGGGATCATCGCCTCCGCTTTACGCTGCATCTCCTGAACCGCGTTCCACTCCGCCACGTTCACGGAGCTAACGTGCCGCCCGATCTGCACATAGTAGAACGGCAGACTGGATTGGCCGAAATCGGCGCGCAGTGCGGCCACCAGCTTCTCGAACTTCTCCTGGAACACGGGCGCGGCCTTCGGGTTGGCGTCGGACTCGCCCTGATACCAGAGCACTCCGGTCACTTTGCCGCCCACCGCTTGGAAACGCCGCAGCGTCGCGCCGTACAGCGAATTGCCGCCCTTGTCCTTCAGCGCCGGATTCCATTGGTCCATCGACGTGCCGCCGTGCCCGCACGGTACCAGGCCCACCGGCACACCGGTCCGCCTGGCCAGATCCACCGCAAACGGCAGTCCCAGCCCTGCGCCTTTCTTGCGGTTTGCGATGAACTGTTGCAGCGCCTCGCCCTCCAGGCGCACGACCTGGCCCTGCGCATTCTTGCGCCAGTGTACGGGATCCACGGCGCTGGGCAGCGAGTGCAGCGGCTCCTTCGCGTTGACCCATTGGTCGGACTGGTCGAAGCTATTCACAAGCACGTCGGGCGGCTGCACGTCGACGAGATCGCCAACGCCCTCCATGTTCGACTGGCCGGCCAGAACCCAGAGATCACCGACCAGCAGGTTCTTCACCGTGACGGGCTTGCCGTTATTGCTCAGCACGGTCAGCGTGTAGGGCCCGCCCACCGGCGCTGTCAGGGTCATTGTCCATTGGCCGCCGCTGATAGCGGCTTCGGCCTTCGCGACTACTTTCTTTGGCGGAGCGGCCGTGGCGAGCGAGGCCTGCACGGTCTTGCCGGCGGCCGCGGCTTCACCGCGCAAAAGAATGGATGCTCGGTTTTCCGCGTCGCGCTGGAAAACCTGGTAGTCCACGGCGCCGGCTGTGATCTTCAACTCCTGCGCGAAAACGGCTGCGGAGGCGAACGCGAAGAGCAATGCTTTCATCATGGCTGGGTACTCCGCATTGTATCGAAATGCTCAGTGGCTTCTGGTTTCGCCGCGAGCGACCTGTGCGCGCCGGCGCCCCTTGGCGAGATTGACTTCCGCTCTGGCGCGCGCGGCATCGCTGATTTCGATGCGGTTGTTTACCGAGCGTGCGCCGGCCGACTTCGCCATCCTGGTGGCCGTGCCTTTGTGCTGCACAACGTCCGTGCGGCCTTCGAGCGTGGCGACGCCGCCCTGCACACGGATCGTGAATTTGCCGGCGGCGAGTTTCGACTTCGCCAGCCGGGCGCGGAAGTCTTTTTCAATCTCCGCGTCGGAGACGGTAGTCGCCGGAGTTGCTGCGCGCGTGTGCGCGGTGCTGGGCTTTTCGGTGCGTGTGTGTGAGGCCGGCAGCCGCGGCGTTGCCGGAGGCGGCAGGCGCGTCTGGCTCCAGAGCGGTGCCGTCAGGCACAGCAATAATATTGATTTCATAGTGTCCTCCCAATGAGGTAGTGCGCCGGCGCGATATAATTCGCAGCATGGCTGAAAATATTTTGCAGCGCCGCGAGTTTCTCACTGGCGCCACCAAGGGGGCGGCTTTGATGACCGCCGCATCGTACTCCCGCATTCTTGGCGCCAACGACAAGATTCGCATGGGCCTCGTTGGATCCGGCGAACGCGGACGCCACGACATGAGCCTGTTTCAGGAGACCGGCCAGGTCGATGTCGTCGCGGTTTGCGACGTCTACGCCGAGATGATCGATCGCGCCAAGTCGAAAGCTCCGAATGCGAAGGGCTTCGCCGACTACCGCAAACTGATCGAGATGAAGGACGTCGATGTAGTCCTGAACGCCACACCGGACCACTGGCACGCGCAGAGTACGATCGACATGCTGAACGCTGGTAAGGACGTATATGTCGAGAAGCCGCTGACTCGCACGATCGAGGAAGGTCCGCTCGTGGTCAAGGCCGCGCGCGTGAATAACCGCATCTGCCAGGTGGGCATGCAGCAGCGCTCCGGAGCGCACTATCTGCAAGCTAAGAAAGAGTACATGGAGACCGGCAAGCTCGGCAAGATCACGCTGGTCCGAACCTGGTGGCACGGCAATACCTATCACGTGCGCAAGGCGCCGCCGACCTTGGCTCAACTGCCGTCGAACCTCGACTGGGCGCGTTTTCTAGGGCCCGTCAAGTGGCGCGATTGGGATCCGCAGCAGTTCTGGAACTGGCGCGCCTACCTCGATTTTGGCGGCGGCCAGGTGACGGACCTGTTTACGCATTGGATCGACGTGGTGCACATGTTCATGGGCTCCGACGTCCCGGTGGCGGCCAGCGCTTCGGGCGGCGTCTACAACTTCAAAGATGGACGCACAGCGCCCGATACGATCAATGTGCTGCTCGAATACGCGGCCGAGTTTACGGCGACATTTGAGGCGACGCTCGTGCCCGGCATTACCGGCGCGGGGATTGAATTCTGCGGCACGAAAGGCCGGCTTTGGATCGACCGCAGCCGCTATCAATATTACCCCTTGGGCCGCAATGTACAGCCCACCGTTGTGCAGGGGCCGAAGTATGACTTCACTCTCGATCATGTGAAGAACTTCCTCGATTGCGTGCGTTCGCGCAAGCTGCCGAATGGCGACGTTTTGATCGGCCACCGTTCGGCGCAGGCTTCGCACTTGGGCAATATCTCCTATATGCAGAAACGCCGCATCGACTTCGATCCGGTGCGCGAAGAGATCATGCCGTTCTAGTAGCCTGCCAATCCCAGGCACACCATGGTAGCCTCCGGTCGCTAACGTTCCCGGCACCGTTGAACGAATTTCGCCGCAGGGCGCAACACCTAACGGTGCCGGGAGCGTTAGCGACCGGAGGCCGCGATGCTGGCAATTAGCTTCACCTAGAGCTAGCCCGGGCTCTCTATAGAATCGCCATGGCCCGCTTGGGTACACGTCTTTTTTGCGACTTCAGAAAGCCGTTCATGTGCCCAAGCGAGGCGAAGAAGCCGGCGAAGGTGGGATCGTAGCGGTACGGACTCCGGCGCCTCGAGTGAAAATCCCGCTGAGCGAAGACGCCATTGCGCGCGATCACCGCCGAGCCCATCGGTTTGTACTCGTGCGTGCCTTGCGCCCAAGCCAGATCTCCGTCTATCCAAAGTGCGAAACCCATACTCAATTGATATCATGATGCAATGAATCGTAGATCTTTCTTCTCTTCGGTGGCCGGCGCCACGGCCTTGGGTTCGCTTGCCGGTTCCGCCCATGCACAGGCCGTCCAACGCAAGGGCCGTCTGAAACAGGGTGTCTGCCGCGGCGTCTTTGGCAAGGGTATGGCCATGGAAGACATGTGCCGCGAGGCCGCGCGTCTCGGCGCGAAAGGCATCGACCTTGTCGGACCCGCCGATTGGCCGACGCTGAAAAAACATGGATTGCTGCCCCTCATGATGCCCAGCGCAAGCGGCATCAAGGACGGCATCAACCGCAAGGAAAATCACGACCGGATGGAAGCCAAGATGCGCGAGGATATCAACATCGCCGCAGCCGCCGGTGCGCCCAACGTGATCGTGCTCTCCGGCGAACGCCGGGGCATGAGCGACGCCGAGGGAGCAGAAAATTGCGTCATCTACTTCAACCGCATCAAGAAGCACGCTGAAGACAAGGGCGTCACGCTTTGCATGGAATTGCTGAACAGCAAGGTGAATCACCCGGACTACATGTGCGACAAGACGGCATGGGGCGTCGACGTCTGCAAGCGCGTCAACTCGCCGCGCGTGAAGTTGCTTTACGATATCTATCACATGCAGATAATGGAAGGCGACACCATTCGCACCATCCGCGCCAGCATCGAATGGATCGGACACTTCCATACAGCCGGCAATCCGGGGCGCAATGAGTTCGATCTCGACACCCAGGAGCTGAACTATCGCGGCATCTGCAAGGCGATTGTCGACCTCGGCTACAAGGGTTACCTGTCCCACGAGTACAGCCCGAAACGTGATGCGCTGACCTCACTCAACGAGTCCATCACTATGTGCGACGTGTAGTTTTTCTCCCTCGGGACTGGCCGCAGGGTCGTAACGCGTCCAGTCCCGCTCCTGCCTCCCCACTCCATCCGCAATTTCCTCTGGACCTTCGTTTGCGCACTATGATATTATCCCTAGTAGGGAATAGGTGATTGCTGCCACAATGAACATTTCCGTAAAAGGCGATTACGCGCTGCACGCCATCTTCGACCTCGCTTGCCAGAAGCCCGGCACGCCGGTTAAGATCGCAGATATCGCGCGGAGGCAAAAGGTTCCGCAGAAGTTTCTGGAGTTGATCCTGGCTGGCTTGAAGCAGGGCGGCTTCGTCGAATCGAGGCGCGGAGCCGAAGGCGGTTACCTGCTGGCACGTCCGGCCGACACGATCACGGTTGGAGAAGTGGTTCGGTTCGTGGAGGGTCCAAGCGGCGGGAAACAGCGGAGCCGGAAAAAGGCCGAGTTGCCGTTCTCGGAGATGTGGAGCCAGGTGGATGCTGCGGTCTCCGGCGTGATCGACCACACGACGTTTGTGGAACTGGTACGCGCATGGAAAGAGCGGCAGAGCCGGTACATTCCGAACTGGGACATTTAGAAGGAGGCGTAAAGTGTTTTTTCAGGACAATAGTTTGAGCATCGGCCGCACGCCGCTGGTGAAGCTGAACCGGGTGACGGATGGCGCGGGAGCCACGGTGCTGGCCAAGATCGAAGGACGCAATCCGGCGTATTCCGTGAAATGCCGCATCGGCGCGTCGATGGTCTGGGATGCCGAGCAGCGTGGCATCTTGAAACCTGGTAAAGAACTGGTTGAACCTACCAGCGGTAACACAGGGATTGCATTGGCTTTTGTGGCCGCGGCGCGGGGCTATCCGCTGACGCTCACCATGCCGGAGACCATGTCGGTCGAACGCCGCAAAGTGCTTAAAGTTTTCGGTGCGAATCTGATACTGACCGAAGGCTCGGCCGGGATGAAGGGCTCGATCACAAGAGCCGAGCAGTTGGTGGCTTCCGACCCAGACCGCTACATCTTACTGCAGCAGTTTAAGAATCCCGCCAATCCTGCGATCCACTTTCAGACGACGGGCCCGGAGATCTGGGACGACACGCAAGGCAAGGTCGACGTCCTGGTCTCGGGCGTGGGTACCGGAGGCACAATCACCGGCATTTCCCGTTTCCTGAAACAGGAGAAGGGACGCAAAATCCTTTCCGTCGCCGTCGAGCCGACAGGCAGTCCAGTGATCACGCAGACATTGAACAAACAGGAGCTAAAGCCAGGGCCACACAAGATACAGGGCATCGGCGCGGGCTTCATTCCCGAAACTCTCGATCTGTCGATTGTGGACCGCGTCGAGCTGGTGAGCAACGAGGAGTCGATCGAGATGGCTCGGCGGCTCGCGCGCGAAGAAGGGATCCTCTGCGGTATTTCCTGCGGGGCGGCAGCCAGTGCAGCGATTCGTCTGGCCAAGCAGCCCGAGTTCAAAGGCAAGACGATCGTCGTGATCCTGCCCGATTCCGGCGAGCGCTATCTGACGTCGGTCCTGTTTGAGGGGATGTTCGAGTAATACTGCCGGCGAGGAAAAGCGGGCGCTCTGTTTGGGTGAACTAGGGGTGAGGGCGCCCGCTGTCGTAACGGGGATTGATAGAAAAACGTCTGTATCTCTCGGAATGTTACACCTAAACTAAGTTTTTTTTGACATTGGACGCTTTTCTTCTTGACGGCGTCTGCGGAGTGATTTATTCTGTAGGCGAAGAAAGGGCGAATGTGATTCGATGCCGCTGCCTCACAACTTGAAATGCGGTCCCTCGGGATGGAGTTATCCGCACTGGAGCGGGGTTGTTTATCCAAAGGCGAAGCCGCGTGGCTTCCACGCTCTCGAGTTCCTGTCCGAGTATGTGGATTCGGTCGAGGTGAACTCGACGTTCTCCCAGGCGGTGCGTCCCGAAGTGGCGCGCGTGTGGGTACACAAGGTGGCGAAGAACCCGTCTTTCCAGTTTACGGCCCTGCTTCATCGCCGTTTCACGCATGATCGGATGCTTGAGAGTTCTGAAGTTAAAGCATTCAAAGAAGGGCTATTTCCTCTTCTTCGCGCGGGGAAGCTGGGATGTCTGCTGATGCAGTTCCCCTGGTCCTTCCGGTTCACAGCCGAGAATCGCGATTTCTTCATCCAACTACGCCGCACCTTTCAGGAATTCCCGCTGGTGGCGGAGATGCGGCACAGCAGTTGGATCCTCGACGAAGCGTTGGGTACGCTCATCGACTATCGCGTCGGTTTCTGCAATATCGACCAGCCGCAGCACACGCGTGCGATTCCACCGACCTCGTTCCTGACCTCCGGTATTGGCTACATCCGGCTACATGGGCGCAACCAGGATAACTGGATGCAGGAATATGACGAGCGCCCGGTCCGGCTCCCAGCCAACGAGTATCTGTACTCGAAGGAAGAACTGGCCGACTGGATGCCTCGCATCCACAAACTGCAGAGTCTCTCGGAAAAGAGCTTCGTCGTGTTCACAAACGACGGAGGCGGTAAGTCGATGGTGAACGCTTTGCAAGTGCGAGCGGCCTTGGGAGACCGCCAGCTTTCCGCTCCTGCCAATCTTCTGGCGCGTTACGCCAAAGCGTTGCCGGAGTTCAGCGCCGGCCGTCCGGTTCAGCCGCTTCTGTTCGCCGATAAGGCCGCCTAAGGCTTCGTCTTCAACAGGAAGATCGCGTCCTTCGGGCCAAGCTTCAGCTCGCCAGCAACTGCTTCGCCTGTGTTGACGGCTTTGTCCTGAGCAGGAGACGCTTTCAAGCGACGGAATCTCTGGCCGGCGAAAAGCTTCGACAGATCGAAGGTGTACGGCCGGGGTGAAGGATTTGCGAGCACGACGCCATTCTCGAATTCGCGATACATCGCATCGGGATGCTGGTATGCGGTGACCTTCGTGATCCGTACTGGCTCCTCGCCCTCAATGCTGATCTCGAGGTTCACATTGCCGGGCTTAACATCAGAGAAATAAAAGGTCGACGTGAACTCCCGGCCATTGACCCAACTCATGAAGCGCTCTGTCCGCGCCTTGCTGATGCCCACCTCAAGCATGCGTGCGGTTTCCGGTGGATAGCCTTTCAAAGGGTCGGCGCTGGCCGTCACGGTCACGAACAGATCCGGTCCCTGGACCGCCACGTTGTCAAGATGGAAGCTGGATTCGCCGCCGGAGGACTTCCCGGCCAACGCTTTGCGTCTCTTCAGCAACTCCGGTTGGCGTTGCGCCATTCTCACAGCCGCAGCGCGAGGCTTGCCCAGCCACCCGGGATTGCGCAACTCATCCCAGATGCCGATCTGTTCGCCGGTTTCCCGCTCCGGCAGCAAGCTGTAACAGATAGCCGCATCCGTCAGGACGGAGGCCGCCATCGCCAGACGGTGACGGGAGAAGGGTAGATCGGGAACTTTCGGAAGTTTCGTTTCGGGATCGGGCTCGTTGAACTTATGGTTGATGTAATTGAAGACCGGGCTGCGGCCGTTGACGGCCCAGAACAGATGGCGGTTGAGACCGCCGGACCAATCCCGAAACTCGGCGTCGCGCAGGTCCGGAAAGCCCTCGCTCTCTATGCCGTTGAGGATGCCGAACGCGCGTTGGTTGCCAGCTTCCATGCCGTCGGCGAGGATCAGTTTCTCGCCCATCAGCGCTCGCAACCGGCGGCAAAATTCAATCACCCCGATGCCGTAGGTGTTCAATCCGTTGGCGACGCCGGAGTCGATCCTGCCATCGGCGTCGGCGTCCACGCCGCGTCCCGCGCGTTCAGGCGCGACGCGATGCCGCAGCACGTCGAACTCCAGCCCGTCGAATGCCGCGAGGTCGCCGCCCGCTCGAAAGTGCCGCGCCAAATCTTCGGCCAACACCTCGCCGCACACGCGTCCCTTCGCGTCGCGCGGGCTGGCGGTCGAGTAGTTGTAGTGCCAGAGCAGGTTGGAGTTCTTGCCCCATGGTCCTTCGCTGACATGAGCGGCGGCGTAAGCCTTTCCGGCGGCGAAGGCGCGCGGCGCACTGCCGTACTGGCCGCGTTGCACGCGAATCGTCTTCATAGCGGCGTTGACGGAAATGAGTTTGACTTGCTCACTGCGGTTCCAGTCCGGCCGGCCGCTGGCGTCCAGTTCGCAGATGCCGATATCTTCATTCGCGTTCCGGTAGCGGCCGATGTTGATACGGAACAGCGTGGGCGCATCGACCCTCACGTCGATTTCACCGCCCGAAGCCGGCAGATCGGAGAGGATCTTCGCACCGTTGTAGTAAATCCAGTGGCCGGCGAAGAATTCCTTGGCCTCATAGCGCGGGTCGCGTGCATTCCCGTTGAAGTGCAGCAGCACAAGCTGATCGGGATGGCGCTGCTTGAACTTGGTGAAAAAGTCGATGTTGCGTGCGGAGCGGCCCGGCACCTCTTCGTCGAGCGCTTTTCCCTCAATACCCATCAGGCGAGAGAAGGTTTTGTCCCACTGCTCGTAGTTTGACTTCGGATTCGAAGCCATGCCTTCCGCCGAGCGGAAGAAGAAGGCGCGCGGGTACGCGTCGCCGAGCACGCGCAACGAGTCCCCGCTGAGAATGGAGGCGGCCAGCATTGCGCCCGCCGCGAAAATAGGAATGCACTTACGCATGAATCTCGAACACCTTCTCCGCGTATTCGCGGCTTAGTTTCAGGCTTTCCGCTAACGGGCGCGTGATGGCGGTGTCTTTGTCGTAGGCCAGTTCCACCACCAGATAGCCGCTGAAGCCCGTCTTCTTGAGGTGGCTCGCGACAGCGCGGTAATCGACCTCGCCATCGGAAAAATCTTCGAGCCACACGCCGTTCTTTGAGTTGCGCAGGTGCAGCGCGCCCAGTCGCGAGCTGCATTCCCGGAGCAGTGTCATCGGGTCCATCCCGCCGCGCAGGGCCCAGTGCACATCGAAACAGATCTCGACGAGTTTCGGGTCCGTGTGGGCCAGGATGTGACGCCACTCTCGCGCATTCTCCTTCATTTCCGGAGCGTGCTGGTGGATGAACAGCCGCATGCCGCGCGTGTGAATCTCGCGCGCAAGTTGATCGATCGCCCGGGCTTGCACGGCGAGTTCTTCGTCGCTCTTGCGCTCCTGTTTGGGTTTGGGATTGCAGTTGACGTCGAGCGCTTTGGCGCCGAGGCTTTGCGCTGTGGCGGCGACCTCAATGCACTGCTTTATGGTCGCTTGCGCTTCCGCTTCCGTGTGCATCGCGCCGCCGTTATAGATGATCGGAAGGTTCAGCTTGTGCTGCTTCAATAGGGCCGCGGTCCGCGCTACGACGGCCGGTGCGACGAAAAGGGACGTCAACTCGGCGTGATGGTAGCCGGCGCTTGCGAAACTCTCGAAGACACCGGGCAAGCCGTCGGCGAACGATCTCTTCTCACGGGCCAATTGTTGCTGCCAGACGTAGGCCTGCACTGCGAGCACGGGTGCGTAGCGGGCCTTGGCCAGCCCTGCCGCCGTGGCGGAAAAGCCCGCCAGCATCTCTCTTCGCGTTATCATTTTTATCCCTCGTGTATGCTTCGTTTGGCTGGATCGTAGACCATGCGCCGGCCGCGGATCAGCGCCTCGTCGGCCATGATGGCCGCCACCGAATGCGAATAGCCCGAATCGATGGACGCATTGGGCTGTTTCCGCGAGCGCAGGCACTCTAACCAGTTCTTCATATGCGGTGTGCTCTCGGCATTCGGAATCGATTCGCCTGGTTTGATCTTGTTCGCTTCGCCGGAACCCTCGCCACTGATTGTCCAGGGCTTGTCCCAACTCCAGCGCGTGGCGTCGAGCGTACCGCGCGTCCCGAAAAACTTCATGAAGTTGTTGGCGCTGTTGCCGAAGCTGGTGCTGTAGCGCACTAGAAAACCCTCGGGGTATTCGAGTATGGTTTCCACCGAATCGGGCGCGTTGCGCGCATCCTTCCAGCGGTAGATGCCGCCGAGCGTGACGACGCGTTTTGGCGCTGTGGCGCCGGTGACGAAGTGTACCAGGTCGATGAAGTGCACCATCAGGTTGGAGTGCGGTCCGCGCGAGAAATCGCGATAACCATACCAGGCGCCGTACTGATCCTTATCGAAAGCGCGGTACTTGCGCTGCATCAGAAAGCCCTTCCAGTCGACATCCTTCTCCGTGAGTTGACGGTCGCCGTACTGGTGCCAGTAGGGCCGGTAGGAGTTGCGCGATTGCTCGATCTTGAGCATTGGACCGAGTCCGCCGGAGCGAACGAACTCTCGTGCGGCGACAGAATGTGGATAGCTGCGGATCTGCGTGCCGCACTGCACGATGCGGTCGCTCTTCTTGACGGCGTCAACGGCGGAAATCAGCTCTTTCATGTCCATAGCGAGCGGCTTTTCGACATAGACGTCCTTGCCCGCGCGCACCGCGGCGGCGAGTTGCGTCGAGTGCTGGTGGTCCGGCGTGCTGATCACTACGGCGTCGAGGTCGCGGGCCGCAAACAGCTCCTGATAGCGAATGAATTGAGCCGGCGCCGTGCCCGTGGCTTCTTTGACTGCCGCGATGGCCGCGTCGCGCTGGGCATTCCACGTGTCGCAAATCGCGGTGATTGCGCAGTTTGTATCTTTGCTGTATTGTTGCACTTCCTTGAGCAAGCCGCGGCTGCCGCAGCCGAGAATGCCGATGCGGATGCGCTCGTTTGCCCCAGCCACGCGATTGTAGGAGGCGGCGGTCATCGAGGCGGCGATGAAAATGCGCCGCGAGAGGGCGGGCGGGCATGCGATCATGCCAGAATCATATCTCAATCCACTCTCCAAGGCAGGGCCGGACTGTTCCCGCCGGTTCGGAGTGAGGTCTCCGCGGCCGCTCACGTCGAACAGTGCCGTGAGCGCTAGCGACCGGAGGCTGGCATACTTCAATTCTGTTGAGAACTCCCATGGAAGGTTCCACAAACATCGACGAGAGGTGACTAAATCGTAGCCTCCGGTCGCTTGCGCTCACGGCACCGTTATGAGGTGTGGCGCCGGGTGTAACGATCCGATTGACGCGAGATGCATTCGCAACGCCAGCGACAGGATGAGCCAAAGAGCAGGCGCTCCCGTTGAACGATAAGCGGAATGTTCCCCTGCCACCTGGAAGCCGGATTTGTCTTGGAGACGAGCGATCTCAATCCTATACTGGGAGGATCCATGCGAATCACAGCGCCCGCTCTCCTGGCTTTTTCGATTGTGCTGGCCGCACAGGAGGTTTCGCAGAGCGGACTGGAACTGAGCGCGCCACGGCCGATGGTGAGCCAGCCCGAACGCGCGCCGCACGCAATGGTCGCCAGTGCTCACGAACTCGCCTCACAAGCCGGACTCGAAGTGCTGCGCAAGGGCGGCAATGCCGTGGATGCCGCCGTGGCCATCGGATTCGCCCTCGCCGTAGTGCATCCTGAGGCGGGCAACATCGGCGGCGGCGGCTACATGTTGGTGCGCATGGCCGATGGACGCACGGCCGCGATCGATTACCGCGAGACCGCGCCGGCCTCGGCCGGGCCCGGCATGTTCAAGGATTCCCGCGAAGCCCGTGTCGGCTACAAAGCGTCGGCGGTGCCCGGCACCGTAGCCGGACTCGCGATGGCGCATAAGATGTTCGGTGCGAAAGCTTGGCGCGACGATCTGGAGCCAGCGCGCGTGTTGGCGTACAGAGGTTTTCCCGCCTCGCAACGCATGGAACTGATTCTGGCGTTACAAGTGCCGGTTATGTCGCAGTTTCCCGAGTCGGCCCGGATCTTTCTGCATGGCGCAAAAGTTCCGCTGAAGCAGGGCGAAATTCTGCGTCAGGCGGATCTGGCGGCGACAATCGAGCGCATGCAGAAGCAAGGTTGGCGGGAATTTTACGAAGGCCGCACCGCGCGCCTGATCGATGCGGACATGAAGGCGCACGGCGGCACGATCTCCTACGACGACCTGAAAAACTACAAGGCACTGCTTCGTGAACCGTTGCAAGGCAGCTATCGTGGTCATCCGATTCTGACGATGCCGCCTTCGACCAGCGGCGGCCTGGCGCTGTTGGAGATGCTGAATATTCTCGAGTGTTTTCCGATGCGCCTGGGCATGGAGGGTTCGGTCGAATCGCGCCATTTGCAGATTGAAGCGATGCGCCGGGCCTACCGCGACCGCAGCCTCTACGCCGCCGATCCCGATTTCGTGAAGGTGCCGGTCGAGATGCTCGCCAGCAAGGCGCACGCAAAAGAACTAGCGGCAGGCATACACAGGCACCGCGCCACTGCCACGGGGGAACTCGGCATGGAACCCGGCGGCAACGAGTCCGGCGATACGACGCATTTCACGGTGGTGGATGCGGCCGGAAATGTCGTGTCGAATACCTATACGCTGAATGGCTTCTATGGTTCGCAGGTGGTCGTCAAGGGCAGCGGCGTGCTGCTCAACGACATCATGAGCGGGTTCGCGACGCGGTCGGGCGGATCCAAGAATCTGGTGCAGCCCGGCAAGCGGCCAATCTCCTCGATGACGCCCGTGATCGCGCTGCACGCCGATGGCAAGCCGTGGTTCGCGCTCGGTTCGCCCGGGGCGGCGACGATTCCAAACACCGTGTTCCAGGTGATCGTCAACATCATCGATTTCAGGATGTCGCTGCGCGATGCGGTGGAGTTTCCCCGTATTCACCACCAATACATTCCCGATCGCGTGGATGCGGAGCCGGGCGCGATAGTCTTCGACGTGGCGGAGAAATTGAAATCGATGGGGCACACATTGAATCCGAAGCTGCGCTCGCAAGGCGATGTGCACGCCATCATGATAGAAAGCCCGTCCAACTGGCGCTTGGGCTGGTCGGACGGGCGTCGTGGCGGGAGAGCGTTGGGTTACTGATCTACAGGCTTGCGGACTTGCGCGGCGATTTCTTCGCCGTGCCTTCGCGGAAGAACTGCTCGACGTCGGCCTGTGGGACCGAGAGCCCGAGTTTCATCGTGTTGCCACTAGTGGAGACGGTGAGCGAGTCGAGCAGCTTGACCACCTGATCGGCGCCCGGCTTCTCGCGGTTCATCTGGAGCATGCTTGCCGCGAACTGCACCACGTTCATCAGCGCTACTGCGTCTTTGTCGGAGCGCGTCACCGCCTCGCCCGTGATCTCCACGGTGGAGCCGAGCCGGATGCCGCCGCTGGTCTGCTGAATCGACTCCAGCATGTTGGTGTTCATGTTTCCGCCGCCCACTTTCGGTGCGGGCAAGCTGCCGGTGAAACTGCTCAACGGTGCGTTGCTGAAGAACCACGCATCGTGCAGTCCGCTGAGCGTTGCGATCCTACTGACGGTGGTGGAATCGGGCGTGGGCGCCGCGCCCCGGCTGCGGTCGATCGCAGCTTTCACGTTGGCTTCGTCGCCGATCAGCACAATGCTGTAATTCAGCAACGCGAAGAGCCCCTTGTCGGAGGCCTTCGCAGAGCGGATCGTGTCGACGCCCTGATACTTAACGACGACTGCGCCGTGTGCTTGGGCAACCGCCAGAATGCGAGTCATGTCGAAGACTCCGCGCACCGCCACGAGTCCAGTGCCGTGCGGCTGCGGATTCGCTGTGGCCATCAGGATCTGCGAAACGTCGCGGCGTGGATCGAATCCCGTCGCGGCGACCATCTCGTTGAAGCTCTTTTCATCCTTCTGCATTTGCGCGAGGAGGAACTGGCCGAACGGAGAACCTTTGGCGCGATCCACATTGATGCCGGAGATCACCTGCGCGCCGGGCATGATCAGATTGACGAGTGCGCTGTCCGCGGCCGGCAGCGAAATCGCGGCGGCCATCAGGGCAAGCAGAAAGTTTCTGGCGGTTTTCATAAGCAACCCTCACTCACCTGAACGCTCTACGGATTCCGAAAGTTCCCGAAAAGATTCAACGAACCGGAACCTGCTCTACAATCTCGATGCCGAACGCTTCCAATCCCACCACTTTGCGCGGATGATTCGTCAACAGCCGTACCCGGCGCAGTCCGAGATCCGACAGGATCTGAGCGCCGATGCCGACTTCATGTTGTAGCAAACGCTGCCCGTCCGGCGTCGTGTAATGCAGAAACGCGCGGCCATGTGAAACCATGCGCGGCAGCCCGAGTCCCTGCGGCTCAATCTGCGCGCCCTGTCCGGTCTGGTGCAGATAGACGAGCACGCCGCGGTCGGCCTCCGCGATGGCGGCCATCGAGTCACGCACCAGCCTGTGGCAGTCGCATTCGGTGGAACTGAAGATGTCGCCGTAAACGCAGTGCGTGTGCATGCGCACCAGCACAGGGTCCGGCCCGGATACCTCGCCGCGCACCAGCGCCATGTGCATCTCGGGCTCCAGGTTGCTCGAGTAGGAAATGGTCTTGAACTCGCCGAACTCCGTTTTAAGACAGCCCTCGGCGGCGCGGCGTATGAAGCGCTCGTGCTGCAAGCGGTAACGGATCAGATCGGCGACCGAGATCATCTTCATGTCGTGCTTGCGGCAGAACTCCTGGAGTTGGGGGACGCGCGCCATGGATCCATCGTCGTTCATGACTTCGCAAATCACACCGCCGGGCGAGAGGCCGGCCATGCGCGCCAGGTCGACGCCCGCCTCCGTCTGTCCGGCACGCACCAGCACGCCGCCCTCACGGGCGCGTAACGGAAAGACGTGGCCGGGACGGGCGAGGTCGGTGGGGCGCGCGTTGGGGTCCATCGCGACTCGGATTGTGTGCGCGCGGTCGGCGGCCGAGATGCCGGTGGTCACGCCCTCGCTCGCGTCAATGGCTTCACAAAAAGCGGTGCCGAAGCGTGCGGTGTTGTTGCGCGACATCAGCGGCAGTGCAAGCTGATCGCAGCGTTCCGGCGGCAGCGCCAGGCAGATCAGGCCACGTCCGTGTGTGACCATGAAATTGATGATCTCGGGGGTGATTTTTTCGGCGGCGACGGTCAGATCACCTTCATTCTCGCGGTCCTCGTCGTCGACGACGATGAGCATACGGCCGGCGCGAAAGTCTTCGAGCGCCGCTGGTATCGAAGCAAATGGCATCATATCTATTATCCCATTCGTGGCCCGCCCGCCATCCCGCTGTATAATTCCAGTTTGGCGTGACGCGGCATGATAGAGGGCGGGAGGCTACCGGTTGGACGACGAACAAAAAGAGCGATTGCGTTATTTCGGGTTTGCAGGGTTCGTCGGAATCCTGCTGCTGCTGAATCTGACGGGCATCTGGAAGACCGTGTTTGGCATCGACACGGCGGCCATTTTGACGGTGCTCGCGGGCTACCGCATCTTCTATAACTCGATCTCGGCGCTTTTTGAAAAGCATATCTCCGCCGATCTTGCGATCTGCGTTGCTGTGATCGCCGCACTCGCCGTCGGCGAGTATCTGGCCGCGGCCGAGGCGATGTTCATCATGCTGCTGGGCGAAGGGCTCGAAGCCTATGCCGCCGGGCGCACTTCCGCCGCCATCCACCGCTTCGTCGAACAATTGCCGCGGCGCGCAAGGCGGATCCACAATGGCGTGGAACAGGATGTCGATGCGGCCACGCTCGCCGTGGACGATCTGATCGAGGTGCGTGCGGGCGAACGCATTCCCGCCGACGGGCGCATCACGCTGGGCGTCTCGAGTGTCGACGAGAGCGCGATCACCGGCGAAGCCCTGCCGTGTGATAAGCAGCCCGGCGATGAGGTTTTTTCGGGAACGATCAACGGCCACGAGTTGTTGCGCATCGAGGTGATTCGCGCGGGATCGGAGACAACGCTGGCGCGTGTGATCGCGCTGGTAGAGGAGGCGAAGGAGCGCCGCGCTCCCGTGGAACGCCAGGCGGACCGCTACGCGCAATACTTTCTGCCCGCTTTGCTGCTGGCCGGCGGCGCGACGTTCTACTTCACCGGCGACTGGCTGCGCACGGTCGCGGTGCTGCTGGTGGCTTGCCCGTGCGCCTTGATTCTGGCAACGCCGACTGCGATGGTCGCCGCGATTGGAGGCTTGGCACGGCGCGGTATTCTCGTGCGCGGCGGGACGGTTTTGCAGCTCGCCGCCAAGGTCGACACGGTCGTTTTCGACAAGACCGGCACGGTGACGGAAGGGCGCTTCGAGATTTTGCGGATACTCACGCTGGGCGGGAGCGAGGAAGATTTGCTGCGCCTGGCAGCCGCGGCCGAACGCGCTTCCGAGCACATGCTCGCGCGTGTGATTGTCGACGAAGCCAAGCGGCGCGGCATTTCGATTCCGGACCCGGACGAGGCGCGCGTGCTGCCGGGCCGCGGCGCCGAGTGTGTCTGGAACGGACGGACGATTCGAGCCGGCAACGCTGCGTTTCTCGCCGCCCACGAAATTTCCGGCACCGCCAGCCTGCTGGAGGAAGCCGACCAACTCGGCGCGACCGCCGTGCTGGTCGCCGAAGATGGACGGCTGGCCGGAGCGATCCTGCTGCGCGACCGGATTCGCGCGGGCATCCGTGAAGCCGTCGCTGAACTGCCCTCTTATGAGATCTCGCATCAGGTGATGTTGACCGGCGACCGGCGCCGCGCGGCCGAAGCGATCTCGCGCGAGATCGGCATTCCACACGTCGAAGCCGAATTGCTGCCCGAAGAGAAGCTCGACCGCATACGCCAGTTCGTCGCGCAAGGGCGCCACGTTGCGATGGTGGGCGACGGCATCAACGACGCTCCTGCATTGGCCGCGGCGCATGTCGGAATCGCCGTTGCCGGCGCTACCGACGTGACTGCGGAAGCGGCCGGCGTTGTCTATATGGGGCGCTCGCTGGACAAGCTTCCAGCGCTTTTCGACGTGAGCCGGCGCGCCGTGAATACGGCCTGGCAGAATATCTATCTGTTTGCCGGAGTGGTCAACGTGCTTGCGGTGCTGGCGTGCGCCACAGGGCGCCTGGGCCCGCTCGGCGCGGCCTTCACGCACCAACTCTCGTCCTTTTTCGTGATGCTCAATTCGCTGCGCTTGCTGCGCGTGAGCAAGGCTTCGGGATCGAAGTGGCGCGAACGCCTGCCGGGTTGGGTCGAAGCCTTGCGCGGCATGGCGGCCTCGTTCCATCCTTCCGAGGCGTTTGCGGCGCTCGTAGCCCGGCGGCGGCAACTGGCCAAACCTGCGCTGTGTCTCGCGTTGGCCGCGCTGGTTCTGAACGGCTTCTATATTTTGCGTCCGGAAGAGGTCGGCGTCATCGAACGTTTCGGCAGAAAGGTGCTGCCATACGGAGAGCCTGGGCTGCACTACAAATTGCCCTGGCCGGTTGAACGCCTGACCCGGATTCAGGCGCGGCAGGTGCGTACCGTGGAGATCGGCTTCCGTTCGGCTACGGTCTCGCCCGACGCGGAACCCGCGGCGTATGAGTGGAACGTGCAGCATCGCTC
Source organism: Bryobacteraceae bacterium (assembly GCA_963668605.1). Classification (GTDB taxonomy): domain Bacteria; phylum Acidobacteriota; class Terriglobia; order Bryobacterales; family Bryobacteraceae. The sequence continues at coordinate 148,409 of OY764903.1, forward strand.
GGGGCGCTTTCAACGCAAACCCGAAGAGTCGCTCATGTTGACCGGCGATCAGAACATGATCGAGTTGACCGCGACAATTCACTATCGCCTGTCGAAGGCCGACGACTATCTCTTCCGGCAACTCGACGGCGAAGTCACGGTGCGCACGGCAGCGGAGTCCGTGATGCAAGGGGCGACCGCCTCCACGCCGCTCGACAGCGTTCTTACGCTGGGTCGCCGGGAACTCGAACAGCGAGTGAAACAGGAACTGCAGCAGCGTTTGGAGCGCTATGGTGCGGGCATTGAGATCCTGTCCGTGAGGCTACTCGATGTTCATCCATCGCAGGAAGTGGTGGATGCGTTCCGCGACGTTTCCGGCGCCTTCGAGGAGAAGAACCGGCTTGTGAACGAGGCGGAAGCCTATCGCAACGAACAGGTGGCGCTGGCGCGCGGCAATGCGCAGGCTCGTGTGGAAACATCGAAGGGCTATTCCCTGGGCAAGCAGAATCGGGCGACCGGCGACGCCAGCCGCTTCCGGCTCGCGGAAGAGGCCTATCGAAGTAGTCCGGGCGTTACCGAAACGCGGCTCTATCTGGAAGCGATGGAGCAGGTGCTGCCGGGCAAAAAGAAGATGATTGTCGACTCCAGGAACGGACGGCGTCACCTGGTGTTGCTGGAAGACGGCGTCGAACTGGGACCGGCGGCCGCGCCGGTCATGGCGCCGCAGAGATCGATGGTTCCCGAGGATTGAAACGGACAATGGATTACGAACGTTATAAGAAGTATTATCCGGCTGCAGGTGTAGCCGCCCTGATCCTGCTGCTGTGGTTGTCTTTCTTTTCCGTGCGCGAAACCGAGTTTGTGCTCGTCACGCAATTCGGACGGCCGCTGTACACCGTGAATGAAGCCGGCTTGAGCGCCAAGTGGTTCTTCCAGAGTGCGACTTTCTTTGATCGCCGGCTGCGCATTTACAACCCGCGTCCTTCGGAATTCCTGACGCGCGATAAGAAGAATCTCGTGATTGAGAGTTATGTCGCCTGGCGCATACAGGACCCCAAGCGGTTCGTTGAAACTGTGGGCGATCCGATGGCGGCGGAGATGCGCTTGCACGACATCGTGTGGAGCGGACTCGCTGCCGCTCTCGGCACGCACGATCTCGAGTCGATCATTTCTCCGAATCCAGGCGCCGTGCAGGCGAAAGCCATGCTGGACAGCCTCTCTGGAGCGACGGATCGCGCCGCGCTGGCACAGTACGGCATTCAGATTGTGGATGTGCGAGTCAAGCGTTTCAACCTTCCGGAGCAGAACAAGCAGAGCGTGTATGCGCGCATGCGGGCCGAGCGCGAACGCATCGCGCGGCAATATCGTGCCGAGGGCGAAGAGCAGGCCTTGCAGATCCGAGCGGGCGCCGACCGCCAAAAGGAAGAGATTCTTTCGCTGGCATACAAGGAGGCCGAGAAGATCAAAGGCGAAGGCGATGCCGGCTCGACGCGCACCTACAGCCAGGCCTACTCCAGAAATCCAAAATTCTACAAGCTGCTCCGCACACTGGAATCCTATAAGAAAATCTTTGACGACAAGACAACGGCGATATTAAGTTCCGACTCCGAGTTACTCAAGATCATGATGCGCGGCGAAGGCGCGGTGCAATGAAGCTCAGAGAAGGGAAGCGGATTGCGGGCGGCATTGTGCTGCTCTGGCTGCTGACCAGCGTCTACATCGTGCCGGCCGATCAGCAGGCCGTCGAGACGCGCTTCGGTCGTGTGATCGACACGCGCGTCCTGCCGGGTATTCACCTTTCGCTGCCTTGGCCGGTCGACGTCGTACACCGTCTCAAAGTCCAGCAATTGCAGCGTCTGGTGGTGGGCGGCGAAATCCAGGATGGCGTGTTGGGGAGGTCGCAGCCGCTTGCCTCGCAATTTCTCACGGGCGACCAGAACATCCTGCACATGCGCGTGGTCGTGCAGTACTCGGTGAGCGTTCCGGTGGACTACCTTTTCCAGCCGCGGGATGTGGCTGCGACCGCCGGCGCGGCGGTCGAGGCGGAATTGTCCCGGCTGGTGGCGCAGCGCGACGTGGACGCCGTGCTGACGACGGAAAAGATCGCCGTCCAGGAGCAGGTACGCGCTGCGGCACAAAAGATATTGAACGACTATCGCACGGGCGTGCTGCTGGCCAGCGTGAACATCGAGGCCGCCACGCCTCCGCCCGAGGCGGCGGACGCGTTTCGCGATGTGGCCAGCGCGCGGGCGGATTCGGCGCGCATCGTCAACGAGTCACAGGGCTATTCCAACGATGTGATTCCCAAGGCGCGCGGCGCCGCCGAGCAGATGCTCGAAGAGGCGCAAGGATACAAGCAGCGCAAGATCAATGAGGCGTTGGGCGATGCTGCGCGCTTCGACCAGGTGTCTGTGGAATACGCGCGCGCGGCACAGGTGAACGGCCGCCGGCTCTATGTGGAGACCATGGAGCAACTCCTGCCGCGAATGAAGAAGCTGATTGTGGATAAGAACGGGAATCTCGATCTCACGATTATTCGCAAGGGCGATATGGGAGCGGCTGCAAAGTGATCGACAAGCAGCGCCGAGTGCAGATCGTTACCATTACCGTGTTGCTCGCGGCGCTCGTAAGCGTGGTTGCGCGCAAGCGAGAGTGGAAGGCGCCGGAGATGCCCGCCGCCTCTGTGTTGAGCGAGCGGCGCGAGCCGTCACCACAGGACGCCGTGTACGCGATGCTCGACGCCGCGCGCGATGGGAGTGTTTCAAAGTACCTCGATTGCTACTCGGGGCAGATGTTGTCGTCATTGAAGCAATCCGTTGCGGAGGGCACCGAGCAGAAGTTCGCCGCGTACCTCAAGCAATCGAACGCGGAAATCAAGGGCGTGGCGTTGATGGAACCGCAAGTGTTGAGCGATCGGGACGTGAAGCTGCGCGTCGAGTATGTTTTTGCGGACCGTAATGAAGTGCAGACGCTATATCTTGAAAAGTCCGGCGGCGGCTGGAAGATTGCGCGCGTCGAAGCGGCGGAACGGGCGAAGACGCTGATTCCGTACGGCACGCCGGTGCAGTGAACCCAACTACACCTCGAGGCCCACGGAGCGCATCAGCTCAAGCGCGTTGCTCTTGCGCACGACGCCATCGCGAAGCGTGTAGTCGAACGTGATGCGCCCACCCTCCAGGTGATCCTCAAAGTGGACGTTGACGGCGTTTGGCGAGAGGACGGCGGCGATCTCAGCCAAGGCGAGATCGTGCGTCGTCAGCAGCCCGATCGCTCCGCGCTCGACCAGCGTCTTGACGACGGCTTCGGCGCCGATCTTGCGGTCGTGCGAGTTTGTGCCGTGGAGCAGTTCGTCGAGCAGGAAGAGCAGCGGCGCCGGATTGGCGGCCAGATCGACGAGCTGGCGCAGCCGCTTGATCTCCGCATAGAAACGCGAGCTGCCGCCTTGCAGCGAGTCGCTTACGCGGATCGACGCGCCGACGCTGAGCAGCGACATGCGCAACGCCTCCGCGCGGACGGGCGCGCCGGCCATGGCCAGCACCGCGTTGACTCCGACTGTCCGCAACAGCGTGCTCTTGCCCGACATGTTCGATCCGCTCAAGATCAACGCGCGCAGACTGCGGTCGAGGCGGATGTCATTGCGTACGGCCTTCTCTTCCACCAGCATAGGATGCGCGATGGCAGTGGCCGCGAACGTGGGCGCGTCTTCGACGAGTTCGGCGAAGGGGTCGGAGGGATGTGCATAGGCGTAAGCCGCCAGCGAACACAACGCCTCCATCTCACCGACTGCGTCGAGCCACTGGCGCACAGCGCGCCCCGACGAACAGCGCCAGGCTTCGATCGCAAACGCCGCCTGGGTCGACCAGAGCAGAGGCGGGCCGATCATGCGCACGGCCACGTTGTCGCGTGAGTCCAGCATCTCGACCAGCCGGTTCAAACTCGCGATGCGCGCGGACGGCGGCTGTCCCGCGCTGTCGAGTGCCGCGCGCAGCCGCACCAGCTTGCCACATTGAAATTGCTGCTGTTCCAGGCACACAAGCACATCGCGCAGCAATGCCAGGTCGTGCGCGGGAAGCTCCACTTCGCGCACCACCGCCTTCACGCGCTCGCGAAAGTAGAAACCCGCGGCTGCGGCTATCAGCAGCGCAATCAGGAACGGCGCCGGTTTGCTCCACTGCATCGCGATCACAAACGTCGCCAGCGAGCAGGCGGAAACCAGCGCGCAGACGATGCGCTGCGTCGTGGAATGCAAAAGGGGCGGCGCTTCGCCCCAGGCCGCAAGCGCTTCGGGCTGCACGCCGGCGCGCACGTCCTCGCCGAGTACCGCCAGGCTCTCGCGCAGGTCGATACGCGAACGCAATTCCTCGATCGCTTCCTGGCGGTTCTTAATTTCCTCGATGGCGGCGGGCTGGAGCAGCCAGTGCGCCAGGCGCTCCTCGCCGGCTCGTGTGCGCGCAGCGCAGATCATATCGAAGAGCGAACCAGTGCCGAACAGATCGAGATCTTCCGAGTAGGGGTGGTGTGGGTCGCGAAAGCGCTCGCCCGGTTCGCCCTTGCCAACCCAGCGGCCCTCCAGGCGATCGATGGCGCGATCGTAAAATGAGACTGCGCGTGCGGTCCGGCGAAAACGCTCGACGATGCGGGAGTGATAGATCGCGAGTCCAATGAAGATCGCCAGTGGGAGCAGCAGCCAGTATGGCGACAGGGTCATGGGCCCGATAACGCGCCAGGTCATTATGGCGGCGGTCAGCGCGACCAGGAGGCGAAGGTTGCCAATCTGCGTGTTGCGGGCCTCGAGTCCACTTGCGGCTGCACGGCTCGCTTCCAGCCTCCTCGAGTATTCAGCGCGCGAATCACGGACGTCAGGCATGTTTTCAGTATCGCGCGAGATACTATCCAAGCAAGCGTGCCGCATCCTTCGAGAAGTAGGTCAGAATAATGCTCGCTCCCGCACGGCGAATCGAAGTGAGCGATTCCATCATGGCGCGCTCGCGATCGATCCAGCCGTTTCTGGCGGCGGCCATTATCATGCTGAACTCGCCGCTGACCTGATAGGCCGCGATCGGCACTTCGAAGCGCTGGTAGGCCTGATAAATCAGGTCGAGATAGGGCAACGCGGGTTTCACCATGAGCATATCCGCGCCCTCTTCGAGATCGAGCTCCATTTCGCGCATCGCTTCGCGCGCGTTGGGCGGATCCATCTGGTAGCTGCGGCGGTCGCCGAACTGCGGCGTCGATTCGGCAGCCTCGCGGAAGGGTCCATAGAAGCAGGAAGCGAATTTTGCCGCGTAGGAAAGGATCGGAACCATAGGGAATCCGGCATCGTCGAGAGCCTGCCGGATCGCGGCGACGCGGCCATCCATCATGTCCGACGGCGCGACAATGTCCGCGCCCGCGCGCGCATGGGAGACCGCCGAGGCGGCCAACCATTTCAGAGTCTCATCGTTATCGACGTCGTGGCCCACAACCTTGCCGCAATGCCCGTGGCTGGTGTACTCGCAGTTGCACACGTCGGTCATCACGAGCAGGTTAGGCGCATCGTGCTTGATCGCACGCACGGCGCGCTGCACGATGCCGTTGTCGTCGTATCCGCCCGAAGCGAACTCATCCTTCGTTTCGGGAATTCCGAACAAAATCACGCCGCTGATGCCGAGCGAAGCGATCTCGCGGCACTCTTTCACGATCTCGTCGACCGACATCTGATAGTTGCCGGGCATCGCGCCGATCTCGCGCTTGACGCCCTCGCCCGGACAGGCGAACAGTGGCATCACGAAATTCGACGGCCGCAGATGTGTCTCGCGCACCATCCGCCGCATCGCCTCGCTCGAACGCAATCGCCGCAACCGCTGTGTTGGGAAGGCCATACGTTCAGGGTATCCGATTCCCGCTGCGTTCGAGTCGCGATAAACTAAAATTATGCTTCGGTGCTTCTGCGATCCCGCCACTCGTCCGGCCGGCAGGCTGGTGTCTTGATGGACCTGCTCATCTTCGATCTTGATGGAACCCTGGTGGATTCGCAGCAGGACCTTGTGAACGCGGTCAACGCCGCGCGAGTGCATATGGGCGTGCCGGCGATTCCTCCCGAGATCATCAAGTCGTACGTCGGCAACGGCGCTCCCGTGCTGATGCGGCGGGCGATGGGTCCGGATGCCTCGGAAACGGAAGTGCGGCAGTCGCTGGAGTATTTCCTCGGCTACTATCGCGATCACATTCTCGATTACACCCGGCTCTATCCGGGCGTGCGCGAAGCCATCGATCTGCTCCGGCAAGAGGGCGTTGCCATGGCCGTGCTGACCAACAAGCCGGTGCGCTTCAGCCAAAGCATCGTCGACGGGCTCGGACTGCACGATCACTTTTTTAGAGTGTATGGCGGCAACAGCTTTGAGCAGAAGAAGCCCGACCCCGTCGGCATTTACAAACTGCTCGACGAGAAAGAGTGTGCGCCGCAACGCGCGATGATGGTGGGCGATAGCGCTGTGGACGTGCGTACGGCGCGCAATGCGAATATCCGCGCATGCGGAGTGACTTACGGCTTTCAGCCGGAAGGCTTTGAAACGGACCCGCCCGATATCCTGGTGGATCGTATGGACAAGCTGGCGGATTACGTTCTTGCCGAGCGCCGCGAGACAGGCGCCCGCCATGACCACCCTGCAACGAATATCCTTGAAGGAGAAAAGAAATGACTTACAAACCCGGCGCCGTGGTGCCCGAGACGGCGATCTACTGGTGTACCGTCTGCAAACTGCCGCGCAAGCTCGATGAGGGACAGCCGTTTCCGGAGTGCGAAAACATGTGTGGCCGCGGACGGTGGGAGAAGGCCGAAGCGAAGAAATAATCTTCGCCCCGGCCTGATGGTGAATTACGCGCCGGTCTTAACCCACGCTTTCTTCTTCGAGCTTTCGAGGACCTTTTCGAGCAGTTGCATGCCCCACAGGCCGTCGGCGAATGTCGGATAGTCGATCGGCGCCTTGGGATCGGCAACACGCTTGTAGAAGCGCTTATACACCTGCTTGTGAGCGTCGTCGTAGCCTTCGCTATGGCCGCCCGGCAGGTCCGCGAACGAGCGTGCCTTCGGGTCGAGCAGCGACGGATCCTTGAGCAGCAGGTGGTTCGGGGCATTGCGTTCGCCGAGCCACAACTCATCCGGCCGCTCCTGGTTCCAGATTGCGCCACTCTTCGTGCCGAAGATCTCCACTTGGAAGCTGTTCTTGCAACCCGCCGACATCTGGCTCACGGTGAAGGCGCCGCGGGCGCGCTTGCCAAGGTGTAGCATGACCGCGCCGTAGTCGTCGGTGTCGACTTTAATCTCATCGAACTCGGCCGCTGTTCCCAGTTTGTTGGCGAACGCCTCGACGGCTTGTCTCGGTTTTTTGCGCGTCTTGAAAAATGTCTCCAGTTCGGCGCACAGCGCGGTGATCTTCTGCCCTGTCAGGTGCTGGATCATGTCCATCCAGTGCGACCCGATGTCGCCCATGCAGCGCAGCTTGCCGCCCTCCTTGGCCTCGACGCGCCAGTTGTAGTCAGTGTCGAAAAGCAGCCAGTCCTGCGAGTAACGGCCGTGTACCATGAGGATTTCGCCCAGTTCGCCGTTGGCGATAATCTGGCGCAGGTGTTGCAGCACGGGATAATAACGCAGGTTGTGGTTGACGCAGTTCGGCAGGCCGGTCTTTTTCGCCAGATCGACCAGTTTCTTTGCCTCCGCGACATTCATCGTGAGCGGCTTCTCGCATAGCACGGCTTTGCCGGCCTTGAGCGCCTCCAGTGAAATCGGGTAATGCAGGTTGTTCGGTGTGCAGACGTGAACCGCGTCGATCGACTTGTCGGCGAGGATCGTCTTGTAGTTCGACGTCACATTTTCCACGCCTACGCTTTCGCCGAACGACTTCGCTTCCGCATCGCTCACGCCGGCCACTGCCGCTAGCTCCACAACGCCGAGGCGGCGGATCATCTCCGCATGCACCTTGCCCATAAAGCCAGCGCCGATTACTGCCGTTCTGATTTTCTTCATCGCTCCGTCAGAGTCCTTTCGATAACACAAGTAGAACTTGTTGTCTTAAACAAGATATCTCAAAGTCTACCTGTATTTTCGCAGAACCGCCATCAGCCGCCCCTGAATCTCCAATTCCACCAGCGGAACGAAGATCGGATCCATGGCAGCGTTGGCGGGCTGAAGCCGCGCCATGCCGTTGGGCTCATGGAAGAAGCGCTTCAAGGTCGCATCGGAGTTGCCGACCAGCGCCACGACGATTTCGCCGTCGCGCGCCTCGCGGCCCTTTTCGATGAGCACATAGTCGCCGTCGCAGATGTGATCCTCAATCATCGACTCGCCGCGCACCTCCAGAGCGAAGACGTTGGGGTTGCCCGCGAAATCGGCGAAACTGAGCGTCTCCGGCGACGAGATTGCCTCCACCGGCGAGCCCGCCGCGATGCGCCCTTCGAGCGGAATCTCGGTCGACGAGTGATAGCGCTTCTGCTCCTGGATATATTTCGGCGAGACTTCCAGGGAGCGGCTCTGATTGTAACTTCTCTTGATGTAACTCTTCGCTTCGAGAGCCGCGATGTGTTTATGAATCGTCGCCAGGGAGGCCAGTTTCAGCCCCGCCGCAATCTCTTCATAACTCGGGCTGTAGCCGTGCTCGTGCACAAAATCCGCGATGAAGTCGAGGACTTCCTTCTGCCGCCGGGTAAGAGCCATGTCCTTATTCTTGGCGAACAAACAGAGAAAGTCAACAAGTTATTGCATGTGCGTTTTTGCGGCGACACGTCGATCCACAGTCATTCGTTCCTCGGCGCGCCTCCGCGAAATCGCGCTACATGCGCTCTTCGGTCATCTCGCCGAGTTTCACGCGCAACTTTTCCTTGCGGCCGTCGCGGTAAATGGTCAGGTCGAGCGGATCGCCGGCGTGCTTCTTGTCGAGGGCGCGCCGTAGCGAGTCGCTGCGATCGATCGGCTTGCCGTCGATCTCAACGATCAGATCGCCGCCGACGCCCACCTCCGTGTTGCCGACGACGACCCAGCGTTTAGGCCCGCGCACGCCCGCCGTGGCGGCCGCGGAGCCGGGCGCGATCTCCTGCACCAGCAAGCCTCCGTCCGCGGGCAACTTCATGGCCTCGGCCAGATCTCCGGCGACGAAGACAACGCTTACGCCGAGGCGCGGACGCCCGAGGCTGCCACCCGACTGAAAGCGTTCCATCATCGACTTGGCGCGATTGATAGGCATGGCGAAGCCGATGCCGATGTTGCCGCCGGGTCCGTAGATCGCGGTGTTGATGCCGATCACAGAGCCTTGCGAATCGAGCAGCGGCCCGCCGCTGTTGCCGGGATTGATCGCGGCGTCGGTCTGCAACATACCCTCGAGCTGGCGTCCGTTCTGGTCTTCGATGGTGCGGCCGAGCGAACTGATGATGCCGGTGGTGAGCGTGCCTTCGAGGCCGAACGGGTTGCCGATGGCGAGGACCTTTTGACCCACCTGCAAGTGCTCGGAATCGCCCAGCGTCAGGAAATGCATTTGCTTGCGCGGAGTGATCTGGATCAGCGCCAGGTCATTGGCGAAATCGCGGACCAGCACCTTTGCCTTGTACTGGCTCTTGTCGGGCATCGTGACCTGTACTTCGGGCGCCTGTCCCGAAACTACGTGATAGTTCGTCAGGATCCGGCCCTTGTCGTCAATCAGGAATCCCGATCCCGTGCCGGTATCGGGCACGATCTGCATGAACCAGTTGCGCCGGTACACGGTGCTGCTGATATTGACCGTGGCCAGATGGGAGGTCTTGTAGATGTCGATGTTGTTGACCTCGTCGGTGGAGAGCCCGGCGGTCCGCGCGACCGGTTCCGACCAAAGCCGCCCTCCAGTGTCGCGCATGAATCCGCGCGACCAACGCGACGAGGTAAGGTAAACGAATCCGCCCACGATCAGGGCGCTGAGGATCAGAAACCTATACTTCTTCATACCTGACTCAGACTCCTCAATACACTATAAATTTGCCGGGTACGCACGGCCGTCTCGGACTTGGCGCCGGAGGTATCGACAATGTAGTCGGCGTACTTACGCTTTTCACTGAGCGGCATCTGGTTGCGCAGCCGCGCCTGCGCTTCTTCGCGCGTCATACTGTCCCGCTTTATCGCACGTTCAATCTGCTCGTCGTCGCTGCACACGGCCAGAATCAGCTTCTGAAATCGCCGGTAGCTGCCGGTTTCGATGAGGATCGCGGCTTCGACCACCGCGATGCCATCCGGATCCGCGGCCTCTGCCTGAGCGAGCAAGTTCTGCTCCAATTGGATGACGTGCGGGTGGACCAGGCTGTTCAAAAGCGCAAGACGTTCCGGGCGCGCGAAGACCTCGCCGGCCAGTTTGCGGCGGTCGATCATCCCGTCCGTTTCCGAGATCGCCGGACCAAATTCGCGAAGCACGGCCTCGTAGGCTGCGCCGCCGGGGTTGAGCACGAGATGGCCGAGTTCATCGGAGTGAATCAGATGGCAGCCGAGATCCGCGAGCACTTTGCCCACGTATGATTTCCCGCTGGCCAATCCTCCCGTCAATCCAACTCGCAACATGCGGCGGCGTTTCCCTTCAGGCGAGGCGCTTCTCGGCGGCCTCGATTGTATTAACCATCAACATGGCGATCGTCAACGGACCCACTCCGCCCGGCACCGGCGTGTATGCGCCAGCTTTTTCAAGAACGTCGAGCGGATGGACGTCGCCCACGAGCAAGCTGCCGCGCTTGTCGAACTGCGCCAGTTTTTCCGGGGAGCCGCGAAAGATACGCTCGGCCTCTTTGCGATCGCTGAGGCGATTGATGCCGACATCGATAACGATGCTGTGCGGCTTGATGAAATCCGCCGTGACGAAAGCGGGTTTTCCGATCGCCGCGACAAGAATGTCCGCGCGGCTACACACGTCCGCCAGGCCGTTCGTGCGCGAGTGGCAAATCGTCACGGTGGCGTGTTCGTGGAGCAGGAGCATCGCCATGGGCTTGCCGACAATGTCGCTGCGGCCGACGACCACGGCGCGCTTTCCGGCCACCGGAATTCCGTAGCGGCGAAGCAGTTGCATGACTCCCGACGGCGTGCACGGGCGCGGGCCGGGCCGGTTCGAGACCAGATTGCCCAGGTTGAACGGATGAAAGCCGTCCACGTCTTTTTCCGGCGCGACGCGCAAGAGCACTTGCTGTGTGTCGATCTGCGGCGGAAGTGGCAGTTGCACGAGAATGCCGTCGATTTCGGGGCGCGCGTTGAGGTCGTCGATCAGCGCGAGCAAATCCGCCGTCGTGATCGAAGCCGGCGGCGTGATCTTTTCGCTATAAATACCGAGGTCCGCGCAAGCCTTCACTTTGTTGCGCACGTAGATCTGCGAGCCCGCGTTTTCACCCACCAATACGACGGCGAGGCCGGGCGGCCGTTTCTTCGCGGCGAGGCGGGCCACGCGCGGGGCGTTTTCCATTTGGATCTCGTCGCGGATCCGGATTCCATCGAGTAACTCAGGCATAATTCAGTCCGTGGCCGTTTTAGGCCGGATCCGGAAGTGGTACACGGCCGCTCCCGTAATGACGGTGAGAATCGCGGCGAGCGAAACCTTCGGCTCCAGCGTCATTCCGAAGATCGTCATCCAGGTTCCCACCAGCAGGAACGCGACCGGAATCAACGGCCATGCGAAACTAACCACACGCAGCTTCTGCCAGTCCGGACGACGGCGGAAGATGAACAGCGAGGCCACCGAAAGCACCGCGAAAAAGTTCAGCGTGAAGCCGATATAAACCACGAGTTGCGGAAACGGCGTCAGCGTCATCAGCACCGAGCAAACGCCCTGGCACACGATCGCGAAGACCGGTGTGTGCCAGCGTGGATGCACTTTGGCGGCGCTCGCGAGAAATGCGCCGTTCTTCGCCATGGCGTAATAGACGCGCGGTCCGATGGTGACCATGGCGTTCACGGTGGCGAGCAGCGAAAGCCCCATCAGGGCGCTGAAGGCGCCGGCGGCCTCCGGTCCGAACAAGTGCGAGGCGGCCAGCGAACCGATGGCAACGACGCCCTTCATCGTCTCGAGCGGTGTGGCGTAGATGAACACCAGGTTCAGCCCGACGTAGATGGCGGCGACCAGTCCCGTGCCGACGAACAGCGCGGTCGGCAGCGTGCGCTCCGGCCGCTTCAACTCCTCGGCAACGTATGTGGCGGCGTTCCAACCGCTGTAGCTGACGTAGATCCAGAACAGGCTGATGGCGAACTGCGAAACGAGCGGCGTGGTGGAGGTCCGCTGCGCCGACATCGAAAAATTATCCGTGCTGCCCGTACCCATCGCGAAGCCGAAAATCACGAACGAGACCACCACCAGAATTTTGATCAATGTGAGCACGTTCTGGATCTTCGCCACGCGGCTAACGCCGAAGCAGTTCAAGAGAGTGAATAGGATGATCAGCGCCGAAGCGAGCATCTGCGCGCCGCCGATCTTCAGCGCCCACGTGCCGGAGCCGAGCGTATACTGCGCGTTGGCTTGCTTCAGGGCGGGGAAGAAATAACCCATGTAGTCGGAGAACGCCAGCGCGGCGGCCGCGATGGGAGCGGAGAAGCCGGCGAAGAACGATGCCCACCCGGTCATGAATCCCCATGTGGGTCCGTAAGCGCGTGTCAGATAGACATACTCGCCCCCAGAACTCGGAAAATTTACGCCAAGCTCCGAGTATGAAAACGCTCCGAACAGGGCGAAGACAGCGCCAACCACCCAAATAAGGAGAATCAACTTCGGGTCGCCCAGATCCGCGGCGAGGAAGCCACTGGTTGTGAAAATACCAGTGCCGATCATGTTCGAGATAACAAGCGCTGTCGCGCTGACGATGCCGAGTTGCCGCAGCAGGACGACGGGTTTTTCCGTGGAGGGATGGCGATTCATGGATTTAGTGGGGGCCACCATGGACAATTGTAGCCGATAGATTTACGATCAGGTTGGTTATGCTTGTAGTCGCGGTGTTGTTGATGATGCATATTTCCGCTTTTTCAGACACCGAGCGCTATGCCGCGGAGCGCGAACGCATGGTGCGGGACCAGATCGAACGTCGCGGCGTGAGAGACGGCGAGGTGCTTCGTGCGATGCGCAACACGCCGCGCCATCTGTTTGTACCTGAAGTGTTGCGCGGACAGGCCTATGCGGACGGACCACTGCCGATCGGCAGCGGGCAGACCATCTCGCAACCCTATATCGTGGCCTCGATGAGCGCATTGCTGGGGCCGTCGCGGACGTTGCGCGTGCTCGAAATCGGCACGGGCAGCGGATATCAGGCGGCCGTGCTCGCGCCGCTTTTCCGCCAGGTTTATTCCATTGAGATTGTGCCGGAACTCGGGACTGCCGCGGCGGCGCTGCTGCGCAAGTTGGGCTACACGAATGTCACGGTGCGAATCGGCGACGGCTACGCGGGTTGGCCGGAAGAGGCGCCATTCGACCGCATCATGCTAACGGCAGCGCCGCCTGAGATACCCCAGGCGCTACTCGATCAGCTTGCCCCGGGCGGCCGCATGGTGGCTCCGGTGGGTGCGAGCGTGTGGGATCAGGAATTGCTACTAATCGAAAAGGACAAAGCGGGCCGCGTCACTCGGAAAGCGGTGTATCCGGTGCGCTTTGTGCCGATGGTGCGCGGGCGCCAGGAGCCCGTCAGGAAATAGGCGAGCCCCTGGGCCGCCGAAGTCACTTGAGACGGAAGTTAATCTCCATTGCCGCCTTAACGCGGACCGGCTCTCCGTCCTTTGTGCCAGGCTTGAAGCGCCACTGGCGTACAGCTTCAATCGCATTTTGATCGAGGTCTGGCGCAAGACCCTCTTTGACGGCGATTTTATCCGCCAAGCCCTCTTTTGTTACCTCAAGATTCAGGACCACCGTGCCCTGAATCTTCGCCTCTTTGGCTGCATCGGTGTACTTCGGCTCCACTTTGTACATTACGACCGGCGCCGAGACACTTGGGTCCTTGACGCTATATGCGGTTTCTTCCTGGCCCGGAGCAACCATCGCCGCGGCCAGAATGGCTAGACTGCAAATGAGTAGATTTCGAGACAATTGTGTCTCCTTTCATCTCTCTGCACCGCTCGGTAGGACGCCTGCCGCGTGCGGCAGGTTTCGCCGGGCTTGCTAGTATGGTGGCAATGGAAAGCCGTGTCCTGATCGTCGACGATGAAGAGCACCAGAGAATTGGTCTGGCGAGCATGATCTCGGCTTGGGGTTTTCTCACCGAGACCGCAGCCGACGGACAGGAGGCTCTCGAACGCTTGTCCCTGTTCCCGGCGCACGCCATTGTTACCGACATGTTGATGCCGCGCATGGATGGCGCGGAACTGCTGCGGCGGCTCAGCGCGCAAGCGGGCAGTCCGCCTGTGATCATGCTGACAGCGTTTGGCGGCATCGAGACTGCGGTGGCCACGGTAGTCGATCTCGGCGCGTTCTGGTTCTTGGAGAAGCCCGTCAATCCGCAGGCGCTGCGCGTGCTGCTTGACCGCGCGACTTCGCAGAAGCGTCTTAGCGACGAGACCGAACGCCTGCAACGGCAACTCAGCTACCAGGGCGTGTTGGGCGAAATGGTAGGCGTTTCGCCGGCAATGCGCGAGATCTTTTCGCTGGTGGAGCAGGTGGCGCGCAGCAAGGCGTCTGTCTTCATCACCGGCGAGAGCGGCACGGGCAAGGAAGTGGTTGCGCGGACGATTCATGCGCTCAGCCCGCGCCGGGCAGGTCCGTTCGTTGCCATCAACTGCGCCGCGATGCCCGAGTCGTTGATGGAGAGCGAACTGTTCGGGCATGAAAAGGGAGCCTTCACCGGGGCGTTGGAGCGCCGCGCCGGCTGTTTCGAACTGGCGCACAACGGCACCATGCTGCTCGACGAAATCGGCGACATGCCGATCGGAACGCAAGCCAAGCTGCTTCGCGTGCTGGAGGATTCGCGCGTGCGCCGCCTGGGAGCGAAGTCGGAAACCACGGTGGACGTGCGCGTGATCGCGGCGACCAACAAGGAGCTGGAAGAGTCGATTCGGAAGGGCGAGTTGCGCGAGGACCTCTACTATCGCCTGAACGTCTTTCAAATTCAGATTCCGCCGCTACGGGAAAGAAAAGAGGATCTGCCGCCGCTGGTGGACGCCCTGCTTCCGGCGTTGAACGCGAAACACGGCTGCCGCGTGACCGGCCTCGATTCGGGTGTCATGGAAGTGCTCATGCGGCACGATTGGCCCGGCAACGTGCGCGAGTTGCGCAACGTGATCGAACGCGCTGTAATTCTTGCGGGCGAGGGCTCGATTCTGCCCGGACATCTTCCGCCGTTATTCAACGGAGTGCCCAGGATCGCCGCGAAATCCGTGTCGAACGGCGCCGGTTCCTTGACGTTGCCCGCCGGCAGCACGGTCGGCGATGCCGAGCGGTCGCTGATTCTGTGGACGCTCGAGCAAACCGCCAACAACAAGACCAGAGCCGCGGAGATTCTCGGGATCAGCCTGAAAACGCTCCACAACAAGCTCAAGGAGTATGCGGCGGACAGGGTTTGACCGCAGCCACTCGATGTCGCTCAAGACTCGCCTCCGGCTCTCGATCCTCTCGCTGGTAATCGCGATCGTTTTATTGCTCTCGGCGGTCTACATGCGCAGTCTTGCCTCAGCGCGCTTTGATGACATCACGGAGCGAACGACGATGACAGCGCTCCAGGTCCAGGGTATACTCACGCAACGAGTGAATGAGCAAGCAGCCGGGCGTCCGGTTCCGGAAGATCTGGAAGCGACGCGCACGTTCTGGAATGAGATCGTCGAGTCCGACGAAGAGCTCTCCGGGATTTTGCGAGACACGATGGCGAGTTCGCGGACGATCGTCGCGATTCTCATCACCAGTGGAATGGGGCGCGTGCTGGCATCCTCGGATCCAAATCTTCCGGGGACCACGGTGAGGGAACGGCCGTCCTTCGAAGCGTGGCAAACCCTGAGTCCTTGGCGGAAGCTCTACGAAGTGTTCACGCGCAACGAGGAATACGAGAGTAGTCTCTCCGTAGGCACTTCGGCGAGTGCGCCGCCAGTCTTCCGGGTACGCGTAATCGTCTCTTCCGTGCTGCTGCGCAATGCCGTGCGGCCGCAGATGATTGATCTCTCTATCGCACTCGCGCTGTCCCTGTTGGCGGCTATTTTCCTTGCGGTTCTCGCGGCACGCCTCGCGTTTCAGCCGTTGCGCAGGATCGGCCAGGCCATCGACCGGATTTCGGGAGGAGAGGCGCAGAAAGAGACCCCTGGGGTCGAAGGCGAGCCCGAAGAGGTCGCTGCGGTGCAGACCAAACTCGACGTGCTGGGCCAGCAATTCCGCGGGGCGCGCGAAGACGCCAGCAAACTGCAGGGCCGCATCGAGCAGTTGATGGAGCGTCTCGAAGAGGCCATCATGCTGTTCGACCGCAATGACCGCCTAATCATGGCGAGCCGCTCCGCCGAAACGTTCCTGGGCTTTGGCCGTTGGGACATGATGGGGCGCGGGATTGACGAGGTATTGCCGGCTTCCAGCGCTCTCGGCGCCATGGTGCTGGGGGCGCTCGAACTGCGGCGCTCGTTACGCGACCATTTGCTGACTGTCGATCGCGAGGGCGCCATACCGCTACGTGTGCTGGTGAACCTCGAAATTCTGGAGGACTTCCCGAATCGCGACCGCGTCGGAACACTGCTGACTCTGCGCGATGCCGAGACGCGCCGCCAGATCGGTGCGCAGATTGATGTCTCGCTACGGCTCGCCGCCATCAGCCGGCTTACCGGCGGCGTTGCACACGAAATCAAGAACCCGTTGAACGCCATTACGCTGCATCTGGAAGTACTCAAAGCGAAGCTTGGCGCCGATGTAACTTTGGTGGGCTCGGAGATTGAGATCATTTCTCGTGAGATGTCGCGGCTGGATCGCGTCGTCAAGACGTTTCTCGATTTCGCGAAGCCGATCGAATTGCGCCTGGAGGATTTAGACTTGCGCGACATCGCCACGGAGGTGGCTGCGCTGGTGAAGCCACAGGCGGAGCGGCAGAACGTTCACGTGCTCCTCGAGACGAGTGCTTCTCCGGCTTGGATGCGCGGCGACCGCGATCTGCTGAAACAGGCAGCCATCAACCTCGTCGTCAACGGCGTCGATGCCATGAAGGATGGGGGTAGATTGCGAATTCAGACAGCCAGCACGGATGGCGGCTGTGTCCTGAGCGTATCGGATGAAGGCATCGGGATTCCTCCTGAGGTTCGCGAGAAGATTTTCAACCTCTATTTTTCGACTAAAGGAAAAGGATCCGGGATTGGACTTGCCGTGACCTATCGCGTCGTGCAGATGCACGGTGGTACGATCGAAATCTCCAGTGAAGTGGGCAAAGGGACCACGTTCCATCTCAAGTTCCCGGCCATCGAGAGGGTGGAAGCGGTATGACGCGGATCCGAAAATGCGCGGCGTTGGCGGCCCTGCTTTGCGGCTTAAGCGGGACTTCCTGCCAGCTCTTCCGAAAGAAAGCGCCGGTGGCTCCGTCGACGCCTGCTCCCAGGAAACCACAACTGGAGCCACCCGCCGAACTGACTCCGTTGGAGTCGCCCGCTGAGATTCCGCCGCCTCCCGAACTGCCGCCGCAAGCGGTCAAGGACGTCAAACCCGCCGTGCCCGGCCGGCCGAAGCCGATCACAACGAAGCCCCCGAGCCGCAAGGCCTCAAAGAAGCCCCAGCCAGTTCCGGTGCAGCCGCCCGCGCAAGCTACCGCTCCTGCACCGGCTCCCGCGCCGGTGCCGCAGTTGAAGCCGATCCTGAGCAAGGAGCATGAAAAACAGCTTAACGATTCGATCACTAAGCGACTCGATCGTGCCCGGCAAATCTTGAAGGCGGTGGGAGGACGGCAGATTAACCAGCAGCAGGCGGCGGCGGTACAGCAGATTCAGACATTCATTCAGCAGGCGGAAGAGGAGAGGAAGTCGGATTTAATTCGCGCTAATAATTTAGCGGAGCGCGCGGACGTGCTATCCCGGGACTTAGTCCAGAGCTTTCCTTAAAACACGCCGCGCGTTCCTCCGCTATGTCACCGCTCCAGCATCGGGTGCCCGCACACCCTTACTGCTGCCTTTGCGGCAAGACGTTGCCGGCATCGAGCTTTGGCTCCGCCGCTCCCAGGTCTGCGACCAGGAGTTTTACTTCCACGCGGCGGTTTAACTTCCGTCCCTGCATGGTTTTGTTATCGGCGGCCGGCGCTTCGACACCGTACCCAATTTTGTGAATCGTCCGCAGCGGAAGCTTATGCGCCGTGGTCAGGTAGCGTACCACAGCGTCCGCGCGGCTCTGGCTCAATTCGAGGTTGTAGGCAGGCGAGCCGGTTCTATCCGTGAAGCCTTCTACCTCGATAACGAAACGTTTACCCTCGCCGAGACTCTTCACGGCTTCGTCCAACTGAGCTTTTGCGGCTGGCGAAAGCTCGCTCTTGCCGAATGCGAAGAGCACATTCTCGTCTTTTACCAGCTTGTAGTTTTCCAGGTTTTCAATCGTGCGGTCGAGCCTGCCGTCGACCTTGGCGGCTCGCGTCAGGCTCTCCTCCGCAACTCCTCGGGCGGATTCGGCCCGGCGACCGGCATCCGTAGCCAGCTCATTCGCCTTGCCTGCATCTTTCAAAGCTTGGTCCGCCTGGCCTTGCGCGCCGACGGCACGCTCGTTGGCTTGCGACACTCCGAGCTCCAGCCCTTCCAATGTCTTAGTGTGGCTGGCCAACTGTTTATCGTTCTCGCCGATGCGCCGTTCCAACGGAGCCACGGTGTTGCGAACGTGAGTTTTTGTGGCGCAACCGGAAGCGAACAGGCTTCCCAAAGCGGCAACGCCGACCAGACCTATCATTTTGGTGGTATTCATTTTTGTTCCCGCCTCCACGCCAGTGTTAAAGCATCTTCCTGGCCAAACTGGAGAAAGAAGATGACTTGCTGATTTCATTGCCTTTAGCTGCGGGAAGGATCGGTTTCTACCCGCCGAACATGCCCTTCCCAGTAAAAATTACATGGTTTAACTTTCTGGTGAGTAAGTTTGTAGATGAGAAGAGGCCGCGAACGCCGTAGGATAAGGCGGCGCACGCGGCCTCGAGTCTGCCGGGAGCCAGCAGAGACAACGACCGAAACCCGCTCAAAGCATTGAGGAATTAGGGCCCCTCAGCTTACCTTGAACAAAGTTTCAGCAGGGAGTGACAACTTCAACTGCTCCCTAATACGCAAGGTGATAGCAAATGCTTCAGTTCTCGCGTTTCACACACGAAATCGATGGGCAATTTTCTGGCCAAAGAGGGGCGAGAGCCTATCTAGAAGCCGCTACGCGGACGGTAACCCGGCCGGGCGCGGATGCGGTACTTCTTGCCGGCGTCTGAGGTGATTTCCACCGAAATTTTGCGGAAGCCCTCGTTCGGGTTCAACGCCGGGTAGTAGGTGACCGTATAGGAATTGCCCAGGTCTTCGCGGATCGACTCAAACGCCTCCACCTGCTTCTGCCAAGTCTTGGCGAAGTAGGCTTTGCCGCCAGTGCGAGTGGAAATGCGCCGGAACACTCCGGAGGATATGGCGTCCTTGCTGGCTTCGGCGGTGGAGATTACATAGATTGGGATGCCTTCGTCCTCGGCCACGGCGCGCACGTCGTCGGGCGCTACCATGCTGGCATTGTCGGGTCCGTTGGAGAACACGATGACTACCTTGCGGCCGGGCACTTTGGCTGCGTCGCGAAGGGTCAGCAACAGGCCGTTGTATAACGCGGAATCGTCGCCGGCGACGGCCTTGCGCAGGCCAGTGATCACATCACTGCGGTCACGCGACAGACCCGCCGCCCGCGTCAGGTTGCGGCTGAAGGTGTAGACCGCCACCGAATCCGCGCGGTCGAGTCCGCGCACAAAGTCGGCGATTGCATCGGAGGCGTACACAAAACCGCGATACATGTAATTGCTCGTGTCAAAGAGCACGAAAACATTGGTGCCGGTGAAAGCGTCGGCGCGCAACTCGGGCGCAGTCTCGAGTTCCATCGTGCCTGGCGTCAGCAGCGGCCGTGTGGCGCCGCCCTCGAGCACCTGCAAGGCGGGCTTGTTTCCTTCCGTGAACGTCGCGAGCTTTTGGACGATACCGTCCTCGCTAATCTTGAAATCGCCGGGCTTCAGGCCGTTGACATATTTTCCTTTCGAGTCGGTGACGGTGAAGCTGAGCACGACCATGTCGACTTTAATGCGGATCAGCGGCCGCTGCGAGTCCTGCGCAAAGAGCCACACGGCGCCTCCACCGAGCGCCGCCAGTGTCAAAATCAACGCGATTCCCTGTCTAGCTGCTTGTGTCACGATGCCTCCGTATCGTTTCCGCTCAGTTACGTCCAGTTATTGCGGCAGGGCGGCCTGATTCGCCGCTATCATCTTCTTCGATTGCGCACGCACTTCGTTTCCCACCACGTGAAGCGACCGTAGCAGCGCGGGCCAGTCCTCCAGGTGTGTGGCGAAAATCTGTTCCACGGTCTTCTGCGTCCATTCCGGCACCAGGACGTTGAGTTGCGACGGCGGCGCGTGGACCTCGTCCGAAAGTGCCGCAAAGTACAGCAGATTCGATTCCCAACTCTCCGCCATAATGCGGCTCGAATAGCCCATCAACGTCGGGAATGTCCGCAGATTCAACAACTCCGGCTGATAACTGTTAGCCAGAGTCGGCTTGGGCGTGCCAAACGCACGGGAGATCGCCTCCGTGCCGACCTCGTCCGGTACGGATTTCGAGAGGTGTTGAATCTCTCCGGCGAACGGCCCGGAACCGCTCCATCCGGCCGCCAGTAAATCGCGCGAGAGCAGATACTGTTCCGAAGGCATTACGAATTCCAGCGCGTCCGGCAGCAGGCCCTGATCGAGCAGCCGCGCCACCTTTGAGACACGTGCCGGCGGGGCATATTCGCCCAGTGCGTTCATCACAGTCGAGCGAACCTTGGTATCGAGCGCGGCCTCCGCCAAGGCCGATTCAGCCAAGCGCATGTGCAGGCCGACCCAGTAAGTCTGCGCGGGCGTAACACGCCACCAGCGCGGCACCTTGGCCATCAGGATCATCTGCGGCACCAGATCGCCCCAAATCAGAGCCTGCTCGCGCCGCGGGATCAGGAAATTCTGCTCGGCTTCGGCGAGCGCGTAAGGCAGCCCCGCGAGCGACCCGACCAGGCGGCCGCCGGCGCTCGATGGCCAGCCGGACCCAAACACCTCGGTCTGCTTCCACGTCTGGTTCGTGCCCTGGATGCCCAGGAAATCGTGGCCGCGCACGAACAGTGGGTTGGTTTGCAGGATCTGGGCCCCCGGCGGCGCGTAGTGAGCGTAGTTCATACCCACCAGCGTGTCGCGCATAATCGGCGCCAGCAGTCCACGCAAGTCCTTGAGCTTTTCGGGGTCGTTGCCAGCCTTCTCGATGGATGCGCGCAGGTTCAGTTTTCGCTGCGATTCCACGTGCCGCTCGGCCCAATACCCGAACGCGAAGGAGTTCTTTTCGGCGCCTGAAAGCGACGAGCGCGGGAGCTGTACCTCGGCGATGCGCGAAGCGAGTTTCTGGAGCAGGGCGGTATCGAGTTTGCCCCCGTGCGTGAGGCTATCGATGTGCTCGGCGATGTCGAAGAGGACCTTTAGCGAAACCAGATTCTGGGCTTCGAAGATCCGCATCATGTTCTGCACTAATTGGGTGTGCGAGTCCACGTCAAGCGACGTTTGCGCTCCCGCAAGCAGGTCGGTCAAGGCATCCTGGGGTGAGGCTCCGGGCTTGGCTCCGGCGGCCTGCAGCAACTGCTTCGTCCCAATGTAGCCCGCGTCGAAGAGATCCTTCCCGTTCTTGAGCTTGCCGAAAGGCGCAATCAATCCGGCGAGCGTGGCGTCAGCGTCCGCTTTGGGAATCGACTCCTGGCGGCAGAAAATCTGCCACAAACTCACCAGCGCCTGCATGGTGCCGGCGACATCTGCCCGCAACCCCTGATCGCGGATCTGCAGGACGGCTTGCGCCGTGTCGAGGTACTGATTGATCGTCTCGTCCCTGAGCGTAGGCGCTTCGTTCAAGATTGCAAACTGCGAGCCGAACAGCTTGTAATTGCGTGCGAGCCGGTCCACTGTCGCGGGTTTCAGCGGCGTTGCGCGCCGCCGGTCAAGATCGCTCAGCGCCATGAAGATTTTGAGCGGTTCGTTCTCCACCGCTTTTCGCGAGAGGCCGAATAGCGCCTCAATCAGGTCGTCCGGATCTTTCCAGCCGGTCGCGGCCTTCGTGAGCTTTCCATCGTACTTTCCATGCGGGTGTTGTACGAAGAGGCTTTTCCAGATTTCCAGGTTTCCTGGAATCAGCACCTTCCCATCGGCGCCGACTCGCAACCGCGTCGTCAACAGCATCATGTCCGTGTTGGAGCGGAACACGGGCCGCGCCGGACCTGGGCTGGTCACCTTGCCCTTAATGGCGTTGTAATAGCGCCGCATCCGGGCCGGATCGGTCAGGTACTCCTGCACCGGCCCGCGCACGCGTGTCAACGCATCGAAGTAGCTGGCCAGCCAGCCATCCTCTTTCACGATCAGGCGTTCAAAGAATTGGGCGCCGTGCTCGGGACTCACGCCAACCAGATCGGCCCAGGCTTTTTCGGATCTCGCGCCGCCTGGCGCCACGGCCCTGCCGTTGCGAATCTGAAACATGCCTCCGAAGAAATCCAGAACGTGGGCGAACGACTTGGATTTTTGCACCGAGATGGCCTTGCGCAACTGATCCGCTGTGTCCGGATCCAGCTTCGTCATTCCAAGGTAGAGGCGGCACAGCGACGGGTCCCCGAGAAATGTGTCGATAAACTCCTGCCCCTGTTTCTCTCTGGAACTGCGCCAGTAGTCGGCGCCGAACAGGACGGGAGCCTGCGTAGGATGAAAATCGTATTCGAAGGGACGATTCGCGCGCAGCGCCTGCTCAAGCTCCGCGAGGGGGAAGCCCGAATCGATCGTCAGAAACGCGCGGGTAGCGTTGATCGTTTCCAGAACCACGTCGCTGCCGCACCCGCCGCGCATGCGATAGCCGATCACTCGGAGCAGATCAGCCGTCGCGCTCGATTCGCACGACGGGACTTTGAGCATCAGTTCCGCGCCGGCCAGTTTCTCCAACTCGCGCGCTTGCGCAAGGTAGCGGATGATCAGCTTCATAAACTCGGTCGGTTCCAGGGATTCGCCGCCGCTCGATGCCTGATAGCCGTTCGTGACCACGTTGCGGGCGAGTGCCGGGAGCAGTTCCTCCGGCTTCAGGTCCGGCGACAAGGCGGCCATGCGCGCGAAGGAGCGGATCGGCCCTGGAATTGAGATGGCCGCCGCGCCCGGAGTGAGCGGGGCCGTCGACGCCGGCGCGGGCAAGGCTAGCGCGGCGCCGCCCGCCGCGTGATACTCGGCCACGTGCTTTGCGGCCGCCGGTTGGTCGCCGGCCAACAAGTCGAGAACAACCAGTCGCCGCAGAACGGCCGTCCTTTGTGGATTGGCGGGCAGTGCCGTCAGCAGACGCTGATAGACCGCACGCGTCTCGGGATCCTTGTGCAGATCCAGGTATTCGGCGTAGGCGGCGACGCTGCCGGCGTCGCCATTCTGCGCTTCGCTCTGGAGCATCGAGCGTGCGCTCAGCGCCTCTCCCCGTCTCAGCATCTCGCGGGCCTGCGCCGCACCAGACTGCGCTGGAAGGGTCTCCGGGACCGTCGACAACGACAAAAGAACTGTCAATAACAGTTTCATCGCCGCATCTCCCTCTGCCTTGGATAAATACTCTACCACCTTTTGCTCCAACCCAGATAGCAAATCAGGACGCAACGCCTTCGGGACTGCACATGCGAAGTCCAGCGCACGGGGCGCGTTATGTGAAGAGAGATGATTGGGCGAAGTCGAAAGATGCGGCGTTTGTACTGACGTCGCGGCGTACTTGTTTCAGGTCAGGTCCGGTTCCCACGACTTGGCCGGCGCCCTCTTCGGCCAGAACGCCTTCAGCCAGGTGCCGAGATTCAGGTAAAAGGACAGGACTAGTACGCTGTTGCCGAGTGCGATCGTGCGAGGCGAGATTTGCCGCATGGCGTGTCCGAAAGCGGCGCCCGTACACGCCAATCCGAGTCCGGCCGTGATCGCCAGAAGCGTCCGGTCGGGACTTCGCGCGCCTAACAGAACCGCCCAAAGCAGCAGCACCAGCACCGTCGCGCAGAAGTTGAAGTCTCGATTGACCAGTGTCATGTACCGATTCATGTGCGACCCTCTATGGATCAGGAAGATTATCGAAATCAGCGCGGCAGAAGCGAGCCAAAGCCAGCGGCTCAGGTTGCGCCCGCGCGAATCCATATATCTCCAGAGCAATGAAAACACCAGCAGTAGCAGGAACACATTTCGGAGCGACTCGTCGATCCAGAACAACTGCGAACTGAAGGTGGTGTGACGCTCCGTGATCAACCAGGCAGATATGTCCATTACGCCCGTCAAAAACGTCAGGATGAGATAGGTCAACAAAAGGATGTATTTGCGCCACTCTCCACGCAGCATGCAGGTGATGGCCGCTGCTTCCAGCACCGCACCGCCGAGCCAGAAGACGAAATTAAGGGAAAGCATACTTCCTTTCTTCCCATCGGACGATCCGCCAGTTTTCTGCAGAAAATTACGCTAGAATTCGTGTATTGCTGACTCGGGGCACAGTTTTCGATTATTTTCAGAGCGCATTCCGCCGCTTGCCGCTGCATGCGGAGCCGGCGGTTCGGCTCGGCCCGCTGGTTCTTGGCCCCGATAGGCTCTGTGCGGCGTTCCATGTGCCGCACGACGCGGGCCGGATTGAGCGCGTCGCCTATCGCTGCACCTCGTGCGCCACGCTCGTTGCTTTGTGTGAGCACTTAAGCGAACTGGCATCGGGCCGTACCCTCGTGGAGGCCCGTCGTCTGGATGCGTCCGCCCTATTGGCGCTGCATCCGGAGATTCCGGTCGGCCGCCGGGACCGGTCCGCTCTGGCCGTCGCGGCCTTTCATGCGGCGCTGCCGCTCGAAACCACCTGCCACACAAGAACCACGTGCCACACCAAACCATAGGAGATTCAATTTGAAAGTTGCATACATTTTTTCCACACAGGGGCATAGCGTCTCCTACAAACTCGGGAAAATGATTCTGCCGCAGCTCGAGGAAGGCCGTCACGGCGCCGACGTGGTGGGCATGTTTTTCTTTGAAGACAACTGCTACGTTCTGCAACAGGGCAACCCTGTTGGCGAGCGTCTCGCCGCGGTCGCGAGAAAGTCCGGCATGCTGCTGATGTGCTGCGATCAATGCTGTTATGAACGCGACATTGCCGGCAAGCTGATCGACGGCGTGCCAATCGGCTGTTTCCCCGACCTTTACAAAGCTCTGGCGGGCAACATGCCGGATCAGGTGATTACGCTGTAGAATTGTGAAAGCCCTATGGACCCAAAATTCCGAATCGCCGCAATTACCGACGAGTTTTCTCCTGATCTGCCCACGGCTCTAGCCGCCATGGCCGCCATCGGCATGACAGGAGCTGAACTTCGCGTCCTCTCCGGTAGGAACATCATGGACCTGACGGATGCCGAATTGGCTCGCGTTGTCGAGCAAGCAAAGGCGTATGGGATTGAGATTATCTCCATCGCTTCGCCAGTGTTGAAATGCGTGCTGCCGGGTGCGCCCGACATCGACAGCCGCTTCCAGCAGGACGTCTTCGGTTCAAAGCACACCTTCGACGATCAGCCTCGTCTGGCCGAGCGTGCCTTCGAAATCGCGAACCTCACCGGCGCGAAGATCATCCGCGTCTTTTCGTACTGGCGCACGGTGAAACCCGAAAAGTGTTTCGACGCGATCGTCTCGGCCCTCGCCGACCTCGCTGAAAAGGCGCGCAAGCACGACCTGATCATCGGCCTTGAAAATGAACATGCCTGCAACATCGGTACCGGCGCCGAGTCCGCGGCGATCCTCAAGGCGCTCGATCATCCCAACCTGAAGCTCGTCTGGGATCCAGCCAACGCGTTGGTGGCCGGCGAGAATCCGTTCCCGGAAGGTTATAAGCTGATCCCGCCGAGCCGCATCGCGCACGTCCACACCAAGGATTGCCATATGGACGGCCTCAAGCCCATCTGGGGTCCGCTCGGCACGCGCTCCATCGATTGGAAGGGACAGATCGACGCGCTCATCGCCGACGGCTACACGGGCTGGCTCAGTCTCGAAACGCACTGGCCCGGACCGGGCGGCGACAAGCTTCAGGGCAGCACGATCTGCGGCTGGAACCTGCGCGGTCTGGCTTCGGCCTAAGCACCCTTCTAGATTAGCGAGCGGCGCCGGCGGATCATGCCGCGCGCCGCGCCCCCCTTTGTGTGCCGCCGCGAATACAATGGTGAGGACGGTCCCATGACACTCATCGAAACCAAGATCCCCGAACTCCAGCCCATCGCGCGCGGAAAAGTGCGCGACGTCTATCAGGTGGGCGATTTGCTCTGTATCGTTGCCACCGATAGAATTTCGGCCTTCGACTACATTCTCGCCACCGGCATTCCGGACAAAGGCAAGGTCCTCACGCAGCTCTCAATCTTCTGGTTCGATCTGCTGCGGGACGTCATGCCCACGCATTTTCTCACAGCCGATGTCTCGCAGTATCCGGAGCCGCTGCGCCATTATCCCGAACAACTCGCGGGCCGCTCCATGCTCGTGAAGAAGGCGGACATGGTGCAGATCGAGTGCGTTGCGCGCGGCTATCTGTCCGGCTCCGGCTGGAAAGAATACCAGCAGAACGGCACGGTCTGCGGCATCGCTCTTCCCGCTGGATTGAAGGAAAGCAGCCGCCTGCCCGAGCCGATCTTTACGCCTGCCGGCAAAGCGCAGTCCGGCCACGACGAGAACATTTCGTTCGAGACGGTGTGCGGCCGGGTGGGCCGCGATCTCGCTTCCAAACTGCGCGACTACACTCTGCAGATTTACGATCGTGCGGCGCGTTACGCGGAGACGCGCGGCATCATCATCGCAGATACGAAATTCGAATTCGGCTTCGTAAACGGCGAACTCGTGCTGGCCGACGAAGTGCTCACTCCGGACTCTTCGCGGTTCTGGCCGAGCGAATCGTACGCGGCCGGCGGAGCGCAACCGTCCTATGACAAGCAGTTCGTGCGCGACTATCTGGAGTCGATCCACTGGAACAAACAGCCGCCGGCGCCCGCACTGCCAGACGACGTTGCGAGCAAGACCGCGGAGAAGTACAAGAGCGCGTATAGCGTAATCACGGGAACAGAACTTTGAACTGGCTCGACATCGTTCTGCTGTTGCTGATCGGCGCATCAATGATCGGGGGGTTCGCTAAAGGCCTGACGCGCATGGTCGTCGGGCTGGTTGCGATGGTTGCGGCGCTGGTCCTCAGCTTGGGCTTCTATCGCTCCGTGGGCGCGCTGTTTGAAAGCGCCGGTCTTTCCCGCAATGCCGCCGGATTCGCCGGTTTTCTAACCATCTTCATCGGAATCGTGATGCTGGGCGGGCTGCTGGGTATGGTCGTCAAACGAGTTCTGAAACTTGTGGGCCTCGGATTTCTCGACCGCCTGGGCGGTGCCATGCTTGGTGCGCTGCGCGGCGCGCTCGCAGGGATCATCGTACTCATGGTGATCATGGCGTTCACACCGAAGCCTCCGCCGCTTGCGGTGAGGGACTCGCGATTGGCGCCCTATCTGTTGGGCGCCTCCGGCCTGATCGTCCGTTTCGCACCACGCGAGTTGCGCGACGGCTATTCGAGGAACTGGAGCAAACTCGAGCGCGCCTGGGGTGACATGAAAAAACAGTTGGAGCGCCTACCGGAGGAAAAGTTCTAGTAGTCTGCCTATCACTGCCTCCGGTCGCTTTCGCTCCCGGCACCGTTAGGTGGTGCGCCCGGTGGCCGTGGCAATTCGTTCAACAGTGCCGGGAGCGAAAGCGACCGGAGGCGTGTGCCCAGCATGGGCAGAATCTAATTGGATGAAAGGAGCCAATCGGAGCCGATGAAGGCAACCGTAGCGAAACGCAAGGCGTAGCCGCGAGGCGAAGCCGAAAGAAGCGCGTAGCAAACTCTCGACCGTAGGGACACGAACTGGCAGTGAGGCCGGGTGCGGGCGGCAAGCTGGCGCCAAACAGCGAAGCCCAAAGATCATCAAGACGCATCAGGTACAGCCAGTCGGCACGAGGGGACAGATTCTGCACCTTACCTGGGGAGATCTCTTGCATGAGAGTGGAGGAGAAGTCAGCAGAGGCCGTAGTAGCGAAGAAGCCGTTGTAATGACGGTGGAGCGAAGGGCCGAAGGACCAATGCATTGGAGCTAGAGGAGGAACTGGAGGCCGGCGCAATAAGCGAACTCGAATCGCGGGACGTCACAACTACGGTGGCGAGAGCCCGGGAGTGCTTTCGGATCAGGCGGTGCAGCCGCGGAAGTCTGAACGCGAGGAGACGATGCCGGAGCTCTGCGAACCTCTCGACGGAGAGCAATGTACGAGACGTTAATGGAAACAGCCGTACGGGACGAGAACTACGCGCAAGCGCTGGCGGCGGTGAAACGCAACCGGGGAGCGGCGGGTATCGATCGGATGACGACGGCGCAACTGGAATCGCATCTTCAGGCGAACTGGTGGATCCTCAAAGACAAACTTCTGAAGGGGACCTACGTTCCAAGTCCCGTGAGGCGTGTAGAGATACCGAAGCCAAGCGGGGGCACGCGGACACTGGGCATCCCGACGGTACAGGACCGGTTCATACAGCAGTTGTTATTGCAAGTGCTGACACCGGTCTTCGATCCGCAATTCAGCGGGCACAGTTACGGATTCCGGCCGGGGCGTAGCGCACAGGACGCCGTGCGAGCCGCACAGCAATATGCGCAGGGAGGGAAGGACTGGGTGGTGGATCTAGACATCGCCAAGTTCTTCGACCACGTCAATCACGACATCCTGATAGGCCGGATCGCGGAAGTGATCCGGGACAAACGGGTGTTGCAACTGATTGGGAAATACCTGCGGCGGGGAAGCATGGTGAACGGGGTGGTGACGAAAAGCGTGGAGGGAACGCCGCAAGGCGGACCGCTGTCTCCATTGCTGGCCAACATCTACCTGGACGCGCTCGATAAGGAACTGGAGCGGAGGCAGCACAGCTTCTGCCGCTATGCCGATGACTGCAATATCTACGTAGGCAGTCAAGCGGCGGCGGAGCGAACGCTGGCTTCGATACAGGGCTGGATCGAGAAGCATCTGCGGTTGAAGGTGAATGCCGCCAAGAGCGGAACGGGGAGGGTTTGGGAACGTAAGTTCCTGGGCTTTCGACTGGACTGCAAGAAGCGGATCGGAATAGCACCGGAGAGTGTCGAACGATTCAAGGACCGGGTTCGCGAACTCTGGGATGCGCGGCGAAGTCGCAGCAGTAAACAACTGCGTGACGATTGGAACCGCTACGTGCGTGGCTGGTGGGGGTACTTCCGGCTGGTCGAAGCACGGACCCGGATTCGCGACCTGGAAAGCTGGGTTCGACGGCACATTCGGAAGTGTTTCTGGTTGCGATGGCACGACACGCGGGGACGACTGCGAAAGTTACGGCAGCTTGGCATCACGCGGGACCGGCACTTAGGCGTGGTCGGCAGCAGTCGCGGAGCATGGGCGATGGCGGTGCATCCTGTAATCAACACCGCCATCAGCCACGCGAAACTGCGGAGATACGGCTTCTTGTTTCCAACCGATCTTGAGGCTCGTTAGATCGCCTTTGGTTCAACCGCCGGATGCGGAAAACCGCACGTCCGGTGGTGTGGGAGGGTGGCCGGGCGAAATCCCGGTCACTCCACCCGATGGCGTTGAAGCCGACCCTTCGCTTGTCTTTGTATTAGCGCTTCACCAGCACTTCGCGAAGACTATCCCGCGTCAGGAAAAACTTCACCTGCTGAAAGCGGCTGAAGAGTCTCTCCAGATTGCGGCTGTTGAAATGCTGCGAGGGCGGGCGCTGGCTACGCGGCGTGAGCAACAGGGTCTTGCCGTCTGCGATGCGGTAGACGTGATTATGCACCAGCGGCGCCCGCTCCTGGGAACTGAAGAAGGCGAGCAGATAGGCGTTTGGACGCATGATCTCGTAAAGCCGGTCGACTGCGGATTGCAGCAGTGGCGGTGCTACGTATTGCAGCGCGTCCCATACCAGCGCGCCGTCGAAATGACCATCCGGAAAATTGAGGCACTGGTCGAGCACCTGTTGCCCTTTGACCGGGTCCGTCTGGCACGCGAAGAAATCCTCCGCCGGAAACGTGGCGTCCAGGCATTCGAGAAAATCTTCCGCGTAGATCCTGTGGCCGAGATTCGTGATGTAGGTGATGTTCGCCTGACTGGCCGCCGACATATCCAGCAGAGAAAGGCCGGAGGTGTCGCGCAGCGAATAGAAGAACTGCTCCAGGCCCGGGCTATTCCTGCTATAGCTGGCGGCCTTCGCGGGAGCGCGTATGGGCAACATAGGCGCAGGCGCTTCGGCGGAATTCGCTGGGCGAACGACCGGTGTCGGCCCGCTTCCGCGGATCAGACTCTTCCAACGATCTGTAAACAACCTGCCCGTTCCTCTTCTCCGCTGCGGCTACCGCCGTTCGGGTGGCTGGAAGCCAGTTGGAACTGCCGCTGGTTCCGCCGTGGGTACAGGCGTACGCGCCGGCGCCGGCTTAACCTCTGTCTTCTGAATATCGATGCTGCCTTTGAAATAGGCTCCGTCCTCGATCACGATGCGGGCCGTCTTGATATCGCCGATCAAGCGCGCGTCCTTGCGGATGTCGATTTTCTCGGAGGCTTCCACATTTCCGTTCACCGCGCCCAGCACCACGATCTCTCGCGCCTTCACGCTGGCGTTGACCTTACCGTTCGGGCCGATCGTGAGCCGGTGCTCTTGCGCTTCGATCGTGCCGCCTTCCACCTCCCCGTCCACCAGTAGGTCTTCACGGGCGAAAATCTGTCCCTTAATTATGACGGACTTTCCGATTACAGCAGTGCCTCGAGTCATTTCGGGCTCATAGGCGCGGCCCGGAGCTGTGGGCATGGACTTTCCCTCCTTGGCGAATTCGGTGGATGCGGGAGAAACTGATTGCGCCGGTCTGGCGACGTTGGCGGGCGGTTTGTAAGCCGGCTCGTCCTCTTTTTTACCTCTGTTCCACATGCTCATTCTCCCCTCCCCAGCGCGACAAAACTTTCCACTAACTGAACTACCTTGAAATTTCATACTAGAAGAGCCTGCGGTAAAAGGCAAACCACACAAGGCCATAAATAAGCCCCACAATAAGGTGGTGTATAATCTGCAATATGACACTCACCAGACGCAGTTGGGCTGAACCGTTCAAAATCAAGGTCGTCGAGCCGGTCCGGATGTCGACGTTGGAGCAGCGCCAGCGAGCCATTGAGGAGGCTGGTTACAACACCTTCCTGCTGCATTCGGCGGACGTCTATGTCGATCTGCTGACCGATTCCGGTACCGGGGCGATGAGCGACCGCCAGTGGGCCGGCATGATGCTGGGCGACGAAGCCTACGCCGGCAGCCGCAACTTCTACCGCATGGAAGAGACGGTGCGGCGCATCTTCGGATATCGTTACCTGATCCCAGCCCATCAGGGGCGTGGTGCCGAACACATCCTCTCGCGCGTGCTCATCAAAGCGGGCGACGTCATACCGGGCAACATGTACTTCACCACTACACGGCTGCATCAGGAACTGGCTGGCGGCAAGTTCGTCGACGTCGTGATCGCGGAGGCGCACGATCCGGCCAGCGAGCATGCCTTCAAAGGGAACGTCGATCTCGACAAGCTCGAATCGATCATCAGGCAATACGGCGCGGCGCGCATTCCGTATGTCAGCGTTGCGGCCACGGTGAACATGGCGGGCGGACAGCCGATCTCGCTGGAAAACCTTCGCGCGGTTCGCGCCCTGACGGCGAAGCACGGCATACGCGTGATTCTCGACGCCACGCGCGTTGTCGAGAACGCCTATTTCATTCAACAGCGCGAGCCGGGCAACCAGCAGCGCACGATCGCCGAAATTGTCAAGGAGACCTGTTCGCTCACCGATGGCTGCACGATGAGCGCGAAGAAAGACGCGCTCGTGAATATCGGTGGTTTTCTCGCAGTGAACGACCAGGAGGTTTACGACCAGGCCGTGAATCTCGTTGTGGTCTACGAGGGGTTGCATACCTACGGCGGCATGGCCGGACGCGATATGGAAGCCCTCGCGATCGGTCTTGAGGAAGCGATCGAAGACGACTACATTCGCGCGCGCGTCGGGCAGGTGCTCTACCTCGGCGGCAAGCTAAGCGAGTGGGGCGTGCCGATCGTCAAGCCCATCGGCGGGCACGGTATCTTTCTCGATGCGCGCGCGTTTCTGCCGCACATTCCGCAGGAGCAGTATCCGGCGCAGGCGCTGGCCGCTGCGATCTATCTCGAATCCGGCGTGCGTACAATGGAGCGCGGTATCGTCTCGGCCGGTCGCAACGCGGAGACTGGTGAAGAGAACAAGCCGAAACTGGAGCTGGTGCGCGTCACGATTCCGCGCCGTGTCTACACGCAAGCCCACATCGACGTCGTGGCCGAATCGATCTACTGCGTGTTCGAGCAACGCGAAAAGATTCGCGGCTTGAAGATGGTCTTCGAGCCGAAGTACCTACGCTTCTTCCAGGCGCGCTTCACTCCGCGCGAGCCGTGGGGCGTCTTCGAAAACGCGCTCTAGTACTGAGCCAAGCTGATGGCCGGCATCAACGCAGCCTCCGGTCGCTCGCGCTCCCGGCACTGTTAGGTGTTGCACGCGGTAGTGGCGGGATCCGCCCCACGCATCTCAGCAAACGCCCTACACTAGCGCAGAGCTTCGGCCACCCGCGCCGCCAGGAACTCATAGCCTTCGGGTTTGAAGTGGACGTTGGCGGGGAGCTGTAGCGCTTCCAGTTTCGGCAGCACTGCGGCGTAGAGGTCATTGATCGCGATGCCATGCCGCTCCATGACGCGGCGTGCAGCGTCGTTATAGCGCACCACGTCTTGCGGGTCGCGCGGCGGATTTAGCTTGCCTGCGGGCACCGGCGTGGTTAGCGCGCAGATCAGCTTCGCGCCGGTCTGCTTCATTCTCGCGGCCAGCGCGTCCATGTTTTTCGCGTAGTCGTCCAGAGCCACCTGTTGCTTGCCGTTCTCCATGACCTTCAGGTCGTGCAGACCGAAATTGAAATGGATTGCGTCCCACTGTTTCGCGCCGAGCCACTCGTCGATATGGGCGATGCCGTTCGTGGTTGGGCCACCGTTGGTCGGGATACGATGGATGTTCATTTTGCCGGTCAGCAACGCTCGCAACGGCAGCGTGTAACCGATGGAGATCGAGTCCCCGATAATCAGCACACGAGGCAATCCCGCGACGTCTTCCACCGCGACGTAGGCCGGGTTGGGCTTTACCGCGCCCGGTTCGCGCGGCTGCTGCGCCCGGACGGGCGCCAGGCTCGCGCCGAACGCACCGATGGCTTGAAAGAATCCTCTACGGCTCGATGACATATCCACTACTCTACCCCGAGAGGGTCGTTCCGCGGACTGCTACAATCGGTTTTCATGTTCCGGAAGGTGCTGGTAGCAAATCGCGGAGAGATTGCCGTCCGCGTGATCCGGGCGTTGCGCGAACTGGAGATTTGCAGCGTCGCCGTCTATTCCGATGTCGACCGCACCTCGCTCCACGTGCGCATGGCGGATGAGGCCGTCCACATCGGTCCCGCGGATTCGCAGGAAAGCTATCTGTCGATCGAGAGGATTCTGGATGCCGCGCGCAGCCGAGGTGCGCAGGCGATCCATCCCGGCTACGGCTTCCTCAGCGAGAGCGCCGAATTTGCAGCCGCGTGCGAAACCGCCAGCATCAAGTTCATCGGACCCTCGGCGCAGTCGATCCGCAAGTTGGGATCGAAAACGCAGGCGCGTAACCTGGCCATCGAGGCTGGCGCCCGCGTTGTTCCGGGCACCGGGCAAGCCGTCTCCGATCCGTCGCAGGCGCGCGCCAGCGCCGCTCAAATCGGCTATCCCGTATTGTTGAAGGCAGTGGCGGGCGGCGGCGGCAAGGGCATGCGCCGCGTCGATCGCGAGGCCGATCTGGACGCAGCGCTGCGTGACGCCGGGAGCGAAGCCGAACGCGCCTTCGGTGATGCCAGCGTCTATATCGAAAAGCTGGTGGTCAATCCGCGGCACATCGAAATTCAAGTGCTCGGCGACGAACATGGCCACATGATCCATCTGGGTGAACGCGAGTGCTCCATTCAACGGCGGCACCAGAAGGTGATCGAGGAGAGCCCGTCGCCACTGATCGCCTTGCACCCGGAGTTGCGCCAGCAGATGGGCGAGGCGGCTTTGTTGGTCGCGCGCGCCGCCGGCTATTACAACGCAGGCACAGCAGAGTTTCTGGTCGACGCGCAGCGCAACTTCTATTTTCTCGAGATGAACACGCGCCTCCAGGTGGAGCATCCGATCACCGAATTGGTCACCGGGCAGGATCTGCTGCACCACCAGCTTCGTATCGCCGCTGGCGAAACGCTGCTACTCCGGCAGGAGGAGATCGTGATGCGTGGCTCGGCGATCGAGTGCCGTATCTATGCCGAGGATCCCGACAACAACTTCTTTCCATCGCCGGGACGTATCACGCAAATTGCCCGTCCCGTGGGTCCGGGCATCCGCCTCGATTCTGGCGTCTATCCGGGTTGGACCGTCCCTCTCGAATACGATCCGCTGCTCGCCAAGATGTCGGTGTGGGGCGGAACACGCGAAGTTGCCATCAGCCGGATGTTGCGCGCGCTCGAAGAGTATTACGTCGCGGGCATCAAAACGAATGTCGCCTTCTTCCGGCAAATCATCGAGGACGCGGAGTTTCGTGCCGGCCATCTGCACACCGGCTTCATCGAAGAGTTCTTCCGCCGCAAGCGGCCGGCTGCGGTTGCGGGCGATGCCGAGGTTCATGCCGTTGCGGCGCTGGTCGCGGCGATCCATGCGGGTGCGTCACGTCAGCCCGACGGCGGCGGCACTCGCGATAGTTCGAGCGCGTGGGTACGGCAGGGCAGGGAAGGGCTGCTGCGATGACTCTGCGCGTGAGGCTCGAAGAAGGCGAGCCGCTGGAACTGCGCCTCGACAGATTCGACGGCGGCTATCGCTTTAGTCTCGGCGATGCGGAGGAGTGCACGGCATCGGTGGAAGCAGTGGAGCCGGGCATTTACTCCGTGCTGGTCGACGGCCGCAGTTACGAAGTCAAAATCGTCCCAGGCCAGGACAACTGGTATGTCGATGTGCGCGGAAAGCACATCGCCGTCGAGATTGCCGATCCACGCGATGCCTCCACGAAAACGGACGGCGTCCCGGCGAATGGCCCCTGCAAAGTAGCGGCACAAATGCCCGGCAAGGTGGTCCGTGTGCTCGTGGTGCAAGGCGACCTTGTTGAGGCGGGGCAAAGCCTGGTCGTGGTGGAGGCGATGAAGATGCAAAACGAATTGAAGGCCCCGAAGAGCGGCCGCGTGGTGGCGATGCTGGCGCGCGAGGGCGCTAGCATCGCGCCCGGTGAGGTCTTGGCGGCGATTGAGTAAGATGGGAGCGAACCATGGCAGATGTTTGTGAAAAGTGTGGCGGCAGCGGCTGGATCATCGTCGAGAAAGACGGGCTCTCCGGCGCGGACCGTTGCGAGTGCATGATCGCATCCCGCTCGCGGCGCATCGAGGAGTCCGCCAATATTCCGCCGCTGTACGGCAATACCTCGTTTGAGAGCTTCAGATTTCCGGAAGACAACCCGATTGCGTCTAAGGGACTCGAAAAGGTCTGGCTCGAGGTCCGTGCCTTCGCGCGCGAATATCCCTGCGGCGACAAACTAGGGCTGCTGCTGGTCGGCGATACCGGCACGGGCAAGACTCATCTCGCCGTGTCGGCGCTGCGCCACCTAATTTCACGCGGCTTTGAGGGGCTGTTCTTCGATTACCAAAACTTGCTGGAAAAGATCCGCTCCGGCTACGATGCGAACTCGGGATCGAGCGACCGCGAGGCGTACCAAACCGCGCTCGACACCGACATCCTGATGCTCGACGACCTCGGCGCGCACCGTGTCACGGACTGGGTGGAGGACACGGTCACATCGATCCTGACCTACCGCTGTAACAATCGCAAGGCGCTGATCGCGACGACCAATTTGTCGGATCCGGAAGCCGGCGGCCTGATCATGGAGCGCAATGCGGCCGGGCAGACGCGCATCCACAAGACACTCGCCGAGCAAATTGGCCGGCGTGCACGTTCGCGTCTGTTTGAGATGTGTCGTGTGGTGATGATGCCGAAGGTGGAGGACTACCGCGTCCGAAGGCCGCGGTAGTCGCTGGAAGTGCGGGCGGGCGAGCCTAGGCTGGGGGCTGAAATGGCTCGTCGGCGCTGCCGCCGTAAATCGCAGGAACCTTGGCGCCCATCGGCCGCAGGTACACGGAGAGTTGACCGCGATGGTGCACGCTGTGGCTGTTCATGAAACCGAGATAGTGAACAGCCGGCAGGTTCATGACGTTATAGAAGTTCACTGGCTTGGCGAGTTTCTCGGCCGGCACGGCCTTCACCTTCGCGAGGGCGGCGGCGAACTCCTTCTCATACCATGCCAGGACGCCGGCGATCGTTTTGATGTCATCCGGCCGGTTGCCTTCACTCGCTTCAAACTCGCCGTTCGCGACGCCTTTCAAAAACCAGACCTCAGATGAAGCGATATGCCAGGCCAGTTCAAGAGCGCTCATCGATTTCTCGTGCGGCTTGTAGTTGACCTTGTCTTCCGGCACCGCCGCGATGACTTTGCGCGTGACCGGGTGCTCGCTATCGATTCCTTGCATCAGCAATTGCAGCGTAAACGCCGCTTGTTCAGGTTGCATGGGAACTTCCCCTCCTTTGCAACAGCGTAGCATGAAGCGTTTTGAGATTGTGTCGCCTTGACCCAGCGGTGTGGCGTAATGTAACCTCAAGGTTTCGAGTCATAGGAATGTAACTTTTAGCACCACACCACCAGGTCATTAATGAGAGCATTGTCCCGCGTCTCGCCTGTCATCCCCGTTTGCATTCTGGCCGCCGTCTGGCTCGCCGGATGCGCTTCACCGAAGGCAGAGCAGTTCCGAAACTCGTTCCTCCCGCCCGCACCCAAGGTTGCAGCGGTCGATCCGTGGACCGTGCCGCCCGACTTGTCGAGCGGACACATCGCGCCTCGCGAAACGCCGGAAGTCCTGACCGCCGTAGCGCAAGAGCCACCCAAGTGGACGCGTTTCGATGGGCGTCTGCGCAAGGCCGAGGAGTTGTTCCAGGAAGGCAAGCGGCTCTACGCCGTGGGCGACAAGCAGGGTGCGCGCAAGCAGTTCGACGCGGCAGTGGAGCACATGGTCACCAGCCCCGATTCGGTGACGGGAAAGCTGCGGCTCGATAAACGTTTCGAGGATCTCGTCGATCAGATCTACCGCTACGACGTCGAGGGCCTCGGCGCGGGCGACGATCAGCAGGCGTTCAGCTTTGAAAAGGCGCCGATCGACGACATCATCGAGATGACGTTCCCCATCGACCCTAAGCTGAAGAATCAGCTTCTCGCCGAAGTCGCCGCTACCACGACGCAGTTGCCGTTGACGGTGAACGACGACGTGCTGCGCTTTGTGAACTACTTCTCTTCCGAGCGCGGGCGCCGCACGCTGCTCTATGGCTTGCGCCGCGCGGGCAAGTTCAAGCCGATGATCCAGCGCATTCTCGATGAAGAGGGCGTGCCGCAGGAGTTGATCTATCTGGCGCAGGCGGAATCCGGCTTCGCGCCGCGCGCGCTTTCCAATAAGCAGGCCGCGGGCATGTGGCAGTTCGTTCAATACCGCGGCCGCGAGTACGGGCTGAACCAGAGCGCCTATTTCGATGAGCGTCTCGATCCCGAAAAAGCCACGCGCGCCGCAGCTCGCCATTTGCGCGATCTCTACAATCAGATGGGCGACTGGTATCTCGCGCTGGCCTCGTACAACTGTGGTCCGGGCTGTGTGGACCGCGCAGTGCAACGCACCGGTTATGCGGATTTCTGGGAACTCCGTTCGCGGGGCGCACTGCCGCTCGAGACCACCAACTACGTGCCGATCATTCTGGCAATGACGATTCTTTCGAAGAACGCCAAAGAGCATGGCCTCGACGACATCGACCCCGATCCGCCGCTCGAGTATGAGACGGTGAAGCTCTCGAGCAACGCCAACATCGAACTCATCGCGACGGCGGCCGACTGCCCCGTCGGCGAGATCCGCGAGTTGAATCCTTCACTGCTCAAGAACATCGTGCCAGGCAACTACGATGTGCATTTACCGAAGGGCGCTTCGAAGGCCGTGCTGGCCGTGCTCGAAGCCGTGCCCGCCGATAAGCGCGAGATCTGGCGCGTCCATCGCGTGCAGACTGGCGAGACGATGGCGGACATTGCGAAGCGCTACGGAATGAGCGCGGATCAAATCGCTGCGGTGAACGTCGACAACGATGAAACGCTCGAGCCCGGCGGTCTGCTCGTTGTCCCAACTTCCGCTCCAAAGCCCAAGCCGGTCATCAGAAAAGCACCCGCGCGGCGCAGCAGTGCGAGCGCTTCAAAGGCCGTCCCACGGCACTCCACAGCGTCGAAGACGACACACGCAAAGGTTGCCGCACCCGCCGCAAAGAAGCCCGCCG
Organism: Bryobacteraceae bacterium; assembly: GCA_963668605.1. Taxonomy (GTDB): domain Bacteria; phylum Acidobacteriota; class Terriglobia; order Bryobacterales; family Bryobacteraceae. The sequence goes on from OY764903.1 coordinate 187,009, forward strand.
CAAAGTCCACTGCTTACAAAACAGCAGTGCTTCGCGGCAAGACCTCAGCCCGCTAGAAAAAAGTTTTTTTCAAGATTGGGCTTGTCTTACAAACAAAACGAGTTATTCTAATTGTTAATCAGGCCTTAACAGGAGGCATGGAAAATGTTTGAGCGCTACCTATTCGCACTGGACGAAGATATGGACGATTTCGATGATGAATCGATCGGCCTCGATGCCGAAATGGGAGAGTTCGACGAGGACGACGACATCCTTGAAGAGGATGAACTGATCGTCGAAGAGGCCGTTATTGGCGAGCCTCCACCCTCGGTAGCAGTGCCGCTGCCTCCCACTCCCGCTGTGACCGCGGAGCCCGTGCAGGCAAAACCTGTCGTCAAGAAATCCTTCAAAAAGAAAACTGCTGCAAAGCCGCCCGCCGCCCAAAAGAAGGCGGCGCCCGCGAAGCCCGCGCAGGCAAAACCTGCCGTCAAGAAATCCGTCGACAAGAGATCTGCCGCAAAGCTGCCAACCGCCCGAAAGAAGGCGGCGCCCGCGAAGCCTGTAGCCGTGAAGAAGGCTGCTGTGAAAAAGGCTGTCGTGAAAACATCTGCGGCGAAAAAGACTACGGCAAAGCAGTCCGCCGTGGCGAAGCCCGCTTCCAAGAAGTCTGGGGCTGACAAAAATCCAATCAAGAAGAAAACTATGAAGACAGCAACCAAGAAAGCAGTGAAGAAGACGGCAGCCAAGGCTCCGGCGAAGGTCGTTGTGAAAAAGGCGGCTGTGAAGGTTCCGGCCAAGAAAGCTCCGGCCAAGAAGGCTCCTGCTGTGAAGGCTCCAGCCAAGAAAGCTCCGGCCAAGAAAGTCGCCGCGAAGAAGGGGAAGAAGTAGGCTCCCTGGACGCCAGGATTCCGAGGCCGCGCACACCCGCGGCCTCCATTTCCTAACTGCTACCCGCGGTGAGTGATTCGCGTAAGGCTGCGGTCATTCATCCGTGTGGGAAGCCGTCACCGCACGGGGCCACTTTCACTCCGGATTTACTTCGAGACGATTCCCCGGCAGCGCTCGAACAGGCTCAGGAGTGCGTCCGCGTACTCTTCGGCGCTGCGCGCTCCGGACTGGCTCGCGAAGCCGGCCTGAGCGGTGCCTTTTCCATAGCCTGTCGTCACGGCGACGAACTTCATCAGCTCCAGCGCTATCTCATCCTTGTCCTTGCATCGCTCTTTCTTATCCTGTTCCGTCTCGTCTGCCATTAGTGAAGCTCTCCTTGAATTTGTGGTAAACCTCTAGTGTAGTCGATTCCGTGAATACAACATCGCAAACTGAATGGCGCTGAACGCTGTCCGTGTAATCCGCAAAATGCGCGGCGGCGCACAGGCCCATCTTTTGCAGGCCGACGACAACCGCTTTTACGTCGTCAAGTTCCGCAACAATCCGCAACATCGCCGCATTCTGGTGAATGAACTTGTGTCCTCGGTCTTCCTGCGCTACCTGCGCGTGACGGCGCCCGCGGCGCAGTTGATCTGGTTGGGCGAGGAGTTTTTGCGAGAGAACGCCGAGGTACACATCCAGCTCGGGTCGCGGCGCATTGAGGTTCCGGTGGGCTGGCATTTCGGCTCGTTGTATCCGGGCGATCCCGACCGGCTCGCGGTCTACGATTTTCTTCCAGACGCCCTGCTGAAGAAGGTGGAGAATCTCCAGGAATATCTCGCGATGCTCGTTTTCGACAAGTGGATGTCGAATGCGGACGCCCGGCAATCCGTCTTCTTTCGCGCGCGTTTGAAGGACTGGATACAGCCGGTCGAGGCGGGGTCATCACGCACCGGTTTCATCGCACTGATGATCGACCATGGCTATGTGCTTAACGGCCCGCACTGGGATTTCGTCGACTCGCCGATTCTGGGCCTCTATTTCCGTCCATTCGTATACGAGAACGTGCGCTCGATCGACGACTTTCAACCTTGGTTGAGCCAGGTTGAAAATTTTCCCGAGGAGGTACTCGACGAAGCCTTCCGCAAGGTTCCGCCCGAGTGGCTCGACGGCGACGAAGCTGCGCTGCACGCGCTTCTTGAGCGTCTCGTCCGGCGCCGCAAGCGCGTAGCGGATCTGATCGGTGATTGCCGCCGTGGCCGCGTCAATCCCTTCCCGAATTGGACCTGAAAACGCCGGGCGGGGCGCGGTGGCGCTATCATGAAAATATTCATGCACCGCTTCATTCTTCATAACGACAAGATTTGTGAATCGACAGAGGCATGCCTTTCGCCCGGTCAGGTTGGCAGCATGGCGGGCTGGGGCGTCTTCAGCACCATGCGCGTCTTCGACGGCGTCCTATTCGCGTATGAGCGCCACTTCGCGCGCATGCAGCGCGATGCGAAACTGATGCGCGTACCCTTTCCCGAGGACGCCGCCTACATCACGAGCCGTCTCGAAAAGTTGCTCGACGCGAACGGTGTGCGCGACGCTTCGTTGCGCGTCATCGTTGTGCGCAACAAGGGCGGCATGTGGGAGGGCGCAGGCATCAGCCGCGACTTCGACCTGATTGCATTCACATCGAACGTGAACAACTGGGGGAAGGGCGTCAGGCTCGGCGTGATTCCGCAAGCGCGGCACGCGGCGTGCCCGTTCGCCGGGGTGAAGGTGCTCTCGTGGGCGCAGAACCTGGCATGGTATGAAGCAGCGCACGAGCGCGGTCTGGATGAGGTGGTGCTGCTCAATGAACGCGGCGAGGTGAGTGAGTGTACCTCCGCAAATATTTTTGTGGCGATGGGCAATCAGGTGTGGACTCCGCCCGTCGATGCCGGATGTCTGCCTGGCATTACGCGTGAACTGCTGCTCGAAGCCATACACATTCCTGGAATCGAGGTCATCGAGAAGACGATTATGCCCGCCGATCTTGAGGCCGCCGACGAGGTCTTCATTACATCGACGACGCGCAACCTGTTGCCCGTGGTCTCAATCGAAGGTCTCACGTTGAGGCATAACGATGACGCGCGCCTCAGGCTCGATGCCGCATTCACAAGCTATGTGGATTCTTACGTGGCGGCGCACCGTCCCTCGCGTATGAGTCCTGCGGTATCCTAACCACTTACCGTCATGGGCCTACCCACCTGTCCCGCTTGCGGATCGAATGATGTCCGGTTGTCGCGCCGCCGCAACTTCGGCGAGAAACTGGGTGAATGGTTTGGCCGGCACCATCTGCGTTGCCGAAGCTGCAAGCGGCGATTCCTTCTGAGTACGTGGAGTTGGAAGAGTTGGCTGTATGCGCGTTGCCCGAAGTGCGACCGGAGCGATTTGACTACGTGGGTCGAGTCGCACTACCAATTGAGTTGGTTGCAGGTCGCCAGGATCCGCTTGGGTGGAAAACGTCTGCGCTGCGATCCGTGCCGCTGTAATTTCGTCAGTTTCCGGCGGCGTAAACAGCGGTACCGCAGACACAAGCCCTCCACCTCAGAAGTACGCTAAGCGCCAGCCGTTGGAGCGCTACTGCTTCGGAGCTACGATCTCGTAGTCGGCCTTCAGAAACTCCCAATCCGGCATCTCATAGGCTCGCATCTTGGTCTTCGCCGTAGCTTCGACGTCGCCGCTCTCGTGCGGTCCGAGCGACGGAACCGCAACGGTGAGCGAGCAGAAGGGCTCGTCTCCTGGCTTGGCGGTGGTGGGCTTGAGTGTCACGGCAAGTTCCATCTCCGGCAGTTCGGCCAGCGAGTGATTCACGACCATAAGCTTCACGCGTACATTCTTCTTCGCATCCTCTGAAACACGCAGGCCGGTGACTTCGACGAACTTCGCGAATGGATGCTGCTTGGTCGCCGTGCCCGGCAGATCGATCTTTGCCGGTGCGGGAGCCGGTTTGGGCTTGCCGCCCGAGAAGAACATATAGCCTAATCCGGAAACGAGCGCGAGGCCGAGCAGGGCCAGTGTCAGCATCAGCCATTTCGGCAGGCCCTGGGGCGGCGGCGGCAATACGTACTTCGCGTCGCTGGGCGCCATCGTGGGAACCGGAGGCGTTTCCGCTTCCTGAGTCGGGGCGGCACGCTTGCCCGCGCATTGCTGACATTCTGTTTCCGAGGGCAGCACTTCGCTGCCGCATTTGGGGCAGATCCAGGTAAACATCTATCAATTACTCTACCGCAGGTCGCCTACGATGGACTCATGGAATTCTTTCGGAGAAGCAACGCGACGCCCGGGCGGCTCGCGATTCTGGCGGGCGCCTTCAATCCTCCGACGACCGCGCATCTCGCACTGGCCGTCTCCGCGCTTTCCCGTGCTGATGAGGTGCTTTTCGTGCTGCCACGCGCCTTTCCGCACAAGGCATATCACGGCGCTGGTTTTGAGGACCGCGTGCGCATGGTACTGGCTGCCACCGGGTCGGAACTCAGATTTTCCGTGGCCGCCTCCAGCGGGGGCTTGTTCGCAGAAATCGCAAGCGAATGCCGGCCGCACTATCCGGCAGACGTTTCGTTCGCTTTTCTCTGTGGAGCCGACGCCGCACAACGCATCGTTCACTGGGATTACGGCGAGCCCGGCGCGTTCGCGCACATGCTCTCCGCTTTTGAACTATGGGTCGCCGCGCGCGGAGTCGATTTCGCTGTCCCGCCGGAGATGCGTGGACGCATTCACAAGCTGCCGCTCGACGCGGAGTCGCAGCAGATTTCGTCCAGCGAGGTCAGGCGGCGCATCTCGCGGGGCGATGATTGGGAGTCTCTGGTCCCGGAGGCGGTACGCGAACTGGCCCGGCGGATCTATTCGTGAGGTCCGGTATCGAGAAACGCCCGCAGGCGATGGCTGCGGCTGGGGTGGCGCAGTTTACGCAATGCCTTGGCTTCGATCTGGCGGATGCGCTCGCGCGTGACGGCGAAATGTTGGCCCACCTCTTCGAGCGTGTGCTCGCTGCCATCCTGCAACCCGAAGCGCATCTTGATAATGCGCTCCTCGCGCGGGCTGAGCGTCTTGAGAACCTCGGCCGTCTGCTCGCGCAGGTTGAGATTGATCACAGCTTCCGAAGGCGAAACGACGGCGCGGTCGACGATGAAATCGCCGAGGTGCGATTCCTCTTCTTCGCCCACCGGCGTCTCGAGCGAAATCGGCTCCTGCGCGATGCGCAGCACCTTGCGGATCTTTGAGACGGGCAGTTCCATCTCCTTGCCCAACTCTTCGGTGTTCGGTTCGCGGCCGAGCTTCTGCTGCAACATGCGCTGCGTCCGCACCAGCTTATTGATCGTCTCGATCATATGCACCGGAATGCGTATCGTGCGCGCCTGGTCGGCGATGGCCCGTGTGATCGCCTGACGCACCCACCATGTGGCGTAAGTCGAAAACTTGTAGCCCCGTCGATAGTCGAACTTGTCCACGGCCTTCATCAACCCGATATTGCCTTCCTGGATCAGGTCGAGAAACTGCAAACCGCGATTGGTGTAACGCTTCGCGATCGAGACCACAAGCCGCAAGTTCGCTTCGATGAGCTGCTTCTTGGCGAGTTCGGCCTCCGCCTCGCCGCGTTCGACGATCTGCAGGCTGCGTCGCAGTTCCGTCGATGTAGCGCCGCACTCTTCCTCCAGCCGCTGCAACTGCTGGCTGAAGTGCTTCATCTCCTTGTGGCTGTCCCTGGCGCCGGGCGCGTGGGACGAATCCTCGGTTCTGCGCTGCGCGCGAGCGATTTCGCGCTCGATCTCCTTGAACTCCTCCACCTTAAAGCGCAGCCGGTCGGCGAGCCGGCGCCGCACCAGACCGCTGAACTGGATGCCGCGGATCAGTTGCGAGATCTTCACCATCGCGCGCGCCAGATTGAAACGCAGCGTGCGATGCTGCTTCGGTTTCATCCCGCGCGAGATCGCCTGGATCTTCTGCCGGATCTGCTGCGCCTTGCGGTATTGTTTTTCGATCTCCGCAATCGCCGTGATCAACTCGCCGCGCTGCTCCACAAGGGATTCGTCGGTGACCACCAGTTCGGGCAGTTGCAGGATGTCGCGGAGCACGCTTTCTTCGCGTTGCACCTCTTCGCTGAGTTGCATGATTTCGCGAATCAGTAGCGGCGAGCGCGACAAGGATTTCTGGACCGCCGTCTGCCCGCGCTCGATGCGTTTGGCGAGTTCGATCTCGCCCTCGCGCGTCAGCAACGGGACCGTGCCCATTTCGCGCAGGTACATGCGCACGGGGTCGTTGGTCTTGTCGGCGAATTCCTGGACCAGTTCCAGATCGGAGAACTCTTCGCCTTCCTCGGCCTTCTTGGGTTCTTCGAGGATTTCCACGCCTGCGTTGTCGAGATCGGCGAGGATATCATCCAACTCGGCGGTTCCGGAGATCTCTTCCGGCAGCAACTCGTTGACGTCGTCATAGAGAACGAACCCCTTCTCTTTGCCGATGTCCATAAGCTGCTTCAGGCGGTCGAATTTTTCTTCGCTTGCCACAACTCCCCAATCAGACCAAGTTTCCAATATTCTACAACACGGGCGGGAACCCCATCAGCTTCGCTCCAGTTGGCTCAACTCTTGTGCGACGCGCAAGGCCTCTTGCATGTCTCCCGTCCGCTCCGCGCTTCGGATGAGCGTGCGCAGTTCCGCCTTCCGCGCGTCCCGGTTGACCGTCGCCAAGCTGTGCAGACACTGCTGCGCATGTTCGAGCGAGTCCGTCTCCCCACTTAATTCATCGGCAATTACGATGGAGGCCAGTAGGGCACTGTCGCGTTCATCGAGGCGCGCTTCGAGCGCCGCGTAACCGGCCGGCTCTTCCATCCCGCACAGCGTCTCGAAAATCCGCCGCGTCGCAAACCGCTCAAGCGCGGCGTGCCCGCGCAACTGCGGCAGGATCGCGGCGCGCACGGCGCCGTCGGCGAGCAGCGCTCTCAGCAGGATCTGTTCCAGGGCCGGTACGGCGGGTTTCTCTGGCCGCTTCGGCGCCGCTGAACGTGCGCTGCCGGGCAGGCCGCGGAACTGTTCCAATACGAGGCTGCGTTCGACGTTTAGATACTCCGCCATTTCGTTGGCCACGGCGGCGCGCTCCAACTTGTCGGGGATGCGCTGGATGGCCGGAAGCAGCGCTTTGAAGCCTTCCGTGCGTTGTTCCGCGTCGCCGGCGCCGTACCGCGCGCGGATGCGGTCGGCCAGCCAGTGGAAGTATCCGCCAGCCTTGTCCACCAGCGCCCGATAACGTTCTGCGCCGTGTTTCTTAATATACTCGTCCGGGTCCAGGCCCTCGTCGAGTTGCAGGATGCGCACGTGCATGCCCTCTTCGAGCAGCATCTGGACCGACTTTTCCGTCGCGTTCTCACCCGCCGCGTCGGGATCGAAATTTACCACGATCCTGCTCGAGTGGCGGCGCAGGGCGCGAACCTGGGTATCTTTTAGAGCCGTACCGCAACTCGCCACCACCTCTTTAATGCCCGCCGCGTACACGCCGATCACATCCATGTAGCCTTCGACGAGGATGCTGCGGTCTTGCTTGCGGATGCCATCCTTGGCGCGGTGCAGATTGTAAAGCACGTAGCTCTTGCGGTAGAGCGGCGTCTCCGACGAGTTCAGATATTTGGGCTCGTCGCCGGCCGCGATGGCTCGTCCTCCGAAGGCGATGATCTTGCCCGTCTCGTTCTGGATCGGAAACATCAGGCGCCCGCGGAAGCGGTCGTAGTAGCCGCTGCCGTCGTTGCGTTTGAGTATCAGGCCCGACGCTTCGATCGCCTCGCGCGGAAAGCCGTGTTGCTCGAAACGCCGCACCAGCGCCTGCCCGCCGCGGTCGGATAAGCCTAGTCCGAATTCCGCGGCAATCTCTTTCGACAGCCCGCGCTTGTCGAGATAGGCCCGCGCTTCGGCGCCGGCGGAACTGTTCAGGTTGTTCTCGAACAGGCGCGCGGCCATCTCGTGCATCTCGTAGAGTGCGCTCTTTAGCTTCGTTTCGGCGTCGGAGTACTCCGCGCGCTTCGGCATCGCGATGCCGTAGCGGTCGGCCAGCGACTTGAGCGCTTCAAAAAAAGTGACGGCTTCGATCTCCATCACGAACTTGAAGGCGTCGCCGCCCTTCTGGCAGCCGAAGCAGTAGTAGAACTGCTTGGAGGCATCCACGTTGAACGACGGTGTTTTCTCCGAGTGAAACGGGCACAGGCCCAGGTACTTCGAACTGGCGCCCTGCTTGCGAAGGCGCACATACTCGCCAACGACATTTACGATGTCGATCGACGACTTGACCTGTTCGACGAAATCCATAGGCGAACACCCGGACTCGTCCTATTGTCCCATCTCGTGGCGCGCTAGATTGGAATCAATTTCTTGAACTGGTAGATCATCTCGAATCGCAGGAAATAGGAGGCATGCCCGGCGTGATAGAAATTGCCGGGCAGAAAGCTCTCATAGAGCACGTGCCCGCGCCAACTCGGATTGATCGTGAAATCGACGCGTGTCTGCACGCTGTCGCCGCGCTTCGTGCCGGCGGCGAAGATGCGCGCATCGCCGGCGAAGGGGTGGTAGGCTCCCATGTGGTAGTACGTGAAGCGCCAGTTCATCGGCTTCCACGGCGAAAAACCGGTTTCGGCCTGCAACATATTCATGTTGGTCCAATAACCCACGCCCTTCTCCTTCATCAGGCTGTAGAGGTACAACTCGCTCCACTTCGGAAAGCGCCCGAAGAGTGGGTCGTAGCCTTCGATCCTGTTTCCGGTTTTGGGGTCGTCGCCGGAAAACGCCCAGTAACCGCCGAGCACATACGGTTTACCCGGCCGGTCGAAGCTCCGCTTCACATGGCCGAAGGCACTCCAGGCGCGGATCTCGCGGCCGGCATGATCACCGCCCCATTGCAGCGCGCCTTCGCCCGTCGCCGTGAAACCGTGCGGCAGGCGGCGCACCAGGCGCCCTCCGGCCGTATTGACGTGGCGGTCTGGCTGAAACTGGGGATTCGAGTTCGCGCGTGTGTCGCGGACTTCCTTCTTGTAAAAGTAGTACGCTTCCACGTCCGTGTCGCGCCGCGGGGCACTCGTGAAGTAACTCCCGATGGCCTGGTCGTCCCATTCGGTCAGGAGCCTGTGCCGGTCGCTGAAGCGCGGCAGATAGCGGTCGCGCGACGGATTTGAAATGCCGATCAGTTCAATCTTCGATTTCTTCCAGGCGTAGGCCAGCACCGCGGCGTTATCGTAGATCGTGCGTGAGCCGTCCCACGGATTGCCCTCCATGATCAGTGCGCCTTCACCTCGCATCAGGTTCTGGCGTCCCACGCGTAGCGATAATCCTTTTACGAACAGGTCGCGAAAATCCAGATACGCCGTCTCGAAGATGACCTCGTCGAAGCGCCACGGGCAGCGCTGTACGACAATCTGGTTGGTCTCTTGAGTGAGTCCCGCCACCACATCAATCTTGCTTGTGACTGGTACTTTTGCCCAGAAACGCGTACGGTAGCGCACCTGATTGCGCTGGTCGTCGAGGGCGTCGTTGAAGTCGAAGAGGTTATTCCAGTTCTCATTCCGGACGCGCTGTTCCACGCCGATTTCAACGCTTTTCGGCTCTGCGGCCTGGGCGCGTGCAGCCATCGGAAATGAACACAGCGCCGCTGCCAGCGCCAACAAGAGATGGGGACTAATAAATTCTTTCACTGAGTTGCCTATCGTGGGGAATTTTTCATTCTAACATTAGAGTCGCGGATCTGGTTCTCTCTTCACTTCCACGAAGAACTGCTAAAGTTCTCATCGCCGCCACCGATGAATATTTTAGGAAATCTTCGTGGGTTTCCGACGGCGCATCGCCAGGGACCTGTAATACGTTGTACTACAAAGAAAATAAAAGACTTAGGTTGATTTTGCGGCGCTGCGCGCATATACTTTGAAATAGGGTGTAATAGGACGATAGGAGGATAATACCTTGTCCAGGTGGATGACCGTCATAATCGCGTCAATTCTAGGTGCCGCGCTTGCCGCTGCCGCGCCAGTGGCCACAATTTCCAGCGCGGAGCCATTCCAGTTGCGTGGCGTCTCGGTGCCTGTGCGTGGCGTGCCTGATTGGCCGCTCTCGGCCGGCGATGAGATCGCGACAGGTGCTGCGCCAGCGATGATTTCCTTTGCGGATGGATCGCGCGTCTACCTGAACTCTCACACTCGCGCCAAGCTTCACGTGGCCGGGAAGCAGAACGTCCTGCGCCTGGTGCAGGGCGACCTCGCGTACAAAGTCAACAAGAACTCGCGGATCTCGCTTGCGGGGCTCAATCGTGAGCCGTTGCCCGGAGACTCGAGTGAAGGTCTACTGTCGATCGACAGCCAGGCTGCGGTGTGGGCTCCGAAGGGATTCGACCCAGCGGCTGCCGGCAACAGTGTCGTGTTGCAGCAATATCGCATCACTCCCTACAATTTGTTTTTCGTGAGCCAGTGGCGCAACTACACGCCGCCATTCGGAGTGCCGCCGGGCTCGCCGACCGGCGGCAGCTTGACGCCGCCGCCACTGCCGGAAGTTGGCCCCAAGCCGCTTCCGCCAATCAGCAGCAGCAAGCCGTAAGACTTTCGCGTGCGGAGCAGTGCTAAGGAGACTCGGATGAGAGCGCAGCAGAAAATTCTATTTTCGATAATAGCGTTTGTTATTTGTATTTCTATGACGGGCGGATCGCTTTGCGGCCAGACCGCGCCCGTACTCACGCCCAATGGAACGGTGAACGCGGCTGACTATACCCGCAGTTTCGCCCCCGGAGCGATCGTCTCGATTTTCGGCACGAATCTGGCAACCAAACTGGCGCAGGCCGCTGAGTTGCCTCTTCCGACGAGTCTGGATGGCACGTCCGTCGAGATAGTGGACGGAACAAAGACCACGCTGGCAGGGCTCTACATGGTCTCGGCGGGACAGATCAATGCGATGCTGCCCTACGATGTCGGCGCCTCCGTGAAAGTGCGTGTACGCAGCACCTCCGGCGTCAGCGCCGAGGACACCATCGCGGTTGCGCCGCGCGCGCCGCGATTATTCGCAGTCGATCAGTCGGGACTCGGCCGCGCGGTGAGCACGCATCCCGACGGAAAGTATCTGAGCCGGGAACTTCCCGGCAAACCAGGCGCTCCAGCGACGCTTTGGCTCAACAGCATGGGCGCGGTCGACCCGCCCATCGCCGCCGGTGTGAGCGTGGAGCCCAAGCCGCTGCGAAATGTCAGCGAGCCGGTCACGATGACGATCAATAACAAGCCAGCGCCAGTCGATTTTGCGGGTCTCGTGCCGTATCTCACCGGGCTGTATCAGATCAACTACCGTCTGCCCTTCGACGAAGTCGTCGGCGACGTTCCTATCAGAGTTACCGTCGGCCAGGCATCGTCGCAGACGAATATTTCTGTACCGGTGGAGCCCAACGGCTTCTACTGGGTCTATACGGGCGGCAAGTTTGTCAACGGCCAGACGCTGAACGGGATCGCTGGCGCGAACTGTGCGATCGCATATTGGCATAACGATAAAGACGTCCTCGGCCAAAGCGGTTATCTCGCCTGGGCCAAGGAGGTCGCCTTCGGAGCCGATGGCACGGCCACTTCGGGCCTCGCCCTGACGCTGCGTGACGGCGATTCGATCGTCTACGACAACAACGGAATTGAGACGGGTTCTGACGCTGGCTACTACGATGGCAGCGCCGGAACAGCGGGGAAACCGGGAATGACCGTGTTTCTCTCTATGTCGAAGAATGCGAACGTAGTCACGGCTGGATTTTTCCGGCTGGCCGCGCGCACGACGATTACGCAAGTGACCGGTTACTTCGATGGCAACGGAGATTCAGAGTTGCGTTTCGATCCGGCCAGCCCCTTCAACATGTGGCGCATGAACATCTGGTCCAACGCGGCCGGGAATGTGCCGAGCAATCTCAAACCGTTCACGGGAGACAAGTTCTCGAGCGATACGCAAGCGGGCAAGTTTTCGATCTCCGACACCGGCGCGAAGCGCCTCTTTCCCGGCGGCATTAGCGACTCCATTTTCCGGCTGACTTACACACTGGCCGCTCCGCTCACTCTCGATGCCGGCGATTACTGGTTCAGTCATGATCTGGCGCCGGGCGATTCCACCGCATCGGCGAAGTCCACGGCACCGCCCGCGGCGCAAGGCGAATCGCAAGCCCAGCGTGTGCGCCGTGACTCGGTGCTGCGTCTGATACCCTAGAGCGCGTGAACATCTTTGGACTCTGCGGACTGACTCTGGCCTTAGGCTATGCTGTGTTTCAGTACGGCGGAATCCTCGTCGACGACTGGCACATCTCGCTGTTGGCCGTCGGCTGCGTGAGCCTGATCTTCTGGTTCCGGCCTAGGCGCCGCGATGCTTCGCCGCCGCTCGACGTGCTCTCCCGCGGGTTACTCGCGGCCCTGTTCGTCCTGGCTGTTCTGCAGGTGATTCCGCTTCCGCTGGGGATACTCAAGATCATCTCTCCGGCGCGAGCCGAATTGTTGACCGCTGCTGAGCCATTGCTGGGCCCCGTTTCGATGGCCACGCTGAGCGTGCAACCGGCCGCCTCGCTGGAGCACATTTTCCGCCTCGCCGCCTACGTGCTGGTGTTCCTGATGCTGCGCGATCTCGGCTGGAGTTTTCGCAGCAGACCCTTCTGGCCGGTTGCGCCGATCCTCGCCATTGCCTGGCTCGAAGCGCTGCTCGGAATCGTGCAGGCTCATCTCGGCGGCGTCAACGCCATCGCCAGCGGGACTTATCCGAACCGCAACCACTTTGCCGGCCTGCTTGCAATGACGCTGCCGTTTACTATTGCCGCCGCGGTGGCGGTCTACAGAAATGGAAAATCGAAGTTCGAGACGCCGGCGGCTCCCGCGATCGCGGCCTGCGCGCTGCTAGGCGCTGCCGCCACGCTGCTGGTCGGAATCTTGTTCTCGCTTTCGCGCATGGGATTCCTTGCGGCGCTCGCCGGGCTGGTTGTTTCCGGCGCCGTGGCCGTGAGCGGTGGAAAACCGGGTTGGCGTACCTGGGTCCCGCTCCTGACGCTGTTGCTCGTCTCCGCGCTCGCGTTTGTTTTCCTACCCACGGATCCGCTCATCGTGCGCTTTGCGGATCTGGCTGCCACGGACGACATATCCGGCGACACGCGCGCGCAGGTCTGGGGCGATACGCTTCGCCTGATCGAAGCCTACCCGGTTTTCGGTAGCGGTCTGGGCAGCTATGAGTCCGCGTTGATGCGTTTCAAGTCGGCGGCGCCTATGAATGCGGTGGACTACGCGCACAACGATTACCTGCAGACGGCCGCGGAATTCGGCCTGCCGGGATTGCTCGTTTTGCTCGCGCTTGGCGGCGTCGTGATCTTTCGCGCGGTGCAAGCCGCCGCGCGCCAGGACAATGCGCGCTATATCGCCATTGCCTGTATCGGCGCATTCGCAGCGATCGCGCTCCACAGTCTCGTCGACTTTAACCTCTACATCCCAGCGAATGCGATGCTACTCGCCTGGATCGCCGGCCTGGCTGCCAGCCTCTAGTGTAGTGCGGCCTAAATAGTGACGTTTATCTACCCCGCGTCGTCCTTACAACAGAAGGAGCAAAACCGATGCGTGTGGCGCGACCTGTGGTGCTGCGTACCGAACAACGAGAGCTGCTGAAATCTCATGCACGTGCTCGGAGCGCAGCGGCGCGCAGCGTGGAGCGCGCCCGGATTGTCTTGCTGGCAGCTTCCGGAATGCAGGATAAGCAAATCGCGGCCAAGTTGGGCATCACACCGGAGAAGGCAGCACGTTAGCGGAACCGGTTTCTGGACGGCGGCTTGGCGGCGCTCGACAAAGACGCGCCGCGCCCGGAAAGAACGCCCACGATCACACCGGCTCAGATCCAGGAAGTGATCCGGAAAACGACGCAAGAGAAGCCCCGCAACGCCACACACTCGAGCACACGCAGCATGGCCAAAAGCGCTGGTCTGAGCGAGAAGAGAGTGTGCCGGATCTGGCGTCAGCATGGCTTGAGGCCGCACATGACGCACACCTTCTAAGGTCAGCAACGATCCTCAGTTCACGGAGAAACTGAATGCCGCTATTGAGCTATATCTGAACCCGCCGGAACACGCCATCGTGCTCTGGCGCCGACGAAAAGAGCCAGATCCAGGCGCTGGACCGCACGCAATCGGGACTCCCGTTGAAGAAGAACTCGCAGTCTTTGCATTCTAAGGTAGTAACGAAAATGAGGCTGCGACGCTTCCGGTCGCTGCGCTTCCGGCACTTTGAGTGCGTACACTGGAGCACTTCGGGAAAGCTGTCGTGATTACCGGTTGGCCAAGTAAGTAGCCAGGTTTGTCCAAGCCGCCAGGAGTGATGTGGGCTGCTCCGGCAGATCCCTTGCGAGAACCGCGGAAATACTGTCCCGGCGGTACTCTGCCGGCGGCCATTTGATCTTATGCTCTGAATGTGATGTCTCGGCCCGCGATCTGGGTTGCCGCGCTGTGGGGATGCTATCTCTGCATGGGGGCTGATGGTCCCGCACTGAAAAGCCGCATCAGAGTCGATTCGGATCTCGTTCTGATCAACGCGGCGGTTATGGATCGGGACGGACACTTTGTGCCCGGTCTCAAGAAAGATAACTTCCGTTTGTTCGACGGAAACAAGGAACAACAGATCCTGAACTTCTCACAGGACGATGCTCCGGTCTCGATGGGGATCATCTTCGATGCCAGCGGCAGCATGAAAAACACCCTGCCAGTTGCCAAGTCGGCGTTGCGGGAGTTCCTCGCGAGCTCAAATCCACAGGACGAGTTTGCTGCGGTAGTGGTCCGGGATAAGCCCGATTGGACTTTGCAGTTCACACGCGATCCTCAAAAGGTTCTGAGCCAACTGGACTCCTTGGCGGCTGGTGGATACACGGCTCTTCACGACTCCATCTACCTCGCGGCGCAAGAGATGCGGTCTGCGCACAACGCGCGAAAGGCGCTCCTGCTAATCACCGACGGTATAGACAACCACAGCCGGTACAGCGCGGCGGATCTCAGACAGATGCTCCAGGAAGCGGATGTCACGATTTACGCGATCGGCGTATTCCGTGGCTTTCCGGAGGACGATGCGACAGAAGGCTGTCTCTTGCTCGAACAACTTGCCAATGATACCGGCGGCCGGTTTCTGCAGGCAAGCCGGCCGAAGGATGTGGCACAAGCCATGCGGCATCTGGACGTGCGGAACGAGTACGTATTGGGGTTTTTTCCGGAAGGCGTTCCGCCGAACGGAAAATACCACCATGTGAACCTCAGAATTTTGCCGGTGAACGGAACCAATAAACTCCGCGCATCGTGGAGACGGGGTTACTACGCTCCGTACCATGCCGAAGCCGCAGGCAAGAGGCCGTGAGAACCGGCATCCCGCTGTTTAGTTACACTGATACTCGGAACGAGACGTTTGGATGCGGGAGCGTACTATCATGAACACGCGGCCAGCGCTGCTGATTGGCTTCGGAGGCGTGCTGGCGCTCATGTTTTTCGCCGGTCTGGACGCTGCGCGCGTTATCGGCCGCATCCACACGCGTGACAAGGAGATCCGCAGGGACTACCAGAGCCGTAATCTGATTCTCAATCAGATTCGATCCAACCTTTATTTATCCGGCACCTACGTTCGAGACTATCTGCTGGAGCCGGAAGCGACGGGCGCCGCGACTTTCCTCTCGGACCTCGAAGCGACACGCCGGCGCATGGACGCCGCCCTCGGAGAATATGAAAGCATCCTAAGACCCAATGAGAGGCGGCCCTTCGACGGTCTGAAGCGGGAGTTGCGCTCCTACTGGAAAGTCCTTGATCCCGTCCTGCGTTGGACATCGGAGCAACGCCGCAAGAACGGTTACCAGTTCCTGCGCGACGAAGTGTTTCCGCGTCGCATGGCCATGCTGGACGTTGCCGGCCAGATCGCGGCTATCAACGACAAACTCCTGGCGGCTGGCGAGGAGAGCGCGGAGAACCTGTTTTCCGAATACCGCCAGCGGCTTGTGTTCACGCTGCTGGTCAGCATGGGCCTTGGAATATCCCTGGCGGCTTTCAGTATTCACCGCACCCTCCATCTGGAGCTGGAGGCGGCGGACCGCTATCAGGAGATCGTCGAGGCGCGCAGGGAATTAAAAAATCTTTCTGCAAGCCTTGTGGCCGCGCAGGAGAACGAACGGCGCTCCATTTCCCGTGAGTTGCATGATGAAGTCGGTCAATCTCTGTCGGCAGTGCTGGTCGAGTTGGGGAATCTCGCCGCGGCCCTTCCAGACGGATCGGGACAGAAGGCAAGACAACACGCCGACACGATCCGCAAGCTTGTGGAGGGTAGCGTGGCTGCTGTTCGAAATCTCGCTCTGCTTCTGCGCCCCTCGATGCTTGACGATCTCGGCCTCGTTCCGGCTCTACAGTGGCAGGCGCGCGAAACCGGGCGCCGGACAGGTATTCGCGTCGCAGTTGCCGCGGACAGCGTCTTGGGCGATCTTCCGGAGAGCCACAAGACCTGCGTCTACCGCCTCGTGCAGGAAGCCTTGCACAACTGCACGCGCCACGCCGAGGCGCGCAAGATCCAGGTAACAGTGCGGCAGGAGGGTGACCGGCTGGTACTGACCGTCCAGGATGACGGCAAGGGCTTCGACCCGAAGAAGGAGAAGGGATTGGGTATTCTTGGAATGGAAGAGCGAGTGACGCATTTGAGCGGTAGTTTTCGGATTGACTCGCAACCCGGAAAAGGAAGTCTCATTGCAGTAACGCTGCCCCTGGCGGGATCGCCCGGACCGGGAGAGGAGGTGGACTGATGAGGGTCCGAATACTCATCGCGGACGATCACACCGTCATCCGGACCGGCTTGAAGCTCGTGCTGGAGCGGCAGCCCGGCTTTGAGGTGGTCGGGGAAGCGGCCGACGGCAGAGCGGCTGTGGCGCTGGCGGAATCTCTTTCTCCAGACGTGGTTGTACTCGACATTGCCATGCCGAATCTGAACGGCATTGAGGCGGCGCGGCAAATTTCCAATAAACTGCCGCGCACGTCCATCGTCATCCTCAGCATGCATTCCGATGAGGGCTACGTGCTGCGGGCGCTGAAATCTGGCGCGCGCGCGTACCTGCTCAAGGACTCCGCGGAGTCCGATCTGATCAACGCGATCCGGGCGGTGAATGACGGCAAAGCGTTCTTCAGCCCTGCGATCAGCAGAATGCTTGTCGAAGACTACATGCGGCAGATGAAAGAACGCGAGGTAGAGGATAGCTATGAGCTGCTCACGTCGCGCGAAAGAGAGATCCTTCAGTTATTAGCTGAGGGCAAATCGAACAAGGACGTCGCCGCCATCCTGAACCTCAGCCCCTACACGGTCGAAACGCACCGCAGTAATATTCTCGAGAAGCTGAATCTGCACAGTGTTCCGGAGTTGATTCTTTACGCTGTCCGCAAGGGTGTAATCTCCTGAGTCCCCTATCACTTGGCTCCGACCTGGAAGTCGAGGATGGAGCGCTGCAACTGGTATTCGTACCGGGCGCTCACTCCCGCGATCTCCGCCGAAGTCTGGTTCAACTGAGCCTGGCTTAACTCCACGATCGAGCCCAGTCCTAGTTCGTACCGGCTCTTTGCCAGGTCGTTGGCCAGACGCGCCTGGTCCAACAACTGCCTGGTCAGATCGATGCGGTCGTACGCCGTAACCGCGTTGAGATAAGCGACGCGGACGTCCCGCGCGACCTGGTTTTCGAGATCCTTGAGTTTTTGTGCCGCCGCCTCGGTCCGATACTGCGCTTCCTTGTAACGTGCGGAGTAGAGCTTTCCGTTGAAGACTGGAATATTCAAATTGATTCCTGCCGCCACCCACCGATCGCTCAGGGGGGACTGCCCGCCCGGGATATAGCCGGCCGTGAATAGCGTGCTGACCGTGGGGTAAGACAGCGCCCGTTCGGCTTTCGCATATCGCTGGGCTGCGCTTTCCTCCAGTCGCAACGCCGCAATTTCCGGGCGGGCGTCTTCCGCCGCCTTAATCAGTTCATTGCTGGTGCTGGGCAACTGCCCCGGAAGCTCTTCGTCGACCAGTTCGAACTGCTGTTCCGAGGAGTATCCCAAGGACGTGGACAAGTCGGCCAAGGAGGCCTTCAGTTGATTCTGTGCGCTCACCAGAAGGAGTTTTGCTTCCGAGAGATTCACGTTCGCGAAGCTGACGTCAACGCTTGATTTCAGTTTGCTTTCGGCCAAGGCCTTGACCTGATCGGCGACAAGCTGCCGGGCAGCCACCGTCTTCTGAGCCACTTCGAGAACTGACTGCGCGCGGCGAACGGCGTAGTAGGTGCGGTCCACTTGCACCAGCACCTGGGCCCGTGTGGCGTTCAGGGTGCTGTTTTGCTCTTTGGCGCGCAGTCTCGCGCTCTCAACGAGGTTGCTGGTGCGGCCGAAGTCCGTGATCATCTGGCTGACGTTGACGCCCGTCGCAAATCGGTCGTACACGACAGGATTGTTCAGGCCGCCGGCCGCGATGCGGCTGTTCTCCATTGCTCCGCCTCCAGTAACGTTAGCGGATACGGATGGGTAGTACGCGGACCGGTATTCTGTCGGAATCTCCGCGGCAGCCTCGGCGTTGGATCTGGCGGCGCGGATTTGCGGATGAGCTTGCAGCGCGATCTGCTCCGCCTCCTTCAGCGTCAGACGTCGCGGAGCATCGGTGGAAGCATTTAAGGTCGCCGATACGGCGAGGATCGAAATCAGTGCGTATCTCACAATTAGATCTCCGCCGCGAGCATCGTACTGCGGCCGTGAACCAGGGAGTAGGCCGCCGGGACCAGGAGGATCGTCAGCAGCACGGAAACCGAGAGGCCTCCAATGATCGCGCGGGCGAGCGGCGCATACGATTCGCTGCCGGCGCCCAGTTTTAGGGCCATTGGGAACAAGCCGATGATCGTCGCCAGCGAGGTCATCAGAATCGGACGCAGTCTGACGCGGCAGGCCAGTGCGACCGCTTCCCGAACCTCCATCCCGTCCTGTCGGAGCCGCCGCGTGAACTCCACAATCAGAATGCTGTTCGATACGGCGATCCCCACCAGCATGATGATTCCCATCAGGGACATGACGTTCAGGGACGTGCCGCTCAGATAGAGCGTCAGGACCACGCCCGTGATCCCGGGCGGTACCGCGAGCAGGATGATAAAAGGGTCCACGAAGGATTGGAACTGGGCTACCAGAATCAAGTAAAGCAGAAGAACCGCAAGTCCGAGTCCCAGGCCGAAGCTCTTGAACGACGCCCGCATGCCCTGAACCATGCCTCGCAATGTGACTTTCACACCGGCAGGCATCTTCGTGCCGGCAACGAGATCGTCGATGGACGCCGCGATCCGTCCCAGGTCTTCTCCCTCCGGCCGGACGTACACATCGATGGTCCGCCTGAGTTGATAGTGGTCCACCTCGGTCGGCGAATTGATGCGCCGGAGGCTGCTCACCATGTCCAGGCGAGTCGGATTCTGCTGCCGTGAATCGCGCAGAGGAATCGAACGGAGATCGAGCAGACTGTTGATCTGCTTTTCGGGGTATTGGACCGTCAGCATATAGTCGTAACCTGTTTTCGGGTCCATCCAGAAGCTGGGAGCGATCATCGTATTCGAAGTAAGCGCCGTGATAACGTTGTTCACCACCTCCCTCTGGCTTAATCCCATTTCTGCGGCGCGCAGCCGGTCGACGTCGAGCTCCAGTGCGGGATAGTCAAGGTCTTGCGGGATATAAACGTCGGCCACGTTTGGAATCTTCTTGATCGCGGAGGCGAGCTGGTTGGCGACGCCAAGACTTCTCTCCATATCAGTGCCTGCCACTTGGAGGTCGATTGGCGCCGGCATGCCCATGTTCAGCACCGCATCCACCAGTCCCCCGGACTGAAAGTACACGGACAACTCGGGCAACTCCTTCTTCATCCGCGCCTGAACGCGCCGCACGTATTCGAAACTGTCGACCTTGTGGTCATCCTTCAGACTGACTTGCACAACGCCGGTGTGCATGGCGGAGTTCGTCGTGTAAATCGCCGAAAAGCCAACAGCGGTCCCGATATTGGACACGATCATTTGAAGATCTTTCGGAGCCACCGTGTCCTTTACGAGGGCCTCCACTTTTGCCACTTCACCCTCTGTCACGTCCAGGCGTGTTCCCGTAGGAGCCTTGAGGCTGATCACGAATTGCCCTGCATCCGTGCGCGGAAAGAACGCCAAGTCGAGCAGCGGGCCGATTGCGAGACTCGCGGCGAAGACCATCGCGAAGCCAGCCAGTACCCAGGCGGGATGTTTCAAAGTAACGTTCACCAAGTTGTCGTACATCATGAGCAGGTTTTCGAACTTGCCATTGAACCACTCGTTGAACCTGTGGCCGAAAGGAACCTTGGGCGGCTTCCCGTCTGCGACTTCAGCGGCTACCTCGGCGTGGCTCGCATGCGCCTTGATGAAGCGGGCGCAGAAGAGCGGCACCACGGTCATGGCAACCGCGTAGGACGCTAGCAGGGACAGAACCACGGCTAGTGCCAGCGCGGAGAACAGGAACTTGCTGACGCCGTACAGGAACGTTACCGGAAAGAACACGATGATCGTGGTCAGAGTGGCGGCCAGCACCGGCAGCGCTACTTCCTGGCCGCCCTTTTCCGCCGCTACCTCCGGCGGTTCGCCCAACTCAAGATGCCGGTAGATGTTCTCCAGCACGACCACCGAATTGTCGATCAGGCGGGAAAACGCCAGCGCCAGACCGCCCAGCACCATGCTGTTGATGGAATCGCCGCCGAAGTAAAGTGCGATGAACGCGGCCAGTGCTGAGAGCGGAATGGAGAAAAACACCGCAACCGTGGCGCGCATGCTCCCGAGGAACACGAGAATCATCACCGACGTGAGCAGCAGTCCGAGTGCGCCCTCGTGCAGAAGAGTCTCGATAGCCGTCTTCACAAATTGCGATTGGTCGAAAACTACTTTACTCGAAAGTTGCTGCGGTACGTCGAAAAGGTTCTTCAGCGCTGCGCGCACTCCGTCCACCACAGCAATGGTATTCGTATCTCCACCTTGCTTCAGTATCGGCAGGTAGACCGACCTCTGGCCATCCACTCTCACGATGTTGGTCTGGATCATGTGCGCGTCTTGCGCCACGGCCACGTCGGAAACTCGCACGGGAGACTGTCCCACCACTTTGATCGGAAGGTTGTTGATTTCCTGAATATTCGGTAGCTGGCTGTTCGTGTAGAGGTTGTAATCGATGGAGCCGATCTGCACGTCGCCGGCAGGCAGGATCAGGTTCGATTCATTCACGGACCGGACGACGTCCATCAGGCTGAGCTGATGCGCCTCGAGCTTGTAAGGGTCGGCGTACACCATGATTTGACGCAGAATGCCCCCGAATGGAGCGGGCACCGAAGCGCCCGAGACGCCGGCGATCTGATTGCGTAGAGTGTACTGCGCGAGGTCGCGCAACGCGGTCTCGCTCAGCCCATCGCCCTTGAGAGTCACCAGGCAGACCGGGAGGCTGGAGGAGTCAAATTTCAGTACCACCGGAGGCAATGTCCCTTGCGGGAGCTTTCTAAGATTTGCCATCGCAAGGTTCGAGATGGACGTGACGGCGGAGTCGGCATTGAAACCTGGTTGAAAATATACCTTGATAATGCTGACGCCCATCAGCGACCTGGACTCGATGTGGTCTATCCCACTGGAGAGCGTAAAGAAGCGCTCGAAACGGCTGGTAATGTCCGTCTCGATCTGCTCCGGGGGCATCCCGTTGTAGAAGGTGGCTACCACCACGACGGGTATGTTCATCACCGGGAACATATCCACCGGCATCCGGGCAATGCTGGTGATGCCGACCACGGCAATCACCAGGCATAACACGACGATCAGGTACGGCGTCTTGATGGCGAATCGGGACATTTACCGCTCGCCCCCTAACGCAGCCATGGCCACTGTCTTCGGAACCACCTGCTGGCCGGGTTTCAATTGGACGCGGCTGCCGATCACCACAAGTTCGCGTTCCTTCAATCCCGACAGCACCTCGACGCGATCCGCGGTTTCTATGCCCAGCGAAACCTCGCGCCGTTCCAACATCTTGTCGTCATTCACCACCAGAACCCACGGCCTGCTCTCCTGCCCGGTCACCGAGGCGAGTGGAATCGAGAGCGCATCCTTGTGTTCGTCGAGCGTGAGGACCGCCTCCGCAAACATGCCCGGCACCAGTACGAGGTCCGGATTGGGTACGTCGACCTCTGTTTCCATCGTCCTCGTGGCGGCCTGCACGTTTTTCGAGAATCGCGCGATACGGCCCGGGAACGTCCGGTTCAGAGTCGGCACCCGTACATCGACGGTCTCTCCGGTGTGAATGGCAGGCACAGCCGACTCGGGTACCGGAAGGATCAGCCGCAGCAGGCTGCTTTGCGATAGGGTCACCAGCGGGCGGGCTTGCGTCTGCGATGCTGTTCCCGCCTGAATCATGGAACCCGTATCTGCGAAGCGTTTCGTGATCACGCCCGCGAACGGCGCCGTAACCCTTGAGTAATTGAACAGAGTTTTCGTTTTGCCTTCTTCCGCCTGGGACACGTGGATCTGTTGTTGCGCGGCCGCGAGACTGGATTTCGCCGCGCTTACCTGCGCCTCCGCAGCCAGGTCCCGGCCGCGGGCGTCGTCGATCTCCTGCTGCGCCAATAATCCCGGCCGGCTCTTGACCACAGCCGCGAGCCGCTCCGCCTGCAGGTGCGCGATCTGGTGTACGGACTCGGCGCGCTTCAACTCGTCTTGGGCTCTGGCATAATCGGCTGTGCTCCGCTGGATTGTGGCGTCTGCCCTGGTCATGTCGTCGGTCAATTCGGGCACCTCGAGTTCCGCCAGCAGTTGCCCCGGCCGCACGCGATCCCCGACATCCACGTAGATCGCTTTCACATAGCCAGACACCTTCGCCATGACTTCGACTTCCTGATTCGGCTTGAACTCGGCGCTCAGCGTCAGTCTGCGTGCCAGGTCCTCTCGCCCGGTCTTCACCACCGCCACAGACATCGGCTCCGCGGCCTGCGTACTCGTCGCCTCTGCCGTCCGGACGCGCGAGCAGGCGCCGGTGATCAGCAGCGAGACCCCGGCAACAGCCATGAGCAAAGAGGACGTGTACCTTGGAAGAGTCATAATGTCTTTTTCAATTCCTTAATTTCCGCTCTGAGTTTCTCGATCGAAAACTCTTGCGATCTGCACAGATCGATGATCCTGCGATCCCTCCGGAGCAGTTCACTCGCGATGCGCGGCAGCTCCCGAGCCACATCGTGCGGAATAGACAGCACGCCGTGGCAGTCGGCCAACAGCAGGTCGCCCGGCGCGATGTGCAAACCGCAGATGACCACCGGCAACCCGAAGTCCACCATGTGACAGTATCCATGGGATACGGTTACCTGGCTGGCGAGAATCGGGAAGCCCAGCGCCGCCAGGCCAGGGACGTCGCGCACCGCGCCATTCGTGATCAAACCCTCGCAGTGGAGCGCTTTCAAAATTGCCGCGTGCACCTCGCCCACGAGCGAGCCAAGCCCGGGCCGTTCGTCGATATCCTGAATCACCGCGATGCGGGGAACGGGTGCGGAGTCCATCAAAACCCACCAGTCGGATCGGTCGTAATAGGACAGTCCGGTGACCGGTGGATTCGAAGTCTTAACACGGCTTGTGACCGCGTAACCGAGGATTCGCGCCCCCCCGCCAGTCACGCATCGAAGCCCGGGATTTGTGTATCCCTCGTTGCGGAGTCGCACGCCGAGCAACTCGATTGCGTTTGCCAGCGTACAGGTGTCGAAACCGCGTATCGCCTCAAGTTCGCCAAGCGTCAACGGCTCCACTGACAGCTTCATGTTTTGAGGTTACGAAGAAGTGCCATTGGGACCCATACCGCCAGTCGGGTATTCTCACCGACTCCCTCACAGCAGACGCAGATGCGTTTGGACATGACCGTTCGACGACCTTGGGGTCGGAACGTCACAAGAGACTAATGGCCTCTTTCTTATGTGCTTGCATCGGGGTATCCGGGAGAGCAGGGAATGGGGTACGGCACGCCGGGACTCTTCTCGGAGTACCGCGTATAGTGTCTACCGTCGATCCCGGCAGCCGCTTCAGTCTGATAGATCCCATAACCCTTGTTGTGAAATGTGCAGGGGCACGTAGTGTGGGAAATCCGCCCGCGACGTGCGATGTGGCGGGGTTGGAATCCCGTTCACGGTTCGGTTAGTGCGGCACTCTTAAAAGGAAACGGGGAGCAATGGATAGGCCGGACCTAGGGAAGCACGGCTGTCTGTAGAAGAAACGGCGTGATGCCGTGAAATTAACGGATTGCGAATGCGGCTGTTCCTATCGTAAAGTCTGTCAGCACGTAGAATCAAGAACTTGAAGGCTTCCACTTCGGGTCTCTAAGTCAGGTTAAACGGCGTAGATCTCCATGATGGTTCCGGGAACTCTCCGACGGCATGGCTTGGCCCCTCTCTCCCTTCCGGTGAGTGGGTCCGACGGCATTTCACGGTTGCGTAACTTTACACCTTGGTTGTGCGTGGAGCAAGAAACGTTTTATGTCCTGTTAGACCGCGAGGACGCCGTCCGGGAACAGTGACGCGAGCGTCCCTGTTCCCGGCTTGGGTGACTACTAGTTGCAGTTCCTCTCGTGGCGGTTTTGCCCACCACTACCGTCCTGCGGACCCTGTCCATGCGGGCCCTGGCCTTGTCCCGAACCGTCCTGCGGACCCTGTCCATCGTGCGGACACTGTCCATCGTACGGACACTGTCCCGAAATCGCGCCTGGGCACTCTTCGGGGTTGGGGCAGTTGGGATTCGGGCAAATAGTGTCCGCGAAAGCAATCGCCCCGAGAGAAAGAATCATCGCCATCAGCGCGGCGATGAGAAAACGACGTCGAATCATGTTGTGTAAAACCTCCGGTACAGACAAATGCAACCGCTTGGCCATAACTCGAACTTCTGAATTTAAAGGGGTTACATCGGTTACGGGCTGTAGGCCGACGTCGGAGCGCGCAGCACCTGCACGAGGCAGGTACGCAATTGCGCAATCCGTGCACGCTGGTGGTTCAGCGCCGCAAGCGCCGGTCCAATAGGGGACCACCCCACACGAATCGGACCTTTCCTTTGAGACCCCGTCCTGCAATCCGGCGTGCACGCCACGATCGCGGGAGTGCTGCTGGCAATGACAATCCCAGCCCGGACAGAACTTAATCCCCATGAGTTCCTGGTCCGGAGTCGGACCGTGCTCGACCACTCTGAACGCTCCGCTCATAGGTGGTTGGGGCATCGTCGGTTTAGTTTTGCTATTGCGCCAACAGCCCACGGATGTACAAGAAAACCTGCGCGAGGGACTCGCATGTCGTCACAATGGTTGATACGATCCTCTTGAGTATCTGAAATGACAGTGCGTCTGGGATAAGGTTGCTTTGATCCGCGACCGGAGATCACTGTGGTCGCGGCTTCGCGGCTCAGGTGCGCAGCTTTCTGCACGAACATTGAGGCATTACCCATGCAACCCTGCAAGCGGAAGTGAACGGGTGTGGCCGGGAAGAACTACTTGGCGATTGGAGTTGAGATGCAGCCGGCGGATCCTAAGCCAGTATCACTACAAATCGACGATAGCGCCGCGACTGTCTCACTTGGCCGCCTGCTGGCCAGTTTTCTGAAGATCGGCAGCATCGGTTTCGGGGGAGGCATGGCGGTAATCGCGCTCATGGAGCAGGAGTTCGTGCGGAAGCGCCGTCTGATCTCCCTTGATGAATTCGTCCATAGCGTGGGATTGGGACAGGTGCTGGGGTCGTTTGCCGTAAACGTGGCGATCTTCATCGGCTACCGTCTGTTCGGCGTCGCCGGTGCGCTGCTTTCGGCTGGAGCATTCCTGGCCCCGTCGATTGCCATCGTCATCCTCCTGTCGGACCTCTACTTCCGATACCACGCAGTGCCCTCGTTGCAGGGAACCGTGGCCGGATTTGCCCCGGTGGTGATCGCGCTGATCCTGAGCGCTGGTTGGTCAATTGGCCGCAAAGTGCTGCGTTCGTGGCCGGCTGTATTGATCGGGATTGGTGCTTTCGCAGCAGGAGTCAGCCAACTGAATCCGGCGTGGGTGTTCGTCGCGGCTGGAGCCGCAGGCTTTCTGCTGCCGGTGGGAATGACTGCTCCAAAGCCGCCGCCTCAGCCCGAAAGAAAAGCAGAGGGCGATGCCGTCAGATTCTTGTCGATCGCCTTGCCCGTCGCGGCGCCGCTGTCGGCGATCATCACAACATTCTTCAAAATCGGCTTGGTGTTCTTCGGAGGCGGATTTGTCCTCGTGCCCGTTCTCCACAGCCGGCTGGTCACCCAACTCGGCTGGTTGAAGCCTCAGGAGTTCCTTGATGGAGTGGCAATCAGCAATCTGACTCCAGGGCCGATCGCGGTTCTTGCTACTTTCGCGGGCTACCACTTAGCTGGCACGGCGGGCGCCCTCGCTGCCACGGCGGCGCTGTTCGCTCCTGGCATACTACTGATGCTTGCGATCAGCCACCAATACACTCGCTTCCGGGATGACCAACGCGCTCAGCGTTTCCTGGCCGGAGTCAATCCAGCGGTTGCGGGCCTCATCCTTAGCGCGGCTCTGCTGCTGGGCCGGAGCGCCCTCATTTCGTGGCGCGGGTACGTGCTTCTCATTCTGTCGTTTGCCTTGTTCACGGCGTTGCGCTGGCATCCCGCGTTCGTTCTCGCGATCGCCGCGGCGGCGGGTTACTTTGGGTTGCTGCCGTGAGCGGCTTCGCGGTGCTGGATCCTATTGACTCCCGCATAATATAGAGTTATTCCAGACGCAGTAAGGATTGTTTCCAGAAAGCGCTAATCAAACGCGGGCGGCGGCGCATCCGGCGCAGCGTGGTGCGGGCCGCCTCGCTAAGGTGCCAGTAGTCTTTGGGGCAGACGTTGGCCAGTTCGTGGTGCTTCCAGTAGCTCCAGATGTACTCGACCGGATTGAGTTCGGGTGCGTAGCCCGGCAGGTATTGGACCTCGATCCGTCCGGCCAGACTCTCGATGTGGTCGCGTACTAACCGACTCCGGTGGGCAGGCAGCCCGTCCCAGATGACCAGCAAGGGTCCGCGGATATGCCGGACCAGCGCTTGCAGGAACTCCACTACCTGCGGACTCTTGACGCTCCCGGCGTAGAGCCGGAAGTAGAAGTTCCACACCGTGAGGCCGGCCACCGCCGACAGGCTCTTCCAATTGAAGTTGTAGTCCAGTACAGGCGTTTGCCCACGCGGAGCCCACATACGACAACGGTGCGGACGCTGACTCAGCCCGCTTTCGTCGACAAAGACTATCGTGCGCCCCTGCGTGCGGGCTTTTTTTTAATGGCCGGCCAGGTCTTTCGCTTCCAGGTTCGGATCGCCGCCTCGTTTCGCTCACGCGCCCGGCCGACGGGTCGTTGCGGACTCCAGCCCAGTCCCACCAGAATCTTCCAAACATGACCTTCGTGGTAGGTGACGCCAAACTCCTCCTCGATCAAATGCGCCACACGCGGGCAGGTCCACAGGGGCGTCTCATAGCCCAACGATTCCGGTCCCTGCAACAGAAGCTCGCTCAGGCGCTGACGATCCTCGCTCGTGAGGAGGGGTTTGCGGCCGGCGCGGCCGGCCTTGCGCAACCCGTCTTTGCCGCCCGCCCGATACTCCTGCACCCAGCGGGCTACGGTCTGCCGCGCCACTTTCAACCGGCGGGCCACCTCCGCCTGCTTCAATCCCTTCTCCCACAAGCGGATCGCCTCGAAGCGGCGTTTCTCCAAGGCCTCGAAATCACGTCGCACTCCGGCAGCATTGCCCATACCAGGTTAGACGTAGTATCGCGGGAAAAGTGTCGCTATATTACGCGGGAGTCAATAATGGGAAATCACATCGTTTCTACAGGTGCGCGGAATTCCTTCCGTGGTGTTCAGCGGAGACGAAAGCCTTCCGGTGATTGTCACCGCCGCGGCCTTCCGCAAGTTCGTGGTGCGCGGAGGCGTGGCTGTCTTCCTGTGGCCGCCCGCGCTGCGAATGTCGCCTGCTGGCAGGCCTATCGCGAAACCTTCGCCGAATCCACTGCTTCGCACCGGCCTGTTCCCGATTGGAATGGTTTGCGTTCCGCCCGAAGTCATTGGACTCCGGTAAAGGACTTCATCGGCCAGACCTACTGGAACGTTTGCGCGAACGCGACGTTGGTGGGAACCAAACGATGCGCCCGGCGCGATGCTGCCACGCAAAACGGATACTGTGTCGACCCACAGCATGTCGAAGCTCAGAGAATAGCAAAACGTGAATTGTTGCCGCCGCCCCCGTATGGGGGAGCGGCCCTGGCCGTTTACCAGCTCAGTCGCAATGCCATCTGAATATGCCGCTCCAGATTGACGACGCCTGTACTGGTGCCGAAATTGGCTGCCGACGCTGTTCCCACGTTGGGGTTGTCGAAGGTCGCGTGATTGAAGGCGTTAAAAAACTCTGTTCGGAACTGGAGCTTCACGCGTTCATAAATCGGAAAATTTTTCAATATCGAGCAGTTCACATTATTTCCGGCATCGCGTCGAAGATTGCCGAAACGTTGCGGGAAGGTACGCACGTTCCACGAAAGCTGCTGGGCCGAGTTGCGATTGAACTGCGTCACATCGAAGACGTGATCGATGTCGCGCGGATTCCAGTTCAGAGGGCCGCCGTAATAAATAGCGTTACCCCAGTCACCGGCGACGCGTCCGCTCTCGTATGCATAGATCCCCGCTATCGTCCAGCCCCCGATGACCTGGTTCAGCACCGCCGGTGCATTCCCGGCAAGAGCCCGGCCCTTACCGACAGGAAGATCGTAGCTGAAACTCGCGGCGAACATATGCGGACGGTCAATGTCGGCAGGCCGTTTCTGTAAAGGCGTGAAATCGTTAAGGCGGCTTACCGTCTCGAGCGTGCGGCCGAACTGATAACTGAACAGCGCTTGTAACCCGTGCGAGAACCTCTTCTCGATTCGCGACTGCAGGCCGTGGAAGAACGAACTGCCATCATTGGTGCTGATGCGGGTCAAATCCCCGAACTGCGGGAATGGCTTGAGCAGTTGCTGGAATTGTACGGTTGCTCCGTTGTTGTTAGCGCCAGGCAGAAGATTCATCATCGGATTCGCCACGTTGGCCGTCATGCGGTCGATGTTCGCCTGGTCGCGGTACGGAAGTGTGCTGTAATACTGCAACGGCACAGTGTTGAACTGGTAATCCTCTGCGAGATGTACCGCGTGATTGCCCGTATAACCGATCTCGAACACGGTGTCCTTGGTGATCTGCCGTTGGATATTCAAGGTCCACCGAATCGAGTACGAGTTGTTCGGCGTGGGGTTGTAGAAATCGATGCTGCGTCCGAGGTACGTGGACAGGCCGAGGGACGATCCCGTCGGATACTGCAATCCCAAGGGGAACGGGTCGGCGAGCGTCGAGGTGGGCCGCAGGCCGCCGGTGTAGCCGGAGCCGAGGATAGAGGTGGACTGGCTGAAACCGTTTTGGTAGATGCCCGTGGTGCCCAATCCGAAAATGAAGACTCCTGCTCCGCCGCGAATCACCGTCTTGCCGCCCGTGCCGGCGGGCGTCCATGCGAATCCGAATCGCGGGCTGAAATAGGCGGTTTTCGGCTTATAGACTTCCGGGCTTGAGCTACTGGCGAAGAGCGGGCCACCCAGTACCTTCCATCCTGCCGGCAGCCCGGCTACGGGCTTCGCCGCGAGATTTGCCGCTGCCTGTTGCGCGATCGGGCTCGACGACGTGTAGTCCCACCCGCTCAATGCGCGATTAAACCGTTCGGTGGTGCCGAAATCGCGCTCGTAGCGAATTCCGAGGTTGAGGGTCAGGTTTGATCGCACACGAAAATCATCCTGCAGAAAAAGAGCCATGTACTTGGCCTGATTCGTGCGGAAGGTGTTGATGTCGAAGCTGCCGCCGGTGGGATAGCCAAGCAGGAATGAAGCTAGATCCTGCCCAAGCGGAGCGCTGGTAGAATTGTCCAGCGGGCCGCGCACCAGGTCCGAGCGAAACTGGTAACTGCCGGAGGAGTTTCCATAGCTGGCCCGGCTCTCCCGGTACTCACGTATGTCGCCTCCAAACTTCAGGAAGTGGTGGCCGCGGGTTTTCGTAATGCTGACAAACGCCTGGAAAATGTCGAACGGAGTAACATCGCCGCCACTGTTCCCGATGTCGGTGAACTGATCCATATCGATCGTCGGTAGAACAAGCCGGCTTGAGGCAGCAGCCACATATTTCGGGAATCCGAGTTGAGTGAAATCGTAGCCATTGCTCGGGCGCGTGTTGCTTTCCACGAATCGCGTCCAGTTCAACCGCGTGTTCAACACCGTTGTGGGGTTGAACGTGTAGACGTCATCCACCATGGTGCCCCAGTTTTTGCGGCCCAGGAAATTGCCCGTAGCAATGTTCTTAAAGCGGTTACTGCGATCCTCCAGACGATCGTTAAACCGCATGTTGAAAAAGAATTTGTGCTTCTCGTTGAGGTTGAAATCGAGCCGTCCCAACTCGCTGCCGTAGGTGTCGCGCCGGACGGAATTGGCCAGATAAT
Source organism: Bryobacteraceae bacterium (assembly GCA_963668605.1). Taxonomy (GTDB): domain Bacteria; phylum Acidobacteriota; class Terriglobia; order Bryobacterales; family Bryobacteraceae. The sequence continues at coordinate 217,406 of OY764903.1, forward strand.
TATCCTGCCCATTGGCCCGGCCGGGCTGGTTGGGCAGCGGCCAGAACTGCAACATGGCTTTGGCGATGGGGCTCAGCCTTCCAGCGGGAATCGTATTGCCCGCGAATGGTTGCCTGCGAACGCGGGAGCCTTCCTGTGTACCAGTTAGTGGATCATAGAGCTGGTAGTTACTGCCTATGCTCAGTAGCGCTGAAAAATCACCATTGCGCTCAGCCGCGGTAGGAACGGTGGAGTTCAGCGGCTCGGGAAACGCATCCCGGATTCCCTCATAGGCGAAATACCAGAAAACCTTGTCTTTGCCGTTGAACAGTTTGGGAATGTAGAGCGGAGCGCCGGCATTCACTCCGTATTGGTTGTAAGTGCCAGCGGGCTTCTGCTGTCCGGAGCGGTTTGTAAACCAGGGAGAAGCTGCGAGCGCCGAAACCTGGTTAAAGTCATACGCCGTTCCGTGGAGCTTGTTCGTGCCTCCGCGCATCACTATGTTCACCGTGCCCCCGCCGCTGTGGCCGTACGCCGCATCGGCCTGGAAGACCTCAACCTTGACCTCCTGCACCGCATCGACCGGCGGGTTATAGGCGACTCGGTTGTTGGCTGTAGTATCGGGCGAGCCGTCGATCAGCAACTCATTGCTGCGGTTTGGCGCGCCTCCCATCGAAAAATCCGACGGGCCCGAGTTGTCGAATGGCCGGCTGAATTTCGGGTCGCTGTTCGGAGTCACCCCATACGCCAACTGCGCCAGGACCAGCGCTGTGCGCCCGTTCATTGGCATGTTCTCGATCTGGCGCGTATTGATCACCTGTCCGGTAGATGCGGAGGCGGTCTCCAGCATTGAGGATTCAGCCGTGACCGTGACGGACTGGTCCACCTGTCCGACCTCTAAGGTGATGTCCAATTGCCCACGCTCGTTCGTGGTCACTGCGACCGTGTTATTGACGTACCGCTTGAAGCCGGTAATTTCGGCTGTGATGGTATATGGCCCCGGCGGCAGGAATGGCACGAGGTAACTGCCATCCGAGCTGGAGACCGTCTGAAACTTCGCCCCGGTTTGGGAGTTGGCCAGATGAATCCTGGCTCCGGGCACGACAGCCCGTTGTTGATCGAGAACCTGCCCGCCCAAGCTCCCTCTAAACTCCTGTCCCCATGAAAACGCAGCTAGACACAAGGTAGCCGCGAATACCGTATATCTTTGCTTCATATCACCCCTATCAAGAGCAACGACTGTTCACCCATTACTGACTTGGGCGGAGTATACTACCTCGCATCGTTCCGTGCAAATTAATTTTCATCCACAGATCAGAAGATAGTTGTGTGGACAAGAGTGATTGGGTATATACTTGCCGCCATACTGAGTTCCATAGTGGAACTTCCCGATAAAAGAATGGAAAGCAATGGAGGAATCAGATCATGAATCATTTTCCTTTTCTGACAATCGTTCTCTTTTTGACGGCCGCCGCCTTTGCGCAGAATCCATATGGACGTATCACCGGTCGCGTGATCGACTCGGCCCAAGCCTTGATTCCAGGCACGTCGGTACGTGTCGTCAACATCGAAACCAACGTCGCGACAAAGACGGCCACCAACGCCGAAGGCAACTTCGAGATACTCAATCTCAACCCCGGCCAGTACAAGATCATTGCCGAGATCCAAGGCTTTAAGCGCACGGAGCGAGGCCCCGTGGAAGTCCGGGTCGGCGACATCTTGAATATTGACATCGCCATGGAAATTGGCGCGGTCAGCGAGAGCGTGACCGTCACTTCGGAAGCTCCGCTGCTCGAATCCGCGTCGGCCAACATCGGACAGGTCGTTGATAACCGCCGCATCAATGATCTGCCGCTGGCGGGCGGCAACCCAATGTACCTGACACAACTGACGCCGGGCATCCTGCCGACGAATCCGCCGACGCATGGCTGGCTGCCGCACGCCGTCGACGCCGTCTCCAACGTGGCCTCGGCGGGAACGCGAACACGCTCGAGCGAGTTCACGCTCGATGGAATCCCGAATATGAGCCAGGGCGGACAATTGTCGTTCGCTCCTCCTCCGGAAATGGTGCAGGAGTTCCGCGTGCAAACGGCAACGTACGACTCCTCCGTCGGCCACTTCTCCGGCTCGAGCGTCAACATGGTGCTCAAAAGTGGCACGAATCAATTGCACGGCACGCTCTACTTCGGGCATGTCAGCCGTCCGCTCACTACGCGCCTGTTTTTCACGAACAAATCTATCTATGACACGCGCACCGGGCCCGTAACGGACGAGAAGATCGACCGCTTGTGGCCCCCAACACGGACCAATCGATACCGCGCCACGGCCAGCGGACCCGTCTATATCCCGAAACTCTACAACGGCAAGAACAAGACCTTCTGGACCTTCGGCTACGACAAACTGGAGCGCGCCCTTCCGGAGAACGCCTATTTCACAGTACCCACGGCCGCGCAACGCAACGGCGACTTTTCCGATTTGCTGCGCGTTGGCAACCAATACCAGATTTACGATCCCAACACGATCGCACTTGCGCCGAACGGACGCACCAGCCGTTTGCCATTCGCGGGCAACGTGATTCCGTCGAGCCGCATCAATCCGATGGCGAGACAACTGGTGGGCTACTATCCACTGCCAAGCGAAGCCGGAACCGTCGACGGGCGCAACAATTACTCCGACCCGAAAGCGCGCAACATCGCCTACAACAGCCAGATCGCCCGTATCGACCACTCATTCAATCAGAACCACCGCATGTACGCCTCGCTGAGCTGGTCGTATCTGCTCGAATCCTGGGGCGACGCATTCCACAATCTCTCGACGGGCCAACTGCGCAACCGCAAGCATCGCGGCCTCGCGGTCGACGATGTGATCACGCTGCGCCCGGACCTGATCTTGAACGTGCGCTATGGCCTGACGCGCTTCATCCTCGCAGAACGGCCGTCCAGCCTCGGCTTCGATCTGGCTTCATTGGGTTTCGCTCCCTCCCTGACAAAGGGACTGGACCAAAACTACACGACATTCCCCGAGATCGCGATCGACGCGTATGCCGGACTCGGCAGCGTCACGGGCCAACAGCCGATCACGAATTACCACACCTTCGCCGCTTCCGCGACGCACATCCGCGGCACGCACAGCCTGCGCATGGGCGGCGAGTATCGCGTCATGCAGGAGAACAGCTACAATTGGGGCAACGTTTCACCGCACGAGGATTTCTCTACGCTGTGGACGCGCGGGCCGGTGGACAACTCCACGGCATCGCAGATCGGCCAGGGCATGGCCGCGTTTCTGTTGGGCAAGCCGACCGCCGGCTACATCGACAACAACCCCTCCTACGCCGAACAGTCCCAGTACATGGGCTTGTTCATCCAGGACGACTGGAAAGTGACGCGCAAGCTCACCTTCAACATTGGCTTACGCTGGGAAGTCGAGTTCCCCACAACCGAACGCTACGACCGCACCAATCGCGGCTTCGACTTCACAACGGCCAATCCCATTCAGGCCGCGGCGCAGGCCAATTATGCGAAGAGTCCGATTCCGGAAGTGCCGGTCAGCCAGTTCCGCACGCCCGGCGGTCTCTTGTTCGCCAATGTGAACGGAACGCCGCGTGGCCTGTGGAATACGCAGAACAAAAACGTCGCGCCGCGTATCGGACTGGCCTATGCGCTGAACCCGAGAACCGTGCTGCGCGCCGGCTACGGCCTCTTTTTCGAATCGTTGGGCGCGGATCAAATCGACGTCTATCAGCAGGGCTTCAGCCAGAGAACCAGCCTGACGCCCAGTCTCGACCAGGGTTTGAGTTTCTATGGCACAATGTCCAACCCATTTCCGGACGGGCTGCTCGATGCGCAAGGTTCAAGCCAGGGCCTGAAGACTTTTCTCGGACGTTCACCCGGCTTTTCGACTCCGACGCTGCGCACCGGCTACATGCAGCGCTGGAGCTTCAACGTGCAGCATGAACTTCCCCATCGCGTGATGTTCGAAGCCGGCTACATCGGCAACCGTGGCACTCATCAGGGACTCGGCGAGGAGTTGAATCCGACGCCGGCGCAGTACCTGAGCACGTCGCCCGTGCGCGATCAGGCCACCATCGACCGCCTGGGAGCCGCAGTCGCAAACCCGTTCTATGGCCTGCCGGAGTTCGATGGCAGCAACCTGCAAGGCAAGACCGTCGGACGCAATCAATTGCTGAGGCCCTATCCGCAGTTCGCTGGCGTATCCACGACGAGCGACGGCGGCTTCTCCTGGTACCACTCAATGCAATTGCGCGTCGACAAGCGATTCTCGCGCGGCTACACTCTGCAGGCAGCCTATACATGGTCGAAATTCATGGAAGCCGTCGAGAAACTGAATCCCACGGACCTTGCTCCGCACCACGTCATCTCGCCGCAGGATCGTCCGCAGCGCATCGTGCTCAGCGGCATCTATGAGTTGCCCGTCGGCAAGGGCCGCCGCTGGCTCGCTTCCACAAACGCCATCGTGAACGGCATCGCGGGAGGCTGGTCGGTGCAAGGCATCTACCAGGGCCAGAGCGGTCCGCCGATCGGTTTCGGCAACATCCTGTTCTATGGCAACATTCAGGACATCGTTCTGCCCCGCTCTGAGCGCACCGTCGAACGCTGGTTTAATACGGACGCCGGATTCGAGATGAACAGTCAGAAACAGCTTGCCTCCAACATCCGCACCTTTCCGCTGCGCTTCACAGGACTACGCGCCGACGGCTACAACAACCTGGATCTCTCGGTCTTCAAGAATTTCAAGATCTACGAGAGACTCACGTTCCAGCTTCGCGGCGAAGCGCAGGACGCGTTGAATCACGCCATGTTCGCGGCGCCGAACACCGCGCCCGCCAACACTCTGTTCGGGAGTGTCAACGCAACCGTGGGCGTCGGACAGCGGCGCATCACGGTTGCAGGAAGACTGACCTGGTAGGGAGGGACAGCGTGCTCGTGGCACAGGAATTCGTCGCGAAAGTGCAAGTTGTGCCTGTCCGGAGACAGAACGGCACTGCCGCGCAGAATCAACACGATGCCGATAGGCAGGCGGCCATGTTACGCCCCACCTGACTTCCGACTTGTGTTTGTGAGAAGGAATCGTTTGACGGCGCTTAACACGAGTGCCTTAAGAAGCGTGACTTGTTGACATTAAAAGGAATGGTTCTCTGGTTTGAGATCTGTGACTCTGTTTGACTCCAATTGCCTTCCGGTTTCGAGTTTTCTCAGATTTACCGCGATATGCTCCTGGACGGCGCCCGCCAGGGGACGGGCCAACCTGGCGCTCGACAACGCAGGTCCGTTCTGTGGTTACCTTCTACCCCGAAGCCGGTCGATGTTACGGCGATCTCGTTTTGACGGCTTGCCTTCCCGCAACGCTTCGAAATGTGGCATCACTTTGCGCTCTTCCGCCAACTTTACCCGCAGCTCACGGCTCGCCTGTGTCTCACGGTAGAGCGTCTGCGCAACTGCCGCCGGACCGCGTATTTCACTGAGAGCGAGAACCTCCACCTGAAAGTCGCCGCTGTCGTTCTTCACTTGCAGCAGGTCGCCAACTCGGACCTCGCGCGCAGGCTTGGCGCCTTGTCCGTTTGACTCAATCCTGCCGAGTTCACATGCCCGCGCAGCGAGCGCACGAGTCTTGAAGAATCGGGCGGCCCAGAGCCACTTATCCATTCTCACGCCGGTCATAACACCATTCTCGTACCGGGGCGGGATCTCCAGTGGGTCATCAGTGCCGGCGCCGGTTGTGTTGAAGCGCGAGCGGGCGCCTCAGCTCGGCCTGCCTCAGTGTCGAAATCTCTGATGGATTCCGGGACAACCTGACCCGGAATCCGCAGAAATCGGACTAATCTTCGGCTTCTGAGTTCGGAACACAGTCTTCCGGCTCAAGAGCCTGTTGCTGTGTCTAGAACACAGCGCGGAACGAAAGCTGCACCTTGCGGGTTCTGCCCGCGCTCTGGATCACCGATGCGGTCCACAATGGACCCGCTCTTGGAGCCATCCTTGGCTCGCCCAAGTGGAAATCCCGCCCTGCCGGGAGCATTCAAAACACGTAACTGCCGTATTGTCAGCATAAAAGGCATTCATGCCGGCCGAGTTTGAGGAGATCTTCAAGAAGATCCTCTCCGGTCCAGCCGACGGACACTGGCGTCACCGCGCGGGCCGGAGTTGCCGCTTCCAGGACTCTCGCTGCCGACGGCCTGCCTACCAAGGAGGAAGTGCCGTTGATGCCTCGACGCGAACTGGAGCGTCACCGATCCAATCCGCGGGCAAGCTCAGCGACAGGGGGGCCTGCGTCAGTTGCGGGCGATATGGCAGGCTGGCAAGCAGCCACTCGCCGCCATAGATGTTGTAGGAGCGGATGGGTTCCGGACCGGCGAGCGCAGTGGTCCACTTCACGACCACGCGATCGCCATCGCGCTCTATCTTCGGCGCTGGAGGCTGCACGATTCCTCTCTGCCGGTCCTGAAAATAGTTGGTGTTGGTTCCGTGGCGCTCTGCCACCGCACTCTCGATTCGCTGGCGCTCGGCATCCGTAGCCGAGTCCAGTTGAGAAGCGGCCAGGTTCGCAGCAAGTTGATCGCGTTCCGGCCGGTCCCGGTCGATCTTGCCGATCCCGGCGATTACAACAGAGACGCCGGGCACAGAGAGGGGGTAGCGAATCAGATCCTCGCTTGGGATCCCTCCGGGCACGCCTACTGACTGAATCAGTTCTGTCGCGCTGTTTGGCTGCCGCTGCATGCCGGTGTAAACGCCTCCGGCCGAGAAGACCTTCATTGCGATAATGCCCATCCCCTTGCTGCGCGCCAGCGGCACTGCATTGAACTGGTGAGAGGAATAATTCCGGTCGTTCGCATTCAGCGCGACCAGCATAGTGTCGAGGATGTTGAGTTCGTCGCGCTGGATGGCATTGATCAGAACCGGAGAACTCTGGTGGCCCGTAATCCCAATATGCCGGACATAATGACGCCGCTCGGGATTGAGTCCGGTGAAGTTTGTACCATCCCGAAAGTCAAGCAGTCCGGCTAGCGCGCCAATGCGATCCGGCATCCTGCCGCCGCGCAGTTCCAGAGCCTCATAGATCTGATCCACCTGCTGTATCGAAGTCAGATTATGAATCTGGATCGCATCCACATACGAGCCGTCGGGGATCCAGCCCTGGGCATCGCCAAACAACTGGGTCAAGGACTGCTGCAGTTCGCGAACCGCCGTGGCGGCATTCGGTTGCGCTTTGTTGTAGGCGAGACGCTGGCCAGTCTTCGTGGCGATGTACAGCCGTTCCCGCAGGGCCGCATCGTGCTGGGGGTGGCCTGGCGTGATCTTCATCCGCCAGAACGCTTCGCCGTAGATGCGCTGGCTGGGTCCGTACGCGTTCGCGGTGTCAAGATAGGTGATTCCCAGTTCTACGGCACGAACCACGATGTCGGCAACATCCATCCCCGGAGCCGGAAACTGCAAAGACGCCTGACCACCAAGTCCGTAAGGCACAACCCAGCGGCCCGTCCGGCCCAGCGTCCGGCGGTTGAGATGTGATGCCGATGACTGAGCCTGCGCTCGGCCCGATAAGACGGCGGCGCCCAGTACCTGGCAGATTTGACGGCGGGTAATCATAGGACGATTGTGGGGCCGCCGGTTCAAGGGCGCAAGCACTTCCTGAAGCAGTTCGATGGCGCTGTCGTGTGGACGGCGGTCAGGATTAAGGCTGCGCTCCAGGCCTTGCCGAATCGTACTGCCTGCGATGCTCACCCTCAGTCCGGGCGGTTAGAAGACAAATTTCAAGCCGCCGCAGCCCCGCCTGCTCTGCGGCTCACCATAGTGGTTCGCGGGAACAAAGCCTCCCCACGGGCTGAATCGCAAAGACAAAACTTTTTACTTTATTTGGACCTCTTTGTGAGATATGATACATTGCGCGGGAAACAATGGTGTCTGCTAGCCGCCACTGGAGAGACGAAACGATGACGAGATTGGTGAAGCAAGCTGTGTTGCTGTTAGCACTGCTTAGTGCGCTGTGTGCCATGGGTCAGGCCGCGACTCTCGAAGCACAGATGATGATCAAGACCTTGCCGGCGAACTGTGCCGACAATCCGACTCCGGTGACGACACTGTTGCCAACGGACACCTCTGCCCATTTGTGGTTCAGAGTGAGCGGCGCCAAGACCGGGGACGTGGCGTCCAGCGAGTGGACCGACCCATCGGGCAGGATCTACTCCACCTCCACGCTGGGAGGCGCCTGGAAGCCCTTGACCAGTGACGGGCGCTGGTGTATCCACGAGGAATTGCTGATCGCCGGGCAGCCGCCCGCCTCGAATCCCGGCACCTGGAAGGTAAAGGTGACTTGGAACGGCGTGCTGCTGTTCACGCTCCAGTTCACGATGGGAGCGGGTGGCGCTCCCAGTACCGGAGTGGTGCTGGAGTCGCAGATGCTTACCAAGGCTCTTCCGGCGAACTGCACGGCCAGCTACACCACGCTGCCCACGCCGGTGACCGCCTTGCTTCCCACTGATCCCTCCGTGCACTTGTGGTTCCGGGTCTCCGGGATTAAGAACGGCGATGTCGCCGTCAGTGAATGGACCGACCCCTCCGGGCAGGTCTACGCGGTTGCGGGTTCGCTGGGCGGTGCCTGGGAAACGTTTGACGGGAGTTTCACCAATGGCTGTGTTCATGAGGAATTGCTGATCGCCGGCCAGCCCCCGGCGTCGAAGCAGGGCGCCTGGAAGGTAAAGGTGACCTGGAACGGAGCGCCACTGTTCACGCTGCAGTTCACCATCGGAACCGCGGGCGGCGGCGGAGGCGCCTCCGGCAGCAACGTGATCAGGAATCCCGGCGCCGAGGACGGCGGCCCGGCAGCAACAAGTTGCGTTGTGGCTACTGCCGCCAATCTCCCGGGTTGGAAGACCGCGGGCGGTATGGCGCTGTGTGGTTACGGCGGGGACGTCGCGACTTCCGATCCCGGTCCCGCCGACAGAGGAAAGAACTTCTTTTCGGGTGGCTTCAATGCGGCTTCTTCCACGGCAGCGCAGACCGTCGATGTCTCCGGTTCCGCCGGTGCCATCGACGCCGGCAACCAGCCCTACACGCTGTCGGGTTTTCTCGGCGGCTGGTCGGGTCAGGATGACAACGCCACTCTGACGGCGACCTTCCGGAGCGCGGCCGGGGCGACCCTGGGCACGGCCAAAATCGGACCTGTGCTTGCCGCCGAGCGGAAAGGCGCCACCGGGATGGTATTGAAGAGCACGACCGGGAACGTCCCGGTGGGCACGCGATCGATTGACGTCCTGCTGACCATCACTCGCAGCGAGGGCAGCTACAATGACGGCATCGCCGACAACCTGTCGCTGACGCTGAGTGGTAGCGGAGGGACTCCGCCTCCATCCGGCAGCGGCGGTCTGAATCTCACGGTGAACCAGATCATTACGGGCAACTGCCCACGCATCAGCACCATCGTCTCGGTGACTGACAATCAAGGCAACCCGGTGACCGGACTGACGGCCTCCAATTTCACAGTCAAGGAAGACGGCGTGGTGCAATCCATCACGGTGAATCAGGTGGGGACCAGCGGCGGCTCCGGCCTGTCTCTGGCGATTGTTGTCGACAGGAGCACATCTCTGAGCGACAGCGACCTTGCCAATATGAAGGCTGCTGCCAAGGGACTGGTGAGCAAGTTGGGCGCCAGCGATGCAGTCAGCGTCTGGGCTTTCAGTACCGGCGTCGATAAGCTGCAAGATTACACGACGGACCGCAATGCCATTAACCAGGCCATCGACTCGATCGCGAGGACGGGTTCGACCGCGCTCTACGCGGCGGTGATCCAGGCAGCCCAGTCCTTAGCCGCCCGTTCCGGCCGCAAGGCCGTCGTGCTCATGACCGACGGCGAAGATAACAACAGCGGCGGCAAGACGATTGACGACGCGATCGCACAAGCGAAGCTGGCTTCCTCGCCCGTCTTCCCGGTGGGCTTCGGGTCGGCTAACGCGACGATTCTGACTCGTCTGGCCAACGAGACCGGCGGCGTCTACAAAGGAGCGCAGAGCTCCTCCGATCTGAGCACGCTGCTCTCGTCTTTGGGGACGGTGATTTCCAGCCAGTACGAGATCATCTACACAAGTTCCAATCCGTCCATCAATCACACACTGGACGTGAGCTCCTCCAGCGGCTCCAATACCAGCAGCATAGTGTCCCGCACCTACAGTGCGTGCTCCGCTGCCGCTGCCGGAGCGGTGCTCACCATCGAGAATGCTGCCGGCAGGATCGGCTCCGCGCTTGACGTTCCGGTCACTCTCTCGGCAACGGGAACCGCGCCGTCCACTTGCCAACTCGACGTCGGATTCGATCCGTCCAAGGTGACTTACAACTCGGCCCGAAAAGGCGACCAGTTGGTGAGCGCCAACAAGGATCTGGCCAGTAACGCGCTTTCCTCCACCCAGAACCGGTTTATCGCGGCCGGATTGAACCAGAACCCGATCGGCAACGGTACGCTGTTCTTTATGAACTACAAGCTGCTCGGCTCCACGGCGCTGACCTGCACGAATGCGCAGTGCGTGGATGCGCAGAGCAAATCTATCCCCACCACGTGCAAGGTAGGCACGATCACCGCATCGGCCACATGCTCCTGCGATGTGAATGGCGACGGCCGGGTGGATGTGGGCGATGTGCAGCTCATCATCAACCAGGCCATGGGCGTGGCAGCAGCCACGTGTGACCTGAACGGAGACGGCGCGGTGAATGTGGGCGACGTCCAGGTTGTCATCAACGCCGCACTCGGATTGGGGTGCAAACAATGATTCGGCGAATTCCGATGGGGGAGGAAACTCAAATGACTCGACACTTCTTAATTCTCTTTCTGTGCGCGGCCTCTCTGCTCTCCGCCGGGACGCTGTCGATCGGTGCGCTGTCAGGCAAACCCGGCGGCAGCATCTCCGCCGATGTAACGTGGAAGGCCGAAGGCGGGCAAATCGCCGGCTTGCAGTTCGATCTGGATTACGACGCTTCGGTGCTGGTAGTCACTGGCACTATCGGCTCCGCCGCTTCCGATGCCGAGAAGAGCCTGAGCATCTCGGATCCTTCGACCGGCAAGAAGCGCATTCTCATCGTCGGGTTCAATCAGAACACGATCGCGGATGGAGTGGCCGCGGTGCTCTCGGTCGGCATCAAGGATGGTGCTGCGGTGGGATCCTACCCACTGAAGTTCTCGAATGCGTCCGCGACCGACAAGTCGGGCAAGACCGTAAGTCTGACAACCACGGATGGCACGATTGCGGTCAGCAACTCTTCCGTGCAGATCAGCCCGGGAGGCATCCAGCACGGCACTACCTTTCAGCCGGGCCTGGCCGCCCGCTCCTGGTTCGCGGTGAAGGGGATCAACCTCTCCGCGACAACGCGAGCCTGGCAGGGAAGCGACTTCAACGGCAACAACTTGCCGCAGAGTCTGGATGGCGTGCGGGTGAGCGTGAACGGCAAGCCCGCCTACATCTATTACGTCTCGCCGGAACAGATCAACGCCTTGGCGCCGGACGAGGACATCGACGCCTCGGTGACAGTGACCGTGACCAACGCCCAGGGGCAGAGCGCATCCCAGCAGGCAAATCTGAAGAAATTTATGCCCGGTTTGTGGATGGTTGGTTCGACCAGCTACGCCATTGGAGTTTTCAGCGACGGCAACTTGGCAGGACCCACTAGCCTGTGGCCCGGCCACACCCGGCCCGCGAAACCGGGAGATGCGCTGGTCTTTTATGCCACCGGTCTGGGGCCAACCAGTCCGGTCTCCTCACCCGGGCTGGTTGTGACGGGAGCGAATCCGCCCGCCAATCCGGTCAAACTCAAGATCGGCGGCATCGACACGAACGCCTGGGTCGGGCTGGTGGCCTCCGGGCAGTACCAGATCAACGCGACCGTTCCGAATCTTTCGAACGGAGACGCCGCCGTCTCTGTGGAAGTCAATGGGTTGGCTAGTCCGGTGGGAGCCATAATTCCGATTCAGCGGTAGGTTTCGTAGACAAGCTACGTAACCCAGCGAAGAAGAGTAGCCCGGCCAGCGCTGTAACAAATACCCCGCTCATTTTCGAGCGTGCCCATTTTACAGACCAAGCCGCTTTCAGGCGGACAGACGCTGTATTTGATCGACCGCCGCGGCAATTTGTACTTGGCCGCGACGTGTAACGTGGACTAGTCCCCGGCGAGAGAGGGGGATGACTTCCTTGGAGTTGTTCTTGGCGAACCGCTCAGCCTGCGCACGGCGGAGCGGGATGGGTCCACTCCATGCGAGGCTCTGGAACGGATTTCCGCGCATGCAGTGGCCGCCAGCCCGACGAAAGATATCCTCATACAGATAGACGAACTCTGCCCAGTGGCAACAGGCGGCGAAATTACTGCGGCGCTACCGTTTCGTCACATAGATACTGGCCGTCAATCATTGTCCCCAGACCTGTGGCGGAGTATCATGTCCTCGATGCACTCGATACTTTCGTGCGCGATCCCTGCAATCGCGCTCCTCGCCGCGTTGCCGGCAGTCGCCTGCGATACGTGGGTTGCGTTGAGGAATGCGACCGCCGACCGCTCGGTCATTCTCGCCAAGAACAGCGATCGTCCTCCGATGGAGGCTCAACCGCTGGTGCATATCCCGCGGGCAAAACACGTCCTGGGCGAAAAGCTCAAGTGCACCTACATCGAGATTCCGCAGGCCGCCGAGACCTACGAACACCTCGGGTCCCGCATCTGGTGGGCGTTCGGCTACGAACATGGAATGAACGAGCACGGTGTGGCCATCGGAAACGAAGCTGTCTGGTCCAAAGAGCCCTACCAATGGGGCGATGGACTGCTCGGCATGGACCTGCTCCGCCTCGGCCTGGAACGCGGCAAGAGCGCACATGAGGCCCTGCGCGTGATTGTCTCGATGATCGAGAAGTACGGGCAGTGCGGCGACGCCGAGCGTGCCGGAGAGTGGGGAAAGGCGAATTATCACAACAGCTTTCTGATCGCCGATCCGAAGGAAGCCTGGGTTCTGGAGACTGCCGGCCGGTATTGGGTCGCAAAGCGGATCAGCGAAGGTGTCTACTCGATTTCCAACATCTACTCCATCGAGAAGGAATGGGACGAGGCGCACCCGAAACTCGTGGAGCACGCCATTGAGATGGGCTGGAGCAAATCCGCGAAGAGCTTCAATTTCGCGCGCGACTATGGCGCCTATTGGGATAAGCAGCCGAGCAATCCAGGCAACATGCAGATCCGTCGCAACACCACTATGTCCTGCCTCAGGAGAGACTCTGAACACATAACTCCGGCCAGCATGATGAAGCTCAGCCGCAATCACCTGGAAGGGACCATTGCGGAGTCGCGTTGGGCAGCAGCCGAGACGTTCTGGCCGACACCGTGCATGCACGACTCAGCCCGCACGAGCTACCACAGCGTGGCGTCCATGATCGCTCACCTGCGGGATGGCCTGGACCCGCTGCTCCGCCAGGTCTACTGGTCAAGTTTTTCCAATCCCTGCTCAAACGTGTTCAAGCCCTTTTACCTCAATGGGCCGGTAACACCCGCTGGGTTCGCACAGGGGACGAGCACCTACTCTGCCGATTCGCCGTGGTGGTGGGCCAATCGCGTAAAGCTGCTCTGCGACTTGAATTACCGTGCGCTTTCTCCAGATGTCCGAAGCACCTTCGACGCGACCGAACAATGGGAGATAGACCGTCAAAAACAGGTCGAAGACGAAGTTCGTGTTCTTCTGAAAGCCGGAAAGAAAACGGACGCCGTAAGCTTGTTGCAGCGATTCATCGGCGAAAACAGCGCTCGCGTTGAAAGGGAGTACCGCACGTTTAACGATTCGCTGCCGGCGAAGTTGAAGTCCGCGGAAGTCGAGTATCTGTTCGTCGATTACCTGAAGGATTGGACCTCCAAAGCGCGCGTGCCGCTTCCGCTTCCCTGACCCAGGGAAAGGATGGGCACCCCTATTGCTCAGATTCTGTGTGGCCGCACTATCACTATGTTTCATCGCCACGTGCGAAGCGCCGCCCGGCAGGCTACTCTTCGACCGTTTTCGCCTGCCAGGGACCGCGGTCGCGGAGCTTGCGTATTGCGCGGGTGCGGACGCCCTCGCTACCCTGCCTTCAGCCCGGACGGGCACGCCCTCGTCTTTGACCGGCGCGGGCATCGAGACGCTGCCGAAGGGCCGGCGCGTTTCAGCCGGTCCATAGCATAACGGCTGTGAGCCCGGCGGGAGGAACCGATAGCGACTCCTCACGCGAAGCCGCTCCGGAGGATTACACCAGACGCAGGAAACGAAGCGGGTACCGACGGGTGGCTGCTGGGATGGCCATTCGCGCCTGACGGAGTTCCTCGGAATTCAATGGATAAAAAGGGAGCGCCGACGGAGGCAGTTGGGTGTATACTGTTTTCAAACTGGGACGCCAAGTTGCAGATTCTGTCATTGACTGAACTTGAGCACTAACTGCCTCTTGGCTGTCGCTGAAAAGGGGCAGACATGACCAAACTCACTTCGTTTGTGGCTGTAATTGCCTTTTCGCTCGCGGGAACGATCCCGTTGGCAGCACAGAACGCATCATTAGTGGGCACCGTGCGGGATGCGCTTGATGCCGTGATTACGGAAGCCTCCGTCACTCTCACTAATCAAGATACCGGCGTAGCGCGAACTACGAAGACCGACACCACGGGGAACTACGAATTCTCGACCCTGCGGCCGGGTAACTATTCGGTTAAGATCGAGCAGCCCGGATTTAAGACCTTTGTGCAGAGCCCTGTCGTCCTCGCCGTTGAGCAACGTGCTCGCGTGGACGGCACGCTACAACTTGGCGATACAACTACGCAGATTAGCGTGGAAGCGCAGGTCAACGGCGTACAAACTGAGTCGTCGAGCATGGGCGAGGTGGTTGAAAACAGAAAGATCGTCGAGATCCCGCTGAACGGACGGTTCTTCCTCGATCTGGCGCTCCTGACCGCGGGCACTGTCGTGCCTTCGACGAACAATCGAACGTTTCTGGCCGCGCCGAGCGGGATTGGAACCTCGGGCATCAACGCATCAGGAACACGTGAGGATTCGACCAACTATCTGTTCGACGGGATCAACCTGAGCGATATGGTGCAGAATCAGATCACGTTCCAGCCAAATATCGACAGCATTCAGGAGTTCAAAGTCCAGACGAACGCGTTCAATGCCGAGTATGGGCGGAATGCCGGGATCATCATCAACGCGGTGTCGAAATCGGGAACGAACTCCATTCACGGAACCGTGTTCGAGTTTGTCCGTAACGAAAAATTTGACGCGAAGAACTTCTTCGATCGGCCGGACCTGCCCATTGCGTCATTCAAGCGCAACATTTACGGCTATTCAGTGGGCGGCCCGATCATCCGCAGGAAGACATTCTTCTTTACCAGTTACGAAGGCCGCCAGGGGCGCGAGGTCGCGACGCTCAATTCGCAGGTGCCCACGCCGGCAGAACGTGCCGCGGTAACGAATCCGGTGACCCCAAAACTGCTGGCGCTGATTCCGGCTCCGAATTCTGCAAACCGCTTCCTGGGGAGTGCTCCCCGCAAACGGGAGTTGAACCAGTTTACGGGGCGTGTCGATCACAGCTTTTCCTCGCGCCACTTGTTCTTTGCGAATTTCATCTCCAACCGCGACAGCCGCACCGAGCCGACGCTTCAACTGAGCACGCTTCCGGGCTTTGGCGATACCAGGCCCGCTCGGCGCTACCTGTTATCGCTCGGTTATACCGCCGTGATTTCGCCGAGAATCACAAACGAATTGCGCGGGGGCTTAAATCGCGTGCACATCACGTTTTCGCCGGATGTGTTGGGCAATCTGAATCCGCTCGACTACGGCATGAACACAGGCTCCGCAGTCTTTCCCACCATCAATGTGTCGGGCGTCATGAGATTCGGCGGGATCGATGGTTTTCCACAAGGAAGAGGCGATACCACTTTTGAGTACAACGATACGTTGGCCTGGATTCGCGGGGCCCATTCGCTGAAGTTTGGCGGCGAGTTCCGCAGATTCCGGAATAACAATTTCAACAATGCCACCGGCGGCGTGATCACGTTTGCGTCGTTGGGAACGTTTCTGGCCGGGACGCCATCTTCGTCAACCCAGACCAGGGTGCCTGTGACGAATAGTATCCGGGTGAGCGCGTTTAATGGCTTCGCACAGGACGACTTCAAGGTGAACAGCCGGCTCACTTTGAATCTGGGCCTGCGATGGGAGTACAACGGCGTGCCAAACGAGGTTCACAACCGTTTGGCGGTCTTCGACTTCGTAACGAACGCGCTGACCCCGGTGGGCACGAATGGCGTGGAACGCCCTTACAATCGGCGTTTTACAAACTTTGGCCCGCGGCTTGGCATGTCTTACGATCCGTTCGGGAAAGGGAAGACGGTGATCAGGGCAGGTACGGGACTGTATTACGACCAACCGGTGACTAACCTGGTTTCCAACCTCTCATCGAACCCGCCTTTTGCGCTGGCGGTCAGTTTTACAAGCAACGTAGCAATCAATGCTCCGTTTTCGCAGCCGGCTGGAACAGCCTCTACGATTGCCGCGCAGGCGACAGATCCGAATTTCCGGAGCGGCCGGTTGTGGTCCTACAATTTCAATATTCAGCAGGAGCTAGTGTAGTGTCTCACAAATAACTTTACAATGGTTCGTTCCGCGGGCATACTGGATGTACCATGTGGAGCGTGGCGGAACCGTTAGCTTTAGATCCAGACCAGCGGCGCACGTTGGAAGCGTGGGTCCATGCCCGCAACACGCCGCAGAAGATCGTTTTTCGTTCGCGCATCGTGCTGTTGGCAGCCAGCGGCCAGCCGAATCGGCGGATCGCCCAAGAACTGAAGACCAGCCGTCCGACGGTGATTCTGTGGCGGCAACGTTTTCTCAGCAGCGGGCCGGTAGCACTCACCGAAGATGAGCCTGGGCGTGGCCGCAAGGCGGGAGTTTCAGTCGAGAAAGTGAAGCAGATTGTGGAGGCCACGCTGCATAGCCAGCCGGTCTGCGCTACGCACTGGAGCGTGCGAACCATGGCGGTCGCACAAAGCGTCAGCCCAGCCACAGTGCAACGAATCTGGGACGCCCACGGTTTGCAGCCGCATCGCAGTAAGACCTTCAAATTGTCGCGGGATAAGCGGTTCGTAGAAAAGCTCACCGACGTGGTGGGCCTATACCTGAATCCGCCGGACAAGGCACTGGTGCTATGTTTCGATGAGAAGAGCCAGATTCAAGCCTTAGACCGAACGCAGCCGGGCCTGCCCATGAAAAAGGGCCGCTGCGGTACGATGACCCACGACTACAAACGTCACGGCACGACGACACTATTCGCCGTCCTGAACGTGCTCGAAGGAACCGTGATCGGAGAGTGCATGGCGCGGCACAGGCACCAGGAGTTTCTCAAGTTCCTTCGAAAGATCGATCGGGAAACGCCAGCCGATCTGACCTTGCATCTCATCCTGGATAACTACTCGGCACACAAGCATGACGCTGTCCAACGATGGTTGAAGCGCCACGGTCGATTTCAACTTCACTACACACCCACGAGTTCCTCATGGCTGAATCTAGTGGAGCGCTGGTTTCGCGAGATCACCGACAAGCGTATTCGGCGTGGCAGTTTCCACAGTGTGGGAGAACTGGAACAGGCGATCAACGAATATCTGGCCCACAACAATAAGCAACCGAAGCCATTCGTTTGGACAGCGAGCGTGAACAAGATCCTGGAAAAGATCGGCCATTGTAAAGCTATTTTAGAGACACTACACTAGCCGGCACGGTATTTCAGGTTGCCTATGTGGGATCGCAGGGAAGACACCTGCGCATCAATGGCGACTATAACCAGGGCATCAACGGCCTGCGGCCGATCGCGGGGTATTCCACGATCAACGTGAATCAGTCCTCATCGAATTCCAATTACAACGGAATGTGGGTGAGCGCGAATCGCCGGCTCGCCAAAGGACTGACCTTCTCGACGTCGTACACATTCTCGAAATCGATTGATAACAACTCGGTCGGCAGTTCGAATCCGGAAGCGCAGAATTTCCGGCTGTTGAGCGCGGAACGGGCACTCTCAGACTTCGATGCACAGCATCGCTTTGTGCTGAGCGGCGTTTACCTGTTCCCGTTCCGGGCGAACGGCGCGTTCATGAGCAGGCTGGCGGAAGGCTGGACCATTTCGCCAATTCTGAATGTGCAGACGGGCAACCCGTTCAGTCCGGTGATTCCGCTGCTGGCAGATGGCAGCGGAAGTCTGGAGGCGTTCGATCGCCCGAATGTGGTTTTCGGCCAGTCGATCAGCTTGCCGGATCCATCGCCGAACCTGTTTTTCAACAAAGCCGCTTTCGTGCGCATTCCGCGCGCGTTCGGCAATGCGGGACGCAATATCATTTTTGGGCCGGGCCTCGAGGATCTTGATTTGTCGATCGCCAAAGTGACGCGAATCCGGGAACACATTGGGCTTCAATTCCGGGCCGAGGCGTTCAACCTGTTGAACCACCCGAATTTCAACCAACCGACGCGCACATTCACGTCGGCCGACTTCGGCCGCATCACATCTACCCGTACGGCGCGCGGCGATCTTGGTTCGTCACGACAGTTGCAGCTCGGAATGAAACTGACATTCTGAGGACAATCGTGCGAGCAGCTCGCTTCGGAAATCTGCACCCGCGATCCGCCGGCTCCGCCCGGCAGACCCGCACTTACCGCGAGTTCACGGTTACAGAACATCGCTCCGCGCTGCGGATCTGGTTCTTGCTGCGGACAAGGAGCGCGACAAACGCGGCACTGATACTGCACTGCTCTCGTCGAGCTGCAGTTCGGCTAACCGTTGAAATTGGGACAGTAGCGGTTAGCGTGCTACCACCAGCACCACAAACGTTCCCGGCTTGACGCTGCGCTGCGGCCGTTTGCCGGGCTCGGCGGCCGGCGATTCCTGATATTCGGCAGCCGGCAGGAAGATTTTTTTGGTCTTCGGGTCGAACGCCAGGGTCTTGGCGCTCGGCTGCGTCTTTAGCGCGCCGGCGTCCTCGATTTCGTTCGCCGATTTTTCGTAAAAGAAATTGAGCGTGCCTTCGCCGCACGAGAAGAAGGCCAGCCGCGACTCGGGATCGAAGCCGGCGAAGTCCACTCCCGCGCCGATCGGGAAACTGGTAATGACCTTGCCCGAAGCCGCGTCCATCACCACCATCGTCGGCTTCGTGCGGCAGCCGATGAAGAGACGATTTGTTTTGGCGTCATAGGCGAGACCTGTGGGAGTCTTCGCCACGCCGATCGGGTAACGTTTCTTGACGGCCAGGGACTTCGGGTCGAACGCCACGACTTCTGCAGTGTCCTCGCTGTTGACGTAGATCAGCCCATCGCCGCCGATGATGGCCTGTTCGCCGTCGCCCGCCAACTTCACCGTGCCCACCACTTCGCCGGTGGAGGCATCGATCGCGGTAATGTCGTGGGTGCCGTGGTTGTTGGTGAAGATGCGCTTGGAATCCGGATCGAAGTAGATGCCATCCGGTCCTTTGCCCACGTCGATCTTCTTGATCAGTCGCAGCGTGGCCGGGTCGAACATCGATACCTTATTCTCGCGGGCGTTGCTGGTGAAGCCGTGCTGGAGGCCAGCCGCAATCGCGATACCGTGCACGCCCGGGGTATCGGGAATGGCGCCGACGACCTTCCCGGTATCGGCGTCCAGCACTTCCACCTGGGTAGAGTGCGAGACGTAGAGGCGGCGCGCGTTCCCGTCGAACGTCACGTAGTCCCACCCACCTGTGCCGGGCACCGGGTAGCGGGCACTGATTTTGTAGTTGATGGTGGCGGGCAGACAGAGCACCGCACCGAGACATACAGTGACAGCGAGCGTCCAATGTCGTTGCATAGGTGCTCCCAGTCTCCCATGGCCGGTCCTCGCCGTCCACCCCATTTCCAGCACCATCTCCCCATCCCTTACCAGGCTCACGCCGGGTGCGTAACGCTTGTGGTCTTTCAGACAAGATAGGCTGATCCCTCAGTTTCTGGATCGTCGGGTGCTTGGAAGCAGAGCAACCGCACGCTCCGAAACGACCCGGCCCGCCGCGTCTCCAAGTCCGCCGCCACGGATCCGGTAGTAAATGTTGACGGCTCGCGTGGCTTACAATGGTCTCGCTGCGTTTTCATACCGGTGTGGGTCGGAAACGGCGGCAATTCGAGGAGGTCCGCGTGAAAGTCACTCCGATGGTTTGGGCGGCGGTAGTTTGTGCACTGGCCGCGCCCGCGTATTCCGCGTCGTGCGAGAGTCTGGCGGCTTTGTCGCTTCCCGCGGCGAAGATCACCGTGGCGCAACTCGTGTCCGCCGGGGCGTTCTCGCCTCCCGCCGGCGGGAGGGCCGGGGCGTACAAGAGCGTTCCGGAGTTCTGCCGCGTGGCGGCGACTCTGACACCATCCACTGATTCGGATATCAAGATCGAGGTGTGGCTTCCCGCTGCTGGCTGGAACCGGAAGTTTCAAGCGGTAGGCAACGGTGGGTGGGCCGGCGTGATCAGCTATGCGGCAATGGCCGAAGCCGTCAAAGCCGGATATGCCACCGCGTCAACCGATACCGGCCATTCCACCAGCGGTGGCAGCTTCGCGTTGGGACATCCCGAGAAACTGATCGATTTCTCATGGCGCTCCGAACACGAGATGGCGGTCAAAGCCAAAGCCATCATCCAGGCATTTTATGGCAACGCGCCGCGGCGATCGTACTGGAATGGGTGTTCGACCGGCGGACGACAAGCGCTCAAGGAGGCGCAGATGTTTCCCGAGGACTTCGACGGCATCATCGCGGGAGCTCCCGGTAATCGAACGGCCATGGCATTGTGGATCGCACATGCGCTGCTTAAGGACCCGGCCAGCTACATCCCTCCGGCGAAGTACCCGCTGATTCACAAGGCGGTGCTTGAGGCCTGCGATGCCACCGACGGTCTCAAAGACGGATTGATCGAGGACCCCACACGGTGCAAATTCGACCCCGGCGTCCTGCTATGCAAAAATGCTGATGGTCCCGATTGTCTTACAGCGCCGCAGGTGGAGGCAGCGCGAAAGGTGTACATGTCCGGCAGAAATCCCCGTACTGGCAAGGAGCTGTTTGGCTCGCTGGCGCCGGGAAGCGAATTGGCATGGGCCGTGATGGGCGGCGGGCCCGAGCCCTACGCCGCCATCGTCGACCAACTGAAATACGTGGTGTTTCAGGATCCGGCCTGGGACTGGCGCACGTTCGATTTCACCAGGGACAACGCCCGCTTTGAACGGCCCGAAAACCTGATCATGAACGCCACCGACCCCAACCTCCGGAAATTCGTTGCGCGCGGCGGAAAGCTGCTGCTCTACCACGGCTGGAACGATCAGAACGTCTCGCCGTATAACACCGTGAAGTATTTCCAGAGCGTGCAGGACGCCCTCGAAGGGGCCCCGAAAACCGGGAACAACATCCGGCTGTTCATGGTGCCAGGGATGGCGCATTGCGGCGGCGGGGAAGGGCCCAATGTGTTCGACAAGGTGGGAACACTCGATCGTTGGGTGGAGGATGGGAAAGCGCCCGACAGCATCACCGCGTCGCACAGCACGAACGGAAAAGTCGACCGGACGCGGCCGCTGTGTCCCTATCCGCAGGTAGCCAAATACAAGGGCACAGGCAGCATCGACGACGCGGCAAACTTCGTTTGCAGACTACCGTAGACGCGGGTCGGTCCTTTCTTCAGGAGAGCCGTCCAATTCAGCACGGCCGTAATCGGCGAGGGGCCGTTTCGGTCTGCGCACATCTCTTGCTTGCCATCCGTGAGGGTGTGAGATGCAGGCAGGCTGCGCTGATTAAGCCGGCGCGCGACTCCTTCTGCGAGAGTCCCGGCGTTGTTCGATGCCGTCGCCTCCGGCTTGCCTGCCCGGCAGCGCGGGAGTATCCTCAGGTGTGGTTACCGACCTAGCTGAAATCTTTCGGCTCGGAACCGCGAAAGAGAAAGAGAACCTCGCCTTTCGCCGCTACCTTTCTGCGCGGCACTACGCCGACAAATCGTTTCAAATCGTGGCGAGCGAACTGCGGCAGCACGTGGACTGCACCGCGTGCGCGAACTGCTGCCGCCATTCGGTAGTGCCCGTCAACCAGCCGGAGATCGAAGACATCGCGCGGCACCTCGGTGTTGCTTCGGAGTCAGTCGCCCGCCTCTACACCGTTCCCGATCCCGACGCGCCCGCTTTGCGAATCCTGCTGAATTCGAGGGAAGGGTGCGTCTTCCTGGACGGCAACCTGTGCATGATCTACGAGGCCCGTCCAAAGACCTGCCGTAGCTTCCCCCACGTCGCGGCCGGCACACACTCACTCGGCAGCCGCCCGTCGTCGCTCGCCCGCTGGGCCGCGTACTGTCCAATCATTTACAACGCGCTCGAAAGCTACAAGCACCTCACCGGCTACCACCAGCATTCGCCGCACAGTACAACTTCCGAGCCGCCCGCTTGAACTTCGGCGCCATCTCCTTGCCGAAACGCAGCGCCGCACTGTCGACCCATGAATCTCAACTCCCGCATGGCCGGCCACATGGAAGTTGGCTCCAAACGGCGCCATCAGGCCAGCCGCCAAGATTCCGGGTTCGGCGCTGCCCGCACTAGTCAGAACAACAGCTTCAAAGCGAACTGCAACACCCGCGGGCTGTCCGCGGACAGGATCTGCCCCGCCGCCGGCGCCTGGATGTTCGCATTCGGGTTCCCGAATTTCGGCGTGTTGGTTATGTTGAAATACTCGCTCCGGAACTGCACTCGAGACGCCTCGGAAATCCGCTTCACTGCGAACTCCTTGAACAGCCCGAAATCCCAGTTCGTCCGCGAAGGCCCCCGCAAAATATTCACCCCGCTGTTGCCGTAGGTGAACGCCGCCGGCACCTGGAACGCGCTCACGTCGAACCACTTCCCGATCGAGCGGTTCTCGAGCGCGCCGTTACCGATCCGGTTCGGCCGCTTCGACGTCCCCGTGTTCGCCGGGTCCGTGCTGATGACCGGCGTGAACGCCGACCCCGACTGCGCGATGAAGATGCTGGTCATCTCCCAGCCGCCCAACACCCGCGACACCAGCCCGTTGCCGTTTCGGAAGAACGGCAGCGCGTACACGGCGCTCAGCGTGAACCGCGCCGCCGGTTGCCCCGCGATGCCGCGTTCCGCCCGCATGTTGTTCGGGTCCTGCACCGGCGAAGTCTGCGAATCGCTCGCCTGGTAATCGAGCGATTTGGCCCACGTGAAGGTCCCCATCAGGTTCGCCCCGCGCCATCTCCGCGTCTCGAACTTGCCCTGGAACGCATGGTAGATCGAGCTGTCCGCCTGCTCGATCAGGTTCCCCGCCGAAAACCGCTGGTTCATGCGCCGCGTCTGGATCGTACCCGCCCCCGGCAGCGGCACGTTCACCGGCCGCGACCAAGCCAGGTGCGTCCCCTTGTTGCCTACATACGCCCCCTCCGCCGATACCACCCCGCCCAGCACCTTCTGCACGGCGAAGTTCCACTGCTGGAAATACGGAATCTGCGAAGCCGGGTCAAGTTGGTAGAACGTTCCGGGCGGCAGCGCGAACGCTCCCACCGCGATAGGCTGGAAGAAGTTCGCCAGCGTCTTGGTGGGCGCCGGCGTGGTATTGAACACCCCCAACTGGTCCGCGAAAAACGGTAGGTTTGCCCCCGCCACCGTGCCCTCATACTGCACGCCCTGGGTGCGCGAGTAGAGAATCCCGTACCCCGCCCGCAGCACGAACCCCATACCCGGCTGCCACGCCACTCCGAGCCGCGGCGCGAAGTTCTTTTTGTGCGAGTCCCGCAAACTGCGGTCCATCCCCAGCTTCGACGACGGCACGATGATGTCCGAGAATAGCGGGAACACGTACTTCGCCACCTGCTGCGCGTCCATCCGGATCGTCCCGTCCGACTCGCTCGCCACTACGATGCGGTTCGCCGCCGGATCCACCGAGCTCAACACGTTGTGCATCGCCCAGGGCCGGAAAAAATAGGAGTATCGCACGCCAAAATTCAGCGTCAGCCGCGGCGTGACCTTCCAACTGTCCTGCACGAAAGGCTCGAACTGCCGCGTGTAGTACCCGAACAGGTCGCGCGGGAATGATCGCCCGCCCTGGAACGGAATCCCCGTCAGGAAGTCCGCGTACGCGTTCCCCGTGTACGTCCCGTTGAAGGTGAACGTGCCGCGGCTGTTCGCCGAATTGGTGGTGAAGTTGGAGTGCCCCGTCAGGTCCGCCCCCGCTTCGATCACGTGCTTGCCCTTCACGATCGTGATCAGGTCCCGCACGTTGTAGTTGTTCTCCCGGAAATTCAGCGGCTGGAAGGCGTTATTGGTCAACGCCGCGAAGCCCGTCGGCGAAATCGTGGGGAACCCGGGGTAGGCCCCGCTGGTCAGTTCGAAACCGCCGATGCCCGACTGCACCGTGTAGTTCTTCCCCAGTCCCTGCTGCGCGCCGGAACTCCGCAGCCGCACGAAACCGATCGTGAACTCGTTCACCACGCTCGGCCCGAACACGTGCGTTTCGCTGATCCCCGCCGACTGGTGCCGCAGCGAGGTCGTCACCGCGCCGTTCTCCGGAAACGACCCCGGCACGAACACCGAAGGCTGCGAGAACATGTACGTGGCCTTCAGGTTGTCCCCGTTCCGGATCTGGTGGTCCACTCTGATGTCGAACTGGTTCGTGTCGCTCTGCCCGTTCGCCGTCCTCACGTACGTCCCCTGCGCCGAATTCGGCAGCGGGAAGAACGGCAGGAAGAAGCTCGCTTGCGGCGAAATGCGGTCAGCCGGAATGCGATTGTTCGGAAACGCCAGCCCCGAGAGCGGGTCCTTGATCGTCTTCTGCCCCGCGAAATCCCCCTCCTTCATCGCCGAAGTGGCCACCACCGAATTGGACGTCTGCCCGTTGCGCACCCGCGTGCCCTGGTAATCGCCGAAGAAGAACGTGCGGTCCCTGATCACCGGACCGCCCACCGCGAACCCGAACTGGTTCTGCTTCAAAGTCGGCGCCGATTGCGCGAAAAAGTTCCGCGCGTCCAGCTTGTCGTTGCGCAAGAACTCGTACAGCACCCCGTGCAGCGCGTTCGTCCCCGACTTCAGTTCCAGGCTGATCACGGCTCCCCCCAGCCCGTACTGCGAACCCAGGTTGTTCGTCTGCACCTTGAATTCCTGGATGGCGTCCGGCGGCGGCAGAATCGCCGTCCCCTCGTAGTCCTGGTCCGTCGTGTTGATGCCGTTCACCACGTATGCCGTGTTCGACGCGCGCATGCCGTTCACCGTCACCGTGGAGCCCTTGGTGAAATTGGTCTGCGGTCCCGTGTAGGCCCCCGGCGTCAGCGTGGTGAGCTGCGTGAAGTTGCGGCCGTTGAGCGGCAGGTCCACTACCGCCGCTTCACCGATCACCTGTCCCTGCGATGCCGTCTCGCTCTGCACCAGCGGCGCCGTCGAGGTCACCACCACCTGCTCGCTCTGCGTCCCTACGTCCAGCCGGAAATCGATGCGCGCCACCTGTCCCAGGTCAAGCTTGATTCCGGACCGCGTGGTCGTCTTGAAACCGCTCATCGTGACGCTGATCTCGTAATATCCCGGATCGAGGAACGGCACCGTATAATAGCCTTCCGCGCTGGTGCGCGTGTTGTTCTTGATGCCCGTCCCCGTGTTGGTCACCACCACCGCGCTCGCGGGCACGCTCGCCCCCGAGGGGTCGGAAACCTGCCCTGTAATCTGGCCGGTCTGCCCGAACGCCGCGAGCGTGGCGATCAGGGACAAAAGTGGAACTGCAAAGACTCGAATCATCAGGTAGCTCTCTCCCATTAAGAATTGAACCGAGATTTCCATCTTGGATCCCAAATTCCTATCAAGTGTACATCAAGCCGCTGATTTTTGATCCTGGCCATGCCATAAGGAGAGAGACTCTGAAGAGAGCGATTCTCGTGATCGCGGTCGTGGGTGTAGTGTTCCTGATCGCAAGTGCTTTGTTTGCCAGTGATATCACCGGCGAGCAATGGCGTGTTTACAACGTCAAACCGGACACAAGAGCATTTTCGATTTAACTATTTACGAGTTGCGGTATACTGCCCCTATGCTCAAAGGAGGGGACGGATGCGCGCCTATTCGCAGGATTTGCGGGATCGGGTATTGCGAGCACTGGAGCGCGGAGATCGTCCGGCGGAGATTGCCCGCCGGTTTGAGGTAAGCCGGGTTTGGGTCTATCAGGTTCGCGATTGCTGGCAACAGGACGGGCGGCGTTCGAGTCTGCGCGTCGGGGGGCACCGGCGCTCCTGC
Source organism: Bryobacteraceae bacterium (assembly GCA_963668605.1). Lineage (GTDB taxonomy): Bacteria > Acidobacteriota > Terriglobia > Bryobacterales > Bryobacteraceae. Next base: position 243,638 of record OY764903.1, read on the forward strand.
GTGGCTGAGCTGGAGTCCCAGTTGCGCGCCTGGATCGAAGCCGAAGTGGACCTGACCTTATCGGAGATCTGTACGCGCCTGGCCAAGGAGGGGGTTCAGATCAAGGTTCCCGCACTGTGGCATCAATTAAACAAGTGGAACCTCACTCTTTAAAAAAAACCTGCACGCCAGCGAGCAAGAGCGGAAAGACGTGCAGATGGCGCGTTGCCTGTGGTGCGAAAGCCAACCCGGCCTTGACCTGCAAAAGCTCGTATTTATTGATGAAACATGGACAACGACCAACATGGCCAGGAGCCGCGGCCGGTCGCCCCGAGGCCAGCGCTGCGTGGCCTCGGTCCCGCACGGCCACTGGAAAACGACGACCTTAGTGGGCGGATTGCGCCAGGACCGGTTGATCGCGCCAATGGTCACCGATGGGCCGATGGATGGTGCGATGTTTCTGGCCTATACGCGCGGCTTCCTGGTTCCGGCGTTGCGCTGGGCGACATCGTCGTCCTCGACAATCTCAGCAGCCACAAAGTGCGCGGAGTCAGGGAAGCAATCATGGCCGCCCGCGCGAAGTTGCTCTACCTCCCGCCCTATTCGCTCGACCTGAACCCGATCGAGGAGTTCTTCTCCAAACTCAAAGCGCTGCTCCGCAAAGCCGCCACCCGCATCGTCGACGCCCTCTGGAAGGAGATCGGCACACTGCTCGGCACTCTCTCTCCGAACGAATGCGCCAACTACTTCGGCTCTTGTAAATATGTTAACGCTTGAATCGAAACTGCTCTAGAACACCGGGCAGGGCAGAACTTGCGGCCAAAGGTAGTCCCGCAGCCCGTCGATCGCCGTCCACGTCGTATGATAACGCGCGTACGGATCGGGGTCTGTCATATCGCCCCAACTTCCGTCGGGATTCTGCATCGACAGCAGGAAATCGAAGCCGCCCCGAATTGAGGCATCTTCGAATGCCAGCCCGAAGGATCGCAGCGAGTCCAGGTATTCGCCCAAAATCTCCGGGTCTTTGTCCAGAACGGCTCGCTGGAGGTTGTTTCTCAGATGCTCGAACTCATCCGGGAAACAGGTGCGTGGCAAGCGAAACCGGCTGTACTTGTTGTAGGTGTAAATCACGTGCGTGGCGCAGTAGATGCCGGCGTAGTAATCCTTCTGGTTGTCTGGCTTGTGATCCGGCCAGGGTCGCATCGCAGGCAGCCACCTCAGCACGTCTTTGTAATGTGCGCCGAGCGAAATTCCAGCCTGATCGCAGGTGGACGTATTAATCAGCGCGTCCTGGAAAAGTGCATATCGATTGAAGAATACGAGCTTGGATCCGCACTGCGAACACACTGTCGCGCCACGTCCGTTCTGCCGCGCACATCTCTCACACGGTTCAGGCAGATCGGTAGGTGGTGGCTCGCGGGTTGGGTCAAACCCCAGGTAGTCGACCACAGTGAAACGCCCCACCGCCGCCCTAAGCGCCCCACTCATTCGCGGGTCGGGCACGCCGAGCCGTTCAGCCGTGTCGTTTCCCCAAATTAGGTTCGTCATGTCGTTCGGGTCGGCTTCTGGAGGAATGGTGGGATGCAGGCGCCGCCATTCGAGCGCCCGTTCGTGAGCCATGCGCCACGCCCTTCGCTGAAGCTCCCGATTAGCGGAGGTGGTGGCGATTCCATAAAACGCACCGGTAAGATCGTGTCCCCAGCGCCGAAAGTAGTCGGGCGTGCGAGAGAAACGATACATGAACTCGATCCCCCGCAATACGGCCTGGTTTCGCTCCTCGACCGTGTGGCACGCGCCCGGCCACAGCGGTGAGCCGTGCCCTGGATTGCCTGCCAGTAAGGCCGCAATTGCCGCCGCCACCAGGAGCAGGGACGCTAGAACGAGCCGCATTCGACAGCACGACATGAAGTGATTTTAACGTAAGTATCAAAGGGCCCTTAGTGTGTCGTTTTATACTGTTGTGCCAAAATGACGAAAGTTCGTCCCAGATTAAAAGGAGAATTGCGATGAAGAAACTAATGACGCTGATGTTGGGACTGTGCCTCGCGCTTGGCACCGTGGCCGTCACGTTCGCTGAGGAAGCCCCCGCGAATTCAGAAAAGGGTAAGGGCAAGGGAAAGGGCAAGGGAAAGGCAGACCCCAAGAAAAAGGGCGCGAAGCAGCAGAAAGACGCCCCCAACCAGGCCAAGTAAGCTCACTTCCGTAGGAACGAAGTTGCCGGGAAGCCGCGTGTGAGTCCGTCGAAGATCCACGCGGCAGTTCCGGTCGTTGTAGATTCCGCCCCGATCCTCCTCAGCCGCATCTTGGCTCGTCTCATTTCAGCTCCCCTCCGATAGCCACCTCAGTAACTCAGAAACCATGGCGCAGGCTGAAATGAACGTGCGTGTCCTAGGCGAGTCGAGTGGCACAAACAAGCAGCAAGGTTGGACACACAAATTCACTCTGTCATGGAATGGCCAGTGATACACTGTTTCGCAAGGAGCGATTGCTGCGATGTCCTGGACAACACGGCGAGCGCAAGACCGGCGCGATTTTCTCAAATGCGGCGGAATCCTCGCGAGTCTTGCGGCGGCACCGGCCGCGGGCGAGGTACTGCCCCAGATTCGGCTCGGCAAGCATTCCCTGTCGCGCCTCATCTGCGGCTCGAACATGTTCGGCGCGGGATCGCATTCGTCCGTCTTCCTGAATCGCCGCCTGAAACAATACTACACACCGGATCAGATCCTGAAGACTCTGCGACGTTGCCGCGAGGTTGGCATTACCGGCTGGCAAGGGGGCGCCGGGCACGTGGACCTCTACCGTCGTCTCACTGCAGACGGTGGCAAGATGAACCTCCTGGCGATCGACGCAGGCGATGGCGCCAATATTTCCAAACTCGCCGCAGGCGGCTGCATCGCCATCGCGCATCACGGCGAGTACTCCGACCGTCTCTTCAAGTCCGGAAAAATCGATCAGATGAACGACTACTTGAAGCGCGTGCGAGACGCCGGCTTGCTGGTGGGCGTTTCCACCCACATGCCCGCGGTCGTCGACACGGTGGAATCCAAGGGCTGGGATGTCGACTACTATATGACCTGCGTTTACGAGCGGCATCGTAGCGCCACTGATCTAAAGCGCCTGCTCGGCTACGTCCCGCTGCCAGTGGGCGAAGTCTATCTTCAGGAAGACCCACCGCGCATGTTCCAGATGATCAGGCAGACCCGGCGCCCGTGCCTGGCTTTCAAGATCCTCGCCGCCGGGCGCCTCTCTGACCGGCGGGAGCTTGTCGAAGCGGCCTTCCGTGATACCTTCGCCAACATCAAGCCCATCGACGGCGTAATCGTGGGCATCTACGACGAGTACAGCGACCAGCCGCTGGACAATGCCAACCTGGTTCGCAAGTACGGCGCGATTCCGGTCTAAGATGATGGAGACCTCGCTCGACAAGAAGAAGATCAAGATCCTCCTGCTCGAAGGTGTGCACGCCAGCGCGGCGGAGACCTTCCGCGCGGATGGCTACGGCGAAATCGAAGAGCATCCGAAGGCGCTCGCCGCCCCGGAGCTGCTCGCCGCCATTCGGGACGCACACTTCATCGGAATCCGCTCCGCCACGGAATTGAATCGCGGCACACTCGATCACGCCAGCAAGTTGACCGGCATTGGCTGCTTCTGCATCGGGACCAACCGGGTCGACCTCGAGGCCGCGCAGGAGCGCGGCATCCCGGTATTCAACGCACCATTCTCCAACACGCGCAGCGTGGCGGAGCTTGTGCTGGCGGAGATCGTCCTGCTGATGCGCGGCATTCCGCAGCGCAACGCCATGGCGCACCGCGGCCGTTGGGTGAAAACCGCAGCGGGCTCGCACGAGGTGCGCGGCAAGTGTCTGGGCATCGTTGGTTACGGCCACATCGGCACGCAGATCGGCGTCCTCGCCGAGGCCCTGGGCATGCGCGTGCTCTTCCACGACATAGCCGCCAAGCTCGCCCTTGGCAACGCTCAGAGAGTGGCCTCGCTCGAAGCGCTCCTCGAAGCCGCCGACGTCGTCACCCTGCACGTCCCCGAGACGCCCCAGACACAGGGGATGATCGGCGCCGAACAACTCGCGCGCATGCGGCCGGGCGCGCACCTGATCAATGCCTCGCGCGGCAGCGTGGTCGATGTCGAGGCGCTGGCCGGGGCCCTTCGAGCCGGGCATCTGCAAGGTGCGGCCATCGACGTCTTCCCTGTCGAGCCCGGCGGCGGCGAAGAGGAGTTCGTCTCGCCCCTGCGCGATTTCGACAACGTCCTGCTGACCCCGCACGTCGGCGGCAGCACTGCCGAAGCCCAGCACAACATCGGCGTCGAGGTCGCCGAAAAGCTGATCAAGTACAGCAACAACGGCTCGACGGTTACGGCCGTGAACTTTCCCGAAGTTTCGCTGCCCGAACATCCCGGCAAGCATCGCCTGCTACACATTCACCGCAACCAGCCCGGCGTGCTCTCGGAGATCAACGCCATCTTCTCCGAAGAGCACATCAACATAGCCGCCCAGTACTTGCAGACCAACTCCCGAATCGGATACGTCGTAATCGACATCGAGATCGGAGACCGCGCCCGCGGCCTGATGCTCAAGCACCGGCTGGAGCAGGTCTCCACCACCATCCGCGCGCGAATTCTCTATTGACCCACAGGGTCCGCCCGCAGTACCGGCGAAGAGAGCCGCCTTCGAGCCGATGGACAAGCGGTTGCCTGACAGCCAAGATCTGAGTGGTACCGTCCGCTATGTATTTTCAGAAACCTAGAACGGATTGAAACGCCCGCACGCAGGCGCTCGACGGTCAATTAACGGCCCGGGAACGCGGTAAACCTCAATTCAGAGTGAAATCCGCAATCCAGCCAAAGACTCATATCTGTCTGTTGGTTTGGGCGATATCGTCAACCGCTCGTATCAGGCCACTTCACACAGGCTGGCCACTTCACAGAGATCAGGGAGTTTCGCGGGCCGTTTCTTTTTTAGATCAAGTGGCGCCGCACTATCATGACGCTGCACCCTTGAGCGCCGTCACGCCTCGCAAACTTCCGCGTAGCCCGAAGAGGCGCTGTAGCCCTCGCACCATCCACGGAGTGAGGTTCGCCACCATATACAGGTCCGCGGCACGGCGATTTCCCAGAACGTAAGTCGGGTACGGGTGGATTGTGGCCGATACCTTGTCGAGCTTTACGCCATTCCGCATTGCCAGCGCGTATTCGCCAATCATCTCGCCTGCGTGTGCGCCCAGGATGGAAACGCCAAGAATCCGGCCCCAGCGGCTTGCGAACACCTTCACGAGACCCGTGGTCTCCGAGTCCGTTATGGCTCTATCCAACTGCGTAAACGGAAAGCGGTAGACCGAGTACTTCACACCATCCCGCGTCAGTTCCTCTTCGCTGCGGCCCACCTTTGCAAGTTCCGGGTCAGTGAATGTGGACCACGTGATGTGGCGCTCATCCATGGAAGCCGGGACGTGGAGGATGGCATTCGTGACCGCGACTTTCGCCATGTGCTCCGCGAAGTGCGTGAACAGATAGCGCCCCGCGACATCGCCGCACGCGTAGATGTGTTTCACGGAAGAACGGCAGCGGCCGTCCACGATTACGCCTTTGCCGTTAGTCCTGACGCCCGCCGCCTCCAGATTCAACGAATCCAGGTTTGGTTTGCGTCCGACAGCAGCCAGGATCTTGTCAGCCTCCAGGCGTTCACCGCTTTTTGTGTAAGCGGCGCCGGCTTTGAAGCGTACGAGTTCCGTCCCAAATACGAACCGGATGCCCTCTCGCCGGAGACTTTCCAGCAGTATGGCCCTCAGTTCCGGGTCGTCCCGTCCCAGGATTCCAGGAGTGTTGTTGACGACCGTGACGTCCGAGCCAAGCCTGCGGAACGCCTGCGCCATCTCGATGCCGATCGGCCCCGCCCCTAGCACCAGGAGCTGACTGGGCAGACGGTCGAGTTCGAAAATAGTCTCATTACTAACAAGTGGAGCGGCCTCGATGCCGGCAAAAACCGGAGTCCGCGGCGAACTGCCGGTGGCCACGACGAAGTACCGGGAACTGAGCTTTCGTAGCGCGCCATTCCGTACGACCTCTAGCGTGTGCGGGTCCAGAAAGCGGGCGCGGCCCTCGATGACCTCAACACCCAGCTTTTCGAAATTGGGCGGCGCGTCAGCGCCTTCGTACACGCGCTCCCGGATGGAATGTACACGCGCCATGATCTTAGAGAAATCATGTCCGACCAGCGCCGGTGTGAGTCCGTATCGATCGGCGCTACGCATCTCATGTGCGGCCTTGGCTGCCCGGAGCAGACTCTTGCTTGGGACACAGCCGTGCCACGTACAGTCACCCCCGAGTTTCCGGGCCTCAATCAACGCTGTCTTTGCGCCGAACACCGCAGACATGCCCGCGGCAGTCAATCCGGCCGCGCCACCTCCGATTACGATCATGTCGTAGGTGTATCTCATGCGTGGCCTCCTTCCTGCAACCTGGCCTTGATTCGATCGGTCTCAAGGGTGGGTGTAAGAAACGCGTTCAATCTTACACTCACTGAGCGAGAATAGAAACGATGCGAGCACCAATCGTGAGCATAGCGTTGTGCGGCTTGGCCATGGCGGCTGCCATCACCACCGGTCCCAACGTGGGTGAGCCGGTTCCAGACTTTCGTTTGGAAGATCAGAACGGTAAAACGCAGACGCTTAGTTCGATTCTGGGACCAAAGGGCGCGCTGCTGGTGTTCCACCGATCGGCCGATTGGTGACCATACTGCAAAGCCCAACTGGTCGAGTTGGAGGAGAATTCCGGTCGTATTCGTGCCCAGGGACTAGCCCAACTTCCGCAGTTGCGCAGGAAAGTCCTTTCCCTGCAACGCGGAGGCGGCGAAGTCTACACTACAAGTCCGCGATTTCGAGGCTGGTGGGGAGTTTCAGGCCGAGCCGCTGCAGGAGAATCGCCTGGTGTTCAGTAGGACGGCTGACACAGTGCTTGCGGAGTGCGATACCCGTGCGCGTCGGCAGCACAACGTCAACCAGCGAGATTTGCTGAAGCTCGGCGAACACCTTCCGCGCTTCGTCTCCCAGCCCCGCTTGGTGACAGAGCCGCCCCATCGTCTTCCACAGCACATAGGCGAGAAAGCAGACCAGGATGTGCGCCTGCACGCGATGCTCTTTCTGGTGCCAGATGGGCCGCATCACCAGGTCGCTCTTGTGCAGGCGAAACGCCGCCTCGGCCTCCGTCAATTGAATGTACGCGCGCCAAAGCTCTTCGCCCGTCCAGTCCGTCACGTTGCTGCGCAGCAAGTAGCAGCCCTCACTCAAGCGTGCCCAGTCGCGCCAGTCGCTGCGCTTACTCCACTGCAGACAGGCGCGTCCTTGAGCGTCCGGCGCGATCTCGACCTGAAACAACCCGGCGGCGCGCGTGTTGCGTCCCAGCAACTTGCCGACCCGTTGTGCCACCACAAGCGGATTCTGCTTACGCTTCCGGCAACTCTCCACCAGCGTTTCCAGCTTCTGCTCGATGCGGCGTTCGAAGCGCTCATGCATGGCCTGTTCTTTCAACCGGCGTTGCGCGCTGCGGCAAAGGATGAACAGTTCGTCGCCGTCCGGCGCCGGGCATAGCTTTACTTCCAGGCCTTCGTGCACCTCGCGCCAATCGCTGGCCAGCAACTGCTGCTCGAACTTGCGCAGCATACCTTTGGCCGTGCCCAGAATGTAACGCCGTCCGCCTTGCTTGAGAAACTCCACGTTGTCGGCCGAGACCATCCCGCGATCCATCACCCAAATCCGGTTGGCCTTGCCATACTGCCGCTCCATCGCTTCGACGATCTCTTCCACCGTGGTCACGTCGCTGCGATTGCCCGCGAATATTTCATAACCCAACGGCATGCCGCCGCGGCTCACCACCAGCGCAATGTTGACTTGCTTACAGTCCGGCCTGTGATCGCGCGAGTAGCCGCGTTGTGCTTGCGGGTTGCCCGCCGCTTCGCCTTCGAAGTACGTACTGGTCACGTCGTACAAGAGCAGGTCGTAGTCGAGTTGGAACAGTTCGCCCAAGCGCTGCTTGAGGTGTTTCTCGAGCGCCTGCTTGTGCGGCAGCAACTGGTCCAGCGCGCGATAGAGCCGGTCATCGTTGACCTTCGCCGCTGGCACGCCGAGCAACTCGGCCAACGCACTGGCCTCATAACCGTGCTCGGCCAAGTGCAACTCGCTGGAGCAGTCCAGCAGCCGGCCCAGCACCAACACCAGCGTCATCACCGCCCATGGCACGTCCTCGCGACCCGCCGGCAGCAGCCCTTCCAGAAGTTCCTGCAGCCCCAACGCGCGCAGCAGCGTCAGGCCCAGCCAACAGCCGCCGAACTGACGGCTGCGCTCGACCCGCACCCCTTTCAGGTCCACTTCGACATACTCGGGGACGGCCTCCTGAAACAGCTCGGTCTGCCAGGTCGGGCTCCGGCCCCGGGCGCACTGCCGAACACCGAGCCGGCCGCGCTCGTCGAGTTCGCCGAGGTAGGCCACCACGCGCTGCCGCGGCCCGCGCGCCGTGCGGTAACTCTCCACCAGCGCCCAATAGGCGTGCCGCTTGCCATCTTTGCGCCGGTAGCAACGCCGCAGGTACATACAGCAATCCTACGGATCTGGGGCGCGTTTTCAAGTGGGTTGGTCTACACTACAGCGCACTTTCACGACGGGGAGAGAAAATCCGACAGACGCGATGATGAAAACAAAAGACCACCGTCCTGTTCTGGAGATCCAACCGCCTTCGAGTAGGCTGAAAAAAGTTACGGTGCCTCTCGAACTGCGGAAGTTGGGCTAGGGCTGGCGGCAATCAGCTACGACAGCGTAGCGGTGCTCAAGCAGTTCGCCGATCGCGCCCACATCAGCTTCCCGTTGCTGTCCGATCCGGATTCGTCGGTCATACGCCGTTACGGAATTCTGAACCAGGCCGTGCCCAAGGAAAATACCGCCTTCGGCATCCCGCACCCCGGCACCTATGTGTTGGACCGACACGGCGTCGTCACGGCCAAGTACTTTGAGGAAGATTACCGCACGCGCGACACGGCGTCGTCGATACTGCTACGGCAGTTCGGGCTGAAAATGCCAAAGCAGGAGGCGATCACCGCAAAACACGCAACTCTGCGGGCATGGGTCAGCGGCGGCGAGTTGCGGCCGGGGCAGCGCGTAACGCTCAGTCTGGATGTCACTCTACCGCGACAGATTCACGTTTACGCGCCGGGAGTCCAGGGTTACAAACCCGTAGCTCTGAAACTGAGCGAGTCGGGAGCGTATCGGCCAGACGCTCCGGTCTTTCCGAAATCAAAGACCGTAAGACTGGCCGCCATTCAGGAGACGGTTCCGGTCTATGAAGGTCAATTCCGGCTGCTGCAAACCATCACGTTGGGCAACGCACAACAGGTGGAGGCGCTGCTCGACAAAGACCGGCAACTGGCGATCGAAGGCCAATTCCTCTACCAGGCTTGCGACCACCGCCAGTGTTTTGTGCCCGAGACGGTTCCGTTGAAATGGGTAGTCAAGGTGATGCCGTTCGACCGAACTCGAGTGCCGGCGGACCTGCAACGTCAATCCCGGAAATAGCCGGAGATCGGGAGCGATCAAAAATGAAAATCGAGATTCTCTATTTTGACGGCTGTCCGCATTTCGAGCAGGCTCAAGACCGGATACTTGAGGTATTGCGGGATGAGGGAGTTTCGGGTGAGGTCGTCAAGGTGAACGTAACGGACAGCACAATGGCACAGGCAGTCGGATTCCTCGGCTCACCAACCATCCGCATTGACGGTCTGGACGTTGAGCTCGGCGCGCGTTCGTCGAACGCGTTCGGGATGATGTGCCGCACCTATTCTGACGCGGGCGTGCGCAGCGGACTCCCCTCGCGCGAACTGATTCGAAATGCGGTGCGGGAAGCCTGCGAGCAAGCCGGGGCAGCCTGAGTCACAGTTCGTTCGAGGTCAGCCAAGCTGCGCTGTGTCGCGGCAGGTCCTTCAATTTCCGTAGCCGTAAGAGGTCTGAGGGTTCATCGATGTCGAACCATGGCTGCCCCAGTTCCACTGTCAGTCCGCAGGCGCGAATCGCGCGCACTGTGTCCTCAAGTGTGTTCGAAGATGACCACCTGACATTCTGAAACATACCTGGCGTGATCCTTCGGCACGCTATCGCATAGAAGCCGCCATCCTCGCGCACGCAGGCTGTTTGATCCTCGCGGTTGATTTTACTGCAATGCTGGTGCAACTTCCTCCGCAGAACGCCGGCCCGTATGCGTGCGGAGTTTACTTCTTCGGGCAAGCCGCGCGTCCATCCCTCAAGCCCCTATTCGGCGAGCCCAGATCCTTCGGCGTGGGGATTATGCATCGAACGGCAACGTGTGCGGATGTCGTATCATCTACCCGGAAACACTATGAAATACCTCACGATTCTTCTACTCATTGTCTTCTCCCTGGCGGCCCAGCCGGTCCAACGGCGCGAGATCGTCAAGGCCACCACACCTGCCGAAGACGCCAAGGGGCTGAGCCCTGATGTGCCCGACTCCATGGCGGTCTCCACGCAATTCGAGCGCATTGTGCTTCTGCGTTTTCGCAACCAGGCCGACCTGTTGGCAGGCATCGAGAAACAGGTGCGCGAACAGAAAATCGAGAACGCCGTCATCCTTAGCGGTGCCGGTTCGGCGCTTCGCGCACACTATCACGTCGTCAGCAACCGCTCGTTCCCATCGAAGAACACGTATATCGAAATGCCGGAGGCTTCGGCCGACATCGTGAATGTCTCCGGCATGGTTCTAAAGGGCAGGGTCCACGCCCACATCACCTTTTCCGATGCCGATAAGGCATTTGGCGGACATCTGGAGGCGGGCACCAAAGTCTTCACGTTCGCGTTCGTCACCCTGGGTGTACTGCCCAACTCCCTGGACATCGGCCGCTTCGACGACAAGACTCTTCGTTAAGCAATGGAAAGACCGCGTACAAAGGGACTTTCGGCTCAGGGACGGCTCGCGCTGTGGGATGGACCTTAATTCCACGGCTGCTAGTGTACTGCGACCTAAATAGTAACCAATAACGACAGAGCGACGTCTCTATAATCAGGAGACGAAGCGCATGCGTGTCGCACCCACTATCGTGTTAACCGACGACCAGAAGCAAGTCTTGCAGCAGTGGGCGCGGGGCCGGTCGCTGCCTGCCCGCCAAGTCGAACGAGCGCGCGTCGTCCTGTTGGCGGCAGCCGGCAAGCAGGATCTGGAGATCGCCGCCGAGATCGGCATCAGCAACCAGAAAGCGGCTCGCTGGAGAAAGCGTTTTTTGAAATTGGGTTTGGCCGGATTGGAGAAAGACGCACCGCGGCCTGGCCGTACCCCAACCATCACACCAGCCAAAGTGCAGGAGGTGGTCCGGAGGACCACCCAGGAGACCCCCGCCAACGCGACCCAGTGGAGCACCCGCACGATGGCGGAGGCGGCGGGTCTTAGTGAGAAGAGCGTGCGTCGCATCTGGCACAGACATGGCTTGAAGCCGCACCTGTCGCGCACGTTTAAAGTCAGCAACGATCCGGAGTTCGCGGAGAAACTGGAAGCCATCATTGGGCTCTACCTCAGCCCGCCGGAACACGCCATCGTGCTGTGCGCCGATGAAAAGAGCCAGATCCAAGCGCTGGACCGTACGCAGCCTGGACTCCCGCTGAAGAAGGGTCGCTGCGGCACCATGACCCACGACTACAAGCGCAATGGAACCGCGACGCTGTTCGCCGCCATGAGCACGCTGGATGGCACCGTGATCAGTATGTGCGACGACCGGCACCGTCACCAGGAGTGGCTGAAGTTTCTACGCGTCATCGACGACCTGACGCCGCCCAGCAAAGACCTGCACCTGATCGCCGACAACTACGCCACGCACAAGCATCCGAAGGTGCAGAAGTGGCTGGCGCGCCATCCGCGCTTTCACATGTACTTCACCCCGACCAGTAGTTCGTGGCTCAACATGGTCGAGCGCTTCTTCCGCGATCTCACCGAGCAGAGGCTACGCCGCGGGGTCTTCCGTGATGTCGAGGAATTGATCATGGCCATCGGCGACTACATCGACAAGCACAACGACAAGCCCAAACCATTCGTTTGGACAGCCAAGGCAGCCGACATCCTGGAGAAGGTCAAGCGCGCCCGCGCCGTGCTGGATAATGGTTAATCTGCTCGCCGCAGACCACTAGCGCTTTTCAAGTATTCGCTTGATACTTGATAACGCCGACGCCTGGCTATTCCGCGTTTTGCTAACCACGACTCTTCGGATCATTGAACCCGTGAATCCAGTGAGCCCATTTTGCCGGGATCCCTTTAAGCTGATCAGGAAGAAACCCGCCTTCCGGCTGGCCTGTGTGTCGCGGGCGCAAATGCTTAGATCGAGCGCCACCTGAAAGTAGTGGCTTGCGTAAAGTTGTTTAATGGCCACCGCATGGGCTTCTCTTCCAGGGCCGCTTGAGTCGTACGTGACCACGTGGTTCAGACGTAAAGTCGGCTTCATCCCAAAGTTCACGCGCTCCCAGTAGAACATCGACTCCATGTTATGAGCCTCAGCCTTCGGATAGTCGAGTAAGAACTTGTGTAGTTCCGGAAGGTACGCCGGAAGTGCGTTCGAGCGGTTTAGCAGAGCCCGGAAGTATTTTGAAATATCTACGGGCTGGTCCTGATCGTGATACGGTGCCAGCGCGCCATTTCCCGCCTGTTGATACTCCCGTAGAGCAGCGAGTGCCATTTGCTGGATCTCGCGGTTAACCTGGCCTTCGGCGTCTGGTTTTGACCAGTCGATTCTCCTTCTGAACACCTGGATCGCCTCGGCTGGCAATTGCACGTCACAATCCCCGGCCTTACAATTGCGTAAGTTCCTCACATCGGCGCTTTCGAGTCTGAATCCATCCAGGTCTGAAAGGCTGGGCGGCTCCCCAATTTTCTTCACGCCCAGATACTGATGGAGAGAGCCGAGCCTGTTCACATCCATTGCAAGCTTGAGGTATTCCGCGGGCTCGGCATTCACGTACACAGCGCCGAATACGTAGATTTCGTTCGGATCATCCGAGGGCAGAATCTTGGCCACTGCCCGGCCTTGCTCGATAGAACGAATCTCTATATCAGTAAGGTGCGCGTACTTCTTGAAAAAAGTATGCGGTTCACGAGTCTGCTGACTCGCGCACGGCAGGGCCGTGCACAACACCCCAGTCAGCAGTTGCGCCATTCTCGTCATACTTCATTCACCTCCATCAGCTTAAAACACTCTTGTCCACGACAGATTTGATTTCCATATGGCAGACAGAAAGCCCGGAGTATTTTCTCCTCCGGCCGCTGGCGCCAACGGCACACCTGCACGCAATGAAGAGAATCTTACGTTTCATCGTTGCTTCGCGCGAGATAGAATCTCTTTAGGGAGGAGCTAAAATGTCTCTCAGGCCCGTCAAGCGGCTTATCAAGGCCAAGCCAACGATGGAAGGGGCGGGCGTGCATCTGCGCCGCGCGTTCGGGTTCGGCAATACGTCCGATTTCGACCCGTTTCTCCTGCTAGACGATTTCCGGAATGACATTCCCGAGGATTATTTAGCGGGCTTTCCATGGCACCCCCATCGCGGAATCGAGACGATCACCTACGTTCTTGCGGGAACCGTGGAACATGGGGATAGCATGGGGAACCACGGCGCTATCGGCGCTGGCGACGTTCAGTGGATGACAGCGGGGCGTGGAATCATCCATCAGGAAATGCCGAAGGGAGATCCAGACGGCCGGATGCACGGTTTCCAACTCTGGGCAAACCTTCCGTCGTCACTGAAGATGACGGCGCCACGGTATCAAGAGGTGAAGGCACCCGACATTCCTGTGCTCAAAGATGACGACGGGACTGAGGTGCGCATCGTTTGTGGAAGCTTCTGGGGCAAGAGGGGTCCGGTTGACGGGATCGCCGCCGACCCGATGTATCTCGACGTGATGGTTCCGCCAGGCCTCAGAAAGACGCTCCCGATAGAGACGACCCGCCAAGCCTTCGCCTATGTTTTCGGAGGAGCTGGAAAGTTCTGTAACGCATCCGGTCCTCTAGCGGTGCCGACTGAAGGCACCGGATGGTGGGGCCACACGCCTCCCGCCGAGGTTGACAACCGTTCGCTCGTACTTTTCGATCAAGGCGATGAGCTTGCAGTTCAGGCGGGCGAAGAGGGGATACGATTCCTACTGGTATCCGGAAAGCCGTTGCGGGAGCCCGTGGCGTGGTACGGCCCCATCGTCATGAATACCCAAGAGCAGCTACGGCAGGCGTTCGAGGAACTGGACCGGGGGACGTTCCTCAAGAAGTAGGCCGCGCCGGCTCTCCGCCTTCGCGAACCGCCTGATACGGTTGGGTTTGTCTGATTCGCACTTGCGTTTATTCTGACCGCGGGGATGCTGCGGCGCTCTCATCTAGTCAAATCCCCTTTCATTCCCGGAATCAACTACTTCCAAGCCCGATTCAGACTGCGGACATCCGTGACACTCTTTTTCTGGAAACGTGGTTTAGCGCTAATCCGTCCGTCGAAGCAAGGGGATGCAATATGGTCAAAAAAGCTCACCACTTCCTTGCCCTCTGCACGCCGTTCCTCCTCTTGCCTTTCTGCGCTTATGCTCAGAAAGATGAGAAGCCGGTTTCCGTCGGTGTGATCGGCGGCGTGCAGTTGAACGATCCTTTCCAGGCCAACGACATCAACGTCCTTGCGCCTTCGAATATTCGCTACTCTTTCGCGAATCACCGCTACGTCATCGGACCCGCCGTGCAGTTCAAACTCCCGCTGCACCTGGGCCTGGAATTCGACGCGCTTTATCGGCGGTACAGTTACACGTCAAGCACGGGCGGCGTGGACACGATTGCCGATCGAGCCACCGTCGCCAACACCTGGGAGTTCCCTGTCTTGCTCAAGTTTCGTGTTTTCGGCGGACCGCTCAGTCCGTTCCTCCTGGCCGGACCCAACTTCCGCTACATTGCAGGTGTCAACCAAAACACCACGCTCAGAGTCTTTCCTGGGAACCGCGTGAACGCAACTTCCAGCCTCGCTCAGGAGATGGAGAATCGGTTTGCCGCCGGCTTCTCCGTCGGCGGTGGCATCAGCGTCGGACCGCGCTACCTTCGTGTGGAGCCTCAGTTCCGCTACAGCCGCTGGGGATGGGAGAATTTCGTCTCTTCACCCGCGGACATTTTTAAATCCAACAACAATCAGGTGGACTTCTTGCTAGAGCTTCGCTTCTGATATGGCACGTCAGTCGGAATTTTAATTGCCTACGGTGTACCTCCGGCTCATGGAAACAGCCTGACACGAGCGGTTGGCGGTGTTGGCCAAGGTGTCAGACAGCTCTGCAATGTTAGCTGAGTTCGGCAACATTGACCGATCCAAACCAGGAAGAAATTACACTCCTACAGGGCAGCATCCAGGCAACAAATTTCTCGCAAGTTCGCTAAATCAATAGCTTCCGTCTGTTTGGTGAGCGGGCTGCAAATAAACACGTTGGGAGGCCGAACATGCAACTGCTGGATCAGCATGCCGGGAACACGACTCCGGAACAGCTTGGGATGCTCGTCATGAGCACTGTTGCTCCCAGCACCAAATGGAACTCTTCGGCCATCCCCATGTGTACTGCAATTCTGCCGGTCTGGAAGGAGAGGAGTAATCCGGAGTCGGCGAGTCTGGATGCCGGACGGGTGCAGCACATGGACAGCCCCGGCGTGGGAGCGTCGATGGAATTGACCCACCGGCTGCTCCACGGGACTGGCCCGGGAGGGTCCGGCCTGTTACTCACTGGGCCAAGAAGCGCGAGAACCACGCCACCCGTCGCTACCGCTCCGGGCACCGTTAGCGACCGATTGAGAAGTAGCGCCCATGAAACGGAATGCGCAAAAAGCGTCGCTACCGCTCCGGGCACCGTTAGCGACCGATTGCGCGGTGGAAGCGACAGACGGATTCCTAAGCTGTTGATGATCGAGCCGCCCTGATTGTCCGTTAGCGAACGATTGCGCGGTGGAACGACAGGCGGTGCCGACAGCGACCGGAGGCGCTTCGTTTCCCAGAGCCTGAGGCCAGAGTCACAGATTGTTCAATCCGGCTCCGCCGGAGGATGGGTTGTTTCAGCACGGCACAACGGTTGAAGAAGAGCTGTTCGGCTTGCCCGCTCAAAGAACCGGCGGGAAAGTCGAGCCCAAGACAGGAGGTAAGACCATGCAAGAGACCATTCCGACTAACCCACTAGACGGGAGGAGACGCGATCTCCAGGATGAGAACGAACGATCCCTGCACCCGCACGGGGCGCTATGGACGGTAATCGTGGTGACCCTGGCGGCCCTGATAGCAGCGGGAGTGTACGGCTACCAGACGGCCGGACCGTATTTCGGCAAGGCGAATCTCGTGCCGGCGATGCAAGGCAAGCTTGTCGAGGCCGGCCGGCGGATCGATGCGGCGGAAGACGCTCTACGAAACTGGACCAGCCAGCAGGACGCCTGGGCCAAGCGCCTTGGCGCCGCTGAGGCCAAAATCGATGGCACTCTGCGGGCCGCCCGCAAGCAGGCGGACGAAATCGCCGTCCGGACGCAGCAGCACGTGCAGACGGAACTCGACCGGCGCGCGCTAAACCTGGAAACCAAGCTGGACCGGATTCAGTCCGCCCAGCGATTGACGGATACCAATCTGAATAACCTTCAGGAACAGCTAACACAGATGCAGGCTGCGAACCGCGGCGAGATGGAGAGCCTCCGTGCGGAGTTGCGCCAGTCCAGGGACGCCGGTGACGCTACCCTGGCGAACTTGAATCGCGAGATTGCGCGCGTCGACCAGCGGAGCGACCGGAGCAGGAGCGACTTGGAGTCGATCCACCGGAAGGTGGATCGGGAGCGCATCGGGTTTGAGCTGGGCGTGAATCACGACCGCGAGCTGGCGCCCGGAGTCAACGTAACCGTGAGCCATACGGATATCTTGCACCAGCGTTTCGACGGCTGGGTGTGGCTGATGCCGGATCGCAGAACGATCTGGGTCCACGGTCGCGGGCTCCAGCAGCCCTTAACGTTTTTCAACCAGGGCGACGACAGGCCGCGTGAATTGGTGGTCACTCGCGTCACGAAGTACTCGGTGCTCGGGTATCTGTTGGTGCCGAAAGGCAGTGCCGCCGCGGCTCCAGCCAGCAGCGATGCAGCATCGCACTCCACCGGGACCTTGGCCATGTTCGACTCCGAAGGCGGGAAATAGCGATGGATGACATCACGAAATGCGTCATGGGGGACAGGGTTACCTCGCGGTCCCCCGGAGTGAAAATGACACGGCAGTAAGAATTACACCGATTGTTGCGGCCGCGGCGGCCGGCTCCGGATTCGGAACTGGTTCCGCCAGGCAACTGATCGCCCTGCTGGCCGCCCGGTGATGAGGAGCGGAATACTCGGATGAAAGTAACACTACTCGCTGCGTTATTGCTGGCCGGCCAAGCGCTGTTCGGTGCGCAGGTTTCCATTGGGATCAGAATCGGTCCGCCGCCGCCGCCCCGTGTGGTGTACGTTCGGCCTCCAGTACCGGGTCCGGAGTTCCTATGGGTGGAAGGCTACTGGTACCCGGTCGGACGCCAATACAGGTGGCACGCAGGCTATTGGACTCGGCCGCCGTACCCCGGCGCCGTCTGGGCGATGCCTCGCTACGATGGCGGGCAATACTTTGAGGGCTACTGGGAAGGGAATAATGGCCGCATCGGCCACGATCACCACTGGGATCGCCACCGTGATCGGGATTCCCATGGCAGGGGCCACGGCCACGACCACCACTGATTGTTCGATGCTTTGGAGGTAAAAGTCAGATGAGAACGATATCGATGTGTTCCTTCGCGGTTGTGCTGTGGCTGGCTGGATGCAACCAGCAGCCCAGCCAGTCAATTGTCCCGGAGGCCTCCGCCGAATTGGGGACGGCTCCAACGGCAGAGGGAGTCAACCGGAACCCCGCGAATCCTGGGCCGGCAGATCACTCCGCGCCACCGGTTCAAGCAACGCTGCCTCCTCAGACGCTGCCGAATGACGCGGCAAACTCGTCGCGGGCCACAGCCTACACGCCGCATGCGGTTACGCAGGCGGCGCCTGATGTGAGCGCCCCCAGTCCGCGACGATCGCCATTTCTGGGTTCGCGTGCGCAGGCCGGCGCCCGTCAATCGGCGGAAATAACGATCCCCGCCAAAACCCGAATTCGCGTGCGCCTGGCCGAGAGTCTCGATACCAGGAGCAGCCGGCCTGGACAACGATTCGTCGCCTATCTGGACGAACCCATCGTGTCCGGCGACCGGGTGGTGGTTCCGAAAGGTGCCAGCTTCAACGGCCGCGTGATCCAGTCGAAGAAATCAGGCCGGCTCAAGGGGCGGGCATACCTCGGTGTCACTCTGGACTCGTTTCTGTTGCACAGCGCCACCTATTCGATTGCAACCAGTTCGGAGATCCGCACCAGTGGATCACATAAGAAGCGAAACCTCGCCTTTATCGGCGGCGGTTCGGGCTCCGGGGCGGCCATCGGGGCCGTTGCCGGCGGTGGAATCGGAGCCTTGATCGGAGCAGGTGCAGGCGCCGCGGCTGGAACGACCGGAGCGTTCATCACGGGAGGGAAGAACGTGAGGTTACCGGCTGAAACCACATTGGTCTTTTCCCTGCGATCCGCGGTAAAGGTCCGCAGCTAGTGTGCTGCGGCGCAAATAAAGCGATGTATGGGGCATCCCGCCCTGGCAACTCTTCGTGGCGCACGTACTCGTGCGTGCCGAAACGGCAGGCTGAAGCCCACGCTACGTGGTCGCGAATAACCGTCATTCTGCATGGCGCAGACCACTAGCGTGGGCGGATGTGTCAATCAAAGCCACCGCCCTCGTGCCGCCTAGCGATGTTGGCGCAACCCCGGGGTTCCGGAGTCCTCGGCCTGAGGCCGAGCTTCATCAGCTATTCACCGAACAAACCAAGGTCGCGAGGTTGGGTCGTTCTTGAAAAAGTCCATCAGCAGGTTCACCACTTTTTCCCGTCCGGACAGGGATGGGTGGGTACGATCAGCGGTCGTCACGTCATCGCGTAGGTATACCAGGCCGTCCTTCCGGCCCTTAACACCGTCCGCCCACAAATACGGCCCCCAAGCTACCCAGGGAGCGCGCACCGCGCCCTTGGCCGGATCGCAGTTTAGCTCCGGGTTTCCGGCCATCTGGTCCTTGATGATCCACTTGATGGCAAACGCGCTCTCGTAGGCGTGTGGTTCGGGGTTCAGCCCGGCAATGGCATAGCCGGCGTAGATGCGGCTGGCCATGTAGGCGATCTTCAGATTCTGGAACCGGTCGTGCAAGTTGTGCAAGGTCGCGACCAGAAGATCCTGCATCTTTCTTGGCTCGCCGGGAAATGGCCGCCAGGGCCCAAAGTAGGCCTGCTTGATCCAGACCGCCTGGACCTGCGCCGGAGTCACATGCGCGGCGGCAAGACGCTCGTCGACGACTTTCCAAAATCGCGCCTGCGGCATCGCCGTGACATCCGCGCCTTGCCCTCCCTGAGCGCCGTCAACGGGTACCAGGTGCGGATTTAGAGTCTTGTCCTCGGCCGCCCGCTTCACAAAGACCTGAAATTCCATGGTCGTGTTGGACATGCCTATCGAGAGAAGTACGATCTTCCCGTCCTTGGACTCGCGGCCCTGCGCGTCGCGTGGAACGATCTGCCGGGTAGCCTCCATCCCCAGTTTCAGGTGAGCCGGCGGGGGCGTATTGACGCCACCAGGATAGAGTCCGCCTTCCTCGCCTTTGTAGGTCCTCTTCCCCAGGTCGCACAGCGGGACAAGACCAGTAAAGTCGCGCGGAGGGTTGTTCTTGACGTAGTACTCGTTGAACTCCGCCTGAACCTTCTTGATGAATTCCTGCTCTTCGGCGCTGATCGGCTCGCCCACGCGCAGGCGCGCACGTACCTCCTCGAACCGGTCCATGGTCTTTGGATCCGGCTGGGCCCAGATCCCGGAGGGAAGCACAAGGAGCAACGCAACGATTCCGCAACGGAATTTCATATAGCGAAGATTGGCATTTCCGGAGCCTTAAGTCAACGATTGCCGCGCCCAGGAAGTTCGCACGCAGTGAACCGTCTGAACCGTATCAGTGATGGGTTCGTATTTGTGGGGCAGCTTGGCAACCGGCGCTCCGGGCGAATTGCGCAATGTAGTAGACTGTCTCCGGAGAAACGATGCCATGAGCAACCTCATTGTGGCGATCGCCGATGGTATTTTCTGCTACGACAGCACGGGGGCCGTCGTACAAGTAGCGTAGAAACCCAAAATGAATTCGAAGGCTGGGCAGAAAATCCCGGCCGCTTCGAATGGGAGCGGCCAGTTCGTGCTGCATTTACTGCCCGCCGACCTGGGCGACAACATTGTGCACAATATCAAGCTGGAAGCTGGCGCCGATTGCCTTATTACAACGGTCATCATCGCAGTTTCAATAACGCGGGTTACACCAGGCGTCTCGCCAAACCCATGGCCCAGACGCAGTCTGCACTGCGTTTCGAGTTCTGATCGAAAAAGAGAGGGAACATGTGGAAAGAATACCGACTGCAATTATTTTCCTGTCAGGAAAGCCGGAGCCGTCTTGGTCGAGCCGCCGGAACAGGGCGGCAAGCTGTTCGTCTGGCGCTCGCTGTCGTCCTGCTTTCGACGGCGCTCGCCGCGCAGATGCTCACCGGCACAATGAGCGGTGAAGTCGCAGACCCGACCGGCGCCAAGATCGCCGGCGTTTCTGTTGCGGCCAAGAACCTGGACACAAACATCGTGTACCGAACCAAAGGCAACGAAGCGGGCGTGTACGTGCTGCCGCTGCTGCCGACCGGGAAGTACGAGCTGACCGTGGAAGCTCCGGGCTTTCGATCTTTCGTACGAACCGGCCTGGCGCTCGGCGCCGAACAGCGTCTGCGCATTGATACGCAACTAACATTAGGCTCAGTCAGCGAAGCAGTCACAGTCAGCGGCGAGGCGCCCTTACTCAAGACCGAAGATGCGGCGCTAGGCACGCGCTTCAACGCCACAGCATTTGAAAATCTGCCCGTCTCGCGCACCGTAACGAACGTGCTGCGCACTGCGCCCGGTGTCGTCCCCAACCCCACCGGATACGGCAACGGAGTGGCCGATGGCGATATCAATGGAGGGCGCGCCGGCACCAGCAGCATCCTGGTGGACGGTGTCGGTACGGAGTTCTCGAATCTGAACGTCAATGGCGGTGGCTCCGCGCAACCAGGGTATCTGCCCATCCTCGAAGCCGTCGACGAGGTCATCATTCAGACTGCCAACTACAGCGCGGAAACCGGCCGCGGCGGCGCTTCGGTCCAGATCACGACGCGCCCCGGCACCAACAAATTCCACGGTGGCGTATTCCATTTTTTCGAAAACGACAAGCTGAACGCCAACTCATTCTTCAACAATCTCACCGGAAATGATCGCCCTCAGCAGCGCTACAACCTGTTCGGTGGAATGCTGGGCGGCCCGGTTTTCATCCCGAAGATCTACGACGGCCATAACCGCACGTTCTTTACCTTCGCCTACGAAGGAACCCGGCAGATCAGCTATGCCAACAGGATCTCCACCGTGCCCTCACCCGCTATGCGCACAGGAGATTTCAGCGGACTCGCCACGGTCTTCGATCCTGCCTCCTTCCAGCCTGCCGGTGGAGGCGCCTTTTCCGCCATGGCGTTTCCGGGCAACAAGATTCCCTCCACACGTTTCGCCGCGCAATCGACCGCCATGCTGCCGTACTATCCGGCGCCGAATCAGCCGGGGTCGGTGGCAAACTATTCGTATCTTCAGAGCTTGCCTTACACAACGGACACTATCAACATGCGCGGCGATCATACGTTCAGCGATAAGAACCGGGTCAGCGTGCGATATGGGCGCATTTCAAACGTGAGCGGGGGGCCGCTCGTGTTTCCCGGTCCGGCTGGCGCGGGCAGCGATTCGCTGTACAAGAACGCAACTAACCTGCTCCAGAACTTGTCCGCTTCCCATACCTATGTCTTTACGCCCGCTGTTTTGAACGATTTCCGCTTCGGCTACTACCACGTCTACGAAACGCTGGCCGTTCCCGGCCAGTCCGAGGGCTGGGCCCAGAAAGTCGGCTTCCCGCAGATTCAACCCGACAAGTTTCCGGGCGTCAGCCTGACCACTTATGCGGCGTTCGGCGGCGGCAATATCATGAATTCGTACCCGGCGCGCAATTTCGACATTGCTGATGCGGTCACGGTGATCCGGGGACGCCACTCGTTCAAAATCGGTGGCCAGTACCGGACCCTGGTGTTCCTGGACGGTCGGGGCATAGGTGTTTCATTCGCGTTCGATACCCAAGCCACGTATAACCCGCTTACCGCCGCCACGCGAGCATCCACGGGAAACAGCTTCGCCAGTTTCGTGCTGGGCCTGCCCTCAAACACAACGACTACGGCTCGCCAGTCCGATTATTTCCGGTTCCGCGAGAAGTATTTTGGAGCTTTCGTGCAGGACGACTTCAAAGTCAACAGCCGGCTCACCCTGAATCTTGGCTTGCGCTGGGAAACTACCACGCCGCGCACCGAGGACAATGACCTGCAAACAGTCTTTAACCTGCGGACATTGACAGTGGATGTTGCGGGTCAAAACGGGTATCCGCGCTCGCTCCACGACGCAAACTACCTCAACTTCGGCCCGCGTTTTGGATTCGCCTATGCAGCCGCCAAGAACACGGTGGTACGCGGTGGCTACGGACTTTTCTATCTGGCCACGGACGTGACCGGTAACACGTTTACCTCGCCCGGCCCGGGCCAGAGCAGCAATACCTATGTGGCGAACGGAGCGGCCAACCTTTTCCCCGTCACCTTCGCCAACTTCGCCAGCATGGTCCAACTCCCCACGCTCGGTGGGCCGATCGTCGTCAATCCCAATGTCGCCGTAAGCTGGATGCCACACCCATTTCCCAACGCTCACCAACAGCAGTGGAATCTCACTATTCAGCGGCAACTGCCGCGGGGAGTGCTGGCTGAACTTGGTTATGTGGGCAATCACGCCAGCCACCTCGAATTCAGCCGCAACCTCAACCAGATCTCTCTCGCCAATCTCACCGCCCCCGGTTTTGCGACGCAGCAATCCCGGCGGCCGTACCCCACAGTGGGCAACATCAACACGCAACGCAACGACCCAATGGGCGACTCGAATTACCATGCGTTGCAGTCGCGCCTGCAGAGGCGTCTGGCTGCGGGCATCGGTTTCGACGTCGCATACACATTCAGTAAGGTGATCGATAATTCTTCCGATGTGGCTGGCTTCCGGCAGGCCAACATCGTTACTGCGCCGCAGGATAACTACAATCTACGGGCGGAGAGGTCGCTCGCCACATTCAACCGCACGCATTCCCTCACGTTCAATACGATCTGGGAAATTCCGGTGGGCCACGGGCGCCGCTTCCTCAAGGGCGGAGGCGTCTCCGACGCCGTGCTCGGCGGGTGGACTCTGAGCACAATTACCGCCGCATACAGCGGCCTGCCGCTGGTGATGGGAGTGGCCAACGCGAATGCCATCACAAACACGATGGGCGGCTCGCTTCGCCCCAACCGCCTGGCTTGCGCCGCGCTGCCGGGCTCGCAGCGTTCTATCGCCAACTGGTTCGACGCGAACGCATACGCCGCACCGTCGCCGAACACGTTCGGGAACACGTCGCGCACGGAGACTTGCGTGAAAGCGCCCGGGATGGTGAACGTCGATCTGCTGCTGGCCAAGCAATTCCGGATCACAGAGGCGTTGCGCCTGAATATGCGCGGTGAGTTTTTCAACGCCCTCAACCATTTCAATCCGGGCCAACCGAACAGCACGGTCGGCAATGCCGCAATTGGGCGAATTACTTCTGCGCAGAATGGTGCACGGGTAGTGCAGGCATCGCTACGGCTAACGTTTTAAAGCTTCTCTATGGGTTCGGGGACAGGTTCGGGAGGTCTACATACGCCGACCGATCTCCGGTTGACCCCGAGATGAGATTTTGCCAAATTCAGGCGGCCCGTCGTTAGCGTTGGTTCATCCACCCAGCAACGGCGATCAGCACAAACCGGAATGGATCGAGAACTCTGTAGTTCTTCAAAACTCATTCTTGCGAGCGCCGGCCTGCGGTAGGGAAGCATCGCAGATTCATGCAGGTCCGGTTTTCGGATCCTACCGGGATCAGTGCCCCGGTGCGGGATTCGGGCTAGAATGTCGACTGCATGAGAACTGCTTCTGTTTTCGGGATACTTCTGGTGATGGCGGCGCACGCGCAGTCGCCGATCAGACACGTCCTGGTCGTCGGCTACGACGGTATGAGCCCGAACGGAGTCCAAGCGGCAAAAGCCCCGGTGATAGGGCGGGCCCGCGTCCAGGGATCGTACTCGTGGCACGCGCGCGGCGTGATGCCCACTTCTAGCAGCCCCAACTGGGCATCCATGATCATGGGCGCTGGACCCGAGCAGCACGGCATCACGTCCAACGACTGGATGCCGGACAAGTTCGACATCGCACCCACTGTAAAAGGCCCCGGCGGAATCTTCCCCACGATCTTCGGAATCCTGAGGGAGCGGGAACCGAAGTCCGATATTGCAATTTTCCACGAGTGGGAGGGCTTCGCCCGGCTGGTGGAACCCGGCGCGGCCACGCGGGTGGACCATCCCGGAAAGCGCGACGCGGATGAGACCGTGCGCCGTGCCGTGGCCTACATCGCCGGGCACAAGCCGCGCCTCACGTTCGTTCACCTGGACCTGATCGACCACGCGGGACACAAATTCGGCCACGGCAGTCCCGAGTACATCGCAGCCATCGAAAAGGCCGATATGCTTACGGGGCTAATTCTCGCCGCGGTGGAGAAGGCCGGAATGACGCCGTATACGCTGGTCGTGTTGACCGCGGACCACGGCGGTCTCGGGAAGAAGCACGGCGGAGCGACGATGGCCGAAATCGAGATCCCCTGGATCATCTACGGACCAGGCGTCGCGAAAGGCCGCGAACTCCGCAGCCTCATCAATACCTACGACACGGCTGCGACCCTCGCTTATGTGCTGCGCGTCGAACCGCCTGCGGCGTGGATCGGCAAACCGGTGATGGAGGCGTTCGCGAGCGGCTCACGGTGAGGACGGATGTTTACAGATTGACGAACCCTACGAACCCAACCCAGCCTAATTCGACCAGTTCGCGATGTTGCTCGAACCCGCAGGCTGATGGCTTCGCCGTCTACCCGACGTGGCGCAGACACGCATGTCTGCCGCCTCGACAATCGTGTCGAGGCGCTGGCCCGGGTGTGCACTCGACCACGGTTCTCACAATTTCAGATCCGACTTGATACTCAGATGTGGGGCAGGTTGTTAACCCAATGTCACTTAGTTTTCGAGGCTTTCGGTATAGCCAAAACATTCCATTGAGGTTATGTTTTGGATATGGATGCAACTGCGTTGTTTGGGCTGTACCTGGATTTGGCGACGGCTGAGTTGTTTCGCTCGCTGCAGAAGCAGTTGCAGTTGACCGTGCGGAGCGGGATCTATTCGGCGCGTGTGGTGTTGTGGATGATGATCAACCAACGACTGCAAGCCCGGGGGACATTGGCCAGCAGCGTGGAGCAACTGGTGCAAGGCCGCTTCGATGCCTTGCTGAGCCGGTGTAAGCGGGTCGAAGAGCGCAAGATTGCTCTTTCCACCGGGGGCTATTGCCAAGCGCGCCAACGCTTGCCCAAACTGTTGGTGAGCCGCACTATGGACGAACTCATCGAACGTCTCCGCAAGCGCCTGTTAGAGTCAGCACCGGTGCTCGCCCAGCGGGTTTATTTGTTGGACGGATCCTCGCTGCAGTTGGAGCATGAGCCGGAACTGCTGCAGGCCTTTCCGCTGGCGAGCAATCCGCGTCACAAATCGCATTGGCCGCTGCTGCGGTTTGTAGTGTTGCACGACTTGGAGACGGCTTTAGCGGAACGCCCCTACTGGGGCCCCATGAATGGCCCCGAGGCCGTCAGTGAACAGGCGCTGGCGGAGCGCGCCATGCGGCATGTACCGGCGCGTTCGGTGATTGTGGGGGATCGCAATTTCGGGATCTTCTCCACGGCCTATAGTGCTCAGCAGCGAGGGCTGGGGGTGGTCTTGCGCTTGACTGCGGTGCGAGCGAAATCGCTCCTGGGCCGTCCGATCCCGATCCAGGGTGATTATCCCGTCTGTTGGCGGCCCAGCCGGTGGGACGGCGGCAAGGCGCAGCGAGCTTGGACGGCCGATGCGAGCCTGCCAGGACGCCTGATTGCCTGGCGCGTGGGTCGCGGCAAACACCAGCAGTGGCTGCATCTGTTCACGACCTTGTCGCTGCCGGCGGAGGAGGTGGTGGAACTGTATGGCCGCCGCTGGCGGATCGAAACCGACCTGCGCAGTTTGAAACAGACGATCCGCCTGCAACGCATCGCGGCACAATCGACCGACACGATGGAAAAGGAACTGCTGGTTGCGGTGATGGCCTACAACCTGGTGCGCGCGCTCATGTTTCAGGCCGCGCAACGAGCCAGAATCGATCCACGGGAGTTGAGCTTTACCTATGCCTGCAATATTGTGCTCGATGGCTATCCCAAAGTTCTGGCCGCCCGGACGGCCAAACAACAGCAGCAGGAACTCCATCGGATCGTGGCTCTGGTGGCGCGCTGCCGGCTCCCCAAACGCACCAAACGCCGCTCGTATCCGCGAGAAGTTTGGGGGCGCGGCTACCGGTTCCCCAGCAAGCAAGTGGGGAAAACTAAGTGACATTGGGTTGTTAACCTGCGGCCGATTGGCAATCGGCCTGCTGACTCTCGTGGGCTAAACAGGTCGGGTCAAGCTGATGGCTTCGCCGTTTACCCGACGTGGCGCAGACACGCATGTCTGCCGCCTCGACAATCGTGTCGAGGCGCTGGTCCAGATTTGCCCTCAACCGGCTCATGACAACCGTATTAGGCTGTTGTCATGAGCCTCAGGACCTTGCCGGTTCATCGAGAAAGATAGCCGCGCAGAATCTTCTTCACCAACGATGCCATGTTGTCGCAGCGAATCGTGCGGAACACGCCATGGAAATACGCGAACGCCTTCTCGTGCGCTTCGAGCAACGCTTGCTGCGTTGCCTGTGTGTAGGCGCAATGAAAGGCATCGCCGGAGGCCATGCTGCGCATCGCAAAAAAGTACAGCTTCTGCGCCTCGCCGCTCAGTTTCACGTTTGCTTCGTACCAATCCACCTGCGCTTCCCGGCCCCAGTGATAACTCTGCGGCACGAACACTTTGGATGCGCTCAGGCCCATCTTCCGCTTCCGTTGCCGCACGTGGCGCCGCACTTGCGATTCTGAAATCGCATGCTCCAGGTGCTCGGCGCGCAAGCGCATCCAGATCCGATGCGCCGTGTTCCGCTGCTTTCTCGGAGCTTCCTGATCCGGCTCCAGCATGCGGTCGATGTACTCTGCTACCGGACCCAACTTTGGCTTAACCCGCTGGCTGAGTTTTCGTTCCAGCGGGATTGCGCTGGCGACCGCCTGCCGCACCATCCGCCGCTGCACGCGGACTTTTTGCCTCAACTACGTAGAGGTACATCGCGTCGTACGTGCTCTTTGCCAGCACGTCCAAGCTATGCCTGCGTCCTTCTTGATCCTTGACGCTGACGGTGCACCAGCGTTCAGGCACGCTTCCAGTATAGGCGAAGAAAAGGGCGAATCATGAGTGCAAAAAGCTATCGCCCGCCGGACGGTTCCTGGACGGCGGCGATCCGAGGTACTACACCTTTGACCGCCTGTGGCTGGACGGAGTGGAGTGGATCTGCGAATATACACAGATCAGGTAATACACTCGGTTCACCACACGCTTACTTGCGTAATCTGGCGCTCCGAGAGGGTTTGCGAAGTGCTATTGCCACCCGACTTATCCAGTTGCCAATGTGGAACACTCTCGTGTACTGTTTCGCGAACTGATCCCGAAGTTCGCCCTTAGTGAGACCGACGATAGTCCTCCATTCCTGGGGGAGTATGTACGTAGCATTTCCTTCGACCGGACATTCCAAGACCACACGATTGGAATAGCTAAATTCAAACACGACATAGCCGAGCCACGATTCCTCCCCGACGTAACATCTGACGGGGTTGAGAAGGTCGATCTCCTCCAGCCGTGACGGACGGATTTGCTGTCCATTCACACCGGACGTAAATTTGTGCGCTGTCTTGCGGCAGTGGGCAATCACCTGCGCAATACTCCAGCTTCCTGGCGGCAGAAGCACAAAAGGTAGGCGCTGCGTTTGGACTTGAAGTGCTGGCGCTTTGGCCGCTGGGTGCATGTCGCTAAGATGAAGTTTCATCCGGAACTTCGAAATCCACAAGTCGCATTTTGGACATTGACGGAGAGTATCCTGGCGGGGAAAAGCAGGTGTCGGAGCGACGCCCGTCGGAGGCGCTTGGCGAGCAACTACAGGAACGGACGGTCCGATTGGACTGGTCCCATCCGGATGAGTTCGAGCCCAGCGCTCTGCGTGTAAGCCTCCCCCGTGACTTCGCCAGATTTCGATAGCTTGGGCGTGAGTGACTTGATCGGACCAGCCGAGGACAGCGAAACATTCGGGACAAACCCATGGTGAATTATCCATCTCGGTACTGATTGTATACGGCAAAGAGACCATAATGTTTGGATATTCAAAGAAGGTGTCACTGGCGGCATGACTTCTTAATCGTTCGAGAAACTTACGCATGCTAAGCTGCAACCTTAAGCTTCGTCCGGAACCTTAATCTGGTACGCCAAGGGAACCCAACAGCCTGACACGAGCAGTTGACGATTTTGCCCAAACACGCAGACACCTTCGCTGGATTTCGAATTCCGAGCCCTTCGGCGGTCCGAATTTCGCCTCAACTTACGAAAGCTTGGACTTGCGGCTCCTTTTCGCAGCCCCATTTCCTTCACACCCGCTGAAACTGCTCTTCAAACCGCGCGACGTACTGGTCCCCCCCAAATGGCCGGCCTGATATGTGCAGCGCCGCAGCAGGCGCGTGTCCAGCGGATCCTCGGGCGTCGCCAGCAATTCGGCCCAGCCTTCCGCACCGCCATTCGCGGCCCAAAAGTTCTTATCCAGCAATGAGTAACGGTCTTTGGCGAGCCCAGGTGCGCGGCGGCGCTTAACCATTTACTCCTCCGGGCGTTCGAGGAGAGCCGCTCGTACCGGGTTCTCGCGCTCTGGAACCACAACAAAATGCACATGATTGTCCATCAGGCACCAGGCCAGCACACGGACGCCGGCGTCGTTGAGGTTTTGGAGCATGAGCCGCAGACACGTCGATCTGCCGGAATCGGTGAAGAAAACCCGTGGGCGGTTTGTGCCCCGCTGGGTGATGTGATAGGCATGGCCGGGCAGGACGCAACGTTGATTTCTAAGCATTCCGCCTAAATAGTGCGGGAAAACCGCCAAAATCTCCAAAGTGTTAGAGCTGTCTGCGGGTTTGGGTGAAATCGCAAACCGTATCAGTGAGCGGTTCGCCCTCTGGTTTCTCCGGTTGGCAGGTCGGCGCTGTTGACGGCCCCGTGCAACATGGGATCCCATCGTGGACAGCCCGGTTGAGAGAGTGGGCACGCGAACTCGCAAAGTAATATCATGAGCTTTCGGTCCCATTTTCAAATAGATCCAAAGACCGCAGCCGACCTATGGGCAAGCTCGAAGATCTCACGCGCGGTGCCGTTGTCAAGGGGATCCTGCCAGATTGCCTCGTCACGGTAATTGACGTCAAGTGGTACGGTTCGGCGGCAATCGAGCTCACCTACAAAGACCCCGCCGGAAAGCCAAGCGTCGTGCTCCTGTACCGGGATCGCGAACCCACCCTCGAAATCGGCGAAGCCGATAGGCCGTGGAGCTTCGACGGCGACGGGAAGCTGTTCCGCCTGGTCTCTGAGGCGCACCGGATCAACCTCGCTCATCTGTTTGACCCTCTCCTCGCCATCCACACCTCGATGGTCGACCCGTTGCCGCATCAGATCACCGCCGTCTATGGCGAGATGCTGCCGCGGCAACCGCTCCGTTTTCTCCTGGCGGATGACCCCGGCGCCGGCAAGACGATCATGGCCGGCCTACTCATCAAGGAACTGCTGATCCGCGGCGACCTGCACCGCTGCATGATCGTGTGCCCCGGCAATCTCGCCGAGCAGTGGCAGGATGAACTGTACCAACGGTTCCAGCTTCCCTTCGAAATCCTGACGAACGACAAGCTCGAATCGGCGCGCACCGGCAACTGGTTCGCCGAGAACCCCATGGCGATCTGCCGCTTGGACAAACTGAGCCGCAATGAGGACGTGCAGGCGAAGCTGGCCAACACCGACTGGGACCTGGTGGTGTGCGACGAAGCCCACAAGATGTCGGCCACCTTCTTTGGCAGCGAGGTCAAGTACACCAAGCGCTACCGCCTCGGCCAACTTCTCGGCCAGCTCACACGGCATCTGCTGCTGATGACCGCGACGCCGCATAACGGCAAACCGGAAGACTTCCAACTGTTCCTCGCGCTGCTGGACAGTGACCGTTTCGAAGGCCGGGCACGCGACGGCGTACACACCGTCGATGCCTCTGACCTGATGCGCCGGCTGGTGAAGGAGCAACTGCTCAAGTTCGATGGAACGCCGCTGTTCCCCGAGCGGCGGGCGTACACGGTCGGCTATAAGCTCTCCGCCGCCGAAGCCGCCCTGTACAAGAGCGTTACCGATTATGTCCGCGAAGAATTCAACCGGGCCGATGCGCTGGAAAACGAAGGCCGAAAGGGAACTATCGGATTCGCTCTGACCATCCTGCAGCGGCGGCTGGCGTCTTCGCCCGAGGCGATCCTGCAATCCCTCCGGCGCCGCCGGGAACGGCTCGAGCGCCGTCTGCGCGAAGAACAGATCCTCAAGCGCGGCGGGGCCCTGCAAGACAACGGCCCACATGGTCTGCCCGCCCTCACCGAAGAAGACATCGATGATCTGGACGACGCACCCGACGCCGAGGTCGAAGAAACCGAAGAGACCGTTGTCGACCAGGCAACGGCGGCGCGAACCATCGCGGAACTGCAGGCCGAAATCGAAATCCTGAAAGGCCTGGAAGTGCTGGCCCTGAAGGTCCGGCGCAGCGGAACGGACAAGAAGTGGGAGGAGTTGTCGGCCCTCCTCCAGAACCACGCCGAAATGTTCGATGCGCAGGGCCACCGGCGAAAGATGGTCATCTTCAGCGAGCACCGCGATACGCTGAACTACCTGACCGAACGGCTCCGCGCGCTCCTCGGCGCTCCCGAAGCGCTCGTCACCGTTCATGGCGGGATGGGCCGCGAGGAGCGCACCAAGGCCCAGGAGGCGTTCAAGCAGGACAAGGACGTTCTCATCCTGCTGGCCACCGACGCCGCCGGCGAGGGCATCAACTTACAGCGCGCGCACCTGATGGTCAACTATGACCTGCCCTGGAACCCGAACCGCCTCGAACAGCGCTTCGGCCGCATTCACCGCATTGGGCAGACCGAAGTCTGCCATCTCTGGAACCTGTTGGCGGAAGAGACGCGCGAGGGCGACGTCTACAAACGCCTACTCGAAAAGATTGAACTGGAGCGGGAAGCTCTTGGCGGCGGCGTCTTCGATATCCTGGGCCAACTCTTCCGCGAGCAACGCCTCCGCGACCTGCTCATCGAGGCGATCCGGTACGGTGACCGGCCCGAGGTCAAGGCCCGCCTGCACCAGATTGTCGATAACCTGACCGACCGAAAGCACTGCCAGGAACTGCTGGAAGAACGCGCGCTGGCCAACGACAGCATGGACGCTTCCCAGGTCCAGAGAATCAGGGAGGACATGGAGCGCGCCGAAGCACGTCGCCTTCAGCCTCACTTCATCGAGTCGTTCTTCCTGGAGGCATTCCGGCTGCTGGGCGGCTCCATCAAAGAGCGCGAAGCGCGCCGCTACGAAATCACCCACGTACCCGCACTAATCCGTCAGCGGGACCGCCTGATCGGCACCGGCGAGCCAGTCCTGGGCAAGTATGAACGGATCACCTTTGAGAAGTCCCTCCGCGCAGTTCCCGGCCAACCTCTGGCCACCTTCGTCTGTCCGGGCCAGCCGCTCCTCGGCGCAACCATCGATCTCATCCTGGAGCGGAATCGGGACCTCTTAAAGCGCGGCACACTGCTCGTGGACCCCGACGACCCCGGCGAGGCGGTTCGCGCGCTCTTCTACCTGGAGCACACCATCCAGGACGGCCGCACCGACAAGGCCGGCAACCGCCGCGTGGTCTCCCGGCAATTGCAGTTCGTTGAGACGGATGCCGCCGGTTCCACCAGGAACGCCGGATACGCCCCTTACCTGGACTATCGTCCCGCGACGGCTGAGGAACGGACCAGTCTGACCGCAACTCTGGAGTCGCAAGCCTGGCTGAAGGGCGACCTGGAATCGGTGGTTGTGGGCCACGCGATTGCGAACCTCGTTCCCGTACACCTCGACGAAGTCCGGAAACGCCGCGAGGACCTGGTGACCAGGACCATGGCTGCAGTGAAGGACCGCCTGACCAAGGAAATCACTTACTGGGATCATCGCGCCAATCAACTCAAGGACCAGGAGTTGGCCGGCAAGATCAACGCCAAAATCAACTCGGGGAAAGCCCGCCAGCGCGCCGACGAGTTGCAGGCCCGGCTCCAGAGACGGATGGCCGAACTCGAACTGGAGCGGCAGATAGCGCCGTTGCCGCCCGTCGCCATCGGCGGCTCGCTCGTTGTCCCCATAGGGCTTGTCCATAAACTGCTTCCGCCCGCGCTGCCAGATCGTGCCGCCGCCGACGCGGTATCGGCGGAAGCCCGGAAGAAGATGGAACTGCTTGCCATGCAAATGGTCATGGAGGCAGAGAAGAAGCTCGGCAACCATCCGCGGGATGTGAGCGCGGAGAAATGCGGGTACGACATAGAATCAAAGGTTCCGACGGACGGCAAGCTCCGATTCATAGAAGTGAAGGGCCGAGTCGCCGGCGCCATCACGGTCACGGTCACACGAAATGAAATCCTCACGGCGCTCAACAAGCCGGACGACTTCATCCTGGCCATCGGGCAGGTGGAAGCTGGGCAGCAGAAACTCGTCTACATCCGCCAGCCTTTTCGCCAGGAGCCCGACTTTGCGGTGGAGAGCATCAACTATAACCTCCAGGAGTTGCTTGCGCGCGGGGAGGCCCCGCAATGAAGAGGACGCCTCCGGAGTACTCCTGGCTTATCGAGCGGGAAGGTGAGCACCTGGAATGCAAAGAGGCCAAAGCACGCTTCGCTTACGATGACTTGGAGGCATATTGCGCAGCCATCGCCAACGAGGGCGGAGGGCGTGTCGTCCTGGGTGTCACGGACAAACCGCCCAGGCGCATCGTGGGGACCGCCGCGTTTCCTGAGCCGGAGAAGGATACTTCTCGCCTCACGGACCGCCTCCGATACATCAAGGTCCGTTGCGAAGAGGTCACTACTCCATCGGGGAGAGTCCTTGTTTTTCACGTGCCCGGCCGTCCCCGGGGCATCCTGATCGAGATCAACGGCCGGTATCTCATGCGCGCCGGCGATTCCCTCCGGCCCATGACCCAGGACCAGATTCTGCGGATCGCCCGGGAAGTGAGCCCGGATTTCAGTGCGGAAATCTGTCCAGATTGTTCGCTCGCCCATCTCGATTCGGTGGCAATCGGGGACTTCCAGTCGCGCTGGAGCCGCAAGGCGCGGAATCCCAACCTCCTGGAGCTGTCACCAGAGCGCCTGTTGTCGGACGCGGAGTTGCTGATTGACGGGCGGCCTACGTTCGCGGCACTCATCCTCTTCGGCACTCCCGCGGCCGTTGGACGCCATTTGAGCCAGGGAGAGGCCATCTTTGAGTACCGGATGTCGGAGGCATCCATCCGCCATATCGAGCGCGAGGAGTTTCGCGCCGGATTCTTCCTCTGGCATGACCGGATTTGGGAATTGATCAATCGCCGCAATGAGATCCTGTCCTATCAGGACGGGCTGTTTCGTTGGGATATCCCGTCACTGGATGAGGAAACCGTTCGCGAGGGCCTCATGAATGCCGTGGCCCACCGCGAGTACCGGTTGCCGGGTTCGATCATGATCCGGCACTGGCCGGGACGGCTCGACATCGTAAGCCCCGGCGGATTTCCGGATGGAGTAACGAGTGAAACGATCCTCTCCAGTGAAGCCCCTCGGAATCGAAGAATCGCGGAGGCGCTGCAACGCTGTGGCCTTGTTGAGCGCTCAGGACAGGGCGCTGACCTCATTTTCCGCAAGACGATCGAGAGCGGCAAGCCGTTACCGGAGTACTCAAGGTCCGACGATTCAAAGGTCTGGCTGACGCTCAGGGGTGAAATGCAGAGTCCCGATCTGGTTCGGTTCTTCCGCGGAAGCAGCAATCCGTGGGAGGGAAGGCTCTGGGCGGAGGATCTGGTGGTGATTGATCTTCTCTACCGGAACCAGGCAGTGTGGGGCTCTTTACGGTCGCGTCTCGCTGCGCTAGAAGATTGGGGCGTCGTCGAGCGCATTGGCCGCGGCCGTGGCGTCCGGCACCTGCTGTCTCAGAAGTTCTACAGCGAGATCGGCCGTGCCGGGGCCTACACCCGGCGAAAGGGTTTGAGCCAGGAAGCTGTCAAGGAGCTTCTTCTGGACCACATCCGTAAACGGGGTACAGAAGGAGCGCAGTTCCGCGAGTTTCAGGATGCCTTCCCGAACATGTCCCGGGGCCAGATCCGGACAATTCTGGAGCAGCTCCGTTCTTCCGGAGTGGTCATGGTGAGCGGCGAGCGGAGAGCGGGGCGATGGCACATCTCCGACCTTGGGCAGGGGGGATCGTGACCCGCGACGTCATAATCGCCAAAGACAGCCAAAACCAGCATGCTGCTTTTCCGCATCCCTCTGATTTCTAGGAACTTACAGTTACACCATGACGCAAAGCCACGCAAAAGCAAGTACAGACCGGGGTAGACTGAGCACGCAATGAAGAAGAAGCTGATTGAAGTCGCGCTGCCGCTGGAGGCGATCAATAAGGAGTCGGCGCGGGAGAAGTCGATCCGGCATGGGCATCCGTCGACGTTGCACCTCTGGTGGGCGCGGCGGCCTTTGGCGGCGTGCCGGGCGGTCTTGTTCGCTTCATTGGTCGATGATCCGTCGAGCCTTCCCGAGCAGTTCCCGACCGAAGCCGACCAGGACAAGGAACGGCAGCGGCTCTTCCGGCTGATCGAGAAACTTGTGCTGTGGGAGAACTCAAACAACCGCGCAGTACTGGACGAGGCGCATACGGAGATCTTGAAATCTACCGGCGGTAATCCGCCGCCAATCTACGATCCCTTCTGTGGTGGTGGCTCAATACCTCTCGAAGCGCAGCGGCTCGGGCTGGAAGCGCACGGCAGCGACCTGAACCCGGTTGCGGTCCTCATCACGAAGGCGCTCATCGAGATCCCGCCAAAGTTCGCCGGCCAGCCGCCGGTGAATCCGGCTGCGAAGGCGAAGATGAGCGGCAAGGGCATGTGGACTGGCGCTCGCGGGTTAGCGGACGACGTTCGCTACTACGGCGAGTGGATGCGCGATCGGGCCTTTGAACGCATCGGACACCTCTATCCCAAAGTTAGGCTGCCCAAGGAGCAAGGTGGGGGCGATGCTAATGTCATTGCCTGGCTTTGGGCGCGGACGGTGCAGTGTCCGAATCCCGCGTGCGGAGCGCGGATGCCGCTGGTGCGGTCGTTCGGGCTTTCCGCAAAAGAGGGGAACGAGGCGTGGGTGGTCCCGCTAGTAGATCACGCCGCCAAGAGCGTGCGATTCCAGATCAAGACGGGAGCGGGCGCTCTGCCAGAAGGGACGAAGCAGCGTGGGCGCAGCCGATGCCTGATCTGCGAAAACACGATTTCAGATGCCGCACTCCGTGAGCAGGCAACAGCCTTCGGCATGGCACCATTGCTCATGGCTGTCGTGGTTGAGACCAAGCAGGGTCGACAATACCTGCCTCCCGAAGCATCGTCCGAGGTCCTCCAAGAGAAGCCAGAAGCGCTTTGGCTGGACCAACCCTTGCCGGACAACCCTCGTTGGTTTTCGCCTCCTGGCTATGGCCTTCCGAATTTCAAAGATCTCTTCACCGCTCGCCAACTAGTTGCCTTGACGACATTCAGCGATCTTGTGCCCGAAGCTCGCGGTCAGGCGATCATGGACGGAGCGACAGCCGAGCGGGCAGACGCGATTGCAACCTATCTTGGCTTTGGGGTTAGCCGCCTGAGCGATATTTGCAATGCCAACTGCGTTTGGGAGACCAAGAAAACACAGGTCCGAAACTGTTTTGGACGCCAGGCCATTGCGATGGTGTGGGACTACGCAGAACCCAACGTATTCGCCATGGGGGCCGGTGATTTTGGTATTAGCCTAGGCAGTCTCGTCAAGGTGTTCGCGGCAATGCCAGACGGTATTCCGGGACAGGTCAATCAACGGGACGCCACCCAGGGGCAACTCGAGGGCCGTTGGCTTTTCTCCACTGATCCACCGTACTACGACAACATCGGGTACGCCGACCTGTCTGATTTTTTCTACCTTTGGCTGCGGCGTACTATTGGACCGATTTACCCCGAGATATGTAGCACACTACTGGTCCCCAAGAAACAAGAGCTCGTCGCGACTCCGTACCGTTTCAATGGGAGCAGGTCGAAAGCCCAGCAGTTCTTCGAAGATGGGTTCGGTAAGGCTTTTAGCAAGATGCGTCCTGCGCAACACCCAGACTTTCCGCTGACGGTCTACTACGCCTTTAAGCAGACCGAGTCAGACGAAGCCGGTAATGAAAGCGGTCATGCTCCAATGGTGTCTACAGGCTGGGAGACAATGCTAGAAGGCTTGTTACTACAGGATTATCAAGTCACTGCTACATGGCCGATGAGGACGGAGTTAGTGACAGCGCTGAAGGCAAAGGTTGGAGCCCTTGCTTCGTGCATTCTGTTGGCATGCCGACCTCGTCCAGAGCACGCACCCATCACAACCCGCAAGGACTTTCTCTCGTCACTTAAGAAGGAACTCCCGCACGCTCTGCGCAACCTGCAGAAAGGTAACATCGCCCCTGTCGATTTGGCGCAGGCGGCCATCGGCCCGGGCATGGCGGTCTTCTCCCGGTATAAGAAAGTTCTCGAAACAGACGGCTCGCCGATGCGGGTCCGCACAGCGTTGGCGCTGATTAATCAGGGGCTCGACGAGGTGCTCTCCGAACTGGAGAGCGAGTTCGACCCCGACACACGATGGGCGCTGGCCTGGTTTGAGCAACATCAGTTCGATGAAGGTCTCTACGGCGAAGCCGAAGTCCTAGCCACGGCGAAGGCGCTCAGCATCTCACACCTCGCGGAGACGGGCCTCCTCCACTCCCGCGCTGGCAAGGTTCGCCTGCTTCGCCGCGAAGAGCTTCCCGAAGACTGGGACCCATCTACGGTTAGCCGCCTTACGGTTTGGGAAGTAACCCAGCACCTGATCCGCAGCCTCGACCAAAAGGGCGAGCAGGAAACGGCGAATCTGAAAGCGAAGATCGGCGGCATGGCCGAGATCGCCCGAGACCTTGCGTACCGGCTCTACACGTTGTGCGAGCGGAAGGGTTGGGCGGAAGAGGCCGGTTACTACAACAGCCTGGTTGTGGCCTGGCCGTCCCTTTCCAGCGTGCCGGAGTTGTTCCAATGACGCCGCCCGACCCGAACACGCCGGAACCCATTCCACCAAACCAAGGCGAGGTGCTGCTCTACAACACACCCGGCGGCGAGGTGCGGGTGGAGGTATTCTATCAATCCGAGACATTTTGGCTGACGCAGGCGCGTATGGCGGAGCTGTTCGGATCGAGCAAGCAAGCGATCAGCTATCACCTTCGGAACATCTTTGAAAACAAGGAGTTAGATCGGGCGGCAACTGTCAAAGAAATTTTGACGGTTCAGAAAGAGGGTGGCCGGCAGGTCTCCCGTGCAGTGGAATTCTACAATCTGGATGCCGTCATTGCGGTAGGCTACCGGGTCAACAGCTTTGAGGCAACGCAGTTCCGGATCTGGGCTACCCGGACGCTGCGCGACTTCATGGTGAAGGGTTTCGTGCTGGACGATGAGCGGCTGAAGCAGGGGCAGCGGTTCGGCGCGGACTACTTCGAGGAACTGCTCGACCGGATTCGGTCCATCCGAGCCAGCGAGCGGCGGTTCTACCTAAAGGTCACCGACATCTACGAGCAGTGCAGCATCGATTACCGAAAGGACGCCGAGCTGACGCAGCGCTTTTTCAAGACCGTGCAGAACAAGCTGCACTGGGCCATTACCGGCAAGACGGCGGCCGAGATTGTTGCCGAGCGCGCCGATTCCTCAAAGCCGAACATGGGACTGACGACCTGGAAGAGTGCGCCCGCGGGGCGCATTGCCCGCGCCGATGTCCAAGTAGCCAAGAACTATCTGGCGGAAGACGAGATCCAGGCGCTGGATCGGGTGGTCAGCATGTACCTGGACTACGCCGAGAACCAGGCGGCACGGCGGATTCCCATGCATATGCGGGATTGGGTGGAGAAGCTCGACGCATTTCTGCAATTCAACGAATACGACATACTGCGCGACGCGGGCCGCGTGACTCACGAGGTGGCTAAACAACTGGCGGAGTCGGAATACGACAAGTTCCGGCAAATCGAGGATCGCGCCTATGTGAGCGATTTTGAGAGTGCGGTGAAGGAGATCGCTGCGCCGGGGCGCAGGCCGCGAAAACGAAAGACTGGCAAATAGGAACAGCGGAATGGCCATCACAAATAGCGAACGCGTCGGCAAGGCTCTTGACCTTTTGAAAGACGGGTTGCGCCCCTACGTGGAGCGCGAGTTGAAGGCGACCTACAAGGACCGCTGGGTCGAGACGGCGCGGCCGAGTTTCCCGGACTGGCAGCAGCCGGGCAAGGACGGCCAGGGACTGAATTGGGATACGCAGGCTCTACTTCAAGTGATGTGCGAACTGTGGAACGACTGCTTCAAAAAGATCCTCGGCCCCTCGGAGCGGAGCCTGGCGTTTGAACTCCGCGATGTGCGCAACAAGTGGGCTCATCAAAAGGCTTTCTCGACGGATGACGCCTACCGCTCTATCGACAGCGTTTCGCGATTGCTGGCGGCGGTTTCGGCGGAACAGGTCGAGGCGGTTGAACAGATGAAGGCCGAGATCCTGCGCGTCAAGTTCGAGGAACAACTCAGGAGCCAGAAGCGGAAGGAATCGAGCATCGCGGTGGAAGGCAAGCCAGCGATAGGACTTCGTCCGTGGCGTGAGATCGTGACGCCACACCCGGATGTGGCTTCCGGACGCTATCAGCAAGCCGAATTCGCCGCCGATCTCTGGCAGGTCTATTTGGGCGAGGGCTCGGACGAATACAAGGACCCCATCGAGTTTTATCGCCGAACGTTCATCACGGAAGGTTTGCAGAAGCTGCTCGCCAATGCCATGCAACGGCTTGCCGGACATGGCGGCGACCCGGTTGTGGAGTTGCAGACCAACTTCGGCGGCGGCAAGACGCACTCGATGCTCGCTCTGTGGCATCTGTTTGCCGGCGTACCTGCGGGACAACTGCCAGGCCTGGAGACGGTGACGCAGATGGCTGGCGTTTCTCAGCCGCCCAAGGTCCGGCGCGCCGTTCTCGTCGGCAACCGGATGTCCCCGGCCGATGTTCACACGAAGCCCGACGGTACTGTGGTCCGCACGCTGTGGGGCGAACTGGCGTGGCAACTGGGCGGCAAAGAGGGCTACGCGATGGTGCGCAGCGCCGATGAGAAGGCCGTCAGCCCGGGCGACTCACTGCGCCTGCTCTTCAATAAGTATTCGCCGTGCCTGATCCTGATCGATGAGTGGGTGGCCTATGCACGGCAGCTCTACAACAAGTCCGACTTGCCGGCTGGCGATTTCGACGCGCACTTCACCTTCGCGCAGACACTAAGCGAGTCGGCGAAACTCGCGGACAAGACATTGCTGGTGGTCAGTATTCCCTCATCGCAGAACGAGATTGGGGGCGAGGGCGGACTCGCGGCGCTGGAGCGGCTGAAAAACGTCATCGAACGGGTTGAGACGTCATGGCGTCCGGCGAGTGCGGAAGAGGGCTTTGAGATCGTCCGGCGGCGGTTATTCCAGCCGATCACCGATCCGGAACTGTTCACGGCGCGGGATGCGGTGGTGAAGGCATTCGCGGACGAATATCGCAAATTCGCGCAGGAGTTCCCCTCCGAGGCCGGCAAGGCCGAGTATGAGCGCCGGATGAAGGCGGCGTATCCGATCCACCCGGAACTGTTCGACCGGCTGTACAACGACTGGTCGACTCTCGATAAGTTCCAGCGGACTCGCGGCGTGCTGCGCCTGATGTCGGCGGTGATTCATGCGCTATGGGAGCGCGAGGACAAGGGGCTCATGATCCTCCCGGCAAGCGTGCCTGTGGACGCGCCGGCCGTCCAGAGCGAGTTGACGCGCTACCTGCCGCCGGTCTGGGACCCGATTATTGAGAAGGACATCGACGGACCAAGCTCACTGCCCCTGAGAATTGACCGCGAGAATCCGATGCTCGGGCGGTATTCGGCGGCTCGCCGGGTGGCGCGCACGCTGTACCTCGGTTCCGCCCCGACTCAGGACGCCACTAAGAAAGGCCTGGAAGACCGCCAGATCAAGCTGGGCTGTGTCCAGCCGGGCGAAACTTCCGGTACGTTTGGCGATGCCCTGCGGAAGCTGGCCGATCAGGCCACGTACCTCTACGTGGATGGGAGCCGCTACTGGTACGCCACGCAGCCCAGCGTGAACCGGCTGGCCGAGGAGCGCGCCGAGCGCTATCACCCGGAGGACGTGACGGAAGAGATCCGGCGTCGGCTGGCGGAAGAGGCGAAGCACCGGGGCGACTTCTCAAAAGTTCATGTGTGTCCCGTCGGTTCCAGCGATGTGGTGGATGAGCCCGAAGCCAAATTGGTCATCCTGAGTCCAGACCATTCGCACAGCGCGAAAACGGATTCGAGCGCGGGCCGGCAAGCGGCTGCGGAGATCCTCAATCGCGGCTCGGCGGGCCGGAACTGCGGCAACATGCTGGTCTTCCTGGCCGCCGACAAAACCCGATTGGTGGACCTCGACAAGGCAGTCCGCTCCTACCTCGCCTGGCAGTCCATCGAGAAGGAAACGGTCTCGCTGAACCTGACGCCATTCCAGGCCAATCAGGTGGAACAGCGTTTGACGAGTTCTGATCAGGCCGTGAAAGGGAGAATTCCCGAGACGTACGTCTGGCTCCTCGTACCCGGCCAGAAGAGGCCGGAGCCTGGCCAGGCATTTCCTGGGGTCGAGTGGCAGGAGTTCAGGCTTCAGGGACAGGAGTGGCTGGCGGAGCGTGCGTCGAAGAAGCTGAAGAACGACGGGCTGCTGATCACGAGCATGGCCGGCGCGGTGCTGCGTTTCGAAATTGACCAGGTTCCGCTTTGGCGCGGAAACCATGTCGGCGTCAAACAACTGGTGGATGACTTTGCCAAGTACCTCTATCTGCCGCGCGTCAAGAACGCCCAGGTGATTCTGGACGCGATCCAGGACGGGGTGGGCCGGCTCACCTGGTCGCAAGACACTTTCGCCTACGCGGACTACTACGACGCTACCAGCGACCGGTACCGTGGCCTCGAGGCCGGGCGCCGACCGACGGTTCAGATGACCGCGAACAGCGTGGTGGTAAAGCCAGACATTGCGGCGGCCCAGATAGAGAAGGACTCGGCACCCCCACCGACAACGGGGACAGGTTCCGGCACGGGCGAAGGTGCTGGAGCCGGGACCGGCACGACGGGCGGTGGTGCCGCTGGAACAGGAGGGGAGACCGGCAAGGGCACAGGAACAGGCGTGGAGAAGCCGAAAGCGCCGGTCCTCCGCCGCTTCCACGGTTCGGCCAAGATCGACGCTACCCGCCTCTCTCGCGACGTCGATCAGATAGCCAGCGCGGTTGTGCAGCACCTCGCCGGGCTGCTGGATGCCAATGTGACCATCACGGTGGAGATCGAAGCCGAAATCCCCTTGGGTGCGCCAGACAGCGTGGTTCGAACTGTGACGGAGAATTGCCGGACGCTGAAATTTGAGAACTCCGGGTTCGAGGAGATCTAGACGGTGGGAGCGCCAAGCGTGAGGCCGCGGGCGATCAACCGTGAGCGCACCGTCAGGAATGAAAATCCCGGCTGCATGGATTCGAGCTTGCCTTCACTCCGGCCAACTGGGAATCAACAGCTCAGAGCGTGATTTTCGAGAGTGGCAAGTTCGCCACGAATTCGCCCCGCGAATTGCCCTTCCTAAACCGGCCTACGCCACTTGCAGCCGCTTTAGCTTGATGCGGTCGGCAGGAACTCGTGCAAGATCATAGTGCGCCTGCTGCGTGAGCCAGCTTGCCGCGCTGCCGCCGAACACTTTGGACAACCGTACGGCCGTCTCCGGAGAGATTCCGCGCTTCTCGTTCACGAGCTCCGACAGTGTGGTGCGCGTGACGCCAAGAGCGGCGGCGGCATTCGTGATAGTTAAACCCGAAGGTTCAATGCACTGGCGCAGCACGAGACCGCCAGGGTGGGGGATTCTTCATTGGCATGGCCTAAACCTCCTTAATGATAATCGACATAATCGACGTCGATCACGTCGCCGGCTGCAAAACGGAAAACGATCCGCCAGTTGGCGCGAACGATAACCGCCCAAAAGCCTTTCAAGTTGCCCTTCAGCGCATGAAGCCGAAAGCCCGGCAGGTCCATATCTTCGACCGTGGCGGCAGCATCCAGGCGCGCGCATATCCCACACCTAAGGCGGTTTGTCCTACGAAATGGAGATTTGAGGCACGTTCACGCTCAAGCGATCCAGCGCGGTGGGCAGACTCCACCAGTTGTCTCACCTCCCGCTCTGGTGCGCCGCTTTGAGGGTCATTTGTCGGCAGTGCACCCTCCCACTCACGGTGCCGCGAGCGCAGCGACCGAAATCGGCAGTCTGCTCCGTCCCCGCCTCATTTTGTGCGAAGTCGTCGATTCAGTCTGTCCTGGTGCCCTGGTGCCTGAAAACGATCCGCCAGTTGGCGCGAACGATAACCGCCCAAAAGCCTTTCAAGTTGCCCTTGAGCGACCGACTTCACGCAAGCCTTGCTGGACAAACTCGGCGCGGTGGTTCCGATGCCCTCAAGCTCACGGACCACCTCGGTGTGGCTCGCGAACCGCGGAAAACGGAAAGTTCGTCATCCGCAACGCAAAGAACGTTCGCTTCGAATTGGCTGCTTCATTCGTGTTTATTCGTGTTCATTCGTGGCTGAAAAAACCCGTTGACACTTCCCGCATAACTATATCTGCCCGCATTTCCAGCCACTTACGATTTTCAACCCTCAATCTCTGCAAACCCGCCAGCTACAATCCCCCCAGGAGTACTCATGACCCTGACCAAATCCGAATCCGCGCGCATCAACGGGGCCAAGTCGCGCGGTCCTAAGACCCCTGCCGGCAAAGCCAAATCTTCTCAGAACGCCATCAAGCACGGCATCTTCGCAAAGGTCATCGTGCTGCGCAACGAAAACGCCGACCTCTTCGAGCAACTCACCCAGGATTTCGTCCGCCGCTTCGAGCCCCGCGACGGTGTCGAACTCGCTATCGTCGAGCAAATGGTCGCGGCCACATGGCGTCTCTCGCGCTGCTGGGAACTGCAAACGCAAACCATGAATCTCGAACTGGAAAAGGATCAGGACCCCGATAACGAGAACCTCAAAGCCCGCAGCTTCCACGCGACCATCGGAAACTCGCCCGCAATGCAACTCCTACACCGCTTCGAAAACAGCTACGAGCGCATCATCAACCGCGCCATCCGCACCCTCGCCAACATTCGCAAGAACTTCCCCATGCCAGACAACGACGAGCAAAAATGCGAAAACGAACCCAAGCCGCCGTCCAATGACTCAACAAACCAACCGCTCGATCACCCGATCGCCCGATCACCAATCCTTGATCTCCCAATTACCCGATCACTCAATCCCAATGATTCGATAATCCGATTGCCCGATGACTCAAGATGGCGGGGGGAGCCGTGAGATTCGGAAATGCGATGCTGCGGCGGGCGCGATCGCGCCCGGAATCCAACGACATCGTCAAGTGGGCCCGCACTCACCTGAACTTTGAGCCCGATGAAGTCCAGGCGCGCGTGCTCCGCAGCGAGTCCAAGCGCGGAATCTTGCTATGTACGCGCCAGTGGGGCAAATCGACGGTCACCGCCGCCATGGCCCTGCATCATGCCCTATTTACTCCGCGCAGCCTGACGCTGGTGGTGGCGCCCTGCGAACGCCAGAGCGGCGAGTTTGTGCGCAAGGCGAGAACCTTCGCGCTGGAACTCGGTCTCAAGCCGCGCGGCGATGGCAACAACGATCACTCGCTCTCGTTTCCCAATCATTCGCGCATCGTCGGCGTGCCCGCGAAAGAGGATACGGTGCGCGGTTATTCGCGCGTCGGGTTGATGCTGATCGATGAGGCCGCGCGCGTGCCCGACGAACTCTATAAAGCCGTGCGCCCGATGCTGGCCGTGGGCAAAGGGCGGCTCTGGCTGATGAGCACTCCGCATGGCAGGCGCGGGTTTTTCCATGACGAGTGGCACAACGGAGGCGCGCAGTGGGAGCGCGTCAGCGTAACCGCGCTCGAGTGCCCGCGCATTCCCAGGGAGTTTTTGGAAGAGGAACGGCGTACGCAGGGACGCTTGTGGTTC
The DNA here is from genome assembly GCA_963668605.1 of Bryobacteraceae bacterium. Lineage (GTDB taxonomy): Bacteria > Acidobacteriota > Terriglobia > Bryobacterales > Bryobacteraceae. The sequence goes on from OY764903.1 coordinate 288,287, forward strand.
GAGCAGGAGTATCTGTGCAAGTTTACGCAGGTGCGCGAGGCGCTCTTTGATATGGAAATGGTAGGGCGCTTAGTGCGGCAGGACATTAAACCACTGGTGTTCAGGTAATCGACATGAACGAATATTTCGTGGGATTGGACTTGGGCAAGCGGCACGATTTTTCGGCTGTGGCTGTGGTGGAGTCTGCCGAGGTGCAGGGCGCTTGGGATCCGGCCAATTGCCGAACCGGATGCCGTGGATGAGATGGATGCCACCTATGACATAATGGTGGGCCGAGATCCTACCGTGTCCGAAGAACGAAGACGCAGTTCTACCGTCTGAATGTATCGGCGCGGGAATGCTGCGGAAGAGGAAATAGGAAAAATGGGAATTTCGAGCCATATTATCGTTAAATCTTCTAAGCGTCCCTCCTCTTGTGCTCGCCGCCAGAGCACAGGAGCGCGAGCGTTGATGGTTACGTTCGGACTTCTGGTCTGGTCAGCATGCTGGACGGCGCAGGCCGCGGGACCGCTGGTCTATGAAGGCACGCGCGGACCGGGGAAGGGCAAACACATCGTCTTTGTCGTGGGCGACCAGGAGTACCGGTCGGAGGAATCCATGCCGGCACTGGCCCGCATGTTGGCGGAACGGCACGGTTTCAAGTGCACCGTGCTGTTGCCTACCAACCCGGCGACCGGCCAGACGGATATCACGGTCATCGACAATATTCCTGGCCTCGAGGCGCTGCGCGGCGCGGACCTCATGGTCATGTTCATGCGATGGCTCGAACTTCCGGATGCGCAGATGAAGGAGATCATCGACTACACCAATTCGGGACGACCCATCGTGGCCCTGCGCACCTCCACGCATCCGTTCAATTATCAGAAGCGCAAGGACGGTCCATACGCGAAATACAGTTACCGCGACGCGGCATTCGAGGGCGGCTACGGCCGGCAGGTGCTGGGTGAAACCTGGGTCAGCCACTATGGCGTGCACCAGAAAGAGAGCACTCGCGGCACGCCGGCGCCAGGTATGGAGAAGCACCCGCTCCTCACTGGCGTGAAAGACATCTGGGGCCCGTCCGACGTCTATACGATCACTACGCTCTCCGGCGACAGCAAGCCCGTTCTGATGGGACAAGTGCTCGCGGGCATGGAACCCGCCTCGCCGCCCAACCCGGCAAAGAAGTTGACGCCGGTAGCGTGGACGAAGAGCTATACCGGCGAGTCCGGCAAGAAGGCGCGTGTGTTTACGACCACGATGGGACACCCGGGTGATTTCCAGAGCGAGGGTTTTCGCCGCCTGGTGGCAAACGCCTGCTACTGGGCGATCGGAATAGAGAAGAAGATTTCGGCCAAGAGCCGTGTTGATTTTGCCGGACCGTATCAGCCGAGCCCGATCGGTGTCCGTAAACGTAACCAGTAAGAGAGGACCTATGGCAGACAATCCGATGAAACGCCGTGATTTTATTACCGGCGCCGCGGTGGTGGCCGCGGGCGCGGCCGCTGGGGGCTTCAACCTCTGCGAAGCTCAGAAGGCGAAGCAGGAGGCTCCCCCGTCGCGCCGGAGCATTCTGAACTTCAATGAGAACATGGACTACCGCAAGCTGGGCAAGACTGGCCTGATGGTATCGGCCGTGTGCCTGGGCGGGCACTGGAAACGGGTTGGCAAGCATCTCAGCAAACCGATCGAGGCGACCGGGTATGCCAAGACCGACATGGAGAATCTGAAGAACCCGGAGTTCCAGAAGAATCGCCATGATATCGTAAGCCGCTGCATCGAAGTCGGGATCAACTATGTAGACGCCTGCACCGAGCAGGAAGTCCTGGCCTACAGCCGGGCGCTGAAAGGCCGCCGCGACAAAATGTACATCGGCGCTTCCTGGGCTCAGCGCGAGCCCCGCAGGCCGGAATACCGCACGGTTCCGAAGCTGATGGAGTCCCTGGACATCGGTCTCAGAGCCGCGGGTCTGGAGTATGTGGATCTCTGGCGCATCACGCTACCCCAGGATGGCATGCCCGACCTGGGCGAGCTGACGCGCATCGAAGAAGCGGCGTTCGGCGCGCTGGAGAAGGCCAAGAAACAAGGCAAGGTGCGCTTCAGCGGCGTCTCCACGCACAATCGCCCGTGGTTGAAGTCCGTCATTGAGCAGTACCCTAACGAGTTGCAGGTGGCCTGCACGCCGTACACCGCCAATAGCAAGGAGTTGCCCACCGACAGCGTGTTCTCCGCCATCCGGAAATACAACGTTGGTGTGTTCGGCATCAAGCCGTTCGCCGACAACGCCCTGTTCAAGGGCGACGGTACGCCCAACAGCCCGTTCCGGGAAGTGGACGACCGGAGCGCGCGCCTGGCCCTGCGCTACATCCTGGGCAACCCCGGCATCACAGCACCCATCGCCGGCTTGGCGACAATGGCGCAGGTGGACAATGCGGCCAAGGCCATCATGGAGCGCCGCAAGCTTGACCGCAACGAAAAGGCCCATCTGGAAGAGGCTTCGAAGCACATGTGGGCCAACCTGCGGCCCAGCCATCAGTGGCTTAGGAACTGGGAGTATGTCTGACGGCATCACGCGCCGTGATGCCGCCAAAATGGTCGCCGCGGTTCCCCTGGCTGCCCCCGCCATTGTGCAGGCTGCGCCGCAGCAGGTTATCTTCGGACTGATTGGCGCGGGCGCCTGGGGGCAGTACCTTCTTACGCATGCAAACCGGGTCGCGTCCGGGCGTTGCGTGGCTGTCTCCGACGTGGATGAAACGAACCTGCGTAAAGCGGTGTCGGCGTCGCGGGACAAGCCGCAGGTTTACCGGGATTACCGGCAGCTGCTGGCGCGTCAGGACATCCAGGCGGTCCTCATCGCAACGCCGCACCATACGCATGCGCCGATCACGCGCGACGCGCTGCTGGCGGGGAAGCATGTGCAGTGCGAACCGCCACTGGCATTCAAGTTGGAGGAACTCCAGTCGCTGCGAGACACTGCCGAGCAGTCCGGCCGGGTAGTGCAGGTAGGCCTGCAGCGCCGCTACAGCCGCTATTACCAGACAGCCAGGCAGATGGTGTCCAAGGGCTTTCTTGGCGACATTACGAACATACAGGCGCAGTGGCATCGCGCCACTGATCCTACGCTGAACGCCAGTCGCCCCCGGGCGAGTAATTGGAAGTTCTACCGGGAGTTTTCAGGTGGCCCGACAGCGGAGTTCGGGTCGCACCAGATCGACGTCGCCTCGTGGGTGTTTAACGATGCGCCGGAGTTCGTCACCGGCGTGGGCGCCCTCGATTGGAAGAAGGACGGCCGGGATGTCTACGACAACGTCGCGCTGATCTTCCGCTATCCGGAGGGGCGCCAGATGACGTGGTCGGCCATCAGCACCAACAAACACCTGCCGTCATTCGGCGGTGCACGCAGTGAAGCCGGTGAGGTGTTCATCGGCACCGAGGGTACGATTGAAATCACCCTGGGCAACGACGAGCAACCTGCAATCGGCCTCTGGTTCTATGAGCCGAACAAGGCCAAGGTGAGCACCGCGGAAGCGGCAAAAGAAATTGCGAAGGTCGCGGGCGCTACCGTGGCGTCAACTCCCCAAGGCGGATTCCGCGGCTTACCGGTCCTGCTCGATCGCGATCAAATCACCGGGGACGAATCGTTCTTCCAGCGCGAGATGAAGTATGCGCGGCGCTGGCTGTACGCCAAAGGCATCATGGTACCGGAGGAGGACCGCCATCCGGTCACGTCGGAGCTCGAAAGTTTCTTCGAGTGCTGCCGCGAAGACAAGCGTCCCAAGTCAAACTTGGACGCGGGTCTCGACAATTCCGCCGCGGTGATACTGGCCAACCGGGCTATGGACGAAGGCCGCCGCGTTCCATTCAGCGAACTGGAGCGGCCGGGCCGAACCTGACTTGGTGCGGCCTGTCGATAGTAGCAGTTCAACACAACGCCCAACCGCGCGCGGCGGCGAGCGTTCGAAGAGCGGTCTGCAGCCGTAGTCAAGAAGGCCGTTTCGACTTCGAACAGTCGAGAAAACTGTCGACCGACCTATACTTGAGACAGGAGGGTTCATGCTTTCTCGAAGGGAAATCTTAAGTGTATTGGGCGCGTTGCCGGCCGCGGATCTGCTGAGCCCCGGCAAGCTGTACGGACAAGCTGCCGGCACGTTCCCGCGACGATTATTGGGCCGCACCGGGCGTAGCGTGTTACCGCTGGCGCTGGGCGGGCAGGCATCGCTGCAATGGACGAACCCGGGTATCGACCCGGCAGACATCATCGTGCGTGCAGTCCAGTTGGGTCTGAACTACCTCGACACGGCGAACGCATACGGCCCGAGCCAGATGAATTACGGCGAGGCGTTTCGACGGCTGCACCTGACGCCGTCAGACCCAGCCTACGACCGGGCGAAGCGCGAGAGCCTGTTCTTGGCGACAAAAACAACCCGCCGTTTTACGCTCGATCCTGCGGGCAAAGTCCCAACTGCCGTCGAGGAACTGAAGCGTTCGCTGACTCAGATCTTCGGAAACGGCGAAGGGCAGATCCCGGAAGGAGCATACCTGGATTCTATTCAGGTTCACAACCTCACGAGCTTCGATCAGGTGAACCAGATCTATGAAGGCCTGGCCGAGCGCGGAACGCGCAGGGCGGAACGCATCGGCGCACTCGCGGGACTGCTGGACTATCGCGACGGCACCAACTACACGGGGCTGAATCCGGAGCACCGCCAGTACGTGCGTCATATCGGGCTGACGGGCCACTTGAGCTCCCCCATTCTGATGAGCGCCATTCGCCGCGACAACCAGAACATCTTCGACACGCTGCTGGTGGCGCTGAACGCGAACGACCGCCTGTGCAGTTCGCACCAGAACAATGTCCTGCCTCTGGCCGTCTCGCGCGGACTGGGCGTAATCGCGATGAAGGTCTTCGCTGACGGCGCCTTCTATGGCAAGGAAGCGCGCTTCTCAAAGGCACCCGGCGACGTGATCCTCGCCGTGGGGAAGAGCGGCGCAGTATCGTACTCCGACCTGGTGCGCTATCCGCTGTCGCTGCCCGGCGTGTCGTGCGCGATCATCGGGACCGGGCGCGTGTCCCGCGAGAAGCCGGAAACCGATCAGATGATGGCGAATCTTACCGCCGCGCTGAAGGACCAGCCTTCGGCGATCGAGAGAAGCCGCATCGAAAAGGAATCCGCGGATCGCCACGGAGCGGCCACCAACTACTTCCAGGAGAAGACGGGCAAACTGGTGCAGCCGACTGACATCAAGGTGAAGCGCGACGGTGATCGCGTGGTAGTGGAGTGGAACACGGCGTTCGCAGGCCCGGACCCGATCCGTGCGTACGAGGTGCGGGCGGGCAATCGTTTGCTTCTCTCGATCCCATTCCGCCCGCAGTTGAGCGAAGCGCCGTATGCAGTGTCGGTGCCGACGTCCACAGTGGGTGACGCCGCCGTCACTGTAGTAGCGAACGACGGCGTCCTGCGGCGGCCTTCCGCTAGCTAAGCAAACACTTAGTGATCGATGTATAACATGATTGCGGCAGTTTGCCGCATTGGCTGGCGGAGCCGCGAACGGCACACGTAACAGTCGCGCGAGGTCTACCTACGTCGCCGACCCCACGCGAAGGTTGTCTTGAAACATGAGTTCCATCAACACCTCGTCGTCCTCAACGCCATCGACGATCACTTGACGGGTCAACCGGCCGCATTCGTGGAAACCCAGATGCTGGTAAAACCCCTGCGCGGCCGTGTTCGAAGCTCGAACCTGAATAGCAAGTTTCCGATAACCGGCACCACGGGCGAAAGACTCAGTGGCCTTCCAGAGTTGGCGTCCCACGCCCAGTCCTCGCCATTCGGGCAAAAGAAATGTTCCAACTTGACCAACATGAGTCATCGAACTCAGGAGCGGCGACCACAGGTCAAGGCTCTGAAAACCAACGATGCCTCGCACGGCATCCACTGCTACGTGAAATAGCTCGCGCGGAGACAGAGATTCCAGGTAACGCCTTTCTTGGTCGATCGTCCACACTCGCTCAATCGCGGAGTGGACTCGCTCGGCCGCGATCACCTCAAGCACTGCGACGATTCCGCCGGCGTCATCTGGCGAGGCTCGTTTGATCTGCAGGGAAGAGGCTAGCACTGTCTCAGTATTGCAGAGGCCGTCCTCAAATTTTCACTGCTTGAGGTGAGTGGATCTCCCGGATAGTAACGCGGGTGCGCCCCGTGGCACACTGACGTGTGGGGGACTTATGTCGATCTACATCGTCCAACTCGGCACACCTCGAAAGTCCGGCGAAGGCTTGCGGCTCGGAACGGTGCGGCGGCCTCCGCGCGGCGTTCCAAAGTCTGATTTCGCCCGGCTCGACTACTATGACGTCTGGTTCCCGAATCTGTCGCCCAGCGCCGAACTGGTGCAGGAAGCACTGGGAGCGGTGGACGAGCGGGCGTGGGCCGCATTTAGCCGGAAGTTCCGGCGGGAGATGAGCGCGCCCGATCGGAGCCGCGAACTGGACGTACTAGCGGCGCTATCACATCACACCAATCTGTCGCTAGGCTGCTACTGCCAGGACGAGAGCCGCTGTCACAGGTCCGTGTTGCGGAGACTTCTAGCGGAGCGTGATGCGGACGTAGTTTAGGGCGAGCCCGCCAGGCGCGTTTGCGGATCACGACAGCTCAGCATCTCAAGACTGTGTTTTTCCGGGGATGTTAGTGTGGCAACTGCCGGAGTGGCTCCCGGGCGATGTGAGACGTTTTTTGATTGCCATTGCCATTATTCTCGGCAGCTCGGCCGGCGGCCCATCGGCCACGCAATTTGCCAACGACTACCCGGACATGACCTCGGGACTCATATTCATGATTGTCGGCAAGAAAAGAGGAGATGAAAACGAGCAGGCAACCCAAGGTTTGGATCGGCCGCGAGCAGTGGCAGGTGATCGCTGTCAACTTCATCGGCACGCGGTCGCAAGCTATGTTTTACCTGCCGTGGTTGGGCGAGTTCATGCGGACCGACCTCATACCGGGAGAGATCCTACGGACGTTTGGGGATTCGAATCTGTGGAGCTGGCGACGGAGTGCGAGCACGGCAGACTGCACGTCAGCATGGATTTCGGCATCGTAGAAATCGTGGACGAGCAAGGCGAGCCGCTGCCTCCCGGCGAGGAAGGGCGCATCGTCTGCACCGGTCTCTTCAACGAGGTGCAACCGCTGATCCGCTATGACATCGGTGACCGCGGAGCCTGGTCGACAGAGAGGTGCCCCTGCGGCCGGAACCATCTTCCGGTTCTGCGGGAAATCGCCGGGCGGCTGGAGGACGTCGTCTTTGGACCGGACGGGCGCGAAGTTGTTCGCGTCTGCAGCCTGCAAGACCTGCCTCATGTGATTTCGGCGCAACTTGTACAAGAGAGGCTGGACCTGGTGAAGGTCAGGGTCGTCGCGACCGAAGAATTCGACGAAAGAGATGAACTCCTGATTCGGGACACCATTGCCACGAAGCGCCTGGGGAAGGTGCGCGTTGAAATCGAACGCGTGGCGGAACTGGAACGCACGGCGTGCGGCAAGGTGCGGCGCGTAATCTCGCAGTTGCCGCCGGAGGAACAGTCGGCAGTAGGTCATCGGTCTGGATTTCCTGCTAACGGGAACAACGGTTGAACGAACGTGAGGACGGCCCTGAGACGCTCCGGTCCGTACTTTAACAGCGCGCGACTTTTGACCATTCCAAGAGAATTCTTTGTGACGACTGCGATGAATTGAGGGCGAGACCGTTTAAACGAAGCCTGCGATTCACAATGAGCGTGGGACGATGACACTGCCTGGACTTGCCAGACGGACGGCGGCATACCTGCCGCGGCTCGAAGACGCGCTGAGGCGTTGCTATCCGGTAGCGCTGGCTTGCGCGAACTGGCGCATACCAATCTTCCGCCTGCAGGGAATCACGCGCGCCGGCTGCCCAGGAACGGTTCTTGTCGCGGGACAGGAGCCGTGGGTGAACTATTTGCCCTCTTGTTTTTTTTCGACCGTGACTGCCCGGGAGTTGCTGGAGGTAACGCCGATCTGGCTGGCGGGGCGAAGTATCGAGAGGCTCGGTCCTTCCGCCGACCTGACCGTCATGCGCGTCGACCGGATCTCGAGCGCACTTTTGTTTCGGGACGATTACCTGGCGGTTCCAGCCTGGGTCAAGATGGTGTTGCCAGTTCCCAAGAATCCCCTGGATCTTGCGCGCGGAAATCACAGCCTGCAGGGAGACCTGCGCCTGATCAAACGAGGCAATCTGCAAGCGCAAGTGACTCGCGAGGATTCGAGTTTTACCTTCTTCTATGAATCGCTGTACGTGCCCTTCGTGCGCCGCCGTCATGCCGAGCTAGCGTTCGTGCGAGATGCTTACTGGCTCCGTCGCCGTTGCCAGAAAGGCGGCATATTATGGATCACTTGCGCCGGAGAGCGGATTGCCGGAATGCTATTCGAGGAGCGCCGGCGGGTCCTCTATTTGTGGGCAGAGGGTGTTCTTGATGGCGACCCGAAGCTTGTGAAGCGAGGAGCCATCTCCGCCTTGCATTTTAATATTATTGACTATGCCTGCCGGCAGGGCTGTCATTCTGTCGATTTTGGCGCTGTCCGCCCTTGCCTCGGCGATGGTCTTTTGCGTTACAAGCACAAATGGGGGATGACCATCACACAGAAGCGTGACAATTATTATGATTTCCTCGTGCGATGGAACGAGTGGAACAAGTCCGTGGCAGCTTTCTTCCTGGAAACACCTGTGCTTTATCGAAGCAGTAACGGTCTATCCGCGCTCACCTCCGTGGTTGCAGATAACCCGGCGACAGAGGCCGACGGCGTTCGCGCTCACCGGTTGTTTTGGACCGATGGAGTGGAACGTCTCAGTATCGTAAGTCCGTCCGGCTGGGAACAGAACATTCGGGCGCCTGCGCACACATGGTTACTGGATTGTCCATCTCCGGGCACTACGGTCCAAATTAGAGGGCTAATTGGAAGGCTGGAGAATTTGGGGTAGTTCTTCGCTCGACGAGCGGACTGGAATCAGCCAGCCGGAGAAATAACCGTTGCATTTGCCGGTGCTCGATATATACTTCTGAAGCAGATCACCTCGGGAGAGGTAATTCATGCACAGATGCTTCGCTGCCCTCGCCGCCCTGCTTGCTGCGGGAGCGCTCTTGGCGCAAACGGGTGCGGGCCGTATCCAAGGCATCGTCAAAGATGCGAGCGGTGCTGTTATTCCAAATGCCAGAATCGCGGCCGAACACGTGGAGACAGGCACCACTGTGGAGACGGTCTCGAATCAGACAGGCTTCTTCATCTTCCCCTCGGCGCAAACGGGAAAATACCGGATCACGGCGGAAGCCCCGGGCCTGGAAAAATGGCAGGCCGAACTGCAATTGCAGACCGGCCAAGACGCGGCCATCGAAGCGGTGCTCGCGGTAGGCGCCACCAGCACGCAGATCGTCGTGGCCGGCGACGTCACGCCCCTCCTCACGACCACGAGTCCCTCGCTCGCCACTGTAGTGGAGCGGCAGCGCATTGAGGAATTGCCGCTGAACGGCCGCTTTTTCCAAAACCTCATCGCCCAGACCACGCCCGGGCTCGAAGGCGGAGCCGGCACTCCGAAACCGTACGGGCTGCGCGAAGGCAGCCTGCAATTCGTGCAGGACGGTGTTCCGATCAACAACGCGAACGTTTCCCAACTCACCACGCGTCCTCCCGGATTGGACACCATCCAGGAGTATCGCGTGGAAATGAGTGTGGCTCCGGCCAGGTACACCTCGCCAGCCACCACACTGCTCTCCACGCGCAGCGGAACCAACAAGCTCCACGGCAGCCTGTTTTATACGGGCCGCAATAACGGTTTCGGGCTGGCTCGCAGGCGGGACGATTTCTATACCCAGCCGCCGCAGTTAATCCGCAACGAGTACGGCGCGTCCGTGGGTGGCCCCGTAAGGCTGCCGCACATCTATAACGGCAAGGACCGGACATTCTTCTTCTTCGCCTGGGAAGCCTACAGCTTGCGCAACGCGGCGACCATGAACACTAGCCTCCCCACGCAGGCAATGCAGCAGGGCGATTTCAGTCAGTTGACCGACGGCCAGAGCCGGGCCATCACCCTGTACGACCCGTGGTCCACCGCGGCCGCCGGGCGGAATTATGCGCGCGTGCCTTTCGCCGACAACGTGATCCCGCTCACCCGCCGCAGCCCCTTCGCGGCTTACTACTTCGGCGCCATGCCACAGCCCAACCAGCCGGGAGTGAACCCTTCCATCGCCTCCAACTATTTCGGGCCCGACCCCACGAGCCAGAACGACTGGACCACCTCCGTGCGCATCGACCACCGCTTCGGGAACAACGACCAACTCTTTGGAAGGTACACCGTGGGCAATCGCATCCTCGCCAACCGCCGCCCCAACCAGCCCACGCCGAGGTCCCTCGACAGGTTGTGGAACTCGCAAGACAGTACGGAGAGGATGCAGAGCGGTTCGCTCACGTGGAACCACACCTTTGCGCCCTCGTTCTTCGTGGAGACCGTGTTCACGGGAGCGCGCATGGACTGGAAGTTCGATTTGAACGAGCCGGCCGTGGGTGTGGACCTGTCGCACCAGTTGGGCTTCCCGAATCCGTTCGGTGTCGCTGGGGCGCCGGGCCTCACTAACATTGGCTTCGCCCTCCAGGGCACGGGTTTGATCCCGCGGGCGGAGGACACCAAGCCTATCTCCGGCGAGCAGATCTATACGCTCGTGCGCGGCAAACACCAGTTCGAGGCCGGGTGGCGCTTCGAACACATGATGCTCGATGTGCTGCCGGACCGCCCCGGCGCGGGGGCCATCAATTTTGCCAGTCAGGCCACGGGCCTCTACGATCCCGCCACGGGAACGGCTTACAACGCCGCGCCGCGAACGGGCGATAACGCGGCGAATTTCTTCATCGGCGTGGCGGGCGCTTACAACCAGACGCTGCCCGCGCCGCCCTATGTCATGCGTTCCAACCGCATCGCCGGCTACGTCCAGGACAACTGGAAGCTCGCCCGCAACCTCACGATCAACCTCGGGGTGCGGTACGAATACCTTCCGCCGCTGCTGGACCAGAACGGCATCAACGCAGTATTCGATTTCCAGAACCACGCCATTGCCCGCAAGGCATCCCTGGCGGACCTGATCCGCTTGGGCGACACCACGCAGGCGTTCGTCAACTCGTTCACGGCCATCGGCGTGAAGTTCGAGACCACCAAGGAAGCCGGGCTGCCGGAGAGCCTGGTGAATGTGCCGCAGCGCAACTTCAACCCCCGGGTGGGATTCGCCTACCATGGGAAGCTCGGGAAACGCTCGCTGGTGCTTCGCGGCGGCTACGGCCAGTTCCGGTTCCCTCTGGGAACGCGCCTGTTTAACGTGCAGAGAGGCAATCCGCCGCTGCAAGGGACGGTATCCAACAACATCAACGCGGCCGCGCAGTCTCCCGACGGCTTCGCCAACTATGGCCTGCGCTCCGTGCCCGCAGTGATTGCGGGCACCGACTCGGCCATCGGCGCCATCAATCCGAACGCGGCGAATGCCATCCCGCGCGGCGTGGGCATCAACGCCTTCGCCCCCACACTGCCCACACCGATGGCGCAGGAGTGGAACCTGACGTTCGAGACCGAGATCATGCGCAACACGCTCTTGCGGGTGGCATACGTTGGGACTGCGGGCCGCCACCTGGAGCAGGATGTCCAGAGGAACGGGCAGCCCAACAACTACGTGCACTACGTGACCACTGGGGAGGCGCTCCCCACCGGCGCATTCGCGGCCGTGGCGCGGCGCAACTACGACCAGACCACTTACGGCGACATTCACGTCTACAGCGCCACGGGCTACTCGAACTTCAACGGCCTCCAAGTGGAGGTGCAGCGCCGCTTCAGCCAAGGCCTGGGCTTCCAGTGGTTCTATGTGATGAGCAATGCGCTGTGGGTGGGCAGCGGCACCCAGGTCCTGGGCACGTCTTCCCTTATTCCCGACCCGGTTACGTTTCTGCCGGGTTCGGTGCCGGCGAACTTCGATGACTATAACCGTTTCTATAATTACCAGCGCGACACGGATGTTCCCAAGCACCGCGTAAACTGGAACCTGCTGTACGACCTGCCCTTCGGCCGCGGTAAAAAGCTGCTTTCTAAATCCGGGCGGCTACTGGACCGCATCGTGGGCGGCTGGCAACTGGCTTCGTACAGCAGCATCAACACGCGTTGGATCACACTGCCCGAGAACGACTGGGGCGCTACCGGCAAAGTCGAGATCTACGGCAAGAAATATCCGATCCAGGATTGCCGCAGCGGGCCCTGCTTCAACGGGTACCTGTACTACAACGGCTACATCCCGGCGAATCAGATCAACAGCCTTAACGCGCAAGGGCAGCCCAACGGCGTCATGGGCGTGCCATCCAGCTACAAGCCTTCGCACCAGCCCATCTGGCCGACTCCGGCCAATCCGAGCACATCGGACCCGAACTACTCGCTCTATGGAACGAACATCGTCTTCGTCCCGCTGAAGAACGGTACGCAGCAGCGCATTGCCTTCGATAACGGGCTCAACCCCCTACGCAACCAGTTCATCCTCGGCCCGTGGGCCTGGATGATGAACAGTTCGCTGTTCAAAGTTATTCCCATCACCGAACGGGTGCGTCTTCGATTGAACATGGATGCTTTCAACGTGTTCAACATGCCGGGCACTCCGCTACCCAACGCCGGTACCGGAGTTCTTCTCCTGCGAACCTCGTCCAACGGGCCGAGGCAGTTGCAGTGGACCCTCCGGCTAACCTTTTAGCGCGCTCGGCACGCAGCTTGACAAGCTGCCCCACAAAGGAACATGTTCTCGCGGTCACAGACCTAGGACGGAGTGTTTACGGACCACAGGTGGAGCCTGGCGGCTGGCAAACGACAATCTGGCGAAGAAAAAGGGCGGGTAGGGAAGAGTGTCCGGGAAATCCGTTTAAAATGGGGCAGTTCCCGGTCTTCGCTTACCCGGAAGAGGCAGGGATGGCGCTTCACGGGCCGCCGGAGTCACTCGGAATGGAAAGGGAGATCACAACTGGAGAAAACTGGTTTGAAACCATGCAATTGGTTGTACAATCGAAGGCGGTTAGGAAGCCAGAACGGAAATCCTGGCTCACAGGCCAAGGGCCTTATTGTGATCTGAATCGCTGGTGGAGGTTAGTAGCCATGAAACGTTTTTCGCTTGTCTTGTTGGCGGCGCTGGCGTGGGCATGCCTTGCACACGCCCAGGAATTCCGCAGCGCCATCGGCGGCGCCATCACCGACGCTACGGGATCGATGATCGCCGGCGCCAGGATCACCGTTACGGAAACCAGTACGGGCAGCCGCACCGAAACGGTGTCCGACAACTCCGGCCACTACAATGTGCCCTTTCTGCTTCCGGGCGACTACGACGTCTCGGTGAAATTCGCCGGCTTCAAGGAGTTCATCCGCAAGTCCATTCACCTGGGCGCAGGCGAGCAGCCGGTGATCGATATCCGCCTGGACCTGGGCGAAGCGTCGCAATCCGTCGAGGTCACTGCCGACGTGCCGCTGATCAATAATGAGAACGCCTCCATCGGCCAGACGATCACGACGAGGGAAGTGGAGGACCTGCCGACGAATGGTGGCACGCCGATGATGCTGGCCACCTTCGCCATGGGCGTGATCAGCACCAGCCAGCCCTCGCAAGTGTTGCCGTTCGCATCCGGCGGCGGCGCCAGTTGGAGCATCAGCGGATCACCCAACCAGACCAACGAACTTCTGGTGGACGGCGTGCCCAATGCCACCTGGGACGGCCGCCTCGCTTACAGTCCGCCGCAGGACGCGGTGCAGGAAGTGCGCGTGAAGGCGTTCGATAGCGACGCCTCCTATGGCCACACCGGCGGCGGTACAGCCAACCAGGTGCTGAAAAACGGCGGCAACGTGCTGCACGGGACGCTTTCCTGGAAGAACCAGCCGAATAACCTGGTGGCCAACAATTTCTTCAACAATAAGGCCGGCCTGGGCGTGCAGGTGACTCACTTCAATCAGTACGGCGTCACGGCGGGCGGTCCCTTCTACATTCCCAAAGTGGTGGACTCGCGCAACAAGGTGTTCTGGTTTTTCGCGTTCGAAGGCGTGAAGGCCTCGTCCCCCAACACCACGTTTCTCACCGTGCCTACTCCGGCTGAGCGCCTGGGCGATTTCTCGAAACTGCTGACCGTGAAAGCGCCCACCGTGATCTACGATCCGGCCAGCGCCGTCCTGAACGGCACCACCATCACGCGCACCGCGTTCCCGGGCAACAAGATTCCGACCAACCGGTTGAGTCCGATCGCGCTCCAGTACCTGAACTTCTTCCCGCAGCCCAACGTCACCAACCTGCTGCGCGACGACGACTTCAATAATTTCGGCAACAACAATACCACCAGCGACGGCTACACCAACGAACTCGGGCGTATCGACTACAACATCAACACGAAGAACCGCACCTACTTCAACGTGCGGCACACCGATTACTACCAGAACAAGAACAACTACTTCTCCAACATCTCGACGGGGTCGAACCTGAGCCGCAGCAACTGGGGGGCAAGCGCGGACCACGTGTTCATGGTCAACGCCTCCAACGTGATCAACGTGCGCGCCAATTTCACGCGCATGTTCGAGGATCATTCCTCGCCTAGCGCAGGCGCGGATCCCGCCACGTACGGTTTCCCCGCGCTCCTCAGTGCCAATTCGCAGTACCTGCAACTGCCGACCATGTCGTTCAACAGCAATACCGGATTGCAGACACTGGGATTCGGATCGAACGCGAACACTCTGCCGTCGCAGTCGCTGCAATTGTTCGCGAGTTGGGTGGCGATCCGGGGCGCGCACACACTGAAATTCGGCGGCGACCTGCGCCAGTACCGTCTCAACTACCGCACGTTCGGCAACTCGGCGGGCACCTTCTCCTTTGGCAATACTTGGGTGCGCGCGAGCAGCAGCGCCTCATCCACGGTGACCATGGGGCAGGACCTCAGTTCGTTCCTGCTCGGACTGCCCACCGGGGGCCAGTTCGATATCAACACCTCGGCATCGTTCTACTCCTACTACGGAGCTCTCTTCGCGCAGGATGACTGGCGCCTTAGCCGCACTTTCACCATCAACGCCGGGCTGCGCTTTGACCACGATTTTCCGTATCACGAGAGGTGGGGACGCACCGTCAACGGATTCGATTACGCCGCTACCAACGCGTTGACTGCGCCCGCCGAAGCCGCTTACGCCAAATCGCCTAACGCGCTGCTACCGGCGAGCGCGTTCAACGTACGTGGCGGTCTTACCTTCGCCAACCCTGACAACAGCGCTATCTTCCAGAACACATCGCACCTGTTTAGCCCGCGTATAGGCTTCGCCTGGACTCCGGAAAAACTGCACAGCAAGGTGGTGGTGCGCTCGGGCTTCGCGATGTTCGTGTCGCCCATCGCGATCAGCACACTGCAAATCAGCGGCGCTTATTCCACCAATCCGATACTGACGCAGCAGGGTTTCAGTCAGACGACTCCGTTCACCCCGACCAACAACAATTACCTAACGCCCTTCGCCACTCTGGGGAATCCGTACCCGAACGGGATCCAGCAGCCGGCGGGCTCGTCGGCCGGCTTGCTCACCTTCGCCGGGCAGAACATCAACTTCATCAACCCGGAGATGAAGAGTCCGTATGCCGTACGCTGGAACCTGAGCACGCAGTACCAACTGGCGAACAACATGGTGCTGGAGGTCGCCTACATCGGCAACCACAGCGTGCATATTCCGGTTACATATACGCAATTGAATGGAATTCCGCTTCAGTTCCGCAGCACGATGGGCACTCGCGACCAGGCACTGATCACCAAGCTCAATGCCTCGACTCCGAATCCATTCCTCGGCCTGCCGACCAGCATCGGGACGAACACCACGGTTAGCACCGCGCAGATTCTGGCGACCTATCCGCAGTTTCCGCAAGGGGCCAATCAGGGCGGCAGCGGCGTGGTGATGCAGAATCTCAACGTGGGCAGCTCCTACTACAACAGCCTCAACATACGCATGCAGAAGCGCCTGTCCGGAGGTTTTTCGCTGATTGCGAATTTCATGAAGTCGAAGGGCATTGACCAGACCACGTGGCTGAACGACAGCGATCCGCAACCGGAACGACGCATCTCGCCGTTCTTCCGTCCGACACGACTCTCGGCGGCGGCCACCTATGAATTCCCGATCGGCCGCGGCAAGCGGATCAACGTGCGATCGCACCTGCTCGATCTCCTCATCGGCGGCTGGCAGACCACCGGCACATATACGTTCCAGGTGGGCGGACCGCTAATGTGGGTCAACGGCAGCACCAACAACCCTGGTGACTACGTCTACTTCGGCGGGGATCTCAATGCGGACCCGCGTGCAGTGGATGGCACCGCGTTCAACACCAAGGTCTTCGACACGACGGCGGCGAACCAGCTCCAGTATCACATCCGCACGTTCTCCACTGCGTTCGCTGACATCCGCAGCGACGGCATCAATGACTGGAGCACTTCGATCCTGAAGAAGTTCAGCCTGGGCGAGCGGAGGTTCCTGCAGCTTCGCGTGGAGTCTTTCAACTTCATCAACCACGCGACGTTCGCCGCGGCCAATACCACCGCGACCAACTCGGCGTTCGGCACAATTACGGCGCAGGCGAATCGTCCGCGCGCGTTCCAAGTAGTGGCGCGGATCGTGTTCTGACTTTCAGTTCTGTTCCGCCGTGTCCACAGCGGCGGCACGCGCCATTCGCCGCGCCGCGAAGAGCGGTACTGAGCGAGCCGCCCGGGAACGGGCATTTCACTACTGTCGTGCGGAAGGTGTCTCCGCCGGAAGCGGTTCCAAGCGCACCTGTGCCGTGCCAGCCTTTATCATGTCGAGTTCCCTCGCGGCCCTGTAGCTGACGTTCAAAATTCGTCCGGACACATACGGACCCCGGTCCACAATCCTGACCACAACGAACTTGCCGTTCGCGAGATTTGTGACCTTTACCTGTGAATCGAATGGGTAACTCTGGTGCGCACCCAAGAGTTCGTCGTTGTTGAACTTTTCGCCGCTCGCAGTGAGGCTGCCATCCATGCTCGCGGAGTAGAATGATGCTGTTCCCGTCTCGCCGGAGATATCCCCTGGTGGGAGCCTCCGCTCGGTTCTTTGCGTCGCGTTCGAATTTGAGCGTTGGGTCTTGGCAGGTGGGCGAACCCGCACCGCATCAGGCGTCCGCGGCGATGCGGCCACGGTAGACTTTCGTTTTTTTTCAGGAAACGGCGACGGTCTATCAGAGGCCTGCCATCCCAACAGCGGTAGCGTCAGCAGGATAGCGGAGCACGTCTGCCGGTACTTCATAAACACACTCGGCAAAGCCAATCGCCTGCCAGATAACACTGGTTCCCGCAGGCGGTCGAGTAACCTTTAGATCGGACTCGCGCGGCGAAGCTCTTAGACGTTATAAGAACTTCGCCGCATCGATTCTGCGTGCTGACAGAGTTCCAGCGCCACACAACCCGCAATCGCCCAATTCGAGACGTTACCCTTCGCTGCGGTTGCTGAACATCTTGCTCATCGCGATGGCGAGAGCTGCACCTCCGAGCGTCTTGATCAGAGTCGGGTGCTCGGAGTAGAAGCCGCTGATCTGGTCCACGATGGAGAGGTCGTGTTTCTCCGCGTGCTCCGCAAGCTTCTGCACTTCCTCCGGCGGCACCTGCGCGGCCTGCTCCGGAGTGAGTTGTGTGGCCCCGCCGCCCAATAGAGAGGAGAGGCCTGGAACTCCGCCGCCACTAAGCAAGCTGGAAAGCACCCCTGGGCCTGCGGAGGCGAGTAGCATGTTCAGCATTCCCGCCTGCTGTGAGCCGCTGGAGGCTCCGAAGAGTTGCGAAGCCATTTGTGCAAAAGGCGGCGTCTGATTTGAACGGAACGCCGCCGCGAGGCCTTCGGAAAGCAAGGACGACGGTGCGGCCTGTGCCGCCTGATCGAAGTGCTCCTCGACGTTCCCGGCCGCCTGTGTTTGCCCACCACCGTACTGTCGGACCAGCCCGCTGATTTGATCCATCCAGTTCATCGGTTTCGCTCCTCGTCATTCCGCCGGCGGAATAAGCAACTTCTGGCCGACCTGAATCAGGTCCGGATTTTCAATGCTGTTGGCTTCGGCAATCTTCATGTAGTTCGAAGCACTGCCGTAAAAGGATTTGCTGATCTTGGACAGCGTGTCGCCCGGCTGAACGGTATAGCTCTGTGCGGCTGCCGGCGCGGGCAAGCTGGAGTCCACGGCGATCTCCGCCATGATGTCGTCCATTCCGGGATTGACCGCCTTGATCGCATTCCAGACATCATTCTTGATCTCTTCCGTCGGCGCGGCGCCTCCGATGAAGAGCTTGTTATCCTGCACATGCACGTGGTCCAAACGTACCCAGCGCTTTGTGATAGTTTCGAGCACACTAGCGTACTTCTGCTTCAATTCTTCGAGCCGATCCATCGTGTTTCCTCTTTCCGAAGTTTAGATCCCCCCGCCGTCAGTTGGTCGGATCTGCAAAGATCCGTTTCAAACGCATGAGCAATGGCGGACTGATCTGTCGGGATCTCGTGTGGACCTGACCGCCAATCTGCTCGGCAAACACCGCCTCGTCAGTGAACCAGCCGGTAGAGCCCAAATAGAATCATGGCCCCGACCACAGACATCCCAAATCCTGCCGGACTCCCTTCCTTGTACCAGCCCAGCATTCTTCCGATCCATCCACCCAACCATCCGCCCGCAATGCCAAGGATCGCGGTCATGATCAGTCCAACGGGATCCTTGCCGGGTAGAAGAAATCTCGCCACAAGGCCTACAATCAGACCCAAAAACGCATGTCCAATCATGTGCAGCATTCTGTTCGATCTCCTTTCAGGCAACTTCGCACAGTGCGTAAGAGGCTTCGGGGAAAAGTTCGCCCCGCGGTCCCCGTCGCCACAACCACCGCGTTCGCGGGATCCGCGCCGTGCTAAATGACGGTGCTATTTTTTCTGCTTACTGTCACCAGACTTCTTCTTTCCAACTGCTGATTCCTTGGCCGCGCGATTCCCCGCCTTTTGAGCGTCGGCTTCGGTCATGAACTGGCCCTGTTTGGTCTTCCCGTAAAACTGGCCCTCCTTGTGATACACCTTCGTGCTGGTGTTGACCCACACGAGCCCTTTGGCCTTAGCATCCGCGATCTCCTTTTCGGACGGCGCCGACGTCGTGGCGGCCTTGCCTACAGCCTTGCCTTTTACCTCTTTGGTCGCGCCAGTCTGAGACGCCAGAGCGTTTCCGGAGAACATGAGCGTGGCCGCCAGCAGTGTACAACTCGCGATCAACAATTTGACCAGTCGTTTCATATTTGGTTCCTCCTTGAGATTCCACATTTTCTTAGCCCCTGAAAGCCACATCACCTGGCAAACGTGACTCCCAACCCGGTCGTGTAGAGAAAGTCATTCGTCTTGCGACCCGGAGCCGGATGGTTGAGAAAACGATCGCTCAATGCCACGTTCCAGTTGAGCCATTTCGAGAGCTTCATGGATATGCCAAGATCGAAATTGACTCCCGTACGTGCCTGTGTTCGAGACATCATTGAACATGCGATAACTCTGAATCAGCGAACTGGCGGCACTCAGTTTCAAGCTGTACTCGTCACCCCAGTAGATTTCGGCGGAGTTTCTCGTCAGCGGCGTGCCGAAGCTGGAGTGATTGAAATCGGCGCTACCCAGCAGGTCCTGACGCCTTCGCCCAGTTTTCAGCACGTGATAGCCCAAGCCTCCGCCGAGATCAAATCGCCAGTCCGATGCCGGGAAGCGCCTTGCGACGGCGAGGCCAATTGAAATGGCCGGGTTGAGATGACAACCAGAACTGTGTCCGATGCATTCGGCGGAAGAACGCGTGGGGAGAGAAACAGACTTGCCCATAGGTCCTGTCCTTCAATCCATGCGGAGTCGCTTGCTTGCCCACCAAGGGCAAATCAGGACTCAATTTTCATATAAAGACGGATAAGTGCCCTAGTGGCAAATAATGATACCGCCCATTGTGCACGAAGTCCAGCCTTCAACCGGTCCTTCAACCGGTCGGGAAAATCGGCCTACTCATCCTTACCCAGGTGCGACGCCCGCGGCCGGTGGCCCGGTAGCCCTGCCGCCTGCCGGGGCTACCAGCGAATGTGACTTTATGCAAATGCGGGCCGCCGTAAGTCGTGAGTTCATCAGATTCTGAAAATCGACGAACGCTCTGGCGTGCGAGCGAAGACTTCGAGGATCGCGACGAACAATTCTTGCGGGCTGCGCGTGCCGCTCCCGACGGCGATCTGCGCGCGTCTGCCGAGCAAGCGCTCCCAGTTGGCGGTCGCGTCTCGAAAATTCAAGATCGGAATCCCTCGCTAATGCCGGATCAGAAAAACCGTCGCGCTTGCCAGGACGCCGATGATAGCGCTCCCGATCCCGGTCACCCAGAAGAGACTTCGGCGGGCGAGGATGGCGAGCGAACTGAAGACTATCGCGAGTTCCAGGAAGATCTCGCCCACGTGAAGCCGCAAGGCTTTCCGGCCTGCTATCTCGCTTTCCTGACCGTACTCTTTGGCTTTCTCCTGGATCTCTTCGGCTTCCTTCTGGTAGCGCTCCAGATTCGCACCGTACTTTTCAGCCGTTTTGGCCGCCGCTTCGCCGGGCATGATCTGGATCAAATCCCGAGCGACTTCGGATTGATACCGTCGCAGAGCCTTGGCTTGGTAGAAGGCCCATTGGTCGCTCGCCTTCTCCTGCATCAGCAGTTCTTCGGTTGTGGTGAGGTGCCCATAGACGGCGACAACCGCGAGCACGGCGGCAATGATGGCCATGCTGCCGCCCGCTTTCCGGCTGAAATCGTCGTGAGCGTGTTCTGAGTGTTCCCGCAGTTCTTCGTTGACCGACATGATTCAAATTATGCGCTCTTTTTCGCGCGCCATTTCTCCCGCGGCTCTGCCGGTAGTCCGGAAGTGGTTCTCCGGAGCGATCAAAATCTGGGTCTCAATTTATCCCCTGTCTCAAAAAGCGGGGCGCGTCGCGTGGTTGTCCGTCTGTCTGCAAGTTGGGGTGGATTGACGACAACGATCCCCTTACTGGAAAGCATCCTGGTGTGTGCATTTCCCATTTCGCCGAAGTTGGATCCGGTGCTCCAGACCTGACCATCAAACGCGATCAAGAGAGATTCAAGCTGAGGCGCGAGTGCTTCAACTTCGGAATCGGGCTTAACATGCCTGGCACACGCGGGCGGTCCCGCAACGGGCCGGTGATCAGTCCCACCGTGTTCCGCAGACTCGCAGGGACTCCCGGAGCGTGCTATAGCTCCGTGTTTTCATGTTCGACAACGGAATGATCGGGCGGCGCAGGAGGGCTGCTCGGGATTGCGAAGTTGTCGATTAGCACGAATATCCCGAAAGCGACGAATCCCCATGCCGCACGGCCGAGGATGCCGATGCCGATCGAAATCGACATAAAGGCGATGATTCTTAATGCTCGAGTTCCGTTCATATGCGTTCTCTAAGCTGCTCCGTTCCTGAGATTTCCTTCGCGGCGCCGCTGGCCGCCATCCACCGCTCCACTTGCCGCACCACCTCTCCGGCCAAGACGGGCAAGGCGCTCGCGACCGCCGGCGACAACTCCGTCCCCACTTCCAGCGTGGCGGGTTGGATGCCCACCAGGACCACTTGACGGGGTGCCCGGCCGAGCAGGCGCATGTCGTCGAGCAGGCCGGGGATTCCGGACTGGTGCGCGTTGCGCGTATCGATCGCCTTCGAGCCGGGGTCGCTAAAATCCATCCGAATGGTACTGCCAGGCGGCAGGCCTGCATCTACGGCGTCGATGATCAGCAATTCGGCACACCCCCAGGTCTCGGCCAGCAAATCCGTCCCAACGGTGCCGCCATCAATGAGGCGAGCCACGGATTCGACGCGCGATACGCTGCGCAACGTTCGCACCGCATGGATACCGACTCCGTCATCGGACAGCAGCAGGTTTCCGACGCCAACAATGGCGATGGCCGAACCGGTCATTGCGGACCTCCCGTATGGCACGAACTGCACGGCTGTTCCGCCCACATGCTGCCGATGTCTATCGGGTGTTCGAAAGTCAGCCCTTCCGGCCCCTTTGTGAATTGCAGACTCCCCGCCTTGCCCTGTTGCAGGATCCGGTGACAGTCGCCACAATCAGAGCGAATGGCCCTTCCGTCTATGCTCTTATGCTGGCCGTCGTGGCAGCGGGCGCACCCCGGGAAATGAAAATGACCGTCGTTCATGAAGTATGTGTCCCACCGGACTTTCATCGACGGGAAGAAATAGTTCTTGTAAGTGTCCTGTAAGTAAGAGATGGCGGCACTGATCGCGCGCTGCTTGCCCGGATATACCTGGGGGTAATTCTTTTGATAATAACTGCGCAGGGCGCTGTCGATTCCCTGTAGCGCCTGCTCGTGGTCCGCGTACGCCGCCGTAAGCGCCACCACCGCCTGCTGCTTAATAAACGGAAGAGACGGATCGATACGGCCATCGGCAAGGGCGACATCGACGCTCCGATCCGGCGCTTGCAGGATGTGGCTCGGGCGGTTGTGACAGTCCACGCAATCCATGGTTCGGATCTCACCGGCTGGCGCGGAGGTGGATTGGCTCGCCGGGGAGGTGTACACGCTCGCCACTCCGGTCTTCGGATCCACTGAACGCACCCACGTGATCTTCTGCCTTTCGGGGTCGCTCGCGACGTACTCGACTTTGCTCGCCACATGCCAGTGAATCCCCATTTGCGACGCGCCCACCGGCGCGCTGCCGCCGACCAGCACCAGCAGGTCGATCTCCCAGCGGGTGTTTTGTTCGTCGGACAGGAAGTGTACCCGCCGCGCCAGCCGGGCCCCGAAGAAATTCGCCGGCCAATGGCACTGTTCGCAATTACCCCGTATCGGGCGCAGCGCCGTCACGGGAACCGGAATCGGACGCGGATAGTTGTTTTGGATGGTCTCCACCAGTTCCACCATGCCGCGTAGCTTCGATGCGATGTAGCCGGTGGCGCCGGCTTCAACGTGGCATTGCGCACACTCCACGCGCGCGTGCGGCGAAAGCCGGTAGGTGACGTACTCTGGCGTCATGGAATGGCAAACGGCGCCGCAGAATGACACGGCGTCGGTGTAAAGATACGCCTGATAGCTGCCATAAATCGCCGGGAAGGACAGCGCCGCGGCCCCGATCGCAACTACCAGAAGCGCCTTTCTCTCCCTGGCCAGATTGAGGTCCCACTTGGGATAGCGCGCAAACGATAACGGCTTGTACATCCGCCAGCGGATCCACTGAACGTACATACCAATCAGCACGACGACAACGCCGGCAATCACGAACATCGGCGGAACAAAGAAGATCACCAGGTCGCCGTAGGGCTGAACGAGCGCGCCGCCACCGATGGTGTGATAGGCCGTTAGCACGGCAAACACGAGTAAGCCCACCGCGGCAATGCCCGTTCCGGCATAACTGATCCAGTTGCGAAAGAGCGCCACCGGCCCCGGCCCGGGGCGGGGCTTCGGCGGGCGGACCGCGGCTGCTTCCTCCGGCGTGCCGCGCGGCAGTAAATGGTGGCGCCGGGCGAAGCGCCGAGCCTCCGGAATCGCCGCGATCTCATGGCGCAGCTCACCGGCAGGCACGAACTTCCATCCGGAAAAGATACTGTCCAGTAATCCGTTTTCTTCCTCGAGCGAAACCAGAACCGAAGCATAAACGTGGAAGGCCGCGAACGAGACGAACACGAACATCAGGAAGAAGTGAACGGTGCGAAGGTACTGCGGATCGATGAGTTGCGGCAGCCACCCGATGAACTGGGTCAGCACGGGATTGCCCAGCACGCGGCTATAGAGAGCGAGGCCGGTCAGGATCTCGATCAGGATCAGCAGGTACACAACTGCGTACGACAGCGCGGCGAGGGGATTGTGGCCTACCCGATGGCCGGGTTCGAACCGCAGGAACAGGTAGAACTCAAGCATCGATCCCATGCCGCTCCATTGCTTGCGGTGAATGGGGATGTAAGACGACCACCTTGCCCAAAAGTTACCCTTGAAAAACCAGTACATCCGAAGTGCGAACGCCCCGATCAGCACGAAGCCCGAGACCACATGCACAAATCGCATGTCGGCCATGAGGAAGGGCGCTCGGGCGGAAGCGGCCAGAAACGGGTGATGAATGTACAGGCCGGTGAATGAGAGCGATGCGATGGCAAAGAAAATCAGCCAGTGGGCGATGCGAACCGGCAGCTCCCAAACATAGGTACGGACCAACTCCGTCTGCGGGCGGCCAGCGAGCACCGATGACTGCGAATTGGTTTTCGGCACCGCGGTCTCCTATGTCGCCTCAACTGAATTCCAGCGCCGCCCCCGCGCATCCACGACTTGAACCGCGCAGGCCAGGCACGGGTCGAAAGAGTGAATCGTACGAAGCAGCTCGAGCGGCTTGTCCGGGTCCGCAACCGGATGCTTGATCAGTGCGGCCTCGTACGGACCGCGTTGCTCCATCGCATCGCGCGGGCCGCCGTTCCAGGTGGTCGGCGCGATCACCTGGTAATTGCGGATCGAGCCATTCTCGATTTCTACCCAGTGGCCCAGTGACCCTCGAGGGGCTTCGTGCTGTCCGAAACCACGACACGAGTTCGGCCACGAGTCCGGATCCCAACGTGTGCCGTTGTGCATGGCGAGCACCCGCCGGCCGAGATTGTCCGATAACTCCTGCCACCAATCGCTCAGCTTGTCCGCTACAAGCTGAGCCTCCAAGGCCCGCGCGGCAATTCGCCCCAGGGTAGAGAACAGCGCCGAGGGCGGCTGCTTGATTTGAGCCAGAGTGGAATCCACAAGCTGTTTGGCTGGCTGCTTGCCGGCGGCGTAGGCGATCAGGAAACGTGCCAGTGGCCCCAGTTCCATGACCTCATTCTCATAGCGCGGAGCTTTCAGCCAGGAATACTTCTGGTCCACATGAAGGTAATCGTAAGGCGGCGCGGGGCCCGTGTACTTGGGTTTCGTCTCCCCTTCGAACGGATGCTTGGACGCCTTGTTGTCCCCGTATTCATACCAGGACCGCTGCACATACTCGGTGATCTTCTCCGGTGAGAATGGGTGTACCACGGAGAGATCGCGCTTCCGCACCACGCCCGCTGGAAAGAAGAACTTCGAAGAATCGTGCATGCTCCCGGCTGGATAATCCCCGTAGGCCAGGAAGTTGCCCACGCCCTCGCCGCGTGTGAACCAATCGGGGTAGAGACCGGCAATCGCAAGCACGTCCGGCACGTAAACCTGGCGTACGAACTGCTGGCCCGTCTCAATCAGCGTGCGGAGCAGTTGCAGGCGTTCCGGATTGATGACAGCCTGGGGGGAATCGGGGTCCATCGCCGTCGACATGCCGCCGACCAGAAACGTCTGGAGATGTGGATTCTTGCCGCCCAGTACGGCATGAAAGCGTATGTAGTCGCGCTGGAATTCCAGTGCATCGAGGTAATGGGAGACGGCCAGCAGATTCACTTCAGGCGGCAGGCGGTACGCCGGATGCCCCCAGTAGCCGTTCGAGAAAACGCTCAACTGGCCGCTCTCCACTAAAGCGCGCACACGTGCTTGAACGGCCCTGAAATGACTTGCTCCGGACTTCGGCCACTCCGATAACGAGCCCGCAATCTGCGCCGTTTTCGCCGGATCGGCCTTGATGGAACTCGCGACATCCACCCAGTCGAGCGCCTGCAGGTGATAAAAGTGGACGACGTGATCGTGCACCAGTTGCGCCCCGGCGATCAGGTTGCGCACCAGGCGGGCGTTGTCGGGCACCTCGATCTCGAGCGCGTCTTCCACGGCTCGCACCGAGGCTAGCGCGTGAACCACAGTGCACACCGAACAGATTCGCTGCAGCCAGTACCACGCCTCGCGCGGGTCGCGATTGCGGACCACCAGTTCCAGCCCGCGGAACATTGTGCCGGAGCTCCAGGCATCGGAGATCGTGCCACCCTCCACTTGGGCCTCAACCCGAAGATGCCCTTCAATTCGCGTCAGCGGATCAATGACAATGCGTGCCATGTCTGGGCTCCCATCTCCTATGAGGTCACGATTTTTCCGGCGGCCCTTCACGCTCCACCAGACCGCCTCGGCGACCGATTTCGGTTGGGCCGCCCCGCGGCGCCTCGCCCCGGGGGCGCATCTGCCCACGGGCCACGCTTGCGATTCCATGCAAGCCCAGAGCCGTCACCACACCAGCGGTCAACCAGCCCCCGATCTTCCCGGCGGTGATATCCACGCCGAAACCCGGAACGCCAGGAAGGCGCTTATAGAGCGGGAGCGCTGTGTCCCAGAAACGGTAGGATGCGCATGCGGCGCAGCCGTGCCCCGATTGCACCGGCCAACTCGTTCCGTCGTTCCACCGCACGACGGGGCAATTGAAGTTGGCCTGCGGCCCTTTGCAGCCCATCTTGTAAAGGCAGTACCCGCGCCTCGCCCCGTCGTCGTCCCAGCGTTCCACGAACCGGCCTGCATCGAAATTGGCGCGCCTCTCGCACTGATCGTGGATGATGTGCCCGTATGCGAACAAGGGCCGTTTATGGGCGTCCAGCGCCGGCATCCGGCCGTACATGAGCCAATGGACCAGCAGCGCGGCGGTGTTGGCTGGGTTGTGAGGGCAGCCTCCCATGTTCACCAGATTCACGCCCGGTACCGCCTCCCCGACGCCGATCGCGCCAGTCGGGTTTGGAGAAGAGCGCTGCGGTCCGCCATCGAAGGCGCAAGATCCAACGGCGATCACGGCCGCGGCACTCCCGCAAATTCGCTTGGCGATGTCCATGGCCGAGCGCCCGCCGATGGTACAAAATCCAGGATTGGCCGTGGGAATCGAACCTTCCACGATCGCCAGGTACTTGCCGGCCTCCTCGCGCACCACGCGATCCAGGATGCTCTCGGCCTGCTTGCCAGCCGCCGCCATGATCGTTTCGTGGTATTCCCACGAGAAGAAGTTGAGAACCAGTTCCGTGATCGACGGATGACTGGCGCGCAGCATCGACTCCGAGTTGCCGGCACAGTCCTGCAATTCCAGCCAGACAAGTACCGGCCGGCGTTTCTTTTCCAGGGTTGCCGCAACCTGTGCGGCAGCGCTTAATGGCAGGCCCAACATCGCTGCCATCGAGCCGGAGAACTTTAGGAATCTTCTGCGTGGGATCCCATGGCACCGCAGCGCGTCTGCAATGGTGAATTCGCGATCAGGCATCGCGGTCCTCCCTACTGCTGTCTGGCGCCGCGCCCCCAGCAGGTTTGGCTTTCCCGTTAGGAGGCCAACGCAACAACTCGCGGCATTCGGTTCCGTGCCGCGCGCCCGACACGAGACAGTATGATCTTTCACGATTCAAAATTCAATCCTAAAAGACCTGTTTATTGGTTATTTTGTGCGGGCAGGCCGGTAGTTCGATTTCCAGCACACTGGATGGAATGATTTTACTGAGACGGACTGTGGCCCGGCGAGAGGCCGGGCCGGCGTGATCGGGATCAAAACTCCTGCACCGAACCCTTCGACCTTCACGATCGGAGGCAGATCGAGTTCTTGGACACAACAGGAGCTGAGGTCCATGCGCAGCGGACGTAGTATTTACGCGAACTTCCAGCCTTTGCGGAACTGGGGGCGGAGGAACTGGTTGGCTGCTTTGTTGTTGGTGAACTGCATTGTCTTGCCATCCCAGTCCAGCTTGCCTTCGAATTTCATAGAAATGACGCCCAGCAACATCCATTGCACGAACGGACCGGCCACACTGAAATTCGAGCAGGACTGCTCACCGCCCTTGCAGGCGCGAAGCCAATCGCGGTAGTGGTCCTGGCCCGGCGAACGCGTCAGTGACTGCGGTGGCAGCTTGTAATCCTTCATCTTCACGGCGGGAACCAGGCGCGTGCGGTCGCCGTAGGTGCCGGTGGTGACCATGCCTTTGGTGCCGATGAACAGGCTGCCGCAGAAATCCTTGTCGCCCACAAGCTCTCCCGCGGGCACGCCGGGGAAATCGGGCTGCTTGCTCATGCCATCGTGCCAGAAGATCTTGACAGGGGGCATGGCGCCGCGGGCAGGGAAGTCGAACCGTATGCGGGACCGTGCCGGGAATGTATATTTCCCTTTGCCCTCCTGCATCTCGCACTCCACGCTGGTGGCAGTTCCCAGGCGCATGGCCATGTTCGGCGCTCCCATGATATGGCAGGCCATGTCGCCAATAGCGCCGCAGCCGAAATCCGCGTAACCGCGCCACTTCCTGGGCGTGTAAGCGGAACTGTAAGGACGCATCGTCGAGCCACCCAACCATACATCCCAATCCAGGGTCGACGGTACGGGTTCTTCTTTTGGAATCACATCCGGCCCTTGCGGCCAGTATTTCCCGTTGGGCCGGTTTGTCCAGGCATGGATCTCGGTTACGTCGCCGATGTCGCCGTTCCAAATGATCTCGCAGCATTCCCGCGTGCCGTCTCTGGAGTAGCCCTGGTTGCCCATTTGCGTGGCGACCTTATACTTTGCGGCCGCCAGCGCCAACTGCTGTGCTTCCCAGACGGTCCGGGTTAGCGGCTTCTGGCAGTAGACGTGCTTGCCGCGTTCCATGGCCCACATGGCTGCCGTTGCGTGCATGTGATCGGGGGTGGCGACGATCACGGCATCGATGTTCCTGGTTTGCTGATCGAACAGCTTGCGGAAATCTTTGTACTTGACGGCTTTCGGAAATTCCTCATAAGTGCGGGCCGCGCTCTTGTCATCGGGATCGGCCAGGGCGACGATATTCTCGCTCATGCAGCCGTGGATATCGCTATAGCCCTTCCCGCCAGCGCCGATGGCCGCGATGTTCAGCTTCTCGTTCGGCGATTTATAGCCGGCACGCAGTAGCGAGTTGACGCTGCCATAGCCTCCGGCCGGAACTGCTCCGGCCAGCAAAGTACCAAAGAAAAAATGCCGCCTGGTTGTATTTACCACGATTTCCTCATTCCCGATCTGGATCTGCGAAACCACCATCGTACACCATCTCTTACAGAGCCTTGATCGTTAGGCAGTCGAACAGCACGCTCAGGAAAACCATCAGGGATCTTGTCGCGTTGGTGACACGGCGAGGTTTCAGCTTCTGTTCCCGAAAGAGTGCAAGTTGCTTGCAGAGGAACAGATGTTCGGCGGCCGGCGCACCGTGAGAACGACACTCTCCAGAGCGTGCATCACTGGGGATTGGCGCTCACGGGATCCACATAGACAATCTCAGCGCTGTAACGCTCGCGCAGGTTCACCTGAACACCAGCGGTCGAGAGCTGGCTACCGCTGGCCTGGTAAGTCTGCCCTGTGTTCTGAAAGCGAACAGTGTACATCCGGTTGGCTTTCAGACCACGCACTCTGAGTGTGCGGCTGGCGGCTGCGGCTCCGGCGCGGTAGACGAAAACCACGGCGGAATCGGAAGCCGCGTGGTAGCTCTCGATGGCATCGATACGTCCTTCGGCCGGACGCACCGTGAGGTGGAACACCTTTCCATCGCGGATCTTCTCACGCAAAGTCTTGTAAATGCGGATTTCGGATGCCGCAAAGTCCAGGTCCAGGCGGCTCATGCTTGCCAGGCGGTTCATGAAAATCCACGGACCGCCGAACATGTAGCTTCGCGTCGTGTAAGTGTCCAGGGATGTATCTTCCATGTACCGGTCTGTATAGCGCGGGGGGAACGGATACGTCGCGCCGAACATGGCCTGCCTGGTAGTCATCACATCCGCATTATCGGCCGTGATGGAGGTGGCATAGCGGCGCGCCATGCTGAAGGTCATCATGTTCCCTCCGTCCTCGCAATTCTCCCAAGTGACGCCGGGCCTCTGGCGCAGGGCTTCGTCCAATACATAGTTGAGGCCATCCACGGAATTCGAGTAGTTGCTGTCGAACGGATCGTGCGTATGGGTGGTCTTTGTGCATTGTTTGACCATGTTCTCGCCATCCTGCAGCATCCAATCGACGTTATATTCGTCAATGATACGCACCGCTTCTCGTGCCAGCCATTCGCGCACCGGCCGGTGTGAGGCACAGAGGGAAACTCCGATTCCCAGATAGTTGTTATCCACAGACGAAGACCAATCCGGATTCTGGCGCAGTACCGGAGCGGTTGGGGATGCTTCGAGCAACGCGAAATGGAGGCCGAACTTCATTCCGAGCGAGTGTACGAAGTTGGAAAAAGACCGTAAGCCTGACGGGAATTTCTTCGGGTCGGCCTCCCAGTCTCCGAGTTGGCGGGCCCAGCCCAGATCGATTATGAACAGTTCGATGCCGAGCGACGCCGCGATTTGGGCATTGCGGCGCAGCAGTGCCTCATCAACCGCCTCGCCGTATCCCCACGAGTCCCAGGCTATATAAGGAAACCGGGACTCCGGCGCGGGCATGGCGATGGCGGCTTCCACGAAACGCTGCGTGCGGTACCCAGCTTCGTCCCAATCTCCGCGGAAGGCGCCGATGAAAACCGGAGGGACTGCAAATTCCTCTTCCGGGTCGAGCGGCCGGTTCAAACTCTCAATCACCGACGAGAGCCGAAGCAGTCCCTCGTCAGGAGCGTGTTGCACGGTTGTCCAGGCCCGTCCATCGAACTCCCAACCCGCGAATAGACCGCGGTTGTTCTGATCGCGCAGCGCCAGCCAGGAACACTGCGTGCGGTAAGCGCCGGAATCGATGACCACCAGATTGTCGCGGCTGAGCGTCTCGGCAATAGGCTCGAAATTAGCCACGGCGCCTCCGCCCGCAAACTGATTGACACGGAAGCTCTGATAGGTCTGGCCAGCATCGGCGAGGAGCAGGGGAAGCATGTCGGCGTTGGCGACCATCACAGGGACCGCTTGCTTGTTTTGGAAAGCAATGCTACTGCGCAGCACGGGCTGGTTCGCGTACATCTCCAACTCGACCCGGATGCGGCCCAAGCCTTCGGCGTCCTCCAGCACGATGATTTGGCGGTAACCCGCTCTAGGAATTTCTTGCGTCGACTGGGAGATGAGAGTGAAGACCGTGTTCGCGTCGAAGTAAGAGCTACCGACCTGAAGTTGAATGGGAGAGACCTGGGCGTTTTCAGGGGCTGTCCAGGAATCCCCGTTTCCCAAGAGCTTGAACCGGCGGAACAGAAAATAGCCCTCGGGGGTGAGTTGAAATACCGCTTCTACCTGGCCGTTACTCAGCGTCCAAAGGTGTTGTCCAGCATCGTGAACGAAGGAAAACTCCGCAGCGGCGGCCGGTGCAAAAAACAACAAAAGAGCAGTGGCGAGAAAGCGCCACCAGCCATTTCTCCGCGTGGGCACATTCCAAGTATCCGCCATGGCCGATCAATCCAGGATGGCCATGGTCACTTGATTGCTCGCCGGCACATCCGGGGGACCCACCCGAACGGTGACCGGGACGGCCATGCCCGTTTGGGTGGCCGCGGGAATTCGCACGTTCACCTGGTAGACGCCTGCGAGACCCTGTGCAAGACCAGAAAAGAGGACTTCCGCCAGCGCGCCTCCGATGGTCACATCCGGACGGCTCAGCGTGGTGGAACCCACAGCGGTGACGGGCCCCAAGCCGGTGCAATAGATTTCGACGACATCTCCCTTGTGGGCCTGGCTAAATCCAGAAGCTTTCCGGCTGCCCGCCACTTGCCCGGTTCCCGCAATGAGGATTACGCCCTGCCCGTTCCCCGATTCTCCCAGGGTGAAAATTCCTGGCGAATACAGGGCGAGTTTGGGAAGAGAAACTTTGACGCTCTCAAGGCCGGCGTTGGTGACGCTCAACGCGACAGGCCCAAGCGGGAAATCCTGAGGGATATGGAAGTTGATTTGGTTGGGGCTCACGTACATTAGAGGGACACTGCTCCCATTCAAAGTTACGGTGACAGCGTTCATTTGGCTCGGTAACTGATAGCGCAGCGACCACTGTTGGCCTTGAGATAGCTGTTCACCGAACAACGATACCAAGCTGCCCGGTGAGATGCCTGCGTCCAGGCTCGCCGCGTTGAGAATGCCACCGTCCGCGATGACTGGTGGTGTCGCCAAAGGCAGATAGAATGCCTCATGCGCATTGGAGAAGGCCGCACCCCCGCGCATTCCGCCGGCCAGGAATACGCGGCCCTCCATCGTCACGCCGTGAAGACTATGGCGCGGAGTGGGCATGGGAGCCAGCGACCGCCAAACGTCCGTCGAAGGGTTGTATTCCTCGTTCTGTGCGCAAGCGGTTCCGGCAGTTGCACACGGTCCATCGCCGCCGAAGACCTGGATCCTGCCGTTGCTCTTTCCGCTGGCCAGCCGGTACCGGGCCGTAGCGATGGGAGCGCGCGCGCGCCATGAGCGAGTGGAAGGATTGTACTCTTCCGTTGTATTCAGGGCATCGCCGGCGCGCCCTGCAATGGCGTAGATCAGGCCTTTGATCGCTTTGGCGGTGAGATGGCTGCGTGCCGTGGGCATGTTGGGAAGCTTGGTCCAGCGCCGGTTGTTGGTGTCGAAAACTTCAAATGCGTTCAGGCTGTTCCCGCCCGCGTCCAAACCTCCCGCCACGTATACTTTGGTCCCCACCACAGATATGCCGCTGGCCACTCGCGGCGTGGGCATCTTCGCCACAATTTGCCACTGATTCTCGATGGAATCATACATGTAGGTATTGCCGTCAATAGAGGGCTGGCCGCCGCGCATTGCTCCCAATACATAGAGTTTTCCGGCTGACGCCGCTACGTTGCAGTCCGACGCGCCGCCTTCTATCGGCAAGGGCGCTCCGCTTCTCCACTCATCCACGGCCGGGTCGTAGATGAATAACGAGTTTACGGCGCCTTTGGCAGTCATGCCGCAGACGGCGTACAGCCTCGTTCCGAATACGCTGGCGGCCGAGACGCCCGCCGCTTCTATCGGTAGGTTGGCGCGCCTTTCCCACACGCCTTGACCCTGAGCCATCGCTGCCGAAGCGAGCACGACCACTGCCGAGGGCCAACAAACAAGCTGCAAAACGGGCACACCTCCTCCCGAATCAGACAGATAATTGTAAATCGAACCCCCCGGCCTGCGCCATACGGTGAGCGCTGTATTTCACAGTGCCTTGAATATACTTGAAGCACCGTATTGAACCAGCTTCCGTAGATTCTTACACTGTCACCTTAGTGTTAGAAAAGCGACATTTCTCGATCTGCGCAGCTATATGCCTGCTGACTGCGTGTATTCTCAGAATCCCCCTTCGACCCGCCCACTTGTTCTCCGAGGACTGCATCAATTTTGCCGATGCAGTTCATCGCTTTGATCCGCAGATGTGGCACCCTCAGCCGCCGGGTTATCCGCTGTTCGTCATGCAGTCGAAACTCATCCATATGTTTGTGCCCTCTGTCGAGGATACATTTCTGGTGGGAGTAATCATCGCGACGGCCATCGCACTCCTGGTGGCAGTGTACCTGGGGCGTGACATGTTCGGCTCATGGATCGCCGGCGCTATCGGAGCCGCACTCCTGCTGGTGAATCCCGCCTTCATGTATTCGGGACTCACCTCCACCATCCGGACCTATGTCGCAGTTGTGCCTCTGGTGTGCGCTTACTTTTGCTGGCAACTATGGCGTGGCAGGAGCGCGTACTGGTGGGCGGCAGCGCTCGCATTGGGCGTCGGGTCTGGTTACCGTCCGCAGATGCTGGTCCTATTGTTTCCCTTGTGGGCCTTGTGTGCGTGGCGTGGGAAACGAAGCGTTCGAGAGTTCCTCGCCGGGTTGGCTGTGGTGGCCTTATCCTCTGGCGTCTGGATCTACATCCTTCTTTCCCGCTTTCAAAACTTGGAGAAATTCTCGGACACTATCACTTTGTACCTGACAAACCAGTCGAGAAATTCCTCCCCGTTTTTCAGCGCCCCGGTTGATGGCTGGCTTCGCATGCTCGGATTCCTCATAGCCTGGAACGGCATGGCGATCGCCGGCTGGATCCTCTTCCGTTTTTTTGCGAAACCTCGGGCAGAGCGGGGAACTGCATGGTTCCTGGCGCTCTGGATCGTGCCGCCTCTCGTGTTTCACGCGACCATTCACTTGGCCGCTGCAGATCAGGCGCTGATCACGATCACGGCCTTTTGCGTGTTGGGCGGCGGAGTACTCGCTGCGCTTCTTCAGAGAAGCCGCTCCTTGGGCATCGCCGCGGTTGGGTTCGCTGTCACGCTTAATCTGATGGCATTCTGGCATCCAATATCTCTCTATCCCTTCGTCGAGCGCGTTGGAATCGAAGGCAATTTGCTTTACATGCGTAAGCAGATCACCGACGGGCTCTGGGAGATGTCGTGGCCCTGTTTCCGCTATGTGAATGTGGAGAGCGAGCAGGCCTTCGAAACCTTTCAGAAGACGCTGGCCGAGTCTCCCGGGAAGAGCTTTGTAATCTGGAACCGGTCCCCGGTAACCTGGCGCAAACTTGCCTACTACTTCCCCGAACAAACTTATTGCCTACTGCACGACCAGTTGCACACGGACATTTACACCGTGACTGCGGCGTGCTGGCAGGGGGCCAACTTCCTGAGCCGCTACGACGGGGCGCCCGTGCGGATACCGTTGGCAGGAGCGAGCCGCGTCATATGGGTTCTGGGAGAAGACTCCCCGGCCAAGGCCGCCCTAGGCCCCCGGCTTCAGAGCGCGGGCCCCGGCGGAATCTACTGGACGCCGGCGGAACCCATGGCGGTGCCAGGGTACCAGCTTGTGAACTGACAGGCATCTCGCCCTTGCCTGCTTGTCCACTGCGTCCCTGCCCGACCACCTCTACGACGCGAGCGTGCCGCTGATGCCATGCTTAACCCGAGGCTCCACTGAATTGGCTAACCGCTCGTCATCAGGCTGAGCGGTTCACCATGGCAGTCGGCCTGCCGGTAAGCGCTTGCTACCAGATGAGCTTAATCGCCAACAGGATATATCACGGGTGATTGGATCTTCGTGATATACTCAAAAACTAAAATAAGGGGGAGTACTGTATGCGTTTGTCTCATTTCTCAGGGTTGGGCGCCATCCTCGTGCTGACCGCAACGGCTGCGTGGGGCGGAATCATCACTTCAGGGACTGTTACGCTCGATGGGACCGAGGCTCTCACGGGTTCGCTCCGGCTGTTCAGAGACGGAGTGCCCAGCACAATTGCAGCACCCAAGAGTTTCCCCGGCACACTCAGTTGTGGAGGCACCTGCTTTTACGAGACCATCAGCGTCAACCCAGCTCCGTTCGAACCTCTTCGGATCACTTACGCATGGATCAGCGGCGCCGATGCGAATATCTTTCTGGCGGCCTATTTAAACAGCTTTACTGCTGCTGCTCTCTCAAGCAATTACCTTGGTGATCCCGGGTTAAGCGTGATGGGAATTGGTCCGGGCCCCCAATCTTTCGAAGTGCTTGTTCCCAGCGGCGACTCGCTGGTGCTCGCCTTTGGCACCGTCAGTAGCACAAGCCTTGGGACGGTCTCTTATTCTGTGGAGAATATCGGGAATGTCCCTGAACCGGCTACATTCGGGTTGATAGGAGCTGGTTTGGGTCTGTTCGCGTTGCGCCGCCGGTCGAAACAGCGTTGAACGAGTCGTGGGTCTTGCATTTAGATCCTCCGCAGCCTATGTCTTTGTTAATGTAGCGAACGGCTGAGCGGTTCGCCGGATTGGTTTTGGCCACGTACGACGACTGCCGATGGTCGAGCTAGCACCAGTGGGGCCGAGATAGCCCGCCGGTTGCAGCCGTTCCCCCCTGTCACGCCCGCTTGCCGGACACGACTCACTGCTGTCGAAAGTAAATTTGGCTGGAGCCGCGAGGAGGGTTAGGAGAACAGACTGGACGTACTCTCCTGATTATGGCGACACACCCACAGAAAACTGGAGCAACAGGCGGCGAAAACGAAGCGCGTATTACGCGTCCTCGCCGAGGCATCTATCTGAGCGCCCTCGTTGTCGCGGGCTTTCTGGGGTTTGCCGCAGGCGGATTGTACTTTTCGAACCATCCCACGCTGGCGGCGACCCTGCGAACTTTCCACGCTTATTATTACAATTCCGCCGCGACCACTTGGAAGAACACTTTCTGGCTCGGAGTACCCGCCCAGAAGACGCCACAAGATCTGTGGATCTACCAGGAGATCATAAAGGAGACGGCCCCCGACGTCCTCATCGAAACGGGTACCGCCGAAGGCGGAAGCGCGTATTATTTCGCGACGATATTCGATCTGCTCGGCCGTGGCCGCGTTATCAGCGTCGACATTGAGACGTCCGGTAAGCGACCGAACCATCAGCGCATTACGTATCTATCTGGTTCGTCCACAGCGCCGGATCTCGTCAGCAGGGTGAGGAGTTTGATCGCACCGGGGGAACGGGTAATGGTTTCGCTGGATTCCGATCACCGGAAGGCGCATGTGCTCGAGGAACTGAAAACCTATAGCGACCTGGTTACGCCGGGATGCTACCTTGTCGTCGAGGACACGAACGTGAATGGACATCCCGTCTACCCGGATTTTGGCCCGGGACCGATGGAAGCGTTGCAGGAATTCGTGAACCATGATGACCGGTATGCAATCGACCACACCAGGGAGAAACTCGGACTGACTTTTTCTCCGGACGGGTGGCTGCGCCGGGTCCGCTGAGACGGCGGTCGAGCCGCTTGCCCGGCAAGAGTTGTACCAGGCGAAGTAAAGGCAGAGCATCGCCCAGTGGTTCTCAAGCTTCTTGCTCAGTAGACCGGAATGACGACGCTATCCGTCAAACCGGCGATCGAGACGTTCAGAACCATTGAACTTGTGCCGGTCTGGACGTCGGCGGCGTAAGTTCCTGGAATGTTTCCGGTCGGATAAAACCTTCGTAGGCTGCCTCCTCCGCTTGTGACGAGACTGATGCTGGGCTTCAACGAGCCCGAATAGGGCAGTCCCGCAACGTCTACGATCCGGATGACTACGGCTTGCGTAGAGGAAATCCGAATCGGATCGAACGCATCCGAGTACAGAACCGAAATCCCAAAGGGCGCGGAGCCGGGAACCGCGAACCAATAGGGGATGTTCGCGACGGTTGCACCGGAACTCGCGCTCACCTGGAGATATCCTTGATATTCGCCCGGCGAGAGGTTCGAGGCGTTCACCACGACCGAGACAGTCTGCGCGTTGTTCGGATCGAGTTGAACCGTGTTGACCGGTAGCGCCGGAGCCGGGCTGTTTCCGGACGGCAGGGCAGTTATCGTGTAGGTATCGCTCGATGTGCCGATATTGGACAACTGCAGATCCAGCGTGTTGTTGATCGAGCCCGGTCCCGTTCCGAAATTCAGGGAAGTCGGATACGCGGCCACGGTTCCGCCGAGGCCGGCCAACAGATTCAGGATTCCTCCGCCCGCCTGCTGGACCGTAGCCGGAACGTCAGGGCCGCTGGTTGCCGGCGTGGCGCCGTTGATGAGAAGCGACCGGTACTGAGCTACAGTCAGCCCCGGGCGAGCGGCTTTCAGTACTGCAGCGGCTCCAGCGGCGAGTGGCGCCGAGAAACTGGTTCCTCCCGTGTCGATGAAGCCGGACGGATCGTACGATTGGCCATTCGGGTACGACACTTGCGCCGCGGTGACGATCTCTTCTCCCACCGCTACCAGGTCGGGCTTCATCGCGCTTCCGATGCTGGGGCCGCGGCTGGAGAAATCGACAAGATCCGTTCGGGCCGGAAAGAGCGTTGTGCCTACGAAGTCTAATGTCACGAGGGCTCCAGAGTGCGCCTTGAGGTCGGTTCCTTCCTTGATGTTGGTAAACAAGGCCGGAAGCGCTGCGAAGCCGACGCTGGTGTTGCCCAGCATGAACACGTCCGTGCTGCTGTTGTCGTAAATGATCGCGGCGATGGCTCCTCCGGCGGCAACGTTGTTGATCTTGCTTTCGAATGTGCAGGTTCCGCGGAGAACCAGAACAATCATTCCGGTAACGGACCTCGATGGCAGAGACGAACATGCCAGACCGGTCCGGTCGATTCTGGTTACGTCGTATAGGGGGCCGGTGATAGCCTGCCCCGGATCCGGTCCGTCGCCCGGAAACGCCGCGTAAGGAGCCACACCGTCGATAGTGATCGAATAGCCCAGCGCGCGATCGTTCATGATCGCTCCGACCGCGATGGCATCGGGAGCGCTACCGAAGTCTGAGGTAGTACCCGCTCCGGGTCCGGCATTTCCGGCGGCAACCGTAACGATCACACCCGCGCGCGTGGCAGCTTCGATGGCGGCGATGCCGATATCGGTTGGATCGATATCCGAGTAGGAAGCGACGTAGCCGCCGAGGCTGAGGTTGATCACATCCATGCCATCGGCCACCGCGTCGTCAATAGCCTTTGCGACTACATCGTTGGTGCCGCCGTTAGCGTCCAAAGCCTTGTAATTGCCGATGTAGGCCTTCGGGGCAACACCCGTCAGCGGGCCGTATGGACTGGATACCGGACCACCGGCGGCCACCATTGCGGTCCCCGTGCCGTGTCCATCGAGATCGTCAGCATCGGGCCCGCCGCCATCCGGCAGGAGCGGCGTGTAATTTTTAGCGACAATGATTTTCGAATTCGTGAATAATTTGTCGCTGTTCGCGAGGACCTTGGGGAAGCCGTCCAGCGGTGGCAGGGGAGCACTGAATCCTGGATTTCTCACATCGACTCCGGTGTCGATCATCGCGATTTTGATTCCTGCGCCCGCGCTATCCTGGCCCAGCGGCAGCATGCTCAAGGCATCCGGAACCTTGTGAATCGGAAGAGCATGATTGAGCAGCGGTTTGACACGGCGAACCGCATGCACCTTCACCACACCGGGAATTGTGGAAAGCTCGGCAGCCCGCGACTCGGGGATGGTTACGATCAGAGCGTTCGTCACCGTGTCCATACTGTCTAGAACCGTTCCGCCGTGCTCGGCGATGGCGCGCCGGGCAGCGGCCTGCGTCTGGCGCACGCCAGCTCGCCGGACGGCGAATTCGGATTCCCGCATAGCCGATCGGGGTCCCTGTTTGGCGGTCGTAACTGCTGCCGGTTCGCCGGAAAGTTCGACAACGTACCGGCCCGGAACCACCTGTGCGTACACTGCCGCGGCCGACAGCGACACAAGAGCGACAAATCTCCTCATAGCCAAGGCCTCCTCCTGATTGTCTTGATAATTGCGTTACTTAGCCCAGTAATAGAAGAAAGTTACAATTTCAAAGTTCGAGCTTACCCCTGTAATTCATTTCCTTCGGGTGAAACTTCGTTTCAAGTCTGTATCGGCCGGTCCGCGTCTCGAAGCTGACCTCTTTATCATCCGAGGTAACAGCCTCAGTAAGTGGGAAGATGAAGCGGATTTCCTTCGATACGCCGTTGGCACTGGTTTTGACGTCTTCAGGTGAGATGGGCGGCTTTCCCTTGATGACCAGGCGCGTAGATGAGATCAACTGCTCGCGCAAATCGTTTGAGTTTCGATCCGCATTGTTCCGGTCGTTCTGACCGCTGTCTTCGTCGTACCCGCCTCTGCGTCTCGTGTCTGATGGGAATCCAAACACTGTGATGATATAGCGTTTGCCTGATGAATTCTGATTGGACCCGGCGCCGGCGGCTTTGTCTCCGAGGCGTTCGAGAGCCTGTTGCACCGGTAACGCACTCTCCCAGCGCACGAGCACGGACGACGGCGCAGTGCCTACGCCGGGATCGCTGGATGTCCCAGTGCCGCCGGGATACGGACTACGACGACTGGTTCCGCCGCCGGGAAAGCCGATGCCTCCGCCGGGGAAACCGATTCCACCCGGAAGGCCGATACCTCCGCTGGTGCGCCCGCCGCTGCCGCTGCCGCGGCCCGTTTGGCCGGAGCGGGATCCGTCGAAGGTGACTTTAGATGATTTCGCCCAGGGAGAGTTCGTGAGTATGCGGTCAATTTCGTCGCTGGTCCATTGCGCGGGATCTTTGGTATTCCAGACCTCACCCGCGACCAGGACGGTGGCGGCGATGAGCAGGGTAGCGCCACACGTCGTTAACAACTTCATGGTTGTTCAGATGCAGCATGCGCAGCTTTCAGGTACATCCCAAAGCAGGTAAGGACGGCCTTCTTTTGTAAAATGAATGTAAAGTCAGCCGCCAGGCAGACTGGCTACGCCGCCGGATTCCGGGGCGGGGCTGCCCGCGGGGATCAATCCAGTTTGGGCGAGACCGGCGACTTCAGCCAAAACATCATGCAGGTCCCGGTGCATGTGCGCGACTGCCAAGCCACGATTCTGCACGTGATCGGCATCGACTACGCGCGCTTCACCCGCAAATATCAGGGCCTTGGCATGAAGCTGACCGGGTTCGGTGCGTACTTGCTGCCGGGCTCCGCGGTCTTGTCAAAGCGCCAATCGATCACGGGGCCGAAAGTGTGCGCATAGCCGATGCTTTCGAACTGATGTTTTATGGCGCGCTCGGCTCGCTCCAAATCCGGATGCGTGGGTTTGGGATTCGCTTTTTCGCCAAGCCCAATATGGTAGAGCGGCTTGGTCCGATGGCGGTAGTACTCAGCCAACGCGTGTTTGGCTGCCGCTTGATCGCCCTTGCCGATAGACGCCGCAACGGCTTCGAGTCCTGGCCTTGCAAGGTCCAGTTCAGCAAATAATTCGTCGTCGGTAAAAGCTTGCAGCTTTGGTAGTGCGCATGTTGAGGCGAGCAGCGCAACACAGAGTTTCGGAATTCCTGGCTTCATTGAGTTGAGGCTTTGGCGACTTCGACCGCGAATGTGTATGTGGCGCCGAACATATTCGATCGAAATATGACCCACTTCTGATCTGGTGTGAAGCTGACGTTTGGCTCCAGACGGTACTCATGCTTCGACATGTTGACGAGACGCTCCGCACGGAGCACTCCGGGGTTGACTAAGCTCTTGTCGACAGTGCCGCGATTCGGAATCGCTTCGGGCCGGAAGAGGTAGATCCACTTGCCATCGCGAGCGTGCGCAACCTGTCCCTCATCGCCACCATCGCCGCAGAAGAGCTTGCCATCCCGGGTCACATTGAAATGGATGGACCACTCATCACGCTGCATGTGGTACCACGTGCGCTCGCCGGTTTCGACGTTGTAGCCCGCCAGCCAGAAGACTTCGCCGCGCGGCGTCTGCAGGTCATACCAGATTATCTTGCCGTCGGAACTCCAGAACTCGTGTCCGTAGATTTCCATAGCCATGCTGCGCGTGTGAATCTTCGTAAGTTGCGTGCCGTCGCTATGAATCGTCCAGATGCGGTCGACTTTGTGCCACGGGCCTTCGTGACACAGCATCAGCAGTCCAGAGTCAACGGGCGAGAATTCCAGATGATTGAGCCAGTCCGTGGAGCGATGTATCACCTTGATCTCGCCCGACTTTACATTCACGGTGAAGAGCGCCATGGGCAGACGCGCGGCCAGGCGGTCTTCCATCATCTGTCCTTTGTTGCGGGGCTGATCGAGTGTCTGCGGCTGTTGTGGCCGGTTCGGGTTGTAATCCGCACCGGTACCTTCGATGTAGGTTCCAGCGAGCAGCGTCTCGTCCGCGTTGACCGTCGAGACCGACCCGCGCGGCGGCAGCTTGGCGATCTCGCGCATCACGCCAGTATCGACATCCGTCGAGCAGACGACGCCGTCCCTGGTGTAATAAACGTTCTGTGTCTTGCGGCCCGCGACGATCACGCGAACCGTACCCGTGACGACGGCCTTGGCGGTGTAGGTCTTCAGGTCAAGCACGGATATTCCGTCGGGCGTGGTGTAGACCATTTTCCTGCCGTCGGCCGTGTAACCGTTCTGGTTGAAATACAGGCTCGCGCTGCCGGGCTCGCCAGTCAGACGGACAACGCGGTGACCGGTGTCCGGATCGATCCAGGTTTTCGGTGGCTGTTGCGCCGCTGCGAGACTGAGCGTCGCCGCGAAGATTGTCAGGCCTGGCGCGAAGCGTTGTATAGTTCCGCCGATACCACCGCGATTGGTCTGCGCGACAACACTTCCGCTGCAGAGCAAAGACAACCTGACACCTGATGGCCTCATGAGCGCCTCCTCACTGAAACGGTCCGAAGCTGCGACGATTCTTGCACAGGTGCATCTTAATCCACAAGCCTCTCCCGAAACCGTCGACCGGACCGGATCGTAATTAGTCTTGACTTAATAGTTAAGACTAATTACGCTAGAAACAACGCGATATTTTCAGGAGGGAAGACTTCACTCCTGGACACCACAGAAGTTCTTTCCAATCAACAAATAGGTGGGGACATGGCGCCCGGATTGAATCTGGCGTACCCCGAAGCGCTCAACAAAAGAGGCATCCCCATGATCTCGGCCAGGAAAACGAGCCCAGGTTCATCCTGTAACGGCGCCCGTGTTTCAGTCGTCGTTCAATCAACCGGTAACGCCCACGGAAGGAAATTGGGGGACTTAGGTAACATCGTCCGAAAAGACTGCACCGTACCACCACCACCACCGAACGCGGAGGCGCTGCGATGACGTCGAGGAAGCCGCTATGCATCGAGTTGGAGGAGTCAGTCCGATTCTCGTTGGCCTGCTCGCGATTTCCGGTATCGCTCCGGATCTTCGCGCGGCCATGTCAGCATCTCTCAGTGCTTCGGTTCCTTCACACACGGAGGTGGGGACTGTAGTCAAGTGGACCGCAAGCGTCTCCGGTCCCGAAGCAGGCAGGCTCTGGTACCGCTTCCGGACGCGAGCGCTGGTCGACGAGTTCAAGCTCATTCGAGACTTTGGGCCGTCCAACACACTGGAGTGGACGGCGACTGAACACGAAGGCTTGTACCAGGTCGAGGCAACCGTGCGAAACGTCGATACTGGCGAAATCGCGCAGACCTCAATCGTTTTTTCGTTCGCGACGCGAATCCGAGGCGACACGCCGGTGATCAGCACAACGCAGAATCCACTGGTGTTTCTCTACAGCGCGCCTGAGTGCCCGGACGGCAGCAGAATGCGGGTGCAGTTTCACACCGCGGACAGCAGCCTGGTTACCAATACTCCTTACAAGGACTGCTTGCCCGGCATGAGCATGAATTTCTACCTGGCCGGATTGCGGGTCGGAACCAACTACGTGGTCACGCACACCGTGGAGACCGGAGATGAGCATGTGGACGGGCCGCCTCTGCTGCTAACGACTCCAGATGCGATTCCAGCGATTGCCGGCTATACGGTTTTGAACGCCCCCGATACGCCTTCCGCACAGGGAATTCTATTGCAGAGCACCTTCACGCAAGCCACCGTGGCCACGGACCTGGCGGGCAATGTGGTCTGGTTCTACACGGGGCCGATCACGTATCTGACGCGACCCGCGCCGGGTGGCTATCTCTGGGCTGTCGCAGAGTCGCCCGGGGAAGATCCCTCTATGCAGGCGGTACGAAAGATCGACTTGGCCGGAAATACGGTTCAGGAGACCAACGCGGCCCGAGTGAGCGAGCAACTCGTGGCAATGGGCAAGCGCCCGATCGGGTCGTTCCATCACGAAGCTTCCACGTTGCCGGACGGCAGCACCCTGGTGCTGGCAAGCACCGAACAGATCCTGACCGATGTTCAGGGCGACGGTGACGTCGACGTGATCGGCGATATGATCCTGGTCCTGAATAGCGATATGGAGGTGACCTGGGCCTGGGACGCGTTCGATTACCTGGATCCCGGCAGGGCTGCTCTGCTAGACGAGAAATGCGGCCCCGCGCTGCCCGGTTGTCCGCCGTTCTACCTGTCGAATACTGCAAACGACTGGCTGCACGGGAATTCGGTGCAACTCACGCCTGACGGGAACCTGCTTTATTCGATTCGCCACCAGGACTGGCTTTTCAAGATCGATTACCAGAACGGCCTAGGTAGCGGCCAGGTGCTATGGAAACTCGGCAAGGACGGAGACTTCAATATCGACTCGAATGATCCGTCGCCGTGGTTTTCCCACCAGCATGATGCGGGATTTGACGCACCCGATGGCCTGACTTTGGCGCTATTCGATAACGGCAACACCCGCAACGCAGTTGATTCCACGGCCAACAGCCGGGGACAAGTGCTGCACGTTGACGAGCAAAACCGGAAAGTGACGCTGCAGATGAACGTCGACCTGGGCGTGTTTTCGCCTGCCTTGGGCTCTGCTCACAAATTGGATAACGGCAATTACCACTTCAACTTAGGGTGGCTGCCGGACTTCTCAAGCGAATCGGTCGAACTCGACCCTGCCGGGAATATTCACTATTCCCTCAAAATCGGTACGTTGGAATACCGGACGTTTCGAATGAAGGATTTGTACACGCCCTAGCGCCTGCCAAACTCCGGACCTGAAATTGCACTAGAATGTACGGAAGCGGCCTGCTTTTTGGGTTTGCCTTATCCGGGCTCTAATCTGACTTCGCAGGCCCGAAGGCAGGTTTGTGTCCCAGCTAAGTCGACGATCCTTCCTAAAGGCAGCAGCAGCAGGTCTTTTCTCCGGGGCTCTCTCAAACGCCCAGCAGGCAGCGCTACCAAACATCATTTTCATTCTCGCCGATGACCTCGGATACGGGGATCTAGGCTGCTACGGATCGAAGATCCCCACGCCAAACCTGGATGCGATGGCAAGCGAGGGCGCCCGTTTCACGCAGTTCTATTCGGCGGACCCGGTGTGCTCGCCCTCCCGCGCCTCGCTGCTGACGGGCCGCTATCCGACGCGCGTAGGCGTGACATGTGCGCTGGGCGCGAATGCCGACTACGGACTTCCCGATTCCGAAACAACCATCGCCCAAATGCTGCGCCTGCAAGGCTACAGCACAATGTGCATAGGAAAATGGCATCTCGGTTCCCTGCCGCAATATCTGCCCACCAACCGTGGGTTCGATGAATTCTACGGCCTGCCGTACAGCAACGACATGGATCCTCTGCCGCTGATGCGCAACACGGATGTGATCGCGCAGCGCGCGGACCAGAACCACCTCACGCAGCAGTACACCCAGCAGGCGGTGCAGTTCATTTCGCGATCAAAGCAGGGGCCGTTTTTCCTTTACTTCGCGCACACCGCGCCACACATTCCGCTTGCCGCGTCCGAGCGATTCC
Source organism: Bryobacteraceae bacterium (assembly GCA_963668605.1). GTDB lineage: Bacteria > Acidobacteriota > Terriglobia > Bryobacterales > Bryobacteraceae. The sequence goes on from OY764903.1 coordinate 333,193, forward strand.
GGGGCAAGACGGGGCTTGGTATGTACGGCGATTCGGTTGCGGAGTTGGACTGGAGCGTCGGCGAGGTGCTGCGCGCATTGAAGGACAACGGCATCGACGACAACACACTGGTGATGTTCTCAAGCGACAACGGCCCGTGGTTCCAGGGAAGCGCGGGCAGCCTGCGAGGCCGCAAGGGCATGACCTACGAGGGAGGCGTCCGGGAGCCTTTCATCGCTCGTTTCCCCGGCCGGATACCTGCCGGGCGGGTGGCTTCCGGCGTGGCTTCGATGATGGATGTTTTGCCCACGTTATCCGAACTTTGCCGTGCGCCGCTACCGGAAAATCCAGTGGACGGCGTGAACATCTGGCCGTTGTTAACTGGAGATCAGGAATCCGTCGAGCGCGATGTTCTGCTTTACTTCGACGATTGGAATATCCAGTGCGCCCGGATGGGTAAATGGAAACTGCACGTGGCCCGCTACAACAGCCCCGCATTCGCCCCTGTTCCGGCGGTCGGCCGGCAGAACTTGCCGCTGAATCCCCCCGAGTTGTACGACATCGAGGCCGATCCGGAAGAGAGCTACGATTGCGCCGCGGATTATCCGCAGGTTGTGGCCGCTATCAGGAGCCGGATTGAAAACTCCTTGTATAGTTTTCCCGATGCCGTGCGAAGCGCTTGGAGCAACACGATGCGCGCAAAAACGAACGGTATTCCGGCCGGAGCATACCCGGTTTCGAGTCAGCCCTAGCTTATGGGGCAATTCACCTGGACCGCGCCGCACAAACCACACTCTTTTCGTCGCAACAGATACCCTCGCGCAGGCCACAGGCGTCAAAACGCGCGAATTTCGGACGGGCTCCATGTGATCACGGACTGTTTCGCTGCCATGGCTGCGCGAACTCGCCTCCGCCAGACGGGTGCACCGCGAGCCGGTTGGCCGATTGCAGCCGTAGTGGTGGTTTTCGGCCAGGAAACACGCTCCAGAAAAATAATAAACGGCCTATTTTCATCGTGTTGCGTACGGGCCTCAATTTGCAAGCAGAATAGTACACCTCCGTACTCGAGGGGTGCAAGGCGGTAGAAAATGAGTTCAATATGGAGTGGGATGACAATGCATCGGGCGGTGGCGGCTACCTGCGCACTGCTGATCGCTCTGCCCGCGAGCTTCGCCCAAGCACCAGCGGATCCGTATTCGGGGACGCCGGACACGCAACAGGCTGCGCTGCTGCTGTCGCCGGACCAGTTGAACAACCTAGTGGCGCCGATCGCGCTGTACCCCGACCCGCTGCTCAGCCAGGTGCTGGCAGCAAGCACATATCCGCTGGAGATCGTCGAAGCGCAACAATGGCTCCGGCAGAACAGCAACCTGCGGGGAGCTCAACTCATGGACGCTGCCCGGCGGCAGAGCTGGGACCCTAGCGTCCAGGCTCTGGTGGCGTTTCCCGACGCGCTCACGCTATTGGCCAGTGATATCCGCTGGACGACCGATCTTGGGAATGCATTCCTGGCCCAGCAGGCCGATGTGATGAGCGCGGTGCAGTCAATGCGCGCGCGGGCCAGGGCCAACGGCAGGTTGAGCACGACGCCGCAACAGGTAGTAAGGATCGACACACAGGACGGCCAGAATGCGATCGAGATCGTGCCGGCCGATCCGCAGGTGATCTACGTCCCAATCTACCGCCCGTCTTACGTCTGGGGACCGCCGATCTGGGGCGCATACCCCGATCTGTGGTACCCGTCGGGTTTCGGCTGGGGCTTCGGATACGGCCCGGGAATCTACATGAGCGGCTTTTTCCCGAGCTGGAATGGCTGGAGTGACTGGGGCTGGGGCTCCGGCTGGTTCGGCCACAGCTTGTTTCTAAACACGGGCTTCTTCAGCCGCTACGGGTTCCGCCACGGCGATTTCGGGCACTACGGCGATCATTATGGCAGCGGATTTGGCGGGCGGGCTGCATGGACGCATAATCCGGGCCACCGGATGGGCATTCCCTATCCGAATCGGAGTGTGGCGAGCCGGTTCGGTGGCGATAGGATGAATGGCGGCCAGTATGCGGGCGGTGCACGATCCAGTGGCGGCCAGTGGAATGGAGGGCGATTGGATTCGGGCCGGCCCGGCACTTCGCAGCTCAACAGGACTGCCACAGGCGCCGGCGTCAGTGGAGTTCGATCAGCCGCTTCGGGAGAATGGCGACGTTTCGGTGACGGCAACCGGTCGCCATCCACGACACGATCCGATGCGCTCGGATCCGCGCGATCCGGCAACTCCGGTGTTCGATCGAGCAACCGCGCCGACGCGGGATCCTACCGGCAGTCAACGCCGAATTATGCCGCCAATGGCAGTTCACGGAGCAGTCGGGCCCCAGCGCAAAGCAATGGCGGGTACGGCTTGGCGCAGAGCGACCGAAGTTCGTCGTCATCTGGCCGATCTGTCTCGCCGGGCTACTCGACTCCGCGTGGTAGCGGATCTTCCGCACCGAGATCGTATTCGGCTCCGAGCCAGAGCTATTCGGCTCCGCGTGGCGGCGGATCTTCCGCGCCGAGATCGTATTCGGCTCCGAGCCAGAGCTATTCCGCCCCGCGTGGCGGCGGATCTTCTGTGCCGAGATCGTACTCGGCTCCGAGTCAGAGCTATTCGGCTCCGCGATCGTCTTCGGGCCCGCGCGTTTCCGGCGGAGGAGGTTCGGGTTATTCCGGCGGACGCTCAGGCGGAAACGCGGGCTCTTCAGGAGGCCGTTCTGCCGGAGGTGGCGGACACCGTCGGTAATCGTGCCGCCTTACCAGGACTGCCGCGTGGCGACGTCGATCGCCACAGGACACCAGGCGATGTTCATGATGTGATCCCGTGGGATCCAGGAACTCGATCCTGTGCTCTGCACACAGCCGATTCCAGCCAAATCGTGGTTCCGTAATGCTAGGGGCTCCCAGGTCCCCGTCTATCCTTGCTCTGCCATTTATACTCAGTTAGGAGCAATAAATGGAATGCGCGTGCGCTACGTTTCGATCATGCGATGGAGCATGTTCATGTTCATGATGACGGTGTGCGCCGGCTCACCTGGCGAACCGGGTGGTGACCCGGCCCGGCGTTCACATGTGGGGCTCAGGGTTGCGCTGGCCCAAATCTCGATTCAGGATGGCGACCTGGCACGGAACATGGAACTGGCCGAAGAGGCAGCGGGTCAAGCCGCGCAGCAGAAGGTGGACCTCCTGAATCTGCCGGAGGCCGCTGACTTCGGTTGGCTGTACCAGCAGGCCCGACGGGACGCTCTTCCGGTGCCGGGAACGTATACGGAGTTTCTGGGACAGCTCGCCAAACGGTTTCACATTTGGATCTCCGCCGGATGCCTTGAGAAGGACGGCGATAAAGTTTACAATTCCGCGGTACTCATTGACCGTGGTGGCCGGATTGTGCTCAAGCATCGCAAGATCAACACACTTCCCCGGCTGACAAGGCACCTCTACGATGCAGGCCGAGTTGAAGATATCAAAGTGGTCGATACGGAGTTCGGCCGCATCGGGCTGACTATCTGCGCGGATAATTTCGATATTCAGAACCCACAGCGCGTGGCGGAACTGGGAGCATGGCTGCTCATCGCTCCGCACGGCTTTGCAGCCGACGAAGTCGAACTCGAGAAGAACTCGCGTGAGTACCAGAACCACATCCGCAACATGGCAGCGAAGACCGGGCTTTGGGTGATCGGGACCAACACCGCGGAGGCAAGAGTCAACGGCGGCGAATGGAAAGGCCGTCTCCACTCGGGGTGTTCCCTGATCACGCGCCCAGACGGGGTCCCCACGATTATTGCCAAGTTCAAGCAACCGGACTTGATCGTTTACGATATTCCAGCGGAGAAATAGAGCGGAGAAGTCATTCCGGCCGCCAATGGGCTCTCCGGCCGGAATGAACTCGACAGGCACTTCGGATCCCGTTCGCGGTAGGGGCGGTCAGCGATGGCCTTGCCTCAACGCATGAAGGCAAATCCCGGCTGCGAATGACATGCCGCAGTACAGGTGATACAGCATATGCAGAGGCACCGACCGGACTGCGAATGCAGGGCCTTGTGTTCGCGCAAGGAAAATCAGAAAGCTGGAGTTCAGCGCGATGTAGACCAGAACGCCGGCCACCAGCGGGGCTGTCGCCCTCGTCCAGAACCAGGAAGAGACCAGGACAAAGAGCACTCCGGCAACCAACACGCTCAATCGCTGGCTCCACCTCACATTCAGATCAGTGGGAAACCGACGGTGCTCCAGCATCAACCGCGTCCATGGAATTGCCCTCACAAACACGTCCGTCCGCACCATCGAGCAGAGCGACCACATCTTGCGGTGCCGCACCTGTAGGCCCGGATCGAGTGCAATGCGACGCCCGTCCGCAGCCATCCGCAGTCCCAATTCGATATCTTCTATGCAACGAACGGATTGGTCGAACCCTCCATGCGCCCAAAATACTTCCCGCCGAACCGCTCCACAGCCGGCCCAAAACGTACTGCTGCTTCCCGCCGACACCTGGTGTGTGTGGCAATGCAGCAGATTGCGGTATCGCGAAATGAACCCGGGGTCGCTGGGCTTGTCATCGTAGGAGCCCATCAGTGCATCGAGCTCCGCCTCGTTAGCGAATCGCTCCTCGATCGACGACAACGTATCTGCGTGGACTTCCGCATCCGCATCCAGGAAGACCAGAATTTCGCCGGTCGCCTCGCGTGCCCCCACGTTCCGCGCCAAGGCTGGACCTTCATTCCTGCAAAGCCGTATGACCGTCGCCTCAAACCGCTTTGCGACTTCAGCAGATTCGTCCACCGAGCCGTCATCCACCACAATGAGATCCGTGAGAGGATGCCCGCAGTCCCGCAGAGCCCGCAAGCTGTGCTCGAGGTACTCAGCGCCGTTAAAGACGGGAATTACCACCGACAGTGTTGGCCGCGCCAGCGCCTGGACGCTCGCCTTCTCTTCCGAATGTACTGTTGATGAGTCCATCGCTCCACGAGGCGCTGGACACTTCGCTCGCCCCGGAATTCTCCAAGATTTCGAGTCTACTACATCAGGCCGTCGCAAAGCCGCTCTCGCAAAATCTGCAGGTGGCCCTCGCTCCCTGCTTGCAGAGTAGCGACGTCCGGAAACTCGAATCCCTGGATGAATCGCTCCATCCTTTCCCTGTCACGCATAAGCGCGAGAAACTCGCCCACTCGCCCTTTCCCGTAACACAACTGCGCGAGCCCGAGATTCCGGAACATCACTTCCGTCTTCTTTTCGCCAAGCAGTGAAAGGGTCGGGACGCCATACTGCAGACAGATCATCGGCGCATGGAGGCGTGTCGAGACCAGAAGATCCAGCGAGGCGAGCAAATCGACGTCTTCCTCCATGTCATAGAACTGGTGCGCACGTACATTGTCGCCCCGGATCACCAGACCAAGTCCGCGGTACGGCTTGCGGCTTCGGTTGGTGGTGTCAATAAAAATGAACTCACAGTCCTTTCGCTTGTGGGTCACGGAGTAGAGCAGAGGAATCAGGTACGCCGCATTCTGGCGCAGCAGGTTGCCCGCGTAAATATCCATTCCGATCCGCATCCGGCCGGTTTTCTTCCGGCGTGTCGGGAACCACTTGCTGGCTTGCCAGACAATGTCGGGAAAGAACTGTGCCTCCACTCCGAACCGCTCAAGCAATGGCAGATCCTGGGGATTCCGTACCGTCAGATATTCAGCGGCTTCCACAAATCGCTGTTTGTAGGCTGGGACCAGTTCGTGCGGACAGGTTCCGTCACCTCCAACCGACACACCCATCAGCCGCATCTTCCTCCGCAATGCCAAACTGATCAGCTCGTCAAACGATCCCGCTACTTTCGGGTAAAGCACGCTGTAGGTCAGTTGGGGCCAGGGAACCAGCAGGCCACCGCCGCCCCACAACAGGACGCTTGCATCCTCCAGTAATTCCTCCGCCGAGTGCTTGACCGGCAAGCCGTATTTTTGCGCATAGGGCGGGCATAGGCGATAGACGGAAAACGGTACTCCAATGCTGGCCAAATAGCGCCCGATGATCACCGCCATAAGTTCGTCGCCGAAGTTTCCGTACCCGTAGAAACCGGCCAGTCCTACCTTTGGAAGTGTGGTCACCGAAAGTGCCTCCCGCTTCCCGGCGGCGTCAGGTGCGTTCCTGCCGTCTCTCGATAATGGTCCATAATACAAGAGCACCTATGGTCGAGAGTCCGCGGTTTTCCGTCATCATCCCCGCCCGGAACAGGCCTGGCGCGCTCGCGAATTGTCTCCAAGCGTTGACGCGACTCGAGTATCCCATCGAGCGTTACGAGGTGATTGTCGTCGACGATGCAAGTGAGCCGCCGCTTCGCCAGGCCGTTGAGGGCCGAGTCGCGCTGTCTGGCCTGCGCTGGGAGCGCCTCTCGCGCAACGAGGGGCCCGCGGCAGCGCGAAACCACGGCGCCCGGATCGCGCGCGGACGCTTCCTGGCGTTCACCGACGATGACTGCCAGCCTGCCCCGGAATGGCTCGACAAACTCGAGCACGCTCTTAATTCCAATCCCGGCTGCGCCGTCGGAGGCCAGGTGATCGACGGTCAACCCCACATCCTTTACTCGGCCGCCAACCAAGCCCTGTTGGACGTTGTCTACGAGTACTACAATACGAATCCTCTGCAGGCTCAATTCGTCACCACCGCCAATCTGGCGGTCCCGGCAGCGTCCTTTCTTGAGCTGGACGGCTTCAACGCTGCTTACCGAACCTCCGAGGATCGGGAATTCTGCTCCCGGTGGCTCGCCAGCGGACGGCCCATCATATTTGCGCCAGAAATCGCGGTGTCTCACTTTATGCTCTGCGGGTTTCTGCAGTTCTGGCGGCGACATTATTCCTTTGGTGAAGGTGCCTTTCGCTATCGAAAGGAGTACACCAACTCGCTCTCCGGCAACATCCGTCTCGAACCACTCCGGTTCTATTGGCGGCTCGTCTCCGCGCCCCTGGACGATGGTCTCACCCCCCGCGGCCTCGCTGTCTCGTTCCTGATCTGCTTGTCCCAGGCCGCCAGCGCCCTCGGATTGCTCTCCTGCTGGCGCCGCGACTATGGCGCAAAAGGCCGAAGCGTGTAGCTTTCGATGCTGCAACTGCTGATCGGCCGGTCCGCAAACGGACACTTCCGGCAGAAACTGTACTCCTCCGGGTTATCGCGAATCGTCCCGCGGACCTGCGCCGCCTCCTCGCTGAACCAGATCCCCTCGAAGGAATTGCCCTTCGTCAGAGTCCCGTAAGGTTGACTTGCATTGAAATCCTGCTCGCAGGACACCACTCTGCCGTCCGCCATCATCGTCGGAAACGTGAAGGCGTGCTGGCACACAAAATCCTTCCGCCTTACACGCTCTCCGTCTTCATAGCTATATGCGCGCAACAGATCCGACACCGGGACCAGGTCGCGGTGGCTGTTTTCCGTGGAGTCGATAATCGAGAGGCTGCGTATCGAAACCATGTCAAAACCTGCATCCAGGGCGAACTGCCTCACCTGAGGCAACTCGTGCTCGTTCTGCTTCATCGCCATGAAGCGGCAGTGCAGGATGGGGAGTCTCGCGCCCGTCCGCTCTTTCCATTCGGCCATCTTCCGCACGCCTTCCAGGGCCGGCCTAAGCTTTGCTCCGACCCGGTAGACGGAATTCGTCTCGTCGCATAGACCGTCGATCGCCGCAATCAGGTATGTCGGCGGGTGCGCTCTTAATGCCTGCTGCACGCGGTCCTGATCCAGGTTCTGCCCGTTGGTCGATATCAACGTGACCGTCGGATACCGTTCCGCAATCTCTAGAATCCGGCCGAGATCCTTGTGTAACAGTGACTCTCCCCAACCCCAGAGAGACAGTGTCAGCAGGTAGGGTCCGGCCTCCGACATGAGTTTCTCGAAAAGTCCGACGTCCATGGCCCGGGCATTGCGCCGTAGCTCCCCGTTCCCCGTTGGGCACACCGGACAGGCCAGGTTGCAGAAACTCGTCAATTCCACCTGCATGTGCAGGGGGTGGCTCCATGCGTGCAGCTTGCGGTAGCCGAGGTTCAGCCCCGCTCTCACCATGTTCAATCGCTGCGCTGCCGGCATTCCGCGCACCACCATCGGCATAAAGTCGAAGGTGAATCGATACTCGCCGCGCACAAGGGCGTCCCAGGCAATCCTGGGAGCCTGGCTCAGGTACTCCCAACGTTCACGACTTCTCATCGGCCCTTGCTCATGCTGTTTGTCACTGAATTCCCCGCTCTCATCCTCGCCCGCCAACCGTTTGAAGGCCATCATAACACTGTGCATTGGCTCCTCCCTTCTATGGCGGCGGGGCGGAAGCGACCTCATGTACCTCCGGACACAACTTGTGTTTCCCGTAAATCACGTTCCGATGGCGCGTAACAGTTACGTACTCGCGATGTTGCTGGGATGATGCCTCGCCAGAAGGCTTGGCCCGGTCTGGTCGATGGCGCTGCGAGCAATAACAGGACTTTCAAGCTGAAAAGCCAGAAGTCTGGCGGAGGCAGCTTTCTGCGCACCCCGTACCCCGGAACATTTCAGCAGCGAAGATCAAGGTGTGGCTTTCTGAGCTTGCCAATCGCTCGTTGTGGCGTTGGGAATGACGCCCCAGGCATTAATGTTGATGGTGCCCTTCAACGTTGCTTTGCCCATCAGATTGCCCTGGTAGTCGGCGACAGATTTGTCCGCCGCTTTCGCTCGCCATGTCAGTACACCGTCCTTGTAGTTCGCAATCCCCGTGCTGCTGTAGCGCCTGCCTTCCTTGTCGCGATACTCCAACCGGAAGTCGTATTTGCCCTGTTCCTGTCCGCGCTTTGTAAGCGTGAATGCGAACGGAGTCGTTTCCACGTTCACTTTGATGGAGGACGCCGCTGCGCTGCGCAACTCGGCTTCGTTACGATCCGGAAGAAAGGCCTTAAGGATGATGACAAGCAAGTCTTCAATATGTTTCCGGAATCCCTCGGTGCCCTTCACCGTCATCTCACCGTTCCACGTCCCGGTCAGGTCGTCCTCCCCATACAGGATCTTTACCCGCTTGAAGTCGATGTACTGTGCGTCTCCGTCGTCACCAAGCTTGTAGTAGTAGAAACCGAGGTTGTTCACGCCTTTGTCCAGCGTGTAGTTGTAGTAGTATTCGCCCTGCGCGTCGAAGGAGCCCTCTATGAGGCGCCGCGTGTCCTGGTACAAGGCGACGCGATATTGCTGGGGATCGGAGTACGGGAACTTAACTTCGAACCGGAGAAGCCCTTTGTAGCCGGCGCCCGGTTTCATGGTTGTGGGTTCATCCGTTTCAATGACCTTCGGCACGTCCGGCCACTTCTTGACCGTACCCTCCTGGATCAGGTACTTGACCATCCACTTGGGAAACGTCTCATTGCCGATCTTCCCGGCGGCGAGATCGGTATAGCGGGCGCCGATCTTGTCCCAGTCGGCCACGCCCGTCTTGCCGATGTAGAGCAGGATGGGGAAGCTGATGCCGTTGCCCTTATCGATTTTGGCCTTGTTCTTGCCGGAATTGTAGGGCCTCAACTCGCCCTCGGAAAAGACGATCCTGCGGTTCTCGTTGCCGTGATAGTTCGGGTCGGCGATGTACAATCCGCTGGAATCCACTTTGTAGACGACCATGGCGTGGCCCGCCTCCTCGGTCTTCCCATTCTTGTCAGTCGTTTGCCCCCAGATCTCGATGTATTGGGGCTCCCCGGTCAGGAGGATCGAGTAAGCGAATGAGAGCCAAGTCAGGCCACTGTTGAAGCCGTTGAACTTCTTGACGATCCTGCGGCTGATGCTGTTCCAGTCGAGTTCGCGCTGGACCACGGATGCAAAGCGGTAGCCCCAGGAATCGTCCTGCTGAAGATCGATCGTGCCCATGCCGTAATCGTTGTTGTCATAACGGCCATAGAGCGCCCGTTCGCCGGCCCCTTTCTTCTTCTCGACGTAGTACCACATCGAGGTCATCGACTGGCCTGCGCAGTGTCCGCCCGGTTCGAGCCAGGAACCGAAATTTGTGAACTGCCAATCGTCCACGCCCGGCAGGTAACCACTATCGGCGGGAAGAGCCTTGATGATCTCCGCCTTCTTGGCCTTGGAGATCACCAGATCCGAGAAATGCCTCGTGAGAATGGTGATCGAGCGGGCGTCCTCGCCGACGAGCGGTAATCCCTCCAATTTCCCCGTCTTTCGGCTATAAAAGAAACCCAAGGCAAATTCGTCCCGCGCGATGTTCACGGGGATCCGCACCACCATCGGGTCGTTCGAGTACGCATGTCCGTTGTCGATCGTGATCAGCGGAGTGGCCGGATGAAAGAGAGGCCCGAGCTTGTGGCCGGTAATCTCCGTCGCCTTGATCTGAAACGGCATCGCCCTGCCATACGCATCGGCGCTCACGCTTACTGTCATTCCGTTCAGCGGGGAGCCCGCTTTTGCCACCGTGATCGAGCCGCCGGTCTGGGCTACAGTTTCCGAGGCGAGCGTGGCCGCCGAACCAAAACTCATGTTGCCGCTGTCCCTGAACTTTAGCCAGAGAACCAGACAGAGGATCAGCACGGCAGGAATGAGAAGCAGCAGGCCAACGCAACCGAGACATCCGAGCCAGCCTTTCTTTCCGCCGGGTGGAGGAATCGGTGAGGGTTGCAGCGGAGAGACCGGCGGTTGGAAGTGAGACGGGAAATTGAAGCCCGCCTGCTCGGCTGGGATCCAGTTCGGCGAGCCTTCGAGCCAGACCATGTCCGCAGGCGCCAACCTGCCTTGCGCGATCATGTCCTGCATCGCCTGACGGTCAAATGGACCGTACTGCTGTTCATCCCGGATCAGGTACCAGTTCATCGAACTCAGACTCCTGAATGCAGTAATCCGCTAACAGAGCGCCGGTCGCGCCGGCCATAAGAGAATAGTGTAGTTAAATCGGATCCTAAAAGCCCAATTAATAGCGCCGTCAAGCCCTGCCGTTGCCTTGGCTCCGACAGACCCCCGACGGACCGCCAACCGCTTGCTAAACAATCTTTCGCGCCAACGTTTTGGATCACTCACGAACGCACCGCGCGAACCGCTCGTATTCGGCTTTTTTCATGAGCCAGAGGCACACCGGAAGGAGTGAAAATCCCGGCTGTCTGGACTTGAGATTGCCTTCACCCTGGCCAATGGGGGATCAATGGTTTTTGGGGGTGATTTTCGAGAGAGCCCGACGCAGGGGCAGGGTAAAATGGGGCGCCTATTGCGTTTCGATCTGAGCTGTGGGATATACTAGTCGGGCAATCGCCATGCGCCGATCACAACTTAGCAGCACCCTCATCACCGTATTCGCCGCCTGCGCGCTCGCGCTCCAGGCGCAGCCGCCACGCACAAGCCAGCCGGCGAGCTGGCTCGATCCGGATAAGACCGAGCCGACGGGCACGCAATACCGGACGTTCACAAGCAGCCTGGCCGGCGGCGAGGTGAGCTACCTCGTCTACCTGCCGCCCACCTACGAGAAGGAACTCGCGCAACGCTATCCGTCGGTGTACTGGCTCCACGGGCTGAACGGCAACCAGCGCGCGGGGGCGGTGTTCGTGGAGCATCTGGACGCGGCCATCCGCGCGGGCAAGGCGCCGGCCATGATAGTGGTGCTGGTCAACGGGATGAAGGACGCTTTCTACAACGATTCCCGGGACGGCAAGTGGCCCATCGAAAGCGTCATCATCAAGGAGCTGATCCCGCACATCGACAGCACATATCGCACCGTGGCGCGGCGCGAATCGCGGGCCATCGAGGGTTACTCGATGGGCGGCTACGGGGCCGCCCACCTCGGCTTCAAGTATCCGGACGTGTTCGGCATCGTGGGCGTGATGGCGGGGGCGTTAATCGAGCCCCGGGCGGAGGTCCAGCCAGCCGTCTTCGAGAAGATGTTCGGCGCCGACAAAGCCTACGTGGACGCTAACGACCCATTCGCCCTGGTGCGGAAAAACGCCGAGGCCATCCGCGGCCGGACTGTTATCCGCGTCGCGGTGGGCGACCAGGACAACCTGCAAGTGCGCGACCGGGCCTTCCACGACCTCCTGACTGAACTCAAGATCGAGCACGAGTTCGAACTGGTGCCCGGCGTGGAACACAACGGCGTGAAGTTCTACAAGACGCTCGGCGAGCGTGCCTTCGCCTGGTACCAGAAAGCGCTCACGGGGCGGCCGCCCGTGGCGGGGAACTGGGCCAACGCCTCGGCGCCGTCGCGCGTGCTCCAACGCAACGGAGTTGAGATCCTCACCTTCGAAACCGAAGCGGATTACGACCGTCTCCAGGAACTCTATCGCGCCAGCCAGAGCAGTCAGCCGGCGCCCGCGATGGCTACCACGCAGTACTACCGCTCGGCTATCGACGGCTCCGTGCAGCCATATATGGTGCGGCTTCCCAGTAACTACTCGAAGGAGCGCAAGTACCCGCTGGTAATCCAACTGCATGGCACTAACTTCAAGGAAGTGCTGTCTGGGTCGCGTCTGAACTCCTCCCGCGGAATGGCCGGGCCGCAGTGGATCCATCCGGACCTGCCGGTGATTTACGGCCAGGCCTCGGGCGGGCCCACCACTTTTTATCAGGGCATTGGCGAGGTGGACGTGCTGCGGGTGGTCGAAGAGATCTCGCGGCGCTTTTCGGTGGACCCGGACCGCGTCTACATCATGGGCCACTCGATGGGCGGCGCGGGTTCCTTTACCGTAGGCTTGCACTATCCGGATCGCTTCGGCGGAATCGGAGTGGGGGACGCGGCCATGTGGGCCCGCTCCGACCCGGCGCCAAAATGGATGGAGCCGCAGATCAATATCGTCACGGCTGCCAAGCTCTATCCGAACGCTCGCAACGTGGATATGTTCTTCAAGAACGCCGGAGCGGGAATTCAGCGGAAGTCGACCGAGTTCGCCGACGGCGTCGTCGAGCAGGGCGGTTTTGCCACCACGGAAGTGTTTCCGCGCATGCCGCACAGCTTCGGCGACCAGTACCCGTGGGCCAATTTCGTGCCCGAGGTCACGGGACACCCGGTGAAACGGCAGCCCACCGAAGTCAAGTACTACACCAACACGCTGCAATACAACCAGGCCTATTGGGTCACCATCGACCGGCTCACGCGCCACAACGCCGACGCGCTGGTCACTGCGCTACGCGGGGATGGCACGGTGCGTGTCACCACGCAGAACATTGACGCACTGACGCTGCGCCTGGGCGGCAGCGGGACGCTCTCGGTGGACGGACAGGAAGTCATGAAGGGCGCGCTCGGTGAAGTGGTGCGCCTATCGCGGCAATCCGGCGCGTGGAAGACCGGCGAGTGGAATGCCAAGAGCCTGGTCAAACGGCATGGGCTGCAGGGGCCCATCGGCGACGCCTTCAACTCGAGTTTCCTGGCGGTCTACGGAGAGGGCGACCGCGACCTCGCCATAGCCGAGTTGGACGCCGTGCGGAACCCGCCGGGGCCGTTGTGCGTCCATGGCGATTTTCCCATGAAGGCCGCCGCGCGGGTGACGCGCGAAGATATCGCATCCTCGAATCTGATCCTGTTTGGCACCCCCGCCACCAACGCGGTGCTGAAGCGCATCGCCGGATCCCTGCCATCCGCACTGCTGGGCGGCCACGGGATCTTCGTCTATCCGAATCCGGAAAACCCTTCGCGCTACGTGGTGGTGTGGAGCGCCAAGTTGCTCAGCGCTCCGGATCACGGCCTCGGCTCGGGCTGGATCATGCCGCTGAACCTGCTCCCCGATTACCTGGAGGTCAAGGACGGCCGCGTAGTTTCCGGCGGCCATTTCGACAACGAGTGGAACTTGCCGACCAACTAGGAAGGACAGCCACCCATGGAAAGCCACAGACAACTTCTCAAGAATGCCGTCGGTGGAGCCAAGTTTTCATGAACTACATCGCCCAGCTTCGCATGGAGACCTACGTGAAGGTATTTCAGGGCAAGACGTTCTTCCCGCCCAACGTCTTCCCGGAGCGGAACAAGCAGAACCAGAGTGAGACGTGGGCCGTCCGGAACGCGACCGTGGAGCGTTTGCGGAAGGCTGGCATCCTCGAGAAACCAGGGGCGTGAAATGACGAATGAACCTCGCAGAGACTTCTTGAAACTGGCTGCCGCGTCGGCAGCTTCGGCGCGCGGCATCATGGGCGCCAACAACCGCATCCGGGTCGGCGTGATCGGCGCCGGCGGGCGCGGCCAGCTACTGATGGGCCTGTTTCGCAGCTGCGCGGACACCGAAATCGTGGCCGTCTGCGACGTCTACGAGCCGCGGCGGGCGCAGGCGAAGGCGAAGCTCGCGCCCCAGGCGCGCGAGTATGGCGATTACCGGAAAATACTCGAGCAGCGGGATATCGACGCGGTGGTGATCGCCCCACCCGACCACTGGCACACCCCCATGGCTCTCGACGCGATCAGAGCCGGCAAAGATGTCTATTTGGAAAAGCCCGTCACCCACAGCCTGGAAGAAGGGCCGCGTCTGAAAGCCGCGGTGGAGGGCTCGAAATGCGTGGTGCAGACCGGCACGCAGAACCGCAGCATGCCGCATTTTCTGCAGGCCAGGGATCTGGTGGCCTCGGGCGGGCTGGGGCAGGTCACGTTTGTCGAGACGTACTTCTATCAGAACTATCTGCGCAGCAATCCGGGCCGCGTTCCGGTGGACACCGCCAAACTGGATTGGAAGGGCTTTCTCGGACCGGCGCCGGACCAGCCGTTCAACCAGCAGCGTTTCCAACAGTGGCGCTGGTACTGGGATTTCGGCGGAGGCGCACTGACCGACCTGTTTACGCACGTGGTGGACGTGGCGCACTGGTTCCTCGGCAAGGACCTGCCCACGAGTGCCTCCGCGATTGGCACGAAGGCGCTCATTCCGCGCTGGGACACTCCGGACACACTGAGCGCTTCGTTCGAGTACCCGGGCGGCTTGATCGTGGTATTCCACGCCATGATGGGCGGCTCGCTGCAAGGAGGCTCCACGCTGTTCCGTGGCACCAAGGCCATGATGCGCATCTCGCGCAGCGGCTTTGAGCTGTGGGACGAGCCGGAGCAATTCATCGGTCCCCCCACGGTGCCGCCGCGCGTGGAAGTGAAGTTACAGGAAGACCGCACGCAGTTCCACGTGCAGAACTTTCTGGATTGCGTGCGGTCGCGCGAGACGCCTAACGCCCCGGTGGCGGCAGGGATCGCGTGCGCCCGTGCGGGTCACCTGGGGAACCTGGCGTTCCGCCAGGGCCGCAAGGTCACGGGCATTGCCTAAAGCGAAAGGAAGGTATACGTGAAGGACCATGTCAACTTTAGTCGCCGGACGCTCGTAGCGGGCGCTGCGGGTCTCGCCATAGGAGCACCCGCGCCACGTGGGATCCACCTCGGCGGGCCCATCTTTCTCAAGAGCGACGATCCGCGCGATCTGGCGCGCGAGCACCGCAGGTTGGGCTACACCGCTGCGCTCTGCCCTCGTGCCAAAGCGAGCGACACCGAAAGGGTGCGCGCCATCGAGCAGGCCTTCGCCGCCGAGGGTGTCGTCATTGCCGAGGTGGGCGCGTGGACCAACCTACTCGATCCCGACGCGGAGAAACGCCGCGCCAACCAGCGCTTTGTGGCAGAGCGCCTGTCGCTGGCCGAGGCCGTTGGCGCCCGCTGCTGCGTCAGCACCGCCGGCACCTTTGCGACCAAAGGACCGCATCCCGACGACCTTTCGCAGCGCCACTTCGACGCCACGGTGGAGAACTGCCGCCGCCTCATCGACGAGGTAAAACCGAAACGCACTCGCTACGTTATTGAGATGATGGCATGGAGCGTACCGGACAGTCCGGAAGCCTACGTGAAGCTCTTCCGGGCCGTCGACCGCAAGGGCTTCGGTGTACACCTCGACCCCGCCAACGGCATCAACCGCGCGGAGAGATATTACCATAACGGCGAGTTCATCGCCGAGTGTATACGGCAACTCGGCCAATGGATCGTCTCCTGCCACGCCAAGGACCTGGAGATGCAGGCGGAACCGAACATCCATCTTCAAGAGGTCGTGCCGGGCCGCGGCCAAGTCGATTACCGCGTCTACCTGCGGACCCTGGCCAAACTGCCGGGCGGCACGCCGCTGCTGATCGAGCATCTCAAAACCGCGGAAGAATACGAAGAAGGGGCCAGGTATCTGCGCCGCATCGCCGCGGAAGTGGGAGTCGATTTCGTCTAAACGATTGATCGGGAGATTCATTCCCGAGCATAAAAGCGGTTTCTCTCTGAGAAGCAACACACACCTTACATAGCGGTTTCAAAATCGTTGACAAGCTCCGGGCTTCCTGATAGCCTGTCCTCACGCTGTTTGAAAAAGCTTCAGAGGGACATCCACATGCGATTACTTGTCTACTCGCTACTCGGATTTGCCGCATCGCTATATGCGCAGCAAGCCAGCAGAATCACCGGAACCGTCACTGATTCGAGCGGAGCCGCCATCGTCGATGCGGCCGTTGCGGCCACCAATGTACAGACCGGAGAGTCACGCCGCGCCACTACTAACGCCACCGGCACCTATGTCATCGCGCCGCTGGGAATTGGAGATTATTCGCTGGAAGCGCGCAAGGAAGGGTTCAAGACGGCTTCGCGCTCCGGCCTGCGCATCGACGCCGGTGCGTCGCCCGTGCTCGACCTCCAACTGGAAATCGGCAGCATCAGCGAGCGCATCGATGTCTCTGCACAGGCTCTTGCGCTGAACACGGAAAGCCAGGCGATCGGCAACTCGCGCTACGAAGCTCAGTTGAAGAACCTGCCCATCATTGTGCGTGAAGTGTAGGCGCTGGTGGGACAGACGGCCGGCGTTCCATATGGCACCAGCGATACCGTGGGCGGCAATTTCGCACAAGGCGGACGCAGCGCCATGCAGGTACTCTCCGATGGCGCCCAGCTCAATCCGTTCCAGACGACCGCCTGGCCAGCCATCGACGGCATCGGTCGGCGTGCCGACCTTACCGTTCCTGGCGTCGACGCCATCGCCGAAGTGAAGTGGGTGACCAACGGCGGCAGCGCGGAATTCGCGCAGCCCACGCAGGTGATCGTCGCTTCGAAGTCCGGCACCAACGCCCTGCACGGCAGCCTTTTCGAATTCTATCGGTCCGGCGGATTGGGCGCCCGCCGCTGGGAAGCGGCCAACCGCGAATCGTTTGTGCGCCACCAGTTCGGCGGCACCGTGGGCGGACGCATAAAGAAAGACAAGATGTTCTTCTTCGGCGGATACGAAGCGTTCCGCCACACCTCGGGACAACTGCTCAACGTGCGGCATCCGACCGCCCCGGAGCGCTCCGGCGATTTGAGTGATCTGCTCCAACGTGTCGACGCGCGCGGCGCGGCCGCTCCCGTTCGCCTCAATGACCCTCTCAGCGGCGCCGTATTCCCGAACAACATCATCCCCTCCAGCCGCATCAACCCGGTCTCCACCGAACTCCTGAAGTTGATTCCCGCGGCGCCCGTACCAGCGGGACGCTTCACCGACTTCAATGCCGTCGTCCTCAAACCGTTGTTCGACAATTCCGAAAAGTACGACATGCGCTACGACTACGAAATCAACCCGAACAACCGGCTGTTTGCCCGAGCCACCATCGCACACCTCGACCAGGCCTCGCGTTTCAGCGGCAGCGTACCCGGCATTTACGGCTACACCAGGAAGAAAGAGTGGACGCACGCACTGTCTTCGAACTGGACCCGCATTGTAAATCCTTCCACCGTCATGACTGCGCAGTTCACGTTCCGCAGTATGCCGTTCAAGAATACTCCGTCGGGCGGAGACACCGTCTTCCCGGTGAAGATCAACGACCTCGCTCCGGCCCCACCCTTCGGCGGCGGACCCGCGGTTCTCATCAACTCCAATGGCAACGGCATCAGCGACCTGTTTGACCGGCTGCTGTTCAACTACAGTGCCGACTACGGCTACACCTTCGACCCCACAATCACCAAGACCATTGCGAACCACACGCTGAAGGCCGGGTTTACATTCCTGCGCGGCTACAAGACCCAGGAATTGGCGTCGCCGCCCTACGGCCGATTCCAGACATCATCGGATTTCAACAACGCGCGCTCCACCACATCGGCCACCGGCGATGCTTATGCCGATTTTCTGCTCGGCTATCCCAGCAATACGGACGTTACGGTGGGACCGGCCGGCGCGTTTGTCTCCAAGACCAACTTTGCCGGCTTCGTGCAGGATGACTGGAAAGTCACTTCGCGCCTCACCGTCAACCTGGGAATGCGCTGGGATCGCTTTGGTTTCTTTGAAGAGATGAATGGACGCGCCGCCGTGGGCAATTTCGCCACAGGCCAGATAGCGGTTCAGGAAGGAAAGCAGAGCCTGATCCTTCCCGTTTTTCAGCCATTCAGCGCGCGCTACATCTCGAATGAGAAACTCGGCCTGCCGGGAACGTTTGTGCAACCGAACAATCGTGACTTCGCTCCCCGTATCGGCGTGGCCTACCGTGCCAGTCGCGGCTTTGTCGTGCGTGGAGGCTTCGGCATCTATGCCGCCGACATCACACACAATGAGTTCACCGACATGTACAACCAGGCGCCGTTCGTACGTCGTGCGCAGCTCACGCGCAGTCTACTGACCTCGCAAGGCGTGGATGTGAATTCCATCTACACGTTCCAGAATCCATCCGCGAATGCCAGCGCCGCGGGCGCCGACACCGCACTGACTACTGTGGGTGGCTTCCCCGATAGCTACCCCACGCAGAAAGCCTACACCTGGAATCTGACCGTAGAAAAAGATCTCGGCCACGCCATGGTGCTGCGATCCAGCTATCTGGCCAACGTGACGCGCAACATGTCGCGATCCGTGCGCGTCAACGCCTGCGTTCCCGGGCCGACCGAGTGCCTCTCCCGTGCCGCCAACGATCCGACCGGGCGGAAGTGGCCCTTCTTCGCCAACACGCTTGGGCGCCACTTCGCCGACGGTCGCTCCAACTACCAGTCCGGCGAGATCGAGTTCAGCAAGCGATTCACGCACGGACTGCTCTTCGACGTGAACTATGCCCATTCCCGCCTGCTCGGACTCGCTGCGGAGGCCAGCAACCCGGTGGCGGATCCGCAAGGGTCTTATGACTACGGCCCCATCTCCGCGCAGCCCACCGATATCTTCCACTGGAATTTCGTGTACGAACTGCCCGTCGGCAAAGGCCGCCGCCTCGGTGCGGGCCTGCACCCCGTGGCCGACGCCATTGTCGGCGGCTGGATGCTTTCAGGGCTCGGCACGTGGCAATCCGGTGCGCCGCTTACCATCACGGCCAACACCGGGCAGAGCCCCAGCGGCGCCACGACCAATCGCGCCGACCGCGTGAAAGACGGCACTCTGAGCCATAGCGGCTCGCGCGGCGAGGCCGCCTTCCAGTGGTTCGACACTACGGCCTATGTGGTGCCCGCACTGATCAACGCCTCCGCAACCCGGCCCACGCGGCAGTTCGGTTCAGCCGGCATCGGTACGATCATCGGCCCCAGCTTCTTCACTTACGACATGACGCTGCACAAGGTGTTCCGCATCCGCGAGCATTACAACTTGCAGTTCCGTGCCGAGGCCTACAACCCGTTCAACGTGCCCATGCTGGCCAACCCCGATACCGATGTTCTCAGCGCAACCTTCGGACGCATCCGCGCCTCGAACACGGCCTACACGCCGCGCAACCTGCAGGTCGGCGTGCGGCTCGACTTTTAGTCAGATCATGCCATGCGAATCCTAAACGAGAGTTTTCTGTGCCTGGCCCTTATCGCTCCCTGGGCCACGGTCGCGGCGGGCGCCGATCTGTTCCGCGACGACTTTTCCAAGCTGCCGCCGCGCAAGCTCAGCGTGCCGGTCGGTGAGTTGAATGGAGCCATTCAGGAGTATCACTACCTGCCCCACCGCGGCGTCCCCACCGGCCCGTGGGAGAACGCCATAGGCCACCTCGATGCGTGGGTCACATCCGACGAGGATGGCCACGCCTACCTGGAACAGCATCTCAGCCCAGACGGTAGCCAGTTCGCTCTCCCGCTCTTCGTCACCGGAGACACCGAGTGGAGCGACTACGCGGTGGAAGCGCGCGTCAAGCCACTCTCACTGGACGGCATGGCGGGCGTGGTATTCCGCTACCACACCAACCGCCACTACTACGTGTTCGCGCTCACCGGCGGCAACAAGGTGCGGCTGGCTCTGCACCTGCCGCTCGAATCCGCTCTGCGCGTCCGCCAGTGGAAAGAACTTGGTTCTGCCGATTTCGCTTACGACACGTTGCGCTATTACAACATTCGGGTGGAGAACCAAGGGCCGCGCATCCGCGCCTATGTGGACGGCAAGCTACTGGTGGAAGCCACGGACAGCGAAATCGTCAAAGGCCGGGCCGGTTTAATGGCGGGCATCCCGGCGCGTTTTCAGGATTTCGCCGCCACCGCGCCAGACGCATCCAAGGCCGCGATCGCGAAGCGAATTGCCGCGCGCGATGCCGAGCTCGAGAAACTCCGTGCCGGCAACCCCCGTCCCAAGTTGTGGAAGAAGTTCGAAACGCCGAACTTCGGCGCGGGCCGCAACGTACGCTTCGGCGACCTTGACGGCGACGGCGTGCCCGAGATGCTGTTCGCCCAGAACATCCCGCGCGTGCGCGGCGACGCCTTCGACGCCATCAGTTGCCTGACCGCGGTGACCCTCGACGGCAAGGTGCTCTGGCAGGTGGGCCGCCCCGATCCGCACAACGGTCTGCTCACCAACGACACGCCGTTCCAGATCCACGACGTGGATGGCGACGGACGCAATGAAGTCGTGGTGGTGCGCGATTTCAAGCTCCAGGTCCTCGACGGCAGAACCGGCAAAGTCAAGCAGTGGGCCTGGATGCCCAAAGCGCCCGCCGCCCCTGTCCGGCCATACGAACTCGTCAGCGGCGATTCCATCACCTTCGTCAATGTCTCCGGCGACAAGCGCCGGCGCGAGATCCTGCTCAAGGACCGCTATCAGAACTTCTGGGTCTACAGCAGCAAGCTCGAAATGCTCTGGGGGGGCCTGGAGCAGGTTGGCCATTTCCCGTACCCGACGGATCTGAACGGAGATGGGCGCGACGAAATCGCCATCGGTTACTCGCTCTGGGATTCCACGGGCAAGAAGGTGTGGAGCCACGGCGCCGACCTCCGTGACCACGCCGACGCTCTCATGGCGGGCAATCTCAGCCCCGACCCCAAGGCCGAACCGCGCTTCTACGCGAGCGGCAGCGACGAGGGTTTCATCATGTTCGACGTGAAGGGCAACATCCTCAAGCAAGTGCGCGTGGGCCACAACCAGAGTCCTGCGGTAGGCAAGTTCCGCCAGGACGTAGGCGGTCTCCAGTATATGAGCGTGAATTTCTGGAAGAACCCCGGCATCGTCACACTCTTCGACTGGGACGGCAACATCCTCGAACAGCAGGAGCCGATCCATACGGGCGCTCCCATGCTGCCCGTTAATTGGCGCGGCGACGGGCAGGAGTTTGTTCTGCTCTCAGGCAACACGCGCGAAGGCGGCATGCTGGACGGCCACCTGCGGCGCGTCGTGATGTTCCCGGATGATGGGCATCCGGACCTCGCTGCCAACGTCCTCGATATCACCGGCGACCAGCGCGACGAGATCGTGCTGTGGGATGAGCAGCGCGTCTGGATTTACACGCAGGATAAGCCATTCACGGGCAAGCGCATCTATGCGCCGACCCGGAATCCGGAATACAACGAATCGAATTACCGCGCCAACGTGTCGTTCCCGAATTGGGAGGAAGTGAAGGTCAAGCGGTAGGCGCGATCGCGCTACTGAATTCACGAAAGCCCCGCACTGCGAGGTTGAATCGCTGAAGTGCGAGATCAGGGCGCATGGACCCGGTCCTGCTCCATGTCGACTAAAGGCCGTAAAGGCCGTGTTGCCCCCTATAGCGAACTACCGTTATACAAGCACAATCGGCCAGATAGTTGACGCTTTTATCCTTGGGAACATTTATCGCGTGCAGTGTGTCGAACGAAATAGGTGAACATCTCAAGGAGCTCGCAGTGAGACTTTCAATGATTCGCATTGCTGCGGCAATGCTAACTTTGCCAGGGTTGATGACCGCTTGTAGCGCCCTGGTTGTGGTGAAGGACGGCACGGTACTTCTCGGTGCTAACAACGACCGGCCTTTTGACAATGACCTCAAGCTGCGGGCCACACCGGCGCGGGATGGACTCTTCGGCCGGATGTGCATCAGCAGGGAACTTGTCCCAGGCTGGTCGCCCTTCGGCGCGATGTGTCTCAATGATCAGGGGCTGGCGATCACCCATGCCAATACTCCTCCAGGCGACAATCCCCACGATCCGGACAAGCCCGAATTCCGGTACAACTTTGTGGAGAAGATCGTAGCGGAAGCAGCGACGGTGAAGCAGGCCCTGGCGCTGGTGCGGGCTCACGTCTTCCCGGCTCAGCACGAGGCCGGCATCCACATGATGCTTGTAGACTCCTCGGGTGATGCGGCGGTTGTCGAATGGGTCAGCGGTGAAGTCAAGGTGATTCGGCGCGAAGGGCCGGCCCTGTTTATGACGAACTCGCTGCTCTCAAGGCCGGAGACGGCTGGCGGCCCGAATTCGCGCTACAACCGGGGTCTGAGAATGCTGCCCCAGTTGAAAGATGCGTCCGCGGACTCGGTGTTCTCCGTGCTAAAGGAGATCAGCATCGGTGCGGTCGTCCGTGGACAGGAAGTGGGGACGCTGCAGTCCGGTGTGTGGGACGTCACGCGAGGCGAACTACACCTGGTCTACAAACGCGACTACGATCACCCGCGGATTTTCAAATTGTCTGAAGAACTGGCGAAAGGTGATCATTCCATGGAACTGACGACTCTCTTCCCCAATCCCGTCCCGTTTGAGACAGCATGGCGGGACGAGAACGGACCCGTAATCAAGAAAGCCTCGCGGTAACCATGTTCTTCTTCAGGTCACGAAGAGTGATCGACTGACCCCGCCACGCATGCCAGGACTGCTGCAAGAGCAACAGTCCTGGCGGCCCGCATTATTGCTCATTTCCACTTGCAGTCTCTGAACTCAAATCCCTGAATCCCCATCTCCGAATCCAAGAGCGTTACGCTGGAGCAGATGCAACGAAGACTCAAGAATGAGTCATGCTGTTTCGATTGGAGGAGAGATGTCCGTTCTACAGGTTTCCTGTGTGCAGATGCATTGGGCGAGATCGCTCGAAGAGAATCTGGCGAAGACTCTGGATCACATACGCGCAGCAGCCGCATGTGGAAGCCGTGTAGTCCTGTTGCCTGAAGCCAACCTGACCAGCTATTACTTTCCCTACGTGATCCAGCTAGACCCCGCCAAGGTGCAAGCAGCGCTGGATGCCATTTGCCGGGCGGCGCACGAGAACAATATCTGGGTGATTGCGGGCACCATCCGCAAGACGCAGGATCGGCACCTGAACCTGGCGCATGTAATCTCGCCCGATGGCGCCATTGTCCACGAGTACGCCAAGGTGAACATGGCTGGTCGCGACGAACTTCGCTATTGTCGTGGAGGCGATAAGCTGTCGCTTTTCGAGATCGACGGCATCCCGTGTACTTTGGTGATTTGCCGCGACGGCCGCCACCCGGAGCTCTACCGGCTACCGGCAATGGCGGGGGCGCAGATTCTGTTCCAGCCCTCTTGCAGCTCCGACGAGATTGAAGCAGTGGCCTGGAAGCGAATCTCTGGCCGCGCGCAACAACCCGTTGGACCCAATTCGAAGATGTTCCACTGCGTCGCCAACACGGTAGGACAGTCACCCGACGGCAAGCAGACCTCCAGCGGTGCTTCGTTCATCCGGGAGCCGAATGGCATTCCGTTGGCGGAGGCTGGCTTCTACCAGGAAGAGATGATCACCTCGGTGTTGGATCTTTCGCGGGCGGACCGGTCGTACATCCTGGACAGCATGAAGAATCCACGTTTCCTGCGCGAGCACTGGGAGCGGATGGTGGAAGCGGTGAAGTGCCGCGCGTCGTTGCCGCCGGAGTAAGGCGGGTCCGACCCACGGGGATCTGGGACGGCTCAAATCATCGCTTGTTTCGATTTGCCGTCCCCTTTGTCCAGACCGTTTCGCCAGCGACGATAGTTTCGGAGATGCCGATCTGCCGGATGTCGTTGACGGGCACTTTCAGCGGATTGCTCTCCAGTATTACGAAATCCGCAACCTTGCCCGGCTCGATGGAGCCGCGCTCCTTCTCGTCGAAGTTCTGCCACGCGGCATCGCTGGTGACGGCCCGTAGCGCCTCCATAACTCCGATGCGTTGTTCTCCGCCGAGCACGTGGCCATCGCGGGTCGTGCGATTCACCGAGTTCCAGACGAGCAGCAGCGGATCCACGGGTGTGACGGGCGTGTCGTTGTGAATCGAGAATCGAATCCCTCGATCGACCGCCGACTTCAGAGGGCTGATGCGCGCGCCACGCTGCGGACCGAGGAAGATGTCGCGATGCCTGTCGCCCCAGTAGAACACGTGCCCGATAAAAAACGAGGGCGTGATGCCGAGCCGCTTCATCACGTCGAGTTGATCCTCACGCGGCGTTTGGCAGTGCTCGATGCGCAGCCGCGCATCCGGCTTCGGGTTTTCCTTCAACGCGGATTCATAGGCAGCGAGAATGTCGTCGATCGCGGCATCGCCGTTGCCATGGATCGCGACTTGAAATCCGGCGGAGTGATACTCCCCCACCATCTTGATCAACTCCGCGCGCGAGCGGCTCGGGTATCCGCGATAGTCCTGTTTGCCCGCGGGCTGAACGTGGTACGGAGCGCCCAGGTATCCTGTGTAGCCCTGAATTGAACCATCGTGCCAGATCTTCATGCCGCTGACGCGGATGCGATCGTTGCCGGGGAGCCTCTCGGGTTTCGCGCCGGAAAGCATCCAGTCGAGGCGCAGTTTCAGGTCTCCGCGAACGATCGCATCGCTGACCGCAGCATACCGGTCTCGCGGTCCTCCCGCGACCACGGTTGTCGTGACACCTTTCGAAATGTAGACCTGGCCGGCCTGGCGGATCGCTTCGCGTAATTGCTCGGGCGTTATTCCGGGGATGTGTCTTGTGACGATGCTCTGGCTCTCTTCGATGAATCCGTCTGGCTCTCCGGTTTTGGCATCCTTTCGGATGTGGCCGTTCTTCGGCTGCGGCGTATCCTTTGTCACTTTGGCGATCGCGAGCGCCATGCTGTTGCCCGCGCCCATGTGGCCGGAGGTATGCGTGACCCACACCGGGTGCTCCGTCGAAACCCCGTCCAGATCGACGCGCGTCGGGTGCCGCTTGTCCTTGATGAGCGTGTCGTCGTAGCCACGCCCCACTATCCACTGGCCCTTCGGCGTCGATGCGGCTCTTTGCCGGAGCAGCCGGACGATGTCGTCCATGCTGCCGACGGTGCCAATTGGCGGGCTGTTCAGGTCCACTTGCGTCGTCATCACGACACCGAGCTGCGGGAAGTGATCGTGCGCGGCATAGAAACCGGGCAACATCGTGCGGCCGCGCAGGTCGATGATCCTGCCGCCAAGTTTCAGTATCTCTGCGGAGGGACCGGCGGCGACGATCTTGCCACCTCTGACGGCCACGGCTTCGGCAACTGTGCCGCGCGCGTCCATGGTTACGATCGTCCCGTTCACATACACCTTGTCGGGCGTTTGCGCGGCAGCGGCGATGCTCAACAACAAACTAAACAGGAGTAAGTGCATGGAATCCCTTCGCTAGAATTTCCTCATCCGAAGAAACCATAATAAAACGGCAACCAACAGCGGTGCGGCGGGCAAGATGCCCCATTGCGTCACTTGGGCCGCTGCTCCTGGCCATGTGAGAGCCAGGACAATGAGGGCCACGAGTTGAACAAGTGCGGCAACGATGAAATACTGACCGCCGAGTTTGTTGGTGCGATACCACATTGAATCTGAAGAAAAGGTCTTCGGAGTGCGGAACCCATACCATCGGTTCGGCGGGATCTTCTCATAGACCAGAGGCACAGACAGGACAATCATCAACAGCGGGATCACCACGTTGATGATGAGGGGAATTCTGTCGGACGGCACTTCGTTTTCTCCAGAGGCATTGTAACAGCAGGGATGAACTCTGCACCAGCGAACCCTTCCCGAGCCGGAGACCGGGCCGCTCGAAGAGTACCTGTCGGTCTGTCATCAATGCGAAGCTCGTTTCCAGACGGGGGATTGGAACGAACTCGGTTGGACGCCTCGGCCGCGATTGAGTAGTTCAGCCGAGAGCCAGGATCTGCGTCTACAACGGCGTCGGCGGCTGGTGTTGCCGACCAGCATCTACAAGCGGGCTATGCCTCGTTGTTTATCCGTCGCGGGACACATTCCCGAGCGTTCGACACTCTGGCGGTCGAGTGCTGAGGACCACGGGGGCGAGAGAAGCAGGAATCAAGGCCCCGCGATAGGAAACACCGCTGCCGGTTCGCGCAGACGCTGCGCCGCATCTTCATCTGCGTAAGCCGCCACGATCTCACCGAAATAGATCCGGTGGTAGTCTCCAGCAGGATAGGCATCGTCAAGAACGGCCTGGACCATCGCCTCGGGAACCACATCGTTTCTATGGAGTGTCCGGCACTCGTAGTGCACCACGCACTCCGCGATGATGGGAGGCCGGACCTGTCTGCTTGGAATCAGCGTCAAGCCTGTTTCCTTGAACTTGTCGCGATCCCGGCCCGAAACCGTTCCGCAGAGGTTCACGGCGGCCGCCAGTTCTCGAGGCGGCACGTTGACGGTGAAATCGCCGACCTGTTCCAGGCGGCTGTAGGTGTGACGCGAGGGCCGGACGAGGACGATGAACGTCGGCCGCCCCCAGATCGAGCCGATGGCGCCCCACCCGATGGTCATCACATTGGGCTTTCCAGCCGCATCTGCGGTGACGAGCAAGAGTCCATCCTGGCGCATCCTCTGGATTGCCTCGGCGAAGTAATCGCTGTATCGAATCGTCATCTTGGCCATGTTCTGCTCCTGTCTCGAGCGGCCTTACGGAGCTACCAAAGAGAGCTAGGTAGACCGAGTTGACATGAGGAAGCGGCAGCTCGGACTCATCTTACTCTATCCCTATCGCGAAGTCTGTCGGCACGCAGAATTAAGAACTTGAAGGCTTCCACGTCGAGTCGTTAAGTCAGGTTAAACGGCGTAGTTATGTAGGGCCTTGCCCAAACCCGGCAGTTCACAAGATTCGCAGCGGCCACAGATGAACAGCAGTGAAAATCTCGGCCGCCGCCCGGCCTCAGACCATCGATTTCCACGCGGTCTGCGACGTAATCCGCACGGCCGGGTTTTTACTCTTCAACTTGGGCAGGATTACTGCGGCGGCCTCGGCAGAGCGCAGTTTCGATAGTCCGATCACGGCGGCGCATTGGATATGCGGCGCGGGGTCGTCGATCAGCAACTTATACAGGCGCAGAGAGTCCGCAGCGTTACCCTGCTTAGCCTGGGCTTCGGCGAAGCGAAGAATCGCGTCGGCGCGCTCGGAACCCTCGGGAATCTGCGGTACCGGGGCCTTGCCGATTCGAGCCGCAGCTTTGACCGCGGCTGTAGCGATCTCCCGGTTCGGCGAGCGCATCGCTTCGGCGCAGATCACTGCGCCAGCGGCGGCGCGGCGGTGGCCGAGAGCCGCCAGGATGCGTGGCTTGAATTCGTCCGCCGCTGGTGCGTAAGCGGCGAGGATTGCCTTCACAGAGACGTCGCCGGGGATCCGCTCCAGGCAGTAAATGGCCTCCTCGCGCATGTCGGGGGCGGCCAGCGAGCGGGCGATCACGGGCACTTCGCTGTCACCGGCGATGCCCGACAGCAGCCGCATGGCGTGGATGCGGAGCGCCAGCGGAGACGCTGGCGCGGTCAGGCCCAGCAGGCCTTTGACGACGTCGGCCCGCCGCGGAGCGGTTGGGTCCTTACCCACGGAGTGGGCCAGCGTTGTCAGTGCCTCCCTGGCGGCCTTGGCGACGCCAGGATTGGCGGAGGCGGCGAGCTTGCCAACCTCGGGGATGAGGGCGGGAGGCAGGTCGCCGGCGGCGCGCCAGGCGCCGAAGCGGATGTCGGCGTTGCGATCGTTGAGTTCAACGAGGAAGTTTCGGTTTTGAAGCATGGCTTTGTTCTCCTCCCTTACAGGTGCCACGGCCCGCGCCCGGGGCGCGAGAGCATGCGGTTGGCCTCGTCGTCACCCTTCACGCGTTCGGCGACGGGGTCCCATGCCAGCTTGCGCTGGAGTTGGAAGCTGACGTTGCCGAGGACGCAGAGCGAGGCGACGCGGTGGGCCGCCTCCATGTGCATGATGGGTTTTTGGCGGGTTCGGATACAGTCCTCGAAATTCTCGCTGTGGCCGGGGCTGCGGAATGCTTTGCCGCAGTCGCAACTGGCGGCGTATTCCTTCACCTTCTGGTCGGTGGCCGTACCGGCGCCGTCGCCGAGCGTGACGGTGAGGTTGCCTGAGTCGCCCCAGTAGACCGCGCCATAGCGGGCGTCCAGCGTCGTGGACGGGATGCCCGGCTGGGCCCACACGAGCGTCCAGTCGGGGTTGCGGAACTCGTAGGTCACTTCCATGCTGACCGCCGAGTCGTACATGCCGTCGTGCGGTGGCTCCCCCTTGGCCTCAATGGAGACCGGGCCCTTGTCGTCCGCGTCCATGATCCAGTTGGCTATGCTCATCACGTGGGCGCCGCGGTCGCGGATCTCCCCACCGCCGAAATCGATCATCCAGCGGAAACTGCCGTGCGTGCGCTTGGCGTTGTAGGGGGTCCATCGCGCCGGACCCACCCAGAGGTCGTAGTCGAGTTGGGGCGGCGGATCGGCGTCGGGTGTCCAATCACCCTGGGGGGACGGATAGTGCCAGCAGAGAACCTTGCGGACGCGGCCCACACGGCCCGCCTTGATGTAATTGTTGGCCTCCCAGGCGGCCGGCTGCGAACGGCCCTGCGAGCCGATCTGGACCACGCGGCCGTAGCGCTCGGCGGCCTCCACCATGGCGCGGCCTTCTTCAATCGTGTTGCAGGCCGGCTTTTCGCAGTACACATCTTTGCCGGCCTGGCAGGCCAGAATAGTCTGCAGCGCATGCCAGTGATCGGGTGAGGCGATGTAGACGGCGTCCACATCCTTGTCTTCGAGCAGCCGCCGGAAATCCTTGTACAACCGCGGCTTGCCGCCAACCCGTGTTGCCGCCTGGTCCAGTCGCCCGGAATCCACGTCGCACAATGCAATGGAGCGCGCCGGTCTTAGCATCCGGGTGCCGTCGCCGCCAAGGTTGGACGACGCGGGGACGCTCTTTCCGAGATTCGCTTCGGGGCGCAGGAAGCCGCGGCCGCGGCCTCCGATGCCGATGTGTCCGAAGTTGATGATGTCGCTGGGAGGCGTCTCGCCTTGGAGGCCGAGAGCCCGAGCCGGAACAATGTCGAACAGCATCGCTCCGGCGGCTGCGGTTTGAACCGTCGATTTCAGGAACCGGCGGCGCGTCTTGGTGGTCCCATTTGGCATATGGCAAGCATATTCGTTCTCCGTACCTGTAGCAAGTGCCCACCACAAGTCCAAGATTTTCGTCAACGTGGTGATCGCGGGGCGGCTCAACATCGCACCGCAAAGGCGACAAGGTTGTTGGAGACCACGGTTTCCGGGAAGCCAGGCGGAGCCGCTCCTCGCCATATCTCCGGAACTCCCCTGCTGATGAATCCAGGGTTTCGCATCTATCAGATCTGCTAGTGGCCGCGCAGAGGTCCACTTTCTTGAGCCTTCCGTGCTGATATTTAAGAGTTTCAGGTTTTAAAATTCTCTATTGAGCGCGACCGGGCTTTCCGATCTGTCTACTCCTGGCAGCCGGCAGTCATCTCGGCCGTAGATAGAGCGATTCAAAAAATAATCACACAGTTCCCGTCTTCGAGTCCGTTCCGACTGCTGTATACTCAACGGTTCCGGCAGGCCATTTTTTTGAGGAGCGGATAGAGCATGCCTACCAAAGTGTCAGCGCTTGCGGCGCGGATGGACCAACTCTACGAGTTCGACCGCGAGCCTGTATCCCTTAACAAACTGCAGAACGGCGCCAAATTCGCCGGGCTCTTCGCAGGCGAGCATGTAGCGGCCACGGAATTCGTGATCGGCGCATTCTTTGTCCTGCATGGCGTGAACGCCAAGGATTTGATGCTCGGGCTGCTGATCGGCAACCTGATGGCCGTGCTGTCGTGGACCTTCCTGTGTGCACCCATCGCTGTAAGGACGAGGCTCACGCTGTACTGGTATCTGCGCAAGGTCGCCGGGCCGGGGCTAACTTTCGTCTATAACATCGCGAACGGATTGCTTTATTGCATTCTCGCGGGGGCGATGATCTCGGTTTCGGCTTCTGCGGTCGGACTGGCATTTGGGATACGCACGCCGGCCCTTAGCGATGTGCTGCCGAACAGCGTGGGATGGGTCGTCCTCACACTGTCCATCGGCGCCGCCTTCACGGTGATGGCGATCCTTGGTTTCGAGAAGCTCAGCAAGTTCGCGCAGGTCTGCTCGCCGTGGATCTTCGCCGTGTTCATTGCCGGCGCGATCGCCACCTTCCCCAAACTGGGGATCCACACGAACCTGGACAACTTGTGGCCCGAGTTGCAGAACCGCGTGTGGAACGGCGTGCCCAGCCCAGGGCAAGAGCAGTTCCACGTCTGGCACATCATGTTCTTTGCGTGGTTCGCCAACCTCGCGATGCACGTCGGGCTGTCGGACATGGCTCTGTTCCGGTACGCAAAGAGCTGGAAATATGGCCTCTACTCGGCGTTTGGGATGTACCCTGGCCACATGCTCGCGTGGATATGCTCCGGGATAATGGTGGCGGGCGTGAATCGTGAGATGAACCCGGGGCTCATGGCGTTTCAAGCGGCCGGCCTGGCTGGTGTGGGAGCAGTGGTTCTGGCGGGCTGGACCACGGCGAACCCGACGTTGTACCGGGTCGGGCTGGCAATCCAAACGGTGACGCCCAACTGGCCGCGGTGGAAGATCACGCTCGTGGCGGGCGTCGTGACGTCGATCATTTCTTGTTTCCCCATCGTGTTCACGAGGTTGTTGGATTACGTGGCCATCTACGGGCTGGTGCTGATGCCGATCGGCGCGGTGGTATTCGCGGAGCATTGGATTCTGCCGCGGGTGGGCGTGGAGCAGTACCAGGCGGAGAAGTACCACCTGCTGTTCAATTGGCAGGCGGTGGTGGTTTGGGTGGGGACGCTGGCGGTCTGCGCGGTCATGCCGCTCCACTTATTCTTCCGTTGGCTGCCCGGGTATTTTATTGCGCTCATTGCTTACACCGTGCTTCAGATGGCCTTCGGAAAGAAGGTGTCGAAGATCAGCCAGCGACTCGCCGCTCAGGAAGGAGGACGATAGGCCATGCGATACGTCTTCGCAATCTGCAGTATTACCTGCCTGGTTATCTGCCTGGTTGTTCCGGTGATCTATTTCCACGGCGGAGTGGATGAGGCAGCTTACAAGAACACGTTGACGGCAGCGTCGGTGGGGTGGTTCGTATTCGCGACGCTGTGGGCGACCAGGAAGAGCCGGGCTTGAGGACTGCGGCTGCCCCTGATTGGCACTGCGCCTGAGATGATCCGGGAGAAAAGGAGTCAGGGGCGGGGTTTGCCGACTGCCACTGCCGCACCAGATCCTTCCTCTGTGTTCGATTGGTTTAATGCTTGGTTCGCCGGTTGAGATTGTGCGAGAGCATCAATTTCAAAGTTACCTTGTCCGACGCGCCGGTCAGGCCGAACCCCACGCCGGCTTCGATCTCGACGGACTTGCCGCGGTGGTTGACGACTCCATACACCTGATGCGACTGCTCACCTGCCGGGTAGAACTGGCGCAGCGGCCCGACATCGGCATACTCCTCAACGGCTATGGCCCACTTGGGGGACAAATTGTAGGCGACTCGTGTGGCCGGCGCGAAGTCGAGGCTCTTGAAGCCGCCGGTGTAGGAGGTATCCAAAATGGGATTCACAATGATGTCCACCGGATTCAGATGCCAACCGATGATGGGTCGAATCTCGGATGTGAAGCGCCCCGGATCCCAATGTTTGGAGTTGCAACTGAATTCGAAATTCGCGCCGTAAAAGAACCTGCGATCGTCCGCATTCGGCGCGGTGAACAGCAGGCGTATCTTGCTGCCGTTGATCGTCGCACCGCGGTCTCTGGAGATGCTGTACAGCGGCAGATAAAGCCCCGCCTCGAACCAGCCGGTCACGCCATACGCCCATTCGGCCACGCCGTTAAGGGACCTGTCGGGTATGAGGCCACCGGGGAAGGCCGGTGTCTTGACGCCGATGGGAGTGAAGTTGTTGTGCAGTGCCAGGTTGAACACACCGCGCTCAGAAATCGCGCCATCGTACACTTGAATCTCGTCGGTCTGCGCAAACACCACCGCAGGTAAGCCGACCAGAGCGACGGCGCTCGCCGCAAGCGCGCGCAGACTTATTTGAAGAAAAAGTCCCATTGGAATTTCCGAGCCGGTCTACAAAGTGTAATTGACCGCCAGAATGCAATGCGCTGGCCCAGTTGCGTTGCCTGCACGCGAATCGAGTTCCACTGCATGGGATAAAGGATGATTGTCGAAGAGCGGGACAAGGCGCTTCGGATCGAATCGTAAGAAGGAAGCGGCTGGCGCGTATGGGTTTTGAATGCCGGCCTCGGTGGGACGGCCCGAGATTGTTGTGAAACAGGCGCGCATAGCGAGACGGCGGGGTACTCGGTCTGGTAGGTTGGCTCAGGTATCCTGATAATCGAGAAAGCCTATGGATTCTGAGCGGCCCAGACGCGTACTGATCGTCGACGACGAAGCCAACCAGCGATCGGCCGTCTCGCGGATGGTGGAACGTTGGGGCTTCGTTAGCGAGACCGCCGCCGACGGTCAGGAA
Organism: Bryobacteraceae bacterium; assembly: GCA_963668605.1. Taxonomy (GTDB): domain Bacteria; phylum Acidobacteriota; class Terriglobia; order Bryobacterales; family Bryobacteraceae. The sequence goes on from OY764903.1 coordinate 365,983, forward strand.
GCTCTCGACAAGCTCCCGCTGTTTCAACCCCACGCAATCGTCACCGACGTCATGATGGCCGGGATGGATGGAATGGAGCTATTGCGCCAGGTGAATGAGATCCCCGGCGCTCCTCCCGTCATCGTCCTCACCGCTTTTGGCAGCATGGACGCCGCTCTCACCACCGTCCACGAGCACGGCGCCTTTTGGTTTGTGGAGAAGCCCATCCGGCCCCGCGCCTTTCGTGTCCTGCTCGACCGTGCCGTCGCTTACCACCGCCTCTCGAAAGACAAGGAACGGCTTGAGCGGCAGTTGAGCAGCCGTGGTGTCCTCGGCAAACTCATCGGCTCCAGTTCTGCCATGCAGGAGATCTTCTTCCTTCTCCGCCAAGCTGCCCCCTCCAACGCCAACATCCTCATCACCGGCGAAAGCGGCACCGGCAAAGAAGTCGTCGCGCGCCTCATCCACGACCTCAGCCCTCGCTCCGCCGGGCCATTCGTGGCGATGAATTGCGCCGCTCTTCCTGAGAGCTTGATCGAGAGTGAACTCTTCGGCCACGAAAAAGGCTCCTTTACCGGAGCAATTTCCGCGCGCCAGGGCTGTTTTGAGCTGTCCAATACCGGCACCCTCCTCCTGGATGAAATCGGCGACATGCCGCTTGCGTTGCAGGCCAAGCTCCTGCGCATTCTGGAGGACGGCCGGGTGCGCCGCCTCGGAGCGGCACGAGAAATTCAGGTCGACGTCCGCCTCCTCGCCTCCACGAACCGCGACCCGCAGCAGATGGTTGCCGAAGGCAAGTTCCGCGAGGACCTGTTCTACCGCCTTAGCGTGATCACCGTTCTCCTTCCCCCTCTGCGCGATCGGCGCGAAGACATCCCCGCTCTTGCCGAAGCCATTCTTGCCGAGCTGAACGAGAAGCATCGCACCCGCATCACCGGCCTCGATCCGGCGGTCTTCGAGGCACTCGAGCACCATACCTGGCCCGGTAACGTTCGCGAGCTTCGCAACGTGCTGGAACGCGGCGTCGTGCTTGCCGATGAAGGTGAGATCCGCTTGGAGCACCTGCCGAAATCCCTGATAGGGGCTGCGGCCGAGCCTGCCCGGCGCGCTCTCGGCCCCATTCCCTCGGTCACATTCAACGTAGGTGCGACCCTTGAACAGGCCGAGCGCGAACTTATCGAAATCACTCTCACCTACGCGAAGAACAACCGTACCCGCGCGGCCGAGATTCTCGGCATCAATCCGAAGACGCTGTATAACAAGCTGAAAGAATACGGCGGAGACCTGGGCGAGTGATGTCCCTCAAGACGAAGACGCTCCTCCTCACCGGCGCCCTCGTGCTGGGCCTGGTCGGTGCGCTTTCCGTCCTCCTGCTGAACAACCTCGTCGTCTCCAGCCTGCAAAACTCAGTGCGCCTGGCCGAATTCGCCACGCAGCAAAGCAAGGAATTCCTCCTCATTCGCCTCGAAGATTCATGGAAAGCCGGCGCATCGGATAGCCGCCTCTGGTCTTCCTCCATCGCTGCCGATGCACGCCTGGCAGCCTTCCTCGAAAACAGCGTCGCCCAAGCTCCCTCTCTCGTCGAGATCTCCATTGCAGGCGCCGACAATCGAATCCTGGTCTCCTCCACGCGCGCCAACTCGGGATCTTCCTTGCGCGAACACCCGTCTCTCCGCGCGCTGCTGGCCCTCGGCCCCTTGGACCGGGTCCAACGCGTCTTCGCTCACGGACCGGACTACGAGGTCCGTCTCCCAATAGGCCTGCTCGACGACCCCCACCCCGTCTTCACCATCCAGGTGCTGGTGTCGACGGTGCTGCTCTACGATTCCCTCCGTCCCGACCTCCAGATGATCGGCGCCGCCAGTCTCAGCGTGCTCCTGGTCGCGCTGTTATTCGTGTCCCTGCTCGCCGGCTACGTCTCGCGCAACCTCCGCCGTATCTCCGCAGACATCGACCTCATCCGGCAGGGCGAGGCCGTCCTCGAACTCGACCCTCACGGGGCTGCGCCCGAGTTCGCCGCCGTCCAATCCAAGCTGAGCCTGCTGGGTGCGGAGTTCCGCGACACCGCGCGCACTGCCGCGGATTTCCGCAGCCGGGTAAGTACCGTGCTCGAGCGCCTGGAGGAAGGCATCCTCCTGTTCGACGCCGAACAGCGGCTCATTCTTTTCGGCGGAGCATCCGAACGCCTGCTGGGGCGGCCCCTCGATGGCTTTCAGGTCTCCTCCAATCCGCTCGGAGCGATTCTCCGAGAAGCCTTCGAGCAGCGCCACAGCGTGCCCGAGCGTCTCATCGAATGGCCCGGTGCCGCCGGCCCGGCGCCGCTGCTGGTTACCCTGGACTTCTTTGCCGACGGCCGGGCGCTCATCCGCCTGAGTGACCCGGAGGGGCGCCGCCAACTCGAGTCTCAAATGGGCCTGTTGTCGCGTCTCGATGCCATCAATCGCTTGACTGGTGGCGTTGCGCATGAGATTAAGAATCCGCTCAACTCCATCGCGGCCCGACTGGCCTTGCTCGAATCCATAGTCGGGGAGGACTCTTCCGAAGCGCAAGAGGAGATCAAGGTCATTGGCGAAGAAGTCGAGCGCCTCGATCGCGTCGTCCGGACCTTTCTCGATTTCACACGCCACGTCGAGATGGCCCAGGAGGAACTCGATCTCGCCGCGATCGCCCGCGAAGTCGCCGATCTCATTCAACCCGATGCCGCCCGGCATTCCGTCTCCGTCCACTTCAGCTCCAGACCGGAGTGTGTTCCTCTCTGGGGCGACCCAGAACTCCTCCGGCAGGCGTTCATGAACCTCGCCGTCAACGCCCTCGAGGCCATGCAGCAAGGCGGCTCGCTGTCCTTCAACGTGGAACTTGATGCACGAAACGCTGTGCTCACCGTCGCCGATACGGGCGCCGGGATCCCTGTAACGCAGCGCGATAAGATCTTCCAGCTCTACTTCACGACCAAGAAGAACGGCTCCGGTCTTGGACTCGCCATGGTCTATCGCGCCGTGCAGCTCCACGGCGGTAACATTGATGTGGAGAGTGAACCCGGACGGGGAACGCGCTTTAAAATCATGTTGCCTGCGCTCGTGAAACCATGAGGACACTCCGCCCGGCAATCTTCGCGCTGTTGGCCGTGATGGCGCTCAGTTCCAGCGGCTGCAGGTTGTTTCGGCAGACGCCGAAAGCGCCATCACGGCCCCCCGTACCCGCGGCCGCCCCAGCCGCACCCCAGCCTGCGCCGGTCGAACCCGCAACGGCTGAGCCGAAGCCATCGCCAACGGCAGTCGTGCCCGTACCACCCGTGCCCGAACCGGCGCCGCCCGCTCCCGGCGTACATCCTCCCAAACCGAAACCGATTCCGGCCCAGGCGCCCGCACAACCGCCTCCCACTCCTCCCGCTTTAGGCCAGATACTCACTCCTCAACAGCAGGCCGAATTCCGCCGCTCCTATCAGCAGAGTGCCCAAGCCGCCCGCCAGGCTCTGAGTCAACTTTCCGGGCGCGCACTCACCCGCGACCAGGCGGATACGGCCAATCGCATCCGTTCCTTCCTCATCCAGGCCGACGAAGCCCAGTCCAAGGATCCGTCTACCGCCGCTCAACTCGCCCGCCGTTCCGAGATCCTGGCACGCGACCTGATCAATTCCATTCGGTAACACGCGAAAAAGCCGGGGAACGTGTCCCCGGCTCGTTCGTTGACAAAATTGAACCAGCACTTACCGCTTGGCCATGATCTTCACTTTAGGCACTGCCAAGTACCCGATCACCTGGTCCTTGCGAATCTCGTTCACCACCACTTCATAGGGCGCCCGCGCCCCAGCGGTGTAGAACTGCACCGGTTCGTTGATGCTCTTGTCCTTCTTCTCGACGCGCTTGTCATCGGCCACCACGTCGACCGTAAACCGGTTCCGCTTCACGTCGGCCTTCTTCAGGGCAAGACTGATGTCACCCACCCGCTGCGCTGCGCCGGTCTTCGGTAGCGTGAACTCGAAGTAGTCCTTCTCGCCGAGCTTCCTCAGAGCGGATAACTCCGTGGAATTGGTCGCGATCAGCCCGCTCATGACGCCCATGTCGCCGGTCATGCGTTTCAGATCCGCGATCGTCTGCGTCAGCTCGGCCCGGGTACTGACCACTTCGGTCTTCACGTTCCCAACGTCGCCTTTGATGCCGGTCAGGGTCTCGTCCACCTGCGTCGACTTCTGATCGTTCTCCTTCTTGATCTGATCGACCTGTTGCGTTAGTTCCACGTTCTTCGCGGAGAGAGTGTTGAGTACCTGCCCCGTCTGCTCCTTGACAGCAAGCTGTGCGCGATGGGAGCCGGCCAGCGCCTCCCGGCGCGCCTTCTCGACCTCTTCGTTCATTTTGGCAATGGTCTCGTTCACTTCCGTCTTGACTTCCGCCTTCGCCAGCGAGACGCTTGTCTGCATCTGGCTCTGGAGTTGATCCATCTTCTGATGGGTCTGCGTCAACTCCTGACGGACCGAGGCGACCTGCGAGCTCTGATACCACCAGCCGCCCAGAGCGGCCGCCAGCGCGCCCCCAATCAGAATTTTGCTCACGAGACCGCTCGCCGGGCGATTGATCTTCTCGTTATCGTTGTGCTCCAAATTGCTCGTCATATTGCGATCTCCTCAATCTGTCTGTTCTCGGACGCCCTCGGCGCCTCGATAGGAAGTAAAGCAGGTTCGATACCAATCGCCAGATCCTTTGTTTTTAATCCGCTTCCCGCGGGAACAGGCCAAATTCGGTAATTCTGCCCGGCGTTCCGGACCGCTTGGATAGGGCGAGACTACTCGACCGCCGCATTCTAACCTCGCAAACTCCGAATTTCCATCTCCAGGCGCCTCATCTCCCATTGCTCTTCGGAACTCGCCAGCAGCGCTTTGCATGGCTCCACCTCCATGTCCACAAGCCGCAGCCAGTCCTGCGCGCTCGACCAAGCATGATCTTCGGCCTGCTCCACCAAACCAGCCCGCACGGGATTGCGCTCGACATAGCGCAGAGCCGCCCACAAACGCGCCTCGTCCAAAGGGAATGAGAAGAACCGGTTCTGCCACAAATGTCCGCTACGCTGCCGCCGGGCGTTCAGCTATTGCGCGTACCACCCATATTTGGAACGACTACCAGGTGAACGTGGTTTGACATCAAGCAGTAGGCCGGACAGACCCGCCTTCACACTGTGCTCTTTCAGCAATCCAAGATACACCTGACGCTCGCGCCGGGTGCAGAAAACGATCCGCCGGCCGGCGCCGTGCTGTGTCACACGGTGTACCACGCCGGGCACTACAATTCGAACTGTTCGAGGCACACGGAGTAGTCCTTTCCTCCATGTAATGCGCCGAACTTATTATTTATCTCCATGGGGACAGGTCAGACCCAGATCCAATTGCACATAGGCGCCTGGGAGTGGCCATATTTGCCGGTTTGGGACCATCCAAAGCACGAAAATCGTGTGAATTGGGGCTATTTATTTTGACATTTGTTGAAAACACAGGAGATCCGAGTTCGTTTCGTCAAAAAATAAATATGAGGTGCTCGTTTCTATGTTTTGCAGTGCGGTTGGACTTTGAAGACTTGGCTGACGATATGAATTGCACGACAATTTGCACATAAGCGCCTCCCACGAGGAGTGTAGCAGCCGGATTTCGGGCTGGAGGGTGGGTGGGCTGTAAGTGATTGATTTTGTTGAGCTGAAAAAGTTCTGTGGATTGGGAACGGCTGATGCCGCCCCTGCAACCAAAGACGAGGATGGGACGCCTCGGGTCGCTGGCGCATCGGCGCGGCGAGCGGGTGGACGCGGTGGCGCGCTTCGGGGGAACCTTTCGGTTGACGATGCAAAAATATGCACGCGCGGCGCAGCGATTGAGCTTCAGGAAAGCGCCGTGGGCGGCCGCCCGGTCGTCGGAGTTCTCCGAAAAGATACGAAGGAGGCTTGCATGAAAACGCCGTATAGTTTCAGCATTTTGCGGTACATCCACGATCCGGTGACGCACGAGTTCGTCAATATCGGTGTTGCGCTGTACTCGCCCGAAGCTGGTTTCCTGCGTTCCATCTGCACGACGCACTACGCGCGTATCACGCAACTGTTCACGAAGATAACCGCGAGCCGCTCGACCTCCTGGCCGAGCGGCGCCGCCTTGAAATCCACCCGCAGATGCTGGAAGAAATTCGCAGCCATCGCGAGAAGGACTATGCAGGAGCGGCCGTTCGTGGCCAGCACATGCAACTCGGATTTCTGAACCACGGCCTGATGGTTTCTCGGATGCACTTCATGGTGGAAATGGCCTGCAGGAAATCGGGCGGTGTCGTCGACCTGGAAGCCTGGTGCCAGGGTGGACAGATCGCCGGCCACAAGGCCGAGGTGCCCAAGGTCAGATCTTCGCGGCATGGAGGCGAGATGTTCTGGCAGGAGGTTGAAGAAACCGAGCGAGTTCCGGTTGAACCAGATGCGCTCTTTACACTCCGCTTCAATGACCGCCCGCAGACTCAGCAACTCGCGAATTTCTTTTACGAGGCAGACAGGGGCACCATGGTGGCAACCGATATGCTCCGCAAGTTTCGGGGGTACCACCATTTCATCAAGAAACAGCAGCGGCATAAGGATGCCTTCGGCATCCATCCTGTTCGGGCCGTCCTTGTGGAGACGACGGATGAGCGAGGGCGAAGCGGCTGATGGAACTTGTCTCCCATCCGCTAGTTTCCGGTCCAGCCAAGCGGACCGGCCTATTCTGGTTTACAATTTCTCCCCTCTTCACCGATCCGGCAGACGGCACCGTGTATCCCCGCCACCTAAACCAGCCGGAACTGGTACTGGACTCCATCTGGGCTCTCCCCGGCAGCGGGATGCGCGCGCTCAGCGATCCGGAGAACTCTCCGACGTTTGATCAGCCGGCATCCACATCACAGCCGCACCCTCAAACGCGGTAGCTGAAAGAAGCAATAGCGACTCGGTTTGGGTATTGTTGAGGGAGGACGAGGCCGCACCCGCAGGTGCGGCCTCGGGGAGGTTGAAGATCGCCTAGGGCTTGCGCACCTGGAAGGTGAACACGTTGGACGCCTGTGCGTTCGGATTGGTCACCTGCACCGACCAACTATGCGCCACCGCCCCGAAAACCGGGTTGATGGTGATACTGGTGGCGGTGAAGGCGCGGGTCGCCCGGTTCGGGTAGGAAATCCCGGTCGTGATGTCGCGCAGGGTGATGTTCGCGCCGGTGGTGAAGTTGCTGCCGGAGACGGTGAGCGTCTGGGCGGTGTTGGAGCCCACCGGCGAGCTCGGGCTGACGCCGGTGATGGCGGGCGCAGCGGCCGGCGCCCGCACCTGGAAGGTAAACACGTTGGACGCCTGTGCGTTCGGATTGGTCACCTGCACCGACCAACTATGCGCCACCGCCCCGAAGACCGGGTTGATGGTGATGCTGTTGGCGGAGAAGGCGCTGGCCGCCCGGTTCGGGTACGAAATCCCGGTGGTGATGTCGCGCAGGGTGACGTTCGCGCCGGTGATGAAGTTGCTGCCGGAGATGGTGAACGTCTGGGCGGTGTTGGAGCCCACCGGCGAGCTCGGGCTGACGCCGGTGATGGCGGGCGCGACGGCTGGCGCCCGCACCTGGAAGGTAAACACGTTGGACGCCTGTGCGTTCGGATTGGTCACCTGCACCGACCAACTATGCGCCACCGCCCCGAAAACCGGGTTGATGGTGATGCTGGTGGCGGTGAAGGCGCGGGTCGCCCGGTTCGGGTAGGAAATCCCGGTCGTGATGTCGCGCAGGGTGATGTTCGCGCCGGTGGTGAAGTTGCTGCCGGAGACGGTGAGCGTCTGGGCGGTGTTGGAGCCCACCGGCGAGCTCGGGCTGACGCCGGTGATGGCGGGCGCAGCGGCCGACGCCCGCACCTGGAAGGTAAACACGTTGGACGCCTGTGCGTTCGGATTGGTCACCTGCACCGACCAGCTGTGGGCCACCGCCCCGAAGACCGGGTTGATGGTGATGCTGTTGGCGGAGAAGGCGCTGGCCGCCCGGTTCGGGTACGAAATCCCGGTGGTGATGTCGCGCAGGGTGACGTTCGCGCCGGTGATGAAGTTGCTGCCGGAGATGGTGAACGTCTGGGCGGTGTTGGAGCCCACCGGCGAGCTCGGGCTGACGCCGGTGATGGCGGGCGCGACGGCTGGCGCCCGCACCTGGAAGGTGAACACGTTGGACGCCTGTGCGTTCGGATTCGTCACCTGCACCGACCAACTGTGCGCCACCGCCCCGAAGACCGGGTTGATGGTGATGCTGTTGGCGGAGAAGGCGCTGGTCGTCTGGTTCGGGTAGGACATCCCGGTGGTGATGTCGCGCAGGGTCACATTGGCGCCGGTGGTGAAGTTGCTGCCGGAGACGGTGAACGGCTGGGCGGTGTTGGAGCCCGCCGGCGAACTGGGGCTGACACCGGTGATGGCGGGCGCGACGGCTGGCGCCCGCACCTGGAAGGTGGACACGTTAGACGCCTGGGCGTTCGGATTCGTCACCTGCACCGACCAACTGTGCGCCACCGCCCCGAAGACCGGGTTGATGGTGATGCTGTTGGCGGAGAAGGCGCTGGTCGTCTGGTTCGGGTAGGAAATCCCGGTGGTGATGTCGCGCAGGGTCACATTGGCGCCGGTGGTGAAGTTGCTGCCGGAGACGGTGAACGGCTGGGCGGTGTTGGAGCCCACCGGCGAACTGGGGCTGACACCGGTGATGGCGGGCGGCTGTTCCTTATCGCCGGCGATTCTGTTTGATGAATGATAGTACCGGGCATAGGTGCCACCACTGCATTCCGTCTGATAGCTGCGCAGCAAGAGCGAATCAAGAGTGACGTAGGACAGCTCGCTGCCCGCGGGGCTGGAGTTCTTGTATTTTACGGCGAAGTGCAGGTGATCGCCCGTGCTAGTCGGATTGCCATTGGCATCGCGCCCCGTCGACCCCATCCATCCCAGTCTTTGACCCTGCTCGATGTGCAGGCCTTCATAGACCGGGGATGCCCCGTCTTTCAAGTGAACATACCAGCTCTGGAATCCGGTGTTAACGTCCCCATCGTCATCATGATCGACGATGACGTAGTTTCCGTTGGGATTGTTGGGATCGGTCACCACTCTCACCACACGCCCGGCGGCAGCGGCAAGCACTGGCACCTCTCCTCCATCGGAAGGCTTTGAATAGACGGGATTCCCGGATGCGTCGATGTTTCTCCAGGAAAAATCGATGGCATAGTACCTGTCGCCGGCGTGTGCAGGATTAGGCTGCAGGCCCACGCCGGTGCAATCATAGCCGCCGGGCTCCGTGGTGACTAACCAGGCGGCATCGCTCGGTAGCGGCATCTTGAAATTCGGAGTCGGCACGGGTGGTGTGAATTCGAGCTCGAGTAAGGGACGCTCGCTGTCAGCGGCGTAGCGCGAACTCCGGAAGAGGCTGAAGTTGTTGTTGATGAACAACGGGTCGATGCGGAATCCGTCGTTCGCCTTGCCCTCCTGCCAGGCGTTGAATTCGCTCGTGATGTCGATGCGCCACGGCTGGCCCGGAACTGGAGCTGGCAAGGAAGCCACAGGTGTAGCCGCGGGTTGCGAATCCCAGGCCGTTGTCGCGGGGCTCCAAGGACCAGCGACACTGAACAGGGTTGCCGACGTGGGAGTTGAGCCATCGTTCTTAGGAAAGGGTGCCAGCACCAACGTAGCCTTCGCCACGCGCGTCGGCAAGCCGGAGGTGTCGAAACGCAGGAAGGCCCTGTAGGTGTCACCGTACCCTCCGTATTCCAGCTTGTCGTCTTGGACGAACTTCCTACCGTAGTAGATGTTGGTGACCCACCCGTCCCAGATGTGGATGCCCGTTGTGACATTGGACGGGTACGGCGTGGGCTGGTACCAGGCCGTAGTGCTCTGGGCCATCGCCGGGGCCGTCAACTGCAACAGCACGGTGACGAACATGATGGCGAGCAGGTTGATGATCAGATGGCCGCCGCCGACGGGGGCGTGGCCTTTCAATTGGCGGTGTTTCATTAGGAGTCTCCTTTTTGAGAGTTGGTCAGGGCGGCGTAGACGCCGCCCGGTTGCGGGTTAGGGCCGCCGCTCGGGGCGGTCCAGCTTTCGGCTTCGTTGTTGTCGGTCTCCATCGTCTAGCTCTTCCGTGTCGCCGGCGTTGCCGAGCTGTCGGCCATGAGGATGCGCTCCCAACATGCCGGCCGCTCCTCGATCGGAACGATCCACCGGCCGTCCTTGGCCAGCACGCGGCTGCTCTCGTGGTCCCGGTCCTTGGTGAGTTCATACGGCCCGGCAGCGTGAGCTTCCGAAAAATGAACGGTTCGCGTCATAATGAACCTCCTGCTTACGGGCTCGTCGTACGCCCCCGATTGGTGCCCCGGCATCGTGTGTTCTTTGCTGCAACCTGCCGCGCTTGGGCCCCGTCGAAATTCAGTGTGGAACGCTCTTTAAATGCAGTCAAGTGCTGTATAATGAGTATCTTACGGGTGATTCTCTGGAGTGTAGATCAGGCTCGTTTTGTTGGATTTTTTTTCCAGATTTTATTTCCCCACTAAATTGTTGGGTGGCGTTTCAACTGTTGTTAGGCTTGAAACGTGGATGCCACTTCTATTGCAGACAGAAACTCAGATCTCTACAGACAGGTCCCCTTCATCGCCTTCGGCATCGTTCTCAACTTGGTGCCGGCGGCAGTCATCGCCGCGCTGAAACTGCCGGTGTACGTCGATGCGATCGGCACCATTTTGCTGACACTGACGCTTGGCCTTCGGGCCGGCATATTGACAGGAGTCGCGTCCTTTCTACTCGGCGGGATCACTCAAAACCCCGTCATGCCCTTTTTTTGCGGGACGCAGTTCTTCATTGCTCTCTACGTGCATATGGTGGCCAAGCGTGGTTGGTTTAGAGATCTGCGCCACATCATTCCGAGTGGCATCGGCCTGGGCCTGGTAGCAGCCGTGGTCTCGGCACCTGTGATCGTAGCCGTGTTCGGCGGATTGACGGGGTCGGGTGCTTCGTTGATCGCCGCCTTCTTGCTTGCGACAGGTAAGAGTGTGCTTCAGAGTGCAGTGCTCTCTGGGCTGGCAGCGGAACCGTTGGACAAAAGTGTTCAGTGCCTCATTGTGTTTTGGCTGTTGAAGGGCATTCCAAAGAGCGTCTTGTCCCGGTTTCGCAGTGGCTCTCTACAGGAGAATGGCCTGAGCGTGTAAAGAATATGTCCGTCGCACCTTCCGCGCCAGCGCGCCTTCTGTGTGCTGCCATCCTCATCCCCGGGCTCCTCGCAGTCAGGCACTTGCCAGCATTGGCTGTGGCGGCCGCGCTTGCGAGCATACTCTGCCTTGCACTACCGTCAACCCGAGGACCGCATCTGAAATTCCTACTCTTACTCTGGACACCGCTCGCGGCGTGGATGTTCATAGTTTGGGGCTGGATCGTGGGAGCGGCCCCCGGTACAACGCTTCACAGTTCGCAGCACGAAGGCGTGTTGTATGCGGCTCGCGTTGCTCTGCGACTGTTAGCGATTGTGGGCGTGTTGCAGAGTTGCCTGCTATCGATCAAGATTGAACAACTCTGCGCCGGTCTGTTGGCTCTCAAAGTTCCGCGGCCTCTTGCATTGGTGGTCCTGAATGTCTTTGCCCTGGGACCAGAATTGCGCACACGGCTCGACCAAGTTCTGACCGCAAGGATCGCTCGTGGTCTGATGCACCGAAATAACCGCTTATCGGCTATCCGAAATGCTGCCAGCACACTGGTCCCCCTGGTCGCGTGGGGCCTCAGTTCCGCACACGCCCGAGCGGGACTCTGGCGCCAACGCGGGATAATAGACGCTCCGCAACTCACGGTAACGGCTGGATTCTCCACGATGGATTGGCTCTACGTGGGAGCCGCGATGAGCTGGACCCTGGGGTGCCTGATCGTGAGGGGAGCCCACCTGTGGTAAATCCCCATGAGGTCCTGCTTGCAGCGATCCAATCGCACAGGCAGGTCTTTCTTCATGGGCCGAATTTCAGCGGGCGATCAGCGGCCCTCCAGCGTATTACCCGAGACGCCTCGTTTACCGAGAGGAACGGGCGAGACCTGTACGGTCATCTCCTGCCGCCGCTGGTAGATCGAGCCCATGATGTCCGTTATGCTTACGTCGGGCCGGAAATCTACCACGCACTATCGGGCCTTGCGGTCAATGTCCGTTCCGAACTCCTGCTTCATTCGTTCGGTCGAGCGGCGGCGATGGACCGGCTTGCTGAGAGACTTGGTCTCACGCCTTTGTTTGATCGGGGCTGCTACGAACTCTCCGGCGGCCAGCAAGCAGTCGTGGCTGGGACGGCTGCAGCGATGCTGCAGCCGGAAATTCTCGCTCTCGATTGCTGCCTTGAACAAGTGGACTCTGTCCGCCGCGATACGCTCCTGAAACTGCTCTCAGGAGTCGCACCGAAAACCTCTCTTCTACTGGCGGATAACGAGATCAATGACCCATCGGTGCTAGCCGACTTTCGGCCTGTTCTGCTGGAGCGGGACCCTGCCAATATGCAATTTCCCGTGATCGCGTCGCCTCCCGTTTCAGATTGCTTACCGCCAAGGATTGAAGGATCCTGGCTGGCATTGAAGAACATCACGTTTGCTTATCCGAAATCGGCTAGGGTCTTAAACGGTGCCAGTGTAGAATTGCAGGCAGGGAAGGTGTACTGGCTACGGGGCTCGAATGGCTCGGGCAAGACTACCCTCGCGAAGCTGCTGGCCGGCGTCCTCAAGCCTTCGGCGGGCGAGGTTCTCCTAGATGGCCGTCCGATAAGACCCGCCAATTCGCCGGGGGAAATCGTCTCATACCACTTCCAGAATCCTGACTTTCAACTTTTTTCGACCACGGTGTGGGATGAAGTCCTGGCTGGCCCCCGAGCGATGGGTTGTCCGCCAGACGAAGCCGTCAAACGGACGGGCAGAGCGCTTGAACACCTTGCTATCCCGGATGACCTTCACAGCATGCACCCTCTGGACCTGCCGTTCGCGTTGCGCAAGCGGCTGGCACTGGCCGCCACGATCGCTTCGGGTTCGCGCTGGATGCTTTTCGACGAACCGAGCCTTGGGCAGGATGAGCAAAATACACGATCAATAAGGGCCCTGGCCGACGGATTAGCGAATGCCGGATTCGGCGTCATTGTAATCTCCCATTCTCGACTGATGACGGGTGATCTGGCAACGAGGGCATTGGAAATATGCGACGGGCACATCGTGGTCAATGGATGCGATTGAGCCTTGAGCGCACTGCCGGCACCGGCGAACGATCCTACAATCGTTCGTGGTACCATTACGTTTCTGAAATGGCTGTCGTTTGCGAGCACGTTGAGGTCCTCACCAATGAGCAGGCTCTCGCTGTTCTCGATAAGGTGCCGATCGCCACATCGCTGATCGACAAGTCAATGAGCCGCGGTTTGCGTAAAGCTCTGCGGAAGAGTATCACGAACCTTGCTGGCGACTTCTACCGACTCAATTACTCCTATGGCGACCTGCTTGTTGAAAAGGGATCTTTCAAACCTCCCCATTGCTGCGCGTCATGCGACTCTGTAACTGCCAAGCTGCACTTTCCCAACGTCGTACCGCTGGCCGTTATTCTTGAACATGACCTGGAAGTCTTCCGAGTCGTTGTCGATGATTATCACGGCAAGCTCTCCTACAGAACGGTTTCCGTTGGCACGCGTGGCCCAGGAGAGCTGATCGGTCTTTTTGAGAATCTCAGGCCTTTGCTCAAGGACCGGGCTTCGCGCTACGGCACCTTCCATATCAGCGCTGGCAACAGAAGTGTGCATTTCCCGGCCCCAAATTGGAGAAGAAACGAATTGGCGGAACGGCTGGGAATTGACCTTCCCAAACGCCGTGCATCCGACGTCCTGCAATACACCGGCAATCCGCATACGCCAGATAAGGTGCACGTCGCGAGCGACTGGCATTTCGTCTCCAAAGCTACCGCAGGGTCGGCATGGCGAAGTTCCATCATGATTCTTCCGCCATGCCTGTTGGACGTTCCCTTGAAATCTGCCTCCCTTGCCGTGCAGTTGGCTACTGAGGCTTGGGGACAATCTCAAGATGCAATCGAGGCGTTCGTCGAAGATGGTGAGCCCCAGCCCCTCGTCGACCCGAAACCCATCTTCGCAATACATGAGGTGTCCGCCCCGGCGGTGATTGAGCATCTCTGCAAGTGTATAGCAGGCAACGCACTCCTTTGGAGTCCGCCGCAGGACGAGCGAGGAGGCCCATTCTTCGATTTCATGAAGTGGGTCTCGACGCAGAGCTCGAAGCGCAGTACAAATCTCAAGGAATACCCCCCTGTCCTGATGATCCCTCAAAGCTTGAACATTAAAGATCCAAATGACTGGGGCATCTTCAGTTTCGTCCATCCGCTGACCCCCGGGTCTCTAAAGTTCGCCGACAGGAACGTTGACACTACACGGCAAACGGAAGGGTTCCCCAAAGTCTTGCGAAACCTCGAAATCGCCAAGTATGTCATTCAACATCCGAGAGCGGACCGCGATACGACGGACGCCCTCAGCCTCGACCGTGTGAAGAAGTGGCTTAGCGAGAAGATCCAACTTGACATACCAGCCGAAGCCACAAAGATATCCCGTGATGTCCTCGGGGATTATTTGACTATCACTTCAAGGGTCGGGTAAAACCAACGTGTTATTTCCAAGACTGCCAGTGCTCGACACAGTACGCGAAGACTTTAGCGGCACTTTACGGAATGCATTGCAGGGTGTACGCATTGTCTGTGTGCAGCACCTATTGGAAACCACCGGCTCTTTGCTCGAATCCTTTGTGGAGATGGGGTGTCTCCCCGAGGACATCCACATCCTCGGAAAGTTCTACTCCACGAGTCCTCTCGTCGAGCGGCGGTTAGCCGCGGCGGGATTTGATGTGCTGGGTTGGCACGGCGAAGTAGTTCCTGGCAAGTACCAGGATACGATCCGGCACAACATTCAACACCTGTGGCAGCGGGCAGAACTCAAAACGACCAAGCACAACGGTCCGATCCTTATTCTAGACGACGGCGGTAGATGCAGGCAGTACTGCCCTGGGTGGCTAGATCGGGACAGTGCGATTGCCGTGGAGCAAACCACCAGCGGGCTGAAGGCGCGACGGACCGGGAACTGGATTCCCACGGTGGAGGTTGCGGGCAGTGCTGCGAAGCGAGTACTTGAACCGCCAGCCGTCACAGAATCTATCCTGAGATACGTCATTCCGCGCCTTCGAATTGCGTCTCGGGAACTGACAATTGGAATCGTAGGAATCGGAACGGTCGGCGGTGATGTCGCGAGACGGCTGCTCCGGGCTGGAAAGAGCGTGTTCATTTATGACAAGGACCCGTTGCTGCGCTCGTCCGTAAAGGGGGCTATCTGGTGTAAGTCGCTAAGAGCACTCGTGAAGCGTTGCGAGGCGATTGTGGGATGCACGGGAGAAGATCTTTTCGAGAATGCACGCTGGCTGGAAGACATCGAGGGGCCAAGGTTGCTTGCGAGTTGCTCATCAGAGGATATCGAGTTCCGCTCGGTCCTCAAGCTTGTTCACTGGGATGAGGACAGGAAGCCGCTCAGTCCCCGCACCGTGCAGTTTCGCCGGGGATCGCTGCAGATCTTGCGTGGAGGATTCCCGGCCAACTTCACTGGCACCAAGAATTCCGGTCCTGTTTCGCTGATTCAAGTGACCCGAGCATTGCTTCTCGCCGGAGTGATTCAGGCAGCAGTTCTTCGGTCATCGAAAGTACTGCCAGTGCCGCGAAGAATCATGCTCGACCCGTGGATGCAGGCCAAGATCGCACGGGCGTTTTTGACTCCGGGCAGACAGCGGTTAGTGGATGTCGCACGTGTCGATGCTATTAATCCTGAGTGGCTGGCGACGCGCTCGACTGGAACCAATCTTGGTCCATTAGTGGTCTCCCGTCAAGCCCAGGGACCCAGCACGATTCTGGGTTAACGAGACTGTGTTATGAATTCCACAGACACCGGCGGGGCGAGGCATATTGACAAGTCGATCTCCTCCGAAGTGCTTGCCAGACACTTTAAGGAATGGTACGGACACCGCCACGGTCATTCAGAGGTATACGAGACAATCGTTGGCGAACTCATCAATGACGAGGCGTTGTTAGGCTTGGCAGCCGAAGCGGGTGGCCGAGAATATCTTCACTACTTATTCATGGCAGCAGTTCACTATCTGCTCCTCGAAGGAGTCTCGCATCCGGTCGCAGCATATTATGGAACTGTCGTCGAGAAGCCTCGGCCGGCGTCTGAAGTCTACCCCTATTTTCGAGACTTCTGTTTTCGAGAGAAGAATAGCATCTTGGCGCTCATCGCCAACCGCCAAGTCCAGATCAATGAAGTCCGACGATGCATACCGTTGGTCCTGTCCCTTTCACAGGTGACTGACGGTGACGAAGCACCACTCGCGCTTGTCGACATCGGGGCGGCAGCTGGGCTGAACTTGCTTGTGGACCGTTTCTGTTACGATTTCGGCTCTGCCGGCTTCCTGGGGCATCCTGATGCAGCGCTTAGGCTAGCGTGCGAATGTCGCGGCGCACTGTTGCCTCCGGTGCCCGATCGGATACCTCGGATTGCCTGGCGCCTGGGCATTGATTGCCAACCCATCGACGTCACGGATTCTCATCAAACGAATTGGCTGATCGCGCTGTGCGCTCCGGACGACTCGGGAAGGTTGACCGTCCTCCAAAAAGCTGTCGAAGTCGCCCGTAGGTACCCACCTGAGATAGTCGTCGGAACAGCGTCCGAGGCACTCCCAGAAACGATTTCCCGCGTTCCCGTCAATCTCACTCTGTTCCTTGTGCACTCGTTTACCACACACCACTTCAGCTCCCAAGAACGGATTCGCTATGACGAGATCCTCACCGGTCTGGGTCGGACACGGAATTTCCACGAGGTGTCTCTCGAATGGGAGCGCCTCGCAAATGGTGCCCCCGATTTTTCCAAGCCAGTCCCCCTTAAGCTGAGGTCTTTTCGGCGTCGATGTCGTACCGAAACAGTGCTAGGGACCGTGGACAGTCGAGGAGCATGTGAGTGGATCGAGTGGCAAAGATAAGGCGACTAGTGGAGCCAAGGCCTATCTGACCATCGCCTCTCGGATAAGCTTGCTCGCGTCTCGATACTTAATTGTCTTCCGTTCCAAAAGGGCGGCGGCAACGGCTTTAATCGCAGCCCAGTAGACGTCCATGTCCACTAGGTCCCTCGCCATCTCCCACAAGAACTTCAAATATGCTTCGGCGGCGTGATCCGATCCGACCCATCGGCAGACATCCGCAAAAGACGCCTCCAGGTCATATCTGTATGTCTCTAACTCGGGAGGCCGTTGCGCATAGCGGTGCTGGGCGATGTGACCAGCCATCGAACCGATCACAAGTCGCTCCATAAAGAATCGCGACCGAAGGTAGTTCGGACTCGACTCGCTACTGTCGATGTCCGGTCGATACCACTTCGGAGGCGCGGCAACAACGACGCGACCTAGCTCTTCATTGGCCAGCACAATACGGATCTCCACAAAACGTACACGATTAACGAAATGTGCGACCGCATGACCCGCCTCGTGGTAAGCAACCTCTTCGATAGACGGCTCTCTACAGTCCATGAAGTAGATTCTAGTTTAATGACCCGATGTATTCAACCTCAGGGACTTCCTTTCAATGCGTCGTCGAGGCCCAGGTCGCTACGTACAGGTCCAGCCAAGCTTGCCCGGCGCTGATGGCGAACTGTCGAGGGCCCAGTCCGTGTGGCCCGACGCGCGTCTAGTCGCGCACCTCGCCCCATCCTCGGCCACTCCGAAAGAGCGTGGACATAAAGAAAAGCGGGTCGGTCAGGACGACCGCCCGCAAAGAGCAGCTACAAATTCTGCAGAAGTTCCTGAATCTCCCCCGTTGATAGCTGGTCAGGCTGTTTCCCTTCTGGCACTTCCACCACGCGTACCCACAGATTGAGCGCGAGCCGACTGGCGATCTCCGCGCCAGCCTTTCGTCCGGGTTCATCGCCGTCCAGCATGATCACCACGTGCCGAAAATGACGAGTGAGCAAGTCTTGCTGTGCCTCGGACAACGAACAGCCCATGAGTGCCACGCAGACGTGCTCGGCTTGGACCACCTTCATACAGTCAAAGAAGCCTTCGACCAGCACGACCGCACCCGTCGAGTCGTCTTCCAGTGCCCGAGCCAGATTGTACAATACTTGACTTTTCTTGAATCCCGGGGGGCAGCTTATGCTTCGGCTCACTCCCGTCGATGGAGCGGCCGGCGTAAGCCACCAGTTCCCCTTTTTCGTTCTCGATCGGGATAACGATTCGGCCGTGCATCGTTCCTTTTCCAGGGAAGAAGCCGACACCGAAGTATTCCGTCGTCTCAGGATCAATACCGCGGCCAGTCAAGTACGGGTGCTTGTGTTCGATACCCTTTAGCCGGAAAAGAAGAGGCTTGTTCGGCTCTCCCCTATCGACCACCGTTTCCTTCGTAGCCAGTTCCCCTTCGGGTTCCTCCAGGGGAGAGATTCCAGCGGCAGAAGGTTCGGCGTTGCCGGCGGCCGGCTGGAACAGTTGTTGAAGTTTCAGCGCCGCGTCGCGCACTGTGCACTTTTCGAGCGAGGCGACGAGGTCTAGGACGTTGCCTTTCGCCTGACACGAGAAACAGTGAAAGGCGTTCTTTTCGGTGTTGGCGTGGAAGCTATCTGTTCCCTCGCCCTGGTGAATCGGACAGCGACCGCGCAGTTCCTTGCCGACCCGCTTCAGCTTAACGCCGTAGCGGCCCAGCACCTGCTCAATCGTCACAGACTGCTTGATCGCCTTGAAGTCCACCCAATTGCTTTCCATTTCTATACCTCCATTTTGGTTTTGGGTGGAGGTAGTATAGAGAAGCATTTCCGTTCCGACAAATTCAGATGGTAAAATACCATAACTGGTCCGTGGATGGCCTCCCCTTTGCTAACTGACCTCCTCTGTACGGAGAAGGATGTCAGGTAAAGCCGTAGAGCACGCGGCTATTGCCATGGGAGCTGCGAGCCAGTTTTCTCCGTTCCAACGCTTCAGCCATGAGGACACCTCCCAGGGGCCAGCCTCGGCAACCTGCGCAAGCGGGCCACAGCCACACTGTAAGTGTGAACGGTTGTCCACATCCTGGTCAAACTTTGAAAAGCTTGCTACGCTACCCGTGTGCATTAACCCCGTTCGTCCAGGGCCGAGAAACCGACATCCAAAATATTCCGACTCAACGCGATCATCGCAGGCCATGTTGTTGCGGGCAAGGCGAACCCAACAGCCTGAGGCGAGCAGTTCGCGATATTGCCGAAACCCGCAGACAGCTCTGACACCTTCGCTGAATTTCGAATTTCGAGCCCTTGGGCGGCCCGGAATTCGCCTCAACTTACGAAAGTCTGGAATTGCGGCTCTTTCTCGAAGCCCCATTTCCTCCACACCCGCTGAAACTGCTCTTCAAACCGGGCGACGTAGTGGTCCCCGCCAAATGGCCGGCCTGCATAAGTGCAGTGCCGGAGCAGGTGCGTGTCCAGCGGATCCTCAGGTGTTGCCAGCAATTCGGTCCAGCCTTCCGCGCCGTCCTTCGCGGCCCAGAAGGTCTTATCCGGCGATGAATAACGGTCGTTGGCGACCCCCAGGTGCGCCGCGGTGCTTGAGCATTTATACTCCTCCGGGCGTTCGACGAGAGCGCGGCGAAGATGGGCGGGCGAGAGCGCGCACAAGTAGAAACGGTTCTGTCAGAGATGGCCGGATCGCAAACGCTGCGCATTGACGACTTGGGCATAGCGGCCATGGACCCGGCGGAACAAAACCGAAAGCGAGTCCTCGCGCTCGGGAACCACAACAAAATGCACGTGATTGTCCATCAGGCGCCACGCCAGCACACGGACGCCGGCGGCGTCGAGGTTTTGGAACATGAGTCGCCGATACGTCGAGCTTCCGGAATCGGTGAAGAAAACTCGTTGGCTGTTTATGCCCCGCTGGGTGATGTGATAGGCATGTCCGGGCAGGACGCAGCGTTGATTTCTAGGCGTTCCGCCTAAACAGTGCGGGAAAACCGCCAAAATTTCCAAGGTGTCAGAGCTGTCTGCAGGTTTCGGCAAAATCGCGAACCGCTCGCCTCAGTCTGAGCAGTTCACGGAGCAGTTCACGGAGCAGTTCACGGAGCAGTTCACGGAGCCGTTCACGGAGCAGTTCACGTGAGCAGTTCACGGCTTCGCCGGCACGGCTAGCAACGAGAAGAGTACTGCGGACCGGATGTTCGATCCCTCCGAACGTACGGGATATCCCGGCGTGATACGGCTCCGATGCCTCAGTCCCAAAACAACGTTCCTTGATAAGATGGAGTCTTTGCGTTCACGCGTTGCGCTAGAGCAAAGCCCAAATGAGTCCTTCATTGTCCACCAATCCGGCTGAGGCAACCACTTCGGAAGCCTTGGCCATAATCCGCTCAGAGTGGACTCCGACTCTGAAGATGATCGTCCGTGGACAATACTCCTTTTGGGTCGGTTCTGCGATTTCAAGTTCCCGCTTCGAGCCGTTGCGCGCGCTCCTTGAGAGACTCCTGATCGTACTTCAATCACGATGTGACGGCTCCGGAGACTGCCCTTATAGGAAGGCGCTCGAACAGATCCTTGAACGCGCCTCTCTAAACTCAACCGAATGCGCAGGTATTGACCTCACGCGCACGCCCACTTCATGGCCGCAGCTTGCTGATATAGTCCGACGACTTGAGTTTCACTATTCGACGGTCCTTGGAGTTCCCGTTCTCGATCCTGGCCCGTTGAGCATTCCCTGGGACGTTCTCAAGCTTCAAGACGTTTATGGTGATACTTCCAAGCAGCCTGATGCCGAGCACCGCTGTCTTTCAGTGATGGTCGAGGAAGCATTCATTTCAAATCTCGTTACCACAAATTGGGATCCTCTCATTGAAAAAGCCTACAAGACTTGCCGCGCAGGGCGAGCCGAGGAACTCGAAGTGGTTGCCTCCAACGATGACCTCGATCGTGGGGGCAATGGTGGAGCACCAAGATTGTTTAAGATTCACGGATGCGCGCAACGTGCCGTTGCCGATCCGAAGCATTATCTGCCCTTCATGGTCGCGACGGTGGACGAACTCGCGAAGTGGGCCACCTCCTCGAAACCGTTAGCTGAAGCCAGTCGTGCGTTGCTAAGAGAGGGGCCATCCCTGTTTGTCGGACTATCCGGGCAAGACTTTAACTTGAAGACAGTCTTCGCAGAGGTCGAGGCTGGAAGGGACGAACCCTATCCGGTATCTCCGTCACGCGTTGTTTTCTGCGCGACCGATCTGTCACCGGATCAACATGCGATTCTCAAGCTCATCTACGGTGATGCCGCTTATTCCGCCAACGCGAAATCTATCGTCAAGGCGGCCACCCTCCCCCTTTACGCAAAGCCCCTCTTGGGAGCGATCTACTTCCTCGGTATAAAGGCGAAGATCCTGGCCCTGCTCGCGAAAGGCTCTTCAGAAATTGCCACGCCGTTCATGGATATGGCGATTGCGGTATGTGAAAGCGCGGAGGAGCGCCTCTGCTCTATCTTCGATCCGATCGCTCCGGCTGACGAACGGTGGAGAGCGTGGACCGATGGTATCTCTCGATTCGTGGGCCGTGTCATGGCGCTCTACCACAAACAGGAACTGGCATCCGACCAAGACGCTTACGAGCCACTCTCATCTTTTAATGTTGGGAAGATCGAGAGTCTCTCGGCAGCTCAGACAGGCAACCTGCATTGGCTACTGCTGGCGCTATCATGCGTTTTAGAAGGCGAACGTCGCGGATATTGGAAAGTGGAAGTGCCGCTCCGCGGGGTTGCCTCGGAAGGCCAATTGGTACTTCGTGACGGCGGGAGTGCTGTCTCGGTGTTCCTCCTGGACCGCGTTATCTACCGTTCGCGGCTTGAGAGAAACATTCTCAATCTAAGCCCTTCTCCCAATGCGGTCGTGGTGGTATATCCGGTGGACTGTCTCCCCTCGGTGTCCGCGAGGTTCCCGACACGCGCATTGCCCGGTGCGAGCTACGACCCCGATGAGATTACTGAGATCAGCCTTCAGGAGATGCTGGAAGGGACGACAACCACGGACGTATTGCTTGACGCCTTTCGCAAAGAACTTCTAACGGCGAGGAAACCCTGGTGAAAGACGAAATAGTTGTGACTCTGGTGAACCGTGGCGGTTATAAGCAGGTTGCTGGACCGCTGCGCGTGGTTGACACAGATTTCGGAAGCGACTTCGACGCCGTGCTGGTAGGCCCTGGCGAACAGAGTTGCCTTGTACTCGTAATTGACTGCGAACACGTCCCTTCCGTCGTGATTCATCGGCGGATCCGATCATTTGCGCTGGTATTGGATCGTAGCGGTTCTAGGCGGCCACTGACTGTAATTCTGATCGCCCGAACACCTAGCAAGTTTGAGGCTCTGGAACGTCTTTGCAGAGTGATCATTGTAACGCCGGATGACGACGTAACCGCTGCTCTCCGCGGTCTTCTCCCGTTGCGCATTCATTCACACGAACAGACACTTCACGCAGCAGAGCATGCGCTCGCAGACAAGCTCGGTGCGACCATTCGCAATCCACTAACAGCAAGCCTTCTCAAAGCCGCTGAGGCCGGAACGTCGAACGTCGAGGCTGAGATTCTTCGTGCGATTGAGCACGCAATTGACCTGTCCTTAACGACACTTGGTGGATCGAAATGATCAGCCGACTCATTCAGCTAGACGTTCAGGGCTTCCGGAGCTACCTCGCGCCAGGACCCATTCCGTGTGATGCAGATGTTGTCGTAGTTTATGGACCGAATGGAAGCGGCAAAACATCTCTCTTTTCTGCAATCGAGTTTGCTCTCACCGGAACGGTAACTCACCTCTCTGGCTTCAGCACTGATTATCCGAGGTCCCTGCAACACGTACGCTCCAAGGAACCTGGTTCCGTGACGCTGAGGTACCGGAACGTGGAGAACCTCGACTGCGAGGTCCGGCGACACATCGAGGGAGGGGAGCGGTCTGTAAGCGGTCAACAACTGACACGTACTGATGCTCAGTTTTATACTGATCGTTGCTATCTGTCGCAGAATCAGCTGGCGCGCCTGTTTGAGGCCTACGAAGGCGGAGGTACAACGGATTCCGACCAGCCCTTGGTTCGTTTTGCCCGCGATCTGCTTAAGCTGGATCCCCTTGAGAACCTAACAGAGGGTCTGCATGTGATTCTCGATGTTCGACGCCTCGCCAACGTTTCTGAGCGCTTTCGGCGACTTAAGGAGGAGAGAGATGGCTTGCCAGTTGTGCGCCAAAAGCTGACTGCTGATGAGCGAGAGAAGCGAGCCACTTTTGAAGAGGCCATCGCTCGCGTTGAAGCGGCGTTTGAAACAGGGATAAGTCCTCATGGGCATGTCCAGTGGACCGAGGATACCCTTCGCGCCCGGCGAGAGGCTGTAGCGGAAGAGAAGGCTGCGGCAAAACGCGGCGAGCGTCTAAACTCACTGCAACGCTATCAAGGAAATCTCGAAACCGCAACGAAAATCCTGGAATCGAGCGCACCCTCGACCGCCGAGGTCAACCAGGCAGTACGCCAGCAGCTTGGAGACGCCGAAAAGGAGAGTGAAGCCCTCCGAGAGAAGCTCGTCGCCCCGGTAGCGCGCTTGGAAAGCGTGCTGGGTTCCTCTAATCCCGAAATTGTAGCCAAATGGAGTCGCCACGAGGCGGCGCGAAAACTCGACGCCTACGAAGCTGCTGCGAAGCAGACTCTTAACTCTGTTAGAACGACCCTAAAGGCTGCCGCCGATCTTCGAACCCGCATAGAGGACGCTACGCGGCGACGGTCCGAACTCCAGCAAGAGCTGCAACGTTCCGAGGATCCATTGGCGGATTCAACGACACTACGCGAGTGGCTGAAGACACTCACTGCCGTTGCGGAGAACATCCACGACGAGAATTGTCCTGTGTGCAAACGTGACTTCTCGGAACTGGGAACAGGCTCTCTCCGGCGGATGGTGGAAAACGAAATTGAGCGGCTGGGTGGCGACATAAAGCGCTTGAGTGAGCGCGCGGCAAGGCGTTCCCAGCTGGAGGCCGAGCTGGCGCAGGCGTCCGGACTTGCTTCTGCACTAGAAGGTCAGCTCAAGGAACAATCCGCCACGTTTGCGGGTCATAAAAGTGCTGAAGTTCAGCTCTCCTTTGTTCTGGAGAACGAGATTCCGGCACTATCAGCCGACCGCGAAAGACTGGCTGACAGCGATAGACGTGTGGCTGCATTATCACGGGAGATCCTAAACCTGGATCAGGCGGATGAACAGCGGCAGCGACTTCTAAACCAAATTTCTACGCTTGGTGCGACGTTTGGCGTGCCTCAAATGCCTGATCCAAGGGAATGGCGAGCGGCAATCATGCAGACTGTTGAGGCTCAAATGCAAGAGCTGGCGGAGCAGGATCGACGAGCGACCGCTTTAGCAAGTTCTTTGGCCGCCGCTGAAAGAGCGGCTGCTGGCCTTGCGATCTCGCAGACTCAACTTGCTAACTTCGAGGCGAGGCGAGCCCAAATCGAAGAAGCGTGGCGCAGTGCTGACGCGTGTGTCAAAGAAGGAAAGGCTTTGGGAACGGCTGCCACAAATGCGAAGAAGACCCTGCTTGAAGAAGTGTTTGACGGTGCGCTTAACGGACTGTGGCGAGACCTCTTCAGACGGCTAGTAAAAGCGGATCGCTTTACTCCTCAGCTGAAGCTGGAAAGACGTGGGCGGCAACTAATAACGCGAATTGAGGGACACGCCGATGGAGTCAATCCGTTCACTCATGCAGGGAGCGTTTTGAGTGCCGGCAATTTCAATACCGCAGCATTGAGCTTGTTTCTCTCTGTTCACCTACTAGAGCAACCCAAACATCAGCTTCTAGTGTTGGACGATCCTGTTCAGAATATAGATGACGTACACGTCGTGCAATTAGCAAGCCTGCTGAGAACTATCGTATTCGAGTCGCGCAGGCAGTTGATCGTAGGTGTTCACGAGCGTGCTCTTTTCGACTATCTTTGCCTGGAACTCGGCCCAACGAGTAGTTCGCAAAGTCTTCTTGCGGTCGAGGTTGTTGGCGGTGCCGATACTACAGGCACTGAGGTTCGCGCGGAGAGACGAGTCTGGCAGAACGACAAGCTCCAGCTCGGAGCCTGAGCGCAGAAGACTTGTCGCGACGTCGAATCCACTGCGCTGTAGGAGAGTTGGTCCCTTAGGGGCTGGTTCCCTTGTTGCGAGTATCCGTCCCTGAGAATTCGTCCCACCCATCTATAAGACCCTTGAGATGGGTACCCTTTTTCGCGAACCCATCCGCGAACCCATCAGCCTGAGGCGCGATCTGATCTGTTCGCTATCTCGGACGTTGGGCGAGAACGCGTTGATGTGTATCCGTCAGAGCAACCACACGTTGACAAGAGCGCCTGTGGATCCTACCGGTTCTTCCCGGCCCAGGCCGCCGGTGTAAGACCAGCGAGCCGGTGGATCGAGGTTTCGGCGAGCCCCGGCAAGACAGCCGCCAGATACTCACGAACTGGAATCCCCATTCGCCGGCAACTTTCCACAGCCGACAAGATGGCG
Source organism: Bryobacteraceae bacterium (assembly GCA_963668605.1). Classification (GTDB taxonomy): domain Bacteria; phylum Acidobacteriota; class Terriglobia; order Bryobacterales; family Bryobacteraceae. The sequence goes on from OY764903.1 coordinate 391,536, forward strand.
GCTACTTTCGGCCCGGCCTGCCGGCTTCCTACGTGGATCCAGTTCTTCGTATCCGTCAGAGCAACCACACGTTGACAAGAGCGCCTGTGGATCCTACCGGTTCTTCCCGGCCCAGGCCGCCGGTGTAAGACCAGCGAGCCGGTGGATCGAGGTTTCGGCGAGCCCCGGCAAGACAGCCGCCAGATACTCACGAACTGGAATCCCCATTCGCCGGCAACTTTCCACAGCCGACAAGATGGCGGCTACTTTCGGCCCGGCCTGCCGGCTTCCTACGTGGATCCAGTTCTTCCGGCCGAGCGCGACCGGGCGCATCGAATTCTCCGCAAGATTGTTGCTCAGTTCCAGTTGCGGATGCTCCAGGAAGCACGTCAGCCGCGGCCACAGGGTGAGCGTGTACTTCGCAGCCTTGCCCAGTGCACTCGCAGGCAGCGCCACCGCCCGCGCCGTTTCGATCTCCTGACGAATCGTTTCCAGCAACGGCTGAGACTGCCGCCGCCGCAGGTGGTGGCGTGCCGCGTGATCCATGCCCCGCTCCCGCGCCAATCCGTCGATCCCGAACAATTCGTCGATCCGCTCCACAATTTGCATGGCGGCGACGTCGCCGGGATTGAGCTGCGCCGCTTCGAAGAATTTCCTGCGCGCGTGCGCCCAACAGGCGGCATGCACCAGCCCCGGCCCGCCCACTCGGTCATAGGCGCCATAGCCGTCGGTTTGTAAAATGCCCGAGTATTCGCCGAGGAAACTCTTCGGTCCCTCGCGTCCACGCCCCAGTTGGAACTCGAACACCACACCGCCGCCCGGCCGGCCATACTGCCACAGATACGCCTGGTGGTTCCGCCCGCGCCCATCGTGTAACTGCACATCTACCGGCGTCTCATCCGCTTGAATGTAATTCGCCACCACTAACTCCCGGCGCATTTCAGCCGCAAGCGGACTTAGTAACTCACCGACACGCATGGCCCATCCGTCCAGCGTCGCCCGGCTGATCTCGATCCCCGCGTCCCGTTCCAGGATCACGCTCTGCCGGTACAGCGGCAGGTGATCGCTATACTTCGCCACCACCGCGCCGATCACCACCCGGTCGCTCGCCAGACCCTTCTCGATGATCCGCGCCGGCATCGGCGCCGCGGCCACGCCGCCTTCGCCGCACTGGCGGCAGGCCCGCTTTTCCCGCCGCGTCACGACCACAAAATACTTAGCCGGCTCGACATCCAGTTGCTCGCTGACGTCGTAACCGATCACGTCCTTCGCCTGGCCGCAAGCCTTGCAGGCGCACTGCTCCGGCGTACACGCAATCACTCGCTCCACGCGCGGCAGTCCGGCCGGCAACTCCTGCCGGCCCGGATGCGGACGGGGCGTCCGGCTCGTTGCGGCCGGTAGCGGCTCGCGAACGCTTTCCGCCTGGATTTCGAGATTGCTCACGCCGGGCTCGATTTCGAGCAGGCTGAGTTGCGCCTCGCTGAGCTTCTCGCTCCCCGGACCGTACTTCTTGATCCGCTGCAAACGCAATTGCTCTTCGAGCGCCTGGATTTTAAGCTGAGCCCACACCAATTCCCGCTTCAACGCGGCGATCTCATCGGCTTCGGATCGCTTGGGAGTGAGTGAAGTGACGTTCACGGCGAGTAAGTACTATTATACAAGCAACACCAGTAAACTACAATACACTTACAGAGAGTTAGTCATCTTCCAGACTCGCTTTTCGATACCATGCGCGGCGCTTACTCCCGGCCAGCTCGATGCCGCCCACCAGCAGCGCCAATTTTTCATGGCTGAGCACGATCCTGGTCTGCCCGCCAGTGCCGTCCGGCCAGCCGAAGCGCCCCTTCTCCAAGCGCTTGGCGCAGACCCATAATCCGCTGCCGTCCCAGAACAGCAGCTTCAGGCGATTGCGCTGCGCGTTGGCGAACAGGAACACGTGACCACTCAGCGGATCGCACCGCAACCGGTCCCGGGCCAATCCAAAGAGCCCCTCGAAACCCTTGCGCATGTCCGTAGCTCCCGCCGCCAGGTAGATGCGCGTGGCCGGCGCCAGGCCGAACATGATCAGAACGGCTCCAGCGCGCGGATCAATTCTTGCAAAGTACGCGCGTCGAAACCGGCGGCGACTTCGATGCGCATGCCGCTGCTCAGGCGCAGCGCCAAGCCGCTCCCGGCAACTGCCTGCTGGCGGCCAGTGAGTTCCACTGCTACCCAGCGGCCTTCCCCACTCGACACGCTCTGCGCCTTCTGGAACCGTCTGCGATAGCGATCCAACGTCACCAGCGCCAAGCCGTGCTGACGGCAGAATTCCTGCCGCCCCATGCCGCTGGCCTCATATTCCGCTACTAACCGCTCTGCCTCTGCCCGGTTCCTTCGCCGCCGGATTACGGGCGCTTGCGCTTCGTCCATTCCCTCAGTTCAGCAGCGTTCTGTTGCGCGGGGAAGGTGGGTTGCTCTGACGGATACGTTGATGTAGCTGTTGAGATTGGGCGCGAGCTGATTCGCGTCATCCAGCAAGCGCGGAAAATCGAGTTTGGAAAGGTTGTGGAACTGGTGCTTCGTGATGGAAGAGACCTTGTGGCGGATGATATTGTCCGGCTTGCCCTTCAGCGCCGCATGTTCTTTCAGCACTGCGGCCTTCGTGGGCGCCAAGATGCAATCAAATCGCCGCAGCACAGTAAGCGGCAGAATGACCTTGCGATATTCGTTGCGCTTGTAGGGACCGCGCAGTAAGTTGCAAATGCTCCAGATAAAGCCGGCGATTTCGGAATGGTTTTCAGTGGACATGGTGTGGCTGGCGAAGTACTAAGTTATCAAAGGTGGGGAACGCGAGTGGGTGGTTTTGTTTGGGTGGGTAGGGCCGCCGGCTCGCCTCCGGTCGCTTGCGCTCCCGGCACCGTGAGTGGGTGGGGTGGATTGGGCGGAGGGTTTTGCCAGTTTGCGGGCGGTTAGGGACGTCGGCGTCCCTTGCAGACGAGGGCGTCTGCCCCACGGTATCTGCTCCACGATTTCTGGCGCATGGACGGGTCGGGTGGATTCGTCCGCTCCTCCAATTGGAGAGCCCGATGTTGGGCTTCAAAGCGTCTGCCCAGCAGAGGGGAACCCAACGGGAACCCAAGGGGTGCGCCTCAGGCTGATGGGTTCGCCGATTTCGCTAAGCCGCCTTCGGGCATTGCATGAATTGGGTTCCACAGCTAAGCGATAGCCTGAAACCCAACAACTCCGGTACCGTTAGTACTTTATTCGCTGCGTGGCATTTTGGGAATCAGTGCTATCGTTAGGGAACGGTAAGGGCGAGGTCGGGCGTTATGGGCGGAGGCACGGGACATTCGGAGAGCGACACGAAGCTCTTGTGCGGGGACACGCAGTTCGAGCAGACTGCGGCCTCTAGTCTTCCAGAGGCCTTGTGGAAGCCAATGGGAAAAGGCTACCAGCATTTTCCCGAGTTCTTCCTTCGATATTGCTCGCGACCAATTGCCACTCAGGGTAATCCTGATCTCGGCATGAGCCTCGGTGCGTTTGCCGGCCCTGAGGCTAAGCGTATTGTTCGAACAGTAGGGGCGCGGCCACGCTGTCTGATCCAAGGAATTACCTGCCCGTACAACGGGACCTCATTGCACCGTTATTTGACAGAAGCAGGCGTGAGCGAACCGATGATCCACGCCATTGACATCATGGATGTCGGCGCGCTTGCACGGGCAACAGGATTTGAACTTGCCAATGTTGCGTTCCGTGTAGGCGACGCAACGAGGCTTGAGGCATGGGCGGATAACTCGGTTCAGGTTCTCGTGCAGGACCACCTCGTGAACTGCGCTCCCCATGACAGCCTCGAAGCGATCCTTCGCGAGGCAGCCCGGGTGCTTGATCCCATGGGCGTCTTCTTCATGAATTTCTCCGTTTTCCCGCCGGAAGCAGGCCGCGATGCAATGAGCTGGGACGAAGCAGAGCGATTGCTGCAAGCGCCGCTCGGCGGAGAGGCGTACAGCCTAAAAGACATTGTGGGCAGTAGCCGGCGGCTGGAGGAACTGAGGCCCTTGCTTGGTAGAATCATCGCCGATGACGGGGTCCGTCAAGTTCTGGTCACCAATCCTCACGGTAATTTCGAGTTCTATCGCCCTTTCAGTGCGCTCGAAAGCCTCCTGTCGCGCTTTGGCTTGCGGTTCATGTTCGTCAGTGGTTCGCGGGCGGTCGACTCACAGGGTGCAGGCTGCCTGCGCTTTAGGACCCTAATCCAACACATCAGAAAGGACTAGGTCTGCGACTGCGAAAATATGTTCGCTTGTGGGGCAGCTTGTCAAGCTCCGGGCGGGTTGCCAACCCGCCGCAGGATTCCATCCTGCCCCACATGGAAACAACATCATCACTCGGTCAAAGAACTAGCCCTATGATGGGGATCCAGATCTGCGATATTCAACGCCGTACCGTGGCTGGGTACGCGGAGCTATCGGCGCGAGTCAAAGGTCTACCAGCCGGTTTAGGCGAAGAACGGCTTTGGTTCCGATTCCCCGCTGCGTATGAGCCGTGGTTGGGTGGTGGTTCCGAGGCAATGCTCGCAGCAATGTTGCCGGTCGCGATGCTGCTGAATCAACGATTGCATGTCGCAGGCCAAATCAGCCCGTTGTTTCACAGCGGTTGCCGTCAGATCGTCGAGCTGTACCATGCATGGGACCGGCGGCTCAGCGCAATCGAATTGGACGTAGCGATTGCCCCCGCCGAACCGCGCGCAGCGAAAGCGAACGGCTGCTTCTTTACGGGAGGCGTCGATTCTTTCTATACCTTACTCAAGAACCTGGAGCGCGAACACGGCGACAGCCGAATCAGTCACTTGATCTTCATCCGCGGTTATGCCGACTGCCTCCTAGAACACGAGGTATTGTTTGAGAATCTGGCGGCAAAGCTTCGCAGGGTGGCCTCAGCCTTCGACCTTGAGCTGGTGCTGGCAGAGACGAATCTGAAATCGTTCACTCCGTCTCCTGGAACCCAGTGGGACTGGAATTCGGGTTCCCAATTGGCTGCGATAGGCCTGTGTCTTACTGCGGGGTTGCGGCGCATCTTCGTTCCCTCTGGCGATACCTACTCGACGCTGTCACGCTGGGGCAGCCATCCGCTGATTGACCCGCTATGGTCCACCGAATCGCTGGAGTTCCGGCATGACGGCTGCGAAGCCTCCCGCTCTCAGAAATTGGAGTGGCGAATAACGCGATCAAGCTTCGCTCTCGAGAACCTGCGAGTGTGTGGTTACGATACTTCGGGGCTGCACAACTGCGGAGTTTGCGAAAAGTGCTTGCGCACGATGATCGGCCTGACCGCGTTGGGAGCGGAGGCGCCCGCGGAGCTCTTCGCTGCGCGTCTGGACTTGAAACGGATACGGCAACTGGATGGAGGAAATGGAGTAGTCGGCTACTACTTGCGCGACAACCTGAGACTGCTCGCAACCAGCCACCACGTCCCTGAACTGGAATCCGCGGTGCGGCAGGCATTGAAGCCAAGCGCGAAGCGTTGGCTTGTGCGCCATTTCCAGGATGGCATGCGTGAGATTGACCGGCGGTATCTGCGAGGCCGAGGGCGTTCATTGGCTATCGCACTCGCTGGTCAGGACCCGGTGAGCCAATCGGATTTGAGGAGCACACCGGCCAAGTGGGCATTCCAGCAAGCCTGGCGCTTGGTCACAAGAAGTTCAGATGGCGACCGCAGGCGCACCGGCAAAAAGGAGAGAACGCCCGAACCGGGGAGTCCGCTATGATCCCGGCCTTTTGTTTGGGCGAAGGGTACAACGGCGCTACACTCATGAGCGTCGTCCGCAGTCTCGGGCGGATGAAGGTTCCGGTGTACGCGCTCTCCGATCGAAGCGATTCGCCGGCCAGATTCTCACGTTATTGCACGTACCGGCCTGTGCCGATCCTGAAACGGGATCCCGAAGGACTGGAGCGTGCGCTTGTAGACAATGCCCGCGACCAGCCGGAACGACCCGTCCTGTTTGTGATCGGCGACGCCGAGGCGTTGTTTGTCGCCGACCGGCTTCCGGCACTCCAGCGTTACTACCGTATCAATCTTCCGTGCTCTGAGCTCATCCGCGGATTGATCGATAAACGATTGCAGTATCGCATGGTGGAGCGGTTGGGAATGCTAATGCCGCGAACTTATCACGACGTGACTTCGCGCACGGCGCGGCTGAGCGAGTTTGAGTTCCCTCTGTTGGTCAAGCCTGCTGTTTCGGCACAATGGCGATTCGGACGCTTGAAGGGGCTCCTGATAAACGACATCCCGCAACTCGAAGATCTATTACGGGAGTTAGAACAGACGGACACTCCAGCCGTCATCCAATCCATGATTCCGGGACCTGCATCGCTGCTCTATACCGTTCTTGCCTACATGAGCCAGACAGGCGAGCCGATGATCTGGGGCACTTACCGAAAGGTGCGCCAGTATCCCGCCGATTTTGGCCTGGCGGCCGTCGCTGAAACGATTCAGCTTCCTGAACTCGAAGAGAGTGCGCTCCGTTTGCTGCGAGCGATTCACTTTACCGGTGTTTGCGGGATCGAGTTCAAGAAGGACCCGCGCGACGGCGTTTTTCGATTCATAGAGATGAATCCGCGATTCGAACTCTCCAACTCTTTGCTCGATTGCGCCGGAGCCAATGTCGCCTTTGCTATGTATTCGGATTTGACTGGCTGCGTAGTTGCCCGGCCAGGACCTTACCGCAGCGGCATTGGGTGGATGGCGCTGAACCTCGAATTGAAAGCGTGCCGCGAACTCGCGGCGCGAAGCGAGTTTTCATGGAGAGGATGGGCTAGATCCCTGCGAACTATCCGCACCGAAGCGTTGTTTGTGTGGGACGATCCGTTGCCCGGATTCACCACCTACTTTCGAGTGCTCTGGAACCTTTTACGTCTGAGTCTGCGGCGGAGTGTTTTGAGGGCGGATGGCGCGGTCGCAAGATCGCGTCGCCAGAAAGATTCCGCGTCATGAGAATACTGGGGATCAGTCGCAAAGAGTGGCGGGAGCGCTCGATAAAGGCGTTGGCGTCCATTTGGCGCATGCTGCTGTTTCGTACAACGTTTATCGTCGTAACAGGCAGCGTTGGCAAGACCACGACAAAGGAACTGCTTGCTGCGATTCTTTCGTCAAAGGCCCCGACACTGGCGAGTCCGGTTTCCGACAACGGAGCTATACACGTGTCGCAAACCATTCTCCGGACGCGGCCGTGGCATCGGTTTGTCGTACTCGAAGCGGGAACAGACAGACCGGGCTGGATTGCGCGGTCGGCGTCTATCGCGCGACCGGACATTGCCGTGATTCTGAATGTCGGCCGGACCCATACGGATAATTTTCCCGCGCTTGAGGACACCGCGAAAGAGAAGGCGGCACTGTTGACAGGCTTGCGCCACCGCGGCGTGGCGATACTCAACGCGGATGATCCGTGGGTCGCGGCCATGGCTGCGCGTCGTGAGTGCCGCGTTGTTCGATTCGGTCTTAACGAACAAGCCGATGTGCGAGCCACCGAGATCGCCGCTACATGGCCACAGCGCTTGTCGCTGACACTGAACACGCAAGGAGTCGCGCAAAGGATTGAGACGCGTCTAGTGGGCATACACTGGACATCGTCGGTACTCGCGGCCACCTCGGCGGCCCTGCAATGCGGTGTTTCCCTGCCGGACGTTGCGGACGCGATAGCGAGGGTGAATCCAACTTCCGGACGCCTGGATCCTCGCGAATTACCCTCCGGCGCGGTGATTCTGCGGGATGAGTTTAACGGATCGTTACAAACCTTCCATGCGGCGTTTCAAGTACTGCGCGAGGCTCATGCCACGAGAAAAATCCTGGCGATCACCACAGTAGGCGACAGTCCGGAGGGTTGGGACAAGCGTCAGCGCAGAATCGTGTGCGAGGCCGTAGGCGTGATCGATGCAATCGTGCTTGTGGGAGCCTGTGACGACACCAAGCGAGCCGCAAAGGCTGGAGTTGCCGCTGGTTTCCCGCTCGAAAATCTTCACTGCTTCTCCGAACCCGCCGAGGCGGCCGAGTTTTTGCGTGAGTTTCTTCAAGCGGGCGATCTCCTACTCCTCCGCGGCAGAAATTCCGATCACATGGAGCGGCTCTATCATGCGCAAACAGGTGATGTGCGTTGCTGGCTCCACAAATGTCCCAAGCGGGAGCTGTGCGAGCGATGTCCCGATCTGTTCGGCCAGCCGTCGGAACTGATACCAGGTCCTCGATAGGAAAATCGACGAGCAGACCCCGTGATCATCCAATCGGCGCCGGCAGGTGCTGCAGGAATTGATGTAGTTGAGTGTTGTGCTGCGGCTGAAGAATTCCTTCGCGGCGGTGAGGCTTTGAATTCATCGAACGGGCCATGGGGCCCGTTGCGGACCTGGTGAAGTGGCCAGCCTGATACGAGCAGTTCGCGATTTTGCCCAAACCCGCAGACAGCTCTGACACCTTCGCTGGATTTCGAATTCCGAGCCCTTGGGCAGCCCGGAATTCGTCTCCACTTACGAAAGCCTGGAATTGCGGCTCCTTTTCGATGCCCCATTTCCTCCACACCCGCTGAAACTGCTCTTCAAACAGCGCGACATACTGGTCCTCGCGGAATGGCCGGCCTGCATAAGTGCAGCGCCGCAGCGGGCGCGTGTCCAGCGGATCCTCAGGCGTCGCCAGCAATTCGGCCCAGCCTTCCGCGGCGGCGCTTGACCATTTATACTCCTCCGGGCGTTCGACGAGCGCCGCTCGTACCGGGTTGCGCTCGACATAGGCGAGTGTGCGACGAAGATGGGCGGGCGAGAGCGCACACGAATAGAAGCGGTTCTGCCAGAGATGGCCGGATCGCAAACGCTGCGCATTGACGACTTGGGCATAGCGGCCATGGACCCGGCGGAACAAAACTGAAAGCGAGTCCTCGCGCTCGGGAGCCACAACAAAATGCACGTGATTGTCCATCAGGCACCAGGCCAGCACACGGACGCCGGCGTCGTCGAGGTTTTGGAGCAAGAGCCGCAGATACGTCGATCTCCCGGAATCGGTGAAGAAAACTCGTTGGCGGTTTGTGCCCCGCGGGGTGATGTGATAGGCATGTCCGGGCAGCGTTGATTTCCAGGCATTCCGCCCAAATAGTGCGGGAAAACGCCAAAATCTCCAAGGTGTCAGAGCTGTCTGCAGGTTTGGGCAAAATCGCGAACTGGTCGTATCAGGCTGGTTTCGTGATGGGTTCATGATCGGACCGCTTGGATAGGGCGAGACTACTCGACCGCCGCATTCCAACCACGCAAACTCCGTGTGCCCCAGGTCTACGGCAGGCCGGACTTCTGTCGAGTGCTCTCATGCCATCCCCTTGCACCAGACCCCCATCCCCGCTCACGGCTTGGCACGGACGTGCGCTACGATTACTGGAAATTCCCAATTATGGCTGGTAGAGGAAACGGGGGCAGGTCAAGCCTCCCCAGCGTTCCACATGCGTAGCGCGCGGTACATTGTGTTTCTGGAAATCGCGAAATTAGATGGTCTTCGAGTCTGATCCCGGTGTCTATTAGGAGTATGGAAGCAGCGCGGTGGTTGTTCTTCTCATTGTTGCTGTCGCAGAGCCCGGTAATGCTTGGACAGACGCCGGTAGCAAAGCTCCCGTGCAGTTTTCGAGGTGACCTGCTACGAACCGCAGCAGGCAAACTGGTTCTATTTACTTCAGCCGAAATGAAAGAGCGCGCGACACGTAAAGTTGAACTGAGCGGGCTCATCCGGCAAGCGGATATCAGGGGAACGGCGATAGTCGATGTCCTCGTCGGCACGTCTGGCGAAGTGGTGTGCCTGAAGTCCGAAGCGAGGCATCCGCTTGTCCGCGCGGAGGTGGAAAAGGCATTGAAGTCCTGGACCTTCAGACCTGCGGAGTCAAATGGTAGAGCCGTCGCCTACGTGGGTCGCCTGCAGTTCACGCTCTGCAATATCCTGTGCGGCGAACAAGGTGCTTCTATGACTCTGTTGAAGTGAACAGTGGAGTGGAACGCAGCCTTTATTGGGCCGATGTCCATCGTCTCTGCTCGTTTGTCTCCAGTGAATTCGAAGTGCGTGGAGTCCAACCGGAGTCCAAATAACAGGCGAAATCCAGAGTGAGTCGTTGGTTTTCTGGTGGCCAGGGACGGAGTTGAACCGCCGACGCCAGCCTTTTCAGGGCTGCGCTCTACCAACTGAGCTACCTGGCCGCCAAGTCGTTATTGTAGCAAACCGGCCGCCGATTCGCAGCCGGTTTGCCCAAGAATCTTCCCTACGCCTTCTGTAATGCTTCCAGCGCCGCGCCTGTTTCTTTTAATACGTCCGCGTGCAGGCTGTTGCCGTGAGCGTCCATCGTCACGATGGCGGGGAAATTCTTCACTTGAAGACTCCACATCGCCTCGGGGATGCCAAATTCGAGCAGCGCCACGCCGGTCACCTTCTCGATGCAGCGGGCGTAATACTGCGCGGCTCCACCGATCGCGTTGAGATACACCGCGCCGGTTTCCTTCAGCGCAGCCAGCGTCTTCGGCCCCATACCGCCCTTGCCCATCACCGCGCGCACGCCGTAGCGCCGCAGGACCTCGTGTTCATACGGCTCTTCGCGAATGCTCGTCGTTGGGCCGGCGGCCTTCACCACCCACTCCTCGCCCTCCTTCAGCATCACCGGACCGCAGTGGTAGAGCACCGCGCCATGCATATCCACGGGCGGCTCGTTCTTCATCAGATACGAATGCACCGCGTCGCGGCCCGTTAGGATCGGACCGTTGATCAGCACCACGTCACCCACCTTGAGTGCGCGCATCTGCGTTTCCGTGAGCGGCGCCTGCAAAACGATCTCGCGGCCGGTAAGCGGAAGGCCCTCGGCCTCAGTCATCTTCGCCACGCTCCGTTGCGGGTCGCGGTAGAGCCATTGCGTGATCGCGCCGGTCGCGGCATCGAGATGCACACCCAGACGCCGGAACGCCCAGCAATCATAGGCCACCGAAACGAAGAAGCAGGCGGGCAGGCGATTCGCGGCGCCAATCTTGCAGCCGATGAGCGATGACTTTCCGCCGAAACCCATCGAGCCGACCCCGAGCGTGTTGGCCTGCTCCATAATCTGCGCTTCGAGCGCCGCCAACTCCGCGTTCGGATTCACGTCATCAAGTGTGCGCAGCAACTGCTGCTTGGCCAGATCGTAGCCATGCGCGCGGTCACTGCCAATGCAAACGCCGAGCGCGCCCGGAGCGCAGCCCTGTCCCTGCGCTTGCCAGACCGAGTGCAGAATGCACTTGCGAACGCCCTCGAGATTGCGGTCGGCACGCCCTAGATGCTCCAACTCGCACGGTACCGAATACTGAATATTCTTGTTCTCGCAGCCGCCGCCCTTGAGGATCAGTTTCACCTCGATCACATCGTTCTCCCACTGATCGAAGTGGATTACAGGTGTCTCGTCGCCCAGGTTGTTGCCGCTGTTCTTGCCGCTCAGTGAGTCGACGGAGTTCGGCCGCAGCTTGCCGATTCGCGTGGCCTCGGCGACTGCTTCGTGGATCGCCTTGCGGATCTCAATCTGGCTCACTCCGACGGGCGAGTGCACGAAGAACGTAGGCATTCCCGTGTCCTGGCAGATCGGGCCGGAATCCTCGAGCGCCATATCAATATTGGTGGCGATGATTTGGAGCGCCTGCGCCGACTGCGTACCGGGCGTTTCGCCGGAGACGGAGAGTCCCATAGCGGCGCGCACGTCCGGCGGCAGGTTGGTGGATGTCTGTGTGATCAGTTCGAGAATGCTGTTCTTGAGGGAGTGCATAAATTGTGGGTCCAGTTTTTATTTTATCTTCAGGCGCACCTGCGCCGAGAGGCCGGGCTTGATTGCCAGACTGGGGCTCTTGAAATCGATGATCGCCTGCGCGCCCTGGATCGCCGAGAGCGTGCCCGGAAGTGCTTCGTTATTAGCTTCGGTGATGAACACGAGCGCGGGCTCGCCGGGCTGCAGGCGCTTGAGCAGATCGGGATCCGGATCGAGCGCGATCTGAAGATCGCCGAGGTCGGTAGCGATTTGAAAGAAGTCCTTACGGTTGCGGTCGATCTCGCTGCCGACCTCGCCTTTGATCGCGACGACGATGCCGTCCACTGGAGCGTGAACCTCGGTCGAGGCCAGGTCGCTCTTGGCGAGTTCGGCTTCTTCGCTCTTCTCGTTGAGCGACCTGCGGGCCGTGTCGATCTCACGGACGATGGTGCTGACGCGCTCGTCCATCGAAGCAGCGAGCGCTTTCAGCCCCTGGTACTCGGTCTGAATGGCAAGAAAATCCTTCTGCGATTTTTCATAGACCAGTTTGGGCGTTGCGCCTTCACTTAAGAGACTTTTCTGCCGTTGGAATAGCTTCTCGGAGCGCTCGAATTCGCCCCGCGAGCGTGTGGCGTCGGCTGTGGCGCGCGAGGCTTCAAGACGTGCCGCGATGACAGCGCCCTCGAGACCGGTAAGGCGATTCTGCGCGCGCTCGAGTTCGTGGTCGGCCAAATCGCGCGCGCTTTCGAGGCGCGTGTTCTTGATGGACGCGAGCAGTTGGCCTTCATAGACCTCCTGCCCGGTCTCGACATGGAGCACATCGACGATGCCCTCGATGCTGGCCGGCACTTCAACGATGTGCACGCCCCGCACCTTGCCTGTGAGCACGATTTCGGCTCCCGGCGGCGGGCCGATGTATACCTTAGGCGCCGCGGCGGCCGACTTCTTCGCAAGATCCTGGCGCCACACTGAGAGAGCGCCCGCGGCAATCGCCATCATTATTACGGCTCCGGCGATGAGGAGCCATTTGCCTCGCATCACTTCCATGATATGGCGTTTGCCGCCCCATTTGCGCTATTATGCTGAAAGAAGCGCCAACACCTCGCGGAGAGGTGGCTGAGTGGTCGAAAGCAGCGGTTTGCTAAACCGTCGTAGGGTGTAAAGCTCTACCGAGAGTTCGAATCTCTCCCTCTCCGCCAGACTATTCTTTCGCCAGCATGTCAGCCACGCAGTCTCTCAGTCGTGGGATACCTGTATGGACTATGTTCCACACGGCCTCCAGGTCCACGGCCATGTAATCGTGGATCAGTACGTCGCGGAGTCCGCAAATCCGTCGCCACGGGATTTCCGGGTGTGCGTCGCGCAACTCCGGCGACAGGCGCTTACTTGCCTCGCCAATGACTTCGAGTTGGCGTATGACCGCGTCCTGCCAGTGCGGAGTCGTGAGGAACTCCTCTCTGCCGACCCGGCAATACTCCTCGATCCGTCCGATTGCGTCGCGAATGTGGAGGACGTACGCGCGGTCAGACTTCACAGGTAGACGAGGTCCTTTATGACCGATTCCCGGATGTAGGGGCTGAGAGAACGCTCAGTTACGATGTCGACCCTTCTTCCGAGAAGATCCTCCAAATCCTGTTTGGCGGCGATGAGGTCCAGAAGGTCCCGACCCGGTTCAAGATCTACGAGGAAGTCGACATCACTGGCCGGGCCACTCTCACCACGCGCGACCGATCCGAATACTCGGACGTTCCCGATACCGCATCGGGACACAATCCTCTGTATTTCCGGCCGGTACGCTTCGAACAGTTCGTGTGGCGCAACGGTGTTCATGTCCGATCCTGTTTACTATGTTACGCTTCTTCCAGCGTAATGTTCCGTGCGCATTCGAAGTGGCTGGAATCTCAACATTGCCCGGCTGTGAGGACTGCGGAGGCATTCCTCCGCAGTCCGTCTGCCAGGCTGTTTTTCCCCGTGCACCTCTGCTACACTGAGACAGGATGTTTAGAGGATCTCCGCGCCAGCGGACGGCTCTCCATGCTCTCGCTCGCAGTGCTGCCCTGAAACTCGCCTCGAATTTAAGTTCAAAAAAATTGTCCGCATTGGCGCTCCATACTATTCCCGAATGAAACTAAGCGTACAGATCAGCCGCGGAATCGAAAGCCTTTTCGGTACCCGCGATGAAAATATCCGCCTGCTGGAGACCGGGCTCTCGGTTTCGACACGCCTGGTGGACGACAATCTGGAGATCGAGGGCGACGAAGCAAACGCGATCCGTGCCGCCAGCATTTTGGAGGACTACGTCGCGCTGACCACGGAGGGCCACGTCTTCAGCAACGGCGACCTGAACAGCTACCTGCGCGTAGTGACCGACGATGCCGAAGTCACCCTGCGCGGTCTGGTGGCCAGTGGCAAGCAGCGCAACTTCGGCAAGAAATTACTTGCGCCGAAGACGATCAACCAGCACCGCTACGTCGATGCGATCGAGCGCAATGATCTGGTCTTCGGCGTCGGTCCCGCCGGTACGGGCAAGACCTACCTCGCCGTCGCCATGGGCGTTTCGGCTCTGCTCAGTAAGAAAGTCAGCCGGATTGTTCTGACCCGTCCCGCCGTCGAAGCCGGAGAAAAGCTCGGCTTCCTTCCCGGCACATTGCAGGAGAAAGTGGACCCTTACTTGCGCCCGCTTTACGACGCGCTCTACGACATGATCGAACTCGAAAGAGTAGAGCGGCTGCTCGAGCGTAACGTGATCGAAGTCGCACCGATCGCCTTTATGCGCGGACGCACGCTGAACGACGCCTTCATTATCCTCGACGAAGCGCAGAACAGCACCGCTGAACAGATGAAGATGCTGCTCACGCGCCAGGGTTTCAACTCCAGAATGGTGGTCAACGGCGACCTGACGCAGATCGATCTGCCCCCGGGCAAACGCAGCGGATTGCTCGACGCCATCGAGGTGCTGCGCGGCGTCGAAGGCATCAGTCAGATTTTCTTCGACGACCGCGACGTCGTCAGGCACCCCATGGTGCAGCGCATCGTGAAAGCCTACGAACGCTATTACGACTCGACCGGTCTGGGCCGCCAACTCACTCTCAAACTCGACCCACAGGTCGAGGCCGAGCCGAGCCCCGCCGCCGCGCCGGAAGCCAGCGTCGAACCTGTCGCCTAAGACCCCATGACCGCACTTGATTCGAGCAGTCCGATTCTGTTGACCCTGCGATGCCCCCGTGCGCTGGGGCGTCGTGTGCTGCGCCTGTTCGCCGAACGTTTGCGGACCGAGGTGGCGAACGGCCGCGACTTCACCTGCCTGCTCACCGACGACAAAGAACTGCGCCGCCTGAATCGCGAGTTTCTCGGCCACGATTATGCCACCGACGTGCTCTCGTTTCCTTCCGGAGAGCCTGACGGATTTTTGGGCGAGATCGCGATCTCGTGCGGACGAGCCGCGGAGCAGGCCGCCGGTTTCGGCCACTCTATCGAGGACGAGATCCGCGTGCTGATGCTCCACGGAGTGTTGCATCTCCTGGGCATGGATCACGAAACGGATCGCGGCCGGATGGCGCGCGCGGAGACGAAATGGCGCGCGGCGCTGGGCCTCTCCGGCGGATTGATCGAGAGGACGAAGCGATGACGGGCCTGCTGTTCCTGGCTGCAGTCGCGCTGGTCGTGTCGATCTGCCTGAGCGCTTTCGTGCAGATTTTGTATGTGGAATCGCTGCGCTTGCGCACGCGGGAGACTCCGGCGCTGGAGTTTTTCAAGGAGACTCTGGAGGATCGCCTCGGATGGAAGACGGAGCAGGGCGCGCTCGTCTTCGCGCTGCTCAAACACACTGGCCTGATCTTGCTCGGCATCGTCTTCCTGCTCATCGCGAGCGTCGGCGCATCCCAGTGGAATGTCGGAGAAGCGGCGCTGCTCTCGTTCTGCACCATGTTGCTGGCCGCGCACATTGTTCCGCAGATGCTCTACCGCCGCGCCAGCGCGCGCTGGCTGCTCGGGCTGATCCCGCTGTTGCGCCTGATGGCTCTGGTCATGAAGCCGTTCACATTGCTACTGGGCTTCATGCAGTCGCTGGCGGAACTCTCGGAGCGGGAAGGTCAGCAGGAAGACGAGCAGACGCCGGCGGAGAACATCGAGGCGCTGATTAGCGCGGGCGAAGAGGAAGGTCTCTTCGAAGAGGATGACCGCAAGCTGATTCAATCGGTCGTGGAGTTTGGCGACAAGACCGTGCGCGAAGTGATGACGCCGCGCCCCAACATTGTCGCCATCGAGAAGGGCAAGTCGCTCGAAGAGTTACGCCAGGTGGTACTCGACGAACAGTATTCGCGCATTCCCGTCTATGACGGCAGCATCGACAACATTACCGGCTTCGTGCATGTGCGCGACATGTTCGAACTCGACCCGGAGGAGCGCAAGCGCCGTACGGTCGCCGAACTCGTGCGCGAACTCGAACCGGTGCCGGAGACGAAGCCCGTCACGGAACTGCTCAAGGAGATGCAGCAGCACGGCTCGCACATGGCGGTCGTGGTCGACGAATATGGAAACACGGCCGGCATCGCAACCATGGAAGACTTGATGGAAGAGGTCTTCGGCGAGATACGCGACGAACACGAGCCGGACAGCGATGTCGAGAAGGACTCGGATGGATCGTATGTCGTCTCCGGCAACTTCGACGTCGACAACTTGCGGGAGCTGTTGGAGTTCCGCCCCGGAGAGAACACCGAGTCGACGACCGTGGGCGGTCTGGTGATCGAGTGGCTCGGGCACGTGCCCCAAAAGGGAGAGTGCGTCGAGCGCGAGGGCATTCGTTTGGAAGTAGTGGCGGGCAATGATCTGCGCGTCGAGAAGGTCAGGATATCGAAAGTGAATGACGAAAAAAATGGCGCATAAGTCGGGCTTCGTTTCAATCCTGGGACGGCCCAGTTCCGGTAAATCGACCCTGTTGAATACGCTGCTCGGGCAGAAGGTCGCAATCGTGGCCAGCAAGCCGCAGACGACGCGAACATCCATACAGGGCGTTCTCACGCTGCCCGAAGCGCAGATTGTGTTTGTCGACACGCCAGGTATACACAAGTCGGATACCTTGCTCAACAAGCGCATGATGCAGACCGTGCGCGAGTCGCTGGATGGGCGCGACCTGCTGCTCTATCTGGTGGATGCCGCCGCACCGGCATCGCCCGAGGACGAGCTCGCCGCCAGCGTTCTCAAGAAATCGGAGTCGCCCGCGTTTCTGCTGCTCACTAAAGTCGACCGCCTGAAGAAGCCGGAAGATGCACTGCCGTTCATTGAGCGCTTTGCCGCGCTGCACGAGTTCGCCGAGGTCGTGCCGATCTCGGCAAAGACCGGCGCCGGTCTCGAACGCTTGCGCGAGTTGATCCTGACGCGGCTTCCGGAGGGACCGCCCTTCTATCCGAAGGACTATGTGACGGACCAGCCGGAGCGTTTTCTGGCGGCGGAACTGATCCGCGAGAAGGCGCTCGAGATTACGCGCCAGGAGATTCCCCACGCTCTCGCAGTAATAGTCGAGAGTTGGGTAGAGAAACGCAAACTGCTGCGCATCAACGCCACGATTTATGTCGAGCGCGATGGGCAGAAAGGCATTATCATTGGATCGAAAGGAAGCATGCTGAAACAGATCGGCACGCTCGCCCGCCTGGATATCGAGAAGTTTTTCGGCCGCAAGGTTTTTTTGGAGTTGTTCGTCAAAGTGCAGCCGGGGTGGCGCGAAAGTCCCGAGTTTCTGAACGGGATGGATTGGCGATCGATGGTGGGGAGTGCGACTCCCAAGGAAGAATAAATGACTCGTTTTTTATCGACATTATTGATGGCCGCGCTGCTGGCGCTCTCCGTTTCCGCTGCGTTCGCAAACGCCGGCGCTCCGGTCTCCGACGATGCGATTTTCGACAACGTGCGGCGCAAGCTGGCTAACGACCCGGACGTGCGCGGCGGCGCCTTTGACGTCAGTGTGAAAGACGGCGTGGTGACGCTCAAGGGAAAAGTGGAAAAAGAGAAATATCGCCAGAGAGCCGAGAAGGTTGCCAAGAAAGTGAAGGGCGTGAAGCAGGTCGTTAACCAACTGCAAATCGCACCCCGATAGCGTCACCTTCCGGCACACGTAATGAAGGCGGCCGGACGCGAGTCAACCGCGCCCGGCCGCCTTGGAACCACCGAACTAACAGCTTATGCCAACGAGCGCGGCAACTTTGCCGTGGAACTGCGTGGGCCGGTGTCTGGAGCGCGGTGCATCATCCTACCCGCCCCGCGGCCCGACATCCCTCCCGGCATTCCACGCGGAGGACCGTCGAAGCGCATGCCAGGACCGCCAGGAGCTCCCTGCGGCGGCTGTAATAGCCCCAAACCTGTGGCTTGTCCGATCGCCGGCTGCAATTTCGCGGCATCCTCAAGGGCCTTCAGCTTAGTCTTCTGATCCGCGGATAGAAAGCTGACGGCGCGCACTTGGGTTGCATCCATCACCGCCTTCACCTGTTTGCGCAGCGCATTGATTTCGAGCATCGCCTTGCCGATGGCCGCGGAATCCGTCGAACCCTTGTCGAGCAGGTCCCGTAGCGCTTGGTCTTTGGTCTGAATTTGGGACTGCAGCGTCTTTGCGCTGTCGAAGGACTGTTGGCGTGCGGCCTGAATCTGCTGGATTTGGGCATCGGTCAGGTTGAGATAGGCTTTTACATCCGTGAACGATTGCGGTCCGGGGCCTCCGCCGGGACCCTGGGCAAACACCAGCAGAGCGGCGAGCGGCGCTATCGAAAGCAATGTGTTGAGTTTCATGGTCTCTTGTCTCCTCGTCGTTTCTTGTTATGTTGCGGCACCCGCCGCTACAACCATCTAAACCTGAAAACGCTGTTCTTGTTGATTAAGTCTTTGAAAAATAGGTGTTTACATTCTTAACAAAGATTTTTCCGGCATTTTACCCTGCCGCAAAGCCGCGCAATCCACAATAATGATTGGGGGACTCGACACGAAATGACCTGGAGAGGATCTGGCAGTCACGGCCGCCTGTGGCTCACCGTAGCGCTGGTGGCATTGCTCGGCTTGATCCCTTTGGCATGGCTCCAATACCGCTGGATCGAGCAGGTCAGCGCGGCGGAGCAGGAGCGAATGCGCGCCCACCTGGATGCCGCGGTCGCGCGTTTCAGTTTCGACTTTGATTCGGAGATCGGCCGCCTGTTCCGCGGTCTTATGCTGGGGCCGAGGGGCGGCGCTCCGGAGCAGGAGTTGGAGCAGCTTGCCGGCCGCTACCGGCGCCTGGCCGAATCGGGGGCAGAGGCGAAGTTGCTGCGCGCGATCTTCGTCAGCCGCAATGATCGGGCGGAGGCGCCGGAGCTGTTCAAGCTGAACTTCGCGACAGGAGAGTTCCAAAAGATCGCCTGGCCGGCCGAGCTGGAGCGGCTGCGTTCCGGAATCGAGTCCGGTAGGCCGCAATCTCCGATTGACGATGAGCTGCCCGCGCTGATCATGCCGCGTATGCGGCAAGGGCCGCCAGATCGCCGGCGCTCAGATTTTCCGCAGCGAGAGTTCCCGCGCCCCGATTTTCCGCCGCAGATGGACGCGCAACGGCGTCCGCCCCCGTCTTCCGGGTATCATATCGCGCAACTCGACCTCGACTACATCCGCAAGGAAATCTTTCCCGAACTCGTCCGTAGGCATTTCCCGTCCTCGGGGGAGCTGGATTGCCAGGTGCAAATCGTCAGTGTCCGCAATCCTTCTGAGGTGCTCTACAGCTCCGATCCAGCCCTGCCGCCGGAGTTCTTCTCCACATTCGATGCCAGCCGGAATCTGCTGGCGCAGGGACCTCCACCTGGCGGGGGATTCTCCGATCGTGGTTTCTTCCGGCAACCGCCGGGCGGAGTGGAACCGCGCGGAGGCTGGCGATTGTTGGTGAAACATCGCGCCGGTTCGCTCGAGAATGTCGTGGCACGCACGCGCCGCAACAACCTGGCCGTGAGTTTCGCGATTCTGCTGATTCTGGCTGCGGGTTTCGCCGTGCTCCTTTTCGCGACGCGGCGCTCGCAGCAACTCGCCCGGCGGCAACTGGAGTTCGTCGCTGGCGTCTCGCATGAGCTGCGCACGCCGTTGACCGTGATCTGCTCGGCGGGAGAGAATCTCGCTGATGGATTGGTGACCAACGCGCAGCAGGTGAAAAAATACGGCTCCGTCATTCGCGGCGAGGGGCGGCGCCTCACACTGATGGTGGAACAGATCCTCGGCTATGCGGGGATCCAGAGTGGACGTGCCAGATATGAGATGCAGCCCACCGGCGTGCAGCAAGCGGTACAGCGTACGCTGTCCGATTGCGCCATGGAGATCGACGCATCCGGCTGCACGGTGGAGACGGAATTCGCGGCCGATCTGCCGCTGATATCGGCCGACTGCGCCTCGCTTGCACAGTGCTTGCGCAACCTGATTAGCAATGCTCTGGCGCACGGCGCGCACGGCGGCTGGATCGGCGTCCATGCCCGCCGCATCGCGACCGGCAACGGTTATGGCGTAGAAATCTCTGTGGAGGACCGCGGGCTCGGCGTCGATCCGGCGGACTTGCCGCATCTGTTCGAGCCGTTCTACCGCGGACGGCGCAGTGTAGAGGAGCAAACGCGCGGCTTCGGCCTGGGACTGGCGCTTGTAAAGCGGATCGTGGAGGCGCATTCCGGCTCGATCTCCGTGAGCAGCGCCGAGGGCAAAGGCACGATCTTCACGCTTCAGCTTCCCGCAATCGAAGATTCAATAGCGGAAAATAAAACCAGTGTCCCAACGAATCCTGCTAGTTGAAGACGAACCCGGATTGGTGATGACCGTCACGGACCGGCTGCAAGGTGAAGGCTACGTCGTCGAGAGCCGTGAGGATGGCGAGAGCGGTTTGAACGCGGCGCTCGATGGCGCCTACGATCTGATCCTGCTCGATGTCATGCTGCCGCGCAAGAGCGGCCTCGACGTTTGCCGCAAGCTGCGCCAGGCGGGCGTCGACACGCCGATCCTGATGCTGACGGCGCGCAGCCAGGTCGTCGACAAGGTTGTGGGATTGCAGATCGGTGCGGACGACTATGTGACAAAGCCGTTCGACATGATGGAACTGCTGGCGCGCATTGAGGCCCTGCTGCGCCGAGCCGCGCCGAAGGCTCCGGCTGGTCCCATGGCGTCCTACACGTTCGGCCCTGTACAGATCAACTTCAAGAACGCGGAGGTCACGCGCGGCGGTGAGCCTGTGAACCTGTCGGCGCGCGAATTTCACTTGCTGCGTTACCTCGTCGAGCACCGCGGCGACATCGTTTCGCGCGACGAACTACTCACTGAGGTTTGGGGCTACGACGCGCTGCCGTCGACCAGAACGGTGGATGTCCACATGGCCTGGTTGCGGCAGAAACTCGAACCAAATCCGAAGCATCCCGAGTACATCCAGACGATTCGCGGCTTTGGCTACAAGTTCATCGCGTAGCCGTCACACGCGGTAGTAGTCCGCTTTCCAGTTGCGGATCGCCTTCTTGATCTCGACCTGCGCCATGCTCTGTTCGGCCGCGCGGCGCGCGAGTTCCACAAATTCTTCATCAGGTGCGAAGCGCAGAGCCACGATTTGCAGTACGCTGAGGCGCGTGTCGAGCAGCTTCCCGGTCAGGACGAAGTGGCGCAGGTTTTCTTCGGCGCGAATCGCGCGATCCTGCGCCTTCAGCGCGAAAACCCGGCAGAAAACAAACAGCAACAGCAGAATGATCAGGATCGACACAATCAGCGAAGCGCTGTAAATCCGCTGATGATCGCCCCAAGAGTGATACAGGTTCACAAACGAACCGATCAGCGTCAGCAAGAGAATCAGGAACAGAACGCCATGATACATAGGTACCATCCTGGCGTGATTGGCAAAATTCTGGCTCTTCATGGGAAAACTGCCTCCTGTGTCTGCCGATTGTAGCAGAGGGCGCGCGACACAGAGTCGGAGCCGGCACGCAAGAGGTTCCGATACAGCTAAACCCGCCAAATAAAGGCTTCCATTCCAAACTGTTCGGGCTTAGCATGAGGCAAGAGGAAGATGCGATATTCGGGTGTGATTCGCTCTCTTCGCGTTTCTGTTTCTGGTTGCAGGGGTCTCACTTTCTTTCGCGATCGCGGAACCGTAGTAGTTTTCGACAAGAGCGGATCCGAAGCTCCGTACCCGTGACAAACCACAGGAGGAGAGCTAATGTCGTTGCCGAGAGTTCGGATGATGATGTTTTTGCTCGTGATTTTTCTTCTGGGTAGCAATCTGGCGTTGTCCCAGGAATCCCGTGCCACCCTACTTGGCCGCGTCACTGATCCGAGCGGCGCACTGATCCTCGGAGCCAAAGTCCGGGCTACTAATGTGGCCACCAATACCACGGCGGTCTCGGAGACCAACGTACAGGGCAACTACGAGATACCCTACCTGCTGCCCGCTCTGTACCAGGTGGAAGTGGAGATTTCCGGGTTCAAGAAGGCGATTCGAACAGACGTCGAGTTGCATGTGGCCGACCGCCAGGTGGTGGATTTCAAACTTGAACTGGGAGCGATGGCCGAGTCGGTGACCGTAGGCGGCGAAACCCAACTGCTCGAAACGGCCACCGCTTCGTCCGGTACAATCATGCAATCCCGCCAGGCGTCGGAACTGCCGGTGGTTGGAGGGAATGCATTCTACCTGGCGCGGCTGACGCCCGGAGTGCTCTCCAGCGCTGGCCGCCAGGCTGGCAACCCGATGGATACGGGCGCGGGGACCGACATCATCGTCAACGGCGTGAGGAGCGGATCGAGTGAGATCACACTCGACGGCGTGCCCAACATGGCCGAGCGCGACGGCGCCCTTCCTCCGATCCAGGATCTGGTCCAGGAGTTCAAGATCCAGACCGTCACGTTCGATGCGAGCATTGGCCACGCCGCCGGCGCGGTGACCAACGTGAGTCTAAAGTCCGGCACTAATACGTTGCACGGCACGGCCTACGGCTTCTACTCGCGCTGGCGTGCCGTGCCGTGGTTCACCAACAAGTTCATATACGACCCCACTACCGGTCCAATTAACGACGAGAAGAAAGCGCGTGCGCTCGAAGGTTGGCGCCACGAACGCTGGGGTGCAACTGCCGGAGGTCCGGTGGTCCTGCCCAAGCTGTACAACGGCCGCGACCGGACGTTTTGGGTGTTCGGCTATGAAGGTCTCTACATCATGCGCAACCTCAACGGCACTTACAACGTGCCGACCGATGCGCAGCGGCGTGGCGATTTCTCCGAGCTATTGAAGATCAACAGCCGCTACCAGATTTACGACCCGATGACCATCCGGACGTCGGCGACCCCAGGCCGCTTCAGTCGCGATCCGTTGCCTGGCAACGTTATCCCCACGGCGCGTCTCGATCCGATGGCGCTGAAACTTCTGGAGTACTGGCCCACGGCGAACCAGACAGGCACCTCCGATTTCCGCCAGAACTACTTCCGCACGCGGGACATTAACCGCGACGACCGTAACATGATTGCAAGGATCGATCAGAATTTCAGCCAGCAGCACCGGATGTTTTTCCGGTTGAGTAACAACCAGCACGACAATAAGCAGGACACGCTTCCTGGGCTCGCATCAGGAACGATCCTCGATCGCACGGATTACGGCGTGGCGCTGGATGACGTGTATGTCATCAACGCGCACACCCTCCTGAATTTCCGTTACGGGCTGACCTACGAGGACGACGCGACGTCGCGGCGCAGTCAGCGGATGGACCTGGCTTCGTTGGGCTTTCCGCAGAGCCTGGTCAACGAGATCAACACTAAGGGCAACGCGGCTGGTGTCGCCTTTCCTCAACTTTCAGTGGATGGCCTTCAGAAATTGGGCGACGCTGGAGGCAACAGGGTCGGCACCCTATATCACACCTGGGTGGGGACCCTGACGCGCATGACCGGTAGCCACAGCCTGCGCATCGGCGGCGAGTATCGCTTGCAGCGGGAGAATGGCTACAACTACGGCGCCGTTTCGCCCAATCTGACATTCAGCACCAACTGGACGCGCGGCCCGCTGGACAACTCCACGACGGCTCCGAACGGAGTCGGACAAGGGCTGGCGAGTATGCTCTTCGGATTGCCAACCGGCGGCAACATTGCGATCAACGCCTCGCGCGCGGAGCAGTCCACCTTCACCGGGCTTTACCTGCACGACGACTGGCGAATCACCCCGCGGCTATCCTTGAACATCGGCCTGCGCTGGGAATTTGAGGGCGCCGACAGTGAGCGGTTCAACCGCTCGGTACGCGGTTTCGACTTCACCGCGGTCAACCCGGTCTCTCAGCAGGCGGCGGCCGGCTATGCCAAAGCGCCGGACCCCATCCTGCCCGCCTCGGCTTTCCGAACGCTCGGCGGATATACGTTCCCCGGAGTGGGCGGGCAGCCGCACGGGCTTTGGACAGCCGACAAGAACAACTTCGCGCCGCGTTTCGGTTTTGCTTACAATTTCCGCTCCAGGATGGTTATCCGGGGCGGTTACGGAATCTTCTATGATGTGATCGGCATCGACCGGACCGATGTCACGCAAAGTGGGTTCAGCCAGCCAACTACTTTCATCGCGACCAACGATAACGGACTGAACTGGAGCGCCACGTTGCGCAACCCGTTCCCCGATGGTCTACAAATGCCAGTTGGCGCCGCCGCCGGCCTGGCAACCTTCCTGGGCCGTGACATAACCTACTACGCGGATAAGCCGCTGAATCCCTATATGCAGAGGTGGACCCTGTCACTCCAGCGCGAACTGCCCTCGCGGATCCTCATGGAAGTGGCCTACGTGGGCAACCGGGGCTCCAAAATGCCAGTCACCCGGCAGTTGAACTTCGTTCCAGCGCAGTACCTGTCCACATCGCCGGTGCGCGACCAGGCAACCATCGACTACCTGACATTTCAGGTGCCGAACCCGTTCTACGGCATCGCTGAATTCGCCGGAACCACGCGCGGCAGTAACCTGCGTTTTAACCGCAATCAACTGTTGCTGCCTTTTCCCCACTTCACTGGTGTAAGCGCCAGTCTGCCCATCGGCTATTCCTGGTATCACTCCATGCAGACGCGGGTCGAGAAGCGCATGTCGCACGGAGTCACATTTCAGGCAGGCTGGACGTGGTCGAAGCTGATGGAAGCTATTAGTTTCCGCAACGACTCGGATCCCTTCCTTGAAGAAGTCATCTCCGACCAGGATTTCACGCACCGTTTCACTCTGAGTGGAATTTTCGAATTGCCGGTCGGCCGGGGCAAGCCCCTGCTCTCGAAAGCACGCGGTTTACTGAACGGGATAGTCGGCGGCTGGTCGGTACAGGGCTGGTTTGAGGGACAGACCGGTGACACGCTCGGCTTTGGAACCAACACCATCTTCAACGGAAATCTGAATGACATCGTGTTGCCGAAAAACCAGCGCAGAGTGGAACGCTGGTTCAACACCGACGCCGGGTTCGAGCGGGACAGCGCCAGGCAATTGGGCCAGAATATACAGACGTTCCCGTCGCGCTTTAGCGGCGTTCGGGCCGACGGCATCAACAACTTCGACCTCTCCATGTTCAAGGGTTTCCGCATCCACGAACGGCTGCGCGCCCAGTTCCGGCTTGAAACATTCAACTCCCTGAACCATGTGCAGTTTGCCGCGCCCGACACAACTCCTACCAGCACAACCTTCGGCACCATAACGGGGGAAAAGGGCCACGGCCAGCGGCAGCTCACCCTGGCGATCAAACTGCTGTTTTGACGATCAAGGGTGACATAAGGTAATTACTCACTGCGGCCGCGTGAATTCGTTAGTCTGATACAAGCAGTTCGCCAAGAGTCAGTTGCTTCGGCTCGGACGGAAATCCTCGCTCATGTTTAGCGGTGCCGGGATCCGCGAGCGACGGGAAACCAGCGTTGCTTCCTTCCATTAATTTGAACTTGCCTTGGTGTTAGTAGTTCAGCAGACGCTCGGCTTCACGCACGACATCTTCGACCTGCGGCAGGGTTGCCTGTTCGAGTCGCGGTGCATAGCCGACCCATGTGTCGAGGGCGGCCACGCGCCCCACCGGAGCGTCGAGATGCGCGAACAGTTCGCCCGCGACGCGGGCCGCGATTTCCGCGCCGTAGCCGAACGAGAGCGTGTCTTCGTGCACGACCATGACGCGGCTGGTCTTGCGGACCGACGCGGCGATCGCCTCCCAGTCATACGGGGCGAGGCTGCGCAGGTCGATTACTTCCACCGAAACGCCCGTCATTTTGTCTTCAAGGCGCGTCGCGGCGAGCATGCTCTTTTGCACAAGGGCGCCGTAGGTCACGATGGTCAGATCGCGGCCGGACTTCACGATTTTCGCCTGGCCGAACGGGATCATGAAATCCTTGCCCGGATGCGGTGAGCGGTTGTAGGGTTCGCGATAGAGTTTCTTGTGCTCCAGAAACAGCACCGGATCGTCGCAGCGGATGGCCGTGCGCAGCAACCCGCAGGCATCGAGTGCATTCGAAGGCATCACCACGCGAAGCCCCGGACAGTGCGCAAAGATCACTTCACCGGACTGGCTGTGATAGATCGCGCCGCCGTTCAGGTAGCCTCCAATCGGCACGCGAATCACGGTCGGGCAAGTCCAGGAACCGTTCGAGCGCCAGCGCATGGTGGCCAGTTCGTCGCGCAACTGCATCATTGCCGGCCAGATATAGTCGAAAAATTGAATTTCAGCCACGGGCTTCAGGCCGCGAATGGCCATGCCGATCGCGCGCCCGACGATGCCGGCTTCGGCGAGCGGCGTGTTGAAACAGCGCTCCTCTCCGAACTCCATTTGCAGTCCGTGGGTCGCTTTGAAGACGCCTCCTTTGCCCTTGATCACTTTCAGATGGTCCGCGTTGCTGCAGTCGGCGACATCTTCGCCGAAGACGAAAACGTTGGTGTTGCGGCGCATCTCCTCGGCGAGCGTGAGGTTGATTTCGTCGACCATCGTGCGCGGATTGCCGCGAAAGTCCGGCTGCGTGGAGAAGGCCTGCGAGGTTGGGTCCACCTTCGGCGAATAGAGAAAATGCAACACGCTCTCCGGTCTGGGCGTCTCCGCTTTGAGCGCTGCTTCGGTGGCGCGCTGCACTTCAGCGTCGATGTCCTGTACGAGTACCTCTACGCCGCGCTGGTCGAGCACGCCCTCGCTGAGCAGCCACTTCGGGAAGCGCAGCAGTGGGTCGCGCGCGGATTCGGCGGCGCGTTCCTCTGGAGTCTTATAGAGCTTCTCGTCGTCGGAGAGCGAGTGCGAATACGGCCGGATCACGTGCGCGTGAACGAGCGCCGGACCCTTGCCGCCGCGCACCCACTGCGCCGCCTCGGTGATTGCGGCATAGGAGGCGAGAAAGTCGCAGCCATCCACTTCGACCGTGTAAAGATTTGGAAAGCCCGTGAGCAGTTTCGAGATGGATCCGCCCGCGGTCTGGCGCGCCACGGGCACCGAGATCGCATAGCCGTTATCTTCGACCAGATAGAGCAGCGGCAGCTTGTCCAGGCAGGCGAGGTTGAGCGACTCCCAGAATTCGCCTTCGCTGGTGGCGCCGTCACCGGTCGTGACAAGGGTGATTTCTCCGCTCGTTGGATTCGTGTAGCGGCTCGCTTGTGCGCAGCCGGCGGCCTGCAGAAACTGTGTGCCGGTGGGCGACGAGACCGAGACGATGTTGTGCGCGGGGTGGCCCCAATGCGACGGCATCTGGCGTCCGCCGGAAGCGGGATCGGCGGACGCGCCGACGGATTGGAGAAGCATTTCGGCGGCCGTGACGCCGAGCGCGAGACACAGCGCGCGGTCACGGTAATAGCCGTAGAGCCAGTCTTTGCCGGGAGTAAGCGCGAGACCAGCAGCGGTCTGCACGGCTTCATGCCCAGCGCCGCTGATCTGGAAAAAGATGCGATTCTGCCGCTTGAGCAGAATCTCGCGGTCGTCGAGCCGCCGCGACATGTACATCACGCGATACGCGTGGATTAGAGTTTCCCGGTCCAGCCCGCT
The DNA here is from genome assembly GCA_963668605.1 of Bryobacteraceae bacterium. GTDB lineage: Bacteria > Acidobacteriota > Terriglobia > Bryobacterales > Bryobacteraceae. Next base: position 419,217 of record OY764903.1, read on the forward strand.
GGTAATGGTGCTGAGCGCCGCCGCCTCTGGTTGAGAACGTAAGGCCATCGAGACGCGCCTCCCAAGAAAGAGTTTAGCCCAAAGCGGTTTGACAGCAGAATCCGCGGCGATTCCGAATCCAGCGTGGCCAACGTTGCCGGCGCCTATCCCAGCAGTGCGGCGATCTGGTCGGGATCGTTCGGCACGACCGTGGGCGCGTTGCCGAAGGTCGATCGCAGCAGGTGGCCGTGCGGGTCCTTCAATTGTCCCGTGTGGTAGTGGTAAATGTAATCGGGATCTTTGAGCACGTTGCCGGTGAGCACTGCTACGACATCGGCGTCCTTCGCGATTGTGCCGTCCGCGACCAGGTTGCGTATTCCGGCCAGGGTTGCGGCCGAGGCTGGTTCGCAGCCGATGCCGCACAGGCCGATGGTCGCCTTAGCATCGGCGATCTCCTGCTCGCTGACTTTCCCGACAACACCCTGCGAGGTGCTGACTTCGAGCAGGGCTTTGGGCCACGAGATCGGATCGCCGATCTTGATGGCCGTCGCAAGCGTCAAGGGGTGCTCCACGGCTTCGAATTTGCCGCGTCCGCCCTGTGTCATGAACGCCTCAAATGGGGCTGAACCCTCAGCCTGAATCACGGCCAGCTTCGGCAGGCGGTCGATCAGGCCGTAGCTCTTCATCTCGCGCAGCGCCTTGCCGAAGGCGGAGACGTTGCCCAGGTTGCCTCCCGGCAGGACGACCCAATCGGGCACATGCCAGTCGCGTTGATCCATCATCTCGAACATGATCGACTTCTGACCTTCGATGCGAAACGGGTTGATCGAGTTCAGCAGATAGATGCCAAGCTTTTCGGCGAGCACGCGCACCAGCGCGAGGATCTGATCGAAGTTGGCCTCCACTTGCAGCGTGCGCGCGCCATATTCGAGCGCCTGCGCCAGCTTACCGTAGGAGATGTTGCCGTTCGGAATAAAGATCACCGGCAGCAATCCCGCGGCGCTTGCGTAGGCTGCCATCGAGGCCGACGTGTTGCCGGTGGAGACGCAGGCGACGCGCCTCATGCCCATGCGCATTGCCTGCGACGCCCCGCACGTCATGCCATTGTCTTTGAACGAGCCCGTCGGATTGAAGCCCTGATGCTTGAACACGATCTGCCGCAAACCGGCGTACTGCGCGGCTTTGGGCGCTTTCAACAGAGGCGTGTTGCCTTCGCGCAGCGTGACGACGTACTTCAGCTCTCCGTCGAACGGAAGCAGTTCGCGATAGCGCCAGACGCCGCTCTGGTCAATCTCGGCGTTCGACATGCGGCGCTCACGCCATGTGCGTTTCAGATCGGCAGGTGCGGGCAATTCGCCCGCGTAGTTGACCTCGAGCAAACCGCCACATTTCGGGCAATTGTAGATCAGTTCGTTGATCGAATAGGTAGCGCGGCAGCCCGGCTCAAAACAAATAAGTTCAGCTTGCATGGAGTTTTTATTTTCTCAGAAACGGCGTTCCTGTGCGTTCCTTGAATCCGCTTGACACCCTTGTGGGTTGGGATTATATTCGAACCAAAGCGACGAATCTGCTCGCATTCGGGGTCGAACGTCAAGGGTCGAAGGGGGCAATATATGCGCTCTCAACTTCCAGTGGCGCTTGTGTTTCTGGCGCTGCTTTCCATTCCATTCGCCGTTCAGGCGCAAACAGCAACAGGCTCGGTGAACGGCACCATCACAGACAGTACCGGCGGAGCGGTTCCTGCCGCCACGGTCAAGCTGACCAATCAGGCCACCAGGATTGAGACTACTCGCTCCACAAACGACTACGGAACTTTCGTCTTTGTGAATGTTCAGCCGGGGACATATGTTCTCCGGGTTAGCCAGCCGGGGTTCAAAGAGGCTGAGATTGCACCTTTCACCGTGGGCGTCAGTCAGTCCGCGACGGTGGATGTGAAGCTCGACGTGGGAGCCGTTTCAGAAAAGGTCGACGTGACAGCCGAAGGCACGCTGGTGCAAAGCACCACGACCGAACTGGGTACGGTGATCGCGCAGAGGGTGGTCAACGACCTGCCGCTCAACGGCAGGAATTTCACGCAATTGTTGACGCTCACCCCAGGGGTCACTCCGGTTTCCACTTCGCAGAACAAAAGTGTCGGCTGCTGCGAGGGGAACGTGGGCATTCCCGGCTCGGGCTTCTCGGACCCGTCCTTTCACGGGCAGCAGAACCGTTCGAAGCTCTACTTCTTCGACGGGATCATCAACACGAATATTCGTGGACCGACGTATATAGTCATCCCGAATATCGATCTGATCCAGGAGTTCATGGTCGTCGGCCACGACGCCAAGGCGGAGTTCGGCGGCGCGACCGGCGGCGTCGTGAACATGGTTTCGAAATCCGGCGGCAACTCCGTCCATGGTTCGGCCTTTGAGTACGTTCGCAACAATTTCTTCGATGCGCGCAATGCGCTGGCGGACGTAAACAGAACTGGCCCCGCTGCGTTCCGGCAGAATCAGTTCGGGGCCGAAATCACCGGACCTGTGTTTAAGAACAAGACTTTCTTTTCCGGCGGGTACGATGGCTGGCGCTACAGCCAGCCAAGCCAGGGGTTGTCCTATGTGCCGACGGCCGCTGAAGTTGCGGGAGACTTCAGCAGGACGTCCAACGTTGTTCACGACATTTACAACCCATACTCGACGAGGGCGGCCGGCGCTGGTTTCGCTCGGGATCGCTTCCGATGCGATGCCTCCGGCACACCCTTGCCCGTGAATGCGCTAAGACAGCAGGATCAATCGAGCGGCGTACCCTGCAACAAGATTCCGCAAGCCCTGATCTTTGCGCCGATGCAGCAGTTCTTTCAGACTTATGCGGCGACGCCGAACTACTCCGCGACGGGCGATCTGAGAAACAATTTCCTCCAGAACCGTTCGACTACGAACAATTCCAACAGCTATCAGATCAGAATCGACCACCGCTTCCGCGATGCCGACAGCGTGTTCTTTCGCTATACCGAACACCGTGTGACGGGCTTCACTCCGTTCGGCGAGGTTGGCTCGACATCGGGCGGGTCACAGGGTAGAAACTACGGTGGAGGATGGATACATACGTTCGGCGCAAACATGGTTCTTGACGTACGCGCCGGCTATGCGGGCAGGCCCGGAGTGGATGCAGGCCAGCAGAATGCGCATCCGGCCGGACTGGATCCTCTGAAGAAAGCCGGTTTCGGCGAAATCGACAAGTATGGCGGCATGCTCGTTACGCTCAATACCGCCGAATGGACCAATGGCGGAAACAACTCCTTCGGCATTCGCGGTGCGGCGCCCCGTGAGAACCCAAACTGGAGTCTTTCTCCGAACCTGACATGGATCAAAGGGAGCCACAATATTCGCACGGGCTTCTGGTTCATCGACGCCAAACGAATCCAGCAGAACACGTTCCAGACTTACTTTTTTGGCGACGACCAAACTGGAGATCCAGCGCGAGCCTCGGGCACAACCGGCTATTCGCTGGCGTCCGCGCTGATGGGCTTCAGCACGAATTTCCAGGGACAGTTGCCCGAGCTGAACGGTGGCCCGGTGAAGTTCAAGTACGCCGCCTGGGCACTTTACGTGCAAGACGAGTGGAAGGTGAGGAAAGGCCTGATGCTGACTCTAGGCCTGCGCTATGACGGCTTGACGCAGCCACAGACGCTCGATGGCCGGCTCTGGAATGCGCTCGACATTCCCAACCAGCAGTGGATCATCGGGGCAGAGCGGATGCCTCAGTTGTGCAGTTCCGCGCAACGGTCGCCGTGTATTCCTGATGCGTTTCAATCGGATCCTCATTTCGCCAATGTGGTTTTGGCGGGCAAGTCATTCTTCGCGCCCGCACCCGTGCGGGACAACTGGGGCCCGCGCATTGGCGTCGCGTGGCATGTCGGCCCGAAAACCGTCCTGCGCGCCGGATACGGTCTCTATTGGGATGCGATTCCGGCGAGAAGCCAGTATGCCCAGAACGACTTGGAAATGGCTGTATGGCCCAGCACGACGGCCTTCGCGGGCAACGTGAATACGGTCGCCGATTTCGCCAACGGCAACCAGAAATTGATCACCGATATTCAGGGCCACTTTCCGACCCCGCTGCCGACGACGAATCCTTGGACTCCCGCTAACACGTTTGGCGACGATCCGAAGATCAAGGACAGCTACTCCCAGCAGTGGAATCTGGAAGTGCAGCGTGAGATTCAAGCCAATCTGATGTTTTCTGCCGCGTACGTGGGCAGTACGAACGGCCGCCTGCCCTACACCGGTTTGGCTAATGCTGCCCGGCAGGCTTCACCCGCCGGAACTCCCGCAGCCCAGGTGGACGCGCTTCGCGCAATGCCCTGGGTGAATGCCAATATCACCTACACCCAGAGCATCGGCTATTCCCACTACAACGCGCTGCAGACCAAGCTGCAGAGACGCTTTTCGCATGGCCTGCACTCGCTGCTCGCGTACACTTTCAGCAAATCCACCGACGTCAGCAGCGGTTACTTCAATGTCGAGAATGGGCCGGGTGGGGGCTCGACTGTTCAAAACTACTATGACCAGAGCACCGCGCGTGGCGTGTCCGGATACGACATCACGCACTTTGTCTCCTGGGCTAACGTCTATGAACTCCCGGTGGGGCGCGGGAAAAAGTGGCTCGCCAGCGGACCGGCGTCCTGGATTCTTGGCGACTGGCAGATTAACAACATTCTCCAGGCACGCACTGGCCAGCCGTACAATTTACAGGTGACCGGCGACGTCGCAAACCTCAGGGGGAGCGCGCCGAACATCGGCACCTACGCGCGGCCGAACATCATCGCCGATCCGTTCACGGCCGGTCCTGTCGCGGCGAATCCAAACGCGGCGTGCCGGAGCAGCGTCTCGCAAGGCGGCAGCGCTCCGGATGTGGTCGGGAACTCCGCCACGTGGTTTAACCCGTGCGCGTTCGCCGTTCCCTCGGGCGCATTCGGGAATCTGGGACGTAACAGCTTTAGGGGAGCCCCGGTGGTCAACATGGATCTCTCGATTTTCAAGAGCATCCCGTTGCCAAAGGAAGGCTGGGCAGTCCAGCTTCGCTTCGAGGCCTTCAACGTGTTCAATATCCAGAACTGGGAGGTTCCGGCCGGGCTCACTATCGGTAACGCGAATGCGGGGCAGATCACGTCGCTTGCGGCGGGCACCGCACCCAGGCAACTGCAGTTCGGGGTGAGATTCCAGTTTTGATACAGTGGCTCTGTGCTAGCTGTTCAACTCGACCAAGGCTGTGTCAGTGTCGTCAAGCGTCCGAAGCCCCGCCGCCGCAAAGGCTATGCGCTGATCCGATTGCGGTGCGCCGGGTTGTGCAACACCGACCTCGAACTCCAGCGCGGATACTACGGTTTCAGTGGTATCCCCGGACATGAGTTTGTGGGTGAGGTTCTGGAGGCCGACGACGAGCGGCTGATGGGCAAGCGTGTGGCCGGCGAGATCAATCTCGCGTGCGGCAAGTGCGACTGGTGCGCGTGCGGGCTCGCCCGGCATTGTCCGAGGCGCACAGTGCTTGGCATCGTCAAACATCCGGGTGCGTTCCGCGAAATCATCGATCTGCCGGAACGGAATCTGTTCGTCATTCCGGAGACTATCTCAGACGAATACGCTGTGTTCACGGAGCCTGTGGCTGCGGCCTGTGAAATCCTTGAGCAGGTGCGCATTCCGCGCGGCGAACGCGTTGCTGTGCTCGGCGACGGCAAGCTTGGTTTGCTGATCGCGCAGGTGCTGCATGTGCATGGCGCGGTGGTGCATCACTTCGGCAGGCACAAGGAGAAGTTGCGCATCTCGGCATCCGTTGGAATCCATACCGCAATTGCTGCTGCGAAGCTGCCCGCTGCCGCTTTCGATTTCGTCGTCGAGGCAACGGGTTCGCCGCAGGGACTCGCGCAGGCCGTGCAAATGGTTCGGCCGCGCGGGACTATCGTCATGAAGTCGACAGTGCACGGGACGGTCGCGGTCGACACCGCGCCGGTCATCGTGAACGAGATCACGCTGCTCGGTTCGCGTTGCGGCCGTTTCGAGCCGGCACTGCGGCTGTTGGGTTCGGGCAAACTGCGCCTGGACCCGATGATCTCGGCGCGCTATGCGCTGGCTGATGCCGCGCTGGCCTTTGAACACGCCACGCGTAGCGGCGTCTTGAAAGTACTGCTCGACGCTTGAGGCGGATTCAGTCGCCGAGCCAGCGGTTGGCGACCGGTGCGTACGCATCGATGCGGCGGTCGCGCAGGAAGGGCCAGTTGCGGCGTACTTCGTCGATCTCCGCGGGATCACACTCGACAATCAGTATCTCTTCGCGATCCGTGGAGGCTTCCGCGAGGATCTGCCCGAAAGGACCGGCCACGAACGACGATCCCCAAAATTCCAGGCCGTTGTCCGGCGGCCCTTCGAAACCGACGCGATTCACGGCGGCCACGTAAACCCCGTTGGCGATCGCGTGGGCGCGCTGGATGGTTTTCCAGGCGTCGAGTTGCGCGGCGCCGGCTTGCGCCTTTTCGGCGGGGTGCCATCCGATCGCGGTGGGATAGAAGAGTACGTGCGCACCCTGCAAGGCGGTTATTCGCGCGCCTTCCGGATACCATTGGTCCCAGCAGATCTGAACGCCGATGCGTCCGTAGCGCGTGTTGAAATTCAGAAAACCGAGATCGCCGGGAGTGAAGTAAAACTTTTCGTAGTAGAGCGGATCATCGGGGATGTGCATCTTGCGGTACACGCCGAGCAAGGCGCCGTCCGCGTCGATGACGGCGGCGGTGTTGTGATAGAGACCTTGCGCACGCTTCTCAAAGAGCGAAGCCACAAGCGCGATTTTTAACTCCGCGGCGATTTTGGAAAGCGCCTGTGTGGATGGTCCCGGCAGCGTTTCGGCCAATGCGAAGCGATCGGCATTCTCCTCGCGGCAGAAATATTGCGAGCGGAACAGCTCCTGCAAACAGACGATCTCCGCGCCTTGTGAGGCGGCCTCGCGGATCTTCCCGATAGTTCTTTCGAGGTTGATATTCGGGTCGGGCGAGCAGGCCATCTGCACCAGACCGATGCGGAACTTCGAATCCCTGCGTGCGTGCATAGTATCATTGTCCACAATATGCCTTTACGCGTTGCACTCGTCCTGCTGCTGTTCGTCGTCTCGTCGTTTTCCGCGGCGGTACCTACGCCGAAGGAGCATCTGGGCTTCGCGCCCGGCGATGATTTGAAGCTCGCCGACTACGCCGATGTGGCCGGCTACTTCCAGAAGCTTGCCAAGGCCAGCGATAGGATCAAGTTGGTCGAGTTTGGGAAGTCGTCGGAAGGCCGCGCAATGTACGCCGCCTTCATTTCCGCTCCCGAAAATCTGGCGAAGCTCGAGCACTATAAAGAGATCAACCGCAAGTTGGCTCTCGGGCTGGTTCCGCCAGCCGAGGCCGCGCGTCTTGCGAAGGAAGGTAAGGCGTTTGTGTGGATCGATTCCGGGCTGCACGCGACCGAGGTCGCTCCCGCGCAGCAGGCTCCCGAACTCGCCTACAAGATGATCACCGCGGAGAGCGACGAGGTGCGCCGCATACGGCAGAACGTGATCCTGATACAGATCCCCGTGATTAATCCGGATGGCCTCGATATGGTGGCGCATTGGTATCGCAAGAATGTAGGCACGCCGCATGAACTCGCCGCGCTGCCGTGGCTCTATCAGAAATACGCCGGCCATGATAACAACCGCGACTGGTTCATGCTGAACCTGCCGGAGACGCGCCAAGTGACGCGGCTGCTGTTTGCCGAATGGTTTCCGCAGATCGTCTACAACCAGCACCAACAGCCCGCGTTTCCCGCGCGTATCTTCGTGCCGCCCTACGCGGATCCGCTCAACCCGAACATTCCGGCGGCTGTGATGGAAGGGATCAACCAGATCGGTTCGACGATGGCGGAGCGCTTCGCGCGCGAGGACAAGCCAGGCGTACTCTCTTACTTCGGATTCGATGGCTGGTGGAACGGCGGACTGCGCGCGGTGCCCGCGTTCCACAACATGCACGGCATCATGACGGAGACGGCGGCCAGCGGTTATGGGACGCCGCGTACTTACGAGGCGAAGGATTTTCCAGAGCGCTTCTCGAACGGGATGCCGACGAAGGAGCCGGGCATCTTTTACCAGCGCCCGTGGATGGGCGGACGCTGGAGCGTGCGCGACGCGATCGAGTACATGCTTACGGCCGATTTTGCGATTCTCGATCTGGCCGCCACACGCGCGCAGCACTTTCTCTCGAAGGCTTACGATCTGGCGCATGCGGCCCGTGAGACCACGCAGAAACCATATGCCTACGTGGTTCCGATGCAGCAGTGGGATCGTTCAAGCGCTGTCGAAATGGTGCGGCGGATGGCGCTCGCCGGCGTTGAAGTACAGCGCGCCAAGTCCGCTTTCGAAGCGAATGGAAAGTCGTATCCCGAGGGCACGCTGGTGATGTTGGGGGCGCAGCCGTTCCGCCCGTATCTCATCGACTTGATGGAAGTGCAGAAGTATCCCGAAATAAGGGTTGGCACGAGCGGACCGACCAAGCGGCCCTACGACATCGCCGGCTGGACGCTGAGCATGAACATGGGCGTGAGCGTGGAGCGCATCGAAGACGCCTTCACGGCGAAGCTGGAACCGGCGGGCACACTCGGCACGCCAACGGCATCGCTCGACCATCGCGAAAATGCTTCGTTTCTGGCTACGGCCGAATTGCTCGGGCGTGATGCGAAGGTCCGCTGGGCCGCCGATGGCAATATCCTTGTCGAAGGCACGACGCCAGCCGAGGAGTTCGCCAAGGGTGCGTGGGAACTGCGCAAGCCGCGCGTAGCGTTGTACGAACCGTGGACTGCGAATATCGATACGGGCTGGATGCAATGGCTTCTGGATACCTACAAGGTTCCGCACACGTTGCTGCATAACGAGGAATTCAAGGCGCCGCTGAACGGACGCTTCGACACGATCGTACTGGCTTCCCAAAGCGTGACCTCGATTCTGAACGGGGCGCGCCCGTTGAGCGGGCGCAGCGCCGCGGAGAAGACTCCTTCGAACGCGCAGCAGCGTGCCGAGTTCAGCGGCGGCATCGGTGGCGCGGGCCTGTCGAAGCTGTTGGAGTTTGTCGAGCAGGGCGGCACGCTGATCGCGATCGACAGCGCTGCCGATCTGCCCGCACAGAAGTTTCCGCTGCCCGTGACGGGATTGCTGAAGTTATCGAGCGCCGCGATGGACGGCCCGCCCGATGCGGCCGCCACGGAGGCCGGCTACTATTGCCCGGGCTCGCTACTGCGAATCACTGTCGATAACACGAACCCGATCGCGTTCGGCATGCCTGCCAACGCTTTCGTTTTCGCCAGCGGAGGACAGGCCTGGGACATCAACCTACTGCCGGAGTTGAACAAGGGCGAGCGCGAGATCCGTTCCGTCGCGAAGTACGCCAAGGAAAGTCTGCTGGCGAGCGGATGGCTTTCCGGTGAGAAGATCGTGCTCGGCAAGCACATCCTGCTCGATGCGCGCTACGGCAAGGGCCGCGTGGTGTTGTTCGGGTTCCGTCCGCATTTTCGCGGACAAACTTTCGGCACGTTCAAGTTGCTGCTGAACGCTCTCTATTTAGGCTCGGCGGTGAAACTGTAAGCGAGCGCCAGTAGTCCGCCAGTTTCGCCTCCCATCGCTGCCGCTCCGGGCACCGCTGGAGACGTCCGGCAAACAGTGCCGCCAGCGACCGGAGGCTTCGTTTTCAAAGCCTGAGTCGCGCCTCCCATCGCTGCCGCTCCGGGCACCGATGGAGACGTCCGACAAACAGTGCCGCAAGCGTCAGCGACCGGAGGCTTCGTTTTCAAAGCCCGATTCGCGCCTCTTGGCGCTGCTGTTCCGGGCACCGCTGGAGATGTCCGACCAACGGTGCCGCGAGCGCTAGCGACCGGAGACCAGCGTGGATGCCGGCCGTTACCTTGTCTTAAGTACTACTGACCGCGCCGGTAGCAGCCGAGCACCTGGAACAGGTCCGTGAGTTCCTGGAGATGCCGCATGGCATTCTGCAGGTTCGGATCTTCGATCTGGGCGATCAGGTCCATGTAGAACAGATATTCCCACGGCTTGCCGCGCAGCGGGCGGGATTCGATCTTCGCGAGGTTGATGTCGCGCAGCGCGAAGGCGCTTAAGGCGCGGAACAATGCGCCCGGCACGTTACGCGTGGTGAAGACGATGGACGTCTTCCACCCTTTCGCGTCGTTCTTGGCGCGAAACTCGCGTGCCGGATCGGAGTTGCGCAGCAGGAAAAAACGCGTGTGATTTTCGCGGTCGTCTTCGATGGAGCGTTTCAGGATGCGTCCGCCGTAAAGTTTGGCCGCGAGCGAGGATGCGATGCCCGCGGCATCGCGCAGATTCTCTTCCATTACCATCTTGACGCTGCCCGCGGTGTCATAGAACGGCACGCGCTCCACCTGCGGATTTGCCGCGAAAAAGTCGAGACACTGGTTGATCGCGACCGGATGTGAGAAGACACGCTTGATGCTGCGGAAGGGCACACCCGGTGGGGCGATCAAATTGTGCACTATGCGCACGCTGGTCTCGCCCACGATGGGAAGGCCGAAATGGAGCAGGTGATCGTAGTTCTCATGCACGGATCCGTGCAGCGTGTTTTCGATGGGTATCACGGCGGCGTCGACGCGCTTCTCTGCGAGGCTCTTAAAAACCTCGTCGAAGCGCTGGCACGGTACAACCTCCACCGATTCACCCAGGAGTTGATGGACAGCCTGCTGGCTGAATGCCCCTTTATCGCCCTGAAACGCAACTCGCTCTAATCGTTTCTTCACATGGAGATTGTAGCGCGACCAGCCGGAGCGCTCATGCTAGACTTTGAAAAACGACGATGCTGGACTGGTTGCGAAAACGGCAGGAGAGACCCGCGGAACCCTTGCAGGGCGCGCCCGCGTTGCGCCGCCAGAAGACCTACTCGGCGCAGAGCGGCTATGTGTACCAGTATTTCTATCTGGGCCATCGCAGCGTCGCGGGCGCCACCGAATATGTTTTCGATGTTTCGCCGGACCGCAAGAGTTCGCACCCGGTTTCCGTGATCGTGGGAGATATCTCGGTTGCCGCGTGGACGAGCGCGCACGGCCGCAATCTCACGGCGACCGAGCAATATGCAGTTGCCAAGGTGGCTCTATTCCAGGCATTCGACGAACGCAGCAGTCCGGCGCGAATGTACGCCGAGGTACATGTGCGCCCGGCGGACATCGAAGGAATTCTCGAAACGCTGCGGATCAGTTGACGATCAACATGCAGTCGCCGTATGAGAAGAAACGGTAGCCGTTCTCGACGGCGTGGGCGTAGGCTCTGAGCACGAATTCGAGCCCGGCGAAAGCGCTTACCAGCATTAACAGGCTCGATTGCGGCAGATGGAAATTTGTGAGTAATGCATCGGTGCGCAGGAACTCGCAGCCGGGGTAGAGAAAAATATTCGTATCGCCGGAGGGCGCGCCTGTGCGGGCGAAGCTTTCGAGTGTGCGCACGCTGGTTGTGCCTACGGCCACCACGCGTTTCGCCGCGGCGAGGCTCTGCAGCGTGGGCGCCGGAATTTGGTAACGCTCGGTGTGCAGGGTGTGCTCTTCGATCACTTCGGTGTGGATCGGCTGAAAGGTGCCGAGGCCGACGTGCAGCGTCACGCTGGCCAGTTCAGCGCCGCGCGCCTGGCAGGCCGCGATGATCTCTGGCGTGAAGTGCAAGCCGGCGGTCGGCGCGGCGACGCTTCCGGTTTCGCGGGCGAAGATGGTTTGATAGCGCTCGCGGTCCTGCGGCGAATCGGGCCGGTGAATGTAGGGCGGCAGCGGAACATGGCCGATGCGTTCGAGCGCTTCGTAAACGTCGCCGTCGATCTCGAAGCGCAGCGTGCGCTCGCCATATTCACCTCGCGCAATGATTACGGCCGTGATGCCGTGGTCGAAGAGCACGCGCTCGCCGATGGGCAGTTTGCGTCCGGGCCGCACGAGCGCCTCCCAACTCAGATGGTCTTCCGAGACAGCGCGCAGGAGAAAAACCTCGATGCGGGCGCTGAGATGCTCAGCCCGTTTCGGATTGTTCTTGCCGATGGGCAACGAATGGATGCCGCCGCGGCGCCCGAAGAGGCGCGACGGGAAAACGCGGGAGTCGTTGAACACGAGGCAATCGCCGGGCGTGATGTACTCGGGCAGATCGCGGAAGGCGCGGTCCTCCCAGCTCTGTTCGCGGCGGTGCAGCACTAACATACGCGAGGCTGCGCGGTCGGCCAGAGGTGTCTGCGCGATGCACTCGTCCGGCAGGAGATAATTAAAGTCAGAAAGTCGCACTCACTGATGATTGTCTCAAAGCCTGTACGAATACTCGGTATCGAGTCGTCGTGTGACGAAACTGCAGCGGCGGTGGTCGAGAACGGATGCACGCTGGTTTCGTCGATCGTGGCCTCGCAACTCGACACGCACGGCAAGTACGGCGGAGTCGTTCCGGAACTAGCATCGCGGGAACACCTGCGCGCGATCGTGCCCGTCGTGCGGGAGGCGGTGGAACTGGCCGGCGGTTTCGATGCGCTTTCCGCCATCGCCGTGACGGCCGGACCGGGGCTGGTCGGCTCGCTGCTCGTCGGCATCACGTATGCCAAGGCGTTGTGCTTTGCACGGAAACTTCCGCTGATCGCGGTCAACCATATCGAGGGGCACATCCACGCAGTGCTGCTCGAAGCGAAGCAGCGCGGCGAGGTGATCGAGTACCCGGCGCTCGCGCTTGTGGTCAGCGGCGGCCACACTCATTTGTTCGAAGTGCTGGAAGGACTGCACTACCGGCTGCTCGGGAAAACACGCGACGACGCGGCGGGCGAGGCGTTCGACAAAGTCGGCAAACTGCTTGGCTTCGGCTATCCGGGCGGCCCCGTGGTCGACCTGCTGGCGGCGCACGGCAATCCGCGCGCGGTGCGCTTCACTCTGGCGAAGATGAAAGGCAATACGCTCGACTTCAGTTTTAGCGGACTCAAGACCGCCGTGTTGCGTTGGTTCGAAGCGCGCGACATGGCCGCCGAGGTGGAGGTGCGTAATCGGCTCTGGAAGACGACGCCGCACCCGTCGCTCGAAGAGTGGCTGGCCGTTACGCCACAGGCTACGCTCGATGTGCTCGCCTCGTTCCAGTGGACCGTGATCGAAGAGTTGCTGCGGCGCGCGGCCGTGACGGCGGAACAGATTGGCGCGCGGGCGCTGATCGTCTCGGGCGGTGTGGCCTGCAACTCGGGACTGCGCCGGACCGCCGCTGAAGCGGGGCTGCCGTATCCCGTTCTGTTTCCCACGCCGGGGCTCTCCACCGACAATGCCGCGATGATCGCGGCGGCGGGCTTTTTGCATTGGGAACGCGGTAGTTTTTCGGACCTGAATTTGAGGCCGCAGCCGAACCTGGCCTTGGCCTGAATACAATTCTGCAGGGGAGGGGGATCTCATGAAGAGATTGCTTTTCGCGATGATGCTGCTCGCGTTGCCGGCGCTGGCGGCCGATGCCCGGCAATCGCTGCTTGATGCCGACATCGCCTTCGACAAGGCGACGGCGGAGCGCGGGCTGGATGGCTGGATGAGCAACTTCGCCGAAGATGCGCGCTTGAATGCGCGGGGCGGGGAAGTGATAGGGAAGGCGGCGCTGCGCGCGTTTTACGCGAAGATGTTTGCGCGGCCCGCGTTTTCGATCCGTTGGAAGCCGCTGCACGCGGAAGCCTCGCAGGATGCGACTCTGGGTTACACGTACGGCGTCGCGGAGACATCGTTCAAGGACGAGAGCGGCGCGGTGAAACGCAACGAAGGCCACTACGTGACGGTCTGGCGCAAGAGTGCGGATGGAAGCTGGAAAGTGGTTAGCGATCTCGGCAATTAGCATCTTGCCGCGCAGGGTGCACGACTAGAAAGTGACGGATCAAGCGGCGCTCGGTTCTGATCGGCGCTCCCAGAAGTCCTGAAACCTGCCACTGAGCTTCGAACAGCGAAGGGCGATGATGGCGTTGGATCCGGCGGTTGTCCAGTGCATGCCGGCGCGTTTCAGCCGGGTGCCAATCGCGAGTTTACAGCCGGCTTCAACGACTCCGGAGGAAGTGCATAGGCCCTGCGCACGGAATTGTGGGTAGCGCATGCGATCGCGATTGCCGTGGATGTATTGGAAGCACTTGCGGGCCTCCGCGCAATGACCGGCTTGGCGGCGCAGAGCACGTAACAGCTCCGGCAAGCGGCCGCTATCGAGTTCCTCATGCCTGCGTGCCGCCCAGAGTTTCGCTTGATCGGGCTTGTGCGGATAGAGCAGTTTGGACAGGTCGCTGAGGTGTTCTTTGACGTGAAAGCGATCCACGATCTGAATCGCTCGTGGAAACAACTCCTGCGCGATCTTCCAGATCCAAGCGGCTCCGTCACCGATCACCACAGTGCCTTGTGCTTGGGTGAAACGTCGGCGGGTGGTCTCCCGCAAGACGCGCTCGGAGAAGGGCGAGCGCTGCTTGTCGGTGTCGAGGGTAGCTGCGGTTTCGATTGCCGCCGAATAGCTGACCGAGCCTGGGTCGCGGACCGGGGTGCCATTCTCGTCGCGCCCCTCGGCGCTCCAGACGGTGCACAACTTCACTTCTCGCGTTTTGGCCGATCCATCGGCTTGCTTGCCTGTCCGGCCGTTCAACTCCGAGGCCCGCATCGGAATACCGGTCCCATCCAGACCCAAGTACAGGGTCGGCGGCAATGGCAGAGCAGCGGCAGGGGTCGCATTCCGCTTCTCGTCGGCGGCGATGGCTGCGCCGAGAGCTTCGGCCGTTCGCTCCACCTGTTTGGCATCAATGGCGAGAGCTGCCAGTTCGGCAAGTAACTGGCTGCCTTCCTCAAAGCTGACCATCGCACCGACCGTGCCGATCATGCGTGTGACAGCAGGCGAAAGCGCAGTGTTCTCCAACCCGAGTTGCCGGTCCCGCGGGCAGAAGCCGCGACCGCAACCCGAGCAATGAAAGTAAGCACGCGCAAGTTTGAGCGCGCCGAGAACGCTGGCAAATGTCTTTTCGCGCCGGCCCGCGTAACGTGCCCATTGCCCACACGGGCAGCGAAGGTGAGACTGGGCGGCATCGGAATGGTCTGCGTTGAGGCGTTGCTCGACCGCGCGTCCGGCCAGTCGCAAGGCTTGCCGGCGCACGGCGGACTCCAGCGCTTCCAGATCGAGTTCGGCGAGACACTGCCGCCCCAGCAGGGCTTCGATGTCCCACAAAAGTTCAGCGGCGAGCAGGCCGTCGAGCGCAGTTTTTTTTGACGTCTGCGGGTGCGCCTTGACGCAATTCGAGATCGCAGAGCTGTTCTGAGACCGTGGTCAACTGCTGCACCAAGCGCCGGAAGCGATGGTATTCCTGCAATTGCAGGCGGGTGCGGTCCACGGCGGGGCCGGCGGGAATGATCCGCGTTACCGTCTTGCCAGCAATGGGATGGGTCAGCGAATACGAAGGGCCATGACCTTGGGAACCCTTCTTGGCTCAATGGCAAGTCGGCTTGCCGCATTTACGATACCGGGGTACGAGCGAACCCGGACGCATGTCGCCGACCTGAGCAAGTTCGGCTTTGAGTTGATCGCGTTGCAGGCGAAGAGCATTGAGATCGAGAGAAGTGGGCACGATTCACCTGACAGCATTATACGCTGTCAGTATAATGGCGGCAACAACCTCCCAGTGCGCTTTCGCTCTGGGCATCACTCTGGTGTCGTGCACCCGTAGACGAAACGCCGGATTGACAATCAGTGCGAGACCCAACTATTCTGAATCGAACTCTCGCACATGGCCCGCTGGCGTCCCGGATACCCATCCGCGACACCGCGATCTGCCAGATTCGTCTGGCGCCCGTGCGATGGGTTTCTTGAAAGGAGTCTACAATGCTCAGGCCGCTGTTGTTCGCCCTCTGTCTCGTCACCTTCGCCAGCTCGGCGCTCCGATCGCAGTCCAAGCCCGCCACGAAACGGGACGTCCCGTCCACCATCCTCGCGATGGAGCGCGCCGCGCTGGATCGTTCAGATAGAGGCGACCCCGACGGGTTTCTGGAGATCTCCGACCCTGAAGTGACCTATTTCGATCCGGACCTCGAACGGCCCATATATGGGCTCGAAGCGCTTCGTGCATACTATCACACAGCTCCCTTCTCAGTGCAGTCGTCGGGCGAGATGAGCAACGCGAAAGTGCAAAGCTCGGGCGATGTCGCCGTGCTTACATTCAACTACACGTCGAAGATCCTTAAGCCCCAGCGCGTGATTCGCTGGAACGCCACCGAGGTATACCGGCGCACATCGAACGGCTGGCGCATCATTCATACCCACTGGTCGTACCTCAAACCGCAAGTGAAGCAACCCTAGGTGACCGTTACCAGGCGGAGCATGTAGTTCGGATCACTCTTGTCCAAGACAGATTTGACCGCCTCATTCGGAACGCCAGACCCGGCGCCACGACTCCTAACGGTGCCGAGAGCGTCAGCGACCGGGGGCTGCGTATTCACCATTTTTTGTTGATGTCCGTGGAGCGTTTCACGGGGTTTTCAACAGAATTGAAGTATTCCCGCCTCCGGTCGCTGGCGCTCTCGGCACTGTTGACCGGAAGTGGCTGCTCCCTGCCGTGCCGTGGCAACTTAGGGAAACCTCATCCCAAAGATCTCAATTCCCGTTCCACAAGCCACCTGTTTTCAGTGCTGGCGGTCACAGTCCCGTCCTGTCTTGGACAGCAGTGAGTTCGGATAGTTTTCGTAATATTGCTTGAAACACCCCGCTGCGCACCGGCACAGCGGGGTGTTATGGTCAGCGCGTCTCTACTTTGAACGCATACGCGTAATTGCCTGCCTTCTGGGCGGGCAATTCTATCTTCAGGCCGCCGGGCGCCTGTTGCCATTTGAGCTTGGCTGTCGATCCGAGCAGAGAGACAGCGGCAACGCGAACTGAAGAGTCGATGGACTTAACGGTCATCGACTGGCCGGGCCAGTCGAGCGCGATGGCGTAAATCGTCTTTCCCTTGGAGGTGAAGCGGATGTCCTGACCGGTGAAATTTTTCTGCTTACGATCCGTAAAGCCACCGCTGAGAACCTGAGTGGGTCCCTCCCCAAAGGTCTTCCATGGACGCGTGCCGTAGATGGCTTCGCCGTTAACGGAGAGCCATTGGCCGATGTCGAGCAGCAGCTTCTGAGCACCCTCGGGGATAGTGCCGTCCGGACGTGGCCCGATGTTGAGAAGGAGAAGCCCGTTCTTACTGCTAATGTCGACCAGGTCGTCGACGAGCGAATCCGGGCTGCGGAACTCCTCGCCATCGATGTAGCCCCAGGATTTGAGGCCAACGGAGGTGTCGGTCTGCCACAGGAAGGGCAAAAGTTTGTCACTCTTGCCGCGCTCGATGTCATAGACGGCGGTATTGGGCGGAAAAGCCTGCTTCTTGAAATTGATCGCGACACCCTTCTTCCATTCCGCGCCGCGGTTGTAATAGTAAGCGGCGAATTTCTGGAGGTACGGAGCGAAGGCAGGCTCTTCGATCCACCAATCGAACCAGACGACTTCGGGCTGGTACTTGTCTACCAGTTCGCAGGTGCGGGCCAACCAGTCCTTGAGAAATTTCTCGTCGGGCTGGTTGTCCTGCTTCGCGTTAGGAAGCCGCTTGGGCTGCGCGGGGCCGTAAAGGCCGGCGTACTTGGGATCTTTCACGTCGGAGTCGAACTTATTACCGCCCTCGAAGAACCACCAATGCTCAGCTCGGTGAGAGGAGGCGGTGAAGTGTAACCCCTGCTTGCGAACTTCCTTGGCCAGATCGCCGACCAAGTCCCGTTTGGGGCCCATTTCGGCAGCGTTCCAGGGAGAGAGGGCGGAGGCGTACATCTGGAATCCATCGTGGTGTTCGGCCACCGGCATGACGAAGCGAGCGCCGGATTTCTTGAAGAGATCGGCCCAGGCGCTGGGGTTGTACTTTTCGGCCTTGAACATGGGGATAAAGTCTTTGTAGCCGAACTTGGACTGCGGGCCGTATTTGCCAGTGTGGTGCTTGAAGACGCCGCGTTTGCCGTCGGGCAGGTACATCTCCCGCGGATACCACTCGGAGCCGAAACCGGGAACCGAGTAGACGCCCCAATGGATAAAGATTCCGAACTTGGCGTCGGCGTACCACTGGGGGGCCTTGAAGGCCTCAAGCGATTTCCAGTCGGCCTTGAACGGGCCTTTGGCGATTACCGCATCGACGCGCCGCATCGAGGCGTCGATTTTCTGGTCGTAGGTTTGAGAGAACACCGTCGAGGCGGCGAGTAGGAGTGTAATTGTGAGTTTCATGTACGCATTGTCTTTCCATCCAACCGCTGCCGGCGGCGAGGATCTCGCCGTTGAGGCAATCGGATGCTATGGAAGCTAGTGTATATCGTTTAAGTACTCGATTTCACGTCGGTCAGTCGCCCGCCTGCCGCCGGAAACGCAGACAGCAAGCCGATCCGCGCAGTCGCAAGGTTCAGACTCAGCTCATTCCGGGAAGCATCAGAACCTGGCGCTCTACCGCACCACTTCGATCATGTGCAGCGTGAGATCGCTGTCACCCCGAATCGCGATGTGGGGACCCTCCGCGAAGCGGGCCGAAGCGACTTTGAATTCAGCCGTCTTCCAACGGCCTGAGTCGCCGAGCTTGACGGTGGACTCGCCACCCGGCGCACGCACCGTAAACGAGCCGGCGCCGCGATCCAGATAGATAACCCGAACCGTGACCTTCCTGCCATCCAGGCTGCGCGCAAACGCTTTATCGAGCGCGAACTCCGCTTTCGCACCGCCCGGCACGGTGCGCGCCCACGCTCCGAAGCGCTGCTCGTCCGGGCCGATCTTTTCCTCCGGCCTGGTCCCGGAAGCGGGCACGCGCTGCATCAGAAAACTGTAGTCGCCCTTGAGTTGCCGGCCCTCGCGCAGCGCCACCCAGGCGCCTGGCGCGACTGAGGGGCTGGCATGAAAGCCCGCATACCGTGCCGCGAATTCAAAGGCCTGCCGGTATTCGGGATCGTCCGATCGCTCCAGATCAAACCCATACACGCCAATCATTGAAAACCCGTAATGTAGATCCTCCAGCAGGCGCCAGTAATTCCACTGCGCGGACGTGGACCAGTGCCGGATCTTGCCGCCGCCGTGGTTGCCGTCGGAGTCTGAGACCGCTTCCGCATAGCAGACAGTCTTCCCGGTGCGGCAAAACGGAAGATAGATTTTTTCGTAGCGCGGCAGCGTGTTGACGGCAGGCTCCATCTGCGCCGCCGTAGTGAAGAAGCCGAGCTTGCCGGACGCCGCCAGATCCACGGTCCACTGATCCGGACTGAAGCCGGGCCCACCCGAGCGCAGAAATACGCGGATGCCCGGAGAAAAACCGCGCAGAAACGCATCGACGATGATCTTGCGGTATGCAAACGCCTTCTCTTCCGACCAGTCGATCGCCGACGCCACACCCGGCGGCGTCGTCCACTTCGCGCCATCGCTCCACTCCGGAGGGACCGCCATGTACTCGGTTCCGATGGCGTTGTAGTTGAAACGCACTCCGATCAGCCGCCCGCCATGAGGCGACGCTTTCACCTGTCGCGCAAACTCCGCGATCAACGCCGTGTAAGCCTTCACGTAAGCGGGATGCCAGTACTGCACAGTGCCGCGCCGGTCCTGCACCTTGCCCAGCAGTTCCTTCGTGTACGGAACCCGTTCGAACAAAAACGCAGGCAGGCGATTGGCGTTCAACTGAACCGTGGTCACGCGCTTGAGCTTCGCCATCATCTCCAACTGGCTGTGTAGCAAGGCGAAGTCATAATGGCCCTCGCTAGGCTCCACCTGATCCCACTGCAGCACCACCTGGCCGCCCTTCAGGAAGGCCAACGAATCGGTCGCGCCCGGCTTTGACCAGATCGCATAGAGACCGTGGTTCGGATCTGGAACCGTTTCGGGGCACGCGGCTGAAGGCAGTAGGAGCCATGAGAACAACGCGGCGAACAAGAGGTGGAACATGAAATTAGTATTGCGCATCAAAGCCATCATAAATCGAAAGGCGCTACTACTTGCAGAAGGCGGGATGCCTTGGCGGAGGCGATCAGACCGAAACCGGCGTTTCATTCGTTGTCTGTTCGCGGCGGCACAAGCTACCTGCTATTTCGCGTTCAACCACACCGGGCTACTCCAGGCGATTTCCTCGTCCTTTTGCATCACGCGTACGTAGTAATAGCTGGAGCCCTTTATAGGCGCCGTATCGACGAATGTGAAATCCGCATTGCGGCCTGATGGCTGCTGCGTGTACACAAACTTGTTATTGCGGCAGACCTCGATGCGGTCGATGTCGCCTGGGCATTGCGCCCGTACCTTCACCTCCACCGGCCGCCCGTCGGGGGCGGTGATCTTGTCGCCCATCAGGTGCCCGTTGACGCGCACTTCGAGCGCGATTCTAGCCGCCGTGGTTCCATAGGTGTGGCGCGCGCGGATGGCGTCCAGGATTGCTTCCCGCGTCAGCGCGGGCGCCCACACACACGCCTTGCCGAGTCCGCCCGAATGGTCGGGACTGGCAATTACGCCGATGATGATGCCGCGCGCCCACGCGTCCTGGATGTACCACCCCGGCTTGGGCACCGACCGCAGCGCCGGCCGCGGCGCGTTGAAGTACTCATAGGAGCCGCGCCCCTGGAAGATCTCCGCAACCGGCTGACTCTTTTCGTCGTTGAAATTCCAGGCAGTCGGCACGTTGCCGGTGTCCGCAATCTGATGCGGGATGTTCACGAAGTTGGCGTTCATCTTCCGCAACTGCGCCCAGAGTTCGGCCGGCGTTCCACCCTCGTGGGCGTTCCACCAAGTCGGGAAGAACGGGTCCGCGAGGATCAGATTGCGGTGGCCGTAGTAGCCATATGGATACTCGTCTTTCTTGTCTTTCTTGAATTCGGAGGTCCACTCCTGCGCCAGGAACGTCATCAGGCGTCCCGGGTCTTCGTTGGCCCGCGCCATTTTCGCCGTGTAGTTCCAAAGGTACGCAGTCTGGTTGTACCCGTGGTCGGTCATGCATGCGAAATCCAGATTGTGAAGGTCACGCCGCACCTGGTAATTCTCGTCCACGCTCTGGTTGGTGCATCGCGCGCACACCGAAATATCGGAGTGCGTGTGAAGGTCTCCGTACAGCAACCGAAGCTTTCGGTTGTCATAGTTGATGACAGGCGATTTCGAGTCCTCCCCGTACTGCACGCGCAATTGCCCGGCCTCGAAAGGCTCGGCCGATTCCACAAGCGGGCCAAGCGCCATCGACGGCGCCGCATTCGGCATAGCCTTCAGATCCACGCTGGCAAGCAGAATGCCACTCTGCACCTTGGCCGCTTCGGCCAGTGAGGACGGCCGCCCCACGTTGTTGTCGAATTGGAAGGCCAGCAGTGCCGTTCCGCCGTCCACCACCAGCGCCGGTTGGCGGTCCATGCCTTTTCGTTTCGGGGACACCGCCGTGGCGGGCGCCCAGCTTTCGCCGTTAAAGCCGGTGAGCCACACTTCCCAGCCCACGTTCGGCTGCCGCGGGTTGAGATAGGCCAGCCACAGCCGCCCCATGGAGTCGAACAGCGGCGTTGCGGCTTCCCCTCGCTTGTTGGCTTCGCCGAAATTACGTGGACTCTCCAGTCCCCGCGACGTCACCTTCGCGGCCACGATCTTTCGCTCCAACGAGTTGCCCGTGCGGTAACTCTTGAACTGCGAATTCTCCCAGAAAACCCACACGTCGTCTTTGGAGAGCGCCAGCGCGGCGTGACGGTCCATAGTGGGCGCCGTGCTGACGCGCCGCTCAGGCGTCCAATCGCCGGAACGCGAGCGCCGCCGCATGAAAATGTCGTAGTTGTTGTTTCGGAAACTGTGCCATGCCACGTCCAACGTGCCGTTGGATTCCGCCACTATGGACGGCCCGTAGTTAGAGCGCCCCGCCGCATTCACGGCTTCCGGTTGCGACACACGGTTCCCAACCACCGACGCCAGGCGGATGCTCCGCGCGCTCTGCCGGTTACTCTCCCAGACCACCCAGAGCGTTCCTTTGTGCCATACGCCGTCGGGCTTGATGTCCACCGCCGCGTCGTTGGTCACGGCCACTGCACGCCCCGGGCCCTTCGCACCACAGGGCATCGCGAAGATGTCCCACGCGCGGTTCCGCTCTGCAGCGTAGAGCACGAAGACCTCACTGCCGGCGGCCACCACCTTCGGCCCAAGGATCGAAGTGCCGCGACCGCCGAGAGCCTCCCATGCGCCCAACTTGCGAAACTCGCCGTTGGCGAACTGATACCGCGCAATCATCAACGCATCGGCGCCATTGCGAAAACCGTTCCAGGCCACGTATAGGCTACCGTCGGAGGTCCGCACCATGGAGGGTTCGTCGCTGAAACGCCCGTCCCCTTCAGTAACGACGGTCTCTGCTCCCACGCACGGCCACGCGGCCGCGAGTATTGCCAGAATCCAAGTCAAGCGCATAGTGAACGTATTATACGAGGTTTCTTCTGAGGAATTGACCTTGCGTATAGTGCCGGCTCTGGGACCTATGCGTCTAGACTTTCAGGCTCCGGCGGCCCCCGCCCGGACCGCTTAGCGCCGGCTCAACCGATCTACATCCAAAAGGAGACACCGCGCCATTCCAGTTCGCGGGCATCGTGAGAATGCCCGGTCACTCTAATGTCGCTGTCGTGTCTCCAAAAGAATTGTGGCGTGCCCGATCAAACTACGCGAGCGCGTTCTTGCAGTACTGAACGCACTTCTTGACCTCGGTCAGTACGTCGGAGCCTTCCGGCGTGGTGTACTCGTACTCGATGCTGGCCGGGAACTTGTACTTCCGCTTCTTCATCAACTGCAGAACTTCCTTGAGCGGAGTTTCGCCCTGTCCCCACGGCATGTTCGGTCCGCCACCGCCAGGACCGGTCTTCCCGTCAGGGCCGTTCGGCCCTTTGCGATCCTTCAGGTGCAGGCTCGCGATCCGGTCGTGGTACTTCTCCACCAAAGGCGCCGGGGACTGGCCGTTGACGCCGTAATAGTGGCCTACATCGAAATTCAACGCGGTGTACTTGGACGGCGCCAGCACTTTGTCGAAACCCGACGAGCCGCCCTGGCCGTGGGTGTGGAAAGCGATCGCCAGCTTGCGCTTCGCGGCATATGCGGCGACTCGCTGGAGCAGTTGGTCTTCGGTCGGTAGCTCCATGGTGACGTGGTTCGCGCCCAACGTTTCCGCGACGTTCCAAATGTAATCATACTCGGCGTCCGACATCGCCATGGTTGGCGGCAGTTTGAAGGCGTAGATCTTCACGCCCGCATCCTCATACATCTTCCGGAAGGCCTTGTACTTGTCCATGGAGACCGAGAGCCGCCACTTTGCGATCTCGGCGTCCGCCTTGCGTCTCTCTTTCTGCTGTTCGGGAGTCTGCTTCCGGCCCCCACCTGCGCGCCCCGGCTCTGCCGGCGAACCGGCGTAGCTCTCCGCAACGGTGCTCATGAGCTCGATCCCACTGGCGCCGCATTCTACGCAATACTTGAGAACTTCCGCGGCGCTTCCCGGCAGCGAGCGAAAGCTGTACGTGATGACGCCGATCTGGACTCCGTTGAAGTTGGAGTTCGGCTTGGCCAGCAAGTTGGCCGCGGGAAAAGCCGCAGCCGCCAGTTTTCCGAAATCTCGTCGTGTAAAAGTCATTTGATCTCCTCTAGAACTCCAATTCCCATCCGTTGCGATGAGTAGACTTGATCCACGTCGTCGCGTCCTTAGTGATGGAGAACTCGCCTTTGGTATTGTCCCACAGCAGCTTGCCAGCGCACCGGAGACTTGACTTTAGAAAGTGAAGGTCCAGACGGGGCCACTGAAACACGCGAAGAAGGTGGAGTTTGCACGGACCATCAGCATATAATCGTCTCTGCGAAGAAAGCGAAGGGACTAAATTGCGGTCTGCCTCAGTTCTACTTTTTGCATTCAGCTTTTGCGCGGGTTCGCTCAGCGCTCAGAAGACGTCAGCGGGAAAGCCGCTCGATGTGCCTTATGAGCCATCCTCTCCAGCGATCGTGGCGGGGATGCTGAAGCTGGCGAACGTCACGAAGCATGATGTCGTTTACGATCTTGGCTGTGGCGACGGGCGCATCGTGATCGAAGCGGCAAAAACGATGAAAGCGCGTGGCGTTGGCATCGACGTCGATCCCGAAAGGATTGCCGAAGCGCAGCAGAACGCCCGCAAAGCCGGAGTCGGCCGCCGCGTGGTATTCCGCACCCAGAACCTATTCGAGGCGGATATCAAAGAGGCCACCGTCGTGATGCTCTACCTTTGGCCAGAGGTTAACCTGAAACTTCTGCCCAAGCTGCGGCGCGAGCTGAAACCAGGCACCCGCATCGTGTCGCACAGCCACGACATGGGTGAATGGAAGCCCGAAAAGGAAATCCAGGTTGAGGGCCACAGAATTTACATGTGGACAATCCCCGCAAGAGCGGCAGTTAAGACAGACTGACGCCGTACCGCCGAAGAATTCCACGCGGCGCAGTCCGACTGGCGCTCGTGCCGTGAACATTTGCCTTTCGTTAAAAAAGGCCGGGAGCGCTTCGCGGCCGACAACTATGGCACACTGAGATGCGAGAGTCGATCCCATATGGCGACGCTGCCGAATGCGGCAATTTCGAGTCTGACCGAGCTGCTGGTTGAAGCCGCGAAACCGAGACGCATCATTCTTTTCGGTTCGCAGGCCCGAGGCGATGCCTCTGAAGACAGCGACATCGACATCATGGTGGTCGAAGAAAGCATACCTGACCGGCTGAACGAGATGGTTCGGCTGAACCGGGCGGTGCGAACACTCGGTATCGCAGTCGACCTTCTGGTCGTGAGCGAAGAACAGTTCGACTACTGGCGCGATACCCCTGGCAATGTGTATTTTGAGGCGGCATTGGAAGGCAGAGTTCTGTATGAAGCAGCGTGAATAGGCTGCGCTGCTGCTTCGCAAGGCGGCGCAGGATGAAGCACTCCTCGACGAGATCCTTACGTCCGGCAAGGTGAGCGACGAGATTGTCGGCTTCCACTGCCAACAAGCCGCCGAAAAGATCTTGAAAGCATTACTTTCGGACCTGGGGATTCGTTTCCGGAAAACTCACGAGATCGGCGCACTGACACTCCTACTCGCGAATTCCGGGCATCGTCTGCCTGACGCACTGGAGGATCTTGACACACTAACCCGGATTTCTCACAAAACCACTAGCAAAAAGCCGTCTTCTGAGGCATAACTAAGTTTCCACACAAAGTTGGCGCCCAACAGGAGACGGCTTTTCTATGACACAGTGTACCCAAGACAGCTTCGAATTTGAAGCCCACTTTTCGCGGCGAGTTACCGGTCAGTTTGATGGTGGCAAACTGACCACCGACGGAGGCGCTCTGTTGTTGCGTCAAACCGAGCAGCGCATCGGGCTGCTTAGGCGTCTGGGAGACTGTTTCACGGATTGCCGGAGGGCTGAGCGCGTAGAGCATCGGCTGGACGAGATGCTCGCGCAGAGAATCTACGGCTTGGCGCTGGGCTACGAGGATCTGAACGACCATGAGCAACTGCGGCACGATCCGCTTCTGGGGATTGTGGCCGGCAAGAGAAATCCGGAGCAGGCGCTGGCGGGCAAGAGCACACTCAACCGCATGGAATTGTCGCCAGCCGGCGATGGGCTGAAAGAGCGCTATTGGAAGATCAGCTACTCGGCCGCGGCGATTGACCAGTTGCTGGTGATGCTGTATCAGGAATCGCAGGCCAGATCGCCGCGGCGAATCGTGCTGGATCTGGACGCCACCGACACGCCGCTGCACGGCAAGCAGGAGAACCGGTTCTTCCACGGCTACTACAACCACTACTGCTACTTGCCGCTCTACATTTTCTGCGGCGATCACCTGCTGCGGGCGTGCCTGCGGCCCTCCAATATCGACGCCAGCGCGGGCAGTTTGGACGAGGTGCAGGCCGTGGTGGAGCAGATCCGGAAACGCTGGCCGAAGACGCAGATGATCCTGCGGGCCGACTCGGGCTTCTGCCGGGACGAACTGATGAGCTGGTGCGAGGCCAACGGCGTGGACTACGTGTTTGGCTTCGCACGCAACGACCGGCTGCGGGCACTGATCGAGCCGCAGATGCAGCAGGCGCGTGCCGAACACGGGCGCACGGGGAAAGCGGCACGGGTTTTTACGGAGTTTGCCTACGAGACACGTGACAGCTGGAGCCGGGCGCGCCGGGTGGTGGCCAAGGCCGAGCAGATCGAGGGCAAGGAGAATCCACGCTACGTCGTGACCTCGCTCGGCGCGCAAGCCTGGCCGGCGCGGGCTCTGTACGAGAAATTGTACTGCGAGCGGGGCGAGATGGAGAATCGCATCAAGGAGCAGTTGAGCCTGTTCGCTGACCGACTGAGCAGCGAGACGATGCGCTCCAATCAGTTGCGGCTGTACTTGTCTTCGCTGGCCTACGTGCTGGTGTGCGCCTTGCGGCGCCTGGCGCTAAAGGGGACCGAGTGGGCCAAAGCGCAAGCGGAAACGATCCGGCTGCGACTGCTGAAAATCGCGGCGCGCGTGACGGTGACGACACGGAGGATCTGGGTGAGCTACAGCAGCGCATACGCCTGGCGAAGCCAGTTCGAAGCCGCGTTTGCGGCCTTGCGGCGCTGAGGCCGAAAATCGGCGATTCAAAACAAGCGACTTCTCAATTCCGCATTTTGGGAACTGGTCGAAGTGTGCCCCGATCAGCCTCCAGAACAGCGCTCGGGGATGCTGGAAGCCTTCCTGCGTAGCGCCGGAGACCGGAGTCCAGCACAGACAGGCCGCCCGGAGCTAGAACGGAGCCGCCAACGGCCCAAGCTGTGCGCGACCGGCGCCTTGGATCACTCCTCGTGAGAAATGCCGGCTAACTCCGTTCGGGGCTGTCTATCGTTACGAAGATTACGACTCCGAACTCGCGCTCGATCGCCAGCGGGCGCGAGAATTGCTGAGGGCGCTTCGCTCATGGGTCGAGGCTCGCCTGCGGGAACGGGTCTCACAAGGATTGTAGCCAGGTCGCGCTGAGACGTCACTACCCGCGACGAGTTCCGGGGTTCCCAATTCCGGGACAGACGAGTGCGTAGATGATCAAACAGTGCCGCCAGTGGAGCGGTCAGTCTGTAGCCGCCGGCCTCAAGTTACCGCGCCCCGCGCTTTGCTCCTCCAGGGAGCACGTGGTGGAAGACGTATGACGTCTTGACCGGGATGCCCTGATTGAACTCCACCTTCAAGACCACCTGGTAGTACCTTGCGATTCCGCCCGAGGCCGTGCGCAGCCGCTGGCACAACTCAGCGGCGTGCCAGGGTTGCGTCAACCACTCCGCCGCGGCGAAGGAATCCGGCGAGGCGTTCCCGGCGATCACCAGCAACTCGCCAATACCCGTTGGTCCCGGCGTCAGGCTGATCAACGCATGAGTCTCGCCTTCGGATTGACGGCCCGCGATAATCTTGTCTTCCAGAAAAACGGGTTCACCTGCTTGCGGTTTGCGGTTCCGAATCCCATTCGGTTCGATCACAATATCCTGATTCAAAGCCGCAGCCTGTAGTTGGGGATTGAATTTCGGCGGACCCACAAAGACCACGTCGTTCTCCACAATTTGTTGCCAGGAGAGAATATTGCTGCGCGTAAGAAGGACAGACCGTTTCCGCGAGGAGAGCAACTGCGAAACCACTACAGCCGCGCTCGCTTCGCCCACCCCGATAAACGGATACACCAGAGTCGGACTCTTGTCCCGGAACGCCTTTCGGCCCGCGGCAACTCGGTCGGACTTCTCGATCTCCGCCAGGTCGTTGGCTTTCGGATCCCGGAAGAAACCGAATTCGACGAACCGGACAAACAAGGGCGTGCCCAGGCAGATCAGCAGGGGGCGGTCGCTCTGCAGGAAGGGCGCCCAGAGAGCTTCCAACTCCGGGCTCCAGCGATCAGCGACAACCGCCGAATACTTGTGCGCGCGCACGGCGTAGAACGACAGCGCGATCACCAGAACCACCAGAACGCCAAACGCCACGGGAATCAACCATCGCCTGGCGCGCTGGCCCGCCGGAGCCGGCGCCAGCAGATCGGGTGGTGGCATCGTGTCGAAGGTCAGCTTGAAAGCGCCTTTCGGCAAACTGACCAAAATCTCGTCGGCGGCCGCTTCCGTCTGGTAGTAGGCCATCAACTTCTGCCGCAGCCTGCCAGTCTGGAGCCGGACGATGGAGTCGTGCTTGGGATCGTAACTGGAGGGTTTGCCGAAGGCGTCCAGTCCAATCGTGTATTCCTTGAGCCGGTCGGCCTCCCCGCTGATGGACTTCTCGGCGAGATATTGGATCAGGCGTTTGTGAACCTCGGAGGTTTCAAACGTCTTGCTATTCACCAGACGCTCGACCTGCGCACGGATGGCATCGGCATCAAGGCTCATCATTTGTTGATGTTAGCACCGTTAATCACCTGGGTACAGACCGTCTCAATAGGCAATGTTATCCCCTTACCTCTTTCGCTGGCGCATTCGCCGGTGTACTATCCTCTCGACGCTTGAAACAGGGGAGTGCCTTGCCAGTCTGTCGGAGTGCTGGAGGGCTGAAAATCCGTTGAGGTTCTCGGACAAGAAAGGATCGACGATGCAAAATCGCATTTTCTCGCTTGGTGCAGTTTTGTGCCTACTGACTGCCTTCTCAGGATGGTCGCAGGACACCAGAGGTACGATTCTCGGAAAGATCACGGACCCGAGCGGCGCCGTGGTCCCGGGCGCCCAGGTCGTGGTGACAAACCCGGCCATGGGAACCCGAGCGACTCTCGCAACGAACGCGGATGGCATGTATGTGGCGCCGTTGCTGCCGCCGGGCATGTATCAGATTGAAGTCACCAGCCAGGGCTTCAAGAAGGCGGTTCGCAGCGGCGTCGAAATCCGCGTCGCGGACCGGCTCGACATCAGTATTGCTTTGGAAATCGGCACTGCCGATCAGCAGGTGAATGTCACCTCCGAGCTTCCGCTGCTCAACGCCGAGAGCGCTTCACTCGGCACGGTAGTGGACTCCAAGCGTGTCGCGAATCTGCCGCTCTCCTACGGCAACCCGTTCCTGCTCATCGGCCTGACCGCAGGCGTGACCTTCAACGGTAGCGTGCGGCTGGATCGTCCGTTTGAGCCGACGCACATCGTCAACTACTCGATGGGCGGAACGCGCGGCAATCTGAACGACGTCACAATCGACGGCGCGCCATCCACGGCGACCGCCAATGCGAACGAAGTGACGGCGTCGTATGTGCCGCCGACGGACATCGTGCAGGAATTCAAGGTCCAGACGGCGACCTTCGATGCGCAGTTTGGGCAGACGCAGGGCGGCGTGACCAACATCAGCATCAAGTCGGGTACGAACCAGTTCCACGGCAGTGCGGGTTACAGCTTCTACCGTCCGAGCCTGTGGGCCAACGACTTCTTCCTGAACAAGGCCGGCGTCGCGCGTCCGGAGTTTAGTTTCGACCGTTGGGGTGGCTCATTCAGCGGTCCGGTGCTGATCCCGAAAGTTTACAACGGAAGAAACAAGACGTTTTTCCTGTGGGGGTATGAGGGCATCCACGATTCGCGTCCGCGGCACGACGACACAACCAACACAGTCCCGACCCCAGCCATGCACAACGGCGATTTCTCCGCGCTGCTCGCAGCCGGATCCTCCTATGCGATCTACGATCCCGCCACGCGAACCGGCCCCGTGAATGGCCGCTACACGGAGACCCCGTTCCCGAACAACATTATCCCTACGGCGCGCTTCGATAAAGTAGGGGCCGCGATTCTGTCGTGGTATCCGTCAACGGAAAAGAGCAAGGGCGATGCGGTTGGCCTGAACAACTTCCTGGATGCCGGCACGGCGGAGCGGGCCAAGTACTACAACCACACGTGGCGCGTCGACCAGAACCTGGGCGACAAGCAGCGCTTCTTCGTCCGCGCCAGCACCTACGTCCGCAACAGCACATACAACGACTACTTCCAGAACGCGATGACGGGCATCCAGTTCTGGTTCAAGTCCTACGCAGCGGTTTTTGATCATGTCTACACCATCTCGCCGACGATGGTGCTGAACACGCGCTACAGCTACAACCGCTTCGTACGCGGTTCCGACGGCAACGCCCTGGGCGAAGGCTTCGACCTTACGACATTGGGCTTCTCGCCGCAATTCGCGAGCCAGGTTCCGAAAGACATCGCGCGCTTCCCGCGCATCAACCTCACGGGCTACATCAGTAACGGCTTCACCGGCGAGAACCGGCCCGTGATGAATCATACTGTGGCGGCCACGCTGTCCAAAACAGCGGGTGTGCATTCCGTTCGCACCGGCTTCGAATTCCGCGCCTATCAGGAGGCGGATAAATTCTTCAGCAACGCACAGACCGGCCAGTTCACGTTCGATTCCACTTATACCCGCGGACCTCTGGATAACTCAGCCACCTCGCCAAGCAGCATTGGGCAATCGGTGGCGTCGCTGCTCCTGGGCCTGCCCGGGTCGGCGAGCATTCAGCGCGCGGCCGACTACATCGAACAGTCGAACTCGTGGGGTTTCTTCGTGCAGGACGATTGGAAGGTTTCTCCGAAACTGACCGTGAACCTGGGACTGCGTTATGAGTTCGAAACGCCGCTGCGCGAACGTTACAATCGCAGCACGTTGACCTTCGATCCCACTTACGTACAGGACATCTCGGCGGCGGCGCAGGCCAAATACGCGAGCACTTACGCAAACATCGCGGGCGGCTTCCCGCAGCTCCCGCCCAGCGCGTTTGTGCTCAACGGCGGCATGACCTTCGCCGGATTGAATGGCAATAGCGGAAGTCTCTATAACACGCCAAAGAACGTCTTCATGCCCCGCGTGGGCCTTGCCTACCGGCTGGGCGCGAAGACCGTCGTCCGTACCGGCTTCGGCTTGTTCGCCGGCTTCCTCGGCGAGCGCCGCGGCGACGTGCTGCAGAACGGCTTCACGCAGAATACGAACATGGTGCTCACGAACAACAATGGACTCCCCGGGAGCTTCCTCACAACTCTTGCCAACCCGTTTCCGAATGGCGTTAGCGAACCGAGAGGCGCCACCGACGGTTACAAGACATATCTGGGACAGGGCTTCTCGTTCTTTAACCAGAACCCGAAAGTTCCGACCACGATGCGCTGGGAACTGAGCCTGCAACGCGAGGCGAAAGGCTTCGTGTTCGAGGCGAACTACATTGGGAGCAAGACCAGCCACGTCGAGGTGGCGCGCAACATCAATGCCTTGCCGCTGCAATATTGGAGCACGCTGGGAACGCGCGACGACACGTGGAACAACTACCTCTCCGCCAGCATCGCGAATCCGATGTACGGCCTGCTGCCCGGCAACACACAGGGCACCTACACCAGTACGACGATCTCGCGGCAAGCGCTGCTTTCGCCCTACGCCGCCTTCGGCACGAACGCGATCAACGGAAGCGAGAATATCGGCTATGGCTGGTATCACGGGTTCTCGACGAGCGGCCAGAAGCGATTCTCGAAGGGCTTCACCCTTCAGGGCAGTTACACATTCTCCAAGTGGCAGCAGGCCATCAACCTGTTGAATCCGGTCGATCCGCGGCCGGTTCGCGAAATCTCGGACGCCGACGCGCCGCATCGCTTTAACGTAAATGGAGTCTGGGAACTTCCCTTCGGCAACGGCAAGGCACTGCTCTCCAGCTCGAACGCGCTGGTCTCCCGGCTCGTGGGCGGATGGCAGCTTTCCGGCATCTGGAGCTTACAGAGCGGCTTCGCGCTGCCCTGGGGCAACGTGATCTACTACGGCGACCCGAAAAACATTCAGTTGCCGCTCGACCAACGCTCGCCGGAGCAATGGTTCAACGTAGCCGGATTCGAGACGGCTTCGAACAAACAGTTGCTCGCCAATCAGCTTCGCACCTGGCCGTTCCGCTTCTCTTCACTGCGCGGACCGCGCCAGAACAACATCGACTTCGCCCTGATCAAGGACACGCGCATTCGGGAAAACATGAGAGTTCAGTTCCGCGCCGAGGCGCTCAACGCCATGAACCACCCGTACTTCCCGAATCCGAACATGACGGTGACCACAGCCCAGAGCGTCAAGGACACCGGCTTCGGACAGATCAGCGCCTCAACCCAAAGCAACTACCCCAGGCGCATTCAGATCAGCCTGCGGTTAATTTTCTAGTGTAGTGTCTCACAAATAACTTTACAATGGTTCGTTCCGCGGGCATACTGGATGTACCATGTGGAGCGTGGCGGAACCGTTAGCTTTAGATCCAGACCAGCGGCGCACGTTGGAAGCGTGGGTCCATGCCCGCAACACGCCGCAGAAGATCGTTTTTCGTTCGCGCATCGTGCTGTTGGCAGCCAGCGGCCAGCCGAATCGGCGGATCGCCCAAGAACTGAAGACCAGCCGTCCGACGGTGATTCTGTGGCGGCAACGTTTTCTCAGCAGCGGGCCGGTAGCACTCACCGAAGATGAGCCTGGGCGTGGCCGCAAGGCGGGAGTTTCAGTCGAGAAAGTGAAGCAGATTGTGGAGGCCACGCTGCATAGCCAGCCGGTCTGCGCTACGCACTGGAGCGTGCGAACCATGGCGGTCGCACAAAGCGTCAGCCCAGCCACAGTGCAACGAATCTGGGACGCCCACGGTTTGCAGCCGCATCGCAGTAAGACCTTCAAATTGTCGCGGGATAAGCGGTTCGTAGAAAAGCTCACCGACGTGGTGGGCCTATACCTGAATCCGCCGGACAAGGCACTGGTGCTATGTTTCGATGAGAAGAGCCAGATTCAAGCCTTAGACCGAACGCAGCCGGGCCTGCCCATGAAAAAGGGCCGCTGCGGTACGATGACCCACGACTACAAACGTCACGGCACGACGACACTATTCGCCGTCCTGAACGTGCTCGAAGGAACCGTGATCGGAGAGTGCATGGCGCGGCACAGGCACCAGGAGTTTCTCAAGTTCCTTCGAAAGATCGATCGGGAAACGCCAGCCGATCTGACCTTGCATCTCATCCTGGATAACTACTCGGCACACAAGCATGACGCTGTCCAACGATGGTTGAAGCGCCACGGTCGATTTCAACTTCACTACACACCCACGAGTTCCTCATGGCTGAATCTAGTGGAGCGCTGGTTTCGCGAGATCACCGACAAGCGTATTCGGCGTGGCAGTTTCCACAGTGTGGGAGAACTGGAACAGGCGATCAACGAATATCTGGCCCACAACAATAAGCAACCGAAGCCATTCGTTTGGACAGCGAGCGTGAACAAGATCCTGGAAAAGATCGGCCATTGTAAAGCTATTTTAGAGACACTACACTAGGTATTGAACGCGGCGGACGAGGCGCTCGTCCGCCGCGCTTCGCAGGCTTACCGGACTTGCATTTTCCGCGCTGCTGGGGTACGCTAACAAAAGTATGGAACTGGCGAGCCGCACCCGCAACCTTCGGAATGCCGCTCTCAGTGTCTCCGCCCGGAACATCTCCGTAGCCATCGTAATTATTATTGGGGTCACTGTAGCCGGCCCCGCTTGAGTGGACCCAAGGGACTTACAAATCCTGAGGCCATCAGCGGGGATAACCAAGACCGGCTGGTGGCCTTTTTCGTTTTACTCGCGTGATTTCCCAAACATGGCGCGCGCGGGTAAGCAAATCAATTCTCTGTACGGAAGGTAAAACCCGATGCCAACACTGATGAGTGGCGCAAAAATGTTGCTCGAATGTCTCGCCCGCGAGGGCGTCGACTGCATATTCGGATACCCCGGCGGTGTCACACTGCCGTTCTATGACGCGCTCTACGAGGACAAGATTCGCCACGTGCTCGTACGCCATGAACAAAACGCCTGCTTCGCCGCGGAGGGTTACGCGCGCTCCACGGGCAAGGTCGGCGTCTGCTGCGCCACCTCGGGACCGGGCGCCACAAACCTCGTCACCGCACTGGTCGACGCGCTGATGGATTCCATCCCCGTCGTCGCGCTCACCGGCCAGGTCACCAGCAAGCTGATTGGCAGCGACGCCTTCCAGGAAGCCGACACCTTCGGCATCACGCGCTCCTGCACCAAGCACAACTACCTGGTCAAGAGCGTTCACGACCTGCCGCGGATCATCCACGAAGCCTTCTATCTGGCCTCCAGCGGGCGTCCGGGGCCGGTCCTCATCGATGTCCCCAAGGATATCTTCCAGGCCCAGGCGCACTACTCGCCCGTCGGCTCGATCCATCTGCCGGGTTATAAGATTTACACCGAAGGCCACACCGGGCAGATCCGCCGGGCCGCCCAGATGATGTGGCAAGCCAAGCGGCCGTTTATTTATGCGGGCGGCGGCGTCATCGCAGCCGGCGCTTCCGCCGAATTGACCGACCTTGCGGAGACTCTCGAAGCTCCTGCCGTGTGCACATTGATGGGACTCGGCGGCCTCTCTTCCTCACATCCCAATTTCATCAGCATGCCCGGCATGCACGGCAGCTATACGGCCAACATGGGAATGACCGAGTGCGATCTGCTGATCGCCGTCGGCGTCCGCTTCGATGACCGCGTCACCGGCCGGCTGGCGGCGTTCGCTCCGCACGCCAAGGTCATCCACGTCGACATCGACCCGGCGGAAATCGGAAAGAATCGCGCCGCTGATCTGCCCATCGTGGGCGACTGCAAACGCGTGATCGCACGCGTCAACGAAGTGCTCAAGGAACTGAAACCCAGCGAAGGTGGACGCAACGCGAACGACCGCAAAGCCTGGTGGTCGCAGATTCACGAGTGGCAGAGAGAGCACCCCTTCAAAGTTCCGGTCTCCGATACCGAGATCAAGCCGCAGCACTTGATGAAGGAGATCGATCGCATCTCCGGTGGCACAGGCATCGTGGCCACCGACGTCGGCCAGCACCAGATGTGGGCCGCGCAACTGATCCGCTTCAACGAACCACGCTTGTGGCTGACCTCCGGCGGCCTCGGTTCAATGGGCTTCGGACTCCCTTCCGCCATCGGCGCGGCGTTCGCACACCCCGATAAGACCGTCTTCGCCATCTGCGGCGACGGCGGATT
Organism: Bryobacteraceae bacterium; assembly: GCA_963668605.1. Classification (GTDB taxonomy): domain Bacteria; phylum Acidobacteriota; class Terriglobia; order Bryobacterales; family Bryobacteraceae. The sequence continues at coordinate 454,188 of OY764903.1, forward strand.
CCAGATGTCGATTCCCGAACTTGCCACGCTCGCCAACCACGGCCTGAACGTGAAGGTCATCATCATGAACAATGGGTACCTCGGGATGGTCCGGCAATGGCAGGAACTGTTCTATAACAACCGTCTCTCCTCGGTGCAACTCGACACGTTCCCGGATGTCGAGAAACTCGCCGGCGCGTATGGCTTCACCGGCCGCACGATCGAGAATCCGGCCGATCTCGGCCCGGCCCTCGAGGCGGCCTGCGCGCAGTCCGGACCGTATCTGCTCAATGTCAAGGTATCGTCCTACGAAAACGTCTATCCGATGGTGCCCGCCGGCGCGGCCATCAATGAAATGACGCTCGACCAGCCCCTACCCGTGGCGGTGCCGTAATCGATTCCGGCAGAGGATAACATGCTACAGATCATCTCGTTATTGGTTGAAAACAAGCCCGGCGCGCTGATGCGCATCACCGGTCTGCTGAGCGCGCGCGGCTACAACATCGAAAGCTTGACAGTCGCGCGCACGTTCGATCCGACGCTCTCGCGCATGACGATCGTCGTGGACGTCGATCCCACGTTGCGCCGCCAGGTCATCAAGCAGATGAACAAACTCGTCAACGTCCTTCAGGCAACCGACATGACGGAAGAGCCCGCCGTGGCTCGTGAGATGGTCCTGCTGCGCGTTCGTGCCCAGCAGGAACAAAGAACCGCTATCCTGAAGGAAGCCGAGATTTTCTCGGCCCGTGTGGTGGATTCGTCCGTCGAAGGATTCGCATTGGAATGTACCGGCGATCCCGAAAAGCTCGACGAATTCATTGATGTCATGCGCAGTTATGGCGACATTGAGGTGACTCGCTCCGGTATGGTGGCGGTCGCTCTCGAACCCAAGAAGCTGCGGCTTTCAAGCCCGATTCCGGCTGGCGCCGGAACCAAGAACGAAACTACGAATGGAGATTCGAATGTCTAAGCGATTTTACGAAAAAGATGGCGACCTGAGCTTTCTCAAGGACCAGACCGTGGCAATCATCGGCTACGGCAGCCAGGGACATGCGCATGCCCTCAACCTGCGCGACTCCGGCGTAAACGTGATCGTCGCCGAGCAGGCCGGCAGCGCCAGTTGGAAGAAAGCCGAGGCGGCTGGCCTCAAGGTGATGTCCGCCACCGACGCGTCGAAGCTTGGCACGGTCATCATGATCCTGGTACCGGACCACCTGCAGGCCATCATCTACGAAAAAGAGATCCAGCCGAACATGACCGCGGGCAAGACCCTCATGTTCGCTCACGGTTTCAACATCCACTTCAAGCAGATCGTCGCGCCGAAGGATGTGGACGTCTCCATGATCGCCCCGAAGGCGCCGGGCCACCGCGTCCGCGAACTGTTCACCGAAGGCGTGGGCGTTCCGGCCCTCGTAGCCATTCACCAGGACGCTTCCGGCAAGGCGTTGCAGCGCGCGCTGGCTTATGCTCTTGCGCTTGGCTGCCTCAAGGCCGGCGTGATTGAGACCTCGTTCAAGGAAGAGACCGAAAGTGATCTGTTCGGCGAGCAGGCTGTTCTCTGCGGCGGCGTCAGCGAACTGATCCGCGCCGGTTTCGAGACCCTGGTCGAAGCGGGCTACGATCCGGAAATCGCCTACTTCGAGTGTCTCCACGAACTCAAGCTGATCGTCGACCTGATTCAGGAAGGCGGCTTGGCCTACATGCGCTTCTCCGTCTCCGATACCGCCGAATACGGCGACTACACGCGTGGTCCGCGCGTGGTCAACAAGCAGACGCGCGACGAGATGCGCAAGATCCTCGCCGAAATTCAGAGCGGCGAATTCGCCCGCGCCTGGATCGCGGAAAACAAGACCGGCCGCCACAACTTCCTCGCCATGCGCGAAGCAGCCAAGGTACAGCCGCTCGAGACAGTCGGTAAGGAACTCCGCGAGATGATGCCGTTCCTGAAGAAGAAAAAGGAAGTCGGCGTACCGCAGGAGTAGTAAGCTCTGGGAGAGGCGCCGCAAATCCGGCGCCTCTCCACTGAATGGAACCGACCATGAAGATCTTTACCTTCGACACCACCCTCCGCGACGGCACGCAAGGCGAGGCTATCTCATTTTCCGTCGACGACAAGCTGATCATCGCCCACAAGCTCGACGAGCTGGGGATTGATTACATTGAGGGCGGCTGGCCCGGATCGAACCCGAAGGATAAGGAATTCTTCGCCCGCGCGCGGGATCTGCGGCTGAAACACGCCAAGCTCACCGCGTTCGGCTCCACGCGCTTCGCCAAAAATCCGGTCGACCGCGATCCCAACGTGCGCCAACTTGTCGAGGCCGGCACGCCCGTCGTTTCGATCTTCGGCAAGAGCTGGGATCTGCACACGCAGCGCGCGCTCGGCATCACGGAAGAGCAGAATCTCGTGCTGATTTCCGAGACGGTGCATTATCTGAAGGAGCACGGCAAGGAAGTAGTCTACGACGCGGAGCACTTTTTCGACGGCTATCTCTCGAACAAGGATTTTGCGTTGCGCACGCTCGAAGCCGCGAAGAACTGCGGCGCCGACGTGCTCTGCCTCTGCGATACGAACGGCGGTGTTATCACCAGCCAGATCATGGAGATCGTCTCCGAGGTGCGCGCCCGCTTCGACGGCGTAATCGGCATCCACTGTCATAACGATTCCGACATGGCCGTGGCCAACACCCTCGCGGCCGTGCGCGCTGGCGCAACCCACGTGCAGGGTTGCATGAACGGTTACGGCGAGCGCTGCGGCAACGCCAACCTCTCCTCGGTCATTGCGAACCTCGAATTGAAGCTCGGTCACGAGACGATCGGTCCGGACAAGTTGCAGCACCTCACGCAGGTCTGCCGCTTTATCGCCGAGTTGGCGAACCTGACGCTCCCCGGCTGCCAGCCGTACGTAGGGCAGAGTGCCTTTGCGCACAAGGGTGGCATCCATGTCGCCGCGGTGTTGCGCGACGCAGCTACTTACGAGCACGTCAAGCCCGAACTCGTCGGCAACCGGCAGCGCGTCCTGCTCAGCGATCTGTCCGGCCGCGGCAACATCGTCTATAAACTGGAGCAACACGGGCTCGGCACACTCACCGACGACTCCCGCCGCGAACTGCTGGAACGCATCAAGCACATGGAATTCATGGGCTACGAGCTCGAAGCCGCCGAGGGCACGTTTGAACTCCTCGTCCGCGAGGCGCTGCGCCCCGGCGTGCACTTCTTCGATCTGGTGAGCCTGGAAGTCAACACCAAAATCGCGGGGACGAAACAGTCTCTGACCACCGCCACCGTCACGCTCAAGGCGCAGGATGGCATACACTCCGCCACGGCGAGCGGTCACGGCCCGGTTCACGCGCTCGATCTCTGCCTGCGCCAATGCCTTTCCGGCCTATACCCGGGCATCGCTAACGTCAAGCTCACCGACTACAAAGTGCGTGTACTCGATTCCAAGAAGGGAACCGCCGCCAAGGTTCGCGTGCTTGTGGAGTGGAGCGACAGTTCGCGCAGTTGGGCCACTGTCGGCGTCAGCGAGAACGTCATCGAGGCCAGTTGGAAGGCTCTGGTTGACGCCATCCGCCTGGAACTCATGCGCCTGACCGACAGCGACCCGTCGATTGAGAAAGCAGTCGAAGATTACTCCTGGGGCGTCTAGCTCCGGCGCTTTGTTAAGCTTGTCTTTGATGCGCTACTTCTTCTCACAACGCATCCCGGACTTCAATCGCGTCCTGATCGTCGAGAGCGGCTCTCGCGAGCTGCTCGATAATCTGCTGCCCGGGCTGAACGAGCTATACGGCGATACGATGACCGTCGACCTGCTGACCTGCTACGCGGGTCATCCGGTTGGCTTTCTGCCGGAAAAGGGCAAACTCTATCGCGTCACCGATTACCCGGACAGCGAATCCCGCGCCCGGCTCTTCCGCGAGTTGCGCAAGAACGACTACCAAATCGTCGGCATCATCTGCTCGGGCGAGCCGATCATGACCAAATGGAAGTGGATGACCGCCTGGAAAATTAACGCCAAGCTTTTCGTGCTCAACGAAAACGTGGATTACCTCTGGGCCGATTATTCCAACTGGCGCATAATAGCCGAGTTCTTTGCATTCCGAACGGGACTGACCGGCACGGGCGCCGTGATGACGCCGGTGCGCGTACTGCTCTTTCCGTTCACGTTTCTTTACTTACTGCTCTTCGCCGCGTGGGTCAACATGCGGCGCAAAAAGGTGACACTGTGAAAGCGATTCTTGTTCACGAAACCGGCGGTCCCGAAAAGCTGCAACTGGTCGACACTCCCATACCCTTGCCCGCCGCGGGTTGCGCACTGGTGAAGCTCGCTGCGATCGGCGTCAATTTTATTGACGTCTATTTCCGCACGGGGCTCTATCCCTCCGAAACTCCCGTCGCGATCGGAATGGAAGGCGCCGGCACGGTCGAATCCGTAGGCGCAGGCGTCACAGAGGTGGCCCCCGGAGACCGCGTCGCGTACGCGATGGCGCGCGGCTCGTATGCCCAATATCACACCGTGGCTGCGAACCATCTGGTCAAGCTGCCTGCTACAGTCAGCTTCGAAATCGCAGCAGCATCCATGCTTCAGGGCATGACGGCGCACTATCTCACGCGCTCCACTTATCCTCTGCGCACGGGCGAAACTGCCTTGGTCCACGCAGCCGCGGGCGGCGCGGGCCTTATGACGGTGCAGATGGCGAAGCTGTGCGGCGCGACCGTGATCGGCACGGTCGGCAGCGCCGAGAAGATGGCGATCGCGAAAGACGCGGGCGCCGATGAGGTCATCAACTACACGACCCAGGATTTTGAAACCGAGGTCAAGCGGATCACGAACGGCCGTGGCGTCGATGTGGTCTATGACTCGGTGGGCGCGGCGACCTTCACGGGCAGCATCAACAGCCTGCGCCCGCGAGGCATGATGGTCACCTTCGGCAACGCCAGCGGCCCTGTGCCTGCCGTCTCGCCGCTGTTGCTTTCGCAGAAGGGCTCTCTGTTCCTTACGCGTCCTACACTGGCAAGTTACACCGCCACGCGCGAGGAGTTGCTCTGGCGCGCCAGCGATGTTCTCGATTGGCTCGGCGCGGGCAAGCTCAAAGTTCGCATCGACAAGACCTACCCTCTCGCGGCAGCGGCCCAGGCCCACATCGATCTGGAGAGCCGCAGGACTACAGGCAAGCTGCTGCTGATTCCATAAGCCGCGCGCATAATCCGCAAGCGTTGGCCGCCGCGAGGCCGAACGCTACAATAGAATTATGTCTCGCACTTTGCTTCTGGTGGCCTTGCTGTGTCTTCCCGGCTTCGCGGCCACTGGGCCCATCCAATTGACTGTTGATGCCACGGACGCGCCACGGCGTATCTTCCATGCCCGCATGCTTGTGCCCACCGTCGCCGGCCCATTGCGGCTTGCCTATCCGAAATGGATTCCCGGCGAACACGCTCCGACGGGACCGGTCGCTGATCTTGCGGGTCTTCGCATTACAGCGGCCGGCAAGCGCCTCGACTGGCGCCGCGATCCGGTCGACATGTTCGTAATCGTGGTCGACGTGCCCGCCGGCGTCTCCGCCGTCGAGGTCGTTTTCGATCTACTCTCTCCGCCCGACAGCCCAGGCTTCAGCTCCGGCGCTTCCGCCACGACCGAGATGGCCGTGCTCAGTTGGAACCAGGTGCTGCTCTATCCACAAGGCCAGGCCGCCGACGCCGTCGAGTTCCAGGCCAAGCTCAAAGTCCCCGCCGGTTGGAGATATGGCACCGCTCTGCCCATCGCCCGCGAGAGCGGCGACACCGTGGAGTTCAAGCCCGCCGCGCTCACCACGCTGGTCGATTCGCCCGTCATCGCCGGACGCCACTTTCGTACCATAGAACTCTCCACCGGCGCCGGACCCGCGCACTTTCTCCACCTCGCCGCCGATTCGCCGGCCGCGGTCAACATCTCCCCGGCACTGATCGAGAATTACAAGCATCTCGTCGCCGAGACAGGTACACTCTTCGGAGCGCGCCACTATCGCAGCTATCATTTCCTGGTGTCGCTCAGTGACCATGTGGCGCACTTCGGACTCGAGCACCACGAATCCAGTGACAATCGAATTCCCGAGTTCGCAATGGTCGATGAAGATTCGCGCAAACTCCACGCAGGCTTACTACCGCATGAGATGGCGCACTCCTGGAACGGCAAGTACCGCCGCCCAACCGGTCTGGCAACCAGCGATTTTCAGAAGCCCATGGAAGGTGAACTTCTGTGGGTCTACGAGGGACTGACCACCTATCTCGGCAACATCCTGACGCCGCGCAGCGGCCTGACGTCGATCGAGGATTACCGCGCGGATCTAGCCGCCTCCGCCGCCGAACTCGATAATCGCGCCGGACGCAAATGGCGGCCGCTCGTCGATACCACGGTGGCCGCCCAGATCTTGTATGGTTCGCGCGGCGACTATCGCAGCCTGCGCCGCAGTGTAGACTTCTATCCGGAGGGCGCGCTGATCTGGCTCGAGGCCGATGTCATCATCCGCCGCGAAAGCAAGGGAAAGCGTTCGCTCGACGATTTCTGTAAGCGCTTCTTCGGTGGCGCTTCCGGCCCGCCGGCGCTCAAGACCTACACCTTCGAAGACGTGGTTGCCGAGTTGAGCGCAGTGCAAGCTTACAACTGGCGCGGTTTCTTCGAGCAACGCGTCAATCAAGTCACCGAGCGAGCGCCGCTGGGCGGCATCACCGGCGCAGGCTGGAATCTGGTCTATCGCGAGGAAGCGCCCACGAAGCTCAAGGCACGCGAATCCGAACAGAAGAGCGTCGATCTCAGATACTCGTTGGGCGTCATGTTGAAGGACGACGGTACGATTCTCGACGTGCTCCCGGAAACTCCCGCTGAGAAGGCCGGCCTGGCGCCCGGAGGGAAGATCCTCGCGGTCAACGGACATCAGTTTTCGGGTCAGGGCTTGCGTTCGGCTATCCGCACGGCCAAGGGCGGCTCAGATCCGATCGAGCTGATCGTCAAGGATGGCGAAATTTACAGGACGCACCGCGCCCTCTGCCACACGGGTGAACGCTATCCGGCGCTCGAGCGCGACGCCTCGAAGCCCGACCTGCTGAGTGAAATTGTGCGCCGCACAGGAGCGTAATTTCCGCTGCTACCCAAGTCGCCGGAGCGCTAGAGTCAGCCGCTCACGTAGCACAGTGCAGAAAGCGATAGCGACCGGAGGCGAGAATACTGTAATTGTTTGTAGGAAAGCAGGAGATCTCAGCCTCCGGTTGCTTTCTCGGCGCCGCTGTCAAGAGTAAATTCGTGTATAGTAAGCGGAAGTAACATGTACCTAAGATGGCCTGTGCCGGAATCGTTTCTTTCTTCGCCGGAAGTAAGATACAGAAATGCCCTGTTCCGGCATCTCTTCACACTTCCCGAAGACGAGATTGCCGCTCACTGCACCAATATGACGGTGGAAGGAATGCGCACTCTGGTGCGCATCGCACTACGCGAGGCCGGACTGCACACGCTCTCAGGTATCGGGCTCGAAGCTGGCGCCGGCTGCGGTCTGCAATCGGCTGTGATCGCGGAACTGCACGGCGCAACAAAAATCTATGCGCTCGAAGCCTGCGAGGAAGCCTGCCGTCTGGTGATTCCAAAGATGGCCGCGCACGTACTCGGCTCCAAGCGCACGGTGGTGCAACCCGTCTTCGGAACGTTCGATAACTTGCTCCTGCCCGATGGCGCGCTCGACTTTGTCGTGGAACTGCACTCTTACCACCATGCGCGGGATCTTGCGGTAGCCATTCGCGAGGCCGCGCGAGTACTTACTCCGGGCGGACATCTGATCTGCTTCGACCGTTGCCATGCGGATTCGCTGGCGGATGACGAAGTCGAGCGGATGCTTGCAATCACTTATTCCAGGGAGTTTTTGCGCGCTAACTACTATCCGGAGGACGCTGTGCTGACGCGCGCTGAGAACGGCGAGCACGAGTACCGCCTCTTCGAGTGGCAGGCCGCGTTCGATTCGGCGGACCTGCATATGGTCTGCCACGTCGATTTGGAGCGAACCGTCAAAAAGTTGAGCTCTCACCCACCCACATCCAGAACCGCACAGCGCAATGCGCCCGCGCCGCGCGACACAACGCTGTTCGTGCTCCGCAAACCACTGCCCGCAATGCGATCATGAAGTGTGTCGTTTCAGGATGAACTCGCGTTAGCGCTGCCCGCAGATTTGCCGCACCGTGATCTGGTGATTATTCAGGCGGCACGGCATCTCGATCTGATCGTCGCGGCCAACCAGCAGTTCAACCTGACACGGATCACGACGCCGCGCGAAGCCGCCGTCAAGCATGTCCTCGATTCCGTCGCACCGTGGCGCCTGTTCGCCGGCGCTGCGCGCGTTCTCGACGCCGGATCGGGCGCCGGCTTTCCGGGCATCCCGCTTGCACTCGTTTTGCAGGACACGCACTTCACGCTCTGCGAGTCGATCCAGAAGAAGGCCCGATTCCTCGATTCCGCCGTCGCCGCGCTGGAACTGCCCAATGCCACCGTCTCCACGCAGCGAGCCGAGGACCTTTGCAGAACACAGAGCTTCGACGTAATCACCGCCCGCGCCATGGCGCCACTCAGCCGCGCAATTCCGTTCTTTGCTCCGGCTCTGCGGCTCGGCTCGAAGGCCCTGCTTTATAAGGGACCCGACGTTGAAACCGAGATCGCCGAAGCCGCCGCCGAAGCGCGCAAACGCAAAGTGGCGATGAGCATCGTAGAGCGCTATGAATTGCCGGATTCGCTGGGTGCACGAACGATCGTCGAATTGGCCCGCGCGGCATCCTAACTTAGCAGCAGAACGCCGATCGCCAGCGTGATTATCGTCAGTGGCGCACCGGTTCGGAAATACTCCCAAAACCCGATCTGGACGTGTTTGCGTGCGCGTTGCACAACAATCAGATTGGCCACCGATCCGAGCACGGTGAAATTGCCCGCGAGGGTTGATGACATGGCGAGCGTAAGCCACCCGCGATCCGGATCCGCGAGGTGCGCAACGAAGGGCTTGAAGACCAGCACCGCGGGAACGTTGCTGACCAGATTCGAGAGCACGGCGGCTGCTCCGCTGAGCACAGCCGTCTTCTCCAGGTGCAGCCGCTCGACCCAACGAGGCAAATCGCCCAACAGCAGCGTCTTTTCCATACCGGCCACAAGCACAAACAGTCCGACAAAGAGCACGAGCAGCGACCAATCGATTTCGTGGTAAACCTTCTCCGGTTTGACGCGGCGAGTGATCAGCAGCGCTGCGCCGGCGAGCAGCGCGACCTTCGGCACCGGCCATCCGAGGAAGAACAGCGCAATCATAACGGCCGAGGCAGCCAGCGATTTCCACATCAACATGCGGTTGACGCGCACCGCGCGACGCGGCGGATTCACAGCTTCCCGCGAGCGGAATTCGGCGCGGTAGAGCAACGCGATCACACCGATGGTTGCGACGAGTCCGAGCAGCGCCACGGGAGCCAGAGCCGCCGCGAAAACCCGGTATTGGATGTGCGACAAACTGCCGATGATCATGTTCTGCGGATTTCCGGTAATAGTGGCGACGCTGCCGATATTCGATGACATGGCGACGGCGAGCAGATAGGGTACCGGATTGCGGTCCAGCGCCAGCGCTATTTCGAGAACGAGCGGTGTCAGCACCAGGCACATCGTGTCATTGACGAAAAACGCTGAAAATACGCCCGAGACAAACACTATGGCGGTCAGCAACGCCAGCGGTCTGTGCATGTGTTCCACAACCCGCTCGCTGACCACGGTGAAGAAGCCCGAAAGGCGCAGGTTCGCGACCACGATCATCATGCCGAAGAGCAGCACAATCGTGTCATAGTTAACTGCCCGGAAGGCCTCCTCCATGCTGAGGACATTGCAGGCGACCATCAGGCTCGCACCGATGATCGCGGCGCCGGTGCGATCGACTCGGAAGCCCGGCAGCCGGCCGATAGCCAACACAAAGTAGGTGCCGGCAAAGATCAGGATGGGCGCGAGTGGCAACTTCCTATTCTAAAGGCGCAGACCGCGGAACTTGCCGATGAGCGCGAAGTCCGTGCGTACAGCCTCTGGGCGTTCGCCGCGCTGCTCGATATCGCCGGCGGCGTTATTGCCGAGCGCGGCCGCCATCGTGAGGTAGTTGACCTTCTCCGGATCGATGCCCATCACACGGCAACAAGTGGCGTCCACGGCGACGAGATCGCTGCCCATCACTAGCACTCCGGCCGGCTTCGGCGTTCCCTGGATCGGACCGTTGCCCTCCATGCCGACGATGCCGTCGACGATCGCGAAGCTGCGGCGGAAGATGCGATTGAGTTCGACGATCGAGTTGTCGATGCCGTTCCAGTGCAGTGCATTCTTCGGCCAGCCGTAAACGCTGCCGGGCACGACCCCAAAGAAGTTCTTCATCGAAAGCGTCGCGCCGGCCCAATGATGCGTCTTCAGCTTTGCGAGCGAGACGATCAGATCGGCGCCAAGAGCGGTATCCGGAAGGTAGATTTGCTCAAGTGATCCGAATTTGCCCGCGGGCGAAACGTCGTCGCGATTAAGATCCGTAAAGCGTTCCTCGAAACGCGGAATCGCGGAACGGTAGCCGGCCTCCTCCGCGAGTCCGAATGTATCGCGGCGGTGTCCCGGGCCTTCCGCGATCAGCACCGCCGCGGCGCCCAACTTCTCGAAGACCTCAACGGCGGCGACCACCACGGCCGGATTCGTATTGATCGCCGCGCCGGCGGAGAACTCCACGAAGTTCGGCTTCAGCAGGACGCGCTTGCCTCTCACGTCGAGCCTGCATTGCTCAATGCCCCGCGCGATGCAATCGGCGAGATCCTGCGAATACGATTGCGCCTTGACGATAACAACCGCGGACCGGGTGCGTGGAGCGTTCCCACCCCGACCGCATCCCGCGGCCAGAGCGGCTGCACCCGAGAGAAAGTGCCTGCGGTTCACACGGCCTCCGTTTTCAGCAGCGCCCATGTCCCGTTCTTTGTACCGATGGCCGCGAGTGCGGCGAGCATCACGTCGCCACGTGCGCCGGCGATCGGCTTCCGTTCCTCCGAAAGCACGCCATGCAGGCGCAGCGCGATGGCCAACCAGGCGAGCGCCAGCGGGCCGGGTCCGCCGCGTAAGAACGCCAACGCGCGCTCGATCGAGGGACGCAGTTGGTCAGCGGCCGCGCCCTGCAGGCCGAGCAGCGCGATTGCGGTACTTTCGGGATACGATTCGAGATCGGTAGCCAGCACGCGGCGATTGCCATAGTTCCATCCGCCATCACGGCAGCGGCGGTCTAGAAGCATTCGAATGGCCATGCCGGCGCGAGCCTCCAGTGCTTCCGAAGGAACCGCGTGGGCAGCCTTGCGCAAAGCGACCAGTGCGTGCGCGGTCGGCTCTACCCAGGATGCGTTGCCCGCACGCCAGGGCCAGCCCTTGAGCGCAGTATTCTGCTCGATCTCCGGCGTTCGCACGCGATCGAGCACATTCGTGATGAGGAAGCCGCCCTCGGCGCCGCGTGTATTTAGCAACCAATCGACGCCACGCCGTAGCGCTTCATCGTGCACGCCGCGAACGGCGTGCAGCGTCACGGCAAGCGAAGTAGCCCAGCTCTCTTCGGTGACGCCGGCGGCCGGCCGCCATGCGCCCGAGGGTAACTGCCAGGCGCGCAGCAGATTCCAGGCGCGCTCAGCCTGAGGCTGCCCATGCAGCGCAAGCATCGCATACGCCGTCGGCTCGAGCCACGACTTCTTGCCCGCGAAATAGCCCCACCCGCCATCCACGTTCTGGGCGGCGGCGAGGAATTCGAGATGGGGGCGCACTTCGGACACTACTCTAGTATCGTCAGGAGCACCGCCCGGCATTAGCCGGCTAAAGTTTGAAAAAGATCTGCCGCTTGTACAACCAGAAGCACAGGTACCACATCACCAGCAGGACCGCGCAAGACTGGGCCACGGGCGCGATGTTGCCGGCCCATTCAAAACGCAGCGTGAACACGCCGATGGACTTGTTCAGCCAGCCGCGTAACACCGAGTCCACCGCGTAGATGAAGATCGAATTCGAGCCGATGACCACGAATGGAAAGCTCCACTTGCGATAACCGCGCACTTCGATCAACCAATAGAAGGCGAGCAGCATCAGGAGTACCCAGCCCGTGCTGTAGATAGTGAAGGAGGTCGTGCAGATCCGTTTGATAATCGGGTTCCAAGGGTGCAGCAGCAGTCCCACGCAAAGGCAGGCAATGGCGGCGCCGAACACAATGCGCATTTTTTGTTTGTCTGGTCTTGCGCTCTGCAGCAATAGCCCTGTCCACGCGCCGAACAGCGTGGTTGCCGTACTGGTGATGAAGTTCGTCGTCGTCCAGTGGCCGGGATTCGCAACCCCGAACACGAACGCATCAATGACCGCACCGACGTTCGTCGTCTGCGAAAGAAACGGCCCTTCGGTCCCTGGGAACGCCACGAACAGCGCCCAGTGCCCGATCAGGATCGACGCCGCAACGATGGCCTGCCAGCGAAAACGGAGTTGCAGGATGAGGTAACAAAGAAAGTAGGTGATGCCGATTTGCGCCAGCACATTGATGAGCTGGAAATGCATTTTGCCCCGCGAGATCGACATGAGGATCTGGCTCATCAGAATTAAGCGAAAACTTCGCACGGCGACGTGACGAAAAAGATCCCGTTGCGTGGCGCCCCGCGCCTTGCGCCCCGCCAGTGCGAACGGCATCGCGACGCCCACCATGAACATGAAAGCGGGCTGGATGAGATCCCAGAAGGCGATCCATTCCCAAGGCCTGTGCTCAAACTGGTCGGCGATTCCGGCAAAGGCCGGGTCTAGCTTGGCAAGCGCGGCGAGGCCGAAGCCACCCGAGACCAGCACGAACATGATGAATCCGCGATAGGCGTCAAGCGCCAGATAGCGCGTCGGGACAGTAGACGTTTGGACCGGTTGCATTTCCGCTGGAGTGTATCACCTAAGGGTCGAGCAATTCAAGGCGCAATGCGCGGCAGGGTGCACGACACCAGAGTGATGCCCAGAGCGAAAGCGCACTGGGAGGTTGTTGCCGCCATTATACTGACAGCGTATAATGCTGTCAGGTGAATCGTGCCCACTTCTCTCGATCTCAATGCTCTTCGCCTGCAACGCGATCAACTCAAAGCCGAACTTGCTCAGGTCGGCGACATGCGTCCGGGTTCGCTCGTACCCCGGTATCGTAAATGCGGCAAGCCGACTTGCCATTGCGCCAAGAAGGGTTCCCAAGGTCATGGCCCTTCGTATTCGCTGACCCATCCCATTGCTGGCAAGACGGTAACGCGGATCATTCCCGCCGGCCCCGCCGTGGACCGCACCCGCCTGCAATTGCAGGAATACCATCGCTTCCGGCGCTTGGTGCAGCAGTTGACCACGGTCTCAGAACAGCTCTGCGATCTCGAATTGCGTCAAGGCGCACCCGCAGACGTCAAAAAAAACTGCGCTCGACGGCCTGCTCGCCGCTGAACTTTTGTGGGACATCGAAGCCCTGCTGGGGCGGCAGTGTCTCGCCGAACTCGATCTGGAAGCGCTGGAGTCCGCCGTGCGCCGGCAAGCCTTGCGACTGGCCGGACGCGCGGTCGAGCAACGCCTCAACGCAGACCATTCCGATGCCGCCCAGTCTCACCTTCGCTGCCCGTGTGGGCAATGGGCACGTTACGCGGGCCGGCGCGAAAAGACATTTGCCAGCGTTCTCGGCGCGCTCAAACTTGCGCGTGCTTACTTTCATTGCTCGGGTTGCGGTCGCGGCTTCTGCCCGCGGGACCGGCAACTCGGGTTGGAGAACACTGCGCTTTCGCCTGCTGTCACACGCATGATCGGCACGGTCGGTGCGATGGTCAGCTTTGAGGAAGGCAGCCAGTTACTTGCCGAACTGGCTGCTCTCGCCATTGATGCCAAACAGGTGGAGCGAACGGCCGAAGCTCTCGGCGCAGCCATCGCCGCCGACGAGAAGCGGAATGCGACCCCTGCCGCTGCTCTGCCATTGCCGCCGACCCTGTACTTGGGTCTGGATGGGACCGGTATTCCGATGCGGGCCTCGGAGTTGAACGGCCGGACAGGCAAGCAAGCCGATGGATCGGCCAAAACGCGAGAAGTGAAGTTGTGCACCGTCTGGAGCGCCGAGGGGCGCGACGAGAATGGCACCCCGGTCCGCGACCCAGGCTCGGTCAGCTATTCGGCGGCAATCGAAACCGCAGCTACCCTCGACACCGACAAGCAGCGCTCGCCCTTCTCCGAGCGCGTCTTGCGGGAGGCCACCCGCCGACGTTTCACCCAAGCACAAGGCACTGTGGTGATCGGTGACGGAGCCGCTTGGATCTGGAAGATCGCGCAGGAGTTGTTTCCACGAGCGATTCAGATCGTGGATCGCTTTCACGTCAAAGAACACCTCAGCGACCTGTCCAAACTGCTCTATCCGCACAAGCCCGATCAAGCGAAACTCTGGGCGGCACGCAGGCATGAGGAACTCGATAGCGGCCGCTTGCCGGAGCTGTTACGTGCTCTGCGCCGCCAAGCCGGTCATTGCGCGGAGGCCCGCAAGTGCTTCCAATACATCCACGGCAATCGCGATCGCATGCGCTACCCACAATTCCGTGCGCAGGGCCTATGCACTTCCTCCGGAGTCGTTGAAGCCGGCTGTAAACTCGCGATTGGCACCCGGCTGAAACGCGCCGGCATGCACTGGACAACCGCCGGATCCAACGCCATCATCGCCCTTCGCTGTTCGAAGCTCAGTGGCAGGTTTCAGGACTTCTGGGAGCGCCGATCAGAACCGAGCGCCGCTTGATCCGTCACTTTCTAGTCGTGCACCCTTTCGTCTACGCAGCGCTGCTCCAGTTTGTCGCAGATCAACACGGGCACCAGCACGGTCGCCATTAGCGGAATCATACTGGCGGCCTGTTCTATGTGTTCGCCTTCTCGCGAGGTTTGGTCTAATAGTGGTCGATACCAGCGCAATCGTATCCAGACATGCGACCAACTCCTTTTGTGTGCGGCTCTGCGCCGCGGTTCTCATCGACTCACGGCGCAACCTGCGATACTGCGAATCGTAGTCGGTCTACCCACTTTGATCGAGTCGAATCCATGCCCATCACCCGCCGATCACTCTTCCGGACTGCTGCGTCTGCACTAGGCTGCAGCCTGATGAACGGACAGACGAACCGTCCTCCGAACATCGTCCTGATACTTGCCGACGACCTCGGCTGGGGCGATCTTGGCTGCTACGGCTCTCCGGATATCCGGACACCGCACATCGACCGCATGGCCGGCGAGGGCGTCCGGTTCACCCATTTCTACGCTCAGCCGCTCTGCGGGCCCTCCCGAGCGGCGCTGCTGACTGGCTGTTATCCCGTGCGCAACAGCCTGATGTTCAACCACCTCCCCAAGGCGCGGACCGGCATTCACCCCGACGAGACCACCGTTGCCGAAACACTCAAGTCAAAAGGTTACGCCACGATGGCGATCGGCAAATGGCATTTGGGCGACGCCCCGCCGTTTCTGCCGACCCGCCATGGTTTCGACAGTTGGTTCGGACTACCGTACTCCAACGATATGTGGCCATTCCACCCGAAAATCCGGGTGCCCGCACGCTCAGCCCGGCAGGGCGAGATCGCCCGCGAGCGGGCCGCGCTCACCGGCTTCGAAGGCCAGGGCCAAGTCTATCCCCCGGATTGGTTCCCCGATTTGCCGCTGATGCGCAATGAAGAGGTGCTGGAGCTGAATCCAGAGCAGTCCACGCTCACCGGGCGGTACACGAGCGAAGCGCTCCGTTTCATCCAGGACAACCGCCAGCGGCCTTTCTTCTTGTATCTGGCGCATTCCATGCCGCACGTGCCAATCTTTCCGGGCGACCGCTTCGATGGGCGCTCTGTGCGAGGGCGCTATGGAGACGTAGTCGAGGAACTGGACGACAGCACAGGCCGGATTCTGGGGAAGTTGAAGGAGTTAAAGCTGGACGGCAACACTCTCGTGATCTTTCTGTCGGATAACGGCCCGTGGCTCCCATACGGTATCGACAGCGGTTCCGCCGGGCCGCTTCGCGCAGGGAAGGGAAGTCATTGGGAGGGTGGCATTCGCGTCCCAATGGTCGCGCGCTGGCCGGGGAGGATACCCCCGGGGCTGGTGAGTTCAGAGATCGCGGCGAGCATCGATTTTCTGCCGACCTTAGCCCGATTCGCGGGAGCGCCACCGGCGCCGGCCGGTCGAATCGACGGGTGTGATATTTCAAATTTGCTGACTCAAGCCGGTGCGCGATCGCCACACGAAGCTTTCTTCTACTACGCCGCCCCAACTCAGTATGTCGCTGCCGACGGACGTCCGGCCAATCGCCAGACGCTTGTAGCGGTCAGAAGCGGGCCGTGGAAGCTGCACATGGAAGCGGCGCCCGGAGGCACAAAGGGAGCGCTCTATAACCTATACGAAGACGCGGGAGAGAACCACGATGTTGCTTCCAGATACCCCGCGATTGTCGCCCGCCTCGACGCGCTCGGACGCGCATTCAATGAACGGCTATCCACCGAAATTCGTCCGCTAGGCCGGATCTGAGGAAAGCGAAAGGCGCCGCGGTGTTGAGCCTGCCGGTTCAGATCGCTGGAGTGCTGAAGCGCTGGTCATTTCGAAGCCATCGCATCCACCAGCCACAAGAATCCGAATAAGAGGCCGACCACCAGGATGATCTTCGCCCCAGTAGCAGCATGCTCTCGGGCCGAGTACTCTCTTGGGGCGTAGTTGTCCGCGGAAGGTGTAGCTGGCAGGTCTTCAGTTCTGCTCAGTTTGGGTTTCGACATAGATATAAACTCCATTTCTTGATGAATGCGCTGGATCCACATCCGCGCAGGATTCTAAAGACTTCATTGAAAGCAGAAACGCTCAGACTGCCAGTCAGCAAACCTGGAGCCATTTGCGCTCGACGGCGCGATCAGCCGTAATAGTCGCCCGCCGCTTCCGGCTGGTACAGGATCGCCTCAACCAGGACCGTCAAAACGGCGCCAGAAATCGGGCATGTGATTTGCTGGCCTGTCCTTGCGCCCAGCAGTGTGGAGCCAAGCGGCGTGAGGATGGATATCATACCTTTTCGGGCATTGGCATGCGACGGAAACACCAGAGTGAAGATCACCTGGCGACCGCTGACCACGTCGCGGAGAAGGATCTTCGAATTCATCGTCACCAGATCGACGGGTACGGCAGATGGGTCCAATAAATGCGCGCCACGAATTCGAACCTCCAACTCGCTTAAGATCTCAGCTTCCAGTTGGTTTCTCACGAACCCGGATTGGAGCAGAAGCCGTTCCGCATCAGGAGCGCTAACCAGAAATTGAGCGCCGGCGTCCTGCGTAACGCCATCAGTTGGAGCCTCAGAAGGACCTGCCGTCGAGGTGGGCATGGTTTTCATCACTTTAGACCACCCGCAAATGAAAGGGAGTGCCGGATTCGGAAAGCCGTCGATTCAGTAACCGAATCCGTTTCCGGATCCGTTCCAGATTGCTCGGCGTTGCTGGCAGATCTTCACATCGGAAGATGACCGCTCGCGTCCGCACCTCGATCTGCGGAACATGCGTCCGAAACGCTTTCTGACGGTTCTTGATGTACTGCCCGACCAGATGCGGGCTGCGCCCGCAAATTGGGACCTGGCTGAAATCAGCCTGATCGATCTGTTCCATCGGGTGCTTGGGATGCTTTTCAATGTTGGCCACAGTTCCTCCATTGCAATACTTGATCCGCTTCCACTTGATCCGCTTCCACTTGATGCCCGTTGTGCTACCAGTTGCATCTGTTCGGACATCGCCAGAAACCGCGTGGGAGAGACCCGTCGGCAGCCGACTGCGGGTACCAGGTCAACTCGCACGCTTCACACCGAATGACCCTGCCATACTTGTTCAATAGCCTGACTCCGAGCTTGGCCATACGCGCGCCTTGTACGCGGCGTCTATCGTCGCGGAAAATCGAAGCGGCCGCCTGCCTTGCCGTTGCCTCCTCCTGGCATTGCGATCGCGTCCCCGTAGCGGTAGCAGTAATCACCGGACGCAGTGATTCCTCCCATCGCCGGGCAGACGTGCGGAGCATTGGCGGTTGCGGCTTTTCGAGAAGAGTCCGAATGCTTTGTGCCACCTCAGAGCGAGCACAGCCGCTGATTGTGGCGCCGCCGCTGTTGTTCAGTGCTCCACGCAGCGCGTTGCCCGCCAGTATCCGTGTCTCCAGATCGCCGTCATCATCGAGCAGGATCTGAACGGCCACTCGAGCGATCTCGTCGCCTGGCCGTTTCAGTTCGGCGATCGCACGAAGGGCAGCTTTCCTGAGTTGCCAGTTGGATGGATACCGGGCGACACGCGCCAAACCCGACTGATGGTCGTCGAGCGTCCCATCCTCCCTGAGCTTCCCGATGCGATCGAGGACACGGCCCCAATCCTGAAGATCACCAAACACATCGCAGTTCATCGTCTAAGCGTGCTCCTTTGCGATCCACCCTTTAGTGAGCAAGTGGCGGTCCAATCCCGGTCTCCAAATTTGTGAACGAGATGCTGCGTTATCGTGGCGCAACGCTTCGTTCGCTGCCCAAAAGCGCGCAGCGCTGTCCGTTTTCAGACAGTACCGGTGGCGAGGCAGAGGCGTACTTTTTCGCGTTTTGGGGGGCATGGCGATACGATCCCGACGCGTGAGCAAGATGCGTATGCCGCACGTTCCGCAGCAACGCATCCAACGAAAATCATTGAACCAGGAATACTCGGCCACGGAGGCCGACTTGGTGGGTCCGCCGGAGAAGAGTATGCCGGAAAGCACCAGTGCACCGGAGCGGCCAATTCCGCCTGAGTTTCTCGGCAGCGTATGTATGGTCCCTGCCGTGCACTACCACGGATATGCAAACGAAGGGTCGTGTGCTGATGATATGGTTCGTGGTCGCGTACGCCCTGATTTTCGTTGTTGCGTGGGCGACATTGGCTTGGCCGGCCGCGGCTCTGGTCTCTTTGGCCGTGGCACTTGTTGGTATCAGTCTGTGGAGGCGACAGGTTGCCAGGCGCGCGGACACGATGCCGGCGCCCAAACGAGGAGACTATGCCATCACGCACGATCTCACAGCCACGCCGGATCCGGATATGGGTGCGCTGATAGATGACACGTGGCGGCGGGATCTGTCGCTCGCCGCGGAACACGTGCATAGCATCCGATGGCTGCTCGAGATCGCTCGCGACCACCAGCAGCCAATCCCAACGTCCGCGCTCAAAAACCTTGAGCTGGTATCAAAAAACCTGCATCAATTGCGGCAGCGAATCGATGTTGCTCGTGAGGACGTTGCGCCGGAATCGGTGGTCAGCGCAGTTACACATCCTCCGGAGCCTCGTACTCCTCCTCGTCCTCAGCAGCTTTCTTCCGGATGCCATGCTTCTCCATCCGATAGATCAATGCCTTTCGACTGATGTCCAGGTACTTGGCTGCGTGCGTCTGGTTGCCGTGGAACTTCTCTATCGCCCGAACTAGCAACTCCTTTTCGACGGCCTCCAGGCTGATACCCCGAGCCGGGAGTTCCAATTGCAGCATATCCACGGCGGGCCGTTCGCGGCGGAGGAAATCGGGCAGGTCCGCAAGCGTGATCTCATCACCGCGTGCCAGAACCGCAATCCGTTCAATAACATTTTCCAGCTCGCGCACATTCCCTGGCCATCGATACTCCTGGAACCGAGGCAGGAGGCTGGCCGGCAAAACCAGCTCGGGGCGGCCTTGCGCTTCCTTTGCCTTGAGAAAGAAGCGCTGCACCAATTCGGGAATATCTTCGGCCCGGTCCCGCAAGGGTGGCAACTCCAGGGGAATCACAGCCAGACGGTAATACAGATCTTCGCGGAAGGTTCCGTCCTCGATCATCGCCCGCAGATTGCGGTGTGTGGCGGCGACAAAGCGCACGTCGACTTTGACGGGCGAGGTGGCGCCCACCTTCTCCAGTTCGCCCTGTTGAATTAGGCGCAGCAGTTTCACTTGAAGGTCGCCAGGCATCTCCCCGATCTCGTCCAGAAACAGCGTCCCCCGGTCCGCCAGTTCGACCTTCCCGGCCTTGTGCGCCAGTGCTCCGGTGAACGATCCCTTAACATGGCCGAATAGCTCGGATTCCAGCAGGTCGCGCGGAATAGCGCCGCAGTTGATGGTGACGAATGGCTTGTCGCGGCGCCTGCTGTTGAAATGTATGGCCTTTGCCAGGAGCTCCTTGCCGGCGCCTGTTTCGGCATGGATGAGAATGGTCGAATTGCTTTGCGCAGCCCGCGCCGCCGTATCGAGCAGCGATAGAAGCGCTTCCGAATGGCCAATGATGTTTTCAAAGCCGTACTTCCGGTCCAGACTCGCCCGCAGCGTCCGGACCTCTTCCACCAGGCGAAAGTGCTCCAGCACGCGGCTCACGGAAAGAGCGAGTTCGTCATAGTCGATGGGCTTCGCCAGATAGTCGTAAGCACCTGCCCGCATTGCCTGAACCGCGTTTTGGATCGTCCCGAACGCGGTGATTATGAGCACCGGAAGTTCGGGAAAGTCGCGCCGGATCTGCTCGAGCAACTCCATTCCGGACATGCCGGGCATTTTCAGATCCGTCAGGACGAGGGCTGGGAGTTCCTTCTCGATCACCTCGATCGCCTTCATGCCATCGGCGGCCGTGATCACGGCGTACCCCATCTGTTCAAGTTGCGTCTGGAGTACCCAACGCAGGTTATCATCGTCATCGACAACGAGAATGCGCGGAGAATTCATGAGTTTTGCGCCTTGGCCGGAAGAACCACCGAAAATGTCATGCCACGGTCTGCATTTGCACGTGCCAGCAATGATCCTCCCATCTGCCTCACGATCTGATGGGCAACGGGCAGCCCTAACCCTGTCCCATGTTCTTTTGTGGTGAAAAACGGATCGAACAGACTGTCGATGTGGGCTGGCGCAACGCCGTACCCATGATCCACCACACCGATGGCGATCCTGCCCTCTTTTGCCTGAGCCGAGAGCGTTACGGTCCCGCCATCCGAGCTTGCTTCAATGGCATTGATCATCAGATTGAGAAGCACCTGCTCCAGTTGTTCGGAATCGCATTCGACAGGCGGGAGACCAGGTTCGATCCTTTTTTCAAGATGAACGGTCTTGCCGCGGACTCCGTGACTGGCCAGCCCGAGTACGTTCTCCAGGACAGGCTCCAGTTGTACGCTCTGAAGACGTGGTGGGCGTGGGCGCGCAAAATTCAGGAAATTCGTAAGCAGGCCATTGAGCCGCTGGCATTCACTCGTGATGATTTCCAAGCACCTCGCGTTCTTCGAATCGAGGTCCTGGCGCCGGGCTAAAATGGCGGCCGCCCCGGAGATACTCGCCAGAGGATTCCGGATTTCGTGCGCCAGACCAGCCGAGAGCTGACCGATGGCCGACAGCCGCTCGGCGCGCTTCATGCCATCGAAGTTCGCCTGAACTTTCTCGTACACACTGCTGAGTTGTTCGGCAACCTGCTGATAGTGGTGGCTGAGTCTGCGCTCGCGGGCCGCTACCAGGTCGACCAACCACGCCAGACACAACAGCGCGAGCGATTCCGCAATCTTGCCGGCTACGGCGTTGTGCTGAGGGAGCGCGAACAAGCCGATCGAGGATAGGACCGCAACGGCCACTCCACCAAGCCAGCCCTCAGATAGTGCCGCGAGAGCTACCGGGACGCTGTAGACGAGGGCAAACGAACCTCCGGCCAGCCAATCGAGAAGCCCGGCGGAAAGCAAGGCAGATCCGATGATCGCCCGCCTTCGCCACGGTTCCCCCGGTATTTGGTTCACGAGAATACTGAACGCCCGCGTAGCCTAAACCTCTTTCTCAATCATCACCAGCGTACAGCTAGACAATGGCAATCGGGAACTGCGCCGGGCAAACCGGGTCATAAAGTCGTCCTGGAATCGACGTTGGGGCATTCCTGTGGTCGTAAGCATGGTGCGCCTCCACGGAGCGTAGGCTTCTCAAATCGAATCATTCTATGCACTGGGACGTTACCGGCTTTAGTCCGATGATCCAGGAAACAATCCCTCATCTCGGGTATCGCAACGTCACGTCAACTACTGACGGTTAAGTTCGCTTCCTGCCGTTCCGCGATCGTTTCAATAGCCCGGGTGATCCGCGTTTGAAGGTCCAGAAGCGGACCACGAACGCTGTCGGGCGTCTCGTTCGTTAGAGACTCAGTACTGCGCACGAGCACTTCGGTGTAGCGACTGTCTCCGGTCACAACGACCGGTTGTGGAATCAGCAGGCCCGCACCCCGGTGAAAAACGACCGCTTCGAGCAGCACCGCTGGATCGTCGACGTAAAGCACGACGCACGGTGCCACCCCGGCGCCAAGCTCCTGCCGAATCCTTGTAGTGACGTCCAACTCCGCTGGTGTGCGCAGGCCCCGCTGCGCGAGTGCTCTCCGCAACATGCGTAAGGCAACCGGGTGCGGCTCCGCAATCCGGAACGTCAGCAGTGGTGGTCCTTTGCTCATCTCTTGTCAGGCCTCACGCCGACTTGATGCAATCCGAGAACCATCGCATCCGCCGCCGCTTTCTGGCGCCAGCGGCCGGAATGCGCCCGGAATCCGTTCTCACGAGCCTGTCTAGTGGATGCCAGCGGCCAGTGATGCGCGTTTTCGGGCAGCGTATTCGATGATGAGTGCCTTCTGACGCCGTTGGACCGCCTGGCATCGTGGCCTCTGAGTTGCACTAGTACATCGTTCAGAAGCACGGATCCGTGCAGCATTACGAGGAGGTCTGACACATGCGGGACCGCATATACATCACCAACGCCGATAGCGAAAAGCTTCGGCGGCTCATCGGGAGCCGGCGGGGCGGTAACTCCCCGGACCTCGAATATCTCGACATGCTCGAGCAGGAACTCGATCGCGCCGAAGTCGTCCGGCCCGAGGCAATCCCGCGCGGCGTCGTGACTATGAATTCTCAGGTCCGATTGCGGGACCTGGATTCCGGAGCCGAGAGGGTCTACCATCTCGTTTTCCCAAGCCAGGCCGGCCGTGACAATAGAATCTCCGTACTGGCCCCGATCGGGACCGCCATGCTGGGCTATCGTGTCGGTGACGCGATCGAGTGGCGAGTTCCTAAAGGAGTAAGGCGGCTCAAGGTGCTAGACGTCAGTTATCAACCGGAGGCGACTGGTGTCGGCGGAGATTGAATTCGTCTGCCCGGTGCGAGCGGAGCATTTCACAGGGATTGAGTCGTGATTAGTTTTTCTTCGACACATGTTGGTCTCGATCTGGGCACGGCTAACACGGTGCTTTATGTGAAAGGCCGCGGGGTTGCGGTCAAAGAGCCGTCGCTTGTCACCGTCCACGCCGACACCGGCGATATTGAGGCGGTGGGAGATGCAGCGGAAGCCGGGCTTGGCCGGACACCCCGCAAGTTCTACACTGCCAGGCCTATCCGAGCCGGAATCATCAGCGACCTGAAACTCTGCGAAGGCATGTTGCAGCGCTTCCTGGGGAAGGCGCGCATCACCGGTCCTCTGCACCGTCTCAAGGTGGTTATGGCCGTTCCGGGCGGAATAACCGAAGTCGAACGCCGGGCAATCATAGAGTCACTACGGAATGCAGGCGCCACCGATGTGTTGCTCGTTGAACAGGTGCTGGCAGCCGCCCGGGGTGCTGGTCTGCCGATTGAGGAGTGCCGCGGTCGCATGGTTGTCAACATTGGCGCCGGCGTGACCGACATTGCGATCATATCGCTCGCGAACTCCGTTCACGCCCAGGCAATCCGGATCGCCGGCCACGAGATGGATGCCGCGATCACGGAGCGCATTCGAGCCCTGCATCAGCTCGTCATCGGCGAGCGAACAGCCGAGCGGCTCAAGATCCAGATCGGATCCGCCATGCCGGACGGTGAAGAATTGAGCATGCGCATCAAGGGCCGCTGCATCGCCCAGGGTATTCCACGCGAAGCTACAGTCCGCGGCTGCGAGATTCGGGAGGCCCTCTTGATGCCTGTTCACCGGATCGTAAATGCGATTCGGGAGGCGTTGGAGCAGGCGCCTCCCGAACTCAGTGCGGATCTGGTCGAGACGGGAATTGTGCTGACCGGCGGATCGGCGTTGCTTCGGAACTTGGACAAGTTCATCAGCAGGGATTGCGGACTTCCTGTCAACGTTGCTCAGGATCCGCTCTCTTGCGTCATCCTAGGCCTCGCCCACCAGCTCGAGTATCTCCGGCGAGCTGAGTGGCGGCGGTTCGGGCACGGATCTTGAACCGGCAGCTCCATCGAGCCACTTCAGTCCCATACCCAGGCTCACGAGTAGGGCGAATGTCAGCAGGAGGAACAGGGCACGGTACATCATCCGATCGGCACAACCAGGATGCCTGCGGGTCCCGCAGTGCCTCGGGCAACCTGACCTCAGGCACCAGAACATCGCAGGTCTCCGCTGCCGTCGTTTTCAAAGCATTTCATCCATGCCTGCCAGGCGCTAGCAATGCTCCAGACAACGTCCGAATCGCGTAGCGGCCCTGTCAGCGCATCGAATCCGCCGAAGGCCAGGACTTCATCCAGAAGAGCCTCATTGTCTCCGATCACAACCAACGCTGGCGCGTTCGGTATGGAGTGCAGCCGGCCGGCCGCATCGCGCCAGGAACCATCCGGAAGGATCTCCTCGCAGATCGCCACAGCAGCTTTGGTATCACGCAAGAACTCATCCGCGGCTTCCCAACCGGGCACGCGGGAAATCGTCCACCCGAACTGCTTGGACAATTCGACCAAATAGATACCGAGTTTTGGATCAGCGCCAATCGTGAGAATGTCCGCGAAACTCGCCCCTTGGCGGCGGCACTGCTGGGCATCATGAGGTTCGGGTGGCAGTTGCGGGCAAGCAGCCATGGGAATCACAGTGAATGCGTCGTTAGACATACGTACCTTCCTTCGGTGTTATCACCAAAGAGAAGCAATCCGGTCACCAAATGCAACTCCGGGCGACACAGATGTTACCTGCGGCGAAAAACGAGGAAACTTACCTGAAAAGGCTCAGTGGTGCCCGATTATGCACACGCCGAAAGTGTCTTGTGACGGTAGTCACCCTACCCTGCTTTTGGCCGCAGGACCTTCGGGCTAACCCTGCTGCACGTTGCGATGAATAAGCCGCGAAAGAATGCGGCCGCCCATCCGCGCGGGAAACCGGCGTCGAAAGGGCCGTGTTCACCGGGCGAATTGGTCGTGAAGTGGCCGTGAAATCGCTGCGCTCAGATCACCGGGGGCTACTAGCGGGATTAGCTTTCCCTGGTTTACGAAAGCACGCCGTGGGTCTTGTAGAACAGGCTGTTGTTCGTAGCTGCAATTTCGTCCACGATCAGAAGCGCGCTGAGGTTAGAGATGCGATCGACCTTGTTCAACCTCCCATAGTAGTAAAATTAATTTTTTCCCAAATGAACAAACTTTCCCGTCGACATTTGATAGCGGCCGGCGCCGGTTCGGCCGCGGCGGTGCAGGTAGGCAGAGCCCAGGCGCCGGTTGCTGGGCAATTCGAGCAGCCTGCGGTGCAGAAGGGCAACGGCCTCAACCTGATCACGATCTGCGTGGATACGTGGGGCGCGAATTACTTCGGCTGCTACGGCAACGGCTGGATCAAGACACCCCACGCGGACCGCTTGGCTGCGAAGTCGGCGCTGTTCACTGAAGCGTACTCAGAATGCCTGCCAACCATTCCAATGCGGCGCGTGCTCTACACAGGGCGTCGCATTTTCCCGACGATGCAGATTGCGCAGCCCGACGATCAGGTGCGGATCCGTGGGTGGCACCAGTTGTTCGCTGAAGATATCACCCTGGCGGAGATGCTCAAGGCAGCATCGTACCGCACGGCGGTGGTGTCGGATCTGTACCACACGTTTAAGCCGGGGAAGAACTTTCAGCGTGGCTTCGATTGTTGGCGATGGACGCGCGGGCAGGAGCAGGACCGCTGGGAAAGCGGCCCTGCCGGCAAGATCGACGTGGCGCGCTACCTGCACCCGTCGCAGCCAATGGCCGCCAACATGGTCCGGCAGTTCTTATTGAACCGGCAGGACTGGAAGAAGGAAGAGGACTGGCTGTGCGCGCGCGTGTTCGCCGACGCGGCGCGATGGCTCGATCGCAACGCGGAGGAGAGTCACCCGTTCTACCTGCACGTCGAATCTTTTTCTCCCCACGAGTTGTGGGATCCCTTCGACGAATACTACCGGCTCTACATGAAGAAGGACTATAAGGGGCCGAGGCTGATTCACCCTCCCAACGTCACAAAGGACATGACGCCACTGGAAGTGGAGCACGTGCGATCGCTCTATTTCGGGCTGTTGAGCATGGTGGACGCATGGCTCGGCAAGCTGCTTGCGAAAATGGAGGCGCTGGGCCTGATGAAGAACACGATCATTATGCTCACGGCTGACCACGGCACCATGATGGGGGAACAGGGGCAATTGCACAAAGGCGAAGATCGGATCCGGATCCAGGTGACGCGTGTGCCGCTGATCATCTACGATCCGCGCAAGAACTTCGACGGACGCAAGATTTCCGGGTTTGTGCAACACCCCGACATCGTTCCCACCCTGATGGAACTGCTGGACCTCAAGCCCCCTCGGCGGGTTACCGGACAGAGCATGGGTCCGCTGCTGGCTGGCAACCGCACGGGAGGTCTGCGCGACACCGTGTTCACCGGGTGGGGCACGCACGCGACCGTTCGCACGCCAGAGTGGGCCCTCATCACCACATGGACCGGGCCGGAGAGGAAGAACGCCGACCAACTCTACGACCTCAAGAAAGATCCGGAAGAACTGGTCAACGTGGCCGCTCAACAGCCCAAGGTGGTGCAAGAACTGCGCCGGCAGGTGGCAGCGTACATCGAAAGCGGCCGCGGCATCACCAACGGTACGTTTCATCGCGAGATGGCGTAAAAGAACCCGAAGCTGAATTGGCAGGAGAAGACCGATATGACCATGAATTTGAACCGAAGGGAACTGCTGCTGGGCGCGGGGGCAGCCACGGGGGCGATGGCGACGGCGCCGTCAGGGAAGCCGAACATTCTGCACATCATGACAGACCAGCAGCAGTGGGCCACCATCCTGGGGCGCTCAGACTGCCGCACGCCGAATATGGACCGGCTGGCGAAATCCGGGATGGCCTTCGAGCGCTCGTACACACCCGCGGCTGTGTGCTGTCCGGCACGCGCGATCATGCTATCGGGGGGATATCACTGGCACAACGGCGTGTTCAACCAGGTGCATTCCCCACCCTCGGTGCATCGTGACATGTTCGATGATGTGGTGCTGTACTCGAACCGCTTGCGGGAGGCAGGCTACCGGCTAGGCTACGTGGGTAAGTGGCACGCCTCGCAGGTGCGCGGGCCGCTCGATTTCGGGTTCGATGAGATCGCCGATCTGAAGCCGCCGGGCCGCCAGCCCGGCAAAGGGGGCGACAACCCGGACAACGTCCAGCGGCCGAAGAAACTGCGGGGGGTCACCACACGCCAGTTTTCGTGGCCGGGCAGCCAGCCGTTTGAGATGTGGGGCTACAGGGAAGGCGCCGAGGAAGATACGCCGGAATACTTCCGCGCGGAGTGCACCATCCGCATGATGCGTCGATTCGCTAAGGGGACGCAGCCCTGGCACCTGGAGGCGCATTTCGTGCAACCGCACGACCCGTACGTGCCGCTGAAGAAGTATCTGGACCGGTACGATCCACGGTCGATCAAGGTTCCAAAGAGCTTCTACGATTCGTTTGAGGGCAAACCGGGATTACACCGGCGGGAGTCGCAGAGCTGGGGCAATGTAACGGAAGACGATTACCGCGCCGGGCGCGCTCACTACTACGCGCTTGTGGAGCAGACCGACGCACAGATCGGTCGGATTCTCGACGCGCTGGAAGAGACCGGACAAGCCAACAACACGATGGTTGTGCTCACTTCGGACCACGGCGATATGGTTGGCGCGCACCGCATGTGGATCAAGGGCTGGATTCCTTATGAGGAGTGCTATCGGGTGCCGCTGATCGTGCGGTGGCCGGGACGCATCAAGCCGGGCTCGCGCTCCTCCAACCTGGTTTCGACGCACTATCTGGCAAATACTTACGTGGAGGCCGCGGGCGCCAAGCCGCTGCCGTTCGCGGGGGACGGGCGCGCGCTGCAACCGCTGTTTGACAACCCCGACCGGAGCGACTGGCCGGATCAACTGCTGTGCGCCTATTACGGCGGCGAGTTTCTGTACACGCAGCGCATGGCGATCTCCAAGCGCTTCAAGTACGTGTTTAACGGCTTCGACATCGACGAGTGCTACGATCTGGAGCGCGACGCCGAGGAGATGCGTAACATCGCGAGCGACGCGAACTACCGCCCTCAGGTAGACGATATGCGCGCGCGGCTCTACGAGATGATGAACCAGACCGGCGACCCCTTCGGCGACATGCCTGGCTCAGACGGAAGGCCGCAGGGCGACCGCTACTGCGCGCCACGCTATCTGTCACGCGGGAAGAGATTGGGATAGGGTAGCCGTGACCGAAAACTCGGGGTCTGGTCTCAACCTGGAGCTTGAGCTGACTCCGTTTGGTCAAATAAACCAGCCGTCGTCCGATCCGAGGCGTTCAAGAGTGACTTATGTTAACGACACATTCACGCCGTAACTTTTTGCAGCACGCGTCGGGGCTCGCCGCGGCGCCCGCGCTGCTCGGCCTGCCGCGAAAGGCTGCCTCCAACCGGCCCAACTTCCTGTTTATTCTGACGGACGATCAGCGCTGGGACTCCCTCAGCATGATGGGGCACCCATGCCTCAAAACTGCCAATATGGACCGCATTGGCCGGGAAGGTGTTCATTTCGCGAATGCCTTCGTCACAACATCGCTCTGTTCTCCCAGCCGCGCGTGTTTCATGACCGGCCAGTACGCGCACCGGCACGGCATCCGGAACAACTCGACAAAACTTCCCCTGGACACCGTGACCTTCGCGACTCTGCTACAGCGCGCCGGCTACGACACGGCTCAGATCGGAAAGTGGCACATGGGCAGCATGGTCGAGCGCCCCGGCTACTCCCATTCCGTCACCTTCCTGGGCCAAGGCGCTTACAACGATCCGTTGCTGCTGCTCAACGGAAAGGAACAAAAGGTCCGCGGCTATGTAACCGACCTCCTGACGGATTATGCCGTGGAGTGGCTCTCGCAGAAACGCAGCGGGCCTTTCTGCATGCACTTCGGCCACAAGGCCTGCCACCTGCCCGTGATTCCCGCGGAACGCCACAAGAACGCCTTTCCGGATGCCAAGCTGCCGGTACCGGCGAGCGCGAAAGACACGCTGGAAGGCAAGCCCGAGTGGGTCCGGAAAAGAGCGGAAGGGAAGACCGGCGTGGTCAATCATCCGGACTACGACCTCAATCACCGCAACTATCTGCGCACGCTGCTCGCCGTGGATGAAAGCATCGGCAAGGTGCTCGCAGAGCTGGAGCGGCAAGGCACGCTGGATTCCACGGTCATCGTCTTCGCCGGCGACAATGGCTTCTTCCACGGCGAGCACGGGCTTACGAACAAGCGGGCGATGTACGAGGAGTCGCTGCGGATTCCGCTGCTGATGCGCTACCCCGCGCTGGTCCGCCCCGGAACCGTGACCTCGGAGATGGCGCTCAACATCGACATGGCCCCCACATTCCTGGACCTCGCCGGGTTGCCGATTCCAGCCGCGGTGCAGGGCAAGTCGTGGGTGCCGCTCCTCTCTGGCCGAGAGAAGAAGCTCCGCACGTCATTCCTCTATGAGTATTCCATCGAAGCGGGTTTCACAGACACCCCTAGCATGGAAGGCATTCGGACCGATCGCTGGAAGTACATTCGATACCCAGAGATCCACGAAACCGACGAGTTGTACGACCTCAAAGCCGATCCTCACGAAATGTCCAACGTGGTGAACGATCCGGCGGCTGCGGGGCAATTGAAGGAAATCAAAGCCGAGTTCGAGCAGTTGAAGCGGTCGATCTAGGGAGACCTGCAAACTTGCGCCCTGTTGTTGCCTTGGCTCCGACAGACCCTTAGCGGACTGCCAACAGCACCGCCTTCGGAACCGTATCCGCCGAACTGGGCCACGTGCAGCGAATAGTGTACTTTGCTCTGAAGCTGTTGTACTGAACCCTGGCAGGGCGGCACGCACATGTCAAGACTGTGGCTTGTTCGAGAGAGTTACGATATGAACATGTCCAACCAACGTCCTCCGGTTTCCCGGAGATCTTTTCTGACGCGGTCCGCCGCCCTCTCTACGGGAACCGCAGCCTTCACCATCGTCAAGCCGCAACAAGTCCGGGGCGCCGGAAAAGCGCGCCTCAAAGCCGGGCTGATCGGCTGCGGCGGGCGAGGCACGGCAGCTGTCGCCGACATGCTGCTGGGCACGGAGAACGTGGACTTCGTCGCGATGGCCGACCTGTTCGAGGACCAACTCGAAGGTTCGCTGCGAAGACTCCGGGACCCCAAGTTCCTCGCGAACCGCTCGGGCTTCCCGGTGGAGCGCGACGGCAAGTTTCGCGAACTCACCAAAGAGGAGATCGGCGCCCTGCCGGGACGCGTCAAGGTCGGACCTGAGTACCGTTACACTGGCTTCGACGCCTATAAAAAGCTCATCTCGAGCGACGTCGATATCGTCATGCTGGCCACGCCTCCCGGCTGGCGGCCGATCCACTTCGAAGCGGCCGTGGAGGCGAAAAAGCACGTGTTCGCTGAAAAGCCCTTCGGCACCGACCCGGTGGGGATCCGCCGCTTCATGGCCGCCGCGCGCAAGTCCGAGCAGCTCAAGCTCACTGTCATGGCGGGCGCGCAGCGCCGATCCCACCCCGGCTACGTTGCACAGGCGAAGAAGTTCCACAACGGCGAGATGGGAGAGATTCTGGCCGGCTACGCCTGGTGGCTGGGCCGCCCGGTGATCAAGCAGAAGGCCCGCAACACGAAGTGGGCCGACATGGAGTGGCAGCACCGTAACTGGTACTCCTACGTGTGGCTGTGCGGCGACCAGATCGTGGAGCAGGAGATCCACAACATCGACGTGATCAACTGGTTCTTCAACGCCCATCCGGTAAAGGTCATGGCGTCCGGCGGCTGCATCTGGCGCCCGCGCAATAACGAGGTGTACGGCAACATCTACGACCACCTGAGCGCCGACTTCGTCTACCCGAACGGCGCGCACATGACCAGCAACTGCCGCCAGTACCCCGCCGGGTTGCCGGGCGGCAATGGCGAAATCATCGTGGGCAGCAAAGGACGCGTCCAACTCTCGCTAAGCGACGACTCGGGGCCGCACCCGCAAGTGAACGAGCACACCGAGATGCTGAAGAGCATCCGCGGCGAAGGACCCTACCAGAACCGCGCGATGGCGATGGCCGAATCCACCATGACGGCGGTGATGGGTCGCGAGGCGGCCTATTCGGGGATGGAAATCACCTGGGACATGATGATGAACTCCAAGCTCGATCTGATGCCCAAGGCCTTCGGTCTGGACGCGTCGTTTCCGGCGACACCGCTACCCATTCCGGGCGAGTACAAGTTCATTTAGCACCAAGACTGTTCACTTAACAATCTGGAGACGTCGACGCGGCGCGGCACTACCCGAGCCAATCTATCCATTGACGCTGTTGCGTCTGAATGGGTGAAAGTCGGCCTGGATGTACCTGCGTTCGCACGTCAGATGGAACAGATCCAGGCGGCGCTGCTTGATTATGATGGGTGTCTGTATGCGTGTACAACGAGCACAAATAGAATATAATCACTCTCCATGCGACGACTTGTTCCCCTATTTCTTCTCGCCATCGTCACCTTGGCTCAGATAATCACGGGTTCTCTGGTTGGACGGGTGGTGGATCCCAGCGGATTGCCCGTCCCGGCCGCGAAACTCACCCTCACCCACGTCGAAACGGGCCGTGTCCGTAGCCTGGAGGCCGAGCCGAACGGCACCTTCTCCTTCATCGGCATCGAAGCCGGCCGCTATGAAATGACCGTATCGCACGGCGGTTTCAAGACCCTCGATCGCAAAGGCATCACCCTCGCCAGCGGCGAGCGCATCTCCGCCGGAGACGTCGCCCTCGCCATCGGCCAAGCCAGCGAAACCGTGAATGTTACCGGGGAAGCCGCCGCCGTAAAAACCGAAAGTTCCGAGCGCGCGGGCGTGGTCACCGAAGCCCAGGTGAGCGGCCTCCTCATCCAGGGGCGCAATCCCGCCTCCCTGGTGCAACTCCTGCCGGGCGTTGTGGTCACCCAGGAATCCAATTCCCTCGACCGCCGCACCGACTTCAGCGTCATGGGCAACCGCCGTACTGCCAACAACGTCACCATCGACGGTATCCCCACTGTCGATATGGACAACGGGTTCGCCATGAAGATGAACATCAACATGGACGCCGTCAGCGAGGTGCAGGTCCTCATTAGCAACTACCAGGCCGAGCATGGCCGCAACGCCGGCTCCAACGTCCAGATCGTCGCCAAAAGCGGCACTCGCAACTTCCACGGCCTCGGCAGCTACTTCAAGCGCCACGAGCAATTCAACGCCAACAACTTCTTCAATAACTTCAACGGCGTCTCCAAGCCGCGCTACCGTTACAACACCTGGAGCTACAACGTCGGTGGTCCGGTGGTCATCCCCAAACTGTTCAACCGTAACCGCGACCGCCTATTCTTCTTCTGGAGCCAGGAATACTGGCCCAACCGCGAAGGTGCGGTGCGTAACCTCAACATGCCGACCGCGCTAGAACGTCAGGGCGACTTCTCGCAATCGCTCGATCTCAACGACCGCCTCATTTCAATCCGCGATCCCCGCTCGGGCGCTTCTTTCCCCGGCAACCGCGTCCCCGCCTCCCGCATCGATCGCAATGGCAAGGCCCTGCTCGATGTCTTCGACGCGCCCAACTTCTTCGACCGCTCCGTCTCGCGCGGCAATTACAATTACCTGTTCACCAACGAGATCAACTCGCCCCGCCGCACCGAAACGCTCAAGGTCGATCTCAATCTCAGTTCCGCCAACCAGGTTTTCGTGACCTATAACGGCTTCGACGAGGTATCGGAAGGCGAAGTCGGTTCCACCGGCAACAATGCCACCTGGCCCGCTTTCCGCCAGCGCTTCCACGCCCCCAACCGCGCCGTAGCCGCGCGCTACACGCGCGTAATCTCGCCCACCACCATCAACGAATTCCACGCCGGCTGGCTGCGCAATCCGGAAGGCACCTCTTGGCAGAAGGATTCCCTGTCGCGCATCGAGCGCACCTCCGCTGGCTTCACCCTGGGTCAGTTCGTGCCCGCCAACAACCCCTACGGCATCATCCCCCAGGCCACCTTCGGCGGCGTGCCCAACGCGGCCAGCCACAACGTCAACGGCCGTTTTCCGGCCACCAATAACTACGACATCCTCACCTGGAACGATAAGGTCACACTCATCCGCGGCCCCCACACTTTTAAGGCCGGCATCTACGGCGAGTGGTTCCGCCGCGACGTCAACCAGGCCGTTCCCTTCAACGGTAGTTTCGATTTCGGCCGCAGCGCCAACAATCCGCTGGATGCCGGCTACGCTTACGCCAACGCCGTCCTGGGAGTGTTCAACTCCTATTCCGAACCCACCACGCGCCCGCGCATGTTCTCGCGCGGCGGCGGCATCGAGTGGTTCGTCCAGGACAACTGGAAGGTAGCACGCCGCCTCACGCTCGACATCGGCTTGCGGTTCAACTGGGTGCCCCCGATCTACGACAACAATAACGCCATCGCCGGATACGACGCCACGCTCTTTGATCGCGCGAAGCAGGTTCGCCTCATCCAGCCCGGACTCGACGCCCAGGGCCGCCGCATCGGCATCAACCCCATCAACGGTCAGGCGTACCCGGTGATCGCCATCGGCGCCGTAGCCCCCGGCTATGGCGATCCGGCCAACGGGATGGTCACACCCTCCCTCGACAGGGGTTACCCGCGCGGCCTTATGGACGGCCGCGGCATCATGCTCGGCCCCCGCTTCGGTTTCGCGTATGACGTCTTCGGCAAGGGCAAGACCGCCATCCGCGGCGGCATGGGCGTCGGCTACAACCGCCTCAGCATGACCTCCTGGCTTGGCATGACCGCCCAGCCGCCGCTCGTCTACACGCCCGTGGTCAACTTCGGGGAAATGTCCACCCTGCTCGCATCCCCCGGGTTGAACTTCCCCTCCAACGTCCAGGCGTTCGACCGCCAGGGCAAGGTTCCCACCGTCACCAACTACAGCTTGTCCATACAGCAGAACTTGGGTTGGCGGACCGTCGTGGAAGCCGGCTATGCCGGCACCATCGGCCGGCACCTTTACTGGCAGCGCGACCTCAACCCTATCCCCACCGGCGCCAATTTCAATCCGGCCAACTTTGATCCCACCACTCCCGGCCGCCCGCTCGCGCCCGCTTTCCTGCGCCCGGTCATCGGCTACAACAACATCGTCATCACCGAGCCGGGCTCCAGTTCGAATTACAACTCGCTCCAGGTTTCCGCCAACCGGCGCTTCGCCGGCGGCATCCAGTTCGGGCTGGCCTGGACCTGGTCGAAGTCGTTAGACTACAACGACGACGACCGCAGCAACGTCACCCCGCTGCTGCCCGTGCGCGTCTGGAACTACGGCCTGTCGTCCTTTGACCGCACCCACGTCGCCAAGATCAATTACCTTTGGGACATTCCCGTGCCCCACTGGAACAACCCCGTGGCCCGCATGGCTCTCCGCAACTGGCAGTTGAGCGGCATCACCACCTTCTCCAGCGGGCGGCCCCTCGCCATTGGCCTCGCCTCGGTGACCGCGACCGACTATACCGGCACTTCATCCCAGGGCGCCCGCCCGGACATCACCGGGAACCCCATCCTGCCTAAGGACGAGCGCACCTTCTCCCACAACTTCCGCACCGAGGTTTTCAAACAGCCTCGTGTCGGTACCTTCGGCAACAGCGCCCGCACTTCCATCCGCGGTCCCGGCATCAATAACTTCGATCTTGCGATCTTTAAGGGCTTTGCCGTCCGGGAGGGAATGAAACTCCAGTTCCGTGCGGAACTCTACAATGTCTTCAACCACACGCAGTTCAACGGCCTGGATACAACTGCCCGCTTCGACAGCCAAGGCAACCAGGTCAACGCGCGCTTTGGCCAGTTCACGGCCGCCGCCGACGCGCGCATTATCCAGTTGGCGCTGCGTTACACGTTTTGACATGGTGCAGATCGGCTACTGTAGTTCCCGCAAATTCCGTTCAGCGTGCACGTAACTGTTACGTGCACGCTACGCTGCTGGCAAGATGCCTCGCCGGAAGGTTTGGCCCGATCTTGTTTTGGCGCTGCGTGCAATAACAGGACTTCGTGGCCGGAGCGGAACCTTGCGCGGGTATCGCTTCCACCGTCAGCAGCCCGCACCGGCCGGGTCGGGCGCCAGCACAGACTATTGTGGCGGCAGGGCTATTGCACCGGCGGACCGTTCGTATCAGGCTGAGCAGTGCGCTGATTCTTCGCTCGTCCGGCTGACTTCAGAACCTTGGGCGCAGTAAATGGCATAGCCATGTTCAAGAGCGCTTTCCGCGTCATCCATTCGGTACTTCAGTAAGCAGTAATGTGATCGTGTGCAATCCGCTCCGACTCTCTGAGCTGATAAGAGAATCGGCATTTCGCATGCCGCGCTACACTGGATTTTCACTCGTCCCGGTGAAATTGATAGACTACCGGGGAGTCGTAATTGAGGCAGCACGAAAGGAAAATCGAATGAACAGGCTAATGGGATTCCGGCCCCTCACCTTGGCGGTGGTTTGTGGCCTTGGAGTCTTGATCGGTACACAGATGAAG
Source organism: Bryobacteraceae bacterium (assembly GCA_963668605.1). Lineage (GTDB taxonomy): Bacteria > Acidobacteriota > Terriglobia > Bryobacterales > Bryobacteraceae. The sequence goes on from OY764903.1 coordinate 489,930, forward strand.
GACTGGTTTTCACAGGTGGCCATGGCGCAGACTCGGCCGGTCCGAACGATTGTGCCCTCGCGGACGCCGCCAAACGACGGCAAGCTGCGGATCATCATATTCGGCGCGCACCCCGATGACGCTGAATACCGGGGCGCGGGTGTGGCGATGAAGTGGGCGAAGGCCGGTCATCACGTGAAGCTTGTCTCAACTACCAACGGCGACATCGGGCACTGGCAGAGTGCGGGCGGACCACTGGCGCAGAGACGGCTGAAAGAGGTACAGGAGGTGGCGCGCGGGCTCGGCGTCACGACCGAAGTCCTGGACATTCACGACGGCGAGATCATGCCGACACTGGAGAACCGCAAGATCATCACCCGGCTTATTCGGCAATGGAACGCGGACATCGTGATCACAAATCGGCCCAATGACTATCATCCGGATCACCGCTACACATCCATTCTGGTGCAGGATTCGGCATACATGGTAACGGTGCCATTCTTCAATCCGGACGTGCCGGCACTTCAGAAGAACCCGGTATTCCTGTACGCGTCGGATCGTTTTGAGCGGCCGAACCCGTTCCGGGCGGATGTCGCTGTAGCGATTGACGACATGATCGAACCAACGCTGGATGCGCTGCTCTTGATGGAGTCACAGATTCATGAGGGCGGAGCGAATGGCCATCCCGGTATATTCCCGGAAGATCCTGCCGGCCGGCAGCGGCGCCGGGATGAGGTCCGCAAGAACCTCGCGAAGCGGTATGCCGAGGGTGCCGACAATTTTCGCGACGCGCTCGTCAAATACTATGGCGCAGAGCGCGGGCGGAAGGTCCGATACGCCCAAGCGTTTGAGATCTGTGAGTACGGCCGGCGACCCTCGCCGGAGGACCTCAAGCAGATGTTCCCATTCTGAGAAGCGGCGGCGCGTGCGCGGGGCAGCGCCGGCATACGAGCCATTCTCACGTTTAACAGCACCACAGTTGTGTCTCGACCCACAGCAGTACCATACGAATCCACATCATGAACAGCGAACACGAGCACATCAAAGGAAAGTACGGCTTGCAGCGTGGCTTCGGGCTGCTGCAGGCAACCGCGCTGAACATGTGCAACATGGTCGGCGTTGGGCCGTTCATTACGATCCCGCTGATCATCGCGTCGATGAACGGTCCGCAATGCATGGTAGGGTGGCTTCTCGGAACGATTCTGGCCATCTGCGACGGCCTGATCTGGAGCGAACTGGCCGCTGCCATGCCGGGGTCCGGAGGCACGTATGTGTACCTTCGCGAAGCGTTCCGGCACACGCGCTGGGGGCGACTGCTGCCGTTCCTGTTCATCTGGCAGTTTATCTTCAGCGGTCCTCTGGAGATCGCATCGGGCTACATCGGCTTCGCGCAATATGTGAGCTATTTCTGGCGCTCGATGGGGCCGCTGCAACATAAACTCGTGGCGCTCGGCGTTGGCGTTCTCGTGATGGTTTTGCTCTATAGGCGCATCACGGCGATCGCGCGGCTGACCGTCGTGCTCTGGGCTGGCATGCTGATCACCGTCGTGTGGGTCATCGGGAGTGGCGTGATGAATTTTAATCCCAAACTCGCCTTTGACTTCCCGCCCCATTCATTCAGCTTCTCCCTTGGTTTTATGCTTGGTCTGGGTGGCGCGATGAGGATTGCGATGTACGATTTTCTCGGCTACTACGATGTTTGTTACGTTGGCGGAGAGGTCAGAAATCCCGAGCGCGTAATCCCACGCGCAATCATTATGTCGGTGATTTTTGTCGCGTTGATTTACTCGGTGATGAATCTCGCCATCATTGGCGTGGTGCCCTGGCGCGAGGCGATGCAGTCGCCGTACATCGCCGCGGAGTTCATGGAGAGGATATACGGGGGCTGGGCTGGCACTGTCATTACGGTGATGATCCTTTGGACGTGCGTGGCCTCGGTGTTCGCGCTTTTGCTCGGTTATAGCCGCATCCCATATGCCGCGGCACTCGACGGCTACTTCTTTTCCGCATTCGCGCGACTGCACCCCACCGGGGGGTTTCCACACGTTTCGGTGCTGGTCATCGGCATCATATCAATGGTCGCGTGCCTGCTGCCGCTTGGTTGGGTCATCGACGCTCTGCTCGTAGGTAGAATTCTCATCCAGTTTGTCGGCCAGATTGCCGCCGTGCAGATGCTGCGGACGAGCCGGCCCGATATCGAGCGTCCATTCCGTATCTGGCTGTATCCGCTGCCGAGCTTCATTGCCCTGTTGGGTTGGACGTTCCTCTTCGTCACGGCCGGCTTGCAGTTCATCTTTTTTGGATTAGGAACTCTGGTGGCCGGACTGGCGGCTTTTTGGTTCTGGAAGCGATCGGGGGCGCATGCCGTGGGAGCGCCGAACAGCCAGGACCTCAAGCTGTAGTGCGACGTGGCCGCTTTCCTGTGCCAATGCGCTCGACCTTTGATCCGTTTCGCCTGCTGCTGATTTCGATCACCGGTTGGTTTGGTCAACCGATCTGACGATGATGGGATATGACATTCCAGATGTCCCAAGCCGATGCGCTACTCGTGGGTCGATCAGAGCCAAACGTTCCGCCAGGAGTTGACGGGCGGATAGCTGTGGCAGACTTCCGCGTCATCGAGTAGAGATGCCGTTCCATTGATGTCGAGGCGCCGGGAAGTCCCACGGACCGCTCCGGCTCCATCTGGAAAGGCGACCCGTTCAGGGCTTATGATGTGTGTTGCCCATGATCCACGAGAGTTACCACCCACTGACCCGGCGCAGTCTGCTGCTGGGCATGAGCGGGCTAAGTGCCTTGCTGCCGTCGCGCAGCCACGCGGCCCCCGCCAACGCGCTCCGTCCTAACATCGTCGTCCTGCTGTCGGATGACATGGGGTGGGAGCAAGTCGGGTTCAATGGCGGCAAGGAAGTGCCGACGCCGAACATCGACCGCATCGCCCGCGAAGGCGTCAAAATGAGCCAGTTCTACGTGCAGCCCGTCTGCTCGCCATCGCGGAGCTGCATAATGACCGGCCGCTATCCTTGGAAGACGGGGACCGAGCGGCGCCCCACCGGGTCGGCCCGGCAAGGTATGCTCCGCGACGAGCGGACCGTGGCCGAGGCGCTGCGCGATGCGGGCTACGCCACCTGGATGGTAGGCAAATGGCACTTGGGCGAGTGGCAGGCCGGCCACCTGCCGCGGGCGCGGGGCTTCGACCACCATTACGGTTTTTACGGTGCGCTCATCGATTCCTACACCCACACCCGCGGCGGCGTCCTGGACTGGCATCGCAACGGCAAACCCGTGGTCGAGGAGGGTTATTCCACTTTCCTGTTGGCGCAAGAGGCGTCCAACCTGATTGCCCACCATGATGGCAAACGGCCGTTCTTCCTTTACCTGCCCTTCAACGCCGTGCACGGCCCCAGCACAGCGCCGCCGGAGTATCTGAAGAAATACGAACACCTGGGCGGGCGCGGCGCGCAGCGCGCCCAGATGGAGTGCCTGGACATCGGCATCGGGCGCGTACTGCAGACGATCCGCGACAAGGGGATCGAACGCCAGACCCTGGTCGTGTTCCTCAACGACAATGGCGGGCCGCGAGTGGTGGGCTCCAACGGCCCGTACCGCGGTTTCAAGTCGGATTACCACGAGGGCGGTATCCGGGTGCCCGCCGCCGCACGCTGGCCAGGGCAGATTCCCGCCGGCGTCGCTACCGATGAGATGCTGCACGCCATCGACCTCTTCCCCACCTTCTGCCGCCTGGCCGGGGCCGGCACGGACAAGGGCCTGCCGCTCGACGGCAAAGATGCATGGGGCGCGATAGCCTCCCGCGGACGGTCCCCGCACGACGAGATCGTGTACTCGTTGCAGGTGATCCGGTCCGGCGACTGGAAATTCATCGAGCAGGGCGCCCACTACTACGATTGGCCCGTTCAGCCGCTGCAGCTTTACAATATTCGCGAAGACCCCTACGAGAAGCGCAACATTGCCGCGGAGCATCCGGAACTCGTCGCCCGGTTACGCGAGCGCCTGGCCTACCATCGCAAGTATGCCCGCGAGGAAGAACGCGAAGAGCGTATTCCGGGCTATCCGCCGGTAGTCTACGGCGAAGAAGAAAACCGGCAGTACGGCGAGTCGCTCCGCGAAAAGGTCAAAGTGCAGGCCGAGCACGAAATGGCGGAAAGCCCCAAGGCAGCCAAGAAGAAGGGAAAAAAGTGATACGAACGATAAGTTTTGCAGCTCTGCTAGTAGCCGCGGCCTGCGCCCAGCCGCTTCCCGAACTGCGGCACGAGCGCCCCATCGCGCACCATCCGAAATGGATTACCCAGACCTTGCGCGTGGCCTATGGGCACTGGGAGCGCAACAAGCCGGTGTCGCTCGATGAGTGGGCGACGCGCACTAAGGCCCTCGGCGCTACCGCGCTCGTCGCGCTGGGCAACGTCCCGGACGTGGAAGTAAACCACCTCGATCCGCTCCCGGCCGGCAAATTCACACCCGGCTACGAATGGGTCCGGCAGTACCTGGCCGTTGCCCGCAGGCACAATATGAAACTCGTGTTGTACGCCGATTTCTGGGACCGGCAGGACGAAATCCTCACCCAACACCCCGAATGGCGCGAGATGGACGAAAGCGGCAAGCCCGTCAAGAACAACGCCTGTTTCTCTTCGCCGTTCGTCGAGGCATTTCGTAAACGGCTGGTTTCGATCCTGGGTGACGCTCCCGTCGATGGCCTCATGATCGACATGCTGCACATGGGCGGACGCGCCGGTTGCCGCAACCCGTACTGCATTCGCGCGTTCGAGAAGCGCTTCGGCGTACCTGTCCCGCGCACCCGCGATCCGAAAGACCTCGTCTTCCAGCGTTGGATGCAATTCCAGGCATTCACTCGTGAAAACGCCGCGCTCGAATGGACCGAAGCCGCCCACGCCGTCAACCCCGAGTTCGCCATGATCGTGAACCACGACCGGGGCTGGCACAACAACATCGCCTTCAACGGCTTCGTTTCTAGCCGGTTGGAGCAGTGCGTGGATGCCATTCTGGAAGAGACCGGCTGGGATTTCGATTCCTCCGGCGTCAAGCCGCAAGCCACGCCCGTTCGGGAAAGTTTCCAGAACACATGGCTGCGCTCCCGCCGTGGTGACGGCGCCAGCTTCATGTGGATGCGCACCCACGCCATGCCGCTGGTCGATCTCCGTGCCCGCAACCTGAATATGTTGGCGCACGGCAACGTGCCTAACCCCACCACGGGCTCGAATCTCGACTGGCGCGGCGTTCTCTGGCAGGATATCAAGGAGCGCGAAGAGTGGATTCTGGGCAGCCAGGCGATGCCGTGGCTGGGGATGGCGTATTCGGAGAACACCCTTGCATGGCACTACGGCGCCACCGAAGACGCAGCCAGCCTGCCTTACGTGCAGAACGCGTACGGCACGTTTCAGGCGGTGCTCGAAGGGCACCTGCCCGTGGACATCCTCTCCGATTGGCAACTCACCCCGGAGGTGTTGAGCCGTTATCGCGTGATCGCCCTGCCCAATACCGCCGCGCTTTCCGCACAGGCAGCCGTTGCGCTGCGGGAATATGTCCGGCAAGGCGGCGGACTGGTGGCCACGTTCGAAACCTCGCTATCAGACGAAGCCGGCCGCCGCCGCGCTGATTTTGCGCTCAGCGATGTCTTCGGCGTCAATTACGGCGCGCCCGGCAAAAGCTACACCATCTCGGCGGGCGTCTGGGGCATCGACCACCCCATTGCACGCGACGAAATTTTCAAGCGCCTCGGCACCTGGTCGCAGGGCGGCATTGACCCGTCGAAGAGTTTCCAGATTATGGCCCACAAGCCCGGCAACTCGCAAGCATATGAGATTGGTTTCGCGACCCCGAAATCCGCGCCGGCCGCCGCGCTCGGCCAGGTCCGCACCGGCGGACCCGAACTGCCGGCCTTCGTGGCGCGCGAATTCGGCAAGGGGCGCGTGGTCTGGTTCCCGCTGGACCTCGGCCGCGCCTATTTCCTCAACAATTCGCCCGCCACGGCGCGACTGTTGCAGAGGGCCATTCGTTGGGCGGCGAAAGAACCGCCGCCGGTGGAGCTGGAAGGCGCCGAACAGGTGGAGACGGTGTGCTTCACCAAGGACGGCCGCCTGATCGTCCATCTGCTCAACGATCAGGCATCTTACGGCCGCGGTGCGCCGCCGAACCCGGAGGGCTACGGGTTCCGCCGCGAGATCATTCCAGTGCACGACCTGAAGGTGAGCATCAACCGCAGCGCAAAGCGCGTGCGGCTCGTTCCGGGCGGGCGCGAACTGCCCATCACTCGGAAGGGCGGCGCCGTGGAAGTCACGGTGCCGAAGCTCGAGCTGCACTCCATGCTGGTCGTGGAGTAAGCCCTACCAGCTCAGCCGCAGCCCGAGCTGCAGCTCGCGGGCGCCTTGCCCCGAATTCTGCAAGCTCAGGATGCCGCTCGAACTGTTCGGCAGCACTAGTCCCGCCATGTTCAGCACGTTGAAGAAATCCGCGTTGAAGCGCAGGTTGAAGCGCTCGTTAATGCGCGTATTCTTGAACAGCGAGCCGTCCAGCGAAAACACCCTTGGCCCTGAGATGTACTGGTTGCGCCAGGGATGGAGGTTGGTATCCATAGCTATGCGCTGCGTCGTTCCGTTAGCCATGGGTACCCAGACGGTGTTGCTTTCGTAAAACTGCGACATCGGATCGCCCGCCACCGGGCCGCCCGCGGGCATCGGAATGATGGGCGTGTGGGCCGGCTTGTAGCTCTCCGGAACCCCCATCACGCCGTTCGGCTTCCCCTGCGCGTCATAGCTGTTGATCCGGTTGGCCGGAATGTAGCCGTTGTAGTACAGGTACCCGGGATAGCACTGCCCCGAGCGGCAATCCTCGATCTTGTACTTCGTGCCGTATACTTCCGCGTCTCCGAGAGTGCCCCAATTAGTGGTGGGCAGCGCGAAGTAGCGGCTGCGGACACTGCCGAACCCGGCGAACTGCCAGCCGCCGATCAGCCGGTCCACCAGTCCACTGGCGTTCTGGCCGAACTTCTTGCCCTTGCCTGCGGGCAGGTCCACGAGCCAGTTCCACCGCACCCGATGCTTCGGGAGATCCGTATCCCGCTGGTAGTTGAGGAAGCGGTTCAGCTTTTGCGGGTCGGTAGGCACGGCGCCGGGCATGAACGAATCGGGCGCCTGGATCAGACTGTCGCTCCAGCCGTCCCCGCCCGCCCGGTATGCGTTGCCCATCACGTAAAAGAACTGGAACCCATAGCCTTTGGCGTAGCGCCGATCGAGCTCCAACTGCACGCCGTTGTAGTTTGACCAGCCCGAACGCTGGTACGTCTGAATGTCGCCGTAAGTGGTGTTGTCGAATTGCCGCCGCGCTACGCTGGCGTATTCACCGGTCGGTAGCGCCTTCCCCGTGGTGGTGAACCAGATGTAATTGGTCGGGTTCTGGTTGAACGCGGACCACTGCTCCAGGTTGTACCCGTGATTACCCACGTATGCCGCGCGAACCACGATGCGGCTGGCCAGTTCCCTCTCTACCGTCAGGTTCCACTCCGCCACGCGGGTGGACGGCTGGTTCGGATCGAGGTAGTACGTGGTGAAACCGCCGCGCGAAACGTTCGGCGGGTTCTCGAATGTGAGGATGTTGCGCGTGTTCTCGCCGGCTACATACTGCGGCACCGAGCGCAGGCCGTAGTTCGGCAGGCCGTCCGGACTGCGAGCAGCGTCGTTCATCGGCACGGTAAAGGTCGCCTGGAACGGCGGGTCGTTGCGCAGTCGCGAATAGAAGGTGCGCACGTAGGGCGGATAGGTGAATAGCGAGAAGCCGCCCCGCACCACCGTGGTCTTCGCGCCGGAGGTCAAACGGTACGCGAACCCCACGCGCGGACCGAAATCCCACGGGTCGCCTTTGATTATGTTGCTCGGCAGGCCCGCCTGCTTCGCGGTGATGAACTTCACGCCGAGTTTGGTAAACGCACCGATAATCGAGGGCTCGGTGGCGCGGATGGCGTACATTTCGTCGAGCGTGGGCCGGTTGACGATCGATTTCGACTTCAGATCGAAGGTCGTGAGCAGCCCGTCCCGTTCCGACGTCGGCGGCTGGAACTCGTAGCGCAGCCCAAGGTTCAGCGTTAGCCGGGAGTTGACCCGCCAGTTGTCCTGGAAATATCCGGCGTACTCGCGGTCGCGGAAGTGGAACATGCCGTGCGCGAACGTGCTCTGGTAATTGGTTGGCAGGCCCAGGAAGAAATTGGCAGATTCATGCCCCGTACGCGGCGTCGCGGCGTAAGTGGCGCCGGAGGTGGGGTCGTACAGGCCCGTCTGCGGTCCGCTGAAACTCACCTGGCCGGAGCGCGCGCCGTCCGGCAGTTCGAAGAAGCGCTCCGCGCGGATGCGCACGCCGAATTGCAGTTCGTGCCGCCCGCTGATCTTAGTGAAGTTCTGATCGATGGTGGCTATCCAGGTGCGGTTGTTACGCTCATTGTCCGGCTGCTTGTACTGATAAAAGCCGGTGTTGATGATATTGGGGAATAGTTCGCCGCCGGCGGGGTTGGGCAGGTTCAACTGTTCGGCCCAGTTGCCGGGCGTGCCGCCCTTCACGTTGATGCGCTGATAGGCGTAGGTGCCCACGGTCTCGCTGAAGAACGTAGGCGAGATCGTGTGCGTCCAGGAAATCACTCCCGTTTCGTTGCGTCCGGGTGAAAACGTCACGTTCGTCTCATCGTTGAGCGTGGGGAACGACGGGTCGTTGCCCATTCGCTTATCGTACTTATTGCCATGCGTGTAGCGCAGGAACAGGCGGTCTCTCTCGCTCAAGTTATGATCGAACTTCATGGTTTCGGCATGATCCCGGCGGATGGCCGGTCCTGGTGCGAAAAAGTTATCCCGCACTATCGGGTTGATATCGGTATGGGTGGGCAGCGGGGTGATGTTGTAGAGATACTTGGCCAGCGGGCTCATACGGTTGACCGGAATCTGATTGCCGGCGAAGGGTTGCCGTTTCCACGTCTTCGAATCGGTGGTCCACGGATCGTAGATCGTGAAGGGGCGGCCCGTAGCATCGATGAGGCCGCTGAAATCGCCACCTCGCATGGCGGCGGTGGGAACCGTGGTGGACACCGTGTCGGCGGCGTAAGTCCGGTACGCCTCGTAATTGAAAAACCAGAAGGTTTTGTTGCGGCCGTCGTACACCCCGGGCAGGTACACCGGCCCGCCGCTCCAGAAACCGAACTCGTTGCGCACCAGGTGCGGCGGCTTATCGTAATAATCCTGGCGCTGCCGCGCCACGCCGATGCCGTTATTGCGCGCCGTTTCAAAAGCCGAGCCGTGGAACCGGTTGGTCCCACTGCGGGTGGTCAGGATTACCGTCCCCGGCCGGTTCATTTTCGCCGAGGAGCCATTCGACTCCACGCGAAACTCCTCCACGGAATCGAGACCCGGAGGGCGCACGAAGACGCCGCCCAAGTCGCGGTTCTGCAATACCGCGCCGTCCTGCACCACGTCCAGGGCCGCCTGGGCCAAGCCGTAAGCCCGCGTGCCCTCAAGCCCCGGTGTGGTTGCGCCGATCAACGTAGTGATGGAGCGTCCGTTCAGTGGCAACTGATCGATGCGCTGGCGCTCCAGGGTGGCGCCCAGGGTGGAGTTGTCCACGTTGATGGGGTTGCTCACGTCCCCTGCAACGGTGACCTCGGTCGTCGTTCCGCTCACGGCCAGCACCGGTTCCACTACCGCCGCCTGCCCTGTCAGCACCACGAACTGCCCTTCCCACCTCTGCAGCCCCACGGACTCAATGGTGATGCGGTAGTGGCCCGGAGGCACGGAAGGAAACATGAAAAATCCGACACCCGTGGTAGTGGTGGTGGTCAGTACGGAAGTCGCCACGTGCAGTAGCTTAACGCTGGCGCCGGGTAGCACGGCGTCGGAAGCGTCGCGCACCGTCCCCTGCACCGCGCCCGCGCCCGTCTGGGCCTGCGATGGCACATTCAGAAGAATGACGATGGCAGTCAATACGAATCTCCGCCAGTTGTTCATAGCAACGGTATAGTACATTGGCGGCGGTAGGTAGGACAACCCCGTCGTGTCTAGGCGTCACTTGTCATTTGTCATTGTGCCTGCCACTTGTCACATACGTGAAGCGTTGCGGTGAGGTACTGACTGGTGACGCAGGGCTGTCTGCCTATATCGCCGCCGGACCGCGCCAGGGGATCAGCATGGGGATCTGGCGGCGATACTTTTCATAATCATCGCCGAACTCGGTCCGGAGATCCGCCTCTTCGAGCCTTGCTCCGATGCAGATCCAGACGGTCCAGAGCACATTAAAGAGTAAACGGTCGGCGGTTAAGTCCGTGCACGACCAGAACAGAACGATGGCGCCGAGGTACCAGGGGTGCCGCACCCAGCGGTATGGTCCCCGGACGATGAATACTGACGCCGGCTGCGTAGTTCCGCTCAGGTACGCCTTGATGGGAGCAAGGCCGAACAGATCCTGGTCTCGCAGCGTGAACGCGCCCCAGACGAATAATGAGGCCGCCAGTAGCGCGCCCGCGTGCGCCGCCCAGTGGAGCGGGCCTTCAAGCACAAGCAAGTGGTCGTTGGTGGGCTGCCAAAGAAGAACCACGGCGGCTAGCACGAGGCCGGATACGATGCTGTAGACAGCCCGGTGATAGCGCTGCGGAATGACGCCGGAGATGCGGGCGCGGAACTGCCGGCGAACCATGCCGCTGTGCTGCAGGAAGAATGCGAAGGACAAGAGCGCATCCCAGCAGAGAACGCCGGATTCCGGCCATTGCGTAGGCACCGCGCTATGTGATCCCACAGGGAATCCGACAAACAATGCCAGCGACCCGGCACCGCAGACAACGGCCAGGATCATGATGGAATGTGCGAGTAGTTTCTGTTTCATAGTCTTGCTCCGTCGCTAAGACGGAGAGTACACCCAAAGGAATACGCGACGTCCTGGAAGTTGACGGGCGGACAAGTTCGCGGCATGATCAGGTTGCAATTGGCCGCCCTCAACGGAGGCGCGTCTTGAACAACGACGGTGCGAATGTCGACGCAGTCTATGGCGAATTCTACCCTGCATACACCGCTATCCGCCGCTACTTCGATAAACTTCATCAGGAAGTGAACTCCTGGATCGAAGAGGCAAAACTGACAGCTTGACACACTTGACTTACTTACAGTAAGTTCTCAACTTCAAGATCTTTAGAGTAGCCATTTGGGCGCGATCTGGTCCGTTTCGTCGGACGTGATGAGCCAGTCGAGCAGGCGGCCTTTCAGCTCCCTCACGGTCGCCTGATGTGCCGCATCTCCATAGACGTTGCGCGTTTCGCCCGGATCCTCCGCCAGGTCGTACAACTCTCCGCCGTGGCCCGGGTAGTAATTCAACTTCCAGCGCGCGGTTCGCACCATCTTGGCGTCCGGATGGCGTATGCCCTTGATGCCTTCGCCGGGCACATAGAAGAAATCGCTCGTGCCGCCCGTGATGACCTCGGGGATGATGTTCTCCGCGAACACGGCGTCGCGTTCCTTCAGCAGACCGAGCCCCTGCACCCGCGCAGGCACAGGCACGCCGCACCACTCCAGCGCCGAGGGGACGATGTCCACCTGCTCCACAAGACCGGGGCGGACGCCTGGTGACAGCCGCCCAGGGAAGCGTACCAGCAGCGGCACGTGTACGGACGATTCGAAGAACACGTTCTTGTCCGTTAGCCCGTGCTCTAGCAACTGGGCGCCGTGATCGGAGGTGAAGACGACGGCTGTGTCGCCGGCGCGTCCCGAGCGTTCCAGTTCGTCGAGGATCCGCCCCACTTCGTAGTCCACCATGGCGATCGATCCGTAATAGCTGCGGTAGATCCACTCCAAGCGCGTGCGGTCCATGTCGTACTGCGGCTTAAAGCGCAGGATCAGTCTCTGCACCGGCAGCGGCAGCTTCTGGATGTCGTCGAGCGACACCGGCGGCGCCAGTGGGATATCGATGTTGCTGAACATCGAGTCATAGGGCGGCGGCACTGTGTAGGGCGAGTGCGGCTTGAAGAACGAGCAGTGCATAAAGAACGGACGCGGCCCGGCTGCGAACTCGCGCAGCATCCGGCAGCTCTGTTCGCCGGTCCAGTGCGTGGGCGTGAACTCGTAGGGAATGACGCCGCGGAACGGGTTGGCCGCCTTCTTCTCCACGGCATGGTAAGGCACGTCCCGTTGCGGATCGTTGGCATTGCGCCACCTCACATAATCGGAATACTTGTCCAGGGACGAGTTGCCGTCGTCGAGTTGGACGCTATCGAAACCGGTGGAGCGCGCGTGTTCAGACGTGGCAGGGGTGTAATGAAGCTTCCCGACCGACCCGGTCTGGTAACCCGCGTCTTGCAGCATCTTCTGGACGAAGACCTCGCGCGAGTCGCAGGGCGTGTAGTTGACGCGGTTCTTGTGGCTGTGCGGATAGCGTCCCGTGAGCAGGCTGATGCGCGAGGGTACACACACCGGCGCCTGGATGAAAGAGGCAGTGAAGTTGGCGCTGGCCGCGGCGAGACGATCCAGATTCGGCGTGCGGATGATGCGGTTGCCGTTGGCGCCGAGACAGTCGAAGCGGAACTGGTCGGCCAGAATCAGCAGGACATTCGGACGTGCGGCGGCGGACGCAAGGGAAGCGCCGGCCGTGGTTTCCAGGAATTCTCTTCGTGAGGTATTCATATCAAAAAAGGAGCTTCAAGCCGAATTGTATCTGCCGCGCGGCATTGTCCGTGCCGGTGATCTGTCCGAAGGCCACGGCATTGAAGTTCTGGTTCGGGAGGCTGAAGCTGGGCGTGTTGGTCAGGTTGAAGGCCTCCGCACGGAACTGCAGCGAGAGCCTCTCCACCAGTTTGAAATTCTTGAACAGGGAGAAGTCGAGGTTCTTCAGTCCCGGCCCGCGCACATCCGGCAGCGTGCGGCCCACGTTGCCGAACGTGAACGGCGCCGGCTGCGTGAACGCCTTCGTATCGAAGTAGCGGCTGAGCCGGTCTTTCACCGAGCCCGGGAGCTTGGCGCTGACGCCCGTGCTGTTGGGGCGCAGGATGTTATTGCCGGAGTTCGACGTGTTGGTAGTGGAAAGCGCGAGCGGCTGGCCGCCCTGGAACCTCAGGATGCCGTTCATCTGCCAGCCGCCGACGAAGGCGTCGAGGAGACGGTGCATGCTCCCGCCGATGAGCCGCCCGCGCCCGAACGGCAGCGTATAGACAAAGCTGGCCACGAAGTTCTGCGCGATATCGTTGGACGAAATCGCACGCTCGTTCTTCCGGTCGTAGATGTTCTGGATGTTGGCGTTGCGGCCTACGTTTGAGATGATCGAGAAATCGTCGATCAGCTTGGCGTCCGTATAGGAGGCCAGCAGGCTGAGGCCGTTGGCGAAGCGCTTCTCGATCTTGATCTGCAGCGAGTGGTAGATGGAGGAAGCGCCGGTCCAGTAGAGCGGATTCACCGTCGTGAACTGCGGGAAGGCGCGCAGCAGGAAGCTCTGCGGCACCGTGGCGGTGGCCAGCGCCCCGCTCGTGATCAATCCATAGAACGGGTTCTTCACCTGCTGCTGGAGCGCCGTGCCGAGCTTGAGCTGGTCGGCCGTCAACTGGTTGAGGTTGGCCGTGCCTTCGCCGGACTGCGTCAGGTGCAGCGCGTGGCTGCCCACGTAACCCACTTCCACCATGAAGTCGCCCTTCAACTGCTGCTGCACGTTGAAACTCCAGTTTTCCGAGTACGGCACCACGCTGTCGCCCTGCAGGCTGGCGCTGATGACCGAGCCCACGGCGGTCATCAGGCCCTGGCTATTACCCACCACCGGGGTGAAGCCGTCCGGGAACGGATTGCGCAGGTAGTTGGTCGGCCGGAGACCGTCCTGGCTGCCGACGAACGTCGTGTCGGCGCGATAGCCGAAATTGCCGACCGTTCCTCCGGCGGCGCGCAGGGACGGGGCATAAAAAATGCCCGCACCGCCGCGCAGCACTGTGTTCTGCGCCGCCTGGTAGGCAAAGCCGAGACGCGGCGCGAAGTTGTTCGTGTCCGCGGGAAATTGCTGGGCGCTCACGCCGTTTACTCCGGCGAATACCAACCCGCCCTTCAGATTCGGCAGCCCGCTGGGACCAGCCAGCGGCGACGCCACGTTCGGGTCGAAGACGTTGACGCGGTTGTAGCGCTCATGGCGCGGGATCTCCAACTCATAACGCAAGCCGAGATTCAGGGTCAGCTTGCGGCCGATCTTCCAGTCGTCGGCGAAATACCAGGCCCAGTACGTGCTCTGCGTCGATACGCACTTGAAGCAGCGGGTTTGCACACCAGCGCCCGACCCGAGCAGCAGCGTCGCGATGCCGTCGCCCGCGACTGCCGTTGCGGCATTCGGGTTCGGACCCTGAGTCAACGTCTTGTCGAACGTGAAGTTCCCCATGGTATCCGCTATCTCGCTGTTGTTCACCCGAACCAGCCGCGCTTCGAAGCCGAACTTCAGTAGGTGGCCGGTCAGCACCTTGCTGTTGTTCAGGCTCCAGTTATGGGTCTCGAACGCATTGTGGCGGAAGAAACTGTTGGCGCCCAGCGAAAGATAGCCGGTCGGCGCAAAGGTTGGGAAGTAGAGTGCGTCGGAGTTGGCGTTGAGGTAGGAGGGGAATCCCAGGGTCGCCGGATCGAAACCCGCGCTGCGCGGGCTGAATTGGAGCAGCGTGCGGCCAAAGCCGTAGCGGAAGTCGATCAGAAACGTCGGCTTCAGGCTGAACGTGTAGTCGAAGGCCGCATTATTGGAAATCTGCGGCTGGTAGGAATCGCCCTGCGCGACCGCAATGTCGGACGGGAAGCGGTTGGCAATGCCCTGATCGAAGTTGCGGTGCGAAAAGCGGATGAAGAAGCGATTGCGGTCGTTGATATTCTCGTCGCCTTTGATGTCGTAAGCATAGCTGTTGGTCGGCGCCGTCCCCGGCAGGGCCAGGTTGTTCGTGCCGCCGAGGTTGTCGGGCGTCCGGTTGGGCAGCGGATAGTATTTCACGACGTTACGCGCCACCGGGTCGATGCGCGACGGCGGAATCACGTTGCCGGGGAACGCGGTGCGCACGTAGCCCGTGCCCGCCGCCGTGGTCGTCGTCGGATCGTAAATCACCACCTGGTTACCGGCGGAATTGATGGTCTTGGAAAAGTCTCCGCTCCGCTGCGATTCCGTGGGTACGGTGGTTGTAAGGTTGCTTTGCGAACGCTCGCGCAGCCCTTCGTAATTGAAGAAGAAGAACGTCCGGTTGCGGCCGTTGTACAGCTTCGGAATGTACACCGGACCGCCGGCCGATGCGCCGAACTGATTGCGCTTGAAGTTGGTCAGCGGCAGTCCCCGCTGGTTGGCGAAATAGCCGTTGGCATCGAGCTTGGAGTTGCGCAGGAACTCGTACGCGCTGCCGTGCAACTGGTTCGTACCCGACTTGTAAACCAGGTTAATGATGCCACCGCTCGTGCGCCCGAACTCCGCCGAGTAGCTGTTGGTCTGCACCCTGAACTCCTGCACCGCGTCCACCGATGGATACACCGTGAAGCCCTGAATCGGGTTCACCAGCGGAGGTGAGGAAGGAATGCCGTCGGCCAGAATCTCATTGGCGCCCGGACGTCCGCCATTGATCGAGATGTTGGCTTGGTTGAACTGCGGTTGCACGCTGCCGATCACGCCCGGCGACAGGAAGACCAGTGCGTAGGGATTGCGCTGGTTGAGCGGCAGGTTGGTGATGCTCTTGTTCTCAATCGTCTGGCCGAGCGCGGCGGTGGTGCCCTCCAGCAGCGATGCCCGGCCGCTGATCTCGATAGTCTCGGTCACCAGGCCGACTTCCAGAATCAGATCGATGCGCGCCGCCTGAGTCACTTGCAGCACGATGCCGGTACGGTCCACCTTCTTGAAACCGGGCGCCTCCACCACCACGGAGTACGGACCCGGCTGCAGCGAAGCTGCTATGAACCGGCCGTCCGGCCCGCTTTCGAGCCGCGTAACGACGCCGGTATCGGCATTTATTACCTGAACATGCGCTCCGGGCACGGAGGCGCCGGAGGAGTCCTTGACGTCGCCTTCGAGCGACGCGGTGATGGTCTGGGAACAAACAGGGATGGCCCCAAGCAGACAGGCGAGAAGCATCCGATGGAAACGAGACATAATCCGCCTCCTTTGGGGCAAAGTATATCAGGATCCTGATCCGGAAACCATGGAGCTTCCACCAGTTCGAGACCGGGAGATCGGGACAGAGCCCAGGTCAACCTGAAGGGCCCCAGTAGCGATTCTCCTAAATCTGCGCAACACGCCCGATAATCGAGGACTCGGCAATACGTCCGCCGTCTGTGATGATGCAAATCCCGCAGGATGCCAAATCATCCCCGGCACTCCAATTCGCCGTTGCGACGCCTCCAGGGGAAATCGGCCTCGGATGTGGAACTGGCCGCGGCGTGTCGTTATGGGGTCAAGACGAACTTACCCGCGAATCAAGAACAAATCGCCGGCTACCCGAAGGTAGTTCACTTTGTCCTCTACCCGGTTTCCCGGAGACTGGATTCTTCGTATTTCCGGCGGCCGGGCTAACGCATCAGGGCGCTGACCAGCACGCCGGCCGTGATTAGCGCGCCTCCCAGCAGATTGCCCGTCGACGGCTTCTCACCCAGAAACACAAGTGCGAGGATCACCACCAGCGCAACGCTGAGCTTGTCGACCGGAGCCACGCGCGAGGCGTCTCCGATTTGCAGGGCCTTGTAATAGAAGAGCCAGGAGAGACCTGTCGCGAGCGCGGAAAGAATCAGAAATACGAAGGAGTACCGCGAGATACGGAAGACATCCGCCGCATTGCCTTGCAGCAGGACGATGCCCCAGGCGAAGAACACGATCACCACCGTGCGGATGGCGACGGCCAGGTTGCTGTCGACGTCGCGCACGCCGATTTTTCCGAAGATGGCAACCAGGGCGCCGAAGAACGCGGAGAGTACTGCATAGCCGGCCCAATTCATAGTTACCACTACCGCAAATCGAGCGCGCCTTGGTCAAGTTTTTTGCGTGCGACAAGACCCGCACATTCGCGGCCGTCGAGGTGCAGCGTGGCCGGCAGGTCCGCGCGGCAATAGAGCCACGCGCGCTCCACGGCAAGTCCGGCGGCCGTAGCGGCCCGCGCGAGAACAAGATCATCGAGCAGGTGCATCGATCGCGGCATCTGGCTGAGTTGGCGGTGTTGCGAATAGACGCTTAGCTTGGGAATCCAGCCCGGCCATTTCACGCCGTCCGCAATGCGGCGCTCATATTCGGGAATGAAGGCCGCGAAGGGTGCTTGATAGGGAGTCGCGGTCTGCACGAACAGCTTGCCGCCGGGGCGCAGCCAGCGCGCCACCGCACGCAGGCCCTGCTCCAATTGATTGCCCGTCAAAAAGTGGAAGACATTGGAAGCGTGCACGGCGCCGAGAGAGCCGGATTCGAAATGCAGTTCGCGCGGAAACCGCCCGGCCTTGAGGGTGAGTCGGGCGCGATCCGCTTCGGGAACGCGGCGCGCGAGCTCGGTCAGATGGCCCGCGTCCAGATCGTTTGCGATGACAGTGGCGCCGGCGCGCAACGCGGCCAGACTGGCTGCGCCGAACGCTGCGCCGGTGTCGAGCACCGGGAGAGTTTCGCCGCGGCAGAAAGCGGCAAAAAGCTCGCTCGCAGGACCAAGCTGCTCGGACGCCCAGCCCATGCGATTGCAAGTGAGAATGCGCCGCGGCGCTGCGGTCGGTTTCACACGGGTCCGATTCTCAGCGGATTATCTGATTCCACTTATCGAGATCCTGCTTCATACCCGGCAGAACCGTTGGCGCGTCTTGAATCAGGTTCTTCATCTCCAGTGGATCGGCCTTCAGGTTGTAGAGTTCATCCATGCCCTGAAGTTCGGTGTAATGGATATATTTCCATTGCTCGTTGCGTACGCCCTGCCAGCTCGGAACTCGTGCGAAATTGCGTTCCATGAAGTACTCGGCGAGGAAGGATGTACGCCAGTTCTTCACGTCGCCTTTTAGCACGGGCGTGAGCGAACGGCCCTGCATTTCGGGCAGGACTGGTACGCCGGCCAGTTCGAGCATCGTCGGCGCCATGTCGACATTGAGCACCATCTGGTCGAACTTCGTCCCAGCCTTGATCCGTTTCGGGTAGCGCATGAGCATCGGAATGCGCAGCGATTCCTCATAGGCCCAGCGCTTGTCACCCAGATGATGGTCGCCCCAGAGATATCCGTTGTCGCTGGTGAAGACGATGAGAGTGTTGTCCAGTTGTTTGGTCTCTTCCAACGTTTTCAGGATGCGGCCGACGCCCTCATCGATGGCGGCCACGCAGCGAAGCTGATTGCGGATCAATTCGTCGCTCGACCCTGTGCCGCTGGACACCGCCGGTTTGCCGTCGATCAGGCGTTGCAGAGCGGGCTTGCCGTCAAGATTATCCTCCGCGTTGGCGCTGCGCACGATCTTCTCGTTGGTGAACAAATCCTTGTGGCGCTCGGCCGGCGTGAATGGACCATGCACGGCCTTGTGCGCGAGATACATCACAAACGGCTTGGTGTGTTTCTTTTCGAGAAACTCCACGGCGTGGTTGGTCAGCACATCCGAGATGTAGCCCTTGAGCTGAACTTGCTTACCGTCGATGTTGAGCGTCGGATCATTATAGACGCCCTGTCCCTTGAAGCTGACCCAGCGGTCGAAGCCCGGCCGCGGCGTGTCGTCGTTGCCCATGTGCCACTTGCCTGTGAAGCAGGTCTCATAACCGGCGTCGTGCAGCAAACGTGGCCACGTGATCAACTTGTGGCTGAGTTCGTTGGAATCGCCATTGCCAAGCACCTTGTGCGAGCGCACGTAGCGGCCCGTCAGGAAACTGGCGCGGCTCGGCGAGCATAGCGACGTCGTGACGAAGGCATTGCGGAAGATCGCGCCTTCGCGTGCGATGCGATCGATATTGGGGGACTTCGCGAACGGGTGGCCGAGGCAGCCCAGCGCGTTGTAGCGCAGGTCGTCGATCAGAATGAAAAGGATATTGGGGCGTGAATCGGTTTTCGCCGGCGGCGGCGTGTATGCCGCGCCCAAAGCGAGCGAGCCGATCGCCTCCCGCCTGGTCAGAGTATGGGACATGTCTGTTATTCCATCACACTTGCGGCCGGCCTGTCGTTCATACTGGAGCAAGGTGCCGGAATGTCATTGAAAATTGGGGCGGCGCTGCCCTGCCTGCTGTTCGTTGTGCCGCTCTTCGCGCAGGATTTCAGCGCCAGGCACCAGCATTCGAGAGGCTTCTGCACGGGCGCCGTATCTATCACGCCCAACGGGATCGCCTACGCTCAGGCCGGGGACGAACAAATCATCGGGGAGAAACGGCACACGTTCTCGTGGACCTTCGAGGACATCGAACAGCTCGAGATCAGCACGACCGCGCTGAATGTCGTCATCGCGGAAGAGCGTATGTTTTTCACTGGCGGGGATCGCGAACTCAAATTCAGCGGCGACTTTGCGCGCGCCTACCTGCGCCTGAAGGATCGCATGGACCAGAGACTCATCGCCCGGCTGGCTGACGATCAAGTGGATCCGCTCTGGAAGATACCCGTCCTGCGATTGGGCCGTACCAAAGGCAGCGACGGGGAACTCCTCATCGGCGCCGAACGCCTCGTTTTCAAGGCCTCGGCACAAGAACTGTCGCGAACATGGCGCTACACGGACATCGAGCAGATCAGCGCCAGCGGCCCGTTCGAGTTGAGCATCGCCAGCCCCGAACGCACGAAGACGAGCTACCGCGGCCGCCGGGTTTACAGCTTTCAACTCAAGCAGGCGCTCAGCAAAACGAGCTACGAAGAATTGCTGCAACGCCTCGATCGCAAGCAGAATCAGAGACGCCAGGAAAGCGCCCGCGACTGAAGGCGGCGCGTGGTCTCCAGTGAATACGGCCCTTTCCGCTCTGGCTTCCCGCGCGGAGCAGCGGAGCAATCGTTCGCAACTCGTTCACCGCGACATGCACTGCGGTTAGCGGCCTAAGCGTTCATCAGTTCGATCTGGGCGAACTCGTCAAACCATTGGATGGCGTTGACCGCCGCATATTTCTGGCCGAGGTGAAAGACATTGTCGCGTGGCAGGCCCATCGCCCAAGCCAGCACGATGCGGTTCACGCCGCCGTGGCTCACCAGGGCGATCGTGCGACCCTTATGTTCTTCCAACAGTTCCAACACGCAACCGGTCACGCGCTCCCACATGGCGATGAAACTCTCGCCGTTGGG
The DNA here is from genome assembly GCA_963668605.1 of Bryobacteraceae bacterium. Classification (GTDB taxonomy): domain Bacteria; phylum Acidobacteriota; class Terriglobia; order Bryobacterales; family Bryobacteraceae. The sequence goes on from OY764903.1 coordinate 510,130, forward strand.
AAACTGCACTTGGGTGGGACGCTCCATCCACTCGCGGTACTTCTCCGGATGGGTGGCGGCGATCTCGTCATAGGTGCGCCCCTCGAAGTCGCCGAAATCGATCTCCGAGAGCGGTTCGAGCGGGATCACGGAAGGGCCGCACACTTCTGCGACAACACGGGCGCTCTCCATCGTGCGCGTCCGCGGACTCGCGTAAATCGCATCCAGGCTTTCGTCTTCCAGCAGCGTCACGGCGGCCCGCATCTGCGAAATGCCGTCGGCCGAAAGCCCGACGTCGAGTTTGCCATAGCAGCGGCCACGCGCCGATTCTTCAGGTTCGCCATGCCGCAACACCCAGATTCGTGTCGTCACCGTGCCTCCCTATCGCAAGACCAGGGCGGTTAACAGCACCATCGTCTCGCTGATTTCCGTACACGCGCCGATCGTGTCGCCAGTCACGCCGCCAATGCGCCGGAGCGACCAGCGCCCGAACAGCGTACTCAACAACACAACGAGACCGAATGCAGCCAGGCCCCGCCAGGCTCCCAAAGCCAGAGCGGCGCTCAACGTAATTATCGTCGCAATCGACGCCTCGCGCCAGCCGACGAATCGCGCGACGCCGCCGGTCCCGCTCGCGCCTTCCTGCTCTGTTTTTCTGGCATAAGGGAAGGCGAATCCCATGCAGGCCGTCGCCCAGCGTGCGATGCACGGAGCGAGCAGTAACCACATATCGGCGCGCCGGGTTTCAGCCAATCCCACGATCGCAGCGACTTTCAAGAGGATCGTCAACAGCAGCGTCGCAGCGCCGTAAGTCCCGATGGCGTGATCGCGCATAATGCGCAGAACATCCGCGCGCGTGTGGCCGCCGCCGAAGCCATCGGCCATGTCGGCGAGACCGTCCATGTGCAGCGCTCCGGTAAGCAAAGCCTCCATGGCGACGACGAGGATCGCCGCAACCAGCACCGGCAGGACGCTCGAAGCCGCGCGGAAGACGGCCCAGTAAGCCGCGCCGATCAGCAGGCCGACGAGGGGGAACCAGCGCGCCGACTGGCCCACCGTTTCCGCGCCGCCGGTCCAGCGTTGCGGCACAGGAATGCGCGTGAGAAACGCGACGGATGTCGGCAGGCAGGTCATGCCGCTCCGGAGACGTTGGCCGATTCAAACGTGGCCATCTGCGTAAAGGCGGCGACCGCGCCGCGAATCACGGTCATCGCAACCGCTCCGCCGGTGCCCTCGCCCAGGCGCATCGCAAGATCGAGCAAAGGCCGCTGGCCGATCAAATCGAGCAAGGCGCTGTGCCCCTGTTCTATGGACCGATGCGCGGCGAAGAGGTAGTCTTTCACATTCGGTGCGAGGCGCACGGCCAGCGCCGCCGCGGCGGTCGCAATAAAACCGTCGACCACGATGGGACGCCGGTGGGCCGCGCCGCCCACGCAGTAACCCGTCATGGCCGCAATCTCGAAGCCGCCGACGCGGGCGAGCACATCGAAGGCATCGTGCACGTGCGGGCCATGCAGCGCGATCGCCTTAGTAAGGGCCGCCATTTTGCGCACCAGCATCGCATCGTCCGCGCCCGCTCCGCGGCCCACAACTGCTTCGATCGGAAGGCCGGTCAACAGCGCCGCGATGGCACTCGCGGGAGTCGTGTTGCCGATTCCCATTTCTCCGAAGCCGAGCAGATCGCGCCCATCGGCGGCGGCCTCGTCCGCCATGTCGACGCCCACCTGGAGCGCTGCCAACGTCTGCTCGCGCGTCATGGCTGCTTCGACGCAAAAATTCCGGGTGCCGTCGGCGATCCTGCGGCGCAAAAGACCGGCGTGTTCGGGAATCGCGGACGCCACGCCGGCATCGACCACGCGCAAGTCCGCTCCGGCCGCACCGGCCAAGGCATTGATCGCCGCTCCGCCATGCAGAAAGTTGAGCACCATCTGAGCAGTCACGGCCTGCGGATACGGGCTTACGCCCTCGGCGCAAACGCCGTGGTCGCCAGCGAACACTACGATCCTGGGGCGCGACACCGTTGGGGTCATCGATTCGGCGATGGCCACGCAGCGGTTGGCAATCTCTTCCAGGCGGCCCAGGCTGCCGGGAGGCTTCGTCAAAGTCAGTTGCCGTTTTTCGGCGCGGAGAATCCAGTTGGAATCGACAGGGCGGACGGAAGGAAGGTTGCTGTGGGGGTCGTTGATCACTCTACCAGTGTAAACAGAGTCCCTCGACCGTACCCGCGGGCGGCTTGTCGAAGGCCGCATCGGCCGACGCATTTGACCCACGTTGCTCGGTGCCGGTAGCTGGCGATCCGAATTATTCAGACGCGCTAACAGCGCCAACTACGGGAGGGCTTTCTTTTTGCCAATGGGGAGCCAAATCTGTCAGGGACAAGCGTCACTCTTATGGATTCGAAGTTGCGCGCGGTTCACTCGCGCGTTTTTGCATCGCTTTGAGGGCATCGTTGAGCCGGTTGGCGCGGGTGCGCTCCGTACGCAGCCCCTCCTTCGCCGACTTCAATTCCTGTTCGAGCTCCTCCACCTGGTTGCGCAATTCGAGCAACTCCGACTGTGGCCCTGCGGGTTGTCCCAGAAAGCGCGCCGACTGCAACACCGGCGGCTGTCCCGGACTCAGGAACGACATGCGCACACTCACATCGGCGCCGCGCCGCTGGTAAGTCACGCTGCCGCCGCGCAGTTCCTCAAGCCCCAGATGTTTTTCGGTCTTCTCGCTGTCGTCTGTAATCACAAGCGTTGCGCTACGGGCGTCTTTCACGCCTTCGGCCGCCCGGTCCCATTCAATTCGCAGTTGCTGGCCGACCTCGGACAATTTCAGACTGGGCGGCTGGGCCTCGCGCCGCAGCAATCGCGACAAGCCGAAAAACGCGCCGGCGCCGGCCAGCAGGACAAGAACGGCCACCAGCATCCAGCGCGGAACCCTCGAACGCCCACCTGGTTTCTCCGCGAGTTGCTCAATGAATGCCGGAGGGGCCGTCTCCTCCGCTGGATCGGGCTGTTCGTCAATCGCTTCCGGCTCGGGTGCGCGGCTCGTCGATCCATGGCCCGGCGGCATCAGCACAAATTCGCGATAGCAGGAACTCGTGCGGATGGTGCCGTCGCTCTCGCGGAAAAAAAAGCCCGCCATCGTCGGCCGCTGGAACGACGGCCGGATCAGCAACACTACCTGCCAGGCCTCCGGAAAGTAGCGGCTGTAAAGATCGAGGGCGCCATCCTCCAGTGCCATATTGCGCCGGAACGTAGATTGCGTCCAGCCAACGGGCACCAGCCCGCGCAACTTCGAATCGTGATTGACGGACCGGATCAGCGTCTGAAGATTCAATTCATCGGCGGACGACAGCGACGAGCGTAGCCCGTCGGGTTCGTCGAGCGGCAACGGCCGCCAAGCCTGTATGCGTACGAAGCCCCCACCGTGCTTGCCGAACAACACTCCGCCGATCTGGGCTCCGGCCCCCACGTTCTTACGGAACGCTCCCGCCATCGTAGCGCCGATATTGTCGAGCACCGAATTCGAGTACTCGACGAGCAGAGTCTGCCCGTCCACTTTCCAGGAGCCATATTCAAAAGTATCGCCAATTGGATTCATGCGGCTGTTCGAGTACCCTCCGAGCACATTTCCGGTCTAGAGTTGCGCCGCGGGCTCTTCGTCCCCGGCCTCTTCTTCCTGTGGTTCCTGCAGATGGTAGTAGTAAGTCACGGTCCCCATCACGAGCATCAACGCCAGCGCGCTGACCACCCAGCGCCGGCTATCCGGGTTCCAGATTCTGCGCTGCGTCGCCGCCGAATATAGGATGCGCGCGGCAGCCACGGCCCAACCCCCGCAAAGCAGCAGCTTCCAATACCAGGGCGTGGCGTCAAAATGGTCCGGACCCCCAATCATCGACCAGCCCGAAAGAGCCACACGCAGCGCGAGGAGAAAAGCGAGTCCCGCGCCCAGCCGCGCGAGGACCTCGCGCCAATCCAGATCCTGCCGGATCTCAGGCACAACGTTGGAAGTGACAATCGACCGTTCGGCTTCTCCGATTTCCGACGCGGTTTTTGGGGTATCCATTTTGGTGGAGACTGTAGACATCAGGGTAACATCCGGCGGTGCGGCAGGTGAATTGCGAGCTTCGAGACCGAGGTGGATCCGGTTTCGGCCAGCACACACAGCCCTTCTGATGCTAAAGTAGAAAAGTACGGCGGCTGTAGCTCAGTTGGTAGTAGCGCCAGATTGTGGTTCTGGATGTCGTGGGTTCAAATCCCACCAGCCGCCCCACCCCTCCAGTATTCTCACCGCACTAGTGCGATAATCCCGGTATGGCAGCGGCGCCCAATACGAGGTCAACGGAACTCATTGAACTGCGCCACCTGCGTGCGACCGATCTCGATCCCATTCTCATAGAAGAGGAGCAGCGCTGGCGCGAGTTGCTCGACTGGGACTTTCGCGCTTCGGCCGACCTGGTTCGGCGCTTCGTCAACATGCAGGCGCTCAATGGTTACGCGCTATGGTCGGACGGACAGGCCATCGGTTACACCTATTTCGTTCTCGAGGAGCACAAAGGCCTGGTCGGCGATCTTTACCTCCGCCGCGGTTTCGATTCTGATGAGAATGAGAACTGCCTGTTGGACGCGGCGCTCGCCAGCATGTTCGAGTCGCCGTACCTGCGACGTATCGAATCGCAGTTGATGATGATGGAGAGTCCGTTCCGGCTGGGCTTGCCGCGCTCCGAATTCCTGACTGTGCATCCGCGTAATTTCATGGTGAAGGATTTGCGTGGCGCTCCGGCGTTGCCGTCAGGCCGCCAAGCGAGCGGTGAGCTGATTGAACCCTGGAGCGGAGCCTTTCAGGAGGCCGCCGCGCGGCTCATCGTCCACGCCTACGAGGGTCACGTCGACGCCGATATCAACGATCAATACCGCAGCTTCAGCGGAGCGCGGCGCTTCTTAACGAATATCGTGCAATACCCCGGCTGCGGCACATTCGAGCAGCCCGCATCGTTTGTCGCCACACAAGCCGGCAGCGGTGCACTCGCCGCCATTTGCCTTAGCAGCCTGGTTGCGGACGACGTCGGCCACATCACACAAGTCTGCGTGGCGCCGGAGGCGCAGGGCTTGGGACTCGGCTATGAACTGATGCGCCGCGCGCTCGACTCCCTCGTCGTCCGCGGGTGCCGCCGCGCCAGTCTGACCGTTACTTCGAGCAATGCCAATGCGGTCGTGCTCTACGAACGCATGGGCTTCCGAACGTTGCGCCAATTTGCGGCCTACGTCTGGGAAGAGTTTTGAAGACCGCTGCCTAGTTCGGCAAGGTGTCCGTTAGGCGTGCATCCCGCTGACCGGCGCCAACTCTCGCTCTCGCATCGCGGCCTGTATGGCCCGGTATGCAAAGAAATTCTGTGCCCAGCAGTCCGCCCCGAGCATGGCTTGCCACGAAAGCGATGCGAGACCAATCAACTGCCAGCATGGACACCGCCACGTGTTTGCAGGTCCCACGCGCGATCCAGATCAGAATGTGGCCCGCAACCCCAACTGCACCTGGCGCGGGTAGCCCGACGTATCCGTCACCTGGCCGAACGAGCGGCTGAATTGATCCGTGCTCGGATTCTTGAAGCGCGCGTGGTTGAGCGCATTGAGGAACTCGCCGCGGAACTGCACCGTGAGCTTTTCGGTGATGCGCCACTTCTTGATCGCCGAGAGGTCCCAGTTGTTCGTGTAATCGCCGCGTATATTGTTGAAGCGCAGCGGCCATACCCGGTAGTGATACGAAGGCCGCGTCGTGGAACTCGTGGTGAAGCCCGCCGCAGTGTTGAACCACTGGTCGATGTCCCGGCCGCTCTTGCGGATATCGTCGCCATTCCCGAAGAATATCGCGTCGCCCCAGGTCAGCGCGGCGCCGCTCTGATATGTGTAAATGCCCTGTACCTGCCAGCCACCGGCGATGCTATCCAACCAGCGCGGCGCGGACTTCAGGAACCGCTTGCGCCGCCCGAACGGAAGCTCGTAGATCGAACTCGCCGTAAAGCGGTGAGGGCGGTCCTGCGGGGAAAGCGAACGATACGGCACCGGGTCGCCCGTATTCAGGAACTCGAAGCCCTCCATGAAACGTGCCCACGTGTAGCCCAGCGTCAGCGTCATGCCCTTGCTGAATCGCTTCTGCGCGCGCGCTTGCAGCGAGTGGTACCAGGAATAGCCTTCGTTGGTGGTCGTCGTCACGGAGCCGAACTGCGAATAAGGTTTCAGCAGTGCCTCGCGAGAGATCTTCGCATTGCCACCGATCGCTCCCGTGTCCGGCAGGCCGAAATACGGATTATTCTGCGTCGCCGTCAGGTAGTTTACCCGCGCCTGATCGAACTCCGGCGACTTCGACAGGAACTCGTTGCCTAGCGTGTTGAGATCACGGTCCAGCTCGAGATGCGTGCCACGGTTGCCCACGTAGGCCGCCTCCACCACAACGTCGCGGCTCAACTGCCGTTGTAAGCTCGCCTGCCAACGCTGCATATAGGGAGCGAGCGGGTGCGAATTGAACGCCTCGATGGTGTTACCCAACTCCGTCTGCGCTCCGCCCGCCGGACCCATCGGCTCCAGGATTCCATTCGGATAGGGGTTCGACAGCGTGCTACTGAGCGTCACGTTGTCGACCGTCGGAATGAATGCCGTCTTGCGGCTGAAGCCGGATTGAATCACGTCCATGCGCCGTTCACCCAGAAATCCGAAATAGATCCCATAGCCGCCGCGGAACACGGTCTTGGAGTTGATCGAATACGCCAAACCGATGCGCGGCATGAAGTTGTTCGCATCGCGATCCCACAACTCGCGCGGCTGGCCGTTGACGCCGGCAAACAGCAGACCACCCTTCACTTTGAACTGATCCGGTGTCATTTCCGGCGTTGGCGTCGCAGCCCAATTGGCGGCATAGACGGCCTTGGCCGCGGCTGCTTGCGGGATCGCGGCATCTGGATCGAAGCCGCGGATGCTGCGGTTATAGCGCTCGGTCAGCGGACCCTCCACTTCGTAGCGAATGCCCAGCGTCACGTTCAATTTGCGGGTCATGCGCCAGGTGTCCATGACGTAGCCGCACCACACCGTCGATTGTTCGGCGAAGCTGGTGTTGCGCATCAGATAGCTGTTCTTGTTCGGCAGCCCCATCAGGAAGCTAGCCGTCGACTGGCCCGTGGGGGCTACCGGCGAGTTGTCCAGCGGCCCGCGCGCCCACGTCGGATCGAACTCATAGTCGCCGCTTTGCCGCGTGCTCATCACATAGTTGTTGCTGCGGTAGGCGCGGAATTCTCCGCCGAACTCCAGCGTGTGCGCACCCGCTACTTTCGTAAACGCCGCGACAAAGGAATGCGTATCCACACTGCGCTGCTCGCCGACGTTGATCGTGCCGAACATCCCGGAGATGTTGAAGAACGGAAACTCACGCAGCGCCGGAGCGACGGCCGCGTTCATGTACGCTGGAAAGCCCAGCGTAGTGAAATCAAAATTGCGCCCGTGCAGCGGCTGCGAGATGCGCAAATAGCGGTTATAGCCATAGCGCACGTTGGCGATGAAGGTGGGAGAGATCGAATAGACGTCGTCAATCGCAGCACGGCGAGAGAGGTACTGCGAATTCGTTCCGCTGGCCGGACTCTGGAAATAATCCGATAACATGCTGTAGCGTTTGTAGAAGGCGACGCTGCCGGAGACGCGATTCCTGTCGCTGATCGTATGGTCCAGGCGGATCGTGTGCGAGTAGTAACGCGTGGCTTCGGGATCGTTCGGCAGCGGCAAGTTGTTCAGGTGGTCCGCTGTCGTGCCGCCAGTGACCGGATTCGATACGAATTTCAAGACGTTTTTTGCCACGGGGCTGATCAGGCTCGCCGGGATGATGTTCCTCGGGAATGGATCCATCTGGTAGCGTGTGCTCGAAATCGGCCGGCGCGTGAACGGATTGTAGATCTGGTAGTTCGAACCCAGATTGAGCAACTCGGAGAAGTCGCCATTGCGCTGCTCCAGCGTCGGCACCGTCAGCGTACGCCCGCGCGGTCGCGTGTCACGCAGGCCTTCATAGGCCCACATGTAGAACGTGCGGTTCCTGCCGTTGTAGATCTTGGGCAGCAACACTGGCCCATTCAGCGATCCGCCCCAGCGGTCATAGAGGAATTCACCGCGCGGCAGTCCGGCCCGGTTGGCGAAGAAGTCGTTGGCCATCATCGCGGGCGACATCTTGGACCAGTACGCCGCGCCGTGCATCCGGTTCGTGCCGGACTTCAGGCTGATGTTGACCACGCCGCCCATCGACTGGCCCACCTTGGCGTCGAACGGCGTGGTTTGGACCTTGAATTCGCCCACGGCATCCACCGGCGGCACATAGGATGCCGTCACGGAGCCGCCGTTCCCGGCGCTGTTGGACGTGCCGTCCAGCGTGATGTCGCTGGTGTTGGCGCGCGTTCCGTTCATTGCGAATCCGACGATATGCGTCGGTTCATAGGGCCGGTTGAGCTTCGGGTCGCCCTCAAAGGAACTGCCCGGCGAGAGCGCGATTAGCGCGTAGGGGTTGCCATGCGCGATGGGCAACTCCTCCACTTCCTTGCCGCTGATCACCTGTCCCATCGAGGCATCGGCGGCATCGAGCAGCGGCGCGCCTTCGGTCACGGTGATGCTCTGCGTGACCTCGCCGACGTCGAGTTTGATATCCACCTGCAACTTGTCGTTCACGCTCAGTTCGATGCCCTCGCGAACGAAGCGTTTGAAGCCCGTAATCTCTGCGGTGACGCGATACTTCCCGAGCAGCAGGAGCGGCGCCACATAGCTTCCGCTCTCGTTGGTTGTCAGAGTTACCGACTGTCCGGTATCGACATTCGAGATGACGACAGTCACTTTCGGGATCACCGCACCGCCTGCGTCCGTCACCTGGCCGGTGATCGTGCCGCGCGATTCCTGCGGGAAAGCGGCGGGAACAAGGGAGAGTAGAACCAGCAGTGCGGGCAGCGCACGGCGAACGACGGAACACGTCGACATGGCAAGACCTCTCAATAAAAGACTTACCAAGAAGCTATCACCGCGCGACCGGTGGTTCAAGCCAATGCGAGCCGCCCGTTAAACAAATCCGTGTTTCTTGAAGACCTCGACGGCCGACATCCCGGCCTCGATATCGCGTTTGGCCACACGCTCCTTGCGGGCCTTCTCGAAGGCCAACATGAAAATCATGTGCTCGTGCTCCCGCGGTATCACGCAGACTCCGTCGAGATCGCCGAAAATGACGTCGCCGGAAACGATCCGGGTGCCTTCCATTTCGATGGGCACGCGCAGATCCACCACGCGGCCGCGCGGCCAAAGGCCCTGCGCGTAGCCGCCGCGGGAAAACGTGGGAAAGCCCATCGCCGTTAAGGCCCGCGTGTCGCGCGAGTAGCCATTTACCACTGCGCCCACCGCGCCGCACTTCAATGCGCGGTCGCTCATCAGTTCCCCCCACAAAGCGCCGCGCGGCGATCCGCCCGAACACACATACACCTCGTTCGGCTTCAGGTCGTCCAAGGCCTGGAGCATCAAACCGTAGGGCTGTTGCGGATCTTCCTCATAGGCGTCGGCATAGAGAGCGGTCATCGCGCGGCCGATCAGCACCATCTCCGGCACCAGCGGTTTCACTTGCGGCGGCAGAAACTGGCGCCTCAACTTTTGCCAGTCCATCACGTCGCCGACAACAGCCGTGAAGAGCTCCCGGCGCACCATGGCGAAAAGTTCGGCGTCATCTCTCCAGGTAATTGGCATTCCAGACGATGATACGCCATCGGCGCACGCCTGCGGTACAGTAGCGAATGAATATGAGACTCGCCCTCATCGGCTACGGCAACGTGGGACGCGCCTTCGCCCGTCTTCTCGAAGCCAAGCGCAACTCATACCCTTTCCGGATCGTCGCAATCCACACCCTGCGGCACGGGACGGCCTACAATTCGCACGGATTGCCGGTCCAGCCCGAGTTTGGTCCCCCGGCAGCAAACATCGAAGAGTTTCTCGATGGCGCGCGGGCCGAGGTCGCCATTGAGGTTTCCTCGCTCAGTCCGACCGACGGCGAACCTGCCAGCTCATACATCCGCGCCGCATTCGCGCGCCGCATGCATGTCATCACGGCGAACAAGGGACCCATTGCGCATCACTACGCCGATTTGCGCGATGAAGCCACGCACGCCGGCGTGATGTTCCGCTTCGAATCGACCTGCATGGATGGCGCCCCGGTCTTCAATATGGTGCGCGATCATCTGCCGGCAGTGCGTGTGCGCGGATTCACGGGCGTGCTCAACTCGACCAGTAAAGTGGTCATCGCCGCGATGCGCCGCGGCATGTCCATGGAAGACGGCATCCGCGAAGCGCGCGAGATGGGCATCGCCGAAACCGATGCCAGCTACGACATCGACGGCTGGGACTCCGTCGCGAAGACGGCCGCACTAGCCAACGTCCTGATGGACGCCCACGTCAGTCCGCTCTCCATCGAGCGCCGCGGCATCGGCCATCTCACGCCGGAGCGGGTGCAGGATCTCGCCACCCGGCACAAGACCGTTATACTCGTCAGCCGCGCGCGGCAAACCCCGGCGGGCCTCAAACTGCGGGTGCGTGCCGAGGTCGTCGACGAGGGCGACCTGCTCGCTTCCGTCACGGGCACTTCCAACATGCTGCTGTTGGACACGGATCTAATGGGCACTCTGGGCACGGTGTCGATTGCTCCGACTGTCGATCAGACGGCCTATGGGGTCTTCGCCGACCTGATCGATATCGCGCGTACGTTTTGATTTTTCGCCGCAACCCAGGTGGCCCTGTCTTGAGCGGGACTGACCCTTAATGACGTGCTAAGATGAAAACCTGGGCTTGGGAAGCGCCCCGTGCAGACTTTGACGCTATGTACAACGCCTTCTTCGGATTCAAGGACAACCCCTTCAGTCTCAGTCCGGACCCGCAGTTTCTTTACCGCAGCCCGCAACACGAAGAGGCCCTGGCCAACCTGATCTATGGCGTGCAGAGCCGCAAGGGCTACATCGTCCTGACCGGCGAGGTGGGTACCGGCAAGACCACCATGCTGGAGTGCCTGCGCGACTATCTCGAAGGCCAGATGATCGAGTTCGCCTTTATTTTCAACTCGCGAATCAACACGGACCAGTTCTTCGAGATGATCGCTTATGATCTCGACCTGCGCTGCAGCCGCAATTCAAAAACCGAAGTCCTATTCGCGTTGAACCATCTGCTCATCCAGCAGGCCAACCAGGGGCGGACTACTGTTCTGATTGTCGATGAGGCGCACAACCTCGATTGGGAAGTTCTCGAAGAGATACGCCTGCTCGGAAATCTTGAAAATCCTCGCACGGGCAAGCTGATCCAGACAATCCTGGCCGGCCAACCCGAACTCGAACGCAAACTGGATGCCCCCAATCTGCGCCAACTCAAGCAGCGCATTGTGCTGCGCTGCTCCCTGAAGCCCTTCCGCGAGCAGGAGACCAAAGAGTACATCGAATTCCGCCTCGCCAAGGCCGGCATGCCGGTACAGACCGTCTTCCCTCCGCACCTGATCTCTGAGATTCACCTCAGATCGCAAGGCATCCCGCGTGTTATCAATACTTTGTGCGACAATCTGCTCTTGACTTGCTTCGCGATGGAAACTCGCGCCGGTGTGCCGGAAATGCTCGATGAAATCTGCAACGACATCCGGCTCGACTGGCCGGGCCGAAGGCCCCGTGGCGGAATCAGCGCTGTGACCGGCGATCCGTTGGAAGCGCCGCAACTCCGCCGCCGGGAATAATACCCGACGGCCGAGCTGTTTTCTCGTTTTATTCTCCTCTAGTAGTACCCTCCCAGAAAATTCCTACCTTCTCAGGTGTTTACCCGAGTCTATACTAAGGTGAAGCCCTTAGATGCCTCTAGGTGTCTATGGTGAGCTGTAGGGTATAAGACGACGAATAAGGAAGAGGAATACCTCATGCGCCGACGGTTGGGCGGTTTGGTAGGATATATTACAGTTGGCTTGGCGTTTTCGGCGATGTTATTCGCTAGCGTCGACCGCAGCAGGCATGCTGCCAGCGGTATGACGGTGAACGTGAATGTGGAACAGCTTCGGCACAGCCCGCTACCCGCTCCGAACCCCGGTGATGGCATTGACGTGGCCCACAGCCCCTTGCCTGCTCCGAACCCCGGCGATGGCATTGATGTGGCCCACAGCCCGCTGCCTGCTCCGAACCCCGGCGATGGCATTGATGTGGCCCACAGCCCGCTGCCTGCTCCGAACCCCGGCGATGGCATTGATGTGGCCCACAGCCCGCTGCCTGCCCCGAATCCCGGCGATGGCATCGATGTGGCGCACAGCCCCCTGCCTGCTCCGAATCCCGGCGATGGCATTGACGTTGCCCACAGCCCGCTGCCTGCCCCGAATCCCGGTGATGGCATCGATTTGGCATAGCACCGACGCAATCTCGTTAACTTCAGTACTCAACATACCGGAGTCTCAAGGGCACAGCTCGTGTGGCCGTGAGGTTCCGGTATGAGTGTTTTGTGGTCCATTACTCTAGGTGTCGGCACTCTCCTGCAACTGCTGGTCATCCTTTCTCTGTCTCGCGGGCTCGCTCGCAAGTACCCTGTTTTGGCCGCCTATTCCGTAGCTTCGTTTCTGATCACCGTGGCTGAAAGCGCGGCTTTCCTGAAACTGTTCACGTGGAAGGGTAGTTTCAGTGTGATGATCTATTGGATCGATGAAATGATCATCCAGGTTCTGGTGTTCACACTCGTAGTCTCGTTGACCTCGAAAGCGCTGAAGCGCGGCTCCAGACCCAGAAGCGTCGGTCTTTCTCTAGCTCTTGTGTCGGCCCTGGTGATGGCCGTCGCTGTCCTGTTAGCCTACGATCCGAGGACGGCTGACATTACCCAATGGATGACGGATGCGAGCCGGAATCTGAGCTTCGCCTCGGCGATCTTTAACCTGCTGCTCTGGTCGGCGCTGCTCAGCCAGCGCGAGAAAGACACCCAACTACTGATGATTAGTGGTGGCATCGGCATCCAGACTACGGGAAAGGCGATCGCCCATTCCATTCGCTCGCTCGGATTCTGGAACGGCGGTAACATGGTCATGGTTTTCACCTACCTCTTCAGCTTGCTGATCCTCTGGATGGCGTTGCGCCGCAAGCAGGAAACGACCAGTCCGGAAGCAGTTACTTCTCCGCTTTGACCGCTGCCAAGCATCGGGAGTAGACTGAATGGGGAATCAAGTGCTCAATCGGCCGGCCATCTCCCTCGAGTCCGGCGCAGATAGAAGGACAGCTATGTCAGCAATCAACGAAATAGACAGAAGATCATTCTTGAAGAACACCGGCGCGCTCGGCGCCACATTAGGGCTCGCGGGATCCGCACTGGCTGGGAAAACTACGAGGATGGCTACCGGACGAGTGATCGGTGCCAATGACCGCATCAACGTCGGCGTGATCGGCGTCGGTGGCCGCGGTACCTACGTTGCGGACAAGTTCTCAAAGGTCGGCGCGGGAGCGCCCAACGCCCGCATCGCCGCCGTTTGCGACGTGTATCAACGCCGCATGACCAAGAACAAGGACGTCCACAAGTGCGACGGCTATCTGGACTACCGCGAAATCCTCAACCGTAAGGACATCGACGCAGTAGTTGTCTCGACGCCGGACCACTGGCACGCGCGGATCGCGCTGGCGGCGATGGACACCGGCAAAGACGTCTATTGCGAAAAGCCGATGTGCCACACCGTGGAAGAGGTGAAGCAGCTGATCGACACTGTCAAGGAGACGAAGCGCGTCTTCCAGGTGGGTTCGCAGACGACCTCTGGCGACCAATGGCACAAGGCTAAAAAGGCGATCGCCGACGGGATGCTCGGGCAGATGATCATGAGCCAGGGCTCTTACCACCGCAATTCGAAAGAAGGCGAATGGAATTGGCCGATCGACAAAGGCGCCGGTCCGAATGCGAAGGGCGAGGACTACATCGACTGGAAGATGTGGCTTGGCAACGCTCCGAAACGGAACTTCGACGCAGATCGCTTTTTCCGCTTCCGCAAGTACTGGGACTATTCCGGCGGTGTCGCGACGGATCTCTTCTTCCACGTGGCCGCGCCGATGAACATCTGCTGGGGCACGCCGAAATTCCCGTACAAGGTGATGGCCGGCGGAGCCATCGTCGTCTTCAAGGACGAGCGCGAGGTGCCAGACACCTTCCACCTGATCGCCGAATACAAGGACAAGAGTTCCGTGGTGCTGAGTTCGTCGATGGCGAATTCCGAACACATCCCCGGCCTGATCCGCGGTCATGAAGCCGCGCTCATTATGGTGGAGCACGGGCGCTTCGAGGGCTTGGCGCCGTATATCACGGTGAAACCCGAGAAGAAAGTCATCAGCGCCGACTACAAAGCGAAGTGGGGCTCGGACCCGATCAAGATCAAGGTCGACGATTTCGACCCGATGGACCGGCACATCACCAACTTCCTCGAATGTATGCGGACGCGGCAGAAACCTACGCTTGACGTCGAAACGGCGGCTCGCGCACAACTGCTGATCACCATGGCCGTGATGAGCTATCGTCAGGGCAAGGTGCTGTACTTCGACGAGCAGAAGTTCAAGGTCGTCGACAAAGCCCCGAAGGCCTAGGTGGCAGCAGGCGGTGCCGAAAGCGGCGCCGCCTTGCCTTGTTTATCCGCGCCGGAGCGAGATGCCCAGTTCGCGCAGTTGGCGATCGGGCACCTCGGCCGGCGCTTCGCACATCAGGTCCGTACCGCGCGCCGTCTTCGGAAACGGGATTACGTCGCGGATCGAAGTTTCGCCCGCCAGAATCATCACCAGCCGGTCCAACCCCAGCGCGATCCCGCCATGTGGCGGAGCGCCATACTCGAGCGCTTCGAGCAGAAAGCCGAATCGGCGGTGCGCTTCCTCTTCCGAGAAGCCGAGCGCTGCGAATACTTTCGTCTGCACGTCGCGGCGGTGAATACGAATCGAGCCGGAGCCGAGTTCCGTGCCGTTCAACACCAGATCGTAGGATTTGGCGCGGCAGTGCGCCCTGTCGTTCTCCAACTTGTCGAGGTCTGCGTCGAGCACGGATGTGAACGGATGGTGCGCCGCATTCCAGCGCTCTTCTTCTTTGTCCCACTCGAACATCGGGAAATCCATGATCCAGACGAAGCGCAGATCCTTCGGATCGAGCAGTTGGTGCCGGTCGTTGTACTTCTGGGCCGCGAACAGGCGAAGCTGTCCGCATGCCTGAAAGACGGTCTCTTCGGGAAGCTGTCCCTTCGGTTCGCCGGGCCAGCCGGCCAACAGCAGCAGGTCTTCTTCCTGCACGCCGGTGCGTTCCCGTACGGCCCGCATCTGAGCCGGGAAATCGCGGTCGAGGCGCTTGATGTCGTCATATACGCGAAGGCCGCGCTCCTGCCCGTAGGCCTTGAGCTCGTCGCGCTCCTTGCGGCTGAGCTGTCCGGTTTTTGGAATGCGAATCGCAACCAGCGGCAGTCCGTCGCCGGTGAGACCCTCGCCCGCAAACAGATCTTCCACCGGATGAAAGCGCGGGATGCGCATGTCCGGTTTGTCGATGCCGTAGCCGCGCATCGCCTCGGCGTAGCTGAGGCGCGTGAAGGGAGCCTTGACGCTGTGTCCGGCCACGGCGCAGACACGCTCCACAAGAGGCTCGATCACCTCGAAGATGCGCTCCTCCTGTGGGAACGACATCTCGATGTCGATCTGAGTGAACTCGGGTTGGCGATCCGCACGCAGATCCTCGTCGCGGAAGCAGCGCACGATCTGGAAATACTTCTCAAAACCGCTGATCATCAGCAATTGTTTGAAGATCTGTGGCGACTGCGGCAGCGCATAGAAACTGCCCGGCTGCGTGCGGCTGGGAACCAGAAAATCGCGCGCCCCTTCGGGCGTCGAGCGCGTCATGAAAGGCGTCTCGATTTCGAGGAAGCCCTGCTGTGTGAGCGACTCGCGCACGGCCATGGCGATCTTCGAGCGCAGCATGATGTTGTGCTGCATGTGCGGGCGGCGCAAATCGACATAGCGGTACTTGAGCCGCACGTCCTCGCTTACGTTGACCGTCTCCTCCATCGGGAACGGAGGCGTGCGCGACTCGTTCAGGATCCAAAGCTTCTCCGCAACCACCTCCACCTCGCCCGTCGGGATCGCGGCGTTGACAGTCTCAGCGCTGCGCAGCGCTACCGTGCCTTCGACGGCGACGACGAATTCGGAGCGCAGCAGCTCCGCCCTGGCGTGCGATTGCGGATCGGCGTCCGAATGGAAGACGGCCTGCGAAACGCCTTCGCGGTCGCGAATGTGAATGAAGATGACGCCACCCAGGTCGCGCCGCCGGTGGACCCAGCCCATCAACACAACGCGTTTGCCGGCATCGGCGGCCCGCAGTTCACCGCAGCTATGTGTGCGGCGCAATTCGCCCAGAAAATCGAGAGGTACGCCAGCTTGCTTGTCAGATGATTCTTGCATATCCAAACCGTTCGAACAGTTCCACGCGCGAAACAGTCTTCTGTTCGCCCGTCGCCATATCCTTTAGGGCATAATTGCCACTGGCGATTTCGTCGTCGCCGACGATCAACGCAAACTTGGCGCCCAGCTTATTCGCCAATTCCATGGCACGCTTCAGCTTGCCCTCGAAGGCAACCTCGACGCACAGGCCCGACTTGCGCAGGCCGTGCGCCAGCAGCATGGAGTGCCGCAGCGCCGCCTCACCCATCGGAGCGATGAATAGATCGAGTCCAGCGGCATCCGCTCCCTTTTGCGATTCCTCGACGATCATCACGAGCCGGTCCTCGCCGATCGAAAAGCCGATGCCCGGCGTGGGCACTTTCGATCCAAGCGACTCGGCCAGCCCGTCATAACGGCCGCCGCCCAGAATCGAGTTCTGCGAACCCAATGCGCCGTGTACTATCTCAAACGTAGTACGCGTATAGTAGTCCAGGCCGCGTACCAGGCGCGGTCGGATTTCAAATAGAATCTTGCGCTCGCTGAGATAGCTGCGCACGGTGTCGAAGTGCGTCCGGCACGGCTCGCAGAGATGGTCGAGAATCGACGGCAGCGTCTCGATCACAGCCTGGTCGGCCGGAACCTTGCAATCCAGGACGCGGAGCGCATTCGTGCCCGCGCGCCGCTGGCAGTCCGCGCACATCGTCGGCGCGACGTCCTTTAGCGTTTCACGCAACCGTTCGATAAATACGGGCCGGCACGCCGGGCAGCCGACCGAATTTAGCAGGAGTTGCGAGTTCTCGATCCCGACACCCTTCAAAATCTCGACGACCATCTCGATGACTTCCGCATCGGCGGCGGGCGACGTCGATCCGAGCGCTTCCGCGCCAATCTGGAAAAACTGGCGGTAGCGTCCTTTTTGCGGACGTTCGCGCCGGAACATCGGCCCCATGTAGTAGAGCTTCTTCTGTCCCGGAATCTGATCGAGCCGGTGTTCGATGTAGGCGCGCATCACCGAGGCCGTCGCCTCCGGACGCAACGTGAGCGAACTCTTGTCGCGATCCTCGAAGGTGTACATCTCCTTGCCGACGATGTCGGTCTCTTCACCGACCCCGCGCGAGAACAGCGCGGTCTCCTCTAAAATGGGCGTGCGGATTTCCTGGTAGTTATAGGCTTGGAATACGGCCCTAGCTACGCTTTCCACGCGGTTCCAGACTCCACTCGACGGCGGCAGGATGTCGCGTGTTCCTTTGACGGCTCGAATCAACTTGGTTCTTCCCTGTATGTATTGCGCAGTTCCACGTAATGTGCGGCGTTGAGCCGGAAGCGCTCCTGCTCCTGCTCGCTGACCGGGCGCCGGATTTTAGCCGGAACGCCCATCACCATGCTGGCCGGCGGAATCTGCATTCCCTCCGGAACCAGCGCGCCGGCGGCGATCACGGAGCCCTTACCGATCGTCGCGCCATTCAGCACAATCGCGCCAATGCCGATCACGCAATCGTCCTCCACCGTGCAGCCATGTAGAACGACGGAGTGGCCTACTGTGATGCGATCTCCGAGTTGTAGCGGAAAGCCGGGGCCTTCGACATGCAGAACGGAGTTGTCCTGCACGTTGGTTTCGTCGCCGATGCGGATCGTCTGCACGTCTCCGCGCACGGTCGCGTTCGGCCAGATGCTGGACCGTTCGCCGACGGTGACATCGCCGATAACCTGGGCGCTGGGATCAATATAAGCGGAGGCGGCTACCTTCGGAAGGATGCCGCGAAAGGCTCGAATCATGGCTTGCTAATCCATTCAATGTAACACGATCACGCCCCATTCGGACGCGCGCGCTGCAACCCGTTACACTGAAAAGATGATCCGCCGATTTGTGTTTTTACTCCTCTGCGCGACTTCCCTATGGGCGCAGATGGAACGGTTTGACGTCCACGCGCTGCTGAAAATCGCCCGCATCAGTGAGCCCAAGGTTTCGCCTGATGGTGTGCGGTTGGCGTTCACCGCTCAGAAGATGGATCTCACGAAGAATGCGGGCTCGCAGCAGATCTACGTAGTCCCGCTCGATGGCGGCGCGCCCAGACAGATCACTTCGGATGGCAACAACACGCGCCCCTGGTGGTCGCCCGATTCCAAACGGATCGCCTTCATCTCAACGCGCAGCGGCGCTTCGCAAGTCTGGACAATGAATCCCGACGGCGGCGATGCCAAGCAAGTCACCACGTTGGCCACGGAGGCGAGCGGTGTGATTTTCTCGCCAACAGGCAAGCACCTGTTGTTCACCAGCGAGGTCTACCCGGAGTGCGCCGACGAGGATTGCAACAAGAAAAAAGTGGAGGAGGAGAAGGCCAGCAAGCTCAAGGCTCGCGTCTATACTTCTCTGCTCTACCGCCACTGGAACGAGTTTCGCGGCAAACGGCGCAAGCACCTGATGGTGGTCCCGGTAGAGGGCGGCGCGCCGAAAGACATCACTCCGGGGAATCGCGATGTGCCGCCGTTCTCTTTGGATGGCGGAGAGGATTACGACATTTCGCCCGACGGTAAAGAGGTTTGCTTCGTGATGAATGCCGATCCTAACCCTGCGGTGAGCACAAACTCCGATCTCTACGTGACGACGCTCGACGGTGGAGACTCGCGAAAGATTACCGTGAATGCGGGCGCCGACACGACGCCGCAGTATTCGCCCAACGGCAAGTACCTGGCCTATCGCGCTCAACTCCGCGGCGGCTACGAAAGCGACCGTTGGCGGCTCATCGTGATGGATCGCGCCACAGGCAAGACGGAGACGATCACGGAGAATCTGGATCGCGCGGTCAGCAGCTTCATCTGGTCGCCGGATTCCTCGCACCTCTTCATTACGCTGGAAGATCGCGGTCGCACTTCGGTGCAGATGATTCCCGCAACAGGCGGCGCGGCGCGCGTGATCCTCAGCGGGTCGAGCCACATCGGCGATGTGCAGTTCACAGCCGGCGGGAAGACCATGATCTACTCGGAAAGCACAGGCTCGCGGCCGGCCGAGATCTATCGTGCATCCTCGGCGGGCGGCGCTCCAGTGGCTTTGACGAAGCTCAACAACGAACTCCTCTCGCGCTACAAACTGGCTCCGCTCGAGGAGTTCTGGGTGGAAGGCGCCGAGCAGGCGCGCGTACATAGCTTTATCGTGAAGCCGCCGGACTTCGATGCCAAGAAGCGCTACCCTGTGCTCTTCCTGATTCACGGCGGACCACAAGGAGCATGGGGCGAAAGCTGGACGTATCGCTGGAACGCTCAGGTCTTCGCCAACGCCGGCTTCCTCGTCGTGATGCCGAACCCACGCGGTTCGACGGGCTATGGACAGAAGTTTACCGACGACATCAACGACGATTGGGGCGGCCGAGTCTACGACGACCTGATGGCCGTGGCCGATCACGTCGCCAAACTACCCTATGCCGACGAAGACCGCATGGCCGCCGGCGGCGGCTCATATGGCGGCTACATGACGAACTGGCTGCTCGGCCACACTGCGCGCTTCAAAGCGTTGGTCTCGCACGCAGGCGTCTTCGACCTGCGCAGCATGGCCGGCGAAACCGAGGAGCTATGGTTCCCAATCTGGGAATTCAAGGGCATGCCCTGGGATAATCCGGAGACCTACGCGCGCTGGTCTCCAAGCTACTTTGTCAAGGACTTCAAAACGCCGACATTGGTGTTTCACGGCGAACTCGACTACCGCGTTCCCGTCGGGCAGGGAATGCAATTGTTTACGGCGCTCCAGATGCAGAACGTGCCATCGAAAATGGTGCTCTTTCCCGACGAGGGACACTGGATCAACAAGCCCCAGAACAGCGTGCTGTGGTACAACAGCTTTCTCGACTGGGTGACCGAGTGGACCAAAAAGCCGGCGCGCTAGAGTTCGGAGGGCGGTCCCCCTGGACCGCGCCGGGTCCCCTGACCCGGCCAAACCATTCGTTATCCGCGCTGCAGTACGCTATCGCCCGATCTCGGCAATAATCCGAGCCACCTCGTCCCGCGGCTCCGAAGCGCGCGTCACCTGGCGGCCAATCACGAGGAAATTCGCGCCGTTGCGGATCGCCTCCGCCGGCGTCGCAACGCGCTTCTGGTCGCCAGCGCCCGCGCCCGCCGAGCGGACTCCCGGCGTCACGAGCACCGCATCCGGTCCGGCGATCGCGCGCACGGCGGCGACTTCAAGCGGCGAACAGACGATGCCGCCCACTCCCGCTTCCATGGCCTTGCGCACGCGCAAGTGCACCAAGTCCGAGACCTCGCAAGGGTAGCCCAGGTCCGCCAGATCGTCCTTGTCGAAGCTCGTGAGCACGGTCACGGCGAGCAACTGCAAGGGCGCGTCGCCGCGTCCTGCAACCGCCGCGCGCATCACTGCACCGCTGCCATGCACAGTGAGAAATCGAACGCCGCTGCGCGCCACCTGAGCCACCGCGCGTTTCACCGTCTCCCCGATGTCGTAAAACTTCATGTCGAGGAAGACGTGCTTGCCTTCGCCCGTCAATTCGCGGACGAACTCCATGCCGGCCGAGGCATACAGTTCCATGCCGACCTTGTATGTGGCGACGCTATCGCCCAAGCGCTTCACGAGTGCTCTGGCCTGCTCCGCGTTCTCGACATCGAGTGCAATGATGATGGGGTTTTTGTTCATAGGATGTATATGGGATGCGCGCGCCGTGCGACGACTCTACCGATGGTGAAGCCTGCCTGATAGCGCGCCGCGCTTGCTTCCGGCATCGAGATCAAGAGACCTCCCGACGTCTGCGGATCATAGAGCAGACTCTCGATTTCCGGAGGCACAGCGGCCCGCAATTCCACGGCGCACGCGGCGAACTCGCGGTTGTTGTTCAGTCCTCCCGGAATCGCGCCCTGCCGGGCATATTCGAGCGCACCGGGAAGGAAGCGCACGGCGGCGGCTTCGATCTCGAGTGTCACGCCGCTAGCTAGCGCCATCTCGCGGGCGTGCCCGATCAGGCCGAAGCCGCTCACATCGGTGCAGCCATGCGGCTCGAGCGCAAGCATCTCTTCACAAGCCTCGCGGTTCAACGTGAGCATCGACGCGACGCTTGCCGCCACGTCGGCTTCGTTGGCGATGCCGCGTTTCAGCGCGGTCGCGATCACACCCGTGCCGATCGATTTGGTGAACACGAGGACGTCGCCGGGACGCGCACCGGCATTGGCGAGCACGCGCTCGGGATGCACCGTGCCCGTCACGGCATAGCCGAACTTGATCTCCTCGTCGTTGACGCTATGTCCGCCGAGGATCACGCAGCCGGCCTCGCGCATCTTCTCCGCACCGCCCCTGAGTATCTCCGCGAGGTCGTCGAGGTCGCCCTTGCCGGGATAGGCCAGAATCGTCAACGCGGAGAGAGGGCGGCCGCCCATCGCATAGACGTCGCTCAAAGCGTTCGCCGCCGCGATCGCGCCAAACGTGAATGGATCGTCGACGATGGGCGTAAAGAAATCGACGGTCTGCACCAGGGCACACTCCGGCGTCAGCCTGTACACGCCAGCGTCGTCGCTGGTGTCAAAGCCCACAATCACGTTCTTGTCAGTCACGCGGGGAATGCGCGCGAGCACCTGGTCCAAAACCTTTGGACTCAATTTAGACGCTCAACCCGCCGCCTTCACGTGCGCCGTCAGCTTCTTGGACACTCTTACCAGTCTAACCGCCCGCCTGCTGCTTTGGCCAAAATCACCAACCGCTTGAAAATCACTGGTTCCCGCCCGCGGTGAGGGGTTCGGTGTGTCGATTTTCATCACCTTAGGTGGCCCGCAGGGCCATCTGAACTCGTATCAGGCTGTTTTCATGATGTTTTCATGATCCGCAAGCCGGGGGCACACCGTGAGGAATGAAAATCCCGGCTGCATGGATTCGAGGTTGCCTTCACTGCGGCCAACGGGAAATCAATGTCTTAGGGGTGATTTTCGAGAGTGACTGCTTCACTCTCATATGGTGGTAGTCTCAAGGTTCGGACCATGAAGTGGATAATCATCAACGAGGACCTCCGGGTCCGGCTGGAAGATGGAAAGCCGAAGCACTCGTCCCGGCAAGGAGTCTTGCTGGAACAAGCGATTGAGGTGGTTGACTTCTGGCTGAGAACCAATGAA
The DNA here is from genome assembly GCA_963668605.1 of Bryobacteraceae bacterium. Classification (GTDB taxonomy): domain Bacteria; phylum Acidobacteriota; class Terriglobia; order Bryobacterales; family Bryobacteraceae. Next base: position 532,631 of record OY764903.1, read on the forward strand.
AACGCCGAGGCGCAGGCTTGGCTGGATGGGGCTGAGGACGAGTTGGACCTGCAGAAGCGAATAGCACGCATGGGCCCAACGTTACGCGAACTGTTGTGGCTGCCTGATGAGACCACGCCTCGGCCGGAACCAGCAAGTACAAGCGAATTAAGGGCACGAGCCGTCAGTGAGAGGGAGGAGGAACGGAATACTCAGAGGGAGTTCACACAAGGTGAAGAAGCCTTTCGGCTAGGCGACTACGACAAGGCGCTGGAGCATTTCCGCCCGCTGGCGAAGAAGGATAATCGATCGGCGTATTTCTATTTGGGTCAGATGTGTGAAAAAGGCGAGGGTGTCCCGCAGGATTACGTCAAAGCTTACGTGTTTTTCGACATTGCCGCACATGGTAAGATTCCATACCCTGTCGACGAAGCAAAGTCGAGAATCGAAAAACTGATGTCCGCCGAGGAACTGCAGGAGGCAAGACGAATTGTGCGTTATATGATGGCACTCACAATCCCGTTTGAGGGCAACTTCTGAGTCGGCGCTATGATCGGAGTATGGGGAAGAAGTGTGCTCTGTGTACGGAACGGGAGGATCTGCGGGACTCTCACATTTTCTCGGAGTTCTTTTATCAAGACCTGTACAACGAACAACACATATTTCTTCAAATATCATTGGATTCCGCGACTCGACCAATCCCCAGGCCTAAAGGCCTCTACGAACCTCTGCTCTGCGGTCAATGCGAGGAGCACTTGAACAAGAGCTTCGAGACTCCGGGTGCGCAAATCGTAGAATCCATCCTCAAACGGCTCCCAACAGCCAAACAAGAGATTGCCATGCAGGTTGACTATCGAGCCTTCAGACTGTTCCAGCTATCGCTGATATGGAGGGCGTCGGTGGCGAGCCGCCAGGAGTTCTCCTCTGTTCGTCTTGGGCCGCACGAGGAACGGATGCGACTGATGCTCCTTAACAACGACCTGGGTGACGATGAAATGTATCCCTGTATTGTGATCGCGCCCGCAGCGCACGAGATTCTCCGGCGGGGAATATTTCTGCCTGAGCAATTGAGGATTGAGGGTCATCGCGCTTACCGAGTGATGGCGCGAGGCTTGTGGTGGATCTATTTGGTCTCCAGTCATCCGGTCGGGCCAATCTGGTCGCGATCGCTGACGCGGGAAGGAGTGCTTACGGTGTATTGGGAATCGAAAAGGAGTTCAGAATTCCTTTCCCACTTGGCCTCCGATCTCAGCAGGCATCCTATGCTGAGACAAGCAGACGACAAATACCGATGAGGACGCTGCGCAGACTTGAATTGCTGACCTCCTGCGTTTTTAGGTGCGTACTCTGACCTGCAGCGAGGCTGACGGCTTCACCCGGCCCGATAGCCGAGTTGGTTGCCGGGTCCGGGGTGAAATGATACCTTGAATCGAGTTCACAAAAATGAGAACCTAGGTGGAGGGAGTTTGGCCCAGACAGAAGTATTTTTCTACCGGGAACCGAAAGACGATTCAGTGCCCCTTTTACAGTGGCTCGATGACCTGCCCATGAAGGTTCAGGCCAAATGCTCCGAACGGATTGACCGTTTAGGGGAGCTGGGACACGAGTTGCGGCGACCGGAGGCCGACTTCCTGCGAGACGGCATTTATGAGCTTCGCGCGAGCTATCAGGGAGTGCACTACCGAATGCTCTATTTTTTCGCGGGCAAGGCAGTCGTGGTCGTCTCCCACGGGCTGGCAAAGGAGCGCGAGGTCCCGGCTCGCGAGATTGACCACGCGGTGGAGTGCAAGCAGTTGGTCGAAACCGATTTTGAAAAGTTCACGTTTAGACCGGAGTAGAGCCAATGGCACAGAAGAAATTTCATTCAAAGGCCACGCAGTTTCTCTACAACCGCTACATTGCGGGCGACCCCAAGCGCGAAGCGGTATACGAAGAGGAGGTCATTAACGCTGAGATTGCACGGAAGATTTACGAACTGCGCACTAAGGCGGGCCTCACCCAGCAAGAGCTAGCCGAACGCGTGGGAACGTCGAAGTCGGCAATCTGCCGGCTTGAGGATGCTGACTACGAAGGCCATTCCCTGTCCATGCTCAAGCGTATCGCCGAGGCGCTCGACAAGCGTGTTGAAATCCGGTTCATGCCGGCCAAGCGATTGCGAACGGCTTAAGGATTGGCTCAAGAAGCCCACCACTCGGGGGGCGAAGCCGTCTGTTAAGGCCGTGCCGGTCTCCGTCACAGTGTACCGCAGACAGGCCGGCGGACAGTGTAGGCCGTCGCGAGCATCATTTTGCCGGGACACTCTCGAAAACCACTCGTAAGCCATTGATTCCCCATTAGCCGGGGTGAAGGCAATCCGAATCCATGCAACCGGGATTTTCATTCCACTCAGGTAGCCACCACGGATCTTTGGCTGTGGGGCGCTTGTCCGAGCGCCCCACATACACCTTGCCGCTACTTCGATACCGCAAACCCGTCCACTTGAACTTCGAGGAGATGGTTGACGCGGATGCCGTAGGTGCCGTCGGTCTTCGCCGCCGCACCGCTCTTGGGCAGCGAGTGCACCACCACGCCGTTGACCGCGAAGTCTATCTTGTCGGCGCCGACACGCACTTCGAGGGCATTGGTGGATTTTCCGGTGTCGTCCGGTTTCTTTACCGCGTCGTTGGGTGTCTTCGGCGCCACGGTGCTGGTTGCGTCGCCCTCCCGGCTCTTGATCAGCCACGTCCCGTTCTGCGCGACCACAAAGTACAGGTAACTCTGCTGCGCGCCTTCGAGAGCGCTGCCGCCGAACACCAGACCGTAATAGTTGTTGTGGCCGCTCGGCTTCATCAGTGTGAACGTGCCCTTGAGCGTATAAGCGCCCGTCGCGGTATTCTCCGGATTCCAGTACACCGCAGCTTTGGGATTGGTTGCATGGAAGCCCGATCCCATGGTCACGAACTTGATGTCACCGGCAGCGTCAGGGTCCGATGCGGACGTGCTGCGATCGACGCGCATCTTCCAACCTTGCGGCGTTTGGGCGGCAAGTGGCGCGAAAGCCACTAGCGTGAGTACAGCAACATGAAGATAGCTCTTCATTTCGTGTTCCTCCTTCGATTCCTCTGTCGAGGCGGCCGGGGCGGCGAAATAGCTACAACGCCAACCAGGATTTCCGATCCGGCTCCCTGATTGGACCCTATCATAATATTGGCTTCACGTATCAGGCTGTTATCATGAGCCCATGTACAGCCAGAAGCTAATGTTCATGCTTTACGAGATCGCCAACGTGACCTGGCGTCCCGTACGGAAAAACGTGGTGGTGGAACAGCGCGCACCTGTCGACCGCATCCTCGCCGGCCTGAACAAGCCCGAGTACGGGCCCGTAACCATGAACGGCGGGCGCGAACACGTCCCCGGCGGTAGCGGAAAATGGTGCACGAGGACCCCAATATTGCGCCTCGCCTTAATCCTGCCCCTAGTGTGTGGGCCTGCCTGTGCGGGTATGTTCGACGGCGTGGACCAGGCCAGCCGTCCCGTGATGGAGCAAGCGCGCAAACGCATCGAAAGCCTGCGCAAGGGCGATTTCCACGTTGTCTTCGTGGACGAGGCCGGCAAGCCAGTTTCCGCCGACGTCCGGCTGCGCCTCGCGCGCCACGAGTTCCGTTTTGGCGCGAGCCTCTATGGTTTCCCGCGATTGGGCGAGGCCGCCCGCAAGCAGGCGCTCGATGTCGTCGACGAGATCTTCAACACCGTTACCATCACCAACTACTGGTCGGAAAACGAGCGCGCTCCCGGTGGCGAGCGCAACTGGGCGGACGCGGACCGCATGCTCGCGTGGGCGCTTGAGCACGCCAAAACCCCGCGCTTCCACGCTATGCTCTACACCACGCCGGGATGGGCCGCACGCGTGGGCTCCGCCGATGAGTGGTGGCGGCTGGTGGAAGGGCGCATCCAAGCCGTGGCGGAGCGCTACGGAACCCGCATCCACGAATACGACGTGCTCAACGAAGTGGCCAGCCGCGCCTGGGTCTGGAAGGAAAACATGGAGGAACAGCGCCGGCTTCCGGACTTCGCGCAGTTCTCCGATTCCGCCGCCGGTGCGCGCTGTTTCGCCCTGGCCCGCAAATACCTGCCTGGGGCCGAACTGGTGAACAACGACGCCAACATCGCCACGCCATCAAGCCCGGCCATCGCCACCGTACTGGATTACGAACGCAGCCTCATCGCACGCGGCGCTCCCATCGACGCCACGGGCCACCAGGCGCACTTTTACGCATCCGGCAACATGCCCTTCGAGCAAGGCCACGCGGAGGCCGGCAAGGACGCTTTCACCATGAAGGCGCTGAGCGAGGGCTTGGACCGCCTCGCCGAACCGGGCAAGCCTGTCCTAATCACCGAACTTTCCGCGCCCTCCCGCAGCAACAAGAGAACCGGGCCGCAGCCCTCGCTGACTCCTGAGGAAATTGCGGCATGGGAGGTCAATTATTACACCCTGGCTTTCTCCAAGCCCTACGTTCGCGAGGTCACGCGCTGGTTCGTGATCGATGAGTTGGGCGGACGCGGAGTGGATGCGGGCCTCATCACCAAGGACGGCAAGCTCAAGCCCTCGTATTACGCCCTGCGCCAGTTGCTAAACGAAACCTGGTCGAGCGCCTGGCAGGGCAAGGCGAACGGCGCGGTCGCATTCCGCGGCTTCTTCGGCGACTACGAAGTCGTGGTTCCGGGCTATGCCAAGGCCGTGTTCGCGGCCCACGCCAGCGGACCCCGATCCATTACCGTAAAGCTGCGCCGCTGATTCCTACCAGGACACGGCTCAGCCAAAGAAGTCTTGTTGCGCGTGGTCTTTCGGGCCGATGACGATCTCCTCAAACTCGGCGATGGTAGCGGAAAAGCTCAGCCGCATTCCGTTCAGCGAGGAGGGGATGGGTACGAGGGAGAATGGCAGCGCCGCTTCGCGGGCATGTGCCACGCGGTAAACTGCGATGCCATCCTGCGGTTTCAGATCTAGCGCTGGGAGATCCAGGGCGACCTCACCTTTCCACGGTCCGTAATCGCGGCCGTTCCCAGATGGAGAAAATCCGCGGCCGTGGTTGAAAATTGCAAACACCCACATTTTCTGTTTCTTGCTGACCGAGTACTCCAACCAGTCGCTCGCCGGAGCGAATGCGATCCATTTTACGGTCTCCAGGAGCCCCTGAGCGATGCGGGTGGGAGCCGAATCGTCCCAATATGTCAGGCATTCGCCGCTGAAGAGAAACAGCTTGCCCTTTCCTCTGCCTGTGCGGACTACCATGGGATCGTTGTTCGCCAGCCGGTCACTCACGGTCGCGGCTCCCGCCGGTTCGAGGTGCGTATAAGGAAGCCCGTTAGACTTCCTGGTCGCCCCAAGTTGCACGCCGGCGAATTCACGCGTGACCAACTCGCCGTCTGCTCCACGCAGTTGACCGGCGGCTATCATCAGGTTGCCGCCGGCCTCAACGAACTGCTTCAGGTTGCCCGTGGTCTGGCCGTCAATTGCCCCGTTCCCGAGAAAAATGATTACGCGATACTGGCTGAGCTTTTCCGCGGGTGTATCCCAGGGAATAAAATCCACGGGTCCGTAGGGAGTTCCGGTGTACAGCCTGTCCGGGTTCGTGCGCCAAGGCGATCCGAATTTGGCGAACACGAGGTTCAGCAGCGCGTAGTCCCACAGATAGGTGTCCTCCGTCTTCGGCGTGCGTCCCTGCTCCTGCGCCAGTTTTGCTTTGGCCCATCGGGCAGAAACCGAGGGTTCCCGCAACGCGCGGGCCATCTCGGTTTTCGGAAGCCACTCTCCGGCCTCCCAACTCGCGCTTGGGCCGGCCACCCTGTTCCATTCGTCGCCCATGGCCCGCATCACGGCGATACGCACTTTCTGGCTACCTAACCTCGGATGGGTCTTGGCGTAACGGCAGAAATCCAGCCACATCTTGCCGTATTCGCTAAGGAATCTGTCCCTCCTGGACCAGACAGGGATCTCGTCCATGAGATAACCGGCGCCGGAGTGAAAATACACAAGCAGTCCTTGCCCGATCTCCCTAAGTGGATAGCTGCCCCAGTAGTTGCGGTCCCAGGCGTCGAAATCGTACCCGAATTGCTTGCCGTAGGCAGCCGCCGCGCCGCGCGAATTGGCAACCACCACGTTGACGCTCTGCCTGTGGATGTTCTTATGCAGCACTATATCCACGCCGGAGTGGTAGCAATACGCACCTTGAAAAGCGGCCCGGTCGAGATTAGCCATAATCTTGAACCGGTCCCGCTGAGCGCCTAACGCGCTTTCGCACTGCCGCCGCAACTCTTGAAAATATTCGAATGTAAGCCGCCAGGCGGGGATTCCTCCTTTGCTAACGCTTTCGTAACCCGGGATCTCGCCGATGGCCGCATCGGCTATTCCGCCGCCATAATTCCCGTACGCTCCGTTTACCTCGAGTTCAAACATCATGGCCCTGCCGCCGGGCACCAGCTCGAACCAGCGTTGGATCAGCCGGCAAGTCTCCTTTACGGCTTCGGCGATTCGGGCTTTGCGTTCGGCCGGGGACCACTTCGGCATGGAAGGCATTACGGGAGTGGAGCCCCGCATGAGGCTGTGCCAGTGAAAGAACTGATGTTTTCCTGGCTGCGCTTTAGGGTATCCGCAATTCCGCAGTTCCAGGACCGGGCTTACCAGAATTTCGCGAAAGCCTGCCTCGGCAGCGGCCTTGGCCCAGAGTTCGAAACCAGGTTCGGAGCCGTAGGAACTACTCGGCAGGTAAGCCAACACGTCCGCAATACCGGTGCGGAGATACTTTCCGCCTTCTATCGGGGAAATACCGCGCTCCACGATCTTCACGTCGGCAGTGGGATACGGCAGTTTAGGCAACCCCGGCCGCTCGTATTCCGTGGGCTGAAACAGCGAATCGTGGAACGCCGTGCAGGCAAGGTGGCTGTCAATGGCGTGTAATTGGGCGCCTTCGGGAACAAAGGCTTTTTCGTACGCCGGCCGCGGCCCGTTGTACGCGCCGCGCTGGCATATGAAGTTGCGCGGGTTCCAGGAGTTCTGATGCGGCGGATGGAGCGTGAACCACTGGCTGCCGCATTCCCGCATTAGCCGGAGTGTGGCTGTTTCCTCCGGAGAGGCGGGGACGTATACGCACTCGACTTCGTATGCGGCGGCGTTCGCGTAGCCTTTGCTTTTTCTCCAGACCACGCAATCGTTCACGGTGATGAGGTCCGGCAGGCAGTCCGCCGGTTGCATCCGCAATACGAACTTGTAGGCGTAACCTGTGCCGAGGGGCCGCCCCCATTGGATCGCCACCCCGAACAGGCCGGTGTCCTTTTGCGCCTGTGCGCGCCCTTTCATCCAGAACGAAGTGGCATCCTCGGAGCGAATGACCACGTCCGCCCCATAAGAGAAGCCCTTTGCCCTCCCGTACCACCAAAGCTCTGGAACGCCCCAGCGGTCGCCGCCCAACCCAGGCGCACCTAATGGGGTTAAGCCGTCCCAGTTGGAATAGCTTGCCGGCAACTCCAAGCCGCCCTGCGCGCTGGCGGACGTAGTTCGAATCAGCGCAGCGGCTGCCGCTGAAGTTTTGACAAAGCGCCGTCGTTTCATTCTGGTGACCCCTCGCAATTCTGGCCGCTCTCAAAAAATGTACTGCACCGAAATCTGGGTCTGCCGCCCAGGGGCGGCTCTGGAGATCGTAGCGGCGGTAATTTGGTCCACAAACTTGTTTGGGGCGTTGAATTTCGTGTGATTGGTAGCGTTGAACGATTCAATCCGGAACTGCACCCGCTGGCCCTCATGCACCACGAAAGTGCGCATGATCGCGCCGTTCAACACGAACAGGCCGGGGCCGTCCAAGATGTTCCTTCCGGAGGTGCCCGGACGGTACGAACCCGTTGGGATGATGGGGAACGCCTTCACATCGAACCATGCATCCGGTCCAGGGTTGGGCAGCGTTCCGAACGCGATGCGGTCGGGACGGGCGGCTTCACCCAGATTCCAGTTCACGTTCGAGATCTGTGGCGTAATCGGCGTTCCGGAGTACGCCCGGAATGTGCCGGATAACTGCCAGCCCCGGATCAGCCGGTTGTGCTTGAACGGAAGCGGCAGGTTGAAGTTGCCATTCAAAACGTGGCGGCGGTCCGAATCGGAACGGCCGCGTTCCAGCCCGCGGTTGCGCGCATCCTGGATCCCGGGGAACCCGCCGGTGCTGGCGCTCAAGCCCGCCGCGCGGGTGCCGTCGTCGATGGCCTTGCCGAACGTATAGCTGGCGCGCAGGACCAGGCCACCCCGCATCCTTGTTTGAACCGATGCCACGGCGGCATGGTAGATCGCATTCCCGTGAAAATCGAAAAAGCCGATCGTGCCGAAGGCCGGGTACGGCCGCGGAAATCCGCCCGCCGGAACTACGTCCGTCTTGTATCGCAACGGCTGATTGATGTCGTACATGTAGACCAGGTTCGTGGACTTCGAACCCACGTACCCGAGTTCCGCCGAGACGCCCTTTACGACTTCGCGCTGCACCGTCAAGTTCCAGCTCTGGGAATACTGCGGGCTGGGATGCACCTGGGTCCCGTTGACATTGGTGACTCCGATTTTTCCGAGCGTGTCCGGAAAAGGATTTGCGATGGTCATATCGCCCGACTTCGTCGAGTTGAAGGTGCGGCTGACGACGTAGGGGAACACGGCGCCCAGCAGGTTGCGCATATGCCACTGCGCGCTGCCGCTGTAAAAGATGCCGTAGCCGGCGCGAATCACTGTGCGGTTACCCGCGCCGGGTCTCCAGGCCAAACCGCCCCGCGGCGCGAAATTGAGATTATTGGGATACGCAAGCGCCTTAGGCAAACCCGCTTCGGCTGCGGTCATCACTTTCCCTTGCAGCCCGGCTTGCGCCGTCAACTGATCGTAATTCGGCACCGTAGCGGTATCCGCCACTACCAGCTTGTTCAGTTCGGGAACGAAGCCGCTCCAGCGGCCATACTTGTCGCCGGCCGCCGGCGTTCTTTCATAACGCAGGCCCAGGTTCAACGTGAGCTTCGCTGAAAGCTTGATGTCGTCCTGGAAGAAGAGATTCCAGGATGGCTGCGTGACGTAGTTCTTGATCGCGCTCAGTTGGATCTTCGCGCTCTGGGTCATGCCCAGCAGAAAATCGCCGAAGGGATCGTTGGTGAACTTGCCCTGGAAATAGAGTTGTCCGCGCACGGGGTTATTGGCGACTTGGGCGTACTGGGACGACAGGTAATCAACGCCGAATTTCATCAAGTGATGCGTTTTCACCCATGTCAGCGTGTCCGAGAATTGGTAGTTGTTCGAGACGTACCATTGCGGTGCAAATCCGGTATCGCCCAGTGTGCCCGTCCCGAAAAGACCGCGTATGTTGAACTCCGGATACCCGAAGTAGTTCGCATCCTGGGTAGTCCAGTTGAGGCCGTATTTCTTGCCGGCGTCCACGCCGTCGTTGACGGTGCTGCACATCTGGGCTGTACGCGATAATCCGGCCCGGATTTCGTTTAACAGCGTGGGCGTGAACATATGTGTTTCGGACGCGTTGACAAGCGAGTTGCGGCTGTTTGCATTGACCGTAAAACCGGGAACGCTGGTCTTCCAAAAAGGCCACTCGGTCGCGTTGGGCACCGTCAGATACTTCACTGAGAGGCTATCCTTCTCCGCAAAGCGCTGGTCGACCTTGAAAACGAGATTTCTGGTGTCGTTCGGAACGTTGGCGTAGGAACGGAAGTTGTTCACGTTGCCGGGGTTGTTCGGCAGCGGAATCAGGTCACCCATCAGCCGTTGGGCGAGGGGATCGATGCGGCTGGCCGGAACGCGGTTGCCCGGGAAGCAGGCGGCTCTATTGGTGGCGTTGCAGACGCCGGTGGCCAAGGGGTCTTTCAGAAAGATTCCCGCCTCGGCGCTGTAGTCTCCAGAGCGCTCCGCCACGGTGGGTACGCGCGTCAGCAAGTTCTGTCCGGCGATGTTGCGGGTTTCCTCCCAACTCACCAGGAAAAAGGTCCGGTTCCGGCCGTCGAAGATTCGCGGCAACATCACGGGGCCGTTGAGCGAAGCGCCGAACTGGTTCTGCCTGAGTTTCGGCAGCTCATTATCGAAGAAACTGCGGGCGTCCAGGAAGTTGTTGCGGATATATTCAAAGACCGTGCCGTGAAACCGATTGGCGCCCGATTTCAGAGCCAGGCTGATTACGCCTCCGCCAAACCGGCCGTACTCGGCCGAGTAATTACTTGTGATGACCTTGAACTCCTCAACGGCGGCAAGCGCGGGGCTGATCTGAGCGTTCCCCTGGTTTGGATCGCGGTTCGTCTGCCCGTCCACCAGGAAACCCGTGTTATCGCTACGCGCCCCGTTGATGGCAAACTGCCCTTGGCCTCCCTCCTCGGCCTGCGCCACGCCGGCGGAGTAATACGCCAGGTCCAGAAAATTCCTGTTTGCCAGGGGCATGTCGCGGATATCCCCCGCGCCCACCACCTGACCTCGGGAGGCATTCTCGGTGTTCAACAGTACCGCCGTGGCGGTCACCTCCATGGTTTGCGCGAGTGCGCCGATCTCCAGTCGGAACTCCGCTCGTGCGGTCTCATCCACCTGAAGCTCGAGGTTCCGCTGTTCAAGCTTGCGGAAGCCCTCTTTGTCAACCGTAATATTGTAGAAACCCGGCGCCAGTTCCGGCACGGCGAAACCGCCGTCCGCGAAACTGGACATTCGGCGCGTTTCACCCGTATTCGCATTCACCACGGCAATCCGCGCCGCCGGAATCGGCGCGCCCGTGGGGTCGAGCACTCGGCCCACAATAGAGGCCAGCGATCTCTGCGCCATGGCCGCGGGAGTAAAAAACAATATCAGGGAGAGGATAGGAAGGGCAAGCAGGCTGTACCGTCGCATTTATACCGTTACCTTAACTTTGCGATGGATGGGCAGTTCGATTATACCGTCCCGTTGGTACCACATCGCGCGGCAGCCATCTTTGTTTCTTTAGGGTGCCGGGCACTCGCGGGCAGACTAAGTGTTAGTGCGGAACAGAATACCGAAGAGACTTCCATCTATAATTGGTCCTTCCAAGGATAAGCTTTGACAGCGGGCGGTGTCAATGGCTTTTCTTTTCCGTAAGTTATTGAAGAAACTAGTGGTCTGCGGCGAGCAGATTAACCATTATCCAGCACGGCGCGGGCGCGCTTGACCTTCTCCAGGATGTCGGCTGCCTTGGCTGTCCAAACGAATGGTTTGGGCTTGTCGTTGTGCTTGTCGATGTAGTCGCCGATGGCCATGATCAATTCCTCGACATCACGGAAGACCCCGCGGCGTAGCCTCTGCTCGGTGAGATCGCGGAAGAAGCGCTCGACCATGTTGAGCCACGAACTACTGGTCGGGGTGAAGTACATGTGAAAGCGCGGATGGCGCGCCAGCCACTTCTGCACCTTCGGATGCTTGTGCGTGGCGTAGTTGTCGGCGATCAGGTGCAGGTCTTTGCTGGGCGGCGTCAGGTCGTCGATGACGCGTAGAAACTTCAGCCACTCCTGGTGACGGTGCCGGTCGTCGCACATACTGATCACGGTGCCATCCAGCGTGCTCATGGCGGCGAACAGCGTCGCGGTTCCATTGCGCTTGTAGTCGTGGGTCATGGTGCCGCAGCGACCCTTCTTCAGCGGGAGTCCAGGCTGCGTACGGTCCAGCGCTTGGATCTGGCTCTTTTCATCGGCGCACAGCACGATGGCGTGTTCCGGCGGGCTGAGGTAGAGCCCAATGATGGCTTCCAGTTTCTCCGCGAACTCCGGATCGTTGCTGACTTTAAACGTGCGCGACAGGTGCGGCTTCAAGCCATGTCTGTGCCAGATGCGACGCACGCTCTTCTCACTAAGACCCGCCGCCTCCGCCATCGTGCGGGTGCTCCACTGGGTCGCGTTGGCGGGGGTCTCCTGGGTGGTCCTCCGGACCACCTCCTGCACTTTGGCCGGTGTGATGGTTGGGGTACGGCCAGGCCGCGGTGCGTCTTTCTCCAATCCGGCCAAACCCAATTTCAAAAAACGCTTTCTCCAGCGAGCCGCTTTCTGGTTGCTGATGCCGATCTCGGCGGCGATCTCCAGATCCTGCTTGCCGGCTGCCGCCAACAGGACGACGCGCGCTCGTTCGACTTGGCGGGCAGGCAGCGACCGGCCCCGCGCCCACTGCTGCAAGACTTGCTTCTGGTCGTCGGTTAACACGATAGTGGGTGCGACACGCATGCGCTTCGTCTCCTGATTATAGAGACGTCGCTCTGTCGTTATTGGTTACTATTTAGGTCGCAGTACACTAGCGATCCTTCGTCGAGGCGTATCGCGGCCCACTGGATCCGTCCAGATCCGTCCAGGACAGTCTGACCCGTCCCAGTGGCAATAAGTCTAAGAAATGCTTTCCCATTAGCACTCGGCCGCTGTAGGCCGCGCATCTCGCGGGTGAGTCCGTCTTGACCCTATAACGACACGCTGCGGCCAGTTCCACATTCGAGGCCCGTTTCCCCTGGACGCATCGCAACGGCGAATAGGTATACCGGGGATGATTGGGTATCCTGCGGAGGTTGCGCCCTCACAGACGGCGAACGCATTTCGGAGTCCCCAATCCTCGGGCGTATTGTGCGGATTTTAGAATATCGCCACTGGGACCGTTCAGGCCGTCCCGGTCTCCCGGGTCATTCTGGTCTGGTCGGCCTCGTTACTTCCACCATGTGGAAAATCACCGCGCCGCCTGCACTGGTGATCGCAATGTGCCCGCTCTTCGCGTCGGCGGCGAACTTCGAGGTTACCGGAATCGTTCTCGTCTGCCACAATCCCGAGTTACTCAACTTGGTAACGACCGCTTGCGTGCCGAAACTCGTCGTAAAGGAGGCTCCCGCGGCGTTATCCAGATAGGTTACGTTGACTGCCGCTCCGGTAGTGCTGTTTACTGCCGCCAGAAAAGCCTTGTCCAGTTGCAGTTCCGCCGTGTGCCCTGCGGCAATCGATCGCGCCCACGCCCCGAAGCGCTGGTTGTAAGGCCCGATCGTGTACTCGCCGGACACTGTCCTGTTGGCGATCACCGGAGCGCGTACGCCGTCCTTCCTGGCATTCAGCGGGACGGTATCCTCCGGGTTCAGCAACACGAGGTACTGCCGGTAATCGGTCACGCGCGCGTTGTAATCGGATGCCGGCAGGTTCTTGTCGCTCTGGCGGAATGCGATCCATGCCCCAGGCGCGGTCGCCGGGTCCGAGTGATGGCCGGCATAGCGGGCCGCAAACCGGAACGCCTGGTCGAACTCCGCCTGGTAATCGGCGCCCACATTCAACCCCTTGCGCGTCGCCGAATGCGCCACCGAAAGGTCTTCCCCATAGAGCGCGATATCGGAGACGCCCATATTCAGGTCGCTCAGCAGACGCCAATAATTCCACTGCGGCGGCGTGCACCAGCGGGGGTCCGTCTTGCCGCCATGGCCGCCCCACGCGTCCGCCATCGGTTCCGCGTAGCCCACGGTCAGGCCCGGCAACGCATATTTCAGGTACATGTCGTACTCACCGGTGTTCGCGACGGAGCGAGGCTCAAGCTCGCTCCCGGTCATCATCAACTGGAATGTCCCCTGCCGGAAGTAGTCCTGGTACAGGAAGCCGGGCGGCTGGCCGGCGGCCTGGTGAGTGAGGACCCAGGGATCGGTATTGGCACGCAGGAAGAGGTGAATCGACGAGGAACTTGTTCCGAAGGCATTGATGAAAGCATCGACCACCCGCAGTTCATAGCTGTGGCTGATTTCCGCGCTCCAGTCGGGGCCATTTGCCACACCGTCGGGGACGGTCCACGCGGATGCCTTCTGGTATGCCGGAGGAACATTCATGTGCTCGGTGCCGATGGGATTGAAATTCATTCGCACGCCCAGGAACGAGGAACGGTACGGCGAGGCTTTCAGGTGCTCGGCCAGTGCCGCCACAAAAGCCGTGTAGGTGCTGACAACCGTCGGGTGCCAGTACATGAGTAGCTTGGAATCGGAAGCCGAACCGTCGCCCCAGTTCGGAGTGTAAGGCGCCAGGCTGAGGAGAAACGGTGGCTTGCTGTTGCCATTCACCTGTACCGAAAAACTCTTGCCCCCCGCCGCCAAGGCGCTATCGAGCTTGTCCCAGTTGTAGGTGGCCGGGCCGGTCTCGAGATCCCGCCACTGCACCATGACCTGCCCTCCTGACAAGTAGGGCAACGACAACACCTGCGGGTTGTTGGTATACCATACCCCGTATAGTCCCGACGCGCGAGCGGCCAATCCGGACAGAAGCAAACAGGCTCCTGCTCCGCCCAACGTTCTCATCCATCGGCTCATAATCCGTCTCCTTAATCGGTCGTCGCTACGCACCGTTTTCTCCCTGAATTCCGATATCAACCAACTCGCCGCTCTCAGGGCCGGGGCCGCCGGCCGGATAACGGCGAATTGCATCCTTTCGCCTTTACGAAAGCGAGATCCGAGCTGTCCACCACACCGTCCCGGATCACGCCCGCTCGCGGATCGTATCCTGGCTGCCCGGCAGTCGTACCCATACTATCTTACACGCCCTCCTAAATAGCCAAGTCACAAGAAAATCCTTGCCATCTATAAACCCCCTTGTCCAAAACAGATTTGACTTCCCGTTCGCAACAAGAGAGAGCCATCCTATCGCTGTGAACGCATCTGTGTCATTCGGATCGCCACACGCGAGGCCACATCTCATAACGGCGCCGCGAGCGTTAGCGACCGGAGGCTGCGATTCCACTGCTTTTCGACAATAATTGAAGTATCTTCGTCTCCGGTCGCTTCCGCTCGCGGCACTGTACAACGTGAGCGAAGACTTCCACCCGCCCCTGAGTAACTTACTCCGGCGCTCCGCCGACTTGGGGCCGGGGCCGGGGACGGGCCGGGGGGCCGGGGACAGCCTGACCCGTCCCACTGGCGAAAATCTCTCAAAAATTCTTTTCCGTAGAGCCAGGATTGCCACTCGGCCGCTGTCGGCCGCGCATCTCGCGGGTGAGTCCGTTTTGACCCTATAACGACATGCCGCGGCCAGTTCCACACCCGAGGCCGGTTTCCCCTCGACGCGTCGCAACGACGAATCGGCATGCCGGGGAGGATTGGGTATCCTGCGGGGTTTGCGCCATCACAGACGGCGGATGTACTTCGGAGTCTCCAATCCTCAGACGTATTTTGCGGATTTTAGAATATCGCCACTGGGACCGTTCAGGCCGTCCCGGTCTCCGTCCCGGTCTCCGGAAGTGTACGTTTGCGGGCCGGCCGTTCGGCGAGGAAGAGTTCCTGACCGCAATGGAAGAACAGTTCCAGCGCAAGTGGCGGCGCTGGGCCTACGAAGCCTACTCCGCTTCTGGCCGCTGAAGTGGAAATCTCGCATTTGTGCGAAATCGGCAGTCTGCTCCGTCCCCGCCTCATTTTGTGCGAAGTCGTCGATTCAGTCTGTCCCGGTGCCCCGCGAGGCCACATCTCATAACGGTGCCGCGAGCGTTAGCGACCGGAGGCTGCGATTCCACTGCTTTTCGACAATAATTGAAGTATCTTCGTCTCCGGTCGCTTCCGCTCGCGGCACTGTACAACGTGAGCGAAGACTTCCACCCGCCCCTGAGTAACTTACTCCGGCGCTCCGCCGACTTGGGGCCGGGGCCGGGGACGGGCCGCACTGCAGCCTGACCCGTCCCACTGGCGAAAATCTCTCAAAAATTCTTTTCCGTAGAGCCAGGATTGCCACTCGGCCGCTGTCGGCCGCGCATCTCGCGGGTGAGTCCGTTTTGACCCTATAACGACATGCCGCGGCCAGTTCCACACCCGAGGCCGGTTTCCCCTCGACGCGTCGCAACGACGAATCGGTATGCCGGGGAGGATTGGGTATCCTGCGGGGTTTGCGCCATCACAGACGGCGGATGTACTTCGGAGTCCCCAATCCTCAGACGTATTTTGCAGATTTTGGAATATCGCCACTGGGACCGTTCAGGCCGTCCCGGTCCCCGGTCCCCCCGGTCCCGGAAGCAAGCCTGAAGTCTTCATGCCAATGTACCTCTTCTAGAGTAAGAGGATTCCGTTGGAATTCTCAATCCCAGAGTGGTACATTCGACACATGGATTTCAGTAAGCAATGGCGCGCGGCAAGCGCGGCGGCATTGATCGCAGGCACATGCCTTCTTGTCCCGGCGAGAGCCGGCGAGAAACCTGCCTTGGAGGTCGCGGACAAAGCAGGCAAGTACCGGCCCGAGCAACGGGAAGGCAAGCTGAAACCCGGCGACATGGCCGCGGACTTCACGCTGAAGGTGATCCATTCGGAAAAAACCGTTACCTTGTCCAACTTCAAAGGCATACGTCCCGTAGCGCTCATCTTCGGAAGCTATACGTGACCGCCGTTCCGGGCGTCGGTCGGCGCTCTCAACAAGATGGCAGAAAAGTACAAAGGAGAGGTGGAGTTCCTATTGGTCTATATCCGGGAGGCCCATCCCACCGATGGATCGGATGCCCCGGCCAACCACAAGGCAGGCATCCTCATCACTAAGGCGAAAACCTACGATGAGAAGGAAACTTATGCCACCTCCTGTGTCCGCAACCTCGGCATCAAATTCACAACCGTCGTTGATAAGATGGACGCGAGGGTGGAGTTGAACTACATGGGCTATCCCGACCGTATGTACTTGCTTGGCCGGGACGGCCGGATTGGCTGGAAAGGCGCCCCAGGACCCGCCGGATTCAAACCGCCCGAATTGGAGCAAGCGATCGAGGCGGAGTTGAAGAAAATTCGTTCAGCAAAGTGACCCTGCTCAATTACCAAGGGGCAAGTCCCAGAGCCTCGGAACTCATGAAGTTCATTACAATGAGAGCGGTGGCAGGCCAGATTCGCTGATGGCGGTTTCGCTTTGGGCCGGGGACAGCCTGACCCGTCCCACTGGCGAAAATCCCTCAAAAATTCTTTTCCGTAGAGCCAGGATTGCCACTCGTCCGCTGTCGGCCACGCATCTCGCGGGTGAGTCCGTTTTGACCCTATAACGACACGCTGCGGCCAGTTCCACACCCGAGGCCGGTTTCCCCTGGAGGCATCGCAACGGCGAATAGGCCTGCCGGGAATGATTGGGTATCCTGCGGGGGTTGCGCCCTCACGGACGGCGAACGTATTTCGAAGTCCCCGATGTACGGACATATTGTGCAGATTTTAGAATATCGCCACTGGGACCGTTCAGGCCGTCCCGGTCTCGTCAGTCGAGAGAGGTAACAAAAAACGTCCCGCCAATCCTCTGTATTCGCATTTGCTCTCTCTGCACTCCACTCCTCTCATAGCGGGTCTCCAGCGCAATCCTCCCAGAATCCGCGCTCTCTGAGACCTCCACCGAGATTATCCTTGAACTAACAATCGAGCCTGCACTGGCCTGAAGCGTCCGCATTCCATCCGCGAACTTCTGAAACTGCTCCCCAGCCAACACCTCCCCATTGGGGCGGTACACCTCCGTCAAGGAGCCGTAAGCCTTCTCATTGAAAATGCGATTCACGTTGGCCAGCAGTCGTTCCGCCTCACCTCGAAAGCTCTTCTGGTTCTGCTCGCGCCTTGCTCTATACGACGGAAAGTCACCTGCTTTACCCACAACGACGTCGTACGCCAAAGTGACAGACGGCCATTCGTCGAACGAGTAAAAGTACAAAGCGTAGAATCCCTTCTCCAGTGCTTTTTGTGGCTCAACAAAGTACATATCCGTCTTCCCTTCAACGGGCTTAACAACAACCTCTACCCGCGCAACAGGCACCCAGATACGCATGTCGGCTGCGATCACGCCAAACGGACCAGCGGGAAGCTCCGTCTTTCCCGAAAACTCAAGCCGAGCTACCTGGATCGCACCTACGTTCAGTGCTTTCTCGTACACAACAAATGCCTTCAGCCGTTCACAGTCGAAGCCAGTAGGCCCTTCGACGCCGCCGATCTGCTTCAAAATGTTGCCCCTTAGCGTGATCTTCTGACCTCCAAGCCGGGTCAGTCCCTTCTCGGTTTCCGCGTAAACACCATAGGCCTCCGGAACAGGCCTCGTTCTGCATGAAGTCAGCGCCGACAGACAGCAGATGAACAGCAGCAGAGGAAACCGTCTCATCGAATGCCTCCGATCTGCTGCCACGTCTTGCCTTCGTCGCTAGATTTCAGAAGCCCTACCTGGCCCCCTACATAGATGACGCGTCCATTATCCCGTTTTGCGGTTGCGGCAGCGCGAAGCACGGCGCCAGGGCTGGCATGAGCCTTTCGATCATACGGCGTGCTGTACAAATCACGCCATGACCTACCTCCATCGCTGGATTCGGACAAAACAACCACTAATGTGCTACTGCTACCTTTCGCGGCGGGAGGTTTTGTCGCCTTAGACAAGAACAGGTGACCAGGCAGATTGTAGTCTGACTTGATCCAAAGTATCTCTTCTTGTTTATCAGCTCGATAAATAACATCCCAGGAGTCCCCTAGGTCCCGAGATCGCACCAAAACGAAGGAAGTTGAAAAGGCGCCCGAGTATCCTAGTGGTCTGCGGCGAGCAGATTAACCATTATCCAGCACCGTTCGGGCGCGCTTGACCTTCTCGAGGATGTCGGCTGCCTTGGCTGTCCAAACGAATGGTTTGGGCTTGTCGTTGTGCTTGTCGATGTAGTCGCCGATGGCCATGATCAATTCCTCGACATCACGGAAGACCCCGCGGCGTAGCCTCTGCTCGGTGAGATCGCGGAAGAAGCGCTCGACCATGTTGAGCCACGAACTACTGGTCGGGGTGAAGTACATGTGAAAGCGCGGATGGCGCGCCAGCCACTTCTGCACCTTCGGATGCTTGTGCGTGGCGTAGTTGTCGGCGATCAGGTGCAGGTCTTTGCTGGGCGGCGTCAGGTCGTCGATGACGCGTAGAAACTTCAGCCACTCCTGGTGACGGTGCCGGTCGTCGCACATACTGATCACGGTGCCATCCAGCGTGCTCATGGCGGCGAACAGCGTCGCGGTTCCATTGCGCTTGTAGTCGTGGGTCATGGTGCCGCAGCGACCCTTCTTCAGCGGGAGTCCAGGCTGCGTACGGTCCAGCGCTTGGATCTGGCTCTTTTCATCGGCGCACAGCACGATGGCGTGTTCCGGCGGGCTGAGGTAGAGCCCAATGATGGCTTCCAGTTTCTCCGCGAACTCCGGATCGTTGCTGACTTTAAACGTGCGCGACAGGTGCGGCTTCAAGCCATGTCTGTGCCAGATGCGACGCACGCTCTTCTCACTAAGACCCGCCGCCTCCGCCATCGTGCGGGTGCTCCACTGGGTCGCGTTGGCGGGGGTCTCCTGGGTGGTCCTCCGGACCACCTCCTGCACTTTGGCTGGTGTGATGGTTGGGGTACGGCCAGGCCGCGGTGCGTCTTTCTCCAATCCGGCCAAACCCAATTTCAAAAAACGCTTTCTCCAGCGAGCCGCTTTCTGGTTGCTGATGCCGATCTCGGCGGCGATCTCCAGATCCTGCTTGCCGGCTGCCGCCAACAGGACGACGCGCGCTCGTTCGACTTGGCGGGCAGGCAGCGACCGGCCCCGCGCCCACTGCTGCAAGACTTGCTTCTGGTCGTCGGTTAACACGATAGTGGGTGCGACACGCATGCGCTTCGTCTCCTGATTATAGAGACGTCGCTCTGTCGTTATTGGTTACTATTTAGGTCGCAGTACACTAGAACCTCGTTGGCAGCGGCGTATAAGAGTTGAAAATTGGGTAATTTGGCTTTGAGAAGCGCGGCCGACTTATCCGTCCACGTCCAGCCACCGTCTGTGCTGAAACGTCCGGTGCTTGTGCACAAGACCTTGCCGTCACCGTCAAGCACTGCGACGTCGGGCTGCCCCCCTGCGTGACTGGCTCCTGACAAATTCAGGTCAGTCACTTGCGCTTGCGATGCAGAGCCACGTTTATAGCGATAGACTGTATAGTTTGTATAGTTGTTTCCTGGCAGCGGAGCGGTTCCAGCCGCGGCCATTGTCGGGGTCCTCGACCGACCATGTGAGCCCTCCATCCTGTGACCGCCTCAGGGGAAGGTCGGGCCAGACACCGTTAAGATAGAGGTCCGAAGGATGATTCGCCGGGCTGGCGAAGCGTGGTGGAGGGCTTCCGTAACCTCCGTAAGAATCAGATGAGATCTGCAATGGTTGCCAGGCATGGCCTTCGTCAAAGGAAAGGGCAAACATCCCTGGTCCAAGCTGGCTTCCGATTCTCGGTCCGTGTGGGTTACTTTTGAGAATCCCTGTCGGATGTTGAACATATGCGTCAACATATCCGTTGTTTGCAGCCATAGCCAGGATGGCATCCCGGTTGCCACTTCTAGTTGGCTGGATTGCCACGATGTCGGAATGGGATAGGACACCGTAATTCAGCCCCAGGAGTTGTCCCGACGGTTCAACGTAGGCGAGGAGGCGACCATCTGGGTCAGTGGGATTGCTGTCAGCGAGATAGATGCCGGGCTGGCTTGGGGACTGAAAGACGCCGAGCAGCGGCCCGACTTGAATGCCGGAAGGCAGATTGATGGGGACTTGCTGCCAGGAGAGCCCGTCCGCAGAACGGTAAAGAGCACCGCTTGACGCTATCAGGACGCTTGAGGGGCCGTCATAGGCAGAGAAGAATCTGGAGCCTGCGGGAAGGCCTTGGTTGGCCTCCACCCACGTGACACCTCCGTCAGCAGACCTGAAGATACCTTTCTGTGCGGTGAAAGCGAGGAGGAAATCGGTCTTGGACAGCAGAATTTGGTCGATAGTGGGAGCGACTGCAGAAGCGGTCCGACTGGACTGCCGGACCGTGATCTTGGGTAATGCGGTGTCAATCCTGCGCCAATTCTGTGCGTTGTCGGAGGAAGCGAAGAGACCAACCGCTGTCAGTGCATAGCTAGTGGAGTTGAGTTTAGAACTGATGACGTATTGGCGCACTGGTCCAAGAAGTGTAGTCGGCTGCCATGTGAAACCGGCGTCAGGTGTTCTGTACAGGCCATTATCGGTGCCGACAAAAACCTCATCCGTCTTTACTGGATTGACCGTGAGCCAGCGTCCGGTTGTGCCGGGAAGGCCGTTATTGATGTTCAGCCAGCGCCCGCCCCTGTCGAGTGTCTTCATGACCACACCGCTGGAGTTCACGGTATAGATAATTTGCGGGTTCCGAGGGTCTACGGTTGCGAATCGAACCCCTTCGGCAATCCGGCCCCAGGAATCGCCAGTCTGAGCAAGAAGTCGGTAGAGAGATCCCTTGAAAAGCAAATGCAGTGTCATGTCTGGGCCGCCGAAGAAGACGTTTCCACATCTCTCCAAAGGCGCCATCGGCGCAGAAGCCAGGCCCTCTGCTGCAGAAGGCGCCGCAGGTTTCGCAGGAACCGCCTTAGGAGCCGCCGATGGCTTAGGAGTCGTGGTCTGGCGGGGAGTTGACTTGGCGGGAGGCCGTTGCTGAGCGTGAGCGGACATCACAAAGATGGAAGCAATCAACATGTACAGTGTAATTCGCACAAAGAACCTCCTGGGAATGTCTGTCGGTAGCGCTGATTGAGCCGGAAGCACGATTTTGGATTCTCGGCAGTATCGAGTATACAGGAATCCGTTTCTCCTGAATACTCTACGAATTGGGTCACTTAAAATATGACTAAAGAGCATACGGTTGGGTCAAATGAGTGAACGGGTCGTGAACGGTTTCCGGGACATCCATGATAAGTATTTGTCAAGGAAAAACACACTAATCCCTGAGTTCCCTGCGTCGGAATCTTTTCTACCGGCTTCTTCTCCGCTTCGTCGTCCCCAGCTTGGTTTTGGACCATCGCCGTTTGTGTCGGCTTGGCCAGACATCCATTTGCCGCATCCGGCCCCCTGCGGGGCTTTCGCGGGATCCGGGACCCGGTCTCCTGACCCGGTCTCCGGTCGGTAGGCGGAATGATTTTCGAGAGTGATGGTCCACGAAAGCCTCGTGATATCCTTCTGTTGAATCGCCTCGGCCGCTGTAAAACAGACTTGCAATATTGTTAAGTTATATCTTAACATTGGGATGATGAATGGCACGGAGACTCGCCTATCCAGGAGCGAAATTCGAGATTGCGTTCGCGAAGGAGAAGCGTGGCGCTTGCCCTGCCTGCGAGTTCTTTGACGGGCTGAGCCTATTGAACAAGGCCAAGTTGATGGCGCTCTTTCGGATCGCTGCAGACCATGGCGCTTTCTATAACGACCAGAAGTTCGGCGACCTCAAGAATGGGCTGTTCGAGTTCAAGTCGGACCAGATCCGTATGCCGTTTGCCTATGCGAAGAATGAGCGTGGACTGATTTTGATCACACATGGTTTTGTTAAGAAGAAGAACAAGACCTCAAAGGAAGAAATCGCACGAGCTTGGCGGATCTACGAAGAAGACCAAGCGCAAACCAAGCTGGCGATTGTGCGGAAGGCAAAGCGATGAGAACGAAGCATGAAGCTCTGATGGAAGATCCGGAGTTCCAAAGACTTCTGTCTATTGAGGCTCTGGTCGCAGAGACAGCGGAAGTGATTGCCAAACTGATGGCCGAAAAGAACGTTAGCAAGGCTGACTTGGCAAGACGGTTGAACAAGTCCCGCGCCTGGGTGACGCAATTGCTGAGCGGGAAGGCCAATATGACCGTCCGCACTCTGGCGGAGGTCGTGTATGCACTGGATGCGGAAGTGAAGATCCATGCCCGGCCGCCTGGTTGGAAGATGGCGGGGAAGCCGCTCGGCGCCGGGCAGAATGCGGCCATCAATCGTGTCCGGCTGTGAACGAGTTCCTGCGTTACGTCCTTCGGGCCAGGTCGCGGTAGGGACAGCCCCGAACACTTCGCTCCCTTACGAGCAGAACTGACCCGGTTATGCCGCGTCTTCAACTGTCACGACCACGCGTTTGCCGAGCGCTCCGAGCGCAGCCTGCAACTTCTCCGATTTGGTGTCATGGT
Organism: Bryobacteraceae bacterium; assembly: GCA_963668605.1. Lineage (GTDB taxonomy): Bacteria > Acidobacteriota > Terriglobia > Bryobacterales > Bryobacteraceae. The sequence continues at coordinate 555,505 of OY764903.1, forward strand.
TCGGGTCGAGCATTCGGCGCACCACTGTTTCACTGACTGCCAGGCGTCGCGCCAACTCGCTGTTATTGATCCCCTTCTCCCGCATGGTGACGTAGAGGGAGAGTTTTCCTGCGATCCAAAACGGGACGGAAACCATACGTTGACCGCGCCTCGGCCTCGATGGGGTGGGTATCTCCATCTTCTCGGCAATGTAGTGTGCGATCACGCTTCCGAGGCAGTCAATGGCCTCTTCCATCGCTTCCTGCGCGTCCTTCCCATCGGTGTGAGCGTGCGGGAATTCTGTGAAACTCACAACCAGACGGCCATCCTCATCTGGGCGAAACGAAGCTGGATAGCAAAATGAAAACATGGGAGCCTCCTTAAAGCTCTCGCGGGTCTATGCCGAGATCGCCGCACATGGAGCGGAACAAGCCGGAGCCGAGTTCCTTTTTGAGATCCTTTACGACAGTCATGCTGTGGCCGACGTAAACCGTTCCGTGGCTGCCAACGCCGCGCGCCGCGACCCACCGGCACGCGAGTTCCTTTCGATCTGCCAATCGCTTCACTTTCTGTAGGAACTCGCTGCCTTTCACATCCAAAGTATCGAACACAAGTGTTCGAGTGTCAAGAAAAAATGAATGCCTGCCGGATCAATCCTGAAAGCGAAAGCGTTTTGCGCGGCCGCTTACCTTCTTGCGCGCAACCGCGCCCGCGAAAATGCGAAAATAGCCTCTGATGATTCGAATCAACACGCAACTGGACGCCGCGCAGCTCAAGCGCAAAGTGACGAAACTGTGGGAAGCCTCCGCTCCCAAAATCCGCTCCATCGACGCCGGTTATGAGCCGTCGAAGGGCACGCCGGTCTTCACAGTGCGTGGCAAGTACACCAGCCGCGGATGGACTGAATGGACGCAGGGCTTCCAGTTCGGCGCCGCGATTCTTCAGTTCGATGCCACCGGCGAAAAGGAGTTTCTCGTCAGCGGGCGTGCGCGCACCGTTGCGCTGATGGCGCCGCATGTCACGCACATCGGCGTGCATGACCACGGCTTCAACAACGTCAGCACCTACGGCAATCTGCTGCGCCTGATCGTCGAGGGCAAGGTGCAGGGCGGGGAATGGGAAGCCGATTTTTACAGCATGGCGCTGAAGGCGAGCGGTGCGGTGCAGGCCGCGCGCTGGTCGAAGATGCGCAACGGCGGCGGCTATATCTACTCGTTCAACGGACCGCATTCGCTGTTTGTCGATACGATCCGCTCGCTGCGTGCGTTGGCGGTCAGCCACCGTCTCGGCCACTGCCTGATGGAAGAGAACGACCGCAAGGTCTCGCTGCTCGACCGGCTCTATCAGCACGCCCGCGCCACGGCCGCGTACTCGGTCTATTACGGCGAGGGGCGCGACGCCTTCGACCTGCGCGGGCGCACCACGCACGAGGCCATCTTCAACACGAACGACGGTAATTTCCGCTGCCCGAATTCGCAGCAGGGCTACTCGCCGTTCAGCACCTGGACGCGCGGATTGGCCTGGGCCATGGTCGGTTTCTCCGAGCAGTTGGAGTTTCTCGAAACCCTGAAGGACGCTGAAGTCGAGCCATGCGGCGGGCGCAAGGACATAGCGGCCTTTATGCTCAAGGCCGCCGAGGCGACCTGCGATTTCTACATTCAGTACACGCCCATCGACGGCATTCCGTACTGGGATACCGGCGCGCCCAATCTCTATAAGCTCGGCGATTACCTCGGACGCCGTGCCGATCCATTCAACGACCACGAACCCGTCGATAGCTCGGCCGCCGCGATCGGGGCACAGGGATTGTTGCGCCTCGGCCGCTACCTTTCGACCCACGGCGAAGCGGTGAAGGGCGCGCGCTACTGGCAGGCTGGACTCACGGTGCTCGACTCGCTCTTCGACGAGCCTTACCTCTGCTCCGATCCGAAGCACGACGGTTTGATTTTGCACTCGATCTATCACCGCCCGAATGGCTGGGACCATATTCCGGAAGGCCGCAAAGTGCCGTGCGGGGAAGCGAGCATGTGGGGCGACTATCACGCGCGCGAAGCTGCGCTGTACATCCAGCGCGTAGCCGAGCAGGGCAAGTACCTCACGTTCTGGGCATAATTTCACATGTCCCATGTGCATCTTCAACTCGACGACGCGCTCGTCGACTACATGCGTGCGGTCTCGCTGCGTGAACCCGAGCTTCTAACACGCCTGCGCATTGAGACCGCCGCGCACCCGCTGGCGCGGATGCAAATCACGCCGGAACAGGGCCAGTTTATGGCGCTGCTGATTCACATGCTGTCTGCGAAACGGGTTCTCGAAATCGGCGTCTTTACGGGTTACAGTTCGACAGTCGCGGCGCTCGCACTACCGCCGGACGGGCGTCTTATCGCCTGCGACCGGAGCGAGGAGTTTACCGCGATCGCAAAGCGCTATTGGGCCGAGGCCGGCGTCGCAGGCAAAATCGATCTGCACCTCGCGCCGGCGCTCGACACGCTCGATGCGCTGATTGCCGCCGGCGGCGCGGGTACATTCGATTTCGCCTTCATCGATGCCGACAAGACGAATTACGCCAACTACTATGAGCGCTGCCTGACGCTGCTGCGCGTGGGCGGCGTGGTTGCCGTCGACAACGTGCTGTGGGCCGGGCGCGTCTGCGACGCCGCGGTGCAGGACGCCGACACGGTCGCGATTCGGGCATTCAACGAAAAGCTCCACGGCGATACGCGCGTGGCGCTGAGCCTGCTGCCGGTCGGCGACGGCTTGACGCTGGCCTGCAAGCTGGGCTGATCCGCCCGGTGCGACGTAGAAGTGAGATATACCGACCGCCTCGTTGCCACGCGAACCCCCGGGGGTCGCCCAGCCTGCGCTGGATCATCGGTGGCAAAGCCCTCGTGGAATTCTCAGACCAACCAGGGAGCCTGATGGGATCTGCCGCCAAGACCGAAGGTCGAAACAATATAGCCCACGGCGTGAGCCGTGGGAACACGCCGGCTCGACCGCAAAGCCCCGGAACGGGGCGTAAGTCAATGCCGCATAGCTGCTCGTGCACCTCATCTTTTCCACGAGGAACCATAGAAGTGACTTGTCGCCTCAATTCGCCGCCCGGCATTGTCAGAGAACGAAAAGGCGTTCCGCTGATTATCAATGGTCCGGCACAGTCTCCGCAGCACAAACGGTTCGGCTGGCAGGCCGGATACGGCGTCTTCACCGAGGGACCACTTTGCGCCGCTCCAAGCGCGCTATCAGCAGGTTTCGTTCCAAAAGAAACTTCGGGCATTTTTACGCAGGCATGGCATAGCGTGCTCCATGCGACAACTCTTGGACTGAGAACAGCCTTCCGCCCCGTTCTGGGGCTCCGTATCTCTCATACTCTATTCCCACGGCTCACGCCGTGGGCTAAGTTGTTCCGCCCTCCGGGCTTGACTAAGCTGGGCTGATCCGCTTCAGCGCGCGAGTTTCTCGATCATATTCCGCAGCTTGTCGCGATTGGCCAAGTCCGGGTGCAGTTGCAGCAACGACTGCAACTCCGCGGCGGCCGCTGCCCGATCGCCACTTCGATAGTAGATTTCGGCAAGCAGCATTTGAGGATGGGAGAAGTGCGCCGGGTCGATCCGCTTGGCTTCGAGTAGATATTTTTTCGACAAATCGAGCTTGCCGAGCGCGAAGTAGTTCATGCCGAGCTGCGAATTGGCAAGCGCATCCTTGGGACGGCTCAGCACGGCGTTCAGGTTGAAGGGCAGGGCGTCATCAATGCGATTGAGCGTAAGCAGCACGCCGCCGAGGTTGACCAGGGGCTCAAAGGACGATGGATCTTGTTCGAGCGCGGTGCGGAAGGCCTGCTCGGCGCGCGGATACTGCTTGGTCTGGTAAAAGATCGTGCCGAGATTGTTCCAGGCCGCGACATACTGCGGAGCCAGTTTCACGGCCGTTTCGAGCTTTGTTACCGCACCCGCGGTATCGCGCTTCTCCAACCGTTTTTGTGCCTCGCCGTAGAGCTTGTGAGCTTTGCCGGGAATCGACAATTCGCGCACAGGCACAAGCTGCCGGCGCTGCGCCGCCTCGCGGTTCAGGAGCTCTTCTTGCACAGTAAAAGATACATTCACCGTACCTTTGGCATCGGCCGTTCCCGGTCCGACCTCCACCGTGCGCCTCAACTCGCCGCGCGTACGGAAATACAGCGAGAGCGTGTACGTGCCGGCTGCCAGCTTCTTGAACTCAAAACGCCCGCGTGGGTCGGCAAACGTGGATGCACTGAACGGAGCGGTGGAGCCATGAATGCCGACGGCGGCGCGCGAGGCCGGTTCGATGCGGCCCCGCAGCTTGAAAACAGTCTCCGCGAGGCACAGGCCGGGAAGCAGCAGCGCGATCAGGAGCAACGCCTTCACGGCTCCATTATCCAGCAACTTGGGTAGCGCAGGGATGGCTGGGCGACTTCGAGGTTAGGCGTCCGCTCCCCCCGATGATTTGCATCATTAAAATGATGCGCCGTTTCGAGGCTTGCGCCTCGATTGTGCCAAAATATTTGCAGGATGCGCGGAGTTGCCCTTTTTGTCCTTTTAACGTGCTCGCTCTCTTTGCGTGCCCAATCGCCTCTGGGCACGGTGACGGGTCTCGCTTCCGACCCGAGCGGCGCCGCGATTCCGCAAGCGAAAGTGACCGTCACCAACAAACAGACCGGTGTTGCCAGCGTTACCGCGACGAATGCGGCCGGCGCTTATACGCTTCCCAACCTGCCTCCCGGCTCCTACCAGCTTACAGCCGAAGCCAAAGGTTTCCGTCCGTTAGAGACCGCGGCGTTCCCGATCGACGCATTTCGTACAGTCCGCCAGGATTTGAAATTCGAGGTTGCCACTGCATCCACCGAAGTCACTGTCAGTGCCACAGCGTCCACTGTGATTCAGACGGAATCGCCCGCCATCACTGCGGCGCTTTCGACGAAGCAGATTCTCGATCTGCCCACCAACCTGCGCAGCGTCTTCGGCAACGCCGGCGATTCCGGCTTGCTCTTTGTGATGGCTCCGCTGACCATCCCCGGCCTTGTGCAGGTCGGCAGCGGCGCCACTTGGACCATCCCGGGTGGTAGTGGCAACGCATTGAACGCAAAGGTCGACGGCATTTTGACGACCTTCGCCAACTTCGGTAGCCCTGATCCGGTCTCGCAACCGTCGATGGAAGCAGTGCAGGAGTTCACGGCCAACGTGCTCACGAATCGCGCCGAATTCGGCGGCATGGGTACGATCACCTCGGTTACACGCACGGGTACCAATCAGTATCACGGCGGCGTCTTCTGGTATGTGCGCAACAGCGCTTTCGACGCGCGCAATACATTCTCTTCGACCAAGCCAGGGCAGAACATCCACAACTATGGCGCGACCTTCGGCGGGCCGTTCAAGAAAGACAAAACCTTCTTCCAGTTGACGTTCGATGGCACCCAGGGATCGCGCGCTTATCTGTTCACCTCGAACGTTCCGACACTGGCACAGCGCAGGGGCGACTTCACCGGCGCGGCCGCCCTGCGAAATCCGCTCAACGGCCAGGATCCCTTCATCGGCAACACCATCCGGCCTGAGTTTCTCAGCCCGCAGGCGCTGAAGATGCAGAACCGCTATTTTCCGCTGCCTAACTACGGCGACCCGTCGCTGACCGCGGGCAACTATCGTGCGGCGTTCAACGGTCCCGAAACGCACGGCATCGGCGAAGTCCGCGTCGACCACAATCTCAGCAGTGGGCACTCGCTCTTCGGCCGCTATCAATCGAAGATCGACGATTACGAGATTCCCGGAGTGCGCAGTGAACTTCCGCCATCCACGGCCGGCACCTCCACCAACATCCGGACCGTTAATTTTTTCACCGTCGGCGATAGCTACGCAGTCCGTCCGAATCTGTTCAACGAATTCCGCGCCGGCTTCGTGATGCTCTCTTCCAAATCGGATTCCGACGTCAAGGGCCAGGCTTTGCTTGACGAATTTGGAATTCAGGGTTTGCCTCCGCGCGTGGGAATCAACGGCGTGCCGAACGTCGCCATCACGGGGTACAGCAGCGTAACTCAGCGCTTATTGAATCCCGTCAACGACGGCCACTGGCAGGCCTCCGACAACGTGTCCTGGATCCGCGGAAAGCATTCCATCAAGTTTGGCGGCGAAGTGGTGCACTGGCTGCTCAACCGTTACATGCCGGTGGAGGCCGCTGTGTTCGGCAGTTTTAGCGTCACCAACCGCTACACGGGCGATGCTTACGCCGATTTCCTGATGGGCCTGCCGACATCGGTCACACGCGTCGATCCGTATCCGGCGCAGTACACGCGCTGGAACGACATTTCGTTCTACGTGCAGGACGACTTCAAAGTGACTTCTCGGCTCTCGCTGAGCTACGGGCTGCGCTACGAATTCAACGGGCCACCCTCGGTGCGCGACAACAATCTCTATTCGTTCGACGAGGCCTCGGGTTCCATCGTCGTACCGGACATCGAGTCTCTGCGCTTGTTCAGTCCGGCGTTTCCGTCGAATCTGCCTGTGATCACCGCGCAGCAGGCGGGCCTCAACCGGACGCTCCGCAAGGCGGATCTGAACAATTTCGCGCCGCGCTTCGGCTTCTCCTATCAGCCGGGCAAGAGCGGCAAGATGGTGATTCGCGGCGGATGGGGCGTTTATTACAGCCACTACTCCGGCGCCACCACGGGTGCGCTCGCCTCGGGCCCGTACTCGCTTTCGAGCGTCTCCACGAACAACATCGTGAACGGCAAGCCGATTTACACGTTGCAGGATCCGTTCACCACGCCGGGGGCCTCCGGCACGCTCGCACTGACCGCGATGAATCCGAATTTCCGCAACGGCTATTCGCAGCAGTACAGCATCTCATTCGAGCGCGAACTGACCAGCACGATCGGCGTGCGTGCCAGCTACATCGGCTCGCGCGGCTCGCAGTTGCCTTACACGCGCAACCTGAACCAGCCGCTGCCTTCGACGACGCCCTTCGCGCAGTCGCGCCGTCCGTATCCGCTGTTCAGCAATATCGCCTATTCCGAGAACGGCGCTAACAGCATGTACAGCGGATTACAGGCGCAGGTGCAGAAGCGCTTCTCCAAGGGACTGTTCTTCAGTTCCGCCTGGACCTGGGCCAAGAACCTCAGTGAGGTGGACGACACTGCCAACCTCGACTTCGGCACGCAGATCGAAAACGCGTACGACCGGCGCCGCGACCGAGGCAACGTCTATGCCGTGCCGCGCCACCTTTGGATGAATCAGGCGCTCTATGCGCTGCCCTTCAAAGGCATGCTGTTCGGCGGGTGGCAGATGAACGCGCTGGTCAACGTCAGCACCGGACACTGGCTGACCGCACAGTTTTCCGGCTCAGACCCGTCGAACAGCAACGTGGTCGGCGGACGGCCCGACGCGCTGTCGGCCGTGACCTATCTGAAGAGCGTGGAGGCGTGGTTCGAGCGCAGCACTTTCAGTATCCCTCCCGCGAATTCGGCGCGCTTCGGAACCGCGGCCCGCAACTCCGTGGAAGGGCCGGGCTATGTGATCGCCAATTTCGGCGTCTCGAAGAGCATGAAGTTCGAACGCATCGGATCCATCCAGATCGCCGCCAGCTTCCAGAACGTGCTCAACCACGTCAACCTGGGGCAACCTAACATGACTGTTAATACCGTCCAAGGCGGAACCATTACGAGCACGCACGTGTTTTCGCAAGCCGGCGCCTCCCGCAACGGACTGCTCAGTCTGCGCTGGAATTTCTAGGGCCTCCTAAAAATCTGCACCCGAATCGCTTTCATCCCGCTCCTTTTATATTGTTTTAAGGACAATTGCCCAGCCTGTTTTTCCGGTTGCCTTCTGTTTCAGAAATCTATTTGCCGTATTTTCTATAGTTTCCAATTTCAGCGAACCGGGTTTCCTGCCTGTGTGGCGTATGCTCAGAGCGGGTTTAGCCAGCACGGCTGTGGCGGCCCTGGATAACACAATGGGCGAAGATCCGATCGTGATCATTATCCCCGACCTGTGGTAGTTAGCATTTGATTTCACAGTTGAACCTCAGGCATTCACAGGTGCCTGTATTAAAATAATTCCTACATTAGGAACCTATAATTGAGTGAAATTCTGGTATGATTCCTAGGAGTACTCCCGGCTGGGATACTTCTAGGAACGCCAGCTACCCGTTCCCTCTCGGCCTAATACTCAGCAGAAGAATCAATTTATGCAAGCCAGATTCATAATGGTTTGTCTTTATTCCGTAGTTCTGATGGCTTGTCGCTCCGGGAATCAGTCTCCTCGTGCGGGATCTCAGGCGCGCCAGCAGCCTTGTGCGGACTCCTCCTTGACGGCCGGGCTGCGCCGCAGCGCCTACAAGGAGTACAGCAAGGGCCGCATCCAACAAGCCGCGCAGTTGTACGAGCGCGGATACCGGCAGGCCAAGCAGGCTGGCAATTTGTGCGAAGCCGTCTGGAACCTGCAAAACAGCGCCGCGTGCCATCATTTAATGCTGCATTACCGGACAGCCATGCGGCAATATTTGGATGCCCGACCGCTGGCGGAAAAATCCCACGATGCGAACATGCAGGGGGTGATCGCCTCCAATCTCTCTTCCCTTTATTTGCAGATGGGCGAACTGGATTTGGCTGACGCCGAGGCACAATCGGCGCTGCGCCTGGTTAACGAAAGGACCGCATTCGGCACGCGGGCCGGTCTGTATGCCCAGGCCGCGACCGTCCTCGCGCGCAAAGGCGAGATCGACAGAGCGCTCCCGTTGTTCTCCGCGGCGATCTATGCGGCCGATGGACAGGACGACCGCGCGCTGCTGGCGAAGGTCTGGGATAACCTGGGCGAGGCGCTGCGCCGTGCGGACCGCTTGACGGAGGCCGAGGAGGCGCTTGCCGAAGCGTTTCGCATCCGCCGCCGGGCCAAGGCCGCCGATCTGTCGCTCTCGTATGTGAAACTTGGGCGATTGCGCCTGATGCAGGGCGATCCTTCCGCAGCGGAACATTTTCTGACGATGGCGCTCGACTCGTCCGCACGCTCAGCCGCGCCTATGCCGCGCTGGTCGATGCTTTACTATCGCGGCCGTTCCAAGGATGCACAGGGCAAGACCGCGGAGGCGCTCGCGGACTATCGGGCGGCGCGCGATGGCGCCCGTGCCTGGCGGCTGGAGGTTCTTCCCGTGGACGCGGTGCGCATCAGCGCCGACGTCGGTCTGCACGAGATCTATTCGGCGTATGCCGCTTCGGCCGGACGGCTGCACTTGCAGACCGGACGCAGTGACCTGGCACGCGAGAGTTTTCTGGCTGCCGAAGAGAACCGCGCGGCGTCGTTGCGCGAGTCGCTTTCGGACCTGCCGCGTGTTTTCCCGGACGAATACGGCCCAACGCTGGCGTCTCTACGCTCGGCGTTGAACGCAACGCCCGTGAAAGGAGCCGATGCGGCGCGCGCGGCTGCGTTGGAACTGCGGCTTTCGGAGATGGAGGTTCGCGCCGGAATGCGGCAGGTGGCTGCGCGAACCGGAAACGCAGACTCGTCTTTGCACGCTCTTCAATCGCGGCTCGGCCCCGGTTCAGGGCTGCTCAGTTTTTCGTTGGGTGTTCGCGAGTCCTACCTCTGGGCTGTGACGGCCCGCGAGTGCCGCCTCCTCCGCCTTCCAGTCGGGAGCGAAATCGCGAGGTCAGTAGAACGCTTCCAGGAGGCGCTCCGAAACGGCGCTCCCGCGGCTCCGCGGCTCGGTAACGAATTGTATCGTTCGCTCTTTGGCAAATTGCCGAACGATTTTCAACGCTTGTCTTCGTGGAAACTGGTTCTCGACGACGCGCTTTTCGGCTTGCCCTTCGCGGCGCTGGTCTCGCGTTTCGAGGCGGGGCGTCCGGTGTACCTGGTAGTCGATCACGAATTGGAAGTCGTTCCGGGCGCGCTCTTCAAGAGCCCTCCGCCGCGTTCCTCCACCAACCTGCTCGCCGCCTTTGGCGATCCGGTCTACAACCGGGCCGATCCACGTTTTGATAAACACGCGGTTGCGCGCGAGGTGTATTGGTACGGCACGCTGTTCGCCGCCCCCGCCGCTCCTGCCGGTCTGGAACTGAACCGTCTGGCGGGCAGCGACGACGAGGTGGCTGCCTGCGCCCGCGCGTGGGCAGGCGCCCACCATGTGATGTTGGGCGGCGACGTGAATCGCAGCCAGTTCTTGCAGGCTGTGGAGGCGAATCCAGAGGTGCTGCACATGGCCTTGCATGTTGTCCGTTCTGGCGGCGAACGCGCGAGTTTGCGCATTGCTCTCGGCCTTAAGCCAGACGGAACCCAGGACTTGCTCGACACCGAAGAGATCCGCACGCTGCGCTCCAGTATCGGGCTGGTTGTGCTCAGTGGATGCAGTTCCGGATGGGGGCGCGTCCGTCCCGACGCCGGCGTTCTCGGATTGACGCGGGCCTGGTTACAGGCCGGCGCCCGGTCTGTGGCCGCCTCGCTCTGGCAGGTGCCGGACGACGACGGGGCGCTGTTCGCCCGCTTCTATCTGCACCTCCAGCCGCGCACGTCCGGCCACGGCACGCTGGGCGTTGCGCGGGCGCTTCGCCTGGCTCAGTTGGACATGCTTCGTTCGCGCAGTTGGCATTCCGATCCCAGGTATTGGGCGGCCTATTTTTCCGTTTCGAGAGGGTTACCCGAATGATTTGGACAACCGCTGATGAATCTCCACGGAGAGATCTCGACCCAGGTCGACAGCCGGAGTTTGACGCCGCGCTGCCGGCCGGGCAGACGTCCGGCCAATCCGACTGGCAGAACTGGGCTCTGCTCGTCGATCAGATCCGCTCCGGCATTCCGGAGGGCATGGAGCAGTTGTATCAAATCTTCTCCAAAGGTATACGCTTCCGCCTTTGCCGCCAGCTAGGTTCGGAAGAACTCGACGACCGGGTGCATGACATCTTCCTCATTGTCGTTCAGGCGATTCGCCGCGGTGAACTCAGGGAACCGGAGCGCCTGATGGGTTTTGTCAGTACGGTTGTCCGTCGTCAGGTTGCCGCGCAGATCGATAGGGCCGTTCATTCGCGCAGGGAACGCGTCGATCTCGACAGCACACAGCGACTTTGTGACGAACATCAGAATCCGGAAGAAGCGCTGATTTTCCGGCAAAAAGTCGAGATGATGCATCAGGCGTTGGGCAATCTTTCGGGTCGAGACCGTGAAATCCTGACACGCTTTTACCTGCATGAACAACCTCAGGAAGTGATCTGCGAGGAGATGGGGTTGAGTGAAAACCAGTTCCGCCTGCTCAAGTCCCGAGCCAAGAGCCGCTTCGGCGAATTAGGCAAAAAGAAACTAGTGCAAAAATCTCTTGCATTTTTTGTGAGAGCAACCGGAACCTGCGGCCACTAACTCTATGACGGATTACGGGTGCCCGTTGCGTTTCTGTGCGGCAGAGGCGTAGCGGTGTAATCTGGCGGAGGGAAGTAGTATGAGTGAGAATAACAGGAGTGCTTTCGAGCACCTGAGCGAAGAACTCGCTGAGGCATACTCGATGAATCGGCTTTCCGAAGAGCAGGCTACCAGTGTCGAAGAGCATCTGCTTGTCTGTGAAGTCTGCCGGACGAAGGTCGAGGAGACGGACGAGTTTGTCCGCGTGATCCGCTCGGCTTTGGAGACAAAGCAAGAGGAGGAGCAACGGCAGGACCAAGCGGAGCGACGGGAAGTGAAACGCTCGTTCTGGAACGTGGAGTCAGGCTGGGCGGTGACGTTCGCCGCTGTGGCGGTGTTGCTCGTAGTGGCGCTGGCGCCCCACCCTCGGTTGAGAGCCGCAGTGGAGGTTCCGCTGCGCGCTGTGCGCGCCGAAGCGGCAGCCATCGCACCAGCCGGCCGGGCGCTGGTTTTCAAAGCGGATCGCAAAGGATCGCCTGAATCGCGAGGCTACTTTCTGCAAGTCGTCAGCAGCTCCGGATCGACGATCGCGGAAGCCGCCGGCGTTTCCGCCGGGGAAGATGTCACGGCACAATTTGGCAAGGGATTGCGCGCCGGACGATATTGGGTCCGGTTGCTCAACCAGGAACGGCGCCTCCTGCGCGAGTACGATCTGAAAGTGGAATAGCGGCGCCGCCGGCGGCGGTCTCTATGACCGCTTGCGCGGCAGCAGCCCCAGTCCCGGCCGGTCCGGCAGCATCAGCTTACCGTTCACGACATCCACGCCTATATAGGGATCGTTGGCAATCAACAGGTTTCCGTCGAGGTCCGCGTAGTCGACCAGCGGCGAAAGGTGGGCCGCGGCGGTCACCGTGACCGAGGTCGAAATCATGCAGCCCAGCATCGTCTTCATGCCCAGCGCTTTGGCCATCTGGATCATGCGGTAGGCTTCGAGAATGCCGCCCGTCTTGTCGAGCTTGATGTTGACGCCGTCGAAGGAGTTGGCCAGCTTCGGGACGTCGGCCGCGCGCAGCGACGATTCGTCGGCGATGATCGGAATGTGCACGCGGCTGCGCACCCAGCGCGTCTCCTCGAGCATGTGCGCCGGCATCGGCTGTTCGACGAACTCCACGCCCTGTTTTTCCAGCCAGAGTATCTTGCGAACCGCCTCTTCCTTATCCTTCCAACCTTCATTGGCGTCGACGCGAATTGGCTTCTTCGTTACGCTGCGCACGGCCTCGATGGTCGCCTCGTCGGTGTCGAGGCCCACTTTGATCTTGAGCACGGGATACGGCGCGGCTTCGCGCACTTTTTGCCTTGTCAACTCCGGCGTGTCGATTCCGACCGAGAAAGTGGTGACGGGCGCGTCTTTGGCATCCAGGCCGAAATAGCGGTAGAGCGGTACGCCAAGTTTCTTGCCTACCCAGTCCATCACGGCGATGTCGATGGCGGCCTTGGCGGCGTACTCGCCCTGGATCTTCGCGAAGACCGTGCTGAGCAGCTTATAGAATTGCGCGGGGTTGCCCGCGGCGAGTTGCTCTTTCACCGCTTCAATCGCTTTTTGCGCACTCGCCGCGCTCTCGTGATAGCGCACGATGGGAGCGCCTTCGCCGCGACCCGTGATGCCGGCCGAAGTGAACGCGAGATGCACCGTATCGCGGTAGTCGCTCGACGACATTACTGTGGTCCACTTGTGCCGAAGCTGCACGCGCTCGATCTTTGTGACTACCGAATTCGAGGCGGCGGGCGTGGACCGCGGCAGGGCAGCCGCCGCGCCAAAAGTGCGAAGCCAGTCTCGTCGATTCATTTCGGTCTCCTGCAGGCGACAAGCAATTTTGTCCAACGTGCTTCGTCCAACTTGCTGATCTGGATCATAGGTCGTCCGCTCGTGGTGGCGTGAATGAAGCGGCCGCCGCCGATGCAAATGCCAGTGTGTGTGATCTTTTCCGTCGAAGAACCAAAGTAGAGCAGGTCGCCGGCCTGCAATTCGGTTTTCTCTACCGGCTTCAGTCCGCCCCAATGCGCCTGTGGGCCGGCGTCGCGCGGCATCAGAATACCGCGCCTTCGGCACAGCATCTGCGTGAAACCGGAGCAGTCATAACCGTAGCTCGACGTGCCGCCCCAGGTGTAGGGCAGCCCGAGAAAACGCTGAGCGAACTCGACCATCTCGGGGATTGAGAGCTTCGAGGGCGAGAAGCCAATGTCGCCGCGCTGCACCCAGGCTTGGCGGCCATCCGGCAGGCGTGCGTGCAGCCAGCGCGACTCGTCGGCTTCAGGTTCGGCTGTGATTTCGAGCTTTGCCTCGAACGGCACGGTCAGCAGCGGCTGATGTTTGGTGACGCTCGCTTCGCGGTAGAGATGCGCGAATAGGCTTTGCACTTCGGCTACGCGCCCGCTGGAGCCATACGGTTTTTCGCCGGCCGCCAGAACACGCACGTTTGCGCTCAACGTCCAGCCTGTGTAATCGTCGGCGGTGCGAATTTTGAGCCATGGCCGCTTCTCTTCGAGAATTTCGACCGGCGCGGAGTATACCGCCTGCGAGACGACATCGACATCTTCGCTCGGGCTGGAATACATATTCGCGACAGGTTTCACTACCACGCCGCTTCCCAATGTGGCCATCGCCAGCAAAAATAGGGTTCCCATGGGTCAAACTTATTATTGCATTGCCAAAGCCTACGGACGGATTACGGTTTGACATTCTCTCGCGTCCTCGGCTATCTTGAAGATTACTTGGTAGAGGCGCGGGAGTCATTAGTAGCGGCCTGAGCGGTTCCGAAGAGTTTCGGATAGGCGGTGAAAGGGACGATGGTTGTATCCCGCCGAAGTCGGTTCGGAAGCTCTTTCCGGACTGGTTGGGGGTGAAGGCTAAAACCTTCCCACTGTCATCCGGAATTCGGGTGGAGCGCTATCGAGGAGACAGGCAATCCTTTCACGGATTGTCCCACCCTCCCGCAGCCTTCCATCCTATTCCACCGTCAGGTTTCTTATGAACTTATTCGCGCTCACACGGGCACTGATTGACATCGAGTCGATCAGTGGCAATGAGAAACAGGTGGGTCTCTACCTGGCGGATCTGCTGCGCCAGATCGCGGAAAGACATGAAGGCAGCGTCGAAACTATTGAGGTGGAAAAAGACCGCTTCAACATCTTTGCGCATTGGGGCGAGCCCACGGTCACCTTCTCCACGCACATCGACACGGTCCCGCCGTTCTTTCCCTCACGTGAGGACGACGAGTTCATCTGGGGTCGCGGCGCATGCGACACCAAAGGCATCATCGCCGCGATGATCGGCGCGGTCGATGGACTGCTCGCCGAAGGCACGCGCAACCTCGGCATATTGTTCGTGGTCGGCGAAGAGCGCAATAGTGCCGGCGCGTTCCACGCGGGCCGCATGACACGCGGCGCACGCTTCCTCATCAATGGCGAGCCGACGGAAAACAAACTCGCGCTCGGATCGAAAGGCGCCTTGCGCTATGAGTTTGAGGCGCACGGACGCATGGCGCATTCGGCCTATCCGCACCTGGGCGAGTCCGCCATCGACAAATTGCTCGACGCTCTGGCGGCGCTGCGCCAGATCCCGCTGCTCGTCGATCCGAAACTCGGCGCAAGCACGATCAACATCGGCACGCTCAACGGCGGCCGCGCCCCGAATGTGATCGCCGATCACGCCAACGCGGAAGTCTTCATACGCCTCGTCGATGACGGCGCGAGCACGCGCGACGCCGTACTGCGAGCGGTGGAAGGCAAAGTGGAGGCCCGGGAAATCCTGTGCATTCCCGCGTTGCATCTTGTCGCTCTCGACGGTTTTGAAACAGACGTGATGGCCTATACGACCGATATCCCGGCCTTCGGCGGCAACTGGGGCCGGCCGCTGCTGTTCGGCCCCGGTTCGATTCATGTCGCGCACACCTCGGAAGAACGTATCTCAAAGAAACAGTTGGAAGAGGCTGTGCCGCTGTATCAGCGCATGGCTCGGCAATTATTGAAATTGAAATCGTAAACAAAGGAAAATCAGATGGAAAAGAAGATCCCAGTCGGCATTCTCGGCGCCACCGGCATGGTGGGCCAGCACTTTGTGAAATTCCTCCAAAACCACCCGTGGTTTGAATTGACTTGGGTGGGCGCAAGCGACCGCTCGGCCGGCAAGCGCTATGAGGAAGCCACCAGTTGGCGCCTCGGGGGCGTGATGCCGCGGAGTGTAGCAGGTCTCACCGTAGCCGATTGCACGCCGGGCGATGCGCCGAAACTGATGTTTTCCGCCATGGATGCCGGAGTCGCCACCGAAATCGAACGCGCCTTTGCCGAGGCCGGACACTTGGTGGTCTCGAACTCCAAGAACCATCGCATGGAGCCGGACATTCCTCTGCTTGTGCCGGAGATCAACCCCGGTCATCTGCAGGTGGTTCCCGGCCAACGCCAGAGTCGCGGTTGGAAAGGCGGCATTGTCACGAATCCCAACTGTTCGACCGTTGTATTGACAATGGGTCTCGCGCCGTTCGTGCAGTATGGCATCAAGCGCGTGATCGTGACCACAATGCAGGCCATCTCCGGCGCCGGCTATCCGGGCGTGCCCTCGATGGACATCACCGCGAATGTGATTCCCTACATCGGCGGCGAAGAGGAGAAGATGCAGGAGGAGACGCAGAAGATTTTCGGCTCCGTTGTGGGTGGGAAGATCGTTGCTCTCGACGCCAAGGTCAGCGCGCACTGCAATCGCGTTCCCGTGGTCGACGGCCACACCGTCACCGTCTCCGTCGAATTGGAACGCAAGCCCTCGAAGGACGAGATTCTCGCCGCGATCGCAGCTTTCCGAAGCGTGCCGCAGGAACGCAATTTGCCGAGCGCGCCCGCTCAGCCTGTGATTTACATGGACGAAGCCACGCGCCCGCAGCCGCGCCGCGATGTGGAGCGGGAACACGGTATGGCCGTTTTCGTCGGACGCCTGCGCGAGTGTCCTGTGCTCGATTGGAAGTTTGTCGCGCTCGGGCACAACACGGTTCGGGGAGCCGCCGGCGCCGCTGTGTTGAACGCCGAACTGTTGCAGTCGGAAGGGCTGCTCGACTAGTCCTATGATCGTCATGAAATTTGGCGGCTCGTCGGTGGAATCGGCGGCCGCAATCGAGCGCGTCGCAGGCATCGTCAAAGCCCGTGTTGCGCGCCGGCCCGTTGTGGTGGTCTCGGCCATGGGCAAGACCACCAACAAGCTACTCGCGATCGCCTCGGACGCCGTTCACGGGCGGCGCGCGCAGGCGCTCGCGCTGCTCGATCAACTGCGCGACTTCCATCGCAAGGAAGCCGCTGCGTGTTCCACCGATGCGCTCTGCGACGAATTGATCGGTTTCGTCGATGACCACTTTCGCGAACTCGCGGAGCTCGTGCGCGGCCTCGCCGTGCTCGGCGAACTGACGCCGCGTTCCATCGACGCCATCTCCAGCTTTGGCGAACGGCTTTCCAGCCGCATCGTCGCCGCTGGCTTTCAGAAATTCGGACTCGATGTCGAATACCTCGATGCGCGCAAGGTTATGCGGACCGATGCCCGGCATACGCAGGCAAATCCGCTTTTTGAGCGGACCTACGAATTGATCGCACGGGAAATTCCGCCACTCGCGGCGCGGGGTGTTGTCGTCATGGGCGGCTTCATCGCCTCCACCGAAGAAGGCGTAACGACTACGCTCGGGCGCGGCGGCTCCGATTTCAGCGGCGCAATCGTGGGCGCCGGCATCGGTGCGGAAGAGATTCAGATCTGGACCGATGTCGACGGCATGTTGACCTGTGATCCGACGATCCTGCCCGCGGGCCGCCGCGTGAAGACCATCTCCTTCGCCGAAGCCGCGGAACTGGCCTATTTCGGAGCGAAGGTGCTGCATCCGGCCACCGTGCTGCCCGCGGTGGAAAAGAGCATTCCGGTCCTAATTCTCAACTCGCGCAGGCCCGAAGTGGAGGGCACGCGAATTGTCGCTGACAGCGTGCCTTGCGCCAACGACGCCAAGTCCATCGCGTGCAAGAAAAAAATCACGGTCGTCAATATCCACTCGATGCGCATGCTGATGGCCTATGGGTTTCTGAAGCGCATCTTCGAAGTCTTCGATCGCTATGAAACGCCGGTGGATCTCGTCACGACGTCGGAGGTCAACGTCTCGCTGACCATCGACAACACGGCCAGCCTCGCGAGCATTCTCGATGAGCTACGGCAGTTCTCCGAAGTCACGGTGGAAGAGGATCAGGCCATCGTTTCGCTGGTGGGC
Organism: Bryobacteraceae bacterium; assembly: GCA_963668605.1. Classification (GTDB taxonomy): domain Bacteria; phylum Acidobacteriota; class Terriglobia; order Bryobacterales; family Bryobacteraceae. The sequence goes on from OY764903.1 coordinate 573,098, forward strand.
GACAACATACGCTACACGCCGGGCGTCGCCCTACGCGTGTTTCGCGCACTGGGAGCGGTGAATGTGCGCATGATCTCGCAAGGGGCGTCGCGCCTCAACTTGAGCATTGTGGTTTCCCAGCAGGATCTGCCCGCAGCGGTGGAACTGTTGCACACGGAATTTTTCAGCCAGGTGGATCCGGCGGTCTTCGACTAATATGAACCTAGCAATCGTCGGCTATGGAAAGATGGGCAAACTGATCGAACAGCTTGCTCCCGAATATGGCTTCACGGTGGCGCTGAAGCTCGATGAATTTAACAACGCGGCGTTTGAGGGCATGACGCCGGAGAACTTCGCGGGCATAGATGCCGCAGTGGAGTTTTCAACGCCCGAAGTCGTCATGGAAAACATCGAGCGGCTGGCTGCGTTGGGCATCAATACCGTTGTCGGCACCACCGGCTGGACCGATCAGATCAACCGCGTGAAGGCGGCCGTCGACAAGCACGGAACCGGCCTGGTCTGGAGCCCGAACTACTCCGTCGGCGTGAACGTGTTCTTCCGCCTCGTCTCGCAAGCCGCACGCCTGCTCGCGGATGAGAAAGAGTACGGCGCCTGGGCTTGGGAGATTCACCACAACACCAAGAAAGACGCGCCTTCGGGAACGCTGGTGAAACTGGTGGAAGAGATGAAAAAGACGGGCTACGCGCGAACGATAGACATCAGTTCGAATCGTGCCGGCGCGCATCCCGGCACGCATGAAATCGGCTTCGATTCGACGGCCGATACGATTACGCTGCGCCATTCCGCGCGCAGCCGCGAAGGCTTTGCGCGCGGGGCATTGAAAGCAGCGCAATGGGTGGCGGGCAAAAAAGGTTTCTACGAATTTAGCCAGATTCTGTTCGGTTGATGGGGAGGATGGGACATGTTTACAGGTTGCGGTACGGCGCTCGTTACGCCGTTTCAACACAACGGCGCACTCGACGAAGCGACGCTCAGAAAACTGGTCCGGCGCCAGATCGAAGCCGGCATCAACTTTCTGGTTCCCTGCGGAACCACGGGTGAAAGCCCGACGCTCACGCGCGCTGAGCATCTGCGCGTTGTGGAGATCACGCTGGCTGAGGCCAAGGGCAAAGTACCCGTGCTGGCTGGCGCGGGAGGTTACAACACGGCTGAGGTTATCGAACTCGCGCGCGAGTTAGAAGCCATGGGCGTGGACGGATTGCTCAGCGTTACACCGTACTACAACAAACCCACGCAAGAGGGACTCTACCAGCATTACAAGGCTATCGCCTCCACGGTAGCGTTGCCCATAATCGTCTATAGCGTGCAGGGCCGCACGGGCGTTAACGTCGAGCCCGCGACACTCCAGCGCCTCGCTGCGATCGAGAATATTACCGGCGTCAAGGAAGCCTCGGGCAACGTAGCGCAGATGGCGCAAGTGATCCAGCACGTGCCATCTGATTTTGCGATGCTCTCCGGCGACGACTCCATCACGATCCCGGTCATTGCGCTCGGCGGCAAGGGCATCATCTCCGTCGTCTCGAACGAGATTCCGGGTCCCATGACGCAACTCGCGCAGGCTGCGTTGCGCGGAGACTTCGCCGCAGCACGCGAGATCCAACGCAAATACCTGCCGTTGATGGAAGTGAATTTCATCGAGTCGAACCCGATCCCCGTCAAGGCCGCCATGGCCGCGATGGGACTGCTCGAGCCCGTCTGGCGACTGCCACTCGTACCGCCGCAGCCTGCCAACCAGAAAAGGATTGAGATGGTGCTCGAAGCAGCCGGACTCAAGCGGAGCGCCCATGCAAGCTAGCATCGAAAGGCTGTTCAACGAGAAGCCTGCCACGTATGGCGAGGAGCACTTCCAGTTGTTCCAGGAGTTTAAGGCTGCGCTCAACGCCGGCGTGATTCGCGCCGCGCAGCCGGATCCGTCCGCGAAGTCTGGCTGGCGTGTCAACGGTTGGGTGAAGCAGGGGATTCTGCTCGGCTTTCGCATGGGCGCGCTGGTCGACATGTCGGTGGACGCCGCGCGCCAACCGTTTTTCGATAAGGCCACATACCCGGTCAAGGCGCTCACCGCAAGCAGCGGCGTGCGTATCGTCCCAGGCGGCTCCAGTATTCGCGACGGCTGTTTCGTAGGCCAGGGCGTGACCTGCATGCCTCCCATGTACATCAACGTGGGCGCGTATGTGGACGCCGGCACGATGATCGATTCGCACGCGCTCGTCGGCAGTTGTGCGCAGATCGGAAAGAACTGCCACATCTCGGCGGCATCGCAGATCGGCGGAGTGCTCGAGCCTATCGGCGCCATGCCCGTGATCGTCGAGGATGACGTTCTCGTGGGCGGTAATTGCGGAGTCTATGAAGGTACGGTTGTGAGCCGGCGCGCCGTGCTCGGCACAGGCACGATCCTGAACCGCTCGACTCCGATCTACGACCTGGTGCGCGGCGAAGTCTACAGCGCGACGGACGATGAGCCGCTCATCGTTCCGCAGGACGCGGTCGTCGTCGCCGGTTCCCGCGAGATCCAAAAAGGGACGGGCAAGGAGTGGGGCATCTCGCTCTACACGCCAGTCATCGTGAAGTACCGCGACGCGAAGACCGATGCGAAGATCCAGTTGGAGGATCTGCTGCGCGGTTAGCCACGCGCGGCGCGCGTCAGAACTTCGAGCGTCTGCGCTGCGGTTTGCTTCCATGAAAACTGTGCGGAACGCAGTGGGCCGGCGGCCGCCAACCGCGCGCGCAACGCTTCGTCGGAGGTCAGCCGTTCCAGCGCCTGATGGATCGAAGCGGTCGATGCGGGGTCGAAGTGCAGAGCCGCATCGCCGCTGATCGATAGCAGCGGCTCAATCGCCGAGCAACCCGTCGGGATGCCTGCCGCAAGTGCCTCCAGCAGCGGCAACCCGAAGCCTTCGAAGGTAGATGGATACACAAAGGCGCAGGCCGTGCGGAACAGCGCATACAGATCGTCGCGTGGAATCCAGCCGGTGATTTCGACGGCATCCTGCAATCCGAGTTGCGCGATCAGTCGCTCGGTCTCTTCCGCGTGGAAGCCGCGCATGCCCGCGAGCACCAACCGGAACTCGGGCCGCTCTTTCCGGAAAGCCTGAAACGCTTCGAGCAGGCGATTGAGGTTCTTGTGCGGATGCAACGTCGAGACGCACAGGATGCTCCGCTCCGTCCGGGACGCATCGCGCTGGCGTCCCACTACGAACATTTGCTCGTCCACACCCAGCCGCACGACCCGCACTTTGTCCGGAGACACTCGATAGTATTTTAGTAAGTCCTCCCGCGTAGCGTCCGAATCCGCAATCAGCATTCTCGAACGCATTGCGGAGAGATAGAGGAACAGGCGCCAGAACGGTAAGTCGAACCAGCGGAAATACTCTGGATGCCGCTTGTGCTGTAAATCGTGGAAGACGGTGACGGACGGACACCGCGCCGCTACGGGGGCTGTGAAGCCCGGATTGAACAGCACGTCGATTCCACGCCCGGCCGATGCCAGCGGCAGGACAAATTGCTCCCACATCAGCCGGCCCGGACGGAACGCAGCTCGCACCCATTGCGGGGCGTGCTGGAAATTCGGTCGATCCGGCAGCAGCCCGCGCCCCGTCTCAGCATTCGTGAAAACGGTATAGATATTTTCGGAGTCTATTTCGGCGAGAGCGTTCAGCAGGCTTTGAATATAGATCTCGGTTCCACCGACGTCGCCGGGAACCAGGAACAGCGCATTCACGCCGATGCGCAGTGGAGCCATCTCAGGGTCGCTGCTCCGGAGTGGCTCGCAATTGCAGCTCTAGATTCGCGAGGGCATCTTGCGCGGCACGCATGTTCGGGTTGATGCGCAGCGCCTTCCTGTACTCGGCCGCTGCCGCTTCCAAATCGCCGGCCGCCGCGCTCAGATTCCCGCGATACACATAGGTCATCTCGTACCTGGCATCCGTCCGCACCGCTTCGTCGAGCGCAGCCCAGGCCTCGCGCGTCAATCCCTGCTTGGCGCGGATCATTCCGACCAGCGAGTATACGTGCGCGGTCGGTTCCTGCGCGAGCGCAAGTTGCAGCTTGTCGAGGGCCGACGCGAGTTCCCCGCTGCACTCGTAGGCCAGCGCCCAATCCACCAGCAGAGCGGAATCCGTGCGCTGTAACTTGGCCACCTTCGCGTACTCCTGCGCAGCCGGGCCGCACCGGCCGGCCGCATAGAGCGCATAGGCGTACTGGAAGTGTGGCCTCGCTTTGGCCGGTGACTTACTAGCGGCGTCGCTCCACAGCGCTACCGGACTGCTCCAAACGAGATTGCGCGAGTAAGTGAGCGCGCCGAGAATCAGTAATATCGCACTCAGTGTAGAAACGAGTACTAACTTGGTGGTCCTCCAGTTTCGCAAGGCCGCTACAACGACCAGTAGCATCCCCAGAAACGGCAGATAGACGCGCCGTTCCACCAGCGTGTCCATGATCGGCACAATAGACGAGGTTGGTGCGAGGAGCAACAGGAATACGAGTACGCCGAAGGAGGCCAACGGGAAGCGGCGCCGGTAGTACAGCGCGGCAGCCACGAGCGCGAGCAGCGCGAGTAACCCAAAAATCGCTCCGTGTTCGAAAGGCGAACGCGACAGCGGAAAATCATAGTCGATGTTCTGTCCGTAAGGCGCAAAAATCAGGCGGACATAGACCCAGATGGCCCGGCATTGCGTGAGGAAGTAATCGGTCCAGGACAGATCCTTCATTCCGAAACCGGCGCTGGTGGATGCCCTCAAAACCTTTGCGACAAAGGCGAGGCCAAACGCGCCCCCAATCGACAGTGGCAGATACAATTTCCAGTTATGCAGCAACGCCTTGAGCGCTGGAGGCTCGCTCCAGTAAAGGTCGATCAGCACAAACACGGCGGCCAGTGCGGCCGTGTGTTCTTTCGACAGCACCGCGGCGGCGCTCAGCAGCAGCACAAGTCCGGCGTGCGGCCACGTGATGCCTTCCGGCCGGCGACGCAGATAGGCGAGGATCGCGGCATAGGCAAACATTACGCTAAGCGCTTCCGAACGGCTCGCCACGTAGGAGACCGATTCCGTTTGTAGAGGGTGCAGCAGAAAGACTCCGCCGGCGAATGCCGCCAGGATTTCTCGCTTCCAGCCCTGTTCTCCCGCTCGTCCAAGCAGGTCGCGCACGATCAGCCAGGCGAACGCCGACGCTCCCAGATGCAGGATCACGTTCCACACATGGTAGGCCGCCGGGTTCAATTCAGACGCCTGATAGTTCAGCCAGTAAGTGAACATCAGCAGCGGGCGGACTCCAGCAACCCAATTGCGGAAATTCGCCACGGAAAACGTCGGATCGAGGAACGGCAGGTACAAGTCGTCGAACAGAAACGGCGCGGCGAGCGTCGGCTGATAGACCTCCAGAACGGCGAAGAGGCTGAGGAACAGTCCGATAGCGTAAGCCCACCAGGTCACGCCGGATCGTGTGGGCGCGGCAGCGCCGCCCTCCGAGGCGGTTTCAGGTTTGTTGCTGGATTTATCGGGAGGTGGTTGTTTGTTGGTCTTCATGCAAGGACTGCAAGTGAAACTCGATAATGGCCACGCGCTGTGCCAACGCGATATTGGCGTCTTTCAGATCCGAGATCACCCTTGAATAATGATAGAACACCATGAGGAACACCGAAAAGGCGACAATCACGATCGCCAACGGCGCATAAGTGATCCCCATCCATTCGGCGGCCGCATCCAAGGCCCAACGGCTGCGCGACAGCGCGAACAAGAGAATACCGGCAGTCAGCCAGCTCACAGAGTGTTCCACGCGGATGTGGGAGCGGCGCAGCGACACCAGAACGATGATGACGAGCGACGCGCTCAATAGGGAGATGACATACAGCAGTCGGTCCATTTTATCTTCTCCAGCGGCTGCGATCGACTTTTAGAATATTGACAAATACGCCCAGCAACACGTGGACGATGTAGAAGAACGAGCGCACCGTCGTGATGCTACTCTTGCCGGCCTTACGGGGCCGCATCACGACAGGCACCTCACGGAAGCGGAAAGCGCGGCGTTGCAGCACGACTAGCGCCTCGATTTCGGGATACTCGAGCGGAAAACTACGGCTGAAAACAGCTAAAGCCTGGCGGTTCACACCCACATAACCCGAGGTCGGGTCGCTAACGCGTTGGCCGAGAATCGGCCACAATACGGCGCGGAAAAAGCGTATGCCAAGACCTCGTGCGACGCTTGTCGCCTTGCCATTCTCCGCCACGTAGCGCGAGCCGATCACCATCTGGCAGCCCGATTCCTTCAGCGTCCGGAAGATGGTTTCGATATATTTCGGATCGTGCTGGCCATCGCCATCCAGGCGGATGACATAGTCGTAGCCGAGTTCGAAGGCGAGTTTGTAACCGGCTTGCACACAGCCGCCCAGTCCGAGATGATGCGGCAGGCGCAGCACATTGGCATCTGTCTGTCTGGCCACGGCCAGCGTGGCGTCTGTCGAGCAATCGTCGATCACGAGCACTGGAGTGTCCGGCAGCGTCGCACGCAACTCGCGCACCACATCTCCTATGGCGCCTACCTCGTTGTACGCGGGCACGATGATCAGCAAGGAATCCGGCCCCGGGTTCTTCTTCACAGCGCAGCTACCTCCCGCGCACGGATCGAATGCTGTCCGGCAAGGCGGCGAAATTCCGCCGCTGAAATTCTCGCCTGCCTGCGCAAACTGCGCCGCTGTTTCCACAACCGCGGCAGACTTGCCAGCAGGGCCAAATGCGCCTTGATCACAAAATAGCCGAGTAACAGCGCCGGATTACCTGCCTTGCGAAACTCGGCCGCCGCGCCCGTTCCGCCAGCCGCGGAAATCGCGTGCCAGCCGTAGCGCGCCAGCGAAACAAATGGCGCCTTCCACAACATACCAAGCGGAAATGTTTTTGCAATCATGAGCAGGCGGTTACGCTCGACGAAATACGCTTTCAACGGCGACGCCCGGCCCACGGTCGCGGAGTAACGGTGCTCGACCACGGCATCGGGGACATAGAGACACTTCCAGCCGGCCCAGCGCGCGCGCAGGCCGAGGTCTGTGTCTTCGCAATACAGAAAGAACTCTTCATCGAATAACCCGGTTTCCGCGAGCATCTTGCCGCGGTAAAGGGCAGCCGAGGCGCTTGGCAGCAGGACTTCGGCGGGCGTCAAATACTCACCGGGCGCCTCGCCATGGCCGCGTTGCTTGCTGCTGCCATCGGCACACAATAACATGCCCGCCGAATCGAGCGCGTCCCGCCGCGCCAGCCGCACCTGCGACGCGCACATTCCCACGTCGGCACTCGATTCCATTGCGCTCAACAGCGCCTCCAGCCAACCGGAATGTGGGCAAGCATCGTCATTCAGAGTCGCGAGGTAGGGAGCTGAGGCGGCACGCCAGGCCATGTTGATTGCGGCGCCAAACCCGATGTTCCGGCCCGCTTCGATCACTTTCACTTGCGGCCCGGAAATCCCGTGCCTCCGAACCCGGCCCTCTCCACTGTTATCGACTACGACTACCTCGAAATCGCGGCAAGTCTGTTGTTCCAGAGCCGCCAGGCACTCGATGAACATGGAGTCCGCGGCCAGAGTCGGAACCGCCACAATAACTCGGGTCTGTTGCAAGAAACCAGTTTAATGGATTGGCCGCTACGGCGCAGGCGACTTGGTAAGGCCGAGGTTCTCATACCACTTCAGGTTCGCCGTGGCCGAGCCGATGCAGGCGAGGTCCAAGCGGCCGTCGCCATTGAGGTCGGCCGCAGCGCAGGCCGCCGCCGCAATGCCGCCGTCGTCCAGCGTTTGCCGCTCCCAGCGTGTGCCGCTTGCGTCGCTGGCCCGGTAGATATATACGCTGCGGCCTTTGCCGCGATAGCCGGCGACGATCTGGTCGCTACCGCTGCCGTCGAGATCCGCCGTTATAATCGTGTGCCCCTCTACAAAGCCGGCCTCGATTACTTGCCGGCGCCAACCGGCCTTCTCCGGCAGATAGACGACAACCTCATTGCCGTGCCATGGTTCGATGGAGCATAGAAAACGACGGCCGCCCAATTGACCCACGGCCAAATCGCTTGCGCCGCCGCGCGGCCACGCCGACGGATTGCCTTTCGAAATCTCCGTGCGGCGCCACTGGCCACGCTCCAGTTTGTAAAGGTGGATGCCCACAAAACTTGCCGTAAGAATCTCGTCCCGTCCGTCGCCGTCCCAATCCATCACCCACAAGCCGTGTACCACGCCTTCGTTCTGTTCGCCGATTATTCGCCGTTTCCATTCGCCCGGGCGGTAGTAGACCAGCGGTGTATGTCCCCGGTAGTCCGGCCCTTCCGCTTGCGGTCCCGTCAAAGGCGCGTTTACGACGATGGGAGATCCGCTGGCGTCGATGATCGCCGTGCGTAACCGGTGCGAAGTCGGCAGCCTGTCGATCTCCGTTACCTTCCACGGCATCTCCGGATCTTGCCCGTGTTGCAGCAAGGAAATCACGCCCGCGCTCTTCTTCGATTCGTTCGAGAACTCGTGCGCCAGAACCAGATCCGGAATTGCGCCGCCCCCGCCTGGGATCACTGCCACATTGATCATCTGCGTGAAGCCGCCCGCGATGACGTGGCGCTTCCAGGATGGATTCTCGAACCAGACCAACTCCTTCATCCCGCTCGCGAGCGCGATCAGGTCGGGTTTCCCGTCGCCATTCATATCCGCGGCGACCACCTGATAGCCGCCTTTCAAGTCCGTGGCGATCGTGTGTTCGCGGAACTGCGGCGCTGCGAGGGCGACGCTGGCCAGTAAGAGTAAACTCAGCCTCACCCCGAGAGTGTACGCAATCGGATAGAATTTTGCACGGAGGCTCATATGCGCATTCTGCTCTCATTTCTGCTTTGCTGCGGCGCGCTGTTCGCGCAGCTCGATTCGAAAAAGGTGAAGGTGCTGATTCTCTCCGGAATCAACAATCACGACTGGCGTGCCTCCACGCCCTACCTGAAACAACTGTTGCTCGACTCCGGCCGCTTCGACGTTCGTGTTGCGGAATGGCCCTCCGGCCTCTCAGCCAAAACGCTGGAGCCCTTCGACGCGATCCTCGTCGACTACTGCGGCCCGCGTTGGGGCGAGCCAACCGAGCGCGCCATTGAGGCGTTCGTCAAGTCGGGCAAGGGCATGATCGTCGTTCACGCAGCCAGTTATCCGTTCGGCAACGCTCCCATACTCGGCGACCACATGACCAATACCGGCAAGACCGAGCCTGCCTGGATGGAGTATCGCAAGATGGTGGGCGGCTACTGGTCGAAAAAGGAAGCGCCGATAACCGGACATGGCGCGCGCCACTCCTTCCAAGTGCGCTTCGCCGACCGCGCGCACCCGATCGCTCAAGGTCTGGAAGAGAGCTTCTGGCAGACCGATGAACTCTACCATTCGATGCGCATGATGCCGGGCGCAAAGGTGCTGGCCAGCGCTCTCGACGAGGAGAAATATAAGGGCACTGGCAAGACCGAGCCGATCCTGTGGACCGTGGATTATGGGCGCGGGCGCGTCTTCCAGACGGTGCTCGGGCACAACATCGCCGCGATGCAGTCGCCCGGGTTCAAGGCCACGCTGCTGCGCGGTAGCGAATGGGCCGCTAGCGGCAAGGTGACTCTGCCCGCCGCGGCGAAACCTGTCGACACGAGGCCGCGCGTATTGGTGATCACCGGCGGGCACGCCTACGAGACGTCGTTCTATTCGCTCTTCGACGGCATGCGTTGGGACCACGCCGAGTCCAACGAAGCGGCCTTCAAGAAAGATATCCGCGCCAAATACGACGTCGTGCTGATGTACGACATGCAGCGCACTATCTCAGACGCAGCCAAGAAGAACTTGCAGGCGTATCTTGAGAGCGGCAAGGGCCTCGTGGTTTTGCACCATGCCATCGTCAGTTACAACGATTGGGAGTGGTGGTGCAAGGAGGTCGTCGGCGGTTCCTACCGGCAGAAAGCCGAGGGCGATCAACCCGCCTCGACATGGCTGCACGATCAGGAGATGTTCGTGAGCGTGACGGCGAAGCATCCTGTCGCCGGCGACATCGGACCCATGCAACTCATCGACGAGACCTATGGCAAACTCTGGATCTCCAAGGACGTCAAGGTGCTCATGGAGACCACCAACCCCAATACCAATGGCCCTGTCGTTTGGGTTAGCCCGTATCCGAAATCCAGGGTCGTGGCGATACTTCTGGGTCACGATCACCTGGCGCACGAGCACGCCGGCTTCCGGCAGTTGATCCGCAACGCCGTCAACTGGACCGCGTCGAAGAATTGAAGCGCGGCCCTTTTCTTTGCAGGCTCTCCACCAGCGCGGAGGCCACCTGCCTGCCGCGCTCGTAAGCTTTCTCGTATTCCGAACTCCGCTCTTTGCGCGAGAAGCCGTAACCGATCCGGTAGAGACGCTCGATCGAACGGCCAACGACGTAGGTTCCGGCGTAGGCTACCGCGGCTTTCGGAATCAAGCCGCCGCCGAGCGGGATCTTGCCCACCAGTTCGCGCGCCACCGCGCGCCAGCCAAACGCACCGGCGATGATCGAAGCGATCTCGGTCTTTTGCTCCCCGTAGCCGACGGGATGGTCGCTTGCCGCGGCCAGCAGGAACGCAAGACGGATCTGGTTGGCGGTCAGGAACGCCGCATCGGAAGCGAACTCACCGACCGCCCATGGCAGTTCGAGCGCCGACGGCACCATGTTCGGCAATGCGGTCACCAGCGCGAACAACGCGTTCTCTTTCGATAGCTTCTTGACCAGTTGCCGTGTCACTTCGTGGCGAAATGGGGGAAAGCGGCGGGCCAGGGGAAGGCCGAGTGCGTCGGAGCTCTGGAGCACCTCCTTCACCGTGCGTTCCGGCTCGTCGAAACGGAAGGGCACTGCGCCCTCCGGATGCGGCATGCCCTGCTCGAAAAGTACGATGTCGAAGCCTTCGGGCGCATCGGGCGTATCGGAACGGAAAATGCACCGCAGCGCTTCGACGCGTTTGCGCTGGGAGACATCCTGTGGCGCGAGAAAGCCTTCCATTGCGGCGAGCGATTCGCCGCTCGCACCGATCAGTCCAATTGCCACAGGCCGCTCCGCGGTGGCACGGATTTCGTTTGGGCTCAGGTTCGATATCGCCTGGCCGATATTCTTGAGTGTTCGGGGAGCCATGTCTGTTTCACGTCTGCGGAGATTGAGCGCCTCGTGCGCGGAACATCACCCTGATGCCATTCTCCCACGATGCCGCGACGCCGATTCGTTCCACGTCAATCTCCGCCGAGAAAAAGCGCAGCACAGTTTCGGTGCTTGGGTGAAAGGCGAATGCCGGAGCCACCAAGAGCAGTTTAGGCGGATCGTTGCGCAATTCCGTCCCGGGAAAATAGCCATGCCGTCCAAAATCGCCCTTTTCCGCATGCCACTTAACCCGCAGCCAATAGTCGAGCGCCTGCACGGGCAGGTGCAGATCCTCGGAAGCTTTCAGTTCGATTACTGCGAGCCGGCCGTCCCGCTGCACGGCAAGCAAGTCGAGCACACCACGATCCACGCCGGAAAATGCCGGCACCTGTCCGTACACGGGCCGCGGCAGCAACGCCGCATGGATCGTTTCCAACTCCGTGCGCACCATGGCTTCGAGGCGCGCCTCCGGAGTGTGCGCGGACGCACTTCGAAGCGAAGGTGCGCAGACATCAAGGCGCGTGTCGACATTGCCGAAGTCGCGCGGATCGATGGGCGCTTCGCCGCCATCTTCCGTGTGCGCGAAAATGCTGAAGTGCGCGTTGCCTTCATCCAGGTAGCGGGCGCGCAAGCATGTATTCTTCGCGCGCTGAAGAGGCACAAAAATCGCCAGCCCTTCGACCGTCGTTCGCGGATCTCTGCGCCGCAGGTAGTCGAGCCAGATCAATCCAAATGTCAGCGCGCCATCGGCTTCCGGCGTTCCCGCGGCTCCGATCGCCGCGAGCGCTGTTGTACCCCGCCGCAGCAAAGCTCGCGGGTAGGATGGCGAGAGGCTATGCTGCAAATCGGGCTCCGTGCTGAGTTCCGCAATTTGCCAATCCGGATACTGCCGCCGCAGAAAGCGCCGGAAGGTTTCGCGAAAGCTGAGCCGCGCGGCACGTCGTTCCATCTGCTCGCGGCCGTGGCGTGCGAGATCGAGCAACGACACCACGCCGCTCTTCTTCCCGAAGCGCTCCACCGTCAACTCCAGCCTGCCGGGGCGCTCAGCCTTCACTCCAGTGATGCGGCGCACGAGATTTGTCTCGTCGTCCCAGGCCTCGATGGTCAACCGGCCGTTGAGCGTTTGCAGCGCGTAGCGCCCTTCGGTGAGGGGCAGCAGCCTCTCGCCCGGCTCCTGCAGAACGGGTTCGCGGCTCGCTTCGAGAAATCGTTGAATGGCGCGGCTCGCCTCTTCTGCACCGTTGCTCATGCGCCTTCATTATAGAATTGGCAGTGTTGAGACAAAACATCGAACAAGTTGAAGAACGCATCCAGCTTGCGCTGGCGCGATCCGGCCGCCGTCGCGAAGAGATCACTCTAATCGCCGTGACCAAGATATTTCCTGCCGCCGTCATCGCGGAGGCGTATGCGCTGGGCCTGCGCGAGTTCGGCGAAAACTATGTGCAGGAATTTGAAGACAAGCGTCCTCTTCTTGGCGCACTCGACGGCGCGCACTTTCACCTGATCGGCCACCTGCAAGCGAACAAGGCCCGTCGCGCTTCCAGCCTCTTCGATTGCGTTCAAACCGTCGATTCCGCGAAACTAGCGCGCCGCTTGGACGACGGGGGCCAGGCGCTTGACGTGATGCTGGAGGTGAAACTCTCCGGCGAAGAGGCCAAGAGCGGAGTCGCTCCCGAGGAACTGCCGGAACTCGTCGACTCCGTGCGTGCCTGCCCGCATTTACACTTACTCGGCTTGATGACGATGCCGCCGTGGTCTGATGACGCCGAGCCTTCGCGGCCCTACTTCCGGCGTTTGCGCGAACTCGCGGAGCGCCATTCGCTGCCGTGCCTTTCGATGGGAATGTCGCACGATTTCGAGGTGGCCATCGAAGAAGGCGCGACGCACATCCGCGTCGGCACGGCGCTTTTCGGACGACGGAAGCAACCGTGACGCTCGGCTACTTCGCTCCGCTGCCGCCCGCCAGAACCGGCGTCGCCGACTATGCCGCGGCACTCCTCGGTGAACTGCGCAGCCAGGCGGATGTGCGCGTGAACGCCCACGGCGACATCGACCTCTATCACATCGGTAATAACGAATTGCATCGCGGCATCTACCGCCTCGCCCTCGAGCGGCCGGGCATTGTGATTCTGCATGACGCCGTGCTGCACCACTTTCTACTCGGCACGCTGGACGAGACCGCATACGTTGAGGAGTTCGTCTATAACTACGGCGAATGGAACCGGCAGTTGGCGTTGGATCTGTGGAACAACCGTGCCCGCTCCGCCGCCGATCCGCGCTACTTCGACTACCCGATGCTCAGGCGCATCGCCGCCGGCGCGTGTGCCGTAGTTGTTCACAATCCGGCCGCGGCGGCCATGGTGCTGCGGCACGCGCCGCAGGCCGCCGTGGTCGAGATCCCACATCTTTTCGAGGCTCCCGCGCTCCCGCCCGCTTATGACGTGATTCGTCTGCGGGAGCGGCTCGGGCTTTTGCCGCAAACGTTTCTGTTCGGCGTCTTCGGCCACTTGCGCGAATCGAAGCGGCTCTGGTCCGTACTGCACGCCTTGCGGAAAACCGAAAACTGCACGCTTCTCGTCGCGGGCCAATTCGCCTCCCGTGATCTCGAACGCGCCATCGCGCCGTTTCTCGAAAGCCCGCGCATCCTTCGCACCGGCTACCTGAGTGAGCGCGATTTCTGGTTGCATGCCTGCGCCGTGGACGCCTGCATAAATCTCCGCTACCCGGCCGCGGGTGAAAGCTCCGGCATCGCAATTCGCCTGATGGGCATCGGAAAGCCCGTAATTCTTTCCGCTGCGGAGGAAACGTCGCGATTTCCCGATGACGCCTGCCTCCGTATCGACACCGGTCCCGCGGAGATTGAGATGTTGGCCGCGACGATGGACTGGCTCGTGAGCCATAGCGCGCAGGCGCACGAGATCGGCCGGCGCGCAAGCGCCCATATCCAGCAACATCACGCCCTTGGAACCGTCGCGGCCGAAGTGCTGGAGACGGCGGTGCGGTTTGCGGGGCGGGGCTCTCGTGAACGATGATGATGTATTGCCGTGCGTTTCCTTGTATCGATCCTTCTGATTGCTTCCGCTGGCAGCTTGCACGCAGCGCCGGGCGGGCTGCATGTGAAAGTGCCCATGCGGGACGGCGTTCGTCTTAGCACGAATGTCTTCGTGCCCCCGGCTAACGGAAGGTTTCCCGCTATTCTCATCCGTACGCCGTATGGCAAGGGCAATGACGTAGGCACCTTCCGTAGCTTTCTCGACCGCGGCTTTGCCGTCGTGGTGCAGGACGTTCGCGGACGCCGTGAATCGGCGGGCGACTTTCAACCGCTCACTCAAGAGGGGCCCGATGGCAGCGACACGCTTGATTGGATCGCGCGCCAGGATTGGTCGAACGGCAGTGTCGGCATGCTCGGCGGCTCTTATCTCGGCATCGCGCAGTGGCGGGTCGCGATGCTGAATAACCCGCATCTCAAGGCGATCTTTCCGGTGGTCTCGGGTATTGACGACTACCGCGACAGGTTTTATTCGCCGGGCGGCGCGTTCAAGCTCGGCCATCGCCTGCAATGGATGGCCGATAACCTGCGCGCCAAATCGTTTCAACCGCCCGAGTTCGCCAAGTTCATCTTTCATTTGCCGCTGCGCACGGCCGATCGTCTCGTCACCGGACAATCCGTCGAGATGTTTCAGGCGGTGATGGACCACCCTTTGCACGATGGCTTCTGGGATGCAATCAGCGTGCTCGATAACATTCGTGAAATCCGTATCCCGGTTTTCTCCGCCGCCGGCTGGTACGACAATTTCGCGCAGAGCGATCTTGCTGCGTTTTCCCAGCTCAGCAGGAGATCGACGCTGCACCACATCGTCATCGGTCCCTGGCCGCACAACATGTCGACGCCGCTCAAGACCGTCAATTTCGGCCCTGATTCTTCCGCGCCGATTCGCAGGTTTCAACACGACTGGTTTGAATACTGGTTGAAGACGCCGGAGAGGAAGCGCGTCCGCAAGCCCTTCTCCTACCCGCCTGTGCGCCTCTTCGTGATGGGCGCCAATGTCTGGCGCGATGAGAAGGAGTGGCCGCTTGCCCGGGCCAGGGTGTCGCGGCTCTATCTCAACAGCACAAAAGGTGCGAACTCCAAAGGTGGTGACGGTGAGCTGATCGCCGAGCCGCCGCGCCGCGAGCGCGCCGACATTTACACGTATGACCCGCGCAAGCCCGTGCCCACGATGGGTGGCGCCGTGTGCTGCAACGACAAAGTCTTTCCGTGGGGGCCGATGGACCAACGCCCGGTCGAGCGCCGCCGCGATGTCATCGTCTATACCGGCAAGCCGCTGGCGAAAGATCTTGAAGTGACGGGTACGGTGAAGGCTGTACTCTATGTTGCCACCAGCGCACGCGATACCGACTTCACCGCCAAGCTCGTCGACGTGTATCCCGATGGGCGTGCGATAAACCTCACCGACGGAATCCTGCGGCTGCGCTATCGCGAATCGCTCGAAAGGGCGGTCTTGGCGCAGCCCGGCACGGTCTACACGATTACGGTAGATATGGGCGTGACCAGCAACGTCTTCAAGGCCGGCCATTCGATTCGCCTGGAAGTGTCGAGCAGCAATTTTCCGCGCTTCGATCGCAATCTGAATACAGGCCGCGCACAGGCGGACGAAACGGAATTGCGCGTTGCGACTCAATCTGTCTTTCATGGCCGCCTGCGCCCGTCTCATCTTCTCTTGCCTGTGGTGGAGGCCAAATGAGCGCCGAGCTTCGGGTCTTGCTGGTCGAAGACGATGCGAGCTTCGCCGCTATGGTTCAAAAAATTCTGGGATCGGCCGGCCCCTCCAGCGTGCAGTGGACGCACGCTGCCACGCTCGCGACCGCCCTGGAACAGCTTCAATTCGCACGCTTCGACGCCATCCTGCTCGACCTCTCCTTGCCCGATACCGAGGGCATAGAGACCGTCGCCGCGATTCACGGCGCCGCTCTGGCGACGCCGATTGTTGTGCTCACCGGATGGGACGACGAGGAACTGGCCGTGCGTGCCGTCCGCGAAGGCGCGCAAGACTATCTCATCAAGGGCCAGGCGGATCGCCACCATCTGGTGCGCGCGCTGCGCCACGCGATGGAACGCGCCCGTCTTGAGGAGCGCCTGCGCGAGTCGCAAAAGATGGAAGCCATAGGCCGGCTGGCCGGCGGCATCTCGCACGACTTTAATAACCTGCTCACGATCATCGCCGGTTATACCGATTTGCTGCTAGCCGTCGAGGAACTGGACGAACCTACGCGCCGCTATGTCACCGAGATCCGCAAGGCGAGTTCCAGAGCGGCCGGACTCACGCGCCAATTGCTCGCCTTCAGTCGTCGCCAGGTGCTTCAACAGAAGGTACTGAACCTGAACGCGATTGTCAGCGACATGGAGGTCATGCTGCGCCGCGTGATTCGCGAAGATATCGAGCTGATCACTCATCTGGCACCGGACCTCGGCTATGTGTTCGCGGATCCCAGCCAGATGGAGCAGGTGCTCCTAAACCTCGTAGTCAACGCGCGCGAAGCGATACCCCGCGGCGGTGCGATTACCATTGAGACGGTCAACACCCTGCCGGCGCCTCCCGAAGATCACTCCAACGGATTCGCGCCCGCTCGTGTTATGCTCTCCGTTCACGATACCGGCCACGGGATGGCCGCCGAGACCATCTCGCACATCTTTGAGCCCTTTTTTTCCACGAAGCCGTTTGGCAAGGGCACGGGCCTCGGTCTCGCGACCGTGTATGGCATCGTCAAGCAGAGCGGAGGCGACCTCGAAGTCTGGAGCGAGCCAGGGCAGGGAACGACCTTCCGGCTCTTTTTCCCGCGCGTAGAGCCCAGTAGTTCGCTGGCGCCAGCCGTGGCCGAAGCGGCGCGCGTCGAGCGTGGCAGCGAGAGCATCCTTCTGGCGGAAGATGAAGACCGCGTACGCGAACTGCTCGCCGGCGTGCTGCGCGAAAACGGGTATCAGGTGGTCGAGGCGCGCAATGGGTCCGAGGCCCTGGAAGTGCTGACTGCCGGGTCAACCGCCTTCGACCTGTTGATTACCGATATGGTGATGCCCGTGATGGGCGGCGAGGAATTGGCAGAGCGCGCGCGAGATCTGGTCCCGGCGCTTCCGATGCTCTTCATCTCCGGTTACACCGAGGTCGAAATCAGCCCGCAAGCACGGGCGAATTTCCTGCAAAAGCCGTTCACTCCAGACGCCCTGCTGCGTAAGGTGCGCGCAACATTCGACCAGCGTTAACGCCGTGCTTTGCGTGCATGCATTCCGGCCGCCCATCGGCTGAGCCGGAATGCATGCACGCTTGCCTTGCGGGTCAGAATTGGAACTTGGCGCCCAACTGCATGCGGCGCGGGTCGTTGAGCGTGCTGGTGACTTTGCCGAACGTCGAACTTGTCACGCTGGTGTCGCCGTTGGCAAAGCGGACGCGGTTGAACAAGTTGAAGGCTTCAGCGCGAATCTCGAAGTGCATGCCTTCTCTCCACACGGGGAATTCCTTGCCGATCGAAACGTTCTCCGTGAAGGACGGAAACTCGCGAGCCTTCGGATTGAAACGTGTCGTGTTGCCGATCGTGTTATTGGGCTGCGCTCCGAAGTACGACGCGGGTTGGAAGCGGCTGTCCACCGCGGGGTCGAAATTCCCGCCAGCCGTCTTCCCGATCCAGCCGTCGTAGGTGTTCGTCCACGGTACGCCGCGGCCCGCGAATAGAGGCACGCTGACGCTGGTGGTCAGGCCGATGGGACGTCCGCCGGCGTATAGGCCGATGAAAGAGGTACGCCAATCGCCGACCAGCCAGCGGGCGGCTCCGGAATTAACCCACTTCTTGCCTTTTCCAAACGGCAGATCGTAGACGCCGGCGAACTTGAAGTTATGCGTCACGTCATAGGAGCCGATGGACTTCTCCAGCCTGCGATTATTTTGGTCGGCTGCACGGCTCTGGTCGGTGATCCAATAGCTGTCGGCGTCCGACATCAGCTTCGAGAACACATACGACGTGTTGAACGTGAAGCCCTGTGCAAAGCGCTTGTCCAACTTGATCACCGCGGCGTGATACGACGAGTGGCCGCTGTGGTCTCCGTTGCCGCTCCATGTGTCGATCGATGTGTACTGCGGGAAGGGCCGCAACGCCTGGGCCACGGTCGGAGTGACTTTCTTGCTACGCCAGAAAGCGGCGAAATCGGGCCATGGTTGCGTGATGCCCGCGGCGATGGCGGCGGGTGAATCGACCGCGCTGTTGAGCAGGGCGGCGCCGTATTTCTCAAGCGCCGCGAACGGCACCTGATTGTAGTTCAGCAAGCCCGCCTGCAAGTGGGTCCCGATCACGCCGTTGTATGACGCGTCGAGTACCATGCTGTTGCTGAGTTTGCGCTGCACGGAGAAGTTGAAGCTGAGCTGCTCCGGAAGGCGCGACACTTCGCCGTTCTGCCACCACGGCATATCGGCGCCGTTCTGAAAGGACGGGCTGATGAAGGGCGGCACCGGATACGGGGGCAGTCCATCTTTGAATAGGAACGTCGGCGAAAGGCCGGAGCTGGTGTTGCCGAAAGCCACCGTCTGCGTGAAGCCCTTCTGGTGTGTCGAGCCGGTAGTTGTGGTCACCGCCGAGAACGAGCGCGCGAAGTTCGTGCGGATCACGGTCTTCTCGTTGAGGCTGTAGGCCAAGCCCACGCGGGGGCCGATGCCGAAATACCAACTGTCGGCCAGCGTGCGTGTGCCCTCGCGGCCCGGACCGGTGCCGGCATAGATCAGCGCACCGGGAATTCCGCCCGCGCCCGGATTCGGAGTTCTGGGCGAGAAATCGCTCCAACTGTCATTCTCTTCCATGGGTGGCAGCGTGGTTTCCCAACGGACGCCCAGGAACAGCGTCAGATTCTTCGAGACGCGCCAGTCGTCCTGGATGAAGCTCGCGAAGTAGCGCCATTGCTGGCCGATGTAGCGCACCGTGTCGATGCCGCCGTCCGTGGCCCAGCCCAGCAGGTACGACGCAAACGCGTTTCCCCCGGCCGAGTTGAAGTTGCTGTCGCCCGGGACGCCGGTGCCGATGAACGAGAAGTTGGCGCGGCCGGCTACGTCCTGTCGGCCGAAGCCGTTGTAGTTGCCCTGTTGGAACATGCCGCCGAACTTGATGGTGTGCGCGCCGCGGATATACGTGGTGTCGTTGTTGAACGAGTAGATCGCGTTCTCCGAACCATTGTTGGCCGGTCCGCCCCAATTGCCGTAGTCGGTGAAGCGCAGGTTCACCAGATTCTCGTCGCAGTTGGGCGCGTTGGGTAGACAGAACTTGTCCTTCCAGGAGATGCCGCTTTTGACGGTGGCCTGAACGGGGTCATGGTTCTCCTTCCAATCGTTGCCGCCCGCATAGAAGTGGTTCAGCAGCGTCGGGCTGAAGTTGTGATCCCAACTGAAGCGGTAGACATTGCTCTTGCGGTCGGTGTCGTTGTAGTCGCTATAGTAGCCGGGCAGTGTACGGGGTCCGCCGGCGCCCGGTTTCGAGTTCGTGCGATTCCAGCCGACGTAGCCGCTGAAGCGGTCGTTCGCGTTGAGGAGATGGTCGAACTTGACGCTGTACTTGTTCTGCGGTGAAACCTCTGTGCCGTTCGCCACGGAGAAGTTGTTACGCACATAGCCCAGCGTGCCGGGAGCCGCGCCAGTGTTTGGCTTGAGCACACCGCCGTACTGTTGGAATACGGCCAGGGCCTTCACCGAGAGCGGATCGAAGCGTGACTTCGCGATCTGATTGCCGGGGAACAGGTCGCGCACGTCCTTGCCGGTGGCATCCTTGCGCAAGCTGAATGGGTCATAGATCGGGATCATCGCGCCCGCGGCGTTGACCCACTTGCTGAAGTCGCCGTTGTACATTTCCTCGGAGGGAACCGTCTGGAACGCCGAGTCGGCGCCGACACGATTCCGGAAAGCTTCCCAGGCAAAGAAGAAGAACGTCTTGTTCTTGCCGTTGTAAAGCTTCGGGATATACACGGGCCCGCCGATGCTGGCGCCGTAATTGTTCTGTTTGTAGATGCCACGTTGCTTCTCGAAGAAGCGTCGGGCATCGAGATCGTTATTGCGGAAATACTCGTAAGCCGAGCCGTGCAGCCGGTTCTCGCCAGACTTTGAAACGAAAGTCATCTGGCCGCCGCCTGCGTGTCCGTATTCCGCCTTGAATCCGTTCGTCTCTACCGCGAACTCCGTGATGGCCTCGAGCGAGGGCGTATTCACGGAGACCCACGAATTGGATAGCGCCCGCGTGGTATTGGCCGAAACTCCGTCGAGTGTCACTCCGAAGCTGGCCGCCTGGCCGCCGCCCACCTGGAAATTGTTATCGCCGAAATTCTTCGCCTCCGGCGCAAGAATGGCCAGATCGAACGGGCTGCGCATCGCTCCGCCCACGACAAGTGGCAGTTCGTCCACCAGTTTGTTGGTGATGACGGTTGACGACCTGGCATTGTCGGTCTGAAGCCCGATCGCCTGCGCACTGACTTCGATGACCTGCTGCGTGCCGCCGACTTCAAGCGTGATGTCGGCGCGAATACTTCCGGCGGCATTCAGCACCATGCCGGAAATCACAGCGGTCTTGAAGCCTTCCTGCGAAACGCGGACCGTCTAGTCCGCTGGCGAGAGGCCAGGCACGGCATAGGCGCCAGTTTCATTAGTCGCAGTGGTTGAGGCTACGTTGGTTGCGGCATTGACCACCGATACCTTGGCTCCGGCTATAGCGGCGCCTGATGGGTCAACGACGTTTCCGGCGATCGTGCCGCGTTCCGACTGCGCGAACAGCGAGCCGGAGGAGATGAGCAGCGACAGAGCAATGGCCGACAAAGGTCGGATTGCTCGACGGTGAGCAAACATGGTGACACCCCCAATGAGTTTCCCAGCGGATCCCCATCTTAGGAATCCGACATTGGCCAAATTGTAGCGCCGTGAGGGTGGTGGTGTCTAACGGACCTCGTTGTCAGGGTGCACGACACCAGAGTGATGCCCAGAGCGAAAGCGCACTGGGAGGTTGTTGCCGCCATTATACTGACAGCGTATAATGCTGTCAGGTGAATCGTGCCCACTTCTCTCGATCTCAATGCTCTTCGCCTGCAACGCGATCAACTCAAAGCCGAACTTGCTCAGGTCGGCGACATGCGTCCGGGTTCGCTCGTACCCCGGTATCGTAAATGCGGCAAGCCGACTTGCTATTGCGCCAAGAAGGGTTCCCAAGGTCATGGCCCTTCGTATTCGCTGACCCATCCCATTGCTGGCAAGACGGTAACGCGGATCATTCCCGCCGGCCCCGCCGTGGACCGCACCCGCCTGCAATTGCAGGAATACCATCGCTTCCGGCGCTTGGTGCAGCAGTTGACCACGGTCTCAGAACAGCTCTGCGATCTCGAATTGCGTCAAGGCGCACCCGCAGACGTCAAAAAAAACTGCGCTCGACGGCCTGCTCGCCGCTGAACTTTTGTGGGACATCGAAGCCCTGCTGGGGCGGCAGTGTCTCGCCGAACTCGATCTGGAAGCGCTGGAGTCCGCCGTGCGCCGGCAAGCCTTGCGACTGGCCGGACGCGCGGTCGAGCAACGCCTCAACGCAGACCATTCCGATGCCGCCCAGTCTCACCTTCGCTGCCCGTGTGGG
The DNA here is from genome assembly GCA_963668605.1 of Bryobacteraceae bacterium. Taxonomy (GTDB): domain Bacteria; phylum Acidobacteriota; class Terriglobia; order Bryobacterales; family Bryobacteraceae. The sequence continues at coordinate 594,864 of OY764903.1, forward strand.
CAATGGGCACGTTACGCGGGCCGGCGCGAAAAGACATTTGCCAGCGTTCTCGGCGCGCTCAAACTTGCGCGTGCTTACTTTCATTGCTCGGGTTGCGGTCGCGGCTTCTGCCCGCGGGACCGGCAACTCGGGTTGGAGAACACTGCGCTTTCGCCTGCTGTCACACGCATGATCGGCACGGTCGGTGCGATGGTCAGCTTTGAGGAAGGCAGCCAGTTACTTGCCGAACTGGCAGCTCTCGCCATTGATGCCAAACAGGTGGAGCGAACGGCCGAAGCTCTCGGCGCAGCCATCGCCGCCGACGAGAAGCGGAATGCGACCCCTGCCGCTGCTCTGCCATTGCCGCCGACCCTGTACTTGGGTCTGGATGGGACCGGTATTCCGATGCGGGCCTCGGAGTTGAACGGCCGGACAGGCAAGCAAGCCGATGGATCGGCCAAAACGCGAGAAGTGAAGTTGTGCACCGTCTGGAGCGCCGAGGGGCGCGACGAGAATGGCACCCCGGTCCGCGACCCAGGCTCGGTCAGCTATTCGGCGGCAATCGAAACCGCAGCTACCCTCGACACCGACAAGCAGCGCTCGCCCTTCTCCGAGCGCGTCTTGCGGGAGGCCACCCGCCGACGTTTCACCCAAGCACAAGGCACTGTGGTGATCGGTGACGGAGCCGCTTGGATCTGGAAGATCGCGCAGGAGTTGTTTCCACGAGCGATTCAGATCGTGGATCGCTTTCACGTCAAAGAACACCTCAGCGACCTGTCCAAACTGCTCTATCCGCACAAGCCCGATCAAGCGAAACTCTGGGCGGCACGCAGGCATGAGGAACTCGATAGCGGCCGCTTGCCGGAGCTGTTACGTGCTCTGCGCCGCCAAGCCGGTCATTGCGCGGAGGCCCGCAAGTGCTTCCAATACATCCACGGCAATCGCGATCGCATGCGCTACCCACAATTCCGTGCGCAGGGCCTATGCACTTCCTCCGGAGTCGTTGAAGCCGGCTGTAAACTCGCGATTGGCACCCGGCTGAAACGCGCCGGCATGCACTGGACAACCGCCGGATCCAACGCCATCATCGCCCTTCGCTGTTCGAAGCTCAGTGGCAGGTTTCAGGACTTCTGGGAGCGCCGATCAGAACCGAGCGCCGCTTGATCCGTCACTTTCTAGTCGTGCACCCTCGTTGTCAGGGTGCACGACACCAGAGTGATGCCCAGAGCGAAAGCGCACTGGGAGGTTGTTGCCGCCATTATACTGACAGCGTATAATGCTGTCAGGTGAATCGTGCCCACTTCTCTCGATCTCAATGCTCTTCGCCTGCAACGCGATCAACTCAAAGCCGAACTTGCTCAGGTCGGCGACATGCGTCCGGGTTCGCTCGTACCCCGGTATCGTAAATGCGGCAAGCCGACTTGCCATTGCGCCAAGAAGGGTTCCCAAGGTCATGGCCCTTCGTATTCGCTGACCCATCCCATTGCTGGCAAGACGGTAACGCGGATCATTCCCGCCGGCCCCGCCGTGGACCGCACCCGCCTGCAATTGCAGGAATACCATCGCTTCCGGCGCTTGGTGCAGCAGTTGACCACGGTCTCAGAACAGCTCTGCGATCTCGAATTGCGTCAAGGCGCACCCGCAGACGTCAAAAAAAACTGCGCTCGACGGCCTGCTCGCCGCTGAACTTTTGTGGGACATCGAAGCCCTGCTGGGGCGGCAGTGTCTCGCCGAACTCGATCTGGAAGCGCTGGAGTCCGCCGTGCGCCGGCAAGCCTTGCGACTGGCCGGACGCGCGGTCGAGCAACGCCTCAACGCAGACCATTCCGATGCCGCCCAGTCTCACCTTCGCTGCCCGTGTGGGCAATGGGCACGTTACGCGGGCCGGCGCGAAAAGACATTTGCCAGCGTTCTCGGCGCGCTCAAACTTGCGCGTGCTTACTTTCATTGCTCGGGTTGCGGTCGCGGCTTCTGCCCGCGGGACCGGCAACTCGGGTTGGAGAACACTGCGCTTTCGCCTGCTGTCACACGCATGATCGGCACGGTCGGTGCGATGGTCAGCTTTGAGGAAGGCAGCCAGTTACTTGCCGAACTGGCAGCTCTCGCCATTGATGCCAAACAGGTGGAGCGAACGGCCGAAGCTCTCGGCGCAGCCATCGCCGCCGACGAGAAGCGGAATGCGACCCCTGCCGCTGCTCTGCCATTGCCGCCGACCCTGTACTTGGGTCTGGATGGGACCGGTATTCCGATGCGGGCCTCGGAGTTGAACGGCCGGACAGGCAAGCAAGCCGATGGATCGGCCAAAACGCGAGAAGTGAAGTTGTGCACCGTCTGGAGCGCCGAGGGGCGCGACGAGAATGGCACCCCGGTCCGCGACCCAGGCTCGGTCAGCTATTCGGCGGCAATCGAAACCGCAGCTACCCTCGACACCGACAAGCAGCGCTCGCCCTTCTCCGAGCGCGTCTTGCGGGAGGCCACCCGCCGACGTTTCACCCAAGCACAAGGCACTGTGGTGATCGGTGACGGAGCCGCTTGGATCTGGAAGATCGCGCAGGAGTTGTTTCCACGAGCGATTCAGATCGTGGATCGCTTTCACGTCAAAGAACACCTCAGCGACCTGTCCAAACTGCTCTATCCGCACAAGCCCGATCAAGCGAAACTCTGGGCGGCACGCAGGCATGAGGAACTCGATAGCGGCCGCTTGCCGGAGCTGTTACGTGCTCTGCGCCGCCAAGCCGGTCATTGCGCGGAGGCCCGCAAGTGCTTCCAATACATCCACGGCAATCGCGATCGCATGCGCTACCCACAATTCCGTGCGCAGGGCCTATGCACTTCCTCCGGAGTCGTTGAAGCCGGCTGTAAACTCGCGATTGGCACCCGGCTGAAACGCGCCGGCATGCACTGGACAACCGCCGGATCCAACGCCATCATCGCCCTTCGCTGTTCGAAGCTCAGTGGCAGGTTTCAGGACTTCTGGGAGCGCCGATCAGAACCGAGCGCCGCTTGATCCGTCACTTTCTAGTCGTGCACCCTCGTTGTCATCTTTCGGACGGTCCCCAGAATGGATAGCGGTCGAACTGCTCTCCGCCTCCCACTGCACGCGGATCGCGTGTCTGGCGCAAGTGCGCGTCCAGACGGCGGCTGAGTTCCAGCCGCGTCGCGGCGTAGCGCTTCTCCGCGGCGGCGTTGTGCAGTTGCTCAGCGTCGGCAGCCACGTCGTACAACTCCTCGGCCGAGCGGCGAGAGAAACTCAGATCGAAGAGCCTTCCGCCGCGCTCGCGAGTTCGCGATGCGGCGTGCCTCAGCAACCGGAACTTTGGAGAGGTTACACTTCAGACATGGGAATTTCGAGGAACAACATGTCAAACCACGTAGTGAGATTCGTTATCTTCATGCTGTCGGTGGGTCTGCTGATGGCGCAATCGGATCGCGGCACAATCACGGGCCGGGTCCTCGATCCGAGTTCGGCGGCGGTGGCCGGCGCCTCGGTCGTGATCCAAAATCAGGAGACCGGGATTCGAACTGTGACCGCGACAAACGAAACCGGCAGCTATACGGCGTCGCAATTGGTGGTCGGCCGCTATGAGGTTTCGTTTGAGTCGAAGGGCTTTCGCAAGTATATCCGCAAAGACATTGAACTGAACGTGGCCCAGACGCTGACGCTGAACATCATGTTGGAACTCGGCCAGACGGACCAGACGGTCGAGGTGACGGCGGCTCCTCCGTTGCTTGAAAGTGCGACATCGGACCTGGGCACGGTGGTCAACCGTGATCGCGTGGTCGATCTGCCGCTGGCGGTGTCAGGCAATATGCGGCACCCCGGGGCGTTCGTATTCCTGGCCCCCGGCGTGACGGGCGACACCTCGAATACGCAGATCAACGGGTCGCAGAGCCGCTCGAAAGAGATCCTGATGGACGGTATCGGCAGCACCAGTCCGGAGAGCGGCGGTCTGCTGTTCACCTATCCCCCTGTGGAGTCGATCAGCGAATTCAAGCTGGTAAGTAGCAACTTTAGCGCGGAGTACGGACGCACCGGCGCGGGGTTTGAAGTCTATACCACCCGGTCAGGCGGCAACAAGTTTCACGGCGCGGTGTGGGAGTACCTGCGCAACGACCAGTTCGATTCGCGTGGTTTCATCGCGTCGAGCCGGGCGATCAACCGGCAGAATGAGTTCGGCGCGGCCTTCGGAGGACCTGTGCTGCTGCCGGGCTATGACGGCAAGAATCGGACGTTTTTCCATTTCGTCTATAACGGGTTCCGTTATCGTGCGGGGGCGCTGAACGAGTTGGCGACGATGCCGACGCTCGACATGCAGAAAGGCGACTTTTCGAAGGTCGTGCGCGGCGCCAATCCAGTAGTGATTTACGACCCGGCGTCGACGAGAGTCGACGGGACGGGCTTCACGCGCACGGCGTTCCCCGGCAACGTGATTCCACAGGCGCGCTTTAGCACCGTTTCGCGCAACACGCTACAGTTCATCCCGGCGCCGACAAATGCCGGGCAGTTGAACAATTTTCAGGTCGTGGGTTCGCAGAAGTTCGACCGCGACGTCTATACGATCAAGGCGGACCATCAGTTCTCGGAACGTAATCGCATCAACATGTTTTTCTTCATCAACAACCAGTCGAGCACGGCGGCGGAACGTCTGCCTGGCGCGCTGAGTCCGGCGCTGGAGGAGACGCGGCCCTCGCGCTGGATCCGCTTGAACCACGACTTGCTGGTCAGCAACACGACGCTGAACAACTTCCGCGCGGGCTACACGAGGGAGCCGCAGATCTGGTCGCGCGTCGCTTCCGGCAAGAACTATCTGCAAACGGTGGGACTGACGGGCACGAACCCGCCGGGCGACATTCTGCCGCGCACGACCTTTGGCGACGGCCTCTCGAATTGGGGCGACGAGGTGAAGAACAAGGGCGAGCAGGTCAACAACGTGCTGCAATTGGCCGATACGTTGAGCCACACACGCGGCAACCACAGCATTAAATTTGGGATGGATGCTCGCTGGATGCAAACCAATGGAGCGGACCTGGCGAACCAGCAGGCCACGATGGCGTTCAACTCGAACGAGACGGCGCTGCCGACGGCGGCGGGCCGCCCGTTGAGCGGGCACTCCTTTGCAAGTTTCCTGCTGGGTCAGGTCGACAACGCGAATTACGTCGGAGTCTTCGTCGTGCCCGGCAACCGCTATCGTTATTTCTCGTTGTTCTTCCAGGACGACTGGAAAGCCACGCGCAAGCTGACGCTGAACTACGGCTTGCGTTACGAAATCTATTTCCCGCGCGTCGAGGCACACAATAACTTTTCGGGCTTCGATCCAATGCTTCCGAATCCCGGCGCGGGGAATTTGCTTGGTGCGGTTGCGTTTCTCGGCGAAGGTCCAGGGCGCGACAACTCGCGGACGAGCTTCGCGGACACCTATTACAGGAACTTCGGTCCGAGGCTGGGCTTCGCCTATCAATGGCGCGAGAAGACCGTCGTGCGCGGCGGCTACGGGCTCTTCACGGGGACGGGCAATGCGACCGCCGGCCTGCGCAGCTCGCAGCGCTACATTTACGGATTCAACGCGGCGCCAAGCTTTGCAACGCCGGACGTCGGCGTGACCCCGGCATTCCAGTGGGACGGCGGACTGCCCACCAACTGGCCGCGCCCGCCCTTCATCAATCCGACCGTGCAGAACGGCAGCGACGTGAACTACATTGGGAGCGGCGACGGGCGGCCGCCGTACTTCCAGAACTTCCAGCTCAGCGTGCAGCAGGAACTGGCGGCGCGGATCATGGTGGAAGCGGCTTACGTGGGCGTCAAGGGCACACGCCTGGGCAACAATTTGATGACCTGGAATCAGGTGGACCCGAAGTACTTGAGCCTGGGTTCGACGCTGACGCAGAACATCAGCTCGCCGGCGGCGATTGCGGCTGGAATTCAGAAGCCATATCCGTCATTCAACGGATCCGTGGCGCAGGCGCTGCGGCAGTATCCGCAATATCTGAGCGTGAGTAACAACTCGAACCCGAACGGCAGCTCGACGTATCACGCGCTGCAGATGAAGGTGAATAAACGCATGGGCATGGGTCTCGCGTTGTTGGGTTCGTACACCTGGTCGCGCTCGATCTCGGATGGAGACATCGCAGCGGGCGGAGGTCCGGGCGGGCAGGACTTTTTCAACCGGCGTCTGGAGAAGGCGATCAGTACGAATGACGTACCGCACGTCGTGGCGTTGAGCTATACCTACGAACTGCCTCTTGGCCCGGGGCGGAAGTACCTGAGCAAGAAGGGCGCACTGGGCCATGTAGTCGGCGGTTGGCAGTTTACGGGGATTCATCAGTATCAATCGGGAAGACCCGTCGCACTGACCGCGAATAACACGCTGCCGTTGTTCAACAGCGTTTTGCGGCCCGATGCGGTGGCTGGCGCAGAGCGGACGCGCACAGTGGTAAATCCGCTGGCCGATCTGTGGATCAACCCTGCGGCCTTCGCGGCTCCGGTTGGCTTCCACTTTGGCAACGCGGCCCGATCGTATTCGGATGTGCGTGCGCCTGGCTTCCTGAACGAGAGTTTCGGATTGATCAAACGGACACCCCTGACCGAGCGTGTGAACCTCACCTTCCGGGCGGAGTTCTTCAACGCCTTTAACCGGACGGTGTTTGGAGCTCCGGTGGGCAACGTCTCGGCGGGAAATTTCGGCCGGGTCAACTCTCAGGCCAACACGCCCAGGCAAGGGCAGTTAGCTCTGCGCGTCGACTTTTAATGCCGAAGGCGTAATAACGCCTACATGAAGAAGTGACGGCGTCGTTGCCAGAAGCATCGCCGGCGTCACCTCCGGTTTATGTGTTGTGTTTGGTGGTGGTGGGATCCGGCTGCAGGCAATTAGTTCAACAGTGCCGGGAGCGCCAGCGACCGGAGGCTGCGATTCCATCGCTTCTCATCGATAATTGAAATATTCTCGCCACCCGTCGCTGGCGCTCCGGGCACTGTTTGACGGATTACGGATTGAAGATCGAACACCCTAACGGTGCCGGAAGCGGTAGCGTCCGGAGCTGGCGTGGATGCCGGCCATTCGCTTGTCTTATTACTGGTCACGACGGATCGCGGTTTATATTCCGCGTCTTTCCGGCCACTTACGCGCCGGCTTGCCTGCTGGCTGTAGACTCTGCTGCTACACTTTTCAGCGGATGCACCAGAATTATGTTTGCTTGATAAGCATGGCACCTGGACAGGCACATATATTCGGCATCATCGGCGGACTACACGCGAAACTAACAAAACGAACCCAACTCCACGTTTGTTTGCAACAAATTGTTTTTCCCCAACCCACGCCAAGACCGGTGCCCGGCCATCCTCGCAAGCGGGATTTTCAGTATGCTGGTTCAGAGCCGGGAATTCTGGCGACGCATGGCCGCGCTGGCGGCAATTTGGAAAGAAGCAAGTAATCACTATGGCACTCGACGAATTTTCACGAAGGCATTTTTTCTACGGGACGCTGCTGGCTGGCGCACTACCCACTGGCGGATTCGGCAGCGTGGCGTCTTTGAAGCGGCTTGGCTATAAATCGCCCAACGAGAAACTCAATATTGCCGCTATTGGCGCGGGCGGGAAGGGCACGTCGGATATCGCTGGCTGCAAGGCCGAAAATATCGTCGCTCTCACCGATCCTGACGATAAGAGCGCGGCACGCATGTTTCAGCAATACCCGAAGGTTCCGAAGTACAAGGACTTCAGGCGCATGTTCGACAAGGAGACGAAGAACATCGACGCAGTGCTCGTTTCCTGCCCCGACCACATGCACGCCAGTGCCGCGCTGTGGGCGATGAATCGCGGCAAACACGTCTATTGCCAAAAGCCGTTGACGCGCACCGTTTGGGAAGCGCAGGAAATGGAGCGGGCCGCAGCGAAGTTCGGGGTGGCCACGCAAATGGGCAACCAGGGCTACTCCAACCCAGGCGCGCGAGAATGCTGCGAAATTATCTGGAGTGGTGCAGTCGGGAACGTGACCGAAATTCATGCCTGGACGGATAGGCCCGGAAAGTATTGGCCGCAGAGTCCGGCAGTCGTGCCAGAGCAAGCCGCCGTCCCGGGTACGCTCGATTGGGATGCTTGGCTCGGCGGATCCATGCCGCGGCCCTATAGCCCGGCATACCTTCCGAAAAAGTGGCGCGGATACCCCGATTTTGGTTGCGGAGCGATCGGCGACATGGCCTGCCACATTATGGGAACGCCAAACATGGCGATGCGGCTCGGCGCGCCCAGCAGCGTCGAATGCATTAAGAAGATCGGTCCGAGCAAATTTTGTTACCCGCAGCAGACCGTGATGCGCTTTGACTTCCCGGCCCGCGGTGCGATGCCTCCGGTCAAGATCTTCTGGTACGACAGCCTGAAGGAGCAACTCAAGTTTGACGGCGTACCCGCTGGTGAATTGATCGGCGACAAAGACCTGAACGGCAGCCTGTTCATAGGCGAAAAGGGAATGGTCACGACGGGTTGCTATGGCGAGCGCACGCGGCTGATGCCCAACGCCAAAATGAAAGACTACAAGCTGCCCGCGCAGGTGCTGACGCGCTCGCCCGGACACTACGCCGATTGGATTCGCGCCTGCAAGGGCGGAGAGCCATCCTGCTCCAACTTCAGCGTGGCCGCGCCGTTTGTGCAGTGGATGCTGCTAGGCGTGATTGCCATGAAGTTCGAAGGCAAGCTGGAATGGGACGCGCAGAAGAAGCAGTTCAGTAACAACAAAGCAGCGAACGAGTACTTGAAGCCGAAGTTCCGCAAGGGCTGGAAATTCGCTTAGCGCGAAGCTGCTCAGTCCACTGCAACCTTAGCCCAGTCTTTGGGCGTGACCCAGCCGGGATGAGGCGTCAAGCTGTAGGACGCCTCTCCAGGCGGGACGAGCTTGATCCAGTCTTCCATGAGCTTACGCAGGCGGCTGGCGATTTCAGGCTGTTGCTGAAGCAGATCGTTCTTCTCGTAGGGATCGTTGTCGATGTTATAGAGCGACTCCTGCGGCACGTCGCAAGGCGCCTGGCCGATGCGAATGAGCTTCCACGGCCCATCGCGCAAGGCATGTTGGCGTGGCCCGCTGTCGGGCTGCACACAGAACAACAGATTCCGCCGGGGTTGTGGCGCAGCGCTGCCCTGGATGGCCGGCCAATGATTCATGCCGTCGAGGGGTTGGCGTGTTTTCGCCGGGATCCCGCAGGCCGCGGTCAGCGTCGGCAGCAGGTCATAGACGGTTAGCATTTGCGCGCAAGCGGCGGGCTTCAACTTCCCGGGCCAATACGCCAGGCCGGGGACGCGGATTCCACCCTCATAGACGTTGCTCTTGCCGGAGCGCAACGGTCCATTGTTGCCGCCGGCTGGAAGCGAACCGCCGTTGTCGCTTAGGAACAACACGAGTGTATTGTCGAGAACCTTCTCGAGTTCCAGGCGGTGCAGCACACGCCCAATCCCGCTATCGAGCGCATCGACCATTGCGAGGTATGTCTGACGTTTCTTGTCTTTGATTGCGCTGTACTTTTTGAGCAGATTCTCGGGTGCCTGGAGTGGCCCGTGCGGTGCGTTCCACGGCATGTAGAGGAAGAAAGGCCTGCGTTTGTCGCGCGCGGCGATCCAGCGATCGGCCTCCACTGCGACCAAGTCCGTGGAGTAGCCTTCCTCGCGAAGCGCGCTTCCATTGCGCTGCCAATCGATGCCACCATCGCGTTCGTGAGTGAAGTAATCGATGGCCCCGTTGAGGTGGCCATAGAAGTGGTCGAAGCCGCGGGAGCGCGGCAGGTGCGCCACATTTGTGTGTCCCAGGTGCCATTTGCCCGTGACGGCGGTCTGATAACCGGCGGCCCGGAACACGTCGGCCATGGTGGTTTCCGACGGGGAGAGCCCGTAAGTAGACCATGGCCGCACAACGGTGTATCCGAGACCGAGGCGCGCGGGATTACGGCCGGTCATCAGGGCTGAGCGCGTCGGAGAGCACAGCGGGAAGGCGTAGAGATTCGTAAAGCGCACGCCTTCCCGGCAGAGCCGGTCGAGTGTTGGAGTCTGTCCCTCGCTGCCCTGGAAACCCGTGTCTTTCCAGCCGAGGTCATCGGCCAGAAATATCACGACGTTCGGGTGCTCCGCCGACGGAGCGGCCATGGCCTGTGAGCCCGCTAGCGCGGACCCGGCCAGTAAGAGATCGCGTCTGCGCATGATGTCCTAAAAGTTGATCTTCGCCGCCACCTGGCCGACGCGCGGCAACAGGACCGTCGAGTCGACGCGCCCGAAGGTGCCGCTGCCCAGTGCTGTATTCGGGAGGCCGAACTGCGGGCGGTTGAACACGTTGAAGTACTCGAAGCGCAGTTGCAGTTTGACCTTCTCGCTCAACTTCGTGTTCTTGATCAGCGAGAGATCCTGGTTGATGATCGACGGTCCGCGCACATCGGCGAGCGTGCGGCCCACGTTGCCCAACGTGAACGAGGCCGGTTGCAGGAATGCGCTCGTGTCGAACCATCGAGCGAGTTGCTCGCCGCGCGTGCGCGACTCTGTGATGGCTGCACTGCGCCCCGTGCTGTTCGGCCGGTTGCCGCCGCCGGGAATCGTCGCTGCGATGCTCAGCGGGTAGCCTGACCGGTACGACGAGATTCCGTTTAATTGCCAGCCGCCCACAATCGCAGCGACCAGGCCCTTCGAGGAACCTAAGAGCGCTTTGCCGGGACCGAACGGAAGTTCAGCCACGAAGCTTACCACCACATTTTGCGAGACATCCATTTCCGACAGTCCGCGTTCCGCACGCAGGTCGTACCAGTTCTGTGTGCCGGTCGAGTTGTTGCTGGCGCCGCCGACTCCCGAGAACATATTGTTGGCGTCGGTGATGAGTTTGCCCACGGTGTAGGCCAGCAGAACGCCGAAGCCCTTCGAGAAGCGCTTGTCCACTTTCATCTGTATCGAATGATAGTTGCTGTTGGCCGACGTCATGTTGATCACGTTGACGCCAGTGTATTGAGGGTAGGGCAACAGCGTCTGACGCCGCGTGATGGTTTTTTGTGCGAAGGCCCCGACGTTGATAGTCCCATAGAAAGGATTCGTCACGAGCTGATTCAGCGCGGTCCCCAGGCTCAGGTATTGCGGATCGAGTTCGTTCATTTGCCGGTTCCTGAACGCAAGGTGAACGCCGCGGCTGCCCGCGTACGCCACGTCGATCAGGATCTGGCCCGGCAATTCGCGTTGGATGTCGAAGTTCCACTGATAGGTCTCCGGCATCACCTGGCGCGAGTCCCATACATTCAAGCCCTGTCCGAGGAACGTGGAGGCTCCGAGGGTATTGCGGGTCGGCTGCAGCAGTCCGTCGGGGAACGGATTGCTCAACAGACGGTATGGTGTCAAGCCGCCGTCGACCGTTCCGGTAAACGGAGTCGACGCCGAATAACCGGAGTTGGAGGCGAAGGCCGTGGCGACGTTGGACGTTTCGGCCGGGGAGAAGAAGATGCCCGCGCCCCAGCGCAACACTGTTTTCGGCGCGACCGACCAGGCAAAGCCGAGACGCGGTGCGAAGTTCAGCCGGTCCGGCTGCCACACATTGCGCGCATCTGGGCTGGCGAAGACAAGCCCTCCGCGCAAATCCGGGAACTGGCTGTTCTTCGCCGGGGAGGGCAGATCACGATCGAAGTAGTTGATCGAATTGTAGCGCTCGGTAAAGGGCGACTCCGTTTCGTAGCGCAGTCCCACGTTGACGGTAAAGTTGTTTGTCAGGCGGATGTCATCCTGTATGTAGGCGCCTGAATAGAAGTTTTGCAGCGACATGCCGGATATGATCGGCGCCGATCCGGACGCGGCAGTGCCAAGCAGAAAGCTTGCCACCCCCTGGCCGGAGTTGTCATAAAAAGTCAGCGGATTCGGGCCGCGCGTGAAGGCCCGGTTAAATGTGTATGTGCCGCTGCCGCCGCCGATGAGAATGAAGTTGATGCGGCGCAGCCGCGACTCGCCGCCGATCTTCAATGTGTGCTTGCCCACGATCTTGGTGAGCGACCCGATGAGGCTATGCGTGTCGTTGCCGCTGTTGAAATAGCTCTGGCCGCCCAGCGGACTATATTGCTCGATGTTGACCGCCGGAAAGACCGGAATCTGGAACTGGCGCACGATGGAGTCGGGATAGCCGAGCGTGCGCAGGTCGAAGCCGTAGCTGCGTGTTTCCCGGAACTGATACCAGCGGGCAAGACCATACTTCAAGTTGAGGATCGTGGTCGGGCTCAAGGTGAACGCATTGTCGAGGGCGACGGTCGTCTGGCGGAACGGCGTGGTGCCGACGGCGCCCGGATCGGGCGTGGCCACGTTGCCGTAGGAATCGGGTTGCGTCAGGATGGTGCGGTTGTGGGCGACGCGCCCGAAGACACGGTATTTGCTGCTCACGGTATGATCGATGCGGCCACTTAACTGGTTCTGATCGATGCTGCGGCCAGCGTTGTTGGCGTAGTTGTTGAAGTCCGTGAAGCGGTCGCCGGGGGCATTCGGCTGCGGATAGTAGTCGATGAGTTTGCGTGCGATGGGATCGATGCGGTTGGCCGGAAGGATGTTGCCCGCGAAGGGAGTGCGGATCGATTGCCCGGCCACGGCGGGGTTGGCGACCGTGCTGCTGGGATCGTAAACCACAACGAGTTGGCCGGTCTGGTTCAAGGTGTTCGAGAAATCGCCGCGCCGCTGCAAGCTGTTTGGAACCGCAGTCCGCAACGTATCCCCACGCCGCCAGCGTGTGCCCTGATAATCGGCGAAGAAGAACGTCCGGTTCTTTCCGCTGTACAGTTTGCCCAGGCTCAGCGGGCCGCCGATCGCGCCGCCAAACTGATTCATGCGGAAGGCGGGCGTTGACCGTCCCGCGTTCTTGTTGAAGAACTCATTCGCGTCGAACACGTCGTTGCGCAGATATTCGTAGAGCGCGCCGTGAATCTCATTGGTGCCGGACTTCGTGGAGACATTGACCACGCCACCATTGAAGCGGCCCCACTCCGCCGAAAGATTGTTGCTCTGGACCTTGAACTCCTGCGTGGCTTCGATCGACGGAATCGTCGTAATCGTGTTGAACTGCCCCGTCGTGCTGGGCACGCCGTCGATGTGAATCTCATTGCTCATCTGACGGCCGCCGTTGATCGAGAAGTTCGTGTCCTGGTTTGTGTTGACCGTGATGTCTCCGAACTGGCCACTGGCCGAGGGCCCGGCGATGATGCCGGGAGTCAACTGCACCAGCCGGAAGGAACTTCTTCCGTTCAACGGCATACTCTGGATCTTGCTGCTGTCTACAATCTGTCCCAGCGCGGAAGTCTCCTGTTCGAGCAGGGGTGCGGCGGTGCTCACCTGGATCTCCTGCGCCATGGCGCCCAATTCCAGATCGACATCGATGCGCGCCACCTGGTCGACCACGAGCGTGATGCCCGTCCGGCTGATCGGGCGAAAGCCGTCCTTGACCACAGTCAAGCGGTAGTTTCCGGGCGAGAGAAGCGGAAAAACGTAGGCGCCCGATTCAGCACTTTGCACCGCGCGCACGATTCCGGTATCAATGTTTGTCACCTTGACGTCTGCCGCTGGGACCGCGCCTCCCGAAGGATCGACAATGCGTCCCACGATCTGCGCGGATGTGCCTTGCGCGCAGAGTGAACCGGCGATCAGCAAACTCATCGCGAAGAGTCGAACGTAGAGTTTCATATTAGAGTCCTTCCTTGACCGTGGTCTTGCGCCACGCATTCAAACGTTCCGAAAGAGCGCGCACCACTTCCGGCTTGGCGCTGGCGAGGTTCTTCGCCTCGGCCGGATCGGAGGCGAGGTCGAACAACTGCTTCTCGCCATCCTTGAGCGACTCTATCATCTTCCATTTCGAATCGCGGATTGCCATGGCCGACCAACCGCCGAGAAAATGGTCTTTCTCCAAAGGGTAATACCAGCAAATATCGCGCTCCGCAAATGCGCTCTTCGGCTTCTTGAACAGAGTAGCGAGCGAGACACCGTCCAACTTGTATCCGGCCGGAGGTTTGGCGCCCGCGAATTCGAGCAGCGTCGGATAGTAGTCCGTGATTACGACCGGCGCGGAACAGACCTCGCCCCGCGGCAGCGTCCCTGGGAAACGCACGACCAACGGTACGCGAATGCCGCCTTCAAAGAGTTGCGACTTACCGCCGTGCAGATTCGCGTTTGTGGTGACGTTCGTCTCGCCGCCATTGTCGGAATTGAAGATGATCAGCGTATCGTTGTCGAGTTTGAGGCGTTTGACTTCGTCGAGGATTTTTCCGACGCCCTGGTCGATGGATTCGAGCATTGCCGCGAGTGCCGGATTGTTCTTCTTCGTGCCGGCCTCGGGGCGGTCCTTGTACTTGGCAAGTAGTTCCGGCTTGGCGTCGAGTTTCGTGTGCGGCGCGTAATGTGCGAGATAGAGGAAGAAGGGCTGCTGCGCATTGCGCCCGATGAAGTCGACGGCCTCCTGATTCAAGCGGTCCGTCAGGTACTCGTGCGGCGTGCGCGCTGCCAGGCCTTCCAGGTGCTTGTAGGGATGCCAGTAGTAGCCCGGCCCGATGTAGCTGGTCTCCGAACAGATGACTTCGTCGAAGCCGTGCAACTTGGGGTCTCCCGGACGCTTTTTGTAATCGCCCATCAGGTGCCATTTGCCGATCAGGCCTGTCCTGTATCCGGCCTGCTTCAGCATCTTCGGCAACGTGGGCAGGGCCGGGGAGAGGAAGTTCGTATCATCGGCACGGAGGTAGTCGATGATGCCAACCCGCGCCGGATGCTGGCCCGTCATGAATGACGCCCTGGTCGGCGAGCACACCGGCGCTGCGGAGTAGGCGTATGTGAAGCGTACGCCCTCGCGCGCCATGCGGTCGATATTCGGAGTCTGGTTGAACTTGTTCCCGTAGCAGCCGGGTTCCCCCCAGCCGAGATCGTCGCTCAGAATGAAAATGATGTTAGGCGGCCGGTTTGATTTGGCCGCGGCCGTGGCTGCAACTCCAAGCATGGCCGCAAATTCCCGTCGAGTCATTACGTCGCTCCCTGAAAGATCGCACTTGCTGTGCGTGCCTCTGTTACCACAGTATGCGCAAATTTCGGGTTTAGCGACAGCCGCACACTGTTTCTTTTGCTTGCAGCGCCGCTACGACGGTGCATTGTGGCCGGCGGCAAACACGCTGGAACCCAATAATAGCTGGAAACTTGTCCGGCGAGTCACAATCGCTTCTCGGTGTTACAGTAGGCGGCGCCGAGGTGTTTGGCGACAGACTCGTCTACTTCCTTCCTGCTTTCTGGCTTTATTCCTTCCCCTTCATTTGGCGGGTCTTGGCCTGCAATTCGGTTTCGATTCCGCGGTCGCCCTGTTGCGTCATCCACTGATCGAGTTGGCGTCTCAACTGCGCCTGCACATCCTTCAGACGCGGGTCTCCGGCGAGGTTGCGCAGTTCGTTGGGGTCCGCCTTCAAATCGTAGAGCTCTTCCGCGGGACGCCGTATATAGAAGCTGACGCGTTGCGCGGCCGCAGCTCCGGCTCGCTTCCAGGCAGTGAGCAGACCGTCCGGGTCCGTTGTCAAAATATTGGAAAAATCGGAATTGAAATTCAGGTTGCGAATGTATTTGTAACGCGTATCGCGAACGGAACGAATCGGGTAGTTCGGACTGCCGTTGATGATCCCGAGCGTGGTCTGCACACCGAATACATATTTTCCGTGTGTTGCCGACTTCCCCAGCAGCACGGGCAGAAAACTCGTGCCGTCGAATCCAGTGCGGCCGTGCGCATCGGGTCTGCCTGTGACAGTTCCGCGCCAATCCGCGCCGGCAGCGTCCAAGAGCGTGGGCAGAATGTCGACATACTGCGTGAGGGCAGAATTGCGGCTGCCGGGCTTGACCCTGCCGGGCCAGCGTATGATCACAGCGGCCTTCAAGCCTGCGTCGTAGCACGACCATTTCACGAACGGGAACTGCGTGCCCTGTTCGCTGGCGAAGAGCACGATCGTTTGGTCCGCCTGTCCGGATTCGTCGAGCGCGCGCAATGCCGCGCCGACTTGCTTGTCGAAGTAGGTCACCTCGGCGTAGTAGTGGCTGAGCGCTTTTCGCGTCTCCGGGCAGTCGACCAGATACGGGGGCGGCTTGAGTGTCTCGGGCGGATAGGCAGCCGGGTCGCCCTGATCCCAGGGCATATGTGGCTGGTGCGAGGCCATCACGGCGAAGAAGGGCTGCTTCGGATCTCGGGAGACGAACTCTCGCAACGCGCTCAAGTCCGCCGGATCGGGATCCGCGCCTTTCTTGCCGATGACCTCGAATGGAAAACTTGCCGGAGGACCGAAGTGCTCCTTGCCCATCAGACCGCTGCGGTAGCCGAGCTTGCCAAAATGATGCGGAATGGATTGCACGCCATCGTACGTGCGGCTGTGATTGGGATACCCGCCGTTGCGCACTGGAAACATGCCAGTGTAAAGCGACTGGCGCGTGGGCGCGCACATCGCCGTCGCGGTAAACATGCCGTCGAAGCACATGCCTTCGCGGGCGAGGCGCGCCAGATTCGGTGTGTGCACCTGACGGCTGCCGAACGGCTCGATCTCATGCCAGGTGAGGTCGTCGGCGATAATCAGCAGGACATTCGGCTTCGCCGTCCCCGCGGTTCGCCCAATCCGGGTGAGTGAAGCGCCTCCGGCGGCGCGCAGAAATGCTCTTCGTTGCATGCTTGTTCCTTAGCTTGGACGGGGCGCGGAGACTACCTTTTGCCAAGGCTCCACTTGCGCGCGGACGGCCCATTGATCGTACAGGGCGGACATAGCGGCGACGCGTTGCGGATCTTTCGCCGCGAGGTCGTGCATCTCGGTACGGTCGGCCGCGAGGTCGTAGAGTTCCCATCGATCAGGATGCCGCGAAACCAGCTTCCACTTGCCTTGGCGCACGGCGCGATTGCCTTCGTGCTCCCAGTAGATTGCCTCGTGGCCGGCTCGCTTGCCGTTTTCGAAGACGGGCCGGAGACTCTTGCCTTCGAGCGGCGTGATGCGCTCGCCGTTGAAGCTCTCCGGATATTTTGCGCCCGCCACATCGACGCAGGTCGCCATCAGGTCGATCAGGTGCCCGGGCTCGTGCGTGAGTGTGTTTTCGCGCTTGATCACGCCGGGCCAACGGGCAATCAACGGAGTGGCGATGCCGCCTTCGTGCACCCAATGTTTATAGAGCCGGAAGGGCGTGTTCGACAGATTAGCCCACGGCACGCCGTAACTCTGATAGGTCTCTTCCGGGCCGGGCATGACGCCGGGGATATTGCCGACCTTGACGGGTCTGCCGTCGAACGTCTTGGCAGGCACGTGAAGCCCACGGGATTTCGGACCCAGTTCCTCGGCGCAGCCGCCGTTGTCGGCGAGAAAAATGACGAGGGTGTTGTTCTCCTGTCCGCTCTGGCGCAGTGCGTCTAGAATACGCCCGACGCCCTGGTCCAGGCGGTCGACCTGTGCGGCGTAGACCTCCATGCGGCGCTGCTGCCATTCCTTGTCCGCGGCGTCTTTCCAGGGAGCGACAGTCGGGTCGCGGGGCGTCAGTGGCCAACGTCTATCGATGATGCCCATATCGATTTGGCGGCGCAGGCGTTCCCGGCGCAGGTTGTCCCAACCGTCCTTGTAACGGCCCTTGTAGTGCGCGATGTCGCCTTCGAGCGCGTGCAGCGGCCAATGCGGCGCTGTGAACGCGGCGTAGAGGAAGAAGGGATCTTTCTTGTTGGCGGCGGCTGTGATGAAGTCGGCCGCGTTGGCTGCGATCGCATCGGTGAAATAGTAGCCCGGCTTGTCGACGGGCGCCTTCTCGTTGTCGCGAGTCAGGGTCACCGGGTTGAAGTAATCGGCCGCGCCGTGGATGATGCCATAGAAGCGGTCGAAGCCGCGCTGCCGCGGCCAATTGTGTTTGGATTCGGTGACCGGCGTGACGTGCCATTTGCCGGACATGAGCGTCTGATAGCCAGCCGGTTTCAACGCCTGCGCGATAGTGACAGCGCGGCTGCTGAGGTCGCCGCGGTAGCCCGGAAAGGGCTTGGGGTTATCCACCATGTGGCCGATGCCGGCCTGATGCGGATACAGGCCGGTGAGCAGGCTGGCGCGTGTGGGACAGCAGCGCGCGGTGTTGTAGAACTGCGTGAAGCGCACACCCTTGCGCGCCAGGCTGTCGATGTTCGGCGTCCGGATCTCGCCGCCGTAGCAGCCGAGATCGGAGAAGCCCATGTCGTCGGCCAGAATCAGCACTATGTTTGGCCGCTGCGGGACTGCCGCGGAGACGGCGGAGGAAAGTCCCGCAGTGGCTGCGGTGCCTAAGAACGTTCGTCGGGTCATCAGTAAAATCATATCTCCATTCACTCTTGTCCAAGACAGATTTGAATTCCCGCGAGCAACAAAATCGCTCCTGTCGCTGGCGTTGTGAACGCACCTGCGCCATTCGGATCGCAACACGCGGAGCTCACCTCATAACGGCGCCGCTTGCGCCGCACCGTTTGTCGGACATCTCCATCGGTGCC
The DNA here is from genome assembly GCA_963668605.1 of Bryobacteraceae bacterium. Classification (GTDB taxonomy): domain Bacteria; phylum Acidobacteriota; class Terriglobia; order Bryobacterales; family Bryobacteraceae. The sequence goes on from OY764903.1 coordinate 613,310, forward strand.
CGAAGCGGTAGCGACGGGAGGCGTGTGCCCAGCATGGGCAGAATCTAATTGGATGAAAGGAGCCAATCGGAGCCGATGAAGGCAACCGTAGCGAAACGCAAGGCGTAGCCGCGAGGCGAAGCCGAAAGAAGCGCGTAGCAAACTCTCGACCGTAGGGACACGAACTGGCAGTGAGGCCGGGTGCGGGCGGCAAGCTGGCGCCAAACAGCGAAGCCCAAAGATCATCAAGACGCATCAGGTACAGCCAGTCGGCACGAGGGGACAGATTCTGCACCTTACCTGGGGAGATCTCTTGCATGAGAGTGGAGGAGAAGTCAGCAGAGGCCGTAGTAGCGAAGAAGCCGTTGTAATGACGGTGGAGCGAAGGGCCGAAGGACCAATGCATTGGAGCTAGAGGAGGAACTGGAGGCCGGCGCAATAAGCGAACTCGAATCGCGGGACGTCACAACTACGGTGGCGAGAGCCCGGGAGTGCTTTCGGATCAGGCGGTGCAGCCGCGGAAGTCTGAACGCGAGGAGACGATGCCGGAGCTCTGCGAACCTCTCGACGGAGAGCAATGTACGAGACGTTAATGGAAACAGCCGTACGGGACGAGAACTACGCGCAAGCGCTGGCGGCGGTGAAACGCAACCGGGGAGCGGCGGGTATCGATCGGATGACGACGGCGCAACTGGAATCGCATCTTCAGGCGAACTGGTGGATCCTCAAAGACAAACTTCTGAAGGGGACCTACGTTCCAAGTCCCGTGAGGCGTGTAGAGATACCGAAGCCAAGCGGGGGCACGCGGACACTGGGCATCCCGACGGTACAGGACCGGTTCATACAGCAGTTGTTATTGCAAGTGCTGACACCGGTCTTCGATCCGCAATTCAGCGGGCACAGTTACGGATTCCGGCCGGGGCGCAGCGCACAGGACGCCGTGCGAGCCGCACAGCAATATGCGCAGGGAGGGAAGGACTGGGTGGTGGATCTAGACATCGCCAAGTTCTTCGACCACGTCAATCACGACATCCTGATAGGCCGGATCGCGGAAGTGATCCGGGACAAACGGGTGTTGCAACTGATTGGGAAATACCTGCGGCGGGGAAGCATGGTGAACGGGGTGGTGACGAAAAGCGTGGAGGGAACGCCGCAAGGCGGACCGCTGTCTCCATTGCTGGCCAACATCTACCTGGACGCGCTCGATAAGGAACTGGAGCGGAGGCAGCACAGCTTCTGCCGCTATGCCGATGACTGCAATATCTACGTAGGCAGTCAAGCGGCGGCGGAGCGAACGCTGGCTTCGATACAGGGCTGGATCGAGAAGCATCTGCGGTTGAAGGTGAATGCCGCCAAGAGCGGAACGGGGAGGGTTTGGGAACGTAAGTTCCTGGGCTTTCGACTGGACTGCAAGAAGCGGATCGGAATAGCACCGGAGAGTGTCGAACGATTCAAGGACCGGGTTCGCGAACTCTGGGATGCGCGGCGAAGTCGCAGCAGTAAACAACTGCGTGACGATTGGAACCGCTACGTGCGTGGCTGGTGGGGGTACTTCCGGCTGGTCGAAGCACGGACCCGGATTCGCGACCTGGAAAGCTGGGTTCGACGGCACATTCGGAAGTGTTTCTGGTTGCGATGGCACGACACGCGGGGACGACTGCGAAAGTTACGGCAGCTTGGCATCACGCGGGACCGGCACTTAGGCGTGGTCGGCAGCAGTCGCGGAGCATGGGCGATGGCGGTGCATCCTGTAATCAACACCGCCATCAGCCACGCGAAACTGCGGAGATACGGCTTCTTGTTTCCAACCGATCTTGAGGCTCGTTAGATCGCCTTTGGTTCAACCGCCGGATGCGGAAAACCGCACGTCCGGTGGTGTGGGAGGGTGGCCGGGCGAAATCCCGGTCACTCCACCCGATGCGAATCAGGCTATGAAAATGCAGCCTCCGGTCGCTTGCGCTCGCGGCACTGTACGACGTGAGCGACAACTTCAACCTTGCTCAGAACAGAAGCTTGAGCGCCAACTGGCCCACACGCGGCAGGCCGGTCGTAGTGTTCAACTGTCCAAACTGCTGACTGCCGAACGCGGTGTTGGGCTGCCAGAAATTGGGATGGTTGAGGACGTTGAAATACTCCGCGCGGAACTGCAAACTCAACCGCTCGTGGATGGCTGTGTTCTTCATCATCGAGATGTCCACGTTGGTAAGGCCGGGTCCGCGCACATCCGGAAGTGTGCGCGATACGTTTCCGTAAGTGAAGGCGGCGGGCTGCGTGAATGCACTGGTATCGAACCAGCGGCTGACCTGCTCGTTGCGCGGGCGGTCGGCGGACAGCGCGGCGCTCTGGCCGGTCGAGTTGGGGCGGGAGCCGCCATTTGGAATCGTGGCCGATAGCACCAGCGGATATCCGCTGCGCGCGGAGAAAACGCCGCTGAACTGCCAGCCGCTCACGAGCTTGCCGGCGAGTCCTTTCGAGTTGCCCAGGAAGCGGCGGCCGGCGCCGAAAGGAAGTTCGGCGACAAAGCTACCAGTAAAATTCTGCGCGGCATCGATCTCCGAGATCGCGCGCTCCGAGCGCAGGTCATACCAATTCTGCACGCCGGTATTCAGACCGGTATTTTGATTGTTGCCGTTCGCGCCCTGGGAGTTGCGAGAGTCCGAAATCAGTTTTGCCGCGGTGTAGGAGGCCAGAAAACCGACGCCCTTGCTGAATCGCTTTTCGAGTTTCAACGCCAGCGAATGGTAGACGGAGTTGGCGGACGACGAGTTGACCAGTTGCACGCCGGTGAACTGCGGATAGGGCAGGAGAAGCTGCCGCCGTTGCACGCGCTGCTGTGCCAGCGTGCCGGTCGGGATGTTGGGATAAAACGGGTTGTCGACCAGTGTTTGCAGGCCAGTGCCCAACGCGAGGTACTGCGGGTCGAGAGCGTTGAATTCGCGCGACTGGTTCAGGCGCACTCCGCGGCTGCCGGAGTATGCGGCGTCGACGACGAAGGCACCGCCCAGGGAGCGTTGCACATCGAAGTTCCATTGCAGCGTGTAGGGCGTGACCGCACCGCGGTCCCACACGCTGATGGCCTGTCCGAGGTAGGTGCGAGGACCAAGTTGATCGCGAGTGGGCTGCACAAGGCCGTCCGGATAGGGATTGCTCAATGTCCGATACGGTGTAATGCCGTCGAGCGTGGCGAGCAGCGGCGTGCTGGAGGTGAAGCCGGAAGTTGGTACGTAACCTTCGCCGACGTCAGAGACTCCGAAGGGCGCAAAGAATAGCCCGGCGCCGCCGCGCAGTACGGTTTTCGGATTCAGGGAAAAAGCGAATCCGGTACGCGGCGCGAAATTGTTGAGATCCCACCCGTAAACGGGGCGTGCATCGGGGTTGGCGAACACGAGCGCGCCCGCGAGATTGGGGTACGCACTGTTCTTGACGGGGCTGGGCAGCGCGAAATCGAACCAGTTGATCTGGTTGCGCCGCTCGTTGTAGGGGCTCTCCGTTTCAAAGCGCAAGCCGAGGTTCAGTGTGAGGCGCGAGGTCACGCGGATATCATCCTGTACGTAGCCGGCGAAATAGAAATTCTGGAGCGAATTGCCCGCGGCGATGTTGATGCCGCCGCTGGTCGGCGTGCCCAGCAGCATGCTGGCGAAACCCACTCCTCCTGTCTCGGTCACAGCGTTCGGATCGGGGCCTCGCGTCATCGTGCGGTTGAACGTGTATTGGCCGCCGCCGTTTTGCAGGTTGAAGAGGCCGAGGCGATGCATCCTGATATCCATGCCGAACTTCCAGCTATGTTTTCCAGCGAGATGCGAGAGCGAAGCAAGCAGGCTGTGCGTATCCTGTCCGGTGCGCAGGACGCTGCCGCCGCCCTGGGCTGAGAAGCCCTCCACGGTCACGTTCGGATACAGCGGCGTGGATAATTGGCTCACGAGAGAATCCGGCATCCCGAGTTCGTGCTGGTCGAAGCCATAGCTGCGAGTGTTGCGCGCCCAGAAGAAGCGCGCGAAACCGTAGCGGACGTTCAAGACGGAGGCTGGACTCAGGGTCACCGTGTTATCCAGACCGGCCGAGTAATTATTCAGATAGAGTCTTCCATTGGCTCCGACGCCGGTGGTAGCAGGGTTGCCGAAGTTGTCGGGCTGCGCGAGCGTGGAGCGGTTCACCGAGAAGCGGCCGAAAATGCGCCACATCTGCGAGATGCTGTGATCGATGCGCGAGCCGAAATTCGCCTGATCGATGCCTCGCGAAGCGTTGCTCACAAAGTTGTTCGTGCCGGTCAGAGGATCGCCGGCGGTGTTTGGCAGCGGGTAATAGGAAGCCAGCTTCTGGCCGATCGGATCCAGCCGCGAACGGGGAATGGCGTTTCCGGGGAACGCACTGCGCAGGAATTTTCCGGCAGCGTTGGGATCGGTGCGCGTCGTCGTGGGATCGTACACAAGGATTTGCTGCCCGCGCTGCGTAAGCGTCTGGGTGAAGTCGCCGGAACGCTGCAGCGCCGTGGGCAGCGTGGTAATGAACACGTCGCCTCGGCGCCAGCGCGTGCCCTGATAGTCCGTGAAGAAGAAGGTGCGGTTCTTGCCGTCATAGAGGTGCGGCAGGTAGACCGGGCCTCCGGCGGAATAGCCAAACTGGTTCATGCGAAACGGCGGAGTACCGTTACCGGTCCTACGGTTGAAAAACTCATTGGCATCCAACGCGCTATTGCGCAGATATTCGTAGGCTGAGCCGTGCAACTGGTTGGTGCCGCTGCGTGTGGAAACGTTGATCACGCCGCCGCCGAAGCGTCCCCACTCCGCCGAAAGATTGCTGCTTTGTACCTTGAACTCCTGGGTGCTATCGACGTTCGGAATGGTCGTCATCTGGTTGACGAAGCCGGTGGTGCTGGGAATGCCGTCGATGAGCACCTCATTGGTACGCGCCCGGCCGCCGTTGATCGAGATCATCGAGTCGTCCAGCGTGTTGACTGGCACGTCGGCGAACTGTCCGTTGGCGGATGGTGCGGTCAGGACGTTCGTGGTCAACTGGACCAGGCGAAACGGATTGCGGCCGTTTAGCGGGATGCTCGAGATCTTCGAGTTATCGATCAACTGACCCAAGGCCGAGGTGTCCTGTTCGATAACCGCGGCGTTGGCCGAAACTTCCACGGTTTCGGCGACCGCTCCAATCTCCAGCGCGAAATCCATACGCGCGGTCTGGTCGACGACGAGTTGCAGACCCGTCCTCGTGACCGGGCGGAAGCCGGCCTTCAAGACGGAAATACGGTAGGTTCCGGGCGGAAGCAATGGGAAAAAGTAGACCCCGCGCTCATTCGAGTCGGTCTGGCGCTTGAGGCCGGTCTCCTCGTTGGAAAGCGTGAGAGTTGCGCTGGGTACAACCGCTCCCGATCCATCATGCACCGCGCCTGTGACCTGCGCGGATGTGCCTTGCCCGAAGGCGCAGGAAGCAATCAGCACGGTGGTTGCCATCAGAACGAAAAGAGTTTTCATAAAAGACCCCCATAGTTCAATTCAGAATAGTCCACTTCAAAGTGAGCTACGTCTGCACAGTGCCCGAATGCGTCCATTTTAGCGACAGCGCCATCATGTTTCTTTTCGATGTCAAAGGTTGTCGCGAAAATTCTTCATGCGGCGTACTGTGTAATCGTAGGGGATCGCCTTTGTACAGATCTGACACTATGACACTAATACAATGTTGTGGACGAATCGCCGCACCCTGGGTGCTGGTGGCTTGCGCGTTTGCACAGGATGCCGCACCGATGCGGCCGCCGGCCGTACCGCTGATTGCACATGATCCGTACTTTAGCGTCTGGTCCGCGGCGGACAAATTGAACGCGGCGCCTACCAGCCACTGGACGGGCACGGAGCAACCCATCACCGGCCTCGTCCTGATCGACGGCAAGATCCATCGGCTGACGGGCGGGGCGTTGCGCTGGAGTGAAACGGCGCCTCCGCTGAAACAGCTTTCTCTGACCGTCACGCCGACGCGAACAATGTATAAGTTCGACGGGGCCGGAATCGCGCTCGATCTCACGTTTCTGACGCCGTCCCTTCCGGACGATCTCGACGTGCTCTCGCGTCCGGTGACGTATCTGATCTGGGACGTGCGCTCGTCGGACGGCAAGCCGCACAAGGTGAAGCTGTATCTGGATTGCGCGAGCCACCTCGTGGTGGACCGCTCCTCGCAGCGCGCGATGTGGTCGCGCCATTCCATCGATGGAATGGATATCGTTCGTATGGGCAGTATGGAGCAAAACGTGCTTAGCCGGTCGGGCGACGATCTGCGAATCGATTGGGGCCACTTGTATCTCGCCGTACCCAAGCACGCGGGAGCCACGCAAATCGTGGGGACGATGACGAGCGCGCGGCCGCGCTACCTTGCCACACTCGATCTGCCCGCGTGGCGTGAGTTCGATTTACCGGTGCAGACCGACCGTGACGTGCCGCTGATTGCGGTGACTCTCGATCTGGGAACGGTGGGGCGCGAGACTGTGTCGCGCCATGCTCTGATCGCCTACGACGACCTTTTCTCGATCGAGTATTTTCAGCGCAAGCTGCGCCCGTATTGGCGGCGGAAAGGCATGAGCGCAGAGGAATTACTGAAGACCGCCGAGCGCGAGTTCGTTGCTCTGAAGGCCCGCAGCGAACGCTTTGATGCGGAACTGACGGCCGACCTTGTGGCTGCGGGCGGCCCGAAGTATGCGGCGCTGGCGGCGCTAGCCTATCGCCAGGCGCTGGCCGCGCATAAACTGGCGGCCGATTGGGACGGCACGCCGCTGCATTTCTCGAAAGAGAACTTCAGCAACGGCTGCATCGCGACGGTTGATGTGACCTATCCGGGCGCGCCGCTTTTTCTGTTGTTGAACCCGCAGTTGCTGAAAGCGCAACTCCGGCCGGTGCTCGACTATGCTCGCGCCGGACGGTGGCCGTGGCCCTATGCGCCGCATGACCTCGGGCAGTACCCAATCGCCAACGGACAGGTGTACGGGGGCCGCGAAGAGACCGAAGATCGCCAGATGCCGGTGGAGGAGAGCGGCAACATGCTCATCCTGATGGCGGCGCTGGCGCAGGTGGAAGGCAACGCTGAATTCAGCCGGCCGTATTGGCCGTTGCTCGAGAAGTGGGCCGTTTATCTGCGCAAGGAAGGTCTCGATCCGGCGAACCAGCTCAACACCGATGACTTCGCCGGACACATGGCTCACAATACCAACCTTTCGATCAAAGCGATTGTCGCGTTGGGGGCCTATGGGCAATTGGCGAAAGCGCTCGGGCAGGCGAAGGCGGCGGACGAGTACAGCGCGCTTTCACGCAAGATGGCTGCGGAGTGGATGCGCATGGCGGCCGATGGCGATCACTTCCGGCTCGCTTTCGATCAGCCCGGTACCTGGAGCCAGAAGTACAATCTGGTCTGGGACAAATTACTTGGGCTCAAGCTGTTTCCGGCCGAAGTGGCGAGCAAAGAGATTGCTTACTATAAGACGAAGCAGAAGGCGTTTGGTCTTCCGCTCGACAACCGTTCCGACTATACGAAGCTTGATTGGATCGTGTGGACTGCAACGCTGGCCGCCAGCAGGGCGGATTTTATGACCCTGACCGACCCGGCGTACAAGTTCGCCAATGAAACGGCGACGCGCGTGCCGCTGAGCGACTGGTATTGGACGAACGATGGCACGCAGCGCGGGTTCCAGGCGCGCTCCGTCGTGGGAGGCGTGTTCATCAAAATGATGGATTCGCCGGAGCGTTGGAAGAAGTGGGTTGCGCACAGCACGAAGTGAAACGGGAGCAACCATAAAGAGAAGGATCCGCTTGATGGATCAGGACAAAGCCACACAGGACGTGGACGCGCTGTTCGACTCCTGGTATCCCAAGCTCTTGCGTTACGCAACCCGCCTGGTGACGCTGCGGACGTCGGCTGAGGAGTTGGTGCAGGATACGTTCCTCGACTTTTACAAGGCTTTGCTGGCCGGCCAGACGATTCAGTTCCCGAAGGCCTGGACCATGAGCGTGGTGCGGAGGAAGGTTTTCGAGCGGCGGCGGGAGCCTTTCGGAGTAGATCGGAATCATGACGATCTGGAGGCTGTCGAACTTGCGGGTGACTGGTGCGGCGCAGTGGACGTGGCCATCGATTGCGAGCGTGTGCGGAGTCACATGGAGCTGTTGACTCCTCGCGAACAGGAAGTATTGATACTGCGACTGGAATCGATGAAGTACCGCGAAATAGGCGGCGCCCTGGGGATCAGCGCGAACTCTGTCAACACGTTGCTTTCGCGCGCACTCGACAAGCTTCAGGTTTCGTTCGCCGCATCGAAGCCGGAGAGCGGAAGCAGGAGGGCGTTATGAGTTTCCGGCAGTCTGGCGCGGAACATCCCAGCCGAGAGCTGCTGCTCGCATGGCTGGACGGCGAGGTCGGGCGCTGGCGTCGTCGTATAATCGCGCGTCATTTGGATCGCTGTTGGCAATGCCGCACGGCGGCGGCCGAAACGGAAGCTACCATCCGCGCAGTTCAGGAGAAGGAGCGGACGTTTTCGACTATCGATCGCGCAAGCCTGGCAAAGGCCAAGTGGAGGTTTCGCGAGTCCGCGTCCGGTCTGCAAACGGGGAACTCGAACGATGCGAAACGCTGGCGGTTGAATCCCGTGGCTGCGGCGGCAGTCGTACTGCTTGTGGTTCTCGGCGGATGGTTGAGTACGAATCGCAGCCAGCCTAAGGCCACCGTTCCCGATCAGGAGGCGCTGCTCCACAAGGTGGAGGGCGCGGAGATCGGCTCTTTTAGTACTTCGGTCCGGCAGGATAGGTTCATTGTTGAAATCGGATCCGGTGGAGCGAGCGCCGGAGTCAGCCGGGATTGGCGGGTCTGGACGGCGCCGGCGGAGCGGCTTTATGCATCGCGCTGGAGCAAGCCGTCGGGTCAACTTCAGCACGCCCAGTATGCGAGTGGCGACGCGATGGCGTCGGTCTACTCGAATGACAGCGGGTTGATGGAAGTGAAGTTGCCGGCCTCGCGGCCGCATGTACCATTGTTCCGGGCCGTTGCGGCTTCCGGCGGAGACGCCGCGGCGCTCGAGCGCGACTTTATCCGCTGGCTGGACCGGCAGACATGGAAGCCGGTTTTGCTGGCACGCGAAATGGCTGAATTCGCTTCGCTCGACGGCGCGGTTTTGCGGATTGCGAGAGCCGGCGGCGTAATTCGTTGGGTGGCCGAAGCTTCGATTGAGGGACGGCGCTTGCGGATGACGATGGAGTCGGAGAGCGAATCGAGGCCGCCCCGTCTGGTTGAGCTGGCGTGGTTGGCGGGTGAGGAAGGGCGTGTTCTGCGCATCCGGCGCGTCGAGCGGCTGGAGTATGCGAATGCCAAGGTTGCGGCTGCCTTTTTCCGGCCAGATCGTGGCTTGGCCGTGCGCCGCGCGCCTACCGTCCCATCAGTGGAAGCAGAGCCGCTGGCGATATTCCCGGAGACGAAGCTGCTCGACGCCGAGGTCGAGGTTCTCAGCGCGATCCATCGTGCCCGGCTTTGTTTGGGCGACGACCTGCACGTCGACAGCATCGGGCGCATTATTCAAGTGACCGGCCACTCTGCGAGCGAGGAGCGGCGGGGCGAATTGCTGGCCTTGTTTGGCGGTATAGCCGGGCGGGAATTCGTCCGCATTGATCTGAAGATCGCGCCTGTGTTGCCAGCGTCCACAGCTCAGTCGCCGGCGGCTGCGCTGGATGAGAATCAGGCGCAGATTCTTCCGGCTGCGGCGGAAGGGTGGTTGCGGCAGCACTTACGGGTTGGCAAAGTGGCGACGGAGCGCGAGATGTTCGACCGGATGAATGGATTGGTTCGCGGCGCGGATGAAGTGGCAGCGGAATCTTGGGCGCTGCGGCGCCTGGCGGAAAGATTCCCTTCCGAGCGAGAAGCGAAGTTGACGGAAAGCGTGCGTGCGCAAGTTCGTGAGATGGCTGAAGAGCATGCGCTCGCCATGTGGAATCAGTTAAGACTGCTTGAACCTATGCTCCCGGCGCCGGCGGGCGAGCGCAGACGGACGGAGGACTTCGATTCGGAGCGTGGCTGGCAGCAGGGTGCGGTATCGCTGCAGAAGCGTGCCGCCGCGACGAGCGCTATGATTTTGCAGCTCTTCTCGTCAAGTGGCGCTCCACAACTCACCGATGGCACAGCCGCTCAGCGGGTTCTCGATCAGATCGCCGAACTGCCCGCGCTGATCGACAGTTTGCGGCGCGCCTCGCTGGCAATGTGCGTGGAATTCGCCGAGGACGGTTCGGCGGCCCGGAACCAGTGATGCGGGCGATGAGGGTGTTGCTGTAAGATTGCGATTGAAAATGAATACTAATCGTAGGCAGTTTTTGAAAAGCGCCGGGCTCGGAATGGCCGCGCTGAACGCTTCCGGCATGCTGTCGGCCGCCGGACAACGCCAGAACTTCGTGGTTATCTTTCTCGACGATTCCGGCTGGTCCGATTTCAGGCCCTTCGGCAAGACTGAGTATCCGACGCCGAATGTCGAACGGCTGGCCAGTGAGGGCTGCTCGTTTCACCACTTCTGCGTGCCGCAAGCGATCTGCTCCGCATCGCGTTCGGCGCTGCTGAGCGGGTGTTATCCCGGCCGGACGAAAGTCTTCGGAGCGCATGGGCCCGGCGGGAGGGGACTCGATCCCAAATTCGCGACGATGGGCGAGACGATGAAAGCGGCTGGCTACAGGACGGCGGTATTCGGCAAGTGGCACATTGGCGATCAGGCCGATACGCGTCCGATGGTGCGGGGCTACGACGAGTCCTGCGGGCTGATGTACTCCAACGATATGTGGGAGTTCCATCCGGAGAATCCGCAGGCGTACGCCAAGTTTCCACTGCACTTCTGGGAGAACGGCAAGGTGAAGATCGAACGTGTCACGAAGGAGCATCAACCGATGCTGACTACGTGGTACACGGAACATGCCGTCGATTTTATCCAGCGCAACAAGAGCAATCCGTTTCTGTTGTACGTTCCGCATTCGATGCCGCATGTGCCGCTGTTTTGCAGCGAGAAGTTCAAGGGCAAGTCGGGCCTGGGACTGTATGCCGACGTGATGATGGAGATCGACTGGTCTGTCGGCGAAATCATGAAGGCGCTGAAAACCGCGGGCGTTGACGGCCATACTACGGTGATCCTTACATCGGACAATGGCCCGTGGATATCTTACGGAAACCATGCCGGCAAGACTCCGTACCGGGAGGCCAAGGGAACCGGCTTCGACGGCGGAACGCGGAGTGCGTGCATCATCCGGTCTCCGGGGCACATCAAAGCGGGCACAATCTCGAAGAAGATGTTCTTCTCCGTGGACCTGTTGCCCACCATTGCGCACGTGGCCGGCGCACAGCTTCCGAAAAACCCGATCGACGGCAGAAACGTCTGGGATCTGATCTGCGCGAAGCCCGGGGCGGTGAATCCGCATGAGTATTATGCGTTCTCCACGGGCGCGACGTTCGAAGGTGTGGTCAGCGGCGACGGACGCTGGAAGCTGCATCTGCCGCATCCCTATAGGACGCTGGTCAAGGCTGGCAAAGATGGCGCGGCGGGGACGTACACGCAGACCAACATCGAACTGTCGCTGTTCGATATGGAGAAAGATCCCCTGGAAACTACCAATGTGATCGGGAAATTCCCCGACGTGGCCGCAAAGATGAAAGCGTACGCCGAACAACACAAACGGGAGTTTTACAGCTAGTACTCAGACAAGTTAATAGCCGACATCAACGCTGGCCTCCGGTCGCTCCCGCTCCCGGCACTGTTGAACGGATTCCCTCCGTTCGGATCGCGCTACCACATGGCGCAATGGCCAACGGTGCCGGGAGCGGGAGCGACCGGAGGCTGCGGTATCGCCACTTCATGACTGCCGGACTAACCGGCGTCCGCTGAGAGTGACAGCGATCCGGTTCGCCTGTCAGCAGCCGGACCCGCGCGCGATGCCCAGCGACTTCATGCGCTTGTGCAGGTTGGTGCGCTCCATGCCGAGCAGGCGCGCCGCTGAGGAGACGTTCCAGGCCGAAGCCTCCAGCGCCCTCTGCAGGTGCTCCCGCTCGGCGCCTTCGCGCGCTTCCTGCACGCTCGATTTCTGACCGCCGCGCTCCACCCGCAGTTCAACCGGTACGGACTCGGCGGTCAGGCGTTCACCCGGCGTTAGAATCGCCATGCGTTCCACGATGTTGCGCAACTCGCGCGCATTGCCGGGCCATGCGTAGCGTTCAAACAGCGGATAGACCGAAGCGTCGATCGTGCGCGGTTTGAAGTTGTTCCGCGAACAAAACTCGTCGAGGAAATACTCGGCCAGCGGACGGATGTCCTGGGGCCGTTCGCGCAGGCCCGGCACGCGGATCGGCACCACCGAGAGGCGGTAAAAAAGGTCTTCGCGAAACTTCTGTTGTGCGACCATTTCGTTCAAATCGCGATTCGTGGCCGATACCACGCGCACGCTCACGCGGATCGTCTGTTCGCCGCCCACGCGATGAAACTCGCCCTCCTGCAAAACGCGCAGCAGTTTCGCTTGCGACGCGCCATGCAGGTCGCCGGCCTCATCGAGAAAGAGCGTGCCGCCGTCGGCCAGTTCGAACTTACCGCGCCGGGTCGCGATCGCTCCGGTGAAGGCGCCCTTCTCGTGCCCGAACAATTCGCTCTCGATCAGTTCGGTGGGGATGGCCGCGCAATTCACCTTCACGAACGGGCCCTGCGAAAACGGGCTCTCGCGATGAATGTGCGCCGCCAGGAGTTCCTTGCCGGTGCCCGATTCGCCAATCAACAGCACGCGCGCATCCGAACGTGCGGCCATAGTCGCCTGCTCGACAACACGTTGAAACGCGGGGCTCGAGCCGATCATGCGCGAACCGGCGCCAACGAGTTCGCGGAGCCGCGCGTTTTCAGCCCGCAGGTCTTGTTGCTCGATCGCGTTTTTAATGGTGAGCAGCACCTTGTCGCGGCCTACGGGTTTTTCCAGAAAATCGAAGGCGCCCGCGCGTGTGGCTTCGACGGCGTCGGAGATCGTGGCTTGCCCGGAAATCATGATGACCGGCGCGGGCAAATCGTTCTGTTTCAACCTGCGCAACTCCTCGATGCCACTGCCGTCGGGAAGCCGCACGTCCAGCAGATACGCGTCCGCGCGCGCGCCAGTGCTGCTCGCGCGAAAGTCCGCGACGTTGCTGAACACGGCAACGGCGTAGCCTTCATGCTCGAGAATCAGCCGCAGCGAACGGCCGATGTTCTCCTCGTCGTCCAGGATGACAATGCGTTTTGCGCCCATTCACTCGGCTGGCAGCGTGATACGGAATCCGGCGCCGCCTAACTCTCCTCTCACCAGAACGATATCACCGCCCAATAACAGCGCGCTGCGGCGTGCGATCGAGAGCCCCAGTCCCATGCCGCCTTTCTTGAATGAGATGGTCGGCTCGAAGAGCGACTGCCGCACCTGCTCGCTGAGTCCGGGGCCGGAGTCGTGGACTTCGATGGCCACGTTGCCGGCGGCGGCGAGCGTTGCCACCTGCACAACGCCGTTCGCGCCCGCCGCATGGGCTGCGTTCTCCAATAAGTTCGTCAGCATGCCCTTGAGCAGATCGGCGTCGGCCATCACCGGCGGCAGACCTTCGGCCAGGCGCACGGAATAGCGCACGTCCGGATGCGCCACGCCGAGCAACGCGATGCGCTCTTCGACCAGGGCATTGACGGCGAGCGCTTCCGGCCGCACCGGCGGTTCGGCGGCGAATTCGGAAAACGCGCGCACGCGCCGCTCCAGGCTACCGACCTCGTCAACGACAATCTGGCTTGCCTGTTCGAGAAACGGATCGCGGAAGCGCGCGCCGATCTCTTCCATCGTGAGACGGATCGGCGTTAGGGAGTTCTTTACCTCGTGTGCCATCTTGCGTGCCAGCGTCTGCCAGCTCGCGATTCGTGTGAGATAGACAAGTCGCTCGCGGCTGCGTTTCATCTCGTCCGCCATGTGATGAAAAGCGTCGATCGCCCGGCCAACTTCGTCGCTGCGCGGGTTGGCGATGCGCACGTCGAGATCGCCCGCGGCCACTCTTTGCAGTCCCGCGGTCAGATCCTGAATCGGCCGGCTGATGCGGTGTGCCGAATAGATCAGCAGGGCTAGGGCTCCGAACCAGATCACCGCGCTCAGCGCGATGTAGGTGTAGGTGAAGCCGCGCCGCAAGTCGCGCCCGCGCGCCTCTTCGACAATCTCCCTGGCGCGCGCGTACTGCGCCGCCACCCGGTTCAGCCCCGGGCCGCCCAGCTTCTGCGAAAAGCGCCAGACCTCGGCGCCGTGCTTGCGCAGCAGTTCGATTTCATCGCCGTCGCGGCCCGAGATCAGAAAGCGCTCCGGTTCCCGGCTCTCGGCGAACTCGAGCATGGCGCCCGTAAAAGGGGCTTTGTGCCGCTGCGCTTCCACGCGGCCCGCGTCGATGCTGTTTTTCAAGTTCTCGCGCGCCTGATGATAGAACTCACGCGCAGTTTGTTCCAACGATTTCGAGATTTCGTCCAATTCCCGCGTCGACGCGTAGGTCAGGCTATGCTCGAGCAGGGAAGTGGTCATCCAAAACGTCAGGCCGAGAGGGACAAGGGTGGCGGCTAGGAAGAGCAGGATCAGACGGTCGCGGAGGCGGTTCACCTGTAACCGATTTTAGCTCGCGCACGGCATTCTTTTGGTTGCCTGTGTTGCGATTCCTGCTTCTTGGCCACACTTTCTGACCGGTCATTGGTTCCAGGGACAGCATTATTTCGATTTTGACGGGATCGTTATAGAGAAGTCATCGAACCGTAACCATCCCCTGGTTAGGCTGAAGGAGATGAAACACAGAATCCTCTCAAATGTCCTTGTTTTGGCTCTGGGTCTCTCGCTCGCGTTGTTCGCGCAAAGCGACCAGGCCCGCGTTGCCGGTTCGGTAACCGATTCCAGTGGCGCTGTGATTCCGGGCGCAGCGATCACGGTAAAGAATGAGAAGACCGGCGTGGAGCGGTCGGCAACGGCCGACGAGCAGGGCCAGTTTGTCGTGGTCAGCCTGCCGGCGTCGCTCTATAAGATCACCGGCAAGGCCGATGGATTCGGCTCCGCGGAATACGGCAATCTCACCCTGACCGCCGGCCAGGAGCGGACTCTCAAGATCATTCTCCAGCCTGCCGCACTCACCACGGAAGTGAACGTATCGGGCGGTGAACTGGTTGTGATCGACGTCAGTTCGGCGCGCGTCGGCGCGAATGTGAACGAGCGCGAATTGGGGGCGCTGCCTTTGAACGGACGCCAGCTTTCGCAGTTATACCTGCTGGTGCCCGGTGCGCAGACGGCGGGCGGCGGCAGCTTCGACAATATCCGCTTCAGCGGCCGCGCGAACCAGCAGAACGCGATTCGCTTCGACGGCGTGGAAGGCTCTTCGATCGTCGATGCGTCGCCAGGCAATCTGAACGGCGAATCCTCGACCGGATTGCGCTTGCAGGCCAGCCTGGAGAATATCCAGGAGTTTCGCGTGGAATCGAGCAATTATCCCGCGGAGTTCGGCACCGGTTCGGCGGGGCAGATCAGCGTCGTGACCAAGTCTGGAGGCAACGCACTGCACGGCTCACTGTTCGAATACCTGCGCAATAGCGCGATGGACGCGCGCAATTTTTTCGATCAGGGAAACGTCTCGCCGCTGCGTCTGAATCAGTTCGGCGGATCACTGGGAGGCCCGATCGTTAAAGACAAGACTTTCATTTTCGGCAGCTATGAAGGTCTCCGGCAGCGCGGCTACCAGAACATTATTGAAGCGGTGCCCAGTGCCGCCGCCCGCGCCCGCGCGGTTCCCTCGATCCGGCCTTTGATGGACGCCTACCCGCAGGGTGTGGCCACGTCGAACCCCGACCTCGACCTCGCGCAGATCGTGGCCGGCGCCCCGCTGACCGAAGACTACGGCAGCATTCGTGTCGACCACAGAATCAATGACAAGTACAGCGTCACGATGCGCTACTTCCGCGACCAGGGGCAAGTCATCCAACCGCTCAACGTGACTGGAAACTTCGCGCGTACCTCGGTTGTCGGACAGAACGCGATGGTCAGCTTGCAGCAGATTCTGCGGCCGACTCTGATTAATGAAACCAAGTTCGGATTCAACGGCCCGAAGACGCGCTACAACGGCGTCGCGCCCAGCGTCAACGGCCTCGATCTCTCCGGCGTTTCGATCGACTTTACCGGCTCGGCGACCATCGCCGGCATCGGCGGGCAAGGCGTCTCCGGCGGAGCTGCCCGCATTGGCGGTTTGGTTCGTTCCAACAGTGCGCAGAATGGAAGATCGCAGCCCTACACCAGCTACTCGATGACTTTCGCCGATTCGTTGAGCTGGATCAAAGGTGCGCACTCCCTGAAGTTTGGCGCGGAAGTCCGCCCGCTGCGCATCTATACGGATCGCCTCGGAGCGACCACTTACACCTATTCAAACATCAGCGCTCTGCTCAACAACACGCCGACCACGGTGCAGGTGCTGGGCGACGTCAGTGCGCCGAACCCACTGCACAACGGCGCTACCGGCAATCGCTTTCTGAAGCAGAGTTACTATATCGGCTACGCACAGGACGAGTGGAAGATCCGGCCCAACTTTACGATGAGCTACGGCCTGCGCTACGAATACTATGCGCCGCTGCACGAGGATCGCAACCTCTTTACGTTCTTCGATATGAACACGGGCGATCTGGATACGAATCCGAACCGTGCCTGGTATCAGAGTTCAAAAACCAACTTTGGCCCGCGCCTCGCATTCACGTGGGTGCCAGACAAGTTGAAGGGCAACACAGTGCTGCGCATCGGAGCCGGCTACTACTACGGTCCGGGGCAGACCGAGGATCAGGTGCAGCCGATCGACAGCGACCGCGTCACTGTCTCCAAGACCAACGTGGCCTTCCCGGTGAACAGCCAGGAGATCATTAATTCGTACGATCCGAAGACCGCCAAGGGTTTCCAGCCGCGCGTTTACGCGCCCGACTACCGTGTCCCCGAAAAGATTCTCTCCTACACGTTTTCGCTGCAGCAGAAGTTGCCGCTCGACACCGTGTTGACCGTCGCCTATGTCGGCAGCCAGGGCCGCAACCTGTTCCTGCGCTCGTGGACCAACGTGATCACGGGTGTCAGCATGAATCCGGCGACTGGCGCTGGCATTGCAGCTCTTCAATACGGCGACCGCTTTGCGCAGATGGACTACAAGACCAGCGGCGGTACGGATCACTATGACTCGATGCAGATGACCGCAAGCCGCCGCTTCCAACAGGGCCTGACCTTCGGAACGCAGTGGACATACGGCCATAGCATCGGCAACACGGGCGGTTCCAATGAAGCGCAGACCACGCAGAATCCGATGAACTTCGGACAGGATCGCGGCAACAACGCCTTCGACGTGCGCCATAGCTTCAACGGTTCGGCGATGTACGAGCTGCCGTTCGGCTCGGGCAGGCGCTTCGGCCGGGACATGAGCAAGAGACTCAACGCAATCGTGGGCGGATGGGAGATCGGCGGCGTGCTGAACTTCCGCACAGGATTGCCGATCGATGTGACCATCGCGCGCAACGACCTAGCCTATCTGGTGAATAGCACCGGCCAGATTGTGGACGCTCCGCTCAAGGCCGCGGATGGTTCGTTCCTAACCACTCCGGTCGTAAACAACCCGTACGGAGGCGCGTTCCGCAGCAACCGGCGGCCGGATGTTGTGGCCGGAGTCAGTCCGTTCTTAACGAATCCGAACGATTCGCGCGTGTACTTGAATCCGGCCGCGTTCGCGATTCCGAAACCCGGCGAGTTCGGCAACCTCGGCCGCTGGGCTTTGCACGGACCTTCGCTGAACCAGTTTGACCTGACGCTACACAAGCGCATCGCGATGACTGAGCGGCTCAACCTTGAGTTTCGCGCGGAAGCTTACAATCTGTTCAACAAGGCGAACTTCTCCAACCCGGTTTCGCGCCTGAACAACTCGCTCGGCATCAATGGCAACCAGATCCAGCCGGGTACGCCTTTCAGCAGCGCCACCGCGGGCAGCACCTTCGGGCTCGCCACCTCGACGGTGACCAGAGACGTCGGGCTTGGCGCCAGCCGTCAGATGCAGTTGTCTCTCCGTTTGAGCTTCTAACTGGTTCGCGGCACGGTCCCTTCAAGGCCTGCGGAGCAGCCCTCCGCAGGCCTTTTCGCGTCCGCGGGAGATCTCAGGTATTGATGTCGACCAGTCGCCGGCGTGCGGTCGCATAGGCGCGGAACAGAAGCGACTTGGTGGCTTGCGGAGAGCGATTTAGCGCCTGAGCGCCCTGCCCTGACCGTGCGGCCGGCGTGCGGTCGCTATTCCGAGAGTGAGGATTGTACGCCGGTGGAACGGTTCGATTATGCAAGTGATCCGTCGGAGTGACATAATCTGGTGAACCATCCGAAGCTGGCCGGAGTGCGCCAGCAATTGGCCGCGATCCTGAGCAAGGGCCGCACATGAGCTTTGGATGGAGGATCGCGCCTTCGAAATGGAGTTACGATCCAATGGAGGAAATATGAGTCGAGACGTGCCTGCTGAGACTTTGTCGCGCCGGATTTTCTGTCAGGCGCCTTTTCTTTTCGCGCGGCCGGCACGGCCGCTCAACATCATCTTCATCCAGGCGGACGACCTCGGTTATGGTGACCTGAGCTGCTACGGCCAGAAGAAATTCGAGACACCGCACATCGACCGGATGGCGGCGGAAGGCACTCGTTTCACCCAATATTATTCAGGCAGCACAGTGTGTGCGCCTTCGCGCGCCTCACTGATGACGGGTCTGCACACGGGCCATGCCACCATCCGGGGCAACAAGGAACTTCCGTTAGGACCGCGCGACGCTACGCTTGCCCGGGATTTGCAGGCAGCGGGTTACCGCACCGCCGTCATCGGCAAGTGGGGACTGGGTACCGAGGATACCAGTGGCCGGCCCGACAGGCAAGGCTTCGATGAGTCCTTCGGTTTTCTGCACCATATTCACGCGCACCGGCAATACACCGACCACCTCTTCCGCAATGGAGAGCGAGTCGCGGTGGACGAGGAGAAGGACTACGTCAATGATTTGTTCGCTCGTGAGGCGATCGACTTCGTGCGCCGCAACCGTAGCCGCCAGTTCTTCCTGTACCTGAATTTTAGCGTCCCCCACGTGGAACTGCGCCCGCCGGAGGATTCACTGGCGAAGTTTCGCGGCCGCTATCCGGAGACGCCGTATGTGAATCGCGCGGCTGACGAGAAGCCGTCGCGGCCGCCATGGGTGCAGCGTGGTTTTCGATCGCAAGCCGCACCCCATGCCGCGTACGCGGCCATGATCGCGCGGATGGATTCTCATGTCGGCGAGCTCCGCGACGTCTTGCGCCAACTCTCGATCGAGTCGCAGACCCTGGTGCTGTTTACGAGTGACAACGGTCCGGAAAAGACCGGTGGCGCCGATCCGTTGTTCTTCGAAAGCGCGGGCGGCTTACGCGGTATCAAGCGCGATTTGTATGAGGGCGGCATTCGCGTCCCGATGATTGCGTTGTGCCCGGGGCAGGTGCCGGCCGGTGCGGTTAGCAACCAGGTTTGGGCGCACTGGGACTTCTTTCCCACGGCGCTCGAAGTGGCCGGGCGCCCCGGCAGGAAGGGTTTGGACGGAGAGTCCATGTGGCTGGCGCTGCAGGGTAAGCGGCGTATCCGGCACAAGCCTCTGTACTGGGAGTTTCACGAAAGGGGTTTCGATCAGGCCGCTCGTCTCGGCGACTGGAAGGCCGTGCGCCGCGGGTCAGCCGCTCCGCTGGAACTATATGATTTGGCCAAGGACCCGGAGGAAAAATTCAATGTGGCCGAGCGTAACCCCGGCGCCGTCGCCGAATGCGAACGCTTTCTCCGCTCCGCGAGAACGGAATCGCCAGACTGGCCGGTCCGGAGTGCAGGTTGACAAGCTGTCCCACAAAGGCACATCTCGATGTCACAGCGGCGGCCGGTTCTGAGGCCGGACGCCGCTGCGATTCGCTTCTACCAGGACAATTTGCCGGCGATCGTGACGCGCCGCTGTTCGGTGCCCACGATGGCGTTGACACTCCCGAACAGAGTGTTGGCGGGCGCGGTGTTCGGCGCCGCGAACATGGCGTGGTTGAACACGTCCTGCGCTTCGCCGCGAAGTTGGAACGAGAGTCTCTCGTGGATCTTGAAATTCTTAAAGACCGAGAGATCCATGTTGTTATAGCCGTCGGCGCGCAGCCCGGTGAAGCGCAGCGGCATTGTACGGATGTTGGAGGCGAGTTGTTTCTGCGAGTTCGTCTCGAAGCCGGCGCTCGTGTTGAACCACCGTTCGACGGTGCGCTCAGAGCGGGGCAGAACCATATCCTGGATGTTGCCATAGAACAGGATGTTGCCGAAGCCGATCGGCGGACCGCTCTGGCCCTGGTAGATGCCCTGCACCGACCAGCCTCCGGCGATGCCGTTCAGGATGGCGTTTGTAGAAGCGAGCCAGCGGCGGCCCTTGCCGACGGGCAGCTCATAGATGCCGCTGAGCACGATGCGCTGCGGGCGATCCTGATCTGAAATGACGTGGTGCGGAGCGAGGTCCGTGGGATTCAGCTTCTCCACGGCTTCCATGAATTTCGACCATGTATAGGCTGCTTGCAGCGTGTAGCCGCGTGAGAAGCGCTTGTCGACGCGCAGTTGCATGGAGTGATACCAGGAGAAGCCGCCGTCGCTCATTGTGCTCACGCCAGCGAACTGCGGATAGGGCCGCAGCAACTGATTGCGTCCGACAGTCTTGCCTTGCAGGTTGCTGCCAGCAAATTCCGGCAGGCCGTAAAACGGGTTTGTGACTGCGGCACCCAAGCGGTCGATGGTGGCCTGATCGCGCACGGGCGACGTGCTCAGGTACTGCGCCGGCGTCGGATTCAAGTCCTCGCCGAGTCCCTGGTGCGTGCCGCGATTGCCGATGTAGCCGGCTTCGAACATCACGCGATGTGGAAGTTCATGCTGCACGTTGAAGCTCCAACGCTGCATGTAACCGGTGCGCAGCGTCGCCGTCGCGAAACCGGGCGAACGTCCGAGGAATGTCTTCAAGCCCTGGCTTGATCCTTGCGCAGGGAGCAGCCCGTCCGGAAATGGGTTGGACATTGTGCCATAGAAACTTAAGCCCTGGTCGAGACTGGGTGTCAGACTGGTTCTCTGGCTGAAGCCTTGCTGATAGACGTCGGTGCCACCCAACGATTCGAAAAAGATGCCGTAGCCGGCGCGCAGTACGGTTTTCGGGTTCAGCGCATAGGCCATGCCAAAACGAGGCGCGATATTCTTATACTGCGTATTCCACAGGCCACGCGGCGTTCCGTTCACACCGGAGAACAAGAGGCCGCCGGGCGTACGGAACTGGCTGACCGGCACTTCGGAAATCGGACTCAAAGCGTAGTTGACCTGCGCCGCGGCCTGAATGGGATTGGGCGTCGTGAAGTCGAAGCCGCGATTGGTACGGTCGTAGCGTTCGGTTGTGGGGAACTCGACTTCCCAGCGTAATCCAATGTTGAAGGTGAGCTTGCGCGTCACTTTCCAGTCGTCCTGGATGAACAAGCCCATGTACTGGGACTGTTCGGCGTAGGAGGGGTTGTTGTCGATGTAGCCGGCGGTCGGCTTGCCCAACAGAAACGCGGCCATGCCCTGGCCGATTGGGGATGCCGTGGAGTTGTCGACTGGCCCGCGCGTCCACAGCGTAGAGAAATCCTCGTGCGGTGAAACGTTGCCCCAATTGTAGCTGTTCTCCTGCATGACGCGATACTCGCCGCCCATGCGCAGGCTGTGCGTGCCCCGGATGTGCGTCGCGGAAGCGGCGAAGGTGTGGTAATTCGTGATCGGCTGTTGGCCCGTGACGCTGCCGAGTCCGGCATACGCGTCGATCGCGATCTCGGGAAATGTCGTGTAGTTTTGGTCCAGTCCCTTTGTCAGGGAGGGAGCGAAACCCAATGAAGCCAGATCGAAGCCGAGGCTGGATGGCCGTTCCGCGAGGATGAAGCGCGTCAGGCCATAGCGCACGTTCAGAATCAGGTCCGGACGCAGCGTGATCACATCGTCGACCGCGAGGCCGCGATGCTTGCGGTTGCGCAGTTGGCCCGACGAGAGATTGTGGAATGCGTCGCCCCAGGATTCGAGCAGATACGACCAGCTCAGCGAGGCGTACATGCGGTGGTTCTGATTGAATGAGTGGTCGATACGGGCGATCTGACTGTTGTAGGCGATGTTGCGCGCTTTCGGGTCGGAGTAATTGTTGCGCCCGTCGACGGTTCCGGTTTCGCTCGGCAGCGGATAGTAGCCCACCAGTTGTCTCGCCATCGGATTGATGCGGCTCGACGGAATCACGTTGCCCGCGAATGGCAAACGGCTGGTGCGTCCGTTCGGCGCGAGTGCGATCGTGTTGGGATCGTAGATCTGGTACTGGCTGCCAACTCGCAGCAATTCGGAAAAGTCGCCGTTGCGTTGCGCGGCCGTGGGTACTGTGAAATAGCCGCTCTCCGGACGGATGCGTTCCAGTTTGTCGTAGCCGAAGGTCCAGAAGGTCTTGTCTTTGCCGTTGTATAGTTTCGGGATATAGACGGGTCCGCTGGCCGTGGCGCGGTATCGATTGGTTCGCGTCGAGGGCCACAGGCGGTTGATCTTCTCTTCGGTCACGGGCCCGGTGCGCGTGTCGTAGATCGACTTGTTCGTGAAGAACGGGCGCGTTGTGAGCGGACGGCTGAGATGTCCGAAGTAGAGCGTTCCGTGCAACTGATTCGTGCCGCTTTTGAGCACCATGTTAACGCTCGAGCCGGAAAAGTGGCCAACGGAGGAGTCGTACGTCGCCGTCTGCACGCGGAACTCCTGCACCATTTCCGGGGGAGGTGCGAACGAGATTTGCCCGTCCTGGCTCATGTTTGGGATTCCGTCGAGCGTGAACTCGCTCGAGCGTGTCCGCGTTCCCGCCGAGGCTACGTTGGAGACGGCGTCGACGGCGTGCGGCAGCCAGCCATGCGTCGGCGGATTCGTCGGCAAGATGCCCGGCGTCAATTGCGTCAGGTACATCGGGTTGCCGCCCGCCAGCGGCAGGTCATTGATGCGGCGGTTATCGACGACCTGTCCGATGTTTGCCGATGCGGATTCGAGCAGCGGAGCTTCCGAAGTGACGGTCACGCTCTCGCTGACCGCGCCAATTTCCATGGCGATGTCAACACTCAACACGTCGCCGACGCGGACTTCCACGGGGCCGCGCTCTGTGCGCTTAAAGCCTTGGATCTCGGCGATGATTTTGTACTGGCCGGGGTTGAGATTGAGGATCTCGAAGTTGCCCTCGGCGTTGGTGGCCGTCTTCGTGGCCACGTTGGTTTCGATATTGACGACACGTACGGACGTGCCTGGAATCAAAGCTTGGGCCGAGTCGATCACTCGACCGGTGATACGTCCATATGGATTCTGCGCAAATGCGGCGGCCGCCAGGCAGAGAACCATTGTAAGAAAACGATTCATGAAGTAATTCCTCTATTGCTTTTGAGTTTTATTGTCTTGCGGGGTTTTATTGTTTTGTATTTTTTTATTGTTTTGTATTCTTTTCGCGCATCAACTCAGGCGGAAAATCGGCGACTTTCGATCCGGCCTTGCGGCGCAGCTTCATTTGCCCCCCGGCATCGGGGTAAAGCTGAATCTGCATTCCGTCTGATTTCTGAAGCAGATCGAACATCTCCTTGTTCATCGCGCGAATCACGGACTGGTGTTGCGGGCTGAAGATCAGGTTGTTGGTCTCGTGCGGATCTTCCTTGATGTCGTACAACTCGTCGATGTCCCAGATGCCGTGGTAGTGGATGTACTTGTACTGCTCTTTGCGCAGTGCGTGTATGGTCGGGGTCTGCGGAAAATTACGCTCCCAGTAATACTCGTAGAGCAGCGCGTCGCGCCAGGGCGTTTGCTTGCCTTGGGCGAGCGGCAGGAAGTTTCCGCCGTCGAGGCCCGCGGGCGCTTCGAGTCCCGCGGCCGCCAGCACCGTCGGCATGATGTCGAGGCCGGCGACGGTTCGCTCGATGACGCGCCCGCCGGAAAACAGCTCCGGACAGCGCGCGAGCATCGGCACGCGCATCGACTCTTCGTAGGCCGTACGCTTGTCGATCAGTCCATGCTCGCCAAACGCGAAGCCGTTGTCACCCATGTAGATGATCAGCGTCGAATCCAACTCTCCGCGTTCCTTGAGCGCGGCCAGAACTCGGCCGACGCTCTCGTCGACGCCCAGCAACGTCTCGGCATAACGCTTGTAATACTCCCCGATATCCAGATCGGAGTGGTACGGGAAGTCGACGCCGTGCCAACTATTGCGCTGGTCTGAGACCCAGCGCGGGCGATGGCGGGCCATCTCGCCGCTCTCGGCCATTGTTGGCGGCGGAACAAATTTCTCTTTTGCGTACAGTCCTTTGTGCCGCTCGGCAGGGACGAATTCCGAGTGAACTGCTTTGTGCGAAAGGTACATGAAGTACGGCTCACCCTTCTTACGCTGCTTGAGCCAATCGAGTGCGTAGTCGGTGAGTTCGTCGGTGATGTAGCCCTTTTGCGGCACCTTCTTGCCGTCGACGTTCAAGCCGTTCTTCTCGGGCAGGTAAGAACCTTGTCCCAGAAAACTTACCCATCGGTCGAAGCCCGGCTGCGGCGCGTCGCTTACGCCGCCCATGTGCCATTTGCCGAAGAATCCCGTTTTGTAGCCGGCCTTCTGCAGATACTGCGAAAAGAACGTGGTACCGCGCGGAATCGGCGTGTTGTTGTCGACGATCTTGTGGCGATGGGCATAGACGCCGGTGAGAATGGAGGCGCGGCTCGGCGAGCACAGCGCCGTAGTCACGAAGGCGTTCTTGCAATGGACGCCATCGCGCGCGAGAGAGTCGAGGACCGGCGTGCGCAGCCACTTCTGGCCTTGCATGAAGCCCATCGCATCGTAGCGATGGTCGTCGGTGAGAATGAAAATGACATTGCGCGGCTTGGCACCGGGAAGGCGCTTCAATGCCTTGCCGTCTGAAGGTGTTTGCGCGGTGAGATCCTTGGCGGCCAAGGCTGCCGTCACCGCTCCGAATAGGGCTGATCTGCGGTTCATATGGGTAAAAGAGAAGTCGATCCTCAAGTATACTCCTGCGCGTTCTCGTTCCAGAAGCAATGGCGCGGAGACGAGTCCATGAAACAGCTAGGATGGTTGCTGATGAAGGCTCTCCTCGCCGCCGGTCTGGCCTGCACGCTTGCGCCTGCGCAGAACCGGATTGTCATAGCCGGTCGGGGCAAGGATGACAAGCCGTTGTTGAAGCGGAGAGACTGATTGTGACGCAATCGAAGAGACGCGGGCGCCGTATGTTACGCGCTAGTAACACGGGGCGTGGATCTTGAGCGCTGGATACGAGAGGTGAACGTGAAATGAAGCCGAACACAACCACGCGGCGCGAGTTTGCCGCTTCCTGCGCTGCATTCGGATTGCGCGCGAACGAGTCGGCGGCGCCACTCCGCGTCATCGACACACACGCCCATTTTTACGATCCGGCACGGCCGCAGGGAGTACCCTGGCCGCCGAAGGACGATGCGATCTTGTACCAGACGACCCTGCCGGCGCGCTATCGCAAGCTGACACAGCCACTTGGCATCGCCGGTACAATCGTGGTGGAAGCGAGCGCATGGTTGGAGGACAACCAGTGGGTGCTTGATCTGGCGAAAGAGAACCCGTTCATCGTTGGGCTTGTGGGGCGCCTCGATCCGGGCACCGCGGAATTCTGCAATCACCTCGCGCGATTTCGGAAGAACCGCCTGTTCCTAGGTGTCCGCGTCAACGCCGGAGCGCTCGCCGAACGCGTGATGCTTCCGGCATTCGTGGCCGACATGAAGCGGCTCCGCGACGCGGGGTTGCAGTTGGATGTGGTCGGAGGTCCGACGATGCTGGTCGACGTCGTGCGGCTCTCGGATCAGATCCCGGCGCTGCGCATTGTGATCGATCACTTGCCCTTCGATCCTCCGAAAGACGCAGCGGTTCGAACGTCGGCGGATAGGGCAATGCGTGAGTTGAGCGGTCGGCCGGCGGTGTTCGCCAAAATCTCGAGCGTGCTGCGGCGCTCTGGCGGGCGCGTGCCCATCGAACTCAGCGCCTACCGCAGTGCGCTCGACGATGTCTGCAACATCTTTGGCGCGGATCGCGTGATCTATGGAAGCAACTGGCCGGTCAGCGACCGCATTGCGGAGTACGCGGCTGTGCTGCGGGTCGTGCGCGAATACTTCGCGGAGAAGGGACCGGAGGCGGCCGAAAAGTATTTCCGGCAAAACTCAATGGCGGCGTACCGCTGGATCGATCGCGGAGCTTAGAACAATTTATGATGTTCATGTTTTCCGCTTGGTTGCTTCCCTGCGGAGCGTGCTTGCGCGTGAATTCCTGCTCGCCGCAAAGCCGTAAGGTCTCCTGATCCGTGCAGTTGCGGAAGTGAGGATAATGGAAGACGTATGAAACTTCCGATGCTATTCGCCTTCGCAGTCTTGGCGGCTTGCGCCGCCGACAACGCGATCACTCCCGCCGAACAGCGCGAAGGGTGGAAGCTGCTTTTCGACGGTAAAACGATGAACGGCTGGCGCGATCCCGCTAAGGAGACGCCGCCGGGCGATTCCTGGGCTATTGAGGACGGATGCCTCAAGACCCGCTTGAAACCACGCATCGAAGAAGACCTCGTCAGCGCGGAGACGTACCGCGATTTCGAGTTCAAGTTCGATTGGCGCATTTCCAAGGGCGGCAACACCGGCGTGAAGTACCGTATCCAACGGCTGCTCTTCGTCGACAGCACAAAGACGCAAACCGGCCCCGGTGGGTTTGAAGGGATGTTGGGCCGAGAGATCGCGAATCCCAGAGCCGACCGCGCGAAACTCGCACCCACGGCGAAGGCCTTCGAATACGTGATCGGATTCGAGTTTCAGCTATTGGACGACGAGCGCCATCCGGACGCGAAGAAAGACGAGAGCCACAAGACCGGCGCGCTCTATTCGATGATCCCGCCCTCCGCCCGTCCCGCGCGTCCCGCCGGCGAGTGGAATCAATCGCGGCTTGTCGTGAAGGGTGACCATGTCGAGCATTGGATCAACGGAGTCAAGGCTATGGATGGCTCGCTCAATTCCGAGGCTGTGCGCGCGGGCGCGGCAAAGCGATGGTCGCAGGTTCCCGCGATTTTGGATGCGTTGACGAAACCGAAGAGCGAGGGCCCGATCAGCCTGCAACATCACGGCGATGAAGTCTGGTTCCGCAATCTGAAGATCCGGCGTTTCTGAGAATAGCTGAATACCGCAATCGCTTAGAGACGGACGATATTCGCCGAACGGAATTCTTTCAATGCGTTTCTGGTGTCGACGACCAACCGGGCCGATTCGACAATCTCGCGATACGGGAAGGCGGTGTGGTCGGTGACGATTACCACGCAGTCCGCCATGGAGACGTTTTCCAAAACGCTCGAACTGTGATACTCGCGATCCTCGACGCGGATCACGGGAACATACGGATCGCTGAACGTGACGTGCGCTCCACGTTTTTCAAGGAGATGAATGATGTCGAGCGCCGGCGACTCGCGCACGTCGTCGATATTGCGCTTGTAGGCCACTCCAAGTACGTGAATATGGGAGCCGTTGATCGGTTTCTTGTGGCTGTTCAGCGCGTTCTGGACCCGTTCGGTGACGAAGTAAGGCATTTGTCCGTTGATATACCCGGCCAGTTCGATGAACCGCGCTTCGATGCCGACCTGTCGCGTCTTCCACGAAAGATAGAACGGATCGACGGGGATGCAGTGTCCGCCGAGTCCTGGACCGGGATAGAAGGGCATGAACCCGAAGGGCTTCGTCGCGGCCGCGTCGATCACCTCCCAGACGTTTACGCCGAGGCGGTCGCACATCAACGCCATCTCATTAACAAGGCCGATGTTGATCATACGGAAGGTGTTCTCCAAGAGCTTCACCATTTCCGCGGTCTGAGTGGAACTTACCGGGATCACCGTTTTTAGCGCCTGGCTGTAGAACAGGACGCCCAGTTCGGTGCATTCCGGCGTGACCCCGCCGACAACCTTGGGAATGTTGAATGTCTGGAAGTTCGGATTGCCTGGATCCACACGTTCCGGCGAGAAGCACAGGAAAAAATCACGCCCGGCACGCAGACCATGCTGTTCGAGGATCGGCAACACGACCTCTTCCGTTGTGCCGGGGTAAGTCGTGGATTCCAGGATAATTAACATTCCGGGATGAATGTAGTGCGCAATTTCTTCGCAGGCGGACATGATGAAGCTCATGTCCGGATCTTTGCTCTTGCGAAGCGGCGTGGGCACGCAGACGTTGATCGTGTCGAGATCGGAGACCGCAGCGTAGTCGGAGAACGCGCGCAGGCGGCCGGCGTCGACGAGCGGCCGCAACGTGTCTTCAGGAATGTCTTTCACATAACTGTCGCCGAGGTTGATTCGTGCGACCTTGGATGCCTGCAGGTCGACGCCCGTCACGGAAAAGCCCGCGCGGGCGAGTTCGACGGCGAGGGGCAGTCCCACGTAGCCCAGCCCGATGACTCCTGCTCTTGCGGTGCGGTTCCGAATCTTCTCACGCAGCAGGGATGCTGGCGCCAGTGCCTCGCGGGCAGTATGTAGAGCGGCGGTATCGTTCATTGTTTTCTTCTCCATTGGGTTGAGTTGTCGCAGTGCGAAAGCGGTCTGAATCGTTGTCTTGATGATTCCACAAAGGATTTTTGGAGCCCATAATGCCTTTGAAGTAAGTGGAATGAGACATCTATCTAATGGGAGCTACTGATTCCTTGTACACCAACTGTTGCGGTTTACTGGAAGTGGTGATAATGTGAGAGGTGCTCTCGGCCAAAGCTAGTAAATCGGCGGAACCCGCAACTGCCGAGTATTACTCACCTGTATTCGATTTGTTGAACGAATGTAATCATTTGAATAGCGAAGCGGATACTAAGGTAACCGGAGCACATCCAAAGAAAGTAACATTGGAGATACAAGGATGGCTCTTGAGTTTCTTCGATGCGGGAAACAATTGGTATACCGCACACTCGCACTGCCGGTTCTGGCAGTTGCTTTATTCAGCGGGGCTGTGCTTTCGCAGGCCCAAACCATTAACATTAACTGCGGCGGGCCGGCGATGGTCAGCGCCGACGGCACCGCTTGGACGGCTGACGCCAGTTTTACTGGCGGCGCGCTGTTGTATACAAGCGAAGTAATTTCGAATACATCCGACGTACAACTGTACCGCTCAGGCCGTTACAGTCTGTATGGCGACTTCAGCTATACGATCCCAGTCGCTAACGGCGCATATCTGGTAACGCTAAAATTCGCTGAACTTCAATACACACGCAAGAACGAGCGTGTGTTCGATGTGTTGATCAACGGATCGAAGGTTCTTCCCAAGTTCGACATCATCGCCGCCGCCACAGCCACAAAAACCGCGGTGGATCGTGTTATTCCGGTGCAGGTGACCGATGGCCGGATCCAGATAGAGTTCGATGGCATCATGCGAAAAGGTTTGGTGAACGCGATTCAAGTGGCGCCTGACCTTGCCAAGAGCGTGGGCGTCGCGGTCAGTCCAGCTGCCGCGACCCTAACGGCGAATCAGACCAAACAATTTACGGCCGCCGTGAGCGGTGCGAGCAACCAGGCCGTCACATGGACCGTGAGCGGAGCGAGTCCAGCCGGCACGGTGAATGCCTCGGGCCTCTATACGGCGCCCTCTTCGATTCCGCAATCGAGCGTTGTTACCGTGACGGCCACCAGCGCCGCCGACTCGACGAAAAGCGCTACGGCGCAGGTGACTTTGCAGTCGCCGATTAGCGTGACGCTCAGCCCGGGCAGCGCCAACGTCACTTCCGGAAACGGTGTGCAATTCACGAGTAGCGTGTCCGGCACCTCCGATTCGCGTGTGACATGGAGCGCCAATGGAGGCAGCATCTCCTCGACCGGCTATTTTTCCGCGCCGGTCGTTTCTTCGCCAACCTCGTTTACCGTGACGGCGAAGAGCATGGCCGACACAAGCCAGAGTGCCAACGCCCAGATTACGGTGAGTCCGATTTCCAGCGGCACAGGCGCATTTATGGAATCAGGCGGCGCCGTGACGATGGAGGCCGAAAGCGGGCTGGTTGTGCAGCGCGCGGCATCCTGGATTCTTCGCTCGGACCTCTCCGGTTTCGCCGGCGGAGGCTTCTTGCGCGCTGAGCCGAATGTAAACGTCAACCAGGGAAGCGGCTATGTGGGAGTCTCTCCCGAAGTGCAATTCCCCGTCCGCTTCACGACGCCAGGCACATACTATGTATGGATTCGTGGTTACGGCGAAACCGACGTCGACGATTCCATTCACGTGGGCTTGGATGGCAACGCGGTGGTGACCGGAGAGATGATCTCCATGTTCCCGCTGGCGCCGCCGGTATGGGCTTGGTCAAACAGCGCCATGGATAACGTCCGCAGGGCGACCCTTGTGATTCCCAGTGCGGGAGTCCACACGATCAACGCCTGGATGCGGGAGGATGGCTTCCGTTTCGACAAGATACTTCTGACCACCGACTCAAATCTCACCCCGACCGGGAACGGTCCGGCCGAGAGCCCGAGGGACAACTCTCCAGCGTCGCTCAACGTCTCGCCGGTGAGTCTCTCGTTCTCCGCCTCCGCTGGAGCAAGCAATCCGGCTTCGCAGAATCTCAGCATCATTAACCAGGGCGGCGGCACGATGGCCTGGACGGCAAGCTCGAACCAGAGCTGGCTGTTGGTTTCGCCCGCGTCCGGCTCGGGTAGCACGGCTGTTCCGGTTTCGGTCAACATCGCCGGCCTCGCGGCGGGAACTTATTCCGGCGCAATCACGGTCAGCGCTTCGGGCGTGACCGGTTCGCCGAAGACCGTCGCGGTCAGCTTGACCATCTCGCAGGCTGGAACACAGGCGGGTCTGCAGGTCTCGCCGATGGGCCTTAGCTATTCGGCGGTGTCGGGCGGCTCCGACCCAGTCACGCAGACGGTGAACATCAGCAACACCGGCAGCGGAACGCTCAACTGGAGCCTCGCCAAAACGCAATCGTGGCTCTCTTTGTCGCAGATTTCCGGCAGCGGACCGGCGGCAATTTCGGTTAGCCCGAGCATCGCTGGACTTGCAGTGGGCACTTACAACGATGTGATCACCGTGACTGCTCCCGGAGCGGGAAGTTCCCCGAGCTATGTCAACGTTAGTCTGACCGTCAGCGCGGCTGTGCCGATCACCGGAAATGGCAACCAGTTTTATATCGCCACCACGGGCAGCAGTAGCGGCGACGGCAGTCTGAGCAGGCCCTGGGACATCGTCACAGGGTTGGCGCATCCGAGCGCGGTACGCCCCGGCGATACCATCTGGGTTCGCGGCGGCACCTACGGCACGGGACAAGTCGTGTTTCAGAGCCGGTTGCTGGGTACGCCCAACAAGCCGATTATCGTGCGGCAGTACCCCGGCGAACGTTCGATCATCAATGGCTGGCTCATGGTTGGTTGCTGCGATCAAAACCCGCAGCCCAGCATGGGCGGCTATGTCTGGTTCTGGGGGCTGGAATTCGCCAGTTCTATCACGGACCGGACCGGCGCACCTGGCGGACCTCCCAGCTATGGCAGTTCCAACATCTACAACGCGATCGACAGTTGGGCGCCCGGTTCACGCTTTATCAATAACATCATCCACGATACCCGTCAAGGAATCAGTTGGTGGAAAGAAGCGATCGACGGCGAGGCTTATGGGAACATCATTTACAACAATGGGTTCCAGGCCAGCGACCGCGGCCACGGCCACGGCGTCTACACTCAAAACAACACTGGCGTGAAGAAGATTACCGATAACATCGTCTTCAACCAGTTCGCGCTTGGGCTCCAGCTCTATGGCTCCGGCGACGCCGCTTATGTCCGCAATTACGACGTCCAAGGCAACATCGCTTTCAACAATGGTGTCATTTCGCAAGGCCAGCCCCAGGGGCAGCGTGCGGATAACTTCCTGGTTGCCGGCGGCATTGACGGCGTCAAGGGCATCACTCTGAAGAACAACTACTTCTATCACGACCCCGACGCTCCTCAGGGCCAGAATTCGATCGGCTGGCAGTGGAGCAATATGAATGCCGATTTCGTAGCGACCAATAACTACTTTATCGGCGGCGGATACGCCGTGGATGCCTACGCCTGGAACTCGATGCGGTTCACCGGGAACACGATCTACGGCAAGCAGTACACCACCATTATGCAGAGCCGGGGCGTGCCCTTCTCGTCGCAGACGTGGAACCAGAATACCTACTATGGCGCCGGTCGATACCAGCTCGATGGCATCGACATGGATTACAACCGCTGGAAGTCGGCGACTGGATTTGACTCTTCCAGCCAGTACAATCCCGGAGCCCCAACGGGCGTGACGACGTTCATACGTCCGAACACGTATGAGCCCGGACGCGCGCACATTGTTATCTTCAACTGGGATCTCAGAAGCAGCGTGGCTGTGGATCTCTCATCGGTGGTTACCCCCGGGGCCCGCTATGAGATTCGCGACGCGCAGAACTTCTTCGGGAATCCCGTTGTGACCGGCGTCTATTCCGGTGGGACGGTGAATCTTCCGATGACTGGCCTGACCGCGGCGCAGCCGAACGGAACCGTTCCGAATCAAGCGCCACACACCGCTCCGCAGCTCGGCACCTTTGTCGTTCTGCCGAAGTAACGCACTACCCTTTGCCTGGCGGCTGTCACACGACGGCCGCCAGGCGCTACCTGCCGTTTGATCCCCCATTCCCCCTTCCTAGCGTGTCAACTGCGTAAACAGTCTTCCCGGCGTTACCGCACCCTTCCGCCCGGCGGGCAGGAACTGGGCCATGCCGAACAGGAATCCGACGCCGTAGGAGTAGTGAAAAATCGAAAAGACCAAAGGCAACACAGGCAGCAGCATCCACCCATCGCGTCGCGCCGCTTGCACGGCCGCAAAAAAACAAGCCGCAGCATAGACGCTCAGCAAAGCCGTCCATGCCAGCATCAGCGCGAGCCAGGCCGACGCCCATCCAGCCTGCGCGCAGACGATCACGCCCAGCAGCATCGCGATGTTCGTGAGTACCCATGTCGCGGGCACCAGGTGCCGCCAAGAGGCCGGAATCCTGTGCTTGCGAATCACGGCGACCTTCCAGAAGCCGTATTGAAAGTACTGGCCGAATAGAGCGGAGAGCCGCGAGCGTGGCGTGTACCACGAGACAATCGAAGGCGATTGCCAGATCTTCTCCCCCGATCGCGTCAGGCGCAAATTCAACTCGTCATCCTGGTTGCGGATCATCGCCTCGTCAAAACCTCCAAGGCGGACTAACGTATCGCGACGCCAGCATCCGTAGGGCACGGTGTCGGCGTAGCCCTCATAAGCGGGATCGTGAAATCTGGCGCCACCGCACGCGAACGCCGAACGGTATGCGGACGCGATGGCACGGCCCCAGAAGCCCGTTGCCGAAGCTCGTGCAGGTCCACCGACGTTTCCCGCTCCGGTGCTCAGCAGAGTCTCAACACAGCGCCGCACATAGTCCGGCTCATAGGATGTGTGCGCATCCATGCGCAGGATGATCTCGCCTTTCGCCACTTCGATCGCCGCATTCAGTCCGGTAGAAACATAACGCGCGGGATTGTCTATCACGCGGATTCTCGGGTGACGTGCACGATAGCGGTCCAATAATTCGCGAGTGCCGTCGTCGCTCATCCCGTCGGCGACAATTGCCTCCCAGTCGTTGCCGCCCATCTCCTGGGAGAGGATGGAGTCGAGCAGCGCTCCGATATGGGCGCCCTCATTCCGGCACGGAATGATAATCGAGATGGGAAATGCGCGCTTGTCTTGAGGATTGATCACTATTTGCCCCCTGTTGATGCTGCCCAGGCTTGGCCGGAGGGGCGATCCTCCGCGGGCAGATTGCAGACCACCGCGCGAAACTTTCCATTCGCGCCGCGGGGTATGCGCTGCATTTGTTCAAACGTGACCTCCACTGCTCCCATGTAGCTATGCAGAATCTTGCGCAGGCCGTTCTCCGCCGCCGCGTTGAAGGAGCGGCCGGGAACGTAGCGCACCCGGATTGCATCCAGCTTGTCTTGAATGATCTGTGCCTCTTCGATCGGCAGGCGGTCCTTGAAGACAGTGTCGAGCCGGCCGATGCGTCTCCCGTCGGGCGTCCAGAGCACGTCGTCGCTGCGGCCTTCGATCGACGCAAACGCCGGAAGCGTGCGTCCACAGGTGCAGATGCCGTTCGACGGCGCGAGGGTGGCGCGGTCTCCCACCCGGTAACGAATGAGCGGCATGTCCGCATTCAGCAGTCCCGTGCAGATCAACTCTCCGGACATTGCTGGTACGCCTTCGTCGAGCACCTCAATCCAACCGGTTTCCGGCCAGAGGTGCAACGTGCCCTGGCGGCACTCGCTGGCGGCGGCAACTATCTCCGCCATTCCGTACGTTTCCCGCACCGGGCAGCGAAATGCTCTCTCAATCAATTGTTTCTGAAAGCTGTCGAGCGGCTCCGCATTCGTGACGATGACGGCAGGCGAGGTGCCTTTCCAGCCGGTTTCGAACGCACAGGCCGCCAAGGCTTCGAGCGAAGAGGGGTATCCGAGCAGATAGTCGACGCGGTATCGCTTCAACGCTTCGAGATAGTAGGGAATCGTCGACGACGAAAGGTGATACGACGACATGTACAACTGTTTCAACGGATGGTTCCACACCCAGAAAGGCGGGTGCTTCTGTGCGATGGGCGTAACCAGGCGCCCGCCCAGTATTGCCCACCGGTGGCGATAGGAGACACCGTACCAGCGTCTGGCGCGCGCTTCAAATAGTGCATACCACGCGCGTACGGTGGCGTGACTGCGCCACAGCGTCAGCGGAGTTCCGGAACTTCCACTGGTCGCTTCCATCACCATATTGCGGACATTGCAGTCGTCGGCGACGAAGGCGCGAGGGTCTTCGCGGATCGCAGACTTTTCGAGTACCGGCCAGTTTTCCAGGTATTCCCAAGACGCGCGATCTCCTGCCGCACGGCGCTGTGCCCAATACTGGCGATAGTAGGGAACCCGCGTGGCGGCGCGGTTCAAAACGTAGGAAAGCCGTTCCTCCTGCCAGCGCTTGCGTTGCGGTAGCGTCCAGCGGTCGTGTTCGAGCGCCTGCTCGACAAGGTGTTCGGATTCCGGTCCGTAACGCTCCCTGTAGAGCATCCAGCCGTGGAGGCTCGCGGCCAGACTGCGAGGACCGGACGGAAGCTTGTTGTATAGAGATAGGAGTCTGCTGTCCATGGAATTTCTTCTCAGTCTTGGATGTGGCGGACGTGTAGCGTCTGCTCGTGCCCGGGCTGGCATGCGAACGCGCGCCGGTGACGGACTTCGACTTCCGCCATCGTTTCGAGATGGATCCTGCCGGCCGCGCGATCTGCTGCGATCTCCTCCAGAAAGGAGTCGAGGGCGGCCGCACTTTGCTCGTTGTCCGCAAAGGCCTGATTCGGATGCGCGTAGATCGCGAGCGTCAGATTGGAACGCATCCAGCGCCGCACAAGCGCGAGCGCCGTGTCTCCGAAGCCTGTACAGTGCAACGGAATCGCCAGCATCTTGTGATGTAGAAACGGCTGTTGCAGTTTGCCCTCGCGCGACGGATTTAGCCATCGGAACGCTTGCGCGAACTTGTTCTGATAACTTACGCGCGACCACCCGTACCCGGCCTCTGAGAGCAGCCGCAACATCGAGGAGACGCTTTGCCGTCCGCGCCCGCGGCCGTGCATGCCGAGCGTCTCACTCACGCTGAACGCGCCGCGTCCGGGAAAATGCATCGGGCGATTGAAGGGCGGGATGAAGCCACAGACCGGCGCGCCGATGCAGCGTTCGAGCGTCAGGCGGCTCTGCCGCGCGTCATCAAGGAACACTGCGTCCGTCATTGATGGAATGTAGCGGTGCAGCATGGAGTGCGACGCGATCTCGTGTCCCGCCGCGTGCAGCGCGCGAATCTGATCCGCACAGTGTTCGGGTGGCACACCTTCGAGCGCGGCATTGCCAACCACTCCGAAGGTGGCGCGTGCCGCATGCCGGGTGAGGACGGCGAGCAGCGCCGAGGCGCCGGCATAGTCGGAATCCGCAGCGATGTCCCGCAGCGTAAAGGATTCGCGATAGCCCGCCGGCGAATCGTAATCGAATGAGATGGTGAGATTCACGTGCTTCTATCTGGTCGCTGCGATCACTGGATCGTGGTAACCCGGTGGTGCAAATTGGGGGCCTTAGCAAAAAACGCCGCACGCGATAACTCGACTTCCGTTTCAATCGGGAGCGGCACGAACTCTCCCAGAAAAGCGCGCAACGGAGCATTCTTCGGCGTCTCCAGAAACCGGAAGCGAATCGTCGTCACCGGGTAGAGTTCGAAGAGTTGTTTGATGCACTGATGCTCGATACGCCGGCTGAATGCACGGCAACTGAGCACCCAGGTGTCGACGATCAACGAAGTACTCGCGAGGCGTCCGGTGAGAACGGAGACCCGTCCGAGCGGGCCGAACTTGTCGCTATAGCTTCCGACCTGCAGAATGCACGAAGGCTCGTCGAGCCGTCTGCACCAGTCGGCCGGAGTGACCCGACGGCCATTCAAATTAAACTGATTGGTCTTGTTGACGAGTTCAAACGGTCTGGTGTCGTCCGGGTTCTTGGTGTAGCTAAAATGCAGTTGCGCGTCCGCGCCGACAAGAAACGATTCTGAGTGTGGATTCGCGCCGTCCGAGCCGCTGCGCCGCAGACTCGCCTGGCGCAAACTCTCGAGCCGCAGCCTATCTTCCTCGGTCACCGTTTCCTTCGCAAAGAGATCCCGCAGCGTTTCAAAGAGCTGGAACGCGCCGTCCGGATCCTTCTTCGGAAAGAGAAGACACTGCACCTCCGGGTGGGCGGCAGCAACCTCAGCCAATTCCGCCGGACTATCGTCTATGAAGACGACACTGTCGGCGCCGACATTCCATTCGCGCAGAATCTGCGACACTGACGACGATTTCGCGCCCCAGTGAACTTCAAAAGGAAAAATGCGGCTCTTGTCGATCACCAGGTCGTGGCGCTGGAATGCCTCTTCGACAACTCCCGGCTCGTTCTTGCTCGCCACGGCCAGCAGCACCCCCTGGGCTGACAATGCCCGTAACATCTGCTGGTAAAGACCATGAAGCTGGCTGCCATGTTCGATGTCCCAGGAGATTTCCGCAGGGCCGATTTCCCCAACGATACCCTTCCATAGGGTGTCATCGAGATCCGTGATCAGTCCTTTCTTAGGACCGGCCGGCTGCAGCAGCGCGGCAAGCAGGCTGCCGAGAACGGCCGCGTGCCTGGCGCTGTAAGGAAATCCTGCAACCAGTTCGGAGCGAACATCGCGACGTTCCGCGAGCGGCGACAGGCGGTGCAGGTGGCTTGGATTCACGACTCTCGTGTGCGGACGCGCCGCGAGGGTCGAGGCCAGCGACGCAGTAAGCTCATGCAGGAACAATTCGAAGTGTCCGCATTGCGCACTTGAGGTACTGGCAATCGGAGGCAGCGGAAGCGTTGGCATGGAGACGGCCAGTGGAATCGAGGACGAAATGTGTTGGAAGCTATCCATCCATTCCGCAGCCTTCCTGCGCGAGTGGTCGAGAATGTCGTCGAAATGCTCCGAGCCCCAACCACCGAGATGGCGGATTCCGAGGCGCGGGTCGAAATCGGACCACTCGATGAGAAGAGCCGCCGCCGCCGCAGTCGACTTTTCGAGGCGCTGCAAGGAACCGGCAAGATCTCCATAGATTCCGGTCTGCATCGTGACGCGTTGTTCGCCGGGTAGCAGCAATTGCATGTGCGCTGCGAGAAACGTCTCGAGATGCAAAGGGGTGAATCCGCAAACCAGATCCACGGCGAACGGTCGCGCCTCGGCGGAGACCGGCTTCAGGATGCGCAGGGCTTCCATTAACTTCATCGGGGATTCAATAGGCTGCTTCACATCTGGAATCATTTGAGCGTTCGTCATGCTGCTTCCTTTCTCACGCCAACAGAGCGCGCCATTGAGCCAGCACCACAGGCCAATCCGACGCTTCCGCAGTGTGGCGTGCGTTTCCTGAAATAGTTGCGGCGAGTCCCGGCTCCCAAATCAGCCGGAGTACGGCGGAGGCCATCGCAGCGGCGTCACCAACGGGTACGAGCAGCGCATCCCGTTCATCGTGGAGCATGTACCGAATGCCGCCGGCGTCTGTACTAACCATGCACAGTCCGCAGGCCATAGCCTCCAGGACGCTGATGGGGGCGTTGTCAATCGTGGTCGTGTTCAGAAAAATGTCTCCCTTTTGGAGCCACTTGCCTACCTCCGGCTTCGGTACGCATCCCTGGAATTGGACGTATTCTTCGAGTCCGAGCAGGCGGGCTTCAGCGCGCGCCTTTTCCAAGCTGCCGTCGCCCTTATCCGGGCCGACCATAAGCAGCGTCGCGCCGGGAACAGTGGCTCTCACGAGAGCCAGCGTACGTACCGCCAGATCCGGTGCATAGATCTCATGGAAGGCCCGCAGCCATACCAGTCGAGGAGTTACCGTCCGACGTTGGCGATACGGATAGTTCCTGAGATCAAGTGCGTTCGGCACCAGGCGCACGGTTTCACAGTATGGGCGCATTTGCTCGACGAGGTAGTTTGACGGCGCAGTCACGACTCGCGCGCTGCTCAACAGACGGCGTACGCGGCGCGCGTTCCGGGCCGCAAACGTTGGTAGGCATCCTCCGTGCAAGGTCAATACATAAGGCTTGCGGGCAAGCCGCAGCGTGAAGCACACGGCTTCCGCCCAGACGAACGCTTTCCCGCTGTACACCTCAACTTGCGCAATGCGATAGTCGCGACGGCTGTTCCATGCGGTTCGAACCATGTCAACCGTTCGCGACAGACGAGTGGCCCGCGCAGAGGCGGTCAACACGTTCCATCCGCACTCCGACAGGCGCTCCGCTAGATCTTCGCAGACGCAACGCACCCCGGTGTGTCCGGAGAGAAAATTGCCTATCACCAGAACGGAAGTCTCACTGTACGCTGTCATTGGTTGTCTCTACTGGAAGCAATATGAAGGCGCCGAACTGCGGCGCGGTATGCACGGGTAGCGTAGGTACACAACCCAGCGGCGTCGCGACGCGCAGGTTCTTCATCGGAACTCGAATGGGCTTTCCACGATAAGTGCCAGTGGCGACCGGTGTGCCGAAATAGTTTTGCGCATCCCGCAGTTCCCAGGCATCGCCGTCTTTCAGGACGGCGGAAACGTCGACATCGACGGTGTCGGAGAGTTCCCAATTGTAGATGGCAATGTTGGCGCGTCCGGGCTCGTACTTATTCGGGCGCACGATCGTCCAAGCTCCCGTGGGTTTGGACGCGTTGCGGATGCTATTCTGATCGAGCCCGCTCCACTGTCTCCACGTATCCCACTCCGAAGTCTCCTTGCCGCGATAGAACCATTTACCGGTTCCGTAGTAAGTGTTCTGATTCCATTCGTAGGCGGAAGTGTCCTGCTCCGGCAGCAAGTCGAGCATCATTGCGTAAGATCCGTCGGAGTAAAATGTGTTCTGTGTGAGACTGACTTGACTCCAGCGGTACACAAGCAGCGAAATATATCCGCCGATCCAATAGTTGCCCTTGACGATCACGTTGCGGTTAGCCGGACTGAACTGCCATCCGACGCGCGAGTAGCCGACCGGGTTCACGGCCGGATGAAAAGTATAGTTGTCGCGGATCACAATGTTCTCCAGGCCGCCGTCCGCTGCGAAGAGAATGTTGTCGTCGAAGGCTTGTTTTGCGGAGAGCCCGCCGTTGCTGAATGCGATGTTGCCCTCCGCCGTGATATTGCGGACGTAACCGTTCGATGTGGCATATGCATGGATGCCGACGCCGAACTGGTCGAATAGGATGTTGTCCTCAAGCCGCTTCGAACCGTCGTTGTTCTGAACGTAGATGCCGTGCCCATGGCCGCGGTCGGACGCCTGATAGCCGTTAAAGTAAATGATGTTGCCGTAGGCCTCGGAGTCCGGTGCCTCGCTCCACATTCCAAGCCCCTGGCGCGTATCGTGGACGACCAGATTGATCAACCTCGTATTCGGCGCGTAGCAGTCCAGGGAATTGAAATTCTTAGACGCTCCATTGGTGTCTCCGGAGCGGTCTGTCACCGTGCTCGTGATCTCGAAACCCCAGTACCATGTACTTTCGCCGTAGATGTACAGGATCCCCAGGATGGTAGCCCGCTCGTGCGGGAATTGTCTGACGGTGATGGGGCGTTCGACCGTCCCCTTCAAATAGCTTTTGAACTCGGTGAGACCGCTGCTGTCACCATAGGTTCCGCCGCGCAGCCAGATTGTATCTCCGGGCGCGACGCCGGAAGGTTGCCGCAGCGCTGTCGCGAGATCCCAAGGGTTCTCCCTGCTTCCGTCGCCTGTTTCGGAGCCGTCAGGAGAGACGAAATATTCGCGCGACGCGACCTGCGTGCGCGCTGTGCCGGCGCAGGAGAGAGTCAGAGCGATTAGCAGCACCGGAGCGTATCGAATTTTGTGGGTCATGTCGAATTACTCCTTACGATCGCGACAAGACAGTGTCGTAGATCCGGCAAAGTTGTTTCAGGATGGCGGGTGCTCCATAGCGCGCCAGAGTTCCGCTACGCAGCGCGCTGCCCAACTCCAGGCGCAATCCCGGAGATCCCAGAAGCTGCATCAGACCATCGGCCAGGCGTTCCGGAGATTCCGGCGGAACCAGAATGCCGAGCCGCCCATTGTCCAGAACCTCCGCGCACTGCCCGACCGACGTGGCCACCGCGGGCAGACCCACGACGCCGTACTCGAGAAGCGAGAGCGGCAGTCCTTCAGAGCTCGAACTCAAGACCGCGACGTCGCATTGAACCAGAATGGCCGGCACGTCGGTTCTGCATCCCAGTACGGTGACGTTGTTCTCCAAGCCAAGCGCGGGGATCTGTTTCCGCACCGAGAGGTAGTATGATTCATCCGCGTAATCGCCCACGAGGAGCAGGTGTGCCGCGGGATAGCGCCTGGTCACGATGCTTATTGCGCGCAGCAAGGTCACGTGGCCCTTCTGCGGGCGAATATTGGCGACGCAAACAATTCGCATTCCCGGTATTCCGGGGAGTTCAGGCGCAGTCCGCGCGGGTTCCGGCGACTCCACCAGATTTGGAACGTACCAGACCCGGTCATCCGGAACATGGAGTCTCCGTCGCGCCCAGTCCGCGAGGATCTGGTTTACCACGATGACGCCGTCGATCTTATGAGTTCCCAGGCGATAGAGCGCGGCCGGGCGATCATCGAATTCACAGCGCCCGTAATGGTCGTGCCATAGCACGGGAACTCCGCCAGCGAGGCAAGCGGTCACGCGCGCCATGAACAGCGAAGAGCCGTGTGCATGGACAAGACGAATGTTCTGCCGCCGGATGTACGTTGCGAGTGTACGCACAGCGGTCCAATCCCAACGGGAGCGCCGATTGAGTTCGAGGCGAGTGACGTCGCTGGCGACACTCGCGGCCAACGGACCTTCTCTGCGGGTCGTGCAAAGTGTGAGCGCAAACCGGTCTCTGGGTAGAAGATTGGCAAGATTGACGCCGACCTTTTCAGCGCCGCCCATCGACAGCGAGTCCAACATCTGCATCACGCCGATCGGCGCTGCTGGATCTGGGGCGTCAGATAGTATTTGCGGTTTGCGGTACTGAGTCAAGAGTGACACTCCAACGCTCCTCTAGCAGATTGCGAATCGCCGTTCTCAAGCCTTCCAGAGAGTATTGCCGCGCCCAGGCGGAAGCCTGCAGGCGCATAGCTTCGTACTTTGCGGGATTGTCTGCGATGTCCAGCAGCAGTGCCGCAAGTGCATCGACATCCCTCGGAGGTACGACAAGCCCGCGGCCGCTTCCGAGCATTTCGGGAACAAAGCCGCGGTTGGAGCCGATGCAGACCAAGCCGAACGCCATGCCTTCCGCGATCGATTTCGGCCAGCCTTCCGTCTCCGAGGTCAGGGCAAGTACATCCGAGGTCTCTAGGTAGTGCAGGATCTGATCAAAGCCGACGCCCCCTGCGAAGGTCACCGCCGAGCTGATGCCGAGTGACGCGCTGAGCCGCTCCAACGCGGCGCGCTCCGGGCCTTCGCCGACAATCGTGCATGTAGCTCGCTTGCCCGCCGCAATCGTTCGCGCCACGGCCTGCAACACGCTATCGACATTCTTCGCTTTCGAGAGGCGGCCGGTGTAGAGTACTCGCAATGCACCGGCCGGGCGTACTTGCGTCACTGCGCCGCGAGCCCGCGAGATTTGCTCGTCGGAGAGCAGCGACGTGAAGAACGGCGTGATGTTCGCCGATTGCCCCGGCCACTTCCCATAGACGGTCACCGGGCCGCGCCAGAAGCGGGAACGCAGCAGGGCTTTTTGGAATCGCGCCGAGAGCGGTTCTCCCTGCAATCCATTCCACTGCGCTGCGTATTTGGCGACCAGGAAGCGCGAGTAGCAAGGCGCCAGCAGCGCGCCAAGCAGCCCGATGTTACCCGGGCAGCGAACGTGAATCGCATCGGCGCGCGCCATCGCTCTTGCCAGATTCCAGATGAGCGCCGGCGTCAGCGCGGCGAGTTTCAATTTCGAAAGCAGCGTGGTTCCGCCAGCTTCAATCTGCGGCACGATCGAAATGTTCGGCCGATCGAAGGGCAGACTGTCATCCGGGGGTGCGCTGTAGCGGCACGGCGAGGCTATCTGGACTTCGGCAAAGAGGTCCGCCCAAAGGTCGATCTCCCTGGCATAGGGGCCGTAAGCGTATAGCTTGCCGCCGTGTTGATAGTGGATCACGTGGGAAACGATGAGTAGGCGCACTGTGTTGCGATCTCCCGGTCTGCTATTTGTTGTGCAACGGAGTGTTGGCCGCTGCGGCGGTGTCGACGGAGTTCTTGAGCGCAAAGCCGAATTGCCGGGCCTGCCGATTCAAGAAGAAGAAGGAGCGGCCCGTCAGAACGAGTTGCCAGATGGTGCCGGCGGAACTGAACCCGGACTTGTAATGCGTCCGAAGCGATGCCAAATTGCGGTTGCCCACCCAGCAAACGACGCGGCGGTAGCCGAGTCCCGCCAGCCATGTTTTCAGAAAGACGTAGTAGGCCCGGCAGATTCCGTTTCCGCGGAAACTGGGAACCGTGAACAGCTTGTAGGTGTACGCCGCATCGTCGGGCAGAAATGCGTAGTTACGTATTCCCAAGTCGAGTTGGTGGAACATGACCCAGCCGCAGAAGACCACGTGATCGTTCGCGACGCCTAGGATCAGACGGTCTCCAGCGGCAAGCCGTTCGTGTCCGAAGGCCAGGGCGTCTTCGTCGTAGCCATACTCGACCGGATCGAGGCTCGCGAGATCCTTGGCGTCACCCAGCCGGAACTCCACTGGAATCCGAGCGCCGGAAATCGTTTCGCCGTCCACGTCCGCACAAAGCAGTAGCTTCTTGCGGATCATGACGACGCGAGCGAGTCTTCGCAGAAGTCGTTTTGTCGCGGCGGTTGTCATGCAACTCCCCGGCTGCGCTGCGCAAGCGGCACGAGGCGTCCCGGATGTCCATTGCGTCTCGCACGATAGCGTTCCATCGCGTGCAGCGCGATTCCTCGGGCCATCGATTCGATGCGGAACTTCAATCGCGGTTTCTGTACTCGCGCCCACACCAGGGTGCGCGAATGTGTCGCCAGGCGCTCCTTGTAAGCGTCGAAGCCCGCGAGGAAGTCGTATTCCGAGGCTCCCATCCGCGCGTTGTGCTGGATCGCTTCGGCGTGGCAAATCAGGCCTGGCTTCATGCGATTGTCCGCCTCATAGCACAGACCGCTCTGATAGAAATAGACGCGGCCGTTGTAATTGAAGCTGTAGAGGCAGCCAATCGTCTCCGTGCCGCAGCGCACGCGGATCAATTGGATTTCGCCACTCGCCAGACGGTCCTGGATCAGCCGCAGGTGAAAACCGCGGAACCATTCCGAAGCGAACGCGCCCTTCTTTCCGCGGGCCTCCCACGAGCGTTGATGAAGATCCACCATCTCATCGAAAATCGATTCCGCGGTTTGCTGATCCGTAGCGACTTCGCAGGCGACCACACC
Organism: Bryobacteraceae bacterium; assembly: GCA_963668605.1. Classification (GTDB taxonomy): domain Bacteria; phylum Acidobacteriota; class Terriglobia; order Bryobacterales; family Bryobacteraceae. Next base: position 657,342 of record OY764903.1, read on the forward strand.
TCTTTGCCGATAGAGTTGATAAGCCCGCCGGATCTGCGAACGCGTATTCTTGCCCATGAGCGAGGCGTAGTCGCCGCCGCTCTGCCGCACCCTCTCGAGATCGACATAAGGGGACGGAAGGCGGTTGGCGATCATGTAGTGGTAGGGTCCGGCTTCCTGTTCCAGGCATTGCGCCGGTTGTCCACCCGGATCGAGGCCGGAAAGAAAGAGTTCTTCCCACTTTCCCGGCAGCAGGTCCGCCATCTCGCGCAGGTTCACCACAACGCCGGGCTTTGAGAGAAAACCGTTGTACTCGATGTAGACCTGGTCGAAGACACGATTGCCGGTCTGATTGAGCAGGTACGCATGGCTCCGGAAAACGCGCTGACGTACGACGACCGAGCGGCCGAGGAAACATGCTATCACCGGTTCGCCCTGCTCGTGGAAGACCGCTAGCTTCAGGTCGACGCTTGCCGGAAGACTATCGATCCAATTACCGATCCAGGCCCACGAGAGGAAGTAGGATGGCGCACCGTCTTTCGACAGTTGTTTCCAGACCGACTCGATCTCGAGACGCGAATTCCGGATGTCGAGCAGTTGCAGTGTCATTACTTGTCTTAGCGAACCAGAGCGAGAAGGGGCGCAAGTTTGGCCGCGCCTAGCGAATACGCGGCATCCTCACGTCGCAGCCGCAAATGACCATCCCGTTCCGGCAGCGCACGTCCACCTTGGGTGACGAAAGCGAATTCCGTACCCTCGCGCTCCAGGATCAGTGAAGCCTTATCCGTTGCATCCACCGGACGGCCATAGGGATAGCAGAAGATCTTCCGGGCTGACGGAAAGCGGGCATCGAGAGACTTGTAGGCCGCAGCGACATCGGCGGCAAACTGCACCGCGCCGTCCGCGGAGATCGTCGAGTGCAGCATGGTGTGGCTGCCGATCCACATGCCCCGCTCGTGCAGGCGAGCGATCTCGTTCCAGTCTGCGAGTGGATAAGTGTGCGGCTTCGTCGAGTCAATTCCGAACTGGGCACGAAGGCCATCGAGCCATGCCTTGTGTTGCGAACTCGGTGTAGCGAACAAGATAGGCCAAAGTGTGCGAAACGCTGTATTCCGCGATTCAGCGTCGCGGATGCCGAATGCGAACTCGCTCTTTCCGCCTTCCTGAACGGAGCTCGCCATGCAAATCCGGTGCTCGCCTTCGGGCGCACGTGCGCACGCATCCATCAATTCGAGCGAAGGTACGGAGCGTCGCTGCTCGATCAATGCCGGACATACGAAGAAGCAGGCCGAGAGGCCACGCGACTCGAGTTCCGGCAGCGCTTCAGTGACAGCGTCACGGGTGCAATCGTCAAAGGTCAGCATCGTCGCACTGTGTGGCAGAGTGCCGCTCGACAGTCGCTCCAAGAACTCAAGCGGCGACAACGGCGAGAGTCGCGACAAGACGAAATCCAACACCTTCGCCAGCACTCGGCGCGACAAAAACAGGTCGTCCGCTGCACCCGGGAGAATCGGATCGCCGACGTAGTGAAAGGTCAGTATCAGGCCGCGCCGGCCGCCGACATGACGACGTGCAAGCAGATTCGTCAACGGCCAGAGCGTGTGGCCGATCGCCGTCTTCAGTAATGATCTAGTCTGCAAGTGTCGCATGGACATTTCTGTAGAGAGGGTCTAGAAGAAAACCAGGGCGCCGGGGACGGTCAGCCATGGAGCCATACACTCGGAGGAAGATATATGGTTCGATGCGATGAGCCGTGATCCCGGCGCCCTGTTGCCCCGGCCGCTCCCGCACTGCGTATGGGAGCCGGCCGGCACATTCGATAAATTAAGTAAGTTGAATGCGTGTTACTCGATATAGCTTTCCCTTGAGACTCAAGAGACCGAGGCCGAGAAATAGGCCTGACGCCGCATCCAGGCCGGGGACCGAGACGCCGATCAGAGCGTAGCCCAACGCTCCGAGGAGCGGGATGACCGTCGCTTTCGTCCGCAATTGCCTTGTGGCGCGCTGAAATAGTGCGAATAGAAAGAGCGCGAGAAGCGACAACCCGAGTAGCCCGGTTTCGGCTCCGATCTGCAAATAAAGCGAGTGCCAGATGATATAGCGGCCGGCGTAGATGGCGGCGATGTCGCGGCCTGTTCCAGGGCCGAAGCCCCAGACCGGCGAAGCTGCAAGCACAGTAGGGAAGGCGCTCCATTGTGCGGCTCGGCCGGTTGTGCGTTTGGCCCAGCTCTGCTCGGGATCGAAGGTCTTATTGAGATAGCTGCCGAACGTGGTTCCAGCGGAAGACTGCGACAACAGCAGGCCGGCCAGGAAGACCAGGCTCGCGTAACCCAGCAGCTGTTTGCGCTGTCCACGGTCGGTGATGAAAATTACTATCAGGCCGCCGAAGGCGACGAGCCAGCTTCCGCGCGATGTCGATAGCAACAGTGCGATCGCAGAGAGCAGCGTGATCAGGGCGCGCCATACCGGATGCTCACGCAGCATCAGCCATTCTCCCCGATGCGCGATGCAAAGCAGGAACACCAGCGCCGAGGGAATGCCGAAAGAGATCGGATTGCCAACCCTTCCGCCTTCCATCTCCGCCATGCCGAGACGGTCGCCAAAGCGCAGCAGCGCAAGACCCTGCAGAAGGATGTTAACCGCAATTCCGAGCAAGGCTGTACAGAGCAGCGGGCGGCGCCGGCCCAGTACACAAATCGCAGCGACCGAAAACGCGAGTTCAAGAGCCCGCAGGTTGGCCGCATAGTTTCGGGTGATCGCAAACGCCAGCAGCCAGTAAACGGTCATCGCGACAATTATTGCTTTGACTAGCGGGTCGCGCCAGAGCACGGTCGCGCTCTGGCGCTTGGTCTCGAATAAGAGCACTAGTCCCGTGGCAAATAACACCTGGGGCGAGTTGTAGTAGAAATGGTCGCGGAAGATCATCATTGCCGGGATCGTGCCGACCAGCAACGACAGGAAGCGCAGCGGATCGCGAAGCAGGGCGTGCTGCAGCAGGATACAGAGCAGCGCGACATAGTAGAGAATTGCTCCCACGTCCGGCTTTCCGGCGGCGACTGCCGCGAGCGACGGTACCACGCACATCGCGATTTCGCTCAGCACCCGCCAGTCCGGGCTGAGCCGTGCGGCCCGCTGTATCGCGGGGCGTACCAGATAGTTGCTCTCGAATGTGAGTGAACCTGTCATTGTTGAACCACCTGTGCATCCGGCTGTTCGACGCTCGCCAATTGATATTGCGGGCGGGCTGGCGGTTCGTCGAAGCGAGGCGGCGCGACCAGACACCGTAGCGAGCCGAGCGTGAGGCCTGCCGCGTGCCGCAGTGGGTCGGCATTCCATGGCTTTGCGCAGAACCACGCGAAATCCATCGCCTGGAGAAATAATATGTCGAGCCAGAAGTTTGCCACGTAGCGCCACTCCGCATCGGGCGTATGCCGCTTCCAGATGAAGAAACGGTTGACGACTTCCATGTTGCCGCGTAGGAACTGGTGCGGGCGCCCGGCCGGCGAGGCGTTGTGGAGGATGCGCGCGTCGCCGCAGCACACCAGATTCCAGCGGCTGCCGACCCGCAACGACATCTCGAGATCCTCCCCCTGCGAGTATCCCTGGAAAAATTCGGAGAACCGGAAGACATCCAGCGTTTCGCGCCGGAACGACCACGTGCAGCCCGGCAACACATCGACTCTGCGTGCGCCCGTGAACGGTTTCATCAGCCCGCGCGGTGTGTGTGTGCAACTGCGGTGGTAAATCATCGGTTCCAGGCGCGGCGCCAGGCCAAGAGCGAAACGCAGCCGCCAGCGGCGCGAGATGGGCTTATCAATCTCATTCATCACACATCCGCCCACGGCGCCGATATCGTGCCTTGTGTCGGCCGCGAAGAGTTCATGGATGCGTTCAAAATATCCGTCCAGCGGAATCGCGTCATCATCGAGGAAACAAACGTAGCGCCGCGTGCTGAGATCGATACCGGCGTTGCGCTGCCGTGTGAGTCCGGGCTCGCTCTGTGCGTAGATCAGATCAAAGGTGACGCTCCTCGTTTCTACCCAATCGAGCACCCGCGTCCCCAGACCGGCGGCCGGATATCCATCCACGATCACGATCTCGGCGGGTTGTTTCTCCAACCGCTCGACCGCCGCGAGAAGCGCGAGCACATCGTCGGGGCGCTTAAAGGTGGCGACGACGAGCGAGCAGTCCTCAAGGCAACCGGGAAGAGAATGGCTCCGCTTCCAACCTTGCAGTGGTATCAATCCGGTATCACGCATGTCCGAGTAACCCTAACCTCGCAAACACCCCACGCCGCGGCGCCGGCGCCCCGAACCGCTGCCTGCACTCTTCGTAATACTCTTCGTAGCGCGGCAGCAGCGCGTGCGGCGAAAACTTTTCAAGCACTGTCGTCCGCCCGGCTTCACCGATTCTGGCGGCGAGGCCATCGTCGCGCAAAACGCGCAAGATCGCCTCAGCCAATTCCGCGGTGTTATCGGGTTCGATCAGCAATCCGTTGCTGCCGTCGACGATCAGCTCCGGTCCACTCGATCTCTTCGTGTAGATTACGGGACACTGCTCGCCCATCGCTTCGAGAGGAGCGAGGCTGAACGCTTCCGAGTACGACGGAAAGACAGCGAGGCGGCAAGTCTGTAATTCATCGCGCAGACGGCGGCGGTCCACGTAGCCGTGGAAGTGAACCGAAGCGGACTCGCCGGCTGTCAACATCGCCTGCAGTCTTGCGCGCATCGACTGACCCTCGTCGCAGCCGTCCTTGCCGAATAGATGCAACTCCGCGGTTGGGTGCAGCCGCAGAACCTCAGGCCACGCGCGAAGCAGCGGCACGACGCCTTTCTTCGCTGTCAGCGTCCCGGAGAAGACCACCTTGTTGCTGGAGCGAATGGTCGGAGGCAGTTCACGGTCGACTTCCACGAAGTTGTAGATGACCTCGACCGAACTCCGATGTTGGCCAAACAGGCTCTCCGTGACCGCCGCCGTGTAACGGCTCGTCGAAGCGCAATAGGTGGCGCGATGGAACGACTTGCGTTCCAGAAAAAGTGCGCGCCGTTGGATTCGTGCATCGGTCTCCCGTGCGAAGTAGCTCAACGAGCCATGTAGCCGTACGACGACGGGAACCGGCAATGCGCCCCATCCCGCGGCGGGTCCTTCCCAGTCGGCGACCTCGATCAGTTCGATTTCCTTGCCGGCGGCCCAGCGCGCCAATGTTGTGAATAACCTGTAGCGTCCAGCGATCCAGCCGAAGCGACCGCCAGGGCAGGGAATCCGGTGGACTTGTACGCCGCGATCGTCTTCGTAGGCCGGGTTTGCAAGTTGTCCGGCGTATAGTCCAATCACCTTCACGATATGGCCCCGGGCGACCAGCGCGCGGCCCGTCGCCTGCGTGGCGGTTCCAATTCCGCCATGCGGCGCTGGTGGATATTCATTGCACAGAAAGCAGAGCTTCATGATCTTCCCGTACCGTGAAAGAACGCCGAGAAAACGCTCCCGTCGAGTGGATAGCGGGCTGCGAGGGCGCTGGCCGTCTCCTGCCAGCGAAGCGGCAGCGATCGGGGATTCGCTTTGCCGAGATGCCGCGCCGTACCAACCCAAGCTGGCGTGAAGCCGGGCAGCCACGCTGGCAGCTCGCGTTCCCAATCCAGGCCGTCGGAGCCCATCCGGCAGACGCCCGGCAACTCGTCGGGGAAGTGAGGATCCGCGAGACGATGGATCTCTTTCAACGTCAGTGCGCCACGCATCTCGAACCGTTTTCGTAGCGCTGCATTGACCAGATCCTCGACGGATGAGTGTTGTTCCTGAGTTATTCGACGCTTAATCCATGAAACGTACCTGGTGGGCCGTAGATACTTGTCGAGCGGATGGCGGACCTTCGTTGTCTCCATCTCATTCATGAACCGCTGGCACTCGATGTTCGCCCAGAAACGGCGGTTCGGTTCCTGTCCGATCACATATCCAGACGCCGGCTTCATGTGTGCGCGGACGAACTGGAAAAACAATGAAAGGTCGAAAAAGTAGTGCGCTAGCGAGTGCGTGACGATGAGATCGAAACGGCCGCCGCGGGGCGACTGCAGGTCGCCCGGCGTTACATCGAGTTGGGAGAGTTCACACGAGTTGCTGGACGCAAACACCTCACGCGTGACGTGAGCTGCGTAATCGGAACTGCGAGCTGTGTAAGGGGCTGCTCCGCCGATCACCAGAATCGAAAGAGGCCGCGACATGTTGTCTCGCGCCGCTTTCAGAGCACCGCGAAAATCCTGATGAGATGGGCACGCACGAAAGCGTGCGTGCATGTCGACCGGGTACACGTGTTTCTGTGCCGACGCAAAGGCCAGAATGGCCGCGTCGAGGAACTCGCGCAAAGGAACGTGCACGCCGACGCGCGCCATGAGTCGAGACAGCGCGATGGCGTCGGCCGATGGAATCGTCGTGTGTGATGCGGCTGAAATCATGCTGTGATCACTCATGCTGAGACCAGTGTCGAGATGCGCGATTCCGTGCGTTGCCGGGCAATACGCTCGAGCGTCCCGGCAATGAGCTTGCCGGATTCACCGAGGCGTACGCCGACCTGCAAGTCGACAAGTTTGCGGCGTCCTTCGCGGTCGAGCGAAGGCTGTTCTAAGTAGGCGTTGACGAATTCGGCTAGCTCGCCAGCGGAGCGTGCGACGCGGGATGCTCCAAATTTCAGAACCGGCTGGAAATGCTCATATTTGTAGTAATACTCCCAGACCGGCATTCCAAAGAGCGGCGGGTCACTCATATCGAATGCAGTGTTGACAACTGGCTTGTCGTGAATTCCAAAGTCCAGCGTCATGGTCGATCCCAGATTCACATTCATGTCGCAATGCTCGGTGAGATTCACCAGAAACTGGACGTCTTCGGCGGTAGGGATCACGCGAGCCCAGTTCCCAGGCACCGTATGAATCCAGCGAGGTTGCGCGAAGAGCAGTTCGGGGTATTGTGCCCGGACAGAAGCGTAGCGGGATCCGTCGTCCACGGGGACCGGCCGCACGAGAACTTGCGGGTTGTTGCGTATTTGGCCGTCACGGATCAATTGCAGAAGAGCCGCGACATGCTTGGGGTCTTCGGGGCATGTGCCTGCGTCTCCGCCGGAATAGCAGATCAGCGGCCGGCCGGGATCCGCACCGATCCTGCGAAAGAATTCTTCGCGGCTCCACAAGAGGCGTTTGTCCGCATAAGGATCGAACTGCGGAGTTCCGACCACATGGATTTGCCGGTCGGAAATCTCGGGATAATACTGCTTCAACTCTCCAGCCATGAAATCGCTCCACACCAGGTATTGTTCGAATGGTGCGGCGATGCGGGCTTTGCTGCTCAGGTTGTCCCAACTAAAGATGAAAGACGCGGTCGGAATTCCAAGATCGCGTGCGGCCAATACGGCCGGCAGCACAGATGTCGGGCGCTGGTGCGAACAGAACAAGACATCGGGACGGATCCTTTGGAAGAGTTCCGTGTACTTCGCCGTCTCCGGCCTGCGGCGGACGACCGAGCAGAGCGCGGCATCCAGCCACTTCATCGCTCGGGGCGTCGCCGACGCTCTGGCCGCCAGACGCGTGGCGCGGACGAAGAGCCGCGACCGCCACGGTCCCTTTAGCGGCCGGCTCAATGCGCGCTGCATCGACATCGTGTTGGCCCAGTACATATGAGCGTAGCCAAGCGAATCCTGCAAACTCAGCGCGGTACGAGTCTGCCGGTACGGAACGAGAGAATACCAGCGGACCGACGGATGGCAACGATCGCAGTAAGGCGCGAGCAGTTCTTCGGGAATCACGTGAAAGACGTGAACGTCAGCCGTGGCCGACAGATCGTCGAGAAACCGGCCGAGGACGAAATTCCTGATTCCCACTCCGTCGGGAACCAACAGCACTACCTGAAGACGGTTCTGTTCGGAGACAATCATGCGGGCACCTCGACGCGCTTCCACGCCGCACCGACGTAGAGTCCGTTGCGCGCTCGCGCGCTAATCAGCTCGTCTTCCTGTTTAGCCAGACGAAGCGGCAATTCGCTGCGCATTCGGCCGAAGAACGCATAGGAGCGAACTGAAACCAATTCCAGATTCGGGAGCGCGGTTTTCAACTCTCCGATCGAAACACCGTGCCCGTCATGCACTCGAAGATCGGTGATCTTCCAGATCTCCTCGGCGTCCATGGGCGACTGGATCACGCCAGAGCGCAGTAGCGCATCGTTCACTTTTCCAATCACTCCCGATTCCGTCACACCCGTCAGGCTGCGCCGGACCCAGCGAAGGAGCCCGCCCGGCGTGGCTCTGCGTGCCATCGCCTGGAGCTTATCCCGCACTGCCAGGTCACGGCGTTCTGTCCTCCAGCGCAATTCGTTGTCCTCGAGATACTCGCCATTCGGATCCTGTAGATGAAGAAATACGCCCTTAGGAGCAAGACGACGACTGACGCTCTCGCAGAAGCTCGTCAAATCCGGCAGGTGGTGCAGCACGGAGCACGAGAGAATCAATCCGTAGCGCTGCCCGGGCGGCAGATCATCCAATGTACCGTGGATCAGACTGTGGCTCCTTTTTCGAATCGACGCTCGCCGGCCGCAATGCTGGAGCATCTCCGCGGAGGTGTCGAGCAGATCGATGTGATGGATTTGCTCGCCGATCTGTGTTCGCAAAAGAGCATTCGCGCTCGCTCCCGTTCCGCATCCCACGTCAAGGACCCGCAATGGCCGCTGTGCGAACAGCCCATCATTCAGACAATCGCCGACGAGGAGGGAAAATTGCTCCGGCAGTGCGAGCCACATCGCCCGGTGAATCTCATCGTAGACCTCAGCTTCCCGGTCATGATAGACGCTATTGACGATCTGTTGAAACTCCTCCACGGACACGCTTACGCCTCTCTGGCGCATGAGCGGCAGCAATCCCTCCAGAGGATTGGACGGTAAAGGTTGCACGGTTGCCATGGCCTATGCGCGAGAAGTAGCGCTTCCTGTAAACGACCAGCCGGCTTGCGGGCTCAAGATCGATCCCCGCCCGCAACTGACTCCGCCAACGTCGAGATGGAGCGGATCCGAGACGATGCGCGGCCCGCCGTCTTCGCCCCACAGCATGATCTTGAAATAGATCGTGTAAAGACCCGGCTCCAGCCACAACGCCGGCAACTTCAAGCGGAGCTCGTGCGTTCCCTGCCACTGCTGGCGAGGCAGGATGTCGGAGCTCTCGCCGCGCAAGTGAAAGACTCTGCGCTGGTGCATGTCGTCCAACATGCAGAGGATTGTGAAGCCCGCAACCGGAGAGCCGATACGCAGCTCCGCGGCTATTTCAAATGCTTCCGATTGCTGAATCGAAGTGCCTTCGTGACTGGCCAGCGAGAGCGTTCCGAAGCCGTGCCTGCCGGCTTTGCGCATCCCGGCCTGCGGGATAGCGTCACTGGCATTCGTGAGTTTGTAATAGGTTTCGATCGCGGATGCGATGTCGCAGGATGCCACGACCTCGCCCTCGTTCAGCACAACGCCGTTGTTGCACAGCGAGCGAACCGCTCCCATATTGTGGCTCACGAAGAGAATCGTACGTCCCTGTTTGGCGACATCGTCCATCTTGCCGAGGCACTTCTTCTGAAACGCGAGATCGCCTACCGCGAGAACCTCATCGACCAGCAGGATTTCCGGATCCAGATGCGCGGCGACGGCGAAGGCGAGGCGCAGATACATTCCGGAAGAGTAGTGCTTTACCGGGGTATCGATGAATCTCTCGACCTCCGCGAACGAAACGATCTCGTCGAATTGGCGTTGAATATCGGTTCGCTTCATTCCAAGGATTGCGCCGTTCAAGTAGATGTTCTCGCGCCCGGTAAGTTCGTTGTGGAAGCCGGTGCCGACCTCGAGTAGCGTGCCGACCCTGCCATACAGATCGATGCTGCCAGTGGTTGGCTCAGTAATCCGCGAGAGAACTTTCAATAGTGTGCTCTTGCCCGCGCCGTTGCGGCCGATGATCCCGACCACATCGCCGCGCTTGACTTCAAAGCTCACATCCTTCAACGCCAACAGTTCCGTGTCCTCTGTGGATGCCGGTCCGCGCTTGAAACCCTGGCGCATTCGCCGCCGAAGGGCCTGCGCCGGCCTGCGCCAACTGTCCATCATCGTCTCGCGCAAGGTCCGGTACCCCTGCTGCGCGGCGCCAATCCGGTACTGCTTGGAGAGACCGTCGATTCGAATTGCTATGTCTGTCATAAGTTAAGCCTGGAGCGGCAACGCCGCGGTGCCATTTCTCTTCGCGAGGAACGGGCCGCCCAGCCGTGAAGTCAGGTAATGGTGGAGCTTCTGCGCGAGCAGGTACTCGGTCTTTTCCATCGATTCGACGGTGCAGCCGCCAATGTGGGGCGTGATCAGCAGGTTGTCATGCGCCGCGGCATAGCTAACCAAAGGCGAAATGCCCATGCCGAGCGATGTCTCGTGGCACAGGACGTCGAGCGCGGCGCCGGCTAAGCGGTTCGTTTCCAGGGCGCGCAAGAGCGCAGCCTCGTCGAGCAATTCGCCGCGCGATGTGTTGATGAAGTAGCTACCCGGCTTCATGCACTCAAAGTGCGGCTCGCCGAGGAAGCCATGGTTGGCTTCACAGAGATTCACGTGAACTGTGACGATGTCCGCACGGCGCAAGAGTTGGTGCAGCGATACCAGTGTTACGCCCGGATCCAAGGTTCCGGGCAGCGCTGCGGGATCGGCGGCAATTACCTCGCATCCAAAGGCGAGCAGATAGCCGGCTACCAGGCGGCCCAGACGGCCGTAGCCAATCACGCCCACCGTCTTGCCGAATAGCTCCGAGCCGAGGAATGCGTCACGGTCCCATCCGCCTTCGGTCACATGCTTGTGCGCCTGTGGAATGTGCCGGATTAAAGCGAGCATGAGACCGAGCGCATGTTCCGCTGTGGCGCGCACATCGCGGAGCAGGTTGCCTTCTCCCGCGAGCGAAACGAGCGTAATTCCGCGCTCCGCGAGTGCCGCTTTGTCGATGTGGGTGAGGCCAGTGGTGGCGCTGGCAACCAGCTTGAGCCGAGGCGCGTGTTCGAGGATGCCGTCGTCGATCTGGTTCCGCAAACGGACCCACAGAATGTCGGTGTCCTCCAATGCGGACTTCAAGCCGTCACGATCCAGATCCGCCAGCGCCACGTGCGCCACGCTGCGCAGCAGATCCAGCGCCTTAGGCGAAAAGCCGTTCGACTCGGAGATCAGTATGTTGGTGTTGTTCATGCCGGTACCTCAGCATCTGCTCGGCCAAAAAGAGATCGAACTCGTCATCTATGTTGCATGCCCGCTCTCGCGGCATGATCCACGCTCTGCAATCGCGGCCCTTGAGCGAACCCTGCTTCATCAGCACGTCCATGCGCGTCAGGTAAACGGAGCCTTCACGCAGGAACAGCTTGGGCAACTGCTGCCGCGGTTGGCCCTCGAACTCCTCCGCGAATGAAGGATCCAGCACCCGGCCGCCGGCGTCGATGAACTTCATCCTGGCTGGGTGCTTCTCGCCAGCGTCGACGAAAGAGATCACGGAATCCGCGCCGGTACTTTCAAACAGCTCCACGGCGCCGTCGATGTCGGAGGCGTTACGCAACGGGTTCGTGGGCTGGAGCAAGAACACGGCATCATAGAATTCGCCGGTCAACTCGAGCCGCCGCACCACATCCTGTAGCACGGGTACGGTCGGCGTGTCGTCTTTGGCGAGTTCTGGCGGTCGCAGAAAAGGCACGTCAAGACCGTACTGCAAGCCCACCTGTGCGATCTCCTCCGAGTCGGTCGAAAGCACAACTCGTTGCAGTCTGCGGGCAGCCAACGCCGCTTCAGCCGTGTAGGCCAGCAATGGTTTCCCCAGGAGTGGCGCGATGTTCTTGCGCGGGATTCCCTTCGAGCCGCCACGCGCCGTCACGATTCCGATAATTCGCATTCCCATTTACCCGTTCGGCCTCCGCCGCTTCGCGAACATAATGGAGGCGCTTTTGCTTGTATGGCTCCAGCCGCGCCAGGGCGGAAGCGATTCGTGCGGAAACAAAACCATCCCCGTACAACGTGCTTGGGGCGTAGCGGCCATGCCGTAACTGCGCATCGACTGCGGCGGCGATTCGTGCCGCTACCGGAGTAACCGGAGTTACATGGATGTCGGTCTCCCGTCCATCTTGGCGTTCGCCGACAAGGACGACGGGCGTGCCGAAGTAGCCGGCGTCGCGAACGAAGCTGCTCGAATTTCCGATTGCACAGGCTGCGTGTGCGAGCACATGCAGATACTGTTCCGGTAAGAGATTGGTGATCGTGCGAAGCCAATCCGGTGCATGCTGTTCACGGAAGATCCGGATCGTCTTGCTGATCTGGTCAGAACCCGCATCGATGTTGGGCCACAGCAGCACTGTCTGAGTGTTCAGGTGCAGGAGCGCTAGCAGCAACTCGTCCATCTGCTGTTGTTCGGAGCCGTAGGCCGTCGTCGTCGGATGAAAAATAACGAGTTGGAACGGCCGCGATAGATCGATCTCTGCGCCGCTGCCGGTGCCATTTATGGCATCGTCGGACAGTGCGCCATTGAGGTTCCGCGCGAGGTCGCTGCTTGGACAACCCACGCCGAGAATGGACTCCGGCGATTCCCCCATGCGCAACAGATATTCGGCGGAGCGGCGCGTTGCCGGGAAATGAAAGTGCGAGAATTTCGAGATCGCATGGCGTGCGCTCTCGTCGATCGAGCCAGAGACCTCTCCACCCTGAATATGCACGATGCAGATGTTCATGTAGGCGGCGGCAATCGCTGCCGCGAGGGCTTCGTAACGGTCTCCGATTAAGAGCACGAGGTCGGGCTTCAGACGCTGGAATTCGCTCGCGAATTCGACGACGCCGAACCCGATCGACTTTGCCATCGTCGCGGGCGTGGATCCTTCCACTTCGATGTAGGCTTCTCCGTCGATCTGGAAGCCGTCCTTGCGGACCAGTTCGACGGGGTGGCCGAACCTGCCCAGGACCATGGTACCGGCAGCGACGACCTGCAATTCGAGTTCCGGTTGCGTCTGGATGGCTCCCATCACGGGTTTCAGCCGGCCATAGTTGGCTCGGTCGACCAGGACGACGCAGACTTTTCTTTTCAGGGCGCTCACTGTGCTCCTCCAAGTGCGGAATGCCGCTCGCCGGCCCGTTTGCAATCAATCCGCGAGATCGAGAAGAGTTGCGTTCCAGGCTGGTTGTCCCCGCTCTCTGTCGAAAAACCGCACGCAAAGGAGAGCTGCTTCAACATGCTGATAGTGTGACTATTGAACGAATCGTGTTTGCCGTACGGATAGCAGAAAGGCAAATACTGCTGTGGACCAAGGTGGTGATCGAGCAGCCGCCGGCACATCGAGAGATCCCAGTCCATCTCGACTTCCGGCATGCCGCTGAGCGGTCTGTGGCGATGCGAGTGGCCGCCGAGCGCCATATTTGCAAGGCGCATTTCCCGCGCTTCCGCCCAATTGAGATAGAGTTCTCTGGAGAAAGCGTTCTCCGCGCCGAGGTGTTCGCGGAACAGCGAGCTGACAACCTCATCGCGCAGTGAAGAATCCAAACGGAAGTTGAAATACCATTTGAACGCTGCAATGTCGGGCGTGTCCCACGGATAGATGCGCGCCGCGGTCGCCGCCGGAACGGCCACCGGATCGGGCGCTTCGGCATCCAAATCCCGCAACCGTTCGAGAAAGGCGCGCCGGTAGGAATCGAAATCGAGGCTGGCCATCAGGAAGTGATTCATGTGGACGGGCGCTACGGTTTGATCTTCGAGACATCCGGTGATCAGGAAAAATACTCCTTGAACATGAGCGTCCGCGAGAATGGGCGTCACTTCGCGGAAGTGCTCCTTAAGTCCGTCGTCGAACGTCAGCAGGCACATGTCTCGATTGGGCGCATACGCGCCGTTAAGATACGCGAGTGCGGATTCCAGTGTCGCCATTTCGTAGCGCGACTTGAGATCGTTCACCTGCGTCCGGAAGTCGTCGAGCAACATTCCCTTGATGCGCGGAAACGGCGTGTTCGGCAGATCGCGGACGTAGTGGTACATCACGACGCGCAGGACCTGCGGCGGGCGCGGAGTGTGTGCGGATGCTTGCATGTCAGTTGGGTCGGTCCTGATCGGAATCCGACTTCGTCCAATACCACGGGCACGCGGCGTCGAGTGAGCAATCGGGCACGCCGGGCTGCACGAACATCGCGCTGAGGATGCCTCCGCCCTTCGCGTCGAGCGGTTGGAATCGCGCCGGAATTGCATGATGGTCTGCACCCGTTCCAACTTCGCGAAAACCGAGTTGCTGCAGGAGTGTGCGGGTCGGCCCATGGAAGCAATAGTGGTCGGCGCCGAAAGCGCCGGCTGCCCGCAGTTCCTGAACAAAGGCAGCAAGCAACTCGCGGGCGTTGTCGTCCGAGGAAGGCAGAAATTCTACAAGCCGTCCGATCTTATCCACATCCTCGCGGCCGTTCTCCGTTTGCTTGCGGATCGTTTCCAGCCGCCAAATCGCGAGGCCGTGGCGGCCCTCACTGCCAATCGCGATCACGCGATAGTCGAACGAAGGATGATTCAAGTAGCGCCAGGTGAGAAACTCTTCGGTGCGTGCTGCGCCTACCGTCTGCGCGGCAATGCGTTGCCAGTCCGTCTGATCCCAATCCGCAGGAAGTTTCGTTTCAAAAGCGCCCGCTTCAGGAAGCCGCTGCAGCGTGAATTCGTTGGCGAGTCCGGAGGCGCGCTCGGCGGTCCAGTCCGGGTAGGCCGTCCGCAAGACGTTCGCCATTCGCTCCGCGCTCTCCGGCAGCACCAGGAAGTGGCGCGGTATCTCGGGAAGAACCTGGCCTCGCAGAACGCGATAGATCGCCGAAGTCGCGGGATTGATTCCGAATGCGATCACCGGATGGAACTGCGGCCTGCGGAACATGCTGAGAAGCTGCAACGCGGTGGAGCCGCGGCGATGCTCCGGGTGCACGACGTAATTAGCAATCCAGATTCCTACAGACGCCGCGCCCATGTGGTTAAACGTGAACGGGATGCCACCGAGGATGCCGGCCAGTGTGCCTCCCTCTTCAGCGAGAGCGAAACTGTACTGGTCCGAAGGCCAGTGCCCCTCGCGGGCAAACGTCCAGTCGAAGAGCGCCTGTTCGCGGCAATAGATGTGGCTCTTTGCCCAGAACTCATCGAGAAACTTGCTGATGCGCGGATACTCATCGCGATGTGCGAAGCGAAATTCAACGGCCATCTGGGACCTCACAGAGTGCGAGCTTTTCTTCGACGAGAAGTGCGATCAGCTCAACGGAAAGAAGCTGTTCGATTTCCTCGGGCGTAAATTGAATACCGAATTCCTGTTCGAGCAAGAGGACCAGGTTCAGATGTTGCAGCGAGTCCCACTCCGGGATCGAATCGGGAGAGGTCTCGGGCGTCACCTGTTCGGCAGGCAGGCGGAATAGCTCCGCGACTAGCTTTTGAACGCGTGGAATCATAGCAGGGCTTACCGCCTCAAAGATCGCTGCCACCGCAGACCGGAAGTTCCACTCCAGTGAGCATGGCGCTGGCGGAAGAGCAAAGAAAAACAACTGCCTGAGCGATATCCTCCGGCGTGCACAGCCTGCGCAGCGGAGTCTGCGCAGCCTGCAGTTTGCGAAGCCGCTCCGCACCGCCATTCGAGGCGGTGAAGCCGGGCGAGACCATGTTGACGCGAATATTCTTTGGTCCGAACTCGCGAGCGAGCGTGCGCGTGAGCGTAAGCAGTCCGGATGCGGCGACCGTGTATGGCAACGGATAGCCGCTGCCGCTGAAACCCAAAGTGACGATACTTCCCGAGCCCTTTTCGAGCATTCCAGGCAGGACCGCCTGGCAGCAGCAGTAGGCGCTCTTCAAATGCGAGTCGAGTGCCGAGTGAATCGCCGCCCAGGGCGTCTCGAGAAACGGAGTTCCCGCTTCGATGGCGCCGCACGTACTAATAAAGACATCTATCGGGCGCCCAAACCCCTCGGCAATTGTCTTGACGGCGCGTTCGACCTGCTCAGGCTCCGTGGCATCGGCCTCGACTGCCATGGCCCGCGCGCCTTCGCCGAGCAGACTGGAGCACAGTTGGGAACCAGCATCGCTGCCGCGCCGTTGAAGCAGTCCCACGGCGACGCCTTGCCGGGCGAGTGCCACGGCGATGGCTTCAGCGACCGGACCGCTGCCATCCGAGAGAAGGGCAGTACGGTCCGAAAGCAGAGTGCTCTCCGTCGGCTTGCTGCGCTCGAGCACCTTTACGGTGCCCTCTCCGTCCATGACCGTCGTTCCATGTTGATTCATAGCGATGACAGAAAATGCCAATGTTCGCGTGCCGGGCGACTTCTGCGTGATTTTCAGCGTCAATGTGATGGAGTCGCCGATGAAGGCGGCGGAGCGCCAGCGAAAACTTTGCTGCGTCCAGAGGCTGCCAGGACCGGGTAGGTGCATGCCGATGACGGTCGAAAGATAGCTCCCGAGCAGCATCCCATGGACGACTCTTCCCTTAAAGCCCGTGGAGCGTGCAAAGTCATCCTCCATGTGGAGCGGATTGCGGTCGCCGGAGGCTTGCGCGAAAGCGTCCACATCGGCGGCTGCCAAGAGTTTTGTGAATACGAATTCATCACCGGCTTCGATCTCCTCGAAGTCTCTCTCCAGAACCGGCCGCGTCTCTTCCAGTGTGCTAGGCGGCATGGTAGGATTCCGTGGCAGCCGGTGCGATATCGGACTCGGCCAGCATTTCGCCGCTCGCCATCGAACGCAACAGCCGGCATCCAATCAATTCCTGAAGGCGATGGGCGGGGATTCCGGTGCCCGGCTTGCGCAACGCTAGATCGTCTTCGAGGAGAATCGTACCGGCCGGAAGATCTCCCCGCACCACCACGCTCTTGCTGAACAGGTTCCGCATAAGTGCGGCTTCCGCAGCGGCCTGTTGCTTATCCACCGGAGAAGCTTTCATCGTCTCGATGAAGCGGATACCTTGCACCAGCAATTTCAATTCCGAGGTAGTCAGCGAAGCCGGCACGTCGGGGCCAAACATCTCACGGCTCATCGTGACGTGAACTTCCAGGGCTTCGATGCCGATCGTTGTGGCCGCGAGGCCGGGAAAGATCGTACCCGAATGATCGGACAACCCGACCGCGCATCCGTAACGGCGGCGCAGTTCCGGGATCAGGTTCAGGCCGATTTTGCCGGGAGGGCACGGATAGGCGGTCGTGCATTGGAATAGCGTCAGGGCATTGCCGTGGGCTTTGATACGCTCAACGGCGCGATCGATATCTTCATAGTTGCTCATGCCTGTGGAGAGTAGGATCGGCAGTCCGGTGTCGAGGACGAAATCGAGCGTTTGGAGATTGTTGAACTCGCCCGAGGCGATCTTCCAACCCGGGACTCCAATGCGCTGAAGCATCTGCGCCGCTTCCAGAGAAAACGGAGAGCTGAGAAACGCCAGGCCGCGGTCGTCCGCATGGCGCTTCAAGCCAAGCCACTGATCCTCCGTGAAAGCCGTGCGCTTCCAGTAGTCGAAGCGGCTTGCATCCTGCGGGCTGAAACGCACGCGCCACGGTTCGCCAGGAGTGCTCTCGGCTTCGGCGATGTGCGTCTGGAATTTGACGGCATCCGCGCCAGCGGCCGCGATCGCGTCGATGTAGGCGTGCGCGAAGCCAAGACTGCCGTCGTGCGCCTGCGCGACTTCGCCAATCACCATGCATCGCGGCGTGCGGTCCTCAAACGACATCGGCGAAACTCCTTTCCATGCGGCGGAAGTAGTACGCGCCGGAGATCAGGACGGCGACGGCGGCCATCGACGAGACTGCGATCATCGGCCCGGGAGCGGTGTTCGTGCCAAGCAGCGCCCAGCGGAATCCTTCGACGACGCCAGCCATCGGATTCAGCCCGTAAATCACGCGCCACTTCTGATCGAGAAGGCTGCTGGGATAGGCGATCGGAGTCGCCAGCATCCAAAACTGTGTGATGAAGGGCACCACATATTTCACGTCGCGGAATTTCACATTCAACGCCGAGAGCCACAGGCCGACGCCGAGCGCCGTGATGAAGGCGAGCAACACGAAGAACGGCAGCATCAGGACATTCGCCGTCATGTGGATTCCATAGCCGAAACACATCAGCAACAGCACAAGGAACGCCAGAGTGAAATCGACCATGCCGGAACAGGCGGTGCCGGTCGGGATAGCCAGACGCGGGAAGTACACCTTCTTAATCAGGTTTGCGCTTCCCACCAGGCTGTCTGAGGACTGCACGAGGCCCTGCGCGAAGAACGTCCACGGCACGAGTCCGGCATAGAAGAACAACGGATGCGGGATGCCGTCGGAAGGCATCTTAGCGAGCTTCCCGAAAAACAGAGTGAAGACCAGCATGGTGAAGACCGGTTGAATGATCGCCCATGCTGCTCCCAGAGCTGTCTGTTTATAGCGCACTTTGATGTCGCGCCAAATCAGATAGTAAAGGAGCTCACGATAGTCCCACAACTCGCCAAGACGCAGCTTGACCCAACCAGTGGAGGGCCTGATCTGGAGGTGGTGAAGTTCGCCCGGCGCCGCAGCGGCCGTCCCCTCGACGGCGCCGCTAGCGTTGACGGACAACTCTTCTCTCAATGAAGCTCCCAAAGTAGTGTCTCCTCGTGATGAACTATCGCGAAGCCGCCACCCAACTACGATCGGGTTGGAGCTTTTCTTTCCATTCGCCGACAGGCGTGTATTCGGGCACCAGCAGTTTCATCTCGCCGATCGCAGCAAGCTCGTCACGCTTTGTCGTGAATCCTGCGAGACGGACCAGGTGCCGGTCGATCTGCGGGCGCTTCAGTGTGTTTCCGCCGAAGATCTTGATCTTCTGATGGAACGTCGGCATCATGGTTTCGTCTTCGAGGACGAGTTCCTCGAAGAGCTTTTCGCCAGGCCGTAGTCCGGTGAAACGAATTTCGATGTCGACGTCCGGCTCGCGTCCCGAGAGGCGTATCATATTGCGCGCGAGGTCGACGATGCGGACGGGCTCACCCATGTCGAGCACGAAGATTTCGGAACCACGGCCCATCGTGGAAGCCTGCAATACCAACTCGACCGCCTCCGGAATCGTCATGAAGTAGCGCGTTATGTCCGGATGCGTGACCGTCACGGGTCCGCCCGTCGCAATCTGCTGTTTGAAAAGCGGTATCACGCTGCCGTTGCTTCCAAGGACATTGCCGAAGCGGACAGATACGAACTTGGTACCTTTGTCGTCTTGAGGCGGGGGCATCGTCGATACGATCTGTTCGGCAATCCGCTTGGTGGCGCCCATCACGTTGGTGGGATTTACCGCCTTGTCGGAAGAGATCATCAGAAAGGTCTTAACGCCGCAGCGGTAGGCCACATCGACCATCGTGCGCGTACCGAAAACATTGTTCTGGACGGCTTCGACGACATGACTCTCCATCATCGGCACGTGCTTGTAAGCAGCCGCATGGAAGATCGAGTCCACTGCATACTTGCGGATGGCCGTCTCCGCGCTGTCCGTGTCGCGGATGTCGCCGATCTGGGCCACGAACTCGACTGACGGCATTCGCTCGGCCATCTCCAATTGGAGGCGGTAGAGGTCGCTCTCCGCACGCTCGAAAGCCACTATGCGACGCGGCCGGTAGCGTGCTACCTGGCGGCAGATCTCAGACCCGATAGAGCCGGCCGCGCCTGTGACCATCACGGTCTTTCCCTGGATAGAAGTCTGTATCAATGTGCGGTCGAGCTCGACAGGCTCGCGGCCGAGAAGGTCGAGAACGGAAACGTCGCGAATTTGACCGCTCAGCACTTTGCCTGTAAGCAACTCGCTCATACTCGGAATGGTCTTGCACGCCACGCCAGCGGCGCGACAATTTGCCAGGGCATCGCTCATCTGGCGGCCTGTGGCGGAGGGCATGGCAATAATGATTTCGTCGATTCGACCGCCTCGCGCCGCGTAGCGCTGCACGATCTGTGCCGCATCGCGTCCACTGCCCAGGACTGCGGTTCCGAAGAGCCCGACTTGTGCTTTGGCCGGATCGTCATCCAGAATTCCAGCGACGCGGTAGCCCAGCGCCGGATTCATTCTGATTTCACGCAGCAGCGTGGCCGCCGCAGCGCCGGCGCCATAGATCAGGATCGTCTTGCGCCCGGGTCCGCGAGACTGCCGCGCGAGACCCTCGTAGTGCAGGCGAACCGCGAAGCGCACTCCAGCAGTCAACACAAAACAGATTCCGAGGTCGATGATGTAGATCGAGCGCGGAAACTTCGGGCCGATGAACAAGATACTTAAGGTGGCGAAGATCGCGGATGCAACGCAGTTGGCCACCATAATCCGGATCAGATCCGCAATGCCGGCAAAGCGCCAGCCTCCGCGGTCGAAGCGGGCCACGCGAAAGACAATCATCTTCACGCCCAGCGCGATCCAGAGCCCTTGCGTGATGATGTAGGACTCGTTCTGCGGCAGATAGAAGTCAAAGCGCAGCAACGCCGCGCAGATCAGCGAAAATACGACCAACAGCAGATGACAAGCTATGATCGCGGTATGACGAATATGGCGAAACCGAACACGCATGTTGGCGACTCTCAGTCTCCGGTCCCAGTAGCGACCAGTGTGCTTTTCTTCGATTCGTAAACGATCTCTTTCACGGCTGAAGCAATGAAACAGACTTGCTCTTCATACATCGCGGGAAACAGTGGAAGCGAGACCAGTCTTGGATAGAGCTGCAGTGCTTGCGGGCAGCGATTCTCGGCGCGGTTCGCCCACGGTGCGAAGAATGGGTGCAACGGAATGGGAATGAAGTGGACGCTCGCGCCGATGTTTCTATCCTTGAGTTTCTCGATGAATTCGGCACGGTCGATGGTCAGGCGATCGACGTTGAGCCGCAGCATGTAGAGATGCCATGCGTTGCGCCCATCCGACGTATCCGGGGGCGTCTGTAACTCGACTACGTCCTCAAGCAAGCGCGTGTAAAGCGCAGCGTAGTAGCTGCGCAGTTCGGTGAACTGTTCGAGCTTGCGCAACTGGTGGATGCCGATTGCGGACTGCAGGTCGGAGAGGTTGTATTTGAATCCCGGTTCCAGAACCTCGTAATACCAATTGCCGCTCTGGGTGTAGCGCTTCCAGGCATCGCGGCTGATCCCGTGGAGTGCGAGGACGCGCATGTGTGCGGCCAGGTCGCGGTCGTTAGTGGTGACCATGCCGCCCTCGCCCGTCGTAAGGTTCTTGGTTGCATAGAAGCTATACGCCACGGCATCGCTGGGACTCTGAAGCGAGCCGATATGAGAACCGTGATAGTGCGTGCCGGCCGCATGGGCGGCATCCTCAATCACTTTGAGCCCGTATTCGTGGGCGAGCGCCCAGATCGCGTCCATGTCGCAGGGCAGGCCCGCGATGTGAACCGGAATGATCGCGCGCGTTCGAGCGGTGATTCGACGCTCGATTGACGCAGGATCGATATTGCCGTTCGGAAGAATGTCGGCGAGTACCGGAGTGGCGCCCGTGTGGATGATGCAATTCACAGTCGCACAAAAAGTCAGTGGACTTGTGATAACTTCATCGCCTTCTTCGATGCCGAGCGCGACCAGCGCCAAGTGCAGTCCCGCTGTGCAGGAATTGACCCCGAGGGCGTGGCGGGCGCCGGTGTAGGCGCGGAAATCGCGCTCGAAGCGCATCGTCTTCTCACCCGTCGTGAGCCAGCCGGAACGCATTGTTTCGACTACCTCGTTGATCTCGTCCTCGTCGATCTGCGGTCTCGAAAGCGGAATATACTCGGGGTACTTCATTGTGTCCTCCGGCGCGAAATGGACTTCGACATTACGTCAGAATCGAATCTTGCGGGCAGAAACGAGCAGAGCACTGTACAGGCCAAGATGCGAAGGTCTTCGCTGAACGACCGGAAGTCGATTGCTTCCGCACTGAGTGACAGCTTCGCCGGCAACACCGTGTTCCGATAGCAAGCATCGGGATCGGTCGCGGCCGCGAGTACCTCTTCTTCATTCCGGTATGTCAGCGTTGCTATGTCGGTGATGCCCGGTTTTACGCTGAGCACCTTCTGCCAGAGCGGATCTCGCATGTCCACGTAGACCGGGACTTCCGGTCGTGGCCCGACCAGGGACATGTGACCGAGCACGATGTTGCCGAGCTGCGGCAGTTCATCCAACTTGTATTTGCGCAGCACTCGTCCGACGGCGGTGATCCTGTTGTCGCCGCGCGCTGTGACTGCTTGTCCTGCCATCCCTGTGCGCATTGTTCTCAATTTCGCCAGCGGAAATGTGCGCCCGCCTTTACCGAGCCGTCTCTGGAGAAACAGCACGGGGCCGCCGTCTTCGAGCCAGATCGCACATGCGGCAAGAAGCAACACCGGGCTCAGAGCCAGCAACGCCACCGCGCAGATCAGTCGTTCCGCCATGCCTGCGATCGCTACGCCGATTGAGTTGCCCCGCATCGAGTCTGCCTGGAGCGGTTCGCCGCTCTTGCCAATAGTCGTCCGGTTAGAGCCATCGCCAGTGCGAATGCCATGACATTGAGCGCAACGTCGAGCCACGAAGCGGTGCGCGTCTTCGTGAACACTTGAATCCATTCGGCGAGTAAGCAAATGATCACGCCCCCTGTCAATGCGAGCGCCTTTGCCCGTGGTTCCCGATTCAATCCGGCGACGATTCCGAGGATGCCGAACTCAACAGCGTGGAGCGCTTTTTGAAAAAACGGCAACAGCATAAGGTACATGGCGCTCGTCTCGGGCGGTCCGCTCGCCCCGATCATCCAGATGCGCCGCAGCGCCCAGTGTCCCAGTTCGCCCGCCGAATCGAGTGAGGCTGCCAGGCAGATCACAGCGATTGCGGAAAAGCCCCAAGCGAATGCCAAACTACGACGTTTCATGGGCGCTGTAGCTTGCATAGGAGGTATAGCCATAGCGCGTCTTGGACTTGAGATCCCAACCGTTCAGGATTGTGCCCAACAACTCGATGTCGTCTTCCCTCAGTCTCTCCTTCGACCGCAACGCCTCATCGCGGGTAGTCTTGCCGGCCCTCAATACGAGGATGGCGGCATCTGCCAGCCGGCCGAGCACTCTTGCATCCGCCACGTATAGCATCGGTGGCGTGTCGATAATCACCGTATCGAACTCCTTGCGGAAGCGTTGCAGCAACTCCGACATCCGATCCGAATAGAGCAGGTTCGAGATACTCGCGGTCCCTGGCCCGCTCGGCACGATGCTCAGCCCTTGGATTTCGGTCTCCCGTACGAGAGCCTGCATAGGCGCGTCGGCGATAGCGGTCCGTTCACGCAACAGGTCGCTCAAGCCCCAGTTGTTCGGCAAGCCGAAAATATTGTGGAGTTGCGGTTTGCGCATGTCGGCGTCGATCAACAGGACCTTTTGATTGATTTCAGCCAAGGCCAGCGAGACGTTGCACGCGGTCGTGCTCTTTCCGTCGCCGCGGTTGGGGCTGGTCATCAGAATTACGCGCGGCCGCCGCCGCGATCTGCCTCCGACGAGAATCGAGGCGAGCGTGCTGCGGAACGATTCCGCCATGATCGATGGGCGGTCCTGCCACGTGACCAACTCCACACGCTCTTTGAGAGAATTGACTTCGCGAGATGGATTCCAAATGGAGATCGTGCCTTTCCGTCCGCCTCCCATTCCATTCACGATCGAACGCTGCTCTGGAATGACGCCGAGCTCCGGCACACGCAAGTGGAAGGGCGTTTCGCCAGGCGCTTTCAATTTGCGATTGACATAGTCTCCGGAGAAAACAAAAGCGAGCGCCAGCGCGAGGCTGCCTGCCAGGCCCATCAAGAAATTGCGAACCAGGTCCGGCTTATATGGACTTCTGGGCGGCTCCGCCGCGTCGACAACGCGGACGAGATTGGTGCTGATCGTTGATGCGATCGCGACCTCTTTCAGCTTTCTGAGAAGTTCGTCATAGAGCTGCCGGAGCGAATTGACCTCTTGCGTGATGATGTCGTTGTAGAACGCTTTGCTGTTCTTGTCGGCGACCAGCGCGGCCTGCGCCGAGAAGGCGCTCAACAGCAGCCGTTCGCGCCGTTCGGCCGTCTTGTAGTCGTTCCCCACCCGCAGCATCACGCTCTCGCGTTCGCGCTTCAGCGTGGCTTCGAGTTCGTCGATCTGCAACTGCACCCGCTTCACTTTGTAGTGCTCGGGCGTCAATTGCGCGGAGAGGTCGGCCAGTTCGCGGCGCAGATCGGCGAGCTTGCTCTTATAGCCGCTTAACCGGTCGTTGTCCATGACCTGTGGCAGCGATTCCACCGGACCAGTACCTGCCACTTCATAGACCGACTGCTTGTTCATTCGCTCGGCCTGCGCGCGGGCGAGTTCGTCCTGCAATTTCAGCAGGCTCTCCATGCGTACATCCTGCTTGTCGGCCGTCAACAGTAATCCCGCCGATGCGCGGTACGTCTGCAAATCTCTCTCCGCGCTCTGCAGCTTATCTTTGAGCTCGGCGAGTTGCTTGGTAAGCCACTGGCTGTTGCGTTGTGTTGCTTCCCAGCGCGCCGCCATTCCGGAATCGACATACTCGCGGGTCAGAGAGTTTGCGAAATCCGCAGAGAGGCGCGGATCGGGAGAGTCGCAGAGAATCTCGATCATGCGCGTGTTTTCAACGACCCGGACTGTCAAGTCCACCATGGGAAGCGCCGCGCGATCTTGCTCCCCGGATGGCGCCAGCGGAATTCCCAGAGCTTTGGCCCACGCGGTCAGGTGGTCCGGCGGGTGGTTGGACCAGTCGTGCGGCTTGGACTTGAGCAGGGTGTTGACGTTGGTTCGCAGAGTGCGGCTCTGCAATACTCTGGCCTGTGTCTGTATGTACGATTCCGGCGTCAGCGATCCACCACCGCCGTCCTGGGATCCCAGGCGTATGGAAGAGAGGTTCTCCGGAATGCCTTGAATTTCAATCGTTGTTCTTGCCTGATAGAGCGGTGTCTCACGAAAGGTAATTGCCGCCGTCGTTAGCATGCCGACAAATGTGATCGCGATCACGGTCCACTTGCGGAACTTGAGCAGATGCCAATACTCGAGCAGGCCCGATGCTTCGGACTGGTCGGATCCCAGTCCTTCCATCGGCTCCAGGTAGACAACCTGCGGCGATGGTGTGTTTTGATTTGTTCGCACTGGGAGTAGCGAATCACTAGCTGGCTGCATACATTCCTCCGTAAGACTGCTCTACTTTCGGACCTCGCTCAAAAGCGAACCGCCGGGACTAATACTTGCCGAGAATGAAAATCCCGGTTGTGATTGCCGACATACTCGCCGCTTGAACGAATGTCATCAACTGGCTGGACGGCACCATGACAATATCGCCGGGCGTCAGTTCGAGGTCCTTGATCCTACCGTCCATCATCTTTTTCAGATCGATCATCGCCGCCGAGGTTTGCACGCCCGCGTCGTTGACGTGAACGATCATGGTTTTCGCTGGAGATGCTGTGCGCGTGAAGCCGCCCGCCAAAGCGACTACCTTCTTGATGGAGATGCGGTCCTGTATCACTAGTTCGACGGCTCCCGGCTTATTTACCTCGCCGGAGATGTGAACCATCCTTGGCTGCTTCTGCTCGGAGAGGTAAACCACGTCGTCGGGCTTGAGCGCCAGCGTGGACGCCGGACCTCGCCCGTCCATCACGTCGCTGAGTTTGAGCTCGACGACGTTGTATCGGCCGTCCTGTTCAGGATGTGCGCCGGGATAGCCGATCGGACCGAAGGTCGCGCTGCGCGTCACCGTCACCGTTGGCCCGGCGTCCTTCGGGCCTCCGGCGCGAGCGATCACATCCAGCAGCGTCATCGCGCCCTCCATCTGCAACTTCCCGGGACGCGCGACGGCGCCTGTCACCGTCACCGGTTGGCTGCGGAACTCGGAGACGAAGAGTATGACGTGAGGTTGCTTCACATAGCGGCGCAATAGGTCGGCTATGCGCTGCTCGGCCTGCTCCACCGTCAGGCCCGCGACATGCACCTTCCCGATCATGGGCAGATTCAGATCTCCCGACGCACTTACGCGCCAGGATTTGCTGATCTCCTCCGCGTCGACCGCAGTGATCGTGATCGTGTCCTCGGCTCCGATCTTAATCTCCAGCGCGGATAGCGCGTACGCCGCAAATAGCAACACCGCAGCGAGGCGGATGGATCGAGCCACCTTGAATTGGATCATTGGAAACCTGCCTTCCGTTCAGTTGCCGCCATGGAGCGGCCGGCGCTCCACAGCGCGGATACGATTGACGAGGGCCTATCGCAGATTCACCGACATTGGCTGCGAGGCGCCTTTCAGATTCGCGGCTGTGACCGCGATGGATTGCAGTAGGTTGAGATCGCCCGTAACGCGCAGCGTGATAGTTGCTGTGAATTGGCTGCCGTACGGTTTCGATGCATCGCTTTGATACCAGGCACGGAAGGGCGCTTCCGCGTTCGCGGTGAGTGTTGTGGTCTGCACGTTGCCTCCCGTGACGGGCGTGATTTGAAATGTCAGGTCCGTTATCGAGCGCGGTGTCGAGATGCCGGTCACGAGCAAATCCATGCTGTTCGCGGTGCGATTGGCGACCTGTAGATTGCGCAGTTGTGGGACCGCCGAATCTACCAACATTGTCTTGGCTGGCTGCGGATTCGGAGTCAGATTAACTTTCGCTGTGGCGAGATTGACACCGAGTGTAATTGAACCGGCCACGGTGCCGCTTTGAAACTGGATCTGCTTGAGTCCCTGGCCGAAGATCGCATCGGTCGTCCCCGCGGCAATCCGGAATGCCACGCTGCGTCCTCCGCTCGAAAACTGAATCGCAGGATCGTCCACGAACGATTCGGGAGCGAAGCTCAGCGCGAGTGTCCCGGTCAAGTCCAGCGTGTAAGGTGCCGCGATCCGCACCGCTACGGAAGGCTGCTGGAACGGCTCCACGCGGTCCGTGAGCCCGGTGAATGTAATCGCGGGAACTGGCGGTGGCGTGTTGGCAGCACCGCGTAATGTGACACTCATGTCCTCGATTTGGAGTGTGCCCGACGAGGAGCCCAGCGAGTCCGGAGTGAATCCCAGTTGAATGGACGTCGCTGCGCCCGCCGCGATAGTCATCGGCAGAACCGGCACGAGGGGCATCGAGAAGCCGACGCCGCTCACTGTGATGAGATTGATGACAGCAGCGCCGTTTCCGTTGTTGGCAATCTCTACCCATGCGTCGGAGCGAACGCCAATCTCGGCGTTCTGAAAAGCGAGCGTCCCATTGTTGGCCACGTCGAACCGGCTTGCGCCCACGACGGCCGTCAGCGCGAGTTTGCTGCCAAAACCGACAGCCTGCAAGGTGAATGCGGCTGAGTCGATGCGCAGCAATCCGGTGGCCGGTCCGCTTTCCTTGGGAGAAAAGCGTACCGTCAAAGAAAGCGTCGCTCCCGGCGACAGAGTGTAGGGCAGGGAAGGCACGTCCAACATTTGGAACGCGGAGCCGGTCATGTTCACGCTGGCGATGCGCGCGTCTCCGTTGCCGTTGTTGCGCAACGTAAAAGCGAACGTCGCCGTGGAATTGACGTTGGCATCGGGTGCGGCAACGGTTGCGCCGGGCAGCGCCTGCAATACCGTTCCCGATCCGCTCACAACCGCGTAGGTCAACGACGGCCCCGTGCCTTGACCCGAAAGATTGATCCGCACCGCAGTCGTGCCCAGCGTGAGTTGTAGCGCACCCTGAGCCGGTTCCAGCGCGAGCGGCGCGAAGGAGATCACAAAGCGAACTTCACCGCCGGCAGGATTCAACGTCAACGGCAGCAACGGTAATCCCGAGAGTTTGTACATATCGCCCGAGAGCGCCGCAGCGGTTAACTTGCCCTGGCCTTCACCGCGGTTCGTGATAATGATGGTCGCCGTGCCGGTCTGTCCGATGCTCGTCGTCCCGAACGCGATCAAGCCGTTGTTGGAAAGCGCGGTCTGGTTTCCGGAAGGGTTCAGGATGTAGCTAACCACATATTCCGGCGCCAGACCCCGGCTCGAGAGGAAGAATACATAGCTGTAAGTGTGTGACGCATCGGCGGCGAAGGTCAGCGCCAACACGCCGCTGGCCGCTCCCGCCGCGGCCGGACTGAAATTGATGGTCACTAGCGTTGCGGAGTCCGGATCAGCCGTGGCTGTATCTGGCGTGGCGGAGAAGCCTGCGCCGGTCGCCCGCGCGCTTGTCATCGTCAAGCTATTCGTCCCGCGGTTCCGGATGATGAGCGTGGCCGAGCTTTTGTCGCCGACCAGTACCGCCGGAACGGGGATCGAGCCGTTTGGCACTACGTTCGACGGGTTCAGGTCGTTGCCGCTTCGATAGCTGAAGTCCAGAGCTGGCGTCTGGGCCGCGAGAGGGAGAACGCCCGAGAGCGCGAGGAGGACGCAGAATGCAATTCGAGTTCGCATCATAAACTTGTTCCTTGTCCTTTTCAGAACTGGGGGCTGGGGATGAAGTAGACCGCCGCTTCCTTCGCCATGTCGAGGACGAGCAGCGGGCCGGCGTCGATGGAGGTGAGCAGAAACGAGCCGGGAATCGCCAGCCGGTCCAATCGCGTTGCGGGCCGCGCCAGTTCCAGTCTGCGCAGCGATGGCGCGGCATCGAATGCGGATTCGACGAGCATCAGTTCGGTCGACGCGCTGTTGGCCACTATCACTTTCGAGTTGTCCAGGATCCGAATCGCAACGGGCGCCTTGACGCCGTCAGCTTCGCCAAGCAGCGGAACAACCATACATTTCCCATCCAGGTCGCGAACTGCGAGGATCACATTTGCGTCGCGATCCGCGATTACTGCATCGTTGCCGCCGGCTGCAAAAGCGAGATCCGATGGCGAACGCGCTTCGGTCAGAAACTTCAACTGCGGCGCTGATGCGCTCGACAGATAGACTGCGCCTTGCGCTTCGCCGGTAACGCCAACCATTACCCGGCTTCCGTCCGCATCGACAGCCATCGCTGTGATCTCTCCGGCCAGTTCCGGCAATTCCACCGCATCAGCAAGTGCTGGTTTCGCGGGCAATCCAGTCAAAACCTGGAAGCGTCGCGCGGCTGCCGAATAGAGCACGGCAGCCGACCCGGAGGTGTTGAAGCGCACCTTCACGTCGCTCGCGCCGGCCAACGTCGTCGAAATCTGTTGCACAGCGTTGCCGCCGTCGAGCGTCATCAAGAACACGCGATTCTCGCTGTCTGTTGCGATGGCGTAGGCCTGGCCTGGTGCGAACTCCAACGTTCGCGCGGCGAGGGGAGCGTCCAGCGGATCGCCGAGCAATGCCGCACCGGGGAAGCCACGGATGGGCAGGATCCGCGCGCTTTGCGCGTCGAACACAAACCCGGAACCCGGTGCGCGAAATGCTGGCGCTTGCGCCAACGCACACAGACTCATCGGCAACGTCAGTAGCGCTATTCGGAGTTGGCGTTTCATTTCGGACCTCCTACGCTGATCGACCCGATCGAGACGCTGGTCGGCGGTACGGGTATCGCGACCGGCGCGGCTGCCGCCGGGGAAGAGCCGCCTTTCGTTGCGGCGATAACGCCTGCCGCCGCACCGCCCGCTACGCCGGCGATAATCCAATACTTTGCGCTGGATGCTTTCGGTTTCACGCCATCTGCGGCATAGACCCCACCGGCCATTGTGTTGCTCTGGGAGATGATCGCTACGCCTTCCCGCGAACCGGCCACGGCTTTGATGGAGATGTTGAATCGTCCCTCGGTCGAGTTCGGCTCGAAGACCCCGGCAGCGGCCCGGCCCTGCGCATCGGTCTTGACCGAACTGGTGCGCTTCTTGTTGGCGAACAGCCCGCCTGGTCCATCGAAGGGCAGCGTGAATGTGACTTCCGCGCCTTGCACGGGCTTCCCGCTTTCGTCGACGACCTGGACGATCGGCTCCTGGGCGAGTTTCCGTTTGATGTTGTTGAAGCTGCCATCGCCTTGCACAATGACGATTTTCAGGATGGACTGTTCCGGCTTGCCGATCTCTGCGGCGGCGCTTCCAGCGACCAGCCACGCCGGTAGCAGCAGGCATGCCGCCCGCATCACGCGCCTCATCGAACCACGCACTCTCGTCTGTCTGTCCATAAGATGTGTTCCCTCTTACCGGCCGTGGCCTGTGCCCGCGGCATCCTTCGCGCTCCCGAGCGAACCAAACGGCGGGGAGAGCGGCACAGCGGATCTACTGTTCTTCACTGCGCCCGGAGGATCCAAGAACCTTCGCGATCCGTGTACGCAGATCCATCAGACCGTTGTCGAGATCTTCGAGCCGGGTACCAAGGGTCTTCAGATCTTCCGTCAGCAGGACCTTCACTGAGCGGTGAGTCTCCACCCGCTGCATCACGGCTTCTCGCGCGAAGTCGGAGATGCTTCTCCAACCTTCCACTTCGCACGTATGCCTGAGCGCCTCGAACTCGTCGTTGGTCAGCCGGAATGTAACCAGGCGCCGCCTGGCGGTAAGGACTGCCATATTTTCTCCAGACTCGCCATGATGAATGAGTACTGCGGCACGGCGACTTTTATGCAAACTTGCGATCCAGCAGCGGATCGCCGCCGAACAACTGCGGTGGCCGGCGCTGGGCGTTACACGGAACAATCCAGTCCCGGTCTATCTCAATGGCTACCGAGCGCTGGAGAAGGTCCACCGACAAGACAACCCGCAACGAGTTCTTCATTTGAATCATGATTCCCTCGATGCCGGACATGGGACCGTCGCACACGCGGACTCGGTCTCCGACCTGCAGATAGGGCCAGGGCTGGAAACTCAGGGTAGATGAAGCCAAAGACTGGAGCCTCGCGACTTCAGCCTCTTCGAGAGCTGCCGCTCTCCGGCCTACACGTACGGTGTCGATAACTCCCGGCGTTACCAGCGCGGGCAACATGTCCAGCGGATCAATCCGGCAGAACACGTATCCCGGCAGCAACGGGAGGTCGACGTTTTTATACCGGTCAGCCCACTTGTTGCGGGACCGGTATAAGGGCAGGAACTCTTCGTATCCCTTCAGCCGCAGAGCTGTAGATACCTGCTTTTCGTGCCGTGATCGAACACGAAGAGCGTACCAACTAAAAGGGACCAGGCTGGTCATGTGTCCTCCGACAGTCACATTTCCGGAGTGGTCTTAGAACTTCTGCAACTAAGAGTGGCGGAACCACCGGAACAGGCGAACGGCACGATGGCCGTCGGCGTGATGCTTCCGCGTTGCAGTAAAAAGGAGGGGGTGTAGACGATGCCTATGCTAAAGCGAACTGAGGTCCGAGGAAACATCCTTCGGACAGCCCTCCGGCATTTCGCTTACATGAGCGACTTTCTGGCATCTCTTCAACAGTTGGCGTAGCCAACCGGCCGTGCTCGCACGTCCAGGAACCTCCGATTGCTCCTAGCGCCGCAAGCCGACCCCCCTCGAGCCCAACAATTTGCAACAGGCTAACCCGGCTTTCCCGGACGTTCCTGGCGCCCCAGTTTCACGGCCCGTATCGAAACGTGGCCTGATCTCCGAATCGCACATCCAAACTAACACGCGACTCCGACCATGGGAACTAGGAGCCTTCCCTGCTTTCTAAGGGAAGAACCCTAGAGACAAGGCAAGGCACCTAAGCCCGGGGTTTGGCGGGATAGTACCGGTCACGCGAAACATGCGCGGGCTGGCGCGTTCACACGTCTAAATGCCATACATTGCAACACACCCAGAAGCGGTCTAAACCCTCTGAGTTGGAAGTTCTATTACTGGTAACAACCCTAGTAGTACTTCCGAATTACCTGGGACAGACCGTACCTCATCTCGGTTAGAAATCCAGTCCTGAAAAGCTCCTCGGATCCGCTCGCAACGGTCGGAAAGTCAACATGGGAAGGCACTTATTGACTCCCGCGTAATATAGCGACACTTTTCCCGCGATACTACGTCTAACCTGGTATGGGCAATGCTGCCGGAGTGCGACGTGATTTCGAGGCCTTGGAGAAACGCCGCTTCGAGGCGATCCGCTTGTGGGAGAAGGGATTGAAGCAGGCGGAGGTGGCCCGCCGGTTGAAAGTGGCGCGGCAGACCGTAGCCCGCTGGGTGCAGGAGTATCGGGCGGGCGGCAAAGACGGGTTGCGCAAGGCCGGCCGCGCCGGCCGCAAACCCCTCCTCACGAGCGAGGATCGTCAGCGCCTGAGCGAGCTTCTGTTGCAGGGACCGGAATCGTTGGGCTATGAGACGCCCCTGTGGACCTGCCCGCGTGTGGCGCATTTGATCGAGGAGGAGTTTGGCGTCACCTACCACGAAGGTCATGTTTGGAAGATTCTGGTGGGACTGGGCTGGAGTCCGCAACGACCCGTCGGCCGGGCGCGTGAGCGAAACGAGGCGGCGATCCGAACCTGGAAGCGAAAGACCTGGCCGGCCATTAAAAAAAAGCCCGCACGCAGGGGCGCACGATAGTCTTTGTCGACGAAAGCGGGCTGAGTCAGCGTCCGCACCGTTGTCGTATGTGGGCCCCGCGTGGGCAAACGCCTGTACTGGACTACAACTTCAATTGGAAGAGCCTGTCGGCGGTGGCCGGCCTCACGGTGTGGAACTTCTACTTCCGGCTCTACGCCGGGAGCGTCAAGAGTCCGCAGGTAGTGGAGTTCCTGCAAGCGCTGGTCCGGCATATCCGCGGACCCTTGCTGGTCATCTGGGACGGGCTGCCTGCCCACCGGAGTCGGTTAGTACGCGACCACATCGAGAGTCTGGCCGGACGGATCGAGGTCCAATACCTGCCGGGCTACGCACCCGAACTCAATCCGGTCGAGTACATCTGGAGCTACTGGAAGCACCACGAACTGGCCAACGTCTGCCCCAAAGACTACTGGCACCTTAGCGAGGCGGCCCGCACCACGCTGCGCCGGATGCGCCGCCGCCCGCGTTTGATTAGCGCTTTCTGGAAACAATCCTTACTGCGTCTGGAATAACTCTATATTATGCGGGAGTCAATAGTGGTGCGAAATGGAAGCAAAATGGCAACATTTCGTTGCCGCTTAAGGAACGTATCGCACACACCCGTGCAACGCTTGGGGCCGCAACCGGCTGCGGTTTGCGTCCAGACGTGCAGTGACAGGCTTCGCCGCCAAAATTCGTCCGTTAAATTTTTGTGGGACAATTCAGGCAGCATTCGGTGTACACTAGTCACCAGCGAAGTATACGGAGGGCCGTCTGAATTGACGGCAACGACTATCCAGACCCGGAGGCGAAAAGTCTGGATTGAGTATTTCGGTTATCTTTTATGTCACGGCAGAGTGAGCGAAGAGTGTTCGCCGCTGGTGGTGGGGATTGCCAGGGTGAACGCCAACCGGTAGATTCGTCCCAACTCCGGCGCAATGCCGCCACTCCTCTCGTTGTGTCTGGCAACGGGACGACGGCGCGCAAGGAACCTTGTACCGCCTTGGATGTACACTGCGCGAAGGTGTCTGAGAACCGCGCGGCGCTGAACGACGCACCGACTGCTCTCGTTTCTGCGGCCGGCGCCCGACTGAACCCGTCCCGGAACGGCCTCGCACAGGTGATCGTCGATAATGCGCCGTTGCCTATGGGCGTTCTGCGCGGCGACCTCACTTTGAAAACCGCGAATGCCGCTTTTCTGAACTGCCTCGGCCTCGCAGATGCGGAGATTCTGGACCGGCCGTTTACCGCGATCGCCGAGCAGCATTGCCACTCGATTGCATTGTCCAAGGTGCTCAGCCTGGCCGTCACGCACGATCACCCGCTGGCCGGCCTCGAGATCGACTGCCAGACTCCGCACAGGGGTGTGCGCAATCTGTTGCTCAACGCCACTCAGATTGAATCCGCGGGCGAACGCCTTCTTCTGCTCTCGATCGAAGACGTGACGGAGAGAAAGAATGCTGAGCGCGTTCTGTTGCGGGCGCAGAGCGACCTACACAAGTATGCCGAAAGCACTCTGCTGCAATCAAAAGCCGCGCTTCGCCGCAGCCGTGGAGAACTGCGCGCCTTGACGGCTAGCCTGCTGACGGCGCAGGAAGAAGAGCGCCGCCGTGTATCGCGCGAACTCCATGACGATCTCAGCCAGCAGGTCGCCATGCTCGAGTTTGACGTGGAGCGCATGGAGCAGAAGTTGCCCGCGACCACCGCTGACCTGCGTACGCAATTGCGCGAGATCCGCAACCGTGTCGGCTCGCTCTCGAACGATCTGCGGCGCATCGCCTATGAGTTGCATCCTTCAGTTCTCGATCATCTTGGATTGGCGGTAGCACTCCGCTCCTATAGCGGCGAGTTCTCACGGCGCGAGCAGATGCCTGTCACATTCACCTGCCGCCGCCTTCCGGCGACAATGCCCCAAGCCGTCTCCGTCTGTCTCTACCGTGTAGCGCAGGAGGCTTTTCGCAACATCGGAAAACACGCTGGTAAGAGTCCCGTTAAGTTATCGCTGATCTGTAAGGGCCAGCAACTGCACATGACCGTGCGGGATTCCGGAGCGGGCTTCGATCCAGCCTCCGCCCGCGGAAACGGCGGCTTGGGCATCGTCAGCATGCACGAACGCGTGCGCCTGGTTCATGGATCGTTCGCGATTCAATCGAGTCCCGGCAACGGCACGGTGCTGACTGTCAAAGTGCCACTGGATGTTCGGGAGGATGGATGCGGCCCAGGCTGCTGATCGCCGACGACCATACGCTCGTCGTGGAGGGTTTTCGGCGGCTGCTTGAACACGACTTCGACATAGTCGGAGAGGTGGAGGACGGTCGCGCGCTACTCGTCGCCGCCGAGAGACTCAAGCCCGATGTGATTCTGCTCGATATCGCCATGCCGTTGCTCAACGGCATCGACGCGGCGCGCCAGCTCAAACGGTCGCTGCCCTCTGCGCGGCTCTTGTTCATCACCATGCATTCCGATCCGGATTATGTCCGCGAGGCTTTCCGCGCCGGCGCGCGCGGCTACATTCTTAAACGCTCGGCGGCCTCGGAACTGATCACCGCGATCAATGAGGTGATGAAGGACCGCTTCTACATCACTCCACTGGTCACGCGCGAGGCTCTCGGCCCGCTTCTAGACACAGGCGTGAAGGAGAAGAGCCGCCTCACGCCGCGCCAGCGCGAAGTTCTCCAACTGGTCTCCGAAGGCCGCTCCGCCAAGGAGATCGGCGCCATTCTGCATATCTCGAAGAAGACCGTCGAATTCCATAAATCGGCGATCATGGAAGAACTCAGCCTGCATACCACAGCGGAATTGACGCGCTACGCCCTCGAGCACGGCTTGCTCGGACGCTAAATTGGCGCTCCGCATCCTGTAAAAATATAAACAGATCCGAAGCGAATTTTGAGCCTTGACGCGGCTATTGCGGCGTGTTAACAAATAGGCGGCTACGTGCTTGAGGAGAAGCACCATGATGAGCAATCGCCTGTCCCGGTCCGGGATTGCGAGCGTCGCCATCCCGACTGTCGTTCTGTTAATTGCCCTGTTTGTGCCGGTCATCGCGCCGGCCTCCGGCGGGCAGAGAATTTACCTTCAGTCGTACACCGGAATCTCCGGCCAGTACTTTGAAAGCCAGACAAATCTCGTTGGCGCGCCGGACGGTCAGTTCGGCGGCTCGCCACACACCGCACTTTACGGCCAGTACATGGCGCTCTACGACCTGGGACGCGTCGTCACCGCCGACCGTCTAGAAATCGTTCACAAAGGCCGCGGCACAAAACACTTCAAAGTCGGTCTCAGTCCCGGCGAGCCTACTGATCCGGGCGCTCCTTATTTCGGAAACCCAATCGTCGCGCTGCCTGGACAATTGGATAGCGACGTCTTGACCGGCGCCGTGATCAGTTCGCTTGGGCCCCGTTCCTTCCGCTACGTTGCGGTCTACCTGTTCAACCCATGGGGCGCGGACTTCAACGCCCCGGCGTGGATCGATTCCGTGGCAGTCGTCGAAACCAATAATGCCTACAGTGCAAATCGGGCATCGCCGGCGCAGTTACTCGTATATAACTGGTCCACACAGGCGCTGGAGACCACGACCGCGTTCCCCGCCACGTTTCCCATGAGTGTCGCTGTGACTCCGGACAGCCGTAACGTCCTTGCAACCAGCCTCTATGACATGCGCCTGTACGTGTTCGACAAGGCATCGAACGCACTCGTTCCTCCCTCCGTCGGCTTCGCGGGACAGGCTCTCGGCGTAGCTGTCAGTCCCGATAGCCGCACTGCTTACGTCACGTATAAGGGCACGACCGCAGGCTCCTGGCCCGCTACGATTCTCGCGAAGGTCGACATCGCCAGCCGGACTGTTTCCGCTTCGGCACCCATCGGACCGGCCTATGCGACCAGTACCGCTGTTACGCCCGATGGCAAGTACGTCATTGCGATGTTCAATGACTGGGACAATCTCGAAATTCTCAATACGTCCAACTTGCAGTCGGTGAAACATGTGGGTTTCCAGTACAGCAAGGCCAACACGTTTGCCGTCTCACCCGACAGCCGCCGCATCTACGTGCTCTCCGGCGGTGGGACGCCTCTGTCCACTATCACCGTGATCGATCTCTCTAATTTCGCCGCGAAGGAAATCCCAATCCCGGGCTGCGACTATCCGCAGGGCATCGTAGTATCGCCCGGCGGCAGCCGCGTCTATTTCGCGTGCGAATTTGCAAACTACGTCGGTGTGCTCGACGCCGCTACGGAGAAGGTCATCGCGACACTCCCGGCGACCGATCCCAGTTATCTGGGCATCACGCCCGATGGCCGGCGCCTCTGGGTGGGCGAGTTTAGCGCCAACGATGTGAAGGTGTTCGACACCACCACCAACCAGCTTGTGCCGCCGCTGATTCCTTTCAATTGGACTGGTGTCAATATTGCATTTGCTGGAGCGCGCTATGCTTCCGTCGATGCAGTGGCGCGTCTCACCGGTATGTCGGCGGTGATGCAGGGCGGCGGTGGGTGCGTTCCGGGCGGAACTTACGTTATTACCGCAAACTGGCTGAATGCTTCGAGCCAGGCCTGGATCGCGGCCTCTGCCGAGATAGCCTCCCTGACCAACGGAAATCAGTTGATCGACCAGCAGTTCAACATGACCCCGGACTTCATCGTCACGCCCGGCGAGACGATGACCGCCACTTTCCGCATACGCCTGGCCGCCTGCGCACCGTTCGGTTTCAAGGTTGCGCTGCTGGCTGTTGCGCCGACCACTCCGGTTACGCAGCAGGCCACTTTTACGAAGAGTACGGCGCTGCCGCACTCCTCTCTGAGCGACGCGCCGCCGGTGCCGGACGAGACCTTCACCTGGCAGTTCGATCCGGCGAACGCGCATTAAAGATCGCCGGCACCGCGCTCTACACATCGCGCCGTACGTGGATGCGCGCAGTCTGGAAACCGAGCCCTCGTGCAAGGCTCAGCGACGCTTCGTTGCGCGCCCAGATTGCCGCCTCCACGTGCTGGATGTTGTGCGCGCGAAACCACTCGAACGCATGTTCAACGAGTTCTTTCGCGATGCCGCGCCGGCGCTGCTGGGGGTCGACATAGATGTCCTCCAGGAAACCCGACGCCATCGGCTCAATCAGCGGCGGCGCGGGTTTCTTTCGGAAGCGGATAAGCGCCCGGAATGCGCTCCGCTTGCTTCTGGCCGCACGTTGCAGGATGCGGATGTCGACAAAGCCAAGTAGCGCGCCATCTTCCTCCGCCACCAGCACTGCGCCGTCCGTCCTGTTCAAGCGTGCCGACACATACGCGCCCCAATCCGGCCGTGCCGTGAGCCGGAACCATTGTGCGAGACTCTCCTGGTACTCGAGTTCCGCGCGGAACAACTCGATCAGACTGGGCAGATCGGAGATTGTCGCGGACCGTATGTGCATCGCGCGTCAGTTCTCCGGAGCGGCCACGATCAGCCGCTCCGCCCGCAGGCTCTCCGTGAGCGACAGCACGCTCCGCAGTGCCCGTTCCGCGTCGAGCGCATGACCTGCCTGCAGTTCAGCACTGATCTCGGCGATCGAAAAACCCTGAGCGATCAGCTTCCAGATTTCGGTGCCCGTCCCGTTCAGGCTGTAGTACTGGCTTGTGCCGAGATGCAGCAGCACCGTCTCTCCGTTCGGAATGCTGGTGCAGACGACATCCGGATGTGGGAGTGGTTTGTCGTGTGGCGATAGCATCGTTTCTCCTTTACTGTTTCTCCGCTGGCTCCCAGAGCAGCGGCGCCCAAGGGTGCTCCGGCGCCGTCTTCAGCCACTCCATCTTGCGGAAGAAAAGCGAACAGTACCAGCACGCGAAGTAATCGGAATCGTGCAACGTGCCTGTCTCGTGCAGCGCGCGCTTGCGGCGCTGGAACTCCGTGTTTTGTTCTGCCAGGCGCGCGAGCCCCGCCTCGAAGGAGATCTCCAGCAGACTGCCCGCCACGTCGTCGCGCGGTTCTGTGCCGCATTGTCCCGATAGATGGCAGCACTTCGTCATGTTGCCGGAACAATCGATGTTAACTTCGTTGAGCGTAAGTGGATCGCAAGGGAACAACTCACGGCTGTAGCAGCCCGGGGCCAGCGCAATAGCCATCGTATGCCGGAGCCTCAACTCACGGATCTCGGCTTCCACGTCCTTGCGTTGCTTAGGGCTCAGGTCGAGTTCCGACCGTGCCGCGCGTTGCGATGGCGTCATGTGCCCGAAGCGCACACTATGACTTCCCAGTTTCTCCGCGAGTGCCGCAAGTGCGCCCAGTTCGTGCCTGTTGTCAGCGGTGACCGCCATGTTGATGCCGAACGGCAAGCCGTGAAACACGCACAGACTGATCGCCTTCATCACGCGGCGGAATGAACCCGTGCCGCGCAAGCTGTTGTGCGTCGCTTCGGTGGCGCCGTCAAGACTGAATGTGATGCCGGAGAGCTGATGGGAGTGCGTCACAAACAGCGCCTGCCACTCATCAAAGGCCCAGCCGTTCGTAACCAGTCCGAAGCGGTATCCCGCTTGGCAGATCCGCTCCACGATCCCGCCGAATTGTGGATGCAGCGCCGGCTCGCCACCCGTCAGGCTGATGTG
Organism: Bryobacteraceae bacterium; assembly: GCA_963668605.1. Taxonomy (GTDB): domain Bacteria; phylum Acidobacteriota; class Terriglobia; order Bryobacterales; family Bryobacteraceae. Next base: position 696,192 of record OY764903.1, read on the forward strand.
CTCGAAGCCGCACGGCCGGGCCTCCCGCAGCACTTTCTCAAGCGCGACGGGCGGCACGTCATCGCTTCCTCCATGGCGCGATGCAAAACAGTGCCTGCAGGCCAGGTTGCAGCGATTCGTGAGTTCAATCACCACTCTACGCATAGGTTGCTCCGCAGATTGGCGCGAGCAACGCGGAGAGCGCCCCGGGCGCCGCGACCACGTCGCGTCCGGCAAACAGGCGATAGCATTGGCAGTCACCGATCAGCATCCGCAGCGTCTCCATTTGTCCGGCGATCGAGGCGCGGCCAGCCAGGAAGCCGGGACTTTGCCGGATCAGGCACGCCAACGCCGTCGTCGCATCCAGTGGCGCGAGACGCGAATGCGCCTCGTTCGTGCGTTGTGGCACAAGGATTACGCGCGGCCGGCAGGATTCCGCAAACAGGCGCGGAAAGATCCGCGACACGTCAACCAGCACCTTGTCCTCGCGGATTGAGAAGGCGCCTTTCCAGGCGGCGTCCAACTCCGGAAAATGCCGTGCCGTCTCTCGCAGGCACGCGAATCCGCGGCCGAACGGAAGCGCCTCCACTGCGCCTTCGCGGACACGCAGTATCACCGAGTCGTCGGCCAGGAATTTCCAGTTGCTACGCGCCAGGGCATAGGCCAGAGTGGTTTTGCCGCACCCGGAATCGCCGGCGATCAGGACCCCCGCGTCGTCGTGAACCACCGCGCTCGCGTGTAGACCATAGCGGCGGAACCGGCCCAGAAGCAGCAGAAAGGTGAGCAGCAACAGTCCGCGCTGGTGGTGCGGCGGAGTCTTTTCGAAATGCGGATGCAGAAAACCTGTACCGCGGCCGAGATCCGGCTCCAGGTTCAGGTACGATCCGTTGCTGCGCAGATGGAAACCGCCCGCGCTCTTTGCGAGCGTGAGCCCAGGAGCCGAGAAAACGGTTGTGCCTTCGTGGCCCTCGTGTCCGGTTTCGCAGTGATCCCGAAACTCCACGACGATCTGGCGCTCGCGGTTCGCACGCCTGGCCTCGTTCAAGTGGAAGAATTGCCGCGCCGCGCGGCGCACAACCTCGGCTTGGCCTGGCAACTGGTATCGCAGGCTGACGCCCACTTCGCACAGCGAATACAGTTCTTCTTCCATGGCGCTCTGCTTGCGCTGCCTGTTGCCACGCCGGGTCGCGAACGGCCGCCGGCGATTACGGGAAGAATGTGCCGAAAAACGCTGCGGTCACGTCGGCCAGGTTCCCCTGCTTTACCAGTTGCGGTTCCACGAAGCGGAGCGTCGGCTCCGCGAATTCACTGCGCGCGCCCTCGTCCACCGGGTTCAAGGACTCGGCGGAGTCTGCGCGATTGTCCACGGCGGCACTTTCGTCATTGAGCATGTCGGGACTCCTCCGAAAACGCCCACGCTGGAGACATCCACTCGCCCGTTTCATCCGCACACTCTGACTCTCACGGCCACGGACGGCTCCCGCGACGTATTCGATGGAAGCAGTATAATGCGATCCTTTTTCCTTGTAAAGCATCAAATTGCATCAAATTAAAGAGGGCATAGCGGCGATGCGGAGGGCGGACCACACGGCTGCACGCGGATCGTCTCTGGTCCGTTGGCACTCCCGGCACTGATGGGATTTTGGCATTCTTTCACACCACCACCGGGCACAACGCCTAAGAGTGCCGGGAGCGATTTAGCGACCGGAGGCTTCTCGCAGCTTCGTCCGGGTTGGCGTGGCGCTTGTGGCCGGTCCCCCGTATTTGGGAAACTGACAGCTTATGAGTAAAATTGCTTTTCTATTTCCCGGACAGGGCTCGCAGTTCGCTGGAATGGGCAAGAGCCTGGCTGATACATACCCCTGCGCGCGGCAGGTTTTCGAAGAAGCCGACGCCGCACTGGAATTTCCCATTTCGAAATTGTGTTTCGAAGGGCCCGATGAGCAGCTCAAACTCACCGAAAATACGCAACCCGCTTTGTTGACAGTCTCCATCGCAGCTCTCGCGGTGCTCGCCGAAAAGGGCATCCGCCCGGAAGTGGTCGCTGGACATAGCCTGGGCGAATATCCGGCCCTGGTCGCCGCGGGTTCCTTGAAATTCGCCGACGCCGTGCGCCTGGTGCGCAATCGTGGCCGCTATATGCAGCAGGCCGTCCCGGCCGGCGTAGGCGCCATGGCGGCGCTTTTGAGACTGCCCGCCGGTGCGCTGGGCGGCATTCTCGTCGAAGCCGCTCAGGGCGAAGTGCTCTCTGCAGCCAACCTGAATTCGCCGGATCAGGTCGTCATCGCCGGGCACGCCGGCGCAGTGCAGCGCGCGGCCGATCTGGCGAAAGCCGCAGGAGCCAAACGCGCCGTGATGCTTCCGGTCAGCGCACCCTTCCATTGCGCGCTGATGAAGCCCGCGCAGGAGAAATTGGGCGTCGACCTGAACGCCACCGAGTTTGCGGATCTGCGAATTCCGCTGATCAACAACTGGCAGGCGAAGGAGATTCGCAGCGCTGCGGAAGCGCGGCAGGGATTATTCGAGCAGGTGCCGAATCCGGTACGCTGGGAGGACACCGTGCGGCTGCTCGGTGTGCTCGGCGTGGAGCGCTGCATCGAAGTGGGCGCCGGCGCGGTGCTGACGGGCCTGTTGAAGAACATCGCCCCGAGTATCAAAGGAATCAAATTCGGCGAAGCCGAGGATTGGGAGAAAGTCAATGCGTGGATGGCTGCTGAGTAGTTTACTGATTGCGGGGTGTTGCTTCGGGCAAACCAGGAGCGCGCTCGAGTCGGATGCCAAGGGCTGGAAGGACATCATGCCGCCGGCATCCCTGAAGGGCTGGACGCGCATCTCAATTCCTCCCACAGTGCCGCTCAACCCGGAGCAGCAGTGGAAGCTGGACGCCGCCGCCAAGACGCTGGTCTGCGAAGGTGACAAAGGCCATGACTGGCTGCGCTTCGACACCGAGTATAGCGATTTTATTTTTCACGCCGAGTTCAAGTTCACCAAACTGGCCGATGAAACCGGGAAGCGCTATAACAGCGGCATCTTTGCGCGCAACAACGCCGACGGCTCCATTTGGCACCAGGCGCAGATCGGCAGTTCGAGCGGCGGCTACTTTTTTGGATTCACTCCGCAGAACGGCGAGGCAAAGCGCGCCAATCTGCTGGACAAAACCAAGCCGAGCCTAGTCAAGCCCGCCGGGGAATGGAACACGGTCGAGATCCGGGCGCAAGGCAAGAAGATGACGCTGTGGGTCAACGGCGAAGTGACCGGCGAGTGGAACAATCTCGAAGTGCAAAAAGGCCACGTTGGTCTCGAAGGCGAAGGCTACCGCATCGAGTTCCGCAATCTGAAGATCAAGACGCTGTAACGTACTGCGGCAATAATCCTAGGGCTTACGGGCGGCGGTCCCCCTTGGACCGCCCCGGGCACCCGGCCGGGTTGCGGCTCAGGGGAGCCGCCTTCCGCAACTCAGCAGCCCATGCGCTGTGCCGCCCGTCAGGGCACGGTCGCAGTGACCACGCGGTGGATCGCGTTCACCAAACGCCGCCACGGAATCGCGGCGACGTCGTCGAAGCCGACCCATTCGCCGTCGCGCCAACTCGAATAATACCAGCGCGCCAGCAGCGCAATATGCTCCTGGCGCCTTTGCTTCGAGAGCTTGGGCTGTTCCAGCTCGGATGCGATTTCACGCAGCCGACTGTCGAGCGAGACGGTCTTGCCCTCCACCACTTCAAAGCCGAAGCGGCGCGGCGGCAGAAAGCAGCCGCGCAGTACGAACCATAGCTCCACGCAGTTGTATTTTGTCGAGGGCATCACGGCCACGCCGGAGAGGCGCTCGATATCGCAGGCCAACTCGTCGCGCAGGCGCAGGATCTGCTGGACGCGCTCGAGCTGTTTTTGCTCGTGTGCCGCGGCTTCGAACTGCAACTCGGCGCTGAGCCGGTCGCGCTGGTGCATGATCGTGTCGAGCATCGAGCGGCCGCCGCTGGAGAGGAACTCCACGACGCGGCCCGCCTCGCTCGCGTACTCCTCGTCGCTTACCAGATCCTGGCACGGGCGCAGGCACTTGCCCATTTCGCCGTAGATGCAGCCGGGATGCGCGGGCGACGGCTCCAAATTCTCCTGGCAGCGGCGGAGTTGGAAGAGATCGAGAAACTGGTTTTCGAAAAGCTCCGCCGCGGCGCGCGTGCGGAACGGGCCGTAGTGCAGCGAGCGTGAGGCGCTCAGCTTTGTAGTCACGGTGGTGCGCGGGAAGCGGTTCGCCAGCACGACGCGCACGAAAGGTGGCATGCGCAGGCGCAACAGCTTGAGGTAGTCTTCGGGATGATGGCGCAGCGCGAGTTCGTAAAAAACCAGGCTCGACTCCAGCCGCGACGCCGTGGGCCAGAACTCGACACGGCTGGCGATGCCACGCAGGTTGAGCAGGCGCGAGGGCCCTTCGCGCGCCCGCAGTAGCCGTTTCAGACGGCGCTGCAACATGCTGGTCCGCGCCAGATACGGAGCGCCGTCGCGCAACGAAATCAGAAACACAGCCGCGAGATTGGGCGTGTTGTCTAGTGCGCGGTCGATGTCCACGCTCACGTCGAGAATTTCCGGAGCCAGCAAGTTCATGGCGGAATCTACAATTCTACGATCCCACGGTCCCCGCGGACGAGCCGCCGCGAAATTCGGGTGCGACGCGGAAGTGAGAGATTTGCCGGACTGACAAGCTATCACGCGAATCTGAGCGTATTCGCTACTGAAACGCCGCCGGCAGACCGGAGGGCGGACGCCCACGTCCGCGGGCGACCCCTGGTCGCCCATTATGCGCTTGACTGTTAACTGCAGCGTTCTCCTGGAACCCTCAACCCGACCGGGGGTCGGTTGCGGAACTGGGGTTCCGCCCTCCGCGTGCCTCCATTTCTGAGTCGCGCACCGCGAAATTCCACGCCAAAAAAAGAATGCGAATTTCCGGAGCTTCGCGTGACTACATGGATTGAGACCCATTCGAAGATGTCCGAAATGCGGATCCCTCGACATCCGCCGCTCCGGCCGGCGAAGTCTGGTGGACTCGATACTTCATAGCGTCCGTCTGAATCCGTATCGCTGCCGCAACTGCCGCGCCCGCTTCTACCGGACGCCGTCGCAGCCCCGCCGTGTGGAAAGCCGGCGGCCCACGCTCCCGGTTGAAGTGCCCTGGGTTCCAACCTGATTCTGATAAAATCAGGGGCGAATCATGTCAAAACTCGTTGTCACCTTCGGTGAAATCATGTTGCGCCTGGCGCCTCCGGGCTATGAGCGTTTTTTGCAGTCGCCGCAGTTTGTGGCCACATGGGGCGGGGGCGAAGCGAATGTCGCCGTGGCCGTCGCCGGCTTCGGAAATCCGGCGCGCTTTGTCACGCTGCTGCCGTCCAATCCCATCGCCGATTCCTTTGTGGCGGAGTTGCGCCGCTTTGGCGTCGACCCGTCCGGAATTGTGCGCGGTGCGGGCCGTGTCGGGATTTACTTTGTAGAGCCGGGTGCGAATCAGCGGCCCTCGAAGGTCGTCTATGACCGCGAGCACAGCGCCATCGCACTCGCGCGTCCTGGCGATATCGACTGGAATAAAGCATTTGACGGCGCAGATTGGTTCCATATCACCGGCATCACGCCCGCTCTCAGCGAAGGCGCCGCGGCGCTCGCGCTCGAAAGCGTGCAGGCGGCCCGCGAGCGCGGCCTGACTGTCTCCTGCGACCTCAATTTCCGCAAGAATTTGTGGAAGTGGGGCAAGAGCGCGAAAGAGGTGATGAGCGAGTTGGTGCGGTTCGTCGACGTCTGCATCGCCAACGAAGAGGACTGCCAGATGGCGCTCGGCATCCAGGCGGAGGCCGACGTTCATTCCGGCAAGCTCGAAATGGAGCACTACCGCAAGCTCACCGGTACGGTGCTGGCGCAGTATCCCAATCTCAAGATGCTCGCGGTGACGCTACGTGAGTCGCATAGCGCCTCGCACAACGGCTGGTCGGCGTGCTTGAACGACCGAGCTTCGTTTTTGTTGAGTCGCCACTATGAGATAACGCACATAGTCGACCGCGTGGGCGGCGGCGACTGTTTCGCCGGCGGGTTGATCCACGGTCTGCTGAATCTGCCCTCGCATCAGGCGGCGCTCGAATTCGCCGTGGCGGCGTCGTGCCTCAAGCATTCTATTCCGGGCGACTTCAACCGCTTCACGGCCGGTGAAGTCGAAGCGCTGCTGAAGGGCGGCGGTTCGGGCCGCGTGCAGCGCTAAAGCGCGCGCCCTGTTCTATACTGAGATTGGCATGCTGCTTCGTTACCTGCTTTGTTTCCCGTGGCTGGCCGTGGCGTTTTGCCAGGCGCCCGCTCCGATTAAAGTCTCGGTGAACGAGGTCATCGTGCCCGTAACCGTCACTGACGACAAGGGCCGCTTTGTCACCAACCTGGATAAGGCCGACTTCAAGATCCTCGATAACGGTAAGGAACAGAACATCTCGTTCTTTTCGCGCGAGCGTAGCCAGCCCGTCGTCGTCGGTTTCCTGGTCGATCTGAGCAACTCCAGCCGCCTGCATTGGAAGACCTACCAGGATGCATTGCAGGAACTGATCGTGGCGATGCTGCCCGGCGACAAGGGGTCGCTCTACAACGGCTACCTGATCTCGTATGGCATGACTGCGGAGTTGCAGGCCAACACCACCTACGATCCCGAGAAATTGCTGGACAAGGTGCGCAAGCTCAAGCCCGGTGGTGGAGCGGCGCTGTATGACGCTATCTACATCGCCTGCACCAGCCGCGCGCTGGTCAAGGGTGAGCCGTTTGAGCCGCGCCGCGTCGTCGTGATCCTGGGCGATGGGCATGACAATGCCAGCAAAAAAACGCTCGACGAGGTGCTCGAAGTCGCCCAGCGCAACCTGGTGACAATTTACGGCGTGAGTACGGTCGCGTATGGCTTCAATCAGGAAGGCGAGGCCAACCTGACTCGGCTGGCGGAGGCGACGGGCGGACGTGTCGAGTATCCGTTGCAAGGCATGTATAAGGACGTGTCGGGTTATTTGTCAACGCCTTCCGACGAAGGCAACTACGCACTCAAGGTTGGCACAGGCGGATACGCTTCCGAAGTCGCCAAGGGAATCTTTTCGTCGGTCTCGAAGGTGGTGGGTGAGGTGACTACGCAGTACATCATCCGCTACGTGCCGGCGGACAGCGATAGCACGAAACAGTTCCGCAAGATCGAAGTGAAGGTGCCCAGCCTGCAAGGCGTGAAGGTGCGGGCGCGCGCCGGATATTATCCGTATAACCCGTAAGACTTTCGCACTGTTGGCCGAAGTGGTAGACGAGAGACACAGACGGAAGTTACAGGCGAGAGCCACAGACGAATGCCAATTGCCAGCGCCAGCACGGCTGTTACTCCGCGCGCCGCGGAGTGTCTGTATTTGCAGGTGGCCTTGCCGGGCCTGGGGCTGGAGAATGCCGGCGTTCTGTTGATCGATACGGCAGAGGACCGGCTGCACCACAAGCTGCGTCGCGATTGGAACGAGATCGCGGAGCCGGACGATGCCGAGGTTCTCGAAGCGCTCGACGACGATCTGGCGGCCAAAGCCGCGGAGTTCGGCGCGGAACGCTGCGTCTCCTACCTTGAGGAATCACTCTCCAACGTGCTGCGCATCAGCGCACGCGAAGCACTGCAGGTGGTTGACTTCGAGAGCCGTTTGAGGCGCTTGTATCGCGAAAGCGTCCAGTCCAAGGTGCTACCGTTTCGCACACATCTGCCGGTCTGGTCGCTGGCGGCCGCAGCCGGCGGATTGAGCGACGAAACCGTCGTTGAGACCGAGGAATACAGAGAGATTCTCGACGGCACGCGGCTGACGAAGGACATGTTCGTCGCGCACGTATCCGGGCGCTCGATGGAGCCGAAGATCCCCGATGGCAGCCTGTGCATTTTCCGCCGCGACGTTGTTGGCAGCCGCCAGGGCCGGCTGCTGCTGGTGGAAAAATTCGGGCTTTCGGAAAACCAGGGGCGCTACACGATCAAGCGCTATTCCAGCAAGAAGATCCAGAGTGAAGAGGGCTGGCGGCACGAGGAGATCGAGCTACAGCCGCTAAACAAAGAGTTCGAGCCCTGGACGCTGGCGCCCGACGAATTTCGCGTGATCGCCGAGTTTGTTTCCGTCATTGAATAACCTTCATTGCCGCCAACGGTGCCGCGAGCGCGACCGGAGGCGGGAATATTTCGATTCTCCGAAGATTCCCGTGGAGCGCTCCACGTTGAAATCGAAGCCTCCGGTCACTATCGTTCCCGGCACCGTTTCCCGGCACGGTTGTCAGGCGTGGCGCTCCGAATGAGAAGGTCAAATCCGCCTTGGCGAAGAGCATCCCCTCACGGCCAACAGTGCCGTGAGCGCAAGCGACCGGAGGCGGGAATATTTCAATTGTCCGAAGATTCCCGTGGAGCGCTCTACGTTGAAATCGAAGCCTCCGGTCACTATTGTTCCCGGCACCGTTTTCCGGCACGGTTGTCAGGGGTGGCGCTCCGAATGAGAAGGTCAAATCCGCCTTGGCCAAGAGTGTCATTGAACAACGTCGCGGATGCACTCTTCGAGAATCCCGATCGCGAAGTCGGCCTGATCTCTGCTCAAGATGAGCGGCGGCGAGAGTCGAATCGAATTCTGACCCGCGCCCAATATCAGCACGCCTTTCTCGAAGGCGGCTCTTGTGAGGCGGTTGCGCAACTCCGGAGCGCGTTCGCGCGTGGCCTGATCCTTCACAAATTCGATGCCGATCATCAACCCGCGGCCGCGCACGTCGCCGACGCAAGGGAAGCGCAACGGCCATTCGCGCAGGCGTCCGAGCATGTATTCGCCCAGGTTCGCGGCGTGGGCCACAAGGCCGTTCTCCAGCAGTTCGATCGTCGCGAGCGAGGCGGCGATCGAGACCGGGTTTCCGCCGAATGTCGAAGCGTGCGCTCCCGGCGTCCAATTCATGACCTCCGCGCGCGCGATAGTGGCGCTCAGCGGCATTCCGCTGGCGATGCCCTTGGCGACGGCCATGATGTCGGGTATCAGGTCGAAGTGCTCGGAGGCCCACATCTTGCCGGTACGGCCGCAGCCGGACTGGACCTCGTCGGCGATGAGCAGAATCCCATGGCGCCGTGCCGTCTGCTGCAATTCATCGAAGAACTTGCGCGGTGGGACGACGTAGCCGCCTTCGCCCTGGATGGGCTCGACGACAATCGCGGCCACCTCATCGGCTGGCAGCAGCGTGCGGAAGAGTTGCTCTTCGAGCACCTGGACGCACTCCACCGCGCACGTTTCCGGAGATTTTCCATAGGCGCAACGGTAGCAATAGGCGTACGGGATGTGGCGCACGCCCGGCACCAGCGGGCCGAACCCCTTCTGCTGGATGCTCTTGCTCGCCGTGAGTGAGAGTGAGCCCATCGTGCGTCCGTGGAAGCCGCCCGTGAAGGCGATGAAATGTTTGCGTCCGGTGTGGTAGCGCGCCAGTTTCATAGCGGCCTCGATGGCTTCCGTACCCGAGTTGCCGAAGTAGACGCGCTGCGGCACTCCGCCGGGCATGAGCGCTCCCAACTTTTCGGCAAGCTGCACGAGCCCTTCATAATAGAAATCTGTCCCGGACATGTGGATCAGTTCGGCGGCCTGGTGTTGGATTGCGGCGACTACGCGCGGGTGGCAGTGTCCGGTGGCCGCCACGGCGATGCCCGCGCACATGTCAAGGAAACGATTGCCGTCGACGTCCTCGACGATCGCCCCCTCGCCGCGCCGTGCTACCAGCGGGTAGTCGCGTGTGTAGGACGGGGAAACGCACTGCTGGTCGCGGGCGATAATCGCCTGGGCGCACGGGCCGGGCAATTTGGTAATCAGGTGCGGCAAATCGGACTGCAGCGGCTCCAATGGATGTAACACGGCTTGCCTCCTTCGAAAACATGCGCTGGTTGTTGCAGATCGATTGGAAACGAGAGCGGATCAGTCGTAGGAGAACAGCGAGGGACGTGCGGCGGCCGGCGTCATAACCCCATTGTAAGGCCGGACCCGTTTTCTGCCAACCCCCGATTTCGAGCAATTTAGCGGATTCCGCGCCATGCGCCGCGAGGCCGCTGCTCGCTTTTGATACCATGTGAATTCGGAGTTTTCTATGGCTAAATTATCTATCCGCGATCTCGATCTCAAGAACAAACGCGTCTTCATCCGCGTCGATTTCAACGTTCCGCTTGCCGCGGGCGGTCAGGAAATCACGTCGGACAAGCGCATTAAGGCATCCCTGCCCACCATCAAATACGCTCTGGAACAGGGCGCGGGCATCGTCCTCGGCAGCCACCTTGGACGGCCGAAAGGCAAGCCCAATCCGGAAATGAGCATGAAGCCGGTGGCCAAGCGCCTGGAAGAGTTGCTCGGCAAGCCGGTCAAGATGGCGCCCGACTGTGTGGGTCCGGACGTCGAAGCGATGAAGCCGGCGCCCGGCGAAATCCTGCTGCTCGAAAACCTGCGCTACCACTCCGAAGAGGAAAAGAACGATCCCGAGTTCGCCAAAAAGCTGGCCGCGCTGTGCGATGGCGGCCTGTATGTGAACGACGCCTTCGGCTCCGCACATCGCGCGCACGGCTCCACGGAAGGTATCACGCATTTTGTGAAACAGGCCGCGGCCGGCCTGCTGATGGACAAGGAATTGGAGTACCTCGGCAAAGCAACAACGAATCCCGAGCGGCCCTGCGTGGCGATTCTCGGCGGCGCGAAAGTCTCCGACAAGATTGAAGTGATCCAAAACCTGATGAAGGTGGTCGACCGCCTGCTGATTGGCGGCGCGATGGCCTACACCTTCCTGAAAGCGAAGAACGAACCCACCGGGAAGTCGTTGGTCGAGGACGACAAGGTCGAGTTGGCGAAGCAACTTCTCGCCTCCGCGGGAGACAAACTGGTGCTGCCCGTCGATCACGTCGTGGCCGCGGAGTTCAAAGCAGGCGCCGCGAGCGAAGTTGTGGTCACGATTCCGGACGGCAAAATGGCGCTCGACATCGGTCCGAAGACGGTGGCGATCTTCAGTGGCATCGTTGCTGGGGCGAAGACCGTGATTTGGAATGGGCCGATGGGCGTGTTCGAAATGCCTCCCTTCGACACGGGCACGGTGGCATTGGCCAAGGCCGTGGCCGCATCCAGCGCGATCTCCGTGGTGGGCGGCGGAGACTCGGAGAAGGCGATCAAGTCGGCCGGCGTCTCGGACCAGATTTCGCACATCTCCACGGGCGGCGGCGCGTCGCTCGAGTTTCTGTCCGGCCTCACGCTGCCCGGCGTGGCCGCACTGACAGAGAAGTAAGCACGTGCGTGTTCTCATCGACGCCAGCCCGCTGTTGCTGAAGAGTGCCGGGGTAAAGAACTACTATTACCACTGGCTCGTCGAACTCAGGCGGCAGGTCGGCGTCGATGCGATCCGCATCTTTCCATTTCTGGAGGATCTGGGCGATCTCGATCACGAGCAGTCGGTCCTCACTCCGTTCCAGACCTACCCCCGTCTGGCCGCCATGTATTTGGCGCGCCTGGGCCTGAACGCAGTCGTCGAATTTGCTGCGCACGGCGCCGGCATCTTCCACGTTTCCAACATCGTCCGCAATCGTTTGAAACACGCCCGGCTCACGGCGACTGTCTTCGACCTCACCTGCCAAATCATGCCGCAGTTCCATACCGCGGCGAATGTGGAGGCCGATCGGGGTTACATCGAGCACGTGCTCCGTTATGCCGACGGCCTGATTGCGATTTCAGAGAGCACGAAGCTGGATGCAGTCCGGTTGATAGGAGTCGCGCCGGAGAAGGTTCACGTAATTTATCCCGGTATTGCGGACACATATTTCGATGCCGCTCCCGTGGCGCGAGAGAAACCGTATGTCCTCTGCGTCGGCACGCTCGAACCACGCAAGAACGTAGGCGTCTTGCTGGATGCGTACGAACAATTGCCCCGCGCCACCCGGGAGCAGTTCGATCTGATCCTCGCCGGTCCGCCAGGCTGGCATTCCGAAGCCATTCACCAGAGGCTCCGTGTGGGCATAGCGGGCGTTCACTATTTGGGCTATGTTCCGGAGAGCGATCTGCCCGGGTTGACGGCGGGCGCGACGGCGCTGGCGTATCCTTCGTTGTACGAGGGCTTCGGCTTTCCGGCGGCGCAGGCCATGGCGGCGGGCGTGCCCGTGGTCACGTCGAATACTTCCTCGCTGCCCGAGGTGGTGGGCGCCGGCGGCATCGCCGTGGACCCCCACAGCGTTGCGGAACTCTCCGCGGCGCTGGAGCGCGTGCTGACATCGCCCGCGCTGCGCATGGAGCTAGGCGCAAACGGAAAAAGGCTGGCGCAACAGTTCCGGTGGGAACGCTGCGCCAGCCTGTCGCTGGAGTTCTTCGAACGCATCAGCGGGGCATAGTCTCTCGCGGACTACGCTAGAACCGGTAATACATTCCGAGCTGAATCACGCGCGACGAGTTGAACGTCGAGTTGATTTTTCCGAACGTCGAACTGGTGACGGTAAAACGAGTATTGCTTGTGGTCTCGTTGCCGGCCCAGAACGATGGGTGGTTCGGCATGTTGTAGGCATCCATGCGCAGATCGATCTTGTGCCGTTCGCGAATCTCAATGCGTTTCATCACCGAGGCATCAAGGTTGAAGTTCCAGGGCCCCGAGAAGTAGCGGCGCTGGAGATTGCCCACCGTTCCGGCGGTTGGCTGGAAGAAGATCTGTCCCGGGAACAAGGCGCCGCCGTCGCTGCCGACACCGCGTCCGTCCGCGCCGATCGCGGAAGGATTGATGAAATAGGGTCCGTTGCCGGTCATCACCAGCCCGCCAACCAGGGGTTCGAGGTCGCCCTTAAGGATTTTCCCGATGCTGGCGGTGTTCGTGCTTGTCGAACGTGCAGCGCGATTGAGCGTCCCGCGATTGGAGAAGATGGAGAACGGCGTGCCCGACTCCAAATTCATGATTCCGCTCAGCGACCATCCGCCGAGAATGGAATTCATCCAGGTGCTGCCGCTCCATTTTTTCCCCTTACCGTAAGGCAGCTCATATGTGAAGTTGCCCTTAACTACATGGGTCAGATCGAAGGGCGCGCGGGCGCGCTCGAGCCGGCCGTTGGCGTTATCGAGAAACGGTTCCAGACGGGTCTGTCCGTCGCCAGTCGTATCGCTCATCACCTTGGAGAAGGTGTAGCTGGCCTGTACCTGCAAGCCCTGGCGCATCCTCTTGCGAACTTCGAACTGGAGCGCGTTGTAATTCGAATTCGAGTCGTTGGCAACCGTGTTCGCCCCCCAAGGCGTTTGGATTCGTGAAGAAGTTGATCGCGCCATTAACTTTGTTGGTCTGATAGAACGAGGCGAGTTCGCCCGCTTCGCCCTGGCGAATACGGGTTAGAACCGTCGCGTTCGTGAGGTTTCCGCTGCTGCCCAAGAGCGGGAAGACAATCAATGGTTGGCTGCCGGGGATGCTGGAGTTGTAAACCGGGTTGAAGCTGCCATTTGTCGCTTGAGACAAAAAGGCGTTGCTCTGTGCCCGTTTAAAGTCGTCGAGGAAGCCGTTTTCCTTGATGATCACCTGGTTGTAATCGAAGGCGCGCAATAACTTTACGGCATGGTTGCCGAGGTAGCGCATCTCAAAGATCGTCCCCATGGCCTCGTGCTGGATGCCGAGGGTATATTGCTGCACATAGGGTGCGCGCAAGTTGGGATCCGGCATGCCGAGCGCCCCGGTCGTGGACACCACATAGTTATCTTCCTGCGTGCGCGGCACCTTGTAGGCCGGAACCGGAATCGCCGGTAAACCGCCCGAAACCGTGGCAACGAGCCCGGTTTGGGTCGCGGTCGAGGACAACCCGATGTTCGTGCTTATATTGTTGCGCACGGCGGTAATGGTCTCGTCGTTGACGTAGGAGATCGAGTAACCGCCGCGGATGGCCGTCTTACCGCTGCCGGTCACGTCCCATGCGAAGCCGAAGCTGGGCGCGAGATTGTTCTTGTCGGCGCCGTAGTACGGGCGCCCTACCGAGCCGCCGGCAAAGTCGAACGTCGCTTTCGGATCGAGCAGCGTGCTGCGCGCGTCGCCTTTCAACAGCGGTAGCAGGAAGAGCGAGTTTTTCTCGTCGAGCGGCGTCCAATATTCGTAGCGCAGACCGAGCGTAAGCGTAAGGCGCGGCAGCACTTTCCATTTGTCCTGCACGTAACCGGCGAACGTATCGTAGGTGAACTGCCGCAGATTCGTGGCGCCGTTGACGAAGCCCGACGTGCGGCTGTTGACGTTGAACGTCTGCGCATCGTTGCTGATGATGCTGCCGAGAGTCGTGTACAAACTATTCGCGACCGTCAGATCCGACGAACGGATCCCGGCGAAGTCGGATGCCACAAAGCCGGTCTTGTTGTTCGAACTGATGCCCAGCGTGTAAGTCGGGATGATGCCCCCGTCGTTGAACGGAGCGGTGCGAATGTACTGCGACTGGTAGCCAAATGAAATCTGGTGCTTTCCCTTGATCCAATTTGCGTTGTCTTGGATCGTGTAGGTATCGGTATCGCGGCCCTGTCGCAGGAATGTGTTCACCGGGCTATCGAAAATCAGGCCGCTCAACAGGTACTTCTGGCTTTGATCGCGGGTATTGAACTTGCTGGGGCCGAGATTGAAGCCGCCGCGCAATTCGTTGGTCAGTGTCGGCGACGCCGTCCAGCGCCACGCGAGACTCAAAAGATGGTTGTGGTTGTCGTTGAAGACCGGCGGCAGCGTGGTGTAGAAATCGCCCTGATCGGGGCGGTTCACCTTATCGGTCGTGTAGTTATAGGTGCCCGTGAAATTGTGTTTGGGCGAAAGGTAGTAGTCGCCCTTGGTGATGATGTGATTGCGATCTTCGTTCGAATTCGCGTTGAACAGGTAGCCGGTGGTATTCAAGCCGTCGCCGGCGTCGGTGCTGTTGCCGGCCGGAAGTTGGTCGATCATCGACTTGATAGCCGGATCGATCTTAATATTCCGGAGACCCAGGATGTTCGCTGAGCGCAACGTGCCAGAGGTGTCCCTATAAGTGAAGTTGCCGGAGGCGGCAGAAGGGGTCAACACGGTCCTGAGCGTCGATGTCTGCTCACGCAACCGGAATGCCTCGTAGTTTCCGTAGAAGAACAGCTTGTCGCGGATGATGCGTCCGCCGAGTGATGCGCCCGGCTGGTTCAGATTCAGGAACGGCACGCCGACGCCGGCCTTGTTGTTGAACCAGTCGTTTGCGGCCAGCGCACTGTTGCGGTTGTACCAATACGCCGCGCCATGAAAGTCGTTGGAACCCGAACGCGAGGAAAGCACCATCTGCGCACCACCGCCACCGCCGATGGTCGATCCGAAATTCGAAGTTGCAATCGTTACCTCGGCAATCTGGTCAATCGTAGTTTTCGTCGGGATGTAATCCAGCGCGTTCGTGCGGATAAAGTTGTCCTGGATGTTAATGCCGTCGAGTGTCACATTCGACATCGACGTGCGCATGCCGTTCACGACAGTCGGCCCGCGTCCGCTCGAGACGCCGGCTTGCGTGAGGAACAGCGTGCTGACCTGGCGGTCCAGGACGGGAAGGCTTTCGATCTGCTTCGCGGTCACCGTGGCCGAAATTTCGCTATTCGTCAACTGCACCGATTGCACGTTGGCCGCGACTTCGACGACTTGCTGCGTAGCAGCGACTTCCAGTTTGATTGATGCCAGGCCGGTTTCCTGAATCGGGCTGACCTTCACTTCGCGGAGCACCGTCTTGCTGAAACCCGAAGCTTCAACCTCGACGTCGTAAACCGCCGGCCGGACCGCGACGAACGCGAACAACCCTGCCTCATTTGTCTTCGCGCTCAAGAGCGCTTCCGTGCCGCCGCGCAGCAGTACTTTGACGGTAGCGCCGGAGATTGCAGCACCGCTCGGATCTACAACGGATCCGCTCAAGCGGCCAGCCACCTGGGCGTTTGCCGCTCCGGTTAGTAACGCCAACAGCGCAACCGCGCTGAGCCAGAATCTGAATTGTTTTGAAAACACGCTTAACTCCTTACCATTGAACGGCAATTAGAATGCCAGGAAAAGTATTTAGAATCAACGAGGCACGACTATTGTAACGCAACGCCAATATCCCATTGTGAAAAAGCGGACACCAGCAAAGCAGTCAGCGCGAACGCAGGCCGAAGTCCCAGACCTGGACGTTACTCTTCCCTTCGGTGTACTCCACCACGGCATACTCACCCAACTCTATCGGCTTGACCGGCCAAATTTTGTATAGCCCGTCTGCCACCTGTTTGCGGAATACTTCCACCAGGTTCATTTCGTCGATCATTTCGTTGGAAATCGGGATCACGCTGATCTTGTCCACCACGCGCGCTCCCTTCTTCTTTTCGAGGCGGATGATGCCAAAGCGCTGCTCAGCGCTGAGGCGTATGTAAAATTCGGGACGCTCGCCGCTCACAATATTGGAAGAGGTTTCGCCGTCGAGTTCAACGGTAACTTTGCCTGCCACGATCGGAATCGGGCTCACCGCCTTGAGTACGCTGCGGCCCTTGTTGGTGACCATCTTGCTTTCGGCCGCCTTAATGGTTCGGAGACTCTCGCCGTCGACGTAATAAACGCCGGGGTCAACGGGAACGCGCTCGATCTCGCGGCGGACAGCACGCTCGGCCTTCTCCTCCGCGTCGAGCACGACAGCCTCATTCCTTCGCTCTTCTTCGCGCTGTTTGATCTCGCCCTCGGTTTTGCGAATGTCGACGAGTTCCAGCGGAATCTCTTCCCATTCGCTGCGCTCGACGCTGTAATAGCGCACACGATCGCCTTCCACTTTGTATTCGCGCACAATGTGAGAGCCGCCGTCTTTGAGGTACAACTTGAGGTTCGCCGCAACAGCGGATCCGGTGAGCAGAAGGAGCAGCAGCAGGAGACGAATCATCTCAACACCATTATCATCTCAACACGATTGTAGATCACGCGACTGAAGCTCCCATGATCGTCGATACTATAGGGATGCACTATAGAAGTCTCGGCAGAACTCATTTTGAATTGAGCGAGATCGGGTACGGCGCCTGGGGTATCGGCGGCCTGCAATGGCTCGGCGGCTCCGACGACGAATCGGTCCGGGCCGTACGGCGCGCTTTCGAGCTTGGTCTCAATTTCATAGACACGGCGCTGGCCTATGGCGATGGGCACAGCGAGCAACTTGTGGGCCGTCTGGTCCGCGAGTCCGGCCGGAAAATCTTCATCGCGACGAAAGTGCCGCCGAAGAATCAGCAGTGGCCGGCGCTGGCCGGGATCGGCATCCAAGAGGTATTCCCCTACGATTACATCGTCGCCTCGACGGAAACGAGCCTGCGCAATCTTGGCGTCGAAACGATCGACCTGCAGCAACTGCATGTCTGGAATCCGGAGTGGATCGGACGCGACGAATGGCGCCGCGCCTTTGAGGACTTGAAGAAAGCCGGAAAGGTGCGCGCGGTGGGTGTCTCGATCAACGACCATGCTCCCGATTCGGCCTTGGAGCTTGTCGAAACGGGACTGATTGATTCCGTACAGGTGATCTACAACATCTTCGATCAATCGCCACAGGAGCGTCTCTTCCCGCTGTGCCAGAAAATGGGCGTCGGCGTGCTGGCGCGTGTTCCGCTGGATGAAGGCAGCCTGACCGGAACTATCACGGAAGCGACACAGTTCGAGCCCGGCGAATTTCGCGAGATGTACTTCCGCGGCGATCGCAAGAAACAGGTGGTGGAGCGCGTAAATGCACTGAAAGCGGACCTTGCCGGCGTGCCCGGCACGCTGCCGCAGATCGCGCTGCGTTTTTGTATCTCCGATCCGGCGGTCACAAGCGTGATTCCGGGTATGAGGAAAATCAGAAACGTCGAGAGCAACATGGCCGTCTCAGCTAACGGGGCGCTTGCGCCCGAAATTCTCGAACGGTTGAAAAAGCATGTCTGGGACAAAAACTTTTACAGCTAGCCTCTTTCTGGCCGCCGCCTCGGCCGGCCTCGCCGCAGACGTGAACTACTTTCCGCTACACACTGGAAATCAATGGATTTACTGGTCCAGTGGTCCGGCGCGCGGCGGCGCGCTTTCGCTGACGGCGGAGATCCCCAAGTCCGCCGTTTTCGGCGGCGCGGAGTACGCGTTTTACACCGGCCTGGAGGGCGACCAGTATCTGCGCATGGACGACAATGGTACGCTCTACGCCTGGGACAGCCAGAGCAAGACGGAAGTGCCAGTGGCTCCATTCGCCGGGGATGACGGCGTCTTCGTACCGCGTCCCAATCCTTGCGGGCAGAAGGGGAGCATTGTGTCGCGCAGCGCGAAGTACAAGGGCCCGCTCGGCGAGTTCGACAACGCCCTGGAAATCCGCTACTCGCCCGGGACCTGCGCCGATGCGGGCTTGGAGCGCGAGGTGTATCTGCCGTGGATCGGACTGGTGCAGCGGACCACGACTACGATTGCCGGCCCGCGTACCTACGACCTGACCTATGCCCGCATCGGAGGCGTCAACGTGGTGTCTGGACCCGAGGTTTCCTTCAGTCTGGCGCTCGACCAGAATGTGCATCGCAGCACGGAGAGGCTGCTCGTGCGGCTTTCAGTGCGAAACGTGCTGCCGGACACGTTGCGGCTACAGTTCCGCAGCGGCCAGACGTTTGACGTGGCCATCCGCAACGACAAGGACGAGCGCGTCTATCTGTGGTCGGCCGACAAGGCCTTTACCATGGCGCTCAAATATATCGACGTAAGCGGCGAGAAGAATTTTCCAGTCGATGTGCCGCTTGATAAGTTGGCGCCCGGTAATTACACCGTGGACGCATGGCTTACCACGACGAGTCCGGGCGAGTGGCGCGCGTCCGCTCCGCTAGAGATCCGCTAGCGCTGCGCCTCGCAGGTATACATCCGTCCGGGATTCGATCCACCGGTGCACGACCCGGTAGCAAGGTTCTTGTAGGTACAGCCGCCGGTCCAGCACACTGCGGTGAAGCCGGCGAACGGCGCATTACACTTCGACGGGTCCGGGTTGGTGCCGGTGGAATTGGCCACGTCTCTGCCGGGACAATCGCCCGTGCCGACGCTCTTCCAACCTCCCGCGGATACGGGCGGCGGCGCCGGCGCAGAGGCGGCAGAACAGGTGTACATCCGTCCCGGGCTCGCTCCACCGGTGCACGACCTCGTGGCGAGGTTCTTGTAGGTGCAACTGCCCGACCAACACACCGCGGTGAAGCCGGCGAACTGCGTCGTGCACTTCGACGGGTCCGGATTGGGGCCTGTGGAGTTGGCTACGTCCCTGCCGGGACAGTCGCCCGTGCCGGCACTATTCCAACTGGTCGCGGATACGGGCGGCGGCGCTGGCGTTGCCACCGGCACCACCACCGCCGCTGCGGCAGAGCAGGTGTACATCCGCCCAGGGCTTCCTCCACCGGTGCACGACCTGGTGGCGAGGTTCTTGTAGGTGCAGGAACCCGACCAACACACTGCGGTGAAGCCGGCGAACTGCGTCGTGCACTTCGACGGGTCCGGATTGGGGCCGGTGGAATTGGCCACGTCTCTGCCGGGACAGTCGCCCGTGCCGGCACTCGTCCAGCCTCCTATCGAAGTCGCGGGACTGGCAGGGGCCGATTGCGCCGCTCCTGCCCGAAGCGCGTACCAACCGTATTCCAGGGCGCCCCGGTGGCTGAAAACTCCCGCCATGGCGTTGCCCTGAAGCTCGAAGAGGAATCCGCGGTATTGCTGGGGAACCGGGAGCCCCAATCCACTGCGCTGCCAATTGATCTCACGTCCCTTGATGGTACCTGTGACCGTGTCATCCACTGGGTTCGTGCCGGTAGCCCGCATCCATCCCCGCACTTGCGTACCCGTCTGGAAGAAATGGAGCTCATAGACGGGGGACCCATTAGCGGAAAGCATCCATTTCCCGCTGAAATCTTCTCCGAATGCCGCCGTAGCGAGGGACAGGACTGCCAACGTGCGTAGGCAATTTACCATAAGAAGATCTCCTTATCCATTTTGAGCGAGACGAAAGCCATACTAACACACTGGCTCCGTCCGTCAGATTTCTTCCGGTATACTTCCGGTGAACTATACAGCGCGAACCGCGATTCCTGCTAACCTGAATTTTTCATGGAATCTCCAATACCCGTTGAACGGGACCCTAGTCCGGCCTGGCTGCGCTGGGCCTACTGGCTGATGCCCGCGATCTTCTGCCTGCTCGTGCATTGGCACGGCGTAATCTCCGGCTTTCGAGCAGACGACTTCGTGTGGCTGCAGCAGCGCCTGCACCTCGAAGCCGGACAGAGCGTCTGGAGCTTGCTGTTCACGCCCACGGGTCATGGCACGCTGCGCCCATTCAGCGAGCGTGGCTTTTTCCTGGCGCTCAGCCTGATCTTTCCGGACAATCCGCTGCCGTACAGGATTGTCGTTTTCCTGACGCAATTCGCCAGCATGGTCTTACTAAGTTCGGTGGTGTGGCGTGTCACCGGATCGAAGGCGGCGGGTTTCTGGGCGCCGGTACTCTGGATGTCCAACCCCAACGTCGCGCTGGTGATGACGTGGAGTTCGGCCTACATGCAGATCCTGTGTGGCTTCTGCCTGTTGCTCGCCTTCCATTTCCTGCTGCGCTACATCGAGACCGGGCGGGCGCGCTACTACTGGCTTCAATGCCT
This sequence comes from Bryobacteraceae bacterium, assembly GCA_963668605.1. Classification (GTDB taxonomy): domain Bacteria; phylum Acidobacteriota; class Terriglobia; order Bryobacterales; family Bryobacteraceae. The sequence continues at coordinate 716,786 of OY764903.1, forward strand.
CGTCTTTTTACTGGGATTCGGCGTGATGGAGACGAACTTCGTCTATCCCGGATTTGCCTTCCTCTACCTGCTGTTGTTCGCGCGCAAGCATCTTTGGAAGATCCTGCCGCTCTGCGCCGTCTCGGTGGGCTATGTGGCGTTGCACATGTGGCTGGCGCCAAAGAATGCCACCGGGCCGTACTCGATGCACGTGGATTTCTCGATTGTGCGCACTTTCTTGATCTATTGGAAAATGGCGCTGCAACCGGGCCGCCTGCATCTGTTTGCAGCCAGCGCGCCCCATTTGCCGCGGCTCTTTTTTTACGTGATCTCAGTGCTTCTGGCCGGATTCATCGGCTGGTCGGCCTGGCGCAGGCGTTGGGCGCCACTGCTCTTCCTGGGCTGGTTTGTTTTGCTGCTGGCGCCGGTCCTGCCGCTGCGCGATCACATCTCGGACTATTACCTGACGCTTCCCACGATGGCGCTGGGTATGCTCGGCGCTTGGGCGCTGGTCAGCGCCTGGCGCTCCTCGCGAGCCTGGCAGGGCGCGGGCTTTGCGCTCGCTGCCATCTTTCTAATCCTCTTCGCGCCCGCCGCTTACCGCTCCACGAAATGGTGGTACACGAGCACGGTGGAGATCAGGGGCCTGCTCGATTCCGTCGTGCGCATCCGAAAGGCGTTTCCGGACAAGACGATTTTGCTGGCGGGAATGAAGGCTGACATGTTCTGGAATGCGGTCTGGGACGGGGGCTTCACGGCGATGGGCGTGAAAGAGATCTACCTCGACGAGAAGAGCAGGATGCCGATCGACCAGCATCCGGAGATCGGCGACGTTTCGCACTATTTCCTGTCGCGCAGTGCCGCCGCCGCGCTGATGGAGAAGAACGAGATCGTGGTCTTCGACAACACCGACAGCGGACTGCGCAACATTACGTCCACATACCGCGAGATCCTCTGGGGCACGCGGCAACCCGGCTATCCGTCGCGCGTGGACGCGGGCACGCCGCAGAGCGCGGAGGTGCTGACCGGCATTTGGAACGACGAGGACCGCGGGGCCCGCTGGATGGGAAAGAAGGCGGGCGTGCATCTGGCGGGACCGCAAACGGCGGCGGCCAAGTTGCGCATCTCCGGCTTCTGCCCTGGAACGTGGGAAGCGCGCACCGTTACGGTTTCGCTGGATGGCAAGCCGCTCGGCAGCACGCGGCTGGACACGTGCGATTCGCAGTTCCACGTGAACTTCGACCTGCCGCCGGAGTCACTGGGCAAGAACGACGTCCTGGTCGAAGTCGAGGTCGACCGCTTGTTCCATCCGCAGGGTGATGAGCGCCAACTGGGCCTTCCCTTCGGTACGTTCGAGATCCGGTAGCCGCGATCAGGGTTTTTGCGAGCCGCCGAAATAGCGCAGCGCCATCATGCGGGCGAGCGTCTTCAGGTAAGCCCAGCCGAAATGGATCAGGCGCGCATGGGAGGTTCCAGCGCCGCGCGGCGCATAGTCGAAGGGGATCTCGCGGATGCGCCAGCCGCGCACGTACACCTTGATCAGCAGCTCTTCGAGAACATCGAAGTCGCGCGCCACGAGATTGAGCGCCTGCAGCGTTTCGCGGCGGTACATGCGGTACCCGCTCGAAAGATCCTGAAGCGGAATCGCGAGGAGCAGGGCGAAGGTGTTGTTCAGAATCTTGCTGAGGATCCAGCGGAAGCGGTCCATCTCGGCGTGTCCGCCCTGGATATAGCGTGAGGCGATGAGCATATGCGCCTCCTCGCGGTACTTCCAGAAATCCTCAATGAAAACGGGCCGGTGCGAGAGATCCGCATCCATCGTGACCACATAGCGCGCGGTGGTGCTGGCAAAGCCGGCGATCAGGGCGCCGCCGTAACCGCGCTCGGTCTGCCGCACGGCTTTGGCGCCGAGAGCGGCCGCGGCCTCGAAAGTCCCATCTTTTGAACCGCCGTCGACAACGACGATTTCCGAAGGCACGGCCAAGCGCCCGAGTACTTCGCGGAGCATCGGCAGCAGCACTTCGAGATTTTCACGCTCGTTCCAGGCGGGGATCACCACGGCGATTTCGGGCGTTGCGGTAGATTCAGTGTTCATGCGTTCAACGAAGTTTAGAATAACAGGTGGGACGGCGGACCGGCGCGCCTGCGAGCGCGATACAATCGAACTGAGCCGTCTTGAATAAAAGGATTTTCCGTGCGCCTTTCTGAGATTTGCGTTCAGCGCCCCGTCTTCGCATTCATGCTGATTCTGTTCCTCGTGGTGATGGGGGTCTTCAGCTTCTTACAGTTGGGCGTCGATCTTTTTCCGCGCAGCGACCCCGCCACCATCTATGTGAGAGTGCGTCTGCCCGGCGCCAGCCCCGAAGAAGTGACCTCGCAGGTGGTACTGCCACTCGAGGAGAGCATTGCGGCGGTTAGCGGCATCGACGAACTGCGCTCGATGGTCACCGAGGGTAGCGCCAGCATTATCGTCACCTTCGTTCTCGAACGCGATATCGGCGAGGCGGCCGAAGACGTCCGCGAGAAGGTCGCCGCCGCGGTGCGCAAGTTGCCGCCCAACGCCCTGCCGCCCACTGTTGCGAAGTCCGATCCCGACAACGATCCGGTGATCACGCTCGCCGTCAGCGGCGACCGTCCCGCGCGGGAACTGACTGAGGTCGCCGACAAGCAGATCCGGCGCGCGCTCGAAACCGTCGATGGCGTCGGAGCCGTGGATATCACCGGTGGCCGCAGCCGGCAGATCAACGTCTTCATGGATCTGAATAAGTTGAACGGCTACAGACTTACGGCCCAGGATGTCAGGCGCGCGCTCGAGACCGAGAACATCGAGGCGCCCGGCGGCCGCATCGTGCGCGGACCTACCGAGGTCGGCGTGCGCACCATGGGCCGCGTCGAGGCCGTTTCGGAGTTCAACGACATCATTGTGAAAAACGTGGGAGACGCACCGGTGCGCCTTCGGGATCTCGGCTACGTCGAAGACGGCATGGCCGAGCGCCGTTCGTTTGCGTATTACCATGGCAAGCCCGCCGTGATTCTGGAAGTCCGCAGGCAGGTAGGAACCAACACGGTCAAGGTGGTTGACGATCTGCAGGAGCGCATCACGCAGATCAACACGCGGCTGCCCGTGGGCGTCAAGATTGATGTTATCAAGGAGCAGGCCACTTACATCAAGAACTCGGTCAACGCGCTCGAAGAGCACCTTGTACTGGGCAGCCTGCTGGCCTCCTTTATCGTCTGGATCTTCATCCGCGATTGGCGCACGGTGTTCATTAGTTCGATCGCGATTCCCACGTCGATCATCACCACGTTCTCCATCATGAGGCTGATGGACTACACTTTGAACTCGATGACGCTGCTAGGCATCACCCTGGCGGTCGGCATCGTGATCGACGACGCCATCATTGTCCTTGAAAATATCTATCGCTTCATCGAAGAGAAAGACATGGACCCGATGGAGGCGGCCGTCGGCGCTACGAAAGAGATTGCGCTTGCCGTTCTGGCCACCACTCTGTCTCTTGTGATCATCTTCGTCCCCATCGCTTTCATGTCCGGCTATGCGAAGCGTTATATGAACCAGTTTGGCTGGACGATGGCATTTTCCATCATGGTCTCGATGCTGGTGGCGTTCACACTGACACCGACGCTGAGCGCGCGCCTGTTGAAGCGGCGCACTCCCGAGCAGCGTAAGGCCCATGACCACGGCCATGGATTCTTTGACCGCGTCTACGGCGCCATGCTCCGTTGGTCGCTCGGCCACCGCTGGGTGATCGTGCTGATCTGCGTTGTGACTTTCGCCTCCACATTCGTAATCAACAGATACATTGGCCGCGACTGGATGCCGCAGGACGACCAGAACGAACTCTCCGTCTCCACTGAACTGCCCGAAGGATCTTCACTGGCGGCCACCGAGAAAACGATGCTCGCCATCGCCTCGAAAATCGAGAAACTCGATGGAGTCATCGTGGCGATTCCACAAACGTATTCGAGCTCGCTGGACCGCATCACGATGGGGCAGGCGACGGTGCTGCTCAAACCGACCAGCGAACGTCCCGACATCCTCACGATGGGGCAGCAAGTGCGCCAACTGCTGCGCGAGTTCAGTTACGCCCGCCCGCGTGTCTCGTTCCCGAACGTCCTGGGCGGCCGCGACACGTTCTCGCCGATCCGCGTGCAGTTGCTCGGGCCGGACATGGGTACGCTGGTCGAACTTGCCAAGAAGGCCAGTCTGCAGATGGTGAAAGAGCCGTCGTTGGTCGACGTCAAGGTCAACCTGAATCTGAACAATCCCGAGTTGCAGGTCGCGATCAATCGCTCGCTCGCCTCCGATCTGGGCGTCCGCGTGGCCGACATCTCAGGCGCCGTGCGATTGCTCATGTCCGGAGAGGATCAGATCTCAACGTACAAGGAAGCTTCCGAACAGTATCCGGTGACCATGCGCCTGTTGCCCGAGCAGCGCGACGATCCCGAAATGCTGGGCCGGTTGATGGTTCCTTCGGCTAAACTGGGCTTGATCCGGCTCGATTCCATCGCGAAACTGGAGCGTGGCCTCGGCCCGAGCCGCATCGACCGCTACAATCGCCAGTTCGCCGTCGGCTTTTACGGGAATATCGCTCCCGGGGCTACTTTGGGCGAAGGCGCCGCCGCCACGCAAGCGATCTTCGACCGCTTGGCTCTGCCACCCGGTTACACGATGAAATTCTCCGGCCAGGTTAAGATCCTCGAAGAGACGACGACGAACATGCTCATCGCTTTCGGCCTGGCGTCGATCTTCATGTACATGGTGCTCGCCGCCCAGTTCGAGAGTCTGATCCATCCGTTCATTATTCTGCTCACTCTGCCGCTCTCGATTCCGTTCGCGTTGCTGTCACTGATCGCCACGGGACGCAGCTTGAATCTGTTCAGCGCGCTTGGCGTGCTATTGCTGCTGGGCATCGTGAAAAAGAACGGCATTCTCCAGATCGACTATATGAACCGGCTGCGGAATCAGGGCATGCCGTTGCGCGAAGCGATCCTCGAAGCCAACCGCGTGCGTCTGCGCCCGATTCTGATGACCACGTTTTCGATTGTCGCTGGCCTGATTCCAACGGCGATTGGCATGGGCGCCGGTGCATCTCAACGTTCCGCGATCGCCGTCACGATCATCGGCGGGCAGTTGCTCTGCCTGCTGCTGACACTGCTCGTCGTACCGGTCGGCTACTCGCTGGTCGAAGGCGCGCGTTTACGGTTGGAGCGGCGCAAAGGCGTCCAGCAGCCGGCCGCGGTGATGGGCGACTGAGTCTCCGGCGAACGTAAAAGAATTTTTACAATTTGGTGAAATCCTTTTTGTGCCACAGTGCGTCTGATTGGGTGACTGCACGGAGCGATAGTCGCGAAATGCAGCCAGAAGAGGAGAGGGCTATGACGGGACTCACCAAGACCGCGCCTGGCGCAATCGCACCCGCAGTACATAAAGGCGACGTGTACTGCTACCTTTGCACACACACTGTGGAAGCGGAGATCTACTCCGCGGGAAAGATTTCGCGGGTCAAGCCTGGCCAGAAGTGCCCGCGCTGTTCCGCGCCGCTCGATTCCGGCTATGTACTGCGCATGAGCCAAGCTGCCTGATGGGAGGCCTCAGCCCTTGTTCCTGGGAATCGTTTTATGGTGTAGTAGTGAATAGCTTGTGGTAGTGAACAAGGGCAAGCTTACTGAATGAAACGAAAGACGCCGCCAGTACCGGACTCCGTGGTCCCGCCAGAGATTTTGGAGAGGGCCACATCTGAACTTCCGCCTCTTGTGCTGAAGCCGCCGGTCAAGTGTGTCGTGTGCGGCAGTGAAGGCGCGCCGATCTCGAGCGAGCAGCTCTGTTGGGTCTGCCGTCGGTTGAAGATCAGCGCGTGGCGCGAGTCTGACGCGCAGATTCCCGTTCAGGAATGAAATGCCGGGACATCGTTCCCCATTCCGTTTTTTAGCGCTTCCTCGTACACAAATCCAGCCGCTGCAATATCCTGCACGCCGAGTCCCACTGACTTGAAGATCGTGATCTGCCCGCTTTCGACCCTCCCAGCGGCCGGGTTCGCGACTAATTGAGACAATTCAACTACCTTGGGATTTTTCTCGAATTCGGCGCCGAGGCCGAGCAGCAGGTCGCCCGCTTCCAACTTTGCCTGCTCAAACGAATCGACAGCCACCAGCGCGGCCCGCTCCAGGATCTCGCCCGGGAGTTCACGGCGTTGCGGGTGGTTCGAGCCGGCGGCGTTAATGTGCGCGCCGGGCGCGATCCAGCCGGCCTCGAAGACCGGGTTTTTCGCAAAGGTCGCCGTCGAGACGATGTCCGCGCCGGCGACGGCATCCTCGGCGGTGGTGACGGCGGCACTGCGGACGCCGAAATTGCGCGAGCACTCCTCGGCGAAACGGTTTCGCTTTTCGTCGCTACGGCTCCAGATCTTGATGCGCTCGATCGGGCGTACGGCCAACACTGCCGCCACCTGCGTTTCCGCCTGAAATCCACTACCGATCACGCCGAGCGTGCGCGCGTCCGCGCGGGCCAGCAAGTCCGTGGCGAGTCCGCTGGCGGCGCCGGTGCGGATCTGCCCCAGGTGGTTCGCTTCCAGCATCGCGAGGGGCTTGGCGGTTGCCGCGTCATAGAGCAAGACCAGAAAATAGGCGCCGTGCTTGAGGTGCGTCGAGTAAATCTTTGCTCCGAAATAGGCGCCGTGCGAGCCGGCGAGTTGGTGCAGTATGGCACCCGTAGGCAGCGCCAAGCGGCGGCGCGGCTGATTCTGTGACGTCTTTTCGGCGAGTCCCGCGAACGTCGAGCGCATCAGTTCCACGGCCTTGGCCATCGGCAGCAGGGCCCGAACATCGGATTCGGTTAGAAAGAGCATGCTCTTTCTAGTGTCGCGGCTGAAGCAGCCGCGAGGCAACCGGGCTGGACGATTACAGTTTCGGCGGCAGGTTCAGCGATTTGTCGGCGTGCAGCAGTTTCGCCAGGTCTCGCTGCTGCGTGGCGGCCTTGGCATTGCCGGCGAGATTGGTCCACTCGTTGACGTCGATCTCGTGGTCGTAGAGTTCAACGCCGTCCTTGGTGTTGTTCCACTCCGTATAGCGGTAGCGGTCCGTTCGTACGCTGAGTCCGAAGCGGTTCTGCCCGCGCGATACGATCGTGTACGCCGCTTTCTTCCAGGCGCGCTGCGGATCGTCGAGCAGCGGCGCGAAGCTGGTGCCCTCCATGCCGGGCGCCTGTGGAATTCCGGCGAGCTGCGACAGCGTCGGATAGATATCGACGAACTCCACCAGGCGCGAACTAGCCACACCCTGCTTCTTTCCGGGCGCATGGACGATCAATGGCGCGTGTGCGGACTCTTCGAAGACTGTCATTTTGCGCCACAGTTGCAGGTGGTCGTAGAGATGCCAGCCGTGATCGCCGAAGAACAGCACGACGGTATTGTCCCAGAGCTTATTCTGATCCAGCGTGTCGAGCACGACGCCAAGCTGCGCGTCCATGAAACTTGTCGCCGCGTGATAGGCCAGAATCGCCTGGCGCCGCTCCAGATCGGTCATCTTTTCGTCGCCTGCGGTAGTGGTCAACGCGATGGGTGGAATGTCGTCGCGATCATTGGCCGGTGTGTTCGGCAGCTTGATGCGGTCGATCGAGTACATGTCGAAATACTTACGAGGGGCGACCCACGGCAGATGCGGTTTGTGAAAGCCGCAGCCGATGAAGAATGGCCCGTTCTTATGCTGGGTGAGAAGTTGCGCGATGCGCCGCGCCGTGGCGCCATCGGGTTCCTCGGCGTCCTGACGGTCGGTCGGCGTCCAGGAGAGCTTGACGCCTCCGCCGCCGTCCTTCCGGTCTCCGGCCCTTGCCGCAGCTTTCTTGTCTGCCTTGCCCTTGCGTGTGAATGGAACCTCTTCGCCATCGCGTCCCAAGGGAACTCCAGCCGCGCTCTCGGAGATGTCCCACTTGAGCGCGCCCTCATATGTTCCATGTGCGATCTTGCCGACCCGCGCGGTGAAGTAGCCGTTCGCCTTGAAGTGCTCCGGCAGGAAGGCGATGTTGCCGAGCGTCGTGCGCGGCGGCGTGGTATTCCCGAGCACCTGCGTCGTTTCCGGACGCTTCCCGCTGAGCAGCGAGGTTCGCGATGCGTTGCACACCGGATAGTTGCAGTAGGAGTGGTCAAAGCGCACTCCGTGCCCCGCCAGCCTGTCGATATTGGGCGTCTTTACGATCGGGTCGCCGTAGCAGCCGATGCGGTTGTTTAGATCGTCGACGGCGATTACCAGCACATTGGTCTTGGCGCCCGCCTTTTGCGTCATCGACGCCAACGGCGCGGCCATGGGCATCCAGAGCATATCACGTCGTGAAATAGCCATTTCCCCGTCTCCTTATCGTTCTACGATCGGCCGTAGCGGGCGAACATAAATGTTCCGGAAGGCCACTGGACCGTGGTCGCCCTGCAACATCAGAGGGTTCAGCGGCGCTTCGGCGTGCGCCATGTGGGCGCGCGTGCCGCCCTCTACCTCTACGTTCTCTTGCACCTTCAAGCCGTTGTGCAGTACGCGGATGAACTTCGCGTTCTGCGTCTTCTTCCCGGTGGCGTCAAAGCGCGGCGCGCGGAACCAGATGTAGAACGATTGCCATTCGCCGGGCCTGCGGCTCGCATTCACAGCCGGCGCCGATCCGCCGACGCCTTTGTTGTCGATCCAGCGATGATAGACGCCGCCGCAATCCGACGATGTAGGTGGCAACGCCGAGGCCCAGCTATCGAATACCTGGATCTCATAAAGACCTTGCAGGTAGACGCCCGAGTTGGAGCCTTTCGGGAGGAGAAATTCTACGTACAATTCCACGTCGCCGAATTTCTCGTCCGTCACGATGTTTACTGTCCTGCCTGCCAGGCTATTCAGCATCGTGCCCGACGGTGTTTTCACGCCGGAGAGCCTTGTCGGACCGAGCAGACGCTCCCAGCGAACTCCTCGTATCGTGAGCCACTCATTGGGCTTAGCGGGATCCTGCCCGTGCCAGCCGCTCAGGTCCTTACCATTGAGCAGCGGCTTCCAGCCGTCTTCCAGGAGAAAGGGCGCATCGCCGTGCATCTCGCCATCGGTTGCGTCTGGAGCTTTTTGTGCGCCCAAGAGCCAAGCGAAGGCGCAAAATAGCGAAACCAAAACGGGGAATCGAGTTTTCATCAGTAAGAATCTTACCAAACCCTCTCCTGCCGTGGGAGTCGCGGCCGCAAACATTACCGTGGAATATGTTTTTTGTTGACTCCCCAGGTGATTCCGGGCAATACTGAAAGTGCTCTGGTATCTGAAGACTGCGCCGCGACGGCTGGCCCCCGAACAGCGTCGTTCGTTGTCTGTCCGCAAGACCAACAATGAGCCGTACCCTTGCAATCTTAGTTTCGATTTTCCTACTTCCCGGTTTTTGCTGCGCAGCGACATCCAAGTCAAGTAAAACCAAGAAGCATTCCAGCACTTCCACGAAGCATTCCGTCGCTTCCACGACCAAGAAACCGGTGGTTGCCGCCAAGAGCCGAACGACGACGAAATCCTCAACGCGAGTTCGCAGCGTGAGCCACTCCAAGCGCAAGCCTGTCTCCAGCCTCAGCGCCCTGAATCCCTCGGGTCCCTGGAAGGAGCCGACGTTCGGATTCCCGACCGCGGGCGACCAGGTTGATGGCGAGGATCTGGCCGTACGCCGTGCCGCCGTCGAGGCGCTGGGTGCGTACAACGGCACGGTGGTCGTCAGCGACGCCTCGAATGGCCGCATTCTCTCGATCGTGAATCAGAAGTTGGCGATGAAGGGCGGTTACCAGCCTTGCTCCACGATTAAACTGGTGACGGCGATCGCCGCGATGAGCGAAGGCATCATCTCGCGGGATGGAGATTTCCGCATCAGCCGCACGAACAAGATGGATTTGTCGGCGGCGCTCGCCCATTCGAATAATTCTTACTTCGCTACGCTTGGCCAGAAACTCGGATTTGAGCGAGTTTCGCGTTATGCCCACATGCTAGGACTCGGCGAGAAAGCGGCCTGGAATCTCACAGCCGAGGAACCCGGCACGCTGCCCTCCGCTCCGCCGAAGAATGGCGGCGTCGGCATGATGACCAGCTTCGGCGAAGGCATCCGCTTGACTCCGCTGCAACTGGCTTCGCTGCTAGGCGCGATCGCCAATGGCGGCACGCTCTATGAACTCCAGTATCCGCGCAACGCCGTTGAGAACATGCAGTTCCAATCCCGCGTCAAGCGCCATCTTGAGATCGGCCAGTTCGCGAACGACCTGAAACAGGGCATGCGCGGAGCGACCACATACGGCACCGCGCGCCGCGTCAGCGGCTTGACCGAAGATCCGGTCTTCGGCAAGACGGGCACATGTACGGATTATCAGCAGTCGGCGCACATGGGTTGGTTTGGGTCGTTCAACGAAGTGCGCGGGCGCAAGTTGGTCGTGGTGGTTATGCTCACGGGCGGTAAAGCGGTGAGCGGACCGGTGGCTTCGGGCGTCGCAGGTTCGGTCTATAAGAATCTGGCGGACGGCAACTACCTGGCATCCACGCCCGGGCTGCTTTCGAAGTATGCTGAAGACAATGTCGCATCGGACTTTAATTGGAGTTTCCACCGGCAGGTTCTTTACCCCCGCACTGACTAGATCTGAATTCCTCCTTTTGGCCCTGGCTCCGGCACTCTCAGCTGCCGACCTCATCACAGTTCGCCTGCGGCCGGAAACAGCGGCGGCGTTCAACGATTACGTCCGCATGGCGGAGGCGCGAATGGACGCCGAGATCCGCGAGGGGCGTTTTCTGTGGCTGGAGCAGCGCGAGGAGCGGCTGCAGCAAGCGCGTGCCGGCCGGGCGGTGATCGACCCCTGGGAAGGCAAGGTCAGCCGCGATATCTCCTCGGGAATCATACACGACTGGATCGGCGCAGCTCTTATCCCAGGAGTCACGTTAGCGAAAACGATCGGGTTCATGCAGAACTACGACGCGCACAAGAATGTCTACAAACCGGAAGTGATCGACTCCAAACTGCTCAGCAGAAACGGAAACTCATTCAAGATCTATCTGCGTCTGTTGAAAAAGAAAGTGCTGACCGTGGTACTGAACACGGAGCACGCGGTGGAGTATTTCCAGTTGAGCAAAACACGCGCGTACAGCGTGTCGAGATCGACGCGCATCGCCGAGGTCGACAACCCGGGCAAGCCGTCCGAGCGCGAGATCGAGCAGGGAGGCGACCATGGCTTCCTTTGGAACATAAACTCCTATTGGCGTTTTGACGAGCGCGACGGCGGCGTTTACGTCGAGTGCCGTGCGATCTCGCTGACCCGCGATGTGCCCGTCGGTCTGGGCTGGTTGGTGACGCCGATTATCCGCAACCTGCCGCGCGAGTCGCTCGAAAGCACGCTGCTGGCGACGCGCAAGGCTTTGCAGTAACGCTGCTTTCAAGACAGGGCAGGCTATGACCGCCGGTACTGAAAGCAGGCGGTGCCGACCGTAGGCGATCCGTTTTGAGGCGTAGCGATCCGCAAAGTAGATCAGTCGCCGGAAGCGGGCACATTTTTCGGTTCGTGGCCCCAGAAGAACGACAATCCACCGAACCACTCTGTCCAGCGCGTGCGCGCGACCGAAAGGCCGACCATCAGCAGAATTACAGCCGCCGCCACCGCCACCGTCTGCGCCACGCTCAGGCTCTCTTTGTACCCGCCCAACCAACGCCCGTAGACCAGTTCGATATGGACCCAGTACACCAGCAGCGAGGTCGTACCCATTTGTCGTATCCAACTGAAACCACGCACGCCGAATTCCGTCCAGAGATATGCGAACGGTAGGATCACGAGGATGACGCCTAGTTTAATCAGAATCAGCCACGGGCTGTTGAGCCAGAAGTCCGATTTCGAATACAGTGTGTAGGGCAGGTTAGCGGCGTATTGGCCGCCCATAACCAACACGATTCCCGCGACGGCGGACCATTGTAGGCTACGCTGCAACTGCTCGCGATCAATGAGCCGGAGAATGCTGCCGACGCTCAGTCCGAAGGCTAGAAACGCGGCCCACGGGAAGAAGCTGAAGAAGCGGTAATCGGGAACGATGTACGCACGCAAGAATTCCGGCGCCGCGCTCCAGTCGGCCATGGAAATCAGCGGAGCGGCCGCGGCGATCGCGAGGCCGAGAATCGCGCACAGACGTGCACGCTCGCGAGTCGGGAAGACCGCCATCACCGACATCAAGGCTAGGCCGAAACCCATGCAGTTAAGCACGTCGACGCGCAGGAGATCAGTCCAGGGGCTGTAGGGTAGGGCGAAGAGCCACATCTGGAAACGGATAACGAAGGCGAGGCCAAGCAGGTAGCCGGCGCGCTTGAGCGAATCGGCAACGCGTGCCGCCGGAGCCACTCCGCGGCGCTCGCGGCCATCCATCAAAAATGCCATCGTCACTCCGGTCAGGAACAGGAAGATGGCCGGTACGATGCCCCCCACGAATTGCGAGAGCACATAGGCGCCGCCCTCGCGAAGGTCCTTGCTGGCGAACGAGTGGAACGAATGGCCTTGCAGCATGATCAACGCCGCGAGTCCGCGCGTCCAGTCAAGAAAAGCGAGCCGTCCACCGATGGGCTTATGAGGTTTCATTCTGGTTATCTATTTCTGAGGAGTACTCCGTTTGACACCTTTCGGCAGGTTCAACTTCATCGCGGCATCGGGCAGTTCTGCATCCCACTTCGCGGCGCTATAGGTAATCAGGCGGTAATCGCCGGCTGCTTCCCAGAACTTCTGCTGCACTATATGACCATCGGTCATGCTCACCCAAAGTTCGGCTTTCGTGAGATATTCCTTCGCTTTAGGATTCTTCGGCAGTAGTTCCAGGCGCGCGGTTTTCTGACCCGCGACCGTCTCTTCACCGGTGACACTGACAGCATAAGAACTCCGCAACTCCGCCACAGACGTACCGAAGCCGAGCAGCAGGAATTGGTCCAGCAGGTCGCGCTGTTTACCCAGGTCGTACTCTTCCACGCGGTTCGCATTCGGGAAATAGGCTTCCGCCTTGCGATCCTGAAACGTGTAAGCTTTGGGGTCCGGCGTGACGATCTGAATCAGCACCCGCAGGCTTTTCGGCCCCGTGCGTTTCACCGCGATCGAGCCGTTCTCGATGCTATTGTCATTGATGACTTTGGTGTAAGAGGCTTTCGTGATTTTGCCGGTCATCGTGCGGAACGACGCGGCAGCGGAGTCCATCAGAGGGAAAATCTTGTCTTCCGGTCCCGCTGCGGCGGCCGGAATGGAAACAATGAGAGCGAGTGTGAAAAGTATCCTCATAGGAATGACCGGCAACGAACACAAGCCTCGGATCAGGGCTTCGCGTAGGCCATGTAGCCTTTGATCTCCTGTTCAGCGTCGTAGATCGCCTCCAGGTGGACCAGGTTGAATTTCTTCCCAAAACGGTCCTGAACCAGTTTCTGGGCGCGAGCCTCGCGTGCAGCCAGGGGCACGTCTTCCAAGAGGTCGGGCTCCACCCAAAACACATTCGATCCTCGTTCGGCCGGCAGTAAAACGACACTGGGGGCTTTAGGCTGATCTCGGAACAGCTCCCGTGGGGTAAGAAAAATGAAGGCCAGGATCAGGCCGACAATAATGTCGTATTGCCAGCCGCCACGCGGATGATCCCAAAAAATGATTCGTCGAAAACCGGAAGCCTGCCCGGTGGCCATAAATTTCAGTCTACCATGCCCACACTGATTTCGATGCGCACCCAGCACAAGATGATCCTGAAATTGGGAAGATCGGAGCAGTATGCCTGGAGCGAGCGGATGCTGCTCGAGCAGCAGTATCTCCAGCAATGCAAGCAACCCAGCGTCAGGCTTCGAATTCGAGCCGCGCCCAGCCTGGCAGCGTCGCCGGCTCGTTTCCGGTGAAGACGATGCGGCGCGTTTTAGGGAATGGTAGACCGGTCTGGATCGCACGGTTAAAGACCGGTATCCGCCGCATCACTTCGCGGTAGTTCTCGTTGGTCGTTTCGAGCCAGGACGACTTTGCGAGCAGGCCGCCACCCCAGCCCAGCGAGAGCAGGCACGAGTGCGGGTTGTCTTTGATGGCGTTGAGCTGTTCGACGAGCTCGTCGACGCTTTGTTTCACGCGGCCCAAGCCCGCCGTTTCGGCGTACTGGCGCTGGTGGCCCAGCAGCGCTTCGGCGTAAGCGTTCGCCGACTTCGCCAGCAGTTCCGTAGTCTGCGGATCTTTCCAGCGCAGCGCGCGGGCGACCTCCGCCGAAGCATAGAACTCTTTCTCGCTCCAGACCCCTTCGAATGTCGTGCCTGGCGTCGCCATTTCGGCGAACGTCGCTCCGGAATCCTGCACTCGGGCGGCATCCACCGTGCCGCGCGGCGACTGCTTCCAGCCGAGTTCCAGCTTGCTGCCACGAGACTGCAGCGTCGCAACCCGCGTCAGGTAAACCTTCATCGTCGAGGTTGCTACCGCACCGGAATCGCCGGCGGCCACCGTCTTCATACGGTTGACACCCGGTGCGCCGAGCAGATGTTCCTCCATCGCCTCGCCAGGATAGCGGAACGGGTTATCGCTCTGCATTCGCTCGGCGAGATGCTTGATCACGCTATCGCTACAACGGCTGAAGACCAGACCCGTTCGCAGCGCGCCTTTCAGTGCGCTACCCGGGATATATGGGCCGCGCAGGCCGCATGCAAACGTGGGAATGAACAATGTGTCAGCCCAGGCCCGTTCCCAGATGGCCGTGCTGCTCGGGTGTTCGAACGGGATGCGCCGGCCGGCAAAGTTCTGCGCGAATCCGCCCCAGGAGGCGAAGTCGAGCTTTTCCGCTTTCTTGAGCTGTGCGAGGTAGCTGTCGAGCCGGGGTCCCTTGGCGAGTAACTTGAAGATACGCGTCTGATCGAGGACGTTGACCTGGTCCTTCCAGACCATGTAGTCGATCGGGGACAACTTCTGCCCGTCGCCTACCAGAACGGGAGTGAGACATTTCAGGCGATATTTCATTTCTTCGCCTCCGTGCCGGGGACGGTCTCGTCCGGTGTAGCTTTCGGTGTCTCTTCGGGTAGCGCCTCTGGCTGTGTCTCAACGATCGCTTCAGGCAGCGGCTCGGGTTCTTCGACTACATTGGGCGCAGGCTCCGGTAGCGCCTCAGGCTGCGTCTCAACAACCGCTTCGGGCAGCGCCTTCGGTTCCTCGGCAACTACCTCGGGCGCAGGCTCCGGTAGCGCCTCAGGCTGCGTCTCGACAACCGCCTCAGGCAGCGCCTTTGGTTCTTCGACAACCACTTCGGGTGCAGGCTCTGGTAGCGCCTCAGGCTGCGTCTCGACAACCGCCTCGGGCAGCGCCTCGGGCTTCTCGACAACTACTTCGGGCGCAGGCTCCGGTAGCGCCTCAGGCTGCGTCTCAACAACCGCCTCGGGCAGCGCCTTCGGTTCTTCGACAACTACTTCGGGCGCAGGCTCTGGTACCACTGGAGGTGGTACAGCGACGGGCTTGCCCCATTGGATGGCAATGCTCAGCGCGAAGCCCGCCCGATAGACCGGATGCGGAAATCCCTCCGGGGCCACATTGCGCGCGGCTCCCTGTAACGGCGTGGACGCGATCAGCACCGAACCCTCGGCCACCATTCGCAGCGTTTGTTTCAACTCGCCAGATCGTTCGGGGCTTTCGATCCTTCCGGTTCTGTTCACGAGCGTGTAGTGGCCCCGGCCCCAATCGACGCTATCAGTGTCCGACGGGCTGAACAGCGACAGCAGCCAGTGCGCGTTTCCGGATTCGGGAGCGATCTCCAACTCGGCGCCATTCTTTCCGCGCCCGCGGAAGAGCAACTCCGAGAGGCGCCCTTCGCGAATGCCGGGCATTGAAGAGCGGCCCCAACCACGTGAACGCTCGCCGCCGATCCCGGAATCCGCCAGAAGCCTAAGGGCAGAGCGGAGCTTGCGGCCCCACTGTTCCCGGATCGCGTCGTTGTCGAATGCGGCCAGACCCCACATGCCGGCTTCCTCGGAAAACTCGATGCACGCCGTGGCATGCGGAGCGACACCGGCGCCATTCTCGCGGTCGACGCCCGCGCAGGAGCGCAGACCGATACGCAGCGGACCCGCACCGCGGTACTTTCCGCCCGCGGGCACGAGACAGCCGCTCGCGCCATCGAGCAACCAGCGATCTTCGTCGAGCGCTTTTCCCTGGAGCAACGCTTCCACCATGCCGAGCGGCACGAATTCGGCGCCGCCCCAGCGCACTCTCGAAGAGGTTGCGGGCGGCCAGAGTACGTGCGGCGGCGGGACAAAGAGCGTCTCGCCGTGGTAGGGAAACAGCGAACTGAAGCGCACGGCAGGCGCCGCTGCCGTAGCCGCAAGCCACTCTTCCAGCACACCGAGGCGCGCCATCATCGAGGTGACGGCGGAATACACTGTGTCGCTGTGGCAGACCGAATCCACGCGGTCGCGAGCGCCGCTATCCGGACCAAACCGCCACGGCCCCGTGGGTCGAAAACGGATGAGAAGTGCAGGGAACATGACCGCTAGTTCAGCTTTTCCGCGAATCCTTCTTCATTGGCGAGCTGCTGCAATTGCGCGAGGTCCGCTCCGGAGACCAGCTCGGTTTCAGCCGCGCCGGAGACATAGAAGGCCTTGCTGCGCCAGACTACGCGCAGGTTAGCGAAGCTGACCCGGCCACTGCCACGCGAACCGCCTCCGCCGAGGGAGTCGTCTTCGAGCAGGCGCATGCCTTCGGCGAGACGCGCCAACAGCGGGCGGTCCTCATCGCCGAGAACATCGAGCACCGCGCGCACGCGGAATTTGGCGCCGGCGGGTACGCGTTCAAGCGTCCGCGGGTTTGCCTGTGACGTGATGCGGTCTACCGCATTCTCGTTCTTCACTTCGGTGAGTTCGTCGTCGAGATGCTCGCGCATCTGCGGCGTGATGCTCTCCAACTCCAGCGGGGCGTCGTAGACGGTCAGGCGAGCCGGAGTCGCCTTGGTCGATTCGAGCGGTTCGCCGGAGACGCGGTCCATGCGGCCGGGATTGCGGCCGAACATGAGGCACACGAAATCGTCCGCTCGGTCGCTCTGGTGGATGCGAACTTCCTGCCCTTTGCGCTTCGAGAGATAGACGAGTTCCGAGGGCACGGCCAGCCCGTTGGATTGCTCGAGCAGCGAACGGATCTTGCCGCGCAGCGAACTGCCGGGGATGTAGGGCCGGCCGAAAGCGTCCTTCACGACGGGATTATCCGCGCCGCCGATCTCCAGGGATCCCTTGCCCGCGCCGATATGCAGGCCCGTCTCGCAGAGGATCTCACCCTCCAGAATCAATTTGCCGATGAATGTCAGTTCCATGCTTTCCTCGATGGCTCCGGCGCTATTCGTTGTACGCCACGATCGCTTCGAACAGATCGCGGAAGCGCTCATAGCCCCGCGGATCGTTCTTGCGCGTCACTTGCAACAGAAGTTTTTCGAGCGTGTCCATGCTGCGCAACTGGTGCCGCGCGATGGTGTAGGCCAGCCGCGCGCGCAACATCACAAACTCGTGCTGGCGTTCGCTCTCCGGCGCGCGGCAGGCGCGGCGCACCGCGTTGTAGAAGCGCCGTAATTGGCTCTTCGTGCCTGAGTCCATGTCCCGCATCCGGCTCACGACGCCGTGCGCCTGATTGTCGAGATACAGGCTGTCGGTGATCAACTTTTCGATGTCGATCTCCGGCGGGCCGTCGAATCTTCCCTCGAAGCGTCCGCCGCGATCGCCACCACGGTCGCCACCGCGTTCGCCGCCGCGGCCACCCTCTCGCGGACCTCGTCCCTGTCCTTGGCCCTGGCCTTCGCGAGGAGGACGGGCGTCCCGCCGTTTTGTATCCTGTTGCGGTTCTGGCATAACTTAATCACCTATCGCTAACTTGGCCCACTCCAGCGCCACGCGTCCCGTGGGCTTGAGTTTGCGCTGTCCGCCGCCTTTGCCAACCAGCTCCTGGAAGACCTGGTTGCGCAGCTTCTGAAAATCCTTTTCCCGGCTCAGACCCACCACGCGGTTCAAACGCCGGTGCAGCCGCCAGGGCTTCTCAAACGTAATGTCTCTCAGTCTGGGCGTCTCTTTATAGAAAGACGCGATCTCGTCGAGGAACTGGGCCGGACAACCGAACTCACGCACCATCCGCGAAAGATTGTCCTTCAATTCGGAGGCGGAAGGCAACAGGCGCCATGCCAGAGTGCGGCTCAACACGTAGAAGCTGTCCTTCTCGTTAGCCTTCGCGATCTCAAGCTTTCGCCCCGCCTCCTGATAAACGGCTGCCAGGGACGTGCCGGGTTCGGGCGCGAGCGCGAGCGCCATCGAGATGGTTTTGCCCTCGGGCCCCGGAAAATCCTTCAGGTTCTCTTCCGAAAGGCGATGGAACATGCGCTGGATGCCAGCGCCGAGGATCAGTAAGGCGTCCCAGGCTCCATAGACCGCGAAATCGTCGCCGCCCGAATAGAGGATGGCGACCTTGCGCCAGAATTCCGGCATCGAGCAGGCCACTTCCAATTCGCCCGCGAAAAATTGCTTATAGATCACGGACAACTGCACGTGCTCTTCGATCGATTGCGCACGGCGCAGGCGGATGCCGAAGTTATCGACGTCTCCACGCAGTACGCCCCATCGCGGACTTCCCTCGGAGCGCGAGGCCATCAGCATGCGATCGGCCGGCGCGGCGCCGCTATCATCCGGCGCGGCATGGCCGGCGAACGGAATCGCATCCAGTCCGCTGCCAAGGCTCCAGGTGTGTTTTCCAGCACCCACCAAGACACGGCCGGGCGTCTCCGCGGACCAACCGACGACGCTGTTTTCGCGCAACTTGACGACCAACTCGTCGACGAAATACTCTTCGGCGCCGGCGGGGGCATCGGCTTGCTCGAAGGGCTCGAAGAAGTGCGCGCCCGCCGCACATGCCGGAGATTGGCGCTGGCGGTCCATTTCTTCGTTGAGGCGCTTGCGCACCACTGTCCAGTCGCCTAAGTTTTCGGTGGAGGCCCAGACGAGTTTCAATTCGCCCTGGCTGAGGCTTTCGATCTCTTCTGCCGCTGTCCGCAGAAACTCGCCGGCGGCGTCGCGCGCTTCATCGGGCAGGACGACCAGAAACTGTCCGCCGCCGCTCGAACCGAGCAGCAGTTTCGCCAGGCCGAGTTCAGCCAGCAGCGCCCGCGGAAGGATCTCGCTGAGCAGCGTGACCCAGTGCGAGCGGCCTACAAGCGCACGCTCGTCCTCCGTTCTGGCGGCGGTCGCCGAGAACAGGAATTCCTCGATTCCGAGGATTTTGCCGAGAAGGAAGATCTGTACCGACATCTGAGCGAATGCCCAAGTTACCACATCCCGCCGTCTCGCGGTGTATCATCGGGAACGATGAACCGTCGTCAATTCCTTCAAACTGCTTCTTTGGGCGCGGCTGCCAGCGTCCTGCCATCGTTCGCGGCGGGCAAGCGCCCGAATATCGTACTCATAATGGCCGACGATATGGGCTTCTCCGATATCGGCTGTTATGGTTCGGAGATCTCGACTCCGAACCTGGACCGTCTTGCTAAAGGCGGTGTACGCTTCACGAACTTTTACAACACGGCTCGCTGCTGCCCGACACGTGCCTCGTTGCTGACCGGCCTCTACTCGCACCAGGCCGGCGTGGGACACATGGTGAATCCGCGTCCCGAGCCCGCCTACCAAGGTTTTCTCAACGACCGCTGCGTTACCATCGCGGAAGCGCTGCGTCCGGCCGGCTATCGCACGTTGATGTCTGGCAAGTGGCATGTCGGCGAAGACCGCCCGCACTGGCCCACCGACCGCGGCTTCGACAAGTATTTCGGCCTGATCAGCGGCGCGAGCAATTACTGGCGCCTCGACGAAGGGCGCAAAATGGCGATGGACGACAAGCCCTGGACTCCGCCCGCCGAAGGCTTTTACATGACCGACGCTATCGCCGATCACGCGGTGAAATTCATCGAAGCCAGCGCGCGCGGCGACAAGCCCTACTTTCTTTACACGGCCTTCACCGCGCCCCACTGGCCCTTGCACGCGCGGCCCGAGGAGATCGCGAAGTACGAGGGCAAGTACATGAAGGGCTGGGACCAACTCCGCAAGGAGCGTCATCAGCGCCAGATTGAGATGGGCTTGGTCAACAAGAGTTGGCCGTTGACGCCGCGCGATGAAAAAGCGCCGGCCTGGGAGAGCGTTGAGGATAAGAAAACGCGCGACCGTAAGATGGCCGTCTATGCCGCGCAGGTGGATCGGCTCGATCAGGGCATAGGGCGTATCCTCGCGAAGATTCGCGAAACCGGCACGGAAGAGAACACGTTGGTGATGTTCCTCGCCGACAACGGCGGCTGCGCCGAAGAGGTCGACCGCGGTACGAAGGGTGTGCCCGCCGGCCCCGCCGACTCCTACCTTTCTTATGGATTGCCCTGGGCCAACGCCAGTAACACACCGTTCCGGCTCTATAAACATTGGGTCCACGAGGGCGGCATCTCGACGCCGTTCATCGCCTACTGGCCTTCGGTGATTCAGCAGCGCAACAAGTTCACGCCGCAGGTGGGGCATCTGGTCGACCTCATGGCGACCTGCGTCGATGTGGCCGGCGCGAAGTATCCCGCGACGCTTAACGGCAAGGCCATTCAGCCCATGGAGGGCCGCAGTCTCTTGCCCGTCTTCCAGGGCAAGCCAGTCGTCAGCCGCAAACTCTGCTGGGAGCACGAAGGCAATCGCGCGGCCCGCGACGGCAAGTGGAAGCTCGTCTCGCGCTTTCCGCAAGGCTGGGAACTCTACGACGTGGAAGCCGACCGCACGGAAATGAATAACCTGGCTGCTAAGATGCCCGATAAAGTTGCGCAGATGAGCCGCGACTATGAAGTCTGGGCCAAGCGCTGCGGGGTGGTGCCGTGGGGCGAGCTACAGAAGAAGGGTAAGTCGTAAAAAAACGGAGTAACATTCTTTCCGCCTCCCGTCGCTTTCGCTCCGGGCACTGTTGGACGCCAATGGACAAACAGTGCCGCGAGCGGCAGCGACCGGAGGCGAAGCCACCAATCAATCAAGCCACCAATCAACCTACTTGCCCGTGTAAGTGATCCACATCGGCGAAGCCCAGACGATCTCTCCGTCCGCTTGCTCGCCGCGCACGTAGTAATAGCTGGCCTTGCCCGCCTGCGGGGCATTGTCGCGCCAGGAAAATTCCACATTCGTCTTGTTTGGACTCGCCGTATAGACGTACTTGTTGTCCTTGACAATGTGGACCTTGGCGAATGGCGCGGAGCCGACCAATTTCACCTTCAACTCGGGAGGCGCGGACGTCGAGAAGACATCACCCATGATGTGCGTCCCGCTGCGCACGTCGGCCAGGATGTTGTCGGTCGCGCCATACACGTGGCGCTTCTTGAAAGCATCGAGAATCGACTCGCGCGTGTTATCCCGGGCGAGTACGTTGCAGTAACTCATGTGTGTCGAGACGTGATCGGAACTCGCCTGGAAGCCCAGTTTGTAGCCCATCTCCAACGCCAGATTGACGAAGCCCTTGGGACGCCAGCCTCCGATCGAATCGTCCGCTGTATTGGAACGCGGCGCGCCCGGCATTTCGTAGTTTTGCCGGTCGCCCTGATAAATCTCGACAACGGGCTCGACGCGCGGGTCGTTGTCGCGCCAGTCGGTGCCCATGTTCGTGCCGCTGGTGTGCGAGGCGACGATGCCGTCGAACTGGCGCAGGTAGTCGTAGAACATCTGCGTGTCCGGCGCCCGTCCCGGCGCGGCTTCGTCAACTTTCGGCAATCTTGGCAGCGGACGCACGCCACGCTGCACGAAGACGACGTTGCGGTGGCCTTCCGGGTACGAGACGCTGCGTTCGTAGCTGAACATCGGCGAGAAACGGCTCGGCGCATAGAACATGTCCGTCAGCTTTTGCGTCGTCCACCAGGAGTACTCGCGGCCGCCGCCGTTGTCGTGATCGCAGCAGCCCACCCAGTCCATGTGCGCGGCATCGAGCGCGTAACGCCACTGCTCGATCAGCGTTCCGTCGCTGCCGCCGTCCGACGAAACCTCGCTATGACGGTGAAATTCGCCGCGCATGATGCGCAGCGCGCCCTCGGACGACTGCACGCGATAGTTGCGCATCGCCGCGGTCTCGGTCTGCTCTTTCTGATCCGCGATGCCGGCGGCCTTCGGCGCCGCGGCCGCAGTCACCGCAACCGGCAGTTTTGCCGCGCCGAGAGAAACAACGCTGGCCCACAGGTCGTTGTTGTAGGGATCGGCGACCACGTTCCGGCCCTTCAGCGCCCGGCCCGGTCGCATCGCCTCCGCCCCATTGCGGCGCCCGTCGGAGGCGGAGATGACGACCGCTTCGCCCGCGCGTACGCTCACAATGGCCGGCCGGTTGTCGAGCAGGTTATCCGTGTGCGCCAGGAGGATCGGCCCGCTGCACTCGGTTCCCGCGCAGGAGACGACATACTCTGTCCACACGGTCCCGATCGTGCTCCACCACTGCGGATTCGCGCTGCGGAAAGCGATCCAGAGCCGCCCCGAAGCGTCCACGGTAATGCGTGGCATCGTGTTCTTCGGGCCTCGCCTCGCCACCGGCCCGCCGCTGGGCCGGCGCTCGTTCGCTGCAGTCGGGTTCGGCGTCAGCCACTCCGATTGCTCGTCCTGGCTTCCCAGGCTATCGGCGCGTGGAACTATCGGGCCGGGCATCAACGCGCCCGGTTTGCCCGCCGGTTCGAAGCGCCTGCCGTTGGCATCGAGCGCAGCCACGCGCACGGCGCGCGCTTGATAAAGCGAGACACCGCTGCTTTCATATGCGCCCCAGTCCTTGCCCCAGCCCTCCGCGCCTTCCTCGTAGGCTACCCACAGTTTGCCGGCCGTGTCATAGGCGATGGATGGATAGGCTTCATAGCGCGCACTCGCGGCGATGGCTATCTCCTTACCCCACGCGCCGGGCGCCGTCGCGGTGCGCGCGAAGACGTCGTAGTTGCCGTTGCGGTAAGAGTCCCAAGCCACCGTCACGCGGCCGTTGGAATCCGCGGCGATGGCGGGGTTCCACTCGTTGCTCGCCGAGGCCGACACAGCGGCGGGGGCAGAGAATCGATTGCCGTCCTGCACGGATGCGAAGATCGCGGCCTTGCCGTCGCGCCAGCCTTGCCAGGCGACCCACACGCGGCCCTTGGCATCGGCGGCCGCCACGGGAAAGACGTCGGAGCCCGGCGTGTTCGTAATGCGCACGGGCTCGAGCGGCTTGCCGTTATCGACGGCGCGCGCCCATAGATCGAAGTTGCCCTTTTCGCTCGACGACCAGAAGACCCAGGCGCGGCCGGCCGCATCCACGGCAACCGCGGGCCGGTACAGGTCGCCGCCCGCGGCGCTGATGGCGATGGGCTCACTCCATTTGTTTTCCGAGAAACGCTTGAGGAAGACCTGGTCGCCGCCGGGTGGCGCTTTCATCGCATCGAAGTTGGCGGGCCGTTCCGTGAAATTCGCGCGGATGCGGTTGTGGTCGGGGTTGTGTTTGAACTCGACGTATGCCAGCCAGATGCTGCCGTTCTTGTCGACCGCCGCCGCCGGGTAGTCTTGCTCCTCGGCCGAGTTGGTCACCTGCCACGCCATCGGGATGCGCTCGGCGGCGACGCGTCCGGCCAACGCGCTTGTGCGTTTGCCGAAGGGAATCTCGGAGAGCTTGACGCTGAAGTCGCCGTTTGCGGTCTTGACGTTGAGCGTCGCGTTCTCGTCCACCGGCTCCAGCCAAACGATGACGCCGTTGGCAACGAAGGGCGGCTGCTGGGCGCCGCGGGCGCCGAACAACCGTATGCGGTGCGTCGAAGCGCGCCACGAAGTCCCATCAATGGCGTCCTGGCCTTCAAAGCGCCAGCCATCGATGCTGAGAATACGGCCGCGATCGGCGGAAACGGAGCCGTCCCACTTCACCTCAACGCGATCCGTGACGCCCAGCAGAAGCCGCACGCCAATGGCCGCGTGCATCTGAAAGGAAAAAAGCAGCAACAGCGACAACGTTCTGACCATGTTGGTCCTCCCAATCACGAACGATTCTATTACTCCGCATTCGCTAGTACAAGCTGAATCTTACAGTCGGCAATAGGCAGCAGCTCCGCGGTGTGGCATTCCCGGAATTCGAATGTGATCCGGCGGCGAAGGGTAACATGTGGGCAGTCGGATGAGTCTTACTCTCTGGGTTTCGACCTTCTGCGTTTTGAAATCCAAGGTTCCGGAGAAAACATGAAACTGAAATCGTTGTTGAATTTAGGGCTGATGCTTGCCGTTTTTGCCGTTGCCGCGATGGCAGCGGATATTGATGGCGCGTGGACCTCGTCGATGCAAGGGCCGAATGGCCAGAGCATCGAACTCAAGATGAATTTCAAGGCCGATGGCGAGAAGCTGACTGGCTCGATGGCGAGCCCGATGGGCGAGACCGCGATCGCGGATGGCAAAATCGACGGAGCGGCAATCTCGTTCAAAATCAAGCGGGAACGCAACGGCAACAGCATGGTGATGACCTACAAAGGCACGCTGGCGGGAGATGAACTGAAGCTCACCAGTACAATGGAAGGCTCCGACCGGCCGCCCCGCGAATTCGTTGCCAAGCGTGTGAAATAAGCGGCGAGAGGATCATCACAGTGACCTGCAAGGCTCCGGTAGCAGTCTTATTGGCGTGTCTCTGCCTGCCAGCGGCGGAACAGCGCGGCATCGTTCGGTCGTCCGGGCTGGCCATTCCCGGAGCCACGGTCACGGCCACGCAAGGTGAACAGAAGTTCAGCGCGTTCACCGACGAGACCGGCGCTTACTCGTTCCCGAATCTCGCGGACGGCGTTTGGAAGATCCAGGCCGAGATGCACGGCTTCCAGACCGTGGAGCGCGAATCTACGGTGGTGGAAGCCGCGCCGCCGTTGGAGTTTGAGCTCAAGCTGAAGAGCGCACCCGTGCTGATGGCCGCTCCGGCCAAGCCGGCGGAAGTGCCGAAAACGGCTGAGGCCGCGAAGTCAGCCGAGGTCGCAAAGCCTGTCGAAGCTGCGAAGGAGCAGCCTCGCAGAGCCGTGGCTGCGAAGCCCACGGCACAACGCAACGGCGCCACCGCCGGATTTCAGCAGTTGGCTGTGAGCCAGACCGTGCAGAACGAAGTGCAGGAGGCGTTGTCGGCGCCGCAGGAGATGCCCTCGGTGGACGTCGCGCAGAACGCTAATGAATCGTTTCTGGTGACTGGCAGTCTCAGCCGCGGTTTGCAGGATTCCCAGCGTGAGGACATGTTCGCGATGAGCCGCGGCGGCGAAGACATGCGCCAGCGTATGGAGCAACTTCGCGGCGGCGGAGAGGGCATGTCAGGCGGTTTTGGCGGTCCCGGTATGATGATGGGCGGTGGTCCGGGCGGTCCCGGTGGATTTGGCGGCGGCGCTCCCGGCGGTGGTCCAGGGATGATGCCGGGCCGTGGCTCGGGCGGTCCCAGCGGACGCGGCGGCAGCAGTAGCGGGCGGAGTGGCAGTAGCAGCAGTGGTTCGCACGGACGCGACAGCCGCGGCGGGCCTCCACCTTCGTTCGCCTTCGGCAATCGCAGCAGCCGATCCAGGGACGTGATTCACGGCGGCGGCTCCTTCTCGCTGCGCAACTCCGCGATGGATGCCAAGCCGTATTCGATCAGCGGGCAGGAGATCGACAAGGCTTCCTACGCGCAGACGCGCTTTAGTCTCGTCGCCGGGGGCATGCTGCGCATCCCGAAGATCGTCAAGGACGACAAAACCAATTTCTTCGTGACGTATTCCGGTTCGCGCAGCCGCAACCCGTATGACGCGGCCTCGACGCTGCCGAGCGCGCTGGAGCGCAGCGGCGATTTCTCGCAATCCGTGAACCGCGTTCCGGTTACGATCTACGATCCCGCAACGAACAGCCCGTTTCCGGGTAACGTGATTCCCGCCTCGAGAATCGATTCGGCATCGAAAGGCCTGCTGTCGCTGATGCCGCTGCCGAACCAGCCCGGTAAGGTGCAGAACTACCAGATCATCAACTCCGTACCGCAAAACTCGAACAGCCTCGGCGTGCGCCTGAGCCGCAGTTTCAGCCGCACCGACCGGCTCTCCGGCTCGTTCAACATGCAGAACCGCAACGGCTCCTCGACGCAGCTCTATGGCTTCGAGGACGCGAGCAGCGGACGAGGCATGAGTGCGGACATGAGTTGGACGCACACGATCAAGGCCGGCGTGATCAACACGGCGCGAATCTCGTTCAGCCGGAATCGTAGCGACCTGCTGCCGTACTTCGCTTATGGCCGCAACTGGGCGCAGGAACTCGGCATTCCGGGAACGTCGTCGACGCCGTCCAACTATGGCCCGCCGAATATTTCGTTCACCAACTTTGGCGCGCTCAGCGACGGCAGTACCAGCCAGAGTCGCAGCCAGAACATCAGCGTAAACGAGGGACTGTTACGAGTATGGAAGAAGCACAATTTCGGAGTGGGTTTCGAGTATCGCCGTTCGCAGCAGAATAGCCTGAGCCAACAGAACGCGCGCGGCACCCTCGCGTTTTCGGGCATAGCTACCAGCGCCTACGATGAGAAGGGCTTTCCGCTGGCGGGTACGGGCTTTGATTTCGCCGATTTCCTGTTGGGACGCCCGCAGTCGAGTTCGATTCGTTTCGGCAACGCGGACACGTACTACCGCGGCTCCACCTACATCGTGCACGGCCAGGATGACTGGCGCGTGCGCTCGGGTCTTTCGCTGAATCTCGGCGTGCGCTATGAAGTGCTCCGGCCGTTGCATGAGAAGTACGGGCGCATGGCGAATCTCGACATTGCGCCGGGCATGACCGGTGTTGCGGTGGTTACGCCGTTGACGCTTGGCCCTTACACGGGCATCTTCCCGGAGGGCCTCATCGAGGCGGATACCAACAACATTGCACCGCGTTTCGGCTTCGCCTGGAGACCTTTTCCCAAGCAGCATCTGCAAGTGCGCGGCGGTTACGGCATCTATTACAACGGTTCGATCTCCAACCAGGCCGCGAACCGTCTGGCACAACAGCCGCCGTTTGCCAAGAGCGGTTCGCTGAGCACGAGCGTCGAGAACCCGTTGAGTATGAGCAACGCGTTCATCTCGGTTCCGAATGATAAGATCTCGAACACGTATGCGGTGGACCGTTTCTATCGCACCGGTTATGCGCAGACCTGGAATCTAGCCGTACAAAAGGACCTGCCCCATTCGATTGTGATGGAGGTCGGCTACCTCGGGACGAAGGGAACGCGGCTCGACATCCAGAGCATGCCCAACCGCGCGTTGCCGGGTTCGCCGCTGACGGCCGAGGAGCGGCGCAGAATCGGCAACGCCGTCGGATTCACGTTCGATAGCTCGAACGGCAGTTCCATCTTCCACTCGGGCCAATTGCGCGTGTCGCGGCGTTTTCGCAGCGGCATGTCGGCCAACGCGTTCTATACCTATGGCAAGTCGATCGACAACGCGTCGACGATCGGCGGAGGCGGCGGCACCGTTGCGCAGGACGATCACAACCTGCGTGCGGAGCGCGCTCTCTCGAGCTTCGACCGGCGCCACAATCTGAATCTCTCCTATATGGTGAGCAGTTCGGCCGGGCGGCGCGGCGCGGGCGGCGTCACGAACGGCTTGCGCGCGGCATTGATGAAGGACTGGACCCTCACCGGCAGCGTGAATATCCGCTCCGGCTCTCCGTTCACGGCGCAGGTGCTGGGCAACCGCTCCGATCAGGGCGGTACCGGTTCAGTGGGCAGCGGGCGCGCCGATGCGACAGGTTTGAATGTCTCCGACAGCATTGGTTTCTTCAACCCGCTGGCGTTCACGATTCCGCCGTCGGGCCGTTACGGCAATGCGGGCCGGAATACGATTCACGGCCCGGGTTTCTTCTCCATGAATATGTCGCTCGGCAGGACGTTGCACTTCAAGGAAACCCGCCGCAGCGTCGACATCCGGATGGAAGCCAGCAACCTGCTTAACAGCGTGAACATTTCCCGGATCGGCGCCACCGTGAATGCGTCGAACTACGGTTGGGCGCTGGACGCTTCCAGCATGCGTTCGTTGTCGGCGAATCTTCGCTTCCGCTTCTAAGGTCTTAAGATGCGCACACCACTAGCACTGATTTCGATGGCATTGCTGGCCGCAGGCCAGGTGCCCGACACGGGGTACAAGCTTTCGGTGACCACGAATCTGGTGGTCGTGAACGTCGATGTGCGCGACAAGGACGGCAAGCCCATCGAGAATCTCAAGGCTGGGGACTTCGCCATCACCGAGGACGGAAAGCAGCAGAAGATCACCGTGTTTGAATATCAGCGGCTGGAGACCGAAGCGGATGCACCGGAGCCGCCGCCTCCCTCGATTCTCAAATCGAAAGACACGGCGAAAGCGGCCGAACCGGCCAAAGTAGCGCCCACGCCGAAGCGCGACATCACCACGTCCGCGCCTGGCCAGATCCGTTACAAGGACCGCCGCCTGATGGTCATGCTGTTCGATTTCTCTTCCATGCAGGAGGCCGAACAGATTCGTGCGCAGGATTCGGCGCTGAAGTTCATCGACACGCAAATGACGCCTTCAGACATTGTTTCAATCATGGCGTACACCAACAAGCTGCAGGTTCTCGAGGACTTCACTCCCGATCGTGAGCGGTTGAGAAATGTGATCAAAAGTTTCCGCATCGGAGAGGCTTCCGAAATGGCCACCGAGGGCACGTCACCAGATGATGAGGACGCCGAAGACACGGGCGCGGCGTTTGTTGCGGACGAATCCGAATTCAACGTTTTCAACACAGACCAGAAGCTGAGCGCTCTGGAATCGGCGGCCAAGATGCTCGGTTCGCTGCCGGAGAAAAAGGCGCTGGTCTATTTTTCGAGCGGCGTCGGCAAGACAGGCACGGAGAACGATTCTCAATTGCGTTCGACAGTCAATGCGGCGATCCGCGCCAATGTCGCCTTCTATCCGATCGATGCGCGCGGACTGGTGGCCTCCGCGCCGGCGGGCAACGCCAGCACAGGCTCGCCGCGCGGCAGCGGCGTGTACTCCGGCTCGACGCAGCGTTCGCAGCGCTCGAAGTTCGAAGGCCAACAGGAAACGCTCTACACGCTGGCGGGCGATACAGGCGGAAAGGCGCTGCTCGACAGCAACGATCTTTCGCTCGGTTTCAAACAGGCGCAGACGGATATTTCGAGCTACTACATTGTCGGCTACTACAGCTCGAACGCGGCGCAGGACGGGCGTTTCCGCCGCATCAAAGTCACGCTGCACAATCATCTTCAGGCGAAGCTCGATTACCGCTCCGGCTATTTTGCGGGCAAGGAATTCCGCAAGTTCGATTCGGCGGACAAGGAACGGCAACTCGAAGAGGCGCTGCAGATGGGTGACCCGGTCACGGATCTGCCGATCGCGCTCGAGGCTAACTACTTCCGCTTGGCGCGCGATACCTATTTCGTGCCGGTCTCGGTGAAGATCCCGGGTTCGTCTCTGGAACTGGCGCGCAGCGGCAAGGCCGAAGAGGCCGAACTCGATTTCATCGGACAGGTACGCGACGCCAAGGGCCGGCTCGCGGGAACGGTTCGCGACAGTATTAAGGTTCGTCTCAAGGGCGACGACACGGGTAAGCTCGGCAAGCGCAACCTGGGCTACGATTCCGGGTTCACGCTCGCGCCCGGTGAGTACACGCTGAAGTTCCTGGCTCGCGAGAACGTGACCGGCAAGATCGGCACTTTTGAAACGAAGATAAACGTGCCTGACATCACGCACGCTCCGCAGACGCCGCTGCTGCGCACCAGCTCCGTCGTATGGGCGAACCAGCGCGAACCGCTCTCCGCGGCGGTCGGCGCAGCGGAGAAGAAGAGCAAACTGGCCGCGATGCACCCGTTGGTGCAGGAAGGCCAGAAACTGCTGCCGAGCATCACGCGCGTCTATCGCAAAGACCAGAGCCTCTATGTCTACATGGAGGTCTACGATCCAGGGCTGAGCGAAGGCAAGACGCCGAGTATCACGGCGAGCCTGAGCTTCTTCCAGGGGCGTAACAAAGCGTTTGAAACCGAAACGCTACGCGTGCGCCAGAGTTCGCCGACGCGCTTATCCGTGGTGCCGGTGCAATTCCAGATTCCGCTCGCGAGCCTCAAGCCGGGCAAGTACACATGCCAGGTGAGTCTCGTCGACGAGGTGGGCCAGAAGTTCGCCTTCGCACGCGCACCGATGGTGCTGGTTCAGTAGTGCCGCGGTGATAGACTGGCCGGATGCGAATCCGGTTTCTTGTCCTCATTGCGTCACTTTTTTCGCTGCTCCACGGCGCGAATCCAGAACTGCTGACGAAAGGCTGGTCCGCGAATTGGATCACGGCGCCAGGCGCGCCGAAAAACGATTTCGGGGTCTATCATTTCCGCAAATCCTTCACGCTGACTGCGAAGCCCACGACGTTTCTGGTGCACGTCAGCGCCGACAACCGCTATCAGCTTTTCGTCAACGGAGAACGTGTGGCGTGGGGTCCGGCGCGCGGCGATAAGTACAACTGGCGCTACGAGTCGGTCGACATTGCGGCGCGCTTGAAGGCCGGAAAAAACGTGCTGGCGGCCGTAGTCTGGAACTTCGGCGCGGAGACTCCGCAGGCGCAGCAGACCATTGAGACGGGCTTCATCCTACAAGGCGACACAGAGGTGGAGCGTGTTGCCGATACGGACAGCAGTTGGAAATGCATGCGCGACGAGGCCTACGAGCCGATCGCGTTCACAAGCGCCCAGATGCGCGGTTATTACGTGGCGGGTCCCGGCGAGAAGATCAGTGCGGCGAAGTATCTGTGGGGCTGGGAGGCGCAGGAGTATGACGACGCCGCGTGGCAGGGCGCGCAAGCCCTCGGTGGTGGCAGCGGGCGGCTCGCCCGCGACAGTCACAGCCCGTGGATGCTGGTCCCGAGATCGGTTCCCATGATGGAGGAGAAACCGGAGCCGCCTCCCGTGCTGCGGCGCAGTTCGCTCGGAGACGGGCGCAAGACGGCCGCCGGCGAAATCCCGCCCAACTCCAAAGTGCGGCTGTTGCTCGATCAGACTTACCTCACCACGGGCTATCCCGAACTGCGCTTCAGCAAGGGGCGCGACGCCACCATTCAGCTTGGCTACGCCGAGGCGCTATACCTTCCGGGCAAGCAAGGCAAAGGCAACCGTAATGAGATCGACGGCAAGGATTTCATTGGCTATCACGACATCGTGATCGCCGACGGCGGCGCACGGCGGCTGTTCCGCCCGCTGTGGTGGCGCACCTGGCGTTATCTCGAACTCAGTGTTGAGACCAAAGACGAGCCTTTAGTGATCGACGATCTGCGTGGAACGTTTGCGGGCTATCCGTTCGAGCGCAAGGCGCGCTTCAACGCGGGCGACGCGGAACTCGACAAGATACTCGATGTGGGTTGGCGCACGGCCCGGCTCTGCGCGCACGAGACCTACATGGATTGCCCGTACTACGAGCAACTTCAATACGCGGGCGACACGCGCATCCAGGCGCTCGTGTCGCTCTACATGACCGGCGACGGGCGTCTGGCGCGCAACGCGATCGATCTGTTGAATTCCTCGCGCACCGCCGAGGGCGCCACGATGAGCCGTGCGCCGACGCGCCTGCACCAGTACATTCCGGGTTTCTCCCTATGGTGGATCGGGATGGTGCACGACTACTGGATGTACCAGAACGATCCCGCTTTCGTGAAGCAGATGCTGCCGGGCGTACGCGCCGTGCTGTCGTTCTTTGCGGCACGGCAGAACGCGGACGGCTCGCTCGGGCCGATGCCGTGGTGGAACTACGTCGATTGGACCAACGAGTGGAAGAGCGGCGTACCGGCTGTGGATTCGAATGAGCCGAAGGCGCCTGCCGATCTGCAACTGCTGCTGGCCTATCAGTGGGCCGCGCGCATGGAGCAGGCGCTGGGCTCGAAAGCCCTGTCGGCGGAGTACAGCGCTTCGGCGCGTCAACTCATGGCGACCGTGCCGCGCCTGTACTGGGACGCGGGCCGGCGCATGTTCGCCGACAATCCGGGAAAGAGCGCGTTTTCCCAGCACTCGAACGCAATGGCGGTTCTGGCCGGCCTGGTTCCCGCCGCTGAATCGCGCGACCTGGTGCGGCGCGTGGCGGCCGATAAGTCGCTTGTGCAGTGCTCGATTTACTTCCGCCACTATTTGCACGAAGCGCTGAACCGCTCCGGAGGCGGCGATGCCTACGTAGGTGAGCTTGGCCAATGGCGCACGATGCTGGCTGCCGGTCTGACGACGTGGGCCGAGCAACTCGACCCGACGCGCTCCGACTGCCATGCCTGGGGTTCGAGTCCGAACTTCGAACTCTTTCGCACCGTGCTTGGAATCGATTCGGCGGCGCCTGGTTTTGAGCGCGTAGTTGTGCGCCCGTTCCTCGGCGATCTAAAGAAGGTATCGGGTGCGATTCCGCATCCGAAGGGTGAGGTCGCGGTGAGCCTCGCACTCAACGGTGGCAAACTCGAAGCCGAGGTCTCGCTGCCGGCCGGTGTCGGCGGCGAGTTTATCTGGAAGGGCAGCACACGCGTGCTCACGCCGGGCAAGAACACGCTGCGCTTCTAGTAGCAAGACAGGTGAGTTGCGCAACAGACTGGCGGCGCGGTTTGCACGTCCGAATCATAGATACGCGTGCCTCCGGGACGGGAGGCGCAGACTGCGTCGCTCATTTCCAAAGCGCGATGCCGCCGAGCAGTCCTTCGCGGTTGGGGGTGATTTTCGCGTTCGGCGGCAGCTTGAAGTTGATCTTCTTTGCCTGGCCGCCGCCCAGATAGAGGCGATCGTAGTTGAAAAAAGCCTCCAGCGTGGCGATCGCTTTCTGCAGCCGTTTGTTCCAGCGCTCCGGGCCGATCTGGTCGTAGGCGGCTTTGCCCAGACGCTCTTCGTAAGTCTGGCCTTTGTCGAACGGATGATGGCCGAGTTCGAGGTTGGGCACGAGCAAGCCGTTGTTTAGGATCGCGGATCCGATGCCGGTGCCGAGCGTAATCATAAGCTCGAGGCCCTGGCCTTCGGATGCTCCAAGACCCTGAATATCGGCATCGTTGGCGACCCGCACCGGCTTGCCGAGCAGCGCGGAAAGCGCAGATGCAAGGTCGTAGCCCACCCATTTCGGATGCATGTTCGCTGCCGTCCAAACCACACCGTGGCGGATTACGCCGGGGAAGCCCACGGAGACGCGGTCGAAGGCACGATGCTCCATCACCGAAGCGTGCAACTCCGCAAGGACCGCCTTGGGTGTGGCGGGCCGCGGCGTGAGCACACGGCGGAACTCGCCCACCGGCTCACTCTTTGCATTCAAGACCACTGACTTGATGCCGGTGCCGCCAATGTCGATCGCCAGAGTAAGAAGCCCTTGGTTGCCGGCGGCTTTCGGGGTCGCGGCTTTACTTGTAGCATCCTGAATGGGTCCCATTGCCTGTATCGTAGCATCCGTTGCGCCGGCCGTCGCGGAATAAGTGAGACGATTCGCGGGCCGGAGGCACAAAGTCTTTTAGGCGAAGTGCGTCTTCGCCACAGGCATGGCAACATCCACGCTCAACCAGGAAGAAGAACTGCACTGGTTGGCACTGATATTAGTGCCCGGGCTCGGGGCACGCAAGGCGGGTGCGTTAATCGAAAAATTCCGTACTCCGCTGGCGATCTTTCGCGCCTCGCTCACGGAGTTGGAAGCGACCGGGATCGCGGGCAGCGCGGCGCGCAGCATCGCGAGCGGTTGCACGTTTGAAGACGCAGTCACGCAGCAGGAGAAGATGCGCGCCTGCGGCGCCATGGCCGTGGCAATCTTCGATCCCCGCTATCCGCAGCTTCTGCGTGAGATATTTGATCCCCCGGTTGTGCTCTTCGTGCGCGGAAGAATGGAGTTGTTCGATACCGTCATGGCCGCCGTCGTCGGCACGCGCCGGGCGACGCCGTATGGCTTGGCCGTCGCCGAAAAACTCTCGGCCGACCTAAGCCGCGCCGGCGTCACGGTGGTCAGCGGAATGGCGCGCGGCATCGATACCGCGGCCCATCGCGGAGTCCTCGCGGCGGGCGGAAACACCGTGGCTGTGTTTGGCTGTGGGGTCGATGTACTGTACCCAACTGAAAACCGTAAGCTGGCCTCGGAACTGGCTACAAGAGGATTGCTGGTGTCCGAATATCCGATGGGAACGCCGGCCTATCCGCAAAACTTTCCGGTGCGGAATCGCATCGTCAGCGGCCTTAGCAAGGGCGTCATAGTGGTCGAGGGTGCGCAGTACAGCGGATCGTCGATCACAGCCCGGCTGGCTGCGGATCAGGGTAGGGAACTTTATGCGGTGCCGGGCAATATTACTTCCAAGATGAGCTGGGGACCGAACCTGTTAATCAAGCAGGGCGCCAAGATCGTGATGGACTGGAACGACGTCGTTGAAGAGCTTTCCGCCGAGGACCGAAGACGTCTGATTCGCGAGGGGCAGAGCCGCATTTTGGACGATCCGGAGCCGGCTGCGCAAGACGCTTTGCCGCTGGGCCCGAACTCCGCAATCGAGCGCGCGCTGCTGGCAAAACTCCAGGTGGAGCCTCCCATGCATATTGATAACTTGTTGGAAACATTGATCGAGTACTCTTCGTCTGAGGTGATTGCTGCACTCTTCGAACTGGAGATGCTAGGATTGGTGCGTCAGCTACCGGGCCGGAATTTTGTTAAGGTCTGGTAGGACCATCTTCGGGAAAAACAGATTTATATGGCAAAAAATCTCGTCATCGTCGAGTCGCCGGCGAAGGCGAAAACAATCGGAAAGTATCTTGGCAAGCAATTCACCGTTAAGGCATCGCTCGGCCACATCAAGGACCTTCCTAAGAAGGATCTGGCCGTGGACGTCGAGCACGGCTTCGAGCCGAAGTACGGAGTCATTGAGGGGAAGAAGAAACTCATCAGCGAGTTGAAGGCGGCCGCCAAGGGCGTCGACACTATCTATCTCGCAGCTGACCCTGATCGCGAAGGCGAAGCCATCTGCTATCACCTCTGGGAAGAGTTGAACGGCGGCCCGAAGGGTCCGGTCGTGAAGCGCGTGATGTTTAACGAGATCACCGCGAACGCCATCCGGAAGGCGTTCGATCAGCCGCTCGAAGTTAACATCAACCTGGTGCATGCGCAGCAGGCGCGGCGCATCCTCGATCGTTTGGTGGGCTACAAGATCTCTCCGCTGTTATGGGATAAGGTGCGGCGTGGCCTTTCGGCGGGGCGCGTGCAGACCGTGGCGCTACGCCTGATCGTGGACCGTGAGCGTGTCGTGCGCGCCTTCATCAAGCGCGAGTACTGGACGATCGACGCCGGCCTCTCGGCGAAGAAACCGCCCGTGCTGCGTGCTCGCCTGGCGAAGCGGAACGACGAAAACGTGGAGATTCCGGACGAAGCAGCCGCGCAGTCGATCGTTGCGGCGCTCAGCGAATCGCCATTTGTCGTGCGCGGCGTGGCGACGAAGGAGAAGAAACGGAATCCGGTTCCGCCGTTCATCACTTCGACGCTACAGCAGGAATCTTCGCGCAAGCTGCGCTTCAGCGTGAAGCGCACGATGATGCTGGCGCAGAAGTTGTATGAAGGCGTGGAACTCGGCTCGGAAGGCCTGGTGGGTTTGATCACCTACATGCGTACCGATTCGACGCGTGTTTCGCAGGACGCCTTGCAGGAAGTCCGCGGCCTCATCGCCGAACGTTACGGACCGCAGTATCTGCCCGAGAATGCGAACTTCTATCGCAGCAAGAAGGGTGCGCAGGACGCGCACGAAGCGATCCGCCCCACGTCTGCGTTGCTGACTCCGGACGCGGTCGCGAAGTATCTGGCGGAGGACGAACTCAAGCTCTACCGCCTGGTCTGGATGCGCTTCGTCGCTTCGCAGATGAATCCGGCGCTGTTCGACCAGACCACCATTGATGTGAACGCTCAGGGCAAGGACGGCGCAAGCTACCTGTTTCGCGCGACCGGCAGCGTGCCGAAGTTCGACGGCTTCCTCGCGGTCTACGAGGAGGGCAAGGACCAGAAAGACGAAGACGACGAAGAGCTCAAACACAAGCTCCCGCTCGTGCTCGAAGGCGAAACGCTCAAGTTTAAGAATTTGGAGCCGGAGCAGCACTTCACCGAGCCGCCTCCGCGCTTCACCGAAGCGACGCTCGTCAAGGAACTGGAAGCCGATGGCGTGGGACGCCCGTCGACTTATGCCTCTATCCTGTCGACCATTCAGGAGCGCGAGTACGTCAAGAAGGAAGGCGGCAAATTCATCCCGACCGAGCTCGGCATGGTGGTCACCGACCTGTTGTTGGAGTGCTTCGACGACATCTTCGACGTGAGCTACACCGCCCGCATGGAGGAAGAACTCGACGAGATCGAAGACGGCAAAATCGAGTGGGCGACGGCGATGGCGGACTTCTATGTGAAGTTCGAGAAAGATCTCCTGCGCGCCGAAACCGAGATGACCGACATCAAGCGGATGGAGAAGCCCACGGATCTCATCTGCGAGAAGTGCGGCAAGCCGCTTGTGATTAAATGGGGCCGCCACGGGAGCTTCATCGCCTGTACCGGCTATCCGGAATGCACCAACACCCGCGAACTCACCGTGGACCTGCCCGATGTCGATAAGGTCGGCCTCGCCGAGCAAGATGCGGAAGAGTACTGCGAAAACTGCGGCCGCACGATGGTGCTCAAGAAGGGGCGCTTCGGTACGTTCTATGCCTGCTCCGGCTATCCGGACTGCAAGACGACGAAGCAGATCGGCGGCGAACAGAAGAAGCCCGACGTGCCGCTCGAAGAGAAGTGCCCGAGCTGCGGCAATAATCTGGTACTCAAGTCCGGCCGCTTCGGCGAGTTTACGGCGTGCGGCAACTATCCCACCTGCAAATTCGTCAAGCACAAGACGATCGGCGTAAAGTGCCCGAATTGCAGCGAGGGCGAAGTGGTCGAACGGCGCTCTAAGCGCGGTAAGACCTTCTTCGGCTGCAACCGTTATCCGGAGTGCGACTTCGTGGCCTGGGGCAAACCGATTCCGGAGAAATGCCCGGAGTGCGGCAGTCCGTACCTCATCGAGAAGTGGCTCAAGGCCGGCCCGATGGCGCAGTGCCCGGTCAAGGAGTGCAAGTACAAGCGCCCGCTGGAAGTTGCGGAGCCTGCTGCGCAATAAGCCGGTTAGAGCTGCAACCGCGACATACGTTCCTTTGTGGGACAACTTGTCGAGCTGCTAACCGGTTGGGAACCGGCCCCCTGGAGTTCCTACACTTGCCGAGCCCGAAGGGCGAAAGAACATAGCCCACGGCGTGAGCCGTGTGGAATCGCGTGTTGAGAGACATCGAGCCCCGGAACGGGGCGAAAGGCTGGTCTCAGCCCCAGCGGTCGCGCATATCGTATGCCAGGCCATGCTTCCTTAGGAATGTCAGAAATTCCTCTTGGAACGAAACCCGGCGATGGTGCTCTTGCTGCGCCACAATGTAGTTTTTCACATCAGCCGCCCAGGATCCACTTACCGTGAAGGCACCGTATCCGGCCTGCCAGCCGAAGCGCTTGTGCTCCGGAAACTGTTCGTGTATCCAGCGAGACGAGTTGGTCTTCACGACCCTCATCAAGTCCGCTATAGACTCCGTCGCAGCGACGTACACAAGAAGATGAACGTGGTCTGCTGGGCCATTAATGATCAGCGGAACACCCTTTCGTTCTCTGATAATGCCGGCCATGTACGGGAACAGCCGGGCGGCAAGCCGAGGCGACAAGTCACAGGCACGGTTCTTCGTAGAAAAGATGGCGTGAACGAGCAAGGAAGCGAAGCTGTGCGGCATAGACTTACGCCCCGTCCCGGGGCTCCGTGGCCGATCCGATGTATCCCCACGGCTTGCGCCGTGGGCTATGGTCTTTCGCCCTTCGGGCTTGGCGGAGGACCACTTCAAATAGATAGTGGACCGCCAAGCACCGACTTGCCGCGGATTCCAGCCCGCAACATCATCACTCGGTCTCAACCTACAGCTTGAAGGGTAGGCTGGTGAGCCGTTTGCCAGTGGCCGCGAACACGGCGTTTGCAATTGCCGGCGCGGTCATCGTGATGGCGGATTCGCCCGCTCCCGCGGCGGGAATATCGCGCCTGTCAATCAGGCGGATCTCGATCTCCGGAATATCCGCGAAGCGCGGCACGCGGTAGCCGGCGAGACGGCGCGTGAGCTGTGCCGTCGCGTCGAATCGCACCTCTTCAAAGAGAGCGCCGCCAATGCCAAAAATCAGCGCACCAGTAATCTGGTTGTGCAGATTGCCTGGATTCAGGATCGCTCCGTAATCGCCCGCGAAGGTAAAACGCTTCAGCCGGATCGTGCGGCCATCGATCTCCACTTCGGCTCGCATGGCGATGCGGGCGCCTTTCTCGATCGTGCAGGCCAGTCCGCCCGGACCCTTGCCCAATTTCTTGAGCACCGCGCGCAGCCGTTCGTCGGCGATGTTGCGCATGCGGAAATCCCAAGAATCCAGCTTCAGCGCGGCGGCGCAGTCCTCAATGTGGGATTCACGTGCGAAGACATTCGCGACCGCGGCCAGCGAGCGGTAAGATCCTTGCCGCACGGGCGATGGCGCGCGGTGAAACTCACAGGAGATGTTGGGCGTGTCATAGGGCGTAGGCAGCCCGGCCGCACCGGAATTGTAGTTGCGGTGCACCCAGGCGTCCAGTCTGCCGTCCGCTCTCGCGGCGCTTTCGATCTCCAATAGTGCCGCCGGCCGGTGGTAGGCGCAAGTGAACTCCTCTTCGCGCGTCCAAGCGACCTTTACGGGCCGGCCTGCGACGCGCGCCAGGCGTGCCGCCTCGATTTCGCATTCACCCTTCTGCTTGCTGCCGAACGCGCCGCCAGGACCGATGGTGACGATGCGAACTTTCGATTCGGGCAGGCCCAACGCCGTGGCCACTTCGGCACGAATTGGAAACGGCGTCTGTGTTCCGGTGCGGATCTCCACAGCGCCGTCGCTCCAGATCGCCAGCGCCGCGTGGGGTTCCATGGGCGTGTGCGCGATGTAGGGCAGCCAGTATCGCGATGTGAGTTTGTGCCCGGCCGAGGTCAGCGCGCCTGCCGCATCGCCCCGCCTTGTGAGCGGCGGATAGCGTGTGTTCTTCTGTTCCACGGGCGGCGTGGAGTTGGCCTTGAACCACGCAGCCAAAGCCACATGGTCCGACGGCGCTACGGCAAATGGCTGCGGCTCCCACACCGCTCGAATCGATTTCGCGGCGCGTTGCGCGGTGGTTGGGTCCGGCGCGAGCGCGGCGATGAGATCTCCGTCGCGCACGGCGGGACCATCAACGGAAAGGAGTTTGGCGCGATAATGCGGCGCCCTTACGACGCTTGCGTAGAGCATGTGTTCCACATGCAAATCGCTGGGAAACTCCAGCGCGCCCGTGACGACCTCGTGGCCGCGCACGTTCGGAACCGTCGTGCCGAGCACTTTCCATTCCGCGGGCGGAGTCAGCGGGCCGCCGCGCAAATCGGCCGCCGCCTGCCGAAAGACCGGCACGTTGAGCGGCGTGGTCAGGCTGGCGTATGTGCCGCCGTCGTCGGGACACAGCGCGGTGTCGCCCATCACCAGCTTTATCCGCGCCACAGGCACGCGCAGTTCCTCGGCGACGGCTTGGGTCAACTCTGTGCGCGCTCCCTGGCCCAGTTCGACCTTGCCCGTATAGACGGTGACCGCGCCGTCCTGTGCCGTTTGAATGCGAACGGGGGTTCCGGCGAAGAGGAAGACACCCGCGCCCAACGATTGGAACGCTTCGCGCCGCGTAATCCGCTCAGCCACGGTGCGCTCCTTTCGCGGCCAGTCGAACGGCCTCCACGATACGCGGATAAGTTCCGCAGCGGCACAGGTGGCCTTCGAGACGCTCGCGGATCTGAGCTTCACCAGGCGAACGGTTCTCGCTGAGCAGCGCCGTCGATGCGACGATCATACCGGGCGTGCAGAAGCCGCACTGAAAAGCCTCAACGTCGAGAAAGGCCTGTTGCACCGGATGCAGCTTACCGTCCGCCGCGAGCCCTTCGATCGTGGTGATGCGTTTGCCCACGAGCGACACAGCCTTGACCATGCAGGAGTTCATTGCGCGTCCATCCACCAGCACTGCGCACGCTCCGCACGCTCCTTCGCCGCATCCGTACTTCGTACCGTTGAGCCCAAGATAATCGCGCAGAAAAACGAGCAGCGTCGTTTCCGGCGGCGCGCTGGCGGTGCGCTTGCGGCCGTTGACTGTGAGTGTCATGGAGTTCCTCTCCTCCCGCAATTCTTACACGTCGCGCACGCAACGAAAGCCCAGGTTGGTGGTGGCGCTATCGGCGGTATTGGAGGTGCGCGCGGCCACGCGATAGCGGTTGCAGTATGACTTGTGGCACAGGTACGATCCGCCCTTCATCAGGCGCGCCTGCCCGGCGACGGGCCCCACGGGATTCACGCGCGTGGCATTGATGTGCCAGGTGGGGTGAAACCAATCCGCACACCATTCCCAGGCATTCCCCGTGATCCCATAGAAACCGTATCCGTTGGGCGGAAAAGCGGTCGCCGGGCAGACGGCGGTGTAGCCGTCTTCGCCCGTGTCGTGATTTGGGAACTCGCCCTGCCAAACGTTAGACAGATGCACGCCGCCAGGTGTGAGTTCGTCGCCCCACGGATACTTCTTTTGTTCCGCTCCGCCGCGCGCCGCGTACTCCCATTCCGCTTCCGTCGGCAGGCGCTTGCCGGCCCACCGGCAAAAGGCGGCGGCATCATTCCAGGACACATGCACCACCGGATAGTCGAGCCGCGCTTCCACGTTGGTGTCCGGCCCTTCGGGGTGATTCCAGGCCGCTCCGTTGACCTTACACCACCAACTCGTCTGCGGCGCCGTGTTGTCGACGAGTCGTTTGTACTGATCGCGCGGGATGTGGCCCTGAAACACGAACGACCATCCGAACTTCTCGGACTCTGTCCGATAGGCCGTGGCGTTGACGAATTCGGCGAACTGGCGATTGCTGACCGGACAGCGGTCCATGTAAAACGGATCGAGCGTGACTTCGCGAATCGGACCTTCGCCGTCGCTGGGAAATCCCTCCGAGTCTTCGGTGCCCATCAGGAAACGTCCGCCATCAAGGCGGATCATCTCCTCCGTGGAGCCGCCGCGCACAAGTACGCGTTCGGCGGAAGCCAGGCGCGAAGCGGTAAGTATCTCCGCGCGCTGTTTCCCCGGCACGCAACACGCCGGCGGCTGCACGATGTCAAAACTCATTTAGACGCTGCCTGCTTTCTGGATTTGCACGTCGGCCTTGGCGCGCAGGTCGTCGAGATACTCTTCGAGGATGCGCTGCCGCTTCTCTTCCATCAGGGCGTTCTCGATGTGTCCGCTCACCTCGGTGAGGTCGGCCGCGCCGGCCGCTTTGCGGTCGAGCACGCGAAGAATGTGGAAGCCGAAAACGGTGCGGAAAATGTCGCTCGTCTGATTTGGCTCGAGCGCAAAGGCGACGTTCTCAAACTCCTCAACCATCTCGCCGCGCGAGAAATAGCCGAGGTCGCCGCCGTTGCCAGCGCAATCGGAATGCCGGTCGGCGAGTTCCCTGAAATCGGCGCCGGCGTCGAGTTCGGCTTTCGCTTCGGTAATCGCGGCGAGCGCCTGCTCCTCCGTCGTATTCTCATCGACGTTCTTGACGATGTGCGCCGCGTGGATCATCTCGGGCATCATGAACCGCTCTTTGTTCTTGCGGTAGTAATCGCCGATGTCTTTGTGGCGCGGCTTCTGTGCTTTCGAAGCGACCTTCTCGAGCAGGCGTTGCACGCGCGTCTCCACGTCGACTTCCGGCTCGGCGCCTTCCGTTTGGGTGTCTTCCGGGCTGACGTCTTCCGCGCTGACGAGCGTCGCGTCTTTCATCGCTTCCTGGCGTAACAGGACGCGTTCGATCACCGTGTCGCGCGACCATTCTTTGAGCTGAATCTCGCGCGCTATGGGGTCCATGTCTCCCATGGCCTCTTCATAGCGGGGCCGGATCGCGGCCATCTCGTCACGCACCACGGAATCTTCAATTGTTTCGCCGTTTACTAGTATGGGCATCACTTACAGGATATTGTATTGCGGGGCCGCTCCGGGCGGAGGGTGGCTGAACCGGCCGAGGGGACGGTTGCGTTCCAGGGGGAACGCCCTCCGCGGATGCTTGCGACCCGCGCCGCCCGGAAGGCGGACCCCCAGGTCCGCAACGAGCCCCCGGGCTCGTTTGGGGACTTACTGGGAAACTCACCGCTTGCGTTCCCGGCTCCTGCTTGTGACCCTCACGCCAGTTTCGGGACGGCCCATGGGCTACAATTAAGAGACACCGTTATCTGCTTGGAAGGAGCTCGCCCGCAAGGCAATACTTATGAGAACACCACTGATGTCCGGCAACTGGAAGATGTACAAGACGGCTGCCGAAACCACGCAATTCTTCGAGAAATTCAACCCGCTGGTGGCCAACAGCACCCACTGCGAGATCGTGATCGCGCCGACGTTCGTGAATATTCCGGCCGCCGTTGCCGCCACGCAGGGTACACGCATCGGCATCGGCGGGCAGAACCTGTATTGGGCCAAGGAAGGCGCATTCACAGGCGAAATTTCCGGCCCGATGTTGAAGGCGGTTGGCTGCGGATGGGTCATCATCGGCCATAGCGAACGGCGCCAGTATTTCGGCGAGACCGATGCTACGGTTTTGCAGCGCACGCTTGCAGCTCTCGAAGCCGGACTGAAACCGATCGTCTGCGTCGGCGAGAAGTTGGAAGTGCGCGAGAGCGGCAAGACAGCAGAGTTGCTGACTTCGCAGTTCGACGGCGGCATCGCCGGACTCACGCCAGAGCAGTTCGCCAAGATCGTGATCGCGTATGAACCGGTCTGGGCGATCGGCACCGGCAAGACCGCGACTCCGGAAATTGCAGCCGATGCGCACCGCGTGATCCGCGCCTGCGCGACCGCGAAATTCGGCGCCGATGCGGCATCCAAAGTTCGTATCCTTTACGGCGGCAGCGTCAAGCCTGACAACATCAAGGTCCTGATGGCGCAGACGGAAGTCGATGGCGTGCTCGTCGGCGGCGCGGCGCTGGACGCAAATTCCTTCGCCTCAATCGTGAATTTCTAAGCTGCAAATCGAATCGAATAACGGCGCGGAATGCCGGGCACGCCGCGCCGTTTGCTTTAGTGTCTTGCGTTAATACTCCCGGGGGCGGTCCACCGGGACCGCCCCCGGGTCCCCTGACCCGACCAAACCCGACCTAGGGGCCGGATTGCGGCTCAGGGGAGCCGCCTTCCGCAAGTCAGCGATCATTCATTATCTGCGTCGCCCCAGACTAGTCGAAATCGATGTCGCGCTTCGGAGGCGGCGCGTCCGGATTCTCTTTTGCCTGCTTGAGCAGTTCGTCGAACTTCTTGCTGAGCACGTCGGCGTGGCTCTTGTGTTGTTCAACGGACTTCATGAACGCGCTATCGCGGCGTTCCTTTTCCCCACGCTGATGTTCCACGGCGGCGCTGAAATCCTCGAACAGCTTCGGCTTGGGCTTTTCCGTGAAAGTGATCACGGCTTGGGTCTCGGGGTCGATTTTGAGGGTCGCCTGGCAACACGGGCAATCCAACTCGAAAGATCCTTTGGTAGCTTTTGCCATATCCTGCATCTTAGCGGATCTGCTAGTATCTATGGTGCAAAAGGAGGCCGTTCATGCTTGACGATTTCAAAACATTCGTGATGCGAGGCAATGTAGTAGACCTAGCCGTAGGCGTTATCATCGGAGGCGCCTTCGGCAAAATTGTGGCGTCGTTCACCAGCGACGTTCTGATGCCGCCGCTCGGCATGGCGCTGGGCAAGGTCGACTTCACCAACCTGTTCATCAACCTGAGCGGAGGCAATTACGCCACGCTGACCGACGCGAAGAAAGCCGGCGCGGTGACGATCAACTACGGCGTGTTTACGAACACGATCCTCGATTTTATAATCGTGGCGTTCGCGATCTTCCTGCTGATCAAACAGATCAACCGCCTGAATAAACCCGCGCCGGCGGCTGCACCAACTACGAAGGACTGCCCCTTCTGTGCCAGCGCGATTCCGTTGGCCGCTGTGCGTTGTCCGCAGTGCACCAGCGAACTTTCGAAGTCTTAGTCCGGTTCCCTCTCCACGGGGCCGCCTCGGCGCGGCCCCCCGCTTGCTAAAATCAAAGCAACACCTTTTTCATGACAGACCAGCAGATCCGACTAGAGGCGTTATACGACGCCCTCGCTACCCGTATACTCGTGCTCGATGGCGCCATGGGCACCATGTTGCAGCAGCGCAATCTGACTGCGGCCGATTTCGGCGGTGCGGAACTGGAGGGCTGCAACGAAGTGCTCGCCGCCACGCGCCCGGATGTCGTACGCGACGTGCATCGCGCCTATTACGCGGCCGGGGCCGATATCGTGGAGACCGATTCGTTCGGCTCGACGCCGCTCGTGCTCGCTGAATATGGATTGCAGCACCGCACCCACGAACTGAATCTCAAGGCCGCGCGCGTGGCCCGCGAAGCGGCGGCGGAGTTTGATACGCCCGGACGTTTGCGATTCGTCGCGGGTTCCGTCGGCCCCACGACCAAGGCCATCACAGTCACCGGCGGCGTGACTTTCCCCAACCTCGTAGAGAATTTTTACGCGCAGTGCAAAGGACTCCTGGAGGGCGGCGCCGACATCCTGTTGGTGGAGACCTGCCAGGATACGCGCAACGTGAAGGCGGCGCTGCTCGCCATCGGGCGCCTGCGCAGCGAACTTGGCATCCGGATTCCGGTGATGGTCTCCGGCACCATCGAGCCGATGGGTACGATGCTTGCCGGGCAAGCCGCGGATGCTTTCTGGACTTCGATCGCGCACGCCGATCTGCTCTCGGTCGGCCTGAATTGCGCCACGGGGCCGGAGTTTATGC
The DNA here is from genome assembly GCA_963668605.1 of Bryobacteraceae bacterium. Lineage (GTDB taxonomy): Bacteria > Acidobacteriota > Terriglobia > Bryobacterales > Bryobacteraceae. The sequence continues at coordinate 761,608 of OY764903.1, forward strand.
GCGACCACATTCGCACTCTGCATGAGATGGCGAGCACGCGCATCTCGTGCTATCCGAATGCAGGTCTGCCGAATGAGGATGGCAAGTACCTGGAGACCCCCGAGACGCTCGCCGCGCAACTGGAGCGCTTCGCGGATCAGGGCTGGCTGAACATCGTCGGCGGTTGCTGCGGAACGACTCCGCTGCACATCGCCGCAATCGCGCGCATGGTCGCGGGCAAGAAACCGCGTACGCCGAAAGCGCCCACGCATCGCGCGCTCTACTCCGGCATCGAGCTCGTGGAGGCCGACGACACCAACAGACCGCTGCTGGTCGGCGAACGCACCAACGTGATCGGGTCGCGGCTCTTCAAAAACCTGGTGGCCGATGAGAAGTGGGAAGAAGCCACCGAGATCGCGCGCCGCCAGGTGAAGAACGGCGCGCACATCATCGACGTCTGCCTGCAATCGAGCGAGCGCGACGAGATGCGCGACATCGCGCCGTTTTATGACAAGCTGATTCGCAAGACGAAAGCCCCGCTGATGATCGACACGACGGATCCAAAAGCCGTCGAGGAGGCGTTGAGCTACTGCCAGGGCAAGAGCATCATCAACTCCGTCAACCTGGAAGACGGTGAAGAGAAGTTCGAACGCATGTGCCCGGTCGCGCGCGCGTATGGCGCGGCGCTTGTCGTGGGCTGCATCGACGAGGACAAGTTGCAGGCGCAGGCGTTTACGCGCGAGCGCAAACTCGCGATCGCACTGCGCAGCGTGAAACTGCTCACGGAGAAATACGGCATTCCAGCCGAAGACATCATCATCGATCCGCTCGTATTTCCGTGCGCGACCGGCGACGAGAACTACATCGGCGGCGCGGTCGAGACCATCGAAGCCGTGCGCATGGTGAAGGAAGAGATCCCGTTCATCAAGACCGTGCTGGGCGTCTCGAACATCTCATTTGGATTGCCCGCCACAGCGCGCGAAGTGGTCAACTCAGTATTCCTTTATTACTGCACGAAGGCCGGTCTCGACCTCGCCATCGTGAACTCGGAAAAGTTGGAGCGCTTCGCCTCGATTCCGGAGGAGGAGCGCCGCCTGGCCGAGCATCTGCTCTTCAACACGCCGCCCGAGGACGTGCCTGCCGGCCACAAGGATTTCGATGCGCTGCGCACGGCGCCGGACGATTGGCGCGAGCAGTCGCACGAACAGAAAGCGGCGATCAACCAGTTTCACATCGCGGCGATTGCGGAGTACTTCCGTCGCGCCGCTCCCAAGGCGAAGAAAGTGGCGGCGGATTTGCCGCTCGACGAACGCCTGGCGAACTACATTGTCGAGGGCACGAAAGACGGATTGGTGGAAGATCTGGAGCGCAAGCGCGCCGAAGGCGTCGCGCCGCTCGATATCATCAACGGGCCGCTGATGGCCGGCATGAGCGCAGTGGGCCGGTTGTTCAACAACAACGAGTTGATTGTTGCTGAAGTACTGCAATCGGCGGAAGCGATGAAGGCCGCGGTGAACCATCTCGAGCAGTTCATGGAGAAGGCCGACACGGCGGCGCGCGGGAAAATTATCCTCGCCACGGTCAAGGGAGATGTTCACGATATCGGCAAAAACCTGGTCGAAATCATCCTCGGCAACAACGGTTACGACGTAGTCAACCTGGGCATCAAGGTGCCGCCGGAAGATTTGATCAAAGCCTTCCGCGAACACAAGCCGGATGTTATCGGGCTCTCGGGCCTGCTTGTGAAGAGTGCGCATCAGATGGTGACCACGGGCGAAGATCTGCGCGAAGCGGGCATCGGCGTCCCGCTGTTGGTGGGTGGGGCGGCGCTCTCCGAGAAGTTCGCAAACGGGCGGATCGGTCCCGCCTATAACGCTCCGACGTTTTATGCGAAAGATGCGATGACCGGGCTTCGGTTGCTCAACGAAATCATGGCGCCCGAATCGCGGACCGCCGTGCTGGCGGCACACACCTACTTGGATGCGGCCGCTCCGGCTGCCGCTGCGCGCGAACCGGTCGCAATTTCGCTGACACGCTCGCCCAAGGTGCGCACGGATATCCCGATTCCGACGGCTCCGTACCTCGAGCGCAAAGTGCGCGCCGTGCCGCATCTCGGTGAGGTGTGGAGTTACATCAATCCGTTCATGCTCTTCGGGCGCCACCTTGGATTCAAGGGCGATTTTGAAAAACTGCTCGCAGCGCGCGATGCCAAGGCGCTCAAACTGTTCCACGAGGTGGAGGAGGTCAAGCAGTTTGCCGCAACGTTCATGAAGGTGCGCGCGGTATGGCAATATTTCGAAGCGGAGCGCGACGGTAACGCGATTCAGCTTTTCGCTCCGGGCAGCGCAAGCCCGCTACACACGTTTCACTTCGGACGGCAGGCGCTGAACGCCGGGCTGTGCCTCAGCGACTATGTGCTCGATCCCGTCGATGGCAGCCGCGATCACGTTGCGCTGTTCGTCGTGACCGCGGGATCGGGTATTCGCGAGCAATCTGAAAACGCCAAGGGGGCCGGCGAATTCTTCAAGGCGCACGCGCTTCAGGCGCTCGGCATCGAGAGCGCTGAGGGCTGTGCCGAGTGGTTGCACCGGCGCATCCGCGAAGACTGGGGCTTCCCCGACGCGCCCACGCTCACCATGCACGACCGCTTCACCTCGAAGTATCGCGGCAAGCGTTACAGCTTCGGTTATCCGGCCTGTCCGAATCTCGAAGACCAACAGGGCCTGTTCCAACTTCTGCGGCCCAGCGAGATCGGCGTCGAGTTGACCGACGGCATGATGATGGATCCTGAGGCGAGCGTCAGTGCGTTGGTCTTCCACCATCCCGACTGCGCCTACTTTTCCGTGGAAGCCTAGGGTCTGCTAACGTAGTCGCTGATGAATCGACGACTGTTTCTTGGTATCGCCGCTGCCTCCCTGGCGCCGGCCGCTCCCGGCAGCGGCGCTCTGCTGCTGTTGACTGACGAAGAGGCTCGGCGGATTCGCGATCGTGTCCTCAAGGGCGATCCCGCACTCGCGGCAGCAGTCCGCAAACACGCCGCCTCCGCGCTGAAGGCCGGACCGTGGAGTGTGACCACGCAGCGTCCGCCCGGGATCGATGCCAAGCCGAACGACTATTACAGCGAAGGGCCGTACTGGTGGCCCGACCCGAAAAATCCGAGCGGCCCTTACATCCGCAAGGACGGCGAGCGCTATCCCGCGCGTTTTGAGGCCAATCGCAGGGCTCTCGGCGATCTCTGCGAGGCCGTGCTCGCGCTCGGCATGGGAACGTACTTTCTCGGCGACGCCGGCTGTGCCGCACATGCGGCAAAGATTCTCTCGGTCTGGTTCGTGGACGCGAAGACGCGAATGAATCCGCATCTGGAGTACGGCCAGGCGATCAAGGGTCACAATACGGGGCGCGGCGCCGGACAAATTGACACGGTTTCGCTGATCTACGCCGTGCAGGGGATTCAGTTGCTGAGGGCTTCCGGCAAACTCGACTCGGCGCTCGAAACCGCTTTGCGCGCGTGGTTCAGCGACTACTTGCGCTGGATGACGACGAGCCGCAAAGGCCTCGACGAGAAGAAGGCCGGCAACAATCACGCCACGTGGTGGACCGCGCAGGCGGCCGCCTACGCGGGTTTCGCCGGCGACGGCGCGGCACGCAAGATGCTTTGGGAACACTACCGCACGCACCTTGTGCCCACTCAGATCCGGCCCGATGGAAGCTGCCCGGCCGAAGAGGCGCGCACCAACTCGCTGAGCTATTCGACCATGAATCTGAATGGGTACTCTGTGCTCTGCCGGATGGCACAGATGGAGGGCGTCGATCTGTGGCGCTTCCGCGCTCCCAACGGCGTGAGCGTGGAGTCTTGCTTCCGCTATCTGCTGCCCTATGTGCTCAAGCCCGAGACTTGGCGCAAGCAGCAGATCTCGAAGTTTTCACCGGGCGGCACGATCTTTCCAGGGCTCGCTGGACTCGGTTTGAACTCGACGGAATTGCTGCGCGGCTTTGCCGCCATCGAACACTCGGATTCGCCCCTCGTATCGCTGGTCGATCTGATCGTACGGGCACAGGCAGTATAAAATACGTTGAGAGGAATCGCATGAAGAAGACCATCTTCCTATTGGTGCTTTCCGTGTGTGCTGTCTTTGCGGCCGGTGTCGCGGGAGAGTGGGACGCTACGGCTAGCTTCCCGAATGGGAAGGAATACCGCGTAGTGATTTCGCTCAGGGAATCGGACGGAAAGCTCGAAGGCACTGTGGCCGACGATCGGGGCTCGGTCGGTCTTGAGGATCTAAAGCTCGACGGAACTGAACTCAGCTTCAAGGCGACCGAGGGTAACGGCACTTTCGATGTGAAGCTCACGGTCTCCGCGGACTCCATGAAGGGCAGCGTCAAAGACCCGGCCGGCAAGATGGGCACGCTGGTCGCCGTACGTCCGAAAAGTTAGGCGTTCTCGGGAATTGGAAAGTTTTCGCCTCCGGTCGCTGGTGCTCCCGGCACTGCTAAACGGATCCTGCCACTAACGGACACCATACCTAACAGTGCCGGGAGTGATAACGACCGGAGGCGACGATCTTATCCGAACCGAGCGCCACGGCTCGATCGTAGGCTGCCACATTCTCGGCGACCATGCGATCTTCGGTGAAGCGCGCAAAGGCATCGAATTTCGCCTGGTCCGCCATCGACTTCGCCAGCGGCGCTCCGGCGAGTGTGCGATTGAGAGCCGCAGCCAGCGCTTCCGGATCGGCCGGCGGCACGAGGATTCCGTTGTGTCCGGTAACGATCATCTCTTTGTTGCCCCAGATATCGCTGGCGACGATCGGTTTGCCCGCCGCCATCGCTTCCATCAGCGAGATCGAGAGGCCTTCCCATAGGGACGGGTGGACGAAGATATCGAAAGCGGCGAGCAATTCCGGCACATCGCGCCGGAAGCCAAGAAACGTCACGCGCTCTTCGACGCCGTTGCGCCGGGCCTCTTCGCGCAACTCGGCTTCGAGCGGCCCGTCGCCGGCCAGTACGAGCCGTGCGTTTGGATTTTCCGCCAACACGAGTTTCATCGCGCGGATCGCGTATTCGAAACCTTTCTGCGGAGCGAGGCGCCCGATGGAGCCAATGATCTGTTCGTTGCGTCCGAAGCCGAGCGAGCGCCGGGACGCCTCCCGGTCGACGCCCTGAAACTTTTCGAGGTCGATGCCGTTCAGCACGGTGGCGATCTCATCCGGGGTCTTGATGCCGAAATTGATTGTGGTCTGGCGGTGCTGCTCTCCTACCGCGATGATGAAGTCACAGAAGCGTGCGGCGAAACGTTCGAGTGCCACGAAGAGTTTCAATGTGCGCGGCGCGGTGAACTGATGAAACGCGAAGCCGTGCACGTGGTGCACGATGGTGGGCACGCCGGCCAGGCGCGCGGCGATGCGTCCGATCACGCCGCCCTTCGATGTGTGCGTGGCGACGAGGTCGTACTTGTTGCGCAGGCACAATAGCCAGAGGAACAGGAACGGCACGATGTCTAGTGGGTTGATCGGCCGGAACCAAAGCGGAGCGCGCACGGCCTTCGCGCCGGCGGCACGGAAGTGCGTCGCGGTCTCATCGTCGAGCGCGATCACGGTCACCTCGGCGCCGCGTGCGATCAGCGCGCGCGTAATCGCCAGTACCACCACGGAGCCGCCGCCCCACGCGCCGCCTCCAAGAACTTGAAGAACCTTCGTCCCCGAACTCTTCATGCCACACTCCCTTCAGACGACAGGAAATTTCTGCGGAAACATTCGACGATGCCCATCAGCATCCAGATGCCGCGATAGTTTTCGATATTGATCGTCACGCCGGCAAGCGCGATGGCCAGCAATCCGCCGAGCAGCAGCACCGTGGCCGTGCGGAATGGATTCGCCGGCAGTGTGAGGCCGTGAATCAGCACAAATAGCGCGTAGCCCCCGAAGGCCATGTAAACCAGAAAGCCGAGAAGTCCAGTCTCCGCGAGCAGCCCAAGATAAGTATTGTGCGCATACATCAGGCCGTTGTGCTCCGCCACTCCGAAATTGCCGCGTCCGCAGCCTAGAACCGGCGACGCGAGAAACTGGTCGAACGCGGTATTCCATAGACGACGGCGCTGTGCGGCCTCGGGATTGTCGAGATCGACGGTGGTGGTCGTGAGACGCGAGAGCGCGGCGTTGCGCGAGAGTAAGCCCTGTTTGTCGGGCACTGTACTGAGCAGTGTGCCGAGCACGACGATCGAAAGCGCGGTGATCATCTTGGCGCGCACCGAACTGCACAGCAGCCAGACGAGGGCGAGGCTCAAAAGGGTGGCCAGCAGGCTGCCTCGCGAGGCGGAAAGCAGGATCCCAGCGAGGTCGAGCGCGACGGCCACCCATACCCACAGGCTGCGGGAGCCGGTGAGATTGCGATAAATCAGTGTGAAAAACATACTCAGCGCTGCATGTGCAGCGAAGAGATTAGAGTCCTCGAATGTGCCCTGCGCGCGGTAGAACGCGGAGAAACTCGACACGATGCCACCATACTGGAAGGCCAGCGATCCGGCCGCGCCGGCGGCGGAGACGAGCGCCCCGGCGATGCTCCAGGTCTTCAGGAGCAGCAGCAGGTCCTTGCGACTCTCCACCACGTTGACTACCAGATAGAAGTACAGCCACAGCGAGATCGTCTTCACCGTCTCGATGGCGAGACTGGCCGGACCGCGCAAGGACAACGCGGTGTTGAGGTTCCACAAGGTCGAAATGCAGATCGCCGCGACAAAGGTGAAGAACAGGCCGCCCAGCGGAATACGGGCGCCGCGTGACAGTGACATCCAGGCGAGCCAGAGCACGCCGAGCGGCAGCAACAGATCCGCCACCGCGAAGTTCACGGCTTTTCCACCAATCTCAAAGACCCGCGTGAACGGCATGGCGAAGGTGAAGAAGACCAGCAGAAACACACGCAGGCGATCGAAGCGCAAGCGCTCGAAGACCGAAAGCGGCGCCGCGGCGTTCCATGTGGCGGCGGTCATTGGGCCTCCAACGTGAGTTTGCGTTCGACGGCGCCGAACAGCAGCACGCGCCAGGAGGCGAACAGGATCAGCCACGCGGTCCAGGCGATGAGCTTCAGGTCAAACCAGAAGGACTGGCGTCGCACATACTCGAGATCCATGGCCAGGCGCATCGGCAAGATCACCCGGCGGTAATGCTCTTGCGGATCCATGCCTTCGGTGTCGATCACGGAGAGTTCGGGGAAGAAGCGAACCTGCGGCAACCCGGTGAGTCCGGGCAGCGTGTCGAGTACGCGCCGTTGCTGCGGAGTGTAGCATTCGCGCACAGTGGCGAGATCCTCCGGCCGCGGTCCCACGAACGACATCTCGCCGCGCAGCACGTTGAGCAACTGCGGCAGTTCGTCGATCTTGAAGAGGCGCAGCAGGCGTCCGGCCGCGAAGACGCGCGCGTCGTTCTTGGCTGTGAATGCGCCCGCGCGGTCCGCACCCGTGTGCATCGTGCGGAACTTCAACTGGCCAAAAGGAATTCCGAAGCGGCCCGCGCGAGGCGCCACATAAAACACCGGGCCGCGCGAAGAGAGCTTGATCGCGGCGGCAGCCAGCAGAAACAGCGGCGTGGCGGCGGCGAGGCCCAACGTTGCGAAGACGATGTCGAAGACTCTTTTGGCCATATTGTCCTATGCACAGGCGGCGATCAGTTCCGGTTGGCGTGCATACTTCTGAAGGACGGCGCCGATCGAATCGCACACATAAGCCGTTTCGCCTTCCGTCATATTCGGATAGAGCGGGAGCGATACCAGGCGCGGCCACACGGCGGAGGCTGCGGGCAACTGCTCCGGCTTGTACTGATAGCGCTCACGGTAGTACGGATGCAAATGCAGCGGCATCCAGTGGACGCTGCATGTGATGCCACGCGCCTTGAGTTCTTCGATGAATTGCCCACGGTCGATGCACAGCGCATCGAGCCGCAGCTTGATCGGATAGAGGTGCCAGGACGACTGGCGGTTTCTGATCTCTTTCGGAACTTCAAGGAAGTCGGAGTACTGTGCGAGCATCTCCGTGTAGCGGCCGGCGACGCCGCGGCGCTGCTGCCAGAAGGTGTTCGCCTTTTTCAATTGCTCGAATCCGATGGCTCCGGCGAGGTCGGTCAGGTTGTACTTGAAGCCCGCTTCGACGATCTCGTAGTACCACGAGCCGCGCGCTTCAAACCGGCTCCAGGCTGACTTCGAGAGACCGTGCAGCGACATCATGCGCACGCGGGCGGCGAGTTCGGAATCGTCCGTCGTCAACATTCCGCCTTCGCCCGTCGTGATGCACTTGTTGGCATAGAACGAAAAGCAAGTTAGCGGCGAGGTCGTTCCGACCGACTGCCACGGTGAGTTCGCGTCCTTGCGGATCGAGGCGGGCAGTGCGTGGGCGGCGTCCTCCACCATCGCGATGCCATAGCGGTCGGCGATCTTGCGCAACCGGAACATGTCCGCCATCTGCCCGCCGTAGTGCATCGGCAACATCGCCTTGACACTGGTCCGGCGGCACCAGTGCGACGCGGCCGCGGCCATCGCGTCGGGATCGACGCAAAGCGTATCAGGATCGCAATCGACCAGCACGGGCGTGGCATCGAGGTAGCGCACAACTTCGGCGGTCGCCGCGAAGGTCATCGAAGGAACCAGCACGGTATCGCCTTGCCGCACTCCCGCGGCTTCGAGCGCGAGATGCAGGGCCGCCGTACACGAGTTCAGTGCCACAGCGTGGCGCACGCCGAGGTATTCTGCAAATGCCTCTTCGAAGCGTTTCACCGCTTGGCCGGTGGTGAGCCAACCCGACTCCAATACAGCATTGACCGCGGCCTTTTCTTCTTCTCCGATGCTGGGGCGGAAGTATGGAATGTTCATCATGTTCCCTTTGTGATTGAGCTTGCGCTTATGCCCGTACGCCGGCGGCCGCTACGGCGGCGCGTTGTTTTCCGCCATCGCGGAATGCCGGCCATGCGTGGTGCACTTCGTCGAGCAGGCTTTCAAATTCGCCTTGCCGTATCAGCGACTGCCAGTGCGGCAGGTGTGCCAGAAATCCGGCGCTGGCATGATTGTGGTCCTTGCGAATCACCATCACGCGCGGGTGGGCGGTTTTGCAGAATAGTTCGCCGTCGTCCTGCAACTCTTCGTCGAGCTTTTCCGCTCCGGCCAGCCGTGTGAATTCGATTGGAATGTCGACGTTGGGTAGATGGCCGGAGAGTGAGATCATCGTGCGGGCCAGTTCGTAGATCTCGATGGGGCGTCCCATGTCGAGCACGAAGATGCCGGCCATCTCCCCGAACACGGCGGCCTGCAATACGAGGCGCACCGCTTCGGGAATCGACATGAAGAAGCGGCGTGCGCGTGCGTCGGTTACGGTGACCGGGCCCCCGCGTTCGATCTGCTGGCGGAAGATTTGCACGACGCTGCCGGTGCTGCCGGCCACGTTGCCGAACCGCACGGTGGCGAAGCGCGTCGGATGGATGCGGTTCATCTCTTCGATGAGCAGTTCGGCGAAGCGCTTGGAGAGACCCATGTAGGATTTCGGCCGCACGGCCTTGTCGGTCGAGATGTTGATGAAGCGTAGCGCGCCGCACTTGGCTGCAGCCGCGGCCACGTTGTAGGTGCCGATCACGTTGTTGCGGATGGCCTCCTGCGGGCGGCGTTCCATCATGCCGACATGCTTGTGCGCCGCGGCGTGGAAGACGATCTCGGGCCGGGCGAGCGCGAACTCACGGCAGAGCACGTCCTCGTCGGTGATGTCGAGCAGTAGCGGGTGCAGCTCCAGGCCGCTCTGCGCCTGCGCAATCTCGCGGTGGACGAAGAAGAGGTTATTCTCGCTACGCTCCACCATGTAGAGCGCGGCCGGAGCTAGCGCCGCGATCTGGCGGCACAGCTCGGAGCCGATCGAACCGCCCGCGCCGGTGACCAGCACCCGGCGTCCACGGATCAGATTGCGCACGGCGTCGAGGTCGATCGAGACCTCTTCGCGTTGCAGCAGGACTTCCGTCCCGAGTTTCTGCACGCTGGCGCCCTTGGCCGAGCGCGATTGCTGCACCACGAAATCGAGATTGTGCTCGCGGCAGCGCCGCATCAACTCCATCAGCCTGCGCGTCTCGATTCCAGGATGCGCAAAGCAGACCAGGTTCGCGCGGCAGCGCACCGCCGTCTCAATCAGCATTTCCACGCTGCCCGATACAGGCACGCCCTGAAGGCGCGCACGCCGTCCGTCGTAATCTTCAGTCAGAACGCCCACCGGATTCCAGCGGCCAGCCTCGCGAACGTCACGCAGCACCGCGGCGACCGATTCAGTGGAACCCACCAGGATCGCGCGCTGCCGCGAGACGTTGGCCATCGGCGAAGCCTCGCGCAGGACGATCGCGCCGGCATAGACCGAGAACAGCGCCAGTTGCAGCAGAGCCCAGTCCATGATGATGACGGAACGCGGGAAGCCGAGTTCCGGAGTTACCATGTGCACGACGCAGGCGAAAACCGTGCTGCTCAGCGTCACCGCGGAAACGATCGGCAGCAGGTCTGCGAGCGAGGCGCGTTGGAAGGAGCGCACGTCGATGTCGAAAAGGACGAAGCCGAACCAGCGTGTCACCAACAGCAGCGGCAGGGTCAGCGCGATCGTGCGCAGGCCGTCGCCATCCAGGTTGAAGTCGAACCGCAGACAGTACGAGCTCACGAACATCAGCGTCGCGAGCGCCAGCAACCCGGCCGAGTTGAAGTACGTCCGGCCGGCGGCCTTGTTTAGCAGCACCTGCGGCAATGTTGCAACATTCGATCCCATGATCTCATTCCCTCTATTGGCGGCTTGCCCACACGTTCCGTTCCGAATCCAAGGTGACTGTACGCAACTCCGCCAGACGGACCGGTACGCTGGCGGGGATCTCGATCACCGGCTCCTGGAACGCGAAATACTCGACCACGAACGCGGCTCCTAGAGCGGTGCAAGCGGCTATCAAGAACCCGATCAACAGAATGACGGAGCGATGGCGCGAGGCCGGTTCTACTGCTGCCTCGGCCTTCTCCACGACCGATACACCCAACAACTTGCGTTGATCCAGCGCCTCGGCCAACCGCGATTCCTCACGCTTCTTTTCGTAGAGCAGCAGGTTGTCTTCGGCCAGTTTGGCCCGGCGTTGCAGGTCGTCGTGCTCGCCAGTCACGCTTTCCAGGCGATTCTGGCGACGGCGGGATTCGTTCCACTCGGCTTGCAGCGCCGTGCGCCGCGCCCGCAACCCACCCAATCCCGTTTCCGCCGAGAACAATTGCGCTTCGATCGATTGCCGCAGCGGGTTCGGCGCGTTCGTCTGATCGACCACCTGCGGAGACTGCTCGCGCTGCAACGCGATCTTCGTCTGGGCGATTTGCTGATCGAGTTCCTTCACCAGGCGGTACGACGGGTCGTACTTAGTCAGCAGTTCGACGCGCTTATTTTCGAGTTCCAGCAATTGTCCCTTCAGCCGTTCAATCAGACCGGTGCTGCGCGATGTGCGGCTCGACGTCTCAATCGTGGAGGGCAGGGAAGCGAGTTGGCGGCGCAGAACCGCGATGCGCTCTTCGGCGTCGCGCGCCTGTGATGCCGCTTCCTGCACGGAAGCTTCGAGGTCCACACTGCGGCGTAGCGTAGCCTGCTTCTGTTCGTTGAGCAGCATGACGTCGTTCTTCTGGCGAAATTCGCTCAGGCCCTGCTGCGCTTCGTTGAGTTCCTTCTGGAATTCGTCCGTCTGTCCGTTGAAGAATGCGGAGGCGTCTTTGTTCCCGCGTAGCGCGATGTGGCGGTTGAGATAAGCGTTTGCGAGGGTGTTCAGAAACAGCGCCGCGGTTTCCGGACGATCCGCCGCAAAGCGTGCTGAGATCAGGTTGGTAGATCCGACGCGGACGACTTTCAGGTTACCAGCGGCCCTGCGCGCGGCGTCGGCGAGCATCAGTCTTGAATTCTCGCCACCGGCCGTGGGGTCCGGCGCCATCCGCAAAGAGACCAGCACGGCGTCAATCAGTTCGCGGCTGCGCAGCAATTCGATTTCGGAGGCGATTTCGGATTCGTTCGCTGCCGAAGCGACGATCGCGACGCTGCCCGGTGTAAGCGATGTCTCCGGACGCTCACGCTTCACCAGGATCCTGATTTCGGATTCATACTCGCGCGGCTGCATGAACGCAACCGCTGCGGCGGCCAGCAGGACCAGCGTGAAAATCGTGCCCATGACGCCGATGCGCCGGCCGAAGAGATCCACCAGCGCCTTCAGTGTGTAGTAGCCCTGACCGCGCTGAACGAGTGCGTAGCTGCGGCGCCCGGAATCCGTTGTCTCGACCAGTGTTTTCATTGTGTGCCTGCCTTCACTACTTGATCGGGATCGGGAAGTACATGCCCATGCGCGTGACGCTCATGAAGCGTTCGAGCTTGCCCACCCACGACTTGGAGACATAGACCGCGTCGCCCGGCTGCAGCGTCAAATCCTCGGCGAGCTGGTTTTTCTCGATCGTGCGTTTTACATCGATCTTCTTCACTTCGGCGAGATCGCCGGAAACGCGCCGGAACAAAAGCACTTCACTTTGTTTCGCATTCACAGTGAAGCCGCCCGCGATCGTGACCGCGTCGGTCAACGTGACCGGCCCGCGCAGATCGAACTTGCCCGGCTTGGCCACCTCGCCGCCAACCAGAAAGAATGGTTTGTTGAATTCCTTCAGCGCCACGCTGACGGCGGGCTCGTTCAGAATGCCCTTGTACTTTGCGATGATTGCCGCTGTCGCCTCTGGAATTGACAGCCCCGAAACCTTGACGTCGCCCGCGCTTTGCAGCGTCACGAAGCCATCAGGTTGCACGGCCAGAGTTTGATTGAACTCGGGCGTGAATCGGAAGTTGACTTCCATGACGTCGCCGGCGCAGATCTGGTAGCGCGGCTCACGGCTCGCGAAATGCACGTCGCCATTCTGAGAGGCGGCGGCGAGGTTTGCGAGGACCGGCAAGAGTACCGCCATCGCCATCACGATTCGGTGTTTGGTTCGCTGTTGCGCTTTCACACTAGCGAGAGTAAGGTGCGGGACCTAGTTGGACAATGAACCAGCAGTCCCACGAAGTCGGTTTTCGTACCAGTCCCCTATAGCCGATGTGGTTCCAGTACCGCTGTAAGTTATTGAAAAAATTGCTAAATTACGGGCCTATGCGGCGGCGTGAAATACGCTCTCGCACGTCCGAATTGTCCGGATTCTGCTTTTTTCTGTGCGGCCTGAATAGTACGGTGTTCCCCTTAGATGGGTACCGAGCCCACCGCGTCTGAACATGACAGAAACATCAAGACACAAGGACTGCGCGAGTGCAGTTATGCTCCCGAGGCGAGAGTGCGCTTCACTTGCGCACAAATCCGGAGGCCAGTACTCCGAGCCACACGGCGGCGTAGCCGAGCGCGACGCTTGCCATCACGTTCGCCAGCGCCAACCAACGGCCGGAGTTGCGGGCCGCTTCCAGCGTTTCCCACTCGAAGCTGGAAAATGTAGTGTAGCCGCCCAGAAAACCTGTGATCAGCAGCAGTCGCCACAGCGGGCTGACTTGCAACCGGCCCGTTAGCAGCGGCATCAGGAATCCGATCAGGAAGCATCCGCTAACGTTAACAACCAGCGTGCCTAACGGAAAGCGGCCGCCGAAGCGCTCCATGATCGCAACGCTCGCGACATAGCGCAAGAGCGCGCCCGCGCCGCCTCCGGCCAATACCAGCAGGTATTTCTCCAAGCGCTACTCCACCTTTTCAAGAGTGATCGACGTGCTGTCGAAATCGCCTGTGAGGCGGAAGTTGAGTCCGTGCCCCATCAGGTACGCTCCGCTCAGCGTCGTCTGCTTTTCCACCAGTTTGTCGTCGATGCTCTTCACGCGGTACAGCGCCTGCTCGTCGAGGCCCTTCAAGTAAATCGCCGGCGCGTTCTGCCGGAACTGCTGTGCCTGCAGGAACGCGAACAGCACCGCTTGCTTGCCATCCTGGGAAACATATTGGTTGGCCGTGAGCATGCCTTCGCGCGGCGAGAGCAGACGGTAGAGCTTGCCCTGCTGCACCGTGCCGCGAATCGACTTGTAGTGCGCGACCATCTGCGTCGCCAGTTTGTTGTCCGCCTCGGTCCAGTGATTCAGGTTTGCGCCGATGCCAAGCGAGCCCATCATCGAAACCAGGAAGCGATACTTCAGCGGCGTGCTGCGTCCGTTCATGTTCGGGACGTCGGTCACCCAAGCCATCATTGGCTTGGTGGGGTAAGCGAAGCTGAAGCCCTCCTGAATGCGCAGCCGGTCGAAGGCCTCGGTGTTGTCGGAGGTCCAGACCTGATCGACGCGGCGCAATATGCCGAGGTCGATGCGGCCGCCGCCGCCGGAGCAGGATTCAATTTCGACGGTGGGGTGCTTGGCGCGCAGGCGGTCGATCAGCTCATACAGGTTGTTGACGTAGGCGACGTAAATTTTGCGCTGTTCGGCCGCCGGCAGCGCCGCCCAGCCGGGTTCGGTAATGTGGCGATTAGCGTCCCACTTGATGAACTTGATGTTGTGTTCTTTCAGTAGTTTATCGAGCAGATTGAAAATATACTCTTTGACGTCATCGCGCGCCAGGTTGAGCATCAGTTGGTTGCGACTCTCCGTGCGCGGACGGCCGGGAAAATTGATGGCCCACTCGGGATGAGCGCGATAGAGATCGCTGTTGGGGTTCACCATCTCCGGTTCGACCCACAAGCCGAAGTCCATTTTGAGATCATTCACAGCTTTAATTAGCGGCTGTAAACCATTGGGAAATTTCTGCTTATTGACATACCAGTCGCCCAGCCCGGCCTTGTCGTCGGCGCGTGCGCCGAACCACCCGTCATCCATCACGAAGAGTTCGACGCCAAGCTTCGCGGCCCTCTCGGCGAGTTGACGCTGGCCAGGTTCATCGACCTTGAACAATGTCGCTTCCCAGGAATTGTAGAGCACCGGGCGCGGCTTGGCGGCGCTGGCGCGTGGCATGATTTCTGCGAGCGTGAAACGGTGCAGACTGCGGGATGCCTCACCGAAGCCACCCTCCGTGAAGCCGCCATAGAATAGCGGTGTCGAGACGCTCTCGCCGGACTTGAGCGGATAAGCGAAATCAAACGTGTTGTAACCGCCCACGACGCGGAGTTGCTGGCTGGTCGTCTGTTCGACGGCGATTCGCCAGTTGCCGCTCCAGGCCAGCGCGCCGAACCATACGCGCCCGTGATCCTCATCGGCGCGCCCGAGTTCATCGATGGCGAACCACGGATTCGCGCCGTGGCTTGTATCGCCGCGCCGGCTCTCGAGAATCTTTGTGCCTGGCTCGATCGGCTCGCGGATCAGTTGCGTCTCTCCGGCCCAGCGCCCGGCCAGATGGGACAGGCGATAGCCCGTGCCGGCCGGCATGTACCACGTGCCGGATTGCGCGCTTTCGAGCGTGAGCGTCTCGCCCGTGCGGTTCTCGATCGTCGAGCTCTTTCCGATTACGCCGTGCCCCGGGTAGACGCGATAGTGCAGCGTCACGAACAGATCGTACTGAATATCTTTCAACCGTATGCTCAGCGTAGTGCCCTTGATCTCGTGCGAGACATAACGCAGCACGGTGTCGCGAACTCCGTTGGCCAGCGTCACCTTGAGGCATGCTTCGTTGAAGCGCATGCCTCCGAAGGCCGGGTACTCCTCGGTTGTCATTCCTTCGCGGGACTCGAAGGCGAATGCCGCTGCGCTGCGGGCTGGCTGTAGCTCCGCTTCGCGAACGAGCTTGTGGCCCCAATAGAGGTTTTGAAGGCCGTTGAGTTCGTTGACTCCCAAAACGTAACTGGAGTCCGCTGTATTGAGCACCCAGAGCTTCTTCTCAGGGATGAAGTGGATCGACTGGCCCATGGCAGCGGCCGTCAACAGAAGGATTAGAAAAAATCGGTTCATGACGATGATTCTCCGTGGAACGTGAGTTCCTATTCTATCCGACGATGGGGTCGGCTGGAGCGATTCCCCACGTGGCCGGAATTTGTGGTTTAATCTTGCTGTGCATGCGGATTACCGGACAGGAAAGTGTGATATGCTTTCCGGGGATGATTTCAAGGAGGCTGATTGTGCGGATGAACGAAAATTCGAGATTCTTCCTTCGCCTGGGCGCGGGCTTGTGCGTCTTGACGGGTTCTGTTTTGTTGGTGAGCGCACCTAAGGATCCGTTCACGGTTCACGATAAGGCATACTATGCGACGCCGGAGGTGACGAACTTCGTCCGTCCAGGGCTGGTGATCAAGGTTGCGGGCGTTGAGATCGCCGCCGATGGTACGGTCAAGGCGCGCATCAAATTGACCGATCCGAAGGGCCAGCCGCTTGATCGCGATGGCATCTTCGCACCGGGTAGCGTCTCGACAAGTCTGATCCTGGCGCGCATTCCCAAGGGCGCGACGCAGTATCTCTCTTATACGGTGCGCTCGCAGACCAGTCCGATCACGCGCGTTACCGCCGTTCAGGCGGGCGCCGATTCGGGCGGCACGTGGACGAAGGTGGCCGATGGCGAGTACTCCTATACATTCGGTATGAAGCTGCCGGCGGGTTACGACAAGACCGTTACCCACTCAATCGGAGCCTACGGATCGCGCAACCTGAGCGAGTTCGATATGGGCACGCAGTACGACGACGATGTCTACAACTTTGTGCCCGACGGCTCGACCGTGAAGACGGTGCGCGACGTTGTGCGTAGCGCGACCTGCAACAAGTGCCACTCGCAACTTGCCTTCCACGGTGGGACCCGGCGCACCATGGAGCTGTGCGTGTTGTGCCACCAGCCGCAGAGCGTCGATCCCGACACGGGCAACTCGGTGGACATGCCGGTGATGACCCATAAGATTCACATGGGCGCGAATCTGCCCAGCGTGCAAGCGGGCGGAAAATACCAGATCATCGGCAACGCTCAGTCCGTCAACGACTATTCGAAGGTCAACTTCCCGGCAGATCCGCGCAGTTGCACCGTTTGCCACGAAGCCGGCGCGGCGCAAACGGCGGCCTACCAGAAGCCGAGCCGCGTGGCTTGCGGCGCCTGCCATGACAAGGTGAACTTCAACACCGGCGAGGGCCATGCCGACCTGCCACAGCCGACCGACAATCTCTGCGGCACCTGCCATCAACCGAAGGGTGAACTGGATTTCGACCTTTCCATCGCTGGCTCCCATACGGTTCCGCGGCTGTCGGGAATGCTGCCGGGCGTGGTGTTTGAGATCCTCAGTGTGAGCGATACCGCGCCGGGTCAGAAGCCCACGGTCGTCTGTACCTTGAAAGACAAGAGCGGAAAACCGATTCTGCCGGCCAGTATGTCGCGGCTCTCGCTGCACCTCGCCGGTCCGAATTCAGACTACACGACCTACGTCACGGAAGACGCAACCAAAGCCGATAGCGCGCCGGACGGCCGTTTCTGGTGGACCTTCAACACGGCGATTCCGTCCAATGCGACGGGTTCAATGACGATCGCCATAGAGGGCCGCCGCGACGTGACGCTGCTGCCGGGCACGACGAAACAGCAGGTGGTCCGCGACAGCGGCGCCAACAAACAGATCTACTTCACGGTCGACGCATCGAAGGTGGAACCGCGCCGCAAGATTGTCGCCACCGAGAAGTGCAACTCCTGCCACGGCGCGCTCGCTATGCATGGCGATGGCCGCAACCGCGTGGAGCAGTGCGTGATCTGCCACAATCCCACGAAGCTAGCCGGAACCGGAGCGGCGGCGGTGAGCGTCGACATGCGCCTGATGATCCACAAGATCCATACAGGCAGGGAACTCTCCAGGCCGTACGATATCGGGAGTTCGTTCAAGGCCCAGGAGTTTGGCTATCCGGGCGACCGCCGCAATTGCGGCCAGTGCCACGTCAACGGCTCGGAGCAGTTGCCGTTGAGCGAGGCGCGCATCGACGTGATCGATCCTTCTGGTCCGTTGAGCCCGATGGGTCCGGCGACGGCGGCCTGCACGAGTTGCCACGATAGCATTCAGGCAGCCTCGCATGCTCTGGCGAACTCGCCGAAGGGCAATGAAAGCTGCGGCGCTTGCCACGGAGCGACCAGCGATTTCTCCGTGAATAAGTTGCACGCCCACTAACGCGAAGCGGCGGTTCGAATACCGCCGCAGTGCTTAATGTTTCGCGCGCCTCCCGGCGTAAAGACGCCGGGAGCGCCGCCGCCGGCGATTTGGTTCCTGGCACTGTTGGACGGATGGACGGATCGCCTCCGGTCGCTCGCGCTCCCGGCACTGTTGGACGAATTGGCCGCCGCCGCGCCCACCCCCCAACGGTGCCCGAAGCGCAAGCGACCGGAGGCGCTTCTGCTGTCGACTTGCTTGCTGTGTTCTTTCGTGGGACAGGCTGTCGGATGCGCGTCCGCTGGCGCAATCCATTCGTTTGAACCCCGACGTGCAGATTCAACGATGCTGTGCCGGCTCCAGTTCTACTTGCCCATGCGCTTGGCCAGTACTTCGTTGACGTTGTCGACCAACGCCTTGGCCTTCGGCATCGATTGCACGGCCCGTGCAACTTCTGTGTCGTACTGAATTGTCAGCCGATCCGCTTCATCCTTGCCCAGACCGGTTAAGAACATGTCGATGTGGAGGCGTTCCTTCATCCAGTCCCTGTTTAAGGTGAAATCGGCCTCTGTGAATTCGACTTTATTCTTCAACATCCAGTCGTGAAACTCGGTGAGGAACGCTTCGTCCGGCTTCCACGCGTTGGTCAGCTTGGGTTCCTTTGCGCCGAAATACCAAGCCGTGAAGCGCGCTGTCGCATCGGCCACGCGCAGCCCGGTTTGAAACGCGTTCAGCTTGGGGAACTCAAATTTTTCGTCGGGCGTAATGCCCCCGCCGCCATACACAGTGCGCCCGGCGTCGGTCGCCTTGACGTCCTTCGGATTGAGAATCGGTGTGTCCTTGCGGTTGTAATAGTCGAAGAACGAGATGTGGCTGTAGTCGCGCTGGATCAGCCGTCCGCTGGGCGTGTAATATTTGGCTGTGGTCAGCAACAACGCCGTGTCGGCGGAGAGCGGGAACTGCGATTGCACCAGCCCCTTGCCGAACGTGGGCTCGCCAAGCACCCAGGCCCGGTCGTGATCCTGCAACGCGCCGGCCACGATCTCAGCCGCGGAGGCCGAGGAGCGATCCACGAGAATCACAATCGGATACTGCCGGCCGGTGTTGCCGCGCCGCGCGACGTAGGGCTTCTCGGCGGAGGCTCGTCCGCGATGCGAAACAACAACCTGTCCTTTGCGAAGATAACGCTCGGTGACCGCGACGCCTTCCTTCAACAGACCGCCGGGATTACTGCGCAGGTCGAGGACAAAACCTTCGATCGTATTCTCATTCAGCTTCTTGAGGGCGTCCTCAAATTCCTTGCCCGTATTCTCGTTGAATGAATCGATGCGAAGATAGGCAACGGCCGGCTTCACGCGGAACGAGTTCTGCACGCTCGCGCGCGGGATGTCGTTGCGCGTGATCGGAAGCAGCAGCGGCTCTTCGCGGCCGTCGCGCTGGACTATCACTTGAACCTTCGTGCCGCGCTGGCCTTTGAGCAGATCGGCTACCTGCGACGTGTTCAATCCCTTGACCGGCTTGCCGTCGATCGAGAGCAGACTGTCGAGCGGATGGATGCCCGCGTTGAACGCCGGCGAATTCGAGAACGGATAGATCACCACTACTTTGCCGCCGGCGCGCGCTCCAACGTACATGCCCACGCCCGAGTAGCGTCCGCGTTGGTCTTCCTGGAGAAGTTGGAAATCCTTCGGGTCGAAAAAATTGGAGTGCGGATCGAGCGTGCGCAACATGCTCGAGATCGCGCCTTTGTAAATCGCTTTGTCCGGATCGACGGGTTCGGCGAAATTCTTCTCCACCAGCGAGTAGACGCGTGTGAACGTCTTCACGCTGTCGCGTATGTCGTCGTCGGAGGTCGCCGCCGATATGCGACGGATGCCTGGCCCGAACAGACCGGCGGAGACCGCGCAGAAAAGTGCGAAGAGTGGTAGATACAGCAAGGACCGCCGTCGTTGGGACATGGATGTAAAGACTCCCAGCCTCTTTGAGTATAACAGGAGCGCTTCCGATTCAAGGATTTTCCGGCCACGCGTGTTTCGGATAGCGTCTCATTAACTGCCGACGCAGCTCAGGGTAAAGTCGTTCCCAAAATCCGGCGAGGTCGGTTGTGGTCTGCAGCGGCCGCTGACTGGGCGCGAGCAGGTGCACAACCAGCGGAACGCGGCCGCCGGCGATGCGCGGCGTCTGCTTCATTCCAAAGAAGTCCTGCAGGCGCGACGCGATCCACGGCGCTTGCCCTTCGGCGTAATGCACCTGCGTGGTCCGGCCTCCGGGCAGTCGTACCCGCGCGGGCGCGAGATCCTCCACCATCTGCCGGGCGCGTCCAGGCAGACTGGCCCCAAGCGCGTCCAGCAATCCCTTGGCGGCCGCGTTCTTCAGTTCCGCGAAGCTGCGCAGGCCCAGGCAGAGCGCGACCAGCGCGCGCCGCAAATGTTCTTCGGAGAATCCTTCAAAGCCACCTTGCCGCGCCGCGAAATCAACGCGCGCCCGATATGCGGCCAGCGCCTCGGGATCGCAGAAGCGTGCGATGCCGGCTTCGAGCGCCTTCCCGGCGAGCAGTTCCGCTGCGCCCTCGGCGTCGACTGCGCCCGAACGGCTCTCTTCGATCGCGATGCCGTCGTAGAGCAGTGCGCTCGATGCTTCCACGCGTTCGGCCGCGCGGTTCCACTCGAGTTGCTGCCGCTCGCTGACGCGCTCTGGGAACAGATCGAGCAACCATTCCGGTTCGATGGCGCTAGCCAGGCGCACAAGCGGCACACCGTGTTCCTTGCGGTCTTCGATGTCGACGGCGACGAGCAGTTCTTCTTTCACAACGCTCGCGGCGGCCAGCGCCGCCGAGCCGCCAGCGGCGAGCAGCAGTTGCCGGTTCTGGCGTTGCCGCGCCACGCGATCGGGGAAGGCCGCCAGGATCGCAAGCAACAATGGTGTGTCGGACTTCTGCACTTGCGATGAAGGGCGCACGATGCTTCGGATCTGAGCGGCGATCTGCCGCGTGCGCGGCGCCCAATCGCTATCGAGCAGCGCGAGAACGTCGGAGTTGCCCGCCGGGTGCACATTTTCACCCAAACGTTCGTTTGAACTCAAGACCGCGGCGATGCGGCAACCATCGGCGGCGGCGCCGCGGTCGATGGCTTCGACGACGAGCCGGGCGAGACGAGGATGCAGCGGATAGCGCGCCATGCGCCGTCCTGTCGTTGTCAGCGAGCCTCCAGCGTCGAGCGCGCCCAGACGCAGCAGCAACTCGTGTGCGGCCTCGGCTGCGGCGGGCGGTGGCGCTTCGAGCCAGGGCAGCGCGGCGAGGCCGGGTACCTTCATCGCGAGCAGGTCGAGCAGCGTTTGCGAGAGTTCGCGGCGCGCGATCTCGGGTGTATCGTGATCGGGGCGCCGCGCAAAATCCTCGGCGGTGTACAGCCGGATGACGCGGCCCGCAGCGGTGCGTCCAGCGCGTCCGGCGCGCTGCGCAGCCGAGGCTTTACTGATGCGCACGAGCGCCAGTGTGGGCAGCCCGGTCCACGGCGAATCGCTGGCGCTGCGGGCCAGTCCGCTATCGATGACCGCGGTGACGCCATCGATGGTGACCGAGCTTTCGGCGACGTTGGTGGAGAGGATCAGCTTGCGTCGTGCGGCGGGTGCGACGGCGCGGTCCTGCTCTTCGGGTGTCAGATCGCCGTGCAGCGGAAAGAGCAGCAGGCCGGCGCGGGCTGCGATTCCGGCGCAGGCGCGTGCGGAGCGGTGGATCTCCGCGGCGCCGGGCAAAAAGACCAGCACGTCGCCGTCGAGTCCTGTGGCCAGCAGCTTGTCGACTGCGGCGGCCACCTGTGCTTCGAGCGGCGTCGAACTGTGCGGCGTGTAGCTGATTTCGAGCGGGAAGAGGCGGCCTTCCGAACGCAGCGTCGGGCAATCGCCGAGGTGCGCGGCGATTGGCGCGGCGTTCAACGTCGCCGACATCACGACGATGCGCAGATCCGGGCGAGTGGAACGCTGCAAGCGCAGCAGCAGCGCGAGCGCGAGATCGCCGTCGAGATGCCGTTCGTGGAATTCGTCGAGCACCACGGTAGCGACGCCGCGCAATTTCGGATCGGAGATCATGCGCCGCGAGAGTACGCCTTCGGTGAGGAAGCGCAGGCGCGTCTCGGGTCCGCCGACGTCCTCGAAGCGTACCTGATAGCCGACGCTGCGTCCGACCGGCTCTCCGCATTCGAAGGCCACGCGCCGCGCCGCCATGCGTGCCGCAAGCCGGCGCGGCTGCAAGACGAGCACCTCGCCCGCGGCGAGCGTGAGCAGCGCGGGCGGCACTCGCGTGGTCTTTCCCGCGCCTGGCGGCGCTTCGAGAATAAGGTTGCGATGGGCGCGCAGGCTATCGAGAAGTTGCGGCAGCAGCGCATCGACGGGCAGCGGAGACATGCCCCTTCAGGATGCCACGCAGTTGACGGGGTGCACGACTAGAAAGTGACGGATCAAGCGGCGCTCGGTTCTGATCGGCGCTCCCAGAAGTCCTGAAACCTGCCACTGAGCTTCGAACAGCGAAGGGCGATGATGGCGTTGGATCCGGCGGTTGTCCAGTGCATGCCGGCGCGTTTCAGCCGGGTGCCAATCGCGAGTTTACAGCCGGCTTCAACGACTCCGGAGGAAGTGCATAGGCCCTGCGCACGGAATTGTGGGTAGCGCATGCGATCGCGATTGCCGTGGATGTATTGGAAGCACTTGCGGGCCTCCGCGCAATGACCGGCTTGGCGGCGCAGAGCACGTAACAGCTCCGGCAAGCGGCCGCTATCGAGTTCCTCATGCCTGCGTGCCGCCCAGAGTTTCGCTTGATCGGGCTTGTGCGGATAGAGCAGTTTGGACAGGTCGCTGAGGTGTTCTTTGACGTGAAAGCGATCCACGATCTGAATCGCTCGTGGAAACAACTCCTGCGCGATCTTCCAGATCCAAGCGGCTCCGTCACCGATCACCACAGTGCCTTGTGCTTGGGTGAAACGTCGGCGGGTGGCCTCCCGCAAGACGCGCTCGGAGAAGGGCGAGCGCTGCTTGTCGGTGTCGAGGGTAGCTGCGGTTTCGATTGCCGCCGAATAGCTGACCGAGCCTGGGTCGCGGACCGGGGTGCCATTCTCGTCGCGCCCCTCGGCGCTCCAGACGGTGCACAACTTCACTTCTCGCGTTTTGGCCGATCCATCGGCTTGCTTGCCTGTCCGGCCGTTCAACTCCGAGGCCCGCATCGGAATACCGGTCCCATCCAGACCCAAGTACAGGGTCGGCGGCAATGGCAGAGCAGCGGCAGGGGTCGCATTCCGCTTCTCGTCGGCGGCGATGGCTGCGCCGAGAGCTTCGGCCGTTCGCTCCACCTGTTTGGCATCAATGGCGAGAGCTGCCAGTTCGGCAAGTAACTGGCTGCCTTCCTCAAAGCTGACCATCGCACCGACCGTGCCGATCATGCGTGTGACAGCAGGCGAAAGCGCAGTGTTCTCCAACCCGAGTTGCCGGTCCCGCGGGCAGAAGCCGCGACCGCAACCCGAGCAATGAAAGTAAGCACGCGCAAGTTTGAGCGCGCCGAGAACGCTGGCAAATGTCTTTTCGCGCCGGCCCGCGTAACGTGCCCATTGCCCACACGGGCAGCGAAGGTGAGACTGGGCGGCATCGGAATGGTCTGCGTTGAGGCGTTGCTCGACCGCGCGTCCGGCCAGTCGCAAGGCTTGCCGGCGCACGGCGGACTCCAGCGCTTCCAGATCGAGTTCGGCGAGACACTGCCGCCCCAGCAGGGCTTCGATGTCCCACAAAAGTTCAGCGGCGAGCAGGCCGTCGAGCGCAGTTTTTTTTGACGTCTGCGGGTGCGCCTTGACGCAATTCGAGATCGCAGAGCTGTTCTGAGACCGTGGTCAACTGCTGCACCAAGCGCCGGAAGCGATGGTATTCCTGCAATTGCAGGCGGGTGCGGTCCACGGCGGGGCCGGCGGGAATGATCCGCGTTACCGTCTTGCCAGCAATGGGATGGGTCAGCGAATACGAAGGGCCATGACCTTGGGAACCCTTCTTGGCGCAATGGCAAGTCGGCTTGCCGCATTTACGATACCGGGGTACGAGCGAACCCGGACGCATGTCGCCGACCTGAGCAAGTTCGGCTTTGAGTTGATCGCGTTGCAGGCGAAGAGCATTGAGATCGAGAGAAGTGGGCACGATTCACCTGACAGCATTATACGCTGTCAGTATAATGGCGGCAACAACCTCCCAGTGCGCTTTCGCTCTGGGCATCACTCTGGTGTCGTGCACCCCAGTTGACGCAGGCGGTTGAGTTTTTGAACACTATACAGTATGCCTGAAACCCTTGCTCCCCTGAATCCTCCTAAGCGGTTGTTGTTCGGCCCCGGCCCGACGATGGTGGAACCGCGCGTTTATCAAGCGATGGCCAAGCCGATCGTGGGCCATCTGGACCCCTACTTTTTCGAAGTGGTGGGAGATATTCAGAAGATGCTGGGCAAGGTGTTCGGAACGACGAATTCGTTCACCTTCGCCATCTCGGGCACGGGCAGCGCGGGAATGGAGACGGCTGTCGCCAACTTCGTCGAGCCCGGAGCGAAGGTGGCTGTCTTCGCAAATGGATTTTTCTGCGACCGTCTTTCGGAGATGGCGCGGCGCAACGGCGGGCATGTGGTGCGTTTCGAAAAACCGTGGGGCGAAGTCTTCGGCGACGAAGAAGCGCGCGAGTTCATTCGCAGGGAAAAGCCGGCCGTGGTTGCTTACGTCCATGCGGAGACTTCGACGGGCGCGCTGCAATCGGGTCTTGCGATCTGCTCGGCGGCGCACGAGGCGGGCGCGTTGGTGATCGCAGATACTGTGACGTCACTGGGCGGCATGCCGGTAATGGTCGACAACACGGGCATCGACATCGCTTATAGCTGCACGCAGAAAGGGCTGAGCTGCCCTCCGGGCCTCGCTCCCGTGACGGTTTCTCCGCGTGCGCTCGAATGGCTGCGTGCGCGCAAGGGCGCGCCGGCGACGTGGTATCTCGACCTGCGTCTGCTTGACGACTATTTCGAGGGCGCGCACCGTTACCACCACACAGCGCCCATCTCGCTGTTCTATGCGCTGCGTGAAGCCCTCATGGCGATCGCGGAAGAGGGCGTGGGTGAACGTTGGAAACGCCATCTGCGTTGCCACCTGGCGTTCGTGGCGGCCGTGGAAGCGATGGGCATGAAGATGCACGTCGCGGACGGACATCGCCTGTGGACGCTGAACACGCCGTGCGTGCCTGAGGGCATTGATGATTTGAATGTGCGCAAGCGCCTGATGCAGGAGCACGGCATCGAGATCCTGGGCGGCTTCGGACCGCTGGCGGGCAAGGTGTTCCGCATCGGGATCATGGGACCGCTGGCCACCAGCGAGAACGTGCTGTTCTTTCTGGATGCGTTTGAGACGGCGCTCAAGGCCGAAGGATTCCAGCCCAAGGCGAGCGCACGTGCGGCGGCGGAAGCGGTCTTCGCGGCGGAGACCAAGTAGGGACGAGGCAGGAAGAGACAGCACTCCCTGACGGGGATTCAAGCGCTTCCAAGTGGCAAGAATACCCGACAGGGAGTCGAAAAACAGCAGCGAAGTTGAGTCTTAGTTGAAATGCCCGGCGTTCACTTCGGCGAACTGCGACAGTTCAGCCGGCAGGTCGCCGAGCACGTAAATCGAATTGGTCGGGCAGACCGGCACGCAAGCGCCGCAATCGATGCACTCGTCCGGGTTGATGTAGAGCTGCGGCGTTTCGGCGTATCCGCCTTCATCTTCCTTCGGGTGAATGCAATCCACAGGGCAAGCTTCAACGCAATGGTTGTCCTTGGTGCAGGTGTCGGTAATAACGTATGCCATATCGCTGCTGGTAGTGCAATTGTCGTGCCAGTTTGAGGAGGCGGATAAAGTGCTGAAAACTCACCCACCCGCGGCTGGTCAGCGAAAAGAAGGTGCGGATTCACGCCCGAAGTGGGTGATTCGGCGCAGTGCTCACTTTTCCAACACGACCGGATTTCGCAACTCGCCCAGTCCGGCGACGCGTATGACCACTTCGTCCCCGGCTCGCAGATAGCGCGGGGGGGTCCGGGCAAAGCCGACGCCGGCGGGCGTTCCCGTGGACACGATGTCGCCGGGTTCCAACGTAAAAACGCTGGAGAGGTGCTCGATGAGCGCCGGAATCCGGAAGATCAGTTCGCGGGTGTTGGAACTTTGCAGGACTTCCCCGTTGATCGTCGTGCTGATGTCGAGATTATGCGGATCGGCGATCTCACCGGCGGTCACAAGCCATGGTCCGCAGGGACAGAACGTATCGAACGTCTTGCCCATCATCCACTGCGATGTGGCCATCTGGAAGTCTCGTGCGCTGACGTCGTTCAGGTTCATGTAGCCGAAGACGTGATCCTGCCAGCGCTCGGCGGGAATGTGCCGGCCGCCCTTGCCGATCACGAAGGCGAATTCGGCCTCGTAATCCGGCTGCGTGGAGTTCGCGGGCAGGACTATGGGTTCTCCGGGGCCGATCACGGAGGTAGGAAACTTGCAGAAGATCGTCGGCACGTCCGGAATCTTCATGTTCGCCTCGGCGGCGTGGTCGCGGTAGTTCAGACCGACGCAAATGACCTTGGGAGGGCGGGGCAGTGGCGCGAGCAGCGTCACATCGGCGAGGCCCTGGAGCGCGCCGGCGGGTGGGTTGGAGATGAATCGCTCAATGGCCGCGAGAGCCGCTGCGCCTCCGGCGACGATGCTGAGGACGCTGGGGAAACCGGCCGCTTCGAGGCCGATCACGTTGCCGTCGAGCACTACTCCGGCGGCTGTCGCGCCTTTATGCCGATACGTTACAAGTTTCATCGAATCGCTCCCGTAAATAGAAAAAGCCGCGCAAAGAGAACCCCCGGACGGGACCATCCTTGTGCAGCCTGTTCCTGAAAATCGTTAGGGGGTCTTACGCGGCTTTTTGGATTTTGCCGTTCCTGATGCAGGAGGTGCAAACGCGCATCTTGCGGGACGCACCTTTGATGAGGGCATGAACCGCTTGCAGGTTCACGTTCCAGCGGCGCTTGGTGACGTTGTGCGCGTGCGAGACCCGATTTCCGAACTGCGGTCCACGACCGCAGACTTCACATACCTTTGCCATGACAGAGAACTCCTTCAGAATCTTACAGATTTTAAGTTTAGCAGGCGGCGCTACGCCGCGCAACCAAAGGAATCACAAGTCACCATCTGTCTTCGAGTAGGGACCTCCCACCTTCTATAATTATTCCATGCGCGTTCTCCTATTCTTTGCCGCCTGTTTCGCCTGTGCTGATGCAGCAGACCTGCGCTGGATGATTTCGCTCAGCGCTACTCGCCATCTGGACCGCGTCGACCCCTCCGGAACCGTCAGCCGCCGCTTCTTCGAGAATCCTGGCAACTTTCTGATCAATGGAAGGAACGGATCCAAGGGTTTCCCGGACGGCTGGCGAAGCAGTCCGACTGCCACGTTCACCAGCTATGCCGCTCTCCGGCAGGCGCTCGAAAACGGTCAGGTACCTGCTGAAGTCAAGGCGATCATCTATGACAACGAAAGCTGGGAGTTCACGCCGTCCGAGGAACAGCACGATCTCGACCGGTTTGAGAAACTCGCGGCAGAGATCATTCACCGCCATGGCCGCCTCTTCATCGCCACCCCTGCCGCCGACCTCGTCCCGGTGCTGAGCCCGTCTGTCCAGAAGGGTGGGCGCTATGACGAATATCTGCGACTCGGCATCGCCCAATCCGCCGCCCGCTATGCCGACGTCTATGAGATCCAGGCCCAAGGCAGCGAGGACAATCTCGCCCTTTACACCCGTTTCGTGAAAGCCGCTGCCGCCCAGGCGCGCGCTGTGAATCCCAAAGTGCTTGTTTTTGCCGGGCTGAGCACGAATCCGAGCGGCAAGAAGGTCACATCACAGCAACTCTACGATGCCGTCCAAGCCACCCGCGCCGCGGTTGACGGTTACTGGCTTAACGTTCCCGGCGGCGGCGCTTACTGTCCGAAGTGCGGAGAGCCGCAGCCGCAAATCGCCGTCGAATTACTGCGCATGCTCGGCAATTGACGCCCCATCACGCGGGTACTCGTCGGGTTTTGAGCAAAGGCTGCGGGCACGGAAATCTCCGAAGCTGCTCGGTGTGATGCAGACCGGGCGCCTTCGGTCTATTCGGAATCCATTTCCTACTTCCGTTCGTACTGACCCATGTATTGCGCCTCGCCGAGCACGTGGCCTTTGAGCGCGCGGTCCAGGTCTGCTCGTTTCGCTCCAGCTTTTAGCGGGAGTTTCTCGACATCGAGCGCGTAGAGCTTGAAATAGTAGCGGTGCGGGCCATGACCGCGCGGCGGGCACGGGCCGCCGTAACCGGGTTTGCCGAAATCGTTCGTGCCACTGTGACCCGCCGAGCCGGTACTGAAGCGCTCCGGCAGAGCGTGAGTTGCGGCCGGGATGTCCCAGAGCAGCCAGTGGTTCCATGTACCAGCCGGAGCGTCCGGATCGTCCATGATTAGAGTGTAGCTGCGGGTTGCGTCTGGTCCGCCGGACCAAGCCAAGGCCGGCGATATGTCCTGTCCCTCACAGGTGTACTTTTTGGGAATCCAGGCGCTTTCCGAAAACGCATCGCTTTCCGAAAACGCATCAATGATGAGTTGGAAGGCCATGCACTTATGATAGGCGCAGTGCGGCCCGATTTCGGCTCTATACTGAAAGTTGTGTAACTACAGGCTTTGCGTCCTTGAACGCAACCTGGCTGGGGGAGTTTCACATGACCAAGGTGTTGAGGATTCTCGCGCTGGTGGTTGCTGGCGGATGGCTCTGGCCGTCTGCCGGGAGGGCGCAAGACAACGCAGAACTCCTAGTCCGCATGAAGGCGATGGAAGATCGCATCCATGCGCTGGAGGCGGAGGTGCAGGCCCTGAAGGGTTCGCAAGCTGCGACACCTGTGGCTCCGGCCGAACCCGAGCCCACGCAGGCTCCGGTGGCGCTGGGAGGTGCTGGCGGCGCCGCGGCCAAGGTGCTTAATCCCGATATTGCGGTGATCGGCGATTTCCTGGGGGCGGCTGGTAATTCCGCCGGCAGGCCTACGCCTGCGCTCGAAATGCATGAGAGCGAGGTTGCTTTTCAAGCGATTCTCGACCCCTACGCGCGCGCCGATTTCTTCATCAGTTTCGGTGAACAGGGAGTGAACCTCGAGGAAGGTTTTATTACGTTCCCGGCTGTACCCGGAGGTTTCCAGCTACGCGTCGGAAAGATGAGGGCTGCTTTCGGAAAAGTGAACACGCTGCACAACCACGTGCTTCCATGGACGGATCGTCCGCTGGTCACCGGGAATCTGGTAGGTGGTGAGGATGGCATCAACGACGCCGGATTGGCGGTGAGCCGTATCATCCCGGCGCCCAAAGGACTCTTTCTGGAAGGTACCGCGCAACTTTTCCGAGGCGATTCCGATGGGGTGTTTCGATCTTACAGGCGCAGCAACGTCTCGAGCGTGGGACACCTGCGCGCTTATCGGGATATTTCCGAATCCACTAATATCGATCTGGGAGCTTCTTACTCGCGCGGGCACTCGGTGATCGGCCCTGACGTGCGTGATCAACTTTACGGGGTGGATGCGACGCTGCGCTGGAAGCCGCTGCGACGGGCGATCTACCACTCCTTTGTAGGACGCAGCGAATTGATTTGGAGCCGGATCGCGCAATCGCCGCGAGTTACGACGCCATTCGGGTATTATGTTTCGGGCGACTATCAGGTTGCCCGGCGCTGGTTCGCCGGCGCACGCTTCGACCGTTCTGAGCGTCTCATTGGACTTGCGCTAGCTCAGGACACGGGCGGCTCCCTGGTACTGACTTATTGGCCGAGTGAGTTCAGCCAGATCCGCGGCCAGTTCCGGCGCACGGCCTACGGCGACAACCGGACCGCAAATGAGTTCCTGTTCCAGTTCCAATTCTCGATCGGGGCACATGGCGCCCACCTGTTCTAGCCGAAGAAAGGACATGATTGCCCGATGAACACGCCGCACACTGGAAAGCTTCTGGTGCTGACTGCACTGCTCGCCGCAGTCAGCGGAGTATGCCAAGCCGCTGGAAAACTCAACGTCGTCACGAGCACGGAGGACCTGGCTTCGATCGCCGCCGAGATCGGCGGGGATCGCATCGATGTGGCAGCTATCGCCAGGGGCTATCAGGATCCCCACTTCGTCGAGCCCAAACCCAGTTTCCTGCTCAAGCTTCAGAAAGCGGATTTGCTGGCGGTGGTGGGGCTGCAACTCGAAATTGGATGGCTGCCGCCGCTGATCACTCAGAGCCGGAACTCCAGGATCCAGGAAGGGAATGCCGGATACCTGGACTTGTCACAGTCCTGCCAGATTCTCGAGATACCCACGACTCAGGTAACGCGCGCGATGGGCGATGTCCACCCGTTGGGAAATCCTCACTACTGGCTGAATCCTCAGAATGGGCGCCGCATGGCCAAGGCTTTCGAGAACAAGTTCTCGGAAATGCGGCCGGCGGACAAAGCATTTTTCGCTGGGCGCTATGCAGATTTTGACAAGCGCCTCGCAGATGCCGAGAAGCGCTGGAACGCGCAGATGGCGCCATACCGCGGGCGCAAGGTGATCACCTACCACCGCTCCTGGCCAAACTTTTGCGAGCGCTTCGGCCTGGTTGTTGTGGATTATGTCGAGCCCAAGCCGGGCATTCCACCGTCACCCGTCCACACCCTTGAGGTCATCAACCTCATGAAACGCGAGAACATCAAGCTGATTTTGGTGGAGCCATATTTCGATCTGCGTACGCCCAATTCGATTGCCCAGGCCACAGGCGGCACGGTGGTGGGGCTGATGCCTTCGGTGGGCGGCACCAAAGAGGTCACCGACTATTTCAAGCTGTTCGACTATGACATCAACCTGTTGACCAACGCGTTCGCGAAATCCAAATAATTACGCCATGGATACACTGAGCTTCCTGCTTGCTCCTTTTATTGCCAGCCTGATTCTGACTGGCATACACGCTTACCTGGGAGTCCACGTCGTCGAGCGTGGCGTCGTCTTTGTCGATCTCGCGCTGGCGCAAATCGCGGCGCTAGGCACGACGATTGCGGCTCTCTATGAATACGATCCGCACGGGAGAGGATCTTACTGGATCAGCCTGGCATTCACTTTTCTGGGTGCGGCGATCTTCTCGATGGTCAAGGCGAAACGCGCGCGGATTCCGCAAGAAGCGGTGATCGGCATCTGTTATGCGGTGGCTTCGGCAGCCGCGATTGTGGCGATGAGTAAGTCCGTGGCGCAGACCGAGCATCTGAAGGAAATGCTGGTTGGCAACATACTCAGCGTGTCCTGGGCGGAGGTGCGGGTGACTGCGCTGCTCTACGGATTAGTCGGCTTGTTTCACTACATTTTCCGGAAGAAGTTTCTGCTGATTTCGATCGACCCGCAGCAAGCGGAGAAACAGGGACTGTCCGTGCGCTTCTGGGACTTCCTGTTTTACGCGTCCTTCGGTTTAGTCGTCACGTCGTCGGTAGCGATTGCCGGCGTGTTGCTGGTGTTCTGCTATCTGATCGTGCCGTCGGTGGGCGCGATGCTCTACGCCGAAAGGATCGGACCGCGGCTGGCAATCGGCTGGGCGATGGGTACGCTGGTATCGACGCTGGGCATCTATCTATCGCTCAAGATCGATCTGCCAACGGGAGCTACCATTGTCTGCACTTTCGGCGTCGTGCTGATCCTGATGGCGGCTTGCCGGTTATTTGTGAAACGCGCTTCGGCGTAAATATGCTGCAGGATCGGCCGGATTCTGAGCGGAGGTATCGCCGGGCGCGAATGTTCGGCTGGTGGTACGTGTGCATCGGCCTCGGATTCGCGCTGTTGGCCGTTCGAAGCGTGTTGCGCGCAGATCAGGCATGGTCGATTGCAGTGCGGTCGGTGATCGCTGTAGGCTTCATTGCTCTTGGAGTTGATGCGCTGCGATCTGCTGTCGCGAAGTGGCGGCGCAAGTGAAAAGCGAGCGGGCGAGACTGGCGTGCATGCCCATAGTCGATGGAGGACTCGGCGTTCTTCCCGGCCGCATGCAGCTTCTGCCTCCGCGAAGCGCGCCGCGTACCCTGTCTCGATACGCTCCAAAGGACGGGCGATTGAGAGTAAAGGCGGAAACGCCCGTTCCCACGAAATTTCTTCTGCTCAAAAGGGTTTGTTCATTTTGACAATGTTCCTAAGCGCCGGTTCAATCCGTGGTCTGCGGCCTTGCCCCGAAGACCCGGTTGATATTGGTGAATCGGCGTGTGTCAAAGAGTTTGAGGCACATGTCTCGGCAAAATGAGACTGGCCCAATTGGGCAAAGTAGAAATGTCCTAATTCACTCTGAACGGCGTGGGCGTTATCGATTTCGACTTGAGCCTGATCCGTGAAGGAGGCGGTGCTGAAGAACCCCCGGACATCCGGTACGGGAGCCGATTTGCCGGATTCCTGGGACATAAAAAGTTTGGTGGAGTTCCGGCACATTCGCATCGATACCTTGCTGTAACATTGGAAACATGAAAGACATGAATCGACGCGGGTTTGTGATTAGTGGAGTCGGTACTGCCGTCGCGGCTTCGCGTCCGGCGTTCAGCCAGACTGCGGCTTCGAACGCGCGCGTCGTAGGCGCGAACGAGCGGGTCAGAGTCGGCCTCATCGGTTGCGGTGGACGTGGCTCGGCCGACTTGAAAACGTTTCTCGGAGTGCCGGGCACGGAATGCACAGCGCTCTGCGATCCCGACCAGGCACGAAGCGCCCGCGCGCTGAAGACGATCGTTGAGCCGCTGTCACAACGGCCGGGCGTAGTGACCGGGGACTTCCGCCGGGTGCTGGAGTCCAAGGACGTAGACGCAGTGATCGTCGCTACGCCGGACCACTGGCATGCCCTTGCCGCCACCCTGGCCTGCCAGGCGGGAAAAGACGTGTATCTCGAAAAACCTCTGTCGCTCACGATCGCCGAGGGACGCGCCGTGGTGTCCGCCGCGGAGCGTTACAACAGGATCGTGCAGGTCGGCAATCAGCGGCGCAGCGCACCCGATTATGCGGCCGTGAAGGAGTACATCGCCAGCGGCAAACTCGGCCGGATACGATTTGTTCGCGCCTGGGCCTACCTGGACTGGGTGCGATGGATCCCGCCCGTGGCGGATTCGAATCCGCCGGATTCAGTGGACTACGACATGTGGCTGGGACCCGCGCCCAAACGCGCGTTCAACCAAAACCGGTTCCACTTCAATTGGCGCTGGTTCTGGAACTACGGCAACGGGCTCATCACCGATTGGGGCGCGCACATGATCGACCTGTCGCTCTGGACCATGGGCGTTGCTGATGCGCCGCTTTCCGCGGCCGCGATAGGCGGCAAACGCGGCGATCCAGGCGACGCGATGGAAACGCCGGACACTCTGCACACAATGTGGGAGTACCCGGGTTTTACGATGATCTGGGAACACGCCATCGGTATCGGGCGCGGTCCCGAAGCGTGCGAGCACGGCGTGGAAATCCACGGCAACGACGGCGTGCTCGTAATCGGCGCGTCGGGCTGGCGAGTGTATTCGGAAACTAGAAATCACGGCGCGGTCCACGCTACTGAAGCCGTTTCCGCCACACCGATCAAAGGGGCCGATATGACGGATCGGCATCATCAGAATTTCGTCGACTGTATCCGTTCGCGGCAGAAGCCGAATTCGCCCGTGGAAGCCGCGCATCGGGCTATGCTGGCCTGCCATCTGGGAAGCATTTCGTATCGTACCGGCCGGCAGGTGCGCTGGGACGCCGGGAAGGAAACCATCACTGGCGACGCCGAGGCGCAGCGATACCTGTCTCCCAACTACCGCGGTGACTGGAAGTTGGCGTGAACGCGTAGATAATACTCACATCGGAAGGGAAGGATGCCTTCACGCGCGCAAGGACTCGAACGCCGCGGTGGCCGGCCAGATGAAAATCGATCAGGTCGCCATAGACGTGTACGAGCTTGAGCAGCACTACAAAATCGGTGGACAAACCGAAGTACCCAAACGAATGCCGGGGAAGGATTACTGCTTCGACGAAGCGCAGATCAACTCGTACGAAGCAAGCGTGAAGCCGGGCGGCGACATGCAGAAGCTGTATTTTTTGCGATGCGCAGCATGGCCTCCGGGCGAACCGCTCATATCAGGTTGAGCGCTTCGCCTCGTTAGCGTAATCGCTCGCAGATCCACCGTCACCACGCGCAGCATTGCCGGTCTGTTCGCTTGTGGTCGCAGGTGATTCCGTTCTTCCGGCAGGCGTCCGGGGCCGCAATTCTCCAATATCTGTGAATACCTGCCTGCGATGTAGCGAAAAATAGACTGCAAGAAAGATCACAGCAACCAGACCAACCAGCGACATCATGGCGAAGAGACGATCGACAGTACGCACGGCAGCGAACGCATCGTCCGTGTCCTGACAAACCAGAATCATCCATCCGAGATTCTGGAAGTTGCGCTTCAAACCGGTGTCCGCAAAGCCGATCACAGCGGACCTTCCGCCGGGGACGCCAGCGACCACGTACCCGGTCTCCCGCCCTTGCAGCGTGCCCAAGGCATCGTGCACTGCCACAAATTCAGGAGCCTTGAGCTTCATGGCCAGATTTGCTTGCGGTGCACTGATTACGGTTCCGTCATCTTTGACCAGCATGGTCCGGCCAGTCGGTCCGAGACCAGTCCGATGGACAATCGGGAACAGGGTCGTCACGTCTACCAAGGCATCGATCGTTCCGATGAACAGGTTGGAATTAGCGTCGATCACGGGGACACCCACCCCGATGTAGTTCGCCTTCGTGGCCTCATCGTAAAGGATGTCGGTCAGGCTGATGGCGCCTCGTCCCTGAGCGTAAATGTTCTTCCAGTAATCTTCGTCTGCCTGGTAATAATCCAGGGTTTTGTGGGATGCGGCCACCACGGCGCCCTTGGCGTCCGTCACGGTGACTCGAAGGATTCTGGGGTCCAGTTCGTGATGGCGGCGCAGAGAGCGGGAAGCGGCGGAAGATAGGATCTGTTTGACGATTGGATCCGAAGCGGGCGTGTTCCAGGCCTTGTCGATCTTTTCGATTTTGGCTGCAATCGTAGCGTCGGGCAACCCTTCGTATGAGCGGTCACCGGCCGTCACCGCCTCCAAAATGACCGGATCGGCCGTGATCATCGCTACTTCAACGACCCGGTCCTGAATGAACTGGGACGTTGCGGCGGCTGTGCTCTCGGCGATCATTTTAAACTGGTTCCCAACGCTCCTTTCCAACGACTTATGGCTTTGAGTGAGGCTGTACAGACCCGCCAGGCAAACCGGGACTGCCGTCAGCAGCAGCCCGACGAGTAGTTTTTCGGTTGAAACTCGAATCTCGAACCTTTCTCTTATGGGCATCACGAAGCTCCTTTGTTTGGCCCTCCCTCTTTTTTGACCTGCATCGCCGGTTGCCCTCGCGCCCAGATTCCCCACGCGTCCCGTGTTCCTGGACGCTCCGAGATCTCTGCCGCGCCGCAGAGTGATCGCGAGGCAGGCCTGCACATCAGAAACCGCTACAGCTTCTCGTACACTTCCGTCCAAGTAACTTCACGGTCCGGAGCTTTCAGACGCAACTGCTGCGTGAGCGTCTTACCGTTCCGCGACAAACTTCTTGTGGTGGTCTCCACCCACCCCCCGTCACTGGTCTTGAACGTGGCCGTCAAGGTGTTCGAGCCCGCCCATTTCAAGGCGACCTTGCCTTCCCCGTATTCTCTTGTGGCCGGATGCTCCTTGCCGTCAACAAAACCGCTGAACTCAAAGTTTCGTAGTTCGCCGTCGGCGTCGACCAAACTCCCGGAGTAGCTGAATGCTGCTTGCTTGTGCTCAATAGTGACGATGACGCTGATTGGTTTTCGCAAGCCTCGCCAACTGGATTTTTCCCGGTTCAGTCTCCAGGTTCCGGAGAAATTCGTTTGGCCGGCATTGGACTGCTGACTCGTGTCGGCGCCAGGCATTGGGGCCAGAATCGTTACCAACGTAGAAGCTAGCAGGAGGGTGATTCGTCGAGAACAGGAAGTCATATCTCTACCTCCTCTGGAGAGGCGACAAACCACCGTACCTGTCGTTCGGCAGATACGAGTCGTCTCCACCCCAAATATAGGCGCAATAATCGCCATGTCAAGGGGATCTCAACGCTTTGTCGTCCCCCAGTTTCGGGACGCTGGAGCGGAGGAGAAGACCTTTGAACAGTTCCATCGTCGCTCAGTGGGTTCTGTCCCGCAAAGCCCGGTCCCCAAGTGACCGCTATACCTCGGACACCGCCGTTTGGCCCGTCCGATTCTGCAACGGCACAAAGTGACGGAGGCCGTGGCCAGTGTAAACCTGCCGCGGCCGGGCGATTTTTTGCTCCGGATCCTCCAGCATCTCCTGCCACTGCGCCAGCCAGCCCACCGTGCGAGGGATCGCGAAGAGCACCGTGAACATCTCCGGTTTGAATCCCATCGCCTGGTAAATGATCCCGGAGTAGAAGTCCACGTTTGGATAGAGCTTCCGCGTGATGAAATACTCGTCTTGGAGGGCAACGCGCTCCAACGCGAGCGCTATCTCCAGCTTCGGATTGGCGCCCGTGATCTCAAATACCCGGTCGGCCGCCCACTTGATAATACGGGCGCGGGGATCGTAGTTCTTGTAGATCCGGTGCCCGAAACCCATCAATTTGTTGTGGCCGGCTTTCACCTGCGCGACGTAAGCCGGGACATTTTCTTTCGACCCGATTTCATCGAGCATCTTCAGGACTTCTTCGTTGGCTCCTCCGTGCAGCGGACCGGACAGAGCTGCCGCGGCCGCGGCTGTCGCAGCGTAAGGATCGGCGTAAGAACTCCCGACGCTGCGCATCACATTGGCGCTGCAGTTCTGCTCGTGGTCAGCATGCAAAATGAACAAGATGTCGAGCGCCTGCGCCATAATCGGATTAGCGTGGTACTTCGGTTCTACCATCCGCCATAGCATGTTCATGAGATTCTCGGTGTAGCTGAGATCGTTGTCGGGATAGACGTAGGGGAAGCCGAGGCTGTGGCGATAGCAGTAAGCCGCGATCGTCGGCATCTTTCCGAGCAGCCGCGCGATCTCCAGCTTCCGGGTCTTTGGATCATGAATCCTGCGGGCCTCCGGGTAAACCGTGGATAGGGCAGCAATCGTACTAATGAGCATCGCCATCGGATGCGCATCGTAACGAAAACCCTCGAGGAACTTCTTTGTAGTCTCGTGAATCATCGTGTGATGCTTCACCAAATCTACCCATTCGTTCAATTGCTGTCCGGTTGGCAGGTCTCCGTTCAGAAGGAGGTAGGCCACTTCGAGAAAGCTACTCTTTTCCGCCAGCTCCTCGATGGGGTAGCCTCGGTACTGCAAAATGCCTTTGTCTCCGTCGATGAACGTGATTTTGCTCTGGCACGATGCCGTGTTCATGAACGCAGGGTCGTACCCCATCACACCGAAATCTTCGGAGTCCTTCTTGATTTGACGGAGGTCCATTGTTCGGATATTCCCTTTGTCCAAAGGGATCGTATAGGTCTTGTTGGTACGGTTGTCAGTAATGGTCAGTGTCTCTTTGTCCATAGTTTCAACTCCTCTTACTCAGATTCAGGAATCGGTTACGAGAGAGGTCACATCTTCCTGTCACCCGGACACGTACGAGTTTTCCGTCTTGATCGAACGGTTCGCGCCGCGAATGACCTCCGGTGGCATCACGTGGCTCGACTCGCGATCATTCAGCGGGAGATTTCGGTTCCGTCAGCATGCCGGCGTTCCTGCAACGGCTCCCTCATTCGTCCGGAAAAGCTCATCTGCACCCTAAATATAGGCGCAATACTCGCCATGTCAAGGGTCTTTTGCCCGAACCGGCCTCCCGGAAGTGGAGAGGCCGGTTCGGGCAAAAGACCCTTGACTAGCATGATCTGCGGCGGTACGGTCAGTCCAAGAGCTGCTGCTCTTAGGAGGCTGTTATGAACAGCGCGATAGCGTTGGTCAGTTCCTCCGTCCTCGTGGCCTCGGCACTCCCACTTCTGAATTGTGCGAGACCCCAGCACGCGGCGGATGAAACCTATGTTCTGATCGTAGCTAACGTCAAGATTCCTTACTGGCAGGCTGCCGCCGCCGGACTGAAGCAGGCTGCCGGTCAGCTCCACGTGAGGTCGGAGGTTGTTGGCCCAGATACTTACAACCCTGAGGCTCAAAAGCGTGAGTTTCAGAAAGTGCTGAGCGGGAAACCAGCCGGCATTATGGTGTCCGCTGCCGATCCATTGCTGTTAAAACCGGAGATTGACGCCGCTGTTGCGAGAGGGATTCCGGTTATTACGATTGACTCCGATGCGTTGGGGAGTAAGCGACTTCTCTTTATTGGGACGAACAACTACGAGGCCGGCAGGTTAGGGGGTCAGATCGCTGCTGAGCAGTTGAAGGGCAGCGGCAATGTGGTTGTTTTCACGATGCCGGAGCAGATGAACCTGCGGGATCGACTTCTGGGCTACGAGTCCATGTTTAGCGGTCACCCTGGGATCAAGATTGTTCAGGTGATCGATATCAAGGGAGATCCGCGCGTCGCCTTCGACAAGACAACGGAGATCATTCAGCAAAAGAAGCCTAAGGTAGATGCGTTTGTTTGCATGGAGGCGCTGGCCTGTGCCGAAGTCGCCGAAGCTCTGAGCCGTAATCAGATCAAAGACAAGATCGTGGTGGCAATGGACACGGACCCGCGCACACTGGAATGGATCACGAAAGGGGCTATCGCCGCCACGGTTGCGCAGAGGCCGTTCACCATGGCGGCGTTCGGATTGAGGATTCTCGATAGTCTGCACCACAATAAACTGCCGTCGCTGGAAGTCAATTTGGGACGGGAAACCAGATCACCACTGCCGAAGTTCATCGACACTGGCACGATAGTCGTCGACAAGGGAAACGTCGACGAATTCGCGCGGCAGGCGCAGGACTCGAAAACTCAGTGAATGGACGGTGCTCTCACTGAGAGCTCGTTTGGGAAAGAAGTATGCGTGTAGGATCACTCCACCGTTTCGCAATGAAACTCGAGTGGAGGACGGATCGAGAAACCGGAGCGGAACACTCTCCAGCGCTACGTCTTGAGAGGTCGTGCTGCCCTTCTTGCCGTGGGGAGGCTAAGTCTAGGCGGTGATATGTGTCATCTCAGATAACCTGCGGATAGCCATTTCTACCTCTTTCCCTCTGCAAGAGTTCCTTGCGTGGCGAAATCACCTTCCGATAACTCTCTGTAACGTGCGGTCCTGCGTGTCGCTCAACGTCTGGATGAGCATGAACTCATTCGTGTCGTGGAATCTGCGAGTTGCGACAAGACGAACCGGTCGTGTGTAGCATCCAAAACACTATTGACAGCAGACGGAGTAAGAGTAATATGGAGTTGGAATCCAACTGTAATGGATTCCGATGAGGCGCTGATTTGAGCGCCGAGGAGGTGACTATAGACCCGTACAAGAGTGAGGGGCGGGCGTACCTACTCGTGGGACCGGCTGTGAGAAGATTGCGGACTGCCTGAAAACTGGCGCTTGAGATGCGCCGCGCTTCTGCGCAAAACGAAGGCGAGAACGTGAACTTTGGGTTTCATGAGCATCGGGAGGCCCGCTCCTTTTGAGTCTGTTCCGCATATCAGCACGCAACGATTTGAGTTGTTCTCCGCAGATGCAATGCTCGTCGCTATACGGCGAGTGTCTCGTTTATACTCTCCTTCCTGTATTGACTCCAAGACGTCGACTGGCCAAGAATCCTTGTATTAGGCTTTACAGAACGGAAATCCTGAATGAATTGCTTTGCAATGCGCATTCTCTTGCTCTCTCTTGTAGCCGTCGTTGGCGCGTTCGCGCAAACCGGGAACGGCCGGATAGAAGGCACCATCCGCGACAAGACGGGCGCTGTGGTCCCCGGCGCCGCCATCGAGATCGTCCACCGCCAGACCTCGCAGACTTTCAATACCAAATCCAACGCCTCCGGGCTCTACATTTTCCCTTCCGTGCAGCCGGGCGATTATACCGTCGCGGTGCGCTCCGCCGGCATGGCTGAGTGGCGCGGTCAACTGCTGCTGCAAACGGGGCAGACCGCTGTCGTGGAACCCGCGCTCGCGCTCGAAACGACCACAAGCGAAATCACTGTTCTGGCCGACGTCACACCGCTGGTCACCACCACCGCTCCAACCCTTGGTAACGTGCTCGAGCGCGAGCGCGTGGATCAGCTTCCCCTGAGCGGCCGCTTCATCCAGAACCTCATCGCCACCGTCACGCCCGGCATGGAGTATTACCAGAACTGGCCCATGGTTAACGGCATTCGCATGGGCGGAATGGAGTACTTGCAGGATGGCGCCGCGCTCACCAACCGCGAGCGCAACTCCATCCCCGTGCGGCCCCCCGGTATCGACACCGTGAGCGAAGTGAAGGTGGAAACCAACGGGTCCAGCGCCAAGTTCAACCGTCCCGCCACGGCCATCTTCACCACGCGCGGCGGCACCAACCAACTCCATGGCTCGCTGTTCGAGACCGCCCGCAATAACGGTCTCGGCATCGCTCGCCGCCGGGAAGATTTCTATGACAAGCCCCCCAAGCTCATCCGCAACGAATTCGGCGCTTCTGCCGGCGGCCCTGTAGTGCTTCCCAAGCTTTACAACGGCAAGAACCGCACGTTCTTCTTCGCAGCCTGGGAAGCCTACCGGCTGTTTTCGTCTTCCACCACCGGGACCAGCATGCCCACCGAAGCCATGCGCAACGGCGACTACAGCACGCTGATCAACGCGGCAGGGCAGCGCACGACGCTCTATGATCCACTCACCACAGACGGAGTTACCTGGGTGCGCCAACCGTTCCTCAACAACCAGATCCCGCTCAGCCGCCGCAATCCGCTGGCGAAATGGCTATGGGATCACACGCCGCTGCCTACGCTTGCAAACGTCAATCCCATGGTGGGCAGCAACTGGTTCGGCTCCAGCGTCAACAACCGCGTCGATTACACTGTGACCGCGCGCCTCGACCACCGGCTGGGCGACCGCGATCAGATCTTCGGCCGTTACAGCCAGGGCAAGGCCACGACTAAGGTGCGGCGCAGCGTTTCCACTAATGGCAGTCCCGTCCTCAAGGACGAAGTGGGCAACCTGGAAGGCCAGATCGTGCCCAACTACAGCGGCATGACGAGTTGGAGCCACACTTTCTCTCCGACCTTCTTTGTAGAGACGGTATTCAGCGGCACCAGCGAGGATCTCAACTTCACGCCCGTGGAAGACCTCGGCCCGGGCAAGAACCTCGCTGACCAGCTCAACCTGCCGAATCCCTGGAACGCGCCTGGCCTGCCCGATTTCCCCAACGCCGGCTTCAACATGAGCTACGTCGGGGAGAAGCCGCGCAACAACATCACCAAGATCTTGAGCCTGGACCAGAACTACTCGCTTGTGCGCGGCAAGCACCAACTGGAATTCGGATGGCGCTTCCGGTACGAGATGATCGACATCCTCTCCGACCAGACTTCGCGCCAGGGAAGCCATGGTTTCGGCAGCATGGCGACCTCGCTCTACGATCCCGCCACGCGACAGCAGGCCGGCGCCGTGCCGCGCACCGGCCACGACAACGCCAACTTCTTCCTGGGCATCGCCAACATTTACTCGGCGAACTTCCAGCCGGGCTTTATGTATTTCCGCGGCAATGAATATGCGAGCTACCTCCAGGACAACTGGAAAGTTTCCTCGCGGCTGATGCTGAACCTGGGATTGCGCTACGAATACTATCCACCGCTGCGCGAAACGCGCAATTTCCTTTCCAGTTTTGACCCGAAAAGCAGGACGGTCGTGTTGGGTGCGACGCTCGACGAAATGGTGGTAGAAAAAGTCACCACCCCCAGCCTCATAAAGGCGTTTCAAGCGATCGGGGTAAAATTCAGCCGGCCCTCCGACGCGGGGCTCCCCGAAGGCCTGATCAACTCCAATCACCTGGATTTCAGCCCGCGCATAGGCTTCGCGTACCGGCTCAGTTCCGGCAAGCGCGCGGCATCGTTGCGCGGCGGTTACGGCCTCTACCGCTTCCAGCTCGCGCTACGCACGTTCGCCAGTGCGATGCGCTCCTCGCCGCCCATGCAGGCCAATTTCCAGGTGAACTTGAACGCCGCGGCGCAGACGCCAGACGGTCTGCCTAATTACCTGCTGCGCTCGGTGCCCACAGTCTACGCCGGCGTCAACAGCCGCAACGTGCTCGATCCCAACTCGCCGCCCGACGTGGCCCCCGGCAATTTCACTGTGGCCTTCTTCGACCCCAACCAGCCCACCTCACGCAACCACCAGTGGAACCTCACCTTCGAGCGCGAACTGTTCGACAACACCGTCGCGCGCATCGGTTATGTGGGCTCTCACGGTAGCAAGTTGGACCAGTGGTTCCAGATGAACGGCGCCCCGACGAATTACGTGTGGCTCTCGACCACCGGCCTGCCCGTACCCACCGGACGCTTGGCCGGCACGGCCCGGCGCGTCTTCGACCAGACCACTTACGGCAATGTCAACGAGTACACGAAGACCGGTTATTCGAACTTCAATAGTGTGCAGATGGAGATCTCGCGGCGCTATACCAAGGGCTACGGCTTCCAGTTGTACTACGTGATATCGAACAACTTCCGCACCCTGGGCGCTAATAATACCGGCCCCGCTGAGGATTTTGTGAACGACCCGCGCACGTACATGCCGGGCGCCGTGCCGGAAGACCTCGACCAGCGTATCCGCTTGCTCACCTATATCCGCGACATCGAAGTTCCCAAGCATCGCATCCGCTGGAACTGGATCGTGGACCTGCCCTTCGGCAAGGGCAAG
This sequence comes from Bryobacteraceae bacterium, assembly GCA_963668605.1. Classification (GTDB taxonomy): domain Bacteria; phylum Acidobacteriota; class Terriglobia; order Bryobacterales; family Bryobacteraceae. The sequence continues at coordinate 804,443 of OY764903.1, forward strand.
AAGCTGTTCGGCAACATCGGCGGGTGGAAGCAGCGCGTCATCGGCGGCTGGCAACTGGCCGGCAGTGGGGCGGGCCGCAGCAATTACTTCCAACTGCCCACGACCGACTGGGGCGCCATCGCCCCCATTGAGCTGTACGGCAAGGAATTCAAAATCCAGGATTGCCGCAGCGGTGAATGCGTCCCGGGCTACCTCTGGTACAACGGCTACATCCCCGCTAACCGCATCAACAGCACCGACGCGCAGGGCCAGCCTAACGGCGTGATGGGGGTGCCCGCGAACTACCAGCCGTCGCACCAGCCCGTGAATCCGATTCCCGCTAACGGCGGCAGCCCATCGGACCCGAACTATGCCCTCTATGAAACGCAGAATACGTACGTGCGTCTCAAGGACGGCACGCTGCAGCGCATCGCCGTGGATACGGGACTGCACCCGTGGCGTAACCAGTTGGCCCCCGCGCCATGGGACTGGGGTCTGGACGCATCGCTGTTCAAGATCGTCCCGGTCACCGAGAGGGTCTTCCTGCGCTTCAACGCTGACTTCTTCAACGTGCTGAACTGCGCGGGACTGCCGTCGCCGAATGCCGGCAGCGGCATCGTGAGCCTGCGGACGTCGGGCAACGGCCCGCGCCAGTTGCAGCTAAGCCTGCGGCTGACCTGGTAAACGCGAACCGTGTCAGGCGGAGCAGTTCGGGAGGAACTCTCTGCTGGAACTCATGCTCAGAAGCTCAAGCGTAGCGCGAACTGGATGCGCCGGGAGGCGTAGGCTTCGGTGAATTCGCCGAAGCGCGCGTTCACCTGCTTCCCCTGGGCGTCGAAGCGCGGCGTAGTGTCGAGCGCGCTGAACTGGGTATGATTGAAGGCGTTGTAGAACTCGCCGCGGAATTGCAGTTTGGCTCTCTCGCCGGGTAGCGGGAAGTACTTGAAGACGGAAATGTCCCAGTTGTTGCGGCCGGGTCCACGGATCACGTCCCTGGGCGCGTTGCCCACGCTGCCCACGGCGGGCGCGCGGAAGGCTTCCGTGTTGAAATTGCGGCTGAAGGTGCGCTCACTCTTGGGAAGGATGGGGTTGGCCACCATCACCACGCGGGCGCCGTCGGTGGGGGAACCGGTGGTATCCACCGCGTTGACGAAGGACAGCCCGATGCCGCTGGGCGCCCCGGAATAAAACGTGGCGATGCCAGACACCTGCCAGCCGTCCAACGCCTGCCGCGTCAGTGCATTGTTCCACAAGCGGCTCGCACGCGGCACGTCCCAGATCCAGTTGACCTTCACCACGTGGGTGCGATCGAAGCCGGCCTTGCCGTAGTTCCAGATCCGGGGATCGATCAGGCTGCTGACGGTGGCCTGGTTGGTGTCCTGGTAATCCATGGCTTTCGACCACGTCCAGGCGCCTCCGAACTGAAGTCCTTGGGCGAAGCGGCGGTTCACCGCCACCTGGAGCGAATGGTAGCTGGAGTTGGAACCGTAGTCGTAGAAGACGATGTCGTTATAGCCAACGTAGGGCCGCAAGAAGGCCGCGGGCAGCGGCTTGTTTCCGGAGGTGGCGTCGGCGTTGGAGGGCAGGAAGTTGGAGCCGAACGGGATGGCGTTGAGGTTGCGGCCCTGCAACAGGTGCCGCCCGAAGGTCCCCGCGTAGGAAGCGTCCACCACGGTGCCGAAGCCCACGTTCTGCTGGACGCCGAAGCTGGTGTTTAGCACTCGCGCCATGGGCCAGTCGCGCGTGAAGCCGGTGCTCTTTGAGGGGAAGTTGACTCCACTTGTATTGGTGAAAGTGTCGATGTTGCCGTAGTAGATGATGGGGTCCAGCCGCATGGGCGGGTTGCTCCACGTATTGAACTGGCGGGGACCCATCTCGCGCGCTTCATAGAACACGCCGAAGCCGCCGCGCAGAGCCGTCTTGCCCTTACCGAACGGGTCGTAGGCAAAACCCAGGCGCGGCACGGCTTTGAGCCCCGAATTGTCGCGCATGCCCTTGGGATAGGACGTGTCCGCCAGCAGGCTGACGGTACCGTTGTACGGATCGCCCGAACCGGGCGCGATGGCGCCGATCATGACCGCGGGCAGGATCTCGCCAGTGCGCGGATGGCGGCCCACGCGCTTATTGCCGCTCATAACCGGCTGGATCAGTACAACCGCTTGTTTGGCATCCCACCGGTCTGGTACGAAGCCGGCTTCCTCGCGCCGGTAGGCGTAGTAGGGCTGCGCCCAAGTGAAGCGCACGCCGAAGTCCAGGGTGAGCTTGCGGCCCACCTTCCAGGTGTCCTGGGCGAACCACTCCAACACCGTGGAGCGGGCCTGCACCGGCGGCCTTGTGGTGGATTCGGAATAATTCGAAAAATTGCCCAGTAGCGTGTTGGCGTAGGGGTGATTGGCATCGAGGGGATTGTTCACGTCGCGGCCGAAATCGAAATTGCCGGTGAAGTTGCCGTCGGCGCCCTTGTAATCGCGAGACCGCTCCGCCCACAATCCCAGCTTCAGCGTGTGCGCGCCGGCCGTGCGAGTGAGCAGCGCGTTCCAGGTAAAGAGTTGGTCCACGCCCACGATGGGGAAGCGTTGGTCGTAGGTGATGGAAGGCGCATTGGTAATGCCGCCGAACTTGGCCTGCGGCAGCAGGCCGAGCGGGTTGAACTCGGCGTGGAACTGCGGGATGCGCAGGCCGGTGGCTGTGCGGCTCACGCGGTCCACCAGTTCCTGCTGCAGGTTGGCGCCCTCGACGTAGCGCATGTAGCCGGAGGACAGTTCCAGCACCGCGGTCGGACCCAGCAGAACGGTCCCCGAGAGCACTGCGCTCTTGTTCGTATTCTGGCGCGTCTCGTTCAGCCAGCCCCAGTTGGTGCTGCCCGCACCGGCGTTGGCGCCGCTGGTCTGCTCCCACCAACCATTGAAACGGCCGTAGAGCATGACTTTCTGGCTGGGGTTGAAATCCACGCGCGCGAGTTCGTTGTGCTTGGGGGCGTCCAGGCTCTCCTGGAACTGGAAGTTGTAACGGCCCGCGGAGACGGCGTTGTTGGAGAAATTGGGGCGCGGTAGCAGGCCCAGAAAGCCCTGACTCAGCTTGTTGATGCGGCTGGCGGGCACGCTGTTGCCGGGAAAGGCCTGGCCGTTGAGCGGATCTTTGACCGCGTAGAGCGCCCCATTCAGGTCGCGCGACTGGCTGAAATCGCCGCGCAGTTCCATTTCCGTAGGCATGTTCAGCTGCCGGATGGGTTGCGGGCGCTGCTCGCGGAATTGCTCTTCGGAGAAAAAGAAGAACAGCTTGTCGCGGTTGCGATTGAACCTCCCCGGAATATAGATGGGTCCACCCACATTGAACCCGGCGGTCGTGTGGCGGTACTTGGCCTCTGGCACGCCGTTGCGGTTGTTGAAGAATTCGTTGGCATTGAACTGCTCGTGGCGCTTGTACCACCAAGCCAGGCCGTGGAAGGCCTGTGTGCCGGACTTGGTCACCGCCTGCACGCTGGCGCCCGGCTTGCGGCCGAACTCGGCCTGGTAGGCGCTGACCAGGATCTTCACTTCGCGCACCGAATCCATGCTGGTGAAATCCACCGTGACGGCGGCGGCCCCCAGGTCCATGACGGGCTGGCCGTCGATGCTGACGTTATTGCCTGTTTGGCGCAAGCCCTGGGTATTGAACGTCAGCGTACCGCCGGAGCCGCTGCTTTCGCCGGAGGAATCGGAAACGATGCCGGGCAGCAGCGTGACCAGGCCTGTGAAGTTGCGGTTCACCACCGTGAGGTTTTCAATTTGGTTGCTGCTGACCAGCCCGGAGCGTTCGGAACTCGCGGTCTGCACTGCGGTGCCCTGAGCGGTGACGGAGATGACTTCGGAGACCTCGCCGATGTCGAGCCGGATTTCGCCCACAGCCAAGCGCTCGTTGGGCGACACCGGCAGGTGCACCTTTTCGTATTTCTTGAAGCCGGCGTGCTCCACCCGGAGGGTGTAGTTGCCGGGCGTGATGGCGTTGAAGCCGAAGTTGCCCTGCGCGTCGCTGGCGGCCGTGCGCACAGCCGCGGTTTCCTCGTGCGCGAGCGTCACGGTGGCGCCGGGGACGAGTCTACCGGTCCCGTCTATTACGGAACCGACCACCGAACTCGTGACCTGCTGCGCGGGCAAGGCCAGGGCAAGCAGGAAGGCCGAAGCGAGCAAGAGCTTGGAAGATCTCATGTCGATACAGTTAACGACAACTGAGCGCCGATGTCAATGGCAGCGGGCGGGTATCGGGGAGGAATTCGGGGCGGTGATACAATTGTCCTTTTCAATGACCCGCCGATCCCTTCTCCGAACAATCGCCCTCTGTCCAGCCGTCTGCTTCGCTCAGGAAACCTCAGTAGGCGCTCCACGCATCTACAAAACGGCCGCCGGCCGGGACCTGCGCCTCTACGTCGTCTCCCCGCCAGGCCCGCCCGCAGCGCGTCCGGCCATCGTTTTTTACCACGGCGGAGGGTGGAAGGGGTTCAAGGCCATTCAGTTCAACCATCACGCGGAGTACTTCGCCTCGCGCGGCATGGTCGCGATCCAGGTCGAATACCGCCCCGTCGGCGACGATCCCAAAGAGCCGCCTACTGTCTGCGTTCAGGACACCAAGTCCTCTATGCGTTGGGTCCGCACTCATGCTCGCGAACTAGGCATCGACCCCAACCGCATCGCGGCGAGCGGCGGCTCGGCCGGTGGTCACCTGGCGGCGTGGGTGGGCCTGTGCGAAGGACTGGACGATCCAGCCGACGACCGCAAAGTCTCCGCGAAACCCAATGCTCTGGTGCTCTACAATCCCGTCTTCGACAACGGCCCCGGCGGATGGGGACAGGAACGCGTTGGAGCACGCTATCCCGAATTCTCGCCGCTCCATAACATCAGGCCAGGTGCTCCACCCACCATCGTTTTCCTGGGATCGGACGATAAACTGATCCCGGTCAAGACTCTCACGGAATTCAAGACTCGCATGGAGAAGGCCGGTGCACGCTGCGATACGCACGTGTACGAGGGCCAAGGTCACGGCTTCTTCAACTACCGCGCCCAGCCCAATCCGTACTACGAAAAAACGCTCCGTGCTAGCGACGAGTTTCTCGTTTCGCTGGGATGGCTAAAAGGAGAGCCAACGCTATGAAACCGACTCGACGCGATTTTCTGAGGTCCGCCGCCGCCGCTCCCGCACTTGCCGCTGGGCAGCTCCAACGCCGCCCGAACATCCTGTTCTTTTTTGGCGACGACTGGGGCCGCTATGCCGGCGCGTATCGCGACCCGAAACGTCCCGGCTTCAGCGACGCACTCAAGACACCGAACATCGACCGGGTCGCACACGAAGGCGTTCTCTTCACCCACGCGTTTATGTCCGTCCCATCGTGCACGCCCAGCCGTGCCGCTGTCGCCACCGGATGCTACGCCTGGCGCGCGGGCAGCAATTCGAATCTGCGCGGCGGAAGCTGGAAGGGACGTCCCGATCCCGCCGATCAGCTTCCAGGCTTCGGCGTCATGCTCGAAAAGAGCGGCTACTGCGTGCGCGCGGGATTTAAGACGCTCAATCAAAAATGGCTCGGCGGCGAAACGAATCGAAAGGCCGAATTCCACCGCTACTCACTGTACGTTTCCGCTGCCGCCAATCCGGGCGACGCTGAGAAGCGCAAACAGGATATCGCGGACCAGGCGCGCCAGGGCATCCGATCGGCGATGGAAGGCCGTTCCCCTGGCCAGCCCTTCTTCTATGTGTACGGCCCAATCACCACGCATCGTCCGTGGGTCCGCGGATCCGGTAAGAAGCTGTGGGGAATAGAGCCGGACACACTCTCCGGCCGCATGCCCGCTTTCCTGCCAGACAATGCCGTGGTGCGCGAAGATGTTGCCGACTACCTCGGCGAGGTGCAGGCGGTCGACATGATCGTGGGCGCCTTGCTCGACGAACTCCAGAAGGCGGGCGAACTCAACAACACTCTCGTCGTTCTTTCCGGAGATAACGGAATGGGCGGCATGCCGCGCGGCAAGTGCAATCTGTACGATTTCGGCGTCGGCGCGCCCCTCGTTGTCCGATGGGCGGGCAAAGGGAAGCCGGGTCGCGTCGTGGATGACTTCGTCAACCTCATGGATTTGGCGCCGACGTTTCTGGAGGCCGCAGGCCTCACTCCGCCCGCGACGATGAACGGCCGCAGCCTTGTGCCGCTCCTCACCTCAACCAAGAGCGGAACCGTCGACCCGTCGCGCGACTATGTCGTCACCAGCCGCGAACGTCACGTCGGAGACGCCCGCGCTGGCAACCTGCCGTATCCATCCCGCGCCATTCGCACCAAGGATTTTCTCTACATCCGAAATTTCAAACCCGACCGCAACCCCATGGGAGATCCGGTAGGCGGAGTGGAGGACATGTCATTCGAAGAGCTCACGGCAACGCGCGAACTGCTGACTTACAAAGATATGGACGCCAGCCCGACCAAGGCATGGATCCTCAAGCACCGTGACGAAAAGTACTATCAGCTCGCGTTCGGCAAACGTCCCGCGGAAGAACTTTACGATCTCTCGAGGGATCCTGATCAGGTCCACAACGCCGCCGCCGACGCGAAATACGCGAAAGTCAAAACACAACTTTCGGAACGCCTTGCGAAGATAATGCGCGACACCGACGATCCGCGCCTCACGGACGCCCCCGACCGTGTTCCTTACATTGAGGGATAACATCGGCGGGCTCTCATTCGGGCCCGCTTACGCTGCCGTCAACTGGCGAACAATACGGCGCACCACGTCGGATTCAGGCTAGAGTAGTGCGTCCGAAATCGCGCTGGTTATTGCCGCGTCGGAAACCGCTTGCTAACGCGCGCGGCTCAGCAACCCAGGCGCGTGTTTGCAGCGATTTGCCGAGCCGCGACCGTGAGCGGTTTTCCGCCTCGCGATATAATCCGCATTCTGCATGCCGCACTCCACTTATCGATTATTCGGCTCGCGGAGCCGGACTGTCTTTCGGGAGCGGCAGGGTCAGCGGCGCCGCGTCGAGATCTCCCTTTGCATCGCGCACCAGACGATCACATTCCCTCCGCAGCAAAGTGAGCATCTCCGCGTGCTTCGGCTCGCCGGCGAGATTGGCGGTTTCGTTCGGATCGACGGCTATGTGAAACAACTCCTCGTAGCTCGGCTTCAGCCCGCGCACCGACGCCGTCAACCAACTCTGGTAGGCGTGCGCCTGTTCTGGCGTCACTCCGTATGATTCGCGGCTCTCTCCCGCCGTCCCGAAGAGCGAACGCTCCGTCGCGAAATAGCGGATGTACTTCCAGTCCGCCGACCGCACGCTTTCGACGCGCGGGTTGCCGAAAACGGTGGACCAAAGGTTTTCGGAGAAGGCATACTCTCTCCAAGGCGCGTGTTCCCCTCGCAGCAGCGGCATCATACTGCGCCCCTGTACGGAGCCTGGCGCGGGGATTCCCGCAATATCGAGCATGGTGGGAGCGACGTCGATCGACTGTACCAGTTGCGGGAGTCTTTTGCTGTGCCGAGCCGCTGGCAGCCGCGGATCCATAATGACCATGGGGATGCGCAGGCAGGGTTCGTAGTTCAACGCCTTGCCGCCAAGCCCGAATTCGCCGGCCATGATACCGTGATCGGAAGCGAACACAATTACTGTGTTGCGGTCGAGCCCGAGTTTTGTGAGTTGTTCTCTAACCGCACCCACGACGCCGTCAATGCCTGTGATGGTCTGGTACTGGCGCACGATCCGCTCCCGAAGATCTGCTTCGGTGTCCACGTAGTCGTAGCTCTTCTGCCGGTATTGTGCATACAACACGTTTGGGGGCAGTTTCGGAGTGCGGATGTTCGTTTTCGGTGTGTAGTTCGGCGGGAGCGCGAACTTGGCGATCCGGTCACGATACGCGGTGCGATACAGTTCCGGGTCGCTCGGCAGCATCTTCATCGTGCTCGTGCCGGCGGCGTGCGGGAGGTTGAAACAGATCGATAGGCAGAACGGGCGATCATTCGGCCGCTGTTTCAGAAACGCCTCCGCGCCCGCGATGAATGGGTCTCTCGAATTGAGAAAGCTCAGGGCGCCTTCCTGCAACACCTCGGGCTGCGTGTTTGATTTCGCGCCGCTGAAGATCTTGCTACGAGTCTTGGGATAGAACGTGAGGTGGCCGTGTGCGCCATACCAGAAATCGAAGCTCTTCTCGATGATGCCGCTTTCGTATGCGTTGGGGCCGATGGGTACGTGGTTCTTCCCCACGTAGCCGGTAAAATATCCTGATCTGCGCAGTAGCATGGGGAAGCTGTTCTCCCATGCTGCGGGCGCCAGCGATGTTCCGGAGTTGAAGTTGATGCCATGCCGGCGCTCGTACTGCCCGAGAAAGTAGCACGCTCGGCTCGGAGTGCAGATGGCGCTCGTAACGGAAGCGCGCTCGAAGAGCACACCGTCTTTGGCGAGGCGATCGATATTCGGCGTCCGAACCTCGGCATTCCCGTAACAGCCGAGAGAATCCCGGCGCTGGTCATCCGTCAAGATGAAGACGATGTTCGGACGCGAGTCTTTCTTCTGCCCGAGGGCGGCGCCGGCGGTAAAGAAGGCTCCGGCAAGCGTTCGGTTGAAACTTCTGCGATCCATGCAATTTCCTGTTCCCATGTCGAATTAGTTCGGGCCGGCGGCGCAAAACTTCGCACGGGCCCGGACGGGCACTGCGGGTGAAGGTATCCGTTTGCAGATGGTCCTTCTGGAGCTGCTGATGGATGAAACCATAGCGAGAGTTCAGAAATAGAAACGCAACGCCCACGGCATCTGCCGCGGTTTGCGGGCGATGGTGATCGTTTTTCTTCGCGCTCCGGTTGAAACGTCAGGCAAACTCACTGGAGCGCCCGCAACAGCCAACTCGTTCGAGTTTATCACCGATCCGACGATCGAACCGGTAATCGTCTGCGCGGAGAGCCTTGTCGCAAATAGGAATTTAGTATTGCGGGCTGCCACATTACTAAATTCCTTTCCTCGTCAGCGCCGCTGTGCCCCAGTCTGGTTGATCCAGATCCATCGGGTCGCCGGCGGTCTTCATCCAACCCCTGAGAAGGGCCGTCAAATCGCGGATTCTGCCACCTTGCCGGACATCATCCGCAAGGTTGTGTTTCTCCAACGGATCGGTCCGCAGGTCGAATAGTTGTGTGTGCTTCGCGCCGTCGACGTTATACAGAATCAGTTTCCAGTCTTCAGCGCGCACGGCGCGTTGGAAATTGACGTAGGCGTGAAACAGCGAATCGTGTGTCCGAGCCTGGGAGTCACGCAAAACAGTTGCAAGGCTCTTCCCGTCGACCGAGGCTGGGACGGGTAACCCTGCAAGATCACAGAGAGTCGGGAAGAGATCAAGCAGATAGCACAGGGCGTCGCGCCGCTGATTGCGCGGAATGCCCGGTCCGGATATCAGCAAAGGTACGTGCACGCTGTGGTCGTAGACGCTCTGCTTACCAAGGAGGCCATGCTGGCCCAGCGCGAGTCCGTTATCGCCGGCGAAGACGATGATTGTATTGTCCGCTTGTCCGCTCTTCTCGAGAGCCTGAAGCACGCGGCCGATCTGCCCATCCAGATGGGTGATCATGGCGTAGTAGTCTGCCATGTGCTGGCGCACGATTTCCGGTGTGCGGGGCCATGGCGCCAGGCTCTCGTCGCGGCCCCGCAGATTGCCGTTGTCGAAAGGGTGTTCCGGAAGAAAGTTCGCGGGAAGGGCAATTCGGCTGGGAGAATAACGCTCCCGGTAAGCCTGCGGCGCCATTCGCGGGTCGTGCGGCGCGGTGTAGGCGACGTACATGCAGAACGGCTTGTCGTTGCGGTACTCATTAAGGAATTTCACCGCGCTGTCACTGAAGAGCTCGCTTGAAAACTTCTCGCCGACGCGCGGTTTGCCTGCATACTCCCCGGTGGGATCGAAGTCATGAACCGGGACCTGCAAGTGATTGGACATCCCGCCAAAGAAGATGTTGGCGCCGGTGCTGAAACTGCGCGCGAACGATGGCGGCCGGTTGTGCCACTTGCCAGTACCGAAGGTGGTATAGCCCGCTTTGCGGAACGTCTCCGGGAACGTGGTCCAGGCGTTGTCGGGAATTTCCGGAGAATAGATGTTGTTTACCATGCTGCGGGGGACACGAAACAACATGCGCCCGGTGTGCAGCATGGAGCGGCTCGGCACGCAGACCCCACTCTGCGTGCCACCCATGATGTAGGCATTCGTGAAAGCGACTCCCCGGCGTGCCAGCGAATCCAGGTTGGGAGTCTCGATTTCAGTGTTGTTCAGCGCGCGGATGGTGCTGAACCGCTGGTCGTCACTCAACAGAAAGACAATGTTGGGACGTCTTGGCGCGGCTGTGATTTGTTCACGCAACGCCAGTCCGGCGCCGCCCAACATTGAGAGTCGCAATAGATCCCGCCGAACGAGTGTGTCGCGCAACACAGTTCTCCTATTTGGATTCGGCTGATGTTTCAGCTCGAATTTTCATTTTGATTCCTAGCTTCTGGATCAGTATATACTCGCTGCGATACTTCGATCTGCACGGCCCCGTCCCCCAAAATAGACGTCGACATTCTGCCGCAGACCGGAACCCGCCGGCCGTGCGGTCTGGCCGTGTCTAGGACAACCGATCAGCGGCGGTCAGGTCGTCTCATTGGCCGGTTTTGGGCGCTCCGGAGGCTGACAGATGAAAATTTCTGATGGATGAAGACATGTTTCATTCATACTGTCACTAAAGGGGGGGCTGGAAATGCCTGCAGCTATCGAACAGCTTAAAGCGTCTTTTCGTGGAGAAGTGATCCAGCCGGAGGACGCCAATTACCACCAGGCCCGCAAGGTGTACAACGGAATGATTGACAAGCATCCGCGCGTCATCGCCAAGTGCACCGACGTGGCCGACGTCATCGCGTCTGTCAATTACGCGCGTGACAACGGTCTGCTTACGGCCATCTACGGGGGAGGGCATAACGGCGGCGGTCTCGGAACATGCGACGGCGGTCTGGTGATCAACCTCTCGCGCATGCGCGGGATTCGTGTTGATCCAGTGGCGCGAGCGGTGCGTGTGGATGGCGGCTGCACCTGGGGCGACGTCGATCACGCCACTCACGCGTTTGGTATGGCCATGCCTGCCGGCATAGTCTCCAGCACGGGAGTCGGCGGCTTGACCCTCGGCGGCGGCATCGGACACCTCACGCGCAAGTACGGGTTGACCATCGACAACCTGCTCTCAGTGGACGTTGTGCTTGCCGACGGCCGTTTCGTGACCGCGAGCGCGCAGCACAACGAGGATCTGTTCTGGGCCGTGCGCGGCGGCGGTGGCAACTTCGGTGTCGTCACCTCATTCGAATTCCGGCTTCACCCAGTCCACACCGTCTTCGCCGGGCCGACACTCTGGCCTCTGGATCAGGCCGCGGAGGTCATGTCCGGCTATCGTGAGTTCATCGTCAATGCTCCGGACGATGTCAACGGCTTCTTCGCGTTCATGGTCGTGCCGCCGGCGCCGATTTTCCCGGAGCATCTCCATCTCCAGAAGATGTGCGGCATAGTCTGGTGCTATGCAGGAGCCCTCGAACATGCGGAAGCGGCGCTTAGGCCGATGCGTAGTGTCGGGAAGCCGGCCTTCGATCACGTCGGCCCCATGCCGTTTCCGGCGCTGCAGAGCCTCTTCGATCCGCTCTATCAGCCCGGTTTGCAGTGGTATTGGCGTGCTGACTTTGTCAAGGAATTGAGCGATCAGGCGATCGCCCGGCACATCCGGCATGGCTCTCAAATTCCGACCATGCATTCGACCATGCATCTCTATCCAGTCAACGGAGCAGTACACCGCCACGCGGAAGGCGACACCGCATTCAGCTACCGCGATGCCAATTGGGCCGAGGTGATCGTGGGTGTCGATCCCGACCCGGCTTCAGCGGACAAGATTACGGAATGGACGAAGAGCTATTGGAACGCTCTCCATCCTTACTCAGCGGGTGGAGCGTACGTGAATTTCATGATGGATGAAGGTCAGGAACGCATCAAAGCCACTTACCGCGAAAACTATGGCAAACTGGCCGAAATCAAACGTAAGTACGACCCGGGAAACTTCTTCCGTGTGAACCAAAACATCCGTGCCTCCGCAGGGCCCGGACGTGAGCCAGTGCATTCTTCTTAGCTGGTCGTATACATCGTCGCGTCAGGCAGCATCACCAGGCTGGCGTACTCGCGCACACACACGTGCTTTACACCGCTGCGTATGCTGTGTTCAATCACACGAATATTGCGAACGAGTCTTGCAGAGTCCGCCCGGCTTTACTGCCGCCGCGTGATCGCTGCCCCACCTCACTGCTGTCCAAGACAGGACGAGACTGTGACCGCCAGCCTGAAAACAGGTGGCGTGTGGAACGGGAATTGAGATCTTTGGGATGAGGTTTCACTAAGTTGCCAAGGCACGGCAGGGAGCAGCCACTCCCGGTCAACAGTGCCGAGAGCGTCAGCGACCGGAGGCGTGTGCCCAGCATGGGCAGAATCTAATTGGATGAAAGGAGCCAATCGGAGCCGATGAAGGCAACCGTAGCGAAACGCAAGGCGTAGCCGCGAGGCGAAGCCGAAAGAAGCGCGTAGCAAACTCTCGACCGTAGGGACACGAACTGGCAGTGAGGCCGGGTGCGGGCGGCAAGCTGGCGCCAAACAGCGAAGCCCAAAGATCATCAAGACGCATCAGGTACAGCCAGTCGGCACGAGGGGACAGATTCTGCACCTTACCTGGGGAGATCTCTTGCATGAGAGTGGAGGAGAAGTCAGCAGAGGCCGTAGTAGCGAAGAAGCCGTTGTAATGACGGTGGAGCGAAGGGCCGAAGGACCAATGCATTGGAGCTAGAGGAGGAACTGGAGGCCGGCGCAATAAGCGAACTCGAATCGCGGGACGTCACAACTACGGTGGCGAGAGCCCGGGAGTGCTTTCGGATCAGGCGGTGCAGCCGCGGAAGTCTGAACGCGAGGAGACGATGCCGGAGCTCTGCGAACCTCTCGACGGAGAGCAATGTACGAGACGTTAATGGAAACAGCCGTACGGGACGAGAACTACGCGCAAGCGCTGGCGGCGGTGAAACGCAACCGGGGAGCGGCGGGTATCGATCGGATGACGACGGCGCAACTGGAATCGCATCTTCAGGCGAACTGGTGGATCCTCAAAGACAAACTTCTGAAGGGGACCTACGTTCCAAGTCCCGTGAGGCGTGTAGAGATACCGAAGCCAAGCGGGGGCACGCGGACACTGGGCATCCCGACGGTACAGGACCGGTTCATACAGCAGTTGTTATTGCAAGTGCTGACACCGGTCTTCGATCCGCAATTCAGCGGGCACAGTTACGGATTCCGGCCGGGGCGCAGCGCACAGGACGCCGTGCGAGCCGCACAGCAATATGCGCAGGGAGGGAAGGACTGGGTGGTGGATCTAGACATCGCCAAGTTCTTCGACCACGTCAATCACGACATCCTGATAGGCCGGATCGCGGAAGTGATCCGGGACAAACGGGTGTTGCAACTGATTGGGAAATACCTGCGGCGGGGAAGCATGGTGAACGGGGTGGTGACGAAAAGCGTGGAGGGAACGCCGCAAGGCGGACCGCTGTCTCCATTGCTGGCCAACATCTACCTGGACGCGCTCGATAAGGAACTGGAGCGGAGGCAGCACAGCTTCTGCCGCTATGCCGATGACTGCAATATCTACGTAGGCAGTCAAGCGGCGGCGGAGCGAACGCTGGCTTCGATACAGGGCTGGATCGAGAAGCATCTGCGGTTGAAGGTGAATGCCGCCAAGAGCGGAACGGGGAGGGTTTGGGAACGTAAGTTCCTGGGCTTTCGACTGGACTGCAAGAAGCGGATCGGAATAGCACCGGAGAGTGTCGAACGATTCAAGGACCGGGTTCGCGAACTCTGGGATGCGCGGCGAAGTCGCAGCAGTAAACAACTGCGTGACGATTGGAACCGCTACGTGCGTGGCTGGTGGGGGTACTTCCGGCTGGTCGAAGCACGGACCCGGATTCGCGACCTGGAAAGCTGGGTTCGACGGCACATTCGGAAGTGTTTCTGGTTGCGATGGCACGACACGCGGGGACGACTGCGAAAGTTACGGCAGCTTGGCATCACGCGGGACCGGCACTTAGGCGTGGTCGGCAGCAGTCGCGGAGCATGGGCGATGGCGGTGCATCCTGTAATCAACACCGCTATCAGCCACGCGAAACTGCGGAGATACGGCTTCTTGTTTCCAACCGATCTTGAGGCTCGTTAGATCGCCTTTGGTTCAACCGCCGGATGCGGAAAACCGCACGTCCGGTGGTGTGGGAGGGTGGCCGGGCGAAATCCCGGTCACTCCACCCGATGGGAATACTTCAATTCTGTTGAAAACCCCGTGAAGCGCTCCACGGACATCGACAAAAAGTGGTGAATCCGCAGCCTCCGGTCGCTGGCGCTCTCGGCACCGTTAGGAGTCGTGGCGCCGGGTCTGGCGTTCCGAATGAGGAGGTTAAATCTGTCTTGGACAAGAGTGGCCCCACATGGCGAGGCTCAGGGTGAAGTGCCGCAGGGTAATGATAATCGCGGCTGTATGGATTTGAGGTTGCGTTGACCCATGGCTAGCCGGGAATCAATAGTTTAGAGAGCAATTTTCGAGAGTAAGTGGTTCGCACCTGGTGTACAATCATCATAGCCAGACTGGGAAACTTGCTGGCAAATGTCAAAAGTCTAGTGGTCTGCGGCGAGCAGATTAACCATTATCCAGCACGGCGCGGGCGCGCTTGACCTTCTCCAGGATGTCGGCTGCCTTGGCTGTCCAAACGAATGGTTTGGGCTTGTCGTTGTGCTTGTCGATGTAGTCGCCGATGGCCATGATCAATTCCTCGACATCACGGAAGACCCCGCGGCGTAGCCTCTGCTCGGTGAGATCGCGGAAGAAGCGCTCGACCATGTTGAGCCACGAACTACTGGTCGGGGTGAAGTACATGTGAAAGCGCGGATGGCGCGCCAGCCACTTCTGCACCTTCGGATGCTTGTGCGTGGCGTAGTTGTCGGCGATCAGGTGCAGGTCTTTGCCGGGCGGCGTCAGGTCGTCGATGACGCGTAGAAACTTCAGCCACTCCTGGTGACGGTGCCGGTCGTCGCACATACTGATCACGGTGCCATCCAGCGTGCTCATGGCTGCGAACAGCGTCGCGGTTCCATTGCGCTTGTAGTCGTGGGTCATGGTGCCGCAGCGACCCTTCTTCAGCGGTAGTCCAGGCTGCGTACGGTCCAGCGCTTGGATCTGGCTCTTTTCATCGGCGCACAGCACGATGGCGTGTTCCGGCGGGCTGAGGTAGAGCCCAATGATGGCTTCCAGTTTCTCCGCGAACTCCGGATCGTTGCTGACTTTAAACGTGCGCGACAGGTGCGGCTTCAAGCCATGTCTGTGCCAGATGCGACGCACGCTCTTCTCACTAAGACCCGCCGCCTCCGCCATCGTGCGGGTGCTCCACTGGGTCGCGTTGGCGGGGGTCTCCTGGGTGGTCCTCCGGACCACCTCCTGCACTTTGGCTGGTGTGATGGTTGGGGTACGGCCAGGCCGCGGTGCGTCTTTCTCCAATCCGGCCAAACCCAATTTCAAAAAACGCTTTCTCCAGCGAGCCGCTTTCTGGTTGCTGATGCCGATCTCGGCGGCGATCTCCAGATCCTGCTTGCCGGCTGCCGCCAACAGGACGACGCGCGCTCGTTCGACTTGGCGGGCAGGCAGCGACCGGCCCCGCGCCCACTGCTGCAAGACTTGCTTCTGGTCGTCGGTTAACACGATAGTGGGTGCGACACGCATGCGCTTCGTCTCCTGATTATAGAGACGTCGCTCTGTCGTTATTGGTTACTGTTTAGGCCGCAGTACACTAGCTTCAGGGAGTTTGCGATGAGAATATCTTGCAAAAGATTAGTTGTCGCCGGCTTGTTCTTGCTGACGACAGGACTATTGCATGGACAAGCTGTCAATGGCAGCTTGGTGGGAACTGTAACCGATGCTTCCGGTGCGACAGTTCCTAATGCAAAAGTAACAACAACCGCCACCCAAACCGGGATCACTCGAACAATGTTGTCGAACGAAAGCGGCAACTACTCGTTCCCTACACTCGAACCAGGTACGTATAAGGTTTCGGTGGAACTAACCGGGTTCCGCACGAGCGTAAGAGACGGGATCGACGTACTCGTCAATACCACCGTGCGCGCGGACCTCGCGCTGCAACCAGGCGCGGTGAACGAATCGATCTTCGTGACCGCGGAAACCGCCATCCTGCAGACCGATCGTTCCGATACCGGACGAAAGATCGAGCAGGTGCAACTGGCGAGCCTGCCTCTGGGCTACGGACGCAACTTTCAGTCGATGTTAAACCTGGTGCCCGGCACCTCGCGTTCGTTCCAGCCGCACTCCGAGTTCTTCAATTCGCAAGGTTCACTTACGACTCAGGTCAACGGAGTGAACCGCATTGGCAACAACGTACAGTTCGAAGGCATCGACAACAACCACCGCACCGGATTGCTCACCGTACTGATTCCGCCGATCGAAGCGCTGCAGACAGTCGATGTCAGCACCAGCAACTATGAGGCGGAACTCGGACGCGCAGGCGGCGCAGTCACCAACATCGTTCTCAAATCGGGCACCAACGAACTGCACGGTGGCCTGTACTGGTTTCACAGCGACAGTGCTCTGGGGGCGCGCGAAACCTTCCAGCCCACCAAGCCCGTAACCACAGTCAACTCTTACGGCTTCAATCTCGGCGGCCCCATCCGCAAGAACCGCACCTTCATTTTTGGGGACTACCTGGGGCTGAAAGACCGCCGTGGCGATGGCTATGTGATCACAGTTCCCGGAGCCGCCTTCCGTTCGGGTGATTTCAGCGGCTCCGTTGCTCGCGCCGTCATCTATGACCCGGCGACAGGAAACGCGGAAACGGGCGTCGGCCGCGTGGCGTTTGCGAACAACCAGATTCCCAGTTCGCGCATCAGTCCGATCGCGAGGAAGATCCTGGATTTCGCCCCGCTCCCGAATCTCGGTTCCGGATTGACCAACAATTATGCCAGTGCGACAACGCGCAAGAAGGATTCCGACGCGTTTGACGTGAAGGTCGATCACGCGCAGACCGATGCCGACCGCTTCAGCGTGCGCTACAGTTTGCAGCGGCCCGTGGTGACCGACCCAGGACGCTTCGGAATCGCCGGCGGCGGCGGCAAGGGCTTCGCCGCAACAGGCGTGAACCGTACACAAAGCACCGCAGTGAACTACACGCACCTGTTTTCGCCAACGTTGATTATGGAGTTGCGCGTCGGTGTTAGCCGCTACAGCAATCGCGCCGAAAACCTCGACATCGGCACGAACGCCGCGGAGGCGCTCGGCATCAACGGCGCTAATCTGGATCGTTGGACGAGCGGCTTGACTTCCATCAGCGTCGGCGGCTATGCCGATCCGATCGTAGGCTACGCTGCCTCCGTCCCGTGGAATCGCGCGGAAACCAATTTCGATTACGTCGGCAACTTTACCAAGATCCGCGGCAACCACACGCTAAAGTGGGGAGTTGATCTTCGTCGCGGACGTGAAGAACTGTTGCAGACACAGGATGCCGGTGGACCGCGCGGCGAATATCAATTCCGCAACAACCAGACGTCGGTTCCTGGCGCGGCTGTTCTGGATCAGGTGAATGCGCTCGCCAGCCTGCTGCTTGATACACCTCAGCAGTTTCGTCGCGACCTAGCCGTTCAGTTCCCGACCAATCGCCTTTGGACGTTCTACAGCTACTTCCAGGACAAGTGGCAGGTGAGCCAGAAACTGACTGTCGACCTCGGACTCCGGCATGATTTCTATCCACCCGGAAAGCCGCGCTTGAAGGGCGGCTGGTCGAACTACGATTTCAGCACGAACACCTTCCAGGTGGCGGGCTATGGCAACATTCCCATGAACCTGGGTCGGAAGACGTCCTACACGGGTTTCGCTCCGCGCGTGGGTTTCGCTTACCGCCTCAACTCCAAGACCGTCTTTCGCAGCGGCTTTGGGATGAGCTGGATTCCGTTCCCGGACAACAAACTGGCCTGGGATAACTATCCGGTCAAGCAAAGTAACTCGTACAACCAACTGAACGCCTTTGGTCAGGCCCAGAGCGCCCCGGGTGTCTATGGATCCATGGCCACCGGCTTCCCGGCCCCCAACGTCGTTGTGATTCCGGACAGCGGCTTGATTCTCGCCAACACGCCGGGCTTGCTCACGCAGAACATCAGCAGTGCGATTCCACTGGATTATCGAGAAGGCTATATCCAAGCCTGGAACGCAGCCTTCCAGCGGCAACTGCCCAAACACTTCACCTTCGAAGTAGCTTACGTCGGCAATCACACAGTGCGCGCGCCTGTCGCCTATAACGTCAACGCGGGCATGGTGCTCAACGGCGGCGCTGCGGGACGGCCGCTCTACGCCGCTTACGGTAAGAACGCCGACGTTTCGCTGCGCTACATAGGCTACAGCAACAACTACAACAGCATGCAGATTAAAGTAGATCGCCGCTTCGCCAGCGGCTTCATGCTGACCACCGCCTACACTTGGGGTAAGGCCATGGGCTACTCGACCGAAGATGCCGGCCTATGGAATTACATCCAACCGCAACGCAATTACTCGCGACTCGATTTCGACCGCACTCACACCTTCGTTCAGAGTTACGTCTGGCAGTTGCCTTTCGGCAAGGGGCAGCGCTGGGCGAAGAGTGGAGTCGGCGGCGTGATACTTGGCGACTGGCAGGTCAACGGCGTCTTCACGCTGATGTCCGGCCGGCCCATGACCTTCGGCACCACGGTCAGCCCGAACGCTTCGGGCAACACGTTGACGCCCGATATGGTTGGCGACTTCACTGTGCTGCACGGGATCGCAGGATCCGCGGGATCGGCGCTCTGGTTCGATACCTCAGCGTTTAAGCAGCCGCTCGATGCCGACGGCAAGACGCCGCACTGGGGCAATCTGGGGCGCAACAATGTCTCGGGTCCGGGGCTCGTGAATATCGATCTGTCACTGTTCCGCAAGTTCCGGATCACGGAGCGGTTCAGGGGTGAACTGCGCGCCGAAAGTACGAACTTTACCAATACACCGGCGTTCGGTAATCCCAACACGACAGTCGGAAATGCGGACTTCGGCAAGGTAACCGGCACGCTCGCCGGGCTCATCGCAAATCAGGGAGTCGGCGGCACCGGATCACGCTCGGTGCAGTTGGGACTCCGCATCACGTTCTGATGCACAAGCGCTCAGCCCGGTTCCAGGATCGGGCTGAGCGCTTCGCCAGCCGCTCCTAGCTCTGACATTCGGTTATCCTCCATCTGGGGCTGCAAGAGACGAAGCCGATCAACGGCGAACTTTCTGGCCTCTTCCATGCGCCCCGTCAATCAGTCCGTTCTCGATGAGCATGCCAGACAGCGTGCAACGTTCTACACCAGGTAATTTGCAAAGTGATGCGTTCCTGATGTATAGTCTGGGGCCAGACAACTGGAGCCGCAGATGACATCAATAATCAGACCGTTTCTTGTGACGATTTGCGCGGTGCTACCACTGGCCGCCCAGCTCATCACGGGCACTATTGTGGGAACAGTGCAGGACCCAACACAGGCCGCCGTGCCAGGTGCAAAAGTGATTCTCCAGCAGGCCGGCACGGGCCGTGAGCGGACTGTGGAAACCGACACGAGCGGCAATTTCGTCGCCAGCGGACTGGAGGCCGGCGAGTATCAGATCGTCGTTACCATGGACGGGTTCAAGCGTGCTGTACAGAAGAACATCCGTCTGGCCACAGGCGAGCGTCTGCCGGCCGGCACAATTGTTTTGGAGGTCGGCTCGTTGTCGGAGACCGTGTCGGTGAGCGCCAGCGCGGGGGTGGTGCAAACGGAGAGCGCCGAGCGCGCCGACGTGATTACGGGCGAGCAGGCCGACCGGCTGTTGACGCTGGGGCGCAACGTAGTGTCGCTGGTAAGCTTGCTGCCCGGCGTCGTGGACCGCACCAACAACGAATCGCTGGGCGTCGCCATGGATCTGCATGTGCTGGGAGGACGCCAGCGAGCTAATAACATCGCCGTAGACGGTGCGCCGGCCATCGACATAGACAACGGGTTTGGCTACAAGCTGAACGTCAGTCAGGACGCCGTCGCCGAAGTGAAGATCCTGGTGAGCAACTACCAGGCCGAGTACGGGCGCATGGCAGGTTCGAACATCCAGATCGTGACCAAGTCCGGGGCGCGCGATTTTCACGGCATGGGCTCCTACTTCAAACGCCACGAGCAGTTCAACGCCTCCAATTTCTTCGACAACCGTCTGGGGCGGGTGCGGCCGCGCTACCGCTACAACACGTGGACCTACAACGTCGGCGGTCCCATCTACATTCCCGGCAAATTCAACCGCAACCGGGAAAAACTATTCTTCTTCTGGCAGCAGGAATTCTGGCCGATCACGACCGGCAGTACCGCCAACCGGACCGTGCCGACAGAGTTGGAACGGCGAGGGGATTTCTCGCAGACCGTGGATCTGGACGGCCGGCAGATCGTGATGCGCGATCCGGTCGCGAACGCTCCTTTCCCCGGCAATGTGATCCCGGTCTCGCGGCTAAACCCAAGTGGCATCGCGCTGCTGAAGATCTTTCCACTGCCGAACTTCTTCGACCGCAACCTGTCGCGTGGGCAGTTCAATTACAATTTCACGGGTGACCAGAATCGGCCGCAGCGCACCGACACGCTGAAGATCAACTACAATATCGACTCCGCGAATTCCCTTGTGTGGTCTTATTCCGGCTACTACCAGGATCTGCAGGGGAATCAAGGAATCTCGGGCGTCGGAGCGAACTGGCCGCAGTTCACCGTGGGCTACCAGGCGCCGACACAGAGTACCACCGCCCGGTATACGCGTATCTTCTCGCCTACCGTGATCAACGAATTCCAGTTCGCCATGATGCAGCAAAAAGAGACCAATAGCTACACGGAAGCCGAGTTGCGCCGCAACCAGCGTGACGCGGTAGGCTTCGTAGCCGGCCAGTTTTCCGATGGCATCAACCCACTCGGGATCATACCCAACGTCACCTTCGGTGGCGTGCCCAACTCCGTGAACACCAGCATTGACGGGCGCTTCCCGTACGATTTCAATCTGGGCGTGGTGACCTTTGATAACAAGTTGACAGTCACGCGGGGCGGCCACACGGTCAAGGGCGGCGGCTATGTGGAGCATCTCTACCGCAACATGCCCGTGCAAGGTCTACTGTTCAACGGGGCAATCGATTTCGGCCGCAGCGCCAACAACCCGCTGGACACCAACTATGCGTATGCAAACGCAGCGTTAGGCGTGTTTAATTCCTACAGCGAAGCGTCGGCGCGGCCCACCATGCGGGCACGTGCGCTCATCAGCGAGTTCTTTGTTCAAGACAACTGGAAGGCGCACCGCCGGCTCACGCTCGACTACGGAGTGCGGCTGTACCTGGTGCCGCCCATTGCGGATCGGGACAATCAAATGACCGGGTTTGTGCCAGGGCGATTCGACCCCTCGAAACAGGTACGCCTTATCGGCCCGGCGATGGTGGGTGGTCAACGAGTGGGCGTCAGCCCGGTGGATGGGACGCGGTATCCGGCGGCATTGATCGGAGCGATCGCGCCGGGCTCGGGCGACTCCGCGAACGGTATGGTGCTCGCCTCGCGAGACACGTCTTATCCGCGCGCGCTCACAGCCAACCCCGGACTAAAGCTTGCACCCCGAATTGGATTTGCCTACGACGTCTTTGGCAACGGCAAGACGGCCATCCGCGGCGGATTCGGTGTGTTCTTCAACCGCGAGAGTATGGCGGAAGCATTCAAGTGGCTCGTCGCCCAGCCTCCGCTGGTGAACACTCCTGTGGTGAACTTCAGCCAGTTGTCGACGTTGCGCTCCTCGGCGGGGCTGTTGTTCCCTTCATCCGTGCTTGCGCGCGATCCCAACAGCAAGCTGCAACAGACCATGAACTTCAGCTTCTCGGTGCAGCACGATTTCGGCCGCGGGACGCTGGTGGACGTGGGCTACGTTGGCTCCCTGGGGCGCAATCTGGTGTGGCGGCGGCCGATCAACGTGATCCCCGCGGGCGCCAACTTCGATCCTAGGAATGCCGACACCACATCGGCGGGGAAGCCGTTGCCGCCCAGTTTTCTGCGCCCCATTCCCGGTTACAACGACATCGATATGATCGAACCGGCGGGCAGTTCGAACTACCATTCGCTGCAACTCACCGCCCGCCGCCGGTTTGCTAAGAGCCTCCAGTTCGGCTTCGCCTGGACCTGGTCGAAGTCCATGGGTTATGTCGATGCGGAAACCAACAACATCAGCGCGATCGTGCCTATCCGGGTGTGGGACTACGGCCTGACCGGGTGGGATCGGACGCACGTGGCGAAGATCAATTTCCTGTACGATGTTCCGAAGCTTCGCACCGGAAGCCGTTTCCTGCGCGTGGCGCTCCATCAATGGCAAGTATCGGGGATCGCCAGTTTCGTCAGCGGGGCGCCGCTAGGCGTCGGTTTCTCCCAGACGGTGGCCAGCGATATCACCGGCACTTCCTCTCAAGGCGCACGCATTGTGGTTTTGGAGAACCCGGTTCTGCCCAAGGGCGAGCGTACTTTTGAGCGCAACTTCCGCACGGATGTGTTCCAGCTTCCAGCACGCGGGACATTCGGCAACGCGTCCGGCACACTGTTGCGCGGGCCGGGGATCAACAACTGGGACATCGCGCTGTTTAAGTCGTTTCCCATAAGGGAGAAGTTCAACACGCAGTTCCGATGTGAGATGTACAATGCGTTCAACCACACGCAGTTCACCACGATGGATACCGGAGCGCGTTTCGATCCGCAGGGCCGGCAGGTGAACGGGCAGTTCGGGCAGTTCACTGCGGCCGGGCGGCCGCGCACCGTGCAGTTGGCGTTGCGGCTCAGTTTCTGAGCGCGTGCGTGGGCGCCCAAAACTCACACGCAGGAAGTGGTCATAACGGCCTGCCAGTTGCTGCCCAAACCGCTGATCCTGGCCCGGGTGGACCTGGCACAAAAGCCTGGAAGACGCCGCAGTCCAAGCGCGAGGACTCGCTATCGGTTCTATTCCGCCGCTACGCAACCTCACATCCAGTGCGCTGCGCTTCCGTTTTGGCGTATCAGAACAAGATCTTCAGGGCCAACTGCACTTGACGCGAGGGATTGGCGGAATTCGAAATCCCGCTGATCACGCCGAACTGCGCGTTTCCTTGGGCCGTGCCGGGATTCGCGAATTCCGTCCGGTTCCAGGTATTGAAGAACTCGCCGCGGAACTGCGCATTGAGCCGCTCATGGATTTGGAAGCCCTTGACCAGAGACATATCGAAATTATTGATCCCCGGCCCGCGGACGTCTGGCAGCGTGCGGGCGACGTTACCGAACGTGAACGGCGCCGGTTGCGTGAATACGGAAGTATCGCAGTATCGGCTCAGCATGTCATTGGTACTGTCGTGCGACAGTTTGGCTGACTCTCCGGTGTGGGCGTCTCTTATGTCGGCCGCCCCTTACTGACATCGAGGCCGCCCGATGATATACTCGGCGATAACCCGGCCGCCAACGTGGAGATTCCGGTATCGAAAGGGAGTCAAGATGATCAAGAATTGCTTGTTTATCGCGTTCCTGTTGAGTGGTCTCGCACTCGCTCAGGACACCAGGGGAATGTTGCTCGGCCGGGTTGTGGACGGCAGTGGCGCAGTTGTCCCGAACGTGAACGTAAAAGCGACGAACGAGTCTACGGGCACATCGGCGACCGGGCGGACGAACGAGAGCGGAAATTACGTCATACCCTACCTGCTGCCTGGGATGTACTCCGTCCAGGCCGAGCTAGCCGGGTTCAAGAAATCCATCCGCACGGGAATTCAGGTGCGCGTCAATGATTCCGTAGGCCTGGAAATTGCATTGCAGCCCGGCGACGTCTCGGAACGTGTCGACGTGACGGCGGAAGCTCCGCTGCTCGAGACCAACTCGGCTTCGGTAGGGCAAGTTGTAGACCAGCGGCGACTGACCGAGCTTCCGGTGGTGGGCGGCAATGCGTTCCAATTGGTGCAACTGGCGCCGGGCGTCATGAACACCACGGACTTGCGCGTGCGGAATACCTCGGCTCCGAACTCGACATCGCAGATCGCGACCGACGGCAACGCAACCTATTCCAACGAGTTCAGCATCGACGGAGTTCCCAACGTGCGGAGCGCGCCGTTCGAGGGGAACTCGAACCAGGTGGCCTATGTTCCACCCGCAACGGCCGTGAGCGAATTCAAGGTACAGACCGTCACCTATGACGCATCGCTCGGACATACGCCGGGCGCCGTGATCAACGTCGCCACGCTGAGCGGCACGAACTCCCTCCACGGCGAAGTGCACGAGTTTGTGCGGAACCGCGCGTTCGATGCGCCCAGCTTCTTCCAGAACCGCGCGGGACAGACTCTCCCCGTCTATCAGTACAACCGATACGGCGCTTCGGCGGGCGGGCCGGTGTGGCTGCCAAAACTGTACAACGGGAAGAACCGGACGTTCTGGTTCTACGCCTTCGAGGCGAATCCGTTCACCGTGCCCACACCGAACACGCGCACCGTCCCCATACCCAAGCAGTTGACGGGCGACTTTTCCGATCAGTTAAAGATCGGGGCGCAGTATCAGATTTACGATCCCGCCACGGCCCAGCCCGATGCGAACGGACGCGTTCGCCGCAGCCCGTTTCCGAACAACGTGGTTCCCGCCGCTCGCATCAACCCGATCGCGCGTTCGCTGGCGGGCTTCTGGCCAGAACCTAACCAGCCCGGCACGATCGACGGCCTCAACAACTTCTTTGCGGGGAAGCAGAACTCGGCCAACACGTATCAGACGCACCTGGCACGAGTGGACCACACCTTCAGCGAGCGCCATCGCATGTTCGTACGCGTCCACACCGATTCGTTCCGGGAGATCAAGGACAACGACTTCCAGAACATCGCGAATGAGACGTACCACGAACGGCGCAATCACGGCGCCGCGCTCGACGACGTGATTGTGTTCAGCCCGACCTTTCTCTTGAACATCCGTTACGGCTTCACGCACTTCGAGTTCCCCGAATGGAGAGCGAGCCGGGGCATCGACCTTACGAAGTTCGGGTTTTCCACCAAATTGACGGGCCTCATCGATCCCCGGCTCACGGCGCTGCCGACCGTGAGCCCGGACGGTTACTCAGCTTTCGGCACAGGCCAGGACCGCAGCACGAGCGATTCGAAGCACGCGTTGTCAGGCCATGTCACAAAGCTTCTGGGGAGCCATTCCATGCGGTTCGGAAGCGAATGGCGCCTGGACCGGATGTTCTCGAACGATATTGCCGCGGGTGTGTCGCCTCGCTTCACGTTCTCAACCAACTGGACGCGCGGCCCGCTGGACAACTCGCCCGCGAGCCCGGTTGGGCAGGGGCTCGCCGGGTACCTGTTGGGGTTGCCGACGGGCGGCAGCCTCTCCCGTCTTTCAGGCGGCGACGCGCTGCAGTCGACCTACGGGTCCGTATACTGGCAGGACGACTGGAGGATCAGCGCGCGGCTGACGCTGAATCTCGGGCTGCGCTACGAACTCGACTCGCCACTCACCGAACGCTTCAATCGCAGCGTGACGCAGTACGACTTCGCTACCCCCAGCCCGATCGAAGCGCAAGTGCGTGCCGCATATGCCGCAAATCCACTGCCTCAGATCGCGCCGGCGGCGTTTCGAGTCACGGGAGGAGTGCTCTTCGCCGGCGCCAACGGGCTTCCGCGCACCTTCTGGGATGCCGACCGCAACAACCTGATGCCGCGCTTCGGCTTTGCTTACAACCTAAAGGCGATGACGGTGATTCGCGGCGGATACGGGATCTTCTACGACACGAACTCGACCAAGTATCCGTCGCAACAGGCCGGCTTCAGCCAGTCCACACCTTTCGTAGGCTCGCTTGACAACGGCCTGACCTTCCAATCGACGTTATCGAATGCGTTCGCAGACGGGTTATTGCCCGCGCTAGGTGCGAGCGGCGGCCTGATGACGAATGCCGGACAGTCGGTCACGGTCTATCCTCGCCGGACTCTCGACGCCTACGCGCAACGATGGTCGCTAGGCGTTCAGCAGCAGTTCCTGAGGGAATGGGTGGTGGATGCAGCCTATGTCGGCAATCGCGGGACGCAAATCGCAATCCGAAGGGAACTGAATGCGATTCCCGCACAATACCTGAGCACTTCGCCGCAACGGGATCAGGCCGCCATCGACTTCCCGTCGGCGCAGGTTCGCAATCCTTTCGCCGGATTGTTGCCAGGCACAGGACTAAACGGTTCAACCGTGGGCCGGGGCCAACTGCTGCGTCCATTCCCGCAGTTCAGCAGCGTGGGCACTTACAATCCGCAGGGTTACTCCTGGTACCACTCGCTTCAGGTGCGCACGGAAAAGCGATTCTCGCACGGTTACACGCTGAACCTCGCTTACACGTGGTCGAAGGCGATGGAGGCGGCTAGCTATCTGAACGACACCGATCCGCTTCCTGAGCGCGTCGTCAGCGCGAACGACCGCACACATCGAGTCGTGATTTCCGGTGTTTATGAGTTGCCATTCGGCCGTGGCCGCAAGATCTTCGGTGGCGCCAACCGTTTCTGGCAGGCGCTCGCAGGCGGATGGCAGGTGAATGGCATCATGACGCGGCAGTCCGGCGGTCCGCTCGGATTCGGCAACGCAATTCTGATCGGCGACTTGAAATCCATGCCGCTCTCGAGCGGCGAGCGCTCCGTGGACCGGTGGTTCAATCAGACCATATTTGAGCGGGACACCCGCAAGCAGCTCGGAGCAAATATCCGCACATTGCCGAGCCGGTTCAGCGGGATTCGCGGCGATGGCCAGTACATGTGGGACATGTCTTTGCTGAAGAATTTCACCATCGTCGAAAAGGTGAAGGCGCAATTCCGCGGGGAGACTTACAATGCGCTGAATCATGCGAATTTCAACGCCCCGAACACTTCGCCTACAAGTTCCGCATTCGGGACAGTGACCGCGCAGAACGGAAATCCGCGGTGGTGGCAACTGGCGCTGAAGCTCACGTTCTGAGGAGGGTTTTCACGAACCGCTGCCTCTGCCGCCAGTTCGCGTGTATCAATAGCGATTTTGAAAAACGCGGAAGATGGGTTAGTGCCGCGCGCACCGGTTCATGAGATCGTGTGCCTGGAAGTTCAGCGCGGGCTTACGGGTTGCCTGCGCTTGAATTCATATCCGTGGAGGTAGGCCGTCAGGTCCGCCATTTCGGCGTCGTCGAAGTGGGGCCAGCGGATGCTCTTCTGCTGCATGGTCTCGCGCATCGCCGGGCCGTGCTTCCAGAGGGCTGCCATTATGTCCCATGACCTCATTGCGCCAGCCATGGCGGCCCGGCTAGGCGCCCGGCCGGAGGGTTTCTCATGGCAGCTGACGCAACGCTTCTTTGTGAACAGCAGCATACCCTAAAGCTGAATGGCGGCGGCGAAGTCGTTCAGCGTGTAGCGGATGGGGCGGCCCGCGATGGCTCGGTCGCCCTGGTGGCAGGCGGCGCAGCCTTTAGTCAAGAAAAGCTTCCCGCTTTCCTCCGGCGATGCAAGATTGAAGGTTCGGTTCCCGTGCCGCCCGGAACCGATCGCAGGTAAACCAGGATGTCCGTCAACTCCTGCGGAGTGAGATGCGGGAAAGGAACTCCGGTCCGCTCGAGTGTCATCCCCATGTCCCTGGAGTGGTTCCACAACTGTTGCGCGAGCAGGATGAGGTGATCGAGCGACTGCCAGTTACGGACCGGTTCGACGCCTTGACGAACCGGCTCATCGATTCCGTGACATTTTCCGCACTGTGCTGTCCGGAAAGCTCGTTCGCCCCGCCGGGCATCGCCAGGTGCCTCAAAGTGGCGCGTGGCGAAGAAATAGGCGAACAGGTCCGCTGCCTGCTGGGGAGTCGAATTGGTTGAAAATTGCACGCTAAGGACTGAGCATGCGGAGCGAGTTGCTCGTTCCAGATGTGATCTCAATGGGCGCGAGCAACGCGAATCAAGAACAGTTGCCGCGTCTTGTTCTTATCGTCCGCAGTCGCTCCGACCAGGATCTGATCGCCAGTGCGATTCCAGCGTGGAGATGCATCGATGCGAAGATCGCCCGATGTCCAGCCTGGATGTGGGAAGCCTCGTGTACGGACGAAGCTCGAATCCGACCGCTGGAAGATCACGTAGATATTCTCGCCCTTGAAGCGGTAGCCATTCACGAACAATTGGCCGTTGGGCGAAAATGCTCCGTCTCCACCGGGATCACGGAAGATCTCGGGGTTGCCGAGGCCACCGGTGACTTTCTTTTCATCCACATCGTAGAGTACATATCGGCCATCGAGCGCACCCAGCACTCGCGAACCGGATTCCCATTCCGGATGCCCACCAATATAGGCGTGCATGGTGAGGGCTGTTCCGTCCGGGCGGATGCTGCATGGTACGTCGATGCGGGCAGTCTTGGATTCAAAGTTCCCGCGCACATAAAAGTAAATGTGGCTGTCGTCCCGGCTCCAGAGTGTGTGATTGATGAAAAGGGGCGTGCCCGCGGCGCCTGGATATCGGGTCTTTATGAGATTCGCCAACTGACGGAAGGAGACAAGCAATTTCTTTTGCCCGCTTTCGGCGTTCACCAGAAAAATTCCATCGTTGCCGGGCGCGGGGTCCTTGGTCCAGTCAAACGATTCCGGATAGCCAGTCACGGGCCGTAGGCGTGCGAGGCGGCCGTAGTTGAGACCGAGGAACCACCCGCCGTTCTGCGCAACTCCGCTATTGGCAAAGGGTGTGTCGGAGTAGCGGTATTCCCGAATTCGTTTCCTCTTCTCGATATCGTAGAGGACGGTGAACACCTGATTTGTCTTGGCATCCCGATCATTGAAAAAGAACTGGGTCTCCGGCGCCTTCGGGTTCCAGTAGAACATGGTTCCTTGCTGAAAGTTCCAGGCCCTGGTTTGATCAACGACCACGACTTCGTTCTTCTTATGCGTGTCGATCAGCACGACGTCGGCAGCCTCTGATGGCGAAGGCAAGTGGTCCTGGAACGCGCTGCGCAGCGACAGGATGTAGCGGCCACTGGCATTCCACGGTATGGTGCGTACATGGCCAATGTAGCCAAAAAAGTGGTGCTGGGGACCGAATGTGATCTGTTCGATCGCAACATCCCACTCCGCGGCTCGCGCTGAGCCGGCCATCAGAAACAGAACGGTAGCAAGTATGGTCCGCATAGGATCTCCGCTGAATGCTACCATTTTCGCCTGAGCGAGTACGTAGGCCGGAGATCCTTTGTGCCCACGGATCCCTGGGGCGATCCGTGGGCTTTGGTACCGACTCAGAACATAAAGCGCAATGACAACTGTATGCGGCGCGGATCGCGTGCCGCATTGTATGCGCCGAAGTTGGCGTTCACTTGCTTGCCCGTCGCATCAAAGCGGGCACCGGTGTCGTAACCGGAAAACTGCGTGTGATTGAACGCGTTGTACATCTCACAGCGGAATTGGAAGTAGCGCTGCTCGGTAACCACGATGCGCTTCGTGATGCTGATGTCGAAGTTGTTGACGCCCGGATTGCGCAGGATGCCGACTCCCGCATTGCCGAAATCGCCCTTGGCGGTACGCGCAAATGCCTCGGTCTTGAAGTTCCGCGAGAACGTCTTTTCGCTCTTGTCCATGCGCGGATCGCCAATTACCGTGATGCGTGCGCCTTCCGTTGAGCCGGTCAGGTCGATGGAATCGACTGTGCTCATGCCCGGCAGGAACGGTGTGCCCGAAGCAAATGTAGTCACGCCGGATACCTGCCAGTTCGCCGTCACCACATTCAGAAAAGGATTCTTGAATGATCGCGCCGGGTTAGGCAGATCCCAACTGTAATTGACACTCAGTGCGTGTGGGGTGTCATAACTGAGCGGTCCATAGTTCCGGTCGCGCATCGAAAAATAGGGGCTGACGCCGTCGAAATCGCCCGCGTTCACGCCGAGCGCCTTCGCGTACGTGTA
This sequence comes from Bryobacteraceae bacterium, assembly GCA_963668605.1. Taxonomy (GTDB): domain Bacteria; phylum Acidobacteriota; class Terriglobia; order Bryobacterales; family Bryobacteraceae. Next base: position 834,425 of record OY764903.1, read on the forward strand.
CGACACACCATACTGGATTCCGCGGGAGCGCCTGCGCTGGGCCGTGAGTTGGAACGAGTTGTAGTTGGACGTTGCTCCGAAGCCGCGCACGTTGATGTCGCCCATGCCCAGGTAAGGCCGCAGGAAATTGTCCTGCATCGCACTGCCCGTGGTCGCGTCGATATTGTTCGGATCGAAGCGCGCGTACATCGGGATCGCGTTGATGTTGCGGGCATACAGCAGGTGACGTGCCGCGCTGCCGACATAGGCCGCGTCAATCACAGTTCCGAAACCGATATCGCGCTGCACGGCGAAGCTGTAGTTCATCACCCTCGGTAGCGGGTTGCTGCCAACTTGCGGCGCGTTAACACCGGCCGGGCCGACCGTGCCTTGCGCCTGCAGGAACGTGTCAATGGAACTGAAGTACAACGTCGGGCTGTACGCCACGGGAGGCTGCCCGTTGGTTCCGGAATAGACGTTGCCCTGCGGCCTGTCATAGAACATGCCAACCCCGGCACGGATCGCCATCTTGCCGTTGCCCTGCGGATCAAACGCGAAACCGATGCGCGGACCCACCGAGACTAGCGGAGTGTCATAAAGACCCGGGTTATAGTCCTTGCCGCCTACCACCATTCCGGGTGCGTAATTGCCGGAGCCCGGAACGAACAGTCCGATGTAGGGCAGGGGATAGATCTGCCCATTGCGAGGATCGATGCCGACCCGTTTGCCGGCTGCGTCCTTGCCCGGACGAATCATGACAGCGGCAGTCTTGGTATTGTACGTAGCAGGATCGAATGTAGTGATCGCGTAGCGGTCATCATGCGCCGGGGGAGTATTGTAGAAGCGCACGCCGAAATCCAGCGTGAGCCGCCTGCTGACCTTCCAGGAATCCTGCACGTACCACTCCACTTGCGTGTAGCGATAGTGCGAGTAGGGCCGGAAGCTACCTTCAGAGTAGTTGTCGAAGTTCCCCAACAGAGCATTCGAAAAGGCATAGTTCGAATCCAGCGGATTGTTCGAATTGCGTGCGAACGCGAACGCGCCACGAGTGTTCGGCCCGCCAACTTCATCTTTACGCATGCGCTCGATGTAAATGCCCGCCTTCAGCGAATGCGACGCAATTACTTTGTTCAGGTTGTCCGCGAACGTAAACACAGGATTCTCGTTCGTGTACGGGATGTTGCCAAGCGAGGGATTGATATAATTCGGCACGCCGCCGAAAGTTACATTGGGTATGGCCTTGGATTCATTCGATGCCGGATACCATTGCCCGATGTTCCCCATCATGCTGCGTGCGACTTTCGATGGATCCACTGGATTGAAAGTCTGCCCCCGCGTGGTTGCGCCCATTGTGAAGTCATTCACCGTGGTCGGTGAAAAAATCTTCGTGATGCTGAAGACGCCGCCGCGCCCTCGCTGTGGCCGGAGCGTATTGACCATGTCGTAATTGACATCACCCGCGACCCACGATCCGTACGGCCAGTTCTCATCGTCGTTGTCGCGGATGCCGCGGAAGTAGGCGTTCAGCGTCGGAGTGATGGCATAGTCGAAGCGGAAAACTTCCTGCTTGCGCGGGTTGTCTCCGCTGACGTTGGATCGGTAATTTCTCTGGTAGCGTTGTGCCGGGTCGGTCTCAGCGTAGTTAGGCAGCGGGAAGAACTTCAGGATTGCCTGGCCTTGTGTGCTGATCCTCGATTTAGGCACGATGTTACCGGGGAAATTGGCGCCGGTCGTCGGATCCTTGATAGCGATCATCGCGCCATTTACATCGAATGTTTGCGAGAAGTCACCATCCCGCTGCATCGCACTCGGTGTGGTGGTAAAACGCACTCCTGGATACAGGCGCCGCCGCACAAACTCCTGGGACCAGAAGAAGAACAGTTTGTCCTTGTTCTTGTTGAGTTTGTTGGGAATATAGACTGGACCGCCAACGGAGTACCCTCCGCTGTTGAAGCGGTAGATCGGCTTCAGGGTGTTCGTGCGGTTCTGGAAAAAGCCATTCGCGTTCAGCGTCTCATGACGGTAGTACCAGTAACCGCTGCCGTGAAAGTCGCGCGAACCGCTCTTGATAATCACGTTGATTGTGCCGGCGCTGTTGCGGCCATACTCGGCCTGATAGTTGCTGGTCAGCACCTTCACTTCACCGATCGCATCCATGTTCGGCTCGTTGTGTACGCTCGTATTCGAACCTGTGTCCACGGCAGAAATGCCATCGAGCGCATACATGATAGAACTCTCGCGCCCGCCGTTGATGTGCAAACCTTGCAGGACGTTTCCGGTCATGCCGACTTCGCGCGAACCGGCGCGCGTGTCGATCACGCCCGGCAGCATGGAGAGCAGTCCCAGAAAGTCCCGGCCCTTGATGGCGAGATTCAACATCTGGTCGCCGCTCACCAGGCCGGCGCGTTCGCTCGAGGCGGTCTGCACCGGTGTAGCCTGGGCCGTAACTTCAATTTTTTCGCTTAGCTGACCTACCTGCATCACGATTTCGCCGAGATCCCGGCGCTCGGTTGAAGTCAGCACGATGTCCTTCATTTCGTATGAACGGAAGCCGGACACATTTATCCGGAATGCGTAAGTACCCGGCATGATGCTCGAATAGACGACCATGCCGGAGACATTTGTCCGGGATGTTTGCGCTACTCCAGTCGCCTGATTGACCAGAGTCGTTTCAGCGTTAGGAATTACCGCGCCCCCTGCGTCGGTAACTGTAGCGCTGATAGAACCAGTTACGTTCTGCGCCTTTGACAAGGGAAGAAACGCAACCGCAATAAGTAACGGCAGAAAAATCTTAACTCTATGCATCTACGGGTCCCCTTTAGCCGAGATTACAACAACACGATAATAAGGCCAGTAAATTTGAAAAGCAATGGATTAGTGTTCAAAATTATGTCAACGGTACACTCTCGCTCCAATCCGTTTTCCCAACGGCCGGTACGCCTGAGCCCGCAGTGCTTTGTTGGGCGCAATCTCAGACTGGGGGCGTTTCGTCAGTTAACCTATCTCGCCTTCCCTTGGCACGGAGTAACGATTCCGGTGCGCTGGCTGCGGCAAGACTCCAATGAAGACGCTGGCGGCATGATATACAAGGATCTATGCATGACGACGCAACTCCTCTGATGAACGGCATGATCGAGTTGGAGCCCATCGACGACAACTCGCTGCAACGCCGCGACATGTTCAAAGGCGCGGGCACCGTAGCGGCTTGGCTTGCCGCTGCCAACATAGCCGGCGCGCAGACAGCTCAACCGGGCGATAAGGTCCCAGAAGCGAAGGCTGGGACTCTGCTGCCGCGCGTCGCATTCGGTCCGCACCAGATCTCGCGCCTGATTGCGGGCGCGAATCCGATCTACGGCTACTCACATTTCAACTACGTCTTCTCGGCGCACATGGGCGAGTATCACACCACGGAGCGCGTGCTTTCCTTCCTGCGTCAGTTGGAGCGAGCCGGCCTTTCGACATGGCAGGCGAGTTGGAGTGAACGGCTCGAAACCGATTGGTTGCGCTACAAAGACGAAGGTGGCAAACTGCAACTGCTGCTGCTCTCTCGCCCGGACTTCAACGACAAGCCCGAGATGCTGCAACGCGCCGTCAAGCTGAAACCGATGGGCATTGCTCAGCACGGCGGCAGCACCAACCGCTTCTGGGACGCGGGCCAATTTGAACGCAGCCTCGACTACCTTAAGCGCATCCGCGACACCGGTTGCATGGTGGGTCTCTCGTGCCACAATCCGCTTGAGGTCGAACACTCGGAAGAGAAGCAGTGGGACGTCGACTATTACATGACCAGTCTTTATTACATGGTCCGTCCACGCGCCGTATTTGAGAAGATGTTGGGCGGCAACGTGCCGCTCGGCGAGATCTATCTGCCTGCGGACCCGCCGCGCATGATGGAGACCATACGCAAGGCGAAGAAGACCTGCCTCGTTTACAAAGTGCTCGCAGCGGGCCGTTCCGTGAACTCGCCGAAGCAAGTGAAGGAGCGCATGGAGGTCGCGTTGAAGGGCATAAAGCCAACCGATGCACTCATCATCGGCATGTACCAGCGCTTCAACGATCAGATCGGACAGACGGCGCAATTCGTTCGCGAGATTCTCGCGGTCTGATTGCGCGGGTCGCCGGTAGCGCGCATCCACTCCGTCACGCGCAGCGGCAACTGCTGTCGCACGGTGTGCTACTCAGACACAGGCATGGAAGGTCTTTTCCATGCGACCGATGGCCATTAGTATTCCCTGCATGAGAGCTTGAGGCCGAGGCGGGCATCCGGGGATGAAGACGTCGACAGGTATGACTTGATCCACACCGCCCAGCGATGCGTAGTTCTGGCCAAAAATTCCGCCGCTAATTCCACAGGCGCCGACAGCGACGACAAGCCTGGGGTCGGGCGTCGCCAGATATGTCTTCTTCAGCGCGACTTCCATATTCCGCGTGACTGGTCCGGTGACCAACAGCATGTCCGCGTGACGAGGGGAGGCGACAAAGTGAACGCCGAATCGCTCGATGTCGTAGATGGGATTGTTGAGTGCGTGGATCTCTAATTCGCAACCATTGCAGCTTCCTGCGTCGACCTCGCGGATCGCAAGAGACCGTCCGAACAGAGCCGAAATCTTCTCCTTCAGCTTGCGGCCCGCCCGCTCGGCTGCAGGTTCGTCCGCAGTGGATCCTGACCGAAGCGATGTCAGCTTCTGGTGTGAGCCGTCGTGGTTGAGGCTGTACTGAGCCGAGACGATTAGCTCCTGGCGGTCTTCAACTGCCAGTTCGAACTCCGGGGTGATCTGGATCGCTCCTTCGGGCGTGGCTTCCGCGCAGAGCCCACAGAAAACGCACAAGCCATAGTCGACAGTCACATCGCGCAAACCACCCTGATCCCGAACTGCGATCGCGCCGGTGGGGCAGGTAGCCGCGGCAGGCAGCGCATCTTGCCATCTGGAAAAATCAATCTTAGGCAACCCCCGGAAGCCCTCCGCGACATTGGCGGCCGCTTTCGGATAGCCGGTGGTTACGATCCCGGTCCTGAGCGTTTGGTTGAGAATCTTGAACATGTCAGCGATCCGTTCCCGAATAGGAGAGGTTGAAGCTCTTGTTGATGACCGGGAAGTCGGGGATGATGTTCCCTTGCACGGCCTCGACGAGAGCAGGCCAGTTGTTCAGCGAGGGGTCTTTGATCTTGCAACGTTCCAGCCGGTTATCCTCGCCCACACGAATCCAATGCATGATCTCCCCCCTCCAGCCCTCGACCGAACTTAGTGCGCAACGGCCCGGCGGAACTTGATTCGACGGGTTGTACGGATCACCCTCCATAGCCACATCCGTCGTTTCCAGGATCATGTTCAGAGAGGCGGGAACCTCGTCGATCCGAACCTGCATGCGGTGCCAAACATCTCCAGCCTCGTAGAGCACGGGCTGGATCTTCAGGTCGCCGTATGCCGCGTAGGGGTGATCCCTGCGAACATCCAGGTCGATGCCGGACGCGCGCCCTGCCACACCGACAATTCCGAGATCTCGCGCCTTCGCGGGGCTCAGGAATCCCGTGCGTTCCAGCCGGTCCCTGGTCGAATCTGAGGAGAAGATCAGCTCGACAAGGTGACGGAACTCTGATTCGAACTCATGGACGGTCTGCCGCAAGCCTGAAAGTTGAGATTCGCTCCATTTGCGCCGTACTCCTCCGATGCGGACCATGCCCCGGAGCAAGCGGTTCCCGGTCAGCAACTCATTGAGTCCGAAGATTATTTCGCGCAGACGGCTTGCGTGAGCGTTGGCGATGCCGAAGCCGACATCCGTCGCGATGGCGCCGATATCCGCTACGTGGTTGTACACGCGTTCCAGTTCCAGAAGGACTGTGCGCATTCGTGCGGCGAGCGGCGGCACTTCGATTGCGCCGGCTCGTTCGACCGCTTGGCAGAACGCCGTGCCATGGGAAAAACTTGAATCTCCCGATATGCTTTCGGCAAGGAATACAGCCTGCCCGACAGGCATGCCTTCGAAGAGTTTCTCCGTGCCCTTGTGGGTGTAGAACATGCGCAGTTGCAGATACAGAATGGGTTCGCCAGCCACAGCGAAGCTGAAATGACCCGGTTCGATGATGCCGGCATGGACAGGTCCCACTGGAATTTGAAAGACGCCTTCGCCGAGTGCGGGCCGGTAGACATGCCGTTCGCCCTCGAACTCAGGAAGAACAGTATTGAGGCTGAAGTCCTTCCTTAGCGGATGAACGTCTGGCCAGTTGTCGTGCAGGGCAACTCGGCGCGGGTTGGGGTGGCCGTCGAGTTGGATTCCAAACATGTCCTGGATTTCCCGTTCCTGCCAGTTCAGCGCGGGTACATCGACCGAGTGGCAAGGGAATCGGGGATCGTCCTGATCGACCTTCGTCGATACCAGGAGATAGCGTGGATCTCCTGGAAATTCGAGGACATGGTAAACGAAAAAGAACCCTTCGGTGGCACAGCGATCCTCCGCAAACACAGTCACCACGCGGGCTTGGTATTCGTCTCGAAGAATAGAAATAGCGGGACAGCTGTCGGAATCGCGGAGTTGGAGATAAATCTCGTTATCATGGCGCTCCAGAATCCCTTCCACCTGACTCCCGAGGCGGATGGCAACATTCTCAAGAAAGGGAAGCATAGGCGCCTTTATCTAACCTCCGTCACAATGTGCGCGGCCGCTTGGATGAGCGCCCACAGTGGCGCCGGAAGCCAGAATCCCAAAATGATCACGACGGAGGCCAGACCAATGAGCGAATATTTTTTCCATGCGCCGATTTCGGCGTGAGGAATTCCCGGATCGGGTCCGAGGACTAATCGCGCAATGTGGACCAGGAAGCCAGCGAAGATCGCCACCAGGAAAGAGACGTATAGCACCGCGGGGACGAAATGACCGGCATCGAAAGCCGCGCGAAGTATCGTGAACTCGCTCTGAAACATGCTAAAGGGCGGTGATCCAGTCACGGCGAGCGTGGTCATCAGGAACAAAGCCGAACTAATCGGCATTGCGTGGATCAAGCCTCCCTTTACCTTGCGAAATTGGTCCGTTTTTAGATGCTGTTGGATGTTGCCAGCGCAGAAGAAGAGCAGCGGCTTCGTGACGGAATGGAAAGTCATGTGAAGCATCATGCCGAGCGCGCCGAGAGGGCCGCCGAAGCCAAGACCCAGTATCATGATGCCGCCGTGGTCGATACTCGAATAGGCCAGGATACGGCGGAAGCTACGCTGCACGATCACAAACGGTACCGCAATGCCCATCGAAAGAAGGCCAAAGATGATGAGCAAGTTCGACGCAAAATCGGGACCCAGGCAGCGTGACGTCAAAATCAGAAATCGGAGAAGTCCATACAGTGCGCAATTCAGCAACGCTGCGGCGAGCATGGCTGCCACTGGAACAGGAGCCTCACTGTACACGTCCGGTTTCCAGGTATGCATTGGCGCAATCCCGGCTTTGGTCCCATATCCCATTAAAATCAGCATGAACGCGAGCCGCATGGTGGTGTGATCGAATTGCGAAGCCTTCGTCGCCAGCACCGACCAATTCAAACCCGCCAGCGTCTCGATTCCCAAAACCTCATGTGCGGAATAGTAGGTCAGGATCGTACCAAACAGGGCCATCGACAAACCAACGCCGCCGATGATTGCATATTTCCAGGCGGCTTCAAGGGAATTGGGGCGCCCATAGAAAGTGACTAGGAAAACCGAGGCCAAAGTCGTTCCTTCGATGGCTACCCACATGATGCCAAGGTTGTTGGACAGGGCGACGAGGAGCATCGAAAAGACGAACAGCGGTGTCAGGGCGTAATATTTCCGAAGCTTACCGACCATGACTGTCCCCAGAACATCTTCCTCGAACACCTCGCTCTTTTCGTCGTCCCGGAAGTAGCCCACAGCATAAACGGCACAAGCTAAATAGACGAACGCGACAAGCAGGACAACAAGCGAACTGATCGCATCGGCGTAAAGGAGTTCACCCATCGCCGAGACTGTCCCGTACTTGAGGATCGATCCAGCCAGGATCACGGCCAGGACCAGTGTCAGCACTGCCGCACTGAGATTGACGCCCTCCATGAGGCTGCGGCGGCGCGCCGCGAACGCTCCAGTCGCGGCGAAGAGCGGGACCAGAAGGAGGAGGAAGAGCACCATGGTTAGTCTCTTAGCCTCCGCAACTTGCTCACGTCCACCGAGTCGAAAGTCTCTCTGATTCTGTAAACCAGAATGCCCAGGACCATCGTGGCCACCAGCAGGTCAAAGAAGACTCCCAGTTCGACGACGAGCGGCATACCATAGGTGAGCGAGATGGCGGCGAGGAAGAGGCCGTTTTCAAGGGAGAGCAAGGCGAGAACCTGCGTCAGGGCCTTACGCCGGTTGAGCATCATGAAAAATCCAATCAGGAAAAGGGAAATTGCGACCGCCAATGTGTTGTGGCCGAGCGTCGCCGCCGTGGTGCCGGTTTCGGGGTGGTAGAACGATTCGGCCACCACGTAGCCCACTATCGTCAGACCTCCGGAGATCAACACCGACAACGGTATGTTGATCAACGGCTCGATCTCCTGGCGGAGTTCAATCTTCGTGACGAGGCGCTCCATGAGCACGGGCAGAAAGATCACCTTCACCACGATCGTCAAGGCGGCTGCGAAGTAGAGGTGCGGAGCGTTGTTGAAGTAGGCGATTGTGTTGGCAATGCCGGCCAGAAGGAGTGACTGGGCAGCGAACACCCGGATGTTCGTCACCAACCAACGCTGCGCGACCATCGCGATCTGCAGGACGAGGACCAGCGCGGCCATCAGTGTGATCATCCTCTCGCCGAACTGTGGGTCCTGATAGAAGTACATGAGATTCCCTAGAACAGAAAGGTCGAAATCAATGAAAGGGCTCCGAGGATGAACGCAACCGCCAGCAATTCCGGAACCCTGAAGAGCCGAATCTTCGCGTTCGTGGTCTCCACCAGGACGATGAGCGAGGCAAGGAGCACTAACTTGAGTAGGTAAGAGCCGCAGCCAATGGCGATGCTAATAGGCGTTAATTCTGTACTCAACCCGAAAGGGTAGAAAGTGTTGATCAGCAGCGTCATTAAAATAAGCTGCTTGATGGAGGCGCCCCATTCGATCAAAGCCAGGTAAGGGCCGGAGTACTCAAGGATCATCGCCTCGTGGATCATCGTAAGTTCGAGGTGGGTGGCGGGGTTGTCTACTGGTATTCGCCCGGTTTCCGCAATCAGCACGATGAACATTGCGGCAAAAGCGAGGATCTGCGATGGGGCTAGAAAACGCCAACTTTGCCCGATGGCTGAGCGCGCAACTTCGCTCAGATTTGTAGAGTTCGCGCTCAGCGCAACCGTGAAAATGGCCAGCATCATCGCCGGTTCGGCAAGAGCGGAAATCGTCATTTCGCGGCTGCTACCCAGCCCTCCGAACGAAGTGCCTGTGTCAAGACCGCCAAGCGCCAGGAAAAATCGGCCAAGCCCGAGGAGGTAGACCACGGCCAAAACTCCACCGAAGAGACTGAGCGGCGCATCGGCGGAGATCATCGGGATCATGAGACCTACCAGGATGGCGGTCGAAAAGACGACGATGGGCGCCGCACTGAAGATCCACGATGCGCTGTCGGGGATGACCATCCCTTTTCGGAGCAGTTTGTAGAGATCGCGATAAGGCTGCAGGATCCCTGGACCCCGGCGCGTCTGAAAGCGAGCTTTGAGCGTCCGGATGATCCCGCTAATCAGCGGAGAAAGCAGCAAGACGAAAAGCAACTGAAGCGTAGTCGACAACAGGATCGAGGTCATGGGCGCACCCCGAACAAGAGGAGGATCACCAATGTAATGAAGATGTAAGCGAGGTAGGCATGAATACTCCCCGCCTGGATCGCCCGCATCCGCGACGAAATCCAATACACCATTGATTGGGCAGGCTTGTAGAGCCTGTTTTCGAAAGTTGGCTCAATTTCGCTCTCAAAGTGGATGGCCTTGGGGAAGTAAGGGGAGACGTCAAACACAGCCTGGATCTCCCGCCGAGGCTTGTAAAGAGCGGCAAAAACCATGCGCAGCGGCTTCGAGAAGGCAGTCGCTGTGTACTCATTCTCCGGACCCAGACCAGGCAACCCGCAATCCCAGGTAGGGCCAACCCGCCGCAATGCGTACCGTCGAACGAAGAGCCACACCGGAATCGCCGCCAATGCGATCAGCATGGCTGCAATTGCCGCCGTTGAAACGCTGCCGCCATGAGGAACCCCGGATGAGATCACAAATCCATTGGCCAGCGTGAGATCACGTCCAATACTCGCACCTACGAGTTGGCCGGTGATTCCGTCGAACAAGGGCAGCAGCCACGAAGCTCCAATGCCCAAACCAATACATGCAGCAGCGAGAATCCCCATTCCGGCGATCATCGTGCCGGGCGACTCATGCGCGTTCTCAGCTTCCGGACTCCGGGGTAGCGCCAGGAAGGTGATTCCGAACGCTTTGACAAAACAGGCCGCAGCCAAGGCGCCGGTCAAGGCCAGGAGTGAGCCCGCGATCGGGAACATCAGGCCGACAAGACCGTTTGTAGTCCCAAAGCCGGCAAGCAGACTCTGGTAGGTGAGCCATTCGCTGACAAAGCCATTGAGGGGCGGCAATCCGGAGATTGCGATAGCCCCGATCAGGAAAGAGAAGGCGGTCCACGGCATGCGGCGGTTCAGCCCCCCGAGTTCTTCCATATTCCGTGTGTGTGTAGAATGCAGGACCGAACCCGCACAAAGAAAGAGAAGGCCCTTAAAGATGGCGTGATTGAACGTATGGAAAAGGCAGGCGATCACGGCCACAGCCGCAAGCCGGGGATATCCTGCAGTTCGAAACATCATCGCGGCGCCGAGGCCCAGCATAATAATGCCAATGTTCTCGATGCTGTGGTAGGCCAATAGACGCTTCAGGTCGTGCTCCATGAGCGCGTAGAGAACCCCGAGGATCGCCGACGTCACCGCTACTACAATCACCACGATTCCCATCCAGTTCGGGACGACTCCCAGGAATTCGAGGAAAACCAAAACCATCCCGTAGATACCCGCTTTGATCACGATCCCGGAAAGCAGGGCGGACACATTGGATGGGGCCACGGGATGTGCGGCTGGAAGCCAGATGTGCACAGGGATTACGCCTGCTTTAATGCCGAACCCCAGGAGGAAGAATAGGAAAGCCGCAGTCTGGTGTTGCGGAGAGAGAAGCGGGGCAGCTTCCCGAAGTGCGGAAAAGTCTAAACTCTTGGCGTTGTGACCGAGCAGGGCGAATCCAAGCAGCAGGCAGCCCGCGTCGATGTGCGACATGATCAGGTAAAGCAACCCGGCGCTTCTGGTTTCCTCCGATGTGTGCTCAAACGTCACGAGAGCGTAGGAAGTAAGCGCCATCAGTTCCCAAGCGATCAAGAATAAGAAAGCGTTCGACGCCGTAAAGATCACGGCCAGACTCAGTAAGAGGGCGTTGTAGAAAAAGGACAGCAGCCCGAGATTCGTTCCCTTTTCCATTGATGACAGATACCCGAGGGAGTAGACCGAGACGGCCGCGGTAAGCACTGAAAGCGCGATAGTGAAAAAGGCAGAAACAGGGTTTAGAGAAAAGGAGTAGGCGAAGAGCGGGACTCCGGATGGAATCGACCACTCAACTGCTCCGCCAAGCAGCGCTGCGATTCCGGCGATGCCTTGGAGTACTGCGCCCAGCACTGCAAGCACGCAGCCGACGCGCCGCGCTTTGCCTGGGCTTGCTCGCAGCAGGAGGCCTGAGATCGATCCAAGAACGTAGGCGGCCAACCCACCAGCAAAGATCTCGCCTGTCGGGAATGAATTCATCTATTGCGGACGCCAATTCAGCACGAACGAAGATGGGCGCACAGTCTCCAGGATATTAGGATGCAACTGAGCTTCTATGTGCGATCGGTGGGTCAGTGGCGATAGAAACAGCGATGTAAAGATCCGGACCATCTTTCGACGTTGCCCGGCGCTGTTCCATGGGTTGCATTCCCGAAAAGACTTGCAGATAACCCAGGGGTTCACTACAGAAGGCTCATTTTTTGCGTTTGGTACAGCAAATTACTACCGTTTTCTATTATCTAACGTGGGCTCTCCATTGGCAAGGTCGAGCCACCTAGGCGAGGTGTGCGCCCAGCTCAGAGGCGAACTGTTCCGGCGTGAGCGGCTCCCCGTCGTTGAGTCGTTGCAGAAGTTCGTCGATGCGAAGCTTTGCTTCGTCTTTGGTGAAATTCTTCAGAAATCCATCGAAGAAGTGGTCGCCGGTCATCGCCCGGTTGATCTCCGACTCCTTGTTATGGTCCTGCAGTTCGGTGAAATAAACCACCTTGTATCGCCCAGTGTAGGAGGTCTCGCGGTAAACCTCGAACATAGTTTTCTCAGATTCAAACGCACCCATTATGAGGATTACGGTAGCACACTCGATCTGCTTCCAGTCGCAATCAGCGTAGTACTTAGCCGTGGTAGCGACGAGAGACTAGCGTGCCGAGACTTCGTAGGGGTTGCTCGGGCGGCCGTCCAACACGATGATCAGCGTATGCGTTCCCACCGGGACCGCGCCCACGCTGAAAAGGACCAGTTGGAACGGAGTGCTGCCGGAAACCTGCGTCACCTGACTGACGCGTTGCTCGATGCCATTGATGTAGACTTGAACGCGGCTTGTCGCGATGCTTGCTCCGAGGTCGCCGAAGCCATTCAACAGCGCCGTCAGCACATCGCCGTTGCGGATGCCGCGCTGGGCATCCAGCGGGAAACTGCCGAGGGTCAGTGAGACGATGTTGCCAGCCGAAGAGTCGACCTGGATCACGATTGCGGCGCTATCCGCGCCCGATTGCAGGCGCACAATTGCCGGTCCTGCCGGCAGGTTCGGCAGCGTGAATGCGATTTGTCCAGCCAATGCGGAGAAGTTGGACGCGGTGACGCCGCCAACATTCAGCGTCAGACCGGCCGCAGCTTGCAGCGGTGTCAGATTCGGAACTTGCATCACGATGGTGCTGCCCGGAATCAGCCCGCCCGCAGCGGGATTCGCATTGGCGGCGTTCGGCGAGAGGTAGAAGCGCCGCGGATTCTGCGGCTGCACCTGTACCGCGAATGGTTGAGAGATCGCGCGCAGTCCGCTCACCAGTGTGAGGTTGAGTGTGGAGGCCGCGGCTCCCGCCGCAATACTGACATTGGCCAGGACGCGGTTCGGACCCACCACCCAACTGCGTCTCACCACTACGTCGCTTGTTCCGAAGCCCAGCGCGAGTGGACCATCCGTTAGCGCCGCGCCGTTGACAGTGATTTCCACCAGGCTCTCGCTGCCAGCCGGCAACGAATTCGGCGATACGCTGAGAGACGCTGTGTCGAACGCGCCGTCATACTGATAAACGGTAGGCGTCTGTGCCTGCAGGAACATCGACGTCTGGCCGTCCGCATTCAGCGCCGTCAACGTTGCTCTGTGTCCGGGCGCCGCGGGCGGAACGCCGACGAGTAGCCCCTGCGCAGTGGCTTCAATTAGAGTCGCTGCAGCGCCGTCGAACAGGATTTTTGTCTCGGCGCTGAGATTTGTTCCCGTTACAAGCACATGGCCGCTACCGTCCGGAGCGGCAGACACCGACGTGATCGTGGGTGGCTGACGCTGCACCGCGCTAAAGCCGCCCGGCAGCACGTAGATGTCGTTGTTCAGCGAAAAAACCAAATGGCGTGGTCCGTCGGGTGGGGCGGGGAACTGTTGTTGAAAGTCGATCAGGATGTAGTCGGCCGTGTAGGCGCGCGGGCTGTTCGGCAATACGCTCGCCGCGCCGCCTAGTACACTTACGCTCAAGCCCGGCGCCGGAGCGCCGTTGGCCACCAGCCCCGAACCAGCCGCCGCGACCAGTTGCCGCCCTCCATTGAAGTTGACGTAAGCCGGTTTTACGGCGAAACTACCAGGATATCCGAAGGCCTGCACCGAATGAACCGCAGGGCGCTGTATGCGTTGCACATTAAAGTTGACGCCTTCGAGCGTCTGACCGGCGCCGACCGGAAGTAGGGCCGCCAACTGCCAATCTTTCAGTCCTGGATAAAAGAGAGTCTCGAAGCTGCCCGACGAGGCTATCGAGCGCCCGTCCGCATCCGTCGGCGGAATAATGTTCGCCGGGCTAACTTCCGCGGGCAGTGCAGGCGGAAGCGGGTGCGCATAGACATAGTAACTGCCGGCCGGAATGCCCTCAATGCGGTATGTGCCGTCTGGCGCGCTCAGTGCGCTCACCGCCGCGCCGTTCGGTGAAATGGCTACTACCGACGCCAATCCCAAGCCCGAACCGCTTGCCGCTACGCGCCCCGCAATCGTTCCTGTATTGGCCTTGAACGAACCAGTGGGGTAGAGCAGTGAAAGGCCCGCTATGTCGTCGGCCGCGAGAGGGCGCGCTTTCGAGGTCGCTCGTGTAATCTCGGTCGACATAGTCGCTGCGGTGAGCGTGTGCTGTAATCCGATGGCGTGCCCGAGTTCATGCACCGCCGTCATGAAAAAGGCATCACTGTAACTCGGCCGCTGGGTCAAATCCTGATTGAACGTCACCACCGAACGCGTAATCGGTACGAACAGGCCGCTCCCGAAGCCGGACAGCGTGCCGCGCTTGGTAGGACCGCCCAGTGCGATGATGCCTGGGGCCATTTCATCGAAAATCACATCGATGCCCGGCGAACTTTGCGGTAATTCAGCCGGAGCCGTTCCGCCATAGGCGATGCGCAGGTCCGAGCTTTCGACGTCGTTCCAGACCTTGGCGGCGGCCCGGATTTGGCTCGACAGTGAGTTCAAAGAATCAGTCGAAGCGAGCTGCGCCGGACCCTGTTCAGGCAGAAAGAAAAGCACGGTCTTGTTGGGCAGGCTATTCAGATCGAATTTCTCATAGACCGCTGTGTACGGGCCAGTGCGTGTATTGTAATGGACAAAATGATAGTACGCGGATGCACCACCGGCCAGCAGGAACGACCCTGCGGCCAGCGCGGTGATTCTGCACGCGATCCGCATGTTCAACGCGTGCCTCCGCTCGCCAGCGACCGGGAGATCTTCTGACTCATTTCACGCAGCGGTATGGAGACTGCCGCATCGCTCACCGGCAATCTGGTGGTGGCGTCCAGCATCACCTCGCCGCTGGCCGGCCGCATCACCAACATTTGTCCCTGCAGGCTCTTGACGTCGAAAACGCCCTGCGACAGTCCAATGATCTGCGTGATACCGGACTTGCCCGTCCAAAGGAAAAACAGGTATTCAGAGCCTAGCTCCAGCGCCGGTGCGCCCGAAAAGTTCTGCTCCATCCCGTTTGCCTTGCCGCCGGGCGTGGCGACTTCCACTATGGAAGCAGGAGCGCCCTTCCAGCGTTCGAGCACCTGAACGCGCGAGTAGGTGTAGATCATGGGACCGCGGTAGGCGCTGCGGGCACTGAGCACTTTGCCGCGAACGATCGCCGTGGACTTGGCGATCATCTCGTCGGTGCTCAGGCGCTCGAGCGTAGCGGCCTGTCCGGTCAGGCACAAGGCCAGCACACTACAAAGCGCGGTCGAAATGGCGAGCCGAGTCACGCCAGCTTTGTGAGCACGTTTATAACCACTAACACGCACTGAAAATAAATAACTTAGCGCTGCGCCGGACCCGGAATTGTCGTTTCGAGACACGCAAGCGGGGCACTTTGGGACACACGCTGGCGGCGTGCGTCACAGTCGCGGCGTCAGCGGACGATGAGGACCGGGATATCCACATCATGACGTACCGCATTAATAGTTGTCCCGAAGATGAAGTCTTCAAATCCCTTATGCCCGTGGGCTCCCATAATCAGCAGGTCTGGCTGCAATTCTCGGGCGCACTTCACAATAGCTTGGCGTGGTCTTTCGCCGTGGATCACGATCTCCTCGACATCGATGCCCTGGCTGCGCACGGCACTCGCAATCCGGTTCATGTAGCTCTCACCAGCGCGCACTTCGGAGGTCGATGCCTGTTCGCCATACACAACGCTGGTGATGCCCTCCTCGACGTGCAGCAGGAAGAGCTTGGCGCCGTCCTGCCGCGCCATCGCCGCAGCATGGCCGATGGCCTCTCGGTCGATATCGGAATGGTCGAGCGTGACCAGAATTTTGGCGTACTTGCGCACTTCGACCGCCTCGTACTCCGGCGCCAGCATCCCGCTGGGTTTGTAGCGGTAGCGCTTAAGCCATCCCGGCAGTACAGGTTCCAGGGTGACCCAGGCGAGCAGTAACAGCAGCGCGAAGCTCAATGTGTATAGCGCGATGGAAACCGGAATGCGGTAGGCGCCGGCCATCGCTATCCAGTTCGAGAACGCGTCCACGAGCAGCCACACGTTGAGCGACACGATCACGATGGCTACCGCCCATGCCAGAATCCGGACCCAGCCCGCGTTTACAAAATCTCCCATGCGCTTTCGGTCGCTCGTGAAATTAATCAGCGGTATGACCGCGAAGGGAAGTTGCAAGCTGAGAATTATCTGACTTAATATGAGTAGCTTATATGTTCCTACCTCGCCAGATACATAAACTGTGATAGCGGCTGGAATTACGGCCGCCATGCGCGTGATGAAACGCCGCAACCAGGGGCGCATGCGGAAGTTGAGAAAGCCTTCCATGACCACTTGGCCGGCCATTGTGCCCGTCAAGGTGGAGGACTGCCCGGCGCAGAGCAATGCGATGGCGAACGAGACGCTTGCCACGCCGGTGCCGAGAAGCGGGGCCAGAAGAAGGTGCGCCTGGTCGATCTGCGTCACGACGATGCTGCGCGAAAAGAAGACCGTTGCTGCCATAATCAGGATCGCCGCGTTGATGAACAGCGCCCCATTCAACGCCACCACGGTATCGATCAAATTGTAGCGGCAGGCGATGCGCTTGGCTTCGGTCGTCTCATCGACACGCCGCGTCTGAACCAGCGCCCCATGAAGGTATAGGTTATGCGGCATGACAGTCGCGCCGAGTATTCCGATGGCGGCGTAGAGACTCGCCCCATCGATGCGGGGAATCAAGCCTGTCGCCACCTCGAAGAAGTTGGGTTTTGCCAGCCAGATCTGGATGAAGAAGCAGCCGCCGATGATCGCGATCAACGTGAGAATCACTCCCTCGATCAGGCGGATGCCGAACTTCGTAAACCACAGAATCAGAAGCGTGTCGGCCGCCGTGATGAGCACGCCGGCGAGGACGGGAATGCCAAACAGCAGGTGCAGTCCGATGGCCGCGCCGATCACCTCCGCCAGGTCGCATGCCGCGATCGCGATTTCGCAGAGCACCCAGAGCATGTGGCACACCGTGCGCGGGTACATCTCGCGGCACGCCTGCGCCAGATCGCGGCGGCTCACGATGCCCAGCCGCGCGCTCAGCGTTTGCAGCAGGATGGCCATCAGATTGGACATCACGAGCACCCAAAGCAGCTTGTAGCCGAAACGCGCGCCGCCCTCGAGGTCGGTGGCCCAGTTGCCTGGGTCCATGTAGCCGACGCTGACGAGGTAGGCTGGCCCGGCGAAGGCAAACATGCGCCGCCAGATCGAGACTTGTGACGTCGTCACGCTGCTGTGGACTTCGGAGAGGGTAGGTTGACTACCGTGTGTATGACCGTAAGTCGGCATAGCGCTCCAACGCTCCAGTCTGGCGCGGAAATCGAACGCGCCGATCAAGTCGAGTGTCGCGGCTGGCCGGGCGTTGGGCCTCGAGCCTTGCCGCAGGACACCTATTCGGCGGCCGCGACTCGTGCCGCAAAGTACAGCTTCAAGGCTTCATCGATCGCAGGCATCGGATCGAGCCCAATCGCTTCCATTTTGGCATTGCTGAGGGCGGAGTATTTCGGCCGCCGCGCGGCTGTTCTGTATTCCCGCTCGTTGGTGGCTTTCAAAACCGGTTTCTTTACGCCCGCCAAGGCGAAGATACGTTTGGCGTAATCGAACCAGGTGATCGCTGTGCCTCCGCCGACATGGAACGTGCCGCCGAGTCCGCGCTCGACGAGATCGGCTGAGCGAGCGGCGAGCAACGGTGCATAGGTGGGCGAGCCGATGTGGTCCTTGACGACCCGGATCGGGCTGTTCTCGGCCGCGAGCCGTAGCATGAGTTCAACGAAGTTGCCGCGGTTGTTGAGTAGCCCACCCGGGCCGTAAACGCCCGAGGTACGCACGATCAGAGGGTCATCCAGGTACGCCTTAGCATACAACTCCCCTGCCAGCTTCGAGACCGCATAGGCGCCGAGCGGATGCGTCGCGTCGTCTTCTCTGTAAGGTTCTCGGGCGAGCCCGTCGAAAACGTAATCCGTCGAGAAGTGCACGAAACGGGCGTCTGTCTGGCGGCAGGCCAGCGCCAGATTGCGAACGCCCAGTGCATTGACTGCGTATGCGTGGTCTGGCTCGGCCTCGGCCAAGTCGACCTGATTATAGGCGGCGGCGTTGAGCACAATGCCGGGATCGAACTCGGCGATGCAGCGCTCGGTGCGAGCCGCGTTGGTGATGTCGAGCGAGTTTCGCCCCAAGGCCGTGACACGATAACCGCGCTCGGTAAACTCGCGCACCAGTTCAACGCCGAGTTGGCCGGCGCTGCCCACAACGACCACAGACTTTCTGTTCATTCATCAAGAGCATAACGCGAAAGTGGTTGCGGTGACAGCGAGGGACGCGAACATAAGTATTTTTTTTTGTTTGGAAACCGGCCGGCTTGGGTTATCATCTAACCAACTAAAGAAGTAGGAGTTTCCGATGCCTCACATTCTACAGAAGAATCTCTACAGGGGGCCGGTGACAAATACGGTAGCCCAGTGGCTCTTCGCGTCGCTGGTGGCCGTCTTGCTCGTGTCGGTAGCGGTTGGGGTTAAGGCTTTAATTACCCCGTAGACTGCCGTGTGCGGGCCGGTGCCCGGCGGGTTCCGTGTCCTTCCGCAGCTGTCGGGCCAAGGTCTGGAGTGTGCCCATATCATAGAGCGCCTGTTCCAGCCTAAGCCCGAGGAAGTACCCACCGCCCGGAGCTTCTTCGCAGAAACACGATTCGCCCAGATACATCGTATCGTTCATGTCCACCCGAATCGGTACACCCGCCGCGACTTTTGTGTCCATCCGCAGGCACATGCCTCTTCCTGAGATGTTGACGAGTCGGGCAGGCAATGCGCGGTCGGGTTCGCCCAGCAGAATCGCCATCACCGCGGCGTCGGTTTCAAAGCGAACTTCGCTTCTTCGTTCCACACCGCGCTTATCGGCAGAGCCGGCGTTCGTATGAGCGGAAAATCAGCTGACGTTGGCGGCCACGAAATAATCGATCGCTCGCACTATTTCTGCGCCGCTCACGACTCCGGCCGTCGCAAGCAGTTCTACCTTGGCGCTGAGCGCGACAGGTATCTGCCCGTCCGTACAGTCCAACCAAGCCTGGCATGGCGCGGAGGCCAACTCTTCGATCTCCTCCAGCACTTCGCGCCAATTTGCATCGCGGCGCAGGACCGCCAGGAACGAAGTGCCGCTCCAACGGTAGAGTTTATCGCCGTAGCGCAAGGACTCGGCCCAGTGGCGGCTGAAATCGAGCAGCAGCTTATCCCCGGCCGCATATCCCAGCCTCTCGCTGATCGCCAGTAGTTTGTCCGCGACGAACACTGCGGCAAACGCCGGACGTCCTTGCCTGCACGCTTCCGACACTGCGTGTTCAGCTTCCGAGCGCCCCGGAACCTCCATCAACGACAATCGGCAATGTACGGCTGTGGACATTGAGATCTCTCTTACCTGACGATTTCAGGAGATCTATCGGCAGAAACCTACGCCGGACTATATACCCGTATGCCGAGAGTGCAACAACCTTAGTCCAGTCGCCGCACAGACTGCCAGCCGCCGAAACGCTCCGGATACGCCGGAGGCAGTCCCGGCGCGGACATCACTCCGCGTCCGCGCACTTGACTCTGCCGATGCTCCTGGGTACTCTCGATCTCATAGAATGCGACTCCTGAGGAATTCGGCTATGAAACCAACACTTCGCCTTCCGCTCTGGCACGAAGCGCTTGCTCTGCTGTGCGCCGCGTTGCTCCTTCCCAGCCCGGCCGCCGCGGCACAACGCGAGTTAATCCGGACCACTTGGGACAGTTTTCAGCAGCAAGTGGCGGAGCGCAAACTGCGTGGCTCCAATCTCCGCATCACACTTGCGGACGGGGCCGTGGTCAAGACGGACCTGATCCGGATCGAAGCGACGGGTCTGATCGTCAAGCCGGTCAAGGCCACACGGCAATGGGCCGCGGCGGCGGGAGAGTCGAAAATTTCGCGAGAGCAGATCAAGACCGTGCGCTTCCACGGCAGGAGCGGCCACGGTCGTCTGATCGGAGCGCTTGGCGGACTCGGCGCGGGAGCGGGTATCGCGGCCGGGGTAAGCTCTGGAGTGGACACGTCGGAAGGTGTTGTAGGCATAATTGTCGGCATCGCGATCTTCGGAGCGGCGCTTGGCGGACTGATCGGCGGGTATTACATCGGACGCGCCCTGGACCAGCCCGCGCCCGAGTTCATTATTCAGTGAGTGCGAGACGGATTGAACCATGAATAGCCAACAACGGACCGAGACACGGCGGCACTTTGTGAACACCCTCGCCGGAGCCGCCGCGCTCTGGCCGGCGCAAGCAGCCGAAGTGGATCCCTGGGCGCGTGTGCCATCGATCCTTGCGCGCATCCAGGCGCCCGTGTTTCCCAAACGCGATTTCGACATCACGGCTTACGGCGCCAAGGGAGACGGCGCGACCACTTGTACAGAAGCGTTCCGGCGCGCTATCGCCGCGTGCCACGGAGCCGGAGGCGGCCGCGTCATCGTTCCCGGCGGCATTTTCCTGACCGGCGCGATACACCTGCTGAGCCGCGTCAACCTGCATGTCACGGCTGGAGCCGTGGTGCGCTTTAGCCGCGATCCGAAGGCGTATCTGCCTCTGGTCTACACACGCTGGGAGGGAGTCGAGTGCATGAACTATTCGCCTTTGCTCTACGCCTGGAAGCAGCAGGATATAGCCATCACTGGCGCGGGCACGCTCGACGGCCAGGCCGATTGCGAGCATTGGTGGCCGTGGAAAGGCCGCACCGATTGCGGCTGGAAGAAGGGCGAGCCCAACCAAAGCAAGGCGCGCGACCGTATGATCGCGATGGGCGAAAATAATACACCAGTCGCCGAGCGGCTCTTCGGTGAAGGCGCGCTCCTGCGCCCGCAGTTTATCCAGCCGTACCAGTGCCGCAACGTGTTGATCGAGGGTGTCCGGATCCGCAACTCGCCGATGTGGGAAATTAATCCCGTGCTCTGCACAAATGTCACGATTCGCGGTGTGCAGGTGAGCAGCCACGGTCCGAACAACGACGGCTGCGATCCGGAATCGTGCAGTGACGTGCTGATTCAGGACTGCGAATTCGACACCGGCGACGATTGCATCGCGCTGAAGTCGGGCCGCAATGGAGACGGGCGCCGTGTCGCCGTACCAGTGCGGGACGTGATCATACGGGGCTGTGTCATGAAGGATGGCCACGGCGGCGTGACGATCGGCAGCGAGATCTCCGGCGGCGCGCGCAACATCTTCGCGGAGGATTGCCGCATGGACAGCCCGAATCTCGATCGCGTACTGCGCATCAAAACGAACGCGGTGCGCGGCGGCATAGTCGAAAACGTCGCCATCCGGAATATTCAGGCCGGCCAGATCGCTGGTGCGGCCATCGATATCGATTTCCATTATGAAGAGGGCGCCAACGGCGCTTTCAAGCCGGTCGTCCGGGACATCGAGGTCAGCGGCATTGTCTGTAAGCAGAGTAAGTACGCGCTTTACCTGCGCGCCTTCCCGGAAGCGCCGATCCGCGGCGTGCGCCTGAAAAACTGCGTCTTTGAGAAGGTCAAGCAGGCTAATGTTGTTGAGAACGTTGAGGGTCTCGAACTCGCGGGCGTCACGATCAACGGCAAGCCAGCACAAGGGTAAGCCGTGAATAGTGATACAATTCGAGAATTGAACTGACCCCGAAGGCGTCCAGCACTAAGCACTCACCCTGGGACCGAGGCGCCGGTGAAAGGAACGGCTGTGGCGACGAGGCCACGCAAGACCGGCGTGGATTGATGAAAATTCTGCTTTATAACCCCGACAACGGTGTGACGCGCAACTTCATGCCGCACCTTTGGATGTTTCTGCTCGAATCGCTCACCCCGCCGGGCCATGAAGTGACCCTCATCGACGGTAACGCGCGCCCGATGACCGATGCCGAGTTTGTGCAGTTCGCGCTCGACAACAAGATCGGTCTCGTCGGAATCGGCGCGATGACCCGCATGGTGGCGAAAGCCTATCGAGTGGCTGACGCCCTGCGCGCCGCTGGAATTCCCGTCGTGATGGGCGGCCCTCACGTCACCGAGTGTCCCGACGAGGCGCTCGGCCGCGACGGCGGTCCGCGCCATGCTGACGCCATCGCCCTGGGCGAAGCCGACGAAACCTGGCCGATCATTGTAGCCGACGCCGCGTGCGGAAAACTCAAAGAGATCTACAAGCCGGTCGACGAATTCGGGCAGGAGCGCAAGCCAGACCTCACAGACTACCCGCGCATTCCGTGGGAGTCGATCGACATCGACCAGTTCAACCGCATTCCCGCCTTCTTTCGAAAAATCTTCGCGCACTACAAAGCCGAATGGGAAACCTTCCACATTATTCCCATCGAATCCGGGCGCGGCTGCCCGTATGGCTGCGAGTTCTGCACGGTTACCGGCTTTTTCGGCGACTCGATCCGCTTCCGCACCAATGAGAGCATCGTCGACGAGATGCTGCGCCTCAAGGCTCGCGCCGCCCGGACGAAAGGCAAGTTCGCGGTCTTCTTCGTCGACGACAATTTCGCGATTAACATCAAACGCACGAAATCCTTGTTGCGCGATATCATCGCCGCCGGTGCCCAGACGTCCTGGGTCGGCCAGATTAGCGCGAACCTATTGCGTGATGAGGAACTCGTCGACCTGATCGCGGAATCGGGCGGCAGGTGGATCTTTATCGGCATGGAATCGCTGGACCCCGCCAACCTCGCCAGCGTCAACAAGAGCTTCAACAAACCCGGCGAGTACGCCGAGGTGCTGGACCGGTTGGCCAAGCGCAACATCTACGCGATTACCTCATTCATCTTCGGGCTCGACAACGATACAGTCGGCGTTGCCGACAGGACCATGGCGCAGATGCGTACATGGCCCCCGGTACTGCCCGTCTTCGGACAGATCACGCCTTTTCCCGCCACGCCCCTCTATGAGCGCCTGGAGAAGGAAGGACGTCTGACGCGTCCCAAACATTGGCTCGATTTCGCCCCGTTCCACATGGCGCACACGCCGTTGAGGATGACAGTGCCCGAAGTGCAAGCCGAAGTTCGCCACGCCTGGAGCCAATCCTACAGTCCCGAGGCCACGTGGCACGCGATCGACTCGATCGCCGACGCTCCGGCCGCTTACAAGATCAGCCACATTCTGGCGCGGCTCGCCTTCCGGGGCATCTACTTCCCGCAAACGAGCACATGGGCGTGGCTCAAGGTGATCGCACAAAACCGGCGCACGATCTTCCGCATCGTCTACGACTGCTTCACGAATTGGCGTGGCGCAGCCAAACCCGATCGGCGCCTGGCGTTCAATGCGGGTCCGGTGGCGAAGGTCTCCGCGACGGAAGAACAAGCGACGCCGCGATAGAGTCTGTAACGATTCCTGACGTTTGCCCTTCACGGCAATATCGGGATACTTTGCGTGGTGGAGCAATCCAAGCAGGATCAACTCCTTAATCGTTTTCCTAAACTAGAGTCTACGAAGACTTTTCGGACTGGGCCGGTTCTGTGCCCGTCAGGCAAGACCGGATCGAGTTAACCGGCAGTCGCGTGCGAAAGCATCCTGTAACGCGGCGGGACACATCGTCCAGATTGCCGTGAAAATCTTCTTCTAAAAAGTAATGCGCAGCGCAAGTTGCATGCGGCGCGCGAAGTTTGCGGTCAGGAACTGGCCGAACTGCGGATTGGCCGCCGCTCCCGTGTTGTTGTCGAACTTCGCATTTGTGTCCACGCTAGCGAACTGCGTGTGGTTGAACGTGTTGTAGCTTTCGCCGCGGAACTGCGCCCGGAAGCGTTCGGTCAAGCGGAAGTTCTTGAACAGCGAGATGTCCCAGTTGTTTCTGCCTGGTCCTCGAAACACATCCTTGGGTGCATTGCCCAATGTGGCCCGCGCCGGAAGTGCGAAGGCTTCCGTGTTCAGGTTCCTCTCAAACGTCCGCTGGTCCTTCGGCAGGATCGGATTGGCGATCATCATCGGCCGCGCGCCGTCGGTGGGCGATCCGGACCAGTTGGTCGCGCTCCCGGAAACGAGTTGCAGCGTCACGCCGGTCGGCGCGCCGCTCATGATAGTCAGAATGCCCGACATCTGCCATCCGTCAAGAATCGCCTTGCTGAGCACAGAGGCGCCCGCCAAGTTGCTGCCCTTCGGTAGTTCCCAGATCCAGTTTGCTTTTAAAATGTGCGTCCGGTCGAAGCCCGCTTTGCCGTAATTCCAGATTTTCGGGCTGATCAGGTTACTGAGGTTGGCTGTGTCGTTGTCGCCGTAATCCATCGCTTTTGACCAGGTGTAGGCGATGGCGCCCTGGACTCCCTTCATGAAACGGCGGTTGACCACCGCCTGCAGCGAGTGGTAACTGGAATTCGAATCGTAGTTGTAATACTGAATATTTCCATAGCCAAGGTACGGTCGCAGGTATTGTGTCGCTAAGATGCCGGTGGTGTTGCTGGGGTCCGCCGACGTGGGCAGATATGTTGTACCCGCAGCGATCGAATTTAGATTCTTACGCTCTAGCAGGTGCCGGGCGAGCGTGCCCACGTAGGCCACATCGGCCATGACGCCCCAGGCGACGGCGCGCTGGACTCCGAAACTGTAATTCATAGTCCTCGCGAGGGTGCGGTCGGAACTGAGACCGGAGGTGTTCGAGGGGAACAGGAATCCCTGCGTGTTGCTGAAGGAACTCAAATTGCCATAGAAAATTTGTGGCGTCAATTGGTTAGGCGGATCGAGGTGCAGGGCATACGCCCACAAGTCCTTTTCATGGATCTCATAGAACACGCCGAACCCGCCGCGAATCGCGGTCTTGCCGTTGCCGAATGGATCATAGGCAAAGCCGAAACGCGGAGCCGCCTTGATGCCGCTGTTCTTGCGCAGTCCATGCGGATAGTCCAGGTTCGTCATCAGGTTCACGGTGCCGTTGTAAGGATCGCCTGTGCCGGGAGCGATCGCACCGATCACGGTGAGTGGGTAGATCTCTCCCGTCAGCGGGTGCTGCGCTTTGCGCACATTGTTAATCCGGACCGGGGTCATCAGTTGAACCGTCTTGGCGGAATCCCAGGTGCCGGGGACGAAGCCTGCTTCCTGGCGGCGAGGGCTGTAGAACGGCTGCGACCACCCGAAGCGAACGCCCATGTCCAAAGTCAGTTTGCGCGAGATCTTCCAATTATCTTGTGCAAACCATTCGAGCGACGTGGTTTGCTCATAGAGAGGCGGACGGCTGTTTGATTCGGTATAGGTTTTAAAATTGCCCAGCAGGGCATTGGCGTACGGGTGATTCGATTCGTTCGGGTTGTTCGCGTCGGTACTGAAATCGAGCGTGCCGGCCCAGGTGCCGGATTCGCCCTTAATTGCTTTCCAGCGCTCCGCATAGAAGCCGAATTTCATCACGTGTGAACCGCGCGTGTTGGTCAGAATTGCATCGGAGAAAAACGGCGTCTCCGCGCCGCGAAGCGGGAACCGATCGTTGTAGCTGGGATTCGCCGGAGTGTTGACCCCGCCAAACGTAGCTTCCGGAACCAGGTTGTGCGGGTTATTGCCTGGCCAGAGTTGCGGGACGTTCACGCCCGCTGTCGTGCGGCTCAGCCGCGTGTAATCGGAGTCGTTCAGCGCCGAGCCGTTCTCGGTGAAGCGCGACATGCGTGCGGAGACTTCGAGAATCGTCGTTGGGCTGATGATCCGTGTCAGAGAAAAGACCGGCGCATGCGTCTGGGTCAGGTAGTGTGCGGGCAGCCAGCCCCAATTGGCGTTGCCGGCGTTGACGGCCCAACCCTGCTGGTCTTCTCTCCAGAAGTTGTACTTAACCCAGAGCGTTGTCTTCGAGTTCACGATGTAGTCGATCCTGGTCGTATGCAAGACCCTCGGGATGTCGAGGCTTTCCTGCGCCTGGAAATTGTAGTTGTAACGGGCGATGACGCGGTTGACCGCTGTGGGCAGAGGAAGCAGATTCAGATAATTGCGCCCGTTCGGATCGAAGCGCCCGGCCGGGACGATGTTGCCCGGGAATGGCGTCTTGCCGTTGAGTGGGTCATTAACGATCTTGAGCTTGCCATTGGTGTCGAACGACTGCGTGAAGTTGCCGGCGCGCTCGATCTCCGTTGGCACAGTCAACTGCCGGATTGGTTGTGGCCGCTTTTCGCGGATGAATTCGAACGATGAGAAAAAGAACAGCTTGTTTCTGTTGGGATTGAATTTTCCAGGGATGTAGACCGGGCCGCCGATGTTGAAGCCCGGCGTTTGCACACGGCGGGGCGTCGCCGCGACGCCGTTGCGATTATTGAAAAAATCTCTCGCGTTCATCCACTCGTGACGGTAATACCAGTAAGTGGAGCCATGAAAACGCTGTGTGCCGCCCTTGGTCACCGCCATGATGCCGGCGCCCGGCTTGCGTCCGAATTCCGCCTGATAGTTGCTTGTCACGATTCTGACAGCCTGGATGGAATCCATGCTCACGAAATTGTTTTGGTTGTTTGTGTTACTGTTCTCGGTCGCGCCCCCGTCAATAGTGACGCTGTTGCCGTTGGATCGATTGCCC
Source organism: Bryobacteraceae bacterium (assembly GCA_963668605.1). GTDB lineage: Bacteria > Acidobacteriota > Terriglobia > Bryobacterales > Bryobacteraceae. Next base: position 861,173 of record OY764903.1, read on the forward strand.
GCTACGTTGAATGTATTGGTGGCGCCACCGGCGAAACCCTGTACGTCGGCCGCGGCCGGGTTGTCGACCACGCCCGGCATCAGCGCGACGAGTCCCGTAAAATCCCGGTTCATTACGGTGAGGTTCTCCACCTCCTCGGAGGTGATGATGCCGGATCGTTCGCCGCTCGCGGTCTGCACCGCCGCGATTTCGGATGTCACCGTCACGGAGTCGCTAACATTGCCGATCTCCATCTTGAGTTCGCCGAGTGCGAGATTCTCCCCGGGCGTCAGCTCAATGTCTCTTCGCTCGTAATTCTTGAAACCGGCAAATTCCACGATGAGCGAATACATCCCAGGTTGAATCGCATTCAGGTTGAAATTGCCGTCAGCCGCGCTCTTGACTGCGCGTGTCGCGCCAGTCGAGCTTGAAATCAGTTTCACGCCGGCTCCGGCAATCTGATGGCCGGTCGCATCGACAATCGTTCCGTTTACCGAGCCGTTGATCGATTGAGCGGGCAGCGCTCCAACCCAAAGCGAACCGAGCGCGACGCAACAAAAAATAGGCAGGATCTTCATCGGGCACCTCATTGTGTCCAAAGATAACGTAATAGTTACCGATTATCATGCGCGTAGTGGCTTATGTCAACACCGAAGAAGATGCCCGGTCAGGCGTGATGAAGGCCCTGAGAAGGCCCCCTACTTCGCGCCGGCCGGCTCGAATGTGTGGCCTTCCCAGCGCGCGATCACGGCCGTGGCCAGGCAGTTGCCCAGCACGTTGACGGACGTGCGCGCCATATCCATCACGGCGTCGATGCCCAGCAGCACAGCAGCGCCCTCCATGGGGAGTCCAAAGCTGGCCAGCGTGCCGGCCAGGATCACCAACGACGCGCGCGGCACGCCAGCCACGCCCTTACTGGTGAGCATCAGCGTGAGCATCATCATGATCTGCTGGCCGACGCTCATCTCGATCCCGGCGGCTTGCGCGACGAAGACGCTGGCGAGCGAGAGGTATAGCGTGCTGCCATCCAGATTGAAGCTGTAGCCGGTGGGAATCACAAACGAGACGATGTGGCGCGGCACGCCGAAGCGCTCCATGTTCTCCAAGGCGCGAGGCAGCGCCGCTTCGCTTGACGCCGTGGAGAAGGCGATCAGGAAGGGTTCCTTCGCTGCGCGCACGAACGGGCGTAGCGGAATGCGGCAAACCGCAATGACTGCGCCCAACACGAATATGACGAAGAGAGCTTGCGCCACATACATCGTCAGGATCAGCTTTCCGAGCCCAGCCAGCACGGAGTAACCTTTCGTGCCGACGGTCACGGCCATCGCCGCGCCGACGCCGAAAGGCGCGAGGTACATCACATACTTCGTGTAACGGAACATCACCTCGGCCAGCGCCTCCGCAAACGAGACTACCGGTTTGGCCTTCTCTCCGATCGATGCGCAGGCCGCGCCGAAGAGAAACGCGAAGACGACTATCTGCAGGACTTCGCCCTTAGCCATCGCGTCGATCACACTCGAAGGGAATGTGTGTTCGAGCACCGCGCCGATGCTGGTGGACGCCTTGGGCAGCGCGATCTCGGCGGCGGATCGCTCTAGTTTCATGCCGTCACCGGGTCGTACGAGATTCACCGCACTAAGCCCGAGAGCCAGCGCGAGCGTCGTCACGATTTCGAAATAGACGATCGACTTCACGCCGATGCGGCCCATCGCCTTGATGTTGCCTGTGCCGGCGATGCCATACACCAGAGTCCCGAAGAGCAGCGGCGCGATGATCGACTTGATCAGCCGCAAGAAAATGTTGCTCACCGGACCGAGCGTGCGCGCGGTCTCCGGCGCAAATACGCCAAGCGCAATGCCAGCGGCCATGCCTAGGAAAATCCAGGACGTCAAGGACAGCCGCTTCACCGCTCACCCCATTTGAGCTTTTCACGGAGCACGCCAAAGAACTTCATTTTTGGCGGGCGAATCAGGTGCAAGGCCAGCGGGGAGCTATGGCACACGATGCGGTCGCCGCGCATCAGCGGTTGGCCGATCTGTCCGTCGATAGTGAGATAGGCTGATTCATTTTCGGCCTGCGTGACAATTTGAATGATCGAGGTTTCGGGCACCAGCACCGGCCGGTTCGTGAGCATGTGCGGGCAGATCGGCGTGATGCACAGCGCGGTCACCGTCGGGAAGATGATCGGACCGCCAGCCGAGAGTGAATAGGCCGTGGAGCCGGTCGGCGTGGAAACGATCAATCCGTCCGCTTTGTACGTGCATACGAATTGGGCATCGACGAACGTTTCCAGGTCGATCATGCGGGCGAGCGCGGCCTTAGTGATCACGATGTCGTTGAGCGCGTCGTAGCGCGCGACGGTATCGTCCCCGCGCACAAGATCGCATTGCAGCATGTGGCGGCGTCCGATGCGATGTTCGCCACGCAAGGCGCGTTCGAGTTCGGGATACAGTTCGTCAACCGTGATGGCGGTGAGGAAACCAAGGCCGCCGAGGTTCACAGCGAAGAGCGGAATCTCTCGTCCGGCGATGGCGCGCGCCGCCGCAAGCAGTGTTCCGTCGCCCCCGAGCACGACCACCAACTGCGTATCGTCCGGCACCAACTCGCGGTCGACGCCGTTCGATGCGCGCAGGTATTCCGCTGTCTCGCGATCGTAGCGCGACTTGATGCCGCGCCGCCAGAGCCATTCCACCAACTCCGGCACAATCGTCCAGGCCGGATCGACGCCCGGCTTCGACATAATGCCGACGGTCTCAACGGGTTGCATACAGGAGAAACTCCTTGTTCCCTTCCGCTCCGGTAATCGGACTCTCCATCAGCGCCGTGCGCAGGCCCAACTCATGTGCCGCGTATTCCACGCGCGAGCAGGCGGCCTGATGCAATTTCGGTTCGCGCACGATTCCGCCCCTGCCGACTTCGCCGCGTCCGACCTCGAACTGCGGCTTGACGAGTATAACCATTTCGCCGCCCGCCTGCAGCACGGCGGGTAGCCCGGGCAGAATCATTGTGACTGAGATGAAGCTCACGTCGCAGACGATGATGCCGACCGGCTCGCCCACATCCTCCGGCTGGAGATAGCGCGCGTTGAAGCCCTCGCGTACCACAACGCGTGGATCGTTGCGCAGTTTCCAATCGAGCTGGCCGCTGCCGACGTCGAAGGCATAGACGCGTTTTGCGCCGCGTTGCAGCAGGCAGTCGGTGAACCCGCCGGTGGAAGCGCCCACGTCGAGACACGTCTTGCCGGCGGCCTCGATGTGGAAATGATCGAGCGCCGCATTCAGCTTCAAGCCGCCGCGGCTGACGAAGGGCAGCCGTTCGGTGAGTTCGACGCGAGCATCGGCGGGCACGCTCTGCCCAGCCTTGTCGACGCGCTGTCCGTTGACATGCACATAGCCGGCGAGGATCAGCGCCTGCGCGCGCTCACGCGTTTCCGCGAGTCCCCGATCCACCAGGAGCCGGTCGATGCGCTGCTTGCCGGGGCCGCTCTTCATGCCTTGCGATGCACAATGAAATCGGCGATCTCACGCAGACGGTTTGCGCGATCGTCGAAAGGTTCCAGCGCGACCTGCGCGGCGAGCCGTTCCTCTTCGGCCATCGCGTGCGAACGCTCGATGCCGTAGACGGCGGGGAACGTAATCTTGTGTTGCTCGGCGTCTTTCCCGGCGGTCTTGCCAAGCACTTCCGAGGGCTGCTCGACGTCGAGCAGGTCGTCGACGATTTGAAACGCGAGGCCGGCGTGTTCGCCATACGCGCTGAGCGCGGCGAGTTGATCTTCATCGGCGCCGGCGTAAATGGCGCCCATGCGCACGCTGGCGCGCAAGAGCGCTCCCGTCTTGGCGCGGTGGATCTGTTCGAGCAGGTGCGGCGTGGGACGCTGGCCTTCACCCTCGATGTCGTGGACCTGCCCGCCGATCATGCCGCCGACGGTGCCGGAGGCGCGCGCCAGTTCCGCTGTCAGCAGTACCTTGCAGTTGTCCGCGACGCCATCGAGACGAGCCAGCGTTTCAAACGCGAGTGTGAGCAATGCGTCGCCCGCCAGGATCGCCATCGCCTCGCCAAACTGCTTGTGGCAGGTGGGACGCCCGCGGCGCAGGTCGTCGTTATCGAGCGCAGGCAGGTCGTCGTGGATCAGCGAGTAGGTGTGGATCATCTCCAGACTACAGGCCGCCGCCGCGATTCCCGCCGGAGCGTCGCAGACCGCGTGCGCCGCCGCCATGCAGAGAATCGGACGGATGCGTTTGCCGCCCGCGAAGAGACTGTAGCGCATCGCCTTGTGTATGTTTTCGGGAGGCGTGCATTCGGCCGGAACCCAACGATCCAGCGTCTCGTCCACCAGTTTGGCTTGTGCCGCTAGGTATTCGCCAAGAGTCATGACTTGTTGTTGTCGAACGGTTCGGGCTCCACTTTGCCGCTCTTCTTGATCAGGGTCTCGATGCGCGTCTCGGCCTCTTCGAGCTGCTTGCGGCATTGCTCGCTGAGCGTCATGCCGTGCTCGAAAAGTTCGAGCGCCTTCTCGAGTGAAAGATCGCCGGACTCCAGTTGCTTGACGATCGATTCGAGTTGTTCGAGACCGCCTTCGAAGCTGGCGGCAGGCTTCGCCTCTTCCGGATTTTCAGACATCAACGTTATTGTAACGTCTGCGCGACGTGGCTAGTAGTTTGCCAATTTAATAACGAAGCTGTAATAACGCTTACATGAAGGGGCCGGCATTGCCGCCTCCGGTCGCTCGCGCTCCCGGCACCGTTAGGTATTGTGTCCGATGATGGTGGCTGGCGATCCGCCCAACAGTGCCGGGAGCGCGAGCGACCGGAGGCGGCAATGCCGGCCATTCATTTGTCGCAGCACTAGCGGCTAGAAACGCCCGTCGCGTGTTTCGAAGTGAGTCGGCTTGCCGAGATGTGCGCCGCCCATGGCGATCCATTTCGCAACCCATCCGGTCATCTCGCCCAGGGTGACGGACGGATAGCCGAACATGTGATGGCAGCGCGATGCGTTGCTGAGCAGCGCGGTCTCGGCCTCCACGCCTTCAAAAATCGGCTCGATGCCGAAGGCTTCGCCGAACTGCCGCGCCAGTTGCCGGACCGACAGCGTCTCCGGTCCGGTCAGATTCAGAATGGCGGGCGGGGAACTGCACAGCGCGAACGAGCGCAGGCAGACCGAATTCGCGTCGCCCTGCCAGATCACGTTTACGCAGCCCATCGAGAGATTGATCGGATGGCGTTCAAAGACTTTGCGTCCGATGTCGAAGAGCACGCCATAGCGCAACTCCACCGCATAGTTCAGGCGCAGCAGAGTGACCGGCGTTCCATATCGTTCCGAGAAATGCTGGAACATTCGCTCGCGTCCGAGCACGCTCATCGCATACTCGCCGTCGGGATGAGTTGGGGTGTGTTCGGTCGCGCCGCCGCGCGGAACGGGAAGCATTGGATAGACGTTGCCGCTCGAGAAGGAAACGATGCGCGAAGCGTAGTAGCGCTCCGCAACGCGGCCCGGCAGGTACGTGTTCATGGCCCACGTCAGATGCTCCTGGTTGCTGGTTCCAAACTTGCGCGCGGCGAGAAAAATAACGTTGGGCGCGTCGGGCAGCCGGGCGAGTTCTTCCTGTTCTAATAGGTCCGCGGCCAGCGTCTCGACTCCGCTGCTTTCGAGTTGCTCGCGCAGTTCCGGCGAACTGAAGCGTGAGACGCCGATGATGCGGCGCTCCACGCCGGCTGCCTCGGCGGCGCGGCGCGCGCGTAGCGCCAGGCTTGGGCCCATCTTGCCGCCCACGCCGAGAATAATCAGGTCGCCATCCATCTCGCGCATGGCTTCGATGTCGGCCGCATTCGGGCGCGAAAGCAGCTCGTCGAGTTGTTCCACTGTCGTCAGTATCACCGCTTGTATCCTATCTTCCTAAGGAAGCCCAGACGCGCCTGGACGTCGCTGCCGGTTTCCACACCCGCGGGCGCGCTGCCGTCGATTACGCCGAGCACGCCGCGACCCTGCTCCGTCTGCGCCACGATCACCTCAAGTGGATTCGCGGTTGCGCAGAAAATGTTGCACACCTCGGGAACGTCCTTGATGCGGCCGAGGATGTTGATGGGGAAGCCTTCGCGCATCACGACCACAAAAATGTGTCCCGCACCGATAGCCTGAGCGTTGCGAATCGCGAGCGCCCGCAGGGCATCATCGTTGCCATCCGCGCGCGTCAGGCACGGTCCCGAAGCCTCGTTGAACGCGACGCCGAATTTCATGTGCGGCGCTGTGTTCACGATCGCTTCGTAGATGTCCTCCACCGTCTTGATAAAGTGGGTTTGGCCCAGGATGAGATTGCCATCCTCGGGGACCTCGAGACGAATCGCCTTTAACTCCATAAGAAATCCTAGGATACTGCAAAGTATGGCACTCAAGCTTCCGCCGCCGGCGGGCGACCGCGAATTGATGCAGCACATCTCCAGGCTTTCACACGGGCGCACTAATTTCAAACAGTTGGTGCGCGAGTTGGGCGCGCGTGCCGAGGACAAAGAATTCCTCGAAGCCGCCCTGCGGCGTCTGGCCGCGCGCGGCGAGTTGGTGGAACTACGCTCGGGGCACTACGTGGCCACAGCGGGCAGCCGCGAGTTCGCCACCGGGCGCCTGCGCATGCATCGCGACGGATTCGGATTCCTGATCTCCGACCGTCCGCTCGATTGGATTCAAGGCGATGTCTTTTTGCCCGCCGAAAGCGCCTCGAAAGCGATGCACGGAGATCGAGTGGTAGTGCGCATCGGGCACGTCGACCGCGACAAACGCGCCGACGGCGAGATCGTACGGATTCTCAAACGCGCGCACTCGACCGTTGTTGGGGAGTTTCGCGTGCGCCGCAATGGCTGTTTCGTCGTCCCGCACGACGATCGCATCCAGCAATGGATTCGCATTCCTGCCGGCATGGAACTGCCGGAACAATCGGCGCTGCGCGATCGAGTGGGCGTGAAGCCGCTCGAGATCCACAGCGTCAACGATCTCAACGGAGTCGTCGTCGACGCCGAAGTGATCGATTTTCCGGAGAAAGGCGAATACGCCACCGGTCGCGTGATCGAGATCCTCGGACGCCCCGGCGATTTCGGACTCGACGTCGAGATCGTCATTCGCAAGCATCACATACCGCACCATTTTTCAGAAGAGTCGCTGCGCCAGGCCGGGCAGATTGCGCCCGCGATTCCAGGCGAGGAGATTGCCGCACGCGAAGATTTCCGCGGCTTCGATATCGTCACGATCGATGGCGAGACCGCGCGCGATTTCGACGACGCCGTGTGGGTCGATCGTCTGCCCAACGGCAACTTCGCACTCCAGGTGCACATCGCCGACGTAAGCCACTACGTGCGCCCCGGTTCGGCGATCGACACCGAAGCGCTGCTGCGTGGCACCAGCGTTTACTTTCCGGACCGCGCTGTTCCGATGCTGCCGCTCGAACTTTCCACCGGGATCTGCTCGCTTCTTCCGAAAGCCGACCGGCTGGTGCTCTCGGCGCTGCTCGAGCTTGACCGGCAGGGCGATATCGTTGCGCAGCGCTTCGTGCGCGGCGTAATCCGCAGTGCCGAGCGCATGACGTACACCGATGTACACTTGCTGCTCGAAGGCGACGCCGCTTTGCGCGAACGCTACCGGCCACTCGTTGAGCGCTTCTCGCTGATGAAGGAACTCGCGCGCATTCTTACACGCAAGCGCGAGCGCCGCGGCTCCATCGACTTCGACATGCCCGAGCCGCTCATTGAATTCGACGAATGGGGTGAGATGGTCGGCGTCAAACGCGCACCGCGTAACATCGCACACCGGCTGATCGAAGAGTTCATGCTTGCCGCCAACGAAGCTGTGGCCGCGCATCTCGAGACGCTGGGCGTGCCGTCGATTTACCGCATCCACGAGCAGCCCAACCCGCAGCGCGTGCTCGAATTCGAACAGGTCGCCGCGCACTTCGGCTACTCGCTCGGCATCGGCGCGCTGCCAGCGAAACGCTTCCCTGTGCTCCAGCGCAAGCGCGACGGCAGTAAGGTGCGCAAAGACGTCGTGCTGCTGAATCAGGATATCGGCATCACTTCGCGCAATTATCAAAAGCTGGTTGCGAAGATCGAAGGCAAGCCCGAGGAGCGCATCCTCACATACCTGATGTTGCGCTCGCTCAAACAGGCGCGTTACAGCGAAAAGAACAGCGGCCACTTCGCGCTGGCCGCGAAAACTTACACGCACTTCACTTCGCCCATCCGGCGCTATCCCGATCTGATGGTGCACCGCGTTCTGAAAGCGTGTATCGACTCTCGCCCGCCGCAATGGGACGAGAACGCGCTGCATTCCATTGCCGCCGATTCTTCGGAGAGCGAGCGCCGCGCAGCAGAAGCCGAGCGCGAACTCGTCGAATGGAAGAAGGCCAAATTCATGGTCGAGCGCGTCGGCGAGGAGTTCAACGGCTTGATCATCAGCACGACGAAGTTCGGCTTCTTCGTGGAATTGGAAGACCTCTTCGTCGAAGGACTGGTGTTGATCGACAGCCTGCCGGGCGATCGCTTCCGTTATAACGAGAACTCGCGCCAGATTATCGGTGAGCGCTCTCGCCGCACATTCTCTATCGGAGATCGCGTCCGCGTGCTCCTGGATCGTGTGGATGAGACGGAGAAGAAGCTTGTCTTTTCGCTTGTTCCCGAAGTGCGGCCTTCAAAGCGTGGCGGCAAAGCACGGCCGCGTGCTTAGATTCGGTGGCCAGTCCGCCGAGTCGCAGCTCGATGGCTTGCTCCGTGATCGTCTCTAACTGTGCGACATCCTTCGCCATCATCAGCTCGGTCAGCGCCGATCCGGCGGCGATCGCAGCCGCGCAGCCGCGCACCTGGTAGCGGACATGCGCGACGGCGCCGCCGTCGAACTGCACATAGAGCTTGAGGCAGTCGCCGCAGGCGGGATTCGAGTGTTCGATCACGATCGCCGGAGGCGGCAACTCCCCCGTGTTGCGCGGATTCTGGAAGTGGTCGGCGAATCTGGGATCGTACATAGTCCGGCGAAGCCCTCTCTGGATATGATCCAATAATTCTGTGATCAAGCGGCATCGCCTCGTCGTCGTGGCCGGAGTCATTCATAGAAACGGGCACATTCTTATCGGCCAGCGCCAAAAGGGCGACAGCCACGAGTTGAAGTGGGAGTTTCCCGGCGGAAAGGTCGAGCACGGGGAAAGCGCCAGTGACGCTCTGCAGCGAGAACTCGAAGAGGAACTCTGCATTCAGGCGCACATCGGGCCGGAACTCATTCGCTACGACTACGACTATCCGAAGCGTACGCCGATCCTGCTGATCTTCCACAGTGTGACCGAATTCAACGGCGAACCGCGCGGCGCAGCCTTCGAGCAGATCCGCTGGGAAACGCGAGAGCGACTGCCCGATTACGACTTCCTCGACGGCGACATCGATTTCGTGCGCCGCATCGCGAATGGTGAATTCTGAGGACCAGCGTGCCGCCTTACAAATATCTCGCGAGCTATTACGATCGGGTCTTTGGGTTCGCCCGTTCGTGGGGCGGAGCGGCGCGCACGGAATTGCTGAAAGAGATTCTGCCGCGGATTGGCTCAGCCTGCGATCTGGCCTGCGGCACCGGTACGACCGCGCTCGAACTGGCGCGCAGCGGCATACGCATGTGCGCCGTCGACCTTTCTCCCACGATGTGCGAACTGGCCGCGAAGAAGGCGCGCGCTGCCCGCTTGCCTGTACACGTGATCCAGGCCGACATGCGCACATTTCGCCTGCCGGAACCGGTCGAACTGGTGACTTGCGAGTTCGATGCACTCAATCACGTGCCGCGCAAAAGCGATCTCGCTCGCGTGGCCAACGCCGTATCGCGCGCACTGGAGCCGGGCGGGCACTTCTATTTCGATGTCAACAACCGGCTCGCGTTTGAAAGAGCCTGGCCGCTGACATGGTGGATTGAGAAGCCCGGTGTCGTGGTTGTCATGCGCGGCGGCTACGATCGCCCTAACGAAAAGGCGTTTGCCGACGTAGAGTGGTTCATCCGTGAGGGCCGCTGTTGGCGGCGGCGCCACGAGCGTGTCGAAGAGGTTTGCTGGACGCCGGCTGAGATCCGCGCAGCTCTGCGCGAAGCCGGCTTCGGACAGATCCGCAGATGGGACGCAACGCCTTTGTTCGCGGAAGATCCGCTGCTGCGCCCTGGCTACCGGACGTTTTATCTGGCGCGCAAGAACGCTACTTCGCCGCGGGCAAAGTGAACTCAACGCGGCGCTCGCGGTTCAACTGCGTCGACGTCTCGCGGTCGATCAGCGCCAGGCTTGCTTTGTTGAGACTCTTGTCCTTGGTGATATAGTGCAGCGTGTCGTCTTCCACCCAATACGCCAGGGCAGGGTAGATGGCTCCGCTCTGAAACGCGATCAGGTAGATGGTGGGCTTCTCTTCGACGGGCGATGCCGCGGCATTGACCGGCGGCAGGTCGGCGGGATCGGGGTAGCCCGCGCCCGGCGAATCATAGCTCTTCATGGTCGTGCGCGGAGTTTCCGACGCGAAGTACTGGTTGATGACGACGGGCGACTGCGCGGTTTGCGGTGGAGCCTGCACGATGGTCACACTCGGCTCGGCTTGTTGCGGATAGCCATAGCCGTACCCGTAGTCCCATGCGCCTATCCCAAACGGAACTGCGTAAGGTACCACGACGGTCCGTCCGCGCTGCCCGCGGGTTTGTGGTGTGGCGGGATATACGCGGCCCTGGATTGTTCCGGCCAGACGTTGGCCATGGCTGAGTCCAGGCGAGGGCAGCGGCGGAGCCGTCCCGACGCCGGGGAACAGAATATTCCCGAAGCCCGATGGCGAACCAAATGTGCGCGTCGCATTCTGCGCGCAGAGAATCCCAGATAACGCGAGAGCGAGGCAGGCCGGAAAGAGCTTGTTCATGGGGCGTCCCCTTCTACCTCCCATCCTACAGCCGGTTTCGCATTCCGGCAAGCGGCTGACGCGGCCAAAAGTAGAGGCGCATTTCGCTTAATTTCAAAGGCATAGGGAACAATTATGCCTTTCGAGAGGGCGTACGTACGGGCAAACGATTGTGAACCTGTGGGCTTACGCCCGGTTCGGATTCTGAACCGGTTTCAGGATGGCGGGACTCGCGGGCAGTTGGTCCGTAACCAGTCCAAGCGAGTCCGTCGCTTCCACCAGCCGAAGATGTTCCTTCGTCCTGCGATGGTCGCGACTTGCGATCTTCAGCACCAACAGCGCCAGAAGAAATAGTAATGAGACAACCAGTGTTGAGAAATCAGCCCAGACTGGCGCCACGATCGCGAACTCAAAACCAGCATCCTTCAGAATTCGAAATCCCTCATAAACTGAGACCAAACCAACAAATCCAACCAGGAATCGTTCATGGTGGTCTCCGGTGCGCCGTATTAGCCTCGCACTCCACAGCGAAGTGGCCAAGCATACGAGAAGTGACAGGGCGTATGGCGGGCTCTTCTGAAAGAGGTGGACCAGCGGAATCATTCTTGCTTCTCCTTGAGAACGCATATTGAGACTAACCCAACCTGCCCCGTACGCCAATAAGCCATTAGTACTGGCGAACTGGCTATTATGCGGGTAGCGTGGGGGAATTAGTGCTTACTCGGAAACTACGGCGTTCCACTCGGTATTGACAATCGTAGGCGAGATGATTGTCCTCACTTCCGCGCCTTCAGCACTTCCGACACTGTGGTTAGCAGCAACTCGACACTCAACGGCTTGGTCAGCACCGCGTCGGCCCCCAGCAGTTGAGCCGTCCTCAGGAACTGGCCGTGGAACGCGCCCGAGATGGCGATGATCTTGACCCCGGGCACAACGCGGCGCAAGGACTGGATGGTCTCGATCCCTTCCTGCTCGGGCATCACCAGGTCCGTGATCACCAGGTCCACTTGTTGGACCAGCGCCTGCTTGAGCGCCTGTTTTCCATCTGCGGCTTCAGTCACTTCGTAGCCGCCATGCTCCAGCGCCCTTCTCAGAAAGCTGCGTACTGAAGCTTCGTCGTCCACTACAACGATGCGAGCCGGTCGATCCGGCGTCACCAGCATTTCCCGAACTTTGTGGGCTAACTGGTCGGGACTGAACGGCTTCTGGATAAACTCCGCACTTTGCTCCAAAACCCCGTGATGTGTGACGGCGTCGCCGGCGTAGCCCGACATGAACAGCACTTTGATTCCGGACCAGCGTTTCCGTAGCCGAGCGGCCAGTTCCCCGCCGCCTATCCCTGGCATCACCACGTCGGTCAACACCAGGTCGACGCGCTCTCGCTCCTGTTCGCAAAACAGTAGGGCCTCACTGGCGGTTTCCGCTTGGATCACGCGGTAGCCGTAAGCATTCAGCGCGGCAGCCGCAAATTTCCGGACCTCCGCCTGGTCTTCGACCACCAACACGGTCTCTTTGCCCCTCAGTGCAGAGACGGGTTCCGGCAGATCTTCCTCCGTCGCCTGCTCCATCACCATTGGTAGATAGATCTTGAAAATCGTCCCGTGGCCAGGCTCACTGAGGACTTCGATGTAGCCGCCGCTCTGCGCTACGACGCCCTGGATAATCGACAACCCAAGTCCGGTCCCTTTGCCGACGTCTTTGGTAGTGAAGAACGGTTCGAAGATATGCCGGCGTGTTTCTTCGTCCATGCCGACCCCGTTGTCGCTCACCGCCAGCATAATGTAGCTGCCCGCGTGCGCCTCCAGATGCGGCCGGGAATGGTTCTGGCTCTGCTCCACGTGGGCCGTCTCGATCAGCAATTTGCCGCCATTCGGCATGGCGTCCCGAGCGTTTACCACCAGGTTCAGGACTACCTGCTCTAATTGATGTGGATCGGCGCAGATCGTCATGGCGTCCTCAGGCAACTCGACGCACAACTCCACATCTTCACCCACCAGATGCGCCAGCATCGGTCGCATCGCGTATAGCACGCGGTTGAGATCGAGCACGCGCGGCCGCAGTATCTGCTTGCGGCTGAAGGCCAAGAGTTGCTGAGTTAACCCCGCGGCGCGCTCTCCGGCGTTGACGATCTCTTCGAGGCTGTCCCGCAGTGGGTCGCCTGCCTGCAGCGTACCAAGCGCCAAGCGGCCGTAACCGTTGATCACTGTCAGCAGGTTGTTGAAGTCGTGCGCAACGCCTCCCGCAAGGCGGCCCACCGATTCCATCTTCTGTGCCTGCATTAGCCGGGCTTCCGCTTGAACCCGCTCGGTAATGTCGCGTGTCACTCCCAATATTTCAGCGGCACGCCCCTGCTGGTCGAGCAGTATCGTGACAACCACCTCGGTCCGCACGATCGAGCCATCCTTGCGCAGTTGATCCAACTCGTGCACCTGGGTGCGTACGGACTCGCCGCCGCGGTCAAAAGCTGCTAGCGTTTCCTCAATACGGCTGGAGGCATACTGGTAGGATTCCGGCGTGAGCATCTCCCGTATGCCCTTTCCCAGGATGTCTTCCTGGGAGAATCCGAACACACGCTGCACAGATGGGCTGACGTAAGTACACAGGCCGGAAGCGAGATCCAGCAGCCAAATCACATCGGCCGTATTCTCCGAAATCAGCCGATAGCGTTCCTCGCTGGTGCGCAGGGCCGCCTGGGTGCTGCGCTGCTCCAGGGCAATCGCAAGGCTGGCCGCGGCCCGTTCCATCAGGGCGATCTTTTCAGGTGTGAAGCGGTCCGGGCGCGGGTCGTTGAACTGCAGCAAGCCGAGCGTCCGGCCGGCGCAGCGGAGGGGAACCAACGCCACGGATTCATATCCCTCACTATTGCAACGGTTGCGCGTGCGGGCCAGGCGGTCGGCCTCGGTAGTCGATGCCAGTAGTCTGCTGGTGCTGTTCGTCCAAAAGCTTCCGCCGGATGTGAAGAAGGGCTGGCGCGGGTCGAAACGCCCGCACAGTATGTTGCCGCACATGCATTCGAGCACAGGGTCGCCCTGATTGTCGCGCAGCAGTTCGTGGTTCGCGTCCCGTGCGCACAGATAGTTCTCGGCCTGGACAAACTCCGCCGGAAATCCGCGCGTTTCGTAATACGGAAAGTCATCGCCATCCTGCAACCTGATTCCCACCGCCTCGCACCGCGACCAGCGCTGCAACTCGGCGGTGACGGTACGGATCAGTTCCTGGGTATTGTTGGACGCATTGTATAGACGCAACAGAGCCAGCATTGTTTCGCGGTCGGTTTCACTCAGTTTGCGCGCTGTAATATCATCGAAGACCGCGACAAAATATCCTTTTTGCGGGCCATAAACCGAGATGTTCAGCCACAGCGAGAATGGCTTGAAGTCACACTCAATATGTTCGGGCTCGCCGGTCGACGCGACTCGATTGTAGATCTCAAATAGTTCGGGCGCCGCCTCGCGAGCCCCCGGAATGAGCTCGGAAACGCGTTTTCCCACCACATCCCGCAACCCGGTCAAGCGTTCGAAAGCATCGTTGACTTCCAGATAGACGAAGTCCACCGGGCGGCCCTGATCGTCGTACAGCATCTGGCAATACGCGAGCCCGTCGAGCATGTGTTCAAACAGCGAACGATAGCGTTGCTCGCTGACCCGCAGCGCTTCTTCCACCCGCTTGCGGCCGGTGATATCCTGCGCACTGATCAGGACCTTCCCCGCGCCGTTGGATTCGAGATATGCCGTAGCGATCAACAGACACCGTTCCTCCGCCTCTTGCCCCGTGCCGATGGGGAGCAGTGCCTCAACCTGATCGCGTCCTTTTCCGTCGGCGAACGTGTCCAGGACCGCCAGGCGAATTGCGCACGTTGAGCAGGATGGCCCGAAACCGCAACCCCGCGGGTCGTCCAGCGAGTGGAGGCAGCGGAGCGCTTCGCCGCTCCGAAGTCCAAGCATTTCGTCGCCACTACGCATGGCAAATTGCGCCGCCGCATTGTTCAACTTGGTCACGCGCCGTTGCCGGTCCACTAGCAGCAAGGCGACCGGCACGCTGGCGTAAATGGCGATGAGCTCGGCGTGTGCCTGGCGCAGCCCCTCCTCGGCTTGCTTGCGCTCGGCCAGTTCGCGCTCAAGCTCACGTGTCCGTTCCAATAGCATCGAGGTCAGGCGTTGTTTTTCCTGCCGTTCCGATACGTGGGCCGCTTTGATCTTTGCCATGGCTCGAATCTCGGCGATTAACTCCACCTCATCGAGCGGCGGCTTGGCGAGGAATGCATCGGCGCCCGATTCCAGGGCTCTAACACGGCTTTCCCGGTCGGTTTGCAGGGCCGTCAGAAAGACCACGGGAATATGCCGCAGGCGCTCGTCGGCTTTCAAGCGCCGGACCACCTCGAACCCATCCATGCCCGGCATGACGATGTCGAGCAAGATAACGTCCGGGTCTTCGGCCAGCGCAAGCTCGATGCCCTTCGGGCCGTTCAGGGCGGTCAGCGTCCTGGCATCGGGGAAGGCATGAGCCATGACTGCGTTCAAAGCAGTCAAAGTATCCTGGTGATTGTCAATCGCCAGTATTGTGAGGCTGTTCGGACTCATACAGATGCTCCCTGATCGTTCCTTCCAGCATCGCCCGGTCAATCGGCTTGGAGATGCAGTCGTTGAAACCGCGAATCAAAATCTCCTCCCGATTGCATTTCATCGCACTTGCCGTCACCGCGATTACCGGGAAATGCTTCACAGTAGCTTCGTTTCTAACGGCTTCGAGCGCCTTGAAACCATCCATGACGGGGAGGGAAAGATCCATCAGGATGCGTTTCGGCGCGAACGTCCTGGTCCGCTCGACGCTCGACTTCATCGCCACCACCGTGAGTGGATTTCTGAAGAACTCGCTGTAGGTAATGTTCAGAGTGCGGGAAAAGTTTTCCGCCTCCGTGCTGTTTTCCGATATATACCCGCCATAAGCGGCGGTGGTCTTGGTCCCAGTGGCGGCCAATATTCTCTCGATCGATCTCGCCAGGAACGCGTCGTCGTGCGGCAAAAGGTCCCAGCCCCGCGCCACATCCATTACCCGGACGACCTCGGCTAATTCCTCGTTCATGCCACGCGCCTTGTCTTGCGCTTTCCACTTCCGGCAATTGAAAGCTTAGCAGACTATTGGGGCTTTTAAAGCGGGAACTTTAGAGCATTCGTCGTGCGGAAGGCGACATTCGCACATTACTTCCTCGTTACGTTTCACTTCTGGCGTAACCATTTGGCGATAATACGAGCGGAATAAGCGCCCGCAACAAACCACAGTTTTGCTGCGGGCGCTTGGCTTTGGGCTTCGTGCCGGCGAAGCGAACGCTGGTGACATTGCCCGGAGCCGGGCTGGTCGCAATCAGCTTTTCCAAACGCGGTTGCCGACGGGCCAATCAACACGCATTGAGTGTTGATTGGCTGCCGCTCAATAGTTCAGCTTCAACCCGAAATGCAGGTAGCGCGGGAAGCCGGTGGTAGCCGAAATCTTGCCGAACAGCGAGTTGGTCGGCGCGGTGTTCGGGTTCGCCAGGTTCGAATGGTTGAGCGCGTTTAGGAACTCGGCGCGGAACTGCAGGCGCCATCTTTCGGCGACGCGGAAATTCTTGACGGCCGAGATGTCCCAGTTGTCGACCGACGGCGCGCGCACCCCGCTGAAACGCGCCGGCAGCGTGATCAGGTTGGACGCCAATTGCTGCGCGGTCACACGGTTGAAAGCATCGACGTTGAACCAGCGGTCGAGCGTCTGCGCACTGCCCGAAAGCGGCACGTTGCTGTTCAACAGGAGTGAGTTGGCAAAGCCGAGCGCCTGCCCGCTGTTGTGCTGCCAGACCGCTTGCAGTTGCCAGCCTTCGGTGACGACGCGCGCAATCACATTCGGGTTCGACAGGAAGCGTTTGCCTTTGCCGAACGGCAGTTCGTAGATGCCGCTCAGTGCGAAGCGGTGCGTACGGTCGAGGTCCGAGATTCCTTCGCTCAGGAAATTGTCGCCGGCGTTGAGGAACGAAGTCGCCTCCATAAACTTGGAGTACGTCCAGTTGCCCTGAATCGTGAAGCCGTTGTGGAAGCGGCGTTCGGCAGTGGTCTGCAGCGAGTGATACCAGGAGTAGCCGATCGATTCCGTCGTCGATAGGCCGGTGAACTGCGGGTACGCCCGCAGCAGTTGGTTGCGCGCCACGTTGCGGCCTGACAGATTAGTGCCCGGCAGAAACGGGTAGAAGGGGTTGGCAACCTGGCTGCTCAGGTAGTCGATGGTCTTCTGGTCGCGCGCGCCGGTAGTGGAGAGCAGCGCGTTGGGTATACCGTCGTACTCGCGCGAGACGCCGAGGCGCGTGCCACGGTTGCCCACATAGCCGAGGTCGACGAACACTCCCCAGGGCAATTGCTGCTGGATGCCGAAACTGTAGCGCTGCATGTAGCCGTTCTTAGACGCCTCCGTGAAATAGCTGACGGCGCGGCCAGCGTCTGTCGCCAACCCGCCCGAGGAGCCGGGAGGATTCGACCAGCCTTTCGGGAACGGGTCGGAGAGCGACGCAAGGAAGTGTAGTCCATTGTCTTCGGACGCGGTCAGGAGGTTGCGCGCGGTGTAGCCGCTCTGGTTTACCGACGCACGGTCGGCGCCGACCGGCACATAAAAGATGCCGTAACCGGCGCGCAGGACGGTGTTCTTAAGCGGCGTCCAGGCCAGGCCGATGCGGGGCGAGAAGTTGGTCTTCGACGCGCTCCACAGAGTGCGCGGCTGGCCATTCACGCCGGCGAAAGTGAGCCCGCCGTTTACTAGAAACTGGCTCAGCGGAAGCTCGGGCAGCGGCGCCTGCGCGTAGTTGGCGCGGGCTTGCGCGGAGTAGGGGTTGGCCGTGGCGAAGTCGAAGCCGCGCACGCTGCGGTTGTAACGTTCGGTGATCGGCGCGTCGTAGTCGTAGCGCATGCCGAGGTTGATGGTCAACCGCGACGAGAGACGCCAATCGTCCTGGATGTAGAACGAGGTCGTCTTCGACTGCTCGGCGCTCGAGTCGCTTACGTTGATCTGGCCGCTGGACGGGATACCCAGCAGGAACGACGCCAAGCCTTGTCCGATCGGAGCGGCGGGTGAATTGTCGAGCGGTCCTTGCGTCCATGTGTTGGCGAAGGTGAGCGCCGGCGTCCCGTTGGCGAAGCTGTAGTTGTTCTCCCGGTAGATCCGAAATTCGAAGCCGAAGCGCAGTGCGTGGTTGGCCCGCGTCCAGGAGATGTCGTCCGAGAACGTGTAGTAGTTGGAGACGGCCCGCGTGGGCGACGATGTGCCTAACTCTTGCAGGCCGTTGACGCTCAGATCCGGGAACACAAGAGCTTGGGGGTCGATGCCCGCGGCGAGCTTCGGCGAAAAACCCGCGCCTGTCAGGTCGAAGCCGAGCGAAAGCGGGTTCTGCCTCTGCTCAAAGCGCGTGAAACCGATGCGCACGTTGTTGAGCAGGCTCGGGTTGATGATGTAAACATCGTCGAACACGCCGCCGTAGTTGTAGCGCAAGCGATCCTGGCCGTTCGTGATGTTGCCCAGATTGTTCCCGGAGGTGAAGAGCTGATAGGTCTGGTTGTAACGTCCGAACACGCGATGGCGTTCGGAAAAATTATGATCGGCCTTGGCCGTATGCGCGTAAAATTCGTTCAGCGAGCGGGGCAGGCGCGTGAAGTTGTTGCGCCCGTCCGTGGATCCATTCGTGTTCGAGTCGGGCCAATACGGCAGTAATCCTTTGGCGGTTTTGTCTATGCGGCTGGCCGGAATGATGTTTCCGCTGAAAGGCTGACGTGAGAAGCGTCCGCCTGGCGCCGCTGCGATCGTCGCCGGGTCGTAGATCTGATAGCTCGCTCCCAGGCCGAGTAGTTCGGCGAAACTGCCTCCGCGCTGCGCCGCGGTGGGCACAGTGAAGAACGCATTGCCGCGTTCGACGCCAGGGCGCGTGAGTCCTTCGAATGAGTAGATCCAGAACGTTTTGTTGCGGCCGTTATATAGCTTGGGCAGCACCACCGGTCCCGAAAACACGAAACCGAAGCGGTTGAGAATGTTGCGCGGATTAGCCTGCTGCTCTTTGTCTGTGGTCACCGGACCGCTGGCCGGATTGTACAGGAACTGCCGCTGAAAAAGATCGAGCGATTGCAGCTTGTTGTCGTTGTGGAACCAATAGAACGCCGCGTGAAGCTGGTTCGTACCCGAGCGCAGCACCACGTTCACGTTGCCGCCCGGCGCCCGTCCGACTCCGGCGTCGTAGGTTGCCGTCTGCACCTTGAACTCGGCGACCATCTCGGTGGGCGGCGAGTAGGCCGCGTTGCTGCCCCACATGCTCGGCGTGCCGTCCACAGTGAACTCCGTATTGCCCGAACGTACGCCGTTCACGCTGAAACTCGAAAGCACTTCGACCGCCGGTCCCAGGCTCGGATGGTTTGGCACCGAGAGGTTGATCACGCCTGGCGCCAGCCGCGCCAGCGAGAGCGCGCTGCCGCCGGGCAAGGGCAGGTCGAGAATACGGCGGCTATCCACCACGCGCCCGACGCTGGCCGTCGTAGTATCGAGCAGTGAGGCCTGGCCGGAGACCGTAACCGATTCGCTCACTTCACCGAGAACCATTGGGATGTCGATGGCGAGCACGTCGCCGACGCGCACCTCGAGATTGGTGCGCTCGTAGGACTTAAAGCCCTTGGCCTTAGCGGCCAGCGTATAGACCGCCGGCGGCAGGTAGGGCAGATCATATAGGCCCGAAGAATTTGAGCGTGCCGCGATGCGCACTCCCGTCGAGAGGTTCGTGATCGCAATTTCCGCATCGACGACGGAGGCGCCAGCGGGGTCGAGCACCTTTCCGGTCACGCGTCCGCGGGCGTCCTGCGCGAGCATCGCAGGAGCGAAGGTCAGGGCAAAAAAGAGAAGTGGATTCCAAAGACGAGACATGGCGGTGAAGACTCCCAAAAGGATCATATCACCACCGCGATTTGCCTGGCTCGTGCGCCGCGCTTCTGTACGCCCGCTATCAGGCCGGATACGTGCCGTGGATGTAGTTGTGCAACTGGTCGATGGTCTCCGCCTGCGCCGTGATGATCGAGCGCACGAGATCGCCGATCGAGATCACGCCCACGACCAGATCGCCCTCGACCACCGGCAGGTGCCGTATGCGCTGCTCGGTTACGATGCGCATGCACTCTTCGAGCGGCATATCCGGATTCACTACAATGACCGGGCTCGACATGATCTCCTCGACGCGCGTGTCCTTGGAGGAACGGCCCATCAGGATCACCTTGCGCGCGTAATCGCGTTCGGAAATGATGCCCACCAGTTTGCTCTCGTCCATGACGAGCAGTGCGCCGACGTACTTGGCGTTCATCATCTCGATCGCTTCGAAGACAGTGTTGGAAGGAGTCGCCGCGTATATGTCGGCGCCTTTACTGCTGAGAATCGACCGTACCGTCCCCGACGGCATGGTCATCTTTTTGGCCGGTGCCATTCCCAGGCGCATCCGAACCTCCTTGGGGAGCCCAAAATCCCCTCCCAGGAATCATACCAGTCCTGGAGCGCGGGCGCGCGCTCATACATGGACAGCAGTACTCCTGGACTGGAGAATGCTTGTTCACGTTGTACCTGTGCGCCGGTTGTATCATAGTCGACTAACGTGCGCGGGCCAGCGGGCCGGGCACACTGAAGATAAGGATGGATTCATGAATCAATTACGAATTTCCGCACGTTGCGTTGCGTTGGCCTTCGCTGCCACGTTCCTGACATCTCTGCCAGGCCAAACTCGAACCCAGGCCAAGACTCAGGCGCAGAACGCCGCACAGCGACAGCAAGCCATGAGCGTCGAGCAGATCACGAAACGTGTTCCCGCCGGTGTCAAATACGTCGCTGATCTGGCTTACCGGGAAGGCAACCCGGCATGGCGCGCCGACCTCGCCATGCCTACGGCGAGCGGCAAGCCGCGCCCCGGCGTTGTCGTGGTGCATGGCGGCGGCTGGACGGGTGGCGACAAACGGCAAGGCATGTTTGCCGAAATTCCCCTCGAACTTGCACAAAAAGGCTACGTCGCAATTTCTATCAACTACCGCTTCGTCACCGAAGCGCCGATGCCCGCCTGCATTGAGGACGTGAAGACCGCCGTGCGCTGGTTTCGAGCCCACGCCAAGGAGTTCAATGTTGATCCAAACCGCGTTGGCGGATTCGGCTACTCGGCTGGCGCCCACCTCGTGGCAATGCTGGCGCTCGCCGGTCCGGATGCGGGACTGGAAGGCGACGGCCCCTACAAGGACCAGCCCAGCAATCTGCAAGCTGCCTGCACCGGTGGAACTCCAACCGACCTTCTGAATTGGGACGGACGATCTCCCGGCGATGCCAGCCGGCTTGCCGCTAAGTTCGGCGGTCCGGAGTCGACGTTGAACGAGCGCGCCAAACGCTTCTCGCCGGTGACTTATGTGAGCCGGTCTGCTCCGCCAATGCTGCTCCTGCATGGCAATGCCGACACCACTGTGCCTCTCATCCAGGGCGAAGGGCTGGTCAAGGCATTGCGCGCAGCCGGCGCGAAGAACGTGAATCTCATCATCTTCGACGCAGCGAGCCACGGGATGTTCAATACTCATTCCGCGGTTGCACGAGCGGCTCTGTATGGTTTCCTGGACAGCACCATTGGCGCAGGTTTGAAATAGCGAACCGGCGTCTGCGTTATTGGCGTATTGCCTCGTGAATGCCTGGAATCCGTCCCTAGGGCCAGCCACGAAATAACCGTACCAACCGCTCCCTGACGGTCACGGCTCGGAAGGCCTTTCTGAGCGGACTTGGCACGATGGAACAGTTATTTCGTGACAGGCACTTAGGGCCGCTTCGATTTTCAAAACGCTGACCGAATCGAAGCCGGCCCGCTTCAACGTGAGAGAATAGGAGCCGAAGGGATTTCACTTGGCTGTTCGTTTACAAATTCCGCGCAGGGCTATCCTGGTTCGCCTGCTGATGAGCCCTGTTGGGAAAGCACTATTAGTCACAGTCCTGATCACCGGCATCGCCCTGGCCGCTGTATCCGCGTTCTATTACATCAAGTTCGCGCGCATGATCGAGGTGAAGCTCTCAGGCGGGCCTTTCCCGAACACGTCGATGCTCTTCGCCGCGCCGCGCACGCTGAGCATCGGCGACGAAGTAACCATTGCCGAGATTCTCACGCAACTCCGCCGCAGCGGTTACAGCGAATCGCACGGCAATCGCATGGGCTGGTTCCGTCCGCGCGAAGACGGAGTCGATATTTTTCCCGGACCGGACTCCTATTTCGATCAGGAAGCGGGCGTGCTCACGATCAAGGGCAACCGCGTCGCGCGCATCGTCTCTCTGCGCGACAATACCGAACGCACGCAGTACATGATCGAGCCGGAACTGATCACGAACCTCTTCGACCGCAAACGCGAGAAGCGCCGCATCGTGAAGTACCCGGACATCCCCAAGGTCCTCGTGAACGCCGTAGTCTCCATCGAAGACAAGCGCTTCTTTCAGCATGCCGGATTCGATCCGTTGCGCATCATCAAGGCCGCTTACGTCGATGTGCGCAAGGGCTACAGCGCGGAGGGCGCATCGACGCTCAGCATGCAGCTTGCGCGCGGCTTCTTCCTGACGCCTACCAAGACCTGGAAGCGCAAGGTCGCCGAGACGATGATCACGCTGCAGCTCGAACAGAAGCTCACCAAGGAAGAGATCTTCGAGCACTACGCCAACCATGTCGATCTGGGCCGCCGCGGCAGCTTCGCGATTCGCGGATTCGGCGAGGCCGCTCAAGCGTATTTCGGCAAGGATATCGGCGAACTCACCTTGCCCGAAGCCGCCACGCTGGCCGGATTGATACAGCGCCCTAGCTTCACCAACCCATACCGCTGGCCCGAACGCGCCCGCACGCGCCGCAACGTTGTGCTCTCGATGATGCGTGAGAACGGCTACATCTCAGAGCAGGACTATTCCGACGCCGCCTCCAAGCCGATCAACGTCGCCAAGGGCGGCGTGGAATCTACTGACGCTCCTTACTTCGTCGATCTTGTGAACGACGAATTGCAGGAGCGCTTTCAAGAGCACGACTTCCAGGCCAAGAGTTTTCGAGTCTATACGACGCTCGATATGAACCTGCAGCAGGCTGCCGCCGAGGCCGTTCGCATGGGCCTGGTCGAGGTCGACGCGCTCTTGCAGAAGCGGCGTAAGAAGGATCAGTCTTACCCCGACGCTCAGGTTGCGTTGGTCGCGCTCGACCCGCGTACCGGCGAGATCAAGGCGCTCATCGGAGGGCGCAATTACGGCGTCAGCCAGTTGAATCACGCCGTTGCCAAGCGCCAGCCCGGCTCTATCTTTAAACCCTTCGTCTATGCGGCGGCGCTCAGCACTGCCCTTGATGAGAACGCAAAACCGATCACGCCCGCGCTTCAGCTCGTGGACGAGCCTACTACCTTTTGGTACGACGGCAGGCCTTACGAACCCAACAACTTCGGCGGTGAATTCCATGGAACCGTGAACCTGCGCCAGGCGCTCTCGAAGTCCATGAATATTCCCACGGTCAAGGTTGCTGAGATGGTCGGCTACGACAAGGTGGCCACGCTCGCGCGCCAGTCTGGAATGAACAGCGATTTGCGGGGTACGCCTGCCATTGCGCTGGGAGCCTATGAGGTAAGCGCACTCGAGATGGCTGGCGCGTACACGGTGTTCGGCAATCAGGGTGTGTACTCAAAACCGGCCTTCATCAAATCGATCCGCGATACCTCCGGACACGCAATCTATGAGGACAAGCCCGTGCGGCGCGCTGTGCTCGATCCGCGCGTCGATTTCATGATGGTGAGCCTGATGGAAGAAGTCTTGCGCAGCGGCACCGGAGCGGGCGCGCGCTCGCGCGGCTTCGTCCTGCCCGCGGCGGGCAAGACCGGTACCTCCCACGACGGCTGGTTTGCCGGCTTTACGACGAGTCTGATCTGCGTCGTGTGGGTAGGCTTTGATGACAATCGCGTACTCCCCCTGGAGGGGGCCAATTCGGCGCTGCCTATCTGGACCGAGTTCATGAAGCGCGCGCATCAGTTCCGCGAGTATCGCAACGCGCACGCTTTTGAAGCTCCCGAAGGGATTGTCTCGGTGGAGATCGATCCGGCCACCGGCTACCTGGCCGCCGCCGGATGCCCCGGTGCACGTGCCGAGGTCTTCATTTCCGGCACGCAGCCCAGCGAGATCTGTCACCTTCATGGCGGAGCCGGCACGCGTGTCGCGGGATGGGAGACTACGGCGCCGGCGGGCGCGGCCGAGCAGCCCGATGGCACCGTCTCGGCAGCCGATCCTGCCGCTGCGAAACCTGCCGGCGTGGCGCGCCGTCACAAGTCCGATTCGGTGCAAATCACGCCGCCCGCGAAGAAGCCGGAGGAGCCTAAGGAAAAACGCGGCTTCTTCGATCGCATCAAGGGCCTGTTCAAATAAGCGCCGTCGTAGTGTCACGTGTCACGTGATGTGCGCGCCCTGCGTCTCGACATACACAGCATAGAGCGATTGGCTGCCCGTCATGAACAGCCGGTTCCGTTTCGTGCCGCCAAAACACACGTTGGAGCAGATCTCCGGCAGCACGATCATGCCAATGCGCTCGCCGCTCGCGGCGAAGATGTGCACGCCGTCATAGCCCTCGCCCACCCATCCCGCTCCCGCCCAGATGTTGCCATCGATGTCGGCGCGAATGCCGTCGGCGACGCCGGCTCCTTTGCCCTCAATTGTCATCGTCGTGAAGCGTTTGCCGTTGCGCAGCGTCTTGCCGTCCACCACGTCCCAGACTTTGATATCCTTCGCATCGCCCGTGTCGGTGATGTAGAGCTTCTTGTAATCGGGCGAGAAACACAGCCCGTTCGGCGCGCCAAGCTCGTCCGTCGCAATCTCGATTTTGCCGCTCTGCGCATCCACGCGGTAAACCATTTCCTTGAGTTCCTGTTTAGACCTGTGGCCTTCATAGTTCCCGCGGATGCCGTAGGCCGGATCGGTGAACCAAATCGCGCCGTCGGGATGCACGACGACGTCGTTGGGCGAATTGAATGGCTTGCCCTGCCACTTCGACGCGATCTCGGAGACGCCGCCGTTGTGTTCATAGCGAACGACGCGCCGCTCGCCGTGGCGGCAGGAGATCTGGCGGCCCGCAAAGTCGAAGGTGTTGCCATTGCTGTTGCCCGACGGATTGCGGAATACGCTCACGTGGCCGTCGTCCTCCAGCCAACGCAGTTGCAGGTTGTTCGGAATGTCGCTCCATAGCAGATAGCGCCCGACGCCGTTCCACGCCGGACCCTCGGCCCACAACGTCCCCGTGTGCAGCCGCTGGATCGGCGTATTTCCGATCTTGCTCCCGAAGCGCTTGTCGAGCACGATGACATCGGGATCGGGATAACGCACAGGCTGCGCGCCGCTCCAATCGCGTGAACTTTGGGACGCGGCCGGCGCCAGCGCCGCCGCAGTGAGGAAGGTTCGGCGGTTTGACTTTCCGCCAGGAGTTTTCATGTGGAGTTTCTCCTTTACAGCGTGTATTGTATCCCGGCCGCCAGAGTCGCGCCGACTCCGCTAGAATGATCGTATTAGAGGGGACTTATGCGCCAGCGCGTTGTCGTTCCGCTTGCCCTGTCGGCGATCTCGATTTTGGGAATCGCATTTGGGTTTCAATATAGCGGCCGCCGCTCGATGTTCCGCGGCAGCGACTCCGCAGCCCTGCCTCCAGACGCCGCCGAAAAAACCGAGTGGGCTTTCGCCCGTTTGCGCTATCCCCAATACGACAGCGGCTATGGAATGGGCCGCAGTTGGCGCGGTTCGTGGATGACCGACGCGCCCGAGGCCGATCGCCATTTCGCCCAGGGCGTGCGCCGGCTCACGCGCCTGCACACCCGCTCTGTGGAACAGGTCGTCGATCTCGACAGCGATGAGATTTTCAACTGGCCCTGGATCTACGCCGTCGAGGTGGGCCACTGGGACCTGACCCCTGAACAGTGCAAGAAGCTCCGCGATTACCTCTCTCGTGGCGGCTTCCTGATGGTGGATGATTTCCACGGCACGCGCGAGTGGGACGTTTTCACAGCGAGCATGAAACGCGTCTTTCCCGATCGCCCCATCGTTGAACTGGAAAACGCCAATCCGATCTTCCATGTGCTCTACGATTTGGACCAGCGTTTCCAGGTGCCCGGGATTGGGCCGCTCAGCCACGGCGTCACCTATGAGCAGGATGGCTACGAAGCCCGCTGGCGCGCCATTCAGGACGACAAGGGCCGCGTGATGGTGGCGATCTGCCACAATATGGATCTAGGCGACGCATGGGAGTGGGCCGACAGCCCGGAGTATCCCGAAAAGCTGACGTCGCTCGCCTACCGCATCGGAGTCAACTACATCGTATACGCGATGACGCACTAGGACGGCTACGCGAGTCCCATGTTCAAGCTTCTCTTCAAGTACCCGAGCACGGTTTTCTCCAAGGGACAACTTGTGTTCCTCGCTGCGTGGCCGGTGTGGACTTTGGGAATCCTCGTGATCGCCGCCGCGGCCTTCGTTGCCTGGCTCCTGTGGCGTAAGCGCGGCAAGACAGCGTTGCCGCGCACGGCGGCGCTGTGGAGCCTCGAGACGGCCTTGCTCGTTCTTCTGCTGCTTCTGTTGTGGCATCCGGCGATCAGCATCGCAACCTTGAAACCACAACAGAACGTCGTGGCCGTGGTAGTCGACGATTCGCGTAGCATGGCGCTGCGCGAGGCCGGAATATCGCGTACAGAGAGTGTTCAGTCTATCTTAAGCAACAATCTTATTAATGATTTACGAAATAAATATCAGGTACGACTTTATCGCCTCTCGGCAGGCCTGGAGCGGATCGAAAAGCCCGCCGATCTCACCGCCGCTGGCGCGGCGACGCACATTGGCGACGGTTTGAAGCAGCTTCTTTCGGAGTCTGCCGCACTGCCGCTGGGCGCCGTCGTCCTGCTTAGCGACGGCTCCGAAAACAGTGCGGGGATCGACGCGGAGACGATGGCCGAGATCCGTCGCCGCCGCATCCCCGTGCATACAGCCGGATTCGGACGCGAGCGTCTGGAGCGCGATGTCGAGATCAGCGATGTGCAGATCGCACCGCGCGCGCTCGCCGGTTCGCGCCTTTCGGCGCTGGTGAGTTTCCGCCAAGCCGGATTCGCGGAACGCAAGACCAAGCTCTCGATCCGCGACGGCGCTAAACTGCTGGCCTCCCGCGAAGTGCTCTTTCAAGCCGACGGGACACAGCGGACCGAGTCACTTAGCTTCAATGCTGGCAACGCGGGAGCGAAGAATCTTCAAGTGACCCTCGACCCGCTCGATGGCGAAGAGAATCCACGCAATAACTCGCTCAACCGCGTGCTCCAGGTCGATCCATCCAAACTGCGCATCCTTTACATTGAGGGCGAACCGAAATGGGAGTTCAAGTTCATACGCCGGGCGCTTGAAGAGGACGAGAGCATCCAGCTCGTCACCATGCTGCGGACCACGCAGAACAAGATCTACCGGCAAGGCGTCGCGAGTGCTAAAGAACTGGACGAGGGTTTCCCTTCTAGTGTCGAGGAACTGTTTGGCTTTAGCGGTGTGATTCTCGGCGGCGTGGAGGCCAGCTACTTCACTCCACTGCAGCAGGAACTGCTCAAGCAGTTCGTGGACCGGCGCGGCGGTGGGTTACTTTTTCTTGGTGGCCGCGCGGGACTTGCCGAGGGTGGCTACGCGCAATCGGTGCTCTCCGATCTGCTGCCTGTGAGTCTGCCTGACAAGAAGGTGACGTTCTATCGAGATCCTGCCACGGTGGAGTTGACCAGCGCCGGGCGCGACAACTCCCTTTGCCGTCTCGAAGAGGATCCCGACAAGAATGTGGCACGCTGGCGCAGCTTGCCGTATCTGGCGAACTTTCAGGAAGTCGGCGCGCCCAAGCCTGGCGCGGTGGTGCTTGCCGAACTCAACGCTTCGGGACACGCGAAGTCGCCCCTACTGGCGACGCAGAATTTCGGACAGGGCCGCACAGCGTTGCTGGCTACCTCGGGAACGTGGCGCTGGCAGATGGCGCAACCGGTTTCCGACATGAGCCACGAAATGTTCTGGCGGCAGTTGTTGCGCTGGCTGGTTTCCGGTACGCGCGGACGGGTTTCCGCTTCCGTCGCGCAGCCGGTCCTATACGACGACGGCCGGCTCACGATTCGCGCCACGGTGAAAGATACGGCTTGGCTCGCGGCGGGCGACGCGACGGTGGAGGCGCGCATTATGGGTCCCGAGGGACTCAGCGCCGTGGTTGGCCTGCAACCCGATCCATTGGAACCCGGCGCGTATCTTGCGGAGTGGGATGCGGCCAAGGCCGGCGCGTACCTGGTTGAAGTCGTAGGGCGCCGCGGCCAGGAAGAGACCGGCCGCGACGTTCTCACATTCCGCCGCGACGATGGCGCCGCCGAAAATTTCCGTCAGGAACAGAACAGAGAACTGCTCGAAAGGCTCGCCGAACAAACCGGCGGTAGCTACTATACGCCGCGAAGCATTGAGCGCCTGACCAGCGAGATCGCCTTCTCCGAGGCGGGCCTCTCCGTGCGCGAAATGAGAGATCTCTGGGACATGCCGGTCAATTTTCTAGTGATCTTCTTGCTCTGCGGCGCCGATTGGTTGCTGCGCCGGAAATGGGGTCTGGTATGAAAGCGCTCGTAGTCCTGTTATCCTTCGCTCTGTGGGCGCGCGCGGAAAGCTACGTTGTGGTGGTGGCTGGACTTGGCGGCGAACCGGATTACGAGCAGCGTTTCACGGCGATTGCGAAGGATCTCGCAAAAACGGAAAAAGCGGAGTTGCTCATCGGACCTGAGGCCACGCGCCAGGCTCTGCGGAGCGCACTCTCCCAGGCCGCTCAAAAAGTCGGGCCGCAAGACGATTTCACGCTGGTACTGATCGGCCATGGGACCTTCGACGGCGTCGAGTATAAATTCAATTTGCCTGGTCCCGACATCGGCGCCGTGGAGTTGGCCGCTCTGTTGGACCGCATCAAGGCGGGCAGACAACTCGTGGTCAACACAACCAGCTCGAGCGGCGCTTCGCTCGAAGTCCTAAAGCGCGAAAACCGCATCGTGGTGGCGGCGACGCGCTCCGGCACGGAACGGAACGCGACCATCTTTGCGCGCTATTGGGTCGAAGCGCTGCGCGACGCCGCGGCCGACGTCGACAAAAACGAAACAATCTCCGCGCGCGAGGCGTTCGACTACGCGCAACAGAAGACGAAAAAGTTCTTTGAGACGCAGAAGCGCCTGGCGACAGAACACGCCCAATTGCTCGATGGCGCGCAGGCCCTCGCCGGACGCTTTGTCGTGGCCCGCTTCGGCGCCGCGCAGGCTGCGCTGCGCGATCCGGCAAAACGCGCGCTGCTTGCCACGAGAGAAGATCTTGAACAGAAAATCGATAAGCTGAAGTTTGAGAAGGCGGCGATGCCGGCGGATGAGTACAGGAAACAATTGACGGCGCTGCTATTGGATCTCGCGCGCACGCAATCGGAGCTGGACAAATGAAGCTGATCCTGTTCGCACTGCTCTGCGCGCCACTCTGGGGACAGGGTTCCGGCGCGGCTCTGCGCGCGGAGGCCGCCTGGAAGCGTGGCGAGTACGCGGCCGCCAACGACAGCTTCCGCGCGGCCGTTACGAGCGAACCGGCGAATGCCGACTACAAAGTCCGCTGGGGCCGCCTCTTCCACGAGCGCTTCCAGCCAGGCGACGCCGCACGCCTGTTTGAAGAGGCGCTCGCCATCAACTCCGGGCATCCCGGGGCGATTCTGGGATTGGCTCTGGTGGCAGCCGACTCCTTCGACAAGCAGGCCGTCGAATGGGCCGAACAAGCCGTCAAGCTCGACCCGAAGCTGGTGGAGGGCTACGAGCTGTTGGCGCGGCTGGCACTCGAGGACGGCAACCAGAAGCGCGCCAGGGCACAGGCCACGCAGGCGCTGGCGGTATCGCCAAAGTCGCTCGATGCGATGGCGCTCTGTGCGGCCATCGATCTACTGAACGGCAAGACGGATTCCCGCTGGCTCGACAGAATTTTTGCAATCGACGCGCGTTTCGGCCGCGTGTACTCCGGGGCGGCGCGCTACTTCATGCTCAACCGCCGTTATGAGGAGAGCATTGCGCTTTACCGCAAGGCCGTCGAACGCGACCCAAAGCTGTGGGCGGCGCACTCGGAACTCGGCGTCAACCTCATGCGCCTCGGCGAAGAGAAAGAGGCGCGCGAACATCTCGAACTCGCTTACAACAACGATTATCGCAATGCGGCGACGGTGAACTCGCTGCGCCTCCTGGACAGCTATAAGCATTTCGAAACGATCCGCTCCGGCAACATCATTCTCAAAGTGCACAAGAAAGAGGTCGCGCTGCTCGCTCCCTATTTCGAAGCCGAGATGCGCCGGGCCATGAAAACCTACGACCGCAAGTACGGGTTCAAGCTCACCCGGCCCGTGCAGGTGGAGGTCTACCCCGATCACGAGGACTTTGCCGTGCGCACGCTGGGCATGCCCGGACTCGGTGCATTGGGTGTTACGTTCGGCTACGTCGTGGCGATGGATAGCCCTTCGGCGCGCAAACCCGGCAGTTTCAACTGGGCCAGCACATTGTGGCACGAACTGAGCCACGTCTATGTTCTCGCGGCTACGAAGCACCGCGTGCCACGCTGGTTTACGGAAGGCATGGCCGTGCATGAGGAGACCGCGATTTCGCGCGATTGGGGAGATCGCATTGATGAGACAGTGCTCGCCGCCGTGATGGAAAAGAAGCTCCTGCCCGTGACCCAGCTCGATCGCGGCTTCATCCGGCCGAGCTATCCCGCGCAAGTGGTCGTGTCGTATTTTCAAGCCGGACGCATCTGCGATTTCATCAAAGAAAAGTGGGGCTACGCCAAGCTAATCGATATGATGCACGATTACGCGGAACTGAAAACGACGGCCGAGGTGATCGAGCGGCAGTTTGCGCTCAAGCCGGCGGAGTTCGACCAGCAGTTCCTCGCCTGGCTGGGCGCGCAGAAACTCGAGATTCCTCCCGAGATCACGCCGGATGATCTGAAGAAATTGGCCGCCTCGTACCAGGCTGCGGGCAAGCTGCCGCAGGCCGCGGCCACGTGGCAGCGTTTGCTCTACCTCTATCCGTTCGAGGAAGAACCGCATCGTGCGCTGGGCGAACTCGATCTGGAACTGGGCCGCCACGCCGGCGCCATTCGCGAGTTCGCCGCGGCAATCGCCGCAGGACCGATCGATCGCGCCGGCGCGTACTACAATCTGGCGCGCGCCTATCAGGCGGCCGGCCGCAAAGAGAATTCGATGGAGCAGGTCCTGCTGGCGTTGGAGACCGCTCCCGGCTTTAAGCCCGCACAACAACTGCTGCTGGAATTGAGCAAGTGAAGATCATGACGACCACCACAACACTCTCACCGGACTCCGCGGAATTGAAGGCGCGCGTCGAGCGCTTCCAAGCCGTCCATAATGAAATCGTCACGCAGGTGCACCGCGTCATCGTCGGTCAGAGCGAAGTCCTCGACCAAGTGCTGATCTCGCTGTTCGTCGGAGGCCACTGCCTGATCACCGGCCTGCCGGGAACGGCCAAGACACTTCTCGTGCGCACCATCGCGCAGACCCTTGGCCTCGAGTTCCGCCGCATCCAGTTCACGCCCGATCTAATGCCTTCCGACATCACCGGCACCGATATCATCGAGGAGGACTCCACTACCGGCCATCGCCGCTGGACTTTTGTGAAAGGTCCGGTGTTTGGCAACATCGTGCTCGCCGACGAGATCAACCGCACGCCGCCGAAGACGCAATCGGCTTTGCTTGAAGCCATGCAAGAGCGCTCCTGTACGGTTCGCGGGAATCAATACAAGCTCCCCAACCCGTTCTTTGTGCTGGCGACGCAGAATCCGATTGAACTCGAGGGAACGTATGCCTTGCCCGAAGCGCAACTCGACCGCTTTCTGTTCAACACCATCCTCGGTTACCTAAGCGCCGACGAAGAAATGGAAGTGGTCGGCCTCACTACGACCACCGCCGACGCGAGCGCCGATCCGGTAACGAACGCCGAGGAGATTATCGGTTTCCAGCAGCTTGTGCGCATGGTGCCGATCGGCACGTCTGTCGCGCGCTACGCTGTCGACCTCGTGCGCGCCACGCGAACCGGCGATCCCGAGGCGCCGGACTTTGTGCGCAAGTACGTCAACTACGGCGCGAGCGTGCGTGCCGCGCAATTTCTGGTGCTCTCGTCCAAAGCGCGCGCATTGATGCACCGGCGCTATCACGTGACTTTCGAAGATATTCGCGCGCTGGCGATTCCCGTTTTGCGGCACCGCGTGCTGCTCAATTTCCAGGCCGAATCCGACCGGCTGACCACGGACGATCTACTGCAACGCCTGCTCGAAAATAAACCCGCTCCGCGCCAATAGGACGCTATGCTGCAACGCTTCCTCGATCCCGCCGTGCTGGCCGGAATCTCCGGTCTCGAACTCGTCGCCCGGACTGTGGTCGAGGGTTTCGTTTCCGGTCTGCACCGCTCGCCGGATTTCGGCTTCAGTCAGGAGTTCGCCGAATACCGGGCCTATACCGAGGGCGACGATGTGCGCCATATCGACTGGAACGTCTTCGCGCGCACGGAACGCGCCTACCTGAAACGCTTTCGAGGTGAGACCAACACGCTTATCACCGTGCTGCTCGACGCCAGCGCTTCGATGGGCTTTGCCTCGCACCGGGTCAGCAAGATCGATTATGCGCGCTTCCTGTGCGCCTCCGTTTTCTATCTCGCAATTCAGCGCCAGCGCGATGGCGCCGGAGTGATGGTCTTCGACGACGAGATCCGCGACTTCGTGCGGCCTTCGACGCGCCAGGGCCAGTTGATGCGCCTGTTGCACGCGCTCAACAAAGCGGAACCGCGTGCGCGCACCGATTTTTCGAAACCGTTTCTGCATGCGCAGGAATTTCTGCGCCGCAAAGGGATCGTGCTGGTCGTATCCGATTTCTATGAACAGCCCGACAAGATCATTCGTGCGGTCGAACCGTTGCGTTTTCGCGGCAGCGAGGTGCTGCTCTGCCATGTGCTCGATCCGCGCGAGATCCGGCCGCTGCTCGACCGTCCGGCGCTGGTGGTCGATATGGAAACCGGCGACACGCTGGACGTTTCCCCCGAATATGCCGCATCGGTCTACCGTGACAAGATCGAAACGCACATCTCCGCGTTGCGCGAGAAAGCCAAGGCATCCGGGATCGATTATCTGTTGCTCGATACTTCGCACCCGCTCGATGAAGCGTTGCGCGAGTATCTGGGTTTGCGCGCGGGGAGGCTCTGATGGGCCTGCTTGCTCCGTGGTTTCTGCTAGGCCTGGCGGCAATCGCGTTGCCGGTCTATGTGCACCTGCTGCGCCAGTACAGATCGACGCCGTTGAAGTTCAGCTCGCTGATGTTTTTCGAGCGCCACACGCAAAGCTCCATACAGCACCGGCGCCTGCGCTATCTCCTCCTGTTCTCGCTGCGTGCACTGTTGTTCGCCTTGCTTGCGCTGGCCTTCGCCAACCCGTTCCTCAAGCGCCCTGTTGCGGCACTCTCGAGCGGCCGCAAACTGATCGTCGTCGCGATCGACAATTCTTTCTCGATGCGTGTGGGTAATCGCTTAGCTGCTGCAAAGCAGGAAGCCGCTACGCTGCTCTCCCGGTGGACACAGGGAGATCAGGGCGAAATCGTGGCCTTCGCTTCTTCAGTCCAGGCGCTTACGCAAGCGAGTCCGGACCCGGGCACATTGCGCGCCGCGTTACAGGGCGTTGAGCAGACCGACGCACGCGGCTCCTTCGCCGGGTTGGCGCGCAGTGTGCGCTCCATCGCGCAAGCATCCAAGCTGCCGGTGGAGGTGCATTTGTTCAGTGACATGCAGAGCTCCTCGCTGCCCGCTTCGTTTGCTGATTTGCAGTTGGGCGGCAACGTTCGACTCGTCGCGCATCCTGTCGCTACTTCGCGCCTGCCAAACTGGACCGTGGAAAGCGTCTCTGCTCCGCATCGTGTGCAGGATACGCGCAAGACGAAGGTGCAAGCGATCGTTGCCGGGTACGGCACGCTGCAGGCGCGGCGGAATGCCTCCCTTGTTGTCAACGGCCGCGTTGTCGAAACCAAGCCCGTCGACGTGCCGGCCAACGGGCGGGCGCCGGTGGAGTTCCTCAGCCTCGACGTCCCGCATGGCCTCGCGCGCTGCGAAGTGCGCATCGATGCAGCCGACGGCTTACCGGGCGACGATCAGTTCTACTTCTCCGTCGAACGCAATGACCCGAGCCGAGTGCTCCTCGTCCACGAAGCCCACGACGGCCGCAGTCCGGTGTATGTGCGCGCGGCGCTCGATGCTTCTGTGGAATCGGCTTTTGCCTTGGAGGCGATCACCGCGGAACAGAGTGCGAACGCCTCTCCGTCCAGGTACGCCGTAGTGCTTCTCTCCAACACGGGTCCGCTGCCGCCCGAATTTGCAGCCGCGTTGACTTCCTATGTGAAAGCAGGCGGCGGACTTTTCATCGCGGCGGGCGCGGCGACTCCCGCTAACATTCCGGTTTTCGACGAAGCCGTCAAGGGCGCGAAATATGCGGGTCGCGAGGGCGAGCGGTTTCAAACTGCCGCCGATGTCGATAGCGCGCATCCCGCGCTGCGGAACGTCAACAAATTTGAGAACGTGAAGTTCTATCAGGTAATGCGCATTGAAGCGGGCAAGGCCCGGGTGCTAGCGCGACTTGGCGACCAGACGCCGCTGCTGCTCGCCAAACAGGTGGGCGAGGGCCGCGTGCTCGTGCTCGCTTCCACATTCGACAACATCTCGAACGACCTTCCGCTGCACGCCTCGTTTGTTCCGTTCGTCGAGCAGGCGCTGAGTTTTCTCGCTGGCCGCGACGCGAACCCCTCGGCCTATCTTGTGGATTCGCATTATGCGTTGAGAACGGCCAAGGAGCGCGGGGTGGCGGTCGAGGTGCGAGACCCGGAAGGGAAGCGCCCCCTCTCTTTGGGTGAGGCTACGACCGCGGATTCCGTGCAACTGGCACGACAGGGCTTTTACGAACTGCGCACGGCGAACGGCCGCCAGGCCTTGGCCGCGGTGAATGCCGACCGGCGCGAATCGGATCTTGACGTGCTGCCCGCGGAGACCGTCGCACTGTGGCAGAATACTGGGCAAGAGGCTGTATCCGGCGGCGGCCAGGAAGAATCCAAGCCGTTCAGCTTGTGGTGGTACATCATGCTCGCGGTGTTCTTGTCGGCGTTGGCGGGGATCTGGATCGGTTCGCGATATCTCGAAGCGGAGCGGGAGGAAACATGAGCGACCGCGACCAACTCGACCTCTATTTAGAGCGCATCGAAAAGCGGCTGCGGCTCGGCGTATGGAGTTTCGGCGCGGCCGCGCTGGCCGTCATCCTCGTCGTCGCGACGGTGTTGCTGGTACTGGTTGCGAACCACTATGCGTTCTCGGCCGGCAGCGTGGGCGGAGCGCGTCTCGTTCTGTTTCTTTCGCTCGCCGCTGCCGCGGCGTTGGGCCTGATCCTGCCGCTGCGGCGATTGAGCCGCCGCAACACAGCGCGCCGCATCGAGAAGTGCGCACCCGTTTTCGAAGAGCGCCTGCTGACCTTCGTTGAAACAAGCGAGAGCGCGCCGGGCGATCCATTCCTTGAGTTGTTGGCCTCCGATACGATCGTGTCGACCAGCGAGGCGGAACCCGCACGCGTCGTACCCGTAGCGCGCATCGCCGCCGCGGCCGGCGCATGTATGGCGAGCTTGCTTGTCTTTCTTTGGCTGCTCACATCTGCGCCGGGATTTCTGGGATATGGCTCGGCGCTGCTCTGGGGCGCATCTTCCGCCAGCACAGCGAAGCCGTTCTACAACATTGAAGTGATCCCGGGCGATGCAACAGTGAGGAAGGGCGGCGACCAGGCTATTCAAGCTGCGCTGTTTGGTTTCCAGGCCGCGCGTGTACGGCTCTTCGCGCGTTTTCGCAGCGCCTCAAAATGGGAAGAGATCGCGATGCTGCCGCGAGAGGGCGCGCCCGGCTATCAGTTCCTATTTGCTGGAATCGCCGAGCCGCTGGAGTACTATGTGGAGGCCGCCGGCGTGAAATCGAAGCAGTTCAAACTCGACGTCCTCGATCTGCCGGCCGTGAAACGCATTCGCGTAATCTATCATTATCCGTCGTGGCTCGGACTGCATGATGTGCTGCAGGAAAGAGGCGGCGACTTGCGTGCCGTGGAAGGAAGCGCCGCCGAGTTAGCGATCGAGTTCGACCGTCCGCTGCGCGAGGGCGTTGTCGCACTCGACGGCGAAACGCCGCTACCGCTGCGGCGCGGCGAAGGCAACTGGGCTTCGGCGCGTGTTCCGATTCGCAAGGACGGGATGTATCATTTCGAAGCGATCGAGGCCGGCAAGAGCATACGCATCAGCGAAGACTACTTCATTGAGGCCCGCAAGGAGACGCCTCCGACAGTTGCCGTCAAGCGCCCGGGCCGCGATGCGAAGGTGAGTCCGATTGAAGAGGTGAGCGTCGAGGTGCAGGCGCAAGACGACTTTGCGTTAGAGTCGATGGATCTGCATTACTCGGTGAACGGCGCTCCCGAAAAAGTAGTGCCGCTGCTCGCAAAGAAAGCAGTGGCGTCGGCGAGCGGCACGACGCTAATCAGCCTCGAAGAATTCAAGCTCGTTCCGGGCGATGTCGTGAGTCTTTACGCTACGGCGGCGGATGCGCGCAGAACGACGCGTAGCGACATGTTCTTCTTGGAGGCACAGCCGTATTCGCGCGAGTACACCCAATCGCAGCAATCCGGCGGCGGTGAGGGCGGCGGCGAAAGCGAACAGCAGCAAGGCAAGATCTCACAGCGCCAGAAGGAGATCATCTCCGCAACGTGGAACGTTTCCCGCGAGCCCGGCAAGCAGCC
The DNA here is from genome assembly GCA_963668605.1 of Bryobacteraceae bacterium. Lineage (GTDB taxonomy): Bacteria > Acidobacteriota > Terriglobia > Bryobacterales > Bryobacteraceae. The sequence goes on from OY764903.1 coordinate 897,934, forward strand.
CGGCGCCGCGGCGGAAAACGCAAAGTTTCTGGGCGACGTACAGGGCAAACTCAAGGAGCAGGCTAAGTCGCTGGCGCAGCGCATGCGCAGCCGCGAACTGGCTTCCACGAATCAGGAGTTCACCAACTTCGCCAAAGACATGGACGCCGCCGCCGAAGCCATGGGCGCCGCGGTGGAAAAACTCAAAACACAGAACTGGAAAGAGGCACTGCCCGCCGAACAGAATGCGCTTCGCTATCTCCTGCGCGCCGAGGCTACGTTCCGCCAGATTCAGGTTGCCTTCGGAAGCAAGGGCAGCAGCGGTGGTGGCGGTGGAGGTGGTGGCAGAGATCTTGAAAACCTCTTCGATCTCGAGTTGGACACGGAGAAGAATCAGTATGAGACGGGGCAGCAGGCCTCCGCCTCCGCCTCCGAACAACGCCAGAAGGAAGTCGACGAAGCGCTGCAAAAACTGGAGCAGCTTGCGAGGCGTCAGCAGGAACTGGCGGCACAACAGGCGCAACAGAAGCAGCAATCATTCCAACAACGCTGGCAACAGGAGACGCTGCGTCGCGAGGCCGAACAGTTGCGCCGCCAAATGGAACAACTCTCGCGGGGCCAGCAACAGAGCGGCCAACAGCAACAGAGCGGCCAACAGCAACAGAGCGGCCAGCAGCAGAGCGGCCAGCAGCAGAGCGGCCAGCAGCAAAGCGGCCAGCAACAAAGCGGTCAGCAACAGAGCCAAACGCAACAGCGTCTGAATCAGCTTGGCGGACGCCAGCAGTTATCGGGCGGCGACCAGCGTATGCAGCAAGCTCTGCAGCGTCTCGAGCAAGCCTCGAACGACATGCGCCGTGCGAACGAAAGCGGTCAGAGCGGCTCCGATGCCCGCCGCGCGGCGGAGCGCTTGCAGGAGGCGCGCGATCTGGCCGGTGGAGTTCGCAAGCAGGAGGCGAGCGGACAGATTTCCGATTTGACCGATCGCGCGGCGCGGCTCGCGGCGGAACAGAAGGACTTCGCGGAGCGCTTGCGCAAGCAGCCTGCCGGAGAGGCCATCGGCGGCAACGCCAACAGGGAAGAGGCCGCTCGCCTGGCATCCGAGAAGGAACGCATGCTCGGCGAGTTGCAGCAGCTTGAAAAAGAGTTGCAGGCCGCGGCGCGCGAGATGGCCGGAACACAACGTTCCGCAGCATCGAAATTGCGCCAGGCGCTCGGCGATATGCAGCAGAACGAACTCGCCTTGCGCATGAAGACCGCGGCGGAGAACATACGGCGCGGCTACGGTGCTCTGCTCGCATCCCGCGAAGCCGTGGTCACGGCGGGTCTCGAAAAACTCCGTGCGCAGTTGCAGGCCGCGCAAGGTGCGGTCGGTCAGGCGGACGCCGGGCAAAGCGGACTGGAACGCGGTCTCGGACGCGTGGAGCAACTCCGCGGACAGTGGCGCTCCGGCGGTGTCGATCGCGCGCAAGGCATGCGGGCGCTTGGCGAGATTCGCAATGGTTTCGACAACGAACACGAAGCCGGGCGTGCCGTCGACGACGTGCTTCGTGCGATGGAGCGCAGCCCGGCTCAGGCGCTGGCGGCGCTCGAACAACTCGAACTGCTCTTGCGCCGGAAGCTCGAGGACAAACAATCCCAGGCGCACAGCGGTTTGAACGACCGCATTCCCACCGGCTACTCCGACGCGGTGGCGGAGTATTTTCGACGACTCAGCAAGACGAAGTAATTCGTACAATCAAACAATGCGAATGATTGCGTCGTTGTTGCTGGCGGCCGTTGTGCTCACCGCGGCGGAGCCTTCCCGCCCTCAAGGCGCCGGACTCTATGGTGTGTGGATTAGCGCGGAGCGCGGCGCGAGTATCGACCGTCTGCTGCCATATCTGCGCGGTGGCCAGGCGGTCGCCGACTGGAGCGAGGTCGAGCGCGAAGAGGGCCGTTACGATTTCAGCCGTCTCGACGAAGCCCTCGCGCAGCAGGCGCGCCAGCAGCGCTTCTGCACGATTCAAATCAACGCGAGCGGCCATCCGGATTACCTCTATCGTCGAGTTCCCGTCCTCGGTAAATTTGTCGCCGGGCCAGTCAGAGCCAATCCGCGTGGGCAGCTTCAGTACTGGCATCCGGATTACGTCGCGGCCTACGATCGCTTGCTGCGGGCGTTTGCGGCGCACTTCAAGGCGAGCCCGCATCGCGCCTGGATTCTCGGCGTGCGCTTGAACTGGAATGCGTTGTCCACGGAGCACACCGACGTGCCGCCCGAGTTCCGGCAGCCCTCCGTGTGGCTGTCTCCTCCCGGCGCGAAGCCGCATCCGGTGCCCTATTCTCAAGCGGTGCGCGACGAGTACCAAGGCAGGATCCTGGCAACTTACCTCGAAGCGTTCCCGCCCGAAATTCGCATTTTCAGCCGCAACAACGCGCTCGCATCGGAGCATCTGGCCCCATTGCTGGTACCAAAAGTGGAACAAGGAAAGATCGGCTTGTTTCACACCTCGACGGAGATGGAGCCGCGCGGAGCAGGAGGCGAGCGTCAATACAAAACGTTTCTCGACTATTGCCGTAACGGAAAATCGGTTTGCTATGCCGAACCCTGGGCCGACGCGGAAGGCCACCACGGTGGCAAAAAGGATCCGCGCTGGTGCTCACCCGCGCAGTGGAACTACTGGATGCTGCTGGCGAATCTTCATTGCGGCGTGAGCTACGTTGCGGTCTACGGCGCGGATCTGCAGCGTGCTGCGGATCCTGAGTTCAAGGCGGCCTTCGATCTCGTCGACCGCTACGCCGGCTATCACGCGAGCCCGTCCGCTTCGCCGGGAGCGTGGGTGGCATTCCGCGAAGGCGATTCGATGAAGGGCGACTACACATTTCTGATGGAACGTGTCTCCGGCGGTGCGCCCGTGAAGAATGCCGGACCGGACGGTCAGCGTTACGGCGCGTGGGCGCGCAAGCTTGGCGCGAAGGAGAGCATGGTACTCCGTCTCAATCCGCTCTTTGCCGCCTCTCTCGCGGGGAAGACGTGCGAGGTTCGCGTCATCTATCTGGATGAGGCGGGTGCGCCGTTATTGCTGGAAGCGGGAGGGCGCACCGAAAAGTTGCCGCGCGGCGGCACTGGACGCTGGATCACGCACACTCTGCGATCGCCGCGCGAGCCCGGTGATATCCGCATCTCCGCCGTCGATGGCGGAACGCTGCACTGGGTGGAAGTAATCCGTTAGCCGTCAGTCGCGCGCGGCCTCCGCCCACAATTTCGGAGCCTGCCAGCCCTGCTTCGCCTCCGCGTCCAGAGCGCCCTCTGCCGGCTGGAGTTTGCGCCAAGCTTCGATGCGCCGGACCAGGTCCGCCACCAGTTCAGGATTCTTCGCGGCGAGATCGGTCTTTTCGTTCGGATCTTCGTCGATGCGGAAAAGATAGTTCTTCGCTTCGGCGGAGCGCGATGTCTCGCGCACTAGTTTCCATTCGCGATGATGCACGCTGAGGCTTTGCCTCGCTCCTGAGCCGACGGAAAAGAAGATATCTTCGCGCGGCTCGACCTTTCCACTCGTGATCGCGGGCCAAAGATTTTTCCCGTCGAAAGGCAGCTTGTTGCCTGGCGCGATGCCCACGGCCGCTGTCAGAGTTGGGAAGTAGTCCATCATGCTCATCACCTGCTGTGACGTCGTGCCAGGTTTGAGTTTTCCAGGCCAGCGCATCACGGCCGGAACGCGAGTGCCGCCTTCAAATGCCGTCCCTTTACCAGCGCGCAGCGGAACATTCGATGCGCCGCTGCCGGTGGGTCCGCCGTTGTCGCTGAAGAACAGCACGAGTGTGTTGTCCGCGAGCCCTTCCTCGTCGAGAGTCGCCAACACCTTGCCAATCGTGGTGTCGAGCGCTTCCGTCATCGCCGCGTAAGTCCGCCGCTTCGGGTCCTTCAGGTTAGCGTAGCGGTCGACGAATTCGGGCGGCGCCTGCAACGGTGCGTGTGGCGCGTTGAACGGAAAATACAGAAAGAACGGACGCTTGCGATCGCGCGCCTTGATGAAGCGAACGGCCTCGGCGCCGAGCAGGAAGGTTGAGTAGCCCTCTTCTTTCACGCTCTTGCCATTGCGGTTCCAATCCAAGCCGCCTTCGCGCTCATGCGTGAAGTAGTCGATATTTCCGTTCAAAAGTCCATACGCATGATCGAAGCCCCGGGCTCGCGGCAGGAACTTTTTGTAAAAATGACCGAGATGCCACTTTCCCGTGATCGCCGTCTGATAGCCCGCATCGTGGAACGCCTGCGGCATGAAGCGCTCTGTGACGGGTATGCCGAACTCCGACCACGGCCGGATCACCGTGTAGCCGGTGCCAAGGCGCATGGGCGAACGGCCCGTCATCAGGCCCGAGCGCGTCGGCGAACACAGAGGGAAAGAATAGGCGCGCTCGAAGCGAACGCCTTGTGCCGCGAGCCGGTCGATGTTGGGCGTGCGTATCTCGCTGCCGTGAAAGCCGACGTCATGCCAGCCGAGATCGTCGGCGAGAAAGATCACCACATTCGGTTTCTGTGTTGCCGCACCGCTGACTGAGCGCGCCATTCCGAAAGCTGCCGAACAGGATGCCGCAAGAAATTGGCGCCGGTTCATTTCGGAAAGCCTTCCGCTTTGATGCGCCGGCCCACTTCACGCAACGTGGCATTGTCTCCGGGATATATGGATCCGTCCCCCAATGGTCCGGTGTTCAGCAGTAGATTGGCGTGTTGTGTGGCCGCATTGCGCAGCATCGCCATCACGTCGTCGGGGCCATGATGCTTGGCGTCCTTCGAGTATCCCCAAACCTTCTCCTGCAACGTATCGCAAAGCTCCATCGGCTTGCCGCTACTGTTCGGGACGCCTTTGCGCTCGGGCGCAAAAAAATCTTCCGTGCCGAGCAGGCCCTGCTTGTAAGAGACCATCACCTGTGGTTGCAGCTTGTGAATGTGATCGTAGAGTTCCTGGCAGTGGAACTTCGTCTTGTCGCCCGTCATAGGAGTCGCGATACCGTCGAGCCAGATTGCGGCCACAGGGCCGTAGTTGCTCAGTAACTCGGTGATCTGGTTCCTCATGAAATCGAGGTACTTGTTCAGGTCGTGATCTTTGCCGTACGCGTAGGATGGCTCGGGCGGATTATATTTCGGGCGCGCGCTGCCGCCCCACTCGTCATTATTGGGTGCGTGCGGATGCCTCCAATCGCGGCCATGCGAATAGTAGAAGCACATGCCGAGCCCCTTCTTGCGGCAGGCTTCCGCGAGTTCGCCGACCAGGTCGCGCTTCGCTGGACTGTTCACGCTGTTGAAGTCCGTGTACTTCGTGCGGAAGAGGCAGAAGCTGTCGTGGTGCCGCGTGGTGATGTTGATGTAACGCATCTGCGCGGCCAGTGCCATGTCAGTGATAAAGTTCGCGTCAAACTTCGCCGCCGTGAAACGGTCCTTCAATTTTGCGTACTGAGCTACCGGCGTGAGCTGGCGAAGCTGCTCCCATTCATGACGGCCCTCCAGCGCGTAGAGACCGTAGTGAATAAAGAGTCCGAAGCGCGCCTGCCGGAACCACTCCAGTGCAGCCGCACGCGGGTTGGCGGCATACTGCTTCTCGAAGCCGCGCAGGTAACTTGGCACGGCGGGGGCCGCGTTCAGGCTCGACAGCGAGGCCGCCCCAGCGGCGTTCAAAAATTGGCGACGGTTCATGTTTCCTTTCAACTGCATTTGGGGGTGCATTGCCAACGTATCATAGGAAGGAATCGAAATGAAACCGATGCCTTTGGCGTGACGGGCTTTACCCGGGTGTGCGACACAGAAATGAGATCAGGCGGACAGCCGCGTCATCATGTGAATCTGCGCATGTTCACTTCTGAGCCTTGTTGCGAACTGCCGGGGGGCGAACGCCCTCGTTCGCGGGCGACCCCAGGTCGCCCATCCTGCGCTGGACCATTGGCGGCGGAGTCCTCGTGAAATCCCCAAACCAACCGGGGGTTGGTTGCGGAACTGGGGTTCCGCCCTCCGAGTGTCTCCACTTCCATGTCGCAGACCCGCTTTACCCGCCTTCACGCTCGCACCGCACATTTTGCGCTCCCTGTTGATCGGCCGGTTCACTGGTCTCAGGCGTGATATCGCGCCACGGTTTTCTCATTGAGCGATACGCCGAATCCCGGGCGGTTCGAAAGCACAAGCTGTCCGCCGTCCATCTCCTCCGGCGGATCCACCAACTCCGCGCGCCAGGGAACCTCGCCGAAAGAGTGCTCCAGAATCTGAAAATTCGCGAGGCCGCAGCAGACCTCGGCCGCGGCATAGTTGCCCACCGGACTGGCCGGGCCATGCGGAGCCACCGGCATCCCGCCTGCTTCGCACAACGCCGCAATCTTTTTCAGCTCGAGCAATCCACCGCAATACTTAATATCGGGCATCGCGATGTCGACCGCTTTTGCGTTGACGTATTCGAGGAATCCCTTCACGCCGTAGATGTTTTCTCCGCCGGCCGTCGGCATCCGTGCCTCGCGGTTGATGACCGCAAGCTGATCGAAGGCTCGGACCACCTCTTCGAGCCAGAACAAATTTAGAGGCTCGACCTGTTTGGCCAGTTCCAGGCCGCGCGGCAAATCGAAGTGATTGTGTGCGTCGATCAGCAGATCGCGCTTTGGGCCGATCGCTTGCCTCACGGCAGCGGTGCACTCGAGACCTATCTTCGTAACCTCCGCTCGCGTCGCGTCGTTTGCGTTACGCGGCATTCCATCGAAGGGCGCAAGCTTCACCGCGTCGAAACCCGCCGCTACAGCGCGTGCCGCCATGCGAGCGAAGGCGTCGGGATCGCGCCCGGGTGTTGAGCGGTTGATGTTGGCATAGTTGCGAATCCGCTCGCGCTGGCGCCCGCCGAATAGCTCGCTGGCGGGCAATCCCAGCGTCTTCCCCAGGAGATCCCACAGACACTGCTCCAAACCGCCGAAGGCAACGATCGCAGCTTTACCGTGGCGAACCAGCGCGGGCGCCGCCACTGCGCGAAAATGTTCGACGGAAGAGACCGGAGTCCCGCGCAGCAACTCGGCGAAGCTCTTGATGTGCTCAAGCGTGTTGGCGTCGGAACCGCTGTGCGAGGCGTCGCCGATGCCGGTCAAACCGTTGCTTGCTTTCAACTGAACCAGCACCCAATTGCCGCGCGCATTCACTTTCACGACGTGAACCTGCACGTCCTCGCAAGTCACGCGCTTGGACTGCTGCGCGCTCTTCGCGCCAGCCAAGGGCGCAAGCGCAAGGGAACTCAGGAAGTATCGTCTGTTCATTTCAGGACCTCTGCGGAACGCGCTCAGCTTTCGAAATAGACTCCACCCGCTTGCAGAGCCGCTCGCAGATCGGCGTACTTCAAATCGCGCGTGCCGCAGTTGCGAGCGGCACATAGCGCGGCTGCCGTGCCCGTCGCCTGTCCTTGTCCCATGCAGCTTACGGTGTTGCGCGTCGACATGTGCGCCTCGTGATTCGATGTGATCATCATGCCGGCTACCAGCAGATTCTCAACGCCGGCCACGCGCAACGCCTTGTACGGGATTCCGTAGGTGCCGCCGTTCTTGACTTGCAGGCGCGGCGCCGAGTCGTGAAAACCGTACACAAAGACATCGTCGTCGAAATGGCGGCCCTCGATCACATCCGGCAGTGTGATGTCGTAGTCGCACGCGATCAGTCGCCCACGGCGGATGTTCAGTGATGGGCTGCTGCGTGCGATGAACGCCTTCTCGCAGCCTGGGATGAATTTTCGAAACAGCTCGACGCTCTTCGCCTGGCGCCGGCGCAACTCAAGCTCTGCCAAGGCGACAGCATCGCGATTCGTGGGGCTGACGGACATCTTGTAGTTCACTTTGAGGAACATGAAGTAGTTGTCGTGCACGGTCGTGGTCGTCATCGTCATACCCAACCCGCCGGCCTCTTCGCGAAACGCGACCGGCAGCTTGGCCTGCCTGCCCTGCAGGCGCACGATCTGCCCGGCCTTGCCGTCGCGCACACCTTCGCAATACTGCTGCACCGCATCGTGCGAGCGGAGAAACTCATAGAGCTTCTCCAGGTTGACGTTGGCCAGCCCCACGCTGTTGCAGACCGCATAATCGTTGGGTTCTGTGTACTTTGCTCCAGCGTAGGCGGCCAGATCGCCGTACGCTGTGCAGTCAACAAACGCTTTCGCCATCAGCGCTTCGCGCCCGGAGCGGCTCTCGGTGATCACGCCCGTCAGGCGCGAGCCATCGCGGATCGCACCCGTCAGCAGCGTGTTGACTCCGAGAAACACGCCCGCCTCGTGCAGCATCTCGAAGGCGTTCAGCTTGTACATTTCGGTGTCGATCACCGTGCAGACGGAATCGTAGTCGAAACCCTTCTCCATTTCCGGGAAACCGGTAGCGGCTCCAATCTTCGTAAGCCGCTCCACCATCTCGAGTGGGATCCCACGCACCACCTGGCGCTTCTTCACGCCGGGAAACGCTTTCCATAGATTGTAGAAGCTATGCAGCGCCGTTCCGCCCTCCACCACCGTTCCGCCCGGATACCCCTTCGCTTCCACGAGAGCCGTCTTTGCGCCGCCACGTGCCGCGGCGATCGCTGCCACCACTCCCGCGGTGCCGCCGCCTACGACGACCACATCGAACCGCCTGATGGGCAATCGTCGGGCGGGCTCTTCGTAAAAAGCTGCCGTCTGGCTGGCTGGCGCTGTCTGCGCCGCTCCGCCGAGTAACAATGCGTGTTTGGAAAAGGCTCGCCGGTTCATTGTGCTTGGAGTGTATCGCGTCTCAAAGTCTGAGACAATAATGCTTCCGCTTTTCTTAGTGCGCCAGCAGGGTTGGCGCTTTGATTCGTGATCGGAAAGGACGTCGATGAACCGCAGATCGTTTCTTGCACAACTGAGCGCCGCGCCGCTGTTGGCCGGCTCCATGAAAGCCGCGGCAACCGCACCCAACATTGTCTTCGTATTGCTCGACGACGCCGGATACGGCGATATCGGCTGTTTCGGCCAGAAGCTGATTCAGACTCCGAACATCGACCGCATCGCCGCCGAGGGCATGCGCTTCACGGATTGCTATGCCGGCGCCGCCGTGTGCGCGCCCTGCCGCGCTGTACTGATGACGGGTTTGCACGGCGGTCACGCGCCGATTCGCGCCAACGCCGGTACGATTCCGATGCTGCCCGAAGATCGGACCGTAGCACAGATGCTGCACGAGGCGGGCTATGCCACGGGAGGTTTCGGCAAATGGGGACTCGGCGACGCCGGCTCCGTGGCCGTGCCGACGAAGAAGGGATTCGACGAGTTCTTCGGCTATCTGCATCAGGTTCACGCGCACAGCTACTATCCCGAGTTCCTGTGGGACAACGAGAAAAAGTTTCCGTTGCCTGGCAATAGCGGTGGCAAAACCGGACAGTACAGCGCGGATCTGATCGCGGGACGCGCCATGCAGTTCCTTCGTAAACAGAAGCCGGGGAAGCCGTTCTTCCTGTACTTCTGTACGACTCTTCCGCACGCCAAGTTCGAAGGACCCGACGTGAAGCCCTACGAGGACAAACCCTGGACTGCGGGACAAAAGCAATACGCGGCCATGGTCACACGTGCCGACCGCTACGTCGGCGAGATAGCGAAACATCTGCGCGAGACCGGACAGGAACGCAACACCATCATCTTCGTCACGAGCGATAACGGCGCGCATAGCGGCGAGGAGAAGGGCTTTGAATTCTTCCGCAGCAACGATGGTCTGCGCGGCGAAAAGGGTCAACTCTATGAGGGCGGCATTCGCGAGCCCATGATGGTCCGCTGGCCGGGCCGTGTCAAGGCCGGCGCCGTGAGCCATCTGCCTTGGGCATTCTGCGATTTCTTTCCGACCGCGGCCGCGATCGCCGGCGTTCCGGCGCCGGCCGGACTCGACGGCATTTCGGTGTTGCCGGAACTTCTGGGCCAGGAGCAGAAGCGTCACGAGTATCTCTACTGGGAGCACCATCGCAACAATGCCAAGACGAAGGATCTCGATTTGACTGCCATGGTGCAAGCCGTGCGCATGGGCGACTGGAAAGGCATCCGCCTCAAGCCCGGCGTGCCGTTGGAATTGTACGATTTGCGCACCGATTTCAGCGAGAAGAAGAACGTAGCGGCGGAGCATCCGGACGTCGTTCGTAAGATCGAAGCCATTATGAAAGCCGCCCACACCAAGCCGCGCCCGCACAACACAGGCGACATGAAGTGGGTGACGCGTGAATCCTGAAAAACTGAACCGGCGCGCGTTTTTCCGAGCGGCCGGTGGCGCGGCGATCCTTGGCGCATGCGCGGGCGCAGCCACGCGGCGGCCTAATATCCTCCTGATCGTTGCCGACGATCTCGGTTACGCCGATGTCGGTTTCAACGGCTGCAAGGATTTTGCGACTCCGAACATCGATTCGATCGCAAAGTCCGGCGTGCGTTTTACCAACGGCTATGTCTCGCACCCGTTTTGCAGTCCCACGCGTTCCGGCCTGATGACGGGCCGCTATCAGCAGCGCTACGGTTACGAGAACAATCCGAAGTACGATCCGCACGACGAGCTTTATGGAGTGCCGCTCAGCGAAACGATGCTGCCCCAAACGCTTTCCGCGGCAGGGTACTCGACCGGCATAGTCGGCAAGTGGCACCTCGGAGCCGCGCCGAAGTTCCATCCGATGAAACGCGGCTTCCAGGAGATGTTTGGCTTCATTGGAGGCGGCCACGATTATTTCAAGGCGGAGATGGAGGGCGATCCGAAGGAATATTTTATTCCGATCCAGCGCAACGGAAAGCCCGTGGAGGAGAAGGAATACCTGACCGAAGCTTTTTCGCGCGAGGCCGCCGCCTTCATCCGGCGGCATCCGAAGGATCCGTTCTTTCTCTATCTGGCCTACAACTGCCCGCACACACCGCAACAAGTCAGCGATAAGTATCTTGAGCGCTACAAGCATCTAAAAGACCCGAAGCGGCGTCTCTACGCGGCCATGATGAGCGCGATGGATGATGGCATTGGGCAGGTGCTCGCCGCTGTCCGCGAACAAAAGCTCGACTCCGACACGCTGATATTTTTCTTCAGCGACAACGGCGGACCCATCGATGTGAATGGTTCGAGCAACACGCCGCTGCGCGCGGGCAAGGGCTCTGTCTATGATGGCGGAATTCGCGTACCCTTTGCCGCGCGTTGGACGGGCCGTCTACCTGCGGGCAAGCAGTTTCATCACCCCGTCATTTCGCTCGACATATTTCCTACGGCAGCCGCGTTGGCGGGTGCGAAGTTGCCAGCCGGCAAGAAACTCGATGGCGTCGATCTGATGCCACACCTGCTTGGCGCCGCTACGAAACCACCCCATGAACGGCTATTTTGGCGCATCGGTGGCGGCGTGTCGTTCGCCATACGAGAGGGCAACTACAAGCTGGTGAAGACCGCGGATGGAACCCAGATCTACGATCTCGACAAAGACATCGGCGAGACGAAGGATCTTGCGGCCACGCATCCGGAGATTCTCAAGCGGCTGGACAATGCACGCGAGCAATGGAATAAGGAACTGATCGAGCCATTGTTCGAAGGTCTGCGGGAACCGAAGAAGAAACGGTAGCCCGGAGATGTTCGCGCCCAAAGGGCCGATTCAATCCAGGCGCCGCACTTTGATATTGCGGAACCACGTCTCCGAGTTGTGATTCTGCAAACTGATCGGGCTTTCCCGCCGGATTTCGACCGCCTGTCCGCCGCCCTTCGGATCGATCAGCTTGCGCAATTGCCCTACGACTTCAGGTTGATCGATCTCGAAGGCGAGCACCTTCACTCCGTTCAACCAATGCTCGACGTGATTGCCACGCACGATGATGCGCGAGCGATGGAATACATTCGGCTTTACGGCTTCGCTTTGGGATGGCGCAAGCGCGCTATACAGCGCCGCTGTCCGCCGTGACGCGTCCGTCTTTGCCTCCGCGCTTGTGGCGTCGTCGGTCAACTGGTATTCCAGTCCGCGCGCCCGCGCCTGGAAGCTTTTCTCTCCTTTTCTTTGCCAGCGATCTGTCTTCTGCACCAGATACTTCACCCCGGAGTTGCCGCCAATCGCGGTCTTCCACTCGAATTGCAGGTCGAAGGAGCGAAAGGTTTCGACGGTGCGTATGTCCTGCATTCCATCAGCGTTCGGAAAAGCCTTCAGACATTCGTCTTCGATCTTCCATGAGGTCCCAGGGAAGGGCAGTCCTGTGATCTCCTGCCATCCGGTAGTCGTGGTGCCGTCGAACAAGAGCTTCCATCCGCCCGCGCGCTCTTCTTCGGTCAATCGGTTCTGCGCGGGTTGCGCTGCACACAAAACGGCGCAAAACAACGCCGGAAGGAATCGCAGGAACATGGCACGAGTTTAGCATTCCGCCACGACACCCTTGCGGGCGCCGCTCGTCTCGATCATGCTACGAGTGATGACTATTCGCGCATTGCCGCTCTTTGTCGCCGCCCTCTCGATCGCAGCGTCCGCGGCCACTGCGGATTTGAAGACGGCCTTTCAGAATCCGCCGGATGATGCCCGCATCATGATGCGCTGGTGGTGGTTCGGGCCGGCTGTCAGCAAGCCGGAGATCGAACGTGAGATCCGCCTTATGAAGCAAGGCGGCATCGGCGGCTTCGAGATACAACCGGTCTATCCGCTTGCACTCGACGATCCCGCGAAAGGCATCCGCAACCTGCCCTATCTCTCCGATGAATTCATCGACGCCTTGCGCTTCGCGGCGGAGAAGGGGCGTGAACTCGGCATGCGTGTCGATCTGACAGTTGGCAGCGGGTGGCCTTACGGCGGCGCCACCGTACCGATCACACAGGCTGCCGGCAAACTGCGCTGCGAACGCGTCAAGGTCAGCGCCGGGTCGCGTGATGTTCCCGTGCCTGCCATCGGACCGGGCGAAAAACTACTCGCGGCGTTCGAATTTCCTGGATCGCGAGAGATCACGGATCTGCGCGGCGGCGTGGCGCACCTCGCATCTTCCGCATCGAATGAAGTGCAGTTCTACATCGCGAGCCGCACGCGCATGAAGGTCAAGCGTCCGGCCGTTGGCGCCGAAGGCTACGTGCTCGATCACTATGATCGCGCCGCTGTGCAGAGTTATCTCCACGATGTCGGCGACCGCTTGCTACAGGCGTTTGGACAGAATCCGCCGGCTTCTGTTTTCTGTGACAGCCTCGAAGTCTACGGTTCGGATTGGACGGGAGATTTTCTGGAGGAGTTCGCCAAGCGCCGCGGTTACGATTTGAAACCGCTGCTGCCCGCGCTCTACTTTGGAACCGGTGAGCGCGCCGAAGACGTGCGCTACGATTGGGGCCGCACGCTTACCGAACTCGTCGAGGAGCGATTCTTCGTCCCCATGCACGCCTGGGCCAAAGCGAACAAGACGCTCTTCCGCATTCAGGGTTACGGCATTCCGCCCGCAACTGTTTCGAGCTACATCAACTCCGATCTACCCGAAGGCGAAGGCCCGCAGTGGAAGGTTTTGCGCGCCTCGCGCTGGGCTTCGTCGGCGAGCCATCTCTACGGACGTACGCTGACTTCGTCGGAAACCTGGACCTGGCTGCACTCACCTGTCTTCCGTGCGACGCCGCTCGACATGAAGGCCGAGGCGGACCTGCACTTTCTGCAAGGCATCAATCAACTGATTGGCCACGGCTGGCCCTACACGCCCGAGAGCGTGGAGTACCCAGGGTGGAGATTGTACGCGGCCGCCGTCTTTAACGAAAAGAATCCCTGGTTTCCAGTAATGCCCGATCTGGCGAAATATTTGCAGCGCATCAGTTATCTGTTGCGCCAGGGTAAACCAGCCAACGATGTGGCGCTCTATCTGCCCAACAGCGATACCTACGCGCGCTTCACTCCAGGCCATGCCGAGTTGATCAAACGGCTTCCCGAGTGTCTCGGTCCCGATATCGTTGCGCGCATCCTCGAAGCCGGCTACAACCTCGACTTCGTCGACGATGCCGCGCTGGCGTTGGTTCCCGGCCGCTACCGCATCGTGATTCTGCCGGGCGTCGAGCGCCTGCCATTGCCGTCCTTGCGGAAACTCGAAGAGTTTGTGCGCGGCGGCGGAATTCTGGTTGCTACACGCCGGCTGCCGTCGCTCGTCCCCGGTTGGAAAGCCAGCGCCGCCGAGCAGCAGGAACTCCGCGATTCAATCAAACGTTTGTTTGAAACTCCGAATGCGCCCGCGATTTTTGTGAAGGACGAAAATGCGCAACTTACCCCGGCACTGGGCGCGCGTCTTCAGCCGGATGTTGCGATTGCGCCCGCGTCGGCGGAGTTTGGTTTTGTCCACCGCAGCACGGAGGACGCCGAGATCTACTTTGTCGCGAACACGAGCAATGTGCGCCAAAAGATAACGGCCACTTTTCGTGTCGCGGAAGGGATGCAGCCTGAGATCTGGGATCCATTCACCGGACGCACGTCGCCCCAATCAGGCCGCGTGCTTGCCTTGGATCTGGAGCCTTACGCATCGCGTGTGATTGTCTTCGCGAAGGGACCAGCCCGTGCGGTGGCGCAGAAAGTTGCAGGACGGATCCCGTCCGCGTACCTTGATCTCAGCGCCGGTTGGTCCGTGCGCTTCGCGGGCGTTGGGAAGAGCGTGACGATGGAGCGGCTGCGCTCCTGGACAGAGGATGAAGCCACGCGCTACTACTCCGGCATCGCGGTCTACGAGAAGCAGGTGGAAGTAACCGATGTGCTTATCCAAAATGCTCCTGGCATACGGCTGGATTTCGGCGAGGGAACGCCGATCGCGACGAAGCCGACGAGGGCGGGTATGCGCGCGGCGCTCGATGCGCCGATCCGGGAAGCCGCGATCGTGTACGTGAACGGCAAGCGCGCTGGCTCGCTATGGTGCCCGCCTTACTCGCTCGATGTGAGCGGCCTGCTGCGGTCCGGCCGCAACGAGATCCGCATTGAGGTTGGCAACCTCGCCGTGAATCACATGGCGGGCCGGCCGCTGCCGGATTACAAGGCGCTGGACGAAAAATACGGCGTCCGTTTTGACGAACAGGACATGGACCAGATCCGGCCGGAACCGTCTGGCCTGCTTGGGTCGATATACCTGCGCTTCGGGCCGCGGGACTGAGACGCGCCGCTACCCGCGGATTGTGAGTGCGACGTAGCGGATGTCCGCCACCTGCTTGCCCGGTATGTCGAGCGCTTTAAGCGTGAGAGTGCCGCGTGCTTTGTCGAGCCGGATGGAACCCAGGCGCAGCGCGCGGAAGTCCTTCACATACGATTCACCGGCGCGTTTCACGCGGTCCGCCTCGGCTCCGTAGAGCGGAGGATTGTGGGCCTCTGTGATTTTTTTCTCCACGCTGGCGCCCTGGAAGCTCAGCGTCACGGTGGAACCAACGTCTTCCGGACGGCACGTGTAATAGATATCGGCGTCGTACTCGCCCGCGCGCCCGACTCCGATATCCCAGGTGATGCGATCGTCTTTGCTCGTCCAGTTGGTGAAGAAGGAGCAGTTCGGCGCACCGGCGCTGCGTTTGACCCCGCCACCGGCTACGCCGTCGCGCGCCGGCAGCATGGTGGTTTTGGAGTAGCCAACGGTGAATGGGCGATCATCCGGTCCGACAAGCGGAAGCATTTCCTTCGCCCACTCAGCCTGGGCTTTGCGCAGTTTCGCGGCAACCTCGGGCTTCTGTTGGGCGATGTCCGTCGCCTGACCGGGATCCGCGACCATGTCGAAGAGTTGGCCTTCGGAGTCCAAGCGGTATTGCTGGGTTCTGACACTGACCCTCTTGCCCTGCAACGAAAAGATCATGCGATCGGCCCAATTCTGTGTCTGCCCGGTGAGCAGCGGCTTGAGACTCTTGCCGTCGAGCGGTTTCGTGCTCGCCACTGGAATACCGGCCATGTCGGCGAGCGTGGGCAGCAGATCGATGGCGCCGGCAATTTGTGTCATGCGCATACCGGGCCGGATATGTCCTGGCCAACGGATCAGAAACGGTACGCGCAAACCGCCTTCATCGACGGAACCTTTGCGGCCTTTCATGCCGCCATTCCAGCGCCAACTATTGGGACCGTTGTCGCTGAAATAGAGCACGATAGTATCGTCGCGCAGCTTGAGTTGATCGAGCTTTGCGAGAACGCGGCCCACGTTCCAATCGATGTTTTCGCACATCGCCAGCGCGGCTCTGGTCATCCCAAGATCTTCTAATTGGGTATCGCGGTGACGCAGTTTGGGGTCGAGGTGCGCGAACTTCTCGAAGAAGCGGTCGGGCACTTGCATGGGCGAATGCGGCGTGTTGAACGGGAGATAGCAGTAGAACTGGCCGTCCTTGTGTTGGGCGATGAAATCCATCGCGTGATCGGTTAGATCGTCGGTGATGTAACCCTTGCCGCGCACCATTGTGCCGTTGTGGTCGAGTTCGGGATTGAAGTACGAACCCCAATGCCCCGACGTGAACCCATAGTATTCATCGAAGCCGCGAGCGTTCGGATGGTAGGGGAACTGCGAACCGCTATGCCACTTGCCGAACGCGCCCGTAGCGTAGCCGGCCGCTTTGAACGTCTGTGCGATTGTTTTTTCGTCGAGGTTCAGGCGCTCGGCGCCGGTCGAGACGCCGCGCACGCCGCCGCGCGAGTGATAGCGCCCGGTGAGGTATTCAGCCCGCGTGGGAGCGCAGACGGCACAGACAAAAAAGCGTTCGCCCAATGCTCCGTCGCGGGCGAGCGAATCGATGTTCGGCGTCGAGAGATTGGTATTCCCGTGGATGCTGAGGTCGCCCCAGCCCTGGTCGTCGGCAAGGATGACGACGATGTTGGGCCGCTTGCGCGCGGGAGCGGCAGACGCGTGGGGCAGCATTGCGGAGCCGAGTCCCGCGGCGGCGGCGAAGAATTGGCGGCGTGATGGCCGGAAAGGAGTGGATTGCGTTGTAGGAGTCAATTAGCGCCTCGTGTCGATGTAACTACCGTAAGAGATAGCGTATCAATTGATTGCGGTCCGTGGGTGATTGCGCTTCCGTGAGTGGGCGGTATTCCCGAATCCACTATTCGGGAAAGTCGACTTCGCGCATGCCCTCGGCCAGGCCGTAAATGCGTATCTTGCGCGCGGTTTGCGGCGGCTGTTTTGCGCCTAACGTGAAGGCGACATCGAGAGTGCCTCCGCTTTCCGCCGCGCGCAATCCGCGCAGTAGTTCCGCGGCCAGCGGGTCGTTCGTTCCGAAGCCATGCAGCGCCGCTTGGAGGCTCGCGAGTCCATCGCTCGAGAAAACCTCCGGGGAGCCTGCCACCCACAGATCGTTCGTGCCGGATCGCAGCTTCGCATTACGGAATGCAGCGCCTGCCGCTGCGTCTGTACTGCCGTTCTGGCTGCGGTCAACGGCGTCCATCAGCGATTGCCGATCGCCAAGCAGAACCGTATCGTCGCCGGCGATGGCGAAGCCGATGCCGTCGCCAGCGCCGGGCGCGAGCAACATTTCGACGTTCCGGTAGCGCTGCACTTTGGTCTTCGAGGCGGCCGCGGTTTTGCGCAGATCCTCAAAGCGAAAGCGTCCTTCGAAGGCGAGCAGCAGCGAAGTGCCGCCTTTTTCCGCAGCGCGAGCCGAGACGATAAAACGGTCGAGCCGCTCGATGAATGCGAGTCCCTGGATGTCGCCGAGCGCGTCTCCGAAAGTGGTGCGCAGCGATTCGGCATACTTCGACTGGCCGACTTTGCTCCATTCGACACCCACGATGGCCTGTGCAGCGGGGTCCGCGTATTGGAGCAGCGCGTCGGGTCCGGTGGCACTGGCCGGGAGACTGAACGGCAGACTGATCAAGAAGAGAGCGAGAGCGGAGCGAGTCATATAATCCTAAGCCCAACCGTACTAGAAGCGTGTAGGGAAGACCATCGGCTAAACACCTTACGTGGCACCCCTAATACGCCGCCCCTCAGTGCTTCGGCGGCGCGGCGTGTGCGGCGGCAGATGGGGATTTCTGATCGGTTTTCGCGGCTGGTTTTTGGTACTCGACAAGCACGGAGATGCGCCGGTTTGAGGCGTGTAGCGGATCGTTCGGTTTGCGCAGTTTCTGATCTGCGTAGCCGCGCACCTGGACGACCTGGGCCGTGCGCAGCCCGCTGGCCTGCATCAAGCGGCGCGCCGCGTTGGCACGGTCGGCGGAGAGTTCCCAATTGGAGTAAGGCCCGTCGCTCGCAAAGGGTTTCGAGTCGGTGTGTCCTTCGATCAGCAGCATGTTGGGCATTTTGCCGAGTTCCGCAGCCAGCAGCAGAAGAAGGTTCTGGCCGCTTGCGCTCGGCTTTGGACTGCCGACTTCGAAGAACATGCCCTTGTCGGTCTCCAGCATCTCGATGCGCAGGCCTTCGCCGGTTACCGTGAGCAGCACCTGCTCCTTGATGTTCTTGAACTCCGGCATCTTTCGCATCGCCTGATCGAGTTTCTCCTTCAATTTTTCCATGTCGTCCAGGCCCACGGAGACGCCTTCGCCATTGCCGGCGACGCCGTTGCCGCTGATCTTGCCGATGCCTGATGGATCGCGGAAGTAGCCGCCTACAGCTTCCTGCACTTTCTTGCTGGAGTTCATCAGCCAGAGCACAATGAAGAGCGCCATCATCGCGGTGACAAAGTCGGCGTAGGCCACCTTCCAGGCCCCGCCGTGGTGCCCGCCATGGCCGGATACTTTCTTCTTGATGATGATCGGGACGGAAGTCGAGTCTGCCATTGGTTTCTCCCGGCACGTTTAGGCGGCGGCCGCAGCAGCCGTGGCCTTGCCCTTACACGTCTGCTCCATTTCTCTGAAACTGGGGCGTACATAGGTCGGTATGACACGGCGCGCGAACTCTACCGCGATTAGAGGAGAAGCACCCTTCAGAAACGCGACGACGCCAACGCGCAGGCAATGGTAATATTGCCCCTCGGCATCGGTCTGTTTATCCATGTTTGCGGCCAGCGGCGCGAAGAATCCGTAACACAGCAGGATGCCCAGAAACGTCCCCACGAGCGCTGCGCCCACCTTGTTCCCAATCTCTTCCGGCGGGCCGCCGAGAGCGCCCATCGTGATCACGATGCCCAGCACGGCCGCCACAATCCCGAGGCCGGGCAACGCATCGGCCACCGTTGTCAGGGCGGCCACGGGCTTCCTGGATTCGGCGTGATGCACTTCCAGATCCATCTCCATCATCTGGTCGAGGTCGAAAGGCGTCGCGCCCGCGCTCACCGCGACGCGTAGCGTGTCGCAGACGAAGGCAAGCGCATGGTGGTCTGCGAGAAACTTTGGATATTTGTTGAAAATCTGGCTCTTCTGCGGCTCTTCGACGTCCGGCTCCAGCTTTGCTATGCCGCCGCGGCGGGCGTAGCTGAACAGATCGTAAAGCATCTTGAGCATCTCAAGATAAAACGCCTGAGTGTATCTGCTGCCCTTCAGCGTCCCTATCAGGCCGGTCACAATGGCCTTTAATAGATGCGGTGGATTTGCAATCAGGACGGTACCCAGCGCAGCTCCGCCAATAATCACCAATTCCGCAGGCTGATACAGCACCAGCAACTGGCCGTGCTCCATCAAATAGCCGCCGATAATTCCGCCGATTACAACGAGCACTCCAATAATGACGAACATAAGTTGGGGTGATGTCTGTCTCCGATTAGCTTATCGGCAGCGCGGCGGAACAGTTTGTGGTTTTTCTGTATGGAATTACAGACCGGTCTGCGGGTAAGGAAATCCGGTGGGCGGGGCGGCGCCGGGCGAGACATAGGTGCGCATGGCCGCATCGCAGGCGGCGTAGCCCCAATTGATGATGCGCTCCTGCAGGCCCGGATCCATGGCCTTCAGACGGGTGGGCGTGGCGGCGAGCGCCAGTGTTTTTTCCACGGGGCAGGGCAGTGTTCCGGCGGCGGAGAAGTCCGCCGCATTGCTGCGCATGCTCCAATAGGCGCCATCGCGCAGGCCAGCCTTGTAGGAGCCGATTACCTGACGCACGCGCAGCGCGCGCACCTGACTGTCGATCAAGTTGAGGACGCGGTAGGAATGGCGAGCCCAATCGTGGTGCGGCTCGGGTTCCGGCGCCACCGCGCCCCCGGCGTCGCTGACCAGTATTGTGCGATAGCGCTTCCAGGCGGTCTCCAGGCCGAGGTTGTCGTAGACGCCGCCGTCGGTCAAAATCGCCCTCGAGATGTAGGGCTCGATTTGCAGACCATCGCCGCTGGCCGGCGTGAACGAGAGCGGGTCAAGGTCCAGCTCCACAGGCGAGAGGAACGGCGGAAAGGCGGACGAGGCACACACGGCTGTGGCCAGCGAGACCGTTGGATTGCGCACCTCACCCACCCTGTAATCGCGCATGTAGGGCTTCGAAAAGCGCCACAGCGATTTCGATTGCACGTTCGTTGCATTGATCACGAAGCGGGGTCTGTCCGGCAGATCCTGCAAAGTGGCATCGCCGAAGAGGTGTTTGCGGTAAGCGGCACGCACTTTTTCCGGCACCGTACCTGGACCGAGCACGCCTCCGAGCACAGAGGAGACGTCGATGGTGTCGCCGGCCAGCGAGCGCACCGGGTCCACCACGGCCTTCCCGAATCCGCGCGCCACTCCATCGGCGCCGAAATCGAGCAGACCCCAGTGGAGGCCCAGCACGCCCGCTGTAATGGATCCGCCGGAAACGCTCGATATGCGGTCAAGCTTCGGCAGGTATCCAAGGTCGTTGAGGCGCCACAAGACGCCTAGATGAAAGATCATGGCGCGATAGCCGCCGCCGGAAAGACACAGCGCGCTGCCCGGTTGCGGCTCGCCGGCGGAATCGTTCACGGGCGAGAGCTGTTCCAAAAGTTCCTGTGATTCAGGCATGTTCCTGCTTCTCGAGTGAAATCACGATTTCTTCGCTAATGCGGCCCTTCCCTTTGATGTCCTGCGTGCTGTGATAGTCGCTGTCGAGGCGCAGCGCCTCGACGAGTTTCTTGCGGGGCACTTCGGTTCCGCTGCGGGCATCGCCATGTTTGCCGGCCAGCGTGGAGACGACGGTGGTGAGCCGGTCCGGCGCGTTAGCCGGGCCACGATGGCGAAAGAGATTCCAGAGGCTTTTGGGCGTAGCGTTCAAGCTGCCGTGATGGCCCACTTTATAGAGTTCGACACCGGCCAGCAATTCCCGTATCGCCGGTTTCGAGAGCGCGTAGGACCAGTTCTCGATCTGCGCGTCGCCGGAGAACAGGAAGCGTTTGCCGCCGGCCTCAAACAACAAAATCACGCTCGTGTTGTTGATCGCCTCGTCGAGCGCGCGCACAATGGAGAGCAATTGTTCCGCGCGCAGCCGCTGCATTTTCTTGATGAACCAGCGCGCCTGCGGCGGACGGCTGCGCGCGGCATAGGTCGCGGCCGCGGGAAAGAGCAGCGGCGCGGACTCTGCGGCGGGCGCCGACGCGCGTGCCTGCAAATGCCAGAATTCGGCGGCGTCCGCGGTGCGTTGACGGCGGATCTGTTGTGACTGTTCGAGCGTGGGTGGACCCAGAACGTGCACCGAAACGCCTGGCAGCAACGCTTCCAGACCGCACGGGCTGCCACAATTCACGAAGTAATTCCGGCGGCCCATGGATTGCAAGTTCCGGATCGCTGGGAGGTTTGCGATGTTGTCTTCGCCGAGAAATGCGAGACGCTTGCACGCGGCGGGGCTGAGCGTGGTGCGCAACGAAGGCAGTCCGGCCACGAGATTCGCGGCGAAGCTTTGCATGCTGGCGAGCGAGGCGGCGAAGGCTTTGCCTTCCTGCTGTGTCGCGGTTGCGCGCGTGGCGTCCAGCGCGGCGCGGGGGTCCTCGGTCCAGGGTTGAATCACGACGTCAGGCGCGAGCGCGGCGATAATGTCTCCCGGTCCCTTACCGTTCTTTTTTGTGGCGAAACCGCTGATGTGATCCTTATGCCGGTGCGTGGCCACGACGGCATGCAGTTTGCCGTGGGAGACCGTGCGTATATCTTCGGCGATGCGCAGCAGCAGCGTCGCGGCCTCGTCGTCGCCGGTTCCGGTCGTGCCAAAGTCGATGAGTACATGCCGTTCGAAAGTGGGGTAGCGAAAGCTCAGCAGGAAGCAATCGCCGAAGCCTACCTTATATGTGCGCAGCGTCAACGCCACGGGTTTGCCGGCGGCGGGCATCTTCAGGCCTCCACCTTGTCCATGGGCCGTCCCATCATCTTGAGCAAGTGCATGCGCGAGAAGAGTTGCATGGCGGATGCTCCTTTGTCGAAGAAGCCATGCTCCCATAAGTATTTCAGGCGCCGCGTCTGGCGCTCGCCGCTCCCGATGCGGTTGCGGACATGGAATTTCAAACGTCCGTATTCGTCGAAAATCAGTGCTCCGCCGCCGTACAATTTCACCGCTGTCGAGGGCGGCATGGCCGCCGGCCGTGCGATGCCGTAGATCCCCAACTCGGAGGCGTTCAGATTGATCGTCTGGAAATATTCGGCGACGGTTTCGCGCAGCGGAAAGCCATCCGGGCCGATACGCAGGCAGGGCCGCACGGAGAGCACGCGGCTAAAGGCGTCCTCACAGAGGCCCAGCGGTTTGCGGTTTTCCCACAGGAAGCGGAAAACCTCGTCGGGATCGCGCTGCATCGGCTCGAAATGCGTCATGTCATAGCACAGCGGACCGCCGGGCGGTTCCCACACTCCGCCCTTCTGTTTCGATGACGGCGCGATGCCGTAGGCGCGAAATGTATCGAGCAGCGCCTGGCGGTAGTGGAAGCGGCCATCGTCGGGCTGAATCTCGGTGTCCGCCGTGAGCAGTGCGCTGAGAAAATCGCCAAATTCAAGATCGGTGGGCGGCGCGTAGTCGAGCGCGCGAATCGACATAGTGAGCAGATGATTGGCGGCGCTCGCGCCCTCTTCGGCGACGCGGCGGCGGTCATAGAAACCGGGCTTGACCTCGCCGAGACCCGCAAGCCGGTTGCGCCAGACGGCTACAAACGAATTGAGCATCGCCGCGACGAAGATTTCGCCGCGGAGGTGCGGCTCCTGGTACGTGTCCCGGTTGAGATAATTCGGCGATGGCGGGAGCGTCGCGGATTGGCGCAGTGGGCCGCCGCGCACGGCATCCATCTCCCGGCCCATTTGCTCGGCGAGTCCGAGCAGCGCCGAGCGCCGCAGGCTGTCTGCCGAGGTCAGTTCCACGGCGAGCAGCGGCCTGCCGCCTCGCGTTGCGCCCACGCGGTCGAGCAGCAGTTCGACGACTTCCGGCAGGGCGAAGACGCTGAGTAGCGCGGCGACATCGGCGAAGCCTTCATGGAATGCCGCCTGGTCAGGAGAAGATGGATCGCTGTAGCGCTCGCGCAGGCCGTCGACGAGTGCGTGCGTGGTCTCGTGGGCGACGACGTCGTGCGAGAGGCACGTGAAGACCATGCCCTTGTGTCCGGGGAAATAGCCGAAGACGAGTGCCTGGGCTTCGCGCGAGTAGAATGCATTGGCGCCGGCGAAAGCATGTGGAGCGATTTGCAGTTGGTGGCCGAGGAAACTCCACTTGACGCGGCGTCCGAGAGCGAATTCAAAACGCGCGAGGGTGCGCATGACGATCGCATAGACGTTTTGCGCATGGAAATCCGGGTTGGCCAGAAGCTCTTCGTCCGGCGCATCGCGGAATGGATCGATGCCTGCTTTGCGCGCCATCGGCTTGTAGAGCTTGGAACTGGAAGCGTCGAAGTCGATTACCTGGACACGGTAGCCGCGCGGGCCGGGTCCGAGATCCTCGGCGGGCACTTCGACGCTGGCTGTGAGCAGGCGTCCGGCGCGGTCGCGCACGGATGGATCCTGCGCGACGATGCGCAGCGTGCAGGTACGCGGCCTGGGTGTCGAATCAATGCTCACGCCTGAAGTCGCCTTGAAATTCTATTTCTAACACAAATCAAATTAAAAGACGAGATAATTCTTGCGGATTACTCAACAATTAACAGGCGGGGTCAGCGTACGATTTCGGAGGAGGCGCCATCGACGTCGTCGATGCGCACACGGATCTGGCGTGCCGACTGGAGTTTCGCCTCGGGCGCGCTGAAGCTGACGGCGATCATGCGGTCGAGCGTCTGCCGGGAGCCTAGTTTTTCCTTCACGCGCAGCGTTTCGTTGAACTTCTGGCCCAGGGCCGGGTGGTACTCGAACACGCGGCGCGCATCGAGTTCGGCGATATTGGCGCCCTCGAGTTTCTGCCCGTCGGCGGTGGTCAGTGTGACCGTTACCTTTTTCACGACGAACGTATAATCCGAAGGATTAATAAAGCGGAAATCGATGATTGCGATCGAGTTGTTTTCTTCCACCGCGAGCGTGCGGAACTTCTGGACGCTGCCCTTCAATTCGAGATGCGAGCCGCGCGTGAGATAGAGAACGAGGCTAAGCGCGCCGGCCGCGACAGCCAGGCCGATGAGGATGAAGAAAGCAGTCCGCCGATTCACGCTTACACGGTATCAGAATGCAGCGCCGGATGGAGCGGGGACAGCCTACGGCTTGCGCAGTTCCACGAAAAAGTTGCGGTTCCGTCCCTGGATCAAGACAGTGCGCTTACGAGTGAGCGTTAGCCCTCCAGTCTCACTTTGAATCCCAGCAGCGAGGCTGCGGCTTCGACTGCGGGGCGCTGGTCGCCGTAGTACGTGACGCGGTGCCAACCGTCGGCCCAGCCGTCGATCAACTTGTAGGCGTCTTTCACCTCCGCCGCCAATTTCGTGCGGCAAGCCTTGTCTTCGTCGATGTTCTCGACAGTCTTCGCCTGGTGGAACAGGACTTCCTTCTTGAGTGGCAGAAATTCAATTGTCGTCGTCAGCGCGCCCAACGGCATCAGTGAGCGCACAGCCGCTCCCTTGCGGTCCTCCGAATGGCTGCGGATTTCATAGGGATTTGCCTTGCCTTTCGGCCCATACACCTTGTTCGAGCCGACACAGTGCGCGTAGATGATCTGGTTCTTCGACGTGTCGATTACGGGATCGGAGATGAAACCCGGCTGTCCGGCGGCGTGGCTCATCAGCAACATGGTAGCCGTGCTGGTCAGGTCGGCCTCGCACGCGCCGACATGGTTGTCGTTATTGAGTTGGAAAAATCCCATGCACGGATAGGCGCGCAACTGCTTTCCGTAAAACAGATCCAGGCAATCCACGGTGATCGCCTTCGACTTGTTTTGCTTGAGCAACTCGACCATCGCCAGGTACATCCTGCCGCCTTCGATGATCTCCGCTTTCGAGGGCTCCACAACCTTGGCCGATTCCTTGATCCAGCGCTGCGCCCATGCCGTCCCGTCCTTCTCGCTCACCTTGTCATAGCACGCGTTCAACTCCGCTCCGGGTACTGTTACCACAGTGGCGCCCAACGACGATTTGATATCCTTCACCAATTGAGAGCGGTCGCGCTTGCCGACGCAGACGATCGTCTCGCGCGTCATCCGCGCCACGGCGTCCAAGGCGCAGACCGCTCGCGACACGTCCTCGAAGCGTGTGGAGGAGACCGCTACGACGGGCCGGCCCTCCCGTTTGGCTCGCCCCGCATTGCCCAGAAACTCCCCGGTTCCGCCGTAGAGGTGATCCACCGCGACTACGCGTTTGCCGGAGAGCATAATGGTCGCACCCGCGTTCTTGCTTGGAATGCCCATCAGGTAAACGAGGTAGCCTTCCACCTCGGCATCTTTCGCCAGAATCGCCTGCGACTCCGCCGCGCTCATCGACGTCACCGGCAGGAATTCACACTGCGGACACGCCGCCACGATTTTCGCGAGAAACTCTTTCTTCCTGGACTCATAGTCGAAGTTGACATAGGGCCAGCCTTGGACATCCTTCGGCGCTTGCGTGAAGACCACGCGGATCTTCGTTCTTACGCCCGTTTCGAGCAGCAGAGGGTCGGGGAGCGTGGAAGGCATCGCTTTCGCCAAGGCGGCACAGGCGGGCGCCGCCGCGCAGGCCGCACACTTCATGAGAAAGTCGCGACGTGGCACGGGAGCCACGTAGGGGAGAGTGTCGGAGAGTTTCATGGATAGAGGCCGTTATATCGTAAATACAATGCCACCGCAAGCGGTACCGTTAACGGATCTCCGAAAAAAACAGCCTCAGAACTTGCGCCCGACCAGGTGTCCGGCAATCGCTGAAGTTGCACCCACGCGTCCGAAGCGGTCTTGGAAGAGCTTCATATAGAGCGCGCTCATGTCCTTCGGAGGAGGCTTTGTGCCTTCCTTCTTTTTCAGATGCATTGCTCCCGATGGGCAGGTTGTGACACACAGACCGCAGCCGATGCAGCGCTCCGTGGCAACATGCGTTTCGCCATTCGTAGTGATAGCGTCCATTTGGCAGCGCGTTGCGCACAGGCCGCAGATTTCACATGTGCCGCTGTCCAATTCGGCGACGAACTCCGTTTGGAAATGGTCCGCCGGCCTTGGCAATTTTTTCGCGGTCGTGAGCACGCCGCAGCAGCACCCGCAGCAACAGCAGACGAAAAGCGGTTGCTGCGTGTTTTGGGGTTCCAGCACGAGCCCTTCGCGATCGGCCAGTTCCAACAGCCGCAGCATCTCGTCCTTGTCGACTTCGCGGGCCGCTTGTTTTTCGATCATCATTGCCGCGGCGGCGCCGAACAGCAGACAGTTCTGACGCTCCTTGGTTTGGCGGCAAGGCTCACCGGTGAGATCTTTGCCCTGGCGGCAAATGCAGTTCAGCGCCGCGAACGGCCCTGGGCTCGCCTCGATGAATTTGCGGATATCATCATAATTCGCAATCGCGCGCTCGACCGCGATGGATTTGTTGATCGGCACCGTGCGCATTTGCGGCGTCGGCATCGAATGCAGCGCCGATCCGAAGCCCTCGTCGAAGTAGGCGCGCACGTCGCGTTCCAACTCCGGCGTCAATCGGTTGACTTGTCCCTCGTACATGCCCAACACGAGCGGCGACTTCCCGTAGCGTGGCCCACCCTTGGCCGGCATAACCTGGATGGCGCCCTTTTCCGCCATCCGGCCGAGGGTCTGCGCTAACTCTTCGCGGCTCATTTCGTTGCGCGCGCGGCGGTGAATGGCCGCCAACGGCTCCGGGATCGCGCTGAGGCAGAGGGCCACGCGCGCCTCCTCCGGCGTGAAAAGCTGTTTGAGAATCCGGATCTCGACGCCGGATTCGGTGGCCGGATACGGCACCGGCATATGGTCCAGGTGGCGCTGCAAGGCGCGGAAAAGATCTTTGGTTTCCATTCCCGTTCCTCCTTAAAGTCCGGGCGCTACCATCATTATTGACCTTCCGGCGTCATCACAGAAGACAAAAATAGCTGTTTAGAAGCTTTCCGCAGTCCCGTCCCGGCGGCGCGATTCAGAGGCCGTAGCTGGCGGGGTCGAAGAGTGTGCCATGTTGTTCGATCATGGCGCTGAGCAGGCTCGCTTCGTCGGAAGGCGCGGCGGTCAGTTCGCTCTCAATACGGTCGAGCCAGGTGCGCTCTTTGGGAGAGAGAGTAAGGCGTCCGCTTGCTACGCCGTCGCGCAGAACGCGAACCGCTGCGAGGCCGGCCGCCAGCGTGCGCCTGTAAGGGCCGCGCTCGCCGGCGATGGCGGAGGCGATGCTGAAAGTTGCGTCCGGCGAGAGCACGGCGGCCTGCGGGCTGAGCCATTCGTCCGACTCGCTGAGCCAGTCGCGCAACACCAGTTCCTGCTTCTTCGATGCGGCCACATTCATCAACCGGCAATCGTAGGCCAGCAACTCGGCAAAGGCCTCCGGGGCATTGCCCGAAAGCAGCCGTATGTTCTGGACGGACTCGTTGCTCCACAGGTCGCACATCGCCGCGGCGATGTTGCCGACCGGGGAGAAGTGGGCGCAGGTTGCGGACTTGCCCTCCATCGAAATCGGACAACCGGTGATAGCTTTGATAACCGGTCCTTCGTAAGCGCAATCCTTTGACGGCCCGACGGCGCCGTTCTCAAACGCAGCCAGGCTGCGCACGGCGCTCATCGCCCGGACGACGGCGGCCAGAACTTCGGGCAACATGCGCTGATGCGCGAGTTGCATGGCGGTGTTGGCGAAGCCGCAGGCTGTATCGCCGCCCGGGATCGCTTTCCCATGTTTGGCGCAGATGCCGGAGATGCGCTCCCACAACCAGGCCACATCGCGCGGCGCTAGCACGCCGAGGGCGAACAGAATGGAAGGGACATCGCCGTAAAGCAGTCCCTGGTCGTGGACCTCTTTTCCACCGATAGATTCAATCGAAACGATGTCGGCGCCGGCCTCCACGCACAACTCGAAAGAGCGCCGGACGCATTCCCACGGTTCGCCGTGGCGTAGCGCGGGCGGTTTCGCTTTGTCGCGCATGTCCGTGGGCGTAACGCGCAGGGCCGACTTCAATCCGTATTTCTCGTGCGCCTCGTGGAGTTTGTTGTGCAGCAGGGCTGTAATCGTGGCGCCCCATTCCGGAGTCTCGGTCATGGCGGGCAGCAGCTCGAATTCCAGCACGATTCCGGGAACTTGAAGCGCAACGGCGCGCTTCAGGATGTTCTTCGAGAGTTCCTCATAGTGACCTACGACGGAGAGCCACGAGGCGGCGTCGATCGACATAGGCGGGAGCGTGAAGTTGACTTCCGGAAAGACGAGTCCGTCGCCGATGCTGAGTCCGAATCCGCATCGAACGGGATGAGGCGCGCGTCCGTAAACGAGACCGGCGGCGCTGCTTACAGCGAGAGTGGAATATGTGACCGGCATGTTCAGTTGTTCCCCGCGAATGATCTTGCCAGCGCCACGGCGGATGCGGCGCTGTCACTGAAGCCATCGGCGCCGATCTCGTCGGCGAACTGGCGCGTGACCGGCGCCCCGCCGACCATCACTCGAACCTGGTCGCGAATGCCGGCCGCGCGTAGCGCATCGATCACGGTTCGCATGGCGGGCATTGTCACGGTGAGCAGAGCGGAGAGCGCGACGATGTTGGCGTTGTTGGTGCGGATCGCCTCAATGAATTTCTCGGGCGCGACGTCCGCGCCCAGATCATGGACTTCAAACCCGCCGCCTTCGAGCATCGACGCGACCAGATTCTTGCCAATATCGTGCAGGTCGCCTTTCACGGTCCCGATTACGACTCTTCCCACAGGCTGCGCGCCGCTGGCGGCCAGCAAGGGACGGATGATCTGCAGTGCGCCTTTCATGGCGCGGCCGGCGAGCAGCAATTCCGGGACGAAGTACTCCTCGCACTCGAACCGGTTGCCGACCTCGTCCATGGCGGGGATCATGCAGTCGGAGACCAGTTCCATCGGCGCCGAGCCGGCCTCGATTAATTGATTGGTGATGATGGCGGCGCCCTTCGCATCGCCGTTCAGGATTGCGTCGAACAGTTTTTCGCGTTCAGTCATTCTTGAAGCTCCTAGGAAAAAGTGCGGGCAGGTTTGTGTCCGCCCCTGGTGGGCGGCTTCTTTGTGCGGATGGCCTCTTCGACGGCCAACATGGCAAGTCCGACGATCCTTTCCGAAGCGCCGCGCGCCGCGAGTGGATCGTGCCGTCGGAGTGCGTCCAACAGGTCGCGATGCGCTTCGTGCCCCAATGCAACGTTAGCCGGATAGCGCAGCGTGTATGCGAGCGCGGTCTGGAACGGCGCGCGGATCGTTGTGTTCAATTGCTCCAGCAAGAGGTTATGGCTTGCGGCGACCACCGCGCGGTGAAACTCCAGGTCGAGTTCCACGATCTGCTCGATGGCGGTGACGGCATCCAGCGTCTCGCGCCTGGCTAAGCAGTGCTCGATCCCGGCCAGTTCCTCCGTGCTGGCGCGTAGTGCGGCGAAACCGGCCGCGGTAGGTTCGATAGCCAGGCGCACCTCGCACAATTCCCGCAGAAAACTGGCATCGGGGTGTACCTCAGCCTGCCAGGCCAGGATGTCGGGATCGAACAAATGCCAGTTGGAGCGCGGCAGTGTGCGCGTACCGGCGCGCGGCTTCATCGCCACCATGCCCTTGTCGGCGAGCACCTTCATGGATTCGCGCAGAACCGAGCGGCTGACGCCGAGTTCCGTGCAAAGCTCAGCTTCCTTCGGCAGCGCCGAGCCATCGGGACTTGCGCCCGATGCCATGACGCGCAAAGCGAGTAGGCGTGTCACCTGCTCGTGCAGTCTGGCGCGCCGGGGCGGAGGAGTGGAGAGCGGCTGCATTTGAAATAAATCATATGATATGATTTATTCGCTGTCAACAGAATCATTGCGGCACGATGTCTGCCAGCGCGCGCCGCATCCTTCCACGCTTCCACTCAGTTTGCCAGTCACATGCATTGGAAAGCCCAATGCAGTCCGGCGATTTAGGAAAGCGATCCTAGTTCTCTCCAGACTGTGATCGCCTTGACCTCTGTGCGCCATTCCGTGTATTCTTTGGTAGGTCCAATGAAGATCGGAATCTATGGATAATATTTTCTTTCCCATTATGCTGGTGATCGTTGCCAGTCTGTTTCAAGGCACCTTCGGTTTGGGCATGAAATATGTCAAGCCGCTCGCCTGGGAGGTTTGGTGGCTGATCTACAGCTTGGTCGCGATGGTCGCCGTTCCGCTGCTCTGGGCACTCGTCGTAGTGCCCGACTTGAGCGGAGCGATCTTCAGCACTCGGTCCGATGTGCTGTTCCGTGCGGCGCTGTTCGGATTTCTATGGGGCGTCGGTGGAATCCTGTTTGGTCTCAGCGTGGAGTCCCTTGGCGTGTCGATCACGTATGGGATTGTGATGGGATTGGCGGCGTCTGTTGGCTCATTGGTTCCACTGGCTCAATTGGATAACGCCGCCTCCAACCCGGCTCTCCCTTATGTGGTCGCGGGTGTGGGCGTGATGCTGTGTGGAGTCGCGGTTGCGGCCTGGGCTGGCGTTCAACGCGACCGGCAACAATCGAGCGGGAGCGGGAGCAGCGCCGGATTCCAAAAGGGTCTCGTGATCGCCGTGGCTAGCGGCGTCCTTTCGGCGCTGCTGAACGTCGGCTTTGCCAATGCGGCGCCCGTCGCGCAGCGCGCTGTGGAACTCGGGGCGGCGAGACGGAACTCCAGTCTTGCGGCCTGGGTGGTCGTGCTCGCGGGCGCATTCGTGATGAATGCGGGCTACGCTCTATTTCTTCTCGTCCGCAACGGTTCGGCAGGCAGCGTGCGGTCGGCCGGAGTGCGCAAGCCGATGCTATGGGCTGCCGTTACGGGCGTTCTTTGGTTTGCGGCGTTGGGCGTCTATGGACAAGGAGCCGCTCTGATGGGTTCGCTGGGACCAGTGGTGGGCTGGCCCATCCTGCTCGGTCTCGCGCTGGTGGTCAGCAACATCTGGGGCTGGCGGGCCGGTGAGTGGAAGCAAGCGGCAGGACCTTTCCGGCTGATGGGGTTCGGCGTGGCGCTGTTGATCGTGGCCTGCGTCATACTCGGCTATTCGAACAGCATGATCTAGAGAAAGGGGAACGCGTGAACTTAGGATACAAGCAACTCTACATCGACGGCGAACTGCGTGACTCCGCGAGCGGTGCGCGCCGTGCGGTGATTTGTCCTGGCAGCGGCGAGAGCGTGGGCGAAATCGCCTGGGCTGCGCGTGTGGATGCGGAAGCGGCGCTCAGCGCAGCGCAGGAAGCCTTCCGTAGCTGGTCGTGCACCTCGCTGAAAGAGCGTGCCGGATGGATGTCGCGTCTGCGGGACGCTGTCATTCGCCATGAGGAGAGCCTGAGGCTGGCGGTGATGTTCGAGATGGGCAAGCCTTGGGAAGCCACGGCGGAAGATTACGAGACGGTGGTGAACGCCCTCGAATGGTACGCCCATGAGATGGCGCACTCGCGGGACGTCATTCTGACCGATGTCGAGGACACGCATCGCCACCAGATTATTTCGCAGCCGCTCGGCGTCGCCGTTGCGTTCCTGGCCTGGAATTTTCCGCTGTTAAACGTCGGCTTCAAGCTGGGACCGGCGCTGGCTGCAGGTTG
Source organism: Bryobacteraceae bacterium (assembly GCA_963668605.1). Lineage (GTDB taxonomy): Bacteria > Acidobacteriota > Terriglobia > Bryobacterales > Bryobacteraceae. Next base: position 929,695 of record OY764903.1, read on the forward strand.
CACGCTCATCCTACGGCCTTCTTCGAGTTCTCCGCTTTCAGCCTATGTGCTCGGCGAGGTCTGCCGCGAAGTCGACTTCCCGAAAGGGGTCGTGAATATACTTTGTGGAACCGCCGCGGAAACCGCGAGCGTGCTTTCGGGCAGCCGAATACCGCGCCTGGTCACGATGATCGGCTCGTCGGAAACGGGCCGCCGGCTTGTGGCCGAGAGTGCAACCACAATCAAGCGCATGAGTATGGAACTCGGCGGCAACGCACCGCTGCTTGTTTTTCCCGATGCGGACGTTGCCACGGCGGCGCGGGAAGCGGCCGCGCTGAAGTTCGGCAATTGCGGGCAGATCTGCGTCGCGCCCAATCGCATCTTTGTGCATCGCAAAATCGCCGCGGAGTTTCGGGAACTCTTTCTCGAAGAGGCTCGCAAAGTCCGTGTCGGATTCGGACGTGAGAACCGGCCCACGATGGGACCGCTGATTGATCTGGCTGCGCGCGAACGCATTCACGCATTGGTTGGCGACGCACAACGCGAGGGTGCTGAGCTGCTTTGCGGCGGCGAAATTCCGTCCGGGGCCGGCAGTTTCTATCCGCCGACGGTTCTTGATCGCGTGCGGCCGGAAATGCGCGTGGCGCGCGAAGAGATCTTCGGCCCGGTGGCCGCGCTTATCGAGTTCGACTCGGAAGAGAGCGTCACGCGGCTTGCCAACGACACCGAATACGGGTTGGTCGCGTATGTCTATACTCGCGACGCCGCCCGCTGCCAGCGCCTCGCCGAGCGGCTTGAATTCGGCGAAGTAATGTTGAACGGCTTCAAGTATTCGATTTACCTGCCGCACGGCGGCGTGAAGCAGAGCGGCATCGGGAAGGACTGCTCGCACTATGCCCTCGACGACTACCTGATTAAAAAACGGATCACCAGCGCGGCGGCTCCGAGGCTTTCATGAAAGCTTTTTGCGCAATTCTGCTCTGTTCGACGGCTCTCGCGGCGGGGCCCGGCGAGACCGATTTTTCCGCGAGCCCGCACGCCAAGCTCAAGAGCGTCGCGATGCGCGATGCGCGTTGGAGTGCGGGATTCTGGGCTGATCGCGTCACATTGGCGCGTACCGTGATTGTGCCCGATCTCTGGCAGACCATGCAGAAGAAGGGCAATGGCGCCTGGTTCGGCAATCTGCAGATCGCAGCCGGCGTGACGAAGGGCGAGTTCGATGGCCGCAACTGGAGCGACGGCGATGTCTTCAAGTGGTTTGAAGCGGCGGCGTTGGCCTATGCCGAAGCGCCCACGCCCGAACTCAAGCGCCAGATGGACGACGTGATCGCAGTGATCGCCAAAGCCCAGGCGCCCGATGGATACATCTCGACGGACATTCAACTCACCAACAGGAAGCGCTGGACCGAGCCGCGCAACCACGAGATGTACAACATGGGCCATCTGTTTACGGCCGCCGTGATGCACTATCGCGCGACGGGGCAATCGAACCTCTTGGCGGTGGCGCGCAAAGCGGCGGACTATCTATACGGAGTGTTCCGCTCGCGTCCTCCGGCGCTGGCTCACTTCAGCGCTCCCTCCAATCTGATGGGCGTCGTCGAACTCTATCGCGCCACGCGCGAGCCTCGCTATCTCGAACTCGCGCAAATTCTGGTCGACATGCGCGGAACGCAACCCAACGGCTCGGATCAGTTCCAGGATCGCGTGCCGCTGCGCAAAGAGACCGAGGCCGTGGGGCACGCGATGCACGCCACTTACTTCTACGCCACCGGAGCCGACATTTTTGCCGAGACCGGAGAGCCGGCCTTGCTCACTTCGCTCGAACGACTCTGGCGCAACGTGACGCAGGCGAAGATGTACGTTACTGGAGCGGTCGGTCCGATCGATCCCGGTGTGTACCGCTTTCGCGACGTCCTCGCCGAGGCCTTTGGACGCAACTTCGACCTGCCCAACCGCCAGGGCTACAACGAGACATGCGCCAATATCGGCAATGCGATGTGGAATCGCCGAATGTTGGCGATAACCGGAGATGTGCGCTTTGCCGACGTCATGGAACTGGTGCTTTACAACAGCATGCTGCCCGGCATGAACGTCGACGGCAAACGCTTCTTTTATACCAACGTGCATCGCCGCTTCGGTGATGAGTTGCCGCTGCTACGCAACGAAAGTCCGCTGCGATGGAAAGACACCACCGAACCGGGAGCCGCGCAGAGTTTCTGCTGCCCGCCCAATCTGGTGCGCACGATTCTCAAGACCAGCGAGTGGGCTTACAGCGTTTCTGAGAACGCGGTTTGGGTGACGTTATACGGTTCGAACACGCTGGCGACAACGCTGCCCGGCAATGCACGCATCGCACTGAAACAGACGAGTGATTATCCCTGGTCCGGGAAAGTGCGCATCGAAATTCGCGAAGCCCCGCGCTCGGAAATCGCGCTGATGCTGCGCATACCCGGGTGGGCCGAAGGCGCCAGGATTGCAGTGAACGGCAAGCCGGCTGGCGTGGATTCCAAAGCCGGCGCCTTCGCGGCACTGCGCCGCCGTTGGACGGCCGGGGATGTCGTCGACCTGGAGCTTCCCATGCAGGCGCGGCTGATCGAGGCCAATCCGTATGCCGAGCCGATGGTGGGTCAGACCGCAGTAATGCGCGGGCCGCTGGTTTACTGTTTGGAATCGCCCGATCTGCCTACTGGCGTGCGCGTGAACGAAATTCGCATTCCGGCGGCGGCGCGGTTTGAGCCGCGTTGGGATGCGAGCCTGTTGGGCGGCGTGATGCTCCTCGAAGGGAGCGCGCGGAGGCGGGCATCCGGCGAGTGGAAGGATACGCTCTATCGCGCACTGCGCCCGCAGGCCGAACCGATCGCCCTTCGCTTGATCCCCTATTATGCCTGGGCGAATCGCGGCCTCTCCCACATGACCGTGTGGATGCCGTTGGGAGATTGAAGATGTTACAGACGGCGGCGATAACGCGAATTGAAGTTCATCGAGGCAGCACTGAGTTCGGCGACCAGATCCGCATTTATACTGCGTGCGGGCTGACTGGCTGCGGCGAAGGGCGCTGGCCGGAACAGGCGTTGCAGGCGGCCCCGGCGCTTCTGCTGGGCCGTTCCGCATTTGAGTTTGAGGCGATCTATGAGGACTTGACGACGCCGGACGGCGAGACGCCGGGCGGCCTCGACATGGCGTTGTGGGACATTTGCGGAAAAGCATTGCACCGGCCGGCGCGGGAGTTGTTCGGCAAGGTCTATCGCACGCGCGTTGCCGTGAATCCCGGCGAGAAGTTTGCGGAGGCGCCCGCACAGTCCGGCGACCTGCCGGTGGCCGCCTCTGGAGCGTCCGGCCTCGATGCGCTGGTTTACGAGCTAGTACAGGAGAAGGCGATCGACATTGCGATTCCGGACATTGCTTCTTATGGTCTGACAGGACTGCGGCGGCTTGCCTACCTCTGCTGGGTGTTCCGCGTCCGGTTGGCTGTGAGCTGCTCTGGTTCGGCGCTCAGCACGATGGCCGCGTTGCAGGCGGCGGCATGCTTCGCGCCGGTGAGCAATGCCATCGCGGCGCCGGCTCCGTTCCTTGTGATGCCGCCCGGTCTCCATCCGCCGGGAGATCTCGAGGTTCCGGTTGGATACGGTCTCGGTGTCACTGTGATGGAGAGCCGCGGATTACCTGATTTTGCATTGGGAGGTTGAGATGGAGAGCGCGCTGACAGACACATTGGAGCATCGAGGTGTCTCCATTCCGCGCATGAAGATCGCGCGGGTTCGCGTGCACAAGTTGCTTGGCAAGCTGCGCGAACGGTTCGGATGGTCGCTGGACTGGACCGAAGAACGAGGCGCCACGCTGGTTGAGGTGGAGACTGAGTGCGGACTTACAGGATGGGGCGACGGGGCATGGGGCGATGAACGCCTGATCCGCCATCCGGAACTGGTGATCGGCCGCTCGCCGTTCGAAATGGAAGCAATCCACGACGACTTGCGCAATCCCGCGGAAGCGCAACGCGACCGTGGCGAACCAACTGCGGCGGGACTCGACGCGGCGCTGTGGGACCTCGCCGGTAAGGCGCTCCAGCAACCGATCTGGAAACTCCTCGGCAAACAACACAACGCGCGCGTGACGCCGTATTGCACGTGCATGTACCGCAAGGATTGGAGCGACCTTCCGGAAGGTCTGGCCACGGAAGCGCGGGGCTGGGTGGACCAGGGCTTCCGGATCCTGAAGATGAAGGTCGGCTATGGCCCCGATCAGGACGTCGAAGCGGTGCGCGCCGTCCGCGACGCCATCGGTGATGGTATTGGTCTGGCGGTAGATGCAAACTGCGCGTATGATGCGGGCACCGCGCTCGCGCTGGGCCGGCGGCTGGAGGAATTCAATCTGCTCTGGTGGGAGGAGCCGCTCTGGGCCGACGACCTGGAGGGCTACGACCGCTTGCGTAGGTCGCTGAAAATTCCGTTGGCGAGCGGCGAGACCATGTCGGCCGATTGGCTGCTGCGGCACTACGTGCAACCGCGCCGGGTAGCGATTGTGCAGCCCGACCTCGATACGGTTGGCTTCACCGGCGGGCGGCGGCTCTCCTATCTGTGCGCACTGAACGGCATACGCCTAATGCCGCACAACTGGGGCACGCACGTCCGCACAGCCGGCGAATTGCATTGGATGAGCTGCTTTCCCGACGTCGCTGGCTGGCCTGCGATGTTCGAATTTGACCAGACGGAAAGCCCTTTCCGTGAGGCTGTAATCCGTCAGAAGATCGAGATGGATCCGTCCGATGGCCGCATTGCGGTACCCACGTTGCCGGGCCTGGGCGTGGAAGTTGTACGCGATGCTGTCGACGAGTTTCGCGTGGAGTTGATCGAAGTGTCCTAGGAGATCAAGTAAAAAACAACACGGCGCACGTTTCTGCAACACACACCTCTCGCCGCTGCGGCGCAAAGCCCGGCGGCGCGCAAGAACATGTTGCTGCTCTACTGTGAGTAGTTCCAGCACAACGTGGCGTCGTTTGCGGGCGGTCCGGCGAAAACTGAGAACCTCGAGAAATTCGCCGCGCAGTCGGTGAATTCCAGCTCCGCTTGTACGACTACAGGACTGTGTTCGCCCAATCGCGCGGCACTGTTCACTGGACGCCTAGGACACAGCACGGAACTCGACGATAACTGCAACGTGTGGCACTCGCGCCTCTCGGAACTTGATCCGAAACACACCACGCTGATCGAATTTGCGTCAAAACTCCAGACCTACCTGAAGGCCAGTTCGGGAAAAAGCGCACCGCGTCGCGGCCCGCAGTAGCTACGCCCAGAGAGCTGGGGCGCTCAATGCCGGCATTCCGGCGCGGGAGCTTTCACTTCCGGTCCTGTTGTGGAGCTGAATCGCAGCGACTGCAATTTCGGTGGATTCGTGGGCGCCATGGTGAACGCGACATCGACATAGCCGCGCTCGCACAGCATCCTGAATTTAGCTCGCAACCAGTTCTCGGGCTTCAACTCAACGCCCGCGCGGCACGCGCCGAGTTCCGACTTGATCTTCTCGATCGCCTTTCGACGCTCATCGGCCGGAGAATCCAGAAATAGATTGTCGGCCGCGAGGGCAGCCGCTTCCGCGTCATTCCAACGCTCCCAGAGGCGCACAATCGAATCGCGTGTTTTCAAGAGCAGCGGAGCGGCGGGGAGTTCGCGCGGTTGCAGTGCGTTTGTTTTCCGCAGGATCTCGATCGCTTCATCGATCGCGGGCGCGGGCGCGGCATACGTCAGATTCGCCAAAGCAAAGAGCCCGATGCCGTATTCGGGCAGCCATTTCATGTACGACCCAAAACCCGGCAGTCCTCCGCCGTGACCGACGATGTGATCGAAGCGGCAGTCGCGCGCGACGCTGAGGCCGAAGCCGTAACTGGAGGCCGTGCCTCGCAACGGTTCGTCGGCCGTCACGCGCTCCACGCTGAATCCCGAGGCGCGCCAAGGCTGCTGCATTTCGCGCAGCGAACTGCGCCGTACCGGGCCGCGTTCTTCGTCGTCACGCGCGGGAAAAGCCGAAAGCAGGAAGGCCACATAGCGCCCCAGTTCGCGCGCCGACGTGACCATGCCGCCCATCGCGCCGAAGGCTCCGTGCGCCAGCGAGGGCACTTCACTGTAACTCGCGCCGGACTTGTGATAGCCTGTGGCAACCCGGTTCGCGGGAGCCGCGCCGGGTTCGAGTGTCGATGCGCGCATGCCTAATGGCGCGAGGATTTGCTTTTCAACGTAATCGCGATAAGGCATCCCGGAAGCCTTCGCAACCACGCGTCCGGCGAGCGCGAAGCCGTAGTTGGAGTACTCGAAGGCAGTGTCGGGTGGCGTCGAAAACGGGAGTCCCTGCTCCAGCCATTCCGTCAGTTGCGCATCGCTGACTGCCAGTTGACGATCGCCCCATGGATTGTCTTCCGGCAAGCCAACGCCGTGTGTCAGTAGCTGCCGCACCAACACCGGCGCGGTGTCGCGCGTGGGGTACTCCATGCGCGCGAACTCCGGAATCCATTTTGAAACCGGGTCGCTCAAGGAGAGCTTGCCCTCATCGCGCAGCTTCAGGATCGCCATCGCAGTGAAGCTCTTGGTCATCGAGGCGATGCGGAAGAGCGTGTCCGGCGTCACTGGGTCATTGCTTTTGCGGTCGCGCACGCCGTAGCCCTTCAGAAGGACTACATCGCCGTCGATCACGACGCCAAACGAGAGACCCGGAGTGCCGCGCTTCTGCTGGAACTTCTCGAAAACCTTCTCGATTTCGGGAAGCGCGGCTTCGAGCTTCACCCGGCGTTGCGGGTCCGTGAAGCGGGGCGCAGGCAGCGTTTGCGCACACGCGGCGACGCAGACGAGGATTGCGGCAAGCAGTTTCATGGGAGTTCGTCTAGACCAACGTACCGGCGCTCGGATAGGCGCGTACCGTTGCGCGCCGCAGAATGTGGTCGAGGTGATGCTGCATGTGCAGAATGTAATCTTCGATCACATAGCCTAGCGTGACCGGCGCGCTCACGCCGATCCGGCACTCAGCGTCAAGCCGCTCCTCCGGAATACGATTCGTTACTTGCACGAGCAGCAGGTTGTAGCGCTGCCAGAAATCGACCAGTGTCATCCAGGGCAATTCGTTGTAGCCGTGCAGCGCAACCCAGCCGTCTTGCGCGTAGCCCGGTCCGCTCATGGCGCCGTCGAGCGCGGCGCGCACGAAGCGCAGATGATTGTTGGCCGCGGAATCGATCAGATGGCCTAGTTCTTCTTTTTGCGTCCAGCCATCTTTTCCAGTGGGCTTTGCCGAGGTCTCTGACTCCGCGAGCGCGGCGAGCCGGGGAAATTCGTTGCCAACCGCTTCAAGCAGTGCATCCGCAAGATGTTTTGCCATGATCCATTTTCGCACTCCGCGCCGGGATAGAAAGGATTGCGCGCGCCGATAGGATGAACATTGCCGCCTCCGGTCGCTGGCGCTCGTGGTCGTGCTCCAGACGCGCCACGGAAGGACGATTTGGAGAGTTCGAGGGTATATGTCAAATTGCAACTCCGCCAGATATGGAAGAGGACGGGCAAGAGCCCTGTTCCTGGCCGTGTTTATGGTCGTGGTTATGGTCGTGGCGATGCTGATTTTGGTCTATGCGGCGGTAGCGGATTTTTCGGGAAAATGGTCGGAATCATCACCAGACAACGACCCGGCGGGAACCATGTATGCCGTTCTCAAGCAAGAAGGCACTACGCTGACTGGAAGCGCGGGCCCCAGCGAATCAAAGCAGTTCCGGATACCCGGGCCGTCCTCCGCTCACGTCAGAGATCGAAGCCCTCATCGTCAGAATGGCCCGCGAGAACTCTGGCTGGGGATACGACCGCATCGTCGGGGCTCTGGCCAACCTCGGCCATCGCGTTTCCGACCAGACCGTCGGCAACGTTTTGCGACGCTACGGGATTCCGCCCGCCCCGAAGCGCAGCCAGAAGACCACCTGGAAGGAATTCATTTCCGCACACATGGCAGTTCTAACCGGCACCGACTTCTTCACTGTCGAAGTCCTCACCTGGTGAGGTTTGGCCACCTATTACGTGCTGTTCTTCGTGCAACTGGAGACTCGCCGGATCACTCTTGCCGGCATCACGCGCCACCCGACGGCTGACTGGATGGTGCAGATGTCGTGCAACGCAACCGACGAAGAAACTGGCCATCTCCGCGACCAACGGTATCTGATTCACGACGGCGACACGAAATTCTGCTCCGCATTTCGGAATGACTGAGTTCGGCAGGAGTGCGGCCGGTCGTCTTGCCGCCGCAGAGCCCCCAATCTGAAGGCTTATGTTTCACACTGCACCTCATCAGCACGATTCGACAGGAGTGGCGCCAACCGCTGGCGGTCACAGAGCTTCCCCTTCAGGCCTTGCATCTTTCGTGGTGGATCTTCACCAGGATGCACACGCAACTCGAATCTCTCCTCTATCAGCCGGGCCAGTTCCTCGAGGCGTAGCGAAGGGTTGGCTACACGAGTCTCCACGACAAACTCCATCACTTCCAAACAAGCTGGTCCAGCCAGTTGGAATCGAGGTCAGAACGCCGGTCGGGTTGTGAAAGTACACGCGGTCCTGACCCCAGTTGTGACGATAGTCCGCGACCCGGAACTCGCGCCCAAAGAGGGGATGATAAGGGTGAACCACCCGGAAGCACTCACTCGTCAAGTGCTCATCGGGTGTAGTTGACTGTGCACTCCAATACATTCGCGGAACGGTGGGTGCGCTCGGTGAAGCAGGAGTGCTTTTCCAAGCTGATCTTGTTCGGTGAAGGGTCGCTACAGCGGGCGCTGACCGAGTACATCGCGCATTTCCACTCGGAGAGGATCCACCAAGGCAAGCAGAACCGAATCTTGATCCCGACCCGAACCCACAAACAAAGCGGTGTTCGAATGCGCTTGCGCTGTGATGAACGACTCGGCGGGCTGCTGAAGTACTACACCCGCGCCGCATGAGTAATTTGGCCATACGAGATCGAATTCCTGGACACTACGGGGGTAGGCGGATCGGGAATTGGCTGCGGACAGGAGTCAGACCCTACTTCAACTCGACTACCACGATCGATTTTCGGTCGCGTAGGTAGAGGCGTGTTCCGGCTATAGATGGGGGCGTCCAGGCTAGGTTTTCGAGCACCTGGAAGCGGGAGGTTTCCTTCAGCCCTTCCGGCGACAGCGCGGCCAGATGCAGTACGCCGTCTTCGTCGAGGATCAGGGCGCGGTCGCCAACCAGGAGAGTGTTGGCGCGCGGAATGGCTCGATCCCGCCATCTGATCTCGCCGGTGCGGATATCCACGCACATGAAGATGGTGCCGCCGAAGTCGCCATTTGAGGCGTAGACGTAATCGCCGATCCGCATTGCGTTGCTATGGTGAATTCGCAACTGGCGATGGAACCAGAGTTCCTTGACTACAGTGTTTCCGTCCTTGCGGCTCAACTGGAGCGTGCGGCTTCCGCCCAGATAGGCTCCGCTGAAAAATAGCAGATTATCGGAACCCCAGAGAAGCGTGGAGGTGATGTCGCCACCGCGGTTTTCGTGGGGGTGGCTCCACAACACGCGGCCGCTGCGCGGATCGAAGCCCGCCACCGCGTTTGCAACGACGCAGGCTACCTGCTCTTCGCGATCCACGTTGATCAGCACGGGAGACGAGTGCGAGTTGTCGAAGTCGCCACCCTGCCAGCGCGTCGTGCCGCTTTCGAGGTCGAGGGCGGCAATCGTATGACCTTTGCCGCCCAACATCACGATAACGGTGTCCTTGTAAAGCAGGGGCGAATTCGAATACCCTCGCAGCATGACGGAGCCGCCCATCTCCTCAATCAGCCCGCGCATCCAAAGCACCTTGCCCGTGTTCTTGTCCAGGCAATGGAATTTGCCGGTGACTCCGGCGGTGAAGAGGCGGTCGCCCACAACCAGCGGCGTCGCGTGGGGTCCCGGTCCGGTGGCCATATTCATTCTCTTGAGGAATGTCGCGGGATACTTGTACTCCCAAACGGTCTTACCCGTAGCGGCGTCGAGCGCCAGGACCACTTCGTTCTCGCCGTCGCGATACATCGTGAAAAGCCGGCCGCCGTCCACGACGACGCTGGAACTGCCGAACGGTAGTGCGCGTTTCCAGAGCACCTGCGGTCCGCCGGACGGCCACTGGGCGGCGATGGGTCTGGCGGCTACTTGAAAATTCCGGCTGGGTCCGGCCCACTGGCCCCACTCCGGAGGAGCGGCGGACATCGCTCCGTTCAATGCAATCAACCCGAACAGTATGGCGCTCTTCACGGATTCCCAGTATCTCACCGGGCGCGCATTACGGACAATCCTACAGTCCGATTCATGTGTGCGACACACTTTGTCGACCCTACTGACGGACGCAGAACAGCGAGTCGGTGCTGCGGAGGTACATGCTGCCGCCGGCAACAGCCGGTGTTGCGATGAACATCTGATCGGAGAGCGAATTGGTGGCGAGAACTTCGAATTTCTCGCCCATTTTCACGACGACAACGTCGCCGTCTTCGGTTGAGATATACAGGTTGCCATTCGCTCCCACCAGAGAGGATTTGATGCTGCAGGGCTTCGGCAGCCGCTGTTGCTGGTAGTAAGGCTGGCCTGACAAAGCGTTGAGACAACTCAGCGTGCCATTGTCGGTGACGAAGTAGAGCTTTTCATCGTGAAGAACCGGCGACGGTGTATAGGAATTGCCGCGATCGTTCTTCCAGATGATCGAGTCGGTACCCGTCAGGTCTCCCGTGCGGCCAAGACGGATCGCCAGCATGTTCGGATTGCGGTAGCCGCTCATGACGTAGAGAATTCCTCTCCGGACGATGGGCGCCGGGATCACATTGGCGCCAAGGCCGCCACACTCCCAGATGAGCTTGCCCGTCGCCGGCTCGTAAGAGCGGACCTTTGTGGTTGCAGCCACCACTACCTGCTTCCGTCCTTCGTGTTCAATCACCAGTGGCGGCGCCCAGGAACTGTCCTCGTCGCGATCCACTTTCCAGATCTCTTTGCCGGTACGCTTGTCGAGTGCCACCATGTAGGAACCACCCTGGTGGTCGAACTTCAGGTAGACCGCCTTGTCGTCGATGACCGTCGGCGTACCTTCACCGAACTGCATCCGCATCTGCATGGGCGAAAACTGCTTGTCCCAGATGAGCTTGCCGTCCAGATCGTAGCAATAGATTCCACGTGAACCGAAAAAGGCATAGACGTGTTTGCCATCGGTGACCGGCGAATTCGAAGCGAAGCTCCCGTACTTGTTGTGGTAGCCTTCGTGTGGCGAGGCTACCTTCGCGGTTCGCTCCCAGAGGACTTTGCCGGTCTTCCGGTCGAGGCACATCACGACGAACTTGTACTCCCGTCCCGCACCGGCGCCACCGCCGGCTCCACGGCCGGGTCCACCGGCCGGCGAAGGCGCCGGCACTGCTGGTTTCGCGTCTCCGGCCGGAACGGCGGTAGTCAGAAAGATCCTGTCGCCCCAGATCACCGGCGAAGAGTTCCCACGGCCCGGAATGCTGACTCGCCAAGCGATGTTTTTTGTATCATTCCACTCCACGGGGGCGCTGCCGCGGGCCATCCCGTCGTCATTCGGACCTCGCCAGCGGGGCCAATCATCGTCGGCCGCTAACAAACCAGCGGAAAGACAGGCAAACAGAAGTAAGGCGGTCTTTGTCATGGCGTTTTGTCAGTACAGGAGTTTAATGCCGAATTGAACCCGGCGTGGATTTTGGGCCGAACTGATCCTGCCGAGGGTTGGTGAGCCCACGAAGATGTCCGGCAAGTCGAGGTTTGCGTGGTTCAGGAGGTTGAACGCTTCCGCACGGAACTGAAGCGCGACGCCCTCCTTCAGTTTGGTGTTCTTGATCAGCGAGACACTGATGTTCTGGTATCCCGGCCCCGTGAGGATGTTGCGTCCCGCGTTGCCGAAGGTGCCGTAGGTCGGGATCGCGAAGGCGGTCGTGTCAAACCACCGTTCCGGCGTGCGCGCGGAGAGAGCCGGTTGGCGCAAGACGTTCGGGCGATCATTGGCGCCGAACCCGAGCATCGAACGGCCTGTATTGCTGTTATCAAGATCCGAGAGTAGCGCAACGGTGAACGGCCGGCCGGTCTGGAAACTCCAGATGCCGAATGTCTGCCAGCCACCGAGCCAGCGCCCTTTGCCCGTAGGCAGATCGTAGGAATAGCTGAAAGACAGGCGGTGCCGAAGGTCGAAACCCGAAAGCCCTCGCTCGGCGCGGGTGTTACGGCTGTCCTGCGGATAGTTCGAATCACCGGAACTGGTGAAAAAGCTGGACGCGTCGTCGATCGATTTCGACCAGGTGTAGGACGCAACAGCCGTCAGCCCGTGGCGAAGGGTCTGTTGGAATCGAGCCTGAAAGCTCTGATAGCTGGAGTTCCCGCGCGATTCGAGAACATTGATGTCGTCGAACATCGGCACAGGCCTCAGGTTAGGCTGCTTCGGACTGGGGAGCGGCTGATTGAGATCGCGCGCACCCAACAGCTTCGTTCCCTTCGAACCGGCATAGGTCAACTCCGCCAGGCTGGAACGGCCCATTTCCTGTTGGAGACTGAAGTTCCATTGCTGCGTGTATGCGGTTCTGAGGTTTTGCTGGAACGCAAGCGCGGACGACGGCAATGTCACGGGAAAGTTTTTCGGGAACGGGTCTGACAGTGTGAGCGGGAGCGTTGGCAGCGAATAGTAGAGCTTGAAGTCGAAGTACGGGGCGTTGAAGTACAACCCTTCACCCGTCGCCAGCGCCGACTGATCGTAGTAGATACCGTAGCCGGTGCGCAGCACGGTTTGGCGTTGGCCCGGGCGCCAGGCCAGTCCGATCCGCGGCGCCCAATTGTTGCGATCCGGCTGGTAGCCGCCACGGGGAGTTCCGTCGGCGCCGACTCGAACCAGCGAAGCGGATGCCGGAACGTAGACGTTCGCACGGTCGGCGACGTCCACGGGCGGCGCGTTGTACTCGTACCGCACACCACCCGTGAGAGTGAGGTCAGGCAGGAGGCGCCAGGTGTCCTGAACGAAGGAATAGAAGCTCTGGGTTCGCAGATGTTGGTAGTTGTCCAAACGGGCGGCGCCGGTGAGCGAGGGGAATCCCTGTAGCAACTCGGCCAGCGAGTTGCCGGTCATCCCGAGAAAGCTCAGATAGCCGCGCGCCATCTCGTCGCGGTAGGCGTTCTGCTGGACCCGGCGGATATCAACGCCGGCCTTTATGAGGTGCCGGCCCCGCAGGTGTGTGAGCGTGTCAGTGAGCTGATAGATGCTCGTCGCGCTGTGCTGCGGGTTGTGGGACTCGTCACCCAAACCCGAATAGCCGGTGATGGACATGAGGCTCAATCCGAAGTCGCGCGGATTCGAAGACATCTCAGGCAGTCCGACCGTGCTGTTGATGCTGTGGCCCATGTTCTCCTGGAAAGAGCCGGCGGCGATTCGATTGAATCCCAGCCTGAGTTCGTTGAGCAGCCGCGGCGAGAAGCTGTGAGTCTCACTTGCCATCAGGTTCTGCGCCCGCCTCGGGACGTTCGTGCCGAAACCGGGGACCTTGGCGTAAGTCGAACCGGAGAAGGGTTCGTACAGGCTCCGGTCGGCGAAGCTGTAGCGGAAACTGAGGTCGTCCCGCGCTGTCAGATTGTGATCCGCGCGAAAGTCGAAATGGTCCTCACTGTCGCGGGAAGTTGGGGATGACACATAATTCTGGTTCAGCGCAGACCTATTCGGAAGCGGGTACAGCGACGCAATGGCGAGGCCAACGGGGTGCAGGCGCTCTTTCGGGATCACGTTTCCCGGGAACGGACTCTGGGTGAAGAGATCGATGGCATAAAGACCGCTGCGGGAGAAGTCGCCCGTGCGCTCCATGGCGCTCGGGACGTTCGTGACCTGCGTGATGCCTTCCCGCACGCGGCGGCCTTCGTAGTCCGCGAAGAAAAAGGTGCGATTCCGAACCACCGGCCCACCCGCGGAGACGCCGAACTGATTGCGCTGGTATTGCGGGCTGGTCTCCCCTGACGGGGCAAAGAAGTTCCGCGCATCCAGCGCGCGGTTTCGAACAAACTCGTAGGCCGTCCCGTGAAAGGAGTTGGTGCCGGACTTCAGCACCACATTCAACTGGCCGCCGGCGTTCCGGCCGAAGGATGCGTCGGAGGTGCTGGTGACCACTTCGAACTCACGCACCGCGTCGACCGGGGGCGTGACTCCAATGCCGTTCAATTTCGGGTCGCCGTTGAAAACCCCATCCAGCAGGAAGTTGTTCGAGTCTTCGCGTGCGCCATTCACGTTCACGGCGAAATCGCCACGTACGGATCCAGCCGAGCCTGGCGCGGGAGGAGCGACACCTGCGAGCAGGAGGCTCAACTCGAAGAAATTGCGGCCGTCCAAGGGCAATCCGGTAACCTGGGTGTTCTCAATCACGCCTCCGAGGGCGCTGGAGTCGGTGCGCAGCAAACTGCGGGCAGCGGTCACTTGAACTGTATCGGTGCGTTGTCCGGGGGCCAACTGGATCTCAAGCCGCACCTCCTGATTCAATTTGAGCGTGAACCGTTGAATCCGCCTGCTGAATCCTTCTTGTGCGGTTTCGGACCGGTAGTCGCCGGGCGGCAGGTTCGGAATCGTAAACTCGCCCTGCGCATCGGTAATAACGGTTCGCTGGCGGCGTGTCTCGACGTTCTCGACGGAAATGGAAGCGCCGGATACCGGCTTCCGGGAAGCATCGGTCACCTGGCCTGCAATGGTGCCGTTCACCGATTGGGCGTTGGCGCCCGCGGACAGAAAAACAGATATGAAAAAGACAGCTCGAATGTTCAAGACGATCCTCACAAGGCGGATTCTATACTATAACTGAAGTGAAGCCGCCGGTTGTTCGCGGCCATCTCTCGTATGAAAATTCTTGCGTTCACCGCCGGCGCCGCACAGATGTATTGCGGCAGTTGTATTCGAGACAACGCCTTGGCGGCAGAACTGCTGAAGCAGGGGCACGATTGCATTCTGGTCCCCTTGTATACGCCCACGTTGACCGACGAACAGAACGTGAGTGGTCCTCACGTGTTCTTCGGCGGCATCAGCGTCTATCTGGAGCAGTATTGGCGGATCTTCCGCCGGACGCCCTGGTTGTTGGACCGGCTCTGGGACTCGCACTGGGCTCTCGACATCGCTTCCCGACGCTCGATTGCGGTGAGTCCGAAACTGCTGGGAGAAATGACAGTCTCAATGCTTCGAGGGGAGCAGGGATTCCAGCGGAAGGAGATCCAGAAGCTGACGGCGTGGCTGCACAGCGAGGCCCCGCCCGATCTCGTCACCCTGCCAAATTCGCTGTTGATCGGATTGGCGCGTCCCATTGCGGACACTGTGAAACGGCCGGTGTACTGCACGTTGCAGGGGGAGGATCTCTTTCTCAGCATGCTTGAGGAGCCTTACAAGACGACTGCGCTGGAACTGATCCGTGCGAAGGTGAGCGATATCGATGGGTTCATGGCTGTCAGCGACTACTACGCGGAGTTCATGTGCCGCCACCTGCGCATCCCGGAACGGAAGATGCACGTCGTGCCGCTGGGAATCAACCTGGACGGGTGCGGTCCCAAGACACACGCGGAATCCGGCTCCTTCAAGATCGGCTACTTCGCGCGAGTGGCGCCGGAGAAAGGTCTGCATCTGCTAGTGGAGAGCTACCTGCGGTTGCGGACCGAGTTGGATTTCGGCCAGGCATCGCTCGAAGTGGCTGGCTACCTGGCGCCGGAGCACCGGGAATACCTCACCCGCGTCGGGCAGCGCATGAAGGACTCAGGCCTGGGCGGGGAGTTTCATTATCACGGCGTTCTGGATCGCGGCCACAAGATCGACTTTCTGCGGAGCCTTGACGTCCTGAGCGTCCCCAGCACCTACGATGAACCAAAGGGCATCTTTCTGCTTGAGGCCATGGCGAACGGAGTGCCCGTCGTTCAGCCGCGCCGCGGCGCATTTCCGGAGATGCTCTCCAAGACCGGCGGAGGAATTCTGGTGGAGCCGGACGACGCTGTCAGCCTTGCGGAGGGGCTTCTCCGTTTGCGGAAAGATACGGAACTCCGCGCCGCACTCGGCCGCCAGGGCGCCGAAGGAGTGCGCGAACATTACTCAGTCTCGAAAATGACCGCCAGAGCCCTGCAGGTATTCACAGAGATAGCCGCTGCACGTGCCTATGCTTGAACTCGACAACATTTCCAAAGAGTATCCTACGCCGCGAGGCCCATTGACAGTGCTGTCGGGGGTTACGTTGTCGTTGAAGCGCGGCGGCGCTGCCGCAATCATGGGGCCATCGGGGGCGGGCAAGAGCACGCTGCTGTACATCGCCGGAGGTTTGGAGACACCCAGTTCCGGCTCAGTGATGTTGGATGGCCGAAGCCCGTACCAGCTTTCAGAAAAGGAACTTGCGGCGTTCCGGAATCAGGCGGTCGGGTTCGTGTTTCAGGATCACTGCCTGCTTCCCCAATGCTCTGTCCTGGAAAACGTCCTGGTTCCTACTCTCGTGGCGGGCAACCACGAGGACTATCCGAAACGCGCCCGCGCACTGCTGGAGCAGGTAGGGCTTGGGGATCGCCTGGATCATCGCCCGTCGGAGCTTTCGGGCGGAGAGAAACAGCGGGTGGCAATCGCCCGCGCGCTGATCCGGCGACCACAACTACTGCTGTGTGACGAGCCGACGGGCAATCTCGATCAGGCCTCTGCGGACGTGGTCGCGGGACTGCTCCAGGATCTCCACCGTCGCCAGGAGACAGCTCTAATCGTAGTGACACACAGTCTGAGTCTGGCTTCCCGGTTTCCCACTCGATACGAATTGCGTGATGCGAATCTCTACCCTGTTGGCGCGTAACCTCGCCTGGTACTGGCGCACGAATCTGGCCGTGCTGGCGGGCGTAGCCACCGCGACCGGAGTACTCGGCGGAGCGCTCCTGGTTGGTGAATCGGTTCGCGACTCTCTGCGCGACCTGGTTTCGGCGCGTCTCGGAAACGCGGAGTACGTTGTTGCGCGTGACGGCTTGTTGGGCGAAGACTTGTCCGGGGCGATCGGCGATGCCTGTCCGGTGTTTTCGATGGAAGGTGTGGTTACGCAGGAATCGAACGGACGGCGGGCCGGCAAAGTCGAAGTCTACGGCGTGGACGAGCGTTTCTGGAAGTTTCAAGGGTTGCCCGGCGGGCCTCCCAGCGGCAGGCAGGTTCTGTTGACGGCGGCCTTGGAACAAGAGTTGGATGCCAAGCCCGGCGAATCGATTCTGTTGCGCGTGAACACTCCTTCGGCGATCCCGCGCGAAGCCCTGCATGGCCGGAAGGAAGACCCAGGCAAGACGATACGCCTGTCCATGAACGGCGTGGCGGCGCGCGAGTTTTCACTGCGGCCGCAACAGGGCGACGTCCGCGCGGTGTACGTTTCGCTCGCGCGTCTGCAGCGGGAACTGGCGCAGCCTGCCAAGGTAAACGTGATTCTGGCCCGTGGAAACGGCGATATCGCACGCGCCGTGAAGGACCACCTCTCGCTAGCCGGGCTCGGCATCAAACTGCGCACGCTCGACGAGCGGGGCTGCCTCTCACTGGAAAGCGACAGCGCGCTGATCGGGGATTCTTTGGAAGCGGCTGCTAACTCGGCGGCGAGGTCTCTCGGTTTGCGCACCGAGCCGGTGCTTACCTACCTGGCAAACGGCATCCGTTCGGGAAAACGTGAGGTGCCTTATTCTCTGGTGACCGCGCTGGATTCGGAGCCCGCACCGTCGCGGGACGACGGGATCACGCTGAATGAGTGGGCGGCGCGGGAACTTGATGCAAGGCCCGGAGAGGTCTTGTCGCTCGACTTCTTTGTCTGGAGGTCTGACGGGCAACTCCATACTGAGACAGCGCAGTTCCGGGTGGAGCGGATCATCCCCATCTCGGGTCTAGCCGCAGACCGGGACCTCGCACCAGAATATCCCGGCATCACCGAATCCAAAAGCCTTCACAACTGGGACCCGCCCTTCCCTCTGGACCTCAAACGCGTCCGGCCGATCGATGAACAGTACTGGGATCGATACCGCACGACGCCGAAGGCTTTCATTCGGTTGGCGCGCGGGCGCAGTCTGTGGGGGACGCGATTTGGGAGTCTGACGTCGATCCGGGTCTTCCCCCCATCGAAGGACTTTGCCTCCGCGCTGCGATCTGCCATCGATCCTTCGAAGATGGCAATATCCATCGTCCCGGTGAAGGAGCAAGGGCTGGCTGCGTCTCGTGGCGCCACTGATTTCGGCGAGTATTTTACGTACTTCAGTTTTTTCCTGATGGTTTCGGCGCTGTTACTGACCGGGTTGTTCTTCCAACTCGGCACGGAGCAGCGGGTCCGCGAGATCGGAACTTTGCGGGCGCTTGGATTCTCGCTGGCGAGGATCAGGAGAATGTTCCTGCTGGAGGGCGCCATGCTCGCGACCGCCGGTGCGTTGGTTGGAATCTCCGTATCGGTCGCATACGGCGCGCTCATCCTGTTCGGGCTTCGGACCTGGTGGTTCGATGCCGTTGGCACGAGGTTACTCTCGCTTCGAGCTTCCGCGCCGTCTTTGCTTTTCGGCGCAGCCGCGGGAGTGCTGGTGGGCCTGGGTTCGATCGCCTGGACGTTGCGCCGGCTCAAACCCATGACTCCACGGGGCCTGATGGCCGGGTGGCAGCAGGTAAGGGGGACCCGGCGGCGGCTGACCGGTGCGGTAGTTGCCGGGCTTCTAGCGATCGCCCTGGTCGGAGCGGGAATCACGAAACACGTCGATCAGACCGCCGCGTTCTTCGGCGCGGGAACACTGGCGATGGTGGCAGCTCTGCTGTTCGAATCGGTGTGGCTGAACTCGCGGCGGCTTGCCTCTATTCACGGGCAGGTGACGCTTGGCTTGCGCAGTGCCGCGTACCGCCCGGGCCGCAGCATCCTTTGCATTGCTCTGATCGCCTCGGCTGTATTCGTAATCGTCTCGCTCGATGCATTCCGCCGCGACGCAAACACGGACGGCACATCCGGCTTCCAGTTCGTGGCCGAGGCCGTGGTGCCGTTGATTTACGACCCAAACACGCCGGCCGGGCGGGAAGCGCTAAACATCCCGTCGCTGCCAGGTGTCGAGTTTGTCCCGTTCCGCCTGCGTCCCGGAGACGACGTCAGTTGTCTGAACCTGTACCGTCCCAATCACCCGCGAATCCTGGCCCCGCCGGCCGCGTTTCTGCGGGATGCGCGATTTTCGTTCCAGAGTGCAGCCGCCGGCGCCCCAAACCAGTGGATGCTGCTCGAATCGGCACAGCCGGGTGGCGCAATTCCTGCTATTGCCGACGCCAATTCGATGGAATATGTTCTGCACGCGAAACTGGGGGAAGAAATCGTATTGGGCGGTGTCCGGTTCCGGATCGTGGCTGCACTCAAGGACAGCCTCTTTCAGGGAGAACTGCTGATCTCGAATGAGAACTTCCTGCGCCTCTTCCCGGAGAACCAGGGTTACCGCTTCTTCCTGCTCAAGGCCCCGATGCCTTCATCCAATGACGTCACGGCTGCTCTCGAGTCGTCGCTGTCCGATTACGGGTTCGACATGCAGCCCGCGGAGTCGCGCCTTAGAGGATTTCACAGGGTGGAGAATTCGTATCTCTCGATCTTTCGAGCGCTTGGCGCTCTGGGATTGATTCTGGGGACGGTTGGCCTGGGCGCGATATTGCTCCGAAACGTTCTGGAGCGGAGAAGGGAATTGGCTCTGCTGCGCGCGGTCGGATACCGGCCGGTGCACCTCGCAGTGATGGTGCTTGCTGAGAGTGTGCTGTTGCTCGTGGCCGGGCTGGCGACGGGAACGATCTGCGCCCTGGTGGCCATCGCTCCGGCCGTATTGCAGCGCGGAGGCCACCTGCCGCTTGTTTCGTTAAGTGCACTGTTGGGCGCGGTGCTACTCACGGGGATTTCGGCATCCCTGATTGCCACGTGGGTAGCGTTGCGTTCGCCATTGCTGGCTGCGCTCAGATCGGAGTAACTTCGAGATTATGTTTATTCGGACTGCGATTTGTTTGACCGGATTCCTGGTGGCTGCCTCGTCGCAGGATTGGCCCCAATGGCGCGGGCCAAATCGTGACGGCATCGCGACATCGTTTTCCGCACCGAAGACCTGGCCCGAGAAACTGAAGCTGCGGTGGAAGGTGACCGTTGGCGAGGGCCATGCATCGCCGGTGCTTGCCGGCGGGCGAATTTACGTACACTCGCGGCAGGGCGAGCGGGAAACGGTGTTCTGCCTGCGGCCCGAAAGCGGCCAGGTTATCTGGCACGAGGGGTATCCGGCGCCGTACACGATGAACTCTTCAGCGGTCCGGCACGGCAAGGGTCCGAAGTCCACACCCGTGGTGCAGGCCGGCCGCGTCTACACACTTGGCATCAGCGGCATACTGGCATGCTTTGATGCGCTGACGGGAAAGCTTCAATGGCGGAAGGAATTTTCTCCACCGGCATTCGGGACGGCCATGTCTCCCGTGGTCGAACGCGGCATGGTGATTGCGCACGTGGGCGCCAGCGGCGGCGGTGCACTGACGGCCTTCGATGCGTTGACGGGGGCTGAGAAGTGGAGCTGGAAAGGCGATGGTCCCGCCTATACCTCCCCCATCGTCGTGGAACTTGCGGGTACGCGGCAGGTGGTGACGCAGAGTCGCCGCAACATCGTGGGCGTCTCCGCCGCGAAGGGCGAACTGCTGTGGCAGATTCCGTACACCACCGCTTACGAACAGAACATCGTCACGCCGGTTCTTTACAAGGACCTGTTGATTTTCTCCGGCCTGGGGAATGGTGTGATGGGCGTCAAGGTGACGCGTCGCGATTCCACGTTCACAACCGAAACCGTCTGGCAGAACAAAGAGGTGTCGATGTACATGAACTCGCCGGTGCTGAGCGGTGGCGTACTCTATGGACTATCGAATCGGAACCGGGGACAGTTTTTCGCTCTCGATCCGCAGGACGGCAAGACCGCGTGGATTTCCGGCGGCCGGCAAGGCGATAACGCCGCGATTGTCGACGTGGGCCCAGCTCTGTTGCTGTTGACCACAGACTCCGAGTTGCTGGTTGTGAACAAGAACGTCAGGGCGTTCGAGGTTGTGCGGAAGTACTCTGTCGCTGACAGCCCGGTCTGGGCGCATCCGGTCGTAACAAACAACGGTATTCTGATCAAAGACGCGACGACTCTCGCGTTGTGGCAAATTCAATGAAATCGAAATCGCTCGCTTTTCTGATTATCCTGACTTCCCTTCCGATATGTGCGGAGAACTGGCCCCAGTGGCGCGGCCCGACGGCGAATGGCATCAGCAACGAGAAGAACCTGCCCATTCGGTGGAGCGCTACCGAGAATGTTGCGTGGAAACTCGCCATGCCAAGCCGGACCGGCGCAACGCCCATCATCTGGGGCAATCACCTGTTCCTGAATGTTGCCGAAGGTGACGACCTTTTCCTGTGGTGCGTCGACAAGGTGAAGGGCACTTTGATGTGGAAGAAGCATCTGGCTGGAGGAAACTACAAGATCAACAAGCAGAATATGTCGTCTCCCTCCCCGGTCACGGACGGCAAGAGCGTGTACGCGATGACCGGCGTGGGCGTGTTGAAGGGCTTCGACTTCGCGGGGAACGAACTGTGGGTGCGCGATATCCAAAAAGACTACGGGAAGTTCGGCCTGAAATGGGGCTATGCCGCCTCGCCGCTCCTATACGAAGATAGTCTCTATGTTCCGGTGTTGCACGGGACGAAGACGAAGGATCCTTCCTGCATCCTGCGCATCGACAAAAAGACGGGGAAGACGATTTGGCGTATTGTTCGTGAAACCGATGCCGTCGGTGAGTCCCCCGATTCCTACACCACGCCGGCGCTTCTGAAGTACGGCAAGAACACCGAGATCGTCTTTACGGGTGGCGATTACATTACCGGACACGATCCTGCCACGGGCAAGGAACTGTGGCGGGGCGGCGGCTTCAATGTGGAGAAGCAGTCTGCCTACCGGATTATCGCTTCCCCGGTGGTCTTCGGCGAGATGATCTTTGCGCCGACACGAGTCAAACCATTGATTGCGTTCCGGGCGGGCGGACGCGGGGACGTTACGGAATCGCACAAGATGTGGTCTTTCATGAATGGCCCCGACGTGCCTTCTCCGGTTTCGGATGGGCAGTACTTCTGGTCCGTCGGCGACCGCGGGATTCTCTGGTGTCTCGACGCCAAGACCGGCGCCGAGGTCTGGGGCGGGAAACGCATCAAGCCCGCTATCCACAGTTCTTCGCCCGTGCTGGCCGATGGCAGAATCTACATCACCAATGAAGAGGGATTGACTACGGTGATCAAGGCCGGCCCGATATTTGAGGTCGTTTCGGAGAACGACCTGGGTGACTACACGTTGAGTTCGCCGGCGATCTCCGACGGGCACATCTTCATGCGCACCGCGCAGTTTCTGTACTCGATCGGGCCGCGTTAGTTCCCGAAGCAGTAGATCCGGCCATCGAGAGTGCCCACGACTACTCGCCCCTGGGCGATGGCCGGGGAGGCTGATATGGGCGAGCCGGCATCGAAATCCCAAAGCTTCTTCCCGCCGGCCAGGTCGAGTACATAGAAGTGGCCGTCGTTTGAGCCAACATAGACTCGGCCGCCGGCAATCGCGGGCGAGGAGTCCACTCGGGCGCGGGTTGCGAAGGTCCAAAGCGCTTTCCCCGATTTTGTGTTCAGGCAGTGTATGAACTTGTCCCGCCCTCCCACCACTAGGCGGTCTCCGGCTATCGCGGCCGAGGCGTAAAACGGGAAGTGCTTCTCTTTGTGCTCGTAGCTCCAGATAATGCGCTTGCGTGCGATGTCAACGGCCTCGACGTTGTTGGAAAATGTCCCGAAGAACGCCATCTGCCCGCTGAGAGCGGGTGAAGCGCCGGTGTAGCCGCCCGAAGGAAAGGAAACCACTTCCTGGCCGTCACTGACACGGATGCCTCGGAAGACCTCGTCACAACCGCCAAAATACGCAACTCCATTCGCTATGCCGGGCGTGGCGTGAACGTAGTTGTCGGTGGCGTGGCTCCAAAGCAACTTGCCATCTCGCGTCGACAGACAATACAAGTTTCCGTCGTAAGAGCCGATCAGGACCCTGTCGCCTAAAACCACCGGCGAGGACTTGATTTCCGAGCCGGTCTTGAAGGTCCACAGCCCCTTTCCGTCCGACATCCGCACGGCATGAAGGAGGCCGGACAAGTCGCCCACATAAACCACGCCGTCCCGAACAGCGGGTGATGATTCGCCGATACCGTCCTTTGTCCGGTACTTCCAACGCAGTTTTCCGCTTTGAAGATCGATGGCCAACAGGTCTGAATTCCCACAACCTACGTAAACGATTCCGGCCGATATGGCGGCGGACGATTCCACCGCATCGCCGCATTCGTAAGTCCAGAGAACCTTCAGGTTCGCCGGGACGGCTGTCGCCGCTACTCCGGTCAGCGCTGGGTTGCCACGGAATTGCGGCCACTCGTCCGCCGCAGTCAGCAAGCCGGCTGCGGCAAGGATCAACAACACTCGCATGGGCATTACTTGCTCTCAGCCAGCGCCCAGAGTTGGTTCCGGTTCATGATGAACAGCGTTCCGTTGGCCGGCACCGCGGTGGAGTAGACTGTGCTGCCCATGTTCTGCTCTGAGATGAGTTTCTTCTCTTTGGAGGCTTCTAGAACGACGACATCGCCGTCCTCATCGCCGAGATAAACTTTGCCATTAATGACGATGGCCGAGCCCCACACGGCCGCCAGCATGTCATGGGTCCAGAACGGTTTGCCGGTGTTTACATCCAGGCAGTGCAGGAATCCGCTGAAATCGGAGTAGAAGAGGAGGCCGTTGTAAATGGCGGCGGTCGACATCGAGCGCCGGATCTTGTCGTAGTGCCAGAGGCGGCCGCTCTCGGTAATGTCGCCACGCTTGGTGGCGTCGATAGCGTACAGGTGGCCTGGACCTTCTCCGTTTTCAGGATCCTGGCCGCTGGCGACGAAGACCTTGTCCTGCCAGATTACCGGCGTGGCCAGCACCTCGTTTCGCGTCTTCGGCCAGACCGAATCCTTAGCGTTGAGGTCGAACTGCCAGAGTTCTTTGCCGGTCAGAACTTCATAAGCGCGAACCCATCCATCGCCTTCGCCGATGACGACCTGAGTCACGCCGCCGACCTTGCCGACGGCGGGTGAAGACCACTGGCCGTTCAGGATCTTCTCTCCAACGCTGTTCACGCTCCACACCAGTTTGCCGGTCTTCTTATCCACGGCGATCATAGACGGCGCTCGCGGCGCAGGAACCTTTGTGTGATTCTCGTCCCGGCCGTTGGAGGTGCTGGTGATGATCAGGTCACCCCACAACACCGGCGATGATGCGGCCATGTTGTGCGGAATGGCGCCGGTCTCCTTCATCATGTCGAACTTCCAGACGATTTTGGCGTTGCCGTTGCCGTCGCCGTGCGTGTCCAGGGATACCAGTTCGCAGCGATTGGAAACATAGTATAGGCGATCGCCTTCCACTACGGGTGAGGAGCAGACGCCCTGCTCCGGCCAATCGATGGTTTCGTCCGCCAATTTCTCGTTGGTGTGCTGCCAGAGTAGTTTGCCGTCGGATTCGCGGAAGCACATCAGCACGCCGCGGTCGCCCCCCTCCTTCGGATTGAGTGCGAGTTCGTTGTTCGTCCCGGCATAGACCTGGCCGCCCGATACCACCGGATTGCCGTAGCTGTGCGAGCCGAGCCGGGCCATCCACTTTACGTTTTTCTTAGTCTTGATGTCCCAGGATGTGGGGATCCCGGGCAGAAGGGACACCATGTTGCGGTCCGGCGTGCCTCCCCACATCGGCCAGTCTTTTGTGCCGGGGTCGGCGGCCGGGAGAACGGCAACAGCCGCTAGAAGCGCGAAAGAAAAAACAAATCGCATCACAGTCCTATTTCTTGATGTTGTAGCAATACAGCGTGTCCTGCTCGCGCAGGTAGAGCTTACCGTTGGCGATGACGGGCGGCGTCCAGGTGGGATAGCTGCCCTTCGGGATCGTGAAGCGCGACTTCTCTTTGTAGTCCGACGGTGTAGCTTCCACGAGTCCGATCGTGCCGTCTTCGCCCATGCAGTAGAGGTGCCCGTCGGCATAGAGAACGGTACCTTTGCCGACACTGCGGTTCTTCCATGCGACTTCGCCCGTTGTGAGCTTCATAGCGGTGAGAATGTTGCTCGAGTAACCGTACAAATATTCGCCAACCAGCACCGAGGTGCAGTAGTGATTGCGCATGTCCTTGTTGAAGTAGACTTCGGAGGCGCTGACCGACCCTCCGGAGACGCCCAGTTTCAACAGCGCACAGCCCGTGCCATAGTCCGAGGAAACGAATACCTGGCCGTCGTGCACGATTGGTGTGGCGATGTTCGCCGTCCGGTTGGCGACTTTATCGTACCGCCATTGCAACTCGCCGTTCTTCATATCCAGGCCCATCACGGACTGCGCGGTCAGAACGGCCACCCTGCGGGCGCCGCCGAAATCGAACGCCACCGCGGAAGAGTATCCCGCCCTTTCGCTCTGGGACTTCCAGACCACATCGCCGGAACTCTTCGCCAGCGCCACCACGGATGCGCCCGGGCCCCCGGGCGTGAAGATGACGCGGTCGCCATCGACCAGCGGCGATTCGCTGTATCCCCACTTCGGCACCTGCCCGCCGAACTTTTCGACGGCATGCGTTCCCCAAACTAGTTTGCCGGTGGCGGCGTCCAGGCACACCAGAGAACCGTCCGCGGCCAGCGCATATACGCGGTTTCCGTCGACGGTCGGTGTTCCGCGAGGGCCGCTTCCCCGGTCGTTTCCAAAGGCCTTTCCGGTCTGCGTCTTCCAGAGTTGCTTGCCGGTTTTCGCGTCAAGCGCGAGGACGAATTGATCGCTTCCTCGCTGGCCCTGTGTGTACAGCCGGTCTCCGACGACCGCGAAGGAAGAATACCCCTCGCCCAGACCCTGAGTCTTCCAGACCAAGGGCGGACCACTCGCCGGCCACGAATCCATCAGACCGGTCTCGGTTGAGATTCCATTCCGATTCGGGCCTCGGTATTGCGGCCAATCGGCTGCGAATATCGAAGACAGAAGGAAAGGCAAAAAGAGTAGCGCCAATCGGCGATTAGACATATTGGTTAGGTTACCGGAGGAGGGTAGACGATGACAACACCCCCTCGGACGATCAGGCAGCAGCATACTGGTTCAATGTATATTGATTTTGAGGACTGAAAAGTTGAGAATGCTGTTTCAGAGATCAGTGTCGCGTGCGGCGCGGTCTTGTTTATTAGTGACTGGCATCTTGTTGCCCATGGTCGCGGGCGCCGCGGACTGGCCGCAGTTCCGGGGTCCAAATCGGGACGGAATCTCGCGCGAGACCGGCCTTATGCACAAATGGCCCGTGGCCGGACCGAAAGTTCTCTGGACCACTCCCGTCGCTCAGGGCTATGCCGGCGCTGCCATTGTAGGCGGCATGGTTTACCACCACGACTACAACGAAGCAAAGTCGGAATGGAGCGTAATCTGCCGCAATCTGCTCACCGGCAAAGAAGTTTGGCGCTATACCGAGGCGAGGAAGATCAGGCCGAACCACGCGATTACGCGGACCGTTCCGGCTGTGGACGCCAGATTCGTGTTCTCGCTGGACCCGAAACTGGGGCTGCACTGTCTGAACGCCAAGACCGGCAAACAGGTCTGGGGTAAAGATCTTGTCGCGACCTACAAGTCGCGGATCCCGGGTTGGTACAACGGCCAGAATCCGCTGATCGAACCGGACCGCATCATCATCGCCACCGGCGGAGACGCCATCCTGGTGGCGCTCGACAAGGCAACGGGTAAAGAGCTTTGGCGCACGCCGAACACGCTGAATGTAATCATGTCGCACACTTCGGTGATGCCGGCTGTGCTGGGTGGCGTGAAACAGTACCTGTATGCCACGCTCGACGGGGCGCTAGGCGTTTCGGCGAAAGACGGCAAGCTGCTGTGGAGTTTCGCCAGGAAGTTTAACGTAGCCATGGTTCCGTCACCCCTCGCCGTCGATGGAGAACGGGTCTTCCTTACCGGCCCCTACGATGCGGGCAGCGCTATGATCCGGGTGCGGAACGCCGGCGGCAAATTCAAAGCTGAGCCGGTATTCGACTTGAAGAACAACGAATGGAATTCCGAAGTCCACACGCCGGTGGTGTTCAATAACCACTTTTTCGCTGTCGGCAAGAAAAAACGCGGGCTCTTCACCTGCGTGAATTTCGACGGCAAGCCTGCTTGGGACAGCGATGGGAAGGCCACTTTCGAGTTGGGCAGTTTTCTGCTCGCCGACGGGATGTTTTTCGTCTTGGAGGGGAAGACCGGAATGCTGCGCCTGATCGAGGCAAACGCCACTGGCTACAAGGAACTCGGCAAGGCTCAAGTCCTCAGTGGTGAGGACGTCTGGGGGCCGATGGCGCTATCGGATGGCAAGCTCGTCTTGCGGGACTTGGCCAAGATGGTCTGCATCGACGTGCGGGGCAAGTAGGATCGTTTCATGGAGTACAGACAATCTCGAGTTATCAGCGGCCGGGGATCCGCAGCGGACCAGTTCGCGAACTCTCTGGCGGCGATTTGCCTGGACCGGCAGGATCGTATCTTCGCCGCCGGTGATTCACAGGTCAAAGTGTTCGACGCCGGCGGGAAACTGCTTCGTTCGTGGAACATCTCCAAGCCCGCCTTGGCGATCGCGATCGCTCCGGATTCCAGTGTGTGGGTCGGCGAAGCGGAGCAGGTTGAAGTGTTCGGTGTCGACGGCAGGCCGCTACGCACCTGGCGCGACGATGGACGTCTGGCGCGCGTGACCGCCATTGGCTTTTTCAAGGACAACGTGCTGGTGGCCGAATCCAAAGACCGCTGCATTCGCCGCTACGACAGGACCCTTAAGTTTCTCAATAACATCGGCAAAGACAACCGGATGGACGGCTTCCTGATTCCGAACGGAGCCCTGGACTTCTCCGTGGATTCGACCGGCGTCATCCACGTTGCCAACCCTGGAAAGCATCGGGTCGAGCGCTACACGCTCGACGATAAACTGCTGGGGCATATAGGCCACTTCGACGGCCTCAACCCGTCCGGCTTCGGGGGCTGCTGCAATCCGACGAACGTGATTGTGGGTTCCTCGGGGTGGACTTATGTCACCGAGAAGGCTGACCCGCGTGCGAAGGTTTTGGACTCGGAGGGTAAGCTGCTTGGCGTCATTGCAGACAGCATCTTTGATCCCTCCGCGAAGAACATGGACATTGCGCTGGATTCCCGGGGCCACGTCTACGTCGCTGACACCGCGAAGCTCAAAATCCTGGTGTTTGAGCCGGTCGCGGGTAAGGGTGTGGCGTTGTGAGCGATATTTCGAGACGCAGTGCTATCGGCGGCTTGGTCCGCGGCGCGACGCTAGCCGGGATGGGCGGCGCGGCTGTCTACCTGGTTCAGAAGGCCCAAGGTCAGGTGGTTTGGCAGATAGATCCAGGGAAGTGTGTCAATAGCCGTGCTGGAGAACTGGGCGTCAAGATCTGCGACTTGTGTCTGAAGGAATGCGTCGTTACGCAGTCGGCCGTGAGGGCGGTAAATGAATTTTCGAAGTGCGGGCGCTGCAGCATATGCCCGGCATATTTCAACGTCAAAAGTGCGGTCAACAAGGAAGGCCTACCCAGCGAGAAACTCTGCCCTCGTGATGCGATTAGCCGGAAACCCATCGGCGAAATCGATCCGAGCGATCCAGCTAACAACTACTACGAGTACGTCATCGACGAGAAGAAGTGCGATGGCTGCGGCAAGTGCGTCATGGCCTGCAAGGAGCCTGCCGGGCTGAGTTCGATCTACCTCAAGGTCCGGCACGACCTGTGCATCAGCTGCAATAGTTGCGCCATATCTACCGCCTGCCCAAAGGACGCCGTCCGGCAGTTGCCGGTCTCGAAAGGCGTCTTTGAGCGCGGGAGTCACGCAGCGGAATGAAACTGACGGCGGCAAAACCACGCGTGGCGGCTTGGATCTTCCTCACGATTCTCCTCGGAATTGTCTGTGCAGAGTTGATGTGGGGGCAATCGACTTATTACGAGCGGCCGCGGGACACGGCTCCGCAGGAAAAGAATATTGGCGGCGGATATGCCACTCCCGCAGTGCAGAGACCGCTGCCCAGAAGAGTCTGGCTCGAGATCTTCGACGTAGTGCTGCTGGCAGCGGCTATGGGCGCCTCCATATGGATCGTATTGTCACGCCGTAACCGGCGCTGGCTGGTCGCGCTCACCATCGGATCGGTGGCCTACTTTGGTTTCTATCGTGAAGGCTGTGTTTGTCCGATCGGCTCGATTCAAAATGTGGCCGTCGCGCTCACTGATACCGGATATCGAATTCCGATTGTCGTAATTGCTACGTTTTTTCTTCCGCTGCTCGTAGCTGTTTTCTTCGGCCGGGCTTTCTGTGGCGGCGTGTGCGCTTTGGGCAGTATCCAGGAGTTGGTTGTTCTGAAACCGGTTCAGGTCCCGAAGCGCCTCGATCGGGCGCTGGGCCTGTTGAAGTACGTCTATCTGTTGGCGGCAATCGGTCTCGCAATTCTGCCGCTGGCGCAACGGGAGTTCATTATCTGCCGGTTCGATCCGTTCGTGAGTCTGTTCAGGCGGACCGGCTTCGCGCACATGTTCGCGATCGGCGCCGGGTTCCTGATACTGGGGATGTTCGTGGGCCGGCCATATTGCAGGTACCTTTGCCCCTATGGCGCCTTGCTGAGTTGGTGCTCGCGCTTGTCCCATCGCGGTGTCACCATTACTCCCGGCAAGGAACTGGATTGCGGCCTCTGCACAGAAGCCTGTCCGTACGGTGCGATCGAGAAGATGCGTGCCATCCGGAAGGACTGCCTGTATTGCGCACGCTGTTATGCATCGTGTCCCAGGGAGGGGCCGCTGGCCCGGCAAAAGTCTTTCATACCGGTGGAGGAATTGAAGTGATCGCGGACAGAGAGCGGTTTGTCAAGCGTCTCACGGCCGGGGCTGCCGTCGTGATCGTTCTGATTGTGACCGCGCTTGCCATCGACTACGCAATCGCCCGTTTTCGGGCGCCGCGGGAAGACAAGCAGGTCGTGGCATTGGAGGAAAAAGTTCGCGCCGACGCCTCCCTGGCGCCGAAGCTGGAGAGCGAGAAGAACCGGATCGCAGCCGCGATGCGCGCCCGCAAAGTCAGGATCAACTGGCTCTCGGCCTTTCTGATAGCGGCAGCGGCGGCGTTCCTCTCCCTCGCGAAGTGGCAGTTGGCGAATCGGACTCCGATACTTCCCGCGAAGCCCAAACCGCCGGCGCGCGGGGTCCGGCAGATGAAGAACGGCGGCTTCCGGACCGGCGAGGCCAAGACGGACGATACCATCGATTTGGCTTTCGTCGATGAGATTGTCGCCAGGGAAGGGAAGAGTCAGGAAGCGGCGATTCCCATCTTGCAGGCCATCCAGCAGCACTACCGGTATCTTCCCGATGAGGCGATGCGACGAGTCTGCGAACTGACCGGGATCACTCCCGCGCAACTGGCTGGGACTTCCTCGTTCTACTCACGATTCCGGCGAGCGCCTGTCGGCGAGCACATCGTTCGGGTGTGCCATGGCACAGCTTGCCACGTGTCCGGCGCAAGGCAGATCACCGACGAGCTCCGCCGCGGCCTGGCAATCCCCGAAGGCGCCGATACGGACCCCACACGGACGTTCACAATCGAAGAGGTCGCCTGCCTGGGTTGTTGCAGTCTAGCGCCGGTGGTGATGGTGGACGAACACACAGTCGGAAAACTGACGCCGGCTACCGTCTGTGAAGCGACCGGCGTTACGAAGCCCGTGGAGTCCGCATGAGCAGCAACGCCGTCGAAATCCGAATCGGTCTCAGCTCTTGTGGCATCGCCAGCGGCGGGGAACTTGTTCGCGAAGCTCTGGAGGCGGAAGCACGAGAAGCCGGCGCAACAGGTATCGTGAAGATCGTCGGCTGCAACGGGATGTGCCACTGTGAGCCGATCGTCCAGATCGTCGAAGGCGGCCGGACTGTGGCGATGTACGGAAACGTCACACCGAACGCCGCCCGGGAGATCGGCCGGCATCACATCCGTGCCCGGCATTGGTCCGCGGCCATTCGGCGGACCACACGGAACGTCGTGGACCTCGTCCGGCGGAGTGAGAACCGGGCAGAGCTTCAGGATCACGGGTTCGATGTCAGTTCCGGAGCCGCCGCGGCATATCTCGGAAAGCAGACCCGCATCGTTCTCGAGAATTGCGGCGAAATCGACCCGAATCGCATCGAGGACTATCTCGCGCGCGACGGCTACCAAGCGCTCCAGTCGTGCCTGAAACTACAGCCGGAAGATGTCATCTCGGACATCATTTCTTCTGGTTTGCGCGGGCGAGGCGGCGCGGGCTTTCCAACCGGAAGAAAGTGGGCTCTTGGCAGGAGTCAGCCCGGGACGGGAAAGTTCGTGATCTGCAACGGGGACGAGGGCGATCCCGGCGCGTTTATGGATCGCCTGGTTCTTGAAGCCGATCCCCACCGCGTTCTGGAAGGACTGGCGATTGCGGCGCGTTGCGTTGGCGCTGCGCAAGGGGTGTTCTACATTCGCGCCGAGTACCCGCTGGCGGTACGGCGGGTTCGCGAGGCCATCCGTCAGGCGGAAGAGCGCGGCTTCCTTGGCGAGAACATATTCGGATCGGATTTCTCCATACATTTAGAGGTGCGCGAGGGCGCCGGCGCGTTTGTGTGCGGGGAGGAAACGGCCCTCATCCATTCGCTGGAAGGCCAGCGCGGGATGCCGCGGCTCCGGCCTCCGTATCCGGCTGAGCGCGGCTTCCGAGGGCAGCCGACCGTAATTAACAACGTCGAAACCCTGGCCTGTGTGCCCTGGATCATCCGCCGGGGCGCAGCCGCGTTCTCGGCTCTGGGCACCGCAAACAGCAAGGGCACGAAAGTATTTGCGCTGGCAGGCAAGATCAATCGCGGCGGCCTGATCGAGGTGCCCATGGGCATCACGATTCGCGAGATCGTCGATTCCATCGGCGGCGGCATCAAGAACGGACGGCAGTTCAAGGCCGTCCAACTCGGAGGTCCGTCTGGCGGCTGCATTCCGGCGCGCCTTGCCGACACTCCGATTGACTACGACGCGATTCCGAAGACCGGCGCCATCATGGGTTCGGGCGGCCTGGTCGTGCTAGATGATCGCGACTGCATGGTCGACATTGCGCGCTTCTTCCTACACTTCACCCAATCCGAGTCCTGCGGAAAATGCACGTTCTGCAGGATTGGCACCAAGCGGATGCTCGAGATTCTCAATCGCCTCTGCGAAGGCCATGGATCTCCCGGGGACATTGAACGATTGGAGACGTTGGCCGACTACGTGAGCCGCGGAAGCCTCTGCGGCTTGGGACAGACCGCTCCGAACCCGGTCGCCACGACGATTCGCTACTTCCGCGAGGAGTATGAGGCGCACCTGCAGAAGCGCTGTCCGGCTGGGCGCTGCGCCGCGCTGATCCGCTATCAGATCAACGACAAGTGCATCGGCTGCACGCTGTGCTCCCAGGTCTGTCCGGTGGGCGCCATCCAGTACCGGCCGTACCAGCAGCACGTGATTGACGATGCCCTCTGCACCCGCTGCGATGAATGCCGCAAGGCCTGCCAGGACGACGCTGTGGAGGTGGCCTAGGTGGCGATGGTAACACTGACGATCGATAACCGCCATGTGGTCGTGGCGCCCGGCGCCACAATTCTCGAAGCGGCGCGGAGCCTTGGGATTCGCATTCCCACGCTGTGCCACGTGCCGGGGCTGGAGCCGGTGTCCTCTTGTTTCGTATGCGCGGTTCAGATCGAAGGCCGGCGCGGCTTGTCGCCCGCCTGCGCCATGCCGGTAGCCGAAGGCATGCGCGTGATCACCGATAGCGCCGGCGTGCGAGAGGCCAGGAAGATGGCGCTCGAGTTGCTGTTGTCCGACCACGCGGGTGATTGCGTGGCGCCGTGCTCCGCAACGTGTCCGGCGGGGCTGGACATCCAGGGCTTCGTCGACGAAATCGCGCACCGCAACACGCCAAAGGCTATGGAGGTCATTTCCAGGCGGCTGGCTCTTCCGGGCTCGCTGGGCCGCATCTGTCCGCGCCTATGCGAACAGAAGTGCCGCCGCTGCGACCTCGACACGGGTTTGGCCATCGGCGCACTGCACCGTTTTGCCGCGGATCGCGACCGCGCTGCGGCAGAGCCGCATACTCCTTCCCGTGCCCCCTCCAGTGGCAAACGAGTGGCCATTGTCGGAGCCGGTCCCGCCGGTTTGTCGGCGACTTTCTACTTGCAGCAGCAGGGCCATCAGTGCACGCTGTTCGACGCCAAGCCTGAGCCCGGGGGCATGTTGCGGTACGCGATTCCCGCCCACCGGCTGCCGAAAGACGCGTTGGACGCAGAGATCGGAGTGATCCGGAAACTCGGCGCGGAATTCCGGATGGGCCAACGTTGGGGAAGCGACTTCACGCTGGCCGATTTGCGCCGCGATCACGACGCCGTGTTCCTGTCGATTGGCGCCCAACAGCCGCAGGGGCTGCGTTGCGAGGGCGAGGAGATCGCGCTTTCGGCCATCGAGTTCCTGGAACTCGTTGCGTTGGGAAACCCGCCGGGCCTGGGCGACCATGTCGTGATCCTCGGCGGAGGTAACACGGCTGTGGACTGCGCCAGGGCGGCCACGCGACTCAATGCCAAGACGGTCCGAGTCCTGTACCGAAGAACGAAGCAGGAGATGCCCTGCCTGCACTCGGAGGCCGAAGAGGCTCAGGCCGAAGGTGTCCAGTTTGAGTTTCTCTCCGCGCCCACGCGCCTGGAGCGCAACGGGAACCACCTGCTTTCGCTCACCTGCCAGCGAATGGAATTAGGCGAACCGGACGCCTCCGGACGGCGGCGGCCGGTACCGGTGAAAGGATCGGAGTACTCCGTCTCCTGCTCGACCGTGATTGCGGCCATCGGCCAAACCGTGGAGCGGCCGTTGGCGGAACACGATGGCCTCCGTGTGACGAGTTGGGGCATCGCAGCTGATGAGCGTACCATGGCCACCAATATTCCTGGCGTTTTCGCTGGCGGCGACGCCGTTTTGGGGGCGGATCTGGCGGTGCGAGCCGTTGCTGCCGGCCGGGTTGCCGCCACTTCGATCGATCAGTTCCTGCGCGGCGTTCCGGTGATCGGCGAGCCGGTCCAGGCCGGCGTCTCGATGAAACCCATGGACGACGGCGAGCGTGCCCGGATTTTCCGCGACATCGAACAATCCGCACGCGTACGCATGCCTGAAATCGACCACCAGCGCCGCCGCACGACGTTTGATGAAGTCGAAACCGGCCTGCCCCCCGAGGATGCCGAGCAGGAAGCTCGCCGATGCATGACTTGCGGTTGCCGAAAGTCGGATTGCTGCACTGTTCGCTCGCTGGCCACGGAGTATCAGGCTGACGTCCAGCGTTTCGCCGGTGCACGCCGGAGGTTTGCGCAAGATGTCTCACATCCCGAGATCATCTACGAACCCGGCAAGTGCATCATGTGTGAAGCCTGCGTGAGAATCGCGGCCGAAGCTGGCGAACCGCTCGGCCTGTCCACGATCGGCCGCGGATTTGACGTTGCTGTCGGCGTTCCGTTCGACAAGCCACTCTCGGAAGGACTTCGCAATTCCGCCCGCCGGTGCGCGGAAGCCTGTCCGACCGGCGCCCTCGCCCTTCGTACCGTCCGGAGCTGCGACCTGGGCGGTTGCAGTTCTGTCTGTACAATACAGCAATGACCCAAAATGGCGGCAAGACCCGATCCAGCGTTCGGACACTCCGTTCTGCCAGGGTGCCCGCACGCTCGTCTGCTTGGGTTTCAGGCCCGTGGTCTTAAGGAAATCGATCACATCGGAATCAAAGTGATGATTTTCCAGGAAGGTCAGCCAGCTTTTCCCGGATCTCCGCGCCGGCGGATTCGGCGAAGATACTGGGCCACACTCCGTTCGGGGACCTCGAAGCCGAGCTTCTGAAACTCGCCGTGGATCTTGGGCCGATCTCCGCGCGCTCGGGAACGTCCGTGCCAGTGCCAAGAGTTCTTGAGCTTGAGTTGTGATACGATTCTCGACGACGCTGCCGCCCGAGCGGTTCGGTTTGGCCTGAGACTAACGTACTAATTTTGTGTTGGGGAGATCTTGATGAACGCACGAAGCTTTTTTCTTGGCTGTTGGCTTGGCTGTCTCCTGGCCATGTTGCTTCCGGTCTTGTCTATAGCCCAGACGGTCACGGGGACGATTCATGGCCGCGTGCTCGACTCCTCAGGCGGCGTGATTCCAGGTGTTAGGTTGCAGGCGATCAATACGCTTACGAATGCGGCAACGGTAACGGCCAGCGAGGCAGACGGGGCCTACTTGTTTCCCGCGCTGCCG
Source organism: Bryobacteraceae bacterium (assembly GCA_963668605.1). Taxonomy (GTDB): domain Bacteria; phylum Acidobacteriota; class Terriglobia; order Bryobacterales; family Bryobacteraceae. Next base: position 965,045 of record OY764903.1, read on the forward strand.
GTAGGCCAGTATCGGATCGAAGTCGAACACGCCGGCTTTAAGAAATTCGTTCGCTACGGCACCGAAGGGACTTACCGGCCGTAGGTTTCGTGGTGTGTACGCCGTTGCTGAGGAGGCCATGGTGCGGCCTCAATAGTGGGCATGTGACATCGTCGTAACGTCGCGGACGGCGCAGCCCCAAGCCATTGATTCTATTGCGTATGTAGTTTTTCGGACAACAGATGACGACGCCGGATTAGCCGGGACAAAAGAATGAGCAACCCCATTACAGTGCAACAGATCCTCGACCGGATCAAAACCAATGGAGCCGGCAGCACTCTCCACGCGGGAAACGGCGCAGCGGAAGCCACCGGCGTGGTGGTAACCTATACGCCCACTTTGGAGGTGCTGCGGAAAGCCGCGGCGGGTGGCAAGAACGTGATCGTCTGCCGGGAAGGGCCGTACTGGTCACGCAATCCCGAGGCACTGTCGGCGAACCCCACCTTCGCGTACAAGCGCGACATGATCGAGAAAAATCGACTGGCGGTTGTGCAGTTGCGGGAGAGCGATACGGGCGTGGGTGGCGACCGCTACCTGCGCGGGCTGGCCGAAGCGCTCGACTGGGACCGGTATCACCGCATTGAGCGGCAGGCCGCGAGCGAGCCGTACGCTCCCGGCAACGTCTACTTCCGTCTGCCGGAGATGACCCTCGAAGCCCTGGCCAACTCCGTCTGCGGGAGCCTGAAGATCCGAGCGGCGCGCGTGATCGGGGAACCCGGCGCAAAGTTGCGCGACGTTGCGCTCACCCACGGGCGGATGCTGGTTCCGGAGTTACGGAAGGTTCTGAAAGAGCCGGCGGTCGATGCCGTGATCATCGGTGAACCGGTGGAGTGGGAAACAAGTCCCTATTTTCAAGACCTGATCGCGTCGGGCCAGAAGAAAGGCTTAATCGCGATCGGCCTCGAAGCCTCTGAGGAGCCGGGCGGACGCCTGAACGCAGAGTGGTTGAAGTCGCTGGTCCCGGAAGTCCCGATCGAGTGGACTCCAGCCGGTGAACCGTTCACGGCGCTGCGGTAGGAGATCCCAATGACAATTCCGAAACTATCTAGACGAGACTTCTCCCGCTTGGCCGGCGGCGTGTGTGCGGGTGGTGGGTTGGCGCCGGCGCAGAAGGCTCCGCTGACCGCGAGCCAGATCATCGAGCGCATCAAGCAACGGCTCGGGGTGAAATGGGGACCAAACACGGTCGACACGTTTAAGATCGGCGATCCGGAGACGCCGGTGCATGGGATTGCTTCCACGTTCATGGCCACGCTGGACGTGCTGCAACGCTCGGCGGCGGCGGGGGCGAACTTCGTCATTTCGCACGAACCCACTTTCTGGAACCACCTGGACAAGACTGAAGATCTGCGGGACGACCCGGTGTTCCAGCACAAGCGGGCGTTCATCGAAAAGAACCGCATCGTGGTGTTCAGGCTTCACGACGGTCTCCACGCGTGCAAACCCGACATGATTTATCTCGGATGGGACAAACTGCTCGGGTGGGAGAAATACCTCGTTCCAGGACCGCACCATCAATTCGTCCTGCCGCCGACCACTGTGGAAGCTATTGCCCGCCACTTCGCCAGCCTCCTGAAGACCCGCAGCATCCGCCTGGTGGGCGACCCCAAGCTAAAGGTGAGCACGTTGGCGCTGGCTGGACATAACGTGCTGGACAAGCAGGGCATGATGCCGGATTGCGACGTGGTCGTGTTGTTTGAGGCCTGGGAACGCAATTCCGCCGAGTTCGTCCACGACCTGGTGCTTTCCGGCGGGAAGCGCGCCATGATTCTGACTGCGCACGAATCCGGCGAAGAAGCCGGCATGGATGAGTTCGCCCAGTGGTTGAGGCCGGTGGTTCCGGAAGTGCCTGTGAAATTCATTTCCGCGGGCGACGCGTTCTGGATTCCCAAGATCAATCGCTGAAAAAGATCCCGATTCGTGAATCAAGTTTTCCTCATGTGCCTCACAGCGCCGGTGCTTTTCGCCAGGCGCCGGCTCCCCTGGATCGCTACCGAGTAGCGGTTTCGCCCGCGAATATTGCGCCTGACGTGCGCATCCGCTCCGACACTCCGGTTACCGTATTTGGCCAGCCGCGCCAGGCCGTGGGCCATCCCAATACAATCTGGGACCAGGAAGACATCGCCCGCCTGAAAAAGATGCTCGCTTCGAGCCCGCTCATGCGGAAGCACCTCGCCGAGCTACAGAAGGCCATGGACACGCGCATCGCCGGACCGCTGGGCGTCGCGGAGCCAGGCATAGTTCCGCAGTCGTTTCCGGAGTGGCGCGTACACTCCGCCAATGCCAACGTGTCCAGGCTCCGGGCAAATCAGCTTGTTCGCCAATCCTTGATGATTGCGCTCGCCGTGATAATGGGCGACGAAGTTCTGAATCGCCGTCCGCCACGACTCCTCGCCGAACAAGATCAGCTTGGACAAGCACTCCTGCTTCACCGAGCGCACGCACCGTTCCGCGAATGCGTTCAGATTTGGAGAGCGCGGTGGTAGCTTCACGGACTCCACACCCCCATCCGTAAGCATGCTCAAGAACTCCGCGGTGAACAGCGGGTCGCGGTCGTGAATCAGATAACGCTTCCCCGTCAGGACTCCCTGCTACGAGTGCTGCGCGCCGCTGGCGACCATGCAGGCGGCGAGCGGTGACGGTCGCACTCCGCTCGGAGTGCATGAAGGTTGAGCTGCCAATCCTGCCTCAGATGCATGGCCAATGGACGCGTCAATCCTGTGCGAGTTGCCATCCGCGACTTTCTACTGTGGCATCGATGTGGCGAAGATGGATACCACCTTCGCCGATCCCAAGAGCCCGCACAACATCCATTTCGTAAAATGGGAGGGCTGCCATACTCAAGGAGTCCCGGCGCGAAGAAGTAAGATAATGAGAAGAAATGAGAACAGCTAATGTCCGAATCCCGAAGAACATTCCTGAAGTGTGCCGCTGATCTGGCGGCGTGCGCGACGGGTTTACGGGCGCAAAATGCTAGCCCTGTTACAATTCCGAACGTACCGTTCGGCAAACATCAGATCAGCCGGTTGGTGGTGGGATCCAACCAGTTCAACGGGTTCTCGCATTTCAATCCTCTGTTGGACAATCTCATGCGCGAGTGGAATACGCCCGAGCGGGTTGCTGATATGCTGCGCTCCTGCGAGCGGAACGGCATCAATACCTTACAGTACTCCCACCACGATCACGCGCAGGCGGGCCTTGAATTGTTCCGCGCCGGAGGCGGCAAAATGCGATTGGTCGCTGTGGCTGGGCCCAAGGATTCCGTCGAAGATATGATCGGACAGGTGAAGCCAGAGGCGGTTTATTATCACGGTGAGGCTACCGACGCGCTGTTCAAAAAGGGTAACCTGGACGCAGCCCGTGAGTTCACGAAGAAGATCCGGCAGACTGGAGTGCTCGTAGGCGTGGGAACCCACCAGCCGGAAGTAGTCGAACGAATTGAGGGCGAAGGGTGGGACGTCGACTTCTATTTGCTCTGTGCGTACAAACGCACGCGGAGTGCCGAAGAATTGCGCAAACTGATGGGAGAAGTTCCCATTCCCTCCAATGAAATTTACCTACCCGGAGATCCGGCGCGCGCGTACAAAGTTGTCCGGCAGACGAAGAAAACTTGCTTCGTATTCAAGATTCTTGCCGCTGGCCGCTTGACCCGAACTCCGGAGATGGTAGATGACGCGTTTCGGACGGCTTACGAAAGCATTAAGCCGAACGACTGTGTGATCGTGGGGATGTATCCGCGTTTTAAGGATGAGGTCAAGGAAAACGCGCAACGAGTCAGCCGGATTCTGCACGCGTAAAGTTTGACTGGAAACAGCGCGGTAACCTCACGAACAAATTTCCCTGGCTTATGCGTGCGCGCAAAAGCAAAAATTATTATGAGACAAATTATTCCAATAATTCTCCTGATCCTGGAAATGGGAGTGTCCGGCTGGGCACAAACCAGCACGAGCGCTGTACGCGGCTCGGTCCGGGACGCCACTGGCGCTATGATTGCGGCAGCGGAGGTCAAACTCATCAACACGGTGACGAATACGGTAGGCCGGACCGTCACCAATGAAGTCGGGTTTTACGTCTTTCCCGCTTTGCATCCTGGCCCATACTTGTTATCGGCTTCGGCTGCGGGCATGCAACCGTTCGAGGGCAAGCTCATGCTTCAGGCGCAGCAAGACGCAACCATCGATATTTCACTCCAGGTCGGCCAGACTGCGACGACGCTCCTGGTGCAGGACGTGACGCCCATCACCGTTGTGGATAACCCAACGCTCGGCCATGTGCTGGAACAGCGCCGCATTCAAGACCTGCCCATCAATGGCCGGGATATCACGAACCTGCTCACGACCGTCCCCGGAATGGAAGGTTTGCGCTCGTTCGGGATGCGCCAGAATGCCTACGACTTCGTGGTGGATGGCGCCTCCATTCAGAGCCGGGATCGGATGGGCATCGTCACGCGTCCTCCGGGTCTCGATACGGTACAGGAATTCAAGGTCGAAAACCATGGTTCTTCTGCTAAGTTCAGCCGGCCTACCACAGTCATGCTCTCCACCAAGAGCGGGACCAACGCGTTTCACGGCGCGCTATTCGAAACACTCAGGAACAATGCAATCCTGACCGCACGCGCCCGCGAGGATTTCTACACCAAAGCGCCGCAACTGAACCGCAACGAATTTGGCGCGTCGGCAGGGGGACCCGTGTACATCCCCAAGGTCTATGATGGCCGCAACCGGACATTCTGGTTTTTTGGTTACGAGGGATTTCGCAATGTGAACCCGCAGACCAAAGGTTTTTCGGTGCCAACGGAGGCCATGAGAAACGGCGACTTTAGCGGACGGGACGATGCCCTAGGACGCCGGATCAATATTTACGATCCGGCAACCACGGACCCGAAAACCTGGCAACGGCAGCAGTTCGCTTACGGCAGCCGCGCCAACGTGATCGATCCGGCGCGCATCAGTCCGCTGGCAAAGTACCTTTACAGCATTACTCCATTGCCCACACTCCCCGACGTGAATCCGCTGCTGGACAACAACTGGTGGGGTTTGGTGCCGAACCGGACCAGCCAGAACACTCTTACAGCCCGCATCGACCACAGCTTCTCCGAACGGGACCGCGTCTACGGCCGCTACACGCATGGCACGAACATGAACCACGCTCCGTACAAGTCCCTGCCGATGCTCGATGGAGTGGTCAACACCGCGGAGACAGCCGGTGGAAACCAGAGCCTTGCCACCGACTGGACCCATACGTTCTCCCCAACCTTGTTCAACGAGTTTTCGGCTTCCATTTCCCGGCAGGTGCAGTGGCTGAATACGGGCGGCAAAAATCCGAAGAACTACGCGGATATGCTGGGGTTGCCAAATCCTCTGGGTGCCTCGGGGTGGCCTTACGCTCTGGATACCGGGCTTGGAAATCTCAGCTACCAATCGCAGTGGAACACGAACTCCGCGCAAACCTATACGGTTCTGGACGACAACTTCACTAAGGTCCATGGCCGGCATGAGTTTCAGTTTGGGGGCCGCTTCCGGTTTGATGAGTTGAACGATCTGCCCGGGCAGTGGTTTGCGCAAGGAAACAACTCCTTCGCCACACAGGCGACCGCTCTCTACGACCCGAAATCCCTGCGGACCAATCCGCAGCCGCTGCCGCAGACGGGGAGCAATCTGGCCAATATGTTCCTTGGCGTCATGAACTACAAAGTCCAATTGAACCGCTCCTATTACTACATGCGCTCCAAGGAGTTAGCCGGGTACGTTCAGGACAACTTCAAAATCTCCCCGCGGCTAACCCTGAATCTCGGGTTGCGCTATGAGTACTGGCCGGCTCTTCGCGAGAAGAACTCCATGATGGTGGGTTTCGACCGGGAGCGTCACGCCATCGTGCTCGGCGCCGATCTCGACACCATGTATCGCATGGGCGCCACTGTTCCTTCCGCGGTCAAGCGTTTGCAGGGCCTTGGCGCGAGCTTCATCAGCTATAAAGACGCGGGTCTGCCGCAGTCCCTTATCTATACGAACAAGACGAACTTCGCTCCCCGTTTGGGCTTCGCGTATCGCATGGGTCCGGAAAATCGGCAGTTCGTGTTGCGCGGCGGCTACAGTATCTCGTATTTCCCGATGCAGATAAGCGCGATGATTTACCCCATGCAAACGAATGTACCGTTCACGGTGCCATTTCAGTATTCCGTCACCAGCGCGGCGCTCTCGCCGGATGGAATCGCGAACTACGGTCTGCGCTCCGTGCCCCAGTACATAGCGGGAGTGAATAGCCGCAACGCGATCTCGCTGGCGGATGCGTCCTCGCTGGCGCGCGGGTCGAGTCTCTCCTATTTCGATCCGCACCAACCTGAATCCCGCGCGCAGGACTGGAACTTGACCCTGGAGCATGGGTTCCTGCGCAACATGGTCGCGCGCGTGAGTTACGTCGGCAATCACGGCAGCCGCATGGAACAAATGTGGAAGTATAATACGCTGCCGACCGATTATGTGTGGTACACGCGTACCGGGCAACCACTGCCGACCGGGGAATACGCCCCTGTGGCACGCCGGCCGTACGACCAACAGGTCTACGCCGATCTCGGCGCTATGCGAAAGACGGGCTGGTCAAACTACAACGGAATCACGATGGAGATGGAGCGCCGGTTCAGCAACGGAATCGGGTTTCAGATCTTTTACAGCGAAGGTAATGCCATGTCCAGTGGGCAGGATGACGGCGGCAATGGCTGGGGCGTGATGAGTAATGTTCCGGAAGCCGGGAGCTTTCTATCCGGAACCGTCCCCACCGACCCGAATGCACTCAACCGCTTCATGAATTATCAGCGCGACACGACCGTTCCCAAACATCGCCTGCGCTGGAACTGGATCGCGGATCTGCCGTTTGGCTCCGGAAAAGCCATCGGCGGACATGTGGGCAGCAAACTCAACCGGATCATCGGCGGATGGCAGATGGCCGGAATGGGGCAACTGCGCTCGACCTATTTTGCATTGCCCGATACGCAGTTTCCGAACGGCAACCCCATCGAAACCTACGGCTATAAGTACCCGGTTCAGGACTGCCGTAGCGGCGCCTGTACCCCTGGCTACCTGTGGTGGAACGGCTACATCCCGGCAAACCGGATCAACAGCTACGACGCGACCGGAAAGCCCAATGGAGTGATGGGCGTGCCGGCAAATTACCGTCCGGCGGGCCAGCCCATCAACGTAACGCCGGCAAATCCGGACCGGAACGATCCGATGTTCCAATACTACGGAAGCAATACCGTGTGGGTTCCCCTCAATACGGGCACTCTTCAAAGAACCACGTACGATACCGGCGCGGCGCCGTGGCAGAATCAATACCTGCCGGGCGTTCGCCGGTGGGGACTGGACGCGTCTCTGTTCAAGGTGATACCTATCACCGAGCGCGTGAGAGTCCGCTTCAACGCCGATTTTTTCAATGTGCTCAACATGCCCGGCAATCCCAACAGCATTGGGGGCGATGGCATCCTGAACGCCCGCACTTCCGGGGTGGCGCCGCGCGTAGTGCAGTTGACCTTGCGGGTGTTGTGGTAATTGACTCTTTGAAAACCGGCACTGCGGGTGTTGCGGCTGTCGCGCCCGAAAGGGCGCGCACAACACCCGCCAGTACTGATCCTGCGCAGTAGTGGTTGAGGAGAGCATCATGAATTACATCAATCGGCGGGAGTTTTTCAGGAAAGCTGCGGCGTGCGGGCTCGGGGTGAGCGCATTCGCGGGACGCGGAGCCTGCGCGGCGGCGCCAGCGTCTGCCCGGCCTAACATCATTTTCATCCTCGCGGATGACATCGGCTATGGTGATTTCGGCTGCTATGGCGCCAGCCGAGTGCGGACCCCGAACGTGGACCGGGTGGCGAAGGAAGGCATACGGTTCACAGACGCGCACGCATCGGCCTCGGTCTGCTCGCCGACACGCTACTCCTTTCTCACGGGTCAGTACGCGTGGCGCAATCCGGCCGGCGATCATATTCTCAGCGGCGAGGAGCCTCTCTCGATCGGTACGAATGAAATGACAGTACCCTCTCTCCTGAAACAGGCGGGATACACAACCGGTGTAGTAGGCAAATGGCACATCGGGGTCGGTAGCGGCAATCTAAATTGGAATAAGGACATTACACCCGGTCCGTTGGAGGTGGGGTTCGATTCTGCCTTCTATTATCCGGCCACCAATGACCGCGTCCCTTGCGTGTACGTTGAAAACCATCGGGTGGTTGGTCTGGATCCACGCGATCCGCTCCAGGTGAGTTATGCCGGCAAGATCGGGAATGAGCCGACCGGGCGCGAGCATCCGGAACTGCTCAAACTGAAGATTGCCAAAAGCGCCCACGGTGGCACTATTGTCGATGGCATCAGCCGCATCGGTTACATGAGTGGTGGCAAATCCGCCTGGTGGACGGATGAAGATATGGCCGACACCCTGACCAGGAAGGCCGTTTCCTTTATCGAAAAGAATCAGCGGCATCCTTTTTTTCTCTACTTTGCCACCAACAATATCCACGCTCCGCGTGTAACGCATTCACGATTCAAGGGCACGAGCGGCTGCGGGATACGTGGCGACGATATCCAGGAGTTCGACGCTTCCGTCGGCTCCGTTCTTTCGACGCTCGACCGGCTGAAACTGACCGATAACACTTTGGTGATCATCAGCAGCGACAACGGCGGAGCGATGGAAAACGGCTATGAAACCTATGACCTGCGGGACGCTAATGGCCATCTCTGTAATGGAGTACTGCGCGGCTACAAAGACAGCTTGTGGGAAGGGGGCAACCGGGAGCCGTTTGTTGCGCGTTGGCCCGGAAAAATCAAGCCTGGTTCAGAGTCCGGCGAGATGCTCTGTCTGAGCGATATGCTGGCAACGTTTGCCGCCATCACCGGCCAACAACTCCCTTCCGGCGCCGGCCCCGACAGTTTCAACATGCTGCCCGCCCTGCTCAGCGAGAAATCGAACAAGCCGTTACGCGAGCATCTGGTGATGCAAAACGAGGGGCGCTACCCGCTGGCGATTCGGAAAGGTTCATGGAAACTGATTCCCGCAGCCCTGCCGGGCCAAGCTGGACGGCCCAAAAGCGGAGTTTTGGCCGTTGCGCAGCTCTATAATCTCCGCGACGACGTAGGCGAATCGAATAATCTTGCCACCAGGTATCCGGATATCGTGAAGGATCTGTCGGGACTGCTGGCCGATCTGCGGATGCACGGGCGCAACACGGTAGGGTAGAGGTCTGGCGCCTTTGCTCCGTAGGTTCGACCTCTCCATTGCTCCCCGTTTCCTTTGGGAGTGCCTCACTAGCCGAACCTTTCGCCTACGGAGTTTGCCATCGGTGCCCGCATATCCGAGGGCTTCGAGGGTCCTTTAAAGATGTTACGGAGTGTAGCAGGGCGGCTACATCGTGTGCCTGGTGAGGCGGCAAGACGGGGCGTTTACATTATTGCTACGTGAAACCACGTTGCAATGCTACAGGCACATCCGGTAACCTAGCATTTACTCGATTCACGAGACACAGAGGCCAACAAGCCAAGGTTCGAAAGGCATACTTTATGATGTCCAACACACGGCGCAACTTCCTACACTCCGCCGCGGCTGCATCGCTAGGCATCCCGGGGATTGCGGCGGTTCCCGGAGGCGAAGGATTAGCGCAACCAGCCCAACCGCTTGCTTCAAAACCTTTCCCGCCGTCTAACATCCAAGTGCCGAAGATGAAGTTCGGGAAGGCCGAGATCGGCCGCCTGGTTTGCGGTGTCAACCAGTTCTACGGTTTTGCCCACTTTAACCAGATCCTGCAAGGGGTCATGAAGGAGTGGTACACGCCGGAGCGCGTCGCCGACGTGCTGCACCGATGCAACTCGCACGGCATCAATGCCTACAATTACGTCGACGTCCCGCGCTCCCAGTCAGACTTCGAGCGCTTTCAGGAACAGGGCGGAAAGATGACCCTGATCTGCCAGGGCATGGCCGATCCCGTGCCCATGATCAAGGCCGTCAAACCGTACGCGGTCTACTGCCACGGGGAGCTCACCGATAAGCTCCTCCATCAAGGCGAGTTCGACGACGTCAAGGAATGGTGCAAGAAGGTCCGTGACCTCGGCCCCATGGTAGGCGTGGGCACGCACAATCCGGAAGTGATCGCGATGGTCGAGGAAAAGGGCTGGGATGTCGATTTCTACGCCGGCTGCGTTTACAATCGCACCCGCACGCGCGAAGAATGGGCGGCCGTCCTGAACGGACAGTCGGTCGAAGGCCAGGGCGACTGCTACCTGCAGAGCGATCCGGCTCGCATGTATAAAATGATCCGCGCCACCAAGAAGCCCTGCTTCGCATTCAAAATCATGGCCGCCGGACGCGTGACCAATGCCGAGCAGGCTTTCCGCACGGCGTTCGAGAGCATCAAGCCTACCGACGGCGTCTTCATCGGACTGTTCCCGCGCTTCAAAGACGAGATCAAGGAAAACGCTGAGCGCGTGCAGCGCCTGCTTCGCAAAGCCTGAAGCCAGATGGGAACCAAGGCAGTTGATTTACGCCGGCGCACCTTCCTGACGGCGGGAGTGTCCGCGGCTGCCGTGGCCTGCGGCGGAAATAGATGGCGTTTCTTTACCGCCGATGAAGCGATTACGGCGGAAGCGATCACGGCGCAGTTAATCCCGGCAGACTCCGATCCCGGAGCGAAAGAGGCCGGGGTCGTGCATTACCTCGACATTCAGTTAAGCAAGCGTTTTAAGAAACACCAAAAGACATACCGGGCTGGGCTTGAGGGCGTCGATTCGGCCAGCGTGAAAGCCTTCGGCAAGCGCTTCATCGAATTGGCAGAAGCACAGCAGATTGAAGTCCTGAACTCCGTCGAAGAGAATAACAAGCCCTTCTTCCAGTTGATCCTCGCGCACGCGCGCCAAGGCTTCTACGGCGATCCGCGGCACGGCGGCAATCGCAACATGGTGAGTTGGAAAATGGTCGGACTGCCATCCCCACCTATTCGCGGCCGCCAGCATTACGAGGAATAACCATGGCGCTACGAAGAGTCAACGCGGTAATCGTAGGGGCGGGCGCCGGCGGCGGCGTTGTGGCAAAAGAATTGGCCACTGCGGGTCTGAGCGTCGTCCTGCTCGAGCGCGGGAAATGGTATTCCGCCGCCGACTGCCGCAAGGACGACCTCTTCAACCAGCGGACACAGGCGCTCGGCGCTAGGTTCGGACCCGATGAAGATCGTGATCCGCGCGTGACCGTGGACGACCGGGGCCGCGAAACCGTCGTGTTCCCATCCGACGGCGGCTACAGCAACAACGCAGCCTGCGTAGGCGGCGGCACCTTCAGCTACGGAGCGATGGCTTGGCGCTTCCACGAAAAAGACTTCCGTATGCGCTCGACTTACGGCGCAGTGGAAGGCAGCACGCTCGAAGATTGGCCCATTGCTTACGCGGATATCGAGCCCTATTACGAAAAGGCCGAGTGGGAGATGGGCGTGTCGGGCGACGTCTCCGCCGATCCGTTCAAAGCGCCGCGCCGCAAGCCTTTGCCCATGCCGCCGCTGCCTCCCAATCGGGAGTATCAAATCCTGCACCCCGCAGCCAAGCGACTCGGCCTGCATCCGTTCGATATCCCGATGTTGCGCAACACGGTCCCTTACAACGGACGCCGTTCGTGCATGCGGTGCCGTTGGTGCGTGGGCTTCGCCTGCGAATTGAACGCGCGTACGGGAACGCACAATACGGTCATCCCCAACGCGCTTGCCACCGGGAATTGCGAACTCCGCACGGAGTGCATGACGAAGGAGATCCTGCTCGACAGCAGCGGCCGCGCGACAGGCGTCGCCTATTTCGACGCGCATGACCGGCTGCAGGAACAGCCGGCCGATCTGGTCGTCGTCTGCGGAGGAGCCGTGGAATCCGCGCGCCTGCTGCTGAACACGCGCAACAAGCTGTTTCCCGATGGTTTGGGCAATCGGTACGGCTGGGTGGGACGGAACCTGCAGTCGCACTCCTACGCCTCCGCCATCGGGCTATTCGATCAGGAGACCTACGACGACCTTGGCCCGGGCGCCTCGATCGCCGTCTCCGACTTCAATCACGGCAACCCGGGCTTGGTGGGCGGAGGCATGATTGCCAATGAATTCATCCGTCTGCCTTACCAATTCCTCGGCCTGGTCCCGCCATGGATATCGGACTGGGGCAAGGAGCACAAGGAGTTCGTGCGCACCGCTTACAAGCGGACCATCGCGGTGATCGGCCCTGCGCAGGAAATGCCGCTGGCCGATGCGCGTGTCCAACTGGATCCGAAGTTGAAAGACCATTGGGGAATTCCGGTAGCGCGGCTGTCCGGCACGCGCCATCCCCACACGATCGAGGTCGCTCGCTTCCTCGCCGGTAAATGCGAAGAATGGCTGAAAGCGGCGGGTGCGACTGAGACGTGGAAACGCGCCCCCGGCAAGTCGCTCAGCGGCGGCCAGCACCAGGCCGGAACCTGCCGTATGGGCAACGATCCGAAGACGTCGGTGGTGAATCGCGACTGCCAAATCCACGACGTAGACAACGTCTACGTTATCGACGCCAGTGTGCACGTCACCAATGGCGGTTTCAACCCCGCGTTGACGATTCTGGCGAACGCCTACCGCGCTTCCGCGACCCTGCTGAATGCGTGGAAGGGGTCGAAGGCGCGGTCATGAAGAGCCTGATTGCAGTCGCCGGACTGTCGACCGCAGCGCTCGTGCTCATGATCCCCGGAGCCAGCCTCTACTTCGAATCGGGCGGAGGCGCGCGCTGCACAACTTGCCATGAGATGCAGGCGGACTTCGACGTGTGGCACGCCTCCAGCCACCGCGCAACGGGCTGCGAGAAATGCCACGGTAGCGCGCTCACGCTCGATGCGTCTTTTCATCGCACCAACATCTCGCGCGCCGTCGCGCATGTACGCGGCGATCTGCCGGAGCAGATCAATTTCGGCAACGAGCACGTGACCGCGATGAGCGAACAATGCCGGAATTGCCACCGGCAGGAGTACGCCGCCTGGCAAGCCGGTCCGCACAGCGCCACCTATAGCCGGATCTTTCTCGACCAAAAGCACAACACTAAAAACATGCTGATGGACGACTGCCTGCGGTGCCACGGCATGTACTTCGAAGGCGGCGTCCGCGACCTGGTGAGTCCCATCGACCGCGCGGGCCCTTGGCGGCTGGCACGCTCTGAGTTAGCCGGAGTCGCATCCATGCCGTGCCTCACCTGTCACGCGATCCATCGCGAAGGCCCGATGTTGCGGAAGGCCGCCGCGGACGGCCGAATCCCCGGACCGAGCCAGGAGATCGCCCGCCCGTCGCTCGCCTTTTTTGATAGGCGATCGCAGCGCCACATCCCCATCTCTGAGTTGCCCATGCCCGCGATGCGGGAAGGCGCGCGGCCGGTCAAGATGAGCAAGGATCAGCGGCAGTCCTTGTGCTACCAATGCCATGCGCCTATGGGCGACATGCAAGTGGGCAGCGGCGACGACCGTACCGGCATCGGCGTCCACGAAGGAATCAGTTGCCTCGCCTGCCACACACAGCACGGCCAGACGACGCGCGCCTCCTGCGCGTCCTGCCATCCGAAGATGTCCAACTGCGGGCTGGACGTCGAAAAGATGGACACCACATTCAACTCGCCCGCGAGCAAGCATAATGTTCATTGGGTTAAATGCGCGGACTGCCACACCAAGGGAGTCCCGCGCAAACAGGTAGCCCGACTGGAGAAGAATCGATGAAGATCCACACAATCCTTTTGACAGCCGCGTTGTTCGGCGGAGCAGCCATGGCACAGCAGCAGACCTCCGCCACAATCGACGGCAAGAACATGACAGTGAAATACGCGCCCCCCGCCGCGAACAAGCGCGTGATGGCCAGCTTCCAGGCCGACGCCGACATCGCCTTCAAAGGCGTTCGCGTTCCCAAGGGCGCTTACAGCGTTTACGTTCTGACCGACGGTCCGCAGTGGCAGCTCGCTGTGAACAAGGCCACCGGAGCCAAGGCCGCTACTTACGATCCGAAGCTCGATCTCGGCCGCGTGAACATGACCACGGCCAAGGGCGCTCCCGCGCCGGGCTGCAAGATTACGTTGACCAAGATTGCCGCCTTAGCCGCCAAGTTCGAAGTCGCCTTCAACGGCACGGTCGCCTCCGCGCCCTTCCATCTGGACCGCGGCGGCAACGACTCGGAGTGGTAGTCTTCTTACTCGCGCTGCTCTTCGCCACGGGGATGTCCGCGCAGTCCCCGCGCGTGCAGTCTCTGCTGCACAGGATGACGCTCGAAGAGAAGCTCTCGCTGGTTCACGGAACGCGCGATCCCAAGGACCTCGGACAAGCCGGCTACTGGCCGGGGCTGCCGCGCCTGGGGATTCCCTCTTTGCGATTTGCCGACGGGCCGCCCGGCATCAACGTCAATCGCGAAGCCAGCGGCCTGCCCGCACCAGTACTGCTTGCCGCTACGTTTGATGTCGAAGCCGCCCGTCTCTACGGCGTCGTGATGGGGCGTGACGCGGCTGCGCTGAAGCAAAACGTGGTGCTCGCGCCGCACGTGAACATTGTGCGCGATCCATTGTTCCGTCGTAATCACACGGCGTTCAGCGAAGACCCTCTACTGTCTGCGAACATCGGCGCGGCCCAGATCCGCGGCATCCAGAGCCAGGGCGTGATGGCTCAAGTGAAGCATCTGGCCGGCTACAACGGCGCGCAAAACGTTGCCATCGACGAGCGCACCTTGCATGAAATCTACCTTCCGCCGTTTGAAGAAGCGGTGCAGGCCGGTGTCGCGTCGGCCATGTGCGCGTACAACAAGATCAATGGAGAATGGGCCTGCGAAAACGGCGCGCTGCAAAACAACGTTCTTCGCGGGCAGTTTGGATTCCGGGGCTTCATCACGTCGGACTGGGGCGCAGTCCACACTCCCGCTGCTATCATGAAGGGCCTCGACCTCGAAATGCCGGGGCGCGAAATCGGTGGACGCCGCGGCGGGCCGTACTTCACGGAACCGCTCAAGGCCGCGGTCCAGAACGGCAGCATACCCATGGCTGTTGTGGATGCCGCCGTTTCCCGTATTCTCGAACAGATGGACCGCTTCGGATTGCTCGACCGCAAGCCATCCGGACCGCGCACGATCGACGCCGCGGCCGACGCCAAAATCATCCGCGACATCGCCACTGCGGGCGCAGTCCTCCTCCGCAACGAAAACAACGCCCTGCCGCTCACTCCGACGGACCTCGATTCGATGGTCCTGATCGGACCCACCGCCGCGCAACTCGCCTCCGGATTCCTCGGCGAACGTGCCTACGGTTTTGAGTCGCGCCTAGTGTCCCCGCTAGCGGCGCTCCGCCGCACGGCCGCTCGGATTGCATACGCACCGGGCGCGGACCTCACCGGTGCTGTCATCCCGTCCTCCGCGCTATCACACGAAGGTCGTCCAGGACTGCTTCGCCGCAGGGAAGCGGCCGACATCGCTGCGACTCAAGTGGACACATCGCTCGATTTCACCGCCCTCGAATCCAACGCCGATTTTTCCTGGAGCGGCGTGCTCACCGTCTCCGAAGAAGGCGACTACACGTTCCTCGTGCAACCGATGCTGAGCAACGGCTCCGAGGGCGGCGGCTCAATCTCGATTGACGGCAAGTGGGCCGCGCGAACCGGTGGTCCCGGCTTCGGCGGCACCGGCATGGTCGCAAAGAAGTGGTCGAGCATCCTTCCAACAACCGATGGTCGCGACAATGGCCGCGGCCCCACGCTGCATCTCACCGCCGGCCCGCACGCAATCGAACTCACTGCCAACTCGACGGGCGAGGGACCGCTGAGCATTCGCTTCGCCTGGATCACGCCGCAGGCCCGCCGCGCCGGCATCGAGGCCGCGGTGGATGCCGCACGCAAGATGCGAACCGCCGTGGTATTCGCCTGGTCCGGCTCAGGTTCTTTCGAACTGCCCGAAAATCAGGATGAGCTGATCTCTAAAGTCGCGGCAGCCGCGCGCAAGACCGTCGTCGTCCTGAACACTGGCGGACCCGTGCAGATGCCTTGGAAGGATCGGACGGCGGCGATCCTCGAGATGTGGTACCCCGGCCAGGAAGGCGGTTGGGCCACCGCAGATCTCCTGCTCGGCCGCGCAAATCCAGGCGGAAAACTGCCGGTTACCTTTCCGCAACGGTTGGAGGACTCACCGGTCTACGCCCCTGGGCACCCGGAACGCAACGCCCCGCAGGCCGCTCCCGGCACTAGCGGCACGAACGCCGATGCGCCACTCGTCACTTACTCGGAAGGCCTCGCCGTGGGCTATCGCTGGTTTGACCAGCAGGGCATAGAGCCGCTGTTCCGGTTTGGCCACGGCCTCTCCTATACACGTTTTGAGTATTCGGACCTGCAGATACTGAACGGTGGCTCGTGGCTGGAAGCGAAGTTGCTGCTGCGTAATGCGGGCCGAGTGCGAGGCAGCGAAGTTGTGCAACTTTACCTTGGTCCGCCGGAAAGTTCAATCGTGCCTATCCCACCGCGATCCCTTGCTGCTTTCGAGCGAGTGACGCTGGAGGCCGGCGCGAGCCGGGCTGTCACTCTCCGAGTCGGCCAACATGCGCTGTCCTACTGGTCGAGCGAAAAGCACACTTGGGTGCCTGCGGTGGGTCCGCGCCGCGTCTATCTTGGGTCGTCATCGCGCGACATCCGTCTTTCGGGCGTCACCAGACGTGAATAGCAAGGATGCGTGGCGGACCTGTGTTGCCATTGAAAACTTTGGTGGAGAAGACTACCTGCAAATTTCTGCATTCCCAGCCCGCCGGGGCCTTTTCAGCGATCATGACTAGATATTTTGAATCGCTGAGAAGATCGCCTGCCAGGTTCTTCTGCTCGTCCGGATCGTCGCGCGTGAGAACAGTTGCTCGCCCTGCCCGCTGGGATACTGCGTGTACCGTCATTCTTCCGTGTGCATGGAGCGCGCCGCGAGGCTCATCCGGATGAACCGTCTTCGACTCGTTTGCATGGATCACTTGTCGAAACGCCACTCCACCTCAAGCTTGTTTCCAGCCGGTGTGCGACGGAACAGCCGGATCCAGTCGAACTCGGCAACTCCCTCGACTTTTTCGAAATCGAAGGCCAGCACCGCCAAGTGCCCCTTGGCGTCGAAGGGCACGCTACATTCGTGCGCTTCGCCATCGGGCTTCGCATCAAGCGCCAGCCAGTTATCGGGATTATCCACGTCCATCACCGAACCCCAGTGGAAGCGCTGCGGCGGCGCGGTTTTGGAGCGCACAGAAAACCGCAATTCCATCGCGCCGCCTTCGCAAACGTAGCTGCGGCGCACCAGGTTCAGCTTTCCGGAGCAGCGCACGAGCATCCTGCCGTTGGCCGTCGAAAGGCGGCAATCGGAATAGTTGCGCGTGCACCAGCCTTGCACCTGCGTGCGGTTTTCGATTTCCCGCGGCGTCTGCATGCTCAGCGGATTTTCGGGAATCGCTCCCTTGTCATGAGTTTCCGCGATCCAGCGGTCCATGGCGCCGCGTAACCGGTCCAAATCCTTACGACGCGTGGGCGAGTCTGCGAGATTGACTGTTTCGTGCGGGTCGCTAACGAGGTCGAAAAACTCCTCGGTGGGTTTTCGGGGCGCCATGAAGCGCGCCTGGAGCGGCGTTAGCTGCCCTTTTTCGTGCATCTGGCGCATCACGCGCAAGGTCGGAATCTCGACATCGCGGTCGGCGTTTTCGGCGGTGTACGGAATCTCGGGGCGGTAATTGCGAATGTACTTGAAGCGCTTGTCGCGGACCGACCGGATGCGGTCGGGGGTCTCGTCGCCCCGGTCGCGCGCGGCGTAGACGAATTCGCGCGAAGTCCGGTTCGGACCGAGAAAGCTGATGCCCGACATGTGTGCCGGCTTTTTGATTCCCGCAAGCTCCAGCGTTGTCACGGTAAGATCAATGCAACTCACCAGATCTTTCCGCACGACGCCTTGTCCCGCACCTTCGATGGAAAACTGCTTCGGAACCCGCACGATCAAAGGCGTGTGAATGCCGCCTTCGTAGAGATACTCCTTGCCTCGCGGCATGGCGCGGCCGTTATCGCCGAAAAACGCGATGATGGTGCTCTCCAGTAGTTTCTCCTGTTCCAGCCGTTGGAGGATTTTGCCTATCTTGGTGTCCAGTTGCTGGATGGAATCGTAGTACATGGCCCAGTCCTCCCGAACCGCTGGAACATTGGGGTAGTAGGGCGGGGGTGTGATCCGGTCCGGGTCCACCGGGTGCACTGGATCACGGCGCCAGACGCGGTGCGCTTCGCTAAAGTTGATCTGCGCGTAGAAGGGTTGGCCCGGTGCGCGCCGGCTCCAGTCGGTTGCATCGAACGGCTGCTCATCCAGAGTGAAGTTGAAGTCGGTCTTATTTGTGCCCCGCACGCCGTCAGCGGCCGTCACTACGTTCGATGTGTGATAGCCGGCCTGTCGCAAGTAGTGGGTGAAAATCTGCACCCCTTGCGGCAGGTGGTAACCGTCGGCGCGGTTTCTGCGGTGGTGCTGGGTATCCGTCTCGATCTGCCACATACCGGTGGCGATGGCGGAACGGGATGGCGAGCAGATCGGACCGGCAACATAGGCATTATCGAAGCGCATGCCCTCGGCTGCCAGGCGGTCGAGATTAGGCGTGCGAATCACCTTGTTCCCATAACAGCCCAGGTCGGGGCAAAGATCCTCGCCGATAAGCCAGAGGATGTTGGGCCGTTCGGGGGTGGCGGAAGTCAGCGCTGGCGCGGCTAACCCCGCAGTGGCGCACTGCAACAGACGGCGGCGGCTCACGCGGGACCTGGGAAGGTTTTTGCAGTTCATTAGAATTCCAGTTTCAGGGCCAATTGAAACACCCGCGCTGCCCGGGAACCGGTGATCTTTCCGAAAGAGGCAGTCGGCACGGCTATCAGATCCGACTGCGCCCGTGAGCGCGATACTCTATCAGAAGGCCCGTCAACCGCTGGACAATTTCCGGGTGATCTTTGTATACGTTGATCGCCTGGCCGCGATCCTTAGCCAGGTTGTAGAGTTGTCCCCGTGGCAGGCTCGGATCGGGCTCGCCCATGCCCTTTACAGCCCATCCTGTTGTCTTCCGGCCTAATTCTTCCAGGCGCATCCCGTAGTGTTTGAAATACTCAGTCGTCGTTCCGCCAGATCCCCGTCCCAGGATTAGCATCCAATCGCCCTCTCGGACGGCTAACATTCCCGAGTAGCTTGCGAGGATCACCGCACCACCGCGCGCTGGCTTGCCACCAGCATTTCCGAGTAGCGCGGGTAGAATATTGAAGCTATCCGGCCCGGCATCTCGCGGCAGGTCGGCGCCAGCCACGGCGGCCGCCGTCGCCATAAAGTCCACCAGACAAATCAACTCATCCGATCGGGAGCCCGCTTTAATTCTCTTGGGCCAACGAGCGACAAAAGGAACTCGATGACCCCCTTCCCATGCGTCTGTTTTCTGCCCCAGCAGGTCCGCGTTCACACGGTGGCCCATATCGTAGGCCTGACGCGAATAGAGGCCGCCGTTGTCGCTGGTGAAGATGACGAGCGTGTTATCCGCGACACCAGATCGTTCCAGAGCGGAAAGCACCTCGCTTACCGACCAGTCGAGCTCACGAATAAAGTCGCAGTAAACGCCGCAGGAACTGGTCCCGCGAAAGCGTGCGTTGGGCGTGTATGGCCCATGCACGTTGCTGGGCGTGAAGTAAAGGAAAAACGGCCTGTCCTTGCTGCGCTCGATGAAACTGACCGCTTTGGCCGTCGTAGTCAAAGCCAGTTCGTCAGCCTTGTACCGGGCTTTGGTGCCGCCGTACATCAGATTGGTCTTGCTGTCCTCACCGAGCCGGATGGGATCCTTCGCATCCAGCCCTACAACGCGGTGGTTTTCGACGTAAACATAGGGCGCCTGAGCATTGGTCACAGGCACACCGAAGTAGTAGTCGAACCCAACCTCAAGCGGCCCAGGTTTTAGCTCGCCGTTCCAATCCGGATAGTCCCGGCCGAAACCGAGGTGCCATTTGCCAATGCAAGCTGTCGTGTATCCCGTGGATTTGAGCAGCGAGGCCACGGTCATCCGGCCTTCCTCGATCAGGAGCGGATCATGGCCAAAGAGGCAATCCACTTTCAACTGCGTTCGCCAGCAATAGCGTCCCGTCAGGATACCGTAGCGGGTCGGCGTGCAGACCGCGGCGGGGGCATGCGCGTCCGTAAACAGCACGCCGTCTCGGGCAAGGCTGTCGATAATGGGTGTCTGTACCTTCTCGGCACCGTAACAACTCAGGTCGCCGTAGCCGAGATCATCGGCCATTATAAAAACGATGTTCGGCTTGTCTGTCCGCGCTCGCGAGCGACGTGTCTGTTGTCCGAAAGCTGTCAGCCCGGCTCCGCTGATGCTCGCCCTAAGAAAATCGCGTCTGTCCATGATGCTGTCTCCAGAAATCTGTCAGTGGCCGGCGCCCGCCGTAGCGGATTTTCTCGCCATAACCTTACGATAGCGATATACCTTGTACTCCAACACTAAAATTCTACCCCGTATGGCCAAATTATCCATCGCAGCAGCTATTCAACAAACCACGTATGATGTTCGTTCACCATGCGCGACAACAAATGGGTGCGGCTGCTGACGTATGTAACGGGCCTCGTCAACCAGCGATTGCTTCTGCAGAACGAATACCTTGCCGCCGCGAACCGGATCTTGCGTTCGCACCTGCCCACGCGTTTGCGCCTGTCTGATCCGGAGCGCTCGACCCTGGCTGAGATCGGCAAACGCCTTGGCCGTAAGGAACTCCAGTTGGTGGCCAGTGTTGCCAAGCCGGACACGATCCTGGCTTGATACCGCCGGCTGATTGCCCAGAAATTCGACGGCTCCAAACGTCGCTCCTACCCGGGCCGTCGCGCGCTCACGCCCGAGATTGAATCCCTCATAGTTCGCATGGCCCGCGAGAATTCCGGTTGGGGATACGCCCGCATCGTCGGCGCTCTGGCCAACCTCAACCATCGCGTTTCCGACCAGACCGTCGGCAACGTTTTGCGACGCTACGGGATTCCGCCCGCCCCGAAGCGCAGCCAGAAGACCACCTGGAAGGAATTCATTTCCGCACACATGGCAGTTCTAACCGGCACCGACTTCTTCACTGTCGAAGTCCTCACCTGGCGAGGTTTGGCCACCTATTACGTGCTGTTCTTCGTGCAACTGGAGACTCGCCGGATCACTCTTGCCGGCATCACGCGCCACCCGACGGCTGACTGGATGGTGCAGATGTCGCGCAACGCAACCGACGAAGAAACTGGCCATCTCCGCGACCAACGGTATCTGCTGTACGACCGCGACACGAAATTCTGCTCCGCATTTCGGAATGACTGAGTTCGGCAGGAGTGCGGCCGGTCGTCTTGCCGCCGCAGAGCCCGAACTTGAAGGCTTATGCTTCACACTGCACCTCATCAGCACGATTCGACAGGAGTGGCGCCAACCGCTGGCGGTCGCAGAGCTTCCCCTTCAGGCCTTGTATCTTTCGTGGTGGATCTTCATCAGGATGCACACGCAACTCGAATCTCTCCTCTATCAGCCTGGCCAGTTCCTCGAGGCGTAGCGAAGGGTTGGCTACACGAGTCTCGAGTACACGGAACACTACCACGGTGAGCGGAATCATCAAGGGAAGGGAAACGTGCTGCTCTTTCCGCTACCAACTCACGAATGCGATCCTGCGAGTCGTGTTGATTGCAAGGCACGTCTGGGCGGTCTGCTGAGGTACTACGCCCGCGCTGCATGAATAATTTGGCCTTACGATTATGTTGCACACCCGTAAAGGAGTGCGGTGCGTATCACGTATGAATCCAGTAGTATTATTCCGAAAGGTCTTCTATGCGACTTCAATGTTCGGAACTGATCCTCTTCTTTTTCGCGTTTTTATCGCCCTGTTTCGGCGAAGATCGCCTCTACCCGTTCGCCATCGACCAGGACCGCTTGAGCGGCATCGCGGACTACAGCTACCTGAACCATCCGCTCTCGCCCGAGGATCGCCTTTTTGCAAAGAACGGCCATTTTTACAGCGTCGGCAAAGATCTCAAACCTAACACTGCCGACGACCAGCGGGTTCGCCTCTTTGGAGTTAACTTGGCGTTCGGCGCCAACTTCCCGGAGACGCAGGACGCACGGCGCATCGCTAAGCGACTCCGCAGACTTGGCGTCAACCTCGTCCGGTTGCACCATATGGACAGCAGCCCGGACCGGGATCCCCAAAGGGCTCAGAGCACTCTGACAACAGATCCCTATCCTACCCTGAATCCCATTTCCATCGAACGGTTGCGGTGTTTTCTCGACGCACTAAAGGCGGAAGGCATCTACGTCAATCTCAATTTGCACGTGGGCTACGAATTCCGCCCCTCCGTCGATAAGGTGCCGCCCGTCGAAGGCGCGGACCGCCTGCCCAAGCAGAGCAAACCATTGCACGTTTTCTATCCGCGCATGGTTGCCCTGCAGGTGGAATACACGCATAAGCTGATCGACGCGCTCAAGCTAAAGGGCGATCCGGTGCTCGGGATGATCGAGATCGACAATGAGGCGTCGCTGCTTTTCTCCTGGCAAGCCAACCAGTTCGACCGCCTGATTACGGGCGAATATAAGGTGGAACTCGAGCGCCAGAAGCAGGCGTACTTGCAAGGCCGGCCCGATAGCGCCGACGAGACCATCCTGTTCATCGTCGACCGCGACCGCGCATACCTCGACAAGATGCTTGCCGCGATTCGCGAAAAGACCGACGCATTCGTCCCCGTCGCCGGGACACAGGTGCAGTTTGGCGGGTTGCTCAACTACGATACGCACGCCGCTCTCGACTACCAGGACAACCACTTCTACATCGACCATTACACCTTTCCGCATGTGAGCTGGGACAAACGCGACTGGCGTTTCCACGACTCGTCGAGCAGCGGCATGGGCTTCAGTATCTATCTCAACCAGGCGGCGACGCGCCAGGCCGGGCGCCCCTTTACGGTCAGCGAGTTTAACCAGCCATTTCCTAATACACACGCCGCCGAACTCGATCCCACGCTCGCGGCGTTCGGCGCGTTTCAGGACTGGGACTCGATCATCCACTTCGCCTATGAACATGGGCGCGAGTGGGAGAACAACGCACCCAACGGCTTCAACATTAATGGCGACTGGACGAAGTGGGTCAACATCGGACAATCCGCTTGGCTTTTCCGCAGCGGCGCCGTGCAGACTGCCAGGCAGACCGTAAACATCCCCTTGCCCTTCGAGATGCGCATGCGGGCGACTCGCGAAAAGCAGAACGGCAACATGACCCGGTTTCTGAAATCCGCCGCGGAGTATGATGCCAATACCGCCTTTGTGCACCGCGTTGCAGTGGACCCCAAAGCGAAAGGGCCGCTGCCGGATGCGGCTAAATCTGTCAGCGCTCCTTATAAGTCGGACACGGGCGAACTCACTTTCGATCCGGAGCGCAAGATCTATCTGATCGCCGCCGTACAAGCGGCAGGCGTCTTCGGGTTCGCCGGCCCGAAGAAGGTGACGGCAGGCAGTATCGACGTGGAACTCGCTCCCGCGACGCGCGGCTTCGCCGCTGTTCTGTTGACGTCGATGGACCGCAAGCCCATCGCTGCCTCCCAGAAGTTGCTGCTCACCCTGCCCGGCTACACGATGCGCGAGCAGCCTGGCTCGAACCCGCCGCGCCCGCAAAAGCTCGTATCCTACGCCGGAAGCAAGGAGTGGGTGACGCTGGAGGCCGATCCGAAATTTCCGGACAAGCCCAGCGGCATGAGGTCTGGACCCAACGGGATCGTGTGGATGGAGCGAGTGGAATGCCTCGTCACGCTACGAACATCAGCCAAAGGCCTGATCGTCTATCCGCTCGATGGTGCAGGCGTGCGTAAACGCGCTCTCGGCGAAGGCGATATCAAGAAGACCAATGGCGCTTTCGTCGTCCACCTTCAAGCCGACGGACAGGAGCTCGCACCTTGGTATGAGATAGCGACAAAGTGAAGCTCTGCGGCATTCTATTGATTGCCGGCGCGCTCAGCGCACAGACGTGATTCTACAGGTTTAACATCGACCAGGACGCGCTCATGGGCGCGCCGGATCATAGCTGGCTGAATCATCCGCTGACTGCCGAAGACCGGCTCTTTTCACGCGACGGCAGTTTCTTCCTGGTGGGCGGCGGTCTCACTGTGGGTCTCCACAGGGGTCCTGGACATTTCGAGAAATCACATAAGAAATACCCTGGGCTGCCAATAGGGCCGGAAGGCAAGGCAGGGCAGAACGAGGACAAGTGCAGTTAAGGTAAACCTCGTTGGAGATGCCGGCCGTAATTCAGCTATCGCCTGTACCTATCGAACACGTTGCCGCCACTTCCTGCGCGGGATCTCCTTGGTGATATTCGGCCGACCGCCGCGGTGCCAGCCGACGACGGTCTCGGATTTCACGATGACGAGGACGTCGGTCCAGCGGGACCAAAAGCGGCGAAGGGCCGTCCCGAAGAGCCGATCCACTGCGTTCAATATGACCGTGGCCGTTTGCGTTTGAGGACCGCGAACTGCTGTCGGAGGGCGAGGATTTCGAGGGCCGTGTCGCTGCGATCCCGGAAGAAGACACGTATGGCGGCGCGGAGAGAGAAGATGAATTGGAGCATGAACTCACCGTTGTAACCTGGCCTCGCCAAGGCACCGGCTCCCGACTGCAAGCTGGTGATCCCAGGACATCACGGAGTTTCGGCTACACACAACCGGTATGGACGATCAGGATTGCACGTTACAGAACGTTACTGGAACGCGGCTTTGGCTCGGACGGAGCTTTTGCGCACCGCAGGTCTCGCACAGCACGGGTGCGACGCATATTTTGGCCATACGGGCTTTCGTACCGGGCCGACGCCACGCTCATCTCGACATTGAATTACTGGACGGTGTTCAATCCGGGCGGGCGATTGGTGATCATCCCGGTATTGTCGTTATTGAGCGAGGCGCCGTCCTGCTGGAATTGGACTATGCCGGCGCGGAGGCCAAAGGGCGTTGGGCGGTTGGCGCCGCCGCTCCCGTCTTCCAGGCCCGGTACGGTCAGCACAAGCAGGCTCTGCACCTGGCGGCCGTCCAGCGGCAGTTGCTCGATGCGCTCCCGCTCGACGATGCTGCTGAGGGTCGGGCTGGAGTCGGTGATTAACTGTGTGATGTCACCGGCGACGGTGATCTCGCTCGAGGCGCCCGCCACCTTCAGCAAGGGGTCAAATCCGGACTCCTGCCCGGACAATAATTCCATCTGGCCCTGCCACTTCTCCATGTCCGGCGCTTCGATGTTGACCCTGTATTTTCCAGGTTGAAGCGTCGGAAAAACGTAGAGGCCGGACCCATTGGATTCAGCCCGCTGAATATTGCCCGTCGCGATAAGCTCGGCGACGATGCTGGCGCCTGGGATTACGGCCCCGCTGGCATCCTTAACTGTGCCCTGTAGACGAGCCGCGCTGTACTGCGCAGCTATCGGCGCGGCCATTAAGAGAACCACGCAAAACAAGACGAAACAAATACGCCCGAACATAATTGCTTCCTTCCTATAGGTGGCCTGAATAGGTGCGAACCCTTCTTATCAGGCAACTGCCCTGGGCGCCACCTCGCTATCTACGGGGCGGGTCTGTACTTTCCCCGCATTCAAGGGTTCTTGCTTTTTGCGCCGCCTGCCTGCGGCGACGGCATCTGCGCCGCGACGGACGTGCGCCAGTTTATGAGACGCTGATGAAGCTCGCGGGCCCGCTCTGGCATCTGCGCCGCGAGGTCGCGCTGCTCGCTGGGGTCATTCGCCAGGTTATATAACTCTATCCGCCCGTCCTCCAGGTACTCAAGCAATTTCCAGTCGCGCGCACGCACCGCACTCACTGGGGAAGTGGTGTCGTAGTAATGCGGATAGTGGAAGAATAGTTCGTTGCGTGAGAGCTTCGACTGTGGCTTCTTCAATAGCGGTACCAAGCTGACGCCATCCTGCGGTTCCGCGGGGGCGCCGGCGATCTCCGCCAGCGTAGCCAGATAATCGGTGGAGATCACGGGTTCGACGCAGGTAGTTCCGGCAGACGCGCCACTCCAGCGAACTAGCAAAGGCACACGGATCCCGCCCTCATAAAGCGAACCTTTCCCCGAACGCAGCGGATCGTTGGTGGTCACCGGCTGCCCGTCGAACTTGCCGAGGAATCCTCCGTTATCCGATGTAAAGATCACGACCGTGTCGCGCGCGAGTCCGAGTTGGTCCACTTTTGCCAGCACGCGTCCGACGTTCTCATCCAGATTATGGACCATCGCCGCGTAGGCCGCGTTTCGGCGCTTGTGCTCGGGCCGCAGCTTCTTTTGATAATGTTCGACCAGGTCCGGCTTGCCTTCTATGGGAGTGTGTACGGAATAATAGCAGAGGTTCACATAGAACGGCCGCCCGGCGGCGCCGTCGATAATCCGCAGGGCCTCGTCCGTAAGCCTGTCGGCCAGGTACTCTCCGGGTTTGCCCCCTTCCATGTGCGGCACGTAACGTGGTTCGCCACCGAAGTATTTAGTCCCACTGTACGGATAGAAGTGCGATTGGGAAGCGCCCCAGAGCGTGCCCCCGATGTTGGCGTCGAAACCCTGAGTTTCAGGATAGAATTCCGCTGTCCCAAGATGCCATTTGCCAATGTGCGCATTCAGGTAGCCGCGAGGCCGCAAGACCTCCGCGATCGTCACCTCTTTGTGAGGAAGGTCGCCGAGCGTGATTGGAGGCACGACGCGTTTGTTGTGCGGCGGGGTGGCCGCCCTCTCGCGCGTGATAGTCATGTGCAGTCGCGCGGGGTACTTCCCGGTCATGATCGACGCGCGAGTGGGCGTGCAGAGCGGAGCTGCGGCGTAGGCGTTCGTAAAACGCACGCTTTGAGAAGCCAGTTTCACCAGGTTAGGGGTCTCATGGAGCGCCTCGTCAGCGTTGATGTCCGTGTCTGCCCAGCCTAGATCGTCTGCGAGTATGAAGATGATGTTATGCGGGCGCTGCGTGGGTTGAGCGGCTGCTACTGAACGTAGCAGGCCAAATCCCGTCGCTGCTCCCGCGCCGAGCAGGCCAACAAAGTTTCTTCTGGTATGTGCACTCACTTGAGATCCTCACAAACAAAGGTCTGCTCGAAAACATTAAGCGCCGCGGGCCCGGTCGAGGGCCGCTGCAACCGCCACGGGGGTAGATCACATAATGGCCGGTTCTGGAAGAAGCGACTATCGATTTCGATCGTACGTGAGCGATTAAGTAAACTTTAATTGCCCTGGGGTGCGCTGTCAAGCAAAAACTTTGAAGAGCATCGCTACTCGCGGATCGCCCTGGCGGGCAGCATGGATCGATGACCGGGAGCATGGTCTCAACTGCGGCGTCCGCCGCGCCGGCCCTTTTCCTGGCCGGCTTCGTCGGCAAGCAGCACTTTTACGCGGAGTTTCTCCAGCGCATGGACGAACTCGACTGGGGCGCCTGCATCGGTGATCACGCAGTGCACCTTGTCGAGGCCGCAGACCTGAGTGAAAGCGACGCGGCCGAATTTGCTGTGATCGGTGACCAGGATTGTTTCCCGGGCGCTTTCCACCATCGCTCGTTTTGCCTGCGCCTCAATGAGGTTAGAACTCGTCACGCCGCGCGTCAGGTCCAGTCCATTTGCCGCCAGAAACAACTTATCCACGTGTAGTCCAGTCAGTGTTGTGTCCGCAATTGGGCCGACAAGCGCGAGTGTATTGCGGCGCAAAGTTCCACCTGTTAGCGTTACTTCCACTTCGCTGGACGACAACTCCCATGCGATATTGACAGCATTAGTTACAAGACTAATGTTGCGGCTATTTCTCAACTGCCTGGCGATCTGGAGAGTCGTGGAACCGGCGTCCAGCATGACCGTTTCGCCATCCTTGATGAGACTCGCGGCCACACGCGCTATCGCAGCCTTCTCTTCTTTGAAGCGATCCTCTTTCTCTGCCAGGGAGAATTCGAAGCCCGCGAGTTGCTGAATAGCAGCACCACCGTGTGTGCGTTTCAGCAGTCCGGCATCTTCCATTGCCTGAAGGTCCCGCCGAATGCTGGCCTGCGAGGCCCTAAGGTCGCGGGTGAGGTCGGCAACCCTTACGAATTGATCAATCCGTAAGATTTCAAGTATTTTTTGTTGGCGCTGTTCAGAAAACATAGGCGACGATGGGTGATGAACGGTTCCGGGCGATGTTTTTTTGTTTTTGCAAGCTCTTGAGCGATATGCTCAATTTAGCGCTCGCACGAATACGATGTCAAGGAAAAGGAGTTCTTGGATCCCGCGTAAGCTGAACTGAAACGTTCTTCTTAGCCTCGCGGTTTGCCCCAGATCGGGCATTCAATGTGGAGGTCTGGCACGGATGGCTCGGCGCAGTATAATTACCCAGGTTATTCCGTCCCCGGGATGAAGTTGCGGAATGCCTAAGGCCACACGGAAGGCATAAACTCATCATGGTCGATCACAGATGAACGTAAACAGTTAACATCAGTCGCAGAAGCAGCCAGGACTTGCGGTTTCCTGGATGAGCAGCGGTGGTCGCCGCGGGAGGCAAAGAATTTTCATCGGCAGAGGGCTGGCGCGAGCGTGTGCTCTTCCCCGGCAACGTCATTCCCGAAAGCCGCATCAGCCCCATCGGCAAAAAGATACACGCCTATTACTCCACGCCGAAATACCCGGGCATGGTGAACAACTACGCCGTGGGCACTGGCGGCAAATACCGCTATGACCAGCCGATGGTGAAGAGCGAATACCGCAACAGCAGCGGGATTCCCGGCGCCGCCTCGGCATCTCCGCGCGCGCCGGCCGTTTCCAAAGAATCGTGAGTGCGCTGGTTTGTTACGCGAACTTCCATCCTTTACGGAACTTCGGCCGCAGATAACGGTTCGCCTCGGTGTTGTTGGTAATGCGCATCTTCTGGGCGTCCCACAGCAGCTTGCCTTCCACCCGCATGGCGATGACGCCTAGCAGCATCCATTGCACGAAGGGGCCGGAGACGCTGAAGTTCGAGCATGCCGGCGAGCCGCCTTTGCAGGCGCGGAGCCAATCGTTATAGTGACCTTGGATCCATTCTTTGCCGGGACCACCGGGGCTGCGCGTCAGCACTTGCGGCGGCATTTTGTAGTTTTTCATCTTTGCGGCCGGGACCAGCCGCGTTCGCTCGCCATAGCATCCCGTCGTGACCATGCCTTTATCCCCAATGAAGAGGCTGCCGTTAATGTCTTTGTCTCCGAGTAATTCGCCTTCCGGAACACCGTCGAACTTGGGTTGCGCCTTAAGGCGGTCGTACCAGAACAGCTTCAGCGAGGGCATGGCGCCGCGCGCCGGAAAGTCGAAACGGATAGCGTTGCGAAACGGAAAAGTGTACTTGGCCTTGCCTTCCACTTTGATGCATTCGACGCTGGTTGGCGCGCTCAGCCGCATCGCCATGTTGGGCGTACCGAGAATGTGGCAGGCCATATCCCCAATGGCGCCGCAGCCGAAATCGGGGAATGCGCGCCAGTTGTGGGGTACGTACGCCGGACTGTAAGGCCGCGGCTCGGAGCCGCCCAGCCAGGCATCCCAATCCAGAGTGGACGGAACGGACGCCTCGGCCGGAACGACGTCGGGGCCCTGCGGCCAATAAGGATCGGGGCGGTTGGTCCAGGCGTGGACCTCGGTCACCGTGCCGATGTCGCCGCTCCAGATGATCTCGCAGCACTCGCGCGCTCCGGGTTGGGAATAGCCCTGATTGCCCATCTGAGTGGCGACGCCGTACTTCGCGGCCGCCAGTTCCAACTGCCGCGCTTCCCATACCGTGCGCGTCAGCGGCTTCTGGCAGTACACGTGTTTACCACGCTCCATAGCCCACATTGCCGCACTGGCATGCATGTGATCCGGGCAGGAGACCAGCACGGCGTCGATGTTCTTGCCCTCCTTGTCGAGCATGCGCCGGAAGTCCTTGTACTTGGGCACATTGGGATAGGCTTTGAAGGTCTTCTCGGCGCGCTTGTCGTCGGGGTCTGCCATGGCGACGATGTTTTCGCCGGCGCATCCCGCAATGTCGCTGGCGCCCTTGCCGCCCGCGCCGATCGCCGCGATGTTGAGTTTTTCGTTGGGAGATTTGTATCCGAGCCGCTTGAGCGAAGCGGCGCTACCGAACCCGGCGCCAGGAACTGCCCCGGCCAGCAGAGTACCGTAAAAGAAATGCCGTCTAGAAATGCCGTCTGTCATGAGTAACCCTCCAGGTGTGTTTGTTCTTATCTGAATCAACGGGCTGGCCCAAGCGGCGTCCGTTCAGGCACAAATTGCTTTAGGTATTCGTGAGCGACGCGAAATCCGGCCTTGAATTGTTCGGTAAATTCGTCGCCCTCGTAATTCGGGTAATAGAACGCGTCTTCATGTTCGATATTCATCGCCCCGCTGTAACCGGCCTCCATCAACACGGTGAAAAACGCTTTCCAATCGATACAGCCAGATCCGGGCAGGCGGAAGCGCCACCAGCGCGTGCCATCGAGCGGATTGATTCCCACCTTACGCAGAATCGGCCACAGAATCTCGGCGTCCTTCAGATGGACATCGTGGATCTTGCCGATAAAATCCCGGGCGCATTGAATCGGGTCCATCATTTGCCACGCAAGGTGCGACGGATCGTACTGCAATCCCACATGAGGTGAGTCCCCGAAGGCCTTGAACAAGGCAGCGTATCCCACCGGACCCGTTGCGACGTTGGGTCCGCCCGCATAAGGTTCCCAGAGGATGCGCACGTGGTGTTTCTCACAGGCCGGGAAATACTTCTCGGTATAGACGCGGACGATCTCGGCCACCTGCCGTCCGAGTGGCTGCCCAGGTATGGTTCCCGACGCGGTGCCGACGTTCGGCACTCCGAGTTTGCCGGCCAATTCAATCAACTTCACGAAATCGGCATTTGTGCGCGCGCGCCGGCTTGGATCCGCGTCAATATGGTTGACCGTCGAGCCGAGTGCCGACACGTATAAACCCGACCGTTTCAGCACTTGGCGTACTTTCTCCAGTTGATCGTCCGTCATGTTCGGGTCGAAGCTGCCCTTTTTGGCGTTCAACTGTATGCTGGAGAAGCCTTCGCGGCGGATGAATTCGACGTTCGCCTCGGAATAGCGGCAATAAACGCCCACTTTTGGGTTCCAGCTCGTGGGTTTCTGAGTGCGGACCTGTGCGGAGCCGAGCGCGCCTGTCAAGCCCGCAATTACTGTCCTTCTGGTGTATGGCATTTTTAAGATTTCTTCCTGTTTTCTCGACAAGGAGCAGCTCTAAGCAGGAGCTGCGGTGAGCAGTCGTGCCGAACGAATCCATGCTTCTATTTCCGCACGGGACGGAACGCCTTCGACGGCGCCGATCTTTTGTACGCTCAGCGCTGCGACAGCGTTTGCGAATCGCCCCGCCTCGGCGTACTCCTCGCCCCGGATCAGGGCAGCAAGGAAGCCTGCGACGAAGCAGTCCCCCGCGCCGGTCGTGTCCTTTGCTTCCACATCGAATGCCGGACAGATGATCTCGCGGAGGTTTGTGTAGATCGCACAACCCCGCCGGCCGAGCTTCATCACGGCTGTGCGCACGCCCCTTTCGAGCACAACCCTAGCCGCCACCGCCGGGTCGGATGAGCCGGTGACCATGCGGGCCTCGTCCTCATTCATAAACAAGATGTCCAGGTGCGGCAAGCACGGTTCCAGGTCGCGCATCCAGCGGCCTTGCGCGTCCCAGTTGGTATCCAATGAAGTCATCAGGCCACTCGCGCGCGCACGCGCCAATATTCCGGCGGCATGAGCGCGCAATCGAGGCAGAATGAAAAGACTGGCGAGGTGGTACAGCGACGCGCTTTGCGACAGCGAACCAAACTCGACGGGTTCGGTGAACGCCTCGCTGCTTGCGCCAAGCCGGTGCAGAAACTTGCGGTCGCCAGCGCTATTCACGATGACGACAGTGGTCGCGGTTGGAGCCTGCACACGAGTCACGGCACTTATATCGACACCCGCGCGCCGGAGTTTTTCGAGAATCAAGGCGCCTTGTTCGTCCCCTCCGACGGCGCCAAGTAAACGCACAGCCACGCCCACCTTTGCCAGCGCAAACGAGGTGTTAGCGCCGTTGCCGCCTACGTGGGATTCGATCGCGTCCACGAAAGTCGTGGTGCCCCACTGCGACTGATCCACCGGGCGTACGAGGATGTCAAACGCAATGCTGCCGGAACACAAAACACCAGACTTTGCCGCCTGCACTCTTTCACCTCCGCTGCCGCGTCGCACAATCCTCCTATGTTGTGATCGGTTCGCCAGTCCCTTTCATGAACTCTTTATTCTTGTCCCCCACCCAGTACCGCTCTCCCGCGATGCACCAGATGAACACCACCGGCGCTTCCTGCGCAAACACGGGATGATAGTTGTAGAAGGGAATCGACACCGCGTCACCTTCCTTAACCTCGCGAACGAACGAGAGTGTCTCGGGCGCCTCGTAGACCTCCATCGAGCCATGACCTTTAAGGAAGATGTAAACCTCTTCCTGGTCCGTGTGGTTATGAGGGGGCCAACTACGGCTATAAGGATCGAAAAAAGAGTATCCGGCTACGAGTTTGTCCGCTCCCTCCGAAACATCGAACATCATGTACACGTTGCGGGATTTCAAGTGCCGAGTCCGCGACTCGTCGTTCGATATGCTCGCGAATTTCGCATGAAAAACAGGATGCACGTTCTGGGCGGGAGCGCGCGTTACCCAAAGCCTGGCGGTATCGGATCCGGGATTGGACAGCGACCAGGGCTGCCCTTTCGGTATGTAGAGTACGTCGTACTCCGCAAGTTCGTACACCGTGCCGTTGACGTGGACCTGCGCCTTGCCTCGCCAACTGAAAAGCAGAGCCTCCTCATCCGGATACGAAACCGGCTGCATGCTCGCGCCGGACCTGATTTCAAACTCGCCGCAACTGAGAAACTCCAAATTGCCGGATGCCGGAGTGAAATGCTCGCGGTAAATGAGTGGTGCGTCGGCTGACTCGAAAAGTATGCCGGGTTTGATTGCCTGGGACATAAGATTTCGAGTATACATCAAAAGAGCGCAAGTCTGAAGTAGTTTTTTCGATTCTGAGCGATAGCGAAGTTGCGTCGGAAATTGCGCCGACGCGGCTGGCCGGGCTTTTCCTGGCCGAGCTTGCTCTTGACAACCTCAGAAATTGCGGATACAGTAAGCGTAATCGATCACACGCGGGCAAGAGTGATAGTAAATTCTTCCACTAGCGATCAGACAAGACGGCAGAACCGGAACGAAGCGTGCGTGAAGCAATGCGTGCGGGAGCGCTGTCAGCCTGGCGCCCACACCGCAGCCGGATACTGTGCCGCGCGCGAGTTAGGACGAGTCAAAAATGGAAATGACACCATCTTCTCCCCTTGCGGCCGAAGAGGCGCTATCTACGGTCTCCATCCGGAGGCGGTGGAAAATTATCGGACTTCTATTCGCAGCTTCCACGATCAACTACCTGGATCGCGCCAGCCTTTCATTGGCTCTGCCCACGATTTCCGGTGAACTTAACCTGGACGCGACCAGCAAGGGTTTGCTGCTCTCCGCGTTCTTCTGGTCCTACTGCCTTATGCAGGTTCCCGTGGGGTTGTGCGTCGATCGCTTTCCAATCCGCTGGTTCTATGCCGCGATGTTCGCACTTTGGTCTCTGGCGTGCGGCTTCACCGGTCTTGCCAGCAGCCTCGGAGTCTTTATCGGGCTCCGCATCATCCTCGGAGTCGGGGAGTCGATCTACTTTCCCGGCGGCACCAAGACGGTGAGCCTGCTGTTTGCGCCCAAGGACCGTGGCCTTCCCAGCGGTCTGTTTGATTCGGGGACAAGAGTCGGACTCGTGTTGGGCGGCGTTCTCATTCCGTGGTTGATCATATCTTTCGGCTGGCGGATGATGTTTATGGTGCTGGGTTTCGCCTCCCTGGCCTGGTTGATCCCATGGCTGCTGATTGTCCCTTCGCAGTTGTCTCCGGCTGGCGTTAGCACACCAACGGGCAAGCCGGTGGCAGATGATTTCCCGCGGTCCGGTTTTCGCCTGCCGGCTTTCAACCGGAATCTTCTCGGCATCTGCCTGGGTTTCTTCTGTTTTGACTACTTTGTGTACCTCTTGTTGACTTGGCTCCCGGATTACCTGGTACAAGTCCGCCACCTCACGATTATGAAGGCGGGCGCATATTCAGCCATGCCCTACCTGGTATTCGGCGCATGCCAGGCTCTGGGTGGCTGGATGGGCGATCGGTTGACCAGCCGCGGTTGGAATGAAACGCGCACCCGGAAAGGCATCGTGACCGCTGGTTTTGCGAGTGGACTGCTGCTAATTCCGGCGGTGCGCGCGGATAACGCCGAGGTAGCTATCGCGTTTATAATTGGCGCATCCTTCGTGGGCCTTGCGGTCGGCAACCTGACCGCGATCGTTCAAAACTGCGCACCACCCGATCAGGTGGGCGTGTGGACGGGAATGGAGAATTTCATCGGCAACTTCGCTGGTGTTCTGGCTCCGCTCGTGACCGGTATTCTGATCAGCCGGACAGGTTCGTATATGCCAGGTTTCACGGTGGCCGCGCTCATCCTGGTGGCCGGCCTCGTGCCATATTGGTTCGTAGTCGGCCAGTTGAAGCCTCCGAAGTCGTGCTGTGAGATAAATCATGGATAGATCTGACGAAAAGATAAAGCACCTGGACGCCATCTCCACCGAACGCGGTATCATTGCCGCGCTCGCGATAGACCAGAGGAAGAGCCTGCGCAAACCAATCGCAGCGATCCGGGGAGTCGCGCTGGAAGATGTAACGGACGAGATGCTTGCCGACTTCAAGACTGCGGTGACCAGAGCTTTAAGCCCGTTTGCGAGCGCAGTCCTTCTGGATCCGGAGTACGGCCTGAAGGCGGCCGAAGCTCGCGCTCCCGGCGCCGGCCTGCTGCTGACTTACGAGGCAGACGGATTCGAGAACCCGCGGCCGAACCGCATGCTCGCTCTGTTACCTGACGTCTCCGTGCGGCGTATCAAAGACTGGAAGGCGAACGGCGTGAAGATTCTGTTGTCTTATACTCCTTTCGACGATCCGCGAGTCAACGACGCGAAACACGCCATTATCGAACGGATCGGCAACGAGTGCGCCGGTGCAGGCGTCCCTTTTTTTCTGGAATTCGTCGGCTACGATGCCCAGGGCCGCAACGAGGCGGGGCTGGAGTTTGCCACTATCAAGCCTGAAATCGTGATCCGGAGCATGGAGGAGTTTTCCCGGGACGTTTATCATGTGGACGTGATGAAAGTGCAGGTCCCGGTCGACGCCGAGTATGTGGAGGGCAGTTGCGTCTACAAAGGCAGGAAAGCTTACAGCTACTCACAAGCTCTGGCGCTCTTTCGCCGGGCGTCCGGCGTTACGGCCAAGCCGTTCATCTATCTCAGCGCCGGGGTGGATCACGAGCAGTTTACCGAGTCGATGCGGATGGCCACGGAGGCGGGAGCGAAATTCTCCGGAGTGCTTTGCGGCCGCGCGACATGGAAGGGCGGGATTCCGGTTTATGCGAAACACGGACTGAAGGCTCTGGAGGACTGGCTGGCCGAATACGGGGTTAGCAATATCCAAACGGTGAACGAGGCCATCTGCGGCGCAACGCCATGGCGCGATCGATGCGGTTTGCCAAGCGCTGCAGCCACTTCGCCCTATTCTGGATGAAGGAACCGTTGAATTGACGAAACCAACGATACGAATCGCGTTGATTGGGCAGGGATTTATGGGCCGTGCCCATTCCAACGCCTACCATCAGGCGCCGCACTTTTTCGATTTGCCCTACGAACTCGAACGGACAGTGCTCTGTGGGCGCAATCGCGAATCGCTCAGCCACATGGCCGCCACATGGGGTTGGAGCGAAATAGAGACGGATTGGCGCGTTGTTGTAAGCCGGCCGGACATCGACCTGGTCGATATTGCCGTCCCCAACGCTCTGCACGCTCCAATTGCGATAGCGGCTGCCGAAGCCGGCAAAATGGTGCTTTGCGAAAAGCCACTGGCGACATCCGCCAGTGAGGGCGCGCGCATGGCCGAGGCCGTCCGGCGCGTACCTAACATGGTCTGGTTTAATTACCGGCGCGTCCCGGCCGTAGCGTTCTGCCGCTGCCTCATTGATGAAGGCCGGCTGGGGCAGGTGTTCCATTATCGTGCGACTTACTTACAGCAGTGGGGGAACGACGCGACTCGCAAGCCGGGCTGGAAAACACAGAAGTCTCAGGCGGGCTCGGGCGTACTGGGCGATCTGCTTTCACACCTGGTGGACACGGCGTTGTGGCTTAATGGCGATATCGAGGAAGTGTCGGCTGCATTGCACACGTTTTCTCCTGGTCGCGACGTGGACGATGCGGCGCTGCTGCTGGCGCGTTTCAAGAACGGCAGTATTGGTTCATTGGAAGCCACCCGTTACGCCGTCGGTTTCCGGAATCAGAATACTTTCGAGATCCACGGAGAGCGGGGAATGCTCCGCTTCAACCTAGAGGACATGAATAGTCTGGAGTATTTCGACGCCACCCTCCCGCCCAATCTCCAAGGCGCGCGCAAGATTCAGGTGACCGGGCCGCAACATCCATACGCGGAGAATTTCTGGAAACCGGGCCACACGATCGGTTACGAACACACGTTCATCGCCACCATCGCGGACTTTCTCCAGGCGGTCGCGCGAGGCGACACGCCGCGTCCGAACTTCGATGACGCACAACGGACGCAACTCGTGCTCGACGCGGTGGAGCGCTCGGCGCGTTCGCGGGGATGGCAAGCGGTCGATGATAGTATGGCGTGATGTCTACTGACGGAGACTGAGAGTGAATCCGCTCAATCGTTTGAAAATCGAGGAATTAGTCGCTACTGCGCGCTCGCTGTTTGAACGCGGATACAGTTTTGGCACGGCGGGGAATATCAGCATCCGGGCCGGCGAAATGCTTTTCGTAACGCCGACAGGTTCCTCTCTGGGAAGCCTGACGCCGGACGCCGTCGCCCAGGTGGACCTCTCTGGCAATATCGTGGGGGAAAACAGGCCGAGTAAAGAGGTGCATTTCCATTTGGCCATTTACCGCGCGCGGCCGCTGAGCACGGCGGTCGTGCACTTGCACTCTACCCATGCGACGGCCCTGGCATGCCTGCGCGCTCTCGATATGGACGATGCGTTGCCGGTTCTGACTCCCTATTACGCCATGCGGGTGCCAAAGCTGCCGGTGGCGCCGTACTTTCCGCCGGGCGATCTGGGACTCGCCCCCGCAGTGGCAGCGTTGGCCAATAGTACGCCGGCCTTCCTGCTACGCAACCACGGATCAGTTGCGGTTGGCAATACGCTCGCCGAGGCGGCCGCCCTGGCTGAAGAAATCGAGGAAGCGGCGAGGTTATTTTTTTCTGGTGGGCGATCGTTGCCAACCGCTGTCAACTGAACAAGTCCTGCAATTGCGGCGGAAATCTCGTTAGAGCGTAAAATGGCGATCATTTTTGGAGCAGTTGCCGACGACGACACCGGCGCAACGGACCTCGCCGGCATGCTTGCCGGACAGGGCTTGCGCTCTATCCTGGCGATAGATCTCCCCAGCCGCGAGCTACTGGCCGAGTGGGCGGCAGACTGCGACGCGGTAATCCTGGGAGTAGGCTCTCGCGCTGCAAGCCCGGCGGTCGCCTACGCACGCATGCGGGAGGGTGTCCGGCTTCTTGATGGCCTCCACCCCAGCGTTCTCCAGATCAAGTATTGCAGCACGTTCGATTCCACGGCCGAGGGGAACATCGGGCAGTCCATCGACGCGGCCATGGATGAGCTGGGCGAATCTTTTACGGTTGCGTTACCGGCTCTGCCAGTCAATGGCCGGACGACTTACATGGGTTACCACTTCGTCCATCAGAGGCTGCTTTCCGATTCGCCGATGCGCCACCATCCGCTGACGCCGATGACTGATCCCGATCTTGTTGCGCATCTGCAAAGCCAAACCCGGCGCAAAGTCGGCTTGGCGCCGCATTCGATTGTGAGCCAGGGCTCGGAACGCTTGCGCGATCACTTGAATGCTCTGCGCCAAACCGGTGAGAGCATTGCCGTAATCGATTGCACAAGCGATGCCGATCTGTCCATCATTGGCGAAGCGATTTTGGACCTGCGCCTGATAACCGGAAGCTCGGCGCCCGCGATGGTTTTACCCTCTGCCTGGAAGCGCAAAGGATGGTGGGAACCCGCAGCGGGGGCTTCCCTCCTGCCGGCCCGGTGCTCAAGAGGGCGCGGATTCCTGATCGTAGCGGGAAGCTGTTCGCAGGCAACATTACGTCAGAACGAGTCGCTTGTGGCCAGTGGCGTTCGGGCCATTCAGTTGGATGCGGTGGATCTGGCCTCCAATGAGTGCCTGGAGTCCGCCATAATCTCCGAAGCCGCTGGCGAATTGGCGCAAGGCCGACCTTGCCTGCTCAGAACGGCAACCACTCCCGAGGATGTGGATCGGGTTCATCAGTGGGCCCGTGCGACGGGTCACACCCAAACCGAGGCCGGGTGCCGGATCGCGGAGCGGCTGGCAACTTTAGTGTTCGAGATCATCCAGTGCGGCGCCCCGGAAGGCCTTATAATCGCGGGAGGAGAGACGTCCGGGGCGCTCTGCAGAACGCTGCGAATGGGAGCTTTGCGCGTCGGAGCAAACATCGAACCGGGTGTTCCGCTATGCCTCTCATTGGGTAAGCCGTCGTTGGCCGTCGTTTTGAAATCCGGCAATTTTGGGAGCGCCGATTTTTACCAGAGAGCAATGGCTGCGATTCGCTCCCAGGGCGGGTCGTAACCGGAATATTTATGCACAAAACCGTCTTTGCTTTTCACACCTGCTTCGCGTTGGTTGAGCCATTGGGTAAGTTGTTCGCTGAATGTCTGCCTGGCGTCCGGCTCGTGAATCTTGTGGATGACAGCTTGCTGGCCGACGTCCGCGCGGCCGGATGCTTGACCCCATCCGTTACCCGCCGCTTGATCGGTTATGGCATGCTGGCCCAGTCTGCGGGTGCGGACGCCATCTTCAATTGCTGCTCCTCTGTCGGTGAGGCGGCCGACCTGTTGAGCCAGGCGATCGACATCCCGGTTGTCAAAATCGACGAGCGGATGGCCGGGAATGCTGTCTGCCACGGCCCGCGCGTGGGGGTAATTGCAACTTTGGTGACCACGCTTGATCCAACAGAACGGCTGATCGAACGCAAGGCCGGGCAGGCCGGTAAGAAAGTGATCCCTCAGCGTTACCTGGTCGAGGGTGCGTTTGATGCCCTGGCCGGTGGCGACAGCGCGAAGCATGATCGGATGGTCATGGCGGAAATCCAGCGGGCCGCTTCCGAAAACGATGTTGTCGTGCTGGCCCAAGGTAGCATGGCGCGCCTGATGCCTGGGCTGTTCGGCAAGCTGACGGTTCCGGTGCTCTGCAGTCCGCGCTTGGGCGTCGAGGCATTGAAAGAAGTGCTCGCCGGGAGCTAGGTGATGGCGAAACTCGGAGTGGACCTCTATAGCCTGCGCTCACAAGGGTGGAGCGCATTCGAGTATCTGGAGTACTGCGCCGCGCAAGGCGTGGCGGTTGTTCATTTCTCGGAGATCGGCTTTCTCGGGGGCCTGGAAGAAAATCACCTCCGGCAGGTCCGCGCACGAGCGGAAGCGCTCGGACTGCAGATGGAGATTGGAATGCGATCCATTTGCCCCACGTCAAATTTGTTCGACGCTTCTCAAGGCGCCGCGGAAGCACAACTGTCGCGAATGATCCAGGCGGCGCGGATAGCTGGGTCGCCGCTCGTTCGTGCGGTCATGGGGAACAGATACGATCGCAGGGGCAGTGTGCCGATCGGGGTGCACATCGAAAACACGGTCCGGGTGCTGCGGGCCGTACGCAGCCGGGCGCGGGATGCAGGCGTCCGCATCGCGATCGAGAACCACGGCGGAGACATGCGCGCCTCAGAATTGAAGATGTTGATCGAGGAAGCCGGAACGGACTTCGTGGGCGCATGCCTGGACAGCGGGAACCTGCCCATGACATTGGATGTGCCTCTCGCGGCCCTCGACACGCTGGCCCCTTACGTACTAACCAGCCACGTTCGGGATTCCCACATCTGGCGCACGCCGCAGGGCGTGGCCGTCCGGTGGCCGCGGATGGGCGAGGGCAACGTGGGCATCCGCGAGTATCTGCGCCGGTACGTCGACCTGTGCCCTGGGAAGACAATTTCGATAGAGATGATTACGATCGAACCGCGTCATTTGAACTGCCTGGAACCGGAATTCATGGAGGCCTTTCCCGGAGTATCCGACTGCGAGTTGGCGGACTATCTGGCAATGGCGGAACGGGGCCGGGCGCCGTCGCCTGCTGAGACCCTGGCGGCGGACGAAAGCCCCGCGCGTGAGCGGGCAGATCTAGAGACCTGCATCCGGTTCTGCCGCGAGTTCTGCGAAGACCAGCTCCTCCATTCAGAAGTGCGCAGGATCGATAGAACTTCTCGCGAAAACCGTTAAGCTATGTTCTCTGAGTAACGGCGGCAGAAAATCCTCGAGATTTTGAGGAATGACCAATTCGTAACGGTCTCCCACCTCGACGAGTGCTGGATGCGTCGCAGGCCAGTATCCGACGGGACTTGCAATCGATGGAACGAGCGGGGCTGCTGAAGCGCACCCATGGCGGCGCTACCGGAAATCAAGCTGCAGCCTTCGAACCGTCGCTGGTCCAAAAGGAGGACCGCTTCAAGAACGAGAAAGCCGCGATCGGGCGATTGGCCGCTGGACTCATCCGGGAGGGCGAGACGGTCATGCTGGATGCCGGGTCTACAACACTCCAGATTGCCAGGCAATTTCGGCAGAGACACGGTATCACAGTCGTCAATAACGCAGTCAATATCGCTTGGGAATGGTCGTCGAGCGACGTGGAGGTAACCCTTACCAGGGGGAACGTTACGGAGAAACACGATGGCGCTCGTGGGGCCGATTGCGAGCGGTGCGCTAGATGGGTTGCACGTGGACAAGTTGTTCCTGGCGGCCACCGGCCTGGACTTGAAACAGGGCATTACCAGTCCCAATCTCACCGAGGCTCAGACGAAGAGAGCCATGCTGGACGGCGCACGGGAGGTGATTCAACTGCGTGATCACCGATGCCGGCGCGCCGGGCGCTTTGATTCAGGCACTGGAAGAGCTTCGAATTACGGTTCTGATCGCCGGGCAAGGGCTGTTGAGCCACCACAAGGGTCGAAGCCGCGATCAAGGAACCTCGCTCCAGAAAGAACCGGCTCCGCTCCAACCGCTTGCCTGAAAGACGGCCACCACGAGGCTTGAGGGAGTGGCGGCAAATTAGAAGCGGGCATGCGTGTCCCATGGAAAGGAGAACGAATGCGAACGTTCGTATTGTTATAGATAGTGGCTTTGGCGGCATTCGCCGCAGATACTGAAAGGCCGCTCTTCAACGGAAAGAACCTCGACGGTTGGGCCGTTGTGGGCGCACAGGGCAATCCCGCGTTCACTGTCGACAACGGGATGATCCGAACACAGCCGGGGGCGGAATGCTTTGGTACAGCAGAGAGAATATCGGGAACGCGACGTTGCGGGTCGTTTAGATGACCACCCCGGATGGGAATTCTGGGGTCTACATCCGCATCCCTTCCGAACCGCCGGACAAGAGTTTCGCGCAGCATCACGGCATCGAAGTGCAGATCGACGATCGCGACAACGACTGGCACCGCACGGGCGTGCTTTATTCCACGACCCAGGCCAAAGCGCGGGCATCCAAGCGCGCCGGTGAGTGGAATACCATGGATATCACGCTGATGGGACTCCGGACGATCGTGAAGGTCAACGGCGTGCTCGTGACGGACTATGACGGTGTCTCGCCGGTGCAGGAACGCACGAAGAAGTACGAGCCGGAACGCCGGGCAACGCCGGAATACGGCTACCTTGCGCTCCAGCACCACGACGACAACGCAGTATTGTACTTTAGAAAGATCAGCCTCATGAAAATAGTCCGCACGCAAGAATGAAGGGCTGGCTCTAATCTGATGCCTGTCAGACTCTCCGCATTTCCCAAGTGCTATCTGGACCGGATAGCAGGATCTCGGACTATGTCCGTGTTCGAATGGATCGAGATGGCGAAACAACTGGATGCCGATGGTCTTGAGATGTACGAAGGTTTTCTCACCAGCCTCGATGACGCCTACCTGGCCCGGGTGGCTGAGGCTATCCACGGCGCCGGCTTCGCCATGCCGATGCTGTGTTGTTCGCCGGACTTCACCAATCCCTGTGCGGATGCCCGCAAGCGCGCCGTCGAGCGGGAGATCGAGATGATTCGTGTCACTCGCCGGCTGGGAGGACCGAAGGCCGTCTGCCGGGTGCTCAGCGGTCAGCGGTATCCCGGGATCGATCGCCAGCAAGGGATTGATTGGGTCGCCGAGGCAATACATTCAGTCCTCCCGGCCGCCCGCGAGTTTGACATCGTGCTGGGTCTCGAGAACCACTACAAAGATGGATTCTGGCAGTACCCGGAGTTTGCCCAGAAAATGGATGTCTTCCTGGAGTTACTGGAGGCCATTCCGGAAAGTGAGCATTTCGGCGTGCAGTACGATCCGTCCAATTCGATCGTTGCCGGCGACGATCCCGTGGAACTGCTCCGGCGCGTGGCGGATCGAGTGGTGAGTATGCACGCCAGCGATCGCTATTTAGCGGCAGGCGTTTCGCTCGACGAGTTGCGCCAGAGCGATGGAACTCTCGGCTACTCGCCGCACCTGCTGCATGGCGTTACAGGTAGGGGCCTCAACGATTACCATGCGATCTTCCGGATTCTGGCGGAACACGGTTATAAAGGTTGGATCAGCATCGAAGACGGAATGAACGGGATGGCGGAGATGGCCGAGTCGCTCGCCTTCCTGCGCCGTATAGCAGCACAGTACTTCCCCAACTAGACATGTCTAGGAAAGTCAGAACCGCCATCATTGGGTGCGGCAAAGTGGCTCGCCTCCACGCTGCCCCGCTGGCCAAGCTCAGCGAATCGGACTTCGTTGCCGTATGCGATACCGATTCGGTCAGCGCCGATAAATTCGCTGCTACGTGTGGAGTGAGAGCATTTACGGATGTGCGCCGGATGATTTCCGAGGCCGGCGTCCAGGCGGTCGTTGTCTGTACGCCGCATCCGGCACACGCGCAGCCAGCCGT
Organism: Bryobacteraceae bacterium; assembly: GCA_963668605.1. Lineage (GTDB taxonomy): Bacteria > Acidobacteriota > Terriglobia > Bryobacterales > Bryobacteraceae. The sequence continues at coordinate 1,008,221 of OY764903.1, forward strand.
TCTCGCAGCCGAGATGGGAGTACATGTCCTGGTTGAAAAGCCGCTGGCGGCCAATCTTCGCGATTGCGACCGGATGATCGACGCCGCAGTGCGGCATCGAGTCAGACTCGGCGTCGTCAGCCAGCGCCGGTTCTTCGAGCCCGTTGTGCGGATGAAGGAAGCCATCGCCGCCGGCAAGATTGGTGCTCCAATTCTCGGCTCGGTGGTAATGCTGAGTTGGCGGGACGAAAAATACTACCAGTCGGACCCTTGGCGGGGAAAGTGGGCAACCGAAGGCGGCGGCGTACTGATCAACCAGGCTCCGCATCATCTCGACATTCTGCAATGGCTGATGGGTCCCATTGACGAGCTCACGGGATATGCCGAGAATCTGAACCATCCTTATCTCGAGGTTGAGGATACCGCCGTTGCGATGCTTCGTTTTCGTAACGGCGGGCTGGGCTCGATCCTGGTCAGCGTAAGCCAAAAGCCGGGAATCTATACTAAGATTCACGTGCACGGAGCCAACGGCGGATCGGTGGGCGCGCAGACGGATAGCGGCGCCACGTTCATCGCGGGGATGTCCGAAGCGACCGCACCGCCCATCAACGATCTGTGGACCGTCCCCGGAGAAGAGGAGATGCTGACAAACTTCCAGGAACGAGATGCGGCCGCATTCCGCCAAGCCGATTCGAGCGACTACTACCACATGCTACAGGATCGCGATTTTCTCCAAGCTGTTCTGACGGACCGCGAACCTCTCGTGACCGGCGTGGAGGGGCGAAAGGTGGTCGAGATCATCGCGGCGATCTATCGCTCCCAGAAAGATAGGATGCCGGTCAAGTTTCCGCTGGCATCGCCAGGAGAATAAGACGAAGCCGATTCTGCTCTCGATGGAGTCCGCATCGAGATGTATCCTTGAGAGTTGACCGGTTACCTTATGCCCAACGCTGAACTTACCCGCCGCAGTTTTCTTGGAGCGCTCACCGCCGGAGTTGCAGCCGGAGCCACCCGTCGCTCGAACATTGTGTTGATCTTCGCGGACGACATGGGGTTTTCCGATATAGGGTGTTGCGGGGCGAATTCATAAATCATGCGGCACCTGGAGCCTGGTACAACTCTCGACACTGTCTTCGCCACCGATCGGATTCGAAATCGATTAGTACTGTCGATCCGTCAGTACCCAGATCTGGTGTGCCTGTGGTTTGGAAAAAGGTTGTACGGCCCCAATAGTGGGCATGTAACATCGTCGTAACGTCCCGCACAGCGAGACCCCAAGTCATTGATTCTATTGTGCGCGTAGTTTCTGCGGAGCACCCCTACCAGTCGGGCCACGGTGACGATCAAGTGGACAAATATAATCAGACAGTCGCGCATCCCGGCGATGGTATCAATACGTCACAGCCCCCGGCATTCAGGCCAATTTAGTAAATCGCCACTGACAGGTCGCTACAGCGGGCGCTGACCGAGTAGAGCGCGCATTTCCACTCGGAGAGGAACCACCAAAAGAAAGAGAATCAGCTACCGTTCCTAACGCGCGCTCCAGATCGGAGTGGGATTCGGACAGGCGTGCGTTGTGACGAGCGGCTGGGCGGGCTTTTGAGGTACTACGCTCGCGCCGCATAAACGGTTTGACTATACGCCAATAAAGAGGACCTCTCTATTTGGCGTTGACAGCAAAGAAGCTGAGCGGGTTTTGGAAGCCGCCAACATCAGCCTGTTTCACAAATCGTGTGAGGCGTCCGTAAAGTGGAGGGGATCTCGCAGGTTTTGCAGTTCCCTGTAGTAGTAGAGGGGGGTTGGCCGCTTGCCTGTGAACCTCAGTTTTGCAAGAAATTCAACTTCGTCTTCCGTGATATCTCCGCTGAGTGCTTTATCCTTCAAGAAGAGCTCAAAGCCCCGTTCCGTGCTGGAAGGATGACTGTGCTCGATTTCGACAAATTCAAAGCGCTTCAGGCGGCCTGGCGCGAGCGTAGGATTCAGGACGACCTCGACGCCAAATGTCTTCAGGTCTATATCCCAGCAGTCGACCATCAAGTCGAGGAACGAGGCGCAGGTTTCGGGTGAGATGCAAAGCACGTCGGCATCCAGAAACTCCAGGATTGTGACCTCTATCTGTTCGAGGCTCCGGCCACCGAATTGGGCCATCAGGCGGAGCCATTCGGCGCTGTGCCGCTCTTCGCGAGCCAGTTCCTGGGCCACATTCAGGATCATCTGCGTGATCAGACGCTCGATGTCGCCGAAGGACTCCTTTTCGAAGATACGGCGGACGTCCGCTCTCCTGGCCGGAGCGCACTTGCGGAGAACAACGACGCGGCACTCTCCCAGGAATGGCGCTGGGGGGTCCGCGAACAATTTCTTCAGCTCCGATTGGCGCTGCACTTCTGCCAGCTTCGAGAGTTCGTCAGCGGGCAGCTTCAGGAACTGGCCGATCTTTTCGTAAATGTCGGTCCTGGCAGGAGATGGTGGCGCTTTCTTCCGAGCCAACAGTTGCGAGATGTAGGACTCGGTGACCTGCGCGGCCGAGGCGAGGTCCTTCTGATCGAGGCCCTGTTCATCCAGTCGCTGCCTGATGAGTGATGCCACATCCATGGATGCTCCCTAGGTGGTGTTATTCTTAACCAGTTTAGTTAATAGTAGTCTCTATTGTGGCATAAGCGAGCTTGACAAACAAGAATAATTCACTAATAATAGTTAATATATAGGCAATTCCGTCCTGCCACGGCCCAACTGAGCCAAGCTAGCCGCTCCGGTCTCTTTTACTGGCGTCGTTCAGAATAGACGGAGTTCCTTTTGAAAACGCGCGAGGTATTGCATGACAGTCGTGAACATCAAACTCACTGTGAAAGAAATCAAGCTGCTGGCAGATTTGGCTTCCAGCCAGTTGTTCCGGCGGGAGTTCATCGATCCCAAGATGCCCGGACAAAAATGCGACTGGGGCGAGATAAACCTCGGTAAGGAACTGGTGGACCGCCTGCGGTCCTTGTCGGGCCAAGTCAACTTTGGGAGAACTTCTTCCGCCAAGTCAGCGAATGGAATCATCACAGTCCAACACCAGTCGCGGCGGTGAAGCAGACGAGCCCGCCATTGTCGCCGAGCCATTGACGCCCAGGGGCCTTGCGGGCTCTACAAAGGATGATAAGCACCGGCACCCTACTTATCGGCGCCGGGCTCGACAATCATCCTTGACAACCGGGCGACGTGATCACCGGAGTTCCGATTGCGGTCGCTTCTCCAGAGAAGATACGGATGGTGCTGTGCCCAAAAGCAGCACGGCCAGCCGGCTCCCATTGTTCACCGTGCGACTTGCCGCGCATCCCAGAGGGCTGGCGGATCGAGCTTTCGAGCTTACGCGATGATGCCGCGGGCAAGTATCGTCGAGAGGGCGAGCGGCGCCTTCGCCATAACGGCAACATTCTAAACATTGCAGCGGGGTAACCCGCCGCCGGTACTGTCGTCTAAGGGTCTATAGGCGGTTCCCACGTCGCTCCCTGGCGTACCTCCTCCTGCACTGTCGTCTGTGCGTGCACGAGTTTCCAGCAGTTGCGGCTGTCCGGAACTGAGTATCACTTGGCGCGCCTTGCGCATGAGTTAGCCCAAATTTGGGCGTTTATATACTTGACTCACCAGCACTAGCCTACCAGGAGAGGCCCCCGGCTCTGCCGGGGAGGCCGCACAGGTTTGACATATGCGGGAGTCCATCGTGGAAACTCCTAGACGTGAGCCGCCAAGCACACGAAAAGGAGATTTCACACGGTGGACGAATATGAGAGTTTAAGCCATACGAAGTGGGAGTGCAAATATCACGTTGTTTTCATCCCGATATGTAATGGACCTGGTGAGCCGGCGACAGACCGGGTCGCGGTTTGAACCCCAGGTGATGCGAAGCCGAATCACTTATTTCCCCGAAATCAGTCCCTGGGAGTTTGACTTCGAGATCCACGGTTCGGGCGAGTGCTCGCGGCTGTTCGAGCGGCAGTCGGAAACGGAAACGGAATAAAGCTTTCCTCGGAGGGCCGGGCAAGAGTACAATCTTGCGAAGACCTCCATGCTACGCCGCGATCTGTTGAAGCTGGCCGCCGGAGCCGTAATTCCGGCGAATAAGACGGCAAGAGTCCTCTATTTCACCCGCAGCGCGGGGTTTGAGCACTCCGTGGTACGGCGCCAGGGCGCCGCGCCCAGCCACTCTGAAAAGGTGCTCGTCGAACTCGGCCGCCGTGCAGGGTTCGAATTCGAGTGCACTAAGGACGGTCGCGTGTTTGACGGCGACCTGAGCCGCTTCGACGCCATCGCCTTCTACACCTCGGGCGACCTGACGGCGCCGGCCAAGGACGGTTCGCCGCCCATGTCGCCGGCTGGCAAGCGCAGGCTGCTCGACGCCATTGCGGCCGGCAAGGGGTTTGTCGGTATTCACTCCGCCACCGACACATTCCACTCCAAAGGCGCCAATCCGGATCCCTACATCGCCATGCTGGGCGGTGAGTTCGCCGCTCACGGCGAGCAGCAGGAAGCCTCCCTTATACTGACCTCACGCTTTCCCGCCGCAGCCACCCTGTCCATGGGCGAGGGCCTTCCTTTCACTGAGGAATGGTACGCCTCCAAGAACTTCGCCCGCGACCTGCACGTGATCCTGGTGCAGGAGACCAAACTCATGCGGGGAGCACCCTACCAGCGGCCCGACTATCCGTGTACGTGGGCTCGCATGCACGGCAAGGGACGCGTGTTCTACACCTCGCTGGGCCACCGGGAAGATGTCTGGATCAACCCGTTTTTTCACGCCATCGTGCTGGGCGGCTTCCGGTGGACTACCGGCAAGGTGGATTACGACATCAAGCCGAACGTGGAGCAGACGACACCCGAAGCCAACCGGTTAAAGAGTTGAATGGAGAGACCATGATTTCCCGACGCGAATTCGTTCAGGGTACCGCCGCGGCGGCCTTGGTGCCGGCGGCGCCGGACCCGCGCAAGACCCGCAGCTACAACGAGAACATGGAGTACCGCCGGCTGGGGCGGACCGGTCTCATGCTTTCGGTGGTGAGCATGGGTGGGCACTGGAAGAAGATCCCGTGGAAGGCGGGCACTGAGGAATTCAAGAAGAACCGCCGCGAGGTGATCTTCGCAGCCCTGGACCACGGCATGAATTACATCGATGCCTGTTCCCAGCAGGAGGTTCTGGTCTATGCCGAGGCGGTGAAGGGCCGTCGCGAGGAGATTTATTTCGGTTTCGATTTCACCGGCGCGCGCAAGCCTGAAATCGCCGGCTCGCTCGAAAAACTAAAGCAGGGCCTGGACGAAGGTCTGCGGCAAACCGGCCTGGAGTACGTGGATGTGTGGCGCCTGACCATGCGGGAGCAGACCACGCTCAACTCGGAGCGCGAGATCGAGAACGCTATGGCGGCGCTCGAGTGGGGGAAGAAGACCGGCAAGGCCCGCTGCACGGGTATTTCCGCCCATCACCGCCCCTGGATGGCGGCCGCGGTGGCGAAATACCCGCAGCTTGAAGTGGTGGTGACGCCCTACGCCGCGGGTAGCCGGGCCAAGCCTGTAGGCAGCATGTTCGACGCTTTGCGCAAGCACGATGTGGGCTTCATCGGCATCAAGCCGTTCGCCAGCGGCACGCTGTTCGCCGGCGACGGCGTTCCCGACTCGCCCACCAAAGTGGAAGACGACGCGCGCGCCCGCCTTGCGCTCCGGCACGTGCTCGGGTGCGACGTTCTTTCCGCCGCCATTCCTGGGTTGATCACCGTGGACCAGGTGAAGAACGCCAGCGCCGCAGTGAAGGAGAGCCGTAAACTTGATTCCGCCGAGCGAAGCCGTCACAGGGAGCTTTCCGCGGAGATGTGGCGCAACCTTCCGCCGCATTACCACTGGCTGCGGGAGTGGGAACTGGTCTGAGGACGCAGTAAAAAATCACCGCGGAGGCACAAAGACGCGGAGAAAAATCAGGTTGTTGCTTTCCTTGGCGTCTCGGCGGTTTTCATTAAGCGCGCGGCATTTGGCCGCGTCGACCTGGGCGCCGGGGTATCGCCCGCCAGTTTGTGCGCCGTGCTCCGGTTGTAGTAGGCGTTGCCCAAAAGGTCCAAAAACTCCATCTGCTTGAATTCAACGATTGTTGCAGGATGAACGCGCTGTTCAGGGAAATCGGCCCGAACCGGAGCCGGTATTGTTCGATCTCGAACGCTACCCGCTGGAGAACGACAATATCGCCTCTAGCACCAGCCAGGACGCAAGAAGGCTCATGCCGCTGTTGGGCAAAGGCCGGTCCGAAAGTTAACCGGCGCGAATGTAAGAATAGAGTTTACCGAAATGATCTCATCGCGAAGACAATTCATCACTCGTGCGAGCCTTGTTGCTCCTGCACTGCTCGGCGGCCGTCTTGGCGCTGCGCCGGCCAGAAAGCCCAATTTCATCGTCATTCTCTGCGACGACCTTGGGTACGCTGACGTCGGCTGTTTCGGTGCGAAGGGATTTCACACGCCGAACCTGGACCGTATGGCCGCGCAAGGCGTGAGGTTTACGAATTTCTACGTCGGATCGCCGGTGTGTTCCGCCTCGCGCGCCGCATTGATGACAGGGTGTTACCCGTTCCGTGTGGGCGTCCGGGGGGTCTATTCTCCCACCGCGCTGGATTCGGAGACTGCGGTCGGCCTAAACCCAAACGAGATCACTGTTGCGGAGATGCTCAAGCAGCAAGGATACGCGACCGGATGTATAGGCAAGTGGCACCTGGGCGATGTTCCCGCTCTGCTGCCTACCAGCCAAGGGTTCGACGAATACTTCGGGTTGCCGTATTCCAACGACATGCTAGGCACATGCAGCGACAAGGCAGGACAGAAGAACAGGCCTCCTCTGCCGCTTATCGACGGCCTGAAGAAGATCGAAACGTGTCCCGATCAGACGCAGCTTACGAGGCGCTACACCGAGCGGGCGATATCATTCCTGAAAAAGAATCAAACGAAGCCATTTTTCCTGTACATGGCGCATACCATGCCCCATGTGCCGCTGCATGTCTCGGATCGGTTCAAAGGGACGAGTCAACTCGGACTATTCGGCGATGTGATTCACGAACTCGATTGGAGTGTTGGGGAAGTGCTGCGCAGCCTCAGCGAGTTGAAGCTGGATGATAACACCGTTGTCGTGTTCACCTCTGACAACGGACCGTGGTTGGCGCAAAACGAGAATGGTGGCCACGCGGACCCTCTGCGCGATGGCAAGTTCACGCGTTACGAAGGCGGCTTTCGCGTACCGTGCGTGATGCGCTGGCCGGGACGGATTCCGGCTGACACCGTGTGTCCCGAGGTAGCATCCACGATTGATATTTTGCCCACATTCGCGGGGCTGGCCGGTGGGCGCGTACCTACTGATCGCGTGATCGATGGCAGAGACATCTGGCCGCTGATGAGCCACAAACCTGGTGCGAAATCTCCGCACGAGGCTTTCTTCTACGAGAGCAACGCCGTGCGCAGCGGGAAATGGAAGTATTATCTGCCCGGCACTTACAGCGAAGGGCATCGCGACGAACAGGGCAAGTATCACGGCGGCCGCATTACTTACGCAAGCGATCGGCTCTACGACCTTTCCACCGACATGAGCGAAACGAAAGAACTGGCCGCGAAGCATCCGGATGTCGTGCAGAGACTGAAAAAACTACTCGAGGATTACGGCGCGGACCTGGACGCAAATTCGCGTTCCGCCGCCAAGATTCCAGTGGTCAAGTAGGCCTGCCATGAAGAGATTCTACGTTCTGCTGATGGTTGCTGGGGCCCTCCTGGCGCCGGCCCAATCGAAGAAGAAGCAAAGCCCGTTTGCAGGCCGATGGGACATTACCGTCACAACGCCCAATGGCATGTACCCCAACTGGATGGAACTCGTCGAAACCAGCGAAAAACCTGAAGCACGCTTCCAGCCTCGGGCCGGGAGCGTGCGCCCGGCCAGCGACGTAAACATCGATGGGTCTCGTCTGACGCTGACTTTGAACCGGCCACCCAAAGGCCCGGCGAATACTTGGGAGTTGAACGTAAACGGCGACTGGATCACTGGTGTTCAAAAGCGCGGGGATGCTGTGGTGGCCCAACTGGCCGGTGTGCGCGCACCGGAGTTGAAACGCAAGGCGCCAACGGCCTGGACGGAACCCGAACCGCTGTTCAACGGAAAAGATCTGACCGGATGGGTGCCCGATAATGCTGCCAATAACCACTGGATTGCCCAGAACGGAACACTGTTGAACGAGGCAAAGGGCGCCAATCTCCGAACCACGCGCAAGTTCGACGACTTCAAGCTACACATTGAATATAACTGTCCGCAAGGCGGGAATAGCGGAGTGTATCTGCGGGGGCGCTACGAGATCCAGATCGCCTACGTCGAGAGGGGGGACAACTTCCACAGCATGGGCGCAATCTACGGATTTCTTGCTCCATCGGTCGACCTGCCGGCTCGTCCGGGTCAATGGGAAAGCTTTGATGTTACGCTTCTGGGACGCTCTTTGACCATCGTCCGCAATGGCGTAACTATCATTGCTAATCAGGAGGTCCCCGGAATCACAGGGGCCGCCCTCGACTCCGACGAAAATCAACCGGGCCCGTTTTATGTCCAGGGCGACCACTCGGGCGGAATGCGCTACCGGAATATCACGGTTTCAGTGCCACAAATGTGAAAAGCGACGTCGGGCCATCTTCTGAGCGGGAGTTGGTGTAACGCTTCGGTCGGCCCATCAATTGGAATGCGACCGGAGTCCGCCGGCCCTACCAGTCGGACCACGCTGACGATCAAGTGGACAAATCCGAAAACATCCTCGTGACCCGGAACGGCACCGTCAAATTGCTTGACTTCGGCGTGGCCAAACTGCTGGAAAGCGAGGCCATCGCAGCCGACCACCCAGGCGGTCTTGACGCCGGAATACGCAAGTCCGGAGCAGATTCGGGGAGAGAGACTATCAGCGGCCACGGACGTCTATTCGCTGGGTGTCATTCTGTATGAATTGCTGGGAGGACAGCGTCCCTACAATTTCCGGAAAACGGACGCATTAGAGGCGTCCCGGGTGATCTGTGAAGTAAATGGGCCACTTCTGGGTCTGGGCAAGGACGTGGATACGTTGCTTGCTAAAGCCATGGAAAAAGATCCGGCGCGCCGCTACGGATCTGTTGCGCAACTGGCTGGTGACATCCGCCGGTACTTGGCGGGGCGGCCGCTGTTGGCGCGGAAGAGCTCGCCCGGTTACCGCCTGGCGAAGTTTCTGCGCCGCAACAGGGTGGCGGCGATGTTGGCGGTATTGACAGTCGGCAGCCTCGTAGGAGGCTTGGCTGTCAGCATCCACCAGGCCCGGCGTGCGGAGATGCGTGCAGTTCAGGTGCGACAACTGGCGAACACGTTCATCTTCGAAGTCTACGATGCCATTGCGAAACTGCCGGGTGCGACCAAGGCACGTGAACTTGTGGTCGGCAGAGCATTGAGCTACATCGAAAGCCTCGAGCGCGAATCGCCGGCGATGCGGATTTGCAGTATGAACTGGCGACCGCTCACCAGAAAATCGCCGGCGTAATGGCCGGATGGAATATTTGCGCAGTATGATTGCTCGTCAGCCTTCCAAGACCAGCGTGGCGAGCTCGTCCGCCAGGTTTTCGAAGCGCCCGAATGCCACGGCGCCCATCTCCTGATTCAGTGCACGGAATTGCTCAGTGAGCCCGGCGAGATCCTCCTGCTCCAGGACCTTCTCCGACATCGGAAACAACAGGAAGTCTTCCTTCCAGATGTGCGCCGGATAAAGTTCGGCAAGTAAGCTGATCGTTCCCGCGAGTTCGGTCGCCCCTTCGGCAACGCCGGAAGCATACGCCTCAATGTGCTTCGAGAACTCCGCTACCAGTGCACGTCCTTGCTTGTGTTCACCCAGCAGCGCGCCAACGGGACACCCCCGCGGAGGAACACCTCGCCGCTCCAATGCCGGGAACAGAATGGCCTCTTCCTTCGCATGGTGCAACCGGTCCGCGTATTCCCGCAGGAACTCCACGATCCGCCTGAGCAATGCGGGACTTACAGGCGTGCCTCCGCGGAGCCTCCCCTCCAGGACAGAAAGTCCGGCCACTACCTGACTAATCACGGCGTGCTCCGCGGCTAGCTCCGCAATGGGTGCGCTGACGTTACTTCTCACACTCACGGCTGGCTCCTCCGGCTGTGAAGATATGTAACAACTATATTGTGTGGTTGACGCTTGCAAAAAGCAATAGATAAGATATATCTTTAAACATCGGCAATGAATCTGACAGTCCAATCCGATTATGCGTTTCGTACTCTCATGTTTCTTGCCGTTCGTGCTCCGAAGAGCTCAACGATCAAGGAGGTCGCCGACCACTATGGCATCTCTCGCGGACACATCATGGTGCTCGTTAACCGGTTAGGCAATCTGGGATTCGTAGAGAACACCCGAGGTCGCGGCGGAGGCGTGCGGTTGACGCGGCCTAGTTCGGAGATCCGCCTCGACGAGATAGTTCGGGCGATTGAGCCAAGCTTTTACATGGCCCAATGCTTCAACCCAGGTTCCGATCCATGCCTGGTCACTGCTCCCTGCCGCCTGCGCAAGGTTTTGGATGAGGCGTTGGCGGCGTGGTTCGGGGTTTTGAAAAAGTACACGCTGGCCGACCTGGTAAATCGGAATTATGCACTCGCCCAATTGCTGAACTCTCCGTTGCCCGAGCGTTCTCCTCCAGTTCGGCAAGCAGGCGCGTAGGACTAAGGGAGCTTTGAGAGGAGCGGTCCGTTGAGGCAGTCGCAGACAGATCGGAGGATGCATGCAGGCGTCAGAGCAATCCGCAACGCGGCAATTAACGTTAGGTACAATTTCGTTCGCGCTATGCTTCTGCGCGTGGGGCTTGATCGGAGCCTTCGCACCAGGTTTCCGCGCTGAGTTTTCGCTGAGTGCAACGCAGACGTCACTGATTGTCGCGACGCCCGTCATTCTCGGCTCGCTGGCCAGGATCCCTGTCGGATTGCTGACTGACCGCTTCGGCGGCCGTCTCATTTTCTCTCTGCTGTTCCTGATTTCCGCCTTTGCTGCCGTTCTTGTCCCGTACGCGGCGAGCTATCCCATGCTGCTCGGGTTCGGCTTCCTGCTTGGCATGGCTGGTTCCTCCTTCGCTGCCGGAGTGGCCTACGTCTCAAAGTGGTTCCCCGCAAAAGAGCAGGGCACAGCCTTGGGCATTTACGGCATGGGGAACGCCGGTCAATCGTTGGCCGTGTTCGTCGGACCGCTGGTCGCGGCAAGTTTTGGTAGATCGGCAGTCTTCTATGGGGTCGCGGCGCTGTTGGTTGTCTGGGCGGTTGTCTTCTGGACTCTGGCCAGGAACGCGCCCGTCTCCGGTCCGGCGCCTACACTAGCCGCGATGCTGCATGTGCTCGCGCGCGAACGCATCGCATGGTTTCTCTCAGCTTTCTACTTCCTGACATTCGGCGGCTTCGTCGCCTTCTCTATCTATCTGCCGAGTTTGCTGAAGGACGACTTCGGTCTTACGCCCGGTGACGCTGGATTCCGCACCGCGGGCTTTGTGATTCTCGCCACGCTCATGCGTCCTATCGGCGGTGCGCTCGCTGATCGCATCGGCGGCGCACGCGTCCTCGCCGGCGTGTTCGCGGGGATCGTGCCCTTTGCGTCTCTGATGGCCTGGCAGGCGATTCTGCCGTTCACTGTTGGCGCGCTTGGCAGTGCTGCGCTGCTGGGCCTCGGCAATGGGGCGGTCTTCAAACTGGTACCGCAGTATTTCCCCAAACAGACCGGTGCGGTCACCGGACTCGTTGGAGCGATGGGCGGACTCGGTGGTTTCTTCCCTCCTCTTATGCTGGGCGTCTTCCGCGATCAAGTGGGTGTCGTCTGGCCAGGGTTCTTCCTGTTGGCGATAACGAGCGCGACTCTCGGACTGTTGAACCATCGTGTCTTCCTGCCAAAGGAGATAGTACTCGAACAGCTGATGACACCGGGTTTGAGACGCCGGGCGGACCAGCTACGCGCGGCTTCCTGGGCCACCATGGTCACTGCCTTGCTCTGCGCCGCGATCGTGGTGGGCTCGCGCAACCTGCAGAACTTCGACGCGGCACTCGTCGTCTATACGTTCGCAGTCGTGTTCGCCGCCTGGGGTGTCACCTACCATTACGCAGTGTGGTTGCAGAAGCCGCCGACCCGGCGATTCTGGGAGCGGAGCCTGGAGTTAGTGAGGCGCTTCGGCTTGGCACGGTCGATGGCGCTGGCAACGAAGACCGCGACGACTCACATCGTGGCGCAGAACTTCATCGCTAGGCGCTCCCGCCTGCGCTGGTGGATGCATTTCTGCCTGTTCTGGGGCTGCATCACGGCGGTTGGCATCACCTTCCCGCTCGTGTTCGGCTGGATCCACTTCACCTCATCGCCGAATGATCAGTTGACGTACATTACTTGGATCTTCGGCTTCCCCGTCGGTTCGTTCGAAGTGCGCACCGTCGTTTCCTGGATTCTGTTCCATGGACTGGATTTTTCGGCTGTGCTCGTCCTGACCGGGATCTCGTTGGCATTGTGGCGGCGTATGCGAGACGAAGGCGCATTGTCGCTGGAATCGTTGTCCGCCGACTTTCTACCGCTGATCCTGTTGTTCGCGATCTCGGTGACGGGACTGGCGCTGACGGCGTCGACGGTTTGGCTGCGGGGCGCCCAATATGAGTTCCTCGCCATTCTGCACGCGATCACCGTCATTTCGGCACTACTCTACCTGCCTTTTGGCAAGTTCTTCCATATCTTCCAGCGTCCTGCCCAACTCGGCGTAAAGCTCTATCAGAAAGCCGGTGAGATCGATGGCGGGGTAGTTTGCCCGCGATGCGGCGAGGCGTTTGCCTCGCAGATGCAGATCGACGACCTGCGCCAGGTGCTGCCACAACTCGGCTTCAACTTCGAAATGCCCGGTTCGATAGGACACTGGCAGGCGATCTGCCCTCCCTGCAAGAGGAAATCCATTGCGCTGTCTCAACTGAAGGTCAAGGAGGATGCACATGGCAAGACCGCCGCTGCCCGTTGATGAGCTGATCCGGACTTACGGGCCAACGCTGAAATACGCGCCCCCCGGTGGCTGGACGCAGAGCGCGCATCATGCCGAGGACAGGCTCGTCAAGACGCACTGCTGCTTCTGTGGGCAGCAGTGCGGTATCAAGCTTCGCGTCCGTCACAACTCAGTGATCGGCTTTGAACCTTGGGAGGAGTTCCCGTTCAACCGCGGAATGCTGTGCCCGAAAGGCGTCAAACGCTATCTGCAGGGTTCCCATCCCGACCGATTGGTGGACCCGCTCATTCGCACCGAGAGCGGATTTCGGAAGGCGTCGTGGGACGAGGCCCTTCAGACTACGGTCCGTCGACTGAAGGAGATTCAGGACAAGCATGGGCCGGACTCCGTCGCCGTTCTGGGCGGCGCCTCCCTGATCAGTGAGAAATCCTATTTGCTCGGAAAATTCGCGCGCGTTGGCCTCGGCACACGGCACATCGACTACAACGGCCGTTTGTGCATGGTCTCCGCAGGCACGGCCTACAAGCTGGCGCTGGGCGTCGACCGCAATCCGAACCCGTGGTCCGACATCCCAAAAGCACAGGTGGTGATCGTTGCCGGATCGAATGTCGCCGAGTGTTTCCCCATCACGACCGACTATTTGTGGCGGATGCGCGACAACGGTGGCAAGCTGATCGTGATCGATCCGCGTCGCACGCCCATTACGCGCAACGCCGATCTCTACTTACCCGTGAAGCCGGGCATGGACACCGCGCTGTTCGCGGGTATCTTGCACGTAGTACTGCGGGAAGGCCTGGAAGACCGCGAGTTCATTGAAGCTCACACTTCCGGTTTTGAGGCAGTCGCCGAGTACGTCAAGCAATGGGACCCTCGCCGGACAGCCGAGGCGACCGGCGTGTCCCCTGAGGCGATCGAGAAAGTAGCCCGCTGGTTCGGTTCGGCGGAGAGCGCGATGGCGCTGCACGCAAGGGGCGTAGAGCACCACTCGCACGGCGTCGAGAACGTCCTCTCGATCATTAATCTCTGTCTTGCCACCGGAAACATTGGCCGGCCTGGCGCGGGTCCGAACATGATCACGGGGCAGGGAAATGGGCAGGGCGGTCGCGAGCATGGGCAGAAGTGCGATCAGTTGCCCGGGCAGCGGCACATCGACGATCCGGCAGCCCGCGAGTATGTCGCAAAGGTGTGGGGCGTGGAGCCCGACAGCCTGCCGCACGCGGGCTTGTCGGCGATGGAGATTGTCGAGGCGATCCACCGCGGCGAGATCAAGGGACTGCTATCGATCTGCTTCAACCCGCTGGTGTCGCTGCCGGACGCGGGGTACATTCGCGAGGCGCTCAACAAGCTGGAGTTCTTTGGCATCATCGATTTTTTTCTTTCTGAGACGGCGCATCATGCCGATGTCGTGCTGGCCGGCAGTCTGCAGGAGGAGGAAGAGGGCGTCGTGTGTTCCGGCGAGGGGCGCGTCATCAAGATCAACAAGGCGGTGGATCCTCCGGGCAATGCGCGAGGCGATTCGCGCATCATCGTCGATCTCGCGCACCTACTCGGCAAAGGCGAGTACTTCAAATTCCCGTCGACGCGTGAGATTTTCGATGAAATGCGCGTGGCGTCAAAAGGCGGCACGGCGGACTACTTTGGCATCACCTGGGAACGTCTGGAGAAAGAGATGGGTCTGTTCTGGCCCGTTCCCTCGGAGGATCATCCGGGCACACCGCGCTTCTTCGAAGGTGGACACTTCAAGCACCCTGACGGGAAGGCGCACTTCCTCGTGGCTGACGTCAGAGCTGGTGGTGATCCTCTGGACGAAGAGTATCCGCTCTATCTGACGACGGGGCGCGTGGTGAGCCAGTTTCTCTCTGGAACGCAGACGCGGCGCATTGGTCCACTGGTGGATCAATACCCCGAACCTCGCGCCGAGATTCACCCGGAACTGGCTGTCAGGCACGGCATCGCGAACGGCGACCTGGTGACGGTTACGTCGCGGCGCACGTCGGTAACGTTGCCGGCCATGGTCGTCCGGACGATCCGTCCCGACACCGTGTTCATTCCGTATCACTGGCCAGGAAGGAGAAGCGCGAACAATCTGACGCATCGCACGTTGGATCCGCGCAGCAAGATCCCTGAATTTAAGAACTCCGCGTGCCGGATCGCGAAGACGGAGACGCTAGCGGGGATTAAACCGAATGGTCAGTTGAACGTGCTGGGAGGACACTGACGTGTACGGTTACGAGTTCTGCGTCGATCCTTCACGATGCATCGGCTGCGAAAGTTGTGTAAGTGCATGTGGCGAGTGCGGCACACATCGTGGCGTGTCGATGATCCATCTCGATTTCATTGATCGCGAATGGACGACGGCGACCACCCCAATGGTCTGTATGCATTGCGAGGACCCGGCTTGCGCTCAGTCGTGTCCGGCGGATGCGATCAAGAAGGGTGAGGATGGTGTTGTGCGCAGCGCGTTGAAGCCGCGCTGTATTGCGTGCTCGAACTGTGTTCTGGCATGCCCTTTCGGCGTGCCCAAGTTGCAGATCGAGATGGAACTGATGATGAAGTGCGACATGTGTTACGACCGCACGTCGGTGGGACTGCGCCCCATGTGCGCGACTGTGTGTCCTTCACAGGCGCTGCTGTATGCCGCGCCCGCGGAGGCTGCACGACTCCGTCGCGACGAGCCGGTCAACACGTTCCGCTTCGGTGATCAGGAAGTGAAGACGAAAGTGTTTATGTATCTGCCCCAGGGCAGCGAAGCCCTGGATGTAGATGTGCTCAAGGACATGTGGAGGCCCGAGGAATGAGCGCCAATAGCGGACGTTGCCCCAAAGAGGAGAGGCTTTGGAGAGAAGAGTTCTCTGTGGCCTCGGCCGAGCAGGGGTATGTGGAGAGGCGGCAGTTCGGCAAGTTCCTGGTTCTGACCAGCGGCGCGATGTTCGCCGGACAGGTCTGGCTGCTTGCCAAGGATTGGCTGGCAAAAACCGCGCACACACCTTGGCCCCGCAGAGTGGTGGCCCAGGATGGCGAAATCCCTGTCGGCGGCGTCAAACTGTTTCAATACCCCGGACCGGCAGACAACTGCCTGCTGGTCCGGGTGAATGAACACAAGTATGTGGCATACAGCCAAAAGTGCACACATCTTTCATGTGCGGTGATTTACTCCGCGGCAAAGAAGCGACTGGAATGCCCATGCCATGAAGGATATTTCTCGATCGAGGACGGGCATGTTATCCAAGGCCCTCCGCCGAGGCCTTTACCGAAGGTTGACTTGGAAGTGGGCGGAGGCGAACTGATCGCGACTGGCATGTCGGTTTTTGGCCAGGGAGAGGAGCATTAGGAATGGCGCTCTACGACTCTCCGACGCGCAAACGAGCGGCCCGCGCAATCGACGGAGCACTGATGCTGCTCGTCATCTTGTTGGTCGTACAGGTCTGGCTGTTGATGGCCTCAGTGGAGTCATGGCTGGCCGGACATCGCGATGTGGCATTGCCTGCAATGTCGCTGTCCGGCACGTTGTTTGCTGGTTGCCTTGGACTCTCGGCCTTGGCCCGCCGGACAGATCGGACTGCAAGTCTTCTTGGATCAAAGGAACCCAAGGATCAAACCTGAGTCGAGGACAGTGCCGGGCAGCGAGCCGGCTGAGATGATTCAAGCCAAGCGCGTTTATGGAGAGCCTAAGAGCGCCGATGGTGTGCGATTTCTGGTGGCGTGGTGCGCAAAAACTCCGTCGGAGCCAAAATCATGATCCAATAACGTTCTGTAACGCGGGATCCTGATCCCGTGCGGGCGCTTATTCGTATTTCTGGTACGCGGCCCAGTACACCGCCTCGTCGAAGGGCGGTAGTTCAAGCGCGTAACGCCGCAGCACTCCTTCTCCGTCTGGCGTGCCGGCGAAGCCGGTTTCAGCGCGCAGTCCCGCCTCGGCAGCCGGTCCGCGCAAACTGAGCGGGTGCTCCGCAGCCCTACCGGGTCGGACCTGCACAAAGAGAGTGAGGAGTGGTAGTGCACTCCAGACGCAAAGATACCTAATGATGGCTGAGACTGATTTCATGGCATTTCTTACACGGCAAGCACGGTAGTGGACTTTGATAGAAGAAGTCAGCCTATATCATCCACAATGAGGGCGTCAAAAGTTTGGCTTAAACGTGTGTTTTTAGTTGCGGTGTAGGGCGGGGATCAACGGCGCCCTTTCGCATTTGGACTGCGGGGTCCAGTCTTGGGCGCCCGGCGCGTTCTTGAGCGGTTTTCTCTGCGTCTCTGGTTGCGTTCCAGAGTTTGCACAATCGGCGGCTTAGGCCGGACGGTTTCCACCTAGCGGGTCGGTGAGCATCCGCTGCGTAGCTGTACCTCTGTCGACGGCCTCAACTTCCCAATTGCCGACGATCCTGAAACTGCCGGCGTCCGGAGCGCCAGACAAAGCTGTGATACTTTTTCTAATGATGCGACGTCGTGGATTCAGATGATCAGGGCCGAGCTGAGCGAAGAGGTTCACGAGGTCATTGGGGTCTCTGGAAGGAATCCGACGACGACGTCGGCCGCCAGATTTGAGTGCATCATCCGTGGCCGGCTGACCGGAGAAAACGTTGAGACCGGCGGATTCAGAAGCTTCCACACGCGCCAAAGAGAGGGGCTCATCGAACGCAATAACACCGGTGGAACGCGGGCGGCGCGTGAATCCGGATTAGGGCTGAATGCGGCAGCAAAGAAGTGAAGAGGTGGCGCCGCTTCAAGCCAGCGTTGCACTGGCGGGCCGACTGCCCGCTAGCGGCATGCCACCCTTCAGGTTCATCCCGAAACGAGCTGACGATCAAACCCACGGATCGGAGTTTCCTGTCCAGGAACACGCAGCGTTCCACACAAGCTCCACGGTTAGGCTCTCTTGAGGGTTCTCCAAAATCGAAGTGACGCTACGCTCCGAGTTCGAAGCCTTAATAGTTCAAGCCTTCCGGCAGTTGCTGCGGCACTTCAAACAGGGTCGTCTTGAAGACAGGCAAGACCATTTCGTTCACGTCCAGGATGACGTTGCCGTCACTCGCGAGAAACTCGGCAATCTGCTTCTGTCCTGCCGCCCAAATCAACCTCGTCTCCGCGGTTGCCGGCGGGGTGTAGTAGATCATGTGCGGGTCCTTGACCAGGTTAGATGCCACCGAAAGCGCGATGTCGTGACGGTACACCCGCGTGTTCGCCAGTGCTCCAGCGGCACGCACCAGGTTGGTGGCGGTCGGGTTAACGCTCGTACGATCGCCAATCTCGATATGGAAAAGCGTTGATTTCCACTTTAGGCGGTGAGCGAAGGGCAGTGGATCGCCCGGCATCGACATCCACTCCACCCGCTCAGCCCACTCCTGGATGGACACCGCGCCAGCCGCATCAATGATCTTCGCCGGCTGATCGCGTAGCGCGAAGTTCGCCTCGAAGCTCGATCCCGCGTTCAGAAGTCTCGGCTGGCGCGCGCCGAGCAGTAGCGAGGCAATCGCGGTCTTGCCCAGCCGACTGATGTCCATCTGGGTCGCTCCGCCATCGGAGAGCACGGCGGCCCGAATATCCGGTTCGAGCGCGACGATCATCGGTCCATAGGTGGCACCCATCGACTGCCCGAGGTAGTAAATGCGGTCGCCGTCAAGATCGGTCGCACCGTCGCCGTCCAAGTCCACTCCCGAGCGAAGCACCCGGACCAGTTGCAGCGTGTCGAGCGTCGTTTGCCGGTAGACATCGCGCAGCAGGGCGGGCCGTCCGCCGCCGGTTGTGAAGCCCTCGGTCGCATCCAGTTTGCCGTCGCCATTGACGTCTCCGCCGCGGCCTCCTGCGCTGATCTCAACCGTTGCCCCAGATTTATCCGTGAGCGCCACCGTGCTTTCGGGCCCGTAGCCGTGCCCAGCCGCATTGATCGCGACCACGGCCATTCCCCGTTCCGCCAAGGCGGTGGCGATGAACGAGGAGTTGCGGATATGCCACGCGCTCGATCCGTGAGCCACGATCACCACCGGATAGCCGGTTGCGGGGCGGGCCGTCTTTGGCAGCCAAGCGCAGAAAACCAGTTCCGCCGACTCCGCCGGCAACGCAACTTCCGCCCCGGTTGGAGGCATGGGTAGGGGACCGGTCGGACTCATGATAACCGGGGATCGATATGACGCAAACGCGATGCGCCCGACGGCTTCCCCGGGCAGAGGCGACAGCCGGAAGTCGCTGAAGGCGCGCGGCGTGATCGCGGTTTGCCCGTGATACACAATTCCGGACAAGTCAGCCATGTTGAAAACGCTATTTGGCTTCGCTCTCTGGAACCCAAGCGGCGTTTGGCGCAAAGCCACACGCGCTTTGTCCATCCACGCGGTGGCGCTCATGGTGGTGAACACCGAGGCGCCGACGAGACGCCGCGGTACTCCCGCAAGCGCTACCGCCAGTGTTGTGCAATACCCGTCCCGCCCCTCCGCGCAGGCGTCGAATGCGGGGTCTGGTTCAACCGCGTCGCCGGCGGTATCGCGAACCGCGTCCGTAACTACCAGGAGGTACCGTGACTGCTGGGCCAGCGCTTCGTCGGGTTCGGCGTAAGCACTATTCGTAACCGGATCGTACATGACCGCATTGATGCCGATAACCTGGCCGGTACCGGCGGATACCAGAAATACGCCGGACCGCACTGTGTCTGGGGCGATCGGACCGGAAAAACGAAGCCGGATACGCGGCTCCAGACTGAAACCGTCGAGGGCGTTCACCTGGGCAAGTTCCGCGCACGTGCTCGGCTCCGCCTGACAGTCGGGAGTAGGCAAGTTGATCCTCAACCCGGTCAGTTGAGCGGGATCGGGAACGGTGAGGGCATCGGCCGGAAACGGCCCGACTGAGGGTGACGCCGGATCGAAGAGCAATTTGACTCCGGCGGCGGACAGCCAGCATGCGGCCAGCATAGCGAGCGCCAGCACGCGAACCGCAGTAGTGAGCATAACGAATCTCCTTCCGACGGTAACGCGAGAGTCGCGGGAAAACGGGGCCAGCGAGCCGGAGTCATCGCCAGAGGCGCGACCACCACGAACCGGGCTGCGCAAAACCTTCCATCAGCCAGATGTCCTGCCGCGGTGTGGCGAGCGTCATCAGGAGACCTTTTCCGTCCGGGTGGCGGGTCATATCGGATAGGGATGCGCCAGGAGGCACGGGCAGTTCTACCGCGTTCCGCTCTCTGCCGTCGGTCACCGCCAAAGTAGCCAGTTCCCAGCGCCGCTTTGCCGAGCGGCGGAGCACCAGCACGGCTGTCCCATCAGGAGAGAAGACGAACATACGGAAGGGTGTGCGGCTCAGCAACCGCCGCCGCTTGCCATCGGGCGATACCAGTTCGAGACCATTCGGACTGTTATGGCAGATCCATTCGCCAGTGGGCGACCAGTCGGTCACACCGCCCCGCGTGTGCCCTCCCGGGCCGGTCTCGCCTAGCGCAGCCGGTGTCCCCCCGCCCAGTGCAATCGTCGCCAGTTCAAACCTGCCCTCGTGCAGGCGCCGGTAGGCAACCCGTTTGCCATCCGGGGACCAACTGCCAGCGTGCTGGTCCGTACTTTCCGTGTCGAGCGGCACCGGCCGTCCGCCCGTTATGGAAGAGATCCAGATCCAGTGACGGGTGGAGAGCACGTCGTACGAAACGCGATTTCCGTCCGGGGAAACCCGCAGGCAGGCCAGCAGATACCATGGCGGCACCCCTTCGGCATGCTCGGCGAGGATCGGCCTCGCCCACGTCTCCATTGCACGCCGCAGCCAAACCTCTTGGGTGCCGGTGTGGTTGGTTATGAACGCATACTCGCTCCCCGAAGGGAGCCAGGCGCCGGACTGTTCGTCCCGGCTCGTCGCCAGCAGGGGCCGGATTGGAGAACCGTCCAGAGGCACTTCAACCAGGTCCAGGTCCACACGGCCGGAAGTGAAGGCGATCCTGCGCCCGTCGGGCGAGAGCGCAGGTTCAGACTCCTGGCCGGTGCCGGTAGTGAGGGCGCGGATCACTCCCGTCTTCAGATCCATCAACTGCAAGTGCTGACTCCCGGGATCGGAGCGGCCGAGCAGCACCGTGCCCGGATCCGTCCACCAGGAAAAACGCAGCCACGCACTGGCGGGCAGTGTGGCGGGTACGCGGCGTGGCATTCCCGTACCCAGCGGCAGGATCCAGAATTCGCCTGCCCCTCCTCCTGTGCCGCGGTCCACCACGATCCCGATACGCGACCCATCCTGAAAGAACGTAGGCTGGTACCCGGCGACGAACGTGCTCGGGAATGGGTCGCGCACGTACTGGTGGGGTTGGAAATCCGCCTCCGCTTTGAGCCACAGGCTCTCGTGGCCCATCTCCCCACGGAGGAAAGCCAGCGTCTTCCCGTCAGGAGACCGGGCCGCGTTGCGGGCATCCCGCAGTTCCAGCCTGGGCTCGCCTCCAGCCAGTCCACTCGACCAGAGGTCCGCGCCGGAGTTGTAGAAAACGCGCGTGCCATCGGTTGACCAGAACGGTGGTCCGCAGTCTTGGTCGGACCGCGTGAGCGCCACAGCCCCAGCAGATCCGAGGCCGCGCACGAACACCTGGTTCACGCCGTCGTTGCCCACCAGGTAGGCGATCGACTGGCCGTCAGGCGACCACGCAGGCGCATACTCTCCCACCGCTTCGGTGGCAACAGGCGTGAATTGTTCGGCCGGTGGCCCCGGCCTGGAATTCGGATGAAGAACGAGAAGCGTGAGGCACACACCTGCTACAGCGCTCGCCGCGATAGCCAGCGCCAGGCGAACCACAGGCCTGCGTCCGCGCAGCGGAAGCGAGTCGCGCAGTTCCTCAATCAGCAGTTTGACGTCGCCCATGTGCTGGACGCGCCGCGCAGGATCTTTTTGCAGACACCGGCGGACGAGTTTCTCCAGGTCCAGAGGGATTCGCTTCAACTGCGGCGGCTCTTCGCGCAGGATCGCCCCGAGAATCGCAACCGCCGAATCGCCAGCGAAGGCGCGGCGGCCGCTGAGCATTTCATACAGCAGCGATCCGAACGAGAAAATGTCGGAGCGTGCGTCCACCTCTTTGCCTTCCGCCTGTTCGGGAGACATATATGCCGGAGTGCCCAGGATCTCTCCCCGCACGGTCAGCGTCGCATCCCGGTTACCGCCCAGGTCCACCCGTTTGGCCAGTCCGAAGTCGAGCAGTTTCACCTCTCCCCCGGCACCGATCATGATGTTGGCTGGCTTCAGATCGCGATGTACGACGCCGCGGGCATGAGCGTCAGCCAGCCCGCCGGCGATCCCGTCGGCGTATTCGAGCGCTTTCACGATTGGGAGCCCTTCGAGCGGAATAATCTGGTCGAGCGAGCGGCCCTCAATGAACTCCATCGCTATGAACGCCAGACCGTCGTCGACACCTACCTCAAAAATGCGAACCACGTTGGGATGGGAAATCGCAGAAGCGGCGCGGGCTTCGCGCAAGAAGCGACTGCGCCATCCTCTGTCCGCCGTATATGCGGCGGGCAGGATTTTCAGAGCTACAGCGCGCGCCAACTCTGGATCGAATGCCCTGTAGACCTCTCCCATGCCGCCCGTGCCAATACGGCATTCGATGCGGTACCGGCCAAGCGAGCTTCCTCCCGCCAGACGAGGCTCAGTTGCCACAGCCAGCAGTTCCGGGACCGGACTCTCCAGTTCCTTACCGGCGGCCGCCTCCAGTAACGATTCCACCTCTACGCGGATGGCCGGGTCGTCCGCGCACGCCTGATCGAGGAACGCGGACCGTTCCTCCGGCGGCAGTTCCATTACCGAGTTGAACACGTCTCGGATCCGGGCCCATCGCTCGGGTGTCATTCTTAGACCTGCCGGGATAACTGCGTGCGCAGCCACGCCGACGCCATGGCCCAGTCGCGTTTCACGGTGCGCGGGGAGATACACGCAACTCCAGCCGTTTCTTCCACCGTCAGTCCCGCGAAGTACCGTAGCTCGACAATACGGGCTTGCTGTGGGTCCAACTCGGCGAGACGTCCGAGGGCCTCGTCAACGGCGAGGATTTCCTCCAATCGCGCTCCGACGACGCCGCACTCCATCACGTCAACAACCCGGTCCACCTGCTTTGGGTCGCGCTTGCGTGTGCAGCGTGCGCGAGCGTGGTCCACCAGAATGCGGCGCATGAGCTGAGCGGCCACGGCGATGAATTGTCCGCGGTCGCGCCAGTCAGCTCTATTCTGTGCCACCAAGCGCAAATACGCTTCGTTCACCAGAGCCGTCGGCTGCAGGGTGTGGTCAATGCGCTCCACGCGGAGGTAATGCTGAGCGAGACGGTGCAGTTCGCGGTAGACGAGCGGAATTAGCCGATTCAACGCATCGTGGCTGCCGAGCCTCATCTCGGCCAGCAAACCGGATACTTCTCCCGCCGCATCTGCCACGAAGGCCAACTCCTTCCAGCCCGATTATAGGCCGGAAGCTTCTGGAACGGAAGGCTCTCGGAATCATCGCAATTTGCAGGTCCGCACCGTAAGTGAGAACACTGCCCGGGCTGGCCTCTCTACGCACAAGTACCGCATCGATGCGTGGCCAACCAGAAGATCGAGCCACGGCTCGTCTTCTCGCCGAAGAACAAGTCCGCGGTGGTGGAAGCGGCGCGGCGAGTATTACAGGAAGCTACGAAGCGCCTGATAGTAGAACGCGGCCTCAGCGGCATGCAGCGCTGATATGCTTGACCGGCTTTCGTGCGCCGCCGGCACGAAGTCCTCTTTGGCACTGCGGGCAACAACGATCATGTTCCCGATTACCGAGACGCACGCATTCGCTGGGTGAGGCGGGCAAAGCGATCGCCGAATTGACGAGTTTCTTCCTGCTCCTTCTCACTCATGCCCGGGTTAGCCGGTCGGATTGTCGCCTGGGGCCCCAATGTTCCTTACCTCGCCGGCTCCGCACTCACCCACATCCAGATGCACCTTCCGCATCTCGATCTGGCATTGGCGGCTTTCTTCGCCGGCTGAGACACTGAAAGCATGACCGCACTTGTCCTTTCGGCCGGTGGCATGTTCGGAGCGTATCAGGCCGGGGCGTGCGAAGTCCTTCTCCCAAAAATCCGGCCCTGCATCTTCGTTGGCGCATCCGTCGGCGCGCTCAACTCTTGGGCTCTGGCAGGCGGCTGCTCCGCACCGGAATTGATTGAAGTCTGGCATAAAGCCGGACCTGCCATCCGCGGCGGCTTCGAACAACAGATCCGCGAGTTCCACGCCCGCTTCCAACCCCGGTCTGATGTCGGCATCGTCGTCACGGACCTGAAACGCCTCCGCCCTATGCTATTCCGTAAACAGGAAATCACCTGGCGCCACCTCGCCGCCTCCTGCGCGGTCCTCGGCGTCTTCCCTCAACAGCGCATCAACGGACACATCCTCTCCGATGGCGGACTTCTCGGAGCCCTTCCGCTCTGGGCCGCTGCCGCCATGGGAGCCACTCGTATCGTGGCCATCAACTCGCTCACTCGCATGCCCGTCGCCATCCGCGCCGCCGTCTCGCTCGCCCGCACCGCGTCGCCCTGGCGACCGCCCTCCCTCCCAGGCGTCCCAGCCGTCATCCTGTCGCCGCGCGGCCGCCTCGGCTCCGCCTTCGACGCCATCCGGTGGAATCGGGCTAACATCGACCGCTGGATGGACCAAGGCCGCGCCGACGCCGAGGCACACCTGCCCGAAATCGACGCACTGCTGCTCGCAAAATAGTTATCACGCGAAGATGAGGCCTTTGAACTTCGCCTCCTTTGATTACAGCCGTGACGCGATCATGAGATCGGCCGGTCCCGGCAGGCGCGCACGGCGGATGTTTCCTAAGCCTGCGTCTTGCAGCCAAGCGGTGTACTCCGGTTCACTGTAGCTGCTTCCGGCGCGTGTCCCGACCAACATGTTGAGCGCGAACAACGCTGCCCATTGGGGCGCTGTCTTGTCGGGCTCGAGAATAAAGTCCTGAATTACGATCCTGCCACCGGACACCAGCGCCGCATGGCACCGGCGCAGCAGATCGCGATTCTCTTCCGGACTCAGCATATGACAGATCGCTGAGACAAGCACCAGGTCATAGTCGTGGCCCAACTGATCCGAACGCAGATCACCGATGCGGATTGAGACGCGAGAGGCCAGACCTGCTTCGTGAATGTGGTGTTGCGCGATCGGCGCCACAGCGGCTAAATCCAAGATGTCAGCCTCTAACTCCGAGTTCGCCTGAGCGAACGCGATTGAGTACGCCCCCGAGCCTCCCCCTACGTCCAACATCCGGCGGACTCCCGCCGCGTCCACGGCTCGAATGACGTGGGGAGCGCGTTCCGTGGCATTGCGATGCATCGCCGCAATAAAGGCCTCGGTCCAATCCGCTCCGCGCTCGGCGATCTCCGCGGCGGCCACGGCAGTGCCGGCCCGGACGCAATCGGTCAGAGTGGACCATCGCGACCAAAGGTGTGCGGTGTGCAGTAGCGCCGGACGGGTGTTGTCGGGCGATGTTGCGCCGAAGTAGCGGCCCGCCATGGGAGTGTTCCGGAAGACATTTTCCTGTTTGACCAACAAGCCCATGGCCGTGAGGGCATTCAGCAACATCTCCGTGGCGCGCGGGTCGGTTCCCATCCGTGCCGCTATAACCTCTGCGCTGCTGCCCGCTCCCACTGCCGTGAACAGGTCGAGCTCGAGTGAAGTTAAGATGGCCCGGCTTGCCTGATAGGCGCGGATGCGGTCATTCAGGTCATCAGGCAGTGCTCCGCACGCCTCACGGGCACGACGCGCTTGCAGCATTCTTGCTCGACTTGCCAGGATCTCTGCGCGAATATCCGCGGGATCGGTCCGGACGAGGCGCTCCACTGGGGTATCCTCCAGGAAGTGTGACTGAACAATTTCCGCCACGTCCTCCGGCCTCACTCCGGAATACCAGACGCCTTCGGGGTAGACGATGAGGTTCGGTCCGTGCTCGCACAGGCCCAGTGAACCGCAGGTGGTGATCTGGACTTCGTCCTCCAACCCGCGAGCGTTGATCTCCGCCCGCAAGGTATCGAGAACTTTGCCCGACCCCCTGGAGGAACAGCAGGGCACACCCTCGGGCTTTTGCTGATCACAAACAAACACATGAAGGCGAAACGGTTCCATCGATCTGCGGCCTCCTCGGTCTCAGAGTATCAAAGCGTGTTAACGGAGTCTTCGGGTCGTACAGGGCGCGTTGCTTAACGATCTGCGGCGCGCTGGCACAGGCACGTGGTCGACGTGAGCGGGATAAAGGCGGGCAGGCCAAGTGATGAGTTACTTTGACCCTACCGCGGCCTTCCTATTAAAGTAACGCGCCTACTTCCGCTGCACGCATTTTGCGTAAAGGTCCTGAAAGGCATTGCCGGGATCGTACTTCTGCTTGAGTTGGTCGTAGCCGCTCTTGTTGTAAATGCGCCAGAACGTCTCGGGATCGTACCAGGCTGTCGAGTAGAGGCTCTTCTTGCCTTCCAATTTAGACGTCATGCACTCGATCTTTCGGTTGAAGTAACCCCGCTCGTGCGTGGACGCAACCGCATCCCAGAACCCGAAATTGATGTAGCGCCTCGCCGGATCCAGTTCGTATAGCGGAGAACTGACGGACACACGGAAGGGACAGATCCAAATCGGCGTGATACCGATTTCGGTCAAGAGGAATCGCAGGAATTTCACGGCGTTCTCGACAGGAATGTCGATGTCCTGGATGACGGATTCCATCGCGCTGGACGACTGCATGAAGCGATACGACAGGCGCATGAGCTGGTGATAGGTGCGCGAGTTGAGCGCCCACTTCGCGGCCCATCGAAGTGCCGGATTTTGCACGTGAAACTGCTTTGAACACCAGAACCAGTCGGTATCCCAGCGCCACGTGTATGCCTTGGTTGTCAGCCAGTCTTCCCGTTTCTTCTGGATGGAGCGATAGTAGATCTGCATGTACGTGTAGTCGCTCACGCGGGGCGCTTCGCAGCAGGCCTCTCCCGTGATCGCGTACATTTCGTGTTGGCTGAACACTGTCCCATCGAGGAAGTCGACGCTGTTCTGCTCGCAAAGCTCCGAAACAAACGCGAAGAACCGCTCGGGTTCCGAAAATCTGGTGTGGGTGAGATGGACATACGGTTTTGCCGGAACAAGCCGGAGCTGTAAACGTAGTATGTAGCCCAGCGTTCCATAGGAGTTTGGGAATCCGAAAAAGAGGTCCTGGTTTACACTCGGTGAGCACGTGACGATTCTGCCATCTCCGAGGAGAACCTCCATCTCTTCGACCGTCTCGTGCACCAGGCCGTACCTGAATGAGGACGATTCAATCCCGAGACCGCTGACTGCGCCACCCACGGTGATGGTTTTGAGCTGCGGCACTACGGATGGTAGCAGGCCATGCCGGAGCGTTTCGTCTACCAGTGTCTCGTACGTGGTCATGCCCTCGATGTCGGCGAGCATCCGCTGCTCGTCAATGCAAATCAGGCTGTTGAATTGGCGCACATCGATTTTGACTTTACGTTCTTCCTCACGGTGGCGGAACAGATTGGATGTGGACTTACCCAATCCGACCGCGGCTCCCCCGTCCCTGGCAGCCGCAAGCTCCGCCACTAACCGCCTGCACTTTTGTGCGTGTCCGGGAATGTCATGCATCGCTATCTGAACGGCCTGTAGCAAGGGATGTCCCCTTTTGAGAGGACCAGTTGCCAAAGTTGAAGCTTGCGTGCACGAAAGGCGCCGGCGCAACTGAGTAGGTAGAACCTCCACATGCGATAAAAACGATCGCCGTACTTTGACCGCAGGTTGGGCCATGCCCGGTCGAAGTTCTCCCACCAGGCAAGCAGCGTCCTGTCGTAGTCGGGGCCGAAGTTATGCCAGTCTTCCAGGACCCACAGACCCTCCATCGCTCTCCCAAGTTGAGCGATGGACGGCATGACGCCGTTGGGGAAGATGTGCTTGTCTATCCAGGCGTCGGTGCTAGTGAACGACTGGTTCGCGCCAATTGTGTGCAGGAGGAAGAGTCCTCGATCCTTCAGCCGTTCATGAGCAAGCTCGAAAAACCGGCGGTAGTTCTTGGGCCCAATATGCTCACAAAGACCGACAGCGGCGACACGGTCGAACCGGGTTGACTCGCGCGCCGCTTCGCGGTAGTCCTTCAGCTCGAATCGAACCGGCAAGCCTTCGCACAGTCTCCGGCCGTACTCCACCTGCTCCCGTGAGATGTTGTAGCTCACCACGCGACAGCCGTATTCAGCAGCCACGAAATGCGCAAGGCCGCCGAATCCGCCCCCGAGTTCGAGGACATCCATTCCGCTCGACAGGTGGAGCTTACTGCAAATTAGCCGGAGCTTATTCTCCTGTGCCGCATCGAGTGTCCGTGCGCCGTTCCAGTACGCGCATGTGTACTGCATTCTCCTATCGAGCATCGCCTCATAGAGGTCGTTACCCAAATCGTAATGCTCTTGCGCGACTTCCCTGGCGCGCGGCTCCGTCTGGCGGTTGAAGAGCCAGCCTTTCAACGCCAGCCAGAACGTGATTGGCTTGCCGATTCTGTCATAAGGATCGATTCGCTGGAGGCGGTCGAAAAAGTCATCGAGGGCTTCAACCTCCCACCAGCCGTCCATGTAAGAATCGCCGGCTCCAATAGTACCCTCTAAGAGCACCCGATGGTATAAGCGGTCATCGTAGACCCGAAGGTCCCACGGCCGGCTGCCATTAATCTCGATTCCTGCAAATGCCAGGATCTCTGACAGCTTTCTGGCAGCCGACGATGTTGTCTGTCTGACTGTGTGTTCCCGGCAATTGCCGACTTCAGGTCCAGAAGGAGTAGTCATCCGAAACCTTGCGCCTCCGACATGCCGATCTACTACTTCAAGACTTAGCTCAGATTGGAGTTGACGGCAAGGGGTGCGATCGCGGGTTGCCGGGACGGACGGTGCGCACGCTGAAGCGCTTCTGGGTATCGGACGATCTTGCCGTTCTCCGGACATGACGATAAAGTGGAGATGTTCTTGGTTGCCGTCTGCCCGTTATGGCAGGCCCACTGCCCCAAATCGCGATCATAGAGCGTGTCACGAGCCGCGACTGTCATGAAAGAGCTGCCTTTATCCAGGGTCTATCAGTTACTCGAACCGGGCCCGGTGGTTCTGTTGACCACAGCCCGCCAGGGCCAAGCCAACGTTATGACGATGTCCTGGCATATGATGGTCGAGTTTGAGCCGCCGCTGGTCGCTTGTGTTGTCAGCGGCGCCGATCACAGCTTTGCAGCATTGCGCGCAACCAGGGAATGTGTGATCGCGATACCGGCTCTGGAACTCGCGTCCAAAGTCGTGAAAGTCGGCAATTGCTCAGGCCGTGACGTCAACAAATTCGCGGTCTTCGGACTCACTCCGGCGCCAGCCGAGTGCGTGGCGCCGCCTTTAGTGGCTGAGTGTTTCGCCAATCTCGAGTGCAGGGTGGTCGATACGCGCCTCGTGAACAGATATAGCCTCTTCGTCCTTGAGGTGCTCAAGGCCTGGACCGACCCGGCACAGAAGAATCCCAAGATGATCCACCATCGCGGATATGGAAAGTTCGTCGTGGACGGCGAGACGATTAAGCTGCGCTCAAAGATGCGATAAGGCGCGGCAGAGAGACAGTTGTTCCGACGTGCTCCGGAAACTCCTCCGACGGAAACTGGAGAGTCGAATTTGATGTCGGTAGTCAACAGTGTGTTGTCGTCCGCAATTAATCTGTTCGGCTTTGAATCGCAAAACTTCCGGGACGTTTTTGATGTCAGTTGCGAGCCGTTACAAGTCCTTGCTGAGCCTCACGGTTAACATGTCGACGATGTAACTCCGAGTGATTGATTCTGTGTCGCGCCGATGTTTTGCGAAGGGCAGGGAGTGGAACGACAACTACGCGGCCGTCGAGTTCTGTTCTGGCGTAATCAATTATGAGCTGGTAATTCCCAGGTCTGCGACCTCGAGAATATGTTCGTTTGTGGGGCAGCTTGTCAAGCTGCGCGCCGGTTGGCAACCCAATGCCACTCGTTTTTTCTTACAGGAAATAAGCAGTATCGATTGAAGAGGTCACCGACCGGTTGGGGTCAAGCCGGATCGGTGGGAGGAGTTGGTCGAAAACAACTATCCAGATTTCTGTTGCAATGGGCGCTCAGATGTTGTATCTTTCATTGTAGAGATATGAAAGATATGATCTCCGAGCTAGCGGCGTCTCGCAATCGACTGCTTCGGCAAGTGCCTGACCCTGCCACCATCTTGCCTGGTTCGTTGTTGCGCCGGATGGTGCGCTGCAACAAGCCCGGCTGCCAGAAATGTGAAAAGGGCGAGGCAAAAGGCCATGGACCGGTTTGGATTTTGTCGGTCAGTCTGGGCAATCGGAAGGTGCGGCAGATCCCCATCCCCGCCGCCTGGAAGAAGGAAGTCGAGGAGCATCTCCACGCGTTTGCGCGGTCACAGAAACTACTGAAGCAGATTGCCTTGCTCAATCTCGATTTGCTGAAGCTCCGGAAGCAGGAGCGGTAAGCTCCTTTTTTTGCGTCTTTTGTCTTTCATATATATTCAATGAAAGAGTGGAGCGCTCATGTCCACTGACAATCTGCGCGGTGTTTTAGATCTCTATAGCCAAGCAGTTCCCGAATGCTTTTTTCAGCAACTCCAGCAAGAGTTGCATCTGCGGGTTCGGCAGCGGATCTTCAGCCTGCCGCTGGTTGTCTGGCTGATGATCTCACAACGTCTGGATCGTAAGGCGACACTGTCCACTGCTGTGCAACAAGTCGTGCAGCAACGGCCCAGGACGCTGCTTTCCGAGCACAAGCGCCTCCGTGAAGGCACGGTGAGTTGCCATACTGGGGCCTATAGTGATGCGCGGCAAGAAATGCCGCTGCTGGTGGTGGAGAAAGTGGCGGATTGCGTATTGGACCATTTGATGCAGAGCCGGCGGGAAGCATTGCCAGGTTGGAATCGGCGTGTGTTCATTTTGGATGGTACCTCGTTGGAAATGCCGCACACTGCCGAACTGGTGAAGGCGTATCCACCAGGCTACAAGTCGCATTGGCCCGTTCTGCTCATGCTGGTGGCCCAGGATCTGACCACAGGTTTGGCGGAGCGGCCTTGCTGGGGGCCGATGTACGGACCCAGGGCAGTCAGCGAACAAACGCTAACCGAGCAGCTTCTGAACCGCCTGCCGGATCATTCCGTGCTGATGGGTGACATCAACTTCGGGGTTTTTTCCGTAGCTTTTGCGGCCACGCAGGGAGGTCACGACGTGCTGTTGCGGTTGCAACCGAACCGGGCCGCAGTGGTGCAGCGAGGACTGCCGTTACAGTCGGGACTGGATCGGCAGGTATGCTGGTGTCCCAGCGATTATGAACGCAAGAAACATCCCGACTTGCCCGCTGATGCCTGCGTGCGAGGCCGCTTGATTGTGCAGCAGGTCAAGGCTTCCGACGGCTCCAGCGTAACCCTATATCTGTTCACTACGCTGCCGTTGGCGGTGGAGCAGCTATTGCAGTTGTACGGTCAACGCTGGAACGTGGAAACGGATCTGCGCTCACTGAAGCGGACCGTAGATCTGCAGATTCTGCGATGCAAAAGCGTGGATATGATCGCTAAAGAACTAGTGCTCGCCATCGTCGGCTACAATCTGGTCCGGTCGGTAATGAACGCCGCCGCCGAGAAACACAATCTCAATCCCCGACGGCTGAGTTTTTCGCGCTCACAAGATGTGGTGAACGCGGCTTTGCCCGGCTTGGCTGCGGCCACTACCCCCTCTGAATACCAGGCCAGACTGCACCGAATGCTCCAACTGGTTGCCTCCTGCAAGCTCCCTGATCGGAGCAAAAGGCCTTCGAGCCCCAGGGAAGTGTGGGGACACGGCTGCAAGTTCACAAAACGCAAAACCGCCGTGCCCAAGAACTGACAGAGTACATGGCGGCAATGCCTGACGCGACCAATTCAAAAAACGAGTGGCATTGGGTTGCCAACCGGCGCTCCGGGCGGGTTGCCAACCCGCCGCAGGATTCCATCCTGCCCCACATGGACACAACATCATCACTCGGTCAAAGACCCAGGGTTCTATGGCTCAAGGCGAAGCAGTCGTGCCGCCGTCCCACCCGAGATCTTGTCCACTGTCTGTTGTGGCAGATCGAGCGAGGCGATCAGGCGGTCGTGGAATTGCTTCGATGGGACCAATTCATCGAGTGCGAGGATGTCGGTACCGAAGAGCACTTTATCCCAGGCTCCTTTCCAGAAAAAGTGATAGCGGAAGAACTCGGGGTTCTTGTTCGCGCGCCAACCGCCCCACCATGCTCCGGTCAGGTCAAGATAGAAGTTCGGATGCATGCGCGCCAGCATAGACGCTTCTTCGTGCCATGGCGCACCCATGTGGGCAGCGACAATATTCAGTCCTGGGAAACTGCGCGCGACGGAGTCCAGACAGATCGGGCGCATCCAGTTGGAATTTGTACGACGCCCTGGTTGTAGCTGGAAGCGCATCAGGATCCCGGTGTGCGCCAGCAGAGGCAAGCCGGTTCGCTCCATACGCTCGTAGACGGGGAAGAACGCTCCACTGTCATAGGCAGCGGTCGGGTTGGTGATCTTAAACCCGGCATACCCTTCCGCCGCATACCGCTCCACCACGTCGGGCGGGTCGATGCCGAGTTCGACCAGTGCCAGAGCGCTGATCTTGTCCGGAAAAGCGCGAGCCGCAGCCAGTATCGTCTCGTTGGGTGCGTGCCCGAACTGCGCGCCAGCGGAGCATAGGCAGATGCGATCGATGCCGGCCCGTGGCAATAGTTCGACAAGCCTCTCGGCGAAATTCTCTTCCTCGGGATAGTGTGAGTGAAAATCAATGACCATGCGAGTCCTCATTGTGCGGAGATTTCGTCACGCAAACGCTCGTCCGGGATCGGCCGGATCTTCCCGACCAGCAGTAGCAGCGATGCCAATGAGAGCAAGGGAAGCACACCGGCGGCGATAAAAATGGGCAAATACGAGAAGCGGTCTACTACAACTCCAGTCAACTGCATCGCTGTCATGCTAACGGCTCCGTCGCCCACGCCCGTCAACCCGCTCACGCGCGCCAGCACGCGTTGCGGGAACAAGTCCGTAATCAAGCCCATCAGATTTGCCGCGACCGCGTTGATCCCTAGCGATGCGAGACAAATGAGCGCCATGGCGCCGGCCGTGCTGTGCACCGCCGGAACCAGCACGGCGGACAGGCTCAGCACGACAGCGATAACAAAAGCCGTTTTTCGGGCTCTGTTCACCGTCCAGCCGCGCGCTATCAATTTACTTGAAAACCAGCCGCCGCCGATATTTCCAGCTCCTCCGGAAAAGAATGGCAGCCATGCGGACAGGCCGATCATCTCGAGCGACATGCCGCGTTCGTGCTTCAGGTATTCCGGCAGCCAGTACCAATAGAAATGCGTGACCGGCGCTCCGAATGCGCGCATCAAGACTACGCCCCAGACCGCCCGGACCGTGAGCAGACGGCGCCAGGAGGGCGACGTGCCGGGAGATTTCCGCTGTCCAGCGGCGGAGGCCACTTGATTTTGCGACGGCTCCCTGTAGATCTTCAGCCAGGGAATAACCCAGAAAAGGCCTGCCAGACTGGGGATGAGAAACGCACTCTGCCAACCGTGGTTTAGCATGAGGTACACGATCAGCGGAGGGGCGATCACCGCGCCCGCCAGCGATCCACTATTGAATAATCCCGCAGCCAGCGCGCGCTCTTTAACTGGGAACCACTGTCCGATAGCCTTGACGCCGGCGGAGTACGTCCCACATTCTCCGACGCCAAGAAGAAATCGCAGCACACTGAATTGCGCCATCGATCGCGCAGCCCCGTGCAGCATGTTCGCCACTGACCACCACACGAACACTAGCGGAAACCCCAAGCGCACGCCGTAGCGGTCCATCATCGCGCCCACGGGAAGCTGGGCCAGTGTCATCCCGAGCAGGAAAGCGAAGACTATAGTTCCATACTGCGTGTTGCTCAGGTTGAACTGATCGCGGAGCACCGGCGCAACCAGTGACAGCACTTGCCGGTCCAGGATGTTGATGGTCATCGCGAGGAACAGCAACAGTAAGATCCACCAACGCCGGTTATTCGGGCAAGGCTCCGGACTCTGCTGTTCCGTAGTCATCACAATCCCACTTCGATGGGTCTGGCGGTCGCTTCATCCGTGACCACTTCGGCATCGGGGTGTCCCTGGACCAGAGTGCTGGGGAAATCGGTGGTCACGTCGGCGGAAAGAGTGGTCCGGAAGATCGCGCGGTGGCGCTCGCCGCCTGCAAGGTACAGCCGGATCTTACGCGCGGCGAGTATATCCTTCATCCCGATCGTGACCGCCATGGGTGGAATCGCGGCCGGATCGCCGCCCGAAGAATTTATGCTTTGCACCACGATGGAATCATGTCCCAGGACGACCACCCGAGTGAGCGAATTCCGCAGTTCGTCAACCGTGATGCGGCGCCAGCGCGAGTTCGGGGGTTCATTGAAAGCTACGTGACCGTGATAACCCACGCCCCCGTAACAGCAATCCACCCCGCCTAGGTCTTGAATCTGCTCACTGATCTCATCGATCCGGAACGGGTTCGGAAAGAAGCAATGATCGTTTGGGATGCGGATCTCCGCGTCGAGCCTGCCGAAGAATTCCCGGCGCATGAAGCCTTCGAAGCTCAGCGGGTGCGACACGGGAATCGGCCGCCCTTGCCAGTCGAGAAACTCGTCCATGTTGAACGAATAGACGTTTTTCCACGAAATGCGCTCGCGATTCGAGATCTCGGCCACGCGCCTGTACTGCGCGACAGGCCCGACGGGAAGGATCAGCCGTGCCGGTTCGCCACGCTCATTGTGTGACCGAACCTCATCGACGATTGATTGTGCAAAATCCTCGATGAGCGACGGGATGTCCTTCGTTAGCCGGAACGGAATGCGGGTGCACCGGCGCAACTCTTCGACAGACACCTGCATAAGCGGAGAAAACAATCCAGTCGTCATGCGCACCTCCAGGCGGCGAATGCGTCCATTGCGGCATTACGTTCGTGCTCAAGGGCATCCAGTGCGTCATCGGCAGTGGCCCCTTTATGGATGATCGCTCCGACGGCTGCCGCGACCGCGCGGGGGTCCTCTGTCGGAGCGAACGTCACGTTGCGGCCCACCATCACGCCTCGTACGTTCGGTGCGGCACGCATGCCCTTCTCGAAATCCTCCAGCATGGACTTGGGATCTTCGCGTGGCGGCCCTCCGAGCATCAGGATCGGCAGTGTCGTCGCCCGCGCCACGGTTTCATAGCCGGCTGTGTAGGAAAGCTTCAGAAACGTCCGCGCCGAGCTCTCACCCAATGCCGAGGCGGCGCCCGCATCCTTGGCCAGCGCCTCGACCGTCTTTACGGTTTCATAGCTCCCGTCGAGCTTGCGGCGGACGCTCATCGGTTCCAGGAACGAATACAGGCGATGACGATGCAGGTCATTAATCGCCAGAGCGCAGTCTTCGACCGCTTTGATGGAGAGCGGATCGGTCGGATCGAGACGGTACATCAGCTTGCCGCCTTCGAAACGCATGGCAGCCAACTGCGACGCGGTGAACGAAGTGAATCGGTCGTCGATCTCGCCCGCAACTCCCGCATGCCCACCGCGGTTCATGCAGCCGACCAGCACCTTATCATCCAGCAACTCCGGACCGCCAGAGTCTCGCAGGAGTCCATTCAGGATCAGCAAGTCCTCCATGAAGTCCGTCGTCCCCATGATGCCGTCGCAGCCCGGCGTCAGCAGCACTCGCAGTGCGCGAGCGAGATACGAGTGGCGATCGCCCATACCGAGCGGATCGGCAGGGATGCCCGTCACCCGCCGGCCCGGATGATCGGTCGCCAGGATAACGAGTTTGCCGTCGTTGGTGAGCCGGCTTCGCCTGCGCCGCCGCGCGGCTTCAGAAAATATCAGATCCGGATTATTCACCCGAACCTCGGTAATCGCGTGGTACAGCTTCTCCGGCAGGAACACGGCGGGATCGAAGCGATAATCTCCTGAGCGATTCTCGGTTTCGGTCATGCGGCCACCCTTTGCGCGACGTGAATCAGCGGCATGGCGGCTGCCAGTTCAGTCACGGTGACCGCGACATTCGGATGCTGCTGCACGAACGATCCGGGGCACTGCCCTGTCACCGGTCCGAACAGCGCGCGACGCAGCACGCCGGCGTGCCAGCTTCGCATAAAGGTGAGGTGAATTCGCTTGCTCAGAAGCAGTTCATACATGCCGATGGTGATTGCCGTGGGCGGAATGATCTCCCAGTTTCCGCCGGTTCCTCCCATACACATCTGTGCCATGCTCTCGCGGCTGATACGCAATACACGAGTGCGGCTGTTGCGCACCTGATCGTCATCCACGGTTTCGTGCGGTTCGGGCGGATCGTTGAAAGCGAAGTGTCCCGTCAAGCCCATGCCGCCGTAACAGAGGTCCGCTCCGCTGTTCTGTTCAATCAGACTGGTTGTGGCCGCGGGGTCCGCTGGAGAAGGGAAATGGATGTTCACGGCGGGGACGCGTGCGCGTGCAGTGAGCCGGTCAAACAGCCCAGCGTTCATAAACCTCCGGAAACTGAGCGGGTGCGACTCGGGAACGAGGCCGCCTTCGCCGTCCAGATATTCGTCCATGTTAACGGTCACGAGCCGCGTGCCATCGGTCTGTTCGCGGTTCATCGCCTCGGCCCAATACGAATAGTCGATCGGTCCCACCGGACAGATCACCATGAGTGTGCGGCCCTCCGCCTCCGCACGCTTCAGCTCCGCGACCATCTCCTCGGCGGTCGCGCGGCTGAGCTCAGTCGCGTCAGCCACCTTGGTGAAGCTCCATCTCCGGCGCTCTGCAAATTCTTCGAATGGTATGCAGTAGGGATTCATTATTTGTTGCTCCTCGGTGCCGCTTCAAATTCGAATTGCGCGTACCGGCGCAGGGGCTCGCCCATCAGCGGCTCCACATATTCCCGGTACGATCCGGCGATGTTGTTCCGCTCCGGTGTCAGGTATTCCAGCGGAAGTTTTCGCTCGACGTTAGCCACCGATTCCAACGGTACGGCGCCGTAACGCACCGAATAAGGACGGGATTGTTCGCGGAGGATCACAGCCATGAAACCGGAGTGTCCGGCAAGCGCGTGCGACGCCGCGAATCGAGCCACCGCTTCAGCCTCCTCTCGATCCACGTCCGATGCCAGCGCGCTGGACGAGCGCCCGCATAGGCCCGGCTTTTCGCTACGCGCGCGAAGTCCCAGCTGAGAGGTAACCAGCGCCGCCAGCGTGGCAGCCGCATCTCCCGGCAGAGCGTGTCCGAACTGGTCAACGGCTGCTCCGCGGCGCTCGCCCCAAGCGTTGCCCGATTCATCCCGGACGCCTTCGGAAACGGCAGCGATCACCCATCCACGCCGGCTGTACGCATTTTGTACATTGGCGAGAAAACGCTCAGAGCTGAGCGGAACCTCCGGCACATAGATCAGGTGCGGAGCGTCATCATCGGTTTCTCGCGCAGCCATCGTTGCCGCGGCCAGCCAGCCCGCATTGCGCCCCATCACCTCGAGAATACTCACCGGAGTCGGCAGTGCGCGGATATCCATACCGAGGTCCACCGCGGATTGGGCGAAGTACCGGGCAGCACTCCCGAACCCCGGGCAGTGGTCGGTGTGTAGGAGATCGTTGTCGATGGTCTTCGGCACGCCGGCCACAACCAGTTCATAGTGAATTGCCGCCGCGGCTTGGGACACTTTGAGAGCGGTATCCATCGAGTCATTGCCGCCGATGCAGAAGAAGTACCGGACGTCGAGCCGGCAAAATATTTCTACCGCTCGTGCGGCTTCTTCGCGGTTCAACATCTTGCGGCACGAGCCGAGAGCGGCGCCGGGGGAGAGCCGGATGCGCCGCCAGAGTTCAGCATCGGGCCGCCGCAGGTCGAGCCATCGCTCTGCAAGCACACCTTCGATGCCGCCGCGCGCGCCGAACAACATGGCCGAGCCGGGGAGTTGATTGCTCAGTTCGTCCGCCATGCTATAAAGTGAAGCGTTGATGACAGCCGTCGGCCCGCCGCCCTGGGCGACGACAACATTGTGTGCCATGATTTGTGCTGGCGCTCAGTCCGTTCTACTTGTATATTAGATATCAATTTTTTCACGGGGCGCAAGGGAACATGCAAGCAACACGACGAGATTTTTTCACAACGGCAGCAGCCGTTGTCGCCGCTCCGGCTCAGGCCCAATCGCGAAAACTCGCGCGACCCCACATCCTGCTGATTATGGCGGACCAGTTTCGCGGGGACTGCCTGGGAGCGGACGGCAATCGGGTCATTCGTACGCCCAATCTCGACCGCCTCGCCGCGGAAGGTGCGCGCTTCCGGTGCGCCTATTCCTCAATGCCCACGTGCACGCCCGCGCGGTCGGCTCTCCTTACGGGACTCTCGCCGTGGAATCACGGAATGCTACAGATGGTTCGGATGGCTGACCGCTACCCTGTAGAAAAACCGCGTGCGATGCGCGAAGCGGGGTATTACACGGCGGCGATCGGCAAGAACCACTACCACATCCAGCGCAATGGGCATGGTTACGAGCAGATGCTGCTCGACGAATCCGGACGGGCGGAAACGCCGGACTTCCGTAGCGACTACCGAAGCTGGTTTTGGTCCGTGGCTCCGAACCTGAATCCAGATGCCACCGGTCTGGGCTGGAATGATTACCGCGCCAGACCATATGCGCTCGCCGAAAACCTGCATCCAACCGCATGGATCGGCGACACCGCGGTTCGTTTTATCGAGACCTATAGCCGGGCGGAGCCGATGTTCTTGAAGGTTTCCTTCGAACGTCCGCACAGCCCCTACGACCCACCCGAGCGCTTTTGGCGAATGTACGCCGATGCCGCCCTGCCCCCCGCGCAAGCCGGCCAGTGGGCGGAGAAGTACAGACCTCGCAGCGACGCGGGAGACGCTATCTGGCACGGCGACATTGGCCCCGCGGAGGTGCGCACTTCACGTCAGGGATACTATGGCTCGATCAGTTTCGTCGATGAGCAGATCGGAAAAATTCTGGCGAGCCTGGAAAAGAGACGCCTGCTGGATCAGACGATGATCCTGTTTGTCTCGGATCATGGCGATATGACCGGCGACCAACACCTGTGGCGGAAGTCGTATGCGTACGAACCTTCAGCGCGGATTCCGCTGCTGTTGCGATGGCCGACCGGGTTGCTTTCCGCCAAAAGGGGAGCAGTGTTCAGCCAGACGGTGGAACTTCGCGATGTCTTGCCTACGTTTCTAGACGCCGCTGGAGCGCCGGAGCATCCAGAATTGGATGGCCGAAGCCTGCTGCCGCTGATTGAAGGGAAAACGCAAGGCTGGCGCCCGTACCTCGACCTGGAGCATGGTATCTGCTACAGCCCGCAAAACCATTGGAATGCGCTTACCGATGGCCGGGAGAAGTATATCTATCACGCGTACGATGGCACGGAACAGTTGTTCGATCTGGAACGCGATCCACACGAATTGAATGATCTGGCTACTAAACAGGCCGCAGTGTCGCGCCTATCCGAATGGCGGAACCGCATGATCGCACACCTCGCACCGCGCGGCGAAGCGTATGTGAAGAACGGCAAATTGGTTCCGCGGCCGCAAGCGATGCCTACATCGCCAAAGTTTCCGAACAAGAGTTGAGCGACGAATGATTGCGCTCATCAGGACTCCATGTTCTGCCTGCGAAGTATGTGAACAGGTTTCCAAATCTTGAATTCGAGCGCCGCTTCCTTCCGACCGCACGATCGACGGGCGGGACGCGATGCCCATGATGCTTGGAAGCGCGAAGTCTGCGCACGCGGCGATCTTGGAGCTCTGCCGGACAGCTTGCAGTCCGGCGCGGCAAATGGAAACTCCTGAAAAACGGCGCACTCGGTGAACGAACTGAGAACGGCGTACGAGTCGGGCAAAGCGGAAGACATCGCCAGTGCCAATCGGGTTCTCGATTCGGTGCTGCCTCGAAACGAAGCAGCCAAGGTTGACCCCACCGATAAATTCGCCCATGCGGCCGCAGTCGATTCTTACCGCCTTCATTCCGCGATCGTGGAGACAATGTCCGCTCCGGTGTGCTCATGGACACACTGCTTCCAAGCCGGGCGATATCTGGAAATTCCGGACTATACTAGCAGAAACATGATAAGACACGCGTTGTGGGTTGCCACCATCGCACTGCTCGTCGCGCGGAGTGCGGCTCCGCAGACTGCGGAAGCCCGATTGGCCGCCATGAAAGCCGATGCCTCCGGCGAAGTTGCTCGAATGCACGATCGCACGCAGGTAATGGTGGACATGCTGTTCAGCTTCAGCGAACTTGGATTCCAGGAGTTCGAGACCTCTAAATATCTTTCAGGCATCCTTGAGAAAGAGGGCTTCCGGCTGGAGCGAGGCGTTGCCGGCATCCCGACTGCGTGGGTGGCGACCTGGGGTTCCGGCAAGCCCG
Organism: Bryobacteraceae bacterium; assembly: GCA_963668605.1. Lineage (GTDB taxonomy): Bacteria > Acidobacteriota > Terriglobia > Bryobacterales > Bryobacteraceae. The sequence goes on from OY764903.1 coordinate 1,048,605, forward strand.
TAATCGCACTCGGCTCGGATATCGACTGCGTTCCGCAGGCGTCCCAGAAACCGGGCGTGGCTTATCAGGACCCGCTTGTCGAAGGCGCTCCCGGCCACGGCGAAGGCCACAACACCGGCCTGCCTCTCCAGATCTCCGCGGCATTGGCGGTGAAGAAAATAATGGAGCGCGAGCGCCTGCCGGGAACGATCAAGATCTGGCCTGGTGTCGCCGAGGAGCAACTCGCGGGCAAAGCGCACTATGTCCGCGCGGGCTTGTTCAAGGATGTCGATGTGGTGCTGTTCACTCACGTTGCCAGCACGATGAGCGTGTCTTGGGGCACAGCGAACAACAACAGCGGACTGGTGTCGGTAGAATACACGTTTCACGGCCAGAGCGCGCACGCCGGAGGAGCGCCGTGGCGCGGGCGTAGCGCACTGGATGGCGTGGAACTGATGAACGCGGGCTGGAACTACCGGCGTGAGCACCTTCGTTTGCAGCAGCGCTCGCACTATGTGATCACGAACGGCGGCGATCAGCCCAACGTGGTTCCTCCGGTCGCGTCGGTCTGGTACTTCTTTCGTGAACTCGATTTTCCGCGCATCAAGGAATTGTGGCAGATCGGCGACGACATGGCGAAAGGCGCGGCGCTGATGACGGGTACTACAGTCAGCTCGAAAGTGCTGGGAGCCGCATGGCCGGTACACGGCAACCGTCCGGTTGCGGAGGCGATGGGCGAGAACATCAAGACCGTGGGACTGCCGCAGTGGTCGGCCGAAGATCAGGCTCTTGCGAAGGCCGTGCAGCGCGAACTCAAGGCGAACGAGACCGGCCTAACAACCAAGACGGAAGCCCTACAAGGGCCGTCCACGGGTACTTCGCTCGGCGGCGGATCGGATGACATCGGTGATGTCTCCTGGACGGTTCCGACGGTCGTGCTGCGGTTTCCGTCTAACATTCCGGGGCCTCCGGGGCACAGTTGGTACGACTCCATTGCTTCGGCAACGCCGATCGCGCACAAGGGCGCGACAGCCGGAGCGAAGGTGATTGCTCTCACCGTGCTCGACCTTCTGCTGAAGCCCGATCTGATCGCCAGTTCCTGGAACTACTTCCGGGCCGTGCAGACGAAGGACGTGAAGTACACGCCACTGCTACGTCCCGAAGACCAGCCCGCCATCTGGCTTAACAAGCGGATCATGAGCGAATACCGCGAGGACATGAAGAAGCACTACTTCAATCCGGCGAAGTATAAGACGTATTTGGAGCAACTCGGCGTCAGTTACCCGACGATTACCAGGCCGTGACTTCCGGACTTCTCCCGGAGGACGGCCGAGCTGGGCTACAGAGACGATGTGGCATCCATTTGGTTAGGCACCTCACACTTCGGATGTATGGCGTCATCCTCTGCGTGTTGAGCGGACGCGGTGCCTGGTAATATCACTGGACTGCGATGGTGACTTGGGGCGGACTGGTGACGTTTCCGATCTGGATCTGCAGGGACACGTTGCCCGGCCGGACGCCGTTCGGCACAACGAAGTTCACCTGGTTCACACCCGGATACTGCGGCGCAAGACCGCTAAACAGCGGCGTAACCGCTATCCCGTCAATGACGACGGTAGGTACCGTCAGGGTATTTCGGAGGCGGTCGGTAGAGTCTGCTCCGTCTGCGATCCGAGAATCGACCGGTCCCAGCCCATTCGCGTAAAAGAAAATCGCTTCTCCCGCTTTTGCGGGGCGAGTCTGAAAGCCTGGAATCGATCCGACTGGTGCAGCAATCGTGCCATCCGGCAGGACGGCTATCGCGTTACCAACTCCAGGCGGAATGCTGTAAATACCTGGGGCGAGCTCGGCCAGTGGGACCGTTTGCGCTGCGGAAGATACACCATTCACCGTGACGATGATCTGGGTGCTGCCCTGCACCGGCCCGCCCAGAAGATTCCACGGAAGCTGCGCGTTGATCTGCGCTCGAGCTCCGGCAGATCCGGGAACCACATCCCGCAGCGGCGCGGGAATGCCTCCGAACGTTACACTGACACCGCCCAGTGACGTTGAGAATGGAACTGTGCTGGCGGATGCGAGTTGGGTGGCCAGATTGTCGCCAAAGATCGAAACCAGCGAGCCCGGAGCAACAGCCTGATTGCGGGCAAAGCTGGCGGCATTCAGAACTGCATTATCGACCAGCGTCGGCACCTGAGCGAATGCCGGGAGAATGCAGAATGCGAAAAAAGCAGCAATTACACGCCCCATCTTGCTCACCTCATTGCGCTAATGCTAACGGACATTGTCCGCGGTGGCAAGGGGCTAGTGCGCGATGTCTCCGCGAGCTTGAACCTCTTGAAGAGTCCTCCGCACTTCCGGATTGTGACCGCCATTCCGCTCCACTGCCGCCATCGCCTGCTCCTCGGCTTCCGGCAATCGGCCGGTCAATTCGTAGAGCCGCGCGAGCAACCACTTGGGTTTGTACCAGTTCGGCGCCGCCGCGCTCGCAGAGAGAAGGGAGTGTTCCACGGCCGCGGCGTCGTTGACTGCTGACTGGAAGGCCGCCAGATTCACCAGAGCGTTCGCGCGGTCTTCCGCCGCACTCGCGGCCCTCACCGCCGCCGCCATCGCGTGCTGCCAAGCTTGGAACCGACGGATAGGATCCGTCTGGCGTTGTGATAGCTGGAGCATGGCGCGGGAGTAGTAAAGGTCCGCACTGCCGCCTGCCGGCCGCCAGCGGCGCGACTGTTCGTACCGTGCGGCGGCTGCCTCATAGACGCCGGCGTCGAGATCGCGCTTCACCTGCGCCAGCAGCGCATCCGTCACAGCGAGGCGCACAGCGTAGGTCAGCAAGAATAGCGCAGCCAGGCACGCTGCCAGCGGAATCATGCGAGGCAACTCGTGTGGCGCGGCCGGCGTTCCGTGGCTCGCCAGAACAGCGACCATTGCATAGAAGAAAACCGCAGTGGGTACGGTGAAGCACAGGAACTGTTGGGCGACGAGCCCCGCCAGAAACCCCGCGCCTATCGCCGGGCCCTCCGGGGAGCCTTTGCGGATGCCAACGACAGCCACTCCGCAAAAACCCACCAGTATCAGCAACCCGGGGAGACCTTGCGCAACCAATGCATCCAGGAAGATGTTGTGTGGCGATTCCTGATAGAAGTCGGGATATGCGCGCGCCACTTCGAGCGACTGAAATCGTGGGTATTGCACCGCAAAGATCTCCGGACCAAAGCCCAGGGCCGGGTGCTCCCTCGACATGCGCAGGGAGTCGCGCCATAGCGGAATCCTCGCGCCGCCCGACCGGTCTTCGATATACCAGCGCGTCCGCCCGCGGAGTTTTAGCCCGGCCGGTGAGTAGTAAAAAGCGGAGGCAGCGGCGACGAACAACAGGGTTGCCGCCACATGCACCGTACGCGGCCGAGGTCTCTTCCATGCGAGCAGAAAGATGCCGCCCGCTGCCAGACCCAGGATGGCGGAGCGTGTTCCGCTCAATATAATAGCGCACACGCCGAGCAGGCAACCGCAGGAAGCAATCCAGCGCCCAATCCGGTTCTGTTCCATCGTCCGGAGCGCAACGGCTGCAAACACCGCATAGAGCTGGAACGTAGCGAAGTAACTGGCGTGCCCCAGCGTGCCTGGCGGTCTGACGATGGTCCATTCACCCTCACCCACGTTATACGCGGCGGCCGGAAGGATTGGATCCCAGCCGAAATATTGCATAGCCCCGTAGATGGCTGTCAGCATTCCTGTGATCGTCGTAATGCGCAAAAACCAAAGCGCTCCGTTGCGTTCCTCTATCAAACATCCGGCGAGAAGAACGGCAAAAAGTAGTACTCCCGCTTGGGTGAGCAGCCCGAACTGGCGCCAGCCACTACCGTTCAAAGAAAGGGCGGCATCCGTCGACAGAGCCGTGGAGATTGACAGCGAGAGGAGATTAAGAGCAGCCAGGAAAAGGAGCCAGCGGCCTGGAGGCCTTTTCAGAAGGGCAGAGAAGCTGTTCTTGACGAGCCCTGGAAACAGCAGAAGGCCAGAAATGCCGATAAGTAGAATCGATACTTTGGGTGTAACATCGAAATGAAATGAGAGGTTAGGGGCGATCAGCAGAACTGTCAGCGCCGCAATCGCGGACAGCAGTATTGCCATACTGGCTACACTAGTGTACTGCGACCTAAATAGTAACCAATAACGACAGAGCGACGTCTCTATAATCAGGAGACGAAGCGCATGCGTGTCGCACCCACTATCGTGTTAACCGACGACCAGAAGCAAGTCTTGCAGCAGTGGGCGCGGGGCCGGTCGCTGCCTGCCCGCCAAGTCGAACGAGCGCGCGTCGTCCTGTTGGCGGCAGCCGGCAAGCAGGATCTGGAGATCGCCGCCGAGATCGGCATCAGCAACCAGAAAGCGGCTCGCTGGAGAAAGCGTTTTTTGAAATTGGGTTTGGCCGGATTGGAGAAAGACGCACCGCGGCCTGGCCGTACCCCAACCATCACACCAGCCAAAGTGCAGGAGGTGGTCCGGAGGACCACCCAGGAGACCCCCGCCAACGCGACCCAGTGGAGCACCCGCACGATGGCGGAGGCGGCGGGTCTTATTGACTCCCGCGTAATATAGCGACACTTTTCCCGCGATACTACGTCTAACCTGGTATGGGCAATGCTGCCGGAGTGCGACGTGATTTCGAGGCCTTGGAGAAACGCCGCTTCGAGGCGATCCGCTTGTGGGAGAAGGGATTGAAGCAGGCGGAGGTGGCCCGCCGGTTGAAAGTGGCGCGGCAGACCGTAGCCCGCTGGGTGCAGGAGTATCGGGCGGGCGGCAAAGACGGGTTGCGCAAGGCCGGCCGCGCCGGCCGCAAACCCCTCCTCACGAGCGAGGATCGTCAGCGCCTGAGCGAGCTTCTGTTGCAGGGACCGGAATCGTTGGGCTATGAGACGCCCCTGTGGACCTGCCCGCGTGTGGCGCATTTGATCGAGGAGGAGTTTGGCGTCACCTACCACGAAGGTCATGTTTGGAAGATTCTGGTGGGACTGGGCTGGAGTCCGCAACGACCCGTCGGCCGGGCGCGTGAGCGAAACGAGGCGGCGATCCGAACCTGGAAGCGAAAGACCTGGCCGGCCATTAAAAAAAAGCCCGCACGCAGGGGCGCACGATAGTCTTTGTCGACGAAAGCGGGCTGAGTCAGCGTCCGCACCGTTGTCGTATGTGGGCCCCGCGTGGGCAAACGCCTGTACTGGACTACAACTTCAATTGGAAGAGCCTGTCGGCGGTGGCCGGCCTCACGGTGTGGAACTTCTACTTCCGGCTCTACGCCGGGAGCGTCAAGAGTCCGCAGGTAGTGGAGTTCCTGCAAGCGCTGGTCCGGCATATCCGCGGACCCTTGCTGGTCATCTGGGACGGGCTGCCTGCCCACCGGAGTCGGTTAGTACGCGACCACATCGAGAGTCTGGCCGGACGGATCGAGGTCCAATACCTGCCGGGCTACGCACCCGAACTCAATCCGGTCGAGTACATCTGGAGCTACTGGAAGCACCACGAACTGGCCAACGTCTGCCCCAAAGACTACTGGCACCTTAGCGAGGCGGCCCGCACCACGCTGCGCCGGATGCGCCGCCGCCCGCGTTTGATTAGCGCTTTCTGGAAACAATCCTTACTGCGTCTGGAATAACTCTATATTATGCGGGAGTCAATAGTGAGAAGAGCGTGCGTCGCATCTGGCACAGACATGGCTTGAAGCCGCACCTGTCGCGCACGTTTAAAGTCAGCAACGATCCGGAGTTCGCGGAGAAACTGGAAGCCATCATTGGGCTCTACCTCAGCCCGCCGGAACACGCCATCGTGCTGTGCGCCGATGAAAAGAGCCAGATCCAAGCGCTGGACCGTACGCAGCCTGGACTCCCGCTGAAGAAGGGTCGCTGCGGCACCATGACCCACGACTACAAGCGCAATGGAACCGCGACGCTGTTCGCCGCCATGAGCACGCTGGATGGCACCGTGATCAGTATGTGCGACGACCGGCACCGTCACCAGGAGTGGCTGAAGTTTCTACGCGTCATCGACGACCTGACGCCGCCCAGCAAAGACCTGCACCTGATCGCCGACAACTACGCCACGCACAAGCATCCGAAGGTGCAGAAGTGGCTGGCGCGCCATCCGCGCTTTCACATGTACTTCACCCCGACCAGTAGTTCGTGGCTCAACATGGTCGAGCGCTTCTTCCGCGATCTCACCGAGCAGAGGCTACGCCGCGGGGTCTTCCGTGATGTCGAGGAATTGATCATGGCCATCGGCGACTACATCGACAAGCACAACGACAAGCCCAAACCATTCGTTTGGACAGCCAAGGCAGCCGACATCCTCGAGAAGGTCAAGCGCGCCCGAACGGTGCTGGATAATGGTTAATCTGCTCGCCGCAGACCACTAGCGCATTCCATTCCGGTCGGCTCGGAGGGACTGATGCAAACAGCTTTCGACGCTTTCAGCTACGTCGACTACGTGACCCGCCGGTGGTCGACGGTTGCCGTGTCCTGCGGTGTTGCCGTAGCAATCGCCGTTGCGGTCAGCCTCATTCTGCCGAATCGCTACACAGCGACGGCCAGCATTCTCATTGATTCTCCAGTCGGCAGCGACGTTCGCACCGCCACCGCGGTGAGCCCTGTGTATCTGGAATCCTTGCGGACCTACGAACACTTCGCGTCCAGTGATTCGCTCTTCCAGCGCGCTGTAGAGCAACTCCATCTCAGGGGGCTGCAGGGCGGCTCGTCTCTCGAAAGCTGGCGGAAGCGGGTCCTGAAGGTGTCGAAGATCCGGGATACGCGCATCCTGGAGATCTCGGCCACTCTGCCGGAACCGAAGGCCGCGCAAGGCCTCGGACAGTTCATCGCCGAAGAAACAGTCAAGATGAGCCAGAGGCTGCTACGCGAGTCCGAAGCGGATCTGTTAGACGAGGCACGACAGCAGGAGGAATCCTCTCGCGCCCGCCTCGAAAAAGCTCAGTCGCTCTGGCGTACTGTCTCCGGCACGGCGCCGGTGGATTCGTTGAAGAACGAAATCGACTCCTTGGCCAAGGCTGGTGGCCGGCTGCGGCGGACGTCCGCCTCAGCCAACGCTGACGTGGCGGAATGGAGCGATCGCGTGAGAGCGCTTTCCGCGGCAGGCAGTGGTGCGGCGCACGACAGTCCGGAGAGGGCGCGCGAAGAACTCGACGCCGCCCGTTCCCGGGCAGCGGCGCTGGAAAAAGAGCGCCGCGCCCTGGAAGAGGACGTGAAGAACAGGGGGCTCTTGCTGGCTCGACGCCTTGCCGAACGCAGCACCATTGAGGCGGAGTTGCGCGAAGCGACCACCGTCCATGACGCTGCCTCGATCCGTCTCCGCGAGTTACAGGGAACGATTGGTTATCGCGGGGAGCGACTGAAGATTGTGGATCCCGGAGTTGTCCCACAGAAGCCGAGCTTCCCCAACCTGCCTTTGAATGCCTTGGCGGCGCTGGCGGCTGGCCTGCTCGTTTCCGGTGTCTACCTCAGCATCACGTTCACCCGGCAGCGGCGGGTCGACGGGACCTGGCGGGACGACACCATCCCGGCGGACCGATGATCGCTCATCTGGATTCGAGCCGACGCCTTCGTGCTGCCGTTTTGCTCGGCGCTTACGCCGCCGCCATCGCCCTGGCCCCGGACGCGATGTGGAAAGGGCTGCTCATACTCCCGTTGCTGCTGGTGCTGGCCGGTTGGTGGCTGCTGCTCAGCCCTATCCGCTGGGTGACTTGGTTTCTGGCTTCCGCTGTCTTGCTGCCGCCGCTTCCGATGGCCTTGGGGAACTCCGGACCCCACCCGTCTCTGCTGCTGGCCGCCGCTGGCGTATGCATTGGGCTGCTACGAATTGATGAATGGCGGTTTGTGATCGACGGCCTCGCCGCCGCCATGCTTGCTTTCTTTTCGATTTTGCTCGCCAGCCTCACGATGGCCCTCTTGTACTCCGGCTTTGCGATCGGGGCCGCGAGTCTCGCGCGAGTGGCCCTATTCGGCATTTCCATTTACCTGTTCTTGTACGTGGTACACGGGCCCGCCACGCACTGCGGGATCGACAGCGTCACCTCCTGCCGCTGGCTGCTTCGAGCGGCAGTGGCAGTGGCGATCTTTGCCTGCGTCGATTTCTATTTCCAACTGCCGGCCCCTGCCGGCTTCGGTCCGCAGTTTGTCTGGCTGGACAGCGGCGTCTACCGCCGGGCGCAGGGACTATTCTATGAGGCCAGCACTTTGGGCAATTACTGCGTGTTCTTCCTCGTGATGATTCTGACCGTCGTTTTTCGTCCAGGCATCAGGAACATATTTTCATCGTGGTTGTTGTGGCCGGCCGGTGGACTGCTCGCGCTGGTGCTCATGCTTTCCTATTCCCGGGCTTCGATCGTCAACCTGATGGCGGCAACAATTGCGCTGCTCTGGCTCAACTCGAAGCACATCAGCCTGAGAAGAATCGTGACAGCGGCGCTTGCCGTCATTGCCGGGGGCGGCGCGCTTGCGTGGTTCATCTTCCCCAGCTTTGCGGAGTTGTTCTGGTCCCGGCTCTGGCTCTCCATCCAATACTTCTTCTCCGCCACTGAAGGCGTCCTCTCCGGACGATTGGGAAGCTGGCGCATTCTGGCCGGCTTTCTTGTGGAGCATCCCTGGCATACGTTGCTGGGAACGGGCTATAAGACACTGCCTTACTCGGACTACATCGGGAGCGCCACAGTTGGCGACAACATGTATCTGACGCTGCTGGTGGAAACTGGTATTCCGGGACTTGTCGCGGTCCTCTTTCTGTTGGCTCAGATTCTGAGGACCGCCTATCGTGCCGCGCGCAGCACAAGACAGAGCGCCGCTTTCCTGGGAGCGTGGTGCTTCAGTTTCTGGGCCGGGCAAGCGCTGCAGATGTTCTCCGGCGACATTCTCACATACTGGCGAGTGCTGCCCGTGTATTTCTTTGTCTTGGCGCTCGCCGTCCGGGAAGCGGAAGCATGAACATCCTTTTCCTGGACCAGTACAGCGATCTCGGGGGTGCGCAACAGTGTTTGCTCGATCTCCTGCCAGCCGTTCTCCGGCGAGGGTGGCCGGCGCGCGTTGCCCTTCCAGGAGATGGAATGCTGGTTCGGCGACTCCGTGAGTTGGAGATTCCGATACAGCCCATAAATTGCGGTCCGTACTATGCCGGAAGCAAGCGCGCCGGTGACGTAGTCCGATTCATTCGGGATACGGCCCAACTGGCGAATCGCTTGCCCTCTGCCGACCTGATTTACATCAACGGTCCGCGCCTGCTCCCCGCCGTGGCGCTGGCGCGGCCGCGAATTCCGGTCTTGTTTCATGCGCACAGCTTGCTGGATAGAGGCTACTCCATCAGGCTTGCCACATGGAGTTTGCGGACGCTACGCGCTACCGTAGTGGCCTCGTGCCGCTTCGTTAGTACGTGGATCGGCGACTATCCCACCCGGGTCATTTACAACGGCGCGCGGGACTGCCGGCGCGACCGGTTGCCGGGCGCGGGATCTTGGCGCATAGGATTGCTCGGCAGGATCGCGCCCGAGAAAGGGCAACTCGACTTTGTCCGCGCAGCCCGGATTCTCCTGCCGGAGTTGCCCGAATGCCGCTTTATTATTTGCGGCGCCCCGCTCTTTTCCGATCCTTCCTATGAAAACCTGGTTCGAAAGGAAGCGGAAGGATTGCCTTTCGAGTTCACAGGCTGGCGCGACGACGTAGCGGAGGTCCTGGCTGGTCTGGACATCCTCGTGGTGCCGTCCCAGGCGCACGAAGGAAGCACCCGCGTCATCCTCGAGGCGTTCTCCGCGGGCTCGGTTGTAGTGGCTTATCCATCCGGCGGGATTCCGGAAATCATCGACGATGGAATTAACGGCTTTCTCGTTCCGAATCCATCTCCTGAATCCCTCGCGGCGAGAATCCGTCACGCCCTGACACCTGGCGCAGAATCCATTCGAGTGAACGCTCGCGCTGCCTGGCAACAGCGCTTCACTCTGGAGCGCTATCAGGACGAGGTCTGCGAAGTGCTGGAAGATTGTGTGCGGTCCGGCAATCGGGCAAACAACACGGCTGCGAGCAAGGCTCCCACGGCGGCCAGGCTTAGCGGCAATGGGTAGCCCAAGTGCGTGAAGGCGACTCCACCCGCTGCCGCTGCCACTGCCTGCGCCGCGTACGCCACGAAAAATATCAGTGCCGACGCGCCGCCTCGTTCAGCGGGTTGTACGCCGTTCATGAGCAGCGTGAATACACCTGGCTCGCTCATGCACTGGAAGACCATATACAAGGTATAGGCGAGTACAGCGACCGGCGATGGGGCAATGGCGAGAAACAGTAGTGCCAGACCGGTAGACGCCTGCATGCCGGCTATGCCTCTCGATAATCCAAAGCGGCGGAACACTGCCGGCGCTCCCAACACCGCGAGCACTTGCATGAACTGGGCTGCGGAGAAGGCCCACCCGATTCGCTCCACGGAGAGACTCAAGTGCTTGGAGAAGTAGACGTTGAAGAAGGGATTGAAGACACCCACGGCCAGACTCCACAATGCCCAAGCCGAGAGGAAACGGATGAGGACAGGGTTCCGCGGATACAGTTTTTGCTCGCGTGGCGGCCGCGCGATCCGCAAGCGGAAAGCCGGAACCGCGGAGAGCGCCATCAGTGCGCAGCCTAGCAGCAGGGCAGTCTGTTTCGGGTGAACGGCGCCAAGTCGCCCGAGCCAGCCCGGCAATTGACCGCCGATCATTCCGCCGGCTACTCCGACGCCGATGCCGGTAGCTACGAAGAGGCTGAACGCGACGGAACGGCTGCGTTCGGCCGTCAACGAGGAGATGGCGGGAAGAATAGATACTGCCCACAGCGAAAGGATGGAGCCACTGAGAAAGCTAAGGCCGATCAACGCTGCTTCGCTCGATACCGTGACGCGCAGGGCGGAGACTATTGCAAGCATCAGAAAAGCGGCACACAACACAAGGTTCGGTTTCAGCCGCTGAACCATGAGACCCGCGGGCAGGGCGCCAGCCAGATTGCCTGCCGTCATCGCACCCGCGATCAGCCCTAGAGAGGTCTCGCGGAACCCCGCTTCCGTCAGGAAGAGGTTGAAGAGCAGAATGAAGACGAACATGCCAAGCTCGAAAAGAGCCGCGGCGGCCAGGAATCGCCAGAACGCCGGTTCCACTTCCAGTCCTTCCCACCACCAACGGACGCCGTGCACAATCACCGGAACCAGCGCGCGCGCGTGGTGCCTGGTACGCGCGAGAATGCGTCTTCCTTGACTCCAGCGCATGCTCAGCCGAAAGGCCCTCGTGCGCTGCGCCTCCGGGACCTCTACGCCCTCTGCGGGTCCGGGTATCTGTAAGGGCAACAACCGCCGCCTGATAATCCTAAACCGGTCAGGCGCATTGTTCACAAGACTGAGATGCAGCCACAACTCGTCCTTGTTAGGACTGACGAGGCCTTCAAGCGGAGCGAGTGCATAGATATTGAGCCACCGCTCGATCCCGTCCGGTAATTGCTCCAGGGCCGGAGCGGGAATGCGGCAGTGAAACCAGACATCGGCTATGCGGAAGCAGATCAATTCCAACTGGCGCAGAGAGTCGGAGTGCAGTTGCCGCCACCGCAGCCAGAAATCGGCGTCGTCGTGAAACAGGTCGAGGAAACAGGCCAGTTCGTAGACGTGCCCCGGGCGCAAATCCCCCCGCAAGAGGTGCCGCAGCAGATGCAGTGAGGAATAGCCGACGCGATCGGCAAGATCGAGCGCCGGGAACCGCAAATCATCGTCAACGACAGACTCTCCGCGGCGATCGAAAAATGCCTCCAGTCCGGTGGGAGCGAACCGCTCGGTCGCGCCGTCCCACAAACGGAAATGCAGTTCCACCTCCGGCGGAATTTCCGGGTCGAAGTCGTCACCGCGCCAGCGCCACCCGGTCCGGCGAATCATGACCGGCAGATGATCGACCGGGAGGCGCTCCAGACCCTTCAGCGCCTCGTAGCGCAGCGGCAGTAAGAGGTCGCGGGCGGCGAGCACGTCCTCGCGGCGCAGCAGAAGATCGATGTCGTACTGAACACGCTGCGCGGGTTCCCGTACAAACTCCGGACAGTGCGCGAATCCCTTCAGGACGGCATGTTCGATGCTGTGGCGCGTAAACTCCGCCGCAATCTCCTCGTAGGCGGCGCGAATTCTCCTCCAGCGTTCCACATTGCGCGCGGCGTCGCTCGATATCCGGTCGCGCACCCATTCGGGCAGGATGCCGTTGCAGGCGGCGCCCAAGGCCAACGTCAATTGCGTGCGATCGCAGAAGGCGAGAGTTTTTCCCCAGTCGTGCTCGTCGAAATTCCGCAGCGCTTCCGGGTCGGCGACCTTCAGGCGTAGCGCGTCGATCAGCGCCGCCAAATGGGATGGCAATTGGCGCGGCATCCCGTCTAAAAGTCCAGTCGCAGGCCAAACTGCAGGCGCCGTGGCTCACCGGTGGAAAAGATTCGTCCGAAGAAAGGCCCGAAGTCCGGATAGGGGCCAGGAATTCCGACGTTGGGGTGATTGAAGAGATTCAGCGCATCGACGCGAAACTCGAGACCGGCGCTTTCACGCAGCCGGATCCGTCGCTGTAACGAAATGTCGACCACCTCGTTTCCCGGTCCCGGGATTACGTTCCGGCCAGCATTGCCGAAGGTATAAGTGGCCGGCGTCGCGAACGCATCCGTATTGAAATAACGTTCGATTGTCCGCTGTGACTTGGGCAGACTAATCTGCTGCCCCGAGACGGTATCAGGCCGGTTCGGCGTTCCGGAATTTGCGATGTCGGTGCCAAAATAGACCGGATTGAGCGAAGTGCCGTCCTGGAAGGTGAGAATGCCGCTCGTGCGCCACGCGCTCAGTAACCATGTGAAACGTTTCGGAGCCGGAAAATCATAGACGAATCCCGCGCTGAAGCGCTTCCTCACGTCGAAGAACGACAGACCACGCTCCAAACGCAGGTTTCGTTCGTCCTGCGCACCAAAGCTTTCATACACACCGGGCAGGATCGAGTCCGCGTCGTCGATCGACTTCGCCCATACGAAACTCGCCAGCAGCCCCAGCCCCTGCCGGTACCGCTTTTCAACCCTGAGCAGAAGCGACTGGTAGTTGGAATTCGCGATATGCTGGCGCTGGAAGATGGGACCTAGTTCAGGAAAGGTCCGCAAGCTCTGCAAATCTCCCGGACGCGGGCCGAGATTGGCTCCCGTCTCAACCTGGAGCGGCGTATTGAATCGGCGGAACCGGCCCAACTTCGTTCCCTTGGTTCCCAGATACGCCATTTCAGCGACCACTCCGTGGCCGGCATCCCGCTGCAGGCTCACGGTCCATTGCTGCACGTACGGCGTGCGCGCGTTGGCGTCAAGGCCATAGTAGGATGGAAAGCCGGTGGATGCTGTGCTCGGGAAACCGTTAGCTAGCGTCAGCACGGGGATAAGGCCGTTGGTTTGATTCTCTTCGTTGCGCAGGGTATTGCGGATGAGATCGTAGGCTTCGGCAGCGATCTCGGGAGCGTAGTAGATCCCGTAACCCCCGCGCAGAACCGTGTCATGGCCTGCACCGGAAAATCCCGGGAGCCGCCAGGCAAACCCGATGCGGGGCGCGAAATTGTTGCGGTCGGGCGCGCTCGGAGTAGCCACCTGTACCAGCCGTGGCGCCCGCGGCAGGGTGGAGTAATCCAGGTTGAGCAGATTCCCGCGTTGCTCCGTGTAAGGCGAGGCGTATTCATAGCGAAGTCCCAGGTTCAACGTCAGGTTGGAAGTCAGTCTCCAGTCGTCCTGAACGTAGACGCCGATGTCCTCCTGCCGCAGATAGGCCTGCGGCGAGCCGACGCTCCGCCGAGTGATTTGTGGAAAGCCCAGCAGGAAGTCCCCAAACGGTTCGCCGGTCGTATCGGGATGCTTGGGGTCTGTCGTAAAAGTCCCGTTCAGAATGTACTGGCCCCGCGGCATTTGGCTCTGAAGATAGTTCAGTTGAAAGTGCAGCCACTGAACTCCGGCTTTCCAGTTGTGCCGGCCCCGCGTGCCAGAGATGCCGTCGGCGGCATACCAGGTATTGTTCCGCTCCAGTTGCGGACGCGTTGCGTTGTCCACCACGGTCTCGAAGTCGGTGATCACGAAAGAAGGCAAGCCGTAATATGCCGGATCTTTCGGAAATCCCGAGATACCGAGATCGCTGAGCGCATCGCTCTGGAAGGCGCTTCGCGGCAGGCTGGCGACATTCAGTCGCGTGAAGGAAATGTGGGCCTCGTTCAGCCAGTACGCTCCATTGATGGTATAGCTGAGCGCAACCTGCTGGGCGTGCAACTCCTCGCGGGTCGGCCGCTCCGGGAAGGCGCCCGCGATCACGTTGTGCGCGTCGTTCAGCGTGTAACGGCCGAACAGCCGGCCCTGATTTTGAAACTGATGATCGATACGAATGGAGCCGTCATTCTGGCTGCTCTCATTCGGCGTGGCATCCAGATAATTGCCCTGACCACCCGGCGCCCGGTTGGGCAGTGGTTGAAACTTGTCGAGGAAACTCCGGGCAATGGGATCGATGCGCGCCGCCGGAATACGGTTTCCGGGGAACGGCTGTCGGTTTCCTGCCGAATCGAGAGTGTTCGGATCAAAAATCGGATTAGCCGCGCTGAGATCACCGCTCCGGAAAGTCGCATCCGGCAGCAGGTGGAGACTCGACTTGGCCGTTCTGTTCCGGAGCCCTTCATACGCGCCATGGAAAAACGTACGGCCGTGCCCGAGAGGCCCTCCCAGCGAGCCTCCAAACTGATTCTGGCGGAAGAGAGATGGCGGCAGCGCCGCATCATCAAAGAAGCTGTGCGCATCAGTCGCATCGTTGCGGAGGAATTCGAACGCGCTGCCGTGGAATCGCGCAGCGCCGGAGCGTGTCACCATATTCACGACGGCTCCGCCGTTTTGCGCACACTCCGCCGGAGCCAGGGACGTCAGCACGCGAAAGTCTTCGATGGACTCCATCAGGGGGTTCACCGCAATCACGAACACAGTCCGGTCGGTGTTGTAGATGCCATCGAGGAGATACACGTTCGCGGTGGAGCGGGCACCGTTCACTGGCGGGTTCCACGCTACGGCGCCCCGTGCTGCCTGCACGTCGTTCGCGATGTCGTGACCGAATCCGCCCAACTGGCGCGGAATGGCTCCCGGTCCCGGCGTGACGAACGAGAGGAGATCGCGCTCTCCGAGCGGCAACGCACGTGAGGCTGTATTGGGAAGTTGATAGCCTTCCGAGGCATCCGCTGTCTGAACACCGGAGACCGGCGTCGAGACTGTCACCGTCGTGCGCTCGTCGCCCAACGCGAGTTCAAGATCCAAACGCGCTTTCTGGTTCAGTTCCACCGCAACCCGCTCCACGGTGATCGTGCTGAATCCGGCCTTCTCGGCTCTCACCGTGTAGATTCCGGGCGCCAAATCGGAAACAGTGTACTGTCCGACCGATGTACTCGACACGGTGCGCTCAAATCCCGTTTGTTTCTGAACCGCCGTTATTCGGACGCCCTCCACCAAGGCGCCGGAGGGGTCGTGGATTTCCCCAGTCAACAACCCCGAAGAACTTTGCCCAACCGCGATAGCGGTTGCCGCCAGGAGCAACACCAGAGAACGCATGTCAACCCCCCTCTTGCACTAAAGCCTCCAACCGGTTTACGGCTTCATCCAAATCCCAGTAAGTGAATTCCCAGACGGGACAGACCCGCAACAGGTCTCGATACGCCCGCCGCCACGCCGCCCGCAGCGAACGTGGACCGAGATTGATCACGGAGCACAACTCCCCGTATGCCTTCCCTCTCTCTACTCGCGCGAATCCCACCGGGCCATGTTCCCTCCGATTCAGGAACAGTAGAGTGTGAATCTGACTCTCTGCGGCAACCCTAAAACCCGGCAGATCCGCCGTGCGGATTTCGATCGTCATCTTTCCATTCGGGTGCTGTCGCGCCAGCAACCCGGCGAGTTCCGGGAAGAGTCGTGACGCATCCCCACGGAGGCGCAGGTGATGACAGTCGCCCACCACCAGCGTGGGTCCCTGTTTCCGGATGAGATTTGTGCCGTCGTCGCAAATGAAGGCCCATCCACGGCGCGCGCAGGCATACGCTAACGAGCTCTTTCCGGCGCCCGACTCGCCGCAGAGCAATACGCCTTTGCCGCCGAGTTCCACGCAGGCGGCGTGCACCGGGATGGTGTATCGGCCGCCCAGCGCTGTAAAGGTCAGAGCCTCCAGAAAGAAATACCGGAAATACTCCCGGTCGGCTGCGGTATTCGGCGTGACCCAGCAATAGCTGAAGCCGCTTTTCAGGTCGCACACGGCCGAGTTCGAGGAGTCCGCCACAATCGAGACAAGATTGCGCTGACCCCGGAATACGGCCGGCCGGGATCGATCGCACGGGCCTTCACCGAAGATGCCCGCACGCACCTCGATCGCGGTTTCCATGAACCGCCGGTTGGAGAGTCCCCAACTCTCCTGCGCGGCTTGCAGAATGGCCTGCGAGTTCGTTTGCAGCTTTAAGGGAAAGCCGAGCGGGTAAAGTTCCACTTCCAGCGTCAACGGGAGATCATACAGCAGCGGGTCCTTGGCCGGCACTCCGGCTGGCTGAACCAAATCCTCCGATGCTTTCTGCACTCCGAATTCATCCCCTCGAAGCATCTCTTGAGGTGAAGTTTAGCACGTAAATCGCCGGGATTGAATCACCTTTCGCGCGACCGCCGCCAAGTACAGGGTGAGCACAGCCGAGGTGAATGAACCGGCCAGGGAGATGCCCGTCACGCCGATCCGGTTCATGAGCAGAAGGTCCAGGCCCGAGTTCACCGCCAGGCCTCCGATGGCGGCCCACAGAAGGATCTGATTTGCCCTAAGCGAAGAAAGCACTCCGAAGAGAAGCGCCAGCAGTATTGCGAATGGAATCCGCAAGAAAGCAGCCTGCTGCACCGTAGCCACCAGGGCGGCAGCAGATGCCGTGAATGCGCCGCTCTGAAACAAAACTCTCACCAGTAAGCCGGAGCAGAGGATCAAGATCACTGTTGCCGGAATTGTGAGTGCGACAATCCAGCAGCCATAGCTTCGCAGTGTGCGCACCAGAGTATCCCAATCCCCAACCGCGACCAGGCGCGAGAGATGGGGGATGACAGCGGCAGTGATGCCTGCCACGGCGATGGAGAGAATCACTGTCATCAGCTTGCTGCCAAAATTCAGCGCGGCCACGCTGCCCGACTCAAGTCGTGCCGCTAACATCTGATCGACCAGTGTCGCCAGGCTGAAAACGAGGGCGGCGATCATTAGCGGCAGATACTGTCCCAGAATGCGCTTTACAGCCGGACTGCGATCTCCGAGACGTGGAAGAACCGCGCAACCGCGGAGATGGAGGGCGCTACCCAGCAACGTCACTTCCAGAACGGCGCCTGCGACTGTTCCCAGCAACAGGGCGTAAATCCCCCAAGCGGGGCTCAAGGTCAGGACGGCCAGAATCGAAGTCAGGGGCACCATGCAGGGTGCTGCCGCCGCCACGGCAAATTGCCCATCCGCGTTCAATCGCGCCCGCCAGCCCACGCTAAGTCCACTCAAAGGAAGAATAGGCAACAGCCATGGCAACAGGCCCTGTGTGAGGCGCAGCTTTTCAGCCGGGAATCCGGATGCCAGATAAGGTAGCGCGACGGGGCCGCATACGCCCAGCACCCCGGCTGCGACCAGCAGCAGCAAGAGGATGAGCGCAAGCACTTGCTGGTAGACAAGTTCGGCCCGCCTGGGACTCTGGTTTTCTCGGGCCTCTATGAATCCGGGCACCAGGGATGCCGTCAGGGGACCGGCGAGCGTCTCTGCAACAAGCGACGGGGCAAGGAAGGCGATGAGAAACGCATCCAACTCATCGCCAATCCCGAAGGCCCGAGCCATCACCACCAATTTCACTGCGCCTGCAATTTTGACTACGGCGCCGAGCGCGCTGACGGTGAGCGTGTCCATCAGCATGCCGCGGTACGAATTCTGGGGGACAGGTGTCAGGGGGTCCACCTTGTGTTCAACCTTAGCACACGGCTCGGCGCGTGCTAAACTCGTTTCACACTCAATGCGGGTCGCCATCGTGCATTACTGGCTGCTCACTATGCGGGGCGGCGAGAAGGTCGTGGAAGCGCTTTGTCGTCTGTTGCCCGAGGCCGATCTGTTCACTCTCTTCTGCGCGCCGGACCGTCTGAGTCCCTTCCTGCGCACCCGTCGAATTACCACCTCGTTCCTGAACCCCGCACGCCGCTGGTACCGGTCGCTGTTGCCCCTCATGCCGATGGCGTTGGAGTCGTTTGACCTGCGCGACTATGATCTGGTAATCAGCAGCGAGTCGGGTCCGGCCAAAGGAGTTATTGTGCCTTCTTCCGCACGGCACATCTGTTATTGCCACACACCGATGCGTTATCTCTGGGACCTGTATCCGGCCTACCTGCACGAGTGGAGCGGCGGGCGGTTGACGCGCGCCCTCCTGCCGCCGCTGGCAAACTACCTGAGGTTGTGGGACTACGCCGGCGCCGCGCGCGTGGACCAGTTCGTAGCGAACAGCGAGAACGTGAGGAGAAGAATCCGCAGAGCCTATGGCCGGGAATCCGAGGTGGTGTATCCACCGGTCGCGGTGGAATCATTCTTCTGGAAGCCCCCGGAAGATTATTACCTGATCGTTGCCGAACTCGTGCCTTACAAACGAATTGATCTGGCTGTGAGGCTGTTCTCGCGAAACGGCAGGCGGTTACGCATTGCAGGCGAAGGTCCCGAATATCGCCGGCTGCGAGCCATGGCCGCAGGAAATGTGGAATTTTGCGGACGGGTGGGAGAGGGAGAACTGCGCGAGTTGTACGCTCGCTGCCGTGCCCTGATCGTCCCGGGGGAAGAGGACTTCGGGATGACTGCGGTGGAGGCCATAGCCAGCGGGAAATCTTTGATAGTACTCGACCGCGGGGGGGCGCCGGAGGTTGCGCGCTTCCACGGCTTTCTGTTCGAGACGGTAACCGAGGCCTCGCTGGAAGACGCCATTGCGCGTTTCGAAGCACGCGAAGCTGATGTCGATCGGTTTGCATTGCAGGCCTTCGCCGCCCGCTTCAGCGAAACCGAATTCCACCGCAGCATCGCTCGCATTCTCGCCTTCCCGGATCCAGACGCATCCAACCATCTGTCTGCCGGCGAGCGCTTCTAAAAAACACTGACACTCCTCCAGCCCTTGGGATTTGCGGTAGGCGCAGACAATTGCGGCCAATATTGCCCTAATATATACTTCTTGTGTCATGAAGATTCGCACTACTCTCGCCACCCTTGTCTTCTGCGTGCTCCCAGCCTTGCTGTTCGCCCAGGAATTCAGAGCCATGATTTCGGGGTCTGTGACCGACCCATCTGGCGGCGCGGTCGCCGGCGCCACCGTCACCGCGACTAACCTGAGTACGAACTCTCAAACGATCGTTCGCGCGGGCTCGGATGGAAACTATGTGTTACCCCAACTCGCTCCCGGACGCTACGAATTGACCGTCGAAGGCGCGGGGTTCCAGAAGTACACCCGCTCTGGCATCACGCTGAATATCGGCGATAAGGCCAGTGTGCAGATTCGGCTGGAGATGGGCAAGCTGACCGAATCCGTCACGGTGAATGCCGAACTGACCGGCATTGAACAGAACCAGTCGGTGATGGGCCAGTTGATGGACAACAAGAAGGTCTCGGAGTTGCCGCTTAATGGACGGCAGGTTTTCATGCTGCTGCAACTCTCCGCCGGCGTTGTGTTCACGCAACAGCAGTTCGGCGCCTCGGGCTTCTCGGGCACGCGAGCTTGGGATATCAATGGCAACTATACGATCCATGGCAGCCGTCCCAATACGAATGCATTTCTGCTCGACGGCGCGCCGCTCGGAGTGGATGGCAAGTGGGACTATGCTCCGCTGGTGGACGCGGTGGAGGAGTTCAAGGTGACCGCGGCTGCCAGCGACGCATCGCACGGGCTGACTGGCGGCGGCGTGATCAACATGACCATGAAGGGCGGCACCAACCAGATCCATGGGTTGGCCAGTGAGTTCATCCGCAATAACATTTTCGATGCATTGGCCACGCAGACCAATCGTGCCGCGGCGCAGAGCCCGTACCTGAAAAACCAGCAGCATCAGTGGAACAGCTTTGCGGCGATGATCAGCGGTCCCATTATCAAGAATAAATTTTTCTATTCCGGCAACTATGAAGGGTACCGCGAACGCACACCTTTTCCGGTGACCAACTCGGTCCCCACGCTGGAGCAGCGCGCGGGCGACTTTTCCCGCACCTTCAACGCGGCCGGCGGCCTGACCGTGATCTACGACCCGCTGACGACGCGCCAGTCGGGGAACAACTTCGTGCGCGATCCATTTTCCGAAAATCGCGTTCCTGCGCAACGCATTGTGCCAGTGGCGAAAAACATCCTGGGGTACGTGCCCGTCCCCAACATCGTGACGAATCCGGTGACTAACCTCAATAACTTCGCGTCATCACCCAACATAGGCGAGTACGGATACGATTCGTTCTACATGAAGTTTGACTATAACTGGAATTCGAAGCACCGTTCTTTCGGCAGCCACACACAGAACCATGGCCAGGAATTCCGCACACAGACGGGATTCCCGAAGGGCAATCCCGCCAAGTACGGTCCCGATCCCAATCGCCGTGCACACTATGCGGCGACGCTCGACCACGTGTGGACCGCAACTCCCTCCACCGTCGTGACCGGACGGCTGGCGTGGGACCGGTACTACTTCAAGCGGGACCTCGCTTCGACTGAGAATTTCGATGGCTCAGGGCTCGGGTTCACGGGCAGGATGGGAGCCAATCCGGTTCAACACTTCCCCAGCCTGACGATGACGAACTACGTCAATCTCGGCGCAGGCGTGCCGCGGATCTTTCAGCCGAACGACGTCTTCTCGATCGTTACGGACGTCGCGCGCTCGGCTGGCCGCCACTTCTTGAAGGTCGGGCTCCGCGCCGGACAAGCGCGGTTCAGCCGTTCCAACGCAGGCGACTGGGACGGGCTTTTCGGCTTCACGCCGGCTTTCACGCAGCGCGATCCGCAGCGCGGCGACACTACGTCGGGCAATTCGGTCGCGTCGTTCCTGCTCGGTTACCCGGCCTCCGGCGGCACGGATGTGAACGCCGAATCCACTTACGAGAATAAATTCATCGGCGTTTACATTCAGGACGATTTCAAGATCAGCTCGAAGCTGTTGGTGAATCTTGGCCTGCGGTGGGATGTCCAAACGCCATCGACGGAGCGCTTCGACCGCCAGTTAGTGGGCTTCGATCCGGCCGCGAGATATCAATTGGGGCCGTCGGCAGCACAGGGCGGATTTGTCTTCGCGGATAACAACACGCGGCAGGCCTGGAGCACGCACTATCGCGACTTGCAGCCGCGACTGGGGGTGGCGTACCAGATGACGCCCAAGATTGTGTGGCGCGCCGGTTACGGTCTGAGCTTTCTTCCCGTCAATGGCACAGGCGGTCCGGCCGACGTGCTGCAGAACGGGTACTCCCGCCGCACCCCATTGGTGGCGACAGTGGGAGGCGGTTTGAATTCGTTTATCCCGGGACAGCCGGGAACCGGGACGTTGCAGAATCCGTTTCCGACTGGCATTCTGCAGCCGTTCGGCGCGGGTCTGGGACCGAGGACGCAGGTGGGGCAGGCGCTCACGTATCTCAATCCGGACTACGTGGTCCCGAGGGTGCATCAGTTCAATGTCGGGTTCGACTACGAATTGCCCGGCAAAGTAGTTGCGGAACTCTCGTTCGTCGGCACGCGGACGCGCAAATTCCCAGTCACCCGGCAGACCAATGCGATCCCGCTGGCAGAGCGGCTGAAGGGCATCGATGATCCGAACTACCTGAACGCGGCGGTCGCGAATCCTTTTGCGGGCGCGGCCGATCTGGCCAGTACGGGACTGTCCGCCGCCACAATCACGCGATCGCAGGCGTTGCGGCCGTATCCACAATTCACCGGCATCACGGTTTCGGGGTTGAACCTCGGCAATACTTCGTACAACGCTCTCGAGGCTCGCGTCAACAAACGGCTGAGCCATGGTCTCGCGGTCACCGGCACTTTCACATGGTCCAAGAACCTGGAGGCTACAGCGTTCCGTGAAGAGCAGTATGAACTTCCCTCGCGCGTACTCGCGGATTTCGACCGCAGCCGGCATCTCAGCTTCCACGCGCTCTATGACCTGCCGATCGGGCGGGGCCGGATGGTGGGGAAGAACTGGAATGGGATCTTGAACGCCGCATTCGGCAACTGGCAGTATAACTTCATCCTCGAATCGATGACCGGAACTCCCACCGGCATGCCCGACGCGACACCCGTACGCAATCCGAAACTGGCCGATGGCGAGCAGACCTTCGATCGCTGGTTCAATACCTGCACGCTGCTCACGAATGGACAGCGGTCTCGCTGCATCTCGACAGACGAGCCGATTACATTTGTGCAGCTCAAGCCAAATGAATTGCGAACGTACTCCGCGCAGTTTCCGAACATCCGCGATCCCTGGCGGCCGCAGATCAACATGTCGGTCTTCAAGGTCTTTCCGGTGCGCGAGCGGGTACGTATTGAATTTCGTGCCGAGAGTTTCAACGCTTTCAACACCCCGATTTATGCGGGTCCGAATGTGAATCCGACGAACCCGAACTTTGGAGTCGTGGTTCGCGATCAGCAGAACTTCCCGCGAAATATGCAATTCGCCCTGCGCGTCAAGTTCTGAAACAGCGGGTGCTCACACAGACCCCTCGTGTCTCGGACCACTGGCGTGCTCAGGGTGTCCGAGATCGGCGTGTAGAGATTGCCGCGGACAGCAACGGAGTGCCTATTCTGCGACACGACCTTGATGGAGCCGAGTGTTGGCCGTCAGGCAGTCCGACAAACGCGCGCGCAAGCTGGAGTGCCATCCTGTCATCGCTGCGCTCCAGCGCGTGTTTCAAGTTGTCAAGCTGCCGTGCGCGTTCCTCGCACAGCCTCGCCAAATCGGCAATGAGATCTCGCTGCTTCCCTTGTGTCGCCATTTTGCCTCCGCTGCAACCATTCAGTAATCTGAACAGCCGGGAAATCTTGTGTACCGGCTCTCCAGGTGTTCCCTCCGCGTCACTCCTGGCCGGACGGAGCAGCCAGGAGCAGCCATCGGTCCGCTAATGTCCATCGTTTCTCGAATTCGGCTCGCTCCAAACGGTTAGGCTTCTCCCGGGTAGGATCGTTCAGCCAGACAAATCCGGGACCTGCGCCGGTCACGACCACGAAGTGCACTGGCTTCGTCAGCCCCGCCTTCAGGCCGGCGATAATTGGTCTGCCCTTGGCGAGGTGCTCCTCAAGATCCGCCCATTCGCCGTGGAGGGTGAACACGCGGAAGCCCCTCCCTTCGAGGTATCGTTTCATGTCCACGAGTTGGATCCCCTTCTTTTCGGGGCGATACAAAGACTCATATACCTCTTGTGGCGAAACGTTGGCCATTGAAGGCCCGGGTTGCTGATTTTCCCAGTAGTGCATCACCATGGCAACACTCGCCGCGCCGCATCCATTCTTCTTCTGGGAATAGAAAGGAAGGTTGAGCTGTGGAGTTGCGGCGGCACAACACTCCATCACAAAGACCATCACAAGAACAAATCCGCATTTCATAGGCGCAGGTTTCATCTGATCAGCAGGACGAGTACGATGGCAGCGAGCGCGATAACAGCGTAGGTCAGGTGCAAGGTCGAGAGCGCTCCGCCAGAAACCTCGGGGCCGGGTTCCCGTGCACGCGCGGAAAGGGCTGCCTCTTCCTCCTGACTAAGCGATTGGGGCGAAGCTGGCTCGGCCACAGCGGCTTTCTGTGCCGTTGTCATCGTTTTCTGTTGTTCCTCGGGTTGGGTTGGGTGGCCCGTCTTATCGAACGCACTACCGCCCGCCTTCTCTATCCCGGCGTTGGCCTTTTGAGTCTCCTCGGACTGGCGAGGCTGAGAGGCGTCTTCCGCCGCTCCGGCCACCGGCAACAACAGATTGAGACAGAGCGTGACACTCAGAATTTGCGAGAACATTCGGCACTACCTCCACAGCCTGTAAGATTTTCATGTGGAATCAGTAAGAATTACGCACCGTTCGCCTGGAAAGCCCACAGGCGATATCTCTGATACCCACTCGTCGTATCAACATGCATGCAGAGTGCCAAAGTTGCGTATTCCGGAATTGTGACTTGGTGTCCCGATTGTGTGAGAGCGAAAACTAGCGCGATGCCAGACGATAACGGTTTCTGGTTTCACGAGGACGAGGACGTCTTTCCAGCGGCGCCATGAGCAGAGCAGGGTAGTCCAGAAGTGTCGGTCGAAGGCGACATCGCCACGATCCCGAAAGAACGCAAGCTAAAAAATTGGACCTGACAAAAGTCATTGAAATTGGAAATTCAACATTCTTAGGCCCGATTATGGCTACGCACGCAATGAAGAAATAGAAACAGCCCGCAGAACCGGCCGGACATCAGGGACCGGCCGGTCCTGCGGGCTGGCAACTCCGACAGTCTAAAAACTGAGCCTGAGGCCCAGCGTGATGCGGCGCTGTTCAGCCGACTGCACGGTTGTGATCTTCCCGAACAGGTTGTTCGCCGGGCCCCCGTTCGGAGGATCGAAGGTCGGATGGTTCATAGTATCCTGTGCCTCGCCGCGAATTTGGAGGTTGACGCGCTCGCCAATCCGCACTGTCTTGATCGCGATCCGGTCGATATTGGGCGTACGCACGACCGGGTGCCCGTAGCAGCCAAGGCAGTTGTTCAGATCGTCGGAGGCGCTTACGAGGAATGTTCTTCGAGTGAGTGTTGGCATTCCGGTCATCGCTCCTCAGCCGGCTGCGGGTTTTCTCATGCCGATTTCCGGCGGTTTGTGCCAGGCAAAAAGCCGCGCCTTCATCTCGTTAGCCCGGCTCCGCTGCGCATTCGCGAGGTTAGTCATCTCGTTCGGATCTTCGTGCAGGTTATAGAGTTCGTCCGTGTCGTTCGCGTAGAAACAGTATTTCCAGTCCCCGAGGCGAATCATGTACTTTGCTCCAGGGCCGCGAAGAGCAAATTCGGAATAAACCGGCGCGTCGCTCTTTCGGTTGGGCTCTCGCATGAACGGCACAAGACTGTCGCCATCCGTCTTGTGTGGAAGCGAAAGGCCGCAGAGTTCCGCGAGAGTGGCAAAGAGCTGAACCTGGCTGACCGGAGAATCGCAGCGAACTCCGGCGGGCGTCACTCCTGGAATACGCACGATGAACGGAACGCCCACTGAAGGATCATAAAAAACAAACTTGCCCCACAATCCGTGCTCGCCGAGCATATCGCCGTGGTCGGAACTGTAGATGACTATGGTGTCCTTTTCCAGGTCCAGTTCGCGAAGCGTTGCAAGTACCCGCCCGATGCAGTCGTCCAGATGCGCGACATTGCCGTAGTACATCGAAATGCGAGTGCGTGCTGCCGCTTCGTCCTTGAGTTCGGGCGTGGACGAATCGCTTTCGATACGGCGGCGGATTTCTTTTGGAACCGCATTCAGATCCACCTTGCCCAGACTGCTCGGCAGTCTGATATCTTTCGCGGGGATCGTATTCGCGAAGCTCTCCGGCGGCATAAACGGATCGTGCGGCTTCAAATAGGAAGCGGTTAGAAAGAACGGCTGCTGTTTGCCGAATGTCTTCAAAAACCGGATCGACTCGCGTGACACGAAACTCTCGAAGTGGTCACGCTCGGGGATCTTGGACGCACGGCCGACGTGCAGGGACGCCAGGCGGCCGTCCTTCTCGCGGACGCCGTCCCATGGATCGCCGAAATCACGCCAGAGGTCATCAATTTGCGGCAGTCCGGATCCGGAGTTCCGGCGGGACAACTGGTCGGCATAGAGCTTCGTCTTCGGGCCGAGATACTGAAACCAGTCGTTGAAATCGAGCCGGTAGTCGAAGCCGTGCGTCTGCCCATCAACAAAGTGCATTTTGCCAATCAGAGCCGACATGTAGCCGGCGCGGCTGAATGCGTGAGCCATTGTCTTCACTTCGAACGGCCACGGCGTCGAGTTGCTGTAGGCACGGTGGTTGTGAGTGTAGAGGCCGGTAAGGATCGAGGCGCGCGATGGCGTGCAGACCGGGTTTGCGCAATAGGCGTTGCCGAATCGCACAGACGACCGGGCCAGAGCATCCAGATTGGGAGTACGCGCATACGGATCGCCGTCGACACCTAGAGCGTGCGGCCGGTGTTGATCGGAAAGCAGGAACAATACGTTCTTGGGCCGCTGGCCGCCCTGTGCCGAAGGGTTCAAGGCAAAGCCCTTCGATGCTCCAGTTGCCGCTGCGCCGAGTTTAAGAAAGGAGTTTCTAGTCACGTCAGCCATGCTAACTCAATCCACCTCTTGCGGGTGCTAACAGGCTGGAAAGGCGGGCGACGACGTCCGGTGCATTGCCTGCAATATCACTGTTCTCCACAGGGTCGGCGTCCAGGTCAAACAGCCTGGGCGGAACTTCCTTCGAACCTCTGGAAATGAGCCTGGCGGGGTACACCTCGGCCGGATCGAATCCGCGGACGAGTTTGTAGCGTCCGTCGAACACCATTCGCCAGCTTCCCAATCCGGATCGGACGAAGTCCCTGCGCCTTTTCGTTTTGCTTTCGAGCAGCGGATGCAACGATAGTGCTTCCGTACCCCGAGGGCTGGTAATCCCGTCATAGTCCAAAAACGTGGCCCGATGTCGATATGACTCACCCTGAAAATCCAGGTCACCCGCCCGACTGTGGGTACCGCCGCTTTCTTTTCGCCGGTTCCGCGTCTGCCTTGTTCGCCACGATTGATTCGAGCGCCTTCCGCTTCGCGTCCAAGCGGATATGCGAGTAGTGCTTCAACATCGGCCGCAAGGCTTTTGCCGCTGAATAAACCGCCCTTGACTTGAATCAGGAATGGAGACAAACTTGCATCGCTGGCACTGGACGAATTAGCTACACTGGATTCAACGCAAATCGGAATCGGAGAATGACCATGTCGCTACTTGTTTTAGTAGTGAGCGGGATGGCGTTAGCGGGGCGCCTGCCCATGTGGCAGTCTCGCAGCACCGTCTTGAATATGGGCCGTGAGTCCGATTCGCTGCTGCAGCTCGGGTCTTTTCCGCACATCGAATTATGACTACACAGAGAAAAGCAGTTCTCTTCGCGGCGGCTGTTGTTTGCCTGATTACTGGGCTAGGCACTTGGGTTGCGCTCAGGGGGCCATCCGGAACTCAATTCCGCACGGCTTCGGTCGAACATGGCGACCTTAACGTCAACATTTCGGCTACTGGCAACCCGAACGCGGTCGTAACCGTCCAGGTCGGCTCGCAAGTATCGGGCATCATCATGGCTTTGTACGCCGACTTCAATACTAAAGTGACCAAGGGCCAACTGATCGCGCGGATCAACCCGGAGTCTTTCCAGGCGAAGGTTGATCAGGCGCAGGCCAACCTCGACGCGTCGCGGGCTGCCGCCGCCAACGCGGAAGCCGGCGTGCAGAAAGCTCAGGCGGGGATACAGGCCGGAAATGCCTCTGTCGCCGCGGCCAAAGCGAATGTGGTGAAGGCACAGGTCTCCGCTCAGGATGACAAGGTCAAGGCGGATCGGCGAGTGCAATTGGCCGCTCAGGGCGTGGTCTCCAAGGAGGAAGTCGACACATTCCAGGCGACTTACAAGACGGCTGTTGCCGAGCAGGATGCCATCGCCGCACAGCAGCGAGCGGCTGAGGAAAACGTGAAGGTCGCGCAGGCTGAGTTGAAGGTGGCGAATACGCAACTGACAGCCAGCCAGGCGCAGATGAAACAGTTTCTGGCGGCGCTGCATCTGGCCCAAATCGACCTGGACTACACTTACATCAAAGCGCCAGTGGACGGCATTGTGGTAGCCCGGCGAGTGGACGTCGGCCAAACGGTGGCGGCAAGTCTGGCAGCCCCCACGCTGTTTGAAATCGCCCAGGACCTGACCAAGATGCAGGTCGACACGAACGTATCGGAGGCGGACGTCGGACGCGTGCGCGTGGGACAACCCGCAACATTCACGGTGGATGCGTATCCCGCACAAGTGTTCAAAGGAGCTGTGACCGCAATTCGCAAAGCCCCTATCAACGTGCAGAATGTGATTACATACGACGCGGTGGTCGGCGTTTCGAATCTGGATCTGAAGCTGTTTCCGGGCATGACGGCGAATGTGAAGATCCTGGTGAATAAGCGCCCGAACGTGCTGAAGGTGCCCAACGCTGCGCTGCGGTATCATCCGGCGTCTGAGGTTCCAGCGCCGGCCGTTGGCGCCAAGGGGGGCCGCAAGAGCTCGACGCCGGAGCAAGCTGTTTGGGTCTTGGACGCGAACAACAAGCAGCAGCGTGTGACGGTCACGACGGGGGAAAGCGACGGCACGTATACGGAGGTAACCAGCGGCAAGCTGAATGCGGGAGACCGTGTGATTCTCGCGGCCCTGGCAAAGGGTACCACTTCCGCTGCCAGCCCCGGCCCCCAGAGCACTGGTAAGGGTAGCCGGGGGCCGGGATTCTAGGGGGGAGCGCTGATGCCGGCGGTGATAGCAGTCAAGGATCTCGTGAAGGACTACAAGCTCGGGGATGTGCCGGTCCACGTGTTGAAGGGCATCTCGTTCGAGATCGAGCGTGGGGACTTCGTGGCGATCATGGGGCCGTCGGGGTCCGGCAAATCCACGCTCATGAACATTCTGGGATGTCTCGATAAGCCTACGTCCGGCGTTTACATGCTGGACGGGATCAGCGTCGGAGAGCTGAATCGCGACCAACTGGCGGAGATCCGCAACAAGAAGATCGGGTTCGTGTTCCAACAGTTCAACCTGCTGGCCCGGACCAGTGCGGCGGAGAATGTCGAACTGCCGCTGATGTATACCGATACGCCCGGCCGCGAGCGTCACGAGCGAGCGATGAAAGCGCTGCACGCCGTGGGACTGAGCGGCCGTGAGGAGCATCAACCGAGCCAGCTATCCGGCGGCCAGCAGCAGCGCGTCGCTATCGCACGGTCACTGGTGAACGATCCCCGCATTATCCTGGCGGACGAGCCCACCGGAGCGCTGGATTCGCGGACCAGCGTCGAGGTCATGGCGATTTTTCAGCGGCTGAACCGCGAAGAGGGGATCACGATGATCGTGGTGACCCACGATCCGGATGTTGCGGCTTACGCGAACCGAAACATCCACTTCAAAGACGGCAAGCTGCAGCTTGACGAGAGGATCGAGCACCCGCGCGAGGCGCAGAAAGACCTGGAGCAACTTCCAGCCGAGCAGCCAGAGGAGGCAACCGCAGCATGAAAAAGATTGGTGCGAGCATGAAGATTGCACTGCGCGCGCTGAAGGTGAACCGCATGCGCTCGGCCCTCACCATGCTGGGCATCATCATCGGCGTGGCGGCGGTGATTGCCATGGTGGCGGTCGGCGCGGGCGCAACCGCGCGCATTGAGGAGCAGATCCAAAGCATCGGAAGCAACCTGATCATCGTGCTGCCGGGCAGCATTAGCAGCAACGGCGTCCGGCTTGGCTCCGGGGCTGTGGTGACGCTGTCCGAGGATGACGCCAAGGCCATCGCCGCGGAGTGCCCCTCAGTATCAGCCGTCGCCCCAACCGTGCGCGGCGGCGCGCAGGTCGTATACGGAAGCAACAACTGGGCCACCTCCGTCCAAGGCGTAACGCCGGAGTACATGGCCATTCGCGATTACACGATGATGTCCGGACAATTCTTCACGGAGCAGGACGTGGACGCTGCCGCCAAAGTTGCCGTACTTGGTGAAACAGTGGCGCGCAGCCTGTTCGGCGACAGCGATTCCACTGGCCAGGTCGTAATTATCAAGAATGTGCCGTTCACCGTGGCCGGCGTGCTGACGCCGAAGGGCCAGTCGCCTTCGGGCCAGGACCAGGACGATGTCATCCTGCTGCCAATCACCACGGCGAAGCAGAAGGTACTCGGCACGAGTAAGGCGAACGCCAAGGCTGTCGGCGCCCTGATGGTGCAGGCCATTGGGCCGCAGGCCATGGATCAGGCGCTCGAGGAGATGGATGGGTTGCTGCGCGAACGCCACAAGATCTTGCCGGGACTGGATGCCGATTTCACGGTTCGCAATCTGACGGAAGTTTTCGCGGCTCAGGAAACCTCGGCGCGCGTGATGTCGATTCTGCTGGGCGCGATCGCGTCGGTGTCGCTGATTGTAGGCGGCATCGGAATCATGAATATCATGCTCGTATCGGTGACCGAGAGGACGCGAGAGATCGGCCTGCGGCTAGCGGTTGGCGCCAAGACGCGCGACATCCTCTCGCAGTTCCTGGTGGAGGCCGTGACCTTATCGTTGCTGGGCGGGATTATCGGAATCCTGGTTGGCTTGGCGGCTTCGTTGCTGATCTCATACTTCGCGCAGTGGTCCACTGTGGTCAGTCCGCTATCGATCATGATGGCGTTTGTATTCTCGGCGCTGGTCGGCGTGTTCTTCGGGTACTACCCGGCGCGCAAGGCGGCGTTTTTGGACCCGATCGACGCTCTACGGTACGAGTGAGGCGTGGTGAAGCGGTATCTGTCTCTCCATCCGTACATGCGCGGACGTATACGTGGCGCGCCCTCCGATGCGCCTCCCGTGTTTTCTTTACATGATAGGCGAGAAGATGTAGACTCTCTCCGATATGCTTGCCAATACGTGTGGATGCCTGAAGATTCCAGCCTTGGTGCTTTTTCTAGCCGCCCTCGCTGGCGGGGCAGACCCGCCCGTCATTCCCGTCGGGCTGGACGCATATCGCATGTGGGAGCGCTGGCCCTATCAGCGGATCGGCGCCCGGGCGTACATGCGCAGTACCTACGACCGGGCTGGCGGAAATGAGAAAGCCGACGCTTCCCATTTCTTATACCAGCTCGCGGATGATTACAACGTGACGCTTGATGTGCAGGGAGCCGGGGTGCTGTACTTTGCCCGTTACAACCATTGGCACGGCAGCCCGTGGCACTACGAAGTCGACGGCCGCGATTACATCGTTCAGGAAACGAGCACGGCGGATCCCAACCATCCCGCCTCGAACTCGGTATTCTTGCCGGAGCATCTCTTCCCCAATCCGCTGGCGTGGACTTGGGCCCAGACCAAGGGCGCCGACCTGACGTGGGTCCCGATCCCATTCGAGAAGTCCTTCCGCATGGCCTATTCGCGAACGTGTTACGGCACGGGTTATTACATCTTTCACCAGTATGTTCCGGGCTCCAAACTGTCCCGGCCAATCACCCGTTGGGATGCTAAAACACCTCCGGATCCTGCGGTCGTGAATCTTTTGGGCCGGGCCGGCAGCGACATCGCCCCGCAGCCGGGCACGGCAGGCGTGCGGGAGGAAAAAGGCGAACTGAATCTGCCCGCCACGGGTTGGGCCCCGGTCTGGAACGCGACACGTGGCGCTGCCATGCTGCGGCTACTCGAATTCTCCGTGCCGCGCGAGCAGGCGATCGCTTTTTCCCGTGCGCGTCTGCGCGTAACCTGGGACAATCGGTCCGAACCATCTATTGATGCGCCCGTCAGCCTGTTCTATGGGGCCGGAACGCTCTACAATCGCGAAAATTCAGAATTCCTGGTGAAGGGATTTCCGAGCGTGATCCGGTACGAGGGCGACCGCGTGTACCTGCGGTGTTATTTCCCGATGCCCTTCTTTCGCTCGGCGCGAGTCGAACTGGGCGGCCCGGGCGCGGCTATCACCGGTGTCCAGTGGAGTGTCCGCTATGCTCCTTTCAAGGATCCGCCCAACCAAGTCGGTTATTTTCACGCGACCTATCAGGACCACCCATCGCCCACTCCCGGCCAAGATCTTGTTTTGCTTGACACGAAGAAGGTCGAAGGTCGCGGGGACTGGTCGGGCCAATTTGTGGGGACTTCGTTCATTTTTTCTCGTGATGCGGTTCTCAACACCCTGGAGGGAGATCCGCGCTTCTTCTTTGACGACAGTCAAACGCCGCAGGCCCAGGGAACGGGCACGGAAGAATGGGGTGGCGGTGGCGATTACTGGGGCGGGCGAAATATGACTCTGCCCTTCGCGGGCCACCCGGTGGGCGCGAGGAATGCAAAGGAGGCCGTCAACGCGGAAGACAAGATCGAATCGGCTTATCGCTTCCTGCTGGCGGACCTGATGCCCTTCGGCAAGAACGCTCTCATTCGCCTGGAGCACGGCGGAACTAACGAGTCCACCCAGCATTACGAAACGGTGACCTACTGGTATGGCCTGCCGGCGCCATCCCTGATCAAGACCGACGAACTCAGCATCGGGGATCAGGCGAGCGAGCAGCAACACCGGTACTCCTCGCCGGGCGCTTCCCAGCCATACGTGATCACGTCTCGTTACGAATGGGGCGTGGATACGCTTAATGGCGCGGAAATCTACCCCGCCCACACCGATCGCGGCCGGACCACCAAGACTGCCTCCGAATTCACGATGAAGATCGACCCCCGCAATCTCGGTGTGATGCTGCGCCGGAAGCTTGATTACGCGTTTCCGAACCAGCGGGCGGAAGTCTTTGTCAGCGACGTGAAAGGAAAGAACGCCGGATGGAAGCCGGCTGGCATCTGGTATCTGGCCGGCTCGAACACCTGCGTTTTCTCCTCCCCTCCGGGCAAGAACGAGTTGGGCGCGACGCAGCACGTCATCCAAACTTCGAACAGGCGCTTCCGCGATGACGAGTTCCTGATCCCCCGCGACCTGACCAGGGGCCGCTCGATGATCCGCGTCCGCGTAAAATTCACGCCTGTTGCGACTCCTCTCTTCCCGGCCCACCCGCTTCCGGAACTGGCCTGGAGCGAAATCAGGTATACGGCATACAGCTTCGTGATGCCGAGGTTTAGTCCCAAATAGCCCGACGGGCCGTTCCTTCAGTGAGTCACCGGCGTGGACGTAGCTGTTAACTTCGTTTTGCTGCTGGCATCGCCCGTAACAGTGACTGTCCCGGCTGCGATGCAATCGTGCGCCAGTGAGTACACCGCGTGGATGTGCGCCTGTCGCTCGCGGGCGAAGAAATCGGGTTTATGGCAGTTTCCCGAAGTCATAATACTTGTGTTCGAGGCCCGTCTCTGTGACCGTGATCACGCGTATTCCCGAGCGCTCGGCGCCCAGCGGCTTGCCCACTGGTCCGGTAGTCACCATCTCCAAGTCACCGTCGCGCGCCAGTGCGTTGCGATGATAATGGCCGGCAAATACGTGGCTCACGCCGTACTTGTGAAATAAAGCCAGAAAGCGTCGGCGCGCCGCCAGGGGAACATTGAAGTACTGGTCGGGTTCGCCCGGGTCTTTCAGGAAAAGCGGGTGGTGTTGGAACACGATCAGGCGTCTCGCGCCGCCCGCGCGGGCCTTCGCCAATTCCGACTCCAGCCAGGCTTCCTGTCTGGCCGCTTCCTCCGGCACGTTTTCAGGCCCGGCTATCAGCGCCGAGTTCAGCACGAATACCGCGACATCACCCGAACGGAACGTGTAGTAATCGGGTCCGAGACGGCTGCGGTAGAACGCCAGCCTTTCGGCGGTGGGCGCTCCGCCGACATCATGGTTGCCGGCCACATGGTGGATCGGGATGGAACGATCAAGCATCGCCGCGATCCGCTGGTACTCGGCCACCTGGCCGGCGTCGCCCGGCGTGCCCACCAGATCGCCGGTGACGATCACGAAAGCCGGCCGCATCCGGTTGGCCGTAGCTATGGCGAACTCGAAGTTCGCGGTTTCCTGAGCGAACCCGTGGCCCTGGCTGTACATACCGAACTGCGGGTCGGACATCTGCAGGAAGAACTGTGACGTCCGGCCCGGCAGGGCGTCCGACACGTTGCCGACCAGAGATGCGGTCGGATTCTGCGCGTGCAACAACGAAGCGGCGCAGACGACGAGGATTCCCATGTGAAAAGTGCGAAAATTCATACTGTTTTCCTTTCTTCCTTACTTCCCCTGACGCGCAGCGGCTTACGGTCAGTTGAAGCCGTCTCGCGTGCTCAGAGTTGACTGAAGAACCGATCCCGTGACAACTTCAGGTCAGATCGCAATTGGATGTCGCGGCTGGATTTCCCGATTTGAATCTCGTAACGGCCGGCTTCAGCTTTCCATCGGCCGGATGCCTCATCATAGTAGGCCAGCGCGCTGGGCCGGAGGTCGATCTGGACCTGTCTGCGTTCGCCTGGCCGGAGCGACACTCTGGCGAAGCCCTTCAATTCACGAGGTGGCCGGGGTACGCTGCCTTTCGGCGGCGCCAAATACAATTGAACGACCTCCGCCCCTTCACGAGTGCCCGTATTCACAACGGTGCAGGACACAGTGATCTTTTCCGAGCCCTCGCGCAGCTTCATCCCGCTCAGTTTAAAAATCGTATAGCTGAGCCCATGCCCGAATGGGAAGCGGGGCTCGATCTGGTGCTCGTCGAACCAGCGATAGCCCATGAAGACTCCCTCTTTGTAGTCGGCCGCATAGGCGTACAGCGGAATCCGCTCCTCGGGTTTCAAGGGTGGTGGAACAGGCTGCTTCATTCCGGCGAGCAACTGGGGCGGCCACTGGCCGAGTGCGTGGCACGCGTAATCTTTTAGTTGCCGGCCGAAAGTGCAGGTGAGCTTTGCGGAGGGATTCACCTTGCCTGTGAGCACGTCCGCGATCGCATCGCCGGTTGACTGGCCGGCATACCATGCTGCGAGAATTGCGCGTGTCTTGTCGGCCCACGGCTCCACTGAAACCGGCCCGCCCACCAGTAGCGTGACCACAAGATTGGGATTGGCCCCGGCGAGTTCCGTGATCCGCGCTGCTTGCCCATCGGGAAGTTCGACGCTGACACGATCGGTTCCTTCACCGTGCCGTGCGTCGACGGCGAAGAACAACACGAGGTCGGCCTCGCGAACCGACTTCGCATCTGCATTCGGCTCCAGCCGGGCACGGTCGGCGAACACGGATCGTATGCCGGCCCAGGGCGTGACCGCGAACGGTGGTTTGACGGCGCCTGAACCGCCACCTGCAGGCACGACGCTGGCGCCCGGACCGGTCACAACAACGTTGCGCACTTTGGCAGGATCGACCGGGAGCAAACCTCGGTCGTTCCTCAGCAGCACCATGCCCTCCGCGGCCAGACGGCGGGCCAAGGTGCGATGCCGTGGCGTTTCAATCTCTCCTTTGCTTCGGATTTCGGGGTTTGTGACGCCCGTTCGGAAGTACAACCGGAGAACGCGGCTGACTTTTTCGTCGAGCAAGGTTTGCGGAACTTGACCGGACCGCACGGCTTCGAGGAACCGCCCGTCGCCGAAGACGTATGCGCAAATTCCGGTCGTCATGTCAGTTCCCGCCATTGCGGTCGGGATAGTTTCATAAGCCGCGCGCCAGTCTGTGAGGATCACCCCATCGAATCCGAGTTTGTCCTTCAGGATTTCTTGAAGAAGGTGCCGGTTGGCTGCGATATGAACGCCATTGTACAAATTGTTTGCGGCCATAATGGTCCACACTCGTCCTTCTGCGATTGACAGTTCGAAAGGCAGTAGGTGCATCTCCCGGAGAGTTCGTTCGTCCATGTTGGAACTTGTGTAGTGCCGGTGTGCTTCGTAGTCGTTGGCGACAAGTATTGCGGAGCAGCCGGCCACACCGATTTTCTGAGCGCCTTGTATGTACGCGCTGGCCATCCGGCCCGCGAGCAACGGATCCTCACCCAGGTTTTCGAAATTGCGGCCGCCCAGCGGGGAACGCATCAAGTTCATACAGGGAGCCAGCAAGACGTGCTGATCGAGGGCCAGTAGTTCCCGGGCCAGTAGCGCGCCGAATTCGGAAGCGGCTTCGAGGCTCCAGGTGCACGACAGCGACAGAGTGCACGGTAGCGCTGTGGTCGGCGTTTTGGTATCCATCGGGCGAATCCCCTGCCGCCCGTCCAACATGCGGAGTTCGCCGATGCCGAGGCGCGGAATTCCACCCCCCTGAAAACGCTTCGGGGTGTCCATCGTCACGTTCCCGTGGCAGAGATTGACCTTCTCCTCGACCGTGAGCCGTTGGAGCAAATCCGTTATGCGCCGTTCAATGTTCGCACGCGGGTCCTTGTAGAGTTCAGGCGCGGCGAAAGCCCGCCCGAGGCCGACGGTTGCAGCCGTGAGCGCCGCAGCGCACGCGCGCCTCGAGATTAGGACGCCCTGTTCCTTTGCCACGTCTGCTACATTTGCTTTCGGAATTGTTCTATGGCTCATCTGGATTCTCCGATCAGTTGGCTGCTTCTGCGGGCACTTCGGGCCGGGACGACCCGCCAAACAAATGCCGTCGTGCCGAAGTACATCACGGCCTAGGACAAAAATGCGGCCGCGGGTCCGACCGCCTTAGCTATCGAAAGAAACCTCGATAATATCAGCATGTACGCCGCGAACCGTTCCTCGAGCCGTTCGTATCCGTCGAAATTCACGCGCGGTTTGCCAAGACGCGTATGGATCATTGCGCGGTCGAACGATGGGTGAACTCCAAGCAGGGCCTTCGCGAATTCCACGCGCCTGCGCTCCAGGCTCACCTCGTATGAGACAAAAGTTTCTCCTGTGGACTTTGTTGCGGCGTAGTAGAATTTTCATACATTATGCCAAATGAAACCGACCGGCAGCGCGCTGCTTTGGAAGAGGCGCCTTGGCCCAACCCTTCGTCAGCAATGCCAACTCCGTTCGTTTTTCCCGTGATTCGTGAAATTGTTCTTTCGATGCTCACCTCACTGGCGCTCTTCGTCATCGCCTATTTCTGGAGATTACGAACCATCGAAAACTTCTTTCCCAGATTCGGACTCTATCTGTGCGCGGCTATAACTACGTATGCTTTACTGATCGCCACAGTTAGGCGAGTGCGGGCCTATGGGCAGTTTCCTTGTATGGCCGGGATGATGATTGGCATGACTACGGGAATGGTGGCAGGGTTCCTCACGAGTTTTTATGTCGGGGCCACCAACGGACTCTTTGTCGGCAGCATCTTTGGCATGATCGCAGGTGTTGGATTGGGCGTCTGGTCTGGCTCCAGTTGCGGAGTTATGGGAATCATGGAAGGAGCGATGGCCGGCTTTATGAGCGGACCCATGGGGGCCATGACCTCGGTTATGTTATTAAATGACCATGTTCAGGCCATGGGAGTCATAGTATTCCTCTTAGGAACAATAATGTTGGGCGGTGTGAATTATATGGTCTTCATCGAGAAGAAAGGCCAGGTTTGGCACAAAAAGGATAGCCACATTCTCACGATTCTGCTCTCGGTTATCTTGACGGCCGCCACGATCAATCTCATGGCGGTTGGTCCGCGGAGCAACTCATGCTCGTGCAATAGATTTTCTGTAAACAAAATTGTCCCATAACAAGAGCCGCTGAAACTGATAGACCGGCAGGGAGGAAATCATGCCTGACGCCAAGAAGACGACGTTGCTTGTCACCGGGATGACGTGCTCGAACTGCGCGGCTACGATCGAGCGGAACGTGCGCAAACTGCCCGGCGTTAGCGCCGCCCATGTAGATCTGAGCGGCGAGAAACTCAGCGTTAGCTTCGATCCGGCTCAACTCGACGAGCGCGGCATCATTGATTGCGTCCGGCGGATTGGCTTCGGCGTGGCGACTGGTACAACAGAACTGCCGATCACGGGCCTACGAGACACCTCCGATGCGGTCACGTTGGAGCGCTTGCTCGCCCGGCAGGACGGCGTGCTCGCCGCTAGCGTAAGTAGCGACACCGGACGAGTGACGCTGGAGTTCATCCCGGGCCTGACCAGCATCGCCGAACTGGCGGAGGTGATGCGCACATCGGGATTCGCTCTCGTTCAATCTAGCGAAGCCGAGGTGTTCGACGACGTGGAAGCCAAACTGCGCGCCGCCGAAGTCATTCAGCAAAAACGCCTGCTCTTGCTTGGGCTTATCTTAACGGCGCCACTGATCGTATTCAGTATGGCGCGCGATTTTCGCCTCGTTGGATTTCCCTACGATCAATTCGCAATGCTAATACCGGCAACGCTGGTGCAGTTCGTAGTCGGATGGCAGTTTTACGTCGGCGCGTATCGGAGCCTGCGCGCGGGCGGTTCCAACATGGACGTCCTGATCGTGCTGGGATCATCGGTCGCTTATTTTTCAAGCCTCGGTGTGACCATCGGCCTCATACACAGCCCCAACGTCTATTTCGAAACCGGCGCGGCCATCATCACTCTTATCCGGCTCGGCAAATACCTCGAGGCGCGCGCCAAAGGCAAAACGTCCGAAGCTCTGACGGCTTTGATGGGCTTGCGGGCCAGGACCGCGCGGGTAGTGCGATACGGTGCTGAAGCCGAGATTAACATCGACGACGTCGCCGTCGGCGACACTGTCGTGGTGCGCCCCGGCGAAAAAGTGCCCGTGGACGGACTCATCAGCGGCGGGCACTCGACATTCGATGAATCGATGATCACCGGCGAGTCGATGCCCGTCGAAAAAGGCCCCGGCGATGAGGTGATCGGCGCGACCATTAACCGCGAAGGCTTGGTCAAGTTTGAAGCGACGAAGATCGGGAAGCATACCGCGTTGGCACAGATCGTTCGGCTCGTGCAGGAAGCGCAAGCCAGCAAAGCGCCGATTCAAAAACTGACCGACGAAATCGGCCGGTATTTCGTGCCCATCGTCATTGGCATGGCGTTGTTCACCTTCGCCGGCTGGATCTGGGTCGCCCACATAGATTGGCTCGGAGCCATGCTGAATGCAGTGGCGGTCATCGTCATCGCCTGTCCGTGCGCGATCGGCCTGGCGACACCAACCGCCATCATGGTGGGCACGACCAAAGGCGCAGAGCACGGCATCCTATTCAAGAACAGTGAGGCGCTGGAACGCGCCGGGCGCGTCAATGTCGTGGTGCTGGACAAGACCGGCACGATTACGAAGGGCGAACCGGAAGTGACCGATGTCGTGGCTGCGCCCTGGCAGAGTGCGGAGGAAGTTCTGCGCCTCGCCGCCAGTGCGGAATGCGGATCGGAACATCCCCTTGGCCGCGCCATGGTGAAGGCCGGGCAGGACAAACATCTGCGTCTGGCCGAGCCCGCGCAGTTCCAAGCCGTCAGCGGCTTTGGCATCCGCGCCACAGTGGAGGATCAACTCGTCATCATTGGCAGTCCACGTTTGATGCAGAACGAAGGCGTCTCCATCAAGATGTTGCAGAACGACATCACGCGCCTGCAAGCCGAAGGGAAGACCGCGATGATAGTGGCCGCGTGCGCGGCTGCTGGCACGGAGCCGGCGCGGGCGATCGGGTTGCTGGCGGTGGCCGATACGGTGAAGGCGGGTTCGCGGGAAGCCATCGCCGAACTGCACCGGCTTGGCCTCGATGTCGTCATGATCACGGGTGACAACAGGCGCACCGCGCGAGCGATTGCCAAACAAGTCGGCATTGACCGTGTGCTGGCGGAAGTGCTGCCGGGCGAAAAGACCACCGCGGTCAAGCACCTGCAGTCCGCCGGCGCGGCGGCCGGATTGCCTCACCCGCTCGTAGCTATGGTGGGTGATGGCATCAACGATGCCCCGGCGCTGGCGCAGGCCGATGTCGGCATCGCAATCGGTACCGGAACCGATGTGGCCATGGCGGCTGCGGGCATCACGCTGATCAGCGGCGACCTGCGCGGCGTGGGCCGCGCCATTTCGTTGTCGCGCGCCACACTGCAGACGATCGTGCAGAACCTGATCTGGGCTTTTTGCTACAACGTCGCCCTGATTCCGGTTGCGGCTTATGGCCTGCTCAGTCCGATGATCGCCGCTGGAGCCATGGCGTTCAGTTCGATCTTTGTCGTGACCCATAGTTTGCGCTTGCGCCGTTTCCAGATGCAATCGTTCACTCCGCCTAAAACACTGTTTCGTCAATTCCTCGAACTCACGCCCCGTATCCTCGCCCCGGCGGCAGCGCTGACCATCCTCATTGTCGTGCCGCTCCTGACCATGCCAGGTGGAATGGAAATCAGAGGAGCCAACGCCGGAACCATGACTCCGTCCTTGATGATGGTGATGGCGTTGGCCAATGGCGTGATTGCGGTGTCCTATGCCTGCATTCCGGTTTTCCTGATAGTCGTTATCCGCAAGCGGAAGGACATTCCATTTTCCTGGGTCTTCGTTTTGTTTGGCGCGTTCATTTTGGCCTGTGGCACCACTCACGTCGTGCATGTCCTCGGTCTCTGGTGGCCGGTGGACTGGTGGCAGGCCGTGGTGGATTCCCTGTGTGCCATCATCTCCGTGACGACGGCGATCCTTGTGTGGCCGTTGCTGCCCAAAATGCTGGCGATCCCAAGCCCCGCACAGCTTCGGGCAGTCAACCGTGAACTGCAAGACGAAAAAACGGCGCTGGAGCAAACGCAGGGCGAGTTGCGCAATGCCTACGCCGGCGTCGAGCAACGCGTGAAGGAACGGACCGCCGATCTGGCGCGCGCCAACGAATCTCTGCGAATTGAAATCACCGAGCGCCAGCGGGCGGAAGAGATGCTGCGAGAGCAATATGCCACGCTCCAAGGCATCCTGGGAAGCTCCGCCAGCCCGATTTTCTCAGTAGATGAGGAGTATCGCTACACGAGCTTCAACCGGAGTCACGAGACCGAGATGAAAGCGCACTATGGAGTTGATATCGAAATTGGGGCCAGCGTGCTCAAGTGCCAGACCGTCGAGGAAGATCGCCAGAAATCCAAACGCCATCTGGACCGTGCCTTGGCCGGCGAGCACCTTCTCGTGGAATCCCATTCCGGCGAAGAACCGGACACTCAGCGTTATTTCGAAGTGGCCTATAACCCGATTTGTCGTGCGGACGGCAACGTTGCCGGAGTGGCGGTCATGGCCCGTGACCTAACCGTGCGCAAGCGGTTCGAGGCGGCGCTACGGGAGAGTGAGGACAAATTCAAGTACGTCTTCGAATCTGCAAACGTCGGAAAATCAATTACGCTTCCTACTGGCGAAATTACCGTCAACAAGGCGTTTGCCGATCTGCTTGGTTACACTCAGGAAGAATTACAGAATAAGAAGTGGCAGGAACTGACACCGCCGGACGAGATTGAATCAACGCAGGAGAGAGCGAACCTGCTTCTGAATGGCGAAAAAGATTCGGAAAGGTTCAACAAAAGATATATTCACAAAAACGGCTCTCAGGTATGGGCCGATGTCAGTGTGGCCATGCGGCGTGACAGCGAAGGCCAACCGCTCCATTTTATAACGACGATAGTCGACATAACCGAACGCAAACGGGGCGAAGAAGCGCTGAGGAAGAGCCAGAGCCTGCTTGCGGAAACCGAGAGGATCGGGAGAGTCGGCGGCTGGGAAATCGATCTTGCTACACAGGAACTGGCATGGACGGAAGGAGTCTACCACATCCATGAAGTGGATCTCGCCTACCAGCCAACGCTGAGCAAAGCAGTCGATTTCTATACACCCGCGTCCAGACCAATTATCGAGCGAGCCGTGCAGCGAGCCATCGAGGATGGCGAGCCGTATGACGTGGAACTGGAAATTGTCACCGCCAGAGGCAATCATCGCTGGGTTCATGCAATCGGCACAGCGGATCGAGAACACCGGAGAGTCTTCGGCTTTTTCCAGGACATCACCGAAGCCAAACGGGCGGAAGAAGTCCTGCAGCGCTACACCGAGCGTTTACGCATCCTGCACAAAGTCGATCAGGCCATTTTGATGGCGATCGAATCGCCCGAAGTGATCGTCCAGATAACTCTGATGCACGTTCGCGGCCTGCTTGCCTGCCAGAGCGCCCGCATCGGAATCTTCGATTCCGCAATGAAGGCCGTGCGGATATTCGCGGCTGAGGCCGACGGCAAGACGAT
Organism: Bryobacteraceae bacterium; assembly: GCA_963668605.1. GTDB lineage: Bacteria > Acidobacteriota > Terriglobia > Bryobacterales > Bryobacteraceae. The sequence goes on from OY764903.1 coordinate 1,090,332, forward strand.
CGTGCAGATCGTGAGAGACGTGCCGGACACTGTCTATGAAGACCAGGAGGCGCTCCGGCAGGGAAAGATGGATGTCGTGGAGGATATTGCTCTCATGACGCCAGCTCCGGCTGTGGCCCGGATCCTCCAGGCGGAAGGAGTGCAAGCCTGCATTAACGTGCCTCTGGTCTCAGCCGACAGGCTAATCGGCGTTCTGAATCTGGGCTGGAGCCGTCCTCGGACCTTTGCGCCGGAAGATCTTGAGATCGCGCACGAGGTGGCCGGCCAAATCGCCATCGCCATCGAGCAGGCGCGGCTCAGGAGGGAGACGGCGATCCATGCCGAAGAAATGGAGCGGCGCGTCCGTGAGCGCACGGCTCAGCTCGATGCCTCCAACAAGGAGCTGGAGGCTTTTGCCTACTCCGTATCGCACGACTTGCGCGCGCCGCTCAGAGCCGTTGACGGCTACGTGCGTATACTGCTGGAGGACTTCGCTCCGAGTCTGGATGCCGAAGGCAAGCGCGTCTGCTCTGTCATCAGCACAAGCGCCCGGGAGATGGGCAGACTGATCGACGACCTCTTGGCCTTCTCGCGCATCGGACGAGTGGCGCTACAGCCCTCGCCCATCGATATGGAGACCCTTGTGCAGTCGGTCTTTTTGGAGTTGACGAACCCCGCGGACCGGGAGCGGGTGGACTTTCATGTCAGCCCGCTGCCCACCGCAACAGGCGATCCTGCGCTGCTCCACCAGGTCTGGGTGAATCTACTTGGAAATGCTGTCAAATATTCCTCCAAGAAAGAACGTGCCGTGATCCGGGTGAGCGCGGAGCAATTGGGAAACGAGGTAGTTTATTCGGTTCGCGATAACGGGGCGGGGTTTGACATGCAGTACGTACAAAAACTCTTCGGCGTGTTCCAACGGCTGCATAGCGCCAAGGAATTTGAGGGCACGGGCGTGGGCTTGGCGATTGTCCAGCGCATCATCCTTCGGCACGGAGGCCGGGTGTGGGCCGAAGGTGAGATAGGCAAAGGCGCGGAATTCTGTTTCAGCATGAAGAAGGCAACGTGATCATGCGGAATCTACGTCCCTTGATGGCCAGGTGCTTGGCGACGCTGCTGCTTGATGTGCGAACGTGAATCCAGATGAACCATCTTGACATGAGGACCGTCCTGCTCAGCTATGTCCTGAGCAACGCGATCTGTATGGCCGTCATGACCTCCCTGTGGTTATTGAACCGCAGGCGCTCAGCAGGGCTGGGCTTCTGGCTGGCGAACTTCGTCATCCAGTTTTTCGCCGTGTTCCTGCTTGCTTTGCGCGGCATTGTACCGGTCGCTGTTTCCATCATGCTCAGCGGCCCCCTGATCGTGGGCGGTACAATCCTGCTCTACCTGGGGCTGGAACGCTACGCCGGCAAGACGAGCCCGCAACGTTACAATTTGCTCCTGCTCACTGTGTACATCGCTGTCCAAACGCACTTCACGTTTGTGCAGCCCAGTCTTTTGGCCCGCAACCTCAACTTTTCGCTAGCTTTGCTGGTGATTTGTTGTCAATGCGCCTGGCTCATGCTGCGCCGGGTGGATGCCGGAATGCGGCCTGACGCGCGTTTGGTAGGCGTGATTTTCGGCGCCTACAGCCTGTTTAGCGTGGCGCGCGGCATTGCGGATCTTGTCGTCTCTCCGGGCGCGGACATTTTCACCTCCGGTCTCTACGACGTGGTTGTGGTCATGGCTTACCAGATGCTGTCTGTCGGCCTCACGTTCAGCTTGTTCCTGATGGTCAACCGCCGTCTGTTTGTGGCTTTGGAACTCGACATCGCCGAGCGCAGGCTAGCCGAGCAGGCACTGCGCGAAAGTGAGGAGAAGTTCGCGCTGGCGTTTCGAACCTCGCCCTACGCCATCACCATCACTCGCATGAAGGATTTTCGATTCATCGACTTCAATGAGGCTTTCTGTTCCATCTCAGGCTTCACGCGCGAAGAGGTGGTGGGCAACACATCGCACGACCTCTCACTCTGGGCCGACGAGGAAGACCGCGACCGGGTGGTGGCGAAGCTCCTGCAGGGCCAGAAAGTGGTCGGGGAGGAGTTTCGATTCCAGAGGAAAGACGGCCAGATCCTTGCCGGACTTTTCTCCGCCGAAGTTCTTCTCCTACGAAACGAGAAGTGCATCTTGTCGAGCATCGCCGATATCACGGAACGCAAGCGAGCGGAAGAGAGAATACGAGTCCTCAACGAGCGGCTGGAAGAGCGGGTCCGCGAACGTACCGCAGAACTGGAAGCTTCCGTGAAGGAGTTGGAGGCATTCTCCTACTCCGTCTCCCACGACCTCCGCGCGCCACTGCGAGCCGTAACGGGCTTCAGCCACATCCTGCTCAGCGATTACGGCCCGCGTCTCGACGCCGAAGGCTGGCGCATCTGTTCCGTTATCCGCGAGAGCGCCCGGAACATGGGAACACTGATCGACGAGCTGCTGGCCTTCTCTCGTCTTGGACGGGCGGCCATGCAGCGGTCCACAGTGGACATGAAGACGATGGCGAACTCGATATTCCGTGAATTGACAACGCCGGAAACTTGCGAGCGGATCGATTTCCAGGTTGGCCCGCTGCCCAGTGCCGTGGGCGATCCGACGCTGGTCCGTCAGGTTTGGATGAACCTACTTGGCAATGCCGTCAAATTCGCTTCCCAAAAAGACCGGGCCGTGATCCAGGTGAGCGCGTCGCAACAGGGGGACGACGTTGTCTATGCGGTCCGGGACAACGGCGCGGGCTTTGACATGCGTTACGCGGACAAGCTCTTTGGCGTGTTCCAGCGACTGCATAGCGCCAAGGAATTTGAGGGCACAGGTGTGGGTCTGGCAATAGTCCAGCGCATCATCCTTCGACACGGCGGCCGCGTATGGGCCGAAGCAGAGCCGGACAACGGAGCAACGTTCTATTTCAGTATGAAGAAAGGAAACTGACCATGCAGAATTCCGACGTAACCGACATCCTGTTGGTGGAGGACAATCCCCGCGACCTGGAATTGATCCTCAGGGCGCTCAAAATACGCCACATCGCCAACCCCGTGCGTTCGGTGGAAGACGGCGCAGCGGCTTTGGATTTCATTTTCTGCCGGGGGGCCTATGCGGGCCGAAGTTTTTCAAAACCGCCGAGGGTGATCCTGTTGGATCTCAAGCTGCCCAAAGTGAACGGCCTCGAGGTGCTGAAGGAAATCAAGTCGGACGAGCGGACGCGCTCCATTCCAGTCGTGGTCGTGACCTCCTCTCAGGAGGATCCGGACATCAAGGCTGCTTATGCCCTCGGCGCGAACAGCTATGTGGTCAAGCCCGTTGATTTTGATGCCTTTTTAGAGGCCGTGAGCAGCATGGGCCTATACTGGCTGCTGGTGAATCAGCCACCGAAATGAACTTTTGGTCAAGCTGTCTGTAAAATGGAGTGAGCGTATGAGTGATGTGCCGCATATCCTGATAGTCGAAGACGTTCCAACGGACGCGGAGCTAGCCGAACGGGAGGTCCGGCAGGTTCTTCCCAATTGTGAAGTTCTGCGCGTCGAGACGCGGGAAGAGTTTCTCGCGGCGCTCTCATCGTTCCACCCCGACGTCATCCTGTCGGACTACATGCTTCCTAGTTTCGACGGCATGGCGGCACTGAAGCTGGCACAAGAGCATACGCCAGATGTTCCCTTTATTCTCGTCACCGGCTCGATGAATGAGGAAACTGCCGTGGAGTGCATGAAGGCAGGAGCCTGCGACTACGTCATCAAGGAGCACCTGAAACGGCTGGGTTCGGCGCTTCTGAGCGGGTTGGATCAGCGGCGGCTGCGCAAGGAGAAGAAGCTAGCCGAGCAGACGCTCGCTGAGAGCGAGTTGAGATACCGCGCGCTTGCCGATTCAGGCCAGGCCCTGATCTGGACCAGCGGCGCTGACAAGCTCTGCGACTACTTCAACCAGCCCTGGTTGCTCTTTACCGGCCGCACAATGGAGCAGGAGTTTGGTAACGGCTGGGCCGAAGGCGTGCATCCGGAGGACTTGGCGCGTTGCCTGCAAATTTTTCACACCGCCTTTGACAGGCGCGAGCAGTTCAGCATGGAATATCGTCTGCGCCACGCCAGCGGCGAATACCGCTGGATACAAGACGTTGGCAAGCCGCGCTGCGACGGCAAAGGCGCCTTCCTGGGCTATATCGGCCATTGTCTGGACATCACCGAGCGAAAACAGGCGGAGGAGGCGCTGCGGAAGAGTGAGCGGAGGCACCGCATCGTGGCGGACAACACTTACGGCTGGGAGTTCTGGCTTGATCCGCAAGGCCGGTTTCTCTATTGTTCGCCCTCCTGCAAGCGCATCACCGGCCAGGAGGCTGCCGCGTTTGTGGCGGACGCAACCCTGATGAACCGGATCATTCACCCGGATGACCAGGTGCGTTATGCGGAACACGCAAAGGAAGCGCGGGAAACAAAACGAGCGTGCGAGATCGAGTTTCGGATCGTCCGGCCCGACGGAGCCGAACGGTGGATCGGACACGTTTGCCAGCCGATCCTCGATGAAAACGGGGCTTCAATGGGGATACGCGGTTCCAACCACGACATCACCGAGCGAAAACAGGCGGAGTCCGAGCGTAAGCTGTTGACGACGGCCATCGAGCAGGCGGCCGAGACGGTTATCATCACGGACACCCAAGGGAATATCCAATACGTCAATCCGGCATTCGAGAGCATCACAGGTTATACACGCGCGGAGGCACTCGGCCAGAATCCACGTTTCCTCAAGAGTGGCCAGCAAGACGCAGCGTTCTACCGCACATTGTGGAGTACTATCGACGGCGGGAACACATGGTGCGGGCGTCTGATCAACAAGCGGAAGGACGGCACGAACTACACCGAAGAAGCCGCCATTTCGCCGGTGCGCAACGAAGCCGGGGTTATAGTGAACTACGTTGCGGTCAAACGCGATGTCACGCAAGAACTCAACCTTGAGGCGCAGCTGTTCGAGTCCCAGAAGATGGAGAGCATCGGTCGCCTTGCGGGTGGCATTGCGCACGACTTTAATAACCTGCTGACCATCATTAATGGCTACTCCGACCTCGTGATGCAGAATCTGGCTGGAATCGATCCCTTGCGTGAACAACTCACGGCGATTCGGAATGCCGGAGAAAGAGCGGCGGGTCTGACGCAGCAGTTGCTCGCGTTTAGCCGCAGGCAGGTTATCGCGCCTACGGTGCTCAACCTGAATGATGTCGTCACTGATACCGAGAAAATGCTCCGGCGTCTGATCGGGGAAGACATCGAGTTAAAAACGATTCTCGATGAATCACTGGGCAACGTATCGGCGGATGCCGGCCAACTTAACCAGGTGTTGATGAACCTGACAGTGAACGCCAGGGACGCGATGCCGGACGGCGGGAAACTGACTTTTGAAACATCGAATGCCAACATTGATGTCAGCTTTGCCTTTCCGCATTCCGATGTGCTGCCCGGCCGCTACGTTCTCCTAACGGTCACTGATACTGGTGTCGGAATGGACCGCCAAACGCTGCAAAACATTTTTGAGCCTTTCTTCACCACGAAGAAGCCAGGCACTGGAACCGGCTTGGGCTTGGCCACGGTCTACGGAATTCTCAAACAGAGCAAGGGCTGGATTTGGGCAGAGAGCGAGCCAGGCCAGGGGACAACCTTTAAGCTCTGTTTCCCGCGCGTAGACGCGCCCGTCGACATCACGGTGGAGAGCAAAGTTGCGGATGTTGAGTCCCTCGGAGGTGCAGAGACCATCCTTGTGGTCGAGGATCAGGTAGAAGTCAGACAACTGGCTGTTGAGGTGCTACGAAGCTACGGCTATCAGGTGCTCGAAGCGGCGAACGGCGGCGACGCTCTGCTTCTGTGTGAGCGTAATTCGGCTCCGATCCACCTGATGGTGACGGATGTCATAATGCCTGGAATGACGGGACGCGAACTTGCGCAGCGTCTCCAACAGATTCGTCCGGACACGAAGGTCTTGTACATCTCCGGGTATGCGGCTGAGGTGATCGCGAACAAAGGCATCCTTGAACATGGCGTGGCTTACCTGCCGAAACCCTTTGCGCCGAATTCACTGGCGAGGAAAGTCCGCGAAGTGCTGGGCAACCGGTCTTCAGAGAAGACCATTCTGGTGGTGGACGATGAGCGCGGAATCCGCAAGCTTCTCCACGAGATACTGGAATCCGCCGGATACGAAGTGCTGGAGGCTGCGAACGGGAAGGAAGCGATGCGTGTGGTGAAGAACCACGAAGTCGACGTTGTTCTCACCGATATTGTCATGCCTGAGCAGGAGGGCATCGAGACGGTTCGGGCACTGCGCACGGAATATCCACAAATCAGGGTAATCGTGATGTCCGGAGCGTTCGATGGGCAGTACCTGAAGGTGGCGAAGATGCTTGGCGCGCACGCAACGCTCGAAAAGCCCATTCTGTCGCATCAGCTTTTGCAGACCGTCTACGAGGTGATGTGGAAGTAGGAAGCTGGTTGGTGGCTGATTCCATTCTGGCCGGCTGCGGAAGCCCTTCGGAAGTTCGAGAATGCCGTGCGATCAACTGAAATCTGCGGCAGAACTGGGTGCGTCAACCGTTCTGTGTAGATAGCAGCATGGAATCAATAAGTTGCAGCCACATTGCGGCGCAAAGTGTAGAAACTGAGTCTGAATAGTATTTTCCCTGTGGTGATTTCAATGCGATAGAATCTCCGCATGCGTTACTTGGCTGTTCTTCTGTTTGTCGGGATCTCGTTTGCGCAGGTCGCCCCCGTCGGTTCCCTCGTAGGCGACGTGAAGGACGCTTCGGACGCCACTATCGCCGCAGCCACGATTACCCTCACCAACATCGGCACGCAGGCCGTCAAGACTACGCAAACCGGACCCGAAGGGCGATTCGCCTTCCGGATGCTGCCCATCGGTGTCTACTCTGTGCGGGCCACGGCTGCTGGATTCTCCGCTTTGGAACAGACCGGCATTCGTGTCGAAGTCGATAGCGCCCGCCATGTCACGCTCACGCTCGCCGTGGGTGCGCTCACCGAACAGGTGAACGTCTCGGCCGACGCAGCCATGGTCACTACCGAATCCGGCACGCTCAGCCAAGTCATCGGCGAGCGTTACATCTCAGATCTCCCGCTGAACGGACGCAACGCCGCATCGCTTGTGTTCATGGTCCCTGGCACAGTCGCCGGTATCAATACCACCACGGCCGGATACGCGAATAGCGATGAGACCATCGCGGTCTCGGCGAACGGCGCGCGCGGCAATGAGGTGAATTACAAACTCGATGGCGCAACCCACGTTGACAATGTCACGAATCTCAACGCCGCATACCCCAATCCCGACGCCATCGCCGAATTCAGCGTGCAGACCAGCAACTTCAGCGCGCAGTTTGGTACCGCCTCGGGCGCCGTCGTGAGCATGGTTACTCGCTCTGGCACCAACCGCTTTCGCGGTTCTTTCTTCGATTTTCTGCGTAACGATACACTCAACGCGCGCAACTTCTTCGCCACCCAGCGTGGCACACTCAAGCGCAACCAGTTCGGCGGCAGCTTCGGCGGACCCATCATCCGCAGCAAGCTCTTCTTCTTCGGAAGTTATCAGGGCACGCCGAGCCGCAGTACCAACTACGCGAACGTCGCGTTTGTCCCCACAGCGCAGCGCAATGGCGATTTCACAACTGCCTCCGCGAAAAACATCATCGACCCGCTCACCAACCAGCCTTTCCCCAATAAGATCATTCCTCCCAGCCGCATTCTCCCGATCGCTACAGCCATCCTCGACAAGGTTCCCGGAAACACCAGCGGCGGCACTCTGGTCTACGGCCGGCCCTTCCAATCGGACCGCAATCAGGTCATCGGTAAGCTCGATTACAACACCGGCCGGCACATGTTTTCCGGCAGTATGTTCTACAACAAGTTTTCCGACCCCGGTTGGGACGGCGGCGGCACTCTGCTCACTGCGCAGATCGGACAGGTGCAGACTACTAAGAGCGGCAAGTTCCAGGATGTCTTTACTCTCCGTCCCAATCTGCTCAACACCATCGTGGTCTCGGCGCTGGTGCTGCAGTCCTATAACACCCGCACGTCGCTCTTCAACATTCAGGATTTTGGACCCGTAAAGATTGCCATGCCGGGCAAAGACGCGGCCGAACTCGAACTCTCCGTCACCGGTTCCAGCGGGTGGGGCAGTGTGTCGAACTCACCTCCCGGCGAATGGATCCGTAATACCTATGAAATTTCCGATACCCTGAACTACACACGTGGCAAGCATTCGATCAGTGTTGGAATGGAGTTCACTCCCTACACCAAGTTCGACTCCACAACCAACTTCAATCAGAGCGGACAATTCGCCTTCTCCGGCCAGACTACCGGTGTTGGCATCGCGGACCTGTTGCTCGGTAAAGTTTCTACGTTCAAACAAAGCGCCGGCAAATATAAGCGCACCCGCGGCAAACAAATCAGCGCTTTCATCGACGATAAGTTTCACGTCCTCCCATCACTGGTGCTAAATCTGGGTATGCGCTGGGACCCCTTTCTGCCGTATCACGACGCGCTCGGACAAGTCACCGGTTACCAACCCGGGTACCATTCTCAGCGCTTCCCGAACGCGCCCGTCGGATCCATATATGCGGGCGACCCCGGCTATCCCGATGGAGGCATGAACAACGACTGGAACAATTTCGCGCCGCGCTTTGGCTTTGCCTGGAGTCCCGTTCGCGGAAGGCATCCCGTCACAGTCCGCGGCGGTTTCGGGCTTTTCTTCGTGCGCCCGTTCCCGCGCCTCTACAACAATTTCGTCGAGAACGCGCCTTTCAGCCCGACCGTCACGCTCTTCGGCGTCGATATCATGGACCCCTACGGCTCGGCCGGCATCAAGAATCCCTTTCCGCCTTTCTCTCCAGTGCCACTAGGCAAAGATGTGACCTTCGTGCTGCCCACCGGCCTCACCTACTTCCGCCAGAGCTGGAACCCAGGCTATTCGCAAGGCTGGAACTTTACCATCGAGCAGCAACTCACCTCCAGCATGCTGGCGCGCATCGCCTATGTAGGCAACAAGGGCACGCACCTGCAAACCTTCCGTGAGCGCAATTCGGCAATTTATGGCAAAGGAGCGACGCTCAGCAATATTAATGCTCGTCGCCCGCTCTATCCCGACTACGCCTCGATTGTCGAAATGGTTGCCGACGGCAACTCGCAGTACCACTCAATGCAACTCACGCTGGAACGCCGCTTTTCGCGCAATTTCTCGTTCCTTGCGTTTTACACCTGGTCTAAATCGATTGACGACGAGTCGATCAACGCCCAGTTCACGGTTGCCAACCCGAATCCCTATGACCCGAGGTTCAATCGCGGACTCTCCGATTTCGACGTGCCGCACAACTTCCGTGCTACCGGCATCTATGATCTGCCACGTCTAAGACGCGCCAACCGCTATCTGCGCGGCGTTCTCGGAGGCTGGACGATCACAGAGATTCTGGACTGGCGCAGCGGACTACCCTTCAGTCTGAACTCCGGACGCGACAACTCGCTCAGCGGCATTGGCCTTGATCGCGCCGACATCCTCGGCGACCCCACGTTGCCCAGCGACCGCTCGCGCAAAGACATCATCAGGAAATATTTCGATCAAAGTCTGGTCACTACCAACGCGGCCGGAACCTTTGGCAACGCCCCGCGCAACCTGCTCCGGGGGCTACGCTATTTCAATCTCGATTCCGGCATACACAAGAATTTTCAAATCAGCGAACGCTGGCGTCTTCAGTTCCGCGGCGAGTTCTTTAACACCGTGAACAACGTCCGCTTGAGCAATCCGGGTGTGAATCAGAGTTCACCGGCGAGCTTTGGCATCATTACCGGAGCGGCCTCGCCGCGCATCGCGCAGATGAGTGTAAAAATCCAATTCTGAAGACGCAGTTCATTCGCAGCGCCTCAGTGCTGGCGGGCGCACACGCCTGTAGCGAGGCCGCTCTAAAAATAGAATCGCAGCGCGAATTGCATGATGCGCGGGCTGCGCGCCGTTGATAAAGCTGGCGATGCCGGAAAATTGCCAGTCGTTGAGGGCCATTTTTAACGGCAAGGCTTTCCAGGGGCTCTTAGGCACGTCCCAAATCCAGTTCACTTTCAATATGTATGTGCAACAACAGAGAAAATACCGCTTGATCATGAAGCTGCGTCTTTCGCAGGACGGGTCATAACATATCAAACTCCTGCATCTGGCGTACTCCTCACACAGATCTGGCCAGTGCCACCCGTTGGCCGTTCCTCGGTCCCAAATGGAGCCATTTGTGCCCGACGCTGCCGACGTTTTGACGGGCAGAACCTTGCCGCGGATCGCCGCGGCCATTACGCCAGATTTCTCGGAGCCATGCTCGCCGGCGACGGAACCGGAAAATGGAGCCGGACGCTTGCGGATAGGCCGCGCCGCGCGAGAGTAGGCGTGGCATTCTGTTGTGCACGCGACAGTGGGGAAAATCGACGGTCTCCGCGGCGGGCCACCAGCAGTCCACATTTCGAGGCGAACTCCAGTCTAGGCTGACGGCGTCTGACACTCCGCCCGGAGGCCTTGCTTGGGTCTGAACAATTCTGTATGATTATTGCGGGTCTGAGGAGTTATCGTGAACTTGAACTTAAAGAATACATTACTGATTTTCTGTCTTGCCGCCGTGTTACCAGCGCAGCAGGACATGGGCGTGATCACCGGGTTGGTGACCGACAGTACGGGAAGCTTCATTCCCGGCGCGAAGATTACGGTTACGAATCCAGAGACGAATGAGGTGCGCGCGGGCGTGAGTTCGGGCACCGGCGCTTACACGATCGGCCCGCTGCGGATCGGCTCCTATAATTTGGCGATAGAGAAGGAAGGCTTCAGGCGCAGCGTGCTGACGGGCATTCCAGTGAGCGCGCAGGACCGCGTGCGCGCCGATATTCAACTTGAACTCGGACAACTTGCCGAAAGCATTTCGGTGACGGCCGAGGCGGCGCTGCTCCAATCCGAGGAATCGTCCATCGCCCATGTCGTGGAGCAAAAACAGATTCGCGAGCTTCCGCTCAACAGCCGGAATTTTCAACAGCTCGCCTGGACCAGTGCCGGCGTGCTGCCCTCGACGCGCGGACGCGACCGCGACAGCGGCTTCAACTCGCACGGGCAGGCGGTCACGCAAAACAATTTCGTGATCGATGGCGTTGACAACAACAACAACGTGATGGGTATGCAGGACCGCAAGGCCCAGGTGGTGGTACCCTCGCTCGACGCAGTGGCCGAGTTCAAGGTCCAGACCAGCAACTACTCGGCGGAGTTCGGCCGGAATTCCGGCGCGATCATGATCGTCAGCATCAAGTCGGGGACGAACCAGTTCCACGGCACGGCCTACGAGTATCTACGCAACGACGCCACAGATGCGCGCGAGATGTTTAACTACGGGCCGCGCCCGATCCTGAAACAAAATCAGTTCGGCACGTCGTTCGGCGGTCCTATCCGGCGCGACAAAACATTTTTCTTCGCTAGTTGGGAGGGTTTACGGCAACACCAGGGGCAGAGTGATTTGGTCATCGTGCCGACCGCCGAGGAAAAGAGTGGGATCTTTGCCACACGGCTCGCCACGATTCAGGATCCAACAACTGGGCAGCCCTTCCCGAACAACACGATTCCGCGGACCCGCTTCGATACGACAGCCGCGCGCGTCGTCGAACTCTGGCCCGCAGCCAATTTTTCGGGCTCCGGTACGCGCCAGAACTACAGCTCAAACCCGCCATGGACCAATCCTCGCGATCAGGTGGATGCGCGCATCGACCACAACCTCAGCGGGCGCGACAAGCTCTTCGGGCGCATCAGCGTTAACCGCGTCAACTCCGTACGCGGCGCGGTGTTCGACTCCCCGGCGCGCGGCGGCCAGGCCGGCGAGCGCGCAGTGGAAAACAACTCCGCACGCAGCGCCGCATTTTCCTGGACACGCATCATCTCTCCCACGCTGGTCAACGAGTTTCGCTATGGCTTCGTGCGCCAGAAAGTGGATAAGAGCGAGCTCAGCACCGAAGCGTCGAGCGAACTGAACGCCAAGTACGGCATCAACGGCATCCCGGTTTATACGCAACTTCGCGGGCTGCCGAACTTCACTCTCTCCGGCGGCATCTCATATCAGGGGCTCGGCGAGCCCGGCTCCATGCCGAACTTCAAGATTCACCAGGTGCATCAGTATCTCGACAACCTTTCGTGGAATCGCGGCAACCATAGCCTGAAGTTCGGAGGCGACGTGCGCTGGAACCGCTCCGACATTTTCGGCGGGGACGCCTCGCACGGCAGCTTCACTTTCGATGGCAGCTTTACGCGTATCAGTCTCGCCGATTTCCTGTTGGGCATGCCTTCCCAAGCCGGCCTCAGCACGCCCTTGCCCGGGCAGATGCGCTTTCGCAACTACATGTTCTATGCGCAGGACGACTGGAAGATCACCTCGCGCTTGACGCTAAACTTCGGCATGCGATACGAACTGACGACGCCCTGGATGGAGAAGCACAACAATCAGAGCAAGCTCGATCTCAATCCCGGCGCCACGTTTAACCAGATCATTCTGGCCAGTACGTGCGGCGATTCCTGGTCGTGCCGCGGGCTGGTGGAAACCGACACTAATAATTGGGCGCCGCGCCTCGGCTTGGCTTACCGGCTCACTTCGCGATCGGTCTTGCGTGCCGGCGCGGGCGTATTCTATGGGGGCCAGGGATCGCTCGGCGCCAACACCCGCATGATCAGCAACTTTCCGTACTACCGCAACGTGACACAGCAATCGACCACTACGCGGCCCGCGGTGCAACTCTCGGCCGGCTTGCCCGCGAACTTTCTGGGGAGCACGACAATCCCGGCAAATGGTCTGAACTGGTCGGTGTGGCAGACGCGCTTCCCCACGCCAACCGTGTATCAGTGGAATTTCGCATTGCAGCACGAACTGCGGCGCAATCTGAGTCTGACCACGGCCTATGTGGGCTCGGCGTCCAACTACATCATGGGCAATTACAACTGGAACGGCTCCGAGCCAGGACTGCCCGCGACGGAACAGCAGCGCCGCCGCATTCCACAGTGGAACACAGTCGATCTGGCGAGCCCGTATGGCCACTCGGGGTATCACGGGCTTGACCTGCAGTTGGACCGGCGCTTTGCCAACGGTCTCTCGTTCACCGGGAGTTACACCTGGAGTCATTCGATCGACAACGTGCCGGAACAGTTCGGCGCGGGCGGCGGAGGTCTGATGAACAACCGCGACTTCGCCAGCAGCCGCGGCAATTCCAACTTCGACACGCGCCACCGTTTTGTGGGCAGCGGGATCTGGGAAGTGCCGTTCGGCAAAGGCCGCCGCTGGATTAACCGGGGCGGATTGCTCAACGGCATCCTCGGCGGCTGGGAGATGACCTCGTTGCTTTCGATGCAGACGGGGCATAACTTCTCGATCACCGTGCCCAACGCGCGGCAGCGGCTCGGCGCCACCGGGATTCTTAGCTGGTGGCCGGACCGCGTTCGCGACCCCAAGCTCGAAGAGCGTACTGCGCAACGCTGGTTTGACACGTCTGCTTTCGTCAGCCCGCGCGGCGCCGATGGAAGCTGGCACATCGGCAATGCGGGCCGCGACATCCTCAACGGAGACGGCATGTTCAACGTCGATGCCGGTCTTTCGAAAACGTTCCGGCTCAACGAGCGCTTCTCGTTGCAGTTCCGCGCCGAGGCGTTCAACCTGACCAATACGCCGACGCTCGACGACCCGGTGGTCAATCTCGAGAGCCCGGATTTCGGCACGATCCGGTCCACCATCAGCCTGCCGCGCCAGTTGCAGTTCGCGCTGCGGTTGCGGTTCTGAGCGCTAACCGCGCTGCACGTTCCGATGAATGACCCGCGAAAGAATGCGGCCGCCCATCCGCGCCGAAAACCGGCGTTGAGACGGCCGTATTCACCGGGCGAAGTGGTTGCGACGTGGGTGCCAAGTAGCTTCAGGTTTCTGCTCAGCGGTTAGGGTTCGTTCTGCTACCACCAGAGACCTGGGGCATTCGGCCGGTCGTCGAGCATTATCGCAGGGATCGCACAAGCTTCTGAATTCGCAAAGAATCCCAGTTGCCAGGGATCCTACCCTCAGGAGCCTTCGGTGAACACTCCGCCGGTCGGCACGAGTGGTTTTTCGGGCAACACTCGGATCATGCGGATGATCGTTGTGAGGTTAATGACTGCAACTGTCGATTCCAGCGCGACACCGCCAATTGATCTACTAAGAATGTTGTTAGCCAACCAGAGGAAGGTGCAACACAGCAGTGCCATTCGCAGCGGAATACCCTTCATAGTGAAAATGGCCACCGTGCCAGCGCAGGATGCGATGATGGGAATCCATCCAACGCCACTTTTGGCGAGGGCAGCCCCTGCAGCAACATAGTTCACGATGATCAGAGTGGGTACCAGAGGCGATCTTGGCTTCAGCGCAAGGAACGAACGCACGGACGAGATCAGCGAGCCAGCCGAAGCTGGGAGATTCCCCAGCAGCACGAAGTGCACCGCGTAGACCAGGCATTGGCTGGCATTGAGAAATTTCAGGCGTCGATCGCTTTTCTGAAGGAAGGCCGCAACTCCAACGACAAACGCAACATATCCAAAACACTGAGCGGGAGAAAATGGGTCCAACTGTCATTTTAGCAGGAAGCGTCAGCGCCGGCCGTTTTCGCCCGCGTTGGGCTGATACTCGCAGAGTGGTTTCTCGCGTCTGCAGCAGAAGAAAATGATTTGGCTCCCCAAGACGTACGCAGATACGAACTCGCAGCTGGAGAATTTCGACAGAGCGGCTCTCTCCGCGGCCACGGCGCTGCGAGAGCGCGCCTCGAGTAAGGCCAGTCGGACTAGCTCGAACCCGACCAAAGACGATGTCCGAAAGCTATGTGCAACGGCGCGGAATGTCAATGAGGCGGGCATGATCGCTCAGGATCGCACGTTACAGAATGCTACCGGAACGCGATTTTGGTACGCAGGGAGAATTTGCGGAGGACAGCCTCAAGCGGGTTGCCGAATCATTCGTAATAGAGAGCGCTCGGAGGGTAGCAGCGCCTCGTCAGAGAGCTGGGAATGAGAATGAGTTCAGGTGATATACTACCCCAAATGGTAAGGTTTGCGTGCTTACTGCTCTCCGCAACGGCGGCTTTTGGGCAGGTTCCGTCTGTGGACTGCCGTGTCTCAAACGTGCCTCACACGAAGACGCATTTCACCATGCCGGTGTACAAGACTTCGGCGGAATGGGAAGCGCGCAAGGCTCAGCTAAGAAAGCAGATCCTTTCGGCGGCCGGCTTACTGCCACTGCCCGAAAAGACACCATTGAACGCGAAGATTTTCGGGCGGATCGAGAGAGGCGATTATTCCGTTGAGAAGGTCTATCTGGAGACCATGCCGGGATTCTATCTGGGCGGCAACCTGTACCGCCCCTTGGGTAAGAGCGGCAAGTTTCCCGGAGTACTGAGTCCGCACGGACACTGGCTCAATGGGCGTCTTGAGCATCAGCCTCTGATCTCCGCCCCGGCCCGCGCCATCAACCTCGCGCGGCAGGGGCACGTGGTTTTCTCCTACGACATGGTGGGCATCAACGATACCAACCAGACTCCGCACAAGTTCGAGGAACCGGTGCAGCAGCTTTGGTCCTTCGGCCCATTCGGTTTGCAGTTATGGGACTCTATCCGCGCGTTGGATTTTCTCGAATCGCTCCCGGACGTCGACCGGCAGCGGCTAGCTGTGACCGGGGAGTCGGGCGGCGGCACCCAGACCTTTACGTTGGCGGCCGTTGACGATCGAATCCGCTATGATGCGCCGGTCAACATGGTTTCTGGCATCATGCAGGGCGGCTGTTTTTGTGAGAACGCTCCGGGTTTGCGCTTCGACACCTCCAACCTTGAGATTGCAGCGATGATGGCGCCGCGGCCGATGCTGCTCGTCTCCGCGACGGGCGACTGGACCAAGAACGTGCCGAAGGAAGAATTCCCCGCCATCCGCCATATCTATGAGTTGTACGGAAGGGCCGACGACATCGAAGTCGTGCAGATCGATGCCCCGCACAATTACAACAAGGAGAGCCGCGAGGCCGTCTACCGTTTCTTTAGCAAACACGTGCTGCGCGCACCGGACGCCGGGAAATTCAAGGAAAAATCCAGCCACATGGAGCCGCTCAAGGACCTGCTTGTCTTTTACGGCCGTACCATGCCGGAAAACGCGCTCAGCTATGAGGGCGTGTTTGCTCAATGGCGAAACACCTGCCGGCGCCAGATCGAATCGACCCGCGACGCCGAAACACTCCGGGCCGGTCTCTTGCTTGCTCTCGGAGCGGAATGGCCCTCCAAGGTGGCAAGCCGGCGTGATGATCAACACCTGATCCTGAGCCGCGAGGGCAAGGGCGACCTTGTGCCCGGCCTCTGGAAGGAGGGCAGCGGTGTCCCGCTCCTAGTGGTCCATCCAGATGGCGCCGCAGCGGCATCCGCATTGATCGCGAACGAAAAGCGGCCGGTCCTGGCCATCGATGCGTTCGCTGCAAAGAGAGATCAACAGGTAAAACACTTTCTGACGTTCAATCGCAGCGACGATGCCAACCGCGGGCAGGATATCCTAACGGCGCTGGCCTTTCTGCAGTCCAAATATAAGGGAAAGATCGAACTGCAGGGAATCGGCAAAGCTGGTGTCTGGTGTCTCTTCGCCGCCGCCGTCGCACCCGCCGATCTGAAGCTCACTGTGGATCTGAAAGGCTTCTCCGGCTCAGACGAGGACTTTCTCAAACAGTTCTTCGTGCCGGGCATTCAGCGTGCGGGTGGAATGCAGGCTGCGTTGCGGCTGACATCCAAAGCCCGCTGAGGTGACTAATCTTACTATGACTACGACTCTAAACCGGCGCGAATTCCTGGGCGGGTTGGCGGCAAGCCTGCTTCCCGCGCAAACGCTGCCGGGAAAACCCAATATCATTTTCATACTTGCTGATGACCTCGGCTATGGCGACCTGGGCTGCTACGGGCAGCAGCGTATTTCCACGCCCAACCTGGATCGGATCGCGGCCGAAGGCCTGCGCTTCACACAGGCTTATTCGGGCTGTACGGTGTGTGCGCCATCGCGTTGCGCGCTGATAACCGGCCTCCACACGGGACACGCGCGCATTCGAGCCAACTCCCGGGTGCCGCTCGAACCCGGCGATACGAACGTCGCCAAGGTCCTCAAGAGCGCCGGATACCATACCGGCATCATCGGGAAATGGGGCTTGGGCGAAGCGGGGACGCCGGGAATTCCCAACCTCCAGGGCTTCGATGAGTGGTTCGGCTATCTCAACCAGCAGCATGCTCATACCTATTACCCCGATCACCTTTGGGACAACCAAAGGGAACTGATACTGGGCAAGAACCTTGGCCTGAAGCAGCAGTATTCGCACGATTTGTTCACCGAACGAGCGCTGGATTTTGTGGGGCGGCAGAAGGCTGGCGCTCCGTTTTTTCTGTACTTGGCATACACCATTCCTCACGCCAACGACGAACTCGGCAACGACACCGGAAACGGCATGGAAGTGCCCAGCGACGCACCCTACTCCGGAAAGGACTGGCCGCAACAGGAGAAGAATTTCGCCGCCATGGTCACCCGCATGGACACTGACATCGGCAAGATCATGGCGCAGTTGAAAACATCCGGCATGGATCAGAACACGGTCGTGTTCTTCACTAGCGATAACGGGCCGCACCAGGAAGGCGGCCACGATCCTAAGTTCTTCAAGAGCGGCGGTCCGTTGCGCGGCATCAAGCGCGACCTCTATGAAGGTGGCATCCGGGTCCCCAGTATGGTGCGCTGGCCCGGAAAGGTACAGGCCGGACGCACGAGCGATGAGCCCTGGGCCTTCTGGGATTTCCTGCCCACCGCGGCCGAACTCGCCGGCGCCCCTATTCCCGCCGGTATCGATGGTATCTCCATGGCGCCGGCAATCCTGGGTAAACCGCAGAATAAACACGAATACCTCTACTGGGAATTCCACGAGCGGGGATTTAGCCAGGCGGTACGACTGGGAGATTGGAAGGGCGTCCGGGTCGCCAGCCGTCAAGCCCCGATCGAACTATACGATCTAAAGAAAGATCTGGGCGAGACCACCAACCTCGCGGCACAGCGTCCCGAGATTGTGGCCCGCATCGCAAAGATCATGAGCGACGGACGGACCGATTCAACGAGGTTTCCTGTTCGCGAACCCGGCAAACCCAAGAAAAAGGGCTAGGAGTTGAAGTGCAACGGCTACTGACGTACTCACTATCGGCGGGGCTGGCCGCAGGATCCTTCACTGACTGAAGCAGCAACCGGCGCGCAGCGAAAGACACTGACGAATGCCTCAGGAGGTTTTGTGTTCAGCACGCTGGTGTGAGTTGAGTACTCGCGATGTACCCGTTCCGTCAAAATACTCATCGGTCGTCCGATCACCATGCCCGAACGGAGTTTGTTGCGGAGGAAAGGTGTCTCCGCCAACCAGTACGACCGAATGGCTGATTCAAGTACACGTGGCCTTCCGCACCGGCTTCCGTTTCTTTCTTGACATCGGTGCCTGTCAGCACCAGGTCCTCTTGTTTCGTCCCGCTGAGGCCAATGAACATTCGGGCTCACTCTCTGGACCGGACTGGGGCCGCGACTATCTTTGGAACCAAAACGTAGGCAAATATTACTGCGTCAGCGCTAGAGACTTCGCGAATGGTCCACAGCAACTCCGACCGGTCATCATTGAGGATTTTCGACCGCCTGTTCGCCGCGCCCACCGCAGCACTTTTAGCTCAACATCGACGTCGGTCCGCGGAAGGCGACGGGTCCGCGGGACCATCTCGTCGAAGACGATTAGCGACCGGACGCGCTCGCGCTCGCTAAGCATTCCAAGGCGCTCATGCAGGTCGTGAATCGCCTCGCGCACCACCTCGCTTGTCGGCTCTGACAATCCGAATATTGCATGAAAGTTCAACCCAGCATTTTCCGGCAATACTCAAAGCATTTGCGGACTTCCGGAACCGTATCCGCGTCCCGCTTCTCGTATTCGATGTTCACTGCAATATTCCACTTCTTCTTCTGGATGAGTTGCAGAATCTCGCGAACCGGCACGTCCCCTTCGCCGAACACCACCTGTCCCTTTTCCTTGGACCAGTCCTTCAGATGGATGCAGGGAATGCTCTCGTGGTGGGATTCGATAAACGAGAGCGGATCGAAGCCGGCGGCTTTGAAGCTGCCGACATCGAGATTAATGCCCATCCACGGCGAACGTCCCTTGATCAGCCGGTCAAAATCGGCCGGCCTCGTGATCTCGTTCGGGTCCATCTTGGCGTGATTATGCATGGCCAGAACGATCTTCGCCTGCCGGGCAAAGGGATAGAGCCGGTCTATCGCGCTGTTGGTAGACGACGAGGTAATCACTCCCACACCGAGAGCCTTCGCCATTTCGAATGCCCTGGCAATCACCTCGTCGGGAAAACTCTCCTGAACGCTCATATTGTAGGAGGTCAGTTCGATTCCCGCTGCGTCGAATTTTTCACGGACCTTCGTGTATTCCTCCAACGGAACGGTTGCGCGCCATTGTTGTATGGGCACTTTCTTGTTCGTCCGGGCCAGTTCGATGTGGCCCTGCCAAAGCTCGCAAGACCCTAGACCAATCTCGCGCATCGCCTGAATGGCTGCATCGAGCGGTTTGGACCGGAAGCAAAAGCTCTGCATTCCGACGGTGACTCCGCCGATTTTCGCTTGCGCTCCGGCGAACGCCGACGGGACCGCAAGCGCGGCCAGTGCAGTCTTTCCGAAATCACGTCGTGAAATCATGAGATCGCTCCTATCGCAAGGCCGGCGCACTGACGTCGCCGCCAAACCAGTCGTACGTTGCGGGCTTCCCTTCGAGCAGCCACCGTTGTGGGGTCGTCGTTTCCATCCAGTCGAGCGGTTCGCCGGCCGGCAGGATTCTCGCCGCTTTCGCGAATGCCGCTTTCAGGGCCGCGCGCTGCTCCGCCCCGACGGCGTCGGGCGCGGCGGAGACAAATAGCGGCGTTCCGCTCCGTGCGAGCACGTCCAGCCACTGCCGGTTCAACGCCCAAGGGATTTTCGTGGTGAGGCCGACACAATCGGCGTCGGCTGCGAAGAACGCATTGTGTTGCAGCATCCGGAACGCGAGTGTGTTGACTCCCATCTTACGGGTTTTGCTCCACTCGCGCCCGCTGGTATCGTCACCGACGCGCTGCAATTCGAAGAGGCCCGCCGCGAGGTGGCCAATTGTGTTGCACCCTATGACCAGGGCGCTTCCCGCGGCTTCTCTGATAACCCGGTAAAGCGCGAGCACAATCTCCGCGGTGGTCTTACTGCGGTCGGCGAAATGCCAACCCGGCGAGGTGAGCATCGAGGACATATCGAACCCCCACCTCCCCAAGATGTCGAAGGTCGTGAAATCGTGCTTGACCATTTCGAAGCCCCAGTTAACGACTCCGCGTACATCCTCCCGGACGCGCGCCAGGACATCCGGAATGCTTGGATCGAGGAGCATCACTTGGGCGTCGCGCGGCTGTGGCTTCAGCTTGTTCGATGCAAGCCGCCAGGATTCCGGCAGTTTCTCTCCGTAGTAAAGCGGCCGTACCCAGAGGCCGGGCTTCACGCCGGCGCCTTTCATCTTTTGCGCCAGCGCCGGCATATCTGGAAACCGGGCGTTACTGCGGTTCCAGGGTCCGCCGCCCAACGGTGAAAGCGCCCAACCCGCGTCGATCACCATGAAAGGGCGGTTAGCGCCGGATGGAGCGCAGGCGGCGATCAGTTCGGAATCGCGCAGGATCCCCTCCGCCGTGTTCTTGCCGTAAGCGTAATACCAATCGTTGCCGCCGTAGACCGGCGCAGGCGCAAGCCGCGGCTTCTCACAAAGGCTACGGCAGAAGGACTGCGCCGCGCGAAACGCCGTCATGTCTTTCCAGCGCTTGGAAACTACCACCGCCGCAGTCAGTTGCCGCTGCGCCAGTTCGACCGGACTGCCTCCGTTGCGCACATCCAGCCATAGCGAGACGCCGTCGGGATCGACCTGCCAGAAGCACATGGCCGCCGCACCCGTGCGGACGCCACAGCCACAGGTCTCGCCTCGCCCGGATGCCAGAAAATACCAGGGCATGATGCGATCTGCCGCGAGCGAGCGCCATTCCAGATCGCCATAGCCGCGCTCCCAATGGTCGCCCAGGTAGCGCAATCCTTGCGGGACCGTCCCGCGCCAACGCAGGCAAACGCGCATGAGCGGTGTGCTGGGCGAGGTGATCATCACCGGCATCACGCCATTTCGCACTTCCGCTGAAACTTCGATATCTTTATCCCGCCAACGCGATCCGCTTCGTTTCAGGTCGACGAGGTCGCGCGCACCTTGTACGATCACCCGGTCGGGCGCACGCATAAGGTCGAAAGGAGAGGTAGCATCCGCCGCGTTAGCGGCATTGAGGCGCGGCAACACGGCCGGACCTACGGCTGCGCCGAGCAGAACGCGGCGCGAAAAGTTCTTGGATTTCAACATGGTATTAGATTTGAAGCCAGACACTCACGCTGGTCTTCTGGTGCGAGGATTTGTGCCGTCCCCTTCATAGGCGGGACGCGGCGGAGCCTGATCGATCTCGGTGCGGGACGCCGGATCGAAGAACTTCACCTTCCCCTCGCGGTAGGAGTCGTTTCCGAGGCGGATCGCCACCATCACCTGGTAACCAAGGTCGGCGTTGAAGATAGGTTGCTTGCGCGATCGCACGGAACTAAAGAAATCATCGGTATGCAGCCGGTTCATGTCGGCAGACAGCGGCGGCACTTCGTAAACCTTGCCGGATTTTGCCGCATCAGCCGCGTTCTTCGGCAGAAACGCCGGCTCCGGGACCACGGTGACGCGGTCGCCTTCACAAACCATGGTGGCATTGTGGCCATAGATGACGGTTGGGAAGTATTCGCGCGGAGCCGCGGTAGACATTGCCGAAGCCAGGCTGATGTGAAATTTCGGGTACTCGATAGTGGTGAAGTAGGTGTCCGGCACTTCGCGTTCCCGGAATGCGTAAATCCCGCCGGAACCGGTCACGCGAGTTGGAAACTGCGCATTCAGGAGATAAACGAGGGGGTTCAGTGTGTGGTAAAGGACGTCGGTCGCGTTTCCGCCGGAGTAGTCCCAATACTTGCGCCAACGGAAATAGCGTTCCGCACTAAACGGACGCTTCGGTGCGGAACCCAACCATCGCTCCCAATCGATGGTTTGTGCGCTGGCCTCGGCTTCCACCTGGTAGTTCCACTCGCCCACCATCGAATTCCGCGAAGAACTGGCTTGCACCCACATCACCGGACCGATAGCTCCCTGCTCGATCAATTCCTTAGCCTTCTTGTGGCGCGGATGAGAGAGATGCTGGCTGCCGACCTGCAGAACGCGGCCGGATTTCTTCACCGCCTCGGCCACCTCTTTTGCTTCGGCAATGGTGTACGTCATCGGCTTTTGCAGATAGAGATCTTTGCCCGCGGCGAGCCCATCTAGCGCGACGCGCGCGTGCGAGTGTTCGGGAACGGCGATGAAAACGGCATCCAAGTCCTTGCGCGCAAGCAGGTCTCGATAATCGTGGTGCACGTCTTTGGCGGTCAGTTTGGCTGTGTCTTGCGCCCGCTGCTTACGGCGCGTGTAGAGATCGCTCACCGCGGCTATCCGGATGTCGCCCTTTTCTTCACTCTGCTGCACCAGCGAACGCAAGTGGCCGAAACCCATGATGCCGACGCCTATGATGCCCACGTTAATCCGGTCGTTTGCGCCGGCGACGCGCGAAGCCGAGCGCGCTGCCGTCGTCACTGCGCCAAGCGACGTGCCGCGCAAGAAAGTTCGGCGTGAGGAAACGGACGTTGGTCGGTGCATATAGAGTAGTCAGAGAAACTCAATTGTAGTACAGTACGGATTTGTTGATTGTTGATAATGCGAACTAATTCTCTTCTCCTCTCGATGGCGTTCATCACGGCGTCCCTCTTTGCCCAGACACCCGCTGCGAGACTGGTAGGCGACGTACGCGACGCATCCGGCGCCGGCGTGCCCGGAGCGGCCGTTACCGTGAAAAGTATCGGCACGAACGAAGCCAGAACCGTCAGAACCAACGCAGCAGGTGAGTATTCCGTGCCCAATCTGCAACCCGGCCTGTATGATGCCGAAGCCGATGCCGCTGGTTTTCGCCGTCTGAAGCAGACTGGCGTCGAACTGCAGGTGAACCAGACCGCGCGTCTGGATTTTCGCCTGCAAATCGGCGCGGTCGCCGAGTCGATTGAAGTGAA
Organism: Bryobacteraceae bacterium; assembly: GCA_963668605.1. Taxonomy (GTDB): domain Bacteria; phylum Acidobacteriota; class Terriglobia; order Bryobacterales; family Bryobacteraceae. The sequence goes on from OY764903.1 coordinate 1,113,588, forward strand.
CGCTCAAATCCCGTTGCTGAACACGGAAAACTCGGTCAAGGGCGACGTGATCGTAAACGCGGAAATCGCCAACATGCCTCTCAACGGCCGGGACTTTTTCGAACTCGGCCTCCTGGTGCCCGGTGTGACGGAAAAGCACGAGGGTACATGGCAAGGCTCGGCCATGGCCGTGAACGGCGCCCGTCCTGACAACACTAATTTCGTAGTGGACGGCTTCAACAACCAGAACCAGCGCGGCGGGCACGTCCAGACCAAGCCGCCCCTGGATGCCATGCAGGAATTCAAGGTGGAAACCTCGGGCTATTCGGCCGAATTCGGTCGCCTGGCCGGGGGCGTCGTCAATATGGCGCTCAAGAGCGGCAGCAACAAGTATCACGGCGCTCTGTTCGAGTTTCTGCGGAACGACAAGCTGGATGCTCGCAACTTCTTTGCCGCCGATACACCCCATCTTCGGCGCAATCAGTTCGGCGCCAGCCTCGGCGGTCCCGTCTACCTGCCGCGAGTCTACAATGGCCGTGACAAGACGTTCTTCTTCTTCAGTTGGGAAAGCTTCCGTCAGGGACAGGGCAACGTGCGTGTAATGCGCGTTCCCACAGCGCTCGAGCACGCTGGCGATTTCTCGCAAACCATGAGCGTCAACGGCGGCGTGATGGCGCTCAAGGATCCTCTCGCGTCGGGATCCTGCAACGCGTCCGGTGGTGGTGGATGTTTCCCGGGTAACCGGATTCCGGCCAGCCGCTTCAGTTCCGCCGCGACTGTGTTGCGTACGTACTATCCCTTGCCCAATATGACCGGGTCAACGAACAACTATCGCGCGTACGCCATCAACCAAAACGACTCCGACAGTTTTCTCTTTAAGGTAGACCATCGGCTTACGGCGGTGGATTCCTTGTCCGTTCGCTATACCTACCGCAAGGACCCCTTCCACGATCCGTTTGCCGGCAGCGACCTGGGTACCTTCGGTTATCGGGACGTGCCGGCCTCCATGCTGGGCGGGATCGCCTATACACGAATGTTTAGTCCTGCTCTCGTGAACGAATTCCGCGTGGGATACACTCGCAACACCGAAATGTCCCGCTCCGATAACGCCGGGCACGACTTCGCCGCCGAACTTGGCATTCCCGGAAGCGTGAGTGCGCCGGACCTAGTGGGCTTCCCACGTTTTACAGTGGTGAACCTACCGGCCCTGGGCGATCCGGACCAGACGCCTCATCATCTCGCCGTGAATACCATAGAAGCCGGCGACACTGCCACGTGGGTCAAAGGCGATCACACGCTGAAATTCGGCGGCAACATTCTGCGCGGACAGGTGCTCCAGGTTTACAACAAGAACGTGCGGGGAACGTTTAATATTGCCGACAGGTGGACGAACATTCCCTTCGGCGATTTCCTCCTCGGCATGCTGAACAAGTCGACCAGGGCCACAGGGTCAATGCCACTGTATATCTTCAACACCGATGTCGGCGCGTTCGTCCAGGACGATTACCGGGTCCGTCCGAACTTCACTCTGAATGTCGGCCTTCGTTACGAATACTCCGAACCGATGAATGAAAAGTACGACCGGTTGGCCGGCTTTGTGCCTCAGCTTGAAAAACTGATCGTTGCGGACGATCGCACGGTGCCGAATCTCCAGGCCCAGATCGCCCAGGCCGGGCTCGACGGCAAGGTCGGGCTCGCGCGGGATTACGGTCTGCCCCGCGGACTGGCGTATTCGAAAAAGACGAACTTCGCCCCGCGGCTGGGTTTCGCTTGGCGGCCATGGGGAGGCAGTCGGGCCGTGATCCGCGGAGGCTACGGCATCTTCTATGCGGGATCCGCTAACGATCCGATCCGGCTCGACCTTGGCAACGTCTTCCCCTTTGCCGGAGTCGAAACTTACAACCGCAACGCGTCCAAGCCGGACCTGCTTACGTTGTTGAGCCCCTTCCCGAAATCTATCGCCAAGACCGACGGCGTGACCGACGTGAATGGTCAGGATCTCCATCCGTCGCCTCAGTACCTGCAATGCTGGAATCTCACGATCGAAAAGCAGATCACCGCGACCACCGCTCTGGAAATTGGTTATGCCGGATCCAAGGGCACCCATCTCGGTTCAAACATCAACATCAACACGCCCGACCGCAGTTCCGGACAACCGTTGCCGAATGGGACCTATCCGAAACCTTACGCGCAGTTCAACGCGGTCCGCATTTATAGATATGACGGTAATTCCTCCTACAATGCGGCGATGCTGACGCTGCGGCGGCGATTTGCCAACAACTTTTTCTATCGGGTGAACTATACGTTTTCCAAGTCGCTCGACGATGCCTCGCAGATAACCGGCGGCGGAACCGGCGGCGGCGCGACTCTCGATCCACGCAACCGGCATCTGGACCGCGGCCGCTCGGCCTGGGACGCTCAACACGTCTTCACCACCACGTTCTCCTACGAGGTCCCGGCCCGTTTCGGCAGGTGGCTGCGCCGGTGGCAATTCGCCGGCAGCGGCAGGATGGCGTCCGGAAGACCCTTCACGCCCTCCGTCTCGAATTCACAGGAGCAACTCGGAGAGGGTTCCCGGCCAGACCGAATCGCCACCGGAACGCTTGATAACCCTTCGGCTGATCGCTGGTTCGATCTGTCCGCGTTCCCGGTGGTTCCCGTGGGAACTCCGCGGTTCGGTAATTCCGGACGCAACATCCTGAACGGACCGGCAACAATCACGCTGAATGTCGCGCTCATGAAAAAGTTCCGCCTGGGCGAATTCGGCACACTCCAGTTCCGCACAGAGGCGTTTAATGTAACCAACCACGCCAACTTCATGCTGCCGAATCGCAACGTCAACGCGATCAACGGAGGCGTGATCACACAGGCCGGTGCGGCGCGTGTGTTCCAGGCCGCTTTGCGTTTTGACTTTTAACCACTAAGTAACGTCCAGCATGAAAAGAATTCTACTGATCGCATTGCCGTTGTTTTCCGCGGCGTTGCTGTACTTCCACACAACCCGATCCGCGCCGGCCGAGCAACCCGGACAGCGCGCAGCCCAGGCTGTGAGTTTCCGTGTCGTCTTCGGGTGGAAACAGGAGAAGGCGCTGGACTACTCCGGCTCCGTCTCGCTCAGCGAAGGAAAAGTTCTGACCGTCAAGCCCTGGAGATTCTTCGGGGACGATTCCGTCGAAGGTTCTTCGTGGAAACTCGCTCTCAAGAAGACCGCCTTCGAAAATCAGCCGGACAAGCCGGCGCCCGGAGGCGTGCAAAACTTCGTGCCCGCAGGCGTGGTAATTACAGTCGAAGCGCCGTCTTCCGCCGTGGCGCGCATCCGTACCGCGCAAGGCGACGTTGAGGCTCCCTTGCGGGACATGCAATACGGCCGCGTCCTTCCCTTCCGCGGCGGCGACGTCACGGTCGAGCGAGCGCCCCTTGTCGAACAGGTCTCGACCGGACCGGGCGAGAACGATTATCCTTCCCTCACAGTGACCCGGCGGGGCGCGGTGTGGACCGCCTGGCAGGCGTTTGAAGACGGCGGAGATACGGTCTACGCGCGCCATTCCACGCCTAATGGATGGAGCCAGAACTTTCGACTTACAGAGCAGAAAACGGATATCTATCGGACTGCTGTTGCCGAGGACGGCCGTGGCCGTATCTGGGTGGTCTGGTCGGAGCGTGCCGGCCAGGATTGGGACCTCTACTCGCGCACCTATGATGGCAAGTCCTGGGCTGCGCGGCGCAAAATTACCTCCTTGGACCGGCCGAATATGTCGCACCGGCTTGGGGTCGACAGCGCCGGCACTCTCCACCTTGTCTGGATCGGTTACCGTAGCGGCCAGTCCCACGTTTTTTGGAGCAAGCTGAGCGGCGATACGTGGTCCACAGCGAAAGATATCAGCGGCCCTGGCGCGTGGGTGCCGGAGATGGGCTTCGACTCGAAAGGTTCGCTGTACATCGCTTGGGACAGCTATCGAAACGGCAACTACGATATCTTCCTGCGCAAGATCTCTTCGGACGGCGCCGCGGGCAGCATCATCCAGGTGACCAAGTCGCCCGCCTTCCAGGCACATCCCAGTATCACGGTGGACCGGCGGGACCGCGTGTGGCTCGCCTGGGATGAATCCGACGTGAATTGGGGCAAGGACTATTTCAACCACGACACAGTGACGCGCGGCGCCGTGCTCTACTCCAGGCGGAAACCGCGCGTTGCGGTTCTCGAAGGCGGCGTATGGAAGCAGCCCAAGGCAGACATCCTGGAACCGGTGCCGGGACGCTATAGCCGCTACATCCAATTTCCGAGGATTACATGCGACGGCAAAGGCCGGATCTGGCTGTCCCTCCAAGTGCGCACCGCCTCCGGCACCAATCGTGACGATAATTGGTCAAACAACGGATCCTGGGAGCGTTTTCTGACCAGCATCGAAGGCGACCGCTGGACTCCGCTCATGCCCATTCCCGACAGTTCCTCGCGTCCGGAAGGCACGTTCGAGATACAGCCCACGGCCACTGGTCCGTGGATGATCTGGGCCACCGACAACCGGCCGGGTTTTGGAAGCCGAAAGGCCGATGCATCGTACGAGGTCGACACGGCGCGTTTTGAGAACCACGCCGAATCCACCATTCCCTCACTAGTCGCTTTCAACGAGGAGATGCCCGCAGCGACGCCCGTGCATGCAAACGAACCGGCGGACGTGGCCCGTATGCGCACTTACCGCGCCTCAGCCGGAGGCGCGACGTATCGAATCGTTCGAGGAGACTTCCACCGCCACACCGAGATCTCCAAGGATGGCGCTGGAGATGGATCCGTAGAGGACTACTTCCGCTACATGCTGGATGCCGCCGCCATGGACACAGGCATCATCGCGGACCACAGTGCCGGCGGAACCGACTACACCTGGTGGCGCACCGAAAAGGCCATCGACTTATTCCTGATCCGCGACCGCTTCACTGCGCTGTTTGGCTACGAACGCAGCGTCAAATTCCCGAATGGCCACCGCAACGTGGTTTTTGCGAACAGGGGTGTTCCGGTGCTGAAAATCCCACTCGCGGAAAATCGGGGCACCCAAAACACTGGACCCTTGCTATACCCCTACCTGAAGCAATACCGCGGCATCTGCTTTGGGCACTCGCTCACCACCAGTCAGGGCACCGATTTCCGGGATAACGACCCGGAGGTCGAGCCGTTGGTGGAGATCTATCAGGGCTATCGCACCAGTTACGAATATGAAGGAGCGCCGCGAGCAACGGGCGGCGAGAAGGCCCATCCCGAGGGATATTACAGGAGCGCTCTCGCCAAGGGTTACAAACTCGGCGTGCAGTCAAGCTCCGACCACGTCTCCACGCACAGTTCCTATACGCTGGTCTACACTCCCGATGCGAACAGGACGTCCATTGTGGAGAGCATGCGTCAACGCCGCGCCTATGGCGCCACCGATAATATTCTGGTGGATTATCGCGCCACCGACGACCGCGGGCGGGTCCACTTTATGGGAGAGGCTTTCGATAGCACTGCCGCACCGAAACTGAACGTGAAAATCGCCGGCACTACGCGCTTGAGCAAAGTCGAAGTCGTCAAGGACGGCAAGTTCGTGTTCCTCTCGCAGCCGGAGGGCCAAAACACCGAATTCACCTACGTTGATAACAACCCCCAAAAGGGAACGAGCTATTACTACGTCCGGGTCATCCAGGCGGACGGAAATCTGGCGTGGTCCAGCCCGGTATGGGTGAACTATCGTTAGATTGCCGTTTACGGCTCTCCGTATAGTCAAATTAATCATGCGGCGCGAGCGTAGTTGTGTGTAGCCGAAACTCCGTGATGTCCTGGAATCAGCAGCTTGCGGTCGGGAGCCGGCGCCGTGGCGAGGCCACGTTACGCCATGTTACAACGGTGAGTTCGTGCTCCAATTCATCTTCTCTCTCCTCGCCGCCATACGTGTCTTCTTCCGGGATCGCAGCGACACGGCCCTCGAAGTCCTCGCCCTCCGACAGCAGGTCGCGGTCCTCAAGCGCAAATGGCCGCGGCCAACACCGCGTTGGGCTGGTACTCGCAGAGTGGTTTCCCGCGTCTGCAACAGAAGAAAATGGTTTGGCTCTCCACACTGGACGACCTTAAAACTTTCGCGCTCCCGCTTCAGCGCCGAACCAAGAGTTAAGGTCATTGTGATTCCGGAGATGAAGCGCCGCCGGGACTCTGACGGGCCGAGCGGGACAGCAGAGAGGGGGTTGTCTCCCCAAACCCCACTTTCCGTCCGGCATCAGATCAGTTCGCCATCGTTCAGGGCAATGGCATCCAGCAGTCCGGAAATTCTCATCTCCCCACGGGAATCTTGGTTGGCATACTGGCGGCTTGCGTGGCGAAATTCCGGCCACAGCCGACGACAAAGAAAAAGCCGCAGTTGTATATGTTCACCAGTTGAAATACCAAATCACCCGCCGGTTGAGAGCTCGGGACCAGCAGGTTCACCTGATAGACGATCGATCCCGGAGCCATCCCAATGTAGTTGCTCTGGATTCGCGTCGACATATAGTCCGCAGACGGGCCAACAGCGAGCCCGTAGTAATACGCATAACGGGAGGTGTCCGGTACTATCGGGTCGGCGACACCAGACGGTGCGGGATAGCCATCGATTGGTTGAATCTGGACTGGGCCGAGATTCGTTGCGTAAATTACGGTCCACTCCCCTGGCCTGGCCGGATCGCTCTGCGTGACGGGACGGTAATCGCTGGCGTGCTGCGCGATAGCGTACCCTGATGAATCAATAAAAAAGACAGGCCAAGGGCCTTGCGGATACGTAGTGAAATGAGAGGAAGCCCCCAGTTGGCTCACCTCAAAGTCGAGTCCGGGTGTGATCGCCACTCCCCATGGGACCTGTACGTTGATTTGCTGGTAGGAACCTCCTGCCAAGTCAGCTACAGCGAGAATAGGTGCCTCAGTACCGTTAACAGTCACACGCACACCTGCGAGCATGCGCGGAAGCGGATACTCCTGAGCTGCAATCAACCCGCCTACGTTCTGAATTCCAGTGCAGAAGACGCTAGCAAGGCTCCCTGAGCGAAGACGCCCGACGGTGAAATTCGCGGAGGACGTGATACCCAGAATTTGAATTTGTCCGCGAGCGGGTAGTACAGAGACTACCATCAGAGCCAGCATCCATACGTGCCTGTTCGCCAACGGTTACCTCCTATTCCAGAGTATCGCCAAGCAATCATCTTGGCCCGTGCCTGTGGCAAGGCACAGCCTGCGATGCCCAGAGAACACATCCGCTACGAAGACCGCTCATATGCAGTCTTGAACTACAGGAGTCGACCCAAGAAAGCGAGAACGGGATCGTGGGGCAAACCTTCGGCTAACAGCCGCGCTACTCGTAGCCATCTCATGTTGCACACGTTGGCCCCTCACCGCCGCGCTCTCAGCACCTCGGTCACCTTGGCCAGCAGCAAGTCGGCAGTCACCGGCTTGGCCAGCACTGCGGCGGCCCCCAGCATCTTAGCGATGTTCAGGAATTGGCCTTCGAACGCGCCCGAAATAGCAATGATCACTACGCCGGGAACATCCCGACGCAAGGCCTGTATGGTTTCGATCCCTTCCTGTTCGGGCATTACCAGGTCCGTGATCACCATGTCCACCCGGCCGGCCCGCGCCTCTTGGATCGCCTGTTTCCCGTTCGCCGCTTCAATCACCTCGTAGCCGCCACCCTCCAGCACCCTCCGGAGAAAACTGCGTACTCCTGCTTCGTCGTCTGCGACAAGGATGCGGACCGCCGGCGCCGTCGCGTCAAGCACCTCGCGAACCTTCCCCGCCAATTCCTCCGGACTGAACGGTTTCTGGATGAATCTCGCGCCCTCGTCCAAGATCCCACGGTTCGCGATGACGTCGTCGGTGTAACCGGACATGAACAACACCTTGATGCCGGGTTGGAGTTTCTCCAGCCGGTCAGCCAGTTCCCGGCCGCTCACGTTCGGCATCACTACGTCGGTCAATACCAGATTGACGCGCTCCCGCTCGAAGATCAGCAGTGCTTCGCCGGCGTTCTCCGCTGGGATCGCCCGGTAGCCTTTTGCCTTCAGCGCCGCGACTGCATACTTGCGGACCTCTGCCTGGTCCTCCACCACCAGCACGGTCTCCTTTCCCCCCAGTGCCGGAACGGCAGCCGGTCTCCAGTCATCGGCTGCCCCTTCGGCCAGCACCGGCAGGTAGATCTTGAAAGTCGTCCCCGTGCCCTTTTCACTGTGGACTTCGATGTAGCCGCCGCTCTGTGCCACGATGCCCTGCACCATCGACAGCCCTAGCCCGGTCCCTTTGCCCATGCCCTTGGTGGTAAAGAACGGCTCGAAGATCCGGCTCTTCGTCTCTTCGTCCATGCCCACGCCGCTGTCGCTCACTGACAGTACGACGTAACGGCCCACGCGCGCCTCGGGATGCGAGTGGGCATGGCGCTCGTCCCACTCGACAACGGCCGTGTCGATCAACAACTTGCCGCCGTGCGGCATGGCGTCCCGTGAGTTCACCGCTAGATTCATTACCACCTGCTCCAACTGATGCGGATCAGCGAGGATCGTGCCGCCCTTCGCGTGGAGTGCGACACGCACCTCGACGTCCTCGCCTACCAGTCGCGCCAGCATCGGCCGCATCTCCCCCACCACGCGGTTGACATCCAACCGGCGCGGTTCGAGGACCTGCTTGCGGCTGAAGGCCAGCAGTTGCCGGGTCAATCCCGCGGCGCGCTCCCCGGCTTTGTGGATCTCTTCCAGGCTGTCCCGGAGCGGATCGCCCGCGCTCAATTTGGCGACCAACATCTGGCTGTAGCCGTTGATCACCGTCAGCAGGTTGTTAAAGTCGTGTGCCACGCCGCCCGCCAGGCGCCCGACTGACTCCATCTTCTGTGCCTGGTACAACTGCGCCTGCAACTCCGCGCTCTCCTCCTCGGCCTGCTTGCGCTCGGTGATGTCGCGGGCGATGCCCACAAGTGCAACCGTTTGCCCGCCCTCGTCGTACACCAAGGAAGTGGTCAACGAAATCAGGAAGTCCCGCCCCTCTTTGGTGCGGTTCCAAAGCTCCCCCTGCCACCTGCCTACCAACGTGGCCGGAAGAATCTCGTCTTGAATTTCGTTGGAAGTACGCCCTGAGCGAAGAATGCCAATGTGCCGCCCGATCAGTTCGTTTTCCCGATAGCCATAGGTCCGGCAAAATGCCTCATTGACGTACAAGATGCGGTCCTCGATGTCGGTAATGCTGATGCATTCGTCTGCGCATTGCAGCGCGCGAGCCAGCACGCGGGAGCGTTCTTCACTTGCCCTCAGTTCCTCCTCCGCCCGCTTGCGCTCAGTGATGTCGACGGCAACGCCGAGCAGACGGACCGGTTTTCCATCTACATCGCGCAGTAAGGTCCCATTGGCCGCTATCCATTTCTCTCCGCCAGTTTCTTCTGGAACACGGTACTCCACCTTGTACTCGCATTCTCCGCGCCGGGCTGACTCCATAATTGCAGCTATGCGCTCGCGGTCCTCCGGATGGACGCTGGCCATCAGGTCGCTGACGTCTGGATGCCCGAATCCCTTGACGCGTCCAAACAGTTTGTCCACGGGCCCGGCTTCGTGATGTGTCCCATCGACACAGTTGATCTCCCATGCCACAACGCCTGCGGCCTCCAAGGTCAACCGCAGACGCTCTTCGCTCTCCTGCAATGCCTGCAGTGCCTGCTGGCGGTCCGTGATGTCATAATAGGTTCCCAGCACGCCGACAATTACACCGCTAGCGTCCCGAAGCGGGACTTTGCTCGTCAGCAAGTGGACTTGCTCTCCCGAGGGCGTTGTTTGCGGTTCCTCGAACAAGAGTCTGGCGACTCCGCTCTCGATCACTGCACGGTCATCGGCCTGGTAGCGTTCAACCTGCTCCCGCCAGTTCGTGGCATGGTCGTCCTTTCCGATGATGTCCTCGGGCTTCTCGAACCCGGCGTCTTGGGCAAACGGGGTGTTACAGCCTAGGTACACCAGGTTTCTGTCTTTCCAGAAGACCCGCGCCGGTATGGAGTTGAGCACCGCATGAAGAATCTCTCGCGATTCCCGCAGCGCCTCCTGCGCCCGCTCGATGGTATCGCCGGTGCGCCGGGCGATCCAGCCGCTTACGAGCACAACTAAGACAACGGACAGCAATGTCGTCAGCGAGTCCCACAACGCCGGATTCATAGACACCACCGTCGAATCCATCCAGCCTTCCAGGAGAATGATCAACAGGATCACTGGCAGGAAAGCGCGTAAGAGCATGCCGCGCATGGAATCGCCTCTCCAGGCGCGCAGTGCCGGCACTCCGTGCAGCGCCAGCCTGATCTGCCCCGCGCCCAGCAGCACGAAGGCGAGGGCGGTGGGCAGTGCCACCGGAATGCTGGCGCCGCCATACAACAGCGGAGCGCCATAAGCATATCCGACTAAAACCACTGCATTGGTTGCGGTAGCCGTGAGCGCGAGCACAGCGGCCATGGAGTCGGCAGAGCGCCACCCGGTGGCGCGGAGCACGAGCATGAGCGCGCCACTTTCAAGAAGAAACGAAGCGGCCGTCAAAGGCGACATTCGGCCCAGCGGAATTTGGCCGAATAATTCGTTGGTCCGGGCCAGCATTCGTTCCACGCCCGAATCGAAGCCGACGATGAATTGCGCCAAAACCAACAGCCCCAGCAAGGCAGTCAGGCCGATGGACACCGGTGTAAAATAGCGGCTCCGCCGACGCTCGGGCCAGCGCGCATGGCTGAAAACTCCGCCACTGAGAAGAAGAAAGGCGAGCGCCGTGCTGGGCGCCATCGGGATGGCCCCGCCCCACTGTCCGGCGAGAAACCGCGCGCCGAACAGCCAACCCGCCACAGCCAGTAGCGCAATGCTGAAGGCTGCTCCCGCGCATAGCTGAGTGAACCACCGCGCTTGCGCGGACGGTCTTGCTGTCCAAGAGGCTGTTTGCTGGAGCAACGTTTCCCCCTCTGCCCTAGGTACAGCGCAGGCGACAATGCCCGCTGCCCGAACCGCCCGAGAGTCTGTACCATATTACGCTGTCCTTTCCAGCAATTCACCGCCAGTGCCGATCAAACGCCATTCTCAGGTTGCGGCTCATGGCTTCTGACCGGGCGCATTCAGCACAAAGGACAGGTGGACGGCATCCCACTTATCCCCGAATTGGCTTAGCGTGAGCCCTGTTGCAGGATTTCGGCGCCGTCTTCGGTTACGGCCTCCTCGCCGTCGGGTTTGCCCTGCTACTTGGCGGAGGTGCGCTCCGGCGCAACGGGCGCGCCCGTTCTTACACGATGCATTTGCGAAAAGTGAGTAACTACAGAATTATGTGGGGAGAGTGGTACGCCCGGAGAGATTCGAACTCCCGACCCTCTGGTTCGAAGCCAGATGCTCTATCCAGCTGAGCTACGGGCGCGCTTCTGGTGACAGTGTAGCAGAATCGGCGGCATTGCTACCATCGAATCAGGCATGTCCATTAATCACTCGAATCGTGAAGTCGAAATCAAATTGCGCATCGGTAGCCCCGCAGCGGCCAGGGTGCTCCTGCGCCGTGCCGGTTTTCGCGTCTCGGAGCCCCGGCGCTTCGAGGCCAACGCCGTCTTCGATACGCCTGAGCGCCGTTTGCGCGCCGGTTCGCAATTGCTGCGCGTGAGGCAGTGCGGCCGCTGCGTCATTCTTACCTACAAAGGACCACCCGCGCCTGGCAAGCACAAATCGCGAGAGGAACTCGAGGTGACGCTCGACAGCGCAGCGACGCTCCACACAATCCTCTCCCGCCTCGGGTATGAAATTTCGTTTCTTTACGAGAAGTACCGCGCCGAGTTTCGCCAGCAGGATGGCGCGGGGGTTGTCACCGTCGACGAAACGCCCATTGGCGACTTCCTGGAACTAGAAGGGCCGCCTCGCTGGATCGACCGGACTGCCGCTTTGCTAGGTTTCAGCGAAGCCGACTATCTGACCGCCAGCTACGCCTCGCTATACGTCGCCTGGTGCGAAACAAATAAGGCCTCTCCCTTAAATATGGTATTCCCGGCTGGTAAGACTAGTACGAAGACCCGCGGTAACCCTATTTGAGTGCATTACGAAAGTGATAGGCCGTCTGGAAAATCGCCCTATTACCCGAGAATTCTATTGAGCAGCAACGAGTTGAGTGCTATCCTCACACTGAGGTTTAGGTAATTGAGTTTGGAAATCAACGTCGCTGAAGAGATGGGATCTGTTGAATGATTGCCAGCATTCTGATCATCGTATTTTCGTTTGTATTGTTCCTTTATTGGTTCCGGTACACCTGCTTGCTGATTTTGGGAGCGAGTTCTCTGAAGGATTACGCCAGCCAAGTGGCTGCGGCGAACCAACTCAGCTTCCTGAGCGTGCAAGACAGTATTGCCGCCGCTAATGAACTGACGTCCCTGGATAAGTTGCATGCCTCGCTGGCCCGGGATTACCACCTGCTCAATTGTTTGATGAGCCACGCGGCCGGGTTCCAGTTGGGCGGCTATGATATCGAACATCGCATGTTGATGGTCGATTTTGCGTTGATGCGCGGCTGGTATTCCGTCACGCGCAAAGTATCCACCTCGAGCGCGCAACGCGCCTTGCGCGAGATGTCGGATATCGTCAGCCACTTCGCCAATACGATGGGCGAAAGAGGCGCTGCCACGATGGGCGCCTGAGCTCACTCTGACTTGATCTTCGACGCGGGCAAAGAGCAATCTCTGCCCGCGTTTTTTGTCTTCTGATTACTTCGCACGATCCCATGCTGCAAGCCCCGCTGAACTACAATAAAAGTGTGCCATCCGATACCCTGCTACAGTCCGCTGTATCCCAACTAGATGAGATTCGTTCCGAAATTGCCAAGGTGATTGTCGGGCAGACCGATGTCGTCGACGGCCTGCTGATTTGCATGCTGGCCGGCGGCCATGTCCTGCTTGAAGGCGTGCCCGGTCTTGGAAAGACTACACTCCTTCGGACGCTGTCCCGAGTACTGGATTTGAAGTATTCGCGAATCCAGTTTACGCCGGACCTGATGCCCGCCGATATAGTCGGCAGCATGATTATGGAGACGGGCGAAAACGGTTCGAAATCGCTGCGCTTCCAACCCGGTCCGGTTTTCGCGCACCTCGTGCTTGCCGACGAGATCAACCGCGCTACTCCGAAGACGCAATCCGCCTTGCTTGAGGCCATGCAGGAACGCACGGTCACGAGCGGAACCACTACGCACCATCTCGAGATGCCGTTCCTCGTGATGGCGACGCAGAACCCTATTGAGATGGAAGGCACCTATCCGCTGCCGGAAGCCCAGCTCGATCGGTTTCTGATGAAGATTCTGGTCACCTATCCGCGCCGGGAAGAACTCAACCGCATCGTCGAATTGACCATTCAAAAGGAAGAAGTGTTCCTCGAACGCAAAGTCGATCGCGATGGCATTCTCCAGATCCGCCAGGTGTGCCGCGAAGTTCTGGTGGCGCAGCACGTTCTCGACTATGCCGTGGACCTCATCATGTCGACGCAGCCGGGCAGCGCGCACACGCATCCCACCGCGGAGAAGTACATCCGCTATGGCAGTTCGCCACGCGGCGCGCAGGCGCTGGTGGAGTGTGGCCGCGTGCTCGCGCTAATGAACAGGCGTTACAACTTGAGCGTCGATGATGTGCGCCAGATCGCGCCGGCGGTCCTGCGCCACCGCATCATTCTGAACTTCGACGCACACGCCGATGGGCAGACGCCGGATTCCGTTCTCGCGGAGATCATTCAGAGCGCGACCGCGAGGGCGGTCTAGCGCGCGAGAGGCGCTTACATGGCCGCAATCGCGCGCGATACACTCATCGACCGGGCTTTCCTCGAAAAGCTCGAACGGCTCACGCTGCGTTGGCGGCGTTCGTTTCCCGGCATCGTCGGCGGGCATAACAACTCGCATTTTCCCGGACCAGGCCAAGAGTTTCTTGACCATCGCCACTTTCATCATGGCGACGATCTGCGCGCTGTCAACTGGCGCGCGTACCTGCGCCTCGAGAAACTGTTCCTCAAGATGTTTCAGGTGGAGCCGCGCATTCCGGTGCGGCTGTTGATGGACTGCAGTGAATCGATGAACGTCGGAGCGGTGAATAAGTTTCTCTATGCGCGCCGGCTCGCGGCCGCGCTGTGCTATGTCGGGCTTGTGCGGCTCGACAACATACACATCCACCCGTTTCGCGAGAAGCTCGAAGACGGCTTCGTCTGTTCCGGCGGGCGGCATCGTTTCGCGCCGACGGCCGATTTCCTGAGCAAACTCGAAGCAAGGGGCCGGACCAATTTTTACGATGTCGCCCGGCAATTTGCGAGCACCTGCGGGCAGCGCGGCCTGCTCATCATCCTCTCGGATTTTCTAGACGAAGGCGGTTGTGAACGACCGCTCCAGTTTCTGGCCGATCTCGGCTATGAGATTCTATTGGTCCACGTCTGGGCCGAGGAAGACAGATCGCCGCCGTGGACCGGACAACTCGAACTCGCCGACGCTGAGACGGGCGCGAAGCTCGAGATCGCCTTTGACGCCGAAGCGCGCGCGGGTTACGCAGCGGCCTTCGATGCTTGGGCCGCCAGGCTCCAGGCGCTGGCTTCGAGCAAGGACGGGCGCTATGCCGGCATCTCCACGTCACTCCCGATCGAAGAGGCCGTGTTCGGACCGCTGATTCAGGCGCGAGGTGTGGAGTAGATGTTTCTTCAGAACCTCGGAATTCTCGAACTCCTCGGCCTGTTTAGCGCCTCCTCGGCGCTGGTCGTCGCGCTGTATCTATTTGACCGTTCGCGCCGCAAGCTAGTGGTCTCGTCGCTGCGGTTTTGGATTGCCGCGCAACAGCCGCCGGAGAAGCGTCACAGGCGCAGGATCCAGCAGCCTTGGTCGCTCCTGCTCCAGTTGCTAGGAATATTGTTACTGCTGCTGGCCGCGGCGCAACTGAAATGGGGCTCGCGCGAGAGCTCGTTGCGCGACCACGTGCTGTTGCTCGACACCTCTGCCTGGATGGGAGCGCGCACGGGGCAGGGCACACTCATGGACGAGGCGCGCAAGTCGGCGCTAGCGTACGTGCGCTCGCTACCGGCGGCCGATCGCGTCATGCTGGTGCGCGCCGATGCGTTCCCGGCGCCGGTCACCGGCATGGAGGCAAATCACTCCGTCGTCGAGTCTGCCATACGATCCTCGCAGCCGGGTTCGGCTGCTCTCGATCTGCCGCAGGCGATGGCGTTTGCGCAGCGCATTCAGGGACTCGGCGCGCAGGGTGAGGGCGAAATCGTCTATGCGGGTGCGGGCCGCGCACGGCAGCCGGAGCCGGGCGCCGCTAGCGAGGTGCGCAACCTGCGCGTTCTCCCGGTCGACGAAGCCCTGGAGAATTGTGGGCTACGCGAGATCGGCCTGCGTCGCGCGCCGAACGATGCGAGCTTGTGGGAAATCTTCGTCGCCGTGCGCAATTACGGGCGCCGGCCGCGCACGGTTACCCTGGCGCTGCAGTTTGGCAACGCGCCGGCCGGCAGTCGCAGGCTCACGCTCGCGCCCGGCACGGAACAGAACGCGACATTCGCTTACCGCACGCGTGCCGCCGGATGGTTGGAGGCGCGGCTGCTCACGCAGGACGCTTTTCCGCAGGACGACCGCGCGCTGCTCGAACTGCCCAGCCAGACGCCTCTTCGCGTTGCCGTCTATTCACGCGAACCCGACCGCATACGACCCGTGCTGAACGCGAATCCGCGCGTCGCGGCGAGTTACCTGGCGCCGTCGGCATGGCGTGAGAAACCCGATGCCGACGTCGTGATCATTGACGGCTTCCGTCCGCCCAAGCCTCCGGAGTTGCCTGCGATCTGGATCGACCCGCCCGCCGATGGCTCGCCTGTGCGCGTGCGCTCCCGGGTGGAGAACCAGCAGCTTTCGCGCTGGCGCTCCGATCACACGCTTGGCAGTGGGCTGCACACCGAGGATCTGAAGCTCGATTCGGCATCGGTGTTTGAGGCCGGGCCCGGTGACATACCCATCGCCGAAGTGGACAAGGGACCGGTGATTCTGGCGCGTCCCGGCGCGCACAAGCTGGTCGTGATGGGTTTCGATCCGTTGCGCTCCGCGATGCGTTACGAACTGGCCACGCCGCTTCTGTTCGCCAACATTCTGCGTTGGATTTCGCCGGAGGTTTTCCGCCGCTGGGAACTCGCTGCGGGGACGACGGGAACGCAGACGGTGACGCTCGACGCCGAGACCGCCGCTGCCGACATCAAGGTGCTCGACGAAAAGCAGCAGCCGCTCCCATTTGCGCTGCACGGGCGGACTGTGCGCTTCTTCAGCGGGACGCCGGGAACGGTGCGCGTCGTGACGCCCGAAGATGAGGTTGTTCGCTCGCTGACCTTGCCGGACGTGCCGGAGACCCGCTGGCAGGCGCCGAAATCCGCGCGCCGTGGCGTACCGAAGACGTGGCCGGCGGGTGCGTATTCGCGAGATCTGTGGCGCTTTCTAGCGCTGCTCGGCGGGCTTGTGCTCTTCGCCGAGTGGTGGATTTACGGCCGTGCGCGTACGCTCGCATTTACGCGCCGCTGGCCGCTCGCACTCAAGGCGCTCTCGTTGCTTGCTATCCTCGTGGCTTTGTTCGAACCGGCGATGCGTATCGCCGAGACAAAGATGGCCGTGGGGTTGTTGGTAGATACTTCTGCAAGTGTTCCGGCGGCGGACCTCGCACGCGAGGCCTCGCTGAGCGCGGCGCTGCAATCGGCCAAGGGCAGGCACGCGCTGCGGATCATTCCCTTCGCGCGTTCGATTCGCGAACTGGACGGCGGCGAGTCTGTGCAGCCCATGAAATTTGTGCAGACCGCGGGCGAGGCCGGTCGCGGAACCGACCTCGAAGCAGCGTTGCGTGAAGGTCTCGCCGCGCTGCCGGCTGGTCTGGTCCCGCGCCTGGTGCTGATCTCCGACGGCCGCGAGAATCACGGAAGCGTGACCCGTGCCGCCTGGCAGGCCCGGCAATTGGGCATCCCGATCGATACGTACGCGCTGCCCGGGCGGCCACAGCCGCGCCTCGCGCTCGACTCGGCTACCGTGCCGGCCGTCGCCTTCACGGGAGAGCGGTTTCCCATCGATCTCGTGATGCATTCGCCGCAGGCCACGACGGCCGCCATTGAACTGACCGCGGAAGGCAAGCAACTCGGCTCGAGTTCGGTCGCGCTCGTCGAAGGGGAAAACCGTTTTCGCGTTCATGCGGCGCTCGGTATGCCCGGAGCTTTCGACCTCAGCGGACGGATCAGTGCGCCGGAGTTGGGCGAAGTACGTTTCTCGCAGGCCGTTTCCCTACGGCGTCCCAAGGTGTTGTTTGTTTCCGAGGATCCGGCGGGCACTGAGAAGCACTTGCTGCAAATGCTCGATGCGGCGCGTTTCGAGGTGGAGCGCGGCAGCGCGATCACGCGCGCCAATCTCTCCGATTACCAGATCGTCGTGCTCAACAACTGGGATCTCGAAGCGATCCCGGCGGCGCGCAAGACGCAGTTGCAGGAGTATGTGAAGCAGGGCGGGGGATTGCTCGTCATCGGCGGCGAGAACAACCGCTACGTCGAAAAGAAGAAGGGTGTGGAGGACGATCTCGAAAAAGCGCTGCCCGCGAAACTCGCGCCGCCGCGTTCGCCCGAAGGCACGTGCGTGGTTCTGATCGTCGATAAGTCCTCCTCGATGGAAGGCAAGAAGATCGAACTCGCGCGCCTGGCCGCGATCGGCGTGATCGACAACCTGCGCCCGATCGACAGCGTCGGCGTACTGATTTTCGATAACTCGTTCCAGTGGGCCGTACCCATCCGGAAGGCGGAAGACAAGTCGTTGATCAAGCGGCTGGTTTCGGGCATCACGCCCGACGGCGGTACGCAGATTGCGCCCGCGCTGAGCGAAGCCTACCGCCGCATTCTGCCAAACAAGGCGACATTCAAGCACATCGTGCTACTGACCGACGGCATTTCGGAGGAAGGCGACAGCGTTACGCTTTCGCGCGAGGCCGCGCTTCAGAACGTCACAATCTCGACGGTCGGCTTGGGGCAGGACGTGAATCGGGCGTTTCTCGAGCGCGTCGCCCTGAACGCACGAGGCAAAGCCTATTTCCTGACCGACCCGGCGGGCCTCGAACAGATTCTATTGAAGGACGTAAAGGAGCACACCGGCTCCACCGCGATTGAGAAGCCGTTCCAGCCTGAAGTCTTGCGCAAGGCGGAAATCCTCGAAGGCGTGGCCATCGAGACGGCGCCGGCACTCAAAGGCTATGTGAAGTTCACGGCCAAGCCGACGGCCGAAACCATCCTGCAGGTAGACAAGAAAGACCCGCTGCTTTCGCGCTGGCAATACGGGCTGGGCCGGGCTGTGGTCTTCGCCTCCGACGCCAAGAGCCGTTGGGCGGAGGCGTGGGTCTCGTGGCCGGGCTTCGACCGCCTGTGGGCGAACATCTTCCGCGACCTGTTGCCGCACGCGCAAGCCGGTGAGACGGCTGTGGATTATGACCGCGCCAAGGGCGAACTAATCATCGAGTACAGGCTCGCGCCGCAGGTGGAAGAACCGGCGGCGATTCCGGGTATCTTCGCGATCGGGCCGGATGGTTTTCAGAGTCCCGTGGATGTGAAGAAAATTGCGGCAGGGGCCTATCGCGGGAGCGTTGCGATCGGCGGGCGCACGGGTCTGTTTCGCATCCGGCCGCTCAGCGAATCGCAGGTCTTCCCAGAGGTCGGCTACTATCGGCCCGAAGAGGAACTGCTCGAACACGGCTCGGACGAGTTTCTGCTGCGCGAAGTGGCGGCCTTTACCGGCGGACATTTTCAACCGGCCGCGGCACAAGTCTTCGACGCGGGCAGACGTTCGATTCCCGCAATGCTGCGCCTATGGCCGGGATTGCTGGGGTTGGCGATCTTATTGAGCCTGGCGGAGTTGATCTTGCGCAAGTGGCCGGGCCTGATGCGCCGCGATTAAGGCGCAGTTCCTCGATCAGACGATATTCGGATTTGTCCGCAAGTACCTGATATCCTGATCGTGAATATGAATCGCCGCCACTTTCTCTCTACCGTCGCCGCCGCGTCCTCGGCCGCCGGTTGCTCGCTTCGCAAACGCCGCCCGAATGTTGTCTTCGTGCTGACCGACGATCAGCGCTGGGATTGCCTCGGCGTCGCAGGCCATCCGTTTCTGCGCACGCCGAACATGGACCGGCTGGCGCTGGAAGGCGTCCGCTTTGCCAATGCTTTCGTGACGACTTCCATCTGCTCGCCGAGCCGTGCGAGTTTCCTTAGCGGTACATACGCCCATCGTCACGGCGTGCTGAACAACTTCACCGACTTCCCAAGAGAACTACCCAGCTTTCCCAGGGCGCTGCAAGGGGCGGGCTATGAGACCGCCTACATCGGCAAATGGCACATGGGCGAGGATGACGACTCCGCGCGTCCGGGCTTCGACTATTGGGCCTCTCACAAAGGTCAGGGCACGTATTGGGATACTACTTTCAACATCAACGGCAACCGGCAGTTGGTGAAAGGCTACTACACCCACGTCGTTACCGGCATGGCCGTCGACTGGTTGAAGAAACCGCGCCAGAAACCGTTCCTGCTGTGCCTTGGTCATAAAGCGCCGCATGGCAAATGGATACCCGAACCGAAGTATGAACACGTCTACGACAACGTCGCGATATCCAAGCCGGCGACGGCCTACGACATGGATGGCGCCCGTCCCAGTTTTGTTAAGGAGAGAGTCAAGACCTGGCATGGAATCGACGGAAATCTGTATGGCCACAAGGATTTCGACGAGTTCGTTCGTAACTATCACGCGACGATCCTTTCCGTGGACGATTCAGTAGGCAGGCTGTACGAGACCCTGCGGCAAATGGGCGAACTCGACAACACGCTCTTTGTCTTCGCCGGCGATAACGGTTTTCTTCTAGGCGAACACGCGTCCATCGATAAGCGCGTGATGTGGGAGGAGAGTATCCGCATTCCGCTGCTTGTGCGCTATCCGGCGGGCATCAAGAAGCCGAGCGTGGTTAGTCAGATGGTGCTGAATCAGGATGTAGCGCCAAGCATCCTCGACTTTTGCGGCGTGAGCCCGCTGCCGGGAGCGCAAGGCCGCTCCTTCCGGCTGCTCGCGGAAGGCAAAGCCGACGATGGCTGGCGGAAGTCATTCTATTACGCCTATGACTTCGAGGCCCAGTTCCCGTACACGCCCAACGTGCGCGGCGTTCGCACCGATGACTGGAAGTACGTTCACTATCCGAACGGCGACGGTTCTCCCGATAAGTATCTGGCTGAGTTGTATCACTTGAAGGAAGATCCGCAAGAACGAAATAACCTGATCAATTCGCCCGATGCACAGGCGAAGCTGAAGGAACTACAGGCGGAACTCCGCCGGCTTCAGGAGCAAACCGGGGCGCTACCCGATCACATGCCCGTCAATCCGGAATTGAAGATGGCGCCGCCTGAGCAATCGATTCGCTGACGCAGCGCTAGCCCCCTAGCTACCAATCAATCTGCGAAGTGGTTTTGTCCTGGAACAAACCACTTCGCGTTTCCTGTGGCAGGTTAGAGCTTCAGTTCCCAGCCTTTGCGGAAAATTGGCTTGATCCATTTGGCGGAGTCCTTGTTGTTCTTGAACTCCATCTTTGCGTTGTCCCAGAGCAGTTTGCCGTCGTAGTGCGAGGCAACGGCTCCGAGCACCAGCCATTCCGTGTATGGTCCGCTGCGGCTGAATTCGGAGCAGCCCGCCACTCCACCCTTACAGGCACGTACCCAGTCGCGGCAATGCGCGGAGTGGTTGTCGCCAGTGCTGGCTCCGGGGGAGCGCGGCAGGTATGCATTCGGGAGTTTGTAATCCGCCCAACGCTTGCCGGGCAGCAGTCCAACGCCTTCGCCGCGGCCACTGGTGCCCAACGCACCCTTCGAGCCGACGAAGATCGAGTTGTAGCGCGGAGCTCCCCCGCCTGAGCGCGGAGGCGGACCGACCTGCGGCCCGGTGCCTGGAATTTTGCGCGATTCTGCGGCCGTCATTCCTGCCGGAACGTAACCGTCGCCCTGCACGCTGTCGCTCCAATAAACGGTCACCGGAGGCATGCTGCCGCGCGCTCCAAACTCAAACTTAACCTCGTTCTTGATAGCGTAGGTGAACGGGCCGGTTCCTTCCCGCTTTGTGCACTCCACGCTGATCAGGCTTTCCGGACTCAATTGCAGTGCCCAGTTCGCCGGACCCATAATGTGCACGCCCCAATCGCCGAACAGCGTGCTGCCGAAATCATGGAAGCCACGCCAGTTGAAAGGCTGATAGAAGCCGAACTCCGGTTTGGCTGAAAACGCGCCGCTGTTGGCCGCCAGGTAGGACCTATAGTCGGCATCGCCTTCAGTGAACTCGCGCTTTGCCGCTCCGCCCAGCCACAGATCCCAATCGAGCGTCGGAGGGATCGCCGATGGCGCTGGAATTTTCGGCATGCCTTGTGGCCATCCTGGGCGTCCGTGCCAGGCATGGACCTCGCGAACTTCTCCTATTTCTCCGGACCAGATGATTTCGCACGCGACGCGAGTGGCGTCGTGCGAATAGCCCTGATTGCCCATCTGCGTGGCGACTCGGTATTTTTGAGCTGCCTGCGTCAGCAGACGCGCTTCCCAAGGCGTGCGTGTGAGTGGTTTCTCGACATAGACGTGTTTACCGGCCTGCATGCAGGCCAAAGCGCACGTGGCGTGCATGTGGTCGGGAGTGCCGATGACCACGGCGTCGATGTCCTTGCCCTGCTTGCTCAGCATCTGCCGGAAGTCTTTGTACTTCGTGGCGTTCGGCCACTTCTTGAATCCCGGCTCTCCGCGCTTCCAGTCCACATCCGTTAGGGCGACGACGTTTTCCACCCCTCCTTGCGCGTGGCCGAGGTCGGCAAAAGGCTGGCCGCCGGCGCCGATTGCAGCGAGGTTCAACTTTTCATTGGGCGATTTGTAGCCCAGTTTTGATAGTGAAGGCGTGCTGCCGAAGCCTCCGGCCGGAATGGCGCCCGCGAGCAGAGTGCCGTAAAAGAAATGCCGTCTCGAAAAATTATTCTGTGACATGAATCGACGAGAATCCTCGTCAAGAAGTATATGTCAAATCTGCGGGCGCCAAGAGTGCCGCGCCACGTAGTTGTGACTGGACAAAGGCTTCCGGACCTGGCAAGACGAAGCAATAGATCGGGCGGATCTGCGCTGCCAGCGGAATCCAAAGCGGAATCCAAAGCTTGCGCGAACCTCGAAAACCGCCGAAAATGGCAGAATCAGATGCTTGCTTGGCCTGATTAAGTTAAGGAGGGGGAACAACACATGAGCGGAGTACGGGTTCTGGTAGGCACAAAAAAGGGCGCGTTCGTCCTGACCTCGGACGGAAAGCGTGAACGATGGGATATCAGTGGCCCCCATTTTGCGGGCTGGGAAATCTACCACCTCAAGGGGTCACCCGCTGACCCGAATCGGCTGTATGCGTCTCAATCCAGCGGCTGGTTCGGGCAGATGATTCAGCGCTCCAATGACGGTGGCAAAACGTGGGAGCCGGTGGGTAACAAATTCGTTTACGATGGCGTCCCCGGCACGCACCAGTGGTACGACGGCACGCCACACCCGTGGGAGTTCAAGCGAGTGTGGCATCTCGAACCGTCGCTGATCGATCCGGATACCGTCTACGCCGGAGTGGAAGACGCCGCTTTGTTCCGCACGAACGACGGCGGGCAGACGTGGCAGGAACTCCCGGGACTGCGCGGCCACGGTTCTGGGCCCAGATGGCAACCGGGCGCCGGCGGGATGTGCCTGCACACGATCCTTCTGGATCCCAGCGACCCCGATAGGATCTTCATCGCCATCTCGGCCGCTGGCGCCTTCCGTACCGACGATGCCGGCAAGACGTGGCGGCCGATCAACCGTGGCCTGAAGTCCGAATACATTCCCGACCCGAATGCCGAGGTCGGCCACTGCGTTCACCGTATCGCGATGCACCCATCGCGCCCGGACGTGTTGTTCATGCAGAAGCACTGGGACGTCATGCGCAGCGACGACGCTGGCGAATCCTGGCAGGAGGTCAGCGGGAACTTGCCGACCGATTTCGGATTCGTGATCGACGTTCACGCACACGAGCCGGAGACCATCTACGTTGTCCCGATCAAGAGCGACTCAGAGCACTTTCCGCCCGAGGGAAAGCTACGCGTGTACCGCAGCCGCACGGGAGGCAACGAGTGGGAGGCGCTTACGAAGGGACTGCCGCAGAGCGACTGCTACGTCAACGTGTTGCGCGACGCGATGGCCGTCGACTCGCTTGATTCGTGCGGCGTGTATTTCGGCACTACGGGCGGGCAGGTGTACGCGTCGGCCGATGCCGGAGACAACTGGGCTCCGATTGTCCGGGACCTTCCGGCCGTGGTGTCCGTCGAGGTCCAGACACTACCATGATCCGGGTCGTACTCCCTGCACATCTGCGAACGCTGGCGCACGTTAGCGGTGAGGTGAAGATCGAAGTCGAGGGTCAGGCCACACAGCGCTCGATCCTCGACGCGCTCGAAGCCCGCTATCCGATGCTGCGCGGTGCGCTCCGCGACCAGGTCACGCAAGAGCGCCGGCCGTTCGTGAGGTTCTTCGCCTGCGAGGATGATCTGTCCCACGAACTGCCGGATGCTCCGCTGCCCGAGGCAGTCGCAACGGGAGCCGAACCATTTCTGATTGTGGGAGCCATTGCCGGCGGTTAGGAGCCGGCTCAACTTGTTCGCTCAGACACGCTCTTCTGCCAGCGGCAGTCGAATGGCGCTCCGGCTTGCCGCCGATTCGTAGACGGCTGCAACGTCGTGAGTGGCGCGTTTTGCCGATGTGGGAGTGCGTGTCAAAGATTCATTGGGCCGTACCGGTGCATGCCGGTCGCGGCAGAGTCGCGATGATGGCATCACTCATCTCCCTGGTGGAGAGCACGCCGCCCATGTCGCGTGTGCGGGCGTTTCTTTCCGAGAAGACTTTGCGCACGGCGTCATAGATCATGCGCGCCCCACGCTGTGCAGCGGGACTGTTGAACCAATCGAGCATCATCGCCGCGGAGAGGATGGTGGCCACAGGGTTGGCGATGCCCTGTCCCGCGATGTCGGGCGCAGAGCCGTGGGACGGTTGAAATACGGCGTAGCGGTCGCCGATGTCCGCCGAGGGAGCCATTCCCATGCCACCCACCAGCGCTGCGGCGAGGTCGGAGACGATGTCACCAAACATGTTCTCCGTGACGATCACGTCGAACATCTCGGGCCGCTGTACGAGGTAGAGTGTGGCGGCATCGACGTAAACCCGATTCGTTTCCACAGTGGGGAACTCACGGGCTACCTCGTCGAAGATCTGGCGGAAGAACGCCATCGACGGCAACACGTTCGCCTTGTCGATCAGGGTGAGGTGTTTGCGTCGGCCCAGCGACAGTTCGAACGCGGCGCGGATCACACGTTCCGAGCCGGCCCGAGTTATCAGCATGGTGTCGGTGGCGCGGTCCGCGGCCGGGTCGCGCGGCACCTTGCGCGTGGAGAAGAGTCCTTCGGTGCTTTCCCGAACCACGAGGAAATCTATGTCGCCCGTCCGCCGGTCGCGCAGCGGAGAGTCCTCCGAGTGGAAAAGATAGATTGGACGCAGCCCTTTGTAAAGATCGAGCCGTTCGCGCAGGTCGATTTGCGGGGTCATCTCGACGCCATCTGGCCAGCGCACGCCGGGCAGGCCCATCGCGCCTAGCAGGATCGCGTGGAACTCCGGCATACGCTCGAAGATTCGTTCCGGCAGCGGATCGCCGTTCTTCAGGTACTCACCGGCGCCGAGCGAAAATTCCTCGGTTTCGAGGCGAAGGTCATCAATCCTTTCTTCCACGGCTCGCAACACGCGAACTGCTTCTGTAATGACGTCCGGGCCGATACCGTCTCCTGGAAAGAGAGCGATGCGATAGGTTTCCATTATGCGCCTGTGACCTCTTTGAGTTTCTCGAAGAACTGTTTCTTACGTTCCGTGTTGATGCCCCAGTTCACCGGCGGGCACTGGTATCCATCCACATAGTCACTCTTGCCGGGGTCGAAGTAGCCCCATGAAACGTACAGGCCAAGCGCCGCCAACATGTGATTGTCGGCCTCATTGAAGCGGAAGTGGTCGTCCTCGTTGATGAGAATGGGCATCGGGCGATAGCCCTCGGCACTTCGGGACGTTTGGATCATCTTCCGGATCCTGTCGGGGTTGTCGGGTCCGTTGCCGTGTAGCAGCAGGAAGTCGGAGGCTTTGACGACATTGGATGCCGCCGGAGTCCCGCCGCCATAGCTTGTGCCGACGAGCAGCCGGCGCCCGTTCTTCCTCGCTTTCTTGGCGAGTTCGATCAACTCGTGCACGCGCGGCGGCTTCAGGATGTCGTGATCGTACGCTTTGACGTTCGTCTCATTGGCGATCTCGACGAGCACGTTGCGGTAGTCGCGCTCGAGAAGCCAGGTGGTTGCGTTGACGACGCCGCGCTTGATGGCCGCTTCGTCCTTCACACGCTGGTCCTGACCGAAGTAGAAGCAGCCTACGATGGCGACCATGCCAAGCTCGTCGGCGCGGTCGAGGATTCTGGCGAGGCGCTCCATGAAAGGCGGGCGAAGATTGCCGTCCGGATCAATGGCGGTGTTTTCCCAAGGCTGATTCTTGGAGTAGCCTTCGGGACTCCCGCCCTGCAGATTGATGGTGAACGCGAGCAGGCCGTGTTTGCGCCATTCGGGCAGGGCGGCGAGGAACTCGCGGGTGTTGCGTTCGGGGTCCCACTTGCCGGTGTCCGGATAGGCCCATTTCTCGCGGATTTCGGGATTGAGGTCGTCGAAGATGCCCTGCACTGCGCGATTGTTCATCAGCAGTCCTTCGATCTTCATCCCCTTGTAAGTGCGACCGGCGTAAGTCGGCTTGCCGTTGATGAAGAACTGGTCTGCCTGAATGCTGACGGTCGTGCGGCGGCGGGGAGCGGCCTGTGCGGCGAACGGGGCCAGGCCTGCGAGGTTGAGAAATGTTCTGCGTTTCATATAGCTAAAACCGGACGTTCCGAGCGAACGGCAAGACGCGGGCGGCGCGAACACCAGAGAACTGGAATGCCGGTTCGAACTGCCGCTATTTGAATCGGGCCGGACGCTTTAATTACTCTATCCTACCGATCGGCCGAGGTCAGTTAGAATGCGCGGCTGTTCAAGAGTACTTGGCTGGAATTGCGGGCGTGGCGCGAGTGGAATCACGCCTCCGGAGCCTGCGCCTGTAGTGCGGCCGGCGTTGCCGAATGTGACGGGGCGCAATCTCCGTCACTCGACCCGATCGCGTCAGCCTCCATCTCTACGTCGAGAGGAAGGCGCGCGGTCTCAGTCACTTGCGCTCCTCTAGAGATTCACTTACCCAACGTGCTGGCCCGCGTCGCTTCTCCCTCGCTCGTCGGGTAGGTTCCTATGATCGCACTGTGCGAGGTCAATTCTTGAATTTCCGTCAGCAGGGCAGCGACTAGAGAGACCACCAGCGGGCCCAGGAGAATTCCCAGAGTGCCGAACGCGTACGTACCGCCAATTGCCGCCAGCGCGATGAGCATCGGGTGTTGCTTTTCGCGCGCGCCGACGACAAGCGGCCGCAGCACGTTGTCCACGAAACCCACCACGAGGGAGCCCCAGAGGCACAGAAGCAGCGCCTTCCAGTAGGATCCCAGCAGCAGGAATGCAATCGCGACGGGAACCCAGACCAGAGGGGCCCCGACCACCGGGATGATGGAAGCCAATCCACCGGCCGCGCCCCAGAGCACGGGAGACCGAATGCCGACAAACCAAAACCCCAGGCAAAGCAGCAGGCCTTGCCCCACGGCGGCGGCGAACACGCCGCTGACGTTTGCTATGACCGAGTCGTTGACCGTCCGAACAAGGCTGGAAGTGGTGAGAGGATCGAGCGGAGTCAGGGCGGCCAACCGATTAATCCAGTCTTTCCCGTATCTGAGCAGGAAATAGAGAAAAACGGTTACGAGCAAGCCGGTGATGATAATGGTTGTGACGCCGCCAACCGCGGCGCCGGCATGATTGAGCAGATAGCCGCTGGCAGCCTTCATGCGGTCGATGAGTTCCGTGCGGATCGCCGCTTTGTCGATTGGCAGCTGGGTGGCCAATGCGTCGACGACCCGGTCGGCAGTGTGGGTGACAAGATCTGGCCAACCGCCCTCCTCCAGAGAACGTCGGCTAAGTGCGTCGTAGGCAGCCGTCAGCTCCTGGGTGATCGTCAATCCCGCAAACGCCAAGACGATTCCCACCACAAGAACTGTCCCGAAGGTCGTGAGGAAAGTGGCCAGCCCGGGCCGATGGATCCGAAGGCTGAGCCACTCCTTGACCGGGTTCATCACGATGGAGAGAAGCGCTGCCAGAATGAACGAGGTGAGGAACGGCCAAGCCACCTGTAACAACAGCGGTAGAAGCGCTGCCACCACGACTGTGAGAAAGATCAGAGATGCTCGTTGCGACATCGAGAGGGCGCTCCAACGCTAGTGTTTCCAGTATCTTCGACCTACGCCGATCACTTGGGCCGATGCCGCCCGGCCCGTTGCCAAACACAGCTCCTCCGCTCGTGCAAGAGTTCTTTCGCAACCGAAGTCGGGCGAGGCAGTGATCAATGCCCATCGACAGCTTCTCAATATCTGCCCGCACTGGCTCCCGCGCGCACTTCGTATCGATTCCTCGAACCTACTGCCAGCAGATAACGGGAATCGTGGGGGCGGTATCGTGGTGTCGGGATATCCGAAATGGGGCATTCCACTACCAACTGTTCCTGGCCGAAGCAGTGGGGGCAGAGAATGATTCGTTCGCGAAGCCAGTAGGCTTTGCCTTGTGCCCTGTGGAGCGCAGCCATCGCCTGGGCCAGTTGCTCAGCGCTACTGATCCACCCGCTCAGTTCCTCAGTTCCATCCGCATCAACAATTCTGATCTGATACTCGTTACCGTGGTTGTGCGGCATCTGTTTTCCCTCCTGCGTCAGACCGGTTTCGTAGCTGGCCGAGATCCGGCATATTCTCGATCCGCCCCCGATTATTCAGTGCACGAGCCGCACCAAGTTCACTGGCTGGTCCTGTCGGGCTTGTTCGTCGCCTCAAACGCCCCCGCGGCCCCAGTTGGATTGTTGGACTGACTCTCCATTCCGTTGAACCGGTTCGCATCACGCGATGCGTTCTGGATTCACTCTGACGATGCGGAAGAAAGTTGAGGAAAACTTCAGGATAAGGTTAGGCATCGGGTCAATAACGACATATGGTCATGTGACCCAATATGGTCACCGGCGTTTCCGTGGCGCGCTCAACTTTCAACGGCCAAAGTAATGGGCAAGCCGGCTGATTCCTACCGTGTTTGAAGCCTGGTTCTGAGACTTCGCGGATTGGATCCGGGTTTTCCGGTCAGGGAGTGCGCGGACTCTAGTACCGAACTTTTCGTCAGATTCACAATCGTGCTTAGACGAGATCCCTTCTTCCTATCAATTGTTTGGATCGTATTCGGTTCTGCTTTCAACCCTGACGGTGGTGCACGTTTGCCTCCATCCCGAATTCGAGAGCCGGGCAATGGTTCGGTGGCGCCAGTTCTTTGCCCATGTCAGCCCGCGGCGGCGGCGCGGAAACCGCGTTCCCGTCCGATGCTCTGGGGTTGCTAAAGCCGCAGAACTCCAAGGCGAATTCCGCACTTAGAGCCCGCCACGAAATAACCGTACCAACCCTGACGGTCACGGCTCGGAAGGCCTTTCTGAGCCGCGAGCGTAAGCATGCGGACTTGGCACGCTGGAACAGTAATTTCGTGACAGGCACTTAGCCGTGTGGCTGCTTTGCCATTCCGGAAGAGCGTTTAGTCCGCGATGGCACGGGTCGTGCATAAGAATCTACGCAAACTGTCGTGTGATTGGCGGAAGAGGGCAAGCCAGGGAAGCCTGCGCCTCAATTTCCAGTTGTGCCCGGGGCCGGACTTCCGGCGGTGAGAATGGACTACGCCAAAACCGTAACCGCGGGCAACCACACGACAACCTGGGATTCGGAGAGGAACACCAGATGGCAAAAAACATTTCGGTATTGGGAATCTACCCGGATCGGACAACCGTTTCGGACGCCATAGACGTTTTACATCAAGCGGGGTATCGGACCACGGACATTTCGGTTTTGTTGCCAGACAACCAAGGTTCGAAGGACTTCGCTCACGAAAAAAATACCAAGGCTCCAGAGGGAGCGGCGGCGGGAACAGCAGCGGGTGCGATTCTTGGCGCAGGGCTGGCGTGGCTTGTCGCCGCCGGAGTGTTTGTGATCCGAGGTTTAGAACCGCTCGTCGCGGCGGGCCCGGTGCTGGCGGCGCTGGCTGGCGCGGGTAGCGGTGGAGCGTTGGGTTGGCTGATTGGGTTCCTTGCAGGCCTGAGCATGCCCGAATATGAGGCGAAGCGGTATGCCGGCCGGATCAGGCGTGGCGGCATTCTGCTCTCGGTTCACTGCGACAGTTCGGAGTGGTGCGACCGGGCGAAGAAGACTCTGAAAGACACTGGAGCCCAGCAGGTCTCGTCAGCTTCGGAGGCTCCCGCCGACTATGCCACGACCGACAAGCCGACGGACAGAGCGCCTGCGGGCCTCGCGGATCGTGGCGAAACCCATAAGAGCCGCCCGTAGGATGAGCGGACAAGCTCGCCGAAGGGCGAAACTGCGGCGATAGTCCAAGCAAACCGTCGCTCCAGGGCTTATCTTCCGCCGTGATGTAGCGCCTGCGCGCTTGGGAGACCAATCAAGGTAAGGTGAGGAGCTTCAATTTGAGGAACAGCAACAGGACGATCCGAAAGAATTTCCTCCATTTGGATCTTCCGCGAATCACCTTGGTGCAAAGCTACGGCGACGCCCCACCGTTGCGGTCCGAACTGTTCAGCGCCGATCGGATGCACCAGCATGGCAAGACCCTGGCGGGCTCACACAAGTTGAGCCCTGTGGGCGCCCCGGATCGGCTTCTTGCAAGGCTAGCTGAAAATCAGGATGTTTTGCTCGGAGTCCGCGGCTTGCTCACGGCGGCGGTGAAGACGAACCGCCGCATCACGCCGGCCGGGGAATGGCTGCTCGACAACTTCTACTTGATTGAAGAGCAGATTCGCATGGCTGAGGCGCATTTGCCGAAGGCGTACAGCCGGGAACTGCCACGCTTGCTGAACGGCGATTCGGCCGGTCTTCCGCGCGTGTATGACATCGCGCTGGAGACTATCTCACACGGCGATGGACGAGTGGACCCGGAGGGCCTTAGCAGTTTTGTAGCGGCCTACCAAACGGTCACCACCCTCAACTTAGGCGAGCTGTGGGCGCTTCCCATCATGCTGCGCCTTGCGCTGATCGAAAATCTTCGACGTGTCGGGGCCCGGATTGCCGCCGACAGGATCGGCCGAAACCGCGCCGACTATTGGGCGGACCAGATAACAGAGATCGCCGAGAAGGACCCGAAAAGCCTGATTCTGGTGATTGCCGACATGGCGCGGTCGAACCCGCCGATGGTTGGCTCGTTCGTTGCGGAATTTGCACGCCGCTTGCAGGGGCAAGGCCCCGCCTTGGCCTTACCGCTCACTTGGATTGAACAGCGGCTTTCCGAATCCGGATGGACGATCAAGCAGTTGGTGCAATCGGAGAACCAACAGCAAGCTGCCGATCAGGTCTCGATGAGCAACAGCATCGGCAGCCTCCGTCTCCTAGGAGCGATGGACTGGCGCGAGTTTGTCGAGACCTTGAGCGCTGTCGAACAGATTCTTCGAGAAGACCGAGGCGGAGTTTACGGCAAGATGGACTTCTCGACGCGTGACCGTTACCGTCACACGGTGGAGAAGGTCGCCAGGCGCAGCCGGCGATCCGAGCCCGAGGTTGCGCGCGAAGCGATCCAGCTTGCGCTGGAAGCCGCGGCAGCCAAGGACGGCAATGATCGGGCGGAGCATGTTGGCTTCTATCTGATCGACAAGGGACTGGAGCAACTTGAGCGCAAAGTGAAGGTCCGCTTTTCTGCCGCTGAAGCGGTTCGGAAGATTGGTCGCGAATTCCCTTCGCTGCTGTACTTAGGCACGATCTCGCTGGTTACCCTGATCGCCGCCGGAACTCTGGTGGCGAAGGCGCATGCCAGTGCCCTTCATGATTGGGAACTCGGTCTGTTCGCCATCCTCTCGCTTGTGTGCGCCAGTCACTTGGCCGTAGCCCTGGTCAACTGGCTGGCGACGCTGTTGGCGACTCCGCATCCGCTACCTCGCATGGACTTCTCCGAGGGGATTCCGCCGGAAAATCGTGCTCTGGTGGTAGTCCCGACAATCGTGGTGAGCGCTCAAAACGTCGAGGACCTGATCGAAGCGCTGGAGGTCCGGTTCCTGGCCAATCGGGACGATAGCCTGCACTTCGGCCTGCTGACTGATTATCGCGACGCGCGTGAGGAAACGCTGCCGGAGGATGAGCCGTTGTTGCGGTTGACCAAGAAGAGAATCGAAGGACTAAATCAGAAGTACAGGGGTGCGAAGGGCGACATCTTCTTTCTCTTTCACCGTCCACGAAAATGGAACCCGCGAGAACAAAAATGGATGGGTTACGAGCGTAAACGAGGGAAGCTTGCGGAATTGAATTCATTCTTGCGCGGTGGCTCAAGGGAATGCTTTTCGCTCGTCGTTGGCCACACGGCAATCCTCGCCAGCGTGAAGTATGTCATTTCCCTGGACACGGATACGCAGTTACCGCGCGAAGTGGCACGGCAGCTAGTCGGAGCTATGGCGCACCCTTTGAATCGGGCGCGCTACGACGAAGCAAAGCAGCGGGTCGTCGATGGATATGGCATTCTTCAGCCCGGTGTCGGCGCGAGCCTGTCCGGAGCGAGCCAGTCGAGATATGCGCGCCTGTTCGGAAGCGAACCAGGCATCGATCCATACACACGCACGATCTCCGACGTTTATCAGGATCTATTCGGCGAAGGTTCGTTCATTGGTAAGGGGATTTATGATGTCGATGCGTTTGAGCGAGCGCTGAAGGGGCGTCTCCCTGAGAACCGGATACTGAGCCACGATCTCCTGGAAGGATGCTACGCGCGCTCGGGGCTGTTGAGCGATGTGCAATTGTACGAGGAGTATCCGTCCCGTTATAGCGCGGACGTGAGCCGCCGCCACCGTTGGATTCGAGGAGATTGGCAGCTTGTGCGGTGGCTGCTGCCGCGGGTCCCGGGCATGAACCGGCGTCGCCAGAAGAACCCACTTTCCGCCCTCTCTCTATGGAAGCTCTTTGATAATCTCCGGCGCAGCCTGATGCCCTCGGCCTTGACGCTGCTCTTGCTGCTGGGCTGGACGGTTTTGCCGCCGCTGTGGTTTTGGACTCTGTCGGTGATCGGAATCATCCTGATCCCCTACTTGGTCGCCTGCATCCTGGACCTGCTGCGAAAGCCAAGCGATGTCCTCTTAAGCCAACACCTCGTCGCCACAATGGACTGCGCATCCAAGCACTTCGCGCAGGCTGCATTCACGCTCGCGTGCCTCCCTTACGAGGCATTCTTCAGCTTGGACGCGATTGTGCGCACCGTCGGGCGGATGCTGATCACGCACAAGCGCCTGCTCGAGTGGATTCCGTGGGGCGACCTGAACGGGAATAGCCGTACGGACCTCGCCGGCTCCTGCCGGACTATGTGGATTGCGCCAACTGTTGCTATTGTCGTCGTGATCCATCTGGCGCTCTCGAGACCAGCCGCCTTGGAGGTGGCTTTGCCCATACTGGGACTCTGGTTCGCCTCGCCCGCGATCGCCTGGTGGATCAGCCGGCCGCTAGGCCGTCGTGCGGCACGGCTAACGGCCAGCCAGACCGTCTTTCTCCGAAAGCTTTCCCGGAAGACCTGGAGGTACTTCGAGACATTCGTCCGTCCGGAGGATCAATGGTTGCCGCCCGACAACTACCAGGAGCATCCCGCCGCGAAGATCGGGCATCGCACGTCACCGACCAACATGGGACTTGCGCTGCTGGCCAACTTGTCGGCGTACGACTTCGGTTACATTTCGGCCGGACGGCTCATCGAACGCACGGCAAATGCACTCCACACGATGGAAACGTTGGAACGCCACCGAGGCCACTTCTACAACTGGTACGACACACAGACCTTGAAGCCGCTGCTTCCTATGTACATTTCGACCGTGGATAGCGGGAATCTCGTGGGTCATCTGCTGACACTGCGGCCTGGTCTGCTCGCGATTCTTGATGAGAAGATCCTGGGTGCGCGATTGTTTGACGGTCTTAGTGACACATTGAATGTCCTCGTGGACGCGGCCAGGGCGGCCGACCCAGTCCAACTCGTTCGACTCCAGAAGGATTTGGAATCCGCAAGCTTGTCCGCGCCAGCCTCAGCCGCGGAGACGCGGCGTGGCCTCGAAAGGCTGGCTGGGTCCGCCGCGGAGTTCGCCGGCAGCCTCACCGGCGATCCTGAGGACGAGGCGAATTGGTGGGCAGGCGCTTTCGCTCGCCAGTGCCAGGACGCCCTGGATGAGCTGAAATTGCTTGTTTCAGATTCGATCGAGGAGCTTCCGACGTTGCGACAATTGGCGAGTCTCGCGGAGGATCTCCCGAATCGCCGCTGTGCCACGTTAAGAATTGCCGCCATCGAAAGTCTCGCGCGCAAGTGCGGCGAATTTGCCCGTGTGGACTACGACTTCCTGTTCGACGAAACTCGTCATCTGCTCGCCATCGGGTACAACGCAGGGGAGCACCGGCAGGACCCAAGCTACTATGATCTGCTCGCTTCGGAAGCACGATTGTGCAGTTTCGTGGCGATCGCACAAGGACAACTCCCACAGGAGAACTGGTTTGCCCTGGGCCGCCTGCTCACAACCGCAGGCGGCGATCCAATTCTCCTTTCCTGGAGCGGTTCGATGTTCGAATACCTCATGCCGCTCATCGTGATGCCGGCATACGAAGGCACGCTGCTCCATCAGACCTACAGGGCCGCCGTAGCCAGACAGGTCGAGTATGGGAAAAAGCGTGGTGTGCCATGGGGTATTTCGGAATCCGGCTACAATTCCGTTGACGCTCATCTCAACTATCAGTACCGCGCATTTGGCGTACCGGGCATGGGCCTCAAACGCGGGCTTGCGGACGATCTGGTCGTTGCGCCGTATGCCTCGGCGTTGGCGCTGATGGTAGCGCCCGAGGAAGCCTGCCTGAATCTTCAGGAACTCGCCGCGGACGGCTTTGAGGGGAGATACGGCTTGTATGAAGCCATCGACTATACTCCTTCGCGCGTGCCTCGCGGCCAATCGAAAGTAGTGGTTCGATCTTTCATGGCGCATCACCAGGGCATGAGCCTTCTGTCGTTGGCCTACCTGCTTCTGGATCGGCCCATGCAAAAGCGATTCGAGTCGGACCCGGCGTTCCAGGCGACTGCGCTCCTGCTCCAGGAGCGAGTGCCCAAAGCCATGGCATTTTATTCGCACCTGGCTGAACTCTCCGACGTACATGCCGCCAGCAACGATCTGGAAGCGCCGGTGCGCATTTTCAACAGTCCTGACACGCCGGCGCCGGAAGTGCAGTTGTTGTCGAACGGCAGATATCATGTCATGGTCACAAACGCCGGTGGCGGCTACAGCCGCTGGAAGAACATTGCGGTGACGCGCTGGCGCGAAGACGGCACCTGCGACAACTGGGGCACATTCTGCTATATCCGAGCCGTTGCGAGCGGCGAATTCTGGTCAGCCGCATTTCAGCCGGCGCTGAAAGCATCGGAGAGCTACGAAGCGATTTTCTCCGAAGGACGGGTCGAGTTCCGCCGCCGCGACAACGAGTTCGACACGTATTCCGAGATCGCCGTTTCGCCGGAGGATGACGTCGAAGTTCGCCGAATCAGCATCACTAACAACTCTCGAGCACGCAGAGCCATCGATGTCACAAGCTATGCGGAGGTCGTGCTCGTGCCGCCAGCGGCGGATGCGTTTCACCCGGCCTTTGGCAATCTGTTCGTTCAGACTGAGATCATCCGCGAGAAACGGGCGATTCTTTGCACTCGCCGGCCCCGCTCCCGCGAAGAGCGGCCACCATGGATGTTCCACCTGATGGCCGTTCATGGGGCGAAGGTCAGAGAGATCTCCTACGAGACTGACCGGATGCGGTTCATCGGCCGCGGGCACACTATCGCCGATCCGCAAGCGATGGCCGATCCCGCGCCGCTCTCCGGCAGCGAGGGGTCAGTGCTGGACCCGATCGTGGCAATCCGTCATCAGATCGAGCTCGATCCGGAAGAGAAAGTGACGATTGACATCGTTTCCGGTATCGGCGAGACACGGGACGCTTGTCTGGGCCTGGTTGAAAAGTACCAGGATCGGCGTCTCGCGGATCGCGTGTTCGAACTCGCCTGGACACATAGCCAGGTGTTCTTGCGGCAGATCAATGCCACGGAGGCCGACGCGCAGCTCTTTGGACATCTGGCCGGCTCCGTAGTGTACGCCAATTCCTCACTCCGCGCCGACGCGAGCGTCCTCATGAAGAATCGCCGAGGGCAGTCCGGTTTGTGGGGATATTCGATCTCCGGCGACTCGCCAATTGTGTTGCTCGAGATCGGAGATCCGGCCAACATCGAGCTCGTACGCCAACTCATCCAGGCCCATGGTTACTGGCGTCTGAAAGGGCTCGCGGTGGATCTGGTGATCTGGAACGAAGATCACTCCGGCTACCGGCAGACGCTGCAGGACCAGATCATGGGACTGATTTCCGCGGGGATTGAAGCCAACTTGCAGGATCAACCGGGCAGCATCTTTGTGAGACAGGGGGACCAGATATCGGCCGAGGACCGCATTCTGTTCCAGTCGGTCGCCCGTGCAATACTCAGTGACAGCCGCGGAACGCTGATGGACCAGTTGCAGGGCCGCGGCGCCGCGGAAATAATCATCCCGGAACTTCCGCTGGCCCGGCCCTACCGGCCCGAACCCGCTGCAGTCACAGCCTCACCTCGCAACGATCTGATTTTCTTCAACGGACTGGGTGGGTTCACGCCTGACGGGCGCGAGTACGTCGTCACGACCACCGATCGGCAAAAGACTCCGGCGCCGTGGGTGAATGTACTGGCGAATCCGCACTTCGGAAGCGTCATTTCAGAGAGCGGCCTTGCCTGCACCTGGAGTGAGAATGCCTACGAGTTCCGCCTCACTCCCTGGAGCAACGACCCCGTGAGCGATTCGAGCGGAGAGGCTTTCTATCTCCGTGATGAAGAATGCGGCCACTTCTGGTCACCCACGCCGATGCCTACACCCGGTACGGCGCCGTATGCCAGTCGGCACGGATTCGGTTACAGCGTCTTTGAGCACACGGAAGACGGGATCCGCTCCGAGATG
Organism: Bryobacteraceae bacterium; assembly: GCA_963668605.1. Taxonomy (GTDB): domain Bacteria; phylum Acidobacteriota; class Terriglobia; order Bryobacterales; family Bryobacteraceae. The sequence goes on from OY764903.1 coordinate 1,149,861, forward strand.
TGGGTCTATGTGGCCATCGACGCGGCCATCAAATTTATCGTGTTGAAAGTGCGAAATGAGTCGGGCCGATCACGCCGGCTCTCCACCACCGGATATGTGGAATGGGTCCTTGGGGACCTGCGATCGAAATCGGCGGCGCATTTGATTACCGAAATCGATCCGAACGGCGCTGTGCTGTACGTGCGGAACTCTTACAACACAGAGTTCGCGGACCGGGTTGCCTTCTTCAGCGTAGCTGACCGAAGCTGCACTATGAGCGGCGATCGGGCGGAGTTCCTGGGCCGCAACGGCACGCTTCGGAGTCCGGCTGCTTTAACCAGAGCCTGGCTGTCTGGCAGATCGGGGGCTGCTATGGACTCCTGTGCCGCGATACAGGTTCCGTTCCAGTTGGACGACGGTGAAGAGCGAGAGATAGTCTTCACTCTCGGCGTGGGTCGCAACGAAAATGACGCTCACAATCTGGTGGATCGTTTTCGCGGATCCGCTGCCGCCCATGATGCGCTCGAAGCGGTATGGCAGTACTGGAATCACACGCTTGGCGCGGTGCAGGTGGAAACACCCGACCAGGCCCTCAACGTCCTGGCTAACGGCTGGCTGGTCTACCAGACTCTCGCGTGCCGGTTTTGGGGGCGGAGCGCATTTTACCAGCCGGGGGGCGCCTTCGGTTTCCGCGACCAGTTGCAGGACGCGATGGCGCTTGTCCATGCCGAGCCGAACCTTCTTCGCGAGCACCTGCTGCTCTGCGCGTCCCGTCAGTTTCACGATGGCGACGTGCAGCACTGGTGGCATCCTCCATCGGGCCGGGGCGTCCGCACGCACTGTTCAGATGATTACCTCTGGCTACCCCTGGCGACGTGCCGGTACGTTTGCAGCACTGGGGATACCGGGGTATTGGACGAGCCGATCCACTTCCTCGATGGTCGGCCGGTTAACGCCGAAGAGGACTCGTACTACGATCTGCCCAGCCGGTCAGAAGAGACGGGCAGTTTGTATGAACACTGTATGCGGGCCATTCTGAGGGGCTTGCGATTTGGTGAACACGGCCTGCCCCTCGTGGGTTCCGGCGACTGGAACGACGGAATGAACCTTGTCGGTCAACACGGCAAAGGCGAAAGCGTCTGGGTGGGATTTTTCTTCTATCACGTGCTTCTGCAATTCGCTGAAGTTGCCGGCATGCGTGGGGACGTGCCGTTTGCCAAACGCTGCCGCAGCGAAGCGGCTCAGGTGCGTCAGAACGTCGAGATGAACGGTTGGGATGGCGAGTGGTATCGCCGTGCCTACTTCGACGATGGCTCCCCACTTGGATCGGCGAGCAACCCCGAATGCCAGATCGATTCGATCGTGCAAAGCTGGTCCGTTCTATCCGGAGCGGGCGATGCCGAGCGCACGCGCATGGCAATGCGGGCGGTGGATCAGCGTCTTGTCCGCCGGGACCAGCGGCTGGTTCAACTCCTTGATCCGCCCTTCGACAAATCCGATATGGATCCCGGCTACATAAAGGGATACCTTCCGGGCGTGCGAGAGAATGGCGGGCAATATACTCATGGAGCGGTCTGGGCGGCGATGGCGTTCGCCAAAATGGGAAATAACCAGCGAGCCTGGGAACTATTCGCACTGATCAACCCGGTGCACCACGCGGACTCTGCGGAAAATATCGCTGTCTACAAAGTGGAACCGTATGTCGTGGCCGCTGATGTGTATGCGTTATCGCCGCACGTTGGCCGTGGTGGATGGACATGGTACACCGGGTCGGCCGGATGGATGTACCGGCTTATTTTGGAATCGCTCTTAGGGCTGAGACTGGACGTGGACAAGTTGCATTTTGCTCCGTGCCTTCCCGGCCATTGGAGCGCCTTCAAGGTGCATTACCGCTATCGTGAGACGGTATATCACATCGCTATCATGCAGGGGCAGGCAGGGCCCGGTGAGACGAGTGTTACGGTGGATGGCGTTAAAAGTGAAGGTGACGTCATTCCACTGGTTGACGACCGGCAGGAGCACTCGGTCGAACTGAGACTAAACACGCCCGCTAGCGGCGCTGATTGATAGCCCGGCATTACGATCGCCAGGCGGATTTCCAGTCCTTCGCGCCGGCCGATTTCAGCACACGGGCGATTCGCGCCCTAAGTTGCGGATCGCAAAATCACGCTCGCCCGCCAGTTACCCGAGGGCAAAGTCCTCGCGAGAGGACGAGTCCGGGACCGGCGAGATCAACTTCCCCAACGTCTTCCGCGTCATCCATGATCTCGGCGAGCGGTATAACGGAAAGGTGACCGCCAAACACCATCCCACAGACCTGTCGTTCCGCGCTCTCGAGAGATTGAAGCGGATGGCTACTTTCGTCCCGGATGAGAGTTTGGTCTCTTAGGAGCCGATGCAACCCATGTATGCTGACAAAATCCTGATCGACACCTGCCCGCAGGGAATCACACGCCGGGCGTTGTTGCTTGGTCTTTGCGCGGCTCCCTGCGCCCGCGCGGCGTCCTCCGCGATTCGTCTGGAGATTGGGAATTACGGCATGCAGACGCTCTCCGCGGATCGGGCGCTCGCGCTCATTCGGGAGATCGGTTACGACGGGGCGGAGCTATGCTGCCTGCCGGGCTGGCCCAGCGAGCCGAAGCGCCTGGATGCCGCGGCGCGGCGCAGAATTCGCGAGTCGGGTTTCCCCATCTCGACTCTTCTCGAAGCGTTTGACCTGTTTGCTCCCGCGGATGCGCTTCGTGCGGTTTCCGATCGCATCCGAGCGGCCGGGGAACTGGCTCACGACCTCGACTCCTCTCACCCGCCGGTACTGCAGACCGTGCTCGGAGGCAGATCCGGCGATTGGGAAAAGGTCAAGGACGTGATGGCGTCCCGATTAGCCGAGTGTGCCCGGGCCGCGGCAGAAAGCCGGATTCGCCTGGCGGTGAAGGCGCATGCCATGCAGGCTGTGGACACACCTGCCAAACTGCTCTGGCTGCTCGACAAGGTGAATCATCCCGCCGTCACGGCGATCTATGACTACGCTCATTTCCAACTCGCGGGGTTGGGTATCGAGGAATCCATGGATGCTTTGCTGCCGCGCTCCGCCTTCCTTACGTTGAAGGACTCCCGATTGGAAAATGGCAAGCCGAAATACCTGCTGCCCGGCGATGGCGACGTCGACTATACTCGCTATTTCAGCAAGGTGAAGCAAATGCAGTGGCAGGGATGGGCTCTGGTGGAAGTGTCGCGCCAGTTACAGACGCAGTCCGGCTATGATCCCGTGGAAGCGGCTCGGCGCTCCTACTCATTCCTGGCGCCGCTTCTGAAGAAAGCCGGGTTGCGGTAGCGGGCACTCCACACCGGCCGTTCGGCAAACTGCGGTACGACGAACATTCTGATTTGAGGACAAGATAAGAATTGAGGGTAAACATGAATCGAACGCTTCCACTTCTCGCGCTGCTTTGCTGCGCGGCAGCGCACGCCCAGACGGTCCGCATCTTGAAGTTCTCAGAGGCCAAGGAATTCCAGATGGGCAAGGTGGTTTCCAAGCGCATAGTGCATCCCGAAATGGGTGCGCGCCAAATCACATTGAACTACTCGCCCACGGTTGCAGGACACGAGTTCTCTCAACACGTGCACGACAACTCTGACGACACAATTGTCATCTTCAAGGGCCAGGCTGACCTGCGCCAGGGCGACTCACGCCAGCGATTCAAGGCCGGCCAAAGCGTATTTGTGCCCGCTGGTCAGATTCACGGAACCATAACGACCGAGGATGGTACCGAGATGATAAGCTTCCAGACTCCGCCCGACATGGCTCTGTACACGGGTTCGCGCGACTCATCGAAAGCCGGGGCGGCGGCGCCCAAGGGGGTCATCACGCCCGGAGCGGTGAAGTACGTCAATTTCAGCGACAAGAACGGATTGTTCATCCATCCCGGCCTGGGAGCGCGGCACATTGCAGCCGGCCATCAGCGGATTGGACCGGGGAAATCGTTCTCATTGTCCGTACCCGCTGGTTCGGAAGCAGTGGTGTTCGTTCGGAGTGGAGACATCGAAGCGCTCATCCAAGGCAAGCCCGCAAAGGCAGGAGAGAGGGACGCGATATTTGCGCAAGGTCCGGCGAAACTTGAACTCCGCAACTCTTCCCGCTCGGAAGCGATCATCGTTCACGCGACAGCGCCGCCGGAGCGCGGCAATTGAGAGCCGTATTCTTTCGGTCTGCTGCAAAAATGCCGTTGTGAGAGCCAGAAGCAGATCTACATCGGCCGAAATCATGAACTCGATAATTTCCGTGCGAGTGTAGGTTGGCCGGCGGGAAATGAAAGATCGTGCTTTTGTTGTCGCCAGCCATCGCTGCATTCACGATCCAGTCGCCGCACACTAGCGGCTAATCAAAGACTGTGCCTATCGGAAGACCAGTCTGTCGAGGAATCAACCATTTGAACGGCGCTACGTAACATTGTTCCGCCGTGGATCACGCCCGATTTCGATCTGCACATCCAGGCCGTTTAAGCTGACTGAACAACCCGCGGTGAAAGCCTTCAAGCTCTTGATTCTACGAGCCGACAGACCTTACGATAGGGACACGATGATGGTCCATCTTGTTTTCCTACTACTCGCTGCTTGGGCCGGCGCTAGCGCACAGGAAGTCAACCGCTTGAAGGTCGGAGCACCCATCGAGCGGCACGTTACGGTGGGGGAGGTCCATCGGTATACCATCGAAGCACCCACGGGGGCGTTCGTCCGAGGCGCTGTGCGGCAGGTGGGCATCCCGGTCAGTGTGAAGGGGCTGTTCCCTGATGGCTCCAAGATCAGGATGTTCGATGGTCCGCCAACTGGACTCAAGAATTTTCGATTTGTCGTTGAGAGTCAAGGGGCATACACGCTGGAAATCACCGGCGCCCAGGGCTCCGCAAGTGCCGGTTCTTATACGCTGACGATCGAACAGGTACAACTCATTGAAGACAGACTCTCGATCAAGGTTCCCGAACGTCATTTGAGCCCGCGGGTTCAAGCCCTCGAAAAGGCCCTCGTTGCGGGAGACCAGAGTGCGCTGGGCAGTTTTTGGGATCAGGTGAAGCGAGAAGGAACACCGCTCGTTGAACCGCTCTCCGATGATTCCGGCTACGTCTTGGTCACTTTTCTGTGGAGGGCCACGTTTGACATCCGGAGCGTGTTGGTCCTCTGGAACCCGTATGCAACGGAGCACCCTGAAGATTTCGCGATGAGCAGACTGCGAGACACGGACGTTTGGCATAAGACGATTCGATTGCCCAAGGGTTCACGCTTCCTCTACCAGCTTTCGCCAAACGACACTTTGACGCGCGCTCCGAACGCGCAGCGCTATGCGACGGCCCAAGTCGATCCGCTGAATCCGCGACGGCGCCCGAACGATTCAAGGATCACGAAATATGAAGTCTCTTCGATTGCGGAGTTGCCAGGAGCATCGCCACAACCGTGGAGCGAGCGAAAGCCTGGCGTTCCGTCCGGTCAGGTACATCAGCACCGAATGCCCAGCGCTATCCTTGGGAACGAGCGAGGAATTGCGGTTTACACGCCGTTCGAGTTTCAGAAGCAAGGCGATCGCTATCCGCTGCTTTTGCTGTTTGACGCGGACACCTATCAGGGAGACGTACCCGCACCGTTGATTCTGGACAACCTAATCGCTGAGAAACGTATTCGGTCTACAGTAGCTGTACTTGTCAACTATCCCTCGGGCGCCCGGGACACGGAGCTATTCGGTAATCCGGCCTTCAGCGAATTCGTTGTAAAGGAGCTTGTACCCTGGATGGAAAAGGAATACCACGTTTCCATCGAGCCGCGATCCAACGTCATCGGTGGACTCAGTGCTGGTGGATTCGCTGCTGCTCAGATCGCATTGCGTCATCCCGAGTTGTTTGGCAATGTGCTCAGTCAATCCGGCGCCTTCTGGTGGGCGCCGAATCTCGAAAAGGGAGCAGAACGAAACGTGCTGGCCCGAGACTACGCATCTCAGCCGCGGCGAGAGCTTCGTTTTTTTCTCGAAGCGGGGTTGTTCGAAAACGATGTCAGCGGGGTTGGGGGACAAATCCTCGAACACAACCGGCACCTGCGTGACGTTCTCAGGGCAAAGGGATATGAGGTCCGCTACCAGGAATTTCCCGGCGGCCATGACCGCCTGCACTGGCGCGGTTCGCTAGCCGACGGGCTTCTTAGCCTCATTGAGATCCGCTAACGGGACTGCAGTCGCCTCATGCCAGGTCATCCGCATTGAAGACGGCGGCGCCGCGCCGCGCGTTCGGGCGGTAATCGGGATTCTTCTTCGGCAGTACGGCTCCGGTGTCCCGCAGGAACCCGTCCAGCAGCATGCTCAGCTCCCGAACCTTGTCCGGATGCTCCGCGACAAGGTTCTTCGTTTCACTGAGGTCGTCACGCAGGTTGTAGAGCTCGAATCGGTCGGTCTGCTCGTCGCTGTCGAAGTAGAAACGGATGAGCTTCCAGTCGCTCTTTCGTACATACGATGAGGGCCTCGCGCCGGGACCGCTGTAATGCGGGAAGTGGCAGAACACAACGTCGCGAGGCGCGCGTTTTCCTTCGAGCGCAGGGAGGAAGCTGATGCCGTCCAGCCGCGGTTTCTGTGAAGGTTTGACACCTGTGGCTTCGAGCAGGGTGGGATAGAAGTCCACGCTGGAAACGATCTGTTCGCTGCGCGAACCGGCCTTCACCTTGCCCGGCCAGACCACCAAACAAGGCTCGCGCGTTCCACCCTCATAAACCGTCGCCTTGCCGTCGCGCAGTGGCGCATTGCTCGTAACCGGCAGATTGTTGTACTCCGGATGCATGAATCCGGGGATGTCGCCCGGCGTCCAGAAAACTCCCCCATTATCAGAGAAGAAGACGACGATCGTGTTGTTCGCCACGCCCTCATCGTCCAGCGTACGCATGAGCCGGCCGACGGCTTGGTCCATACTCTCCACCATGGCGCCGTAGACCGGGTTGCGCTGGCCGCTCTTGGGATCAGCCTTGGCACGGTACTTTTCGATCAGCGCCTGTTTGGCGTTCCAAGGCGAGTGCACCGAGAAACACCAGTAGTTTAGGTAGAAAGGCCGATCCTTGTGCTCGCGGATGAACCGGCTGGCCTCAGCCGACATGCGCTCTTCGAGGTGCTCGCCCGGCTCGCCGTGCCCCGGCCACACTTTGAACGGTCCCAGGTAGCCTCCCACCGGACCGGGCGCAGAGGTGTGCGGGATGTCTACATCGAAGCCCTGATGCAGCGGATCGTACGGTTCAGCTCCGAGGTGCCACTTCCCGAAATGAGCCGTCGCGTAACCGGCCTCTTTCAGTGCTTCCGCCAGCGTGAAGTACTCGCGTTTCAGGCGGGTCGCGCTGACGCACTCGAGTGCTTTCCGGTCGGGACGGCCCTTGGGCGCGACGGTTTCCTCCAAGCGCACCTGCGGCAAGTGGCACACGGGGACCGTGATACCCAGGCGGGCGGGATAGAGCCCAGTGAGGATGCTCGCGCGCGTGGGCGAGCAGATCGGAGCCGCGGCGTAAGCCTGCGTAAACATCATGCCTCGCCGCGCCAGCGCATCGATGTTGGGCGTTTCGCAGAAAGTGCTGCCATAAAGCGAGGTGTCGCGCCAGCCGAGATCGTCGGCCAGAATGAACACCACGTTTGGGCGACGGGCGGCGCGCGCCGCCGGAGCAAGCGCGGCGACGGCCCCCAATCCGGCGCTTGCCAGGATCTCACGGCGGGTAAACTGTCTCATTGTCTGCTCCTCGAAACCTCAGAAATCGAATCCTAACCGGCCTCGCCGTAGCGTTGATGGTCGCTGCGCTGATTCCAGATCCCGGTGCGGTTTGTGTATGTTCCTTCTATGCGCCCAGCCAGACGGGACTCGACCACGCCATTTCGCCGTCTTTCTGAATGACCCGAACGTAGTACCACAACCGACCCGCAGGCGGCACGTTGTCGCGAAAGACGAACTCGGCGCTTCGGCCCTCGCCGGGCTTCGTATACACAAATCGATTGTTCCGGCAGACTTCGACGGATGTGAGCACGCCGGCGCCGATCACCCGCACCGAGACATCCACGGGTTGGCCGGCCGGCAGGGCGGGCAGCTTCTCTCCCATGAGATGGCCGTTCACGCGCACCTCAAGAAAGATCTTCGCCCCCGTAGTCCCATACGTGTGGCGCTCGCGAACGGCATTGAGGATGGATTCGCGATCCAGTTTCCCGGCATATACGGCCGCCTTGCCTTGTCCGCCGCCATGGTCGGGCGAGGCGATCACTCCGATCACGATTCCGCGCGCCCACGCGTCCTGGATGAAGTGGCCCGTCTGCTCCATTGCGCCGTTGGCTGGTTTTGGATTATTCAGATACTCGTAGCTGCCACGGTTCTGGTAAATCTCCGCGACGGGCTGCAGGACGTCGTCGGTATAGTTCCAGTCGGTCGGACAGTTGCCCGTGTCCGCGAGTTGGTGCGGGATAGTGATGTAATTGACACCCTTTAACTCATCCCAAACCTGGCGGGGGGTCTTGCCGTCGCGCGCATTAAATGAGCGGCTGAAGAACGAATCCGCGAAGAACAGGTTGCGGTGGCCGTAACGGCGCAGACCGCCGGGCTCGGCCGGAGGGACGAAACTGCTGGTCCATTCCTGCGCGTGGAATGTGACGAAGCGGCCCGGATCGTCATTGAGGCGCGCTTGCTTGGCGTTCCAACTCCAGATGTAATCGTCAATGTTGTATCCGTGGTCGGTTATGCCGGCGAAATCGAGGCGCGCGATGTCGCGCAGGTTGGCATAGAGATCTTCGGGAGCCGGGTTGCCTCGCCGGTTGCAGATGGAGACGTTGGAGTGTTCGTGTAAATCGCCCCAGTAAAGGTTGAGTTTCTGCCCCTGATAGGAAACGCCGCGCGCGGGTCCGTCCTCGGCGCGTGCGGCACGCGCCTGTTTCACGGTGAACGCATCGGCGGCCGGCTCACGGTATTTCTCGAGCTTCAGCGGCAACGCCCGGGGCGCCTTCGTCAGATCGAACGAGGGGAAGATTACGTTGCTGTACCACTCGGGATGTCCTGGAGAATCGGCTTGCCTGGCGACATCGTCGATCTGCTGAGCTGCCGCCAGCCGATCACTTGTGAAGACCATCGGAACGCCGCGAATCCGGCCCTGGATGCGCGCGGATTCCATCTTTTGCCAGCGGTCGCCGGTATAGCAGTAGTAAATAGTCTCCCAGCCGCCGTGTTGACTGGTCGAAAGCCGCAGCGCGAGCCAGAGCCTGTCTTGTGCGTCGAACGCAACCGACGGACGCGACACCCAGTTCGCGAAATCCGCTCCATCGATTCCAACCGGCGCCGACATGCCGTCCGGCTCTATGCGTGCCATGCGAACCGTCTGGGCGACCGAGTGGTTCATCCGGTATTTCTCGATATCGAATTCCTGCGCCTCCCACGCCACCCAGAGCCGGCCTTTTTCCTGCGCCAAAAAGGGGTGGCGGTCGAGTTGCAGGCCGCTGGTCAAGCGGCGTTCCTCGCCCCATGAGCCTGCGCGCCAAAGCCGCAGGTAGATGTCGCTGTTGGAATCGCGAATACTGTCGTAAGCCACGGCTACGCCATTGCCCAGGGTTGTCAGGCTCGGATTGTAGGCATTGAACCCCGGCGACGAGATTCGTTGCGCCGCGCCGAATTTTCCGTCCTTGCCGGACGAGGCCGCGAAGATCGCCCGATCGCCGCCGCGGTTGCTTTCCCATGCCAGCCAGATGCTGCCGTCCTTCGTAGCTGCCGCGGTGGGGTGGCCGTCGGTAACGGCATCGTTCGTCACTGCGATGGCATCGCCCGGGCCGCGCGGGTCGATGTGCCACGCATAGATATCCCACTTGCCCGCGTTCTCCACCGGCGCGGCCAGCCACACGCTTGCACTCAAGGCCGCGAGCGTGGGCTGGCCCGCAATCTGCCCGGGTGCGCGCAGCGTCCATTCTCTATCACGGTTCCAGTTGCCGGCCGCGGCGGGCTCCCGCAGGCGCGCAACCCGTAGGGAATCCTTGCCTGTCTCATAGCGCAGCCAGGCCGCCCAGACCGTGCCACTGCCATCGGCCGCGATCGCCGGGAAATCCTCGCGAATGGCTTCGAGTTGCTTGGGCATGGTCGCCTGAATGGCCACTCGTTCTGCTTTCGCGGCCTCGACCTTGATTGCCTGCTGTTTTGCCCGCCGCTCGGCCTGAGTCAGTGGTGTGGGAACCTGAGCGGGACCTCTCGAGACCCACCATGCCAGAAGTACACAAGGGAGAGCTGCGCGTAGCAGGAGTTTGCGACTAAGAATGCTCATATCGATCACCTGGGAGACGTCTCATGTTGGCCATTGCGTCTCAGGCCGGATTTCCGTCTTGCCATCCCGGATCTCGCCAGTATACGTCAGGCTGCCTCAGCCGGTGAGAGATCCAGTGCCGCGAGGATGAGTTGGTTTCTCATCAAGGCAGAGCTATGATATATCAGCTTAAGGGCACATATGATTAAACGACGACAGTTTGCCGGGACGCTCGGCTCCATGGCCGCCGGGATTGTGGCAACTCTGCCGCGAAATGCTCCCGCGCAGGCGGCGCGCACTCCGCGACGGAACACTCTCATGCACGTCGGCGGCGACTATCACAGCGTCGCAGGATCGGGCATCGCTTCGAAGGAAACCCTGGAATACAACCTGCGCTACGGCACGCGGCATCTTACCGCGAAGCTGCGGCAGCGCGCCGCGGATGGCGGATGGGATTCTGATGAGCTACGCACAATGAAGGACGCCTGCGATCAGGCCGGCGTCACGCTCGAAGCCATCCGCATGGACCCGGACTACATCACGTTACGTAAAGGACCGGAGCGCGATCGCGCGATCGAGACCATCGTTCGGAACATCGAAAAGGCGTCGCGCGTCGGCGTCCGCATCATCACTTATCATTGGACCGTGATTCCGATCCGACGCAACCGGCAGACCTCCGGACGAGGCAAGGCCACTTACGCCGGCTTCAAGCTGGAGCAGAACTGGAAGGAACTGCCGGCCGGCAAGTCAGGCAAAGTCACCGCCGAAGATTACTGGGAACGGATTGCGTATTTCCTGGAGAAAGTGATCCCCGCGGCCAAACAGTTCGACGTCAAAATGGCGTGTCACCCATATGATCCGCCTGGACTGCCGTTCGGCTACCAGGGCGCGGACAACTGGGACTCGCCCTCTGTATTCGAAGCCATCAAACGCTATGAGGCGGTCGTGGACAGCCCGTATAACGGATTTCAATTGTGCCTGGGAACGACCGCCGAGGGACTGAAGAATCCGAAGGCTGAGATCCTGCCGATCGTTCAGTACTTGGGGGATCGCGGAAAGATCCACCAGGTCCACATGCGGAACATCCGGGGCGGTCTGGGAGAGTTCGAGGAGGTCTACCCTGATGAGGGAGATATGGACTTTTTCCAGGTGATGCGAATCCTGCGCGACGTGCAATTCGCCGGCTCCATCTGCCCCGACCACATGCCGCGCCATCCCGGAGACGCCGGGGGTTTGCAATCGTTCGCCTTCGGCTACGGATACATCAAAGCCTTGATCCAGTCGGTGAATTCGGAAGTGCGCGCCTGACCGCAGGGACTACTGTGCCGGGTGCGTCCCCCGGCAGACGGTTACCGATAATGCTGCTTAACGCCGCCTTGCAGCGCGATCGCGAGTTTCCTCCTGGCGCCGGAGTGCTCTCTCCGGGTACGCCGTGATCCGACCCCAGTCAGGGAAAAGGCGAACCTGGAGATTTACGCCTCCACGTCGAACCCTTTGAATGGAAATGGAGTTACATTGGTAACTTCAATACGGGCCAGAACAACTTCAACTTCGGCATGATCATCTGGCAGCAAGACGACAGCTCGCGCGTGATCCAACTCAGGGCGAGGATCTCGTTCTGACGCCGGCCGCGCGGGGCGGACAAAAGGAGCAATTCACTCGATGAAAAAAACGGATCCGTCGACACGGCGCCAGTTCTTGAGTCGCACATCGGTCGCGGTTAGCGCCGCCGGAAACGTTGCCGTCGTGACGGCAGCCCAGAAGACGATCAAACCGTCAGTGTCCGCGCGGTCCGCTTCCCGCGTGGTGGGCGCCAACGATCGTATCAACGTCGGCATTATCGGAACGGGCGGCATGGGCACCGTGCATTTGCGGATGTTCGTGCAGCAGAGCGCAGACGAGAAGGACATCCGCGTCGTCGCGGTCAGCGATATCTACACGCGACGCAAAGAGCGGGCCCGGGACATCGCCAAATTATCCGATAAGGATGTTCACCATGATTATCGGGATCTGCTGGCTCGCAACGATGTGGACGCCGTACTGATCGCGGCGCCCGACCACTGGCACGGACAGATGGCGCTGGACGCCTTGGCCGCAGGCAAAGACGTATACCTGGAAAAACCTATGACCCACACCATTGAAGAGGCGCGGGCCATAGTGGATGCTGTAAAGAAATACGACCGTGTCCTCCAGGTGGGCAATCAGGGTCTTTCCGCACCAAGCACGCACAAATCGAAGGAAGTGATTGAGGCCGGAGAGATCGGGCCGATCCTCTGCGCGCAGGCCACCTCAGCGCGCAACTCGCTCCTCGGAGAATGGAACTACCGCGTCGAGCCGGAAGGCACGCCGCGGAATATCGACTGGAACCGATGGCTCGGCTCCGCGCCAAAGCGGCCTTTCAGCGCGGACCGGTATTTTCGTTTCCGGAAGTATTGGGACTATTCGGGCGGGATCGCGACCGACCTGTTCTTCCACAGCCTGGGGCCGATCGTGTATCCCATGGGCGCGCAGTTTCCCTCGCGCGTCAGCGCCTCAGGCGGCATCTACGTGCACAAAGACCGCGAGGTTCCGGACACCTACGCGACCATGATCGAGTATCCGAATTTCTATATAGAAATGTCGGGCTCCATGGCGAACGCGGGTCTCGGACAGTTTCACAAGCAGGCGATCTACGGTCACAAAGGCACGCTCGTAATTGAGCGGAACCAGGTGCTGGTGTATCCGGAAACCTACCCGGAGCTTCGTTCGCGGGAACAGCGGGCGCAATCGGGCCGGTCGGCCGCGCCGGAGCCGAAGGTCTTCGAACTGCCACCGCAGGCGCCCCAGCGCGATGCGCGCACGCCCCACACGACGAATTTCTTTGCCTGCGTCCGCTCGCGAAAACAGCCCAACGCACACGCCGAACTCGGGTACAAAATCCTGACCGCAATCAAGTTGGGCGTCTTTGCCTACCGCGAAGGCAAGACAATGCTGTTCGATCCGAAGCGGCAAGTAATCATCAACAGTGCCCCCGCGCGCACCGGGTATGAAGGCGACGGCAAGAACCACACGATAAAAGAGTTGGGCGGCGAGAAGGCAACGAGTTGAAGACCGTTGGGCACTGACAACGATAAGGAGACTCTTATCATGATCCACAGAGTGGCACTATTATGCTTTCTCGGGCTGCCATTGCTGGCGCAGGAATACAAAATTGCAGTGGTCAGCATGCTGCATGCGCACGTGGGCGGGCATTTGACCACCATGTTGAAGGACAGCAAGGCGAAGTTTGTCGGGGTATCCGAAACTTTGCCGCCGCTGGTGGCGCAAGCCAAGAAACTCGGAGTGCCTGAGTCTCTGATCTTCGCCGACTGGAAAAAGATGATCGATCAGACGAAGCCGGATATCGTCTGGGCTTTCACTCCCACCAATGAGCACGTGAACGTGGTGCGCTACTGCGCGCCGCGCGGCATTCACGTCATCGTCGAGAAGCCGCTGAGCGCGACGCTGAAAGAGGCGCGGGAGATCCAGGCCCTTGCGCAGAAGCACCAGATCCTGGTTATGACGAACTTCGGCTCCACGTGGCAGGCTGGCCAGTATGCGGCGAAGGCTGCAGTGGATGCGGGTGCAATCGGTTCCGTGTGGCGCCTGCACGCGATACAGGGCCACGGAGGCCCGGGGGATCCAAAGAAGTCTTCCTTCGTCGCGTGGCTCGCCGATCCGGTTCAGAACGGCGGCGGGGCGTTGGTCGATTTCGGCTGCTACATCGTGAATTGGAGCTTGTGGCTGAAAGGAAAGCCGGTGAGCGTTTACGCCTCCGCGAACCATCTGAAGCCGGAGATGTACCCAAAGGTGGAAGACAATGCGACCATCATCCTGAACTGGAAGGACGGCGTTGCGATTCTCGAGGCCACTTGGGATCTGCCTCCCACACAGCGAGGAGGCAGTGAAATCTACGGCATGAAAGGCAGCATCGTCGGGAGCCAGATCTTCAAAGCCGGCGCGCCGCGCGCTACCCCGGCCGCAGAGGGCCGGCGGACGCAACCGCAGGGCGAACCCCTCACGGTTACGTCCCTACCGCCGGAGCGAGCCGAACCGGTCGCCTACCTGATGGACCGGATCAAGAACAAGCAGCCCTTGGACGGACCATCGGCGCTCGAACTGAACGTGGCCGTTCAAGAAGTGCTCGAAGCGGCCAAGCTGTCGATCAAGACCGGCAGAGCGATTACACTACCTCTGGAGTAATCTGGCGGCCCGCGGTATTAATCGCGAGCGCCCATTTTGTGAAATCAATCTCCATCCACTCTCTCGACCACGAACGAGCGCTGCGGAACAGGCTTTCGGGATTTGCGCTCGAACGGGCGGTCGCCGAAGTTGACGAGGACTCGATCCCCCGTGTTCCAATCGGTGAACTGGACCGAGCGGTCCGCTGTCAGCCATCCGTGATTCACCATCTCGGCGAAACCGGTGCGCTTCCTGACGGAGGCGACGTTCTGGTAACTCGCGATCATCTTGGATTTGTGGCTGGTCCACAGGCGGCGCGTGATGTGCCATATCGGCATCGTCCCGTAGAGTATATTGAACAGGTCCTTCTTCCACGCATACGGCGTGCTCTGGAAGTTCGTGTCGCGCCACACCCAGGTTCCTGCCACGAAGTCATGAAACGCCAATTGATACAGGGGAATCCTTCTGGTTTCGTCGAGCCCGATGGCCGCCTCTTTTTGGTAATCGTTCCCCAGGTCCGTCTCGTATTCGCCGCCGGGGATTTTCAATCCATTGTCGTAATAGGTGCGCAGCGACATCTGGCCTTCGAAGAAATCCAACTCGGGGAGCGCCCACGTTGGGCAGACCCCTTCACCGGAGCCGACCAGCATCCCCATCTCGCGCGTTCGCCGAAGGATCTCCCGCCGCGCCTGCGCATTCTCTTCGATGGTGGATGGGTGGTCCGGATGGAGGCAGGGCGCCAACTGAACGACCAGCGTGTCGTAGTAGAACAGTTGCAGGCCGTACTCGCCGATGATCGTCTTGGCTTTCTCCGGCCACTCCTTCAGCACCTGCTTGCCGCAGACCCGGTCCCAGGCGTTGCGGTTGCTACTCGCGAGAAGCTCGTCAGGTGCAAGCTTCCCAGTCAGAACGGCGCTCGGCCAATGGCGTTTCTTGGAAACCTGGAAGAGGTTGCCCGTGGGCATCTGATACTTCCCCACAACCCATCCCAACTGCTTGATGCCGTCGCACAGCGCTCGATCGATTTCGTGCCGGCCGTAAAAGACCGCGATGCCGCGGTCGATGCCGGCCGCCTTCATCTCCGTCGCCAAATGGAGATCCTCTGCCGGATTTTCGCCCCAGAAGTAGACATAGACGGCGTCTTTCAAGTGGGCTACGGCAGGGCGGGCCTTCGTGCGTTCGTGAAGAGGCCGCATTTCGGGATGCGAGCGGAGAAAGTCGTTGCGATACTCCTTGGCCAGCCCCACGTAGCCGCCGTCGGGGAAGAACGCGTAGTTGATGCGCAGAGGCGCCGCGTAAATGGTCTCGTCGTCTGTCGCCGTTCTCGAGTCCGGAAGCCGGAAGGTATCCAGACGCGCCCTCATCGCGCGTTTGAGGTCAGTGATCCCCCACCACGGCTGACCGCCGCCCCAACCGAACGGTTTATTGATCTGCTGCTTGCCTTCCAGGGGCATGAGCATTCCTTCGCCCGTGGTGTTCTGCACATAGTGCCAGCCCTTTGCCGGAGCGGCGAAGGGGAAGGGATAACCGCGGAATACGTTGTAACGCGGGCCCGGCACATCGAGCAGAAGGTCAAATGCGTGTGGGCGCCCCTTGGTGAAAGAGACGCTGACAGGATAGACTCCGTCTGCTCCCATCACTTTGGCGGAAAGGGTTGTGGGCGTGACGATCACGCCCTCCGCAACAACCCGAAAGCCGGGATTCGCCTGCTGACGCCACACCAACCCACTGCGCTTGTCTACGACCGAGAAGGAACCGTCCGACTGCGAGAGGGCAACACGCAGCACATCGTTTTCAAGCGTGAAGGACTTGCCGCTGATCGTTCCCTGCCGTGCCGGCGCTTGCTGTGCCGCTACAAGAGTGACGAGCGACAGGCCGCCCACTCCCCGCAGAACCTGGCGCCGGCTCAAAGGCTCTGATTGTGATCGCACAATCTCTCGTCCATCACTGCTGTGGAACGTTGGCATTAAACTCACAATTCCGTTCTCTTTCGTTTTTTGCGATGGCCGCGGCAAGATGGCGGCCGGCGACGCATTACACCGGCTTAGACGTTCGACCGTCCCACGCAAAGGTCCGGCCATACCGGATGGCCATCACGCCCATGAGCAACGGCAGCGTAGAGTAGAATCCTGTCTCCACATCGGTAACCGGCTGCTGCCGGGATTTCACACAATCCAGAAACTCCCGTGCGTGCGCCTGGCAAGCCACGGTGCCTTCCTTCCAACTTACCGGCACGCTCACCGGTTCGAGTAGAGGCGCGGCCTGGTCGCGAGTGCCGCGGCGCGGTTTCGTAGGCCGGATGTTGTAACCGGTTCGATTGACGTGCAGCGCGCCCGTGGTCCCGATAAAGTAATTGCCTTGGTCGGCATAGTCCGGGTTGGGCATAGAGCGATTGGAGAAGGACATGATGAACTTTTCGTATTGCCAGGAAACGGCGATGGCATCCGGAAGTTGATCCTTCTGGGGGCATTTTACGGCTACATACTGGCCGGAGCCGCTGACCGTGAGCGGCGCCTTGGCGCCAAGATACCAACGCGCGACGTCCGCAATGTGAACTCCTTGATCGGTTAAGATGCCACCCGCGTAATCGTAGTACGAGCGCCAGGTTTTCTGCCGGCTGGGCGTATAGGGCCGGCGCTCGGCGGAACCCTGAAAAAGGTTCCAGTCCAGACCCTCGGGAGGCTGCTGTGGCTGCTCGGGAGGGTTAGTGTAAGCGCCATCCCAGTGCAGCCCGGCATGGTACACCTGCCCGATCTTGCCGGCTTGCACCATTTGGGCGCACTCCTGAAACTGTTTCCAATGCCGCTGCTGCAAGCCGATCTGGACGACACGCTTGTGCTTGCGAACCGCTTCGATCATGGCCCAGCCCGTTTCGATGCTATTGGTCAGGGGCTTCTCGGAGTATGCGTCTTTGTTCGCCGCGCAAGCGTCGATGAGCATGGGTCCGTGCCAGTGGTCCGGCGTGGCAATGAGCACCGCATCGATATCTTTGCGGTCCAGCACCTTTCGGTAGTCCACATAGGTAGCGGTATTGGCTCCTATAGCGGCAGCCACTTTGTCCCGAGTGGGCTTGAAGACGTCGCAAACAGCGACGAAAACGCAATCGGGGTTCGCGCCCAGGATGCCCTGCATATACGACCCGCGCACGCCGGCGCCGATTACACCCATTTGAATCCGGTCATTAGCGCCCACGGCAGAGCGCGAAACAGCGGCTGTGACCGCAGAACTTACCAGGAACGATCTTCTAGTTTGCATAATTCCATCCTCAAAAAATATGCCGAACTTACTTCGGCTGCGGCTCTCGCCACGTCTGTACACTCAGATGCTCAACTGACTTATTCTAGACTTTCACGACGACGGTGACGCGGTGGATGGCGGTCACGCCGGTCCTCAGCAACGGGCGCGGCATCGGCTGAGCGATGCCGTTGAGGTCGATGGTGCGGCAGCGCAAGTCGTAACTGCCGGGAGCCATACCCGGCAGCAACGCCGCCCAGTGGACAATCGTGTAGCGCATCGGCCATTGCAGGGGCTTGCCCGTTTTCGGATCGATTTGACTCGTATTTGCTGGCAGCTTTCCTCCGGCCAGCCCTCCACCCCAGTTCGCGGGCGCCGGCAGGATTACGGCATCCTTCCAGTCGGCCCTGGCCCAGTAAGGGTCGTCGGCCGGCCAGGAGTCCTTCTGAGAATGCACGCAGTATTGAACTTTGGCGAGCCCCGATACGCCGACCTGCGCCATGCCTGTCAAGGCAGCCGGCTTCCCCGGCGGGATCTCTTTTGGGGCATTGATAAACCTGGCCCGCGTCTTTAACGGGCTCTCCACATCGCTATTCAACTCCGCATCCGAATCATTGGCCTTGTAGTCGTTGGTCAGGACGACGCGCTGAACCCACTTGATTGACTTGCTGCCGTATGTGCCCGGCACGATCACCCGCACGGGACCGCCATGGGAGGCCGGAATCACCTGGCCATTCATCTTGTAGGCGAGGACGACGGGCGTCTGCCCTGGCGGGGTTTCCAGAATTTGATTCAAAGACAAAGAGCTCTGAAAAGGAGGCACGTTCCCGTCATGATAGCTCTGATAGTAGACCCGGCGGATGTTGGCCTTGGGCCTGGTTAGCCAGAGCACTTCGTGAAGAGGGACCCCCTCCCACAAGTTCATGTGAGAAGGATCGGCTCCGTTCGTGCAGACGCAGACGTGCAGGAATCGGACGGCGTGCTTCTCCGCCAATCTCATCAGACCATTCCAGTCCAGCGCGTTTCCCAAGTCCCGTGAGAGGGGCTGTTCCACACTACTGTTGCTGGCCGGGTCCGGGACTACATCGAGAGACCAGGTCTCCGGAAGGAGTCCGATCTCGCGCAACTTCTCGGGCGGGATTTTGGCAACGCCCGTCTTCCCTTTGTCCAGAGCGATTCCGCGATCAACCGGCGTCAGGTACTCAAGTTCAGCGATCGCTTTCCGCAGTCGCGGATCGGCCTCGGGATTTGCAGCCGCGAGCGGCGAAGCGGTCCAGGCTGCCGCTGCCATGCTGCCCAGTTGGAAGAAGTAACGGCGCGTGAGTTGGCAGTGCTCTTGGATCCGTTGCTCGTAGTCTTTCATCTGATGCTCCTGAATGAGCATAGCGTCCGGCGGCCTCCCGTTCAACAGGCACAGGCGAACGACTCTGACGTCTGTACCAGGGTAACGGCGTCCACGAACAATGGGCGGCGGAGTGTTGAGCCGCCTCGGCATCTCGCCCGGAGCGCCGGTTGCCAACCGGCGCGCAGCTTGACAAGCTGTCCCACAAAGGAACATGTCCTCGCGGTCGCAGACCTAGGCGGCCTCAGAGAATTACGACCGATGTATAGATGCTCTTGAGTGTGACGGCATCCATCCGGAATGCTACTCCGCCCGCTACGCCGTCGACGACGAGGATCGGGCCGGCGTTAGCTACCACGTAGCGGCGTTTCTTCTTGAACTGCTTTGCCTCGACCAGAGGAACATTGCCGCCAACGCCAATCAGCCTGATAATCCCGTCTGCATTGGCATCGATGTCAACCGTCACCGTCTGGCTGTTGTTGGAGGTGACCGTGAAACTGTCGCCAGGCAACAGCGGGGAATCCACACTCTTGTGCGGATCCCCATCCTTGTCGATGTAGGCGATCTTCAGTTGCCTGAACGGTCCGTTGACTGTGGTGTCAGACTTCGGCGGATTGAGACTCTCGTCTACATCAAGCAGAGAATCCATCGCACCGAAGCCGCTCGTCAGCAGGCGCTTGATCCGCGTGGACCCGCCATCATCAATAATTATTGGGCTTGCCATCGTATTTGCTCCTTGAATTCCCGGAATTCCGTAACCTCGCGACACTGAAAAGAGCATGCGGCCGCAGGCCGCCCTCTCAAAGCTTCATCAGATTCAGAAGCCGGCCAATCTCCGGCCGCTCCAGATAACCGCCAACGAACTCGGCGGGCCACTGTTTGCGCAACTGCTCCAACGCTGCGCGGGCCGCAGCTTTGTGAGTCTCCGATTCGCCCGGCTGTTCCGCGGCTCGCGCGGCAGCCCAGTGTGCCCGCCAAGTCGACTCCCATACGCGTCGCGGCTCGAAGAATCCAATCGCCTCCCGTGCCAGTCCGAGTGCGGAGATCATGGCCGCCCGACCCGGTTTGGGTGCCAACATCAGCGCCTCGGCCACACTCAGGCGCGCGGCAGCGGCCTCCATCGGCAGCCCCGCCTGCACGTAACCGTCAATCACTCCAGCGGCGGGTGCCGCGTTTGCCGTCGATGCATCAGAGCGGATCCGCACCAGTTCTACGATCAATCGCGGACCCAAATCCATGCCACCGTTCAGCGTGCCGGTAAGCGCCTGCCGCGCCAGCGCGGCGGCCTCGCTCAGCCGTCCGTCGAAGTAGGCGAAGTCCGTCTGCATGAGCAGCAGCTCCCGCTGCCCGACGCGGTTCTTGCTGTCTTTCAACTGCGTCTGCAAGAGTGTCAGCGCGCGCAAAGCATCCTGCCGCCGGCCGAGCTTCCAGAACAACTCCACGCAGCGCAGCCGTGCCGCGGGATCCTGGCCCATCAGCACAGCGCTGCGCTCAAACTCGGCCAGCGCCTCCGGCCACGCGGCCTGATCGCGCAGGTTATCCGCCAGGCGGTAGCGGACTTGGCCTTCGCTCCGGCGGTCCTGGAGTTGGACGGCGTCGGGCAAAATCTCCCGCAGCACGCGGATGCCCGCGTCGAAGTCGGCGCGCTGCCCGTGTATGCGGCCGAGCAGGGTCATCGCCTGCACGTACTCGCGGCGGTAGCCAGCCTGCCGGTAGAACGGCAACACCGCCTCCACGCATTGCCGAGCTTCGTCCGGACGCCGCTTCTGCTCGTACAGGGAGCCGAGCGACAATAGAGCTCGCGACTCCTCTCGCCGCATTCGAGCGCGCACGGCAAGGTCGCGCGCTTTCTGGAACGCTTGTTCCGCCTCAGCCAGGTAGCCGTCGATGAAGTAAGAGTTGCCCAGATCGATCAGGCCGCTGGTGGCCAAGCCATCCATCTTCTCGGCCACAGCTCTGTCGATCGCTTGCCGTGCCAGTGTGCGGGAGCGGGCCGTATCGCCCATGTTGCGCGCGGCCACACCCTGCACCAACTGCAGGCGGATCTGCTGATACGTGCTGCCCGCCGCGCGGCCGACCACGAGAGCGCGTTCCATCAACTGGTCTGCCTCCGCCGAGCGGCTGGAGCGGTTCAGCAGCGAAGCCTCTTGCAAGAGGCACTCCGTCACGCCTTCGTAGTTGCTCTCGGCGGCATACAGCGTCTCCGCCTCGTGGAATGCCGTCACCGCCGCGTCCACATTACGCCGGCGCCCGAGAATGTAGCCCAGCCGGAGCCTGGCAGCCGCATAGGATGCATCCAGTTTCAACGCGCGCACATAGGCCGCCGCCGCGCCTTCTGTGTCTTCGCGCTGCTGTGCCAGCCAGCCGGACTCCAACGCTGCCGCGCGCTTCTCAGGCGGCCTGGCACTCCGCTCCAGTTCGCGAAACACAGGCAAGGCGCGCTCGTAGTCCCGCGAAACCAGGAGTTGTACGGCCCGCAGCTTGAGTCGATCCCGGCTGGTCAGTCGGGACTCCTGCGCAATAGTCACCGCGCGCAGCATGGATTCCTTGGCCAGTTCCGAGTAGTTGAGTTCCTGGTAGGCCCGCGCCAGGTTGGCGTGCGCCAGCGCGAAGCCGGGGTCGGCGGCCACGGCCTGCTCCAGCGCCCTGCGCGCCGCCCCGTAAGTCATGGAGTGCAGCGCCGCGACACCTTTCTGGTACCAGTCCAGCGCTACGGGCCGGGGCTCGTATGGACGCCGGGACCACAACCAGTACCCGCCCCCCGCTACGGCGGGTACCCCCACGGCTGCGCTGCGCACAGCCCATTCGCGCCGCGACCAGTAGCGCCAGCGGCTTCCGCCGAGGAATGCCGCTATGTCGCCTGCGGAGGCAAACCTGCGTTCGGGCGCTGTTTGCAGGCAGCGCCGGATGGCGGCGTCCCAGCGGGTGTCCAAATCCGGAACCAGGGAACGGGCGTGGCTGCCCTCGCCAGTGGCCCGTTGCATAGCACCGTGGAGTACATGCCGCTCGTCAAATGGCAACTGGCCCGTGGCCATCTCGAACAGCACGATTCCGAAGGAGTAGATGTCGGAGGCCGTCGTCACTGCCCCGCCGCTCATCTGCTCGGGCGACATGTAGGCCATGGTGCCCTCCATGTGCCCGTCGTCATATCGCGCGCGCGTCGCGCCGGACGCATCCGGCGTGGGCGTGATGCGTGAGAGTCCGAAGTCCGTAATCACCGCCCGCTCCGCCCGTTCGCCTGGCACCAGGATTACGTTGCCGCTCTTGAAGTCCGCATGTACGATGCCAGCGCTGTGAGCCGCCTGCAGCCCTTGCGCCATCTGCACGGCGATGGGGAAGGCTTCTTCGCGGGACAGCCGGCCGGTTCGCCGGATGCGCCGCGCCAGCGTCTCGCCGTGAAGCAACTCCATGATGAAAAATGGTAGATTCGCGCGTCCGGAGACGTCGCTCTCCAGCAGCCCGGTCTCGAGCACGCGGCAGACGTTGTTGTGCGTGACTTTGCGGGCGAGTTGAATCTCTTTCTGGAAACGACCGACCGCAGCCAGGTCCCACGTCAGGTGGGCACGCAGCGTCTTGAGCGCCACTGTTTCGTTCAGCAACCGGTCCTGAGCTTCGTACACCTCACCCATGCCGCCGCGCCCGATGGCGCGCTGGACCACGTAGCGCCCCACCACCACCTGTCCCGGCGGCAGCAGGAAGGCGGCCGGAGCCGCCTGCGGGGCGGTCTCCGAGGATCCGCTTTCGTGACGCTCGCCGGTTTGAGTCGTGAGGGAGGACGCGGATTCCACAGCTGTTGCGCGCGGCTGTTCCTGTGTGGGACAACGCGCCCGTCTCGAGATGCCGAGGAGCTTCCCGATCCTGTCCAGACCACGCGATGACATGGCTTGTCCTGCGTAGTAAAGCCGGCTCCGGAGGGCCAGGAGCAGTGCCGAAACATCACGCATCCAGCGGCCGGCATCGCATCTCCGGTCCCCGGTTCCCCAAACAGTGTACACCAGAAGACCCTGTTATCCGCAAAAATAGAAATCGCCGTTAAACCGCCCCCTTACCAGGCCGTATTCGCGATGCAAGTTCGCCCGAATGAAGGTTTTGCGGAATACACCAGTGAAAATGGCTAGGCGCCAATGCCTCAAAGGGAGGTAACAATGCCTGTTGACAGATGGGGCGGCAAGAGTACTATAAAAAAGGTTCGATCCAACAGGTCGAACGGGAACAGATCAGCGATCCCGTACGAATTGAAGCCCCAGTGCGTCAAAGCATGAGACAAGATCAGCACTTGAAAGGTACTGAATAGCGAGATGAAGTTCGAAAAGCTTGAGGTCCATCGTTCACAGCCCCCAAAGGTGGGTACTGAGGGTGTCACTGTGCGGAGCGGCGTCTTCTCGCAAAATCGCCTCGGAGTTGGCGAAAGGTTCATTCTCGAGTACCTGCCCGAAGGAATATTTACAGATAATGAAGTGTTGCACATGCACACTGGTCATCTCTGCGGCGTCCCACGAGAGTGGCTTCCGCTCGAGATCGAGCCGGGTGCACGCACGCTAGACGGTTTGCTCATAGCGATGAACAATGCATTTCGAGGGTTCGACAGTCTTCACCCCGTAACCGAGCACTCGGGCGTGGTAGCGATCCGATTCAGGCGTCTCTCCTGATCACAGTGGCGACGGTCACGGAGAATGCGCTACTCTCAGTTATCAGGCTGGATCCTGAGTTCCGAGAACCGTAGTTTTGCAGCCGCCTATGGGTCGACACTAGCGAGTGGATGCATGTGCGGCGTAGGCGCGCCGAGTCGCCCCGGCGATGGGATTTTCAACTCCCAATATCGGTTGGATTGCCATGAGATTCATCCGGACGGCGTTGCGCTTCCGGCGCTTCTGCTGGAAAACGGGAAGCACGAGGGAAGCCAGGCGGCCGGGGTAGCGGTTCGATGAGGAGTCGTCCGGTGTTCGGGACAGTATCATGGCCGTGATCCAGTACGATAGCCACTAATTTTTGGCATCGACTCGACGATTGTAATGCCCAACAATAAAGGAGCGTACGTGAGCACAGCAGCATATATAGATCAAGTCTTCGAGACCATCAAGAAGCGGAACGCCGGCGAACCGGAGTTTCTGCAGGCCGTCACTGAGGTTTTCCGAACGATAACGCCGGTGTTGGACCGGCATCCCGAGTACAGCGAATCGCGCATACTGGAGCGTCTGGTCGAACCGGAACGCGTCGTCATATTCCGCGTACCTTGGCAGGATGACCAGGGGCGATTTCAGGTCAACCGTGGATTCCGCATTCAGTTTTCGAGTGCGATCGGTCCGTACAAGGGCGGGATACGCCTCCACCCGACTGTTTACCTCGGTATCCTGAAGTTCCTGGCCTTCGAGCAGACTTTCAAAAACTCACTGACAACGCTCCCCATGGGAGGCGCCAAGGGAGGATCTGACTTCGATCCCAAGGGCAAGTCGGACGCCGAGGTTATGCGCTTTTGCCAGAGCTTCATGACGGAGCTTTTCCGGCACATCGGCTCGGACTCGGATGTCCCGGCGGGCGACATCGGCGTGGGCGGACGCGAAATTGGATACATGTTCGGCCAGTACAAGCGCATCCGGAACGAATTTACGGGCGTGCTGACAGGCAAAGGCCTCGCCTGGGGTGGGTCGCTGATCCGGCCCGAAGCCACCGGTTACGGCTGCGTCTACTTCTGCGAGCAGATGCTCAAAACGCGTGGCGAGGATTTCAAGGGCAAGACCTGCCTGGTTTCCGGGTCGGGCAACGTGGCGCAGTACACAGTCGAAAAGCTGAACGAGCTTGGCGCGAAATGCGTCACCCTCTCCGACTCCGATGGCACGATTTACGATAAGGCTGGAATCGACTCCGAGAAGCTGGCCTGGGTCATGGATCTTAAGAACAGCCGGCGTGGGCGTATTAAAGAGTACGTTGCACAGTTCCCCGGGTCCGAGTACCTCCAGAACAAGAAGCCCTGGGACATACCGGCGCAGTGCGCCTTTCCGAGCGCCACTCAGAATGAACTCAACGGAGAGGATGCCAAGCTGCTCCTCAAGAACGGCTGCTATCTCGTGGGCGAAGGCGCCAACATGCCGACGACGCCCGACGGCCAGGAGCACTTCCGGGCGGCAAAGATCCTTTACGGCCCCGGCAAGGCGGCAAACGCCGGCGGAGTGGCAACATCCGGCCTCGAGATGGCTCAGAACTCGATGCGCCTTTCCTGGAGCAGGGAAGAAGTCGATGGCCGGCTCAAGGGTATCATGACTTCGATCCACCAAGTAGCTTGGGAAACATCCAAGGAATACGGATCCCCCGGCGACTATATGACAGGTGCAAACATCGCTGGCTTCGTCAAGGTGGCCGATGCGATGCTGGCACAAGGTCTCGTTTAGGAGGCTGGCCGGCAGGACCGGAAACACTGCCGGACCGCCCGGTTGAAGAGGTGTAAGCAATGTAGGGCAGGCCTCCAGCCTGCCCTAGGCCGCAGACTCATGTACCGTTCCGATCAAGACGCGCAAGCTGAAGCCTGCGCAGCCCCGTTCCGCAACGCCCTATCCACGAGGTCTCGATGAAGCCACCCGACCTTCGCGACCAGCTCCGCTACGCCTACGATCCACAGTTTCGTGGCCTCCACCACCTGATGGCCCGGCGTGTGCGCACGATCCTGATGGTCTCGAATTCCTACGAGTCGTTCAGTCTCTCTCGCGATTATTCGTTGACGCAAGACATTTACGGCGCATCCCAGCTACTGCACCTCCAGAACGTCCCGCAGATTGTCACCGCCCTTTCCGGCAAGGAAGGGCTGAGCATTCTGGCCAAGGAACACTTCGATCTCGTCCTTGTCTCCGGCAATCTGCCTGATATGGACACGCCCGACTTCGGCCGGAAAGTGAAGGCTGTGCAACCAGGCCTGCCGATCATCATGGTCGTCTTTGACGGGTCCTGGTTCGACCAGACCTATCGTGGCGCTGAGCCCGAAGGCATCGACCGGATCTTCGCATGGCGCGGCAGCGCCGATGTTCTGCTCTCGATCATGAAACTTGTCGAGGACAGCCAGAATATTGACCGCGACCTTGACATTGCTTCCATTGGGACGATTCTCGTCATCGAGGATGCGGTAGAGCACTACTCGCTGATTCTGCCGCACCTCTACTCGATGCTCATGCAGCGCACCTTCATGCTCGTGCCTGAGGGGATTAACGAGAGCGATCGCCAGGTGCGGACGCGTGTTCGCCCCAAGGTGCTCCTGGCGCGCACTTTCGGGGAAGCCAGCGAGCTTTTTGAAAAGTACGAGACCTCGCTGGTGGGCATCATCTCCGATCTGCACACGTTCCACGACGATCTCGTCGAGCCCGAGGCGGGCGTGCGATTCCTGCATACAGTGGCGGCCCGCGCACCGGGCATCCCCATCCTTGTTCAGTCGTCGGAGCCGAACGTGGCCGCCGTGGCGGAATCAGTGGGAGCGCGTTGTCTGAACAAGCGTGGGTCGAACCTGCGGGCAGGCATCGAGCAGTTCGTTCTCGAGGACATTGGTTTCGGCGATTTCGAATTTTGCATGCCGGACGGGACAAAGGTCAAGTGTGTTGCCAACCTGTGGGAACTGGAACAGGGACTTTGCGACGTGCCCGATGAATCGCTGGTGTTTCACGTTAAGCGCAACGATCTTTCCCACTGGTTCCGGGCGCGGGGCGAAACCACGCTGGCCGAGGTCCTCAGGCCGATTACTCTCGCGGACTTTCCCACAGTAACGGCGCTCAAGGAGTACTTGATAAATGCGATTTCCATTGCGCGCAGGGAAAAATATCGCGGAGCCATCGCCGACTTCCGTCCGCCGGAGTTCGATCCCGATTACCCCTTTCTCGTGCTTGGACGCGGCTCACTGGGCGGCAAGGGCCGCGGCTTGGCATTTGTGTTCCGGCAACTCAGCCAGTGGTTTAAGGACGAGCGCATCCAGGGAGTCAAAACGCGCCTGCCCCGCACGCTCGTCATCGGTGCAGATGAATCCGACGCCTTCCTCACGGACAACAGAATCGAGCCAATGTCATTCGGAGGACTTGCCGATGACGCCCTCCTTCGGCGCTTTGCCGGCTGTAAGCTAAGCCACCGGATCCGCGAGTGCCTGGAGTTCTATGTTCAGCGCGTGAATGTTCCTTTGGCCGTCCGCTCGTCGGGGCTGCTCGAGGACTCCCATCGCCAGCCGTTGGCCGGGCTCTACGCGACTTACATGCTGCCCAACAACCATCCGGATCTCGCGGTGAGGCTGAACCACCTCGAGACCGCTGTGAAGCTGGTCTATGCCTCGGCGTACGTCGAGCGGCCGCGGCGTTACTTTGAGGCAATCGGGCAGGATTTGGCCGAGGCCAGGATGGCGGTGATCGTCCAGGAAATCGCAGGCCGCCGGTACGGCAGGTACTTCTACCCGGCTCTCTCAGGCGTGGCCCAGTCTCACAATTACTACCCGGTCTTCCAGATGAAGCCGGAGGATGGCGTGGCGACGATCGCCCTGGGCTTGGGCAAACAGGTGGTCGAGGGTGGCGATGCGGTGCGTTTCTGTCCGCGCTACCCGCAGGTCCTGCCTCAGTTCCGGTCGCCTGCCGAAGTAATGAGGGTCGCACAGCGAGAGTATTTCGCCCTGGACCTCGAGCGTCGTGATGCCGACTTGCTGCGCGGCACGGATGCCACGCTTGCCCGGCTGCAACTCTCTCAGGCCGAAGCGGACGGGTCGCTGGCGCTTGCCGGCAGCGTTGTGGATGCGGACGAGGACAGGATATATGACGGCGTGGGACGGCGAGGCAGTCGCTGTGTCACGTTCGCGCGTATCCTCAAGCACAACCTCTTCCCGCTTTGCGCCATCCTCAACGAACTGTTCGAAGCGTGCCGTAGGGACTTGGGTTTCGCAGTCGAGATCGAGTTTGCCGTGGACCTTGATCGTGATCCGTCCCTGGAGCCGGAGTTTTACTTCCTGCAAATGAGACCGTTGGTGGCCTCGCGCGAGCGCTGCGACATCGCCTCTGAGTCTATTCCACCGGAGAAGCTCCTCTGCCGCTCGCAGCGCGTGTTGGGAAATGGGCGCATTGACGGCGTGCGTGATATTCTCTATGTCGATCCCGCCCAATTCGATCGCGGGCGGAGCGCCGAGGTCGCATCGATCGTAGCGGAGATCAACGAACGGCTGACCCGCGAACGCCGGCCCTATGTGCTCGTGGGGCCCGGACGCTGGGGCTCGTTTGACCCCTGGATTGGAATTCCCGTAGCATGGCACCAGATTTCCGGGGCGCGCGTGATCGTCGAGGTCCCCGCAAAGGATCTGCCGATGGAGCCGTCGCAAGGCACTCACTTCTTCCACAACATGACCTCAGCGGGCATCGGCTACTTTTCGCTTGGCGAGTCGAACGAGAAGGAGTTTGTCCGCTGGGAGTTGCTCAATGCGCTGCCCGGCGATGAGATCGGACTCGGGGTCCGGCACGTCCGCCTGACTCACCCTCTGTCGGTGCGCATGGACGGCCAGACTCAGCAGGGCGTCATCTCGTTAACTTAAGATGCCGCAGCGGGGAATGCATACTCTGAGGCCTGCTATGACATGGGGGATTGATAGATGGTTCGTTGGCAGCAAAAAGAGGTGATGTTCAATGTCGCCGGCTGAAGCCCATCCCAGTACCGGATTACCGGCGCTTGACAGCATTCTCGAAGGTTTGATTGCCGGCGACAACGTCGTCTGGCAGGTCGGCTCCATCGAGGATTACCTGCCCTTTGTACGCCCCTATTGCGAGGAAGCGCTGCGGCGGGGCCGCAAGCTCATTTACTTTCATTTCGAGCGCCACGATCAGTTGATCGCTCCGGACCCGCGCGTGGAAACCCACCGCTTGGACCCGGCCGCTGGCTTCGAAACACTAACGGCGGAGATTCATCGCGTCATCGCACGT
Organism: Bryobacteraceae bacterium; assembly: GCA_963668605.1. Taxonomy (GTDB): domain Bacteria; phylum Acidobacteriota; class Terriglobia; order Bryobacterales; family Bryobacteraceae. The sequence continues at coordinate 1,178,802 of OY764903.1, forward strand.
GCCGGCCGCGGCGCCTTTTACCTGTTCGACTGCCTCTCTGATCTGGCTGCGGATTGGTACAGCGATATGATGGTGGGTAACTTCTTCAAGGTCACCTGTCCATACCTGCGCGAGCTTGACACAATCGCCTACTTCGCACTGTTGCGAAGGCGTCATTCGTACCGCACAGTAGCCGCCATCCGAGACACAACGCAGCTCCTGCTGGACGTTCACCGCCATGAGGGTACGCTCTATGTCCATCCCCTCAAAGTTTTCGAGCGCTATTCGCCAACGATGTATCTGCCGCACGTCTGGCACGGCGACACCTTCCAGCCGGTGACGGAAAGCGCCACCATCTCCGGCATCTATGAGGCCCTGACGCGCGACCGCTCGGGGAGAGAAACAGACCGCTTCGACCTTTGGGATCGCACGTTCCGGGCGGCGCAGGAGACGCTTGACGCTGTCAGGCGCGGCGAGCGGAAGCCGGAGGCAACGCAGGAGACCGTCCGGCAGTTGCTGCACATGGTTATCAGTCGCAACGAGCGCATGCTGGAGCTGGCCGAACGCTACCTGACCATCGAGGAACTGCTGGCCGTGCGTTATCGCATGATCGGCACCGGCCTTGTCGGCGGGAAGGCGACCGGGATGCTGGTTGCCCGCGCGATCCTGCGGCGCGCAGCAGGACGCTGGCAGGAAATCCTCGAACCGCACGATTCCTTCTTCGTGGGTTCCGACGTTTTTTATTCGTACCTCGTCAGCAACGGCTGTTGGCGCACGCGACAGAAACAGCGCGACAGTGCGAGGTTCCTCGACGACGTGGATCGCGCCCAGGAGCAGATGCTCAGCGGTTCGTTCCCGGAGTTCGTGCGCGACCAGTTTGCGGAGATGCTGGACTACTTCGGTCAGGCCCCGATCGTCGTGCGCTCATCCAGTCTGCTCGAGGACAGCTTCGGGAACGCCTTTGCGGGCAAGTACGAGAGCGTTTTCTGCACCAACCAGGGCTCGCCGCAAGAGCGCCTTGAGGCGTTTCTCGCGGCAGTGCGCCATATCTACGCTAGCGCCATGGGGCGCGACGCCCTGCTCTATCGCGCCCAACGCGGCCTGCTCGACCGCGACGAACAAATGGCGCTCCTCGTTCAGCGCGTATCGGGGGCAGCGTACGGCCGCCTTTTCTTCCCGCAAGTTGCCGGCGTAGGGCTGTCGTTCAACCCATTTGCCTGGTCGGAGCAGATCGATCCAAGAGCCGGTGTCTTGAGACTCGTTTTCGGCCTCGGCACCCGCGCCGTCCGCCGGTCGGATGATGACTACACGCGGATCGTGGCGCTCAACGCACCTGTACGCCGGCCGGAAACGACTTCGAGTGAGGTGCGCGGATATGCGCAATGGCGCGTAGACGTTCTGGATCTCGAGAAAAAGGAACAATGCTCGCGTACATTCGAAGAAGTGGTCAAGTCCTGCGGCGAGCAATCCATCGAGATGGTTGCCTGGCGCGATCCCGAGTTGATAAGGCGGTCGACGGAAACAAGACGTCCGACCTTCCCCTGGGTCCTCACTTTTAAGAAGCTTCTCGCGGATACTTCCTTCGTGGCTGATATGCGTGCCCTCCTCGAAACGCTCGAGAAAGCCTACGACTATCCCGTCGACATAGAATTCACGACGAACTTCCTTCTGGATGGCAGCTATCGCATCAACCTGGTTCAATGCCGGCCGTTCCAGGTCAAGGGCGGCGGGCGCATTGTCGCGCCACCGGAGGTTGTTGCCGACGGTGATCTCGTTCTGAAGACACACGGCGCCGTCATCGGCTCAAGTATGGATGCGACAGTAGGACGGCTCATCTACGTCGTGCCCTCCGTCTATGGACTGCTCTCCCAGAGCGATCGTTACTCGATTGCACGACTGATTGGCCGTCTCACACACCTGGAGAAACAGCCCGAAGGTGCGCTCCTACTCGTCGGCCCTGGACGCTGGGGCACTACTGAGCCTGCTCTTGGGGTGCCTGTCTCGTTCTCCGAGATCAGCCGCGTCAACGCTTTATGCGAGGTCATCGAGATGCGCGAGGGTCTTGTGCCGGATGTCTCGCTCGGCACACACTTCTTCAACGATCTGGTCGAGATGCAAGTCCTCTACTTGGCACTGGTCCCCGGCAAAGAAGGAAACCACGTCAACGCGAACCTCATCGAGCAGGCACCCAACCAACTGCCTGGACTTATCCCGGAGGAAGCGGTCTGGGCCGAGGCCGTGCGCGTCATCGACCCGGCCGGCATCCCAGGTGGGCGGACGCTGCGCCTGCATGCTGACGCTTTGCGCCAGAGCGCCATCTGCTACTTTGTTCCAGCATTGCCTGATGGCCTGTCTTGAGAGGCCATTCGCTGAGGCGACCGTGCGAATCCGTCTGAAGTTTCGAGGATCTGATCTAATCTTGCACTGGAACGGCCTCGGAGCTGAAGGTTCGCCATTTCCCGCGCGAGGCGTCGCCCCGCCAGGGAAGCCAGGACATGTGGATTGCATCGTCGGCACACAGACCGATGCAATGCTCTTCACTCCCGCACACCTCCGGTAAGGTCAAGACCGCAAGGCTGCCCTGCATTTCCAAGCACGCGGGTCCGCAGGCGTTCACGCAGAGCGCGCAGCCAGAGCATTTGTCTGTACTGATGAGGGGCATCCATTTGTGGGTAGGTGTCATGACTGATCCGAAATCATCTGGTTAGGCGCCTGGCCTTGATGCTGCAGCCCTCGGCGGCGGCAGCATCAATGTAATGCCCATATTGAGTGCAAACAGGCTTACGGCTGTCAATTCAGTCACTGCCGAGAACGGCAGAATCCGCCACGCTGACTGCAGATTCGCCTCATACGCCGGGACTTCGGAAGCCACGCGAAGGATGCAGCCGAGATTCAAGAGGGCGAGAGAAAAGAACATTAGTTTCCGGCTATACAGCAACCGCATTCCGCAGAATGCCGGCAGGACTCTCTGGCCGATCGCGAACACCATGCTGGCGAGGAACCCAACCGTGAGGGCGTGGCGTGAGGCGCCCCAGATACCGCCGTTAGCGTCGGCTTGCGCCGCGTACACACCAAGGGCGGCTGCAATGAGCAGCCAGACGTAAGCAGCACGAACGAAGCTGGGAAAGAACGAAGTGACTCCGATTGTCTTCGCCGCTTTCTGTGGACGCCCAAACACTCGCAGGGCGATGGCTGCAAGGATGCAGGCGGCTAGCAAAAGTACCGTCGCGATTCGGAACTGCCCGAGCAGCGCCGCAGCAATGCCGCCGGAGCAAAACGCCAGCGCTCCCAGCAGTCCGCCGCCGGATGCTTCGCGAAGTCCGAGAAAAACGGGCAGCCATCTGGCGTTGAAGCCCCACACCGCCAGTACAGGAAATCCCCAGGCAGCCAGAAACAGGTAACGCTGATCCAGCCAGTGCGGGATCTCCGGATGCGTGCTTGTCGATGCCAGCACAATGGTCACGGCCAGGTTCATCAACAGTGCCAGCAGGAACGCGGCAGTGGAGGCCATCACCAGCTTCATCCACGTCTCGATCCTGGTCCGTTCGGTCGAGCCGGACCGCGATTTGTGGCGGCTGACTGTTGCAAAGAAGATCAGGAACGCGATGAGTTGGAGCACCGCCGATAGCGGTAATAGCACGCGCCAGTGAAACTCAGTAATGTTGGCCATCCATCGCAAACTGATGCCGCAGGTCCACAACGCCCAACTCATCCACGCCCGACTGGCGGCGAAAGGCATCAACCCGCCCATTTTCGAGAGCGAGTAGTAGCCGATCCCGATGATGAAGGTGCCGATCCAGCCGAAGATCTGGGCATGCCCGTGGGCCTGTAGCCAAGACTGGGAAAGTCCTGCCAGGGAATGCCGGCCACTGATCGAAACCAGATTCCATACGCCTAGGAATGTCCCCGGCAGCACGAGAAAGAGCAGACCAGTAACAACATAGACCGTCACAAGCCGCTGCAACGCGATTTCAGTCTCCGCCGTAGTCGTAGCCGTCATAGGGGTGAGATCTCTCGCCGCGCCGGCCAGCCATCGAAGCGCAGCTTGCGCCTATCGTTTCTCCAGTGCGATCGCGCGCGGGAATAAGATGTTGTTCTCAAGGTGGATATGCACATGCAGATCCGATTCCAGTGCCTGGAGACCTTCATAGAGTGCCCGGACCGTACTGCATGCATACGCAGGCAGTTCGAAATCGTGGGTCAGTGCGCGGATCTCGCCAAGCGCATCGCCGGCGCTGACGTGTTCGCGTTCCATCATCCCGATGGGGTTGGCGATCGATCCGAAGGGGACGGGCGGCAAGGGCTGAGATTGAGCCTCGGCGCGGCCATACTGCTCAATGAACGGAAAGAGGACAACCTCCTCTTTGTGCAGGTGCATTTCCATTTCGGCGCGCAAGGCGGCGAACACTTCCGCCATGCGAGGCAGAGTCTCCGGATCGCGCGCGCCGTGCACGGCAAGCACTTTATCCATGCGGTGGCCCAAGGCAGGCAGTTCCAACTTCAAGTACTCGTGGTGAGTTCCGACGATGTGCTTCACCAGTTCACCAAGCGGAGCAGTCTGCCAGTCTCTCTCCGACGCGCCGGAGATCTGAGCTGCTTCAATCTCCTGCATGATAGATTCCGCCTTCAGGCCCTTGGCGATACAAGCCTGATCAAATGGTTGCTTCCCGCCGCAACAGTAGTCCAAACCGTGATGCTCCAGAATGCGTACAGCACTCAGTGAGGTAGCGGCCAGATCAGCCAGAGTCGTGGTAGTCGTCATTGAGTTCCTCTCCTTTGCCCTTCTGAATTGATGATGAAGCCAATGGCTGTCCGCGTCAGTGACCAATGTCACCAAACGCATGCATCGGAGTCAGGACGGCACGAAAGGCCTTAGAGGAACGTATATGACTGATTCAAGGCCACCATGGGGTTTCGGCTACCCACGGGGAATCGCGTCGACTGAAAGGCGCAGGGTAGTGGATTCACGAATGATGAGCTCGGGCTCGAGCACGATCGACACGGGTTTTGCGGACGCAATCTGGTTTGTGAGCCGCTGAATCAACAGGTCGGCAGCGCGATATCCGACTTCGTACGCCGGTTGCGAAACAACGGTCAGTTTCGGCCGGAAGACGTCGGCGCCGGGCACGTCGTCGAACACGGCGAGGGCGATGTCCTCGGGGCAACTCAGGGCAAGCTCCTGAATGGCTTTGCATGCCCCCATACCCATTGTGCAGTTCAGCGCGAACAGGGCCGTCGGGCGCGGGTGGTCCAGACATAGATCCTTCGCCAGCCGGTAGCCGCTCTCGAAACGGAAGTCGCCCTCGCGCACGAGCGCAGCACTGTACGGAATGCCCGCCTCACGCAAAGCGAGGCGGTATCCTTCCACGCGGTTACGCGCGGTCTGGAGCTGGCGCGGTCCGGAAATAACGGCGATCCGGCGGTGACCCATGGTAATCAGGTGGCGAACGCAGATGCGCGCGCCCTTCACGTTGTCGACCAGCACCGAATCCACTTCTGCGCCAAGCGGAACGCGATCCAGACAAACCACGGGAGTGCCCGACGCGATCATGTCCTGAACGTGCGTACCGTCCGCGGAGTTTGGCGAAACGACCACGAGGACGCCGTCCACACGGCGCATGCGAAGTACAGAGAAAATCTGGCTTTCCCGTTCAAGACGATCGTCGGTGTTGAAGATCGTGAGCAGGTAGCCGTTTTTCGAAGCGGCATCTTCGGCGCCTCGTACGACGAGCGGAAAGAACGGGTTGGTGATGTCGGAGATCACGATCGCGAGTGTATTGGTGTGTCGCGACTTCAAGCTGCGGGCGATGTGATCGGGATGGTAGTTCAGTTCGCGAATGGCGCGTTCGACGCGCTCCCGCAGTTCCGCGCCGACGGCGGCAGTCCCACTGATCACGTTGGAGACGGTGCCGACCGACACCCGCGCTTTGCGCGCTACTTCTTTAATCGTCGGCATCCCGCGATCTCCACAGCAGATTGAACCGATTCACGACATTCTCCACTGGTTCTGATTATACTTTACTGCGAACGGGATTGACACGGTGAATCGATTCATATAATATCTGGCTTTCAGGCGAGTTGAACCGCACAAGCACGGAGATTCGTTATGAGCCGTTTCAGATCCTCTCTGTTCTGCACATTGCTGCTGGGCGCCGGCGTAGCGTTTTGGATGCGTTCGGCTTCCGTACAGTCTGCTGCTGCCGCTCCTGTCGAGGCGCCGCGGTCTTCGGGTTTCAAGATCACTTTCGGCGTGAGGAGCAAAGGACACGGCCGCGTCTGGACGGGAGGCGTCCGCAACGCGGCGCAGATCCGCTCGATCAAGGGATGGCACCTGGGGGCCGGCGATTCGATCGTCGCGCCGGACCGTTGGAACATCACGATGGAGATGGTGGGCGGCGATGTAGCGGCGAAGTCCGTGATCCTCGATCTCGTCAGCCCCGAAGAACAGCCGGTCACAGTGTATACCCGGTATGGTGACTTCACTTTTGTCCCGGCTCAGATTCGCTACGGCCAGCCGCTTTCCGTGGAGATGTTCCGCGGCGACGTGAGTGTCGAGCGCGTGCCGATCCCGCAGATCGCTACGAGCCAGGAGTTCGAAGATGACGACCCGGCGATCCTGCGGACGCGCGGCGGCGAATACTGGCTCGCCTGGGTGGCCTACGCGACGCGCAAGCGCGACGGCTATCAATACACGGGTGCAGACCAGGTCATGATCGCGCGCGGCCGCGATGGCGCGCGCTGGTACGGAACTACGAGCATCACGCCCCCGGGAGACCACTTCCGGGTAGCGTTGGCCGAAGATGCACGCGGACGCGTCTGGTGCGTATATGCAGCACAGAAGCAACTCGAGACGGGCAACTTCGATCTGTACGCACGGTATTTTGACGGCAAGCAGTGGTCCAAGGAGGAACGCCTGAGCAGCAGCCCGGTGCCTGACATTTATCACCGCATGACGGCGGACCGAAACGGAAACCTGTACCTGGTGTGGATGAGCTATCGCGCCGGACAGAGCGACATCGTGATGCGCGTGTTTTCGGGAGAACGCTGGGGCGAGGAGATTAACGTCAGCCAGTCTCCCGAGAACGACTGGGAACCCGCAGTCGCGGTGGATCGCGCGGGCCGCGCGTGGGTGGCGTGGGACTGCTACCGCGCGGCTGGCGCCGGCCCGGCCACGTACGACCTGATGCTGCGCAGCTACTCCAAGGGAAGCTTGGGCGCAGTGCGGACGGTTGCGGCCTCTCCCTTAGCCGAGATGCGTGCCGATGTGGCCGTGGACAACCGCGATCGCGTCTGGGTGGCGTGGGAAGACGCGGGATTGAACTGGGGCAAGGACACCGGCTATGAAAACGCGAAGCACCGTGCCTGGCTTCGGCCGGGAGGCTCGCGAATCTATGGTCCGCCAAATTCCGAGAAGACGCTTTATCGCCGGCCGCGGCTGGCTGTGCTCGACAACGATCAGTGGAAGCAACCCAAAGCGCGCCTGGAAGACGCTTGGCCTGACTCGATGCAGAAGAACCTCTACATGAGCCCCCGGCTGGGAGTGGATGCGGATGGGCGCGTGTGGATGTTCGTGCGGCACCAGTTGATCGCACAAGGACGCAACGGCGGGCAGATGTTCGACTACTTTGCCACGACCATAAGCGCGGCGGGCGCCGAACAGCGCTGGCTCTCGCCGATTACGCTGCCAGGCAGCACCGGCAGGCAGGACACGGTACTCGCGACGACGGCGGTGGACGGCGGCATCGCGGTGGCAGTGGTCGGTGATGGACGGCATTTCCCCGTTCCGCTGCCCGTCAACCACGACGTCTCCACGATCGTTTTGCAGGCTTCCGGCATTCCGGTGGCCGAACCACAGTTCGAACCCTTCCGCCCGAGCGCTCCGGGCGAATATGCCGTCACACATGCGGACGAAGCGCGCCAGGTCTCGGCGATTCGCACCCACCGCGTAACTGTGGCCGGCAAGCGCTATAAGATCGTGCGCGGTGATGTGCACCGGCACACCGAGATCTGCATGGATGGCGCCATCGACGGAAGCCTCGGCGATCTGTACCGCTATGCCATGGACTCCGCAGCACTCGACTACGTGGCCGTCACCGACCACAACTATGGCGCGTGGCTGGACACCGACGAGCCCGAGTCGAAGAACACCGACGATGAGTACCAGTGGTGGCGCACACAGAAGTCGGCGGATATGTTTTATGTGCCCGGGCGCTTCGTGCCGCTCTACGGATACGAGCGCTCCATCAACTTCCCTTTGGGCCACCGTAATATCCTGCATGTGCGTCGCGGCGTGTTCAGCTATCGCGTACCCAAGCTGCACATTTCAGATCGGCCGGAGCTCATTGAAAAGGACGCGCAAGGCATGTGGGCATACCTGCGTTCCACGGATGGCATCGGCATTCCGCACAGCACGGGAACGAACATGGGAACCGATTGGCGGCTGCGCGACGACGAATTGGAACCAGTTGCCGAATTGTACCAGGGCGACCGCAACACGTACGAAGAGGAAGGGCAGCCCCGCGCGGCGACGAAAGACGCTTTTGGAGATGGTTTTGCCGGCCGGGCGCCCTTTCAGAAGGGCCTCATCTGGAACGCGCTCGGGGTGGGCTACAAGATGGGGTTCATCGCTTCGAGCGACCACTGGTCCACGCACATCTCCTACGCGAACCTGCTGGTTCCCGATCGCGTCACGAGCCGCACCGATATTCTCGATGCGTTCCGGCAGCGCCGAACATACGGGTCGACCGACAACATCGTGCTGGATTTCTCGGCTGGCGATGTGATGCAGGGGGGAGAACTCGAGGCGTCTCAAAGTCCGACGTTCCAAATCCGCGTGCGAGGCACCGAGCCGCTACTGCGTGTCGAGATCATCAAGAATAACCGCATCGTATTCACGCGGGCCCCGGACGCGGCGTCCGCTGACGGACAGATCGTGGAGTTCAGTTTCCGCGATACGGAGAAGTTCTCTGACACCAGCATGGCTGCGACCAGCCAGATCCGGAACTGGGACGCTCCGGAGACGGGCATCAGGCCAAGGCCGGCGGGAAAGACGGCTTACTACTATGTCCGCGCGATTCAGCGGTTCAGCAAGGATCTGCCCGACCGCGAGGGAGAGATCGCCTGGTCGTCTCCCATCTTCGTCAGGCAGCAATAAGGAGTCAACAATGCTGGGTTATTTCGTCCCGCTGTTGATGCAGTTCGAGCTACGAGTGCAATTCTGAGGATTCCATGAACAGATTCACAATCGCGATTCTACTTCTGGCGGCCCCGGTCGCTTACACGCAGACAAGTTCTTATCGCAGGATTCCCTTGCAGGTCTTGCGCGACAAGATTCAAGGTGGCTGGGCGGGCCAGATGATCGGCGTGAGCTTTGGCGCTCCTACCGAATTCAAGACGCTGGCCAAGATAAACGACGGCCCGCTCGAAGCCTGGACGCCGGACCGCGTTTCAAACTCCCTCGGGCAGGACGATCTTTACGTGGACATGACATTCGCAAAGGTCCTCGACGATAAGGGACTCGATGCCACGAGCGACGACTTCGGGGCCATGTTCCGCGATGCCAAATACGATTTGTGGCATGCGAACCTGGCGGCGCGGCGAAACCTGAAACGCGGCGTGCCAGCGGCGCTCGCCGGCTCACCCAAGTACAACGCTCACGCCAACGATATCGATTTTCAGATCGAAGCCGACTTCATTGGGCTGATGGCGCCTGGGTTGCCGCGCGCATCCAACGAGATCGCCTGGCGCGCCGGCCGCGTCATGAACTACGGAGACGGCATTTACGGCGGCATGTTTGTGTCCTGCATGTACGCCGCGGCGTTCCTCGAGACCGATCCGCGGAAGATTGTCGAAGCGGGCTACGCCTGTCTGCCATCGCAGAGTCCTTACGCCAAACTGCTTGTAGATCTCCTCGCCTGGTCGAAACAGAATCCCAACGATTGGAAGAAAGCGTGGCAGTTGATCGAAGACAAATGGGATCGCCGCGACCCGTGCCCGTCCGGGGCCTTGCGGCCGTTCAACATCGATGCAAAATTGAATGGCGCATACATCGCTCTTGGCCTGCTCTACGGCGGCGGCGACTTCGGCAAGACCATCGAAATTACAACGCGGGCGGGGCAGGATTCCGACTGCAACCCCGCCAGCGCGGCCGGAATCCTCGGCGTGGCGCTGGGCTACCGCGCGATCCCCGAGCAGTGGAAGAGCGGGATCGATGCCATCGCGGATCGCAAATTCAGCTACACGGATTTCACGTTCCATTCCATCGTCGCCAGCACCGAGAAGCGGGCTATCGCGCTGATCGAACGCACCGGCGGCCGGCGCGAAGGCGACACGCTGATCGTCAAAGTGCAGAAGCCCGAGCCGGCCAAACTCGAAATCTGGGATAACTACGGCTCGCCGGTGGAGCGTATCAGCGTCAGCGGCGCGCAGTGGACTTGGAAAGGCGACTGGAAGGCGCGAGATGCGAAGACGAAGCGCGCGCTGATTCCCTCGAAAGTGGCCAGCACAAAGGGAGCGGAAGCATCGCTTACCTTCGAAGGCACGGGCGTGATTGTGGTAGGCCCGTACCTGCCCACGGGCGGCAAAGCCGATGTCTACCTCGACGGCAAATTGGATCGCACTGTTGACGTGTATCCCGATGAGGATCACACCAAGCTGAGCGAAGCGGTGTGGCACGCGTTCGGTCTCGCGGCAGGCAAGCATACCGTTCGCATCGTGGCGCGTGGCGAGCCGTATCCGGGCTCGAAGGGGGCTGAGATTCAGATCGAAGATGCCGTGATTTTCCGGTAGGACTACTGATGGAGCCGAAACGAGTTTTCGTCGCCGGCAGTTTGAATATCGATCTCGTGATGGGCGTGGAGCGCCTGCCGCGCGAGGGCGAAACGGTCGTGGGCAGCGACCTCATGCTGCACCCGGGCGGCAAAGGCGCCAACCAGGTGTGCGCCGCGGGCAGGCTCGGCGGGCGGGCCGCCATGATCGGGCAACTGGGGTGCGATCCCTTCGCCGCGCACCTCCTCACGAGTTTGCAGAACGCCGGGGTAGACACCGCCGGCGTGGGCACATCGCCGCGCGCTACGGGAGCCGCATGCATTTTCGTGCTGCCGTCGGGTGAAAACGCCATCGCGATCTCGCCCGGAGCAAATGCGAGCCTTACGCCGGAAGCGGCTGTCGCCCGGCTTGCGGCTCTCCAGGCAGGCGACCTGGTGCTGCTACAACTTGAGGTCCCGTTGGAGACCGTCGAGGCAGTTCTCACGTATGCGCTGGAGCGCGGCGCTGTCACGATGCTCGATCCCGCTCCGGCACGTCCCCTCTCGCGGGAGATGTTGCGCTCTGTCACCTACCTGACTCCCAACCAATCCGAGGCCGGCCTTCTGCTGGGGAACCCGGCTCTGGCGATTGAAAGTTTTGATGACGCTGCACGGGCGGCGGACCGCCTGCTCGAGATGGGACCCGCGGTCGTAGTCCTGAAACTCGGACACATGGGCTGCTTTATCGCAGCGCGCGATTTCCGCGGCGGAATCGAAGCGTTCCCTGTTGCCGCGGTAGATACCACGGCCGCCGGCGATACCTTCAACGGCGCTTTCGCTGTGGGACTCGCAGAAGGCATGCCGGCGCCCGCCGCTGCGAGATTCGCCTGCGCCGCATCGGCAATTTCGGTAACGCGCGCGGGCGCACAGAGTTCGATTCCGGTACGCAGCGAAGTCATGGCACTTCTGGAGGGCACATATGTTTCTCGTCGATAGTCCTGTTCTGGCAATTATCTTCTGCGTAATCACAATGCTGGGCTGGGGTTCGTGGGCAAATACGCAGAAGCTGGCCGGCAAGGAGAAGTGGCCGTTCGAACTGTACTACTGGGACTATGGCCTGGGTGTCGTCCTCACGGGCATCATTCTCGCATTCACACTCGGGAGCGTCGGCTCCACGGGGATGGGCGCGTTGACAAACCTGGAGCAGGCTGCCGCAGGTCCCGCGGCGACGGCGTTTGCCAGCGGCGCGTTGTTCAACGTGTCGAACATTCTGCTCGTAGTCGCGATTGACGCCGCGGGAATGGCGGTCGCTTTTCCGATCGGTGTGGGACTGGCCTTGGTGATCGGAACCGTTACCAGTTACATCCAGACGCCGAAAGGCAACCCGGCGTTGCTGTTCGGCGGCGTCGCGCTCGTGGCCGTTGCGATGGTGGTGTCCGCAGCCGCGCATCGCAAGCTGCCGCGCACGGGCGACCGTGGCTGGCTGCGCGGTGTCGTTTTTGCCGTAATTGCGGGCTGCCTCATGGGATTCTTCTATCCGCAGCTAATGCGATCGATATCCCCCGCTTTCAACAGTGGCGTCACGGAGCCCGGATATCTCACGCCATACACCGCGTTGATCTTCTTCGGCCTTGGCCTGCTGCTGAGCAACTTCATCGTGAACACAGTCTTCATGCGCGCGGGCGGATGGCGGGCGTCCGATTACTTCCGCGGATCCGCGCGGCTGCACGCCCTCGGTGTGGCGGGCGGCGCCATCTGGATGCTCGCGCTCGGGTTCAACGTGATCGCGTCCGGCGTCGCGGGCCCGGCCATCTCCTACGCACTCGGGCAGGGGGCGACGCTCGTGGCGGCCATCTGGGGCGTGGTCATTTGGAAAGAGTTTCGTAATGCGCCGGCTGGCGTGACGCCGCTTCTCGCCGTGATGTTCGCGGCCTATAGCCTTGGCCTGGCGCTGATCGGGTCGGCAACGTTGTAGAGATCCATGTGCAAAGTCACGTCTTTGAAAGTATCGGGCAAAACAGAAGGGGAGAGGTCTGATATGAGTTTGCGTCCTGTGTGCATCTGTGCCGCATTCCTGGCGCTCTGCTCGCTCGCTTACGGCCAGGAGTCGCGTGGTTCTATCGTTGGCATGGTAGTCGATTCGAGCGGAGCGGCGGTTCCCGGCGCCCGGGTGAAAGCGGTAAACACCGGCACCAATGCCGGCGCCGCTTCCGTCACGAACGAGGGCGGGAGCTATGAAATTCCGTACCTGCTGCCCGGAATGTACCGCATCATCGTGGAATCCAAGGGCTTCAAGAAATCCACACGCGAGGGCATTGAACTGCGCGTCGCGGACCGTTTGCTGCTTGACTTCAAATTGGAGGTCGGCGACATCACCGAGTCGGTCACCGTGACAGGCGAAACGCCGCTTCTCGAATCGGCGACCGCCAGCGCCGGGTTGGTGATGAACACGCGGCAGCTTACCGAACTCCCGACTGTCGGCGGCCAACCCTATTACCTGGAACGGCTCGCGCCGGGGATTATGGCCATCTATAGCCAGGGTGCGGCGGGCAATCCCATGGACCTCAACCAAGTCACCAATAACATCGTGAACGGAACACGCAATGCGAGTGAGGCGACAGTGGACGGAGCGCCGGCCATGTCCGGCCGTAGCGCCGCCTTCTCGCCGCCGGGTGACCTGGTACAAGAAGTCAAGATCCACACCGCCACCTTCGACGCGAGCATCGGTCATGCGGCCGGCGGTCTCATCAGCGTGAGCATGAAATCGGGCACCAACGCGGTGCACGGCACAGTAGTAATGAGCGAATCGCGCTGGCGGGCGACAGCGTGGTTCACCAACAACTTTATTTACAATCCTGCCACCGGATCGGCCGAGGACAAGAAGCGTAACATACGCGATCTTTGGCGCCACGAGCGCTGGGGTCCTACCGTCACCGCGCCGGTCTACATCCCCAAACTCTACGACGGCCGCAATAGGACGTTCTGGAGCTTCGGCTATGAGGGCCTGCACATCCACAGAGTGCAGGCCGGTCTGAGCGGCACCGGCACTTTTACCGTGCCTACCGTGGCCGAAAAGAAGGGTGACTTTTCGGCACTGCTCGCCATTGGACCAAGCTATCAGATTTACGATCCCCGCACGACGGTGCCCGCCCCCAACGGGCGTTTACAGCGGAGCCCGTTTGCCGGCGGCATCATTCCCGCGAGCCGGATCGACCCCATCGCGCAGAAGATTCTGAGCGTTTACCCGGACCCCAACCAGGCGGGCACCGCCGACGCGCGCAATAACTATTTCCAGCCCACTGATCTTCAACGGTACAACCGTACGCTCGTCAATCGCATCGACCATAACATCACCGACCGGCATCGCATTTTCGCCCGCTGGAACAATACGCAATACGACGATACGAATATCAGTCTGCCCACGATTGCGACCACCACGCTAACGGACAATACCGGCTGGGGCCTGGTGCTCGACGACGTATATACGTTCACCCCGCGCTTGCTCCTCAACGTCCGTTACGGGCTGAGTTACTACAATCCGCGCGCGCTTCGGCCAACCACGGGCTTCGACCTGACCTCGCTGGGTTTCCCGCAAGAGCTGGTGCGGCAGATCTCGCAAAACGCGGACCCGGCCGGGCTCGCGTTTCCGATCATCTCCACGGATGGCTACACACAGTTGGGGAACGGCGGCGGGAACAGTACGAAGACGTTTTACCACACGCTCGGCGGCACCTTGACCAAGATGGCATCGCAGCACAGCGTAAAGACGGGCGCGGAGGTCCGGCTGATGCAGGAGACTGGAATCAGCTACGGCAACGTGGCGCCGCAGTTTAATTTCGCATCGGCCTACACCAAAGGGCCGCTCGACAACGCCGCGGCGGCGCCCATCGGACAGGGGCTGGCGTCGCTACTGCTGGGCATCCCTACGGGCGGCAACGTTGCATCTAATGCCTCCCGGGCCGCGCAGTCCACTTATTGGGCGCTGTTTGTGCAGGACGATTGGCGGGTGTCGCGCCGGCTGACGATCAATCTTGGCCTGCGCTGGGAATATGAGGGCCCGACCACGGAGAGGTACAATCGCTCGGTCGGCGGCTTCGACTACGACAGCCCGAATCCCATCGCTGCGCAGGCTAAGGCGAACTATGCCCGGAGTCCCATTCCACAGATTCCCGTTGGCCAGTTCGACGTGAGGGGCGGATTACTGTTCCCCGGTGGGGCTCAGGCGCGCGCGTTATGGGACCCCGACCGGAATAACTTCGCGCCACGAGCCGGACTGGCTTTTCAGTTAAACAACAAGACTGTCCTTCGAAGCGGTTACGGCATTTTCTACGATACGGTCGGGGTTGATCGCAACGGCGTTCGCCAGGGCCCTTTCAAC
Source organism: Bryobacteraceae bacterium (assembly GCA_963668605.1). Lineage (GTDB taxonomy): Bacteria > Acidobacteriota > Terriglobia > Bryobacterales > Bryobacteraceae. Next base: position 1,193,904 of record OY764903.1, read on the forward strand.
GCGACCACCAATATTATCGCTTCGAACGATAACGGGTTGACCTACCAGGCGTCGCTGGCGAATCCGTTTCCGAACGGCATCAGCCCGGCGTTAGGGAGTTCCCGAGGCCTTGCGTCATACCTCGGACAGGGACCGAGCCCGTTCTACAGCAAGACAGTGAATCCATACATGCAGCGCTGGTTATTCTCCGTGCAGCGCGAACTGCCGGCGCGCACAGTCCTGGAAGTGGCCTATATCGGGAACCGTGGCACGAAGATGTCTGCTACCCGGCAACTCTCCGCCACACCGGCCATGTACCTTTCCACTTCATCGGAGCGGGACCAGCCGACCATCGATTTTCTCAGCCAGCTCGTCACGAATCCGTTCGCCGGGATACCGGAGTTGGCTGGCACGAACCTCGCGAATACGACGATCAGCCGCGCCAACCTGCTCAAGACGTATGCCCAGTTCTCCAGTCTTACGATCGATATCCCTGACGGCTATTCCTGGTACCACTCGCTCCAGACCAGCATCGAAAAGCGCCTGAGCAAAGGCTTTACGCTCCAGACCGCCTGGACATACTCGAAGTTCATGCAGGCCCTGGCGTATAACAACGACACGGACCCGCGGCCGGAGCGGGTCATCTCCGACAACGACTACCCGCACCGGTTCGTGCTGAGCGGCATATACGAAATCCCGGCCGGCCGCGGACGACGGTTCCTCAAGCGCGGCAATCGCTGGCTGGACGGCTTCTTGGGCGGGTGGCAGTTCGAAGGCTATTACGAAGCTCAATCCGGCCAGGCGCTCGGCTTCGGAAACGCCATCTTTCGGGGCGACCTGCACGACATCCCGCTGCCGGTGGATCAGCGCAAAGTGCAACGCTGGTTTAACGTGGACGCCGGATTCGAGCGCAACAATAGCAGGGCGCTGCAATTCAACATCCAGGGCTTGTCGTCGCGCTTCAACGACATCCGCAGCGACGGAATCAACAATTTCAACTTGTCCGTGATGAAGAATTTCCAGATCAACGAACGTTTCCGCGTGCAATACCGCTTCGAGACGTTCAACTCACTGAACCACGTGCAGTTCGGCACCCCCAACACGACACCGACCAGCACCGCGTTCGGCACGGTCACGGCCATAAGCGGCCACGGCGCCCGCGAGATCAACATGGTTCTGAAACTGTTCTTCTGACCTGTTCGCGCTGGGTCGAATCGCGTAACGCCTCAGGACTCGAACCGCACCCAGCCCAGGGCCACAGGATCAACGAGTAGAGGTTCAGATCTCGTCTTGTCCGGCCCGTATGGCCAAAATATCCATCACACGGGTTACTCAACAAACCGCGTATGATGTTCATCCACCATGCGCGACAACAAATGGGTGCGCCTGCTGGCGTACGTAACGGGCGTCGTCAACCAGCGCCTGCTCCTGCAGAATGAATACCTGATCTACGAAGTCGTTTCAAACCGGGGGCGGCGTGGGCCGGGTTTGTGGTCGTTATCGCTCCCGAACGAAGGAACGTACAGAAGAGTTGGTTGTGGGGGACTGCAATGTCTCGAACGCACTGGTGGTCCCGTTCAGGGTTCATCTCGACGCCAAACCTGCAGTCGCGGCCTGATGCTCTCCGTTGGGGCGATCACGGGCGCCTTCCTACTGCGCGGTCGCGCTACTCACGTGCTAACGACTTGGACGTGATCGTTTGATTGCTACCCCTGCCCGTGATATTCTGCCGTTACTTGAGAACTTGAATTCCAGAAAGGTTATGCCAATGATACGTTTCGCGAGAGTCCTTGTCGTGCTGGTGCTTCTGTGCGGCTTATGGACCGCAATCGCAGCGGAGGATTGCGGTGGTGCGCTGAGGGCGTGCAAGATGGCGAATGACTGCGGGAAGAAGCCGGACTCAAAAGAGTGCAAGGCGTGCCAAGCTGCGTACAATAGCTGCTATGCAAGGAACCAGAAGGCGAAAAAGCCAACGCCGCCGCCCGGGCCATCCGGGAAGAAGGGGGCGTAGGCAGAATCAGATTGACCCTGTACAATCGCTGGCAAACTCAGACCGATTTGCCGGTCACGATGGGGAATATGCCCTCAACAACGGGGGATCTGGTAGGGTCGAGGACTGACGCCGTTGCTCCGTAGGTCCGGCCTATCCATAGCTCCCCGTTTCCTTTGGGAGTGCCTCACTATCCGGACCGTGAGCTGGTTTCCAACCCCTGGCCACATCGCGCATAGCGTGCGGATTTCCTGCACAACGCGCTCTTGCGTATGAGCGTATCCGGCTTCACATTCACCAGCGCGCTGCGCCACGGAAAGACGCGGCTCAGAGTCGCTGGAACACGGTTTTGGCGCGAACGGAGTTTTTGCGGAGCACAGCACGTACGCACTCCCCATTACCCCGAGGCCGAACTGAGTTTTCCGGCCGTCACAGAATCGACAACGAGGACGGCGCACTCCATTTCCCAGGCATATAACTTCGTTCGTAGCCCACGCAATGGGCCGCAAACGGCGGCCATTTGAGTTTCCGGACCAAACGGCCGTGTAGTCGTGTATAGTTGAGAAGACTTGAATCCGACGGTGCGTGACATGGCATACTGTCCTCGTTGCGGCGGCGTAACTCAAACTCAGTTCTGTGGAGCGTGTGGCACTCCCGTGGCGTTCCCACCTGTTCCGGCCTCTCCGCAGATGCCTCAGGGGCCTCCTTTGCCGGTGCGGGCGCGGAAGCGCTGGCCCTGGTTCGTTGGTATTGGCCTGGCGATCTGGCTCGGCGCAGCGTACTACTTCTATCTGGACAATGAGAGGACGTTCGCCGAGGCGAGGAATAGGGGCGTCGATATCCTCTCAACGGACGAGAAGACCGGCGTGGTGACGGCTCGCGATAAACTGACCGGCAAGATCATCAAGATGGATTTCAACGACATCGAGCCTGATCCGATCCGCGCGGGAACGATCGGCATGCCGTCCTGGATTCCTTCCTACCCGAACGCCGCCGGCTCCGAAAGGTCGAAGACCGGTTCGTTCTCGTTGTCAACCCCGGACTCCGTTGTCGAAGTCGCCGGCTTCTATGAATCGGAACTCCCCAAATCGGGAATGACGGTTACGCGGCAAAATTCCTCCACTGGCGATTCACTCGATGGTGTCACCCTGACAGCAAGGGACGCTGCCAGGAATCGGAGTGTGACGGTTGTCGCCAGACGCAAGGGCTCGGGCACCAGCATTACGATCGCGACCGGCGCCAAATAGGCACGGGAAACATAGGGACGGAGAACAAGCCCCCATATCATGTGGGGCGCGGACATGCCGCTCCTGAACAATCTCAGGGTTTACGGCAATAAGCGTGAACGTAGCTGGCTTCGTAGCTCGCCCGGAGTGGCGCTGGCCCGGGTTTGCACCGTGAACCGCTCGTAAGCGAGCGCGACTGCGCGATGGTGGTCAATTCAAAAGATTGCTGTTCGGTGAGGAGGAGTGGGGTCGAGGTGCGCACACTAGTATTGACGCACACCGATTAGTAATTGTTTGCGTGTTCCGGCCGCCCCAAAGCGGACATTACGAAATGAAGGCCAGATCGCTCCAAGGGATGCCGTTTAATGAGGTCCGCGCCGGGGTGCGCGAGCATTCCAGGGCTGACGATGCTGTTCCCCCTGATGTCCTGATGGACATCTACCTATCAGGCGTCAACGTGATGACCGACTGCTCAATGTCCGAGTGGGCCGTTACCCAGGCCCAAAACGCGACGAAGCGAGGAAAAGAGAAGTGACGGCCGTTTAGAACGGCACGTCTTCCAAATCGTCGCTAACAGGAGTCCGCCGCTGCTGCTGTTGGACTTCAGTTTCCACGCTGCGAAGGAAGCGGATAAAGCTGGCCACATGGTTGAAAATCAGCAGTGCTTCGTCATATTTGAGGATAGGGTTATCATGGGCAAGGCTTCGATTGTTGCGCACGTCATTGAATGCGTCCAACGTGGAAATGCTGGATTTCAGGATTCGCACCGTCATTTCAGACTCTACGTACCCGCTCGCCTGCAGACGCTTCACATACTCTCCGAACAAACTGTGGAGCGGCTTCTCCCGCGTAACGCTGAGGCCGTGTTGAGTGCATAGCGTCCGCACGTACTTGATGACGAAAGTGTGCAGCCGGTCGAGACCGGATTCCGGCTCGTTCTTCTCTATCGCATCTCTCACTGCCTTGGCGACTGTCTCAAAATCGCGTTCGTCCGAGATCGCTGCCAGCGCATCTAGCTCCGCAACCGGGCTGTTTTGCAGCAGGCGTGCAACGATCTGGCGGCAGGTAGCGAGCAGGCTATCCTTCCCCGTGAACAGACCGCTTTCCACGCCGTAGTCGAGCAAATCCCTCATGAGCTTGCCGACGACACTGTTTCCTTCCTGCTGCCAGAATCCGCGCAGCCTATTGGCCTTCGATCCGCTTTCGTACTCATAGCGTGAATCGTAAATCTTGCGGCCCGTGCTGTCGATGACAAATTCATCGAAGGTACGGTTGGAGAAGTTCATGACGTAACCGCCACCCATGTCGAGGAGCTGTTCTAACTTCCGCTTTTCGGTGTTGGAGAGATTGGACATTTAGATATCTATTCTTTGGCATTCACTGACCGCGGGGCGCAGGCTCGGACGAGTGCAGGACGATTGCTGCGCTCATGCGTAGTCCATTTAGCAAGCCATTTCGCGCCGGCATTCCGCTTCCATCTCTGCTTTGACTTCTTCGAGGTGGACGGTCGCGGTATCCAGCCCATCCACGTAGTCCGCCAAGCGCTCAATCGTTTCCGCGAAATGCCGGAGGTTGATTCGCGTCACATCTCGGGGCAGCGAGCGGGCCCCTTTCTTAGAGCGAGCGTAACGAAAACTGTAGGAGTCGGGGTCGAGGGCAGAGAGCTGACGAATGTAATCGTCAATTCCTTCAACGTCGGCCGGATTGAGTACGCCCCACCCCGCCGCTCTGCAAATTTCGGCAAGCATCGGCTTCAGGTCTGCCCAGAGCAAATTCAGCCGGTGCTTTCCCAGATGCTTTTTTTCGGTGTCCGTGAGCTGCCGGTCGATCAGGAAGGGCGCTCGCCGGATGATGCCTTTCAGCGCCAGTTCAATATGGTGCCGGTACAGAAAGATTATCGGATAGACGAGGTAATCCTGATCCTGCGCATTCTCCACGACGTGCTCAACGAGCAACCGCGCGCCGCGGCGGTAGCCTTCCGTGTATCCTATCTGGTCATCGCCCCAAGTCACGTTTAAGCAGGCATTATTGTGCCAGTCCGGCAGGTCATCCCGGAACAGCAAATCGCCCTTGCGAGGAGGTGGCGATGGGGTCAGATCGTGATCCATGCGCCGACCGTATCATATGGCGCGGGACAGTACAACATAGCGTCTTTCTTTTATGTTCAATAACGTCGGATCGGCCGGAACGTCAGTCTGGCGAATGTCTGGTAGGATCGTCGGCCACTCGGAAACAGTCCACTTCCAAAAACGGAAGTGGACCCGACGGCGCGTTACGCCTGAGCCATCGTCCGGGCTGAAGAACTCGCCACGTAAGGACGGCTTCGAACTGATTCCAAGGCCGCTGTCCTGAAGTCGAGGGTTTGGCTTGGGTACTCTTGGCGGGCCAACCTCGAAAAAGCGCCTGTTAACCAGAAACTGCAAAACGAACCGGATTTGAGTAGCCTGTTTAGAATCAAACACTTTGCCTGTGTCTTTCCAGCGTAAAACAGCCTTTGTTTCACACTTGGGGAGCCAATTATTCAACGGTTTACGTCCCCCCTCCCCGATGCTTCCACCCCGCAGATTTCTGCGATTGGCCGAAGCGAGTCGCCATTTAGGTGAATAAAAGGCGAATATTGTGCTATCTTGGATCTGCCGTGGGACGCGCGTTTCCCCTCCAACAGGTTCCCACTCTGGATCGGGCTGCCCGTTTGCGGGAGCGCATCGAGCCGCTTGTCTCGACTGTGCGACGATTCTCCCGAACGGTCTCTATTTCCAAAGAGATCGACTCAGGGCTGCCGTTTCATGGTCTGCCGCTCGGTTGTGTTCATGAGGTGCAGAGTTCCGGGCTGGCTTGTGGAATTGCGTTTGCTTCCCTGCTGGCCGCGCGCATTCCTTCATCAAGCGGGCAACTGGTCTATGTCGCTCCCGATCGGAGCTTTCACCCGCTGGGGCTTTTGCCTTACGGGGTCAAGCCGGAGCGGTGGATTCATGTCGCAACGCGGAATTCGCTGGACTTGGCATGGACCGTGCTGGAGGCCTTGCGCAGTCCGCAGGTGAGCGCTGTGCTGGCCGTAGCGAGGACTGCGGATCTGACCTTGTGCCGTCGCTTGCAACTGGCGGCGGAGGGCAGCGGTGCGACGGGTTTCCTGTTGACCGACGCGGCTTCCAATCCTGCCATCGCGTCTGTGATAACGCGCTGGCAAATCTCCTCCATCCCGGCGCCGGCCGGTGTGATATTCGGGGAGCCGTGTTGGGCCGTCGATCTTGCCTACTGCCGTGGCGGACATCCTTGGCCGGTCGCGTACAGATCTCCGATAAATAGTTAAATCGAAAATGCCCTAGCCGCCGTTCGGAAAGTCAAGTTTGAGACCTATCGCCGCACCACCCAGATGTTCCGGAATCGAACCGGACACCGGTGATTCTGCAGCAGGATGGGCCCGCTGCGCGCATACTCCGGAGTCGCGTTCACAGGAGTCCCGGTAACCTGAAGTTCGACGTTGTCGTGAACCTTCACGCCGTTGTAGACGACCGTAATTCGTGGCTTTTCGACGACCTTCCCGTCGTGAAAGCGCGCCGCCCGGAAATCGATGTCGTAGGTTTGCCATTTCTCCGGCGCCAGGCTCGCATTCGTCTTTGGAACAACAGTCTTGTAGATGGCGCCCGCGCCGTCGTCCTGGGGCAGCTGCCCAAACGTGTCCAGAATCTGCACTTCATAGCGGCCCTGCAGAAACACGCCGCTGTTGGCGCGGGCCTGCCCCTTCTTGTCCGCCATCAGCGGCAGCCAGAATTCCACATGAAGCCGCACGTCGTCGAACTCGTCCTTGGTGGAGAGCCGGCATTTCCCTTTAGTATGGGGATTCGCTGGATCGATCTCCAGCACACGGTCTACGATTTTCCAATGCGGATCGCCGTTCAGCGTCCACTGGTTCAGATTGCTTCCATCAAACAGAACGATGGCGTCCTTGGGTTGCGCGAAAAGCGTCGCGGCCGCGAACAAAATAAGTATGAAACGCATTTCTTCTATCCTTCGTGAACGACTTTGAATCCCAACAACGCGCTCAGCGTGTCCACCGCTTGCCTGTGACCGGCTCAAACTCCACGTACGTGCAGGCTTGGCGAAGCTTCGCCGTGAGGTCCGCTTTCATGGCCGCATAGTCGAAATTGACATACGGCCAGCCGCGCCGGTCCTGCGTCGAATGGGAAAACACCAGGCGGATTTTCACCGTTTCGCCGCCGGACTCTTTCGGCGAAATGGGGGCCGCGACGGCGGGGCAGAGCGCTCCAGCGGCGCAGGCCGTGCAACCGGAAAGGAAGCTCCGGCGCGTTGTTCCAATAATGTTGAAGGGCTTCACGATTGTCTCCTGATCAGGCAAAATCTTTCGCGGTCACGATCTTATTCCCAGTGATCGCCATCTCAACCGCATAGGCTATCTTCGCCGGCTCCAGCGCATACTCCGGATTCAGCGGAGACTGCCTGCGAGCGCGGACGTCCTCGAAAAACTCGCGGTACATCTGCGTCTCGCCGGCATCCTCTTTCGCGCCGGTTGCTCTCACGCCCTCCGGCGCAAGCACGCCGTTGTCGCCTGCGATCAGCCATCCCGACCGCGCGCCCTGCGTGAAGCAGGAGAACGCGTAATTCAGCCTGACCCCGTTCGCGAAATCCGCGACCAGCGCCGAGTAATCCCTCGTGTCGCGGCCATCCTTATAATGCAGCACGCCCCCGGTCGCCGACAATTTTACCAAAGGCGACTTCACGAGGCTGTAAATAAAGCTAAAGGCATGAATCGAATATTCGGGTTCGCACGAGCCGGATGTTTTCTTCAGATTGCGCCAACTCGCGGACGTGCCCGTGGCGGGATCCGTGTATTTCCACGAAATCGGACTCCAGTCGTCGCGGTTCTCGGTCTTGCCGGGCTTGGCCGAGGGGCGTAAGACGGTGGTCCTGACCGGGAGTTGGACTTATGGAACGCTGGCTGGCTGGCGGTAATATCGGCGCTTGCTCTGGAGCACCGTCGATCTGGAGACAAAACTACGTGGTTTCCAACACTGCCAAACGGTTTATTGACTCCCGCGTAATATAGCGACACTTTTCCCGCGATACTACGTCTAACCTGGTATGGGCAATGCTGCCGGAGTGCGACGTGATTTCGAGGCCTTGGAGAAACGCCGCTTCGAGGCGATCCGCTTGTGGGAGAAGGGATTGAAGCAGGCGGAGGTGGCCCGCCGGTTGAAAGTGGCGCGGCAGACCGTAGCCCGCTGGGTGCAGGAGTATCGGGCGGGCGGCAAAGACGGGTTGCGCAAGGCCGGCCGCGCCGGCCGCAAACCCCTCCTCACGAGCGAGGATCGTCAGCGCCTGAGCGAGCTTCTGTTGCAGGGACCGGAATCGTTGGGCTATGAGACGCCCCTGTGGACCTGCCCGCGTGTGGCGCATTTGATCGAGGAGGAGTTTGGCGTCACCTACCACGAAGGTCATGTTTGGAAGATTCTGGTGGGACTGGGCTGGAGTCCGCAACGACCCGTCGGCCGGGCGCGTGAGCGAAACGAGGCGGCGATCCGAACCTGGAAGCGAAAGACCTGGCCGGCCATTAAAAAAAAGCCCGCACGCAGGGGCGCACGATAGTCTTTGTCGACGAAAGCGGGCTGAGTCAGCGTCCGCACCGTTGTCGTATGTGGGCTCCGCGTGGGCAAACGCCTGTACTGGACTACAACTTCAATTGGAAGAGCCTGTCGGCGGTGGCCGGCCTCACGGTGTGGAACTTCTACTTCCGGCTCTACGCCGGGAGCGTCAAGAGTCCGCAGGTAGTGGAGTTCCTGCAAGCGCTGGTCCGGCATATCCGCGGACCCTTGCTGGTCATCTGGGACGGGCTGCCTGCCCACCGGAGTCGGTTAGTACGCGACCACATCGAGAGTCTGGCCGGACGGATCGAGGTCCAATACCTGCCGGGCTACGCACCCGAACTCAATCCGGTCGAGTACATCTGGAGCTACTGGAAGCACCACGAACTGGCCAACGTCTGCCCCAAAGACTACTGGCACCTTAGCGAGGCGGCCCGCACCACGCTGCGCCGGATGCGCCGCCGCCCGCGTTTGATTAGCGCTTTCTGGAAACAATCCTTACTGCGTCTGGAATAACTCTATATTATGCGGGAGTCAATAGGAGAGGAGTTTCGAGAGTGAGCGGTTCGGCCGATTGACAATCGGCCGCAGGTTAGCAACCCAATGTCACTTAGTTTTCGAGGCTTTCGGTATAGCCAAAACATTCCATTGAGGTTATGTTTTGGATATGGATGCAACTGCGTTGTTTGGGCTGTACCTGGATTTGGCGACGGCTGAGTTGTTTCGCTCGCTGCAGAAGCAGTTGCAGTTGACCGTGCGGAGCGGGATCTATTCGGCGCGTGTGGTGTTGTGGATGATGATCAACCAACGACTGCAAGCCCGGGGGACATTGGCCAGCAGCGTGGAGCAACTGGTGCAAGGCCGCTTCGATGCCTTGCTGAGCCGGTGTAAGCGGGTCGAAGAGCGCAAGATTGCTCTTTCCACCGGGGGCTATTGCCAAGCGCGCCAACGCTTGCCCAAACTGTTGGTGAGCCGCACTATGGACGAACTCATCGAACGTCTCCGCAAGCGCCTGTTAGAGTCAGCACCGGTGCTCGCCCAGCGGGTTTATTTGTTGGACGGATCCTCGCTGCAGTTGGAGCATGAGCCGGAACTGCTGCAGGCCTTTCCGCTGGCGAGCAATCCGCGTCACAAATCGCATTGGCCGCTGCTGCGGTTTGTGGTGTTGCACGACTTGGAGACGGCTTTAGCGGAACGCCCCTACTGGGGCCCCATGAATGGCCCCGAGGCCGTCAGTGAACAGGCGCTGGCGGAGCGCGCCATGCAGCATGTACCGGCGCGTTCGGTAATTGTGGGGGATCGCAATTTCGGGATCTTCTCCACGGCCTATAGTGCTCAGCAGCGAGGGCTGGAGGTGGTCTTGCGCTTGACTGCGGTGCGAGCGAAATCGGTCCTGGGCCGTCCGATCTCGATCCAGGGTGACGATCCCGTCTGTTGGCGGCCCAGCCGGTGGGACGGCGGCAAGGCGCAGCGAGCTTGGACGGCCGATGCGAGCCTGCCAGGACGCCTGATTGCCTGGCGCGTGGGTCGCGGCAAACACCAGCAGTGGCTGCATCTGTTCACGACCTTGTCGCTGCCGGCGGAGGAGGTGGTGGAACTGTATGGCCGCCGCTGGCGGATCGAAACCGACCTGCGCAGTTTGAAACAGACGATCCGCCTGCAACGCATCGCGGCACAATCGACCGACATGATGGAAAAGGAACTGCTGGTTGCGGTGATGGCCTACAACCTGGTGCGCGCGCTCATGTTTCAGGCCGCGCAACGAGCCAGAATCGATCCACGGGAGTTGAGCTTTACCTATGCCTGCAATATTGTGCTCGATGGCTATCCCAAAGTTCTGGCCGCCCGGACGGCCAAACAACAGCAGCAGGAACTCCATCGGATCGTGGCTCTGGTGGCGCGCTGCCGGCTCCCCAAACGCACCAAACGCCGTTCGTATCCGCGAGAAGTTTGGGGGCGCGGCTACCGGTTCCCCAGCAAGCAAGCGGGGAAAACTAAGTGACATTGGGTTAGCAACCTGCCCCGCATCTGAGCTTCTACGTCCATTCATTCGCATGAAGTGAACCAGTGATCGTTGAGCCAAGCAGTGGTGTCAGCTATAGTCGCGGCCGATCTTGAGTGCCTTCATCCGGGACTGCAGCGTCGTCCGCCTCAGGCCAAGCCGTGCAGCAGCTCCGTTTGGCCCGCCGACAACGCCCTTTGCTTCTTTCAATGCACGCAGGATCTTCTTCCGTTCGTGTGGCGAGGACAACCCGGATCCGCGCACTGGCATGGCTTCAACTGAGGTCCGGGACTCTGGCGTCGCAACTTGCAGTACCGGGCCTCGAGTCAGGATTACTGAGCGCTCAATCAGGTTTTGCAGCTCCCGGATGTTGCCGGGCCAGTCGTACGCGGTAAGCGCTTCGATCGTCGCTGTCGGGATCGATTCGATGTGCCGATTCATGCGCTGAGCGTACTTCTGCGTGAAGTACCGGATGAGCAACGGGATGTCAGGCTTACGCTCACGCAATGGTGGAACCTCGATCGGGAAAACATGCAAGCGATAATAGAGATCGCTCCTGAACTTTCCTTCCTCCACCATTGCCTTAAGATCGCGATTCGTAGCCGCAACTACGCGAATATCCACGCGGATCGTCCGATTGCTACCGAGCCGTTCAAATTCTTGTTCCTGGATTGCCCGGAGGAGCTTGGACTGAAGTTCGAGCGGTATCTCACCCACCTCATCAAGGAAAAGGGTGCCGTGGTCGGCAAGTTCGAAGCGGCCGATCTTTTGTCCGACGGCGCCAGTGAACGCCCCCTTTTCATGGCCAAACAGTTCGCTCTCGAGAAGCGTCGCCGGGATTGCCGGGCAATTCACTTTGACGAATGTCCGGTCCTTCCGTGCACTCATATCATGAATGGCTCGAGCGATCAGTTCCTTGCCCGTCCCCGTCTCGCCGAGCACCAGAACTGTGGCGTCAGTTGGCGCCACAACTTGCGCGCTCTTCAGCAAAGCCCGGAATGCGGGGCTTTCGCCAATCATGTTGGTAAGGTTCTGGTCGGAACGGATTTCGTCCTCCAGGTAAAGCTTCTCTGTGGCAAGCTTTTCCTTGATCTCGGCCAGTTCCTGGTAGGAGCGGGAGTTCTCCGCCGCTATCGCGATCTGCCGTGCCACCTGCACCAGGAGATCGACATCTTCGGTCGTCCATGGTTCACCGCTGGCACGGCCGATTTCCAGTGTCCCCAGGGTGCGGTTCGGAGTCACGAGCGGAACCGAGCAAGAGGACCGGAACCCAAGAGATACGAGTCTCCGGTATTCCGGGGACGGAAAGCGATTATAGTCCGGCTCGTTGAGGACGACCGCCTTTCCCGAACGCAGGGCTTCCGCCGCAGGCAGGCCTTCGACTTTCACGGGCGTCCGATCCGTGTCGAAAGGCTGTTCGCCGATGAAACGCAGTGAGTATGCCTCAAGCAGGCCGGTACTCTTGTTCTGTACAGTAAGCACAACGAAGTCGAGCTTGATGATCCGTGAGAGTTGGGCCGAAATGGATGCAAACAGCTCATCCGGCGCCAGCTTCGAGACCAGAGCGTTCGTCACGTCGAAGAGCACCTGAAGCTGGTCGCGCTGATGCGTGACCTGCTGTTGCATCATGTACGCGTCAACCGTCACTGCGGCTTCGGATGCAACTCGCTGCAGGAACGCAAGCTCCATTTCGCTCGGCTCATATACTGTGCATCTTCCGAAGCCCAGCACGCCCAAGCGTCGAGACCCATTGCTGAGGGGAACGAACGCAATTCCGCAAATATTCTCGTTCCGAACTTCCGCGAAGAAGTCCGGCCAGCGGATCTCGCGGGTGACGTCGGGAATTACCAATGGCCTCTGCTGTTCCCAAACCCAGCCATCGGGGCTGTCCGGAATGGCCCAGGTCGTCGCTCGGATCTCGCCCGGCAACTGACTCGTAACCGTGTGCAGCACCATGGCGTCTCGAGCCGTGTCATAGAGCGCCAATGCGAGTTCGTCGAACTCAATTACATGACGAAGCGATCGGGCCAGACTGTGGCAGAGGCTGTGAAGATCATCATGCCCCGAGAGAGCCTGCGCCAGCTCGAATAGGGCCCGGTAAACGCCGTTTTCAGTCTGGTCCACAAGCTCGATCATAACAAGGTGCGCCTTCAGAGAACTTCGCAATAGGAGTACCCATCAGCTAACGCGGACCTCCGACCGGCCGGTCTGCTCTTATTCTCGATGTGCTGCTCGGAATGGGGTGATTCATGCCATCGGGCCCGGCGACGTACAGACTTATAAACCGCCGCCACCCGTTCTTGGCGCGACGACTGAGCCGCCGACTGGACACCCGATCGAATCGCTTCCCGGGCCTCCATATTCGTGCTACCCGAAAGAGAAGTTACCGCGCCATCTCCATAGCCGAGAGGATCAGGCGGGCCGCCGCGTCGGTCCGGTTCCTGGAGTTGACCATCAGGTCGTACAGGTGCGGATCCACCTGGTTCTCTCGATAGTGCAAACGCACATACCCCAAGCGCTGCCCGTCCACGGAATGAATCCGCGCCGCCACATCCTTGACATGCACTTCTCGCGACTGGATCCGGTGCACCCGGTCTGCCCAACGCGCATACACAAATGCGTGAAACACGTCCTCCTTACCTCGCAGGATGCACTGTGATCCTCTCCCGACAATCACGCACTGCCCGATGGAATAGGCCTCCTCAATCAGTCGTTTTGCCAAAACCGCGGCCGCATCAGCATCGAACAGATCCACCGGTGCGAGCGCAGAGAAACCGTCGACGCCTTTACCCCAGAGCGGGCGTGTGATGCGGTGCAACCATGGGTCGACTCGTTCGTCCAGAACAGCCGCTTCACCAGCGGGCACTCTCGCTCTATTGCTAATGTCGGTGATCAGAGTCTTATCTACCAGCCTCCACCCGAGGCTGTTGGCGATAATGCCTGCGATTTCCGCACCACCGCTGCCGTACTCTCTCGCAATCGTCAATGTCTTGTATTGCACGTTCGTTCCTCGCTTGAAACACGCCGCCGGGCGGCCAGAAATAGCGCGACATGTTGCATAGTTAGTGCACGGCGGCGTCTCCGTGAATCGCCAGCTTTTTCAGCAGGAATGCGCACGGTACGATGAGCACCATCATGACGGCCGTCCAACGAAAGATGTCGATGTATGCCATGGCGCCTGCCTGTTGGAGCAGAGCGCCTTGTATCAACCCCTGGGCCTGATGAACTGCCTGAGGCGCTCCGGTGAGCGGTGTGAGGCCCCGTTCTAGCATCTGGGTCTGCTGCTGATAGGCAGGGTCGTATATGGTGACATGCGGGATGAATGTGGAATAGTGTGACTGGATCCCGCGAAGCGCGAAGGTGTTGGTCATGGCGATCCCTATGCTGCCGCCAAGGTTACGGACCAGGTTGAAGATCCCGCTTGCGCTTCCCATTTGCTCGTTCCGCAGCGTCCCCAGCGCTATCGTGGTCAGCGAGACGAATATGCAAGACTGGGCGACGCCCTGAGCGGCGCAAGGCCAGACGATACTGTTCATTGCGACCATGAGGTTGATATTGCCGAGTTGGAAAGTGGCGACGCCGAAGAGTAGGACTCCGAAAGCCAAGATCCAGCGGCTGTCGATACGGGACATCAGATATCCGATGATGGGCGCCGCCACCAATGCGCCAATGCCCCGGGGCGCTGTCGCTTCCCCGCTGAGTTGGGCTGTGTAACCCATCAGCATCTGCAGAAACAGCGGGACACCGGTGATGGAACTGTACATGGCTATTGAAAACGCCGCCATGATGATGCATCCCAGTAGGAAGTTACGGTTCAAAAACACCCTGAGATCGACGATCGGATTCTTAGTTCGAAGCTCCCTGACGATCAGGACGACGAACGCAATCGCCGAGATACAGGCGAGACGGGTGATATAGGTGCTGCCGAACCAGTCTTTCTTCTGGCCGTCGTCCAGCGCAAACTGAAATGTTGCCAGCCAAATGGCCAAGAGAATGAATCCACCTGCGTCGATGCGGCCGACCTTTGCATTCCGGACATATGGGGGATCCTCCACAAAGCGCCACAACATGAAGACCGTAAGCAGGCATACGGGGACATTGATATAGAAGATCCAACGCCAGGAATAGTTGTCCGATAGCCAGCCGCCCACAATCGGCCCAATGGCCGGCGCCACAACCAAGCCGAGCGCGAATATCGCCTGCGACATACCGCGTTGGGCGGGCGGAAAACTCTCCATCAGGATTGCTAGCGAGAGTGGCACCATCGCCCCCCCCGCGAGACCCTGCAGAGCGGAGCAGACCAGCAGGAAATCCATGGATGGCGCGGATCCGCACAAAAACGACGCCAATCCAAACAGCGCGGCACAGCTCATGATGAGTCGTTTTCTCCCGAAACGCAGCGACAACCATCCGCTGGCCGGCAAGATGATGGCGTTGGCGATAAGGTAACACGTGAGCACCCGGGTGGCCTCGTCGTTCGTCGCCGCCAAAGCGCCGGCGATGTTCGGCGTCGCCACAGACACGACGGTGCTATCGAGGACTTCCACGAAAGTCGCCAACATCACCGCCAGGGCGATCAACCACGGATTCGCACTCGGGCGCCACGCCTCGGCGTCCGATACCGCCGAGGCGTCTTGTGGATTGGAGTTCATCTAACCTTTACCTCCGGAATTACGGAAAGCCCTGGTCCGATCCGGTACTCCGACGGTGGAAGCTGCTCAATGACGATTTTGACCGGGACACGTTGGACGACCTTGACGTAGTTGCCGGTGGCGTTCTCGGGCGGCAGAAGGCTGAACTGGGCGCCGGAACCACTCTGAATGCTCTCCACGCGTCCACGCAGCTTAAGCTGCGGATAGGCGTCCACCTTCACAGTGGCCGGCTGTCCCGTACGCATGTTCTCGAGTTGCGTCTCCTTGAAATTGGCCGTCACCCAGAGCCGATCGGAAACCAGTGCCATGAGCGCCTGACCGGTCTGCACGAAATTCCCGGGCTCGACTGATTTCTTGGTGATGTATCCGGAATCCGGAGCAAAGATCTTGGTGTAGGAAAGGTTGAGTTCGGCTTGGCGCACGGCGGCATTCTGCTGTTCCTGCTGAGCTCTGGCCGATTGAAGGTCGGATTGCCGCACGCGGACTTGCTGGGGGGCTGTTTGCGCTTCCTTGAGTTTCCCTTCAGACTGCCGGACTTGCTTCTCCACCAGGCTCAGGTTCGCCACGCTGGCGGAATATCCCGCCTTCGCCTGCGCGAGTTGCGCCTTGGCAGCCGCCACCATTTGCCGGGTCGCCTCGAGGTTCGCGGAGGCTGCCCGTGCATCCGTCTCCGCGCGGTCCAGCAGTTGACGGGAGACTTCATCTTTCTCGTGCAGCGTCCGGTAGCGGACAGCGTCGTCACTGGCGCGGCGGGCCTCGGCTTCGACTGCTTTCTGCCTGGCTTCCGCCTGCTGCAACCCGGCCTCAGTTGCGTGCACCGCTGCCTCGTCCTGCGCCATTCGCGCCCGTAGGACGTGGACTTGATCGCGGGCCGCCTCCAGCCCGGCTCCAGCCTGCACCAGCACCGCTCCGGTTACCGAAGAGGTCAGCTCCAGCCCGGATTGGGCGCCTGACTCGTGCGCCCCCGTATCCTTCAGGTGGGCTCTGGCTTGCGCCAATTGTGTTTCGTAATCGTTGGGATCGATTTCCGCAATCAGGTCGCCTTGCTTTACGTGTTGATTATCTCTGACATGTACGCGGAGGATCTGACCGGAGACACGAGGACTGATCTGGACGACATCTCCCGCAATGAACGCGTTGTCGGTCGATTCGTACGCGCTCGATTGGATGTAGTACCATGCGCCCATTGCTGCCGCCAAAATGCCTCCCACCAGCACCAGGCTCTTAATTCCAGTATTCCGGCCGGGAGTCTCAACCGGTGCTTGCTGCTCGTTCTCGGGTTCCATGACTTGGTTCATTTGCGAGTCTGTTCTAGCCTTTCTGTACCGGCTACAGCCGGAAATCTTCTACGTGTCCCAGCGCGGAGGCCAGGTTCAACCGGGCAATATTGAACTGAGCAAGGCTAGAGACCAGGATCAGCCGCGCGTTCTCCAGAGCCGTTTGTGCGTTTACGACTTCGATGTTGTCGGCGACGCCATTCTTAAAGCGATCCTGCGCCAGTGCCAATTCGCGACTTGCCAGGGAGGCGGCCAACTCCGCGGAGCGGACCTGTTCCTCGCGGGTCTTCAGGTTCAGTAGCGCCTGGCGAACATCCTTTTCCACGGCGGCGCGAACATCCCGCAGTCGTGCGTCGGATTCGCGTTGCCGGCTGGACGCAATCTGCATCTCGGACCGTGTGCGGCCGCCGTTGAAGATCGGGACGTCAATGCGGACACCGATGCTGCGAGTCGGATAGTTGATGTCATTCGGCTTGAGACCGCTGCTTCCGTAGTCGCCGAATACGCCGACCGAGGGCAGCAATTCGGCGCCCGCGGCCTTCCGTTGGGTTTCCGCAATCTTCAACTCCTGTTCCGCAACCGAGACCTCGGCGCGATCCGTAAGTGCCTGCTTCACCGCCTCGCCGGCATCGAGGCTCGGCTCCACGGTCAAGCGCATCCGATCGCGCAACGTCACACGGCTCGCAAAGGGCTGTCCGTTAACGCCACCGACGATTCGGAGTAGATCGAGCCGTACACTGTCCAGGGTGGTCTGCGCTTGCGCTAACTGAACTCGCTGGTTTGCGAGACGAGTTTCCGCACGCGCCACATCGATACCGGCAGCAACTCCCGCCTGTTTCTGGCTGTTCGCCAGCGCAAGGAGCGTCTCAGCTAATTGGACGTTTGACTGGGCGGCGCTAACCGCTTGTTCGGCCTCCAACACAGCCAGATAGGAAATGGCAGTCGCCGTAGTGACCTGCTGCACGGCTAATCGCTGTTGTTCACGGGCCAGCACGACTCCATAACTGCCTGCCTGGTAGCGGCGGATAGAACCGAGGTTGAACACACTTTGAACCATTTGGAACCGGGCATCGAAGCGATTGAATGCCCCGGTGAACGGCGACAGGCCCGGCAGTTTGTCCACGGGGAGTCCCACCGCGGCGATATTGCTTGTCAGATTCATCTGGTACGCCGTCCCCGAAATGTTCGGCAGAAGCCTGGAGAGGCTGATGCCCTTTTCACCCTTTGCCTGCGCGATGCGCTCCTTGGCGATAACCGATTGCAGGTTATTCTTTTGTGCCAGTTCGACCGCTTTGGTAAGGGTCAGCGAAACGTCTTCTTTCGACGCTGGCTCCTGCCCAAATGCGGCCGGCGCACCAACGACCCATGCTTGTATGACTGCCAGAAAAGCTACCGTGATCGGACTTGCACACTTATCCCTCCAATGATGCGAACTATGCATTTATGCTCCCGGAATGTGAATCGCGCTCTCGACTGTCTGAACGTCGATGATTTGCAATCGTGGGGCCACCGGCGCCTCCGTGCCCCAGACATTGAGGTTCCGAAGCACCAACCATGCGGACGAGTAGGCCGGCGCGGCAGATTGAGATACCGCCGAGTTCCGCCGCGGGAGAGCGCCCTCGCGCCGACTCTCGGCACCCGCAGTCGGCACGTGCCGAGAGTCGGCACTTCCGGCGGCTTGCTGCGGCAGGCGGCGGGCCGTGGGGCACTTGGTGCGTATCGCGAGTTAGCAGCGGCGTGAGCGAAGACGACTTTGTTTGCGTTCGTCGCCCCGTGAATGGAGGTCGATGATGAATGTTTCGTTTGCAGTCGGAGGAGATCAGAACGAAATTGGAAGCGAAACGTCGAGAGTTGCTCACGGTGTTTATCGTTTACATGGTGTCGATGCAATCCGGAGTCCCGGCCAGATCGACGAGAGCGCTCTGGCGGCCGACCGTGAGGTAATAACGGCCGGCTTGGAGCGCAAATCGCAACTGGTCCTCCGGATCACGACCGCGTTGGAGCGCCTAGCTAATGGACAATACGGTCTTGTGTGCAGTGTGGCGTTGAAATCGCCTGCGCCGGCTGCATTCCGTGCCCTGGACACCGCACTGTCTACGCTGTCAGGAGGCTGCGGAACTCAAGCGCGGCGTCGGCTCACCTTTGCGGTTTGAGCAGATTGGATAGCAGAATGCAATAGCAGCCCGTGAGGAGGTGATCCGCCATTTTCCGAATCAGCAAAGTCGACGGCCAATCTCGCACGGTCATCATTATCGATGGACATCTCGCCGGTGATTACGTTCAGATCGCCGAGACATGCTGCGAGCAGGCGATCTCGTTGGGGAAGCGAGTCCACATCTTTCTGCGTGAAGTTTCAGTGGTGGACGAAGCTGGCCGCGTTCTGCTGAGCCGACTCGCGGCCAGCGGTTGCCGCCTGCGCGCTAGCGGGGTATACAACTCGTACATAGTGCAGACGCTACAGTCGGTAATGGCGAAGCGGGCGAACTCCACCCTCGCTGGACGAACCGCTGGCGACGGAACGAGCTTACGTCTCTGAGATTACATAGCAAACCCGTGCCGCTAAGATTCTGGCGGTCAGGCGACCGCGTGTCCATGAGCTCGAAGGCGGCTCTCTTCGCCGACACTGCGGGCGGGTCAAATGGGCATGGTGGCCGTGGACTTGGCGAGAGTATCGAGTTGAATCCAGCGCTGAAAACGGGGAATAGCCCCTATTCCGGCTGTATTTTGCGGGCTGTTGAGACGATCCGGCCAAAGCAGCAGAGCCGTCTGACTCTTTCATCAAGATCGCGAACCGCTAGTATCAGGCTGACAAGTTCGCCGGACGAGTTCGCCCTAAAAAGGAAACGAAGCTTGAACCGTCGCGCCTCTTTCCGTTGGTCGGGCCTGAGCATAACATGCTGTAAATGGGCATCCCACGACCCTGGGTTACATTTTCATTTGACCCAACCGAGACCCGTTTGGGCTACCTCGTTAAATGACTTGACAGGGGTCGTCGGCAAGTATGAAGACGATGTTCGGCCCCGCTCCTGCCGCAAAGCTCGTCGGCAGGGATGCCGCAGCCAGCGCCGCCCCTGCCAGCGTGCCCAGGAAACGACGCCTCTTCATTTGCCGTCCCCGGAAGGAATTATGCCTTCTCCGGCAGAACGTACGGAGCACGATAGGTCCGGGTCAGCAGGCGGTTGGCATCATCGTTGCCGATGAATTTTTCCGTCTTCGAATCGAAGCGCAACTCCCGGCCGGTCCGGTATGAGATATTGGCGAAATGCGGCAGGGCAGAGGAGTAGTGCAACTCCTTGGGCCCCGCAGCCAGCTCGCCCGGATTCCGGCTCCTCATGGCCTTGAAGAAGTTCTGGAAGTGCGGAACGGTAAGGTCCCCCGGACCGACCTTGCTCGGACCTGGCGTGCGTTTCGGGCCAAGGAACGTGCGATAGCTGGTGTAGTCGGGGAGGATCATGTAGCCTTCCGTGCCGATGAAGATCACGCCCACCACATTCTTTTTGTCGACGAACGGGTATTCGGCGCCGAAGCCGGCCTCAGTGTTGGTCAAGCCGGTGCGAACCTCGAATTCGACCTGGACGTCACGGCCCGCCCATTCATACGAGGTGTTCAGTACCTGCGGCGCCTGGCCATCGTCCTTGTTGATGTAATGGCCACCGAAAGCTGCGATCCTGCTGGGATGCGTGTCGAGATCCAGCGCCCAGCGGATAATGTCGAATTCGTGGACGCCCTGGTTGCCGATCTCACCCGCGCCGAAGTCCCACAGTGAATGCCAGAAGCGGTGAGTGAATTTTGAATAGGGCCTTTTCGGCGCTGGGCCTTGCCACTTGTCCCAATTGAGACTGGCCGGCGTCGCTTCGGGTTCGATCTTACCCCAGTCGAAACGCACCTTGTAGTCGACGCCACGAGCCAGGTAGACTCTTCCAATCACACCCTCTTTCAGCTTCTGGATGCCCTCGACAATGTTTGGACTGGTGCGGTTCTGCGTGCCGTGCTGGATGATCCGCTTGTACCGGCCGGCGGCCTCCATGATCTTCTTGCCTTCCTGGAACGTCTGCGTGCCGGGCTTTTCCACATAGGCGTCCTTGCCGGCCTGACAGGCCCACACGGCGCCGAGGGCATGCCAGTGATTCGGCGTGGCGAAGGTTACCGCATCGAATGATTTATCGTCGAGAACCTTCTGCATGTCGGTGAAAGTTTTGACCTTCTTGCCCGACAGCTTTTCGTAGTCTGCCGCACGCTGTGCCAGCAATACCTGGTCGACATCGCAGAGCGCGGCGATCTCGATGTTCTCGTTTGCGAGGTCGTTAAGACACTGGATGTGATCGCGCCCCCGGCCTCGTAATCCGACGATGCACACGCGGATACGATCGTTCGCGCTCATGCGATTCGCGGCGATAGCCGGAGCGCCGGCCAGTAGAGCGGCGGATGCCGTAAGAAAGTTCCGCCTGTTTGACTCTTGCATAATTGTTTCCTTCCAAATTCGATGGCTAAAGCTTCCAGCGCCGGCTCCGGTGATGGTCCCGGCCGTCACGGTATCGACCTTCATGTTCGGCACCGTAGGCCAGGGCGGCTGCCGAGGTCAGAAAACAGCGACGCGTTTCAGATGTAGTCTACTCCGTTTCAGAATGTGAATCGTAAAGATCCCTGCATTACCCTAGCCGACCGCGCCGCGGTAATTTGGCCGAACAGTCCGTTGACCTGGTTACCCTGCAGGTCGAAACGGGCAGCGGTATTCACGCCCGAGTACTGGGTATGGTTGAAGGCGTTATACGCCTCCCAGCGAAACTGGAACGAGCGCTTCTCACCCTTCAGCGGGAACTTCTTGAACAGCGACAGATCCCAGTTGTTGACACCGGGACCGCGAATGACGTCTTTCGGCGCGTTGCCAGTAGTGCCCACCGCCGGCCGCGCAAAAACCGACGTATTAAACCACTGGTAAAATGAGCGATCGCTGGAAGGCAATGCAGCCTTCCCGGTGACCACCGTGCGCGCGCCGTCGCCGCCACCGGTGATGTCCGCGCCGTCGGTAGTAGCCAGGCCGATCCCGCTTGGCTGGCCGCTGACGAAGCTGGCAACGCCGGACAGGTGCCAGTCATCCAACACGTGGTGCACCACCGGGTTCGGCAAGAGCCTGCTTGCCTTCGGCACATCCCAGGTGAAGTTGACGGTCATGTTGTGCGTCTGGTCGGACGGATCCTTGCCGTAGCTCCACACCCGAATCGGCTGGTAGGTCGGGATGCCCGTGTAGTCCATGTATTTCGAATACGCGTAGGCCAGACCGAACAGCACGCCCCTGGCGAAGCGTCGGTTCACCGATACCAGCAGGGCGTGATAGTTGGACGAATAGGCATTGTCGGTGAGAGTAATGCCATTGTATCCGGGATAGGGACGGAAGAAGTTGTCGGGCAGTGGTTTGCCCGGGCTTGTCGGGTCCGCGTTCTGAGGGAGGAAGCGGGCGCCGTACGGCACCGCGTTAAGGTCGACGGTTTGATTGAGGTGGCGGCCCAGCACCGCGGCATATGAGACGTCCAGCATGATGGAATGGCTGAGATCCTGTTGGACCCCGAACGTCACGTTGTACGCGGCCGGCGTTTTGTTGTCCACGTTGTAGGTATTCGTGTTGCTCGGGGCCAGCACGCCGGCGCTCTGGAGGTACGTGTTGAGTTGGCCGTAGGAGAGGATCGGGGTGAATATCGCCGGAGGATTCGTGATAGTCTGGTTCGCCTTCATAAGCCGCTGGGTATAAAGGATCGCAGCGCCGGCCCGGATGGCGGTTTTGCCCTTTCCAAACGGATCGTAGGCGAAGCCGAGGCGCGGTCCCACCAGGACAGGCTGCTGGTTGACAAAGCCCCTCGGATAGGTCGGGTCTCCCGACAACACCCCGCCATTCCCGGGATTCCCGGTGCCCGGCACGAAGGCTCCGATCAGCACAGCCGACACGAGTTCGCCCGTCAGCGGCTGCTGCCCCATCCTGACATTGTTCGGACCGAAAGCAGGACGATACAGCAACGGCGCCTGGCTTGGATTGTACCGGCCGAGACCGAGCACCGACTGCTGTCCCGGAATGTTCGGATACATTCCGGTGGACCAACTGAAGCGGATGCCGTAGTCGACGGTCAGTTTGCGATTCACCTTCCAGGTGTCCTGGACGAACCACTCGACGATCTTTTGCCGCTCGCGCGGGCCGTATCTGGCGTTGGACTCCGAATAAGTGTTAAAGTTGCCGAGCAGTGCGTTCGAGTAGGCCCAATTCGAATCGAACGGGTTGTTGGTGTTCCGCGCGAAGTTGAAGGAACCGGCGAAGACGCTTTGCTCGCCCTCGCTCTCCCTCAGGATGTTAGCGGAGATACCCAGCTTGAACGTGTGAGGGCCACGGATGACGGTCACGTTGTCGTTAAAGGTGAACGTGGTGTCATAGCCGTCCGTCAGCAAGCGGTTATTGTAGGTTATGTCCGCACTGCCCGGAACACCGCCGAACGAGACCTGCGGTATAAATCCCGAGGGATTCTGTGCGGGATACCACTGCCCGAGGTTAAAACCGACCTTTGACTTGAGAATTTTGTTGATCTCGTCGGGCGGCCCATACGCCCGCCACCCCTCGTGGTTATGGCGCGCGCCGCTGGTAAACTCCATCACGATCGTGGGCGTAAAAATGTGCGTCCAACCTACGCCAAGCCCGGACTCTGTGAAGCAATAACATTGCGCAAACAGGCCCCAGGCCGAGGCGCCGGAGGAAACGTTGTAACCCTCCTGTTCCGAGATCCAGGTCTTGCCGCGCACATAGAATCTGTCCGTGGCCGAAGGAACGACGTCGATTCTAAACAGTTGGCTCCGCTTGGGGTCGAGCAGGCTTTCCTGGAACTGGTAGTTGTAATTGCCTTTGCTGATGCTCCGGTCGGTGAAGTTCGGGAGCGGCAAAATATTGAGGAGCGCCAGACCATTCGGGTTGATGTGGCTGAGTGGAAGTTTATTCCCGGGGAATGATTGCCCATTGGTCGGATCCTTAATTGCAATCAGCTTCCCACTTACATCGAGTGTCTGGGAGAAGTCACCAGCGCGCTCGAGCGATGTCGGCGTGGTTACCCGCTGAACGCCGCCGGGATATTTAATCTTCCAGGCTTCAAAGTTATAAAAGCCAAACAACCAGTTCTTCTTGCGGTTGAACTTGCCGGGGATATAGATCGGCCCGCCGAGGCTAAAGCCGAGCGCGTCGGATCGGTACAACGGCTTCGAGACGTCGCTTCTGTTGTTGAAGAAGTTATTCGCATTTAACATCTCATGCCGCTTGTACCAGTAGCCGCTGCCATGAAACTCGGTACCGCCGGATTTGCTGACAACTTCCATCACGGCCGAGCCGTTCCCCTGATATTCGGCCTGGTAGCTATTCAGGATGACCTTAACCTCGCCAATGGCGTCCATCGTCGTCACACTGGAGAATGTACGGGACCAGCCTATGTCGTTGCTGACCACGCCGTCGACGGCAATCGTATTGACCAGTGCCGACATGCCGCGGATATTTGGCGTGTTGCTGCCGAACTCGCCGCCGGGAGAGTCGGGATCGCCCATCCACTGTACGCCTGGAATCAGCTTCAGGAGTGAGGGGATATCCCGCCCGCGCACCTGGAGCGCCTCGATCTGCTGAGAAGTGATCGATGCCGATTGCTCGGAGCTGGCCGTCTGCACGTTGGAACCTTGGGCGACAACGCTAATCGTTTCCGACACGGCTCCGATACTGAGCTGGATTTCGCCAAGCGCGAGGCGTTCATTGGCGCTCAGCACCATGCCAGTGCGCTGCAACGTTTTGAACCCAGCCGCCTCCATCTTGAGGGAATACCCGCCGGGTGGTATGGCCGGGAAAATGAAAGCTCCAATCTCGTTTGTGGTTGTGGTTCGGCTCTCCCCGGTGCCCTCGCTGGTTAGCGACACGTTAGCGCCAACGATTACCTGGCTTGAGGGATCCTTGACCGTGCCGGTGATCGTGCCCGTCACAGTCATCTGTCCGAAGACCTGCTCGCCGAATAACAGGGCGAACAGGAGAGAAACCAGTATGGTGCGATGGTTACGGTTTATCATAGATTGCCCCTGCGTAACTACTCCGTATGACTTCGTATTAGGGTCCGGTTTGTTGCCCATGTCACACGCACTTGATCCTTGCATGCCTACCCCTTCAGTGGCCATTTTTGTCGGTTGATTTGTTCTTCAGGAGTTCTTGCGCCGTGATCTGATCCGTCACCAGCACATCGATCAGGTTCCCCTTTAGCGCGGCCCGAATGGCCCTCAATTTGGCGGCTCCTCCTGCCACACCCACCACTCGGTATACCTTCTCGAGTTCCTTCAGCGTCAGCCCGATAGTGAGTTCATCCAGCTCGGACGGAACTGAGCGCCCGCCTTCGTCGAAGTAGCGAAGGTTGATCGACCCTACGGCTCCCCGGCCTTTGAGTGCGGCCAGGGTGGAAGCCTTCATAATGTTCCAGAATTCAGGCACCAATATGGTTTCAGCATTGGATGAGCCTATTCCCACGAAAGCCAGGTTCGCCGCCCGCCCACTCTCCAGAGCCTGTGCCACGAACGGATCTTCGCAGAAAGCGTCACGCGCGGCCGTACTGGCGGTGACCGCCGGAGCGGGCAGCAGCAGCGTCCGGGCGTTAAGCGCTTTCGCAACGCGCCTCACCAGCTCCGTCGCATGCGACTCATGGTTCGGGTCGCCCAGTCCCCCCAGTCCCTGAACTACAGTGACGCCCGTCGCATCCACCCTGCCGTGATTTGAAAGCGCGTTCACCATACCCAGCAGGGAATTACCCCAACTGATCACGACATTGTCTCCCGACCGCACTACGCGCAGCAGATAATCGGCTGCCCCTGCGCCCACTTCGCGTGCAACCCTGGTCTGGTCATCGGTCGCGGTAATGTCCACAACCACAGCTTCGGCCAGCCCGAATCTCTCCTCCAACTGGTTCTCCAAGGTCGAAAAGATCCCGATCAGCGGCCTGATCAAGATCTGCACAATGCCTTGGTCCTTGGCCTGCTGCAGAGCGCGCTGCACTTTCTGACGGGAGATGCGCAGACGGTCGGAGATTTCAGCTTGCGTGAGGTCATGCTCGTAGTACAGATGAGCCACCTTAACCAGCAGCCGATCCTTGTCAACCGTCTTGATGGAAGACATAGCTATGAGCAAATACCCGCTTGCGATCTTCTCAACGTTATCGGTCAATGGCAATAGAAATCTGCTTCAAACTTAAAAATCTCAGAAATGGCTGAACTGCTCGTGAGCAAATGCTCATTCATGAATATTGGCTTGACTGGCGGGGCTGTCCTCTGCAAAAATTCCGTGCGAGCGGTCACTGGCGAATTACCAAATTGGCCTGAATACCGGGGGCTGTGACGTATTGATATGGCCGGCTCGGCCTTCGGCATCAACGCCGCTATCGATGCAGGTACCGACCTGACCCTCCACATGATTCAGATCTCGCACTGATCCGATCCGAGCCTCGGCCGTCTGGAATATCTTTGTCTCCGGTCGCCATTCCTTGTAGTGATTCCAGACACATAATTTCTTATCCCGTATAGCCAAAATACTCGTCGCACGGCCTCTGCGCCAGACCGCTTATGATGTTCGTTCGCCATGCGCAACAACAAATGGGCGCGGCTGCTGGCGTACGTAACCGGCCTCGTCAACCAGCGTCTGCTGCTCCAGAATGAATACCTCCTCGCTGAGAACCGCATCCTCCGTGCACATGTACCTCAACCCTTGCGCTTGACAGATCCGGAGCGCTCCACGTTGGCTGAGATCGGAAAGCAAGAAGTTCATTTCCGTGCACATGGCAGTTCTAACCGGCACTGACTTCTTCACTGTCGAAGCGCTCACTTGGCGAGGCCTGGCCACTTAC
The DNA here is from genome assembly GCA_963668605.1 of Bryobacteraceae bacterium. GTDB lineage: Bacteria > Acidobacteriota > Terriglobia > Bryobacterales > Bryobacteraceae. The sequence continues at coordinate 1,220,517 of OY764903.1, forward strand.
TACGTGCTGTTCTTCGTGCAACTTACGGCGTGCGTTGTGACGAGCGGCTGCGTGGGCTGCTGAAGCACTACGGCTCGCGCCGCATGATTGGTTTGATTACACGATTTCCCTGGACTTGCTAGAGGCAGTCGGGACCCTTATCGTCATAACCGAGGGCGAATTGAAGACGCTCGCATTTGAAAACTCGGTCCGATTCGGTGCCGCCGCATTGCAACGCGGGAATTCCAATAAATCAGGAAGTGCCCCTGCAATGTCGTTGTTCATGCTTGGCGAATTGGAGACAGAAACGCTGCCCAACGACGGCAAAGGAAAGATCTCCACAGCAAATAGTGTCGGCGCCACGAGTATGATGTGTAGTGACATGCAGACCACGCGAAGAAATTTTGCCGGCATCATGCTGGGTTTTGGAGGTTGGCAAGCGGCTGGTCCTCAACGGGCTGCGCTGCTGAAGAATCTGCGTTCGGGCCATCCCCGGCTGATGTTGGGGAAGGATGGCATTGAGCCGATCCGTCGTCTGATCCAGAATTCGCCGATTGCGGCTACCTGCTACAAAGGCATTCGCGCCGAGGCGGAAGCGACGTGCGGCGAAAGGCCATCCGAGTATGAGATCAAGGACGGCCTGCGCCTACTGCCGGTGAGCCGGATGGTGAAGGAACGGGTCCATGTGCTCGCCCTGACTTACCTCATCGAGAAAGACCGGCGCTACCGCGACCGGATGTGGGCAGAACTCTCTGCCGCCGCTCAGTTCAAGGACTGGAATCCGCGTCATTTCCTCGACACGGCGGAGATGACCTACGCCTTCGCCATTGCCTACGACTGGCTTTATGCCGACTGGACTGCGGAGCAGCGAAAGACGCTGTACAACGCCATCGTCCGGCTCGGGCTCCAGCCCGGCATGGAGGTGTACCGGAGCGAGTCCGGCTGGCATACGAGGGACAACAACTGGAATCAGGTTTGCAATGGTGGCATGGGGATAGGCGCGCTCGCCATCGCGGACGAGAATCCCGACCTGGCCCGCGATATTCTCCATGAGGCGATTCGCAGCATTCCGCGCTCGATGTCGCACTACGCTCCTGACGGCGCCGGCACCGAAGGGCCCACCTACTGGGACTACGGCAGCCGTTTCAATATCAAATTCATCTCGTCGCTGGAAACCGCGCTTGGGACGGACTTCGGCCTCTCTCGAATTCCCGGGTTCGCCGAGAGCGGTTTCTATCAGATGTACATGTGCGGGGCAGACATGCAATCCTTCGACTTTGAGGACGCCGGGTCCAGGCGGATGGGGACACCGATGCACTTCTGGATGGGCAGGCGCTTCGGGCGTCCCGAATACAGTTGGTTTCGCTACCGCGAACTGGCCTCCGGCGCTCAGACCGGGAATCTGCTGGATCTGCTTTGGTTCGATGAAAAGGGCCGCGATTACGATCCGGCCCGTCTGCCGCTGGAACGATATTTCCGCGAAGCCGAAGCGGTGACGGTGCGAAGTTCATGGTCCGATCCGAATGCGCTTGTCGTGGCGATGCAAGCAGGAAATACAAACAACTTCAAAGGCCACCGGCACCTCGACCTCGGTACGTTCATTCTGGATGCGAATGGGGAGCGCTGGATTATCGACTCCGGCCTGGATCATGAAACTTATTTGAAGCATCAGAATAACATTGCTCGGGAGGATTTCTACCGGATTCGCGCCGAAGGTCACAATACGCTCGTGATCAATCCGGGCAAGGGGCCGGATCAGGATCCGAGTGCTTTCGCCCGCGTGATGTCATTCAAGAGCGAAGGTGGCCAGGTCAAGGCAGTGTTCGAACTTACGCCCGCCTATGCCGCCCAGGCCCGCAAGGTGGAGCGCACGCTCTCAGTAGTCCGTCCGAACCGCGTGACGATTACGGACCGTATCACAGCCGCTAAGCCGTCCGACGTGTGGTGGTTCGCGCACACTACCGCGGATGTCGCGCTCTCTGCGGGCAATCGGCGGGCTGTCATGACCAAGAACGGGAAACGATACACGGCAGAACTGGTCTCACCCGCAGACGCGCAATTCCAGGTGATGGATGCCGCGCCGCTGGCTGGATCGCCAAATCCTACGCCGCAAGCCAGCAATAAGGGACGGAGAAAACTAGCGATTCGCTTTTCGGGCGTAAGCGAAGTGGAAATCACCGTAGCTCTTGGGCCCTCATTCGTAAGGACACCTTCCGAACAATGACAACGCCTACCCACTGCTCTTACCGCCGATTCGGCCGGCGCGAGGTCTTGAAATGCACTTTCGGTTGCCTGTTCGCTCGCATGAGTGGCCAATCGCAAACTGTCCCCGACATTTTGGGGCGCATCCAGCCGCCGCAATTCGCGAATCGCAACTTCGACATCCGAAAGTACGGAGCGGCCGGTGATGGAAAAACCGATTCGCGGCAGGCGATCGCCAGAGCAATCGAGGATTGCCACGCAACCGGTGGCGGCCGCGTGATTGTACCGATGGGCGAGTACCTCAGCAATGGCCCGATCAAACTCGCCAGTAACGTGAATCTCCATCTTGAGAAAGGCGCAACAATTCTCTTCGGTACGAATCCAGCAGATTACCTGCCTACTGTTCGCGTCCGCTGGGAGTCGACACGCTGCTACAATTACTCGCCGTTGGTGTATGCCTTCCAGCAGGAAAACATAGCTATTACCGGAGGCGGAACGCTCGACGGACAGGCACAATTGTTCTGGTCCGAATGGAAGGGCAAGCAGGCTCCGGACCAGAATACTCTCCGCCAGATGGGAGCAGACCGGGTCCCAGTGGAACGGCGTCAATTCGGCGAAGGGCACTATTTGCGGCCCGCTTTGTGCGAATTCTACGATTGCCGCAACGTACTAGTGGAGGGCGTCACCTTAAAAAGAAGCCCATTCTGGACTCTGCATCCGGTCTTCTGCACGAACGTAATTATCAGAGGAATTCACGTGCTCCCCGGCACGACGAACGACGACGGCTGCGACCCGGATTCCTGCCGCGATGTCCTGATCGAGGATTGCACCTTCGATACCGCCGACGACAATATCTCGATCAAAGCGGGCCGCGACCGGGACGCCTGGGGCGATCGCGCGTGCGAGAACGTCATCATTCGACGTTGCCACGGAATCAAAACGGGGGCCAACGCGTTTACCATCGGGAGTGAGATCTCAGGCGATGTCCGAAATGTCTTTATCACGGACTGCAAGGCTGGGGAAGTCCACAATAACCTATTGCACATCAAATCGAATACCGACCGCGGCGGCACGGTCGAAAATGTGTGGGCGCGCGGAATTACCGCCGACCGCTGCCGTAATTGCATTCAGTTGGAAACGGACTATAAGGGCGTCGCGGACCATGCTTATCCTTCTCAGTATCGCAATCTGCATTTTGAGGACATATCTTGCCGGATAGCGGAGCGAAGTGGCATAAGTTCGATGGGCATCGCTGCGAAGCCGATCGTTGGCGTATATTTCAAAGACATAATCATCGAAAGGGCTGCTAAGGAGTTCGAGATCGCGAACACACGTCAGCTTGAGATGCAGAATGTTCGGATCAATGGCCGCGCGGTGAACCGGCCGGAGCGGCTTGAGAAATAGAGACAGGGAAGCGGGCGGGGCGTACAGCGGCAACGCTGCACGCCCCCAAAAGGTTCGCCGGGTTAGAATAGCACTTTCATCGCGAATTGTATGACGCGCGCACCGCCGGTGATACTGGTGATACGGCCCATTGTGGCCGGCGAAGCCAGATTCGCATTCGGCGCCGCGAAGTTTGTGTGGTTCAGAACGTTCAGGAAATCCGTCCGGAACTGCAGTTTCCTTTTCTCGCGAAACGGGAAATCCTTCTGAACCGAGAAGTCCCAGTTATACATGCCCGGAGCGCGCAGTATGTTGCGGCCCGAGTTCCCGTACCGTCCTGGTTGGTTTTTCACGAAAGCGCTGCTATCGAACCATTGCGCCAGTTCCTGGGCTTTGGAGCGTCCATCCGGCAGGACAGGCGTGTGGGCCACATCCGGCCGGTCATATCCAACTCCGGTTAGAGCAACGTCGGATCCGGTCGCAACCGAGAAGGGTGCTCCAGACTGGACTTTGAGGATTCCAGCAAGTTGCCACCCGCCGAACGCCTGGCGCGCCACGGCCGGCGCTGCACGGAAGAACGGAACGCTGTAAAGGTAGGTGATCGTTGCGCTGTGCGCATGATCGAAGTCGCCGAGTCCGCGGCTGCCATTGCGGTTTGCGGGGTCTTGCTGGCCGCAACTGCCGATCACCTCATTGGTGCATACATCAATTGCCTTGGACCACGTGTAGTGCGCCAGGACCGACAATCCGCGCCCCATGCGCTTGTTAACAGTTGTTTGCCATGCGTGATAGGAGGAGTTACTTTCTGATGTATAACTGGAGAAACCGGTATAGAGCGGCGTCAGCGGCCGGCGCGCATCAGTGTTCTTTGTGGTGGCGCCGGGGCCGTAAACAGCGGCATTCCCTTCGGTGGCGTTCAAGAGTTTGCGGCCAAGATTGCCGACGTAGCTGGTTTGGAGGCTCCAACTGGCGCTCAACTGCCGCTCAAACGTTAAATTGAGGTTGTAGTTGTACATTGCCTGCAGTCCCGCAGGCGTGACAGTTCCGGGGCTGGCCGGCAGAGTGTAAACCGCCTTCGCGGGGTCCACGACATAGGGGAACGGGTTGGACATATTGGCGTAGGGGTTGGAGAGCGTGCCGGGATTATTGTTCGTGCTGCCGAGCGAGAAGGGCTGGTTCCCACTGAGCGCCACTTCGGCCAGAACGCCATCGTAGCTGGTTCCGAATCCGCCTCGAATCGCGGTCTTGCCGTTGCCGAAGATATCCCAAGCGAACCCGATGCGAGGTCCGATGTTAACGAAATCAGTGTTGTAGTTGTATTGAGAATCGGTTTGGTAAACCATGCCAAGCGGCGCCGTCGGGAACGCCTGGGATCGGACCCCCGGCAGATAGGTCGCCATCTGACCCTGGTCGTCGCGCCACGGAGTGTAGACCTCCCAGCGCAGGCCCACGCTCAGCGTCAGGCGGCGCGCCACCTTCCACGTATCCTGCGCATAGAAGGCAGGGATGTAGTAGAGGCCGCTTTGCACGCTGTTGGAATTCTGTGTGAATTTGACGCTGCGGCCGAGCAGGAGGTCTGCGACCGGGTTCTTCGTGATGGTTCCGTCAAACGTGAACCGTCCTGAGGAGTACGAGTTGGCGTAGCGGTTGAAAAGGATGCGTTGAGTCTGCGCGCCGAACTTGAATTCGTGTTTTCCGCGCTGCCAACTCCAGTCCATGCCGAAGTCGTAACTCGGCCCCACCCGCTGTTGATCGCGCGCCGGGTCCGCCTCGAAACGGCCTGGGATCAACAGAAATGGCAGCCGTGGGTCGCAGGTACTGCAGCCATCAACGAAGTTGGTAGCACCCAAATCCGCGAGTGAGATATGTACGGCGTTCAACTCGTTGTAAACGAATTTCGTGAAAGACCCGTGCATCGTGGATAAGAGGTTGGGAGACCATGTGCGCACATAGTTGAGCGTCATGGATTTCGGATCCTGGCTGGTTGGCGAGGCTCCTGAATACGCCGGGACGCCGCCGTTCGGATACACACTGACCGTCCTGCCATAGTCCAGATAGTACCGGAAACTCAGCCGGTCCTTCTGTGTTGCCAGATAGTCGAATTTCCCGACCACGTTGTCGGATGACGCGGGTTGGCTCATCAGTGCGGAAAGCCGCCCCGACGGATCAGTGGGCAACGGCACGCGCCCCACCAGTTTTACGGCTACGGGATCGAAACGCGATACCGGGATCTGCCGGCCGGGGAACGGCTGGTTGTTGGACGGATCCACCGGCGCCGGATTCGAACCGCTGAAATCACCTTTCCGCTCCGCTTCGGTCGGCGGGAAATGTGAGGTCGAAGACGCATCCTGGCGAATGCGCGTGGCCTGATAGGAGCCGAAGAAAAACAGGCGATCCTTTATTATGGGACCGCCTACGGTGCCGCCAAGCTGATTCTGCCTGAGCTTGGCTTTGCTATTGTCGAAAAACCCACGCGCATCCAGCGCGTCGTTGCGGATGAAATCGAAAAGCGAGCCGTGCAGCCCGTTGCTTCCCGATTTCGTCACCGCGCTCATGACCACCGTGCCACGACCGTATTCCGCAGTCATCCCGGACGAGATAACCTTGATCTCTTCGATGGCATCAGGCGGCGGCATCAGGATGCCCTGTCCGCGATGTGCGTAATACATGCTCGCGCCATCCAGTTGTGTGTTCGTCGAGTAGATCCGGTTTCCGTTGATGTTGATCCGCTGCTGGTTGTAGTTGGACTTGCCTTCGTTCGCCGTCGCAATGTTCCCGACCCCAGGGGCCAGGTTCATGAAGTTCACGACGTTCCGGCCGCCGACCGGTAGATCGACGATCCGCTTTTCATCCACCAGCGCACCGACGGTGCCCGAACGCGTATCCACGAGCGGAGCCGCAGCGGTGACCTCGATTGATTGCGCGGTGGGCCCTACTTCCAGAACAATATCCACACGCACGTTCTGCAGGGCGGACACCGCGATTCCCCGCTGGACGGTTTTCTTGAAGCCCTGGGCCTCGCCAGTAACCGTGTATTCTCCCGGGGCAAGTGACCGGACAAGAAAGTCGCCGGTGCCGCTGCTGCTGGTTCGGATCTGCTGGCGGGTGGATTGCTCCTCTATCGTGACTGCTGCGTTGGGAACGACGAGCCCACCGGCGTCCCGAACGACGCCGAATACCTGGCCAACGGGAGTCTGCGCAAGCAGGGTCCCAGCGGCCAACCACAGGAAACAGACAAATATCAGAGATCTGCGCATTTCACTACTCCTTCGATGTCGAATCCAGAGCTTGATTTCGGACTAACGTGCCTTTTAGTGTATCTCAACAGCATCGGCGCGGCGCGCCATGTCCTCAGCCCAAATTGGATATTGCGTGCCGGCCCAGCCTGTGAGACTGCGCCGTAATTCTTGCTCAATGTTTTCGCGGCGAGGTTGCGGAAGTCCCTACCGCGCACATGGCAGTTCTAACCGGTACTGACTTCTTCACTGTCGAAGTGCTCACCTGGCGAGGCCTAGCCACTTACTACGTGCTGTTCTTCGTGCAACTAGAGACTTGCCAAGTCACGCTCGCCGGCATCACGCGACACCCGATGGCCGACTGGATGGTGCAGATGTCGCGTAACGCGACCGACGAAGAAACTGGCCATCTCCGCGACCAACGGTATCTGCCGCACGACCGCGAAACGAAGTTCTGTACTGCCTTTCGCAACGTGCTGCGGTCCGCGGGAGTGCGATCCGTTGTCTTGCCGCCGCAGAGCCCAAATCTGAATGCATTCGCGGAACGGTGGGTGCGCTCGGCGAAGCAGGAGTGCCTGTCCAAGCTGATCTTGTTCGGTGAAGGGCCGCTACGGCGAGTGCTGACCGAGTACATCGCGCACTTCCACTCGGAGAGGAACCGCCAAGGGAAAGCGAATCAGCTACTGTTCCCAACGCGCGCTCCAGTTGGGTGGGCTTCTGAGGTACTACGCTCGCGCCGCATGATTAATTTGACTATACGGGCTAGCGTCATTCCGACGCGATTGGAATTGGCTTCCCAAAGCTCAAACACCCGCTGGTTCAAGTCTCTCTGCAAGACCGTTTGCCCATTTGAACCGCAGCTCGACTTCCAGACCAGAGGGGCGGCGATTGCGGCACACAACGGTTCCCTGGCAAGCTTCCACTGCAGATTTGACAATCGCAAGGCCCAGCCCCACACCTCCCGTGGCACGCTCGCGCGCGGCCTCCACGCGATAGAAGGGGTCAAAGATCGGTTCCAGGTCCGTTGCGGGCACTCCCGGACCGTGGTCGGCCACACTGACCGTCACGAATTGCCGGTCCGTCTTGGCGGAGATCTCAATCGGACCCGCTGCTCCAGCGTATCGAATTGCGTTGCGCACCACGTTTGAAAGCGCGCGGAACAGCAAATCCGGATCGGCCTGCACCTGCAGGCCCTCGTCCACCGCGGTCCTGATCTCGACGCCGCAGCGGGCTTCGTGTTCCAACACGCGCGCTACGAGGGCGGCCAGGGGCACATCGCGCATCTGCGGCGCGACGGGGCGGGTTGCCGCGCGCGAGAAAGCGAGGACGTCGTCGACCAGGGAGCCCATGTGCTCGACGTCCTCGCGGAGGTCGGCCAGGGTGGCCTGTTGTTCGGCGGTAGCAGAGCGGTCGAGCAGCCCAAGGGCCACCTGGATCCGTGCGATGGGGGAGCGAAGCTCGTGGGCCGCATCGCGCAGGAAACGCTTCTGGCCATTTACCAGGCGGTCAAGCTGCGAAGCCATGCGGTTGATGGAAGCGCCCAACACTCCGAGCTCATCGCGACGGCGCACCGGCAGTTGCGTCTCAAAGTGACCTTCGGCCACCCGGGCTGTGGCGGCAGTCATTCGCGAAATGGACCTGTTGAGACCACGCACGAACGGCAACCAGCAAGCGATAGAGATGAGAATGACGGAACAACCCACTGCGATCCACGGCTTGGTGTCCACATAGAAGAGGTCATCCTCGCCAGTGGAGGTGAGCACGATCCATGCATGCGGATCGCCGCGGCTGGCGTCCGGATGGGGAAGCGGCGCCGGTACGGCAACCCAATGGCTTCCGGATGTGGTGCCGAGGAACGAGAGCTCGTATTTGGCCTCGTGGCCGCGTCCGTGTCCTCGGGGTCCTTGAGTTGGCCGGTATCTGACCAAGAACCGCTCGAGCACCTCGGCGGGCAGCGGCTGCCGGTCGCCCGCAAGCACCGTGCCGCGGTCGTCCACAAGGCGAGCTTTGACGCGATTTGCCGTGGCGTACCGTTCCATTACCGCATCCCACGCGGCGGACTCGGATTCGGCCAGTTGAAGCGCCAGCAGTCGGGTGGTGGCCAGGATCCGATCATGCGCAGGTGACAGCAGAAACGACTCCAGATCCAGGTGGTACTCGAACCTGACGAGCAACAAGAACGCCGCACCCAACAGCAGCAGGTTAATGAACGCGATGAAAAGAACTTTGCTCAGCAGAGTCAGACGAAATTTCATACTCTACCACCCGGACGGCTAAACACACTATAAACGGTTTCCGAAAGCATCAGGTCTCTTTTACCTGTTTTTTACATTCCGGTACCGGATCGAAAACGAAACCTTTACATGCGGCTGTTGAACTGTTCTCAGGCGCGACCGAAGGCCGCGCGGAGATAACCATGCGTGAATTATTGTTGACCGCTACCGCGGCCCTGGCCGCGGCGGCATTCGGGCAGACTACACAACCGCCACCCGCGCCGGACGTGCGCTACATGGGCGCCGTGGCGAAAGTGGAATCGGGCAGCCGGGCGCTGCTCGTGCAACTGGACGGCGGCGGCGAAAAGTGGATCGGAGTGCCGCAGGCTCTGGAGGCCCTCCGCGTCGCGCCAGGAGAGAGGGATATCGCCAAGGCCGTCAGAATTGCGTTCGAGGAGGTGCGGGCTGGAGACCGCGTGTTGGTGCGAAGCGCCTCGGTAACTAGTGACGTCGTGATCGCCACGCAGTTGGTTGTGATCAGCCAGGCCGACCTGTTGCGTCAGCAACACGCGGAAAGGGCCGACTGGAAAGCACGTGGGATTTCGGGCAAAGTCACGGCGCTGCGCGCGGAAACCGGTGAGGTGACCATCACAACCAACCCGCGCCCGGTCGCAGAGGTGATTGTAGTGATCGTGACCGGAAAGACCGAGCAGCGCCGGTACCGGGCGGACTCCGCCCGATTCAGTGACGCCCGGCCGGCGGCACTCACTGACATCCGCGTAGGCGACCAGTTGCAGGCGCTGGGGAATCGCAGCGGCGATGGAACGATTTTGACGGCTGACAAGATCGTCTCCGGGCTGTTCCGTAATTTCGCGGCTACCGTGGAAGCTGTCAATCCGGCTCAGCAGGAGTTTACTGTTGAGCCGGCGGAAGGCGGCCCGCCCCTCGTGGTGAAAATCGGACCGGCCTCCATCCTTCGCAAGTTGCGCCCGGATGATGCCTCGGCCCTGACGGCGCGCAAGTCCGCCAAGCAGGGCGACAAGGGCATCGCCAGCTCCGATCCGCAGACCATTCTGGAAAGCTCGCATGCCGTGACCCTAGCGGAACTGAAACCGGGTGATGCCGTGATCATCGCCACCGGGGCGACCGGTACGCAGGCCGGGGCTCGTATTCCGGTAATTGCCCTGATTGCTGGCGCCGAACCGCTGTTCAAGCGGTCTCGTGAGGCGCAGCGGGAGTTGTTGGGCTCCTGGAATTTGAGTCTCGATCCGGAGCCTTCCGGCGAGCGAGGAGGCAGTAAATGAAACGGTTCTCTATCTTCCGCGCGGCTTGTGTCCTTCTGGCCGCGGCCCTGATCCTGTGCAGTGCTCCGCTGAGGGCGCAGGCTCAAACGGGGCTCATCAGCGGGGTGGTGCTGGATTCATCCGGAGCGGTAGTTCCGGGCGCGGTGGTGGAACTATCTGGTCCCGCCGGCTTCCAGTCGAAGGCCCCGTCAGATGCCCAGGGGCGGTACCTGGTCTCCGGCCTGGCGCCGGGCGACTACCGGGTGCAGGTCACAGTGGCGGGTTTCGATCGTTACGAAGTCTCCCGCCTGCGCGTCACCGCGGGCCGCACTCTGACGCACCGCATCACGCTGGCGCTATCCTCGGTCCGGTCAGAGATTACGGTCGGCGGCCAGGGGCAGGTGGATGTCGATCCGGGCGCCAGCGCGAGCACTGTGGTCGTGTCGGGGCAGAATCTCCGGGCGCTATCGAGTAATCGCGATAACTTGGCCGAAGACCTCCAGGCGCTTGCCGGACCCTCCGTGGGGCCCGGCGGCGGCGAGATCTTCGTGGACGGCTTCTCCGGCGGGAAACTCCCTTCCAAGGCTTCGATTCGCGAGATCCGCGTAAATTCGAATCCCTTCTCGGCGGAATATGACAGGCTCGGCTTTGGTCGAGTGGAAATCTTCACCAAGCCCGGAGCCAACACCTTCCGCGGCGAAGTGGGGCTTGAATTCGGCGACGCGAGGTTCAACGCCCGCAATCCGTTTGCCCTCGACAAGCCGCCCTACCAGCGCAAAATGATCGAAGGCAACGTGGGCGGACCCATTTCCAAGCGCTCGTCATTCTACCTTGCGTTGGAACGCTTCAATATCCAGCAAGTTGCCGTGATCAACGCGCTGACGCTCGGCTCCGGCCTGAACCCGACGCGGTTCCAACAATCGGTGGTGACCCCCGTGGACATGACCGAGATGGAGAGCCGCGTCGATTACCAGTTGAGCACCAACAATACCCTGGTGGCCCGGTTCTTCACCGAGCAGCGGACCATGAAGAACGCGGGCCTCAGTACGTTCACGCTGCCCACTCGGGCTTCGACGAACGACACCGGCGAAACCACGGTTCAGTTGACCGAGACTGCGCTGATTGGTCCCTCGGCGGTTCATGAGGTCCGTTTGCAGTACTCGCGCGACACCACCGCCGGCAGGCCGACAAGTACCGCCACCGGAGTTCAGGTCACGGACTCGTTCACGGGAGGCAGCGCTGAGGGCGGAGATTACAGGTCGAGGGACAGCCGCTTCGAAGCCACCGACCTGCTCTCGATTTCGCGTAACCGGCACATGATCAAGCTGGGCGGGCGGGTGCGGAGCGGCCGTCAGAGCGACCTCTCCCTGAGCAACTTTAACGGGTCGTTCCTGTTCAACACCCTGGAGGCTTACCGCATTACCCAAGCTGGCCTGACTAGCGGCCTCTCTGCCGCGCAGATTCGAGCGATGGGCGGTGGCGCAAGCCAGTTCACCCTGACTGCCGGCGACGCGTTCGCCGCGGTCCGGCAGACTGACGCCGGCATGTATCTCCAGGACGACTGGCGCATCCATCGGCGCTTCACCGTTACTACGGGGTTTCGCTACGAGTTGCAGACCAACATTGGCGACCGGCGCAACCTGGCACCCCGCATAGGCATTGCCTGGGCTCCGGGAGGCGGGACCGGCAACCGGGCCGGGGTAATCCGCGCGGGCTTCGGCATGTTCTACGAGCGAGTCAGCGCGGGCTTGACCATGGATGCCCTGCGCTTGGACGGCGCGCGGCGGAGGCAGTACGTCGTGCCGAACCCGGACTTCTATCCGAACCTCGCGCCCTTGTCCGCCCTGTCAGGCAAGGTGGTGGACCAGGCGATCCGTGTGATGGACCGCAACCTCCACGCGCCGTACATCGCCCAGGTGGCTGTCACCTACGAACGGCAGTTGCCGGGCAACACCACGATGAGCTTGACTTACAGCAACTCGCGCGGCGTCCGCGTCCTGCGGTCGCGCAATATCAACGCTCCCCTCACCGGAACCTACAATCCACTCGACGCCAACTCCGGCGTCCGCCCCGGCGTAGGCGGCAACGTCTACCTGTACGAGGCTTCCGGATTCTTCCGCCAGACCCAGGTGCTCGCGAACTGGAACACGCGCCTGAACCGCAACCTGAGCTTGCTGGGCTATTACGTTTGGGGCAAGGCCTATAGCGACAGCGATGGCGCCGGAAGTTTTCCTTCCAATAGCTACAACATCGCCGGCGAATACGGCCGCGCGGGCTTTGACGTGCGGCACCGCATCATGCTGGGCGGCAACATTGTCGCCCCGCTCGGGTTGACCTTCAGCCCGCTCGTTACCGCCAGTTCTGGAATGCCGTTCAATATCACCGCTGGACGCGACCTGAACGGCGATTCAATCTTCAACGACCGCCCGGCTCTTGCCACCGACCTCGCCCGCGCCAGCGTGGTGCGGACGTCCTACGGCATCTTCGATACCTCCCCCATCGCCGGAGAGGCGATTGCACCGCGCAACCTGGGCAACGGACCGGGGCAGGTAGTGGTCAACCTGCGCGTCTCGCGATCCTTCGGGTTCGGCGAGGTTTCCTCCGGTCCGGCAGGCCCGGCAGCCACCGACGAGCATCACAGCGGACAAGGAAGCGGCGCTCCTGGCGGCGCTCCTGGCGGCCCGGGCGGACACGGTCCGGGCGACGACCACGGGCGCGGTTCGAGCGACCGGCGCTATACACTGACCTTCTCGGTGGCAGCCCGGAATCTGCTCAACACCGTCAACCTGGCCCCGCCAATCGGCAACCTCAGTTCGCCCCTGTTCGCCACCTCGGTGGCCATCAGCGGCGGTGGGCGGCGTGGCCCGGGGTCGGGCGGCGCGAATCGCAACCTTGAGATGTCCGTGCGATTCTCGTTCTGATTCCGCACACGGAAAGGAGGTCACCCTGAAGAAGCGCTGAGAACGCTCACTCGCCAGGCGCGGCGCAGGGTTTACGCATCCGATACCCGGCGCCGCGTACCGTTTCGATGTAACGTGGCGCGCGGGGGTCGTCCCCCAACTTGCGGCGTAGTGAAGAAATGTGCACGTCGATGGCCCGGTCGAACGACTCGAAGTCGCGGTCGGCCACCTCCAGCAACAACTGCTCTCGCGTACGCACCCGGCCCGCTGAGCGCGCCAGCGAAGCCAACAATTCGAACTCGACGGGAGTCAGAGACAGCGGCTTGTCCCCCAGCGCGGCGGTGCGCGCCTCCATTTCCATCCAAAGCTCCCCGACATGAATCGCCGGGCTTTGGGCGGGCTCATTCAGTTGAGCGGTGACGAGAGAGCGCCGCAGTACAGCGCGCAGCCGTGCCAGCAATTCCCGCGAGGAAAAATGCTTCGGAAGGTAGTCGTCCGCCCCCATTTCCAGGCCGACGATCCGGTCCGGTTCGTCTCCTAATGCAGTCAGCATTAGCACCGGCACCTGAGACCGTCGCCGCAACTCGCGCAGTACGTCAACGCCGTTCATGCCCGGCAGCATGACGTCTAGAATCACCGCCGCGAATGACCCGTCCAGTGCGCGTTCCAGTCCATCTGGGCCAGTGTGCGAGGCCACAACTTCATAGCCCAGCGGGTTCAAATAGTCGCCCAGCAACCGGCACAGTTTCACGTCGTCATCGATCACAAGGAGGCGAGTGAGATTCATACTCCAATATAGCTGGTCCAGAGCAGGAACTACCGGAACTACTTGGGCGGCGATTCAGGTGTGCGTGCAACGGGAAAGCGCCAGCGGCGATAGATGGCCATCATTCGAATTCCAAAACAAAGTAGCGCTCCGCCGATAGCAACTGGCTGAGGCGGCAACCGCAGTAGGTTGCCGACGACGACGACACTCGCGCCGGCCAAAGCGGCGACTGCATATATATCCGTGCGAAAGACTGCAGGGACCTCCGAGACAAGCACATCACGCACCACACCGCCTCCGATACCAGTCAACATGCCGAGCAGAGCCGCTGGGATCGGACCCAGATGATAGGCCAGTGCTTTACCCGCGCCAGTTACTGCAAACAGCCCAAGTCCGGCGGCGTCGAATATGAGGACAGCATGTTGCATGCGGCTTACTTTCGCATACCAGAAGAACGTCGTGATACCCGCGACGACCGAAACTGCTACGTATCTCCAATCCTGGATCGAGGCGGGCGGAAGTGCACCGATGAGAACATCGCGAGTGATCCCTCCAAATGTCGCAGCCGCAAAGGAAAGGACGAGGACGCCGAAGATATCAAGTTTGTGCCGCGCGCCCGCAATCGCGCCGCTGATCGCGAAAGCAAAGGTTCCAATGAGATCGAAGATCGTGAGCAGGAGGTTGACAACTACTTCTTCTCTAGCAGGCATGACAGTCTATTGCGATAACCAGGCTCGTGCGGCCACAACGATGGCCTCAACCCCGGCTTCAAGCGTCGGATGAATCACGGGCGCGAATCGTGGATTGTGGTTGGTTGGAATGTCCCCCATGCGACCCGCTTTCTGGGCCTGCTCATAGAGTTCGCGATCGATGCCGCCGATAAACCAGAATACGGATGGCACGTGCCACCCCTCTCCGAAACACCCGAAGTCCTCGCTCGCACTCGTAGGCCTGGTTTCCTGAACCCGGCCCGGAAAGTGCCGGGCGAACGCATTCATCACCCGCTGTGCGGCATCTGGATCGTTTCGCACGGCGGAGTAGCGGTCGAGAGGCTTGATTTCCGGCTCTCTTGGTGCTCCCGAGGCTGCAGCCTCCGCTTTGACGATTCGTTCTATTGCCGCCAGCACTCGGCGGCGGACGCCTTCCTCATAGGTACGCACATTCACCTTCAGAATCGCCTCGTCCGGGATGACATTCTCCTTGGTTCCCGCCTGCAACGAGCCGATGGTAACCACAGCGGATTCGGCGGCCGCCAATTCACGGGAAACAATCGTCTGGAGCCGCAGGACCGTCGACGCCGCCATCACTACGGGGTCAATGCTGGCCTCCGGCATTGACCCGTGGGCCCCGCGCCCGAACATCCGAATCTCGAAGCTGTCGCCGGCCGACGTAATCACTCCAGAGCGGCATGCCAAAACGCCGGCAGGCATGCTCATCACGTGTTGTCCAAGGATGACGTCGGGTTTGGGGAACCGCTCGAATAAGCGATCGTTGATCATAGCCCGTGCGCCTTCACCCGTTTCCTCGGCCGGCTGGAATACCGAGATCAGCGTTCCATGCCACATATCGCGGGTTTGGGCCATCAGCGTCGCTGCTCCGACGAGACTCGCTACGTGCATGTCGTGACCACAGGCGTGCATGACGGGCACCGTTTTGCCAGCCCGGTCGGTTGCCGTGACTCGGCTCGCATACGGCAGACCGGTTGCCTCTTCCACTGGCAGCGCGTCCATGTCGGCGCGCAGCATCACGGTCGGTCCCGCTCCGTTCCACAATATGCCCACAACACCGGTCTTCCCGATACCCGGCGTCACCTCGTAGCCCGCAGAACGAAGGCGGTCCGTCACGACGCCAGAAGTGCGCACCTCCTGCATGGATAACTCAGGATGCGCATGCAGGTCCCTATAGACTGCCTCAAGGTCGGGCAGCAGCCTGTCCAGGTGGGCGGCTAGACCTCCCAAATTCGCGCGAGGATCAGCTTCCATACTGTTCCTATTCTCCTCCAATGATGCGGAATATACTTCGCTATTCGCGAGAATGTCAAGCTCCAGTTGCGGCTGGAAGGATTCAACATTCTCAATCACCCACTCTTCCAGAATGGCTTCTACACGAGTCTCGACGAGAAGGTTGGAACCATCGGGAGGATCAGCGGCGGTGGCCAGCGCAATATTCTGCGACAGGTGCAAATTGCTGCGAAACTGATTTGGTAACGCTTGCAACGCTACGACTCCGGTACCTTGGGCGCGTCTCAAGCGCGCCCCGGGTGGCCAACTCTCGCCCGGAAGCCGGGTCTGCGAAGGTCCGTGCTGGTGGTTGTTGTTCGAGGCGCGCCACGGCGTATGGCCAAGATACTCGGCGCACTGCCTCTGTGCCAGAATGCGCATTATGTAACCAGCGCTTGCTTCTCCAGAATGAATATCTCATCGCCGAGAATCGCATCCTTTGCCCGTATCTACCTACCCGATTGCGCCTGTCCGATCCACAGCGCTCCACTCTGGCTGAGATCGGCAGACAGTTCGTCAAGACCTCGTTGAGGGCGCCGACCTCCGGCGGGACGTCAATCGTCAGCACGCTTTGAACGTGGACGCGGATAGCCGTCACCACATATGCGTTGAATCCAGGCGCCTGGACCCTAAGCAGGCAGGAACCGACTGGCACGGCATTGAAAACGTAGTTTCCGCCGGATTGGGATCGGATCTTCTGCACTACGCCGGTCTCTTCATTCGTGAGTGTGAGATCGACGCCTGGCACCAGTGCTCCCATGTCGATTTGGGCCGACAGTGGGAGGGAGGAACCGGTAACGAGAAACATGGCAGTTCTAACCGGCACTGACTTCTTCACTTTCGAAGTGCTCACCTGGCGAGGCCTGGCCACTTACTACGTGCTGTTCTTCGTGCAACTGGAGACTCGCCGAATCACGCTTGCCGGCAGCACGCGCCACCCGACGGCCGACTGGATGGTGCAGATGTCGCGCAACGCAACCGACGAAGAAACTGGCCATCTCCGCGACCAACGGTATCTGCTGCACGACCGCGACACGAAGTGCTGTACTGCCTTTCGCAACGTGTTGCGGTCCGCGGGCGTGCGGCTCGTCGTCTTGCCGCCGCAGAGCCCAAATCTGAATGCATTCGCGGAACGGTGGGTGCGCTCGGCGAAGCAGGAGTGCCTCTCCAAGCTGATCTTGTTCAGTGAAGGCTCACGATGGCGAGCGCTGACCGAGTACATCGCGCACTTCCACTCTGAGGTGCTACGCTCGCGCCGCATGATTAATTTGACTATACGTGCGCGGTTGACTGGCGAAAGACCCTGGATGGATTCCTCGGGAATTAGCTAAAATTTCCGTGGATTCTATCCAGGCCCACCACCGAGATCGTCCTGGTCCGCGCGCGCCTGGTCACTGCTTCTTGGGCGGAGGCGCCTGGACGTATGACGAGTCCTTCGGCTGACTCTCGGCAAACTGGTCGTCGTCCTTCAGTTCCTTCTTGAGCCGGTAGAGTTCCTGCTTCAAACTCGCCACGACTTTCTGGGCCTTGGGATCGTTGTAAATGTTGTGCATTTCCTGGGGGTCCGCCACCAGGTCATAGCATTCCCACTGGTCCTTCTTCCAGAAATACATCAACTTATGCGTGTCGGTGCGAATTCCGTAATGCGCCCTCGTGTTGTGGTCACCCGGATCATGGTAGTAGCGGTAATACATCGCGTGGCGCCAATCCTGCGGTTTCTTACCTTTCCAGATCGGAACGAAACTGCGGCCCTGCATGTCTTTCGGCGTCGGCTGGCCGGCCAGATCCAGGAATGTCGGAGCAAAATCGCAGTTGATCCCTATCGCGTCCGAAGTGCTGCCTGGCCGGACGCCGGCTGGCCAGCGGACAAGGAACGGCATGCGCAGCGACTCTTCATACATGAAGCGCTTGTCGAACAGACCGTGCTCGCCAAGGAAAAAACCTTGATCGCTGCTGTAGATGACGACCGTGTTTTCCCTAAGCCCATTCGCATCCAGCCAATCCAGCATGCGGCCCACATTGTCGTCCACACTCTGCACGCAAGCCAGGTAATCCTGCAAATAGCGCTGATATTTCCAGTCCTCCAACTCCTTGCCTGTTAGTCTTCTCTTGACGCCGTCCACTTCTGTTTCGACTTCCGTGGGCTTCGTCCTCATCCACTCACGCAGTGCCGGGCCGGATAGTCCCGTTGGCGGCGTGAGCTTGAGATCGAACCGGGTCAGGTCCCGGAAGACCGATTGACGCTGCTCGCGGAGGGCATCGGTCCTCCCCGAATAGTCGTCGCGCAAATTCTCCGGTTCAGGGATGTGCTTGTTCTCGAACATCTTCCTGTGCTTCTCGTCAGGGGTCCACTCCCGGTGCGGCGCTTTGTGATGCGACATCATAAAGAACGGCTTGTCTTTCGGCCGATTCTTCAGTGCCTCGATACTGATGTCAGCGATGATGTCCGTGGCATAGCCCTTGTACTCCGCGGAGCCATCTTTGTCATAAAAGGTCGGATTATTATATACGCCCTGTCCGGGAAGGATGTTCCAGTAGTCGAACCCGGTCGGGTTGCTTCCCAGGTGCCATTTTCCAACCATCGCCGTGTAGTAGCCCGCCTGCTGAAGCAGTTTCGCCACTGTGGGCTGTGATCCGTCAAATCGGTTGAATACCGGCACTCCGTTCAGATGGCTGTACTTGCCTGTCAGAATGGCGGCGCGGCTCGGGGTACAGATCGAGTTGGTCACGAAGACCCGGTCCATGCGCATTCCTTCGGTGGCGATCCGGTCGAGGTTCGGCGTGCGGTTCACCTTGCTGCCGTAACAACTGATCGCCTGAGCGGCGTGGTCGTCCGTCATGATGTACAGGATGTTGGGACGTTTGGGTCCGGCTGCGGTCCCAAAAGCGCGGCCGGCAAATGGACTGCAGGCCAACCAGGGCATCGCAAGCATGCTTCGTCGAGAGATGGTTTCCATTGTACTTTCTAGCATATACTTCTTTACCTCAAAAAATTCTTTCGAACAACGCCGCTGAAGGTCCGGTGGCGTCGCCAGGGGCCGCGCCCGTTATTTGCCTAGGGTCTCTGGCTACGGTAGTGCTCGCATGCAGGCCAGCGCGATCGGCCGTCGAGGCCAATTAAGCGGCCTTGTTTAGTGCCGGGAAGCAGCCCATCGCACGATGTTATAGAACAATTTGTCGGCCACGGGGTCTTGCCCCAAATTCTCCGTAATCCGTAAAGTCGAAAGCAACAGGCGGCCACTGCCGTAGGGAACCTCTACTAAATCCGATCCCCACCAGACGTTCCGGGGCCCATGGTAGTTCGCGTCCGGCCTGGTCGTTCCCCACTCGTAACTGAGCGAGCCTACGATCGGCGGCTCCTGAATGCCCTCAATGGTTTCGTTCGCGCAGACATTCAGATAAGCCTGACCCATGAAGTCTTTGACCGGGAGTCCTTCGAAGATGGGGTGCGGGCGGACTCCATGATTCACCGGGTCCCAATTCCCGCGTGCGGCCCGCAGCCGCGTTTTGAACGGGAACACACCCGTGCGAACAAGTTCGTTCTCGACCCTCTTGGGGACAGTCCGGATGCCAGGAGTCTTGAGAAAAACCGCCACTCCGCCACGCTTGACATGCGCTATCACTTGTGTGAACTGCTGCAGGGTTTCGGCATTTCGCGATGTATCGGTGGCCACGATTACCGGAAGATTCCCGGCGCCGCTGAATTCGCGAAAGTGCAATCCGTGCGTTTTCAAAAACGGCGTGAGCTCGCCTTTCGGATCGAGCACGGCGAACTCCGCAGCGGGCACCTGCAAGTCCTTCTTTGCCAGGTAAAAGAACTCGTGCTCATTCGCGTAACCGGCGGCTCGTACCCGCACTTTGTAGGTACCCGATGGCCCGAGCGGAGGCAATTCAGTTTCGAGCAGAGTGCTGATTCCGGCGGCGATCGAGACCTTATTACTCCTGCGATGTCGCACATTGCCGTCGGGGCCGGCAATTTCCCACGTTAGCTCTTCGGTGCGAGCGCCCTGTTCATTCACCGCCAGAAAGCGCAACTGGGCAGTCTGCCCTTCGCTGACATTTGGCGGGTCCACCTTGGCCGCGATATAGAGCGGCGCCTGAACGCGTTTCACGGTTTCGTAAACCAACTTGGGATTACGGAAGAGGTCCAAAACGCCCGCGCCGATCACCCAGTCACCATCGGTATAGGCATGCAGACAGTAACCGGCGATGCGCGGGTTTAGCCGGAGAGCTTCCAATTGTATCCGGTTCCCTTCCGCCTGCACTCGCTGCGACGCCCGGCACAACGCCGCCGTGTCGGGGAAGATCTCGTCCCACTTCATCTGGCGCGCAGCCTTTTCGATGCCTTCGAGCAGCAGCACATGATAACGGTAATCCGGCGTGAGCGGATTGCCTTCCCGTTTGTAGCGCTCCACATTAGCAGGCAGATCGGGAAAAGCGCCATAACCAACTTCGGACACGAAGATCAGCCCGTCCGGAGCTTTCATAGCGCTTCTGCCAAGCATCCGCGCATCAGAGCCCTGTTGCGGAAGGCGAAGGTAGAGGTCGTAGGTTTGGGGCGAGACTGGCGCCGGCCTATAAGAATGTACTTCGTTAATCGCCACTGGTTCGTAGCCGTAGGGCGGATAGGCGTGAGCGCCCTCGGCCCAGCCACCCGATTCGTCAATGACGATTCGAGTTGGGTCCAAGCCCCGCGCCAACAACGACATGCCTTGTTTCAGCCGCGCCAAGCCAGGACGAACGATCTCATTGAACAATTCCCAGTAGATAACTGACGGATGATTGCGATCCCGCAGGATCATCTCTCGGATTTCGTTGGCAATGCGCTGCTCGGTTTCCGGTGCAAGCTGCGGCCAATAGTCCATACATTCGATCGGCGGGGCGCCAACCAGCATGATGCCCATCTCATCGGCAAGCTCGAGAATAATGGGAGCGGGCGGCTTGCGCCACGGGCGCAGCACATTGAATCCGGCTTCCTTCGCCAGTCGTATTTCCCGGCGCACTATATCGGGGTTAGGAGGAAACGCAAGCGTATGCGGATAGAGTCCCTCCCAAAAGCCCGCTTTGATGAAGATTCTCTGCCCGTTGAGGTAATAATCGCGCCCGCGGATAACGAACTCGCGCATTCCAAAGCGCTGCTGAGCGCGATCCAGAACACTACCGCCTTCACTCAAGGCCGCCTGTAGCGTGTAAAGATTCGGGTGCTCCGGAGACCAGAGCTTTGCGTTGGGAATACTGATTTCGGCTTCGACGACGTTTTGACCCGGCCGCAGCGCGATCTCCCGCCTGGCGCCTCCTGCGTTACCATCCAGAACGAGTTCGAGCGTAACCGGACGCACTTTTCTGGAAGCATTCTCCACCTCTGTCCGGACCACCACCCGGCTACCTTTGATATCCGGCTGTACGAAGACTCGGGAGACATAAACCTCGTTCGATGCTACCAGTTGCACGGATTGCCATATTCCGCCCGTGATCGCGCCGCGCCAATGAGGCGTCTCATTCGGCCCAATGCCATCCAGAATCGTGTCCTTCGTTAACACTGGACCAAGCACGCGCACAGCGAGAAAATTCTCCTCACCAGACCGCAGCAGGTCGCCGACCGTTAATTCGAAAGGCGTATAGCCGCCCTCATGAAAACCGGCCGGCTGATCGTTTATCCAGACCTCGGCACGATAATTCACGGCGTCGAAACGCAGCCGAATAAGCTTTCCCTTCCAGGCGGCCGGCACTCGAATTCGCAATCCGTACCATGCCGCGCCTTCGTAATCTTGTTCGATAGTCTCCCAACAGCTTGGAACCTGAATGGTTCGCTTGCTGGCCAAGGATTCAAACGTCTTCTGTTTGTACCATTGGGCCGCGCGCCCTTCGTTGCGGTGGTCGAATACAATCTGCCAGGCGCCATCCAAACTGAGGGTTTCCCCAAACGCCGTGTCTGCGGCGCAGGCAAGCAGGATCAGAAGAGCAACCGTTTTCTTCATACTTTATCCTGGAGGCTAAGATTCAGATCCAAATCCCCAAAATCTCCTCTAAATGGACCAACCATTGTAGAATACGGTTACAGCGGCCGTCAAACCGCAACTCTATTGGTTTGACGCCTCGATCAGGTCTCCTTATAATTGGTAGAGCCTTTATATGAATCGGCGAACTTTTCTCAGGCAGGCCGCGGTTCCCGTGATGGGAGCCACAGCACCCGCCCAGATACGCGGCGAGCGCAGAAACATCGTGCTGCTCTATTGCGAACAATTTCAGCACGATGTGGCCTCCTATGCCGGCGGGCCGGCCAAGACCCCGAACCTGGAGAGTTTTGCGGCCGAAGCAGTGAATTTTCGCACCGCCTGTACCACTACCGCGCTCTGCTCGCCCGCCCGCGGCGCGTTGTTCACGGGGCGACTCGGGCACCGCACCGGAATGGAGGACAACCCTTACGGCTGGCATGCTCGTACGACAGGGTTGGACCTGCAGCATACGACTTTAATCGAATGGGCGCGGAAAAAGGACTACTTCATCGGATACTTCGGGAAGTGGCATCTGGGTCAGGATGGCCCTATCCGCCGCGGAGCGCATCGTTACCCGGCTACTGGATTTGATCGGCCGCGTATTCCAGGCAAGACCAACAAGCCCGACTTTTCGCTAACCAAGCCGTATTACGAAAAGGGCCGGACGTTCCCCGAGAAGCCTGGGTTTTATAAGACTCAACCGGGCACATACGAGAACTGCGTAGCGCACAATGTCGCGCAGTCGGGTGTCCGTTTCCTGAAGGAGGCCGCGGAGAAAAACCAGCCCTTCTTTCTGACCGCCAGTTTCACGGCGGTGCACCCGCCGTATGATGTGCCCGCACCTTACAATACGATGTACGATTGGCGCTCGACCAAATTGCCCGTCAACCTGCACGATACTTTCGATAAGAAGCCGGCTTATCAGGCGGACGTCATGTGGCCGTTTCACGACACCGCCCATATGTCGGACGACGACTGGCGGCGCAGCAACGCCTTTTACCATGGTTTCGTGACGCTGCTTGATCGCGCCCTCGGTGAAGTAATTGACGCGCTCAAGGCTAACAAGCAGTGGGACAATACGCTGGTTATCGTGATCGCGGATCACGGCGATATGAACGGCGCGCACAACCGCTATGACAAAGGACCGTACAGCTACGACGAGGTGATGCGAATTCCGCTGCTTGTGCGGTGGCCTGGCGTGCAGCCGCGTCAGGTTTCCCGGCACGTCCACTCCATGGATATCAACCAGACCGTAGTGGAATGGGCCGGCCTGGAACCGGACGTCCCGAACGTGGACAGCCGGTCGCTGCGGCCGTTGATGGAACACGGCGATACCGCCTGGAAGACCCCCGATGAGGCTTTCTACCGTTACGAGTGGTACAACGGATTGTGGTTTGGGCTACGGGCTGTTCGCACCGCCGAGTTCAAGTATTGTTTCAATCCAGCCGGTCTCGACGAGCTTTACGATCTGCGGAAGGACCCGGGTGAACTGAACAACTGCATCGATACTCCGGCTGTGGCTTCCGTGCAACGCAATCTTGAGGACCGCCTGCTGGCCCATCTCGACCAAACCGGGGATACGCTCGTTGCCTCCAGGCTACGGGACTACCTGGCCTTCCGCCGCCGCGTCAAAGAGTCTTAATCCATTATGCTTATTCGTCTTCTGCCTGCTTTTCTCACACTCCTTGCGCCCGTTTTTGCTCAAGATGCGGACTTCTTCAAATTCTCCATTGACGAGGACCATCTAAGCGGCGCGCCGGATTTCAGTTTTCTGAATCACGCGCTCACGCCTGCCGACCGCGTCGTCGTTAGGGATGGCCACTTCTGCCGGATCGGCGATGGCCGGCGCGTCCGGATGTTCGGCGTGAACCTCGCCTTTGCCGCGAACTTCCCCGAGACGGCCGATGCGCCGCGAATTGCCAAGCGGCTGCGGCGGCTCGGCGTCAACCTCGTGCGGCTGCATCATTTGGATAGCAAGCCGGACCGCCGTCCCGAAGACGCCACCAGCACGCTCACCCTCGGGCCTTATCCCACGTTGAATCCGGTCGCGATCGCGCGGTTGCGGAATTTTCTGAACGCGTTCAAAGCCGAAGGCATATATGTGGATTTGAACCTGCACATCGGGTACGAGTTCCGGCCGGAGGTCGACCACGTTCCCGCCTTGCCCAAGGGAGTCGACTTTCCGAAGCAGAGCAAGCCGCTCCACATCTTCTTTCCCCGCATGATCGACCTGCAGGCCGAGTACGCGCGCAAGCTGATTGCGGCGCTGAATCTGAAGAACGATCCGGTCCTGGCCATGGTGGAACTGAATAACGAGGCCTCGATGATTAAGGCCTGGCAGTCTCGCGCTATCGACAATGCGTTGGTGGGCGAGTACAGGACGGAACTCGAGCGCCAGTGGAACGCGTTTCTGCGCAACAAATACCACACATCCGAGACGGCCCCATTGGTGAAAGCCGATAAGCCCGAGCCTGGCCAACGTACGAACGACTTTCTTCTTTTTCTGACGGATCGCGACCGCCAATACAACTCCCGCATCCTTGCCGCCGTGCGCGAAGCCTCCGACAAGTTAGTGCCCGTGACGGGAACGCAGATGAATTTTGCAGGTTTCCTTACTCTCGATTCGCAGGCCGATCTCGACTATCAGGACGGCCATTTCTATGTCGATTTTTACATCTTTCCTAACGGGCCCTGGAGCGCATGGGATCAAAGGGACTGGCGGATACAGAACCTATCCAGCAGCGGGTCCGGGCTTGAAGCGATTCTGAACATAGCGGCGTTTCGCGAAGCGGACCGCCCGTACACTATCAGCGAATTCAACCAACGGTGGCCGAATACGTACGGCGCCGAAATCGATCCCACATTGGCGGTGTTCGCCGCTTTTCAGGATTGGGACGCCGTCATGCATTACGCCTACTCGCACAGGCTGGGAGCAAACCTTCCGAACGGCTTAAATCTCGAGGGTGACTGGACGAAGTATCCCAATATCGGCCAGTCGGCTTGGCTGCTTCGTTCCGGCGCGATCCAACCTGCGAAGCAAGCCATCACGATCCCGATCTCGCAACAGTTGCGTCTCGAGGCGGGCCAGAAAAAGGTGGTTGGCCGAGTGCTGGACTTCTTGAAGGCGGCGACCGGTTACGATCCAGCGGTTGCGCTTTTGCATCGCGTTGCGATTAAAGCGGACTCGGAGCACAGCATTCCCGATGCAGCCAAAGCTGCCGGCGCAGCGCCCTATCGCTCTGACACCGGCGAGATGGACTATGATCCGGGGGCAAAGCTGTTCCTTATTCACGCACCCCAAGCGGCCGGCGTTATTGGCTTCGCGGGCGGGAAGACAGTCACTTCGGGAGCGATTGATCTGAGATTGGCCGGTGATGATCCCGGGTTCGCAACCGTTCTCCTGACCGCTCTCGATGGCAAGGGCATCGCCGAATCCAGCCGGCTGTTGCTCTCGACGCCAGGCTACGCTCTTCGCACGCAGCCGGGATCGAACCCGCCGCGCCCCCAGAAACTGATTCCCTACGGCAAAGGCCATTGGACGCTCGAACCGGAGCCGGACGTCGCGAATAAGCCTTCTGGCCCCATCGACAAGGGAATCGGCCCGGCATGGATGAAGCGCGTCGAAAGTTTTCTCACTCTACGTACGTCGGCGAAGGCGCTGACAGTCTACCCCCTGGACGGCCGTGGCGCACGCCAGGCGGCAGTGAAGGACGTCGAGAGAATCAAGGGCGGCTTTCAGATTCACATTCAGGCCGCGGGCCAGACATTTTCACCATGGTACGAACTGGTGGCAAAGCAGTAAGCACGATTCAAAGCTTCACCGTGACGCGTTGCTTGATGAGGCCAAGTTGTTCATGCAGCGCGGGCTGCGTTCCCCTCCCCGTGATGATTCCGCTCGCGGTGGTAGTGTTCCGGGTACTCGGTCAGGGCCCAGCGTAACGGAGCTTCGCCGAATAAGATCAGCTTGAACAAGCGCAAACGCGCATGTAGATTTCTCGGCGATCAGGTATTCAGAACTGTGGGGCCGCCGGTTTAAGGGTGCAAACACTTCCTGAACAGGTATCAGGACTGGTCGCGCAGCCCGCACTCCGCGGAATCGACCGACAGCGGAGCTCTGCTGCTGCCGTATCGACGGCAGTCAGGATTGAGGCTGCGCTACTGGTTCGCTCAAATCGGATTGCCTGCGATGCTCACCCTCAGCCCGGGGCTAAAAAATGAATTTCAAGCCGAGGAAGACACGCCGGGCCCCCTCAGCTTCCTGTGTGCCCAACACCTTTCCGAAGTTGCTGTTGGTTGGGTTTGTGTTGGGCGCGTCGAACATCGGGTGATTGGCGATATTCTCGGCCTCCGCGCGCACTTGAAGGCGCATCTTCTCCCGCAGGCGAATATTCTTGAACAGGCTCACGTCCCAGAGGTCGATCCCATCGGCGCGCAGGGAGGAGATCTGACTCGGAAACGTGCGGATATTCGATGCGAGTTGGCGCTGCGTGTTGCGCTCGAATCCGCTGGTGTCAAACCACCTCTCCGGGCTGCGCTCTCCGCGGGAAAGCTTGATGTCCGTCCAGTTGTCTCCGTAGTAGATGACATTGCCCCATTCGAGGGGCGCCCCACTCTGAATCTGGTAGATGGCCTGTGTCTGCCAGCCACCCACGAAGCGGTCCAGAACACTCCCCGCATTGCCGAAGACACGCTTGCCTCTGCCGAAGGGCAATTCATAGACCGTGCTAACCACCAGGCGGTGTGGCCGGTCCAGGTTGGCCAGCACATGCTCGGGACGCGAGTCGGTCGCCTCCAGGTAGCTGGTGGCGGTGATGTTCTTCGACCAGGTGTAGCTCGCGCGGAACTGCAACCCGGCCGTAAATCTGCGTTCGAAGCGGGCAGTCAGGCCGTTGTACCAGGACGATCCAGCCGGCAGGCCAGTGGAGAGACTCGTGAAATGAGGATACGGGCTGAGAAGCTGCGAGCGGTTGACCGTCTTGCCTGTCGCCATCGCAGAACCCTCGAATCCTTCAATGCCTTGAAATGGGTTCGTTACTTTGGCACTGAGGAAATCGATCGTTGCCTGGTCGCGCGCCAGCGAAGTGCTCAGGTACTGGCGCGGTGTGGTGTCGAACGACGTATCGACGCGCGAGCGGACGGTCTTGCTGCCAAGATATCCCACCTCAATGACGCTACGGTCGAACGGCTGGAACTGGATGGTGGCGCTCCAGCGCTGCGTGTACGGCCGGCGGCCGTCAGAAGAGGAGAATCCGGGCGCGCGCCCGAGATAGGTCCTCAATCCGCCCGCCGCACCCTGCGGCAACACCACGCCGAAAGGCAAGGGATTGGCTGCCGATCCCACGTAGGATATTCCGTTGTCCACGCTGGCGATCACACTGGTGTTCTGGCTATAACCGGGCAGGTCGGTGTTATAGAACTCTGATCCCAACATCCCGAAGAAGATCCCGTACCCCGCCCGCGCCACGGTACGGGGGCTGATCTGGTAAGCGAAACCGACGCGCGGCATAAAGGCGCGATAATCCGCGTTGCGCAGTCCGCGAGGGTTGCCGCCTATCCCCAGGAAGGTGACCCCGCCGATGGTATTGAACTGATTCACGGCGATCTCCGGAATAGGCGATTTGGCGTAGTTGGCGCGCGCGGCAGCCTGGATCGGATTCACGGTGGTGAAATCGTAATCCCGAGTGCCGCGGTTGAAGCGTTCCGTGAGCGGACTCTCGTATTCCCACCTGAGGCCCAGATTAAGGGTCAACTTGTTGTTGGCCCGCCAATCGTCCTGTACGAAGATGCCGTAATACCGGGTGGACTCGGCGCGCGAATCGTTCACGTTGGTGCTGCCACCATCGGGCAGGCCGAAAAGCATGCTGGCAATCCCCTGGCCGACCGGTGCACCTGGCGAATTGTCAAGCGGTCCGCGCGTGTAGGCGTCATTGAAATCCATGCGCGGCGAGACGTTTCCGAACGACTTGTTGTTTTCCATCATCAGGCGCAGGTCGCCGCCGAACTTCAGGCTGTGGTCACCCTTTATCCAGGTCAAGGTGTTCAGCAGGCTATGTGTGTAGTAGGTCCGGGTGTATCCCCCGCCGTTGCCGAGGGTGAGCATGCCCTTGCTGCGGATATCCGGAAACGAAATCCCTTCGGGATCAAGTTGTTTGACCAGGTCCTTGGAAAAAAACTCGGTGATGTCCCAGCCTTGGTTGTCGAAACTCTCCACTTCGGAAAACCAGGTAAACCCGTAGCGAACGTCCAGTACCGTTCCTGGAGAGAGCACGAACACGTTGTCGAGCGCCAAACCCCGGTGCGGCCGTTTCCGTTCGCGTCCGCGGACTGTGCTGTCCGGAATGTACTTGTCAAATTGGCCGGTGAAATCCGAATGGGAGTACCGCGCAAACATGCGGTGTTTCTCGCTGAAGTTCTGATCGATGCGCACCACGGGCTGCCGCATGATCTGGTCTTTGGGCGTTTCTACGGAGTAGTTGCTCAAGCCGTCGGCGGTGCCCGTCGTATTGGGGAGCGGATAGTAATTAACGAGTTTCTGGCCGATGGGATGGATGCGGCTGGGCGGGACGATATTGCCGGGCAGGGGATTTCGCTGCAAGCGCGATCCGCTGGCCCGAGTGGTAAAGGGATCGTAGATCTGGTAGTCGGCTCCCAGCCCGAGCAGCGCGGAGAAGTCGCCCTTCCGCTGTGCCTCGGTCGGTACCGAGACCAGGTTAGAGACAGGCTGTTTGCGATCGTGTCCCTGGTAACCGAACATCCAAAACGTTCGGTTCTTGCCGTTGTAAAGCCCGGGAATTACCAGCGGACCGCCGACGGCCACAGAGTACCTCTTCCAGTTCTCTGCGGGCGTGCGCGACTTGATCTTCGCGTCCGTTACCGGGCCGGTAGTGGGATCGAAGATCCACTTGTTGGTAAAGAAATTCCGTGTCATCAGCGGCCCCCAGGCGGCCGCCGCTCCGCCGGATCCGTGCACCTCGTTGGTTCCGGATTTCAGACTGATGCTCAACGAGCCTCCGGTGGTGTGGCCGATTGAGGCATCGTAAGTGGCCGTCTGCACACGGACCTCCTGCACCATGTCCGGCGGCGGGGTGAACGCGGCATTGCCATCGTAGGAATTATTGCTGACGCCGTCCACGCTGAAGTCCAGGCCGCGGTTGCCGCTGCCGGCCACGCTGAGGGCCGAACTCTGATCAACGTTCCACGGCCCACCGGCGGGCAGACCGGGCATGACCACCCCAGGGGACAGCCCGTAGATCCACGCCAGGCTGCCGCCGCGTTGTGGAAGGTTGGCCGCCTCATCGCTGGTCATCACTTGGGCCACGGAACTAGTGGCGCTATCGAGTATTGGCGCCGCAGCGTTCACTTCCACCACTTCTGCCACGTCTCCAAGGACCATCTGAATGTCGATCTGGATGCGGTCTCCGGTGCGCAATTCGATTCCCGGGTGCGACCAGCGCCTGAAACCGGCGCTGTCAGCGTCGACCTTGTAGGGGCCTGGGACCAGGTAAGGAATTTCATACTGACCGCCGGCGTTGGTGGTGGCACGTACGCTCACTCCGGTACTTGCGTTCACCGCACGCACCGTCACTCCGGGAATGACGCCGCCGGTGGTATCGGAAACCTTGCCCACGATCGTCCCGCGTGGATCCTGACTGGCGAGCGGGAACGAGCAGATCAAAACAAGCATTAGAAGGAACGCTGAATCACGACGCATGCTAAGAAGAACCTCCATGAAGAATTAGAATATTGTGCTTACGCCCACGAATCCGGCCAGTTACAGAAGACTCACATATCCAAATTCGTGGCCAGTCTATCACAATCCAGTCCACAACCGGACCTCGATAAGGACCACAATTGGGTCGATTGGCCAAGACCATGCCCGGGCAACGCAGTGACAAGATTGCCGCTTGCCTATACAGAGAAAATGTTCTCTCCGACTGGCCGGAAACGGGTGCGCGAGACGACTGCCGCAGTTTCGCATGATCAGCGGCGAACGGGCACGCTACCGCACCATCCTCGATTCCACAAAGGCAATGGCCAAAGCATGAACCGCAGATCATTTTTGAAATCCACGGGCGGCATTCTCACCGCACCCCCAAGCCGCCGTGGCACGCCGCCTCAACGTCCTGTTAATCCTGTTGAATGGCGGATTACCAGATTGGCCTGAATGCCGGAGGCGATGATGTATTGAGACCATCGCCGGGACGCGCGACTTTCAAATTATATTTGTTCACTTGATCGTCAGCGTGGTCCGACTGGTTGGGCCGGGTGACTCCGTTCCGTTGTTGCCGAATCCGCACTGATCCGGCATCGACTGTTGATCCATAATCGCGGCCGCAAGCGTGCGCCCAACCGGCGCGCCGTGGATTGGCGCGTCGTCGGGTTGCTCACCCTCCTCATGCGTCCAGCGCGCATCCTCCGCTCCGCCATCGTACTGAGGCTTTCCACCTTGCTCCATCTCCAAGACCTGTTGAGGAAACGAAAGTACCGCATATTGTGTTCGCCCAAACGCGGGCCTCGACCGGGCCTCAAGGGACCGGAGAAAGAACTAATCAACGCCGTTGTTGCAATGAAACAACGTAATCCTAGCCGGGGCTGCCCTCGCATTGCCCAGCAGATCGGGTTGGTTTTCGGCGTCGAGATCGACAAGGATGTTGTTCGCCGTATCGTGAGCGCTCACTACCGGCCACAATTCGATTCAGATAATCCTGGTTTAAGTCGAAGCCTTATCGAACTATACTCGTGCTGAGAGGGAAATTATGACTTGCAGGAGAATGGAATTGATCCTGGCAGTGCTTATTCTGGCGAATCCCGGCCTGTCTGCCGAGCGGGATGTGATTACAGCCGATTGGAGCGGATTCCAGCAGCAGGTCTCGATGCGAAAGTTGTTCCAGCGAAGTGTGCGGGTCACCTTGTCGGGAGGCGGCGAGATCAAAACCACTCTCGTTCAGGTCGAAGACAATGGACTCATCGTAAAGGCGACGAAAGCTGCGAAACAGTGGGCGTCTGGGCCTGAGCGGGCGATGATTCCGAGGGAGCAGGTCCGTTCTGTTCGCTTCGAAGGCAGAATCGGGCATCGCGGGCTGATTGGGGGACTGATTGGTCTTGGCGTAGGCGTTGCAGTTCCTGTTGGGATTGGGGCGGCTCAGGACTATGAAGAGGTGCCGAGCGGTCTTGCCGCCATTGTCCTTGGGCCAGTATGCGGAGTGGTGGGTTATCTAATCGGCCATGCCCTAGACAAACCCGCCCCGGAGTTCGTTATCAAGTGACAAGGGCTGTAAACCGCGAACTCCCGCCAACTCATGATACTGGCGCCCCGCCTGCAAGCGCTTTACGGAAGTCCATCTGGAACGCACCCGGAATCCTATGCTTCCGTGGCTAAGCGTGTCCGTTTTCACCTCTCATGCGCAACTTATCTCTACAACGCACTCCCACGGACAGCTAGGAGGCGGTCCTTCACGCACTCAAGGCAGACTCATCCCGTGATTTTGAGCACAAATGCATAACCACACGGCTTCGCTTCGGGCATCTTCACTGTCAGTCCGTCACCCTCACGCGAGTACTTGAGCTGGCCTTTCACGCCGAGCATCTCAACTCTTCGGATCCGCCCGAACCAAAGATCCTGTCCGTCCCGAAGTGATTGGATCTTTACCGAGCCTTCGGGCCAGTCGAGGAGTATCGCATACAACGTGTTGCCCTTCCTCGTAAACCGTATATCGGCCGACGTGAAGTCTTTGATTTTTTTCTCTCCGAAGTGGCCTTCTACTACCTCGGTCGGCCCTTCTCCGAAAATCTCCCACGGTTTAGTGCCGTAGATAGCCTCCCCGTTGAGCTTTAGCCACTTGCCAATCTCGAGCAGGCGTTCCCGCGTGGGTTCCGGAATCGTGCCGTCGGGCCGGGGATTGATATTGAGCAGTAGGTTGCCGTTCTTGCTGACGATGTCGACAAGTCCGTCCACCAGCCGGTCGGCGGACTTGTAGTCCGGCTGCTCGACATAGCACCAGGAGTTCCAGTCAATGGAGTCGTCGTTGAGCCACTTATAGGGAGTAGCTTTGGCCATTCGCCCCCGTTCGATGTCTAAAATTCCCGTACCCGGTTCGAGATCGCGATTCTTGAATGTCACCGCAACGTCCCTTTTCGCTTGGTCTGCCTGATTGTAGTAGTGAGCCAGAAAGCTTTTCCGATACTCTTCTCCGATGTTGACCGTCCGGCTGTCGAACCAAAGAAGGTCGGGATGGTACTTGTCAACTACCTCCCGTATCTTGGCCTCCCAGCGTTGACAGAATTCGGCCGACGGGATCAACTCTTTTTTAGCGGTGTACTTCCATGCGCCCTCGGAGACCGCTGGTCCATACAATCCCGCGTATCTCGGGTCTGCGGCATCCACGCTTTTGTCGAAGGTCGGGTACCACGCCCATAGCCACTGGTGATGAAACGTAGTGATAAACTTCAGCCCCTGCTTGCGGATGGCTTTTTCCAGGTCTCCGACAATGTCGCGCTTGGGTCCCATTTTCGCGGCGTTCCAGTTGGTGATCTGGCTATCCCACATAGCGAAACCGTCCGCGTGTTCGGCGACAGGTCCGGCGAACTTCGCGCCGGAGGCGGCGAACAGGCGGGCCCAATCGTCGGGATCGAACTTCTCCGCTTTGAACATGGGGATGAAATCCTTGTAGCCGAACTTGTTCAAGGGGCCCCACTTCTCGAGGTGGTGTTGATTTTCCTTGGTTCCGGGTCGATACATGTTGCGCGGGTACCATTCAGTCCCGAATGCGGGTACTGAATACACGCCCCAATGAAAGTAGATTCCGAACTTAGCTTCATCGAACCACTTAGGATCCTGGTGTGTTTTCAGCGATTCCCAGGTGGCCTGGTATCGCTCGGCTGCCCACAAACCATGGCAGTTCACAGCGAGCACGGCGCCGAGAATGCAAACAGCGCGTAGTTTCATGTTCGATCTAACCCTTCTTTCCCAAGTGGTCGCCGTACGTGATCAGAAAGACCGCGGTGCGAAAGCTCGTCAAGCCGGAGGCGACGAAGACCAGCGTACGAACCCGTTCGTAACGGAGGGTGTCCGGATCTCCGTTGAAAGTTGCGACTCGTCCATTACAGTTTACGCCGCACCCACCTTAGCTTTGAGTTCGGCCTGGTTATGCGCGCAACGGTGGTGGTAGGCCGCGTTGAGCGTGTTGAGCAGCACGGGCATGTGCCGGTAGCTGTAAATCCGATTCCAGCGCGGCTCAGCAAAGAGCAACGCCGAGCCGGTCCAGCGGAGACGATGATCGCCGCCTTGCCAGCGTTTCACTTGCGGGCAGATGTGCCCGGCCACCGGGACGCCGGAGCACAAGAACGGCGAAGTCGCCTTCTCATACATTATTCCGGGGAGCGGCAAACCTTGAGGGCTCGGAGCGGCTGAAACTTCAGACTAAAGGGATCGTCTGGAGCGTTGAACTCAGCCGGTCAATCGCAGGGTGGATCTCTGCCCTTCAGCGTACAATTGGGAAGAGCCGCGTCCAAGACATGGCACTTTCAACTTTCCAGAACGGGTCACTCCGTAAGGCCGTGGGTAGGCTCTTCTCGGCCCCGGCGGGTGTGCTCTGGATTGGGTTCACGGGTCTGCTTCTCCTCACGGCGGTCATGGCCATCGATGCCATAAGATCGCTCCGCGACGTCGAAGACACCACTGCGGCTTTGAGGACGGAATCCCGTAGACGTGACAGCCTGCTCGATCAGATGCGCGCGGATATTTACCGCTCGGCTACCGTTGTACGTGACTACTTGCTGGAACTTGATGGTGCGCGCGCGGAAAGCCAGAAGGCGGAACTGGAACTTCTCCGCACCCGGATTGCCGATACACTGCGCACCTATCAGGAGAGGCTGCCTAATACCGAAAAGGACGCATTCAAGGATCTGCGTAGCCGTGTCGAATCGTATTGGGAGTCGCTTGCTCCCGCATTGGAATGGGATGCGGCCGTGCGACGGGCCAAGGCTGGGAGCTTTCTGCAGGATGTCATCATGCCCTTCCGTAGCGAGGTAGTTGCGTTAACAATGCAGGTTACTGCTCTGAATGAACGCGATCTCGACACGGGCGAAGAGCGCATTCGCGCCGTGCAGTCTCGCTTCCGGCAGCGAGTGGCCATTATGTCTGTCATTGCTCTGGTTCTGGGTCTGATTCTAGGTGCTGTCAGCATCCGTCGCGTCCAGAGCCTGGATCGGGCGGCGAAGGCCCGTTATGCGGAGGTGGAAGAGGCCCATCGTGAGCTTGTGAAACTCTCCGACCGGTTGGTCACCGCGCAGGAAGAGGAGCGGCGCAATCTCTCGCGCGAGCTGCACGACGAAATAGGCCAGGGGATGTCGGCCATGCTGGTTGAACTGGGGAGGGTCGAGGCAGCGCCTGACAGCGAAACCCGCAGCGCGCGGCTTGCTTCCGTTCGCCGCATGGCGGAAGCTAGCGTCGGAATGGTGCGCAATATGGCTTTGCTGCTGCGCCCCTCCATGCTGGATGATCTTGGGCTGGTTGCCGCTCTCAGCTGGCAGGCTCGCGAAGTCACGCGCCGGTCGGGTCTCAAGGTGAAGATGGTCGCCGATGAGATTGTTGAAGATCTGCCCGACTCGCATCGGACCTGCCTATACCGCGTTGTCCAGGAGGCGCTCAACAATTGCGCCAGGCATTCGCAGGCAACTCAGGTCCGTGTAGTCGTCCACCGGGATCACGATGGGCTCTCCGTGACGGTGCAGGACGACGGAATCGGTTTCGAGCCAAGCCGGGAGAAGGGCATGGGATTGTTGGGAATGGAAGAGCGGGTTGAGCGGCTGGGCGGTCTATTTTCGATTGAATCAAAACCCGGGAACGGCACGGTCCTGTACATTCATTTTCCGCTCGCCAACGGCGGGCCTGCTTCACTAAAGGACATCGTATGATTCGAATCATTCTTGCGGACGATCACGCCGTGATGAGGCGCGGGTTGCGTCTGGTTCTTGAAGAACAGAAGGACTTCCAGGTTGTTGGTGAGGCGAGCGACGGGCGGGAGGCAGTCGCCCTGGTGGATGCTCTTAAGCCGGACGTCGCGGTGTTGGATATCACGATGCCCAACATGAACGGCATCGAGGCTGCGCGTCAGATCAGCGCGAAGCAACTCGGCGTCTCGATTATCGTGCTGAGTATGCACTCGGACGAAGGCTACGTGCTTCGCGCCCTCAAGGCAGGGGCTCGCGGCTACCTGCTCAAGGAATCCTCCGAAACGGATTTCGTCCAGGCCATCCGCGCGGTAAGCGAGGGTAAGGCCTTCTTCAGTCCGGCAGTCAGCCGCATGCTGGTGGAGGACTACGTTCGTCAGTTGCAGGACAAGGACATTGAAGACAGCTATGAACTGCTCACACAGCGAGAGCGCGAACTCCTTCAACTCATCGCTGAAGGGAAGAGCAACAAAGATGTGGCCAACATGCTGAATCTGAGCCTCTATACCGTCGAGACGCACCGGGGGAACATCATGGAAAAGCTCAATCTTCACAGCGTGCCGGAGTTGATCCTTTACGCCGTCCGCAAGGGCGTAATCGCCTGATGCCCCTTAGGAGCGGCTTTGCGCCGGCTTCGCCAGATCGACCATCCGGCTCTTACCGTTCGGATCACTGCATCCCGGTCAACGGGGGTGCGCAGCAGATCGAAGCCGCCGCACCGTACGAACTCGTCCCAGAGGTTTTTGTCGGAACTGCGAGACAGCATGACCACGCAGGGACGCGGAGACAGCCGGGAAAAACGGGAGACGGCAGAACGCCAACCCTCCTCCGTCAGTTCGCGTTCGTACAGGATGATTGGAAGCGGCTCCTTCTCCTGGCGAGCGATGGCCGACGCAGCGGTGTCCGCGACCACCAACTCCCACCCCGCATCACGGAATACCACTTGGAGGGCATCGCGGCCAGGTCCTTCGCCCATTACCGCCAGTACCCGAGGAGCAGCGTCGACAACGGCCCGGTCAGGCATCGAGCGCCATCGGACGGATTTGCGCAGCGCCGAGATTACTGCCTGAAACTGGTCGGCGACTTTCGACACGGAGCCCTCCTTCTCTCTGTGCTCATCGTGAGAACCCACCTGAAACGTTCGCGCACCGTTGGCCCGCTTTCAACCGGGCAACTCCAGCATAGAACCTGCCGGTATCGAAGCGAATACCACTAGAGCGGTAAAACACATACCCGCCGCCGGGTATCTCACTTGCTCGGGCTTCACCTTCATGACCACAAGCGTAATGTCATCCCACTGCGAACCGGGATGAACGGCGCCTATCTGGAGAGGGGCGCCATGCGTGCGTGCATGGCAGCGCTAGAGAGCGAGGCGCCGGCGGGATTGGAGACTACGAACGTAACCCGGTAGAAAGTGCCTTCTAACCAGTCGACAGGAGTTTCCGAGATCGCGCTCACTTTGGCACGGAAAGTCACTGCTGGCTGCGCATCGAGGACGATCAGAGACTCCTGGCCAACCTGCACCGCCGTCAGGTCCGCCTCCCGGACCATCGCATAGGCGCACAGTTGCCGCGGATCTGAGGCGATCCCGAGGCTTGCACCCTCTGGCTGTCCGGAAGCGACGACGAATCCGTCGGCCGGCGAAACGATCGGTCCGCTGTTGGATCCCCCTTGCACCCGCTCGAAGGCGACTTCGGCCGCATTTCGGCGGGTCCTCGCTTCGCTAAGTTCGGCCTGGGCTTCGATAGCCTTAGCCTCCAATTCATCGGTCTTGATCGGGAGAGTCACGAGACTCGAACGTAACGAGTCGACAGCCGTTTCCGCGGAGTCTCGTGCGGTGACAGTCGAGCTGTAATTCTGTCCGAACCGGAACGTGGTATCGCGCTCTTCGAACCTGCGGTTCTCATCGAACCTGGCAGTCTTGGCTCGGGCTTCCTGGGCATCCATGTCGCCGGCTTGCACCTGCACCGTGCGAAGTTCTTCCTCGACTTGGCGGACCCGATCTCTCGCCCTGCGCTCGGCCGATCTGGCGTCCATCAGTTCCTGCCGGGCGCGGTCCATTTCCCCTGTATCGGTCTGGAGATCTTCTGTCCCAATCACTTCGCCTCGCTCCACCCAGGTGTTCAGGGGGACGGCAAGATTCAAGTTCCGGCTGACGATCGGGGTCGTTATCATCGGGACAATCGTACCCGTCAGGATCAGACCCGTATTATGGGCCTGAGCCAGTTGCCGGCTGGCCGGAGCGATTGCCTTATGGGCCTTGGATTGGGCGTGATTCCAGGCGAATACTGCAGTGCCAAGAAACGTCATCAGAATTAGCGCCATCGACCGATTCAGCTTCATAGCAGGCCTCCCTCCGGAATCGGCTTGAGCCGGCCCGTTTGGCACCGCCCTTACTAGTTCTCAAGCCTTCGGTTCCTTACATGGTTGGGCGCTCATCCTCTGGCGCAGGGTACTACCGTCCAGTTGGGATTTTTCCGCGCCGTCATAGAGTACCCGAATGCCTCGGCGAGGCAGTGCCGACCGGGCCTTGAGGATGAAACAAGCGCAGCGATTCATCCGACGCGGCGTCAAAATGGGAATGTGCCTATTACACGTCCTTCTCACACTTCCCGTCGATTATGATTTGCGTGCCGTTCAACGAATGCTGGGGACGGTTGTAGGAACGGTTCCGGTTCGCTCCGGCCTCGTGATACGCAAGGCCGAAGTCAGCGTGCTGAGCGTCGATACCGGCATCGAAGCGAAACTCAGAAGGTCCGGCTTATTCGAGCGCTGCCGTCACGTAGATCAGTTGCCCGTACCGTTCCACCAGGAGTGCGATGGGGTTGCCGGATTTCTTGTCCTTCAGCGCGTTCCGCAGCTCGTCGAGCGACGAAATGTTCTGGTTGTTCAGCGCGTAGATTACGTCGCCCGCCACCAGACCCGGATTCAGCCCGGCATATTCCGCCGGAACCGCAGCCACAGCAACGCCTGAAAGACGCCTGAGGTTCGGCAGAATGGCAGTCACCTTCTCATCCACGGTCACCGCCAGAATCCCCAACTGGCGAACCAGCGCGGCATCGTAATTGGCGAGGTCCTCCAGTTGGCCGGGCTCGTTCTTCCGTTCGAGAATGGCGACTGTCTTGGACATCCGCTCCTTGCCACGCTGGATCTCCATGATCAGCTCGTCTCCGGGCGCCCGCTGGAACACCACCAGAGCCAGGTCCCGCGCTTCTCGCATCGGCTTTCCGTCGATAGACAGCACAACGTCACCCGGTTCCAGTCCCGCGGCGTACGCTGCGCCACTCGGCGCCACGTCCGAAAGGATCACGCCCGAATCCCTGCCCAGTCCCAGGGCCGCTCCCAGTCTTGATGTGATCGTCTCGGGAATCACTCCGATCGCGCCGCGCCGTACCCGCCCGTCCTTGCGAAGCCTCTGATACACGTCCTTGGCCAGATTGGCGGGAATGGCGAACCCGATCCCTTCGTTGCCGCCCGATTCCGAGAAGATCAGCGTGTTGATGCCGGCAATGCGCCCCTCGGCATCCAGCAATGGCCCTCCGCTGTTGCCGGGATTGATCGGTGCGTCGGTCTGGATATAGACCATCGGACTTCCCTCTTTGAGTTGCCGGAAAGTCGCACTCACCACGCCATGCGAGAGGGAGTTCTGCAATCCGAGCGGGCTGCCCAGAGCCAGCACCAACTGCCCCTGCCGGAGTTTATCCGAGTTCAGGAATGAAAGCGACGGCAGGTTCTTGTCCTCGATCTTCACCACAGCGATGTCCACCTGCCGATCCAGTCCGATCAATTTCGCGGGCAGCAAGTGCCCGTGCGGCTCCTGTCCATTCTCGTCAGTCCGCAGAATCTTGACCTCCATGCGGCGGGCGTTTTGCACTACGTGAGCGTTGGTGACGATATACCCGTCGGGGTCCACAATCACGCCCGACCCGGTGGCTTCTCGCTCCGATACGAACCCCGTGCGTTCCGATTCCTCTTTCCCGACGGGCGCCAATGTTTGCACCACGATCTGAACTACAGCCGGGCTCGCGGACTGGGCGAGATCTTCCATGGCTGCGCTGTATTCCGCCAGGAACTTCGAGGGCTTGGGAGACGCCGCGACCGTCTGCGCGGCGTCTGGTGCGGGCGCCAATAACAGGGCCATCGCACCGAGAATAGCCATCCTGATCATGTCTTTTCTTATTCCTCCGCTGGGCCGCTGCTATGAACCACCGCACGAACCTACTGCGTATGCAGTTTTCGTGTCTTCGGAACTCCGGCATGTTCGTGCCTTCGGAACTCCGGTACGGAGGTACTGTTCATACCAACGACGTGAGGCCGAGCTCACGATTCGAATGACTTCTTCTCTATCAAAAGGCTTTGCCAGAACATCGTACGCTCCGACATTCAGAGCTTCCGCCCACAGGTACTCATCCGCCAGCCGTGACGTGACGATTACGTGTGGCGGCTGAGGCAACAGCCTCGCGCAATCCAACGCGTCCCTCCAAGTACCCGGGGCCAAATTACGCTCACAAATCACCACTGGAGCATGGTTCTCTGCCAGGAATGCTCTGGCGGATGGAATCGCGAGAGCCCTGTGCAGAATCCATCGAACCTCGCTGAAGATCTGCTCTAGAGCATTGTGGTCGTCTTCGATAGGACTGATCGACAGTACGGTTCCAACGGCGGACGCGCTCGTTTCGATACCCAACAGTGCGGTCAAAGCGAACCTCCAGCAAGCTCAAATCAAAGCGAAAACGGTAGCGCAAAATGCCCTGGTCTGCGTGGCTGAAGCTCGCAGCCGCGAGAACGGGCCTCCT
Source organism: Bryobacteraceae bacterium (assembly GCA_963668605.1). Classification (GTDB taxonomy): domain Bacteria; phylum Acidobacteriota; class Terriglobia; order Bryobacterales; family Bryobacteraceae. The sequence goes on from OY764903.1 coordinate 1,260,222, forward strand.
CCCATGCGCTACACTGATCTCCGATCTCCCGGTACAGTGCCCGGACTACAATTCCGGGCAACATCCTTCTTGTATGTTATAGGCGCTAACACCGGGCGTAACGTTACCAACAAGCGCTGTACTCGTCGGAGCTATCAAGGTCGGATTGGCATCGCACCGATTGGAAAGGGTCCAACGTAGGGATCCGTTGAGACCGGGGAGCAGGTGATGTGGCGTAACAGACGTGCCAGTCGACCGCCGCTGGCGGATGTGCTGTGACCGGCGCCCTGGTCTACTTCCCCTGCATCGTATGCTGTGCTCCAGCCGGCCCTCTGCCCCGTCTCGACGCCCGCCAGTGGCTTGAGTGGGAACACTCCGAACTTAGGCAATGCGAGAAGGGCGGGACGTTCGGCTAGCCTCAGGCTAGTGATACGCATCAGGGAAGAGGGAAATCGGGTCTCCAGCCCAAGCCGGAGCCCACTGAGGCGGGCCGCTGGCGGGGAATCCCCGCCGCTGTCCTCGGCCCAATCCTTCGCCATGACGGGCAGGGTCACTGCAACCAGGAACGCTGCCAACATCCCGGCGTGCGGTTTGCTGAATTGACCGATCATTTGTGAAACCTCGTCAAGCTAGATCGTTCGTGGCGACGGAAACCGGCCTCAGTCCTTCAAGGAAGGCTCTGGGGCCGGTTCGGGCCTCGAAACCACATGCCATGCGCGGGCAATGCGGTGCTACCGTTCACGATTTCGGCACGACGCTCAACTCTGGGCGCACGTGCGTGGTCTTGCCGTTCAACACGTAGATCCGTTCGGCGAATTTCGTACGGCCCGGAGAGCGGACTTCCAGGTTGTACGCCCCTTGCCGTAGCCAGATTGACTTCAAGTCTCCGGCCGTGCCGGCGTAAGCGCCATCGACGTAAACCTCTGCGTCTTTGACCTTTGTATCCAGTTTCACTAGACCGGCATCCGGGTGTAAGAACCCTACTGGGTAGGCCCCATAATAAAATGGATCGTACCCGTAGTAGCCCCATGGACCAAATGCCGAGCCAAAACCGAAGCCTCCTCGAACGTGTCGGACGGCCGCGCCCGCGGGCAGTGCCACGATCAGGGCGGCGCAAACGACCAGCAGTTTTCGCATGATCGACTTACCCATCTGGGATCTTGCGGCTGCCGTGCCAGTTGTGAGTGTCATTGTCTTACTCTCCTTATTTGGAACTCGCTTCCTGCTCAGTCATATTGATAGACGTGCCGCAAACGAGCCCGTGTATGACCTCGATCGGGTAATGCGGCAGCAGACGGAAGAGTAGATCGGTTCGAGGACCACATCAAGCTGGATGGCGTGGTCAACTCTGACGCGAAAAGGAGAATTGCCAAGGTTGCAGCCAGCCAGGCAGCGGCTGTGTCATTGGCCGTGAACGGCTTTGTCGAAAGGTTCGGGGATGAGACCACAACGTAACGGAATGGTGGTTGACTGGGTGTTGCTTGGGGCGGGCGATTAATAGCTATCCTAAACGCGGAAACCGGCCCCAGGCATTCCCGAGGAAGGGCCGGGGCCGGTTCGTACATCACCCGATGTGATGTGCCGCAAATTTACGCCGTGGCTCATGGCTTCGGCTCGACGCGCAGTTCCGGACGGACATGCAGGGTCTTGCCGTTCACCACGTAGATCCGTTCCGCGTAGCGGGCACGGCCCGGAGAACGGACTTCCAGGTTGTACGCCCCTTGCCGCAACCACATCGACTTCAGCTTTCCGGCAGTCCCGGCGTAGGCGCCATTAATGTACACGTCCGCGTTTTTGATGTTCGTGTCCAACCTAATCTCGCCCGCGTTCGGGTGCGAGAACATGGGGTACGCTCCATACGAGTACGGCGCATACCAGTAGCCCCACGGACCAAATGACGGGCCAAAACCGAAGCCTCTCCGGACGTATCGGACAGCCGCGCCTGCGGGCAGTGCCACGATCAAGGCGGTGAAAATTAACAGAAGCTTTCGCATGATCCAGCCTCCTGGCTGTTTTCTAGCACGTTTCATGCCAGCCGCTAAGTGCTTGTATTCATGAGCGATTCGTTAAGACGGACCATGGCCGAAAACCACCACTCTGGCCGAACACCAACAGCGCGGCGGTGCTGTCGCCACATATGGCCAGGTTGGCTGCGCAGAAGGGTTCGGCCCATCGTCAGCCCGAAGGGAAATCGCTCTCAGGCACGACACTAGGCCTGAGCCTGGAGGCCAGTCAGTTTAGCCGCTGAGAAACTGCTTAGGGCTGCGGCCTCATCCTCAAACGTCTCGAAGACCGTGTACAGCTTGGCGAGCTTCAGAAGATCATGCACGCGATTGGCGAGGTTCAAAAGTTTGATCTCGCTTCCGGCGGCAGTGGCGGTCATGTGCGCGGCTACCAGCTCACCGAGACCTGAGCTGTCGATGTAGGTGACGCCAGCCATGTTCAGAAGTATCCGCCTGGAACCGCCGTCCACCACTTCCTGAAGTTTGTTGCGTAGCGCGGCGGTGCCTTCACCCAATGTCAGTTTTCCGCTGGCTTCGACGATGATCACATTGCCCTTTGCGCGGGTTGTCAATTTCATGGTCATGGAATTATTCTCCTTTTCCTTTTGTTTTCCTATCTCTTCTCTGAGCGAGTCGCAGTTAAGTCAATACGCGCACAAAAGTCCCCTGCGCTCTGCAATTGCTAGTGTCGATCTCATCTACGAACACGTTTGCGATAAAGAAGCCCCCGGCCGGGCCCAAGATCGGGGTTCTGGTCTTCGCGAGGACCTGGTGCTCAGCTGAGGGCGGGGCAGCGGCTTTACCGAGGTGCTCCGCGCCATCCGATTCACGACTCATTCGGCAGTGCGGTCGGAATCTGCCCAGATGCGCTTCTCCAATTGCACCTCCTGATCGCGCAGCTTGTCATACTTCAGGAAGTTCTTGAGGATCTTCGCAATCTGCTCGGAGTCCTGCCAAACCCGGTCGGCGTAATCGCGGTAAGCCTCCGTCCACAAGCGGTCTCTGTTTTCACTGAAGTACTTGATCGCGCTCTCGGTGTTCGCAGCAGTCGCCTGGAGCAGGGGCTCGACCTGGTTTACGGCCCGCTGTTCCCACGGCGCCAGCGACTCGCGCTCCACCGTTATGCTGCCGATCTCTCGGCCCATCCGGTTGACCTCATTCTTCAACGCCGTCAGTTGGGCGAGTTGCAAATCCGGACTACACTTCGCGTTGGTGATCATTCTCAGCTGATCGGCCTCATTCGCCAATAAAGTGGCGGACGCCTGGACTTGCTTCAGCGCCTTCTTGGTCAGCGTCTCCTTAGCCAAATCGTCAACCGTGATAGCTGTGGGCATCCGGATCGCCGCCTGCGCCAGCGGCAACGATAAGGTGATCAGCATTGCGGCGGTGATGGACATGTTCTTCCTGGTCATGACTTGCCTGCTCTCCTCTTCGGACTATTGGCCGAGAATGCTGTCACCAATTCGGCTCACTAGGGAAGACGAAAACGCGCTAGAAACCGCATCTACTCCCAACAGGGCATACTCTGCCCCGGCGAGTTGGTAGCGATCGTGCAAGACAATTTACCTGATGCCCCTCCACGCTTCGAGCCCGCCTACTGAGGAAGAAAAGCGCCGGGAACTCGAAATCGCTCTTGGCAGCCGGATTTTCGCGCGCGCCGGGCATTTGCCCGCACTTTTCGATTACTTATTCAAGGCGAACTCGGAGGGACCGCACAGGGATCTGGCCGAGTATGTGATCGCGATGCCCGTCCCGGAACCCGGAACCCCTGGGCCAACGTGCCGCGGTTACTTCGCGGGCTGCTTCGCCGGTTTGCCGAAGACCGTGAACTCGAGCACGCCGGCGGACTGGCTCTTGGCCGGACCTGTCAGCGTCAGGCGGACCCAGCGGGCCTTCGCCGGTGCGAAAGTTGAGAACTCCACGTTCTGCCCCCGCTTGTTGGCGCGCTGGTCCACTATGGGCCGGAAGGTTTTTCCGTCCAGCGAGGTTTCGATCAGGTACTGATAGGCGACAGGTCGCACCGCCTTGGCGGCGTCGGCGTACCACAGGGTGTGGCCGTCTCTGTCGAGATCGCGCGGAGCGGGGTGCGGCACGGCGTCGAAGAGGATGCGCGCCGAATCGACGTCGAACTCCTGGTTGTTGTCGGCTGGATTGCGGCAGCCGAGGTCGATCAGCAGCCATGGTGCGGAGTCACCTTCGGCCGGCTCCCACCACGTGCGCACATTATTGTCGAAAGCGTTCTCCGGTTCGCGGCCGGGACGCGCACTGCTCGCCGCCCACGTGTACTTGTTGATCGAAACCGGAATCGAGCCGCTATCGTTTCCCAGCCATGGCTTGGGTTGGACGCCCGGCGCCCACTGTGGCGCCTCGCTGGGTCCGTTCACGAACATGTTGCCCTTTTCATCGAAGCCCACCGGATCCATCCCGATGCGGCGGTCGAAGACGCCCCAGTTGCGGTAGAGCACCGTGTAAATCGCCCAAAGCCCGCCGTTCGGACCCTCGACGATGCTATGGTGCCCCGTGCCGTTGATCAGCCCGTTCCTGTGTACGAGGATGGGATTGCGCGGGGCATAAGTGAAGGGTCCAAGTGGGCTGCGGCTAGTGTAAACGCCGACGGCGTAAGTTTTCCACTCGGTGCCGGGCGCGGAGTATTGCAGATAGTAGGCGCCGTTGCGTTTCGTCATCCACGGCGCCTCGAGCCAGCTTAGCGCGCTGCCTTCGTTTGAATCGCCGTAGCGCTCCCAAACGTGGCCCGGGTTGAAGGTCCAGAGCTTGCGCGCGGGGGCGGCGAAGTTGGTGGGGTTCTGCCGGTTCAGTTCGACTCCGTAGATACCGTCGGTGCGCCGGCCTGAATAGTACAGGTAGAGCCGGCCGTCATCGTCCAGAAATGTGGCGGGGTCGAATAGCAGCACCTTCTTGCCCTTATCGTCCTTGAAATCGCCGATGTACTCCCAGCCCTTGAGCGGATCGGCGCTGCGATATAGCCCGATGTCGTTGCCGGTCACATAGAGGTGGCCCTGAAACTCAAAAGCGTGCGGCGCGCTGACTGGCCGGCCGCCGGGCATTGTGACGGGGTGATGCTCCCAATGGACAAGATCACTGGATGACCAGAAGATGCCGCCCGTGAGGAAGAGGTAGTACTGCCCTTGGAAGCGGATCACCGTCGGATCCGCAATGCTGCGGCTGTCTTCGATGGGAAGCGGATTGCAGTAGCGCAGCGCGCTGGAAAGGGACTGCGCGGTGCTCCCTCCATGGAATAGGAGCGCCAGACCCAGACTGAGAGAAATAGTTTGCACACGACAATGAGGCAGCATCGAATTCCTTTCCGGTCCCGCCTGCGGGCCTTCCCAGTATGTAAGCCAGCGGTCACTAGACGTCAAGTTTGTTGCGTTACGCCGATGTCAATTCCGTTTCCTGACATTGAGATAAGTCGGCTACAATGAGCCTAGTGCGTGCTAACACTTCGAATCCGCCAACGGAGGAAGAGAAGCGCCGAGCACTCGATATCGTGCTGGGCAGCAGGACTTTTGCCCGCGCCGAGCAGTTGCGCGCACTGCTCCAATACTTATGCAAGGCCGAGGCGGAAGGGCAACACAAGGGCCTCTCTGAGTACGTGATAGGCAGGGAGGTTTTGGGCCGGCCGGAGGACTTCTCCCCGATTGAAGACTCCTCGGTTCGTACGCGGGTGTACGAGTTGCGCCACAAACTGGAGAAGCTGTACGTGTTCGAAGTCCCTGAGGAACCCCTCCGGATCGTTCTGCCAAAGGGGACCTACTTTCCTCAATATGAGCGCGTATCCCAGGCGGAGGCAACAGCCGTACCCGCGGCTGCCAACGATGCACACAGCGAAACCAAGCGTCTCAGTGCGGAGGGAACTTCGCGAACGCGCTGGATCTGGTGGGTTCTGGCTTTGAGTACCCTGCTCGGGCTAGGCGGGATCTTTGCCTTGGTGAGCAGTTGGGGCGTCCGGCAACAGGCTGTAGACCCGATTGTGAAGGAGGCCTGGGGTGCCCTGGCGCAGCCTGATGCAAACGTGTTGATATGCGTCGCTACGCCACTGCACCTGACCGTGGGGCCGGACACGCACCGAGCGTTCGGTAGTCCGATCTACCCGGCGCCGGACGAGGCCTATCCGATCTGGCGCCAACATCGGCCGCTTGCTCCCGGGGCGAAGCTGGGGATGGTGTTCTCTGACAACCTGATCGGCTTCGGAACAATGAACTCAATTCTGGTTGCCGTCAACACACTACGCAGGATGGGGGTCAGCTACCAGATCCTGCCCGAGCGGGTCGCTCCGATATCCACGTTCCGGAATCGCAACGTAATGCTTTTTGGTGCGCCCGTGGACAGTGATGCGATCACCCGCTCTCACGAGTCCACTCCCCTGGTTGTGGATTATGAGCCGTCGGTGCAGGAGTTCGTGATTCGGGACCGAAAGAGCGGCAAGATGATCGTGCCGCAGAAGAACGAGCAGGGTGAGTTCCGCGCTGTCTACGGACTGATCACCGTACTCAATACACGGGATTCCGATCGCGGAAAGCTCGGGATGGTGATGTTCTCCGGAATCACTTCTGCGGGTACCCATGGAGCTGCGGAGTACTTCGCGTCGGCCCGTGCGCTTCAAGACCTGCGCGCGCGATTCGCCCGGGAAGGCGTAACCCGCTTCCCATCGGCCTATCAGGTTGTGGTGCGCTGCACGTTCAGCAACATGCTGCTGCTCTCCTACGAGTGCGTCGAGTACCGCATCCTCGAACAGTAGCCTGACGGACGGGTGCTTCTGGTTAAGGCCCATGTGTCTGATTCCAAACGTTGCATGTTGCTGTTACGAGTATTGGCTGACATCTCTGAACTGTCAGCCAACTTGATCGATCTGCTGCCCTGATCTACACTTAGCCAGGCTTAGCAGCGAGTGCCGTCTGTTGAGGACCGTCCAACTCGCGATCCGGGGTCAGGGAACAATGTCAATATTCAAGCGATCGAATCGCACTCTTCTTCATAGTGCAGTGCTGTTCGCTGGCTGGTGCTCAGCCGATGCTCAGACCGGCAGGAAGGCGGTCGAAGGCTGAATCATGACGAAATGGACCCGGCAAGTGTCGCCGGACAATGCACCGCCCGATCACCCGCGCCCACAAACGGTGCGCAAAGACTGGTCATGTTTCAAGGCGTGACGGAATGTGAGGTGTTTCTCAACGGAACGCGCATTTATGATAAAAAGGACCCGCGCATAGAGAAGCGCCGCTACACGCAGATTGATGTCAGCCAGCATGCTTCCGTGCTGCGCAAGGGCAAGAACGTGATCGCCATCCGCGCCAGTCGCGATAAGGGTCTGCGGAGTGTCGACGCCGGATTGTATACCCTGATCGAGTGAAGTCGAGGAAAGGATTATTGACGTGATCGAAGAACCGGACAATAGAAAGGCTTTTACCCGCCGCGGGTTTTTGAAGCAAAGTGCGGCCCTCGCCGCCGGTGCGGCCTACGCCGCGCCCGCCAAGAAGCCGAATCTGGTGGTGGTCGTTGCCGACCAGTTGAGATATCAATCGTGCGGGTACGCGGGAGACGCGCTGGCCCAGACGCCGAACATCGACCGTCTCGCCAAGCAGTCCTTGAGTTTCCGTTATGCGACCAGTTCGCATCCGGTCTGCTCGCCGTTTCGCGCTACGCTGTTGACCGGCAAGTACTCGTCGAGCACCGGCATGGTGATCAACGAACTGCGCATGAGTCCGGAGCATCAGTGCTTCGGGCATAGCCTCAACCGGGCCGGCTACCAGACGGCGCTGATCGGCAAGTGGCACATGTGGGCCAATCAACTCGGCGGGCACGATCGCACGGAGAACGCTTTCGTTCCGCCGGGTCCATACCGCTTTGGTTTCGACGGATTGTGGGCAGGTTATAACTTCAATCACACTTACTACAACGCGCCCTATTTTCGAGACAAGCCGGAGCGGCTGACTTACAAGAGCTATGAGCCGGATTCGCAGACCGACATGGCCATCGATTGGATGCGCCAGACGGGCCGAGGCGATAAGCCCTTCGCTACGTTTCTACTCTGGGGACCGCCGCACGCTCCGTGGACGCCGGACAACGTTCCGCCTGAAGATCTGGAGGCGTTCCGCAACACGAAGTTTCCGGCTCCGCCCAACTTTTCAGACAAGAGCGACCCGCACTCCGATGCATGGGGCCAGCTTCCGCCAAAGTTTGTCGAACAACTTCAGGACATGCATCGCATTTACTACGCGCAAACGCGCAGCGTCGACCGAACGCTCGGCCGCCTGATGGCCGCGCTCGATGCTCGGGGATTGTCGGAGAACACGATCCTGGTGTTTACCTCCGATCATGGCGAGATGTTCGGTTCGCAGGGACGCCAGGCAAAGAACATTTTCTATGACGAAGCGGTGCGCATCCCGTTCCTGATCCGCTGGCCGGGCCACATCAAGCCCGGCGTTTCGGATGCCTGTTTCAACTCGCCGGACATCATGCCCACGCTGCTTGGGCTGCTCGGGGCGCCGGTTCCGGGCACTGTGGAGGGCAGCGATTGTTCCGGGCACATCACCGGGAAATCGACGCGAGCCCCGGAAACCGCCTATCTGCAAGGGATGGGAACGACGGCCGCGTGGAAAGACGGCACGGAGTGGCGCGGGCTGCGCGATGCCCGCTTCACATACGCCAAGTATCACGTCGACGGCCAGGAGTTGCTATTCGATAACCGGGCAGATCCGTATCAAACGAAGAACCTGGCGGGTGAGCGGGCGCATGATTCGAAACTCCAGCACTACCGCGAGCAGTTGGCCCGTTGGATGAAGGAACACAACGATAGTTTTGAAGCCTGCAACTGGTATCAGCGGAATTGGACGGTGGACCGCAACATCGTCAAGACCGCGTCCGGCGTAGGCCAGGATTTGGACAAGTTGAAGGAATTGCTCAAGCGCACGTATCCTCAGGCCAACCCTGCCTGATTCCTGCGTGAGAGCACGGATGAGAGGACGACCATGAAGAACCTTTGCACGATGGTGATTCTCGCCGCGCTGTGCGCCGGCGGGTTGTTAGCTCAAATCGAAACCGGGACGGTCGTAGGCACAGTTCGCGACCGTTCCGGCCTCGTCATACCCAAGGCTGAAGTCAGCGTGCTGAGCGTCGATACCGGCATCGAAGCGAAACTCAGCACCAACGAAGCGGGCCGCTACCAGACGCCTCCATTGAAGCCCGGAGATTACCGGATCACGGCCAACTCGGCTGGCTTCAAGACTTCCGTGCTCAGCGTTCGAGTCGAAGTGAACCAGAGGATAGGGGTGGACTTCGAACTCGAGGTGGGCGATGCGTCGGAGAAAATCACGGTGGAGGCTTCGGCGCAGCAGTTGGAGACCGAAACCTCGACGCTCGGCAACATCCGGCCGCAGCGCGCCGTGCAGGAACTGCCGCTCAACGCGCGCAACTTCGCGACGTTGATTTTCCTCTCGCCCGGCACCGTGCCGTCCTTCGACCGCGATTCAAGCGGCCTGTCCGGCACGACGCGGCGCGGCGTTTCCAACGCCTCGGTGAACGGCATCCGGCCCACGAACGACTGGAACAGCATCCTGATCGAAGGTCTGGACAATACCGAGAACCACAACGCCTTCGGCGCGGTCGTGTTTCCGCCGATCGACGCGATCCAGGAGTTCAAGATACAGACGAGTGCGGCCGACGCGCAATTTGGACATGCGGCCGGAGGGTTCACGAACGTAGTGATCAAGTCGGGCGGCCGCGCCCTGCACGGCAACCTCTACAACTTCCACCGCAATTCGGAATTCGACGCGAATAACTATTTTGCGCGTCCGGGCGACAATACGCACTTCGTCATGAACCAGTTCGGAGGCACGCTGGGCGGCCCGGTGGTGCTCCCCGGCGGTTACAACAAGTCGCGGGACAAGACGTTCTTCTTCGTCTCGACGCAACTGGACCGGCGGCGCCAGTCGCTGGCTTTTGTGAGCACCGTGCCCACGTCCGCGATGCGGGCGGGCGACTTCTCGAGCTTCGCGAGCGTGATCTACGATCCGCTGACGATCAGCGGGAACACGCGCTTGCCATTCGGCGGCAATCGGATCCCAGCCGACCGCTTCAGCAAGGCGGGCAAGGGATTGGTCGACTTGTACCCGGACCCGAACGGGACCGGCGCGGTGAACAACTACACTAGCGCCCCGGGCCGGCTGTACAATTCCTATCAAACCGACTTCAAGCTCGACCACTACTTCAACACGAGCCATTCGCTGACTTTCCGCGGCAGCATCGGAAGCACAGACATCATTTCCGGCGCGCCGCTGCCGGGCGCCGGCTCGGGCGATGTCGGCCCCAGCCTGTTTCCTGTGCGCCAGTTCGCGATCATCGACCGTATCACGATTTCGCCCACGATGCTGAACGAGTTCCGCGTGGGCGTCACCCGGCTCAACATGCAACTGCGGCAAATCAATGAAGGCCAGGACGTCGCGGCGGCGCTCGGCATTCCGGGCATCAATACCGGCGACCTCATCACCTCCGGGCTGCCGCGAGTGCAGATCAGCGGCTACCGGGCGCTGGGCGATGATCCATTCAATCCCGGAATTCTGGTCTCGAATAACTTCCAGTATGAAGACGTTATCTACTGGACCAGGGGCAACCACTCGCTGCGCTTCGGCGGACGGCTGGACCGCCGGCAATACAACGCGTTCCAGAGTTCGGCGATCCGCGGGATTTTCAATTTCACCGGTATCTACACCAACAATCCGGCCCGTCCGGCCGGCACGGGGGACGGCATCGCCGACACGCTACTAGGTGTGGCCGGCAGCGGCAACATCAACATCCTTGAAGGCACGCGCGGTTTTCGGCGCTGGGAGGTGGGTCTCTTCGTGCAGGACGACTGGAAGGTCTCCAAGCGCCTGACGTTCAACCTCGGCTTGCGCTATGAACTCTACCCCCAGTATCCCTGGGTCGAGGTCGGTGACCGCGGCGCCCAATTCCTGCCCGGCACCGGCACACTCGTTCAGGTGGGCACGGGCGGCATCCCGCGCAACGGCGCCAATGGCGATTTGAACAACTTCGCGCCGCGCATTGGAATGGCTTTCCGCGTCGACGACAAGACTGTGATCCGTTCCGCGTATGGCGTCTTCTATGCCGCGCCGCAGTTCGAAATCAATCGCAACCTATCGCTGAACCCGCCCTTCGCCGGAGGTAATTCGTTCTCGAACAATCAGCTCGATTTTGTCGGAGCCCGCAAACTGGAGCAGGGCTTCAGCCGCGCTTTCACTGCAGACGGTGCGAGTCTCAAAGCACTGGATATGGATCTAAGAATGCCCTACATCCAGCAGTGGAACGTGAACCTGCAGCGCAATTTGCCGGGAAATATGCTGCTGACCTTAGCCTACGTCGGCACCAAGGGCACAAAACTGCGCGACGAGATCGACATCAATCAGCCACGCCCCGGTCCAGGCGCTGTGGCGCCGCGGCGGCCTTACCCGGTTTTCAACGCGATCGCCTATACGGCGTTTCGTGCCAATTCTAACTACAACGGTCTGCAAGTGACCTTTGAAAAACGCTACGCCAAGGGTCTCAGCTTTCTGACCTCGTACACGTGGGGCCACAACATCGACGATGCCGGCATTTTCGGAGGCGATCACCAGGACTCGCTCAATCTGCGCGCCGATCGCGGCAATTCGCCCTACGACACGCGCCAGACTTTCGTCTCCAGCTTCAACTACGTATTGCCCTTCAATCACTCCGCTGGCGGTGTGACGTCCGCGCTCGTTCGCGGGTGGCAGATCAACGGTATCCTGCGGCTCAGCACCGGTCCGTTTCTGACGCCCACCGTGGGGCCGAACAACCTGAACGGCGCAGGCACGCAGCGCGCCGACGTGGTCGCCGGCTGCGATTGGAAGGTCGACAATCCGTCGCCGGACCGCTGGTTCAACCCAGGCTGCTTCACGATTCCGGCGCAGTATACTTTCGGCAATGCCGGACGCGACATTGTCGAAGGACCGGGCACGCGCAACTTCGACGTCTCGCTGTTCCGCAACATCAATCTGTCCAAGAGCGAAACGCCCCGCCAGTTGCAGCTTCGCGGCGAGTTCTTCAACGTGACGAACACTCCGCAGTTCAATATGCCCAACGGAACGATCGGAACGGCCAACGCCGGCACTATTAACTCCGCCGGATCGCCAGCCTCGTTCCAGCGTGTGCAACGGCAGATTCAATTAGGAGCCAAATTCGTATTCTGATCGCACACCTTACAGGATCGATATCGTGAAAATTGCCAACAAGGCCGGGGTGGCCTTATGTCTTAGCGCTGTTCTGTTCGCTCAGGATTTCCGGGCCAGACTGACCGTCTCCGACTCGATTGTTGGTCCCCGGCCGAACTCGGGCTGAATTCGTCAGCCTAGTACGAGCGGTTTACGGAGCGGTTCGCGGTGAATGTCGAGCTCGTCCGTGAGTTTTTCCCCGGTTCCCCTTCCCCACATGTCCAGCAATCCTTTTGCTAACTTCATCGACAATGGCCTTTGAGCTATAACAAGGATCCTGGCTCTCGGAAAATGAGGGCTTCTTGAAGGCCTGGAGCTGTTCCTTTGGGACGATCCAGCTCGTTCCTGAGCTGTGCGGCCACTGACTTCGGGTGGTCAAGTGACGTTGGGCGGTCGGGCCAATCGTACGATGATTCCAACCGGAAGGACCTATTTCGCCTCCGCAGCCAGACCGGCGGTCAGCGGCGGGCGTTACAGACCACCCCACTGCAATTGGCCCTTCTCGTGCTCTTGAGTCATCGTTCACTTCGTCTTCAGGGTAAGACGCGATCGATGAAGTGCAGCGAAGGAGGCTCGAACACCATGAACAAATCCAGATTCGTTTGCGTGCTTGCAGCGGTTACTATGTGTACCGCTGGATGGGCGAAAGATATTCCATTCAAAGCTGTGTTTACCGGCATTGGGGGCGCCACGCCTGGCGTGCCATGCATCGGGATGCAGATCAGCATCGATACGCGGGGAATCGTCACCGACCTCGGCCTGGTGCGGACAATCCAGACTCACTGCGTGGATCCGAACGGCGCTGACCCTCTCGCATTCACTAATGGAGTTGTTGCCGCCACTAACACTGCCGGCGATGGGTACAAAGGAACCTACAGTGGTAGGTTGGTGCCGACAGTTACTTCCGCTACGGACAACGTCTACACGATTGACGGCCAGTTCACGATCACAGACGGAACGGGTCGCTACGTAGGCGTGACAGGTGGCGGAAAATCTTCAGGCTTACAGAATTCTGTCACCGGCTACTTTGGACTGGTTTTAAGCGGGACGATCAGCGTGCCTGACACGGTGACGCCGCCTAAGCCCACGAGCAACACGCCGATAGCCAATGCCGGTGCCGATATTACCACTGGGTTCAAGGAGTTCACCTTGGACGGATCGAAATCATCCGATCCGCTGGGCGGAACCCTAACATATTCGTGGAGGAACGTGGGAAAAACCGCAACTATCATCGATAGCAACGTGGCGACGCCCAGAATTCAAGTGCTGTTAGGTTATGGTTTGTATACATTTGAGCTGACGGTTACGAACAGCAAAGGCCTGAGCAGCACAGACACGGTAGACGTGATGTACATAGGGCACTAAAGCGAAAATCGGCGGCCTGCTCTCGGGTAGGCCGCCGTCGTATCGCTTCGAGACAATTGCGGACCTGCAACTATCGATGTGACGCAATCGTGGTGCGGAACAGCGACAATTCACTTGCAACGCGGGATCGCCCGGTGCGGCACAACGAACTCGCTTATCTTTATGTCACGGGTTTGGGAGCAGTGGAGAATACTCCAGCGACCGGATAGGCGGCGCCCACTGCTCCGCTTTCACGCGCGCTGCTCCCGACCGGGATCACGCTCGGGGGAGTGCGGTGTGAGGTCCTGTATACGGGTCTCGCACCGGGATTCGTTGGTGTGTTTCAGCTCAATATCCAGGTGTCCGCACAAGCCGCGACGGGTGCGCAGGACATCGTTGTCGTCTCGGGCGGCGTGAGCAGTCGTGCGGCCGCGGTTTATGTGGAGTAGCGCTGTGCCAAGGTCGTGGCCGCCAGTTTGCAGATACCCGCGTGCGTTCCCGCCTACTTGACCACACTTACCGAGAACCCTTGCCAACCCGGTGCGACGATTTCGGTCTTCACGCCTGGATCGGATTGAATGCGAGCCAGGAAACCCGCCATCAATTGCGGATGAGACTTGACGTTGTGGGCCACGATAATGCCCCCGCGCCGCACTTTCGGCAACACGATCTCAAAATACTTCAGGTTGTCCGTTTGCCGGGCATCGAGAAAGACGAGGTCGAGCGGGCCTGGAACTTTCGGTACTTCCTCGAGAGCATCGCCGAGCCGCGCGTCGATAATCTCCGACAGCCCGACGGCACGGAAGTTTTCCCGGGCTGAATCGTACCGTCCCTGGTTGTACTCGATCGTGATCAATTTCCCGCCGGTGCCACGCAGTCCCATGGCCATCCAGATGCCTGAGTAGCCCGTCGAAGTTCCTACCTCCAGGACGCGTTTGGCTCCCAGCTTGACCACCAGATCGCGCAGAAATGCGCCCTCGAATGCATCCAGGTTGTTGTACCCCTTGCCCGGGCTGAGCATCGTCTGAAGGCGGGCTTCAATCTCCCTGTCAGTCTGCTGCTGCGCGCTGGCGGCGCATGCGAAAATCGCGAGGAGCAAGAGTAGAAGTGAGTGGTGCCTCATGTTTCCCGTTCTCAGGCGAATTTGCGGATCTGTACGGGCTTGCGGCCTTGCGGGGCCGGGGCAAACAGATCGCGCTTCTGTAGCCCAAGTTCCTTCACCATCAGACGTCCATACTCGAGATCGCCCACTCCGGCCCCAAGAACGTTGGAGCCGAAGGAGAACTTCGCACCGGCCGCCTTGGCCAACTTCAGAAACTTCACACTGGGCAGGCGGAAACGGGAATTGATCTCGAATGCTACCTGATTCTTCACGGCGGCGCGAATGATACGCTGCATGCGTTCCTCCGTCCAAAGCGATTCGGCTTCCGCTTGAATCCAGGCGGGCAGGAAGAGCGGATTGGCCAGAATGTCGATGGGCTCGGTGGTGATGACCGCGAGGTGGTGTGCGGTGTAGCGCTCCATGAAATCCTGCTTGTTCCCGACTCTTGCGGCGGGCGTCCACAATCGGACCAGCGATCCGTCGGTCTCGGGAAACGTCAATGCGTCCGTGAGTACGTAATCGAGGCGCGCAATCGCCGTCTTGCTGAAACAGCTCATCCAATCCAGTCCCTCGGCCTGGATGCCGGTGAAGCAGGGTCTGCCTTTCAGTTTGGCGAGGTAGCGCTCCAGGTCCTCATCGCCGGTGATCAGGCCGCGATAGCGGTATTCCTTCTTATTGCCTGCGTGCTCGATCACGCCGAATTTGACACCTCGGTTTCGCGAGATCTCGAACAAGCCGTCCAGAGTTGGGGCAGCGTCGATGTGAGCGTGATAGTCGATCAATTCATCCCCTGCCTGCGCCAGGGAGAGCGCGCTGGTGGCTGCCAATCCAAGCAGCCAGCGCCGGGTCAGTGTTGTGTCGGTCATTGCAGTATGAGGAATTACCAGTCCTTGTCTACCGCGGGGATTCTCCCTTTGGCGTTGCCGCTGAAGCGGCTCATTCGCTCTAGCCCAAGAATGTCCTGTGCAGAACTGCCTGGGCCATCTCCGAACTCAGGCTTGCCATCGGCCGCTGCCTGGTTTTGTGACTGTGCGGCCTGCTGCTCCAGCAGCTTGAGCCATTTCCGCGCGACCTCCGCGTTGTGAACGGCGTCGGCAAGCCCGGCATCCAGCCGCACTGCATCCAGGAACGATTCGAGGGCGTGTTCCATCAGTTTCAGGGCGCCTCGCGCATCGCTGCGGACAAGCGTCAGGCTCTGCTGGAACGCGCAGTTGCCGGCATTGTGACGAGCGAGCGCGGCAACTCTGCCCTTTCGCGCCAATCGAGCGGCATGTTCGAACTCATCGAGCGCCCTCGCGTAGTCATACAAACGGTAGAGAGCGGTTCCCAGGTTGTATGCCGCTTCGGCCGATTTCGGGCGCAGCACTACGGCTTTTTGATAAAGCAGAATTGCCTCTTCATGCTGCTTCGCACGCCATGCCGCGTTGCCCTGCGCAACCAGGCTCTGCGCCTGTCCGGCTAAAAGAACCGGTGCCAGCGCTACGGAGAATAGGAGCAGCCAGTGTGCCGTCATAGCTTCTTCCTTTCGGATAAACCCAATTCAGCGGCCAGGGCCAGGATGGCGAGAGCGAGGGGAATCCAGAACGCTTGTGTGCGCGGCTGGGCCGGTTTGCCCTGGGCTCCGGAAATCAATCCTTCGAACGCGAGGCCGGGATCGGTGGCCGGCTTCGTTCCGACGATGAGCGCCTTGCCGAGGCCTGCTTCCGCGATGTGGCGGATGGCCGGAGCGTTGAGCCTCGACCACACTTCATGGCCCTGGTACGTCAGGTAGCGGCTGGGAGCCGGATCCGAGACAGGAATGCGGGCGCCGGTTAGGTCGTCACCGAGCCCCACCACACTCACCCGGACACCTGCGCGCGCCGCCTCTTCCGCCGCGCTGGCCGCAGCACGCCCATGGTCCTCGGCATCGGTGATCAGCAGGATGTGCTTCGAACCCTGCGACAGGTCGTCGAAGCCATCCTTCAGCGCGGTCCGGATGGCGCCGGCTATCTGAGTTCCACCCATTCGCGCGCTGTCGGTGGACGAGCCTTCGACGGCGAGCCGGAAGAAGTCGTAATCGGTGCTGAGCGGACACCTCAGGGCGGCGGAACCTGCAAACACCACCAACCCTAAACGGTCGCCGGTCGACCGTGCGGCAAAGCTTAGCAAGCCTTGCCGGGCATACTCCAGGCGGCTGGCGCCGAGATCTTCGGCCAGCATGCTTCGAGACACGTCCAGAACGACGACGATGTCGCGGCGCTTGCCCGATGCCGGTCCGTGCGCATCCCATGCGGGCGCGGACGCGGCGAGGACGGCAAAGACCCACGCCGCCAGCAACAGGACCAACTTCCCCATACGCCGCCGCCGATCGAGCTCCGAAGTAAGGCGCAGGTGCAATTCGGCGTTCGCGAACATGTGCAGCGCATGCTTTCGACGCCGCTCGGCGTAGATCGCCAGGACCACGGCTGCGGGCACGAAGCCGAGCAGCCAGAGGCAGGCGGGAGAACCCCAGGCGAAGTTGCTCATGGGATCCTCCTCAGCCAGGTACTCGACAGAACCATGGCCATCGCCAGCAGTGTAAGGGCACACAGGACTACTGCTCCGAACTGGTCCGTGCCACCTCTGAATCGGGTTCGAACGACCTCGCTCTTCTCCAATCGGTCGATCTCCGCATAGACCGAGTTGATGGCGTCACCGTCCTGGACACTGCGGTAGATGCCGCCGCACATGCTCGCGAGTTGACCCAGGTCGCGCTCGGATGCGAATCGCTGTTGTACGTTCATGCGGTAGAAGAATGAATTCGTAGCCGGGGCAGCGCCGACGATACCGATCACGTGGACGCGGATGCCCCAGCGCGAGACGAGGCGTGCGGCCTCCCAAACATTCCGAGTGCCCGCGTTGTTCTGGCCATCGGTCAGCAAAATGATCACTCGGCTCTTGAACTCGCGCGCGGCCGGCGTATTCAGACGTGCCCCGGCAAGGGTTATTGCGTCGCCGATGGCGGTGCGGTCTTCGGCTCGCTCGGCGGGGTAGACACCGTCGAGCAGCTTGGCAAAGGATTCGTGCGAGAACGTGAGCGGACAGACCGTCTCGGGTGTGCGCGCAAAGGCCACGATGCCGATCGAATCCGAGCCCCGGCCCTTGAGCGCGTCGCCATTTCCGTTTACAAATTGCTGGAACACCTGTTTGGCGAGATGCAGGCGCGTGATGTGCTGTCCGGCATATGCGATTCCTTGCTTCATGCTGCCGGAGCGGTCAAGCACCATCACGGCCGCGATACCCCGGCCAGGCTCCCGCGTGCGCACCCCTCCGGTCTGTGGACGGGCCAAAGCGATAATTAAGAGCGACACAGCAGCCACCCGCAGCCAGAACGGCAGGCGTCGGAGGCGGACACGATAACTCCGGTCGAGGCTGGCGGCCGGTTCTGCCGCGTAGAAGCGCAGAGCCGCTTCCGAAGGCCGGCGCAAACGCCACCAGATCAACAGCGGGACGCCGGCCAGGAGCATGAGGACCCAGGGTTGCTCAAAGTGCATGGGTTTCCTCCTCTGCGGTTTCCTGAACGAACGCCCAGCAGGATTGCCAGATCGACCGGGCCGCGTCCTGTGCGGGGAGGAATGCCGCAAACTTGACCAGGTCGGATTGCGAAAAGACCGTACGCAGCAGTTGCTGGTGGTTCTCCGCGATCTGCCGGGTGCGGCGCAGACACGAGAGCAGTTCCGACGAGGTTGCGTCCGGCGCCTCGATCCCGAAGCGGCCCGCGATGTAGGCGCGCAGAATCTCCACGATCCGGATGTGGTACTCCCTTTGCGCTGCAAGCGTCTGCGGCATTATCAGCTCCAACTCGCGTAAGCCTTCGCGTGCGACCTCATGGGGAGGCCGGGAACGAAGTGCCGCGGCAGCCTCCGCCGCCCGCTGCGCGGACCGCCGGCGCCGCAGCATATAACCCGCTGCCCCGGCGATCACCGCTACGCACAACGCCGCGGCCGCGTAGATGGGCCATTGCGGGTCTTCTGGCATCTCGACGGGAGGCGCAATGTCGCGCAACTCACCTGGTGAGAATGGTTGCGAGTCGCCGGCGCCGGCGCTCGCGAGCAGCACCGCGGCCGCTGCAAGATTAGCGGCGATTTTCACGGGTCCGGAAAAAGGAAACCAGGGCACCCACGCACTCCTTGTCCGTCGATACCGAAATCTGATCGACTCCCGCTGTCCGGAAGATCCTGGAAACTCGCTCCTCGCGTAGCGAACTTAACAGGGCGTAATTTTCGCGCACATCCGAAGCGCTCGAGTCTACGAGCACCCGCCGCCCGGATTCTGGATCCAACAATTCCATAAGTCCCGCATCCGGCAAGGCGCACTCACGCGGATCGGCGGTGCGCACCGCAATCAGGTCGTGCCGCTTTGCCAGAATGCGGAGCGGAACCTCAAACTCGCCGCCGAAGAAGTCCGAAACCAGGAAGACCACGCACCGGCGGTGCATCACGCGACCGAGGTACTCCAGCGGTGCGGCGATGTCGGTTCCTTTTCGGCGCGGCTCGAAGGCCATCACTTCATGTATCAGCCGCAGCACATGTGACGACCGTTTGGCGGGTGGAACGAACAGCTCCACCTGATCGGTGAAGAGCAGCAGTCCCGCCGCGTCGTTGTTGCGGATCGCGGAGAATGCGACCAGTGCGCAGAATTCCGCCGCGAGTTCACTCTTGCATCTTCCCGCCGCCCCGAACGAGAGCGACTGCGAGACATCCACCGCAAAGATGATCTTCAACTGCCGCTCTTCCACATAGCGCTTGACGAAGGGACGGCCGCAACGCGCGGTGACGTTCCAGTCGATGTCCCTGACGTCGTCGCCGGGAGTGTACTCCCGCACTTCCTCGAACTCGAGCCCGCGTCCCTTGAACGCGCTCTTATATCCGCCCGCGAAGCCGCTGGCGATATTCTTGCGCGTCCGGATCTGAATCATCCGGACCTTCGCGCTGAGGTTGTCGGAAATCATGGCGCCGGTACGCCCTTCAAGATCTCGGAGAGAAGATCTTCCGAGGTTTTTCCGAGCGCCTCCGCTTCATAGGTGGGGATGATGCGATGCCTGAGGACATCCGGAGCAATCTCTTTGATGTCCTCGGGAATTACATAGGCGCGGCCCGCCAGCAATGCCTGGGCCTTCGACGCCACAGCCAGAAAAACAGTGGCGCGTGGCGAAGCGCCGTAGCGGATGAACGGATCGAGCGCGAGCCGGTAACGCGTGGGATTCCTGGTCGCATCGACCAGATTGACGATGTACTCTTCGACTCGCCCATCCATGAAGACCTCGTCGACCAACGCCCGCAGGCGAAAAATATCCGCCGCTGTGATTACCGGCTCCACCTGTAGCGCCGGTTTCGAGCGAGCCATCCGGCGCAGGATGGCGAGCTCTTCGTCTTTGTCCGGATAGGTGAGTTTCAACTTAAGCATGAAACGGTCCACCTGCGCCTCGGGCAGGGGATAGGTGCCCTCCTGCTCGATCGGGTTCTGTGTGGCGAGCACGAAGAACGGCTCCTCGAGCGGATAGGTCTGGCCGCCGATCGTGACCTGTCGTTCCTGCATGGCTTCGAGCAGTGCGCTTTGCACTTTGGCGGGAGCGCGATTGATCTCGTCGGCAAGGATCAGGTTGGCGAAGATCGGGCCTTTGTGAGTCTGGAACTCGCCGCTCTTGGGGTCGAATACCAGCGTTCCGATCAGGTCGGCCGGAAGCAGGTCGGGAGTGAACTGGATGCGCCGGAATGAGAGATGGACCGCTTTGGCGAGGGTGGTGATCGAAAGCGTTTTCCCGAGTCCTGGGACGCCTTCGAGGAGGGCGTAGCTGTTCGACAGCAGAGTGAGCAGGAGCCTCTCGACCAGATAGCGCTGCCCCACGATCACATTCCCGATCTGCTGGCGCAGTCCGTCGATCGCTTCCAACTCGGCTGGCGGAACAGTCCTCTCCGCGGCGGTCAACGACATTTGTTCTTCCTCTCCTGCCGTTGACTCGGCTACTTCGTCCGCAAGCAATCAGCTCGTATGGCTCGCTCTTAGACCCGTGTCGGCACGGCATCACACATGATTAGAATGAATTTAAGGCCGTTTTGTTCCAAATCACTAAACTTTCTCGGAGCAATGGCGCCCGAGCTTGAGGCATTCGACTTCCGCGATTGGAAATGGCTCCTCAATGCTTGGCGATAGCTTGATGGATTTCGCGTAGGGCGTTCTGCAATTCGGTCCAGGGTTCGCCGTTGGTCTTGTAGATCCCTCGGTTGGCGCGGCGAGTTGCGGAATCGTAGTCGCTCCACGTGAACCAGTGGGCGCCGACGATGTATGGCAGGTTGAAGAGATCGGCCAGGAACTGCGCGGACTGCCGTGCGCGCTGAGTCTGCGTCACGACAGTTTGCGGATAAGACCAGTCGAGCTTCTTCGGGTCGTCGTAATGTCCGGAATCGAGCGCGGGCACGGACCATTCGCCGATAATAATCGGCTTCTTCGACTTTGCGTGCAACAGGTCCAGGAACTGCCGCTCGGCAGGGTCCAGACCTGGCGCAGTGTTCGCGGGATAGATGTTTACCGCGAGACCGTCGAAGCCATCATAAAGATCTATGTTGTCGAGGACATCCTGGCGCTCGCCAAGCATGAAACGGTTGCTGAAGACGAGTCTGCCAGGGTCGGCCTCTCGGATGGTTTTCAACACTACGTCGTTGAAGCGCCGCAGCACCACGCGCGAAAATGCGCGGCAGTCATCGAACATGGGACCTTTACGCAGAACTGGATCGGGCTTCTTTAACATCAATTCATCGAAGCTGGCGTAGGACGAAGACCATGCCTTGTTGAGCGCTGCAATGGAGGCATATTTTGTTTCCAGGAAACGGCGCAATTCGCGTGCGCAGTTTGGCGAGTACATGTAGCGATGCAGGTCACGATGTTCGCGCTCATTGTCGGCGAACCAGGCCGCATAGTAGGGCTTGTTGCGAACGCGCTCCGCAATCGGTTTCACCTTCGCACGCAGCGCTTCTTCCCACTTCGGATCAAATGGATCCGGGAAGGCGTGATTGAAGCCGCCGATCGCGGCAGCCTGCTGTTGAGAGTTTCCGGGGTTGTTGCCCGCGGCGTCGATCAGCGTGTCATAGCCCACGCCGACGCGAGTCTCGAGCGTCCTGAACTGGATGATGGTGCCGCGCCCGGCTGCGATCTCGGCGTCGTTGTAATCTGCCCAGGAATTCAGATTGTGGCTTCCGGCTAGCGAATTGAAACCGATCTGCCGGATACGCGCGGCGGCATCTGGCACAGTGCTCGGCGCGGGCGTCAGCGTGCCTGTGGAAAAGAATGGCTTGCCTTCGGCCGTCACCAGCCACCAGGCCCCGTTGTGTTGCAGCAACCGGGCGTACCGAGCTGGCGGCACGCTCTTGGGCGCGTGGGGACGCACGAGCGGCGTGTGCTTTTCGGGGAATGCCGGTGCGACGAAATCGGTGGTCACCGAGAGCGCGGTGAATTCGACTCGGCCAGCGGTCTTTTCGGAGAGCCCGAAACCAACTGAGATCGAGTCTGCTCCGGTAGGGGGACGGAAGATCGGGAATGAAAAGCTCTTCCAGCCGTCGCTCAGCGCGAGCGGATACGTGCGTGTGGTCAGACTCTTCTCGCCGGCGAAAAATTGGACGCGCACCATGGCTTGCAGCGGGTAGAGCGCGCTGGTACGGTAGCGCCCGCGAACACTGCCTGTTGTGACGGGCAATTTCGCTTTGTAATCGTAGCGTGCGCTGCTGGTTCCAGCGAGCCACGGTCCTACCGACAAACACGCCAAGTTGGCGCACTTGCCCACTCGGAATGTGGCTGCTTCATACGGAGCGACGCCCGCTGTGTTGAATGTTTTCACTGTCCACGAAGCCTCGCTCGTGGCCAAAGGGAAATCCGCGCCGGCCAACAAACCGGCTGATAGGAAGAACGATAGCAGTTGCATGAGGTCCATAACATCAAAACGGTACTTCGTCCGGAGCAGCTACAAATGCTTTGTACGCATCTTCCAGATCAGACCAGCTTGAACACGGACAGAGCGAAAATGGGTCATAAACTCTGTCTAAGGAATCGTAAAAGCGGACATCCCCGGCAGAAAGCCCTTTTTTGTAAGCTTCTACTGCCTCGGATGGAAGCTTCGGGACGCAGAGATCGAAGAGTGTACAGTCAAGATACTGAAAATAGTAATTCTGCGCGGGGGGCCGGTAGCTCGTCAATCGCGTTAGAATCGCAGCGATCAGCTGCTCTTTTAAAGTGAAGTGTTTGGCAATTGTGACTGTCCATGTACCTAAGACTCCGGCTGGACACTCATCACTGAACCTTATGAACAAGCCGCTTTCGATCGAGGTGATCAGCATTCCCTCAATCCGTAAACGCGCCTGCTCCGCGTATTTGCTCCAGCAATCGTATGGAGGCACCTGGATCGCCGAACTAATGGCAGAATCGGTTTCAGCCACTTTCAGTTCTTCAGACACCACCACACAGAATTGGTCCACTTCTTCGGGCGTCATCAAAGGGTGCAGGGCATCAAAGAAGTAATGAAGTTGGTGCCCATTTCCATTTTCCCGCTCTCGGAAAACTTCTATCGCGATGTCAAGCCTGTGCTTTGCTGGAATCTCGCTGGCCACCAGTTGAGCGTAACGGTCTAGCTTCACAAAATGCTTGTCAAAAACACGCTCTTTGAGGAAGGCCTTTGGATCGAACACGGTCTTAGACTGGTCAATGATGCGAATCAGATAGTCGAGGAATAGAATTATCGCGTCAGCATCGGAACGGGAGTCGTTGTGCTGACCGTGGCTCCTGGGGTTGCGGATGCCCATATAGACACCCCTAAGAATTTGTTCGATACCTGCTTGTGTATTCCAGTCCGATTCGGTTTGCAGCTTGTTCAGTTTAAGAAGTGGCACCTTAGGAGGTTTGCCTCCTAAGGCCTGACCGACAAGGGGAGCTCCGTCGCCCTCAAGGCCTGTCTTGTCCCGAATCAATTGACTCAGGACATGGATGCTGTCTATAACGGCACCAGTGAAATTCTCGTTCTCGTAGTTTCTCGTGATCGCCGTCCAAAGTTGCTTCTGCACTCGGGTTTCGAGGGACATGGGTGTCTTCGGTGAGTGTATACCAAATCGTGGGGTCAGGCGGCTGGGGTGCGTTTTGTCGGGAGGCTTTCCCACCCACCCATAAGGCAGGCTGAAGCCGGCGAAAACAAGGAGCAACCACAGGCTATTTTGGGTGCGGAATGATCGTGATAATCACGTAGGCGTCACCCTGGATGGTGAAGTAGAAGCGCCAGTTGCCGTTGACTCGGGCCTGCCAGACATCATCCGCTTCACTGTACTTCTTCGCGTGCAGGGAGGGATGCCGCAGATTGGCCAGGAGGAGCCCCAATTGCTTCTTGAAGGCCTTGCGCACATCGGCCGGAGCGGCCGCATAGTCGTTCGCCGCCTTTTCGGCGAAGCGGGCGACCATCACCGTTTGGACTTCTTCTTTGCGGCGGCCCTTTTGTCGAGTACGGAAATCGCCTCATCGGCGCTGCGGAACGGACCGTGCACCCGGCCAGCCTTCATGTCCGCCAAGCCCTCTGCAATATGGCGGTCAATCAGCGATTTGGGTGTGAGCGTAATAACGCCGCCGCGCGCTATCGCAACTTCCAGGAAGTCCCCTACCGCCAGTCCGGCCTTGAGGCGCAGCTTGTTAGGCAGAGTGACCTGGAACTTCTCCTTGACGCGCACGAGGTCTTTGGACTCCGATGAATCGTACATGGTGTTAGAAAGTTGAACTTTACGATCTTCCTACCAAAGGATGACCTTTGCGACCAAGCATGTCAAGCGCAAAGGGTGCGGCGCGCAGTTCCAATCCGAACAAGGAACGGATCGCGCCGTTGTCGCTTGCACTGGTACATTCAGGAGATATGACGCGGAGAAGACTGTTTCTGCAACAATGCACCGCGCTCGGCGCTGCCGCACTGACACAGGCTAGAGCCGCGCACGCCGCTCCAGCTTCCATCGTGGTGGACCCGACACCGCTGTTCGAGATTTCGCCGTGGCTCTACATGCAGTTCATGGAACCGCTCGGCATCGCGGATAGCTCCGTGGAAGCCGCGTGGGACTACGACACCGGCGACTGGCGCAAGGATCTGCTGGAAGTCACGCGCGATCTCGCGCCTGGAATGATGCGCTATGGCGGCAACTTGAGCCAGTTCTACAAATGGCGCGAGGGCGTAGGCCCCGCCCAGGCGCGGCCGCGTATGCGCAACTACGATTGGGGCGGTTGGGAAACCAATCGCGTGGGCACACCCGAGTTCGTCGATTTCTGCCGCCGAGTGGGGTCCGAGCCGCTCTACTGCGTCAATTTCCTGAGCGACGGACGCAAGGATTTGTGGAAGACGCGCGAAGGCAACCGCTCCGGCGACGCCAGGGAAGCCGCCGATTGGGTCTCCTATTGCAACGACCCGGAAAACCGCGAGCGTCGCGCCCATGGCGTTCGAGATCCTTACAACCTGAAAATCTGGCAGCTCGGCAACGAGACTTCCTATGCGGCAAACCGCTTTTCGAAGGACGAGGCTATCACCCACACGATAGAGTTTGCCAAAGCGATGCGGCAGCGCGACCCGTCGCTGAAGCTAATCGGCTGGGGCGATTGGGCGCGTTCCACAGATCGCACTCTCTGGGCCGGGGACATGCTGGCGCGTGCCGGCGAGCATCTCGACTACATCGCAGTGCATTTGATGGGGCAACGGCCCAAGCGCAAGGACACCGTGCTGCGCGGCACGCGCTACCAGCAGGCCCCGGAGCAAGCGTGGCAGGAACTGATCGAGCTCTCCGGCGACGTTGAGAAAAAGATCGTCATGTTGGAAGAGGCCGTCGCCTCGGCGCGGTCGAAGGCCGGTATCGCCGTTACGGAGGGGCACCTCAGCCTGGCGCCGCACAACATCAATCCCATCCTGATGGAATGGCTTTCCGCGATTTATCACGCGCGCTCGATGAACATCTATCAGCGGCACGGGGCTAAGGTGAAGATCGCGACCGCCGCGGATTTCTGTGGCACGCGCTGGACCGTGAACGCGGTGATGATGCAAACGCCGAAAGGCGTGAGCTATCTGACTCCCGTCGGCTCCGTGATGCGGCTCTTTGGACGGCACAACGGCAAGCAGGGCGTGGCCGTCAAGTCCGCGCCGTCGACCCTTGACGTCGCTGCGAGCCGGACAGGCAACCGCGTCTGGCTCCACGTGGCGAACCTGGATTTCCGCGATTCCGTGGAAACGGCGTTAGCGGTCGAAGGTTCCAGGATCGCGAGCGGACGCGTTTTCGAAATCGCGCCGGAGGATCCACGCGCGGCGGTGAGTCAGGATGAACCGGACTTGTTCCGCCCGCGCGAGCGCACATTGGGCGGCGGTCCCGTATTCCGGTGGCGCTTTCCGGCGCGCTCGGTTAGCGCGGTGGAACTCGTCTGCGAAGCACGCTGAAGCCCTACTGGATCTGCGCCACTGATGCAGACTCGCGCGGAAGACCGCCCTACCGCAATACGCAATCAAACCGTTGCCTCGCAGGCATCAGTTTTGCGATCCGCGGTTTGAAGGTCTTGTGCTCGCCCTTGTCGATTTGTGCAACCGGCTGATCTTCGCGATGGTACCGGTCGCTCCCGCCCAAACATAGAAATGCCGCGCTCCGTTGCTGGAAACGGAGACGCGGCGTTTTCAGTTGAAAGCTATTACTTGGCGGGCGTAGCGACCGGCGCAGCTACTGCCGGCGTGACGGTCTTGACGGCCTTCTTGTGATTTTTCTTGTGCGCAGCCTTCTTGGTGGTTACGGGTGCGGGCGTCTTGGTTTCGGCCGGAGCCGGGGTCTGCGCGGCAAACGAAGCAGCCGCCATCATGGAGCCGATAATCAATGTGCTCAGGGTTTTCATTTTGTGTCCTCTTCTGGCGGTTGTCTCTGTCCGCCTTCACTTAGTACGACGTGCGGATAGATTAACCAGGCATTAGCCCGCCGTTAAATTCACTTCATCGCGAATTGGGCTTCAGACTGGCAAGCAATGGGCGAAAGCATACGGTCCGCGTGGGATACGGTCGAATGTCGTCGCGCCTGGCCCGGTGAATACCGGGATGATTCAAAGCTGGAGCATCGCCGAGCGCCGGGCGTTCATCGAGAGAACTCCGCTTCGTCGAATCGCCGAGCCCGAGGACGTGGCCAACGCCATCTGTTTCCTTCTCGGCGGCGATAGCCGCCACATTACTGGCGTGTGTCTCGATGTGAACGGCGGATACTACATCGCCACATAAGCCGAAGGGTACAAGCGTACGGGCGGCGATGCTACGACGTGACAACATCCAGGCAGATCACGTCGGATTATTTGTAGTACGAGACAATCCCCACACCTTCTTTGACGCTGCCAGGGCTCCCCTTGTCAGGCGCTTCCGCGCCCATGGAAATGACGCCTATGTACGCAGGGCGCAGGTGGAATCTGGTGATAAGATACGTCTTCACTTGAGCCGCGCGCCGGCGGCTCACCAGATACTGCTGAGCGGCCGTTCCTTCTGCCGCGTATCCTTCTATCATGAGTGGCCCGTTCCGAGGAAACTTCAGGAGTTCCGTCATGGCCCCGTCAAGCTTGGTCTTGCCATCGACACTGAGTGTCTGCACGCCCTTCGGGTCTTCCTTGAAGACGTCCACGCTTTCCAGCCAGATACGATGTTTCTTGAAACCCTTGGCAAACGTAGGGCTACAGTATTCCTGCGTAGTGAGGGCCCCCAGATCGTAGAAGCCCCGCTTCTTGAAGAAACCCCGGAAGAAGAAGCTATGCTTCAGCGCTTCCGTATTGTCCGACAGGTCGGACATAGCTTCGTGCGCATCAGCCAAGGTTTGCTGTAGGTTCTCACCAACGCCGCCTTCGCCGGAAGCCGACTCGAATCTATCGACAGCGTCCTTCACCTGCTGCGTAATCTGCTGGAGGTTCTTCATGGCTCGCTGAACTTCGGGAACTATGTCACTCTCCTCGACTCTTTTGACGACCTTCGACGCACTGGCGGAGGTTTCGCGAAGGCTATCGACAATCTTTTCGGTCTTGCCAACGCTGCGCTTTACGCTATCCTGCAACTCTTTGTCCTTGAACAACGCGCCCATCGTGCCTTGTCCTTCCTGAACTCCGTCGATGATCTCGCGGAGGTTCGCGCCGATCTTGTCCGCGGATGCAAGGATTCCATTGACGCTCGGGGAGGCGTCTTTGATCAAAAGATTGGCTGACTTGGCCGTGCCTTCGATCTGCGCCAACGTGGAAAGGAGTTGGTCTTTGACGCCTGCCATGATACCGTTCACCTGTCCGACGACACCGTTGATCTCATCCATCAGGTCGCCCCAATCGAAGGGCTCTTTGGCTTGGATCATCGAATTGTTTTGCGCAAGCGGCGAATCCGCGGACCCGGCATCGATCTGAAGAAACTTATTTCCAAGCAGGCCGTCAGTCTGGATGGTTGCTACTGAATCCTGTCGAACAATGGGATGTAGCTTTTCGACAATTCGAAAATGGATGCGAAACTTGGCATCGGGCCGCGCAGGGACTTCGATGCGCGTTACCGTCCCTGCGTCCATTCCAGCGACGCGGACCTTCCCTCCATCCTGTATGCCGGTGATCTTCGAGAAGTCCGCGTAGACGTTGAAGGATTTCGTGAACAACTGGTTGCTGTTGCCAATCAGGAACAGCCCTACGCCAAACAACACCAGGCAACCTCCGACGAATATGCCCACAATGAGTTTTCTTGTGCGTTCCATCTTTATCCACCCTGTTGGGACTTCATGAAATTCCGAACCAATTGATGCTCACTGTGCTCAAGTTCATCCACTGTTCCCTCTGCCAGCAGTTGGCCATTCTCAAGAAAGGCCATGCGATCGGCAATGCGGCGAGCGCTCGGGATATTGTGCGTCACAACGACCAGCGTCGCGTGGTGATTCGTCTTAATGCCGATCAGCAGTTCATCGATCTCTGTCGACGTGATCGGATCAAGTCCGGCGCTAGGTTCATCTACAAGGAGAATTGAGGGCTTCATCGCCAAGGCACGGGCAAGTCCCGCGCGCTTCCGCATTCCGCCGGACAGATCCCCGGGCATGCTGTCGTACTCCTCACCCAGGCCGAGTTGTTCGAGAATACTTTGGGCTTGATCGCGAATCGCTGCATTCGCCTGCCGCGTGTGGCGGCGAAGGGGGAAAGCGACGTTTTCTCCGACTGAAATGGAGTCAAACAGTGCCGCGCTCTGGAACAGGAATCCCATGTGCTTTCGAGTTGCCGCCAAATCGTTACTCCCGAGTTTCGTAATATCTTCACCATTGATAAGCACAGAGCCGGAATCTGCCTTGAGAAGCCCACAAATCAGTTTGAGGGTGACGCTCTTGCCCGTGCCGCTCCGTCCTAATAGAACGAACGCGGCGCCCGCGGACACCGAGAACGAAATATCCGTCAGTACGCTGCGCGATCCGAAAGACTTGGAAACCGAATCGAATCCGATCGCGTACTTGCCGTCCTGCCGGCCTACCTCAGGATCGCCGCTCATGAGTTGCCCCCGGGGTACAGGAAGAATATGAACTTCACTAAAATGACGTTGCACACTATGAGGAAGATCGAAGAGAAGACCACGCTTTGAGTGGAAGCGCGCCCGACGCCTTCTGCCCCGCCTGTCGCGTTATAGCCAAGATAGGAGGATGTCGAGCCGATCAGGAATCCGAACACCATTGTTTTTACAGTGGGCGGAATATAGTCGGAAAAGGTCAAACTGCTGAAGGCGGCTTTGAAATAGAATGTGAACGAAGTTCCGGAGACGATGTTCTCCGCAAAGAATCCTCCCAGAATTCCCGCGAAGTTCATTAAGACGGTAAGAAGCGGCATAGCCACGACGCAGGCTACAACTCTCGTGACCACCAGATACTTGAACGAATTCACGGCAAGCGATTCGAGTGCGTCAATTTGCTCGGTGACGCGCATTCCACCGAGTTCCGCGCCAATGCCGGCGCCCACACGGCCGGAAACTAGAAGTCCGGTGATCAACGGCCCGGTTTCTTTCACCAAAGCGAAGGCGAGGGCCGCTGGTATCATCGACTCGGCCCCGAATCGTTCGAGTGTGGAACGTGTGTGCATGGAGAGAACGGCGCCTACGGCAAGGCCCGAAAGGACAATTAAAGGAGCGGATCGCCATCCGATTTCGAAGATCTGCTTCAGGATTTCGGTGAACTCGAAAGGCCGGCGGAAACACCCAAGCACCACTTGGCCTGCAAATAGGCTGAGTCCGCCAAACCACTCAACTGCTTCTCCGACGCCAGCCATCACCCTATCTATCGCGGAAGATCTTAGCTTAGCCGTGGGATAAGTTGCCATAGTGAATCAAGCGACGCAGACGACAAAGTTTGCATGGGCAATTTCACAACCAAAGCTGAATGTTCATCGAATGCTTGGATTTGCGTGCGGAACCGCTACTGCGGAATCGAAGTGCGGAAGGCGCCTGACCCTCTGGGGTCAGGTGACCATATGCGGTCACCACGATTACTTGCGAGTTGGTTGCAACGCCGCTGGTCGCTTGACGAGCACTGCCTCTAAAAGAGCCCACTCAAAAGCGGTACATCGTTGCATTCTGTGCTTTGATGACTCAAGTTCTTGCCTTCTGCAAGATGCGTGGCAGCAACACAAGCGCGCCGCCATAAAGCAGCAGTGACGCGAATAGCGCCAGTGTATGGCCTTGCCGGAAGTCCTGCAATACAAGCTTGTAAGCGGCCAGCGCCATCAGAGGATAGACCAGCCAGACCATCTCTTGCCGCACGTAGCGCTTACCCGCCCATGCGAGTGCCAGCGTGAGCAGTGTGAGCGTAGCAGTGCGCAATGCCGGATGGAACCCGGTGAACGGCGCAAAGGCGGCGACTAGCAATCCGGCGATCAGGCCCACTATGGCCCAGACTGCGTTCGCGGACAGAAGCAGCGTGCAGAGCCGGACTGACCACGACGTGTCCTCAGGCATGCTGGCTCGCAGCAATAGAGCGTATCCAGCGATGGCGCCCGCGATGCAGATCCAACCGGCGAGTGCGGGCGATATCCAGGCGCCGCCTGAATCGAGCAACTGGCTCGCCGACCAGCCGGCCAGGCCCGAAATAGCGGAACCCAGTGCGAGATAAATTGCTCCGTGCCAGTTCAGGGTGGTTCGTCCGCTGTGCCCGCCCAGCAGAATACAACCAATCGCGAACGTACACCACAACGCGGCGAGAAACACATCGGTCAGCAGCATGTAACTACCGCTCAGCAACAGCAGCAGGGCGAATCCGGAATAGGTGTAGAAGTTGCGGTCATGCCGGCCATGCCGTTCCAGGAACGCAAATGCCACGGTATAGCAGGCTACAGCGCAGAGCACGCCGAAACCTGCGGCCAAGGACACGGCCGCCGGGTGGCTCTGCTCCACGCGCACTGTGCCGCCGAGGCAGAGCAGAAACGCGAGTATGCTCTGCGAAATTTCGAATGTCGTGAACGTTACCCCGCGAACCAGCGTACGTACAATCGTGCTCGCGAGGTAGATGCCGAGCAGCGCCGAGGCCAGCGTCAGCATCATGCCGATAGAGAACGGCACGTATCCTTCAGGCAAGCCATTGGGGCGCGTGGCGACGATGATCATCAGGAGCACTGCCAGGTCTGCCGAGATAGCGACAACCCAGCGTTCGCGCAGCCAGTGGTCAAGACAGGCTGAGAATTCGACCGCGGCGGCGATCGCGAGTAGCGCCAGCGTGAAGGGCACAGTGTCATGGGTGGCCAACAGCAGGGCGAACGTAGCGGTCAATGCGCCCAACGTCGTGATCCAAGCCACGAGTGCGATGTTCTTCGTCCACGAAATCGCCAGACCGAAAACGGCAAAAAAGGTAAGGACGCCGGCCGCGGCCCACGCTGAAATTGCCGTGAAACGCACAGTTGCTTCCCAGAGCAGCGGCCCAAGCACCAGTACCGAAGTGAGACCGTGCATGGCGGCCACGAATTTCTGCTCCGGATCTGTGCGCGCGGCCAGCACCAGCCATAGCATCGCGTAGAGCAGACCCGCTGCTACGCCTGCCGCCTGCGGGACTGCGCCGCTCTCAGTGATCGCCCGCAACAGATACGCGCCGGCCAGCGCTAACAGCGCTTTGCCCAACACGGGAATCGCGCGCGTCGTTTCTTCGAGTGCCGGAGCAAGCGGATCAATTTCTGGCTCAGCGGAAAACGGGACAGGCGTCGCAGCCTCTGGCTGTGCGGCCGCGCTTGCCAGGCGTTGCTCCAGATTGAAGACCCTTTCCTGTAGCGCTCGAACTTGCGCGCTCAGGTCCTCAAGATCAGATTGCCGGGAAACCGCCGGATGGCCCATGGGGTCCTCCTCATGCAGCCTCCTTCTTTGTCCACGGAGGCAGCAGGTTGACTAGCACCCAGAGAATCGCAAACGGAAGAATCATGAGTGCGATGGCACTGAACAATCCCTCGCGTGTCGCGAACTCCATTTTGTAAGTGGTATATCCGAGGAAACTTTTCGAAAAAAGCTGTCCTCCGATCACCACATTCCACCGCATTGCGAAAATCCCAATCAACGTCAGTGCGCTGGCGGTTATATAAATGCCTTTGCGAATCGGCTCACGCAAGCGGACTACCTGCGTCAGCGCCAGCAGACAAATTGGCAGGATGGTGCCTAGCCAGATTTGCAATACGACCTGCGATCCGTACAAACGTGTATGCACCATGAAGTCGAGCGAACGGAAGGACTCGTCGGCTTCGTAAATCCGGTGCACCAGGTCGAGCATCTCCAGTGAAAAATCGACAAGAAAGACGTACAACAGATATTTGGCGATCGTATCCAGGCAACTGATTTCGACGCGCAGGCCCTTCAATCGCCAGATCACAGCATAGAGCAACAGCACCGCCGCAATGCCTGAAACCATCGCGGAGAAGAGGAATACAATCGGCATCAGCGGCGTCGACCACCACGGATTCGCTTTGACCGATCCGAAGATAAACCCTACGTAGCCATGCAGCAGAAATGCAGAGGGGATACCGATCACAGTGATGAACCAGCCCACCCGGTCATCGATGCGCCGCGCCGCTGGGCTGATGTTTTGCGATCCGAGCGTCAGCGCACGGTACACCCAGCGCATCACGCCTGTCCGGCTGCGCGAAAGCAGCACGATGTCTTCGCGGTAATCCAGCCAGATTTCGAGCAGCAGAACCACCATTAAGTACCACAGGTACACGAAGCCGAACATCGCCATTGCGGAGCTCGTGTGCGGAGTCAGGTACATTTCCAGCGAGCGCTCCGGGTGCCCCAGATGCAGTTGCAGCGGCAGCGGCGCAACCAGCAGGAACGCCAGCGCAGTGAGCAATGCCAGTCGATACGTCGGCTTCACCGCCTTCACGTTGAAGACACGTTCGAGCGAAGCCAAAATGAAGGCGCCTGCGACCAAACCCGTGATGTACGGGTAGAGGACGATCAGAATGCCCCACTGCAACTCGACTTCGTTCGGGTACATGAACCCTTCGACGCCGGGTATCATCATCTCTCGCCTCCTCTTAGCGGACCGAACCGTCCAGGCCCTTGTAATAGACCTTGGCGTGCGTTGCCATGTGCGGTTTCAGAACCTGCACCTTGTTCTCGCGCAGAAACTTGTACACCGGATCTGCCGGATTTTTTAAATCCGCCAGTTTGCGCGCGCCCGTCGGACAAGCTTCGCAGCATGCCGTCGTGAGCCCCTTGGTGATGCGGTGGTAGCAGAGTGTGCATTTGTCCACCGTCTGCTTTGCGGGGTTAATGTAGCGGCATCCATACGGGCAGGCCTGCACGCAGTAGCGGCAGCCGAGGCAATACTTTTCGTCCACCAGCACCACGCCGTCCGGACTGTCGAAGGTGGCGCCGACGGGACAGACCTGCACGCACGGCGAATCCTCACAGTGATTGCAGAGCTTTGGCACGAAGAAGCTCTTGCTTCCCTTGGCCTCGCTGGGCGGGAAACCGTCGAACGCGCCATTCGGTGATTCCACGTGCGGGTGTTCGAAGTCTCTGCCGTTTACCGTGTAGCGCTCCACCCAGGTGCGGAAGAACCCATTCGGCACGCCGTTTTCCTGCGCGCATCCGCGCACGCAGTTACCGCACCCGATGCACTTCTCGATGTCGATCGTCATCGTCCACCAGTGGTCGGTGGTGCGGTATTCGTCACCCTTGGCGGGCTCCGGTTCTGCGGCCAACTTGAGCGCGGGCGGCGCCAGTGCGCCGATGATGATGAGGCTCCCGGCCTTGTGAAGCAGGTCCCTTCGGCTGATATCGCTCATGCTTTCCCTTTCCTGTTCTCAGACCTTGGGACGATGTGGCTGATGACACCCATCGCACGACACGCCGCCCGAATGTTCCTGGGTCTTGACCTGCTTGAAGCCTTTGGGCTTGGCTTCGTCGGCTTCGTGACAGCGGCGGCAAAGATCGGCGACGACGAGCGGTTTCGGCTTGTTCGCGGTGGGATCGTCGGTGTGCTTGTACTGCGGACCGTGACAGGCTTCGCACGAAACGCCTACGTGCCGGCCTGTCGCGCGTAGCTTGACGACCGGTTCGTGGCACATGGCGCAGGCGTCCTGCCCGGCATATGTCAGAGGTCTGCTTCGGACGTCCTGGAGCGCTGCTGGGCGGTAGTGGCCGAATTGCCCGAACCCGGCTGGGACCATCAACCGCTGCACAAACAAGAAGAGGAGTACTCCAATACCCATGACTGCGCCGAGTCGAATCAAATGCCCAGCTTCGTGAAGCCACCGCTTCATTG
Organism: Bryobacteraceae bacterium; assembly: GCA_963668605.1. GTDB lineage: Bacteria > Acidobacteriota > Terriglobia > Bryobacterales > Bryobacteraceae. The sequence goes on from OY764903.1 coordinate 1,294,657, forward strand.
AGTGCCTCTTTCTTGTTGATCGTCGCATGTGCAATCGATAGGCCAGTCTGAAATTGACGCAATTGTTATGATTTCAGAGCTAGTTATCCGATAGATAGTAAGCCGGTTACGAGTGTGAGCAAGGACACCTCGCAGAGTGTGGAGAATTACAACAGGATAAGGATGGCGCTGGGTCAATTTACTCAATTGGGGGAAAGCGTGTGCTTGCGGCAGGGCAGCACAGCATCTCTTGTTCCGGACGCCACTGGCCAAACCGGGGTTCGCCGAGGTGGGAATCAAGCTCAAATTCCGGGTCATCCAATGACCGTCCCGGAACCTGAGTGTGCTGAGATTTTGCCACACTAACTTACTGTCGCTTTCGTGCGAGACTGAGGACAATGCTCTTTAGGGTTACAGCGAGAATCGGCTTCGTAAACGGCTCGTGCACGGAGGTGCCGTTCAACCTCCGGACTGAAGACGAGAAAGACCTGAAGAGGCTAGTCACACCCGAATACGTCATGACCAACGTCAGTGACGATTGGGGCGTTCCAATTGCGAACGTGAGCGTCGTCAAGTTCGAAGCCATTCTTGAGCGCTGATCGCGCTTAAGTGCCGAAGCGGGAAACTCGTTGACGGTTTGTGCTGCTTTGGGCAAGACCGTGAACGGCGCGTATCAGGCCTAGCGGTTCGCTTCGGCCCTGCCAATGCGGGAGTGATTTCCACCCAGAGGAACATGTTGCGGGACATCCAGTTTGGCCTTAAGTTGATATACTGACGCCTATCAGGAAAGGCTAGGTTGTACATGGGGAAGAAGGACTCTATGATTACAGTAAATCGCCGTAATTTTCTCACCCGGACTTCGGCATTGGCCGCGGCGGCGGCCATTCCCGCTCCAGCCAAGGTCGTGCGTGAATCAGGAGTCAAGCTGAAGCTCGGACTGAACGCTTTCTCCTTTGATAAAGCCCTGCGCGATGGCAGCATGACCCTCAAGAATGCTGTCGAATTTTGCGCAAAGAATGGCGTCGACGCTCTGGACGCGACTGGTTACTACTTCCCCGGTTATCCCAATGCGCCCAGCGATGAATACATCTACAATCTGAAGCGGACCGCCTTTGTGAACGGGGTCGCCATCAGCGGCACGGGCGTGCGCAATGACTTCGCTGTTGCCGACGCAGCCGCGCGCAGGAAAGACGTGCAGTTGGTTAAGGACTGGATCGTGGTGGCGAGCAAGTTGGGCGCGCCGGTGATCCGCGTCTTTTCCGGCAAGGTGCGCCCCGAGGGGCATAGTTTTGACGAAGCTCTCGGATGGATGGTGGCCGACTGCAAAGAATGTGCGGCGTTCGGCAAAGAGCACGGCGTGATAGTCGCGGTCCAACAGCACAACGATTTTCTCAAGACGGCGGCGGAAACCATCCGCCTGATCGAAGCCGTGGGATCCGATTGGTTCGGGTGCATTCTGGACATCGGCAGCCTACGTCAGGGCGACCCGTACGCCGAAATCGAGAAACTGGTGCCGTATGCCGTATCGTGGCAGATCAAGGAAAAGGTCGGACGCGACGGCAAAGAGGAGCCGACGGACCTTGCGAAGATCAAAGCGATCATCGACCGTTCCGGCTACCGGGGCTACGTGCCGTTTGAGGCTTTGGGCCCCGGCGACCCGCGCCCGAAGGTAGTGGGTTTTCTGGAGATGATCCGGAAGGCGTTTTCTTTGTAACGTTCTGGCCGCTCAGCGTCCGCAGAATCGTAATCGCATCTGGCCCAGGATCATCCCCTATCGTGCCGGATGGCCAGCCGTACGTCACGTTTTTAAACTGCCCGCGCTTGTGGCCGGCGTCTCCTCTGGACGCAACATCCGGTTCCCGTGGTGCGCGAGAAAATCGGCATCGGGCAGAAACAGGTCACAATTTCACGACCTGATGCTTCTTGACCCATTCCGGGTCAATGTCGACCCCGAATCCTGGACCGGTGGGAACTTTGATTTTCCCCTTAACTACCTGTAACGGGGATGTCTTGCACTCGAACTGTACGGTTGTCCGCAACCCTTTGAATTCGTGATGGGCACCGGCGTTCGGGACAGCGGACACAAACTGAATGTTGTAAATATATCCCAGCCCCCCACCGGACATGTGCGGGACTATGCTTTTCCCAAACGCAGCCGCCATGCGCGCAACTTTCATCGACCGGATCAGTCCCCCGAAGTAGTAGTTGTCGGGCTGTACAATGTCGATGCCATCGTTGGCGATAAGCCAGCGAAACCCATAGAAACTGTTATCCTGTTCGCCGTTGGCAACCGGTAATGTGAGCGCGTCGGCGACCTGCTTGATCTCCTCGATGTGGTCGAACATCACGGGTTCTTCGAAGTATTTGTACTTATACTCTTCCAGCAGCCTGCCGACGCGGATGGCTTCCGGTACCGAGTAGAAGCTGTTCGAGTCGGCATAAAGGGCCATGTTGTCGCCGAACGTCTTGCGCACGAGCGGAATCATCTTCTCGGTTCTTCCGGGAGGGCCGACGGCATACATGTCCTTGGTCATGAACATGAGCCCGCCTACCTTAATCTTGAGCGCGTTTGCCTCCGGATACTCGGCGACGGCCTTCTTAATGAGATTGATCGATTCCTCTACCGGCCGCTCGCGCCATTCAGTGGCTACGTACACGCCAACTTCGGGATTGTGGATTTCTCCGATCAACTGGCCGACAGGCTTTTTAGCGATACGGCCGAGCATGTCAAGAATTGCTAACTCGATTGTGGCCAGGGGCAGGCCGAGAGAGATGCCGTTATATCTGAAGTTGAAGCCAAAGATGTACACCTTCTCCAGAATCAGGTCCAACTCGCGTGCGTCCTTCCCAAGAAAGAAGGGCTGCAGGTTTTGGAGAAAAATGGGAAACAGCGTGCGCATGCCGCTGTGAGCGACGGAGATGCCTTCGGCTCCGTCACGGGAACGTACCCTGCACAGGAAGCTGCTGTTCAGACGAAGCAACTCGAGCGATTCGATAATGACCGGTGCGGAGAAGAGCTGCTTCTTCAGCACGGGTTGTTTCAGTATCTCGTCGAGTTTGCCATAGCGGGCATTCAGCGCCGGGGAAGCCGGACCGCGCGCGGGCGGCGCGGAAGCTGAGGTTGCAGAGCGGCCGCTGGGAGGGGATAACAGCAAGGAGGCCAAGCCTCCGCCAATGGCGGTTGAGGTGAATTTACGACGATTGGCTTTCATGGGTTGGATCTCGTGGTTTCAATAGTTCGGTGATCTTCAGTATTTGAGGATTGGAAGTATCAGCGGCGCAAACGGCGTCCGCAACAAGCGAGTCCGGATGCCGTCGGGGCTGAAGTCTTCAGCCCCGCGAGCCGCGTAAGACCGAAGACCGGTTTGTCCTTCATGTAGGCGACGTTACTGCTGAATGGCAGCAAATGTCAACAAACATTCGATTTTCCGATATCCCAGTGGGGCGGATCCGTTGGACGCCGGGCGCTAGTGTACTGCGACCTAAATAGTAACCAATAACGACAGAGCGACGTCTCTATAATCAGGAGACGAAGCGCATGCGTGTCGCACCCACTATCGTGTTAACCGACGACCAGAAGCAAGTCTTGCAGCAGTGGGCGCGGGGCCGGTCGCTGCCTGCCCGCCAAGTCGAACGAGCGCGCGTCGTCCTGTTGGCGGCAGCCGGCAAGCAGGATCTGGAGATCGCCGCCGAGATCGGCATCAGCAACCAGAAAGCGGCTCGCTGGAGAAAGCGTTTTTTGAAATTGGGTTTGGCCGGATTGGAGAAAGACGCACCGCGGCCTGGCCGTACCCCAACCATCACACCAGCCAAAGTGCAGGAGGTGGTCCGGAGGACCACCCAGGAGACCCCCGCCAACGCGACCCAGTGGAGCACCCGCACGATGGCGGAGGCGGCGGGTCTTAGTGAGAAGAGCGTGCGTCGCATCTGGCACAGACATGGCTTGAAGCCGCACCTGTCGCGCACGTTTAAAGTCAGCAACGATCCGGAGTTCGCGGAGAAACTGGAAGCCATCATTGGGCTCTACCTCAGCCCGCCGGAACACGCCATCGTGCTGTGCGCCGATGAAAAGAGCCAGATCCAAGCGCTGGACCGTACGCAGCCTGGACTCCCGCTGAAGAAGGGTCGCTGCGGCACCATGACCCACGACTACAAGCGCAATGGAACCGCGACGCTGTTCGCCGCCATGAGCACGCTGGATGGCACCGTGATCAGTATGTGCGACGACCGGCACCGTCACCAGGAGTGGCTGAAGTTTCTACGCGTCATCGACGACCTGACGCCGCCCAGCAAAGACCTGCACCTGATCGCCGACAACTACGCCACGCACAAGCATCCGAAGGTGCAGAAGTGGCTGGCGCGCCATCCGCGCTTTCACATGTACTTCACCCCGACCAGTAGTTCGTGGCTCAACATGGTCGAGCGCTTCTTCCGCGATCTCACCGAGCAGAGGCTACGCCGCGGGGTCTTCCGTGATGTCGAGGAATTGATCATGGCCATCGGCGACTACATCGACAAGCACAACGACAAGCCCAAACCATTCGTTTGGACAGCCAAGGCAGCCGACATCCTCGAGAAGGTCAAGCGCGCCCGCGCCGTGCTGGATAATGGTTAACCCGAAGTTCTTTGAGCCTGCTAGAGAAAGTTTAGGGAAATCAAGGGCTTAGAGGGATTCAGCGATCGGAGTACTGCCTACAAACGCGGGATTAGGGTCGAAGAGTGACGCCGAGCAAATCCAAGGCGCGCTGCTGAATCACGGTTGGCTGAGTAAGCATATCGAAGACGGCGAGGCTTTTGTCGGCGGGTTGAATTCTGTTTTTGACGATGGTCGCCAGATCGCCGAGGAGCGTTTGGAAGCTGTGGACCTTGGTTCCGTCGGCGGCCTGTTTGGTAAGAGCCTTGAGTTTGGCGGAGGTGGAGCGTTGGGCGGGAGCGACGGCGGAAGCTCGGGCGGCCTGTGCTTGCGGCTTGTCATCATCGTCGAAGAGGATGGGGGCCAGGAGTTGGCGCATATGCCATTCCACGTAGTAGGCCAACACACAAAGTAAGATGTGGGCGCGGACGCGGTCTGGTAAGCGGTGATGGATGGGTCGCACCTGCAGATCGACGGTCTTGAGGCTGCGGAAGGCTCGCTCCACCCCGGATAAGCTCTTGTAACTCGCTACGACCTCCTGACTCGATAACACTTCTTTTTTGACGTTGGTTCGGATGACATAGATTCCATCCAGGTTCTGCTCCCGCTCAATGTTGGCCTTTTTGCGTTCGTAGTGAAAACTGTTCTCTTCGATGCGCAACTGAAAGTGTTTGCCCATTTTGTAGCGGTTGAGAATCTTGCCCGCGCGCAATCCGATGTTTTGTTTGCCGCGCAAAGGACGCTTGAGGCGCCTGGTGGCGGCGGCGATCTTCTCCAGTTGCTTCTCGGTCGCCGTCAGTAACTCGGGCCGCTTACGGGCGCGCTCTTCGGCCAGCAGAGGATTGAAGCAAGCGAGCAGGCGTTCGCCGGGGAAGTCCGGATGAGCGATCTCGACCAGATCGGTTTGGTCGAAGAAAGACATCTGCAACTGGCCGCCGGCAGCCAGTTTCTGGATCTGGGTGGCGCGTAAGGCGGAGATCCAGTGGATGCCCTGTGAGGCCGGCAAGTCTTCACGAATGCGAGCGCTCGTGATCATGCCCCTGTCGCCAATCAGCACCATATCGGAGAGGCCGAATCGTTGGCGCAGTTTATCGACCTGGGTTGCGACGGTTTTGGGGTCAGCCGTATTGCCGGCAAAAACTTCGACGGCGATCGGGCATCCGGCAGCGTTGGTGAGGAGGCCAAAGACGATCTGCAATGTGCCGGATTTGTCGTCTCGCGAGTGACCGAGTTTGGCCAAAGGACAGTGGCGCCCTTCGAAGTAAGTGGAGGTCAAATCATAGAGCACCAGGCCGCCTTGGGAGAGATGGAGTTTGGCAAGGGCTTGCTCAATGCGAGACTGCTGCGGGAGCAGCCAGTCCATCGCTTGGTAAAGCTCCGTTTCATCGGTGGAATCTAAGTGGAGGATCTCACCGAGACTGTGGTGGAGGGTGTCGCCGTGAAGCCCGCGAGCAGTAGCGAGTTTGGAGGCGGGTTCGATGATGCGAGCAACGATCATGGCGATGACGAGATCGCGCTGGCGGCTGGGAGCCGGATCGAGAATGGTCTCCAGATGCAGGTTGCGCAAGCAGCCAAGGACTGCGGCGACATGGCCGTGGGGCAGGGATCGGGAGATGAGGAAGGACTCCGGCAAAGGGGTGGAGGGGCCACTCAGCGAGCCGGCCAATGCGAGGCGAAGAGCGTCCACCTGATGAGGAGCGAGATGAGTGATGTTGGCGATGGTGCGAGTCTTGACTTTGCCGTCGAGGCGGTAGGATTCGCGGAGGAGGATGGCGGGAGGAGAGTTGCGATTGGGCACGGTGGCGACGTACATGCTTACACTATAAGACAATTAATACGATAATACAAGTATATTATTCGCGCATTACATGCCTACAAAACTGCGCTCGAAACTGCCTACCGCCATCAAAACAAAAAGATTTCCCCGTTTAGCTGTCAGAACTTCGGTCTAGCGGGAGTTTCCTACGGCGCGAGTAAGAAGGCGGGGATGTATTGCAGGGTGAAGGAGATAGCGTGGCGTTCCGTATATACCACGCGACTCAATGGATCGCGGGCAGCGCACCAAGTGCTCGGGCTAATTTCATCCTGGACGCATCCATTTCTTCGATCTGCAAACGTACGCGCGGCCTGCCCTTGCGGCCAGTCATATCGATCAACCGGCAACAGCGTACTTCCGCCAACGCTTCCAGCAATCGGCGGGAACTGCCCTCAAATGCTGCTTTCTGTGTAGCGCGCCGGTGCAGCAATGTGACCAGCAGATAGGCCGTCACGGACATAAAAGTGTGCACGTGGAGCTTCTGATCGGTCCAGTGAAACTGTGGCCGGGTGGAAAGCATGCGGGGATCCTTCAGATCGCGAAACGCAGCTTCCACTTTGGATTGCCCACAATAGGCTTCGATGATTTGCGCTGTGCTCCACTCCGCGCGATCCGTGATTAAGATGCGAAGTCCGAAATAACGTGTGATCAACCGCTGGTACTCTTGCCAGTCACTCCACACGCAGATCCGCATGGCCCCTTGTTCGCCGGTGTCGATTTTGTAGCCCAGCAAGGAACGCAGATATTGGTGGCCGCGGATTTTCTCCAGTTTCCGTTTGGCCGCCTCGGCGCTCAGTCGCGGACGCTGTCCCAGTTCCTGCAATTCGCGCTGACTCCGCGCCATGGACTGATGCAATCCCCGCAATTGCCCCTCATGAAGTTGTGGGCTGAAGACCACCACTACTTCCCGTTGCTTTCCGGCAACCACTCGTTGGACTCGCCAGGCGCGAACGGCAACACCGTTGGACAAGAGCACTTCCGACAGCTGTCCGGCAGCTTCGGAAAGTAAAGCGAGGTGATTGGAAGGACGAAGCGCCGTGACGTAATGCAGCATGCCTTCCAGGTTCTGCTTCGACGACGCTCCGGCATCGAAGACCAGGGTGAGCTGCTCGGGTTGGCCGCTCAACGCGCGCAGCCGTTGCCGGATGGGCTTGAGAAACTCCGCAAACGTCCGCATGTCCGAACGCGCTCCTTCGTACAAACCATGGGCCAACGGCAACTGTGTATCTTGATCGACCACCAGCGCCAAGCCCATCTGGCGGAGATCGTAGCGGCCTTGTTTGTTGTGTCCGCGCTGGGGCAGTTTCGGACGCAGGTTCGTGCTGGCAATATGGGTATAGAAGTTAGTCGTGTCATAGGCCAGCGCCTTCAATTGCAGTTGCTCCACGCCGACCACCGCGCGCACCAGTTCCTGTTCGATGACCGCCAACTGGTCCACGGGCACGGCGTTCATTTGATCCCAGAAATGCTGGCTCGTCAGATCGGAGGCGGAGAAGTGCATCAACTCGGGCAGGTATGTTGTCTTGGCCCAATCGGCAAAAGCACGTTTGCTGCGCGGCGCACAGGCGCGCGCGATTATGGCGGCTGCCAAGGATTGGCCCACGGTCAATGCGTCGCGAACCTGTACCGCGCCATCCGGAGCAATGGCGCGGTCGATCCGGCCGGCCAAGTCGAACTCCCGCACCAACTGGTGAAGCGCCGTCACCGCGCCCGCGGAAACCGAAGAGACCCTCACGGGCACTTCGTTGTGCTGCTGATGAAGCTGCAGGATATCGTCGACGCGACCCAGATGGGCCAGGACGCGAATCGATGGCTGGCCGTCTTTGCGGAACGATTCGACGATCCGGTAATACCGGATGCCGTGCGATTGGTAGGCTTGAAGCGAAGCCATTCATTACGTATATACATCGATTGACAGTTGCTTGTCAATCAAGATCTTAAAATGTGAAACAGGCACACAGTCGATTGCTAATTCCGTATATACAAAAGGGAGCGTGATATCCCCTTTTGTGCCATGATCTTCTGGGGAAGCAGCGCTATCGCCCTAGGAAACTCCCGCTAGGTTACTACACGGCTGGCTGAGGCAAAGCCGGCCGCGGCCGCTTACGGTCAACAGTGCCGGAAGCGAAAGCGACGGGAGGCGTGTGCCCAGCATGGGCAGAATCTAATTGGATGAAAGGAGCCAATCGGAGCCGATGAAGGCAACCGTAGCGAAACGCAAGGCGTAGCCGCGAGGCGAAGCCGAAAGAAGCGCGTAGCAAACTCTCGACCGTAGGGACACGAACTGGCAGTGAGGCCGGGTGCGGGCGGCAAGCTGGCGCCAAACAGCGAAGCCCAAAGATCATCAAGACGCATCAGGTACAGCCAGTCGGCACGAGGGGACAGATTCTGCACCTTACCTGGGGAGATCTCTTGCATGAGAGTGGAGGAGAAGTCAGCAGAGGCCGTAGTAGCGAAGAAGCCGTTGTAATGACGGTGGAGCGAAGGGCCGAAGGACCAATGCATTGGAGCTAGAGGAGGAACTGGAGGCCGGCGCAATAAGCGAACTCGAATCGCGGGACGTCACAACTACGGTGGCGAGAGCCCGGGAGTGCTTTCGGATCAGGCGGTGCAGCCGCGGAAGTCTGAACGCGAGGAGACGATGCCGGAGCTCTGCGAACCTCTCGACGGAGAGCAATGTACGAGACGTTAATGGAAACAGCCGTACGGGACGAGAACTACGCGCAAGCGCTGGCGGCGGTGAAACGCAACCGGGGAGCGGCGGGTATCGATCGGATGACGACGGCGCAACTGGAATCGCATCTTCAGGCGAACTGGTGGATCCTCAAAGACAAACTTCTGAAGGGGACCTACGTTCCAAGTCCCGTGAGGCGTGTAGAGATACCGAAGCCAAGCGGGGGCACGCGGACACTGGGCATCCCGACGGTACAGGACCGGTTCATACAGCAGTTGTTATTGCAAGTGCTGACACCGGTCTTCGATCCGCAATTCAGCGGGCACAGTTACGGATTCCGGCCGGGGCGCAGCGCACAGGACGCCGTGCGAGCCGCACAGCAATATGCGCAGGGAGGGAAGGACTGGGTGGTGGATCTAGACATCGCCAAGTTCTTCGACCACGTCAATCACGACATCCTGATAGGCCGGATCGCGGAAGTGATCCGGGACAAACGGGTGTTGCAACTGATTGGGAAATACCTGCGGCGGGGAAGCATGGTGAACGGGGTGGTGACGAAAAGCGTGGAGGGAACGCCGCAAGGCGGACCGCTGTCTCCATTGCTGGCCAACATCTACCTGGACGCGCTCGATAAGGAACTGGAGCGGAGGCAGCACAGCTTCTGCCGCTATGCCGATGACTGCAATATCTACGTAGGCAGTCAAGCGGCGGCGGAGCGAACGCTGGCTTCGATACAGGGCTGGATCGAGAAGCATCTGCGGTTGAAGGTGAATGCCGCCAAGAGCGGAACGGGGAGGGTTTGGGAACGTAAGTTCCTGGGCTTTCGACTGGACTGCAAGAAGCGGATCGGAATAGCACCGGAGAGTGTCGAACGATTCAAGGACCGGGTTCGCGAACTCTGGGATGCGCGGCGAAGTCGCAGCAGTAAACAACTGCGTGACGATTGGAACCGCTACGTGCGTGGCTGGTGGGGGTACTTCCGGCTGGTCGAAGCACGGACCCGGATTCGCGACCTGGAAAGCTGGGTTCGACGGCACATTCGGAAGTGTTTCTGGTTGCGATGGCACGACACGCGGGGACGACTGCGAAAGTTACGGCAGCTTGGCATCACGCGGGACCGGCACTTAGGCGTGGTCGGCAGCAGTCGCGGAGCATGGGCGATGGCGGTGCATCCTGTAATCAACACCGCCATCAGCCACGCGAAACTGCGGAGATACGGCTTCTTGTTTCCAACCGATCTTGAGGCTCGTTAGATCGCCTTTGGTTCAACCGCCGGATGCGGAAAACCGCACGTCCGGTGGTGTGGGAGGGTGGCCGGGCGAAATCCCGGTCACTCCACCCGATGGGAATACTTCAATTCTCCGAAGATTCCCGTAGAGCGCTCCAGAAACATCGACGAGGAGTCGTGAAATCGCAGCCTCCGGTCACTGTCGTTCCCGGCACCGTTTTCCAAACACCGTTGTGAGGCGTGGCGCCGAGTGCGGCGTTACCATGCGGAGGTTAAATCCGTCTTGGACAAGAGTAAGGTTACTACACCCGTATCGCGCCGCCCTCGGCCGCCGAGCCCACGGACGGTAGCAACGGCTGGAACTTCACTGAAACCAGCTTGGAGACGCCCGGCTCCTGCATGGTCACGCCATAGAGCGCTTGCGCGGCTTCCATTGTGCGCTTGGCGTGCGTGATGACGATAAACTGCGTCTGCGCCGACATCGTTTTCAACAACTTTGTGAGGCGCATCACATTGGCCTCATCGAGCGGCGCGTCCACTTCGTCAAGAATGCAGAACGGGCTGGGCTGAAGGCGGAACACGGCCATCAGCAGTGCCGTTGCCGTCAGCGCCTTCTCTCCGCCCGAAAGCAGCAGTACGTTCTGCAAACGCTTGCCCGGGGGCGAGGCGACGATATCGATGCCGGACTCGTTCAGATTGGACTCGTCCGTCAAGCGCATCTCGCCAAGCCCGCCCCCGAACAGAGTCGTAAACATTTCGCGGAAGTTGTTGTTGATAATCTCAAAAGCTTCCCCGAAGCGCTTGCGGGATTCCGTGTCGATCTCGAGTATGGCCTTCTCGGTGTCGCGAATTGAATCGAGCAGGTCGGTGCGCTGCGCGTTGAGGAAGTCGTAGCGCTGCTGCGCTTCCTGGAACTCCTCAAGCGCCTGCGGGTTCACCGCGCCCAATGCCTCTATGCGCTCCTTCAACTCGCGGTAGCGGTCTTCTGCTTCAATAAGCGCATCCTCTTCGAGCGCCGTCTCCTCTGTTGCGGCCAACTCCTGGCACGGCAGATTCAGTTCCTTACGGCTGGTCTCGTCGAGGTACTTCAAGTCCGATTGCAGCTTAACGAGTTGCACCTCGATCTGCGAACGCTGCTCCTGGCGGCCCTGCAACTCGCCACGAAGCTGGCGCAATGCCTCGTCAAGCGCGATTCTCGTTGTGCGCTGCTGTTCTTCCGCCGCGGCCAGCTCTTTCACCGCCGCGAGCGAGATGGCGATCTCCTCACCGAGGGTGGCGCGGCGCGCGTCGAGTTCGATATTGTCGGAGAGCAGCCGGGCGCGTTCGACGCCCAGCCGCTCCATTTCGGATGAAACATTTTGCCGCCGGTTCGTGAACTCGCGCGTCTGCCCTTCGAGGCGCGACTGATTCGCCTTTTCCGAACGCCGCCGTTCTTCCATCCCGGCGAGTTCCACGCGCAGCGCCGAGTGCTCTTCTCCGATGCGTGCCGCTTCGCCCTGTAAATCGCTTAACTGCTCGCGGGCGGCATTTAGCACCTGCTCCTGGGCCGCTCGCAGTGTTTCCTTTTCTTCCACGGCGGAGTGGCTGCGCTCGCGCTCGCCATCGACGCGCGATTTCTCTTTTTCGAGGCGCTGCAACTCCTGGCGCGCGAGGTTGAGACGCTGGTTGGCGCGGTTCAACTCGTCGCCCAGCTTGCGCAGTTCGTGGTCGAGTGCGACGCCCTCTTTCTCGTGATTCTGCTGGCGGCTGCGCAGCATTTCGAGCTCTTCCGTGAATGCCGCAATCTCGGATTCAAGGGCCTCGAGTTGTGCGACGGCCTTATCGACGTGCTCCTGCTTTTCGTCCACCAGACCGCTGACTTCGCGCAACTCGCGCTTCAGGCCGAGCGGTCCGCTGCCCGTCTTGCGTCCGCCGCTGACGGCGTGGCCGTGATAGCAGATGCCGTCGGACAACAGGAAATACAGACCGGGATATTGCAGCGCGAGCCGCTGCGCCGCCGGGCGGTCGGCCGCCATGAAGCAGCGCGACAGGCGCGGCAGCAACTCGGCCGGCGCTTTGCTCAACCCGTTCGTCATGCGCAAGACATCCTGCAGGCGGGCAATAATACCAGTTTCCGGTCCGATCGCCGGACTCTTAGCCTGGCAACTGCCGAGATCCGTGCCCGGTTCGGGATGCACCAGAAACGTGGCGCGCCCGTCCAGGTTGGCCTGGATCAGCGCCAACCCGCGTTCGGCGTCGTTGAAATTCCTGACGACCACATACTCCAGTTCGTCGTGCAGAAATTCCTCGGTTGCCTTCTCATAGGTCGGATCCACTTCGATGAAGTCGGCCAGCACGCCATACGGTTTCAGATCGCTGGCCTTGCCTTCGGCAATGGACGTGAACAGGCCCTTCACGGTCTCAGTGGTGTACGAGCGGTGTGAGAGGATCTGTTCCACCGAGTCGTGGCGCGCCTTGAGCCGAGAGAGTTCGGTCTTCAGCACTTCGAGCCGCCGCCGTGTCTCCACCGACGCGCTCTTGCGCACTGCCAGTTCCTCTTCGACGCCGCGGCGTTGCTCGGCGAGGGCTTCACCCTGTTTCTGGCGTTCTGCGATCTTGGCGGCGACGCCGGTCTTGAGGATTCCGACGCGCTCCAAATCGGCCGCCGCGGTCTGCTCTTCGTTCTTCGCACGCGCCTCGTCGCGTCCCATCGAGGCGATGTACTCGTCCATCTTGGCGAGCGTGTTCTTCAGCGTCGAGGCTTCGCCCATCAGGCGCAGCACCTGCTGGCGCGCACTCTCGGCCTCGCGCTCCTTGCCGCGCAGGCCGTTGAGGATCGTGTCGCGCTCCTCGCTCTTTACTGTGAGTTTGTGGCGCGCGCTCTCCACCTGGAGCTCGAGTTCCGCCGCGAGTTTCGTGCTCGCTTCGAGGTCTGTCGCGATCCGCGCGAGGCGCGCTTCGAGGTCCTGTGTTTCGTTTTCGCCTTGCGCCAGACGCTTGTCGATGTTTGCGCTTTGCTGCGCCTGGTTCTCCATGCGCCCGCGCGTGCGTTCGGCGTCGAGTTGCTGGTCGGAAAGCTGCTTGCGCGCGTCCGTCAACTGCATTTCGGTGCCGAAGAGCTGCTCCTGTAGCCGCGTGTGCTCCTGCTCGCGCTCGTTCAGTTCGGCGCTCATCTTCTGGCAATCCGCGCTAGCGGCGTTCAGATCCAGGGCGCTCTTCGAGGCGTCGCGCTCCAGCGTGCGGAAGCGCCCGGCGATGACATGGCGCAACTGCGCCATCATGTCTGTGTTCAGTTCCTCCCAGCGCTTGGCCTTGGAAGCCTGGCGCTTGAGAGAGTTGACCTGCCGGCCTACTTCTTCCAGGATGTCGAAGACGCGCGTCAGGTTCTGCTTGGCGCCTTCCAATTTGGCTTCGGCCAGACGGCGCTTCGTTTTGAATTTCGAAATGCCGGCCGCCTCCTCTATGAGCGAGCGACGGTCCTGAGGTTTCGAACTCAGGATCTGGCCGATTCTCCCCTGCTCGATAATGGCGTAGGACTCCGGTCCGAGTCCCGTGCCCATGAAGATGTCCTGGATGTCGCGCAGGCGTGCGGTCTTCCCATTGATGAGATATTCGCTTTCGCCGGACCGGAATAGTCTCCGCGTGATGGTGATCTCTTCCGGTTTGTTACGCTCGCTGTGCCCGCTGGCGCCGGCCTCCGGACTTTTGGCTGCTTGTGCGTCACCCGCTCCGTTGGCTGCGGCGGTGGACTGGTCCGTGTGAATGTGCATTTCGTCATTCACTTTGGGATCCACCAGCGTTAGCGTGACGGCCGCCAGCCCGAGGGGTTTTCGATCCCGGGTACCGGCGAAGATGACGTCCTCCATGCGTGCGCCGCGCAGGCTTCGGGCCGACTGCTCGCCCAACACCCAGCTAATGGCATCACTCAGGTTAGATTTACCGCAACCGTTTGGCCCGACGATGGCGGCGATTCCCGAGCCGTGGAATCGCATCTCAGTACGGTCGCAGAAGGACTTAAAGCCCTGAATCTCGACGCGCTTAATTTTGAGCAACGGAACACCTCGTCCAAGACGGATTTTCCGGGGGCAGGTTTGCCCTCGGCTCGGGGGATGACTTTATAGTAAACGGGTGAAAGTCAAAAGTAAAGCGTGTCGACCACTGAATTTCGTGGTCTACGCCGGAAGACCACTATATATTGTGTAGTGGCGGATCGCACCACAATAAATGCACAACAGACATTGCACGCGGCGACCAAGCTACCCGCGCCCGCACATTCCGGCCGACGGGCACCCTCCGGCCTGTGCGCAGGGCGGAAGTTTTGCTTCGGCCCGCGTACCTGTCGAGCGCGCTGAAAACGTCGATAATTCCGTGGCCAAGTGTTTTTCCCCGCACGAAGGGCATTGCAGGTTGTCGGCCTCTTCGCTGCGTCGGATCAGTTTCTCAAACTTGGTTCCGCAATCCTGACAGAGGTATTCGTAGATAGGCATGGCTGAATCTTCTTATTCTAACGTACTCCCGATCCTGCTAGTCGCCACCGTCGCCTTCGGGATGCCGATCCGGAGGGCGGACGCCCCGTCCGCAGGCGACCCCTTGGTCGCCTCCCACGCCTCCCAATTGGCGAACCAACCGGGGGTTGGTTGCCGACCTGGGGGTCCGCCCCCCGAGTGCCTGCAGCCGGGGAGTGGACGCCTCGTCGCTTTTGCACAAACTCCCGAGTGGCCAATCCTCTCCCTGCGAGTCGAAGGGTTGAGCAACTCCAGTGAAGCGGCGGTGCTCGCTGCGGCCGGGCTGAAAACCGGCGAGCTCGCCTCGAAGGCGCGCTTCGAGGCTGCTTATGCGCGCCTCGTTGCCAGTGGCTTCTTTGAACAGGTGAGCTATCGTTTTACGCCGGTCGCCGGGGCTAGGGGCTACGCCGCTGTCTTCCAAGTGGTCGAGGTGCAACCGGTCTGTCCGGTCCGCTTCGAGGATCTGCCCGCGAGCGCCGCCGAGTTGCAGGCTGCATTGCGGCGCTCCGATCCGTTATTTACCGAAAATGTTCCAGGTACCGAACAAATCTTGAAGCGATACGTGAAAGTGGTTGAAGCGCAACTCGCCGCCTCCGGGCACACGGAGCAGGTGGCCGCCAAGGTGGCGAACGACGATAGCGGCCAGCTCATAATTCTTTTCCGGCCTGCCAAAATGCCGCCTTCCGTGGCCGAAGTCCACTTCGTTGGCAACAAGCTCTTTCCGGAAACCACGTTGCAGAACGCCGTCTCCGGCGTCGCGATTGGCAGCGTTTATCACGAGAATCGCTTCCGCTTGCAGATCGAACTGGCCTTGCGCCCGCTCTATGAAGGCAAAGGCTATGTGCGTGTGGCCTTTCCAAAGATCGAGGTCAAACCGGTACAGGACGTTGAAGGGCTCTCGGCGACAGTCACAGTCGAAGAAGGCGCAGCGTACAAGTTGGACGCCGTCGAGATCGCGGGCGCGCCTCTCGATCCGGCGCGGTTGCTGAAAACCGGTGCCTTCAAGGGCGGCGAAGTCTTCGATCTTGCCGCAGCGGAACAAGGCCGTGAACGAGTGCTGAAAGCAATCCACAAGGATGGTTACATTCGCGCTAAGTTGTCTTTTGAGCGTAAGATCGATGACGCAAAGAAAACAATTGCATTAACGTTGCGGGTCGAACCTGGGGCGCAGTATCTGTTCGGCCGGCTGCTCATACAAGGGCTCGACATCCAAAGCGAGCCGGTAATCCGTAAGGCTTGGGCGTTGAAAGAGGGCAAGCCGTTCAATGCCGACTACCCGGTTCTCTTCCTGCAGCGTGTGCGCGAGGGGGACATTTTCGAAAACCTGGGCGAGTTGAACTCAGTTGTGAAAGCGGACGACCAGGAGCGCCGCGTCGATGTCACGCTCGTCTTCGGCGCCGCTCCACCGGTGACAAAGAAGCCCAAACGCCCGGATCCCGACGAACCGCCGCAGTAAGCTTGCCGCTCAGCGGATCAGAGCACCAGGATCGGGTGATACAGATTGGGCAGGCGCGCCTCGCCGATGGCCACCAACTGGCCGTCCTGTGTGACGGCTTTGACGTAGCGCGCGGCGTTGTGAGGACGAAACGCCGAAACGCGAAAGTCCCGACCTTGGCGAATGAAACCCGCGGTGACCGCATCGACGTATTCGGTGGGAAACTCAGGAATCAGCTCGGCGGCCGGTAGCAGCGCTTCCTCGAGACGCCCGGCGGCGCTCAACTCGCCCAGCTCTTCGAGCGTTCTCGACTGCGCTAGCGTAAAGCCGGATGACTCGCGGCGGCGCAGGGCAAGCAAGTGCGCTCCGCAGCCTGCCGCTTCTCCCAGATCGTGGGCAATGCCGCGCAGGTACGTGCCCGCCGAACAGCGCACCAGTAACGTGATCTCGGGCGGATTCCACGCCTTCATCTCCAGCGCACTAACGGTGATCTCGACGGGCTGCAACTCCACCGCGATGTTCTTGCGGGCCAGTTTGTAGGCGGGTTTCCCATCCACTTTCTTGGCCGAGACCGGTGGTGGCGTCTGCAGGAACGTGCCGCGAAATCGGTCGAGCAACTCCTCGACGCGAGCCCGGTCGAGGCCGAACTCGACTGCCGGGGCGAGCGGTTCACCAGCGCGGTCGTACGTTGTAGTGGCAAAGCCGAAGCGCACGATGCCTTCATACTCCTTGCCGCCCTTCATAAGGAACTGCGAAAGGCGCGTCGCGCGTCCGAGTACGAGCGGCAGCACACCGGTCGCGAGCGGGTCCAAGGTACCGAGGTGGCCCACCTTCTTCATGTTCGCCAGACGCCGCATGCGATTGACGACGTCGTGCGAGGTCCACTCTTCGGGCTTGTCGACTACGATGATTCCATCCATGAATTAGCTGCTGTATTTCTTGCGCCAGGCATCGAGGTCGCGGCGCATCCGGTCCCGCACGGTGACGAAGGCGGGGTTCGCATATTGGTTCAACTTTTCGCGCGCATCGGTGCGCATGTCGAAGAACTCGTTTGGACCCTCGCCATCATTGCGCACGACCAGTTTGTAGCGCGAATTGCGCGCCATCCATGTGTTGCGCAAGTGGCCGAAAACCAAATTGGCCCAGGGGTGTTTCTTAGGGAGCGGACGGTTGGTGGCGAGCGGAAAATAGCTGCGCCCACAAAGGTTGCCGCCGCTTGGCAGCGCGATGCCGGCGGCCTCGCACAACGTGGGCACGAAATCATAAGCGCTGACCACTTCCGGATGCGCCGATTCGGTGGGCAACCGCCCGTACCAATTCCAGATCATCGGGACATGCAGCACCTCGTCGTACATGTTGAGCGGGTCGGTGGCGAGGCCATCGCCCCATAAGCCATGCCGGCCGAGCAAGGCACCATGGGTCGCGGTGAGAATCATGATCGTGCTGTCGCCTACGCCGCGTTCGCGCAGCTTGTTGCGCAGCAGGGGCAGTTGATCGTCGAGCGCCGTGACGGCGGCTGCCGCTTTGCGAATGCTCCCCAGGATGTCCTTGAGTTGCTCCTGGCCGCTGCGCGCATTCGAGGCCGCTGGCTCGTAGCCCTGGGTCTCGAAGCGCGTCTGTGCATACATGTCGTGATACTTCGCTGCGGGGGCGGCTTGAGAAACCGAATAGTTCAGCGTGAGGAAGAAGGGCTTGCCCGCGGATTGGGCGTCGAGAAAAGCAGACGCATCGGCCTGCACTTCGCCGCAGTTGTAGCCCGCCGCGGCAAAGAGGTTCGCAAGCGAGCCATCCGGGCCGCCGCGCTGCATCGGAGGCCGCCCCGTCAACAGCGTGACGCGGCTCTCCGGGGCCGCGGGCGAACAGGCAATCGAGTTCATGAAACGTACGCCGGCGCGCGCGAAGGTGTCGATATTCGGCGTGCGGATCTCCTGGTTGCCGTAGCAGCCAAGCATCCCGGCAGACAGATCGGCGGCGGCAATCAGCAGGACATTGGGCCGCTGCGGCGCGGGCTTCTTCTTCGCGAGAAGCGGCGCGGCGGAGGTGGCGAAAAAAGTGCGTCTTGTCAGTGACATGGTGAGCTTAATATCCAGGATCTTCAGGAAGAAAAGTGGGCGTCTCGAAAATATCGGCGGTGAAAATCGCGCGCAGAAGTGCGTTGTTCGGATCGGAAATCGCCGTTCCACCGGAGGCAAGGAATGCGGCGGCCTGACTCTGCGCCGGCAGCGCCACAGCGAGCGTGGGCAGCGACAGCACGTTCAGCAGGTAGATGTGCGGATTCGCGGGCAGTTGCGGGATGGTTTTGAGCGCGATGTCGTGGCGGTAGATCCATGTGCTCTCGCGCATGTTCGCTGCGCGCACCAGAGCGGTCTGCGTCTGATTGGGCACCGACTGGTCGCCGCGGCCGAAGCCCCACAGGATGTTCTTGATCGGAACGCCGGGCAGTGTGGAGGACTTCAGGTGCGGCGCGTAATTCACCGGATCGCCGCTTGCCTGGAGCCACTCCAGGCGTTCGAAAAAGTTCTGCAACTCGATGGCGCCCGCGACGTTGTTCACCTTTGCCGGCTGGTAGCGCAGGACGTAATTGTCATCGAAATCACTACCCTTGTTGAGCAACACGGGAACGCGCGCGGCGGCGAAGGCGGCGGCCAGCGAACGGTACACCGGGCTGGCGCGCGAAAGATCGATCACAGTCCCGCCGCCGGAATTGAGGACCGCCGCCGCGACCTCCGGTTCAATGGCGTTGAATAGCGTGCCGTACATCGCGCCCAGCGATTGGCCAACATAGAAAATGCGGCTGGTGTCCAGATCGACGACGCCGTCACCGTCGAGGTCGATGCCTGCCTGGATGGCGCGGACCAGTTGCATTTGATCGAGCGCGGTTTGGCGCAGGCAATCGCGTAGGCCAACCGGAGCGGGCGCCACCACCAGACAGCCCTCCGAAGCTTCGATGGTGCCGTCGTTATTGATGTCCACGCCACGACCCGGAGCGGCGATCTCGATTGAAGATCCGGCATTGGACTTGATGAGCAGTTTGCTTTCGGGTCCGAAGCCGTGGCCCACTGCGTTGAAGGCGACGGTGACAAAGCCGGCCGCGGCCAGCGTTGAGGCCATCGCGCTGGGTCCAACGAATCGGTTATCGGTGAGGCCGTGTCCGAAGATCACGACGGGATAGCCCGCGGCGGGTTTCGGGGCGACAGGCAGAAAGGCATGGAACGCGATTGCGGTGGAATCCGCTGGAAGCTGGACGCGTGCCGCCGTGGGCGTCTGCGGGATGCGCTGCTCTTCGAGGAAATTTGGGGAACGGAAGTAGCCGAACGAAAGCCCCCGGATACTCTGCAATAAATTGATTGGCAGCGTCTCGCTGGTGAAGCCTGTGGGATTCGTGCGCGTCTGCGACTGGAAGACGGCTTCGGAAATGCTTTCGAAAGCGACGTAGTTGGCGCGCTCAAAGCTGGTGGCCGAGCGCCGCAGCGCTGTGCGCGCGCCCTCCATCCAAGCCGTCGCACTCTGCGTGGTGAAGACAGACGCGGCGACGATGCGCTGCGCGCCGAAACGTCCGGACACCGAGCCCACGGCGCGCGCGAGCGTCGCACAGTAGTCATTCGATGGCGCGGTGATGCAGGCTGTATAGGCCGGATCCGCGACCACTGGCCGGCCCGCGGGATCGAGCACCGCGTTGGTGACGACGAGCAGGAAGCGGCGGTGCTGATCTAGAAACGAGTCGGGCTTGGCGTAGGCCGTATTGGTTTGCGGATCGAAGATCACCTGGTTGACGCTGACGATTTCGCCGTCGCGGTTCAGGCCGTACTCTTCGGATGTCAGGTTGTTGAGCGCCACCACGGCGAGCCCCGTACGTATCGAATCGGGCTGAATGGGCACCGAGAAGCGCACGGCGAAGCGGGGCGTCGCGTTGAAGCCGTCAAGCTGATTGAGCAGACGCAATTCCCGGCACGTGCTGGGCTGTGCGACGCAATCAGGCATCGGCATTTGGATACGTTTGCCGGTCTTTTGCTCTGCGTCGGGAACGGTCAGGGCGTCGGATGGAAACGGGCCCACCTCGGGCGCGGACGGATCGAAGCGCACGGTCGCATCCGCCGCTTGCAGGCTGGCGGCCGAAGAGAGCAACAGCAGGAAGATTGCCTGTCGTATCGTCACGATTCCCTCCTTTAGAGAACGTCAGCAAAGCCACGTTTCAAATGCCGGAAAAACAGGCCGCCGATGACAAACGTCGCCAAGGCATAGGCCGCGAGAATGCCCAACTCCGCCGGGTCCGGCGTGCGATAGGACAGCAGGCGCTCGCGATAGGCGCGCACCATATACGCCAGCGGATTGGCGTGGACGATGAAGCGCAAGTTCGCCGGAATCTGCGCTTCAGTAATAAAGATCGGCGTCACCCAGAACCACAACGTGAGGACCACCATCACCACCTGTGCCGTGTCGCGAAGGTAGACCTGCAAAGCGGCCAGAATCCAGCCGATGCCGATGCTGAAGAGGCCCACGAGCAGGACATAGAGCGGCAACGTGAGCGCCATCGCGCTGATGTTGCCCGCAATCGACAGGGTGGCGACCAACAGCAGGGCTACGGCGATCAAGTGGTTCAGCAGCGACGACAGGAAAATCGACACCGGGATGATCTCAGCGGGGAAGACCGTTTTTGTGATCAGATTGCTGTTCTCCAGGATCGATGTGGACGAGCGCGACACCGTTTCCTGAAACAGCATCCAGGGCAGATAGCCGCAGAAGAGCCAGAGCGTGTAGCTTTGCGTAACCTCTCCGGGCGGTACCTCCATTTTCAGGCAGACCTTGAACACGAAGGTCCAGCTCAACAGGAGCACCAGCGGATGAATTACGCCCCACAGCCAGCCCGCCGCGGAGCCGACGAAGCGCTTCTCGAAATCCCTGCGTACAAGCTGGAAAAGGAGGTCTCGCCGGTCTATCAGATTACGAAGGAAATGCGTTCCAGGAATTGAAGTGCTCAAAACGCCAATGTAGCACGAGAGGCCGTCTGCATGCGTGTTTCGCGATCGTCTCCGGTCGCTCGCGCTCGCGGCACTGACAGTGCACGGCCACTGGGCACACACCTAACGGTGCCGGAAGCGCCAGCGACGGGAGGCGTGTGCCCAGCATGGGCAGAATCTAATTGGATGAAAGGAGCCAATCGGAGCCGATGAAGGCAACCGTAGCGAAACGCAAGGCGTAGCCGCGAGGCGAAGCCGAAAGAAGCGCGTAGCAAACTCTCGACCGTAGGGACACGAACTGGCAGTGAGGCCGGGTGCGGGCGGCAAGCTGGCGCCAAACAGCGAAGCCCAAAGATCATCAAGACGCATCAGGTACAGCCAGTCGGCACGAGGGGACAGATTCTGCACCTTACCTGGGGAGATCTCTTGCATGAGAGTGGAGGAGAAGTCAGCAGAGGCCGTAGTAGCGAAGAAGCCGTTGTAATGACGGTGGAGCGAAGGGCCGAAGGACCAATGCATTGGAGCTAGAGGAGGAACTGGAGGCCGGCGCAATAAGCGAACTCGAATCGCGGGACGTCACAACTACGGTGGCGAGAGCCCGGGAGTGCTTTCGGATCAGGCGGTGCAGCCGCGGAAGTCTGAACGCGAGGAGACGATGCCGGAGCTCTGCGAACCTCTCGACGGAGAGCAATGTACGAGACGTTAATGGAAACAGCCGTACGGGACGAGAACTACGCGCAAGCGCTGGCGGCGGTGAAACGCAACCGGGGAGCGGCGGGTATCGATCGGATGACGACGGCGCAACTGGAATCGCATCTTCAGGCGAACTGGTGGATCCTCAAAGACAAACTTCTGAAGGGGACCTACGTTCCAAGTCCCGTGAGGCGTGTAGAGATACCGAAGCCAAGCGGGGGCACGCGGACACTGGGCATCCCGACGGTACAGGACCGGTTCATACAGCAGTTGTTATTGCAAGTGCTGACACCGGTCTTCGATCCGCAATTCAGCGGGCACAGTTACGGATTCCGGCCGGGGCGCAGCGCACAGGACGCCGTGCGAGCCGCACAGCAATATGCGCAGGGAGGGAAGGACTGGGTGGTGGATCTAGACATCGCCAAGTTCTTCGACCACGTCAATCACGACATCCTGATAGGCCGGATCGCGGAAGTGATCCGGGACAAACGGGTGTTGCAACTGATTGGGAAATACCTGCGGCGGGGAAGCATGGTGAACGGGGTGGTGACGAAAAGCGTGGAGGGAACGCCGCAAGGCGGACCGCTGTCTCCATTGCTGGCCAACATCTACCTGGACGCGCTCGATAAGGAACTGGAGCGGAGGCAGCACAGCTTCTGCCGCTATGCCGATGACTGCAATATCTACGTAGGCAGTCAAGCGGCGGCGGAGCGAACGCTGGCTTCGATACAGGGCTGGATCGAGAAGCATCTGCGGTTGAAGGTGAATGCCGCCAAGAGCGGAACGGGGAGGGTTTGGGAACGTAAGTTCCTGGGCTTTCGACTGGACTGCAAGAAGCGGATCGGAATAGCACCGGAGAGTGTCGAACGATTCAAGGACCGGGTTCGCGAACTCTGGGATGCGCGGCGAAGTCGCAGCAGTAAACAACTGCGTGACGATTGGAACCGCTACGTGCGTGGCTGGTGGGGGTACTTCCGGCTGGTCGAAGCACGGACCCGGATTCGCGACCTGGAAAGCTGGGTTCGACGGCACATTCGGAAGTGTTTCTGGTTGCGATGGCACGACACGCGGGGACGACTGCGAAAGTTACGGCAGCTTGGCATCACGCGGGACCGGCACTTAGGCGTGGTCGGCAGCAGTCGCGGAGCATGGGCGATGGCGGTGCATCCTGTAATCAACACCGCCATCAGCCACGCGAAACTGCGGAGATACGGCTTCTTGTTTCCAACCGATCTTGAGGCTCGTTAGATCGCCTTTGGTTCAACCGCCGGATGCGGAAAACCGCACGTCCGGTGGTGTGGGAGGGTGGCCGGGCGAAATCCCGGTCACTCCACCCGATGACGATTGAATAGAAGACTCGCGGGCCGCAAAGTGAAACGGGCAGGTGATGCCGTTTGGCTCACCTGCCCGTTGAATTTTTCGAAGGATCCAGTTTGGACGGAATCTATTCGAAGTCTCTCGGTCTCTTCTTGCGATTCCGCTTGCGCGCGAGTGCTTCCTTCGTGCGCTGCTTCTCGCCCGGTTTCAGGTAGAAGGAGTGCCGCTTAATCTCCTTGATAATGTCTTCCTGCTGTACCTTGCGCTTAAAACGCCGAAGAGCGCTTTCTAAAGTCTCGCCGTCCTGAATAACAACTTCAGCCAAACTATCACCTCCTCCTCTATATGGGAGTTATGGCCTTAGGGCCAACCTATATTGTCACGGTCTGCCGGAAGGAAAGTCAAGCTGCTGCTGCTTGATCCGGCTGCGCAACAAATCCAAGGCTGGGTGGTTCGAGCAATCGACCGTGACGGTTTTGGTTTCGACAGACCAACAAGGGCGTGATCTTGACTTTCTGTGCGTACCCATCGGGGGCGAGAAGCAACGCGACTGCGAGTGTTTTTTCATGCAGACGCCTATCCTCAGGATGCCGATGCGTGTTTCCCCGGCGGAACCAGAGTGATTCGAAGCACAGGCACCATGATCGAGAGAAGCGCCGGCGCCAGGAACATGCCGCCCACAATCACAGTAGCGAGAGGCCGCTGGGCTTGGGATCCGATGCCGGTTGAGATGGCGGCCGGCACCAGGCCGATACAGGCCGACAGCGTGGCCATGAAGCGCGGCCGCATGCAGGTTCGCGCGGCTAGCGTGATCGATTCTTCTCTTTCGATTCCCTTGTCACGCATCTTGTTGTAGTGAGTGAGCATGATGATTCCATCCATCACGGCCACGCCGAACAGGGAAATAAATCCGACTGCGGCGGAGACACTAAAATTGGTGCCGGTAAGGTAAAGGGCCCAGATGCCCCCACACGCCGCAAACGGAATTCCGGCCAACGCCATCAGGCTGTCTCGAAGAGTGTTGAAGTAGCTGTAGAGCAACACCATGATCAGCAACAAGCTGGCGGGTACGATCCAAGCCAGCCGCTGCTGCGCTTGCTTGAGTTCCCCGAATTCGCCAGTCCACTCGATGCCGTACCCATGCGGAAGTTTTACCTCTTTCTGAACGATTCTCTGTGCCTCCTCGACTGCGGTGGCCAAGTCCCGCCCTCGCACGCTGAACTTGATGGGGATGTAGCGGCGGTTATTCTCGCGGTAGATATAGCTTGCACCGGGTTCCACCCCGATGTCGGCCACGTCGCTGAGGCGAACTAAGGAGCCGCCGGGCGTCGGGATCGGAATGGAGCGGATGTGGGTTTCATCCTCCCGGTATTCCGGCAAGAGGCGAACCATCAGATCGAACTTCCGCTCTCCTTCGAGAATGGTAGTGGCGACTTGGCCGCCGACAGCGGCCTGCACAATGGCATTCACGTCGTTCGGCGCCAACCCATACCGGGCGCAACGTCCGCGATCGACCTTGATTAATAGGTTTGGCTGTCCGAGTTGGTGCAAAACGCCCACATCCTGGATTCCGCGGACCTTCTCGATCTGCCGGCTGATCTCCTCGGCCTTGCCTTCCAGAATCCGCAGGTCGGGCCCGAACAGCTTGATGGAGTTCTCGCCCTTTACGCCGGACACCGCCTCCTGCACGTTGTCTTCGATGTTCTGCGAGAAGTTGAACACGACACCTGGGAATTCGTTCGCAAGGCGCTGCCTCAGGCCCTCAACCAATTCCTCTTTCCTCAGATCCTTCGGCCAGTGTGCACGGTCCTTGGGCGGGTAAAGCGGGGCGAAGAACTCCACGTTGAAGAATCCAGTCGGGTCGGTGCCGTCATCGGGACGCCCATGCTGCGTCACAACGGTAACTACTTCCGGATAGGAATGGATGATGTTCCTCATCCGGTCCACGTAAGGCTGACCCGCGGCCAGCGAGATAGTGGGTGGAAGCGATGCGCGAATCCACAGATTCCCTTCTTCCAGCTTGGGAAGAAACTCCCCGCCGATGTGCGGCAGCAGCAGACCGGTGACGCCGAGAAACACCACGCCGGCGGCCACCACCAGATACCGGAATCGAAACGCCCGAGCGAGTGTCCACTCGTAGACACGATGCAGCCAACGCACAAAGAAGGTGTCTTTCTCCTGCGTTTTCTCCGGAAGCAGGAACGAGGACAGCATAGGCGAAACCGTAAAGCTGGCGATCAGAGCGCCCAGCAGCGCGTAGCCATAGGTCTTCGCCATAGGCGAGAATATCTGGCCTTCGACTCCTTGCATCGCAAACAGCGGGACGAAGGCGGCGATGGTGACTGCTGCCGAAAAGAAGATCGCCTTGTCGACCTCAAGCGCCGCCGCGTAAATACGGTTCAACTTGCCCTGGATGCCGGCCGGCGCTCCGGGGAACAGAACAGTTCCAGATGTCAGTACACCGAACGGCTCTTGCTTCTGCAGGCGCCGGTATATGTTTTCCACCATGTAGACGCTCGAATCGACGATGATGCCGAAATCGATAGCGCCCACCGAAAGCAGGTTCGCCGAGTCGCCGCGCAGGACCATGAGCATCACGCTGAAGAAGAGCGCAAACGGTATGGTCGCAGCTACAACGATGGCGCAGCGGAAATCGCCCAGAAAGAGGTATTGAATCAGGAAGACGAGCAGAATGCCGATGACGAGGTTCTCGACAACTGTCTCCGTAGTGACGTGCACCAGGTCTTTCCGGTCGTAATACGGGGCCACCTTCACGCCGGGCGGGAGTTCCCCGGAAGTATTCAGCTTTTGCACCTCGGCTTCGACGCGGTCCACCACCTCGCGAGTTTTCTCTCCGCGCCGCATCAGGACGATGCCCTGCACGATGTCGGGAGCTTCGTCCTTCCCGATGATGCCAAGCCGCTGTGCGTAGCCGATTGAGGAACGGGCGACGTCCTTCAACAGAACAGGGGTACCGCCGGACTGCGAGAGAACGATGTTGTCAATGTCCTGCGTCGAGTTGATCAGGCCGATTCCGCGGACGTTGACGGCCTGTTGGCCGACGTCGATGGTTCGTGCGCCGACGTTGAGGTTGCTCTGGGAAATTGCCTGGATCACCTGCGGCAACGGAATTTTGAACGCGATGAGTTTCTTCAGGTCGACTTCAACGTGGTATTCCCGTGTCAGCCCTCCCCAGCCGATGACGTCGACGACTCCGGGAATTGTCCGGAAGCGGCGCTCAAGCACCCAGTCTTGCAGCGTCTTGCGATCCAGCAGATTGAAGCCGGGCGGCCCGGCGACTTCGTAACGATAGATCTCGCCGGTGGGGCTTGTCGGCGACACGACCGGCTGAACGTTATTCGGAAGCGTGAGCTGGTTGACCCGATTCAACACCTGTTGGAGGGAGAAGTAGTACTCACTGTCATAGCTGAACTGGAACTTGGCATCCGACAATCCATAGAGGGAGATGCTCCGCGTGAACTGCAGGCCAGGTATGCCGGCGAGTCCGATTTCAATCGGAATCGTGATGTAGCGTTCAATTTCTTCAGCCGACTGCCCGGGAACTTGAGTAATCAGCTCCACCATGGGTGGCGCCGGATCCGGGTAAGCCTCGATGTTCAGTCTCTTGAAGGCGAAGAATCCGACGGCCAGAAAGACAATCAGAAACGCAAGCATCATGGGCCTGCGGGCGAGTGCGAAATGGATGATGGCTCGCATGGATCACGAATTCCTCACATTGCTGATAAAAAGTGCGCCGTCGGAGATCACTCTGTCTCCAGGCTGCAGACCCGAGCGGATCTCGACCCAGCCGTCCTGCTCCAGTCCGGTCTCCACAGAGCGCCGGATCAGTTCTTTGCCATCGCGGAGCACCCACACTACCTTGCGCTCATTGTCGCGGACCACAGCCTTCTGGGGAACGGTGAGCACGCTGGCATTCGAGTTCGCTATCCGAAAGCTTGCGAACATCTCAGGCTTCAATCGCTGACCCGGATTCGAGATCAAACAGCGCACCGGCACACGCCGTGTTGTTGGGTCGACCGAAGGTGAGATGTAGGTAACGCGGGCATTGAATCTTTCGTTCGGAAACGCGATCACGCTAACCTGAACCGGTTCGTTCAGGCGGACAGCGGCCACGTCCGATTCGTACACGTCCGCAAGCAACCACATGCTGGAAAGGTCCGCGATGGTGAAGATCGGATCGGATGCATCCGGACGAATGTACTGCCCAGGGCCAGCCTTGCGCGCTACCACTGTGCCCGAGATCGGCGAGAAGATCTTCGCGATACGGTCTACCTGGCGGGTTGTGACGATTTTCTGGATTTCTTCCGGGCTCTTTCCAAAAACGGTCAAACGTTGCAGGGCCGCATCGGTTGCCGCCTCCGCTGCGCGGACGTCGTTCCCGGCATTCTGTGCATCCGTTGTGGCTTGCTCCAGATCCTTGACTGGCGCGGCCTCGCCCGCTACCAGACGTTTCAACCGGTCCCGGTTCCGTTCGGTCTGCCGGAGTGTGGCGCCGGCCTTCGCCAAAGCGGCCTTCCCCGTGAGCAGATCCGACTCCGCCGCCACGATATCCGGAGTGTCGATCTCCACAAGTGGCTCACCTTTCCGCACGGCGTCACCGGGCTTCACCAACAGGCGCATGATCCGTCCCGTGTAGGGCGAAAACACCGGCGTCGCGTTATCTTCATTGAAAGCCACTTTGCCCGTAGCTTCACGAACCACGCTCACCTTGCGTTCGAACGGAGTCTCCATGCGAAACTGCCGGAGTTGCTCCGCTGTTACGGCGACCACATCGGCCGTATTGGGTGGTGGTGGAGCCTCCGCCAGTTTGGTTTCCACTGCAGCGCTCTTCGAACAGCCCGTGGCGGTGAGCGCGATCAATAAACCGGCGCAAGCGGCGCCGAGAATTTTCGATTTCCTGTCCAATGTCAAGTTTCGTTTGGTATCCATTACAATCTCCTTACGGCAATGCCTGCCCGATAGCCTGTTCCAGTTGCCAGACGCTCACCTGGTAGTCCGAGCGGGCCTGGTTGTACGCCGCCAATGTCTGGTTTGCGGTCCGTTGTGCGTCTAGAGCATCGAGTAGACTGGTGGCGCCTTCCTTGAAACTGAATCCCGCCACTTCCCGCAGTTTTTCCACCTGAAGCAGGTTGTCCCTGCTGTAAAGCTCGAGCGCCTCTTTTGCCGCCAGGTATGACTGGTAGGCCTTTTCCACGTCGGTCAGAACTTGAATCTGCGTCTGCCGGTATTGAGACTTTGCTGCGAGTTGAAGAGCCGTGGCTTGCACGGCGGCGGCCTTCTGATTGTTAAATACGAACAGAGGAATCTGGACGACCATACCGACGGAACTGTCGTCACCGACGTGTTGATACTCCATTGCAACGTTGATGTCGCGGTGCCGGAGGGCGTCGGCCAGCCGTGTTCCACGTTCGGCGGCATTCATGGAGGAACGCGAAACCTTCAGGTCCGGACGGTTTTCCAACGCCGCCGCCCTAAGATCGAGCAGTTTTGCGTTCACAGGTTGCTCCACGAAATCTCCCACAACTTCGAAGGGGACAGCGTCCTGGGCCGGGTTGGGGCCAGCTTCCGCCATATCCGTGCTCAGTACATTCATAAGGTCGCGCAGCGCCTGTTGGTAAGCCGTTCGCGACTGCAGGATGGCCTGCCGGTACTGCAAGCGTCCGGAACGCACGCGATAAAGATCCACTGGTGCGGCGTCTCCGTTATCGACACGGGTCTGCGTCAGACGTTCAGTTTGCTCGTATTGCAGGTTGGTGAGTTCCGCCAGCTTGAGGTTTTCGCGCGCCAGGATCGCAGCCGCGAACGCTTGCCGAAGTTGAAACAATTGGATCCGGAACGTCTCGAGCACTTGAGCCCGGGCTGCCTCCACCTGCGCGCTGGCCTGTTCGGTCCGTAATTGGCGCTTACCGCCGCGCTCGAATAGTTGTTGGACCTGAAACGTATAAACCGGATTCGCGCCGGCATTCGAATTAGTCTCGACGAACCGCGGCGCACCGTTCTGCACCGGCGAGTATAGTGTCCATTGTTCTGCTCCTAACTGGATCTGAGGATTGGGCCGGTAGCTCGCAATCAAGCGTTGCGCCTCCACGGCTTCCAGAACTCGACGGCTCACCGCAATGTTGAGGTTGCGTTCAAAGAGAATCGCTTCCGCATCTTTTAAACTGAGTTGGCTCGGCAACGGCTGTTGCCCATAAGCCGCTACTCCAGGCAGGAGCGCTAAGGCGCCTGTTAATAAGTAAATGAGTTGTAGTCCACGCACGTAACAGTTCTCCATAGGGGATACAAGGACCCCTCACGCCAGACTTGGCGAACACAACCAAGTCATCTGATTCGAATTGTCAGGATTGGGAAATACTACCGGGCAGGAGGGGCACGTCCGAGGTGATTGCCAAAGCGGGCTGAACTGTGGAAAGCAACTTCCAAGTTACTGAAAGACTGGTCTGCATCCGTTAGCTCAGCATTCAGCGCGAATGGAGCCAGGCAGAAGTCCTGGATGCCATTCATGGAAGCGAAGAAAGCGCGCTCCGGAGGAAGCGTCTGGCACAGAAGCGGATCTTCGTGCCAAATGGACGATGGGTGAAAA
Source organism: Bryobacteraceae bacterium (assembly GCA_963668605.1). GTDB lineage: Bacteria > Acidobacteriota > Terriglobia > Bryobacterales > Bryobacteraceae. The sequence continues at coordinate 1,324,478 of OY764903.1, forward strand.
CTCACATCGGATTCTTTGAATCCGCCTTGGCCGTCGTTAATCCAGACGCCCAACGGACTCCCATCGTCCGCACTCATGATCAACACGTCCTGCAGATGATCGCCGTCTACGTCGTGAGATGTGATCCGGACGCCTTTGGCGTTGGTCTTCAGGATGATGGTCTGGGTGGAACGGGTCGCGCTGACGGCAACGCGCACGCAAAAGGATGCACCACCGGCTGGCCCCACACACGGATATGCTTTGATCCAATCCGCCTGGTTGTCGGCGTCCAGCGCCGTAGCCAGTTGTGCGGTGAAGAGTTCGCGCGGCAGTCCGTTGCGCCATGGTTCCGCAGCCTGTGCATGGTTCGTCCATGCGCAAGCCAATAGCGCTAGCCAGATCACTAACCGACTTGTGCTCTTCAGATTCACAACAAGATCTAATATATCGCGAACAACGGGCAAATGGTTAAACGACGGCTTGTTTGCGCGCTTCAGAACCGCCTCATTGGCTCTCCCAATGCAAACGGATCGTTCCGACCGAAACCGGCCGGCTAACGCGTCCCGCCAAACAGACCAGCCAATTGCAGCACATGGTACAACACCAGCACGAACATCAGGATGAGGTAACCGCGCAAGCTCAACAGCGACCACTTCACACTTGCCGTCATCGGCATGGGGCCCAGCGCCTCGGTGTCGATCTTTTCCTCCAAAACGTCGTCGAGCGGGTGCACTACGATGTAGCGGTTCCTATTCTCGTTATAGCCGTGCTTCAGTGTCTCTTCCGTGTTCAGCACATTCGTAATGGTTGACATGGCTTTGCTCTCTTTCCTCAGTTGATCCCGCTCGACGCGGGGAACAGATTTGGTGCGGCCACTTGGACCGCGAGAATCAGCGATAGGGCGAACAAAATGACGATGATGGTCCAGTTGATGACGTTATTCCATCGCTTGTTCGCGTAATTTCCAAGAAGTTCCTTATCATTCAGCAAAAGCTGTAGAAAAATGATTGCCGATGGCAGCATCACGCCGGCCAGTACCTGCACGCCAAGGATGATCAGTTGCAGGGGAGCGCCGGGGATCAGTACGATCACAGCCGCCGCTGCGACGCAAAGCAGATACACCGCATAGAATCCAGCCGCTTTGCGGAAGGGCAGTTGCAGGCTGTGCGGCCAGTTCCTTACTTCGCCGTAGGCCCAGGCGCTCGAAAGCGAGACGGCAGTAGTCCCCAGTACGGCGGCATTGATCATCAGCAGCAGAATGGTATTCTTCACCCAAGGACAGGCGAACGTACCGAGATCCACCGCCATCTGCGCCGGGTCGGTGAAGTGGAAACCGTGCATCCGCGACGCATTGCCCGCCAGCATCATGCATGCGGCAACGCTGATGGTGATGCAGGCGCCGAGGAATGTGTCCAACCGCGCCCAGTGGATATCGGAAAAACGCAATCGTTTGTCCGCAATGCAGCTCTGCTGGAAGAAAAGCTGCCACGGAGCGATTGTAGTCCCGACAATTGCGATGGTCAGGAAGATCAGGTCAGCCGTCAGTCCGCCTGCCGGCATGCTGGGCACAAACAGTGACCGCGTGACCTCGCCGGCTGCCGGGTGCATCTGCCATGCGATCACAAACCACGCCAGATCCAGGAGACAGAGGAACACGACAATACGTTCCCAACGGCGGTAGCTGCCGGTAATCGCAATCAGGATGAGTCCAAAGGCCACAAGGGGAATGCCAAATCGCGGGTCCACCCCGAGCTTTGTCAGCGCCAAGTCGATGCAGGCGAACTCGGTCACCAGCGTTAGGAAATTGACCAGTTCAAGGTCTACCAGCGAGAACAGGCCCCACCACTTTCCGAAGCGTTGGTAGATCATCGCGGCGTGGCCCTTGCCGGTTGCGATTCCGAGGCGCACCACCATTTCCTGGACGAAATATGTAACCGGGAGCAGGAAGAGAACGATCCATAGGAGATGATGACCGTATTGCGCACCAGCTTGCGTGTACGTCGAGACCGCTCCGGCGTCGTTATCGGCCACCATCACAATCAGACCGGGACCGAACACGCCCAGGAACGTAAGCAATCTGGCCGCCCACTTGGATTTCACTACCATCCCGCGGACCGGCGTGGGCTGAGTATCCACCGCGCCCGCGGGCACTGCAATCGCTCGATTTGCCATTAGACACCTCACCTTCTGGCTCGTGCGAACACACACCACCGGCGTTCGCGCCGAACTCACATGCCAGCGTGCCCCATGCGGGCGACGCAAGCGCCAATTAATCTTGGTTTCGAAGGGGAGGAGTTGAAGCCTTCACCCTCCGCAAAATCCCGAGTGGAATCGCAGAGGGTGAAGCGATAGAAGAGCCTACCGGATCACGCCAGCGATTCCGCGATACTGCCCTCCGTACTAGGAGGTTCATCATCGTTTATGCGCATATAATATTCCTGGAGACGAGCTGAAGCTCAGGAGGGAAATAAAAAAACCATTCCCCCACAGAATAGAGAAATGGCGACTATCGCGAGCGATTGCAGCCGGATTCCCCCACTGGTATAAGCTTCAGCACTGCGCGCCGTGAGAGATCCCGAGGACCTCAGCCACATTAGAAAAACCCTTAACCCGGGAGTTCCTGGTCACCCTCCACACAGCATCTTTCGATGCCTGAGGGCAGTGGCATGTTTGCCGCGCAGACGCCTCGCCTTCCGAGGATCCACGATCACTGAATCGGGTGGTCAGCAGCTCAAGTAGCGAACTACCTTCCATCCGCTGTAAGTATAAGCTGTGTTCCCGAAGATTGTCAAATAATGCCAGGGAAAACCAGCGAGGTAGTGAGTCTCGTGAGCGCGAACCCGAGTTTTCGATTATCTCCACTGTTTGAATCCAGAGCGCTTGGGGCTTGTGTCCGGTCGACAACGAGTTCCAGCCTGGTAAATTCGAATTCTTCTCCTGCCAGCAGCGGCGGGATGATGGCTGAAATTTCCAACAGTTCGCCATTGCATATCAGTTCCACGGGCAGATTCATCCCATCAACGCGCAATCCAAGCGTACCGGGGACAAGAAACCAGCCGTGGATATGAAGTTCAAGCGCAGCACTGCGGTCCAGGCGCGGGTAGATGTGCGAGACGGTTTGCGGTCCGGACCAACGCCAGGAGGAAGACCCATCCGGAGATTTCTCGGGTCCGTGCCAACCGAGGCCAAAGCAGGAATCAGTAGCGAGCAGGCGTTGCTCCCTGGGGAAGAGATCCTTCAAAGCTGAGAACCTGAGCATTCCGGGATCGGGCTTTCTGTCCGGCGAACTCGCTTCTTCGAGGTAGGCGGGATCGTCGGTGCGCCAGAGTTCGACACGCGGGATGCGAGGGCTGACCAGCGGACTATCCGTAGTCACGAACAGGTTTACTCCCCGTTCGCGGAGCCAAGTGTAGAAATAACCACTGCCGAGGGCGGTCATCAGAATGTCCGCAGCAGGTGTGGTGGCCGCTGTGTTAATCGGCATGCCGCCTTGAAACCGCTGGAACATCTGGTGATAACCACGGCTGGGGTTTGACTCTTCATCGAGCAGGCGGTAAGCCTCCGCACTGCGCTCGTAAAAATGCGTGCAGCCGACTGCGCCTTCGCGCAACTGCTGAAGTTGCAAAGGGTCCGAATGCATGTCCCAGCCCAGAATCACCAGGTTTTTTAGTCCGATGTGCAAAGCGAGGTAAAAGCCCAACTCATATATCGTGCCCGGGCCACACGGGCGAATCGGGTTGTCCGCGATCACATAGCTATCGAACTCCCTGGACAGGCTGACTGCGCTCCACAGCGAGTAGGGTTCCTTCGGAAACATGACGTCCGGCTGAGTGAAGCTAACGGGGTCATTGGGGCTAAACTCATCAATGACGATGGGCGTGAGGCCGCCGTAGTCGAACCTTTGCGAATTGGCAGGAACCTGGATATGGAAGTCGACCGCTTCACGTAGCAGGGTGAGAGTCTGCTTGAGTGCGAGCACTGTTTTGTCGCGGAGGAACTCGCGCAGCAAGCCGGGATCAAACTCGGCCAGCGACGGTCCACAGGCAATCAGATAACCCGTCTGCCCCTGATAGGAATTATGGAGGATCTCAAGTTTTTTAAGTAGGTCATTTTCACATGCAATTGCTTGCTTTAATTTCAGTGTGTCAGGATGCATACTTAAGAATTCTGCTTCCCAACGGGGACAGTATTGCCGGCAAAGCGGCCGCTCCCTTGGGGTACTCCAGCAACATGAAGCGGTCTAGCCTGTAACGCCAGCCAGAGTTGTTCCGCCAGGTTAAAGTCTTCCTGCCAGTCGATGTCGATCGCAGCCAGGTCGTTTACAGGCATGAGAAGCGGCCGATTGCCGATACGATTGCCATACTTGCGGTACACCGAGACTGGTGCGAGGAAGACTGCGCTGTTTACGGAACAAACTGCAGGCAGTGTCTGAGTGCGTGGCCATTTTTCGACAGTCGGATCGTAGTTGACTGGGCCACTTTCAGACCAGAGAAAAGTGCGCAGCGGCTTCACCGTCATCAATGAATCATAGGATGCGCGAGTTGCTTTCACGTAGGTTTCGATGGCACTGGTGTAGTCACTGGACTTGAAAAACGGAGACGTGACATGGGTCCAAAGCACCACATCGCGATCGGAACGGTCTTTGAGCAGATCCCGCACATGAAGAATGAGATCGTCGGTGGAGGTTTCAGAGGTGGCCAACTCCGCCGACCGATGCAGGATTTTAACCTCTTTGGCATGACCGCGACGGAAGCTCTCGGCGATCTTGATCACATCATCGTCGTCGGTAGAAATCCAGATTTCGTCGACCGCGCGACAATATAGAAGCTGGCTGAGCTTGATGGAGAGGAGCCCGCCGGAGATTCCGGCAAACATCCGGCAATTCTTCCGCGGAATCCGTTCGCTTCCCGACCGGCACGGAAGAAAAGCAATGGTTTTAGAATTCATTTACGGCTTTATTCGTGCAATCTGGATCTTCAATTGAGCGGAATTAAATGAGCAGTGGATAGTTCCCTCATTTGTAGTGTATCAACACCCTGCGGAGACTACAACTCAAGTCCGGACGCTGCGGCCGACATGTCATAGTAGTCGAAACCCGGCATCAAGCCGTGTTGCGCGCCCGGGTCGAAGGCATACGGGAATACTTGAAAGGCGGCGGAGGATCTGTGCATCTTTGCGCCTCGACCTGATTTCCTACTCATCCTATTTGATGAATAAAGGAGCGCCTGTGCCACCGGCATGGCTTCCATTCCTCTATCTCCTACCAGGAATCTACCTTGGTTTGCGAAAAGCGTCGCGCACGCCGGCGGAGCTAAGGAACCGCCGCGATGACATCCATTGCGAACGAGGCGTCGACCGAGGGCAGGCCTTCCACAACTATTGCGGTTGCGGGTGTTGCGTGGCTCTTCGAGAAAAACTCAGTCTGAATCTTTGCGATCCGTTCCAGCACTCCGCGGGTCAGCGGGTAATACTGCGCGTAAACGACGTTCGCCGGTTTGACGTGTGCCGCCGCTAGGGCTTTCTCGATGCGCTCGAAGGCGAGCCGCACATCGGCCTCCGCCGCGTGGAAACCGAGTTGGCTTCCGCTTATAACGAGTCGAGGCGCGCTGATCTCCACCACTCCGACACCGGCCTGCGCGGGCGCCACGGGAGCGTGCGCCAGACGCGCCACGGCTTCGCACTCCACGAAGGCACGTGAAGGTGCGCGCACGGCCTGCACCATCTGGAACGCAGCCTTGGGAAACAGCGCGCGCAGGGAGGCCGCGACCTTGGGATCGAGTGCGCTGGCATAGCACGTCAGCCGCAGCACTTCCGCCGTGCCCGCCGCTGAGCGCAGATCGGCTGCCGCCTTCTCGGCCAGGGGCGCGATCGGGTCGATCGGGTCCGCGGAGACAGCGGCTCGGCCCGCGATCAACGCAAGGCCATGCGGGTTCACCGGCTTCTTCGCAATCGAGATCGCCTCGATGGCGACTTGCGCCCCTTCCAAAGGCAGCGCGCCTACCTGCACGACGGTCAGCGCGGGCAGCGCCAGCCGCTTATCCGTGAAGACTTCCCCGACGATGGTGGGCACGCGGCGCATATCGCCGGTGCCCGCGACGAACGCGCGCAGCTTGACGACGGGCATATCCTTGGACTGCCGCGCCAGGGTCTTCAACGCATCGCGCACCTGCTGCGAGAGCAGTCCCTTGTTTGAGAGCGGCAACGTCCGGAACTCCAGGCGCGCTGTCTCGACAGTTACCGCGGCGGGCAATTCGTGCGGCAGTTCGAGCGTTTGAATCGGAAAGCCGTATTCATCCTTCTTCTGCTTTTTGGCGGAATAGAGAACTGCGGCGCAGCATAGCAAGGCCACCAACAACGCGATCGGTCGCTCGAAGTGCATCACCTTGCAGAGAAGTTTATCAAAGCCATATCGGCGCTGTCCGTAGCGTCTCCAGTGGATGGCATCATGCAGGCCAATTTGGTAGCATGGAGGCAGTCCAATCGGTATGCCAATCCGGCCCCAACTCGATGCCACATCGGACACTCCGCTGTACCGCCAACTAAGTGATTACATAAGGGATCTGATTCTGACGGGGCGGCTTTCCAAAGGGGATCGCCTGCCGGCCACGCGGGAATTGGCTGGCACACTTGGATTGAACCGCAGCACGGTCTCAGCCGCTTATGCGGCACTGGAAGAGTCTGGGTTCGTGCAGGGCCATGTCGGGCGCGGCAGTTTTGTTGCATGGGTTCCATCGGAGCAGCAGATCGCCCGGCAGCTCGATGACACCATCAGCTTTGCGACTTCGCGCCCGTCGGAAGAACTATTCCCTCTGGATGAGTTCCGCGCCAGCGTGGAAGAGGTAATTGCGCGCTCCGACGTCGGCCACATTTTGCAGTTGGGTTCACCTTACGGTTATCCGCCGTTGCGGCGCTATCTGATGCAACAGGCGCGCGCTGCGGGTCTGGCGCCGGACGACGACGAGATTGTGATTACGAACGGCTGCCAGCAAGCGCTCGATCTGTTGCAGCGCGTGCTCTTGCGCGCGGGCGATTCGGTTGTCGTCGAAGACCCGGTCTATCCGGGCCTCAAGAATCTCTTCGAACATGCCGGAGCGCGCCTGCTCGGAGTGCCGATGACAGCCGAAGGGTTGGATCTGCGCCACCTGGCCCGCGTGCTGGAGCGCGAGACGCCGAAGATGATCGTCGTCACGCCGAACTTCCAAAACCCGACGGGCGCCACGCTGCCACTCGAACAGCGCCGCACTCTGCTCCGTATGGCGCAGGAAGCGCGCATGTTAGTGGTCGAGAACGACACATACGGCGATTTACGCTATGCCGGTACGCCTGTGCAGAACCTGAAGCAGATTGCGCCGGAACAAGTGGTGCTGCTGCGCACGTTCTCGAAAGTGTCGTTCCCCGGGTTGCGTGTCGGTTGGGTGATCGGGCCGCGTGCGCTGCTCGCGCGCCTGGCGGAAGCGAAACAGTGGACCGATCTGCATTCCGATCATCTTTCGCAGGCTGTGATGCTGCGCTTCGCCGAGTCGGGCCGGCTGGAACTGCACCGCCGCCGGATCTTGCGCGTGGGGGGCGAACAATTGGCCGCTGTGCTGGCGGCGTGCCGGAGTTATCTTCCGCCGGGTTCGAAGTGGACACAGCCGCAGGGCGGCATGAACCTATGGGTGCGCTTGCCCGACATGGTGGACGCGGCGGGCCTGTTGGAGCGGGCTCAGCGGGAGCGCGTGAGTTATCTGCCTGGCCGGTTTTTTGAAGTGTCGCGGCCGGAGCCCTCGTCGCTGCGGCTGAGTTTCGCGGGACTGCCGCCCGACAGAATTACGGCGGGAATGGCGATCCTGGGACGGATATTTGCGAGCGAAGTAGAACGGGTGAAAGCGGGGGGATCATTCGATCCGGCGCCCGCGATGGTCTGATTTTGAAGAAGGTGTGAGGAGAAACACAATGTACCTCGATGAGCAGTTTCGAGTAAAGGTCGGCTTGGCCGAGATGATGAAAGGCGGCGTCATCATGGACGTCACCAACGCGAAGCAGGCCGTGATCGCCGAGCAGGCGGGCGCCTGCGCCGTGATGGCGTTGGAGCGCGTGCCCTCCGACATTCGCAAGGAAGGCGGCGTGGCGCGCATGTGTAACATTGGCGTCATGCGCGAGATCATGAAGGCGGTCAGCATTCCGGTGATGGCCAAGGCGCGCATCGGCCACTTCATGGAGGCGCGCGTACTCGAAGCGCTGGCGGTCGACTTTATCGATGAAAGCGAAGTGCTCACGCCCGCCGACGAAGAACACCACATCAACAAGCGCGATTTCAAGGTGCCGTTCGTGTGCGGCGCGCGCAATCTCGGCGAAGCGCTGCGGCGCATTGCCGAAGGCGCCGCGATGATCCGCACGAAGGGCGAAGCGGGCTCCGGCAACATCGTGGAAGCCGTGCGCCACATCCGCACCATCGTGAAGGAGATGAAGCAGCTAACCGTTCTGGGCGAGGAGGAACTTGTGGCTGAATCGAAGAAGCTGCAGGCGCCGCTCGAACTAGTGCAGTATGTGGCAAAGAACGGTAAATTGCCTGTGCCGAACTTCTCGGCCGGAGGCATCGCCACGCCCGCCGACGCGGCTCTCGTGATGCAACTCGGAGCGGAGGCTGTGTTCGTTGGTTCCGGCATCTTCAAGTCGAGCGACCCGGAAGCGCGCGCCCGCGCGATTGTGAAGGCGGCGACCTACTTCAAAGATCCGCTCAAGCTACTCGAAGCTTCCGAGGAACTCGGCGATGCGATGCCCGGCCTCGATATCAGCAAGCTGCCCGAATCCGAGTTGATGCAGACCAGGGGCTGGTAGGCGATGGCGATTGTCGGCGTCCTTGCGTTGCAGGGCGATTTTGAAGCGCATCGCAAGGCGCTGGAACGTGCGGGTGCGGAGGCTGTGGAAGTGCGCACGGCCTCCGACCTGGATTCGATCGATGGCCTGGTCATTCCGGGCGGTGAGAGCAGCACCATGCTGCGCCTTCTCGGGCTGGAGAATATGTTCGAGGCGCTGCGGGAGTTCGGGCTGAAGAAGCCGGTCTTCGGTACTTGCGCCGGCACAATTCTATTGGCGCGCAAAGTCTCGAACCCCGCACAGGCTTCGTTGGGCCTGATGGATATGGAGGTCGAGCGCAACGCCTATGGGCGCCAACTCGACAGCCATGTGGCGCGATTGCAGGCGGAGGGCGGGGAACTCGAAGCGGTCTTTATCCGCGCGCCCATCATCCGCAAGCTGGGACCGAGTGTCCAGGTCCTGGCCAGCCACAACGGCGACCCGGTACTGGTGGACGACGGCCGGCACATGGCCGCTACATTTCACCCTGAATTATCGGAAGACCCGCGCGTACATGCTCTATTTCTCGCGCGGGTCTCCGGTGGAGGCTAGTAAGTTAGCCGCAGACCTAACTGCACTTGCCGCGCCGTGCGCGCTGAATTCACGATGCCGAATCCGGCGCCCTCGAAGGTATTGCCCGGAACGCCGAAGTTGGCGTGGTTCGGAGCGTTGAAGAACTCGCCGCGAAACTGGAGATTCATCTTTTCGCGCAGCGTGAATGTTCGGATCAGCGAGAGGTTTAGATTGACGATCCCGTCGGCGCGGACCAACCCGACTCCCTGGTTGCCCCACGTGTACGAAGCTGGCTGCTGGAAGGCGCTTGTGTCGAACCAGTGCAGAATCGTTCTTTCGCCGCCGGGCAGATTCGGATTGCGCAGCACATCGGCGCGCAGGGGGCCGGCCGAATTGGAGTAGGTAGTGTTGGTCTGCGTCGTCACCGTGACCGGAGCCCCGGATTGAAACAGAGCCGTGGCGCCGGTCGACCAGCCGCCCAGGACGTAGCGCGCCCAGTGTGTGCGAAGGTAGGGGCGTCCTTTTCCAAACGGGAACTGGTAGACGGTGCTGAGTGTTACGCGATGGCGCACATCGTTTTCGGAAGGTCCCCAATCCGGCTTGCGGTTGTAATAGTTCGAGTAAGACGAGCCCTCGTCGCCGAGTTTGCTGCCGGCGCCGCCATCCGTGTTGTCGAGAAATTTCGACCACGTATAAGTCGACAGGACGCTAAAACCACGGGAGAAGCGCTTTTCCGCTTTCGCCATGCCGGCATGATAGCTTGAGATGCCGAGGGACGGCGCAAGGATCTGGACGTTGCTGAATTGCGGGAAGGGGCGATCTTTCTGGCCGGTTCCCGGTCCCATCAATTCGGGACGAATCTGATTCATCGTGAGGTTGCCGCCGCTCAATTTGCGCGACAAATTCCCGATATAGCCGACCTCGACAAGCATCCCGCCGGGCAGCTCGCGTTGTACGCGCAGGTTCATCTGCTGTGAGTAGCCGGTGCGATGATTGCTCTCGAGGAACGTCACGGCCTGTGTGGCGGTCTTGCCCGGAGCCACCGCGCCAAACGAGTCGTCGAGGACAGGCGTCGAGGGCGGCGGAATGGGCAGGCCTCCGGCCAGCGTGTAGGGAACCGTGAGACTGCCGTCCTGAACCACCATGTTGGTGGAGCGCTCGAAACCGAGCGTGGCGGCGTTCGACATGGCACGATCGAACGGATGCGCGTAAAACAATCCGTAACCGCCGCGTACGACCGTCTTCTGCGTCCCGAACGGCCGCCACGCGAAACCGATGCGCGGTCCAAAGTTATTCCAATCGGCATCGTAGGGAGAAGTGCGGAATCCGTTGACGCCGAGAAACTTCACCACGCCGGGGTTGCCGGAAACCGGGTTGATGGCGTCCACATCGAAGCCGTTGATGCGGTTGTTGGCGTCGCGGAACGGCGTGTCGGTTTCCCAGCGCATCCCTACGTTGAGAGTCAGGCCCGGATGAACGGTCCAGTCGGTTTGCAGGAACCAGGAGAGATACCAGGAGCGCCGGTCGAGCACATCGGTCTCGCGGGTTTCGAATGTGGTCGGTGTGCCGAGCAGCATGGTGGCGAAGCCGTTTCCGGAAAATGCGTTGCCCACGGCGCCCGAATAAGCGCGGCTGAACACATAGCGGCCCGAGGCCGAGGGGCGGTTGATCTCATAGTTCATCGAAGGCCGGATTTCGCCGCCGAATTTGATGGCCTGCTTGCCACGAATCCAGGACATGTTGTTGACGAACTGATACTGCTGAATCGGAAATTGTTGCCGGTCCTGATTCGTAGAGCCGAGCGCGGCATAGTTGGCCGGCGCGATGTTGGGGAAGGCATCGTCTGAGACGCCGTTTAGACCGAGCTTGCTCGGCCAGCTTCCGCCGAAGCCCCGGGAAAAGGTGTGCGCGTAGCGGCGGCCGTAAGTCATGCGCATTTCGTTGATCAGATTCGGCGTGAAGATTCGCGTCCAGGTCCCATACCAATACTGCTGGTGAAAGTCGTTCTGGTTGTTCGTATCCGCGGCCGGTTCGGGATAAACGCTATTGCGCGTCGAGATGTCGCTATTGTAGAGCCAGCGCACGGTGAACTTATTACTACTGTTCCAGTTGTCATCGACCTTGACGATGTAGTTGTCGCGCGTAAGCGCGGTCACGTCGTTGGCGCGGAAGTTGTTTGCCCCCGTGGCGTCGTCGGCTGCGCGATTCGCCTGCGGGAAGAACGGCACAAATCCGCCGGCCACCCTGTCAATGCGATTGGAGGGGATTCGGTTGCCCGGGAACGGGTCGCGAATGGTCGCCGTGCCTTCCTTGCGGGCGGAGGAGGGATCGTAAATCGTACTCACGCCGCGCGCATTGAAGGTCTGCGAAAAATCGCCTGCGCGCTCGAGCATCGACGGCACGGTCAGCGTGCGGATCGATCCGTCGCGGCGCCGCGAGCCTTCGTACGAGAAAAAGAAAAACGTCCTGTCGCGTTTGATGGGACCACCAATGGTGCCGCCGAACACGTTGTAGTGCAGCGCCGGTTTCTCCTTGGCGCCGCTCACGATGGGCGCGAAGAAATTGGCCGCGTCCAGCTTCTGGTTACGCATGAATTCGAACAGGGCGCCCTTGAACTCGTTGGTGCCGGACTTTGTGGTGGCAATGATCACGCCTCCCGCGGAACCGCCGTACTCGGCCGAAAAACCGTTGCTCATGATTTTGACTTCTTGCAGGGACTCGATCGGAGGGTCCGTGTCGATCTGCCCGGTGCCTATGCGCATGTTCTGACCGGTGCCGCCATCGACGAAAAACATCTGGCTTTGCGTTCGGCCGCCGGCCAGGGAGAAGTTCGGCTTCGAGCCGCTATCGTAATTCACAAAGACCGCTGCGCCGGTGATCTCAACCAGGTTCATCGCACGCCGGTCGCCGAGCGGCATCTCTTCGATGCTCTTGGACTCGACGAGTTGGCTGGAGTCGGAACTACGGGTTTCAAGCAGCGAAGCCTGGGCGGAAACCGTCACGCTTTCCGATAGCGTTCCGAGTTCGAGTGGGATATTCAGTTCCAATGTCTGGCCTGTTGTTAACACAATTCCGTCGCGTGTGTGGCGCCGGAAACCGGAAAGTTCTGCCGTGACTGTGTAGGCGCCGATCGGCAGCGGACGAAGCGAAAAGAAGCCTCGTTCATTGGTCTTGGCTACCGTCCTGACGCCGGTTTCGAGCTGGGTTGCGACAACTTCCACGCCGGGAATCGAGGCGCTGAGCGAATCCGTAACCGTACCGCTGATACTGGCTTCCGTCATTTGGGCGCGCAGAATTGCACAGCTTAAGACGCAGAACAAAAATAAGAGCAAATGTTTTGGCATACGTCGTTATTATTACATAGGCGCCATTGCGCACTATTTTCCGGCACACCCCGCAGCAGAAGAGCGTCTATCCGCGTTATACTGGAATTTCCTTGATTTCCCTCAACAATATTTCCATGCGCTTCGGCGCCAAGATTCTGTTTGAAGACGTTACCACGACGTTTCTCGCGGGGCGGCGCTATGCGATCAGCGGTCCGAATGGTTGTGGCAAGTCGACCCTGATGAAGATCCTGAATGGCGAACTCGAGCCATCGAAGGGTTCCGTCGTGCGCCCCAAGCGGCTCGGAGTTTTGCGCCAGGACCACTTTGCCTTCGACGAGTTCCGCGCGCTCGATACCGTCATCATGGGCAACGTCCCTCTGTGGTCGGCGCTCGCGGAACGCGACCGCTTGTACGATAAGCCGGAACTGACCGACGCGGATGGCATGCGCCTGGGCGAGTTGGAAGGCGTTGTCGGCGAAGAAGGCGGCTACACGGCCGACAGCGACGCCGCCATTCTACTGGAAGGCCTCGGCGTCGAAGACGCGCTGCATTCGCGCAAGATGAGCGAGTTGCAGGGTGGCCAGAAGGTGCGAGTGCTGCTCGCGCAGGCGCTATTCGGCAACAATGCTGCGCTGCTGCTCGACGAACCCACCAACCACCTCGATCTCGATTCGGTGCGCTGGTTGCAGGGTTACCTGCGCAACTACGAGGGTTCGTTGATCGTGATCTCGCACGATCGCCACTTTCTCAACGAAGTCTGCACGCATACCGCCGATATCGACTACGAGACGATCATCACGTACACGGGCGGCTATGACGACATGGTGCTCGCCAAGACCGCCGTACGCTCGCGCGTCGAGTCGCAGAACGCACAGCGCGAAAAAAAGATCGAACAGCTCAACGAATTCATCGCCCGCTTTTCGGCCGGCACGCGTTCGAGCCAGGTGACCTCACGCAAGAAGGAAGTGGAGCGCTTGCAGACGGCGGAGTTGGCGCGCTCTAACATCGCGCGGCCTTTTATCCGCTTTGAGATGAAGCGCCCGTCGGGACGCCATGCGCTGGAGTTCAAGGGTCTCAATAAGTCGTATGGCGAGTTGAAGGTTATCCGGAATTTCACGGCGAACATCGCGCGCGGCGAAAAGGTCGCGCTGATGGGCCGTAATGGCGCTGGCAAGACGACACTGCTCAAATCGCTGCTGCGCAATGCAAGCGGCTCTCTCGACGAATCCGAGCAGATCTTTCCGATTGATGGCGGCACCGTCACGTGGGGCCACGAAGCTTCCGTGGGCTACTTCTCGCAGGATCACAACGAATCGATCACGAAGGGAACTACCGCGATCGAGTGGCTGAATCAGTTCGACTTGCAGGCCTCACAGGAAGAATTACGCGGCTTGTTGGGACAGATGCTGTTTAGCGGCGACGACGCGTTAAAACCGACGGAGGCGCTATCGGGCGGAGAGGCCGCGCGCCTGATCTTCTGCCGTCTGATGTTACAGAAGCCGAACTTTCTGGTGCTCGACGAACCAACCAACCATCTCGATCTCGAATCGATTAACGCGCTCAACGTGGCGCTGCAACGCTACGAAGGCACAGTGCTGCTGGTGACGCACGACTACGACGTGATCGACGAGGTCGCCACGCGCATCTGGCATTTCGAGAACAACCGCATCGAAGACTTCAAAGGGCCGTATGCGGAGTACCTAAGCTGGGCTGAACAGAAGGTTTCCTGAAGCGGCTTTGCAGGCGCTCCAGATACAGGTAAATCACAGGCGTGATGTAGAGCGTCAGGAACTGGCTGACGATCAGACCGCCAACGACCGCTAGGCCGAGAGGCTGGCGGGCGTCGGCGCCCTCGCCATAACCGAGCGCGATCGGCATCGTACCGAAGAGCGCCGCAACTGTGGTCATCATGATCGGGCGGAAGCGCAACATGCAGCCTTGCCAAATGGCATCCCGCGGATTGGCGCCCTCGCGCCGCGCGTCGATGGCGAAATCGATCATCATGATCGCGTTCTTCTTTACAACACCGAAGAGCATGATGATGCCCACGAAGCCGTAAAGGTCGAGTTGCTTGCCGAAGAGCGCGAGCGTGAGCAGCGCGCCGAAGACGGCCGACGGCAGCCCCGAGAGAATCGTGATCGGGTGAATAAAACTCTCGTACAAGATGCCGAGCACGATATAGATCACGAGCAGGGCCACGATCAGCAGCAGCGAGAGGTTCTGGAATGAGCGTTGGAACTCCTTGGCCGTGCCCTGGAAGGTCGCGCTGACGGTAGGCGGCATGCGCAATTCGCGCACGGACTCATCCACCTTTTGCGTCGCTTCGCCGAGTGAGAAGCCGGGCTTCAGGTTGAAGGAGACCGTCACGGCGGGCAACTGTCCGAAGTGGTTGATGTTGAGTGGACCGACGCTGCGCGACGTTCGCACGACGCTGTCGAGCGGGATAAGCGCTCCATTCGACGAGCGCACATAAAGCTTCGAGAGAGCGCTCGCATTCCGCTGGTATTGCTTTTCCACCTCGAGGATCACCGAATACTGGTTGGCTGGTGCGTAGATGATCGAAACCTCGCGCCCGCCAAAGGCCGCGTAGAGCGCGCTCTGGATCTGCTGCGGCGTGACGCCGAGTGCGAGTGCGCGGTCCCGATCGATATTGACCAATAACTCCGGACTTGCGATCTGCATGTCGGAGTTAACGTCGAGGAAGCCGGGCAGCGCACGCATGCGGTCGACCAGCCGCGGCGTCCACTGGAAGATCTCCTGCAGACTGGCGCTCTGCAATGTCATCTGGTACAGACTCGTCGACGACTGTCCGCTCACGGTGATCGGCGGCGGGTTTTGAATAAACGTCATCAGGCCCGGAATCGCGGCCACCTTGGGGCGCAGTTCGGTAATGATCTCGTCGACGGAGTGTTCCCGTTCGGCGCGGGGTTTCATGTGTGCGAAGACGAAGGCCTGATTGCCGCTGGGTACGATGGCGACGGCGCTTTCGACTTCGGGATGGGCGCGAATCGTTTCGGCAATGGCGCGATGATGCAGGGTCATTGAGTCGAAGGAAATGTCCTGGGGACCTTGCGTGACGGCGAACATGAAGCCGCTATCCTGGCTGGGAATGAAACCTGTCGGCATGGTGAAGAACAACCATGCGCTGCCAACGAGCATCGACACCGCTACCAACAGTGTGACGAAACTGAAGCGCAGCGCGATACCGAGAGACCACTCATACCAGCGCGTCATCAGGTTGAAGCCGCCTTCGAGAGTGTGGTAAACGAAGCCGTGCCTGGTATTGTGATCGTCGCGCAGGAAGCGGCTGCCGAGCATAGGCGTCAGGCTTAACGACACGAAGCCGGAGATCAGAATGGCGACGACAATGGTGACCGAGAATTCGTGCAGCAGACGGCCGACAATCCCGCCGAGAAACAAGACGGGGATGAAGACGGCGACCAGCGAGATCGTCATCGAGATAATGGTGAAGCCGATTTCGCGCGAGGCTGCAAGCGCCGCCTGCATGCGCGTCTTGCCCATCTCCATGTGGCGCACGATGTTTTCGAGCATCACGATCGCGTCGTCGACTACGAAACCGACCGAGAGCGTCAGGGCCATTAGTGAGAGATTGTTCAGACTGTAGCCGAGCTGGTACATCACCGCGAACGTGCCAATGATCGAGAACGGCACGGCGAGCCCTGGTATCAGGGTCGCCGAGAGATTACGCAGAAACAGAAAGATGACAAGCACGACCAGGGCGATGGTCAGGATGAGCGTAAACTCAACGTCGTGAATCGAGGCGCGAATCGATTCCGAAGCGTCGAAGGCAACGGAGAGCCGTATGGAGGGCGGAATCTCGCGGCGGAACGACGGCAGCAATTGGTGAACGCTGTCAACCACCTGCACGGTGTTGGTGCCGGGTTGCCGCTGGACGGCCAGAACTACAGCGCGCGTGTTGTTGAACCAGCCGATCACCTTATCGTTTTCGACATCGTCGACCACGTGCCCGAGTTGATCGAGGCGCACGGGCGAGCCGTTGCGCCAGGCGACGATCACCGGGCGATAGGCTGCCGCGTCCTGCAGCATGCCGGTGGATTGAATCGTGAAAGCCTGCTTCGCTCCGTATAACCGCCCGGTGGGCAAGTTCGTGTTGCTGGACTGGATGGCGCGCTGCACCTCATCGATGCCGAGATCGTGCGCCGCGAGTTTGTCGGGATCCACCTGGACGCGCACCGCGTACTTCTGTGCGCCATACACAATCACGCGCGAGACGCCGCTGACCATCGAGATGCGCTGCGCCAGCAGTGTGTCGGCGTACTCGTTGACGGTGTAGAGCGGGACCGTCGCGGAATCGAGCGTGAGATAGAGTATGGGCTGCTCGGCCGGGTTCACCTTCTGGTACGAGGGCGGGCGCGGCATGTTCGGCGGCAAACGTCCGCCCGCTTTGGAGATGGCGGCCTGCACGTCCTGCGCGGCGGCGTCGATGGTGCGTTCGAGCGCGAACTGAATCGTGATCGACGTATTGCCTTGTGAGTTGCTCGAACTCATCGACTCAATTCCCGCAATGGTGGAGAATTCGCGTTCGAGCGGCGTCGCCACGGACGAGGCCATCGTCTCGGGATTTGCGCCGGGCAGCGATGCGCTGACCTGGATGGTGGGGTAGTCGACACTGGGCAGCGCGGCGACGGGCAGCGCGCGAAAAGCCACGACGCCAAACAGCAGGATCGCGAACGACACCAGCGCCGTCATGATCGGACGCTCGATGAACAGGCGTGAGATGTTCATTGCGTTTCAAGCCCGAGCTTGGCCGGGTCGACGGCGCGGATGCGCGCGCCCGGGAAGAGTCTCAATTGTCCGTCGGTGACCACGGTTTCGCCGGGCGCCACGCCTTTCTCGATAACCAGCTTGCCCTCCAAGGCGACGCCGACTTTGACGGGGCGCGGCTCCACCGTGCTGTCCGCCTTCACGATATAGACGAACTCGCCCTGCTGCCCGTTTTGCACGGCCTCGGGTGGGACGACGCTCGCATCTGCGATTGTGTCGAGCGTGAGTGCCACGTTCACAAACTGGCCGGGCCATAGCAGGCGATCCTGATTTTCAAAAACCGCTTTCAGGCGAATCGTTCCGGTAGCGGCGTCGACGCTGTTGTCCAAGACCACGACGCGGCCGTCCGCGGAGCGCCCCGGTTCGTCTTTGAGTGCCACGCGGACGGCCAGCGCCCGGTTGGCGCTGAGCCGCCGGATTGCGCCGAGGTGCTGCTCGGGAACGCTGAAATTCGCAAAGATCGGCGTAATCCTGTGAAGCACGACCAACGGCACGTCGTTCACCTTTACCAGGTTGCCGGCGTAGACCAGCAGGTTGCCGGCGCGGCCCGCGATCGGCGCCTGAATCGAGCAGTAACTGAGATCGAGCTTAGCTTTGTCCACCGCGGCCTTGTCGCTGTTGATCGCGGCGTTGATACTCTCAATGGCGGCTTGCGAGGCGCGCACCGTTGCGAGAGTGACATCGGCGCCGGTGCGTACCTGGTCGGCTTGTGCCCGCGCGATGATGCCTTCCTTGGAGAGTTCCGCATAACGCGTCGCGTCGGCCTCGGCGTACTTCGATTGCGCGATGTCGCGCGCGAGTACGGCGTCGGCCTGGCGGAGTTGCGCGCGGTCGCGGGCCAGCGCGGCTTCGGCCTGGCGCAAGGCTTCCTCGTAGGGCCGCGCGTCGACCTTGAACAGCAGCGCGCCCTTCTCAATGTTCTGGCCTTCGGTGAAGTGCACGCTGAGGAGCTGGCCGGCGACCTGCGACTTTACCTGCACCGTTTCGGAGGCGTCCATCGTGCCGACCACGCGCAGCGTAATCGGGATGGATTCCTTCCATACTCTCGCCACCGCGACAGGTACGACGGGCGGTGGGGGGGCGCTCTGCGCGGACTTGCGACTGCACGCGCTTAGCGCGAGAACGGCGCAGATGAGAGTGGCGACAAACAATGGGCGAGTTAGAAGCGGCACGGGTTCCCTCTGCAACGAATCGATAATTCGGATTTTAGCAGGCCGGTGCGTCGAGTTCAGTAGCGAACAGCAATGCCATCGCGCCGCCGCGTGGATCGCGGCCGAAGATCGCAACGCGGCGCAGATAGGCGTCGAGCGACGCTTGCTTTCCGGTGCCCTCACAGACGTCGATCAGACGGCCGTCGGCGGCGATACGCGCATTCACCGCGTGCCATGCTTTGTCCACGCATGCCTGATAAGCGGCACGATCCAGCCAGCCGTTGCGGATTCCGCGCAGCATGGCGGTAGCCGTCATTGCTGTGGCGCTGAATTCGGAGTACGACGCCGAATTGTCGATCACCTGGCGCCAGAGGCCGTCCGCTGTTTGATACGGCACGAGTGCGCTGATGTGCTGCTGGAACGCGAGCAGCATGGGATCGAAGGCGGGATGTGTTTTGGGCAGATCGGAAAGTGCGAGCGCCAGTCCCAGGGCGGGGAACGCGTTGCCGCGTCCCCAGGCGGCATCCGTTAGCGGCGAGTGGCGGTAGAGTCCGTCGGGCCGCAGGCATAGCTTTTGGATGAACCGTAGATGGCGCAGCGCCATGTCGAAGTATTTCGGGTTGCCCGTGAGCCGTCCGGCCTGCGCCGCGATCGGGCAGCCCATAAACACGGCGTCGCTCATCTCATCGTGCAGCGGCATGGATTCGCGCGGCGTGCCGTCCGGCAGGAATCCCAGATCCGCGGCTCTGCAGACCAGTTCGACGCAGCGCGCATCGCGCGTTCTTTTTGCCAACTCGCCAAACAACAGATGTCCGGCAAGATGGCTACCAGTTGGCTTGGCGAGGCTCCGCTTCGTGCCGTCCAGGTACGGTTCCACGAACCGTTCCACCTCGGCGCTGCGTCCGAGCCGGAGTTGAGCGAGCAGTGCGACGGCGGAGATATAGACGGCTTCTTTGAATTCGTGACCGTACCACGGCGCCAGCTCTTCGGCGGCCTGCCGCGGCGTGCGCGCCAGACGGCGCTCGAGTTCGAGACGGGCTTCGGATTTTGGAATCGAACGTGGAAGCCCTTTGATCAGACCGGCCTTTGCGGCGTCGAGGCGCGCCGGGATGCGACCCATGCCGGCTACGGAATTGTTCGCGAGCGCGGCTGCGAGGCCAAAATCCTGTGTGCCGGCGATCAGAACGAGGTCGGGCGCCTGGAGGCCAATGGCGCGCCACAGCGCGTGCGATTCCGCGTTGTCTTTGTAGGCCAACCCGACGGGCGGAAAAACGAGTGGCGCATTCGACGCGTTCACGCGCGGAATTGTCAGAACGCGAAGGCCGCGCGGCGGCGAGGAGGACTCGCGCTGCACGATTCGGGTCGACGTTGCGTCGCCATCGAGACCGCCGACAAGCAGAACTACAGGCGGATCCGGGACGGCGCGCAAAAACGTGGGCATCCCGGCGAGGCTGAGCAGAAAGGCGGAACGCTGCATGCTTCTATCTTGACGATAATCCCGTCGTTACGTTCCGGCGCTGCTTTGTGCCAGACCGGATATTCAGGTATAGACTGTTGGCAGTGCAGTTCAGCACGAAAAGGGTCTAATTATGATTCAACGCAATTTGATCGTCGTTTGTTGGCTATTATGCGCGTCAGCCGTTTCCTTAGCCCAGGAGTTCCGAGGCACCATTCTCGGAAAAGTTACGGACCCGAGTGGGGCGGTCATCTCCGCGGCCGCAGTCGCCGCCATCAACGAAGAAACCAATGTCCGTGTGGAGGCGAAATCCAACGCCGAAGGCAATTACAGCATCCCGTTCCTGCTGCCTGGCAAGTACACGCTGCGGGTGGAATCGGATGGATTCAAAGCGGCCGCGCGGCCCGGAATCATTGTGCAGATCAACGACCGCATCGCGCTCGATTTCGCGCTGGAACTCGGCGCGACCAAGGACACGATTACGGTGACCGCGGAGAGCCCGATGCTGCAATCCGCCACCGCGGACATGGGTCAGGTGGTGGGACGCGACATGATGGACCGGCTGCCGATGAGTTCGATGAACGTCATGAATCTAGTCGATATGGCGCCGGGCGTGCTTGGCGGCAGTGGCAATTCTTTGTCGAACGGCCAGAATGACATCACCATTAACGGCGGCAGCGGACGCGAACGCGGCAACGATATCACGATCGACGGCATCCCCAACGTCGCGCCGCGCTTCAACGGCTTGGCCGTCACAGTGCCGAGCTCGGACGCCGTACAGGAGTTCAAGGTTTCGACCACGATGTTCGATGCCCAGAATGGCCGTAGCAATGGCGGTGCGATCGCCTTCACGACGCGCGGCGGCACGAACAATCCGCACGGCAGCGCCTACTACTTTTTCTATGACGAGCACCTCAACGCCAACGGTTGGGTGCGCAACAAGCAGGGTCAGGAGCGGACCCCAATCAGTCAGAACCTGATCGGCGGAACGGTGGGCGGACCTGTATATTTGCCCGGCGGCTTCGGTTTGCCGAAGTACGACGGACGCAACCGCACTTTCTTTTTCGTCAGCTACGAAAAGCAGAAGAGCGAGAACGATTTTATCCGCTATGCGCGCGTACCCACGGCGCTTGAGCGCAAGGGCGACTTTTCGCAGACTCTTTCGCTCAACAACACTCCACTCGGCGTATACGACCCCGACACCACTCAGATCGTCAACAACAAGACGATTCGTACTCCGTTCCCGAATCAAACCATTCCGGCAAACAGATTTGACCCCACCGGCGCGGCCGTGATGAATCTGTTCGAGCTGCCGAACCAGAACGTGGCGGCCCGCATCGGAGCCTTCAACTGGTTGGGCCAGGGTCGATTCAAGGGATCGGTGGATAACCTGATGACGCGCTTCGACCAGGTGATCAGCTCGCGCCAGCGTATCTACTTACGCTTCAGCCGTGTTGAGGGCCTGGATACGCGTGACCCCTATGCGATGAAAGGCGTGTTTGAGCTGAATTCGAGCGGCTCCGCCCGGACGCAGGATAACATCAACCCGCGGCACAATAAGTCGCTGGCCTTTGACGACAGCTACATGCTCACGCCGTCGATCTTCGCCAGCTTCCGCTATGGTTACACGCGCTCGAACCTGTACGAATATTTCGACGGCAACGTGCGCGACGCCAACGATCAAAAGCTGGCACCGGTCATTCTCGCCAATCAGGTGAGCAAAGGCTACTCGATGTTTAAGATCGGCGAAAACATGCCGTACTTCGGGAGCAAGGTCCGTACCAGCATCAACGACACGCATTCCCTGTACGTGACATTCAATCAGTTGAAGGGCCGGCACGCGCTGAAGTACGGTCTGGACATGCGGCTGGTGCGCTGGAACGAGAACCAGCCGGGCGAATCGCAAAACGGAGAGTTCTATTTCGATTCCAGATTCACGCGATCCGATCCGACCACAACCTCGACAATTAACACCTCCGGATCGTCGATGTCTTCGATGCTGCTGGGATTGCCCTACGATGCGCGTATCGGCTACAACAGCGCCCTGTCGCTGCAAAGCCTGTACAGCGCGTTGTACCTGCAGGACGATATCAAAGTGTCGCGCAAGCTCAGCCTGAATCTCGGATTGCGGCACGAACTCGAAACGCCGCAGACCGAACGCTTCGACCGCATCAGCTTCGGCGTCGATCCCGACTTTGTATTACCGCTGAGCGTTCCGGGCGTCGCGCCGCTTAAGGGCGCGCTGCTGTTCGTCGGCCAGGATGGCCGCGGCCGGCGGCAGGCGCTGACCGACACCAACAACTTTGGCCCGCGCTTTGGCTTCGCGTACCAACTCACCCGCACCACGGTCTTACGCGGCGGGTATGGACTGTTCTTTTCGAGCGGCTTGTCCAACATTGGCGGCACGAGTTCGGTGAACGTCAACGCGCTCGGTGCGCAGCCCTCGTTCAACGCCGTGACGCGAATCCCGTCGAGCAACTCGACCGATGGTGGACGCACCGCCCTCACCACGATTCAGAATCCGTTTCCGAACGGCTTGGTCACGCCGACCGGGAACAGCCTGGGTGCGTTGACCGAACTCGGCAACTCGATCAGCTATGCCAACCCGTATCGCGTGATGCCCTATGTGCAGCAGTGGTCGTTCAGCGTGCAGCGCATGATCGGCCGCGACCTGATGGTGGATGCCGGCTATGTCGGTTCCCATGCACTGAAGCAGTTCAACACGTTTAACTGGAACGAGCGCAATGACGCCTGGCTGGCGCAGGGCAGTGGCGAATTCGACCAGATTCCGAATCCGTTCTATGGGGTCTTTCCAGCGACGTCCACGCTGGGCGGCTCGCGTAACACGACGAAAGGCAAGTTCTGGGTAACGTTCCCGCAGTTCAACAACGTGACAATGTACGGGGCGAACACGGACCGTGCACTCTATCACTCAGGGCAGTTCGCCGTTCGCAAGAGAATGTCGCACGGTTTGATGCTGAACATAAATTACACCTACTCGAAGAATATGATCTACGACGGCGCGAGCCTGATTAACGAGCGGCACTGGCGCTCGGTGGCGTCGACGGACCGCCCGCATATCTTCCGCATCTTCGGGAACTACGAACTTCCGTTCGGGAGCAAACGCGCGCTGTTCTCCGATGTGCCGAGGTGGACCAACGCTATCATCGGCGGATGGGAAGTGTCCGGCTCGTTCCGCATGACCAGCGGAACGCCGATCTCGATTACGGAACGCCGCGGCCGGCCGATGCCGATCGCCAATCCCGTGAAGAGCGGGAAGGTGAGCGACCGCCTGGGCGACCAGATCGATCCGGCGACCGGCGCCCCCACAAATCCCTATTTCGACACCACAGCGTGGCAGGCGCTATCCGGCGACTATGTCGTCAGTCTGGAGCCGCTGCGTTACTCCTGGCTGCGCGGCCCACGAGGCACTTACACGAACGTAACTGCGTACAAGACGTTCAGAATCCGCGAAGGGATGCGCTTCGAGTTGCGGATGGAGGCCAACAATGCGCTGAACCATCCGATCTTCGGCAATCCGGCCACCGACATGAATAACCCGGTGACGTTCGGAACGATCACTTCCGCGGGAGGCACGCGAACGGTGAACATTTCGGGCAAGTTCAGGTTTTAGGGGCGGCCAGCGGGTCCATGGCGCGGAAGGCCGCGCGGATCTGATCTTCCGTCAGCAGATCGAACTGCGGCAGCGTGGGACGCGTGCGGTCGAAGCCTTCGATCTCCTTGGGGTGGGCATCCATCCAGGTTGTGATGCCCTTCATGATGCGACCGTAACCCTCTCCTGAGCCGCCGTCGGGACGGCCCACATTGAGACCGAACATGCCGCGCAGACAATGGACCGGATGGCCGCCGAAGGCGATTTGTGAGAGCGCGGCGTTCATCTCGCGCAGCAGACCGCTGGTCACGTCGACGTCGATGATGTGCCGCGCTTCATGTGCATCGACGCAGGCCGTTGAGCGGCGCTCGAACTCTCCCAGGAATGTGAGGCGCAGATCGGCGCCGGCGAGCCCTTTCGCCTGTTGCTCCGCGAGCAACTCGCGCAGCGCGCGATTCCACAGACGCATCTCCAGGGCTTGAATATAGCCGAACGGATTCTTGCGCGCCTCCGCATCCTGCACCTCCGTGGCGCTGGCAAGCGCGCGCTCGAACTTTTCTTTACGTTGCGGGTCGGTCAATTCCATCCATCCGAGCATGGCGTCGTCGCGGCGCAGCGAGATCATCGCCGGAGGGTCGGCCCAACCGCCGATGCTCTCGCGGCCGTCGGAGTACCACGTCACAATGCCGTTGGAGATCATCGAGTCGAGCACGATGGGATGGACGCGCGCCACGCGGCCGTACTGCTCGACGGTGCGCTCCTCGTCGCGGATGCGGTGGCCGAATTCGAAGCCCCAACGAAAGAATGCGATCTCGGTGCCGAAGCGCCCGCGGAGGTATTTGAAGATCGCTTCGTCGCTGCCCAGCTTGGGCCAAAAACGGCGCGCTTCGTCCATTACTGGTTTGCGCAGTGCGTCCCACTCGACCTCGCCCAGAGTCTGGCGACGGTAATGCTCGTCGGCGATCTCTTTGGCTCGGCGGCAGAAGCGCGCGTACAAGACGACCTCGGGCGGACCGCCGGCCAGTCCGGCTTCGGGATAGAGCGGCAGGAGCTTGCCGCCCCAGTAGTACGAACGCAGCGCTTCCTGCGCACGCGCTTCGTCGTGCAGCAGCAACGCGAGGCCGTACATCAGGCGCGAGGGGACAAAGCGCCCGGGTTCGGAGCGCACGACGGCGCTGATCCCATCGAGCGCCTCCTGCGCGACGGGCGACCGGCCCGCAGTGAACGCCTCTTCCACCGTTGCCGCAGCAAAGGCGATGCGGGCGTCATCGCGCGTGCGGTTTTCCGTAGCGCACTCCAAGGCGTTACGCGACAGAGCGCGGGCCGATTCATAGCGGCCGCGAGCGGTTTCCATACGGGCGCGCGCCGAGAGCGTTTCCGAGAGGCCGGCCTTCTTCGCTGCGGCCCGGTCGAAATGCGTTCGGGCCTCGTCGTCGTTCTTGTACAGCCGCCACGCGAGCAGCGCCAGACGCCGCTCCGCTTCGGCGCGGTCGCTGTCGGCGCCCTGCTCGGACGCGGCTTGGAGCAACTCCCGCTCCTTGGCGAGTTCCTTGCGGGAGTGGGCCTGGTTGGCCTGAACAAGCAGCGACTGTGCGGCGGCGGTGTTGGCGAAAAGAATCAGCGCGAGTATGAATCGCATGACCGGTATAGACACCGGGTATCAGCACGCGGTTCCGCGCTTTGCGAAACTGGAACTGTGAAACTGAGCGCGCGGCGTTATTTCGCAAGAGGACGTGTGCAGGGCGTGGGCTATCGCTATTTTGCCGAAAAGGCGGCGGTGGATCTGAAGCTGACCGGCTACGTGCGTAATCTCGACGATGGGCGCGTGGAGGTCTATGCCGCCGGGCCGCTGGCCAGGTTGGACGACCTCGCGGGACTGCTGCGCATCGGGCCGCGTTGGGCCGATGTGCGCAGCCTCGAAGAGCGCGAAGAGGCAGTGGTAAAATACAGTGGGTTCCACATACAACACTAATGTCAGATCTCAAACAACTCATTCGCGAAGTGCCTGACTTTCCGAAGCCCGGCATCAATTTCTATGACATCACCACGCTATTGAAAGATCCCGACGGCCTGAAGGGCGTGATCGACCGGCTCGTCGGAAACTATCGCGGCGAAAAGATCGATATCGTGCTCGGCATCGAAGCGAGAGGATTTATCTTCGCGCCGGCCGTGGCCTACGCGCTAGGTTGCGGTTTTGTGCCCGTGCGCAAGCCGAAGAAGCTGCCGGCCGCCGTAGAGCGTGTCGAGTATGCGCTCGAATACGGCACGGATTCGCTTGAAATCCACAAGGACGCGATTCAGCCCGGCATGCGCGTGCTGATCGTCGACGACGTGCTGGCCACAGGCGGCACTGCGGCCGCTGTCTGCCAATTGGTGGAGAAGTTGGGCGGCACGATCGCCGGGTTGGCGTTCGTGATCGAACTCGATTTTCTGAACGGGCGCGCGAAGCTGAATGGGCGCACCCCGTTGTCGCTGTTGCACTACTAACGCGAAGATAAGTGAATTACGAGACTGAATACTACCGCCTCCGGTCGCTAGCGCTCCCGGCACTGTGGAACGGATCCCGGTACCACGGGGTTCCATCGGAAACGGCGCTGTGGATCGGATGCCGACACCACCGGATGCCATCGGACACGGCGCTGTGGAACGGATCCCGCCACCACCGGACGCAATCGGAAACGGCGCTGTGGATCGGAACCCATCACCACGGGACACCATTGGAAACGGCGCTGTGGGTCAGGTCCCACCACCACCGGGCGCAATCGGAAACGGTGCCGGGAGCGCTAGCGACCGGAGGCGGAAATCCCGCCATGATTAGAGTGCCGGGTTGCTAGCCATGCCGGTTTCCGCAAGACGGGCGCGTGTCCGCGCACTGGCGAAGGTCAACCTCGGTTTGAAGGTGCTGCACAAGCGCCCCGACGGCTTCCACGAACTACGCACGGTGTTCCAGACGATCTCGCTCGGCGACACGCTCGAATTGGAATACACGCCGGGAGGCCGGCCGCGGATCGAAGCGACGCCGGAGATCCCCAACAACCTGGTGGTGCGCGCGGCGGAAGCGGTCTTCGAGGCGTTGCGCCTTCGCGGGCATCTTAAGGCGGCGCTGACTAAGCGGGTTCCGATGGGCGGCGGGTTGGGCGGCGGGTCGAGCGACGCAGCCGCAGTCTTGCTGGCGCTGCCGGTGTTGGCAGGCAAGGTCCTGCCGGTGAGCCGGTTGCTCGAAATCGGGGCCGGGTTGGGCAGCGATGTTCCCTTTTTCCTGTTGGGCGGAACGGCGGCGGCGCTGGGACGCGGTACGGAACTCTACCCTCTGCCGGACGGGCGGCGTCAGCACGGCCTGCTGGTGGCGCCGGGCGTCCATGTCTCGACTCCGGAGGCTTATAAGGCGTTGGGCCGCGGTTTGACTTCGGGCGCAAGTTCCAATATCATTAATAGTTTCCAGGCATTTGTCTGGGATCTTGGGGGCTTGCAGAATTGTCCGCAAAAGCCGCCCGTTTTTGAGAACGACTTCGAGTCCGTCGTATTTGACCTCTACCCTCGTCTGAAATCGATCAAGAGGACACTCCTGAAGCAGGGAGCGAGTTACGCGATGATGAGCGGTAGTGGGTCCGCCTTGTTTGGAGTGTTCGAGTCGCGCGATGCTGTGCAAGCGGCGCGGGCGAAATGGGGCGAGGCGGCGCTGGCTGTTCACACGGTCAGCCGTTCTCAGTATCAGGCGCTTTGGTGGAGAAGCTTGGCTCCACACATGGATGGGAAGGTATGGCCGCCCAGAAGCCGGTACGCATGAGGTCGAACAGACTTAAGGTTTTCACCGGGAATTCGAATCCCGCCCTGGCGCGGGAGATTTGCGTCGAGCTCGGCTGCGAATTGGGACTCTGTTCGCTGCGGACGTTTTCGGATGGCGAGATCTACCTGCAGATTCAGGAAAACGTGCGCGGGCAGGACTGTTTTGTAGTGCAATCGACATGCACGCCGGTTGACCGCAACATCATGGAGCTTTTGCTGATGATGGATGCGCTCAAACGTGCCTCGGCCGATCGTATCACCGCCGTGCTGCCGTATTACGGATACGCGCGCCAGGACCGCAAGGACAAACCCCGCGTTCCGGTATCGGCGCGCCTGGTTGCCGATCTGCTGCAAACGGCGGGTGCGAATCGCGTTCTCGCTCTCGACCTGCACGCGGCCCAGATCCAGGGCTTTTTCGACGTGCCCGTGGATCATCTGTTCTCGACGCCAGTGATGATCGAATACTTCCGCGATCGTGTGGACCAGAAGTCGACCGTGGTCAGCCCGGACGCGGGCGGCGTGGAGCGCGCGCGGGCATTTGCAAAGCGACTGAACGCCCCGCTGGCGATTATCGACAAGCGCCGCGAAGAGGTCAACGTCGCCGAGGTGATGCACATTATCGGCGATGTCGAAGGGCGCAATTGCATGATTGTGGACGATCTGATCGACACGGGCGGTACGCTGGTAAAGGGCGCCGAGGCGTTGATGGCCGCGGGCGCTTTGAGCGTGACCGCCTGCGCGACACACGCCGTTCTGTCGGGCCCGGCGATCAGTAGGATTGCGGAATCGCGGATTCGCGAGGTTGTGTTCTCGAATTCGATCCCGCTACGGCCGGAAGCGCTGGAGTGCGGCAAGATCAGGACACTCTCGGTGGCGCCTTTGTTGGCGCGCGCGATCCAGTCGATTCATGACGAGACGTCGGTGAGCACGCTGTTTGTTTAGGTTGTGCTGCACCGCAAGAGTTTGTAGGTTTGAAACTGCGCCGGGTTCCGCGTTGCAAGGTGCACTGCGCCCCAGGCCAAAGGAGCAAGAATGAGAAGAGATATCACCATCGCTGCGGCGCCGAGATCGTCGCGCGGTAAGAATGAAGCCCGCCGCCTGCGTGTGAGTGGACAGGTTCCCGCCATTCTGTACGGTACGGGAAAAGACGCGGTCGCGATTGCAGTCGACCCGAAACCAGTTGCGAAACTCCTGTTCAGCAACGCCGGGCACAACACGATTTTCAACCTTGACGTCGAGAGCGTGGAAAACACGCCGGTGATGATGGTCGATTACATGGTCGACCCGATCAAGGGAAATTTGCTGCACGTCGATTTTCAGCGCATCGACCTGGAGAAACGCCTCAGCGTCAACGTCCCGGTGCACCTGACCGGCGAAGCGCGCGGCGTCAAGTTGCAGGGTGGCCTGATGGAAGTGATCGGCCGCGAGATCGAGATCGAGTGTCTGCCGGACGACATCCCGGAGAAGTTCACGATGGACGTCACCGAACTGATGATCGGCGGAAGTATCCGCGCCAGTGCAGTTCCGCTGACTGGTTCGATGAAGTTGACGAGCCCGGCCGATGCCGTGATCGTTCACATCATCGAACTGCACGCCGAAGCCGCACCCGCGGAGGCCGAAGTCGTACCCGCCGTCGCCGAGCCCGAAGTGATCAAGAAGGGCAAGAAGGAAGAAGAGACTGCGGCCGACAAGGACAAGAAGGAAAAGAAGAAGTAAGCGGCGGCCGGACGGCGGACAGGTATGGAATGGCTCATTGTGGGGCTTGGCAATCCAGGTTCCGAATACGAGTCGTCGCCGCACAACCTGGGCTTCCTGGTTGTGGATCGTCTGGCGCTACGCAACCGGATTCACGTCACGCGCCCGGAATGCAGGGCGCTGGCGGGAATCGGCAGGATCGGCGGCGCCGATGTACTGTTGGCCAAGCCGCAAACGTTCATGAATTTGAGCGGTACCTCGGTGAAGCCCCTGCTCGAGAAATTCGAGTTGGGGCCCGAGCGGTTGATCGTGATTTACGACGACCTCGATTTGCCGTGGACATCGCTTCGAATCCGCCCGGGTGGTTCCGCGGGCGGGCATCATGGGATCGAATCCCTGATTCGCAGTTTGGGAACCAGCGAGTTTGCCCGGGTCCGTCTGGGCATCGACCCCGGCCTTCCGGCAGCGTCCGCAACGGCGCCAAGGAAGGACGTGGATTATTTGCTCACTCCTATGAAGAGTGGGCTGAAAAAAGACCTGGATCCGCTGCTGGACCTTGCTTCAGAGGCGGCGGAGTCCATCATCGCCGAAGGCGTCGGAAAGTCCATGACGAGATTTAATCGTCGCGCTGGGGGCGTTAACGAGGAAAAATGAGAGTCTACGAACAACTGTTCATTGTCCGCTCGAGTTCGACGGACGAAGAAGTCAATCCATTGCTGGATCAGCTCAAGACCCTGATCACTGCCGGCGGCGGAACGATTGAGAAGGAAGAGAAATGGGGCGTCCGGCGCCTCGCCTACCGGGTGCGCAAGCAGTCGGAAGGCATCTACATCCTGCTGCAATTCCACGCCAGCCCGGAAACCGTCAAGGAAGTGGAACGCCGCTTGCGCGTCTCGGACTTCGTGCTCAAATTCATCACCGTGCGTATCGACGAGAAGATGAAGAAGATCGAGAAGCGCCGTAAGGCCCGCGAGAAACGCGCCGCCCGCAAGCCGCAGATGATGGCTGCGCCGGCCGCGCCCTCGGTGGAGCAGGTTATGACGGAGGCAGCCAGTCACACGGCGCCGGAGATGCCGGCCGCACCGGCGGCAGAGTAGGGGACTGAGGAGAAGATCATGGCAGAACAAAGCAAAGGTGGCAGGCCGATCTCGGCCTCTCAACGACCGACGGGTGGCGACAAGGCCATCGGCAGTTCCAAGAAGCAGTACTTCCGCCGCAAGAAGGTGTGCCGCTTCTGTGTCGACAAGATCGACGACGTAAACTATAAGGACGTGCGGCTGCTTTCGTCCTTCGTCTCGGAGAAGGGCAAGATTACGCCCCGGCGGATTTCTGGCGTGTGCACGCCGCACCAGCGCCGCCTCGCTGAGGCAATCAAGCAGGCCCGCAATATCGCGCTGATGCCGTTCGCGGCGCAGGCGTAAGGAGAAGTCATGGAAGTCATTCTCAGGGAAGATATCGAAAAGCTGGGTATCCGCGGCCAGGTCGTCAAGGTGGCCTCCGGCTACGCCCGCAACTACCTCCTGCCAAAGCGCCTCGCTGTGGCCGCCAACGAATCGAATAAGAAGATCGTCGAGCAGGAGCGCCAGGCTCACCTGCGCCGCGACGCGAAGGAAGTGGCCGACGCCCAGGAACTGGGCAAACTGATGTCCCTCGTCTCCGTGACGGTGGCTCAAAAGGCCGGCGAAAACGATCAACTCTTCGGATCGGTAACCGCGAAAGACGTGGCCGATCTGCTCGAAAAGCAGAACTACACTGTCGATCGCCGCAAGATCCAGCTCGAAGAACCTATCAAGCAACTCGGCGAATTCAAGGTTCCCGTCCGCCTGCACCGCGATGTCACGGTGGAAATCACCGTCAACGTGGTAAAGGAAGCTGAATAGCCAGATTGGAGGGACGGCCTTCGCGGGCCGTCCCATAACTCGTGTGTTCATCAACCCCGAAGATTTTCGAACAACGCCGGCCTACGATCTCCTCGTAGCCGTGGGGCGGGGGGTGGCCGGTTTCGACCACCGCGTGATTCATGCCCTGGTGGACGAGCCTGCACGCACGCTTCCGGACATCTTGCGCTTTGCGCTGGAAGACCGGTCCGCTGACCGCGTTGATATGGAAGAGGAGTTGCTCGCGCTCTTCCGGCATCTGCGTGCACCCGAAGCGTTGCCGTTCTACATCAATTTTCTGCGTAGCTATCCCGAAGAAGACGTCAGCGACGAAATTATGTCGGCGCTGCGCGAGATTGGCGAACCCTCTATTGGCCCGCTGCTCGAGCTCTACGAAGAACTCGGCGAGGAACAGGCCGGCGAAGTCGCGTACATTCTGTCGTCTTTCCGCCTGCGCGACGAGCGCATTTTAAAACTGCTGCAGGAACGCTTGGCCTACGACGTCCTTGACGGCCTGCTGCTGCTCGGCTTCTATGGCGACCCAGCCGCGCGTCCCGCGATCGAGAAACTGCTCGCTGAGCTTCCTCCCGAAGACCCTTCCGCCTCCGTGATCCGCGCCGAAGCGGAGTTTGCCCTGGCCCACTTCGACGAACCGCAACAAGAAGCCTTCCCCGAGCCGGCGTCGATCTGGGATCAATACCCGGAAACCTCCAGCCCGCTATTCGCCATCCTGCACGACGACGAACGCGTCGCGCTTATGGACAGCTCCTCTGAGGATTATCGTGCGGCAGCGGTAGGGCACTTCTTCAATCGCGATCTGGAACAGCCTCTGTGCGACCGCATATTTCAGATGGCACGGCAGGACCCGTCGGTCAAGGTCCGCGCGCGATGCTGGGAAACGCTCGGAAGTGCCGTCGACGACAAGACTGTGCGTGGCGCAATTCTCGCGAAACTGAACGATGAAGCCGCCCCGGTCGAAGAACGCTGTGGCGCGCTGGTCGGATTGGCCTTCGAGTCCGACGACGAGGCCGTACGCACCCGGCTACTGGAGTTTTACGCCCGGCCCGAAACGCGAGCCAAGGCGCTTGAGGCGATGTGGCGGTCGCTTGACCGCCGTTTTGCCGAGTTCGTGCCCAGACATCTCGACGATCCCGACCCGGAAGTGAAGCGCAACGCGATCTGGTGCGCGGGCTATTTTGGAATGGGCGCGGAAGCGGCCCGTTTGCGCGCCTGCTTTGACGACGACGAGTTCCGTAGCGATGCGCTCTTCGCCTACGCGCTCTCCGTCCCCGCCGAGTTGTCGCGCGGTCGTGCTCGCGGCCTTGTGCGCAAGATCGAGGACGCGGCCAGTGGCTTGTCCCAGGACGAACTGGAGTTGGTGCAGATGGCGCTCGACGAACGCCTGGCGCTGCACGGCCTCGAGCCAGTCTTTGCCGGAGACGAAGTCTCCGACGACGAGATCGCCGAGCATCCGACCGTTGAATTGCCGGTGCCAACCGCGAAGGCAGGCCGCAACGACCCGTGCCCTTGCGGTAGCGGCAAGAAGTATAAGAAGTGTTGCGGCGCTTAGGTTGTTCTCCCTTCGTTCTCTCCTTTCCGCTCTTTTCGTGTAGGTTTTTGCAACCACTGCGTTGTGTTTTGCAACACAGCCTCTAAGTATCTGATTCTACGTTGTGACGTTCGTTACATCAGCGTCTCTCACTCTTTCACTGTAGAGATTTGCGACCATTTCCTGTGTTAACAAATACCACAATATCTGTCTAAGTCACAGAATATAAAGAAGTAAACTGAGCTCGTTTGGAATGGCCAGCAATCTGCCTTAACAAAAGTAGCCAAAGTTTAGAGCACTCAGCTCAGAAAACCACGGCAGAAAGGTTGGTTGAAAACATGGCGGTTCTACTTGTTATCTTCACATTCGCAGTATTCCTGGTCATCGACGCATTCTTGTCGAGGAAGAAGAGCCCGGCTTTCGCGCCGGCTCGTGACATTACGCCGGTCGAGGCGCCGGAATCGGATTATATCGAAGGCTTCTTGGTACCGGCGGCGTTGCGTTATCATCCCGGCCACGCATGGGCGCAGCGCGAACGGCGCAACGTAATCCGCGTCGGCATGGATGAATTTGCGGCTAAGTTGGCGGGCTCTGTCGATGCTATCGAGCTCCCCAAACCCGGCCATTGGATTCGCCAGGGACAAAAGGCATGGACGCTGACCCGCGCTGGCGAGAAGGCCGAAATGCTCTCACCCATCGAAGGCGAGGTGGTCGAGATCAATACGGAAGTGGTCAACAATCCGTCTCTGATGCATAGCGATCCTTACGGGAAAGGCTGGCTGTTTTCCGTTTTCGCTCCAGACGAAGAGAGCACGATGCGCAATCTTTTGCCAACGGCGCTGGTATCGAGCTGGGTGCGGGAGAACGTCGCGAAGCTGTATGCTCGTCAGCCGGAACTAGCTGGAGCGGTGATGGCAGATGGCGGCCGCCCCGCCGACGACCTCAGTGTGGCTTTTCCCTACACTAGCTGGGTGGAGCTGACTGGGGAGTTTTTCCTCACTAAATAGGGTGGAATGACGCTGTAGGATTTTAAGACAGGCACCATCCTGCCCGGATTCAGATCGGATAATTCGGATAAACTAGTCTCTAAGGTCTTAAAAGGCAGTTGCTTGAAGGGCTTAGATGCATGTCCGAGGCCGTCGGAACGGAAGGCGAGCGGAGTTGGCTGCCGGATTGCATAGGAGTTCTAAATACCATGGCCAAGGCAATTTTGTACGACAGTACGCTGTGTGTCGGCTGCAAGGCTTGCGAAGAGGCGTGTGCGAAAAAATGGGGCAACCCTTACGACGAGACGATCGCCAAAGAGGAGAAGCTTTCCGCTCACAAGCTGACCGCAGTGCAGACCTTCGGCGAACGTTTCTCGCGCCGCATTTGCATGAACTGCGAGCAGCCTGCCTGCGTCTCAGTTTGTCCGGTGGGAGCGCTCGAGAAGACAGCGCTCGGTCCGGTGACTTACAACGAGGATAAGTGCATGGGCTGCCGCTACTGCATGGTGGCGTGCCCGTTCCAGGTGCCGAGCTACGAATGGTCGAGCCGCTTGCCGCGCGTACGGAAATGCAACATGTGCCATGAGCGCCAAGTGAAGGGACAGGTCACGGCCTGTTCGGAAGCCTGTCCGACCGGGGCGACGGTCACGGGCGACCGCGACGCTTTGATCGCGGAGGCTCGCAAGCGCATCGCTGAAAAGCCCGGCGACTACTACAACGCGATCTATGGGTTGAACGACGTCGGCGGAACCGCAGTGCTGATGCTCGCGGGTGTGCCGTTCCAGCAGATCGGACTGAAGAGCAACTTGCCGCAGGAAAACCTGCCGCATCTCACTTTTGACGTGCTGGAACGTATCCCCGATGTGGTCGCGATAGGTTCGGTGCTGCTGGGCGGCATTTACTGGTTGCGCCACCGCACGGAAGAGGTCGAAGCGATCGAAGGCCCGTATGCAGGGCGCGGCGCCGGACAGGGAGGCTCGCGATGATGGAACTGAAGAGGCCCCGGATCACTTTCTGGCGCGCGGTCTTCTGGCTGTTAATGGCCGGCGGCGCGTATGCCACTTATCTGCGGTTCATGTATGGGCTCGGTGGCTCGACAAATCTGACCGACCAGTTTCCGTGGGGGCTCTGGATCGGTTTCGACGTGCTCTGCGGCGTCGGTCTGGCGGCCGGCGGGTTCACGCTGGCGGCGACGGTACACATCTTCAATATCAAGAAGTACGAGCCGATCGTGCGACCCGCGATTTTAACGGCGTTTCTGGGCTACATGCTGGTGGTCGTCGCGCTGGTTTTCGATCTGGGACGGCCTTATCGTGTCTGGCATCCGATGGTCATGTGGAATCCGCATTCGGTGATGTTTGAGGTGGGCTGGTGCGTCGCGCTCTACACGACGGTGCTGTTCCTCGAGTTTTCGCCGGTGGTGCTCGAGCGCTTCCGGCTGCACGCTGCATTACGCTGGATCCGCGCGGTGATGATTCCGATTGTGATCGCGGGCGTGATCTTGTCGACGCTGCACCAGTCTTCGCTTGGCACGCTCTACCTGATCATGCCGACGAAGCTGCATCCGCTCTGGTACTCGCCGTTGTTGCCGGTACTGTTCTTCGTTTCTGCCATCGCCGTGGGCCTGGCTATGACGATTTTCGAGTCGTGGCATAGCGCGAAGGCGTTCGGCCGCAAACTTGAAGCCCCGCTGCTGATGGGACTGGGCCGCACGCTGGCCGTTGCGCTGCTCGTCTATCTGGCACTGCGCTTCTGGGATATGGCGCGGCGTGGCGTGCTGGTGTACCTGCGCGAGCCGCGTATCGAGACCTATATGTTTGTGTTGGAAATCTGTCTGCTCGTGCTGCCGATGTTGCTGTTGTTCCGCGCGCATGTGCGCCGCAATCCGGTCGCGCTGTATGGCTGCTCGGTGCTCGCGGTGCTGGGGTTCATCACCAACCGGCTGAACGTCAGCCTGACGGGAATGGAGGCCGGCTCCGGCGTGAACTATATGCCGAAGTGGACGGAAGCCGTCGTCACTTTCGCGATTATCGCAGCAGGATTTGCGCTGTTCCGGCTGGCGGCGAAGCACCTTCCGATCTTTGAAGAAGAAGAGGTCTCAGCGGAGGTTTCCGCGGAGCGCCGGCGAGCACCGGTGCTGGCGGGAGGAGCCTAGATGAAGGGGCCGGAAAGGCCCATTGGCGGCAGATTGAGAACCGGTTTAGCCTTAAAGCTCGCCGTGTGCCTGGTAGGCAGCACGGCGGGCTTTTTCGGCGTTGCCGGCTATTTCAATCTCAGGCTAGAGCGCCACAACTATGAACGCCTGATTCTGTCGAACGCGGAACGTGTGGCGGATCTGATCATGCGCAGCACGCGGCATGAGATGCTCGCGAACGATCGCGATAACATGCGCGACCATATTCGCGACATCGGCTCCGAACCGGGCGTCTTGCGCGTGCGCCTGTTCAACAAAGAGGGACTGATCAGCTTCTCCACCGATCGCGCCGAGATCGGCAAAATTGTCGACAAGAGCGCGGAGGCCTGCTATGGCTGCCACGCCAAAGAGGCTCCGCTCACCAAACTGGCGCGGCCCGACCGCGCGCGTATTTTCAATCTGCCGGATTACGGGCGCGTGCTCGGCGTGATCCGCCCGATCGAAAACCATCCGGATTGTTCCAACGCGGCCTGTCATGCGCATCCGCCCGGCAAGCGCGTGCTCGGCGTCATTGATGCGCAGCTTTCGCTCGCGGCCGTCGATGAACAACTCGCCGTCCACCGTTTGCAGATGATCGGGCTGATGTGCCTGGCGATGCTGCTCTATTCCGGCCTGAGCGTAATGTTTGTCTGGCGCGTCGTGCACAAGCCGATCGTCGAACTCAAGGAAGGCACGCGGCGGGTAGCGCAGGGCGAACTTAATTTACGTCTGCCCGTACGCAGCGAAGATGAGTTCGGCTCCCTGGCGAAATCCTTCAACAAGATGACAGCGGATCTCGCCGAAGCTCACGCGGAACTGACCACTTGGGCGAAGACACTCGAAGAGCGAGTGGAGCGCAAAACCGAGGAACTCAAGCGCGCGCAATCCTCGCTGGTGGCGAACGAGAAGATGGCTTCGCTCGGGAAACTGGCGGCGACCGTGGCGCACGAGGTAAACAATCCGCTCTTCGGCATGTTGACCTACGCGCGGCTGACGCTCAAGACACTGAACGCGCTCGACATCGATCTGGCCGTCAAGAACGGCATGATCGAGAACTTGAAAGTGGTGGAACGCGAGAGCCGCCGCTGCGGCGAGATCATGAAGAACCTGCTGACCTTTGCGAGGCAGACGAAACCGCATCGCGCGCCGGCGAGCTTGAGCACATTGGTCGAGCGCGCCCTGAAGCTGGTGCGCCATCAGCTCGAATTGCAATCGATCAGCCTCGCGACGCAGATTCCCGAGAATCTGCCGGAGGTTTACTGCGACTCCGGCCAAGTGCAGCAGGTGCTGCTTGTGTTGATGGTGAACGCCGCCGAGGCGATGCCGGAAGGCGGCTCCCTGACAGTCACCAGCTTTTTCGACGAGAGCAACCGGACGGTCGCCGTGCGTGTGAAGGACACCGGCTGCGGAATTCCGCCGGACTTGATGCCGAAGATTTTCGAACCGTTTTTCACCACCAAAGAGAATCAGCACCGCACCGGACTGGGTCTCGCAATCGCAAAAAATATTATCGATCGGCACGCTGGATTGTTGACGCTGACTTCCGCGCCGGGGCAGGGAACCGAGTTCACGCTCGCGCTCCCGATCGATGCGCCCGCGGAGCTCGAACCACAACTAGCGGCGGGAGGAGCGGGAATTGAGTCCAAGTGAAAAGAGCCTCGGGCGGATCCTGATTGTGGATGACGACGCCGTGGTGCGCGACTCACTCGGCAAGTGGTTCGATAGCGAAGGCTATCAGACGACGCTGTTTTCCAACGCGCGCGAAGCGCTCGAGAAGATGGCGAAGGGCCGCTGGGATATCGCGCTACTCGATATCAAGATGCCGGGCATCGACGGCTTGGAACTGCACGCCCGAATGCACGAGATCGACGCCGAACTGCCCGTGATTATCATGACGGGGTACGCTTCGGTGGAGACGGCTGTGCAAGCGCTGAAGAAGGGCGCCTACGACTACATCACCAAGCCCTTCGATCCCGACGAACTTGTGCATCTGGTGCAAAACGCGCTGGGGCACCGCTGGGCCAAGCGCGAGGTCGTGCGCCTGCGCGAGAATCTGCAGGAGGTCTTTCCGCACACCGAGCTGATCGGCCAGGGGCCGGGCATGAAGCGCGTTGTCGAACTGATTGAGACCGTCGCGCCCACCGACGCGACGGTGCTGATCACTGGCGAGAGCGGCACGGGCAAGGAGATCGTTGCGCGGGCGTTGCATGCGGCGAGTCCGCGGCGCTATATGCCGATGGTCGTGATCCACTGCGGCGCGCTAACGGAGACGCTGCTCGAGAGCGAACTATTCGGGCATGAGCGCGGCGCCTTTACCGGCGCGCAATACCGCAAGAAGGGCAAATTCGAGGTGGCCGACGGCGGCACCGTGTTCCTCGACGAGATCGGCGACATCAGCCTCAAAACGCAGACGGACCTGCTGCGTGTGTTGCAGGAAAAGCAGATCGTGCGCGTGGGCAGCAACGAGACTCTGAACGTCGACTTCCGTTGCGTGGCGGCGACGAACAAGCCGCTCGAGGCGATGGTGAAGGACGGCACCTTCCGCCCTGATCTGTATTACCGCCTCAATGTGTTCGCGATTCATCTGCCTCCGCTGCGCGAACGTAAGGAAGACATCCCGCTGCTTGCGGTGCATTTTCTCGAAAAATACGCCAGAGCGATGAATCGCCCCGTGCCGCGCATCGCCACCGAAGCGCTCGACCTGTTGCTGCAATACGAATGGCCGGGCAACGTGCGCGAACTCGAGAACGCGGTGGAACGTGCGTTGCTGATCGACCGCGACGTTGAGATCAAACCGGCCGATTTTCCCTTCCAGATGAACCCGGGCGTCGGCGGCAGCGGCCGCACGCTCGAAGAGATTGAGCAGGTCCACATTCAGCGGATTCTCGAAGAGACAAACTGGAATCTCTCGCGCACCGCGCGAATTCTCGACATCGACCGCACGACACTTTACAACAAATTGAAACGCTACGGCTTGAGACACTGATGTGCCCGCGATTCACCTGATTCGCGCCGGTCTCGAATCCGGCGAATGGACCCCGCAACTGGAACCGCTCGACTGGCTCTCAGCGGCGCTGGCGCGCGTTTTTCGCACGTCGTGTCACGTCCGCATGAATGTGATCGACGCGGCCTTCGCATTCAGCCCACCGCGCAACCAATACCATTCGACGGCGATATTGCAGGCCATGCAGCCGCTCTGCGCGGGGAGCGGCGTGCGTTTGCTGGCGATTACCGAATGCGACCTGTTCGTCCCGGTGCTCACGTTTGTATTCGGCGAAGCGCAACTCGAAGGCGGCTGCGCGCTGGTCTCAACGAGTCGCTTGCGCGAGGAGTTCTATGGAATGGCGCCGAATGAGGAACTGCTGCGCGAACGCCTGCTCAAGGAAGCCGTACACGAACTGGGGCACACGTTTGGCCTGCGCCACTGCGGCGACTGGCGCTGTGCGATGGCCTCGACGCACGCGGTGGAGCGGCTCGATCTGAAAGAACCGGCCTTCTGTTCGGCCTGCGCGCGGATTGTGCGGAATGGAAGCTGACTCGGAGGGCAGAGATCCCGGCTCACTCTCAGAGACGAAAACATTCCAGTTTACTTGAGCGAATCGTCGCCTCCGGTCGCTTGCGGCACCGTTAGCGTGCCAGCGACCGGAGGCGATGAAAATGGATGGGAGTTCTCGCTTGTTCATTTCCTATGGAAAGGCCCGTATTCACTGGAGACGTTACAATAGTTGGTGAATGCAGCAGTTCCCCCTTAGCTACCGGATGGGCGCGGTGGAGGTGTCTCCAGCGACAGTGCTGGCGCCGATGGCCGGCGTCACCGACACTGTCTTCCGGCGGTTGATTCATGGCTTCGGCGGCTGCGGACTGTTGATGACGGAATTCACGAGTTCGCATGGCGTGGTGGCGTCGCGCAAGCACGTGAATTCCAAGAAGCCTACGATTGCACAGAAGTATCTCAGCTTTGAAGCAGACGAGCGGCCGATCAGCGCCCAACTGTTCGGCTCGGATCCGGTCGTGATGGCGGACGCTGCGCGCGTTTGTGAGGACCTCGGTTTCGATGCGGTAGACATCAACTTTGGTTGTCCCGTTAAGAAAGTTGTGACGTGCAACGGCGGCTCCGGGCTGTTGCGCAATCTGCCGCTGGTGGAACAACTGCTCAAGGCGTGCCGCGCGGCGATTCGCGTTCCGCTGACGATGAAGTTTCGAGCCGGGTGGAACGATAATGAACTGGTAGCCGTGAAGATGGCGCGCATGGCTGAGGACTGCGGAGTGAATGCCATTGCGCTGCATCCGCGCACGCGCGAGCAGGGCTACAGCGGAAAGGCCGATTGGACGCGCATCGCCGAAGTGAAGGCCGCCGTGAAGATTCCCGTGATAGGCAACGGCGACATTGTTACACCGGAAGATGCGGTGCGCATGGTGGCCGAGACGGGCTGCGATGCCATCATGATCGGACGCGCGGCAGCCTCGAATCCGTGGATTTTCCGGCAGATCGCGCAGTATCTGGCGAAGGGCGCGTATGAGACGCCCACCGAGCGCGACCGCTATGAGATCATGCGCACGTATTACGTGATGCTGACCTCGCGCGAGACGCTCGATCCGGCGGGCAAGATGAAGCAGTTTGCCACCTATTTCACGCATGGCGTTCGCAACGGCGCCCAATTGCGCGTTCTGATTTACCACGCCAACGAGGCGAGCGAGATCGTCGATCTGGTGGACCAGTTCTTCCACAAAGAACTCAACGCGATGACTGCCTGACTTATCCATGAAAAAAGTTCAATTGATCACTGACGGATCCTGTCTTGGAAACCCCGGTCCCGGCGGATGGGCCTATGTTCTGCGTTACAACGAGAAGACGCGGGAAGCTTCCGGCGCGGAACCGGATACGACGAACAATCGTATGGAACTCACCGCTGCGGTGGAGGGTCTGAAGGCGCTCAAAGAGCGCTGCGAAGTGGAGATCACCACTGATTCGCAGTACATGAAAAACGGCATTACGACTTGGATCCACGGCTGGAAGCGCAACGGCTGGAAGACGGCGGCGAAGAAGCCAGTGCTGAATCAGGATCTCTGGCAGTTGCTGGACGAGCAGGTGAACCGGCACGAGACGAGTTGGAAGTGGACCAAAGGGCACGCCGCGCACACGGATAACAACCGCTGCGACGAACTCTGCACGGCTGCCGCACGCAGCATCGCCTGATTGATACAATTGCAGCTTATGAAGAAACTTGCTGCTGCGTTTCTGCTCTGTTCCCTAGCTTTACTCGCGCAGTTGACGCCCGCCGAAAAGAAAGAAGGCTTCGTGCCTCTCTTCAACGGCAAGAACCTCGACGGGTGGGATGGCGACCCGCGGCTGTGGAAGATCAGCAATGGCATCGTTGTGGGCAACACCGATGGCGTCACACTTGAGGCCAACACTTTTTTGATTTCGAAGAAAAGCTATAGTAACTTTATTTTGCGTACCGACATCAAATTGCGCAACCACAACAGCGGTATCCAGTTTCGGAGCGAAGCATTCCCGAACTACGTCATGCACGGTTTGCAGGGTGATATGGCCGAAGGCAACTGGTGGGGCTCGATCTATGACGAAAAAGGGAAGCGCGGCGTGGTCGTCAACGGCTGGAAGGGCAAGGGCGAAACTGTTGTGAAGGCGACTGACTGGAACAACTATGAGCTGACCTGCAAGGGCGAATTGATTCAGGTTCGCCTGAACGGAATGCTTACGGCGGAGTTGCATGACACTTCGCGCGCGGATGGACTCCTCGGGCTGCAATTGCACAAGGGCCCCGGCATGCAGGTGGAGTTCCGCAATATGCGCATCAAAGAGCTGAAGTAGCTACAATCAGGGCATGTCCCGATTTTTTCTCGCACTCGTTTTGTTTAGCAGTTGCGCATTCTCGCAGTCCCTGTCTGTCGGCGTGCGTGCCGGCGTTCCCATCTCCGACGCGTTTTCCAGCGCCACGTCGGGCAACGTCTCGGTCGCCGATGCCTCGCAGCGCCTGGCCATCGGACCCACTCTGGAGTTGCGCCTGCCCTTCGGTCTCGGTGTGTCAGTGGATGCACTCTATCGCAGGATCGGCTATGACGCGAACGTGGGCCAGGGTCCGTCCGTTTCCCATGGGAATTCTTTCCAGTTTCCCATCATGGCGAAGTATCGTTTGCCTGGCATTGTGATGCGGCCGTTCGTAGGCGGCGGCGTGGCTTTTCAAACAACGACAGGCTTCAAGAGCTTCGATGGCCGCACGGGCCTCGTGCTCGGCGGCGGCCTCGATTTCAAGCTCACCCG
Source organism: Bryobacteraceae bacterium (assembly GCA_963668605.1). Taxonomy (GTDB): domain Bacteria; phylum Acidobacteriota; class Terriglobia; order Bryobacterales; family Bryobacteraceae. The sequence goes on from OY764903.1 coordinate 1,366,509, forward strand.
ATTCCACATCACGCCGGAGTTGCGCTACACGCGCTGGGGCACGGACAATCTGGTGGAATATTTCAACGTGCTGCGTCCGACGCAGAATCAGGCCGACTTCCTCGTCGGCTTTACCTTCTAAGGCTGGCCACTTTCTGACGCTAAACTAAATAGCGTGACCCTGCGAACCGTAACCTCCATGCCGATTGAGGGCCAGCGCCCCGGCACGTCCGGATTGCGCAAGAAGACGCGAGTCTTCATGCAGCCTGGCTACCTGGAAAACTTCATTCAAGCAGCGTTCAACGCTCTACTTGAAGACGAAGCCGTGCGCTTCGCCGGCGCGACGTTGGTTGTCGGCGGCGACGGCCGCTACTATAACCGCAACGCCATGCAGACTATCATCCGCATGGCTGCGGCGAACGGATTTTCCCGCATCCTGGCCGCCCGCGGCGGATTGCTCTCGACGCCAGCGATGTCGGCGGTGATCCGCAAGCGTGGAGCGCTCGGCGGCTTCATCCTCTCTGCCTCGCACAACCCCGGCGGGATCGATGAAGATTTCGGAGTGAAGTACAACGCGAGCAACGGCGGCCCGGCGCCAGAGGCGTTGACGGAACGCATCTTCGCGCAGACGCTCAACATCACCGGCTATCGCACGCTCGAACACCCTGATGTCGATCTCGATACGATTGGCGACTCCACCGTGGGGCTGACTCGCGTAACGGTCTTCGATCCGCTGGCGGATTACACAGCGCTGCTGCAGGAATTATTCGATTTCGACGCATTGCGCGCCTTGTTCGCGGGCGGCTTCCGAATGCTCTTCGACGCCATGCACGGAGTGACAGGCCCATACGCGACGCATATTTTCGAAGAACTGCTCGGCGCTCCGGCCGGTACGGTGATGAACGGCGTCCCACTCGAGGACTTCGGCGGACACCACCCCGACCCGAATCTGGTACACGCAGCGGAATTGGTGGCGCGCTTGAACTCCGCGAACGCCCCTGATTTCGGAGCGGCCTGCGACGGCGACGGTGACCGGAACCTGATATTGGGACGCGGCTGCTTTGTCACGCCGGGCGACTCGCTGGCGCTGATCGCGGAACACGCGCAGCGCACTATCCCGGGCTATCGCGGCGGACTCGCGGGCATTGCGCGATCGATGCCAACCAGCCTGGCGGCTGATCGCGTTGCCGCGGCGCTGGGCATTCCGATCTATGAAACGCCCACGGGCTGGAAGTTCTTCGGCAACCTGATGGATGCCGGCCTGTGCACTGTGTGCGGCGAAGAGAGCTTCGGCACGGGCTCGAATCACGTCCGCGAGAAAGACGGGATGTGGGCGGTGCTCGCGTGGCTCTCGATTCTCGCAGCGGAGCGCAAGCCTGTTGCGGAGGTCGTTCACGAACACTGGCGCCGGTTCGGACGCAGCTACTTCCAGCGTCACGATTATGAAGCGCTCGAACTGGGGTCCGCGACGGAAATGCTGGATGCGCTGCGCGGCAAACTAGCGGCGCTGCGGGGCCGTCCGTTCGCCGGCAGCAGCATCGAACACGCCGACGACTTCGCCTACACGGATCCCGTGGATGGCAGTGTCAGCGCGAAGCAAGGCATCCGCATTTTCCTGGCTGATGGTTCGCGCGCGGTCTGCCGGTTATCTGGTACCGGAACGCAAGGCGCGACGCTGCGCGTCTACCTCGAACGCTATGACAAGGTCGATTTCGAGAGTAGTCTCGAAGTGGCGCTGGGCCCGATGGCGCGCGCCTTGAATGAACTGCTCGAACTGCGCGAGCGCTGTGGGCGCGACACGCCGGACGTGGTTACGTAGGGCCGATCTCATCGTCCTGCGCTGCTGGATGGATGGACAGATCGCCTCCCGTCGCTGGCGCTCCGGGCACTGTTGGACGGATCGCCTCCCATCGCTGGCGCTCCGGGCACCGTTGGCCGGATCGCCTCCCGTCGCTGGCGCTCCGGCCACCGTTGGCCGGATCGCCTCCCGTCGCTGGCGCTCTGGGCACCGTTGAACGCATGGATGGATTGAAGATCGAAACCTCAAACGGTGCCGGGAGCGGTAGCGACCGGAGGCGCTTACAGTTAAGTCTGAGCGCGCCGCAACAGACCCATCTCCGCGGCGGCCTTGGTCAACTCTTCGCGAAACTGCGGATGCGCGATGCCGATCATCGCCTCGACGCGCTGCTGGATATTCTTTCCGTGCAGGTAGGCGACGCCGAATTCGGTTACGATGTAGTGCACGTCGGCGCGCGAGGTGACCACGCCGGCTCCGGGTTTCAACGACGGCACGATGCGAGAGAGTGTGCCATCCTTGGCCGTTGAGGGCAGTGAGATGATCGGCAACCCGCCCTTCGAGCGCGCCGCGCCACGGATGAAATCGACTTGCCCGCCGCAGCCGCTGTACGGTCGCGGCCCGATCGAATCCGCGCAGACCTGCCCGGTGAGATCCACTTCGATCGCCGCGTTGATCGCTACCATGCGATCGTTCTGTGCGATGCGAAACGGATCGTTGACATAGCTGGTGGGGTGAAACTCAAAGACAGGGTTGTTGTCGATGTAGTCGAAGAGCCGCTTGGTGCCGAGTACGAAGCCGCTCACCACCTTGTGTGGGTGCAGTGTCTTGCGCGCGTTGTTGATTACGCCGGAGTCAATCAGGTCTATCACACTGTCGGAAAACATCTCCGTGTGCATTCCGAGGTCGCGATGGTTGCTTAGATTCTGGATTACAGCGTCGGGGACGGCGCCGATGCCCATCTGCAACGTTGCTCCGTCCGGGATCATGTTGGTTATGTAACGCGCGATTTCGCGGTGCGTGTCTGTGATCTCGTGTGGGCAGTACTCCGGCAGGGGATGGGATGCCTCGACAATCTGATGTGCCTGCCGGACATGCACGAAGCTGTCGCCTAGCGTGCGCGGCGCCTGGTTGTTGACTTCAATGACCACGTGCCGGGCCACTTGCAGTGCAGCGAAATTGATGTCGATGCCGGCGCCCAGACTCATGTATCCATGTTCGTCCGGGGGTGAGCATTGCAGGAACGCCACATCGACCGGGATCGCGCCGCCGGTGAACAAGGCCTCGATCTCGCTCAGAAAAATCGGAACGTAATCGGCCCGGCTTTCCTGCACGGCCTGCCGCACATTGGGACCGAGGAAGAATCCTTTGTGACGGAAGACGCCATCGTACTCGGGCTTCGTATATTCCGCCTTACCCATCGTCATCATGTGAACCATCGCTACGTTGCGCAGTTCCGAGGCGCGACCGAGCAGGGCCCGCACAAGATCTTCCGGTTGTGAGCACCCCTGGTGCAGAAATACGGACTGGCCGGACTGGACAACCTTCACGGCTTCCTCGGCCGTTGTTAGTCTTGCGCGGTATAGTTGGTTCCAATCCATAGTCGTACGCTGAGAACAGCTTAACACGAGAGCGCTGGGAAGAACACCACCATAACGTGGGGTTATCGCCCGAGAATGTCGAATCGGTTATGCTGTGAGATAGAGGGCGGAGGGTAAGCCACCATGCAATTCGACGATTTGATCCGCGCGGGCATGACAATCCGCGAGGTGAAGGTCAATCACCCGGAGACAGTCGAAGTTTTCGAAAAACTCGGTTTCCGTGAATCCTGCGACGACTGCACCATCGAGTCCGTGTGCCGCAAATACGCGCTGCTGTCGCAGGAGGTCGTGCAGCAATTGAACCGCGTCGTGTACCGCTTGGCGTGATCAGACGCCGACTTTTCCTCGCATGCTGCGGTAGACGTAAGTCGTGTATACCGATGCCAGCAGCATTCCGGGAATGAACCACGCGAGGCCGACCTTCATGCCATACTCCGTGGTTGCGACGTTGTGAACCGTGAGGCCGTAGGCCTGGATGCCGATCGAAGGCAGCACGTAAGGGAAGAGTCCGAACGCAGCGCTGGTAAGCATTCCGACGATGTACAGGCATGAGGCGAGGAACGCTTTCAGTTCGTCGCGACCGAAGCCAAAGATGGCGATGCCGCCGAGTCCGAGCATCGCGAGCGCTGGAAACACGAAGCCCCACGGCCGCGCGGCGAAGCTCGCGAGCACTTGCGGCTGAATCTGAAACGTCAGCACGGTCACCGCGATCGTGAAGAGCAGCACACCGAACCAAGCCGGTTTCACTATACCGCGCGCGCGTTCGCGAACGGGTCCCTCGTTTTTAAGGATCACCCAGAGTGTGCCGTGCATCGCGAGCGTGAGAAAGACGAGGAGGCCGACGGGTATAGTGTACCAGTCAAGGATTCCGGCGTCGGGCTCCACGTTGAAGTTTGTCCAGAGCGGCAGGAAGAAGTCGCCGCTCTTGTCGAGCGGCACGCCCCGAACGACATTGCCGAGCGCAGCGCCGAAGAAAATGGCGAGCGTCGCACTAGCCCCACAGAAGACAACGTCCCAGAGCGGTTTCCACGTGGGACTGTCGATGTGGCTGCGAAATTCGATCGAAATGCCGCGCAGGATCAGCAACCAAAGCACGATCATCAGCGGCAGATAGAAGCCGCTGAAACTGGAAGCGTAGAGTCCGGGGAACGCGAAGTAAAGCGTGCCGCCGCCGGCGAGCAGCCAGACTTCGTTGCCGTCCCAGACGGGTCCGACGGAGCGCAGCACTTGTTGACGTTCGGCGTCCGTACGCGCGACGAAAAGATGCACGATGCCCGCACCGAGGTCGAAGCCGTCGAGCACGGCATAGCCGGCAATCATGATTGCGACGAGACAGAACCAGATGGTTTCCATGGCGGTATTCAGATCCTTTCCCGATTAGTGCGCGCCGGCCTCACTCCCGCCCGGCCCTTTCTCAATCTCGCGATAGATCAGCAGGAGGAACAAAATAGCGAGCACGGAATACATCCCCATGAAACCCAGCAGAGAGAACATTGCGTTGCCGGAAGAGACGTGCGCCGACGAGCCGTGTTCAGTGCGCATCAGTCCATAGATCAGCCACGGCTGGCGGCCGATCTCCGCCGTCATCCAACCCGCGGTGGTCGCTATGTAAGGGAAGGGCAGCAGCAGTAGCAGCGCCCAAAGCATCGGCTTCGACTCGAACAGCTTGCCGCGCCAGAGGAGAAACACGGCGAGCGTCATCAGCGCGATGAAGATTGTGCCGAGGCCCACCATAATATGGAAGCTGTAAAACAGCAGTGGCATGTTGTCCGGCCACTGGTCGCGCGGGAATGCGTCCAGCCCTTGTACTTGGGCCTCCCAGCGCTGGTAGGTGATGAAGCTGAGCGCCTTCGGGATTGTAATCGGATTGTCGAGGCGCAGTTTTTCGGTATCGGGCTGGCCGATGAGCGCCATCGGCGCGCCGTTCTGCGTATCGAAAAGACCCTCCATGGCGGCGAGAGTGGGCTTCTGGTAGTGCGCAATCAGTTTGCCCTGGCCATCGCCGGTGGGGAACAGCAGCAGAATTGCGCCGATGAATCCGGCGGAGACGCCCAGGCGCACAAAAGTGCGGCCATACGCAGTGTGTTTGCCGTTCAATAGATAGAACGAGCCGAGAGAGGCCATCGCCACCGCAGCGAGGAACACGGCCGCGGTCATGTTATGAACATATTGCCAGAAGGTCCACGGATTGAGGATCAGTCCCCAGAAACTGGTCAACGAGATCTGGCCGTCCGGGCCAACGGCGTAAGCGACAGGGTGCTGCATCCAGGCGTTGGTAGCGATGATGAAGAATCCGGAAAGCCACGAGCCAAGGAATACGCACACGGCAGCCACGTAGTGGCCGATGCGGCCGAGCGCCTTCTCGCCGTAAAGGAACAGGCCGAGGAACGACGACTCGAGGAAGAAGGAATAGACGCCTTCCATGGCGAGCGTCTGTCCGATGACTCCACCGGCTACGCGCGAAAAGCGCGCCCAATTGGTGCCGAACTGAAACTCCATGGGGATGCCGGTGACGACGCCCATGGCAAAGTTGATGGCGAAGATCCTGGCCCAGAATTTTGCCGCGTTGTTGTAATGCTCCTCTCCCGTCCGCAAGTGCATCGTTTTGAGCATTACCATTAGCAGCGCCAGCCCCATCGTCAACGGCGGAAAGAGGTAATGGAACGTGATGGTGAAGGCAAAGTGAAGGCGGTGGATCGCGAGTGCAGTGTCCATGGCTGATTAGGTAAATTGTAGCGGCTTACCGCGCCAGGCGTCAGGCGCGAACGCCAAGCTTTTTCAGGATCGCCATCATCGGGCACCAGTTCGTGAAGGCCGACTGAAACAGGTTCAGTCCGACGAAAGCGGTAAACAAAAACCACGCAGGGTTCACGTAGTGGCCCAAGGCGACGCTGAGTACGACGAAGAACCCGGCGATCATGCGAAGGTAGCGGTCGACTGTCATTGGATCTTTCTCCTGTTGATCACAAAGTAGACGATCGGGACGGTCATGCGCGAAAGCAGCAGCGACGCGATTTCTCCGGCCATCAGAGAGATGGCGAGTCCCTGGAAAATCGGGTCGAACAAAATTACGATCGAACCGACGACGACGGCGGCGGCGGTTAGCATCATCGGGCGGAAGCGCACGGCGCCCGCGTCGATGACCGCTTTGTCGAGCGGCATGCCCTCCTTGAGACGCAACTCCACGAAGTCGACGAGGATGATTGAATTGCGAACGACAATGCCGGCGCCCGCGATGAAACCGATCATTGAGGTAGCCGTGAAGAAGGCGTTGAGCATGCCGTGTGCGGGCAGGATGCCCACCAGTGAAAACGGAATCGCCGCCATGATCACCAGCGGCGTGACGAAGGACTGGAACCAGCCGACGACCAGCACGTAGATCAACACCAGTACGGCGGCGAAGGCAATGCCAAGATCGCGGAAGACTTCGTAAGTGATGTGCCACTCGCCGTCCCACTTCATGGCGTACTTCGAATCCTCGAAGGGCTGGTGCGAGGTGTATTGCTCAAGGCTGTAGCCTTCGTCGATCTTGAGTTTGTCGATCTTCGGGCCGAGCGCGAGAATGGCGTACACGGGACTTTCCATGGCGCCGGCGATATCGGCCGTGACGTAAGTGACGGGCATCATGTTCTTGTGATAGATGCTCTTGTCCTCTATCGCGGGCTGCACGCGCACGAGTTCGCGGATGGGAATCAGACTGCCATCACGGCCGGGCACCTTTAGGTTCTGAATGCGTTCAAGATCGGAGCGCGTTGCGCGGTCGAGACGCACCGTGATGGGCACGTCCTCTTTCGCAGATGCGATGTGCGCGAGCCCCGCGGTTTCACCGGAGGAGGCGATGCGCATCACGCGCGCGATCTCGTCCTCGGGGATGCCGTGCAGCGCGGCCTTCTCCCGGTCAACGATCAGGAGCTGTTTGGGTTGATCGTCCTCCACATACCAATCGACGTCCACGACGCCGGGCGTGCTGTCGAAGATATCGCGAATCTGGCGCGCGATGCGGCGCTGTCCCTCTTGCGTCGGGCCGTAGACTTCGGCGACGAGGGTTTCCAGAACGGGCGGCCCGGGCGGCACTTCAGCGACCTTGATGCGCGCGTTGTGCGCCTTGGCGATCGGTATCAGATCGTTGCGTACCTGCTTCGCAATCTCGTGGCTTTGCAGGTCGCGCTCGTGCTTGCCTTTGAGGTTCACCTGGATATCGGCGACGTTCGAGCCGGCACGCAGGTAGTAGTGCCGCACGAGTCCGTTGAAGTTGAAGGGCGAGGCGGTGCCGGCGTAGGTCTGCACATCCGTGACCTCCTTGTGCTTCAGCACGGATTCGGCCAGCAGGCGCGTGACCTGGGCCGTCTCCTCGAGCGTCGTGCCTTCCGGCATGTCGATAATTACCTGGAACTCGCTCTTGTTGTCAAAGGGCAACATCTTCACTTTGACGAATTGCACATAGACGAGCGCCATCGAGCCGAGCAGCAGCAAGCTGACCATACCGAGGAAACCCCAACGCAGCATACCGCTGTGCAACACATGACCCATGAACCAGCGATAGGCGAGCGTGAGGCGGTCCTCTTTCTCGTGCTCACCGTGCCCGGTTTTCTTGAGCAGCCGGACGGCGGCCCAGGGAGTAACCAGGAACGCGACGATCATGGAAAAGATCATGGCTGCCGTCGCGCCAATCGGAATCGGCCGCATGTACGGTCCCATCAATCCGCCGACGAAGGCCATCGGAAGGATCGCGGCGATCACGGTGAGTGTTGCGAGGATCGTGGGATTGCCGACCTCATCCACGGCGTCGATGGCGATCTGCGTTAGTGTGCGGTCGGCATTGCCGGGCAAGCGTGTGTGGCGCACAATGTTCTCGACGATAACAATGGCATCGTCGACGAGTATTCCTATCGAGAAGATCAGCGCGAAAAGAGTGATCCGATTCAGCGTGTAGCCATACAGATAGAAGACGGTCAGCGTCAGTGCGAGCGTGACAGGGATGGCGGTGAAGATAACCAGCGACTCGCGCAAGCCGAGCGTGAGGCCGATCAGGATGCTGACGGAGATCACGGCGATGGCCATGTGAAACAGCAGCTCGTTGGATTTCTCCGAAGCCGTCTCGCCGTACTGCCGCGTGATCGCCACGGTCACATCGGAAGGAATCAGCGGACCTTTCAGGGCCTCGACACGCTGGAGCACCCCCTCGGCAACAGCGATCGCGTTCGTGCCCTTGCGTTTCGAGATGGAGAGCGTCACCGCGGGATAGAACGAACTGCCGGAAGCGAACTGCACATACTGCGACGGCTCCGCGCCCCCGTCGGTCACATCGGCGATGTCGCGCAGGTAGACGGGCTTTCCGTTGGCGACTCCGGCGACCACGTTGCGGACATCATCTGCTGTGCGCAGAAATTCGCCGGTCTCAAGAATGAACTCACGGTTTCCGCTGGAGTACTTGCCCGAGGGCACGCGCTGGTTGGAGCCGCCGATCGCGCCGAAAACCTGCATCGGCGAGAGGTTGAAGGCGGCCAGCCGCGCGGCATCGAGCGTGACGCGCATTTCGCGGCGCTGGCCGCCGGTTATTGTCACCTGCGAAACATCATTGACCTGCTTGACGGCATCGTGAACCTGGGCGGCGATGCGGCGGAGTTCGAAGCCGTTGTAGCGTTTGCTCCAGAATGTGAGCGCGAGGATCGGCACGTCGTCGATCGAGCGCGGCTTGATCAGCGGCTGCGTCGCGCCGGGCGGGATCAAGTCGAAGTTCGCAAACATCTTCTGGTTGAGCTTGACGATGCTTTTCTCTTCGTCCTCGCCGACCTTGAAGCGCACGATGGCCATGGAGCCGCCGGGCTGAGAAGTGGAGTAAATGTACTCGACCCCGGGAATTTCCCAGAGTAGTTTCTCCATCGGACGAGTGAGGCGCTCTTCGACTTCGTGCGCGGAAGCGCCCGGCATTCCGACAAAGAGGTCGACCATCGGCACGATGATCTGCGGTTCTTCCTCGCGCGGAAGTTTTATTACCGCAAATGTGCCCAGCAGCAAAGATGCGCCGATGAACAGGGGCGTGAGCTTGGAACCGATCCAAGCGCGTGCGAGTTTGCCGGCTATGCCCAGTTCTTCGGTCTTCACGGGCGAACCTCCACACGTGCGCCGTCAGCAAGTCCTGCGGGTCTGGGGAATACGATCTTCTCCGTTGCGCTGAGACCGGAGAGCACTTCGATGCGCTCGCCGCTGCGTTGACCCAGCGTGACAAGGCGGTTGCGAGCCACGCCACCTTCGGCTACCAGGACGGATGCAACTTGTCCCTCTTCACGCACCGCGCCTGCGGGGATCGCGGTCGTACGCTTCACCCCGAGCACGAAATTTGCACGCCCGAACATTCCGGATTGGAGTTGCGCGACGCCGGGTAGATCGATTTTCACGGTGAAGGCGCGCGTTGCGGCATCCATCGCCGGTACGATTTCGGAAACCCGCGCCGGGATCGATTTCTGTAAGGCGTCGAGCACGACCGTGACGGGGGTGCCGGGCTTGATGGATGCGAGGCGCGACTCCTCGACCGCCGTCTCGAGACGATAACCGCCCACCTGTTCGATGACCAGCAGCGGCGCTCCGGGCGCAGCGAGGTTGCCCGCTTCGATGCGCTGCTCGATGACGATTCCGGCAAACGGCGCGTAGATCTTCGCGTAACCACGCTGGATCGCAGCCGACTGCACGGCTTCTTCGGCTTGCTGAATTTTCGCTTTCACTTGTTGTTGTTTGGAGAGCACCATGCCCGCGCCCGCCTGCGCAACTTTCAAGCGTGCGGCGGCTTCGTCGAATTCCTGATTGGAGATCGATTTCTTCTGAAACAGGTCCTCCATGCGCTTGAATGTGACCGTGGCCAATTCCAGATTGGCCTTGGCTGACGCGGCCGCGCTATCCACTTCGGCCGCCGCGCTGCGTGCTTCGTTGCGTGCCGCTTCCGCCTGACGGATCTGCGCTTCCATGTCGCGCGCATCGAGTTCGGCGAGAAGTTGACCCGCTTGCACGCGGTCGCCGGTTTTCACCTTCAATTCGCGGACGTAGCCCATCGTGCGCGCCGAGATCGTCAGCGTCGTGCGCGCCCGCACAGTGCCAACGGCTTCATAGACGGCGGGCCATTCATCCTGGGAGACGGAGACAGTCTGCACCGCGACGGGAGCAGCGGAGGCGGTGCGCTGGACCGCGGTCTCTTCTTTCTTGCCGCATGAGGCCAGCAGCAAAATGGCTGGAAGGATTGCGTATGTTCTGTTCATTTGTGGAAGACCTGGTTAGTTTAAGACCTGAGAGTCGGGCGTCAACGCGCCGGCGGCGAGTTCGAGCGCCGTCGCGGCGAGTCGCTCGTCGTAGACCGCGGCCAGCAGACGAGTTTTCGTTTCCAGCAAAGCCGTCTCCGTGCGTAGCAAGTCTGTGACAGTAGCTAGACCCGATTCAAAACGATTCTTGGTGATGCGCAAGCTCTCTTCGGCCATCGTGACCGTAGCGCGCGCAACCTCGATCCGCTGCTTCGCTGAAGTCGCGTGCGCCTGCGCGTTCTTCAATTGCAGTTCAATTCCGGATGTCAGCTGTCTGCCCTGTGCGCGTGTGGCGTGGGCGGATTCTGTGGCTTCGGCGATGCGTGCCCGATCCGCAAAGCCGTTGAACAGGTTCCACTTCACGCCGGCAGATACGAGCCAGTTTGCGCCCCCGCGCGTGACGAAGCGCTCGCGGTCCGCCTCGAAAGCGGCGCGCACGAAAACCTGCGGAAGCATGGCGCCGCGCGCGGCGTCGACCTGCGTTTCGGCCAACTGCGTGGCTAGGCGCAACTGGCGCGCCTCGGGCCGTTGTTCGAGTGCGTTCTTTGCGAGATCGACAGCCGGAGCCGCGCTAGAGGCGGCTGACGTCAGCGGTGTCGTGAGGTCGCGTTTCGTGTCGAGCGGCAGGCCCAATGCGTCGTTCAGCGATGCGAGAGCGACCTCCAGTTCCTGGGCGCGCCGGATCTCCTGTTCGCGCATCGCCGCGAGATGAACCTGGATGGAAAGCACATCCGCCTCCGTCGACATCCCGGCGGCGAGCACGGATGTGGCGCGCTGTCTGTCGGCTTCCGCCGAGCGCACGGCCTCTTTCGCAACTTTCAAGCTTTCCGCCGCGAGCACTGATCCATAATAGAAGCGCACTACGTTCGCGATTAGATTCTGTGCGGTCAGACGGCTATCCTCGTTGGCGATGCTCTTTCCGAGACCGGCCGATTGAATTTGAGACTTGCTCTGGCGCGCATCGTAGATCATCTGGTCCACCGTGACCTGCGACTGGAAGTTATTCAGGAAGTCCGGACGGTTAAGCGGCCCAATTGCGAAGTTCTTTTCGGTGAACTGATGCTGCGTGAGCAGGGAGCCGAAGACGAACACAGGATTGTTGCTGCGCGCCCATGACTCTGTGTAATTCACGTGCGGCAGCTTTCCGCTCCGAGCCTGCTCAACGCGCGACTCGGCGGCCTTGATGCGCGCTGCGCTTGCTTCCATGGCCGGGTGCTTTTCGAGCGCGAGGCGGACGGCTTCCTTGAGCGGCAGCGGCTCTTGCGAAAGCGCGGGTAGTGAGCATAACAGTAGTGTGAGATACAGTTTCATTCGAGATCCAGTTGGCGGCGTCAGTAATGCAGGATGCACTTCCGGCCGACAGGTAACAGTGTCACCTTTCGAGCCGGAGTGCATCTGTGAAAGTGGAGAGCAATCATGGAATCGACGGTTACTTATCTGGACGGAGTTCGGTTTGAAGTGAACACGCGCGGGCATCGGGTCATCTGCGATCAGCCGGCTTCGAACGGCGGCGCCGACGAGGGCATGACGCCTCCGGAGTTCCTGCTGGCATCGCTCGGCACATGCGCCGGTTTCTATGCCGTGCAGTATTTGAAAGCTCGAAATTTGCCGGTCGCGGGAGTGGCCGTCAAGATGTCCGCGGAAAAAGCGGCTCAACCGGCGCGGCTGGGATCCTTCCGGATCGAAGTCAGCGTGCCGGGTCTCGAGGACGAACGCCATCGCGAAGGCGTGCTGCGGGCCGTGAAGTCGTGCTTGATTCATAACACACTGCTGCATGCTCCTGCCCTGGATATCGTAATTAAGACTCCGATACCTGATTATAGCCTCACTCCGCTGTCCTGAGAAGGCCTCTTCGTCCACTAGAATGGTAGGCAGTGGACACCAAAGAGACCGATGACGTTGTGTTGGCCCGCCGGTTGCTCGCCGGAGATGCGGATGCGTTCGACCGGTTTGTGGGAATCTATCGGGCCAAGATTTTTCAGTACAGCTTTCTGATGTGCGGCCAGCGGGAAGACGCTGAAGAGGTAGCGCAGGAAACGCTCATGCGGGTCTTTGAAAGCTTCGAGCAACTCCGCGAGCCCGAACATCTGAAGGCGTGGGTGTTCCGTATCGCACGCAACGCCTGCTATATGAAGCGGCGCAAGAGCGTATTTGCGCCATCGCCTTCGCAAGAGATTTCCCTGGAGGAATTGCTGCCCGCTTTTGAACAGGACGGCGGAACCAGAAGATTACAGATCGCCGATTGGTCTGCGCTGCCAGATTCGCTCGTCTTGCAGGTGGAGTTGCGCCGCGAACTGGATCGAGCTATCGCGGAGTTGCCAGAGATCTATCGGACCGTAGTGCTTCTGCGCGACGTCGAAGAGTTGAGCACAGAAGAGACGGCACAAATGTTGGATGTTGGCGCCGATGTGGTGAAAACACGGCTCCATCGCGCTCGTCTGGCTCTTAGGAAAAAACTGGATAGTTACCTGCGCTCGGCGCAGGAGGTGAGGAAATGACAATGGTCCCGGAATCGCATGAACGCAGCGCTGAGTGCCAAGCGATTTTTGAGAAGCTCTCAGAGTTTCTCGACGCGGAACTCCCGGCCGAATCTTGTGAGCAGATCCGGCGCCACATTGCCGGTTGCGGTCCGTGCGTGCAGTTTGTGGAGAGCCTCAAGCGCAGCATCGAACTGTGCCGCGAATACGAATCCAGCGAAGCGCCCGCTCCGCTCAAACGCGAGGCTCGCGAGGAACTGCTTGCCAGCTACCGTAAGATGCTCGAAGCACGCTCGAAGTTGTCCTAAGTGCGCGTGTTAGCATTGTGCTGATGGGCACCCGGACCGTATTTGCCGTGCTCGCGGAGACGGCTGCCCGTTTCGGCGGCAACCACGCACTGCACCAGCCAATTCCCGGCGGCAGGATTCAAAAATATCGAAGCTGGACCTGGCTGGAATACAAGCAAACCGTCATCGAGATCGCCTGCGGCCTGCGCCGCTTCGGCATCAACCCGGGTGACGTTGTCGCCCTCGATTCGGAGACGCGCGCGGAGTTCTATCTTGCCGATATAGGCGTGATGTCGTGCGGCGCGATTTCCGCTGCGCTGTATGTCAGTTACCCGCCGGCGGACCTGGTGCGGAATATCCAACACTGTGCCGCCAAAGCGGTCTTCGTTGAAGATCCAAGAACGCTTGAGACGTTGCGCGAAGCGGCGCGGGATTCCCTGGACGTGCGCTGGTTTCTGCTTACCGGCAGCGCACCCGGCGCTACGAGTCTCGACGCTCTGTGCGAAGCGGGCCGCCAGGCACTGAAGGCGACTCCAGACCTGTTCGAACGCATCCAGGCCGGCTACGGGCCGGGCGATCCGGCGATTCTCTATCTCACGTCCGGCGCAACCGGCGAGCCGAAGATGGGCCTCGTGTTGCACGGCTCCGTCGCCTCCAATTTGGATGTGGGGCCGGCTGTGCTTCCGGTGGGCCCGGATGATGTGACCATCGCGTTCCTGCCGTCGGCGCACATAGCCCAGCGCGTGGTGTTGGAGCTGTTGCCGGTGCGCATGGGCGCTCCGGTGTGGTTTTCCCAAAGCCTGAGCCAGTTTCCGCACGAATTGAAAACCCTGCGGCCGACGTGGCTGCTCGCTCCTCCGCGGCTCTGGGAGCGAATTCACTCGAGCATCTGCACGGAGGTTCGCAAGCAACCCGGCCACGTACGCAAGATCTTTTATATGGCTCTCGGACTCGGCCTGGAAGCAGCCGTGTTGCGGCAGGAGGGTAGCCCGATTCCGGTGTGGATCAAAGCCGCGCTGCCGTGGGCCGACCGCCTTGTGTTTCGCAAAATCCGCGAACGCCTCGGCGGACGCCTGCGCATCGCTGCATCTGGTTCCGCTCCGTTGGGCCGCGATCTTGCACTCTTCTTCGATGCCATCGGCATGCCCTTGATTGAGGGCTACGGTCTGACGGAGGGCGGAATCGTTTCGTTTAATCCGCTGAATCGTCCGAGGGCCGGCAGCATCGGAAAAGCGCTACCAGGCGTTGATGTCCGGATCGCCGAAGATGGTGAACTGCTACTCAAGAGCGGATACGGATTCGACGGATATTACAAAGATCCGGCCGCCACGGCTGCGGTGCTGCGTGATGGATGGCTGGCCACCGGTGATATTGCGGAGGTCGATCCCGCCGGTTACATCTACATAACGGGGCGCAAGAAAGAGTTGATTGTCGCCTCGAACGGAAAGAAAATCTATCCGTCCAAGATTGAAAGCCTGCTGCGAACTGAGCCGCTGATCAGCCATGTGCTACTGCTCGGCGACCACATGCCGTTCGTGGCGGCGCTTTTGACGCTCGAACCCGCCGTCGCATCTCAGCGTTCGCCGGAAGAGACGCAACGCGAACTGCGCGAAGCCGTCGCGCGGGTCAATCAGCAGCTTGCGCCGTTTGAGCAGGTGCGCAAGTTCCGTGTGCTCGATCGCGAGTTTTCCATGGATTACGGGGAGCTGACGCCGACGATGAAAGTCCGGCGGCAACGCGTTCTGGAAAATTTTCGCAGTGTGGTGCAGGAGATCTACGGGAAGGACTGACTCAGCGCTCCTCCGAATTCGGGAAGAGCACGCTGATCTGACGCCGGTCATCTTCGAGGGCCTTGAGAAAGACTTCGACGTGCTCCGGCGGCATTAGTTCGCGGAAACGCTCGCCCCATTCGATCAGCACCACGGCTTCGCGATCGAAAATCTCGTCGAGCCCCAGCGTCGCCACCTCCGCGGCTGTCTCCAGGCGGTAGAGGTCGATGTGATAAACGTTCTCGCTGTACTGATGAATCAGGGTAAACGTCGGGCTGCTGACCTCATCGGGAAGCGCCGCGCCGAGGCCCTCGACGATGCCCTTAGTGATCGTGGTTTTGCCCGCGCCGAGGTTGCCGATCAGCAGCACGACGCAGCGTCGCGGCAGACGGAGTGCCAGTTCGCGCCCGAACTCGATTGTCTCCTCTTCGGATTCAGTTTCTCTGATTTGCGCAGGCACGCATCGCCTCCGGCAGGGATTCGAGCAGATCGGTCGCCAGTACACATTTGTCACCGAGACGTGCCGCCGCGAGTTGACCCGCGAGGCCGTGCAGGTAAACGGCGGCGCGCAGCGCGGTCTCCGTCGCATCGGGAAATTGCGCGAGAAAGCCGGCGATCATTCCTGTGAGTACGTCGCCGCTGCCGCCTTTGCCCATCGCCGGCGTGCCGGTCGGATTGATCCAAACGCACCCATTGGGGAAGGCGATCACCGTGCGCCAGCCTTTCAAGACAACTGTGACTTTGTGTTCCATGGCGAATGATCGAGCGGCGCCGATGCGATCAATCTGGATCTCAGCCGTGGTGCGGCCCGTGAGGCGCGACATCTCGCCGGGGTGCGGCGTAAGGATGCGAATCTTTCCCTCGCAGGCCAGCGGCATGGCCGCCAGCGCGTCCGCGTCGATCACAACGGGTTGCGGGAATTCGCAGACGATCTTGCGAATCAAAGCCTGCATTTCTTCGCTTTTGCCGAGTCCGGGGCCGATCGCAATAACATCCTTGTTGTCGCGCAAGGCCGGCAGGCGCTCTGTCATCAACTCGGGCGCGAAGGCGGCGATGGGTGGCAGCGCTTCCTCCGTGGATGCCACGGTTACCAGGCCCGCGCCGGAACGCAACGCAGCGAAACCGCACAGCGCGGCCGCGCCAGTTTTGCCGGGCGAACCAGCGATCACAAGAGCGTGGCCGTAGGAGCCTTTATGGCCGCCAGGATCGCGCGGGGCCAGCAAAGCGGCGAAGTCGCGCGCTTCCGAAAGCGAAAGAAACACGGAGTCATCTGCTTCGTAGAGCGCGGCGGGGCTGCCGATCGCAGCGATGTGCAATGCACCCACGCGAGCGCAACCCGGAGGAAGTACATGCGCCGGTTTCGGCGCCGTGAACGTCACGGTCGAGTGCGCGCAGACAGATTCGCCGAGCGGCGTTCCGGAATCGCTGGCCAGTCCTGATGGCAGATCGACGGCGACGGTGCGCGCGAGCGGAAAGCCGCTGTTGATTTCGTGAATCAGTTCGAGGATGCGGCCCGAGGCCGCACCACGCAGGCCGGTGCCGAGCAACGCGTCCACGACGATCGTCGCCGAGCGCATCTCCGGCGAGATCTCGTAGCTGAGCGGTCCGTCCACGACGCGATACATGCGGAAGTTCTCCGCCGCATCGCCGTGCAATTCTTCGGGCTCCGCGGCGAGCACGACGTGCAGCGAGGCGGCCAGGCCGCGCGTATGAATCTGTCTCGCGATAACTAGGCCGTCGCCGCCGTTGTTGCCCTTACCGCAGACGACGACGACGCGCTGTTCCGCTAAAGGAGCAAACCGCTCTTGCAGAAACTCCACGACGCGCTGTCCTGCGTTCTCCATCAAGACCAGGCCCGGAATGCCCAGCTCGATTGTTCGCCGGTCTACTTCGCGCATTTGTGCGGCTGTGAGTACCTTCATTCATGGCCTCCGTGCAGCAATTTCTCGAGGCGGTTGAGACTCTCCGCATCGCCCATCACGATGAGCGTGTCGTGAGCGGCGAGTTCCGCCTCGGCGGGCGGATTGAAGAGCATCTGCCCGTCCATTTTGCGAATGGCCAGAACGATGACTCCGAGATCGCGGCGCAACTGCATCTGCCGCAGGCTCCGGGCGACGTACTCGCTGTCTTCGTGCACCTTGATCTCTTCGATCGAAACGTCGAGACCGATGTTCTTGCTGGTGAGTTTCAAAAACTCGAAGACGCCCGGACGCAACAACGCCATGGCCAGACGATGTCCGGTGACGTTATACGGCGTAAAAACAATCTCCGCGCCGACGCGCCGCAATTTTTCCTCGGATTCTTCTTCGCTGGCTCTCGCCGCCACGCGGATCGCCGGGTTGAGTTCCTTGGCGGAGAGCACAAGAAAGAGATTATCAGCGTCGGTTTCGAGCGCCGCGACAACGCCCTTTGCGCGCGTGATGCCCGCATCGCGCAGGCTCTCGTCGCGGGTGGAATCCGCGACCATCGCGAGCAGTCCCGCGCGTGTAGCGCGGTCCGCCTTCTCGGGGTCGCGGTCGACGATCAGCACGGGCACGCCGGCGGTTCGCAACTCGCTGGCCGCGCCACGCCCCACCCTTCCGTAGCCGCAGACGATGTAGTGATCTTTCAGATTTTCAATCATACGTTTCATCCGCCGTTTGACAAGCGCGTCTCCCAACTGCAATTCAATGATGGTCTGCGTCATCGCGCCGATTGCGAAGAAAATCGTGGTCACTCCGAAGATGATCAGCAGCGAATTAAATACACGGCCCGCGCGGCCGAGGGCGTGGATTTCCATGTAACCGACGGTCGTGATTGTCGTGAGCGCCATGTAGAATGCGTCGAAGACAGGGTAGTGCTCGATCACGACAAAACCCATAGTACCGATCGTCAGCACGGCCATGATGGCGGCAGCGAGCACGATGTATCTGCGGCGCAGGTTGCTCACCTATCGCCTCCGTGCCATGAGCATGGTCATGTCATCCTGCAGTTCCGGAGAGCCTGTCCACTCCTGCACGGCTTCCATCACGGCGTTGACCACCTGCTGATCGTCGCGGTCGACGTGCCGCGCCAGCACGTCGATCAAGCGGTCTTCGCCGAACATCTCGCCGTACTCGTTCTCCGGCTCCGTGATTCCATCCGTGAAACAGACAAACAGATCGCCGCTTTCGAGCTTCACCGTACTTTCGCCATACTCGGCGAAGGGGAACGCTCCGACCACGGTTCCGTTGACGTCCAGCCGCAAAGCCTTCCCATCGCGGATCACGATGGGAGGCAAGTGGCCGGCGTTCGTGTAAGTCAGAATGCTGGTGTCGTCGTCATAGACGCCGAAGTAAAACGTGAGGTATTTCTCCGGAGCCGTGTCGTTGAAGATCTGCTGGTTCAGTTGCGCGACAAGCTGCGACGTCGGCATCGGCATGTGAGTGCCACCGCCGAGCAGTACCTGCTCCATGCAATTGCGCAGTTGGGTACGCATCGAGGAACCCACCGTCGCCATCAACAGCGCGGCCGAGATTCCTTTGCCGGCCACGTCACCCACAGCGATCGCCACCTTATTCCCCATCAGTGCCTGATAGTCGAAGTAATCGCCCGAGACCATGCGCGCCGGATTACACACTGCGATCAGGTCGAGCGTCTTCATGGCAGGCACCGTCTTCGGATAGAGCTGCGACTGCACTTCGCGTGCCAGTTCGAGTTCGGCCTGCATGCGTTCCTTCTCTTTCGCGACAGCGAGAAGGCGCTCCAGATTCGCGGTCATGCGGTTAAACGAAGTGCCGAGTTCGGCCAACTGATCCTGGCCCTTCACCTCGATGCGGTGCGAGAAGTCGCCTTCGCGAACCCGCTCGGTGCCTTCGTAGATGTTGTGCACCGCGCCCGTGATCGTGCGCGTCAGGGTGATGCCGATCAACAGCGCGACAAGCTCGACGAGCAGAAAGAGAATGCTGGCGAAGAGGAACAGAATCGGCGCAAAGTTTTCGTTGAGGTCGGTTTGCGGGCTGGTCAGCGAGCGCAGAACCGCCGAGAAGCGCGTGCGGATCGAGAGAGCCGTGTTGCGCGTCTGCGGAGGTTTATCCCACATGGCGACGGGAATCAGCGTGAACCAATCGACTACAACGTCGGCGCGATTCACGGCGGGCGGAAGAGTCTCGCGACGGCTGGGAAGCGCGGCGCTTCCTCTCTTGCCGATTTTGATGCTGGGGTCTTCGCTAAAGGCAAGATAGGAGACGTCACCGAGATTCGGGACAAGATCGGAAAGGTACTCGGCGGTGAGCGGCGTCATCATGATCACTTCCCGCGCTCCCGAGGTCGCACGGGCCCAGGCGTAAAGCTGCCTGTCTTTGTAAACCATTCCGCTGATATCTTTCCATTCCGCCGGCGGCGAAACAATGCGTGCGTTCTCCGGAAAGCGGATCTCGTTCTTGTCGCGGATGAGCAGTTCCAGGCCGGGAAATTTTCGTTCGTAGTACGACGCCATCTCCCGCAGCGATTCGTTGCGCCGCGCCTCGGACGCGCTGACGAGCCACTCCGCGGAACTGCGCATCGACGCCGTGCGGCGCTCAAGTTCGGATGTCACCAGATAGACGGCGATCTGCCCCGTGAAGATGTAGGTGCCGATTGCGGTGAGAATCAGGATCAGGCAAATGGGGACTACCGCGATGAAGAGGTATGTGACATATAGCCGGTTGCGCAGCCGCCAGATAGCGTGCCGCGTTCCTTTGCGAAGCCAGCGTACCAATACCCATGCACCAAGAAAGAAGAGCGTCAGTTGGAGTAGCGACAGCATCGCGCCACGCGGGGCAAAGTAGTACCAGACGGCCCAAATCGCAAGCAGCGCGGCGAACAGCTTTTCGAGCAGGCCGGACTTCCGATAAATGGAGTTCCAATCCCAGCCATCGGATGTCGGTGAAGCCATCCTTTCGAGGATACATGATAGGCATGCATCAGCGTGCGAAACGGGATACCACTGTGCTCCTCATCAATTGGTCCGTCCGCCGGGCGTGTGCTACCTTGAGTGAGGCCACGAGCACGGAAAAACGGGACGGGCGGGATTGATGACGGTCGAGGCAAGGTATGCGCAAGTCGAACGGGTCACGCACAGCGCTCCGCTGCATAGCTCCGAATCGCTATGTCACTTACTTCGATTCCTGGCCCGCCATGCCGTCGAACAGCCGGGATCGGCGCTAAAAGAATCCCAAATTGCGATCGAAGTGTTCGGCCGCCCACCGGAATTTGATCCGCGGCTCGACTCGACCGTGCGCGTGCAGACGAGCCGCTTGCGCGCCAAGCTTGCGGAGTATTACGCTGGGCCTGGCGCGGAAGACCCCATCGTCGTCGAGGTGCCGAGGGGTTCGTACTCAGCGCTCTTCCGCCAGCGTGAGCGGATGGAGCCGGCCGCCCTGGCTGCACCAACGCCAGTTGAGACGGTGAAGGCCGCGCCCGCCGGATTTTCGTTGTCATGGGTTTTCTTTGGCGCGATTCTTGGCGTGGCGCTCGGCGCGGGCGGATTTGCGCTGCTACAGCCAGCCGCAAACACCGTACGGCCGGCTGTGCACGAGGCGATGGGGACTTTCTGGCGGGAGTTCACCGCAGGACCCGAACCGCCGCTGGCCGTCTTCAGTAAGGCTGAGCCTAACGGCCCGTACACCGGCGCCGGCGAAGCGTTGGCGATCCATGAGATCGACAGCGTGTTCGCGCGGCTCAATCGAGGGCTCCTGGTGAAGAGCTGGCGGCTTCTCGAACCCAACGAGTTGGAGCGGAGAGATCTCATCCTGATTGGCCCCCCGGACGAATCGCTTGCACCGCGCGCGCTGCGGCGTGCTGATGGATTCGCACTCCGCATCATGGAGCCGGCTCATCCGCGCAAAGGCGAACTGGGCATTGTGAACCTGAAGCCGTTGGATGGCGAGCAATCCGTCTACCTGGCATCGCCGGGACTTCCGCGAACGGAGGAATACGCCCTGATCGAATACGTGCCGGGCCAGTCGCAAGGCCAACGAATTCTCCTGCTGGCCGGCGCTACGGCCGCCGGGACGCAGGCCGCGGTTGAGTATGTCTGCCACAGCGAAAATCTGGAAGAATTGCTGCGCCGTCTGGACATCTCTCCGGCCCACGGAATGGGTGCGTTCGCCGCCGTAATCCATGTGGAAATCGACGGCGCCGTACCGATGGCGGCAAAACTCGTAGCGTTGCGCCGCCTCGGACGATAGCGTGCGGACGCATACGTCTCGCCTCTTGAATCAGCCCGCTGAATTGTGAGACGATTTCGATTCTGAAATGCAATACTAGGAGATCAAGCAGTCCAGAGAATCGTGCATTGCCAGGAGCTGATTCGTGCAACTTCGAGTGCTTGCCTTTGTGCTGGCCGGTGGGAAGGGAACCCGCCTGTATCCGCTAACCAAGGAGCGTGCCAAACCGGCAGTGCCTTTTGGAGGCCGTTACAGGATTATAGACTTTGTTTTGAGTAACCTCATCAACTCCGGGATCTACTCGAACTATGTCTTAATTCAGTTTAAAAGCCAGTCCCTACTGCAGCACATTCGTGACGGCTGGGAGGTGGCTGGTCTTTTCAAGAGCCAGTTCATCATTCCCGTTCCCGCGCAGATGCGCACAGCGCAAGAGACCTGGTATCGCGGCACTGCCGACGCGATCTTCCAGAACATCAATTTGATCGAGCAGGCCGACCCGCATCTCGTGGCGATTTTCGGCGCGGACCACATTTACAGAATGAATATCCGCCAGATGATCGAGTTCCACGCGCAGAAGGAAGCCGACGTCTCCATTGCCGCGATTCCAGTGCATAAGAGCGAAGCGCGCGAGTTCGGCGTGATTGAGACGAGCGCCGACCATCGCGTGGCCGGTTTCCACGAGAAGCGTCACGACGCGCCTACGATGCCGGGTGATTCCGAAAAGGTGTACGCGTCGATGGGAAACTACGTTTTCTCGACGCCCACATTGCTGCGCGAATTGTACGCCGATGCCGCGAATGAGGAGAGTTCCCATGACTTCGGCCGCGACATTCTGCCGTCAATGATCGGGCGCTCGAACATGTTCGCCTACGACTTTCAGACAAATCGAATTCCGGGTGATCCCGTGGGTCAGGATGCGTACTGGCGCGACGTTGGAACGATCGACGCGTACTACGACGCCAACATGGATTTACGTTCCGTCAAGCCGTCGCTGAACCTCTACAATCGCCAGTGGCCCCTGCGTACCGCGGGCTACTCGGACGCTCCGGCCAAATTTACGTTCAATGAGGAAGGGCGCCGGGGCGAGGCGATTGACTCGGTGGTTGCCGGAAGCACGATTCTTTCCGGCGGCAAGGTTACCGGCTCCGTGCTGGGCCGCGGCGTGCGCGTGCATAGTGGCGCTTCCATCGAGGACTCAGTCATTTTCGACAACTGCGATATCGGGCGGCACGCCAAGATTCGGCGTGCGATTCTCGACAAGAACGCGCGCATCCCGGAAGGCGCCACGATTGGCTACGACCTGGAGCGCGATCGCCAGTTCCATCACGTAACCGATAGCGGCATAGTCGTGGTGGAGGGCCACCGTTCAGCCGTTGACGTGAGTTCGCTGCTTCTCTCCGGCGACTGAAAATAGCAGCGCGAACGCGATCACGACAAGGCAGCCGATCACGTTGTACCAAAGGAAGGCGATCTCCGTGAAACGGGCCGTGGCAAAGATCGCCGCCTCCCCAGCCAGGACGCCGGCGAAAGCTGCCGTTCCGCCCACGCGTTTGAAGAAGAACGCGAGCACGAAGACGCCCAGCAATCCGCCATAGAACAGCGATCCCAGCTTGTTGACCGCGACCACCAGCGATCCTAGATTGTGCGCGAACTCAGCGGTCAGCACGGCATATAGCCCCCAAAACGCGGTAGCCCATTTCGCCGCGCTCAAGTAGTGCGCATCGCTCGCGCCTTTGTGCAGGTGCCGGCGGTAGACGTCGATTACCGTGACCGTCGCCAGCGAGTTGATCTCCGCCGAAATCGTCGACATCGCCGCGGCAAAGATGGCAGCCATGATCAGGCCCACGACGCCTACTGGCATGTAGCGCGTCACGAATGAAAGAAAGATGTAGTTGGTGTCGTTGAGGCCGGGATCGCCGATTGCGTTTCCCGCGAAGCGGCTGCCCTCTTGGTGCGCCACATCCAAGGCTGCCTGCGAGGCTTTGAATTCGGCGACGCGAGGCGCGATCAGCGCGGGAGTGCCGGAGCGGTGAGCCTCGAGTACGCCCGCCGCGGCCGCGCGCCGCGACTCATAAGCGGCGTCAAACTTTTGTTGCGTTGCCGCGTATCCTGGTGCGGCTTTAGCTCGTTCCAGCGCCGCCTGCTGGAACACCATCGGAGGCTTTTCAAACGTAAAAAAAACGAAGACCATCGCGCCGGTGAATAGGATAAAGAACTGCATCGGGATCTTCGCGACCGCGTTGAACAGCAGACTCAACCGGCTCTGCGTGAGCGAACTGCCGGTCAGGTAACGCTGCACTTGCGATTGGTCGCAGCCAAAATAGGCGAGCATCAGGAACATGCCGCCGAACAGCCCGCTCCACAGGTTGTATTGGTCGTTCCAGTCGAATTGCAGCACGACGGGATTCAGCTTGCCGGCGGCGCCCGCCAGTGTGAGCGCGTCTGTAAACGAGACACCTTGAGGCAGCAGCAGGATCGCCGTGGCCAGGGCGACGAACAGGCCCGCGAACATTATGAGCATCTGTTGAAAGTCTGTCCACGTCACCGCCTGTATGCCGCCGAGCACAGTGTAGAGGATCACCGTGGCGCCCATGATGATCGTCGTGATGCCGGCAGGTAAGCCAATAATTACGGTGAGTACAACGGCCGGGGCGGAGAGCGCGATGCCCACGGCGAGCCCGCGTTGGATCAAAAAGATCACGCTGACCAGCACGCGGGTCTTCACGTCGAAGCGGCGCTCCAGATACTCGTAGGCCGTGTAGACATTTGCGCGATAAAAGACCGGCACTGCGAAGGCGCAGACCAGCACCATCGCCAGCGGCAAACCGAAGTAAAATTGCACGAAGCGCATGCCGTCGACGTAGGCTTGGCCCGTCGTGGAAATGAACGTGATGGCGCTCGCCTGCGTCGCCATGATCGAAAGCGCCATCGCGTACCACGGCATGGTCTTCCCGGCCAGCAGATACTTGTCGACGCTGTTGCTGCCACGGCTGCGCCAGAGTCCGTAGGCGACGACGAAGACGAGTGAGAGAACGAGAATAATCCAATCGACAATTCTCATACGTTGTACGCCTTCGCGAAGAGGTAGAAGAGCGCGATCAACGCGGCCAGAAATGCGATCACTGCGGCGTAGATCCGCTTCCATGTACCCAGAAAGGGCGGTGGTTCTTCCTTGTGCTGTTCACTCATGGGCCATTTTCCCTGCGCTCAAGAGATTCGCAAAGATGCGATAGGCGCCGGGCACTCCGGCCGGCAGTTGGCGAAACCAGCTCATCGCCGTGAACACGAAAGCGCCCTTGCCATATGGGGCATAGAGTGTGCTGCCAGCGAGCGCCGGTTCACCGGGATCGTGTGAACTCAGCAGCGTCTGGTAATGGCTGTCCCATTGCGAAGCGAAGTACAGGCCGCGTTCCTGCACCCATCCATTAAAATCACCGGCAACGATTTCGTTCGGCACGCGCAACAGCCGTGACTGGAGATCCGTGCGTTCGACCGGCGCATCCTCTACGGTTACGCGCCCGTTCGCGATCTGAAAAGGATATGGTCCCCACGCAAAATCGCTGTTGCGCCCGCGTTCGGATTCCAACTTGTTGTACTGCACGAGCAGTGTGCCGCCCTTGTTGACGTACTCCAGCAGGCGCGCGCTATTCGTGCGCAATGCCGGCCGCACGTCGTAGGCCCGCACTCCGGTCACGATGGCATCGAAGCGCGCAAGATCGCCGCGCTCCAACTCGTCGTCGGCGAGCAGCGTGACCGCGCATCCCATCTGCTCCAGGGCTTGCGGCATTTCGTCGCCTGCACCCATGACGTAGCCGACGCTCTTCGCCAGGGTCCGCACGTTAGCGCGTACCAGTGCAACGCGTGCCGGCGGGAATAGCGTCTGAGCTGGAATGTGCGGATAGTCGATCACCTTCACGCCCGTTGAAATCTCGTGGCCATCGCTGAGTTTCGCCACAGCTTTGAGCGTTCCGCTCGCGTTTACCGCGGGTGGCAGGATGCGGAAGCGCAACGCGGCATGCTCGCCGGCTGCTGCCATCCGAAACGGCCGGACCGCCGGTTGCGATGTCCAGCCTTGGGGCAGTTCGAGCCGCAATTCGCCCGTGGCTCCAGCGCCATTCGCGGTGACGCGGACCTCCACATCGCGCGCTTCGAGCGAGGGGAACAGCAGCGCGGCTTCCGGCACATGCACAGCCACCGGCGGTAGCACCGACAGCGGCCGCGTCAACTCGCCGCGCACGGGATCCACCCATCGATAGAGCACCGGTTGGGTGTACTCCAGATCCTGGCCACCGAGCCGGATGCGGAAGACTGTCTTCAGGCCGGATTGCGCGGAGACGTCCAGCGCGCGGTGCGCGGGCGTGTTGGCTTCCAATGGCTTTCCTTCCCAGAGCACGTCCGTGTTGGAACGATTCAAAGCCGTGGCGTCGAGCTTTAGCGGGGCGCCCTCCACCGCTACGGGACTCGCCACCGTCGCATCCAGCCACAGCCCGGCACACAGACGAATCGCTTCGTCGAACTCAGCCAGTTTGCGGCGCGCGATCGCGTCGTCAAGCCTCTGCGCCGCGGCGCGCGCTTCAAGGAGCAATGGCAAAATGGACTCGGGACGCCCGGGCTTGAATTCCGCGACCGCTCTGGCGAGCAGTGTGCCGACACCCGTACCACCGGCCACTCGATTCCATGTTGTGTCGACTCCGTCGAAAATATCTTTCACTGCCGGGTCGCCCGCTACCGTCACCAGGTAAGCCATCTGCGAGCCTTTTCGTTCCGCCGCGCCGAAGCCCTGGCTGCGGTGCATACTGCGGCTCATCCCTGCGATCTCGGCGTAAGAGAAGCCCAGCACGGGATCGTACTCGCCGGTATCGACGGCGATGCGTGCGGGAGTCTTAGCCGCTTCGCTATCCAATTGAGCCGTGAAGGAAAATAGATTCCACATCACGCGCTTCGGCTTCCAGGTTTCGCCGGCGAGCTTCGCATAGGCTTCTTTGGCGAGTATGGCAGAGCTTTGATGATGCCCATGCCCATCGCGCGGCGTACCGGAAAAGCGCAGGATAATCACGTCCGGATGAAACGTGCGGATGGTTTGCAGCACTTCATTGAGCACCTTTTCGCGGCCCCAGATGCGCAGCGTTTCCTCCGCTGTTTTTGAGAAACCGAAATCAACCGCGCTAGTGAAAAACTGTTCCGCGCCATCAATGCGCCGGGCCGCCAGCAGTTCTTGCGTGCGAATCACGCCGAGCTCAAACCCCTGCTCCGGGCCGATCAGATTTTGCCCGCCCTCGCCGCGGGTCATCGACAGGTAACCCGTGCGTACGTTTCTTCCGCGCGTCAGATAGGCCAGCAGCGCGGTGTTTTCATCGTCGGGATGCGCCGCGATCATGAGGACGCTACCCGTGTTTTGCAGATTCCTGAGCGCCAGTATGATCCGCGCTGTGCCGGCGAGTTCGCGTTGAGCCGCCAGAGGAAGCGATAAGAGAAGTGCAAGAGCAATGCCAAGGGACGTGGTGCGCATAAGTGCAAGCCGGATTCGTCTAACTAGTTTGGCATGGATTTGTCTCACACGCGCCGGACTCCGGGAGACACGATGCTACGATGGACTAATGGGTCCAAATCCAACGGGCGAACAGCCCAAACTTCCGATTGAAGGCGTGCGCAATCTGATTGCGATCGGCTCGGGCAAGGGTGGAGTCGGCAAGACGACCGTCTCGGTGAATCTCGCGATCGCGTTGCGCAGCCTGGGTTATCGGGTTGGTCTTCTGGACGCCGATGTCTATGGACCTAACGTTCCGCTGATGATGGGCGTCAGCGAGACGCCGTACTCGGTGGAGAACCGCATCCAGCCGCTTGAGAAATTCGGCGTCAAATTGATGTCGATGGGCTTCCTGAACCCCGGCGATAAGCCTCTCATCTGGCGCGGCCCGATGCTGCACAGCGTGATTCAGCAGTTCCTGCGCGGCGTCGATTGGGGCGAACTAGATTATTTGCTGATCGATCTGCCGCCCGGCACGGGCGACGTGCAGTTGACGCTGATTCAGAGTGCACCGCTGACGGGCGCCGTGGTGGTTACGACGCCATCGGAAGTGTCTCTCGAAGACGGGCGCAAAGCGGTCAACATGTTCAAACAGGTGCGCGTTGAAATCATCGGCATCGTCGAGAACATGAGCTATCTGGTTTGTCCGCATTGCAGCGAGCACATCGATGTGTTTAGCAAAGGCGGCGGTGCGAGAACAGCGGCCACAATGGATGTGAGTTTTCTGGGCCACCTGCCGCTCGATCCGGCTGTGCGCCAGGGCGGTGATTGTGGCGATCCGGTCGCTCTGAAAGACGCAACAGACCCGCACGCCGCGGGCTTCCACGAACTCGCTCAACGCTTTGTCGAGCGAGTTCAGGAAGTTGCGGCGATCCCCAAACCGTCCATCGAGATCGAGGACTGATCTCGGTTGTGCCTTTGTGTGGCAGCTTGTCCAACTGCGCGCCGGTTACCGACCTCGCCTCCGGTCGCTTGCGCTCGCGGCACTGCAAACGCATTTGCATCATTCGGATCGCTGCACCTGATAACGGTGCCGGGAGCGCTAGCGACCGGAGGCTGCGGTTCTAGCTTTCGACCTCGCGAGCGGTCCAGGCAGCCTTGATGTAGTCGCGGTTCATGCGCGCGATGACCTCAAGCTTGATTTCCTTCGGGCATGCAGCTTCGCACTCGCCGATGTTCGTGCAGTTGCCGAAGACCTCTTCGCTCATCTGGGCGATCATGCGCAGAGCGCGGCGGTCGCGCTCCGGCTGCCCTTGTGGAAGGTGTCCCAGGTGCGAGATCTTAGCGCCGATGAAGAGCGCCGCGGCAGCATTCGGACAGGACGCCACACACGCGCCGCAGCCGATGCAGGCGGCCGCGTCCATGGAAAGATCGGACTCTTCCTTCTTGATCGGAATCGCATTGCCGTCGGTCGTCACGCCCGTGTTGACGGAGATGAAGCCACCCGATGCGATGATGCGGTCGAAGGCGCCGCGATTCACGGCCAGGTCCTTCAACACAGGGAACGCCTTGGCGCGCCACGGCTCCAGATAAAGCTCGTCGCCTTCCTTGAAGTGGCGCATATGGAGCTGGCACACGGTAGTGCCTTTATGGCCGCCGTGCGCCTTGCCGTTGATCATCATGCCGCACATGCCGCAGATGCCCTCGCGGCAATCGTGGTCGAAGGCGACTGGATCTTCTCCCTTCTCGATCAGGCTCTCGTTGAGCACGTCGAGCATTTCGAGAAACGACATGTGGTGGCTGACGTTGGGGACCTCATAGCGCACCATGCGCCCCGCCGTCTGCGCGTTCTTCTGACGCCAGATGTGGAGTATGATCTTCATCTTATTTGTAGCTCCTCTGGGACGGATGCACGTAGTCGAAATTGAGCGGCTCTTTGTTCAGTACCGGGGCGCGATCCGGGCCCTGATACTCCCACGCGGCGACGTAGGAAAAGTTCTCATCGTCGCGCTGCGCTTCGCCTTCGGGCGTTTGATACTCCTCGCGGAAATGCCCGCCGCAGGATTCTTTTCTTTCCAGCGCATCCAGGCACATCAGTTCTGCCAGTTCGAAGAAGTCGGCTACGCGGCCTGCCTTTTCGAGCGACTGGTTCATCTCTTCGTTCGTGCCGAGTACGCGGACATTCTTCCAGTACTCCGCGCGCAGCGCCGGGATCTGTTCCAGCGCTTTCTTGAGGCCCTTCTCATTGCGGCCCATGCCGCAGTTGTCCCACATGATCTTGCCGAGTTCGCGGTGGAACGAATCCACGGTGCGCTTGCCATTGGCGCCGAGCAGCTTGGTTGTGACCGCCTGGACGCCGGCTTCGGCTTCCTTGACTTCCGGCGCATCGAGCGTCACCTTTGCAGGTTTGGCGTTGACGAGATAGTCGCCGATCGAGTAAGGAATAATGAAGTAGCCGTCGGCGAGTCCCTGCATGAGCGCGCTCGCGCCCAGGCGGTTCGCGCCGTGATCGGAGAAGTTCGCTTCACCGAGCACGAACAGGCCAGGGATCGTCGACATCAGGTTATAGTCGACCCACAGTCCACCCATGACGTAGTGGGCGGCAGGATAGATGCGCATCGGAACCGTGTAAGGATCCTCACCCGTGATGCGCTCGTACATTTCGAAGAGGTTGCCGTAACGCTCGACCACTTTGTGCTTGCCCAGACGCTGAATAGCATCGGCAAAATCGAGATACACGCCGAGACCGGATTCGCCCACACCGCGGCCCTCGTCGCACTCATGTTTGGCGGCGCGCGAAGCGATGTCGCGCGGCACAAGATTGCCGAAGCTCGGATAGCGCCGTTCGAGATAATAGTCGCGCTCGTTCTCCGGAATGTCGGAGGCTTTGCGTTTGTCGCCCGCTACTTTCGGTACCCAGATGCGTCCGTCATTGCGCAGCGATTCGCTCATTAGCGTGAGCTTCGATTGGTACTCGCCGCTGACCGGAATGCAGGTCGGATGGATCTGCGTGAAGCACGGATTCGCGAACGCCGCGCCGCGTTTGTGCGCGCGCCAGATCGCCGTTGCGCTGGAGCCTTTCGCATTTGTCGAAAGGTAGAACACGTTGGCGTAGCCGCCCGTGGCCATCACGACTGCGTCGGCGAGGTGGGACTCGGTCTTGCCCGTGATCAGGTCGCGCGTAACGATTCCGCGCGCCTTACCGTCGATCACAATCAGGTCGAGCATTTCCGTGCGCGGATGCATCTTCACCGTGCCGAGCCCGATCTGCCGCTCGAGCGCCTGGTAGGCGCCGATCAGCAACTGCTGCCCCGTCTGTCCCCGGGCATAAAACGTGCGCGAAACCTGTGCGCCGCCGAAGGAGCGGTTGTCGAGCAACCCGCCGTACTCGCGGGCGAAGGGAACGCCCTGAGCGACGCACTGGTCGATAATGTTCACGCTGACCTGCGCCAGGCGATACACGTTCGCCTCGCGGGAGCGAAAGTCGCCACCCTTCACCGTGTCATAGAAGAGGCGGAAGACGCTGTCGCCGTCGTTCTGGTAATTCTTCGCCGCGTTGATGCCACCCTGCGCCGCAATGCTGTGCGCACGGCGGGGACTGTCCTGAAAGCAGAAGCAATCGACGTTGTAGCCCAGTTCGCCCAGAGTGGCCGCAGCCGCTCCGCCCGCCAGGCCCGTGCCAACCACGATTACGTTGTGCTTGCGCTTGTTCGCTGGGTTCACCAGCTTCAGATCGAATTTGTACTTATCCCAGGACTGCTCAATCGGCCCGGTTGGTGCTTTGGATTTTAGCTCCATATGATTACGCTCCCGCCACTGGTGTCAGGATTCCGGCCAGAACCGCGACCGGGATGGAAATATTGCCAACGGCAATCAGAAATGCGAATACCGCCGAAAACCGCTTCAACAGCGGCGTGTAACGCGGATGGTTGATGCCGAGCGATTGAAACATGCTCCACAGACCGTGATAGAGGTGGAAGCACAGCATGGTCATCGCGATGATGTAGAAAATCGACACCGGGACCTGCTGGAATCCGATGATCACGTTGTTGTAGACGTTGTGCTCGTCGAAGTTGGGATGCACGGAGCCGAGCGTGAAGTGCAAAAGATGGAAGATAATGAACGCCCCGATGATCGGCCCGCTCCACAGCATGGTGCGCGAAGCGTAGCTCGAATTCAGGTTCTCCTTCTTCACGTACTTCACCGGCCGTGCCTCGTTCTGGAGCAGCCAGAGCTGCAACGAAGCGGTGACGTGTAGGACCACCGCCGTGAGCAGTGTCAGGCGCACGCCCCACAGCAACGCCGGCGCCGATTTGAGCAGCGCCGCGTAGTGGTTGATCTTTTCCGGCGGAAGAAAAATCTGAAGATTACCAATCAGATGACCGAGGAGAAAGCCGAACAGCATGAAGCCGGTGACGGCCATGATCGCTTTCTTTCCGATCGTTGTCTGGTGGAACCGGAAGATTCGGCCCGCCGTCAGGTTTACCGCGCTAGAACTCATAGGGGATCCTTGGACTCAGTGTTTGGACGATGTTGAAAAACTCAGCGTAAGGTTTATTGTAGGAAATTTCACAGCCACTTTGCACTATTTCCGATCCGCTTGTCCGGAGCGCGTCGTGGACGCTCGGACCTAGGTCTGCGACCGCGAGAAGATGTTCGTTTGCGGGGCAGCTTGTCAACCGGCACTCCGGGCTGGTTGATAGCCCGCCGCAGGAATCCATCCTGCCCCACATGAAAACAACATCATCACTCGGTCAACGACCTCGCACTCCCGGTGCGGCTACTCGAAGACCCTTTCGACGGGAATGATCTTGAAGTTCCCGGGCTTGTAGCCGAGCTTCAGCAGTTCCACCAGTTTGTCTTCTGTCAGAATTTCGTCGGGCTTCGCCGAATTGTATGTCATGGGCGACGGCGCCTCGCCAAGCAACTTCTCCTTCAACGCTTCGCACCCGCTGGCGACGATCACGATCGAGACGCGTCCATTGCGGATGTGCTTGCGGATGGCCTGGTTCACGTCGTCGCGCGTGAGTTTGGCCAGCGCGGTTTTCAAATAGCTGTTGTAGTTGGGAATGCCATACACGAGGCTGTCGATGGCGTAGCCCAGCTCGGCGTCTTTGGTCTTCGTGAGTAAGTTGACAGACTTACTGAGGTAGTTGCGTGACTCCTCAAAGTTACTCTGTGTGAGTCCTTCCATCACGAAGCGATCCAGCTCGAACATGGTCAGCCGCAGCGCGAAGTGCGCCGTGAACGGCTCCACCGGTCGGATCCAGATCTGGAAGATCTGTTGCTGCCGCGCGAGATTCGGATCGGGCTCGAACTGGAACATGCCACGCGGAAAATATTCGATATAGGCGTAGTCGCCGTAGTTCAAGCCGCGCGATTGCCGCAGGCGCTCATACAGGCGCCCGCCGCTGCGGTGCTGTCCCAGGTAGGATTGCGCCAGCAACAGGGCTGGATAATCGGGATGTCCGCGCTTTACGTCAATCGGGAAGCCGATCGAGTACGCGACCGAGCGCGTCTGTTTCTCGATCATCGTCACCTGCGTCTCCGCGATCGGTTTCGGCGCGGGCAGCTTGAGCTTCGTAGCCGGGCCTTCCGGCAATTTCTCGAAATCCTTCCGGACGCGCTCGACGAAGCCCTGTGGGTAGCCGCCGGCGATTCCGAGAATGAGATTGGCTTGCGTAAAGTTCTCGCGATAGAACTTCTTCAGATCGGCGATCGTAAGCGCCTGGATCGAAGAGACCGTGCCGGCGTTGTGGAAGCCATACGGATGGCCGCTGTAAATCTCGTTGTAGAGCACCTCTTTGGCCAACTCTTCGTCGTTGTTTCCGCGCAGACTTATGCGCAAAAAGTTCACCGTGTCGTCGCGCAGCCGCGTCAGGTCATCTTCGCGCCAACCCGGGTCGAGAATCGCCGTGCTCAGAAGTTTGTAATACGCATCGAGATTGTCGACGTGCGTCTCGCCGGAGATCGTGATCATCTCTTTGTCGACCTGCGCGGAGATCGACGCAGCCAGCGG
Source organism: Bryobacteraceae bacterium (assembly GCA_963668605.1). GTDB lineage: Bacteria > Acidobacteriota > Terriglobia > Bryobacterales > Bryobacteraceae. Next base: position 1,399,359 of record OY764903.1, read on the forward strand.
GAACATCGCGTCCACCATCTGCTTGTACGTGTATTCGCGCGTGCCGCCTCTCGAAAGCATCGAGGCGGTGAGCCAGGCCGTGCCGGGTTTGCCGGCGGGATCCGAAGCCGCGCCGGTGCGGAAGACAAGGCGGAAAGAGACAATCGGGGATTTGCCCGGCAGCGCGACCACCTCGGTTTTGGCAAACAGGCTCGCGCTAATCAAGAGTGCGGCGGCGATGGCTTTCATTTCGCTTTCCCTCCGGCCAGTGTGGCGATCGTGCGGCCGTTGTCGACAAAGTATTTCCGCGCCACTCGTTGCAGGTCTTCCGGCGTGATCTGCTCGATCAGTTCAAAGTTTCGATTCACCGTTTCAGGCGTGCGCTTCAGGGCCACGTAGCGTGCGAGCGTCGCGGCGATCGCTTCGCTGTTGTCGAGCCGCAAGGCAAAGCTGTAGCGGATGTGCTTCTTTAAAGTCTCCAGCTTTTCGGCGGCCACCGGCGTCTCCCGGAACGACGCCAGAGCCGCTAGAATTTGGTCTTTTACGGAATTCACGTCGGCGGCGTTCTTGACGCGAGCCATGACCGTAAACAGGTACGGGTCGACGTGGTCGGCGTTGCTCGCGCCCAGCGCGTCGACCTTCTGCTCGCGGATCACAAGTTTCTGATACAAATCCGACGTACTCGAAAACCCGAGAAAGCTGATCAGGTCGAGCGCCGCGCCATCCTTGTCCGTATCGGAATAGGCCGGCGCTTTGAAGGCCACGGCAACCCACGGCAGCGTCGCCGTGGGCCACTCGACGTGAACGTCACGAGGCGCTGTTTGCGGCGGTTCCGGCGGGATCGGCGCCACATAGGCGCCGCGCTTCCAGCCGCCCCAATACTTCGCAACCAGCGTCCGTGTGCGTTCCACGTCGACATCGCCCGCGACTACGATGGAGACGTACTCCGGACGGTAATAGCGCGCGAAAAACTGTTTGCTGTATTCGTACTGATTGGGCATGTCCTGGATGTCCTTCAGGAATCCCATCGTGGTGTGCTTGTACGTGTGCGTGTCATACGCCTTTTCGCGCATCGCTTCAAACAGTTTCGACGTAGGCGAGGCGCTGTTCTTGTTGTATTCGCCCAACACCGCGAGCGCCTCGGTGCGGAAGGCCGCTTCGGGATATTCCAGGTGTTGAAATCGGTCGGCCTCCAGCATCAGGAGCTTCTCGAGATCTTCCTTCGAGAAAGTCATGTGGTAGACGGTGAGGTCGTCGCTCGTGTAGGCGTTGGAGGCGACGCCCGCGTCGCGCTTGATCGCTTCGTACTTGGCCGGAGGGAAGTCCTTGGTCCCGCGAAACATCATGTGCTCGAAGAAGTGGGCGAAGCCGCTCTTGCCGGGCTCCACTTCATTGCGGGATCCGGCTTGCACGACGATGTAGAGCGCAACGACGTTGGGAAACTCCGTCGGAACCGTGATCAGGCGGAGGCCGTTGGGATAATCGTGTTGGTCGTAGGGAAGCGGAAAGACCTTAGTGGAAGGTCCGGCGGCCGCGGCCGCTAGGGCGCACAACAGTAGCAGGCTGATAGCTCGACGCATACACATACATCGTAGCGAACCAGACATTCGGTGCAAAATTCCGGGTAGAGGGGATTCAGGCTGTGAAGCGCCCGGCAATCAAAGCGACCAGGTTCCAGACGACCAGCAGCGCGAAGAGGCCGTTGACGCGGCTCAGCAAACGGTGGCGGCCCAGCTTCCAGCAGAAGATACCCAATCCCACGGCCAGCAGTTTCAGTAGGAAGAGACCGCTTAGTGGGGTCGAGCCAAGTTCCAGGAACGCCCGTACGACTGGATTTGCTTCCTTAATACCGTAGGCCAAAAACGCTGCGGTTGTCAGAAAGTCCAGCGCTTGCAGATAGATGTACTGCATCATCAGGTAGTTCACCGAGGCGGCTTCGTCGGTTGGGTGCGCAAACTTCACGCAACCATGATAAACGATTTGCCTCAGGTGAACACCTTATGAAATGGCCAGTACACTCAGACTCGTACTAGTACCAGCCTCGGGCCGCGCCAGATCGATGATTTACTGAATCGTGAAACTCTCCCCGCGCTGTGGAATTACGACATCGAGCTTGTATTGCGCGCGGATCACCGCTGCCAGCGCCTCCGATTGTGACGATTCGCCGTGGACGATGAAGACCTTTTTCAAGCTCTTCGTCATCGGCTGCATCCACTGCAACAGTTCGCGCTGATCGGCGTGTCCGCTCAGTTCGTTGAGTTTGACGACTTCGGCGCGCAGGCGCATCGGCTCGCCGAAGATCGGAACCTCCGGCCATTTTTCGACGATCTTGCGGCCGAGAGTATGCTCGGCCTGGAAGCCCGTGATCAGGATGGTGTTGCGCGAGTCTTCGATGTTGTTGCGCAGGTGGTGCAGGATGCGCCCGGCTTCGCACATGCCCGAGGCTGAGAGTATAAGCATAGGGCCGCGCAGATCGTTGAGCGCTTTCGATTCGCTGGCCTCCCGGACATAGCGCAGGCGCTTGAAGCCGAACGGGTCTTCGTGGTTGTCAAGAAACTCACTCGTCTCTACGTCGAAACATTCCGGGTGTTTGCGGTGGATCTCTGTGGCGTTGATCGCCAGCGGGCTATCGACGAAGATCGGGATGTTCGGCAAGTGGCCTTCGTTGATGAGCTGATGGAGCATGAGCACGAGTTGTTGCGTGCGTCCGACGGCGAAGGCAGGCACGATGATTTTGCCTCCACGCGCACAAGTGCGGCTGATGACACCGGCGAGCTTATCTTTCACGGAGTCAACGTGCTGGTGCAGCCTGTCGCCGTAAGTGCTCTCCATAATCAGGTAGTCGACGGGCGGCATCACATCCGGATCGCGGATAATCGGCAGGTCGGCGCGGCCCACGTCGCCGGAGAAGGCCAGGCGCAAAGGCCGGCCATTCTGATGAGCGGTGAGGATCACGGCTGTCGAGCCCAGCAGGTGGCCGGCGTCGACGTTCTCATACGTCAGACCCGGGCCGATCTCCGTGGGTACATGGTACGCGACGTGGTGAAACAGAGGCAGTGTGCGCTCCGCATCGGCCACACTATAGAGTGGCGCGATCTCCTCGCCGTTGCCATCGCCCATCAGGCTCTTGCGGCGGCTGTGGCGCTTATTCAAGAACTGGGCGTCCTTTTCCTGGAGGAATGCGGAATCGAGCAACATCGCGCCGCACAAATCGGCGGTCGCCGGCGTTGTGTAGATCGGTCCGCTGAAGCCCTGCCGCACTAGCGACGGGAGATTGCCGCTATGGTCGATATGCGCGTGCGACAGCACGACGGCGTCGATGGAGCGCGGCGAGAGCGGGAAGTTGGCGTTGCGTTCGAAGGCCTCCTTCCTGCGGCCCTGAAACAAACCGCAATCGAGCAGGTATTTTCTGCCCTCTGTTTCGACTTCGTGCATGGAACCAGTGACGGTTCGCGCAGCGCCCCAGAATGTGAGCTTCATGAAGCCACCAGGATACACCCACGGGCGGGATACAATCACAGGGAAATGTCTCGCCTCCCGCTGATCGTATGGCTGGTCTCATTCGGCCTGCCTGTTTTCGCACAGAAGAAGCCCGTCACGCTCGATGCTGTTACGCAGCCCGCTTCGCGCGGCGGCGAGATCGCCTCGATGGTGTGGGCCCCGGGTGGAGGGCGCTTTGCTTATCAATCCGGCCAGACGATCTGGATCTACGATGCCACCGCACAGACGAAGCGGGAGGCAGTCGTGCTTGATCCGCTGCTCGCCGCCGCTGTGAAAGTGCCCGTGGGCGGACCCTTCGATTTCGAGAACCGGCGCGTGCACGAGAACAAAATCCAGTGGAGCCCGGACGGCCGCGACCTGTTGTTGTTGTTGAGCGGCGATCTGTTTCTCCTGCATCTCGAATCCGCAAAATGGGAACAGCTTACCGCCACATCTCAACGCGAACGCGATCCGAAGCTCTCGCCCGACGGCCGGCGTGTTTCCTTCTGCCGGGAGAACGAACTGTATGTGCTCGATATCGCCACGCGCAAAGTGCGGCAACTGACGCACGATGCGACGGCTACACGTTGGAACGCGCGACTCGACTGGGTTTATCCGGAAGAACTCGATCTCGGCACTGCGCATTGGTGGTCGCCAGACTCGAGCCGGATCGCCTACCTCCAGTTCGATGTCAGCCGCGAGATGATCTATCCGCATAGCGATCTCCAGCCGTTCGTTCCAGTCCTCGAGCCGCAGCGCTATCCGAAAGCGGGTACACCCAACGCCGATGTGCGCCTGGGTGTAGTTGGCGCGACTGGCGGCAAGACCCGTTGGATGGATACCGGCGATCGCGTCGATGCGCTTCTGGCGCGAGTAAACTGGACGCCGGATGCCAAAAGCGTCGCCGTACAGCGCTTGAATCGAGTGCAGAACCGCGTGGACCTGGTCGTGGCGACTGCGTCGAACGGCGCATCCCGAACGCTGCTGCATGAAGAGAACCCACACTGGGTCAACGTCTCTGACGATCTGTTCTTTCTGCGCGACGGCAAGCGCTTCATCTGGTCCAGCGAGCGCAGCGGTTTCCGGCATCTCTATCTCCAAGAGGACGGCGCCGCCGCGCCGCGGCAGTTGACTTCCGGCGATTGGGAGGTGAGTTCAGCCGCCTGCGTCGATGAAGCGCACGAGCGAATCTACTTCGTTTCGACGGAGCGAAGCCCGCTTGAGCGGCACCTCTTCCGGGTCGGCTTTGACGGGGCGGGGAAGACCCAACTGACCACGCAACCGGGAATCCATGCTATCTCGATGAGTCCGGATTGCCGCTACTACACAGATTCGCACTCCAGCGCGACCGAGCCGCCGAGCCTCAGTCTACACTCGACCGAAACCGGCCAACTTGCCGTGCTGCGGCCTGCGGATCGAAAACCGCTCGACGAGTACGAACTGCTTCCCGTCGAGTTTCTCAAAGTACCCACCGCCGACGGCGGCACGCTCTACGCGAAACTGACACGGCCGGCCGGATTCACGACCGGCAAGCGCTATCCCGCAATCGTCATGGTGTATGGCGGGCCGCACGCGCAGGACGTTCGCAATGCCTGGACCGGGCTGAACTGGGATCAGGCTCTGGCACAGCGCGGCTTCGTCGTCTGGCAACTCGATAACCGCGGCACCACCGCGCGCGGGCATGACTTTGAGGCGAAACTGTACCGGCGCCTGGGCCGTCAGGAACTCGCCGACCAGAAGACCGGCGTTGAGCACCTGATCTCCCTGGGCTTCGTCGATTCAGCGCGCATCGGGGTTTACGGCTGGAGTTATGGCGGGTTCATGACGCTCTACAGTCTGTTGAACGAGCCGGATCTGTTTCACGCCGGTGTGGCCGGTGCGCCTGTGGTCGATTGGCGCAACTACGACTCAATCTACACGGAGCGCTATCTGGGACTGCCTTCGGAAAACGAGGAAGGCTACAAGGCCAGCTCGCCGGTTCATCAGGCCGCGAATCTGAAGAGCAAGCTGATGCTGGTGCACAACTTCGAAGACGACAACGTGCTCTACCAGAACTCGCTGCAGATGATGGTGGCGCTGCAAGCCGCGGGGAAGCAGTTCGAAGTGATGGTCTACCCGCAGAAGACACACGGCGTCACTGGGGCGGCGCGCCGACACATGCTCGAAGGCATCACGGCGTTCTTTGAACGCAGTCTGGCTGCGCCATAGGCTGAGTTCAAAAGTGGACTTGACGGACGAATGGACGGAATGCCTTCGGTCGCTTGCACTCCAGGCACCGTTATGACGTGTAGCGCCGGATGTAGCGGCGGCATGACGCAGATGGGTACACAGTGCCGTGAGCGCCAGCTACCGGAGGCGAAATAGTCCGGGCATTCTGTCTGCCAACTGGAAGTAAATTCGGTCGTGGACAGGCAGTGATAGAATGCTCTACATAAGTCTCCCCAAAAGGTATAAAGGTCTTAATGCTTCGTACTCTGATTCTGACCGCACTATTTGTTGCAGCACTCTTTTCCCAGGATCCCCGAGGCGCCATCCTGGGCCGCGTGACAGACTCCTCCGGCGCCCTGATTGCGGAAGTTGAAGTGCATGTGAGAAATCGCGATACCGGCGTGACGGCCTCCACGAAAACCAATGCCGCCGGCAACTTCAACATTCCGTTTCTCCTGCCCGGTTTCTATACCGTTACCGCCGAACTGACCGGCTTCAAACGTTTCGAGCGCGAAGGCGTAGAGGTGCGTGTTTCCGAATCGATCGAAGTGAACCCGTCGCTCGAGATCGGCGCCGTGACCGAGACGATGCAGGTCACCGCGGAATCTCCGGTGCTGGTGACCACCGACGCCTCGCAAGGCACCGTTGTGAACGAGCGCGCCGTTATGGAACTGCCCCTGATGGGCGGTAACCCGGTCGAACTGGCTCTGCTCGATCCGGCGATTATGAACGAGACGGACTTGCGGGAGCGCCGCGCCAGCATGACCAGCGCCAGTTCCAGCTTCTCGTCGATGGGCAGCGGCTCATTTAAGAACGAGTTTCAGATCGATGGAGTCTCCAATACGTTCGCCGAGGGCAACGCGAACTCGCGTGTCGCTTTCAATCCGCCCGCTTCGTCGATCGGCCAGTTCAAGATCATGACCAACCCCTTCGACGCTTCGGTGGGAAACAGCATGGGCGCGGTGGTCAACGTCAGCACGAAGAGCGGCACGAATCGCCTGACAGGAGAGGCGCACTACTTCGTCAGAAACTGCGCTTTCGATGCCAGCGATTTCTTTAACAAGAAGAACAATGCCCCAAAACCGGTGTATCAGGACAACCGTTTCGGATTCTCTGTGGGCGGACCGGTGTTTCTGCCGAAGGTGTATAGCGGCAAGAATCGCACTTTCTGGTTTTACACCTGGGAGAAGAATCCATACACCGTGCCGTCCACGTTCACGAGCACAGTGCCGACTGCGGCCGAGCGCACGGGCGACTTTTCGGCGCTATTGAGCGTGGCTGCGCGCTATCAGATCTACGATCCCAGCTCGACCCGGCCTGCGGCGAGCAATCGCTACCAGCGTGATCCGTTCCCCGGCAACATCATTCCGGCGAGCCGTTTCGACAAAGCCGGCTACAATTTAGCAAACCTCTATCCGCTTCCGAATCAGCCAGGTACGGTCGATGGTATCAACAATTACTACAATGGTTCATCCGCGGCCAAGAACCTGGAAGACTACTCCGTCCACCTCGCGCGTTTTGATCACGCCTTCAGCGAAAGCCACCGCCTGTTTGTCCGTGTGCACTACGACTATTGGGATGAGCGCAAGATGCGCTGGTACGACGCTGGAATCCAGGGCATTCACCTCAACAGAATCAATCGCGGCATCGCTCTCGACGACGTCTTTTTGATTACACCCAACCTGGTCTTGAACGTGCGCTATGGCATCACGCAACAGGATTTCACAGAGTTCCGGGAAAGCCGCGGCATCGACCTCGCCACCCTGGGTTTCGCGCCGGGTCTCACGGGGTTGATCGATTCCAGCCGTGCTACGCTGCCTCGCGTTAATCCCGATACTTTCTCCGACTATTCCACGTGGGAGAAGGGCGATGGCGCGAACACCAGCCTGACGCACAACACGAGTTTCAATTTCACCACCCAACGCGGCATTCACGGCATTCGCTTCGGCGGCGATTTTCGCGTCTATCGCGCATTTGAGAACCGCTATCCCCTCGAGACTGCGCCGCAATTGAATTTCACCAGCACCTATACGCGAGGTCCGTCCGACACCTCGGGTGCGTCGCCGATCGGACAGGATCTTGTCTCGATGCTGCTCGGCATCGCCTCCGGTTCGATGGAGCGGTCCGCAACCTTCGCTTTGCAGAACCTGTACTTTGGCGCGTTTTTCCAGGACGATATTAAGCTGACGCGCAGGCTCACGCTCAATCTTGGGCTGCGTTACGAGATAGAGTTGCCGCTGACTGAGCGCTATGACCGGCTTGTCGCCGGCTTTGCCTTCGACGAAGCGAGCCCCATCGAGGCTGCGGCGCGCGCCAACTATGCCAGGAACCCGATTCCAGAACTCTCGGTGGACCGTTTCCGCGCCAGCGGCGGACTGCTCTTTGCCGGGCAGACGCAAGCCGGACGGTCTCCGTTCATCGGCGAAAAGAACAACTTCCTGCCGCGTGTGGGCCTGGCGTTTCAGCTCAGCCCGAAGACGACGATCCGCACCGGCTACGGCATTTACTATGGAACGATCGGCGTCAATGGCACCGATCCGATCCAGGACGGGTTTTCGCAATCGACGCCGATTCAACCCACGCTCGATAACGGCCAATCCTATCAGGCACTCGCGTCCAACCCGTTTCCTAACGGACTGCTCGCGGCTCCGGGCCACGCAGGAGGCCTCGAAACCTACTTGAGCCAGGCCATCAGTTTTCACAATTTGTACCGCAAACAGCCGTACTCGCAGCGCTGGACGATGGGCGCACAGCAGTTGCTACCGGCCCAGATCATGGTGGATGCTTCCTACGTTGGGAACCGGGGCGCAAGGCTCGGCGTCACACGGCAGCTCAGTCCGATTCCAAGGCAGTTTCTCAGCACTTCGCCATCGCGGGATCAGGCCGTTATCAACTCGCTCAACGCGACGTTCCCCAACCCGTTCTACCGTCTCGGTCCGTTCTATACGCAAACGATCAGCCGTGCCAACCTGTTGCGTGAGTATCCGCAATTCAGCACGGTCTCCACGTCCGAGCCGATCGGCTACAGTTGGTACCACTCGCTGCAGGTGCGCGCGAGCCGCCGCATGAGTCGCGGGTTCACCGTCACGGCCGGGTACGCGTTTTCGAAATCGATGGAAGCGACGTCGTTCCTCAACGAGACCGATCCGATGCCCTACGAAACGCTCTCGGCTTCGCACCGGCCGCACCGCATCACACTCAACGGCATCTGGGAGATCCCGGTCGGCCGCCGGAAGACGTTCTTCCAGCACTTGCCGGCGCCCGTTGAAGCGCTGGTGGGCAACTGGCAATTGAGCGGCGTCGTGATCCGGCAGGCCGGCCCTCCGCTCCTCTGGGGCAACTTCATTTTCAACGGGGATCCGAATACGATCGCATTGCCGAAAGGGGAGCGGGATGTGGACCGCTGGTTCAACACCGACGCGGGGTTCAACAAAGTTTCCGGGCAGGCGCTATCGTACAACATCCGCACGTTCCCGATGCGGCTGGCGAGCGTGCAAGCCGACGGCCAATCGCAATGGGACTTTTCCGCCTCGAAGTCGTTCCGCCTCCGCGAGCGTTCTCAGTTGCGCTTCCGCGCGCAGTGTTTCAATATCATGAACCACGTCAATTTTGGAACGCCGAACGTAAATGCCACGAACACAGCCTTCGGCCGCATCACGGCAACGCAAGGCAGGCCGCGCACGTTCCAGTTCTCACTGGCGCTGAACTTCTAAGTGATCCACAAATAAATGCGGCCGAACATCAACGCGGGAAACCGCCGTGGATGTTCGGCCGCATTCACTTGAAACGGGCGTTCGCCGTCGCGCCGCTCAGACTTTGGCCGGAACGATATACGGAGCGCGGTACTTGCGCGTCAGCATGGCATTGGCCGCCGCGTCGCCGGGAAAGGTAAGCGTCTTGGGATCGAACGTGAGTTTGCGTCCCAAGCGATAACTGAGGTTGCCCAGGTGGACCAGCGCCGCGGAGGTCACGCCGATCTCCACATCGGCGGTTAGGTCTTTGGGATTGCGGCTCTTCACCGCCGATATGAAGTTCTGGAAGTGCGCGGTGTCCTTACCGCTGCCTTTCTCCTCCATGATCTTTTCGCTCTTCTCACCCTTGTAGACCTGAAAGCCCCTGTCGTCGACGCACATCCAGCCGTCGCCGCCATAGAACAGGTTGCCGATCACGTTGCCGTCGCTGCGCAGCCCGCCCTCGCTACCGGTGAGAATGCCGCGCACTTCAAAAACGATTTCGGCGTCGCCGTAGTCGTAGGTTGCTATCTGCGTGTTCGGCGTCTCCTGGTCGTCGACATAGACGTACTTGCCGCCAGTGGAGACAACGCCGGTGGGCAGACCGGGCTTGCCCAAACCCCAGCGCGCTATGTCCATCTGATGGATGCCCTGGTTGCCGATGTCACCGTTGCCGGTGTCCCAGAACCAGTGCCAGTTGTACTTGAAACGCAGCTCGTTGTACGCGCGCATCGGCGCGGGTCCGAGGAATTTATCCCAATCAAGGCCCAACGGAACTGGGGCATCTTCCTTGTGTCCGATCGACTTGCGGCGCTTGTAGCATAGGCCCTTGGCCATATAGACCTTGCCGATCACGCCCTCCTGCAAGAGCCGCATTGCCTTCTGCTTGTGCGCCATACTGCGGCTTTGCGAGCCAATCTGAACAATGCGCTTGTACTTGCGCGCGGCATCCACCATGCGCAGACCCTCAAAAATGTTGTGGCTGGCCGGCTTTTCCACATAGACATCTTTTCCGGCCTGGCAGGCCCAAATCGTGGCGAGTGAGTGCCAGTGGTTCGGCAGAGGCATCGAGACGGCGTCGACGCTCTTGTCGGCAAAGACCTCTTTCATGTCGACATAAGCCTTGGGCTTGCGTTGGGTGGCCTTTTCGACTTGCGCCACGCCGCGCTCACGCGCCGCCTGATCGACGTCGCAGAGCGCCGCGATCTCGCAATCCGCGATGCCGGCATAGTTGCTCATGTGCGCCCGGCCCCGGCCGCCGAGGCCGACCACGGCGACTTGAACCCGATCATTGGCTCCCATCACGCGCGTTGCCTGCGTTGCGGTCAGGGCCATTCCGGTGGAGAAAAAGAAGTTGCGTCTGGATAGAGATTGCATATCGCTCCATTTCCGGCATCCTCCGAGGGGCGTCGGACGCCGAACCCATAGTGTATCGCCATGTGCGCCGGGGCGCATCCCGAACTGCGACACCCGAACTGCGGCGCTCGCCGTAGCATTAGTGTCCTAGTGGACTAAGGGATTTCAGCACGTTGCCTAGTGTCAATTTAGGGTTGTTTGGGTCGCCGCGAAACGTCAAGATGGACATGGGAGGGATCAATGGCCTTCAAGCTAAGGCACACACAGCGGATATTTTCGAATTCTCTCCGAAACCTCGGCAGGGATTGTCAAGGTCAGGACATGATCGAATATGCGCTGATGGCCGCTATGGTGGCCATCGCCGTGGCCGCATTCGTTCCCTACACCATTATCCCCTCAGTCAGCCATGTTTATAGCCGTCTGCTGGACGTGGCCCATACGCTGACCGGGGCGTAGTCCGGTAGGTCCACCCAAAATGCTGCTGTCGTTACACGCCCTCCGCCTGCTATTCTTATAATAGATGCAAAAACACCAAGCACCTCTCTCTTCGTATCATTTCAAACGGGCGAAGCACGACGGCATCATCCATGTCCTCAATGAGGGCTCGTACGTGATGGCGGAGTACAGCGAACGCACTGGTGTGGTGCAATGGCAACGCGTAGTGTTGGCCGCGCAGCGGGAAAAGATCGAACATTGGCTCTGCGAGCACTATCCCGCGCAAGCCGCAGCGCCGACCCGCGCATAGAGTTCGCGAGGAAATCGCTGCTACCTATTTCGCTCGGAATGGTTTATCCTCTTTGATTCGAGCGGCGCGTCGCAAAAACCGCGCCGGAGAAGGCAGGAGTATAGACATGACCCGACGCGAATTTGTAGCGCTTCCTACCTTGGCTGCATCGCCGCCAGCCGCCAGGCCCAATATCCTCTGGATCTGTACGGACCAACAGCGTTGGGATACCATTGCCGCGCTAGGTAACCGGGTCATCCGCACGCCGAATATCGACCGGTTGGTGCGGGAAGGCGTCGCGTTCACAAACGCATATTGCCAGAGCCCGGTGTGCACTCCCAGCCGGGCGTCGTTTCTGACCGGCTGCCGGCCGAGTACGATTCACCAACATCGCAATGGCAATGCGTACTTTCCGGCGGAACTCGCTCCACGCTTAGTGAGCAGTCAACTAGCCAAAGCAGGATATGATTGCGGCTTGATCGGCAAGCTCCATCTGGCGAGTCCGTGGGAACGTGTGGAGCCGCGCAGCGAGGACGGTTACCGGCTCTTTGAATGGAGCCACCACCCGAAACCCGAGCCGTCCTGGCCGGTTGCAGCGCATGCCTATCAGCGCTGGTTGCAGCAACGCGGCGTGCGCTGGCCGGAGCTCTACCAAGCCACGAAAATCGAAGGATATCCGGATGTGGTTCAGGCTGGCATGCCCGCCGAACACCACGAGATAACCTGGAGCGCCGAACGCGCGCAAGACTTCATCGGGAGCGGTTTGCGCGCGCCCTGGATGCTCAGCCTGAACATGTTCGCTCCGCATCCTCCGTTCGACCCGGCGCCGGAATACCTGCGGCGCATGGATCCGCGCGCCATGCCGCGACCCGTGTTCCATGAGGGCCAGGAGAAGGAGCAGAAGGCGTTCGCCCGGATCGATCACCAGACTCAACAGCCGCAGCATCCCGACTCCTACGATTCGCGGCGCATGAAAGCGGCCTACTATGCCATGATCGAGCACATCGACTGGGCCGTCGGGAAACTCCTCGAGAAGCTGCAGGAAACCGGACAGCGGGAACGAACCATGGTCATACTGACCAGCGACCACGGCGAAATGCTCGGCGATCACGGGTTGCTCTACAAGGGTTGCCGCTTTTTTGAGGGCGCCGTTCACGTGCCGCTGGTCATCTCATGGCCAGGCGGAGGCGTCCGCCAGGGCGCCACACACGACGCACTCGTCGAATTGACTGACATCGCACCGACGCTGCTGGCGGCGGCCGGCATCTCCGCGCCCGCCGAGATGGACGGTCGCTCGCTGCTGCCCGCTCTCCGAGGCGAAGCCGGGGCGAGCGAGTTGCACGACTGTGTCGTCTGCGAGTACCATGACGCCCTCGCTCTGCCGGACAGAACTCGCGCCACGATGCTGCGCGATAAACGCCACAAGCTTGTGGTTTACCATGGCCGCGGGTTGGGCGAGTTGTTCGACCTGGCGGACGACCCCACGGAAATCCGCAACCTATGGGCGGACCCGGCCGCGCGCGGAATCCGGCAGCGCCTTACGGAGCGGATGATGGACACGCTGGCGCAGTCAAGCGACCTCGGCACGCCGCGAATCGGCAAGTACTGAGATGGCTCTTAAGTTTAGCTTTTAGCGGCTGTTGTGGGTTTTCGCCGCCGGGCCGAAACCGGTCTCTGCTACCATGGACGAAGGAGCGGCTCTGCAGAGCAGGTGAGCTGGCCCTCAAAATTTGATCCAACAATCAAGTGTCATGGAGTCTGACTCGTTTATGTGCTGGTGAGCAAGCTCCGGCGAAGCGATTCGCCATGGAGACGCCTAAAGGCACTCGGTGGGCTCCCCCCGTGCAAGGCCTGGGGTCAATGACGAGGGTTCAACACGGCCGCGCGGTCCGCTCCTGTATTCCTCGTCTCGCTTTCCAGGATTAAGGACGGATGAACCTTCTTTTTATTGGCGACATTTTCGCTTCCGGCGGCCGCCGCATTGTAACCGAGAGCCTACAACACATTATCTCGACCGAAAAGATCGATCTTGCCATCGCCAACGCCGAGAACTCCGCGGGCGGATTCGGCATCACGCCGCTTGTCGCGCAGGAACTGTTTTCCTGCGGTCTCGACGTGCTTACCAGCGGCAACCATATTTGGGATAAGAAAGAGATCTACGAGTATCTGCCGCGCGAGCCGCGCCTGCTGCGCCCGGCGAACTATCACGAGAGTCTGCCCGGCAGTGGCGTATACATCGCTCGCGCGCGCAACGGCGTCTCGTGCGCAGTGATCAATCTGCAAGGCCGCACACACATGCCGGCGACCGAGTGCCCGTTCCGCAAAGCCGACGCGATCATTGGTGCGCTCGACCCTGCGGTTAAAGTGCGTTTCGTCGATTTTCACGCCGAGATGACCAGCGAGAAGATGGCCATGGGCTGGTATCTCGATGGACGCGTGTCCGCCGTGGTTGGCACGCACACGCACATTCCCACAGCCGATGCGCGCGTGCTGCCGGACGGCACGGGTTACCAGACCGATGCCGGTATGACCGGACCCTACGAGTCGATCATCGGCGTCGAGCGGCAAACGATTCTGCGCCGCTTTCTGACCTCGATCCCGTCTCGCATGGAGGCCGCCAAGGGCGGCGTCGAACTGCACGCCGTGATCGTCTCAGTCGATCAGGCGACTGGCCGCGCCTCGTCGGTGCGCGCCTACACGCTCTCCGAATAGCCCAAAATCGTGTGATGGAAGTCACTGCTTCGGTAGTTGACGCCCGCTATGATTGGAATCATGGCGAATGAATACACACTCTTTAACGACCTCGCGCGCGAAGCCGAGATCCCGGAAAATGGCATCCTGAGCCGCACGCTGTACCAGGACGATCACGTGAAGGTGATTCTATTCGGGTTTGCCGCCGGGCAGGAACTCACGGCGCATACGGCGCCGATGCGCGCCTCGATCCACATCGTCGACGGCAGTGCCAAGCTTACTTTGGGCAGCGACGTCATCGACGGCGCTCCCGGCACTTGGGCGATGATGGAACCGAAACTCGAGCACGGCATTCGCGCCTTGACGCCCACGCGCATGTTGCTGATGATGTACAAGCAGTCGCGCTAGCGCAGGCCGCGGCGCTTGAGGTGCGCGATCAGCGCCGCGGGATCGTCAGTGATGATGGCGTCCACGCCTGCCGCGATCAGACGATCCCAGTCGGCCGGTGCGTTGGCCGTCCACGGCACGACTTGCAAGCCGGCTTTGTGTGCCGCCCTGACCTTTTCCGGCGTGACCGTGCGATACTCCGGCGAGACGATGGAAGCGCCCGCCTCGCGCGCCACTGCGACGAAGTCGAACGCACCCACGCCATAGAGCGCCGACAGCTTCAACTCCGGCGCGATCTTTTTCATCGCGAGCAACGTCCGGAAATCGAAGGACTGCACAATCACGCGCGATTCGAGTTTGTGGCGCCGCACGGTCTCCGCCAGCATCCGCGCGAACTCTTCCGGCGCGGGCGTCAGTGCAGGCTCGTTCGGAAAGCTCTTGGTTTCGATGTTGAAGCCGAAAGTACCGCGTGGCGCAAGCGCGAATACCTCGTCGAGAGTCGGCACGCGCGTTCCGGCCACAGTCTGTTGTAAGGGGAATTGAGGATTCCGTAACGCGCCGCAATCCCAGCGCCGCAACTCGACGAGCGTCATCTCGCGAATCACGCGCGTGCCTTGCGGACCCTGGCAGATTGCCGGGTTCATTCGCGGGTCGTGCGACACAACGAGCACGTTATCGCGCGTCACGGCCAGGTCGAGTTCGAGCACATCCACGCCCGCGGCGATGGCGTACTCAAAAGCGGGCAGCGTGTTTTCGGGACGCAACGCGCGCGCGCCGCGATGGCCGTGTACGGCTATCGGCGCAGCGCTGGAAACGATGGTAGAAATCAGCAGCATGGCGAGGAGCGTTGTCTTCATGGTATCCCGCTCCAGCATAGCGCCCGAACATTCCTCCAGAATTGCCGTCCCATGCCGATCTGGTCTTAGGCCTCTATGTGCCGCACGCAGCGGAAGCCGCGATCGTCGTCCCTTTGGGAGGCCCCGCAGCGCGTTGAGATAGATCGCCGCAAGTCTCGCTGAATGCGATTTCCCGGCGCTGGCGGACGCAACCTGCTACGCTTGGACCACATGTCACAACAAAGTGGAGATAAGGCGCGCTTCGGCCGCCAGCGCAAACGCAAACTTGCGCGCCGGGTAATTAGCCGGTCAATGCGGAAAGAAGCTGCTATCGCGCAGCCTACGCCCGCCAAAGCATCCGCGGCATAGACAGCCGACGGAGCATCCATCGCGATCCCTAACTGGGCAGCAATCGTAAGCGCCGTCATGGCGCTTACGGAGAATTTGCATTCAGGGTAATCGCAACCAATTACAAAATCCGTAGTTGATCCAAGAAATTCATTCGGGCAGAAGCTAAGACTGCCGCTGGTCCGGCTGGAGCCAGCGAATCTGCTGTAATCCTTCCAACCTTCGCGAACCTCCGCGAACTCGTTTGACAAGCGCACATCCACGACGTAGACTGGTCCGTGATCGGTAACGGAACAGTTGGTTCCGGTCAAAGATGCCGCCCGAGCCATGCGCACATACTTTCTCAGAGATCTCACAATCACACTGCTTTTACTGGGGCTTCTCGCCCCCGCCGCCTCCGCCAGGGAGATCCATGTCTCCGTTCGGGGAAACGATCATAACGACGGTTCGTCGACAAAACCTTTCCTGACGATTTCCGCCGCCGCCCGAGTGGCGCAGGCGGGCGATGCGATTACGGTGCATGAAGGCACGTATCGCGAACGGATCACTCCGCCGCGCGGCGGAGAGTCCGATTCACGCCGGATCGTGTATCAGGCGGCTGCGGGCGAAAAGGCCGTCATCAAGGGATCGGAAGTGGTTCGCGGCTGGAAACCTTTCAGCACCGGAGTGTGGAAGGCGACGCTGCCGAATTCCTTCTTCGGCAAGTACAATCCCTACACCGACCTTATCGCCGGCGACTGGTTCACCAACAAGGGAAGGCCGCACCATACCGGCGAAGTCTACCTCAACGGCAAATCGCTGTATGAAACCCACTTGCTGGAGCGTGTTCTGAATCCGCAGCCATTTCCTGACAGCAGGGACCGCGAGGGTTCCACATGGACCTGGTTCTGCGAGAGCGACGGAACGAACACTTACATCTACGCGAACTTCCACGATAAGAATCCGAACGAGGAACTGGTCGAGATCAACGTGCGCGACAGTTGCTTCTACCCGGACCAGCCGGGCCGCGACTACATTACGGTGCGCGGTTTCCGCATGAGCCAGGCGGCGACGCAATGGGCCGCACCCACGGCGGAGCAGATCGGCTTGATCGGTACGCATTGGAGCAAGGGTTGGATCATCGAAAACAACATCATCAGCGATTCGAAGTGCTCGGGTATCACCTTGGGCAAGGATCGCAAGACCGGCCACAATGTCTGGATCAACGATCCGCGCAAAGACGGCGCCACTCACTACAACGAAGTCATCGTGCGTGCACTCGACGCCGGTTGGTCGCGCGAGAAGATTGGCTCGCACATCGTCAGAAACAACACCATCTTCAACTGTGAGCAGACCGGAATCGCCGGCAGCCTCGGCCCGGTCTTCAGCCAGATCACCAACAACCACATCTACAACATCTGGGCCAAGCGGCAGTTTGCAGGTGCGGAAATGGGCGGTATCAAGCTGCACGCTGCCATCGACGTCGTAATCAAGAACAACCGGATACACAACGCCGGCCGCGGACTTTGGATGGACTGGATGGCGCAGGGCACGCGCATCACCGGAAATCTTCTCTACGACAACACGACTGACGACCTGTTTGTCGAAGTGGATCACGGGCCGTTCCTTGTGGATAACAACCTGTTTCTCTCCGGCGTCAGTCTGCACGATATGTCCGAGGGCGGAGCCTATGCGCACAATCTGATGACCGGAAGGATCATCAGCCGGCCCGAACCGAGGCGCTCCACGCCGTATCACAAAGCGCACTCGACGGCTCTCGCCGGCCTGAACAGCATCACGGGCGGAGACGATCGTTTCTACAACAACATCTTCGTAGGGAACGGCGCGCCGCCTTCGGCCGGAACCGAGGCCGATGCCAACCCCCTGCGATTCGGAGGGTACGGACTGTGGGTCTATAACCACCGCGAGTATCCGCTCTACACGGGCGGTAATGTCTATCTCAATGGCGCTCGCGCTTATGCAACTGAGAGCGGCTCCATCAACCTGTCCGCAGCGGATCCGAAACCCGAAATCGTCGAGGACGGAGCTCGAGTCTATCTTCGCTTGAACTTAGGTGCGGAGGTGCGTAAAGCCGCGACGAAGATTGTGAACACCGGGCTCTTGGGTAAGGCAAAAGTTCCCGGCCTTGCGTACGAAAACGCCGACGGCTCGCCGGTGACGATCGACAGCGACTACCTGGGCGCGAAGCGCAACGCCGCCACGCCTTCGGCCGGCCCCTTCGAGAACCCCGGAGAAGGAGCGCTCAAACTCAAGGTCTGGTAATTCGTCCCGCCAGTTATGACGTCAAGGGCAGCGGCAAAAAGTCGTAATCGATGATCATCTTTTCCTGAAGCGCCAGCTTCAATTCACGCTCGAGCGCCGCGTTTTCCGGGCGGCCGTAGATGTTGTTCAATTCGTTGGGATCGGCGTCCATGTCGAAGAGTTCAAAGACAGGACGGGCGCGCGAGAAGTAGGCTTTCGCGAAGTGTGGCGCGAGTCTGCCCCAAGCATTTTCTTCCGACATCTGCATCCAGCTTGCTTGGTAGTAACTATCCACCGGCGAATACTGCATACCCGGCGTGCAGTTGTAAATCAGCTTGTATTTGCTGGAGCGGACCATGCGCGAGAGGTCGAACGTATGTGTCGTGGTCCCTTCCTGAAACGGCCTGCCGCCGTGCGTCAGGCGCTGGCCGAAGATGTGCTTCCGGCTCTCGTAAGCCTGGCCGCGAAGGCGCGGCAGGAAACTGATCCCAGTCATCCCCTTTGCGGGCCGGATACCGGCGGCATCGAGCAGAGTCGGAGTCAGGTCCTCTCCGGATGCCAGGTCGTTCGTTACGCTTCCGGGTTGAATCCGCCCGGGCCAGCGAACCACGAACGGAACGAGCAGCCCGGGATCGTAGAGCGAACCCTTGCCGTGCGGGAAGGGAATACCATTGTCACCGGCGAAGACGACCAGCGTGTTGTCAAGACCGGCGCGCTTTTGCACGGTGTCGAGCACCAGTTGGAATTCGCCGTCCATGCGTCCAACTTCGTCATAGTAGCGACGCAGATCCTCGCGCACGCCGGGCAAATCGGGCAGCCACTTGGGAACCGGAATCTGCTTGGGATCGACGCCGCCCGGAATGTTGTCCCAAGGGAAGTGCGGAT
Organism: Bryobacteraceae bacterium; assembly: GCA_963668605.1. Taxonomy (GTDB): domain Bacteria; phylum Acidobacteriota; class Terriglobia; order Bryobacterales; family Bryobacteraceae. Next base: position 1,418,225 of record OY764903.1, read on the forward strand.
CGTCAAAGTTGACCCACAGAAACCATGGCTTGTTGGCCGGGCGTTTGTCGAAAAACTCGTTGACGCGCTGAGCTGTCATTCCGCGCGGGGACTGGCGGTCGAGATAATCGACGCGGTTCTGAAAAGTCTGCAGGCCGTACTTTTCATAGACGGCCTTGCTGTTCGGCCCCGGCGCTCCGTCGAGGTGGAACTGGCGCCGGCAGATTCCGGTGAAGTAGCCGGCCTCGGAACGCAGCAACTCGGGGAGCGTCACGACGTCGGGCGGGAGCGGCGACGTAAAACGCCCCATCCTGGCCGCGACGGGACTGCGTCCCGTGAGAAGGGCGGTGCGCGAGGGAACGCACTGCGGCGCGGAACAGAAGAAACGGGTGAAGCGCATTCCTTCGCTCGCGAAGCGGTCGATGTTCGGGGTCCGGATCACAGGGTTTCCGTAACATCCGGTGAACTCCGCGGCATGGTCGTCAGAAAGAATCAGCAGAATATTCGGCAGGGAAGCAGGCTTCTGCTTCTGGGACAGCACGGAGGTCGCGCTGAGTTGTGAGAACGCTCGTCGGGTCAGCATCGAGTGTAGTATATCGGCAATTGTGCAGCTGGCGCGGACTGTGCGGCAACGGAACACTGGAAGGCCTGCCGGATCAAATAAAAGGCGGCGGCGCGTTATAAGTGCTTGTCAAACCAGTCTGTCATTCGCTTCTTCATGTCATCGGTGTAGACATGGCCCGTTTTCGGGTAGATGACGCTCTGGAAATTCTCCGGCACGCCGTGAATCCGGTAGACCTGCGAGAGAACCTGTTCAAGTGTTTTCATGCCCGTTGGTGGCGAGCCAGCGTCGCTGTCGCCCGTCAGCGCGAGAAACGGCCGGGGCGCCAACAGCGCCATGATCGCTTCCGAATCGAAATGCTTCAGCAGGCCGGGCACGAAATAGTAGATGCCATGCGCGCGCAGGTTGCGGGTTGCGATGATGTCTTCGTAGCGTGTAAAACAAGCGACGCCGACGACTGCATTGATGCGGTCGTCGATCGCGGCCAGCCACCAGGCCCGCGTACTTCCCATGCTCATGCCTTGAGCGCCAATGCGCTTCGGATCCACTTCGGGGCGCGAAACGAGGTAGTCGAGCGCGATCTGTTCGTCGCGCAGCATCATGCCCCACAATGTGCGTCCCAGCCAAAGATTCAGCTTGAACTGAGACAGTTCCTGATCCGAATTCTTCGCCATGACTTCGAGGTTGCCGGCAGGGCCGCTGCCCTTGCGCTCGCCGTTGAAGTAGTTGTCGATGCCCAGAACCACATAGCCCTTGCCGCACAACAGATCGGAGACAAATTGCGACGTCGGCTGATAGCCGAACATGTTCTCCTTGCTGCTGCTATGGCCGTGCATGGTGAGGATCGCGGGTAGCCGGCCCGCGCGTTTGTCCGGAATGGCGATATATCCGGGCACTTCCGCATCTACGCCGTTGTGAAAGACGAACTTCTCGACGCTGCAGCCGTTCCGCTTTTCCACCGAAACAGTCCGCACCCGGAGGGGCTTCGGACGCGGCGGAATATCGCCGAGGCTGTCTACGACGATCTTCCGGACGCTCTCGCGCCGTGCCTTCCATTGCGCCAGATCCGCCGGCGCCTGAAAGCGTCCGATCGGAAGATTGCGAAACGCCTCGGGAACGCCGTCCCAGGGTGTCTGCACCGGCTGAGGTACAGGCTCCTGCGCCATACCGATTGTTACCGCAAATAAGAGTGCAAGCAGAATTTTGGTGTTCATGATTACTCGATGCGTTTGAGGATCAGGCTCTGCAAATCGAGAGCAGGGCCGGCCGCGATCGACGGCACGCGCACTTCCAGTTGGCCCGTTCCGCGCGGGAGATTGATCTCTCCCAGCCGAAGTTCCGACCAGTACATATCCCGATAGGCGCCCGTACTGACGAGGTCGCGGCGCGGCTTGGGATCCATGGGTGTTGCCTGACGGACGGTAGTGCCGATTGTCTCTCCGTCGTGCCGCAATTCCACCCGCGATCCCGTACTGCCCGTTGCGCACAGGTATCGCGCGAAGACGGCGAAGCGTCCGGGACGGATGACATCGATCTGCCAGAGAACTGCATCTTTCTCCGATCGCCGTAGCCCTGGTCGTCGGAAAGGATCAAAATCACGCTCGGTCTTCCCACCGGAGCAGCCGCTCTCATGCCAAGCGGGAGCAATGCCCCGCCGGCAACAAAGGCGCGGCGGGACAATTTACAGCCGGATGCTAAACGCATGGCTTATTGTTGCGGCGACCGCCGTAGTCACGTCAAGTGCTGCCGCGCCCGGACATAGTGCATGAACCTCGCGATCCCGCTGAGGGCGTTCAACTCAGCCAGTTTTGCGCGCGTTACCAGTCTTGAGGCGTGCTGCGAAGATCGCCGCTCGGTTTCATTTGCGGTAATCGGCTCCGGTCAGGCTGACCTCAACCGAGCGCTGCCACGTCTCGAGCGTTTTGTGCATATTGGCGGCCAGGTCCGCGTTCTTCGCAACGACATCGTTGCTCTCACCTGGATCCGCTTGCACATCGTAGAGTTGCGGCGTGCTGTCGGGCGGGACCACCAGTTTGTGGCGGTTTCCCAGAATGGCGGCACTGCCGCCGAAGTCCGTGGTTTTCGCGCGCGCGTGGCGGTAGTTGTTGAACACGACCGTCTCCACCTTGGCCGTCGGCGTCGTGCCGCGCTGCAACGCGCCGTCGATATACGGTCCGGGGCTCTCCTTCGCCTCCTGCCTGGTGTTGTATTGCCAGAAGCAGATGGGCGACGGGCGCTCCTTCATCCGGCCCTCCAGCAGCGGCGCGAGGCTGATGCCGTCGATCGGGCGCTTGGGCAACGGTTGTCCCACTAGATCGCAGAGGGTCGGGAGCATGTCGCTCGTGACCGCGTTTACGTTCGTGATACGCGGCTTGATTCTCGTCGGCCATTCGATGATGCCGGGCACGCGCAATCCGCCCTCCCAGACGCTGCCCTTGTTGCCACGGAAGGCCATGTTCAGGCGCGCGTCGGCGGGAGTTCCGTTATCACCGCAATACCAGAGCAGGGTATTGCCGTTGAGCCGCTCCGATTTCAGATAGGCGCGCAACTGGCCCATTGCGCGATCCAGCGCAGTGATTTCAGCAAAGCGAGCCTGCAAATCCTTCGGAGCCTTTCCATACAACGCCAGATCCGCATCGACGCCGGAGTATGGTGCGTGCGGCGATCCGAACCAGATCACGGTGAAGAAAGGCCGCTGCTTGACCTTACTGATATAACGTGTGGCTTCGCGTACCACGATCTCCGAGCTTTCGCCCTGAAACGTTTGCGGCGCGGCGCCGTTGCGCACCAGCGGCGGATTCATCTCGAAAAAATTGTCGTGCGACAACCACTCGTCGAATCCCATCGCTCCTGGGTTGGTGGGCGATCCGGCTTTCACTGGTCCCAAGTGCCACTTGCCGAAATGACCGCAGGCATAACCCGCCTGCTTGAGAAGCTGCGGGAGCGTGATCTCTTCGGGGCGAATTGAGTAGTTGGGGGCAAACGCTCCGTATCGGTTTGGATGCCGTCCGGTCATGATGCTGCCGCGCGTCGGCGAGCAAACCGGCGCGGCGGAATACAGGCGGTCGAAGCGCAGCCCGCTGGCCGCCATGTCGTCCAACACGGGAGTGCGGACAAACGGGTGCCCGTTGTAGCCGGTCTCGTTCCAGCCGTGGTCATCGCCCATGCAGAGGATGATGTTCGGCCGCGATCCGGCGGCTAAAAGTTCCCGCGAAGAAAGTGCACCCGTGAGCGCTGCGGCGCTAGAGAGAAGTGTACGTCTCGAAATAGTTTGCACTGATTGGCTCCTGTCCAATCAGCATACAGAATCGGATATCCGCATCGCTTGCGTCAGCAGCGCCGCCGCACCCGGTGCGAGTCCAACGTGTGGTGTAAGCTCCGATCGTCTAAACTTTCACAATATGCTTCGACGATCGTTTGTTGCACGCGCAGCGGGTTTGCTGGTGGCGCAACGTGCCCTGCCGCAGACTGCGCAACCGCTGTTCTCCTTCGGCTTACTTGCCGACGTTCAATATGCGGAAAAAGATGCCAAGGGAGTGCGCGCCTACCGGGAGTCGCTGGCGAAGCTGACTCATTGCGTGGCCGCTCTGCGCAAAGAGCGCCTGGAGTTCGTCATCCAGTTGGGCGATCTGGTCGACGACGGCATCGAGAACTTCGACGCGATTTTGCGAGTGCTTCGACAGGTTGGCGCCCCCCAGCTTCACGTTCTCGGCAATCACGATTTCTGCGCCCCGCGCGAGGTGGTGCTGCAGCGGCTCGGCATGACTGACGCGTACTATCACTTTGCTGCACGTGGTTGGCGCTTCGTGGTGCTGGACGGAATGAACGTCAGCGTGAGTGGCGGCTGGTCAGAATCTCACGCACTGAGCCTCGCGGGGCGCGAGATGCTGGATAAGTTGCGGTCCGAGGGCGCTAGAAATGCTCAGGCGTGGAACGGAGCGGTGGGTCCGCAGCAACGCGAATGGCTCAAACAGACGCTTGCCGAAGCGACGAAGAGAAGTGAGAGGGCAATCGTGTTTTGCCACTTCCCGGTGCTGACGGAATCGTGCAGGCCGGAGCATTTGCTTTGGGACCACGGCGACGTGCTCAAGATTATCGAGTCAGAACCCTCTGTGGTTGCCTACATCAATGGCCACGATCACCGAGGCGGCTACGCTGCGAAGAACGGCATACACTATCTCACCTTGCCCGGAATGGTGGAACATGATGCGGCTTCCAGTTGCCGTGTGATGGACGTCTATCCGGAACGCCTGGTGCTGCGCACGATCGAGGATCGTGGGAGCCAAGTGCTGCCGATCCGTCCGCGTTAGGACGCCTTCGCAGTTTCTTGTGAATACGACTATTGCTTGACGAGTTCGACGCGCCGGTTCTGTGCCCGTCCTTGTGGCGTGTCGTTGGAATCTATCGGTTTCGTCGCGCCCAGACCGGCCGTGGTCAAGCGCGCTGCGTCCACCTTGAATTGCGCGACGAGCACCGCTTTCACCGCCTCTGCGCGGCGCTTCGACAGATCGAGATTCTGGGCCGCATTGCCAACCGAATCAGTGTGCCCTTCGATTTGCAGCTTCAGGTTCGGATTCGTTTCGAGGCCGCGCGCGATGGACTGGATCACGGGCGCCGATTCCGGTTTCAGCCGGTCGCTGCCGGTGTCAAAGAGAATGCCGTGCGTCACGTAGCGGCCAGACGAAGCGATCATCTGGCTGAAATCCGGCGTCGACTCGGCAAAGCGGACCATGCGATATCCGATGGCCTGATTGGCGCCATAGAAATCGTGCGCTATCTCGACTTTGTCGATCGCCGGCAGATCGACCTGATTGAAGTCGAGTTGCTTATCGCCGTTAACGAAGGCTCGAATCCGTCCGTTCTGAATCCAGAGGTCGATCTTCACAGGCTCGTTCCAATTGGCGGGCGATCGTTTGCGCCCCAGTTCCTGGTATGGAACCTTCACTACGGCGACCATCTCCACGAGACTGGCCATGGCCGTCGTGGTCAAGACGAAAATCTGCTTCTCCTTGGAATAGAGGATTAGGTGTGCCAGTGCGCGGACCGGCTTATCCACCTTGATCTCGGCTTCAAATGTGAAGTTCTTGGGCAAGGCGGTGAGGTTGGGGAACATGGATCCCCGCTGTGTAATCGAGAGTTGGCGGATGTTCGCCGCGGCGCGCAGTTCGGGTGCGGCTCCGCGAACCTTGAAGTGCGGCGGAGCATCGCCAGCGCCCATGTCGCTGAAGTCGTCATAGAAGATCGTCTTCTCGCCAGGGATGAAGGTCGACTTGAGAGTCGTCAGTTCAGGCTGTGGCGCGGAAGATGCCTGCGCCTGCGCCGCAATTGGAAGTCCGGCTGCCTGGGTTTGAATCGTTCCCGCAATCAGAAACGTAGATGCGAGGCAAACGAAATAAGGCTTTTTCATCTTTCTCCTCCGAACGACAGAATCGTACACCACAGATGGATTTCAAGGCAACTTTATCTTAGACGACAACTTACTCCGGGACCGCCGACATACGCAAAACGCCACCGCTCGATGCTAAACTCCAAGCATTGACTGCCTTGGTTCGGCATGGCCTGGACGCCGCGTCGCTTCGGACTGCGTCGGGCAGGGTAGTGTCTCAGGCGTTCGGGAACTATGCAGCAGACGCATTGGACGGAACTTGGCGAGGAGCTTGAACCATTCGCGCGCAACTTCGTGTGGCGGGAATACGCCGATGCCGTGAACCGTGCGGCTCTGGTTCGCTGGCTTCCGCTCGCACTCTGGAAGCGGATTCTGAAAACCGATACTTTCGACGAGGCTGTTGGCGCCGGCGTGTGCGCTCTGTTGTCCGCACATAGCTCCACGCTTGTTGCCGTGGAATGCTCACTGCCGACGCTCGTGCAGGCGAAGCGCTCGCAATGCCCGCCGGTACTGCTCTGCGGAGATGTGCGGCGTCTGCCGTTGGCCGACGGGGCTGTCGAGGCAGTCGTTTCGTTATCGACGCTCGATCACTTCGAATCGCTCGACGAGGTCAGCGTGTCGTTGCGCGAGATGCACCGGATTCTGGGAGCCGGCGGACAGTTGTTCCTAACGATGGATAACCTGGCGAACCCCGTGATCCGGCTGCGCAATAGTCTGCCTTCCGCGCCCTTGCTTCGCAGTGGCATCGTGCCGTACTATGTAGGCGCAACCTGCGGTCCCGCCGGCCTATCGAGCTTGTTGCAACAAGCTGGCTTCCGCGTGGTCCAACAACACGCCATCATGCATTCTCCACGAATCCTGGTTCTGCCGCTATGCCGCTTTCTGAGTGGCGGCCCGGCATTTCTGCAAAGAATATTTCTGCGTCTACTGCTGGCGCTTGAGAGTCTCGACCGCTGGCCAACCTCCTCGCTGACGGGGCATTTTATTGTCGCTCACGCGATCCGGGAAGATTCATGACGCCGCCCTGCGTGGTGAATGTGGACGATGGGGGCTTTCTCGCGATCGACTCTTTCGTGGGCGGGCGCTCGTGTGGAGGCTTGCGCATGGCCCTGGGCGTCGATGCCGCGGAACTGGCTCTGCTGGCCCGCAATATGACGCTCAAATACGGCTTTCTGGGGTTGCCGCAAGGCGGCGCGAAGGGTGGAGTTAGCTTCGATCCCGACGCTCCGTTGGAAGAACGCCGGCGTCGGCTGAGTGCTTATGCCGCGGCCATCGCGCCGCTTCTGAAATCGCGTGTGTATGTCCCGATGCCTGATATGGGCACCAACGCCGCGGAGATTCGTCACATGCTGCACTCCGCTGACGTACCGGTCGGACGGCGCGAACTGCGCGGCGGCCGCTCCGGCTCCTACACGGCGCGTGGTGTGCTGGTAGCGGCGCGCGCAGCGGCGGCGCACGGCGGCATCGAATGGCGCGGCGCCCGCGCGATCATTGAGGGCTTCGGGAAGGTGGGCAGTGAGTTGGCCCGCATGTTGGAAGAGACCGGTGTGAGCGTCGTCGGCGTATCCACATCGAGCGGGGCTTTGTACAATCCCGCCGGACTGCCCGTGCAGCGTCTGCTCGCGGCGAGTGCGGCCAGCGGAACAGCGTTTGTTCAAACGTTCCCCGGCGCCGAACGTGTCGCGCCGCCGCAACTGCTCGAATTGCCTTGCGATCTACTTTTCCCCTGCGCGCGCCATCACAGCCTGCATCGCGACAACGCAGCGCTCGTACAGGCGCGGCTAGTCTCTCCGGGTGCGAACTCCCCGTGTACGGACGAGGCTGAAGCGGTTCTGCTGCGTCGCGGGGTGCTGGTCCTGCCGGATTTCGTCAGCAATTGCGGCGGCGTGCTGGGCGGCACCATGGAGTTTGCCGGTATCGCGGACGCGGCGATCGACGCATTCATGGAGCGCCGCCTTGGCCAGCGCATCGCGGAGCTCTTTAGCCAGGCGGAGCAACAGCGGACAAGTGTTCGTGAACTTGCCACGCGCACCGCGCTCGAGCGCTTCGAGCGGGTCTGCCGGCGCGAAGCTGCTCCTGCGGCAAGCCAGCGTGTGTTTCAAGCTGGCTTGGGGCTTTACCGCCGCGGCCTGATTCCAGAGGGGCTGGTGGGCCGTCTGGCCGCGCCCTATTTCGAGCGCCTGTTGGCATGAGATTCGCATAATGAAAATCGGCGCTTTGTCTTCGAGGCTAACCGTCTGGAACTGGGCTTTGCTCGCAGTCGCGCTGACACTCGCGTGGCAGACCGTCACGGTTCATGCGAATTACGCCGGCAACTGGACCGGACTGTTCCGCACCGGGCAGACGATACCTGTGCCGGAACGCTTGGCCGCGACCACCTATCGCAGCAGGCACCCGATCGGATACGACGGGCAATTCTACCGCTTTCTCGCGCACGATCCATTTCTGAGGCAAGGCACAGCCGCTTATTTCGACGAGCCCTTGCTGCGCGCGCGCCGGATTCTCGTACCTCTGCTGGCGTGGATGCTGGCAGGCGGCCAGGATGCTCTCATCGACGGCGCTTACGTTCTGGTGATAGCCGCCTTTCTCTTCGGAGGCGTCTACTGGCTGGGCTGTATCATGGAATCGCAAGGGCGGCACGCGGCCCTCGGCCTGCTGTTTTTGATTGTGCCGGCGGCCCTGGTCGCGATTGACTCGATGACGGTGGATGTGGCGTTGGCGGCGCTCACTGCCTGTTTCGCGTGGCAACTGTCGACGGAGCGCACGCGCGGATTGTGGATCACGCTCGCAGCGGCAGGATTGGTGCGCGAGACAGGAGTCCTGCTCGTGGCGGCCTGCGTTCTTTCCGCACTGTTCCGCCGGGATTGGCGCAAGGCTGCCTGGTGGGCGAGCGCCGCGCTTCCCACGCTCTGCTGGTACGCCTATCTAACCGGGGTTCTTCCGCCCGCCGACACGACGCTCAACGTCGCGATCCCGAGTTGGGTCATTCCCGAGTTCCAAATCGGAATTCTGCTGCGCGCCTTGGAGCCAACGACCTATGACCTGCCTTCGCCGCTCAACAGGATCGCCTCGGCTCTCGACTGGCTCGCGCTGGTAGCCACCATGGCGGCGACGGTGATGGCCGCGCTGCGTCTGCGCAAGATGCCGCCAGGCGCGCTGCGCGTGGCGCTGGCGCTGCAAGTCGCGTTCGTGCTGGCGATGACACAACGGGATTTCTGGCTCACCACATACAGCTACAGCCGTCCGCTCGGCCCGCTTTTTGTGCTGCTGCTGGCGGGATGCGGGATCGGAACACCGCGCGGATCATTGGCCTGGGCCGCGGTACTCCCGGCGCTGGTGGATCTTCGCATCGCAGCCGAGTTTCAATCGCAGGTCCTGGGCGTGTTGCGCCGCTTGGTTGGGGCTTTTTAAGCCACGCCTGCCATCAATATTACGCAACCTCTGCGCTGCACTGGGGTTCCTTACTTCAGTGCCGACTTTCTCAATCATTATCCCAGTTTTCAATGGTGGGGAGCATCTGGCGCGATGTTTGAGGGCAATAGGACGTTCGCAGGCTCCCGTGCTGGAGTGCATTGTAGTCGACGATGGTTCTTCGGACGACTCGGCCGAAGTGGCCGCGGCGGCCGGTGCGCTCGTTCTCAATGTGCGCGGCAGGAAAGGACCGGCTTCGGCGCGCAATCTGGGCGCCGCGATTGCTCGTGGCGAAGTGCTGCTGTTCGTGGATGCGGATGTGTGCGTACATCGGGATACGGTCGCACGCTTCATGGCCCGCTTCGAAGACGACCCCGGCATCGACGCGATCATCGGATCCTATGATGATGAGCCCGGAGATCCTGGGTTCGTTTCGCAGTATAAGAATCTGTTGCACCATTACGTCCACCAGCATGGCTGCTCCGATTCAGCGGTTTTTTGGACAGGCTGCGGTGCGATCCGGCGGGATGTGTTCGACGCCTCGGGCGGATTCGATGACTCGTATGCGCGGCCTTGCATTGAGGACATCGATCTTGGTTACCGGCTCCGGGAAGCAGGCCATAAGATTGTGCTCGACGCCACGATCCAGGCTACACATCTGAAGCGCTGGCGCCTCAGCGGATTGCTGCACTCCGACATTTTCGACAGGGCGCTCCCCTGGACACGGCTGATCCTGCGCTCCAACCGGCTGCCCGACGACCTGAATCTGGCGGTCTCGCAGCGTTTGAGCGGCGCTCTGATGCTGAGTTCGGCCGTGCTGTTGGCGGCGGTATCGATCTATCCCGCCGCGCTGGCGCTCTCAATTGCTTCCTTTTTAGGCATCATTGCGCTGAACTGGAAGCTCTACCATTTCCTGGCGTGCAAGCGCGGATTGTGGTTTGCGACTCGCGCGCTGCCCTTGCATTTGTCGTACCTCCTCTACAGCATCCTGGCGTTCGGCGCCGGCGCCATGTCGCATCTGTTGAACCAGGGCGAACGCAAGACTGCCGGCATCGCCGCTCCCGTACCGGTTCCCGAGTCTGAACCCGTCGAGCGACGCTGACGTGCCATCTGCGGGACTTGCCAAGTCCGCCCCTCGAATGCTGTAAGTGTATACGAGGGGGAGTTTTTGACAAGACGCATAATTATTGGGATCTCCGGCGCTTCGGGTGTGATTTACGGCATACGAATTCTCGAGATGCTGGCGCGCGACGAGTCCATCGAGACGCATCTCGTGATCAGTTCGTCGGGCAAAGCGACGATCTCCGAGGAGACGGACTGGAAATTGCGCGATGTTGAAGCCCTCGCCAATTTCGTCCATCCCGCGGCCAACATCGGAGCCAGCATCGCCAGCGGCTCGTTTGCGACGCTCGGCATGATCGTCGCACCTTGCAGCATCAAGACGCTCTCCGCCATCGCCAATTGTTATGATGCTGGCCTGCTCGCGCGCGCGGCTGACGTCCAATTGAAAGAGGGCCGCCCGGTACTGTTGATGGTGCGCGAGACGCCGCTGCACGCCGGGCACTTGCGTCTGATGTCGCAGGCGGCCGCGAACGGAGCGATTCTCATGCCGCCTGTGCCCGCTTTTTATAACCGCCCAAAGACGATTGACGACATCGTCAACGCTACGGCCGGCCGTGCCCTCGCGCGTATCGGAATCCGCAACGAGCACTGCGCTGAGTGGACGGGAATGGGCGGGGCGGGGGCCAAGTAGATGCCCGCCTACGATGCGATACTCTTCGATTTCGACGGCGTTCTCGCCGATAGTGAACCGGTCCACTTTGCCTGCTGGTGCGAGGCTCTCGCGGATTTCGACCTGAGAGTCGATTGGGAGACGTTCGCTGCCTGCTGTGTGGGTGTCTCCGAACGCGGCACGATCGAGTTTTTCCTCAAGCACGCGCACAAGCCAGCCAGCTATGAGGAGATGCGGAACCGCTATCCGCGCAAACAGGCGCTTGTGCGCGAACGCATGCGCGCCACGCCTCCGCTGCTAGCCGGAACGCTCGACTTGATCCGGACGTTGGGCGGGTACGCACTCGCGGTAGTCTCGTCGAGCGCACATGCTGAGATCGATCCAGTGCTAGAAGCGGCGGGCATCCGGCCGCTCTTTCAGACCGTGATCTGCGGCGAGGATGTTGAGCGCCACAAGCCCGCCCCCGATCCCTATCTGAAGGCTGCACAACTGCTTGCGGCCACGAACCCGCTCGTCGTGGAAGACTCCGCGGTGGGCGAGCAGAGTGGACTCGCCGCCGGCTTCGATGTCCTGCGCGTCAGCAGCGCCGCCGAGATGGCGGCACTGCTGCGCGAGAAACTCCGCTCGGCCCGCGACTAGCGGTCAGAAACGCAGCTTAGCACCAAAGGTGACCTGCCGCTGCCCGTGGCCCTTTTCGGCCGTTACGGTGCCGAAGGCTGTGGATGCCGGACTTGTGTTCGGCACGTCGAACTGCACGTGGTTCAGCGTGTTGTAGGTTTCGATTCGCACCTGCGCCGTAAAACGCTCCGAAAGCTTAATGTTCTTGAAGAGCGAGGCATCCAGATTGTTGATGCCATCGGCGCGCCAACCCGTGAAGCGCGAACTGTAGATGCGGATGTTGTTTTGCAGTCCCTTGCCGGGCGAACGTTCAAACCCGGCGTCGACATTGAACCAGCGCGTCGGATAGCGTTCGGAAATCGGCATCGGAATGTCGTGCAGATCGCCGTAAAAACTGTTGTTGCCGAAGCTGAGTGCGTCGCCCGACTGGCCCTCATACCAGCCCTGAACCTGCCATCCGCCAGCCATCGTGTCGAGCCAGCGGTTCATGTTGCTCCCGTACGCGCGGCCGCGCCCGAAGGGCAGTTCCCAAATACCGCTGATGGTGAAGCGCTGCGGGAAATCGAGGTCCGAGATCACGTGCTCGGGCGCCGCGTCCGTCTCGTTCAGGTACGCTGTCGCTTCCATAAATTTCGACCATGTGTATGACGACTGAATCGTGAAGCCGCGCGAAAGCCGCTTCTCGAACATCACCTGCATGGCGTGATACCAGGACATCCCGGCCGGCTGGTCGTTGGTGATGTCGCCGAATTCCGGGTAGGGCTTGAGCAAAATGTTGCGAGCTACGCGATTACTGGCATGGCCGGTGCCCGCAAACTCGGGTACGCCGAAAAATGGACTGTTGACCTGCTGCGCGAGATAGTCGATGTTGGCCTGATCGCGCACAAGCGACGTCGTTTGATACTGCCTCGGAATCGCATTGTAATTGGTCGACACGCCGAGGCCGGTTCCGCGATTGCCAACGTACTGAACTTCAATCAGGCTCTGCCAGCCGAGGCTGCGTTGGACGCTGAACGACCAGCGCTGCATGTACGGCACGCGCAACTTGGTCTCGAAAAACGAGACGCCACGTCCGAGAGACGTGGACATCCCTTGCGATGTACCGGGCGCAGGCTGGATTCCATCGGGGAACGGATTTTGCAGTGTGGCGCGGAAGTTCAGGCCGTTGTCATTCGAGGGGATCAGGTTGGTCGCCTGGTTGAAACCGCCCTGGTTGACGCTCAACCGGTCGGCGCCCGTCTGCGTAAAGAAAATGCCAAAGCCGCTGCGGAGTACAGTCTTCTGGTTGAGTTGGTAGGCGAGGCCGATGCGTGGCGCGAAGTTCTTTCGGTCGCCTTGCCACAACTGCCGCGGCTGTCCATTCACGCCCGCGAAGGTCAGCCCGCCCATGGTCTTCCACTGCGAAACGGGCACCTCGGGAATCGGACTCTTCGCATAATTGGCGAGCACGGCGGCCGACACCGGACTCGCGGCTGTGAAGTCGAAATCGCGCAGCGAGCGGTTGTAGCGCTCGGTGATTGGCGTGTCGTATTCCCAGCGAATGCCGGCGTTCATTGTCAATTTTCGGGTCAACTTCCAGTCGTCCTGGAAGAACAGTGCCGCGAACATGCTCTGCTCAGCCGACGACGAGTTCACGTTGACACGGCCTCCGGTTGGAAGCCCGAGCAGCATCGAGGCCAGTCCTTGGCCTATCGGCGCCACCGGGGACGTATCCAGCGGGCCACGTGTCCAGGTGCGGCTGAACTCGTAGCGTGGAGCCACGTTGCCGAAATTCCCTGTGGATTCCCGGAAAACCCGGAAGTCGCCGCCCATACGGAAAGAATGGTTGCCCGTAATCTTCGTCAGGGTTCCCTGATAGGTCTGGTAGGCGCGCGTCTGCGGATTTCCGCCGGTGTCGGAAAGCTGGGCGTAGGCGCCCTCGTCGATGTAGATCAGCGGGAAGGCGAGGCCTTGCGGATCCGCGTATTTCGAAATCTCGCTGACTAACGACGGCTTCAAACCCAAGCTCGTGATATCGAAGCCGCGCGAGTTCGGAACCGTGTTTGGATTGAAGTAAGTGAAGCCCGCGCGCAGGTTCAGCAGCAACTGGGGATTGAACACATAGACGTCGTCAAGGACGGCCGAGAAGTTCTTTTGCGTCTTTGTCGTGCCAACAGCGATGGTCGGCAACGTCTGCTTGCTCGTGATGAAGTCGGACCAGTTCGCCCGGCCAAAGACGCGGTGCTTCTCGCTGATGTTGTGATCGATCTTAGTGACAAATCCCTTATAATCCTTGGGTTCTTTTTGCACGCCGAAGTAGTTCTGCCGTCCGTCAGACGTGCCCGCCGTATTTGCGGCCGGATAGAAGCTGAGCATCTTCGCTGCGACAGGATCAATGCGCGATGCCGGTACGATATTGCCGGCTAGTGGCAAGCGCGAAAAGCGTCCATTCGCCGCTGCGGCGATGGTTGCCGGATCATAGATTTGATAGACGGCGCCGGCCTTGAGCAACGCCGAGAAATCGCCTCGTTTCTGATCCGCGGTGGGCACGGTCAGGAAGAAAGTCGGCTGCCTGTCGACCTTCACGCCCTCGTAGCCAAACGTCCAGAAGCTGCGGTTGCGCCCGTCGTACACCTTTGGAATCATCACCGGCCCGGATGCGGTCGCGCCCCAGCGCTGGTGCAGCCATCCCGGCGATGCCTGTTTCTTCTTCTCCTCGGTGATCGGTCCTGTTGTGGGATCGTACAGCCAGCCGTTCGAAAACCACGGCACGGCGCGGATCCGCGAGTCGTTCAGATAGGCCGTCCCGTGCAACTTGTTGGTGCCCGACTTCATCGATACGTTGACCACAGCGCCAGAGGCGCGGCCGATGGTCGCGTCGTAATTCGTGGTCTGGACCTTAAACTCCTGAACGAGATCCTGTGGCGGCGAGAAGGCCGAGTTCGATCCCTGCATATTTGGCACGCCATCGAGCGATGCCTCGCTGTTCCCGTCGCGAGTGCCGTTGACGACCACACCGGTCGCTCCGCCCATGTCCATCGGGTTGCCGGCTGAGTGGCCACCCGTCACCGTAACGCCCGCCGAGAGTCGCGTCAGATACATGGCGTTGCCGCCCACGACGGGCAGTTCCTTGACGCGCCGCTCGTCCATTAGGAGGCCTGAGTTGGCCGTCGTTGTTTCGAGAATCGGCGTTTCGGCGTTTACGGTAACCGAGTCTGAGATAGCGCCGATTTGCAGTTGAAAATCGAGCGCCAGCCGGTCGGCCGTGCGCAGCGCGATGTTTTCGCGGATTGATTTTGTGAAGCCCGCCGCTTCGGCCGTGACGCGGTACGTTCCCGGCAGCAGGTACGGAATCTCATAATTGCCTTCGGAGTTGGTCTGACCCGGGACATGCGTGTTGGTGTCGATGTTAACCGCCGACACTTTCGCACCCAGAATCGACGCACCCGTGACGTCCGTCACGCGCCCTAGAATCGAGCCACGCGACTCCTGCGCCGCGGCCGGCAAAGCCAGAGCGGCGAGCAAAAGAAATGTAAAGCTAATTTTGCGCATAGATTGTCTCCCACGTGAATTAAATTTAATGTTTTATGCTATCACACATGTAACCCCGGCGGCCGGCGCACCGCCGGCGATGCTCGCCGCTGCGCCACGCTGGATGTGGAATCGCTCCGAGCGTGGACCTTGGCAGCTTGGTCTGGGGTATACTCTCCGGCAATGGGATCCAAAAATGTACTTCCCAGACGCGACCGACAGGTATCCTTTGGACCGATTCGCCCCCCCGGATTTCGGTTTGCGGGCAGGGCTCGGAACCTAGACTGCTGACGGAAGCTCAACTTCGATGGAAAGCGGGATTGCGATGGAAGTCTGGCGAGGCATTAATGCGTTTGGCCGATTTTATGGGCGTGTGACGGCGGCACATTGTGTGTCGTATGTATTGGTGGGCGGATTCTCTTACATGCTGATCATGAGGCATTGCTGGGGGGCGTTTCCCGCGAATCTGTGTCTGCGGGATTTCGGAAGCAGCCACGTCCAGTTCTGGCTCTGGCCCGCCCAGTTCATCCGGGCGCTCGTACTGGCGGCTGTATTCTATCCGCTGCGCGACACCATGCTCCGGCTCGGCCGCCTCGGCGGACTGCTTGTCGCCGGAATGATGGTGGGCCTTGGATGCTTGGCCGGCTTCAACGGTCTGATTGAGAATTTGATTTTCTACCGTAACGTAAGTCTGTACCTGTACTACGTCCACATTCCCGAGATCACGGTGCAAACGCTTCTATTTGGCTACTCCCTGGTGTGGTTGGAGAAAGCCGCAGCACAGCGGGGACTTCAGACGCTGCCCTCGCTCTCCGCTCCGCCTGTATCCGTTGCTGGCCGGTGAGCAAGGTGACGGGGAAGCAGAGGCCTATCGTCCCCTGGGTTCGACTGCTCTCACTTCTTGCCGGAGAGTTTGCGGTTCAGCTTGTCCAGTTCTTTGCGGATCAGGGGATTTTCGGGGTAATCGCGGGCAACTTCGGAGAGGTAGATCCGCGCTTCCTGGGGTTTTTTTTCGCGGAGGTAGACCACGGCCAAAAGGATCTTGGCGAACGGGCCGTAATACTGGCCGTGCAGGGCGACCTGCTTCAGGTTTTCGATTCCCTTTTCCTTGCTTCCCTGAATCTGGTCGAAGTGAACCAGCCAGCGTATATAAAACGGCAGGCTGGCGAGAATGTACTCCACCGTTCCGACCGTGAGATGGGCGTCATAGAACGGTGGATTCAGGCTAAGAAGTTTTTGAGCGTAGAAATTGGTTTGTCTCGCGAGGAACACGCTGCGCAACTGGCGCCGCTCCACCAACGCGGTGTAATCGGTAACAACGCTGGCGGACATGCACAATGCGAACAGCGCGTCGCGGTCGTCCGGTTTTGAAGCCAGACGCGAATTGGCGCGTTGCCGGGCGTCTTCGACGGCCTGGAAGAACTTTACGCGCACATTGGGGTCGGGCCGGAGTTTCTTATTCGTGGCGACTTTGTCGTCGTTAATGAAGAAATCGGTTTCCAGAATCCGCAGCCGGTCCATTTCGCCATAGAGGTATGTCGCGGCGCGCACGGAATAGAGCAACGGATTGGACGAGTCTTTCGAAATGCTCTCGTCCAGGATGGTCTGCGCGCCGGCGAAGTCGCAATTATAGAGACGCTGAAAGGCCCTCTCGGTGGGACTGGACGCCAATGCGAGCGGCAGCGCCATAAGCAGCAGTATCATTGGACGCCGCTCCCCGCGAATCGTTCGAGCAGAACCCGCTTGAGCACCTTCGATGTCACACCTTGCGGCATGCCTCCGGGCGCCAGGACATAGACGCGGCGGGGCGCCTTGTACGCAGCCAGTCTTTCGCGACACCAGACTAGCAGGTCCTCTTCGGCCGCGCCGCCTTCGCTTCGCAGTTCAATGACGCCCACGGGAACCTCGCCCTTTTCCGCGTGGGGCACGCCGAAGGCAGCGGCGCGGGCGACGGCCGGGTGCGCGGCCATGGCCTCTTCCAACTCACGGGCGTAGACCGAATAGCCGCCGCACTTGATCACGTCCTTGTCCCGGCCGGCTAATCGCACCATCCCGAAAACATTGCGCACGGCAAGGTCGCCCGTTCGCATCCATCGATCGCCGGTAAACAGTGCGGCGCTTCCTTCAGCGTCATTCCAGTAACCGCTGGAAAGGCCGGGACCCTTCACTAGACATTCGCCAAGAGTGCCCGCCGGAACGGGGCGTCCCGCTTGATCCGCAATTCGAATCCGGAACGGTGGAATGGGAATACAGAGGTCGCCGTCTCCGGGAAGAAAACTCGCATCCAATCCCAGCATCACAATGCCGCCTAGTTCCACCATACCGTAGGCGTTGAGCAGCAACGGACGAACGCGGCGGCCACCCGGAAGGCGGAACAGCGCGCCATATTCGTGCAAGCCCTGGCGCACGGCAACCGGCAGATAATCGCTGGCGGATAGCCACACGCGAATGCTCGCCAGTCTCTCTTTCGCCGGTTGTGCGTTGACGAGTTTCGCCATCATTGCGGGTACGCCGGCGAACGTCGTAATGCGGCGGCGCTCAATGACGTCGAGCGCGCGGGCGGTGTCGAAGTGTTCCAGAAAACATCCTGGCACACCCGCGATGAGGCCGTAGATTGCGATGCTCACGGCCATTATGTGAGACCACGGCAGCGCAATCAGCGCCAGATCCTTTGAACCTAGAAATGGTGCGACTAGCGCGGCCGTCGATCGGCCGCCGAGAAGTGCGCGACTGGACAGCGTAGCGCCTTTGGGAAAACCGGAAGTGCCGGAGGTGTGAAAAATGGCGACCGCGCGTGTGGGTTCGATGTTCGCCGGAGGCAGGGGCGGACTTGAGCAGTTGCGAGAGGGGCGGAGAAATCCGCTGAGTGTGCTGGAATCCTCGTCGTCCTCAATCCATTGCGCAAAAGGCAAAGCTGCGCGTGAGCCGATGGAGCGGTCGAAAACAGCCCGGTCGGTGACCAGGATTTTTGCTCCGGAAGTTGCGGCAATTCTCTGAACCTCGGCGAGCGAGAGCAGCGGATTCAGCGGCACAGCAATGCCACCCGCACGAATCACGGCAAGGAACCAGCGGAAGCAGCGTATGTCGTTCGTGCGGTAAATGGCGACGAGGCCGCCTGGTTCGAGACCGGCTTCTTCCACGAGAAAGCGGCTGAGCGTGCAGACATCAGAATGCAACTCGCTGAGATATTGCGGCTGATCGTTCTCGTAGCTGACGATGCGGTCTCCGGTCCGGCGGAGCAGTTCATCCAGCAGGTTCGAAGACGTGAGGTCACGATCGAAAGAAAGGCTGAGACGGCTGAACATGACTCAGTGCGTGGAAGCGGGCGTACGGCCCCAATCGGTTTCCTGACAGTAAACGAAGAGCTTATCCAAATATTCCATCACATGAGGAGCTCGTACTCCAAGAGGTCCGAGGAGTTCATCGGCCACCGCAGTGTCGAATGACATGCGCATCGAGAAATATGCACGGTAGGATCGTCCGTTGCGCAGTACGCGGCGTTTCGGTCCCCACAGGAAGGCGAAAAGCAGCGGGCGCAGCACGGCGAAGAAGACGTCAGGGTTCACATAGCGCGGCGCTGGCACATTGAAGAACGCAGCCGCGCGCTCGGCGATTTCCTGAATAGTCGCACTGCCGCGTGGACCGGCGCAGAGATGGACGGTGCGCCCATATGCGCGCTCCTCGAAGGTGAGCCGCGCGACCGCTTCCGCAACGAAGTCCACCGGGACCACATCCACTACGGCATCCGGAAATCCTGGCACCGTACGCCACAGGCGGCGGGCATAAATCTTGAGCGGCCAGTAGAGCGTTTTGAAACTGCTGGTAACGCCGGTACGCGAATCGCCGACGATAATGCTCGGCCGCAGAATCACGCCGGGGATGGACTCGAGCTGAGTGCGAACCAGAGTCTCCGCCTCGAACTTCGTGCGCTCGTAAGTGTTGCGGAAACCCTGTCCAGCGCTGAGTTCGGTTTCGCGGACCAGGCCCGCGCGGTCTCCCGCGACGTATGCCGTGCCGACATACGCGAGGCTGCGCAGACGGCCTGCGCGGCGGGCTTCCGCGGCGAATGCGAGGATATTGCGAGTGCCGTCCACATTGATGCGCCGGGCTTCCTCGAGCGGTTGATCGAAGCGCACAGTGGCGGCGGAGTGAATTACCCGCGTCGCGCCGCTCACCAGCCTGCCGTAATCCTGTTCGGACAACCCGCAGCGTGGCAGACTGACGTCGGCCGGCAGCGCCTCGACGCGGTCCAGGGCGGATTCCGGCACCATGGCAGCAACGCGGTCATGTCCACTGCGGCCCTTTTTGTCGCGCACCAGCAGTGACAGATGCGCATCGGGGTGGCGATCGAGAAGCACGCGTACGAGTTGAGTCCCGAGAAATCCCGTGGCTCCGGTGATAACGATGCGCTCTTCGGATGGCATCTAGACGGGCGCCAGCTCGGAAAGCTTCACCCAGAAATCGGGCTTCGAGAGGCGGCAGCGGGCGGAGGGTTCCGCATACAGCGTGTGCGTCGACATCGATTCCCAGATTTCCTTGAGCGGCTGCTTCCGGATATTGCCGAATGAGTAGGGCGTGAAATCGCAAGGGCTGACATCGCCGTTGGCCCGCAGATGGACCTGCACCATACCGGCGGGGCAGCCTTCGGCCACGCAAGGATAGGCGATGCTCGAAAACATCGTTTGATGAATGATGCGCGGGAATTCGGGCAGCGCTGTGTACTTCGCGCGGAAGTCGACGATGTGCCGGGCATCCTCGTCGCTGAGCATGCACTCGTGCTGGGCGGAGAGGCGTCCGGTAGGTATCACGTCGAAGAGGAAAACCTCCAGCACGTTCAGGTCGCGCGCGAGCTTCATCATGTCGTCGAGTTCGCCGTTTTGAATCTTCTCTTTCGTCGCGTATGTGGAGATGCCGGTCAGAATGCCGGCTTCCTGGCAGAACCGCAGACCGCGGTACGCCTTCTCGGCGAGGCCGGGGCGTTGGCGATTGGTATTATGCTGCTCTGGGTCGGAATAATCCATGCTCACGAAGACCCCGAACACGCCTGCCTGCTTAAGCTTCGCGACGGTGTGCTCCAGCAGGAACTCGCCGTTGGTAAAGACCGTACAGACGCTGCGGTTCTTGTCGACGGCGTTGACGAGGTCGTAGATCTTTTCGTAGAGCAAGGGCTCGCCGCCGGTGAGCACGACGCAGGTGGTGCCGAGATCGACGGTCTGCTCGATGGCGTCCTTGAGCTCGTCGAAGCTGAGGGCGCTCTCCTCACGCCGGGTTTTCTCCTGATAATCAACAGCCGAGCAGTGCAGGCAATCGCACTGGCAGTTGTAGGTGACCGCCATTGTGATGACGTGTGGAGTCCGGCCAGCCGAGACGAAGTCGAGCTTGCCTTCCGCTCCGGCGTTGGCCTTGAGCAGATTCTCCATGATCAACTTGACGCGGCGCCGCGCTGCCGGAGAGCCGAGCGGCGGCGTAAGGAGCGAGAAGGCCTGATAGCCATTCTCGATTTCCACCAGGGGCTTCCCGGCGATGTAATAGTTTTCCTGTGCGCGGCGATAATTAGCCATCGTGTTGCGGATCGCACTGCGCTGCCAGGTTTTAAGATCTGAACTCACGACTCCCCCACTCTCCGGGATGGCATACACCAAGAAAACGGATTGCTACCAACGCAGAGAATAACTTCTGACGGTATCCTAAACCGGAATGGCGAGTCAAGTTCAGATTCGGAGTTGGGTGCACGACACCAGAGTGATGCCCAGAGCGAAAGCGCACTGGGAGGTTGTTGCCGCCATTATACTGACAGCGTATAATGCTGTCAGGTGAATCGTGCCCACTTCTCTCGATCTCAATGCTCTTCGCCTGCAACGCGATCAACTCAAAGCCGAACTTGCTCAGGTCGGCGACATGCGTCCGGGTTCGCTCGTACCCCGGTATCGTAAATGCGGCAAGCCGACTTGCCATTGCGCCAAGAAGGGTTCCCAAGGTCATGGCCCTTCGTATTCGCTGACCCATCCCATTGCTGGCAAGACGGTAACGCGGATCATTCCCGCCGGCCCCGCCGTGGACCGCACCCGCCTGCAATTGCAGGAATACCATCGCTTCCGGCGCTTGGTGCAGCAGTTGACCACGGTCTCAGAACAGCTCTGCGATCTCGAATTGCGTCAAGGCGCACCCGCAGACGTCAAAAAAAACTGCGCTCGACGGCCTGCTCGCCGCTGAACTTTTGTGGGACATCGAAGCCCTGCTGGGGCGGCAGTGTCTCGCCGAACTCGATCTGGAAGCGCTGGAGTCCGCCGTGCGCCGGCAAGCCTTGCGACTGGCCGGACGCGCGGTCGAGCAACGCCTCAACGCAGACCATTCCGATGCCGCCCAGTCTCACCTTCGCTGCCCGTGTGGGCAATGGGCACGTTACGCGGGCCGGCGCGAAAAGACATTTGCCAGCGTTCTCGGCGCGCTCAAACTTGCGCGTGCTTACTTTCATTGCTCGGGTTGCGGTCGCGGCTTCTGCCCGCGGGACCGGCAACTCGGGTTGGAGAACACTGCGCTTTCGCCTGCTGTCACACGCATGATCGGCACGGTCGGTGCGATGGTCAGCTTTGAGGAAGGCAGCCAGTTACTTGCCGAACTGGCAGCTCTCGCCATTGATGCCAAACAGGTGGAGCGAACGGCCGAAGCTCTCGGCGCAGCCATCGCCGCCGACGAGAAGCGGAATGCGACCCCTGCCGCTGCTCTGCCATTGCCGCCGACCCTGTACTTGGGTCTGGATGGGACCGGTATTCCGATGCGGGCCTCGGAGTTGAACGGCCGGACAGGCAAGCAAGCCGATGGATCGGCCAAAACGCGAGAAGTGAAGTTGTGCACCGTCTGGAGCGCCGAGGGGCGCGACGAGAATGGCACCCCGGTCCGCGACCCAGGCTCGGTCAGCTATTCGGCGGCAATCGAAACCGCAGCTACCCTCGACACCGACAAGCAGCGCTCGCCCTTCTCCGAGCGCGTCTTGCGGGAGGCCACCCGCCGACGTTTCACCCAAGCACAAGGCACTGTGGTGATCGGTGACGGAGCCGCTTGGATCTGGAAGATCGCGCAGGAGTTGTTTCCACGAGCGATTCAGATCGTGGATCGCTTTCACGTCAAAGAACACCTCAGCGACCTGTCCAAACTGCTCTATCCGCACAAGCCCGATCAAGCGAAACTCTGGGCGGCACGCAGGCATGAGGAACTCGATAGCGGCCGCTTGCCGGAGCTGTTACGTGCTCTGCGCCGCCAAGCCGGTCATTGCGCGGAGGCCCGCAAGTGCTTCCAATACATCCACGGCAATCGCGATCGCATGCGCTACCCACAATTCCGTGCGCAGGGCCTATGCACTTCCTCCGGAGTCGTTGAAGCCGGCTGTAAACTCGCGATTGGCACCCGGCTGAAACGCGCCGGCATGCACTGGACAACCGCCGGATCCAACGCCATCATCGCCCTTCGCTGTTCGAAGCTCAGTGGCAGGTTTCAGGACTTCTGGGAGCGCCGATCAGAACCGAGCGCCGCTTGATCCGTCACTTTCTAGTCGTGCACCCTTCGGAGTTAAGATCTGTGGCACCCGGCTGGTTGCGGGCCAGCAACTCGGCTACACTGCGTTCATGAAAGCCATTGCGGACGTGTGCATTATTCCGATCGGCGTGGGCGTGTCTTTGTCGGCGCAGGTTGCGGCGTGCGAGCGCGTATTGACGAGCGCCGGGCTCAAGACCGAATTGCACGCGAACGGAACAAACGTCGAAGGCGAATGGGATGCAGTCATGGCGGCCGTGAAACGCTGCCATGAAGTGCTGCATGAGATGGGCGTGCCGCGCGTGCATACGGAGATTCGCATCGGCACGCGGAGCGATCGCACCCAGAGCATGGAAGACAAACTCGCCAGCGTGAAGGCGAAACTAGTGCAGTGTCTCACAAATAACTTTACAATGGTTCGTTCCGCGGGCATACTGGATGTACCATGTGGAGCGTGGCGGAACCGTTAGCTTTAGATCCAGACCAGCGGCGCACGTTGGAAGCGTGGGTCCATGCCCGCAACACGCCGCAGAAGATCGTTTTTCGTTCGCGCATCGTGCTGTTGGCAGCCAGCGGCCAGCCGAATCGGCGGATCGCCCAAGAACTGAAGACCAGCCGTCCGACGGTGATTCTGTGGCGGCAACGTTTTCTCAGCAGCGGGCCGGTAGCACTCACCGAAGATGAGCCTGGGCGTGGCCGCAAGGCGGGAGTTTCAGTCGAGAAAGTGAAGCAGATTGTGGAGGCCACGCTGCATAGCCAGCCGGTCTGCGCTACGCACTGGAGCGTGCGAACCATGGCGGTCGCACAAAGCGTCAGCCCAGCCACAGTGCAACGAATCTGGGACGCCCACGGTTTGCAGCCGCATCGCAGTAAGACCTTCAAATTGTCGCGGGATAAGCGGTTCGTAGAAAAGCTCACCGACGTGGTGGGCCTATACCTGAATCCGCCGGACAAGGCACTGGTGCTATGTTTCGATGAGAAGAGCCAGATTCAAGCCTTAGACCGAACGCAGCCGGGCCTGCCCATGAAAAAGGGCCGCTGCGGTACGATGACCCACGACTACAAACGTCACGGCACGACGACACTATTCGCCGTCCTGAACGTGCTCGAAGGAACCGTGATCGGAGAGTGCATGGCGCGGCACAGGCACCAGGAGTTTCTCAAGTTCCTTCGAAAGATCGATCGGGAAACGCCAGCCGATCTGACCTTGCATCTCATCCTGGATAACTACTCGGCACACAAGCATGACGCTGTCCAACGATGGTTGAAGCGCCACGGTCGATTTCAACTTCACTACACACCCACGAGTTCCTCATGGCTGAATCTAGTGGAGCGCTGGTTTCGCGAGATCACCGACAAGCGTATTCGGCGTGGCAGTTTCCACAGTGTGGGAGAACTGGAACAGGCGATCAACGAATATCTGGCCCACAACAATAAGCAACCGAAGCCATTCGTTTGGACAGCGAGCGTGAACAAGATCCTGGAAAAGATCGGCCATTGTAAAGCTATTTTAGAGACACTACACTAGGCTGATCGTATGAGTGTATACTTCCTGCATGAACCGGCGAGACTTTTTGTGGACTCTTAGCGGTACCTCAGCCGCGCTTGCGCTGCCTGCGGATCCGCCTGCGCTTAAAATCACAGAGGTGAAATTCCTGCGCCTGCGCTATCCGGGGAAGACGCCGCGCAAGCGCAACGCAACCATTGCAAGCGGCGGCGGCACGCCAGGGATGACCCAACTGGAGCTGCACACCGACGCGGGCATCATCGGACGCAGCATTCCGTCGGGCAGCCAGGAAATCATCACCTCGCAGTTGCTGCCGAAAATCGTCGGCATGAATCCATTTCACATTGAAGCGATTTGGGATCGCATGTACCGCTTCAATCGCAAGCCGGTCGCAAAGGGCTTGTACATTGCCGCGATGGGCTCGATCGACATTGCCATTTGGGACATCATCGGCAAGGCGCTCAACCGCCCTGTTTGCGAAGTGCTCGGCGTGTTTTCGGAAAAGATCCGCGTGTATGCGGCGGGCGGCTATTACGAGGAAAGCAAGGGAATCAAGGAACTCGTCAAGGAGATGGAGGGTTACGTCTCCGAAGGCTTCCGCGCGGTGAAGATGAAGATCGGCGGAGAATCCCTGCAACTCGATACGGAGCGCGTGCGCGCGGTGCGCGACGCACTGGGTCCCAACATCGACTTGTTGATCGACGCCAACAATCGCTGGACCGCAGCCGAGGCGATCCGCTTCGGACACATGGTCGAGAAATATAATCCGTTCTGGTTTGAGGAGCCCGTCGAAGCAGACGACTTCGCAGGCTGCGCCGAAGTGAAACGCAAGCTGAACATACCAATTGCCGCGGGCGAAAACGAATTCACGCGCTGGGGCGCGCGCGACCTGATCACGGCCAATGCGGTGGATGTGCTGCAATGCGACACAGTGCTGGCGGGTGGCATTTCCGAAGGCCGCAAAATTGCGAATCTCGCATCGGCGCATCACATTCCGGTTTCGCCGCATGGCAATCCGCACAATGCTGTGCATCTGCTCGCTTCGCTGCCGAACGCGATCATCATGGAGACATACCCGGCCGTGGAGAGCAAGTACAATCTCGCGCTGCCGCTTTTCCCGGTGAAGGACGGCTATATCAACGTGCCCAGAAAACCGGGTCTCGGGATGGACCCGGATCCGGAAGTCGTAAAGAAATACCGCGTGAGCTGAGCGCGGGACCGCTAACCGCGCGCCCTCTCGCTGTGCACGAGTGGCGGAAGAATGCAGCCGCTTAGCCGCGCGGGCATGTGCCGGAACTCGGGACTTCGGAGTTGGGCAATTGTCAGCAAGAGGGAAAAATCATGAGGTACAAGCTAGTCATGTCAGCAGCGATACTCTTCGCTTGTGCGGTTCTCAGCGCATCGGCCTACGGTCAAGCGGCTCAAGCCGGCCGGCGAGCGCCCGCCACTGAAACAGACGGGCCGGCGGAGTGGGTCAAGCCGCCAATTGAGGCGGTCCATACGACGCACCACACGTTCCCGAGCAAGCTCGTGGGCGGCCCGGTCAGCTACCTCATCTACCTCCCTTCCGGCTACGAGAAAAGTGACCGGCGGTATCCGGTCATGTATTGGCTGCATGGCCGGGGCGGTTCGCAGCAGGGCGTCCCCGCCTTTGCCGAGCGGTTGACGAAGGCGATGGAAACCGGCAAAGCCCCCGCCATGATCGTCGTGTTTGTGAACGGACTGCCGACGGGCGGGTATCGCGATTCGCAGGACGGCAAACAGCCCGTCGAGAGCATCGCGATCAAGGAACTGATTCCGCACATCGATTCCACATACAGAACAGTGGCCACGCGGGAAGGAAGACTGATCGAAGGCTTCTCCATGGGCGGCTCTGGAGCGGCCAAGTGGGGCTTCAAGTTCTCTGAGACGTTCGGGTCCGCCGGAATCTTCGCGGGGGCTCTGCACGGCCGCGGCTCTCCGACGCCGCAGCCGGCGGGATTGCATCTGGAATCGACGCCGCACGACGATCCCTGGGTGCTCGCAGAGGAAAACGCTGACAGGGTCCGGGGCAAAACGGTGATTCGTATTACTGTTGGAAGCAAGGACGGACTGGCTAAGAGCAATACTGCCTTCCACGAGCTGCTAAACAAGTTGAAGATCGAACACCAGTTTGCCGTGATCGATGATGTTGCTCACACGCCCTGGCCGCTCTACGACGCCCTCGGCGACAAGTGCTGGGATTTCTACTATGAGGCATTCCGATTAAAGCGTTAGGGCCAGGGAGGCATGACACACAGGAGCGGTTCGCACGGTATTGAGGGAAATGGAAAGTCCATGTGCATTGCACTGCTGCTCTCGCTTGGATCAGGGCTGAAGGTCGCGTTGACGATTTATCTTTTCAATGCGTGAAAGCTGGTCAATCAGCTACATTGGCCGCGCGTGATATAGCATGGTCAGATGTACCCGGTAGCTGATATTGTCCCAGGGCAGTTATCGCGTTTGGTGTACCTGATAGCGTTCATCAAACTCTGCATCCACATCGCATTCATCAATGGCTACGGGATCTTTCGCGACGAGCTTTACTATATCGTTTGTGGGCGTCACCTGGCTTGGGGCTATGTGGAATTCCCTCCGCTCATCGGCCTGATTTCTTACGTCGTCACGAGCGTACTCGGAGAGTCTCTATTCGCTATCAGGATTCTGCCTGCGATCGCAGGTGCAGGGCTGGTCGTGCTGGCCGGAATGCTCGCCCGCGAGCTCGGCGGAGGACGATTCGCGCAGGCACTCGCCGCGCTTTCGATCCTAGCCGCCACGATTTGGATGGGCCTCAATCACGTCTTTTCTCCGAACGCTTTCGAACCGCTCTTCTGGATGGGCTGCGCACTGATTTTCCTGCGCATCGTACGGACCCGCGATCAGAAACTCTGGTTATGGTTCGGCGCCCTCGCCGGACTCGGGCTGATGAACAAGCATTCCATGCTGTTCTTCGGCTTCGCTCTCGTTGCCGGAATCATTCTGGCGCGGCAATATCGCTACCTGATCAATAAGTGGTTCTGGCTTGGAGGCGCCATTGCGCTGCTGATCTTTCTGCCGCACCTGATCTGGCAGGTACAGACCGGTATGCCGCAACTGGAATTGCTGCGCAATGCGGAAAAGACCAAGAACCTGATCGTGGGCCCGTGGCAGTTCTTTCTAGGACAGATACTCATTCTGAATCCGGTGACGTTTCCGCTCTGGCTCGGTGGCCTTGTATTCCTGCTGATCCGCAAAGAGGCACGCTTCTATCGCGCGCTCGGCTGGGCTTACCTCGTGCTGTTTGTCACGATGATCGCCTTGCACGGAAAGAATTACTATCTCGCGCCGGCTCATCCGATGCTCCTGGCCGCTGGTGCGGTCTGGCTTGAAAGGGTCTCGACCGGATCAGCCACAAAATGGCTGCGCCCGTTCGCCGCGACCGTTGTGATTGCCGGCACGATCATCGTGACGCCATTGGCGCTCCCGGTGCTCCCGCCCGAAACATACATCCGCTACTCGCGCGCGCTTGGCGTGGATGAGGTCGCCACGGAGCGTCACAAACGCGGACCATTGCCGCAATTCTACGCGGACATGTTCGGCTGGAAGGAACTCGCCGATCGCGTGGCCGACGTGTATCGAACTCTGCCCCCGGAGGAGCGCGCGAGGACCGGCATCTTTGCACAGAACTATGGCGAAGCCGGAGCCGTCGATTATTTTGGCCCGCACCTGGGATTGCCCCCCGCCATCAGCGGCCACAACTCGTATTGGCTCTGGGGACCGCGCGAGTACGACAGTACGCTCATCGTAATCGGAGGCAAGGAAGAAGGCGCACGCAAAGTCTTCGACGAAGTGACTCCAGCTGCAAAGACTTTCCACCCTTACGCGATGCCATATGAGAACGACCAAACCATCTGGATCTGCCGCAAACCGCACGTTGACTTAAAGAGCGCGTGGCGGATGACGAAGAAGTACATGTAGCCGTTGCTCAACAGATGGATGCGGCATGGCAAGTGACCTGCCGGCCTCATCCGCGCGATCATCCGAGGTATTATCGGAGAACATCATGATGACGAAATTGCTCGCTGTAATTCGCAGGTCCCGGGTAAGTTCTGTGCAACCATGCCGGGATGATCAAAGGGCGAGGATTAGCCTGTCGCACCGCCTCGTGGCTCTTGCGTTGGTTCTCATCGCGGCCAGCCTCTCCTGGGCGGTTGGACCGCTAGTCGCGTCGCCGGTCACGGCATCAACTCCGGGCGCTGCCGTTGCATCTGAAGCCCGAAGTATCCCTGTCCAGAAGCTCGACCTTTCGTCGCCGCGTTCGGGTGCAAAGAGCGGAGTCCAAATCCGGCCAGTGTTGTCCGGCGCGATCAAAGACGTGACGGTCGAGCTGGTTTCAATCGTTGGGCCCGGCCGGCACATTGAACCCTCGAATTCGGAGAGTGCTGTAGTTTGGCTGATCCTAGCCGGTAAAGGATCACTGCAATCGAAGGACAAGAAGTACGCCATCGAAGGCGAAACCATTGCCCGAGCGCCGAACGGGTGGCAGTTTCAATTCGATGTGCCCCAGGGCGAGACGCTGCACGCGTTGCGCGTGCGCCGGCCACTCACAGCGGGCGACAAGGCGGAGTTGAAGAAGTTCCCCGCGAACAATGCGGCCCCGCACGTAAAGAAGTTCAGCGAGTGTCCCGCCTATCACGAAGCTATCAAGAGTCCCAAGACAACAAGCCGGACGTTACTGCCGGAAAACTACATCCCGCGTATGGCTATGGGCACCGTTGAGACCACCGGTCCGGATAAGGTTGGCGCGCATCGCCATCCCATGCTTGAGCAACTCTTTTTGGGTCTGAAGGACAACGACATCACCGTCATTGCCGATGAAACCAAGGCTAACCTCACGGCGTTCTCGATACTGCATATCCCACTTGGCTCAAATCATGGCGCGGAAGTCGCCGCAGGGAAGAAACTGTACTACGTGTGGATGGACTTCTTTGGCGCGAAAGAGGGCCAGGAGTGGCTCAAAATGCACACGCCGGTTGAGAAGAAGTAGAAGCCCCAAGAGAGCATCTCAGCCACATTCAAGGGACCGAAACATCCGAACACTCTGCCGTCTCGCCACAGACGGGCCACAAACATCGAGGGGATTCCGGGACGTGCCGGAATCCCCTCGATGTTTGCGCAACTACCTTTCCATATCTGGGACAGCGTGCTGGTCAATTACCAGCAGCCGGGTCCCTAAAACAAGAGCTTCATACCGATCCAGATACGCCGGGCTTCGCCTTGCATTGCGTTGACCTGGCCGAAGAGGCTGTTAGCCGGGGCGGCGTTAGGTGGCGAGAAGTTGGCGTGGTTGAAGGCGCCTTCCCATTCGGTGCGGAGTTGGAGCTTGAGGCTTTCGTGGATGACGAACTGCTTGTAGAGCGCGGCGTTCCAGTAGTTCTGGCCGTCGGCGCGCAGGCCACCCAAGCGTAAGGGGAAGGTGCGGATGTTGCTGCCGAGACCTTTGGCCGTGACGCTTTCAAAACCAACGACGCCGGGGCCGGAACTCTTGAGCGTGTTGAACCACAAGTCGGGCGTGCGTTCGCCCGCGGGCATTACGAGTTGGTGGAGATCCTCGGGACCGCTGCCGCGCCAGAGGACGTTGCCGAAGGCGATGGGCGGGCCGCTTTGGGCAAGGTAGATGACCTGGACTTGCCAGCCTCCCAATGCGGCGTTGACGAGGGCGGGCATGTTAGCGCCAATGGCGCGGCCTTTGCCAATGGGGAGTTCGACGAGGCTGGTGACGGTGAGGCGATGCTGCCGATCCTGGCCGGAAATGACGTGGGTGGGGCCGGGGTCGGAGTCATTGAGCATCTCAGTCGCTTGCATGAATTTCGACCAGGTGTGGTTGACGTTGAACAAGAGGCCGTGTGAGAAGCGCTTCTCAAAGCGCGACTGCAATGAGTGATACCAAGCGAAACCGAAGGGGTCGGATCCGGTCATGCCGTTGTATTGAGGATAGGGGCGCAACAGGTTTGCGCGCGACAGGGTGGTGCCGGTGATGCCGCCGCCGGCGAATTCGGGTAAGCCGAAGAACGGATTTTTGACCTGGGCGCTGAGATAGTCGATGGTCGGCTGGTCGCGTTCGGACGATGTGCTGAGGAAGCTCCCCGGGGTGAAGTCCAATTCGCGATTGATGCTGATACGGGTGCTGCGGTTGCCTACATAGTTGACCTCAAGAAGGGAGCGCGAGGGCAACTGGCGCTGGAGGCCGAAGCTCCAGCGCTGGGCGTAGGAGTTGGGCATGAAGTCGCCAGAGAAGGTAATGGCGCGGCCGAGATAGGTGCTAGGGCCAACGGGGCTGGGTTGCAGGATGCCATCGGGGAAGGGGTTGGCGATGGTGGCGCGGAAGCTCAGGCCATTGTTATCGCTGGGAGTAAGGTTGGTGGCCTGGCTGAAGCCGGCTTGGATGGCGGCGTTTTGATCGACGCCGTTCGACGCATAGAAAATACCGTAGCCGGCGCGCAGAACCATCTTGGGCGCGAGTTGGTATGCAAGGCCGATGCGCGGTGCGAAGTTCCTCTTGCCAGTGTTCCAGAATCCGCGGGGCTGGCCATCGACGCCGGTGAAGGTCATAACGCCCATGGTTCGGAACTGGGAGACAGGCAGGGCGGCGTCGGGACCGGCGGCGTAAGCAGCGAGAGCGCGGGCGGAGACGGGACTGGCCACGGAGCCGTCAAAGCCGCGCACGGAGCGGTTATAGCGCTCGACCGGAGCGGAGTCGTATTCCCATCGCAGGCCAAGATTGAGGGTGAGGCGGCGCGTGGCTTTCCAATCGTCCTGGACGAAGAGGCCGGTGAAGGAGGAGACGTCGGCGTAGTTGGCATTTTTGTCGATGCCGCCGCCGGTGGGCAGACCGAGCAAGAAAGAGGCAAAGCCCTGGCCGATGCCGCCTGGCGAACCGGCGGCGTTGTCGATCGGGCCGCGTGTCCAAGCGGTAGAGAAAGCCATGGTGGGCGTGCCGCGACCGAAGCCGGCGTTATTCTCCGCCATGAGGCGATATTCTCCGCCCAGGCGAATGCTATGGTTACCCTGCATCTTGCTGAGGCTGGCGCTGAAGTTGTGATAGTTGGTGATGTACTGGGTGTTCGTGGTCTCGCCCAACTGGATGATGCTGTCGATAGTGATGGCGGGGAAGCGCACGGCCTGCGGATCGATTTGAGAGATCAGCGAGGAAGGGAAGCCGATGCTGGCGAGATCGTAGCCGCGCGTAAAAGGATAGTCGGATTCGAGGAAGCGGGTGAAGCCGTACTTGAAGTTGAAGATCATGGTCGGCGAGATGGTGTAAACATCGTCGAGGCCGGCGCCGCGCTGTTTGCGATAGCGGTCGAGGCCGCGGATGCCGTTCCCGAGGAAATCGCCGCGAAGGAAGTGCAGCCAGGAGTAAGTGAAGCGGCCGAACATGCGGTGGCGGTCGCTGAAGTTGTGGTCGACGCGGGACATGTGCTGGGTGAAGTCATTGCTATTGGCGCTGATCTCGTTGAAGTTGTTGAGGCCGTCGACAGTACCGGTCGCGTTGGGAAGCGGGAAGTACTGCATGTATTTCTGCGCCGTGGCGTCGAAGCGGGACTTGGGGACTATGTTGTTCGGAAAGATCTGGCGGCTGGTTCGTCCAGCGGGCGCCGTGGCGATGGTGGCGGGATCATAGATCTGGTACTGAGCGCCTGTTTTGGGGATTTGGAGGAGAGCGGAGAAGTCGCCGTTGCGTTGGGCCTCGGTGGGCAGACTGTAGTAGGCGGTGTTGGGATTGCGGCGGTTGAAACCCTGGAAGCCGTAGGTCCAGAACGTTCGATTGCGGCCGTCGTAAATCTTAGGAAGATAGACCGGTGCTCCGACGGTGGCGGAGTAACGATTGACTTTGCGGGGCGCGACGAGTCGCGCGATCTTCTCGGGGGTGACGGGACCGGTGGAGGTGTCGTAGAGCTGCTTGTTGGTGAAGAAATCGTTAGCCTGCCAAGGATTCGGCGCTACAAGCCATTCAAGTGTGCCGTGCAAGGCGTTGGTTCCGGCCTTTAGGCTCATGTTGACGCTGCCGCCGGCGGCGTGCCCCATGGAGGCGTCGTAGTTGACGGTCTCGACGCGAAACTCCTGCACCATGTCGCCGGGAGGGGCGAAGGAGACTCGGGCCTTGGTCATGTTGGCGATGCCGTCCAACGAAAAGTCTGTGTTGCCGTTGGCGACGCCGTTGACGGTGACGTTGGACATGACGTCGGTGGCGCTGGGAAGCCAGTTGTGGCCAGGCGCCTGACCGGAGGTGATACCGGCTGCGAGTTGGGTGAGAAACATGACGTCACCGCCGCCCATCGGAAGGTCGGCCAACTGACGGTGATCGATGGTGGTAGACATGGTGGCGGTGGCGGACTCAAGAAGCGGCGCCTCGCCAACAACCTCCACCTTTTCGCTGAGCTGCCCGATTTCGAGTGCGGCATCGACCGTAATTACATCGCCGACCTGCACTTCGATCGGCCGGCGGGTGAGTTGCTTGAAACCCTTGGCTGCGACTTCGATGCGATATGTGCCAGGCAACAGAAACGGGAGCTCGTAGTTGCCGGCCCCGTTGCTGGTGGCGACCGTGCGCGTGTTCATCTCCTCGTTGATGCCTGTGATGCCCGCTCCCGGCACGGCGGCTCCGGTGGCGTCCAGGACACGTCCGAGAATCTTGCCGCGGGACTCCTGGGCGGAGCAAACGCCGCCGAGAAATAGGGTTGTCAGGAAAAAGGGAAGAAACAGGCGAGTCAGGTGAATCATAAAACCTCCCATGAGATCGATATCAAAAGCGAGACTGAACCGACGTGATCACAATCCCGATGAGGGATTGAATCTCCCCAGAATCATACATCAATCAACGAGCGAATAGGAGCGAGCAAGCTTTTGTGATGGACTCGGGCCGCAGTGATGCCTACCTAGAAGATCAGCTTCAGCGAGAAGTAGATCTGGCGCGGGTAGCCGTTTGTGGCGGTGATGGTGCCGAACGCCGCGCTGGTCGGGACTACGTTCGGCTTTCCGAAAAAAGAATGGTTCGTCGCATTCAGCCATTCCGCGCGGAACTGGAGCCTGGAGTGTTCGGTGATCCGGAAATTGCGCAGAGCGGAAACATTCCACAGGTTGAGGCCCGGCCCGCGCAGCCCCGTGAAACCGCTGGGAAACGTCCGGATATTGTTCGCCAGTTGCTTGCCGGAAACCTTTTCGAACTGGCTCGTATCGAACCACTGGGCGACCGTCCGCTGGTCGACCGGCAACACAATGTCGTGAACGTTTGCGCCGTAGTAGAGCACGTTGGCAAATCCCAGAGGAGCGCCGCTCTGTCCCTGGTAGACCGCCGAAACCTGCCACCCGCTCACCATATATCGCGGAACGCCGTGCCACTGCGAAGCAAATTTTCTGCCGCGCCCGAAGGGCAGTTCCCAAATGCCGCTGGCGACAAAACGCTGTGGCCGGTCCTGGTCTGAGATGCCGTACTCCGGCCGGTCGTCGGTGGCATTCAGATAGCTCGTCGCTTCCATGAACTTCGCCCACGTGTAATTTCCGTGGAGCGTGAAACCGCCGCGCATGCGGCGCTCCACGCGAACCTGCAGCGAGTGGTACCAGGAATAGCCGTTCTGCCCCACGGAAGTGATGCCGTTGTACTGCGGATAAGGGCGCAGCAGTTGCGAACGCGCAACCGTCTTTCCGCTGATATCGGTGCCCACCAGCATCGGGTAGAACGGGTTTGCCACCTGCGCGGTCAGCATGTTGACGACGGCGCTGTCGCGCACTGGCGAGGTGCTCAGATACTGTCGCGGCGTCGGATCCCACTGCCGCGTCATGTCGAGCCTGGATGCAGCAGTGCCGACATAGGAAGCCTCCATCAGCACCGTGTGCGGCAGTTGCTTCTGCAAGCCGGCCGTCCAGCGCTGCGCAAACCCGTGTGGACGTGCGGATTCAAAGAATGTGATCGCGCGGCCAACATTGGTCGAAAGCCCGCCCGCCGCGCCCTGCGGTTGCTGGTATCCGTTCGGGAACGGATTGGAGAGTTTCGCAATAAACGTCTGTCCGTTATCGAGACTCGGTACGAGCGAAGTGGTCAAGGTGAAGCCCGCCTGGTTCACGTCGATGCGGTCAATGCCGTTCGTGACATAGAAAAGGCCGTATCCGGCGCGCAGCACGGTGGAATGTGGCAGGCGCAACGCCAGCCCCACGCGCGGCGCGAAATTGTTCCTGTCCGTCCGCCACAGGCTTCTGGACTGACCACCGGTTCCCGCGAAGGTGAGGCCGCCAGGGGTCTTGAAAGCGCTCACAGGGAGTTCTGGAATGGGGTTCTGGGCATAATTCGCGAGCGCCTGCGCCTGAATGGGATTGACGGCGTTGAAGTCAAAGCCGAGGACCGAGCGGTCATATCTTTCAGTGGGCGCTGTTTCGAATTCGTAGCGAAGCCCGGCATTTAGGGTAAGCCGGCGGGTTGCTTTGAAGTCGTCCTGGAGAAAGCCCGCGGCATAAGTGGTTTGTTGGGCGTAAGACGCGTTCACCTGTCCTTTGCCGCTGGACGGGAGTCCATACAGGAACGAAGCGAGATCCTGGCCAATGGGCGAGCCTGCGGCATTGTCCAGTGGGCCTCGGGTCCAGTTTGTGCCGAAGGTCATCGATGGCGTCTGGAAGTTGTAGTTGTTGTTGGAGGCGCGGTAGAGGCGGTACTCGCCGCCGAAGCGAACGCTGTGTTTGCCGAGAATCCTGGTAAAATCGACGCCCCAAGTGTGGTAGTTCGTGTAAGTGCCAGTGGGCTGGCTGTTCCCAAGCGTGTCGTACGCATTCACGTCGATGTTCGGAAACGTGACGCCGCGAGGATCGATCTTCGATACAAGCGCGGCGGGAAACCCGGCGCCCTGAAGATCAAAACCCAGGCCGACCGGGGTGTTCGTCTGGATGACACGCGTGAGGCTGTAACGGACATTCATCAGGAACTCGGGGGTGAGGACAAAGACGTTGTCCAGGCCGAAACCTTTGACGTAGCGGTTCCTGTGCTGCCCGGTCGCGATGGTAGGCAGTGTCTTTCCGGAATCGAATAGCTGGTGGGCCTGGTTGTAGCGCCCAAACATACGGTGCTTGTCGCTGAAGTTGTGATCTACGCGCGCGGTGTGGGAGAAGTACTCGTTATAGGACGCCAAGGTGCCCCAGAAGTTGTTTTCTCCGTTGGGCAAGCCGGGCATGTTCGGCTCCGGCCAGTATTTCAGAAAACCAAGCGCCATCGGATCCAGTCGATTCTTAGGAATGATGTTGCCGACCAGGGGCTGGCGGCTGAACCTTCCGCCGGTTGCGGGCACGGTAGTCGCGGGATCATAGATTTGATATTGCGCGCCCACCGCAAGCAGATCCGAAAAATCGCCCTGCCGCTGTTTCAGAGTCGGAACCGTGTGATAGTAGTCACCGCGCTCCTGGCTAGGCCGCGCGAGGCCTTCGAAACCGTAGATCCAGAAGGTGCGATTCCTGCCGTTGTAAATGTTCGGCAGTTTCACCGGTCCTCCGAGTGTGGCTCCAAAGCGGTTAATGATGAACTGAGGATTGACGGATTTGCGTTTCTCGTCGTTGACTGGGCCGGTGGAAGGGTCGTACAGGAAACGCCTCTGGAAGAAGTCGATCGAGTTCAGCTTGTTGTTGCTGTGATACTCGGAAAGCGTTCCGTGCAGTGCGTTGGTTCCGGTGCGAAGTGCGACGTTGATGGACCCGCCGGGCGAACGGCCCGCGGCGTCGAAGCGCGAGGTCTCCACTTTGAATTCGCCGATCAGGTCCGAGGGAGGAACGAAGGAAGCGTTGCGGCCCCACATGCTGGGAGCACCGTCGAGCGAGAATTCGCTGTTGTGGTCGCGCATTCCGTTGACGCCGAAATTCGAAATCACCTCCACGGCAGGGGCGAGGCTTGGATGGTTCGGAGCGCCGAAGTTGATGACGCCTGCTGTCAACGACGTCAGGGTGTAGGCGTTGCCGCCGGACAAGGGAAGCTCAGTAATGCGCTTGTTGTCCACCACCTGGCCGAGCGAAGTGCTGGTCTCCAGCATCGCCGCTTCCGCTGTTACCGTTACCGACTCCGTCAATTGACCAGGCTCTAGCGCGATGTCACAGGATATTTCGCTGCCGACCTGGAGGTCGATTCCCGTGCGCACGTACTTCTTAAATCCCACGAATTCGGCAGACACGTGATACGGGCCAGGGAACAGGTACGGGATTTCAAAGTTGCCCTGCGCGTTGGTGGGATTGGCGACCGTGACGTTGGTCTCGATGTTGGTGGCCCTGACCTCCACCCCTGGAATCACTGCTCCCGTGGCATCGCTCACGCGGCCGAATATCTTGCCGCGCGTATCCTGCGCCGGAGACGGGACCGCCACGGAAATCACGAAACTCAGAACTACGAAGACCCACTGTGTGCGCTTTCGCATGCCAACTCCTTGTCACCTACAGGATGATACTACTCGCGCTCATCAACAGGTCAAACGAGGCACACGTTTGTTTATGCCTGGCCCACCCAGCGGGCGAGTACCTCTCCGATAGCTGTCGAGTTAACCGGTTTGCTCAGATACCCGTCCATGCCAGCCTGAAGGCATCGCTCGCGGTCTTCCGCCATGGCTCCGGCTGTCATGGCGATGATGGGCGTATGGCGAGCCGCACCTTCGCGCCTCCGGATTTCACCCGTGGCTTCGTAGCCGTCCATCTCCGGCATTTGGCAATCCATGAAGATCAGATCGTACGGCAATTGAGCGGCCATGCCGATCGCTTCCCGCCCGTTGGCAGCCACGTCCACCCGGCATTCCAACTTGCCGAGCAGCGCCGCCCCCACCTTCTGGTTGACGGTGTTGTCCTCCACCAGCAGGACGCGCCGGCCAGCGAAGTGCGGAACTTCCGTGGACCGCGGAGTTGGCGAGAGCGGCGACGGATGCCGCATCCACATAGGAGCGGAAACGCCAGCCTCCCGGTTGCCCAAAACCCGTTGGACGCTATCCAGCAGAACGCTCTCCCGGATCGGCTTCACCAGGCAGGCGTCGCACCCCGCAGCGCCCATGCGGCGGACTTCGATACTCTCGTCCGTGGAAGTGATCAGGATGATTGCCGGCTCCACGCTCAGCCCGGTCTCCCGCAGGCGCCGGGCGGTCTCCGCCCCGTCCATGTCCGGCATCATGTGATCCAGACAGATCAGCCGGTACGGATCGCCTGTGGCGTGGGCAGCGGCCACCATTCGCAGAGCCTCATCGCCCGACGCGGCTTCCTCCGCCCGCATGCCCCACCGCGAGCATAGCTGGATGATCACAAACCGGGAGATCTGGTGGTCATCCACCACGAGCGCGCGCATCCCGTCAAGCTGCACCGCCGGAGGTTGCTCGGCCAATGGAGATGGATTCAGAGGAAGAGTAATCTCGAACGAGAAACACGAGCCTTCCCCCACCTGGCTGGTCAGGCTCATGGTTCCGCGCATCAACTCGACAAGCTGCTTGGAAATGGCCAGTCCCAACCCCGTACCGCCATACTTGCGCGTGGTCGAAGAGTCCACTTGCTGGAACTTCTGGAACAGTATTCCCTGGCGGTCGGCCGCAATCCCGATCCCGGTATCATGCACGGCGATCTGGATGTTCGCCACGCCGTTGGAGATCGCCTCACTCTCGACTTTCACCAGCACGTGGCCGCTGCCGGTGAACTTGATGGCATTCGAAACCAGGTTCAGCACCACCTGCCGGATGCGGCCGGGGTCGCCCAGGAATTCGCGCGGCGCATCCGGAGCGTACCAGAGCAGCATTTCCAGTTTCTTCTCGTGGGCTTTCACCGCCAGCAACTCCACCACGTCTTCCAGTGCATTGTGCAGATCGAAGGGGATAATCTCCAGATCGAGTTTGCCAGATTCAATCTTGGAAAAGTCCAGAATGTCGTTGATGATGCCGAGCAGCGCTTCGCCCGAGCCGCGGACTGTTTCCGCGTAGCCTTTCTGCTCCGAAGTCAACGGCGTGTCCAGCAGCAACCCTGTCATTCCGATGACGCCATTCATCGGAGTGCGAATCTCATGGCTCATTGAGGACAGGAATTGACTCTTGGCGCGCGTGGCAGCCTCGGCGCGATCCTTCTCCAATCCCAGTTCTTCAACCATGCGCGCCAGTTCGGCGGCGTTTCTCTCCTGCGCCGCGTGGGCCGACTCTAGATCCAGAAGGTATCGTGCGCTGCGTTCGTCGGCCAGCCTGCGCTCGGTGATGTCCAACAGGGCGCTGCGGATGCCGACAATTTCGCCCGACGCGTTATGCACCAGGATGTCGTGGATATCGATCCACAACTCAGCGCCGTCGCGCCGGACGTAACGGCGCTGGACGGGTTCCATGGCCTGTTCCCCGGACACCTTCCGGCAGATCGCCTGTTGGCTAGCTTCCTGATCCGCCTCGGAGATGAACTCCCAGACCGGCCGCCCCAGCATCTCACCAGCTTCGTAGCCAAGCAAGGCGCACTCGGCCCGGTTCACCCGGCGAATCACGCCGTTCCGGTCCAATTCGTGATACGCCACCGGGGCGCTGTCGAACAGGTCACGGAACTTCATTTCACTCTCCGTGCGTTCCTGGGTGCGCCGCTGAAGGGCGCGCAACACTAGCAACACCACTAGTCCGATAAGCCAGATCACCCCGTTGGCGGCGATCGTCATTTGTACGTGCGGCCTGTGAGTGTCCCAAAGGGGAGCGAGGGGCACCGCCATGCTGATGCCTCCTCGGATGTCTCCCACCTTGTATCCCTGCCCGGCGTGGCACTGCAAGCACGCCTGTTCGGTAATCAGGGGTCTCATCAGACGGAGGTAGCTCCGCCCTTCTATATCCGTGACTTCGCTCGTATCTGCGGCGCCGGCAGCGAGCCGGTTCAGGGCGATTCTCTCCCAATCGTCGGGCCGGTTTTTCGCCGAGATGGGATTCAGGCTCGTAAAATGTCCCAGAAACCTATTGCCGGCTATCCCGAAGTCGTGGACATGTTCGGCCATGAAAGAGGAACTCCTCAGTGTCAAGGCCTGGGATGCCATCTGTGCCTCGGCCAATGCAAAGTCCCCGATGGCCTGCTGGTCGAGCTTCAGAGCCATGTCGAGAGAAGCGCCCACCAGCATGCTCCACACGCTCATGCCGAGCAGCAAATAAGTGTTCCGGCGCAGCCAGCCCTGCGTCTCCGGGCGTTTCTTTCGCGTCATGGTCATCTCCTCTCAACGCTTGACGGCCGTTCCCCATCGGGCGGCCATCTACGCTGCAACTCGGAAGCCACCGAAGCTCTGAGCGCCGCTACCTCGTCAACTAGGCTCGACACGCACTGGCGATGCCTCGCTTTTTGTCTCGCCGACGGCATGCAGGAGAGGCTCAGTGCAGACGAGGCTTTCCTCTTGGCAGGCACAGGTGAACGCCGGCTGAATGCCAGGCGCACAGTTGCATCTTAACAGTAACCCATCTCATGCCGACAATCTGTAAGCAGTGATTGCGCTCGGATTTGCATGTTAGCGTGGCAGTGCTGTAGATCTCCCCCTTTTGTGCCGCCTACCCGCGGTCATGGCGTGCCTCGTGAACTATGCCGCTAAGATGGTATCCATGTCCGCAGCAATTCACTTGATCGACGCAAAGCTTTTCTCGCGGGTTCTTGAGCAGGCCGCCGCTTCGCCGCGCCGCCGCATGAACTTCAATTTTCATCCCAGCCTCGATGACAATCCACACCGCTTCCTGAATGTCATGCTGCGCGGAACCTACATACAGCCGCATCGGCACCTGGACCCGCCCAAGGCTGAGTCGTTTCTCGTGCTGGAAGGCGAGGCCGCGCTGTTCATTTTCGATGAGCACGGAAACATCGAGCGGCGTCACACGCTTGGGCCGCATGCCGAGGCATTTGGCATCGACATCCCGCCCGGCATCTGGCACTCGCTGGCCGTGCTCTCGGATCACGTGGTTTGCTTTGAGGTGAAGCCTGGACCCTACACGAAGGCTTTGGACAAGGAGTTCGCGGAATGGGCCCCGCGCGAAGGTGATCCCGAAGCTGGCCCTTACTTAGAAAGTTTATTGACTAAGGTAAATCCCTGATTGCTGGTGTGTGTAATCTTCTTATAATCTATGGCTAGGTTCGGAGGAATACATGGTGTTACGTAGAATCGCAGGGCTATCCCTGTTTTGCGTCCTGGCGGGATCGAC
This sequence comes from Bryobacteraceae bacterium, assembly GCA_963668605.1. Lineage (GTDB taxonomy): Bacteria > Acidobacteriota > Terriglobia > Bryobacterales > Bryobacteraceae. The sequence goes on from OY764903.1 coordinate 1,458,641, forward strand.
GCTCAGCGCCAGCATTCTGACAAGCGTCGCCACGCGCGGAGGCTTCATTGGCAGCGACACCCTCGACTGGGCGCAGTTGGGCGTCGACGGGGTCGGGCTTTTGAGTCCGCAAGCCGCCACCTCGGCGGGAGGTTTGTCCGTGACCGCCACGCACCCGAGTTCACTGGTGCGCTATGACGAGGGTGGACTCTGGACCGGGTATTTCGGCTTGGGCGATCATCTTCTGGCGACGGGCGGAGCCGGTGCATTGACGTTGGACTTTGCAGCCGCGATAAGCGGTTTTGGGGCGAATGCCGCTGCAAACACTGGTCCCAGTTCGACGCTGACGATCGAGGCGTTTGGCGCCGGGTTGGTCAGTTTTGGATCCTTCGTGGTGAACAGCGCCCCCAGCGGCTCCGGTCCCGAGGACGGCACGGCGGCCTTCTTGGGACTGACGAGCAACGCTCAGGATATCATCCGCATAGTAATCAGTTCCACCAACGACTTAGGCGGCTTTGCGATCAACCAGCTTTCGCTCCTGTACGACGCGAACGACCCGCCTCCCGATGGCCAAGTGCCCGAGCCGTCCGCATGGATGATGCTCGCTTCCGGCGCCGGCCTGATTGGCGTGGCTCGCACGCGACTCCGCAATCGATAATGCGAAGGATCCCGCAAGGGGCCACTGCAACCTTTGTGTCTCGCAAGGGTTTACAATACGTAGGTGCAACAGGCCCCGCAACTGCATTCGCCAGCGGACGTTAGTTCCGCCCCGGCACCAAGGCGTGTTCTCGCTGGCTTCTCTCTTCTCGGTATCCTGCTTTCGTTTTTGGGAGCAATCCTGCCGGCCTGGGGCTACCACATCGAGACCAGCTTCATCACCGTCGGCAACTACTTTCTCAGTCTCAACCTCGGCCTGATTCTCGGCGGCCTATTCTCGTTTCCGCTGATCCGCAGGAAAGGTATCGGATTTACGCTCTCGCTAGGATGCGGACTCGCGGCGGGAGGACTGTTCTTTCTCGCGCTCGTCGGTCCACCGTTCCCGGCCTGGTGGCGGGCATTGGGCCTGCTGCTGATTGGCAGCGGAGGCGGGTTTACGAACGCGGGCATCTTCCAGACCCTGGCCCCGATCTACGAGCGCGACCGCGCCGCGACGCTCAATCTGGCCGGCGCGCTGCTCGGGCTCGGCTGTCTGTTGACCTCCGTGATCGTGGCAGGAGCTTTTTACGTCTATACAGTCCCGAGCATCCTGTTTTTTCTGGGCCTTGTACCGGCCTTTTTCCTGGCGTCATATTCGCGCACGAAATTTCCCGCCGCACCGGCTGGACACGCGCCGTCCTTTCGGAAAGCGGCCGCCGAGTTCCGCCATCCCGGCGCGGTGTTGTTTGCCTTGGTGCTCTTCTTTCAGTTTGGCAACGAATGGGCAGTGGCCGGATGGCTGCCGCTGTTTCTGATTCAACGCCTCGGCGTCAGCCCGGAAGCGGCCCTGCATATGCTCTCGTTTTACTGGGTCTGCCTGCTTGTGGGCCGACTTGCCGCGCAGGCTCTGCTGCCGCGCGTGCGGCACGGCAGGATGCTGATGGCCAGCGTGCTCAGCGCGATGTTCGGTTGCTTCATTCTCAGCTTCACCGACAACCGTTTTGGCGCCTGGAGCGGGCTCGTATTCGTCGGAGCGGGCTTCGCCTCGATCTATCCGTTGCTGCTCGAAAAAATCGGTTTCCGCTTTCCTTCCTATCATCCTGGCTTATTCAACGGCGTCGTTTCACTGGCGCTTACGGGCGGGCTGCTTGCCAGCAGCAGTCTGGGCTATTGGGCGGATCTCTTCGGAATTGGCATCGTGATGTGGCTTCCGTTTGCCGGCTCGGTGATGGTTTTCCTGCTACTGCTGCTGATCTGGCTGGAGGGCAAGCTCTCTGGCGGCCCGGTATAATGCAAGCTTCATGATTCGTACCGCGTTTCTACTTTTTTTCCCCGCGCTGCTGGCCGCGCAGACTTCGTTGAGCGAGCGCATCGGTGCAATTCTCGCCGCATCGCCCGACGCCGCGCGCGCGCATTGGGGCATCCGCGTCATCGACACTTCCACTGGCGCGACGCTCTATGAAAAGAACGCGAACAGCTTTTTCGTCCCAGCATCGAATACAAAGCTTTTCTCGACTGCGCTCGCGCTGATCCGCTTAGGCCCCGATTACCGCATTGTCACGCGCATCACGGCGCAGGCCGGTCCCGACGCGCAGGGTACGATTCGGGGAGATCTGCGCCTGATCGGCGGAGGCGATACGACGCTATCGGCGCGCAAGATTCCGTACACGAAAGACGAGCCGAAGGGCGGCGACCCGCTGCAAGCGATCGAGGCGCTGGCGCAGGAGCTTGTGAGCAGACACGGTGTGAAGCGCATCGCCGGCGACATCGTCGGCGACGACACTGCTTTCGTCTGGGCGCCTTTTCCGCCCGGCTGGGCGCAGGACGATGCCACGTGGGAATACGGTGCGCCGGTCAGTGCCTTGATCCTGAACGACAACGCCTTCCGCATTCTGGTGCGGCCAGGAGTGCATCCGGGTGACCAGGCGCGCCTCACGCTCGAACCGCCGGTCGACGGGCTCGTGATCCACAACCTGGTGCGCACCGTCAAGGCTGGTTCGCGTTCGATCGAATTCAGCCGCCGCGCCGGCTCGCGTGAACTTGTGGTCAGCGGCCAGATTGCGGCTTCCGATGCCGGTCTTTCCGAACTGCTTGCGGTTGACGATCCGGCCCTGTTCGCTGCGCGCGCGCTATTCGACGCGCTCGAGCGACGGGGCGTCGCCATCGCCGGACGCCCCGTCGCGCAGCACCGCGATGAAACCAGCGTGCCCGACTTGAAACGAGGCGAGCCGATCGGCGCTGCCGGCGGTGTGGAGCTCGTGCGGCGTCTCTCGCCTCCGCTGGTCGAGATGCTGCGCGTTGTCGACAAGGTGAGCCAGAACTTACACGCCGAGACGATGCTGCGCGTGGTCGCACGCGTGCGGCGCAACGTCGGTAGCCGAGAGGCCGGGCTTGAAGAACTGAAGACGTTTCTCGAAGAAGCGGGCGTCGCCGAGGCGGACTACTTTCTGCGCGACGGCTCCGGACTCTCGCGCCTCAATCTGCTGACTCCCGATACCGTCACCAAGCTGCTGCTCTACATGGCGCGCTCGCCGCGGCGAGACGACTGGATCGGCTTGATGCCGATTGGAGGCGAGGATGGCACGCTGAATACGCGCTTCAAGGGCAGCGCCGCCGCCGGCCGGGTGCGCGCCAAGACCGGAAGCATCTCGCACGTCGGCGCGCTCTCGGGCTACCTGGAAAAACCGGACGGCACACTGTTGGCATTCTCGATCTTTGCCAACAACTACAACGGCCCGTCGTCGGGCGCGCGCTCGACGACCGACAAGATCGTCAATTCGTTGCTCGAAAGGGATTGACACGGGATCTACGCAAGCGTATTTTCAGAGCTGTTAGTGCTGTATATCCGACGGGAGGCGCGCGTGTACGTCGCAGGGTGGCCGGCGTGCCCACCTAAGTAGCAACGACGAACGCTCCATCCTGCCCCACACGGCCCCGGGCGCAACTCCTGCCGGCTCCGGCTCCGGGTCCGCGGATCGCTTCGGCCCGCGTTGCCGGAGAGGCCGCAACATGCCGCCGGGTTTCTCGCCGGCAATGCCGCAGGAGGTATCTGTGCTACAAAGACCTCTGCTGATTCTCTTGGCTCTCGCTCCTTGCGCCGTGTCCATTGTGGCCGAGGAGCCTGACGAGCTACTGGCTGATTTCCAAATCGTTCAGAACGGGCACTCAGGGAAAGGTGTACAACGATTTGCCGTTCCGAACACGACCGTCAAGAACTTGAATACGTTCTTCGTCGAGGACAAGACCAAGCGCACCACCGCCTACGATGCGGGCAAAAGAATCTACACGCTCACCTCCACGTTCAACTGTGCGGCTGGCGCGAGCGGTCTCGTGTTTACAGACGTGACGGTGTCGCCGGTCCTTCTCGAATACGTTCCGGCGAGCATCCCCAAACCCGAACTCATCGAGGCTACGCTCACGCCAAATGCGGTTGTCGGACCGTGCCCGTCGGCAACTCCAGTAATGACGGGCTTGTTCCGGATTAAGTTGCCCAGCAGGCAGACCTTCGGGTTCTGGATCGGCCTGATGGGCGGCTCACAACCCGCGAAAGACGACATCTACAACACCGCTCGCATCTCGTTTCAAAAGGCGGCTTGTCAGGGTTTCGACCCGTTTGTCGCGCCCCACGCCCTCATGCTGCCTCTCGCCGTCCCAGCAGCCGGGCCACCAAAGAAACGCAGCGCCATCGCCGTGATCAGCGGGGGAGCTTTGGGCGATGTACGCTTCTCGACCCTGGGCGCGCTCGATATGACCCAGCCGGCGGGACCCAACTTTCAACCCACCAGCGCAAACCAGACTGTGGAGGTAGCGGCGAAGGCCGGCGCCGCAGCTGGTGAAGCGGAGGTGGGTGTAACCGGCGACTATCATCCGCACACGGCCGGTAGCGGGTGGGTGTCCGTGGCGCAGATGAATGGCGACACGTTGGTTTTGAAAGAACCCAACAAAGCGAAGATCGCAATCTTCGCCATCAGCAACTCCGCGGGCCAAGGCCCCGTGAATATCACCGACTTCAACGCTTTCGCAGCCGATCTTAAGAGCGAACTCAACAACAAGTATTTTGGCCTGCAATCGAACTTCTTCTTCAAGGAAGTGAAGTTCATGGGCTCGGTTGGGGTGCCCGGCGGGAAAAACCTAGACGGCACGGAGTGGGGCTATTTTGATGTGTTGGATGTGGACTCGGCGTTCTGGACCGACGAAGAAGAGGCGATCCACAAGAAGGTGGATGAGGAGTGCAATAAACCAGCCAATGGTTGGGCGTGTGACCAGTATCCGTTCCGCATGTACTTCGTGAGAACATTCACCGAACCCACTCCCGGTACTACATACTTGGGCCTGACATTCTCCCAGAAGGGTATCGTCTGGATTGCGGATATTGGGGATACAGCCGGCCTGCCAAAAACGAAGAACGTCGCCGCGCATGAGATCGGCCACCTGCTGAAAGTGAAGGATCCCGGCCATCTCAAGACGGATCTCATGTATGGCTACCGCGAAGACCCGCCAGCCCTCCCCAGTCCCCCTCCACCCTTGCCTTGCGACATCCGGCGTGTCGACTGGCAGAGAATCGCAGCCGAAGCGTACGGAAACTTGGCAACCAAAGCTCCGCTGCCGGTCTCGTATGCCGAAATGCTCAGCCGGGTGCGGCAGGGCGATCGTGACGTGATCCTGCGGCTTGGCGAGATGGGCGACGTGGCACAGATGGATTTGCTACGTACAATCGATTCCCCGGCGGCCAGGATGGCGCTCGCCCGGCTCGGCGACCGCGCTGAGTTCGATCGAATTGTGGCCGAGCTGCGGGATACGGACATGTGGGTGCAGAGCGACGCAGTAGAAAAGCTAGCCTACATCGGCGGCCGTGATGCTGTCGACGTCTTGGAAGCATTGCTTGACGAAACCGGCTGGCGAGTCGATCAGATGCCATCCATGGGCGATCTGCAACCGATCGACGCCGTGTTGCACTCGCCGCTCAGCCTGCTGGCGATGAATGCGCTGCGGGAAATTGTCCCGAATCCTCCCGTGAACGAAGATGCGACAGGCGCTCATGTTTCGATCTGGAAACAATGGTTGTCTGAGAATCGGGATTCAATTCCGCGGCGCTGAATTTGCTTGAATCGGCGGCGAAGCCTCGCTACTATTTCTGGTTCGCCGAAACGTCCGGCGCGGCGCTGTGGTCGACGGCTCCGGTGGTCACGAACCAACGGTTTACCGTCGCATTCGGATTCGCTAGCCGCAGTATGGTTCCGCTCACGGCATTCGCGGAGGCAAAGAGAAATCTCCGATGCGCATCAGAGCAGTCGGGATGGGTAGATTGCATCCGCCTACTGGACCGATGAAGCCGCCGATCAGCGTCCCGCTGATCACCGAGCCGCCCGTCGCCATGGGCGAACTTGTGAAGGCGTATGGGGCCGAAGTAATGCTGCCGAGCAGGTTTCCGGACTGCGCTTCCGAAATGACCGGGGCCAATTTCATGGCTTCTTCCAGAACTGTCAGCTTCGCCTTCTGAGCCTGGTTGAACACGTTCATGTTGCGGGTTCGGTACTCATTCGCACGGTCCTTCATCTCGCGGCAGATGGCTTCGATTTCGGCATAGCGGATCCCGAGGCCGTTCGGGTCGAGCGGTTCCCTGGCCGTCTCGTCGGCAATCTCGTTCCGGACTTGCTGGATGCGATTCTGCCTCTCGGAAGACCAGCGGTTGTACTGATCGTTGTTCGACAAGATCGTTTGCAGTTGAGCATCCGTCAATTGCAGATACTGCTTAACTTGTCCGAGCGGCTGGAAGCGGTTGCCTGGGAGCATCTGCGCAAGTGCAGAACCGGCAAGAAAGAGAAAGAGGGAAGCAAAGGTCAGTCTCATGCCCATATTATACGTCTGGCTGAAAATCACGGTCGGCCCGAGAGGCCGAAATTTGCTTGAAGCAGCGGATGAAAGGTGAGAGTCTATACCTATGCTGGGAAATACACTTCCACGAAATTCCGTCGTGCCCGGAATGCAGTACCGCAAGGCGCCGGAAGCAATCGAATGGCTCTGCCGCGTGTTTGGATTTGAGAAGCGCGCGGTGTATCCCGCACCGGACGGCTCCATCGCCCATGCTGAGTTGACGTTGGACGGTGGCATGATCATGCTGGGCTCGGTGGGGAACGGCGAGGCTGGCCGTTTCATGAAGCAGCCGGATGAGGTTGGCGGAGCCGCAACTCGCGGCGTCTACCTGATTGTGAACGACGCCCGCGCCGTCTACACGCGCGCGAAAGCGGCTGGCGCGGAGATCGTCCTCGACATCGAAGACAAGCCGTATGGCGGCTGCGGCTTCACCTGCCGCGACCTGGAGGGCCACGTCTGGAGCGTGGGGACTTTCGACCCATGGCAGGCCAAATAATCGGCGATGCCTGGAAAACAGTGAGGGGAAGCGGGATGTTATCGCCTCCGGTCGCTGGCGCTCACTGCACTGCGAACGCATTTACGCTATTCGGATCGCCACGCCTGGTGCCCAACTCATAACGGTGCCGGCGAAAGCGACCGGAGGCTAAACTATTCCGGGCTTTCTAGAACGGCGTGCTTACTCGTATCGCAGCGCTTCGACGGGATCGAGCCGGGCCGCCTTGCTGGCCGGCCAGATACCGAAGAACAGGCCGACGCCCACCGACACGACCACGCCGGCGACCGCGGCCCAGATCGGTACCGCAGTCGGCAGGGTAGGGAAGACGACTCGCGCGACAAGGGAGATCATCCAGCCGAAGATCATACCGAGCAGTCCTCCGGCGAAGGTCAACACGGTGGCCTCCGTCAGAAACTGGAAGATGATATCGAAGCGCCGTGCGCCGATGGCTTTCCGGATGCCGATCTCCTTCGTGCGTTCGGTCACCGAGACGAGCATGATGTTCATCACGCCGATGCCGCCCACTAGCAGCCCGATTGAACTGAGCACCACCATGACAATGGCTACCATCGAGGTTACCTTGTGGAACTCCTCGATCATCTGCTCGGCCGTCGAGATCCAGAAGCTATCCGGATCGTTGTAGCCGACGCGCCGCTCCTGGCGAAGCACACTGCGGACCTCGTCGATCGCTTGCGGCAACAGCCCCGGCTGCGCGATGACGATGAGCATGTTCTCCTGTGCGGCCGGGAACATCTTTTTCATCGTGAAGTACGGCAACAGCACACGCATGTCTTCCTGACCGGGGAACGAAGAGGAGGGCTTCAGCATGACGCCGATAACTTCGAACTGCCGTCCGCCGACCTCCAGCCATTTGCCCACGGGATTGATCTCTGGAAACAGCGATTTCTGGATTTGCTCTCCGATCACGACGACGGGCGAGCGCCTGCGGTTGTCCATGTCGGATAGGAATCGGCCAAATTTCATCTCGACGCCGTTCGAGGCGTAGCCTTCCTCCGTGCCGCCCATATTGAGTTGATAGACCTCGTTGCTCTTGTAACGCGCCTTCAAGGGTGCGCCTCTCGTCGGAAAGAGGTACGGACTGACGTGCTGTACGGCCGGGCAGCGCTCGGCGATGGCGCGTGCATTTGCAAGCGAGAGCGGTTTGCGTCTGCGTTCCTCCGGCGTCAGGTCGCGCATTCGGAAGCCGCCGGGAAACTTAAGCACCACCATATTATTCGCGCCGAAGCTGCGGATGGCCTCGGTGATTGCACCGTCAAGACCGGCCAGAATCGAGCCGACGCCGATGATTGTGCCCGTGCCGATGATAACGCCGAGCACGGTCAGAACACTGCGCATCTTTGCCGAGCGAATGTTGTCGAGCGCGATCTGCAAGCCGGACCAAAATGCGAACCAGGTCATTTTTCAAACCTTAAGGCTTCAATCGGATCGAGTTTCGCCGCGCGGCGAGCCGGGTAGATGCCGAAGAACAGGCCCACCACGGTCGATAGCCCGACGCCCAGAACCACTGCTGTCATCGGCATTGCCATCGGGATCGAGAACGCGCTGCGCACCACCATCCCGACCACCCAGGCGATCATGACTCCGATCAATCCGCCCAGTGCGGCCAGCATCGAGGATTCGACAAGAAACTGATTCAGGATGTCGCGGCTGCGTGCGCCAACCGCTTTACGGATGCCGATTTCGTGCGTTCGTTCGGTGACCACGGCCAGCATGATGTTCATGATGACGACGCCGCCCACCACCATGAAGACCGAGACGACGGCCATGGCCGTGGCGGCTATAGCGCCAGTGATGCGATCCCAAAGATTCAGCAGAGAATCGGAACTGAACATTCCGAAGTTATCTTCCTGGCCGGGCCTTAGGTGCCGGTAGGCGCGAAGCAGCGAGCGCATTTCATCCTGCGCACGCTCCATATAGCTGCGGTCCAGCGCCAGCGCGTTGTACCCGAGCCCGCGCCGCGAACTGAACATCTTGAAATATGTGCCGATCGGAATGGTCACGAACTCGTCGCGCGATTGCCCAAATACCGTGCCGAGCGGCGTGGCCACACCGATCACTTCAAACGGCAGTCCGCGGATGTTGAGCGTCTTTCCGAGCGGGTCCACATTGGGAAAAAACTTCTCCTTGATATCGTTGCCGATGAAGACCACGTTCAGGTTGCGTTTAACGTCGCTCTCAGAGATGTAGCGGCCCATGGCAGTTTGAATATTGTTGATCGCCGCCATGTTCGGACTGACGCCGGAAAGATCGACGCCCTCCGAGTTCTGGCTACCGCGCTTGACGTTCGCGCCGCCAAAGGCTTCCATGCCGATTTCGCGCGTCAGCGTCGCATTCGCCTTGAGAAAGTCGAACTCCTCGCGGCTCATCTCCGGATTGCGTTTTTGCAGCAGCAGCCACTTCTTCGGATCGTTCTCGCCGATCATGACGACACGGCGGATACGGAAACCGTCGGCGCCCATGTCGGAGACCTGTGTGGCGATGTAACGGTCCATGCCGTGGATGACGGACATGACCGCGATCAGCGTGGTGGTGGCGAGGATGATACCGAGCAGCGTCAAAAAACTGCGCAGCTTGCTCGAACGCAGCGACGCGATGGCGACAGAGATCGCCTCCCAAAATGACGCATTGGACTGCATTGTCATTAAAGACGATGGTATCAGCCCAGTTGTTCCCGCTTTCTTTCGATCCAGGCGAGCAGCGCGCCGTCGAGCCAGAAAACCGGCGGCATTCCGGCGATGAAACCGAGATGTCCGCCGTACTCGGACGGCTGCAATTCGAGATGCGGGTTTGCGGCAATTGAGGGATGGCGAAAGATTTCGTAAGGTACCAGCGGGTCATCCTTGGCCGTCAGCAGCAGCGTCGGAATGCGAATGGCATCGAGAAAGTGGATTGCCGATTGCGTTTCGTAATAGTGCGCCGCACCGTGGAAGCCGAAGAATGGGGCTGTTACGCGGTCGTCGAATTCATAGAGCGTCCGGATGCTGTCAAGGCCATCGAGAGGGAAGCGCTGCGGATTGAAGCGGTGCCGCTCGCGCATGCGCTCTTTCATACAGCGCACGAAGCGCCATTCGTAGAGTCTATTGGCAGGCCTGCTGAGCGCACGCGCCGAAGCGGCCAGGTCGACCGGCGCCGAGACCGCACACACACCGTGGAGGTACTCGCGCGCTGTGCTGCCAAGTTCACCGGCCAGCTTCAGCGCAGTGTTGCCTCCCAGCGAATAGCCGGCCAGCCAGACGGGCGTACGGCCGGCTATTCGTAGTTGCTCGAGAATCGCACGCAGGTCCGACGTGAGTCCTGCGTGATAGAGCGTGTTTGCCAGCGATTCTGTCCCGCCGCACGAGCGCAGGTTGAGGCGCTGCACAATGTAGCCGGCCTCGAGCGAAGCCTGCGCCATGCTGCGCATGTAGCCGCCCTCGCTGGAGCCTTCGAGACCATGCAGCAGCAAAATCTCGCCGCGCGGCACACCCTCGGGACGCTGAATGCGCGCGAGCACTTGCACGTCCGCCTCTGTGCGGTAAAGCCGGTTCTCAACCGGGAAGCGCGCGGTGTCGAAATGCCGCGGCCAGAAATTGCCGGCAATAGTCAGAAGATGCGATCGCAGAGCAGCGCCGGCCAGTTTTAGTTCCCTTCGCCTTTGCGGTTCATGTCCTCGGCGAGAATAATCGCATCGGCCAGATCCTTCATCGGCCGGCGCAGCCGCCGGCTCTCGTTGCGCAGGCGCAGATAGGCTTCTTCCTCTGTGAGGCCGTGGCGTGTCTGTATAATGCCCTTGGCGCGCTCGACCACCTTGCGCGTTTCGAGCTGACGCTTCATTTCCTGCGTCTCTTCGAGGAGCCTGGCGTTCTCGTTCGCGAGCCGTGCCTTTTCGATTGCGCCGCCCATCTGTTCGCCTACGAATGTGGCTAGCGCAACCTCCTCCGGTGTGTGCTGGTAAACGTCGCGATGATGGACGTTGATCACACCGATAATTCTACCGCTGGCGACCAGGGGTACGGATAGGAAGGCTTCATAGGTGTCTTCGACGAGCGCCTGAATGCCCTTGAAGCGCGGATCCTCGGCGGCTTTCGACGAAAGAGCGACGACGGATTGGTGCTCCGCAACCCATCCGGTAACGCCTTCACCCATTTGAAGACGTACGTTGCCCAACTCTGCCGCGTGCGGCATTTGCGATGCGCGCAGGACGATCTCGCCCGTATCTCCTTCGATCAGATAAACAAGACAGGCGTCACAACCGGTAACTTGAGCGGTAAGTCCGACGATCTCTCCTAACATTTCATCCAGGGAGAGGTTGGAGCTTACAATATTGCTGACGCGGTGCAAGAGGGTAACTTGCGAACTGTCCGGTTCCATAGTTATGGTTGCCATACTCCAGCGTAAGGCGGACACACAAGTACGGTCCAATCGATTCTTTCTATTGGCCCCATTGCCGGCTATGCAATTCCGGAAGGGGCAGGACACGAGCCGGCTCAGCGGTTCCAGACGAAGCGCGCCAATTCGCGGTCCTTGTGTACTTCGCCGGCGGGAAACGCCTGACCGTGCATCACCACCCAAACTCCGGGCGGAAGCAGGCGTGCAGCGAAAAGGCTCTCAGTGAGATTCTGCAAGCCGTCGCTGCCTTCAAAACCGAGCGGCGTCATCGCTCCGGTTAGCACGATCGGAACGGCCAGGCCGGGAATGCTGCGTTTCAGATGTTCGCCGGTCTGCGTGATCGTGTCGGTGCCGTGCGTAATCACGATAGGCGCGTGCCGCGGCAGGAGATTGCGAACGGTGTCGAGCACGAGATCCCGATCGGCGTCCGTCATCTCGAGACTGTCCTTGTTCAGCAATGGCACAATGCGAACCTCGCAATCCGGCAGCCGCAACTGTCGCAGATAGCGGTCGATCTTGCTGCCCAGATTTTCCACGGCGCCGGTTTGCTCAGAATAGATTTTCTCGATCGTGCCGCCGGTAGAGATCAGGAAAATTACTTGCATACGATCGTATTCAGCCCCGCCCAATAAACGGCATCGCGGACGCCATCACCGTCATGAACTGCACGTTGGCCGCGAGCGGCAGGCTCGCCATGTAGAGCACGGCATCGGCCACATGCTTCAGCTCCATCTGCGGTTCCACCAGAATTCTACCGTCGGCCTGCGCTGTGCCTGCCGTCACGTGCCGGTTGAGGTCGGTCGCGGCGTTACCGATGTCGATCTGCCCGCATGCAATGTTATACTTGCGGCCGTCGAGCGAGAGGCACCTGGTCAGTCCAGTGATCGCATGTTTTGTCGCGGTATAGGGCACCGAGTCCGGCCGCGGCACATGGGCCGAGATTGAACCGTTATTGATGATGCGGCCGCCCTGCGGTTGCTGCTCCTTCATCAACCGGAATGCTTCCTGTGCGCACAGAAACGAGCCAGTTAGATTTACGCCGACCACTGCGGCCCACTGTTCGTAAGTGATCTCATCAATCGCTACGCCGGGCACGTTGATGCCCGCATTGTTGAAGAGCAGATCGAGGCGCCCGAAGTTCTTGCGGATGGCGGCGAACAACGCATGGACGCTCTGCGGATCGCTAACATCGGTGGGCACGGCAGACAGCATCGAGACGCAAGGCTGCGCCAGCGCGGCGGTTTCATCGAGCGCTTTTGCACGGCGTCCGGCCAGGACTACGGAGTAGCCGGCGCCCGCGAGAGCGAGACTGACCGCACGGCCGATTCCGCTACCCGCTCCTGTGACCAGCGCAACATTGTCTTTAGACTTCATGCCTGTGAGGGGTCCATTCCTGCAAAGTGCTTATTTGGGTTCCCGCCCCAACGTGAGGATATAGTAACGCGCCCGCGTAGCGCCGGCATTGCGCCAGCCATGTTCATCGTTGCTGGAGAGATACGCCACCGAGCCAGCATCCATGCGGACGTTTTGACCATTGATGACGCCTTCGAGCGTCCCCTCGCGCAGGATCAGCAACTCGTCGTGCACGTGGTGGTGCGCTCCATGCGGCGCTTGGCCGGGTGCGAGTTCGGTTTCGTGCATCTCAATCGCATAGCCCGTGTGTGTCGGGCCATTCAGGATTGCACGCGAGCGGTTCTCGCCGTTGATCTTGACGGGAAGGTCCGCGTACGCGAATACCTTGCTCGCGAGCGGCTTGTTCTGCGCCTGCGCCAAGGCGGGCAGGAGCAAACTTAGTTCTCTGCGCGATATGCTCATTAACGCTCCCATGGGCGCTTGGGAACGCCCGCATCACGGCCTGTGACGCGATCGTACATGTGGCTGTTGTTTGTGGTGCCAAGCGCTTCGTTATACAGTGTTTCCAGTCCGAGCGCTTCGCGCAGATCTTCTTGAAACGCGTGCAGCGTTTTGAGGTGAGTCGCGAGCGCCGGGGTCTTGCGGCCTGAAGGAGCTAGTAGAAACTTCTGGAATCCTTCGTCTTCCAGCTTGCCGATTTCAGCGCCCATCAATACGCCAGCCGTTTCGACATGGGGCAGTTCTCCGGGGATGTCGCGCAGCATCGCCGCACAACCATCGCGCGATACGCAGACTCGCGAAACCGGGGAAAGGCCGGTCGCATCTAACGCGACACGGAACCCAGCGTCCGAAACTCGCCGTAGGCGCTCGTCAAAGGTCAACTCGTGGGCGCGCTGCCTGCGAAAGAACATATCCGTATTATGCAACGATTCGCGCCGGGCCGTTATTCAGCCTCCGATAATGGAACATATAGGATCTTTAATGTTGCAAACATTTTGTGATATGTTTGTTCTGGGATGTCAAGGCCACGGGTAGGCGCTGTGGTCAAATGGAAACACTGGACACGGCATTTGGTCGCATTTGGTCACATTTGGGTATAGGAACGGCCTCGCCGGAGAGTGTTTCAGGCCGCTGGAATAAGTAGATTCCAGCGGAGTGGTGGTTTGGCCAGAAAACTGCTCTTACAATTGGCAGTCTGCGTAATGGAGGATATGTGAAAACATTCAGCGTTTCGATTTCGTTGTTGATGATTGCCGGGCTGCTGCTGTTGTCGGGCGGCTCGAACGCGCTAAACGCGCAACCCAGCCTCGGGGTATCTCCTGCCACATTGAATTATACGTTGGCAACGGGCTCCTCTCAGACGCAGGTGATCACTGTGATCGTCGCGCCGAACGCACCCTTCACCGTGGCGATACCGGACCCGCTGCAGCCATACCTCTCGGCCAACCCGGCGTCGGGAACGACGACACCGGCTCAGGTTTCCGTGACGGTGAACTCGACAGGACTCTCGCCCAGCGAAGTGCCGTATACGATGTCGCTGACCGTGGTTTCGGGAACGCTGCAACAATCTGTATTTATTAGCGTTAGAGTGACCGGCTCGTCGTCGCAGATTGCGGCGAATCCGGCCAGTCTCGCATTCAGCTACCAGACTGGTGGTGCGGTGCCGGACATCAGGGACGTAATCATCTCTTCGCTGACCGGCTCGGCGCAAAACTTCACGGTGTCGGTAGTTTCTTCCGGTTGGCTCGAAGCGACGCCGGCTAGCGGCAATACGGCAAGCACGAATGTGGTCCGTGTGAAAGCTACGCCTGGAACGCTAGCGGCCGGTGCCTATGACGGTACCGTGATCGTGACGCCAGTGGGTGGCAACCCGCTCCAGATACCAGTCCGGCTTACCGTTGCCGGCGCACCACAGGTCAGTCTGAATAAGACGGCGCTGTCGTTCGTCTGGCAGACGGGTACGCCTGCTCCGGTGGCTCAGACCATTTCCGCGACGGCTACGAACACTGACCAACAGATCTTCTTCAACGTGGACGCTACCACTGATACAACGCTGCAATGGCTCGTGTTGGCGACGACGGCCGGGGTTACGCCGGCTGATATTCAGGTGAGCGTGAGTCCTTTGATTCTGAATCAGTTAGCTCCCGGCAAGTACACCGGCAGGGTTCGCGTGACGTCCCAGACGAGCGTGAATCCGGTGCAGTTGGTGCCAGTTACCCTGACAATCAGCGCGACTCCACTGCTCGTTCTCGCACCGAGTTCACTGCAGTTCAATATGGCCGCGTCAGGAGCCTTGCCCGCCATGCAAAAAGTAACCGTGGCCAGCACGAGCACGGCATTGGCCTACACAGCCAACTTCATTCCGGCGAGCGGCGGCAACTGGTTGACGCTGAGTCCGTTGCAGGGGACGAGCCCGAGCGAGATTCAGGCGACGGTCAGTGCCACGGCACAGTCTTTGTTGCCGGGCACATACACGGGCACGATCAACGTGATCTCCGGCACCGATTCGCAGAACGTTCCCGTCACGCTGACGGTGAACAACAGCGCGGTGCTGTCCTCCTCGCCCGGTTCGCTGACATTCGTCTATCAAACAGGGCGAGCCGTGCCGGCCGACCAGTTCTTCACGGTCAGCAGCACAGGTGGCCCGATCAGCTTCACGGCCGCGGCGGCGAGCACAGGCAACTGGCTCTCGTTGAGTTCCGCGGTGGGCGCTGTGCTGATCACGCCGTCCGCGATCGGCGTCAGGGCAAACGTGACCGGTCTGGCGGCCGGAACCTACGATGGAACGGTGACGCTGACTCCGGTTGGCGGAGCAGTTGGCGCCACGATCGTAAACGTTCGGTTGCAGGTCAGTGCCTCGGCATTGCTGCGCATCGGTGCGAACGACCTCACGTTCACGGTGCAACCGGGCGGTTCTCAGGCCGTTAGTCAGAACCTCGCGGTCGACAGCACGGGAGATCCGCTGAACTTCTCCGTGTCCACTTCGATCAACAACGGGGCAAATTGGCTGGGAATCTTCGGTAGTTCGGCTGGCACGACGCCGGCCAACGTGAATGTTTCGGTGAATGCAACGGGTCTCACGCCCGGAACGTACACCGGAGCTGTGACGATCACGCCGATCGGCGGCGGACCAGCGCAGTCGGTTTCCGTCAAGCTGGTTGTGTCGGCCGGTTCGCTGGCCGTCTCTCCCTCGGCCCTGACCTTTACGCAATTTGCCGGCATGGCCGCGCCCGCGGCGCAGACCGTCAACGTGACAAACCCGGCCGGCGGTGCATTGCCGTTCTCCGTGGTTTCCGATAGCGCCTGGCTGACGGTCACACCGTCCAGCGGTTCGGCGCCCGCAGCTCTAGCAGTTGTGGCGGACGGCAGGAACCTGCTTCCCGGCACGTACACGGGAACGATTACAGTGCAGGCGCCCGGTGCATCGAACAGCCCGCAATTGATTCGGGCGACTCTGACTGTGATGCAGCAGCAGACGATCACGATCGGGGTGAGTTCGTTGAGCTTCAGTGCTCAATCGCCCACGCAGCCACCGGCCGCGCAACCGATCACGGTGCAGGGCAGCACGTCGGGGATGACAGTGAAGGCCACGGCGACTACGGTGACGGGCGGCAACTGGTTGGTAGTCGCGCCGGTGGAAGGTGCGATTCCGGTCACGCTAAACGTCTCGATAGCGCCGGCGGTGCTCTCCGGTCTGGCCGCAGGAACCTACACTGGTTCGATCCGGATCGAATCGCCAAACACGTCGAATAGCCCGCAGACGGTGGGTGTGACGCTGACCGTAGCGGCGGCGCTGCCGTCCCTGCTTGGAGTCGTCAACTCGGCCAGCTACCTGCCTGGGCAGTTGGCTCCCGGCGAGATCGTCTATGTAACGGGAACGAACATGGGACCGGCGCAACTCACTATTGCGTCGCCAAGCCCATCGTTCCCCACAGCGCTCGCTGAAGTGCGGGTGTTGTTTGACGGCATCGCGGCGCCGCTGCTCTACGTCATGAATGACAAGGCATCGGCGATCGTGCCGTGGGCGCTGGCGGGGCGCGCGAGCACGCAGGTGCAAGTCGAGTACAAGGGCCAGAAATCGACGGCGCTCAACCTGCAGATGGGCGCGGTTGCGCCGGGCATTTACTCTACCGCCGCATCCGGCAGCGGACAAGGCGCGATTCTGAATCAGGACTACTCGTACAACGGCACCGCCGCGAACACAAAGCGTGCCGCGAAAGGCTCAGTGATCATGGTCTACGGTACAGGTGGCGGTGTAACAACGCCGGCCGGTATCGATGGCGCGATCACTCCCGGCATCCTCTATCCGCTGAACCTGCCGGCAACGGCGTCGCTGGGTGGAAGAACTGCAAGGGTCACGTACGCCGGCGGCGCTCCGGGTCTGGTTTCCGGAGCTTTGCAGATGAACGTGGAGATTCCGGACGACGCTCCTTCGGGCGCCGCAGTTCCGTTGGTGATCTTGATCGGCGGGACACCGACGCAGGCGAACCTGACAGTGGCCATCGAATAGCTCCGGCGATTATCGCACTGGCGGCGGACTAGCCGTCGTCAGTGCGATAATTGTTGGCGGAATGCATAAACTCTTTCTCTCTCTCCTCCTTCTCGCCCTCCCACTTGCGGCGCAAGAATACAAAATCGCAGTTGTCGGGCTGGTCCATTCGCACGTCTGGGGACACATCGGAAAGATGATCTCCGGCGAGAATGCCAAGCTCGTCGGCATCGCGGAGACCCAACCCGAACTCATCGCTGAAGCCAAGAAACGCGGCGCCACGAAAGTCCCGTTCTATTCCGACTTCACGAAGATGCTCGACGAAACCAAACCTGATATCGTTTGGGCGTTCGTCGAAAACAACCGGCACCTTGCCGTCGTGCAAGCCTGCGCGCCGCGCAAGATCCATGTGATGTTTGAGAAGCCGCTGGCGTCCACGTACGCCGATTCGCTGGCCATTCAAAAGCTAGCCAAGCAGCACGGCATCCATATCCTTACGAATTACCAGATGGCCTGGTGGCCGGCCAACTATGTCGCGAAAGCAAAGGTCGATTCCGGCGCGATCGAGAAGCCATATCGCCTGCGCGGCGTGGTGGGACACGGCGGCCCGGGCAATAACGGCATCGGCAAGTATTTCTGGGCGTGGCTGACCGATCCGGTGAAAAACGGCGGCGGCGCGCTGATGGACTTCGGCTGCTATAACGCCCTCTGGAGCCTCTGGTACATGGGCCGCCCGGAGACCGTCTATGCCACGGCGCAGCACATGCGTCCCGACGTATATCCCAAGGTGGAAGACAACGCCACGCTCGTGCTTTCGTACAAGAACGGCGTCGGCATCTTTGAAGGAAGCTGGAATCTGCCGCGCAGCTTCCAGGATCTTGAGGTCTTCGGACGCGGCGGCAGCGTGTACATGCAGAACGGCAAGGTGGAAGTCCGCACGGGCAGGAAAGATGTGGAGAGCCTGCCGATGACCACGCTTGCGAAAGAAGAGGCCGAGCCAATCGCCAAGATGGTCAACGCGATTCGCACGAAGAAGCCGCTCGACGGCTTGGTCGCGCTCGACATCAACGTTGGCGTTTCGGAGATCATCGAGGCGGCCAAGCAATCGGTGAAGACCGGCAAGGCCGTACCGCTGCCGTTGCGCTAGATTTACCGGGGGGGGCGGCCCGAGCCGCCCCTGTCTATTTCTCGATGCGGTAGATCGCCATTCCGGTCAGCAGTTTCGGGTAAAAGTCAGTGGATTTCTGCGGCATTACCTTGCCGCCAAACGAGACTGCGGCGACATCCTCGACCGATGTAGGTTCGAGCAGCAGCGCGAGTTGGGCCGAACCCTTACGCACTTCCTCGACGGCCGCTTCCACGCCGCGCACGTAGCGGATATTCTTCTCGTCGCGCACGGCGGCTTCATTCACGCCGAGCACTTCTTGAATCACAACGCCGTGAAGGGTGTTGACATCAAGGCCACCCGATTCGCGTTCGCACTCGAGCAGGAAGAATTGTGTACCTTGATTCGCGGCGACGCCGATGCGGATGCGCCCGGCGTGCGGCTGAGCCCAGGCGGCGCGCAATGCGTCGACCGAATCGAGCGGCGTAACGCTGAAGCGGGTACGCGCCGCGGCCAGAAACGCGTCGAGCGAAAACTCCTTCAAACCGCCCAACAGTCTGTGCGTCGCCAGAATGCGCAGGCCGGGCGAGTACATGTTGACGAAGGTCATCATCACGCGTTCGGCATCGTGAAACTCGGGGTGCGCTTTGCGGAACGCGAGCGCGGTCTCGTAGCGGTGATGGCCGTCGGCGATCACGAGTTTCTTGTCCGCCATCAGCGCCTGAATGCATTCAATACGCGCACCTTCGGAGATCTTCCAAAGACGGTGCGCTGTGTTGTACTCATCCGTCACCGAGCATAGCGGCGCGCCGGCCGCAGCCTCGTCGAGCAAGCTGTCGATCGCGCCCTCGCTGTCCGGGTAGAGCATGAAGAGCTGGCCGAAATGAGCGTGCGTCTGCTCGAGCACCTGAAGGCGGTCTTTCTTCGGACCGGAGAGCGTCTGCTCGTGCCGGTGGACAATGCCCGCCGAATACTCTTCAACCGGTCCCAGACCGATGAAACCCTTGCGCGTGGCCCGTTCGCCGGTATCGGGCACTTCAAAATCCTGAAAGTAGGCGAAGAAGGCCGGGGCATCCTCTTTGACGAGAATGTTCTGCGCGATCCACTGCTCGAAGTAGCGCGCCGCCCGCGTGTAACGGTTATCGTTTTCGCTATCGCCGTCCGAGCCCGGCCCGAGAATGACACGCACAAGGTTGTGCTCGTCCAACGCCAGGTAGCGCTGCTGCATGGCCGGGGAAATCTTGTCGTAAGGTTGCGTGACGAGCTGGTCGAGAGGTCCGGCGTTCTCTGCGTAACGGTATGGTTGAAAAGGGAATACGTTTGCCATAGGAATGATCGGGGAGCTTTCAGGATACCAGAGCGGCTTTGCCGCGCGCGCGCAGCCAGAGCCACAGGCCATATCCAAACAGGACGAGCGAGATCCATTGCGTCAACGAGAACGGGCCGCCGAACGGCAGCGCCTGCTCGTGAAAGCGAAAGAACTCAACAACGAAGCGCACGACGGAATAGAGCACCAGGTACAGGCCGATGATCTGCCCAGGGCGGTGCTGGCGCTGATAGGCGCGATACAGCACGACAAAGATCAGTGCTTCGGAAAACGATTCATAGAGTTGCGACGGATGCAGCGGAATGTTCAGCGGAGTGCCGAACAAACGGCCGCTGTCCGGATTGGTGAACGTCACGCTCCAGGGCAGATCGCAGCGCGAACCCCAACAGCAGCCGGCCAGGAAGCAGCCCACGCGCCCGATGGCGTGGCCCGCGGCGATGCCCGGCGCGAAGGCGTCGGCGGTTGGCCAAACGGGCAGGCGTTTGCGGCGCATATAAAACACGGCAACGACGAGCGCCGCGATCAATCCGCCCTGAAACACGCCGCCCGCCTGCAGTGATGCGAGCGAGAGGATTTCGCCCGGATGCTGCACATAATACCCGAAGTCGAAAACATACATGAACAGCTTGGCGCCAGCGAGTCCGGCCAGCGCGCAGTAGACCGCCAGGTTAACGACGGCCTCTTTGTCGAGGCCGGCGCGCTGTGCCAGGCGCTGCGTGATTCCGATGCCGGCGAGAAACGCAAGGGCAATCATGACTCCGTAGCTGGGGAGGAAGAAGCTGCCGATTTCGATCAGTTTCGGATGCATTTACGCTTTCGCCTTGTGTGTGCGGCCCTGCCACAGGTCAAAGATCAGCAGCGCGGAACCCAGCGTAATCGCGCTGTCCGCGATGTTGAATGTGTGCCAGTGATAGCTGCCGAGATAGAGGTCGAGGAAATCCGTCACCATGCCATAGAAGATGCGGTCGTAGATATTGCCCAACGCTCCACCAAGGACGAGCGCTAGAGCCAGGCGAAGCCAGCGGCCATCTTTCGAAGTGGTCGATGTCGTTTGCCACAAAAGGCTGGCGACGAAAACCAGCACGATCAGAGTCAGCCCAACCAGGAAGAACGTGCGCCATTCGCCCGGAGCGTCAGCCAGAATGCCGAACGCGGCGCCACGATTTTTCGAGTGGATGATGTTGAACAGGTGTGGAACCACGACGTAGGTATCCCACACCGACACATAGGACTCCACAAGCATTTTCGTAATCCGGTCCAACGCGAACACGGCAACCGCGAGACCGAACATTCCCGCTCTGGAGAAGATTTTCAGGGTTGCACCAATTCACTGACCACAGCGGCGCACGGGCCGCAAATCGTCGCCAACTCCGGGTAGGAACCAACGTCGGTGGCGTACTTCCAGCAGCGTTCGCACTTCACGCCGTCCGCCCGCTCGATGTGTACGGCGAGTTTGACCTCGGGCTGCTCCTCGATCACAACCTGCGAAACGATGAACAGGGATGGCAGTTCCTGTTCGTAGAGATCCAATAGGGCATACAATTCTGAGCCGGCTTTGAGATGAACGCGCGCCTCGAGCGGAGCGCCAATGAATTTCTCCTGCCGTGCCACTTCCAGGCTCTTAAGGACCTGTTCGCGGACCTCCATCAGGCGTTCCCAGTCGGCGAACTTTTCGCGATGCGCCGCTGTGATGCCTGCTGTCAGTTCTTCCGGTAACGGGAACTCGGCGATGTGAACGCTCTCCGGAGCGCCTTCGGGCTTGGCGAAATGGCCCCAGACCTCTTCGGTGGTGAAGGTGAGAATCGGCGCAAGCATTCGGACCAGCGCATCCGTGATACGCCACAGTGCCGTCTGCGCGCTGCGCCGGGCTAGCGAATCGGGCGCGGCCGTGTAGAGGCGATCCTTCAAAACGTCGAAGTAGATCGAGCTGAGTTCCGTCGTCGCAAAGTTGTAGAGCGCCTGATAGACACGGTGGAAAGCGAACTCGCCGTACCACGCCAGGCAGTCGCGCACCAGCGCCTCGGTGCGGATCAGAATCCACTGATCGATTTCATGCATGTGGGCGGCCGAGACGGCATGTTTTGCCGGATCGAACCCGTCGAGATTGCCGAGCGCATAACGGAACGTGTTACGCAGCTTGCGATAGGCCTCTGAGAGCCGCGTCAAAATCGTCTCGGACATGCGCACGTCTTCGTTGAAATCGACTGAGGCGACCCATAGGCGCAGCACCTCCGCGCCGTACTGTTTCATGATCTTCTCGGGCGCAATAATGTTGCCGAGCGATTTCGACATCGCTCGTCCATCGGAGTCGAGCGTCCATCCGTGGGTAGCGCACTGTTTGTAAGGCGCGAGGCCTCGCAGTCCGACGCCGACGAGCAGCGAGCTATGGAACCAGCCGCGGTACTGGTCGCCGCCTTCGATGTAGAGGTCGGCCGGCCAAGGCAGCTCGTTCTGCTCCGTGAGCACGGCCAGATGGCTTGATCCGGAGTCGAACCAGACATCGAGAATGTCGGTCTCCTTACGGAATGAGGAGCCGCCGCATTTGGCGCAGTTTACATCCGGGCCGAGCAATTCGGCGGCGCTCTTTTCATACCACAGGTCGGAGGTGTGCTCGGCGAATTGCGCCACGATGCGGTCGAGCACTGTCTTGTCGGTGAGCGGCTCCTGGCAGCTCTCGCAGTACATCACAGTGATCGGCACGCCCCAGGCGCGCTGGCGCGAGATGCACCAATCCGGGCGCGCGGCGATCATGTTGGTCATGCGCTCTTCGCCCCAGGCCGGTAGCCAGTTAATTTTCTTGATGGCATCGATCGCAGCGCCGCGCAGGTTGTTGCGGTCCATGCCGACGAACCATTGCTCAGTAGCGCGGAAAATCGTCGGCTTGTGGCAGCGCCAGCAGTGCGGATAACTGTGCGCGATGGTTTTCTGCGCAAGCAGCGCCGAGTGTTCGCGCAAGATTTCGATGACAATCGGATTCGCCTGCCAAACGGTCTTTCCCAACAACTCGCCAGGCAGTTCGGCGAATCCTTCCACCGCAAAGAAGCGTCCGTCGGCGGCCACCGGGCAATAGGTGTCGATGCCGTACTGCCGGGCGACGACGTAATCTTCATGGCCATGGCCGGGCGCGGTGTGAACCGCCCCGACACCCTGCTCCAGCGTGACATGGTCGCCCAGAATCGCGACGGAATCGCGATCGAGAAACGGATGGCGGAAGACGCTCTTCTCAATCTTCGCGCCGGGGAAGCGGGCAATCACCTTCGGGTCAACCCAGCCGCACTCGTCCGCGGTGGCCTTCAACAGGCCGTCCGCCACAAGGAAGACTTCGTCGCGCACTTCCACGGCCACGTACTCAAACTTCGCGTGGTAGCAAATCGCCATGTTCGCCGGAATCGTCCAGGGCGTGGTGGTCCAGATCAGTCCGAAGACCCGCTTGCCGGCGAGCGCGGGGTCGATGGCCGACGGATCGGAGGTCAGTGCGAAGCGCACCCAGATCGACTGGCTGCTATGGTCCTCATATTCGACTTCCGCCTCGGCCAGCGCGGTGCGGCAACTTAAGCACCAGTGCACCGGCTTGAGCCCCTTGTACACATAGCCCGCGTCGAGAAAGTCGACAAATGCCTGCGCGATGACGGCCTCGTACTCCGCGCTCATCGTTAGATAGGGTGCGTCCCAGCGTCCGAACACGCCCATGCGCTTGAATTCGCGTCGATGGATTTCGACAAACTTCTGCGCGTACTTGCGGCACTCCGCGCGAATCGCGGCCGTCGTCATCGTGGCTTTCTTTTTGCCGAGCTCGGTGTCGACTTTGATCTCGATGGGCAAGCCGTGACAATCCCAGCCGGGCACGTAGGGCGCGTCGAAGCCGACCATGCTCTTCGACTTGACGATGAAATCCTTCAGGATCTTGTTGACCGCGTGGCCCAGGTGGATGTTGCCGTTGGCGTAGGGCGGACCATCGTGCAGCACATACATCGGCCGCCCGCTGCGAGCCTGCCGGATGCGCCCGTAGAGATCCTCCCGCTCCCAGCGCGCGAGCATCTTCGGCTCGTTGAGCGGCAGGTTGGCCTTCATCGAAAAGTCTGTGCGCGGAAGGTTTACGGTTTTCTTGAGATCCAGGTCTTGGAGATTCATGGGGTTGAATCTACTATTCTAACGCTTCAAGGCCTGCTTTCCCGCTGCGAGTACAGCGAGGATCGCGTCGACGTCATAGATCGCGCCGCCCCATGGGCCTCCGCTTGCATCCTGCAACGCAGCCCACAGGCGCGTGTCGTCGGGCAGTTCCGGATCGGGCCGCAGATCTTCGCGCATCGGGCGCGCGGCGAGTTCCGCTTCCGTTACGCCAGTAAGGTTCACCGTGCCCTCAAGTTTGTTGCGATCCACGACGATCGAGATGATGTCGCCGTCGCGCAGTTTTCCGATCGGTCCGCCGGCCAGCGCTTCGGGCGAGACATGGCCGATGCACGCGCCCGTCGAAACGCCGCTGAAGCGCGCGTCGGTGAGCAGCGCGATGTGCTTGCCAAAACTGAGATAACGCAGCGCCGAAGTAAGCTGAAATGTCTCCTCCATGCCGGAACCCATCGGCCCGCGGCCCGCCAGCACGAGCACATCGCCAGCCTTAATGCCGCCGTTCTTAAGCGCAGCCATGGCCGCGATCTCAGAGGTGAAGACGCGTGCGGGACCGGTCTTGCGATAGACGCCATCGGGGTCGACGACGCTCGGATCGATCGAGGTTGCCTTGATCACGGAACCCTCGGGCGCGAGATTGCCGGCGGGGAAGCAGACGGTCGACGTCAAGCCTCGTGCGCGCGCCGACGCGGGATCCATGATGACATCGGCGGGTTCGATGCCGTCGCGTTCGCGCAAGACGCGGCGCAGTTCGCGGCGCCGTTCGGATTGCTCCCACCAATCGAGCATCTCGCCGAGCGTCGCGCCGGAAGCGGTCAGTGCGTCCGTTTTCAGCAAGCCCGCGCTGCGCAGGTGCAGCATGACTTCCGGCACACCGCCGGCGAGAAAAACCTGGACGGTCGGATGGTTGCGCGGGCCGTTCGGCAACGCATCCACCAAACGCGGTACCTGGCGGTTGATGCGCTCCCAATCCGAGCGCTGCGGCCGTGGGAGTCCGGCGGCGTGGGCGATAGCGGGGATGT
This sequence comes from Bryobacteraceae bacterium, assembly GCA_963668605.1. Lineage (GTDB taxonomy): Bacteria > Acidobacteriota > Terriglobia > Bryobacterales > Bryobacteraceae. The sequence goes on from OY764903.1 coordinate 1,483,436, forward strand.
GCAGAATTAGATTCGTCGAGCCGCCGAACGCGGCATGCGTGACCATCGCGTTGTGCAGGGAATCTTCGGTGAGAATGCTCCGCATGGCGATGCCGCGCTCTTCGAGCGAGAGCGCCGCACGCGCCGAACGCCGCGCCATGTCGAGCCAGATCGGGTGTCCTGATGGCGCGAGCGCCGAATGCGTCAGCGACATGCCGAGCGCTTCGCCTACAACTTGCGACGTCGCCGCGGTTCCCAGAAACTGGCAGCCGCCGCCCGGCGTCGCGCAGGCGCGGCAGCCCAACTCCGCGGCCTGTTCGAGCGTGATCTCGCCATGCGCATAGCGCGCGCCCATCGACTGGACGCGGCCCGCGTCTTCGCCCTCTTCCGGAAGCAGCGCAACTCCGCCGGGCACCAGCACGCACGGCAGCGAATGCATCGCGGCGAGCGCCATCATCATCGCCGGCAGACCCTTGTCGCATGTGGCGACGCCGATCACGCCGCGGCGCGTAGGCAGCGAACGGACCAAGCGGCGGAAGATTGTGGCTGCATCGTTGCGATAGGGCAGGGAATCGAACATACCGGGAGTGCCCTGCGTGCGCCCATCGCAAGGATCGGTGCAATAGGCTGCGAATGGGATCGCGCCGCGCGATTTCAACTCTTCAGCGGCGGCCTGCATGAGCAGTCCGACTTCCCAATGTCCGGTGTGGTAGCCGAGCGCGATAGGCGTTCCGTCGGGTGCGCGGATGCCGCCATGGGTGCTCAATATCAGAAATTCTCCGCCGTCCAGCTTCTGCGGTTCCCAGCCCATACCTGCGTTCATGCTCCAACCGAAAAGATCGCCGGAAGGGCGCTCGCGCAGTGCCTCGGGAGTCAATGGCAGCGAGCCTTGCGGTCCGGCCGCGTGGCTACTGATGTCAAAGAGCGAGGCATCTTCGGAGTCGAGAATCGATTGCAGGGTTATGTTGTTCATGGCGTGAATTAACAGTATATGAGGATGGCAGCCTTTGCGGCAGAGACTTACTTGAAGTAATGCCTCCGGTCGCTCCCGCTCCCGGCACCGTTTGGGTTTCTGATGTTCCGTTCATCCCACGGTGCCGGGAGCGGGAGCGACCGGAGGCGGTCCGTCCATGTCGAAGGCTCTACTTAGCGCGCTGAGCGTCGTACAACTGAAACTCCGCGACGTGCGGCGCCTGTGCAGCGCTGAGGATTCGCAAGCGTACGGCGGAGGCGGTGACGCGCGGGAAGATGTCAATCTTTTTGTGGCCGATCGAAGTACCCGCGCAGACGGTCTTCCACTCGCCGCCAGCCTGCACCTGTATGTCGTACTTCTGGACCATCTGGCCCGCGCCTAGCCACTCCATCGTCAGCGCACGGTCGAAGCTGACGGGCTCAGCGAAACCTACATACAAGTTCGCGCTGTGGGTGCCATCGGGCGCGGAAGCGAACGTATCGGCATCGCCATCCATGGCCGCGTCGTATGGCTCATTCAGATTCTGACGGTCCAGCACAAGGTTTTTCGCATAGACACGCCGCACCTCGTCGCCAAACTCCATCAGGCGCTTCACGTCGGAATCCGGAAGCAGTCCGCGGTTGTCCGGCGCGATGCCCAGCATCAACTGTGCGCCGCGCCCCACGGATTTGTGATAGGTGTCCATGAGCGCGTCGAGCGACTTCACGCTCTTCTCGTCGTTGGGATGCCAGAACCAATGCCGCTCGCGCAGCGGCGTATCGCACTCGGCCGGACGCCAGCGCAGAACCTGATAGGCATCGATCACATTCCAATTCGCATCCTTTGCGATGCCCGCCTCGTTGCCCACCCATCGGATGTCGCCATACGGCAACAGCGCCACGTCGGAGAAGATCAGCGCATTCGGCTGATAGGTGCGCAGTTGGCGGATGTAGCGCTCGAAATCGTAAACGTGGCCTTCGCTGCCCGCGCCGTCGAGCCAGAACTCGACGATATCCGGAACCAGGTTCGCGAGTTCCACCACTTGCTTGGCGTAGTACGCATCGTAGGCCTTGCTGTCTGCGTAGACCGGCTCGTGGCGATCCCAGGGCGAAAGATAGACGCCCATCTTCAACCCGTGTTTGCGGCACGCTTCGGCGACGTCATGCACCAGATTGCCTTTGCCGCCTTTCCATGGGCTCGATGCGACCGAGTACTTCGTCTGTTTGCTCGGCCACAGGCAGAAGCCATCGTGATGCTTGGCCACCATGACCAGATATTTCGCGCCGGCTGCCTTTGACGCCAGCACCCATTGCTCAGGGTCGAGTTGTGTTGGATTGAAGACTTTGGGGTCGGCCGTGCCGTCTCCCCATTCGCGATCCAGAAATGTATTCGTCCCGAAATGGACGATCACGCCGATCTCAAGTTCCTGCCAGGCCATCTGCTGCGGGCTTGGCTTGATCTCGACAAACTGTTGCGCCATCGCGACGGAGGCCAACAGCATTGCGGAAAGAAGGCTACGGTTCAGCACGACTCAATCATCCGATCCCAGGCCATACTCTTTCAAGCGGTACTGCAAGGTGCGCAGGCTGATGCCGAGTTGCGCGGCGGCACGCGTGCGGTTGCCGTCATTCGTCGCGAGCGCCGATTCTATTGCCTTGCGCTCGATGTCTTTCATCAAAACGGGGCGGCCCTGCGTCTTCTCCGCAACCGGCAGATCCGCCGCTGCCACAGCGCCGTCGCAGAGAATCGCGACGCGCTCCATTGCGTTCTCCAACTCGCGCACATTGCCGGGCCAGCGGTAGGCGAGCAGGCACTCGGCCGCTTCCCTGGTCAGGTACGGCGCAGTCTTGTTCAGGTTGCGCGCCGCGCGATCGAGAAAGAACTTTGCCAGTGCCGGAATATCACCGGGACGTTCTCGCAGCGCTGGAAGCTCAAGCGGAAACGTGCTCAAGCGGTAGTACAGATCCTCGCGGAAATGGCCCTCTTCGACGCGCTGTTTCAGGTTGCGGTTCGTCGCGGCGATGACGCGCACATCCACCGTAACTACACGCGCGCCGCCGACGCGCTCGAAGGTCTTCTCCTGCAAGACGCGCAGCAGCTTGGCCTGCAGGTTGCTGTCCAGTTCGCCGATCTCGTCGAGGAACAGCGTGCCGCCGTGGGCGCGTTCAAAGCGCCCCAGATGCTGGCCCAGTGCGCCTGTGAACGCTCCCTTTTCGTGGCCGAAGAGTTCGCTCTCGATCAGCGTCGGCGTGAGCGCGGCGCAGTTCACCGCAACAAAGGCGCGCTCGGCGCGTGGGCTGTTTCTGTGTATGCAACGCGCCAATACCTCCTTGCCCGTGCCGCTTTCTCCCATCAACAGCACCGTTGCATTGGTAGGCGCGACCTTGCGGACCATGTCGAGCAGCGCGAGCATCCTGGCGTCGTGCGCAATTAGCATGTCGCAGGAAAAGCGCTCGATCGTCTCCTCGCGCAGCAGCTCGCGCTCTTGTTCCATCTGATTCTGGTCAAGAATCTTGCGTACTAAGAGACGCAACTCTTCCGGGCTGCTCAGCGGCTTGCCGAGATAGTCCACGGCGCCGAGCTTCATGGCCTCCACTGCGTTGCCCACGGTTCCGAAGGCGGTCATTATGACGACCGGCGTTTCGGCCGCATTCTCGCGAAACCAGCACAGCACCTCGATGCCATCCCCATCCGGCAACTTCAAGTCGCAAAGGACGAGATGAAATTGTGATTGCGCGCCGCGTTTAATCGCTTCGGCAACAGAAGCCGCAGTGTGCACCGCATAGCCTTCGCCGCTGAGAATAGTTTCGATCAACTTCCGAAAACCCGAATCGTCATCCACCACCAGAATCAGTTCCATGCCGGGTGTCTCCCCTCTTCAAACGTAGCTCCGCGAGCGTGCCCCCGCCGGTGCGCGGCAGAAGTTCAATCGTGCCGCCCAAAGCAACGGTGAGCTTTTTTGCTATTGCAAGTCCAAGGCCAGTCCCGAACGACTTCGTCGTGAAAAACGACTCGAACAGCCGTTTGCGCACTTCCTCCGGAATCCCTGGCCCGTCGTCTTCCACGGCGATGACGATCGAAGCACCCTCGACCCGGGCGCTGAGCGAGACTTCCTCGCGGGCCGCTTCGGCGGCGTTGCGGAGCAGATTCAACAGAATCTGCTTCAGCAAATTCGGATCCGTGGAGAGTGTCAGCTCCGACGTTCCGGCGGCGTAACGGATGCGGCCGTTCCGGAGTGCGACGGCATCGCGGATCTCGCTCCAACGCACGATTCGAAACGCAGGTTGCGGCGGCCGTCCATATAGCAACAGGTCACTGACCAGGCGCTCCAGGCGCTGCGTCTCGTCGAGCACCGGATCGAGCAGTGCGCGCGTCGGTGCGTCGGCACGCTCCTGCGCGAGTTGCACGAAGCCTTTCATTGTGCCAAGCGGGTTGCGGATCTCGTGTGCGAGCACCGCCGACATTTCGCCGAGATGGGCGAGATGTTGCAGCCGCATTTGACGTCGTACGCTCCAGATCGCGTAAAACGAGAGCAGCATGAGGACCGCGCCGCTGAGAGCGGCCACAGCCACATTGTGACGGGCGTGCACAACGATGAAATCCGCGGCCGACTCGTCGATATCAATGCGTGCGACACGCATCCGGCCTTCCTGATGAAAAGGAATGTAGGCACGAAATACGCGTACACCGTCCACCGTGGCCTCGGCGATACGATAGAGTTCGCGGCCTTGCCAGATGGGCGCAAGCGCCGGATCAGGATTGGATGAGGCCTCGTCGTACACGCGCAGATCGAACAGCGCGCCCTGCTCGGCGGCCAGCGTCTCATAAGGCGGCGCGTCGGGCGGCAACGTCTCGAGGCCGGCCGCAACCGTTGCCGCGATGTTGCGCAGGTAGTCCGTGCGTAGTGTGGCAAGACCCTGAAACGTGCGCACCGCACTGAACAGTAAAACAGCGGGCAGAACGAAGGCGGCGAGGAGGAAGAGCGGATTGAAGTGCGGTCTTCTGAATATACTGGTCATGGATGGCCTCGTTATCGTTGTCCGCGCAAATGCTGCCCGTCTTCCCTAGCATAGATGCAACTCTTGCGCACCGGTGACAGCCTGTGTGTCTATTTTTCAACTGTTTAGACGTGGGCAGCGAAATGCAATGTAAAGTGGCGGAGGCAGGAATTATGAAACAGTTTGCGACACTTCTAATGGCGGCCATGCTGATCGGCGGGTCGTCGCTTTATGGCCAGAACACCGGGACATGCCCGCGCGGCAACGAATGCAAGAAGGGCCAGGGTCAGGGACAGGGTTGCGGCAAGGGCTGCGGCAAGGGCATGAGAAATGGCCAGTGCCCGCGCGGCGTGACGCAGACACCACCGCCGGCCCAAAAGTAGGACGATGGACTGAGAGGAGACGGTCATGAAACGCAGGTTGATGCTCGCGGCCGTCTTCACGACCGTCTTCGTGCCCATCTTCATGATGGACGCGCTGTTTGCGCAATCACCGTCGAAGTCGCCGATTGCGTCAAGCCCGGTCGTGGAGTTGAAGGGGAAAATTCAGAAAGTGCAGCTCGCTATGGGGCAGGGCATGCCGTTTCTGGAAGTCGAATCCGCAGGCAAGACGGAGAAAGTCATACTCGGCAGCATGCGCTATCTTATGGAGAAGGACTTTAACCCGAAGGCCGGCATGGATGTCGAACTGAAAGGCTATCGCACAGACGCCGGAATCGTAGCGATTCGCGTCCAGCTTCTTTCGGAAAAGAAGAGTTTGCTGTTGCGCGACGAAGACGGCTGGCCGGTGTGGATGCGCGGCAGACACGGAAAACAATGATCTCGCCGGAACAGCAGGCACGGATACACAAGCTTGAGACGATGTTCTTGAGCCCGTGTTGCTACGCCGAACCCGTCTCGCGGCACATGAGCCCGAAGTCGACCGAAATTAAAGCGGAGCTCGCTTCGTTCGTCGAAACGGGCAAGAGCGATCGCGAGATCATCGATTATTACAAAGCCAAATACGGTGCGCGCGTGCTGGTAGAGCCCGAGGGCGCAGCGTGGTGGTGGATGCAGATCATCCCTGTTGCCGTACTCGTATTCGGCACGGTTTTTGTGATCTGGCTGTTGAAGCGTATGCGCGCGCAGGCCACACTCAACGCCGGACCAGCGAGTTGATGTACTCCTCGATATTGCTGTAGCCGTCGCCGTCGCGGTCCTTGGCTGCGTCGCCGGGATCGTTCGGATTCAAACCGTGCGTTTTCTCCCACGCGTCGGGCATCCCGTCGCCATCGCTATCGGCAGGCGCCGGCGCGCTCCGGTACTCGGGCCAGCCGCCCACTTCTTTTTGCGAATCGATCACACGGCCGGTGCGCGTGCGGACTTCGTTGACGATACGCGCGTCGGCGGCGTCGCGGCGGGGCAGGGAAGCGCCCACTGTGTTGAGCACGGCTTCATAGGCTTCCTTCGCGGTCGTGGCCGTAATTCGGGGCGCATCGAAAGGCCGCTCCATCACAGTGACGTTTTGCATGTTGTCGAAGAGCGGCTGGGCGCCCTCGATGAGATTATCCTTCGCGTAGTAGCGCGTCTTCGCTTCCTTCGTAAAAACAATCACGCCGTGTTTTGTGTTGCTGCTGGGTCCGGGCCGGATGTAATTGGCGGCGTAGTTGGCGTCGAGCGTATCGCCGGTCATGCCGCTGGCCATGCCGCCGAAGTCATAGATCACGTTGTTGCGAATGTCGAACGTGGGAAACGGCGGCTTGCCGTAGTTATCGCCGAGGCGCGGATTGCGCGCGATGTTATGCGCCCAGAGGTTATGGTGCATGCTCAGGCCACCCACCGCGCGCACGAGCGATCCGTAACCGTGTGCGCCCTTGTGATGCACGCTCTTGTTCAAGCCCTCCGCGATCAGGCACCATTGCACCGTTATGTCCGCGATCGCGCCGCTCGGCGAGAGGGATTCGTCGACGGACCAGCCCGCCGAGCAGTGATCGACAATCACGTTGCGGCTCTCACCGCCGATCGAGAGTGCGTCCACCTCCTTGCCGGCGATGTCGCCTGGGCGAAAACGCAGATAGCGCACGACGACGTCGTGCGACTGGACGGAAAACTCGTAGCCGCGCAGACAGATGCCATCGCCCGGAGCGGTTTGGCCGGCGATCGTGATGAAGGGCTCGCGAAGCTGGATCGGCGTCTTTAAGTCGATCAGGCCGGAGACGCTGAAGACCACGATGCGCGGGCCTTTGGCGTCGACAGCGGCGCGCAAACTACCGGGGCCCGAGTCGTTCAGGTTGTTGACGATCAGGACGCGCCCGCCGCGCCCGCCTTTCGACTTCGCGCCGAATCCTTCCGCACCTGGAAAGGCCGGGAGATCGGCGGCGCACAGTGCGCCCGCGCAGATTACAAGCAGATAGAGGAAGCGCATAAGCCTCTAATGATAACCATAGTTGCGCTGGTCGAACTACAGGAGGCTGACGGCCCAGACGAAATGCGCGTTGTGCGGACTCCAATATTCACAAGTCCGCCAGTCGTACCCATACGTCGTATCGAGCACGGCTTCGTCCTTCAGGTTGCCCGCAATGCCATTCACAATGCCGCCGGGAATCAGTCCCGAAAAGCGCGAATGCGGATAGACATTGCGCATGCCTTCTCCCGTCATCAGGCACGATCCGAATGGGTTTGCGCCCATCACCCACTCCAGTTGGCGGTACGCCAGATCGCTGTATTCACGGCGTGCGAGCAACTTCGCGGCCAGCGCGCCCAACACGGCGTAACTTTCCAGATGCGACGTCAATCCGTACCACTTCGCCGTCTGGCGGCGTGGATTCGCCGAGGACTTCACTCGCACCGGCATGAAGAAACGGTAGGACAAATCGCCGTCGAGTTCACGATAGCGGTCCGATGAAATCGCACCGCGATAGATCCCGTAAGGCAGGATGCCGTACGCCGAACGAGCGGCCAGCGGCCGGGCATAGTCTTCGAGGTGCAAGCGCACTGCGTCCAGCCAGCGGTTGGCGGACGGATGCCGCGGCAACGTCTCCGCCAGTTCCAACAGCACGGTGGGCGGCAGCGCGGATTGTGTGCCGGACTTGTAGGCTTCGTTGCTGTCCGCGGCGGTTCTCCAATAGCCGCGAACACTCTTTTGTCCATCCGGGAACGTGGTTTGCTGTAACTCGATCAGGCGGGCAGCGAGATTCGCCGCCTCTGTGCTGAGATCGGCCTCACCCGTCGCGCGGTGGAGTTCGAGTGCCGCGCGCACCCACCACGCAAGTTGTCCAGCGTCGCCTCCGCGTTTCGAAGCCTTCCAGCAACGCTGCGCCGCCGCGAGGCACTGCGCGCTGTAAGCGGCGTCGACCGGGCGGAACTGCTGTGCCACCATGGCCTGCAAGGCGACGAACATGGCCTGCACCTGTCCCGACTTGCCCGTGTTGATGTGCCGGTCGTCAGCAGTACCGGGCTGGTTGTCCGTCCAATGATCGTCAACGCCGTCGCCATTGACGCCGCCCGCCGTATCGGCCCACACCAGGCCGTCGCGGTCCTGCATCTTGAGAAAGTAGCGGTTGCCCCAACGCATCTCTTCCAGCAATGGAGCGAGGCCGGCGCCGCCCTTGTCCCACTTCTCACCCAGACGCCGCGCCAGGTGCATCAGGCCGAAACCATTCATCATGGTGGCGCTCATCCACTTGCGCAGATCGCCAGCGTCGTGCCAACCGCCGGTTACATCAACGCGCTCGCCGTTATCCCGCCGGCGTGCGTCGTCGAGATGGCAGGCCGGATGGACATTGGGCACTTCGACGCCGCAGCGTTGCGTGTGGAAGTAGCTCACCGCCTTTGGAAGCACCCGGCGCCAAACGTCCGGCCGTATGAAGAAGGGCACGGAGCGTTCGCCGTTGATCGTGATCTGATAGAGCCCTTCGCGCGTCAGATCGCTGAAATCCGCAACCAGACATTCGCCAAGTTCGCTCGCCCTACTCCGCAGCGGCCGCGTGATCTGAAACGGTTTCTCCGGGTCGCCCAATTGGCGCAGCGAAAACTCGGCTGGCCGCGGTGCTTCACCGGTACGATACAGCGCCAGTTTGCGCGCATCGGGCACGAAGCCGAGGTGGTTCAGTGCGATGGCCGGCTGCTGCGTGGGCGTCATCTTCTCGATCGGAAACTCCCGCTCCGCCGCCGGCGCTGAAGCGGCCAACATTGCGCCAGCCGATGCTGTTGTTAGAAATGTTCTTCGGTTCATCGTGATTACCACAACAGGCGAAGCGTCAACTGCAATTGCCGTGCGTTTTGAGCCGAACTGTCCAGCGCCACGATTCCGCTGGTGGAGTTGGGCGCGTCCAGACCGGGCATATTAAACACATTGAAAAAGTCGACGTTCAAGCGCAGCTTGAAGCGTTCGCTGATGCGCATGGCCTTGAACAGAGAAGCATCCATGTTGATCAGGCGCGGGCCGGGCAGCACCTGGTTCCGCCATGGGTGCAGATTGTCATCGAGCGTGGTCTGTTGCAGTGTGCCGTTCTTCATCTGGATATACACAATGTTGGTGCTGAAATTCTTCCCCCCGGGATCGTTGTTTACCGGTTGGTGCGAGGGTACGTAACCTTCCGGCACGCCCATCACTCCGGTGGGCTTTCCGTTCGCATCGTAGCTATTGATGCGATTCGGAGAGATGTAGCCGTTGTACCAGAGGTAGCCTGGGATGCACGCACCGCTGCGGCAATCCTGAACAGGGTATTTCTTGCCGAAAATCTCGATCGGGTTCTGCGGACCGTAGTCCGCCGTCGGAAGAGCGAAATAGGTGCTGCGCAGACTGCCCAGAGCCGCTATTTGCCAACCGCCGACGAGGGCATTTACTATGCCGCGCGAATCGTGGAGCAGCCACTTGCCGCGTCCCACGGGCAGATCCAACAAGCCGTTCCAACGCAGCCGGTGCTTGGGAATCGTCGTATCGCGGTGGTAATTGAGAAAGCGATTCCGCTCGTTGAAGTCTTCCGGCACGGCGCCAACCGGAAATACCCAGGGGTCCTGAATGATGTCATCCGACCAGCCCGACCCGCCGGCGCGCGCCGCATTGCTCGTCACATAGGAGAGATGAAAAGCCATGCCTCGTGTGTAGCGGCGCTCCAGTTCCAGTTGCACGCCGGTATAGTTCGACCAGCCGGTCTTCTGGTAACGTTCCACATTGCCGTAGGGCAGGGTATTCCACTGCCGCATTGCGACGCCGGCCATCTCGCCCTCCGGCAGCGGCAGGCCGGTCTTGGAGAACCAGACGAACTGCGGCATCTGTTCGTTGTAATCGTATAACTGTTCGAGTTTCGAGCCGTGTGTGCCGATCAGCGCGGCGCGCACGACCGTGTTGCGCAGGATCTCCCGTTCCATCGTCATGTTCCACTGATTGGCGCGCGAGGTCGGCTGGTAGGGGTCGAAATAAACCGCGCCGGTGCTGCCGGCCGCGCCGACATCCGGGTCCTGGCGGTCCAGCAGATTTGCCGTATTCACGCCGGCGACATACTGAGGCACGTTGCGCAGAAGATAGTTGGCCTTGCCGTCGGGACTGGTCGCCGCGGCGTTGTAATCCTGGCGTAGACGGAACGTCATCGGCGTATTGTTGCGCGAACGCTGGACGTAATAACGCAGTTGAATCGGGAACGAGAAGCGCGAGAAACCGCCGCGCAGGACCAGCGGCCTTGCTCCCGTACTGAGACGGTAGGCGAAACCAAGCCGCGGGTTGTAGTCGAACAAATCTCCAGCCATCAAGCCGTGCGGCACGCCGGCCTGCTCCGGCGTCGCGAAGCGGATGCCCATCGATTGGTACTTCTGCACCACGCTCTTGTCCGTGGCCCCGATCTGGTACAGGAAGTCGAGCGGCTGCCCGAGGACGATCGATTTGGAGACCGGGTCGAAACCCGTGAGCACATTGTTGCGCTCCTTCAGCATCGGATAGGATTCAACACGCAAGCCGAGGTTCAGCGTGAGACGGCTGGTCAGTTTCCAGTTGTCTTGCAGGTAGCCGGCATGCTCCTGATCGGAGAAGTTGTACCACTTTCGAGCCCTTGCCACGGAGTAGACGCCGAAAACACCCAAATAGAGATTGGCCGCATTGTGCCCGGTCCGGTTCGTGGCCGTGTAGCGCGATCCCGAGTTCGGATCATAGAGCGCCGTGGCCAGGCTGTTCGCCGTGTGATTGCCGCGCACGTACTGCTGTTGCGCGGCGACATCTAGCGTTTCATGGCGGAAGTGTCCGCCGAACTGGAATTCGTGGCGTCCGCTGATTCTCGTAAAATTCTGATCGACGTTGATGGTCCTGGTGTAGTCTTCCAGAGCATTGGCTTTTTCGCGGTAGTCCGTGTTGAAGCCGGTCTGGCCGATTTCCGGGAAGCCCATCTCTCCGTAGGGATTCGGGAAGCCCAACATGCTGATGTAATCTTTTGAAAGATCGCCAGGCGCCTGTTTGCGCCGCTCGGCGCCGAAATTGACGAGCGTCTCGCCGAAGAATGCCGCACCGAAAACCCGCGTGTAGGAGAACGACCCTGAGACGTCTTCCATATGCAGGTTTTTCATGTTGGCGGCGCCGTCCAGCGTGATCGGCGAGCCGTTGTAGCCATTCGAAAGAAAGTTGTCAACCACGCCGCGCGTGAAACGAAAGAAGAACTGATCGCGATCCGTGATACGTTCATCCAACCGCAGCGTGCCGGTCTGGTCGTCGCGATTGTTCGGGTCCGGAGCGTAGTAGTTAGCCGCTACCAGGGGATTGATTTCCGGTCGTGTGGGGATGGGCGTGATCTTGTATAGGAAAAATGAAGAAGCCGGTTTCGTTTGCCAGCGCCGAGAATTTTTGTGCAGTTGCGGTCTGCGTAGCAACTAGAACGGAGCCGGGGATGACGGCTCCGCTGCTATCCTTGACTGTACCTTGCACGCTGCCGGCACCGGTTTGCGCCGCCATCGGCAAACACGCCAACAGCAGCCAGACACCGGCGCCAGACAGGAAACACGTCCGCATTGTGCGGTCCTCCTCAGGATGATCGGTAGGTTTGGTAATCGATTGCAAGGATTGACTATATCACTTGGGAAGCTTGTTCACAAACGGAGGAACGGCCCTTGGGGGCGGCGGACGCGTGACTTCTAGTAACGAATAGCTTGTCCCTGGTCGGGGTCTGAGAATTGGGGGTTGGTGGCTGTGCTGTTGTGCATGTGGTGCGCCGGGGCGACGTGGCAATGTCGGGCCCGGCCCTCGCCGAGTTACTTGTAGACTGCGGAGCGGTGGCGAACCCTGGTGATGTAGAGCAGGGCAGGCGTCAGAAGCTCGAAGCGGACGCGCCAGTCTCCGACGCGCAGGCGGAACTCGGGCGGGTCGGCCTTGAGGCGTTTGACCTTGCCCGCAGCTTCGGCGGCGTAGCGTTCGATGGCGGCGAGGACGCGAGCACGGACGGGCGGATCCAGCCGCGCGAGGTCGGCGCGAGCTGCCGGCGAGAATTGAACCGTCTTCACAATCCGAACTCGCGCTTGATGTCTTCGAAGGAGATGCCTTCGCCCCGTTCGAAGGCTGCGTGAGCTTCGGCATCCTCGCGTTGCTGCTCTTCGGTGTAGGGCTCGTCGTCCATGGGCGCCGTGAGGAGCGACCACAACACCGGGTCGGCCTTGGAGAGGGCGTTTGCGAGGTCGCGTTTGAAGGTTTCGAACTCTTCGCGGGTGATGTGTTGCTGGCTGCTGGCTTCGGGCATGGCTGTTTCCTTTCGTGGCAAGAAAAGGGTGGGGCGCTTATGCGCCCCACGATTTCATTCTAACGCCGATACTCGGTCTGAGGCTGGCCCTGGCTGTGTGGTGCGTCGGGTCCTGGAGCGTGGGGAGGTAGAGAGCGGTTCGAAGCTCGGCTTCGCTGAGGCCTGGCGCGAGGGCGGCAAGGGACAGAAGGGCGGCTGCGTGGGCTTCAGTCGACTTCTGATAACGAATATTATGTCAACTTATGTATTTCACGCCGGCCGCGCGCCTCAATTCGGCTCGGCGCCATTCCCGGCCCTCGCCGGATCGCTCGTCCCACTTAACACAGCTTCGGCTCGAAAAAAAGGCCCGGACCCCATTATGGGATCCGAGCCTGAGGGAAGAAAAAACTCTTACCAGGCGTTAGCGATTCCGTGAGCCGCCGCGCGATTCAGCGCCGCGGCTGCTTCCGCCACTCTCGCTCCGCGCCGGAGCGTTGCTCGTCCGGCCCTCGCCACTGGAGGGGCTCTCCACTCTGGCCGGAGCGCTACTTGAACGGCTCTCACCACTGGAGCGGCTCTCCACTCGGGCCGGCGGCGGTGCGGAACGCTGCTGTACGATCGGCGGGCTGATGTGGATCGGCTCGCTCGACCGGGTGCTGCGTTCCGTGCGCGGAGACGACTGGCTGCGCGGCGCTTCGTACTGCGGCGTAGAGCGCGTGGTCGGTTGCTCGGTGCGCGGCGCGGCGGATCGCTCCGGCCGGCTGCTGCTACCTTCAGAACGCTGCCAGCCGCTCGATGTGGAACGCTCCTGCTGGGCCGGTGCGCTACTCTCGACGCGTGCCGGTGTGCTCCCGCGGCTTTCCGGCGCGTTGCGTACCGCCTCCGACTGCCGTGGGGCGGGTTCGCCAAAGCGGCGCCAGGATTCAGTCTGTCCCGTGGCGCCCCGGCCCGTATCGGTCCGCGTCGGGTTGGACGGCTGGGCGCTCCGGGTCGCGGTCGAAGTGCCCGCGGCCGGCTCGCCAAACCTGCGCCATCCGCCCTGGTTGGTCGGCTCGGCCTGCCGCGTTGCGGGCTGCCTTGCCTCGGTCTGGCGCGGTACGCTCTGCCGGGTCTCGGGTTGGCGAGTCACGCCGCCCGCTCCGTCGCTGGTCCCGCTGTTGCGCACTGTTGCCGGTTGTGCGCTGCGAGTCTCCGCTGGAGAAACGCTGCGTGACATCCGCTCCATGCCGCGGCGCTGCTCCTCAAAAGGAACGCGCTCCACTTGCGTTGCCGGACGGCGGCTGACGAAGCGGCTATTCTCGCGCGTCTGCGCCACCTGCGTACCGCGCACTTCCCGGTCGGAGATGCGCAGGCTCTCCCGTGTCGGCGTCATCGGCAGTGCGCCGCGCGCCACACTCGCCGAGCGCAGTTCCTGTTCGGAGACGCGGTTGTAGCGTCCGCCGCCGCGCAAGAACTCGTCGGCCGGGGCTCCTGTGATCGCGTTACGCACGTTGGCGTTGCGATACACATTGGTGATGTTCACGTTGTTCACAATATGGACGTTGTTGTTTACGTGCCCGCCATTCCGGAATCCGCCGTACATGCCGCGTCCGTACCACGGGTAGTAAGTCTCATACGGCGCCAGCGGAACCCAGCCGACATTGCCGAATCCGATGCCCACGTGCGTACCGCTGTAGCCGCCCCAACCGACAAAGGCCACAAGACCCGGGCTCCAGTAGTGGCGCGAACTCATGCTGCCCGGCCACCAGCACCAGCCATGCCTCGGAGAGTTGAACCAGCGGCCGTAATGGTACGGCGCCCAACCCCACGGATCGTAGCTGACCCAGCTCCATCCGTAGTAATCCACCCAGGACCAACGGCCATAGTGATATGGCGACCAGCCCACAGCCACGCGCGGAGCCCATACCCAGCCGTAGTTGTCGGCCTGGACCCAGGAGCCGTAACCGTCCAGATCCTCGGCGCCATACACATCGTGGCTAACATATTGATAGCTCTGCGAGCGCTCCAGGTCGTTGTCGCGCTGCAGGTTCCAGCGGTCCCAATCGTCGTTGGGGATCGCGCCGGCAATCTGATATTCGGGATCGGAGGCGTTGCCGCGTGCGATCATCGTCTTTCCGGACTTCAGCGCCTGGGAGCCGCGCGGAGTGAAGATGTCGACTTCCCCGCTCCGTACTGTCACTTCGGACGTGCCATCCTCAAGGACGGTAATGCGGTAGGTTCCCCGTTTGGTCGGGCGTACCGACAGGTTGGGCGTGCTCAACTCGACTTCGGCGTTCGTATCGCGCAGAACGCGAAACGTCACAGTGCCGCGCGCCACCTGAATCTGGTAGCGCTGGTTTTCAAGTTCGGAGAGCCGAACCTCGGCGAGCGACCCGACGCGCAATAGGTTCGCATAGTCGAACTGCACCTCCGCGCGCGAGCCCGCTGCCGTCATCAGCTGGTCCTCGACCACCAAGGGCGCATTGATTGCAGCCGCCACAAGATCGCCTGAGTCTCCGCGGCGCACAGTCACGTCGCCGTTCAACACGCTGATGCGAGCCACGCCGCGTCCCGGTCCTTCTTCACTACTCTGGGCCTGGCACGGTGCGGCAATGGCCACGCTCAGCATCATCACCGCCAAAGCGGTTTTCCTCAACATCGTGGTTTTCATTGCCGTTCTCCTTCCCGTACGTCACTCTTTATAGCAAATTCCGGCCCAAACCGGAAGTCTTTGATTTCGTGACTACTTACGGTATGATGGCGCTGTATGGAACTGGCTGAAAACCACCACGCCGGGCGGATTGGGCCACTTCGCCACTGGAGAGCCCTCGCCGGACCCGCGCTGCTCTTCGTGATTCTTACCGGTTTCTTCTGGAAGCCCGTGTTAACCGATCAATACACCTGGCTTGATGGCTCCGACACCGCGCGCATGATTCTGCCATGGTTCCAACTGCAAGCCGGGGAGTGGCACGCGGGACGGCTGCCGCTCTGGGATCCGTATCTGTGGGGCGGCCAACCGTTGCTCGCGCAAGCGCAACCGGGCACGGCGTACCCGTTTAACTGGCTGCTCTTTTCCCTGCCCCTCCAGGATGGTTGGATCTCCCAGAAGTTCCTGCACTGGTATTTTGTGCTGCTGCATTACATGGCCGCTCTGTTCTGCTATTTCCTGTGCCGCGACTTGAAGCGCTCGCGCTGGGCCTCGCTCATCGCAGGAACAGTCTATGGCCTAGCCGGATTTGTCGGCACAACCGTATGGCCACAGATGCTGAATGGCGCGATCTGGGCGCCGCTGGTTTTCCTCTTTTCGCTGCGCATCTTTCGCGGCGAACGCCCTGTGCCGAACGCCGCGCTGGCCGGTGCAAGCCTCGGATTGGCATGGCTGGCCGGACATCATCAATCTCCTCTGTATCTATCGCTTACGATCGGAATCCTATGGTGTTACCAGATGTTTCGTACGGGCCGTCCCCACTGGACGATGTGGAAGCCGATACTTGTTTTCGGTCTCTTCGCGGGTCTCGTCGGTGCGCTCCAGATTTTGCCCTCCTACGAATACGGACAGTTGGCCAGCCGCTGGGTGGGAACCGAGAGTCTGGCCCGTTGGAACGACACGGTGCCTTACGCCGTTCACACGCGCTATGGACTGGATTCAGAGGGATTGCTCAGCATTGTAATCCCAGGCATTGAAAATAATGCCAGTCCGTTTATGGGGATAGCGGCATTTTCGCTTGCTTTCCTTGCAATCTGCTTCGCGTGGCGTTACCCGGAAGTCCGCTGGCTTACCGTCGCCGGAATCTGCGGATTGCTTTTCGCACTCGCCGGACAAAACGTGCTGCACGGCGTGATCTACTCGCTGGTCCCCATCGTGGAAAAGGCCCGCAACCCGTCGCACGCAATCGCAATCTTTAACTTTGCATTTGCAGTGTTAGTCGCTTATGGAATAGATGAGTTATCCTCTCAGGAGGACCGCTGGAAAGGGTGGCCAGCCGGCATCGCGGTGGCCAGCGGGAGTCTCCTTGTTTTTGCGGCTGGGCTGGAACTTCTGGGCAAGCATATTCGCGATGATCGCATCCCCGTGGCTGCTTTCTTTGCGCTGCTGTTCGCGGCTGTTCTGGCGGCGCGTAGGCTGGGACGCATCGGGCGGAATGCGGCCTGCCTGGCGGCGCTGTGCTGCATCGTGATGGAACTCGGCCTCGTCGTCGGGTATCATTTTCCCCATAACAGCGAAAAGACCCGCTTGGCGGAACTCACCGCGATGGCGCAGGATTCCGACGTCGTCGCGTTTCTGCGCAAGCAGGCACGCCCTTTCCGCGTCGAAGTCGACGCAAAAGACGTGCCATACAATTTCGGTCAATGGTATGGAATCGAGACGATCGGCGGGTATGTGGCGGGGGTCACCAGCAACCGCCTCGTCAACGACGCCTATTCAGCCCGCTTCCGCAGCCTCGCCGGCGTCGCCTTTTCACTCTCCCGCAAACCTCTGCACCAAGGCTGGAAGCAGGTTTTTGAGGGCACATCAGGCTTGAAAGTCTTCGCAAACCCCGATGTGTTTCCCCGCGCGTGGGCCGTACATCGCGTCACAATGGTGAATACAGAGGATGAGATAAATACATTTACTACTCAGACTAACAATGACTTACGCAACAGCGCCGTCCTGTTGGGCGGTGTCCCTCCCGCTCTGGACAACTGCGCCGGCAATGATCAGGTAGAGGTCATACGCCATCAAAGCGATCGGGTAGAAATCGCTGCGAGTTTGCCATGCAAGGGCCTTGTGATCGTGAGTGACACCTTTTTCCCAGGCTGGGAGGCCAGAGTGGATGGCCGCAAGACACCCATCCGCGAAGCCTACGGCGTCTTTCGAGCTGTGGAAGTGGGAGCGGGTCGGCACACGATCACGATGGTGTTCCGTCCGAAGTCCATCTATCTGGGCGCCCTTCTCAGTTTTGCCGGTTTGGCCGGAGCCGCTCTGCTTCAGGTGAAGCGTCGTCCGTCCGCTCAAGCGTAAATGCCCGGCGCCTCGTGTCCCAACTTCTGGACGTACTCTGCGTACGAGCCCGGATAGACCAGCGGCTCGCGATCCTTGCCGCTTTCTCCTCCGAGTTCCAGAACCCGCGAACCGAGCCCGCGCAGGAACATACGGTCGTGCGAGACGAAGATCATCGTGCCTTCGAAATCCTTGAGCGCCTCGACGAGCATCTCTTTCGTGGCCAGATCGAGGTGATTGGTTGGCTCATCGAGCACAAGGAAGTTCGGCGGGTTGTAGAGCATCCGCGCCATCGCGAGGCGCGACTTTTCGCCGCCCGAAAGCGCGCGGATGGACTTGTCGACATCGTCTCCGGAAAACTGGAACGCCCCGGCGAGCGTGCGAAGAGAGCCGAGTCCATCTTGCGGGAAATCCTGCTGGAGTTGCTCGATCACGGTCAAGTCCGCATCGAGCACGTCCAGGGATTGCTGTGCGAAGTAGCCCATTTGCAGGCTCGCACCCAGCCGCACAGCGCCGGCATCAGGAGTTGTCGCACCCGCAATCATCTTTAGCAGCGTGGTCTTGCCCGCGCCGTTGCGGCCCATCACGGCCCAACGCTCGCCGCGTCGGATAGTGAGACTGAAGCCATCGTAGAGCACGCGCGCGCCGTAGCTCTTGTAGACATCCTCGATCATCGCAACCTGGTCGCCGGAACGCGGCGGAGTGCGAAACTCAAACTTCACTATCTGGCGCCGCTTGGGCAGTTCGATCTTTTCGATCTTGTCGAGGGCTTTGATGCGGCTCTGTACCTGCGCGGCTTTCGCGGCGTGCGTCCGGAAGCGGTCGATAAAGCGCTGTTCCTTGGCCAGCATGGCCTGTTGCCGTGCAAACGATGCCTGCTGGTTGGTCTCGCGGATCGCACGCTCGCGCTCATAGAAATCGTAGTTGCCCGAATACGCGATGATCTCGCCGGCATCGATCTCCGCAATGCGCGACACGATGCGGTTCATAAACTCGCGGTCGTGCGAGGTCATTAGCAAGGCGCCCGGAAACGACTTGAGAAACTGTTCCAGCCAGATGATCGATTCGAGGTCGAGGTGATTGGTCGGCTCGTCCATCAGCAACACATCCGGCCGCCCGAGCAGCACGCGCGCCAAGGCGACACGCATTTTCCAGCCGCCCGAGAGCGCCCCGGAGTCGCTATCGATCTGGTCGTCCTGGAAGCCCAGGCCGTGCAGCACCTCGCGAGCCTGCGCTTCGAGTGAATAGCCGCCGAGATGCTCGTACTCTTCCTGCACTTCGCCGAAGCGCACGAGCGTGCGGTCCAACTCGTCAACCCGCACGGGATCTTCCATCGTGCGCTGCAAATCCTCGAGTTCGTGATGCAGATCGCCTACTCGTCCGCTGCCGGCGATCGCTTCGTCGAGGACGGAGCGGCCCTGCATCTCCTCGGCGTCCTGACGGAAATAGCCGATGGTCAGCTTCTTCGGCACCGAGACGTTGCCGTCGTCGGGAGACTCCTCGCCGGTGATCATGCGGAAAAGCGTGGTCTTGCCGGCGCCGTTGGGACCCACCAGGCCGGCCTTCTCGCCGGGGTTCAACTGAAAGGAAGCGTCGATGAAGATGAGCTGTTTACCATACTGCTTGTTGATGTTAGAAAAAGAAATCATCCAGAATACTTAAGGCTAGCAGAGGCTGCCTGCAGATCGCGCAGGCCGCGCATTGCCGCCGGCGCCTGGTGAGTGTTACGCTGAGACCGCAATGAGGCGCTGGCGCAAGTTCCGAGCCCTAAGCTCCGCGGAACGCCGCTTGCTGCTACGTACGGCAATTCTGATCGCTTGCGTGCGCGCCGCGCTGTTGCTCGTGCCGTTCCTTCGCTTGAAGAACTATCTCACGAGCTGGGCTGCGCGCCATCCGTGCCACGAGTCACTCCCGGTTGAACGAATCATCTGGGCAGTGCGCACCGCTGCTCCGTACATTCCCCGCGCCACCTGCCTCACGCAAGCCTTGGCGGCGAAGTACCAACTCGAGCGATTCGGCCACCGTGCCCAACTACACATCGGCGTCGCAAAGCGAGACGGCAGGTTTCTGGCGCACGCCTGGTTGGACTGTGACGGGGCCACCGTGTTAGGCGGGGAGGTCGCCGGCCGGTACGCGCCGCTTCTGGCGATCGAATAGCTGCTCGGCTACTGGACGTGTATAGTCACAACGTTCGATGGCTGGCCGTCAACCGTGAGTGTCACGTTCGTCTCGCCGCTGCCGCGCAGCGCCGGAACCAGCGCGACATCGACTTGGTCCAGTCCGCTGAAGTTCGGCGTTGGCCCGGCATACAGCACTGGCACGTCAATGCCGTTGATCGTCGCCGAGACCTTGGCCAGCGCTGTGCGGTTCCTGATTCCCGTGCCATAAAACGAGACGTAGATTTGCGAGGCCGTGCTCAGTACGATCGGCGTGGCGACGCAGCCCGTAGCGCCGCATTGGAATACAGGCACCGTTGTGCGCACAAGCGGATTCGTGACCTGCGCAGCGATAGCCGTCGCCGCGGCCACACCGCTTCCGGCGCTGTTCATGCTGAATAATCTCGGAACGACCGGTGCGACCGGCGTGGCAAAAGTCTGCGTCGCCGCTGCGTTGGTAACCACGAACGTCGCCGGACCCGCAGCCATGCCCTCGGGAACCACGAAGTTGATCTGGCCCGGCGAGACGTAGTGCAGTCCGGCTTGGCGCCGTATTCCGGACGCGTCCGTCGCCGTAAGCGTTACGCCTCCCAATGCAGGCGGCAACGGTTGCGAAGTGGCCTGAGCCGTTCCAGCCGCGAGATTCGCGCCATAGAGCGAAGCAAGCGAACCCGGCGCTACAGCGCTGCTGGGAGCCGCCGCGGATTGCACGGCGTTGCCCGCGATCACCGCGTAGTAGCGGGCCATCCAGTACGGCAGGATGTAATCGATCCCGGAGCCGTCAATGACTCCGGTGCCCCCGGAAAGTTGGAAGGGACTGCGCTGCCAGAGAAAGTCGGTCGGCGGCCGCAACGCAACAGGCACAGGCGCACAGGCTTCTTCGCCGCAGACCGCAACTGTCCTGGAGAGGTCAACGAAGAAGTCGCGCTTCGGCCGTTTTAGCCATTCGTCAAGCAGGGTGCGCATCTCAGCATCCCGGGAAGTATCGGGTCCCTGCAAGGCGCGGTCGATCACGTCGAAGAAAGCATTCTGATGCGGAGCGGTATGGTTGCGCACGATCTGGTACGCCTCGAGATTTGTGCTGTTGTTCTGCAACCGTACCAGGTGGAAAAAACTCATGTACGCCAGATTAAATTTGAAATAGGCGCTGTTGCTCTGTACGTCGACGAGCACTCCGGTCTTCATCGGCGGAACCAGAAATGGACCGGAGACTGTGTTCGACGGATCGACGTGCCGGGCCACCTCGAGCAGCATCTGCAACTCCTCCGGGCGTACTACGAAGGTGCTCGTAATCGAGTCGCTTGGCGACCACTGGTGCCGGGAGATATAACCGATCAGGCGTGTCGCCAGGTCACTGACGCCGGCTTTGACGGCTGGGTCGTCTACGAAGTCAAACGCAACGCCCAATCCGAAAAACGCTCCGACGATCTGGTCGCGCGAAATATCGCCGACCCACAGCCAAGGCGGATTCCGGATGATCGTGTGATCCTGCCCCTCCTCGTTCGCAATGCCGGCGGCGTAAGGCGAATCCAGAGGCACCATGCAGCGCGCAAGTTGATTGGTGCCGGTGACGTCGGCCAACCCCTTCAACGCGGCGAGCGCCGCTTTCACGTTGCGCAGGGCGTCGGCCGATTGCGTCACTTTATAGCGGAACGATTCGGCGGCCAGGTAGGCGCCGGTCCATAGTGCCGAGTCTCCGCCGCGCGTGTAACCGATGATCTGGTTGCTTCCTGGCCCCGCGTGCATCGGGTCGAGTATCGCACCAAACGGCACGTGCCGGGCTTGGATCTCTGTCGAGATCGCCAGCGCGTCGGCTTCGGACGCGGGCGCCACGGAAGCGCGGGCGAAGAGTATTGCGAAAGCGGTCAGGCAAGAAATCGGAATACGCACGGCGGCTTTCGGCTCCCTTCTAAGAGTAGGATAGCTCCTGTGTCCCCCATCGCGCCTCCGCTGCTAATACAATAGGTTCGAATCTCGATTGGGGAATCTTCGTATGCAAAGACAGTATCTGAATCGCAGAGAGTTTGTTAACGTAGCCGCGGGCGCAGGAGTTGCGCTCGGAGCGGCGCCCGGCCTGTCAGGCGCGGGCTCGGGCATGTACGTTTCGCTGAACGGCTCGCTCACGGCTGGTAAGGCTGCGTGGCCCGAGTTCGCGCGCCTGGCCGCCCGTCTCGGCTATGGTGGCGCCGATGTGAACCTGAATGGGGCATTGAAGGAAGGCCCGGATGCGACGCGCGCACTATTCACCGAACTGAAGATCAAGGCCACTATGATGTCTCTTCCCGTCTCACTCAAAGACGAAGAGTCATTTCAGGCGAGCCTGAAGAGAGTCGATGAGGCCGCGAAGTTCGCCTCAGCCATCAATGCGCCGCGCATGACCTGTGTCATCATGGCCTCCAGCGAAACGCCAAAGGCGGAGCTTCGCAAGATCTTCAAAGACCGGCTTAGCGCGGTGTCCGAAATCCTGCTGCGCTCCAATGTCCGCCTCGGCCTCGAATTTCTAGGGCCGTTGGAGCTTCGCAAGCGCGCGCCGCACGAGTTCATCTGGCGCATGGACGAGATGCTTGCGTTTGCCAAGGAATGCGGACCAAACATCGGGCTCCTACTGGACGCATGGCACTGGTATCACGCCGGCGCCACAGCGGCCGACATCGTCGCGGCGGGCAAGGCGCGCATCGTGCACGTGCATGTCTCCGATTGTGTGAAGCAGACGCCGGAAGAGGTGCGCGACAACCGGCGCGTGATGCCAGGAGAGGGCGTCATCGATCTTGTCGCGTTTTTCCAGGCGCTCAAAAAGATCGGCTATGAGGACGGTGTGAGTCCGGAAGTGCTCGGCGGAATCCAAAAAGATTGGCCGGCCGAGAAGGGTGCGCGCCTCGCACTCGACACGACGCTGGCTGTCATGCGCAAAGCGGGTGTGGCGTAATTGCGATAAGATTCCGGATCAAGAAGGGAACGCCCATGAGCGAAATGAAAACTGAAACGACATCCCGCCGCCACTTTCTGGCCGGCGCATCGGCTTTGGCCGGAGTTGCGCTGCCACCCGTGCACGCGGCCGAGAATAATACGATTAAGGTTGCCCTCGTCGGTTGCGGCGGGCGCGGAACCGGCGCCGCGATCAACGCCCTCTCCGTCACGAACGGCCCCACCAAGCTGGTCGCCATGGCCGACGTGGTGCCGAAGAAGATGAGCGATAGCTACGACAAACTGAAATCGCAGTTTTCCGGGCAAGTCGACGTGCCGCCCGAGCGCAGGTTCCTGGGCTTCGACGCGTTCCGCCAGGCGATGGACTCGATGAAGGCCGGCGATATTGTGATCCTCGGCACACCGCCCGCTTTCCGATGGGTGCAGTTCAGTTACGCCATCGAAAAAGGGCTGCACACATTCATGGAGAAGCCCGTCACAGTCGATGGTCCCAGCACGCGCCGGATGCTGAAGCTCGGCGAACTTTCGGTTCAGAAGAATCTGAAAGTGGGCGTCGGTCTGATGGTGCGCCACTGCCGCGCACGCCAGGAACTGCTCAAACGGATTCGCGCGGGCGAGATCGGCGACATCGTCGCGATGCGCGCGTATCGTATGGGACAGGGTGGTGGAACGGCCCCGCCGAAGCCGGAAGGCATCAGCGAACTGACATACCAGATTCAGAAGTTCCACGCTTTCCTGTGGGCCAGCGGCGGAGTCTTCAGCGACTACTATATCCACCAGATCGATGAATGCAGTTGGATGAAGGGAGCCTGGCCGGTCGAGGCTCACGCTGTCGGCGGACGCCATTATCGTGGCGACTCGCTCGATCAGAATTTCGATACATACTCGGTGCAGTACGCCTTCCCCGACGGCAGCATGCTGTATTTCGACGGCCGCAACATGAAGGGCTGCCGCGACGAGTTCGCCAGCTACGCGCATGGCTCCAAGGGCTCGGCGGTGATCTCCACACTGGCGCACACGCCGGGCATCACGCGGATCTACAAGGGGCAAAAGATGCCGAGGGTCACCTCGCGCAAACAGATTCCGCTGCCGGCGGATCCGAATCTCGTCTGGGCTTTCCCGCAACCGGAAAAGACCCCGTACCAGTGGGAGTGGGACGACCTGCTCGAAGCGATCCGGCAGGACAAACCCTATAACGAAGTGAAACGCGGCGCCGAGGCGAGCTTGGTAGCATCAATGGGACGCATGGCCGCGCACACAGGCCAGATCATCACCTTCGACCAGATGCTCAACTGCGAACACGAATTCGCGCCGGACGTCGACAAGCTCACGATGGATGGCCCCGCGCCGGTACGCTTGGGCGCCGACGGCAAATACCCGGTGCCGGAACCGGGCATCAAGAAGGATCGGGAATACTAAACGACGCTGTAATATAGAGTGGTGAAATTGCAGCCTCCGGTCGCTAGCGCTCCCGGCACCGTGTGGCCGGAACGGGCCGGAGGCAATCTGTTTAACAGTGCCGGGAGCGCGAGCGACCGGAGGCTAGCATCAGTGTTTCAGATCTGAATAGGAGGAATAGATGGGCTGCTGCATGCACGGAGTGACGCGGCGACAGATCATGGCCGGCGCGGCGGCTGTGCCGCTAGTGAGCGGACTTGGCGCGGCGGCGGCGAAGCCGGGCGAGCGATTGACGCTGCGGGTGCAGCCGGTGCTGGTGTACCAGTTGCCGAAGCGGCGCGCTCAGACGAGCTGGCGCAGTTGGGGCGGCCTGCAGACGGAGAAAGACGTCTCCGAAGAGCGCGAGCGGATTGGGCGCGAGCTGAAAACGATTGCCGCAAAAACAGGTTACCCCGTCGAGATGCTGCCCTTGCGGGAAGTGACCGATGTCGCATCGGGCAAAGCGGCAGCGGCGGGCGACTATGACGTTCTGTTGAGCTACGCGGCAGGCGGCGGAGTGAATGTGCTGGAGAGCGTCTCGCGGCCGGACCGGCGTGAGATCATCTTCCTGCGGCACAGATCGGGTCCGGTCTCGCTGTGGTACGAGATCATCCACCCGCGCTACCTGCGGAAAACGGTGGATGAACTCGGACAACCGGGAGTCACGGCGCGGGATGTCGTGGTGGACGATCTCGGCGACGTCGCGTGGCGTCTGCGCGCGCTCGGCGGATTAAAGAACACCGTAGGCCGCAGGATTCTGTGCCTCGGTGGAGCGGCTGGCTGGGGCGCGGGCGGGAAGAAAGCACCACAGATGGCGCGTGACGTCTTCAAGATGGAACTGCTGCCGGTAACTTACGAGGAGCTAAGCAGGCGGCTGAAAGTGGCGCGCGCGGACGACGGTGGCGTGCGCGTGTGCCGGCAGTTGGCGGCGGACTACCTCTCAAAGAAGAACGTAAAGCTGGAAACGGACCGCGCCGCTGTCGAGAACGCCTTTGTGCTCACGAAAGTTCTGCGCGAGATGATGAAGGACGCCGGAGTCACGGCGTTCACGATCAACAACTGCATGTCCACGGTGATGTCGATCGGTGAGACGACGGCGTGCCTTCCATTGAGCCTGCTGAACGATGAAGGCTATTTGGCTTTTTGCGAATCGGACTTCGTGGTAATTCCCTCGGGAGTGCTGTTGAATTCGATCGCGGGCGTGCCCGTGTTCCTAAACGATCCGACCACGCCGCATCACGGACTGGTCACGCTGGCGCACTGCACCTCGCCGCGACGGCTCGATGGCGCAAATCTGGAGCCCGTGCGAATGCTGACGCATTTCGAAAGCGACTACGGGGCGTCCCCGAAAGTCGAGATGCGCATCGGACAGAAGGTCACCAACATTGTGCCCGACTTCGGCTTCAAGAAGTGGGTAGGCTTCGAAGGTGAAATTCTGGGCAATCCGTTTCTGCCGATTTGCCGCGCGCAGATCGACGTCGGCATCAAAGGCAGCACGGAACGGCTGGCCGAAGAGATGCGCGGATTCCACTGGATGATGTGCTACGGCGACTATCTGAAAGAGACCGGCTACGCGCTCCAGAAGCTGGGCGTGGATTGGGTCGACATCAGCGCGATGCGCTCATAGGCTACCAACGTAGTTCTTCGCCGCCGGCCAGCACGAGGCTCAGGATGTCGCTGCGCGAGCGGTCGAATTCGACCGGCAGCATCTGGCGGCCGTAGGGCCGGAGAACGACTAGACTGCTCACAATCTCCTGCGGCTGGCGCACGCCGGCAGAGTGCAACACATTCCCCACCGTGCTGCGGCCGAGTATGTACGGAGCAGCCTTGCCGTTGGCGCGCACCATCATTTCGGGCGTCAGAATCGTGTCGGCGGGAATGGAAATACAACTCGCCTGTGCCGCCTTTACAGATTTGCAGAAACGCTCCGGATCAGCTTCAAATTGCTTCGTCAGCGGGTCGAGCAGTTCCGGCCGTGAGGCCGCGAGCAGCGCTATCTTGCGGTCTTCTGCAATTTTCCAGGTGCGGAAAAAATAGCGCACGTAGCGCGCCGAACCCGGCAGTTCGAGCAACTGCGCGGTAGCGTGCCGCGGGTTCGAGAGTTTCCCTTTAGAGTTGTGTTCCACCGAACGAAGCACGATTTTGACGCCGCCGCGATCGGGCTTCAAGTCGTAATTCACAGTCTCAAATCCGTCGCCGAGCGGCGCCACGGACCTTAACGAGAACTGCGGCTCCAGATCCAGATAGCCTAACATCACGTGGCTGCCATAGCGTAGCTCATAGGCCAGACTGGACGGCAACGCGAGATTCTCAACGATGCGCCGCGCCAGGCGCTCGGCCTCGCCCGACGCGAGACAGCCGCTCTGTTCGCGCTGCTCCAACTCCTTACCGAAGCGCGCCCACCAGGCCAGATCCCGCAGTGGTTCACCCACGAGTGGACCTTTGCCTCCGGTCACGATGACTTGGCCAAGCGGTCCGATGGCATCGGGGCTGACGTCCACTTGCGCTGTCATGCCGTTCCAGGAGAGCCGCACCTCCGGAATGGCCACGTTGCAGGCTGGACTCGCGTTCCGGATCGAGCGCGCTTTGTCCAACCGGACAAGGCGCCCTTTCACGGGAAGCGGAGGCACGAGCAGATGTCCTTCACCGGCCGGGCGAAGCTGCCAGTTCCTCGCGGACTTCTGCCGCGCGGCGCAACCGGCCAACGCCAAAGCAATCACGGTCACGATAAGAGCGGGCAATTTGAAATGCATGTCTATTCCTTGTGTTGTTATGGACACCGCGCGAACGATAAGTGTTCCCCCGCAGGTCATGTTGACAACAGTTATAAGCTGATAGCCATAGGACTCGATCGAATGACTCGCAGAAATTTGTTAAAACTGAGCGGTGCGGCAGCGGCGGCTCCGGCCGTCCTGCCCCAAGGCATAGGGCGGCGCAACAAACCAAACATCCTGTTTTTGATGACCGATCAGCAGCGCGGCGATTGCATCGGCTCGGACGGCAATCGCGCGATTCGCACGCCGAACATGGACCGCATCGGACAGGAAGGCGTACGTTTCAATCACGCCTATTCTTCGACTCCTACGTGCACGCCCGCGCGAACGGCGCTGCTCACTGGCCTATCGCCCTGGCATCACGGGATGCTCGGCATGGTGGCGATGGCCAACCGCTATCCGCTCGAGAAGCCGCGCGCATTACGCGACGCGGGCTACTACACGATGACGATAGGGAAGCAGCATTTCTCGCCGATGCGCAACGGGCATGGCTATCACCGCATGTTGCTCGACGAACATTGCCCTTGCGGTAACGGTCCGCAAGTCTACGCCGCCGCCGAGGCACGCGGCCCCATCGAGCGCAGCGATTACGAAGCGTGGTTCTGGTCGCAGGCGCCCACGCTCGATCCGCACGCGACCAAACTATGGTGGAACGACTTCCCTGCCCGGCCCTACGCGCTTCCGGAACCGCTGCATCCCACCAACTGGACGGGCGACACGGCGGTCAAGTTCCTCAACGACTATAACGGCAAGGATCCGTTCTTCCTCAAGGTCTCCTTCATTCGCCCGCACAGCCCATACGATCCGCCCGAACGTTTTCTGCGGATGTACCAGGATGCTGATTTACCGGTGGCACAAGTGGGTAAATGGGCGGCCCGTTACGAGACGCGGAATAGCGAGCGCGATGATATCTGGCACGGCAAGCTTCCCGCCGAGACCATACGCCGCTCGCGGCAGGGCTACTACGGCTCGATCAGCCATGTCGACGAGCAGATCGGCCGCATCCTCGAAACGCTGGAGAAGCGCGGCTTGCTCGAAGAGACGCTGATCGTTTTCACAACCGATCACGGCGACATGACTGGCGATCAGAATCTGTGGCGCAAGTCATATGCCTACGAACCTTCCTCGCGCATTCCCATGCTGATGCGTTGGCCTGCGGGCTTGATCCCGGTCGCGCGCGGCCAGGTTTTTCCGCAACCTGTCGAGCTTCGCGACGTGCTGCCGACATTTCTCGATGCTGCCGGCGTGCAGCCTTCGCGGCCCATCGACGGGCGAAGTCTGCTTTCGCTCGTGAAGTCGAAGGGCGAGGGCTGGCGGGAATTCATCGACCTGGAACACGACGTCTGCTACAGCCCAACCAACCATTGGAACGCGCTGACGGACGGCCGTTGGAAATACATCTTCCACGCGTTCGACGGTGAAGAGCAGCTCTTCGATCTCGAGACCGATCCGCACGAACTCACTGATCTGGCCGGCGTCACACAGCATGAAGCGCAACTGCGCCGCTGGCGGCAACGCCTGATCGCGCACTTTGAAGAGCGCGGCGAACCGTTTCTGCAAGGCGGAAAACTCGGACTGCGCCCGAAGAGCCAGACACGCTCGCCGCTGTTTCCGCGCGACTCAGCGTAACCCGGAACAACTTTTCCGGTTGTAAACTAGTGAGGCCGCCGTGCGGCGATCGAAAGCGAATTGTGATGCTCTGTTTGAAACGTAGAATGCTTCTGAAAGGTGTTGCGGCGCTGCTGCTAACAGGAGCGCTAACCGCTTCCGCCGAGCCGCTCAAGGTTCTGTTTATCGGCAACAGTTACACCTATCAAAACGATTTGCCGCAGGTTCTGGCTAAGATCGCCGCGTCCGCTCCTGAACCTGTTACGGTGGAAACCGGCAAAGTGCTGGTGGGCGGCTCGACATTGCAGCAGCACTGGAGCCGGCCGGCCGGGTTCGACGAGATTCGCCGGGCCGATTGGGATTACGTAGTCCTGCAAGACCACAGCCTGTTGGGCGGGCGGATCGTCAATGAGATTCCCGAACTCGCGCCGCCTGACAAGTTTTTCGAATTCGCACGCCTGTACAATGCGGAGATCCGCAAGACGAAGGCCCGCACCGTGTTCTACCTCACATGGTCGCGCGAGAAGTTCCCCGAGACCCAGGCCCAACTTACCGAAGCATATCGCAGCATCGCGAAGGAGCTATCGGCTGTCGTCGCTCCGGTTGGTCTCGCGTTTATGAATGCGCGCATCGGCAAGCCGGGCCTGCAACTCTACATGCCCGATCAATCGCATCCGAGCCCCGCTGGAACATATCTTGCCGCTTGTGTCTTTTACGCCGTACTCACGGGACGCAATCCCGCAGGGCTTACGGCTACAGTGGTCGACGATCAGCGCAAGCCGCAAAGTCCCAAGGAACTGGTGAGGCTGAGCGCCGGCGATGCGGAGTTCCTGCAACAGGTCGCCTGGCGCACGGTCCAGGCGGGCTTTGCCGTCACGTCCGCTGCCCGTTGATCGGGTGGCCCTGGCTATCCGTCCGCTTCAACGCATCTTGCCGGCTTCGGTTTTCATGATGTGCGCGTTGCGCCAGGCCTGCTCGGCGAGCGGTCCTTTGATCGCTCCCGCCTGTTCGCTGAACTTCGCGGCTTCGAGCACGCGCTGTTTGTTCAGCATCGTTTTTCCGAGTTGGTAGTTCGCTACGCCCAAGTGGAACAGGGCCGGCGCGAGCATCGCTTGGTTGCCTTGGATGAGCGGCAGAACCGCGCGCAGATCCCTGTCCGCTTCGTAGTACTGTGACTTCTCGGCGTGCATCACGCCGGCCATCCATCGGGCTCGAGACAGAGCCGCAGTGCGCTTCCGGTCCCAATCCGCCGCAGAGTAGCCTTCCGGCTTGGGGTGCCGCTCAAGCACGCTCACGACCCGTTCGGAATAGGCCAACGTGCGATCGGTTTGCTTGCGAGTCATGCTCGCGTCGGCCAACACCAGAAGCAGGTCCTCGTTCTCCGGAAAATTGACGAGCGCCTTTTCAGCGATCGCCGGAATCTTCGCGCTCGCACCCGTTTGCGAGAGCGCCAGGAAGTAGCGGGCATAGGCTTCGTCGAGATACTTACTCTTGGGATTCTGCTGCTCCAGCGTCGAAATCAGATCGACCGCCAGCGCGGGAGTGGCGGGGACCGCGGCGGCAAACAGCGCATACTCGCTGTGCAGTTCGATCTCGCGCGCATAGGCAACGCGCTTAGTCCAGGCGTCCTTGTCAGCCGCGTCTTCCGGCGCCGGCGTCGCGGCCTCTTTGCGCGCAACGGCGCAAGTCTCGACCGCCAGAGTTTTCACTAACACTGGGTCTTTCTTTGATTCGGCGTCTTTCAGCTTCTGAAAAGCATCCTGCAGATCGTCGGGAGCCGCCAGAGTGGGACCGGCGATGAGAAGAAGCGTGACAAGCAGTAGAGAACATTTCATATCAGTCTCCTCACCTTGCGCCTGTATTATAGTCCTGGAATTCGCGGTGGGGAAGCCTATCGTGCGTCCGCTGAGGGAGCTAGTTGTGATAGAGCCGGTGGGCGATGATATGGGCGTTTTTCGCGGCGCCGCCGGCCGCCGAAGTCTCAAGGAGCAATTCAAATGAGACCGTATCCGAAAATGCTCGAAGGCCCAAGGCAGCGAGCACCAGTTCCGGTGAGCGCGGTGAGAGTACGAATTCGGCGGCTGCCTCCGTCGCTTCAATCGTGCCGCCGGAGATCAGCATCACGCTTCTGTTGCCACTGAGATTCGGTACCAGCGCAACTCTGGCGTAGGACTTTCTGTCAGCATCCGACTCCGCACCGGGCAAATAGTTTGGAGCTTCCCCTTCTCGCGGGTGCCTGTTCACGATCGTCGCCTGCAACGATGGATTCGAAAATGAAAAGCGGAAGTTTAGCTTATCCTCAAATAGCGACACCCACGGATTCGAGCGCGGGCCGCCAATCAGAAGCAGATTATCCTCTTTTAGATTGCGTGCGGTGACGCTGCGTGCGTGTACAACCTCGATATTCTTCGC
The DNA here is from genome assembly GCA_963668605.1 of Bryobacteraceae bacterium. GTDB lineage: Bacteria > Acidobacteriota > Terriglobia > Bryobacterales > Bryobacteraceae. The sequence continues at coordinate 1,514,309 of OY764903.1, forward strand.
CATATCGCTGCGCATGCGAATCACGCGGACGGCCACTCCCATGTCGGCAACGCTGGTGAGTTGTGCCGCGGAGAGCGCTGTCAGAATGGCCCGCTCGCCCGGAGTCTTTGCATCGGGATTGCGCAGGTACTCGCGGTTCGAGTATTCCTCCACGGTGAGGGTCTTGCCGGTGAATTGCTGCAGGAAAACCATGCTCGAATCGGCCAGCACGATAAGAGTCCGTTGAGTGGGACGCAGCACCGGGTCCACGATCGAATGAAGCTCCGCTCCGTGTGGGCGATTCCACACCCAGACGGAGAGTGCAAGTCCGGCCAGCGCGAGCGTCGAGAGTCCAAAAGCGATCGCGGCAATCCGCCAATGCCGCTCGCTCCCACCGCTAGCCTGGAGCTCCGGCGCGAGCGCTTGGATCCGCGGTTCAAAGATGGGGACATAGGCCCCTTTGGGAATTTCGATTCGCCAGATTTCGTCGCGGCCTTCGGCGTCAAAGTACTCGCGGAGCTTGGATCGCAACTGCCGGGCGGAGACACGGACGTTATTGTCGTTACTCGTGTCGTAGTCCGCTGGACGATGGAAAACCTCATGTCCAATGCGCTGCTCGGTGATCTCATCGCTGCGTCCGCTCAGCGCCAGGTCCGTCACGAAGAGAAAGAAAGCGCGAATGCGCGGCGCATTCCGGAATCCCGGCGCCTCGCAGACGCGCTGCACCAACTCGCGCTTGTGCAGTTCTTCGGTAGTGGACGGAACGTGGGTTTTGTCTTCCAATGGCCTCTATTGTATCGTCTCCTTTACGCTTCCGCCGCCCGTAACTTACATGTAAAACCATTTGCTTTCAGGAGAATCCCGTTGGCGTAAGCTACTTTCGGAAAAGTGCGGATTGCCATAGACTGTAGTCTTTATGGCGATCAATAGACGACAATTCCTCTTTTCTACGCTTGCCGCCGCTGCTTCCGGCGCTTCACGCAACCCGAACTTCATCATTATTCTGGCGGATGATCTAGGCTACGGGGACCTGCACTGCTACGGCAGCAAGACCAACTCAACGCCGAACCTGGACCGCATGGCGGCCGACGGCGTTCGCTTCACGGATTGCTACGTTCCGATGCCCTACTGCGCCCCATCGCGTGCGTCGCTGCTCACGGGACGGTATCCATTCCGCCACGGGATGTGGTCCAATCCGGCCCCGGATTCCGGCATCGATATCGCGCTGCGTTTGAGCGAAGTCACGATCGCGGAAGCGCTCAAACCGCGCGGTTATGAGAGCATGTGCATCGGCAAGTGGCACCTTGGCCATACGCCCGAATCCCTGCCCCGGCAACAAGGCTTCGGCGAATACTATGGCATTCCGTACTCCAACGACATGCGTCCGGTGCAGATCGTGCATAACGAGAAAGTGGTCCAGTACCCCGTTGTTCAGGGCCACCTGACCCGCGATTACACGGCGCGTGCATTGGAGTTTATCAGCCGCAAGCGAAGCAATCCATTTCTGCTCTACCTGGCGCACAACATGCCGCACAAGCCGCTGGCCGCTTCCGAAGAGTTCTACTCGCGCCAACCGGGCCGGCTCTATGCCGATGTGATCCGGGAGTTGGACTGGTCGGTCGGTGAGGTCCTGAAAAAGATCAAGGAACTCGGGATCGAGCGAGACACGGTAGTGCTGTTTCTCTCCGACAACGGCCCTTGGTACGGAGGCAGCACAGGCGTCTTTCGAGGCATGAAAGCGCGGCCCTGGGAGGGCGGAATCCGCATACCGCTGATTGCACATTGGCCCGGCCACATTCCGCCGGGGCTCGTCAGCCGGGAGATCTGCGGCGTCATCGACGTGTTTCCTACGCTCTGCCAACTGGCTGGAGCGCCTGTGCCGGACGACCGCGTGATCGACGGCAAGGACATTCTGCCGCTGATGACCAAGTCTGGCGCCGCCTCGCCGCACGAGGCGATTTACGCGATGTCAGGGCCACAACTGCACGTGATCCGATCCGGTAAATGGAAATTGCACGTGCGCACGCCGGGCAGTTCGACTGCGATCGATGCCGGCCCGGATTGGGTCGACCCGCGCGGACCCGACGGCCTCACCATCATCGCCCAGTTTGAACAGGCACGTCCGAACCAGTATCCCGGGCGGCAAACGGGCGACGCTCCGAAGGAGATGATGCTTTTCGATCTGGAGAAGGATCCATCCGAAGAGCATGATGCCGCCCAGGCGAACCCCGAAGTAGTAAAGCGGCTGCGCACCCTCTTCGACAAGCTGGATGCGCAGGTACCGGTGTTTGAGCCGATCCAGCCAAAGTGGCGCGGAATCCGCCAGATCAAGGGCGGCGACCTGAAGTATCAGCCAGAAGCTGAGTCTGTTCCCGTGCCGCGGGTAAAAAAGAAGTGAAGCGCCGCAATTTACTGACAGCCGCCGCGGGCGTTCCGTTCGCGCTAAACTCCGCCGCGCCGAAGAATCCGAATCTGCTCTTCATCATGACCGACCAGCAGCGCTTCGACGCTCTCACCTGCGCCGGCAACCAGATTTTGAAGACTCCCAACATCGATCGCCTGGCCCGGCAAGGGGCCATGTTCCAGACGGCGATCACACCCTGCCCGGTCTGCGTGCCCTCGCGCACCAGCATTCTGACCGGCAAGAGCATGCAGGGAACCGGCGTGACGGGCAACGACGCTGCGGCCGACACGAAGCTCGACTCCGGTCCGTCCTTCGATAATCTGCTGGCCGAACGCGGATACCACACGGAATATTACGGGAAGTATCATGCGCCGTACCGCATGGCGATGACCTACAAGAACAAGGTGCCCTACGCCGGCAAACGCGTGGAAGGGGCGCCGTCGCACCGGCAGCAGTACCTCGATTATCTCGACAAGCACGCGCCGTCGCGCGCGTTGCGCGTTGGCGAACTGATGAGCAAGGACTTCGCTCGTCCCTACGTCCCGGCTATCCTCGATGCACGCTACAAGAATCCCGAAGCTGCCTCCGGCCAGGGCGAGGTCTTCGGCTGGCTGCAGATTCCCAAAGAGCATTCCTTCACGGCTTACACGGTGGACGAAGCCATCCACTCGTTGAACGGAATGGGCAAGGGACCGTTCAGCTTGACCTGTTCCATCGGTCCGCCGCATCCACCTTTCCTGAACGTCTCTCCGTACTGGGGGATGTATCCAGCCAAGGACATACCGCTGCCGAAGAACTTCCGGCATGACATGGCCTGGTCCCCCTATCGCGAGCGAGCGGCGCGCATGGCGGCCTATCACGTACCCGAAAACGTCCAAGCCGGCCTGTCGATCTACTACGGCATGGTGAAGGAGATCGACGACAACGTCGGGCGGCTGCTCGCGAGATTGGACGAACTCGGGCTGGCGGACAATACGCTGGTCGTTTTCACTTCGGATCATGGCGAGATGATGGGATCGCACGGCATGGGATCGAAGATGGTCTTCTATGAGGAGTCCGTGCACGTTCCATTGCTGATGAGGTTCCCCGGTCGAATCCAGCCGGGGACTACGATTGCCGATCCGGTTTCGCTAATGGATCTGTTTGCGACGATCCTGGATTACACGGGGACGGCGGCGCCGCGGCGCGAAGGCTACAGCCTGCGGCCGCTGATCGAACGTGGAAAGACGGCGCCGCCCGATTACCGGGTCTCGGAGTGGCACGGAGAAAACGTGCCTAACTTCATGGTGCGCACACGGGATTGGAAGCTGATCATGGCCAAGAATCCCGCATCGAAAGCCACGGACGCACTGTTCCATTTGAGAGAAGATCCCTTCGAAATGACAAACCTGCTCGGCGCGCCCGGCGATCGCACACGATACCGCAAACAGGCGGACGAGATGAAGGGCCGATTGCTCGAATGGCTGGCACGGGCGGGTTCTCCGCTTGCCGGCGGAGTTCAGGAGAGGAAGTTGGGAGCATGAGCGCAATGACTCGAAGAACGTATTTTCAGACTATGTTTGGCGGGGTGGCTGCGGTGTGCGCCGGCGCCGCTCAGGCGAAAAGGCCGAACGTCGTGATCATCGTATCCGACGATCAGGGCTACGGCGACATCAGTTGTCAGGACCACGCGAAGGAGATTCGCACGCCGCACATGGACCGGATCGCTCGGCGCGGCATTCGATTCGAGCAAGGCTACGCAAATGCCTATGTCTGCGCGCCCAGCCGCGCGGCGCTGTTGACGGGAGCGTATCCGCAGCGCTATGGCTTTTACACGGCATCGGATTCACGCGTCGGATTGCCGCTAAGCCGGATCACCCTGGCTGACGTGCTGAAGAAGGAAGGCTACGCCACCGGCGCGTTCGGCAAGTGGCATCTGGGCATCGAGCCGGCGTTCCATCCGATGAAGCGCGGCTTCGACGAGTTTTACGGATTCCTCGGCCACGGCGGGCACGACTACTTCAACCTGAAGCGCACCGGCGAGCAATTCAACTCGATTCTGCGCAACTACGAGGCGATCGACGAAACCGGATATCTCACCGACAACCTGGGCCGCGAGGCGGTTTCCTTCATCGCGCGAAACGACAAGAAGCCGTTCTTTCTTTACCTGGCGTTCAACGCGGTGCACTTCCCTCTGCAAGCTCCGAAGGAAATCATCCGCAAGTATGATACCGGCGATCCGAATCGCGACATTCTGCTCGCGATGCTGGAGTGCGAAAACAACGCGATCGGCAAGGTGCTTGACGAACTCGACGCCCGCAAGCTCTCGGACAACACGATCATCGTGTTTGTCTCCGATAACGGCGGCGCGCGCAACAACGCGTCGAACAATGGCAAGCTACGCGATTACAAACACAGCGTGTACGAGGGCGGCATCCGCGTTCCATTCCTGATGAGCTGGCCCGGCCACCTCAAAGAGAATTCGACCTCGCGCGAGCCGGTGATGTTTCTGGGCGTCATGCCGACCATTGCTGCCGCGGTGGGCGCGCAGTTGCCCCAAGGGCTAGCGTTCGATGGCCGCAATATGTTGCCGGTGTTGACCGGGAAATCTTCCAAGCCATTGCACGAAGCGCTCTTCTGGGACGGCGCCGAAGAGAAGACTGCGATCCGCTCGGGCCGCTGGAAGTTGGTCAACAACAAGAACAAAATCGAGCTGTTCGATCTGGATCTGGATGTAGGCGAAAAATCCGACCTCGCCGCACAGAAGCCCGAGATCGTTGCCCAATTACGCCAGAAGTTCGACGCCTGGAGCAAATTGAACGCTCCGCGCATCGGCAAGGGCGGCGCCAACGACGAAGGCGAAGACGGAGTCCGCCGCGACCGCAAGAAGGGCAAAAAGAAGTAAGCTGAGCGCCCGGCCGCCACGATAAGGACTCATTTATGCGTAAGAAACTACCTGCTCTTTTATTAGCCATGCTGCCCATTGCGATGTTGTGGGCACAATCTCCCCAGGCAAACATCAGCGGGACCGTGAAGGACGGACAGGGCACCGTGGCGCCCGGAGTATCAGTCTCCGCGAAGCACAACGAGACCGGGGTCGCCACCACCGTGGTCACCAACGATTCCGGGTTTTACTCCATGCAGGCGCTGGCGGTGGCTTCCCGGCCTCTCCGCACGATGCCGACTGGAACGATTTCGCTCCCCGTGTTGGTTTTGCCTGGAAAGCATTTGGCAGCACGAAGACAGTGGTCCGCGGAGCTTTCGGCATCTTCTATGCGGCTCCCTACGACGGCGGCGACGCCACCACGTCGGTTGCGACAGGCTTCGGAGATTCACTGGCCATTCCCAACGGCGGCGACGGCACCCCCATCTCCTTCCGGCTGCGCGACCCGATTCCCGTGACCACCATCCACAGCACACTCGACGACAGCTTCGGCGCGGTTCCCGTGGGAACTCAGCCATTCACCTCAGTCAGTTTCTATGAGCGCAAACGCGCCACCGGGTATTCGCAACAGATGAACCTCTCGGTGCAGCACGAAGTGTTCGGCGGCATGATGGTGGATCTCGGTTATCTCGGCAACCTCTCGCGCAAGATGCCGAGCGATCCACTATCCATCAACCAGATCCGTCCCGAACTGCTTGGTCCCGGCAGCAGCCAGGCGCTTCGGCCATATCCGCAATTCTCAGACGTGCTGGTCCAATCGCCGGCGCTGGGCGTGATGAATTACCACGCGTTTGTGGCCAAGGCGCAGAAGCGCTTCTCCAAGGGTTTCAACCTCCTCGCGACGTACACGTGGTCCAAAGCGCTCGATAACACAACGTCTATCGCCGCCCTCGGCAACGAGGGCAGCGCGTATTCAAACCTGTACAACCGGCGGGCGGATTACGGACCATCGGAAAACGACATCCACCACCGCATTACCTGGAGTTCGGTCTACCAGATGCCGTTTGGCCGCGGCCGCAAGTACGGCAATAACAGCTTGGCGGGCGCTGTTTTCGGCAACTGGTCGATCGGGTCGGTACTGATCTGGCAAACCGCGCCGCCGTTCACCGTGCGAACCTCGGTGCCTCCGAGCGGTCGATCTACCGGTGGTTCGACACCGGGGCGTTTAGCCAGCCGGCTCAATACCAATTCGGCAATCAGGGCATCAACATTGTTCGGGCCGCCAACCGCTTGTCGGTGAACGGCTCGATCCTACGCGATTTTCCGATCAATGATCGGTTCCGCTTCCAACTCCGCGGAGAAGCATTCAACTTGCTGAACAGTGCCGTCTTCGGGTTGCCCGGCCAGGTACTAGGCAACGCCGATTTCGGAATCGTCAGTACGGCCGCATCTCCAAGGCAGGTTCAACTGGGTCTGCGCCTCGTGTTTTGACATGGGGCGACTTGACGAGATGGCAGATGTCAGTTTGAACACGAAGGCGGGCCAGATCATCAGGCCCGCCTTCAAAATATACTGGTAACGCCATGAACCTGAACACAACCGTACGGTGCGCTGCCCTGCTTTTCGTGCCCTTGGCGTTCCATCACCTCCAGGCTGCAGATCGCGTGGACCCGTCCACGCTCGAAGGAAAAGTGTTGTTCGGGTATCAAGGCTGGTTCGATTGCGCCTCAGAGCAGGTGCCCGGAAGCACCTGGAGTCACTGGTCGCGCGGCGTACCGAAAACCGAGACGCTTGCCATCGACATGTATCCCGATCTGAGCGAATTCGACCACGACGAACTTTGCGCCGTGCCCGGCATGACGATCGGCGGCAAGCCCGCTTACCTGTTCACATCTCGGAACGCGAAGACTGTGCTGCGGCACTTTCGCTGGATGAAGGACTACGGCCTCGATGGCGTCCTGGTGCAGCGTTTCATAAGCGGCGCCGGGCGCAATCGCGCATCGGGAGACGTCGTGCTCAAGAACATCATGGCGGCCGCGGCCGCAACCGGACGCACCTTCGCCATCGAGTACGACATCAGCGGTGGTAAGGAAGAGAGCTTCTTTCAACTCCTGCGCGACGACTGGGCCTACCTGGTAGACGACCTTAAAGTCACGTCGCATCCGAACTATCTCCGCCACAAGAGTAAACCGGTACTTTCCGTCTGGGGTATGGGACTCGGCACCGTCGACAAGCATCCGCCCGAAAAGCCGGAAGTCGCCAAGCAGGTGATCGAGTGGTTCCAAAACGGTGCGCCTCCGAAGTATCGTGTCGCTTACATGGGCGGAACGCCCGCACGCTGGCGCACGCTGAAGGCGGATGCCGCCAAGGATCCCGGCTGGAGCGAGGTCTACCGAAAGATGGACGTGGTTCAACCCTGGACTGTGGGCCGCTATCGAACCAACGCGCAAGTCGATGACTGGAAGAAGAATGAACTCGAGCCTGATGTGGCAGAGTTGCGCAAAAACGGCCAGGTGTACATGCCGGTCGTGTTTCCCGGATTCTCGTGGTTTAACCTGAACCGTGACTCGCCTAAGAATGCGATTCCGCGCAACCGCGGCGAATTTCTGTGGCGGCAAGCCTACAACGCAAAAGCCGCGGGCGCCACGGTTCTCAAGATCGCGATGTTCGACGAAGTGAACGAAGCAACCGCAATGTTCAAACTGGCGGCGAGGCGCACTGACGCACCGGAGCAGGGCTTCTGGTTGACGCTCGATGCCGATGGCGGCGATCTGCCTAGCGATTGGTATTTGAGATTGGCCGGCGAGATTACGCGAGCTTTCCACGGGGAGATTCCGTTCGAAGCCGCGCTGCCGGAAACGCGGCGCGTAGCGCCCGCGCGCGATCTGCAATAAGATGGATGCAGTTTACGCGCCTTTGCGGCGCGGTGGGTCGAAAAGGAGAGTCTTCATGAAGTTCCCGACTGTGAGAAAGATTTTCGGAATTGTTCTACTGACGGCTGCGTGTCTTCTGGCTCAGGTTGAGACGGCACGCATCATCGGCACGATCAAGGATGCGACCGGGGCTGTGATCCCCGGCGTAGCTGTGACCATCACCAATCTCGGTACCGGTGCGAGTTTCAAAACCGTTTCGCGCGGCGATGGGACCTATGAATCGGCCCCGCTGCGGATCGGCTCCTACAGCGTAGCGGCAGAAGCATCCGGCTTCAAGCATATGGTGCGCGAAGGAATCGTGTTGCAGATTCAGCAGACAGCCATGGTCGATATCGCGATGGAGATCGGTCAGATCTCGCAGGACATCATGGTCACGGCCGCGCCGCCGTTATTGACCGTCAATGAAGCGGCGCAAGGCCAGGTTATCGACAATCAGAAGATGGTGGAGTTGCCGTTGAACGGACGGGACTATATTCAGTTGGCGCTCCTGTCGGCCGGTACGAACGAAGCGGCGAACGGCGCGCGCACCGGCGGATTCTCCGGCAGCGGCATGCGCTCGACGCAGAACAATTACCTGCTCGACGGCGTCGATAACAACAATGCGCAGATCGCCTACCAAGGCAGGCAGGGCGAAGCGGTCAAACCGAACGTGGATGCAATTCAAGAGTTCAAGGTTCTGACCAATTCGTTCTCGGCCGAGTACGGACGCGCGACGGGCGCCATCGTGAGCGTGAGCATGAAGTCGGGCACGAACGGCATACACGGAACTGCTTTCGAGTTCCTGCGCAACGAAAAACTGGATGCAAAGAACTTTTTCGATCTGTCCGATCAACCGAAGCCTCCTTTCAAACGCAACCAGTACGGCTTTTCCGTGGGCGGCCCGATCATCCGCAACAAGACGTTCTTCTTCGGCGACTATGAAGCCTCGCGCATCCGCGAATCGCGCACAGTCAACAACACGATTCCGACGCAGCGGATGACGAGTGGCGACTTCTCGGAATTGCTGCCGGGTACGCGCATCTACGACCCGGCCACTTATGACGCGAAGACCGGACTGCGCACCGCTTTCCCCGGCAATATCATTCCGAAGACACGCTTCGATACAGTCGGCGCCAAAGTGGCAAGCCTCTATCCGGCTACCAACAAGCCTGGCCTGACGCGCAACTTTCTGTACAATCCTCCCAACCAGACGGACCGCGACCACTTTGACGTGAAGATCGATCATTCGCTCAGTTCCAAGGACAGCATCTACGGCCGGTACAGCTACCAGCGCGATCTGGAGCCGCGCTCGCCCGACCTGCCCGGACCGGCCTGGGGCTCCGGCGCAGACGCCAGCGATTTTACGCATCTCGGCAACAACGTTATGGTGGGCTACAACCGCATTTTCACTCCCGCCTTTATCCTCTCGATGAAAGTCGCCTGGAACCGAATGTTTACTGATCGCGAACCACCGGACAACAGGCTCTACAATCAGGAACTGGGCCTGAAGGGCGTGAACACAACCATTCCGGGCATGGCGAACTTCGCGATGACCGGCTACAGCAACATCGGCATCGGCGCGACCACACCCAATCTGGCTGACTCACAGAACCGCCAATTGCTCGCCGATTTCACATGGATCCGAGGGAAACATAGTGCGAAGTTCGGCCTCAATTTCAGTTGGTTGCAAAGCTCACTCTTTAATCCGCAAGATGCGTTGGGCGTCTTCTCGTTCGATGGAGGTTACACCAGAGATCCCAAGACGCTGCGCGAAGGCAACTCCGTTGCGGATCTGCTTCTAGGGACCGCCTACCAGGGGCAGACCTCGACATTCGCCTACATGAATCAGCGCGCGCCGTATTATGACTTCTATGCGCAGGACGAATGGCGGCTCTCGGAACGCCTCACGCTCAATGTTGGGCTGCGCTACGAACTACATCTGCCTTGGGTGGAGACGCGAAACCTGTGGTCCAACTTCGACATCGATACCGTACCAGGCAAGGCCGCTCTGGTTCTTGCGAAGCCCGGATCGCGTTCCGATCGTGCCACGATAGGAACCGACGCGAACGACTTCGCACCCCGCTTCGGATTCGCCTATCGTGCGGCGCCTCACACCGTAATCCGCGGCGGATACGGCATCTACTATGCGCAATATGAAGGATTCGGTGGAGCGCAGTATCTCGAAGTTAACCCGCCATTCACCTACAAAGCGGTGATATCCACAAATCGCATCAATCCGACGCTGCTGCTGGCCGATGGTTTGCCGCCCGACACGGTGACGCCGCAGAATGCTAAGAACATACAGACGAGTTCCTACGACCGTAATCTGCGGCACGGATACGCGCAGCAGTGGAGCTTTTCCGTGCAGCGCGAACTGCCCGGCCAAATCCTTTTCGAGACGGGTTACTATGCCAACACCGCGCACAAACTGATGCGCAGAACCGAAGGCAATTGGGCGTTGCCGGGTGCAGGCGCGGTGAATAACAGAAGGCGTTTCACGTCGATTCTGGTTCCCGGCGACAACGTCGTTGTCGGTCCGCTGGCAGGCACCTTCCGGCAAGAGGCGTCGTCGAATTCCAATTTCAACTCGTTCCAGGTCAAGGTGGAGAAGCGGCTTTCGCACGGCCTCAGCATGCTCACGTCCTACATCTGGGCGAAGACAATCAGCGATGGCCGCGGAGAATCAGGCGCAGGCGGCTCGGGCAATTCGCTGCCGCAGGATCCATTGAACTACGCCGCGGAACGTTCGCTCGCCGATGAGCATAGAGCGCACCGCTTCGTCGTCAGCTACGTCTATCAGTTGCCGTTCGGACGTGGCAAATCCCACCTGGCGAACATGCACGCGGTGCTCGACGGAATACTCGGCGGGTGGAGCATCGGCGGCATAACCACGCTCTCAAGCGGTCGTGTCGTCAGCCTGACCGTCACCGGAAATCCGTCGAATACCGGCGGGCCGGATCGTCCCGATGCCCTTCACAGTTGGCAGTTGAGCGGTGACGAGCGTTCTTTGGATCGCTGGTTTGATACCACGGCGTTTGTGGCGAACAAGCAATACCAATACGGCAACGCCGGCCGGAACCTGCTGGTCGCACCCGGCAGCGTGAACCTCGATTTGACCTTGAACAAGGAGTTCCGGCTGGCGGAGAGATTGCGGATGCAACTCCGCGCCGAGGCCTTCAACGCCACGAACACACCGTCGTTCGGAGCGCCGAATGCGCAGATTGGCAATGCCAATTTCGGCAGCATCGGGGGAGCGGGCACGCCGCGCAATTTGCAGTTCGGTTTGAAAGTAATTTTCTAGATTCCGCCACGTCCCATGACGCCAGCGAGGTCCGATACCATGTATGAAAGGACAGCCTTATGCAACGACGTGATTTACTGAAAACCGCAACTGGATTAACTATTTTAAAGAGCGGAACGCTCCTGGGGCAGAACGCCCCGAGTAATAAACTGAATATCGCACTTGTAGGCGTATGGGGCAGAGGCACCGCCCACTACAATGTGCTGCGCAACGAGAACGTGGTGGCGCTGTGCGACATTAACGATCTCCGCACAAAGGAAGCACTCGCGATTTTTCCAAAAGCCAAGACCTACGTTGACTGGCGCAAGATGCTCGACCAGAAAGACATAGAGGCTGTGATCATCTGCAGCGCGGATCACCACCACGCTTTCATCGCCAACTGGGCGCTCAATCGCGGCATGAATGTGTACTGCGAGAAGCCGCTCGGAATTACCGTAGAGGAAGTCCGCACTGTGCGTGCGAACTATCTTAAGCACAAGGCCAAGGTGGCCACGCAACACGGCACCCAGCGTCACGCGTATCCGAATTTTGAGCGCCTGCGCGAACTCATCCTTGATGGAGCGATCGGCGAGTTGCAGACGATCCACGGCTGGGATGCACGCCAGCTTCCCCGCCCCGGCTATCCTAAGGGCGAAGGCATGCCGCCAGCCTCGCTGCATTACGAACAGTGGATCGGACCGTCGCCCTATCATCCTTACAGCCCGCAGTACTTCGGCGGCTCCGCCGGTTTGAATTGCCTGTTCTGGAATATGTACCGCGACTTCGGCGTCGGCCAGATGGGCGACATGGGCGCGCACACGATGGATCTGCTCTGGAACGCGATTGACGCGGGAGCCCCTACGGCTATCGAGGTGGATCAGGAGCTTACCGACAAGTACAACGCGGACATCTGCCCCGTGAAGTTGAAGGTAACTTTCGATCAGCCCGCGAACAGTTGGCGCGGCCCCGTTCAGGTGGTTTGGTATCAGGGTGGCCTCAAACCGGACGTGCCCAAGGGCTACATTGATTTTTCGAAGGTCGGGAACGGCGCGATCTTTGAAGGCACCAAGGGCTCCATTTTCGCGGATTTCACGAGCCGCGTAATCATCCCCAACAACGACGACGGCGACCTGACGTACTACAAGCGGCGCGCCAAGGATCAGGTGCTCCCGCTGATCGGCGGCACCGGCCAAGTCACACAGCCGGCTGCTCGGGCTGCCGCGCGGACGACCAATCCGCCTAAGGCCTCCGGGCGCGCAGCTCTGGCCAAAAGCGGCCTCCCCGCGGGATTTACCGCGCTGCCAAGCGCGACGCCCGGGCCGGACGGCTTCCCTGCTGTCCAGTTTCTGGACGGAAAGATCCCTGCGGCGTTGGGACTGCCGAATACACTTGTCGATACTATCCTCGCGGCCGAGAAGCAAGGCGTTCCGCCAACGACCTCCGGCGATGTTTTCCAACGGGAATGGATCGCCGCGTGCAAGGGCCAGCTCAACAATGTCCAGCATGGAACCAGCAGCAAGACGCACTGCGATTTCGATTACTCCGGCACGATGATCGAGCAAATGTTGTTGGGCCTTGTGGCGCATCGCGCCGGCAAGAAACTTACGTACGACCCGGCCACCGGCCGCGTGACCAACATGCCAGAGGCCAACGACTACCTCAAGCGCACCTACCGTCCGAACTGGACGCTGAACGGCTGACGTTGAACAGCCCGCGTTGAAACACTGAGGGCCTGCCACGAAATAACCGTACCAACCGCTCCCGTTCTGAGCCGCGCGCGTAAGCAAGCGGACTTGGCACGCTGGAACAGTTATTTCGTGACAGGCCCTAAGGTTTGGCAGCCGGCGCCTTGAGCAAGTGATACTCGATCTTGCGCAAGGCGCCGGTGCTCGCATAAGAAGCAAACAGTCCCGCTGGGTGAAAAGCGAGACCCTCCCTGGCACCCGCAAGGTCCGATATCATATATGTGAGGACAACCTTTTGCAACGACGTGATCTACTAAAAACCGCAGCCGGATTAACGATTTTGAAGACCGGTACGCTCCGGGGACAAAACGCACCCAGCAATAAATTGAACATCGCCCTCATTGGCGTATGGGGCCGGGGTACCGCGCACTACAACGTACTCATGAATGAGAACGTCGTGGCCCTGTGCGACACCAACGACCTGCGCACCAAGGAAGCGCTCCAGATTTTCCCGAAGGCCAAAACATACTACGACTGGCGTCAGTGTCTCGACCAGAAAGACGTCGAGGCCGTGATCATCTGCACGGGGGATCACCACCACGCCTTCATCGCCAACTGGGCCATCAATCGCGGCATAAATGTGTACTGTGAGAAGCCGCTCGGCATCACCGTGGAGGAAGTCCGCACGGTGCGTGCGAACTATATTAAGAACAAGGCCAAGGTGGCCACGCAGCATGGCACACAGCGTCACGCCTATCCGAATTTTGAGCGCCTGCGCGAACTCATCCTCGATGGAGCGATCGGCGAGTTGAAGACGATTCACGGCTGGGACGCCCGCCAGGTTCCCCGCCCCGGCTATCCCGCGGGCGAAGGCATGCCGCCGGCCTCGCTGCATTACGAACAGTGGATCGGCCCGTCGCCCTATCATGCCTATACCCCGCAATATTTCGGTGGTTCGGCCGGCATGAACTGCCAGTTCTGGAACATGTACCGCGACTTCGGCGTCGGCCAGATGGGCGACATGGGCGCGCACACGATGGATCTGCTGTGGAACGCGATCGATGGCGGATCGCCCACGGCAATCGAGGTAGATCAGGAACTTTCCGACAAATACAACGCGGACACGTGTCCCGTGAAGTTGAAGGTGACCTTCGATCAGCCCGCGAATAGTTGGCGCGGCCCGGTGCAGTTGGTTTGGTATCAGGGCGGTCTCAAACCGGAGACGCCCAAAGGCTACATCGATATCTCGAAGGTCGGCAACGGCGCGATCTTCGAGGGGACCAAGGGCTCCATTTTCGCGGATTTCACCAGCCGCGTCATCATCCCCAACAACGACGACGGCGACCTCACGTACTACAAGCGGCGCGCTAAGGACCAGATCCTCCCGCTGATCGGCGGCACCGGGCAGATCACCCAAGCGTCCCTGCGGGCAGCGAAACCGCGTCCCGTCGCGCCCAAGCCCTCGCGTTCCGCTGCCGCAAACGCTCTGCCCCCCGGATTTACGGCGCTGCCGAGTACGCAAATCGGACCGAACGGTTACCCCAGTATCCAATTCCTGAACGGCAAGATCCCCGCTGCTTTAGGAATGCCGAATTCGAGCGTCGATGCCATCCTCGCAGCGCAGAAGGAAGGCCGCCCGGCAAGTAGCGGAGGCGACGTCTTCCAAGTGGAATGGATCGACGCCTGCAAGGGCAAGCACAACAACGCCCAGCACGGAACCAGCAGCAAGACGCACTGTGATTTCGATTACTCCGGCACGATGATGGAGCAGATGCTGCTGGGCTTGGTGGCGCACCGCGCCGGCAAGAAACTCACGTACGACCCGGCCACCGGCCGCGTGACCAACATGCCCGAAGCCAACGACTACCTCAAGCGCACCTACCGTCCGAACTGGAAGCTGAACGGTTGACGTTGATTTACTAAGGCTTGGGAACCGGCGCCTTGAGAGTTCGATATTCGATCTTGCGCAAGGCGCCGGTGCTCAAGAAGGAAGCAAACCCAAGCGGAGCATTGAGCTTCGACTCTCCATAGCGCAATCCGATCGTGCGGCCCGTGATCACGACGTCGATAACGACTTTCTCGTCGATCCACGCTTTGATGCGATCGTCTGTGACTTGCAATCGCATGGCGTACCAGCGGCCGTTTTCAAACGTGAAGTAGCTGCGCGTTTCGTTGTCCGACGCGTCCCAGCCGTCGATGCTTGACAGGCCGACGATGTCGCCGCCCCATCCGCCCGCGATCCAAGTGCAAAACGAATCCTGTACCGGAAACGTAATGCTGCCGAAAAAATCGCCGCCTTGCTGCCGGACCGACTCGAAGCGGACCTCGTAATTGGACTTCGGGAAAGAGTCGGGCTGCGTGGCGGAGGTCTCGCGCGTCACGCCCGTCATCGGCAAGCCCCCCTCAAGCACGAGCGTACCTTTGTCCACGCGCACCGCGCCATGCCCCGAGAATGGAGTCTCCCGCCAGCCTGCGAGCGACTTGCCGTCGAACAGGCTGTGCCACTCTCCGGCTGGAGTCTGCGCCTTCGCGGCGCCCGCCAGCACGACGCAAACGAACACTGTCACGAGTTTGGTCTTGTGAAAAAAGAATTGCATGTTAGTAAATTCCCGCTATCCACGATCGCTCGCGGGGTGCACCCAAGGCTTCCGATATTCCCGGCGCAACAACCGGTTCGCCGCTTCGTCGTTGGCTATGCGCTGCTTCGCGACGTCCCAGACCAACGTGCGACCGGTGTCCGCCGCGAGATTCGCCAGAATGCAGCTTGCGGACGAGATGTAACCCTGTTCAATGTCGGCGACCGGCTTGCCGCGCGACGCAATCGCTTCGAGGAAGTTTTTCATGTGACCGCGGATAGCTGGCGCTATGTGCTTCTCCAGCCGTGGTTCGGTCTTGTCCTCGGGGAATTGTTCGAGCTCATAGGTTACGTCTTTATGAATCGCCTCGCCGCCGCCCGATGGAACGAAATCGTAGCTCATCACGCTGGCCTTCAGCGTTCCCTTGTCGCCGTACAGCGTCGCGCCCCAGGGATACTTGGGGTCCGGTGGATCGCCCCACGTGCGGTGCTGCCAGACGACCTTCAAGTCCGGGTAGTCGAACGTGGCGATCTGGGTGTCGGTGATGTTTGACTTGCTCGCCTTATCCATCAAAATGCCGCCCGTGGAAGAGACGTTCGACGGCCAGCCGAGATCAAGCATCCAGCGCACCATGTCGAACATGTGGACGCACATATCGCCCACAATTCCGTTGCCGTACTCGCGGAACGCGCGCCAGCTTCCCGGATGCACCAGCTTGTTGTAAGGCCGCATGGGTGCGGGTCCCGTCCACATTTCATAGTCGAGGTAATCGGGCGGAGCCGTATCCGGAGGATTCTCGCGCCTGCGCATATGGTAATAGCAGTAGACCTCGACCAAGCCGACCTTGCCGAGCTTCCCTTCCTTGATGATCCTGTCGCGCGCTTCGATCAGGTGCGGCGTACTGCGGCGCTGCATTCCGACTTGCACGACGCGCTGATGCTTGCGTGCCGCCGCCAGCATGGCCTGGCCCTCGGCGACGTCGACGCTGATCGGCTTCTGCACATAGACGTTGGCGCCGGACTCAACCGCGGCTATCATCGGCAGCGCGTGCCAGTGGTCCGGCGTATGCACCATCACTATGTCGAGGTCTTTCTCCTTGAGCAGCTCGCGATAGTCGCCATACGTGCGCGGCCTCTTCTTCGACGCCTGGCGTGTCGCGGTCATGTCGGCGGCCTGCGCCAGCATGTTTTTGTCGACATCGCACAACGAGACCACTTCGACCGGGGCCACCTGGATCAGCCGGAACAGGTCGCACTTTCCGTACCAGCCGGTTCCAATCAGGCCCACGCGCTTCGGCCTCGTATCCGCGCGTGGCCCCGCGTAGCTTTGCGCCGCTGATGCACCCAGACCCGCTACGCTTGTTTGCAGAAATCCTCGACGATTCATATGCGCTGCCTCTCTGGAAGTATACCGGAATCCACCGTCAGCATTGCTTTTGGACCCGGATTTTCGGAAAATAACCGGGAGGCTAACCATGATCAAGCGCATACTCGCTTTTGCGATGTTTCTGCCCTTGCTGGTGGCTGCCGACAAGGCGCCCAGGCAGCAGGAAGTTAAAATTCAAAGAACATCTATGACGCGCGAGCAGGAGATCCAGCTCGGCAAAGAGGCTGCCTCCCAAGTCGAACGCGAGATGGAGGTCATTCAGAATCGCGAGATCGAATCCTGGTTGAACCGAATCGGCCAGCAACTGGCCAAAACGCCGCAGGCCAACGCCTACCCCTATTATTTCAAGCTGATCAATGAGGATTCCATCAACGCCTTTGCGTTACCCGGCGGACCGATGTACGTCCACACGGGCCTGATCCGGGCGGCGGACCGTGAAGGCGAAGTTGCCGGGGTGCTGGCGCATGAGATGTCGCACGTAGCTCTGCGCCACGGCGCGGCGCAGATGGGGAAACAGCAGACTTGGGGCACGTTGTTCGGAGTCTTGGGTGCGGCCACGGGAATGCTCAGCAGCAAGGACGGACAATGTGGAATGCTCTGCCAGGCCGCGCAAATCGGCGTGGGCCTCGGCGGCACCTCCGTGCTCTCGAAGTTCTCACGCAGCTTTGAAAAGGACGCCGACCTGAACGGTGGACGCATGTTGGCATCCTCGGGCTACGATCCGATCGATCTCGCCAAGTTTTTCGAGAAGCTGCAGGGGCAAGCCGGCAAGCAGGGTGAACCCAAGGGACTCGAATTGTGGCTCTCCTCACACCCCGCTTCCGGCAGCCGCATCAAGTATGTCTCCGACGACATTCAGTTTTACCCGAAAAAGCCGTACACTGCCACCACTGGCCAGTTCGACCGCGTCAAGACCGTACTGGCAACCCTGCCGAAGCCCAAACCGAAACCGGCCGAGATGCTTCTGGCCAAGCAAGGCGCCAGCCCGCGTACCAACCTCCCGGCAGGATTCAAAGACTTGCAGGCCGTCGGGTTCGCCGTCGGCTATCCTTCCGCGTGGAAGGCCGGGCAACCGGATCAGAATTCCAAGACGATCTATCTGGTTCCAGAGAATGGTCTGATACAGCAGCAAAACGGTGGGCTGGAGCTGATCTCGGGCGGCATGATCGACTATTACCGGCCACAGAAGTCCGGACAGCTCGACGCGGCTACTACCGAGTTCGTGCAGTTGCTCCAAAAGGGCGACACGAACATGAAGACGGATGCTCCCGCGCGCGTCCGAGTCGGCAACAAAGCGGGGCTGATGACCCGCGCCACGACCAAGACCTCGAAGTCAGGCGAACCCGATCAGGTCGTCTACCTCTATACCGTCCAACAGGAGGCCGGTCTCTGGTATATGGTCTTGGCCGCACCGCCGTCGGAGTTGGGCGCATTGGATCCGACCTTCCGTTCGATGGTCCAGACTGTACTGTTCCCGAATTAGGGCAGTCCTAGACCTGGCTCACACTTGGATTCCAGCAAGTACAGTGAAAGGTCGCTATCCGGCACTGTTGGACGGGTTGAAGATCGGAACCCCTGACGGTGCCGCGAGTGCCAGCGACCGGAGGCGAGTTAGGCAACTGTTAATGCAAATACCGCGCCCCGCCCCTATCGCCGCAGGTTCGCAGGCACGGCAATTCCAGTTACACTGGGTTCTATAAAGCAACTTTCAGTTCCGGAGAAACATTCCCAATGATACGATCGCCATTCAGGCTGACCTTGGCCCTCTGTCTGACAACACTCCTGCACGCTCAGAATCTGAAAGACTTCGAGAAGCGCGTCACCGAGTTCACACTCGACAACGGGATGCACTTTATCGTCCTCGAACGGCACGACGCGCCGGTCGTTTCCTTTCACGCGCACGTCGACGTAGGCGGCGTCAACGACCCTGGCGGACAAACGGGCATGGCCCACATGTTCGAGCACATGATCGGGAAAGGCACGGCGACTGTCGGCACGAAGAATTGGCCCGAGGAGGAGAAGGCCCTCAAGGCCGTCGAAACCGCCTACGACAGAGTCGAGGAATTGCAGCGCAGAAAGCCGGCCGCCGATCCCGCTGCGCTCGAACAGAGTCAAGCCGCTCTGAAAGCCGCCATCGAAAGAGCCAATAGCCTCGTGGAGCCCAACGCCTATGTGCGGGTGATCGAAGAGAACGGCGCGGTCGGCTTCAACGCGGGCACCGGACCCGATAGCACAGTCTATTTTTATAGCCTGCCAGCCAACCGCACGGAGCTTTGGTATCTGCTGGCATCGGATTGGATCCGGCGTCCAATCTATCGCGAGTTCTATAAAGAGCGCGACGTCGTGCGTGAGGAGCGCCGCATGCGGGTCGAATCCAGCCCGCAAGGCAAGCTCATGGAAGCGATGATGACGACGGCTTTCGCCGCGCTGCCCTACCGCACCCTGATCGGCTGGGCCAGCGACATTGAACGCCTGCGCGCAAAGGACGCCGATGCATTCCATCGCAAGTATTACGTGCCGGGCAACATCACCATCGCCATTGCGGGCGACATCGATCCCGCCGAAGCGAAGCGCCTCGCCGCGAAGTACTTCGCTTCCATTCCCGCTGGTCCGTTGCCGGAGGGCATACAGACGGTAGAGCCTAAGCAGGAGGGCGAGAAACGCGCCGCCGTGGAAACCGCCGCGCAGCCGTTTCTGTTGATCGGCTACCAGCGGCCCAGCCAGCGCGATAAGGACGACGCCGTCTTCGACGTGCTGGCGGCAATTCTTTCGAGCGGCCGCACGGGCCTGCTCTATAAGGAACTGGTGCGCGACAAGAAGATCTCGCTCGGCGCCGATGTCGCCGCAAGTTTTCCGGGCAGCAAGTATTCCAGCGAGTTCGTGATGATCAGCGTTCCCGGCGTGGGCCACACGGTGGAGGAGAACGAGAAGGCGATCTACGAGATCATCGAGCGTCTTCAGAAAGAAAAAGTAGACGAAGAGACGCTAGCGCGCGTCAAAACCAAAGTGCGCGCCAGTGTGATCCGCCAGCTTGCCAGCAACTCCGGCCTCGCCAGCCAAATGGCTTCGTTCCATGTCAACTATGGAAACTGGCGGGTGCTCTTCACCGGCATCGACGACATCGCCAAGGTGACCGCCGACGACGTATTGCGTGTTGCACGAGAGTACCTGAAGCCGGCCACACGCACGGTTGCCTTCACCGTCGCCCCGAAAACCGAGCCCATGGGAGAGCAGAAATGAGACTGCGATTATTGAGTGGAATTGTTTTCGCCGCCGCACTCGGCGCACAGACTCCCGCGCCGGCGCCCTCTTACAAGAGCCTGGTCTATCCCCCGCTGAAACAGGTGAAGATTCCGGAGATCGTTACCTTCACGTTGCCGAACGGGATGCGGCTGTATCTGCTGGAAAATCACGAACTGCCGCTGGTTAGCGGCTTTGCCCTGGTTCGCACAGGCAATCTCTTTGAACCGGCGGACAAGGTTGGGCTTGCGCAGATCACCGGCGAAGTCATGCGCACCGGCGGCACAAAGGCCAAGACCGGCGACGAGATCGACGTGGAGTTGGAAAATCGCGCCGCGTCCGTCGAATGCGGCATCGGCGAGGACAGCGGCACAGTCAGCTTCAGCGCGTTGAAGGAGAACACGGATCAGGTGCTGGCGATCTTCCGGGACGTGCTTATCGCTCCGGAGTTCCGTCAGGAAAAGCTCGATCTTGAAAAGACGCAGATGCGTGGCTCTATCGCGCGCCGCAACGACAACGCCGGCAGTATTGTCGGGCGCGAATTCGACGAGATGCTGTACGGCAAGGACACGCCCTACGGCCGGCGCATAGAGTACGTGCACCTGGACAACATCAAGCGCGAGGATCTGATCGCGTTCCACAGGCGCTATTACTTCCCGGCTAACGTGATGCTGGCCGTGGCCGGCGATTTCGACGCAACTGCGATGCGCGCCAAACTCGAACAATTGTTCGGCGGCTGGGATCACAAACAGCCTGCGGTTCCACCGTTTCCCGAGGTTACGGCCAAAGCTGCTCCGGGCGTCTATCTGGCCGTCAAGCCTGACGTAACGCAGACGTTTTTCCGCGTGGGTCATTTAGGCGGGACGCTCAAGGACAAGGATTACGCCGCGCTCGAGGTCATGTCCGATATCCTCGGCGGCGGGTTCAGCAGCCGTCTGTTCCAAAAGGTCCGCACCGAACTCGGCCTCGCGTACAACGTCGGCGCGACCTGGGCCGCGCGTTATGAGAACCCGGGTGTCTTTCAGATCGCGGGCAGCACGAAATCGGCGTCGACCGTCGCTGCGGTTCAAGCCATCCAGAAAGAAGTGGCGCGCATCCGTACCGGTGAAGTGACCGATCAGGAGTTGCGCACAGCTAAGGATACGATCCTGAACGGTTTTGTCTTCCGCTTCGACAGCCCCTCCAAGACACTCAACCGGCTGATCACCTACGAGTATCACGGTTACCCGAAAGACTTCTTGTTCCAATACCAGAAGGGCGTCGACTCGGTCACCAAAGCCGATGTGCTGCGCGTCGCCAAACAGTATCTGAAGCCTGAAGAATTCACGATTCTCGCGGTAGGAAACCCGAAGGATTTCGGCACGCCGTTGACGACACTCGGCGGCGTGAAGACGATCGACCTGACCATTCCGGAGCCGAAGAAGGAAACAGCCAAGGCCGATGCCGCGAGCCTGGAGCAGGGTCGCAAACTGCTTCAGAAAATGCAGCAGGCGCTCGGCGGTGCGGACAAACTCGCCGCGGTGAAAGACATGACCATGACGGCCGACGTCACTCTCGATTCCGGCGGCGGCGCGATGAAGGCGGCGCAAAAGACCGCGTGGCTTGCTCCCAATGTGTTCCGGCAGGAGCAGCAGTTGCCCTTCGGTAAAGTGATCGCGTACTCCGATGGACAAAGCGGCTGGTTGCAGACCCCGCAAGGCAATATCCCGATGCCGCCTCCTGTCATTCAACAGGTGCGCGGCGAACTTTTTCGCATCTGGACCGCTCTCGCACTCAGCGATCGCGATCCCGAGCGGATCGTAAACTTTGCCGGCAATGCGACGATCGAAATCTCTGGCAAGCAGAACGAGAACATCAAGGTGCAGGTCGACGAGCAGACCGGTCTCCCGCTCAAGCGCAGCTATCAGATGCCGGGCGCTCCCGTAGCAGTCGAAGAAGAGCTCGCGGATTGGCGGGAAGTCGGCGGTATCAAACTCCCTCATAAAATCACGATCACGCAGGGTGGGCGCAAGGCCGGTGAATCGATCGTGTCGCAAATCGAAATCAACACTGGATTGAAAGCCGAGGAGTTGAGTAAAAAGCCATGAAGTGGGCAGCGCTGCTACTGTTATCCTTATCGCTCGCTCCGGCCCAGACGCCACCGGACCGCGGCAGGAAGGTGATCGATGAAGTCGTGTCCGCACTCGGCGGCGAAAACTTTCTGGCGATGAAGGATCGCGTCGAAACCGGGCGCGCCTACTCGTTTTATCGCGACCAGCTTTCCGGCTTGTCCCGGGCCCGCATTTCCACGCGCTATCTGGTTCCCGAAAAACCAGGCGCCTTCGCTGTCGAAGAGCGACAGGCATTCGGCAAGGACCTGGACAGCGGCGTTATCTTCGCGCTGGGCAAGGGCTGGAATTTTTCGTTCCGCGGCGCCAGGCCAATCAAGGACGAGATCTACCAGCGTTATCAGGATTCGACGACGCGCAATATCTTTTACATCTTGCACCAGCGCCTTGATGAACCGGGCATGATCTTCGATTTCAAAGGCACGGATGTGCTCGATAACGCCCCGGTCCAGATCGTCGACATCACGGATTCGGAAAACCGAACGGTGACCGTCTATGTTCACGCCACGACGAAGCTGCCGATGCGCCAGGTCTTCTTTCGCCGCGACCCAAAGACACGCGAGCGCGACGAAGAGGTCACCACTTACTCGAAGTACCGCGATGTCGGAGCTGGAGTGCAGTGGCCCTTCGCGATTCAACGCTCGCGCAACGGCGAAAAACTTCTCGAGATGTTCTCGGAGTCCGTCACGATCAACCAATCGCCGGTGGACACGTTGTTCCGCGTCGAAGGCCAGTTTAAACTCCTGCCTCCGGAAAAATAGGCAGTGGGAAACGCGCACAGCACGGAGACATCGTCCTTTGTGAGCTTCGCTTTCGGATGCAGCAGCCGGTATTGCCACGGCGGCATCGAACCGCTTTGCGCTTCCTGACAGATCTCGCCGATTCGATTTTCAGCGGAGTCGTCGCTGAGCCGGCCCCACTCGGAAAAGTTGAGATGCTTGCGGCCCTTTGCGACGTCACGCGCGATCAGCCAGGAGCCCGGCGCAATCCCGCTGTACCACGGCCACACGGTCTCATTGGAATGGCAGTCGTTGCAGGCGCGGCGTAGAATCGCCGCGAGCTTCGGCGCCGGCTTGGCAGTGCGTTCGAATGAGATGGCCGCAGCTACAGGCGGATTCGTCCGCTGCGGTTGAACAAACTGCATAGCGACGCCGCTGCACAGCAGCGCCGCTGCGGTTCGGAGAATTGGTTTGCGCATACCCGTATTGCCGACCATGATAACCACAACACCTTGTTTCCCGTTAGTCACTGCGATACGATCCTGAGGTGAACATCAATCGCAGGAACTTTCTTGCCGGCGCTGCCGCAACTGCGGGCGCGGGCTTCGCTCAATCGACGGAACTGGTCCGAACTGGACTGATCGGGATCGGAAATCGGGGCTCGTTCCATCTGAAAGCCGTACTGTTACAGCCCGGCGTCAAGGTGACGGCGGTTTGCGACAACAAGCCCGACCGCCTCGACCGGGCGGCGACGGCGGCGGTACGCGACAATCCGGCGTCCTACTCCGATTGGCGCCGAGTCATCGAAAACAAAGACGTGGACGCCGTGTACATCGCGACTCCGCCGCACCTCCATTCCGAGATGGCCGTGGCCGCGCTGCGGGCAGGCAAGCACGTGTACTGCGAGAAACCGATTGGCGTGACGACCGCGCAAGTCCAGGCTGTAATTGACGTAGTGCGCACGAGCAAGTGCGTATTCACCGCAGGCCAGCAATTGCGTTCGGCGAAGGGATTGGCGGAAGCGGTCGGGAAGATCCGCGCTGGCGTAATCGGCGACATTTTGATGGTGAAGGCGCAGCGCCACGCTACCGTCGACCTGCCCTACGACGGATCGTCGGGCGACTGGTATTACGACGTCGCGAAATCCGGCGGCTACCTCATCGAGCAATCCGTTCATAACCTGGACCTGTGCAATTGGGCGATCGGCAGCCGCCCGTTGCGCGCCTGCGGATTCGGCGCGATCGCGCTGCACAAGAACGAGCCAGTTGGCCGGACGATTTACGACTGCGGCAGCCTGACCTACGACTATCCAAACGGGGTCAAGATGTCCTTCACCCAGAACGTGTTCCACCCGCGTGGCATGCCGGGCGGCGGCCAGTATGTATACGTCTATGGCTCAAAGGGCGCGATCGATCTGTTTTCGCCGGCAACGTTATTCCCGCTAGGCGCGGAGGGCAAGCCCGCACCATTTGTGGAAAAACAGACCGAGGATCAGTACGCGCACATGGCGGCTTTCTTTGCCTGCATCCGCGGCGCCGGCCAGAATCCCGCCCCGATCGATATTGGCGCTACGGCAGCGTTGACCGCGATTCTCGGCCATCAAGCGATGAGCAAGGAGAAGGTGATCAACTGGAAGGATCTCGGCGTCAGCCTGTAAATGGCGGGAGCGACTATGAAGATGAGAGTACTGCTGGCCGCCATGGTGTTAGCTGCTGTCTCGATCCCGGCGCCGGGCCAATCTGCCCCTGTGTTTGTGGATCTGTTCAACGGGAAGGACCTGAGCGGCTGGGTTCCAGTCAATACAGAAAAAAGCACGTGGTCCATGAAGGATGGCGTGCTCGTGTGCTCGGGCCATCCGATTGGAGTGATGCGCAGCGAGAAGCAATACGAGAACTTCATCCTTCAAGTCGAATGGAAGCACATCGAACCTGGCGGAAATTCGGGCATGTTTGTGTGGAGCAATGCACAGCCCGGCGAGAAGAACCGGCTGCCCGACGGAGTCGAAGTGCAGATGCTCGAACTCGACTGGGTCAAGCTGCATACAAAAGACGGCGTTGCACCGCCGCTCGCGTACGTCCACGGCGAGTTGTTCGGAGTGGGCGGCGTGACGACCGTGCCCGACAATCCGCGCGGTACGCGCAGCATGTCGATCGAGAACCGCTGCAAGGGCCGCGGGGAGTGGAACAGCTACACACTGGTGGCCGTCGACGGCACACTCAAACTCTCCGTAAACGGGAAGTTCGTCAACGGGATCAGCCGCTCCACCCAGAAGAAAGGTTACCTGTGCCTGGAATCGGAAGGAGCGGAGATCCATTTCCGCAATCTCCGCATCATGGAACTGCCTGCGGGCGTTAGCCCGTAGCGATGCCTAAGCGAACAGCGCGCTACATTTTGTAACGGCCGAGGTCGTCGTCGTTCAGGCCTTCTAGCCACTTCTTCAGATCGTCGTTGTTGACCTTGTCCGCGGCGCTGCTGGCGGCCTTCGAAGATTTCAATACGCTCTCTTCGACGTAGATCGGGCAGTCGAGGCGCAGCGCCAGGGCAAGCGCGTCGCTCGGCCGCGAATCGATGCTGATCGACCGGCCGTCCTTTTCGAGCCAGATCAGCGCGTAGAACGTATCATCCTTCAACTCGTTCACGACGATCTTACGCACGCCGGTTTCGAGGCCCATCAACAGGATCTTAATCAGATCGTGCGTCATCGGCCGCGGCGTCGAAACCTTTTCGATTTCGAGCGCGATCGCATTCGCTTCGTAGATTCCAACCCAGATCGGGAGGACCATGTTGCCTTCGACATCCTTCAGGATTACGATCGGCATATTCGTCACCGGGTCCATCATCAGACCGCGGATCTTCATCTCGATTTCCATTTTGTCCCCCTCATTCTCCCACGCCGCTAGACTCGCTCCCCGACCAGAGAGTTCGGGCCCGCGCGGGTCACCCGAACGTCGAGATAACTACCGGTCAGCGTGTCCCCATTCGGCGCCGCGTGCATCGCGTCGGTAAAGTTCAGCGTACGATGTTGCGACGTACGGCCGATCCACTGGCCCGTGGCCTGATTGTACCCTTCCACCATCACTTCCAGCACCGAGCCCGTCAACAGCGCGTTGCGCCGGATCTGTATGCCACGCTGGCGCTCCTGTACCGCGATCAGGCGACGGCTCTTCTCGTCTTCGGAGACGTGATCCTCTAGCGCGAGCGCCGCCGTGTTGGGCCGCTTCGAGTACTTGAACGAAAACATGGATTCATACTCGACGGCATCGATCAGCGAGAGCGTCTCTTGAAACTCCGCTTCAGTCTCGCCGGGGAAGCCCACAATGATATCGGTCGTGATCGCGATATCGCGCTTTGCGTTCTTCAGCCACTCGATACGCCGCAAATACTCGTCACGCGTGTAGAGCCGTTGCATTCTGCCTAACACGGCCGTCGAACCGGATTGCACAGGCAAATGCACGTGGTCGCACAGATTCGGATACTCGTCGATCGCGTCTACGATAGCCTTGGTAAAATCCCGCGGATGCGACGTCGTAAAGCGAACGCGGCGCAACCCGGGAATCTCGGCCACCTTGCGCAACAGCATCGCGAAGTCGATGCCCGAAAGCGGATCGCGATAGCTGTTCACATTCTGCCCGAGCAGTTGGATTTCGCTGTAGCCACCCTCGGCCAGTTGCCGGGCTTCGGCGAGCACGCTCTCCAGCGTGCGGCTGCGCTCCGGACCGCGCGTGAACGGCACAACGCAATACGCGCAGGCTTTGTCGCAACCCTCGATAATCGTCAGATACGCACGATGCGGATTGTCGCGCCGCGTGAACTGCGTTTCGAAGGTCTCATCGGTCTCCAGGCTCAGCCCCGTGACGCGGCGGCTTCCGCTCTCCAATTGCACCAACATCTCCGCCAATTTCGGGTAGCTAGCCGAGCCCGCCACCAGGCTGACGTGCGGCGCGCGCTCAAAGATCTTTTCGCCTTCCTGCTGTGCGACGCAACCCAGCACGCCGAAGACTTTGCCCTTGCCCGCCGCGCGCTGGAACTGCTGCAAACGGTGAAATACCTTCTGCTCCGCCTTGTCCCGGATGCTGCACGTGTTATACAAGACCAGGTCAGCCGCCTCGGGAGTCTCCACTTGGCTATAACCTTCGGTGACGAGCGTGCCGATTACTTTCTCAGAGTCATGCGCGTTCATCTGGCAGCCGAATGTCTCGATGTAGAAGGTCTTCATGGGGCGGCTTTCTTTCCATTATAGAACGGTGGAGATTGCTAATTGAGGTGTTTGCCATATTGCCGGGCTTGCGGAAAGGTCTTAGGGTGAGAGTATGAGATCGTGTGTGGCCGTAATTGTGTGTGTCTCCGCATGTGTGTCCGTGGCACTCGGCCAGCAGAGCACAAAGCTTGAGAATTCCTACGTTTACGACGTTAACGGGCGCCGCGTCGAGACGGGAATAAGCGTGCTTTCCACGCAATCGAAGGGCGCCTCTAGCACGGTAGAACGAGCTCTGAACGCCAACGGCCGGCTGGCGCCCCTCGAAGCCATCGAGGAGCAGGTTTTGAGCGAGGATGCGAACGGGCGTATTGTCGAACGCACGATCCGGCGCTATGACGCCAACGGCATTCCCGGCCCGCCTGAAAAACAGCGCATTGAGGAGACCCGTCAAGCCGACGGCGGCACGCGTACGCTCACCACGCTTTATCGGGGCGACATCAACGGTGCGCTGCAAGTCGCTGAGCGAACGGTCGCCGAGACACGCAAGAACGCCGATACGGAGACGACCCGAGTCACCGTCGAGAAGCCGTCGCTCAACGGCGCGTTTGAGGCCGTGGAGCGGCGCGAATCTACGAACCGCAAGACCGCGGCGGGCCTCGCGACGGAGACTTCGACCTACCGCCGCGACGAAAATGGCCGTTTCTTCGAGGCCCAGCGCCTACTGTCCGAGACGAAGACCGTAAACGGACAATCTGTCGCCAATCTGAGCCAGTATGAACTGAAGAACTCGCGCATGGAACTGTCAGGACAGACGGTTACGCGCACGCGCCGGCAGCCCGACGGCTCCGAAACCAGCGAAGTCGAGATCTACAAAGTGGATGTCCCTGGACGGCCCGTCACCACAGGGAAACCTGTCCTGCTGGAGCAACAGATCATTGAGCGCCAACCCGGCCAGGGTCAGACGCTCGTCGAAAGCGTGACCGTGCGCCGGACCAGTCCCAACGCACCGGATCGCCTCGGAGAGCCGCACAAGATTTCGGAACGCGTGTGCCAGGGCAACTGCCGCTAGTACAACGGCAAGCTAATGGCCGGCATTAACACTGGACTCCCGGCACTGTTGACGAATTCCCTCAGGCCTGATCATGCCAACACCGGGCGTCACGCCTAACGGTGCCGGAAGCGCTAGCGACCGGAGGCGACGATTTCACCATTTTTCGTATGCTGCCATATCGAATTGGCAGATTACTAGACCTTCGGCAACGTCGCCATCGCACGCTCCATCTCTTCGGCTGGGTGCTCGTAATCGCTCAGTTGGCCGTTAAGATACATGTCGTAAGAAGTCAGGTCGAAGTGGCCATGCCCGCTCAGGCAGAACAGCACGGTGCGCGACTTGCCTTCCTCTTTCGCCTGCAAGGCTTCGTCGATGGCCGCGCGGATGCCGTGCGAAGATTCGGGTGCGGGCAGAATGCCCTCGGTTTTCGCGAACAGCACAGCCGCTTCAAAGCACGGGAGCTGATTGGCGCTGCGAGCCTCCATCCAGCCGTGCTTCAGCAAGTGACTTGCCAGCGGCGAGGCGCCATGATAGCGCAATCCGCCGGCATGAATGCCCGGCGGCATGAAATCGTGGCCCAGCGTGTACATCTTCAAGAGCGGCGTCAGCTTGGCCGTGTCGCCGAAGTCGTAGGCATAAGTGCCTCTGGTCAGCGTCGGGCACGCGGCGGGTTCCACAGCAAGCAGGCGCACCTTCGAGCCATTCAACCTGTCTACGGCGTACGGCAGCGCAATGCCGGCCCAGTTGCTGCCGCCGCCGAAGCAGCCGATCACGACGTCGGGCGTGTCGCCGGCCAGCGCCATCTGTAGCTTGGCCTCCTGCCCGATCACGGTCTGGTGCAGCATGACGTGGTTGAGCACGCTGCCGAGCGAGTAGTTGGTGTCGCTATGCGTGGCGGCATCTTCGACTGCTTCGCTGATCGCGATGCCGAGGCTGCCGTTCGTATCCGGCGTATGTGTCAAAATCGCGCGACCCGAGCTGGTGTGCGTGCTGGGACTCGCGAAAACCTCGGCGCCCCATGTGTTCATCAGCATTCGGCGGTACGGCTTCTGCTGATAGCTCACCTTCACCATATAGACGGTGCATTCCATGCCGAACATTTGGCAGGCCATCGCCAAGGCGCTGCCCCACTGCCCTGCGCCGGTTTCCGTGGACAGGCGCTTGATGCCGGCCTGCTTGTTGTAGAAAGCCTGCGGAATCGATGTGTTGGGTTTGTGGCTGCCCGCGGGGCTTGTGCCCTCGTATTTGTAATAGATCTTCGCGGGCGTGTCGAGTGCCTTCTCCAGACGGCGCGCGCGATAGAGCGGCGTCGGGCGCCAGAGCTTATACAAGTCGAGCACCTCGCCGGGAATATCGATCTCCGGCTTCGGTGAGAATTCCTGCTCGATCAACGACATCGGGAAGATCGGCGCCAGGTCTTCCGGTCCAAGGAGCTTTCCCGTGGCCGGGTGCAGCGGCGGATCCATCGGCTCCTTCAGACGGGGCAGAATGTTCACCCAAGCGGACGGAATGTCCTTGTCGCTAAGAACGTATTTTGTGTATTCGGACACGAAGGGCTCCTTGATGCAGAAAGTGTCATTTTACATCATGCTGGAGCCTAAGCGGAAATCATGGGGCAACGTCCGGGCGTTTGCTCTATTCGCCATTGCCTGACGTTTGCCGAGCCCAGCCCAGTCCATTCGCAGCAACATTGACTCCTTCAACACCACCACCGTACATTGCAGATGGACGCGCGAGAAAATTACGCGATCACAAAGAAGCTGGCGACAAGTCTCTTCCCGATAGTCCAAGTGGTCAATCTGCCTCTGCCTCCTCGCCGGGTGTGTGAGCTGAAGTCGTTCGTGGCTTGTCTCAGCACTCGAGCATAGATACCAGTTCCTGAACGGTGCGACCACTGACTTCCTGTGGTCAAGTGACGCTGTGCGGTCGGGCCAATCACACGATGATTCCACCCGGATGGACCTTTCGCTCCTCCACCGCCGGACCGCCGGTCAGCGGCGGGGCGTTACGTACGACTCCTGCGCACTTGGCCCATCTCGTGCTCTTGACGCAGAGCGATCTTCGCATCATGCCCAATTTGCCTGCCCGACAAATCGCTCCTTCGGCTCGTGTCGCTGCCACTGCGCTGCCCCTCATCGGCCTCTATCTGGGCATCCAATCCGGCGACCATCGCCGTAGCCGCTCGGCGTGCTGGCGTCACATCCTGTTGGCCGCCGTTGCGTTTCTCCTTGCTTCCTGCACTTCCAGCAGCAACAAACCGAAGCCCCCTTCACAAATACCGGAGCAGACTGCGGCCAAGCCTGCCGCGCCCCAAGAGGCCGTGGAGGCCGCAACGCAAGTCGAAATGGTAAACGTGAACATCCGTCTCGACCCCAAACTAACCCTGCACATACGGCAGTTGACAGGCAAATTTCTTTCCACCAGAAAGGGTCAACCGCCCACTTTTGACGACAAATTGTCGTATATCATTGCGATCGATTCAGCTGAAGTCGGCGTGAGCATGGCGAGCATGACCCATGCAATGAATACATACGTTTTCGGCGATGCGGACGCTCCTCTCAAGCATCTGCAATTGAGTTCGGAAGGCAGCCAGATCAGGCAAAAGGGCACGCTTAACAAGGGCATAGGAATCCCTTTCGAAATGGTGGGTACTATCAGCGCGACGCCGGATGGTAAGCTCCGGATCCACCCTACGCAGATGAAAGTGGCACGCTTACCCGTAAAGGGATTGCTGAATCTGTTCGGTCTCGATATGACCAAGCTGATCAACACCAGGAAAGCCAAAGGCATCAGCGTGGACGATAACGACTTCATTCTCGATCCCGCACTGATGCTGCCGCCGCCCACGATGCGCGGACGCATCACCGCCGTGCGCGTCCAGGGCGACGAGATCATTCAGATCTTCGGAAAAGAAAAGCGGCTCACTGCGACCCAACAGCCCCGTTCGAATTACATGGCGTATCGTGGAGGCATCCTGCGGTTCGGCAGGCTTACGATGAACAACGTCGATATGTGGTTGATCGACGCTGACCCGACGGATCCGTTCGAGTTTTTCCCCGATCATTACAATGAGCAGTTGGTGGCGGGCTACTCCAAGACGACCGCTTCCGGGGGCCTGCGGGTTTATATGCCGGACTACGGCAAGATCTCAAAACAGCTCTCGCCCGCCGAATAGCCGCGGCTCCTTTATGCGCTCCGGGCCGCTGCCGTTCCGGCGTCCCGGTTCCTCGAGACGGGCACTGTGCTGCTGATCGCGGAGTCGGAAGTTGCCTTCACATCTACAGCGGAGCGAATTACAGCAGCGATACCGGTCCGAAATGAGCGACGCCTTACTGATTGATCTTTAGCGAAGGCCGCAACTCTTGTGGAAACACCGGATCGGTGGTGATATCCTCTAACGCGGCCACACCTCGGACGTTCTTATATGAAGCATTCAGCGCGAGGATGGTGTAAACGTTTCCAGTCCGGGAACCCGTGAGCCTTCCGCCGACTACCGGATCTACACGGCCATCCTGAGTAAGCGGCGACCCCGGATTCTGGGCGCTGTTCACGGCGATGAATTGATTCAAGTACGCCTGTGATGCCGGTCCCCAGATGCCGTCGGTCTTCATCGGCTCGCGCCCGGGTGGAGTGAACGCGCTCTTCTGCGGACCTTCGCTTATGACCTTCAGAAAAAACTGCACGAGCAGAACGTCATCACGCCTGTTCGGACAGCTATTGCCCACCGCCTGATCGATGGTGTAAACCAACTTCAGGGAACCAGTGATCAAATACACGCGAGCCATATTTTTCCTCCCCAGTGCTACGGAAACTTAGCGTCGACGCCAGGACATCGCCAGAATCATCGTCAGAAATGCGCCAATCCCAGATTGCAGGGCGCAACGTTACAGGAATAATAGCAGAGATCTTCGCCGCTGAGCGAACCAGCGTTTGCTCTCTTCGCCACTGGCTGGCATTTCCCGGGCCCAGTCCAGTCCATTCGCCGCGACATTGACTCCTTCAACAAAACAATTCCCGTTTCCCGATCACCAATTCTTGCGGCTTGAACGGGACAGGCTGCTGGTGTCTTCGCAGCCTGTCCCGGCGAAAGAGACTATCAAAACTCCTTGAACTGCTCTTCCAGAGGGAACGCCTCTTTGCGCAATGCGTGCACGGATGTCGACTGGTGCGACACCGCCTTTCGCAGCGCAGCCAGGCCGGCCGCGGATTCGCCTTGCCTCCGCGGAGTCGAGCCGGTGTGGTCTCCGCGCCCAGTTTGACGGGCATGGCCGCTGGTTGTCTCCTCGCCGCCGACCATAGCCGTCAGGGTTTCCACGATGTCCTTGAGCGTCTCCGACTGCGCCGTTAATTCCTCGGCCGCCGCGGCGCTTTCTTCCGCGTTGGCCGCGGTCGTCTGCGTCACTTGCTCCATCTGCGTGATGGCCTTCGCGATCTGGTCGATCCCGCGAGCCTGTTCAGCGCTGCCCAGGTTCACCTCATCTACCAGCGTCTTCGCTTGGGTGGCGCTGACGGTGATCGTCTTGATGGCTTCGGCGACCAAGCCCAGATTCCGGCTGCCAATCGTGGACTTTTCGATGGACTCCTCGATCAGAGTTGCCGTGTCTTTCGCGGCTTGGGCGCTACGCTGCGCCAGATTGCGGACTTCCTCGGCCACTACCGTGAAGCCCTTGCCCGCTTCTCCGGCCCGGGCCCCTTCCACCGCTGCGTTTAACGCCAGGATGTTGGTTTGGAAAGCAATCTCATCGATTACCTTGATGATCTTTGATATCTTGTTGCTCGAATCCGTTATCTCTTTCATCGATGCCACCATCTCTACGAGTCGCGTGTTGGCGTCGGCAACGAGTTGCGCAGCCTTCAACATCTCAACCGAGGCGGACTGGCTGTTCTCGGTGTTCTTACGCGCCATCGAATTGATCTCCTCGCTCGAAGCCGAGGTCTCTTCGATCGACGCCGCTTGCTCAGAGGAGCCCTGCGCCAGCGATTGACTGGAGGAGGAAACCTGCGATGCCGCGCTGGCGACCTGCTCGGCGCCTTCACCCATCTCACCGGCCAAGCGGCGCAGCGTCCCGCTGATATTGCGCACGACCCACAGGACCAATCCGCCGGCCGCCAGACCCACGCCGATGAGGATGAAAGCGATCCAGCGGCTGCGGAAGGAGACAACCTCTGCATTTTTGGCTGCGGCGTTGAGCAGACCTCTCTGAGCTTCCAGTAACTGTTCAGCGTTCTTTTGCATCTGTCCAGCCAGGTTCACGGTGCGGTCCATGGTGCTGGTCATGGCCGCGTCGAAGCGCTGGGCTGCACATGCCTGCGTAATCTCCTGGTAGAGCGGAAGCCACGTGCTCAATTGCGCCTGGATGGCGTCCACCGCCTGCCGACCGGATTCGGTCGCCAGCATGGGCCGAATTTCTACCACCGACTTCTCGATTCGGGTCGAGGCGCTGCGAAAAGCATCTCTGGCCGTCTCCACTTTGGGCGCATCCTTCAGCATGCTGAATAGAATCAGCCCTCGTTGGCCCGCCTTCATGTCGCCGACGGCCGCCTCGATCTGGCCTGCCAATTCGGTTTTCTTGCTTGTCTTGTTCACAGCCGAGTCCAGTTCTGCGCTGAGCGTACTGACTGAAGACAGCGACGAGTACCCCAGTCCAATCACCAGCGCCAGCATGGCGCCGCTACACAGCATCAATTTCTTGCCAATTGTCATCTGCGATTTCATTTGATTTATCTCCTAATTCAGCACGGATTCCAGGCCGTGCAATTCCTGGCTAGCTAACACCTGGTCGATCTCCAGCAAAATCTTCACCTTGCCCTTGATCTTGGCCATGCCGATCAGGTAGGGAGTGGCCACTCCTTGGCCGAAATCGGGGGTGTCCTCAATGTCCTCTGCCACCAGGTTGAGCACCTCGGCGACGCCATCCACCACGATCCCCATCAGCATGGAGTTCGTGTCCCCTTGCACCTGGACCACGATGATGCAGGTGCGCTGCGTGTATTCGACCTCCTCGATGCCAAACTTCAGGCGCAGATCCACTACCGGGGTCACCTTCCCGCGGAGGTTGATGACTCCTTTCACATGAGCCGGCGTCTGAGGCACGGCCGTAATGTCCTGAACGCCCATGATTTCCCGGACCTTCAGCACCCGGATACCGAACTCCTCGCGGCCCAGGTGAAAGACCAGATACTTGCCCGCCCGGTCGTCGGCTTTGGTGGCCGGGCTCTTTTCCGCTGCCGACACTAATGTCGATTGCACACGCTCTCCTTGCTCTTGGGTTTCCGATGTAGGATTTGGCGGCGCACCCCGTCCTGAAATTACCAGCACGTAATTCGTCTGCCTAAATCACTTATCGGCTAGTTCTCTGACCGCTTGAAAAGATTCGTAACCAACAATTTCCGTGGGAAATGTTTTGGTGCATACTTGGGTATGGCCCGTCCAGCCCTACCTATCAAAGTCCCAGCGAAGGACCAGAAGACACTGGCGGATCTCTTGAAGGGTGGCGTGCAGCAGGTGCGGGTCGTCCTGCGGGCCGTGGCTCTCTTGCGGTTAGCCGACGGTCTGAGCGCGCCCGTTGTTTCCAAAGTGGTTCCTTTGACTGAGCAGGCGATTCGGAAGGTCCGTCATCGCTATCACGAGGGTGGCCTCGAACGCGCACTCTACGAGAAGGGCCGGCCAGGAGCCGCCACCGTACTGGAGGACAGTCAGCGCCAGCGCATCATCGCCATGGTCTGTAGCGGCCCGCCCGAAGGGCGCGCCCGGTGGACGGTGCGCCTGGTGGCCGAGGAAGCCGTGAAGCGGCTGTTGGTTCCACGAGTGGGAAGAGAGACCATCCGGGTTTTGCTACTCCAGCACGACCTCAAACCGTGGCGGGGAAGAAATGTGGTGCGTGGCCGAAGTCAATAAGGAATACATCGCCAAGCGGAGACCATCCACCTCGTGATGGACACCTTGAACAGCCATCGCCGCAAGTCCCTGACCGATCTCTTCGGCCAGGAGTTTGGCGGTGAGATCTGGACGGCTTCATTCTCCATTACACGCCGCTTTGAAGAATCCCTGACCTAAAGACTCCGCGTCGGGAAACTCGATCCTGGTGCCTCCGAACCAATCGCGCCGAGACCAAGATCCACTGGAACTTAGACGGCAAAACCGCTCGCCGCAAGTTCAGTTACAAACCGAATCGTTTCACGCGGTCATAGCACTAGTTTGGTCATTGTAGAGGCGGAAATTGGCAGGCAGAAGAGCGAAGTTCTTGGAACGTTCCTGCACACTTTGTTCGAGCCGCGCGCCGACCTTGGCGTCGACAACGGAGCCGGAAGTGCTGGCTACTATCCAACTCGCTCTTCGATTCGCGAGCGTTTCTCCACGTGTGCCCTTCCGGTCCTTGTGGGTACCTTGCGGTGGGCGAGCCAAACGGAGCGCGCAGCAATGCTGATCGGGAGACGCTTTCTCTTCGCGGACGGCTTACAGCGCGTTTTCTCCGTGCTCGTCGTTGCGAATTCGGATAGCATCACCGATGTCGTAAACGAAGATCTTCCCATCGCCGATTCTTCCAGTGCGAGCCGCTGCGACAATGGCCTTAATGACCTCTTCCTTGCGGCTGGTGGCGATGACCATCTCAAGTTTTACCTTTGGCAGAAGATCGACGAAGTACTCGCGGCCACGGTAGACCTCCTTGTGGCCCAACTGTCGGCCGTGGCCTCGCACCTCCGTGACGGTGATGCCGTCCATTCCGATAGCTTTCAGTGCTTCCCTGACATCTCCGAGCTTGGCGGGCTGAATAATCGCTTCGATTTTAAGCATGGCTACGATTCAAAATTGTATCCTTCTTCTCCGTGAAGGGCGAGGTCGATGCCGGAGGATTCCTCGCGTTCATCGACGCGCAGCGGCGTGAGGAACTCCGTAAGTTTCAGCGCCACCAGCGTTCCCACGACGGCGAGGGCGATGCCAATAGCCGCTCCGGCGAGTTGATTCGCGACCTGTATCGCGTTGCCGTCAACCAGGCCCAGCGGCGCATTCAGCGAGTTGTTGACAGCCCTGGTCGCGAATACGCCGGTCAGGACGCAGCCCATCAAACCGCCCACGCCATGCACGCCGAACGCATCCAGGGAATCGTCATAACCGAATCTGTTCTTCACCACCGAGACCATGTAGTAACACACGGCGCCGGCCGCAAAGCCGATCAGCACGGCGCTAAACGGCTGCACGAAGCCTGCGCCCTGCGTCACCGTTGCGAGTCCGGCAACCGCTCCGGAGATCGCACCGAGGGCGCTGGGCTTGCCGTTGCGAATCTTTTCGGTAAGCATCCAGGAGACCGCTCCGGCCGCCGACGCGAAGTGCGTGGCCACGAACGCGCTAGTCGCTAGCGCCGACGCTGCCAGCGCGCTTCCCGCATTGAATCCGAACCAGCCTACCCACAGCAGGCACGCGCCTATGAAGCTGAGCACAAGATTGTGCGGCATCGTCGCCTCGTTCGGATAGCCCTTCCGCTTGCCAATATAGATGGCGGTCACCAGTGCCGAGAACCCCGAGGTGATGTGAACCACTGTGCCGCCCGCAAAGTCGAGAACCGGGAATCGGCCGCCGAGGAAGGCATTCAGAAAACCGCCCTTTCCCCAAACCATGTGCGCCGCCGGGAAATAAACCAGGAACATCCAGAACACCGAGAACAGCACCATCGCATTGAACCGGACCCGCTCGGCAAACGCTCCGGCAATCAGCGCCGGAGTGATGATGGCGAACATCATCTGGTAAACCATGAAGGTCTGGTGTGGAATCGTAGGCGCATAGTCGGCGTTCGGAACGGCGCCGACCCCGTGCAGAAACAGATATTGGAAGCCGCCGATGAAAGGTGTGCCCTCGCTGAAAACCAGGCTATAGCCGCAGACCGCCCACAACAGCGTAACAACGGCCATCATCGCAAAGCTCTGCATCATCGTGCTGAGCACGTTTCGCTTCCGGACCAGGCCGCAATAAAACAGTGCGAGACCCGGACCGGTCATCATCAGCACCAACGCGGAACTGATCAGCATCCAGGCGTTGTCTCCGGCCGATTGCGAAGATTTTACAGCTAATCTTAGACTGGCAAGCTCAGCTTCGACCCCTTGGGGCGCTTGCGCAAAAAGAGAGGAGGACAGCAAAAGCAGTCCCGAAGCGATCCGATACAACAACGTAGTCACCTCGACGTAGAGTCCGCGCGAACAACCTACACACTACGGCACGAGAGGTCACCGACGCCACAAGACTTTTGCATGAGGGCGATAGAAACTCCTTATAGGGGCAAACCCAGGCACACTTTCAACCGGCAATCAATCCAACCACCAAGCGAGCAGTGCGCTATTCTGTGTTACGCAAAGTGCGCAACAAATGAAACACTCCGGCAAACCGAACACAATTCGACGCAGCGTGGCCCTCCCCGGCGCCTTGGTCGAAGAGCTCTCTGCCCTCGGCCCCGCGGACTTGCATGGCAATTGGAGTCGGCTGGTGACTGTTGCGATGGCAGCCATGGCTGTCGACCCCGCCATCCGCGCCGAGTGCGCAGACATCGCCAAGGAGTTTTCCGCAGCGGACCTGGACGGCCTGAGGAATGATTAGCCGCGGTCAGATCTATTTCGTCTCGCTGGGCCCGATTCAGGGCTGTAAGCAGTCTGGCCGCCGCCCCGTCCTGGTCGTCTCAAGCGACACCAGCCTCTCGTGATTACTGTAATGTTGGGGACGGACGCCGCCAAACTTCAGCGGGAAATCCATAATCCAGCCAGCGTCGCATAGCGCTCTGCGGATCAGGGTAATTAGGGCAATTTCGCCAACCACTCCTATCAGCTTGAGCGGTTTACTGAGCGGTTCGCGGTGAACGTCGAGGTCGTCCGTGGGTTTTCCCCCGGCTCCCTTTCCGCTCATGTCCAGCAATCCTTTTGTTAACTTCATCGACAATGGCCTTTGAGCTATAACAAGGATCATGGCTCTCGGAAAATGAGGGGGGCTTCTTGAAGGCCTGGAGCTTTTCCTTTGGGACGATCCAGCTCGCAAGTTGCTCTGGTGTCACTCCAACAGATTCTTCGAAGTACACTTCGCCCCCGTCAATTAGCGGGTCCACAATGACATCCAGTTTTGAAATACCGCGGAACTTGATCTCTACCGACTGCCCTAGCAGGCTGCTGAAAAACTCCACCTCCGCGTAGCCATAGAAGCAATTTGGTCGTCTTATGTTGTATGCGTGGAGACGATCGCAATCAAGCCGGGATGTTCAGCTATGTTTCGCCGGAGGAGCGGGTGCCGCGATTGCACCCACTGCGGGCGATCCGCGAGATGACCGACCGTGCGCTGCAGGAAATGTCGCCGCGTTTTGAGCAACTCTACGCCAAGACCGGACGGCCCTCCATCGCACCCGAGAAACTGCTCCGCGCGCTCCTGCTGCAGGTGCTCTATTCGATCCGAAGTGAGCGCATGCTCATGGAGCAACTCGACTACAACCTGCTCTTCCGCTGGTTCGTCGGGCTCAACATGGATGACGCAATCTGGGTTCCGACCGTGTTCAGCAAGAACCGCGACCGACTGCTGGAAGGCGACATCGCCGAAGGTTTCTTCGCACAACTGCTGACGCAAGCCAAGGAGGACGGTCTGCTGAGCGACGAGCATTTCAGCGTGGACGGCACGCTGGTAGAGGCCTGGGCCGGGCACAAGAGCTTCCGTAAAAAGGACGATCCGCAACCCCCGGACGACTCGGACAAAGGCAACCCGACGGTGAACTTCCACGGGGAAAAGCGTTCTAATGAGACGCATGCTTCGACAACTGACCCGGATGCGCGACTGGCGCGCAAGAGCGGTGGCCACGAAGCGAAGCTGGCGTATTGCGGCAATGCGCTGATCGAAAATCGCAACGGGCTGGTGGTGGCGACGGAAGTGCTCCAGGCCAATGGGACCGCCGAGCGCGACGCAGCGCTGTTGATGGTCGAGCGCCTTGCTGGTGATCAGCGCGTGACGCTCGGCGCTGATCGCGGGTATGATACGCGTGATTTCGTACAGGAACTGCGTGGAATGCATGTGACGCCACACGTCGCTCAGAACACGAACGGGCGGCGCAGTGCGATCGACAACCGAACGACGCGGCATGCGGGCTATGCAGCGAGCCAGCGGAAACGCAAGCGAATTGAAGAGGTCTTTGGTTGGCTGAAGACGGTGGCCGGCATCCGCAAGGTCCGGCACCGTGGATTGGAAAAAGTGGCGTGGATGTTTACGTTCGCCGCGGCCGCTTACAATCTTGTGCGCATGAGGAACCTCCGCGTTCAAGCGGCGAGTGCATAGGGCGAAGTGTGCTCGGGCCCCGAAAAGGGGTGTTTTTCAGCACGGGAGAACTTCGCTTCAGGCCACTTACACTGCTTGTTAGTAGCAAAAACGCTTGGGATAGAGTATCCAGGTGTCAAACGGCCGTATTTCAGCAGCCTGCTAGAGGTTTTCATAGCACGTCTCTGCTCTGTTCCCCCAGTAGCAAGCTCGCTGATAAGCGACCTCCGGTTGGGCTGCGCGTATCAAGATAAGATTTCGATGGACGTTCCGGCTCGCACCGTGAACGATAATCTCCATAATTAGCTCGGCTACGAACCACTCGGTGTCTTTCGGTATATATCCCATCTAGGCGAAGCTCCTCCCTGCCAGCACTTTCATGGGAGCCTCCCGCAATTGTGCCTCAGCCAATCTGGGATTCCCCGACTAGCTGCGACGGTTTCATCATCAGATATCCGGAACAGCGGTCCGGGGGCTCCGACAGACTCTCAGTCCGTCCCAGATCCCGGTCCGTCGGACAGGCGGCATAGCACTTCGAGGAGGATAAAGAAAAACACGAGAGACCAGAATGTCTCCCAGAGAAACTCCCATGAATGAATTCGATACCAAGTTCTTCCTCGCTTCAACCAGACTTGAATAGCTGTTGACCCAACCAGCAGAAGCCAGTCAAACCACTCTTTACTTAGCAGGCGCTTTAAAAGAACTGACTTCACCGTATTCCTCTTTCCGGACTATTCGCATCCGGGTCGAACTTTCAGTATCTTTTGTGTTTCCCTCTCGCCTTCCGCAATACTGATTATCATCCAACGGTCCAACACTTGTCCTTTCCAGTTATAGAAATATGCTCGACGGCCAATTCACGGCCCGAAACGCAGTAAATCTCAGCCCGACGTGACATCCACAATCCAGTCAAAGTGTCAGGGAGGTTTACTGCAGCCTACAGGACGGGAAACCAGACAACCGGCCACACTTCAATGTTCGCCCTTTGCCGTACTCCTCGGCCGTCGGAGGACTCTGATTCTCGATGAAGGGGTTGACGAAAGGATACGTTGGCTCGTATATAAACCATGGATCATTCCGGATAAAAACCGAGACTTCGAGCTCGGGAAAAACCGGCTGTATCGATCGCAACAACTCAAGCCCAGTTTCCGTCTTAAGCGGCGCATCGGTTCGGATGTAAACGTCAGCCCGTTGTAGAATGTACAGCCCTGGCGCGCTGAAAGCGAAGTAAAGGATTTCGAAGTGATCTCGCTGTACTTCCATTTGAAGCGGGTCCCTGCCAGCAAGAACCCGTCTGTGGATCTTGCCGGCGCCATCGCGCATTCGCAAGACAGCGTCACGCCCAATGGAGATCATCTCCGCGATCTCATTTGGCGATTGTGCTGACGAGCCATAAAGCCCACGCCAGTGATCATACGTCACGTGGGATGGCTTTGGGAGTGGAGCGCCACCCTTGCCTCCATAAACATATAGCTGTGTGAACTTCACGTGGGGCTTCGTAGCCAATTCCGCGCGGGCAAGGCGGTCAATGTGAGCCTCAGTGAAAGACCCGGCACGTACAGTTATGCCTTTCTGCCTCATTCCTGTTCGATTCACCTCCCGCAACACCGTATCCCCGGCGGAACTCATCGCAAGTGCGATGAGGCAAGCAGTCAACTTCATGGGAGCCTCCCGCAATCGTGCCTCAGCCAATCTGAGATTCCCCGACTAGCAGCGACGGTTTCATCATCATATATCCGGAACCACTAGTGTCCGGCTAAAAGTCGAACAGAATCAACTGGTTGCCAGAATCGGCTAAGTCGTTCTCGAAGCTCGACGCTTGAAGTGCCCGTAGAATGGGCGTTTTCTCGAAAAGCGTCACGCTCAAAATCTGTAGAATTTGGTAGAGGCTCGCTTCCAGCCCCAAGCGCTTGCGGACGATGGCCACCAACACATAAACGGACACCGCGATCCAAATCTGGGTCTTCACCGCGTTCTCGCTGGTGCCGAAGAAGGCCTTGATCCGCAGGTGCTGCTTGATCCACTTGAAGAACAATTCTACCTGCCAGCGGCACTTGTAGACTTGGGCGATAGTAAGTGCCGGCAGCGTGAAGTTGTTGGTGAGGAACTTGAACCGCTTCCTTGTTTCCACATCGAGGTAACTCACACGCCGCAACGCATCCGGATACGCTTTCGCTGAATTGATCGCGGTCAGGATGACCGTATGATCGGAGCGCACGCCGCTGCTCTTGTCCACCGGGTGTGAGTAGCGGCGCTGGAGCAGGACGTTGGATTTCGTGCGCACGACGAAGAAAGCCGAGCTGAGCGCGAACTTGTAGAGGCGCTCGAAATCGACGTAGGCGCGATCCATGACGTAGAACGCCCCGGCTTCGGGCAGGATCTCGTCGAGGATGTTGACATCGTGCACTTTGCCGTCCGTAACCCTGATAAACGTGGGGATGTTGCCGTGAAGATCCAGCAGCGTGTGCATCTTGACGGCGGCCTTGTGTTTGCGGAACTTGGCCCACGGGAACAGCGCCAGACACAGATCGATGGTGGTGGAGTCGAGCGCGTACAGGCTGTGCGCCAGATCGACACCTATCGGATCTTGAGCGTAGAGCGGTCTGGCGATGCGGATCAAGACCCGCGCAAAATCGGAATAGATGCGCCAGTCGTGGCGCTCGTTGGCGTCGGCCAGCGTGGTGCGTGCCACCTTGCCCCGCAACCCCATGTGGTACAGCTTGGGACCGACCGACCGCAGACACGCTTCGATATCTCGCAAGCTCTCGCGGTAAGTCAACTGCGCAAATGCCATCGCCAGATACTGATCCCAACAAGAGAAGCCTCTCTGGTGTGAGTCGCCTTGATAGCGGGTTACACATTTCTGAAACTCCTTGCTTGAAGCATGCTCGATCAGTTGAGAGAAGACGGTGCGCCCAGCGTTCATCCACCATTGTTCCGCATCCGCAACTCGCCCTCATTCGGCCCCAGAACGCCACTTCGGAATTCAAATCGTCCCCGTGCTGAACGTCGGCATCTGCATGAAGCATAGAGAGTTAGTCGGTTGTTTGGAAATTTAGCCGGACACTAGTGATCCGGAACCCTCGGCTACACGAATCGAACGACACAGGCCAACGCAGTTAGGAACGCAATCATTTCAATGACCCACCATTTGTAAACATTTCTCCGCAACTTACTTGCCGGATAAAACTGGCGGTGCAGTCTGAAAACCTTCCCTCGCAACCAGCTTGGGCCAAACGCTGGGATCTGGGACTCACCCGGTAATAGCCGATTCACCTCATCCATCATTTGACTGAACAGAAAGATCACTCTTAGCTGTGACACAATCGAAACAATCAGAAATACTCCTCCGACAACGAATCTCATCTGTGGCTCCGGGGATCACGCGACGGCCGGACGCGTCCCAACGCTAATTATTAGTCAAAACACATTCACTTGCCAATCAGTGTTCTTGCACCGCCGGACGAATTATCATGGGATCACTTGTATGATTTCAGCGGCTGATCTGCGGAACCGGACTGGATTGCTTGCATCGCAGTTCCGGTACGAGATGTTGCGGATGGGCCCGGTCGGAACCGGGAGGTCTCGACGAGATTCCAGTGGGAAACAGGCCTAACTCCTCCCTCACGAGGAGCACGGAACCGCGCCGCAGTGACGGTCAACGGAAGCTGAGCAACACGCGATTTGCGCTCGCGCCGTCGACCGTGAGCAGCAACGGAATCTGCCCCTTTCCCGCGAGCGATCGCGGCAGCGACACGTTCACCTGGTCGAGTCCCGCATACTGGCCCTGCGGTCCGGCGTAGAGCACCGGGACCTCCAACCCGCCGATCGTACACGAGACCGACGCGAGCGACGTTCGACCGCGTAAGCCGGTCGCGTACAACTCGAGCACTGTGACATCGTCCGCTCCGCCGAGATCCACGGGAGTCGCCATGCACTGTCCCGGCGCTGTGCACGAAAAAACCGCGGCCGCGCTCTGCGATCCATCCGGGCGCACCAGACGAGCGATGGCCGCCGGCGCGCCCTGCCCGTTAGCCGCCGCCGTGAAAATCCCTGGCGATACCGGCAGGATCGTGAGTCCGCCGTATGCGACCGT
The DNA here is from genome assembly GCA_963668605.1 of Bryobacteraceae bacterium. Classification (GTDB taxonomy): domain Bacteria; phylum Acidobacteriota; class Terriglobia; order Bryobacterales; family Bryobacteraceae. Next base: position 1,558,078 of record OY764903.1, read on the forward strand.
TCCGCCTCCGCCGGTCACAACCAGAGTGGTGGCGCCCGGAACCGTTGGGAACCCGGAACCCCCCGGATGGGCTGATTGCCTTCCTTCAGGGGTTGCGAAGATGCTGCGCCCGTACCGGGAAGCTCACCGGAAAAGGTACGAAATATCCCGCTAATTCGGGACGCGATCCGGGCGGCATTCCCGTATGCGCGAGCGCCTTATGAGCGGTCGGCTTGACCGGCGTTTGCCACTGCCTGGCGTTCTGGCTACTCAGCATTACTTAACCGCGAGTTTCACCACGTTACTGTTGGTCGCGTTGCTGTCGAAAAATGAGGTGTACCCAAGCTGGCAGGGCTGCGTACCGTACGCGAAATTCACAAGACCCGAGGCGAGGTTCGGGAGCAACTGGACGTTCAGTTGATACAGTCCCACATGACCTGGCGAAATCCCTGAATAAAGAATCTTTCCGCCGCTCACCCCTTCGCATACGCCGCGCGCCAAGCTCGCGGATGCCGGACCAGGAGCGGGCGTGCCGCTGGCAATCGCGGGATTCACCAAGCCGAAACCGGTCCCGTAAACAATGATCGTTTCTCCGGGCGCCGCCGGATTGGCTGGCGTCACCAGACTATAGTCGGAAGCGTGTTGGATCGCAGGCGAGCCGTCGGGCAAAGTGAAAATTCCGGGCGCGACGGGACGCGGGTACGCGAATGTTGTCGCACCCCGGTAACTCACTTCTATCCCCGGTACGGACCCGATTTCAAACGGAACCTGGAAATTCACCTGCTGCATACCGTCCGGCACGTTCGACACCGACAGAATCGGCGCAGGTGTTCCACGGATCAGGATGGACACACCGGCCAGTTCGGTTGGAAGCGGCGTGCCCGACGCCGTGACCGAGGCGGGCAGGTCCAACCCGCGCAGAAACAAACTGGCCAGACCGCCCGGCGAAGGCAGACCTGGATTCCAGGAAGCGGCGTTTGTCAGGCCCTCCCACTGCACATGATCGCCTTCGGGCGTGATCTTCACCACCTGCACCTCGGCGGTAGTGCTCGGTGCGATCGGTGAAATTGACCCGGAAGACAACCCGCTTCCGACGGCATAGAGATTTCCTGCAGCGTCCAGTGATATGGCTGTGACCGCGTCGCGGCCAAGATAGGTGGACCACTCGAGCTTTTTCCCGTCCGGATCGAGCACGCTCACAAAACCAGCTTTCCCGCAGGTCGCCGAGGAATCAGGGTGCGAACTCGAGGTGTACGAGTAGCATGTTTCGAAGTAGGTAGTGGACTGTATTGCTTTAACCACGGGAAACGACGGCTCGAAACTATGGTATCTGAACCAGTAAGAGTAGCCTGCGATGTAGGCTCTCCCCGCAGCGTCTACAGCAATTCCAGATGGAAAGGTCGAGGATGCTGCATGTCCACCGAAATACGTCGAGTACATCAATCGCCGCCCGTCTGAGCTCAGCTTGGCAACAAAAATTGGTCCTGGCCCTTTCGCATCGATTGCTTCCGCGGTGACTGGCAAGTCGCTCGATGCCGTAGTGCCAGCGATGTATACGTCTCCGCCGGGGCCAATCGCAATCGTCACCGGCTTCTCTCTCGCTGAACCGCCGAAATACGTAGCAAACAACACGGCCGTGCCTGACGGGTTTAACTTCACGACGACGGCGTCGGAACAACTACTTCCGGCGCATGTAGGTTGGAACGCGAATGCTGTGGTCGTCCACGCGGTAAACGTAGTGCCAGTAGTTACGTAGGCATTGCCCGCAACGTCGGCAGCGACCACAGGCGAGTCGCCGGGTCCCAGGCAGGTGGAGTACAACAAGGCGCCCGCAGGAAGTTGGTTCCCGCTCAGCAAAGCCGGATTCAACTTCAAGACGAATATACTATTTGCCGTAGGCAGCTTCGCGCGATACGCGCCGGCCGAGACCGGGAAATCGCTGGACTCCGTGGTGCCCGCGATGTAGAGTCCGCCATCGGGGCCCAATGCTATCGACGTGCCTTGATCCGAGCCGCTTCCGCCCAGAAGAATCGACGCCAGCAACTTCCCGTCAGACGCGAATTTCATAATTACGATCTCGCTGGGTCCTGCCGACGCGCGATACGCCGAACCGGTCAAGTATGCGTTGCCGTCCGCGTCAACCGCGATATTACTCAGCGAGCCCAGGGTCCACGACACGGGAGGAGGTGACTTGATAAGCGTGGAATACAGAACGGATTTTCCGTCTGGGCTGAGTTTGGTCACGAAGCCGGCGTGGAAGCCACAGTAGGACGGCGGTCGGCAACTTTGATCTGGCGGCGGTTCCAGCGCATTGACCAGCGGAAAATCTCTCGATGCCGACATCCCCGCTACGTAAATGTTCCCCTTTCGATCTGACCCGATTCCGGAAGCAGTGTCGTCCTCGCGCGTGACGTAGATTACGTTGTTTTCGTATCCGGAGCCGCCGAAGCCGGCCAAAAGCACAATGGTAGGATCAATAACAAGTGCTTTCCGCTTGTCGTAGGGACCAACCCGGAAACCAACGGCAGCGCCGCCGCTCGCGATCGTGTACGCTCCATCCACCTCCACACGCCCGCCGTTCCCCTGTTTCTGGTAGATCAGCGGCTTTCGATGCCGCACCTCGCCCGCTGTGGTAAAGATCGCCAGGTCTCCGTTCTCATCCACGCACAAACTCGAAGCACCCGAAAAGGAGAACTGGATAAGCGAGGGATCTGCGCCAGCGGCAACCACCCAATCGTATTCAATATCCTCGCCCTTTCGATAAATCACGAGGTCAATTCCTGGAAACACAGCGCGATAACGAATTCGCCAGTTGTCCTCCGGCAGTACACGCTCGGGTTCAGCTGCGCCCACGTTCATGCGTAGCGGAATCCCGTTTCCGAATCGCATCGTGATCAACCCCTTCGTGACTTCAACCGTGTAGCCCTTCCCCTGTGAGCTAAACCTGGCGTTCTCACCGGCCCAAGCCGCTCCAATCGTGAGCCATGCCGCAATGAGCGCTTTATGCATATTTGCCTCGCGCAAATAAATCATAGCGCGAATCATGTCGGAACATAAATATGAGAAGTCTATTTCAATTTGGGAGACCATCAGATCTCTCATCCCAATCAATCTACACATTTATTCCCCATCCTGACATCCACTTACCCACCACCATACACAAAATCCCCACCAACGCTTGCTACACTCCAACAGGGAGCAGTCCAAGCCATAGCGGCAGACAGCGCCGCTCGCATACCTCATCTGCACCAGCGACTGAACCTCAACGCACCGGACGCAGGGATCTGAACGGATTGGTTGGGATGCTTTGAACTATTATTACCTTTGGGGGCAGACTGAACCGCAATCTGCTCGCTCATGACTAGATGTGGCAATTGCTGGAAATGGTCTGTAAAGTGAGGCCAAACGCAAGGGAGAACCATGATAACGGCTATCGTTCTGATAAACACGGCGCAAGGATGCACGCAGGAGGTCGCGCAGGCGCTGATCGACCTGCCGGGTGTAACGGAAGCCTATTCTGTCGCTGGACCGTATGACCTCGTCGCCATCGCGCGAGTGCGCCATCACGACGATCTCGCCGACTTGGTAGCGGGACGCATCCAGAAGATACCAGGCATCGGAGCCACGAATACACTGATCGCCTTCCAGGCATACAGCCGGCGAGACCTCGAGGCCATGTGGGATATCGGCAACGAGGAACCGGCGAGCTAGTCTTTACCGGATCCCCGGCGAAGCCGATCAGCATTCCGGGGCTGGAGGGATCCGGTGAAGGCGAAGCGCCAGAAACAGGATCCCTCCAGCGCAGGCCAAGGCCACGCCGATGGCGGCGCGCGTGCCGCTGCGTTCGGCGAGACTGCCGGCAAGCCACGGCATCAGCATCGCGCCGGAGCGGGCCACGGCAAGCATGACTCCAAAGACAGCTCCCGTGCGACCGGCAAAGCGCGCACCTGCCATGCCCATCGTGGTGGGAAAGATCCCGGCCATGGCCGCGCCGGTAAGGGCGAGAGCCGCAGCGGCCGGAAGAAAATGAGCCGCAACGAGCAGCCATAGAGTTCCGGCGCCGGTCAGCACAGCGCTGCCGACGACTATGAACTCGCCGCTCACGCGGCTGGCAAGCCATGCCAGCGCCGCTCGGGCGGCAATCACAGCCGCCCACATGCCGCTCACGGCCCAGGAAGCCTGCGCAACGCTGGCGAAGTTCGTCAGGTGCGCGGTGGCGTAGCCGGTCAAGATCATTTCGTTGCCGGATTGCAGGAACAGAAGCAGGGCGGCCGTGGCGACCCAGGGTTCGCGAAGCAGGGTCCAGGGCCGGGACGGGACCGTTGCCGAACTTGGCGCGGGCCCAGGCAAGGGGAGCGCGGCCGAGGCCAGACCGACGGCCGCACACAAGGAGGCCGCCAGCCAGAGTACGGGCTCCATGCCCCAGCGCTCCAACAGACTTCCAAGACCAAGCGGAACCAACAAAGCGCCAAGGCCAAAGAAAATGCCCAAGCGGTTGAGCTCGGCGTTCTTACGCAGCGGCTCCACGCTGAGTCCCGCCGTCAGCGTATTTGTGGCTACGTTCAGTAGCCCGCCGCCCACGCCGAGCAGTGCTGCGGCGCCGATAACGATGGCGAAACCTTTTGCCGAAGCCACAGCCAGCATGGCGAACGCAACCAGCAGCGGCCCGGCAACCATGGCCGCGCGAGGACCATGCCGGTCGACCGAGGAGCCGAGCGACAAGGTGCAGACAACTACCGCCGCGTTCAGAACAAAGAAGAGAAGGCCGGCTGCGGCGAGGTCGAAATGCGCCCGGGCAGCCAGCAGCGGTAGTGTCGCTCCGAGCAACGCCACGCTGACGCCGAAGACGAACATGCCGCCCCAAGCGGCATAGCGCGCGGTCTTCACCTCAACCCTGCCAGGAAGCGAAGCAGCAGGTTCCGCGCAACCTGACGCCGGTAGTGGGCGGTGGAGCGCAGGTCGTCGATAGGAGACGTTTCGTCGGGAAGCTCCGGCAGAGAGTCGAGGCGTGCACCGCGCAGGATCTGCTCCGTGCGCAAGCAGCGCAGCGGTACGGGCGCCATGCTGGCGTAGGCAAGCCGGAAGTCCTCGATGCGCCCATCTGCAGTACGCGCGGCGGCCGCCATGGCAACTTTCGAGATGGCCTGAGCGGCGCGCGTACCCACCTTTCGGAAGCATTCGTGCCAGCCCTCCCTGCCAAGCGGCAGCAGGATACGAGCGATCAACTCGCCCGGACGTAAGTCCATCTGCTTGTAGCCCAGATGAAAGTGGCAATACGGAACCCGCCGCACGCCGCCACGGCGGACAAGTTCGAGTTGCGCATCATAGACCAGCAGCACAGGGAGTGAGTCGCCGGCGGGCGAGGCGTTTCCGATGTTGCCGCCGAGAGTCCCGCGGTTCTGCGTAGCGATACTGCCGGTGACAGAGGCGGAGGCCGCCAGCAGCGGGAAGAGCTCGCGGATCAGGCGGGACTCGCGCAGCTCGGTGTACGTGACTAGTGCGCCGATAGAGACGAGCCCGCCCTCCTCGCGGATGCCGCGCAGATCGTCGAGATTCCAGAGCCCGGCGAAGCGGCGGCCCGCAAGACGTCCGGACTCCAGCAGCACCATGATGTCGGTTCCTCCGGCGAGAGGACACCAGCCCTGATCCAGCAGTTCCAGCACGCTTTCGAGCCGCAGCGGGGCTTCGAGCTGGTACTCAGGAGTGAAGCTCTTCAACGCTCGGCCTCCTGGCGAGCCGCTGCGGCGGCCGATTCCACGATGGCCCGGTAGCCAGTGCAGCGGCAGAGGTTTCCGGCGAGCCTTTCGCGCAATTCAGCTTCGCCGGCTGCCGGATTGTGCCGGAGAGCGTCCACCGTAGCCACGACCATGCCGGGCGTACAGATGCCGCACTGCGCGGCGCCGCCACGCAGGAATGCCTGCGCCACACTGCTCGAAGCGAGGCCCTCAATGGTGACCACGTCGCGGCCGGACACTTCGAGAGCGGGAACAAGGCAGCTATTCACCAGGCGGCCGTCCAGCAGTACGGCACAGGCGCCACATTCACCTTCGCCGCAACCTTCCTTGGTTCCGGTGAGGTGGAGCCGTTCGCGCAGCACGTCAAGCAAGCGCTCCATCGGCAGAGCCTCCACTTCGCGGTCGAGGCCGTTCACGCGAAAACGCAGACACAGCGGCTCAGGCATTGAGAACCTCCATGATCCGCTCCGGCGAAGCGGGCAGAGTGTCGAAATGGCCGCCGGCCGCTTGGACTGCCGCGTTCACGATGGCCGGAGCGGCGCCGTCGAGCGGAAGTTCTCCGAGCCCACGCGGACCTTCCGGCGCCTCCGAATCGACAAAGATCACCTCGATAGGCGGCGCGTCGAGCGCGGTCGGGATGATCGTGTTGGTGAGCTGCGCGTTCTCGATGCGGCCGTTGCGATAGATCGTCTCCTCGCTCAGCGCGTAGCCGGCGCCCTGCATAATGCCTCCCTCCACCTGGCCCCGGGCGAGTTCAGGGTTGATGATGCGGCCGGCGTCCAGCGCAGCCGTGATGCGCTCCACTTTGACCTCTCCGGTATCGGTATCCAGTTGCACTTCGGCGACCTGCACCGCCCAGGAGTAGCCGGTGTAGGCGTCTCCGCTGAAGCTGGCGTCATCCCAGCGAACACCGGGCGGCGGTTCGTAGCGGGCGGTGGCGCGGCGCAAACCGGGGCTGCTTTCGCGGAGTTCCCGGGCGCAGCGTTCCACCAGCGCTCCGACGACCGCTGTTGTGCGTGAGGCCACGGTCGGGCCGCTGTTCGGAACGATCGCAGTATCCGCCGCCGGCACATCCACGTTCTCCACGACGCAGCCGAAAGCGGCCGCTGCGATCTGGCCTAGCACGGTGGTTGAGCCCTGTCCGATCTCGACACTCGAGACCAGCACACGCAGGCGTCCGTCGGGCGCGAGTTCCATCGTGACCTCCGACTGCAGACGATCCTCTCCAGCGCCAGTGAAACCGTTACCGTGGAAGCTGCATGACAGGCCGATGCCGCGGCGAACCGGGTCGGGGCCCGGCGCGGAATAGCGCTCGAACTTCTCCGCGTAGCCGGAGGCCTGGACCGCGCGGTCAAGGAGGGCGACCAACTTCGGGTCCTGAAGAAGCAACTGACCGGTGGCCGTGCGCGCACCGGCGCGGAAGAGGTTGCGCCGGCGAAGTTCATCGGGCCTCAGGCCGAGGCGGGCAGCCGCGGTGTCCATGTGGCGTTCGATGGCGAAGCAGGACTGAGGTACGCCGAAGCCGCGGAAGGCTCCATGGGGAGGGTGGTTTGTGGCTACCGCGCGCCCAACCAGCCGCACGTTGTCGCATTGGTACGGACCGGTCGCATGGATCAGCCCGCGCGAAAGCACCACCGGGGAGAGTGTCGTGTAAGCGCCGCCGTCGATGAGAAAATCGATGTCGAGCACCAGCAGGCGCCCGTCCTTGTCGAATCCCGAGCGGATCCGTGTGCGGGAAGGATGGCGCTTAGTGGTGGCGGCCAAGTCTTCGGCGCGATCATAGATCATGCGTACCGGCAGGCCGGACTTCCACGCGAGCAAGGCGGCGTGGCAGGCCAGCACGCTCGGGTAATCTTCCTTGCCTCCAAAGCCGCCCCCTGTCGCGCAGGCGGCTACGCGGACCTTGTCGCCCGGCCAGTGAAACAAACGCTGGAGCGCGTGGTGCACGTAATACGGGCACTGCATCGAGCCGCGTACGAAGACGCCCTGTTCCGGAGAGGCTGTGGCCACTATGGCTTGGGGCTCGATGTAGACCTGGTCGACCGCGGGCGTGCGGTAGACGCCGTCGGCCACGACCGCGGCGTCCCGCAGGACCTGCTCGACATCGCCTCGCTCGCGCCGGTACTCCTTGAACACGCGCGTAGAGAGTTCCGCGTCGAGCAACGCTTCGGCGGGCTCGTGGCGCACACGCACCGCGCTCCGGGCGGCTTCGGCCATGTAGCGGTCCGGATGGGCGATCAGCAGCAGCGGCTCGCCCCAGTGGTTGATTTCGGTGGCAGCCAGGCAGGGCTGGTCTTCGACAATGTGGGCGACACAGTTGTCGCCGGGGATATCCGCGGGAGTGACCACCGTACATTCCCCCCAAGGAAATGCCGGGTCGAAATCGAAACCGGCGATCAGCCCGCGGACGCATTCGGAACGGACAGTGACGCCCCAAAGCGCTCCAGGTATTTCCAGATCTGCCGTATAGATGGCAGCTCCGGTCGTCTTCGCCAGCGCCTCCCGCCGCGCAACGCTCCGATTCATGTCCCCTATTCTGCAACAAAGGCGGAGCGCCTGGGGGAACCCAAATCAGAATTCCAGCGCGGCGCGCCCGACCAAGAGTCCGTGGAAAAGCGTGATGGATTTCTGGCTTTGCGCGCCGCCGGCGCTCGGGATAAGATGGATCTTCCGAAGTTCCAAGTCATGCAAATCCACTTACGGCACTTGCGCATCCGGTCGCTTGATTGATGGAGTTCCTGCTCACAGTCAGGGACCTCTCGAAATCCTTCTGGGGCGTGAAGGCTCTCGACCGCGTGCGGCTCGAAGTGAAGCCGGGCGAGGTGCATGCCATCGCCGGCGAGAATGGAGCGGGCAAATCCACGCTCATGAAAATCCTCGCCGGGATCCACGCGCCGGATTCCGGCGAGATCGTCTTCCGCGGCAGCGGCATTGCGATGATCCATCAGGAACTGATGCCGTTTCCGGAGATGAGCGTCGCCGAAAACATCTGCATGGGACAGGAACCCACACACTGGCTGCCTGGCCTGCTCGACAAGCGGGCGATGAACGCGCGGGCACTAAAGTTGCTCGGTAGACTTCGCTCCAACGTGCCGCCAACGCGTGGCATGAAACACCTCAGCGTCGCGGAAATGCAGACCGTCGAGATCGCCAAAGCGCTCGCCCGCCAAGCCAGCCTGCTGATCATGGACGAGCCGACGTCCGCACTCTCCGACCGCGAAATCGACGCGCTTTTCGACGTCATCGCATACCTGAAAGAGCGCGGCATCGCAGTCCTCTACATCTCTCATAAGCTCGATGAGATCTTTCGCATCGCCGATCGCATCACAGTCTTGCGCGACGGGCAGCATGTCGCCACGCACGAGATCGGCGAGGTCGACGAACAGCGCCTGATCGCGCTCATGGTCGGCCGCGAGATGAGTACGGTCTTTCCGAAATCCGACAGAGCGCCCGGCGAGCCTGTTCTCGAGGTGCGCGGCCTCGGAAAATCCGGCCGCTTTCGCGACGTCAGTTTCACACTGCGCAAGGGTGAGATTCTCGGGATTGCGGGACTGATGGGAGCCGGCCGCACGGACGTCGCCGCGGCCATCGCCGGACTCGAACCCGCTGATAGCGGCCAGATTTTCGTGCACGGAGAATGCGTGCGCAGCGCCAGTCCCGGCGAGACGCTCGCCCGCGGAATCGCCCTGGTCCATGAGGACCGCAAGAAGTTCGGCCTGGCGCCGGACCTGCCGGTTGGGCACAACATCACGCTCGCAAGCCTGTCGCGCTGCTGCCGCGGACCGTTCATCGACCACCGCAGCGAAAGCCGCGTGGCCGATGAGCAGATCCGCAACTTTGCGATCAAGACGGCCGGCCGCGATCAGCCTGTCAAGCGCCTGAGCGGCGGAAATCAGCAGAAGGTCGTGATCGCGAAAGCGTTGCTGACCAATCCATCGGTGCTGATTCTCGATGAGCCGACGCGGGGCATCGACATCGGTGCGAAAGCGGAAATCTATGCCCTCATCGCGCGGCTGGCCCGCGACGGAATGGCGATCCTGATGGTCTCCTCCGAGTTGAACGAGATCCTCGCGCTGAGCGATCGCATCCTGGTAATGCGCGAGGGCGCGGTCTCGGCGGAGTTGAACCCGCGCCACACGACGCCCGAAGAGATTCTGCACCACGCCATGCCCGAATGAGGAACACAGATGCCATTCGCTAAGACAAAATCGTTGTACGGGAAGCTGGGTCTGGTGGCCGCGCTCGTGCTGATCTTCGTGGCGTTGTCGCTCGCGCGGCCGAACTTCCTGACGGTGGCGAACCTCGTCAACCTGATCCGGCAGATCTCGATCAATGGAATCCTCGCCGTGGGCGTCACGTATGTCTTGCTCACCGGCGGCGTCGATCTCTCGCTCGGTTCGCTGGTCGCGTTGACCGGCGTGGTCGCAGCAAGCTTCGCGCACGCTGAGCAGTATCCGGTGATCGTGCCCATTGGAATCGCCGTGCTCGCCGGCGCCTGCTGCGGTTTGCTCAACGGTTTCGTGATTACGAAAGGCCGCGTCGCGCCGTTCATCGTCACGCTCGGCACGATGACCGCGGCGCGCGGATTGGCGCTGGTTCTCAGCGGCGGCAGGCCGGTCTCGAACCTGAGCCGCGAATTCACCAGCATCGGCAGCGGCAGCGTGTTGGGCATCCCGATTCCGATTCTGCTATTTGCCGCCGTCGCACTGCTCTCGCACGGGCTTCTGAAGCACATACGCATCGGCCGCTACATCTATGCGGTTGGCGGCAACGAGAACGCCGCGCGTGCGTCGGGCATTAATGTCGCCGCGGTCAAGACGTTCGCCTATACGGTCTGCGGGGCGCTCGCCGGACTCGCCGGCCTGGTCCTGGCGGCGCGCATCACCACCGGCCAGCCGAACGCGGGTGTGGGCTATGAACTCGATGCGATCGCGGCGGTCGTGATCGGCGGCACTAGTCTCAACGGCGGCGTGGGCGGAATCGGCGGGACCATCCTGGGTGCGCTGCTAATGGGCGTGATCAATAATGGCTTGGACCTGCTGAACGTATCCTCGTACTACCAGCAGATTGTGAAGGGCGTGCTGATCGTCGGCGCGGTCTGGCTCGACACACGGCAGAAACACTATTGAAAATGCTATTTTCTAACAGGCACCAGAGATGAAGAAAATCACAGCCATCCTTGCGCTCGCGCTGTGCGGATGCGCCCGCGAGCAATCGCCAGCCGGAAAGCCGCTCGTCATCGGCGTCTCGCTCATGAACCTGTCTTCCGAATTCATCGTCATGCTCAACAAGTCGATGGAAGCCAAGGCGCGCGAGATGGGCGTGCAGTTGATCGTGAACGATGCGCAACGCAGCGCCGACCGGCAAGTGCAGCAGGTGGAGAGCTTCATCGCGCAAAAGGTGGATGCGATCATTCTCAACCCATGCGAGGTCGACGCCAGTTCGCCAGCCGTGGAGAAGGCCCTGGCCGCGGGCATCCCGATCGTGAATGTGAACTCGGAAACCAGAGCCACACCCACCGCATTCATCGGCTCGCGCGACGAGGAGTCGGCACGCATCGCGATGGACTACATAGCGAAACGCTTGCAGGGTCAAGGCAATCTCGCAATGATGCACGGTTTTATGGGTCAGGCCGCGCAGATCAAGCGCGATCAGGGAGCGCGTGAGATCCTCGCAAAGAACACGGGGCTGAAATTACTGGCCGAACAAACGGCCGAATGGGACCGCGCGAAAGCGATGACGCTGATGGAGAACTGGATCCAATCCTATGGCTCCAAGTTGAACGCCGTGTTTGCGCAGAATGACGAAATGGGTATGGGCGCGTTGATCGCGCTCGAACAGGCGAAGAAAAAAGAGCACGTGATCGTCGTCAGCGTGGATGCCATCGCGGACGCGCTACAGGCCGTCAAGGACGGGCGTCTCGACGCTACCGTGTTTCAGGATTCCGCCGGCCAGGGACAAACCGCCCTCGAAACGGCTGTGCGGATCATCCGCAAGCAGCCGTACGAGAAGCAGGTTTTCATTCCGTTTCAATTAGTTACAAAAGAGAATGTGCGGCAGTACTTGAAGTAGCTACACCAGGACTGCGCCGGGGAAATTGCTTCATCTTGAACGGTGCCGGAAGCGCCAGCGACCGGAGGCGTGTGCCCAGCATGGGCAGAATCTAATTGGATGAAAGGAGCCAATCGGAGCCGATGAAGGCAACCGTAGCGAAACGCAAGGCGTAGCCGCGAGGCGAAGCCGAAAGAAGCGCGTAGCAAACTCTCGACCGTAGGGACACGAACTGGCAGTGAGGCCGGGTGCGGGCGGCAAGCTGGCGCCAAACAGCGAAGCCCAAAGATCATCAAGACGCATCAGGTACAGCCAGTCGGCACGAGGGGACAGATTCTGCACCTTACCTGGGGAGATCTCTTGCATGAGAGTGGAGGAGAAGTCAGCAGAGGCCGTAGTAGCGAAGAAGCCGTTGTAATGACGGTGGAGCGAAGGGCCGAAGGACCAATGCATTGGAGCTAGAGGAGGAACTGGAGGCCGGCGCAATAAGCGAACTCGAATCGCGGGACGTCACAACTACGGTGGCGAGAGCCCGGGAGTGCTTTCGGATCAGGCGGTGCAGCCGCGGAAGTCTGAACGCGAGGAGACGATGCCGGAGCTCTGCGAACCTCTCGACGGAGAGCAATGTACGAGACGTTAATGGAAACAGCCGTACGGGACGAGAACTACGCGCAAGCGCTGGCGGCGGTGAAACGCAACCGGGGAGCGGCGGGTATCGATCGGATGACGACGGCGCAACTGGAATCGCATCTTCAGGCGAACTGGTGGATCCTCAAAGACAAACTTCTGAAGGGGACCTACGTTCCAAGTCCCGTGAGGCGTGTAGAGATACCGAAGCCAAGCGGGGGCACGCGGACACTGGGCATCCCGACGGTACAGGACCGGTTCATACAGCAGTTGTTATTGCAAGTGCTGACACCGGTCTTCGATCCGCAATTCAGCGGGCACAGTTACGGATTCCGGCCGGGGCGCAGCGCACAGGACGCCGTGCGAGCCGCACAGCAATATGCGCAGGGAGGGAAGGACTGGGTGGTGGATCTAGACATCGCCAAGTTCTTCGACCACGTCAATCACGACATCCTGATAGGCCGGATCGCGGAAGTGATCCGGGACAAACGGGTGTTGCAACTGATTGGGAAATACCTGCGGCGGGGAAGCATGGTGAACGGGGTGGTGACGAAAAGCGTGGAGGGAACGCCGCAAGGCGGACCGCTGTCTCCATTGCTGGCCAACATCTACCTGGACGCGCTCGATAAGGAACTGGAGCGGAGGCAGCACAGCTTCTGCCGCTATGCCGATGACTGCAATATCTACGTAGGCAGTCAAGCGGCGGCGGAGCGAACGCTGGCTTCGATACAGGGCTGGATCGAGAAGCATCTGCGGTTGAAGGTGAATGCCGCCAAGAGCGGAACGGGGAGGGTTTGGGAACGTAAGTTCCTGGGCTTTCGACTGGACTGCAAGAAGCGGATCGGAATAGCACCGGAGAGTGTCGAACGATTCAAGGACCGGGTTCGCGAACTCTGGGATGCGCGGCGAAGTCGCAGCAGTAAACAACTGCGTGACGATTGGAACCGCTACGTGCGTGGCTGGTGGGGGTACTTCCGGCTGGTCGAAGCACGGACCCGGATTCGCGACCTGGAAAGCTGGGTTCGACGGCACATTCGGAAGTGTTTCTGGTTGCGATGGCACGACACGCGGGGACGACTGCGAAAGTTACGGCAGCTTGGCATCACGCGGGACCGGCACTTAGGCGTGGTCGGCAGCAGTCGCGGAGCATGGGCGATGGCGGTGCATCCTGTAATCAACACCGCTATCAGCCACGCGAAACTGCGGAGATACGGCTTCTTGTTTCCAACCGATCTTGAGGCTCGTTAGATCGCCTTTGGTTCAACCGCCGGATGCGGAAAACCGCACGTCCGGTGGTGTGGGAGGGTGGCCGGGCGAAATCCCGGTCACTCCACCCGATGGGAATGCTTCCATATCTTCTGAACATCCCTATGGAACGCTCCACGAACACCGACGAAACGTGGTGAAATCGCAGCATCCGGTCGCTCTCGGCATCGTTATGAGTGCGCGCCGAATGACACCGAGCAGGCGCTCCCGTCTGTTCCGGACAGGATTAATTGAAACTAGCTCAGACGGCGCGCTTCTTCGCCTCGCCGGGCGTCAGAATCGGCCAATCGGGAGAGTCCCGATGCGCAGCGGCGAAGATCTCCTCGATCTTGCGGACTACTTCCGGATGTTGGGCCGCCAGGTCGTTGCGCTCGGCGATATCCTTCGAAAGATCATAGAGTTCGATGGGAGACTTGAGTCCCTTGCGCACGCCCTTCCAATTGCCGGTGCGCGCCGCCTGGTCGAAGCCGCGTTCATGGAACTCCCAGTAGAAGTACTCATGCGGCTTCTGCTGCTTGCCGAGCAGCACGGGCACGATGGATTGGCCGTCCAGGCCCGCCGGTGCGGGCACGCCCGCAAGTTCCGCCGCAGTAGGCAGAATGTCCCAGAACGCCCATGGAAAATCGCTGACAGCGCCGGCGCGAATCTGGCCGGGCCAACGGAAAATCGTGGGCACGCGAATGCCGCCTTCATACATGTCGCGTTTAATGCCGCGCAGCGGACCGCTGCTTTCGAAGAAGTTCGGCTCATGGCCACCCTCGCGGTGCGGGCCGTTATCTGAGCTGAAAATCACCAGCGTGTTCCCGTCGAGGCCCTTGCTCTTGAGCGCATCCATCAGCTTTCCGACATCCGCGTCCATACGTGTAATCATAGCCGCGAAGTTTTTCTCCTGCTGCGGCCAGGGCTGCTTGGAGTAGGGCGCATCGCTGGGAACCTGCATCCCGTTGCCGGTATCGCGGCCCAGTTCGTTGTTGGCGTGCGGCGCTGTGTAGCAGACATGCAGGAAGAATGGCTGCGCGGCCGTCTGCTTGCCGATGAACTCCAGCGCTCGCGCGGTAAACAGGTCGGGCGCATAGTCTTTTTGCTGCGTGCCGAGATTGCCCTTGCACAGGAACGCTTTTTCGTTGTCGAGCAAGTGTTCGGGATAATATTCGTGCGCGTGCAATTGGCTGAAGTAGCCGAACCAGTCGTCGAAGCCCTTGCGCGTGGGATAGCCGCTGGAACCAAGTTGCCCGAGCGACCACTTGCCGACCAGTCCCGTGCGATAGCCCGCCTTCTTGAGCACTTCGGGAACAATTGGCTGATCAGGCTTCAACGGCAGATCGATGGGTTTGTTGCCGCGAGTCGTTGCATGGCCTGTGTGGAAGCCGGTCATCAGACAGCAGCGCGACGGCGCGCACACCGTGCTGCCTGCGTAGGCGGAGGTGAAGCGCATGCCTTCGGCCGCAAGGCGGCTGATGTTCGGCGTCTGTATGCGTGTCTGGCCATAGCAGGTCAAATCGCCATACCCGAGATCGTCGGCAAGAATGAAGACGATGTTAGGACGGCGCGCGGGCGCGGCAACACCTCCCGCCGCGGCCATCAACGTAGAGCCAGTCAGTCGAAAAAATTCCTTACGCGTCATCACGCGCCTCCTGTTTACAGTTCGCAGAAACTAGGGTTGGTCGTAGCCGCGCAGGCGGCGGACCCAGATATTGCGGTAGCGCACCTTGGTGTCGTGATCTTGCAAAGCGAGCGGCCCCTCGGGCTCGTGGGCGACATAAGGGGCGACGATGCGATGCGCCATCGGCCCGATGATCTCCTGACGGTGTTGCGTCAGCACACCGTTGAGGAAGATGGTCACATAGGCCGGCTTGACGAGCTTTTCGCCTTCAAACTTCGGAGCTTCGAAAACGATATCGTACATCTGCCATTCGCCCGGCTTGCGCGCGGCGTTCACCAGTGGCGGCCACTGCCCGTAGATCGCACCAACCTGGCCGTCGGCGTAGGTCGGGTTTTCGTAAGAATCGATCACTTGCATCTCATAACGGTGCATGATCAGGATGCCGCTGTTGCCGCGCCACTGGCTGGTGCCGTCGATCACTTTGGGCGCTGCCCATTCGACGTGGATCTGGCAGTCTCCGAATTTCTCTTTGCTGACCAGGTCTCCCGTTCCGCCGACCACTTCCACGTAACCTTTTTCCAACTTCCAGGCCGGCGCGGTAACCTTGCCCTGGTTTTTCTTCTTGCCAGCGTTAGTCCAGTGCGAAAGGTCTTTGCCATCAAAGAGCACGACCGCGTCCGAAGGCGGAAGACCAGGCTTCTCCTGGGTGCTGAAGGTGCCCGGCGTGATCACGCGGGGACTCGGGCGCTTGATATCGTGGACGCGCCATTTCTGCCCCGGCAGCACGGGGGTGTCGTCATAGCCGAGCGGCGCGGTGCGCTGTTGCTTTTTGGGTTGCGCCTGCTGCGCGGAGGCCGCCGTGCAGAGCAGCGCGGCGCACAGGCCGAGCACGGCCGCGCTGGCGGCGTGCGAAGTGCGAAGTTGGAATGGAAAATTCATAGTTGAATCCTGGAGCCGAATTAGTTAGAGTATCAGAAACGGAGGCATGTGGGCAGTGTTTGAGACCGTTCGATTTTTGTCTCTTGACAACGCCGGATTCTGCTATACTAATGGCGCGTACGGTTTTGCCCGGTAAACTACACATCGATCCGCCCATGATGCAGGTCAGCATTACCTCCAGCAACGCCGCTCACCACTCGTAAGGAGATAGCATGAAGAATATTTTCGTCGGAAACTTGGATTTTGGAACGACGGAGCAGGACCTGAGATCGTTGTTTGAGCGCTATGGCGCGGTGGAACGGGTGACGATTGTCACTGACCGCGACACGGGCCGCTCCCGGGGCTTTGGCTTTGTCGAAATGTCCGCTAACTCGGAAGCGGACCAGGCCATCAACGCGCTGAACGGCACCGACGTCAACGGACGCGGCATCAACGTAAATGAAGCTCGCCCGAAGGGCGAAGGCGGCGGCGGCGGCCGTGGCGGTTTCGGAGCCAACAAGCGTCCGAGTGGCGGCGGTGGCGGCCGCGGCGGATTCGGCGGCGGCGGCGGTGGCAACAAGAGGCGCGAACCGCGCTGGTAGTTCTTGGAGGTTTTGGGCGGAATTCACGAAGAGGCGGCCTGCAAAGGCCGCCTTTTTCGTTTTCCACGCCTGCGCTCATTCAAAGCGCCAGTACGCAGCCGAGCGTATCCCGCGCGATCACCAGTTCTTCATTTGTAGGAATCACCCACACGCGCGTTCTGGCGCCAGCGCTAGAGATTTCCGCCTCCAAGCCCGCGGCCGCTTCATTACGTTCCTCGTCCAACTGAATACCGAGCGCATCCATCTCCTCGCAGACAAGAGCGCGTACGCGCCATTGGTGCTCGCCCACACCGCCCGTGAACACGATAGCATCCGCGCCGTTCAGCAGCGCGAAATAGGCGCCCAGATACTTCTTGATGCGATGGCAGTAAATTTCGATGGCAAGATTGGCGCGCATGTCGCCCTTATCCGCCTCGCGGAAAATATCACGCATGTCGTTTGACACACCCGAGACGCCCAGCAACCCCGACTCGCGATTCAGCAGGCTCTCCACTTCGGCCGGAGCCACGCCTCCGCGCTCCAGCAGGAAGAGCAATGCGCCGCTGTCAAGATCTCCCGGACGCGTACCCATCAACAAGCCCTCCAGCGGCGTAAAACCCATCGAGGTCTCGACCGAGCGGCCGCAGTCGACCGCGCACATCGAGCAGCCGTTGCCGAGATGGCAGGTGATCAGCTTAAAGCGCTCCGGCGGCGCGCCATGGATCTCGGCGTAGCGCCCCGTCACATAACGGTGTGAACTGCCGTGGAAACCGTAGCGCCGGATGCGGTGCTGCGTGTAGGCGCTGTATGGCAGTCCGTAGAGGTAAGCCTTGGGCAGCAGCGTCTGATGAAACGCCGTATCGAAGACGGCCACATGTGCGGCGTGCGGCAGCAGCACGCGCGCGGCGTAATAGCCCTTGATGTTCGGCGGGTTGTGCAGCGGCGCAAGTTCGATGGCCATTTCGACCTGCCGCACCACCTCGTCGTCCATCAACGCCGACGCCGTAAAGTGTTCGCCTCCATGCACGATGCGGTGGCCGACCGCTTCGATGTCCAACGGGCTGGCCACGACGCCGCCGTGCTGCGACAAGCACTCAAAGGCCACTTCGATGGCGTGTTTGTGGTCCGGCACGCCGCGTTCCATGCGGACGGAAGCCCCGTCGCCGGCACGGTACGTTATGACAGACTCCGCACCGCCGATCTTCTCGATCATGCCCTTGGCCAGCAGGCGATCCTGGCCGGCGGCGATTTGCTCCGGGCTTGTCTCGATCAGTTGAAACTTCACCGAGGAGCTGCCGGAGTTGAGAACCAGAATCTTCATCCGAGATATGGTAGCAACTCCGGCTGTGTGCGCGTTTCCGATGCGGCCCGCGGCCCGTTTGTGGTCAACTGGATAAGGTATCAATGTCGACCGGTCCATCCTGCTTATCGAAAAGACAGGCCTCGAACCTCCGCCCTGTTGAGTTCCTTCGAGGCCAACCCTTGCCGCTCGGCGCAACACCCGTGCGGGACGGAATCAACTTCGCCATCTTCTCGAAAGACGCGACTGCGGTGTCGCTAGCGCTCTTCGCTCCCGACGATGACGGTCCATTCGCTGAGTTCGCGCTTGATCCACGCTTCAACAAGACCGGCGAGATCTGGCACGTGCTCGTGCGTGGACTCGAAAACACAGTGCAGTATGGCTATCGCATGGACCGCTATCCAAACGAAAACCCGCTGGTCCATCGCTTCAACCCGGCCTGTATTCTGCTCGACCCGCACGCACGGGCCATCCACGGCGGCGAGAAATGGGGCATCCTCAGTAATCGGGCCCGGCGCTCCGTGATCATCGACGACGATTTCGATTGGGGTCTCGACCAGCCGCTCAACATTCCACTGGCCGATTCGGTGATCTACGAAATGCACGTGCGCGGCTTCACGCGCCATCCTTCTTCGGGGGTCTCGCAGCCGGGAACATTCGCGGGCATCATCGAGAAGATTCCCTACTTGAAAGACCTCGGTGTGACGGCTGTAGAACTTCTGCCGGTAAACGAGTTCGAGGAATCCGACTCGAACCGCTACAACCCTTTCACCGGCGAGCAGTTACTCAACTACTGGGGCTACCAGCCGATCGGTTTCTTCGCTCCGAACGCGTCCTACGCATCTGATCCGGCGCAACCGGTACCCGAGTTTCAGAGACTCGTCAAACAACTGCACGAGGCCGGCATCGAAGTGATCCTCGACGTGGTTTTTAACCACACGGCCGAAGGACACGAGGGTGGGCCCTTGTGGTCTTTCCGCGGCATCGACAACGCGATCTATTACATCATCGACCCAGTGACAGGCAAGTATCATAACTACTCGGGCTGCGGCAACACGTTCAACTGCAACCATCCCGTGGTGCGCGATCTGATCTGCGACTGCCTGCGTTACTGGGTCACAGAGATGCACGTCGACGGCTTCCGATTCGATCTCGCGGCAATCCTCGGGCGCGGCCAGGACGGCAGTGTGCTCGCCGACCCTCCGTTGCTCAGACGCCTCGCCAACGATCCGCTGCTAGCCAATACGAAGTTGATCGCCGAGGCTTGGGATGCCGCCGGGTTATACCAGGTGGGCACATTTCCAGCCTGGGGCCGTTGGGCGGAATGGAATGGCAAGTTCCGCGACGATGTGCGCAAATTCCTCAAGGGCGATGCGGGCATGACCACGGCACTTGCCACTCGTCTGGTGGGCAGCCCGGATCTTTATCAGACCAGCGGACGCCAGCCCTATCACAGCATCAACTTCGTCACCTGCCATGATGGTTTCACGCTCGCTGACCAGGTTTCCTATAACGTGAAGCATAACCTGATGAACGGCGAGGATAACCGCGACGGCCAGGATAGCAACCTGAGCTGGAACTGCGGCGTGGAGGGTCCCACGGATTCGCAGGAAATTCTGAGTCTGCGGCGCCGCCAGCAGAAGAACTTCGCCGCGATTCTGCTGCTCGCCGACGGCGCCCCAATGATTCTGGCCGGCGACGAATTCGGGCGCACGCAGCAGGGCAACAACAACGCGTACTGTCAGGACAATGAAGTAAGTTGGCTGAATTGGGATCTGCTCGACACGAACTCAGAGTTACACCGCTTCTTCCGGCGCATGATTGCATTCCGTAAACACCATCCGCTGCTGCGCCGCGCCAGCTTCGTCATCGACGGCGAAGACGGCCGGCCGCGCATCGAATGGCACGGCACAAAACGAAATCAGCCGGACTGGAGTTGGGAGTCGCGCTCGATCGGCATGCACATCATCGGCATGGGCGAAACCGGCGAGACCGAGCACATCCACCTGATCGTGAACGCATACTGGGAAGGCGTGCGCTTCGAACTGCCGGAGTTGGCCGGGTGGGAGTGGCGCCGCTTCGCCGACACCTCGCTGGCAGCGCCGAACGACATCGTGGATCCTGGCCTCGATCTCCCGCTCGCAGTGCAATCCGATTACCTGGCGGGGCCACGTTCGGTCGTGATTCTGGTGGCCGGCCGCCGGTAAACGCACTGCTGGCATTCAACGTGAGTGGCTGCGCCGTGGCTTCTGCGCTCGCTAACCAAAGACAAACGGCCGGGGCAGGATTCCCTGCCCCGGCCGTTTCTTTTACTCTCTGACTAACTACTTACTTCGGGCAACCAAGCTTGGTAAGCTCCTTCTCGGACAGCTCTTTGGCCGACTTGACGGAAGCCGGCATCGCCGTACCCTTCGGAACCAGCCAAACTTCAACACGGCGATTCTGGTCGGCCGTCGTCACCTTCGAAGTGCTGCGTTCCTTGGTTTCCGCACGGGTCGATGTGCCGCAGAGCCCCGGCTGCATGTCGGCGGTCTGCTCCGTGCCGACCCAGTCCGCTTTGATGCGGGCGCGATCGAGACGGGCGCAGGTGCCGGTGCCACCGGACAGAACCGCTGCCGCGTTCATCACGCGCTGGCGATCCAGTTCAACAGCCTTCTTGCTCTTGCCCTTGGCAACTTCATCGCTGTCGATGTGGCCGACGAGCACGATTTCGTAATCGGCATCGCTGGCTTTCTGGGCGACTTCCTCAAGCAGAACACGCTTGGCGCAATTGTTGACGCGTGCGCTGCCTTTGGAGAAGACGAGATCGGCGAAGCGGATCGCAACCGGAGTCGAGGTGACCCGGATGTCCGCGCCGCAGGTGGCGCTCGCGCCGCGATCGTCGGTCACGGTAGCCGTCGCCTTGACGGTCTTGGTCTGGATCTTGCCGCCCGGCTCAAACGCAACCTGCTTCGAGTCGAACTGCGCGGAGGCTCCAGTGCCGTTTGTCACGGCGCCTTCGGATACGGTCCACTTGTACTGAATGCTGCTGCAAGGGGAACCGCTGCCCGACACCGAGAGTGTCGCTACGTCACCGGCTTTGATGGCGGCCGGGCTGGCGGAGCAACTGGTGGCTGTCGGAGCTGTGTACGGCTGCACGGTGACCGTAATCGGTCCGCCGGACGCGGTACGGGAGTTGTTGGTCGTATCGACCACTTCCCACTCGATCACGAAATCACCGGCGCGGTCGGGAGTGAACGTGAAGTCGGACGTAGTGCTGCGGCCCGGCTGGCCGTTGAGCTTCCAGCGGTAAGCGATCTGGTGGTTCTCGGGATCGGAGCCAGAGGCATGCACAGTGATCGCTTTGCCCTGGCAGAGCAGACCTTCCAGGCCCGTCAGCGAACCGCCCAGCATCTTCGCCAACTGCGGCGGCGGCG
This sequence comes from Bryobacteraceae bacterium, assembly GCA_963668605.1. Classification (GTDB taxonomy): domain Bacteria; phylum Acidobacteriota; class Terriglobia; order Bryobacterales; family Bryobacteraceae. Next base: position 1,579,554 of record OY764903.1, read on the forward strand.
GTGGTGGTGGCGGTGGCGGCGGAGGAGGCGGAACAGCCTTCTTGCCGATGTAGTAGGTCACGCCCAGCGTGGTCTGCAGGCCGTGCAACTTGTCGTGCCGCGGGATGTAAACGCCCGTGGACGAGAAGTCGGGCAGGACGTAAGTCGGGTTGCGCGACATCGAACCGCGCATATCGACGCGAAGGCCCCAGTGATCGGACAGATGGAACTTCACGCCGCCGCCGTAATTCATGGAAACCTGGAGGTTATCGTTCAGTGCCTGGGCTTGGTACGGGGCATAGTCGGGGAACTGCCTCGCACGCACCATTGCATTGCTCGTCGGATTGTACTGGGCGAAGCCCACGCCGACGGTCGCAAACGGACGGATCTTCGAACCACGCGGTGTGAAATAGACAACCGGGCTCAGATAGACGCTATGCACGCGTGTGCCAAAGGTCGGAGGCCACTGCCCAACCTTGGGGGCGGTGACAAAACGCAGGTTGTTGACGCTGTAGGAGTAGCTCTCCTCGAGACCGAAATACTTCCCGAAATTCTCGGTGACACGCACTCCCAGCACACCACCATCTTCGTGCTTCGTGCCGAGTCCTTTGTTCACCTGCTTATAGAAGCTTCCGCCTCCAAACCCACTGATTTCGACCATGTCGGGCAACTCGCCCTCGGTCTGTTTCACAACCTTCTTGACGGCGTTTTGCGCGGACGCGGGAACTGCGGCGGCCAACAGCATGCCTGCCGTCAGTACGACTCCGGCGCCACGTCGCAAGCGGCTCAAATGGGAACTACGATTGTCCATGGACATACGAGATGCGAAACTCCTCCTTCTCTCAATATTCTAATTCTAATTCAACTGTTTAGATCCAAAAAAATCAACCCTGTATCGACGGTCACGGCAAATAGCCGATCCGGCGCTTCGGGGAAAAAAGACAGGCTCTTCACGAAAGTGCCGCGCAGAGCTGCGTCCGGCACAGCGTTCCACGTCGTCCCGCTGTCGCCGGACCGGAAGAGGCGGCCAAATTGCACCGCATAAACTTCCCCTAACCTAACTGGATGATAGCGCAATGCTGAGACTGTTTCATCCGAAATCCCGGATTTACTCTGGCTCCAAGTCATACCGCCAGAACCGGATTGATAGATTCCCTCGGCCGTCGCAGCCAGAATCGGACCCGCATTTCCGGGAGCAACCGCCAGATCGTAAATCCTCGACGGATCCACTGGCGGCGGCAGTTGCTGCCACTTCCCCGCCCCGTCCGTCGTCACATACAAAAACTTCGGTGTACGAATCAGCAGCGTCTTGCCTCCATCGGAGGCCGCGTGAATCGAGAGCACCGGTGTACCAACTTGAGAATTGAGCCGGACCTCAATCCATGTAGCGCCCGCATCCACGCTGCGGAACAGGCCGGCCTGCGTGCCGGCAACGACGACCGGCTTGCCGCCATCCATCACGATCATACTGTTGATGCGTAGCGGAACACGGCCCACGCCTCGCTTGTAAATCGTCGGCTGGCCGGGCGTCGGGTTCCAACTCCGGCCCCGGTCCACCGATTTCAGGATGTGCGACTCATTGAAGGCAAAAAGCAGATCCGCGTGCGCGGACGAACTCGCCAGGCTGAGGATGTTCCCGTCTTTGAGCGCCTCGGCATTGGCCAGCAGATTCCAACTCCGGCCCCGATCCGGGCTGACGAACACCCCGCCGAATTCGGCGCCCTGCAACGTATTCGCATAGAGTTTGCCGCCGCTCGAAATGACGCGGCCCACCGAGCGTACAACGAAACCGTCATTGAGCGGCTTTACCGTCTCCCCGCCGTCGCTGCTTCTCCAGACGCCCGCATTTGAAGTCGCCATATAGAACGTCTTCGGGTCCGTGGGATCGAACGCGATCGAGTTGACGTCGTGGCGGTTCATCACCTTCCAGGTCATGCCGCCATCGAGTGACTTCAACAAGCCCAGCGTGGTTCCAGCAAAGACGGTCCCGGCGCTGCCCGGTTGCACGGTGATGACGTGCGTGCGGCGGTGCGTCGAAGGGATACCTGCGGCCTTCACCCAGCGATCGCCGCCGGAATCGCTGCGGTAAATGCCGCTGCACGCACTCGCGAAAACGCGCTGCGGCTCCGCAGGATCCACATACACGGAAAAGACGTCGGAATCGTCGATCATACCCGTGTGGATCGACGCCCAGGACGCCCCGCCGTCCACCGTCTTCCAGGGCAGGTGCGAAGTGCCCGCCAGGATCACGTTGGCGTCACTGCTGTGAAACGCGACCGCCGTCACAAAGAGCAGTTGCTGGTTTTCGGGTGGAGAGATCCGTTTCCAGTGGTCTCCATTATCGGTGCTGAGATGGACTCCATTACGCGTGCCCGCCACGATCCGGGTGCTGTCGCCCGGAAAGACGGCCAGAGCCTCCACGGAGTTTTCAGCGAGATCCGGCACGGCTTCCCAGGTCTCGCCCGCGTCCCTGCTCTGGTACAGACCGGCGCCGCGCGAACCCGTGACCTGCACTCCAATCAGATAATGGCGCGAATCCTTCGAGTCGATCAGAATGGTCCGGATGCTGCCGGAGAAGTTGCGTGGGAACGCCAGCCTGCTCCACGATTCACCACGGTCGGCAGAGCGGTACAGGAGCGAATTCACCGAGCCCGCCAGAATCGTGTTGGGGTTCTGAGGATCGACGGCGACGTATTGCGCCGTCCCGCCAAAGGGTCCGGCCGACTGCCAGGATGCCAAAACCGGGATCGAGGCCAAGCACAAAACCACCAAGAGCCGAGCCCTGCACCAAGAGCCGCCAGCCATTCTCCTCAGTCGCCCGTTCGACTTCAAATCAATTTCCCCTTAATGTGCAATAGGTTATCATATCTTCAACAAAATCATCAACTAAGCGAGAGTCCTCACGCCGCGGCTCTGGACTTCGCGCCTGCTTTCGGCTCCAATGGTAGAAACCATGAGCCAACTTTCGAGGAACGCCGTCATCGCGCTGCTACTCTCCGCCGCCGCGCTACACGGCCAGTTATCGGGTCTGTTAGGCAAGAGCGAGACCGCCGCCGCAGCGCCCAGCGAACCGCAGGACACGCTCGGCCGCAGCACACCGCGCGGCGCACTGGTGGGCTTCCTGCGCGCCGCGCAATCCGGCAAGTTCGGCCTCGCCACGCAATTCCTCCAGATTCCCGAGGACATGCGCGACAGGAAGGAAGGCCGCGAACTGGCGCGCGAGTTGAACGCCATCATGTCGCAGAGCTTTCATGGCGACCTCGACCGGATCAGCAACGCGCCGGAAGGCAGCCAAGGCGACAGTCTGCCGCCCGATCGCGAGGCCGCCGGCTCGCTCAATGCCGACAGAACAGAGACGCTGATTCTGTTGCGCGTCGAGGAGAAGACTGGCGTCCCGATCTGGTTGATCTCCGCCGGCACAATCGCGCGCGTGCCGGCGTTGTACAAGGAAGTCGGCTACCCGGAGATCGAGAGCGTACTTCCGGAAGCGCTGGTGCGCATCGAGGTTCTCTCGATCCCATTGTGGCGCTGGCTCGCCGCGATCCTGTTGATCCCGGTCTCGGTCGGCGTCGCCTGGCTGCTCCTGAAACTGTTGGTTCTGCCGATGAGCGCACTCGCCGCCTGGCGCAGGAAGACTCCGGGAGCGAATTTCTGGAAAGAGACGTCGACTCCGCTGCTTGTGATCCTGACGATGATCGTTCATTCCTCCTTGATCCTGGCCATTGGAATCCCTCCGCTCTACCGCCAATACTATGCGCGCCTCGTGCAGATCTCGATCACCTGCGGTGTCGGCTGGCTGCTGTCGCGCTGGGTGCAGCACGCCGCCAAGAGAGCCTCGGCACTGGCCGCAAGCCGAGGTCTGACCGCCGCGGGCTCGATGCTGATTATGGGCCGTCGCATCCTCGAGACCGTGCTCGCGATCGCCGTGCTGCTGACGGCACTGCGCATCCTCGGCTTCGAGATCACCGGCGTGCTGGCCGGCCTCGGCATCGGCGGTATCGCGGTTGCCCTGGCGGCACAGAAGACGCTGGAGAACTTCTTCGGCGGCGTATCGCTGCTCTCGGACCAGGTGATTCGTGTCGGAGATTTCTGCCGCTTCGGCGACCAGCGCGGCACCGTCGAAGACATCGGCCTGCGCTCCACCGCCGTGCGCACGCTCGACCGCACGCTGTTGTCGATCCCCAACGGGATGCTCGCCGCGATGCCGATCGAGAACTTCGCGCACCGCGACAAGATTTGGTTCAATCCGGTCATCGGCCTACGCTACGAGACGACGCCGGCGCAACTGCGCAAGCTGATCGACGACATGCGCGAGATGCTCGCAAAAGATCCGCGCATCGAAGACAAATCGCTGGGCGTGCGTTTTGTGCAGTTCGCCGCGTCTTCCCTGAATGTCGAAGTCTTCGCTTACGTACTCACCCGCGACTGGACGGAGTTCTGCACAATTCGTGAAGAGTTGCTGCTGAGGATTATGGATCTCGTCGAGGCGGTCGGCACGGGCATGGCGTTCCCTTCGCAAACGCTTTATCTCGCCAAGGAAACCCCTCCGCGCGAGTAAGTACTTCGTCGCACGAATTTTCGGAACAAGCGCCAGCGACGGGAGGCAAGCTCGATCGGCAATCCAATGACTACGGTGCGATGAACCCGGCCGCCGCCAGCACCACGCCCAACTCGCGCCGGTCGTTCGGCGCCTGAAACGTCTTATCGACCATGACGGCAACCGTGGCCGTCCCCGCACCCGCGGCGATTGCTCCCGATTTCGCTTCGCACATACCCGGCCCCGGACACAGCGTGGAGGCAACTTCCACGCCGTCCAGAGACACGCTCAGGCGGCGCGCCGGCGCGCTGTCCGGGATGTAGACCGACGCGCGTAAAACGGACGCCGCATCAGGCCGCTTGAGCAGCAACACCGCGCGGCCCGCCATCCAACGCGTGCGTCCTTCGAGCGCATAGACGCCGCTGACAATGTGGCTGTCGGCCTCGGGCGCGCCGGATTGCAGATCGCTCAATGTTGGCTCACGCTCGACAACAACGGAGAGCTTCACGCGGTCGAGCGCCGCGTTGGACACGTCGAAAGCGCGGAAGCCCGTGCTCGCCGTCGAATAGGTCGACTTCGATTGAAGTCCGATCAGCCGCAGCGGAAGCGCCGGACGGATCTCGCGCACGGCCACCGGGGTCAGGACTCCGCCGCCTGTCGTGAATGCGGTAGGATAGCCCAACTCGCTCGAGAGCACGTACTCGCCCGGCCGCACGGCCTGCCCCTGTTTCAACGCCAGGCCGCCGCGCGCCTCGCCGTAATACTGCAAACCCCACTCGCCATTAATCCACACGCGCTTGCCATCGGTCTCCTTCGGCAGCGATTCCGCAAACTCGCGATAGGCGTCCCAATGTTGATAATTCGTGTAGCTCAACGCCAGGCCGAGCAGCACCTGCACAGCGAATCCAGCGGGCAACCAGCGGCCCCGGCGGCTCACCAGAATCGCAAGCGGAGCGGCCAGCGGCAGCAGGTAGCGCGCCGAACCGGCGAAGAACACCGCCAGAGCGCACGCGAAAAACAGCAGTATCCAGGCTGCTTCAAACTCCCTCCAACGTCGTGCGCACCATACGATCACGAGCACGCCCGTCGCAAAGCACAGCCAGAACAGCGGGTTCGGATCGGCATAAGCAGCCACCGCCGCGGAAGCACCCACCACGATCCAGCCGATGCGGCCCACGTCGCGAAAAGCCCACCAGACCAACGGAGGAAAGATTATCCAACCCAGGTGGACCGTCAACGCGACAGCGTTCGCGGCCTTCTTCGCAAGCGTCTGCAGAGCCATGGTCTGCAAGTGCCCGGCCAGTTCGGAAGCCGGCAGAGCGGCGCCGGAGAGCTTTTCGGAAAGCTGCCACAACGCGAGTGCGGCCGGTGCCGCGCACAGCGCCAACCATCCCGCGCGCCAATTTCGCCGCCGCATCCATAGATACGCGCCCAACACCGGCGCGAGGAAAATGGACTGCATCGCCACCAAAGCGGCCGGCGCCATCGAGATCACCGCGCCGGCGAGCCAGCGCGCCGACGCGCCGTCCACGGCCTTCACAAAGCACGCGGCCGAGAGCATCCAGAACGCGAGAAACGGTAGGTCCGATTCAAGCGAATTCCCGTTGACGACAAAAGCCGGAGTAGCTAAAAATAAAAGCGTCGCCCACATCGGCCGCTCGGAAAATCGCCGCGCCAGAGACCACATCGCGAGCGCCGCGATCAATGAGAACAGAACATAAGCCGCGTGAAATGGGACTTCGCGAATGTCGCCAACCAGCGCCAGCAGCGCGCCGAGAATCCAACCGTTCAACGGCGGGTGCGGGTGCCCGCGTAGCGAGACCTCCTGGCCGAGAAACACGATCACCGCATGGTTGGGATGCAGCGGCTCCATCTGCGCGTGCTCCGCCGCGGCGAGGTAATAGACGTCGTCGCCCTGAATTGCCTGGTTCAGAAACGGCAGCCGCAGCAGCAGTACAAAGCAGCAGATCAACGCGAACGAACGCCAGCAAAACGAATTTGAAATCGCGTTCATGCGCGGGACGTGCGGCTAATCCTTCTTCCAGCGGATGACAGGTTTCCGCGCCGCCGTCACTTCATCGACACGGCTTGTGCGCGTAAGGTGCGGCGCCGTCTTGACGCTCTCGGGGTCGCTCTCGATCTCCTTGGCGATATCGATCATCGCCTCGATGAACAAGTCGAGTTCCTGCTTGCTCTCGGTCTCGGTCGGTTCCATCATCATGGCGCCGTGCACGATCATCGGAAAGCTCACGGTGTAGGGATGGAAGCCATGGTCGATCAGGCGCTTGGCGATGTCGCCGGTCTTCACGCCGAGCTTCGCCTGGCGCTCGTCGCTGAAGACCACCTCGTGCATCGTGGGAGCCTGCAATGGCAGATCGTAATACGGCTCCAGTCCTTTGCGGATGTAAGTGGCGTTGAGCACCGCGTCCATCGTGGCCTTGCGCAGTCCCGGCCCGCCGTGGGCCAGGATGTAGGCCAGCGCCCGCACAAGCACTCCGAAGTTGCCATAGAACGCGCGCACGCGTCCGATCGACTTCGGGCGGTTGTAATCCCATGACAGCTTCGCGCCCCGCTTCCTGATTCTCGGCAACGGCAGGAATGGTTCGAGTTTCTTCTTCACCGCCACTGGACCCGAACCCGGACCGCCTCCGCCATGCGGCGTCGAAAACGTCTTGTGCAGGTTCAGGTGCATTACATCGACGCCGAAATCGCCGGGCCTTGTGATGCCCACCAGGGCGTTCATGTTGGCCCCGTCCATATAGACGAGCGCGCCCTTCGAGTGCAGAATGTCCGCGATCTTGCGTATGTCCTGCTCGAAGACGCCGACGGTATTCGGATTGGTCACCATCAGCGCCGCGACATCTTTATCGACCAGGCGCGCCAACGACTCCACGTCGATCATGCCCTGCCCGTTCGAGCGTATATTCTCCACGGCGTAGCCGGCCATCGCCGCCGTCGCCGGATTGGTGCCGTGCGCCGAATCGGGGATCAGAATCTTCTTGCGCGGGTTGCCCTTCGACTCATGATAAGCGCGCACCACAAGCGCCCCGGTCAACTCGCCGTGCGCGCCCGCCGCGGGTTGCAGCGTGACGGCATCCATTCCGGTAATCTCGAGCAGCGCCGCCTCGATCGCCGCCATCAACCGTAGCGCGCCCTGCGAGAGCGCTTCAGGTTGATACGGATGAGCGCCCGCCAGACCTTCCAAACGCGCCACCAATTCGTTGATGCGCGGATTGTACTTCATCGTGCACGAGCCCAGCGGATAGAGCCCCAGGTCGATGGCGTAGTTCCACGTCGAAAGACGCGTGTAGTGGCGGATCGCTTCCACTTCGCTGACTTCAGGAAAGCCTTCGATCTCCGCGCGCACGTTCCCGGCGCCGAGCGCCTCGGCCGGATCCACTGAGGGCACGTCGAGGTCCGGAAGCTGGTAGCCCTTTTTCCCCGGCGAACTGATCTCGAAAAGCAGCGATTCGTTCTGCGTCAGGTGCGGCCTCACTTTGCGGATCATTACGCCACCACCTTTCTGACGATCTCCATCGCTTCGCGCCGGCTGGTCTCGGTCGCGCAGAACAACAGGCAATCTTCGAGTTCCGGATAGAAACGCGCCAGTGGCAAACCGCCGATGATCTTGCTCTTCAGCAGTTGCTTGTTGATCTCCTCCGGCGTCTTGCCGTTCGGCCGGACGACGAACTCATTGAAGAACGGGCCGCTGAAACGGCGCGGCAGATCCGCGGCGAGGAAGTGCGCTTTTGAGAGATTTTGCAGGGCCAGTTCGCGCAGGCCCTCTTTGCCATACACGGTCATGAAGACCGTCGCCATCAGCGCCACTAGCGCCTGGTTCGTGCAAATATTTGAGGTCGCCTTCTCGCGGCGGATGTGCTGTTCGCGGGTCGACAGCGTCAGGCAGAAAGCGCGCTCGCCGCGCGAATCCGTGGTCTGGCCCACCAGCCGTCCGGGGATCTGCCGGATGTATTTTTCCTTCGTCGCCAGGATGCCCACGAACGGACCGCCGTAGCTCGGCGAAATTGCGAAGGACTGCAACTCGCCTGCCACGATGTCGGCTCCCTTCGGCGGCGCCAGCAGTCCCAGCGCGACCGCTTCCGTAAACACGACAACGAGCAGCGCACCTTTGGCATGAGCTATCGCAGCGGTACGCTCGACGTCTTCGACAATGCCGAAAAAATTGGGCGACTGAATAATCACAGCCGCCGTCTTGTCATCGACGCGGCGTTCCAGATCTTCGAGATCGAGCATTCCCGTCTCGCCGCCGTAGCCGGACTCCGCCACAGGCATGTCCTGGTTCTTGGCATAGGTGCGCAGCACCTCGCGGTACTCCGGATGCACCGCGCGGCTGACCACAACGCCGTCGCGTCCGGTAATGCGCGCGGCCATCATCGCGGCTTCGGGCACGCTGGAGGAACCGTCGTACATCGACGCATTCGCCACCTCCATGCCCGTGAGCTGGCAGATCATCGTCTGAAATTCGAAGATCGTCGTGAGCGTGCCTTGCGAGATCTCGGCCTGATAAGGCGTGTACGAGGTCAGAAATTCGCCGCGCGAAACGACGGTATCCACCAGCACCGGCCGGTAATGATTGTAAGCGCCGGCGCCGAGGAACGACGCGTAACCCGAGGCGCAGCGCGCGGCCAGAGCCTGAAAATAGTCGACGATTTCGTATTCGGATTTACCGGGCTCCAGCGCGAGAGGCCGGTTCAACAGCACCTCGCCCGGCAGTGCGGAAAATAGATCTTCGAGCTTCTCCACGCCACAGGCTGTAAGCATTTGGCGGCGTTCGGAGTCGGACTTCGGTAGGTATCGCATAGTACATCGGGTGGCCGCGAATCAACGCGCGCGTGCGGAGCAGTGCCGCGACGTTACGCGCGGCCTAAATCTTCCAGCCCTAAATATTCCTGATACTTCGCGGCGCTCAGCAGAGCTTTCATTTCGTCAGGATTGCTGAGCTTAATTTTCACGAGCCACGCCGCGCCGTGCGGATCTTCATTGAGCTTTTCCGGAGCGTCCGCGAGCAGCGTGTTGATCTCCAGCACTGTGCCCGTAACCGGAGCGAAGATGTCGGAAACGGCCTTCACCGACTCCACCGAACCGAGCGGCTTGCCCTGTTCGACGACGGTCTCCAGCTTCGGCAGATCGACATACACGATGTCGCCCAACTCCTTCTGAGCGTGATCCGTGATGCCGACAGTTGCGGTCTCGCCCTCGACGAGGACCCACTCATGTTCCTTCGTATAGCAGAAAGTTTCGGGATACATTTAGAATTTCGCTCTCTTGTAAAAGGGTGTGGGCACTGTCACAGCTTCCACCGGCTGATTGCGCACCAGCACATGGATCGTCCGGCCGATCGTGGCCAGTTCCTTGGGAAGGTAGCAGAGTCCGATGTTCTTGTTCAGCGTCGGAGCGGGTCCGCCGCTGGTGACCCAGCCCGCGGCTGCTCCCTCGACCATCACTTCGTAGCCATCGCGGGCAATGCCGCGCCCGCGCATTTCAAAACCAATCAAGCTGCGTTTCACACCGTCACGCAGTTGCCCGGCTAGCGCTTCCCGGCCCAGGAAATCGCCCTTCTCTATTTTGACGATCCAGGCCAGATCGGCCTCAAATGGCGTGATCGACGGGCCGATCTCATGTCCATACAAGGCCATCTTCGCTTCGAGCCGCAAGGTGTTGCGCGCGCCCAGCCCGCAGGGCTTGATGCCGTACTCCGCACCTGCTGCCAGTAATTCATTCCACAATCGCGGGGCTTGGTCCGGCGCGGCATAGATTTCGAAACCGTCTTCGCCCGTGTAGCCGGTGTGCGCGATGCGCGCCGGCGCGCCGCTGACTTCCCCATCCGCGAACCAGTAATAGCGAATCGCAGAGAGGTCGGTCTTGGTCAGCTTCTGCAAAGTCGCCGCGGCTTTCGGCCCTTGCACGGCGATCTGGGAGTAACGTTCGCTGGCGAATTCGACGGCGCAGTTCCAGGGGTTGGCATTGCGGATGTGCTCGAAATCCTTCTCCTGGTTAGACGCGTTCACGCACAGAAAATAGTGATCGTCGGCCACCTTGTGCACCAGAATGTCATCGACAAAGCCGCCATGTGCGTAAAGCAGTCCGGCGTAGTGAGCCTGCCCGATTTTGAGATTGGCGGCGTTGTTCGTGGAGACGTAGTTGACCAGTTGCAGAGCTTCCGGACCACGGACCTCGATCTCGCCCATGTGGCTCACATCGAACAAACCCACCGCATTCCGAACGGCACGGTGCTCTTCGAGAATGCCGGAGTACTGTACCGGCATGTCCCATCCGCCAAAATCAACCATCCGCGCGCCGGAGTTCCGATGCGTCTCGTTCAGCGGAGTGGTTTTGAGCGAAGAAGGTTGCCCCATAGGAAAGACCCACTCTAGCAAGCCGCCTTCCGGCCTGTCAAAATAAAGCCGTGGACCTAAAATACCCGATCGGAAAACCCGACCTGAACGCCGCCCCTCCGCTCGCCGAGTCGATCGACCAGATCGCGGCGCTGCCGGAACAGATTCGCGGCGCGATAGCGAAGCTCGGCGCAGCCCGCCTCGACACGCCCTACCGCGAAGGCGGCTGGACCGCGCGGCAGGTGGTGCATCACCTCGTCGACAGCCACATCAACAGCTATGTGCGCTTCCGCCTCGCGCTGACCGAAGACACGCCCACCATCAAGCCTTACAAGGAAGCGCTTTGGGCCGAACTCGAAGACGCGCGCAACGCACCCGTCGAATTATCGTTGGATTTGCTCGACGCGCTGCATCGCCGCTGGGTCGTGCTGCTACGCGCGCTCAAGCCAGCCGATTTTGAACGCGCCTTCCTGCATCCGGAACGCGGCGCGATGACGCTGGCCCACAATGTCCATCTCTACGCCTGGCACGGCCGTCACCATCTGGCGCACTTGGGCCTGATCGCGTAGAGCCTGTGAACTAATTGCGGAGACCGGCAAATTTCGTTCGCCGCGGCGGAAAGAAAATCGCTAATCCTGCATGCCCAGCCGGCCAGCAGCAAACAGCCTCGCATCCATCGGCCGCAAGCGCCGCTGCACCGCTTTGCCAATCAACTTGTAGTGATGCGTAAGCGACAAGTAATCGGAAATCGCCCAAACGTCATCTTCGGCGGTCATCCAGCCGCCGGCGTCAAAGCGTGCGAGATCGATGGCACGGGAATAGCCGCGCAGCGTCTTCTCGCCCTTCAGATTGTAGTAATGCTCGAAGTACGACATCGCCAACTCGCGCAGGCTGCGGTAGACGGGCTCGCGCGAGCGCAGGCCGGAATAGTTGGACTTAGCGATCGCACCCCAACAACCGCCTTCCGAATAAAGCGCCAGGACGTGATCGTCGTCGCGCACTGCGGCCAGATACATAACCAGGGGCGGACGTCCCAACGCCCGCAGCGCGGCGGCCGCCAACAATGCGCCTTCCATGCAGTGTCCCGTGCGGTCGCGCAGCACGCGACGCGGAGAGCGGCACGTCTCGCCATCGGGCTCCTTGTTATAACGCACGCCCTCGTCAAGAAAGCGCTGAATGCCAAACGGAGTCTTCATCGCACGCAGTGTTCGCCATTCCGCCGCAGTCATTCCAAAACGATCGTCATAATTCATTGCATGGATCTCCGATCCAGGATCGAAATAGTTGCGCCTCCGGTCGCTGGCGCCATAGCGGTGCCGAAAGCGTTAGCGACCGGAGGTTGCGACTCCACCACTTCTCTTCAGCGCAGGCGTCAGTTCACCTTGGCAGGCTTGTAAGCCGGATAGGGATACGCCTCCGGCAGCACTTTGACTTCCGTTGTGAGTTTAAGCGGATACTTGCCGCCCGTTGGAAAGGTCAGTTCCATGAACCACGCCGTCCAACCTTTGGGCGGCGCAGAGATCCTGGCCACGTAGACACCTTCGCTCTCGGCCTCGAGCGGTGCGCTGGTATAGACGGGACCGATCGTCTGGAGGCGGAAGTCGCGTGCCGTGGGATTGGTCGCCTGCCACACTTTGACCTCGCTGGGTTTGTCGAGACTCTTCACGCGGATCGTGCCGTTCCCGATCGTCCACGTGAAGCGCGGCCGCGGCGTGCCGCGCACGATCGACTCATAGAACGCGCCCAGTGTAGACCCGGCATCGCTATTGCGCAGCGAGTGGTCGGCGTTCGGAACATAGCGCAGATTCTTTTCGCCCTTCAGATCGGCGAAGTAAAACTGCGACGAGTCCGGCAGAAAGAACTGGTCGCCCGTCGAGTTCATAATCAACTTGGGCATCGTCAGGCGGTCGCGGTAGGAATATGGATCTTCGATTTTCATCAACGCGGCGTTCTGCGGCGTTCCCAGCCAGTCGAACAGTTTCGTCTCGCTGTAGTTCGCCACCGCGGGCGCCCAGAAACCGTAGGCGCGCCAATGATGCTGCATCGTTTTTTCCATGTTGAGCACATCGATTACGATGGGCGCAATAGCGATCACGCGCCGGTCCACGGCCGCCGTGGTCCATGTGGTCCAGCCGCGTTTGGAACCTCCCGAGACGACGAACTTGTCCACCTTCACGCCGCCTTCGAGCTTGGCGCAAAAGCTGGTGATCGTGTCCATGGCGCGCACGGCCGCCTTGGTCATCGGCAGGCGCAGCGGCCAGGTCTCGTCGCCGCCGCGTACGAACTTGTCCCAGGTATAGGCCACCAGGGAATCCTCGGTGCGCACCACATGATCATCGCTGAACGTCAGCGTCTGGTTCGGCACCATGCGCAGCTCGGCAGTGACCGTATTCGTGGCAAGCGCGAGGTCCGGCAGTGTGCCCGCGATCTTTTCGGGCGGCTTGCCGTCGTTGGAGCCGCCGCCGATGAGCAGCAATCCGGTCGCGCTCTGCACCTTGTCGGGCTTGACGATGGTAAGCCAATGCTTCCACAGCGGGCGGTCGACTTCGGCAGCGCTGCGCCAGGATTGTGAAGTCATATCGAGCACATAGGCGGTGTAGCCTTTGCCGGGCAGCGTGCAAACCAACTCAAATTTGTAATTGGGGTCCGGCGCCTGAACGTAGCGGTCGAGCGCGGTAGGCTCGGAAGCTAATGCGCCGAATGCCGCCGCGGCGGCTACCAGCAAGAACGAGGCAAGTTTTCTCATAGAGACCCAGCCTTCACCAGATCAACCCAGCGGCCGAACACCGTCGCCGAGACTTCTTGCAGGCGCGCGGCGTGGCGCTGCGGATCAAGTGGCGCCTTCAATTCTGCCACGTCGCAGTAGTTGACGTCCTCGCGGCACCAGGCGGCGATCATCTCGGGCGTCGCTTCGAGGTGGAACTGGAGCCCATAGACGCCGCCATCCATGCGATAGGCCTGATGCGCGCAATCCCGCGAGCGGGCCAGCCATTCGGCGCCGGGCGGAAGATCGAAGGTCTCTCCATGCCAGTGGAAGACAACCTCCGGCCCGTCAATGCCCGCAAACAGCCGGTCCTCGCGCGCGGCCGCCAGGAACTCAACCGGATACCAGCCGATCTCCTTCACGGGGTTGCGGAAAATCCGCCCTCCCAGAGCCTTCGCGATCAACTGCGCCCCCAGACAGATGCCCAGCATCGGCTTGCCTGCCGACTTCGCCATGCGGATGATTTCGACTTCCCGCCGCAGCGCGGGCGTTTCGTCGTTAGCAGACATGGGACCACCCATGAAAATCAACGCGGCGGCGGAGTCCAAACCGGTCGCCGCATCGTGATCGAGCGGGTCGGCATACCGGAATTCCACGCATTTGGTTTCAAGGACGGAGGCGATCCTGCCGAGATGTTCGAATGGAACATGGCGATAGACCAAAACTCGCATATGCGACTTAGTGTACAATTCATTAGAGTTTACGCGCTTTACGGACTCCGGGGATCCGAACTAATGGTCGCCCGTCAAAGTGCCGATAAGAGAGACTGGCGGGAGTTATGAAAGTCCTAATCGCCGATGACAGTATTGTCTCGCGCCACGTCCTGGAGGCCACGCTCCGGAGGTGGAACTACGAACCCGTTTCTGCCACTGACGGGAACGAGGCGTGGGCCATTCTGCAAAGCGACGAAACTCCGCAATTGGCCATTTTGGACTGGATGATGCCGGGCTTGACTGGCCTTGAGATCTGCCGGTTGGTGCGCCAACGCGCAAAAGAGCCTTACACCTACATTCTGCTGCTGACAGCGCGCAGCGAAAACGGCGACATTATCGAAGGCATGGACGCCGGCGCGGACGACTACATCACAAAACCTTTCGAGCACAATGAACTCAAGGTTCGCCTGCGCGCCGGCCGGCGTATTGTCGAACTCCATGAGCAACTTCTGACCGCGCGGGAAGCCCTCCGCGAGCAAGCCACGCACGACTCGCTCACAGGCATTTGGAATCGCGCCTCAATCCTCGAAACGCTCGAAGCTGAACTGCAGCGCAGCAAACGGGAAATGCGGCCGCTGGGCCTTGTGATGTTCGATCTTGACCACTTCAAACAAGTCAACGACACTTACGGACACCTGGCTGGCGATGTGGTGCTCCGCGAGATGGCACAGCGCGTTCGCGGAACCCTGCGCGCCTATGACGCCATCGGGCGTTACGGCGGCGAGGAGTTCTTGATCGTGCTTCCCGGCTGCGACCAGCAAGCCACCGAAAAGCAGGCTGAGAGAACCCGCCATATCGTATCCTGCGATGCGATCGACGTTGGCAGCGCTCAGATCCAGATCAGCGCCAGCTTCGGTACATCCGCATTCCTGCCGGGCGTGCCCATTTCCAGCCACGCGTTGATCCATAGCGCCGACGAAGCGCTCTATCGCGCGAAGGATCTGGGACGCAATTGCGTGGTCTTCGTGCCGTGCTCGGAAGAGACGGCGAATCTCGCCCCTCGCATGCTCCGCTGAGACCAGACGAAAGTGCTAGTCGTCCTTCGCCGCGCGCTTGGCAACCTGAAAATGGCTCAGCGTCGAGGCGTATTGAGATAGCCCCTTGTAAAGCGCTTCGGCCAGCTTCTGCCGCTGATCCGCTTTCCCCATCGCCGTTTCATCTTTGGGATTACTGATGAATCCGATTTCGGACAGGATGGATGGCATGGAGGCGCCGATCAAGACCACAAATGGCGCTTTCTTCACGCCGCGGTTGCGCATCCCGGGCGACCCGCGCGATGCCATGCTAAACAGCGAAGCCTGTACCTTCGCGGCAAATTCGCGCGACTCATCCACCTTGTCGCTGAGCGCGATTTTCTGCAGCAGGTCCTTCAGCTCAAACACCGATTTCTGCGACGACGCATTCTCGCGCGCCGCCACATCCAGATCCGACTTCTGCGTCGTGAAATTCAGAAAGTAGGTCTCGACGCCGGAGGTCGCGCGCAGCGGCGATGCGTTGGCGTGGATCGAAAGGAACAGATCGGCGCGATGCTCGTTGGCGATGCGTGTGCGGCCCTCCAGGGTAACAAACGTGTCGTCGCCGCGCGTAAGGATCACCTCGCTGCCCATGCGCTCCTCAATCAGAGCGGCCAGGCGTTTGGCGACGTCGAGCACGAGGTTCTTTTCCATCAGTCCACCCGGCCCGATTGTGCCCGTATCGTGGCCGCCGTGCCCCGGGTCGAGTACGACTCGGCCCACCTTCAGACCCAACACGCGGGTCATGGAATTACCGCCGTTGCTATTGCGACGCGCCGGACTGGCCGCGATCTCCGGATCGGCCTTCTTTACAGGCGTTCTCGGATTCGCGGGGATCGGCGCACCCCAGCGCGCCACCGAGGCTTGTATGCGCGAGGTGGTCCAGCGCACAAAATCCGGCTCACGCGAAAACATAGCCTGGGCCAACAGACGCGGCGGATCGGCCTTAATCAGAGGAGCGGGGGGTACGGGTCCGACCTTCGCCTCCGGCGCCACGAACGGACGCAGCAGTTTCGGCGCTGGCGCTAGCCCCGGAGTCTCGGCAGGAGCGTCGATCCGGCGCGTTCCCGTCACGCTGGGCGTTACCGGCGCGCCGGGCGCGGGAGGCGGCATCCCTTTGCGCCGCAACTCCACCATCAGGCGGTCTGGATTCGACAACTGTGAAGAGACCACTTCGACATCCGGCTCCAGATCGAACACGACGCGTGTCACATGAAGTTGCGTCTGCGCCACGCGAATCTGCCTGAGCAACTTATCCCCGACGGGCACGACGTGCGTACCCTTATCGCGCAACTTCGATTGCGCCCCTTGGATGTCATAGAACAGGCGGTCGGGGTTGGGAATGCGATCGGAGCTATAGCGGAAATCGCCGCTGACCTCGATGGCCACACGCGTGACTTCGCCCATCGACCAGAACCGGACGGAAGTGACGGACAGACCGGCGGCATCCGCTGGAGCGATGGTTCCCACCAGAAGGCAGAGAACTCCCAGCGTGCCGGTAAGCAGGCGCAAACGGTTGGGGGAGGAAACCGTCGCCATAAACTCCTATCGCGTCTTCAGATACAGCCTTCCTTCCGAGTCTACATAAGAATCCACTGGACGATGAACTTCTTCCGCGTTCACCAATTGCAGTTGAGCCGTCTCGACGGTCTTTTGAACTTGTTGATTCTTCTGGCGCAAGCGCGCCTCGCCGAGTCTCCGGCCCACCTGATAAACGTAATTCTGTGTCTCGGGATAGGGTGGAATGTTCCAGTTGTACTTAATCACTGCAGCCTCGCCGGCGTTGTAGGCGGCGATCGTCAGGCGCAGGTCTTCTTGAAACAGGTCTTGCAGATAACGCAGGTAGCGCACGCCTCCCTCCAGGTTTTCGGCAACCCGGAAGCTGTCGCTCACGCCGAAGCGCCGCGCCGTCGCGGGCATCAACTGCATGAGTCCCTGCGCTCCTTTCGGCGAGACTGCATTGGGGTTATAGCTGCTCTCCACCTGGATCACGGCGTGCACCAGCAGCGGATCGACGTTGTATCGCCGCGCGGTCTGTTCCACCAGATCAGCCAGCGGGAGAGCGGCTGAAACCGCGGCATCCAACTTCGCCGCAAGTCCGTCTGCCACTTTCTTGGGCGCAACCACCAACGGCGCGATCACCACGCTACGCACCAGCCTGCCGCCATGCGTGTTTACTTTGACGATCGTGCGCACCGGCGGCGCATCCGCAGAGGCGGCCGCACACACAGACGCGGCAGCACAAATCAAGCCCAGATGTTTCAAACAATTACGCATCTATCTGTTTCACCTAAAGTATAACCGTCTTTCGCCACCGCGCCAAGGCGGAATCATCCTTAGTACCCCAGCCTAACTACCGCAGTCCGGGCTTCCGCGCCATCCTCCGATGCTATCATTTTCTCATGCGGCATGATCCTATGCGGCGGGCCGCCTATGTCCTGGTGGGAGGCCGGAGTTCGCGGATGGGCCGCGACAAAGCACTGCTTCCGTACCGCGGCACGACTCTCGCCGTGCATGCGGCCGAGGCGGCGCGACAGGCAACCGCTTCGGTCACGCTGGTTGGTCCGGCCCGGCTTTACGACGGCCTCGGATTCCCCGTGCTCGAGGATCACTACCCCGGCGAAGGCCCGCTCGGCGCGCTGCTGACTATTCTCGAATCGACAAAATCTCCCTGGAACCTGCTGTTGGCCTGCGATATGCCCTCCGTTGACGGCCGCTTGCTCGCCGAGCTGTTCGAGCGGGCCGAGGCGTGCGGCGGCGACTGCCTGGCGCCGCTTTTGCCCGGCGGACAGACGCAGCCGCTCTGCGCGGTCTATCATGCGAGTTGCCGCGAGGCCGTCGAAAGGCTTTTCCAACAGGGAGTCCGGCGCATGAAGCAGGCGCCCGAAGCGCTCCACACGGTGTACTATCCGATGGACGACGCGCTCTGTTTTGCGAATATGAATACGCCGGACGACTTTGACGCTCAACTCAGTTCCGCTCCCGGCGAATAAGCTCATGCCAGATCAGTTTCCGCACTATATCGAATTCCGTCACGTATATAAGACGTTTGACTACCCCGTTTTAGTCAATTCCAATTTTTATATCGATGCCGGCGAGACGGTGGCGATCATCGGTCGAAGCGGCGTCGGCAAGTCCGTGGCGCTCGGCCACATCATGGGTTTTATCAAACCGGATGAGGGCCAAGTGATTGTGGCGCATGAAGATATAACACACATGCCGGAGGCGGAGCTGCGCTCGATCCGAAAAAAAGTCACAATGGTGTTCCAATCCGGCGCGCTCTTCGACTCGTTGACGGTCAGCGAAAACGTACAGTTTTCGATGGAGTCGCGCGACGATTACGACAGTGAAAACCAGGCCGACGTCGTTAGCGGCTTACTGCGGCTAGTCGATATCGAAGAGTTCGCCGAAGCCTACCCCACCGATCTTTCCACAGGCTATAAGCGCGCCGTGGCGATTGCCCGGGCGCTCGCCGCGCAACCCGACTGCATCCTTTACGACGAACCCACCACCATGGTGGATCCGATTATGTCCGAGCAGCTCATGAAAGTGATGCTGCGATTAAAGTCACAACTCAAGCTGACCTCCGTGGTCGTAACGCACGACCTCGACCTGATGCGCCGCGTCGCCGACAAGGTTGTGGTGCTCTTTGAAGGGCAGGTAATCTTCTTCGGGCCGACCGCGCTGCTGGAAAAATCCGAACACCCGCACATCCGCGAATTCCTGGCAATGGACCGCGTTGACATGGCCTAATTCCCAACTCAGCGCGGGTAAATCTGGTATATAATATCGCAGGATCGGCTTCTCGATCTGAGCTGTTATCGCATAAAGGAGTTACGTGCGCCATTTTCTCGCAGCCCTTACGATCTTCTCTTTCGCTTCTGTCATATTGCCGGGGCAGGATTTCCGCGCCACAATCACTGGACAGGTCACCGACGGAAGCGGCGCGGCTATTCCAGGCGCCAAAGTGCGCGCGATACAGCGCAACACGAATCAGGCCACCGAGGCGACCACGAATCGCGACGGCTATTACACGTTGCCTTACCTGCAGCCGAGCAGTTTTGATGTCGAAGTCAGCGCGGTGGGCTTCAATGCGCAGCGGCGCGAGAACGTCACGCTGATGGTGGCGGAGAAGCTCGACCTGCCGCTTCGGCTCGAGGTCGGCCAGATCAGCACGCAGGTCACTGTGACGGCCGACGCCCCGGAACTGATCCAGACCGCCGACGCTTCGGGCGGCCTCAACTTCGACTCTTTGATGACCTCGGAGTTTGCGCTCAACGGCCGACAGGTCTACATGCTGATGGACTTGACGCCCGGTGTGCTCTTCACCCAGGAGGAGTTCGGCGCAACGGGCTACTCCGGCACGCGCGGCTGGGATGTCAATGGCAACTTCGTAATGAACGGCGGCAAGGTCGGCACGAACAGCTTCAGCCTCAACGGCGCGCCGATCAGCCTGACCGGTAGTTTCCAACTGGCTCCCAACGTCGACGCGATCCAGGAGTTCAAGGTGATGACCAACACCTACGACGCCTCGATGGGACGGACCGGCGGCGGCAGCGTCAACACTACGTTGAAATCCGGCTCGAATCAATGGCACGGCACGATGTTCGAGTTCATTCGCAATTCGGTCTTCGATGCCAACTTCACGCAGAACAACACGATCGGCGAGCCGCGCGGGAAGCATATCGTCAACAACTTCGGCGGCACGCTGGGCGGCGCCGCGCGCAAGAACAAGGACTTCGTTTTCGGCAGCTTTGAAGGTTGGCGCGAGCGCACACCGTTCCCCGCCGTGGTGGATACGCCGCCGCTCGACCTGCGTACCGGCCAGGCTTTCACAAAATACAACATGAACATTTACGACCCGCTCACCAGCCATGTCTGCGTGAACGGCCAGGATGTCACCGGCACTTGTTCGAGCCCGTACATCCGCAACCCCTTCCCCGGCAACGTACTCCCCGCCAGCCGCATCAGCCCGATCGGGGTCAAGATCCTCTCGTTTTATCCGGACCCCAACACGACGGGCATGGCCAACAACTTCGTGAATTCCGGCAGCACCGGAAAATACCGCTACGAGCAGCCGATGGGCCGCTGGGATCGCGTGATCGACGATAACAACCGGTTCTATACCGTGGTCACATTCCAGACCGGCAAGGAATTTCGCAACTCGACCGGCGTTCCAGGCCCGGCCATGTCGGGCAACATGTGGACCACGCGCAAGAACGTCAATGTCATCGCAGACTGGACACGTATCTTGTCGCCCACTGCGATCTTTGATTTGCGCGCCTCGTTCGGGCGTTTCTGGCAGCGCTTTCCGAATGTCGACTACGAATCCGGCGTAACGGCGGAAACGCTCGGTATCAAGATCACGCGCGCCCCGACCAGCACGACGCCGAGTCCCCCGCGCATCGCCATCGATCAGTTCACCAATCTTTTCGGCAACAACGCCAACCTGCAGACGTCCAAGGCGGACAACCAATGGAACGTCGTGCCGACCATCACCGTGACCAAGGGCAAGCAGACTTTCCGTTTTGGCGCGGACCTGGTGTACGCGATGCAGGCCGTCGGCGACATCGGCCTTTCGAACGGCTACTTGCAGTTCACGCGCTGGGGTACGTACCGCTATCCGCAGCGTTCCGCACTGAACGCACAGGACGGCTCCGGCATCGCCGACGTTCTGCTGGGCATCCCAGGCGCGGGCCAGGTCGATTGGAAAGACACGTCCTACCGCACCTGGCCGTACTTCGGCTTCTTTGTCCAGGACGACTGGAAGATCCGCCGCAACCTGACGCTCAATATCGGACTGCGCTACGATGTGCAGATCCCCTGGGTGGAGCGCTTCGACCGCGTCAATAGCGGCTTCGACTACCATGCGGTCAGCCCGCTGAGCGACCAGATCCTCGCGAACTGGAAGCAATACAAAGCGGAGTACGACAAGACCAATCCGCGCTTCCCCTATCCTGACGCACCCGCGGCGATCTACGGCGGCAAGACATTCATCGAGCCCGGCCAGAGCCGCCGCATTTACAATACGGACTGGCAGAACATCCAGCCGCGCATCGGTCTCGCCTGGCAGTTCGAAAAACAAACCGTGCTGCGCACAGGCTTCGGCATCTACCATCGCACGGCCACGCAAATGGGCCAGGCCGACGGCTTTAGCGAGACGACCGCTTACACGCGCTCGACCGACGGCAACATTCTGCAGTCCGCCGGATTGACCGGTGCATACTCGCTGCAGAATCCTTTTCCGGACGGCATCGTGGAACCGGCCGGAAGCACCGGAGGAGTGCTGACCAACATTGGCAACGCCGTCAACTACGACGCACGGCTGCGCCCCATTCCGCGCACGTTCCAATACTCGTTCGGATTCCAGCGACGAGCGTTCTGGAAGGTGCTGCTCGACGTTTCCTACGTGGGCAGCCTGACCACGCGCGACGCGATGTCGATCAACACCGATTACTGGTCGTACGATTTCAACCTGGCGGCGCAGGCGGTTCCGGCCTACGGCGACACTACGGTAAAAAACCCGTTCTTCGGCATCGTGCCAGCCAACCGCACGAGGGGCTCGAGCTCGACTATCGCAAGGCGCGAATTGACGCGCGGGTATCCGCTGTTCGCCAACGTGACCAACAACACGCAACCGTGGGCCCGATACCGCTACGACGCGCTGCAATTGCGCGCCGAAAAGCGCTTCATGGGCAACCGCAACGCGGCCGGGGCGCTGACCATGATCTTCTCCTATACGTTCTCGAAGAACTTCCAGCAGGCGAACTATCTCAACAATTGGAATTACGCGCAGGAGAAACCGGTGAAGGAACTTGTCAGCTATGACAAGCCGCAGAACATCTCCTTCAGCGGCATTTGGGATGTGCCCTTCGGGCGGGGCCGCCACTTCACGCTGAAATCGAGCAAGGTGCTCGGCGCGGTCGCGGGAGGATGGGCCATTAACTGGGTCTACCGCTTCACGTCCGGTAACCCGATCGCAGGGATCAACGCGACCAACACGTGCGGCACCTTGCTGGTTGACGACCAGTCGCACGACCGCTGGTGGAACAATACCAGGAGTTGCTGGAAGGGTAATCCGAGCTACCAGGGGCGCATCATCGAAGACCGCTACGCGTGGCTGCGTCAGATGGATAACATCACCGTCAACCTGGCGGCCAGCAAAACTTTCAATCTGACCGAAAAGTGGCGCTTCCAGCTTCGCGGCGAGTCGTTCAACCTGATGAACCGCCCGATCTACCGCCCGGCGTCCACGACCTATTCGGACGCGCGCTTCGGCATGTTGTCGATCGAGCAACAGAACTTCCCGAGAAACATACAAATCTCGGCGAAGATTATCTTCTGAAAAACCGGAACTTCCGGGCCAGCGGCAAAGCGACGCAGTTCCCGTCCGTCCACGGACAGGCCGGCGTAACTGGCACTCGAACGTGCCTTCCGGCCGAATATTCGCCAATACCGTTGCCTTTGGTTCCATTAGTTACCTAGAGTTATGAGTTCGTTTCGCCAGTTTTTTTACGGTGGGCGCGCAGTTCCGTCAGGGTCTTCAGGTTTCGGTGATATTGGCGGGCGAGGCGAGATTCGTGATGGGAGAGATTGGCCAGGAAGGCTGTTTTAGTTAGTAGTTGCTTCATGGCCTGGCAGAGATCTTGATCCGTGGCTTCGCCAGGGATTGGGTTTTCGTCTTGCATGGCCGTTTCGAAGGCTGTGGTTTCCATGCCCCAGGCGCGGCGAAGGCGCCAGGAGGCGGCCACCAATTGCTCAAGGACGTCGCGCTCTACATGGTCGGCGGGCTCGAAGCGTTGTTCGTAGGATGCTTTGTGGATCTCGTAGTCTGGTTTTGATTCGTTGGATAGGAGCACAAGATTTGAGAAGAAGCCGTGTTTGATGGCGTTTAATGAGGAACGGCGCTTCCCTTCTGGGGTTTTGGGGCCGCCACCGCGCCGGTTGGTTGGCGGAACGGTTGATGGATCGATTGATTCCTGGTTGATTGGTGGGTTTGGTTCTTGGTTGATTGGTGGGTTGGTTTCTTGGTTGATTGGTGGGTTGGTTTCTTGGTTGATTGGCTGCATGGTTGACTGGTTTCTTGGTTGTTAGTCTACTGTCGCTTTGCTCCCGTAGATATAGTGGCAGACTGGTTTTGGAGTTTGGGCGCAGCGTTGGGCGAAGAGGTTGAAAACAGGGCGGATTTAATTTTGATTTGGGCGTGATCGTATGAGAGCGCTGCAGCAACTCCGCGGCTGATAGACAATCAGCCTTAGTGCATGCGGCACACAAGGAGGTACTGCAGCGTGAAACAGTATATCGGCTGCGATGCTCACGCGCGCTATTCCGTTTTCGTAAGCGTGGGTGAGACCGGGCGAATAGGAGCGCCGGTTCGGGTGGATCACTTTGGCCGGGATTTGCGCGACTATTTGCAAGGCCTGGAGAAGGAGACTCCGGTCGCCGTGGAGGCCAGCGGCGGTTGGTATTGGTTCATGGATGAGCTGGAAGCAGCCGGGTTGGATGCGCGTCTGGTGAATCCATTGGAGGCGAAGCGGCGGATCGGAGGCCGCAATAAGACCGACAAACTGGATGCGCGGGGCCTGGCCATCTTGCTGCGCTACGGCACCCTGCCGGAGGTTTGGATTCCGCCCGCCGGATTGCGGGATCTACGCGGTTTGATGCGTGGGCGGCTGGCCATGCGTTCTCACACGACCATATTGAAAAATCGGATTCACGCCGCGCTCAAACGCTACGGAACCTTGGATCGGTGAAGTCGTCACTCTCGAAAATCACCCCCCAAAACCATTGATCCCCCGTCGGCCAGGGTGGAAGCAATCTCAGTCCAGACAGCCGGGATTTTCATTCCTTCCGGTGTACCTCTGGCTCATGAAAACGCTCATGAAACCAGCCTGATACGGTTGGCACTGTAGGTTCCGGGGTGAGAATAGTCCCACGCAGGCCTACTAACCGGCGTGATTCGGAAGCTGCGCCGAAGGAAGTTCGATGAGGACGCGCAGTCCGGAAGACATGTTTTCCGCCCACACGCGCCCGTTATGGAGTGTTATCGCCCGAAAGGCGATGGCCAGACCCAGGCCGACGCCGCCTGTTGCGGACTCGCGAGCGGCTTCCACGCGGAAGAACGGCTTGAAGATATCCGCCAACTGATCCTGCGGCACGCCGGGCCCGTAGTCCCGGATCGAGATCAGCGTCGTGGACCTCCGCGATTCCATGCCAATCTCCACCTGAGAGCCTTCGGGAGCGTGTGCGATGGCATTCCGCAACACATTCTCGATCGCGCGGTGGATCAACTCGGCGTCGCCGCGCATAGTGGGTGCGGACGGACAGTGAACTTGAATGCGGCAGCCTCTGACATCGGCTTCGATGCAACAATCCACCACGATCTCACGGACGAGAGACTCGAGGTTGATGTCCTCCAGCGAACTTGCAAACGGGTCCCCTTCCACTCTCGTCACCTCGATAAGCGAACTGACCAAAGTGGCAAGTCGATCGATGTCTTTGCGTATGCGAGCGACTGCGGCGTCCCGGTCCTGCGCGGTCCTGACCAGCTCAGCCGAGAAGTTGAGGCGGGCGAGCGGAGAGCGCAGTTCGTGCGAGATGTCCTGGAGGAGGCGCCGTTCGGCCGTGAGCAGCGTTTGCAGCCGGCCCGCCATCTGATTGAAGGCGCGTGCAAGTTCGCCGATCTCATCGCGCCGCTTCCATTCAACGCGAGCATCCAGGTCGCCCGCGCCAAACCGCTCCACCGTTCGCGCCAGTTTCCGCAGGGGAGATGCGATGTTCACTGCAAGCAGCCAGCACAGGCCGGCGAGCGCCAGCAGGATCAGCAGATAGTACGGCCAAACATTCTGGAATTCAACCGGTGGTGGAGCAATCAACGCCACAAGCCGATAGCGGCTCTGAGGGTCGCTGACTACATCGATACGGCGCCTGCCGGACCACTGAGCAGCCGCCTGAGAAACGAGCGTGGAGCGGTCTTCTCCCGTTACCAAATCCACTCCGCGGGCGTCGATGACGTACAACTGCATCGGGAAGCGCTCTTGCTGGCGCCGCAGAGTCGCTGATAAAGCCGGCGCTCCGCCGGTTTCCCACGACTGGACGCACTCCTCAAGCAAATACCGCGTAATCCTTGAGAAGGGCCCGCCCGCTTGCATCGAACGGCCGGAAAGAAATAGCGAGACGGCGACAAATGCGGCGAGCGACAGGAGCAGGGTTCCGAAGCACCACAGCAGGATTTTCGCGTAGACAGATCTCACTCTATCTCCGATTCTCCGGACGAGCGCAGGTCGGAATTGTCATCCGGCGGTAGAAAGCGGTGGCACGTCACAGTTCTGTTTGTAACGCAGGCGCGCCCCGCCTGACAACACCGCAGAGGATTGCGAAGCAGCGCGGCAGCCGATATTTACAAATCTTAAGAGGCGCGTAGACCTGCGCAGCCGTTAATGGTAGTGATGGCAATTTTAAAACAGACTCTTCCGTTCGTGCTCTCCGTGCTGGCGGTTGCCGCGCAGCTCCCGACTCGTTTCGTGGGCACGGTGGAGAGTTTCAAAGTGGATGCCGCGGAAATTGCAGTTAGACCCGACCAGGGCGCCACGCGGCTGATCAGAATAATCCCGGAGAGCGTAGTTCAGCGCGTAGCGCCCGGCGAGAAGGACTTGAAGAATGCGCGGCCGATCTCGATAACCGATGTCGCAATTGGAGACCGCGTGCTCGTAGCGCTGGAACCCGGCGCCAACGACTTACGCCGCCTAGTGGTCATGCCTGCCTCTGAGATAGTCAAACGCGACGAGTTGGACCGGAAGGACTGGCAGGAACGTGGCGTGTCGGGCGTGGTCGCGGCCCGCAATGAGGAGGTGATCACGCTAAGAGTTCGCTCGATGTTGAACGAAACCGAGACGCGGCTGCGAATCTCGGCGAAGACCGTCTTCCGCCGCTACGCTCCAGATTCCGTAAAGTTCACTGACGCCCGCGCGAGCAGCGTTGCTGAGCTGAGCCTTGGCGACCAGGTTCGCGCGCGAGGCCAGAAAACGAGTGACGGTTCAGTGGAGGCAGAAGATGTAGTGTTCGGGAGCTTCGTCACCAAGGCCGGGAAAATCACAGCTGTCGACTCCGGATCGCACAGCATCACCATTGCTGAACTCGGCGGTAACAAGGCCGTGGTGATCCGCTTCAGCCCGGACTCGCAGATCAAGAAAATGCCGGGTTTCCCTGAGATGGGGGCCGGAATGCCCGGCGGCGGAATGCAAGGGGCAGGCCGGCCGCCGGATATGGCGCAGATGCTCGAACGCATGCCGTCTGCCTTGTTTGACGAATTGCGCGCCGGCGATACGATCGTCGCTTCGAGCACAAAACAACCCGCTGACCAACCGCTCACCGCCATCATGTTGCTGACCAATGCGGAATTACTCATACGAATGTTGTCAATGCAAAAGCGCGGAAAGCCGGACGCCGCCGGCGGCGCTCAACCGGCCATGGGCGCGGGTATGGGCGGTGCGGGTATGGCGATGGGCGGCATCGAAGGACTCCAACTCCCCGGCATTATGCAGTAGATGGACGAACAGAAGTGCAACAACAATGAACAAACTCAGATTTAATGCCCTGATTGTGTCTCTGTTACTTTGGCTACAGCCTTCGCTGCTGCAAATGCATGCCCAGACGCGCGCAACCGCCAGCCTGCGAGGCATTGTCACAGACCCTTCCGGCGCGTCCGTACCAAGCGCGCTTGTGCAGTTGCGTGGCCCCGGCGGAGAGTGCCGCGCCCGAACCAATGAACGCGGGCAGTACGCTGTTGAGTCCCTCAAGTCAGGGAAGTATCTGGTCCGAGTGATCGCGAAGGGCTTCACCGTTACCCAGCGCCAGGATTTCGAGATCTCCGAACCCGTCACACTTGACGTTCAGCTCACCATTGAGGCGGCGTCGCAGGTTGTCAACGTGGAAGCCGAGGCCAATCGCGTCAACACCGATCCGGCGCAGAACGGCGGCGCTGTGGTTCTTGGTGAAAAGGAGTTGGCCAATCTTTCCGACGATCCGGACGAGTTGCAGCAGCAACTTCAGGCGATGGCCGGTGCTGGGGCCGGTCCATCGGGCGGGCAGATCTACATCGACGGATTCACGGGCGGCAACCTACCTCCCAAGTCGTCAATCCGCGAGGTTCGCATCAACTCCAACCCATTCTCGCCCGAATACGAACGGCCCGGTTTTGGCCGCATCGAAGTGTTCACCAGGCCCGGAAGCGACATACTGCGCGGGCAAGCGTTTCTCCAATACAATAGCGAGCAACTGAACTCGCGCAGCCCGCTGCTCACTCAATCGGACCGCCCGCCATACAGCCAGAGGTTCTATGGACTGAATCTCAGCGGCCCCATTCGCAAAGGCAAGGCGTCCTTTGGCTTCGATTTCGAGCGCCGCAATATCGACGAGAATGCATTCATCCTCGCCACGACTTTGGACGGCAACCTGCAGCCGAAGAGTGTGAACGAGGCAGTGGTAACGCCGCAGGTACGCACGAATTTCGCTCCTCGTGTAGACTATTCGATCAATGAGCGCCACACACTCGTCGCCCGCTACCAGCACACGCGGAGCGAACTCGACAAAGAGGGAACGGGTGATTTCAGTCTGGCTTCGAAAGCATTTGACGAAAAGAATGGCGAGGACTCCCTTCAACTCACTCACACCGCCATTCTCAGCGTGAAGGCGGTAAATGAAACCCGCTTTCAATACGGGCGAACCGATTCCTCGAGCAATGGGGATAACTCCATTCCCGCAATCAGCGTGCAGGGCGCGTTCAATGGTGGTGGGGCCCAGATCGGCAATTCCGGAACGATCTCGAATCGCTGGGAACTCTCCAACATGACGACGCTCACCCACGGCGCTCACACGCTGAAATGGGGTGGCCGTGTGCGGCAGGCCTTCGTTGACGATACATCGGTGAGTAACTTCGGCGGGACGTATACGTTCTTCGGCGGCACAGGACCGCAGCTCGATTCCAATAACCAACCGATCGCCGGAACTTCGATTGAACTGACTGCGCTCGAACGCTATCGCCGCACGCTCTTGTTTCAGCGAGCAGGCCTCAGCGCCTCGCAAATTCGCATCCTGGGCGGCGGAGCGTCTCAACTCAGTCTCAGCGCCGGTACGCCTATGACTGCCGTGAAGCAATTGGATGTGGGCTTGTTCCTCAACGACGATTGGCGCATTCGTCCGAACCTCACGCTGAGCTACGGGCTACGCTATGAGGCGCAGACCAACGCTGGCGATCTATCCAATTGGGCGCCGCGGATCGGTGTGGCGTGGGGGGTGGATGCACGAGGCGGGAAGCAGGCCCGCACCGTCGTGCGGCTTGGGTTCGGCTCGTTCTTCGATCGGATCAGCGAGAGCACTACACTGCGCGCGGATCGCTACAACGGCGTCACGCAGGAATCGTACTTCATCCTAAACCCGGATGCTTATCCAGCGATCCCGAGTCTCGCTTCTCTCGCGGTGAGCAAGCAGCCGCAGCAATTGCAGATCATCGATTCCGGCATCCGCGCCCCCCGAACATATCAGTGGAGCGCAGGCGTGGATCGGCAGGTGAATCAGTATTTCCGCCTCAGTGCGAACTACATCGGGTCCCGGGGCGTCCACGTCCAACGTTCGCGCAATATCAATACGCCAATTGATGGCTTGTATCCTTTGGGCGACCGGCAGTTGAGGATGCTCACGGAGTCCACCGGCTTCACGCGCAGCAATATGCTGATGGTCAGCCCGAGCCTGAACTATAAGAAAGTGTTTCTGTTCGGCTTCTATGGCCTCTCCTATGGCAAATCCGACGCCGAGGGTCAGCCGGCCGACCCGTACAACCTGCGCCGGGAGTGGGGTCCCTCATCAATGGCGGATGTCCGGCACCGCTTCATCATGGGTACAAGTATCCCCATGCCCTGGAAGCTGAGTGTCAGCCCATTTACGATCATCAGCGCCGGAGCGCCCTACAACATCACGACTGGCCGCGATCCGCTCGGCAGCGGTTACACGACGCAGCGCCCTTCGCTGATCGCGGTGTCCGCCGATCAGTGCCACAGCGCATCACTGGTTTACAGAAGTGAATTCGGCTGCTTCAACCTGGATCCAGCCGCAGGTACTTCGATCGAGCGAAATTACGCACGCGGTCCGGCTAACGTAAGCCTCAATCTGAGACTGGCGAGGTCGTGGTCGTTCGGCAGGCGCGGTGAATCGGGCTCTGCTGACATGGGCGGCCCGCCTCCGGGCATGGGAGGTGTCCGCAGTGATGGAGGGCCCCCTGGAGGTGGTCCTCCGGGCGGTGGCCCGCCTCCAGGGGGCGGTCCTCGCAGTGGAGGTCCCGGCGGTATGTTCGGACCGGCCAGCGCCAAGAAGTACAATCTGACGCTGAGCGTCTCTGCCCGAAATGTTCTGAACCATGCGAGCTACGCGGCTCCGAGCGGCGATCTCTCGTCGCCGTACTTCGGCGAGTACCGCAGTCTGGCCGGCTTCGGTCCTTTTGGCGGCAACAGCACGTATAACCGCAAGCTAGATATTCAATTACGATTCCAGTTCTGAGGAGATCAGCGATGATCACGCGGCGCGGGTTGATGTTCGCTTCGCTCGGCGCAATGCCCGCTTTAGCCATCGAGGCTTGGCATAAGAAGCCTTCCGAATGGTCCGATAAAGACATCCAACGCCTGCTTACGAAATCCCCGTGGGTTACGGACGCCACGGTCGAGTTCAACCCGCAGGGCATGGCTGGCGGCCCTCCCGATGGCGGTATGGGCGGTGGCTCTCCAGGAAGCGGTATGGGTGGCCCCCCAGGAGGAGGCATGGGGCCGGGTGGGCCAAGCGGCGGAATACCCCAACTTCGCGCGGTGGTCCGATGGGAAAGCGCGCTTCCAATCCGCACTGCGCTCAAAATGGAAGCCGCGCCGTTGCCCAAGCGCTACGTCATCAGCGTGAGCGGCTTTCCCAAGATGCCCGGCCGGGAGCGACGAGGTCCGAACCCCGGCAACATGCAGACCCGCGTCAAAGAAGCGACGCTTCTGGCGCGAAAAGGCAAAGATCCGATTTACGAATCAAGTGTGGAGTTTCGCGAGGGTGCCGAAACCACGGCCATCGTGTTTACCTTCGACGGAACATCCCAGCCGATTCAGACTGACGACAAGGAGGTGATGTTCGTCACCAGCTTCGGTCCAATGCAGATCCGTGCGAAGTTCATCCCCAGGGAAATGAAGTACCAGGGGAAACTGGAGCTATAGGCCGGCGTCTTCAAGGCAACCCTTCCGTACCAGCGGAGAACATGTATCCGACACCGCGCACCGTTCGGATCGGGGAACGGCCATTCTGCTCAAGTTTCTTGCGCAGGTGGCTGACATGCACGTCGAGCGCGCGCTCGAACGGCGTCGCCTGGCGCTGATAGAGAATCGCCGCCAGTTCGTCGCGCGAAACCACGCGTCCCGCCGCAAAAATCAGCACTTCAAGAATGTCGTACTCGGCAGCCGTGGTCGAGACCAGACTGTTTTCGATCCAAACCTCTCGAGCCGCGGGATTCACCCGCACGCCGCACACTTCCACCGGCAAGGCCGTCGAGCGCGAAACATTAGCCGTGCGCCGTAGCACAGCGCGAATCCGGGCAAGCAGTTCTTCGGGGCCAAACGGTTTCGGAAGATAATCATCGGCGCCGCTGTTCAAACCCGCAATGCGGTCCGCCTGAGAAGTTCGTGCCGTCAGCATGATGACAGGAACGGCGCTGCGGCGCCTCAATTGGTGCAGCACCTCGAAGCCGCCCAGCACCGGCATCATGACATCCAGGATGACCAGATCGACGCCGGGTTGCAACGCTGCGGCCAAACCACAACGCCCGTCGTGTTCGGAAAGCACCTTGAAGCCGTGCTGAGAGAAGAACGCCTTGATCAACCCGCACAACTCAGCGTCATCGTCAACGACCAGGATTGTGGACGAGGCGCCGGCGCTGTCTGCGGTCGGATACACATACCAATGTACAAGCCTCTTTCCCGCAATTCCATGATCTTCACAATTCTTAACAGAAGGAGCCGCGAAGTTCCGTCGCTTCGAGCCGCCAGTGTAAAGATTCGTTAAGACCCGTCGCGGCGTGTACACCATCCCGAGGAAAGGCGCATCGAAACGAGTTTAAGCATGCTTGAAGTGCAAGGGGGAACTGTGGTTAGTTTAATAGCTTATAGGGTCCTAAACTCTATTCGATGGGTATTGTTCTGCCTGGTGGCGTCACTTGCAGTGATGTCCGCTCAGGAGACGGCGACGCTCACAGGCAGCGTCGTGGATCCGAGCGGCGCGGTGATTCCCGAGGCCACAATCACGCTCTCGGAATCCACGCGTGGCACCTCGCGCGAAATCGCCAGCGATCAGGTCGGGTCGTTTGTGTTCGATTCCCTGCCAAGTGGAGACTACACGCTGGAGGTCTCGAAGGCAGGCTTCAAGAAGTTGAGAATCGAACACGTCCGCCTAAGTGTCCGTGACAGGCAGTCGCTTCGTATTGGACTCCAGGTCACGGAAGCGGCGTCAGCCTCAGTGGATGTCATGGCAACCGCGGACTCTATCTCGACCGACATCTCCACGGGCTCTGCTATCGAGCACGAATTCTCGCAAGATCTGCCGCTGAACGGGCGCAACGTGCAGGCTTTGATCAAGATGGCGCCTGGAGTCACCAGCGCCGGCGGTCCCGGTGGCGACGAGTTCAACGTGAATGGCCTGCGTTCAAACACGAACTATTACACGATGGACGGCGTCAGCACGAACCGTCCGATGGGCGGCGGCGCTCCTGGTGGAGGCGGAGACTTCGGCGGTATGGGCGGAGGCGCGCGCGGTGGTATGGGCGGTATGGGCGGTGGAGGGATGGGTGGTGGTGGAGGCGGCGGCGACGGAATCCCGCTAGATTCACTCCAGGAAGTGCGAGTGCAGACATCGACTTTCGCCCCGGAGTTTGGGCGGTCGCCTGGAGCGCAGATCGCCATGGTCAGCCGTGGCGGTTCCAACGGGTTTCACGGTTCACTGTCGGACTACTTCCGGAACGAGCGTTTGAACTCAAACGACTGGTTCGCCAACCGGGAGGGCTACGCGCGGGGGAAAGTCCGGCAGAACAGATTCGGCGCAGTGCTGGGCGGACCGATCGTCCGCAACCGCACGTTCTTTTTCGCCTCCTACGAAGGCTTGCGCTTGACCACGCCTCAGACCGTGATCTCTTCGGTGCCTGATCTTAAAACGCGTCAGTCCGCACCCGCGGCGCTACGCGTATTTCTCAACGCGTTTCCGCAGCCGAACGGCAAAGCGGAGGATGACGGCGCCGCAGCGTTCACGGCTGTGGTGACCAACCCGTCGACTTCCGATTCCGGCAGTTTTCGAGTGGACCACCGTTTTAACGATCGTTGGACTGCATTTGTCCGCTACGGCTATTCGACGTCGGATGGTACGGCGCGTGGCTCCGAAATGATGTCTCCGAACATGGTGAACACGAGAGCTTCGAAGGCGCAGACCTTCACGGGATCACTCGCCACCATGCTCGGGGCCGGCGCCAGCAACGATCTTCGCGTAAACTACTCGCGATCCGATTCCAACGGAGCCGCCACGATGGACGGCTTCGGCGGCGCCGTGCCTCTCAAGCCCGCGCAGATCTTCCCGTCCGGCGTTTCCGCCGCCACAGGCCAATTCAGCCTCAATGTGATGGGCTTGTCCGGATACTCTTATGGAGGCGAAACCAAAGGACGGCAGGAACAACTCAACTTCGTTGAAAGTCTGACTAAGTTCGTGGGCAACCACCAATACAAGATCGGAGCGGACTACCGCCGAACCAGTCCGACCAATTACAGGCTTCCTTACAGCACAAGCATAACTTTCAACGGGCTGAGCGGCGAAGCAGGCTCGATCGCTTCCGGAACCGCGACGTCGGCGGTCGTGAGTGCCAACGAGACTGTGGTCTATCCCTTGTATGTGAACTTCTCTTTCTATGCGCAGGACACTTTCCGCGCGACGGAAAGGACAACGTTAACGTACGGTCTCCGCTGGGACGTCAACCCTGCGCCTGGAGTACGCGAGGGTCCACGGCCGTACGCGATTGCTTCGGACATGCCGCTGAGCGGTGTGACACAGAGCGAAGGCCTCTACCACACGCGCTGGTTCGATATTGCTCCCCGGATCGGCATGGCGTATCAGATTGACACGACGCAAGGCCGCGAATTGTTGTTCCGGATTGGGATCGGGACGTTCTATGACATGGGTTATGGCATGAGCGGCGGCGCTTTCAATGGTGCGCCTTATTCGAGCATCAAGAACCTGACTTCCGTCACCTTTCCCTTAAACGTGGCGAACCTGAAGCCGCCGGCGCTGCCGCCCACGCGGCCGTTCGGACAAGTCAGCGCGGCGGACGTCGATCTGAAATCGCCTATTGTCTTTCAGTGGAACGCGACGCTGGAACGATCTTTCGGGCGTGCCCAGTCGCTTAGTTTCGGCTATGTGGGAACCACCGGACGGCGCTTGCTGCGCACAGAATCCACACCCTCCTTCAGCGACGCCTACGACATGCTGATGCAGACCTCGAACGGCGCGACGTCCTGGTACAACGGCATCCAGGTTCAGTTCCGCCGCCGCATGACAGACAATTTGCAGGTTCAGTTTAGCTACTCTCTCGGTCACGCCATGGATACCGCGTCGAACGACATGAGTATGTCGGGGTTCGCCACCATCTCCGATACAAACAAGGCGGACTCGGACTTCGATATTCGCCAGAACCTGAACTTCTCAGGTTCGTACCGGCTGCCTTCTCCCAAGTTGATTGGTCTCAGAACTTTGTTCGGCGACTGGCATGCCGACTGGGTGGCGACCGCCCGAACAGCTCTGCCTTTCGACGTTCAAGGAATTAGCTCGAGCAGCAGCGACTCCACGAGTTCCTCCTCGTCGAAGCCGAGGGGTGGCCTGTTCGCGCAGGTCCGGCCCAACTACAATGGCAAACCGCTGTGGCTCTATGACGAGTCGGTAGCGGGCGGGAAGCGTCTGAACGCCGCCGCTTTCGAAACTCCAAGCGGCTACTCGCAGGGCAACCTTGCGCGCAATGCAATCCGTGGATTCCCGGCTGCGCAGGTGGACTTCTCGCTGAGGCGTCAAGTCGCAATTTCGGAATCCTGGCGGCTTCAGATCGCCGCACAGGCCTACAACGTCCTCAATCACCCGAATTTTCAAAATCCTTCTCGAATGGAGGGCGCAAACCTGTCCAGCACGGATTTCGGCGTGGCGACTCGGATGCTGAATCAAGGCATGGGCGGAAGCGGGATGAGTTCGCTCTATGGGAGCGGCGGACCGCGATCGGTTGAACTCACGCTGCGCCTGCAATTTTAGGAGAAGAGATATGGACGGGTTATTCATACGCAAAACCGCACTGGGAATCGTGAGTGTCCTGGCTTTTAGCGCAGCCATGCACGCCCAGGAGACGACCTCAACTCCGGCTAAGCAAGAGCGCTTTCTCAAGCGCTTCTCAGTCGGCGGGCGCATCAGTGTAATGGGATTTGATCTTCTGGACGGAGGCGAGAAGACGCTTACGTACACGGCCCTGAGCTACGAACATACTATGGAGTCGAAGTCCGCACGCGTGGGCGGCGGGCCGGCTGTCGAGTTCAGAGTCAGCCCAAAGCTATGGCTTAGCGCGGACCTTTTGTACCATCGCTTCGGATACCGGACGAGCACCGACATCTATACCGGAACGGACGACACAAGCACGACTACGGATGAGCGCACGCTGGTGAATGTTCTCCAGAAAACGCGTGCGTCCTTTTGGGATGTGCCCGTCGTCGCACACTACTATCTCTGGCAACCCTCCCGGAAAAGCTTAAAGGCGTTCGTCGATCTCGGAGCTTCGTTGCGGCGTGTCGCCAGCGTGCGCTCCGCATGGGAAACGGACGATGCAAATGCTGTGTCGTGCTGTAACGAACGCGCAGTTAGTCCCGCGCATCGATTGGCGCCCGGAGTGCTAGTAGGTGGCGGTCTGCGCATGGTTGACAACTACGGTATCAAGGTCATTCCCGAGGTGCGTTACACGCGCTGGCTTAAAGATACCTTCAGTGGCGTACCGGCGCAGGCCCGGAAGGGTCAGTTGGAAATCCTGATTGGGCTCACTTTCTGACGCACTATGAATCGTCTTACAGTATTCTTACTTGTTCAGATTGCCGCAATGGCGCAGGAACTGCCGGCTTCCTACGTGCTTCACCCCCTCGCGGGCACGTCGCGAACGCTGCCCGCGCCCGCGCTCGAATTTGCCCTTGACGGTCCATCCGGGTTAGCTGAAGACGCAGATGGCAATATCTATGTTTCGGAGTCGAATGCTGGCGTCATCCGCCGGATTCGCCCGGATGGCATGATGGAGCGATTTGCAGGTACGGGCGTGATCGGCGACGGAGACGAAGGCGCGCCGGCTCTCGAGACCAACCTTACATCTCCCACTCACCTGCTCATCGATAAAGACGGTGGTTTGATATTCGCTGACTCAGCGACCTGCCGGATCCGCAAGGTACAAAAGAATGGTACGGTCCTGAACCTGGCCGGGACCGGGAGTTGCACGCAGTCTGGTTTCGGCTTCGGTGGCGGCTCCAGCAGCCGCCTACACTCTGGAGTGGAGACGTTGATCTACGGCATCGGCGGGATCGCGCTCGACAACGGAGGCCGTCTCGTGTTCTCGGAGCTTAATGCGCACGTTATCCGGAGGCTCGATTTCGACGGGTATGTTCGCACGATCGCCGGAACGGGAGTGGGCACTTTCAGCGGGGACGGTGCGGCCGCGACTTCGGCATCGTTCCTCTATCCCGCCGGGCTTGTGTTCGATCCGAGTGGAAATCTGTATATCGGCGACGGATCGAATTGCCGCGTCCGGCGCATCGATTCCGACGGGAACATATCAACAGTGGCGGGTTCCGGGACTTGTGCAACGTCCGCCACGACGTTCAGCGCAGGCGCGGCGACACGCTCGATCGGGCGAGTCGCGGCGTTGGCCTATGACTCCGATTCGGACTCGATTCTGCTCTCGACTCCGAATGTGTACCGGGTGTTACGTCTCGACCTGTCCGCGGCACGCTTGTTTCCGTTTTTCGGAAACGGCCGGACGGGCGCCGACAGCAGCGCCGATCCGCTGGCCGCAAACGTAAACGACGCGAGCGCGATTCTGGTGTCTGCCAGCGCCGGCGTCCTTGTCGCCGGCAGAACCTCTTACCAGGTCTGGTCGATTAGAACTAGCTCCGTGCAGGGATTCGCCGGCCGCTGGCCGCAATTGGATGCATACCCGACCGCGCGCTCCGCTGCGCTGGTGAGGCCGACGGGTCTGTCGATCTCTCCGGATGGTTCTCTGCTGATTGTGGATACAGGCGCCGAGCGCGTGCTGCAACTTCAATCGTTCGGCGAGCTAAGCGGCGTCGCCGGAGCCCGCTATCCTTCGGGCTTCTCCCAAGGCGACGGCGGAGCGGCACTTCAGGCATCCCTGTCTAAACCCGACAGAGCCATCCAAATTTCAAACGGAGAGATCTTCATCACGCAGGGCACGAAGATCAGAGTCGTGGATACGCAGGGCGTGATTCGTACCGTTCTGGAATTTCTTAGCGGCCCGTCAGGCGTAATAATCGACGCCGAAGGCCGGCTCGTCTTCTCGGAATCCGATGCCCATAGAGTGGTTCGCTACGATCCCGTGTCAAAGACGAAGACTGTGATCGCCGGGACTGGTACAGCCGGCTTTGATGGCGACGGCGAGGCCGCCAGCGCGGCTCTTCTCAATTCGCCCGGCGACCTGGCCTTGGATTCAAGCGGGAATCTGCTGATAGCGGACCGCGGCAATCGCCGGGTACGTAGAATCTCGCACGATGGAACGATTCAGACGGTGATTGGTTCCTCCCGCGGGTTCAGCTACAGCGATATTAGCGGACAACCTGCGTCCGACACGGGCTTGGGCCGCATTTACGGGATAGCCGTGGACCGCTGGGATAACATTTATACCGCCGAGGCGTCCCGGATCAGCGTTGTTTCCAACGACGGGCGCATCCGCGTTGTGACCGGTTTCCTCGCCGAGAACGATGACGGAACGAGGGTCTACCGCGATGGTCCCATCAATGGCATAGGCGGGCTGGCGGTGGATCAAAACGGGCGTGTGTATTTCTCTCTGACACAAGAGGGCCGCGTGCTGGTTGCCAATCCGGCCGAGCCATAATCCCGGAGTTCGCCGGCAAAGGACCCGGAGATCTAGTTCCGAGCTTTCCGGATACTCCGCAGCGCCTCCGGGTAACTCACTGCTTCGCCGCGCCATGCATAATCCCGCAATCCGTCGATCGCGGTCCAGGTCGGATGATAGCGGTTGTAGGTATCTTTTGCGTGCATGTTCCCCCAGCTTCCATCCGGGTTTTGCCGGGAAAGCAGAAATCCGGTCCCGTCGCGGAGCAGCGCATCCGCTTCGGTAAGCCCGAACGACTTCAGGGTGTCCATGAACTCTCCCACCGCTTCCGGATCGTCCAGAGTCATGCTGTGCCGCAGGTTCGATGTCGGTTCATGGAAACAGTTTGATACGAGTTCAGATGGCCCTGCGGGCCACCCAAGGTGATGAAAATCGAGGCCAGTAGCGCTAGGATTGCATTCGGCGGGGCGTGGTCAACAGTGACTTTCAACGGAGCGGTTGGCGATTTTGCCCAAACCCATAGCTCTGCCACCTTCGCTGGATTTCGAATTCCAAAGCCTTCGGGGGGGCGGGCAGTCTCCTCAACTTGCGATGGCCGGCACCGAGGGCTCCTTTTCGAAGCCCCATTTTCTCCAAACCCGCCGAAACTGCTCTTCAAACAGCGCGACGTACGGGTCCTCGCCAAATGGCCGGCCTGCATAAGTGCAGCGCCGCAGCAGGCGCGTGTCCAGTAGATCCTCGGGCGTCGCCAGCAAATCCGCCCAGCCATCCGCTCCGCCATTTTCTGTCCAAAACTTATTGTCCAGCAACGAGTACTGGTCTTTAGCCAGCCCCAAGTGTGCGGCCGCGCTCGACCATTTATACTCTTCCGGGCACTCGATGAGCGCCGCTCGCACTGGGTTGCGTTCGACATAGGCCAGCGCACGCCAGAGATGGGCCGGCGACAGCGCGCACGAATAGAATCGGTTCTGCCAGAGGTGGCCGGATCGCAAACGCTGCGCATTGACCACCTGGGCATAGCGGCCATGGACCTGGCGGAACAATATCGATCACGAGTCCTCGCGCTCGGAAACTGCAACAAAATGCACGTGATTGGTCATCAAACACCAAGCCAGCACACGGAATCCGGCGTCTTCCAGGTTTTGGACGATGAGCCGCAGATACGTCGATCTGTCGGACTCAGTAAAGAAAACCCGTTGGCGGTTGGTACCCCGCTGGGTGATGTGATACGCCTGTCCGGGCATGACACAGCGTTGATTTCCAGGCATTCTGCCTAATTAGTGCGACGAAAACGCCAAAATCTCCAACGTGGCAGAGCCGTCCGTTACTTTGGGCAAAATCGCGAACCGCTCGGATCAGGCTGGCCACTCCACGGCCACTTCACCGTTCGCCAGAGAGCAGAGCAGTGATTTCCCTCGGAACCGATTTGTCCGAGTTGTTTGCTTCCACTCCTCTTTTGTCGCAAGCTTTTACGCGCCAAGTACAGCTCAACTTCGGATTTCAGGTTGAGACCGGGAGGCCGCGACAGTCTCGGCCGACTGTCGCGGAATCCGGAAGTCGTTTCGCCCACCGCCGCACTTACCAGATGAACTTCAATCCCAATTGCACGTATCGCGGATTATTGACTTCCTGTATGCCTACGCTCGCCTTGTCAAGACTGCCGAATGTCGTGCTTTCCGGGTTGTTGTTGAAGTGCGCGTTGTAGAAGTTGTAGGTGTTAAGCACGTTGAACGCTTCCGCACGGAACTGGATCGAGGTCCTTTCGGTGATGCGGGTGATCTTGTTCAGCGACATGTCCATGGTCGGAACCGCGCGCAGCCTTAACCGCCCGTCGTAGTTGGAGGTCAGCCGCGGCGCGAAGCGCGGGAGTTCCAGGAAGTTGTAATCTGTACACCCATACTGCGTGCTGAACGGCTGCATCGTAATCGTGCCGTTGTCGTTCCAGCGCGCCACGCACGGCTTCACGCCGTAGACGCGCGACGCCGACCAGTCGATCTTGTCAAGTTTCGCCTCTTTGACGTACAGCACGTTTGCAGGGAGCGCCCAAGGCAACCCCGATTGCGCCTGCAGCATCCCCGTGGCCTCCCAGCCCGATGCAATCCGTTTCCAGAATCGGTTCGACGAGTTCAGTAACCGCCTGCCCTCCCCGAACGGCAACTGGTAGACCGCGCCCAGTGTGGCACGGTGAGTGCGGTCGAACTGGTACACGCCTTGTTGCATGATGTTTTGCTGCACGTCGTTAAATCCCGATTGGTAGATATTCTTTGAGAGCGTGTAAGTGGCCAGCAGGTTCAGTCCTGCGCGCCGCCGCGTTTCGACCGTCAACTGCATCGAGTTGTACCAGGTCGCGCCATCGTTGCGAGTCAACTCCGTCAGCCCGCCAAACGCTGGGTACGGTCCCGCCAGCGCGGAACGGTTGAGGTTCTGGCTGGAGAAAGACGACGTTCCAGAGAACGGTTGTAAGCCGAAGAACGGGTTCCGCACCTGTTGATCGCAGTAGGACGGCACGCCCCCTTCCATCAGGTCGCACTGCTGGCGGAATTGCAGGCTGGACGCGTTGAAGGAACGGCTGCCCTGCAGGTCCTTGGTCCGGCTCCCGACGTATGCGGCTTCGATCTTGATGCCCTGCAATGCCTCGTATTGGAAGCTGAGCGAGAACTGATTCACATGGGGGATACGGAACTTCGGATTCACAAAATTGAAGCCACGCCCCAGGTATGTGGCCGCCCCTAGACTCGATCCCGAGGGCATCTGCAACCCGTCCGGGAACGGGTTGTTGATCAGGTTCGGCAGAAACGTTCTCCCGCTGTCCAGGGTGTTGATCAGGGAGGTCGTAGCGCTGTAGCCGTTAGTCTGCAGGTAGTCGTTGCTCGGATTGAGGTAATACCGGCCCCACCCGCCACGCACCGCCAGCCGGTTTGCCAAGTGATATGCAAATCCGAAGCGAGGCTGGATCGCCTTTTTGTACAGGTCGGCGGCGTTCCGCGGTGCACCGTTCACGCCGGCGAAGAGTAGCGAGCCGCGCAGCACCGGCAAGTCGGGGAACTGGGCGTGGTTGACCATGGCGTCCACCGGATTCACGATATTGGCGTCGAACCCGCGGTTCATGCGGTTATATCGTTCGTTCGGCGGAACGTTGAAGTCCCAGCGCAGCCCGAGATTGATGGTCAGTTTGCGGGTCACCTTCCAATCGTCCTGGACATAGGGCGCAAAGTACAGATAGTGGAAAGTCGGAAAGAGGTTATTGACGGAACTGCCGCTGCTGGGAGTGCCCAGCAGCCAGCTCGCGATCGAGTTGCCGCTCAGGGCGTCCCCGCGGGCGTAGTCCCGCTGGGTATTTGCCACCGTGGCGTTCAGCGCCAGCACGCTGCCAGGGTTATTGGTGATCCACTGAATCGAGCGCATATCGATTCCGGCTTTGAGGCTGTGGCTTCCCCGCACCCACATAATGCTCGGGTGCAGCGCCCAGTTGTTGGTGATGTTCAAGAGAGGGTAGGCCCCCAGTCCGGCGTAGCCGCCGAACGAGTAAATCCCGAAGTTCGGCTTCTGGGGAAGACTACTGGCCAGCGATTTCGGGAAACCCAACGTGGTGATGTCGAACCCCTCGTTTCCCTTCCTGACATAATTCTCTACAAAGCGGTTGTAGGAAAGCCGCGCGTTCAGAACCAGCGACGGCGTCAGCGTGCTGATCCAGTCCAGCACCTCGGCGAAGTTGATACGCCCGGCGTGGTAGCCATCGCTGCCCGGCTCTGAAAAGACGATCCCATTAGTGTTCGCCTCTGCGAAGCGCGAGTTGGAAGCATGGCGCCAGAACATGCTGTGCTTGGCGCCGATTTTCTGGTCGTACTTGCCAACCAGATTATAGAACCTATTCACCGCGAGTTGGTCGCCGCCCGGCGAGAACAAGTTCTGCTGCGAGTACGCCTGGCCCGCCGGAGTCGGCCGGTTTGGCTTTCGCATGTAGCCCAGAATGTTCTTTGCGACCGGGTTCACTCTTCCCCCGGGAATCACGTTGCCCGGGAAGGGATCGCGCGTCCATGTGCCGTTCACGTCGCGCCCTGTGGTGGGGTCATAGATCGTGATTTTTCGGCCCTGCGAATCCACCAGCTTGCTGAAGTCACCGTTCCGCATCTCCGCTTCCGGCACGGATATGGTCAGCGGACCCGGCGTGGCTTCGCGGTAGCCCTCATAGTTGACCATGAAGAAGCTCTTATCGCGCCCGTTATACAGCTTGGGGATGTACACCGGCCCTCCCGCCTGCACCCCGTACTGGTCCAGGTAATGTCCGGAACGCGGTGCGCCGACCGCGTTGTTCTGGAAAGAATTGGCATCCCACCCGTTGCGCCGGGCGAACTCGTAGGCGGTGCCGTGGAGGCTATTCGTGCCACTCTTAAGCGACACGTTCACGATGCCGCCCCCAGTATGTCCATACTGCGCGTCGTAGGAGTTCGTCTGCACCTTGAATTCCTGCACCGCGTCCACGGGCGGCACCAGCGCGATGTTGTTGGTTCCGGCCTGTGCGTTATTGGGCGCTCCGTCGAGCATGAAATCATTGTTCGCCGCCAGGCTTCCGTTGAAACTCCACTGCGCGATTCCACCGTTGTCGAAGGGGCGCAAGTAGATTTGGGCCCCGTTGAAGTTCACCCCCGCCGCGAGCGTGGATAGCATGAACGGGTTGCGCCCGTTCAGTGGAAACTCGGTCACCTGCTGGTTGTCGATCACCGCCCCCCGGTCGGCTTTGGCCGTATCGAGTAGCGGCGCTTCGCCAACCACCGTGATCTGCTCGTTCACGTTTCCCACTTCCAGAACGATGTCGGCGGTCGCGGTCTGCCCGACGTTTAACAGTAACCCGGAGCGCGTGGTCGCCTTGAACCCCGCCACCTGGACGGAAATGGAGTACGTTCCCGGGCGCAGCAAGGGCACCGTGTAACCGCCCTGCGCGTTACTCACGGCGGACGTAAGTTCGTTCGTCTCGATGTTTCGGATTTGCAGGTTCGCCTTCGGGACTCCTGCATTTGTGCTGTCGGTGACGCGCCCTGTAATGGTGGCGCGGAACTCTTGGGCTGCCAGTCCTGCAGCCAGAAGCAGGCCGAGCCCAATGAGCCGGCGTGAAGTGCACATGTGTCGAACCTCCTGAGTGTCTGCGGCTTGCCGGAGTTGGTCCTCCAACGTAGGTTCCCTCAGGTAAGCCAAATTGCGTCGGACGCCGCCCTCCACTGAGTCAGAAGGCGGCAAAGTTTCAGATCTGCGATACCCCGGACTTTTCCCACTTCTCTACCTACGAAATCCTACCAATCGGCCGTCGCCGAAAGTTGCGGCATTACCCTCTAAAGCAACCCGCGTACGAACAGAAGATTCCGCCGCATGCCGTCCTCTAATGACCCGCTCGGAATCGGTGTCTCCAAGCTCAGGTATCCTCGATAACCAATGTCCGCGATGGCTCGAACAACCTCTGGGAAGTTGATTTTGCCCTCTCCCAGGTAATTCTGGCCATCTTTCAGATGTATTGTGCAAATGCGGTCTTTGCCCAGCCAGCGAATCTCCTTAACTACGTCGAACCCGTGAGCGTCTGAATTCCCAACGTCGTAGAAAACTTTGACCGCATTCGATTTTGAACGCTCCATGACGCGTACGTTATCTTCGGCCGAAAGGAAATCCTCCAGGCCCAAAACCACACCCGCCTTTTCTGCGTGCGGCGCGAGTTCTTTCAATACATCCCCAAGCGCAAGGATCTCGCCACCCACGGGCCCGCATTTGAACGCGCATGGCATGAGGATCGTCTTGACGCCAAGTTTGCCGGCGATACGAATTGCATCCATCACCCACTTCTGGGCCAGCTTGTCGTTCTTTAGACAGTTGGCGTGAAGAATGTCCAGGCATAAGTCAACCAGTCCAATGTGATGCGTGCGCAATTGATCGAGATACTGTGCCAGAAGCTCGTCGTTATCGAGGGGCAGCTTGTTATCTACGGGCGGCCTTCCGAGAGAAAGCTCGATGCCCTGGAAGCCGATCTTCTCCGCCAGCGCGATGGATTCGATGCTTCCGGCTTTCTTAATGCTCCAATCGGGCACACTGATTTTCAGATCCTGGCCCTTCAAGCCGGCGCTCAA
The DNA here is from genome assembly GCA_963668605.1 of Bryobacteraceae bacterium. GTDB lineage: Bacteria > Acidobacteriota > Terriglobia > Bryobacterales > Bryobacteraceae. The sequence continues at coordinate 1,623,179 of OY764903.1, forward strand.
TAAATGCTGGGCAACCAATGCACCGCCACCCATCAGCAAATTCCGTCGAGTAATCATAAACCTCGCTGCTCCTTTTCAACCGCAGCACTCGCCGCCAAGACTCCGAGCGCAATGCAGACCACACCCAGAGGCGCGGCGGCGGGCATCGTTTCTATACGTCAACCTCTTCCCAAGTCACGACGCGGCGTTCGTAGATCGACTTGCGGCCCATCAGCGCGGTCAGAGTGGAGATCCTGGCCGAGTCGGCATTATTTATGGGCATCTTCCGGTTGCGCGCATTGTCGATGAACGCCACCAGCGAGAGATACGCCGCTCGGATATACGACGGCTCGCGGCTGGTATTATCCACCTGGAGCTTTTTTGCACCTTTCGTCTCCCGCCCCATCCAGGTCGCCGTTTCCAGATCGATGGCGCCGTTGGATCCGAAAACGCGCATTTTGACCCCGGAAAATCCCGGCGGGTCGAAGTACATATGTGACCACGAAAAGCGCAGGTCATCCGGAAATTCATAAATCAAGCTGTAATTGTCCATCGTCGTGCGCCCCGGCGGCTCGTTCTTGAAGAGGTTGATTCCTCCGGAACCAAAAGCGCGGAGCGGATGGGCTCCGGCAATCCAAACCATCTGGTCGATATAGTGGCAGGCCTGTTCCACGATACTGTCTCCGGATCGGGAACGGTCGAAATACCACGCGGTATTGCGCGGCAGGTCGTTGGTATGCCGGTGGCCTTGCAGGAACACAACCTTGCCGATCCCGCCTTCCTTGATGAATTTCGCCGACGCCGCGTTATTGGGGTCATGGCGCATTTGGAAGCCGGCCTGAAAAATCCCTTTTGCCGCGTGCGCCGCATTGGTCACCATACGGCACTCCTCGGGCGTGATCGCCATCGGCTTCTCGCAATACACGTGCTTGCCGACTTCCAGCGCCGCTACGGCCATCTCCTTGTGCCGATCTACCGGCGTGGCTATCACCACGGCGTCGATGTCTTTGCGCTCGAGCATTTTGCGGAATTCCGAGTAGCCCTCGGGGGAATGTCCGGCTGCGGTCGCAGTATCAACCGCGGCCTTCAGCGCCTCCGGATTGATATCGCAAATCGCAACCACTTTAATTCCCGGCACCTGCAACATTTCCTTCACGAGGAAGCTGCCGCGGTTGCCTACCCCGATGAACGCCACCCGGACCGTATCATTCGGAGACTGAGCGGGAAGAAGAGCAGCACTTCCGGTCGCTACCGCGGGCACTTGCAGGAAGTGCCGGCGTGTGTAATCTGACTGATTCATATTCACTCCTTTTCGTCGAAAGCGCTTCTCGCGCGCCGCTAAGACGCGTGGTCTTCTCTCTTCCACCAGTCGATGGGATCCGGGACTACAGCGACCTTACGTGGTTCCGTGCGCGCGGTCTTCAGATATCGCTCGATGCGCGCCATCACCTCCGGATTTTCCGCGGCCACGTTGCGAGTCTCGCCGAGATCGTTCTTGAGATTGTAGAGTTCGAGCTTCGCATCGGGTGCAGGCCGCACGACCTTCCAGTCCCCCATGCGCACGGCCGCGGAAGGCAGCTCCCTGAGAGGCTCTCCCTTTTTTGCATCGTATCTGGGAAGTTCCCAATACATGAATTCATGCGCCTGCTGTTCGCGCCCGGCCGCCTTTGGCCCGAGCAGGGTCGGCATCACCGAGATACCGTCGATTCCTTTCGGCGCGCTTGTTCCCGCTATTTCGGCCAGCGTGGGCATTACATCACAAAAAGCCCAGGGATGATGGCTTACCGCTCCCGCCGCTATTTTTCCTGGCCAGCGGGCCATCATGGGTACGCGAATTCCACCCTCATAGAAATCCTGCTTATTCCCACGCAACGGTTGGTTGCTGTGGAAGTAATCGTCTCCCCAGAGTGCGGGAGAGCCGCCGTTGTCGCTCGTGAAAAACACGATCGTGTTCTCCTCCAGAGCCAACTCCTTCAGCAATGTCATGATTCGTCCAACGGTCCGGTCGAGGCGGCTCACCATGCCGGCATACGTGGCCCGGGGATAATCCTGGTCGGCATAGTGCTTCCTGGCAGTCCGGTATGGCTTGGCCTCGGGAAATTTGTCTTTGTATTCGTTCAGAGAGTCATCGGGCACCAGCAATTCCAGGTGCGGCAACGTGACAGGCATATAACAGAAGAACGGCTCGTCCTTGTGCCGGCGAATGAAGGTCTCCGCGCGCGCGGCGATCGCGTCGTGCGAATAGGTTTTCCGCTGGCCGTTGTCGTTCCCCGGAAGCGGACTCTCCTTTTCGTTGTCGTAGAGAATGTGGGGGTAATAATAATGCGCATGGACCTGGTTCAGATATCCGAAGAACTCATCGAAACCATGCTTGCTGGGAGCGCCAGGATTCCCTACGTCGCCCAAGCCCCATTTGCCGAAGCCACCCGTCGCGTAACCAGCGCTCTTGAGGACCTGCGCCACCGTGACATCTTCGGGAAGCAGCGGCTTGTTTCCCATGCCGAGATTGGCTCGCACGGCGGTGTGCCCGCCATGGAAGCCCGTCATCAGCACGCTGCGTGATGGCGCGCAAACCGTGCAGCCGGAGTAGGCATCCGTGAAACGCATGCCCTCGCTTGCGAGCCGGTCGATGTTGGGGGTCCGAATCTGTCGCTGCCCGTAGCAACCTACGTCCGCGTATCCCAAGTCGTCCGCAAGGATGAAAACAATATTGGGACGCCGTGCGGCAGCGCGGAGGCGCACTCCCGTCGCGGTGATCGTTAAGAATGCTCTGCGATTCATCTGAGTGAGTATATGTTACCGGAGTTGCGATTCACAAGCTGTGGTGGTGCATAGTAACGGGTGCACGACTAGAAAATGATGGATCAAGCGGCCCTCGGTTCTGATCGGCGTTCCCAGAAGTCCTGAAACCTGCCACTGAGCTTCGAACAGCGAAGGGCGATTCTGTATATCACCGAGAATCTCTGGAAAAGTCCATTGGCGGACAAATTGTTATAAAATACTGTGCGCGGGCCGCAACGTAACGCCCTGTTAACAAGAAAATTCGATGAGTACACGTTTTTTAAGTAGAAGAAACTTTGTGGGGGCGAGCGCCTCCGCTTTTACGATCCTCAAGCCGGAACTGGTCCGGGGTGCGGGAAAGGAAAAGCTGAAGGCCGGCCTCATCGGTTGTGGCGGACGCGGCACGCAGGCGGCGTGGGACCTACTCTCCGGCAGTGAGAACGTCGAACTGGTTGCCATGGCCGATCTGTTCGAGGATCATCTGGAGCAATCGCTGACCCAGTTGCGTGATCCCAAGGGAAAATTCGCGGGCGTTCAAGACAAGCTCAAGATCGATCCCGAACACCACTTCACCGGCTTCGACGCCTATAAGAAGCTGATCGCCTCCGATGTGGATATTGTGATGCTCTGCACGCCGCCCGGCTATCGTCCCATGCATTTCGAGGCGGCGGTGGAGGCCAAGAAGCACGTGTTCGCCGAGAAGCCGATTGCCACAGATCCAGTGGGTGTACGGCGTTTCATGGCGGCGGTCCGGAAATCGGAGCAATTGAAGCTTACAGTAATGTCCGGGGCGCATCGCCGCTCGTTCGACGAGTTCGTCGACACGATCGAGAAGATCCACAACGGCGTGATCGGCGAAATTGTGGCCGCGAATTCGTGGTATCTCAGCAAGCCCGTGTTCCATGTGAAGGAGCGCGATGCCAAGTGGGGGGACACGGAGTTCCAGCACAGGAATTGGTACTCGTACCTCTGGCTGTGCGGCGATCAAATCGTGGAACAGCATTTCCACAACCTGGACACGATCAACTGGGTGATGGGCACACATCCGGTGAAGGCCGTGGCCTCGGGCGGAGCGGCATGGCGTCCGCGCGAGGCATACTATGGCAATATTTACGATCACCTGACAACCGACTTTGAGTACCCCAACGGAGTCCATTTCAGCAGCCAGTGCCGCCAGTATCCGGGTTCCTGTTTCCAGAAAACCGACGACCTCGTCGTGGGCACAAAAGGCCGCAGCAACTGCCGGGACATGAGCCCCGCCGGAATGACGACTGTTTGGGCGCGCAAAGCCTACGTGAATGAACACGCCAGAATGGTCAAGAGCATCCGGGGCGACGGGCCATACGTGAACTACGGCATGGCCGTGGCCGAAAGCACGATGACCGGGATCATGGCTCGCGAGTCCGCCTACTCGGGCCAGGAGATCACGTGGGATCAGATCATGAACTCGAAACAGGACCTGATGCCGAAGGCTTTCGATCTCAAGCAGAAGATGGACATCCCAATGCTACCGGCTCCGGGCGTCTACAAATTCATTTAACGTTTACAGATTTATTTAGAGGGAGTTCGCAATGGTTGCTCGAAAGTTCTTGGTATTTGCCGCATCCGTTTTAGCCTGCGCCGGCCTGCTGGTGGCGCAGGAGTTCCGTGCCAAACTGACCGGGCGCGTGACGGACAGCTCGGACGCTTCTATTCCCGGCTGTTCGGTGCGTGTGATTAATATCGAAACCGATGAATCGATCCCGGTGGTTACGGATGCGCGGGGCGACTATACGGTCCCGTTGCTGCGCCCGGGCAAGTATCGGGTGACGGCGGAAGCCAAGGGCTTCAAGAGCTTCACAAGGGATGGGTTGGCGGTGGCTGTGGGTCAGAGTGCTACGCTGGACATCCGGTTGGCCGTGGGAGACGTTTCGGAAACGGTGGTAGTCAAGGACGAAGCGCCTCTGCTGGATGCAGCCAAGGCGGACCGGGGACAGGTGATCAGTAACCAGGGGGTTTCGGAACTGCCGCTGAACGGGCGCAATCCATTCATGCTCTCGGCCACGGTAGCGGGCGTAAATTTCAACGGCAACCTGATTTACGAGCGGCCGTTCGACAATGGCTCGGGTGCTGATTGGAGCATCAATGGCGGCTTCAACCGGCAGAACGAATTCCTGCTGGATGGCGCGCCCAATAACTCGCTGACGAACGGGAATAACCTCGCGCTGATACCACCGGTGGATGCGGTTCAGGAGTTCAAGATCCAAACGAACTCGTACGACGCGCAGTACGGCCGCACCTCGGGTGGGATAGTAAACGTTTCGCTGAAGAGCGGCACGAACATGTTGCACGGCACCCTGTTCGAATTCATGCGGAGATCGTTTCTCGACGCGAATTCCTTCCAAAACAACGCCGCCGGAGCGCCACGCGTGGGTCATTACCAGGATCAGTTCGGCGGGGAGATCGACGGCCCGGTGTATTTGCCGAAAATCTACAACGGCAGAGACAAGACGTTCTTCATGTTCACCTTCGAACAATTCCGCGACGGTACGCCCCGCCCATTCACGCTTTCGGTGCCGCAGCCGGAGTTCTTCCAGGGAGATTTCAGCAAGTTGGCCGACAAGAACGGGAACAGGATTGCAGTTTACGATCCTCTGACGGGTCAGGCGAATGCTTCGGGCGCCTGGGTGCGGCAGGCTTTCCCCGGAAACATGATTCCGGTCAGCCGAATCAACCCGGTCGCAAAAGCGATCCTGAGCTACCAACTGAAGCCAAACACCGTGACTCCCGGGCAGGGATATTCAATCCAGAACTGCTTCCTGCCGGGCAGCGGATCCAATGCGGCCAATGGGGACCTGGACAGGTTCCATAACGTGGCCATGAAGTTCGACCAGAACTTCGGCAGTGCGAATCGGGTCTTCTTTCGCGCCGCCTGGAATAACCGGTTCGAGTTCGGATCACAGAACGGCCTGACCGGGGTCGGCAGCCGCGGGCAACTGCCGCAACAGAGGCAAAACCGGGCCTATGGTCTGGACTGGGTGGGAACTGCAACGCCGTCGCTGATTTTTAACGCGCGGCTTTCGTTCAACCGCTTTTTCGAATCGAATCGCACCGACGGGAACAAAGGGTTCGACATGACCAGCCTGGGATACCCGGTCTCGATGGTGAAGCAGTTAGCCCAGCAGGATTACTACGGGGCATACCAGTTCGGCACTTACAATCGGCTGGGCGGCTACCCGAGCACCAGCTACACCAATACGTGGGCGCTGGCTCCGAACGCCACCTTCATTCATGGCGCGCACATGTTGAAGGGCGGCCTGGATGTACGTTGGGTGCAATATCTGAGCGTGGCTCCAGGAAGTGGGCTGGCACTCAACTTCGACCAGGCATTCACACAGGCGATCTACAACACGGCCGACAGCTCAAGCGGCAATGCCATCGCCTCCACGCTGCTGGGCTATCCTAGCGGCGGCAGCGCCGACAATAACGTCCTGCCCACTTACATGTACAAGTATTACGCCCCATATCTCCAGGACGACTGGAAAATATCCAAAAAACTGACGCTGAACCTGGGGTTGCGTTGGGATTTCAATACCCCGGCTAACGAACGGTACAACCGGATGAATCGTGGCTTTGACGCAACAGTTGTCAATCCGGCAGACAAACTGATTGACCACAGCTTATATCCAGGCACGCTGAAGGGTAGCATCTTATTCGCGGGCGCCAACGGGCAGCCGCGCGAGGCCGCCAACCTCCACATGACTGCGGCTCAGCCGCGTATCGGATTCGCGTACCATGTGGAACAGAATACGGTCGTCCGCGGAGGCTGGGGCCGGTATTATATGAATCCGAACGGCTACATGCAAACCGCCGGGTTCAGCCAAGCTACACCATTCGAGAGTTCGTTGGATAGCGGACGAACACCGGCGCTGGGCGCCAACGGGGCCGCTCCGCTGTTTAACCCTTTCCCGAACGGGATGCGCATACCGGCCGGGGCATCGGGCGGCGCACTGACATTCCTGGGCCAGGGTTTCACTTTTTTCAACCCCGAGTTCAAGCCGCCGCACATGGATCAGTTCTCGCTCGGCATCCAGCGGCAACTCCCTCTCAATTCGATGATCGAAGTCTCGTATGTTGGCAGCCGTGGCAACGAACTCCAGGATTCAATCGGTTATAACCAGCAGAGTCTGGCATCGCGCAAACTCTGCAATCCGCTGGAGGGCGGGTCGCCGTCCTACTGCGATGCATTGGTAAAGAATCCCTTCGTGGGACTAGCCCCGTTTTCCGGCACGACGCTTTATAGCGCACAGACGGTTTCACGGACCAGACTGCAGACTCCCTTTCCGGAATTTGGAGCGATTACCAAGGATGGACTGAATACCGGGAAATCATGGTACAACGCGGCGCAGGTTGTATACCAGATTCGCTCCAAGGGTGGCCTGACGCTGCACGCCAATTACACCCTTTCGAAGATGATTCAGCAGTCGGGGTGGACGGACAGCGCAGCAATGGTTCCCGACCGTGGCATTTCGAGCCTGGACCGCACGCAGAACATTACCGTTTCGTCGGTTTGGGAGTTGCCATTCGGGAAGGGCAAGAGACTCTTGAATACGTCGCATGCCGTTCTGAGCCGGCTGGTAAGTGGGTGGCAGAACGCTGTAATGTACACGTATGCTTCAGGAATTCCGTGGGCCCACCCGAGCAATGTGATCTACGTGAAGAACGCCAACATGTCAAACCTCAATTGGGACGCGCCAGTGGTTCAAGGGGTACGTCCCTGTGTTGGGCAGATTGCCGCGGACGGAAGCATCAGCATGCTGAAGACCAGCACACAGTGGGGTTGCGCGGCGGGCGACTATAATTTTCTGATCCTGCCGAACTACGCTCCGGGCATGCTGCCGAGCAATGATGGCCAGTTGCGGAACCCGTCGGCGCCACAGATCAGCATGTCGATGAATAAGACGACGGTGATTAAAGAACGATTACGGCTACAGTTCCGCGCCGAGGCTTTCAACCTGACCAACACGTACGATTACTACGGCGCCACTTGGAACAACAGCCCCAACAGTTCGGCTTTCGGCTCGATCACGAAAGCGACGGTCGCAGCCACCGGGTCGGGCTTCCCGCGCCAGGTACAGTTCGCGCTGAAGCTGTTGTTCTAATTGGCGAGATAGGAAATCCACATGTCTGACTTAAACCGCCGGCGTTTTCTCGAATTATCATCATTGCCGGGCGCCTCGTTTCTGCTACGCGCAGCGACAGCGCCCCGCAAGATGAAGATGTGTCTGGTTTGCGGCGCCATCGGGGTCAAGGCCACTCAACTTGAGGCTATCGATCTGGCCCACCGCTATGGCTTCGAGGCAGTCGAGCCTCAAGCAAACTACCTCGCGTCGCTGGCGGATTCGGAGCTGCAGCGATTGCTCCAAGACCTTAAGAACAAGCATCTGGAGTTCGGAGCTTCGCCGATCCCTGCCGATTTACGCTCCAGCGACGAAGAGTTTCAAGCGGCTGTGAAACGTCTCCCCGCATTCGCTAAGGCTCTCCAGCGAGCCGGCGTGACCCGCACCACCAAGTTCGTAGCCCCATCGGATGACACGCTCGCGTATTCGGATAATTTCAAACGTCACGCCATGAGAGTACGGGAAGTCGCGTCCATTCTGGAGGATCACGGTTTGCGGTTCGGATTGGAGTATGTTGCCACCAAGGACGCATTAGAAAAGGAACGCTACCCGTTCATTCACAACATGAAAGGCATGCGGGAATTGATTGCGGAGACTGGCAAGGCCAATGTCGGCTTGGTGCTCGACAGCTTCTTCTGGTATACCGCTAAAGAGACAGACGGCGATTTGCTGGCGCCGACCAACAAAGAGATTGTATCTGTGGATTTGGATGATGCTCCGGCCGGACTTCCGGTGGACCAACAACGAGACCAACGGCGCGAACTGCCGGCCGCAACAGGCGTGATCGATCTGGCGACTTTCCTGAACTGCCTTAACAAGATTGGTTTCGACGGTCCAGTCCGCGCTGAGCCGTTTAACGAAGCGCTTCGTAAACTGCCTAAGGAAGACGCGGTTGCCGCAACTAGCCAGGCAATGAAAAAAGCATTTGCATTAATTCGCTGACTCCCAGCCAACATTGCTCAAGTGCGCTTGCCTAGCAGGTAGCCACGGATGACTCAACTGGTAGCGCCTCCGGCCGGCACCGTTTGTGGTGGCTCCGGACAGCCAGCGGCGACGATTGCCCGTCTGTGTTTCCGCCGTCTGTCTCTTGTCAGACCCGGTGTCAAACTCGGATCTTTGTTCATTCGATTGGTATATAATTATCCGGCAACCCATCCCCATGATCAGAAAACAACGAGCAACACTGATAGCAGCGGCCGGTTTCATTTCGGCCTTTGCCGCGCCATTCGCCGTCTTGGCGGCCGAACTGGTTCGAATCGAGCCGGCCCACCGCTTCATGTTCCCCGGAGGCAAGGAGGTGGATGCGATTGACGGCGACTACCTGCTGCGCAGCGACAAGATTGTTGCGACCGTCGGCGGTACGGCAACGTTTCGTGACGCCAATGTCAACACGCAGTGTGTGCAGGGGGCCGTGCTCGATCTGGTGCGGCGCGATCTGCCCGGCGCGAATAACGATCTGCTGAGCGCTTACTATCCCCACGGGCATTTTCTCGATGATCCGGCCGCGACGCGAGCCGAAATCGTCAAGGCTGCCGGGCCCGAGGTGGCGATCCGCTTCTATCGCGCGGCCAACCAGGGCAAACAGGGCGATCCGGTCGAAGTAGTGACCGAGTACAGCTTGCGTGACGGCGAGCCGTACCTCCGAATTCGGACCACCTACCGAAATCCATCCACTTCCAAGTCCGCCAACGCGGCCATCTATGACAAGATCCGCGCCGACGGGCTCTTTCGCATTCCGCCCGCTGGGACGTCCGATTCCCTGATCTACTACGAGCCTTCGAACCGCGCTGCGTACGGAGTGGTTCGTGCCGGTGGCGCTCCCATCCAATCCTATGCCAACCCCGCCAAGGTTACCTACAACCAGGTGGGCGGTAACCGCCTTGACTTTCCCGAACTGCTGGCCAAGGGTCCGGGCGTGAAGCCGCTCGGGGAGGCGCTTCCCCTGCCCTCGCCGATTCCGCCGGGCGGCTCGGTGAGCGTCGAGCGATTCTTGGCGCCGGGCCGCCATCCTGCCGACGTGCAGTTTGTCATCGACGAAATACTCGGGCGCCATCCCGCCGCCGTGCGGCTCCGCGTAACGGACGGCCAAGGGAAGCCGGTCTCCGGGGCAAGCGTGCAGGCGTTGCGTGACAGCACTGCGGTATCCGAGGGCTGGACGGATGTCGCGGGCAGGCTCACGCTCCCGATCGCGCAGCCGGGTCCGTTGGAGATTTTGGTGACCGATCGCGGGCGCGCCGAAGTGCGCAAGAACCTGAACGTCCCTGCCTCCGCCGGAGCGGAGACAGCGATTGGCATGGGGCCCTTGGCCCAGGCCGCTTTTGATATTGCCGATACGACGCGCGGCCGCGGGCGTGGTCCTGTAAGGGTCGTGTTACTTGGAGTCGACGGCACGCCAAATCCCAATTTCGGGCCGGAATCGATGGCCTACCAGGCGGGAAATGTCTGCTTTTCGCGCGACGGCCTGTTCACTGTCGCGCTGCCGCCGGGCCGCTATGAAGCGGTTATCGGGCGTGGGCCCGAATACACTTTGAAGACGGTGCGCTTCGAAGCCGCTTACGGCCGGGTCGCGACCGTTACCGCCGAGATCAAGCGGGCCTTCGAAAGTCCCGGATGGGTGATCGCGGATCTTCACAATCACTCCACCCTGAGCAATGACAGCATCGCCGACCCGGGCGGACGCGTGGTGGGGATGGCTGCCGCCGGCCTCGAGTTCGCCCCTGCCACCGAGCACAACCGTCTCGCCAGTTACGATTCATACATCGAGCGCGAAAAGCTGACGCCCTTTCTGAAATCGGCGGGCAGCGTCGAGTTGAGCGGACGGCCCGGACCGGGCAGCACAAACCACCAGAATGCATTCCCGATGCGCGTGCAGGAGGGGGCGCAGAGCGGCGGCGCTCCTCGAACCGACGTGGATCCCGCCGTGCAAATTAGCCGGCTCTACAATTACGACGGCGGCGCCGAGAAGTACGTCCAGCACAATCACCCGAATATCGGCTGGCTGTACTACGACCGCGATCGCGACGGTAAGATCGACAGTGGATTCGGCACCCGCAAATATACGCACGCCATCGAGATTAACCGCGATATCGCCAAACTGCTCCAGTATCTGGAACCAGGGAACACTTCCGCCCGGCGCGGCAACTCGTTTTACTGGCTGCAGATGCTTAATCAGGGGGACCGCATCTTCGGGGCCGCCAACTCCGACGCGCACACCACCGGTTACAACAATGGTTCGATCTTCACCTACATCAAGTCGCGGACGGACATGCCTGCGCAGATCGACCCGTTGGACCTAGCCCGGGCCGCGAAATCGGGGCAGATGGTAATGAGCAACGGGCCGTTTCTCGATGTCTCTCTCAACGGCGCACTGCCCGGCGCTGAACTGCGCGTGAACGGTACGGCTACGCTGAAAATACGGGTGCAGTGCGCGCCATGGATTGATATCGACCGGGTACAGGTGTTGGTCAACGGCCGGCCAGATCCGGCGCTTAACTTTAAGCGGTCGGCAGCGTCCGAAGGATTTCGGAGCGGTGCGGGTCCGGTGCGTTTTGATCGGGAGATCCCGTTGCGGCTCGCTCGCGATGCCCACATTATTGTCGTCGCGGCCGGAGAGTCTTCGAAGCTTGGACCGTTTCACGGCGGCTTCGCAAGTCAGATCCCGACCGCTGTAAGCAATCCCATTTTCATCGACGTGGATGGTGACGGATTTAAGCCTAACAAAGATACGCTGGGCGTTCCGCTTCCTGTTGCCGGCAGCGCGAAGACCTCCGCGGAAGCTGAGCCCTAGTACTGAGCTGAGCAGGAGCAGCGAGCAGCTCACGAACTTTCGGTATTCCGGGTCAGCTTGACCCGGAACCTGTCGGGAGGCAAGAATTTCTCGCTCGCGGCCTTCGTAATCGTCACTGGCGCCACGCGCGATGATTACGTACGCAAAACGCTTTCCAGGAGGGGATACGCCACCCGGCCGCTCCATTCGTGGCCGCCCTCGAAATGATCCACCTGTAGCCGGTCTTCGGCCCCCAGCGCCTTGAATGCCGGCCGCATTCGCGCCAGCGCGATTTCGCCTTCTTTGGGCTTGGTGTGTTTGTCGTGGCTACCGGCCGTCCACAGGCAATATCGCGGCGCGATCAGCGCACTGATCTCCGGCGTATCCCCGTATTCGAGCAGGCCCGGGATCACCTGGGCGCCGCACGAAAATGGCGCGGTAGCGTTCTTCTGCAACAGATTCAGCGCACCGCCCAGCACAGCCACGCGAATACGCGGTTCCAGAGCGGAAACCAGCATAGCCATGCGGCCGCCGTACGAAAGACCAGCGCAACCCAGGCGGTTGGCATCCACGGCGCTGTGCCTGGCCAGGAACTCGAAGGCCCAGAGAGAGTCTCGAAGATTCTCCGCAATCAGCAGTTTGCCTACCAGTTGCATGCGAACAAACGTGTCCGCACACGGACTATCCCTGTACCCTTCCACATCGCCCAACCGCCTGCCGAAAGGAACCAGACACGGCACAACAACGACATAACCGCGCCGCACCAATTGAAGGCCATAGTCGTACTTCAGTTTGGCGATGTTCTCTTCAATTCCCGGCGCCCCCAACTTGCCGGCGACCGCATCGTGACCGAAGGGACCGTGACCGTGAATCGCCAGCATGCCGGCGCGGCGCGGCGAACCGGTTTGCCCCGCGGGCGTCAGGAGGTGCATCGGCAGCGGTTCAACCCCGTTGGCCTCGAGAACCAGTTCATGCCGGGTGTGGTCTTTCAATTCGACCACACGCTGGGTAACTGTGCTCCACTTGTCCGGCGGCCTGAACGGCCCCAACAACGAGAGCAGCTTTCCGGTGAACTGAGACTGCCACGCGCGACACGCGGCAGCGGAGGTTCCACGAAATTGCATCTTGAGCGATGCCTTCTCCACTCCCCGCCGGCACATTTCGTCTGCCGTGGGTACGGCGGCCGGCTCATCGGCCAAAAGAGACACCGTGTTCATTCCCGCAGCCCATTTCAGCAGCTCTCGGCGATTCATCATATGCCTTCCATAGTAGTGAAATTCAAGCAACGGGCGCGCAAACGATCTTTTCCGTCAGTCCGCGGGGGTGTTCTCCACAAAAACAAGATTCCGGGGCCCGCCAATCGACCGGAGTGTATCCTGGATGAGAATCCTGATCTCCGGGCTCCAACCCTCGAGAGGACTGGCTTCGCGCGGCTGAGTACGAATCAGTGAGACAACTATGACGCGACAATTTTTTTCGAGACTGCTTCTCACGCTGGCGATCGGATTGTGTTACCCGAGTGCGGTCTTGCCTGCTCCGGTCAGTGTCCATCCATCAGGGCACTACCTGGTTTACGATGGCAAGCCGATACTGCTGATCACTTCCGATCACCACTACGGCGCCGTGATCAATGCGGATTTCAACTATGATGCGTTCCTCGATAAGTTGAAGTCGAGGGGGATGAACTTCACACGAATTTACCCGGGGACTTATCTTTCAAAATACAACTTCGCTTACGACGGCAATCCTCTGGGCGCTGCTGCCGGGCGCCAGATTCTGCCCTGGAGGCGAACGACCGTTACCGGGGCACATCCAGTGCTCGGGGGAACCAGGTTCGACCTGGACAAGTGGGATGAGGCTTACTTTGCCAGGCTGCGGGACTTCTGTACCAAAGCCCACCGGCGCGGGATTGTCGTCGAGATTTGTCTATTCAACGGCATGTATGAGGACCGCTGGCCGTTCCAGGCAATGAACGCGGAGAACAATATTCAGGGTGTGGGCACAGCCACCTGGGATATGGTGCAATCCCTGATTGCCGACCCACGGCTGCTGACTTATCAGGAACGTTATGTGACGGAGATCACGAAGCGGTTGAATGATTTTGACAATCTGCTCTTCCATGTCTGCGACGAGCCGAATATGTCGAAACAGCCTGCCAGCGTTTTCGGGCCGTGGATGAGCCGCCTGATGGATGTTTTCAGGACCGCGGAAAGCACACTACCGAAGAAGCATCTGCTTGGCCAGACGGTCAGTTTTGCTATGAGAAATAATGAAGCCGACTTTTCCGGCGACAAGCGCATTCAGTACATCGACACGGAATACGCCCGGGGACTGGTCGATCTCAAGAATGCATATGGGCACAAGAAGCCCGTGGTTTATATCGAATCAAATTACTATCCTTTTCAGTATTCCGGAGACACCCTGAGTGGGACTCGAGTGGAAGCGTGGGAATACATGATTGGCGGAGGCGCCGGGTTCATGCACTTGAACGCGCTCTACACCACGCGCAATCCCGCGGGCGGCGACGAGATCGATGCCGTGTTGAATGTCTTCGCCGTGCTGCGGGAGTTCATGAAGAGTTTCGATTACACTGCCATGAATCGGGATTTCTCGTTTCTCGTAAGCGACGTACCGCCGGGCGCCCACGTCGCGGCCATGGCACAGGCAGGCAAACAGTATGCCTTTTATATTCACCATTCCCACGGTGACAGGCCAAGCGCGTCGTTCAGGACTTACATCGCCGATCCGGGTGCGTACCAGGAACGATTCACCTTCACGTTTGCGGCCGGAACGTACCGGGCTGAATGGGTCAATCCATCGAGTGGCGCGATCATCGGAACCGAGACGTTTACTCATCCTGGCGGCAGCCGCACGATGTCGCCGCCGGCCCCCTATGCGATCGATATCGCGCTCAGGATGAAGGCAACCGGGCGTATGTGAGATGCGACCGGCGCCATAATGTGTTGTTTTCGGCCCACTCGGCATGAGTCCCCGAACAAGCCATGCAACCACACCGTTGTGTTAAAATCGCCAAGGCTAAATCGATGCTCTCCCTACCCACATCTTTGTCTTCCGGCAGGCGGCTCAGTCGCCGGCACTTCAGCATGGCCGCGCTCACGGCGGCCGCCTCCACTCGCGTATTCGGAGCCAACGACAGGATCCACGTCGGCTATATCGGTCTCGGCAACCGTGGCGACCAGGTCCACGACGCGTTCCTCGAACACGGTGACCAGGAAACAGTCGCCGTTTGCGACCTGCGTGAGGACTATCTCGACCTGGCGGTGAAGAAGTCTCGGGCCACGCCCAAACGCTATAAAGAATACAAGCAGGTGCTGGACGACAAGAACGTAGACGCGGTCGTCATTGCCACGCCCGACCACTGGCACGCTCTCATGTTCGTGCAGGCTTGCCGCGCCGGCAAGGATGTATACGTGGAAAAACCTCTTTCGCTCACCGTGGCCGAAGGCCGGCGCATGGTGCAGGTAGCGGAAGAGACAAAACGGGTTACCCAGGTCGGCACCAACCGGCGCTCCTGGAAATCTTACTACGAGGCGGCCGAGTTCATCCGCTCCGGCGGTCTTGGCAAGGTGTCGATGGCGCGCGCCTTCTCCATCCGGAACGAGTGGCCTATCGGATTGGGTACGGCCAAGGGACCAGCGCCGTCGGACTGGGAGTGGGAACACTGGCTCGGTCCCGCGCCCTACGTCAAGTACGATCCCAACCGGGAGTATTATAACTTCCGCTGGTTCTACGATTATTCCGGCGGCCAATTGACGAACTACGGCGTCCACTTCATTGATGTCATCCGCTGGTTCACCGGTCTCGGCGTACCCAAGTCGGTCGCGGCCATGGGCGGCCAGTACGCTGGGATCGCGGATAACCGGGAGATCCCTGACACCATGCAGGTGATGTGGCAGTTCGACCCGGGCGTGCTGGTGACCTTCACGCTATCCAACGGCAATGGCGCATCCGGCGACTTGAAGAACTCGGAGATTGAAATCCGGGGCACGAAGGGCACTATGTACGTGCGCAACTCGCGTTGGGAAGTGGTACCGGAATCCATTAGCGATGTTCCCACCGGCTACGCCCTCGGCAAGGGTTACGGCAACCCGGTGAACCGCGCCGGCGGCTCTTCTGGAACCAGGAAGAAGCTGATCGAGGCCAGGACGGGAGCAGGAACTGCGTCCTACGATACAGAGTCCCACACCCGCAATTTCCTCGATTGCATGCGGTCGCGGAAGAAGTGCAATGCCGACGTACTCATCGGTCATCAGTCCACGTCGACCACCCTGATCGGCAATATCGCAAACAAGACCCGCCAGATGCTCGAATGGGACGGCGCACAGGAGAAGTTCCCCGGACATCCTGAGGCGGATCGCTATCTCAGCTACCAGTACCGCGCTCCGTACAAGCTCGGATGACCGGCGGCTGCGGATTTCGGGTCGATTCCGAGATTCCGGAGGTTCGAGGGGATCTTCGAGAGTGACCCAGATCCATGTTGCTCAGCGAAACGCTTTAGGGCGTCATTGACGGTGGCCAAGCCTTCCCGAAGTTGGCACAGTGTCTCGTTGGCAACGGTCTTATCGGGCCCGCTCATTCACGCCTGTTCCCTCGGAGGAGCTGCATACGGAGGTACCCCAGGGCTCGCTGACTACGTAGCGGAGATCCTGAGTCGTCCGACTGTCATAGGCTTGGGAGCAGAGGAAACCACGGTCGCTCTCATGGAGAGAGATGTGCCGGATTCCGCGCCCGTTGTCGATGAGGGCTGCCATCGCTGGTACTCCGCCGTGGTGTCGATCTCCAACGTCAGTTCTTCCTGGCCGTCGGGGACAAAACCGTAGGTCAACTCGTACTCGACATCCACGCCGAGATCGGGAAAGGACTTGAGATCCAACACCTTCTTGCTGACCGTCCTGCCGCTGAGGGTTGTACCCGCTTGTGGGTAGGGGATCGGAGCCGCCCAAACGGGTGTCCATGGCAACTCAGTTCAGGGCGAACCTGAGCCTCCAAACCGCAGGCCAGCATGCAGCAAAGGCCAATCCGCCTTCCGAAGAGCATCGTCACCTCGCTGTTGACATTTGGGGCCCTGGAATGCGTATGAACTGCGCTTCCTAAACGTTACAGATCGCGAACGCCTGCTCGAGCGATTTTACCGGATCGCGTTTCGGAATGAACTCGTGCGAAACGAAGCCGACGAAATTCAACTCCGCGATGGCTTCCGCGATGGCCCGGTAGTTGAGTTCCTGTGTCTCGTCAATCTCATTCCTGCCGGGGTTGCCGCCGGTATGGAAGTGGCCAATGTACTGGATGTTTTCGCGGATCGTGCGGATGATTTCGCCTTCCATGCGCTGCATGTGGTAAATGTCGTAAAGCAACTTGACGCGCGAAGATCCCACCCGCTTGCAAACGTTCACGCCCCAGGCCGTATGGTCGCACATGTAGTCCTTGTGGTCCTTGGCGTTCAGTAATTCTAGGCAGATGGTAATATCTTTGTCTTCGGCGAACTTCTTCACGCGATTCAGGAAGAGGACACAGTTATCCGCTCCTTCCTCGTCGGGCATGCCTTTCCGGTTTCCGGAAAGCGTGATCACGTTCGGGGCGCCCCCGGCGGCAGCCTTCTCGATGTTGTCGCGCATGATCTTCTCTATGCGGTCGTGGTTCTCCTTGCGGTTGATTCCATCGCCGATACTATGGCCAGCCGGAACCATAGAAGGCACGAGGCCGTATTTTTTGACCGTAGGCCAGTCATCCGGACCGACAAGATCGATCCCCTTGATTCCGATCCGCGCGGATTCCTTGCAGAGGTCTTCCAGCGTCATCTTCTTGAAGCACCACTGGGCGACGCCTTGCTTCAGGCGGACTTTCCCATTCTTCTGCTGGCTCGCGGAGGCTCCGAGCGCAAGCGATGCAGCGGCGGCTCCAGTTTGAAATAGCGTTCTGCGTGTCATAATTATCTACTGGTCCTGACGGCCTTTGTCATATGTTAGATTCGACGTCCACCTCGACGCCCAAGTGTCAACGTGGACGGGCGCGCCCAAAAGTGATCGCGTTCTCCGTCGTGCTGGAGTTCAGTGGCAAGAGCGCTTTCTCAGGGAACTCGCCGGAGATGATCTTCTCACAGAGGATATCCACTACCTCTTTGTGCAGTCGCGGACGGCCCTTAAGCGATTTCAATATCATATCGGTATGATATCAGGCAAGCTACCCCAAAATGCCGGCATCTTTGGTTTGTGGTACGCTATCTGAATTCCGGAGGTCAAGATGAAGAACATCGTTCTGTTTCTCGTCTCCGCGACCATGGCGATCGCCTGGTTCGCCCGTCCCCAGTCCCCGGTCACCCCAGCGGGCGCACCACCCGATGGACCTCTCAGTTTCCGGATAACCTTTGGCGAAAGACAGGAACGCGAAGCTGATTGTTCCGGGTCCGTGACCCTCGGCCAAGGCAAGATCGTCAAACTGTCGCCATGGCGCTTTTACGGAAGCGACGCAGTCGAAGGCGCCAACGGCTGGAAATTGCGGATCAAGAGGGGGCCGCTCGAAAATCAACCTGACCAGCCGCGTGCCATCGCCTCACCGGGACCCAGCCAAAATATCGTGCCCGCGGGAATCGTAGTCACGGCCGAAGCCCCGCAGTCCTCCTCCGTTCAGGTCCAAAGCGCAGCGGGCAATTTCGAATTCCGCCTCGCCGCTCTCTCCCGTGGACAGGTGCTCTGGTTTCAGGACGGCGACGTGAGCGTTCAGCGCGTACCGACTCCGGAGCGCATCGCCGACCCCGGTCCGGAGAATGATTACCCTTCCCTTGCGGTGGCGCGCGACGGCTCGGTGTGGACTGCCTGGCAATCCTATCAGGACGGCGGAGAGCATGTCGTTGTCCGGCATTCGACCCCGGCGGGTTGGAGCGAACCGGTGACGTTGACCGATAAACGCGGAGATGTGTTTCGCACGACCGTCGAACAAGACACAGAGGGCCGGGTCTGGGTCGTCTGGAGCGAACGTACTGGCGAAAGCTGGGATCTTTGGACACGCATTTTTGACGGCCGGCAATGGAGGGCCCGCCGCAAACTGACCGCGAGCGGCGTCAACATCTTTCACAAACTGGTGAAAGACCGCGCAGGCGCGCTGCACTTGATTTGGATCGGACACATCGACGGACGGTCCCACGTGATGTGGAGCCGGTTGCAGGGCGATTCGTGGTCCACGCCCATTGAGATCAGTGGTCCCAGCGCCTGGATGCCCGACGCCGCTGCCGACTCGAAAGGCAATCTTTACGTGGTGTGGGACAGCTATCGCACCGGGAATTACGATGTCTTCCTGCGGCGGATCGGCGCAAGCGGAAATATGGGCGCCATAGAGCAAATTACACGTTCGCCGCGCTTCCAGGCACACGCCAGCGTGGCGGTGGACCGCCAGGACCGCGTGTGGGTGGCCTGGGATGAATCCGGCGCCAATTGGGGCAAAGACTGGGCTCGCGATGACACTTGGCGCGGCACGGTTCTTTATAGCGACCGACGTCCGCGTGTTGCTGTTTTCGAAAACGGCACGTGGAAACAGCCCGTCGCGGATCCCATGGCCGCCGTACCTCGGCGATACAACCGATTTGTCCAGGCTCCGCGTCTGGCTTGCGACGATCAGGGCCGGGTCTGGTTGGGCCTCCAGGTGCGCACTTCGACTGCCCAGAACCGATCCGACTTCTGGGCCGCTAACGGACGTTGGGAACTGTTCCTCACGAGTCTCGACGGTGGACGATGGACGCCTGCCGCACCGGTTCCCAACTCGAGCACGCGACCTGATGGCGCCGTTCAACTTCAGCGGACCGCGCAGGGCATCCGGGCTGTTTGGATGAACGACAATCGCTTTTTTGGAGGCCCCGCGATTGCTTCCAACCGCAAAGTTCACCAGGAAATCGACACCGCGCAGTTCACACTCCCCGCGCCGCGCGAAGCGGAATTGGAGACTTTCGCCGAAACGCCCGGGAATGCCGCCGCGATTCACAAGAACGAACCAGCCGACGTTGCCCGAATTCGCTCGTATCGCGCGGGCTCTGATTCTGGTTCGTATCGCATAGTGCGCGGCGACTTTCATCGCCATACCGAAATTTCGTCGGACGGCGCGGGCGACGGATCCGTCGAAGATTACTTCCGTTACATGATCGACGCCGCCCAAATGGATACCGGCATTATCGCCGATCACAGCGCCGGCGGCGATAACGAATACACATGGTGGCGGACGGAAAAGGCCAACGACCTGTTCCACATTCAGAGCGGCTTCACCCCTCTGTTTGGTTATGAACGCAGCGTACCCTATCCCAACGGGCACCGCAATATTGTGTTTGCGGAGCGTGGCGTCCGCACCCTGCCCATCAGCCGGGAAGAGCAACAGGGCAAGGTGAACACCGGGCCCGTGCTCTATCCCTACCTTAAACAGAACCGCGGGATTTGCATGCTGCACTCGCTCGCCACGGACCAAGGCAGCGACTACCGGGACAACGACCCCGAGGTTGAGCCCCTGGTCGAGATTTACCAGGGCTATCACGCAAACTACGAGTATGAGGGTGCGCCACGCGCCGAAGCGACGGGCTACGCAGTCTCTTCGCACGGGTCAGTCCAGCCGCTTGGCTTCTACTGGAATGCTCTGGCTAAGGGCTTCAAACTGGGAGTGGAATCGAGCTCGGATCACATCTCGACCCACACTTCCTACACAATGATTCTCGCGTCCGAGCCCAATCGAGCCGGCATCGTGGAGAGTATGCGAAAGCGCCACGCCTACGGCGCCACAGACAACATCATCCTGGATTTCCGCGCCATCGACGGAAAGAATCGCATCTGGTTGATGGGCGACGCCCTGGAGTCCGCCGCACCACCCAGAATGCGTGTCAAGGTCATAGGCACCGGAGTGATCGACCGGATCGACGTTATTAAGGATGGCAAATTCGTATTCGAAAACCATCCGCGGCGCGAGACCGGCGAGTTCACATGGGTCGATAATGCTCCAGGCAAAGGGCGAAGCTGGTATTACGTCCGCGTGATGCAGACCGACCGTCAGATGGCTTGGTCAAGCCCTATCTGGGTAGATTACTCACGGCGGTAATGGCGTTGTCGCGCGATGGTGGCTAACTTTCAAAATCTTCAATGGCGTCTTCCATACTGCGGTGGCGGCCGCTTTCGCGGTACTCTTCGCGCCTGGTTTGGTGGGCTGTCGAACGAGCGGCAGAATGGTGGTCACGGCGTGGTGGAAACGGCCCTGACCATAGAGCACTCGCCGTGGGTGTTCGGCACACGGCCGAGTCTAATCTATCACTGCAACTGTTTGAAGTTTCGTCGTAACCCTTGTCTGCTCACCATGTGGAATGCGGAACCTAAAGCCACCTGATAGGCTGGAACACGGTACTCTCAAGCACTCGACAACACGGTCGCCCGACTTGCGGGCGGTCTGGTTTCCGAGAACTTTGAGATCCACCGGCGCTATGATCCCGGATTGAGTTTCGGATCATGAACATTCAGCGGCTGCAGGAAGGGCAAATTATGCGTCTCATCATAGGCTTCATCGCGGCCTATGCCGTACTCACGGCCCAGACGATCGATCGTCCGATGCGCGCGGTAACTGATCCCGGAGTGGTTACCACCCGCCAGACAATCACGCCCGCAGGCGTTCCCACCATCTTCCAGGGGAAGGTATACGGTGTTGCGTTCGGACAGAGCGCGAACGAATTGTGGATTCTGAGTGCCACGCAACTTTATCAGATGGACTGGCGCGCAAACCGCGTTGTCCTGAACATCACGCATAATGCGAATCCAGGACTTATGGGTCTGACCAGGCACGATCAGGTTTATGTCACAGGTGTGCCTCGCAACAAGAAGGCAGGACTCTTTCGAGTAGCGGACGGCAGTCTGAAAGCCGTAGCCGACGGGCTTGGGGCAACCAATTCGGGTTCGACCGGCATTGGTGGAGGCATTGCAGTGGTGCCGCTCATCGCGGATAACAAAGCCGCGATCGTTGAGATATCCGGAGGCAAAGTCAGGGCAACTGTCGATACCGGCATCGCCCCATTCGCAGCAGTGGTGAACGCCGCCGGCACGGTGGCCTATGTGTCGAACTGGGGCGGACGGCGCGCGACGGAGAAGGATCAGACCGCGCGCACCGGATTGAGCCCGACGGCAGATCAGGTGGTCGTGGATGCGCACGGAATCGCCTCCACCGGAACCGTTACACGGATCGACCTTGTCAGCGCGAAGGCGACACACACGATCCCGGCTGAACTCCATCCCAACGGCCTCGCGTGGGACGAGAAGGCCGGCCGCTTGTATGTCGCCAACAATAATCGCGACTCCGTGACAGTGATCGACACGAAGTCTAACGCCGTGCTGCGGCATGTTCGAATTCAACCATTTTCGCGCGACGTGACCGGCATCGCGCCCACGGCGGTTGCGCTTTCGAGCAATGGATCGAAGCTGTTCGTGACCTGTGGCGGCATCAATGCCGTTGCAGTTTTGAACGCGCAGACGTTCACGCTGGAAGGACTGATCCCGACTGGATGGTATCCCAACAATATCGCAGTCAGTCCGGATGGACGGCGGCTTGCGATAGGGGCACTTCTCGGGGCCGGATCCGGTTGGCGCGATGAACCGGGCAAGCGCTTCGTCCACGCTAATCGAGGCTCTGTCAACGTCGTTGACATTCCTGACGCTGCGCAATTGGCAAGCTACACGACTGCCGTCTCGGAGAACAATCACCTGCCGCTCAAAGGCGCACCTATGCCCGCAAGACAAGCGCAGCGCACTCCGAAAGCAGTGCCGGAGCGCGCCGGAGACGCGTCGCTGATCCAACATGTTGTTTATATCGTTAAGGAAAACCGCACATACGATCAGGTCTTCGGCGATATCCCAAAAGGTAACGGCGATCCCTCGCTGGTGATGTTCGGTGAGGCAGTAACTCCCAATCAGCATCGACTCGCCCAGGAGTATGTACTGCTGGACAACTTCTATGCCTCAGGCGGCAACAGCGCCGATGGGCATCAATGGGTGACACAAGCCAACGAGGTTGCCTACACGATGTGGCCCGGCTACCAGGGCCGTAGTTATCCATATGATGGCACCGACCCCATCGGTATCGCGCAGGGCGGCACTATTTGGGATGCCGCCATCAAGCTGGGCAAATCAGTCCGCATCTATGGCGAGTACGCCGGTCGGCTCTCCGTGCCTTCCAAACAGCGTCACGAATACCTGCAGCGCTGGAAGCGCAGTGAAGACTTCACCGCGACCTGGAACATCACTGCGCCGATCGCGCATATGAACGCTTTTGTTGCCAGAAACTACCCCAGTTACACAACCTCAATACCGGACGTAGTCCGCGCGCAGATTTTTCTGAAGGATTTCAGGCAGTGGGAAAAGGACGGCAAGATGCCGGCACTCACTGTACTGCAACTGCCATCGAATCACACCAACGGCACATCACCCGGTGCGTCGTCGCCCAAGGCCATGGTTGCCGACAACGACCTCGCCCTGGGGCAGATTGTCGAGTCGCTCAGCAAGTCGAAGTTCTGGCCGAAAATGGCGATCTTCATTGTTGAAGACGACGCGCAGAATGGAGTGGACCACGTCGACGGGCACCGTACCGTCGCGCTGGCCGTAAGCCCATACACGAGGCGGAGCCACATCGATTCCACTTTCTATTCGCACCAGAGCATGCTCAAGACCATCGAACAGATGCTCGGCTTGCCCACGCTCTCGATCTTCGACTTGATCGCGAATGACATGCGCGCGAGTTTCACAGATACTCCCGATTTGACGACATACACACACGTGCTACCCGAGCAGGATCTGTTCGAGGTAAATCCGCAATTGAAGGCCCTGCGAGGTCAGGCAAGATCGGCGGCAATCGATTCGGCAAAAATGCGCTGGGACGTTCCGGACGCCGCGCCGACAGACAGGCTCAATCGGATTCTATGGCACAACGTCAAGGGTTGGAAGAGTGCCTATCCCGGCGTACGACAGGCCGTCTTCGCGCCATATTCGCTGGATGTCGACGATAAGGACCGCTGAGCCTGAGCGGGCGCAAACTGTCAGCCAATGGAGGCTCGAAATGGGAACTACGCGCCGGGATGAACCGGCACCAGGCAGAGCGTGGAAGAGTCTTACCCGAAAAGAGTAGCGACCCGCTAGATCCGCTCCGGCGCCACAAACGGCCAGTGGTAATTGCGGAGACAATGTTTTCTAATTACAAGACGGATAATAACTCGGCCTGAGGAAAGCAGATGCGACGGAGAGTGGACAACTCCCAACTTATCGATCAGATCGGAATTTGCGGGGACCACAAGATACTCGGATCACAGAAGTCACTCCACTAAGTGGACGAGCGCTGATGCGCCCGCGGCTCAGACATCCACGCCCAGATCGCTCCACTGCACGACTTTTTGCTTCGTCATGGCTTCATGACCCAGTATTGATGTCAGCGCAGCAGTCGCGCCGATGACGATGTCGGCCGGCGGTTTGAATACCGCATCCATGGATGGATTGAAAAAGATGGCTCAGGAGCCGAACCAAGGGCGCTTCCTGGCCGCGGGGTGGCTTACCGTAGTTCCCACATTCCGCGAGCGCGTGAATGATCCACAAACGCGGAATGCGCTCCTGGACTGCCTGGCAGTGGTCGAACACGTCCGGCGAATGCCTGAAGTGGATCCGCGCAGTCTGGTCGTATGGGGCACAAGTGGCGGCGGCAGCTTGGCCTTGGAGATCGCTGGAGAAACGGAGGTGACCGCCATCCTGGCGGACGAGCCCGCGACTGTCCTGAGTTGGCCGAACTCGAGTTAGACCGTTACCTTGCGGTCGGAGCCGGACAGGTCCTGTTTGCATTGTTTGAGAGGGACAATTGCATCATCAAGGATCTCGTCCAGCGCGTCCGGCTTTCGCCTTCCACGTTAACCGGAACTCTGGACCGGATGAAGCGCACTGGCCTCATTCAGACCTGGCGTGATTCCGGCGATGGCCGCGCATTGCGAATCAAGTTGACACCGCTCGGGAGGTCGCTTGAGCCGAAATGCCGGGAACTGCTGCCCCGGCTCGAGGAAATACTGCATCAGGGAATGAGTGAACGAGATAAGAAAGCGTTGAGACGCCTGCTCTTCAAGGCGATCGACAACATCCGGCAAGCCAGGTGAAGATCGAGGGCGTTGTGCGTCCGGGGCTTTCGCTGCCCGGCACGCCTTGAAACCGGGCTTGCCCCGCCGGTTGGAACTTCGGAGGTGCGCCGGTCTTCGATATTCCGGCGTACATTTTGCATATTTATATGAGGCGGAATATCCGATGAGAATTTATCAGCTTATCGCGGCCGGCGCTCTGGCCGCCTTCGCGCAAAACCAGACGCCGCAACCGGGCGCCGCCGATCCGCGTTTCCAGGAGATCCGTGCTAAGCGTGAGCTCGGCGAAAAGATAACTGACGAGGAACGCGACTAACTCAAAAACGTACTCGCACAGAAAGCGGCCTTAGCGCACGCCACTGGGAGGGGTACCAGTACTCACAAATTGAATGTCAATTGCTGAACGACAGGCAAATTGGTGTATGATCCATGTCGGCTAGGAAGCCAAAATGGAAATCCTTGCCTAAATTGTTCTGGAGGAAAAGCATGAAGCAAGCAGTATTGTGGACGACTCTTCTGTGTCTAGTGATCGCCGCGCCGACATTCGCGCAGTCGTGCGTGAAGATCCAGTCGGGCAATATCAAGGCCAGCAACGGTGACACCGTTACGATTGGATACGACAAATACGGGTACAACTATCAGGCCCATATGTTCAACGGCCTGTCTGAAAACTCCGGACGTCCAGCCGACGTCTCGACAACCGGAACTGAAAAGCTCGTCATGAAGTGGTCCGACGACTGGCTGGCGAACGTGGACTGCGATCGGGACGGCACACTAGATCGCGGGCTGAATCCGAAGACCGGCGAATCGACGGGAATTTCATTGGGCTGGGTCACCAACCACTACGAGGGCGATTACTTGGGCTCCGATGGTGAGCTACACCATTACACGTATTTCGCGAAGATCGTCTACGTCGGTCCGGCTCCGGCGGGGACCGATCCTTGGGCGGCTGTTCGGATTTGGGGTCCGTACGCCATCATTGAGGAACGCCAGAATGACCTGTTTGGTGAATATGGTGGACGGCTCAAGTCGACGAAGCTGGTGGCCCCGGGCCTCGGCAGGTTCTAGACAACAACGCGACAATCATCCCGCGACAGAAGCTCTCGGTTGATTGAATTGCAGTGCATTGCTTCGCCCTCTTGTGAAGGACGCGTTGACGGGTTCCGCGGACTAGAGGGCGAAGGAATGCTCCATTTATCCTGGGGCTGCGACGGCGGTAGTTGAGTTAGAACAGGCTGCGTTGGCTCCCAAATGGCTCTATTAACAGACGCCTGATTCTGTATTTTCAATGTAGCTTCTACTTCCCAAGCCGGATGCCGCCGGTCGAGTCCCGCCTCCCTCTCCAACAATCCATTCATTTCATGGCTCCGCGCCTCGGGTTCTGGCCCAGAACTCTATGTCCACAACCGCAGCCGGTCCCGGCCCGCACGGGATTGCGCTTCGCATAGCCGCCCACAAATGTTCATGACGCTGCCACCGAGCGTTCCGGTAGCGCGTACCGCCCGTGCGTCCGGCGCAGCGCCACGGCCAGCGCATTTTCTTTTTGAACGACTACCGGGTGAACGTGGTTTGGCATCAAGCAGTAGGTCAACACGGACAGAACCGTCCTCACACTCTGCTCTTTCCGCAATCCAAGACACACCTGACAGTCGCGCCGGCAGGAGAAAACAATCTGCCCGCCGGTGCCGCACTTCGTCACATGGTGCGCCACACCAGACACTACGATTCGAGCTGTTCGAGGCACACGGAGTAGTATTTTCCTCCATGTAGCGCGCAGAACTCAGTAACTTACGTCGAACTCGAACGTGTCAAAACCAAACGCGTTCTTGCTCACGCCGTGGCAACTTGCACTGATCTTGTACTTGTTCTTCGAGCCATCGTTCATGGTATATACCTGAATGGACTCGGTAACAAATGACGACGTCGAAGTCGGTTTGTTGTTGGGGCCAACGGTGAAGAGATACGACCTAGCTATTACTGATGGTGCGACACCAGGGATACCGAGCGCAGTGACTAGTAACGATCCGGCACAGTCAGCATTCCGCTTCGGGGTTACCGTCACCTGCACGTAGTTACCAGGAGGCACTGTTGCTCCATCCTTAATTGGCTGCACCGCCAGCCCAGGCGTCACATTGTTGACCGTTATGTTGATATTGATGGGTTCGTGGCCGTCTTCTGCCAAGAGCAAGTTTGCGCTCATTAACAGTGCGGCGAGAAGGAGCGGAATCGCGAAGTTGCGTCTGCGATTCATTACATTTCCTTTCTAGTTGGGGAATTCCCACGGATTTCCCGGTTAGGTCCCGGTTTCCAATCAGCCAGGATTTCCGGCTCCGACTCCTGGCTAGGGCAATATTATACACCTGCCTGCCTTTGTTTCAGACTTTTGGATCTAAATTGTGAGTACTAGTACCCAGAGGTGCACCAGAGAGGGTCGTCCTGGTCCTCCCGAGGATCTCGGGCCAGCAACTGCGGCCCTTTTTCCTCATTCCGCCGACACCTTTCCGTCCCCTGCCTGCTCGTCGACCGCTTTCCCTGATACCGCAGCCTTCGCCTAGCACGCTGACGCTGGCAGCGCCGCTACCCGTCGCACCATGCTTCCAAACACTCGCCGCGTCAGGTACTTCCAGAACTCATAAGAGTTTAATGATCGAGTGAGTACCGCAGGCACTACGTACCGATTGCGATCAGGACTCCACCCGCCGCGTGGCGGGATTAAACCTGATACGCTTTCCGGTGCGCAGGCCCTCCATCGCCATACATAGCGCGACGTTGGTCAACTGGCCCATTTCCACTGTCGCATTGGGATCGCGCCGCGAGCGGACGCATTCCAGGAAGTTGCGGATGTGCAGCCGCACCGCGCCGTCGAAACTGCCCACTTCGTGTTTGTTGACCGACGGCTTCATCTCGATTGCCCGCGAATCTTGCGGATACAGCGCGTACGACTCGCGGCCCACATCCAAGCGCGCCTTGTTACCGTGGAACTGCTTCATCTGGTCGTTCGTGAGAGCATATTTCATGGCTTTGTAGCCTAGTGAGAATACCGCGACGAAGTCTGCATATTCGAGGGTCACAACCGCCGTCTCAGGCACCTCGGCGCCAGCCATGGCCGACTTACCAGTGGCCGTGACGGACAGCGGATAAGTGGAGTCCATCAGCCAGTGAATCGCGTCAAAGACGTGGGCCGCCTGTCCTACCATCAGCCCGCCCGAGTAGTCCCAGAACCAATACCAGTTGCGGAAGCGCATAGGGTCGAGCGGGCGCTTCTGCGCCGGTCCTAGCCATTTCTCCCAGTCCAACTTGCCCTTCAAGACCGGTTGCGGCAATGCCGGCGCCGTGGAATTGAGCCACCACGAATTCACCAGTTGCACCTTTCCCACGCGGCCCTCAGCCATGATCTGTTTCGCTTCCTGGAAGATCGGGTAGCTGCGCCGCTGGGTTCCGACCTGCACGACTCGTTTCGTACGGCGCACCGCTTCGATGATGCGGAATCCGTCTTCCACGGTGTGAGCCATCGGCTTTTCGACGTATACGTCCTTGCCTGCTTCCACCGCGTCGATCGCCATTTGCGCATGCCAGTGATCGGGAGTGGCGATGACGACCACATCAATCGACTTATTTTCCAGCAAGCGGCGATAATCGTCGTAGGGCTTGGCCCCTGTATTCGCGACTTCCAGTCCGGCCTTCAGGTTAGTCTCGTATACGTCGCAGACAGCGCCCATCTGGACGCCGATTTCCTTGAACTCCGCAATCAGCAGACGGCCGCGGCCTCCGCTGCCGATGATTCCGCCGCGGACCACATCGCCCGCTGCGAAGGCCGCGCCGGCTGCGGCGCCTATGAAGCTTCGTCTATACATGCTGTTGTTTGTCCTTTCGCGCCGCCTGTGATCCATGATGGAGCGGCCAATCCCGATTTGCAGTATCGCGGGTTACTCTGTGAGTTTCAACTTCTGATTGGCGGCTTCCTCGGAAACAATCGAGCCGGATTGTCATGCAGAAGCATTCGCCCGAGGCCAGCCGCTTCTTTTTCCGACCAGGAGCCCTCTTCGACGCGGCTCGCCAGAACGGCGGCGATGTTGCGCCGGGCCATAACGGCGTGCGCATACGTAAGTTCCGGGAACCGGTAGTCGCCTCCGAATCCGAGAATCTTGTTAGCTGGCACGGTTTCGAGATATTCGTCTAGCGCACGCTGTGCGGCATGGGGCGCGATGATGTGCGCCCAACAGAAGTCGATGCACACATTGGGGAACAGCTTCGCCAGAACCGTAAGTTCGCCTTGGTATGGATATCCGATATGGAACAGATCGAAGGTCACATTCGGATACAGAAGAAAGAGATTGGACAGATGGGTGGGATTTGTGTTGCGAACCACAGCGGCGTTGCCGGCGAGCAGTCCCGTGTGGATCTGTACCGGCAGGCCATGGGCATCCGCCAGACGGAGCACGTGATGAAACATGTGGTCTTCCAACTTCCGATACGGCCGCTGTGCCAGAGGCGTGAAACCCGTCGACCGCTCCCGCTCTCCGCGCATCATCGCCTCGAAGTCTCGCGCTGCGTCCGCTTCCGGCACCTCGTCGAATGAGAGTTCACGCTGGTAGGCAAGCGCGCTCTTCACCGCCACGATGCCGAGCTTTAGCGTTCGCGCGAAATCTTTTTCCAGCGCTGCCTTCAGTCCGGAGAGGGTAGTAATCGACGACCCCGTGAGCGTTTCCAGACTGCGGATCGCACTGGCACTCTGGGCGGTCACGAACCGGTCAAAGCGTGCCGCGACGACGAAGAATTCCGGGTCTGGCAGAGAGGGTTCCGCGGCATAGGTCTGATCCAGCACCGCATAAGCGATGCGCGCGCGTTCCTTGAGAACTTTGCGGTACAGGCCGGGTTTGTTGTGACTCGCGATCACTCCATTCAGCCGTTCAATGTTTGCACTCGAGATATCTTCTGCTCCGTAGATGTCCCGCATGGCGATGCGCAGGCACTGTCCGTAGCCGGTGAATTGAGCTGCTTTCCAATGCGGTTCAAACAGCCGCCAGCGTTCCACCGCGGGCGCCTTCGGATCGCCCAGGCGCGCTGCATCAGCCTTCGACAGACCGGCGGAAATCACGTCGTTCATTGCGTAGTGCCCGGCCAGCGTGAAGAAATCGACTGGCTGGGAGACACGAGCCTTCTCCGCCAGCAGGTGTTCGTGCGTGTCGACGATCTCCAGCTTTTCGAACTCGGCTGCGAGGCCGGACGCCAAGAGGCGGGAACTGGAGGATACGCCGAGCGCACCCGCGCCATGGGAAAGAAATGATCTTCGCGCTAGCTTCATGTGTAAACCTTCCGCGACTATAGGTTTGGCTCACCAAATTGCGGAAGTGAAGTTCCGGAACTCGCCTTCGCCACACATGAACTTATCAGAAAATGTGAGATGCTGGCGGTCTTTCGGGAAGATTGTTCAACGCTGCCCATCAGCCAAGCGGATTCTCGCGGCTTCTGAGCGGAGGCGCTGCGGGGAGAGCGGGAGCATGATGCCAGGCTGTTTTCACGAGCCGGAGGCACACCGTGCAGAATGAAGATCCCGGCTCTTCGAGCGTGTTCCGTTCAGCCCTTTGGGTGCGGGAACATGCTCACTAACATCGCCAGGCCGATTGGCAATCGGCCGCAGGTTAACAACCGGCCCTACATGAAAGGGGAATCACAGAATGAGGACTCAGACATTCACCGCCGGAATCCGCGATAAGCGCCGTTGCCAGAGTATGCGCGGAGGTCCCGCAACGCTCGCACATCCTGATAGAGCACTTCGCGTTCGCGCGGATGGACCTGGTCGGAATTAGCGAGATGGCTCAAGTGGCCAATCGCGCCATCCAACCGGTCTCTATCGAATTTGCCTCGCATCCAGTTCTCTTCGAAACGCACAAGGTCGCGCCGCGCGTTTTCCATGTGCTTGCGTTCGTGACCGTCAGCGTATCTGCTGGAACGCAGGCGGTCGAGGTCGGACAGCGCGCGGCGAACCGGTTCATTTCCTCGGACCTGAAGTCCGCCCCTCTCCCAACCACCCCGGTCGCTTCCATGATAGCGATCATCCGCCGTCGCACTCGCCCCCAATAGCAGCAGTAATGCGGTGGAACCCAGAAGGAATTCTTTGCTGAATATGTGCATGTGCGTGTCTCCTGTTTGGTCAGATGTCCAGTGGGTTTTGATGGGTACGTGTACGGCCTTCTATGACAGGACTTTAATGGCGCGGTTGTCTGGTCCCACGGCGTACCAGACAACCACACACGCGTCTTGCCTAGCGCCGTCCGCGATATCCGCCGTGGCCGAAGCCGCCGTGGCCATAGCCGCCGCGGTAACCGTAGCCCGAATAGAATCCCGAAAAGTAAAAGCCAGGTCCGTAATAGTAGGGCCAGCCGCCGTAGTAGATATCGCCATAATATGGACGCGGGGCTACAACGACGCGCTGAGCGGTGCGCGGCTGCAACTGGTTCTGTTCGTAATCTTCCTGCCGCACTGGCTGAAACGCTTGCTCTGAGTTCTCGGTGGATACGGTAAGTGGCGCGAGCGTGCGGAAACTGACTACGCTTTCCGGATACACTTCCGTGGCGTGCCCGCGAGTGGAGAGCACACCGATAGTGGAAGCGGCCGCGCCCGCAAGAGCGCCGATTCCAGCTCCCATACCACCGCCCGCAACGCCGCCAATCGCAGCGCCGATGCCGGTTGTGGTCCCGATCGCCGTGGCATCGCGGCCCATCGAGGTCCCACCGGAATACGAAATCAGTTGCGTCACGAGCGGCATCTGCTGCCCGTCGACTAACGTGATTTCCGTGAGTTCAAATCCAAGACTCGACGTTCCCTTAACTTTGCCGCCCTTCTGCACTTCGCCCACGCGTCCGCCAATCGATTGGCCGCGGCGCGCGATGACAAAGCCGTTCACGACGAGTGGTTGCACCAAAGTGGCGACGAAAGTATCGCCCGTGCGGTTGCGATCACTCGAAAGCGGTTGATCCACGCGTGCTTTGATCCAAGAGCCAGCGGGCAACGTGAGTTGCGACGGCGCTGGCGCAGAATAGTTGCGGGCAGGAGCCTGCGGTCCAGCAGAGTCGGTATCGCCTCGTTCACCGAATTTTCGCCATCCGGTTGCGGGCTGATCATCGGCCGTATTCGTTTCCTGAGCGCCCACTGGGATCGGAGCTGTCAGGCACAGAGCGAATGTTGCGGCGGCCAACCACTTGCGATGAGAAGTCATACCTTTCCATATGCATCTTCGTGACCAAATTCTAAAATCATGAAAACAAAGCATTACGAAAATGATTCCGCTGGTTGGGTACGGCCACGCTGGTGGAATTCGGCCACCGGATAGTCCGACGCGGCGATATCGGCACGAGTGCTGAAACGGCAGGCTGAAGTCCACGCCACATGGTTGCGAATGACCGTCATTTTGCATGCCGCAGACCGCTAGTAACACAGTTGGAAGTTAAATGTGAAATCTCTCGGTTTTCCATTACGATGCGAACGCTTCCAGCCGATAGGCCTAGTAGGGTGTACCAGCTTTGACGAGAATCACAACCAACTTAATCTTAGTACTCTCGATCATTGCGGCACCCTCGATGGGACAGCACTACAGTTTCGAACACTACGGTCCGGACAATGGCCTTCACCACTTGGCAGTGCACGGATTGCTGCAAGACCAGAAGGGTTTCCTGTGGGTCACCACGAGCAACGGGTTGTACCGCTACGACGGCGCCCGCTTCCAGACTTTCGGCCTCAATGACGGTCTTCCCAGCCCCAGGGTGCACGCAATTCACGAGAGTAAACAGGGTATTCTTTGGGTGGGCACGAGTTCCGGAGCGGCAATGTTCGACGGCCGCCGATTTCTCCCGGTAGATCTGGGGATCTCCCGTGAGGTCCCGGCAAAGCAGGCCATCTCGTCCGACGCCGCGGGAAACGTCTACATCGGGACGACCAAAGGCCTCGTCGTCGGGACGCCAGCGAAATCCGGGCGTGAATTCATATTCGCCAGACCACGGCAGGACTCGCCTCCACATACTGCTCCGGTTCAGGGCGTTCATGTGGACCCGGATGGAATCGTCTGGTTCGATTGCGGACGGAGTTTGTGCCGGATGGACGCCAAGAAGGTTACCGAAATCGGACTCGAAGACGGACTGCCACCCGACCATTGGGAGTCCTTTCTAAACGATCGTTCTGGAAATCTCTGGATACGCAGCACTACCAAGTTGTTCGTACATCGGCGCGGCGGCGCGTTCTCGCCAGTGTACGAAGGGCTCCCGGTCGCGACGAACGCGTCTGACCTGGCACTTGACCGCGCGGGAAATCTGCTGGTGGCCACTGACGCTGGTCTGGCCCGGCGGGCAGGTGGCAAATGGGAGCTCATCGGGACAAAACAAGGACTCCGAACGGACACGATTAGCGCCGTGTTGACAGACCGGGAAGGATCCACTTGGATCGGCGAGTGGGGTAATGGCCTGTCGCGTTGGATAGGGGACGGGGAGTGG
This sequence comes from Bryobacteraceae bacterium, assembly GCA_963668605.1. GTDB lineage: Bacteria > Acidobacteriota > Terriglobia > Bryobacterales > Bryobacteraceae. The sequence continues at coordinate 1,656,482 of OY764903.1, forward strand.
GTGAGTTGGTCCAAAGCCGACGGGCTTCAAAACCCTCTAGTCTGGGCCGTTCGCAGAGACAAGCGCGGAACAGTTTGGGCCGGCACTGACAATGGCCTTTACAAATTGAACGAACCTGACTGGTCCGCAAAGGTAAAGGTCTGGACCAAGAAAGATGGGTTGGGAGAAAACAAGATCAAGGCAATCGCGACGGGTCCGGACGACGATCTCTGGATCGGCACCAGTCCGGGAGGTGTCACCCGCTTCAACGCGCGCAGAGGCGTAATCGCACGATTCGGCACCGCGCAAGGGCTCACGGAAGACCGGGTGATCGGCCTGTTCGCGGATCCCGAAGACCGCCTGTGGGTGAGCACGGCAACCGGGTTGTACCGCAGTACAGTGCTCACGTTACCGAACATCCGGTTTGAGCGCCAACAGGTCCCCGGTGGCGATACCGAAGAGATGTTCTTCCGTTTTTTTCTCGACCGTGACGGCCGGCTCTGGGTTGGTGCGGCCAAGGGCTTAGTCTGCTGGGATCGCGGTGCCTGGAAACGATTCACGAGCCGGGACGGATTGAAGCGCGATGGCGTCACGCATATCGCACAGGACTCCGAAGGCGCCCTATGGGTTGGTTATCGCGAGCCGCTGGGCGTTTCGCGCTTGACGTTCCCGGGCGGCCTGATGAAAGCCGAGCACTTCACGCAGCAGGGCACGCTGAGTTCGGATTACATCCTGTTCATCGGCCGCGACGCGCGCGGATGGCTGTGGGTGGGGACAGATTCGGGGGTGGATGTGCTGCGGCAGGGTAAGTGGCATCACATTCGCCGCTCGGACGGCCTGGTGTGGGATGACTGTGCCGCAAATGGATTTTCAGCGGATGAAGATGGCGGAGTCTGGATTGGAACTCTCAACGGACTATCCCATTTCCACCCCCGGCTGCACTCAGTTCCGAAAATTCCTCCGCCCATCTATTTGACTGCAGTTGATTTCGGCGGGACCGGTATGGGCACGGCGAAGGGATTGCGCATTCCGTACAAGGACCGGTTTTTCGACGTTGGGTTCGCGAGCCCCTCATTCGTGGGCGAAAAGAACATGTCGTTCGAATACCGGTTAGTGGGTCTGGAGGAAGCTTGGAAGAAGACGTCGCAACGGGAAGCCCGTTACCCTGGGCTTTCCCCTGGAGAGTACGAATTCGAAGTGATAGCCCGCACGCAGGACGGCCTGCAGAGTCCCAGCCCGGCGCGCCTCACATTTGAGATACTTTCTCCCTGGTGGCAGAGCTGGTGGTTTCGGCTTTCCTGCGGTTGTGCCTTGCTGGCGGTGGTGGCGGGAATCTGGTCACTGCGCGTCAGACACATCATCGAGGAGCGGCGGAAACTGGAGGCCGCCGTCCAGGAACGCACCCGGAAACTGGTCAGCCAGAATCAGGTGATCGCACAGCAGAAGCAGGAGATCGAGGTTCTGCTGCAGAAGGCGCGCGAAGCGAGCAGCATGAAGAGTCAGTTCCTCGCCAATACAAGCCATGAAATCCGCACCCCGATGAATGCGATTATCGGCATGACTTCGTTGGCGCTCGAGACGACGTCCGCCGCCGAACAAAACGACTATTTGCGCACCGTCAAGGATTCGGCTGAGTCTCTGATGGCGCTGCTTAATGAGATTCTCGACCTATCCAAAATCGAGGCCAACCGGTTCGAGTTGGAGTGCGAGCCGTTCTCGCTGGGCGAGTGCCTGGACTCTGCGGTGAAAGCGCTACGTCCGATTGCGGCCAGCAAGGGTCTTGATATCGTCTGCAATTGCTGCCAGGATGCTCCCGACGTCGTTGCTGGCGACTCCTTCCGCCTCCGCCAGATCATCTGGAACCTCGTCGGGAACGCGATCAAGTTCACGTCCGACGGAAGCATCACCGTATCGATGCAGCATCAGGGTATCGAGAACGGCTGGGTCCTTCGCTCATTTTCCGTGCAAGACAGCGGCATCGGAATCTCGCCAGAAAAGCTCAGTGTCATTTTTGAGCCGTTCCAGCAAGCGGATGGATCCACGACACGGAAGTACGGAGGCACGGGCCTGGGACTCGACATATCGAGCCGCCTTGTCGAGATGATGGGTGGGCGCATCTGGGTGGATAGCGAACCCGGCAAAGGCAGCACCTTCCATTTCACTGCCCGGTTCCGCCAAAGTACGGAGGCGTTGGCGCCTTGCTCCACGCTGACGGACGACGAACAAACGGACCCGGGCACCACGCACGAGCCGCTCCGGATCCTCCTGGCGGAAGACAACACCGTCAACCAGAGGCTAGCGGTTCGTCTTCTGGAGAAGGACGGTCACACGGTAACTGTCGTCGGCAATGGAAGAGAAGCGCTGGAAGAACTAGAGTCTGACACGTTCGACCTTGTACTGATGGACGTGCAAATGCCGGAGATGGACGGAATGGCGACGACGGCTATGATTCGGGAGCGGGAAAGCGGCAGCGCTATTCACATTCCTATCTGCGCGCTGACCGCTCACGCGATGGTGGGTGACCGGCAAGCGTGTCTTAGCGGAGGAATGGACGCATACATCTCAAAGCCCATTCAACCCGAAGAACTGCGCAAGATCATCCGCAAGTTTAGTACGCGAACGGTCTAGCTCTTTGCCCGCCTGATCTCCTCAGTCAGGGTCGGCGGTGGCTGGCCCCGTCTATTACCCGGCAATCAGGCCGTGACGGGAACGGCTTTCTTCAGCAGCGCCGGATCGATGACCACACCCAGGCCAGCGCCGCTTGGTACCTTGAGCATTCCGTTCTCGCTCTTCAGCGACGACGTCGCAGAACTGACCGGAAGGTTGTCACCCTCGCCCTTGTACTCCTGATGCGGTCCCGCGTTCGGTACGCACGAGGTGAAATGCGCGATGTAGAGAAAGCCGAGGCCGCCGCCAGACATGTGCGGAGTGCATTCGAGGCCTGCTGCCGCCGCCATACGCGCCACCTTGATGGAACGGATCATGCCGCCGAAATAGAGCAGGTCCGGCTGCACGATGCGTGCCGTACCGGTCTCGATGATCCGGCGGAATCCGCGCAAGCTCATCTCTTCTTCTCCGAGTGCGATCGGGATCTTCAGCGCGGCGGCGATCTGTCTGGTCTCGTCGTAGTAGTCGAACGGCGCCGGCTCTTCAAAAAAGCGGAAGTGCTGTTCCTCCATAATCCGGCCGATGCGAATTGCCATGGGCACATCGTAGGAGCCGTTGCCGTCGCCATATATCGCCATGCTCTCGCCGAACACTTTACGCGTCAGCGGAATCAGCCGCAGGTCGCGTTTCGTCGAGGCGTCGTCATAATGCATACGCGCGCCCAGCCGGAACTTGATCGCCTTGGCGCCCGTTTCCGAAACGATCTTCTGCAGATATTCGATCTCGGCTTCGGGGGCATTGCCACGATTTCCGCTGGCGCGATAAACTGCGATCTCGCGACGCACAATGTTCCCCAGAAGCTCACCCATCGGCTTGCCGGCCACCTGACCCAGCATGTCGAGCGTCGCAATCTCTACCACCGCCATCGAGACCCAGAACGGCAATCCCTGCCACTTGTAATTGGAGTTCGCCAAATAGGCCGCTTGGAAGACCGCCTCGAGTTGCCGCGCGTCCTTGCCGACGAACAACGGCGCAACCTTCTTCAGCAGAATCGGATAGGCGGCGCTCATCACGGTCCTGTGTGCATCCGCGTAACCGGTAGCGCCGTCCGCCGAACGCACGCGCACGATGTAGTGTCCGTCAGCGCGCAGCAGCTCAATCGACGCGATCTTCACGGGCGCGCGGAACAATTCTGATCGCAGCACGGGACGATCCATCGCCTGCGCCAATTTCGGCCCCAATTCACTCGCGGCGGCGTGCTCCGGCAGTGCGGAAGCGGCGCTCGCAGCGCCCGACAGTTTCAACCATTCGCGACGGTTCGTGTCCATAGATTTCATTCTCCCGTGCCGGCTTCTATGAGAAACATCATACATGCGTGAGCCGCGGTGTGTGAAACACACAAGTGAGAACTGGCGGACTGCCGCATTATCATTCGAACCTGCGCATAGCCGCTACTGAGCTCTGCTGCGAACCGCCGGGGGGCGAACGCCCTCGTTCGCGGTCGCCCCCCGGGTCGCCCATCCTACGCTGGAACACCGGCGACAGAGTTCTCGCGGAATCCTCGAACCAACCAGGGGGTTGGTTGCGGACCTGGGGGTCAACCCTCCGAGTGCCTGAACTTCCTTGTCGCATACCTCGAGGCGCGCTGCGGCGTTGGTACCCCACGACATATAATAATCCTGGCGCGATCTGCGCCCGGTCTTAAGGAGAAACATGTATATTCGCAACATCCTGATAGTTCTGCTTGCCCTCGCGGCGAGCGCACCGGCCGCCAGTTGGACCAAGCTGTTCGACGGCAAGAGCCTGAAGGGTTGGGCCGTACACAGCGGCACGGCAAAATATGAAGTGGAGAAAGATGCCATTCTAGGCACCGCCGTTTTGGGCAGTCCCAATAGCTTCCTCTGCACAGAGCGCGAATTCGGCGATTTCATTCTCGAATTCGAAGTCAAAGTCGACCCGGAGCTCAACTCGGGCGTGCAGTTCCGTAGCTTGATCGCAAAAGAGCCGATGGAGTTCAAGGCGACCGGCAAGAATGGCAAGGAGACGGTACGCAAGATGCCCGTCGATCGAGTCTATGGCTACCAGGTTGAAATCGCCACCGTCAAGACGGGAAACTCCGGCAACGTTTACGACGAAGCCCGCCGGGCACGCTTCCTTGACGATTTCACCAACAAACCCAAGGCCCGCGAAGCGATCAAGGACAACGAGTGGAACAAGTTCCGCGTCGAGTGCCGCGGCGACTCCATCAAGACCTGGATCAACGGCATCGCTTGCGCCGACTTCAAGGACTCCGTAACCAAACGCGGCATCATCGGACTGCAAGTACACCAGATCCCGAAAGATAAATTCAAGCCACTCCAAGTGCGCTGGCGCAACATCCGCATTCAGGAATTGAAGTAAAGCCGAGGCTACGCCGGGAGCAGCAAGCGTCGTCTTGCATTCATTATGAATGCGTGACATGATCGAAGCACTGAGGAATTGTCTTGGGGTCGGCTTGCGCATGCGCAGAGCCATGCCCCGCGAAAGGTGTCATTATGCGCAACCTAATTGTTGCCGTTTGCTGTTCCCTCCTCCTGGCCGCGGCGCTGTCCGCACAGAACTCCGGCGTGCAAGGCGCCGTAACCGATCCATCGAAGGCAGTAGTACCAAGTGCCACTGTCACCATTACTAACCTGGAAACTGCGGTTTCCTCGAAGGCTGTGACCAACGAACAGGGTCTGTATCTGTTTCCCCTGCTCTCGCCCGGCCGCTACAAAGTGGAGTGCCTGGCTGCCGGCTTCGCACCCCGGCAGATAAATGAACTGCGCCTCGAGGTCGGCCAAACCGCGCGCATCGACTTTGAACTCAAGACCGGCACCGTAGTCGAATCCATCGAGGTTTCGGCGAGCGGCATTCTGATCAATTCGGAAACGAGCGAGGTCGGTCAGGTGATCGACTCCAAACGGATTCTTGAAATGCCGCTGAATGGCAGAAATTATCTGCAACTCGCGCAGTTCACCGCGGGCGCGCAACCCGGCGGCGACATCGGAACCGGCGCACGCGGCCGCGACGAGGGGCAGTTCTCCGCCGTCGGCTTGCAGATGGCGCAGAACAATGTGCTGCTCGACGGCAACGACAACAGTTCGCGCACTTCGGGCGGACCGCTCGGCTACGAAGCCCAGCAGGTGAAGCCTCCGGTCGATGCCGTGGCGGAATTCAAAGTGGTCACCAACAACATGAGCGCCGAGTGGGGCTATCGCGCCGGAGCAAAGGTGCTGGTGTCGACCAAGTCCGGCACGAACCAGTTCCACGGCTCCGCCTACGAATTTCTGCGCAACGAGAAACTGGATGGCACGAACTTTTTCGCCAACCGCTCGGGCGCCACGAAGCCGTCCTACCGACAGAACCAATATGGCGTCACGCTGGGCGGTCCTGTGATTAAGAATAAGACGTTTTTCTTCGGCAGCTATCAGGGCACGCGCATCCGCACGGGCCAGAGCTACATCAGTTCGGTGCCGAGCACAGACATCGTCGAGCGCGGAGATTTTTCGAAGCAACCCGCGACGCGCCGAAACGTTTTCGATCCGAAAACCCAGACAGGCACGGGAACCACAGCCGTGCGCCTGCCCTTCGCCAACAACGTCATCCCCCAGACGCGTTGGGATCCGGTGGTCAAGAACATCCTCGGGCTGTATCCCAAAGCCAACATCGCGAGCGCCGGCGAGAACGCGCCCAACAATTACTACTTTGGGCCGAGCGACTCCGACGACGCGGACCAGTACGATTTCCGCGGCGACCACAACATCAACGACAAGCATCGCTTCTTCGCCCGCTACTCGCTGCGCGACCAGTTCCGCAATCAGAACGGAACGCTGCCCTACCCTGCGATGGGCGGCCAGGGACAGACCGTTGTGCTCAAGGGCCACAACATCGCCAGCGCGCTGAGCAGTTCGCTCTCCGCGACGCTCTTCAACGAACTTCGCTTTGGCTTTTCCGAATTCGATACGCGCTTCGATATTCCCTTCACGGAAAATATGAATGCGAAATTCGGTATCAAGAACGCGCCCGGCGACTCGGTCGGCGACGGTCTCGACCAAGGGTGGACGCGCTTTTCTCCCGGCGGCTTCGCCGAACTGGGACCACGCAGTTTCTGGCCGAACGTGAACAATCTGGCGAACTACTCGGTGGCCGACGCGCTGGTCTGGCAGCACGGCAAGCACACACTTAAGTTCGGCGGCGAGTTGCGGCTCTCCAACGTCTATCGCGATGCCGCGCGCAACCGCCGCGGGAATTTCGCCTTCAATGGCAACTTCACTTCGGAATTCCCGAACAATGGCACGAGCCGCTCCAACACGGGAAACGGAATGGCGGACATGCTGCTTGGCTACGTGAGCGGCGGCACTTTCGGCAACAATCAAGGCGAGGATATCAACAACTGGTATTATGGCTTCTTCGCGCAGGATGACTTCAAGGTCACGAGCCGCCTGACCGTCAACATGGGTCTGCGCTACGAGATCTTCAACAAAGCTACCTTCCCGAACTCGGCCAAGCAAACCGTCAGCCGTTACCTCTACGAGGGCGTCAACGTGGCCAGCCAAGCCGACGAGAAGTTCGTCTATCCTACCGGCGACGGCGATTCCGGCGGCACAAACGACCACAATAACTGGGCGCCGCGCCTGGGCATCGCGTACTCGCTGAATAGCAAGACCGTGCTTCGCACCGGCGCTGGCCTGTTCTACGGAGAAGCGAACAGTCTTAGCACGGAGAACGCGAACTTCCGCTCGGGTCCGCCCAAGAGCGCCGACGTTGCCATGCAGACCACGCCGGAGACCACCACGTTCTTTGTCCAGAACGGCTTCCCGGCATTCAGCACGAGTGTTGTCCAGAAGGGTTCCACCGTGTACGTGTTCCCGGATTTCCGGCCGACGCTGTACGTTGCCCAATGGTATTTCGACGTACAGCACACGCTGCCTTGGGATACGCTTTTGACCGTCGGCTACATCGGCACCAAAGGATCTCATCTAGCCAACATTCGCAACGTCAATCTGCCGCGCACACCGGATGCAGTGCTGGCCTCCAACACTCGCCTGGCGCGTCCGAATTTCAGCAACATTTCGCTACATTCAAACGACCTGAACTCCAATTACGAGTCGCTCACCGCCAAAGTGGAGAAGCGCTTTTCGAAAGGCCTGACGCTGCTTAGTTCCTTCGCCTGGGCGCACAGCATCGATCAAGGCAATGAGGATCTGTTCGATGCCGGCGGTGGCGTCGCGACGCCGTGGGATATGGCGCGCGAGCGCGCCAGCTCCAGCCTCGACAGGCGCTTCGGCTTCGTGCTCAGCAGCGTCTATGAGATCCCGTTGGGCAAAGGCCGCAGCTACATGACTTCAGGCGTCGCCAATGCGATCTTCGGCGGCTGGCAGATCGGCGGCATTTTGTCGAAGTACACGGGCATGCCGGTCCCCCATACCATCAACGTGAACAACGAAAACCTGGGCGGTTCCGTACGCGGCGATTTCGTGCGCAGCCCCAACCTGCCCTCGAATGAGCGCAGCATCGACCGCTGGTTCGATACCGGCTTCGTCGTTCCGAGTGCGCCCGGCGTGATCAGCAACGCGGGCCGCAACCTCGTGCGCGCCCCCGGCAGAACCAATCTCGACTTCATGATGGCGCGCAACTTCCCGATGCCTTGGGAACGCCACGAGATTCAGTTCCGCTTCGAATCGTTCAACTTTACGAATACGGCGAACTTCGGAGCGCCGAACGCGGCGGTGGGCACTCCGGCAGCCGGCAAGATTACGCAGGCGGCCGACCCGCGCCGCATTCAGTTCGCACTGAAGTACGTATTCTAGGATTCGGGTCCGAACCGGTTACAGCAGCGGCGCGCTGCGGAATTACGCCATAATTTAGACATGAGCGCACTATTCCGCACCGCGCCGTTTCTCGTTCTGTCCGCCATTCTCATGGCTTCCGAAATCCCCACCCTCACCAAGCTCAAATCGATGATCGCGCGTTTCACGCCAGCGCCCTTAAAGGTCGACACCGCCTCGCTTTCGAGCGGCGACAAGCGCGCGCTGCTCAAGCTGATTCAAGCCGGACGCGTCGTGAACGACATCTTCATGGATCAGATCTGGAGCGCAAACGCCGCCACTTACTCCAAACTGCAGCACGACCCCAGCAGCCTGGGGCGCGAGCGCATGCACTACTACTGGCTCGAAAAGAGCCCGTGGTCTTCGCTCGACGGCCACGCCGCGTTCCTGCCCGGGGTCCCGCCCAAGAAGCCGGCCGGCGCCAACTTCTATCCAGAGGACATGATCCGGCAGGAGTTCGAGGCTTGGGTCAAGACGCTCCCGAAGGCCAGCCGCGAACAGGCCGAAAGCTTCTTCACGGTGATCCGCCGCGATGCGGGCGGCAAACTCACGGTCGTCCCATACGGCACGGAGTACGGAGCCAATTTGCAGAAAGCCGCCGGCTTCCTGCGGGATGCGGCGGCCGCCACCGACAACGAGTCGTTGAAGAAGTTCCTGTCGCTGCGGGCAGACGCGTTCCTATCCGGCGACTACTACGCGAGCGATCTGGCCTGGATGGATCTCGACGCTCCGCTCGACATCACGATCGGCCCGTACGAAACTTACAACGACGAACTGTTCGGCTACAAAGCAGCGTTTGAAGCCTACATCACGCTGCGCGACGATGCTGAAACCGCCAAGCTGAAGTTCTTCGGCGACCACCTGCAAGAAGTGGAAAACAACCTTCCGATTGATCCGAAATACCGCAATCCAAAGCTCGGCGCGCTTTCGCCGATTCGGGTCGTAAACGAGATTTTATCTAGCGGCGACGCGGCGCATGGAGTGCGCACCGCGGCCTTCAACCTGCCCAACGACGAGCGTGTGATCCGCGAAAAGGGAAGCAAGCGCGTGATGCTCAAGAATGTGCAGGAAGCTAAGTTCAACCTGATTCTCACGCCCATCGCAAAACGAGTGCTCTCGCGGGAGGCGCAGGCCAACCTGAGTTTCGACGCGTTCTTCACGCACATTCTGGCGCATGAGCTGACGCACGGCATCGGGCCGCACCAACTCACGATCGGCGGGCGCGCCTCCACGCCGCGCCAGGAGTTGAAGGAGCTTTACAGCACGATCGAAGAGGCCAAAGCCGACGTCTGCGGACTCTTCATGCTGCAATATCTGATGGACAAGGGCTTGCTGCGCAACTCGAGCCTCACGGAACAGAAGCTCTACACCACGTTTCTGGCCTCCAGCTTTCGCACGCTTCGTTTCGGACTCAACGAGGCGCACGGCAAAGGCATGGCCATCCAAGTGGCATATCTACTGGACAAAGGGGCGATCCGCGCGGGTTCCGGCGGCGCCTTCGAAGTCGACTACGCCAAGATGAAGGGCGCCGTGAGCGATCTCGCCCACGAGTTGTTGACCGTAGAAGCCACGGGAGATTACCCGGCGGCTAAGGCCATTCTGGAGCGCGCGATGAAGTTGCCTCCCGCATTCGAGACCGGGATCTCAAACCTGGCCAATTTACCCACCGACATCGAACCGGAATATGTAACCGCGACGGCGCTGGCGCGCGCAGGCGCTGCTGCTCCCGCAAAAACGGGCGTGAGCCGGAAAAAGAGCGTGTCGAAAAAACGCTGATCGGGACTAACGGGCGGCGACGGCAAGCCGCGCTTTCAGCTCAGCCTCGGCGCGCAACCAGTCTTCTTCCTGATTGCCGCCCTGGCAGCCACGTTCCAACCAATAGGAATAGGCCAGGCGCGCGATCGCTTCTGCGTCTGCGCTAACCGGGTGCGCCACGGCATCCGCAAGGTTGCTGATCGATGCGTTATTGGTCGCGTCGTTGCCGGCTTCCGCCTCGACTACCGGCTTGGATCGCTTCCTGGGAGTAGTTGCCGCCGCAGATGTGGAACGTGCCGTGTGGTGTTTCTTCGCGGTCGCTGCTGCGACGGAATTCTCGGACGAAACAGTAGATGCACCTTCGGTGACTCGTTTTTTTGCCATGCAAATAGATTCCCTTCGATTAACTACGTGGTTATTCTATTGTACCATGCACGGAAATCTAGCGAAATCGCACAAAGTCCGCCGAGTGTGGCGGTGTGATATAGTCTAGCGCTATGAGGATCAGGGTTTCGTTGCTGTTTTTGTGCCTGGCCGCTGCACTCCAGGCGCAGACTTCTTCTGGCACCATTGAAGGCACGGTGCAGGATTCATCGGGCGCGATGGTGGTGGGCGCACAGGTTCGTCTGATCGGCGCCGAGACCGGCGAGGTGGTGCGAGAGATTTCGACCAGCGCCGAGGGCGCTTTCGCCGCCCCGCTGATCCGTCCCATGACATACGTCGTGGAGGTTTCAGCAGCCGGATTTAAGAAACTGGTGCGCTCCGGCATCGTGCTGCGCGTGGACGACGTGCTCAACCTGCGGCTCTCGCTGGAGTTGGGCGCAGCCAGCGAATCCGTCACTGTCAGCGCCAGCGCCGAACTGCTGGAGCAGACCACCAACACCGTCGGCCAGGCTATCGACGAACGCACCATGCAGCAACTGCCCCTGAACGGACGCAACTACCTGCAACTCGGCAATCTCACGGCCGGCACGGTGCCCAATTCGCGCACGCGCGACCAGTCTTTCTCGGCCTACGGCAACCGTGGATTGCAGAACGCCTTTCTGCTCGATGGTGCGCGCAACCAGAATTACCTGCGCGGCCTCGACAACCGCGCCCGCGACGCCATGCGGCCATCCCTCGAAGCGGTGGCCGAATTTAAGGTGCAAACCAGCAACTACTCGGCCGAGTACGGCGCTTCAGCCGGCGCCGTTGTGACCGTGGTAACCCGCTCTGGCACCAACGAATTGCATGGTTCGGCATTTGAATTCCTGCGCAACAGCGCCTTCGATGCCCGCGACTATTTCCTGCCGGCGTCAGCGACCAAACCGCTGTTCGTCGAGCACCAGTTCGGCGGCGCGGTGGGCGGGCGCATCATCCGCAATCGCGCATGGTGGCACACCGCCTACCAGCGTTCGCACATCAGCCAGGGCAGCACGGCAAGCGGCGTGGTGCCGCTGGCACAGGAGCGCGACGGCGTGTTCGGCGTGCAGATTTTCGATCCGCTCACAACCCGTCCCAATCCGGCGGGCACGGGGTCGATCCGCGATCCCTTCGCCAACAACACCATTCCGGCGGCCCGTTTCGACAAGCTGGGCAAGAACCTCGTCAGCCGCTACCCCAATCCTAACCAGCCGGGCGGCATCAACTATTTCAATAGTCCGCTGGGTGCCACGCGAACCCACAACGCCACCGTCCGCGGCGATATTCGTGTCAGCGACCGCGATACGGTCTTCGCACGCTGGTCCATCGATCAGGCTGCGTTCAGTGCCCTGCCCCTGTTGCCTCTGGGTGCGCAGACCGGCGTGACGCGCGACGTCCCGGCGCGCAGCATCGGCCTCGGCTACACCCGCATCCTGTCCAATGCGATCGTGAATGAAGTGCGGTTTGCCTACAACAAAGTTGGACTGACGCAGGATGCCACGCAGCCGCTGGAGGATCTGATCCCCGGCGCGCTTGCCCCCACCACCAAATCCAGTATGCCCACGATCAATGTCAACGGATACGCCGGCATCGGCGCCCGGCCCGCCAACTTCGATAACGTGCCGGTGACGAAAAACTCCTACGTCTATAATTTCTCCGATAACTTGTCGATCGTCCACGGCAAGATGACCACTAAGTTTGGTTTCGACTTCCAGGAGATTTACGCCCCCACCTTCGCGACGCTCGACGGACGCGGCTCTTTTGGCTTCACCGGCGTGTTCACGCAGAACCCGCAGAAGCGCCCGGGAAGCGGCAGTTCAGTGGCCGACCTGCTGCTCGGTATTCCCAACGCCATCACCGTCGGCACGCCTTCCGATGCCAACGAGCGCACCCGTAATTACTATTTCTACCTGCAGAATGACTGGAACATTACACCACGCCTGACGCTCAACGCAGGCGTGCGCTATGAGATCACCAGCCCGTTCTGGGACGATAACGGCCGACTCGCCAACCTGGTCACCGACGGCGCGAGCCCGCTCTATGGCCAGTATGTAGTGGCCGGCGACTCACGCGTACCGCGAACCATCCAGTCCACCGACCATAATAACTTCGCGCCGCGCGTCGGCTTCGCCTGGAGAGCGCCGAAGTCGATGGTGGTCCGAGGCGGCGCCGGCATCTTCTACGCGCAAGACGAAGGGTTCGGCGTGAGCCAGCGCATGACCAACAATCCACCGTTCGTCGGCTTCGGCGGCTACGCCATCGTCAGCGACCAGCTCAACATATCGAGCACCATTCCGCTGAGCGGGCAACTCCCGGCACGTCCGGCACCTATCGACCCGGCGGCCTACAAGTTCGATCCCAAGGCGACTGCCCAAGTCCGCAGTTGGCCGCTGCGCTATACGATTCCTTACGTGGAGCAGTGGAATCTGAGCATACAGAAGGGACTGGCGAAGAACTTCGTGTGGGAAGTCGGATACGTGGGCAACCACGGCGTCAAGCTGTACGGCGCCTACGAAGGCAACCAACCAGCGCCCGCGGCAGGATCCGTGACCTCGCGGCGTCCTCTGCAATCCATTACGGCGGCCAGCATCCTGCGCGTGGAGCCGTGGGTCAACAGCAGCTATCACGGCGTCACCACGAAACTGGAACGCCGCTTCTCCGCCGGGGTAAGCTTCCTCGGCGTGTATACGTTCGGCCGTGCGCTCGACATGCAAACCACCATCGATCTGTGCGACGGCTGTTCCAACTCGAGCGGCGCCGGCGCGATTGTGGATACGCGCAACCGGCGCCTCAACTACGGCCTCTCCGACTCGCACATGGCGCACCGCTTTGTGCTCAGCGGAATGTGGGAACTCCCGTTCGGCAAGGGGAAAAAGATGCTGGTACAGGGCGCGGGCGCGGCCATCGCCGGCGGCTGGGCGCTAAGCGGCATCACCACCCTATCGAGCGGCGTCCCTTCCACGCTCAACCTGAACTTCGACAACGCCAACACAGGCAACACCAACTGGCCGGATCGTATCGCCAGTGGCAAGCTTGAGAACCCAACGGTGAGCCGCTGGTTCGATACCTCGGCCTTCGTGTTCCCAGCGCAATATGTGCAAGGCAACGCAGGACGAAACATTGTGATGGGTCCCGGAACGGTTTCCACCGACATCTCCTTGCAGCGCGGGTTCCGGCTGCCCATACGGGAGTCGTCGCGGCTTGAGTTCCGCGCGGAAGCCTTCAACCTGTTCAACACTCCGCAACTCGGGCAGCCCGGCGTCGCGCTCGGCAACGCAGCTTTCGGAGTCATTGGTAGCACGTCGCGTCCCAGCCGGCAGGTCCAACTGGGTTTGAAGCTTCTGTTCTGACATGGAGCGACCATGCCAAACCCCACGAGGTCTGGCATGGATGCGGAATCGCGCTTGATCTGACCTCTGCATTCGGAACACGACACCCGGCGCAGCGCCTCATAACGGCGCCTGCAAACGGCGCCTGCAAACGGTGCCGGGAACGATAGTGACCGGAGGCTGCGATTTCGTTAGTGTTTGTCGAAGTTTCCGGAAGGGGTTGTTCCCCGCCTTGTCATGGACTGCATTGATGCGGAATCGCTGGGGAACACAGCGATAACTGTGTTTCCCGTCTAACGGCTAATTCTCGTGATGGGCTACGAGCTGTTCGAGAATCGAGGAACCAAGTTGCTGCAACTCACCGAACGCGTGCAGATAGCTTTGGAACTTCCGGTTCAGTTCGAGGGCCTCGGCAGGAGAGAGTTTCGCGCGGATCATCATGTCGCGCACATGGACGGGATGCGGCAGCACTGCCTCATCCTTAAGTTCCTCTAGAGCGGTGAGTGGATCGTAGTGGTACATCGCAACCTCCATGCGTCACCATTATCTCAAATCCACCGGCCTCACCATTTCCAAAAGGCGCGTAAGCGCTGCTCCATGTCCCGGCGAATTGCGGCATGCTCCGGCCGGTCGGCCACGTTTTCGCGCTCCACCCAGCCATCGTTCATCCGGTACAGCTCCGGCGGACGCGATTCGCTGAGCAGGAATTTCCACTCGCGTGTGCGCGCCATCGCGTACCGCTTTTCCGGCAGGCTGCTAGTTTCCTCCGCGAGCGAATGCAGTGGAATCTCGGGATCTTCCGAGGCTACCTTGTTCGTTTCGACAAGCTCGCGGGGAAGCTCTCCATAAGCGGCGGAAGTGAAGATGGCACGCCCGGCCTCCTCCGGTCCGGCACCGGCGAAAAATGGCTTGAGCGAGCGCCCGGGAAGCTCGGGGCGCGCCTTGCCGCCGGTCAAATCGAGCAGTGTGGGGAAGATGTCGATGCCTTGCGCCATCGTCTTCGACCGCCTCCCGCCCCTCATGCCCGGAACGCTCCAGATCATTGGGACGTGCAGCAGGCAATCGTAGAGGAACATGCCTTTGCGCACAAGGCGGTGCTGGCCCATGAAATCGCCATGATCGGATACGAAGACGACGATCGTGTTCTCGAGCAGCCCCTTGCCGCCGAGCGCGTTCATAATCCGCCCCACCTGATGGTCCACCATGCCTTCGATGGAGGCGAAGTAATAGCGCATGGTCTCGGTAAGGGCGGCGTCCTTGATGCGGTCTGACTTCATGGCGCGGTGGAAGTCTTCCAGGCGTCCGCTCAACGACGAGGGAGCGACAAAGGGCGGAATCTCCATCTGATCGGAGTGGTACTGAGAGGTGTACTCGGGCGGCGCCATGTACGGCGGATGCGGATCGAAATAGCTCACGGTGAGAAAGAAGGGATTGCCGTCTCTAGCTCCATCAATGAACTCCAGCGCGTCCGCCGTATTCAGCCAGGCGTGGCATTCCTCCGCGGGCCAGTACGTATCGGAGTGCCATTCGGGCGGAACGAAACGGTTGTACTTGCGGAAAGGCTCGCGATCGCGCAGGCGGGCCATGTCGACCGATTTGAAAACCGAGGCATCGTAAGTGTGATTCTTGCCGACGTATCCCGTGCGGTATCCACGCTGCTTGAAATAGTCGAGCATCGTCCCAGCCAGTGGCATGGGCTTCCCGTCGTGGTTGGTTAGCGACCGATGCTGGTGCGGGTAGAGCCCGGAGAACATCGACTTTCGCGACGGCAGGCACACGGGATTGTTGGAAAAGCAGTGGTCAAAGGAGACGCCACTCCCCGCCAAGCGGTCCAGATTCGGTGTGCGTGCGCACGGACTACCCATGAACGTGAGGGCGTCGCCGCGCATCTGGTCGCAGATCACGAAGACCACATTAGGCGGCTTGCCGGCCGCCTGGCCGCGCATCACGAGCGGCGCGGCGCCGCCCAGGAACCCACCCAATATCTGACGCCGTGTCTGCCGCGCCGAGCTGCCGCACTGATGGCTGTGGATCACTTTTCCTCTTCCTTAAAAAGTAGCGCGCAAAGAAAACTGCATCACTCTGGGACTGCGAGCAGCCGTGAACGCGCCGAAGCGTGTATTCACCTGCCGGCCCTGCGCGTCGAAGCGGGCTGCGGTGTCCAGATCGCTGAATTGCGAATGGTTGAACGCGTTGTACAGTTCCCAACGGAATTGCATCTTAAATCGCTCAGTCAGCGGAAAGCTCTTGCGCAGTGAGGCGTCCCAATTGTTGATGCCCGGGCCGCGGATAATCGTGCGAGCCGCATTTCCAAATGTACCGCGGGCCGGCAATTGAAACACATCCGTGCGGAAGTTGCTGTTGAATGTGCGCTCGCCTTTCGGTAGCACGGGATTTCCCGTGACTACGATGCGTGCGCCATCGGTGGGAGAGCCGGTAATGTCTGCTGTGGTGACTTGGCTGAAACCGACTCCCAGCGGAGTGCCGCTGACAAAGCTCAGAATTCCGGAGACCTGCCACTGGCTGAGCACCGCTCGCACCAGTTTTGCACCCGACTTGGGCGCGGGCACATCCCATAGCCAATTCACCTTCAATACGTGGGTGCGATCCAGGTTCGAGAGGGCATAGGCCCAGGTGCGAGCCGCGATTAGATTGCTCATCAAATCGCCTTCGTTGCTGTTGAAATCCATGGCTTTCGACCAGGTCCATGAGCCGCCGAATTGCACGTTGCGCGCGAAGCGCCGGTTGGCGCTGACCTGGAGCGAATGGTAATTGGATGTGCCCGCATACTCGCGGTAGAGAACGTCGTTATATCCGCGATACGGCCGCAGGAAAGCCGGAGCGAGAGGTGTGGCCGGATTCGCGGGGTCGGCGCTCGATGACAGAAAGTTGGTTCCGAACGGGATGGAATTCAGGTTCCGGGTCCACAGGAGATGGCGGCCGAGCGAACCCGAGTAGCCCACATCCACCACCGTACCCCCAGCCAGCCGGTGCTGCATAGAAAAGCTGAAGTTCATCACGGTCGATACCTTTCCGGTATTGTCAAGGCCGTTGACGTTCTGCGGATTCAGCAGGCTGGAGGACGATTGCAGTCCGGCCAGCGTGCCGAATGTGACCGTCGGAGTGTTCACAATCGGGCTCTGCGTGGTGTAGGGCAGGATGACAGCCTGGAATCCCTGCCTGTTGTAAAATACCCCGAAGCCCCCACGCAGCGCCGTCCGGCCGTTGCCGAACAGGTCGTAGGCGAATCCAACGCGCGGTCCGGGGAGAACGCCCGCATTTTTCGACAGCCCGCGGGGCGCCGTCTTGTCGGCCGACGTGAGCACCAGCCCGTTCGCGGGGTCTCCGGAGTTGGGTGCGATCGCTCCGATCACAGCCGCCGGATACACCTGGCCATTGATGGGATTGATGCCCACGCGCTGGTCATTCACACGTGCCGGCCCAATCAACTGTACGGTGCGGGCAGGGTCGAACCGGTCGGGCACGAATCCGGACATACGGTCTTCCGCCTCGTAACCGGGGGGCATCCAATAAAAGCGAAGCCCGAAATCGAGGGCCAGACGTGGCGCTACCTTCCAGTTGTCTTGCACAAACCATTCGAGATTGGATTGACGGGCACGAATGAACGGCCGGGCGCTTGCCTCGGTGTAGGTATTGAAAACGCCGAGAGCCGCGTTCGAGTACGCATACCCGGTATCCAATGGGTTGTTGACGTTACGGCCGAAATCGAATACACCGTTGAAAGAGACCGCACCAGTGAACGTGCGGAGCAAGTAATCGTAGTAGATTCCCGCTTTCACGGTGTGCTTCCCCATCGTCCTGGTGAAGTTATCCGAAATGGTGAAATTGTCATTTTTCGCCTGATGCGGAAACCTCGGTTCGATGGTGATGTTGGCAGCGCCGGTAACACCTCCGAACGTCGCATTCGGAATCATGTTGAACGGGTTGCTGGCCGGGGTGTTTTGGCTAACCTTGAAACCGGCCGTGTCCCGTTGGTTCGCCTTGATCTGCTCGTCTGTGTACAGATCCAGTTCCGGCCGGCGGCTGAATCCGCCGGTCAATTCGTTGATGGTCGATGCACTAATCACGCGCTGGTATCGGACTACGATCACCTTCCCGTTCCGCCGGCCTAGCCGCGTCATCAACGGCAGGTTGCCGGAATAGACTCCGTCGGAGTCCTCGCTCGACCAACTGAAATTTCCGAACACCAGGTTGCGCGGATTTGCGTTCCAGTCCAGCTTCAGGGTTTGGCTGCGGATGGGCGTTTCGCTGGGCTGTTGAAAGACATAGTTGTACCGGCCTCCGGATATGGTGCGATCAGCGAAATTGGGCAAAGGAAACACCTTGAGCAGCGCCTGCCCCGATGTGTTCAAGCGGCTCGCCGGAATCACATTGCCGGGGAAGGCCTTGCCGGTATCGGGATCGCGCACCACTACGAGAGCGTTGTTCAGATCGAGCGATTGCGCGAAATTGCCAGCCCGCTCGGCCTCGGTGGGAACGGTGCGCTGCGTAATCGGCCCGGCCGTGCGCAGCGGCCAAATCTCCTGTGACCAGAAGAAGAAAAGCTTCTCCCGGTTGGAGTTGAATTTGCCGGGAATATACGCCGGGCCGCCAATGTTGTAGTTCCACGTGTTGAAGCGGTAGCGAGGCTTCGGCACGCCCTGCTGATTATTAAAAAAGTTGTTGGCGTTGAACTGTTCGTGGCGTTTGAAGTAGGAGGCCAGTCCATGGAAGTCGCGGCCGCCGGATTTGGTGATGATCTGGATGTTCGCGCCGGAGAGCCGGCCGTACTCCGCCTGATAGTTGCCAAGCAGCACCTTCACCTCCGCGATGGCGTCCTGGCTGACCGCAACTGTGATGTTGTCGTCGTTCGCCATCGCGTTCAGCGGCATGCCGTCGAGTACAACTGAATTGGTGTCCTTTCTCCCGCCCTGGACAATGATGTCAGTGTTGCGTGACAGCGATTCGTAGTCGCCGCGGTCGATGACGCCCGGCAGTAGTTGTAGCATCGACGCGATGTTGCGCCCCTTGAGTGCGATGCTGTCCACCTGTTGGCTGGTCACCAGTCCAGACCGCTCCGAACTGGCCGTTTGCACCGTTGCGCCCTGCGCAGTGACCGTAATCTTTTCGGCAAGCTCTCCCACTTGCAGTACAGTCTCGCCAATCGAAAGCGTCTCCGACGCAGGCAAGTTGATGCCTTTTCGTTCGAACATCTTAAATCCCGCATGGGAGATCACCAGATCGTACTGTGCGGGCTGGAGTCCGCTGACCACAAAGCTGCCCCGCTCATCGGTTGACGCCAAACGCTCGGCGCCCGTGTCCGTCTGGTGGACGACAACCGATGCGCCGGGCAGAGCCAATCCCGAGGGATCCCGCACTAGACCGGTGATCGTACCGCTGATGCTCTGGCCGTAACCGGCCGCGGCGGCTAACAGTAGGACTGCAACTCGTTGAATCATAATAGCCGTGTCTTTCCGGCAAGAATTATCCTGCCTAATATTCACTGGCAAATGAGATGTCCACGACAGCCGGACGGCGTCGCACGCCGCCAACCGCTGTTACGGCAGCGATTTCCACATTGAGTTTCCATTGGGGGACAGTATACTCCTGATCGAGCGGTGCATGGCGCACAATCGCAACGGGAAGCCCAGACTCGCGCACGAGAGTCAAGCCGCGTGCGGAGGTGATTCGGGATCCGCAAAAATCAATCTTCAGTGGGACGTTGAAGGGAAAATGGAAATGCGGAGGTTTGAAGCGGGTTGCCTCCGGCGTTCGTGCCGCCGGAGGCTTCGACGTAGCGGATACGGCGCGTTTGCAAACTAAGCATAGCGCCATAAATACTTACGCATCCGCTCCATTACTGTCGCGGCTCGGAAGCGCCGGAACGGAGCCGCGCGTGTGAGCGAGCGGTTCCATCCGCAATCACTAATGACGCTGTGTTTAGAAAGGTCTGTGCCCCGAGTGCGCACCTTCCATAAAGCCTTTCATGCGTTCGTGGAGCTTGTCGGCCTTATCCTTTTGTTCCGGCGTGAGCGTGGCATAGAATTTTGCCATCGCTTTGGCGTGAATTCCCCCCAATTGTCCGGCCAGAGCGCCCTGTGCGTTGGCCAACTGCTGTATCTCCTGGTCGGATTTGTTCGCCTTCACGGCTGCGGCCACAGCCTCGTGACCTTGCTTAAGCTGTTGCACGACCGGCTCGGCCTGTTGGCGGGCGGCCTCGAAGATGGTCTTGGCCTGGATCTTCTGGGCGTCTGTGAGATCGAGTTGCGTGGCGAGAAACTGCTTCATGCGTTCGCCGCGATGGAAGCCTGGGGCTTGCGCGAGCAGCAATCCCGCTGCGAGTGCGCCGGCAACAGCGAAGCCGGCGATTTTGGTCGATTTTGTCATGGGAATCGTCTCCTGATTGAAAAATAGCGCCGCGCTGTAAAGCCGCATTGTCGAATTTGTAAGAGTTGGTAAATTACCGGTGGTAGAATAGAGATAGGAAAGGGGGCGTACTGGCTTCGACGGGATTGATCTAGTGTGGTAAGGCGTGCCGGGTTCCGAGCTCCCGTAAAACGATCGGAAAACCATAACTGCCAACAATCAGCAGTTTGCTTACGCTGCTTAAGTAATTAAGTAGCCGTTCCCGCGGGTAGGCTCGTATGCTAGCGGCGGACGTCATATGACGAGATGGGCGAAAGGCTTCCGCTCGGAGCCCCAAGCTGACATCAATCGAGCTAGGCCGTGGTTTTCTTGCCAGCTCATAGGCTGCGGTCAACAACAACGAACTGGAAACGCACGTACTCGTATCATGGTAGGCTCTCTCGGACCCGGGTTCGATTCCCGGCGCCTCCACCAACCTTATGCTTTTGTCTTCAATGCTTTATGGACTTTTCGGCAGCTTCTGTGCTGCCATTTGCTGCCAAGCGGTTTTTCTCAGCTTCCGCGGCCTTCGTCTTTGCCGCGCGCATTGACGCTACCCACTTCTCAGCGGCGGCGAGTGCGTCGAATGCCAAACAGCATTTCCGCTGCGCATCAGGCAAGCGGCTTGGTTGGGCCTCACACGGCTCCAGAGAGAATCTCGTCAACTGCCGTTGCCATCGCCTCTCTCACAATGGCCTCTCTCACCCTTGTATTCGACGCACGCTTGATCCATACTCGCTGACAGTCACGGAGGGCTCTCACAAGTGAGAGCTGCATCGAAGGCCAGCACCACTGAAACTGTGATATCTGCCTGCGCGGCAGGCGGAGGGAATCGCAGCGCTAATCAGCGGAAAGAACCAGCGATTCTGCTGGACCGCCGCTTCTGTCCCGTGAAGTTGCCCGCCGAGGCAATCCCACCCAGCACACTCTGGTTCTGGAGCAGATCGTCAAGCGGCTCAGGATCCGCGACTGCAAGGGAGAGGATAAGTGAAACAAGCAATCCGAGCATCTTACATCCTGCTGCCGCTCCTCTGGGGGGCTTGCGCAGCGCAGGCAGGAGTCGATACAACGCCCAACACCTTCGCGGTGTTTCTCTGGCAGGACCGCACAACGCAGGGAAACTGGAAAGGCTCCTTTGGTCAAGACGGATACTTGATCGTTGGAGAATCCATCCAAGTCCCGAACTACTCCACATTCGATCCGCACAGCAGCGTCAACATCCACGTTCACGACTACTGGAGCAGCGATCCCAGCGCCTTGCAAAAGGCTCATCCCATCTATAGCGCTTCTGAGCGCATCGCTTCGTATTTTCACTCGCTGAACACGATGCAAATCGATGTCAGCACAACGGACAACCAGCCCCACAGAATCGCGCTCTATTTAGCGGATGTCGATGCAACCAGAAGGACCGCTATCGTCCAGGCTGTCGACACTCTCACCGGAGCGCTCTTCGATAGTCAGTCGATCAGCCTTCCGACGGACAATTTGGGCCAAAGCCCCATCTATCGAAACGGAGTCTATCTCGTTTATCGCTATCAGGGACGCATCACGTTCAAAATCATGAACGCCACGGAAGGGTTGGTGAGCTATGTTTACAGCGACACTTACGGGCATCCATGCAACTTCACGCCCATGCCATACCCGTCCGGACCGCTTTGCGCACCGGGCAATCCGCCCACGGTTTCGTTGAGCGGTATTTTTTGGGGCGGAAGCGCCGTGCCGGCATCCTTCCCCGCTCCGCAAATCTCCGTTTCAAGGTTTTTTACGGATGCCATCGCCGGCGTTGTGCCCGTGCGGGCTTGGGCCAGCACACCTCTGAATTACGAAGCGTGGTGCCGAGGCTGTGGAATCCAGAATGTTCAGTTCATGCTCGACGGCCAGAAAATCGGCCCTGAGATCGGAAGCCCAGATCCGGCGGGCATATACGCCTACAGCTTCGCCTGGGACACGAACAGCGTGCCGAATGGAGCGCATATCCTGACGGCATCCGCCCGGAACGGCCAGGGCAATACGGTGTTCTCCACTCCGTCTCCTGTCACCGTGGATAACAGCGCAAATGTTCCGCCGCCCGCGGGCACCTGGGCAAAAGTGACCGGCTTCGACACTGTCACCTCCGGCGACTGGAAACGATTCTATGGACGGGATGGGCATATCATCGCCCAGAGTTCCATAAGACCCCCCGCGTACTCGAGCGTTGACTCCAGGAACAGCACGAACACATTGCTGCGCAATCTATTTAGCTACGACCTGCGCGCGCTTCTCAAGCAGTTTCCCAGCTACGTGCCGTACGAACGGGTCGAGTCCGAGTTCTCCAATATGACGGCCATGGAATTTCTGGTGAGTTCAAACGACAACCAGGTCCACAGGCTGGCACTATATTTTTGCGATTGGGAACGGCTCGGAGCGAAGGTGCTCGTGCAGGTGCTTGACGCGGCATCGGGAGCGGTGCTCACGGCCAGTGAAGTGAGCGGCTATGCAAACGGCGGCTATCTTGTGATGCGCTACCGCGGCCAGGTGTTGCTGCGCATCGCCAATCTTGCTCCGGCCGGCTCTAACCGCCCCGCGGCGGCAGTGAGTGGCTTCTTCTGGGGCGACGGCGGAATCTATTAGCGCCAGAGCGCCGCTCTTAGATGTAGTTTTCCGGCGCCTCCACCAACCCTTTTGGCTCCCGCTCACCGCAGTGGCGAATATGACGTCGCGCGGTGCAGCGAAATCTGACTGTCGATCGAGATTTGTCCGCTGCGATCGATCGATTCCTTACGCACCTTGACCCACTCCGGATCGCTCCCGAACGCCGACCAGGCTTTATCGCGCGCGGCCAGATCATCAAAGGGAATCACATACGTCAGGTTCGGCATGTTCGGTCCAATCGCAGTGGAGCTATACAGAATCGGGTGAATGCCACAGCGTGCGAAGATGCGAACCTCCGGACCCGCGAAGCGTTCGTGCAGCGCCGCCAGTTGCCGCACCGTCGGCGAGTGATACACGCGCAGTTCGAAAATGCGCGGCGCCTTCGGCGGAGGCTTCAACGCCGCCAGATCCGGCGAGTAGTCCGTCGCAGCGAGCAGCGCCAGCGAGTAGTTTTCATACGGCGATTCATCACCGCGCTCCCACACCTCGAACGCCTTCCGATGCGCGGCGTCTGCGTGCAGTTTCTCCCGCAGCGAACGCATCTCCTCTTCCGAGCGATAGCCGCTAATCAAAGACATTTGCGGGAGGTGTCCGGCCACCACGCCCTCCAGACAGAGCAGCGGTGTCTGCGACAGTTTTGCCATCGCTGGCAACAGGCCCGCAGAGAGATACTGATCGAGGCGGGCTTTCTGCGTGCCGTTCTTCAGGTGAAATTGCTGTAGCAAAAACACGCGTGTCTGCTTAGTTGTTTGAGCGCCAGCCACTCCGGCTACCGCAAGCGATCCTACAAAGCTTCGTCTGTTCATGAGGCTCCCATTAAAGTCAGTACCGCCAGTGTACCCAAGGCAATCACCGCGCCATGCGGCAATCGTAGCGCCTCGGGATTCTTCACGTCGAGATCCTCGCGGCGCTCATGCGGAGCGCGTCCGCGCGCGATCTCAGTCGCGATAAAACCCACGTTCCGCAGCGTCTGCGCCAGCCGGCCCTTCCAAAGCGCCAACGCGATCGCGCAGACGCCGCCCAGAATCGCCGTGAAAATAAAGATCCACAACCAGAGCATCGCTCCGGCCAGCGAACCAACTGCAGCCATCAGCTTCACATCGCCCCCGCCCATACCGCGTAACAAGTAAAGCGGAAGATAAATCAGACATGCCAATCCGAAACCGAGGGCGGCTGTTCGCAAGCCTCCCCAACCCTCAATGACTCCGTGCCCGCCGAACCCTGCGGCCAGGCCGGCGAGCACGAGCCAATTCGGAATGCGCCGGAAGCGTATGTCGTACAGGCCCGCCACAACGACGAGCGCCGCCAGCGCCAGCGCGAGCGCCGCCGGAAGCGGGTTCGCACCTGCAACAATCAAACCTGCGCCGGAGTTCAAACCTTCTCCGGTATCACATAGGGCGGACGGTAGGTGCGCGTGAGCATTGCGTTGGCCTGTTCGTCGTCGATGAACTTTTCGGTCTTAGAATCGAACTGTAACATGCGGCCCGTGCGCCAGGCGATGTTGGCGAAATGCGGCAGAGCCGCTGAGAGATGCAGTTCGCCTGCCGGCGCATTCGCCTCGCCCGGATTGCCGCTGCGTACGGCGCGGATGAAGTTGGCAAAGTGCGGCAGGTTCGAGATGTCCCCTGCCCCGGCGTTACTCGGTCCCTTCTCGCGCTTCGGTCCGAGAAAGGTGTAATAGCTCGAGTAGTCCGGGAAGATCATGAAGCCTTCGGTCCCGATGAAGATCACTCCGACCACGTTCTTCTTGTCGAGGAACGGATACTCGGTCCCCATTCCCGCTTCCGTGTTCGTCCAGCCGGCGCGCGTCTCGAACGTCATCAGCAGGTCGCGGCCCTCGTACTCATAGTTCACCGTATGGACCTGCGGATATTGCTGCGCGTCTTTGTGAATGTAGCTGCCGCCCATCGCCATGATCTTCTTAGGATGCGTATTCAGGTCGAGTGCCCAACGCATCATATCGAGTTCATGCACACCCTGGTTGCCGATGTCGCCATTGCCGTAATCAAACAGAAGATGCCACGAGCGATGACGCAATTTGGCGTAAGGACGATTCGGCGCCGGTCCCTGCCAGGCGTTCCAATCGAGGCCTGCCGGCGTTGGCTCTTCTTTGAGCACGCCAACGCTGGGCCGCGCCTTGTACGCGATGCCGCGCGCGAGATAGACCTTGCCGATCACGCCGGCCTTGAGTTTCTGGATGCCCTCGACGATGTTCGGGCTGCTGCGATTCTGCGTACCGTGCTGGAGCACGCGCTTATATTTAGCTGCGGCCTCGACCACTTTGCGGCCTTCCCAGATCGTGTGCGACCCGGGCTTCTCGACGTACACATCCTTGCCCGCCTGGCAGGCCCAGATCGCGCCCAACGCGTGCCAGTGATTCGGCGTCGCGAAGCCCACCGCGTGGATCGTCTTGTCGTCGAGCACCTGGCGCATGTCGCGGCACGTGGCAACTTTCTTGCCCGAGAGCTTCTCGTAATCGGCGACGCGCTCGCGCATCACGCTGTCATCGACGTCGCAGAAAGTGGCGATCTCGACATTGTCCTTCGCCAATTCGTGGAAGCTCTTGATCAGGTCTCTTCCGCGCCCGCGCAAACCCACGATCGCGACGCGTATGCGATCGTTCGCACTCATGCGGTTCGCCGCCACAACAGGAGCGCCGAGCAGTGTGTTTGCTGCCGCCGTCTTCAGGAAACTGCGCCGGTCGGTCTGTTCCATGATCAGTTCCTCATTTCTCGATAACGCCGGATATCACGCCAATCATATTACGTGCGGCTGCGTGCGCGCACCCGAGCGGGACGATGCGCACGAGAGAAGGTGAAGTAACCACAGCGCAGCCGAACGTGGCTGTCAGTTCCGGCGGCCGTTGAACTCATGCACCGCATCGAGCATGGCGACAATGTTTTCAACCGGCGTGCGGGCCTGGATATTGTGGATCGAATTGAACACGAAGCCGCCGTCCGCACCAAAAATCCGGCAGCGCTCGAGTACCTCTTCGCGCACCTCGGCGGGCGTTCCGAACGGCAGGGTCTTCTGCGTGTCGACGCTGCCGCCCCAGAACACGATGAAGTTCCCGTAGGTGGCCTTCAAGTGCTCCGGCGCCATGTTGGTGGCCGAGCACTGCACGGGATTCAGAATGTCGAATCCGCATTCGATGAACGGCGTGATGAAGCGCTCCACGGCGCCGCAGGAGTGCTTGAAGGTCTTCCACTTCGTGTGCTTGTGAATCCAATCGTTGAGCGTTTTATAGTACGGGAAGTACAGATCGCGAAACGTGTTGACCGAGCAGAAGGTCGAAGTCTGCGTACCGAAATCGGTGCCGCACAGGAACACCGCATCCACGGCATCTCCCACGCGCGCGTGGATCTTTTCAAGATTTGCCAGTGCATACGCGCACTGCTTCTCGAAAATCCTGTGAACATAGTCGCGGCGCATCGTTGTCGACATGTACCACTCCGCGATGTCGCGAATCCCTTTGGGATGCTTCATGAACGGCCCCGGCACCAGCGCGATATCGCCGAACGCCGTGCCGCCATACGACGCGATCACGCCGCGCCCGCTCGACTTCACGCGCTCCACTTCGGCCACGATGTGTTCGAGGTCGGCGTCCTGAATAAGGCCGAATTCCGCAAGGTTGTCCTCGACGTTGAGAGCATCGTCGTCGATCGGCTCCTGGCGCACGATCGTGTCGAAGAAATAGCCGTCCTTCGGCATGCGTCCGCTAGGCGGCGCGCTCGTATCGCCCTCCGGATAAATCAGGATGTCGCCCTTCTCATCAAGCGTCGTGCGGAACAGATCCGAGACCAGCACCTCAAGACCATCCGGGCAGCGCCACAGCTTCCAATCCTTGTTCGGAAAGCCGAACATCGTGTTGCGCGAAAAGACGCCGTCGACATCCAGGCCCATGGCCTGCCTTAAGTCGTCTTCGATCCAGCCGAGCATCTGATACGGCTCGTGCACCATCACGGGCCGCTTGTCGAGACCGTAGTGATCGCGCAGCGCAGCCACGCAGCTCACATGCACTCCCGTCACTCCAGTGCCGCCGAAGTCGATCGGAATCCGGTCCGGCTGCTTGTGATTCAGAGTTGTCTGCAATCTCTCCCGGCTGGTCATTGCGTTTCCACCGTCCTTCTGTAGAATAGGACAAATGATTCTGCTTGTCACTTTTCTACTCCTGCTGACCGGTGGTACAGCGGACGCGGAACGCCTTACCGTGTCGCTTAACGGAACTTGGGACGTAGCCGACGGCGAAACGCCCGGCAGCATTCCTTCCGCATTCAATCACAAGGCGCCAGTGCCAGGTTTGGCGCACTCGGCCACGCCCCCGTTCGCCGACGTAGATCGCTTCGAAAGCGCCGAGTGGATCGTGCGCGGAATCCGTCGCAAGGAGTTGCCGGAATCGCGGCGCATTACTACAGTGGGAATCCCGAAACAGGCCCGCAACTACTTCTGGTATCGAACGAAGTTTCGCGTTCCCGCACAAAAGCAGGCCGCAATTCTGCGTATCGCCAAGGCGCAGTTCGGAACCGCTGTGTGGCTGAACGGAAAGAAGCTCGGCGAGTATGACGGCTGTTTCTCAGCAGGCTATTTCGACGTGCGCGGCGCTCTGAAGGCGGAGAACGAACTGATCGTGCGCATCGGCGCGCATCCCGCGGTTCTGCCGGAGACTGTCCCGACCGGCACCGACCAGGAAAAGCGTTTCTGGACACCTGGCATCTACGACAATGTCAGCGTGATCCTCGCGGACAATCCGGTGATCGCGGCGGTGCAGGTCGCCCCGCGCATCGACTCGTCGCAGATCGTCATCGAGACGCGGCTCAAGAATTACGGCGCGGCGGGCATGTTCTCGCTAACGCAACGCGTCGGCGCGAATACCGCTTCGCAGAAAGTCGAGTTGAAGGCGGGCGAGGAAAAACTTGTCCGCCAGACGCTGCGCATTCCCGGCGCAAAACTGTGGACGCCGGAGACGCCGCAACTCTACACGCTTCAAACAACAACCAAAGGCGACGCCGTGAAGACTCGCTTCGGAATGCGCGAATTCCGTTTCGACACAGCCACCAAGCGTGCTTACCTCAATAACAAGCCCTACTTCCTGCGCGGCTCCAACGTCACGCTGCATCGTTTCTTTGAAGACGAAAAGAGCGGAACGCTGCCCTGGGACGAAAAGTGGGTACGCAAGCTGCTCGTCGAAATCCCAAAGCAGATGAACTGGAATTCGTTTCGTTTCTGCATCGGCCCGGTACCCGAGATGTGGCTCGATATCGCCGACGAAGCGGGCCTGCTGATCCAGAACGAATTCTTCATCTGGAGCTATCGCAAGCAGTGGGATACGAACGCAGTGACCGGCCAGTTCAAAGATTGGATGCGCGATAACTGGAATCATCCGAGCGTAGCCATCTGGGACGCCGACAACGAAACGCGCGAGGACGCGCTCGCCGGAATCATACGCGCTGTGCGCCCATTGGACCTTTCGAACCGACCGTGGGACAACGGCTACAACGATCCGGTTGGGCCGGACGATCCCATAGAAGACCATCCTTACCTATTTGGAAAATACGGAACGGCGGGCAATGGTTTTCTGCCTCCGCAACTGGAGCGCATGACGGGCGCCAAGAGCACCAATTCGCCGCACCCGAGCGGGCACGCCGTGATCCTGAACGAGTACGGCTGGCTCTGGATGAATCGCGACGGATCGCCGACGGAGCTGACCAGGGACGTCTATGAGAAGATGCTGGGCGCCAACTCTACAGCCGAACAGCGCTTCGCCACCTACGCCTACTACCTCGCGGGACTGACCGAGTTCTGGCGCGCGCATCGCAACTTCGCTGGCGTGCTCCACTTCGTGCATCTCACGTCGAGCTACAAAGGCGCCTACACTTCGGACCACTTTCAGGATGTCGCCAACCTGAAGCTCGAACCTCATTTCGCAGAGTGGGTCAAGGAAGCTTTCCGCCCGTTGGGCGTCTATGTGAATTTTTGGCAGCCGTCCATCTCAGTTGGCTCGGAGCGGCGCTTCCCGGTAATGATGATTAACGACGAATACACGGCCGCCGGCGGAAAGCTCGTGCTGACGCTGGAAGACGAGAGCGGCGCCGTGGCCGCGCGAGCGGAAGCGCCATTCGAGATTCCCGCGTTGGGCCAGCAGACCTATTCGCTCGATCTGCGCATGCCGTCGCGCACGGGCCAGTATCTGCTGAAAGCCACAGCGACCTCGATGGGCGCCGGCAAGACGCCCACGCTCAGCCGCCGGAAAGTGTCGCTGACGCAAGCCAGTCCGAAATAGGACGGAATAAAAAACGGGAGGCCGCGGTGCCTCCCGTACTTCTCGATGGTGCTGTTAGCTCTATTTGCCGACCGGCTGCCGGCTGGTGATGATGCGATCGATCATGCCGTAACGCAACGCGGCCTCGGGCTCCATGATGTAGTCGCGGTCCACGTCGCGGCCGACTTTGTCCGGATCCTGACCCGTAGCATCGGCCAGAATCTGGTTGAGGATCTCGCGCATCCGCAGAATCTCTTTTGCGTAGATGTCGATATCGGCGGCCTGCCCGGCAAGCCCGCTCATCGAAGGCTGATGGATCAGGATGCGCGAATGCGGCAGGCTGTAGCGTTTTCCCTTGGCGCCACAGGCCAGCAGCACAGCGGCCATCGAAGCCGCCTGCCCGACGCAGTACGTTACGATGTCGGGCTCGATCAACCGCATCGTGTCCAAAATCGCCATGCCGGCCGTGATGGAACCGCCGGGAGAATTGATATACAGCGATATGTCCCGCTCCGGATCTTCCGATGCCAGAAAGAGCATCTGGGCAATGATCAGGTTCGCGACACTGTCGTCGATCGGCGTGCCCAAAAAGATGATGTTCTCTTTCAGCAGCCGGGAAAAAATGTCAAAGGCTCTCTCACCCCGGGACGTCTGCTCGACGACCATCGGGACGAGCATGGAACTGGCCATGTGCGAATACTCCTCCAGTGGACCCTGGCCGGGTCGCAAATCAGCGCTTGGCTGCGACTTTCTTGGCCTTGGCAACGCGTTTGATGACAGCTTTTTTCTTCTGTTCCATCGATTTTGCCAACACCGCGATCGTCGTCACCTCCAAGTACTCTATGATACGCGATCGGAGGGCCTTCCAGCTATCGTGCATGCCGCAGGGCTGGTCGTCGTTGCATTCGGCCATGCCGGCCGGACAGCGGTGGAAATCGTTGAGTCCGTCCACGGCATCGATGATCTGCAACATGCTGATCTCCTCAGGGGGCATGCGCAGTGCAAAGCCGCCGGTGGGCCCTTTGCTCGAGCGCAGGAAACCCTTGCGAGCCAACTGTTGGAGTATCTTTGCCAGGAAGTGGGCCGGGATATCGCCCTCGGCCGCAATGTTTTTCACCATCGCGTACTTGCCCTCTTCCACATCGGCCAAGTGTACGAACGCCCGGATGGCGTATTCTGCGGAGCGCGAATAGATCATCTTTTCCCCTCGAGTTAAGGTTGACCAAAATACTCATTTATCTTAAATGGTTTTGATGGGCGCGCGCAAGTCCAATGATGCCAGCAACCGCGTGGGGAATCCGCAGGTGTCCGCCGGAGCCCAGACGGGTACTACTTCTCGTCTGACGCTTACTGCACCATGTCGTCCAGTTTAGCTGGCCGTCTTCTTGTTATCCGCGAACAGTTGGAACCGGCCCGGTGTAATAGAGAAGAACTCTGTGAACTTACTCTTGTGTTCACTAGCGTCTCCCTTCGCTGGGCTCTTGGGCGACAACATTTGCCGGGCAAACTGGCTAAACTGCTTGCCCAAGTCCGAAGACGGGTCAACGACCTTACCTTCCTGCAACGCCCGCTGGACGCTGTGGTAATCGTTCTGGAACGTGGACTGGACGGGAATCCGCATGAGTTGCTCGATCTGCGCGGCGGTGATATTGGAACGCCTCTGCGCACGATTCAGCACTAGACTGACGCGGCCACCCAAATCCAACGATTGCAGGAATTGCAGCTTCTCGCGGGCGAGATGGAGCGAGGGGATCTCCGGAGTGCAGACGAGAAAGACGCGCTTGGCTTCCTGCATAATCTCGATCGAGTACTTTTCGAGGTTGCCGGAGAGATCGACGCAGACCGCCTGATAGTTCCGGCGCGTAAAATCAAGAAGGTGCCGGACCTGGATCGGATCAATGCGGAAGTTCGGATTCAACTTGCCGGCGTGCAGGATGTCGAGATGATCGAAGTGCGTCACCAGTTGCGGCCATAGATTTTCATCGAGCGTCGCCGCGTGCTCGGCAGCGTCGACCACCGAGTAGGGGTTGTCCATTTTCAGCATGAAGCGGATCATGCCCGAATTCATGTCGAAGTCGCTCAGCAGGACGTTCGTGTTGGGCTGACGGGCCATCGCCGCGGCGGTATTGAGAGCCACCGTCGATGTGCCGACACCGGCCTTGGCTGGCAGAAACGCGAACACCTGATCGGTTACATCGAGAGCGGCGGGGCGCTTTTCGAGAGCATCCACCAAACGCCGCACCATCTCGAAATAGGTTTCGCGCGCGAACGGGTGCGAGAAGAATTCGCGGACTCCGAGCCGCATCACCTCGAGCAACATCTGCGGTTCGCAACTCCGGTGAATCGCCACAACCTGAACTCCAGGCGTGTTCTGTTCCACTCCCTCCAGCAGTTCGGCAACCTTGCCAAGCGAGTCAGCACCCAGAAAGATGACCTGCGGCGCATTGGCGCGCAAAAAACGCGCAAGTTCGAGCGAATTTGGATAGTGATCGAGGTTTCGGACCACGCCGATGTGTCCAGCCTCAGCTAGAAAGCTCTCCAGTCGTGCCGTCAGCTCCGTATCCGGACTGATTATGATCCCTCGTAGCATTCGCGCTCCCTTCCCAAGCTATACCTTAAGTTATTTGGATGCGGGCAACAATCAAACGATGGCTCTAATTCAGCCCTAGAGAGACCCTATTTGGTACTAAGGAAACGACCCTAGATTCCGACCCTAATAGCTTCTTTTTATTGGATTTAGACCGGACATTGAAGTGCACTTCGACAGCCGCGCGCGCCTCCTGCTACAATCGCAGCAGGAGGGTCACGATGCGCGGAAATGACACGATTATTGCCTTGCTAAACGAGGTACTGAAGGCCGAGCTCACGGCCATCAACCAGTACTTTCTGCACGCCGAGATGTGCGAAAACTGGGGCTACGAAAAGCTCGGCAACTATGGCCGCAAGGAATCGATTGACGAAATGAGGCACGCCGAGAAGTGCATGGAGCGCATCCTCTTCCTGGACGGCACGCCGACGATGACCGAGCTCTTCCCGCTGCGCATCGGCCAGAACGTGAAAGAGCAACTGCAAAACGATCTCGCGCTGGAACTCCAAGCGATTGTCCGTTTAAACAACGCGGTCAAGGCCGCTGTCGAAGTGGGCGATAACGGCTCCCGCGAACTCTTCGAGGCGATCCTGGTTGACGAGGAACACCATGCCGACTGGCTCGAAGCGCAACTCCACATGATCGGCGAAATGGGTTACGAGAACTACCTCGCGCAGCAGATGAAGAAGGAAGACTGAGCCTCCCGAGCGGCGCGAAGACTACGGTTTCACGCCCGGCTGCGGCGTTCCAGAAAACGGAATAGCAGCAGGGCGCCGGCCGCGAGCGCGGCGAAGATCGTCCAGGCGGGTAGGCCGGTCACGGCGGGTAGTGTCAGCGGGCCGAGGTCGTACCACTTCATGAGCGTGCGGCCGAGCGCGGCATAGACTTCCGCAAATAAAAGCGCGCCCACCAACATGCCGAGTACGCCGAAGAGTGCGTCCCGGTTGCCTTCGGCAGCGGCCGCGACGCCGGTTCCCGGACAGTAGCCTAGCAGCGCCATGCCCACGCCAAAGACCAATCCGCCGGCGGCGACGGCGGCCAGTTGCGCGGGTTTGACGTGCAGCGAAGCGAGGCCGAGGGCCTTCAGCGTATATACGCCGATGCCGCCCACTACGATCGCCGTGAGCATCGTCTTCAGCACGGTGAAATCGCGCAGCAGAAACTGGCCCACGATTACGGGGAACTTCGTGACGTGGCCTTTTTGAAGTACGAAGCCGAACAGGAAACCGGTCAGCAAGCCCAGCAATAGCGTGGATGGGGACTCAGTCATGCGTTTCCGCCTTTCCGTAAAGCGCGAATGCGGTGGCAAGTCCCGAGGCAAACAACACCGCGAAGAAGAGCCAGCCGGAGAGCGCCAATTGTAGTGAACCGCTGATTCCGTGGCCGCTTGTGCAACCGCCCGCCACGCGTGCGCCGAACATCAGCAGTACGCCCCCGAGGAACGCGAGTGAATTGCGCTTCGAACGCGAGGCGCCGAAGCGCCGCCGCCACAATAACGGTAGCGCCTGCGCGGGCCGGTCGCCCGAGAGCCGCGAACTGGCAAAGGCGCCCAGCGCGATGCCCAGCACGAGCATCCATTCCCAATCGACCACCGGGCGGAACTTCGT
This sequence comes from Bryobacteraceae bacterium, assembly GCA_963668605.1. Lineage (GTDB taxonomy): Bacteria > Acidobacteriota > Terriglobia > Bryobacterales > Bryobacteraceae. Next base: position 1,689,892 of record OY764903.1, read on the forward strand.
GAAATAGGCGTTGGCGTCAACATGCGCGGGCAGCACCGCGCGCTCCAACATGCCCGCGCTGCGGGCGACAGCGGTGGAGACGCCAATGGCGCGGTCCACACTCAGAAACGCAAACCACGAGAGCATCCCGATCAGCATTCCCACAACGTAGGGCGACCATCGCCCCATTCGAAGCAAGCGCATAGGACCCGTCCTTTCGTGCTAGCTTCTACTATAGAACGCTTCGCTTAGCGCGCTCCGCTGCGATAAGCCTTCACAGCATCGCGCAGATCCTGGATCGACTTGTCCTGCGCGTGCATCCATTCGCGGACCGGCTGGCGCGCATCGACGCCGTCGCTAACGTTCAGGCTCTTGAGTAGATACTCCTTCGGAACGCCGCTCTTGAGCGCGATCTCGTTCAGCGTCATGAAACCCTTCACGTCTTCCTCGGCACTACCGGCGGGGTGATCCTTCTTGCCGGCTTTCTGCGTTGCTGCAACCTGCTCCTTCTGAGCGACGGCTTTAGGCGCGACGGGAGCGGCGGGTGCGCCGGCGAGGTAGCCGCGCACGACTTCGCGCACCTGGTCCGGATCGAACTTCAAGTTGTACGTCTTCGCGACCGTGTTCAATCGCGCCGCCGACGGCACCCGCTCCGGAAGGCCGCAGCGCGAATAGAGTTCGCGGGTCGGGATGCCGTAACCGCTACTGATCTCGCCGAGCGTCATCCAGCCGCGTATATTCTCGACGTCGAGCTTGCCGCTCGCACCGGTGAAGGAAACCATGGCGGGCTTGGTTTGCCACTTTCCGGCGAGCTGGCTGGCGCCGATAAAAGCGAAGAGTCCCACGACCAAGAGCGCGGCGTACATCGAGTGCGAAAAACGCCAGCGCGGTCCACGAGCCGAGAGTACATTCGGTTTCGGGCAATCGACGACGCAGTCCATGCAGTGGTTGCATTCGGAATCCCTGATCGTCGTGACCGAAAGAAAGTCGACATGCGCGTGGCACTTCTTCTGGCAGATGTTGCAGCCTTTGCAGTCCTCCGGATCGCGTTCGATTTTCGTTAGCCCGACCTTGCCGAGTATGCCAAGCACGGCCCCGAGCGGGCAGGCGTACTTGCAAAAGAAGCGTTCGATGTAAAGCGAACCCACGAGCATCACACCCAGCATGCTGTAGGCCCAGGGCAACTCGTCGATGCCCTTCCCTAGATGGAAGAACGCCAGAAACGGATCGTAGTCGCGGAAGACCATCGTGCCCAGATGCCAGGTGAGTGCAATGATCACGACTAGGATCACGTATTTGAGATAGCGCAGCGCGCGGTCCCATGCGCCGGTGGGGTTGTAGCGTTTGCCGAAGATCTTGCTGCCGAGCATTCCGATCCACTCTTGCACGGAACCGAACGGGCAGATCCAGCCACAGAAGCCGCGGCTGAAGAACAGCGTTAACACGACCAACGCGCCGAGCAGGATCAGCGACGACGGTTCGACGCGGCGGATGAAACCGCCGGTGGTCAGGAACTGATACAGGCTCTCAACGCCGCCGAAAGGACAGTAGGCTTCCACGGAAGGCGTGCCCCGCGGCCCTCCACCTTTCACCTGGTGATCATAGGCAACGTGGAGTAGAAAAACGAAGAAGAACGCCATAACGGCCTGGCGCCAAACCTTCGGCGAACGATACCAGTTCTTCTTTGTGGCGCTGCTATTGATGTTGATAAGGCTGCTCGACATAGTCGGATTGACTCCCCGCTGAATCTGAGGCAAGCCGGAGGCCACTCGGCGTCCATCGCTGTCGCCGCGTGGAATCAAAGGATTGCACGTGGCGACCGGTACCGAGGCGTGCACGCGCTGCACGTGGCGGAGCGCGATGCGCGCAAGACTTGCACACTCTAAAAAGCGATATGATCGAATGCAGTCGGCCGGCTTGCGATGTGCACGAGGCCGCGAGGAATCATTGCTCATGAAAACTTCACTCTCACGCCGTCAATTCTTGCGTCGCAGCAGCGTCGCGGTACCGCTGCTGGCCGGCGCCGGATGGGCGCAGGCCCAACAGGGCAAGCGGCCCAACATTCTGTTTGTCATCGCCGACGACTGGTCGTTTCCCCATCCGGCCGCCACGGACGAAAAATGGATAAAGATCCCGAACTTCGAGCGCGTGGCGCGCGAGGGTATCCGCTTTACTAATTGCTTTACGTCGAATCCGAAATGTAGTCCGTCGCGCGCCACGATTCTCACCGGCCGCAATTCGTGGCAGCTCAAGGAAGCCGTCTCGCACTACAGCATTTTCCCGCCGGGCTTTCCGGTTTATCCAAGCTTGCTCGAAGAGGGCGGCTACTTTGTTGGCTTCACCGGCAAGGGTTGGGGTCCGGGCGACTGGAAGCCCTCAGGGCTGAAGCGCAACCCCGCAGGGCCGGAGTTTCAAGAGCACAAGCTCACGCCTCCATACAAGGGCATCTCGAATACCGACTACACGAAGAACTTCGAGTCCTTCCTGCAGAAGCGCCCGAAGGACAAGCCATTCTGCTTCTGGCTGGGCGGCCACGAACCGCATCGCGCCTATGAGCAAGGCTCCGGCGAGCGCGCGGGCAAGAATCCCAACGACGTGACGCTGCCTTCGTTCTACCCCAACAACCGCGCGATCCGTAGCGACTTTCTCGACTACGCGCTGGAAGTGGAATGGTTCGACAAACATCTTGGACAGGCGCTCAAGAAGCTCGAGGATCTGGGCGAACTCGACAACACGCTGGTTGTTGTCACCTCCGATAACGGTATGCCATTCCCGCGCGCCAAAGGCCAGATTTACGAATACAGTTTCCATCTGCCGATGGCGATTCGCTGGGGCAAGAATACGACGGGCGGCCGCGTAGTCGACGACTTCATCAACTTCCGGGACTTCGCGCCCACGTTCATGGAACTCGCCGGGCTCAAGCCGGCGCCCACGATGACTGGCCGCAGCTTCGTCGACATTCTGCACTCCAACAAATCCGGCTTCATCGATCCGTCGCGCAACGTGATGTTGGTGGGCAAGGAGCGCCACGACATCGGCCGGCCCAAGGACGCCGGCTATCCGGTGCGCGCGATCCGCACACCGGAGTATCTCTACGTCCACAATTACGCGCCCGAAACCTGGCCCGCGGGTAATCCGGAAACCGGATACCGTAACGTGGACGACAGTCCCACGAAGACGTTGTTGCTATCGAACTTCGACGATCACTATAAACTCTCCTTCGGCCATCGCGCGGAAGAAGAGTTGTACCTGATCCAGAAGGATCCCGGCTGCATCACGAACCTGGCGAGCAATCCGGACTACGCAAAGATCAAACAGGGATTGCGCCAGCGCATGGACGAGATGTTGCTCAAGGAAGGCGATCCGCGCGCACTAGGCAACGCCGCCTTCTTCGACACGATCGAGTACACTGGCCCTAAGAATCATTCCTACGACAATTGGTTGAAGAACCAATGACGACAAGCGGGAAGATAGTGGGCGTCTTCCTGCTGCTTGCTTAGAGCGTGGGTGCGCGGGAGATTTCCGGCACCCACTTCCAAACCTCCGAGCGGGGTACCCGACCCAGAGTTCAATCCGTATCACCGCACCGTGCTGGAGTTCATCGCGCTGCGCGACCGCTACGCGCCTTAGGGCTTCACGCCCAGGTACTTCAGGACAAAGTCGACTGGCTGGACGCCGCTGTCGTCGCCCGCCTTCAGGTCCGCAACGATTTTCAGAATCACGGGCACGCCTACTTCATTGCAGCGCTTCTGTACGGCAATGGCATGCTTGGCACTGTGCAGCACGTCACCACGATTCGCCATCGCATCGTGCGCACTAGTCGAGATGAGCAGCACTGGTGCGTCGTCCTTTGTGATGAGCCCCAACATGTCAACGTCGGCGCGGATCTTGCGGCCTTTCGGGCTTTCCATCTCTGCGGAGCTCTTGAGTCCATAGAATCCGAATGATTCCGATGCAGGCTCGGCGTGCGCCTCGGCCTCTGCGCCGAGCACCTCCTTCCAACGCAGGATGTCATAGGTGGCCTGGGTCGAAGAGGCCACGGCCGCGGAGATCCGTGTGGATTCACGCAGCACCGGGTCGGAATTCTTCGGGTCGGCGAGGTCGTCGTGAAAGGCAAGCCAGAGTGAAGTGCCCGCTCCAGCGGATCCGCCGAACGCGGCCACGCGCGTTTTGTCGAGGTGAAATTCGGCGGCCTTTGAACGTAGGAACTGTATGGCTCGTGCGCTATCGCGCAGCACCTCCTGAATCGGGATCTCGGTGCGGAAACGGTAATTGATGGCGGCCACGGAGACTCCGGCGTCGAGGTAGCGGCGCAGCAATTGCGGATTGATGCCGCTCTTGTCGCCGCTCACGAATCCGCCCCCGTGAATATAGACGGCTAACGGCGCGGGCCGCTCCGATTTTGCGAGCCATAGGTCGAGCTTGTTATTTGCGAATGGGCCGTAACTTAAGTCGGCGCGATCCGGCTTCGGGACTTCCGGACGCCGGGCGCCCTTCGCCGCCTTGGAAGCAGCCGCTCCGGGGGCGGACTGAGAAAACAGCGCATGCGGTAGCGGCGCAACGGCAAGCAGCACAGCAATCGAAAAATGCTTTATGAGTGGACTCATCAGTAAACCTTTCGCGTTCGAGGCAACTAAACAAAGCGTAGCACTGCTGATTCCCAGCTCCCGAATACCGTTTGAATATCCTCCCGCCCAGCCGGGGAGACGTTCTCGAAACACAACGGCTTGGCGGCGGATACTTGGCGGCTTTGATACATTGATTCAGTGACTACAACTAGACTGCTTTTCGGATTCGCTGTGGGAGCGGCGCTGCTTTCGGCGCAACAGCCCGCAAAGAACGTAATCATTTTTCTTGGCGATGCGGCCGGCGTTCCTGTGCTGAACGCGGCCAGCATCCACGGCTACAAAGCGCCCCGCAAGCTGTTCGTACAGCACATGCCAAACATCGGCTTGTCGGAAACCTCCGCCGCTAACAACTGGGTGACGGACTCCGCGGCCGGAATGACCGCGATCGTTACGGGTCAGAAAACAAACAATGGCGTACTTTCCGAAACGCCCGCTGCGGCTGGCCAGGAAGGCAAACCACTCAAGACCATTCTGGAATACGCCGAGGAACACGGACTCTCGACGGGCGTTGTCTCCAATAGTGCCATGTCGGATGCGACTCCGGCGGCCTGCTACGCGCACGCCAGCAGCCGCAAGAAGACAGGCGAGATCTTCGAACAGGTTTGGAAGCCGCGCTTCGGCGATGGTGTGGATGTGATCATCGGACCCGGGCGCAAAGCGATCAGCGCGTCGTTGCTCGAGATGAAAATCGATCTGGACAAGAGCCTTGTCGCAAGCGGCCGTCCTATCTATGCGTCTGCTGCGGCCGTGCCGAAGGATGCGCGCCGCGCGGTCGCGCTCTTTGATGGTTCGGATTTCGATTTGGGCGAAGCGGCGGACAAAGCCATCGAGGTTCTCTCAAAGAACCCGAAGGGTTTTTTCCTGATGGTGGAATGCGATCTGCACACGAACGAACCGCAGCGTGGTCTCGATCGCGCCGTAGCGTTTGACAAGTACATCGAGAAGATCGCGAAGCGTATGCCGAAAGACACGCTGATCATTTTCCTCGCCGATCACTCGTTTGATTTCCGCGTGCGCTCGGGAAAGACAGGCGAGGCGATTACGCTGCCTGCGTCGGCTAAGGCCAAAGCCGACCCGGCCGCGCCGCCTGTGAAAACTGACGCGCGCGTCGAGAACGGCCATACGGGAGAGGAAGTCCTGGTGGCTGCGCAGGGTCCGGGATCCGAGCGTGTCAAAGGTTATCTCGCGAACACAGATCTGTTCCGAATCATGTTGGCCGCATATGGTTGGAGTGAGCAGAGCCCGCGCGCGGCAGCACGTTAACGTTTGGCATGCGCTCGCGAAGAGAACTGATTCGAATCATCCTGCCGCTGCTGGCTTATGGTGTTGCCTGCGGGGCTGAGACCTTTCAGGATTTCGCTCACATCTCCGACACGCACGTGATGGATCTTTCCGCGGCTCATGCGCAGATTCGCGCCGCACGGGAGCATTACAACGGGTCCAGCGCCAACCTTCCGCGTGCATTGCAGCGCTTAAGTGCTGGCGCAGGTTCCCCGTTCGTTGTGTTGACGGGAGATTTGATCGATTCCTATTGCTTGGATGGCGCGGCGGGCGAGGCCGTGTGTGGGCAGATCGAATTTTTCAAATTGATCTACACTGCGAGTCCGCTGCCATTGTTTCTGACATTGGGAAATCACGACGTGCAGCGCTACCGCCTGCAGAAAGAGAAGCCTGCACCGCTCGCTGATCAGTCTGTCTCCGCGGAAGCCCGGCGTGCTTGGAGCGAGGCGCTAAGTTGTTTTCGGGATGGCACGTATTACTCATTCCGAAAGCAGGTTGGTTCGACGTCTTACGCATTTCTGGTCTTGGACAACGGAGAGAGTTCCACTAAGAATCCCGGGTATGCAGAACAGCAGTCACGCTGGCTGAAGCAGCAGCTTGCCGCAAATCGCGAGCGCCCTGTAATCCTTGCGATGCACATCCCCTTGCAGGATGAAGCGTGTTCGGGATGGATCAGGGCGGCAATCGGTGGTGCGGAAAACGTTGTGCTCGCGCTAGCCGGGCACAGGCACTCCGACGCAGTGGAAGAAATCGAACTTGGAAGCCGCCGCCTGATTCAGGTCCGAACCGCAGGGTTTGGCCTGGACGAAAAGAATGTACGGCGTATCCGGCTGCTGCAAGACCGTATCGAAATCTCGGCCACCGCACGCCCCGAAGAAATCATTAAGACCGTTCCGCTGAAAGCACGTTTGCCCGTTCTGACGATTGCGCCTGTTCCGCAAATAGAGGCGCGACCGTAAAGGGCTGCGAGAGACGTACCAGCAGAGTCTCGGTAACCTGGCCGACTGGAATTCCATGCGCCGCGCGCGATAGAGTATTGGATTCATCGTCACATCATGATCCACAACTCTACGCCTCACAACGCTACGAGCCGCCGCTCGTTTCTGCTCTCCGCCGGACTGGCCATGGCGGCGCCAGCCAAGCGTCCGAATATCATCCTGCTACTGGCCGACGATTTAGGCTACGCCGACCTCTCCTGCTACGGCGGGAAGGCGGTCCGCACGACGAATCTGGATCGCCTGGCTGAACGGGGAACCAGATTCTCCAACTTCTATGCCGCTTCCGCAGTCTGCACGCCCTCGCGCGCCGCCATAATGACGGGACGCTACCCGCTGCGCTTCGACATACGTAAGGCCTTCAACGACGATGAAGCGCATTTGCCCGCCGGAACCGCTACGCTGCCGCGCATTCTGCAACGCGCAGGATACTCGACGGGGCACGCCGGAAAGTGGCACCTCGGCGGACTGCATCTGAAACACGCGCGCGATCGCAAGAACTCAATTCCGGGTCCGCACGAACACGGCTTCGATCACTACGTCTGCCAGAACGAAGAACAGCCAATGCGCGGCCAGATGGGCAAGGAGCGCACACTCTACCGCCGCGGCGGAACTTGCCTGCTGCGCGACGACGTGAGCGTACCGCCGGGCGATCCCTACTATTCAATGCACTGGACGGACATCGTCGGTGACGAGGCAGTGCGCCAGATCGAACAGATGCACGCTCGCAAGCGGCCCTTCTTCATGAACGTCTGGTTCCTCAATCCACACATGCCCTACGAGCCCGCGCCCGAACCGCATTGGAGCCGCGCCGCCGCGCCGGGCATTTCGGACGACCAGCGCTGCTTCCGTTCTATGGTGGCGCATATGGACGCCAAGATCGGCAGCATCTTCGCGAAGCTCGAAGAACTCGGCATCCTCGACAACACGCTGATCGTCTTTACTTCGGATAACGGCGGTGCTTTCGAAGCCAACATCGGGCCCTATAAAGGTGGCAAGACCGACTTACATGAAGGCGGCCTGCGAGTCCCGGCCATCTTTTCCTGGCGTGGTAGGATTCCTGCCGGAAAAACCAGTGCTTCGTTTGGCCACCACACGGATCTGCTGCCGACGATCTGCGAATCGGTCGGAATCTCTGCGCCGCAAGGCGGCGACGGCGTCAGCCTGTGGAAGTGCCTGACCGGAAACAAGCCATGCCCCGAACGCGCACCCGTCTATTGGCAGTTGGATCTGATGCCCAAACTTCAGCGGCACTATCCGAAACCCAAGCCTTACGCCACAGAGGTCGCGCGCTTGGGGCGCTGGAAAATGCTGGCCACCGATGGACGGCCCGTCGCGCTGTTCGATCTCGAAGCAGATCCGCTGGAAAACGTCTCTGTTCTCGAACGCGAGCCGCAGGTGGCCGAACGCCTGGCCGCCGGCCTACGCGAATTTCTGACGGCGAAGCGCGACCGGTCAGGCTATCCGCCGAGCGAGTAGCAACGACACTCGACCGACGCTTACTTCGATTCAGCGGCACTCGCGGCCACGGAAGAGAGCCGCAGTGTGACCGTTTTTTCGGCAGTGTAGAGGCAGGCGTAGCGCGACGAAGGGGTGACAGCAAAACGGTGGATTCCCGACGCCTGAATCGAGAGCGAACCCGCAGGCGCTCCAGAGCACTCATCCTGCTGGGCTAGTTGTGCCGTGGAACCGCTTTCGAGACGAATCTTGACCAGAATCTGGCTGCTGCCTTCGAGCGACAGCGCCGCTTCCGGACGGATGTGTACCTGAAGACCTCGGCTCACGCTCTGCTGTGCCCCACTCAAAAGGTTGAAGCGAGCAATACTAGCAATGCGAAAAACTTGCGTATCACGATACTCATCTTGTGGGCTTATCGTCCAGACTTCGATGAGCAAGATGAGGTCTTCTTTCTAGTACCCCTTAGCGGCTGAGCACTGGCCGGCGACTGCCCTGCGAGCCACCTTTCCGGCGAATCCGATCGCAACAACTGTCGATGCAAGAGGCAGATATCGGCAGGCCGCCCCTAGAGTTCGAATACCAGCGGCAAGTACTGTCTGAGCCCCATCCCCTGCCCCGGCGTCACCAACATTTCTTCTGGCTGTCAGCAACATGTAACCATTCCGGGATTAAAAAGGGAGTGCGCGGGCACGATGAGTCCGGCGGAATCACGGCAGGAGAATTGGCATGACAATGTCCCAGGCTGTTGCGGGTTATGTAACGTCGGTCGATCACCGTGTCATGCGGCGTGTCCACTGGTGGGCGGCGCCGCGCTGGCTGCGGCTTTCGATGGTTTGCGCGACGCGTGGAGGAGACGGCTGGCTGTGGTACGCCATGGCAGTCGTGATCCTGCTATTCGGAGGCGCGTCGCGCTTTGCGGCGGTTGGAGCATCTGTACTCTCCGCCGGAATGGGCATTGTAGTGTTTCTCTGGCTGAAACGTTTGACCGGGCGCCGGCGGCCTTGTGCGATCGAACCGCACTGCTGGTCGAAACTCCTTCCGCCGGATCAATTCTCGTTTCCATCCGGCCATACCATAACGGCCTTTGCCGTCACTGTTTCTCTCAGCATGTACTATCCGCCGCTTACGGCCGGCCTGCTGTTCTGCTGCGTCAGTATCGCTGCCTCACGAATTCTTCTCGGCATGCACTTCCTCAGCGACGTGATCGCGGGCGCCGTGATAGGAATCGGCCTCGGGTACACCGCCGTCTGGCTGATTGCCTGAGAACCGCGGGGCAACGCCCGGCGGAAGAAAACGGCCCAAAAAAACTAATCCCAAAAACTAATCACTCGACCGGCGCGGGCACATACTATATGCTTGTTCTCAACCGTGAGACGCAAAGGGAACCCGGATGAGACGGCTTCATTGCTTCGTGGGTCTTGTTCCGCTTTTTCTTGGCGGCGCGCGACCTGCGGCGCCTGCAGTTGGCGCTCTGGCTTACGATTTAGAAACCGGCCGCAAGCTGTGAAATACGCTTAGGAGAACTCAAAGATGGCGATCACGCGACGGATGTTTATGCAGCTTTCGACGGTAGCGCTGGCGCAGACAGCCCGGCCGAATGTTCTGTTCATTGTCGTTGACGATTTGGATTGCCGGATCGGCTGTTTCGGCGACCTGGTGGCGAAGACGCCGCATCTAGACCGCGTGGCCGCCCGCGGTGTGCGATTCGACCGCGCATATTGCCAGTTCCCATTGTGTAACCCGACACGATCCTCTGTGCTTTCAGGCCGGTATCCAACGAGTACGGGGGTGTTGGACAACAACACTTTTCTGGTCCTCGGCCAAGGTCACGCCATACTGCCGACCTATTTCGAGCGCCATGGATATGCCACAGCGGCCTTCGGAAAAGTTTGGCATGGGACGAATCGAGGAGCGGCCAAAGGTGAGACAAAAGAGCTGGCCCAATGGTTCACACCCGATCAGCGCGCGGCTCAACAGGCCGCGGAACCAGACTACTGGGATCGCGTGCATTCTCCGTATCGGAACATGCAAACGGATCCAGCGAAGTATGCGAGTGCCAATGTGATTCGGCCGTTGGCTGAAGGTGATGACGGAGCGGACTCGAAGATCGCTGGGCAGGCGGAAACGGAGTTGGACAAAATGGCCGCGGGCGGGAAACCATTTTTCCTCGCGGTCGGATTTCACAAACCGCACGTGCCGCTACAAGCGCCCAAGAAGTATTTCGATATGTACCAGACGGCGGAGATGCCATTGCCACCCGACTTCGACACGGAGCCGCGACAGTTGCCTGGCATGCCGCGCGATGAGTTCCGGCAAAACATCGATCTGTATGCGGGGCGCTCCTTCACGGCCCTGGAGGCACGGGAGGCGATGCGGGCTTACTATGCTTGCATCAGCTATATGGATGCGCAGGTTGGGCGCTTGCTCGACAGGTTACAGAAGCTGGGGTTGGAGAAGAACACGATCGTTGTACTGTGGGGCGACCATGGGTGGCACTTGAGCGAGAAGGGCATGTGGGCCAAGGGCACGCTGTTTGAAGTGTCGGCACGCGGGCCGCTGTTGGTAGCCGATCCGCGGAAACGGACCGCGGGGCAAGTCTCGCGGCGGGTCGTGCAGTACTTGGACCTCTATCCGACGCTGGTGGATTTATGCGCCCTGCCGAAGGCGGAATGGACCGAGGGCACGCCGTTGACTCCGCTGCTCGACAATCCGCAGGCCGCATGGGATCGGCCGGCTTACACCGTTCAGACGCGAAACTGGTCCATTGGCCGAAGCGTACGCGACGAGCGTTGGCGCTACACGGAATGGGACGAGGGACGGCGAGGAACGGCGCTGTTCGATCATGACCACGATCCGCATGAGACACGGAATCTGTCAGCGGATCCACAGCATGCTGGGACGGTACGGCGAATGCAGAAGTTGCTGCGTGATGGACCGGTAGCGCCGCGCCCGAAAACTCGAATATGATGTACTGGCGAAGCCGCAAATACGGCCCCGCTCGACCAGCGGAGCGGGCAAATAGCGCTCCGGCTTACGTTTTAGAAACCGGCCGCAGGCGGATGTTGCGGACGCGCACTTCCATGCCGTCGAACTGCTTGCCGGCGTGAAGCTGGATTCCGACGCTGCCCGCGCCCGGGAACGTCGCGTCGCGGACATCCACCACTTTCTTGCCATTCAACTCGATCGTGATATGATCGCCCACCGCACGGATGCGCATCTTGTTCCACCCGTCGCGTTTCACGGAAGAGGCGTCGCGGTTCTCTGCGATGAAGGCTTTGCCCATGCAGTAAAGCGACCCGGATAGAACGCCTGGATGGCTCGGCTGGTCGAGGAAATCCGCCTGATAGCCGGTCCTGGGCGCCGCCACGCGAAACCACAAACCGCTGTTGCCCGGAAAGCGCATGGTCCATTCGGCTTCGAGTTCAAAGTCGGCCCACTGCTGTTCGCTGAACAGATCGCCCGACGCTCCGTCAACGCCCTGCCGCCCGACGATCGCGCCGTCGGAGATGGACCAGGCTGCTTTGCCCTCGGTCCTCCAGCCTTTCAAGCTTTTTCCGTCGAACAGGGAAATCCACTTGTCCCCGTCCGCCGCGAAAGCCATTGCCGTCACCCCACCGAGCAGAAAACCGCGTCTTTGCATCTTGTTCCTCTTTCCGGAATGTCGACCTGGTCAGAAGCTCAAAACCAAGTTCCAGATATAAGTGTAGGCCAGACCATCAATGTCATCCCAGACGCGCCGCACCAGCGCCGGATCGCCTGAGATCGGCGGTAGTTCCTTCAACTTCTCCTCGAAGGCGCGGCAGGAACCCGGACGCAGGCGCGGCGCGGTGATCCAGGCCGGAAGGCCTTGGGCCGGCTGCGCCGCGGGCTGCAGCGGCACTTTGGCCGAAGGCGACGACGGCGAGCGGTAGACGCCGTACTCGAGCGTCGCATCCGTCATCGCCTTCAGGTTCTCGAGCGCGGTGTCGTTCTGCATGATGGCGCTGGCGTCCATCAGATACCCGCCCTCTGCGCCGATCGTCTCGATCAGCTTGCGGCAGTGCGCCTTGACTTCCTCCGGCTTGGCGAATGCTAGCAGCGTGTTGGGCACGCCGCCGCTCAGACAGAATTTCTTGCCGAGAATACTCGCGGCAAGGGCTGGGTTGCTGCGATCCAGGTGATAGATGATGCTGCCGGCGGGCAACTCAGCGAAGCGCTCCAAATGCGCATCCCACTTGCCTTCGGCATAGAACAGCACCTGGTTGCCTTGCGCCCAGAGCGCGTCGACGATCGGCCTGAGCGTCGGCCAGTAAATCGTTTCGAAGTGCTCTTTGGAGATGAACGGAGTGCAGCCGCGATGCATCCAGATCGGGATCGGAATTTGCTTGCCGGGATCCGCGCTGGTCAAGGCGATGTAGCCCAAATGCGGCATCAGCGCATCGCAGGCCTGCTGCACCTTTTCTGGTATCTCCATCAGGTCGAAGGCCAGGCCGATGTAGCCGCGCATCTTGTCGGCCAGGATGTCCAGAGGCGCCTTCAACATTCCGCATATCGACGAGACCGTACCGCATTCCCGGCGCATCCGCTCGACGTGCGGACCGTACGCGTTGAAGTAGCTGAGCATCGACATGCCGCCCTTTACGAGCGACAGGTTGTTGCGGTACGACGTGGGCGCGCCCTTCGCACTGACTTCGGTCGAGACGCGCGGCAGCCACGTTTCATAGAGGAAACGCACCGGGTCTTCGATCAACTCGTCGTACTCCTCGCGCTTCATGAAGGCTTCCTGCTCGGCGGGCTCGCGGTACTGGAACGCAACATCCGGACCGACGTCGATGCCGGGGATGCCGTAGTAGCGCAGGCCCGCTGCCTGGGTCAGGCCCGTCCAGACGTAGACCATGTTCGACACGACGGCGTCCCAGTCATAGTCCTTGCAGCAGCGGACCACCGCCTCGAAGGCCAAGTTGTAGTCATGCGTGACTTGCTGGCAGGTGAAGCCGGCGTGCCGCGCGGTGATCTCAGCGGCAAACGGGCGCATTGGAACGCGGTCCGGCATCCCGTTATGCATCGCCGTGACGTAACGGTTCAGGCGTGCGGCGTAGAGTTCCTCCATCCCGGCACTCATGCTTCCGCTTCCACGGCCTGCAGCGTCTTGCGTGCAAAAGCCAGGTTGCGGCTCAGGTCGCTCTGTTTGTCTCCGGAAGGAGCCGATGTCTCAAAATTGAGGTAACCCTTATAGCCCGAATCGCGGATAGCGCGGAAGCATTCCGTGAAGTTGACCTTGCCCTCACCCATGTACTCTTTGTCCTTGATGTGGATCTGGCAGATGCGTTTGCCGCCGAGCCAGCGGATCTCCTTCGGTGCATCGAATCCGCCTGTATTGGTAGCATTGCCTACATCGTAGTAGACCTTCAACGCGTGCGAGCCGACGCGGTCCATGATCCACGCATTGTCTTCCGCCGAAATCACATTCTCGAGCCCGAGCTGGATTCCGGCCTTTTCCGCGGCCCCCACGTGCTCCTTCAGAATGTCGGCAACGCGCCCCATCTCACTCCGGTTGGTCAGTCCGTTCTTCCCGAAAAAAGGCATCAACAGAACGCCTGCCTGCATCGCGTGCGCGATGGCAATGCCTTCCGGCAGAAAGGCCGGCGCCGCCGGGTCGTCCTTCAATCCGTGCACGTGAAAGATATCGAGCACGACGCCGGCGATCGCGAGCTTGTTGGTGCGTGCCGCTTCCATGTACTGTTTCTGCAGAGCTGCGTCGGCGAGCGGCAGCTTACCCGCGGTCAACAATCTGCCAATGTTCAGTTCGACGCCGGCGAGTCCAACCCGCCGCGCCACGTCGAACATCTCCACCGAGGGTTTGGCGGCTAGCGAGCCCTGCATCGCACCAAACCGCACGGGCAATTTTCCGGCCGCCGAGGCGCGGCTCACACCTGCGAGCGCCGCAGCGCTTGTGAATTTCAGACAGTCTCTTCGAGTAATCATGTTTCCATCCTCCCGGGCGGCCGAGCGGCCCGTTGACCAGAGTGACAAGCCTGTTTATATCACACCGCGAGCCCGCCAATAGCGTCTATCCGAGAGCCTAGCCGAGCGACACCTCCCGATGGACTTGCTTGAGAAAGCGCAGACCTTCCGTGGCGAGCTGATCCGCGGAATCAGCCAGCTTGCGCCAAATGCAGCAGGTCCGCGCAATACTCTCGAAATCCGGATCGAAGGACTCGATCGTGATGCATCCGTCATAGCGCACCTGCTTCAGCGCGCGGAAAAACTCAGTCCAGGGTACGAGACCGCGGCCCGGAATTCCACGTTGATTCTCGCAAGCGTGCACGTAGCCAAGCTGACGATTCGCAGCAAGCACCGCCGCCGTGAAGTTGTCCTCTTCGCGGATCATGTGGAACGTGTCGAGATGTACCTTTACGTTCGGGATCCCGACTTCCTCAATGAACCGGACAGCATCCGCCGCGATGTTGATGAAGTGCGACTCGAAACGGTTGACAGGTTCGATACCCAGAATCAGATCTGAACTGCTCTGCGCATAGGCTGCGATCTCACGGTAGCCTTCGACGCCCCACTTCCATTCGTCCGCGCTCCGCATCTTGCCGGTGAGATAGCCCCAGCCGCAGTAGATCATGCCGCCGAACACGCGGGCTCCCGCCTCATTGCTCAGGTCGATCAGGCGCTTTGAGAACTCGATGCCCGCTTTACGCACAGCCGGATCGGGCGAGATGATGTTGTACTGCTCCGGCATACCATAGCCGGTGTTGACCGTCAGACCCAGGTCCCGCGCCGCAGCCTTGACCTTCGCGGCCGGAAAGCGATCCGGGTCGAAAGGCAGCAGTTCCACCGCATCAAATCCCATCCGCTTGAACTTGTCGAGCAGCGGCAAGTCCTTTTCGACGAACGCCTCCGTGAACAGTAGCGAGTGAATTCCAAATTGCATGGCAATGCCTCCCAATCATTCTTAGCACCGCGGCCAGCGCAGAACAATCTCGCGCCGCGAGAGCTCCCGCAGTCAGTCCGTATTCCCTAAAGCCAATTCGACTCCTGCTATTCTGGAAGTTTTGGAACTGAAATCATTCAAACGAGGACAACAATCGTGCCAGTAGTCGCCGGAGTGGATCTTGGCGGAACCGCCATTAATTACACCCTAGTCAACGAGCAAGCCGAGTTTCTGATCGATGGGCTCTGCGAGCATCCCGCGCTTTCGAAAGAGGGACCCGTAGTCTGCCTCAATCAGATCGCCGAGGGACTCCAGATCGCGGTCGAGAAGGCCGGACTCACGCTGGCCGACGTCGTGGTCGTCGGTCTCGACACGCCAGGTCCGGCGAGCGCCACCGGCGTGCTCAGCGCCAAGGGCTCAACCAATTTCGTGCATCCCGATTGGGCTGGCTTCGACATCCGCGAGCAGCTCGCGCACAGGCTCGGCAAGCCGGTCACGTATCTGAATGATGGCAATGCGGGCGCGCTGTGGGGCCACTTCACGCTCTTCGGCGCAAGCAACCAGGCGACCTCGATTTCAGCGATCATCGGCACGGGCCTCGGCGGCGGCGTAATCACCGGCGGCAACGTCCTCAAGGGCCGCAAGGGCTTTGGCGGTGAGTTGGGCCACGTGCTGCTGCCCTACCAGAGCATCGCGGGCATTGATGGTTTGAAGCCCGACTGCAATTGCGGACGCACCGGCGACCTGGAATCGCTCTGCTCGTTGACCGCCATCGCCAGGACGTTCCTGCCGTACTTCCTGCCACGCTATCCAGGTCATGACCTGGGCAAGCTTGGCGACATTCAGAAAGCCGCAAAACTGGTGCGCGGCCTCGCCGAAAACGGTGATCCGATGTGCAAGGAAATCTTCCGCGTACAGGCCCACGCGCTCGGCGTCTTCTTCGACGAGATGATCAACACCTTCGATCCCGACGCCCTGCTTGTCGGCGGCGGCGCGATCGAAACGAAAGCTGAGTTCCAGCGCTGGTTTGTCGAGGAGATTCGCAAGGGGATGCCCACGCAGCGCGAAGAGCAGGTCGATATCCCGATCTATGTGATGCCTAACGGCGACACCGCCGGCGCGCGCGGCGCGGCCATCGAGGCGCTCTCGCTGGCACGGCAAAGCGGGCTTCTCGGCTAGGAGCCACTGCCCCGTTCAGCAGCGCCGGCGAAAAAGGCGAGCCGCCGGCGCAACGCTCCGGCGTTGCAGAGTCCGCCGGTAAAGCGTTCGTATTCGCAGATGCAACTCGCGCTCAAGTACAGTCTCTGATCTGGACGGATTACTACGCGCGCAACATCGGCGACCCCAGCCGCAACATGGAAATGATCGGCCGCCATTTGTGCTCGCTGAAATATAGGAGCGTCAACGCCGCCCAGGGAATCCGGAGCGGGCTGGCGGAGGTGGAGGCAGTTGCTCGGGTTCGGGCTCCACGACCACCTTCTTGGGACGCGCGTCCAGACGCGTGCGGATCAGTTCGTCCTTCGCCTTATGGAACTTCGGAGAACCTGGCTCCAGGCCGCTGACCTCGGTCACAACTGCATCGGTGACCTCTTGGGCGATTGAGAGATGCTTCTGCAGGAAATTGCGGATGCGGTCCTGAACGATGCGCTGCTGTGAGCGCACGAGCAGGAAGAGCAACTGCTCACCCGGCGCCGCGGAAGCAGCCGCGAAAAACTTGGACGGTTTCTGTAGCTTGGCCGATTTGAGTATGGACTCCAGCTTTTTCGCCTTCGCCTCCAGCTTTTGCCAGAGATCGATTTCGGAGCGCTGCATGGCTGCAGCCTTGATCAGCCCGGTCTTCTCCTTAGGCGTCAACTTTTCCGTGAGGATAAACAGAAACAGACCCAGGTTCTCGACGGGAAATTCAACACCGAAGGGTACACTCTGCCGGGCCTTGACGAGCTTGGCCAGTCCGGCGTGATTCACTTTGGCGCCAGAGAGCGCGGGCGAATACAGCGGCAGCAGTTTTTCTTGTTCGAATGCCTTGACCACCTCATCCGGGTTGGACTCGTTGGCCATCTGGCGCAGTTCCTCGAACAACACGCGCGGCGGAATGCGCGCCTCCACGCCGGCCTCGCGCGCATTCTGGTATTGAGATTGCGTACGTTCCTCGACGGCAAAACCGAGGCGCGTACGGAAACGGATCAGGCGCAGCAGGCGCGTGGGATCGTCGTAGAGCGTGTAGTTTCCGGTGGCGCGGATCTCGCGCCGTTCGAGGTCCGCCAACCCGTTGGTCGGATCCATCAGCAGACCGCGCGACCTGCGGTTTAGCGACAGCGCGATCGCATTGATCGTGAAATCGCGACCCTGCAAATCCTCGTGGATTGTTGCCGGCGTGATCTGCGGTTTGGAACCGGGCTTGGCGTACTTCTCGCGTCGTGCCATCGTGACCTCACACGTCACGCCGGCTGGAAAAATCAGTTCCGCGCTCTTGCGGTGTTCATCGAGCGAAACGATTGTGGCGCCGTGGTGCTTAACGAGATCCTTGGCCAACTTCGGCGCGTTGCCCTCGACGGTGAAATCGAGGTCGCGGATGATAAACCCGCCGAGCATATCGCGCATTGCGCCGCCCGTGAGGTACAGCGGAACGTTTTCGAGATTCGCGGCAGACTGAACCGCAGCCACAACGCGGCTTTGCTCCGCACTGAGGTGGCTTTCGAGCATGAACATGTAGTCACTCATCGCTGTCGCTGTTTCACCTCTACTTGATCTCTTTCCAAATTGCCAACCGCCGCAGCGCGCGCGCGCGGGTGATGCTGATCGACTGCTTCCCGAAGCCTGCTCTTCATCACGTGCGTGTAAATCTGCGTCGTGGAAATGTCAGCGTGGCCCAGCATGACCTGCACACTGCGCAAGTCCGCCCCATGCTCCAATAGATGCGTGGCGAAGCTGTGGCGCACCACATGCGGGCTCAGCCGGTGGAAAATTCCCACCTTCTTCCCTATCTCCTTCAACAACTTCCAGAATGCCTGCCGCGTCATGGGGCCACCGCGCGCAGTGACAAACAGATACTTGCTCGCCCTTCCGCGCAACAGAGCCGGACGCGCGCCGGCCAGATACTCGGCGATCGCCGCGAGAGCCTTCCGGCCGACGGGGATCATCCGCTGTTTGCCGCCCTTGCCGTCCACCCGGATCACGCCAAGCTCTTCGGCCAGGTCCATGAACTTCAGCAAGCATAGCTCAGAGACGCGGAGACCGGACGCATACAGCAACTCCAGCATAGCGCGGTCGCGCACTCCAGTGTAAGTATTGGCCTCCGGTGCGGCCAGGAGTTTCCCTATCTCCTCTTCATTCAAATACTTAGGAATGGTCTTCCAATGCCGCGGCAAGGGCATCAGGGCCGTCGGATCAGACGCCATGCCCGATTCGGCCTGCAGGAACCCGAAAAAAGAGCGCAGTGTGGTCATGTGCCGGGCGATCGAGCGCCGGGAGAGTCCAGCTTGGTCGAGGAAATCGACATAGCGGCCAAGATCCTCGGCTGCGGGCAGGCTGTCGTCCCGCTCCGAGCCCCAGAATGCCCCAAATCTGGCCAGATCACGGGCGTAGGCCTCCATGGTGTTGGGGGAGAGTCCCTTCTCGATTTGACAATAATCGAGAAATTCTCGCACCCCGCCGGAAAAGGTGCACACGTTGTGCATCGTGCCAATGATACAATAAAACCCAAATTTGTTTGAACGAAAACTTAGGAGTATTCCGAAACAGTGCCGGGAAGCGCCAGTCGCTCTTCTCGAACTGCGGTCCCTAGGTTAACAGCTCGTGGGCATTTTCGAAGGAGCAAGGAAAGCTTTTGTCTGGTTCTACCACCAAGAAGGTCATCGTTCAGCGCTTTGAGAAAGAAGCGGTCGCAGGCTTCGTCAATCCGCAATGTTATCTGACGGAGACCGGGCTGGAGCTGCTGAGCGCTTCCGGAAACATCGTTCGACTGCCGTTTGCCGAGATCAAGACCGTCTGTTTTGTGAGAGATTTCGATGCAGCCGATCTCACGCGCGAGAAACGCCTCTTCGCCAACCGGCCCAAGACCGAAGGCTTATGGGTCCGCATGATGTTCCGCGACGGCGAGATCATGGACGGCATGCTCGCCAATAACCTTTTGCTTTTCGAGCCTTACGGGCTCACGTTGGTTCCACCGGACGCCTCCGCGAACAATCAGAAGGTCTTTGTGCCACGGCAGGCACTGGCGGAGTGTCAGGTGCTCGGCGTGGTGGGCAGCCCACTGCGCAAGCGAAGAAAAAAAGAAGTCGACGCGAACCAGCTCACGATGTTCGACGAGTAGTGCCGCTCAGGCAGCGACGCGCTGCAGCCTGCAGAGCGCAAGGTCTACCCACTGCAAGTCCTCGGTCGCCTGAACGAAGCAGAGGTCTTTGACCGCAAAACTGCGCTCACCGCGATATTCGGCCCAGCGCCGCCGGGCCAGTTCCGCCTGTGCGGCTACAGCGGCGGGATCCGTCAACTGTGCCAGTGTAACGTGCGGATGGTAGCGGTACGGCTCGTTGAAGAACGACTCCTCCCGGTTGCAGGCCGCGTGCAAGTCCTGCAACTGGCACCAACCCTGCTCAATGGAGAGATAGACGACCGAGGTGGCCTGAAACACGTGCACTTCCCGCAACCCAACCGGGAACGTCGGCGTCTTAGCCGCTTCGCCGCAGATGTGGTGCAGGGCTACCTCCGATGGCACCGCGAGCGGGCGCGGCGGCAGCAGAGTGACGTGCGACTGCAGGTTGCACGCGGGAACCAGTTCCCGCCGGAGTGAGTTGAGAAATTCTCCCAACGGTCCGGGAATGTAGGCCACTAAAGAGTACGAATTGATGCGGCCTGATCCGTTGGAGTTACAGTCCATCGACGAACCCAGATGCTGGACAACTACAAGTCATACGATCACTCAACTCTCAGTATAGTTCAGCGTGAAGGCCCGGCGGTATGGGCCTCCGGCGTTGGCCCAGCGGCGGCCGGAAGCGATTCCAGGCCGGACTTGACCTCCGGCACCACCCAACGTGCTTCTTCAAACCCTACATACTTATAGATGCGCAGCTCGCCCGATTCAGACTCAAGGATATCCCCTACGCGCAGCGCCTCCGCGGTGTCCCGCAGTGCCATCCAGGCGGCATAGGCCGAATCCGCCTCGACCGTCTGCCCCGCCTCGTAGTCGCGGGGCTTCGAAAGCGTCACGCCGCTGGTGTGCGGCTGCCAGCGGAAGCTTTGGCTGGGGTTCTCTTTCATTCGGTGAATACGATAGGTCTGCATTCGGGACTATTGTCGCTCAAAACATGTCTGCATGGAAATGTTTTTTTGCGGCGGGTCGCCTGCAGCAAAGCGATCCGGCCGCGCCTAAGGCTCATGGGTGACGGTCTCAGTTCGCAGTTTGCCTTCCTTGATCGTATAGTCGGCGGGCACTTCAAACAAGGTCCTCGATGGCTCCGAGCGTTGTATGTTCGTCAGTTTGTACGTTGTCTCGCCAAAGCGCGGGTCGCTGCGTTTCGATAGAACCACGACCTGCAGTTCGGGTGAAAACCAGCGCTCCGAAACCGTCTGTATGGGAAGTTCGTTGCCGACTTCTCCGGCCGGCACAGAGATCGTCGTCTTCGTGCCCTCGGCCTCTACGCCCTCGATCACGCGCTTGCCAAGCGCCTCCTGCTGATAATTCTTGCGCCGCGCCTCGGCGTCCGCCGGAGCTAAGCGGCGCGTGAACATCACATTGTTGCCCGGCGCGGACACCATAACCTCACCCGCTACTGCGGCCTTGACGTGTCCATCCATGGCAGGCAGCACGATCTTGTTGGCCACTTTACGGGCCGGATCGAGTATCCAATTCGTGTGTGTATTCGGATCGTCGATCAGGATCGTCTCGTGCGGCTTGCCTCCCGCCCATGGTCCAATCGCTTCGATCCGGTCCAGACGACGCGTGCGGCCTTCGCTGTCGCGCGCCAGTTGCGAAACGCTTTTGCGCACGATGCGATTGCCGTCGGCCAGCTGCTGTACCGTTTCGTTGACGGCCTCAGCGGAATAGGGCGCTTTCTTGACCACGGGGCCAATGGGTCCAAACTCGGCCGCCATGTAATTGACCATGCCAGCCATCGGACCGTCGACAGAGACCTGTTCCGGGCCTGGTCCCTCAATCCGGATTCGCCGCTCGAAATATTGCACCTGGGCAGGTTGTCCCGGAACAGTTTGACCGTTGGCGGTGAGGACCAACGCAGAGATTGCTAACGCAAACACGATTCTCTTCATGTGTTTATTCTCATTTTTCTTCTAAACTTCACTATCTAAATTGACTTACTCGCACAAACCGGACTGCTCTCGCGGAACCGTCGTCGCCAAGCAGCACGTCGGCGGAGATGCGTTCCGCGATGCGCTCCTCGTTCACGGGAAACCCAAACGCTCCGAGCGCTGTGCGCGGTAACTGCACTCGCACCACACGCCCGCTTTCGCCGGCTTCAAGTACAGCGCCGGGCACAACTGGAATGAATTCGGTCACGGCTTCGGCGGGCACGGAAGCCACACGCTGAGGTCCTCGACGAACCGCGCGGCGGGCGGCGGGCATAGCGGCGACGGCCACCTTGGGCGCGGGAGCGCTCGGATAGACGGCCGAAATCTCCAGGCTCACTTCCGGACGGGGAAGCGTCGCGAAAACCACAGCACAGATGACAGCCGCGGCGGCCAGCCACCAGCGCCAATGCCCCGCCCTGTGCGGCGCGGCCTGCTTCGCGAACTCCCGTAACAGCGCGGCCTCGACACGCGGCGGCGCGTTTCTGGCGCGATCGCATTCGGCCAACTCCAGCAGCCTGATCTCGATGTCGTTCGGATTCATACGAGGCACCCCTTACCACCGGCGCGCAGTTTTCCGGTCAACAACCCGCGGGCGCGATGCAGACGCGAGCGAATCGTGCCGATGGCGCAGCCCGTGGCCAGCGCGGCCTCGGCATAACTCAACTCGTGCAAATCGCAGAGCACGACCGCTTCTCGATAGCGTGCAGGCAGCGCGAGCACGGCCTCGCGCACGCTCTCGATACGCTCGCGCCGTTCGAGATCCTCGGCCGTTCCGTCCGGCGCCGCGGCGTCGTCCTGAACGATGGGCACGTAGCGGCGTCCGCGCTCGATCTGGCGCAACGTGTAGTTGCGCGCCACACCATAAAGGAACGCGGCGAGCGAACCGCGCGCGGCATCGTACTGCCCCGGCTCCCGAATCAGCAGCAAAAAGACATCCTGCGTAACTTCTTCGGCAACATCGGGCGCTCCGCTCATCTGCAAGGCGAAGCGATAGATGCAACCCTGCCGCCGCTGGTAGAGCGCCGTGAACGCTGCGGCGTCGCCCGTAGAGGAACGCGTCAACAACTCTTCATCGCTGATCCCGTTCTGTATCTCGCGCTCCTGCATCGGTTCTCGTAATCTATTCCACCGCGAGCGCCGGAAAGTTCCATTTTCCCGCAGAGCGGTCCGCGGAAGGTGTTGCTACCCCGATGTCGCCGTGCCGGACAGCTATGCGGCACCATCGCACTGAAGTCCAGTTAGCAACTTGTCCTGGCAGGCATCCGGCAAATATGGTTTCAGGGTATAACGTTGCTAGCTTTTTACCGATATGCATGGTGAGGCAAGAGGGGAAGCGTGCCCGTCCGACTGTTCGACCGCGTGAAATCTCGGGTTGTATGTGCGTTGTTTGCGGCTTGCGTTCTTCAAGCTTCGCCCAGACCGCTCGTGCTGACCAGTGCTGCTCAGGTGCGCGAGCTTACCCCGGAACAGGCAGATTCCAAGATTCCGGTACAGATTCGGGGCGTCGTTACCCTGAGTGTGGGCAGTGGATCGTTCTTTCAGGACAGTACAGCCGGTATTTTTGTGGAAACACCCGGACGCGCAGATCCGTCACTGGAGGCGGGCCAATTGCTGGAGATCGATGGCCATACTGTCATGGGGAGGTTTGCACCGAATATCAGGGCGATCAAGCTGAAAGTCCTTGGAAAAGGCGCGTTGCCGGTTCCCAAACAAGCCCCCTGGGACACAATGGCGACGGGCCATGAGACCGCACAGTGGGTGGAGGTGTCCGGCATCATTCAAGTCGCAAAACCCGCCCCGAGTAATCGAATGGATATGATTCTCTGGCACGCTGGCCGCAGAGTCATAATCAGGCTGGAAAACGCGAAGAACGTCAACCCTGAGCAGTATGTCGACGCGGAGGTGCGCATCCAGGGCGTATGCGGAAGTCTTTTCAACAAGCGTCGGCAATTCACCGGCTACCGGATCATGACTCCCACGGTCAGGCAGATTCTCATTACCAAGCCGGCCAATCCCGATCCATTTTCGCTGCCCGTTCGCAAGATTGATTCATTGCTTCAATTCGCCGACAAGAGCACAGCGGGCCACCGCATCAAGGTGATAGGAACCGTTACGCTCCAGCGTCAGTCGAAAGTCGTCTTTATTCGAGATGGAGAGGAAGGGCTGCGTGTGGAAGCAGCGCACCCAACCTCCCTGCAAACCGGAGACAGGGTGGAGATTTCAGGCTTCCCGGAGATCGGCGACTACGCCCCCGTACTGCACAACGGGTTGTTTCACAAGCTGGGACGCGCGAAAATTCCAGTCCCGACGCTGGTGACTGCGGAACAGCTTCTGGGCGGCGATCACGACGCCGAACTGATTACCATCGAAGGCACGTACGTCGAGCGCACGCAGCGCCACAATGACCACGTGCTGATACTGCGCTCCGACGATGGACTCCTTTTTGAAACATGGGTTCCACGAACACAGGATTCGGACAAATTGTACTCCCTTCGCCGCGAAAGTGTCCTGCGTGTGACGGGCATCTGTGCGCATCAATCCGGCGAAGATCGTAACTCGAAAGACTTCACCCTGATTGCCCGTTCCGCCGGCGACGTACAGATTCAGAAGAGTGCGCCCTGGTGGACCGCCGGGCGAATTCTCACCGTACTTGGAGTGCTCGGCGTAAGCACACTGCTCGCTGGCTGCTGGATTGTGATGCTGCGGCGCAAGGTTCGGCAACAGACCGGAACGCTGCAGAGCACGATGGAAAAGTGGCGTCAGGCGAAAGAAACCGCCGAAACTGCCAACCGGGCCAAGAGTGAATTCCTTGCCAACATGAGCCATGAGATCCGGACGCCAATGAACGGCGTGATCGGAATGACAGAACTGGCCCTGGGGACAGATCTCACAGCGGAGCAGAATGAGTTCGTCGACGGCGCGCGCAGTTCCGCGGAGCATCTACTCGGGATTATCAACGACATCCTGGATTTCTCAAAGGTCGAAGCCGGTAGGATGGAACTACACCCAGCGCCAAACGACCTACGTTCGACGGTCGGCGACGCGCTGCATGCGGTCGCCGTCAAGGCTCACGAAAAAGGGCTGGAACTTGCCTTTGACGTGGATCCTGCGATACCGCAGCGTTTGATTTTCGATTCCGGCCGACTGCGCCAAGTGTTATTGAACCTGATCGGGAACGCGATCAAGTTTACCGATTCCGGCGAGATTCTGCTGAACATCGATCGTGCAGCGGACACGTCCGCTGTGGCAGACGAGAGTTCCTGCCAACTCCACTTTTCCGTTCGCGATACCGGGTGCGGCATTTCGAGAGAAAAGCAGGCGAGCATCTTTGAGGCATTCGTTCAGGCGGATGGTTCCAGCCGGCGATGCCATGGCGGAACCGGGCTTGGCCTTACAATTTCATCGCGACTGGTCGGACTTATGAAAGGAAAGATCTGGGTGGAAGGAGATCTGGGCAAAGGCAGCACGTTTCATTTCACGATTACTCTGCCCATCGCGTCCGGCGAGCCTGCGCAGCCCGCGCCGTCCCGAGCGCCGCTGGAAGGCCTGAGAGCGCTGGTAGTGGATGACAATCGCACCAACAGACGCATCCTCGAAGCCTTGCTGAAGCAATGGAACGTGCAGCCGATCCTCGCTGAAAATGGTCCGGAGGCGCTTAAAAAGCTCAGCGCCGAGGGTCCTTTTGGCATAGTCATTCTTGACGTGCATATGCCAACAATGGACGGCTACGAGGTCGCCTCTGAAATCCGCAGGAATGTGGCTACAGCGTCGCTGCCGATCGTGATCCTGACATCCGCACAGCACAATGGAGACTTCGCGCGCTGCCAGAAGCTGCAGATAGCCGTGTACCTTTCCAAGCCGGTCGTTCAATCCGATCTGTTGCGGGGCATGCTCACCGCGCTGTCGGAGCCTTCGCGCGATCCGGCCAGCGCGGCTATGCGATCGAGATCCACCGTCGAGCGGTGCGAACAGCCCCTCCACGTGTTGCTTGCCGAAGACAACGAAATCAATCAGAGGGTTGCAGTCCGGCTGCTGGAGAACCGCGGCCACCAAGTAACTCTCGTGTCAAACGGAAAGCAAGCACTGGATGCTTTTGCGCTAGACCATTTCGACGTGATCCTGATGGATATTCAGATGCCTGAGCTGGATGGATTCGAAGCAACGATGGCGATTCGCAGCGTCGAGGAAGTCAGGCCGGCGGGAGTATCGTCGCAAAGGATTCCCATCATCGCCATGACCGCCCACGCCATGCTGGAAGATGAGCGGCGCTGCCTGGATTCCGGTATGGATGGCTTCCTGACAAAGCCCATCAGACCGGCGGAACTCTTTACAAGAATCGAACGAACTGAGGCTAATATTCAAACTGCATCATCAACTGCACCTGCCGTGGAGTGTTGACTTCGACGGCGTGTCCGAACGCCGGGCCCGCGTAGGGGTTCACCCGCAGCACATTTGTGTGATTCAGCAGATTGAACGACTCCAGCCCGAATTGCAGTAGCGAACGACTCTCGTGGAAGCGGATCGTCTTCATCACGCGCAGATCGACTGACACGTTCGCAGGCGATGACGCCGTATTGCGGGCCAATCCCGCCGGGCGCGCGCTGATCGGATACGCGCCTGTTCGCAGCACATCCGTGGTTTCAAGCACATTTACCGGACGCCTACTGCCAGTCGTGAAGACCGGGGCAATAGTAATATCCGTCAATCCTTCACGCAGCCAGGACGGACAGCGCCTGATTTCCTCAGCCGGCAGGTTGAAAACTCCGCTAAACGCGAAGCGTTGGCGCTGGTCCTGACGAGACAATCCCCAGTCCTTACGAATGTCGCGCGGATCCAGCGGCTGCTCGTCATAGTCCGAACTGTCATCATGGGTGATTCCAGCGTTGTAAGTCACTAAGTAACTGATATCCTTGCTTAGCTTGCGATTCAGGGACACGGAAACTCCGCTGTAAGTCGACTTCGCCGTCTGTTCTAGCTCGTATTGCGGAGGCAACGTAACGGAGATATTACGAATGCGCGGAAGATGCAAGGCGAGCAGTTGAGTGTATTCGACTGCGAGCGTTGTATGCGAATCGATGCGGCGCTCCAGGCCGCCGATCAGCTTGCGGCTGTACGTGGATGGGAAATCCCCGAAGGCCCGGTAACTTGAAGTGGGGACATTGGGCAGCGGCAACGCGAGAGAACCGCCCATACTCGCCTGGAACGCCGCAATGGCCGAGGGTCCCGCGAAGTATTGCTCGAATGCGTTCCGTCCGTCCTTCTGGATGGCCTCATTCAGATATGCGAGCGGATAGCGATCGAAGAATAAGCCCGCCCCGGCGCGAAAGACCCACGCGGAGTTCACGCTGGGGTGCCAGGCGACTCCGAAGCGCGGCGCGAAATTACGGTTGGCCGGCGGAATCATACTGGGCATCCACTGGCGGTCATAACGCATCCCGATTTCAAACGTGAGTCCGCTGATTGGCTGCCAGCGGTCCTGAATCCAAAGCCCGAGCGGCACCGTACGCATCGCCGTCTGCGGATTTCCGAAAGCCTGGATATAGACGTCGGGCCGGGCCTGTGTAAAGTCTGCCAGGGTGGGAAAAATGTAGATGCCGTGAAAGCGATTGGCGAACCGTGAGTCGAGTTGGATCGCGTGAATGCTGGCGCCCGCGCTGACCAGATGGCGGGAACGCACCAACTGCACGCTATCGACAACTTCACCGTGCGTTTCCGTCCGCGAGCCGTCGAGCCGGTAGGCCTCGCCGAAGGTCAGCACACCCGGGATTTCATACATCGGCCCGGCACCATTAGGAGTCAGGCTTGCCTTGCGCCGCCCGACTTGAATGCGGACGTCATTCAGCAGATTCGGTCCAGGTACCGCCGTCCAGCCTGCGACGAAAACATCATCGCGCGTCAGGCTGCTGCCGCGCGCCGATCGATCACTGAAGTTGTCGACCCCCGAAACGTCGTGGTCGACCCTGCCCTGGGAGAAAGCATAGCGAGCCGTGAAGGTGTGCGCGGCGCTGAGCATGTGATCGAATTTGAAGAAAGATTCCGTGTCCTCTTCGCCGCTCGCAAACAGCCCGCGTGATACCGTGCGCTGACCCGCGCGGCTGAATGCGGGTAGTGCCAGGGTTGCATTAATCACTGGCAGAACAGAACTGGGGACATCTGGGAATTCTTCCGTGGATTCGATGGTCCGCTCGAATAGCGCTGCGATGAACGTGCAATCTCGGCGCAACGGTCCATATGCCGAGACGCCTGGCTGATAGCGTCGAAAGCGATTTTTGCGGCCGTCCGTCACTTCGGGGTTACGCGCATTAGCGATTTCGTTTTGCGTGAAGAAAGTGAAATCACCGTGCCAGAGATTTTCGCCGGAGCGCGTGACTACGTTCACGATGCCGCCCGCCGCACCTCCGAATTCAGCGCCCATTGTGCTGCCGGAGACACGAAACTCCTGCACCATCTCAATCCCCAGCGCCACCCGGTTGCCTCCGGTCGTCTCATCGCGATTATCGACGCCATCGATCGAAATACTGTTGTTCCGGCCGCGCATTCCGGCAAAGACAAAACCGCTGTCATTCGCGACATTCCGCGTGCCGGCGGTGGAGCGGCTGGTGTTCGCTCCCGCCGAGGCGGCCACGGCGGGAGCCGCCAGAACAAAGTTTAGATAATTGCGATTCTGTGCGGGCGCCTCTTCCACACGCTCGCCCCCGAGCGCCACACTCGCGGTACTGACAGCACTCTGTAATGTGTCTGCCGTCGCGCTCACATCGACTTGCTGCTTCACCACGGCCAGCGAAAGCGCGACGTTTTGCGTGCTGACTTGCCCGATGGAAACTGGAACTCCCCGTTGGATTCCACTGCTGAATCCCGCGCTATCGAATGTGAGCGTGTACTCGCCGATCGGTAGTCCGGTGAGCAGGAATCGTCCGAAGGCGTCCGTGTTGACGGAACGGACATTTCCTGCCGCCTCATGTTTCGCTGTGACACGCACGTCCGCGAGCGCGGTGCCACTCACATCCACCACGCTTCCCTGAATCGAACCTGTCCTTGAGGATTGGGCAAACAGCGAATGTAGAAACAACAGTCCAACCCGGAGAGTTCTCACGATAGTAAGGTTAGCGCGTCTGGAGTTGAGTTGCAGTTTTCGATTATGACGATACACGTAGTCTGTTCTCTTCAATCGTTGTGGCTTCTTTTCACAAGACAGCCTCGAGATCTGGACGGCGACGGGCGGGATTACGTTGCCTGGTTTAAAGATCCGGACGGAGGTCCGCTGAGGATTTCGCAGGACGTAAACATACCAGCAGGAACAGCCAGGCGCACAGGCTGATCGCGCCGCCGTACCAAACGATTCGCGGCGAGAACTCCATCGTGATGCGATGGTGTCCAGCAGGCACGGGCAAGCCACGAAACGCGGCATTGGTCAGCAGCAGTTCCTGCGCGTGCCCATCGACTTTACAGCGCCATCCCGGATAGTATGTTTCGGAGGTCACCAGGAAAGCCGGACCGGTGCTGTCTGTCTCCAGCATGAGATCCTGGTTTCCGTAGTGCACGACACTGACCTTACCCGTGGCGGTTCCAAACGTACGTAAGCCGGATGAGCCTTCGACTATTGCCGTACGTGCGGGATCGAAATCTGCGCTGCGCATGGCGGCGATCGAGTCATCCAAATTGCGTGAACCGCGCATCTCGTTCACCAGAAAAAACCGCGGCAGCACCTTTGAGTTTTCATACACTTCGCCGAACGACAGAATTTCGCGGCGGGCAAACTGCGTCGACCGAACAGGAATTTCCGCGGTGGCAAGCAGGAACCTGACGTTTAATAGATTCACGAGCGGCGACTCTGGCGCGGACACCTTGTAGTAGCGCTCCCAGTAATCGCCTTCGGCAAAACACAAGCGCAGCTTCAAAACTCGCAGGAGCGCCAGCGGATCATCGCCAGTTGCTGTCGGAACCTCAAGGTTGGGCGCTCTGCCCGCCCAAGCCTGCGAGCCATCGAATACGTCGATCCGCGAGGGAACCTTTGTCTCATTCACGAGACGCCGCATTTCGCTCATCGCCAGCCGTGAGCCTTCAAAGTGCTCGTACGTGATCCCCGGACTGTCTCCTGTATTCATGTAACGATTGGATCCGGCGACCGTCAGATCCACCACCGCAAGCACAACCAACGCAACTGAAAACCATCGGTTGCGGGGCGCGACGACCTGTTCCGCGCCAAATGCGGCCAGCACCGAAATCCCGAGTACAAATGCCGCCATCGCGAACTCTAAGTACAAGCCGCCCCTGATGAACTGCGGTACTAGCGGGAACATCGCCCTGCCGACCGGCGTCGAATTCCCAAGCATCCAAAGAGTGCAGAGCAAGGTGAGCAAGGCGAATGCCGTTCGCTCTTTATGCCTCGACCGGAAAATGGCAAAGACGCTGAGCACTAGTCCAGGGATTCCGCAGTACAGATACATAAAGGTGATGTGCCATGGCTGCAAATACTTGGCCGGATCGAAGATGTGATAGTAGTTGGGCGCCACCATCGAGACCAGCGCCTGCAAAGGAACTCCTGCGCCATTTGCCCACGCGCCACGCAGTGCGGCGAGGCTGAGTCGTGCGAGTTCCATCGACGGCAGCAGCAGAACCGCAGATAACAACAGCGCCCAAACGCTGGCCATGACGATACTCGCAAGCAGCTTGAGCGGGGCTCTCCGTACCAGGATCAGCGCGACAGCCAACAGAAACGAGGAGCCAAACACAACGGCTGTAATTGCCGGAAAACCTGCCAAAAACGAAAGCGCGAATGCCACTGCGAGCAGGGCCAGCGAGCGCCACTCAAACCGGTCGCGGAGCATCACAACGGCAAGCCATGCCAGCGGTAACCAGGCCGCTCCGCAGATTGCGCCTAAGTGTTGGGCCTGTGACGCAAAGAATCCGCCGAGTTGAAAAATGCTGGCTCCAAAGAGTGCTGAGCCGCGGCTGAGCCTAAGTCGCCGTAGCAACAAATAAGTGAAAGCGCCGCCGAGAAACACATGAATCGCCACCTGCCATTCGAGCAGGCGAAAAACATTGTGTACGACGCGGTTCAGGCTTCCCAGCAGAAACACAGGCCACGCAGGTGGATAGAAAAGCTGTGCCTGCAGATTCGCATAAATCGGCACCCCGCAGTAACTGTACGGATCCCACAACGGAAATTCACCATTTCGCAATGATTTCGCAATGAAGCTCGCAATCGGAAGGTGATATCCCTCCAGGTCGAACGGGATTTTGACTGTACTGGAAAACAGAGGCCCGCGGAAGAAGATCAGAACCTCGCCGAAGAGTGCCGTGCCGGGAAGAGCCGATAGAGGGATAGCGCACAAGCGGCCCCACAAGTAAGCAGGCGCTGCCTTCACGTGGCTGATCCAGTTTGGGAAAGCTCTATTCCCCAGTGCGGCAAGTGCAACGAAGGCAAGCGCGATGGCCCAACCGGGCACCGGATGACTGACAGAGAGGAACCTCCGGACTCCGTCTAACGCGAACAGGAACGCTACCACGGCGATAAGAGCAAGCAATCGTGTAAATAATCTCAGAATGTTTATCCTGCCGTTAATCAGTGAACAAACTCTGAAAACGTGCAAACGACATAATACCGTGCGGTCTCATAATTAGGCAAACGTGCGGATGTTCGCGGTATTCCCGCTCTCTTTGCCTGTTGATTCCGAGTCAATGGGCACGAGAGAAACCGGTGCTGCCATAGATGTCCGTTGCTCTTCCGTCGGAATTCCGGATGCAATGGTTCTCCGGAACTCAGAGTACGAGGCGATCTACTCGGGGAAGTGGCGTGTGCCGCGGACGCACTGCGAGTGCCGCTACTGATTTCTCACCCGCAGGAAATCCCGCAACGGCGTTCAGAGAAAGTGCGCCTCGTGAGCGGCGTCGATATCGTACCGACACTGTGCGACTACGCCGGAATCAAGCAGGCTCCTTAATACGGGGCCGCAGGCAAGCGATAATTTCATCGTCACCGAGATCCCGGTCAACGTCGGCCGCGTGTTGCGCACGGAGCGGTACAAGTACGTCACGTATGCCGATGATCCCATCGAGCAACTCTACGATATGCAAAGTGCTCCGGGAGAGACGCGGAACCTGCCTCAGTCCCACGGCCTGGCGCTGAGCACCCACAAGAAACTGCTTCGTGAGTGGGCGTCGCTCAAGCGGCGAGGATTGCGGATTTCAGAGGATCCAATCCAACGACCTGCCAGCGCGCAGAGACGGCTCAGGACGAATCCGCACTCGCAACATCGCGGCGGTGGTTTCCAGCATCCTGATCACGATTACGTTCGAAGCGGCCTAACTGCGCTTGGGAAAATTCGCGCCCATGTCCCCACCTCCAAATTCGTTAGTGGAACGTATCCCGTTGATATATGATAACGAGCGTGATAGTATTACGATTTTATGAATCGTGCTACCAGGACGAAAACCATGCGAACGCAGTTTCCAACTCGTGTCAGGAATGCTCTGACGCTTACCTGCCAACTTGCGGTGCTGGCATTTGCAGCCTCGCCCGTTCCATGCGCAGGTGAAGTTGTTGGCCGGGTGCTTGACCCGCAGGGTCGCAGTGTCGCCGGGGCTACTGTCCGGTTGCATGCCGGAACATCCGATGCCGCCATCGTCATCACGGACGAGGGAGGCCGATTCCACATCGGTTCCATTTCATCCGGCCCGTACCGGCTGACAGCGGAAGCGCCCGGATTTCAAAGCAGCACTCAGGATGTCACGATCAAAGCTGGCGGCGTCGAACAATTGAGCGTTACGCTCCCCGGAATCGTGGGACAGCACCAAAGCGTCGTTATAACGGCCAAGGCCGTCGAGCCGGCTGTGGACCTCCGCAACGCCGAAGTTTTCAACCGGACCCTGTTCACTCGTGACGATCAGGTGATGCAACAACTGAACGCTGGAATTGATGCGGGGCAACACGAAGGCGGCGGCAAATCCGTCGAAATCCGGCGATTTGGCTTCAATCTCGACCACGGTGGCACAAATGGCGGTCTCAAGGTGCTCGTGGATGACGTGCAGCAAAATCAGGGTACGCAGGGCCACGGACAAGGCTACCTTGGAGCGCTCAAAGCTCTCAGCCCGGAACTGATTCAAGATGTCACGGTGATTAACGGCCCGTTCAGCGCAGAGTACGGGGATTTCAGCGGCCTTGGTGTAGTCCACATCCGCCAGCGAGAATCGCTACCGGATCAGCTCACCTTGCGGCTGCAGGGCGGGAACTTCGATACGAGCCGGGCGTTCCTTGCGTATAGTCCCGATGTCGAACACGTTGACGCTTACGTGGCCTACGAAGGCTCGTACACGGATGGGCCGTTCCAGAATCCGGGCCGCTATCGCCGGGACAACATCAATGCCAACTACACCAAGTCGCTCAGTACGCGCGAAAAACTCGGCGGACGATTTCTTTTCGGGCGCAACAATTTCTATTCCAGCGGGCAAATTCCTCTTGACCTCGTGAGCGAAGGCTTGCTCGATCGGTTCGGATTCATTGACCCGACCCACGGAGGCCGGGTCAAGCTCGGTACAACGTCGGTCTACTACAGCAAACTGAGAACAAACGGCGATACGTTTAAGGCTGACGGATTCCTCTCACGGTCACTTCTTGACCTGTATTCGAACTTCACAATGTACCTGAACGACCCGGTAAACGGGGATGCTTTTCAGCAACACGATTCACGCTTGCAGCAGGGATTGAACGCTCAGTACACGCACCCGCACCGCTTCGGGTCCGTAGCTGCGGTCTTGGTGGTGGGGTCAAACTTTCACGACAGTGAGATCAACGTCGGGCTTTATCCTCGTCAGGGCCGCGTTCCAACTGGTGTCACAACAAGAGCCAATGCTCACGTCACCAACGGTGCGGGATATGCACAAGAGAATCTGAGCCTTTTGCGTGGACGGCTATTGCTTGGCGGTGGGATTCGCTTTGATGAATTCCGATTCGATGTTGCCGATAAGGTCAGTCCTGACGAAGGTGGTGTCCAAGCGGCGGAGCGCTGGCAAGGAAAGGGCAGCGTTGCTTTCACACCATCACGCCGCTTGCCGCTCACGATGACGGCAAACTACGGAAGGGGCATCAACAGTATTGACGCTCGTGGCGTTGTTCAGCGGCCCGATCAACCACGACTCGCAACCACCGATTTCTATCAGCTCGGCACTTCATCGAACTTCGGGCGATTTGGAATTAGCACCGACGTTTTTCTGATTGACCACTCCAACGAACAGGTCTACGTCCCTGACGATGGCAGTTTCGAGTTCAAGGGGCCGAGCCGTGCGTATGGATATGAAGCCAAGGCATCGGTTGCTATCACACGGCGGCTCTCGCTCAATAGCGGCCTCACAAAGATCGGGAATGCATTCTTCAAGGGCGGCGATCACCGGGTTTATGTTGACAGCGCTCCCCATTTTGTCGCAAATGCGGCTCTGACCCTAGCCGGATGGCACGGATGGAGTGGTTCGTTCCGAATGAGAACGATCAACCACTACCGGCTAGACGGCGACAATCCTTCGATTGTTGCTTCCGGGCATACCGTGTTTGATTTGGGTGTCGCAAAACAGGTGCGTCATGGTATTGAACTCAACCTGAGCTTTGACAATCTGACAAACCGGGACTATTACGAGACGCAGAACTACTTCGAGTCCCGTGTGGCGCCGATGGCTCCCATCGTGGCGAGAATCCACGGCACGCCCGGCTATCCCGTCACCGTCGTGGTCGGAATGACGTTCCGCATTGGTGGAAAGTGAACAGTGTCGCAATCATGCGAAACTGCGGATAGACGTTCTCCGCAGTTTTCCCCGCCGTCGTCCGCGATTCCGGTTCGATACATGCCTGAATACCCGGAATCTCACTGATGTCGGATGTCGAACTCAGAGTCGCCGGGGCCGTCCGATGAGGATGATTCACATTTTTCCGAAAGCTGCAAAAGGGGCAGCGGTGGTTTGTCCCGCTTGAGCCACCGAAAACCGAGAATCACGACGCGAGAGCGATAATCGCAGGCTCGCCAGTGTACTACTTCTACCGCGAATCCAACCGCAACGGCTGAAATGGCATCAACTCGACGGCCTTACCTTGAATCGTCGCCTTCACTCGCCGATCCGTTTCCGCTGCGATCACCTTGCCATTTTTCAACTGCAGCAGGAATCCGCAGCGTTCACTAAAGGTCACGTCCGGCTTGCCGCGGCCGTTGACATCAACTCCGGATCCTTCTCCACCCGCAACCGTCCTGCCGACGTAGACACGCCCTGTCACGCGCCCCAGCGCCGACTGAAAGCCGTCATTGGTCATCCGGAAACTGCTGCGCACGACTTCCGCGCCGGGCTGATCCTGCGTATGCGGATATACGAAAGTTCGATTGCGATCACCCGGAACCGTTACGCGAACCGGCCGTAAATCGCCGAACGTCGAACGAAGCGGCTCTACACCGAGATCGATCTTCGACGACGCGTCGAGCGCTAAATAGCTCTGACGATCGCCGACTTTTTCGAATCCCGTCTCCGCAATCAATCGGGTCCCGCTCCGCTGCAGCGGCCGCCCATCGTTCTCGAGCAAAGGCCAGGTCACGCCCCACGCCAGCGCATCTGTCGATGTCTTGCGCAGCTCCGCAAAAACTCCATCCGGAGTAATCACCAAATCATGCCGAAACGCCGGACCGGTCTGACCCGCCTTCGGCCGGTACTCCAAATTGCACCGGACCAGCGCCGGATGCGCGAACTCAACATTCCACACACCCTCATACCGCGCCGACAAACTCGCCATTCGCAACCAACGGCCGTTCTCTTCAAACTCTGGCGCGAACGAAACGCCGCCCTGCTCCGTCAGCGCCCCGTCCGCCGGGCCCAGACGCGTATCCCACCCCGCCCGCGCCAATCGCACGATGCCGAGTGGCGTCCAAAAATTGCCATGAGTCTTCGTGGTCTGTCCGCGCAAGTTCGCTTCAACTTGCATGCCGCCCGCGTTCGCAAATGCTGCTGAGAATTCGCGGTCCAGCGCAAACGAGTAACCGCCGATCTCTGTCGGGGCCGGCTGCTCGGCAATTTCCGACTGGCGCAAGTGATACGCCTCCGCCATGTGGAACATCAGGGACCCGTTGTAATTGCTGTACTGGCTTGCGTCCTGATGGCCCACACGCAAAGTGGGATCGAAATGATTCTTCGTCACAAAGAACGAGCCCGCCCACTTGCCGTCGCTCCGGCGCCAGCGCTGAATGCTCTGAAACGCAAGGAGCGCCGCACGCCTGAATCGACTCGCACTCTCGAGATCGCCGGCCGCCCGAGCCCGCTCCGCCATCACTTCAAACCCCAATTGATACCCGACGTCCACCCAGACGTGATCGTCCGTCCGTCCGTTCGCCGGCACCTGGCCGGATGGGTCCTGCAGCAGCAGCGTCACTCGCGTTGCCTGCTCGACTATCCGCGAGATCTCCGCCGCGCTCGGGCCGTCGTAACCGGAATGAATCAGCGCTAGTAGATTCCCGCGGCCTACCGCCTCAACACTCAACGTATCCGGATCGCTGGTTCGATCGTGATACAGCAGAAACGGTTCAGCCGCAATGCGCGCCCGCTGATGATCCTGCCAAGCCTTCTCGATAAACGCCACTGCGGAATCACGTGAAACCAAGCCCGCCTTGTACCGCAGCCACTCGCCCTTCATCGGATACGTTTCCCAGTTATTGAAATTGCTCTTGATTACGTTCCCGACCGGATTCGCCATCCGCTTGCGCCATTCGCTCCATTGTTCTTTTGAGACGAAGGGACGATAGAGCTCAACCGCCTGGGTCAGCGCCGGAATGAAGAATTCGCCGTGCTCTTGCGGAATGACGCTCTTCCCCTGCGCAAACTGAGCCGTTGAATGCTCCATCGCGCGGATGCCATTCGGTAGGATATCCCGCGCACGTCCGGCCGCAAAAAGAGTCCCGGCAGCGTGAGCAAAGTACGGCGTCGCGTACTGATGTTCGTAGTGAACGAACGGATCGATAATCGCTCCGCTCGCAACTTGATGCTGAATGCTAAACCGGCACAACCCTTCAATCACGTCGAGATACTGCGACGCCGGCGTATTCAGGGCACTCCAAGGCCGAGCGGTCAGGTGGTAGCGAACGGCAACCGGCTCGGTGGCAGACTTCTGAGCAGTCGCAGCGCTGGCTGCGCAAAGAATGAAGATGAGGAAGCGCATTCTGATGTTCCTAGAACTCCAGCTTCAGTCCTAATTGAATATTCCGGGCCGGTCCAGCCGCGGTGAGACTTCCGAAATCCAGGTTCGTTTTCTCCGTGACCGGGCTTCGGAAATTGACAATATTCAGAATGTTGAACATCTCAGTCTGGAAACGCAGGCGGAAGCGCTCGGTCAGCGCGAACTGTTTTCGGAACGAGAGATCCCACAGCGTCATTGGCGGTCCCTGGACGATTCCGACTCCGCTCGTTCCATAGCGATTGCTCAGCGGAACCGCGAACGCGGCGGTGTTGAAATAGCGCGTCCGTGTCTGGGCATCGCCCGGCAGATTCACGCTGCCGCTGACGTAATCGGCGCGCCTCGTGCCAATCGAAGTGATGGCGGTCACGGTGTAGTACTGCCCGGACTGATAGCGGTTGATCCCACTCAACTCCCAACCGCCCAGAACCGTCTTGACCAACGGAGTCCGGCTCCGTGCAAACGGAATCCGGTAGGTATACGAAAACACCGCGACATGACGCCGGTCGAAACTTGACGGGCCGTAGTTGAAGTGCCGGTCGAACGGATTCTCCGGATTTTCGCTTTGTGAGCTCGCATCGGACAACGACTTCGAGAAGGTATAGCTGCCCGTCAGAGTCAAATCGCCGGCTCGCTTGGTCGTGTAGAGTTGCAGTGCATGGTAGTTCGACGTCGAATCCGTCATCGTCCGCCGGATGTTCGAATAGCCCTTGTACGGCCGCAATGCGTTCACGGCCGACTGTTGAGCCGTGGGCAGAGCCGCATTCTGAGCGAGCACCGCGAAGTCCGGCTGGTTGATATCCGGTTGGCGCATCAAGTGCCGCCCCAAATTTCCAATGTACGCACCCTCGGCAAAGAAGCCCTTGGGCAGCTCACGTTGAACGCTCAAGCTGAAGTTCATCGCGAGTGGATTCTTGAGAAGCGGATCGATCACGGTGATCGACGAAAACGGCGTGAGTGCGGTAGGCCGGCCTTGCGAAGGATTCCCCAGGTTCCCGTTCTCCAAAGCGACCGAGCTCAAATAAGGCGGATTGTTCAGGGCGCCGAAGAAGTTGTTGCCGTCCGGCCGGTCGAAGAACATTCCGAATCCCCCGCGAATCGAAGTCTTGTCGCTGTCGGGCGAGTAGGCAAATCCAAACCGCGGCGCGAACAGATTTGCAGCTTCGTAGAGTCCGCGAGGCGCGCCCGTGGGTACCGAAAGTGCTTCCGGAGTATTCGCCCCAGGCACACGGCCGACTTCCTCCGCGGGCACTCCGTCGCCGGCGCGAATCAGGCCGTTGAAGCGGTTTCCGGATCCCGCGACGATTTGCCCGTTCGGCAGCACTGTCACCGCGCGCGAGGCGTCGTAGCGCGCCGGGTCGAAGTTCGCCCAGTTGTTCGACTGTGTGTACAGAGGCTGCGAATACTGATAGCGCACGCCAAGCTCAAAGCTCAACTTCCGCGTCGCCTTCCAACTGTCCTGAACGTATGCCTCATAGAGGCTGAAACGGAAGAAACCGGTCGGGTCGTCATTCGTCTCGCCATACGTCCGGTAGTTTCCGAGCAGCGAGTCTGCAAATGCATTCCCCGTCGTATTCGAATTCCCGGACGTGTTGAACGTCACTGAGCCGGCATGATTCGCCTGGCCATTCTGGTCCTTGCGATTGCGAGTGATCATCAACCCCGCCTTCAGCGTGTGCTTTCCTCGAATCGACGTCAGGTTGTCCGCAAACGAGATATCGGTGGTCGGTGACAGGATGATGAAGTTCGGCCCTTGGAAATTCGTATAGCCGGTGATTGTCACCGCCGGAATTCCGTCTTCATATGGACCGCCATTGAACACCTGCGGATATGTGAAGCCGTAAGTCGGCCGCTGCCATGTATCTCCGACCGGACGCCGCCGCTGTCCGCTCCACGCCGCGCTCCCGCGCGCCTCGTTGATCAGATTCGGCGTGATCGTGTACGTGTAGCCGATCTGATAGCTGCTCGCGGGCCGCACTCGATTGATCGGCACCGTCGGCAATCCGCCCACCGGAAACGGATCCACCAAGTTGAAATCGTCGTGAATGTACCGGCCATAGAGAGTCTGCCGGTCCGAGATCATGTAGTCCAGCCGGATCAGGTCCTCACGCCAGTTGAAAGGACTCGCGTACTGGAAGACTGTATTGTTCGCCGTCGGCGTGTCCGTATACGAAGCCGCCGCTTGCTCCATGCGGTCATAGACCTTGGCGATCGCCTGCCCCTCAGGCGTAATCAGCGAACTCACATTGTTCCCGGCTACCGGTGTCGTTGTTCCCGGCCGTACCAGGTTCGTCGCCAGGTTGCTGAAATTTCCTTGCCGTTGCGCGCGCGTCGGCATCGTCGCGAGACGCGGCGCGGCATCCTGCCGGATCTTCTTCCATTCCTGTCCCGCAAAGACGAAAAGCTTGTTCTTCCGGATCGGACCGCCCACATCCCAACCGAAATCATTGAACCGCAGCTTGGCCTTCGTCGGCGAGAAGAAGTTCCGCGCATCGAAAGCATCGTTACGCAGAAACTCGAACAGTGCGCCGTGAAATTCGTTCGTTCCGCTGCGCGTCATTACATTAATCGCCGCCCCCGACTGCCTTCCATACTCCGCCGAGAAATTCGAGGTCTTGATATTCACCTCACGGATGAAATCGACGCCGATGCTGTTGATCTGGGTGCCATTTGATCCCGAGTCCATGTTGTAACCGCCGTCGACCATCAGGTTGTTTGAGTTACCCCGATTGCCGTTGATCGACTGCTGCGTAATGCTCAGACTGGTTGTCAGCGCCAATTGGTTCTCATCCAGCAAAGCCGCTCCGGGAATTAGCGAGGCAAGCTGCATATAGTTCCGTCCGTTCAGCGCCAGATTCTGCACCTGTTCCGTATTGACGACGCGAGAGAGTTCCGCTGAAACCGTGTTGACGCCTTCACTCGTCACGGCCGAAACGTTGATCGCGTCCGTCGCCGTTCCGACTTCGAGCTTGAAATCCACGGTCGCTTTCCCGTCCGCCACCAGGTTCAGACCGGTTCGCTTCGCGGACTGGAAACCGGGCGCGTTGGCACTCACCACATAAACGCCGACAGGCAGGTTCGTAACGACATACGAACCGTCTTCCTTCGTCGTGGAATCCCGCGACAGACCTGTGCCTTCATTCCGGACGTTGACGGGAACGCTCGGGATCACGGCGCCGGAACTGTCGGTCACGGTACCGGAAATCCGCCCGAAGTTTTGCTGGGGCAGCGCTGCCTGCTGTCCCAGAACCAGGCAGACGATAGGAAGAACGAATCGACAAACGGAAAACCGAGCTGATGAGGTACGCATAGGGTTTCGAGGCTAACTCCATCGCCAGTTTGCGCCCTGCGGAACCCATCGGCAACGTTAGGAACGTGTCTAACGCTCCTGCTAACCGAAGAAAGCACGAACTCAAATGGTGATAACCCCATCAAACGGTTATACGGATCGATTTCCGGCCTGTGATAGACTCCATCTAGGCTTTTTCATGACCAGGACTGATTCTCGCCGCTCGGCTGTGGAAAGCGTGAGAAAGGCGGCCTCACAGGCGCCGGATGTACGCGAGGAACTCGCGAAAATCATTGCCAGCCCGGCCTTCCGGGGCAGCCGCCGAAGCCAGGAATTCCTGCAACATGTCGTTGAAAAGGCCCTCGAAGGTTCTCTCGACAATCTCAAGGAGAGAGTCATCGGCGCGGACTTGTTCGGCCGCGCCGCCGATTACGACACCGGAGCGGATTCGATTGTCCGCGTTGTCGCAAACGAAACTCGCCGCCGCCTTGCCGAATACTGCCATGATCAGCACCGCGAAAGCCGAATTCGTATTGAATTAGCCGCCGGTTCTTACTTGCCCAGCTTCCAAATCGGCGAGCCGGCTCTGCCGCACTCCGTCATCGAACCAGCCGGTTTTGCGGCTCCATTTCGCGCACGAACCTTCTGGATCGGCGCCGCTTTCCTGGCGCTCACCGTGTGCTGCGTCTGGCTCGCATGGCAAAATCACAGCCTGCGCACCCAACTCGCAGCACGTCTGTCGCCCGCTTCGGATCTTCCGCCGTGGTCGGCGCTATTCGGAAAGGGAAGAGGCATTCACATCATCCTCGCCGACACTAGCGTCGGCGGAGTGCAAAACATCCTGAAGTCGAGGCTCTCACTATCCGACTACGTGAATCGGAACTACTTCCCTGCCGACGTTGCGTCGAAACCCGAACTCGCCGGTTTCCTGAATTTCCTGGTGTCAAATCAGTACACGAGCGCTTCCTATTCCACCACGGCCATTCGCATCGCCCAGTTGGCCCAGGCCAACGGGGCTCCAGTCAATGTCTCCTTCGCGCGAGAGATGTCGCTGCGCACCATCAAGGACGGTGAGAACTTCGTGATCCTTGGTACCGCGCGCGCCAATCCCTGGGCCCAACTCATTGAGGACCGCCTCAACTTCCACTCCGCATTCGGCAACTCAACCGATGAACCGACATTTGAAAATCGCGCGCCACGGGCGGGAGAACTCAAGAGATACGTGCCGGCGAATCTCACCCCTTCCCTTCGCGAGTCCTATGGCCTGGTTGCATTTCTGCCATCCGTTTTCCAGGGCGGACACATCCTGTTCGTCGCTGGAACGAGCTCTCAAGGAACCGAAGGAGCAGGGGAATTCCTCACTGACCTCAGCCGCCTCGAAGCGGAGCTTTCAAAAATCGGCCTGAAGGCCGGCACACCGCCACGCGGCTTCGAACTGCTCCTGCGCGCGAAACACACAGCCGGCGCACCCGTTCGGTCGGAAGTCGTGGCTCACCGGATCTTCTGAACGCCGCGTGCCTTCAAATACCAATTGCAGAAGTCAATCGCCCGCGGCCAAGCTTCTCGCACGTCCGGTCGATCCCGTTCGAAATCATTCCCTGGCTCCACGCTGAATACTGTGGTGTCCAGTAATCGTTGGGCGGAGAGTGAAATTGGGAAACGCGAGCCGTAACACGTTTTCGCATCGTCAGACGTAGAACCCATCCCGCGCCGCGCGTACGCCCGGATGACGATCCAACTCCTCCTCCACGAGTTCAAAACCCAACCCCGGCCGATCATCCAGGTGATAGAATCCGTCGTGCACCGGCAGCGGCCGGTCCAGAACCTTGTCCCGCCAGGCCACGTCGTGCAGCATGAACTCCTGCCGGAAGAAATTCGGAATCGAAGCCGCCACGTGCGCCGACGCGATTGTCGACACCGGCCCATTCGGGTTGTGCGGCGCGATCGGCACGTTGTAGCTCTCCGCGAGCGTCGCGATCTTCTTCAACTCGCTGATCCCGCCACAGCGCGTGATGTCTGGCATCAACACGTCCGCCGCCTGCCTGTCCAGCACCGGCCGGCACATAAAGCGCGAATGCAGCCGCTCTCCCACGCACACCGGCAATGGAATTCGCCGCCGAATGTCGGCGATCGCGTCTGGAAATTCCGGTCCCGCCGGCTCTTCGTACCACATGCAGTTGATGCCTAGCGCCGCGATCCGTTGCGCCATCTCAACGGCCACAGGCCCGTTCAGCATCGCGTGCGTCTCCACCGCGATCGGAAAATCAGGTCCCAGCACTTCGGCCACGGTCTGTAACCTTTCGAGTGCCAGCCGCTTCTGCTCTTCGCTCAGCGTCAAGCTCGTTGAGAGGTGGCTGCCATACAGATAGTTCGTGTGCGCGAACGGATCGAACTTGCACGCCGTAAAGCCCTGCGCCTTCATCGCCAGCGCCTGTTCGCGATAACTCTGCGCGGACCCGTCGCCCTGCGTGAACCAGTAATTCGCGTACAACAGGATCTCTTTGCGATAGGCGCCGCCAAGGAACTGATACACAGGCATACCCGCCCGCTTGCCGGCGATATCCCAAAGCGCGATATCCACCGCGCTGATCGCGCTCATCAGCGGCCCGGCCTGGCCCAACCAGTTCATATCCCTGTAGAGCTTCGTCCAAAGGTAGTCGATGCGCGTCGCATCCTCTCCGATAATTCGCTCGGCAACATGGAGGCAAGCCGCCTCGACCAGTGGACTCCCCGGCCAGTTCGTCGCCTCTCCAATTCCGGTGATGCCTTCGTCGGTGTTGATCCTGATCAGCGTCCAGTTGTACTTGACGCCCTCGACCAGCCAAACCTTGCAGTCTGTAATTCGCATCTATCTGTTCCCTTATGCGAGCAGGCCCGTCGCGCTGTCTTTACCCAAAGTGCGGCGCTGCGGGCCTCTCACCATGTGCGGTGGTGCGGCGGTCTCCTGCTCCGCCATTGCCCCGAATCGCTTAATAACGTCGGCCTGCCGGAAGCGTACATGCATCCGCATCGCCGCCTCCGCCTGATCGGGCGAGCCGTTCACCAGCGTCTCCGCCAAGTCCCTGTGCCAGCGCTCCGGAAATTCGTCGAACTCATTGGAGAGCGTGAAAATCCAGTTAAACAGCAATACATGGCTGCGCTCGATCGCGCTGATCAGCACCGGCACCTCGGTCGCCTCGGCGATCAGCATGTGAAAGGAGATGTGGATCCGCTCGACGCGCGCATGCCGCGCCGCGCTGTAGTGTTTGCTACGCGCCAGCGCACTGTAAGCCGCATCCAGTTTCGACGCCGTGCGCAGCAATCGCTTCTGGAAGCGCGCTTCCGCCGATTCCGCGAAGAGCCACGCCGAGTGCGTCTCGAGCGCCTCACGAAGCACGTAATTGCCGTGAATCTCCTCCGCAGTCGCGATTCGCACGCGGGTCCCCGCCCTCGGTTTGCTCTCGACCAGGCCTTCGCCTTCCAGCCGGGTAACGGCGCCGCCGACCGGCACCGGGCTCATGCCCAGTTCTTCGGCCAGGCGCCGGCGCGAGAGCGGTGTTCCAGGCGGCAGGCGACCCGCCAGAATCGCAGCCTTCAGCAGCTCGTAGGCTTGCTCCGCGAGAATCGCTCCGCTCTTGTGTTTTGAAACTGGCACAACAGTTTTCTGTTTACCCCACTGACAGTGTACGACTGTCGGGATAGCATCGCAATAGAAAAACTGTCGTACCAGTTTAAGAAAAGGGGCATCATGCCGCTTCCAGCCGTGCCGCTCCTGTTTGCCGAACTTCTCATCGCCGGTGGAGTACTGGCACAACCTTCCGACCCGCGCCTGATCGTCAACGGCTCCAACATTCCCGACGAATCCGGCACCGACCAGGACCACGGCGGTTCTGGGAGGATGGAAATAATGCGTCGACGTTCATTTTTGCTGCAAGCACCTGCTTGGTACATGGTTCCGTCATTGGCGGCAACGTCGCCGGTTGTAACATCGCGGAAACTCAGCATGACCCAATTCACGGCCTGTGGCTGCAGCCTTACCAACCTGGGCTTTGAAGGAACGCTGAACAAAATCCTGGAACTCGGATTCGCGGGAGTGGAGATCGCGACCTTCGCCGAGAAAGACGGACCCCAGGGTCAGACCTATCCCTTCGCCATAGTCGATCGGCTCACTCCGGAGGAGCGTATCCGCCTGAAGAAGCTCGTCAAACGATTCGGGCATGTTACGACGCACCTGCCGTACTACCCGGATTTCCGCCCCATCGCCACGGATGCCAGGCTGCGAGAGAAGTCCCGCCAGGAACTGCGGCGATCTATCGACGATAGCGGCTTCTGGGGCGCATCCGTCGCCACAGTCCACGTCGCCAGCGAGAAAGATCTCTCGTTTCGAGACGCCAAGGCGGAGTTGGTCGAGTTCTACCGCGAGTTGGGCGATCGAGCTGCCAGGCACGGAGTCCGGCTGGGCATCGAGACAACCCGGCCGTACAAGCTGGCGGAGTACCTCGAGCTGATCGAAGCCGTAGGCCGGAAAAACGTGGGTGGAACGCTTGACACCGGTCACATGAGCTTTTTCCCGGACCACGGCATTGCGGATGCGGAGCGGGGCACGCCCAAGGGAATCCAGCGCTACAACGATCTGGTGATGGAAGTCGCTAAGGGCCTCGGCTCCAAACTCTTTCATCTCCACGTTCACGACGTCCGTGCGTCTGACTGGAAGGACCACTACGTTCCCGGCACCGGCATTGTGGACTGGCGCCGGCTGCTACGGCACCTCTCCAGTGTCGGATACTCCAGACTGCTCGCTGCCGAAATCCTGTACTACGATGGCCCACAGGAGCCTGGACTGAAGGCGGCAAGGCAGTTCTTCGAGAAACTTCTTCCGCTCTTGTAGGGTACTCCGGCGGTCGTTAACCGCAGCCTTGGCGTCAGATTTTGCGGAAGGCTAATACAGCGTTTAACCCA
This sequence comes from Bryobacteraceae bacterium, assembly GCA_963668605.1. GTDB lineage: Bacteria > Acidobacteriota > Terriglobia > Bryobacterales > Bryobacteraceae. Next base: position 1,734,878 of record OY764903.1, read on the forward strand.
CCGAAGGCGAAGGAGTTCGACAGCGCGTACTCGCTGCTCGCTTCGCGCGGCTGATTCGGTACTATGTCGAGGTCGCAGGCCGGATCACGCTCGTTGAAGTTGAGAGTCGCAGGCAGGAAGCCATGATGCAGCGATAGGACCGTCGCCGCTGCTTCCAGCGCCGCGGCTGCGCCGAGTGTATGGCCGTGCATCGACTTCGTGGAACTTACCGCTACTGCGTCGGCCCTTGCGCCCAGCAGTGTGCGAATCGCGAGTGTTTCGTTCGAATCGTTGGCGGCCGTGCCGGTGCCGTGCGCATTAATGTAGTCGACCTGGGCCGGATCGACGCCGCCGTCCGCCAGAGCCGATCGCATGGCTCGGATCGCTCCAGCAGCCGCGGGTTGCGTGACATGCGACGCATCGGACGACATTCCGAAGCCCACGATCTCCGCATAGATCGTGGCGCCGCGAGCTTGCGCCGCTTCGAGCGGCTCCATCACGAGCATGGCTCCGCCTTCGCCCAGGATCAAGCCGCTGCGATCGCGTGAGAACGGGCGGCAAGTGTCCTGCGAAATCACTCGCATCGCCTCCCATGCCTTGAGAAATCCGAAGCTGAAAGGCGCTTCGCTGCCACCGGCCAGCGCCATGTCAACGGCTCCCGAACGCACCATCCAGAAGGCCTGTCCGATTGCATGACCCGCCGAGGAACATGCGGTAGAGACGGTATAAGCGGGACCTGTCAGGCCGAATTCCATGGATATGTGGCTGGCGCCGGCGTTGGCCATGGTCCGCGGAATCGTCAGTGGGCTTACACGGTTCTTATTGGACTTGTAAAGGTCTACGAAGCCCTGCTCCTGCGCGTTTTGCCCACCCGCGCATGAACCTGTAATCACAGCCGTGTTTTCCCGCAAGCCGGGCGTCCAATCAACGGCGGCATCGCGAAGCGCCTGCCTCGCCGCAACCAGGGCGAACTGAGCGAAGCGGTCGATCATGTCCGCCTGTTTCGGCTCGAAGTGGTCCGTGGCCGTATATCCGAGGGCTTGCGCGGCTTTGGAGAAACGAAGCTCGGAGGAGCCGGACTGGTCGAGCGGACGGATGCCTCCGCGGCCTGTGCGCAATGAGGCCAGAAAATCCGCAACCGAAAGTCCGATACTGGAAACGACTCCCAGGCCCGTGATCGCAACGCGCCTCATTGCTGCGCTTGCGCTTTCGCCGCGACCAGGACCGCGATCCCCTCGACCATCTGGCGGACGCCACGAATCGATTGCGCGGCGTCGTCCGGAATGGAGATATCGAATTCATCTTCAATCGCAAAAATCACATTGATCCCGTCCAGGGAATCGATGCCAAGGTCTTCGAAGGTGCTGTCAATGGTGACCTTCTCTTCCGGCAGCCGTTGTGTCGCTGCTATTCTGCGCAGAACTCTCGTGACAAGATCGCCGTTGTCAGTGCTCACTGTTTCTGTCTCCCCCATCTCAATGTCCAATCATACGCCCGGCAGCATGGATCGAAATATCGACTTTGTCTTCGACCCGCAAAATAAAAGTGCTCGGGTTCTTCAAACCCCACTCCGCATACGGCACGACGAAGCTGGTCGTCGCAGTCATCTGGTCCTTCGTCACCGTCACCTGCACTGGCAGCAACATCTCGTGAACCGATCCATGAATGCTGAAAACACCGTGCAGTCCGACTGTTGAAGTTCCTGGCACCGTGAGCTTGCCTTCCACGCGATCGGGAACAAAGCGCATCTCCGGGTAACGTTCGCTCTCCAAAACAACCTTATGCATCTTCCGGTCGCGCGCGACGTTGCCGCTATCGCCTGTGGCGCTGTCGATCACTAGTGCGCCACTCGCTTTGCCGGTTAGCGGGTCAAAGCGAATGACACCTTGCTTGAGACGGAAGCTGCCGCGAACCGTGTGCATGGTCGCCCCCAGAGTGAACTCGACACGAGTCTGCGCGGCATCGAGTTCCACTACAGTCTCGGCATTTGCGCCGGCCAACACACTTCCGGCGACAACGAGCTCAATGATGCATCGTGTCGCCTTCATCAACACAGCAGCCTACCACTTCAGCAAAATCAGTTCGGAACAGAAGCCCGGCCCCATTGCGGCGAGCAGTCCGAGTGATCCGGCGGGCGGACGGCGATTCATCATGAACTCCTCCAGCACCAGAAGCACGGAGGCCGAGGAGAGATTTCCGGTCCGGCGCAGGCAATCCCAAGAGGGCGCGAGCGAGGCGGCGGGCAGATCCAGCGCGTCCTGCGTGGCTTCGAGCACCTTGGGGCCGCCGGTATGGATGATCCAACTTCCAATGTCGCTGCGCTGCAAACCCTGATCCGCGAGAAAGGCGTCGACATCCGGAGCAAGGTGCTCGCGGACAACATCAGGAACTCCGGGCGAGAGCACAATCCGGAAGCCCTTTTCCGAGATATCCCAACCCATCACCTTCTCGGTATCCGGATAGAAGATCGACCGTGAAGCGAGGAATTGCACTCCGGGCGTTTCGCGCTCCGCGCCGACGACGATAACCGCTCCGGCGCCGTCTCCGAAGAGCCCCGCGGAGATGAGGTTAGCGACCGTCAGGTCCTCGCGCTGCAGCGTGAGCGAGCACAGTTCGACCGACAGCAATGCGGCGACGCGTTTGGGATAAGCGCGGACGTAGTCCGCCGCCATGGAAATTCCTGACGCGCCGGCCACGCATCCGAGGCCAAAAATCGGAACGCGCCGCAGACCCGGCTTGAGTCCCATGCGGTTGATCAGCCGGGCATCGATGGATGGACTGCAAATGCCAGTGACGGAGACGAAGAACAGCGCATCCAGATCACTGGGCTTGAGACCGGCGCGCGACAATGCTGCGCTGAGAGCCTTTTCGCCGATCTGCAGAGCGACTCGAATCCAGTGATTGTTGGCCTGCCCCCAGGTCGAGAGGTCGAAGTACTCCTCCATCGACAATGCTGTGTAGCGTCCGTCGACAGCGACGTTCGCGTGCAAACGCTCGAGAAAGCGGGGATTTTCGAGCTGGCCCGCCCAATACCGCTGGAAGGCCTCCAGCAGAACAGCCTGCGGATAGTAGTGGTCGGGAAACGCGCTCGCGGCGCTGGCAATTTTCATTACGCTCCAGTCATTTCAATCGGGCCAACTCTTCAGTGTAGAGCCTATTACGCGGAAACTCTTTTGACAAGCCCGCCAGCAATTCCCTGGCAAGCGGCCGATTCTTGTCGCGCAACGCCGCCACAGCCAGCAGCAAACGCGCGTAAGGTTGCAGGAAGCGTCCGTGCGCTGCAGTAAGGCGCAACTTGGCCAGCCCCGCTTCCTTGTCAATCTTAGCTCCGCCGAGTTGCAGAATCCAGCGCACGGGAGCGGACCTTAGGCTCAACAGGTAATTCTCGAGTCCAATAGCCAAATACGTGTCGTAATGCTTTGGATCGCCGGCGAGCAGTTTTTCCGCCATGATTCGCCCGGTCTTCACTTCTTTCAAAGAAGCGAGATAGCTCTTCTCGATCAAGGTCAGATAATCGGCACGCAACCCGCAGCGCAGGATCGCCGCAAACATGGCATTTTCGTCTCCCGGCGCACGAGCCAGGGCGCGGTCGGCAAGTTGCTTGGATTTGGCGAGCGCATCCTCGAACTTCTTCTTAACCACAGGATCCGCGACCAGCTTGCGCCGATTCAGAAAACCCTCATCGTTGGTAAAAAACTCGGATTGCAAAATGTGCAACCGGTCAAACTCCGCAAAGCTGTAAGCCGCCGCTTCGGAAACTGGCCCCATGGGATCTTCGGGATGCAATTGCTCCCAGCGCCGGAAAGTGGTGTGCGCCTGGTCGAACTCCAGGTTGTACATCTGCCGGAAGCCCTGATCGAGCAAGAAAGATTCCGCCGCAAAGAGCGGTAGCGCAGTCATGAGAATCCAAAGGGTATGCAGAATTCGCCGTTGATACATGTTATGCCTGAACCACGGCTTCCGCTTTCTCGACAGGCATAAGCTCAGACTTTTTCATATTGCCAACCGACTCGAACGGGCGCCGTTTCGATGTGCGCACAGAAGTCGAGATCCGGCGATAATGCTTTCAACACCTGGGTTAACTCAGACGCACCGAAGCCCTCTTCACATTCTGCCACGAGTGGGACGCGGCCACCGGGTTGCGTGTTTGTGTTAACACCGCTCCCTGATTTGCCACCGGATATGTCAATCTGAATTAACTATAAACAGACCCTTTTGTATCTTGACTTGCTGAAGATGGGACAGTATCATTCTGAAGGCGGCGTTGCGATGATGCCGACCTGAGCAGTGATGAAAGGTGGTCGAGGTGCTCAATCGCCGGTTGATCCTGATGGCCCTGCTAGGAAGCTTGGCCCTTCCCCTGACCGCACAGGTCAGACTCACAGGAACTGTTTCAGAGTGGTATGGAGGTGCTCCTGGTCAGTCCCCCAAGAAGCGCGCCCTGGCGGGTGGGACTGTGGTGGCTGGCCCAGCGCTGGACTACAATACGGGCCGGGCTGGCGCGGATCGGATCCGCGGAAAGGTGACGGCTAAAGCGACCACCGACGCGAAGGGAGCCTACACTCTAAACCTTCCGGCGGGCAAGTACACCATCGTCTATTGGAAGGCCGGTTACACGCCTCAGGTGGATTCCGCGGTTCGGGCCCCCGGGGTGCATGACGTGGAAATCAGTACAGACAAGAGTATGCAAGGTCTCCACAAGAACCTTGAGTTCCAGTGAACGTGCTGACCCTTGAGGGGTGAAGACAGATATCACCGCGCGGGTTCAAGCCAGATCGCTCGGCCACCTGCCGCTTTCAAGAACGTCTCCAGTGTCGCACCCGAGTCGACTGTCCTGGTGGTAACCGCAACTTTGGTTCGCGTAGCGGCACGGTCGTCGGGCGTGGACACGATCGCGCGGGTTGAGGTGTCGCAACTCCGCAAGAAAGCACAAATGAGTCTCCCCAGCCGGGCAAGCAGAATCCTTATCCAGTGGAATTCGGCCAGCAAGGCTATGCCGATGTCGTCTATTTGCCCAAGCCGCAAGGCGAACGCGGCGCGCTGCTGCTCACCGGCACTGATATGTCTTCGATCAATGCCGCCGGACACTTCGTCCTTGACGACGTGGCGGTAGCCAAGCTGCTGCAGTTGTTGAAAGCCGGCGCGCGCGAGCCGATCTCATATTTCGAAGTCCTACAGAAGATAAAGTTGCGCGTCAATACCGAGCAAGGCTACGAGATTATCGCGCACCGCTTGCCCAGGCCGTAACGTGAGTTCTCGGCAACGCTGCATGACTCCGACCAGCTTTGGCTCGAAGATAGTCATCATAAAAAAAAGACTTCAATACCCATTGACATCCAGTTCCGGCGGAGCTATACGGAATTGTGTATTCTTTCGCCCGGAACTGAAATGAGTTCTAGAGCGCGCAGAGGACGCTGGGGCGCTGCCAGTTAGAACCAAGTGAATGCGACACCCCGGCCTCGCGTCCCAACCGGCGCGACTAGTGGCTGTATCATGCGGGCGAAAGGACGACGGAGTGCGACTCCGCTTCGAGACGGAGATTCCGCATACAGGGGCGCACGCTTTCACCTGCGCCCGCGCTGACGGTCTTCCGGGCCGCACCTGAGGGTGGCGGGAGTCTTAGGCAACGTGCTGTTCTCACTTGGAGCGCTGACCGAAGGAAAGCAGAATTCGTCTTCTCCTCCCCGGAAGAAAACACTGGAGGGCACGCGCATGCAAACACACTTTGCCGGAAATACTGCGGCCATTGCGTTCTTCCGGATCCTATCAATCATGCCCCTCGTGGGCTTGGCAATCACTCCTGCCGGCCGGGCGCAAGACTTCGCCGGGCAGGGCCCTCTGATCGACTTTCAGATGGCTCCGCAGGCGTCGGAGTTCAAGCAGACGAACCGCTTCGCGACAGAAGATCCCCGAGAAGCGGCCGCTCAAGAGATCAAGGTCAGCCAGTATGTTTGGCTGACGAAGTCGCCGTCCTATGTGGTGAACCCCAGCCCCTGCAATGTCGACCAGAATCCCGGCACCTACATGTACGTTACGGCTAAATGGCTCAACACGTCGGACTACCTGCTGCGTGAGATCCGGACCCAAACGATGGTACAGCCGGGCGTCAACACGCTTGAGGAAGTCGACTACAGCCTGACGGCAGACCAGATTGTCGCGCCGCGGGAGTACTTCACGATCATTTACAGGATCAAGATGAATTCCTGCCGTTCATTCCCTTTCTACGTCGACCTGTTTGGGAAGATCGAGATGTCCCAGCGCGCGTTTGATGTGCACGTTTCGCTGTATCGGAATCCGCTGGCTCTCGCACCTGGAGACAAGGCCAAGTACACGAGCATCATTAATGCCTTTGGGGATACTGTGTACGAGGCTTCTAACGGTGCGCACAGAATCCGCAGTGTCACTTTCCACCATAAGGAATTTCAACGCCAGGCGGATGTCAATTGGGTCGAGACTTGCGCCGTCGACAACGGACCAAGCGCTCCTCCATCAGGCAGGAAAAGGCCCGGGAAGAGCATACACTTCTGCGACTCCTGGTCGCCTGGTTGGTTCAAGACATGGGCTAATTGGGTCGCAGCAGACTCCCCTCTGGAGCGCGGCTACACTCTGGGCCATGAATGGGGTCATTTTTTCTATGGGATGTTGGACGAATATAAGAAGGCCTTAGGGGGTGGTGCCCGCCCCGCCAATACCGACACCCCAGTCTCGCCTTCCGTAATGAACGATCAATATGGAGCCATCACGCTTGGCCGATCCTGGCTGAATTTTTCAAGTCAAAAGATCTACGACAAGCTGGGAGCGGTGAGTACCGCGCAGCAGCGGATCTACGCGGCGCCCGCCTGGCCCACCTTGGTACGCAACCCGAGCGCCGATCCGGCCGTGACCGTCGGGTGGTGGCTTCCCAGGTACTACTATCCCGAACTCGCCGGTTTCCGCCCCGACGCGGATGACGCAACCGCGGCAGAACTAGCTCAAGGTTACCGGATTGAGCCTAGATTACCCGCTGTTCCACCCGTCCCTGATCCGCAGGTCTATTGGGCGGGACGCCGCTATGTCGTGATGATCGCGATCGACCGCTCCCAGGTCATGCTCAACCAGGACCGGCTTGCTAAGGCGAAGGCCTCCGCCAAGTTGCTGGTGGATCAACTGGAGCTTGGGGCATGGAAAGTCGGCATCATGAGCTTTGACGGTTCGGTCAGCGTGGTCAAAGGGATCACCGAAATGGATACCGAGGCCGCAAGAACCACGATCAAGACGGCGATTGACACGATCGCGGCTGGCGATGCGCGCCGGGCCATCGCCAACGCTGCCCAGCAGGCTCTGCAACTGCTGTTGAGCGCAGATTCGTCGAATCAGGCTAATCGGTTCACATTCCTGATCGCGGGTGGGCCTGAGACAGAAGGCGGGAGCCCGCTTTCGAAGGGCCTCGATTACAGAGATAACCGCGCAAAGCTGGCGGTGGCGGAGTTCGGAACGGCCTCGCCAGACCGTGAATTGCGGTCGCTCGCCCTCGACGTCAGCCGCCAGAATCTGTACTGGTCACCCGCGTTTACATCGGACCTGCTCCATGTGCTGGACGGAATGGTCACGGATTTTGGTCCTGTAACGCAAGTGGGCTACAAGGATCCCACAGATGTGCCTGTCGAGACTTTTCGCACGGATGAATCGCTCACCGGCCTGAACGTTGTCGCCAGCTACTGGGCGCCGCAGGGTGTTTTGAATTTCAAGCTCAGGGGGCCGGATGGTTCGCCATACGCTCCGGCTTGCACGACAACTGGATCGGAGGTTGTGTGTCTCTTTCAGATCTCCTTCCCCGCCAAGACCGACGCAGGATTTCCGAAGTACATAGGCCTGTGGCAGCTTGAAGTCCAGACAAGCCTCGCGAAGTATGAGTGGAGCTTCGCGGCATTCGGAGTGGATGACAGCGTGAACACTTACCTCACCAATATCCACAGCGCGACGAACCGCGTTGTCAGCTACCCGGAGCGGCTCATTATCTCAGCGGATTTGTCCCAAGACATGCCGATCGCCAAGGCAGCGGTAAATGCACAGGTGAAGCGTCCTGACGGCAGCATCGCGACGCTATCGCTCCACGATGACGGTGTCGCTCCCGACGGCCTGGCTGACGATGGAACGTACACCGGCCTGCTCAATTACAGCGCCGATGGCGCCTATCTCGTGCAGGTGGGATTCAACAACTCGCTGGGCACGGCTCAATTGACTTCGCGCGCTCTATTGGGCGAAGACACACCGGTGACGATCCCCATCAGCGGACAATTCACGAGCGTCGCGCAGACGCAACTATTCGTCGAAGGAGTGAAGGCCGACGACTACGGCAACAGCGTTGTAGCTGCCACCCTGTTGCCGGCGGATTGGACCGGCCTGCCCGGCCGGCTTGAGCTGCTCGCTGACTTCGACGTCTTCCGAATCGAGCCCAGATCAACGGGTACGCTCGATTTCGTTCTAAGAGATCTCGGCGGTGGCATCAACCCGCGACTCCGAATTCTGGGTTCCGATGGCTCCACAGTTCTGGTGAATGCCACGATGGCGACGCACGGCACGCCGGACGGCCGGCTCAAAGTGACCATCCCCGCAACCAATGGCAAGGTGATCTACGCAGAGGTGTCCGACGTCGGAGGCGCGTCGGGCGGATTCTACCGTATCGTCTGTGGAATTTCGCTGCCGTAGTTTCACGATCCGGAGTAAGCGAGAGCAACGCGGAGTCCCGCCTTCGTTCGAACGGGGCTCCCGTAATCCAGAGTCGTATCCTTCCGGTCGTCATGGTCCGGAGGTCTGAAGCAGGCGTGGACATGCCCTTGCGCATCGCCCAACCGGCAGCCGCGTTCACGTAGGTACAGCAATGTTCGGCGCGGCACCGGCATCGTACGGTTCGTCCGCACCAACCGGGATCGCGGGACCGAGAGACTCATCGTTGCGCGTAGAAATCGCTCACGGTGCAGTGCGAATTCACCGTATCCTGAACTATATGCCAACACTGGAGACCGCAACGCTGGGAGGCGGCTGCTTTTGGTGCCTGGAAGCCGTGTTCGACCGTATGCAGGGAGTTGTCTCACTGGATTCCGGCTACATGGGAGGCTCGAAACCGAACCCAACCTACGCGGATGTCTGTACGGGCCGCAGCGGGCACATCGAAGTGGTACAGGTCACGTTCGACAGCGAGGTGACTTCACTACGCGAGATCCTTGGGGTTTTCTTCACGATTCACGATCCTACGACGCGCGACCGCCAGGGCAACGACATTGGCTCGCAGTACCGCTCCGTCATCTTCTGGCACTCTGAACAGCAGCACGAGATCGCAGCACAGATGATTGCGGAGTTGGAGCAGTCGGGGATCTGGGGCAAGCCGATCGTGACCGAACTCCGCCCGGCAGAAACATTCTACAAGGCAGAAGACTACCATCAGGACTACTACCGCGACAACCCGGGTCAGCCGTACTGCGCGTACATAGTCGAGCCAAAAGTCCGCAAATTTCGCGAGAAGTTCGCGGCGATGCTGAAATCAGGCGCGTGAGCCAGGAGTTCTGGCATCGGCAAACAGCTTGTGCTGCCTCGCCACTTTGATCGCGCTATACTCTCTCCAATGCGCATCATCAAGGTCGACCGTAGGGCGTTCACTCGTTTGGCTCTGGCCTGCGCATTTGGTGGAATTCGACCGGGATCCGCGCAAACTCAGCCCGATGCCGAGCCTCCCGAAGTGATCTTTAGATCGGACACCGGACTGGCGCTGGTTCGCTTTCATGTCACCAATAAAAACCGCTACGTCCAGGACCTGCGCGCGTCCGATATCGAGTTGCTTGAAGACGGCGTCGTGCAGAAGTTGGTTCTGTTCGAAGGCCCCAACAGCGGACCAGGCGGCCACCGCACGATACCGATCGAATTGATCCTGCTGTTGGACGTCAGCCAGAGCGTCATGAACGAAGGAATGCTCGATGCGTTCATCATGAAGGAGACGCTGCTGGACAGCATGGACGGCAACATCACGATTTCGGTTTATATTTTTGCCAACAAGCTCAAGCGTTTGTGCGCGCCTACGAATGATGTCGCGAAACTTAAGCAGGCCTTTGATGTCGTGTACAAGACCAATCTCGGCGGCACTAGAATGTATGAGGCTATCATGGAAACGGCGCGACTTGCGTCAACGGCATCCGGTGCGAATGTCACACGCCTGATGCTGGTAATATCGGATGGTTTTGCGACGACCGATACACCGCCACGCAATGCGGCAAAAGTCGCGAACGCATACGGGATTCCGATCTATCCGATGGTTGTTGGGCACGAGAAGATCGCCAAACAGATTCAGGCGCACAATCAGGCCGCGAGGCCCGGCGCCAATCCTCCGGCTAACTACTCACGAGCGCTGGACAAGGAGAGAGAGATCCAGGACTTCGCGTCGCTGGGTGAATTGACTGGCGGGCGCAGCTTCGATCCACCCATGGCCAACAGCGTGATCATGCGCTCAATTCTGCGCTCCATGGTCGCTCAGCTTGTCTGTGAATACGTCGTCGGATATAACCCCGGCACGACCAGCGCAACCCCGCAAACGCATAAGGTGACAGTGCGGCTGCGCAATAAGAGTTTAGGCAAACTGGTCGGTGGCAAACGTTCGGTAACTCACTAGAGTGAGGCGCTCATCCCTGCAATCTCGTGTTTTATTGACTCCCGCGTAATATAGCGACACTTTTCCCGCGATACTACGTCTAACCTGGTATGGGCAATGCTGCCGGAGTGCGACGTGATTTCGAGGCCTTGGAGAAACGCCGCTTCGAGGCGATCCGCTTGTGGGAGAAGGGATTGAAGCAGGCGGAGGTGGCCCGCCGGTTGAAAGTGGCGCGGCAGACCGTAGCCCGCTGGGTGCAGGAGTATCGGGCGGGCGGCAAAGACGGGTTGCGCAAGGCCGGCCGCGCCGGCCGCAAACCCCTCCTCACGAGCGAGGATCGTCAGCGCCTGAGCGAGCTTCTGTTGCAGGGACCGGAATCGTTGGGCTATGAGACGCCCCTGTGGACCTGCCCGCGTGTGGCGCATTTGATCGAGGAGGAGTTTGGCGTCACCTACCACGAAGGTCATGTTTGGAAGATTCTGGTGGGACTGGGCTGGAGTCCGCAACGACCCGTCGGCCGGGCGCGTGAGCGAAACGAGGCGGCGATCCGAACCTGGAAGCGAAAGACCTGGCCGGCCATTAAAAAAAAGCCCGCACGCAGGGGCGCACGATAGTCTTTGTCGACGAAAGCGGGCTGAGTCAGCGTCCGCACCGTTGTCGTATGTGGGCTCCGCGTGGGCAAACGCCTGTACTGGACTACAACTTCAATTGGAAGAGCCTGTCGGCGGTGGCCGGCCTCACGGTGTGGAACTTCTACTTCCGGCTCTACGCCGGGAGCGTCAAGAGTCCGCAGGTAGTGGAGTTCCTGCAAGCGCTGGTCCGGCATATCCGCGGACCCTTGCTGGTCATCTGGGACGGGCTGCCTGCCCACCGGAGTCGGTTAGTACGCGACCACATCGAGAGTCTGGCCGGACGGATCGAGGTCCAATACCTGCCGGGCTACGCACCCGAACTCAATCCGGTCGAGTACATCTGGAGCTACTGGAAGCACCACGAACTGGCCAACGTCTGCCCCAAAGACTACTGGCACCTTAGCGAGGCGGCCCGCACCACGCTGCGCCGGATGCGCCGCCGCCCGCGTTTGATTAGCGCTTTCTGGAAACAATCCTTACTGCGTCTGGAATAACTCTATATTATGCGGGAGTCAATAAGAAGAGTACTGGCGCGTTGTGCCGGCCAGCCTCACACCTCAGAGCTACGGCAGGTTCGCGACATCCGCGCCGGCGGGAATGTTCTTCTTCACCAAACCCGTTCTCCTCGCAGCCGTCGCTTGGGCCGCCATCCGGCTGACCGTCATGAAGAACCGATTCGAGCGGCTGGGCGGAGATGGTATTGCGCCAGATCAAGACCGCACTGGTGTGGCGCGGCGTGGTCGAGAACACGCCGCGCGAGAACGAGGGCGAGTGCTCAGAGCGCCGCGCCAGCCGGGCTCACGACTTCGCACATGGATTCGAAGGCTTCGAGATGGTTGAATGAGCCATTGAGAAGATTCGTATAGACCCGCTTGATATCCAGCTTGCCGGTACCCTTCAGGGCCTCTTCCAGATCCGCAATGTCCTTCTTCTCGATGAGTACCCCCACCTCCATCGCGTCCTGGGCGGAACGCATCCCTTTCGCGATCAGTTCAACATAAAGAGCGTTTAGCTTGGGATCAGAATAGACGCCGTCGGAGGTCGACTGCGCGGGGTCCGCCACGCCATAGCGGGACAGCAGGGTACCGATCGCGCGAAAGTGGGACTGCTCACTCGCGCTAATGTTTTTAAAGACGCTCAGATTCCACTTCTCGTAAAACTGCTGGTACACATCGCGAGCCAACTTTTCCTCTTCGCGCATGAACTTGAGCGACTGCGCTTCGTCGGTGGTGATCGGCTGAACGGCAATGCCGGTGCCGGGCGTCGTGCCGGGATTTCCGTACTGAGCCATCGCCGGAGCGGTAAAGGCAAGGACGATCGCCAGGAGCGTGACGGCAACCGCATATTTCGTCTTGAGAGTTTGGTTCTTCATGTCTGTTTCCTTTGCGTCGAGAGATTCGACTCGACTGAGCAAAAGGCAACCACATGGCCAAACAATGAAACAGAGCTGTGTTCTGCCCGAAGATATCAGTGATTCAAAGAGTTGCGCTAGCGTTAGATCCGCGCAGCGAAACCGGAATCACCCAGCCACCACGCACGGCCTGCGCGGATTCCGGTCCGCCGGCGCACGAATTGCGTCTCGCCTGCCTTCACGGCGCATGAACGCCTCGGAAATGTTCAAGGCGTTCAGCGTCTGGACTCCAAACTTAAAAACTGAATCGCAATGCCATCTGCATCATGCGCGGATTTCGCGCCCCAGTGAATTCGCCAAAACGCGCATTTGTCTGCGCACCCGTCACAGGATCGAAGCGGGCCGTTGTGTCGAATGCACTGAACTGCGTGTGGTTAAAGGCATTGGACATTTCACAACGGAACTGAAGGCGCGCGCGCTCATAAATTGCAAAACTTTTGAACAACGTTATGTCAAAGTTGTTTGTGCCGGGACCACGCAACAGCGAAGACTGTGCGGTTCCGATGGTTCCCTTGGCGGGCAAGCGGAAGACATCGGTTCGGAAATTCTTGCTGAATGTGCGCTCACTTTTCGGCAGTACGGGATTCCCGGTTGCGTCGATGCGGGCACCCAAGTTAGCCGTGCCGGTGACATCATACGCAGTCGTGGTGGAGTAGCCCACAGTTACGGGAGCGCCGCTGATAAATGAGGCGATCCCGGAGAGTTGCCAGTCGTTCAACACAACCTTGACAGGCTTCCACTGGGAGCGCGACTTCGGCAGCGTCCAAAGCCAGTTAAGGTTCACGATGTGAGTGCGGTCTATCGTCGCAAGGCCGTAATTCCAAACGCGCGGCGAAACCAGCGTCGTTACATCATCGTTGTCGCTGTCGTTGTAGCTCATCGCCTTCGACCAGGTCCACGCCAGGCCGAATTCCAGCGTCTTCGCAAAACGCCGGTTCGCCGTAACCTGCAGAGAATGATAGTTGGACGACGAAGCCCACTCGCTGATCTGAATGTTGTTGTAACCGGTGATGGGCCTAAGGAACGATGCAGGCAATGGCACTTGCGGATTTGCCGGATCCGCGTTGGATGCCTGGAAATTCGCGCCGAGCGGGACAGGATTGATGTTGCGGCGCCACAACAGATGCCGGCCCAGCGAGCCTACATAGGCAACATCGACGACGGTCCCGTAGCCAACGCGTTGCTGGATGGAGAAGCTGTAGTTCATGATCGTCGGCGTTCCCGCACCATTTCTCTGGATTCCGAATACATTCTGCGGAGAGAGCAGTCCGGTCGAGGACAGCAGCGTCGGAAGGGTGCCGAAGTTGATGATCGGGTTGTCGATAATCGGCGTCTGTATGGCGAAAGGATTCACCGTGGACTCGAGAATTTCACGATTGAAGAACATTCCGAAACCGCCGCGGATTGCGGTGGCGCCTTTACCGAACGGGTCATAGGCAAATCCAACTCTGGGAGCGGTGTGTATGCCGTTGCCGTCCAGCAAAGAGCGCGGATACGATGGATCCTTAGACGGCGTTACCATGCCATTCGAAGGATCGCCGCTACCCGGAGCGATGGCGCCGATCAATGCCGCGTTATAGACTTGCCCATTGGTCGGGTCGATTCCGACGCGTTTGCCGCCAACCAGGGCCGGCGTGATCAACTTGGGTTGCTTCGCGGCGTTGAAGCGCGCGGTGTCGAAACCGGAGAGCAGGTTTTGCGTATCCTGGATCGGCGGAATCCAATAGAAACGGACGCCGAGGTCGAGCGTCAGTTTGCGAGTGACCTTCCAGTTGTCCTGCAAGAACCACTCTACGTTGCCGAGGCGATAGTGCCGGAAGGCTACATCCGAGGACTCGGTATACGAATTGAAAACACCCAGGATTCCATTTGTGTAGGCATAGCCTGAGTCGAGCGGGTTGTTGACATTTCTATCAAAGCTAAACGCTCCATTGAACAGTCCGTACAGCTTGCGATTCGTGGAAAATCGGTCGACATAAATTCCGGCCTTGGCGTTGTGCGTACCCCAAGTCTTGGCGATGCTGTCAGTGAAGCTGAAAATCGTGTGGTCGGCGGTGTGCGGAAACCTCTGCTCCACAAATAAGTTGGCGGGGTTCGAGACGCCGCCGTAGGTCGCGTTTGGAAGGATGTCGAGAGGATTCTTCGCGGGATTGAACTGGCCTACTTTGAAGCCTGCCGTTGCACGTTGATTTTTCTTGACCTCCTCGTCGGTGGCACGGTCTCCCTGCGGGCGCCTGGCATAGCCAAAACCGAACTCGTTCACCGTACTCGCATTCACGATGTGCGTGTAACGAACGGACAGGAGCTGCGCCTGCGAGTAGAAAGTCTTCACCATCTGGGGCCAGTTGGTGGATCCCGACGTGCCCAGACCGAGGGCCGCCGTCTGGTCGTCCTTGCGATCGGACCAACTGCCATAGAGCATATTCTTCGAAGAAATGTTGTGATCGAGGCGCAGCGTCTGCGTGCGCTTCGGGTTGTCCGTGGTTTCCTGGAAAATGTAGTTATAGCGTCTGGCGGAGATGGAAGTATCGAGGAAGTTCGGCATCGGGAAGACCTTCAGAAGCGCCTGGCCGTTCGGATTCACAAGGCTAGCGGGCACGCGATTCCCAGGAAACGCCTGGCCGGTGCTCGGATCCTTCACAGCGATTAGCTTTCCGCTGAGATCGAGCGATTGGGAAAAGTCTCCAGCACGCTCCAGTTCCGTCGGCACCGTCAACTGGCCGATGCCGCCAGTGGATTTGATTGGCCAGAACTCCTGTGACCAGAAGAAGAAGAGCTTGTTGCGGTCCTTGTTGAATTTTCCGGGAATGTACACCGGACCGCCGATATTGTAGTTCCACGTGTTGTAGCGGTAGACCGGCTTGTCCAAACCAAGGCGATTGTTGAAAAAGCTGTTCGCGTTGAACTGTTCGTGACGTTTGAAATAAGAACCCAAGCCGTGAAAGTCGCGCGCGCCGGACTTGGTGATCATCTGGATGTTGGCGCCGGCCAGTCTGCCGTACTCTGCCGCATAGTTGCTCAGCAAGATTTTGACTTCGGCGACCGCGTCCATGCTCACGTACATGCTGCCGGCGTTGTTGTTGCCGATATCGTTCATCGCCACGCCGTCCAGCGAGATGTTATTCATCGTGCTCCGGCCACCAAGCGCCCGGACATTGATGTTAATTGCAACGGAATCGCTCTCCCCGGTCAGCACAACGCCCGGCAGCAGTTTCGTCAGTGAAACGACATTCCGGCCACGGATCGCGAGATTCTCAATCTGCGACGTGGTGACCACACCGGCACGCTCACTGCTAGCTGTCTGAACCGTCGCGCCTTGCGCCGCAACCGTCACCGTCTCCGAGACAGCGCCAATTTCCAGCCGTACATTACCCAGCGAAAGAGTTTCCGAAGCAGTCAACACAACCGATTTCCGTTCAACGGTTTTGAAGCCTGGCGTGGTGACCGTAACCTCATACTCTCCAGGGGGCACGTTATTGAACGTGAAGTCTCCCCGTTCGTTGGTGGCGCTCTGCCTCGTCGCGCTCGTGGCAGTCTGCGTCAGGCGGATCTCAGCGTTCACCACGGCGAGGTCCGACGCATCGCGCACGGACCCAACAATGGTGCCGTTGGTTGTTTGGGCGGAAAGCGCCGCGACGAATAGCGCGGCGAGTAGAACCTTCGAGAAAATCTGACTTGTGCGAGACATCATTTCACCTTCCTCGTACCTGAGCATATAAGAACCTGGATCACGTTACCATGTGCCCCTTGGGCGCACAAGGTTCATGCAAAACCAAACTTGTTAAACACAGGTGACTAACAAACCGAAGTCTTATTCCATCAATGAGTTGAGCAATTCTGAGCAGCTCGCGAGCAATGTCCGCTGGCAGTTGACGCTCAGAATTGCAGGGAGCCGCTCGCCCGCCGTTGCCGCTCGCCTCCGCAAGTTCTTCCTGTTTTCGTTCAGAAGAGAGCGCGGCAACTGCGGGGTAAACGAGCCACTTATGCGTCCCCTCGTCCCGGTGGCCAAGTCCCGGTAGGGATGGGGAACTCTTCGAGAGGCTTGTACGGACCCTCGTAGTCCGCCCCTGAATGACTCGACCGGCAGGACTCGATCCAGTCGCGCAGCCGCTTCTTCATGGATTGCGCAAGCTCCAGGTGCCGGCCGATGATGTTCTGGCTCTCTCCGCGATCGGCGACAACATCGTAAAGCAGGTCCTCTTTGCCGTCGCCGGAAAGGTTTGTCAGCAGCTTATAGCGCCCTTCCAACATGGCGACGGTGGGTGAGCCGTGCATGGTCCGCTCTGGTTCGATGTAGCGGAAGCAGAGCGGAACGGGGCGTGCGGACTGCTTGCCGGCAAGCAGGGGGATCAGACTGATACCGTCAATCGGCCTAGGCTTGCCCGGAAGCACGGCACCTGTCACTTCCATGATGGTGGGCACGTAATCGAGCGTGCTGCACGAGACGTCGATCACGCGGCCCGGTTGCGCACGGCCGGGCCATTCGAGCAACCCCGGCACGTTCACGCCTCCGCTGAACAGGCTGCGCTTGCGTCCGCGCAGTCCAGCGGTGACGCCCCGATTGGTGCCTTGATCGGCGGTCATGCCTTCCGGACCGTTGTCGCTGGTGAACCATAGCATGGTGTTGTCCGCGACTCCCAACTGGCGCAGTTCGCGGCGCAGGCGCCCCACCTGTTCGTCGAGAGCTGTGATGCAGCCGAAATAGTGCTGCTGGCCTTCGTCGTATTGCGAGTACATGGCGCGATACTGCGGTCCCGCGACCACGGGTTGATGCGGCGCATGAAACCAGATCACGGCCAGAAAGGGCTGCGCGCTCTTCGCCGCGTCGCGAATGAATGGGATCACGCGATCCATGACGACTCGCGAATCATCGCCTTCGAGGTTCGCGGTGGCCTGTTTTCCGGGACCCTCCCAGTATTTCGTCACGAAAGGCTGATTCTTCATCGGATCCCAGGTGGGCACAGCCTGCTCCGTGGAGAAACAGACATCAAATCCGTGCTCCCACGGAGGCATGTAGTTTTTCGTGCCCGGACCGCCGCGTCTTCCGTCCTTGATGTCCTTCGTCAGCGTACCCAGGTGCCATTTGCCGAAGTGGCCGGTCCTGTAGCCGAGCGGCTTGAGCATGGTAGCGGCTGTGATCTCCTGCTTCGGCAACATGCCTTCATTGGCATGCGTAACGCCATAACGGAAATAGTGGCGGCCGGTCAAGCAGGTGCCGCGCGTCGGAGAGCAGACCGGCCCTCCGGAATAGAAACGCGTGAAGCGGATGCCGGCAGCGGCCATCGAATCCAGATTCGGAGTCTTAATGATTTTGTTTCCGTTGAAGCCGGTATCGCCCCAGCCGAGGTCGTCCGCCATGCACAGGATGATGTTGGGACGTCCTGGTCTACCCGCGGCGACCAGCGGCGCGACGCCCAGCGATGCAAGAAAGTCTCTTCTGGTTAACATTGTATTTTTGCGCAGAGCCTAAGGAGTCACTCGCAGACCGAACTGTATCACGACGCGATCGGTCGTTCAACGTTGGTGACACGTACATCATGCTAGTGTAGTGTCTCACAAATAACTTTACAATGGTTCGTTCCGCGGGCATACTGGATGTACCATGTGGAGCGTGGCGGAACCGTTAGCTTTAGATCCAGACCAGCGGCGCACGTTGGAAGCGTGGGTCCATGCCCGCAACACGCCGCAGAAGATCGTTTTTCGTTCGCGCATCGTGCTGTTGGCAGCCAGCGGCCAGCCGAATCGGCGGATCGCCCAAGAACTGAAGACCAGCCGTCCGACGGTGATTCTGTGGCGGCAACGTTTTCTCAGCAGCGGGCCGGTAGCACTCACCGAAGATGAGCCTGGGCGTGGCCGCAAGGCGGGAGTTTCAGTCGAGAAAGTGAAGCAGATTGTGGAGGCCACGCTGCATAGCCAGCCGGTCTGCGCTACGCACTGGAGCGTGCGAACCATGGCGGTCGCACAAAGCGTCAGCCCAGCCACAGTGCAACGAATCTGGGACGCCCACGGTTTGCAGCCGCATCGCAGTAAGACCTTCAAATTGTCGCGGGATAAGCGGTTCGTAGAAAAGCTCACCGACGTGGTGGGCCTATACCTGAATCCGCCGGACAAGGCACTGGTGCTATGTTTCGATGAGAAGAGCCAGATTCAAGCCTTAGACCGAACGCAGCCGGGCCTGCCCATGAAAAAGGGCCGCTGCGGTACGATGACCCACGACTACAAACGTCACGGCACGACGACACTATTCGCCGTCCTGAACGTGCTCGAAGGAACCGTGATCGGAGAGTGCATGGCGCGGCACAGGCACCAGGAGTTTCTCAAGTTCCTTCGAAAGATCGATCGGGAAACGCCAGCCGATCTGACCTTGCATCTCATCCTGGATAACTACTCGGCACACAAGCATGACGCTGTCCAACGATGGTTGAAGCGCCACGGTCGATTTCAACTTCACTACACACCCACGAGTTCCTCATGGCTGAATCTAGTGGAGCGCTGGTTTCGCGAGATCACCGACAAGCGTATTCGGCGTGGCAGTTTCCACAGTGTGGGAGAACTGGAACAGGCGATCAACGAATATCTGGCCCACAACAATAAGCAACCGAAGCCATTCGTTTGGACAGCGAGCGTGAACAAGATCCTGGAAAAGATCGGCCATTGTAAAGCTATTTTAGAGACACTACACTAGACACAGGTGACAAACGACAGCATGGGGCTGTGTTCAACGCTCTCGACGCGGCGGCCATCAACCCGGTATGCTGACTACGACTCTTTATGACCCTCCCTGTCTCCCTCACACTTCTCGCGCTTGCGCTTGCCTCGCAGGTCTCCGCGCAGTTGATTCCAGCCCGGCAGCCGTTAGAATCCTCGGCTGGACGCCGGACCTACGTATTCAAAAACACTCCCCAGGGCGAATTGAAGCTGCACGTGTTCCTGCCGGATGGCTGGGCGGCGGGCCAGAAGCGGTCGGCCATCCTGATGCTATACGGCGGCGGGTTCACCGGCGGCACTCCCGACCAGTTCGAGAGCAAGGCGCGCTATCTCGCTGGACGCGGCATGGTAGCGGTCACGCCGGAGTACCGCATCAAGAACAAGCACAAGACCGGTCCCGACAAGAGCATCGAGGACGGGCGCAGCGCCATACGCTGGGTACGCATGAACGCCGCGGCGTTGGGTGTGGACCCGGCGCGCGTGGTCGGGTCGGGTGGTTCCGCAGGCGGGACGTGTGTCTCGGTCGCCGCGCTGAGCGACGCCTTCGAACCCGAGGGCGAGGACCGCTCTGTGTCGTCGAAACCTGATGTGCTCGTGCTCTACAACCCGGCTCTGCTCGTACCAGGTATGGCGGGCGAGGAGCGCGCCTCGGAATCGAAACTGCTCGGCGCATGGTCGATCCGCAAAGGCAGCCCGCCTATGATCCTGTTCTTCGGCAGCAAGGACAAGTGGCTGGCGGGCGGGCGTGAAGTCGCACGGCAGTCAGTGGCGCTTGGCAACCGAGCCGAGCTTTATATTGCACCAGGGTTGGGACATGGCTTCTTCAACGATTCCAGCAAAGCGGAAAATGGAGTGCCCGGGTGGCACGAGGCTGTGCTTTTTGAGACAGATGTTTTCCTAACTTCGCTCGGCTATCTCGCCGGTCCCCCAACCGTCCGGCCCAGCGTTCAGCTCCAGAGGCAAGACCCGCTGAAACCATAATCAGGGACCCTACCAGAATCGAACAGTGCGAGAGCGAAGAGTCGTTGCATGTTCCGAAGCCATGATACGTCAAGGGCGGAATGTAAGCTGTCTCCAACGCAACGCATACTGCAAGTTCGATACTCTAGGGCTCATGAGGATTGCAGCGCTTATGCTCTTGTCTGCAGCTTGCGCTTCGCCCGCGGATCGCACGCAAGCCCGCTCGACCGTGATCACGACGCGCGGGATTGTAGCCACCAGCCAGACTCTCGCTTCGCAGGCGGGCGCACAGATTCTGGCGCGCGGAGGCAATGCCGCCGATGCGGCCATCGCCGCGAATGCGGTACTCCAGGTCGTCGAACCGATGTCAAACGGGATGGGCGGCGACCTCTTCGTGATCTACCGCGACGCAAAAAGCGGCCGGCTCACTGGGCTGAACGCCAGCGGCTGGTCGCCGAAATTGCTCACCACAAAATCTCTGCGCGAGCGCGGGCACAAGTCGATGCCCACGCTCGGCATCGACACCGTTACCGTGCCCGGTTGCGTGGATGGCTGGGAGAAACTGCACAAGAAATTCGGACGCCTGCCTTGGGCCGACCTGTTCCAACCCGCCATCTATTACGCCACGCACGGCTTCCCTGTCACCGAAATCATCGAAGGCTATTGGAGCGCGGCAACCAAGAAACTCGCTGCCGACGAAAACGCGCGCCGCGTGTTTCTGCCCGGCGGAAAAGCGCCCGCGCTGGGCCAGATCTTTCGCAACGAGGAACTCGCCAAGGCCTTCAAGCTGATTGCGGCGGGCGGCGCGGATGCCTTCTATCGCGGGCCTGTCGCGCAGGCGATTCTGAAAACTTCGCAACGCAAGGGTGGGTTGCTCGACCCCGCCGATCTCGCGGAGTTCCAGTCCGACTGGGTGGAGCCGATCTCGACCGAGTACCGCGGCTGGAAAGTCTATGAACTGCCGCCGAACGGACAGGGCATGGCTACGCTCGAGATGCTCAACATTATGGAGCGCTTCCCGCTCGACCGGCTCGCGCACGAGAGCGCCGAAGCCCTGCATTACAAGATCGAGGCGCAGAAGCTCGCCTATATGGACTTGCAGCGCTACCTGGCAGACCTGCGCTTTTCGGATGTGCCCTGGTCCGGTTTGATTTCAAAACCGTATGCCGCCGAGCGCGCCAAACTGATCGATGCCGCCAAAGCCACCTGCAACGCGACGCACGGCCAGCCGCCGCCCACGCATGGCGACACAATCTACATGAGCGCCGTCGACAAGGACGGCAACATCGTCTCCCTGATTCAGAGCCTCTATATGGGCTTCGGCTCCGGCATCGCCGTCGATGGGCTCGGTTTTCACCTGCAAAACCGCGGCGCGCTGTTCGTGATGGATGAGCGGCATCCCAACGTGGCCGCACCCCGCAAACGCCCTTTCCACACGATCATTCCGGCGTTGATGGAGAAGGGCGAACAACACATTGGCTTCGGCATCATGGGCGGGTTGAACCAGGCGCAAGCCCATGCGCAGTACGTCTCGAACATCGTCGATCACGGCATGAACATCCAGGCAGCGCTCGAAGCTCCGCGCTTCACGCGCACCGAATTTGAAGGTTGCGGCGTGTTGATTGAGAACCGCTATCCGCAGGCAACGCTCGACGCGCTTTCGAAAATGGGCCACAAACTCGATGTGCAGGGCGCGTTCTCGGGACAGATGGGCGGCGGCCAGGCCGTACTGTACGACGCGAAAAACAAGGTGAATTACGGGGCCTCTTCGCCGCGCAAAGACGGAGCCGCCGTGCCGGAACCGGACCCCTATTTTCAGAAGTAGTTTGGATGGACGGAACGCCTCCGGTCACTGGAGCCCGGCACATAACCCAAACAGCGCCGCGATTCATCTGAGTTATTCCGTCAAGTAGTGGCTGCGCCCGGAAGCGCTCCATGCCAACAGTGCCGGGAGCGCCAGCGACCGGAGGCGAACCACTTTCGATAAGCCTGGTCAAAAAGCGAAGGAACCGCCATCGGGTGGAGTGACCGGGATTTCGCCCGGCCACCCTCCCACACCACCGGACGTGCGGTTTTCCGCATCCGGCGGTTGAACCAAAGGCGATCTAACGAGCCTCAAGATCGGTTGGAAACAAGAAGCCGTATCTCCGCAGTTTCGCGTGGCTGATAGCGGTGTTGATTACAGGATGCACCGCCATCGCCCATGCTCCGCGACTGCTGCCGACCACGCCTAAGTGCCGGTCCCGCGTGATGCCAAGCTGCCGTAACTTTCGCAGTCGTCCCCGCGTGTCGTGCCATCGCAACCAGAAACACTTCCGAATGTGCCGTCGAACCCAGCTTTCCAGGTCGCGAATCCGGGTCCGTGCTTCGACCAGCCGGAAGTACCCCCACCAGCCACGCACGTAGCGGTTCCAATCGTCACGCAGTTGTTTACTGCTGCAACTTCGCCGCGCATCCCAGAGTTCGCGAACCCGGTCCTTGAATCGTTCGACACTCTCCGGTGCTATTCCGATCCGCTTCTTGCAGTCCAGTCGAAAGCCCAGGAACTTACGTTCCCAAACCCTCCCCGTTCCGCTCTTGGCGGCATTCACCTTCAACCGCAGATGCTTCTCGATCCAGCCCTGTATCGAAGCCAGCGTTCGCTCCGCCGCCGCTTGACTGCCTACGTAGATATTGCAGTCATCGGCATAGCGGCAGAAGCTGTGCTGCCTCCGCTCCAGTTCCTTATCGAGCGCGTCCAGGTAGATGTTGGCCAGCAATGGAGACAGCGGTCCGCCTTGCGGCGTTCCCTCCACGCTTTTCGTCACCACCCCGTTCACCATGCTTCCCCGCCGCAGGTATTTCCCAATCAGTTGCAACACCCGTTTGTCCCGGATCACTTCCGCGATCCGGCCTATCAGGATGTCGTGATTGACGTGGTCGAAGAACTTGGCGATGTCTAGATCCACCACCCAGTCCTTCCCTCCCTGCGCATATTGCTGTGCGGCTCGCACGGCGTCCTGTGCGCTGCGCCCCGGCCGGAATCCGTAACTGTGCCCGCTGAATTGCGGATCGAAGACCGGTGTCAGCACTTGCAATAACAACTGCTGTATGAACCGGTCCTGTACCGTCGGGATGCCCAGTGTCCGCGTGCCCCCGCTTGGCTTCGGTATCTCTACACGCCTCACGGGACTTGGAACGTAGGTCCCCTTCAGAAGTTTGTCTTTGAGGATCCACCAGTTCGCCTGAAGATGCGATTCCAGTTGCGCCGTCGTCATCCGATCGATACCCGCCGCTCCCCGGTTGCGTTTCACCGCCGCCAGCGCTTGCGCGTAGTTCTCGTCCCGTACGGCTGTTTCCATTAACGTCTCGTACATTGCTCTCCGTCGAGAGGTTCGCAGAGCTCCGGCATCGTCTCCTCGCGTTCAGACTTCCGCGGCTGCACCGCCTGATCCGAAAGCACTCCCGGGCTCTCGCCACCGTAGTTGTGACGTCCCGCGATTCGAGTTCGCTTATTGCGCCGGCCTCCAGTTCCTCCTCTAGCTCCAATGCATTGGTCCTTCGGCCCTTCGCTCCACCGTCATTACAACGGCTTCTTCGCTACTACGGCCTCTGCTGACTTCTCCTCCACTCTCATGCAAGAGATCTCCCCAGGTAAGGTGCAGAATCTGTCCCCTCGTGCCGACTGGCTGTACCTGATGCGTCTTGATGATCTTTGGGCTTCGCTGTTTGGCGCCAGCTTGCCGCCCGCACCCGGCCTCACTGCCAGTTCGTGTCCCTACGGTCGAGAGTTTGCTACGCGCTTCTTTCGGCTTCGCCTCGCGGCTACGCCTTGCGTTTCGCTACGGTTGCCTTCATCGGCTCCGATTGGCTCCTTTCATCCAATTAGATTCTGCCCATGCTGGGCACACGCCTCCGGTCACTATCGTTCCCGGCACCGTTTGAGCGTTGTCGAACGGTCGATACGGAGAATAACGAAAGTGGCCGGAGAGAACAGGGCACAAAAACCGCCGCGCACAACAAATCCAACAGCGCCAGCGACCGGAGGCGATTTCGGATTCCGGTTGCAGCGCCCTTGCTCCCGATGCCATCGTTGAGTCATGTCGATTTATGACGAGAAGCGGGATGAACTGGAGCGCCTTGAATTTCAGATGGGCACGGCACGAGGGCGGCTAGCCGTATCGCTCGACCTGCTCACGGACGCGCTTGTGCTTGTCGGCCAGCACGGCGTCTATTGCCAGAGCGCACGCCAGCCGGGCAAGCCGGCGCTGGACATACAGATCATCGACAAGTGCATCGCGGATGCCAAACACCTGATCGGTGATGTGATGGAGGAGCTGAAAGCTAAAGCCCCCGCAGAAAAGCGTTGAGCTCTTTCTCGCGGCCGATCGTGGTATTCCCGCCGTGGCCCGGGAACACTTCGGTCTCTTCGGGCAGTTCGAGCAGTTTGTCCTTGATCGAGAGTAGGATCTGGCGCCCGTCGCCTCCCGGCAAGTCGGTGCGCCCGATGCTGTCGCGGAACAGCGTATCGCCCGCAACGAGTTTGTCCTCCGACGGAATCCACAGGCACAGGCTGCCTTTCGTATGGCCGGGAGTGTGCAGAATCTGAAACTCGGCCGCTCCGAGCGTGAGTTTTCCGCCGTCTTGTGCGTCGCAATCGATCTCTGTGGTTTCGGGCGGCTCCATACCGAGCCAGGCCGCTTGCATGTCAAGGTGATCGTAGAGCGTCTGATCGTTCTGATTCATCCAGACGGGCGCGCCGGTCGCCATTTTCAGCTTCGCAGCGCCGCCGATGTGATCGATGTGCGCGTGCGTAATCACGATCGCCTTCACCTTCCAAGCGTGTTTCGCGAGCACGGCCTGGATCGCGCTGATGTCGTCGCCCGGATCAATCACAATCGCTTCGCGGCTCTCTTCGTCGCCGAAAATGGAGCAGTTGCATTGCAACATGCCCACCGGCAAAATCTCGTGCACCATAATGCTGATTGTATAGTAGTGACTATGGAACCAATCGCCGTCTTTCTGGGAGTCCTGATGCGCTGGGTACACATTGCGAGCGTGACTGTCCTGCTCGGCGCGGTGATTTATGCGCGTTTCGTGGTCTACCCGGCCCTGAAAGACGAGCAGATCCAAGTCCGCATTGCGCAACGTTTTTCGCCGTGGATTCTGATGAGCGTGGCCGGCCTTTTGGGTTCCGGGTTGTACAACTTTCTTACTAAGACCAGCTTTCCCGCGGGCTATCACATGTGGTTCGGCATCAAAATGCTGCTCGCGCTGCACATCGTCGCAGTCGCGTTCTTGCTGGCGCGCGCGACGGGCAATGCCGCGAAACGCGCGCGCTGGATGCGCGGCGTGGCCGCGTCGGGTCTCGTAATCATAGCCATCTCCTCATACCTGCGCTGGATTTCCACCCATGTCTAACGGCTATCGCGCACTGCGTGAAAACGCTGCGTGGTTCGATCTTTCGACGCGCGGGAAATTGCGCGTCACGGGCGAGGACCGCGCGCGCCTGCTGCACGCAATGAGCACAAATCACATACAGCAGTTGACGCCTGGCCAAGGCTGCTACGCTTTTTTCTTGAACGCGCAAGGCCGCATCCAGGCCGACGCGCATGTGCTCTGTTTCCAGGATCACATCCTGCTCGACACGGAGCCGGAAACGGCACAAAAGCTCTACGAGCACATCGACCGCTTTATCATTGCCGACGATGTCACGCTCGAGAACGCGACCGCGGAGCTGTCCACCATCGCCATCGAAGGACCGGAGTCCGGCGCCGTGCTGCGCGCACTCGGCGCACCGCTGCCCGAGACCGATTTCAACACGACGGCGTGGAAAGGAACAGTCGTCGCAAAACTCAGCGCGACCGGCGCGGAGGGCTACTGGCTGATTGCGTCACGTGCGGAATGCGAAGCGCTTCTTGCGCTCCTCGACATCCCACACGCCGAGGCCGCCGCCGTGCACACCGTGCGCCTCGAGCACGGCAAGCCGCGCTACGGCGAAGACATCTTCGACACGACCATTCCGCAGGAATCGCGGCAACTCCACGCGATCCATTCTTCAAAGGGCTGCTATCTCGGCCAGGAGATTGTCGAGCGTGTTCGCTCGCGAGGTCACGTCAACAAGCTACTTTGCCACGTGCGCATCGAAAGCGCGCAGGAGTGCGCGGCCGGCGCCAAGATTATGGCCGACGAAAAGGAGGCCGGCCAGATCACCTCGGCAGCGTTCTCGCCCGCAGCACGCGCCGTGTTCGCGCTGGCCTACATGCGCGCCGAGTTTGTGCGGCCCGGCGTCACGTTTAGTCTGGACGGGAATAGCGTGGCGCTGCTCGCAAGCGCGTGAGCACTTCGCCGGGCACGCGCAGGTTATTGCGGCCCACGCCGAGTTGCACGGCCGGTTTGTTCGCCCCGTGGAAATCCGAGCCGCCGGTCATTGCCAGATTGTACTTGCGGGCCAGCGTAAGATAGCGCTCAACGTCGGCGGGGCTATGATCCGAGTGCCAGACTTCGATGCCCGGCAGTCCCTGTTCCACCATGTCGCGAACGACCTGCTCTTCTTCGAGAGCGCTGCGCTTGCCCAGACGCACCGGGTGCGCCAGTACAGGCAATCCACCGGCTTCGATCACGCGTGCGATCGCTTCACCGATGAGTACCTCGCGGCGCTGCACATAGGCCCGCGCGGACTCATCCAGGTAAACCTCGAAAGCCTCCTCGATCGTCTTCACGTAACCCTTGCGAATCAGCACGCGCGCGAAATGCGGACGCGCAGTAAGGGTGCGGCCCTCGTCCTCCACTTCGGCGAGCGTGATGGCGACGCCCAGCGATTGCAGCTTCTCGATCAGTCGGGCGTTGCGCTCGCGCCGCGATTCCTGCAACTCCACAATCCACGCGCGAAATGCGGCGGCCGGTTCGCCGCGTAAGAAATAGCCCAGCAGATGAACCGACTTGCCGTGGCTGCGCGTACTCAGTTCGATGCCGCAGATCAGTTCCAACCCAGCGGTCTGCGCGAACGGCAGCGCGGCATCGTAGCCGGTAAACGTATCGTGATCGCTGATGCCGAGCGCTTCGAGTTGCAGAACCGCCGCCGCGGCCACTAGCTCCGCGGGCGTGAGTGTACCGTCGGACTCAGTCGTATGCGTATGCAGGTCGATCAAACGGCGCTCTCGCTTTGCGGCGCCAGCAAACCCAGCGCTTGAAGTCTTGTCCACACCTTTTCGACACTCTGTTCCGGCGTCTCGGTGGAAGAATTCACGTGCACTTCCGGAGCGAGCGGCGGCTCGTAGGGATCCGAAACGCCGGTGAAGTTTTCAATCTCGCCATTGAGCGCTTTCTGATACAGACCCTTCACGTCGCGCTGGGCGAGGACCGGAATGGGACACTCCACATAGACCTCGACGAAATTCGCGATCTTCGCCCGTACTTCTTCCCGCGCGGTACGGTACGGCGAAATCGCGGCGACCAGCGCGATCACGCCGTTGCGCGAGAGCAGTTCGCAGACGAAGCCGATGCGCCGGACGTTGGTGTCGCGGTCTGCCTTGCTGAAGCTTAGACCCTGCGAAAGATTCGTCCGCACCACGTCGCCGTCGAGCAACTCGACGCGCGCACCCGCCTCGCGCAGCCGCCGGTAGATGGCGTCCGAGATCGTCGACTTCCCCGCCCCGGACATGCCGGTAAACCACAGCGTAAATCCTTTATGCATGAGCCGCTTCAAGCACCTGCCGTAAGAGCACGTCCACAGTGCGTTCAGCCTTTCCTTCCGGCGAATAATGCAGGCCGCATTCCTTCTGCGCGCCATCTTCCCACCACCAGCGCCCGGCGCGTTCGTCTTCACCCGCGGCGACGGCCCGCGTACAAGGCGCGCAACCGATGCTGCTGTAGCCTTGCGCATAGAGCAAATGGCGCGGCACGTTGTTCTCGCTCGTGTAGGCGCTCACCTGCTGCGCGCTCCAATCGGCCAGCGGGCTCAGTTTGACAGCTTCGCCGTTCAACTCCAGTTTCGGTTGCGCTCCGCGCGCCTGCGTCTGGTCGCGGCGCAACCCAACCGCATAGGCGTCCAGTTCCTTCAGCTTGTTCGCGAGCGGACGTACCTTGCGGATCTGGCAGCACAGTGAGCGCAGCGGCACGGAGCCATAAAACAAATTGGGACCGTGTTCTTTTATCATAGCGTCTAATTCGCCGCGCTCTGGCGCCACGGTCTCCACCGCGATTCCATAACGCGCGCGCACGGTCTCGATCATCGCGTAGGTTTCCTCGGGCAGGCGGCCGGTATCGAGCGTAAGCACGCGCACGTTCGCCGAAATACGCGCCGCCATGTCGATCAAGACCATTCCCTCGGATTGAAAACTGGTACTGATCGCGAAACGCCCGCCGTAAGTGGCGATGGCCCAACTTAGGATTTCAGACGCTGGAGCATTTTCCAAACCGGCCCACTCGGAGTGCATATATACCAATCCCTATATAGTTACTATGGTATCATGTGGCAGCGCGGGACTCAATACGGGATCTTGCTATCCCGGTCGCGCCAGGCATCGAAAACAGGAAGCGCTTCGTCGCGCAAAAGCGGCAGCGTCGGGATGCGCCGGGAATCGATCGCGGTTTGCATTTCGGAGTAGATCAGCGAGTCGTCGAAGCCCGCCCGCGCGGCGTCGTCACGGGTGGCGGCGAAATAGACGCGCGCCGGACGCGCCCAGTAGATGGCGCCGAGGCACATCGGGCACGGCTCGCAGGAGCTGTAGATCTCACAACCTGCGAGTTGAAAATCGCCGAGCACGGCACAAGCTCCACGGATGGCCATGATTTCGGCGTGCGCAGTGGGGTCGTGATTGGCGGTGACGCGATTGACGCCGCGCGCGATGATGCGGCGGTCCTTGACGACCACAGCCGCGAACGGTCCGCCGCCGTTGTTGGCTACGTTGTCCAACGCCAGGCGAATCGCCTCACGCATGAATTCGGGGTCCATTCTCGCTTTCACTTTCCAGATCTTGCGAAGCGGGATCCGGAACCAGGCACCGGATCGCTCCCCAACAGACAAGGTATCATTCTTCTGTGATGAACCGCTTCGTATTGCTTGCCTTGATCTGCCGCTTTGCCGCCGCACACGCGCCGGAACGTGAAATCACGAACTCGATCGGCATGCGTCTGGTGCGCGTCGAAGCCGGCGCGTTTCAGATGGGCAACGCGGACGGGCATGACGGCGACTTCGACGAGAAGCCCGTACATCGTGTGCGGATTGACCGGCCGTTCTACATCGGCGCGTTGGAGGTGACCAACGCGCAGTATGAACAGTTCGA
Organism: Bryobacteraceae bacterium; assembly: GCA_963668605.1. Classification (GTDB taxonomy): domain Bacteria; phylum Acidobacteriota; class Terriglobia; order Bryobacterales; family Bryobacteraceae. The sequence continues at coordinate 1,764,452 of OY764903.1, forward strand.
CCCGGGCCATCGCAGCCTCCGCGGAAAGCTCGGTTTTTCCAAGGGCGACGACGAAGCGGTGATCTTCGTGAGCTGGCATGACGCCGTGCGCTTCACGGTGTGGCTTTCCGAAAAAGAGGGCCGACCGTACAGGCTGCCGAGCGAAGCCGAATGGGAGTATGCCGCCCGCGCAGGCTCTTCGACGGCTTTCCACACAGGCGATTCCCTGCCTGCGGCGTATTTGAAAAATGCGCGCAACACATGGTATCCCGACCCGGCCCGCAGCGCGCCGGAGAAAGACATCGTCGGTCTGACCGTTGGCCGCACGCCCGCGAATGCGTGGGGACTCGCAGACGTGCATGGTAACGTCGAAGAATGGTGTCTCGATTGGTATGGTCCATATGAAGCGGGCGAACAGGTGGATCCGCTCGGCCCGGCCGATGGCGATTTCCGCGTCACGCGCGGCGGCAGCCACTCCAGTGAGGCCGCTTACTTACGCTCTGCCAACCGCATGGGCACGCTTCCGGATGAACGCAACTGGCTGATCGGATTTCGTGTGGTGCTCGGAGCGATGCCGGCGACCAGATTGAAGCGCACGGCAGGACCCGAGTTGTACCAGCGCAACGTCAGGCAGAGTCCCGCGGCGCTGTCCGGCCCCGATCCCGCCAAGCCCTACTTTCAGGGCCCGCGCCAGTATGTGAAGATCGCGCCCGGTTCGACCGGCCCGATGTATTCACATCATAACCACGACCCAGCGATCACGGAGTGCCCCAACGGCGACCTGCTGGCCATCTGGTACACCTGCGACAGCGAAGCGGGCCGCGAACTCGGCGTGCTGGCGAGCCGCCTGCGCGAAGGCGCAACGGAGTGGGAACCCGCATCGCTGTTCTGGGACGCGCCCGACCGTAACGATCACGCGCCCGCGCTGTGGTTCGACGGCAAACACACGATCTATCATTTCAACGGACTCGCGGCGGCGGGCACATGGGGCAGCCTCGCCGTGATCCAACGCACATCCACGGACAACGGCGTCACGTGGAGCAAGGCGCGCCTGATCATGCCTGAACACGCGCTGCGCCATCAACCGGTGGAAAGCGTTTTTCGCACGCACGAGGGCTATTTAGTTCTGCCAGCCGATGCCGTTTCAGGCGGGAACGGCGGCACCGCGCTGCACATCAGCCGCGACGAGGGAGCCACGTGGGAAGACCCTGGCGGAACCATTGCGGGCATCCATGCCGGCGTCGCACAGCGCAAGGACGGCAGTCTGCTCGCCTTCGGCCGCAGCCAGAATATCGACGGCAAGATGCCAATGAGCATCTCACACGACTTGGGCAAGACCTGGACGCATCGGGCGAGCCCGTTTCCGCCGATCAGTAGCGGGCAACGCCTGGTATTGTTGCGATTGCGGGAAGGCCCGCTGTTTTTCGCTTCGTTCGCCGCGGCCATGCCGTTGACGGATGCGAGCGGGAAGCAGCGCGAAGTCTCCGGCTTGTTTGGGGCGCTCTCGTTCGATGACGGCGAAACATGGACCACGCGCCGCCTGATTTCCGACGACGGCCCGGGCCGAAAGGTAGAAAGCATGGACGGGGCGCTGTTCACGCTGAGCGCCAACAGCGCGGAACCGAAGAGCTATCTCTCGGTCTGCCAAAGCGCCGACGGAGTGATTCATCTGATCGGCAGCCGCCAGCACTACGCCTTCAATCTGGCGTGGCTTAAGACGCCGCCGCCGGCCGCTATGGGGCAGGCTTCAGGATCGAGATAAAGAACTCTTCCATGCGCTTGAGGCACGGCTCGAACCAGGGTGGCCCGTTGAAGAATGTGTGTGCAGCTCCCGGCGCGGTAAACAGTTCCGCGCGCACGCCAGCGGCCTTGAGCCCCTCCACCATCGCGACGCTTTGCTTGTAGGGTACGGTCGTATCGGCGTCTCCGTGCAGCAAAAGAGCCGGCGCGGATTTGGCCGAGACGTGATGCGCCGGGGAAGCGGCCAGCCACACTTCCGGCTTCTGCTGATAGGTCGCGCCAAGATACTGCGTCACCGTCGTCAGCAATTCGGGCGGGTGGTTCTTTCCGAAATCGACCAGATCGACGGCCGGATTGAACAGTGCCATCGCGACGACTCGCGACGAGACACCGCTATTCCCTTCCGTGCCCTCGAACTCCGGCTGGTCGATGGTGGTCCCGAGCAGGCCAGCCAACTGCCCGCCGGCCGAACCACCGGCTGCGGCGATGCGCAGCGGATCGATGCGGTACTTCGCCGCGTTCGCGCGCAGCCAACGGACGGCCGCCTTGGCGTCAAAGATCGCGGCGGGATACGTCGCTTCCTGCGAGAGTCGGTATTCGATGCACGCGCCCGCAATTCCCTTTGTGGCGAGTTGCGCTGCCTGGCGCTGGAAGGCGTTCTTGCCGCCCGATTTCCAGCTTCCGCCGTGAATATAGATCACGGCCGGAAACGGACCGGCACCGTTGCCGGGCAGGTAAAGATCGAGGTGCAGGGCGCGGGCGCCAATCGTCGCGTAAACCAGATCCTTTTTGATCTCGACGCCTTCGGGCGGACGGAAGGCGGGCTTGTCATTCTTGGTCTGCGACTGAAGCGCGAGAGCGGGAAGCAACCACAGGAAAGGCAGAATTTTCATGGCCGGGCCGTGTTGAGGACGATGGTGCGGATGATAGGACTTGAACCTACACTCCCTCTCGGGAACCAGAACCTAAATCCTATAAAGCACGTGTTTTCAATTACTTACAGACTTTCTTTCACTTTTGTTGAGATTGCTCACAATTCGTTCAGGTTCAACGAGTTACCATGATTATAGCGGAGTTGTTCAGTTGAAATTGGCTGAGTTGGCACACAAGAGGCACACAAATACGCTGTTTCTGGCGAGCGGTAAGGAAGCCGAATGAATAAAGACCATGCGGGCGCCGCGACAAAGGTAACAGTCAAGGGCAGATCTCTCTATCTGGGCGCTTGGCCGCTTTCGTTGCGCGATAAGGGAAGCAGTCGAGGAATGCTCGATCACATCGGCGGTATCCTCCGCGATGCGCATGACGAAGGCCAGCGCATCAGCCGGTTCGGCATGAGGGCGGCGATTGAGGCAACACAGTTAGGCGTAGCGGCAGACTACGAGCCATTCCTGAAAACGTCTGCCGAGCACCTGTTTAGACTCTCTCCCGGAGTCAGAACCATCGAGCGTCTCGCGACGGTTGTCTATCCGCCTACAAGCAACGAAGCTGCCCGATTATCTCAGTTAGAAAAGGTTCTGAGCGCGGTCGATCCCGTTCTGTTTGTTCGCGGCATGATCGCCTGCCGATATGAACAAAGACACCGAACACCCCCAAAAGAGTTATCGCTCAGTGGCGCGATAGAGCGTCTTCTTGCGGGCGAATCGCTTGCAGAGCAGTCAATACAAGATCGCGACTTGCCTACCGATGGCGAGGAAACATATGGAACCTACCAATTCGGCGATCTCGCTTCCGCCTATGGTGACGACGCGCACGACATCCACCAAAACACCGAGGGTGTGTCTCTGGGGCATAGTGCGCGAAAGGTCTATTTTCGTCCAATGGGGACTTCGCGTTCCCCAGAGTTGGCGGGAGTCATAGCTCAGTTGCGGTCTAGTGGCAACCCTAAACTTCGGCGATTAGCAGCGATCCTTAGCGAGATTGTTGGCGGCACAAGAATCTCTGACATACCCGAGAAAGATCAAAGATATCTTCGCCGAAGCTGCAAGCTTCTCGAAGACATGTTGTGGCTCGGTCCTGCGGCATTGGTCTATTCTGGCCGTACAAGGAATAGCGGTAGGCTCAAGAATTCGGGGTGCTCCAGTTGGACAGATGTGCCCGCTTCGGTCCAGAGTACCCCAATTCAGTCGATAGCGTCCAAGGCCTTTAAGACTCCAATCTCGAATCGATAGCACCGTGCGCACCGACCGACAAGCGCCCGAAGAATCCCATTTTCCGCAGTAATTTCTCCCTCGAAATACCCACAGTCATTAAACTCCTTTAATTTTGTCCGAAAATGCCTCCCCGTATGCCGGTTATATAGGGGTGTTCATCTAGGCGCGGTGAGTAACCGCAGCGCGATGGGACTTTCCTGGGCTCAGTCCGAGCCACAATCCAAATCCTGGAAGGGGTAGCGACATGCTCAGTATGCAACCGATGGTAACCATACCGGAATTTCGCCGGATCGAACCGGCATTCAAGAGCGATCAGGCCGTTTACGCAGCAGCGCGGGAAGTCCCAAATTTCCCGGTTGTCCGCGTTGGGCGGCGCTTGTTCGTTGATGTTGGAGGATGGGAAGAGTTCAAAAGAAACGGTGGTCAATCCCTGCCCGGCGGCTGGCGCAAAGAGGCGCGATAGATGCCATCAGCAAGTGAAATTGTCTCTCGCGTCCGCATCAGCAACGTGTGGCGCGCCTTGGGCGGCGGATCGCTCCGGCAATGCCGCGGCTGCGCTTTCTGGCGACCGAAGGCGGACAGTTGGAGCGTTGCGGTAGATGACGCCAAGGGAACCTGGTACGATCACCGCGACGATTGCGGCGGGGGCGTCCTGGACCTCGTGCAGCACGTGCTGCACTGCACCCGGCAGGAAGCGCTCAAGTGGCTGGCCGACCTCGCGGGCGTCACGCTCGACAACCGGCCACCAACACCGGCAGACCGGGCGCGCTGGGCTCATGCGTCGCGTGAAGCCGAAGTGCTGACCGCATGGCGCCGCGAACAGATCGCCCTGCTTCGCGCATGGCGCAATCACTTCTGGGATGCCTCACAGGACGCGCAGCGGTGGCTTAGGATGCACGCGACGGAACCGGCTGACCTGGACAACCCTTTGACCGTGGCGGCGCTCCGTAGCGTCTCTGCGGGCGAACGCATAGGTGACGCGCTCAACGATGCGCTCGACGGCATCGGCGAGCTTACACCCGACGCCATGCGCGAGCTTCGCAGCAGACTTTCAGGCGTGAAGGTGGCGGCATGACGAACGATAGCGCGTTCTGGGACATGACGCGCGCGATGGCTCTGAAATCCGTGAAAGATCCCGAACCAGCGATCCGAAACATAGCCGACGTTCCGTCGATCAGCACCTTCGAGAACCTGAAAGTTGAATGGGTGGTAGACGGCGTGATTCCAGCAGCGATCGTTGCGATGTTCAGCGGCACTTCTGGCGACGGCAAGACCACTGTAGCGCTCGCGATTGCCGGTAGCGCAGCGCACGGCGCGGAGTTTGGCGGGCGCGCGGTGGCGAAGCGTCCAGTGCTCATCCTGGATCGCGAGAATCCGTTGCATGTGATCTCCGAGCGGTTCCATCGCCTGGGAATGAAGGACGGAGAGAGCTTCCGTTATTGGGGAACATGGCTTTCAGAAGAGGCACCGGCACCCGCTTCGCCTATCGTTCAGGAATGGGTGATCCAGTGTGACCCGAAGCCGTTGATCGTGGTCGATTCGCTCGTGGCGTTCATGGGGGCAGACGAGAACTCCGCAGCTGAGGCGCGCGCCTTCATGCAGCAATTACGCGCACTGGCGAACCTTGGGGCGACAGTGATCGTGCTTCACCACTCCGGCAAGGGCGAGACCTCACAGGATTATCGCGGGTCTTCAGACTTCAAGGCGTCTATCGATGTTGGTTACGTCGTGAGCAACATCGGACCGGATCCGGCCACGCTGGAACACGTCCGGCTAAAGAATTTCAAGTCTCGCGTGCAGGTTGCGGGCGAGGTGCTGTTGCGCTTCGATGGCGTTCAGTTCGTGGCTGAAGAGGGCGCGGCTACACCGTCCGGCACGAATGAAAGTTTGCTGCGCGAACTGCTCGAAGAAAACCCGGGCGTGACCGTGCGCGAGTTTCAGACCTTGGCGGTGTCGCGAAACTTGGGCCGTAACCGCGCGTGGGAGTTCCTGAACTCAAACGTTCAGCGCGGAACTGTCACCGTGCATAAGGGCGAACACAATGCCCGGCGGCATACCTGGAGCGGTTCATTCGGAGGGTTGCTTCAATGATATTTTCAAGGCCGGGGTTAGGGCAGTGTCCCACCGTCCCACTCTATAAGAGTGTGGGACACTGGGACGCTCGCACCTACCTTACCCAAAGTTCGAGCGTCCCGCAGTTGTACCGGGACACTGGGACACTCAATTGTTTCAATCATTTACGAGCTGTTTTGTAAAGCAGTGTCCCACCTTGCCGGGACACTCAAATTCAGTGTCCCACCTGCATGAAATTTGGGAGGTTACCGGGACACTGAAACGAGACCGTACAGATTCACGAAAAGGGCGCCATGCGGTCAGCACTTCGGCTTGATTTGGCGGCGCGGACCATGAGTGTAGAACGCAGATCGACAGCGTATAGCAAGAGCCTGGGCAGCCGATACGACGCCGCAAACCTTGAGGCGGCGCTTATCATCGCGGGCGACATTGGACGGTATGGCGAGCCGGAGTCGGGTCTATGCCGTTGGGCCGAGTTGGTACTGACGCGGAATGCAGCGAAGCAATGAATCTGTACGACGGGGTACGGATGGCGGATTGGATCTCTGGGCGGCTCATAGCCAAGACCGTCTGGGGGTCAGGCGCGCGTGAAACATGCAAAATTCTAATGAAAAAGTGAGGCATTATGGCGAGTCGAAAACGAGTCCCGCGACGGAAAACCCGCGCGACCGAATTAACAGAGGCGCAAGCCCAAGAACTGACTTTCGGGCCGCGCGGCGATAACGAAACCGCATTCAAAAGCGAAGCCGAACGGCGGCAAGCCTGGCGCGATCACGCCTTCGAACTGGCGGCTGGGTGGCATGGGACGCTCTGGGGAGCAGGCAACTATGACGCATAACATTCCGAAAGCACCGGCGGGCTTGAGCGCCGAAGCTAAGGCAATTTGGGCGCAAGTTTGGCGCGAATTCGACCTTGAGGATTCCGCCACGATCGTGTTGAGGCTGGCGCTCGAAGCCTTCGACCGGCTGCGTGAATGTCAGGCAGTCTTGCGTTGCGACGGTTTGACCACGACCGACCGCTTCGGGCAACAGCGCGGGCATCCGTTGCTGGCGACAGAACGCGACAGCCGCGGCGCGTTTTTGAGGGCCTGGAAACAACTCGGTCTCGACCTTGAGCCACCGATGCCAAACGGCAGACCTGCGGGAGCAAGGCCATGAACATCGAATTTTCGGAATGGCAAATGAAGTACGCCGAGCTGCTGAAGGAATGCGCCGCCCACGGCGAGGTCGGATCGGCGCTGGCAGAGATGGACGCCGAATCGCTCGATCTGGTTACTCACGGACTTCGAACCCTGCGAAGCGCAGCGAAGAACAATTTGCCTATGCGCCAATTTTGGGCGGGTGTGCTTGAAGCCGTCTCTGACGAGCACACCCGGCGCGCATTGAGCAGCAATCTCGAAATTCACGAGCTCGAGCGCGTGGCAGCGCTCTAGCCTGAAACTGTTTTGCACCACTTCGAGCATCTCTTCGCGGGATGCTCTGACAGAAAATCTTAAGACACTCGGGCGACAGACAAAGACACTCGAAGCCGGACCCCAAGCGGCACCACTTCGAGCCGTCGAAAGCCTTCCGAGCCGTCGCGCAAGTCTTGAAGCCGATCTCCCACTTCGAGCCGCAACACCGATCGCAAGCAAATCTTAAGGAGATTTATGAATATCAATCCGAATGAAAAATTGGCTGAGCTGAACACCGCGATGACGGGATTCATCGAGAAGGAGCGCAAGCAGATTTCCGACATGCAGCGGCAACTCGATGCTATCGACACCAAGAGTCAGATGCAGCACTCGAACTACGGCGCCGATCCGGTTCAGAACATCGTCCGGGCTTTGCAGGACGACAGCGACTTTCAGTCTCTCGCCCGCAATGGCAAGGGGAGGAGCGTTGTCGAGGTGAAAGACCTGCTCGGCATCGAAGCGAAAGCGGCGATCACATCGACCGGCATCGTCACCCCGAGCTTGCTGACCGGCATCGGGTCAACTGGGCGTCAGGCGCTTCGGTTGCGTCAGGTGATCCCGAACTACCAGACGGACGGAGCGAGCGTGTTCTATGTGCGCGAGGCTGCATTCACTAACTCGGCGTCTCCGCAGGAGGAAGCCCTGGCAAAGGCCGAATCGGCGTTCACGTTTACCGGCGTGACGACCGCCGTCAAAACGATAGCGACGTGGACCAGCGCATCGGTTCAGGTGTTGCAGGATGCGGTTAGCCTTCAGCGGCACATCGAGGGCAGCCTGATCTGGGCCATTGAGCGCAAGCTTGAACTCGAGATGATCTCGGGCGACGGCACCGGCGAGCATCTCTCGGGCTTGGTGACCAACGCGACCGCGTTCACCACCTCTCTGCTGGGCTCTGGCGTGTGGAACAAGGCCGACGTGATCCGGCGCGCGATTCAGCAGCAGGAGGCGGTCGGCTACGACGTGAACGTGATCGTGCTCAATCCCGCTGATTGGGCCGACATCGAACTGGCCAAAACGACCACCTATGAGTACGTCGCCGGGAATGCGTTTCAGGTTCTTCCGCGCGTACTGTGGGGCAAGCAAGTTGTTGTCACCGACCAGATCACCTCTGGGACGTTCCTGTGTGGCGACAGCAACGCAGCTTCGCTGCGGGTCCGCATGGACTCCACCATTGACCTGTCCGATTCGCACTCGGATTACTTTACCAAGAACTTGATTGCGATTCGCGCAGAACTCCGCGCGGCGCTCTGCATAGAGCGTCCGGCTGCGTGGCTGTACGGCAGCCTGACCACTTCACCGGCTTAGCCCGGTAACAAGCTTGCGCCGGCCTGTTCCTCCGGCGCACGGGCGCTCAGTTGTGCGGCTGCACATCTGGGCGCATCTCCTGCTGCGGGCCGCACGCTGGAAACGGCATACGGCCCGCTTTTTTTGAAATCAAGAAAGGGTTTCTTATGCGTGAAGTTGGGCAAGTTGTTGACTGGAACGAGTCGCGGGGGTTCGGGTTCGTGAAGCCCGGGTTAGACCCGGATCGTGATTTGTTTTTTCATCGAAGCGATTGCCTGAGGGACGTGCCGCGACGTTGGGCGATGGTGAGCTTCGAGCGCGACTTTGGGCCGAAGGGCCTGCACGCGACCGCAGTTGAACCGGCCGACGAACAGGAATCGATCAAGGCCGACGTTAGATCGTTCGAGGGGACGGTCCTCCGCATCTCTGAATCCCGGCGATACGGGTTCATCACATCTGGCGGGCATAAATACTTTTTTCACGGCGGCCAGTTCGAAGGCGACGAAATGCCCGAACCCGGAACAGCGGTTAGGTTCGAGCCGGGCGAGAGCGACCGCGGGCTTTGTGCGTTGCGGGTTCGCCTGGCGTAACTTGGCGGGCTTGCATCCGGCGCCGGGAAGGTGTAGCTTTTGTGCAGGCGGTTCCACCGATTGCGATCAACAACCGATGGAACCTGACCACACGAAAGGATGAGCTTTCGGATGGCTTCAACGAGTTTATCATTCCAGCCAACAACACACCCGCGTTGCCGAAGTGTGTCCGAAAGCTCAGTTGAGAGGACACAACATGAGCAAGAAGAACACACCAAAACAGAACGCGGCACCCGTCGAGATAGCCATACGCGATTCTGATGATGACCTCCGAGAGACTTTCGAGCGGGTATTGAGGGAGCATCAAGGAATTCAGACTCCCGCCGAAGAACTGATCTACGCTTTGGTGATGAAGTACAGGTGGTTGAACGGTTCCATCACGCCCGATCTCGTTGATAAATTAGCTGCCGAGTTCAAAATGAACTTCGATGATTTGATCGAAGAGGCGCGGCGGACGCTTGGCTTGTATCCGGAATTGGTCGCCGGACCGAAGGATTCGGCTGAAGAGGCAGCGTGACCGAGGCACCCGGGCGGGCTCCGGCTCGCCCGGTTCACTGAGGAGACACAATGGCAGGACAGATCATCTCTCGCGGCAAAAAGATTTGGCTCGTTCGCGTATTCACCGGGCGCGATCCACAAACGGGAAAGCGAGAATACTACAACAAGACCGTTCACGGGGCCAAGAAATCAGCCGAGGACGAACTCACGCGCGCGCTAAACGACCGGAACCGCGGGCTGCTTTGCGCGGGCGCAATGAAGACGACTCTCGACACCCTATTTGACGATCTGTTGCACGATTACAAGATCAACGGGAAGAGCTACGAATGGGCAAAACAGATCGTGGATCGACAGTTGCAGCCGTTCTTCGGACAGATCCCGATTGCGAGACTCACCACCGATCACATCAGGAATTACGTTGCGAAGCGGAATTCGGAGGGCAAGGCCAACGCGACGATCAACAATGAACTCGCCTTACTGCGTCGAAGCCTAAAGTTGGGGATGAACACGACGCCGCCGAAGGTTCTGAGAGTGCCGCGTATCGAGAAACTCAAAACGAACAACGTGCGCAAGGGGTTCTTTGAGCACGCGGAATACATCGCACTCCGCGAAGCCTTGCCCACGTATCTGAGGCCGGTTTTGACGTTCGCCTATCACACGGGATGCCGGAGGGGTGAAATCCTTTCACTCGTTTGGTCTCAGGTCGATCTTGACGAACGGATTGTGCGGCTGGAACCCGGCACGACAAAGAACGATGAATCGCGAATGATCCCGCTTGCTGGCGAACTCTTTGAGACGGTCCAAATGCAGAGAGAGGTTCGAGACGCGCGCTTTCCGAACTGCGACCGGGTTTTCTTCCGCGACGGGGAACCGATCCTCGATTTCAAGAACGCATGGGCGAGGGGTTGCCAGCGGGCCGGGCTCTGGACGGGCGACGAAATGACCGGCAAGGCTACTCGCCTATTTCACGACCTCAGACGAACGGGCGTTCGTAACCTTGTGCGGGCGGGTGTTCCTGAGAAAGTGGCACAGAAAATTTCAGGTCACAAGACGCGCGCGGTATTCGACCGCTACAACATCGTGAACGAAACAGACCTGAAAGACGCCATGCGGAGACTGGCCGATTATCATTCGCAGCACGCGGAACCCGGCACACCATCGACACACAAAACCGACGATTGGCACACTATAGGCACACAAAACGAAACCGGGAAGATTCAATGAACGAAAGAAGGTCTGTAACTGCTTGATTCTATGGTGCGGATGATAGGACTTGAACCTACACTCCCTCTCGGGAACCAGAACCTAAATCTGGCGCGTCTGCCAGTTTCGCCACATCCGCATCGATTCGATGATAGCAGACGCGATCAACTCGCCGCCGCCATGGTCCTCGGTTGGTCGATACCCACCAACCGGGGAACGGAAGAGCCGCACAGACAAGGCGAGCGGTCAATGGACTCGAAGTGCAGCAGCGCGTCGCTGAGATTCATCAGGCTGTTGCAGATGTGCAAGCCGCGATGGGCCGGACACTCCGCCGCGAGCAGGTCGCCGCCGGGCGAACGGAGCTGCTCAAAGATAGGCACGCCCCAGAGTTTGTCGATCAATTCGCGATCCGATGGCGTCAGGCGGCCGTAAGGCTCGCCCACAAACGCGATCACGGAACTGCTCAGAGGAGGAATCGAAACTCGCCCATCGTCCACGGCGTGAATCAGCCACTGGATAGTTCTGGCCGGGGCAGCCAGCGCCTCAGGCGCGAAGCGAGCCAATTCCGGGCTCCAACCAGCCGCGAATTGGCGCACGCCGCCCGGCGGCGCATCGAAACTCAAGCCGAGCAGCGCCGTTTTGGGGATGGGATCGAAAGGGTAATTCAGTTCCGGCTTGCACGGCGCGGCGAACTCCGGAGGCGGAATCACACGCGGCTTCCACTGGATCGTGACTTTCATGAAAAACCTTCTACTACTCCAGTGCTCCCGAGAGCGCAATACTCTCTCAGGAATTCAGATCGCGAGCAACGCCGACATGCGGGGGCCGGACACCGTCCGCGTAAAAACGACTATACAACCACAGCCGCGCCCGGCACAACGGTAAACATTACGAGCTCCTGACCTGGGATTCTTACCAGCGTCGCGCCGCGTAACTAGCCGCCCAGAAGCTGATCCGAGGTGTGGAAACGGGTCACGCCGGCGGCCAGGGCGAGTTGCGTCAGACCGGCGACGTTGTTCACGTTGAGCTTCTTCATCATCGTCTTGCGGTAGCTGCGCACGGTCTGCAAACCGAGATCGAGTACGACTGCGATCTCCTTGCTGGTCTTGCCCTCGGCGACAAGGCGCAGGACCTGGAGTTCCCGTGGCGAGAGCCCTTCGAGCAAGGAAGGCAGCGCCTTCGATTCGAGGTCGCCGCGCTGGATCCGGGTCAGCAGCCGGTCGGAGACTTGCGGACTCAGGTAGGAGCCGCCCTTGGCGACGGTCCGCAATGCTTCGATCAGATCGTTGTCGGAAGCTTTCTTCAGGACGAAGGCGCGCGCCCCCGACCGGATGGCACTCACCACCGAGTGCTCGTCGTCGTACATCGAAAGGATGAGGATGCGCGTCTCGGGACAGTGACGCAAAATCTCAGTGGTCGCCTCGATTCCGTTCAGTCCCGGCAGTCCGATGTCCATCAGGACGATCGCAGGGCGCTCTTTCTTGCAGTATTGCACGGCATCGGCGCCATTTTCGGCCTCGCCAACGACGACGAATTCATCGCTGTGCTTCAAGATGGCTTTGATGCCGTCGCGCATGATCTTGTGATCGTCGACAAGCAACACGCTAAAGGTCATACTCAATCCGTTCCTTCAGGGGGCGCGCCTCGGACATTCGCAGCCTCGTCTCCGCGCGTGCGGCTGCGCTTCCGTTCGAGCGGCCAACTCGCCTTCACAATTGTACCTTCGCCCGGTACGCTCTCGATCGAATAATCGAGGCCGGCTTGGCGGGCATAGTGCTTCATTAAAATCAGGCCGAGACCGGGAGACTTTTCGCGCGTCGCCTCCGCGTCGAAGCCTTTCCCGTGATCGCGGACTTCCAACTCCGGGCCGCGGCGTGTGTGGCGTACGAGGATCTCGATCATCGGACCGCCTGCATGTGCCGTGGCATTTTCGAGAGCCTGCTCGGCGATCTTATAAAAGGCGTTAGCAGCCTGTTTGGGCAAATTCAGCCCGGGATCGACGAGCAGCCGCACCGTGCCAGGGAACACATTACGGATGCGGCCGGCCAGACGGTCGAGCGCAAACGGCAGACCGGCGCGCTCAACGATGGCCGGATTGAGTTCATAGCTCAACTCGCGCACCTGTTTGACGGCGCGCTCGAGGATCGCCTGGATTTCGGCCGTGCGCTCGACGATCTCCGGAACACGATCCTTGAAATCGAGCCGTAGTACGTCCAACTGCAAACCCGCGGCGCTGAGCACCTGGCCGATCTCGTCGTGCAGAAAGCGCGACACGCGGGCGGATTCAGCCTCGCGCGACTCAATCATGGTGGCCAGTGTTTCGGCTAGTGGTCGTGGAATTTCCGGCATCGGTCCTCCATGATTGTCAAACGAAGCGACGTCCGGGAGCGCGTTCCGCTCACCGGACGTCATCACGAACAAAGACTACATCGCAAACAGAAACTACACTGCAAACACAAACTACGCCTTGCGCGCCAGGATTTTGCGAACCGCCACCGCGAGATCCTTCGCCAGCAGTCCATACTTCTCGATGAGCGCATCGGGCGTTCCCGATTCGGCATACGTATTTTGAATTCCCACGAACTCCATGATGCAGGGATTCGTCTCCGCAACCACCTGCGCCACGCGCACGCCCAGGCCGCAATCCACCAGATGCTCTTCGGCCACCACGATCGCGCCGGTCTCCTTGGCGGCCTTGGCGATCATTTCACGGTCGATCGGCTTAATCGTATGAATGTCGATCACACGCACGGAGACGCCCTCGGCCTCCATGATTTCGGACGCGCGAATCGCTTCGGCCACCATCAGGCCGGAGGCGATCACCGTTACATCCGTACCTTCCACCAACTCGATCGCCTTGCCAATTTCGAACTGCTGATCAGCCTGATAGACAACGGGAACCTTGGGCCGTCCGGCGCGCAGGAACACGGGGCCCTTGTGCGCCACCATGAGCTTGACCAGAGCCTGCGTGGCGACCTCGTCGGCCGGCGCCAGAACGACGAAGCCGGGCAGTGCACCAGCCAGTGCGATGTCTTCGACGCTCATTTGCGACGGACCATCTTCGCCGATCGAGATGCCGCTGTGCGTGCCCACCACCTTGACGTTCATATTCGGGTAGGCCACCGTGACGCGAAGCTGCTCGAAGCCCTTGTTCAACATGAAGCAGGAAAAGCTGGAGACGAATGGGATTTTTCCGGCTGCGGCCATGCCCGCCGCCACGGCCGCCATATTGGCCTCGGCAATACCGCAGGTAAAGAAGCGCTCTGGGAACGCCTTGGCGAAGTACGTCGTCATCGTGGACTTCGACAAATCCGCGTCGCAGACCACGATATCCTGATTGTCCTTCCCCAGCGCAGCCAGCGTCTTGCCAAACGCATCGCGCGTGGACATGCCTGGCTTCAGTTCGTATTTCGTTCTCGTTGCCATTACATCAACTCCTTCAGCGCCATTTCGAGTTCCGCCGCCGTGGGCGCAACACCGTGCCACTTGGGATTGTTCTCCATGAAGGAGACGCCCTTGCCCTTGATCGTGTTGGCGATCAGCACGGTTGGCTTACCCTTCGTGTTTTCCGCTTCGGCGAAGGCGGCCTGCAAGGCGGCAATGTCGTGGCCGTCGACGTCGATCACGTGCCAGCCGAAAGCGCGCCATTTCTCGACCAGCGGTTCCAGCGCGAGGATGTCCCTGATGAAGCCGTCCAATTGAATCTTGTTGTAGTCGACGATGGCCACCACGTTGTCAAGCTTGTGAAAAGCGCCGAACATCGCGGCTTCCCAGATCTGACCTTCCTGGATTTCGCCGTCGCCGAGCACGACATACGTGCGCCACGTCTTGTTGTCGAGCTTCGCCGCGCAGCCCATTCCGCAAGCTATCGAGAGGCCCTGGCCGAGCGAACCAGTGGATGCTTCGAGCGCGGGAATGAAGCGCTTGTCGGGATGGCCCTGATAAATGGAGCCAAGCTTGCGCAGAGTGTTGAGCTGATCCTCGGGCGTGTAACCCATCTTCGCCATCACCGAGTAAAGCACCGGAGCGGCATGGCCCTTGGACAGGATGAAACGATCGCGATCTTCCCAACCCGGCTTGGCCGGATCGTGATTCATCACGTCGTAAAAAAGGGTGACAAGTGTTTCCACCGCCGAAAGCGATCCGCCGGGATGGCCGGATTTAGCCGCGCAAATCATTTCAACGATATGACGGCGGACTTGTTTCGAGATGGATTGCAGTTCTTCCAGCGTTCGTTTCTGCTTCATGATAATGACTTTTAAGTTTATCATTAGGCCGGACCTTGTGTGGTCCGCCGCAAACCGATGAATGTATCATGTGAAGGGCAGGCTTGAATGGCTGTACGCGATTCGAACCGCCGGACTCAGGAGGCCTAAGTGGCAGAAGCAATTACGAAGTCTGAATATTTTTCGATCGTCATTCCGAACAAGGTTGGCGAGGGCGCGCACATCATGTCCGCGTTTAAGGAAGCCGGTATAAACTTCGTGGGACTTTGGATTTACCCACTGAACAAGAAACTGGCGAAGGCCGACGTAATCCCCGCCGAGCCGGCGCTCTTCAAGAAAGCCGCGAAGAAGCTGGGCATCGAGATCGAGGGCAAGAGCGTCTGCTTCATGACCAGCGGCGAAGATCGCATCGGCGCCGTCGCCGAACCGCTCGCGAAACTCGCAGCGGCCGGCATCAACGTACGCGCGACGGCAGCCATCTGCGCGGGAGAGGGCCGTTTTGGCGCGATGATCCAATTGGATGCGGACGACGTGAAAAAGGCCGCGAAGGTGTTGGCCAAGTAAAGCAACGTTTGCGGCAGCGGCTGGGGGCAGGTGCCTCGGGCCGTTGCCGCCATTCCTTTAGATGGTCTTGAGCGGCGCGCTCAGCGCCACGTGAAAGCAAGCCAGATTGCGAGTGCGGCCGCGCCCATCACGGCGAGACTCAGGTACAGCGTCCGGTCCCGCCGCAAACGGAATCCGCGCCGGTCCGGTTCGTTGCGAGCGATCATGCGGCCTGCCAGCCGCGACTGCACTGGCGTCGGAAGACCTTGAATCGCGCGCGCGATCTCTTCCCTGCCCCGCTCATCCGCAATCAAAATCGAGACCGAGTTAGAGCCGCTGGTCGACTGCACGAGCCGCTCCCGCATATCCGGAGGAACCTCGTCGATAGACTTGTAGACCCGCGTCGTCTTGCCGACGCCGACGAACACAGCGGAGGTCTGAATCGTGCCGTCGTCCTTCATTTACATGCGGGTCCCGCCAGAGCCGGAGCGTTGAGCGCGGATGCTTCGTGCGGGGATTTCTTAATCATGACGTCGATGAAACCCAAGGCCGCCTTTGAGAGCGCTTTGTCCTTGCGGTAGATCAGTCCGAGACGCCGGACCAGCGGCTCCGGCGCAAGCTGTATAGTGGCCAATTTTCCGGCTGCCACCTCTTCGCGGCAATGCGAGCCGGCGACGAACGAGATGCCCAGACCCGCCATCACAAAGCGTTTGAGCATCTCGGTGGAATCGAGTTCCATCGAAACCTGAATGTGATCTTCCACCAGTTCCATCCAGGCATTCAGCCGGCTGCGCGTGGTTCCGGTCTTTGGCAGCAGCATCTGGTAGGGGATCAGATCCGTCGCGAGAACGGAGCGGCGCCGAGCCAGAGGATGATCGCAAGGCACCAACAACTTGATCTCGTCGGTGTGGATCTTCACCACCTGAAGCTTCTTCTCCTCCACCGGCAACTGCGTTACGCCGAAATCTGAGAGGTTGTCCATCACGGCCTGTACTACGCGCGCGCCGTAGGATCGATCGACATGAAGCTGAACGTTCGGAAATAACTTCTTGAACTCCGAGAAAACTTCCGGCAACACATAGATGCACGTGGCTTCATTCGCGGCGATCAGCAGTTCCCCGCGCGGCACGCGCTCCAATTCGTTGATCCTGTCCTGTGCCTGGCGGCGAAGTTCGAGAATCTGCGCCGCGTATTCGGCGAAGATCTTACCCGCCGTGGTCAATGAAATCCGCGTTCCCAGGCGCTCGAACAGGGCGGTGTTGACTTCCTGTTCGATCTGGCGCACCTGCGCACTGATCGCCGGCTGCGTCCGATAGCACGTTTGCGCAGCCTTCGAGAAGCTCTTCAGGCGAACGATCTCCAGAAACGTATGTAATTGATCGAGATCCATTGCGAACGAGGCCATCAAAATTATACCATCGGGAATATGCTTGACTGCTTCGCAAAACTGGGATTGGCGGCGGTCCTCTCTCTGGCGGCCTTGCCGCTCACAGCCGCGGATGACGGAAAAGTGGAACGGGGCCGTTACCTCGTCGAGGAGGTCGGCCGGTGCCAGGAATGCCACTCACCCAAACTCGAAACCGGTGAATTCGACAGGAGCCGCTGGCTGAAAGGCGCTGTGCTCGAAGTGCAGCCGGTTCAGCCCATCCAAGGCTGGCATAAGACAGCGCCCGACCTCACGTCCGCCAGCCGCCTGTTCCAGCGCTGGGGCGCCGAAAGTCTGGTGAAGTATTTCGTCACCGGTTTGAATCCGCAAGGCAAACCCGCTGACCGGCCGATGCCAACCTACAAGCTGAAGCAGGATGACGCCGAAGCCATCGTCGAATTCCTGAAGTCGCTCAAATAGCGCGTGCTCCGCAAACTGATCTGGATCGCAGTAGCCGCGCCGGTGTTGTTCGCCCAGACGCCCGCCAACGTGCTGCTTGTGGTCAACGATTCGTCGCCGGTCTCGCGCAGCATCGGCGAATACTATGCGCGCCGCCGAGGCGTGCCGCTGAAGAACATCTGCCGCATCCGCACGACGGACAAGGAGGAGATCAGCCGCCAGGTCTTCGACAAGGAGATCGCCGCACCGATCGCCTCCTATCTCCAATCCAATGGCTTGAGCGAATCGATTCTCTACCTTGTGACGACCCTGGGCGTACCCCTTAAGATCACTGGATCGAGCGGCATCGACGCTGAACAATCCGCAGTTGATTCCGAGTTGACTCTGCTCTACCAGACGATGCGCGGACAGCCACACGCGCTGAAGGGCAGCATACGCAATCCGCTCTTCCGCCAGCGCGATCTGCCTTTTCGCCATCCGCAAGTGCCCATCTACCTGGTCACGCGGCTCGCGGCATATGATTTCCACGACGTGCGCGCCATGATTGACCGCTCGCTGGCCGCAGCCAACCGCGGCGTCTTCGTGCTCGACTTAACATCGGCTGGATCCGAGAACGGCAACGACTGGCTGCGGGCGGCCGCCCAGGCACTGCCCCAGGACCGCGTGCTGCTCGATGAATCCAAGCATGTGATCTACGGCGCGAAACAGGTGATTGGTTACGCCTCCTGGGGATCCAACGATAAGAGCCGGACTGAACGCTGGCTGCGCTTCGAGTGGCTGCCCGGCGCCATCGCGACCGAGTTTGTTTCGACCAACGCGCGCACGTTCGCGCGGCCTCCGGATTCCTGGACGATCAGCACTTGGGACAAAGCGGACAAACCGAAATGGTGGGACGATTCGCCGCAAACATTGACGGCGGACCTGATCCACGAAGGAGCGACGGGCGCCTCCGGCCACGTCTATGAACCGTACCTGTCGCGAACACCGCGGCCGGACTACGTACTGCCCGCCTATGCGAGCGGCCGCAACCTGGCAGAGAGTTTCTACCTGGGGATTCCGGCGTTGAGCTGGATGAACGTGGTAATTGGCGATCCGCTCTGCACGCTCGGCAAGCCGCAATCCCGATAACCCTGCTACCCTTTGTGATGGGAAAACGAATCCCGGAGAACAAATGTTGCGAAGCGCGGAAGAGTTCGGCGAGCAGGAACTCGCCCTGATCTACATTGCGAAAAAACTGAAGGAATCCCTGGCGCTCGAAAACGTCCTGACCACGGCCAAAGTCGATTACATGATTGAGACCGACACCTATGTCGGCGGCATTCTGTTTCGCTCGGCGCGCGTGGGCGCTTTTTTCTATGTTACGCCGGAGATCGAAGCAAGCACCCGCGCACTGCTCATCGAAAACGGCTACAAGCCCTACGAAGCGCTGGCGACCTAACGTCCATTCACGAAGTTGCAGGCATCGACGAATGAAGGTGGAATCGCCGCCTCCGCTCGCTCACGGCACTGTTGGTTCTCTTGTGCACCGCTCAAACAGTGCCGGGAACGATGGTGACCGGAGGCAAAAATATCATCAGTTTCGGAGATCCGCCGCTACGGCCGCTGCACGGTCACGACGACCGGGTCGCTCTCTAGCGCGTTGTTCAGCGAGCGCACCTGCACGACGTTCGTGCCGGGGCGCACCGTCTCCGGAATTTGCGCCGACAACTGGCCGCTGGACGTCCTCAGCAACGGCAGCGCGACGTCGTTGAAAACGACGCAGGAGCCGCCCAACACCGTCGGTGCAGGCACGATTTCCGCCGTCGCCGCGCTGGCCAGGTTCGTGCCGTTCACTGTGATGAAGCTGCCCGGCTTGAAGTTCGGCGTCCCATCAATCGAATTGACGATGCCGCGCGAACCCGTAGCTATCGCCGGACGGATGCCGCTGGTACCCGTGGCCGTTAGCGGAATTATGCTAAGGCCGGAGATGGTAAGTACATACGCCGTCCCCTTGGAATCGACGACCATCTGGCGCGGCGGGATGTTAATGCGCTGCGTTCCAAACACGGTGTAGGTCGGATTCTCCGGGGCAACAGCCACCAGTTGCTCGGCGCCTGTGCGCGTATCCACCTTTTCGATCGTCGCGCGGACCTCGTCGCGCGTTACGGCAGTGATATTGTTACGAACGGGCGTCGTCAAGCGCACGAAAAAGTTCTCGTCGAGCGCCGCAACGGAAGCGATGTTGCGCTGCCCTGCGCTGACGATTGTCGTCGTCGGCGGCTGGCCCGGTTGGGCGGGGGGACCCGTCTGTACGACGCCGGGCTTCTCCGCTCCGCCGATCACCGTCAGCGACGAGTTCAGAATCAGACCGTTCGCGGTGAAGAAATTGCTGCTCTTCGACGCTGTCATTGGACCGTAGTAGCTCAGGATTGGATTCGAAAATAGCGGCCGCGCCGAGATGTAGGTATCGTTAAGCGCGTCATAGAGATAGGCCGTCCCGTTGCCGTCAAGCACGATGATCCGGTCGGCTTCCGGCGTGGCCAGCATCTGCGTGTTGCCACCGCCGGCAAACGTGTTGGGACTAACGCCGTCGCCGGTCGGCCGCGGCACCGCCACGTCGCCCACCACTTTCCAGCGCGAGCCATTGTTCATCACAAACTGCAAGCCCGAGAGGCCGTAGGCTAGAGTGCGCGGATAGATCACGCCCTGGTTGCCGGCCCGCGGGATGGCCGGAAACACCACATTTCCCGTAACACGCGCTCCATCCAGATCGACCACGCTGATCGTCTCGCTGCCGGCATTAGCCACATAGAGTGTCGCGCCGTCGGTCGACATCGCCATTTGCCGCGGCAGTTGTCCCACCGGGATCGGATCGACGAAGCGCAATCTCTTGAGATCGAAAACCTCCAGGCGATTGTAGCCGGAATTGCAGATATACAGTTTGCCGCGCGGCTCGTCGAGCAGGATGTCGAGCATACCCTGCGACGTGTCGTTGACCGAGGGCATCGGGTAGATCAGTCCGCGCTGGTCCGACTGCCGGTAATTCATGTACACGCGAATCGAGTTGGGAATATTGATCGCCTCGGCCGAGGCCAGATTGACGTTCTGCGCAGAACCTGTATTCGAGGCGTTGCCTGTGTACAGATTGGTGCCCGCCTGCCGGTTCACTCCCGCGCGACCCGGCTCCATAACGAAGCTGACAGAGGACGGCGCAACGCCGCTTTTCACTTCGCTGATCAACGCCGCC
Organism: Bryobacteraceae bacterium; assembly: GCA_963668605.1. Lineage (GTDB taxonomy): Bacteria > Acidobacteriota > Terriglobia > Bryobacterales > Bryobacteraceae. Next base: position 1,785,242 of record OY764903.1, read on the forward strand.
CCGGTATTCGGCACGCTGAAGGTCAGCTTGCCCTTGCCGAGATTGTTGATCTTGACTTCGGTCTTGGCGAGCCCCTTGTTGCATTCGTCGTTGGCTAGAAAGACCTGTGTGACGGCGGGCTGCAGTATCGGGTAGTCATAGAGCTTGGCCAACGGCAGATGGATCAGGCCGGATTCCGACATGGCCCAGGCCTCGGAGCCGTCCGGCGTCATCACCATCCGTGAGACGACACTTTCTGGAACCTTGATGCCCAACCGGATGGACAGGTTGCGCCCGTCGGCGACGAACAGCGTGGAAGCCTGCGGCCGCGTGGCCGGCTGCGAGAAAGGCGCGGCGTTAAAAGCCGCGTAAAGCGTCTGGCCGCCATCCGCTGAAAAGGTACTTCCGCCGATATTCTGCTGTGTGTTGAAGTTGCTGCTCAGCGGAAAAGGAGCGTTAGCTGTCGTCATCTGGCCCACCACAGCCAGCGTGGCGACATCGTACATAGTGAAGCCGGCCATGATGCGCTCGCCATCCGGCGACATCGAAAGCACGCTCGACTGGCCGCCCACCGAGCGGCTGCGCAGGATCGTGCCCGAGGCCACTTCGTACACAAATAGATAAGTACTGTTACCGTTATTGAAAACCGTCAAGCCCACGATGAACTGCCCGTCCGGCGTGCGCAGCAGCTTGCCGCGGAACTGCGTGACGGGACGCACAAACACACCCGGTTGCCCGACCGGCGTGGGAGCCGGCGGAGGGAACGCCACGGGCAGTACCTGCACCGATTGTTGCTGCGTGGGATCGTAGATCAGAAGCGTATTCTGCGTGGCGTTCGCGCCGGTACCTTGCGTCGTGATCAGCACGCGCCCGTCGCTGCCCACCGCGACGCCTTCTGGCCTGGCCGGCAGCGTCACGGTCTGAACCACGCCGTTGCTGCCCAAGTCGATCACGCTGATAGAGGAGTTTGCGTTATTCGAGACATAGAGATATGAACCGTCCATCGACATCGCCGCCGCCAGCGGCTGGGTGCCGACCTTGATCGACCCGACCATCGCTTTCGCGCGGTAGTCGTAAATGTCCACCCGTCCTGTCGGCTGTGAGACCAGGTACAACCGCTCACGGACATCGTCGAGAACCACGTCCGAGGGCGTTCCGCCCAGATAGATGACGTCGCCGAAGGTCGCGCCCTGAGTCTGGGCCTTCGACGCCGGGGCGACGCAGATCCCGATCCAAATCACGGCGGCGACGATACGCATAAAGGCAAAGTGTTGCAATGGCATCTCCACTTAAGATACCCTAACCCTTCCAACGAAGTTAAGTTGCTTCAGCGCGCAACAAAATCACCTAGATTGGGTTTGAGGCTTTTGCAGCATATTCTGGTACGCAATAGCACGAGGGAAAAGGTACTGGCGGATCGCGCGCTGCTCGCGGGTAATAGCCGGGAGCGCCGCACAGGGCTCCTCAAACATGCCAGCCTACCCGCCGGCGAGGGACTCTGGATCGTGCCGTGCGAGGCGATACACACATTTGGAATGAAATTCCCGATCGACATTCTCTTTCTGGACCGAAAGAGGAAGATTCTAAAGACTCGCAACGCGATCGTGCCGAGGCGCTTCTCCGTCTGCCTGAGAGCGCATTCGGTCCTGGAACTCCCGGCCGGAACCCTGCTGGGCACAGGTACCGAAGCGGGAGACACGTTGGAAATCACAAAATTATGACCGCGCGTCTGACAGCGGCCGTGGCCGCCTTTATCGTTTGCAGCTCCTGTGCGCACCGCAGCGCTAAGCCCGCGCTGAGCAGCGGCGGTCTGCCTCCAGCCATGTACCGGCAGGTCGTCAACGCGGTCAATGCCGGGGACGGCGACTACGAAGTCCGCAGCCTGCGCGCGGAGATGACTGCGAATCCGGCGGACCTGAAACCGCGTCTCGCCCTCGCCCGGCGCTACACCGATCTGGGCTACCCCGAAATCGCTCTCGAACACGCACGCCTCGCGGTGGAACGCTTTCCGAATTCTCCCGAAGCTCAGGAGATGCTGGCCCGTAGCCTGCGGCGCATGAAGCTTCACAAAGCGGCTGCCACCGGCATCGAAAGCTACCTGGCGTCGGCGCGGCCCGTTTCGCCGCAGCTCTATTCCTGGCTCGGCATCATTCGCGACGAAATGCGCGAATACTCCGCGGCCGAGCAGGCCCACCGCAAAGCGGTCGAACTGAATCCGACCAGCGATTCGCTGCGCAACAACCTGGGTTACAATTTGTTCTTGCAGGATCGCAAGCAGGAAGCCGCCGCCGAGTTCCGCGCCGCACTCAAGCTGAACGAGCATTCCGAGATTGCGCGTAACAACTTGGGCACGGCGATCGCCTCTCAACCGGACGAAGCGATCTTAATGTGGCAGTCAACCGGCGGTCCGGCGACCGCCCACAATAATCTGGCCGTGGTACTGATGGAAGAAAAAAGGTACCAGGAGGCACGGAAGGAACTGGAAATCGCGCTAGGATATAGGCGGGATCATCCGGCGGCGCTCAGCAACCTGAGCCTTCTGTCCACGGTGGATGGAAAACCGGCTTCCGCGCCGGTGAAGGAACGGCAATCCTTCTGGAAGCGGTTCGCCCATGAAATGCATGAGGCATTCGTGGGCCGGGATGAACAACAGACTAGCGGAGCGGTCAAGACCGCTTCGCGATAGATCGAGAACTGGAGATCGTTATGAATAACTTCTTCCTTCGCCTGCTCAAAGACGAGCAAGGTCAGGACCTGGTGGAATACGCCTTGATTGTCGCGGCCGTGGGCCTGGCGCTGATCACTACGGTGAACCAGCTTTCGACTGCGGTCGTCAGCCTCTACTCGAGCATTACGCAGGGACTTACCAGCATCGGGGCCTCGGGGCAGTAGCGCCCCCGAGGGTAGCGTGCCATCGACGGGTGGTTGGACGCGGTATCGCGGCCGTCCTGAGCCGGAAGGCTCTCGCACGGCCGGAAAGCCTTCCCTGTGGGTTTCCTTGTTGATCCCCGATTTGGGACTGTTCGTTTCAATCGTCACTCTCTTCTACTGTCTCTTCCTGTTCGACGGATGCCGAAATTTGTTTCGGGATTCAGACACGGGCTGGCACATCCGGACGGGGGAGACGATCGTGGACACAGGCACGCTTCCGCGAACCGACCCCTATTCGTTCACGCGCCACGGAGAACCATGGTTTGCCTGGGAGTGGGGAGCGGACGTCCTGATGGGCGCCGTTCACAAAAAGGCCGGATTGCCGGGAGTCGCAGCTTTGTATGCGCTGACCATCGCCGCGTGCACATGGCTGTGGTTCCGGCTGCATTGGGCCGCGGGAGGCGACTTTCTGCTCGCCTGTCTGATGGTTTCGCCGATGCTCTCAACCGCCAACATGCACTGGCTGGCGCGCCCCCACGTTTTCAGTTGGATCTTCCTGCTCGCCGCGCTGCTCGCGGCGGAACGCGTCCGAGGCGGTTTCCGCCCATGGCACGCGCTGGCGATCGCGGCGTTCAGCGCACTTTGGGCCAACCTTCACGCCAGCTTTTTCTTCGCGCCACTGATCGCTGTGCTCTACGCGGCGGGCTGCGCCGTGCGCCCGTTGCTCTGGGAACTCGACGCCGCGGCGGAGTTCCAGCGCGCGCGCTGGTTCGCGCTGGCGGCACTCTCGGCGCTGGCGGGCAGCTTTCTGAATCCTTACGGCTGGCAACTCCACGCGCATCTGGCGCACTATCTTACGAACCACGAGTTGCTCGCACGGGTGGGCGAATTTCTCAGCTTCAACTTCCATCTCGAAGGCGCCTGGCAGATTGCGCTGATGTTCGGCCTGGCCGGCCTCGGCACATCGCTCGCTTTTGGACAACGCCGGGTGAGCCACTTCCTACTGGGAGCCGTGCTGCTCGCGGTGGCGCTGCGTTCGGCGCGCGGGTTGCCGGTGGCCGCGCTGCTGCTGCTGCCTCTCGCCAACGGAGCGATCGCGGAGACTCTACGCAATGCCCAGGGACTGCGTTCTCCGCTGGCGCGCTGGCGCGACATCTATTTCGCCTACTCCGGTCGGCTGCGCGGGATCGACGCGGGCTGCCGTGGGTTCGTTCTCGTGCCGCTGATCGCGCTGCTGGCTATTGTGGCCTTGCGCGCCCCGGCAGTGGCCGCGCGCACCGGATTTCCGCCGGATCAATTCCCTGTGGCCGCGGCGGAAGAGGTTGGCAAACTGCCCGCAACCGCCCGACTGCTGGCGCCGGACAAGTTCGGCGGCTATCTGATTTACCGCTTCGCGGGACGCCGCCAGGTTTTCATGGACGGGCGCAGCGATTTCTATGGTGTGGACTTCATGAAGAGCTACATCGAGTTGGTGGAAGTCCGGCCCGGATGGCGCGGCGCCGTGGAGCGGTTCGGCTTCACGCACGCCTTGCTGCCGGTGAACTACTCCTTGGTTTCCGCGCTGGAGGGGGAAGGCTGGAAACGGCTTTACGCAGACGGGACCGCCGTGCTGCTGGCCCGGAAGGCGGATCCCCAGGTTGGTTTGTCTACGGGGCGACCGGGGGGTCGCCCGCGGGCGAGGGCGCCCGCCCTCCGAGTTGGTTTGTCTACCGGGCGGCCCGGAGGGCGGACCCCCTGGTCCGCAACCAACCCCTGGTTGGTTTGTCTGCTGGGCTGCCGGGTTGGCTGGAATTAGAATCAAGTTCCGGGATTAGCGCAACTTGTTGTATTGTGAAGTGTTTTAGGTTTCTACGGGTTTGTGTGGCCGGGTAGCTAGGGTTGTGCCCGGACGCAAGTGAGGACTGAATGGACCGTCAGAAAATCCTGATGATTTTTGGTGGCGCTTTGCTTTCGGCAGGGCTGCTCACCTGGTTCCTCTGGGCGCAGACCCGCGCTCCGAAGACCGAACGAATGGTGAAAGTGGTCGCCGCCGCGCGGGACATGGGCGCCGGAACGCGCCTGCGCCAAGCCGACTTGAAGCTGGTCAGTATTCCGGAAAAGGACGTGCCTACTTCCGCTCTGCTCGACCCGAAACTCGCAGTCGACCGCGCACTGCTGTTCCCAGTGAACATGAACGAAGCGGTCACTGTGGCCAAGGTGACTACGACCTCAGGCGCCGAAGGCCTCCCGTCGACAATCGAGCAGGGTAAGCGCGCGATCTCCGTCCAAATCAATGAGGCCAGCGGCGTGGCGGGTTTGATCACCCCGCGCTCCCATGTCGACGTGCTCTTTACGAAGAGCGGCACGATGACAGAGGCGCTCACTGCCGTGATCCTCGAAGACGTTATCGTGCTCTCGATGGGCCGCACCACTGAGGTGCAGAACGTGGCCGCGGCCGCGGCTTCCGGCGGCGCTCCTACTGTCGCCAGGACGCCGGTCACCTCGGCGACGCTGCTGGTGACGCCCGAACAGGCCGCTAAACTCGAACTCTCCAAAAATCTGGGAAAGCTCAGTCTGGCCTTGCGTAACCCCCTGGACCGCTCGACGATGAACGAACCCGGCCCCGTGACGGCCGAAGTGCTCGACCCGCTGGTATGGGCGCGCAGTTCCAAGCGCCGGCCGGGCCTGCCGAATCCCGCCGCGCTCGCCAAAGTGAAGGACCCGGCCGAGTGGGCCAGGCTGATCGCCGCCGAGGAGACTCCGGCCAAGCCCAAGGTAGTCAAAGAGGAAAAGAAAGAGCCGCCCAAGCCGCGCTACATCATCGACGTTTTCCGCGGTGACAAGCACGTTCAGGAAACCTTCCAATGAGAAGCACTCAAACCGCACCGTTCCTAGTCGCCCTGCTCCTGCCGTGTTTGGCGCTCGCACAGACCGCCGCGCCGCGCCCGATGAGCATTCTGATTGGCAAAGGCGAACTGCTCCAGTTCGACCGCGACGTGCAGCGCGTCGCCGTGGCCGAGCCCAAGATCGCCGACGCCGTCGTCGTCTCCCCGCGAGAAGTCATGCTGAATGCCAAGGGCATCGGCAAGACGACCATCGTGATCTGGGAAGCCGGCGCCGTCCCCACCCGTTACGACGTGGAAGTCAAAGCGGATGCCGCCGACTTCGAGCTGTTCCGCAAAGAGCTGCGCGAAAACCTCGCGGACCTGCCCGTGACGTTCAACGGCAATGCCGAGAAGATCGTACTGACCGGCTCCGTGAAGACGATTGAGGAGTCGAAGCGCGCTGAATCGCTCGCCGCCACGCACGCCAAGGCCGTGGTGAACCTGTTGCAGGTGCCGCCCGCCGGCGACCCACGCCAGATCATGCTGCAAGTGCGCTTCGCGAGTATCGACCGCGCCGCGCTTGCCGAACTCGGCCTTAACTTTTTCAGCCGCAATCCGAAGCTGATCGGTTCGCTCTCGACCCAACAGTTTCAAGCGCCGCGCTTCAGCCAGTTGCAGTTTCAGAACCAGGAATTTTCAAATACGACCGTCAATTTCGCCGATCTGCTGAACCTGTTTTTGTTCCGCCCCGATCTCAATATCGGCGCTACCATCCGCGCCATGCAGACCAACAATCTGCTGCAAGTGCTCGCCGAGCCGAACCTGATTACGGTGGAGGGCAAGGAGGCCAGCTTCCTCGCCGGCGGCGAATTCCCCTTCCCGACGCTGACTTCGTCTTCGACCGGCGGCGCGACTTCGCCCGTCGTCACCGTGCAGTTCAAGAAGTTCGGTATCCAGTTGAATTTCACGCCGACGGTCACGGCGTCGGGCGCGATCAATCTCAAGGTGGCTCCGGAAGTCAGCGCGCTCGACTACTCTAATTCGGTCACGCTGCAAGGCTTCCAGATCCCCGCACTCATCTCGCGGCGTGCCGAAACCGAAGTGGTGCTCAAGGATGGCGAGACGTTCGCCATCGCCGGGTTGCTTGACAATCGCGTCATTTCGACGGTAAACAAATTCCCATTCGTTGGGGACCTCCCAATCATCGGCCAACTCTTCAAGAGCCGCTCAACAAAAAAGAGTTCCGACGAACTGCTCGTCGTCGTCACGCCCCGCTTCGTGCGGCCCAACCCCGCCGGCGAGGACGTCAAGAGCCCGGAGATGATTGAGAGCTTCATGCCCACGGTGCACGAGGAAAAGGCCGCGGGCAAGTACGGCAAGAAGAAGAAAAAAGAGGCGCTTCAAGGCCCGCAGCCGCAGAAGCCTGAATTTGTCGGAGCGCGTGGACAACAGGAACCCAAGTAGCCGATGCCCCAGGCGCCGGAACGCCTTCCACACGAGAGGCGCGGTGTCTGTCGAGATCCTCGTCCTATTAGTGCCTGTATTCTTCGGCCTGATGGGCTTTGCGATCGATCTCGGACAGCTCTATCTGATTCGCAGTGAATTGAAAGCGGCGGCAAACTCCATGGCGCTGGCGGCGGCATCTAAATTGATCGGCACGGACGCGGCGGCGGACGCCGCAACCACAGCCGCGCGCCTCACTATCGAGAACTCCTCGGGTTACGGCAACAAATACAATTTCAGCGGGCTGACGATCGGCGAAACCAGCGGCCTTCTTTCTAGCGAAGCGCCCGACCCGACCTATCACGCGCTGCTGGCCGATGCCCTCGGAACCGACACATCCTCGGGCGGTGCGACCGGAGGTGCGGCCAAGTACGTCCGCGTCACGCTCAAGGCCGACGCTCCGCTGACCTTCTGGAGTTTTCTACCCCTCGCACAGGAGCGCAAGATCAATATTCAGGTACAGGCCGTGGCCGGCGTCAGCGCGCCGTTGTGTACCGCTTGCGGCATCGAACCGCTCGCGATCGCCGCACCGGATCCGTCCGAACCTAAAGATTTTGGCCTTCTCAACCAGCGCTACACATTTTCCTATAGCTGCAGCGGGGGAGGTGGGAACCCGACTCCGATCGGCCAATACCCGCTGATTACTTACATGTTGATCGACGGGCTGAATCCGAATGCGCAGGTGTTTGCGGACGAACAGGACCAGGCCTACCGCATCGGCGCGCAAGGTCTGCCCGGCTTGCCGGTTCAAGCGCAGGCGGACACCACTTCTTATGCCTGCGTGAAGATAACCACCGACGCGAGCGCGGGCGAGGTGGTCTGGGGCACGGCGAACGGCACGCCCCTGTCGAAGAGCTGCGGCAATCCGGCCACCACGGTGACTTCGCTGCTTTGCGGCCTCGACTTGCGATTTGAGAATACCGCGCCCGCGGCATGCACGAGCACGACGATTCCGGACATCGACACGATGATGTCCATTTATAGCCAGGACACCGACGTGACGGACCTCGACGAGTACACGCAGTACACTGGGAACGCCCGCAGGGTGATCACGATACCGATCGTGGACGCGTTGAATCCGGTGGGCCCGATGCTAGTGCTGGGGTTCCGGCAATTCCTGGTACAACCGAGATCGGACGTGCCTTTGATCGGCATAGATCCAGCAGATTCGAATGGTCGCTTCGTGGCGCTCTACATCGGCAGCGTCATGCCGCTGAAACAAGGCTCGATCGGCGGTTGTCAACAACAAGCCCCTGGACCCGGCAAGGTGGTGCTGCACCAGTGAAGCGCGCCATCTCCCAGTTGCGTTCGCGCCGCGGCGGCTCACTCATCGAAGCCGCCCTGCTGATCCCGTTCCTCTTTCTGCTGCTCGTGGGAATGACGGAACTGGCGCGCGTCGGCTACACCTACTTCGTCCTGCAAAAAATCCTCTATTCGCTGGGCCGCTTCGTCGGTACGCAACAGGGCGTGAACTTCTGCGACGAAGCCGACCCGGCCATCGTGGCCGCCAAGAACTTCGCACTCACCGGCACTACGGACGCAAGCACAGACCCGCTGATCGCCAACCTGACCGCCGACATGATTCAGGTGCGCGTCGAGAAGTACTCCAGCGATTCGGCGGAATTGAGCGTGTGCGCCTGCGAGGCCACGGGCTGCGACACCGCGCAAGGCGCGCTAGGCCCCGACTTCGTGGTGGTCTCCCTGCCCGACGGCTACTCCATGCAACTCAGTATTCCTTTCATGGCGCAGTTGCAGCCATTTCTGCTGCGGCCGCAAGTGCGGCTGCCCTATGGAGGCACGTAAGGTGAGACGCCCGCGCACATCTGAACGCGGACAGGCCTCGCTCGAGTACGTGCTGACGGCGAGCGCCGTGATACTGCCGCTGACATTCGCGATCATCTTTACCGCGCAACTGCTCTGGGTCTGGCATAGCGTCGTGGAATACACGCGCGAGGGCGGGCGTTACGCGACAACGCACTGCTGGCAGGGCGACGGCGAGAACGTCGCAACTTACATGAAAACGCACGTCCCGCTGATGGTCGACCTCGATCAGTTTCAGAATGGGGAAGCGCTGATTGAAGTGAAGTATTTTTCGCGCGACGCCGTGTCCGGACAACTCGTCGACTTTTCGTGCGAAGGCGGCGATTGCTCGACGACGTGCGTGCCCGACGCCGTATCGGTGCGCATCACGAATTACGAGTTCCGCAAATTTGTGTCGTACCTGGGACTCCCTGCTGTCAAAATTCCCGATTTTTATACCATCCTGCCGATGGAGAGCGTTGGCTGTGACCCCGATGATCCCTCACAAGGGTGTCTGCCGTAGGAGAGATTATGTCAGTTTCGTTATTGGTAGCTTCGACCGACGAGCACTTCCGCGAGATGATTCGCGAGAATCTGCTGAACATACAGAATGCGAAGGTCATCGCCGAGTATCCCGAGGTCTCTTCAAACCTCTACATCCGCCTGCTTCAGGATCTCGAGCGCACGCCCGAAGCGGCCCTCGTGCTCGATCTCGCCGCGGATCAGGAAGCAGCGCTCAAGGCGCTCGAAAAGGCCAAGCAGGCCGTGCCCGACCTCTATGTGATCGTCTCGAATTACCATGCCGACGGTGAGACCGTGATCTCGTCCGTACGCGCCGGAGCCAACGATTTTCTGCTCCAGCCGCTCAAACGCATTGAGTTCCGGGACGCGATTACGCGGCTGGAAAAGGCGCCCAAACGCACGGCCGGCAGCGCGACGGCCAGCAAGCTCGGCAAAATCTACTCCTTTCTCGGCGTGAAGGGCGGCGTCGGGACGACATCGCTAGCGGTCAACTTCGTTTCCGTACTTGCGCAGCGCAAGCAGTCTTCCGTCCTGATCGATCTGGATTGGATCGGCAACGACGCGGCTATGCAACTCGGCGCAGCCCCGCAGTACACGCTCAGCGAGGTCGGCGAGAATCTCTCGCGCATGGATCAGGCTCTCTTTGAGGGTTTCGTCACGCGCGATCCGCTCGGCTTCTATCTGGTCGGCCCGCCGGATTCGCTCGAGACGCGGCCGTTCTTCACCGAACCAATGTTCCGCGAGTTCACGTCGTTTCTAGTGGACAAGTACGAGTCCACCGTGATCGACGCCGGCCGCCATGTCAATGACGAAGTTGTGATGGGCGCATTGCAGGTTTCCTCGACGGTCTTTCTGGTGCTCACGCAGGAGTACCCGGCGTTGCGCAACGCGCAGCGATACATCGGCTACCTTATGCGCATGGGCTTCTCGCAGGATCAGATCCGCGTGGTGGTCAACAAGTATACGAAGAAGCCAAACTCGAATTACGCCAGCCTCGAACAGATCCAGCAGACGCTCAACCAGCAGGTCTTCTTTGGCATCGCCGATTCGCCGGCGTTCCTGAGCGCAATCAACAAAGCGCGGCCGATGGTCTCCGACCGCCAGGCTGCGGGCGACGCCGACCGCAGCTTCCGCGCCTTTGTCGACAAGGCGACCGCCGCGAAGAAAGCCGAAGCCAAGAGCGCGTAGTGCAGTTGTTTTCATGTGGGGAATGTAATTATTTCCGGGGGCGGTCGCCCTGGACCGCGCCGGGTCCCCTGATCCGGCCGCGCAACCGTAGCACCAGTTGCGCGTAGTATTAGTTAGTAGAGGATTCGTTCGTATTTATGGGAACTCGCAGCATAGGAAGGCCCGGAGGCACTGGCGTGGACCGCTGGTTTGGAATCAAGACCAAGATTCATTCCAAACTGCTGAACTCGCTCTCGCCGGACCAGTTGAAGGCCATCAATAAGGATGGCGTTCGCGATCAGATCGGCACGGTCGTCGAAAAGTTAATCGTCGAGGACGCCGTCCCGATGACCGTCGTCGAGCGCGAACGCCTGATCGAAGAGGTGCTCGACGAGGTCTTCGGCCTGGGCCCGCTCGAGGCTCTGCTGAAGGATCCCACCATCAGCGACATCATGGTCAACGGCTTCGACAGTGTCTATGTGGAGCGCGGCGGCCAGATGGTGGAGACTAACATCCGCTTCAAGGACCAGGCGCACGTGCGCATGATCATCGACCGCATTGTCTCGAACATCGGCCGCCGCATCGACGATTCGTCGCCGATCGTGGACGCCCGCCTCGAAGACGGCTCGCGCGTCTGCGCTGTGATTCCGCCGCTCTCGCTGATCGGTCCGGTGATGTCCATACGCCGCTTCGGCAAGAAGCTGCTTTCCACCGAGGATCTGACCAAGAACGAAACGTTCACCACGGGCATGCTCGATTTTCTGAGCGGCTGCGTGGAGGCGCGCCTCAATGTGATCATCTCCGGCGGTTCGGGCTCCGGCAAGACGACGATGCTGAACACGCTCTCGCGTTTCATTCCCGAGGAAGAGCGCGTCGTCACCATCGAGGACACGGCCGAACTGCAAATGCAGCAATCGCATGTCGTGCGCCTGGAAACCCGCAATGTCAACATCGAAGGCGCCGGCGCGATCACACAGCGCGACCTCGTCATCAACGCCTTGCGTATGCGTCCCGACCGCATCGTGATCGGCGAGTGCCGTGGACCCGAGGCGCTCGACATGATGCAGGCTATGAACACGGGCCACGACGGATCGATGACCACGACGCACGCCAACTCGGCTGTCGATGCCTTCTCGCGCCTCGAAACCATGGTCATGATGGCCAGCCAGCACATTCCCGATAAGGTAATCCGCCAGATGCTGGTCTCCGCCATCAACCTCGTGATCCACACAGCGCGCCTCAACGATGGCACGCGCAAAGTCATCAGCATCAGCGAAGTCGCCGGCGTCGAGAACGATCAGGTAGTGATCCAGGAGATTTTCGGCTTCGAGCGCTTCGGCGTCAGCCGCAGCGGGCGAGTGATGGGACGCTTCCATGCCAGCGGCATCAAGCCGCACTGCCTGGACCGGCTGAAGTCATATGGCATCCATCTTTCGCCATCGATATTCCATGAAGAGCTCGTATTGAAGGAGCGATAAGATTTCCATGGGTGGCTTCCTCTTCATCGCGTTTGTGATCTTCTCGGGCGCACTGCTGGGCGCGGGTTACTACGTCTGGTCCGTGCCGGAGCGTCAGGCCCAGCAAATGCTCGCCGGAAGATTGCGAGAATTGCGAGCACGCGGCGGCGTTGGACGCACGCGTTCCTCTCCCGATCTGATCCATCGCGAGAAGGAGAGCGCCTTCGCCTTCCTCAGCAACTTCCTCGCCTGGATCGGTCCGGTGCGCCGCCTGCAGGAAAGCATCACGCAGGCCAACCTGAAGTACCGAGCCGCCGATGTGCTCGCCCTCGGCATGGGCATCGCGCTGGTTGTCTACTTCGCGCTGGGCCTGCTCGGCATGGCGATGCTTGCGCTGCGCCTGATCTTCGCCTTCGGCATGGGCTGCCTGCCCGTCGTCTACATCATGCGCGTGCGCGCCAAGCGGCTGCGCAAATTCGAAGAAAACCTGCCCGACACGATCGACCTCTTCAACCGTTCGATGAAGGCCGGCCATAACATCCACGCCGGGCTGGAAACGATCGCCGCCGAAACGCTCGATCCCACGCGCATGGAGTTCAAGAAAGTAATCGAGGAACTCGCGCTCGGTTCGGCGCTCGAAACCGCGCTGCACGGGCTCGGCGGCCGCGTGCCAATCATCGACCTCAAGTTTTTCGTCACGGCGTTGATCCTTCAGCGCCAGACCGGTGCGAACATGGTGGCAGTGCTTGAGAACCTCTCTACGCTAGTCCGCGAGCGCCTGAATCTCGCGGCGAAGATGAAGGCGGCCACCGCACAGCAGCGCTTCTCCGCTGGATTGCTATGCGCCCTGCCTCCCGTGATGGCGCTCGGCTTCTGGATCCTCAAGCCGGAATACATCCGCCTGCTCTATACCGATGAGACCGGCAGCAAGTTCCTGACTTATGCGATCTGTTCGGAAATCGTCGGAATCCTTGTGATCCGGCAGATTGCGAGCCCGAAATTCTGATATGTTGACGAGCGCCTTTTTCTTCATCCTATGCTTCGCCACGCTGGCGGCTCTGGCTTGGGCCTCCATGCTGCTCTTCCAGGAGCAGGACGATCCGCTCAGCGATCGCCTCGACGAACTCCAGGCACACGCCATGGCTGGTGCGACGCATGTTTCGCGGCGCAAGGGGGGCGGCGGCTTCCTCAACAGCTTTCTCTATTTCGTCAGCCTATTTCCGGGCGGCGAGGACTTCATCCGTGAGACCGATCGCGAACTCGCGCAGGCTGGCATCCGCAAAAAACAGGCCACCGCGATGTACATCATGGGCAACATCCTGTTCATGATTCTGATCTTGTGCGCCATGCTCTATTTCAACCGGGACAACCCGGTCTCGGCAAAATTCGGCGCGCTGGTAGCGGCGGGCCTGCTGGGCTACCTGATTCCCAAACAGGTTTTGCACCGCCTGGTCGCGCGATACAGGAAGAGATTGCAGGATGCCCTGCCCGACACCGTCGACCTGCTCGGCATCGTGCTCGGCACCGGACTCGCTATCGACCAGGCGATGATGCGCGTCAGCGACGAGATGCAGTTCATCTATCCTGAACTGGCCGCGGAGTTTGCCACCGTCGTCATGCAGGTCAAGGCCGGACAGGAGCGCGGCAAGGCGTTCAACGCGCTGGTGCGCCGCACCGGAATCGAGGACATCAAATCGCTGGCGGCGATGATTATCCAGAGCGAGCGCTTCGGCACCAGCCTTTCGCAAGCGCTCAAGGTCTACGCCGACGCTTTGCGCATGCGGCGACGCCTGCGCGCGGAAGCGGCCGTGGGCAAAGCCGGCATCAAGATGCTCTTTCCGATCGTGCTTTTCATTCTGCCCGCTCTGTTCGTCGTGGCGCTGGTGCCGGGACTACTCAGCGTGCTGCGCGACCTAAAGGGCGGTATCGGCGCGGGCCGCTGACGACTTACGCCTCCGGTCGCTGCCGCTCCCGGCACCGTTTGGGGTCCCGACGTTCAATCCGGCCAACGTTCATTCGGCCAACGGTGCCCGGAGCGCCAGCGACGGGAGGCGTGTGCCCAGCATGGGCAGAATCTAATTGGATGAAAGGAGCCAATCGGAGCCGATGAAGGCAACCGTAGCGAAACGCAAGGCGTAGCCGCGAGGCGAAGCCGAAAGAAGCGCGTAGCAAACTCTCGACCGTAGGGACACGAACTGGCAGTGAGGCCGGGTGCGGGCGGCAAGCTGGCGCCAAACAGCGAAGCCCAAAGATCATCAAGACGCATCAGGTACAGCCAGTCGGCACGAGGGGACAGATTCTGCACCTTACCTGGGGAGATCTCTTGCATGAGAGTGGAGGAGAAGTCAGCAGAGGCCGTAGTAGCGAAGAAGCCGTTGTAATGACGGTGGAGCGAAGGGCCGAAGGACCAATGCATTGGAGCTAGAGGAGGAACTGGAGGCCGGCGCAATAAGCGAACTCGAATCGCGGGACGTCACAACTACGGTGGCGAGAGCCCGGGAGTGCTTTCGGATCAGGCGGTGCAGCCGCGGAAGTCTGAACGCGAGGAGACGATGCCGGAGCTCTGCGAACCTCTCGACGGAGAGCAATGTACGAGACGTTAATGGAAACAGCCGTACGGGACGAGAACTACGCGCAAGCGCTGGCGGCGGTGAAACGCAACCGGGGAGCGGCGGGTATCGATCGGATGACGACGGCGCAACTGGAATCGCATCTTCAGGCGAACTGGTGGATCCTCAAAGACAAACTTCTGAAGGGGACCTACGTTCCAAGTCCCGTGAGGCGTGTAGAGATACCGAAGCCAAGCGGGGGCACGCGGACACTGGGCATCCCGACGGTACAGGACCGGTTCATACAGCAGTTGTTATTGCAAGTGCTGACACCGGTCTTCGATCCGCAATTCAGCGGGCACAGTTACGGATTCCGGCCGGGGCGCAGCGCACAGGACGCCGTGCGAGCCGCACAGCAATATGCGCAGGGAGGGAAGGACTGGGTGGTGGATCTAGACATCGCCAAGTTCTTCGACCACGTCAATCACGACATCCTGATAGGCCGGATCGCGGAAGTGATCCGGGACAAACGGGTGTTGCAACTGATTGGGAAATACCTGCGGCGGGGAAGCATGGTGAACGGGGTGGTGACGAAAAGCGTGGAGGGAACGCCGCAAGGCGGACCGCTGTCTCCATTGCTGGCCAACATCTACCTGGACGCGCTCGATAAGGAACTGGAGCGGAGGCAGCACAGCTTCTGCCGCTATGCCGATGACTGCAATATCTACGTAGGCAGTCAAGCGGCGGCGGAGCGAACGCTGGCTTCGATACAGGGCTGGATCGAGAAGCATCTGCGGTTGAAGGTGAATGCCGCCAAGAGCGGAACGGGGAGGGTTTGGGAACGTAAGTTCCTGGGCTTTCGACTGGACTGCAAGAAGCGGATCGGAATAGCACCGGAGAGTGTCGAACGATTCAAGGACCGGGTTCGCGAACTCTGGGATGCGCGGCGAAGTCGCAGCAGTAAACAACTGCGTGACGATTGGAACCGCTACGTGCGTGGCTGGTGGGGGTACTTCCGGCTGGTCGAAGCACGGACCCGGATTCGCGACCTGGAAAGCTGGGTTCGACGGCACATTCGGAAGTGTTTCTGGTTGCGATGGCACGACACGCGGGGACGACTGCGAAAGTTACGGCAGCTTGGCATCACGCGGGACCGGCACTTAGGCGTGGTCGGCAGCAGTCGCGGAGCATGGGCGATGGCGGTGCATCCTGTAATCAACACCGCCATCAGCCACGCGAAACTGCGGAGATACGGCTTCTTGTTTCCAACCGATCTTGAGGCTCGTTAGATCGCCTTTGGTTCAACCGCCGGATGCGGAAAACCGCACGTCCGGTGGTGTGGGAGGGTGGCCGGGCGAAATCCCGGTCACTCCACCCGATGATCCAAGCTACCGCATCAGCCGGCGGTGGTCCTTCAAAATGCAGCGGTCCATCACGACGCCAATCCCGGCCGCGCGTGCGAGCGCCGCGCCATCGTGGTGCTCAACACCCTCCTGCATCCAGATCCAGCGCGCGCCGATTCGGATGGCCGCTTCAACAACCTCGAGCACCGTCTCCGAGCGCCGGAAAATATCGACGACATCCACCTTTCCCGGAATATCTTCGAGCCGCGCGTAGCACTTCTCGCCGAGCACCTCGGTTTCGTTCGGATTCACAGGGATGATGCGGTAGCCCGCGCCTTGCATGTACTCGGCCACGCCATAGCTTGGGCGGAACTTCTTGTTGGAGAGGCCCACGACGGCGATCGTGTGGGCGTCTCGAAGGATCTCACCGATCAGGTCGTTTTCCCGCATCTGTTTCCTCCTCCTCCAACTTCAGCAACCGGCGAAAACGCTGCACTTCCTTCGGCGTCAGATGGCGGATCTCGCCGGGCTTGAGCGACCCGAGTTCCAGAAAGCCGACCTTGACGCGCCGCAGCTTCTCTACCAGCCGCCCAAACGTCTTGAACATCTCACGAATTTGATTCTGGCGGCCCTCCGTAAGACGCACTTCATACCAGGGATTCACCGCGCGCCGCACCATTTTCAGTCCAGCGGGCGCTGTGCGGCGCCCATGCAGCGCAACACCACGGCGGAACTGCTCTTCCTGCTCGGACGTGAGCATGCCCGTCACCTTGACCACATAGACCTTCTCCACGTGGTTCTTCGCCGCCGTAATGCGGTTGGCGAACTCGCCGTCGTTGGTGAACAGCAGCAGTCCTTCACTGTGGTAGTCGAGCCGTCCCACCGGATAGACGCGCCCCTTGACGCCACGAATGAACTTCATCACGGTTTCCCTGCCCTCGGGATCGAAGACCGTGGTGACGCACTCCTTCGGCTTGTGCAGCGCGATGTAAATCAGATTCTTGGGCGCATGCAGCAAACGTCCGTCCACCTTGACGTGGTCGCGTTCTACATCCGCCTTGGTACCGAGTTCGGTAACGGTTTTGCCGTTCACCGTCACGCGTCCAGCGACGATCAGATCTTCCGCTTTGCGGCGGCTCACGATGCCGGCGTTGGCAATGATTTTTTGAAGCCGTTCTTCAGCCATCTATTTCCTCGACCGGCTTCTCGCCGGCTGGTTCGGGCGGGGCTTCCACAACCACTTCAGAGACTTCTACAACAGTCTCAGTGGTTTCCACCACCGCTTCAGGGGCTTCCACAACTGCTTCGGGCGGCGTCTCAACAACCGCCGCGGGCACTTCCGCCACTGCTTCCGCAGCCTCCGGCGCATCGCTCTCGATCTCTTCGTCGCTGAGCGCGAACTTGCGCAGCTCTTCGAATTCCTTGAGCGTGGGCAACTCGGCCAGATCGTTTAAACCGAACTGCACCAGGAAGTCCCGGGTGGTTTTGTAAAGAATCGGTTTACCTACCACGTTCTTGCGGCCCGCCGTGGTAATCAGTTTGCGGTCAAGCAGAGTCTTGAGCACGCCCGCGCCCTGCACGCCGCGTATCTCCATCACTTCGGGCGCCGTGATCGGTTGCTTATAGGCGATCACCGCAAGCGTCTCGAGCGCGGCCAGCGAGAGCTTCAACGGCGGCTTGAGACTCTTCACGAAAGCCCGGATCGCTTCGTGGTGCTCCGGCTTTGTCGTCATCTTATAGCCGCCCGCCACTTCGCGAATCGTCACGCCGTGATGGGGCTGGGAGTAATCCGCCACCAATTCCGCGAGAAGGCGCTCCACTTCGTCGAGCGGTTTGCCGATCGCCATCGCAATCTGCTGCGCCGTGAGCGGTTCATCGGTGATATAGACGGCCGCTTCGAGAATCGCTTTAAGCTGCGCGTCGGGGTCGTCGTGTCTTTCGGAGATTCCGAGCGAGCCTTCAGGCAGGGCGTCCCACTCCTCCTGCGAAAGCGGCTCGGGCGCGTCGTCGTCCACGAAATTCTGTGCGGCTTCCGTCTCCCCAATAGGAGCGGATTCCACTTGCTCGTCCGGCTCGGCAGCCGGATCGATGATGTCGTTCGGTTCCATTGCGAGCTAAATGTAATCCTTTTCGATTGCGCTGACGGCATCGTCCGTGGGGAACGCCTCTTCAAACTTCTCGTGCCGGTGGATCACGATGCTGCCAAACAACTCGCTCTGCTCCAGGACCACGGCCTGCAGCTTCACTAGTTCCAGTATCGCTAGAAACAGGCACACCATGGCGCGGTGGCTGCGCTGGCGCTCAAACAACTCCGCCACGGAGAGCTTGTCCCTGGGCTGTTCGGTGAACAAGGCCTTGAGGTAGCCAACCATCTCCGGCACCGTGACCTCTTCCTTCTCGATGTTGTAGATAGGACGGCTCTTGGCGCGTTCGATCACCGTTTGCAGCGTCTTGACCAGGTCGAACAGCGTCACGGCCAAGCCCGGCGTGTCTTCTTCGGAGACAAAATCCTGTATGCGTGGATTCGACCAGACCGCCTCTTCGATCATCCGTTTCTGGTGCAGCATCTCGGCGGCGTTCTTGAAGCGCTCGTGTTCAAGCAGGCGGTTTACCAACTCCGTGCGCGGGTCTTCTTCCTCCTCGATCTTGGCCAGTTCGGGATCGCGCGGCAGCAGCATCTTCGACTTGATGTGGATCAGAGTCGCGGCCATGTACACGAATTCAGCGCCGACTTCCATGTCCTTCTCCATGGCGGCCTGCACGAACTCGAGATACTGGGAAGTGATCTGGGCAATAGGGATATCGTAAATATTGATCTGCTGCTTCCGGATCAGGTCGAGCAGGAGATCAAGGGGGCCGTCGTATTGCTCCAGATGGACGTCTAGCGGAGATGACACTCTCACCAAGATAACATGCCCGAAAAACCGCCGCCTCTTCTTCAGAACTCGTTCAAAAACTGGTAAGTTAGCCTTACGATGCGAATTTTGAAAGCAGCAGCGGCCTGCTGCGGCACGCTGTGCCTATGCGCGTGCCAGAATATCCCGGCCATCTACCGCCCCCCGGCGCCTCGCGAGCCGATCAGCGGGGCAATTGCCAGCCCGGATTTCTCAGCAGCCGCCATGAACGATCCGAAGGCCGCGAAGTTTTTCCTGCGCGACATCGACAGCGACCTCGCCGCAAACACGTGGCGCTGGACAGGACCGAATCCGGCGCTGCGGCTTCGAGCTCCCGAGACGCCGCCCTTCGATCTGATCATCGATTTCGCCGTCGCCGAGGCTACGTTCCGGGAAACCGGTCCGCTTTCGATCCCCGTCACGCTGAACGCAAGGCCCCTCGATACAATCCGCTGCGCGGCGCCCGGGCGGATGCTGTTCCGCAAAGCGGTCCCGGCGGAATTGCTACGTCCCGGCGATCTGACGGAAGTGGCGCTGACTATTGACAAGACATGGAAGGAACCCGGTAGTGGACGGCTTTATGGCATTCAATTGTTGCGCGTGGCCCTGGAGCGTTAGATGAATCTCACCGAACGCTGGCCGCACAGGAAATCATGGCGCTGTCGCCTCCCGGCACCGTTGAGCGAATCCCATTGTCACCTGCTCCATCGTCCAACAGTGCCGGGAGCGGGAGCGACCGGAGGCGGCGATTTCACCATCCCACGCGCGTTTGCGCGGTTGACTGCCCGCGCAGGATCGAGATGAGACTCTCTTCACGCTGGCTGCAAGCCGTCTTCTTCCTCGGCCTTCTGTTGCTCATTCTGATCGCCAATCGCGGCGCCTACCAGGGCTATTTCGACGGTGACGACCTCGACAACATCTCTTGGACCAGCCGCGTAGCTCCCGACGTCTTCGCAAGGGGCATCGTCTCGCCTGTACTAGCTGTGGACAACTTCCGGCCGGTGGGCCATTTCTATTTCTTTGCGCTCTCGCACTTGGCCGGACTGAACTACGGCGCCTACGTAAGCGTGCTCCAACTGGCTCACTTGCTCAATGTTCTGCTGCTCTTTCTGCTCTTGCGCCGCCTCGGATTCGCTTTCGGCGCCGCAGCCGCGGGCACGCTCTTTTTCGGCTTCGAGATGGCCGTGTTCGATGCGTTCTGGAAGCCGATGTACATTTTCGACGTGCTCTGCGCAACATTCTGCCTGCTCAGCATGCTGTGCTACCACCTGCGCCGCTACACGCTGAGTTTTGTCTGCCTGTTGCTCGCCTACAAGGCGAAAGAACCGGCCGTCATGTTGCCCGTGCTACTCACTGCGCTCGAATACATGTACGGTGCAAAGAACTGGGATCGACTCATTCCGTTCTTTGCGTTTTCGGCCTTGTTCGGCGGACAGGCCGTCTTCGCCAAGTCGGAGTCACATAACGAGTACAGCCTTAGCTTCAGTGCCGCCGCGCTATGGACGACGGTCTCGTTTTACTCCTACAAGCTGTTCTTCGCCCCCTTCGCCGGACTAGCCACGCTCGCATTACCCTTCCTGTTTCGCGACCGTCGCGTGTGGCTCGGCGTCGCCGGATTCTGGATTCTGCTGTTTCCGATGCTGGTGCTGCCCGGACGCCTCTTTGCTGTTTATATGTATCTGCCGCTGACGGCCTTGTCGATCGCCGTCGCAGCGATCGCAACCCATCTCCGCCCGAAATGGATCTGGATCTTCTTCGCGCTTTGGATTCCCGTCAATTACCAGCAGATGCGTGTACAGCGCAAGGCCGCCCTGGCCTACTCAGACGAGAACCGCAAGTTCGTGGAGAAGTTGGAGGCACACTTGCGAGAACATCCGGCCACCACGGCCGTGGTCCATGACGACGTGCCGGAGACGCTCCACGCCTGGGGCGTGAGCGCGGCGGCGCGCTTGTTGACGAGGCGGCCGGATATCCCCGTGTTTTCGTTCGAGCAGGAACAGGCGCGCGCCGCGCTCGACAACCCTGGCGTTCTGGTGCTGAGTTGGAATCGCGACTCGCGCCGTGTCGAGACTCTGCGCAGGGATGGCGTCCAGCTGGCTTCATCGATCCGGATGGAAGCCGCAGCGCCCGTCTGGCAGTTGCGCAAAGGCTGGTACACACGCAATGGGTTCATGCGCTGGATCGAGCCACAAGCGAACGCTGCACTCTACCGGCCGGCGGGCGCACGCCGTTTTGTGCTCAAGGTCAACGCAGGCCCATTGCTACTCGAGCGCGTAGGCGTGTCACAGGTCGAGTTGCTCGTGAACGGCCAGTCACAAGGCACTCGCGAATTCCGCACAGTCGGCCTCGATGCGGCTGCCTGGGATCTTGCGGCCGCCGCGCCAGGAGATGCCCAAATCGAGTTCCGCGTGCGGCCAGAGTACCGCGACTCGCCCGGTGCGCCACCGCTGGGCATCGCCATCGTCGAGTTCGGCTTCATGCCAGACGCCTTACCAGGCGCCGTGCCAAAATAGTCCCGTGCAGCGCATTTTCCTTGGCGTAGACGGCGGTCAGTCGAGTACCACGGCGCTCATCGGCGATGAGCATGGGCGCATTCTGGGCGCGGGCCGCGGCGGTCCCTGCAATCACGTCAAGACCGGTGACGGCCGCGAAAAGTTCGTCCATGCGATTCGTGGCTGTGTCGCCGTAGCCTGCCAGGAGGCGGGCCTCGATGTCGGCGAAACGCATTTCGAGGCCGCCTGCCTGGGCTTCAGCGGCGGCCCCAAAGACAAGCAATCGATCCTTGAGGAGATATTGGACTGCGGTCGGATGCTAGTAACCACCGACGCGCTGATCGCCTTAACCGGCGCGACGGCCGGCGAGCCCGGCATCATCACCATCGCCGGTACCGGCTCCATCTCCTGGGGCCGCAACGCAGCCGGAACGACCGCGCGCGCCGGCGGCTGGGGCTACATCTTCGGCGACGAGGGCGGCGGTTTCGATCTCACGCGCCAGGCGCTGCGCGCGGCCTTGCGCCACGAAGAGGGCTGGGGACCGCCCACCGCGCTCCATGCCAGATTGCTCGCGGCTACCGGCGCGACAAACGCCAACGACATGCTGCACCGCTTCTACACAACCGACTTCCCGCGCCCCGCTATCGCCGCCTTTTCGAAGCTCGTAGATGAAACGGCATCCAAAGGCGACGCCGTCGCGCGCGAGATTCTCGAAAACGCGGCGCAGCAGCTCGCCGCCATCACCGCCGCCGTCCGCGCGCAACTCTTTGAGTCCGGCGAGGCGGTCCGTGTCGCTTATATTGGCGGAGTCTTCAAAAGCAGGCGGCTGCTGGAGCGCTTCCAAATGCTGGTCGCGCTCGCCGATGGCAGCGTCTGCGGCCCGCCGCTTTTCGGGCCCGCCGCGGGTGCGCTGCTTGAAGCCTACCGCCTCGCCGGCCTGCATCCCGTGCTAGGCCAAATACCGGAACTGAAGTAACTGGCGCCGAATGCGGTTTATCCTGGAAGTTACCCATGCACTGGGGCAACACGTTCCGCGCGCTGCAGTACCGCAATTACCGTCTCTTTTTCGCGGGCCAGATTACTTCGCTCGTCGGCACCTGGATGCAGAGCGTGGCGCTGAGCTGGCTGGTCTACAGGTTGACGCACGACGAGTTCATGCTCGGCCTGACCGCCTTCTGCGGCAACATCGCCATTTTCGTGCTGGGACCGCTCGGCGGCATCGTGGCCGATCGCTATCCCCGCCGCCGCGTCGTCATCATCGCGCAGGCGCTCTCGCTGGTGCAGGCCGTGACATTGGCGGCGCTCACCGCCAGTGGGCACATCAGCGTTGCGAGCATTCTGGGCATCGCATTCCTGCTCGGCATGATCAACGCGTTTGAGATTCCGGCGCGCCAGGCGATGATTGTCCAGATCTCATCGAAAGCCGACTTGATGAATGCCATCTCGCTGAACTCGGCGATGTTCAACGCCGCGCGCGTGATCGGGCCCGCGCTGGCGGGCATCATCGTGGCCTGGCTCGGCGAAGCGTTCTGCTTCAGCCTCAATGCGGTTAGTTTTCTCGCCGTGATTCTCTGCCTCGCTGCGATGCGGCTGCCAGATCTGCCGGCCCCTCCCGTGGAATCGGCCTGGAAGCGTCTTGCCGATGGAGTGCGCTATGTGCGTTCATCGCGGCCCGTTCGCGCGGTGCTGATTATGATGGCCGCGACTACGCTCTCCGCCATGCCGATTTTGGTGCTAGCGCCCTTCTTTGCCGACGGAATTTTCCACCGCGGCTCGGCAGGTCTCGGATTCCTGAGCGGCGCGATGGGACTGGGAGCCGTCGCCGGCGCGCTCCAGATCGCGCAGCGCAGCCACTCGCGCGGCCTGCCGAGAACCATCTTCCACAGCTCCGTCGGCATCGCTATCACTCTCGCGCTTTTCGCTCTCTCGCCGTGGTTCGGACTCTCCTTGGCGATCATGGTCGCCGTCGGATTTTGCGTCATGCGGCTGAACGCATCTGCCAACAGTCTGGTGCAGACGCTCGTCCCGGATGAGTACCGCGGCCGGATCATGGCATTCTATACGATGACGGCTGTTGGGCTGAGCCCGTTCGGCAGCCTGGCGGCCGGTGCGCTGGCAAGCCGCCTGGGAGTGCAGCCCACCGTCCTCGTGGGAAGCACTATCTGTTTGTGCGCCGGCTTCGTGTTCCGTTTTTCGATGAAGGACCAATGAGAAAACTTCTTGCCGCTCTCCTGCTTCTTTGCGCCATTCCAGCCGCCTTCGCGCAGGACGCGCCGAAACTCTTCGACGACATCGCGGCGACCGTCAGAGAACTCAGTGAGATCACCGGCCTGCGCGCGACGCGCTCCGTACCGCACGCCAGCATGAGCCGCGAAGATCTTCGCAAGTACATTCAGAACAAGATCAAGGAAGAGGTCAAGCCCGAAGAGATCCGCACCGAGGAGCTGATGCTCAAGAAGTTTGGTTTCCTGCCGCGGGACTTCAATCTCGAAAGTGCGACCGTCGAGCTGCTGACCGAACAGGCCGCGGCCTTCTATGACTATCACAAGCGGCGGCTCTACATTCTCGATTCCAACGCCGACGTCATGCAGCAGACGGCACTGGTGCACGAACTTGCTCACGCGCTCGCCGACCAGCACTTCAAGCTTGCGAAGTTTATTCGCACGGCCGAGTCCGGCGACGACAGCGCGATGGCGCGCATGGCTGTCATGGAAGGCCAGGCTTCATGGCTCACCTTCGAGATTCTCTCGCGCAAGATGGGCCGCTCGCTCAAGGATTCACCGGCATTCCTGAAGAACATGGCGGAGACGATGAATAGTTCGACCGGACAATTTCCAGTGCTCGACAAGGCGCCGCTCTACATGCGGGAGACGCTGATGTTTCCTTACACGCAAGGCATGCTGTTCCAGCAGGGTCTCGTGGAAAAGTGGGACAAAGCCGCGTTCACAGAGATCTTCCGC
This sequence comes from Bryobacteraceae bacterium, assembly GCA_963668605.1. GTDB lineage: Bacteria > Acidobacteriota > Terriglobia > Bryobacterales > Bryobacteraceae. The sequence goes on from OY764903.1 coordinate 1,809,583, forward strand.
CGCCCGCCCGTGAGTACGCAACAGATCCTGCACCCGGCGTTGTATTTCACGCACGTAATGCCATCGCGGCCGAAAGCGCCGCCGCTTCCGGATGCGCACAAGTACCGCAAGTCGTTCGAGGGATCGCTAGGCGAACTCGACCATGCCATGCTGCTGCGCCAGTATGCGGGCAAGCCCGCCGAGGCGTTAGCGGAGAAGTGGAAAGGCTGCGCGTTCCAGATCGTGGAAGAGAAGCGCGGCAACCGCGCCATGCTCGCCTACGTCTCTGAGTGGCAGAGCCCGGAAGCGGCGCGGGAGTTTTTCGCGCACTACCGTTCCATACTCAAGGGCAAGTGGAAGCGCTTCGAGATCGGTTCAGAAACGCCATCGAAGCTGACCGGCGTGGGCGACGACGGTCGCTTTGTCGTCGAACTGGACGGCGCGCGGGTCACGAGTCTGGAAGGACTGCCAAACGAAAAGCCGTGAGGCTGCGTCTAAGTTAAAATAGAGAGAAGTAGAGTTTAGGAGAATCAGGCTTGCGAAACATTCTGTCGTCCCTTTTGTTTTTGGCTCTTGCGTTGGCGCCGCTGCGGGGCGCGAACCTGGATCGTCCGGCCAAGGAGCTGAAGTTCACGCTCGCGCCGGGGAAAGAGGCGTTGCTCAGCCAATACAAGGGCAAGGTCGTCGTACTCGAGTTCCTGCTCACCACCTGTTCGCATTGCCAGGCCTGCTCGCGGACCATGGAGAAACTCTCGAAGGAGTTCGCCGGCAAGGGCGTACAGATGGTTGGCATTGCGATCAACGAAGGCGCGGACAAACTCGTGCCCACTTACATCCAGCAACTGGGCCTGCAATACCCGGTAGGCTGGAACACGAATTCGCAGGTCCCCATCGATTTCCTGCAACATCCGATGATGGTTCGCATGATGATGCCGCAACTTGTCTTCATCGACCGCGCCGGAATCATTCGCGCGCAGTATCCGGGCTCCGACGCCTTCTTTCAGAACGAAGAGAAGAACATGCGCGAGATGATTCAGAAGCTGCTCAAGCCCTCCGCGACGGCCAAACCCGCGGCGAAGAAGGCTTCCTAGCCGAACTTTCGTATTCCCAAGGAGACGACGAACAGATGCTCCGCATCCTTCCAATGATGGCCGTGGCCACACTGGCCGCCGCTTCGATGCAGGCGGCTGAGGCATCGCGCCCCGCGCCTGAGTACTCGATCACGCTGACGAACGGTAAGCAGGTGCTGCTCAGCCAGTACCGCGGCAAAGTGGTCGCGCTCGGATTCTACTTCACGACGTGTCCACACTGCCAGGTCACCTGCCAACTGATGGAGAAACTTTCCGGCGAGTACGGCGGGCGCGGCTTTCAACCGCTTGGCGTGGTCTTCAATGAGATGGCGAACTTGCTGGTCGGCGATTACACGCGCAACCTGAAGCTCACTTTTCCGATGGGCGCCAGTTCGCGCGGAACGGTCTACGACTTTCTCAAAGAGAACGACAACCAACGCGGCACGGTCCCGCAGATGGCTCTGATCGACCGCAAAGGCATAATCCGCTACCAGTCGCCACCTGCCGGCGATGACGTCTTCTTCAAAGAACAGACGCTGCGCCAACGCATTGAAGAGCTACTCAAGGAACCCGCCACACGAGCCGCATCAAAGACGCGCGCCGCATCGAAAAAGAAGTAGCCCCGGTGCGGCACGGAATGCTAAACTAAACCAGTATGCGCCCGTAGCTCAGATGGATAGAGCGTTTGCCTCCGGAGCAAAAGGTCGCTGGTTCGAATCCAGCCGGGCGTACCATTTTCATAGAGTTACGAGCCAAGTTTTTCGATCTTGTGTGTAGTTCGGTAGCAGTATTCCCAAACGCCTCGTTGTGGTCCTGGTAGACCACGGCACCACTGGACGTTAAGATAGCCAGTACATCGAACTTTCCTACCTTCTGGCGAATGTCCCGTCGCGACCTTCCGTTTGCATCTAGGTCGGTCTTCTTGCACTCCACCCGCAGTATCGTGCTGCCGTGCATTGCGAGCAGGTCGCAGGGCGCCTGCGGGCTTAGTGCCTGGAATACCTCGTACCCCTGGCGCATGAGGTCGACCGCAATCGAAAGCTCGGCGATCGCCGTTCCCCTTCCCTCGTTCTGGTCTCCAGCGCCAAGGTTAAGGATCACGCGGTGTCGCTCTGCGAATTTGGCCGCTGCCAACCGAGCGTCGTCCTCTGTTATCTCATCGACGCGATCGATGCTCTTGCAGTGAGGAACGGCGCGCTCGACGCCATCCACACGCTCATAAGATCGCCATCGCGCGTACCAGCGATTGCCATTCTTCTGTATCCAGGCTGCACCCTTCCTTTTTCTCTGTACCGGAAACTTACTCATTGGACTCCACACTTGGGTGCTGTATCAACCAGCCCGCGCTTCTCGCCATACATCCGGTCCAGTGCATCCACCGCCGTGCGCACGCCCTCGGGGATCTCGCGCATGTATACTTTCAGCGTCTGGTCCGGACTGCTGTACCGCATGGCTCCCTGGACGTCCTTGACTGTGGCTCCGGTGCGCTGCATCCAGGTGCCGAACGTGCGCCGGAACGCCTGGAAGTTTACCGCGGTTGCCTTGTGGCGTTTCGGATCGCCCTCTTGCGTTCTTTCGGTGGCGCGGCCATGATGCCGGCGCCGATCGCCGCCGGCACGATTACGTCGCGCTCGTAATTGTGCGATGCGATCGCGGTGCCCTTGGTAGTTGGGAATACGAGCGACGCCAGCGACGCGGTGCGGCGCATTCCGCGCCAGAGATCCATATCCGACTGGACGCCCGCCGGCATCGGCAGGTAGGTATCAGACCCCTGCGTCTTCGGTTCCTTCACGCCCCACGGGGATGCCGATTCATCCACGCGCACTCTGCCGGCCTCGATGTCGTCCCACCGGAGCGCGAACAGTTCGCGGGGGCGGAACCCCAACCCCATCGCGCAGAACATCCGGACTATCAGTCGATCGCGGAATTCGAGATTCGCGATCAGCGAATCAAATTCTTCCAGCGTCAGGAATCGGCCGCACGGTTTCCGCGTTGGCGGCATGCTCAGTTTCCGCGCCGGGTTCTTGACGACCAACTCCTGCTCGACCGCCTCTTCCATGATGGCGCGGTATTGGATCAGCACCTTCTTCACCAGTGACCGGCTGAAGGATTCCGCGAGCGTGTTCAGGTGCTTCTGGAGTTCAATCTTGTCAATCTTGGTGATGAGCGTTTTGCCGAACTTGGGGAGCACGTGCAGTTTGATGATCGACGTGACAGTGGAGATCATCGCGGCCCCCACGTTCGCGACGGCAGGTAAGCGTTGTCCCAGAACCACTGCAGCGTCAGGTCGCCGTCGCATTTTGGCTTCTGGCTAGTGTAGTGTCTCACAAATAACTTTACAATGGTTCGTTCCGCGGGCATACTGGATGTACCATGTGGAGCGTGGCGGAACCGTTAGCTTTAGATCCAGACCAGCGGCGCACGTTGGAAGCGTGGGTCCATGCCCACAACACGCCGCAGAAGATCGTTTTTCGTTCGCGCATCGTGCTGTTGGCAGCCAGCGGCCAGCCGAATCGGCGGATCGCCCAAGAACTGAAGACCAGCCGTCCGACGGTGATTCTGTGGCGGCAACGTTTTCTCAGCAGCGGGCCGGTAGCACTCACCGAAGATGAGCCTGGGCGTGGCCGCAAGGCGGGAGTTTCAGTCGAGAAAGTGAAGCAGATTGTGGAGGCCACGCTGCATAGCCAGCCGGTCTGCGCTACGCACTGGAGCGTGCGAACCATGGCGGTCGCACAAAGCGTCAGCCCAGCCACAGTGCAACGAATCTGGGACGCCCACGGTTTGCAGCCGCATCGCAGTAAGACCTTCAAATTGTCGCGGGATAAGCGGTTCGTAGAAAAGCTCACCGACGTGGTGGGCCTATACCTGAATCCGCCGGACAAGGCACTGGTGCTATGTTTCGATGAGAAGAGCCAGATTCAAGCCTTAGACCGAACGCAGCCGGGCCTGCCCATGAAAAAGGGCCGCTGCGGTACGATGACCCACGACTACAAACGTCACGGCACGACGACACTATTCGCCGTCCTGAACGTGCTCGAAGGAACCGTGATCGGAGAGTGCATGGCGCGGCACAGGCACCAGGAGTTTCTCAAGTTCCTTCGAAAGATCGATCGGGAAACGCCAGCCGATCTGACCTTGCATCTCATCCTGGATAACTACTCGGCACACAAGCATGACGCTGTCCAACGATGGTTGAAGCGCCACGGTCGATTTCAACTTCACTACACACCCACGAGTTCCTCATGGCTGAATCTAGTGGAGCGCTGGTTTCGCGAGATCACCGACAAGCGTATTCGGCGTGGCAGTTTCCACAGTGTGGGAGAACTGGAACAGGCGATCAACGAATATCTGGCCCACAACAATAAGCAACCGAAGCCATTCGTTTGGACAGCGAGCGTGAACAAGATCCTGGAAAAGATCGGCCATTGTAAAGCTATTTTAGAGACACTACACTAGTCTCTTTCTCGATGTGCTTGCGGAGTGCGTCTTCTGCCTCCCACTTGCGCATCTTCGAAAGGAATCCTGCCTGGAGCGCATGATCTTCTTCGGTGAAGGATCGTTGCGCAAAGGGATCCACGAGTTTGTGGCGCATTACCATGGCGAGCGCAACCACCAAGGTCTGGGGAACCGGTTGATCCTCCCGGATGAGAACCACGCTGGAAACTGTGGAGCCATCCGACGCCGCGAGCGGCTGGGCGGGATGCTGAACTACTATTATTGGCAGGCTGCCTGAGGGGGAAGGCGTTTGGCATTGACAGAATGATCACCATCAACCGAACAGCGATCGTGGTGAGACCAGTGGCGAATTGAATCTGGAGGATCTTTAGCGAGAGCCGACGATCTACTTGCCACCAGCGTGTGAGAACGAAGAAGAGGCCCGCGAGTGTCTGGAAGAGGTGTGCGGAGAGATTTTCGAAGAGCAACTTGACGGCTGGTACCGAGTCCCGTCGTTGTGGCCCACCCGCCGGGACCTGAATGCTTTCGACCATTGGTTCGAGTGGAGTTTCCACTCAGTTGTAGTCGATCTCTGCGACGATCCGTTACTTAGAGAAGAACTCTGATCCGCCCGGCTGACCTCTTTGGCTGGAATTGCCGAGGGTTTGAGCTTTTGGACACTACGGGATGCGTCTCTTCGCGGCTTCGCAAGTCTTAAAAGACGATCCTCACGCCAAACTGCATGTTCCGCGGGGAGCCAGCGCTGGTTATGGAGCCGAAATTCAGCGCCTCGATTGTCGCATTCGGCGCGCCAAAATGTGGCGTGTTGAAGGCGTTGAATGCCTCGGCGCGGAATTGCGTCGTCACACGCTCGGTGACCTTCACCGATTTGAATACGGCGAGGTCAAAGTTGACGGTCCCGGGCTGCCGCAGTATGTTGCGTCCAGCGTTGCCGTACTCATACAGCGCGTTGGGTGCGAATGCCGCAACATTAAAGAACTGCTCGAGCGTGCGCTGGCTGCGGTCAAGATGCCAGTCGCCGACAACATTCGGTCGGTTCGCTTCGTCTACGTTGGCGTTGTTGCCTTGTGTCGCCAGCGAGAGCGGCAGACCCGAACTCATCGTCGTTATGCCGCCGACAGACCAGCCCCCGAGCAAAAGATTGACGGGTCCCTTCCAACCCGAGCCAAGCTTGCGGCCCGCGCCGAAAGGCAAGTCATACTGGTAACTCGCTACGAAACGGTGGCGCACGTCCTGATCGTCGTCGCCGCGCTCCAGCCGGCGATTGAGCGGGTTTTGCAGTCCGCCGTCATTGGGGGCGGCACCCGAGGCCGCGAAGCCCGACGTGTCGCCGATGCCGTGCGACCACGTATACGACGCCAGGATGCTGAAGCCCGAAGAAAAGCGGCGTTCAATGCGCGCCTGGAGCGAGTGGTAGAGGGAGTTGCCGAAATAATCGTGGCGGTCCGTCTGGGTCAGTGAGTTGACCACGACGTTCGCTCCTGGATAGATGACCGATTGGTACGGCCGCCGCTTGTCAATGTTTCCCGCTCCGGGCACCACGAAGTTGTTGTTCCAGCGGAACGGCAGGTGCTGCGACTTAGCCCCGTAATATCCGGCCTCCACCATCAGACTCGGTGAAAGCTGCCGTTGGATGTTGAAGTTCCACTGCTGCCCTATCGGCCACTTTGGATCCCGCTGGAACGAAGTAAGACGCAGGCTCTGCACATTCGCAGGAGTAAGTTGGTTCGGCACGCCGTCGCGAAGCGTGAAAGCAGGCGTGATACCGTCGGTTTTAAGCGTGACCGCAATGGTGTTGGGCGGATTGCCAAGCAAGTGGCGTCCTCCCCCGGTCCCCTCGTAGTTGCCGACGAACAAACCGTAACCGCCGCGCAAGACCGTATTGGAATTCATGTGATATGCGAAACCAAAGCGCGGCGCAAAGTTGTTGGTGTCGGTCGTCATAAGCGCCCGATCCAGACGGCTCCCATCCTTTGCCACAATCAGTTGGGGATTCGCCGGATTCAAATCGGTATCGAAGTTCGAAAACCCGTTACGGGTTTCGATGAACGGCATATTCACCTCGTAACGGATGCCGATGTTGAGCGTCAGCCTTGGACTCAAACGCCACTCGTCCTGGACGTATGTCTGGTAGAACGGAGCCCGGAGGTTGGCATAGACCGGCTTCGAGACGGTGGTGTTGTACGGCACGCCCAGCAAGAAATCTGCAAAAGCGTTCCCGCCGCTGGTCTTCGCGGGATTCCGGGTGAATTGACCGTTGAACGTGAACTGCCCGAAAGCCTGTTTTGGGTTGGAAATATAACTTTGTAGCCAGCTTATGTTGACTCCAAACTTGAAACTGTGGCGGCTGCGGACGATGGTTGTGTCGCTGATCAACTGCCGCGTTTGCGAGCCGTTCAGGTTGGGCAGATTGGGCTGCATGCCCAAGGTCGTGTAGGAGTTGATGCTGAACTGCGGCGCGCCAGCCAAAGATCCTTCCACGCCATTCAGCCCGATTTCGCGGTTGACGTTCGCCGGAACAGGGGACTGGAGGTTACTATTGAGCCGGTTCCACCCGACGCGGCTTGACGTCACGATCGAAGGGGAGAAGATATGGTTCCACACCACAGCCGTGTTCAGGCCGTTGTTGTAGCTGGAGCTTGAATTGCCTCCGTAAGCGGGCGGGGGCAACGTGAAGGACGGTGGATCATACTCCTGATGGCTGCTGAATCGGAAATAGACGAGGTCGTTCTGGCTGAGTGCATGGTCGATGCGCATGTCCCACTTGTCGATATCGGCCTGGCTCGACGGATTGGCAAGGTAGTTCTGCTTGATGGCGCTGTTGGTTGGCGCCGGATACCAGGCGGCAGCTTTCACCGCTACGGGATCAAGCCGGTTGGCGGGGATGACATTGTTGTCGAAGGGCTGCCGCGTCTTGGTCTGGGCATTATAGGTCGCAGGATCGTAGATGGCGGCAACCCCGTTGAAATCGCCGGTCCGCTGGGCCGACGTCGGAATTGTATTCACGAGGCTCCTCGACTCCCGAATGCGGCTCCACTCGTAATCGCCGAAGATGAAAGTCTTGTTTTTCCGGATTGGACCACCCAAAGAGAAGCCGAACTGATTGCGCTTGAACGGCGGCTTATCCACGTCCGCAGAATCGAAGAAATTCTTCGCATCGAGTTTATCGTTGCGCAAGAACTCAAAAGCCGAGCCGTGAATCTCGTTGGTGCCGGATTTTAAGGTGACGTTCACCACGCCGCCCGTTGCACGCCCATATTCGGCGGAGAAGGAGTTCGTCGATATCTTGAACTCCTGGATCGCGTCGATTGACGGTTTTACCGCCTCCGCCTGGCCGCCGTTCGCCGCGAGTTGGACGTTGTTGTTGTCGATGCCATCCAAGAGGTAATTGTTCTGAGCCGCACGCTGTCCGCCCACGCTGAATCCGCCGAATCTGCTGCCGTTAGTTGGTTGTGCGGTGCCGGCCGACAGCAGAGCGAGTTGCAGGTAGTCCCGTCCATTGAGTGGCATGTCCGTGATTCTCTTGTTATCGATTACCTGGCCTTGCGATGCCTCGCTGGTACTGAGTAGTGGAGCGGCCGCAGTGACTAGGACCTGCTCGGTAGTCTGGCCGACCTCGAGTCTGAAATCGACGACGGCTGTGTCCTGAATTTGCAGGACAATACCGGAGCGAACGATTTTCTTAAATCCAGGCGCGGAGGCTTCTATACGGTAATCACCGATTCGGAGTGGGAGTGAGAGATAGTGCCCGGTCTGGTCGGTGCTCAAGGCGGAAGTAGTGTGAGTTGCAACATGAATGATCGAGATCGCCGCCGAGGGGACCACGGCGCCCGTGGAGTCGGTGACAGTGCCGCCGATACGCGCGGTTTCAACTTGGCCGAAGGCCATCGTCATGGAAAAAGCAAGAAGCAATAAGAACCGAGAACTCACTGTAGTATCTCCTGTCCGAGATTCGGAATCTGACCTCTCGACCAGATTCATCCGGAATTTCCATTTCGGACTTCCAGGGTTCATTTAGTATATGCCAAGCCGCCATCCTTTGGTCCTGCGAGTTGCATTCTTTCCGCCGGGAGCCGTGTTCGCCCCTGCAAGGCGGGGTTGTAGCTCTGCCCGGAAAATTCAAAACCGGGGAATCCCGCCTTTTCAGTACATTCCACGAACACCTCTCCGGCCCTCACGCCCGGATCGCCCTGATTTCGCCGTGCCCATCGCCTCCGTCTACCCCGTCGCCACTGCGCTTGGCGGATGACACCGGGACTGGTAAACGGCGTTATCGGACAAGTGGGGGCTTGATCTGCTCGCGACGGTCGTTGCGCAAAGGACTCCGAGGTCCGTCACCGCCTTATCCAGTCTCCGTGAGAAGATGCTGTCCCGGTCGTGGATCACAAATCGGTACGGATGGTCAACCGGAAGTGCCTCCCGGAATTGCTGCACGTCCAGTCCGCAGTCGGGTGCTCTGTCACGTTGTGATGGACAATCCTCCGGCTGCCTAATTCCAGGATTACGAATATATAAAAGATGCGAAAAGTGGCCGTAAGCACGACGAGAAAGTCGCAGGCCACGATGACCTTTGCGTGATTGTGAATGAAGGTCAACCAACGCTGCTCTGGATCGGGCGTGCGAACCGGACCGCCCCTACGCAGGTACTTCTCCACCGTGCGGGGCGAAACCACGATCCCGAGTTTCAGTTTCAAGTCGTCGGCGATCCGCTCTTCACCCCACATGGGATTTTCGGCGGTCATTTCCCGGATCAACTCTCGGACGTTGTTGGGCAGGCATGGCCGTTCCTTCGATTTTGACTTCCACTGCCAGAAAAGTCGGAATCCTTTGCGGTGCCGAGCTATGAGCGTGCTCGGTTTAACGTTCACCAGCGCACCGCGCCACGGGAACAAGCGACTCAGGGTGGCCATCATCCATCGGGTGGCATCGTCGGCGTGTCGCGGCCTGGCCTTCCTCTTTTGGAAAAGCGCCAGCTGCTTTCGAAGGAAGAGGTTTTCTGCGGCCAGCGCCGCGGGATTGGGCGGCTGCCAGAACGAACCGACCGAAATCGAGCAGGATCGAAGCTGCCGTCCGAACACAATGCTGCGGGGCGAAAAAGAAGATAAATGAGGCAGGCATGAAGGCGCAGGATCGCATGCTACAAAACGTTAAATTAGCCCGATCTTGATTCGCACGATTCTTTGCGGAGGACAGCTATCGGCGCACCCAACGCGCGTTGTCCAACGTAGGTCGGTCAGCGCACGTACGCGCTCCCCATTACCCCAAGCCCGAAGTGAGTTTTCCGGCCGTCACCGCACCGACAAGACGAACGACACAATCCATTTTCATGCCAACAATTTCGTTCGCAGTCGACGCAGTCGGCCGCCATTTTAGCATTCGGGCCAAACGGAACTATGCGCCGGCAAAAAGCAAGGTGACGGTGTGCGAGTGGGCGGACGGGACGAAGGAGATTCACTACCGGGGGGCGGAAGCTGAGCTGGCATGAGATCCAGGAGCGGCCGCAGAAGCCGGAAGTGGTGGCTGCGAAACGACGGAGGCCGTTGACGCCCGCTGCAGCACACATGCCGGATCACCCGTGGCGGAGAAGCTATCAAGACATGAAAGCGGCGGGTGCACACAGGGCTGCGGAAGGCGCGCGAATTTCCGTGGCCTCGGCCTGCGCTCCGCCCTAAACGCTCGGCCTAACGGCCTCGCAGGGCTCCGCTCCGGCCGAGGCCACGGAAATCCAACTGGCTACGAAGAGAAGAAGTGCATGGGGACATTTCTAATAACCGTTGACAAATCGCAAATTGATCCCTTGACAGCCAGCCGAAGCGGCAATATACTTGGCAGGACCAATTAGGTGACGCAGATCACCCTCTCATCCTGGAACCTTGCGCTCGGCCGCGCGGTGAATGGATTGGAAGGGCGATTGCAGCGTACACGAAAAAGGCAGCTACAGGCAGGAGAGGATATGCGAGCACACATGTATTGGCCGGCAACCATATGTGCCGTTATCGCGACGGTGCTCAGTGGCGGGATGTCGTTCGCCCAGGATTCTCGGGCGACGATCATCGGCCATATAACGGACCCTAGCGGCGCGGTTATCGCCGGGGCTTCTGTACGAGCCATCAATATCGCCACCAATGCCGGCGGATCTTCAGTCAGCAACGAAAGCGGAAATTTCGAAGTGCCTTATCTTTTATCCGGAATTTACCGGATTAGCGTGGAAACCAAGGGCTTCAAGACGGCGGTACGCGACAAGATCGAATTGCGCGTGAGCGAGCGGGTAGCGATTGACTTTACTCTGCAGGTCGGCGATGTTGCTGAGTCCGTCACGGTGACGGGTCAAACGCCTTTGTTGCAAACGACGAACGCGTCGACGGGGCTTGTGGTCGAGCAGCGTATGGCCCAGGATCTGCCGAATGTGGGCGGCAACAGCTTTCTGTTCTACAAGTTTACGGCCGGTGTCTTAAACGCCGGGAAATACGGGGGCGGCGACCCGATGGAACTCAACGGCGCGACCCAAATAATCGTAAATGGCACCTTCAATATGAGTGAAGCCGAGGTGGACGGCAGCCCCAATATGGGCCAGCGTAACATGGTGTTTTCCCCTCCCAAGGACTTGGTCCAGGAAGTCAGAATCCAAACCGCCGCCTATGACGCCAGTGTTGGGCATGCCGCCGGCGCTCTGACCAATATCAGCACCAAGTCTGGAACCAACGATCCACACGGCACTTTGTACTATCAGGATTCCCGCTGGGCGGCCGTGCCGTGGTTTACGAACAATTTCGTCTACAATCCCACTACCGGGCCGGTCAGCTCCGTAGCGAAGAAGCGAATGCTGGACACGACCTTCTTTCAGCTCTTCTGGGGAGGCACGGTGACTGCACCGGTCATTATTCCGAAGGTCTATAACGGGAAAAACCGCACATTTTGGAGCTTCGGATACGAAGGACTCTATGCGGAGTACAACAACTCAGCCTCCTATACAGTTCCGCTGCCCGCCCAAAAGCAAGGAGACTTCTCGCAATTGCTGGCGGGCGATTCGCGCTACCAGATCTATGATCCGATGACTACGGTCCCTGCGGCACAGAATGGAAGATTTCAGAGGCAGCCGATGTCAGGCAACATTATCCCCAAGAGCCGGCTGAACCCGATCGCATTGAACATCCTGAAGTATTATCCCGATCCAAACCAGGCCGGAACCAGCGACGGACGGCAGAATTATTTCCGAACGGTCCCTAACATCCCGTGGAACCGGACCCTGGTAAACCGCTTCGACCACATCCTGAGCGATAAGCAGAGACTGTTTGCCCGATGGAACAACAACCAATACGACTCGACCTCAGATACCCTGCCCACGTTTGTCACCAAGAGCGTAACCTCTCGCACAGGTTGGGGCGCTGTTCTCGATGATGTTTATGTGTTCAACCCCCAATTGCTTCTGAACGTCCGCTACGGCATCACATACCAGCGGCTGCTAGCGTCTCGCGGATCGCAGGGTTTCGATCTCACAACTCTCGGTTTCAGCCAAAACCTTGTGAACGAAATCGCCAGCAAGACAAACCCGGCCGGCTTTACATTTCCTGCGGTCAACATCGACGGCGGCGCTTACACGCAATTGGGCGCGGACGGCGGCTCCGATGTCAAAACATACTACCACACCTTCAGCGCGACGACGACCAAGGTAACCGGCGGGCACAGTATCCGGTTCGGCGGTGAGTATCGGATTATGCAGGAAAACGGCTTCAATTACGGCAACGTCTCGCCGCAGTTGACCTTCGCCCAGGCCTACACACGGGGGCCGCTGGACAATTCGCCGACTGCGCCAATCGGGCAGGGCCTTGCCTCTTTGTTGCTCGGAATCCCTACGGGCGGATCCGTCAGTGTTAACGCCTCCCGCGCCGAGCAGTCCACGTTCTCGGGATTGTTTATTCAGGACGATTGGCGTGTTACGCGGCGGCTTACGGTTAACCTCGGGTTGCGGTACGAGTATGAAGCACCGACGACGGAAAGGTACAACCGGTCGATTCGCGGATTTGACTTCAGTGCACAGAGCCCGATAGCGGTGCGAGCAATCGCGAATTATGCCAAGAATCCGATTCCGGAGTTGCCGGTGAGCCAGTTCCAGTTAATGGGTGGTTTGACCTTCGCTGGAGTCGACGGCCAACCGCGCGCATTGTGGAATGCTGATAAGAACAATTTTGCCCCGCGTATCGGCTTTGCCTACGAACTGAACCCCAAGACGACGCTTCGCGGCGGATATGGTATTTTCTACGATGTCGTCGGAGTCGACCGCCAGGACGTAAACCAGGGCGGATTCAATCAGTCCACCAGCCTGATCCCCTCCGCCGACAACGGCCAGACGTATCAGGCGACCCTGTCGAACCCGTTCCCGTTCGGGATACAAATGCCGGTCGGGGCGGCGGGAGGTCTGGCCACCTATCTGGGCCGCGGCACCAGCTTCTTTGACTCCAACCCATTGAACCCGTACATGCAGCGATGGTCAATTGCTGTGCAGCGGGAACTGCCCGGACGTTTCGTCCTAGAGTCCTCTTATGTCGGCAACCGCGGGACGAAATTGGCCGTGCAGCGCCAATACTCATCGGCGCCCGCCAAGTATCTTTCCACGCTGCCGTACCGCGACCAGCCGACGATCGATTACCTTAGCGCCCAGGTCACGAATCCCTTCTACGGCATACCCGAGTTTGCCGGCACGGGACTCGCTAATCAAACGATCAGCCGCGCTAGCCTGCTCGCTCCTTACCCGCAGTTTTCCGGGATTACTGCGAATATGCCGTACGGCTACTCATATTTCCACTCGCTGCAGGTGGGCGCCGAAAAGCGACTCAGTGCAGGACTGATGTTTCAGGCTGCCTGGACATATTCCAGATTCATGGAAGCAACCGGGTATCTGAACGCGACAGATCTGGCGCCCGAGAAGGTCGTCTCCACATACGATCGTCCGCACCGGCTGGTGGTAACCGGACTTTATGAATTGCCCTTCGGACAAGGCAAGTTCTTCTTCAGGACTCTTCGGGGACTGCCGCAGGCGATTGTCGGCGGCTGGCAGTTCCAGGGCGTTTACGAGGCGCAGTCCGGCCAAGCGCTTGGTTTCGGTAACGCCATTTTTAATGGCAACCTGCATGATATTCCTCTGCCGGTCGACCAGCGTAAAGTGCAGCGGTGGTTCAACACCAATGCCGGGTTCGAGCGTGACAACTCGAAATCCCTGAGCTGGAATATACAGGGCCTGTCCAGCCGGTTCACGGGAATTCGTGGCGACGGCATCAATAATTTCAACTTCTCGATGTATAAGCACCTCACCGTTAGGGAGGGAATGCGGCTGCGGTTTATGGTGATCGCCGGGAATTCTATGAACCACGCGCAGTTTGATGCACCGAACACGAACCCGACCAGCTCCGCGTTCGGCACCGTGACTTCAATTTCAGGTGGGCCTGCGAGACACTTTGTGTTGGGATTGAAATTGCTGTTCTGATATGGAGCGACCCTGTCAACTGGTGACACAGGCTGACAGTTTATTCTCAAGGTCAGACCGGCTTTCTTCCGTAAGGAAGGGAGCGGGTCTGTTCTTTTTTCTACGGCTGACCGTGAAGGGTTCCCGCCGGAACCGCCCAACGCACTTGCGGGCGGGCCAAAACGGCGCGGAATTGGCAAGGGCATGAAGCCCGTATAGTCAAACTATTCATGCGGCGCGAGCGTAGTACCTCAAAAGCCCGCCCAGCCGCTCCTCACAACGCACGCCTGTCCGAATCCCACTCCGATCTCGAGCGCGCGTTGGGAACAGTAGCTGATTCTCTTTCCATTGGTGGTTCCTCTCCGAGTGGAAATGCGCGATGTACTCGGTCAGCGCCCGCTGTAGCGACCCTTCACCGAACAAGATCAGCTTGGACAGGCACTCCTGCTTCACCGAGCGCACCCACCGTTCCGCGAATGCATTCAAGTTCGGGCTCTGCGGCGGCAAGACGACCGGCCGCACTCCTGCCGAACTCAGTCATTCCGAAATGCGGAGCAGAATTTCGTGTCGCGGTCGTGAATCAGATACCGTTGGTCGCGGAGATGGCCAGTTTCTTCGTCGGTTGCGTTGCGCGACATCTGCACCATCCAGTCAGCCGTCGGGTGGCGCGTGATGCCGGCAAGAGTGATCCGGCGAGTCTCCAGTTGCACGAAGAACAGCACGTAATAGGTGGCCAAACCTCGCCAGGTGAGGACTTCGACAGTGAAGAAGTCGGTGCCGGTTAGAACTGCCATGTGTGCGGAAATGAATTCCTTCCAGGTGGTCTTCTGGCTGCGCTTCGGGGCGGGCGGAATCCCGTAGCGTCGCAAAACGTTGCCGACGGTCTGGTCGGAAACGCGATGGCCGAGGTTGGCCAGAGCACCGACGATGCGGTCGGATCCCCAACCGGAGTTCTCGCGGGCCATTCTGACGATGAGGGCTTCGATCTCTGGCGTGAGCGGAGGACGGCCCGGGTAGGAGCGACGTTTGGAGCCGTCGAATTTCTGGGCAATCAGCCGGCGGTATCAAGCCAGGATCGTGTCCGGCTTGGCAAGACTGGCCACCAACTGGAGTTCCTTACGGCCAAGGCGTTTGCCGATCTCAGCCAGGGTCGAGCGCTCCGGATCAGACAGGCGCAAACGCGTGGGCAGGTGCGAACGCAAGATCCGGTTCGCGGCGGCAAGGTATTCGTTCTGCAGAAGCAATCGCTGGTTGACGAGGCCCGTTACATACGTCAGCAGCCGCACCCATTTGTTGTCGCGCATGGTGAACGAACATCATACGTGGTTTCGCGCGGAATCGGCGCGACGCATAATTTGACCATACAAGCCGGTGGTAGGCGCCTTCTATCCTCGCGGAGTGCGGCACAGCAGAATGCTGGCATCGCGCGGAAGCGCGCTGCGGCCCTTCAGTTTAAGCAGCGCTTCGAAAGGTGGGAACATATCGCTCGCCGTTGTGGGCAGTTTGCGCCGCAAAGTGGAAACGGCTTGTTCGTCGGCCAGGAAATCCGCGCACGCGTTCATGGCGCTGCCGCCGGTGCCTGCGACGATCAGGACATTTCCTGTGTGGCCAAGATTGGGCAACAGTGAGACGGCGCAGTAACCCTCAGGAGTGTCGCCGGGAGCCGCTGGTTGATACCTCTTCTCCGCAGCCCACGTGTCCACGGGGTAGTAGGTCCCCGTAGCCTTCTCAAAGACCCAGCGCAGGCCAAGGACTGGCTCGAATGATTCTATCCACGGATTGGAGCGGCTGTTCCCCAGCAGCACAGCGTTGTTCGCTTTTAGCTCGCGAAAGGAATAGTCGCGCGCAAAGCGGAGCCGGGTAAGCCGCTCACCTGCACCTGCCATTTGGAACAACTTCCACAGAAAGTTCGCTCCCGAGAAATTTGATAGACGGTGGAGCACGATGGACGATGCCGCACGCGGATCCAGGTTGGCCGCAGCGGCCGATTCGGGCACGTTGCGGAGGTAGGTGCGGTCAAAGTAATTGGAGAGCGTCAACTGCCGCCCCGTCAGTTCTTCGTACAGTCCAACGGCAGCGTCGTCGAGCACGATGTCGGTGGGACGGTCCGGCCGGAACACCTGAGTCCAAAAGAGCCGGACAGTCGGCCCCAATGGATCAGCGGGCAGTGCACCAGCCGAAGGTGTAGTGCGCAGCGACAAGTAGGCAGTGGAGCACGCAAACAGAGTAGCGATCACGGCCAGCGACCACAGCCGCCAGTCCGCCGAACGGTGCGCTCTGCGGATTGGCGCTTCCGCCAGTTTAGGCTCCGGACGTTCACGAAACACCGGCGCGTAATTGCCTTTTGGAATCTCAAGGATGAGCGGCTCATCGGCGCCTTCTAAGGAAAAATACTGCTCCAGACGCTTGCGGAGCATGGAGGCATGCACCCTGACAATGTTGTCGGCGGATGTGTCGTAGTCTTTCGGACGACCGAACACTTGATGCCCGACCTGCTGCTCATGGATCTCGCCAGAGTCGCCATCTAAAACATGGTTAGTCAAATAGAAGAAAAGGTCCCGCAGTCTCGCCGATCTGCTTACATAGCGACTGGCAGCAATGCGTTCGACAAGCAATCTGCGAGCGTCCGAGACTTTGGCTTCATTCCCCTGCGACACGACCTACTCCGCGACCATTTCGATTATAACTCTCTGCCGGTAGTCCAGCTGCATTGTAAATTTATACGTAAAGACTTAGCAT
Source organism: Bryobacteraceae bacterium (assembly GCA_963668605.1). Taxonomy (GTDB): domain Bacteria; phylum Acidobacteriota; class Terriglobia; order Bryobacterales; family Bryobacteraceae. The sequence goes on from OY764903.1 coordinate 1,826,287, forward strand.
GCAACACATTGAAAATATTGGTGATTTTCAGCCGGGACCATTTTACGGTGAATTTGCTTGTCGAGGCTTCCGCGCGACGCTAGGATCACAAGCGGAGCATTAGAAAATTGAAACCCACAAAGAGTCTGGCTGGCGCGTTACTGTGCGTCATGGTTCTGGCACCCTTGGCACTGCGTCCCGCGCCCGCGGCCGATCCAGTGCAGCGTCCGAAAATCCTGGGCGTGGCCCACTTGGCGGTTTATGTCAAGGATCTGGAGAAGACGCGTAAGTTTTACGAAGAGTTTCTAGGCTACGCCGAAACGTTCACGCTGCCCAACAAGACTGGTGGCGGAGTGCGCATCGTTTTCATCAAGGTCAATGACCAGCAATACTTTGAGATCTTCAACGAAGCCGATCGCGGGGAGGGCCAACTCAACCACATCTCCTTCTACACCGACAACGCCGAGCAGATGTACAAATACCTAAAATCCAAGGGCGTCGAGGTGATGGGCGACAAGGGTACCGTGGGCAAGGGCCAAACTGGAAATAAGAATTTCAACGTGAAAGATCCGGACGGCCACATCGTCGAGTTCGTCGAGTATCAGCCCGACAGTTGGACGGCACGCGAACTAGGCAAGCTGATGCCTGCAACGCGTATCTCAGACAACATCATGCACCTAGGAGTACTGGTCGGCGATCTCGACAAATCGAACAAATTCTATGGAGAGATTCTCGGGTTCAAGGAGTTTTGGCGCGGCAGCGGCTCGCCGCGTATGCTGAGCTGGGTCAACATGCGGCCCGCGGAAGCCGCTGACTATCTGGAGTTTATGCTCTATAGCAGCCTTCCGGCAGCCGACGGACGCGGCACAAAGAATCACGCTTCCCTGACGGTGCCCGACGCTGAAAAGGCACTTGTGGAATTGAAAAAGCGCGCGGCCAAGATCGGATACGAGCGGGAAATTGCTATCCAGGTCGGCGTCAACAAGAAACGTCAGATCAACCTGTATGATCCCGATGGCACGCGAATCGAGGTAATGGAGCCGAATACGGTGGACGGAAAACCTGCCCCGAATTCAACGGCTCCCGCGCCTCACCCTGGTCAAACAAAGTAAAAGGAACTCATTATGTCCATGAAGACAATCGCTGCACTCCTCGCCCTGATCGTTATATCCTGCACCGCTGGATTGGCCCAGGAAAGTCGCGGCACCATCACCGGGCGGGTGGTGGATTCCACGGGCGCGGTGATCGCGGGCGCGGAAGTACGCGCGATCAACACGGGAACTGGCGCCACAGCCGGCACGCGCACAAACGACTCGGGAAATTACACCGTTGCTTATCTGGCGCCGGGCACCTACAGTCTCAGCGCTGAATTCAGCGGCTTCAAGAAGAGCGAGCGTCCGGGTATGGTCGTCCGCGTCAACGATGTGCTGAACGTTGAGTTCAGACTGGAAATAGGCAGCGCCACGGAGACTGTCGAAGTCAAAGGCGGAGCGCCGCTGCTCGAAACGGCCAACGTCTCGTTGGGACAAGTGGTGCAGGAGCGCCAGATCCAGGAACTGCCGATTCAGGCCGGCAACGCCAACGAACTCGTGTTGCTGGCACCCGGCGTGGTCAACTCCACCAACCTGCGCCAACGCAAGAGCTCATTCAACAGCGCTTCGTCGCAGTTCACTTCGAACGGCAATGCGCTGTACTCCAACGAGTACACGATCGACGGCGTTCCGAACACGTTTTTCAATGGCGGCAGCAACCCGCTGATCGCCTTCCAGCTTCCAGAGAATGCGGTCTCCGAATTCAAGGTGCAGACGAGCGGCTTCGATGCGGCCGTGGGGCATACGCCCGGCGCGGTTCTCAACACCGTCTCCAAGAGCGGTACGAACGATTTCCACGGAGAACTCCACGAGTGGATCATCAATTCCGCCCTCGACGCCTCCACTTTCTTCCAGAACGCATCCGGGGGAGCCAAGCCCATATACCAGGACAACCGCTATGGCGCGTCGCTCGGCGGGCCAGTGCTGCTTCCAAAGCTGTACAACGGCAAGAACAAGACATTCTTCTTCTTTGGATGGGAAGCCAACCAGTGGGGTAAGCCGACCGCGAACATCGGCACGGTCCCGACGACCGCGGAAAAGAATGGCGATTTCTCGGCGCTGCTAGCGCTCGGTTCGCAGTATCAGATTTACGATCCGCTGACTACGCAGGCGGCGGCAAATGGGCGCTTCAGCCGACTTCCGTTTGCCGGCAATATCATTCCGGCGAACCGCATCGATCCCGTGGCGAAGGCCATCCAGTCCTACTATGCTGCGCCGAACACGGTGGGCACGGCGGCGGGGCTGAACAATTACACGCGCAACACTAAGGACACATTTGATTACAACGCCTGGGTTGGACGTGTGGACCACAACTTCTCCGACAAGAACCGCGCCTTCGTGCGGCTCTACTACGACCGGTATCTGGAAACCGATTCCGCTTTCTCGAACAACATCGCGGGCGGCCTGAATCTAACCCGCATCAATCGTGGCGGTGTGGTCGACGACGTCATCGTGCTCAGCCCCAGCGCGATCCTGGACCTGCGCTACGGGCTCACACAGGAAGAGACGCCCGAGAACCGGCCCAGCCGTGGGATGGATCTGGCATCGTTGGGCTTCTCGAAGAATCTGCTTGGGCTGCTGAATCCGGAGACCCGGACCTTCCCGCAGGTTTACCTCAACACCAAAGCACCCACAAACCGTTGCACCGGCAGTTGCACAGGCACGTTCTCCGGTTTCGGCAACTATAACTCGGGCGATGGGACATTGACCGGCGTGGTTCACGATTGGGCCGCCACGCTTACCAAGCTTTTCGGGCGACACACGATGCACTATGGTATCGACTTCCGGCTCTACCGCACGTTTGGATTCAACGGGGGCTTCGACGTCTCGCCGCAACTTACGTTCCTGCCTACTTACACCAACGGGCCGCTCGACAACTCGACGGTGGCGCCACTTGGCCAGGAGTACACTTCGTTCCTGCTCGGCATCCCTTCGGGCCAGATGACGCGCAGCGCCAGCTTCGCCTCGCAGAACACGTACACCGCCGCCTACATTCAGGACGATTGGAAACTGACGCCCAGGCTGACACTGAACCTCGGCTTACGCTATGAATATGAATCGCCGATGTCGGAGCGCTTCGACCGTGCAGTGCGCGGGTTCGACCGCACGACGCCTAACCCGATCGCCGCGCAGGCGATCGCAGCCTACGCCAAGAGTCCAATTCCCCAAATTCCGGTCAGTCAGTTTCAGGTGCTGGGCGGGTTGATGTTCGCCAGTCCCGACCAACACGGGCTGTGGAGCGGGCAGAACAAGAACTTGCTGCCGCGCATCGGCCTCGCCTTCCAGGTCAATGACGCGACCGTGATCCGAACCGGATACGGCATTTTCTATGACACGATTGCCGTGAACCGGACCCCGCAGGTGCAGACCGGCTACACCGCGACGACTCCTATCCAGGCATCGCTCGATAACGGGCTGCATTTCATCGCCACCACAGCCAACCCGTTTCCCAACGGACTGTTCGCGCCGCAAGGCTCGTCGGGCGGACTTCAGACAAATTTGGGACAGTCGCTGACGGTTTATCCGTTGAGCCGGACGCAGCCATATTCGCAGCGCTGGACATTCAACGTACAGCGCACGGTTTTGAAGGAGTTCCTGCTCGACGTAGGCTATGTTGGCAATAAGGCGATCCACCTCGGCGTCGAACGGAACCTCAATGCAATCCCGAATCGATATTTGAGTACCTCGCCCGTTCGCGACCAGGCCACGATCAACGCTTTGAGCACTACCGTCCCGAACCCATTCTTCGGCATCAACAATATCTACCCGAAGACCATCGCGGTATCGGATCTATTGCGGCCGTATCCGCAGTTCGGCGACATTACGGAGATTCAGCCGCTCGGCTACTCCTGGTATCACGCGCTACAGATGCGTGCTGAAAAGCGCTTCTCGCGTGGATACATGCTGGGCGCCAGTTACACATATGCGAAGAACATGGAGGCCACCAGCTTCCTGAACGGCGGCGATCCTGCCGTGAATCGTTCGATCAGTGCGCTGGACCGTCCGCACCGCCTGAACCTGCACTCCATTTTCGAACTGCCTTTCGGACGTGGCAAGGCGCTGGGCGCGAATATGCCGAAAGTGCTGAACGCCGCGATCGGCGGATGGCAGTTGAACACCATCTTTACCTATCAGAGCGGCTCGGCGCTTGGCTTCGGCAATGTCATTTTCAATGGCGACTTGCATAACATTCCGCTCGCGAGCGGCGACCGCTCCGCCAACCGCTGGTTCAACACGACCGCGGGTTTTGTCACCGCATCCTCGCAGCAATTGTCGAGCAACATTCGCACATTTCCGAAAGCCCTGGCCGGTGTACGGGGTGACGGCCAGACAGCCTGGAATCTCTCGCTAATCAAGCATTTCAAAATTGGGGAACGTGTCAAGCTGGAGTTCCGCTTTGAGGGCTACGACATTATGAATCACCCCAATTTCAGCGATCCGAATACGACAGTCACCAGTACGGCCTTCGGCACTGTAACCAGCCAGGCCGGCTTATCGCGCGAATTCCAACTCGCGCTGAAAATGACATTCTGAAGCCGCTGAAGCGACGAGAAACGTAGTGAGGAGTGTACATAAATGCGCAGCCCGTCCATCGCACTTCGTCTTATCGCTTTGCCGTTGATTTCTGGCTTGGTGTTTGCACAAACACCAGCCGCAACTCTGGTAGGCAGAATCGTGGATGTCACGCGTGCCGCGGTGGGCGATGCCTCTATCCGGGTGCGCGACGTGAATACCAATGAACTCCGCAGCGCCCGTTCCATGGGCGAAGGCGAGTATACGGTCTCGAGTCTCCCGCCCGGAACGTACGAAGTGACTGTCGAAAAACCCGGGTTCAAACTGGCGCGCGAGACCAACCTGCAACTCGCGGTGGATCAGACGGCACGTCTCGATATCGTGCTACAGGTGGGCGCCGTGACCGAAAGCGTCGAGGTGCAGGCGTCGGTTCCATTGCTGAATACAGAGACCTCGTCGCGCGGCGATGTAATCGCTCCGAGCGAGATCGCGGAGATGCCGCTGGATGGCCGCGATTTCAACGATCTCGCGTTCATGGTTCCGGGCGTGCAGGCAGCTGAGCAGGGTAGTAAGGGCTCGCCGTATGTCGTCAACGGGGCGCGCGCCGACGCGAGCAACGTGACCATCGATGGATTCAATAACCAGAATCCCCGCGACGCCGGCGCGCAGGCGCGTCCGCCGCTCGAATCGCTGCAGGAGTTCAAGCTGCAGACCTCGGGTTACTCCGCCGAATATGGACGGCTGGCCGGCGGCGTAGTTACGATGGCGCTGAAATCGGGCGGCAACCAATTGCACGGCTCGCTCTTTGAATATGTGCGCAACGATAAACTCGACGCGCGCAATTTTTTTGATGCCGGGAAATCGAAGTTGCGCCGCAACCAATTCGGCGCTTCGGCGTCGGGCCCGCTGGTGATCCCCAAACTTTACGACGGACACGACCGCACTTTCTTCCTAGCCACTTGGGAAAGCTTTCGCGGCACTGCGGGATCGACCAGCCTGGGTATCGTCCCCACGCTGTTGGAGCGCCAGGGGAATTTCTCACAATCCTATAACGCCAGTGGGAAGCTGATTCTGATTAAAGATCCGCTGGCCGGCGGCACATGCAGCGCTACTAATAGCAGCGCATGTTTCCCGGGAAACATCATTCCCGCTGCGCGCTTCCATGCGATCTCGCAACAACTGCTGCAATACTACCCGCTGCCCAATGCAACAGGCCCCAATAACCTCCTCACGAACGCGAATGACACGGAGTCCTGGGACAGTCTCCTGTTCAAGGTGGATCAGAAACTAACGGCCAAGGACAACGCCGCAGTGCGCGTGTTGCAGCGCTGGCAGACGTCCGGAGATCCGTTCTCAGGCAGTTCGCTGGGTACGTTTGGCGCCACTACGGACAACAGCCAGTCGCTCTACGGCTTCTCGGAAACGCACATCTTCTCTCCCACGCTGATCAACGAATTCCGCATGGGCCTGACACGGACTACCAACGTGCAACTGAGCGATCACGCTGGCGCCAATTGGGCCGCAAAGTATGGAATTCCCGGGACCACTGACGACCCGAATCTGGCGGGCTTTCCAAAAGTCAGTGTCACCGGCTACGAGACGTTCGGAGACAGCACAACCAATCCCATCCGCTACGTCGTGAACAATTTCAACTGGAATGATGTGCTCACCTGGAACAAGGGCCGGCATTCGATTCGGATTGGCGGCGACGTGTTGCGCGTGCAGTATTACCAGCCGACCAACTCCAACTTCAACGGCACGCTCACGTTCAATGGGAAGAATTCCGGTAACGGCTTCGCGGATTTCCTGCTCGGATTCCTGAGCAGTTCATCGCGCAAGATTGGCACCGTGACCAATCACATTTACAGCACGAATTACGGAGCCTTCCTGCAGGACGACTACAAGCTTCATCCCAATTTGACCCTGAATCTAGGGGTGCGTTATGAAGTTCAGAGCATGCCGTATGAGAAATACGGCCAGATGTCGAATTATGTCCCCGGCATCAATAAAGTGATTCTCTCCAGCGCCATGACGGTGCCGAACCTCGATGCCACACTGGCAGGCGCCGGACTCACGGGCATGGTCGGCGTGGCTGCGGATTACGGACTGCCGCGGTCGTTGGTCAACACCAGTCACGACAATATCGCGCCGCGCGTGGGCTTTGCGTGGCGCCCCTTCGGCAACAACCGGACCGTGGTGCGGAGCGGCTTCGGCATCTTCTACACCGGGACGCGGCTGAGCGCAATCCGCACGGATCTCACCGGCGGATTTCCGTTCTCGCTCTCGCAATCCTTCACGGGATCGACCAGTAACCCCAGTCTGCTGACGTTGTCCAACCCGTTTCCGTCCTCGATCGCCAAGCTCTCCGGCATCACCACAGCGAACGGCTATGAAGTGACGCCGCCCATGCCGTACCTGGAAAGCTGGAATTTCACTATCGAACGGGACCTGGGGCGCGGTGTAGGCCTCGAAGCCGGTTATTCCGGATCCAAGGGGACGCACCTTGGCCGCAAGTACGACATCAATCAACAGGTGCGAACGCCCAGTTCGACGACGCGGCCCTACGCGGGTTATGGCGACATCGAGTACTACACCTCCGGGGGGAATTCCAGCTACAATTCCGGAACGTTGACCGTGCGTAAGCGCTTCGATCGCGGATTGTTTTTCCGAGCGAATTACACGTTCGGTAAATCTCTCGACACCGCTTCAGGGCTGAACTATGCGGGCGACGGAGGCTATCAGGGCGCGCAGGATTCGCTCAATCTGAAATCGGAGCGCGGACGTTCCGATTTCGACATTCGCCACGTCTTCAGCATGAACTTCGCGTGGCAAATCCCGCTGCAAAAGAACTTCCTTGTGCGCGGATGGCAGCTTGCGGGTAGCGGAGCGATTTACAGCCCCCAACCGTATACCCCGCAACTCTCCGGCCCGTCCAACGACCTTGCGCAGGCCACACGGCCCGACCGCATAGCCAACGGCTCTCTAGCGGATGCCTCGCCGAACAAGTGGTACGACGTGACGGCTTTCCCGATCGTGCCGGACAGTGCGTTCCGCTACGGCAATTCGGGGCGGAATATCCTGGATGGGCCGGGCAGCACGACTATCAATCTGGCACTGTCCAAGGCGTTTCGACTCAGCGAGCGTGCCAAGGTGCAATTCCGCTGGGAGACGTTTAATACGACCAATCATGCCAACCTGAGACTGCCGGCAGTCAACCTCGACAAAGCCAACGCCAGTACCATCACGAAGGCCAAGGCCGCGCGCGTCATGCAACTTGGACTGAGGGTTCAATTTTGAGAGGAATCCGTAATCATGCTTGAGGATCAAAACCGTCGCGATTTCCTGAAGAGCGCCGCACTACTGCCGTTGTGTGCCGCAGCCGCACACGCTAAACCCGTGTTGAAGACCTCGCTCAATGCATACTCGTTCAACAAAATGTTGAACGACTCGATCAAAGGGCGCGGTGCGGGCATCACGCTGGTACAGGTGATGGAGTTTGCCGCCAAGCACAAGTTCGAGGGCTTCGATGCGACCGGATACTTCTTCCCCGGCTATCCGGCCGTACCGCCGAACGCGTATATCGATGATTTCAAGAAGAGGGCCAGGGACCTCGGCATCGGGATCAGCGGCACGGGCGTTCGCAATAACTTTACGACAGCGGACAAAGCCGTCCGCGATGCGGGCGTCAAACACATCAAGGAATATGTGGAAGTTGCGGCACGACTGGGCGCGCCGGTCATACGCGTTTTTGCGGACACTCAAATGCGCAGCCAGACCTGGGAGACGGTGTCGAACGGAGCCACCAGGGACCAGGTGCAGGATTGGATCAGCGCTGCCCTGAAAGAATGCGCCGAGCACGGGAAAAAGTACCGCGTCCGCATCGGCGTGCAGAACCATGGCGATTTTCTCAAAACCGGCGCCGACCTGATGCGCTTGGTCAAAGCTGTGGGCTCGGAATGGTGCGGTCCTATTGTCGACACGGGCTACTTCAAGAGCCGCGATCCTTACGAGGACATTGCACTGGTCGCGCCACATGCTGTCAACTGGCAGGTCAAACAGAGCGCGCTCGGAGAAGAGAGCGAAATCCCGACAGACCTGATCCGGTTGATGAAGATCGTGCGTAAGTCCGGTTACAGCGGATATCTTCCCATCGAGACTCTTTCACCACGCGGGAAAGAGTACGACCCGTTCACGGTAGTACCGGCTTTCCTCAAGCAACTCCAGGAAGCGATGGCGAAGACGGCATGAAACTCGTCGTGTTTGTTTTCTGCTTATGCGCGCTCGGGGGCGCGGTGTTTTTTGGAGAGGCGCAGGATAGCGCGCCAAAGAAGGGATCGAAGAAGGGTTCGAAGGGTGGGACGAAGAAGGTCGAGGTGGCCCATCCGTTTTACTGGGCGGCTCCCGACGCGTTGCGCGGCGACTGGCAGGGATCGGGCGGCTATGTCGCCCAGGTAATCCGCGCGGACGACAAGGTATTGTCGCTGTCCGACCAACTTCCCCAAGCGGAAGACGCCGGAAAGTATCAGGCGAACATCTTCAGAAAGTTCGATCTTCCGAATGACCAGCCGGTTGTTGTATTGCAGGGAGTCCTTTCGGGCAATACGGTTACGTGGAGCGGCGATGGCTGGTCGGGAACGATTGTTGACGGACATTTCAAGGCCAGTAAAGGCGATCAATCTTTCGACTTACGGCATGTTACTCGCACGCCGCCGACGCTGGGTGCGAAAGCGCCGGCGGGAGCAACCGTCTTATTCGACGGAACGAACCTGGATTCGTGGGCGAAAATGAAGGAAAAGGATTGGCTGACTGAAGACGGCCCGGCGCGCTGGCACATGGCCGCCGGAGGAGCTATGGAGGTCGTTCCGCGCTCCGGCAACCTGATCAGTCGCAAGTCGTTCGGCGACAGCAAAATCCATTTGGAATTCCGCAATATCGGCGGACCTACGAACAGTGGCGTTTACATCCAGGATCGCTACGAGATCAACATCAACGAAGTTTACGGCCGGATCGACGGAAACCCCTGCGCCGGTTTCGACAACTGCACACCAAAGAGTGCAAATCCGGGTATTCGCTGTTCGCGTCCGCCGCTCGAGTGGCAAACGCTGGATATCGATTTCCACGCACCGCGCTTCGATGCGAGTGGCAAGAAGATCGCCAACGCACAAGCCACCGTCTTGTTCAACGGCACGCTGCTCTATAACGGTCGTGAACTCGGCCCCGTTACGCTAAACGCGGCGCGGTTAGGTGAGGCTCCCACAGGGCCGATCCAGTTGCAGGAGCACGGCATGCCTGTACAATTTCGCAATATCTGGGTGCTGGAAACAAGACAGTAAGGACTATCTCACATTATGGCGATGCGTTCATTCTTCTTTCTCCTCATCCTCGCTTTCTCCGTTGCCGGAGCGAAGAAAGCGACAGATGACACGAGCAATCCAGCCTATGCCTCGACACCGGTGGTAACTACAGCCAATACGAGCGGGAAGCCCGCGAAGCCGGCTGGGTTCATTCATCCGGGCGTTCTGCTCAATCGCGCGCAGTTGGATGAAATCAAGAAACGCGTCGCCGCCGGCACTGAACCACAGAAATCGGCGTTTGAAAAATTGAAGGCCAGTCCATTGGGTGCGCTCGATTACACTCCGCATCCGCGCGAGACGGTGGAATGCGGATCAAGGTCCAATCCCGATTTAGGGTGCAAGGCGGAACAAGCCGACAGCGAAGCCGCCTACGCCCAGGCGCTGCTTTGGTACATTAGCGGAAACGTAGTCTACGCAAAAAACGCGATCAGGATCATGAATGCGTGGTCCGGCACCCTGAAGGGCGGCCACACGAACGCGAATGGGCCGGTGCAGGCCTCATGGACCGGCGACGTCTGGCCGCGCGCCGCGGAGATCATCCGCTATCTCTACAAGGGCTGGCCGGACGGCGAGATTGCCAGGTTCCAAAATATGTTGACGACGCAGTATCTGCCATCGCTGATCCATGGCACGTGCGAAAACGGCAATAAGGAACTCACGATGAGTGAGGCACTCATCAACATCGGTGTGTTCAACGACAACAGGGCGGCCTTCGAGCACGGCATCAAGATGTGGCGCGGGCGGGCGCCTGCTTACATCTACCTGAAATCCGACGGGCCGAAGCCGGTCGAGCCTCCCGGTTGCGGCCCCGCGCTTTGGGGCAACAAAGGTTTCACTCCCGAATTCGTAGAAGGACTCTTGCAGGAAACCGCCCGCGATTCCGGCCATGCCAACCTCGCGCTTTCCGCCATGGTGGACGCCGCCGAGACGGCGCGCCAGCAGGGCGTCGATTTGTATGCCGAGCAAGGCGAGCGCATCATGGCGGCGCTGGAATACCAGGCGCAATACCTGCCGCCGAATAGCGCTAAGCCCCCGGAGAACCTGGAATTCAATGTCCATCCCACATGGGAGATCGCCTACAATCACTTCCACGACCGGCTCGGAAAAAGCTTACCGAAGATGGCAGCAGTGCTACCCGGAATTCGGCCCACGGGTGTCAATCACCACATGAATTGGGAGACTCTGACCCATGCAGGTATGGGCTCAATTGGACTTCCTCCAGTGAAGAAACAGGCGCGTTAGCGCTCACTACTACTCAAGCTCCGCGGCTGCGGCCCTGCTTCCGATATTGGTCGAGCAGTCGCGCCAGGCGTTCGACGACGTCAGGATGCTCGTCATAGACGTTGCGCGTTTCGCGCGGGTCGAGCACGATGTTGTAGAGTTGGCCCTTGGGTCCGCCCGCCTTGGGCTCGATCGTGCGCGGCGTTGAGAAGCCGCCCGAGCCACGCCGTTCGATCAGCTTCCACTCGCCCGCGCGAATAGCGAACTCGCCGCGAAGGGAGTGATAGATGATATCCTTGCGCACCGCTCCGGCCCGTTCGGGATCGCTCAGCAGCGGAAGCATGCTGAAACTGTCCTCGGCGGCATCCACAGGCAGAGGGACACCGCAGATTTCCGCACAGGTCGCAATGACGTCCGTGAGACAGACCGATTGGCCACAGACCGTAGCGCTCTTGGCTCGCCCCGGCCAGCGCACAATAAACGGCACGCGGTGGCCGCCTTCCCAGAGGTCCGCTTTGGTCCCGCGCCAATCGCCGTTGCTGCGATGCCCGAAATCTTTCTCATACTGGCCACGCGGTGTGATCTTGCCGAACTTAACGTCGTCGGCTTCCTTGAAGTCCCACCAGTGCCAGAGTCCGCCGTTGTCGCTCGTAAAGATCACCAGCGTGTTCTCCGCAAGTCCTCGCTTGTCGAGCGCATCGAACACCGTACCCACCGACGCGTCCATTTCCGCGACGAAGTCGCCGTACAACCCGGCGCGGCTGCGTCCGATGTACTCTTTGTTCGGAACCACGGGCAGGTGCGGCGCGGGCAGCGGCAAGTAGAGAAAGAACGGCTGCCGCGCCGTTTGTCTGGCGATAAACTCCGCCGCCTTCTTCGTGCAGGCCGGCAGGACATCATGCAGGTCAAAGCCCTTGGTAGTGACTCCAGGCACCTGATTGAGAAACAGCGACCGGCTATCCGCGGACGGTACGTCCGGAACGCCCACTGTCCGCTTGTTCTCGATGAAGCAGTAAGGCGACATGTCTAGCGACGCCGAAATTCCGAAGTAATAGTCGAAGCCGGCGTCGTTGGGGCCCACGCCAACCGGTTTGGTGTAATCGATATCGCGCCCGTCGCGGAATCCGCCGGCGGAGGATCCGCGGGCTGCGACCGGCTTGCCGTCCTTGCCGGTCCATTGCATTCCCAGGTGCCATTTGCCGACGCACGCTGTCGCGTAGCCCTGCCGCTTCAGCATAGACGCGATCGTCATTCGGCCCGCCTCGATCAGCGGCGGATCGATCCCATCGAGCACGCCTTCCTTCAGGCTGGTACGCCAGCAATAGCGGCCAGTCAACAAACCATAGCGCGTCGGCGTGCAGACGGCCGAAGGCGTGTGCGCGTCGGTGAAGCGGACGCCCTGAGTGGCCATGCGGTCGAGATTCGGCGTCGGGATGCGCGACTCGCGGTTGTAGCACGCAAGGTCGCCATAGCCCAAATCGTCAGCAAGAATCACGATGACATTGGGACGCGGCGCGGCAGCCCGCAAGGCGCTAACGCCCGCCAGCCATGCACCGGCCTGTCTCAGAAAACTGCGCCTACTCGACTGTGAATTCATAGTCCCCCGATTCGCTTTCGACAACCGTGATACCGTCTTCGCGGCCAGGCAGTTTAAGAGCCGCCAGGAGTATGATGGTTGCCGTAAAGGATACTCCATGCCCGAAGATAACAGTACTTATTCTAGACGCAACCTGCTTCGCGGCGGCGCTGCTGTTGGATCTTTTTTGATCGTACCTCCGGAAACCGTGCGCGGCTCCCAGGCGAATTCCAAAATCTCTGTCGGCTTGATCGGATCGGGCAACCGTGGATCATACGATGCGGCCATCGTTCATGCCGACCCCCGCGCTCGCATTACCGCGCTTTGCGATCTGTTCGACGATCAGATCGAGAAGGCGATCGCCCGCATCAAGGTCGATAAACCTGCGATCTACAAGGATTTTGAGAAGCTGCTAGCCTCCGATCTCGACGCAGTATTCATCGCCAGCCCGGTCTTCGAACACCCGCGCATGTTGGAAGCCGCCGTACAATCGCGCAAGCACATTTATTGTGAGAAGCCGGCCGGCGCGGATGCCGAGGGCTGCCGCCGTGTGATCGCGGCCGGCAAACGCGCGGACCCGAAGAAAAACCTCACGTTCGGTTTTCAACAACGCTACGGCCCGGTCTACATCGAAGCCTACAAGGCGCTCCAGAACGGCGATATCGGTGAGCTTTCGATGGCCGGAGGATACTGGCTGGGCGGCGGACTGCTCAGCGCCAAGCCCGCCGCCCAGCGCCCCTCCGATCCCGATCCGAGACTCAACCGGATTCGGAACTGGTACAGCTACAAGGACCTCTGCGGCGATTTCATCGTCGAGCAGGATTGCCACACCTTCGATGATCTGCACTGGTTCCTGGGCTCGCTGCCCATCCGTGTGAACGGCTATGGCGGCACGAAACTGCGAAAGGACCGCGAGACGCTCGATCACGTTTACCTGACCTACGAGTTCCCGAATGGGTTGCATGTCGCATTTCAGGCAGCCCAGATCACGCCTCCGGGTCTTGGAAAAGTCGGCGAAGAGTACGCTGGCAGTAAAGGCGCCATCACGACGTCACGCAAGAAGTCGCTGATCTACCGCGGCGCGAAAGCCCAGACGATTGAGGCCAAGCGCGACATCACAATCGACTCGATCGAAGCGTTTCTTGAGCGCATTTTGAGCGGCAAGGTCGAGAACGTGGCCGAGCGCTCGGCACAAAGCACGCTTATCGCAATCCTTGGGCGCACAGCGGTTTATACCGGACGCGAAGCGACATGGAAAGGCGAGTTCGGCGGCTGAGCGGGAGCGGAACGCGAAAATGTGTTCCTTCACGGGGTAGCTTGTCAAGCTGCGCGCCGCGTGGCGACCGGCGCTCCGGGCGGGTTGCCAACCCGCCGCAGAATTCCATCCTGCCCCACGACGTGCCCTCGCGCTACCCGATTGGCACGATATACACCTGCCGCCCGTTCCCGCCGTGCGTCGAATCGATAGCGACCCGCTTGCCGTCCGGGCTCGAGCGCGGATGCAGATCGCAGCGCCATTCGCCGGCATATTCCTTGGGCTCGTGATAACTTCCCAATCCAACACGCTTGCCAGTCGCCACTTCGTATAAGTAAAGCTGCTGCAAACGTTCTTTGTCCGGGTAAGCGTCGTTGAGTATCCACTTATTCCCGGGCAAGTAAGTGCAGTGGCCGTTGACGGTCATCACCGTAGGTCCAACAGCAGCCACATTCTCGGTCTTATCTTCGTAAAGATAGAACTTATTATTCTGCGACGGGTGCCAGGCCCAGGCCAGCACGTGCCGGGCATCGCGCCAGATGAAGTGGGAGGTCTCGCCCCACGGGTCGAGCACATACAGATCCTTGCCGTTGGCCGCGGCTGTGAACATACGTGTTGAGAACGTCTTGTCCCCGGGCGCCTTCCAGCGATGCAGGAAGATGAAGCGCGAGCCATCAGTGTTGTAGAGCAAGTGGTTAAACCAGTGCTTGGCGCCTTCACGCGGCGCATTGCGCCTATAAGGGATCTTAGCCGCTTCGCTGAATGGTATGAGTAACTCACTCTTCCCCGTGACGAGGTTCAGCCGCCAGATGCCGGCGTCATCTGGAATCAGCTTCTCCAAATTCGGATCAGGCAAGCCGGCGTAGCCGTATCCGGGACGCGTGTCGTTAAGGCGGCGGAAATCGGGATAGATTGCCGTGCGTCCGTCCGGGTTCAGCGTGTAGATTGGCGCCGGCAGCGTGCGCCGCTTGTGCGTTTTGACGTCGAGGATGTGCGCAACGAAACGCCCGTCTTGCCTGTCATTCCAGATCACTTCGCTTTTCGACCCAGGAAGCCATTGCAACATGCAGCCTTGCTGCCAGTTCCAGGCGTGCGACTCCCCGAGTTCGATCCAGCGATCGCCATCGCCGGTATCGACCATGCCGACGCGAATGCGGTCGTCCGCCTTCGGAGAGCGGTGTTCGAAATCGACCTCGTTGGCGAGCACATAGCGGCCGGTGGGATCGAAGTTCAGCTTGTCGTAATAGCCGAACCAGTGGAAGCGCGGACCGCGTGTAATCGCACGCGCCTGCGGCTGTGTCTGCGCGGACAACGCGGCCACGGCGGCAGTGGACAGAAAAGCGCGGCGGGTCGTTTCAGTCATTATTCTCTTATACCGCACGAGCGCGCTAAGATCATCTTCATGGAAATCACCTGGCTTGGACATGGAACTTTTCAATTCCGGCTCGATACCGGCGAAGTGATTCTGATGGATCCCTGGATTGAGGGCAACCCCTCCTATCCGGCTGGACACAAGATCGAGCGCGTCGATACCATCTGCATTTCGCACGGGCATTTCGACCACATCCACGACTGCATTCCGCTGGCCAAGAAGTTTTCTCCGCAAGTCATCGGGATCTACGAGACCTGTGCTTGGCTGGAGTCGAAATGCGTCAAGAACACCAGCGGCATGAACAAGGGCGGATCGCAAAAGGCCGGCCCGGTCACAGTCACCATGACGCACGCTGTGCATAGCTGCGGCATTCTCGACGACGGCAAGATCCTTTACGGTGGCGAGGCCGCCGGTTACGTGCTTACGCTACCCGATGCGCGCAGAATCTACTTCGCCGGGGACACCAACGTCTTTAGCGATATGGCGCTGATCGCCGAACTCTATCAACCGGAACTCGCCTTTTTGCCGATCGGCGATCTGTTCACAATGGGCCCACAGGAGGCGGCACTGGCATGCCGGCTGCTGAAGGCGAAGAAAATCATCCCAATGCACTTCGGCACATTCCCTCCGCTTACAGGAACTCCAGAAGCCCTGGCCGCGCGCATTCGCCACTTGCCGGAGACGCAAGTCTGGCCACTCACGCCCGGCGTGCCTGTGCGCTGGTAACTGCCGGATGGGAGGCTGCGTCTAAAATAGGGTATGCGAACGAAGTTGTTGGCGCTAGTGCTGAGTGTGTGTCTGTTGGGGGCCGCCGAGATGAAGATGACGGTCGGCCAGTTGGTCTCTTTCGTCAAGTCTTCGGTCAAATTGGGCCACGATGACAAGCGTGTCGCCGAATACCTGAAAAAGGTGGCGCTGACCAACCGCCTGGACGCCGGGATCATTGATGAGTTGCAAGGCATCGGCGCTGGTTTCAAGACCGTGGAGGTTCTGCGGACCATGCAGGAGGCGTCGAAGAACCTGCCCGCAGCGCCGGCTCCGCCGCCCGTCTCCAAACCGAAACCGGTGGAGGTAATCAACATCCCGCCGCCCATCCAGGCCGACCAGGACAAGATTCTCAAAGATGTGCGAACCTACGCACTCGACTACATCAAGCAGCTTCCGAACTTCATCTGCGTGCAGTTGACGCGCCGCTATTACGATCCGTCGGGTCTCGAATCCTGGAGCCGCGATGCCACCATCACGGCGCAACTCACCTTCAATGAGCAGAAGGAAGAGTACAAGATCCTGATGGTGGATAACAAATCGACCACCGGGACGAGTTTCGAGCAAGTCGGCGGCGCGACATCCACCGGCGAATTCGGCAGCATGCTCAAGGAGATCTTCGAACCTGCGAGCCTCACCTCATTCCGTTGGGAGCGCTGGGCCACTCTGCGCGGACGCCGTATGCACGTCTTCTCATACCGAGTCGCACAACCGCAATCGCGCTGGAGCATCCGCTACCAACGCTCCGACCAGGTCACGCCGGGCTATCACGGGCTGATCTATGTCGACCGCGACACAACCATGGTAATGCGCGTTACGCTCGAGGCTGACGACATCCCGACGTCGTTCCCCGTGCAACAGGCTTCGCAGTCTCTCGACTACGATTTCGTGAAAATCGCGGACCGCGAGTTTTTGCTTCCGCTGCGCTCGGAAATGCGCATGCGCGAGGTCAAGATGCTGGTGAAGAACGACACCGAATTCAGGCTGTACCGCAAGTTCGGCGCCGAAGCGGTCATCAAGGCAGTCGACTTCGATAACCTCCCACCGTTGCCCGATAGCGTCTCGACCGAGACTCCGGCAGTGCCGAAGCCATGAGCGGGTTGCCCCCCGCGTACCTCGAAGACGCCTCCGGCTTTCGCGGACATGCCGAGCGGCTCTGTATTCCGGACAACGAAGAGGCCGTAGCGGCTGTCTTGCGAGATGCCTGGGAACGCGGCGTCGCGGTGACCGTGGCGGGCGCGGGCACTGGATTGGCCGGTGGCCGCGTGGCGCACGGCGGCTGGGTGCTCTCGCTCGAAAAGCTCACCGGCATCGAGATCCGTCCGGGCTGCGCCATCACCGGGGCGGGTGTGATTCTGAAAGATCTGCACGCGGCGGCGTTGCGCTCCGGACAATTTTATCCGCCCGATCCCACAGAGACTTCGGCCTCGGTGAGTGGCACAATCGCGTGCAACTCGAGTGGCTCGCGCAGCTTCCTGTATGGCGATACGCGACGTTACGTGCGGCGCTTGCGGGTTGTGCATGCCGACGGCCGCATCGCGGAATACCGGCGCGGCGAAGCGGTCGATTTCCCCGTCCCACCGTTTCCGCTGCCCACGAGCACGAAGCATTCGGCCGGCTACCGGCTCACGCCAGGCATGGATTGGGTTGACTTGTTCACCGGCTCCGAAGGTACGCTCGGCGTGATCACCGAGGCGGAGTTATTGCTGCTGCCTGCGCCCGGCGAATTGATCGCTGGCGTTATCTTCTTTAGCGGTGATGAGGCAGCGCTGCGCGCCGTCGAAGAGTGGCGCGGGATCGCCGGACTGCGCATGATCGAATATTTCGACGGCAATTCGCTGGCCCTGCTGCGTGCGCGCTTCGCGGAAATTCCCGCCGCGGCCGGCGCCGCGCTGCTGATTGAACAGGAAGCCGGCGAAGAGGAGTTGGAGCGCTGGCTCGATCGTCTGGAGGCCGGAGGCGCCGACGCCGAAAGCTCCTGGTTCGCTTCCGGCGAGCAGGATCGCGAACGTTTCCGCCGCTTTCGGCACGCGCTGCCGGAACTCGTGAACGAGATCGTGCGCAGGAACGGATTCCTGAAAATGGGTTCCGATTACGCCGTGCCCATCGAGCGCAACGCGGAGATGCTTGCTTTCTACCATGAACGCCTGCGCCGCGAGTTCGCCGGCCGGCATGTGATCTTCGGCCATATCGGCGACGCGCACGTACACGTCAACATCCTGCCCACGTCGGCCGAAGAGTTCGAGCGCGCCAAGCCGCTCATGGTGGAGTTCGCGCGCGAAGCAGTACGGCTCGGCGGCACCGTCGGCGCCGAACACGGACTCGGCAAGCGCAAGGCGCATTTGCTAGCGATTCAATATACGCCGCAAGAGATCGACGCGATGCGCGCGGTGAAGCGGCGTCTTGATCCGAAGTGGATTCTCTGCCCCGGCAACCTCTTTGCGGAGTAGGTCTTTGACCGGGTGATGATGTTGTTCATGTAGGGCAGGATGGAATCCTGCGGCGGGTTGGCAACCCGCCCGGAGCGCCGGTTGCCAACCCAATGCCACTCGTTTTTTCTTACAGGAAATAAGCAGTATCGATTGAAGAGGTCACCGACCGGTTGGGGTCAAGCCGGATCGGTGGGAGGAGTTGGTCGAAAACAACTATCCAGATTTCTGTTGCAATGGGCGCTCAGATGTTGTATCTTTCATTGTAGAGATATGAAAGATATGATCTCCGAGCTAGCGGCGTCTCGCAATCGACTGCTTCGGCAAGTGCCTGACCCTGCCACCATCTTGCCTGGTTCGTTGTTGCGCCGGATGGTGCGCTGCAACAAGCCCGGCTGCCAGAAATGTGAAAAGGGCGAGGCAAAAGGCCATGGACCGGTTTGGATTTTGTCGGTCAGTCTGGGCAATCGGAAGGTGCGGCAGATCCCCATCCCCGCCGCCTGGAAGAAGGAAGTCGAGGAGCATCTCCACGCGTTTGCGCGGTCACAGAAACTACTGAAGCAGATTGCCTTGCTCAATCTCGATTTGCTGAAGCTCCGGAAGCAGGAGCGGTAAGCTCCTTTTTTTGCGTCTTTTGTCTTTCATATATATTCAATGAAAGAGTGGAGCGCTCATGTCCACTGACAATCTGCGCGGTGTTTTAGATCTCTATAGCCAAGCAGTTCCCGAATGCTTTTTTCAGCAACTCCAGCAAGAGTTGCATCTGCGGGTTCGGCAGCGGATCTTCAGCCTGCCGCTGGTTGTCTGGCTGATGATCTCACAACGTCTGGATCGTAAGGCGACACTGTCCACTGCTGTGCAACAAGTCGTGCAGCAACGGCCCAGGACGCTGCTTTCCGAGCACAAGCGCCTCCGTGAAGGCACGGTGAGTTGCCATACTGGGGCCTATAGTGATGCGCGGCAAGAAATGCCGCTGCTGGTGGTGGAGAAAGTGGCGGATTGCGTATTGGACCATTTGATGCAGAGCCGGCGGGAAGCATTGCCAGGTTGGAATCGGCGTGTGTTCATTTTGGATGGTACCTCGTTGGAAATGCCGCACACTGCCGAACTGGTGAAGGCGTATCCACCAGGCTACAAGTCGCATTGGCCCGTTCTGCTCATGCTGGTGGCCCAGGATCTGACCACAGGTTTGGCGGAGCGGCCTTGCTGGGGGCCGATGTACGGACCCAGGGCAGTCAGCGAACAAACGCTAACCGAGCAGCTTCTGAACCGCCTGCCGGATCATTCCGTGCTGATGGGTGACATCAACTTCGGGGTTTTTTCCGTAGCTTTTGCGGCCACGCAGGGAGGTCACGACGTGCTGTTGCGGTTGCAACCGAACCGGGCCGCAGTGGTGCAGCGAGGACTGCCGTTACAGTCGGGACTGGATCGGCAGGTATGCTGGTGTCCCAGCGATTATGAACGCAAGAAACATCCCGACTTGCCCGCTGATGCCTGCGTGCGAGGCCGCTTGATTGTGCAGCAGGTCAAGGCTTCCGACGGCTCCAGCGTAACCCTATATCTGTTCACTACGCTGCCGTTGGCGGTGGAGCAGCTATTGCAGTTGTACGGTCAACGCTGGAACGTGGAAACGGATCTGCGCTCACTGAAGCGGACCGTAGATCTGCAGATTCTGCGATGCAAAAGCGTGGATATGATCGCTAAAGAACTAGTGCTCGCCATCGTCGGCTACAATCTGGTCCGGTCGGTAATGAACGCCGCCGCCGAGAAACACAATCTCAATCCCCGACGGCTGAGTTTTTCGCGCTCACAAGATGTGGTGAACGCGGCTTTGCCCGGCTTGGCTGCGGCCACTACCCCCTCTGAATACCAGGCCAGACTGCACCGAATGCTCCAACTGGTTGCCTCCTGCAAGCTCCCTGATCGGAGCAAAAGGCCTTCGAGCCCCAGGGAAGTGTGGGGACACGGCTGCAAGTTCACAAAACGCAAAACCGCCGTGTCCAAGAACTGACAGAGTACATGGCGGCAATGCCTGACGCGACCAATTCAAAAAACGAGTGGCATTGGGTTGCCAACCGGCGCGCAGCCCAACAAACGAACATATTCTCGCGGTCGCAGACCTTGCGCGCTTACTTCACGAGCGGCGTCAGCGTCAAGTCGCGAATCTCGACTGGACCGTGATCGCCCTGCACGCTGAGCGGACCCGGCAGCGCTTCGTCGCAATCGTTCGCGATCGCGGTGAGCCCTTCGATCTCGCCCTTGTTGATCACGGTCTTGCCGTTCACTACCACAGTGACGGTACGCCCGACCAGGCGGATGTCATAGGTCTGCCACTCGCCCGCCGGCTTGCTGGCATTTTCGCTCGGCGCGATGCGGCTATACAGCGCGCCCGAGCTGTGCGTGCCGGCCGGCTTGCCAAAGTCCTCGAGGATCTGCACTTCATAGCGCCCGCGCAAACCGATGCCGCCATTGGTGCGCTCGCCAAGGCGGAACTCAACGTGCAATTTGTAGTTCCAGAACTTCTGCGCGGAGACCAGATTGTTGGCGCCGGCGACGTTCTTCAAAATGCCGCTTTCCACTTTCCAGCCGATTTCCTTACCCGCGATCATAGGCACCCAGCCCGTGAGGTCTTTGCCGTTGAATAGCTTCACCGGCTTACCCTCTTTCCAGGAGCCGTCGTCTTTATCCTTGATCACCGGCGCGCGCACACCCTTCCAGGTCAACTTGCCGCCCTCTTTGCCTTCGACAAAAAACTGGCCGACCAGTTTGTCGCCCACCAGTTTGGCCGTGTATACCCCGCGCTGCTTGGCGCCTTTGGCGCCCTTTGTCCCGACGTAGCTGCGCTCAAAAACGAAACGTAATTCGCCGTTCTTGACGGTCATTTCCGGGATGTCGTTCATGTCGCCACCCGGCGCGCCCACGAAGCGTCCGCTGAGCTTCGGCGTCCCCGCCCCGTTGACCTCCAGCCACCAAACGCGGCTGCGGCTTTCATTGTCGACCTTAATGTCCCAACGGCCGTTAAATTGTCCGTCAGCGCAAAACGCAGCGCCGCAGAGGAGAAAAAATGGAATCAAATTGCGCATAGGAAGCACTCTCGCGCCTACTTTATCACATGTGCACAATAGAAGAGACGCCCCATGAAAACTAACGCGACGCGATTGCTCGACAGCCTGGGCATCCATTACGAACTTCGCGAGTACGATGTAGATCCGGAAGACCTTCGCGCCGAAACCGTGGCAGCGAAAATTGGCCTTCCCGCCGAGCAGGTATTCAAGACGCTGGTTGTGCGCGGCGACCGGAACGGCGTCTGTTTCGCAGTGATTCCGGGCAACTCCGAACTGGACCTGAAGGCGCTCGCCAAGCTTAGCGGAGATCGCAAGAGCGAAGTCGTTCCGCTCAAAGAGGTACAGCCCTTGACCGGCTACATCCGCGGCGGCGTCACCGTCCTCGCCGCAAAGAAGAAGTACCCCGCTTACGTCGACGAGACCGTGATTCTCTTCGACGTGATCTCGATCTCGGCAGGCATGCGGGGGGCACAGATTGTGCTGGCGCCGGACGAATATGTGCGTGCCGTCGATGGGATCACTGGCGAAATCGGGCGTGAGAAGGCGCCAGGGCACTCCAACTCCTAAGTGTGATTCCCGCGCACCTACTAAGCGTTCTAGCCTACTGACGTGGAGCAACAGTGTCCTTAGCATGGAGTTATGCCGCTGGTATTGCTTCTGGCGCTGGCCTCCGTCACTCTCCGGGAAGCCACTTACCCGCTGCGCGACGGTTGCGCGGGCGGTGACAAGACACTCGCGGAACTGCGCCAGGGCGACGAGGTCAGAATCAAGTTTGCCATCGCCGGCGAGGGCGGCGGTTGCTTTAAAGTGGCCACAGCAAAGGGCGACGGCTACCTGCCCGCCTCCGCGCTCTCGAACACCGAGGAATTCGAAAAAGCGCGCCAAGCGGGCGCGCTCCTCGAAATCACAAAGGTGATGAACAACGAAGTCGCGGCCATCGGTAAGGCAGCAGCCACTTCGAATGACCCACTGATCTCGGCCGTGCGTATGCTCGAAGCCAACCGGCCAGACCAGGCGCTCGGCGTGTTGCAGAGCAGGTTGAGCACAGGACGGCGCGACCCGCAGGTACTCGCGCTGGCCGGTGTGGCGGCGTATCGCAGCGACGACGTGCGCCGGGCGGCCTGGTATTGGAAGGAATCGCTCGAGTTGCGGCCGAACGCGGGCATCCAGCAGATGTACGACAAGGCATTGAAGGAGCTATCCGCCGATCTAAGCGCGGAGAAGAAATTCGGCGCTCGATTTGTGCTTCGCTATGACGGCCAAGCTGTCGGCGACGAGACGGCGCGAGAGATGGTGGTGGCACTCGAGCAGGAATACGTGCGCATCAACGCCGAACTGGGTTGCCACTGGGACGAACGCATCTCCGCGATCGTGCAAACGCGAGAAGCCTATCGGAAGAGCAGCGACGCAGCCGAATGGAGCGGCGGCCAATATGACGGGCGCATTCGCATCGCTCTGGTCGAGGGCAATACTTTGGGTGCAAAAACCCGGCGCGTTTTTGCGCACGAAATTACGCACGCCTGCCTGGCCAGCTTGGGGCGCTGGCCCGCGTGGCTGCATGAGGGCCTGGCGCAGCGCATGTCTGGTGACACCATGAATCCTGCGCTCAAGCGTCAATTGAAGAACGCTGTGCGCGGAGGCGCGATGCCGCGCTTCGACCGCCTGTCCCAGGATTGGAGCCGCCTCAGTCCGCAGCACGCCGCGCAAGCCTACGGGCTGGCGCTCGCCGCGGTGGAGACCTTTTATGAAGAGTACGCGCAACTCGGCATGCGCAATCTGCTCAAGAACCCGCAAATGCTGGCGCAGATAGTCGACCACCTCAATCGCAAGTTCGCAGAATAGCGCGGACGATTCCGCCCGTGGAATTGGGATTGACAGCGCGGATTTTCGGACCTACTATCACCTCAAAGACCGTCCTGAGAGGAGGAGCCGAATTCCATGATTGCCGATTCCATCATGCAGGCATTGCGGGAGCATCCCTTCGTGGAAGACTTCCGGCCCGAGCATGTCCAGACGCTCGGCGCACTGGCGCACGAAGTTGCCTTCGAGCGTGACCATGTTATCTTTCGCGAAGGCGATGAATGCAGCCTCTTCTACCTTATCGTCTCCGGCAAGGTCGCTCTTGAAATCAGCGCGCCGGGTCATACTTTCCGCGTGCAGACGCTGGCCGCCGGAGACGAATTCGGTTGGTCCGCCGTGTTGATGCGCAGTGGAAAGCATTTCCAGGCGCGCGCGCTGGAGCCCGTCGCGGCGCTCGCCATCGAAGGCGCAGAGCTGCACAGCGCCTGTCAGGAGGACCCTTCGTTCGGCTGCGACTTCATGTTCCGCCTGCTCGGCGTCGTCTCCGAACGGCTTCAGGCGACGCGCCTGCAATTGCTCGACATTTACGCGCCTAAGGCCAAACCCGTAGTGGCCTGAAGTGGTATGTAAGACTGTTTTAGTCGGATATGTGCTAGACTCAAATTGTGCCGAAAGTTACTTTTCTCCCTGCGAACATCACGGTCGAATTCGACCCCGACACGCTGCCATATTCTGAGCATGGAAAGCCGCTCTCGATCCTGGATATCGCCCTGAATTACGGAATCCAACTGGAGCACGCCTGCGGCGGGAACTGCGCCTGCACGACGTGCCACGTGATCGTGAAGAACGCCACCGACGGCAACCTTTCAGAACTCGAGGACGACGAGGCCGATCGCCTCGACGGAGCGGCCGGCTTGACGCTGCACTCGCGTCTGGGCTGCCAGTGCGCTGTACTCGGAGATGTCGTTGTCGAGATTCCAGATTGGAACCGCAACTACGTGAGCGAGGGTGGCGGTTCGATGAATCTCGGAGATGCTATCCCGACGGGCAAGCGATAAGCTAACGGTCCGCGGGCAACATCGCGATCAATTTGTCGACGAGTTCTTCCGGAAAGAGTGCGTCGACTGTGACGTCGCTCTGGCGTTGCTCCACGACGATCGCATCGAAAATCCGCAGCAGGTCCGGGCGATTGTCAGGCGTGTTCAAGCGCCCCAAGCCAATCATGCCTTTCAGAGCGGTGGCCAGCCGTTTTGCATCTTCCTCACCGCCGGCCGTACCTTTGCCGTGCACGCTAATTCCGCTTGAGAGTTCCGCCGAAAGCATCACGAATTGCAGGGACGAGTAAATCTTCGCGAGATTGGCGAGGTTACCCTCCTGCGGAATTCCGAGTGCCGCGCTGTCCTGGCCCCCCAGCGCAACCATCCAGAACTGGCTATTGCCGGGAACCGTACGCAGTGCCGCAGCCAGCGGTGGAGATAACGCCGCCTTGTCACGCTGATCGATGATATACATAATCGCATCGGCGCGTCCGGCGATCGCCGTAGTGGGATTGACGAACGTGACCGCACCTTCACTGCGGCCGATAATCATGCCTCCCTTGTAAGGAATTCGCTCGGCACCTTCGATATTAATGCGCGGCTCCATGCCCATCTCGGAAAACCTGCCGCGCACGAGCAGCACCGTGTGCTTGCCGTTTGAGACGGCCAGAGCTTGCCAGATGTCGCGCCGCGGATCGATGCCCGTCTGCGCGGCAAACGCGTCCAGCATCGGCAGCTTACGCGCCGACAGATGCTTTGTATAGATCTGCGATTTCTGCGCGGAGTCAATACGGGCTCCAGCCAGCATTATCGTATCGGCTGGCACCAGCGAGAGCAGCGCGGGTTCGATGAACACCGGCCCATAAGAGCGCGACGATTTGCATCCGGCGGCTAGCAGCGCCAGGCTGAGACAGGCACATCCCATTCCACGCATTAGAAATCCCTCCGCGCAAACACCGCCAGACCCGCGAGCAGAACGACGAGGCCGAAGCCTGCCGAAGACCACAGCGGCGCGTAGCTTTCCACCGTGCGATCGAAAACAAAATCGAGCGTCATGCGCCCCACGTCATAGACCTTCGGCAACGCGTAGTACAGCGCACGCCACAGGCCTCGCGACCATTCCGAGGAGAGCAGTTTCTCCATCACGGCGCGCTGCGCCAGGATCGGACTGACGATCATCAGCGCTACCGTCACCATGGTCGTGAGCGCGGAGCTTTCAAACAAAACGCCGACCAGGATAACGACGCTTAGCAACACCGCGAAAGTAAACATCGTCGTACCGATCGCCAGCAAAAACGCCTTCGGCCACAGGCCGGTCTTCCATCCGAGTACGCACCAGACGCCAAGTATGAGGTAGGCGATATTGCAGCCCACCACAAGGACGTTGCCGATGTAGCGGCCCATCAGGATGTGCCAACGGCGCACTGGTTTCGAGAGCAGTAATTCGATGCGTCCGGCTGCGAGCACACTCGGGATCAGACCGGAGGAGGCAAACACAGCGAGGACCATGCCCCAGGTATAGAGGAAAGTTGCGATGCCGGCCTGCGCCTGGCGCACGATGCGGTGAACGTCTTGCGTCTTGCCATCCGACTGCCCCAACAAGCTCATCGTAGCCATCGCGCCTTCGACGATATCGATCTTCAGCACGAACAGGAAGAACAGAATCATGAGCGTGGAGAGCGCGAAAAGCCCCCAAAAGATCTTGTTCGCCACGGCTTCGCGGAACGTATCGAGGATCAGCGCAGCGGTGGTCCTCATCGTTTTCCTTCTACAGTCTTGACGAAGATCTCTTCGAGCGTGCTGTTGGTCGGCACAATCGACTCAATTGCGCAGCGCTCCGCGCGCAACGCATCAATGGCCTGGTTCACGAGTTCGCTGTCCGGCAATTGGAACACTGCCGCGCCGTCGCGAACCGATACCTCTGAGGCCAGTAGCTTGAGCGCATCGACAAGACGGTCGGGCACATTGAGGGCGCTTAGCCGGAAACCCTTACCCGCGGTTAATTCTTTCACCGTGCCGCGCAGTGCGACCTTCCCGCGATTCAGGATGGCAACCTCTTTGCAGAACAGCTCCACCTCGACCAGCAGATGCGAGTTGATAAAAATCGTAACGCCCTGCTCTTCGAGCGCGTGCAGAATCTCGCGGATCTGGATGCGGCCCACCGGGTCGACGCCATCCGAGGGTTCGTCGAGAATCAGCAGTCTCGGCTTGTGCATCAGCGCCTGTGCAAGACCGAGCCGCTGCAACATACCCTTCGAGTACTTGCCGATGCGAAAGCCGCCCCACTCCGCAATGCCTGTTAGCGCGAGCATTTCGGAAATCCGCCGCTTGCGCTCGCGCGACGGCATGCCGGAGAGAGCCGCATAGAAATCCAACATGCCGGCACCGGTGAAGTAGGTGGGAAAACGATGATTTTCCGGCAGGTAGCCGACTGGACGGCGCGCCTCGGGCTCCTGCGCGGGCCGGCCGAATATGCGAGCGGAGCCCGCTGTCGAGTGCGTGGCACTCAGCAGCATTTTGACGAACGTGGTCTTGCCCGCGCCGTTAGGTCCGAGAAATCCGAACGTCGTCCCGCTGCCAATGTTCAGCGAAATGCCATCGACGGCTCGCACAGCGCGGCGGCGCCAGGGGCTGCGAAAGACCTTGGTGAGGTCGAGCGTCTCAATCGCGTAATCGGATGGCATGGGAAACGCGCAACTTCCATTGTAAAGCCCCTGCTGCGTTTTACAGACTTTCCGCGCGGCCCCAGCGATCCTCAAACAGACCCCGCAGCGCCTCCGCAAGTCCGAGATGGTCGAAGACCAGCGAAGTCCAGGACGGCTTGGTGATCACGGGATCGAGCAGCGCGATCAGTCCGCAGCGCCGGTCGAACTGCGCCATCTTCAGCGGAACCGCCTGCGCCGTGCGCACCTCTACACCGAGCGCGACATACTCCAGCAAACGGGCCCGGTGCGCTTCGTCGACCGTCCCCGACTCAAGCAGCAGACGCGACTTGACGCCGCGATGGCAGGCCTGCCGCAACAGTTCCTCATCGAAGGGATCCACGGCGTAGGGCGGGCGGGAAAACTCAAGATACTCCTCCTGAGCCTCGCTCAACATGCGCCGGTACTGCGTTGCGGCTTGTGCGGATTCGCTTACGATCTGGAGAAAATCCAGCGTACCGCGTCCGCCTTTGCCCTCGTTGTAGGCCACTCTCAGATCGTCGACCAAGCCGGCGGCTAGCCGCGACTGCTCCGTAATCTCATGCTGCATCCGCTGCGAGATGTGCGCAACGTATCCGGGCAGCGCGAGCGCAGGTTCTACGGCCGAAAAGAGTTTGGTCTTCTCCTGCACGACCTGCGCGAAGCCCTTTTCCACAAGGCTGTCGAGCACCTCATAAATTTTTTGGCGTGGCACGTGCGAGCGCGCCGCCAACTCAAGCGCCTTGAAGCGCGGGTGCCCGATCAGGACAAGGTACGAGCGGGCTTCATAGGCGTTCAATCCGACGCTCTGCAATTTGCGCCACAAGCGTTGAAACTCAATTTCCGAAAGATCACGGCTCATCGTTTTCACCAGACGCGATAACGATAGCAGAAAATCGGGAATCGAGGGACTGCCCCGCCTGCGGGACGATTCAAAACCTTGCGATCAGTCCTACGCGCAGCGCCCGCGGAAAGCCGGGCGAGATGTTGTTGTTGCCGTCCGCATTCATGAAGTACCTCGTATCGAAGAGGTTTTCCACGTTCGCCTGGAGACGCACTCTTTCGGTGATGGAGTAATACAGCGCAGCATCCGCGCGCGTGTACCCCGGCAGCGTAACGGAGTTATCGACCGCAGCATACATCGCGGTTCGATGAAGCACTCCCAGACCGGCGCCGAGTCTGGGAGCGATCTGGTAGTTATTCCACAATGAAAACGTGTGTGACGGCACTTGCGGCACTTGCGCTCCCGTCAGCGCCGCCGCAGTGGTCCTGCTGATAAACGCGTCTTGCCACGCATAACCGCCGGCGATCTTCCAGGCGCGAGTGACGCTTCCGGTCAGTCCGAGTTCGTAACCGTTAGTGCGTTGACTGCCGGTCTGCACGATCCTGGTGGGATCGTTGGGATCGGTGGAGCGCGTGTTGGTGCGATCCAGGCGATAGACCGCGGACGTCACGAACAGGTTGCGCGAGACATCCCACTTGACGCCGGCTTCATAGTTGGTGAATCTCTCCGGCTTCACCTGCTGCGTGACAGTCGTCAACGAAGAGAACTGATCTCCGGAGCTGGGCAGAAACGACACGCTGTAATTTGTGTAGAACGAAAGCGAAGTCATCGGCTTAAAGACGACTCCGGCGCGCGGCGACACCGGATTGTCGATGCGGCGCAGGCTGTCGCCACTGCGGTTATTGTGATAGCGCAGGTCGAAATGGTCGAAGCGGAGCCCGGCAATCACTTGAACGGCACGGGACAACTCGATCTGATCTTGCATATAAGTTGCAACTACGTTGGCCGCCAGATGGTTGTCCGCGTCGCTGGCACTCTGGCGGAAAGTCACCGGCGCGCTCACCGCAGGCTTAGCGTACGGAACCTGAATGATTGTAGATGTGCCATTGAAATATCCGGTGTTGCGGAAATTGTCCGTGAGTTGGCGGCCGGCTTCCGCGCCGCCTAGAATCGTGTGCCGGACGCGTCCGGTCGACAACGTATAGACCACGTCCGTCTGATTGAAAGCATTGCGCCGCCGGGTCGAGTTATTGTACGCGGAAATCGGAACCTGGGTCTTATCCGCATTCAGTGCACCGGGCACATAATTCTGGTAGCCCCGGTCATAGTCGCCTATCATCGTGCGGTTGCGGATGTTTAGCAGTCCAGCCTGGTGCTCGATCATCGCCGACCCAAGATTGACGCTGGCCCGCACTGGGCTATTCCTTGGATCACCGAAATATGTGGACGGGGCGATGTCCACCGGCCGCCCGAGGTACGATGGAATGCCGCGATCGGCGACGCGGTCGTCGTGCAGGTATTCGTAGCCGAGCAGAAGCCTAGTCGCTTTCCCCGGTGTTATCGTCAGCGCCGGACTGACGCCATAGCGCTCGATGCCTACGCCGTTGCGAAAACTGTCCGAGTTCTCGTACATCGCATTCAGCCGCAATGCAAGCTTGTCGCTCAGCGGTTGATCGAAGTCGCCGGCTAAGCGCTTATTGCCGAACGATCCGCCCTGAATCGCGATTTCGCGCAACGGCTGGAAGCCTGCTTCCTTGGTGACCCGGTTGACCACGCCACCACCGCCGCCACGCCCGAAGACCATAGCATTCGGCCCTTTCAACGCCTCGACGTGGTCCAGATTGTAGAGATCGCGAAAGTACTGAGCGTCGTCGCGAACGCCATTCACGAAGAAATCCGCCGAAGAATTATTGCCCCGGATCACGACCTGATCGCGATTGTTCTCACCTTGGTGGGCGGTGATGCCGGGCACGTAGCGCACGACGTCGCCGATGCTCATCATCATTTGATCGCGCATCAATTCCTGAGAAACGATCGTGATCGATTGCGGGACATCGCGTAGCGGCGTCAGAGTCTTCGTAGCGAAATTGCTGGCCGTGGTCAGGTAGCCTGCGTTCTCGATCACGTTGACCGTGCCACGAATCGGAGCGATCTCCAAGACGATTTCCAGCGGCTCGCAGTCTCCAGCCGTCAAACGTATCGTGCGAATCGCCTCGCGAAACCCTTCCGCTGCGATCTTCAGCATGTAGCTTCCGGCTTCGAGCCCTAGAGCAAACTCACCGCTCTGGTTCGACTGCACAGACGCGCCGCCTGCGCCTGGCACCGCAACGCGCGCACCCTCAATGGGAGCGCGTGCGGGATCTAGCACCTTGCCTTGCATCGGGAAGCACGCCGACTGAGTTTGACCCAGGCACAGCGAGACTCCCGCAGCGAGTACGAAGCAGGATAAACGTAACGTCAGCTTCGACAGAATTTCGAGTGATCTTGAATGTTCTGATGAGTGATTCATAGCGTGCACACGACCATTGAAAGTTGAGTTCAAAACAGGACGAAGCCCTCTCTCAGTTGCAACTCCTTTGCTAACATTCGGTTTTACTTTCGAATGAGCCAGTGGAGAATCTGAGCAAACAAGGCCATTTAAGCTGTCATGACCCTTTTTAGCTTACGGGCGAGCGCTACAAATGTCAACTCATATTTGCAACTCAGTTGCCGATTGACTTTGCCGGACAGCATTGAGTGCATACGTGGCTATCCTGCCTGTCGGGTATTTCTGAATGTCTGGCAAAGGGAAACGAAGTGCCGTGGATCAATATCGCGGGATTCCCGCGCGTAGCGTCGTTGCCGCGGTGGCCTGGATGCTCGTGCCCGGAAAGTAGTGACGCAGGATACCGGCGCACTTTGCGCCTTCCGCCGCCATGCCGCACGAACCTGCTTGGCACAAGCCGACTCCGTGGCCGATCCCTTTGCCGCTAAAGACGACCTGGTCGCCTTCGCGCGCGTAGCTGTAGCTGTTGCTCGGGAGCGCGCGGAATCCGAGACGTTGAATCACTTCGATCCGCACGCGCTCCGATCCCGGCAGTGCGAGCAGCGGCGCGGCATCTGAGGCGCCCATGCGACTGCTCCACGACGAGTGGCGTTTGCCGCACGAGGCGCAAGGCACCGAATAAAATGGGTAGGCGTCGGCCACTTGCCAGATGTCTTTGAGCGAATGCGTACGGCCGCCGCAGGCCGAAAAATAGCGTGTCGCTACCGGAGCTCCGTGCCACGTGACCACCATGCCCGCCGTTTCGCGGGCCGCCCGCGCGGCGGGATGCGCGGGCTTCGGCATCGACCGGAAGAACTGGCAGTGCGTGGTGTCGCAGAAATCGAATCCCGCGTGTGCATGGCGCAGCGCGAAGTAGTATGAGCGTGCGGCGATCGCCAGCGCTTTCAGTGCTTCGAAGGGCGTATTTGGCGCACTCTCGGCAAAGATTGCCGAGGCTACAGCGGATTCGATTCCAGTGGATACGACAAGTTGCAGCTTTCCAGCCACGACCGAGACTTCCAGAGTTCCGCTGTAGGCTCGCTCGATCTTGCCCGGTATCGCGAGGATGAACTCGGCCGGTCCTCTATCGCGGCCTTCCACGCTGGCGGTCTGCGCCGTAAGCGTGCCACACTCCACCAGACGCCCATGCGTGGACAGAGTCGCTTTTCCACCGGGCGCGAGAACCCGCACTCCGTCAGGGAGCCGCAGCGAGAGGCCCGCGCCGCTGGGGGCTGTGATGACGAGCCGATTCGGTTGGTACGCCGAGAGGACACCGATTCGAACATCGCCAGCCCACAAGGAAAAATGAATTAGGGGGGCAATTAAAGCGAGCCTGAACATGGCTCCCGTTTCTTCGCTTGTTCTTCGCCAAACCAGCGCCAGACACGGTTCTGAGCGCAACAGAACAACTATAAGCGAAAGGCTGCCGCACGGGAAGCGAAAAATGCAGTGCGCGCTTATTTTCCGAACCAGCCGAAAACTTTCTGCTTTGCCCGGCCAAGAAACGATTGGACTTGGGCCGGCGCTTGCGCCGCTTTTCCCAAGATCGACGTATCGCTCTCCGGCTTCATCCACCCCGGAACCGGTTTCTGCGCGGGTTCCTTGGAGAGAGCCCGCACGCGATAGCCCTGAAAGGCGAATGTACGGCGCCAGACGCGCCCGTCGCCATCCTCAACGAATAGCGAAAAGCCTTGCACTTTCAAACGGTTCCTGCCCTCGACGACCTCCACTGTGCGCGGTTCGACGGGGTAGTAGCCCTTGACGCCGCGCTCCACGTAAGCCGTCTCGAAGCGGTTGCGGCGGGTGTTGAAGATGAACACCCGGAAGCCATCGAAGTCGTAGGCTTCGAGAGTTTTGGAAAGTGTAGTCCAGAGCCAGTGATGTTGCGGGTTCCCGTCCTCGTCCTTCACCTCACCAAGCGAAAAGTAGGACGTAATCCGGTTGCCTTCGGCGTATTGCGCCACGGAATCGGGAATCGCCATGTTCACCATGCGGGCCAGCACCCATCCTGCATTGCCGTCTTTGGTCCGTATCAGATTCCACTCGTCGTACTTGAGCGGTGGCGGCGCGGGCTTGCTTGTGGCCTCCTGCTTGCCGGATTGTTCGAGTGGCACTTCGACCAGCGGATTGCGCCGCGAAAGCTCCAGCCAGTCAGCGGGCGGCTTAGGCGCGGGCGGCTTCGGGAGTGCGAATGCATTGGGATTCGGTTTTGGGTCTTCGCTCTTTTTCTTAGGTTTCCTGACGACTGGCGGTGGTGGCGCCGCAACCACTTCGCTCTGGAAAGGCAGCCGCTGCACAACACGGCGGCTAACCACTTCGACCGAGCCATTCTCCGGGATCTGGTAGAAACTCGGCGATCCGCGGCTCGGCTCGGTGTGAATATTCAAGCTCTCGTAAACCGTACCACGGCCTTGCGACGGGAGTTTGAGCGCCGCTTCTTTGAGGCGCACGAGTTCGTCCATCTGCCCCGCGGTCATCAGTTGCCTGTTGTCGGTCCAGCCCTCGGCGCCCTGTGGCGTGCGCAGGCGTACGAAGCGGCGGCGGATTTGCAGGACCTCCACGTGGTCGCCGTGCTTCAGCGTGGCCACCACGGGCGAACGAGGGGATAGATCGGAGTGGATCGGAAGTGCAGCGGGAGCGACATACGCATCGCCAATCGACGGCGCGGGTGCGGGCTTCGTGCTGCATCCGGCAAAACACAGCAGCAGCAGGATCGAGAACGAGAAACGGAATTGCGGCATCGATGGTTGCGGAACAGTAGCCTAAGCATCAGAATAGCAGGAACCAGCGGGCCGAGATAAGCTCGCCGTCAGCAGCTCTCTGTCCTGGCCACCACCAAAGAACACAAGCTATGAACGACTATGGAATTCTCTCGATTGCGGCGGCCGGTACGTGCTGATGAGTGTGGCGCCTCCGGCGCATTCGACCACCGGAGCGTCGCGCATCAGCCACGCCTCGCCGGCTTGAAACGGCTCGCCGTTGATCGTGCCCGTCCCCGCGAGCGCGATCAAAATGTGGCAATCGCCAGCAACCGCCGCGCCTTCATAATTTCCGCGAACGTCCCAACGCTCGGTCACGAAGTACTCGCACGTGGCCAGCAGCGTGCGCACGCCGTCGACTCGCCGCGGAGCCACCGCGTGCGGCGGCGGCGCTAGATTGGAAACTTCAACGCCGCGATCCAGATGCAACTGTCTTCCCCGCCCGTAATCGTAGAGCCGGTACGTCACATCGGATTGCTGCTGGATCTCCAACAGCCTGACGCCGGCGCCAATCGCGTGGACCACGCCCGCAGGCACGAAAATCACGTCGCCGGCGGTCACAGGCACGAAATTCAACAAGCTCTGAATTTCGCCCGAGAGCGCGGATTCCCGTAATCGCTGCGCGCTGATAGGCTCGCGAAAGCCGAGAGCGACCGTAGCGCCGGGCTCCGCGTCAAGGATGTACCACATCTCGGTCTTGCCCGGAGAGCCGTTTTCATGGATGCGCGCATAGTTGTCGCCCGGATGCACCTGTACCGAAAGCGGCTCCGTCGTGAAGAGAAACTTGATCAGCAGCGGCAACGGATCCGCCGCCGTGAACCAGACTTCGCCCGTGCGAACCGCCGGAGCGGGAAACCACGAGCCAAGCGACAGCGCGCCCCACGGGCGTTCATGCAGCGACGCCGCGAGACGTACAGGATGTTCCGCCATCATCCCAGGTTCTCGATGAACTTCTGGATGCGATCAAGCCCCTTTGCCAGTTCTTCCATCGAGGCCGCGTAGGTGATGCGGATGTGATTCTGCGTGCCGAAAGCTTCGCCCGGAACGACGGCGACATGCGCATCCGCGAGCAGACGCTCGGCGAACTGCATGGAGTTATTGATGCCGTTCTTTCCATATGCGACGCTGACGTTCGGATAGGCGTAAAACGCGCCGCGCGGATCGTTCGTCGTCACGCCGCGAATTCCGCGCAAGCGAGCGATGACGTAGTCACGGCGCCTGCGGTACTCCGCCAGCATTACGCCGACCGAATCCTGCGGACCGCGCAACGCCTCAACCGCGGCCTTCTGCGCGATCGATGTCGGGTTCGACGTGCTATGGCTTTGCAACTTGCTGACAGCGCCAGTGATCGCCGCCGGGCAAAGGCCGAAGCCAATGCGCCAGCCTGTCATCGAATAGGTTTTCGACAGCGAGCCGGCGACCAGGACCGTCTCCTTCGCGCCGGGCATGGAAGCGATCGAGAACGGCTCGGAGTCGTACAGGAAACGGCAATAGCACTCGTCGGTCATCAACCAGATGCCGCGCTTCTTGGCGAGATCGAATATGCGCTCAAACTCTTCGCGGTCGAGCACGGCGCCGCTCGGATTTGACGGCGAATTGATGATCATCAGCTTGGTCTTGTCGGTCAGGTAGGGCTCGATCATCTTCGCCGTAAAGGTGAAGCCCTTCGACTCGTCGGTTTCGACGAACACGCACTTGCCGCCGGCGTAGTTGACCACATCTTTGTAGGTAACCCAATACGGGACCGGGATAATGACCTCATCGCCGCTGTTCAACAATGCCTGCGTTAGATTGAAAATGATATGCTTGCCGCCGACCGACACGACGCATTCGGCAGGCGAATAGGCCGTACCATAGTCAGCGGTGTGGCGTTCGCAGATCGCCTGCTTGAGTTCCATCGTACCGCCGGCCGCGGTGTATTTCGTGAAGTTCTGTTCGATAGCTCTAATAGCAGCTTGCTTGATATTGGTTGGCGTCGGGAAGTCGGGCTCGCCGGCTCCGAAATCGACGACGTCGATGCCTTCGCGGCGCAGGCGGTCGGCATCCGCCGCCACCTTCATAGTGGACGATACACTGATGCGTCCGATACGATTAGACAGTTCCGAAATAGTCTGCATCTTCTACCTGATTTCTCCCAACAATCTCTTCTTGAGCCGCGCTTCCACCGAGGAAGGCACCAGCCCGGATATGTCGCCGCCGAGGCTAAAAACCTGCTTCACGAGCCGGGAACTGATGAACGAGTACGCCTCGCCGGCCATCAAGAAAATCGTCTCGATCTCGGGCCGCAGGCGGCGATTCATGAGCGCCATCTGCAACTCGTATTCGTAATCCGAGATGGCCCGGATGCCTCTCAGAATCATCGTAGCGTTCTTGCGTGCGGCGTAGTCGACAAGCAATCCGTTAAAGGAGTCTATCTCAACGTTGGGGTAGTCGCTGACCACCTCGCGCAACATCGCCATGCGTTCCTCGGCGGAAAACAGCGGTTGCTTGTCTTCGTTGCGCAGGATGGAAACAATCAGCCGGTCGGCGATTCGCGAACCACGATCGATAAGATCGAGGTGCCCGTTCGTGATCGGGTCGAACGAGCCGGGGTAAATGGCTATCACACTCGCGGGCTTCGTGGCCAACGGAATCTCTCCAGTAATGCTTGCTTGCGTATTTTTTCAATTGTAGCGCGACGCGCCGGCCGCGTGCCTCAGATCTTTCGCACGAGGCTTATCGAGCAATAGCTGTGCTATCATTTCGGCTTCATGCCCTGCCATTGCCCCTACGCGAAACTGCGGATCGGGAGAACGGAGCCCGGTGGGATCAAGGGCCTCTATGGCGCGGCCGAGCTTCCATTTCAGAAATCAGAGGATTCATTCAAATGTACTGGCTAGGAATCGATATCGGCACCGGCGGAAGCCGCGCACTGCTCGTCAACGAAAAGGGACGCGTAACAGCGGCCGTCACAGCCGCGCACGAAGACATCAAAATGGAGCGCCCGCTATGGGCCGAGCAGCGGCCCGAAAACTGGTGGGACGCGGCGCAACAGGCCATCCGCGAAGTGCTCAAGCAATCGAAGGTCAAGCCGAACAGCATCAAGGGCGTCGGGCTTTCGGGCCAGATGCACGGCCTCGTGATCCTCGACGAAAACAACTCCGTGATTCGACCCGCCCTGATCTGGTGCGATCAGCGCAGCCAGAATCAGGTAGACGCCATCAATCAAACCGTCGGCAAAGACAACGTGCTCGCCTTCACGGCGAATCCAGTGCTGACCGGTTTCACACTGCCGAAATTGCTCTGGGTTCGCGACAATGAGCCCGCCAATTACAAGCGCATCGCCAAGATGCTGCTCCCGAAGGACTACATCCGTTTCATGCTCACCGGCGAGTTCGCCTCGGATGTCTCCGACGCTTCCGGAACCGCGCTCTTTGATGTGGTCACGCGACGGTGGTCCAGCGAGATGGTCACGCGACTCAAACTGAATCCCGAGATCCTGCCGGCGGTCTTCGAATCGAGCGACATCACCGGCACAATCAGTGATGCGGCCGCGGCAGCCACCGGCTTGCCGGCCGGCATACCCGTAGTCGCAGGCGGTGGAGATCAGGCGGCGAGCGCCGTGGGCAATGGCATCGTCGAACCCGGAATCGTCTCCTGCACCATCGGCACGTCCGGCGTGGTCTTCGCACACATGGAGCGACCGACCTACGACCCCAAGGGCCGCGTGCATACGTTCTGTCACGCGGTGAAGGGCAAGTGGCACGTGATGGGCGTCACGCAAGGCGCAGGACTCAGTCTGCAATGGTTCCGCAACCAGTTTGCGCCGGGCGTCGAGTACGACGCGCTGATGACCGAAGCGGCGACAGCGCCGTGCGGCTCGCAGGGGCTCTTCTGGCTGCCGTACATGATGGGCGAGCGCACTCCGCATCTCGACGCGACCGCGCGTGCTGGATGGGTCGGCATCACGGCGAAACATACGCGCGCCGACATGATCCGCTCACTGGTGGAAGGCGTTTCGTACAGCTTGAAGGATTGCCTCGACCTGATCGAAGCGATGGGCGCGCCCGTCGAGAATGTGCGCGTGTCCGGCGGCGGCGCACGAAGCCCGTTCTGGCGGCAGGTACTTGCCGACACGTTCAGCAAACAGGTCGTCACGCTGGAGACGCAGGATGGTTCCGCGTATGGCGCGGCGTTGCTTGCCATGACCGGCACCGGTGCCTATGCTTCCGTGCAGGAAGCCTGCCAGAAGACGATCAAGACGGTCGATTCGGTCTCCCCGCGCCCGCACGAATCGCAGTGCTACGCGCGCGGCCATGAGGTCTACCGAATCCTCTATCCGACATTGAAACCGGTCTATGGTTTGATCCGAAACGTGCAGTAGCTCGAACGGCCGCCTCCGGTCGAGAAATCGACCGGAGGCGACACGTTCAGCAGTGCCGTGAGCGCAAGCGACCGGAGACCAACCTACTAGTTGCGCTTCGCCGTGAACGGCTGCCCACGTTTTCCGCCTTCGCGCATCTGCGTGCCCTTCAGTTCGTCGCCCTCAAGAGTCGCTTTCCAGACAGCTTTCTGTGTGCCCTTTCGGCCCTTGACCACGGTCGTGAAGCTCAGCGAGTTGCCGTCGATCTTTCCTTCCGAAATGTCGGCGGTCATGCCGCGCTTGCCCCGGTCGCTGATAACCTTGCCCGTGAGCGTGCTGCCTTCAGTCTTCAGATCGAGGGTGGTTTTCACCGTCACATCTCCGCCGCCCTTCTTGCCGGCTTTCATCTTCGACTCAAAAACCCATTTGCCGTCGACGCTCGCGGCCGTCGCGGCCCACGCGCATACCAGCGCTAACGTTACGATAGAAAAGATAATCCTTTTCATGTTGTCTGTTCCTCTAGTGGTACTAACTCCGGAATCCCGATGAAAGTTGCGACAAATCCGCACAGCCTCCCGCGCTATTGCGACGCGAGCCTGCCCGTGCCCATGGACCAGCCGTTCACTTACGCGCTTCCGGAGACTCTGCGCCACCGCGTGAAACCAGGCTGCCGCATCCTGGTCCCGTTTGGACGCCGTACACTCACCGGCGTGGTTCTTCGCACACACGACGAATCGCCAGCCATGGCCGCCAAGCTTGTGCTGCGCCTGCTTGATGAGGAACCCGTGCTTGACGAGGGTCTGCTCGCGCTCGGACGCTGGATCGCGCATTACTATTGCGCTCCGCTCGGTGAGGTGCTGCGCTCGATGACGCCGCTGGGCGGCGAGATCCGCAGGTCGAAGCAGTATTCGCTCAGTGACGCCGGCCGCGATGCGGTGCGCCAGTTGCTGCTTGGCACTCCCGGCGAGGATGCCTCCGTCACGGTCCTGCGCGCCCTGGAGTTTCGTTCGCTCACAGCGCTTGCCGTCGCGAAAAAGGCGACTGGAGGCGACAAAGCACTCGCGGAAAAAACGCTCAAGTCGCTCGCGAAAAAAGGGTTCGTCTCGAGTGAGGACCTACTTGCCGACCGTGATCCGCTGCGCGCCGCCGCAGAGCGCCTGTGCGTCGAATTCACCAGCCGTCCCGGCGCAGTGAAATTGCCCAAGGCCGAGCGCGAGTTGATCGCCTTTCTCGAATTGCATCCCGGTGCGCACAACCTAAAGACTCTCGACAACGCGATGGCCGGCGCCAGCCAGGCGGCCCGCTCACTCGGCCGCAAGAAGTTGATCTCTCTGACGGTGGCGGATTCCGTCCTGGCGCGCTCTGCACCGCGTCCTCCGCACGAGCTCAACGTCTGGCAGCGCGAGGCATTCGATGCGATTCGCGCGAGCATCGACGCCCGCGGATTCAAGGCGTTCCTGATGCACGGCGTCACGGGATCGGGCAAGACCGAGGTCTACCTGACCGCGATCGATGCGGCTTTGGCGGCGGGGCGCGGCGCTCTGCTGCTGGTGCCGGAAATCGCGCTTACCCCGGCCATGGCGGATCAGTTTTTTCAGCGCTTCGGCACACGCGTCGCAATCCTGCATTCCGCCTTCACCGACGTCGAACGCGCCGAGCAATGGCGGCGCATCCGCAATGGATCGGCCTCGGTCGTTGTGGGCACGCGCTCCGGCGTCTTCGCGCCCGTTCAGAATCTCGGCCTGATCGTTGTCGATGAAGAGCACGACGGCAGTTACAAGCAGGAGGAGAATCCCCGTTACAACGGGCGCGACGTCGCCATTGTCAGGGCGCAACAGGCCGGCGCCTGCGTCGTGCTGGGCTCGGCGACACCGAGTCTGGAAAGCCGCTATAACATCGATCGCGCCAAGTACGCGCTGCTCGAGTTGCCTGAGCGCGTCGAAAGCCGCCCCATGCCGGACGTCGAGATCGTCGACATGCGCCAGGAGTTTTTGGATACGCGCAAAATGGCGGTCTTCTCAAGACGATTGATAAACGAGATTGCGACGCGGCTCGAGGCTGGCGAGCAGACGATGCTGCTGCTCAACCGCCGCGGCTTTTCGAGCTTCGTAACCTGCCGCGCCTGCGGCTCTAGAATCGAGTGCGCCAACTGCGCCGTGACGCTCACCTATCATCGCCGTGACAAGCGGCTGCTGTGCCATTACTGCAACTACGCCGAAAAGGTGCCCGAGGCGTGTCCCAAATGTGGCGGCGAACACATCCAGTTCATCGGTACGGGCTCGGAAAAAGTCGAGCAGGAACTGCACCAATCGTTCCCGACGGCGCGCATCGCGAGAATGGATCGCGACACGGTCACCAGCAAGCGCCACTTTGAAACCATACTCTCCGGCTTCCGCGATCGCGACTACGATATCCTTGTCGGGACACAGATGATCGCCAAGGGCCACGATATTCCCAACGTGACGTTAGTGGGCGTGGTCTCGGCCGACATCGGTCTTGGGATGCCCGATTTTCGCGCCGCCGAACGCACTTTCCAACTGCTCACTCAGGTGGCCGGCCGTGCCGGACGCGGCGAACTTCGCGGCCGTGTGATTGTGCAGACGATTAACCCGGAGCACTATGCCATCCGCTGCGCCTCCGCGCAGAACTACGCGCAGTTCTATGACAAAGAGATCGAGTTTCGCAAGGCAATGCGCTATCCGCCCTTCGCGGCGTTGGCCAATGTTCTGGTCCGTTCCCAAGAACAGGCCGAGGGCTTGCGCATGAGCGGAGAACTCGCGGCGCTGCTCGTGCCACCGCCTGAAAACATGCGCATTCTCGGACCTGCCGAAGCGGCCGTACCCCGGCTCAAGAACGAGTTCCGCTATCAACTCCTCATCAAGGCCGCAAATCGCAAGACGCTGAATGAGACGCTCCAACGCCTGCGCCTGCACGCGCTAGAGAACAAGTGGGGACCGACGGCGCTCGTGATTGACGTCGATCCGCTGAGTCTGCTCTGATGATCGGTTGACCGTACAGCCATGAACTTCGCAGTAGTGGAAGGCAACCTCCGGCACATGATGCGCTGCTTCGCGAGCGCCAGCGATGCGGGGGAGCTGCGTGACGAGCCAGGGCTTTCGATCGCCTCTTCCGGCATGGATTACGGCGTGTTCAACTCCGTGATGCTCTCGGCGTGCGTGACCGGGGGCGCACTCGAACTGGACCGCCTGATAGCCATCCCGGAAATGCATTTTCGAGCGCGCGGCTTGCACTGGTCGCTCTGGCTTTGCGAGGATCTGATCGCTTTGCCCTTTCGCCGCAAGGCCAGAGAGCATCTATTCGAGCGCGGTTTCCGGATGCTTTCCGATCCGCCCGGCCTGTTAGCCGAGAGGTTGCTGCCGCCCATCCACACGCTGCCCTGCCCTGAAATCCGAACCGTCGACGGCGTGGCGGCACGCTGTGATTTTGCACACATCATGGCACTGGCATTTGAGTTTCCCTTTGTTGCCTCGCGCGACATCTACGCAGGCGCCGGGCCGTGGGAATGCGGACTAACCGGTTATGTGGGGTACCTCGAAGGCAGGCCAATTGCCGCGGCCGCGGTTATAATCGCTGGCGGCGCGATAGGGGTCTACTCCGTGGGTACGCTGCCCGAATTCCGCGGCAAGGGTTATGCCGAAGTCCTGATCCGCCATGCCGTCGCAGTCGCGAGCGCTGCCAGCGGCATCGAGCGCACCGTGCTCCAATCGACGCCCTCTGGCTTGTCGCTCTACCAGCGCATGGGCTACCGCCGCGTCACGCGATTCTGGGTGATGGTGCCAGATTGAGCGAACGACTGCCCTATCAAGCCACGCTTGGCGCGGCCGCTTACGACGGGATCACAACGCTGCCCGTGTCCTTGTTGCTCGACAATATCCGCAGCCTCTATAACGTCGGCTCGTTCTTTCGTACGGCGGACGCTGCCGCCATCGAGCGACTGTACCTCAGCGGCATCACAGCGCAACCGCCGCACAAGGGCATCGCCAAGACAGCGCTCGGCGCCGAGCAGCGCGTGGCATGGCAGTACACCCTGGAAGCGCTGCCGCTGCTCGACGATCTAGCCGCGCGGGGCTATGAAATCGCAGCGCTCGAGACCAGCGTTCATGCCGTCGATCTCTTCGATTGGACGCCGCGCTTTCCCGTCTGCCTGATTTTTGGACACGAGGTCGACGGAGTTCAACCCGCGCTTCTCGCGCGCTGCGACACGCACGTCCGCATTCCGATGCTCGGCTCGAAACACTCGCTGAATGTGGCAACCGCCGCGGGCGTGGCCGTCTACGAACTGCTGCGCAAGTACCGCCGGCTCTTAGGACGCTGAGTTGCCGGCCAGGTCCGCCGCGATCGCGGTGGCGATCTGCTTGCCGTGAAAGCGCCCGTTCTCGATGAAGATCTCGTTGGTGTGCATACCTGCCACCAGCACGCCCGCCAGATAGATGCCCTTGCGTTCGCTCTCTAGCGTGTCCGCGTCGGTCTTTGGACGCCGCGTCTCCTCATCGAGCGTAATGCCATGCCGCGCGAGAAACTCCAGATCGGGATGGTAACCGGTCATCGCGAAAACGAAATCGTTCTTCAACTCCACCTCACCTTGCGGCGTGGCGACCCGAATGTGACTCGCGTGAATCTCCGCAATGCGCGAACGGAACAGCGCCTTGACCTCGCCGCTCCCTATACGATTCTCGATGTTGGGCTTGATCCAATACTTGACGCTCTTTGAGATGCCCTCGCCGCGGTGAATCAGCGTCACGCGCGCCCCGCTCCAGAGCAGCTCCAGCGCGGCAATCGCGGCTGAGTTTTTTGCCCCCACCACGGCGACATCCATGTTGTAGTAAGGGTGCGCCTCCTTGTAGTAGTGGATCACTTTGGGCGAGTCCTCGCCGGGAACATTCAGGCGGTTGGGCCGGTCATAGTAGCCCGTCGCCAGGATGATCTTCTTCGCCGCATACGCGCGCACACACCCGTTGCGATCCTCGGTGTTCACGACGAAGGCGCCGTCGTCCCCGTCGATGCGCAGCACCATTTCGTACTGCCGCACATCGAGCGCGAAATACTCCGTCACGCGCCGGTAATACTTCAACGCCTCGACACGCGTCGGTTTGTCATTGAGCGACGTCATCGGAATGCCGCCAATCTCGAGCAACTCCGGCGTCGTGAAGAAAACCATATTGATGGGATAGTGGTAAATCGAATTCACCACACAGCCCTTGTCGATCACAACCGCTTTCAAGCCGCGCTGCCGCAGTTCGATGCCACAGGCCAATCCCGTCGGACCCGCACCCACCACAACGACATCGCAAGAGATCACAGCATACCCTCGACCGAGCTGTAGACGTTTTCCAGCGCCCCGGCCAGCGCCGATGCATCTTTCCCGCCCGCTTCCGCCATGTCGGGACGCCCGCCGCCTTTACCACCCACGGCTTGCGCAACCGCACCGGCCAGTTTTCCAGCGTGCACTTTCGACGTCAAGTCCTTGGTCACGGCCGCCACGATGGAGACGTTCGAATCCTCGACCGAACCGAGCACAACGACGGCGCTCTTCCACTTGTTGCGCAACGAGTCGACCAGGCCGCGCATCTGCTGGCGGTCCATGCCGTCCACCTGCGCGGCGAGCACGCGCGCGCCCTTGATCTCGCGCGAGAGGCTCTCCAAATCGCCGCTGC
This sequence comes from Bryobacteraceae bacterium, assembly GCA_963668605.1. Taxonomy (GTDB): domain Bacteria; phylum Acidobacteriota; class Terriglobia; order Bryobacterales; family Bryobacteraceae. The sequence continues at coordinate 1,869,509 of OY764903.1, forward strand.
GCGATTGCGCCAGCTTGTCTTTGAGTTGTTCGAGTTGCTTTTCGAGGGTCTTCTGCTGCACCATCAGGCGCTCGACCTGCTCCACCAGTTCCGGCTCGGAAACGCGCATCAATCCAGCAACGCGCTGCAGCGAATCGGCCGTCTCTTGAAATCGCTCCAGCGCGCCCGCACCGGTGATTGCCTCGATGCGGCGTACGCCCGCCGAAATGCTTCCTTCATAGACGACCTTGCACAGCCCGATGTCGCCCGTGCGATTCACGTGCGTGCCGCCGCACAGCTCACGGCTGAAGTCCGGAACGGAAACCACACGAACGTTCTCGCCATACTTCTCGCCGAACAACGCCATCGCACCCGTGGTCAGCGCCTTGTCCAGGTCCATCACCTCCGTGGAGACGACCGTGTTGCGCAGAATCTGTTCATTCACCAACCGCTCCACTTCGCGGAGTTCCTCGCGGTCCACGGCCGTGTAGTGAGTGAAGTCGAAGCGCAGCCGCGAAGGATCGACGACGCTGCCGGCCTGCTTCACGTGATTGCCAAGAACGGTTCGCAGCGCCGCGTGCAGCAGGTGCGTCGCCGTGTGGTTGCGCATCGTAGCGCCGCGCAACTCGCGCGCCACCTCGCCGCGCAAGATATCGCCGGTTTTGATGGTCTGCTCCGCAACAATGCGATGCACTGTCAGGCCCGGAAGCGCGGGATACGTTGAGAGCACGCGAGCGGCACGCAGATCGCCCGCGAATAATTCGCCCTGGTCGCCCACCTGTCCGCCGGACTCCGCATAAAACGGGGTCTCGTCGAGGATCAATTCGGCCTCGGCGCCGGCCAGCACCTCATCGACGATGGTCTTGTCAGCCAGCACGGCGACCACGCGCGACGACGCCGAGGCGAGCGTCTCATAGCCGCTGAACTTCGTGCGCCCGAGTTCGCGCGCTTGTGCATAGGCGGGCGCGATCTGCGCCTTCTCCGCACCCTTCCAACTCGCACGGGCCCGTTCCTTCTGCCGGTTCATTTCCGCGTCGAAACCGCCGCGATCGATCGATAGGCCGAACTCGCGTGCCATCTCCTCCTGTTCGTCGATCGCGAGGCCAAACGTATCGTAGAGCTTGAATGCAGCCGCGCCCGGAAGCACTCCGTCAACTGCCGATTTCGCTTCGTCGTGAAACACGCGCTCGGCCACTTGGAACGTTGTGGCATAACGGTGCTCTTCTTCCTTCACGACGCGCGCCACGCGCTGAATGGTCTCCATCAATTCGGGATACGCCGGCCGCATCCACTCGGCGACGAAACCGGTGAGTTGATAGAGAAACGGGTCCTGCACGCCGGACATGCGCGCATTGCGCATCGCGCGCCGCATGATCTTGCGCAACACATAGCCGCGCCCGTCGTTGGCCGGCAATACACCGTCGTGAATCAGAAACGCGGTGGCGCGCGCGTGGTCGGCGGCGATGCGCAGCGCGGTATCCACCTTCACATTCTCTCCGTACACCGTCCCGAACAGCTCCGCGGCGCGGTCGATAATCGGCCGGATCAGGTCCGTCTGGTAGTTGGTCAGCTTGCCTTGCAGGATCGCAGCGACACGCTCCAGCCCCATGCCGGTATCGATCGAGGGGCGCGGCAGCGGCGTCAGTACGCCTTCGTTCGAACGGTCGAACTGCATGAAAACCAGGTTCCAGATCTCGACGAAGCGTCCGCCCGCATCGCTCGGGAACATTTCGTGCTCCTGGCCCGGCGCGGCTGCTTCGACACCGAGATCATAGTGGATCTCCGAGCAAGGACCGCACGGGCCGGTCTCGCCCATCTGCCAGAAATTGTCCTTCTCATCGAGCCGGAAAATGCGCGACTTCGGCACTCCGGCCACCTTCTGCCAAAGCACTTCGGCTTCATCGTCCTCGCGAAACACTGTGACGTAGAGGCGTTCCTTGTCGAGCCCGTATTCCTTTGTGATCAACTCCCAGGCGAAAGCGATCGCATCTTCCTTGAAGTAGTCGCCGAACGAAAAATTACCGAGCATCTCAAAAAATGTATGATGCCGCGCGGTGTAACCCACGTTCTCCAGATCATTGTGTTTTCCACCCGCGCGGACACATTTCTGCGAGGAAGCGGCGCGATTGTAATCGCGTTTCTCCATACCGAGAAAGACGTCTTTGAACTGGTTCATGCCAGCGTTGGTAAACAACAACGTCGGATCATTGGCGGGAACGAGCGAGGAGCTGCGAACGACGCGGTGTGCGCGGGCAGCGAAGTAGTCCAGAAACTTCTGGCGAGTCTGATGGCCGGTCATTTTATCCTATTGTGACACAGCGCGTTCCGGCCCCCCTCCGGCGCTCTACTCGATCAAGCCTGTCTTGCGTTCCAACGCCTGGAAACGCGGCTCATCGCGCAGCGGATCGAAGAGCGGTTCCACCCGGATGAAGTTCAGGCCGGTCTCGCGCTGCCGGAATGCTTCTTCCAGGCTGTCCAGCGCCGCACGGTTCTCCTGTAAGCCGGTTTGCAACATCGCCATGTGCACCCAGGCGCCTTCGCCGCTCTTGAGTTGCACGCGCAGTTCCGCCGCCAGCTTGCGTGCCTCTGCCGCACGGCCGAGTTTCGCCTGCGCATGGCCCATCCGGCCGAGCAGCGCGGACGGCCTCGAATTTGAGCGCTTCAGTGCAGCCTGAAACTCCTCGATCGCCCGCTCGTAGTGTCCTTCCGCTCCATAGCAGCAACCCAACAAGGCGTGCGCGGAAGCCAGGCCCGGATCGGCGCTGATGCTGTCCGAGGCCTGATGCGCGCAATCGGCATAGCGGCGCGCGGCGTAATAGCTTACGCCCAGATCGTTGCTCACAGCATATGAGATCGGATCCAGTTGCACCGCCGTCTTCATGTGATCGATGGCAGCGTCGAAACGCCCGCGGGACATCAGCCCCAGCGCATACCAGCCGTGCAGTCGCGCATAACCTGGGTTGTATTGCAGGGCCGTGCGGAACGCTTCCTCAGCGGCCCGCCAGTCCCAGTCATAGAAAAACGCGACGGCTCCCAACGTGCCGTAGGCATCGGCGAGGGCCGGATCGAGTTCGAGGGCGCGGCGCGCCTCGGCGCGAGCCTTCTCGACCAGACTGCGCCGTGGTTCCAATCCGGCCAGGTGGAAAGCCATGCTCGTGTACGTCTCGGCTAGCGCCGAATGCGCCGCTGCATAGCGTGGCGCGAGTTCGATCGCCCGCAGAAACAGCGCGCTGCTCTGCTCCAGCGTGTCGGGCGTGCGCCTTTTGCGTATGGATCGACCGCGCCAATACAGCTCGCGCGCGTCCGCACTCACCGAGCGATCGGGATTCGTGGCGCTGCGATCGGGAGAGAAACGTTTGCGCAAGGCCGCGGCGACTTCGCGCGCAATGTCGTCCTGGATCGTGAGCGAATCTGCAACGCTGCGCGCGTAGGACTCCGACCAGACATGATAGCCAGTGTTGGTGTCGATGAGCTGCGCCGAGATCCGCAGCGCAGCGGCATCTCCGCGCAGAGCGCCGCTGAGAAGATAGCGCGCCTTCAACTTGCGGCCTACCATCGCAATGTCCTGCGCCTTGCCGCGAAACTGATTCGACGAGGCCCGCGCCACTACGCGAAGGTTCTCCACCTTGGCCAGTGCCGTGGTCACCTCTTCCGAGAGACCTTCGCAGAAATAGTCTCTAGCGGAGTCGCCTGTCAGGTTTTCGAAAGGCAGGACAGCGACAGTAGACGTTTCCGGCGACGCCGGTCGCGAACGCGTCCACAAGAGAATTGCGCTGGCCAACACAAGCACGATGCCCAAGCCAATGCGGAAACGCCAGCGTAACGCCGCGCGAGACCGCAACTCCTTCGCAAGCTCGTCCGCTCGCAACCGAAATTCCGGAACGTAGCCGCCCGTGGGCAGTGCGATGACCACTTCGTCATCAATACCCGGACCGGCGTAGTAGTTCCGCAACTTGGCACGCAAACGGCCGGCCTCGACGCGCACCACTGAATCCAGGCGGGAATCGAAAGCGGCGGGACGGTCGAAGACCTCGATGCCGAGCACCGCCTCCTTGACCTCATCCTGTTTTCCGTCGAGCGTGCGCTCCACAACAAAGCGCAGGAATCGGATCGAGCGCCCGGCGCCCGCAAAGCGGGGCGAGGCCGCGATTCTCTCCAGCGCTTCGCGGACTGCCTCCGCGGAGACGCCAGGATGATCTGAATGAGACACTCAGATTTGTTCCTCTGGTTAGATGGGGAATTGTAGCACAAGTAACAGTCCAGCGCTTCCATGGATAAGCTATTGCGGCGCCAGCCAAAACGCTGTAACACACGGTTACACTACCCCAAAAGGATTGCGCGGAATCCATTCCCGCTTCACACTCTCACCATCAATACGGCAGGCCCGAAGTGCCGCCGGAGTGAGAGAGCATCCGGATAAGTAGATCGGAGGGCGTTGTAGGCGCTCCGGATGGACGTGGCCAACGCTCCGAAGAAGGCAATCGCGATTCCGGGCCTGCCGCTCAGGAGCCTACTGCTCAGAACCCTGCCGTTTAGGAAAGTGTCTTGCGGAGTGTATCGAGCGCCACTTGAGAGGCCATGCGCCGCACCCGCCCACGATCGCCGCCGCTGAAGATCCGCACGACTCGGCAGCCCGTCGGCCCTGCCAAACCAATAAACACCGTACCTACCGGGGTCTCGGGCGTCCCGCCTTCCGGGCCGGCATGGCCGGTCACCGACACGGCATACGTGGATCCAGTGCGTTCGCGGCAGCCTTCCGTCATAGCCCGCGCAACCGGTTCGCTGACCGCCGTATGCGCCTGCAACAAGCGCGGGTCCACGCCCAACAAGGCAGTCTTGAGCTCATCGCAATAGGTCAGGAAGCCCCCGCGGAAATACGCCGAGCTGCCGGCAATAGATGTGATGCGTTCAGCAAGCAAACCACCCGTGCAACTCTCGGCAACACTCAGCGTCTCGCCGCGCTCTTTGAGTCTGCGCCCGACGACGGCTTCGAGCGGCTGCCCGTCATTCGTATAGAGGTGTTCGCCCAGGGCCGCTTCAATCTGCGCACCAACTTCTTCGAGCAATGCGTTCGCCTGCTCTTCGCTATCCGAACGGGCGCGCAGATGCACCTGGATATCGCCGACATCGGCCAGAACCGTCGTCACCGGATTCGCATACTTCATGTAGATTGGCGCGATGATCTGATCGAGATCGGACTCGCCGAGGCCCGCCACGCGATAGGCGCGCACACGGATCACTTGCGCGGGCAAGAGAGCGGCCAGGCGGGGCAGGCATTGATCGTTGAACATCGCCTTCATCTCGCGCGGCGGTCCGGGCAGCAACATCGCTACCTTGCCATCCTGCCGCAACCACTGTCCCGGTGCCGTGCCGTTGGGGTTCGGCAGCACTTCCGCGCCTTCAATGATCATCGCCTGGCGTTTGTTGTTCTCCGCCATCGGGCGCTGCATGCGCGCGAATCGCGCCGCGATCTCGTCGCACACATCCTGGCGAAACGATTGCGTGCGTCCGAACGCGGCGGCGACGGCATCGCGCGTCACATCGTCTTCGGTAGGACCCAACCCGCCCGTCAGCACAACCACATCGACGCGTTCGAGCGCCTCGCGAATCTGCTGCGCCAGCCGGACGCGATCGTCGCCGACCACCGATTTCATCAGCACTTCCACGCCGAGCGCATTCAGATGCTGCGTGATGTAGAGCGAGTTCGTATCGATGCGCTGCGGCGTCAGCAACTCGGAACCCACCGCGATAATCTCAGCATTCATTAGGGCAGCGGCCTTCCGGCTATCCCGGCATCCAGACTGTACAGAGCGCTGTTCGTTGCCACCACCAGAGCATTCGATGGCGTGAAGGCCATGCCCACAATGCCCGGACCGGAAAGGAACAGGTCCGCCTTGCGATCCGCATCGATCCGTACGATACCGCGTTGGCCGCGCAGCGAAGCCGCCACATACAACGCACCTTCCGCATCGAAGGCGATTCCTTGCGGCCGCCCTAGTCCCCGATAATACGTCTCCACTTCTCCCTCGCGCGAGATGCGCTGCACGGAATCGAAGCTCGATGTCGTCGGCCCCGATACGAACAGCGACCCGTCCGGGCCGAACGCCAAATGATAAGCGGCAATCGAAGCCTCGAGCGTCGCAAAGACGTAAATCTGCCGGCTGGGACTGATCTTGAAGATCGTCCCGCTGCGGTCGCCGACGTAGAGGTTGTCTTCGGCATCGAAGGCGATGCCCGTGGCCACGCCCATGCCCTCCACATAGACCGACAACGAGCCTTCCGGCGTCGATTGATAGACGATGCCGTCGTGACGGCTCGATACGTAGATCAGCCCTTCGCGATCCACCGCGAGCCCGGTCGCGTTCATGATGTCGCTAAGCAGCGGCCTAGCACCCTCATGTACATCGATCTTGAAAACCGAAACCGGCGTCTTTTGTCCGCGCGGTCCGCTCAGCGTCGTGTAGATGTTGCCGGCCTGGTCGACCGCCGGATTTGCCACCGGATGCACGCCGTCGAGGATCTGCACGCCGATGGCGCAAGTCCACTTCCCGCTAGACTGCTCGCCGTTCGCTACCACCAGGCCGCCCGGCCGGGCGGTATCCGGAACGCGGGCCACGACGAAGCTGTCGCTGCCGACAACTACGGGCGCATCGATCTCTCCGATGGACACACGCGGGCGTTCCGCCTTGAGAAAGCCCTCGCCGTAAATCAGAAACTCGCCGCCGGGGATCGCGGCCTGCGGCGCCACTCGCTCAATCCTAGGCCGTCCATTCGTGTCTTTTCGGGTCGCCATATTTAATAAAGATTGAAACATCCCATGCCCGCCATTATAAGCGCACCGTACACTCCCGCCATCGCGTCGTCCGCCATGATGCCCCATCCGCCGGGCAGTTTCTCCAACTGCCGCACGGGCGCGGGCTTCCAAATGTCAAAGATGCGAAATAGGGCAAACGCCATCAGCCAGCTCTTCCAGTTCAACGTCGACGCACCGGCCAGCGTGATCCACGTGCCCATCACCTCATCGACGACTACTAAGCCCGGATCCTTTTTCCCCACTGCGATGGCCGTTTCGCGCGCGGCCCATACACCCGGAAAAAACACAATCACTCCCATAAGTCCGAAGACCAGCGGTCCCGCGCCCAGATACTGGTGCATCAACCAGGCGATCGCGAGCCCCGCCAGCGCCCCGGCGGTACCCGGTGCAACCGGCGCGTAGCCGGCTCCGAACCACGTAGCCACGGCTATCGCCAGACTACGCATCCTCACCGGTTTCCTCTTCCACCTCGTCGTCGTCGACAGCCGGAGTCGAGATTACATACTTTTCCATCGCCCAATTACCGAGATCGACCTCCCGGCAACGGCCGCTACAAAACGGATATTCGGCCGAATCCTCTAACACGGGCTTTTTGCAGATTGGGCACTTCATAAACTGTTCGGAGTCAATTCACGGCGAGTCGCCGCCAGTATTGGAAAGGCCGGCGCCGCAGCGCGTTCGTCCGCCGGCGCCGCATCGGTCAGGGCGCCCACCAAATCGTAATCATGTGCCTCTGTAATGCGCATACGCCGGAATTGTCCCGCCCGCGGCGCGGTCTCACCCGGGTCGCTAATGTAACAGACGCCGTCGATCTCAGGAGCTTGCGTTGTGAGACGCGCTTCCCAAAGCAGATCCGACTCCGCCGACAATCCTTGCACCAACACGGGCACTTCCTGCCCGACCAGCAAGCGGTTACGCCGCTTCGAAATCTTGCGCTGCAGTGCCATCAGCTTGCGCCTGCGATTGTAGATCGTGCGCTTATCGACTTTGCCGTCCAACTGAAAACTGCGGCTGGTCTCTTCGTCGGAATACGAAAATACGCCCAGGCGATCGAACTGCGCGGCTTCGACAAAACTGCACAACTCCTCGAAATCCGCTTCCGTTTCGCCGGGGAATCCGGCAATCATGCTCGTGCGAATCGCAACGCCGGGAATGCTGCGCCGGATCTTTTCGAGAAGCTTCAGGAAGATCTCGCCGTTCGCCCCGCGCTTCATGCGCTTCAGCACATTCGCGCTCGCATGTTGCAGCGGCATGTCGATGTACTTTACCAGAGCGGCGTGTTCCGCGATCGTGTCGAGCAGCTTCTGCGTGATCCGGTTCGGGTAGCAATACAGAAAGCGAATCCATTTCTGATGCTCGGTTTCGATGCGCGCCAGACGGTCGAGCAATTGCGCCAGTCCGTCCTTCAACCCGAGGTCCTCGCCGTAGCACGTCGTGTCCTGCCCGATCAGATTGATCTCGCGCACGCCCTGCGAAAACAGGCGCGACGCCTCCAGCACGACCGACTCGAAACGCCGGCTGCGAAACGCTCCGCGAAACTGCGGAATCACGCAGAACGTACAGGGGTGGTCGCAGCCTTCGGCGATTTTGATGTAAGCGAAATGCCCCGGCGTGGCCAGCACGCGCGGCGTCAAGTCGTGATAGAGGTACGGCTCAACGTCGCCGGCCGGCGCTTCTCCGCCCTCGCACAGCGCGACGATCCGCTCCAACTCATTCGTGCCCACGAGCGCGTCGACTTCAGGCAATTGCTCGCGGATATCGCCGCGATAGCGCTCCACCAGGCAACCGGCGACGATCAGGCGCGTGGCCTTTCCGGTCTTCTTGAACTCAGCCATCTCCATGATCGTGTCGACCGATTCCTGCTTCGCGGGATCGATGAAACTACATGTGTTCACGACGATGCAATCGGCCTCACCCGGCTCCGCAGTGAGCTCGTGGCCGCGCGCGGCGAGTTGCCCCATCATCACTTCCGTGTCGACGAGATTCTTGGGACAACCCAGACTGACAAAACCGATTTTCAAGGCGTTTACACCACTGGAATGAGGCCGGAGTGCTTACCTCTTCAGGATACCATGCGTCGTGCGCCGGACCCCGCCGGATAGCGTTCTGCCATGCGGTCGCCGCTACTTGCGGAGCCGCTTGCAGGCGTTTTCCGCGCCGCTGATGTCGACCGCGGAACTGCCCTCTTCGATGTGCTGTATCTTGCCGCTGCCGTCAATGACGAAGGTCGCCCGGTTAGCGATGCCGCGCTCGGCAATCAGTACACCATACGCCGCAGTAGTCTTGCGCAGGAAGTCGCTGAGCATCGGATAGGAAGCGTTCAACTCCTTCGACCAATGCGCCAGCGTCGGCGAGTTGTCGGTACTGACGGCCAGCACCTGTACGTCCATCGCCTGGAACTTCGCGATGTCGGCCGCATAGGAAGTCATCTCCTTGGTGCAGCCACCCGTGAAGGCCGCCGGAAAGAAGGCCACCACAACGGTCTTGCCTTTGTAGTCAGCGAGCGAAACCGGCTTGCCCATGCTCCCAGTCAGCGTAAACCCCGGCGCGGCGTCGCCTACTTTCAAATGCGTTTTCGGCGGTTGCACGGCCTGCGCAAAAAGGCACGCGGACGCGGCACATCCTAACAGCAACACAGAAATCGTCTTCATGATTTGTCAGCCCCTATTCCAAGAGTATAAGCCCTCAGAAAAGCAGGTTCACAATCACGTCGCCGCCGGCTGGCGCGTGAACGAAGACATGCAGATTCTTCGCCTTCTCGTCATAACTCCACCTGTCGGCGCGCTCCACCGATTTGGGACGCTCGACATGGTGGATCACCCATTCGAGCCGGCGGGCCGTTTTCGACTCCATTTCCAAACGCATGTAGTCGCCCGCGGGTCCGGCATGAAACTGCGAATACTCGTCGCTCTCCGGCTCATACAGAAAAAACTCCGCACCCAGCATCGGAGTGTAATGAAGCTGCATCGGGTCGCCGTCGAGCGGCAGAATCGAGCCGTTGCGCAGGAACAGCGGCAGGTAGTCCGGCGTGGGCATCTCTAGAACGCGCCGTCCGGTGTACTTTTGATTCGTCGCCAGATCCGTCCAGATGCCTTGCGGCAAATAGAACGAGCGCGTCTTCGCCGCGGAAACGATGGGAGCGGCAAGCAACTCATCGCCCAGCGTGAAGACGCTGTGCTCTTCTGCGGCTTTCGGGTCGGCCGGAAACTGCATCGCGAGCGGACGGATCAGCGGGAACCCACGTTGCCGCGCTTCCCAGAAATAGGTCACGAGGTAGGAGTGCAAGGGTGTGCGCAAACCTTCTAACTCGCGCGCGGCGCCCAGCGGCTGTTGCGCGTAGACCAGCGGAAAGATCGAACCGAGTTGGATCGCGCGCCGCCGCAGCGGCAACGGCGACGCATCCCACACGGACAAATTCAGCGCGGGCATCAGCACCGCCGAATTGCTGTCTTCGAGCGACTGGCTCACGATCGCGGCCAGAGCATCCCACGAAGGTTCGCCGCCCGCAGCACGCATGCGCACAGCCTCGCGCGGCAGTCTGGCCGGATCGAGCAGTTTCACGTCCCGATACTCCAACTGCGTCACCGGATCCACGGTCGAAATGCGCTGCTCCAGAATCTCTTTCTGTTTGGGGCCGTAATAGAAGAAGCAATCGCCTTGCCGGTTCTTCCCGAGTCCGTAGCCCGCGCCCGCGAACAAGAAGCGCTTCGCACGCGAGTCCAACTCCTTCTCCAGAGCGCCGTCGGCGAAAGCCGCGACTTCCGCGCCCTGCGCGTCGCGCACCCGCACTTGCATGTTCTGCTTGTCAACGCTCACGCTGAGATACTTCGTCGTGAGACGCAATTCCGCATCCTGCTCCGCCACGGCCACAGCCACGGCTGTCTCGCTGAAGCGCCGCCCCATTTGCGGCGCAAGCCGCCGCGCGTAACGGAACGTCGAGGACGTGACCCACTCAATTTCCGCAACGCCATCTCCAGTTTGAATCAGGAACAGATTGCCGCTGCGGCGGTACGTCAGAAAGTCGGCGGCGGCCAATGGGAGCGCCGCCAAAAACACAAATGCTAGAAGCCGCATCGCTAGATCAGTGCGGTGCCGATGATGCATGGTTTGCTGAGTTGCGGGGGGCGGCTCCCCTGAGCCGCAACCCGACCTCCAGGTCGGGTTTGGCCGGGTCAGGGGTCCCGGCGCGGTCCAAGGGGACCGCCCCCCGTAAACCACAGAATTGTCGCCACAGTACATTAGATCAGCACCAAGTCGCGCTGCACCTCGCCTGTCGTGTGTGCCTTCCCGGCGCCTACGAAGACATTCACCTCGCTGCGCACGCCGAACTCCGGCAGATAGATTCCCGGTTCCACCGAGAAGCACGTCCACGGAATAATCCGTCTTTCGTCATGTGTCTCCAGATTGTCCATGTTCGCGCCAGTACCGTGCACCTCGGTTCCGATGTTGTGGCCCGTGCGATGGAAGAAGTAATCGCCATAGCCCTGGGCCGCGATGTACCCACGCGCCGCATCGTCCACCTGAAAACCGCACAACTCCTCACCCGCGGCGACGGCTTCCACCACGCGCCGCACTGCCCGGTCGCGCGCATCACGGACAATCTCGAAGACCTTCACCATCTCCGGAGTTGGGTTCGTTCCGCAAAATCCGGTCCAGGTGATGTCGTAGTAGACTGCGCCGGACTGCTTGAGCTTGGCCCATAGATCGATAAGCACGAAGTCGCCCTTATGGATCGGCGCGCTGCCCTGCTCTTCGGGTTCGTAATGCGGATTGGAGCAGTTCGCATTCACGCCGACGATCGGACCGTGATCCGTGAACAGTCCCTGCGCTTCGAACGAGTCGAGGATAAAGCGCTTCACCGCGAACTCATCGACCGCCGCGCCCGCACGCAGACGCTCGCCGATCATTTGGAAAGCGTCGCGCCGCACAGCATCCACGCGCCGGCCCGCTTCGATATGCGAATCCAGTTGAGCCGCCGTCCAACGCGCCTCAAACCTTTGCACGAGGTTGGCCGAACTCACCACCTCGACGCCCGTTCCACGCACCAGTTCCAAAGTGCCGCCGTCGACCATCGCCACGTATGGCACAGCGCACTTCGGCGAGTATTGCATCGCGACCGTCCGGCAGCCTTTCAGCAGTTCGCCGAGCCCTTCCACTTGCGCGGTCCAACTCGCGTAAGGGATTTTCACACCCGGCAGCGCGTCGAGCATTCCGGGCTCGATCTTATGTACGAGTCCGCGCGGCTCGCCCTGCGCCGGAACCAGATAGTACCAGCGCCGCGTCGGCGTGCGCTTGGGTTCGAATTGCAGCACACTATACGCGATCGGATCACGCTTGTGATGATCGAAGAACAGCCAGGCATCGAGCCCGGCCTCGCGAAGAGCCTGTTGGATGTCGTCAATACGCATAGAACTCCTACTCGAAAAACGGCTGCCATTTTTCCGGTGCGGGCGGAGCAGTGAACAAGCTGACCAGGATCAGGCTCGCTACCGAGGCACCCAGTGCAGGATACACGGCGTCCAGTTCGAAGCCGGCCAGATTCCAGCCCACTGTAATTACAGTACCCAGAATGATGGAGCAGATTGCCGCGGGCGTGGTCGTGCGTTTCCAGAAGAACACGGCCATCACCGACGGCGTGACAGCCGCGCCGTACACGGTGTAGGCGTACAGTGCGGCCTTGAGGATCGATTCAAAGTGAGCGGCCTGGAGGAGCGCAAAGATTCCGAGCACAACGACGATCAGCCGCGACACAATCAAGCGCCGCCGGTCGGAGGCGTTGCGATCAATGAAGCGTTCATAGACGTCGTGGATAATGTTTGTCGCCGGCGAAAAGAGATAATTATTCGCCGTCGAGATGATCTTCGCGAAGATGCCGCCCAGCAGGATTGCGCCCAGCATCGCGGGCAACTGCATGCGCGCCGTCGCCGGAATCATCTCGCGGGGATTTTCCGGACGCAGCAGCGAACTCCCGATGACGGCGAACGTAATCAGCAGCGTCTCGAGCAACAGCGTACCGACGATCCAGCCGCCCACGGCGAGCTTCGCATCGCGTTCGGAGCGCGCCGAGAAAAACTTCTGGTACATGCCTTGATTCCCGATCAGCAGCAACATCGTAGGCAGCAGGAAGCCCAGCGCCTGAGACAACTTTAGATCGCCCAACACCTCGAAGTGGCTGGCCGGCAGCCGCGACTGCACGCCCGCCCATCCGCCCGCGTGAGCCAACAGCACGGGCACCGAAACAATCACAGCGCAAGACACCAGCGCGCCGATCACCAAATCGAGATACGCCACCGATGCCATGCCCGCCGCGGCCGTGAAGACGATCACAAAGCCCGCGATCAGGTACATGCCCGTCGTGCGCTCCATCTCCGGAAAGATCAGATGCAGAATGTCGCCGCCGCCCTTGAACTGGTAGCTCGTAATCACAAGGTAGGAGATCACGATGGCGATCGTGCCGAGCACACGCGCCGCCGCGTTGTAGCGTTTCTCCAACAGATCGGGCACGGTGAATTGCGCAAAACGCCGCGCGCGTCCCGCGATGGAAGCGATCACGATCAGCCCGAGCCAGCCGCCCGCGGGTTGCCAGAGCGCGGCGAAACCGTTGCGGAAAGCGTTCTCTCCGCCAGCGAACAGGCTGCCCGCGCCAATCCACGAGGAGAGCAGCGTAAACACCAGCACATACCAGGGCAGTTGCCGCCCGGCCACCAGGAAGTCGCTTTGATTCTTCACGCCGAACGTCTTGTAGACCGTGACGGCCGTAAGCGTGCAAAGCACAATCGCGAGAACGATGACGTAGATGTTCATGAGATGCCGATGATCACTGCATAACGCGCCAATCGATGGCTGCTTTCAGGTTCGCGACTCCAGCCAGATCCTTGGCCTCGATCACGGTGAACGCGAGCACGTCGTCGAGCCAATCCATGCTGCTGCCGTCAGAATGCTGCGTGGCCACAGTCAATGTGTATTCCTGCCGTGTCAGCAGGCAATCGAAATGGAAATCGATCTCGAGCGTATCGCCAGCCTCGAAGCGGCCCAATCGCGTTTGTTCGATGCGGCTGTTTGTGCCGTACACGTCGATGCCGAGGCGATTGCGGATCAGGATGCCTACCACCGGGTCGTCGACACTCTGTGCGAATTTAGCCTGGACTCGCACCGTCATCCGCTCTCCGCCGAGCGGCGTATTGAGCGTCTCGCCGCACGAGTTCAGCAGCTTCACGGACGTGATGGAACTCGTCCCGTCGCCGTGGCGGAAACTGCCGCCGAGCCCCGGCGTTTCCTGTGCCTCGCCCGCGCGCTCCTGCCGTTCATGCACCAGGCCAACGTAGCGGTTGACCACATCGCTGGGTTTGCCTTCCGCATGAACTCGTCCATGGAGCATGAGAATGGCGCGGTCGGAAAGCCGCTTCACCAGCCCCAGGTCGTGCGAGACGAACAGCACCGTGACCTTGCGTTCCTTCAACTCTTCGAACTTGCGCACACAGCGGTTGGCAAAAATGGCGTCGCCGACAGCCAAGGCCTCGTCGACGATCAGTACGTCCGGATCGACGTGAATCGCAGTGGAGAAAGCCAGGCGGACATACATGCCGGTGGAATATTCCTTTACCGGCCGCTGCATAAACTCGCCGATCTCGGCGAAGGCGGCAATTTTCGGGAAGGCACTCTCGATCTCCCGGCGCGAGAGCCCCATGATCTCGCCATTGAGAAAAACATTCTCGCGCCCGCTGAACTCGGGATTGAAGCCCGCGCCCAACTCCAGCAGCGCCGCGATGCGTCCCTCCGCCACGACACGCCCGTTCGTCGCGGGCAGGATGCCGCTCACGATCTGCAGCAGCGTGCTCTTGCCCGAGCCATTCGGGCCGACGATGCCCAGCATCTCACCTCGCTCCACGGAGAAGCTCACGTCGCGCAAGGCCCAGAACTCCTGGCGCCGTTCGCGTTGGCGGAACGGCAACAGATCGAGAATTCTGTCCGAGGGACGTTCGTATAAGTTGTAGACTTTTGAAACGCGCTGAGCCAGTACCACGGTGAAGAATCAGGATAGCAGACGCGCCATGCGCGCCTTAAGCCGGCAGCGCCAGCGAATCGCCGGTGCGCTTCTGCCACTCCTCGATCTTCGTGCGCAGCCGGCGTTGCACGGCCGCGTGCTCCTTGCGCCCATAGAGATTATTCATTTCGAGCGGATCCGCGTTCCGGTCGAAGAGCAGACACTGATCCGTGTCGTAAAGCACGAGCTTATAGCCGTCCGGCGAAATCACAGTGCGGCCGTCGGGTCCCTCGCCGCTGTCCTTGAGATCTTTAGTCCATTCCAGAAACACGTGGTCATCTTCGCGTTTGGCGCCGCCGAGCAGCGGAACGAGGCTGCGCCCTGCTAAGCCCGGATCCTTGCGCCCCAGCAACTCAAGCACGGTCGGCACGATATCGACATGGCTCACCGCCCGCTGCACGTGCATTGGGCGTTGCTTGCGAAATGGCACACGCAGCAGATGCGGTACGCGGATTGCCTCCTCGTACATCACCTGTTTGAACAGCAGA
This sequence comes from Bryobacteraceae bacterium, assembly GCA_963668605.1. GTDB lineage: Bacteria > Acidobacteriota > Terriglobia > Bryobacterales > Bryobacteraceae. The sequence continues at coordinate 1,884,834 of OY764903.1, forward strand.
TTGTGCGCGCCGAGCATCTCGCCATGATCCGAGGTGTAGACGACGATCGTGTTCTCCGCTTGCCCCGACGCTTCGAGCGCCCACAGGATGCGGCCCAGCGCCTGGTCCACCAGCGAGCACAAGCCCGCGTAATTGCGCGCCGTGCGCTGCATGTCCTTGCTATCCGCATCGCGGTTGGCTACCAACCGGCGGCGCTTGTACCACTCCGGCTCCGGAGTCTGCGGTACGCCCGGATGGTTTCTGGGCAGCGGCGCTTCCTCCGCGCTGTGAAGGTCATTGAGCGCGCTCGAAAACGGCGTGTGCGGCTCAAGGAAATTCACGTAGAGCATCCACGGTTCGGCGCGGTGATTCAGGATGAAGCTGCTTGCCTCATTGGCAAGAAAAGCCGGCTTCGAATGCACCACGGGCAGATTCGACGCGAACTTGCGGCTAAAGAGATTCTTCTCGTCAGGTTTATATCCCTGGCTCAGCAGAAAGGCATGGTAAGCGCTGCGAGCCTTCGCGTCGCGGCCCTTGGAGTAATACTTTTCATACATGCCATCTTCGATCGCCTTCCACTCTTCGAAGCCATGCTGCGCGAAGATCTCGTCGCCCAAATGCCATTTGCCGAAATAGCCCGTGCGATAGCTGGAATCGCCGAGCAGTTCGGGCACGGTCTTCGTTTCCGGCCGCATCACAATGTTGTTGTTCCGGCATCCGCTCTGATGCGGCCACAGTCCGGTCATGACGCAGGAGCGGCTCGGCGTGCAGACGGGCTGCGCGACATAGGCGCGGTCGAAGACGACCGATTCGGCCGCAAGCCGGTTCATCACGGGCACCCGGTATGTGTGGTTGCCGTAGGCCGACATGGTATCGGCGCGTTGCTGGTCGGTCCAGATAAACAACAGGTTGGGCTTGTCGCCGCCGCGCCGCGCGCCATGCAAGATGGCTGGCGCCGCCGCGATGGTCTTCAACGCATCTCGTCTCGTCAGCATGGAATTCCTTCTCTACGGCGCGACTTCGAAATCGATCCAGTTGCTTGCCTTGCGGTACTTCTCATTGGCCAGCGCATCGGTGGCAATCACCTGCAGCACGTACTCGCCTGGCGTCATCTTCGCGCCCAGCCGCAGCAGTCCCCCGCTGATAATGCGCTTCGGATCGGTCTGTCCGTTGACCGCCAGAGCTACGGGCTTGCCGCTATAGACCGGCTTGCCGTCGCGGAACAGGCGCAGCTCGGTATCGACTTTGGGCTGCGGACTCTTAGAACCGGCCTTCGAGTTGATGACCTGAAAGCCGTAGGTGATTGCCTGGCCCGGGCGGAAGCGGCGTACGGCGGGGCTGCCATCGGAGGAGTCTTCAATGCGCCCGCTCTCGGTTGACTGCTTCGCGGCCGCGGCCGGATTGTTCGCCTTCACGAGAGCTGGATCGGCGGCCTTTACCACGATGCCCGAGAGCGCGAGACGCCCCTTTTTCAAATCGGGCACTTCGATGAAGCGGCTTGCCGATCCGGTCTTACGCGTAGCCACATCGCGCACCACGGCACGCATCTGGAATGCGCCAGGCTTCTTGACCGGATGGTTCACGCTATAGACAAAGCCTTTCTTCAGCGCATCCTGATAGGTCTCGGCGTGCATACGAATCGTGTACGTCCTGTCATTGCGATCGACCTCCTGCCCGTTGTCGCCGAAGGTCATCGTGACGACATCGATCACGGCCTTGTGCCAGTCGTCGGGTTCGTCGCTGAATTTGAGGTCTTTCGGGTCGATGTAGAGCAACGACTGCACATACGGACCGTTTTTGAGATTGTCGGCGAATAGCGAAGTGAGGCGGACCTTGATACCCGTCGCGCCGAACGGCGAAGTGAGCGCCGAAGCGATCTGCTGTTCGCGCGTCGAGGGCGTAACCGGCCTGTCGCGGTCAGGAACGCCAAGGAAGCCGGAGCGCGAGCGCGCGTGCAAACCCGGCCGCAGAACCTTCACCGACACGCGATGGAATTTCTGGTTCTTGAGATCCTTGTCGAAGGTGCCGTGCTGCGGAGAGTAGCCCAGCAGATAGTAGCCGGATTGGTCGTCGAGCACTTCGTTGATGCCCTTGGCTATATCGTTCGTGTCGTGGATGAACAGTCCACCGGTCTGTTCGGCCAGATAGTTCAGCCCGTTCTGCGACTCGAAGTACTTCGCGCTGCGCGCCATCGCCTTCTCCTGCATCGCCGCCGGATTCGTATTCGTGATCCGGTCCGCGGCGCTGAAGCCCAGCGTCGGCAGACCTCGCGGGTCGATCGTGTAAATCACGACTGCCGCGCGGTTGGCTAAATCGCAGAGTTTTTCGAGCGACTCCATGATGCGGCTGTTCATGCCGGTGGATTGCATGATCGGAATATTGTCGGAGAGCACGACCACCGACTTGCGGCCGGGCAACTCGCGCAGGCCATCGATCACGTAACTGATGGCGCCGAGCGTGCCTACCGAAAACTGCTCCTCGCGAAATTCCGTCTCTGTCTCGCTGGCAGCGGCCACCGCGTCCTCGCCCTCCACTGAAGACTCCTCGATTGGAGCAAATGCGGAGACGCCCGCGCGCCCGTGGAAGTTCCACTTCACGCGCTCGATCGCGGCGTACAGCATGCGCTTGTCCGAGGTGAACTGCTGCAGTGCACCGATGCCTCCACCGGTGCGGATGATCGCAACCAGGTCACCGGGTTGCACCTGCTCGTCCACGAATTTCTTCAACGCCTGCCGCACCTGCGCGATACTCTCGAACGAAAGACCCAAATCGTCGACGATGACGGCCACTGTTCGTTTCACCTGGCTGGCCTTCATCGGCGTGGGCGGAACCGGCGGCGCGAGTTTGTCCACGGCCTTGGCCTTGGGCGCCAGCTTGATGGCCTTCGGCGAGCGCTGCGCCGCGGTGATATACGAGAAATGCGTAATCTTCTGGACCTTGCCGTCCTGGCGGACCTCGAAGTCTTCCGGCTTGAGGTCTGTCACCGGTTTCCCCTTGGAATCCACTACCACGGCATCCACCTGCACCAGCGTCACGGTGATGCGAAGGGTCGGTTCCTCCGGCGCTGGAGGCATCTGCGGAGACTGCGCGGGCAGGCACATCACAGCCGTCAACATCGCAGTCAGCATTCGAAATCGGGCATGCATGTCTCTATCCTCACACATTGACTAACCCGGGTTGAGAGCGAAGGTTCCAACGCTTTCGTGGAAACGTTCGAGCTCGTGTGCGCGTCCAACCCGGCTGCCGTAGTGCAAGTTACGAGAGCGGCTTTTCAGCCGGAGACATAGAGAAAGGCGCTACTCGACCGCTATCGTCGGCGGAATCGCTCCCGTGGCCGGGCTGTCGACTCCTCCAATGCGAATCGTCACGGGCAGCGCGTCGCCTTTCATGTGAGCGCCCGGAATCCGCAGGTTTATTTTGTAGATGCCTACCTCGCCGGGCTCGAGGCCGCTCCAATCCACAATCGCTTCGGACTGGCTCATCCGGGGATCTCCGAAATACACCTGCACCTTGTCGGTGAGTGCGGCGGGCGATTCAGGCGCGGGATTGCCGGCCGTGACTGTGCCGCCGTGCGTTACGCCCAGACCGGTTGCGTACAAGGTGAGCGGTTCGTCGCGCTTGGCCCGATCGGACGTGCTGACCGCACCCCCGTCGGCGTGGAACACCGCAGCCTGGTTCGTCTCCGGGTTGATGAACACCGCGGGTGCGTACTTCGATAGAGTGATTTGGGTTGTGGCGCCGGCGATGTGACGGTCGACCGCTCGCACGACCAGCCTGTGCGTGCCTGTTTTTGTGTCGGCGGGTATTTGCACGTTGATCTGCGTGCTGCTCGTCATGAACACGGGCAGGGCCACATCGTCGAGCGTCACACATGTGCCGCCCGCCAGTTTAGGCGCTGGCGCCGTGGTGGTCGTCGTGTCGGCCGATGCGAGATTCTGCCCGAAAATGGCCACGATCGAACCGGGCGCCATCGTTGTCTTGTAGCTGCCCATGTTCACCACGCCGTTCGTGTTCATGATGACCTGGCTCGTGCTCGCTGCCAACGGCGGCGCTCCCGATCCGGATCCCGGCCCCTGCCCCTGCTGCACGGTGGGGATGGACGCGACGGTCAAGCCGCTCGCGGTAAGCAGATAAGCGGTGTTCGTACTGGCATCGACCGCCATGGTGCGGCCATCGACGTTCGATCGTTGCGTTCCGACCTGCGCCGCGAGCGGCCCTTCCAGAACGGAGATCGAACCGCGCGGCAATCCAGTCGTGGCATCGACAAGTTCTACGCTGGGCACATCCGTCACCGCGGCCGTCGCGCTTGTTCGTACCGGCTGCGTGAAGCGCGCCAGCATTGTCGCGCTCACGGCGGCTACAGCGGACACGGGCCGGCTGGAGGTCACCGCGATGGCTGTGTTGATCGGAGTCAAGGACGCGTTGAGCACGCGTCCGTTCACAACGACGTACTGGCCGCGCGGACCGACTGTAATGGGCCCGTAGTAGCCTTGGATCGGCGCGGTCGCCACCGTCTGGCTCAGAATGAATTCGTCCGAGCTGGCATCGAAAAGATAGGCTGTTCCGTTTCCGCCAAGCAAAACGGCATATTCTCCGCCGGGCGCGGCGGCCATGGTGCGTGGCGCCGTGATGGCCGTGGAACCAGTGACGGAGTTCGTCTTGCGCGGCGCAGCCTCGTTATCCACCACATGCCAGAGCGTCCCGTCCGACATCACGATTTGCAGACCGCTGAGCGTCGCCGCAATCACGCTGGGAGTGATCAGTGCGAAGCTGGCGTTGTAAGGAACCGGAGGGAACTTCACCCTTCCGCTGACCACGGCTTTGTCGAGATCGATGATGCTGATGCTCTCGCCGCCCGAATTAGCGACATAGAGCAGCGATCCGCCAGGAGCCAGCGCGAGTGAGCGCGGAAGTTGGCCGACCTTGATCGGCGCCAGGAACTGATTCGCGCTTGTGTCGAACACTTCGACGCGGTTCATGCCGGAATTCGCAATGTAGAGCCGCTGCCGCGCCGAGTCGAGAACCATGTCCACCAGGCTCTCAGCGGTGGAGACGCTGGTGGAGGCCGGGAGCACATTTCCGCTGGCTTCCGCATAGCGGTAGTTCTGGTACGCGCGAACGCGGAACGGAATGTTGATCGCCTCCGTCGATTGCACCAGGAAGTCCGTGGGAGTCTGCGTCCCGATCGAGCGCGCCGCGGCGGAGTTGAAGCTGAAATCGAAGATCGTCTCCGTATCCGTGCGCCGCGTGCGAACCGTCGGCGCCGTGCTCGAAACACCGGTCTGCTGTGCGTTGGTTAGCGTTTGCCCGGCGCCTGGGACTGCGCCGATTGGAATCGTGATCGTGCCGCCTCCGATATTGCCGGGACCGACGGGCAGTACAATCGGGAACTGTCCGCCCGGAGCTCCTCCGCCCGCTCCGCCTCCGGGACCACCACCGCCAATCGGCGCGGTAGCCCCGCCGCCACCCGGTTGTCCGCCGATGGGAAACGTACTCGTCACGGCAGTGCCTGTTGTATTCACCTGCGCCGTTGCGGTAAGCCTGCCTTTGCCGATGTTACGCACGGTCACCGACGAGGTCGACTGGCTGGCGTTGACCCCGCATGCATCGCTGACGAGCAAGGTCGCGGTGGAGTCGAGCGCGGCGACCGGATTATCGTAAATCGTCGAAACGGGGATGATCATAAAGCCGGATTGCGACAACGCGTAGATGTTTGCGCCAGCCGAATCGATCACCATATTTCCGGTTAGATTCTCAGGCAACTGAAGGCCCAAGCGGATCAGCATGTTGTCGGGATCGTTCAGCATGAGCTGAGTGGCGTTCGCATTGGCGGCGGGATTCTGCACGGGTGCGATGTTAAAGGCCGAATACAGAACGCTTCCGTTCGGCGCGAAGACGCTGCCGCCCTGATTCGCCTGCGTGTTGAAGTTGGCGTTGGCGGCGAACGGGTACATCGAATTGGCCGCGTTCTGTTGGGCCACGATGGCGAGCGTCGACGTTTCAAAAAGGCTGAGTCCCGCCATGAATTTTTCGCCATCCGGCGAGACGGACAGGACATTCGAGATGCTCGAGAGAGTGCGGCTACGCAGGATCGCTCCGGATGCCACCTCGAAAACGAACAGTTGCCGCGTGCTGGTGCTGGGGTTGTTCAGTCCAATGATGTAGCGCCCGTCGGCGCTGGCCGCGAGATTGCTGCGCGTACTCATGAAGATCCGGCTCGATGTCGTCGTCGTGGGCGGTGTCGTTGGCGCGGGCAGGGTGGTTGCGATCGCGCGCAGCGCCTCCTCGCCGGCTGCGTTCGGATCGTAGAGCATCAGCCGGTTGTCGGCATTGTTGGCGCCAGAGCCGACCGTAGTGATCAGTACGCGCTCGTCACCGCCTACGGCGACGCCTTCCGGTGCGGCTGGCAAGCTCACTTTGCCTACGACGACCGCGCTATCGAGGTCCACGATTTCCAGAGTCGCCGACTGATAGGAGCTGACATACAGATACTTTCCGCTGCGCGCCATGGCCGCCGAGAGCGGCTGGGCGCCCACCGGCATCGCGCTCAGAAATCGCTTCTGAGCTAGCGAATACACGTCGATCCGGTTTTGCGTGCTGTCGACGATATAGAGGCGGCCACGCGCTTCGTCCAGCACGATGTCGGTCGGCCCGCCTGCGATGGCAACAGCGGTTCCAAACGTGGCGGCATCCACGGTGGCGCCGCACAGCAGCAGAGTTGCGAAGAGTAGTCCGAATTTCATGAAACCCTCACCTGTGCCCTACTGGACAGTCACAACGACGGGATCGCTACGTTGTCCGGTGGCCAGCGAGCGAACCACCACGACATACGAACCCGAGGGCGTATTTTGCGGAACCTGCGCGACGATCGTGCTCGCGCTGCTTTGCAGAATCGGTAATTGGATGTTGCTGAAAGTGACGCACGAACCGCCCGTCACGGTCGGCAGCGGGATCTGATCCGGCGCTGCGCTGGAGGCCAGATTCACGCCGCTGATCTTGATGAACGAGCCCGCCCGTACGGTACGCGTGCCATCGTTTGCATCGACGATACCCGCCACACCGCCGGAGATCTGCGGCCGCGAAGCGCCGACAGAAGTGAGCGGAACCATCGTCATGCCGGAGAGCGTAATCAGGTATGCAGTCCCGTCCCGATCCACCGCGATCTGGCGCGGAAAAACGTTGATACGCGCGGTGCCGAGAAGCGTCTGCACCGGATTTTCGGCGACTGTCCCGACGACCGTCACGGATTTCTGTTGGAGATTGATCAGTTCGAGCGTCGTTCCCGGATCACTCGTGACCGTGCTAGTGATCTGCGCCCGCACCGGCGTGGTCAGGCGCACCAGAATGTCCTCATTCACCGCGCCTAGTGCCGCGACGTTGCGGCGGCTGGCATAGGGCAGCGATTGACTCGCCGATGGACTTTCGGCCCCGCCCAGCAGCGATAGCGAAGTATCGAGAACAAACCCATTCACTCCGAAAAAGCTGTTTTCCGGCCCCGCCGCCAGAGGACCGTAGTAGCCGAGAATATTCGTCGAGGAGTACGGACGCAAGGAACCGGTGTAGGCGTCGGCCAACCCGTCATAGCGATAGAGCGTGCCGTTCCCGGCCATGGTCACAATCGCCCTGCCGTCCGGAGTCGCCATCATTCGCACGGGCCCGTTATTCCCGCTCGTCGTGATCTGCGTGGGCACCAGGCCGCTCGCTGGGCGTGTCGTCGCCTCATCGCCGACTGCCTTCCACATCGAACCATCCGACATCGCAATCTGCAATCCGAACAGGCCGTTTGCGATCGCCTGCGGCGAAACCGGATTCGTCGTGCCGGAGCGCGGCCGTGCCGGGAACTTGACTACGCCGGTGACCATCTCGCGGTCGAGGTCGACGATTCCGATCGACTCACCTCCCGTGTTGGCGACGTAGAGATGGTCACCGTCGCTCGCGAAGGCCATCTGGTGCGGCAGTTGGCCCACGGAGATCGGATTCACGAAGCGTTGTTTGGTTTTGTCGAAAACTTCAATCCGGTTGTAGCTCGCGTTTGTGATGTAAACGCGATTGCGTTTTTCGTCCACAACTATGTCTTGCAATCCTTCTGCGACGGTCGGGCCGACAGGCAGCGGGAACACGACGCCGCGGTGCTCGGGTTGGCGCACGTTCATGTACACGCGAATCGTGTTCGGAATGTTAATCGCATTCGGACTGGAGAGATTGATGCTCAGCGCGGTCCCGCTGTTCGAAGCGCCGCCCGAATAGAGGTTCGTACCGTACTGGCGCGTGACGCTGGTCCTGCCGGGCTCCATCGTGAAGTCCAGATTCGAGGGAGCGACGCCGCTGGAGGCTTGCGCCACCAAGGCCGCGGTCGTGTCCGGCACGCTGAAAGTGAGCGTACCCTTCCCGGCATTCAGAATGCGCACGTTGGCCTTGGCGAGTCCACGATTGCAGTCGTCGGTGGCAAGGAACACTGCCGTGTTCTCGGGCTTCAGGATCGGATAATCGTAAAGCGTTGAAAGCGGCAGGTGGATCAAGCCCGATTCCGAGAGTCCCCAGGCATCTTCGCCCGAAGCGAGAATCACCATCTTGGCCACAATGCTTTCCGGAATCTTGATCCCCAGTTGCACAGCGAGGTTGCTTGGATTCGAGATCAGCAGCGTAGATGCCTGTGGACGGCTGGCGGGAATCGTCACTGGCGCTACGTTGAAAGCGCTGTACAGCGTGGCCCCGTCCGTTGTGAAAACGCTGCCGCCCATGTTCTGCGTCGAATTGAATGTGGTGGTCGTGGCAGAGCTCAATGGGAACGGGACGTTCGCCGCGTTAAGTTGGCCCAATACGTTGAGGGTGGCGGTGTCGTATAGCGTGTAGCCCGCCATGAAACTGCTGCCGTCGGGCGACACCGCGAGTACTGTCGACTGTCCGGTAACCGTGCGGCTGCGCAGCACGGAGCCGGATGGGACTTCGTACACAAACACAATCGTCTGCGCGTTGCTGTTCACGGTGCTTAGTCCGATGATGAAATTGCCGTCCGGCGTCGTCGCCAGTTTCCCGCGGAATGTTGTCGTGGGGCGCCCGATCGTCACCGTGTTCAAGGGCGATGGTGTGGCGGGTGGTGGAGGAAAGGCAACGGCGGCGACCTGGGAACTCTCCGTTTGGTTCGGATCGTAGAGTAGCAGCGAGTTGACCTGGTCGGTGCTGCTTGTGCCTTCCGTCGAGATCAGCACTCGCCCGTCGGAGCCCACGGCGACCCCTTCGGGCTTCGCATTCAGCGCCACCGTTTGCGCGACCCGATCGAACTGCAGGTCGATGACGCAGAGCGACGAACTACCGTTGTTCGTGACGTACAGAAATCGGCCGTCCATCGAGAGTGCAGCGGCCACGGGCGAATCGCCCGTGGCAATACTCTTGACGACCGCCTTGTCGGAATAGCTATAGATGTCCACACGATTTGACGACTGATTGACCGTGTAGAGCCGGCTGCGCGCTTCATCGAGCACGATGTCGGAAGGCGTGCCTCCCAGCCGCACGATGTTGCCAAACGTCGCCGTTCCGCTTTGCGCGAAAGCAGCCGGGGCGCACAAGCAGATCGTCAAACTCACCATCAGGTTCCGGATACGAAAAGACCACATCGTGATTCACCGTTCTCCAAAGAAAGTCCGTGCGATCTCAGCAGGCCGTCAACATCTTTCGTAACGCCGTGTACGCGCGGTTCAGGAGTGCCTTGACGGCGGCCAGCGTACAGCCGAGCACTTCCGCAATCTCCACGTATTCCAAGCCACGAAACTTGTGCAGCAGCACAGCCGACCGCTGCCGCTCCGGAAGTTCATCGACCGCCTGGCGGACACGCATCCTGAGATCGCGCCGCAGCAGGCGCTGCTCCGGCGTCGCTCCCGGCGAGGGCATCCGCACTGCGATGCGCTCGAGTGTGTCCGCGCCGCGCAGATGGCGGTTATCACGCAACCAGTTCATCGTGCGGTTCCGCGCGATCCTGTAAAGCCAGGTCGTAAAGTGGGCGGATGGTTCATACCTGGCGCGCGCCCGGTACACGCACAGGAAGACATCCTGCGCGAGATCCTCCGCGACAGCGAAATTTTGGACGAAGCAATGGATGTAGACGATCAGCGCACGGCGGTGGCGCATCCACAGCGGCTCAAGACAATCTTCCTCGCCGTTTTTGAGGCCAAGCATCAGCTCAATGTCGCTGACGCCCGCCATCGGTTGGATTGCAAAAGCGGACACGAGTTCACTCCCATGCGAGTCTGGATGACTCTTCCGGTACAGACGGGAGCCGCCCACAGAGGAGTACTGGTGCGCTGTGGATTTAACAGCAACTTTACATGGGCTTCGCAAACTTTACATTGCCTTTAGTTGCTGTCTATTTAAGGAAGAAATTTCCTCTGGTGGCCGTTCACACGCAACAGCGTCAGCGACCGGAGGCGTTCCATTTCAACGGTGCTCTGTCAAAAAGGCGAACAAACCGCCGCTTCCGGTCACTTTCGTTCCCGGCACCGTTTGGGGTTACGATCTTCAATCCGTCCATCAGTGCCCGGAGTTCCAGCGACAGGAGGCGAAAATGCTTCGGAGTTCCTCTAGCGGCCGCTCACACTCAACAGCGTCAACGATCGGAGGCGTTCCATTCCAACGGTGCCGGGAACGATAGTGACCGGAGGCGAACCGCTTTCGAGAAGTCCTCTCAAAGAAGCGCAAATACCGCCGCGAAAATACTTCGGGCTTTCTGTCTGCCAACTGGAAGTCAGACCGATTACTCTTCGCGAAGTCCACGTTATGGCAGAAGCACCATGGGCGAGCGCCACACCGCAAACTTTTGCGCTGCGGGATCGAGCACAGTCACCTGGCAGGTGTATCTCCCGGGCTCCAGTTTTTCCAGCCCGACGCTGAACTTCAGCGGCACCGCTTTCGATTTCGGGTTCAGCCCATCGGCGATTTGCAGCGGCGCGGTTTCAAAGGTCTTGACTTTGCCGCGGTAAAAACTTACGGTCGCCACCATGAACTCGGTCGACTCCGCGGCCGGCTGATAGGCTTCCAGATAGACGAACATTTCCTGATCCCTGCGAAACACCTTTGTCACACTCGGAATCAGTTTCTGGTTTTCCTGGACCAGCGGATTCGCGGCAATCAACTTCTTGTTCCGCTCCGCGCTGGCCAGCGCCGCGCTGGCGTTCTCGCGCTGATAACTAAGCACGACGGAACTGATCGGCAGGCGCTTTTGTTCGGTCGTGAGATCGGGAATCACGAACTTCGTTTCAAACGTCCCCATCTTGCCAGTGGCGTTTTCGCGCGCCAGGAATTTCAGGGTGTACGTCCCGGGCTGCAGCGTGAATCCGGTGTCATAGGAAAGATTGTGCTTCGCCAGTTGGCCGACGCTATCGCCCTTCAGTTTGACCGTGATATCGTCGCGCACCGTGCCTTGCAGCGCACCTTTGGCGTCCTTCACCTGGCCAATGAAATCGAGGCGCGTGCTCTCGGCGCCGCCCTTTCTGGCCAGTTCGATATCGCTGCCCGGAATCTTCACCGACACCGGGACAAAGTAACGGTCGCGCGCCAGGCGGAAGTAATTGATTTCGAGAGCGAGCGAGAGATCCGTCACCGGGTCACCCAGCATGATCGCCTCCTGCAACTGGCGCTCGCGGTCGGAGGACGAGAATTGCCTGAATGTCTTCGAGGCGAAGTAGCCAGAGCGGTAATCGAGCTTCGCACTCAGCTTCTTGTTGACCTGCACATTGATCCGGCGATAGTGGCCGTCGAGCGCCGTATTGGTGCTGTAGTAGCCGAGAATGTAGTAGCTCGCAATTCCCCTCTGCGCCTGCACAATGCCGAGCGCCAGGTCGTTGTTGTCGAGCAGCGCTTTGCCGCCCGTATCCGACGCCAGGGTGTACAGTGTTTCCTGCTGTCCTTGAAAATTGCTCTGTGCACTGCGCTGCGAAGTGCCGGAATACATGCCCTGGCCGCCCGGCGAACCCTTGGTGGCGTCGCCCAACGGAGCCGCGGCAACCAGGCCACGCGCATCCACCGGATAGAACGAGACATTGCCGCGCACCGCGGCGTTCACCGTGGCGCGCAATTGCGCCTGGTTGTCCATTCCCGTACGGCTCATGCCGCTGGCGAAATACACCAGCGCCTTTTTCTCGGGCAGACTGGCGAGCATCTTGACGGCCGTCTCCAGCGCGGCCAGCTTGCGATCCGTGTTGAAAATGTTGAATTCGCTTTCGTCTGCCGAATACGCGGCGCCTGTATCCTCTTCGCTCTCGTCGCCGGTGCTGCCGTTCGCCATACCCGTCTCGCCGATGGAGATGCTCTTGATGGTCTGCAACAGCGCGTCGCGGTCGCCGGAGAAATCCTGCAGCACGCGCAGATCGGTGGCGTAAGTGAGGACTGCAACGAGGTCCGACGAAGTGAGCTGGGTCTTTACGAATTTCGTAGCGGCCTGCTGTGTGCGCAGTTGATCGGCGACGGGCATGCCCGCCAAGTCGAAGAACAGCACCAGCAAGCGGCGGTCTTTATACTTCACCTCGCCGTTGGCCGACGGGGCGATCGCGGCCGCAACGGCCGGTTGGGCGGAGGCGGCAGGCGTTGCGGCTGCGTCCGCGGTGCGCGTCCTCAGTTCGGCCGGAGGCAGCAGCGTGTCCTCCAGTCTCTGAAATTCGAAGACCTTGATCTGCTGCGGTTTGCCGTCTTCGCTCACCGTGAAGTCGGAGGCTTTCAGCCCATCCAAGGGCTCGCCGTTCTTGTCCTTGGCCGAGACGTTGACTACCACCAACTGCGTGGTGGCCTCAAATTTGAATGTCCCCTTCGGGAGTGCGGGCGGGTTCTCCTGCGCGGACGCGATGCACAGCGTCACGAGAATGGTAGCAATGATTGGCCGCATGGTTTAGAACCTGAACCTTAAGCTGATGGTGAGCTTGCGCATGCCGGCGGCGTTGGTCGCCAGGCCGTAATTGTTAGAGCCAAGAACCGTACCCCAACTCGTTACGGTGACATGATTCAAAATGTTCTGGCCCTGCAATTGGAGATCGACGCTGCGCCGCTCGCCGATCCGGAAGACGCGCCCCACGGAGCCGTTAAGCGAAAATGTGACCGGTCCCGCAATCGTATTTCTGCCCGCATTACCCCACTCGCCCGCAAGCGGCGCCGCGAACGCCGCGGTGTTAAAGAGCATCCCTTCCGCATCGATCGGCAGACCGGTCGCATTGGCGCGAACCGTGTTGCCGACCGCCGTTCCGACAACCTGCGAACGGTTGCCGCCGACCGTTGCCGTAAACGGACGGCCGGAGCGCGCGGTGATGTCTCCGCCCAAGTTCCAATCCTTGAGCAGCGCACCCTTCCAGCCGTTGATCAGCGTGCCTCCGCTCTTTCCCATACCGCTGCTGTACTGGAACTGAAGCTGCAAGTTGTGGCGCGCGTCGAAGCTTGAAAGCCCGCGCTCAGCCGATAGGTCGAGCCAGTTCTGCGCCACAGGCGTGCCGCCTTGTCCACGACCACCCGTACCAGCGTTGTCGATCGACTTCGAAAACTGGTACGAGGCTCGCGCCATGATACCGCTATGGAAGCGGCGGTTGAGTTGAAACTGCGCCGCGTTGTATGTCGAGTTGCCATTCGACGTCTCGTAGATGTAACTGTGCGGCAAGAGCGACTCGACGGCTCCAGGCGCCACCGAGTTCGGGATGAACTGCTGATCGAGCCGCGTGCCTTTCGTCCCCAGATAACCGATGGTTCCGAACAGGCTGAATGGCAGATCCTTCTGGATCGAGATCGTCCAGGTCTGCACATACCCGATGCGGTAGTTCGGGTCGATGGCATAAGTGCTCGAAAGTGCATTGCTCGATGCGAGTAGGAATCCGTTCTCGATGCTCAGCGGATTCGCCGGGGACGTAGACGCGTTCAACGACTGCGCGAAGGGCGGCTGCTGTGCCATATTACTCGCGATCATGCTGTAGACCGAGGTGTTGTAGTACAGGCCATAGCCACCGCGCACCACCATCGAGCCCTTTTGCTGCGGTCTCCACGCAAAACCCAGGCGCGGCGAAAAGTTATTGCGATCCGGACGGACCAGCGCGTTCGGCAAGCTGCCCGAGTACGCGCCGGTCTGTCCGGGTTCTACGGGTGCAACCGCCGTATAGCCCGAGGCGACGTCGAGGTTGACCAGACGGCTATAGAGTTCCGTCACGGGCGCCGCGTATTCCCAACGCAGTCCCGCCACCACGCTGAATCGCGACGTGATGCGCCAATCGTCGTTCGCAAAAACGTTGTAGCCCGTTCCGCGAAAATACTTGTCGGGGTTGCCGTAGCGAATCGAGCCCGTCGCCGGTTTGCTCAACAGCAAATCGGCCAGGTCGAAGCCCGTACCGCTCTGCGCGATCCCATTCACAACCAGGCTCGTGGCGATGCCGGTGAAGCTGTACGTGCCGCGCCCGTTCGTGTCGGCCACCTGGTTGAATTGCTGGCGGCGGTAGTCGCCTCCGAAGGAAACGTTGTGCTTGCCGTGAACCCAGAGGATGCTCTCTCCGAGAGTGCCGCTCTGGTTGCGATTGAGCGAATAGTTACCGTCGCTCAGACCGGCATAGTTCGTTAATCTCAAATTCGGCGGACCCCAGTTGGCGGGGTCTTGCGAAGCGCCCGCAATGTTCAACGCGGCGGCCACATTCTGGCGGTCCGCGAAGTAGGGCGACAACAACTGGCGGCTGCGGCTGAAATTGTAATTCAAGTTATTCGTCAGTCTCGTCGTGATGTTGCGCGACCAGGCGAGGTTCGCATTGATGCCGCGGCCCGAGCCTGTATCGAGAAACTGGAACAGGTTCGGCGTCGAACTATCGCTGCTCTGGTATCCGAGGCTGAAATTCAGCCTGTCCTTCGAGGTCAGCTTGATGTTCGAAAGACGCGCGTTGAGGTTTTGGGAATTGTTAGAGCCCGTCAGCGAAGTCTGGTAGTTGCGCGCAGCGAACGGCTGGTTCGGGTTCGGATAGTAGTTCAGCAGGCCCAGCGCCGTGGCGTTGAGGCGCGCCGCCGGAATGCGGTTGCCGGGGAACGGGTTGCCCGTTGTGGGATCGTAGATCGTCACAGGAACCCCTTGCAGCAGAGTCTGCGAAAAGTCGCCAGTGCGCTCTAGAGCCGTCGGCATGTTGACCGGCTCCGTCGTCGTGCCCGTGCGGTTGCGTTGAAACTGATAGTTGATTGAGAACTGGATGTGCCTGTCCAACCCGATCAGCTTGGGGATGACCAGCGGGCCGCCGAACATAATGCCGCCGCGTGCGTTCGCATAGGATGGCTTGTCCAGGTCGGCGCCTGTGACGGAGTAGGACCGGGCATCCAAGACTGAATTGCCCAGGCTGAAAAACGCGTTGCCCATATACGAGTTGCGCGGATCGCGGCGGTTATTGCCGAACGCCATGGCATCGCGGTGCCCTTGCCAGTCTGGACGCCCGCCAGGTCCGCCTCTAGGTCCGCCGAAGCCGCCACCAGGTCCACCGGGGCCACCTGGCCCGCCGCCCGGAGGGCCACCGCCTGGGCCGCCTCCAGGACCACCGCCCGGGGGGCCACCACCGGGCCCGCCACCCATCTCACGACCACCCATCCCCGGGCCGCCGGGACCGCGCGGACCCGCGTGTGCAACACTTTGGCTTTCGCTGGCGGGTTCGCCGTTGGCTGTCCCGCCCATGCCCATGGGGCCGCCGCCGGGCATCCCAGGCCCACCGACACCGTCCATCCCGTGCAAACCCCAATCGTTATGCGATGGCATTCCCATGGCGGTGCTCATACTGCCCTGCAACGTGAAGGAGTCCGCGGCGCTTTGGCTGAGGTCGGCAATCTCTTCGCTCCGGATCGCGCCTTCGTTGCCGGGCGCTGCGGCGTTGGCCGACTGGTTCACATCGACGCGCTGGAAGCCTCGCTCCGGCGTGCGTGAAGCAGTCGCGCGGGAAGCTCGCGCGGCGCCAATGGGTGCATCCTTCCGCGGAGCCACCGCAACCTGTTCTGGGTTCAGTTTCTCTGGATTCAGCTTCTCTGGATTGAGTCTGGCAAGCAGCGCCTCGCGCGACAGAAACTGCAATTCCAGTTCGAGCGCGGGAGCCGACTCCACAACGCTCACCTCGCGCGTGATCGCCGCAAACCCGAGCGTCTCTACCTCCAGCGTCCAGACACCGTCAGTCAGATCGGCGAACCGGAAGGCGCCCTGCTCATCGGTGGTGGTCACAACCTTCTTGCCCTCGCGAGCCGCGCTAACCGTGACGCCGGGAAACGGCAAGCCGCCAGACTTCACAGTGCCGCGGTATTCCGACGCCAGCGCCGCTCCGGCAACGAGCCAGACAGCCAGCAGGCGCCCGAAGTTGTAGATGTGAATGCGTTTGGTGGACATGTACACTTGGTAAGTCTCCAAACCGGGGCAAAAAGTTTCAGGCAGCGCCTAAGCTTTACTTTCTTAACGCATTCTTAGCAAAGCAAAGGTCCAACGCCGCGCTATCGTGCAAATGCCCCTGGAGTTTCTACATCTACCAAGCCCGAACGGCGAAAGATCATAGCCCACGGCGTGAGCAGTGTGGAATAGCGTGTTAGGAGATACAGAGCCCCGGAACGGGGCGAAAGGCTGGTCTCAGCCCCAGAGGTCACGCACATCGTATGCCATGCCATGCTTCCGCAGGAATGTTAGAAACTCCTCTTGGAACGAAACCCGGCGATGGTGCTCTGCTGTGCGGGACAGACTTACGCCCCGTTCCGGGGCTGCATGGCCGATCCGCTATGTCCACACGGCTCACGCCGTGGGCTATGATCTTTCGCCCTTCGGGCTTGGCGGCGGACCACTTCAACAGAGATAATGGACTGCCAGGCGCCGAATTCTCATCCACAAAATTCAGAAGATCCGCGGGCGTCCGCCCTCCGAGCGCCTCCACTTCTACGTCGCGCACCCGCGCTACCGTTCAATGCGCGATCTGGTCATACAGATCCGAAATACCGCATTTCACTTCCAGTGCGTTGAATTCATGGAACCTCTTAGTATCATTAAGACTATGGGCATTAATATCGGGTTGGATATTGGATCCATCAGCCTGAAGCTGGCCGCTCTGGGCCGGGCGGAGGACCGCGCCGTCCTCGAATCCCTCTGCCGCAAGAATAAGTCCTTTCGAATCATCGCTTCTCCTGAGGGCACACTGGCAGTCTCCGACTACCGCCGCATCGCTGGCTCTCCGATCCAATCCGCATACGACATTCTCTCGGAAATCTACGACGGCGTACCTGAGGACGCCATCGAGGGCATCCGCGTCACCGGCTCTGGCAGCCGCACGATCGCCAAGATCCTGGGCATCTACTTCGAGAACGAATTTAAGGCCATCGCGCACATGTTCTCGGCCTTTTACCCGGAAGTCCGCACGATCTTCGAACTGGGCGGCGAAAGCGCCAAGTACATCCGCCTCGAGGAGTCCGCGGGAACGCCGGGCACGGGCATCGTCGACTACGACCGTAGCGGCGAGTGCGCTGCCGGCACCGGCTCGTTTCTCGATCAGCAGGCGCTGCGCATGGGCTACTCGGTCGAAGAGATCGGCAATCTGGTGTGCGAAGCCGGCTGCGCGGCGCGCATCGCCGGCCGCTGCTCGGTCTTCGCCAAATCCGACATGATTCACGCCCAGCAGAAGGGCTATTCACCACAGGAGATCCTGCGCGGGCTCTGCGACGCGGTCGCGCGCAACTTCAAGAGCAGCATCGTCAAGGGTCGCGCAGTCACCAAACCCGTCGCACTGATCGGCGCGGTCTCGATGAACGAGGGCATCACGGGCGCCATCCGCGAGGCATTCGAGCTCACGCCGGAACAACTGATCGTCCCCGAACTCTACGCCTGGTCGAGCGCCATCGGCGCGGCCATGCTCGAAGCCGCCGAGCCGCGCAAGCGCACGCTGCTCGAAGTCCACCGGCTCAAGCAGCATGAATCCGAAGTTGGGCCAATCGACGCCAAGCCGCTCAACACCGACAACGTTGTCCAACTCCGCGATCGCGTCGGCCAATACACGCCGCCTCCTGGCGATGGGCCGATCCCGGCCTGGCTCGGCATCGACATCGGCTCAGTCTCCACCAACCTGGTCGCCATCGATCGCGATTGCCAGGTGATCCACGACATCTACCTGCGCACGGCCGGCCGGCCGATTGAAGCCGTGCAAACGGGCCTCACAGAGCTGAATGAAAAATGGGGTCATCGGCTGGTCATCGAAGGCGTCGGCACCACTGGTTCGGGGCGCGAATTGATCGCCGAGTTCATCGGCGCCGATGTGGTCAACGACGAGATCACGGCTCACAAGACGGGCGCGTGGCACATCTCGAGCACGCTCGGCGGCGAGCCGGTCGATACGATTTTTGAAATCGGCGGGCAGGACTCGAAGTTCATCTCGATCGAGAACGGCGTCGTCGTGGACTTCGCAATGAATGAGGCTTGCGCGGCGGGCACCGGATCATTCCTCGAAGAACAGGCCGAGAAGCTCGGTATCAACATCAAAGGCGAATTCGCCCGCCTGGCACTCTCTTCGGAAGCGCCGACGCGGCTCGGCGAACGCTGCACGGTCTTCATGGAACGCGACGTCACGGGCTGGCTGCACAAGGGCGAAACTGTTCCCAACATCGTGGCCGGGTTGGCCTATTCTATCGCGTTGAACTATGTGAACCGCGTGGTGCGTGGACGCCATATTGGCGACGTGATCTATTTCCAGGGCGGCACGGCCTACAACGATGCCGTCACCGCGGCGTTCTCCAATCTGTTGGGCAAGAAGGTCACCGTGCCGCCCTACAACGGCGTGATGGGCGCGGTGGGCATGGCGCTGATCGCAAAGCAGTGGCACGAAGCGACGAAGGGCGTAACGCGCTTCCGCGGCTATGATCTCACGAAGCTCGAGATGAAGACGCGCGACTTTGTTTGCAAGGCCTGCACCAACGAGTGCGACATCAAGGAGTTCGACATCGAAGGCCAGAAGAGTTTCTGGGGCGACAAGTGTTCGGACAAATACCGTAAGGTCTCGGCCAGTGGGCGCAAACCGGTGGTCGACGATCTGATCGCATTCCGCGAGCGCCTGCTCGAGGAACTCACCGGCGGCCCGCTGACTCCGCCGAAGAAACTCGACAAGAAGCCCGGCCGGCTCGTCGTCGGCATCCCGCGCGCGATGTCGATGATCGACAATTATCCTTTCTGGCACCGCTACTTCACCGGCATGGGCCTCGACGTAGTGCTCTCGCGGATGACCGACCCGCGCATCGCCGCCGACGGCATCGACATGGCCATTGCGCAGCCCTGTTTCCCGATTCAGGTCGCGCACGGTCACGCGCGCGCTCTCGCCGAGCTTGACGTCGACTACATCTTCGTCCCCAACTACCTCAACGCCGAGAGCAACCTCGAATACGACTGCACGGCACACCTCTGCCCCTGGAACCAGACGCTGCCATTCGTACTTAAATCGAATCCACCGCTTGAAGCGCACTGGCACAAGGTTCTCGCGCCCACGCTGCACTTCCAGTTGGGCCGCGACCACATCAAGAAGACGCTCGCCGGGATGGCCCAGAAGCTCGGCGTAAAGCGGCGCGTGAGCGATGCGGCCGTCGATGCCGCCTACGCAACGCAACGCGATTTTCAGAGCCGGCTGCTGGCCGAGGGCAAGCGCGCTCTCGAGATCCTGCGCGAGACCGGCGAGCCCGGGATCATCCTCGTCGGGCGCGGTTACAACATTTACGACCGCAGCATCAATTGCGACATTCCGCGCAAGATGCGGCGTCATTATGGCGCCAACGTGATCCCGATCGATTTCGTCGTCACCGGCCAGGAGGACATTTCCGACCTGCACAACAACATGTACTGGAGCAGCGGACAGAAGATCCTGGAGGCCGCGCGGCTTGCCTCGCGCGAAGAGAACCTCCACGTAATCTACCTCTCCAACTTCAAGTGCGGGCCGGACTCCTATATCAAATACTTCGCACGCCAGGCCGCGGGCGCGCCACTTCTCGTGCTTCAGTTCGACGGCCACGGCAACGACGCCGGCTACATGACGCGCGTAGAAGCGTATCTCGACTCCAAAGGAATTCTGCGATGCTACAGCAAATCTCCGGCCAGTCCGGCGAGCTCCCAACTGGTGAAGCCGAAGACAGCCTAGGCGAACATCCTCTAAAGGGCAAGAAGGTCTTCATTCCGCCGATGGCTTACGGTAGCGGGCGCGCCTTCGCGGCCGGCTTCCGCGCGCTCGGTGTCGATGCCTACATCACGCCGCCCTCGGATCATCGTACGCGCGAACTCGGCGCCAAATACACCTCCGGCGACGAATGCTACCCCGCCAAAGTGACCATCGGCGATTTCATGAAGGTGCTTGAACAACCCGAATACGACCCCGCCGAAATCGTCCTCTTCATGCCGACGGCGGATGGTCCGTGCCGCTTCGGCCAATACGCTCCGTTCCTGCGACAGATCCTCGATTCGAGTGGCTATCAAAACGTGCAGGTACTTTCGCCCACCAGCAAGAACGGGTATGCCGGCCTTGGAAAGCTCGCCCAACCATTCTTCCGCACTGGCTGGCGCATGCTCGTCGCGGCCGACATTCTGCAGAAGATGCTGCTGAAGACGCGCCCGCATGAGATCCAAAAAGGCGAGACGGACAAGGCCTATCACGAGAGCCTCGAAGAGGTCTGCGTCGCCACCGAACGCTCGCCCATCGATCCGCCGGTCCAGTTGGAAAACATCCGCAAGGCTCTGATTAACGGCCGCGACCGCTTCCGCAAAATCGACGTGCATCGCGATCCAGCGCGCCCACTGGTCGGTGTGGTCGGCGAGATCTTTTGCCGGTTGCACACATTCTCGAATGATGACATGGTGCGCCGCCTCGAAGAGTACGGCGGCGAAGGTTGGCTCTCCGACATCACGGAGTGGATCTGGTACACCAATAGCGAGCAGTTCCGGCGCCTCAAACTGGTCGGCAAACAATGGTCGGTCGACATGGCCAAGGCGATCATCCGCAATAAGGTCCAGAAGAACGACGAGCACGCGTTGATTGAACCGTTCCACGACGACATCAAGGGACATGAGGAACCGCCCGTCGAAGAGGTGCTCGAGTTAGCGCGGCCGTATCTGCCCAACGATGGCGCACTCGGCGAGATGGTGCTCAGCGTCGGCAAGGCCGTTTGGCTCGCCCGGCACGGCGCCGACGGCATCGTCGATATCAGTCCGTTCACTTGCATGAACGGGATCGTGGCCGAAGCCATCTATCCGCGCGTCAGCAGGGATCACGGCGGCATTCCGATCCGCAATTTTTACTTTGACGGAACACAGTCCGACCTTGATCGCGACCTGGGCGTCTACATCGAACTGGCGCGCACCTATCGGCGCCGCCGGCTCTCGGCCTGACGCGTGTTATATTGGGGCAATGTTGGAAGGTTATACTTCGATTCTCATCTTCCTGGCCTGTGCCATCGTGTTTGCGGTCGGGCTGCTGCTGGTGGTGAAACTGATCCGCCCCTCCGCGCCTTCGAAAGTCAAACTTGAGGCTTACGAGTGCGGCATACAGGCCGCTTCGAACTCGCGTGGCCGGTACACGGTTCGCTTCTACATCATCGCCATCCTGTTCGTCATCTTCGACGTGGAAACGATTTTCTTGTATCCCTGGGCCGTGCGCTACCGGCAACTTGGCTGGTTTGGCGTGGCCGAGGTCGCCGTCTTTTTGGGAATCCTGATCGTCGGTTACGTGTGGGCTTACAAAAAAGGAGCTCTCGAGTGGGTTTAGATGCGTCTGCTGTCGTACGCTGTCTTTGCACCGTTGGTATTCTCTCCAGTACGCTTTTCGCCGCACCCCAGTTGCGCCTTCTCGAGACCACGGTAGGACCGGTCTCCACAGCCGTTGGCGCCTCCGGCCCCACGCAAACCGTGGAGGCCACAAACAACGGCGACGGCTCGCTGAACCTCTCCGTGAGATCATCGGCAGCGTGGGCCGTGCCGTCGGTCGGCGCGGCGCGGAGTTGCGGCATCCGCCAGGGCATATGCCTTCCTATCAGCATCGCGCTGCAAACCTCTGCCCTCGCCAAGGGCATCTTCACGAGCACTGTGACCGTGAACGACCCGAACGCGCTCGACGCTCCACAGACCATAACGGTCACTGTGCAGGTGGGCGGCGGCGTGCCCGACAAGGTCGACCTGTACGCCGCGCCGAACGGATCGACCGTCACGTCGAAGTTCTACACGAACGCGCAGACGCAGTCCATCACCTCCACGCAGAGCGGCGGCGACTGGCTCTCTGTTTCGCTCGACGGCTCGGGATCGTTCCGCTTCATCTATCCGTATCTGATCAAGCTGACCGCGCCCGCGGGCATGGCCGCCGGGACTTACAACGGTACGATCACAACGTTCAATTCCACGTTCGCTCCCGACAACAAGCAGATCCCCGTTACGATGCGCGTCACAACGCAGCCGATCGCTGAACCGGCGCCCGCTTCCGTCGCGATATCCATCGCTCAGGGTTCCGCCAAACAGAAGAAATATGCGGCGATCGCGAATCGCGGTCTCGGTACGTTGACACTTGGCAGTGTCTCGGCGAACAGCGTTTCCGGCGGCAACTGGCTCACGGCCGAATTGGTGGCCGGCACGAACCTCGTCGCCTTGACCGCCGATGCGGGCAGCCTCGCGGTGGGTACCTATCAGGCTTCCGTCAGCGTCGCCAGCAATGCGGCCAACGGCGCCGTGACCATCCCGGTTCAACTCGAGGTACTCGCGGACGGCGCGCCGCAGGCCTCGGCGAATGGCGCGGTCAACAACGCCACGTTTGAAGGTGGCGAAGCGCTCGCCCAAGGCGATCTGGTGGCGATCTTCGGCGCCCGGTTCTCCGCCGGCGATCCGCTCAGCGCCACGTCGCTGCCGCTCGCCACGCAACTCGGCGGTACGCAGGTTTTTGTGAACGATCGGGCCGTGCCGCTGTTTTATAGCTCTTTCGACCAGGTGAATTTCCAGTTGCCGTTCGACACTCCGGAAGGCCAGGCACTCATTCGCGTCGACCGTAACGGGCAGCGCGGGAATACAATCACCGCCGACGTGCGCGCTCGTGTGCCGCGCATTCTGCGGCTCGGCATAGGCGATTACGGCATCATCGTCAACCAGGACGGCACATTCCCGATACCCGCGACGCCCGGCATCGCCAGCCGGCCGGCCCGCGTGGGCGACGCTCTCGTGATCTACGCGATCGGCCTGGGCGCGACCAGTCCCGGCGTCACAAGCGGCGCGGCTTCGCCAGCGGTCGAACCTCTGGGGCGTGTACCCGTCACGACAGTCTCGTTCGGGTCTTCCGGCATTGCCGCTGGAGTTGCAGTCGACGCCTTGTTTTCCGGTTTGACACCCGGCTTCGTCGGACTCTACCAGATCAACGTGATCGTGCCGCAGGATTCGCCGCGCGGAGACAATGTAACACTGCGCATCTCTATGGCAGGCGGCGGCAGCAACGTTGTCCGGCTCGCCGTACAATGACGGAGCGTCTGTACTACCACGACGCCTATCTCAGCGCGTTTCGCGCCCAGGTCGCTGAAATCGCGGACGACGGCCGCCGTGTCTATCTGGACCGCACGGCCTTCTACCCCAGCTCCGGCGGTCAGCCTTTCGACACAGGCACGCTCGCCGGCGTCGCTGTGCTGGATGTGATCGACGAAGGCGAACACATCGCGCATATCCTGGCCGCGCCGTTCCAGGGAACTGAAGCCGAGTGCGCCATCGATTGGCCGCGCCGCTTCGATCACATGCAGCAGCACACCGGCCAGCATCTGCTCTCAGCCGTTCTCGAGGAGCTGTACCACGCCCGCACGGTGAGCTTTCACCTCGGTGAAGAGAGCTGCACGATCGACGTTGGAGCCGCCGCGTTGACATCTGAACAAGTCCGCGCGGCAGAGCGTCGCGCGAATGCTCTGATCACGAGGAACTGCCCGGTGACAGTCCAATTCGCCGATGCGTCCGGCGATCTCGGGCTGCGCAAAGCGTCGCAGCGCGAGGGTGAACTGCGCGTGATCGAGATCGAGGGCATCGACCGCAGCGCCTGCGGCGGAACGCACGTCCGTCAGACGGGCGAGATCGGTCCGCTGCTGATTCGTAAGCTCGACAAGATCCGCGGCGATACGCGCATCGAGTTCCTCTGCGGCTCGCGAGCCGTCGCCCGCGCCCGCGCCGACTACGACGCACTTGCGCAGATCAGCCGCACGCTTTCCCTGCCCCTCGACGAGACGCCCGCCGCCGTAGCGGCGCAACAGGAGCGACTCAACGAATCCGAGAAGGCCAGCCAGAAGCTGCGCATCGAACTCGTCAAGCGGCGGGGCCGCGAACTGTACGAGGCGACGCTTCCCGATGCCGCCGGTGTGCGTCGCGTGACATGCCGTCCGGCCGCGCTCGACGACGAAACGCGCATCCTCGCGCAAAGCTTCTGCGCGCAGCCATTGGCCGTTTTCAGCGCCGTCGTCGAAATGCCGCCCGCGCTGCTGCTGTGCGTCTCCAACGACTCTGGCATCCACGCCGGCAACGTTCTCAAAGCGGCGTTGAACGCCGTGGGAGGCCGCGGCGGCGGCAACGCGCAGCTTGCCCAGGGCAGCGTGCCATCACTCGAAGCATTAAAATCCTTGGAAAACAGCATCGCCTGATCCGTTCCGGCCCTATACTGAGGGTACCGGGAGGCGTATCGGATGCGCGTCTTTCTCGCGTTGCTCTTCGCCCTGTCTGTGACGGCTGCGGATCGCCCCAAGCCCGTCGCGTTGTCCGACAACCCCTTTGTGCGCGGCCGCATGACCTTCGCCGGATTCGTCGTGCGCTGCACGCCCGAGCGCCTGACGATCCACACCCAGAAGCACGGCATCCAGGTCTTTGTCTTGCGCCGCGACACTGCATTTCTGATGGACGGCACGTCCGGCGAGGCTGCGGATCTCGACGTGAACACCCGCGTCTTCGTCCGAGCCGGCGAGAGCATCGACCAGGAACTGGAGGCCTATCAGGTCGTATGGGGAAAAATCGTCCAACCCCTTCCGGCCTCGCGCTGAAACCGCATTTTCGAGGCCCGCCCTGTGCTATCCTGAACAAAGTAATCGCAACAAATCCCACCCAAACGGGCCGGTAGCTCAGGTGGTAGAGCATCTGACTTTTAATCAGATGGTCGCGGGTTCGAGTCCCGCCCGGCTCACCAAACTAAATCACTGATTCTAAATGGCTTATCTCACGAGCCACTCTGTTGTGTATCTAGTATTCATAAAACTTCCCGTTCGGATCATTGATCAATGCGAATCTTGAAGAGTGCATCCGGCCTGGAACGTCGCTATCGCTGGAAGATGCGCGCCGTCGGGTGGAGGGTTACGTCGAGCAGTACGACAACGTGCACCTGAACAGCGCCATCGACTACATCACGCCGAAGGACATGCTGGCGGGGCGGCAGCAGGAGATCCACACCGAGCGGGATCGAAAATTGGAAGCCGCGCGGAAGCAACGGCAGATTTATCGCCAGTCGGCCAAGTGAAAGAGCCAAGACGCAAGAAGCCTCACAACTCGCTTTCCGATTCGCCGTATCAGCCTGATAGGGGCGATAACGCTCGACACTGGACCCCTTGGTGACATTGGCGATGCGTTGACTTCCCTGTGGTGCGCAAAAACTCCGTCCGAACCAGATCCGCGCTCCAGTAACGTTCTGTAACGTGGGATCCTGAGCGTTCATGCAAGCCTCATTTTTCGCTTGACAGAACACCAAAAAATCGGATAACCTCGTTTGGAAAGTCAACGATAACGTTAAAGGAATCGTTTTTTTCATGGCCGAAGAGCACCCGTTTGGGGCATGAGTAAAGAGGTATTTGGCGATATCGGCGAGCACGGTCACAGACCAGCCGCCCAGGTACGGATGGAGCGTGGCTAGAATGCCACGACGGAAATTCTGGTTATTGAGGAGGACCTTATGCAATTCAAGAAGCTGAACCGTGCCGTGGCCTTGCGGGCAGCGCTAGTGCTGATCTTCGGCTTTGCGCCATATTCTATTTTTGGACAATCGGACCTTGGAACGCTCCGCGTGGCGATTCATGACAAAGCCAATGGGCAGGTCGTGCCGGCGATGATCTGCATCACCTCGCTGGCAGACAACACATGGCGCACGCCGCCGGACGGGCGGCTCCCGGCGCCTTATGTCACGAACAAAGATTTTATCGCAGGGCGACTGAAGGAAATTGAGTATATCGCGGGGGATAAGAAGAAATGGTTTCCCGGAGACGTTGGCCCCGCGGTACTAACGACAGGCGACTTCAAGGAGGACGGCAAACTATGGTACGACAACGTGCGGCCTATGCCGTACTGGAAGGAGCCGGCGGCGTACTTCGTCTCGAAGCCGTTTGCCATCACACTGCCGCCGGGGAAGTGGCGCCTCGCTGTGCAACGCGGGCCGGAATACCTGCCGTACTTCGAGGAGTTCACGGTCACTGCCGGCCAAACGTTGGAACAGAACGTCAAGATGGCGCGCTGGGTCGACATGCCGCGGCAGGGCTGGTATTCCGGTGATGCGCACGTCCACTCCTGGCGGATCGCGCCGTCGCAGGATGAGTTCATCATGACGTGGGCGCAGGCGATGGACGTGCACATGATGAACGTCGTCAGCTACGGCACCCTGAAGGATAACAACGGCGCGATTCAGAAAAGTTACGGCGAGGCTTCCCGGTTTCATCGGGGAGACTATTGGATGGAATCCGGCGCCGAAGATCCGCGCGAAAACATCAACGAGCAGGGCCACGTGACCCAGATCAACATTCAGAAGATTGTTCGCGACACGAGCAAGTATCATCTGTATGATTACGTGTTCGACGGAGTGCATGCACAGGGCGGCCTGGTCGGTTACTCGCACCTGGCTTGGTCGCCGGAGTTCTTTCGCCGCAAGAATCCGGATCTCAACCCGGGCTGGGACGCGAGCATCAACATCATCCGGGGCAAGGTCGATTTCATCGACATCCTGGAAGCCGCGCACATGGGGCTGGAGGATTTCTACGATTTCCTGAACCTGGGCGTCAAACTGATTGCCATGGGCAGTTCGGACTTTCCCGCCGCTTCGGTCGGAGAAGAGCGGACCTATGCGTATACGGGCCGCGGCAAGTTTACGGTCGATGCATGGTATGCCGCCGTCAAGCAGGGCCACACGTTCACCACCAACGGTCCCATGCTGATGATGACCGTCGGCGGGAAGATGCCCGGCGACGAAGTGCGGGTGGGGAAGAACGCCAAGGTGCGCGTGCGCGCAGAGGCCTGGGCGCCGGAGGTGATCGGCGCGCCGAAGGTACTGGAGGTGGTTTCGCACGGGCGGGTGATCCGCTCGGTGAAGTCGAGCGGCCCCAAGCAGGAAAAACTGACGGTGGAGTTCGAGTTGCCGGCCGACGAGAGCCAGTGGATCGCGGCACGCACGACCTCTTTTAACGGGGCGCTGGCCCATACCTCGCCGGTGTATATAATCGTGGACGGCGCCAGCTTTGCCGACCAGTCGCAGGTGCCGCAGTTGGTCGCGAAGCGGCTGAAGGTGCTGGAGTTTATCGAGAAACGGGTGGGCGATCCCAAGCTTCCTAAGAAGAACTGGTCGCCCGGCGAAGTCGGCGAGCTTCTCGTGCGCATTCAGGATGCCCGCGCGAAGTACTTGGCCGTGGGGAAAGCCCGGTAAGGGCGCGGCGCTAGGGGCTCAGTTGCCAGGCGCGGCGCGTGCCGGGAGTTAAAACCAAGGAGAGTATGATGAAAATCACAACCTGGTTCTATAGTCGAATACTCGCGATCATTCTTTGCGTCGTCTGCTTCGCCTCGGTCTGCTGGCCGCAGGCCAGCACGAGCACTGTTCTCGGGACGGTGCGGGATCAGTCCAAAGCAGTCGTCGTCGATGCTTCGGTCACGCTGACGAACACCGGCACGAATGTAACTTCGAAGACCGTAACCAACCAAGCTGGGTTGTATGTGCTTCCTGGCGTGCTGCCGGGGCCGTACCGTCTGCTGGTCGAAGCGCCGGGCATGCAGAGGTTCGAGGGCACTCTCACGGTGCAGGTGCAGCAGGACGCGGTGGTCGACGCGGTGCTGAACGTCGGGCAGGTGACGGCGGAGGTCTCCGTGCAGGACGTGACGCCGATACTGGTGGCGGACAACCCGACCCTGGGCCACGTACTGGAGCGGCAGCGGATCGAGCAGTTGCCGATCAACAGCCGCTATGTCCAGTCATTGTTCCAGACGGTCCCCGGCATGGAGGGATGGCGGACTTACGGGCAACGGATGGAGACGCTGGAGTGGGTCCAGGACGGCGCGGTCGCCAACAGCCGCTTCGCGCCCGTTCTCAACCGGCCGCCGGGCCTGGACACGATCGAGGAGTTCAAAGTCGAGACCAGCAACTCTTCGGCCAAGTTCACGCGCCCGACCACGGTGGTGATGTCCACCAAGAGCGGTACCAACACGCTGCACGGCGCCATGTTTGAGACCGCCCGCAACAACGCCATCGGCACGGCGCGGGCGCGCACCGATTTCTACACCAAGGCGCCGCACCTGGTACGCAACGAGTTTGGCGCGTCGGCGGGTGGGCCGGTGTATCTGCCGAAGTTGTACAACGGCCGCAACCGCTCGTTCTGGTTCTTCGCCTGGGAAGAGTTTCGCAATATGAGCTCGACCAGCGGCGCCTACCAGACCATCCCCGAGGCCATGCGCAACGGCGACTTCCGCGGACTGGTGGATGGCCAGGGCAGGCAGATCAGGCTTTACGATCCGCTGACCACCAACTCGACGAACTGGTCTCGCCTGCCGATGACCTACAAAGGGCAGGCGAACGTCATCGACCCCGCCCGGCTGGATGCGGTCACGAAATTCGTCTACGGCTTCACGCCGCTGCCGACCAACCCGGAAGTGAATCCGTTGGTGGACAACAACTGGTACGGTCAGGTCCCCTCGCCCCAGCGCCAGCGCACGTTTACGGCCCGCTTCGACCACCGCTTCAGCGATCGGGACAACTTCTATGCGCGCTACACCAAGAGCGACGACTCCAGGGTGGTTCCGAATGGTATGCCGATGTTGAACGGCATCGTGAACAACTACTCGGGCATTGGACCGAATCAGAACCTGGCTCTCTCCTATGTGCACATCTTCAGCCCAACCCTGTTCAACGAGTTGGTGGTCAGCGGCCACCGCGACATCCGGGGGTCGAACTACGACCGGAACACCCGGTATCTGGATATCCTCAACCTCCCCAATCCACTGAACCTGATGGGCTGGCCGCTCATGGGCAGCACCGGGCTGGGAACTCTCTCCTACAACGCCTGGACGCGTAACGGTTCGGCGATCAATTACTTTCTTCTCGACAACGGCGTTACGAAGATGCACGGGCGGCACCAACTCCAGTTCGGCGTCCATATCCGGAACGACCAACTCAACGTCACGCCCAACGCGAACCCACTCAGCAGCGACTGGGCTACGCTGGGCACCGCGCTTTACGATCCGTCCTCCTCCCGCACCAACCCGCTGGCGGCGCCACAAACCGGACATAACCTGGCCAACATGTACCTGGGGCTGATGAACTACTCGGCCCAGATGGTGCGCGGATATTACTACGAGCGCGCCCGCGAGTTCGCGCTCTATTTTCAGGACAACTTCAAGGTCACTCCGCGCCTGACCCTGAACCTGGGATTGCGCTGGGACATGTGGCCGTCCCCGCGCGACAAATACGGCATCATGTCGGGCTACGATACGGAGCGGAAGGCGGTCGTTCTCGGCGCGGATCTGGACACCATATATAAGTTGGGGTACTCGCTGCCTTCGATCGTGAACCGGATCCAGTCTTTGGGCGCGAAGTTTGAGTCGTACAAGGATGCCGGCCTCCCGCAGAGCCTGATGTACACCAACTGGAAGAACTTCGGGCCGCGACTCGGGTTCGCCTACCAGGCGGGGCAAGGCAAATCCTCCTTAGTGGTGCGCGGCGGCTACCGCGTCTCCTATTTCACCATCAGCCTGGACACCTGGACGCAGGCATTGAGGTTGCAGCCGCCCTTTACAGCGACGTTCCCCTACCAGCTCAATAATGCCACCCAGTCGCCCGACGGCATCCCGAACTACCTGCTGCGCACGGCTCCCACGGTCTATGCCGGCGTCAATAGCAGAAACGTCATCGATTTGGGAAATGCCTCCTCCATTTCGCGCGGCTCCAGCGGCGTCCCCTATTTCGACCCGCACCAGCCGGACGCTCAGGTCCAGGACTGGAACCTGACCCTGGAGAAGGAACTCATGGCGAACACCGTGGCGCGGGTGGCCTACATCGGCAACCACAGCGCTCACCTGAACCAGAACTACCTGTACAACGAAAACACACCCGACTATATCTGGTTCGTCACTACCGGCCAAGCGCTCCCCACGGGCGCGTATGCCAACGTCGCGAGGCGTCCGTTTGACCAGGAGGTTTTCGGTTCCTACTCGGAGTACAGGAAGACCGGCTGGTCCAACTACGGCGGCATGCAGTTCGAATTGGAACGCCGCTACCACAAGGGCTATGGGTTCCAACTCTACTACCTGATCAACAATTCGCTGGCGTCGGTCGGATATCCGACGACCGCCAACAATGTTCCGGGCACCAACCAGTTTCTGCCCGGGACGGTACCGGAAGACTACGATCAGCGCAACCGGTTCCTGAACTACGGCCGGGACACGGGCGTTCCGAAGCACCGCGTGCGATGGAACTGGATTGCGGACCTGCCGTTCGGCCGGGGGAAGGCGCTGGCCGGCAATGCGAACGGGGTCCTGAACAAGATTATCGGGGGCTGGCAGGTCGCGGGCATGGGCAGCCTGGGCACATCGTATTTCGCGCTGCCGACCAACATCTATCCGGCCGGCGACAAGATCGAGATGTACGGTTACAAGTACCCGGTTCAGGACTGCCGCAGCGGCGCCTGCTGGCCGGGTTACCTGTGGTGGAACGGCTACATCCCCGCCAATCAGATCAACAGCGTGGACGCGAGCGGCAAACCGAACGGCGTAATGGGAGTTCCGGCAGACTACAAGCCTGCGGGACAACCCTTGCTGCCGTGGCCTAAGGCCCCTGACCGGAACGATCCGATGTTCCAATATTATGGAACCAACACCGTGTGGGTCACGCTCAAGAACGGCACGTCGCAGCGAACGACCTACAATCCTGGGTTGCACCCGTGGCAGAACCAGTATTTTCCGAGCGTGCGGCAGTGGGGGCTGGATGCGTCGCTGTTCAAGACCATCGCGATCCGGGACCGCGTGCAGTTGCGGTTTAACGCGGACTTCTTTAATGTGCTGAACCACCCCGGCAACCAGAATTCCGTGGGCGGAGATGGGGTCCTGGACACGCGCGCTTCCGGCAACGCCGCCCGCGTGCTGCAGTTGACGCTGCGACTGACATGGTGAGCCGCGGCTTGTCTGGCGGATCAGATGGCGGGACTCTCGAAACCGCTGGCCACCCAGACCGCCCGGCGGACCTTGCATGTCCAGCACAGCCGGAAGCGGTTGCGATGCCACGCGATGACGGTTTCCGGCTTCACTACGATGAGCGCAGATCGCCAGCCGTTCCAGGCTCAACGGCACCATGCGCCGGTGAAAAGCAAGGTGACGGTGTACGAGTGGGAAGACGGGAGGAAGGAGATTCACTACCGGGGGAGGAAGCTATCAAGACATGAAAGCGGCGGGTGCACCTAGAGCCGCGGAAGGCGCGCGGCTTTCTGTGGTTCCGGCCTGCGCTCCGCCTAAACGCTCGGCCTAACGGCCTCGCAGGGCTCCGCTCCGGCCGAGGCCACGGAAAGCCAACTGGCTACGTAGGGAAGAAGTGCATGGGGACATTTCTAATGAACGGAGCATGGGGACATTTCTAATAACCGTTGACAATCCTTTACTTTGTTCTTGACAAAGCACCAGCGAATCGCTTAATCTCTCTGAGAAAGTTAAAGATAACGTTAAAGCAATCGTTTGCTGCATGGCCGAAGAGATCCCGATTGGGGCGTGTGCGCAGGGATATTGGGCGATATCGGCGAGCACTGTGACAGACCAGCCGGCTAGGTGCGGATGGAGTGTGGATAGAAGGCCACGACGGAAATTCCGATTATTGAGGGGGACATTATGCAATTTATGCATACCAAGAAAACGGTTGTAATTTTTGCCGGATTGATGCTGTGGTGCTGTGCGGCGGTCGCGCAGACCTTCTATGGCTCCATTGTCGGTACGGTGGCGGATTCTTCCGGATCTCTGTTGCCCGGTGCGCAGGTAACACTCACCAACCTGGCTACCACCGAAAAACGTGTTATGCGGACCAACGCCGAAGGCTCTTACCAGTTTGTGAATCTCCTTCCCAACCAGTACCGGGTGGAGGTTGAGAAAGCCGGTTTCAAGCGCTTCTCCCGCGAGCCGATTACGGTGGAGGTCCAGAGCACTATCCGCATTGACGTCACAGGCATGGAAGTGGGCGCGTTGACTCAAACCATCGAGGTCACAGCGGAGACCCCCCTACTGCAGCCGGAGACCTCCTCGCTGGGCCAGGTGGTGGAAGCGCGCAAGGTTAACGAATTGCCATTGAATGGGCGCAATCCGCTGGCTCTGGTGGCGCTGGTGCCGGGCGTGGTGCCGCAGGGCGGGTCGCAAAAGAACCCGGCCGGACAGAACCCGTTTGCGGCGGGCAATTTCCAGATCGGCGGCGGCGCCGCCAATCAGAGCGCCGCGTTCCTGGACGGCAGCCCGCTCAATAACATCTACGCCAACATGCTGGCCCTGACCCCTACGCAGGATTCCATTCAGGAGTTCAAGGTCCAGACCAGCAGCCTTTCGGCCGAGTTCGGCCGTTTCGCAGGCGGCGTGGTCAACCTTACCAGCAAGGCGGGCAGCAACGAATTCCACGGAGTTGCGTACGAGTATCTCCGCAACAAGGTGCTCAACTCCAATACTTTCTTCAATAACGCGGCGGGAGTCGGCGTGCCGGCCTTTACGCAAAACCAGTTCGGAGGATCTCTCGGCGGCCCCGTGATTATTCCCGGCGTGTATAACGGCCGGAACAAGCTGTTCTTCTTCACCAACCTGGAGCGCTTCACCCAGCGGCGCGGCATTTCCTCCGTATTCACCGTACCCACGGCCGAGGAACGGCGCGGTGACTTTTCCGGCCTTCGCGATGCCAAGGGCAACGTGATCCCCCTTTACGACCCACTGACCACGCGCCCGGATCCCAACCGGGCGGGCTACTTCATCCGCGACCCCGTCAGTTGCGGCGGAGTCCTCAACGTGATCTGTCCCAATCGCATCGATTCGGCGGCGAAGTTCCTGGCCAACAACAATGTCTGGGGGCCCTCTAATGCACCCGGCGATCCGGTGACCCGCATCAATAACTGGGTCGGGAACACCAGCGCGGGCGCGGACAGCACCCAGTGGACCACCCGCATCGACGCCACACTCAGCGGCAAGCAGACCTTGTTCGGCCGCTATACGCTCTGGGACCAGCACCTGCTGCCGGTCGATCCCTTCGGAACGCATTCCTATCCCATTCAGGTGGTGCCGCAGAACTGGTGGAACCAACAGGCCGCCATCAACGACAGCTACATGTTCTCGCCCACCTTGGTCGCCAATTTCCGGTACGCTTTCCTGCGGCAGACCATCAACCAGGAGCCCCAAAGCCTGGGCTTCGACCTTACCCAACTCGGATGGCCCGCCAGCATGAACAATGCGGTCTCTTTCCGCACCGTACCTACCATCTTAGGAATGCCCGGAATGACGCAGTTCTTCTCCGAAACCGGAACCATCATTCACTCCGCGGTGGACGATCACAGTTTCGCTGCCAGCCTCAACAAGATTCAGGGCCGGCATTCACTCAAGTTCGGCGGCGAGTTGCGCTTGGGCCGCTACAATTACGCGCAGGCCAACGCCGCTGGCAGTACGTTCAACTTTGACGCGGGGTTCACTTCGAGCGACCCGCTGCACCCCTCGGGCGGGTTCGCATTCGCCTCTTTCATGCTGGGCTACCCCGCCGCAGGATCGGTGACCACGATCACTCCCGTCGCCGCCCAACGCATCTACCGCGCCGTCTACCTACAGGACGACATCCGCGTTTCCAGGAGGCTGACCGTGAACGTCGGCCTGCGCTACGAACAGGACGGGCCCTGGTCGGAACGGTACGACCGCCTGAGCTTCTTCCTTCCTAGGGCTCCCAGTCCCCTGGCGCAAGCCACCGGTCTGCCGCTGGTGGGGAGAGTGGCTTTGGTGAACTCGTCCGACCGCGACAGCCGGAACAACATAAATCTTGAAAAAATGGAGATCGGCCCACGCATCGGCCTGGCTTTCAAGGTGGCACAGAACACCGTGCTGCGGGCCGGCTACGGAGTTTTCTGGCTGCCCAACAATTCTGTGCTGGGCGCGTCCCCCAACTCGGATGCCATCAACAGCTATGGGACGCCTTACGTGG
This sequence comes from Bryobacteraceae bacterium, assembly GCA_963668605.1. Lineage (GTDB taxonomy): Bacteria > Acidobacteriota > Terriglobia > Bryobacterales > Bryobacteraceae. The sequence continues at coordinate 1,919,210 of OY764903.1, forward strand.
CCTCCAACGACGGCGGCTTGACCCCCTTCAGACAGCTCAGCAATCCGTTCCCGAACGGCATTACCCAACCGCCCCAGCGCGATCCGAGTTTCCAGGACCGGTTGTTGGGCCTAGGCGTCGGCACCATGTTCCCGAGCAATGCCTATTCCTACGCCCAGCAGTGGAATTTCAACGTGCAGCAGCAGTTGTGGGGCAATATCCTAGTGGATCTGGCTTACGCGGGCTCGCGGGGGGTGCACCTGCCGGTCGGCACCGTCCTGGCCAACCAATTGGATCCGAAGTACATGGCCATGGGGCCGGACCTCATTAAGACCGTCAAGAACCCGTTTTACGGGCTAATCCAGAACGGAAACCTGGCCAACTCCACGATTACCCAGAGCCAGCTTCTGCGTCCCTATCCGCAATACAGCGCCGTGAACCTGTTAGGCAGCGGGGTGGGCGATTCCATTTATCATTCGCTCCAGGTCAAGCTGGAAAAGAGGTTCGGCGCGGGCGGCAGTTTGCTGGCCTCCTATACGGCGGCCAAGCTCATTAGCACCATCGACAGCCTGACGAACTGGCTCGAAGTGGGCGGCTCGCAGTTCCAGAACCACTACAACATCCGAGGCGAGCGGTCGCTATCCGCCTGGGACGCGCCGCAGCGCCTGGTGGTGAGCTACGTGCTGGATTTGCCGGTAGGCCGCGGAAAGAGATTTCTCGGCAACACCACAGGTGTGGCTGGAAAACTGGTTTCCGGCTGGGGGATCGACGGCGTTATGACGGCGCAGCGGGGCTTCCCGCTCTTCATCACGGCTTCTCAAAACCTTGCCAACGCTTTCGCCGGCTCCTCCCGGCCGAACAACAACGGCAAGAGCCCCGCCCTAAGCGGGGCGCCGGAAAGCCGGCTGAAGAAGTGGTTCGACCCTTCCGTATTCAGCCAGCCCGCGCCGTTTACATTCGGAAACGCCGGTCGCACGATGCCCAATGTGCGCGCCGACGGCATCGGGAACCTCGATTTCGCGCTGTTCAAGAAGACCACCTTCGGACCCGAGAACAAGCTGGGATTGCAGTTCCGGGCCGAAGTCTTTAACCTTCTGAATCATCCACAATTCGGCTATCCCGGGATGGCATTCGGGACGCCGCAATTCGGGGTCGTCAGTTCCCAGGCTAACGACCCCCGGCTGATTCAACTAGCCCTGCGGTTCGCCTTCTAACGCATGTTTGCCATGGAGATCTGTAAACCCACGAAACCATGGGTAGTTTTTTGAGTTTGGTCACTACATGAGGTATGGCCGGTCCTCCGGGGGCGATGGTGGATCCAGAGGCGTGACGCCCACCGTGGGTATCGTACCTGTGCCGACGTAGACTGATTGTGCGCTGAAGGCACTTTGAAGTGGGTGCGAGACTGTGCCGGCCCTGGTTTGCTACGCCTCCTCGCCCGAGATCTGCCGGTGGTGAGCGCACGCCGGCCCCGATCCTCCAACAGGTGCAAGTCTGGGTTCCATCATCCCCGTGCGGGCGGAATGGAGCCCGTGCCAAATTCAGGCTGCGCGCCGCCCATACCGGTGCTGAAGGCCTGAAGTGCGCAATAAATCGGTACGGGCTCCTTTTCAACAACTTGGATTCACTTCGGGCATGAGATCCTGGGCCTTTATGCCACGGGTACGCCAGCTTGCGGACTGCGCCCGGTTGGCGTCGTCGTTTTGTCGCTCTCACGGTGCGCTGGCCGCCGAGAATCTGTTTCTCCGCAAGCAACTCGCGATCTTTCAGGAACGCAAGGTCAAGCCTCACCGTGCCACCGATGCGACCAGGTTCCTGATGGTTCTCCTGGGCAGGTTCTTTGACTGGCGCAGAGCCCTCGTCGTTGTCAAACCAGATGCTCTCATCCGATGGCATCGCATAAGGATTCCGCCTGTTCTGGCGCTGGAAGTCCAAGCCTCAGGGCCGGCCCAAGCTCTCTACCCATCTGCGAGAACTGATTCGCAAAATGGCCGCTAACAATCCGATTTGGGGCCAGGTCCGAATCGCCGACGAACTCCTGCTGAAGTTGAGGATTCGAGTCGCGCCTCGTATGGTCACGCATTACAATCACGGCCGTCCACGCAAGAGTCTTGGACCAGGCATTCCACTGCCGCTTAAACCGCTTCCTGAACCGTCCCCACAGCGCCACCAGATTCCTGACGATTGCCGCGTCAAGGCGAAACCTGTGCTCGGAGGACTGCACCACGAGTACCCGCTGGAAAAGCAGGCGGCGTAATGGCCGGATGGAATATTTGCGCAGTTCAGCCAGGTATCTGCGCCGCATCGCCGCAGAAGTGGGAGTCGATTTCGTCTGAACGATTCATCGGGAAATTCATTCCCGAACATGAAAGCGGTTTCTCTCTGTTTGCTGGAGCTGGCAGAGTGGGCCGCCAGCGGCGCTTATGAGGAAACCGCGGCGTGACAGCATTACCGTTTGGTCTTGTACTGTTTGGTGAACTGGTTGCGGCTGTTCGTCACAGTGAACGATCCATCCGCGTTTGCCACCATCTTGATATACGGAACCTGCTCGCTGCGCGCCTCGCCGATGTTGGCGATGAACTGGTCGGGCGCGTTGCCGTTCATCTCTCCACCAGCGGTGACCTTCTCTGTCTGCCACAGGTCTTCGAGGCCAGGCGACGCCTTCACCGTATCCATGGCCGCGGAGTCTCCGTAAGCATGGCCCCGCGAGGCCAGGCTCAGGAACGCTACACGCGGATGCAGCCCGCGAACCTCTGCTGGGGAACAACACGACAGGCCCCAGTAGTACTCGCCTAACGACCGCTTCACACTCTGGGCATGATGCGTGATGAGGTAGGCATCGACCGTGCCGACCCTGTTCTCGGGGCAGAACATTGAGTTGGACTTGCTCCAGGTGAGGTCACCGAGGTAGGCGAAGCGGAACCGGCCCATGGTGAGCAGCATGCCTACGGACTGGCCGTCCTCGGCATCGTCGTCGACGCGCTTCTCGATGTCCGCGCAGGCCGGGTTGGGCTTCCCCGCGCCTTTCAACGGGCTGGAGATGACCTTGCCCGCCGCGCTCAGCACCGTAAAGTCCATCCCTTTGATGGGGAGTTTGTCGCCGGCTTTCACGACGATGTGGTTGCCGCTTTTCTCGCGGGCCGCAAGGAAGGCGGCCCAGGTCTTATCGTGAAACTGGCCGACGCCCGGCGACGGCCGCCGGCCAGGCGTCAGGGTCCGGTGCGCCGCCCACCAGTCGTCGCTCTTGCGGTCGGTGACCGTCATGCCGTGATCCACCCAGTTGAGAATGGGCATCGCCGCGGCGATGTTGGGGGCGCCGCTCATATGATCCTCTTCGAAGTGCGTCACGACGAGGTAATCGATCTTGGCGATGCCGTTCTGCTTGGCGAACTCGACGATCCGCTTGCCCGCCTCGGGCGTGCCGCAATCGAGCAAAATCGTCTCGCCGGCGGGCGTGACGACGAGTGTGGCATTGCCCGAGCCGATATCCACGAAATAGAACGTTGCCGGGCTGGCAGCTTCGACCGGCACGCAGACCAGAAAGAGAGTGGAGAGCAGACACAATAGGATGCAGAGTCTCATGATGCGCCATTCTATCATGGCCTACCAGGAGAGGCCTGTGCTCCGCAAAAACTTGTCGCGGCAATATGAGAAGTTCCTGTTGACAGCCGATTGGCTGGAGGATGGAACGAATTGCGATGAGCCAAGAGGAACGAGACTGGCTGGACTGGTTGAAGCGAGTGAAGGATGGAGTATTGACGCAGAGGCAGGCCGCCTGGCAGTTGGGGATCAGTGACCGCTGGGTGCGGAAGTTGCTTGGGCGGATGGCGAAGGATGGCAATGCGGTGGTTGCGCACAGACTGCGTGGGCAAGCATCGAATCGCCGGGTCGCTGATCAGACGCGAGAGCGGGTGCTGAAGTTGTTACTGAATCCGGACTGGCACGATTTCGGGTTCGGGCCGTGTATAGCCGAAACTCCGTGATGTCCTTTAGTCAGCAGCTTGCGGGCGGGAGCCGGTGCCTTGCCAATGCCACATTACGCCACGTTACAACGGTGAGTTCGGGCTCCAATCCATCTTCTCTCTCCTCGCCGCCATACATGTCTTCTTCCGGGATCGCAGCAACACGGCCCTCGAAGTCCTCGCCCTCCGACAGCAGGTCGCGGTGCTCATTTGTCTTGGCCGACTCCGCCTTCACCTGTTTCCGATATTTCTGCAAGATCTTCCGGTATTCTTCGGAGAACGGTTCGTCCCGGCGTATCTTCTCTTCGAGCGCGGGCGCCTGTTTCCGGCCAGCGGTTGTGTGCGCGAAGAGCGCGGTCCCTAATGCCGCCGCCACGACCCACTTTGCCTGTCTCACGTCCCTGTCTTTTTTTGTTCCGGCCCAGCGTTAACCCGCCGCAGGTTGTCGATGGCCCGCACAGTCAGAATTCTGAGGGTGGCGCCTTCCTCTTTTGTCATGCCCTTCAGCAGTACCAGTTCCATGCGCCGGGCGAGCGACTTGCACTGCGGCTCGATGGAACGGCCCAGCGGTGTGAGCGTGACGCGGGTCGCCCGGCCGTCGGCGCTGTCCCGGCGGCGTTCGACGATTCCAGCGCGTTCCATCCGCTGCAGTGTTTTCGTCAGCGACGATTGCGACATCGACACGCGCTGCGCCAGTTCCTTGATGATGCGGCCGTCCCGCTCGTACAAGGCGAACAGGACGTTGCCGTTGCCGGCCAGAACTTCATCGAGACCCATTTCCGCGATGGTCCGTTCCAGCATCCCGATGTAGTTGTAGTAGACCCTGCTGATGAGAAAGCTGTAGTCTTCCAGGGGGGTGGCGTGCTTGCGCCGCGGCGCGATGATCGAGTCAGCCATGGGGTGCCGGTTTTCATCTTAACAAGGCCTTGACTTCGGTGGATGATACGATGTAAAAATACTTCGGTGGTCAAGTAATTTGACCGGGGGAATCGTGATTGGTTTTCGCTTCCGCCGCGTTCAGCCGCGATGGGCGGCAACTGGCAGCCGGATCCCCGAACGGAAATGTTCGCATCTAGAGAGCGCACCAATACAATGAAAATCCTTCTGTCCTGGTTGGCGGCGGCCGCGCTTCTGCCGGCCGCTCCCCGCGAGCCGTTCGACTCCCATACCATGCAAACCGTGATGGCGCCCATGCGCGACGGAGTGCGTCTGGCCACGGATGTCTATTTGCCCGCGCGCAACGGGAAGACCGTGGAAGGCCGTTTTCCGGTGTTGCTCGAGCGCACGCCCTACAACAAGAACGGCCGCCGCAAATTGGGACCCGTGGTGGCTCCGCACGGATATGCCGTCCTGGTGCAGGATTGCCGCGGCCGTTACGCTTCGGAGGGCCAATTCACTCCGTTCGACGACGGCGAGGACGGATACGACACCATCGAATGGGCCGCCGCGCAACCGTGGTCGAACGGGCAGGTAGGCACATTTGGCGGTTCTTACACCGGAATGAACCAATATAGCGCCGCCACTTTCCGGCCACCCCACCTGGTGGGCATGTTTATTCAAATGGCCGGCGCGAGTCTGTATGAATCCGTGAGCTATCCCGGCGGCGCGCCGAACGCATCGTGGGTGTCCTGGATACTGCGCTCGGCCGCCACCAGCCCGCAGGCGAAGCAGAAGCCTGAATCGGCAGCCCGAATCGAGAAGACCGTGGCTGCGGATTTCGGAAACTGGCTCAAAACCGCTCCGCTCAGCCGCGCCGCCCTGCTGAACGATTTTCCCGACTACCTGGCGCTCTATCGCGCGTCTTACGACCATGCGAGCCTGGATGAATTCTGGAAGCAGCGCCGGTTCTACACCGCGGGCTTCTATCGCGAAATGAAAGACGTGCCGACGCTGTTCGTCACCGGCTGGTACGACAACTTCGCGGAGGGCACGCTGGAAGTCTTTTCTACGCTCTCCCGTCTGCAAAAGACGGAGAAGAAGCTCATGGTGGGCCCGTGGCCCCACGGCATCGGCACGAGCGAGTGCGGCAATGCCGCATTCGGTTCCGGCGCCACGGAGGACCAAGCGAAGCTCGTGGCGGAGTGGTTCGACTATCTGCTGCGCAAACTGCCGCTCGAAACCATCGGCGCCGAAAGAGTGCAGACCTACCGCATGGGCGGCGGAGGCGGCACGCGCACCAGCGGCGGGAAGCTGAACCACGGGGGAGAGTGGCACAACGCGCCTTCCTGGCCTCCGCCCGGCGCCACTGCCAGCCGTTACTATCTGCACGACGGCGGTCTCTTGCGTCCCGCATCGCCTTCGAACAGCGAACCTTCCAGCTACGAGTTTGACCCGCGCAATCCCGTCCCCACAATCGGCGGGCGCTTCGCCGTTGGCGGCGTCCCCATGTGCATTCAGGATCAGGTCTGTTCGCCCAGGATTCCGGCATGCAAGGATGCGCTGCCCCTGAACCGCCGCCCCGATGTGCTCTCGTACTCCACGGCGCCGCTCGCCGCCCCGCAGGAAGTGACGGGGAGAATCCACGCCACCTTGTGGATCTCCTCCGATGCTCCGGACACGGACTTCACTGCGAAGCTGATGGATGTCTACCCCGACGGATACGCCTTGATCCTGGCCGACGGCGAGATCCGTACCCGCTTCCGTAACGGCTTCGACAAACCGGAGTTGATGCAGCCGGGCACGGTCTACCCCGTGACCATCGATCTGGGATCGACCAGCAACTTGTTCGGAGCAGGGCACCGGATCCGCGTGGATATATCGAGCAGCAACTTCCCCAAGTTCGAACCCAACTCCAACACGGGAGAACCGGTGAACGCATGGACGCGCCAGGTAACCGCGCGCAACACGGTCTATCACGACGCCAAGCGGCCTTCGTACATCGAGTTACCCTTCGTTAAGTAAATTTGCCGCCGCCAGAAAATGTAGAAAGTTCAGAAGCGGATCTATAACCCTCGCGTGACTACTCTCTCCGTATCCACTTCCTCGACACGGCCACCCAATGGCACCCGTCGGTCGCCGGTCGCGCGGTAGATGCGGACGCGCGCGGATTCGTCCAGCGGCTTGCCGTCGAGGCTGCGCAGCACCATGAAAGTCGGGGCCGAGAACTGCATGTCCCGATATCGCGTGGCATAGAACGCGGTGAGCGCCGGGCTCTCCACCAGGAAGCCCCACTGCGGTAGCATGGCGGCGCCCGCATCGTACCCGGCCGCGCCGAAATTCACCGTGATGCGGACATCGCCGCCGAAGCGCGTACTTTCGACTTTGCGATCGGGTGTGAGGAACCGGTGGTCCGTCATGGGCAGCAGGCCGGTGAGGCGGTTGAGCGGGCTGAGCACTTCGTAGGTGTTCTTGATGAACTGATCAGTCAGCCCCAGGCTGCCTCCGCGGGCGAAGACCAGGCGCGCGTCCGAACCGGCAGGCGGCTGATAGTTCTGCGCCGGGTCCGTCCAGTAGAGGTGATTGCCGAAATAGTAGACCGGCATCTCCGCGTAGAGCATCAAGTCGAGAATATGGGCCGGGTTGTCGGGCCTGGGGCGGTCGCTCTGGTGGGTGTACATGGCGATGGCGTCGCCATAGACGATCTCGAACAGCGGCACGATAATATCGGCGGTGGTCCACTGCGCGTCGTTCAGCCGCTGGTAGCCGGTCTTGTGCGAGAGGATGCCTTCGAAATAGTCGGCGTACGGCACGCCCCATTCCATGCCTTCCTCGCTGCCGAATAAGCCGATCTCTTTCCGGATGTAGCCGGAGAGTTGCTGTTTGTAGCGAATGTCGGCGGCGCGGTCGAGCGGATGTTCGGGGGCGAAACACACCTGCGGGGCCACGGCGAAAATCGTGTCGGAGAAATACAGGTCCGGCGCGAACAGCCGGCGTACCGCCGGAATGTTCTGCGGCCGCGCGGCGATTTCGAGCGCCTTCTGCGAGCACATGAAGTACGCCTGGCCTCCGAACCATATGCCGGCTTTTATCAGCGAACCGTCCGGCCCCCGCGCGATGTACTGCTCGTCCCACGACGGCGCGTCGCGATAGAAATCCTGGTAGTTATCGTGTAGTCCGAAGCTCCAGCCGTCGAGCGCTTTCACCCGCCGCCGGCACTCCGCCAGTCCGGTATCGCCGCCAATCTCCGGCGCCGCGGGCAGAATATCGGGGTGCCGTACATCATAGCCGCCGTTGATCCAACCGTTGAGGACGAGCAGCGCGCGGTCGATGCCGAGATCGTTCCGGAAGTGCTCGGCCAGGCGCGCGCACTCTTCGAAGGTGAAGTTGACGGTCAGGGTTTCCTTATCGCTTTTGTTGAACCGCGTGTTCGGCATCCGCCGGATGAAAGCGAAGGGCTTGAAATCGGCCGCGCCGAAGAAGCGCGCGGCGGCGGGATGTTCGCCCAACTTCTCCGCGAGAGTCCGCAGTAACCCGCGCTCGCGCGCAATGGGACGATACGCCTTGGCGATCTCGACATAGCCGCCGCGTCCGAGCGGCAGGATGCGGAAGCCGCGTGTGCCGCGCCGTAGCGCGATGCTCGATGTAATGCGGCGGACCGGCGCAACGGCGTAATCGACAATCACGTCCGCGTAAGGTGGCTCCCAAGTGACCAGTAGCGCCGACCCGTTCTTCACCACGCCGTACATGGCCATGGAGTATCCGCCGCGGGTATAGGCGCGCATGCGGCGGGTGATGGGCTGCTCGCCCTCCACGGGAAGGAGATTGCCCAGGCGGTGCGGTACAGCGTAGTAATTCTGCGCGCCCGCTTCGATGGTGAGGCTGCGGTCGAGCAGCAGCACCTCGTCGATATCGGCTGCGGCCTGGTACGAGTACTCCACCGCGTTGTCGAATAGCTTAACTTCCCACGAAAGACGCGGACCGGCGGAAAACCGGACGATGCTGCCGTCCAGTCGTGCACTTGCGGGCTTCACCGGCGCTGCGGTCTGGCCCTTCGCCGCCACAGCCGGCGGATTCAAGTCCCAGCTTTCGCCCGTGCGTTTATCGGTAAGGCGCCCAGCGCCGCTGGCGGCGTCGAACCGCAGACGGATAGCCGCATTTTCAATGGCGATGGGTTCCGCCGCGAAGACAGGACAGGCCAGCGCGGCGAACCAGAGGCACGCCAGTAGGAAGAGTTTTCGCATGATTTGTACTTCTTCAGAACTGATACCGCAGCCCGAACTGCATGGAACGGGCCGCGCCCGCCCTGGTGATAGTCCCGCCATTCAACGCATTGACGTTCACCACCGGCTGGCTTAAGTTCGCGTGGTTGAGCAGGTTGAACACCTCCCAGCGGAACTGCAGCTTGCCGAATTCGCCGAGTTGGGTATTATTGATCAGCGATGCGTTGAGCGTCACCAGGCCGTGGGCGTCGAGAATGTCCCTGCCGGAACTGCCCAGCCGGTAGTCGCCGATGGGCACAGTGGGGAAGGCAGAAATATCGAACCAGGCTGAAGGGCTCGGATCCGGAAGCGTGCCTTTGGCGATGCGGTTCGGCCGAATGGCGCCTCCCTGATTCAGGTTCACGTTCGACGTCATGGGCGTAAAGGGCGCACCGGTAAGCGCGCGCCCGGTGCCGGCCAGTTGCCAGCCGCGCAGCAGTTTGGATACGCCGGTGCGCCTGCGCCAGGGTATCTGCCACGAATAATCCATGGTAGCGGCATGACCGCGGTCGAAGTTGGACCGCCCGCGCTCGAGGCTCAGGTTGCGGGCGTCCTGCGCCTGGCCCTGGCCGTTACCGTAGTTCGACGCGTCGTCGATGGATTTGCTGTAGGTGTAATTGATGCGGTAGAAGAACCCGCGACTTAGGCGCCGGCGTAGTGTGACCGTGCCGGCGTTGTAGGTGGAATTCGATCCATCGCGGTAGAAGGTAATGGTATTTGCGACTTGCGGGTAGGGCCGGGGGAATGAGCCGCCGGGCGGACGCAGCGCCAGGTCGTAGAACGGCTGGTTCAGGTCGTACTTGCGCGGCAGGTGGGTTCCCTTCGAACCGGTGTAGCCGATCTCAAGAGCCGCGAACCGGCCCAGTTCCCGCTCGGCGGTGAGGTTCCAGCTTTGCATGTACTGCGGTCCGGGCCGCAGTTCGTAGCCGTCGAACTTCACGGAGGCGCCCCGCGCGTTGGCGAACGGGTTGGCCAGCGTCAACAATGCCGGGTTCGCACCGCGGCTCACGTTTTGATTGATGGCGAAAGGGAAGATGTTGGCCAGATCGTTCGTAATGGGGTCTTGCATGGATTGCCCGTAGAAGATGCCGTATCCGCCGCGGACGACACTGCGGTTGCCGCCCAGGGGGCGCCACGCAAATCCAAAGCGCGGGCTGAAGTTTTTGTAATTGTTGTAGATCAGCGACGGAGGGATGCCATAATCGCTGGCCAGCCCGATGCCGGTCGCAATTCCCACGCTGGAGACCAGGGCGGCCAGGTTGGGCACCGTGCGGTCGCTGGCGATGACGATTTTGCCCACCTCGGGGACGAAGTTGGCATACCTGCCGTACTTGTCGGTGGGGCGCAGCGTCAGGTCGTACCGCAAGCCGATGTTGAAGGTGAGGTTCGAGGTGGCTTTCCAGTTGTCTTCCACGAACACGCCGTAGTCGGTGGAGAGGATATAATTCCGCGGCACGGTGGTAGCTCGCGAGGCGCTGTCGGGCGAGCCCAGAAGGAAGTCTCCAAACGGCTGGGTGCTCCAGAATCCCAGGAAGTTGAACGTGCCCCGGTTGTTGTTCACGTAGGGGTGGAAGCTCTGGGTGCGCAGCGCCATGCCGCCGAACTTCAGTTGGTGCGGACCCTTCACCCAAGTGACCGTGTCACTCCACTGGTACAGGTTGATGAGGCTGTCAAAGGGCCTGTCGGAACGGTCACCCAAGGCTGCCAGGTCGCGGACATTGAACAGGGGGAAACCCCACAGCGCCGGCTCCGTATCGACGCCCGCGATGCCGAATTCGGCTGCGAAGTTACGGCCGCCGTCGTTCAGCTTCTGGTTGCCGTGCACGCGGGTGAAGCCGCCGCGGAATTCATTGATGAGCGTGGGGGTGAAGATGCGGGTGAGTGTCAATCCGAGTTGGGTCTGGGCAGTGTGCCCCATAGTGCCGGGGACGCCCAGGTCGCTGACGTCGAACGGAATCGCGTTCGTGTTGCGCCGCTCGAAGAGCTGGAACGAGAGCGTATCCTTCTCCGAGAGCCGGTGGTCGAACTTGGAGATGAAACTGTTCCAGGGGCTCGAAGTCGCCACGTTGGCGAGGTAGTTGTTGACCTCGGCCGGCCGGTTCGGCAGCGGCCAGTAGGGCACAATCTTAGCCGAAATCGGGCTGATGCGGCTGGCGGGGATGCGATTCTCCGGAAAACAACCGCCCTGCTGCTGCGCGTTGCAGACCCCCGTGGCCAGCGGGTCTTTTAACATCACGATCTTGCCGCCCACGTCGCGGGTCTGCGAGAAATCGCCTGTCCGTTCCAGCACCGTGGGGACGCGCGACAGTCGGATGTCGCCGATGCTCTGCCGGAAACTCTCCCAACTGAACATGAAGAACGTGCGGTTGCGGCCGTCATAGATCTTTGGAATCCACACTGGGCCGTCCGCCACGGCGCCAAATTGGTTACGGCGGAGCTTGGGCTTCGAGTCGGCGAAGAAATTGCGCGCATCGAACAGGTCGTTGCGGACGAATTCGAACAGCGTGCCGTGCAGCCTGTTCGTGCCGCCCTTCAACACCATCGACATGACGCCGCCGGAGAGCCGGCCGTGCTCAGCGGAATAGCCCGAAGTTTCCATCTTGAACTCCTGGATGGCGTCCAGGTTGGGAGAGGCCTGATTCTGGCCGTAGCGGGGGTCGCGCATGGTGAACCCGCCCATCAGAAAGTTGGAGCTATCGGAGCGCGCGCCGTTTACCGCCGGTCCGCCAAAATCGCTGTCCGCCTTTTCTATCACCCCGGGCACTAAGAATGCCAGGTCGAAAACGTCGCGGCCATTGAGGGGCATCTCCAGGATCTCCTGCGTGACAATCACGTCCCCCTTGGCCTGATTCTCCGTATTCAGGAGTGGAAGGTCCGCTCTTACCTCCACCGATTCCGCAAGGGCTCCAACTTGTAGCGTGAGTTCCATGCGGGCCGTCTGGCTCACCTGCAACTCGATGCCGGTCTCGCGCTGAAGATGGAATCCGGTTTTTCCGGCCGTGAGTTCATACTGGCCGGGGGCGAGGTTTGTGATGGTGAACCCCCCGCGCTCGTCCGATGCGGTCTGGCGGCTGATGTTGGTATCTACATTGCGGATCTTGATCTCAGCCGCAGGGACAGCGCCGCCGGAGGCGTCTCGAACCACGCCCACAACCGCCGCCGAGGTGCTTTGAGCATTGGCGCAGAACGCGTCAAGCAGTAGGAAACAGAGGGCGGCCACTAGAGCCGTTCGACGCAACATAACACACCACCTTTTAGAGATTCGCAGCCACGCGAACGCGCGGATCCTTGGCGGCGAGGCCTCCCATGTAGCGGCCTCGTCCTCCCGCGCCGATCATGCCGAAAGCCACGGCGGAAATGGCCTGGCAGGCGAACGTCGTGCCAGAGCTCATGATCGTTTTCAGCGCATCGCGTCTGCCTATCCCGTTTATCGAAAACTTCTGTCGGGGATATGATATACTACACCACCGAAGTAATCAAGAGGCTATGAATATGCGAAAAACCACGCTTGTGGCACTCAGTGCTGTCTGCTGTGCAGGCTTGTACGCACAGCAACCCGGACCGAAAGTCCGCAGCAAGATTTCCATCTATAATGTGGACACCAAGGCGGTGCAGGTGATTTACACGGCCGAGAGGCTGCTCCTGGCGCCGAACTGGTCGCTGGATGGCAAATATCTGCTGCTGAACGCCGAAGGTTCGCTCTGGAAGTTGCCGGTAGCGGGCCATGTCGAGCCCGAAAAAGTCGACCTGGGCGCGGTGAAGGGCTGCAACAACGACCACGGGTTTTCGCCCGACGGCAAACTGCTCGCCATCTCCGCGTTTGCGCCCGGGAAGCCTGCCTCTCACGTGTGGATCTCTGGCGCGGACGGTTCGGGCGCCCGGATGATTACCCCCAACACGCCGAGCTACTACCACACCTGGTCGCCCGACGGCCGGTGGCTAGTGTTCACCGGCAGGCGTGGCGCGGAGGAGAACTGGGACCTCTACCGAATTGCCGCCTCCGGGGGCGAAGAGCAGCGCTTGACCTCGCACCCGGCCTACGACGACGGCCCCGACTTCTCTCCGGACGGCAAATGGATCTACTTCAATTCGCAGCGCAGCGGCAGCGAGAATATCTGGCGCATTCCGGCCGATGGCGCAGGTCCCGGCGACCAGCGCGCCGAACGGATCACCAGCGACGGATACGAGGACTGGTTTCCGCACCCGTCTCCGGACGGCAAGTGGCTGGTGTTTCTCTCCTACCCCAAAGGCACCATCGGGCACCCGGCGAACCTGGACGTGCAACTGCGCATGATGCCGCTCGCGGGTGGGAAGGCCGGCCGCCCCAGCACAGTTCTGAAACTGTTCGGCGGAACCGGGACCATCAACTCACCCTCCTGGGCGCCGGATTCGAAGCGCTTCGCATTCGTCAGCTACGAGGTTGTGCCGGTTGCGCAGAGTTCGCAGCTTGCGCCTTCGCCGAAGGGCCCCATGAAGTATTCGCGCCGCCCAGATCTGGAGAACGTCTCCTACGGGCCGCACGAGCGCAACGTGCTGGACTTCTGGAAAGCGCGCGGCGCGGACCGTTCCAGCCCCCTGGTGGTGTATTTCCACCCCGGCGGCTTCACCGCCGGCGACAAATCGTGGATCGAGTGGCTCGACAAGCCGTTGCTCGAAATGTGCCTACAGCGCGGCATCTCGGTGGCTACAGCCAACTACCGGTACGCCTCGCAGGCGCCACTGCCGGCCGCCATGGAAGACGGCGCGCGCAGCATTCAATACCTGCGGTCGCGCGCGCGGGAACTGGGTCTCAACGCCAATGCGATTTTCGCTGTAGGCGGTTCGGCGGGCGCGGGTATGTCGCTATGGATCGGCTTCCACGACGACATGGCGGAAAAGGGCAGCGCCGACCCCGTGAAACGCCAATCCACACGCATTACCGCCATCGGGAGCGTCGACGGCCAGACCAGTTACGATCCGCGCGTAGCGGCGAAGGCTGTGGATGAACGGCTGCTTACGTTTCCGGTTTTTCCCAAGCTGTTCGGCCTCAAGCCCGATGAGATGAACAGCGAGCAGGCATTCCGGATGTTTGAGAGCGCCTCGGCCATCAATCACCTGACCCGCGACGACCCGCCTGCGTTTCAGTACTTCACCCACGATCTGCGTCCCGAGCCGGCGGCCAGCCAGAGCGAGATGATCCACAGCCCGCGCTTCGGCGTGTTGCTGAAGGAGCGCATGGATATACTGGGACTGGAATGTCTTCTGCGCACGCCTAAAGACTACCCCGCCGGCGCCGGTCCGCGGCCGTTCACCAGCGAAATGGTGGCGTTTTTCTTCAAATGCCTGGGACGCCAATGATCGCCCGCCGCGGCTGATTTTACAAAATGGGATCTCTCTTATCTATGAAACAGGAAACGAAAGTCGCACCACACCGGCCACACGCAATGCGATGCCGCATCACCTGTGGCCTGCTCTTATTCGCCACCGCCCTGGCGGCCGGCGCGCAGAATATCCCGCCCGCCGAGGATGCCGCGCGGCAGCAGCGCGTCACGTGGTGGCGGGAGGCGCGTTTCGGCATGTTCATCCACTGGGGGCTTTATGCCGTGCCCGCCGGCGAATGGAAAGGGCAGCCGGTTTCGGGCATCGGCGAGTGGATCATGAATCGCGCCAAGATCCCGGTGGTCGAATACGAACAGATCGCCAAACAGTTTAACCCCGTCAAGTTTGACGCGGAAGAATGGGTGCGCGTCGCCAAGGCGGCGGGACAGCGCTACATGGTCATCACGGCCAAACACCACGACGGTTTCGCCATGTGGCACTCGAAAACCACCGACTACAACGTCTATGACGCGACGCCGTTCCATCGCGATCCGATCGCGGAGCTGGCCGCGGCGTGCCGCCGCAACGGCATGAAGCTCGGGTTCTACTACTCGCAGACACAGGACTGGCACGAGCGGGACGGCGACGGCAACACCTGGGATTTCGACCCGGCCAAGAAGGATTTTGCCAAATACCTGCGGGAGAAGGTTGTCCCGCAGGTGCGTGAGCTTCTGACCGAATACGGACCGGTGGCGACGATCTGGTTCGATACACCGAAGAAGATGACCGCGGCCCAGAGCAAGGATCTGGCGGACTTGGTCCGCTCCCTGCAGCCCGACTGCCTGGTGAACGGCCGCGTCGGCAACGACATGGGCGATTTCAAGGACATGGACGACAACCAGATTCCGGCGAAGGTGCTGAATGTCGAGTGGGAAACAGCCATGACCCTGAACGATACCTGGGGTTATAAGAAGAACGACAACAACTGGAAGGAGCCGCAAACGCTGATCCGCCAATTAGCGGATGTGGCGAGCAAGGGCGGCGTTTACCAGTTGAACGTCGGTCCGACCGCGGAGGGCGTCATTCCACCACCCAGCGTGGAGCGGCTGCGGGCCGTGGGCGATTGGCTAAAGGTCAACGGGGAAGCGATTTACGGAGCGAAGTCCAGCCCGTACCCGTACGAGTTTGCATGGGGTTCGCTGACCGCCAAAGCCGGACGGCTTTACGTTCACGTCATCGACTGGCCCAAGAATGGCCAGTTCACTCTCTACGGGCTTTCCAATAAGGTGACCAAGGCGTACACGCTGGCCTCGCGCGGTAAGGCCATTCCGTTTTCGCAGAAGACCGTCGACGGTCGTCACGAACTGCATCTGAAACTGCCCGCTGCGGCGCCGGACGCGAGACTCTCGGTGATCGCGCTGGAGATGGGGGGCGTGCCGGAGGTGGAGCGTGCGTTGGTTCAGCAGCCGGACGGGCAGGTAAAGCTTCCCTGCGCCTTCGCGCAAATTGAGGGACCGACGCTGAATATGGACGATCGCGGCGTGGTGCAAAACTGGCAGAATCCAGCCAGTGCGATGAGTTGGGATTTCAAGCTGTATCGCCCCGGCACCTACGAGGTGGTGGCAATCACCAGCGCCCGCTCGGCGGCGGTGGACTGGGCGGCATCGCAATGGGTCGGCGACCACCAGGTGAAGGTAGCGGTCGGCGGCCATGACGTGGAAGGCGATGTAAAACGCCAGGGCGACGTGGTCGATACGCGCAATCCGAATTTCCGCGACGTGCGTTCGGTGATCGGCAAGATCACGCTGGCGAACGCCGGCGACCAGCACCTGAAAGTGCAGGCCACCAAAATCAACCCGGACCGCCGTCTGGGCTTCCGTTTGCGCGAAATCCAACTAGTAAGCGTAGCCGCAAAATAGAGCGGTGTGTGTAGCCGAAACTTCGTGATGTCCTGGAATTGGCAGCTTGCGACCGGGAGCCGGTGCCTTGGCGAGGCCACGTTCGGCTGGCGCCGCGCCGGTTTTCGACTCCACTGGCGCTGGCGCTCCCGACCGCGCGGAGACCGGCCGAAGATCATTGATGAGATGCGTGTGCTGATTCCACGCCTGGGACAAGAGAACCCGGATTGGGGAGCCCCCAAGATCCACGGTAAGCTTTTAAAGCTCGGCTTCGTCGTCTCCGAACGGAGCGTAGCGCGGTATCTTCAGCGTGTCCACCGCCGTGGCGATCCGGGCGAGAACTGGTTGGCCTTCTTCAAGAATCATCGCGAATTGCAGTCGATTGCGCAGCCCCGCAAATTATTCGCGCGCCTTACGCAGATGAACGAGCACCGGAGAGGCCGCCGGATGCGAGGCTATGACGGGCAATTCCGAATCACTTTCCGCCCTGGCCGAAAACGGAATTGAAGAAGTTCGCGGCGCGGTCGATCGTTTCCGGAAACCACTTCTCGACATTCCAGAAGAAATGTGGCGCCTCTGTCGGGGACCACAGCTCGGCCCTGACGCCGGCCTTCTTTGCACCCTCCAACATATCGAGCGATTGCCGATAGGGAACCGTGTCGTCGGCCATGCTGTGCATCAGCAGCACCGGCGCCGAGTCGGCGTCGAGGTACGCAGCCGGGGAAAACACTTTTAGTTGCTTCTCGTCGTTCGCAAAAAGAATGCCGGGGACATCGCCGCCCTTCTCTTTGACCCCCGCCAAAGTACGAAAATCGAATACCGGCGCCATTGCCACAACGGCCTGCACGCGGCTGGGAATTCCAGAATGCCCACCGTCTCCTTCCAGATCCGCCGCTTTGTAGCTGGTCCCCAGCAGTGCAGCAAGGTGCCCGCCGGCGGAGCCACCAGTCGCTCCGATGGCATCGGGGCGAATGCCATAACGCTTACCCTCGGCCCGCATCCATCGCACGGCGGCTTTGCAGTCGTTCACGCACGCGGGAAATTTCGCTTCCTTCATGGTCCGGTACTCGATGGATGCCGCCGCAAACCCGCGGGCCGCCAAGTTGGCCATAATGGGTGCGAAGCCTTCTTTGTCCCCCCGCTGCCAACCCCCGCCGCGGATTCCGATGATGCCGGGGACCGGTTTAGCAGGCCGCGGCTTTGGCAAGTAAAGATCCAACTTGAGTTGCCGGCCACCATACGTGGCATAAACGATATCCGAGACGACTTCCACGTTTGCCGGCACCTTGAGTTCGACCTGCTTGCCCCAGCCCTCTTTTGGGCGCGCGGGATTTTGTCCCGGAAGGCTCGAGGTTGCCAAGAGAGCGACCATCAATATCAGCAGTCCTTTGACTAACATAAACTCCTTAGAACGGCACTTATGCTTGTAACCAGCTCCACGTCAAGCTACCTGTAAGCTATCTACTAATAATGACTTGCCTGCCCCGCGCTCCCTGCTGCAAGTGCCAGAGCTTCGCTGTATTGTCATCGCCGCCCGAGGCCAGCCAGCGCCCGTCGGGGCTGAAGAAAACGCAAGTGACCGGCAACTCGTGACCTTTGAGAGTGAATAGCTGTTCTCCCGTAGCGACCTCCCAGAATTTGACCGTTCCATCCAACTGCCCGAAGCCAAGCGGACCAGCCCGGCGATGAAACCAGCTTTTTGCTCCGTGGTGAACGCAGAGTAACACCAGTCGTAGACGATCGAGGCGGTGACCATCATGCGTCCGATCTTGCGGCTGTTATTCTCGTCCTGTAATCCCGCCCCGCTTGTTCGACGCAGACTCAACGCGTCCGCAACGGTGCGACGCCCAAGCTCCCGGTCGCCGTCGAGCAAGTAGCGCAGTGCGTCCACCTCCAGGCGGATCTGCCTGCTGGCTCTGGCCATTGCCTGAAGTTCTTCCCAAACCGGCTTCGTTCCTGGATGAATCATGCGGCGGCGCAAATCTAGAATGTCGCGCGCCCTCAGGTAGAGCCTGGGATGCTCATGCGGCAGCTCAACGATACGTACGCCGTCGGCTTCGATCCTGTTCACTTGTGCCGGGCTAGGCGCCGCCTTCAGCAGTAGTGCAGCGACCCATAAAAACAACGACCGTTGGAGCATCCTGAATTCACCGCCCTACGAACCAGGGCCGTGAAGTCGAGTCCTTCTTAAGGAAGTCCAGAAGCAGTTTAGCTACCTTCTCTTTTCCAGACGGCGACGGGTGCGTTCTGTCCCCCACCATTACATCTTCTTTGAGCCAGACCAGGCTGTCCTGCTTGCGGCCCTTGAGGCCGTCCGCCCACAAGTACGGCCCCCACGCGATCCACGGAGAACGGACTTGGCCTTTCTTGGGATCGAAGTTCATGTCAGCCTTGCCGGCGATCTGCTCCGCGATGGCCCATTTCATCGCGAAAGCTCCTTCATAGGCGTAGGGCTCCGGGTTTAGCGAACTGGCGGCGTACCCGGCATAAAAGCGGCTGGAAAGATAAGCAATCTTCAGATTCGGAAACTTGTCATGAAGATTGTGAAGGGTGGAAACAACGTCCGCCTGAAGCATTTTTGCGGCCGTGGGGAAACCCTCCGTAGGCTTGCCGTTCGCCTGCATTATCCAGACCACTTCCACCTGTTTTGCGGTGACTCCTGCCGCTTGCAGTCGCTCGTCCAGGACTTTCCAAAAGTTCGCCTCCGGCTTGGCAGTCCTCTTCGCGTCCTGGGCGTTTTGGGCGCCGTCCACAATCTTCAACCGTGGATTCAGCCCCTTGTCGGCGGCAGCCAATTTCTGGAATGTCTGAAACTCCATGGTCGTATTCGACATTCCGATGGAGAGCAGCACGATTGTCCCGTCAGCCGACTTGCGGCCTTCGCTGTCCAGGGGGACGATTTCCCTGGACAATGCGAGCCCGGCTTTGAGGTGTGCCGGAGGAGGCGTGTTTTCGCCGTTCGGATAAAGCCCACCTTGCTCACCCTGATACGTTCCCGTCCCCAGATCAGGTAAGGGAACCAGCCCGGTGGACTCACGCGGGGGATGAGCAGCGGCGTACGCCTTGAACTGCTCAGCCTGCTCCTTCTGACTTTTTGCATTGGCCTGAGGGCCCCCCTGAGCTGAGACGAGGGGAACCGATATAGTCACAATAAGAGTCCATAGAATGAATTTCATCGTTTTAGTCCTTTCATGATTCTGCAAAAATTCGTATTGCCATGCTCGATACTGATCAGAACGAATACCTCAATCCGAACTGCATCAGACGAGGCTCGCCGGCCGACGTGATGGTGGCCGCATTCGGCTGATTGACCAGGGCGATAGGCCGCTTGAAATTCGCGTGGTTCAGGGTGTTGAACAGCTCCCACCGAAACTGAAGGTTGTTCCTCTCCCGCACCACGAAATTCCTGGATAACGACAGGTTGATCCCGATCGATCCCGGCCCATCCAGAATGTTGCGGCCGGAGTTTCCGAATGCGAAGGAACCGGCGGGGACCGCAGGAAAAGCGCTCACGTCAAACCAGCGGTCGGGCGTGGGATTTGACACAGTCCCTTTGGCGGTGCGGTTGGGCCGGTTTGCCTCGCCCAAGCTCAGGTTTACGTTGCTCAGTTGCGGAGTGATGGGAGTGCCCGTGCGGGCGCTGCCCGTACCGGCTAGTTGCCAGCCGCGCAGCAGGACGTGGCTCCGCGAGGGGGCTGCCCAGGAGAAGGACGTAGTAAACGAGTTACCGATGTCAAAATCCGACCGCCCCCGCTCGGCACGCAAGTTGCGGGAATCCTGCACGGCCGCTCCGCCGGCGGGGTATCCGTTAATCTGGGAGCCATTGTCGATGGACTTGGCATGGATGAAGCTGGCGCGATAGAAGAAGCCGTGGGCGAAGCGGCGCCGGAGCGCAATGCTGCCCGCGTTGTAACCGGAGTTGAAATAGAAGCCGTAGTAATTGATGCTGCTCCAACCTGTATACGGAACGGGGAAATTAGGAGCCGTCGCCGCCGAGCGGAATGGCTGGTTAATGTCGTAACCCCGGCCCAGGTGCGTCCCCTTCGAGCCGACATAGCTAATTTCGATCGCCGACTGTAGCCCGATTTCGCGCTCCATCGTCAGGTTCCAGCTTTGCAGGTAGGGTGTGGGCGCGTGCAACTGGTAGCCGTTGGCATTGATCACATCATTAATCAGGGTTGGCGGCACAGGGAACGGGTTGGAAATCGTCAAGAAGTTCGGATCATTAGCCCTGCGATTGACCGTCGCCGTCGTGGCAAACGGAAATACATTGCCTAGAGCGAGGCGGATCTGAACGTCCTGCTCCATCGTGCCATAGAAGATACCGTAACCCCCGCGCACAACCGTGCGATTTCCCCCGAACGGCCGCCATGCAAGTCCGATCCGTGGCGCGAAGTTCTTGTAGTTGGGGTAGACCAAGGCCTCCGGCAGGCCTAGTTGTTTGGCGGTTCCCACCTTGGCCGGATTGATAAATCCAATGCCGGTGCCAGCCAGTGTGGCGTCGGAGGCAATCACGAGTTTCCCCAGCTCCGGAACGAAATTCGTCCAGCGGCCATACTTGTCGTGGAGCGGCATCGAAAGATCGTAACGCAGGCCCAGGTTTAGCGTCAGGCGGCTCGCGACCTTCCAGTCGTCCTGGAAAAAGAGGCTGTAGTTGGTGGAAAAGAGATAGGACGTGTTGAGTTGAAACTGCCGCGACGTGGAATTTGGCAGCCCCAGCAGGAAGTCGGCATAGGGTTGACTGGTCCAGGCCCCTGTGAAGTTGTAGGTGCCGAAGACATTGTTCCTCCCCGGTTGAAAGGTTTGGGAGCGCAGGATATCTCCCCCGAACTTGACCATATGTGAACCTCTCACCAAGGTCACCGTATCGGCGATCTGGAAATAGTTGTTGGCGTCCTTGGGCGGGGTGGGATTGTCTCCCAATCTGTCATAGTTGGTGATTCTGAATTGTGGAAAGCCGACCAGCGATGAATCCGCGGGACCGCCGGAAATGCCAAATTGTTTATTGTAGTCGATGCCCTGGTGAACTCCGGCATACTCTTCGGTGGTGCGAGTAAAGCCCAAACGGGCCTCATTGATGACCGTCGGGCTGAACATCCGTGTGTAAGTCAATCCCATGAGCATCGTATGGCCGCCACCGTCCAGGCCGAACACGCCGGTATTGCCCTGATTGAAGGGAGACGTTCCGCGGCTGTAGCGCTTCAGGTATCGTATCGAGAGGTTGTCTGCCGCAGAGAAGCGGTGGTCGATCTTGATGACATCGCTGTCCCAGTCCGCCTTCGAGGCGACCTGAGCGTAAAAATTATTCGGCCCCGGACGGTTGGGCAACGGAAAATAGGCTTGGGCCGCGAGCGCGACCGCGCTCTGGCGCGAAATTGGGACTTGGTTGTTCGGGAAGCACCCGGCGCTGCTGGTGGCATTGCAGGCGCCCGTTGCCAGCGGGTCTTTTACCGGAGGGAGCCCGGAAAAGTCGCCCTGCCGCTGGGCCAGGGTCGGCACCGCCGCAAGGGCGCTCTGGCCTTGCCTGTTGCGGTAGCTCTCCCAACTAAAGAGGAAGAACGTGTGGTCGCGGCCGTTGTAGACTTTCGGGATCAGAACGGGACCGCTCACCGTGCCGCCAAACTGGTTGCGGCGGAGCATCGACTTCGCTCTGTCGAAGAAGTTCCTGGCATCGAGAACGTCGTTGCGCAGGAACTCAAATACCATCCCGTGAAGCTGGTTGCCGCCCGTCTTGAGCGCCATGTTCAAAACGCCGCCCGCCAAGCTTCCGTATTCGGCGGAGTATCCCGAGGTCTGCATCTTAAATTCCTGGATGGCGTCAATGTTGGGACGCGCCTGCGCGCTGGAGTCCCGGGAATTCCGGTTATTGAATCCATCGACGAGAAAGTTTGTATTGGTCGCACGAGCGCCGTTGATGACCATTCCGGATTGCCCCTGTCCACCCTCCACATTCGGCAGCACGCCGGGCACCAGAAGGGCGAGGTCGGTAAAGTTGCGGCCATTCAGTGGCATCTCGACCATCTCCTGACTCACCACCACATCGCCCTTCGCCGCGTTCTCCGTGTTGACCAGCGGGACGGATCCCGTGACTTCCACCGTTTGCGACACCGAGCCCAGTTCAAGTTTGAACTGTACGCGGGCCTCCTGGTCTAGCTGGAGTTCCAGATTCGTCTGGCGCAGAGAGCGGAACCCATCTTTGGAAATGGTAACGTCGTAAAAGCCGGGGGCCAAGTTCGGCACGGTGAACTCGCCCTTATGGTTGGACTGGAGCTTTCGTACCTCGTTTGTCGCGCTGTTGCGGATCTCCAGTTTGGCTTCCACCACCACCAACCCGGTGGGGTCTGTCACGGTACCCACCAGCGTAGCGGTGGGATTCTGCGCGCCAAGTTTGCAGATGGCTGCGCAGGTGAGCAATGCTGCGGCCACTTGAGATTTCAACTTGATTGTCCTTTCACGCTTCCGGCGCCATGAACTCCACGCGCGAAGCGTCTGGATCGAAAAGGTTGAGTTGCCAACTTTGGCCGGCTCCGAACAACGGCGGCTTCAAGCCGGCGACGGCACGGTCGACCCTCTGCCGCTGCGCTACCCAGAGACAACAGAGTGCCAGCCTCATACGCATTCTCCTCAAAAGTCTTTGTAAGTGTACGTTGGGAAAGTGCCCGGTATCTTCGGAGGCACGATCACAGGATTATTGCGACCGGCATTACGAATGGTGTCGTTTGTCTTTGTATAGTCAAAGCCGGCGACGGGATTCTTGGACAGTTCGTAGTCGCTCGGCTTCCCAGTGCTGCCAAAGTTAGGATTAACCGTCACTATCCCTGCGGTGTCTTCGTTCATTGCAGCGGGAATTCCGTTAGGTGGCTGGCCATCCTGCCACTGGGCAAACCCGAAAAAGGTCCAGGCCTTCTTCGGGTTCATCGGGCCGAGGCACTTGCTTGCGTCAGCGGGCGCAGTCGTCAAAACGTGGAATGCGTTGTTATCGCTGGAGAATTTCCCATCGGTTCTCCAATAGAGGTTGCCCTGAAAGTTCTGGAACTTGTTGTAGTCTAGTCCGCACGAATAGGCACAGCCGCTAACGACATAGAAGTCCGCTGAGTCATCACGATCAAAATAGAAGATGTTATTGGTGAGGTTGACCCGAAGAGAGGGTTTGGTACAGCCCTGGGGCCAAGCCTGCCCCTCGTTGAACATGGACTTGCGAGCGAAGGCGAAGATATTGTTCTTGAAGGTGTTGGCGGGCTGCCCGGGCGCCGGTCCTTCAGTGACCCAGGCGGCCGATCCGGAAACTCGATACACAACATTGTTCTCGACCACGGCTCCGGCTGTCTGATTATCGAGGTATATGCCCTCGCCGCCATACCCGGTTCCGGGAAACCTGACATTGTCCTTGATATCGATGATCGACGAATCCGTGGTGTCGTGGACAAGATTGTTGAGAATTTTGTTTCCAGTGCCACTTCCATTGGCCGCGCCAACGTTGTAGTAAAGGGTTCCCCCATCGGAGGTAATCCCCTGCATGGTGTTCCAGATGTGGTTGTACTCGCTGATGATATTGGTACCGTTAGCTTCGTGAGAAGGGCATCCCAGCAAACAGACTGAGATGCCGGCGTGGTATCCGTCGCTGATGTCGTTATGGACATAGCTGATGTCGTGGCCATTGCCTTGGGCGATGCCTTCGCCAGCCGCAAAAACTCGCGAGTAGCCTTGGATAACGTTGTTCCGAGCCGTGACGAACTGAACGACATTCCCGGGCTTATCAGAACCCGACGGATGGTGTCCGATGCGGGTTCCGCTAGAGCCGAGATCATAGAAGGCCGAGTTTTCAATCACGTCGTTCGACGCCGGTCGGCCTGAGTTGCCCGAAGTTGACGCAATGAGGATGCCAGATGCGGAAGTGTGTCTTACAGTAATGCCGTCGAAGGCGACATTTTGGCAACTCTCGCAATCAATGGCCTCAGGTAGAGTACTCTCCCCGTTCTCATCGTTGTTGAATCCGGATGCCGGAGGCACGTAGTTATCCACCTCAAATGTAATGCCGCGAAAGGTCACATAGCTGAGGTCGGTGGCCGAGACCAGGCTGCCTCCGGTAGCGCTTACCGGTTGAAGTTGGGCAATGACGACGGCGTCCTTATTGGGATCCTCGCCAGGGTTGGCCAGGTAGTTCAGGGTCGCCGGAGCCGTCGAACGATCCAGGAACCAAAGACCGGTTTGGCCAGCGGACCGTGCCGCATCAAAGGCATCTTTCGTGTTCTCGACGATGTAGCGATGCCCCACGCTCGGCCCAAAAAAATTATAGACATTGCCTGATCCATGTGTCGCACCTGTCAGATAGACGATGTGGCTCTTGGTGTCGACGCAGCTTACCCTCATCACGTCCACGCTCCAGGCGTTAAACATCGTGAGTTCTATATCGCCCACGGGATAACCGGTTGCGGACCCGCTGCAGACGCTGCCACTCGGATTGAGATTGATCCAGTTTGAGATGGGGTCTTTGGGATCGTATTCAAAGCGATCCAGACACTTAGACCGAGCGCCATAGTTTGTAGTCTTCACGCTAGGGCAACCGGCATGGGGGCCGGTTGGAGGAACTTCGGCAGCTACCCTGAGAAAGGTCCCTAAGTTGCATAGCGAAGTATCGACCAACTGCTTCGTTTCCGTAGCGTAACAGGAGCCGGCCCGCATATAGTAGCCTGTGCCTTGGGAAGACTGAAGACGCGAGCGCAGACGCCGCTCGCCGTTGTAGAACAAATATCCAAAGGGTTGTATGTTGGCCGGCAACTGAACGGTCCACAGACTTCCGGAAACGTGACTCCAATTGAGTCCGAACCCTCCTTTGCCTATAGGTTCTCCTCCACTGATAATCGGAGTCTCCCCCGGGTAGTTTTTCCAGGTGACAGGCATACTGGCAGTGCCGGAGTCGCTTTCGGCAAAAGTCAACGTCCCAGGACTGGTTGGACTCAAGACCAGATAATAGGTTCCTCCGCGCAGCATGACAGTGAGCGGCCTCTTAGGATTGGAGTTGATGAGGTTTCGGACGGCGATCTGAGCCTTGGCTACGGAAGCAAAGGGTCCGTCGGTTTTCTTGGAATTTGGCGCCGGCAACGTTCCGCTCCACGAATCATTGCCGTCCTTGGCAACAAAGAAATCGGCGGCGGCGCCATCGGCCGGCACTGGGACCACTGCTGGCGCCCCCGCATTCCCATAACCGATAAGAGAGGAAAATAACAAGACACTTAAAAATCGCATTTGGTTCGCTCCTGAAAAGCATTCTGTGGCCTGCCGGCTTCGAACTGCAAGGGAAGTCTGCGGATTACATCTGTAATAAAGGCCTTACTTACGGGCTCCTGCACTAGTGTAGTGCGGCGCAGATAATGCATGGTTTGCTGCGTTGCGGGGGGCGGCTCCCCTGAGCCGCAACCCGACCCCCAGGTCGGGTTTGGCCGGGTCAAGGGACCCGGCGCGGTCCAGGGGGACCGCCCCCCGTAAACCCTAAAATTATTGCCGCAGTACACTAGTGGGTCGGCCGCCTCGTATCGGATCACTTGATCTCCAGATAACCGAGTTCCTGCTCCGGAACTGAGATATTCTTATCCATGTCGAAAAGAGGCTTATCGAAGGCCAGGCCTCGCCAATGGAAATTGTGAAGGCCCCGGAAATTGATGTTGCTACTCCGCTGGAGCCGGATTGCGTACGGAAAGGGAGTCGTGGGCATGCGGTAGATGAAGAAGTTTACGAAGGAGATGTTCTTGCACGCTCTCATGTCAACAGATACCGCCCTGTCGCTCCCCTCGTTCTCTTCGGTTTGCAGCGCGTACCATGTCCAGTTTGCGACGTTGTTCATCGTTACTTCGGCATTCACGTGATGTTCCACAGAAGCCAGATACACGCGTCCTTCGGTACTCGTATCGGACACCCGAAAGCCGTCCTCGGCCAGGGAATTGGGAAACCAGAGATTCTTAAACGTGCCGCCGCCCCCATCGGTGACCCAGAGTCCGAGATGTTGGCCGCCTCCCTTTGGAGTATTGTGTTCGGTCCAGGGCACGTAGACATCGTCCATGTAGGAATGCTCGCCGGCGGTCCACTTGATGGCAATTGCGCCTTTGTTGTTACGCGGTTCCACTCCGATGCCGGTGAAGATGTTCCTTCCGTTCCTTGCCGTTTCGATGACCGGCTTGGGCCGCGCCGGGTCTGAAAACGACGGTGTCGAAGAGAGTACGATGAATTGCGTGGCCCGAGGGTTCAGGCCGATAAGGGCCGTATCCGGTTTGAGCGCCAGGGTATCGCTGAGCAGGTAGAGGCCCTCCGGCACATAAATGGCGCGATGATTTGCAATCGCCCGCTCGAAGACGGCTGTGTCATCCGTTTTGCCATCTCCCTTCGCTCCTAGCGCGGCAATATTGACCCACGATTTCCTTTCGGGCAGATCCGGAAAGTCCTTCGCGGGCAGAGGCCCAAAGGAATCCAGCGGTTCCGCAAGAATTGCCGTTGTGATCTGGGGGCTTTTCCCATTTACTCCAAAGTTCTCACGATGTAATCCGTGGGCGAATCGCTTGACGATGTAGAGCGGCGCCTTGGCCGGGAATTGGCGCAAATTCTCAGGCGTGCCAGTGTCGCGGAAGGCAAGGAATAGCGGGACCTTTGCGCAATGCACGCTCTCCATATTGATTTGCGTGAGGGGGTCGGAGTAGTTGCCGACCAGAATCGCAGCCTTCGACACCTGCTCGAAGCGTGAATCTTTGACGAACAGCTTCTCATTGCGCCCTTCAGTTATAACGATTCCGTAAGGTGAGTTGCGGAACTGGTCGCGGATGGCGGTTAGTCCCGCCTCGTACGTTTCAATGGCCGTCCGGCGCTGGCCCTCAAAGAGGCAATCGAGCACGAGTGACGGCCACCCGGGGGCTGTCTTGCCGGTCAGGATGCCGTATTCACCGCCGAAAAACCGGCAGTCTTCGATCTCATTGCCTATAGCCTCGACAGCGCCTTTGCCTGAGCCGATGCGGAAATCCATATGCTCGAGAGAGGAAAGCTGCGCAACGTGGAATCGGACGGCCACCGCCGCGGGGTTACCTTCCCGAATTTCGACATCGATGTTGCTGATGCCAGAGAAAAACGTCTCACCCCTCGCGTCGCCCAGCGGTTCTCCTGGCTTCGGGCGGAAATTGCGGAAGTGAATCATATATTTCCCGGAGCCGCTGTCAAACCCCGGCGTGTTCTCGCCCAGCACAAAGACCGGCCGCCGCGGCCCAAAGCCGATGAGCCGAATGCCTCGCCACACATTCACGGTCTGTGCGAGCCGATACTTGCCTTCAGGAATAAAAACCACTCCGGCAGGGGAGGCTTCCTGTACCCGATCGATAGCCTGCTGAAGCGCAGGTGCGTCGTCGCCGATACCATCCGCACGCACCGCAAATGTGGGCTTTTCGAGGTAGACGGCCTTGGCATCCGTCAACCGGTAGGGATAATAGGATGCCGACGGCGCTTGGGCCGCCGCCACGAAACAACAAATATGAAGAATTCCAACTAAGCGCAATCCAATGTCCAGTCTTCCCAATGCACTCTGACGAGCGGGTCGGATGCCCTGGGTATTATCACGCGAAGCACGACTCGCCTGCCCGCAAGACTGTGTGCGAAATCCGGATCGAGCGCGAATCTCGCCGGGGCGCCTTTTGCCAATGTGCGCGCCCACACACCGAAGATCGTGATAGCCTTGTGACGGAGTTGCTCAGTTTCGAAAATAGTGAAGTAACTTATACAAGTAACTTGTATACCGTTTTTCGAAACGTGTCAAGACAAAAATGCGGGCCGTTAATCAGACTCACTCTTGTCCAAGACAGATTTGACCTCCTCATTCGGAACGCCAGACCCGGCGCCACGACTCCTAACGGTGCCGAGAGCGAAAGCGACCGGAGGCTGCGTGTTCACCACTGTTTGTCGATGTCCGTGGAGCGCTTCACGGGGTTTTCAACAGAATTGAAGTATTCCCGCCTCCGGTCACTGTCGCGGCACTGTTGACCGGGAACGGCTGCTCCCTGCCGTGCCTTGGCAACCCGCCCGGAGCGCCAGTTGCGATCCGCAATCGCCACGGTATTATCCTTCGACACCACCCGCGCGCCCTGTAACGTGAAAATCCAAGCAAGAACTGATTGGCCACCTCCACCATGTCGATGCCTGCCAGGTTCCGAGACTGCGCTCGGAACGTGTCGCGAGTAGGCCGGGATCATCTGCACGCCTAGTTCCTTCATCGCCCGGCCTACTTGCGTTAAACGATGCTTATCGGCCAGAAGGGACCATTCCGGGAAGGAACCATGGCCGCGAGGTCGGGTCGTTCTTCAGAAAGTCCAATAGCAGCTTTGCGACCTTCTCCCGGCCCGATGTTGACGGATGGGTGCGGTCCGACTCTACACAGTCGTCCTTCAGCCAGACTAACGCGTCTTGTTTGCGACCCGCGACACCATCGGTCCAGAGATACGGTCCCCAGGCAACCCACGGAGAGCGGACCGCTCCCTGGGCCGGGTTGTAGTTCAGCTCGGGTTTGCCTGCGATCTGGTCGGCGATGGCCCATTTCATTGAGAACGCTCCTTCGTAGGCGTACGGCTCCGGGTTCAGTGGGCTGAGTGCGTACCCGCCATAGATGCGGCTGGAAAGATACGCGATCTTCAGGTTCGGAAACTTATCATGAAGATTGTGCAGAGTGCCGACCACGTCCTTCTGGAGGAGTTTCGCCGCTTCAGGAAACCCCTGCGCAGGCATAGCGTTGGCCTGCTTGATCCAGGCGACCTGCACCTGCTTGGCGGTGACGCCCGCTTTTTCCAACCGGTCTTGCACGACTTTCCAGTAGTTCGCGTCGGGATTGGCCGTGACCTTCGCGGTCTGACCGCCCTGCGCGCCGTCCACGATCACGAGCCGCGGGTTCAGTCCCTTGTCGTCTGCAGCCAGCTTCTGGAATGTCTGAAACTCCATCGTCGTATTCGACATCCCGGTTGAGAGCAGCACGATTTTTCCGTCGGCCGATTTGCGGCCCTCCGGATCCAGCGGCACGATATTCTTGGCCACCGCGAGACCTGCTTTCAGATGAGCCGCCGGGGGAATATTCTCGCCACCGGGGTAAAGCCCGCCCTGCTCACCCTGGTACATCCCCTTCCCCAGATCGGGCAGCGGCGCCAAGCGGGTGGATTCGCGCGGAGGGTGCGCTTTCTGGAATTCCTTCATCATGGCTTCCCGTTGCGCGTTCTGCTCAGGGCTGCCCTTCTGCCCGCCTTTTTGCCCGCCTTTCTGGCCTTGCTGCTGCATGTACCGCATGGCGAACTGGCGATCTTGATCGCTGACCTGTTCGCCTTTATCGTGTCTGGTCTTGATTTCTTCGAACCTCTTCCGGTCCGCCTGTGGATCGCCCTGAGCGGCGATGAACAGAGGAATACATAGTGCTGCAACTAGAATCATTCGAATCAGTTTCATGGTTCAGTCCTCAATCCTTTGAGACATTCGCAAATGCCTTTTTCTAAAACTCAAAAGCCTTGCTGCCGAGTACTCGATATAGACCCGGACAGTTGTGCGGGATGCCCTGCCGCACACCGCATCGGCGTACTGTTCCGTGACGGTCCAGGCGGCGTGCTCACGGAAGTACCCCTTGCCGCTTCCCATCCTCACGGCTCAATTCCCATGGTCCAAGAACCTATACTCATCTCGAATCGTTTCGATTAAAGAGGATTGGCACCACCACGTATCGAACCAGAGACTGTGCCATGGGCGTCGGCTGGTCGGTAGATAACGCAACCTGCATTTGCTGGGCGATGACGGACGCCGGTCCGAGCAAAGAGAAGCAGCAGACAGACGGACGGGTGTTCACTTTGATATCTCCTCGTGAATACCCTCGCAAGTGTGGAGCGCCCGTTCGACTGCCAGCGCCACCGCCAGCAAGGCATGGTCCTGGAGGCGCCGGCCAATTAGCATCAGCCCGGCCGGCGCCTCCTCGTTGCGGTGGCACGGAAGGCTTACCGCGCACCGGTCCAGAAAATTCACGATGCTGGGATTTCGCAGCAGGAGCAGATTCACGCGCTTGTATTCTTCGACATCCTGTTCGAGCCTGGAGATCTCCGGCGCCACGATCGGAACCGTGGGACACAGGATGTAGTCAAGCCCCAGGTGGGCCGTATCGAAGCGGCGTATGGCGGCGGCCCTGGCTCTCACCATGTCAAGGTAGTCCGCCTCGCCGATGCCCTGCCCCCGCAGAATCCGCTCCCGGACAAATGGATCGTACTTCTCAAAGTCCGTTCCCAGGCGGCGATGGAAGGCGTAGGATTCGGCGGCGGCAAATCCGCCCTTGGCATTGATGGTTTGGATCTCGTCGATTTCCGGCATGGTCACCTCGACGATCCTGGCTCCCGCGCGGGACAGGGTGGACAGGGCGGCTTCGAAGGCCCGGGCCACGGTCGGATCCAGATGGTCCAGGAAGTAGTTTTGGGGAACCGCGAATTGGACCGGGCGCAGATCGGCGGGCGCGGGATCACCGGTCGGCTCCTCAGACAAGACCGCATCCAGTGCGGCACAGCAGGCCACCGTGCGAGCCATGGTTCCCACAGAGTCGAGCGTGGGGGACAAAGGGAAAACGCCCTCCAACGGAATGCGCCTCTGCGTGGGTTTGAACCCGACCAAACCACACAGCGCCGCGGGAATGCGCACGGAGCCTCCGGTGTCGGAGCCGATGGCGGCTTGCGCCATGCCGTCCGTCACGCTCACCGCCGCGCCGGACGACGAACCGCCCGGGATGCGGCGCAATTCTCGCTGATACGGATTCGCGGGCGTGCCGTAATGCGGGTTCAGACCCACGCCCGAGTAGGCGAATTCCGTCATGTTGGTGCGCCCCATAATGACCGCGCCCGCAAGTTTCAGGCGAGCGACAGCCACAGCGTCGGCAGTGGCCGGAGGGTGCTGGCGCAGCGCCGTGGATCCCGCTGTGGTCACCTCGCCGGCGACATCGAACAGATCCTTGACCGAGATGAGAAGTCCGGCCACGGGAGACAGATCCGCGGCCCGCCGCGCGTCAACCGCGTCGGCGGCGCGCCGGGCTCCTTCCGGATCGAGCCGGGTGAAGACGAATTTGCCTTCCCCGTCCGGAGCGGTAGCACGCGCGATCGACTCCTCGACCCGTGTGCGACTATTCTTCGGGCTGGTAGTAGTGGAGCTCAAACAGAACGCACCCTTTCTCCGACTTGAAAGGCCCGTGAGGAGTGCCCGGAGGACGGATGGCATACGTGGGAGCTTGAAACTGCTCGCCACCGTTTCCCTGCTGGTCGTTGCCTACAATGAGGTTCCCTTCGAACAAAAAAACCTCTTCCCAGTGGTCATGCACGAACGGCGCTTCCGAATACACGCCAGGGGCGATGCGGAGGAGGCGTGACCGGCTGCCGCGTTTGTTCACCTCGTCCAGGTCGCTGGCCAGAATCTTCTGCCAAAAGCCTTCTTTGTATCCCGGTGGCCGGACCCAGCCGTCCTGCATGTCCACCGGAAAAAACTCGATGTGTGGCTTCCGCTCTGCCATAGCCTGTCTCCTTAGCCTTCAATCGGCAATGCTTCGATTTCGTAACAATGCGTAATGCTGCGTTTGAGTATGGGGTCTTCCAGCTCCATGCGAAACGCATCGGCCCAGCGGATGCCTCCCTGCACGCCGAATGTGCCGCAGAACATCGCCGTGCCGGGAAGGAATTTGCCAAAAAGCTCCATCAGGTTTGAGGGGTGACGCATAGCGGACACTTTTCCTTCCTGATACAGCGACTGTCTCCCATCCGAGATTGCCCAGGAGCGCAGCATCAGCTCGTCCCAGTGAGCGGCGACATCGGCAAGAGCCCAGGCTTCCGGCGCTACAGGCTTGGGACACATCTGCTTGGAGAGGGTGACGCCGATGGCTTCGGCCTTGCGATCGGTGTGATCGCTTCCGAGCCCCACCCAAATCCCGCCATCCACATTGAAGAGGACGAATTCCACCTCTCCCGTGGATTCCTTTCCGATGACTTGTACGGCGGGCGCGGTGGTCAACAGCGAGGCGCCGGCACGGTAGAAGATCGGCGTCCGCCGGGGGGCCGCGATGCCCAACGCGCCGAGTTCGCGAATGTGCGCCTGGAGAGCGGCCTCGTCCCGGCCGGTCCAGCCTGCGATGACCAGATCGGAGACGGGCGCCACGGCCTTGCGGCAGCCGTGGCTTCCCCGCAGCGTCAACTGGACCGGATTAGAAGATGTTGGAGCGCTCATATTGAACCGGCCATTTCACGTTGGCTGCTTTGAGTTGATGTGCCGCTCGCAGCGGCCAAATCGGATCGGCAAGCAGAGTCCGCCCGAGCACGACCAGGTCCGCCTGCCCGTTGGCCACAATGGATTCGGCCAGATCGGCGCCATGGATCAGGCCCATGGCGCCGGTCATCAAGCCCGTGCGGGTTTTGATGGCGGCGGCAAAAGGCACTTGGTATCCGGGATGAATAGGAATCCGCTGCCGAGGGTCGTTGCCGCCGGAAGAACAGTCGATCAGGTCCACGTCGCCCGTGGCTTTCAGGAGCCGGCCGAGCGCCACGCTGTCGTCGAGCGTCCAGCCGCCCTCTACCCAGTCGGTACTGGAGATGCGCACGAAGAGAGGCAGTTCGCGGGGCCACGCCGATCGCACAGCGTCGATCGTTTCCAGTAGAAAACGAATCCGGTTTTCGAAGCTGCCGCCGTATTCGTCTTCGCGATGGTTACTCAGAGGCGATAGAAACTGGTGAATCAGGTAGCCGTGCGCGGCGTGGATCTCGAGAATGCGGAAACCGGCATCCCTGGCCCGCCGCACGCACTTGGCGAAATTGTCCAGCGACTGCTCGATCATGTCCCGCGTCATGGCGAACGGCGTGGGCCAGTCCGCGGCGAAGGCAAGGCTGGATGCACCGATCACCTCCCAGCCGCCGTTGTCTACAGAGACCGGCCTGGTACCTTCCCACGGGCGTGTCACCGACCCTTTCCGTCCCGCATGGCCGAGTTGAATGGCCGGGATGGCTTCCTGCGACGCGATGAAATCCACCACGCGTTTCATCCGGTCGCGCTGCGCGTTGTTCCACAAGCCGAGGCAGTAGCTGGTGATCCGGCCGCGCGCCTCGGTGTGCACGGCTTCCGTACACACGATACCGGCGCCTCCGGTGGCACGCGCAGCCAGGTGCGCGAAGTGCCAATCGTTCATCAACCCATCAGTGGCCGAGTATTGGCACATTGGTGAAAGCATGATGCGGTTCTTCACCGTCACGGAGCGCAGGATGAGCGGACGGAAAAGATGTGGATCCGGATCGCACCGCAGAATCCTTCGTTCGTCCTCGCCGCTGGTCATTTGGAGAATATTTCCTCGGAGAGCGCGGCCTGATGATAGACGGTGCCTTCAAACGGTGGAAAGTTCCCGGCATCTTCCCGCGCCAGAGCCCGCGCGCCGGATTCGAGCGCCCGGTCCAGATCTTCCCGGGAGCCGAAGATCATCTGCACGATAAACAAAAAGCAGTCTGGTGTAACGGGAAAAGGATCGCGCGACTCCACCGGCGCATGGAGCACGATTCGCTCGAGGCCGGGCATGGAACCTAGTATGGGGACGTGATGTTGACGGTAGTAAGACAGGAACGCTTCCAGATTCGGCGCCCGGCCTTCGTACCGCACAAAGTACGAAACGCTCATTGCGCCACCCGCAATCCGTCCGGAGCCGCGGCCACCGCCAGCGCGAGGGCGCGCCGGCTGCTGCCCACCATCTGGTCGAGCGCACGGCACAGCGTTTTAAACTGCTCGCGCGATTCCAGGTCGAAGAACACATCGTTGATTTGCTGTACCAGTGGAATCAACGATTCCAGAGCCTCCCTACCGTTCCGGCCGATGCGCAAGCGGGACACGCGCCGGTCCACGGTGTCCACCTTCTTTTCGAGATAGCCTTTGCGGCATAGCTTGCCCGATTCCGCCGTGACAAATGGGGGAGCCACGTGCATGTAATCGGCCACCTGTCCGACACTCACGCCGGTGGAGCCCTCGAGTTCGGCAATGGCCATCATCATGCTGAACTGCGGACCGGAGATGCCAATTACGGCCCCCACGTGGCGCCGCGTCGTCTCGATCCGATCGGCCACCGTAAAAAAGTCGGAAAGCAGCTTGCGAAAAGCCCGATCCGACTTACCCGGCAGCAAGGCCGGCCGGGTCGCCGTCAACGGCAACCCGCATAAGGCGTTAGGCGTGGATGTATTCGGCATCTTCAAGGAGGTGCGCTTCAATGGGGATCCTCAACGAGTCATGAATGGTGTTGTACATTTTCCAAAAGCCGGCAACGCAGGCGAGTTCCACGATCTGCGGAGGCGAGAGCTGCGCTTTCAGACGGCGGTAGACGTCATCCGGCACCGTTCCCGGATCGCCGGACGCCGCGCGCACAAAGTCGAAGCAGGCCCGCTCCATTTCGTTTTGCGGCCCGGCTTCCCCCCGCAGAAGACCCACCAGGTCTTCATGGGCCATGCCCCAGCCTTCGCAGCCGTTCCCGCCGGCGCGCCGCAGCATCGAGCAGTGGTGCGCGGTGCAGTACGTGCATTCGTTCACCTTGCTGGCGACCGCCGCCAGGCGGCGCTTGAGATTCTGATCCAGCGTGGAAGACGGATCGCGCATGATATTGCTATTCAGCTTCCACAGCGTCTCCGCAATCTCCGGGCGATGCATGTAGAGCTTCAGAGCGTTGGGAATGAAGCCCATGCGCCGCGCATACGGTTCCAGAATCGGCTGCAAGTTCGCCGGGTAGTCATTCTCCTTGACATAGGGAATAAACGGCTCCTTCTCCACGCCGTCCGCGGGTACTACATGTTCAGCGGCCATATGGCTTCCTTCCTATAAGTAATCCTTGAGAAATACCTTGTTCCAATTTTTCGGCCAGGCGCGTTCGAAGTCGCGCCTATCGTGCCGGGTTTTAATGGTGGCGTCAATGCCCATCTTTCCGGCCACGCGAAAAGGGTACGAGCCTTCCACCGGAGCCGCCGACGGATCGTAGAGCGAGCCGCGTGTATGGGGCACGATGATGACGTCCCGGGCCGGATCGGCGCGGGTGGCCATGGCGTGATACACATCGGCGGGGTCGTCGATGTTGGTATCCGGACTGATGGCCACCACCAGCTTCGTGTTGAGCCACGGCGCACCCATCGTCATCATCAGGGCATCATTGACGAAACCCGGCATCGGATAGTCGAACTGGATGATGCAAGACAACGCCGCGCCCCAACTGGGGAAACGGACGTCCTTCACATCCAGTCCCATTTCCCGCAAACGATTGAAGAGGACCGCCTCATGGCATAGGCGAGGCAGCGTCTGGTGGTCGGTGGCCGGGCAGGTCTGGTGGTTCCGATAGATGGGCCGGTCCGCGCGCATGGTAATCGCCGTGACGTGAAACTCGGGCACATCCTCGTAGTGCGGCAAATAGTACATGGAAGGCGAAGTGACGTCGCCGGTGCGGCCGGTCTGCCGGAGGTTGATGTTGCCTTCAATCACGATTTCCGCATGCGCCGGCACGGTGAGGTCGATGGTTTCACACGGCGCCATCTCGATATCCTGATCCATAACCGTGCCAACCATTTCCAATTCGCCCCACATGTCCATGTGCAGGCCCGAGAAGTTGCCCATGATTTCATAGGCCGGCGGGATTCCTGCCACGAAAACGATGGGCATCCATTCGGCGCCCGTTTCACGGTACTTGTTCATGATCCGGCGGGAATGCGGAGTCACAAAACTGCTCAAGCCCCGCCGGGGTTCGAGCACCGTGGTCCCGGCATGGGAGGTGTTGTAAAAGCCGGTCTCCGGATCGCGGATGAGGACCATCGCGGAGAGGTAGGGATACTGGTCGCGTTCCTTGTGGGTTGGGATCGGCAGTTTGGTGAGATCGGCCCGCTCGCCGATCCACTTCACTTCCTTCACCGGACCGGTGGCGACGTTCACCAGGCCGCGAGGCGGGCGCCGCAACCGGTATGCCAGCGTCTTCAGGTAGTCTTCCCTCGAAACGCCCAGCGCCCGCGCCTGGGTGGCGCGGTTCTTCACCAGCATGTCGCAAAGCCGGAAGCCCGGATATTCGACGATGTTTTCGAACAGGATGGGAGAGTCGCTTTGGGCGCTCAGCGCGCCGATGTCACCGATCCCAACCGGCTTCGTGATGCGGGTCACGATATCCCGGTTGGTCTCCAGGTAGCCCCGCAGATCCTTATCCAAGGTGGCCTCGGACCGTGGGGCGGCGTCACTGAGCTGGAAACCGATGGGGTTGCTCCATTTCAAGCATAGTGAAGTAACTTATACAAGTAACTTATACACTATATACCGTTTCGCGAAACGCGTCAAGATGAAACTTATCAGATGAAAATTCTCAGAAGTTCCCTTAGATGTTGGTGGCGACTGTCGCTAAGTGATTCCAGTTCAGCGGGTTGCGTGGACTCTAAAGTGGCAGGGGACGAATCGCAGAGCAGATGGCAGCTATACA
The DNA here is from genome assembly GCA_963668605.1 of Bryobacteraceae bacterium. Classification (GTDB taxonomy): domain Bacteria; phylum Acidobacteriota; class Terriglobia; order Bryobacterales; family Bryobacteraceae. Next base: position 1,955,970 of record OY764903.1, read on the forward strand.
ATGGGCCGGCGGTCAGTGGCAACAAGCTTCGCGCTACGCCTCGAAACTTGATGGAATTGACAAATCCCGACTTCCATGTTGAAGTGATCAGTTCCAGTCGCATTCGGGAAAACGAGTGAAGGATTTCCAATGAGAAAGAAAATCGCGTTTTCACGCCGTGCCTTGCTGAAAACGGCAATGGCGGCCCGGCTCGCCGCACAGTCTCCCCAGGAGCAGGAGATCCTACCCGGCCTGCGGATCGTCCACGGATCTGTGAACACCGCGGTCTTTGAGCGCAATGGGAAGAAACTCGCGATCGATACCGGAGATCTGGCTTCCCTCCCGGTCGAATGGGCTCTGTACACGCATTATCATCGAGACCAGGCATCGGCCGCGGCTCGTCTGGCGGCTTCCGGCGCCAGGATTGCAGTCCCTGATCGAGAGGCGAAGCTTTTTGCGGACGCCTACGGGTTCTGGGACTCAGTCGACGGCATTCTTTACCACCGGTACAATTTCAGGCCCTGCATGTTCACCTTGCGGGAATCACTGCCGGTAAGCCGCGCGTTGAAGGATGGCGACGCGTTCGAGTGGCAAGGCCTGCGGTTCGAGGCGATCGAAACGCCGGGGCACACTGACGGGTCGTTGAGTTACCTCGTCGAGATTCAGGGGAAGCGGGTGGCTTTCACCGGCGACCTGATTTGGGGTCCGGGGCGGATCTGGGAGATGTACAGCCTGCAAAAGCAGATTCCCGGCATGCGGAACGGGTATGTCGGGTTCGGTGGAGCGGCCAGTGATGTCAAAACCAGCCTGGATCGCATTCTGGAACGAAAGCCGGACCTGTTGGTCCCTTCCCACGGAGTGGTGATGACCGATCCAGCCGGTGCAGTTGCTGAAATGAAGAAGAATCTCGATGCGTTGATGGACAATTTCCTGACTACGGCTGCCTGGCGTGTCAATCACCCCGGCACTTTTCCCGCCGATAAGTCCCCCATGCTCCCGGCGTTACCACCTGTGGAGTACCCCAAATGGTTTCGGGAGATCGCTTTCACTTCAAAGGCCATCGTGGCGGAAGACAGGTCCGTGTTTCTCTTCGACTGCGGGAACCAGACCGTCGTGGATAAGCTGGCTAAGTTGAGGGCCGCGAAAGAAATCGGCCCTATTGAGACGATCTGGATCACGCACTACCACGACGACCACACGCAAGGCGTTAACATCGGCCGGCGGCGTTTCGGATTCAAAGTGTGGGTGCAGCGCGCGATGGTGGACATCATCGAAAACCCGACGGCTTACAACATGCCGTGTCTCTTCCCGGAATCGATCCATGTAGACCGCGTCGTTGAAGACCGCGAAAGCTTCGAGTGGAAGGGCTTTCGCATGACCGCGTATTTTTTCCCGGGACAGACCCTGTACCATGCCGGTCTGTTGGTGGAGAAGGACGGGTTCAAGCTTTTTCTGAGCGGAGACTCATTCAGCAACTGGGGCTTGGACGATTATTGCAGCGAGAACCGCTTGTTCCTCGGCGGCGGCGTGGGTTACGAAAAGTGTCTGGACCTGCTGCTGGAAGTGAAGCCGGACATCATGGTGTCGTCGCACTGGGGGCCGATCCGCTTCTCGGCCGATCACGTCCAAAAATGCATAGCCCTTTTGCGCAAGCGCGAACAGTTGTACGGCAAACTGCTTCCCTACGACAACGCCAACTTCGGGCTGGATCCCTACTGGATTCACGCCTACCCGTACAGGCAGCAAGCGCTCCCAGGGTCCCGCGTGGAGATTGAAGCCCGCGTTATGAACCATTCCGCGAAGCCAAAGAAAGCTCGGGCCATGCTAAGTCTGCCGGAAGGCTGGATGGGAGCGGCAGCCGGCAGCGGGGATGTGGAAATTCCCCCTCGAACCGAAGGGCGAATTCGCCTGACCGCCACTGCCCCGAAATCTCCGTCCCGGCGCCGTCACGTGCTGGGCATCTCCGCCGCGATTGACGGAAGGCCAATGGGGGAGTTTGCGGAAGCCATTATCGATTTTCTGGTTTGAGATAAGTTAAGTAAGGTATCATTTCCGCCAAAAAACGAGATCGATGAGACAAGATATTCCGATGCCATCGCGGCGCCGTTTCGTTCAGACCGCCGCGACTCTTCCACTGCTATCCGCCACACAGGATCTGGCGGCGCAAACGACCGATCTGCCGCGGGAACGCATCCTCCCGGGTCTTGAGATCATTCGCGGTTCGGTAAACACCGCGCTGTTCGAACGCAATGGCAAGAAATTGCTGATCGATTCAGGCGAGTTGGATCGCGTTCCCGGAGGAGTCGCTGAGTGGGCTCTCTTTACCCACCATCATCCCGACCAAGCCTCGGCGGGGGCGCGCCTGGCCGCAGCCGGAACAAAAATGATTGTTCCCGCCGCGGAGAGGCACTTTTTCGAAAATGCACGCGCCGTCTGGGATGCCGCAAATGAGCGCCTGGATCACGACTACAATTGCCGGCCGGATTTGGTGACATTGCGCGATTCCTTCCCAGTGGCTTTGGCGGTCAAAGATGGCGACGTTCACATCTGGCAGGACCTGACTTTCGAGGTGATTGCAACGCCCGGACACACGGACGGCTCGGTAACGTACATCGTTGCATGCAATGGCAAGCGGATCGCGTTCACTGGCGACCTGATCTGCGCTCCGGGGAAGATCCACGACATTTACAGCCTGCAAAAAGCGTTTCCTGGCATGACAGGTGGCTATTGGGGATTCGGCGGAGCGGTGGACGATGTCAAGGCCAGCCTCGATCGGGTTCTCGCGCGAAAACCGGACCTGCTTGTTCCTTCCCACGGCATCGTCATCGACAGGCCAGCCCAGGCGGTGGTTGAGTTGAAGCAGAACCTGGATGCCGTGATGGAGAACTACCTGACAACGTGCGCATGGCGGGCAAACCACGCCGGCGCCGATGAGAAGGGCAGACCGGCCATGTTCGATCCCCCGCCTCCGGTGGCCTATCCGAAATGGTGCCGCGATATCACCTACACCTCGAAGGCCATCGTGGCGGATGATCGATCCGTGTTTCTTTCCGACTGCGGCAGTGAACGCGTAGTCACCGAGTTGGCCCGCCTGCAATCCAAGGGTGAAATCGGAAAGATCGAGGGGCTCTGGATTACTCACTACCACGACGATCACACTCAGGCGGTAAATCTGGCGAAGCGCCGCTTTGGGGTTCCCGTATACGCCCAGGGGGGACTCGTGGACGTCCTCGAACATCCAACCGCATATGAATTGCCTGCCCTCCATCCGGAATCTATCCGCGTGGAGCGTCCCTTGAAGGACCGGGATAGCTTCGAGTGGAAAGGCTTCAAGATGACGGCTTACGATTTCCCTGGACAAACGCTGTACCACGACGGCTTGTTGGTGGAACGCGACGGCTACAAAGTATTCTTCTGCGGCGATGCTTTCTCCAGCCGCAGTTTTTCCGATGTGTGCAGCCAGAATCGCAATTTTAGCGGGCGCGACGCAGGCATCGAGAAGTGCTGCCAGATCTTGCTTGAAACGAAACCGGACATTCTTATGTCGGCGCATTGGGGCCCGCTTGCCATGCCGGACGCCTACCTGAAAAAGTTCATCGCTTACCTCCAAGCCAGGGAGATGCTCTACCGGAAGCTTTTCCCGTATAACGACCCGAACTTCGGCACGGATCCCTACTGGATCCGGGCCTATCCGTTCCGGCAACAGGCGTTACCGGGAGCGACGATCGAGATCGAAGCGCGCGTGATGAACCATGGAGCCCGGCCTCAGAAGGTGCGAGCCACGCTGAACTTGCAGCAAGGGTGGAAAGCGATCCGCACAAGTGCGGAACTAGAGATTCCCCCTCGCACAGAGGGGCGTATGCGCCTAAGCGCTTTGGCTCCATCCGCGATCTCCCGGCGCCGTTATGTGCTCGGCCTTTCGGCCGCCGTCGATCGCCAGCCTCTGGGAGAGGTTTCCGCCGCGATTGTGGACTTGATGACGGCCTGAGGGCGAACGAGTCATCCATGATAGGTATTTGTCAAGGGAAATCACACTAATCCCTGAGTGCCCTGCGTTGGAATATTTTCGGCCCGCCTCGTCTCCGCGCCTTCGTCCCCCACTTGGTTTTGGACCATCGCCGTTGGTGCCAGTGTGGCCAGACATCCATTTACCCGGTAGGGTCGGAGCGCCTGTTGTCCGCGATCACCCGCACGTAACACAAGCCGAGTTCCTCATCGATGAAGAAGAAGAAGTAGTAGTAGTGTAGGTACTTGCCATCCTACGGCAGCAAACACGTCTTATCCGTTTGCTTGTTATGCCACGGCTTGTAAGTTGAGCAAGGCTCCATTTCCGAAAAGACGCACACCAGTCCCGGATGTTCGCCCCGCTTGCCCAGAATCTCCTTCACCCGGTCTTCCTTGCGGAAGTTCCGCTTCCGGAGAAACTTGATCTCGATCCCACCGGCCGCAGCCAGTTGTTCGGCATTCTCCAGAAGCTGGTTGCGGAATAGCTCGGCAAAGCGCGGATAGTCGAAGATCCGCACATGCTTTGAGGACAGATAGGACGTCATTCCCTGTGCCTAGTGTAGTGCGGCGCAGATAACGCATGGTTTGATGAGTTGCGGGGGGCGGCTCCCCTGAGCCGCAACCCGACCCCCAGGTCGGGTTTGGCCGGGTCATGGGACCCGGCGCGGTCCAAGGGGACCGCCCCCCGTAAACCCTAGGATTATTGCCGCAGTCCACTAGCAGATTCCCGGCAGCGTGCCGAATATCAGCATGCGATCCCAACAACCCAGCACGCCTTCAATCTGCGCAGCGTACCGCTCAGTCCATAGCTCGATGCCCATTTTGGCATCATAACCAGACCTGTTTAGTTCCGGCTACGCCGGGCCAGGTAGCATAGGTTCCACAATCCGCATGCTCAGCCCTGAGTGCAGGGTATTCAGGAGAATCGTGGGGCGAGTGGCTCTTCACCCATTCCACCTGCCCTTTTCATGAATTTGTGATTTCCCCAGTTATCTGCGAATCGAATACGTGCCTGCCGGGCCCCGGAAATACAGTACGCCTGCATCGCTCGATACCGTGACGGCCGGCTGCGCGATCTGCCCGTTGCGCCAGATCTGCCACGTACCCTGCGCCATATCCGTAACCAGGAAACGCAAGATCTCTGATCCTTGAATCGAGAACGAAACTGTCCGCGAGGCACGATCGCCGGCATGGTTAAACAGGACGACGCGATCTGCCAGCCGCAGGCCGACGACATCGCTGTTCTCTATTTTTTCGACGGCGAGCGGCTTCCCGGAGCCCCGCTCCATCACCTGCATCACATTCAGGAACAGGTCGGCCGCCGCGGGTTTCTTAGGCGAAACCTCCACGCGCCACCCGCCGACCTCGGGATCTGGGGGAACCGTTGCGTTGGGATAATTCTTGCCAAAGACCCAGAATTCTTTACCCGGGCCTCCCACGGTGGTGATGTTCGTGTTTTGCGGCTCGGGCAGCAGGGTCGTGTTCACCAACTCGCCGGTCCAGCCATTGCGCGAGAGTGAAACGGTTGACGTGTTGCCCTTGACTTGCGGCTCCTCCACGCTCTGCAGCAGCCAGTATTTCGGAAACGCCGGATTGGAAGACACGACGCGGTCAAACACGACCAGCCCAGCGGGTACTGCGCCTCCGCCGAGATTCAGAAATACGAACGAGCGCTTCACCTCCTGAACTTTCGCGCTGTAAGCCTCCGTAATATCCCCCTTTAAATACGTATATTCCGGCTTCTGTGGATCGGGCCCGAAATCCTGGCCCAGCACCGTCCCTGTCTTATAGGTCCCTTTCAGCACATCCTGAAGTGTGTGTGGCGTGTTCCAGTTTTGGGGAAGCCGCTGACCGCCATCGTTATCAAGTTCCTTGCGGCCGGTAGCCGTGAATCTCTCCTGCGCATCGTAAATCAAGAGGCTGTTATGCGCGATCGTGCGCTTGTAATAGTTCATGTGATGCGGGCTGCCGTAGCCGCCCGTGACGCCTTGATAAACACCGCTGTGTATCGCGAGGGGGCCTTTGAAATAGATTTCGAAACTGCCAGCATCGTTGTGTTGGTGGCCGGTCAGATTGTAGATGTTCACCCTCATTTCCGCGATCACGCTGTCGTCACCCCAGCCCGTCCGTGCAATCATCGAGCCGAAGGGAAAACCGGAATAGCGAGAGAGCGGCAGATCCGTAACAGGCAGCGGCTTGAGATCCAGATCGCGCCAGAGGAACTCAAACAGCTTGGTATCAGAAATGGGGAAAGGTTTCAGATCTGGATCGCGCCAGAGAAAATCATAGAGTTTGTTCGTGACTTCGGCCACCGGATCCTTGAGGTAATTGGCCAGAAGGTAGCCGTCGCCGAAATAGCTGGCGCAAAGGAGCGATCCCAGCCGCGTGGGCCAGTTCTGTCCGTCGCCCGAACGCACGAACATGTCGTCGGGGCGGCGAAGATAAATCCACGGATAGGGCACGAACTGTTGCGATGGATTGAAGATATTGTCCGCACCCATCCTGTGGAAAATCCAGGACGCGTACATATCCGAAACGAATCGCGCGTCGGCGTATCCCGGCCCCTGGTTAAAAGCATGCCCCGGATACCACCAGTTGCGGGCCGGCACGTGTTCGCCGAAGATCCGCGCCGCCGCCAACCGGTACATCTCTGGAGCTTCGTCGTAGGTGGAGATTCCCGCCGAGAGCATATCGCGGAGTATCATCCACTCCGATGGATGACCGACCACAAGGCCGGCCTTGGCGGGCGGGTAGCCACACTCGAGGGATTTTGCCAGCCGCACAAACTCGCCGGTGAAAGCCTGCTTCTGCTGAGCGGTGAGCAGCGGATAGCACCAATCGTAGACGATCGCGCCGGTCACCATCATGCGCCCGATCTGACGGCTGAAATTCGGAGCTCCGGCTGCCGGCTTACTCTTCACGAGCAGGCTCAAAGCGTCCGCCACAGTCTGGTGTCCGAGTGCTGCATTGTGGTCCAGGAGGTAACGAAGGGCATTCACCTCCAGGCGGATTTGTTCGTTCTGTTTGGCCAGCGTTTGCAGGTCCTCCCAGGAGCGCCGGGTGACCGGGTGGGTCATGCGGCGGCGGATATCCGCAATATCACGCGCTCGCAGGTAAAGCCTGGGATGCTCCGGGGGCGGTTCGACAATGCGCACACCGTCGGCATCGATCCACTTCAAATCCGCGGAACTCGCCATTGCGGTAAGAAGCAAGAGCACGACGCTCAACCGCGCCACCCTCAACGAATCCTCCATTGTTAGCTTCATCACAAGACAGTCTACACGAGCCTGGCTCTTCGGAAAAAGCAACCTGAAAGGTCCGCGCGCATCTCCCGATTGCTACCGGCGAGATGGCTCCCCGCATAAAGTATCGGCGTCGGTATGGTCCACGCGGACGAGCAGAATGGAGCGCTGGTCGGGGGACGGGGACAAGGTCGCCGCGAGCGGAGGAGGCAAGTTCCTGAGGACCGTGGTAATCACCCGCTTCTTTCCAGAGCCAAAATCGTGATAACAGATCTGTGGGTCGCCGCCTTCGGCACCGGGTTTTCCAAGGTAATAAATACCCGTGGAGGCGAGTGTCCAATTACCCCAGCACCCCGGAAGTAGATCGTCAAGCACATCAGTCTCGTATTCCGTGTCAAGCGAAACAGACCAGATACTCGATCCCATCTGGGATTTGGCGTAGAAAACAGCGCGGAGACCGGGCGAAGCACGGGGCGCAAATCCGCCGGCTCGGGTGATCTGAACCGGTTGTCCTCCGGAGGCCGGAATCCTCCAGATCTGGAAGGCGTCGCTGGCAATTGCACCGAAGTAGAGCGAACGTCCGTCAGGCGGCCAAGTTGGCGCCCTCGAGTGGTCCAGGCTGCCCGGCACGCGTCGCGGTTCTCAGGCAGCAGCAGTAGCGTGTCGAAAACCTTGGACGTGATCGGGACGCGTTTGCCGCCGCACAGCAGCAGTCGCTGGTGTGCGTCAAGACGATAAGAACCGAAGAGGTATAGGCCTGTTTTCAATGGCTTGCCTGGAGTTTTCAGTTTGTTTTAGAAGATTTCAGACGACTTTTGTCGGCCGCACACCGTACTGCGGATATGATTATATCTCTTCGTGATGAGGACATACGGACCGAATTCGTATGAATAGGAAACACATCGCCGGCCTCAGTTAATCACAGCGTCTTGGGGAGCAGCGCATCGTGGCCTGCATGACGCGATATTATGCGACACTCAATAAGTTTACGGACTAAAAAGGAGAAATCGACATGAGTGAGAACGAGACGGGTGTCACGTCACGCCGCGAGTTTCTGACCAAGTCCAGTTGCACCGCAGGAATCTCCGCACTGGCGAATGCTCAGGTGCGGCTGGTTACCTATCCCGTTCCGCAAGGCGAGCCGGCCTCCACGGACTACATGATCCAGATCAACGACCAGCGAGTAGATGCACTCCTGGCCACCGTCGGCAAGCCCTGGTCCAGTCCTCCCTATGACTTTGGTCCGGCGTATCCCTTCGTCCAATTCGATTTCTCCGGCACAGCGACGATCAAAGTGCACGCACCCGGCCGGAATATGGAGAAAGTCGTCGTCAGGCCTTCCCTCAAGACCGTCAGCACCAAGATCCTTGACCCGAACACAATCTCGATCACGATCGCCGAGCCGTGCAGGCTTTCTGTGGAACCCGACGGCAAGAAGACTCCGCTGCTGATCTTCGCCAACCCGCTGGAAAAGGATCCTAAGCGCAAAGACGATCCCGAAGTGATCTATTTCGGACCCGGCATCCACCGGCCCGAAAGCGGCATCGTCGAGGTCAAGAGCAATCAGACGCTATATCTGGCAGGTGGCGCCATCCTGGAGGCGAATGTCCACGCCAAGGACGCGGAAAACGTCACCATCCGGGGGCGTGGCGTTCTATCCGGCAATCGTTGGCCTTGGCGGCAAGGACCCGGGCGTTCGATCGACCTGCAAAATTGCCGAAACGTAGTCGTCGAGGGAATCGTTGTGCGCGGCGCTTCGCATTGGACCATCGTTCCTTCGAATTGCGATAACGTGACCATCACGAATACGAAAATCTGCAATGTGCGCGTGCAGATGAATGATGACGGCATCAACCCCTGTAATTCCCGCCATGTCGCCATACGCGACTGCTTCGTCCGGACGGTGGACGATTGCATCGCGCTGAAAGGAGTCAATTACGAATGGGGTGACGTGGACGACATTCGCATAGAGGATACCGTCCTGTGGTGCGATTCCGCGCGCATTACTCTCCTCGGTCATGAGAGCCGCGCCAAGTTCATGCAGAACATCGTCTACCGGAACATCGACGTCGTGCATTACGGAGGGTGGCCGGTCCTCCTGATCGAGCCGAGCGAGGACATGCACCTGCGTAATGTGCTCTTCGAAGACATTCGCATTAACGGAGATCGCCAGCCTCTTCGTGCCATCATGTTCGCCAGCGAAAGCCAACAATGGCTGGCCGTCGTCCGGCCCGCCATCACGCAATACAGCAGAAAGGCGATCTGGGGACGAATCGAAAACATCACCTTCAAGAACGTCAGCCTGCAAGGCGCGCCAGGAAAGTATTACGTCCTTCTCGAAGGAGCGGCCGATCACCGCGATCGCCGTATCAAAAATGTTTCGTTCGAAAATCTCCGCATATTGGGCGAACAAATTACGGAGGACTCGATGCGCGTCTTCTTCGGCCCTTGGCTGAGGCCCTCCGTGGATAAAATCATGTTTCGCAAGTAGCCTGTCACGTAGTAACAATTACAGTCTTCGTGGACCCCTACAACACGGTCCGGTTACTCAAGGCGATTCGAATCTTAACGCAGACCGACATGCTGGCCGTCAACCGACCGCATGCGATTCAGAGTTAAAATATTGATGGTAAGTATCCCCGGCATAGCTGGGGGCCTTATTTTGTGATCCGCTCAATGCGGCTGTAGTGGGTCGCTAACGCGGCCCCAATTCTTGTTGGCCACCTTGATGGTGGCTGATCACTCCCCCAACCTCAACTATTCTAGACGTTGCTCCTCCTTCTCTTGATCTCGAATGTAGACCCGGATGACCGCTTCGTGTCGCCCGACCGTGGACACAAAATATCCTCGCGCCCAAAAGCCCTGACCGACGTAATTCCGCTTCCTTTCTCCATACACCCGCGCAATGTGGATCGCGCGCTTCCCCTTGGCAGCCAGACTTCAACGCCACGATCCAGTGAGCCGATGCGGCCGCAAGGAGAGGTGGCTGCTGTGTGACGCTCGCGTGCCTTGGCGCGACTGTTTCGGAGTGCCCGGCCACTCACCTGGAACAGACGACCAAATTGCGTTTTCACCGATTGCTGACCGACTCCAATGGCGGAGCGCTTGGCGAGCGAAGGGTCCGAATATCCCGCATCGGTGGCTGGCCGAAGAAACGGCTGTATTCGCGGTTGAATTGGCTGGCACTTTCGTATCCGACATCAAAAGCCGCACTTGCGGCGTCCAGACCATCGATGAGCATGCGTCCCCGCGCTGCCTGCAACCGAAGCTGCTTCTGATACTGAAGAGGACTCATGGCGGTCAGCGCGCGGAAATGGTGGTGCAGCGTGGACAGGCCCATACCCGCGATTTGTGCGAGATCTTCCACCCGTAGCGGCTTCGCGTAGTTCGCCCTCATCCACGCGATGGCCTTTGCCGTTCGGTGGCTCTGATCTCCCAGCGTTGCAATCGCTCGAAGGCGTGCTCCCTCCGGCCCCCGAAGGATTCGGTAAATGATCTCGCGTTGAATCAGGCCACTCAGAAAGGGAATGTCCTGCGGGGTGTCCAGCAGGTCCATGAGCCGGCAGCACGCACTGAGGAATTCCACTGTGGCTTCACCGGTCGCCATGGCAGGACTGTCAGAGGGCGCCTCAGCCACCTGAATCTCCTCCCGGCTGAGAAGTTCCCGGATCACGGGCATTTCGAGTTTCAGCGACATCGCGAGACAGGGTGCTTCTTCACTGGCCTCGATGATCTGGCTGACGATCGGCAAATCGACCGACGTCAGCAGGTATCGCGACTCACCGTAGATGAAAGTGGTTCGTCCGAGGTCTACCCGCTTTCGCCCCTGGGCGATCACAGTCACGCCCGGCTCGTAGGTTGCTGAACAGGGAGCGGTTGGGGCGGTCCGCCGGTGGAGCGTCACGCCGGGGATTCCAGTTGCCCGATCCTCTGCCGAGCCCATGCATGCGGCAATCTTGCGGGCCAGCTCGGAGCGCAACTCGCGTGCTCGATCTCGTAACAAAGAGGCGTCTCCTATGCGGTTATTCATGGTATCGGCTTCACTCTCCTCTACCCTATGATAGCCGCTGGGCTTGTGGATGCATCAAGTAATTTCTTTGACAATGAGATGAATAGGCAATAAATCGGAAGGATCAGGATACCGCCTCCAAGGCGCTCGATCCTAACCTGGAGAAGAGAGAGACAGTTCCGAAGGAGAAATTATGCAGAAGCGCAAACTTGGAAATAGCGGCCTGGAAGTTTCAGCGATCGGGCTCGGCTGCATGGGAATGAGCTTCGGTTACGGCCCGGCCAAAGACAAGCAGGAGATGATCCCGATTATCCGGGCAGCCGTGGAACGCGGCGTCACGTTCTTCGATACGGCGGAAGTGTACGGCCCGTTCATAAACGAAGAACTCGTAGGTGAGGCCCTCGCTCCCTTCCGTGAGCAGGTGGTGATCGCCACCAAGTTCGGGTTCAAACTTGATCCGAACACTGGCAAACAGGCCGGGCTAAACAGCCGGCCAGAGCACATCAAGCAGGTCGCTGAGGGCTCGCTGAAGCGGCTCGGGGTGGATGCCATCGATCTTTTCTATCAGCACCGTGTTGACCCGGACGTGCCGATCGAAGACGTGGCGGGAGCAGTGAAGGACCTGATACAGGAAGGCAAGGTCAAGCACTTCGGCCTTTCTGAAGCAGGAGCGAAGACGATTCGTCGCGCTCACTCTGTCCAGCCGGTCACCGCCCTTCAGAGCGAATACTCCCTGTGGACAAAGGGCCCTGAGAAGGAAGTGCTGCCGACCGTAGAGGAACTTGGAATCGGCTTCGTCCCGTATAGCCCTCTGGGTAAGGGCTTCCTCACGGGAAAGATGGACGAAAACACCAAACTCGACAGTGCCGATTTCCGCAACATTCTGCCCCGGTTCACGCCCGAGGCGATGCGAGCAAATCGAGCGCTTGTTGATCTGCTCGGCAGCATCGGAGAACGGAAGAAGGCCACGCCTGCTCAGATTGCGCTTGCCTGGCTGCTGACCCAGAAGCCCTGGATTGTTCCCATTCCAGGCACCACGAAGCTGGCGCGCCTGGAGGAGAACATCGGAGCGGCCGCAATCGAACTGACGCCGGACGACCTTCGTGAGATCAATAGCGCCGCCTCACAGATCACGGTGCAAGGCGCTCGATATCCCGAAAACATCGAGAAAATGACCGGCCGTTGAGCGGCAACTGTTCCCGCCAGGTGAACGAGGCAGGGAGCGGGAGGGATCCATGAAGAGACGATGGTTCGTGAGCGGAGCACTTGGCGGCGTCTTCGTAACCGGCGCATTTGCGGCAACTCAGAGAAGGAGAAATTCAAAAATGGAGATTAAAAGAAGCGGTTCCCAGCCTTCCGGCAAAGGGCCGGCAGAATATTTTACCGGCACGGTGCGGGTTGACCCGCAGTTCAACCCGCCCGCCCCGGCGCGTGCGTACGGCGCCAGCGTCACCTTTGAACCCGGCGCCCGTACCGCATGGCATACACACCCGCTCGGTCAGACCCTGATCGTGACGGCCGGCTGTGGCCGAGTACAGCGTTGGGGCGGACCGGTCGAGGAAATCCGGCCGGGTGATGTGGTCTGGATTCCGCCGTCTGAAAAGCACTGGCATGGGGCGACGCCAACCACGGCGATGACCCATATCGCCATTCAGGAGCAGCTTGACGGCAAGGCCGCCGACTGGATGGAACACGTCAGCGACGAACAATATAAGGCCTGACTAAGGGCCGAGAAGGAAACAACAGGAAGATAAATTATGTACAACACGAAGGCTTACTCCGCTACGAGTGCGACCTCGCCACTTGCCGGCACGACAATCACACGACGCGATCCAACCGAACACGACGTGCAGATTGAGATCCTCTTCTGTGGCATCTGCCACTCCGATCTCCATTCGGTCCGCAACGAGTGGAGCAGCATTATGCCCACTGTCTATCCGATAGTCCCCGGCCATGAGATCGTCGGGCGGGTCACCAAGGTCGGCTCAGCAGTTGCCAAGTATAAGCCCGGCGACCTCGCCGCGGTCGGCTGCCTGGTAGACTCGGACCGCACCTGCCCCCGGTGCAAAGCGGGTCTTGAGAACTTTTGCCCGAACCAGAAATTGACCTTTAACTCACCAGACAAGCATCTCGGAGGCGTGACCTACGGCGGCTACTCCGACAGCATCGTCGTCGATGAGCATTTCGTATTGCGCGTACCCTCCAACCTCGACCTCGCCGGGGCAGCGCCGCTTCTTTGCGCCGGAATCACGACATACTCGCCAATGCGTCATTGGGGTGTCACCAAGGGCAAAAAGGTTGGAGTGGTCGGTCTCGGAGGGCTCGGTCACATGGGCGTGAAGTTCGCACACGCGCTCGGCGCCCATGTTGTCGCCTTCACCACTTCGCCCAACAAGAAGGAGGACGCGCTGCGCCTGGGCGCCGACGAAGTTGTCGTTTCCCGCAACGCGAACGAGATGCAGAAGCACGCAGGTAGCTTCGATTTCATCCTCGACGCAGTTTCCGCCGACCACGACATCAACGCCTACGTCAATCTGCTCGCCTTGGACGGCAACCTGACCCTGGTCGGCGCTCCCGCGAAGCCCTTGGGGGTCTCCGCTTTCGGGCTTATCATGGGCCGCCGCAGTCTCTCCGGCTCGGCCATCGGCGGTATCCCCGAGACCCAGGAGATGCTCGATTTTTGCGGGGCGCATAACATCACCGCCGATGTCGAAGTGATCCCTATCCAGAAGGTCAACGAAGCTTACGAAAGACTGCTGAAGTCCGATGTGAAGTACCGCTTCTCGATTGATATGGCTTCTCTCAAATCTGAGTAGGAGGAAGAATAACATGCGAGTTGGCATTCTGGGTTCGGGGCTGATGGGCGGCAAGCTCGGGACCCTCTTCGCGCGTGCTGGACATGAGGTGGTGTTCAGCTACGCGCGCAGTCAGAAGAAGTTGGAGACGCTCGCGCGAGATGCCGGACGGAACGCGCGGGCGGGCACTCCGGCTGAGGCCGCACGCAAAGCTGACGCCCTCTTGCTCGCCGTGCACTGGTCCCGAATTGCCGATGTTTTGAAACAGGCAGGCGACTTGTCGGGCAAGGTCATCGTCAGTTGCTCGCTCCCGATGAATGCCTATAACACCGGCCTCGTAATCGCCCACACCTCCTCGGGCGCGGAAGAGCTTGCAAAGATGATTCCACAGGCTCGAGTCGTCTGCGCATTTAATACGGTGCCCAGCGAAGTGCTTTTCGGCGTGTACGAAGCGAAGAGCAAGGCCCGCCGCCCGAGTCTGGTGTACTGCGGCGACGATAAGGGCGCCAACGCCATTGCCGCCGAACTGATCCGCGACGTGGGTTTCGACCCAGTGGACGCTGGTTCTCTACAGGTCGCCCGGTACACCGAGCCGTTCGCGCTGCTCGTCGGACAACTGGCGTACGAGGGAAAAGGCGGCCCAGAGCTGGCGTACCGTTTCGAGCAGTTTGAGAAATAGGAGAGTGTTCACGGTATGACAGCACTCGCCGGATGGCAGAACTTTTACGTAATCGTTGGGTCGTCTGCCGGTGCGCTGATCGGTTTACAGTTCGTCGTCTTGAGCCTCATCACCGACAGGCCAATGGCTCGGGGTGACGCTGAGGCCGGCGGCGCGGTTGCGACGCCGACGATCGTTCATTTCGGAACCGTGCTCGGGCTTTCAGGAATACTTAGCGCTCCATGGGACGGAATCGGCGCCGCTTCAGTTCTCTGGGGCCTGGTGGGTCTCAGTGGAGTAGTGTACGGCGTCATCGTCGCTCGGCGCATGCGAGTACAGACGGCATATCAGCCCCAATTCGAAGACTGGTTTTTCCATGTTCTGCTGCCGGTGGCAGCATATGTGATGTTGGTTGTATGCGCACCTGCCGCTCGCGCCCACCTGCGTGAGACCCTGTTCGGCGTCGGAGCGGCGGCGCTCCTGCTTCTCTTCACCGGCATTCATAACGCGTGGGATGCCGTCACCTACCACGTGTTTGTCAGGAAACAGGAACAACGCGGAGGCGAGCAGCATCACTAGATGTTTCGGTTCGTCGTTGTGTCCGCTTATTTTGTTTGGAGCCACGACGCGATGCAGACGGTGGCTCCAAAATGGCTCCATTAGAACTGCTCAGAGCCAACTTGCTGAAACTGGGTTGCTTGCCATCGCTTCAAATCCACGCCGTAGACGCCAAATTCTGTATTTTCAACCACTCTTGTCCAAGACAGATTTGGCCTCTTCATCCGGAACGCCAGACCCGGCGACGCGACTCCTAACAGTGCCGAGAGCGCCAGCGACCGGAGGCTGCGTATTCACCACTTTTTGTCGATATCCGTGGAGCGCTTCACGGGGTTTTCAACAGAATTGAAGTATTCCCGCCTCCGGTCGCTGGCGCTCTCGGCACTGTTGACCGGGAGTGGCTGCTCCCTATCTCAAAGATTTCAATTCCCGTTCCACAAGCCACCTGTTTTCAGTGCTGGCGGTCACAGTCCCGTCCTGTCTCGGACAGCAGAGATTTTTGACCTAAGCTCTACTTCCCAAGCTGGACGTCGCCGGTTCGACCCCGGTCTCCCGCTCCATGGCCTCTTCAATTTCTTCCCCACTGGACCCAGCCGGAAGTGGTCTTGGACAAGCTCAAACTCGAGCCCACCTAACTATCGCGCAACCCTCGAACCGCGAAAGCCGGTCAATGGCCGGAATCCGCAAGTCGAATAGCGGCAGCACGGTCGAAGATTTCCTGTTTGCTGATTCCGGCTACTTCGTACATGGCGAAGATGTTCTCGTCCGGAGTTTCCGGCGAGATGGTGTGGGATGCCGCCAGAATATATCCGCCGCCGTCTGCCATCATGCCATCCAGAAGTACTTTTGTCGCCCGCCTCACGTCCGCAGCGGAACCATTCGGCAGAAGCTCCTGCGTATCCACACCGCCCATGAACGAAAGCTGCGCGCCGTATTCTCTTTTGAGTTCCAGCGGGTCCATGCCGGGGCAGTTGCATTGGATCGGATTCAAGACATTCATGCCGATTTCGATAAGGTCCGGAATGATGGGGCGCAGTGCGCCGCAGCAGTGGTAAGCGACCGGAAGGCCGTAGGACTTGCCCACTGCGAAGACGCGCGCCAGATGCGGTTTCACGAGCGCGCGCCACGTATCAGGACGCAGCATCATACCGCGCTGCCCTCCCACGTCGTCACCGGTCCAATACCAGTCGAGCGGGAAACGCTCACAAGCCGCCTTGCCGAGCACGATCGCGAAATCCGCGCAGCGCCGGAACATTTCATCCGCTAGTTCGGGATCTGCCCCAACATCGAGCATAGCGTCTTCCATGCCGCGCAGACGCCAGTACATCTCAAAGACGCACGGCGAGACGTCGCATCCCAGATAACAGTCGCCGCGGTCCCGGACCACGGGAAACATCAACGCGAGCAGTTCTTCGATCCGGTCGTACGGGAACTGGTACGCCAACACTTCTTCGCGCCCGGCGCCAGCCAGCGGGAAACTCGCAATCTGGTTGAAGCCATAACGCTTCAGCCACTTAATGCCCCACCAATCGAGGTGCCATTCGTCATCATGCTCGTGAACGACGCCCTCCATGGCGTAGTTGTTGTTCACCCAGGTCTGACGGACGTCGTTACCCATTGCTTCGGGTACGCGGCCAGTGGGAATCTCAAGCAGGGCGGAAAGCTTGTCGAGCGTTTGCGGATGAAACCACATGAACACCGGGACGCGGTCTACCGGTTCTTTGTTGAGTGCGGCACGCACCCGGTCTCTGGAAGTCATGCTCATACTAGGCGAACTTCCAGCTTTTGCGGAATTTCGGCCTCAGATACTGATTCGCCTCTTGGTTGTTAGTAAAGCGCATTTTTTGAGCGTCCCATAGCAGCTTTCCTTCCACGCGCATGGCGATCACGCCCAGAAGCATCCATTGCACGAACGGGCCCGAGACGCTGAAATTCGAGCACGCCGGATCGCCGCCTTTGCAGGCGCGAATCCAATCCTGGTAGTGGCCGCGGACCCATTCTTTATCTGGGCCAGGGCTGCGCGTTAGCACTTGCGGCGGCAGCTTGTAATCCTTCATCTTTGCCGCCGGGACCAGACGCGTATGCTCGCCGTAGCAGCCAGTGGTGACCATGCCTTTGGAGCCGATAAAGAGACTTCCATTCAGGTTGTCACCAAGCTTTTCGCCGTCTGGAACACCTTCGAACTTGGGGCGCGCAGTGACGCGATCGTACCAGAATACTTTCACCGGGGGCATAGCGCCGCGTGCCGGAAATTCAAAGCGGAGAACGGTACGGTAGGGGAAGGT
Organism: Bryobacteraceae bacterium; assembly: GCA_963668605.1. GTDB lineage: Bacteria > Acidobacteriota > Terriglobia > Bryobacterales > Bryobacteraceae. The sequence continues at coordinate 1,973,501 of OY764903.1, forward strand.
GTACTTGGCCTTGCCTTCAGTCTTGATGCATTCAACGCTGGTTGGCGCGGAGAGTGCCAGCGCCATGTTAGGCGTGCCGAGAATGTGGCAGGCCATATCGCCGATGGCGCCGCAGCCGAACTCGGGAAACGCGCGCCAGTTGTGGGGAACGTACGCCGGACTGTAAGGCCGCGGCTCGGCGGCGCCCAACCAGGCGTCCCAATCCAGAGTGGAAGGTACGGGCTTCTCGACCGGCACGACATCAGGTCCCTGCGGCCAATACGGATCGGGGCGGTTGGTCCAGGCGTGGACCTCGCTCACATTGCCGATATCGCCGCTCCAGACGATCTCACAACATTCGCGTGCTCCCGCTTGTGAATAGCCCTGGTTGCCCATCTGAGTGGCAACTCCATACTTAGCCGCAGCCATCGTCAACTGCTGCGCTTCCCACACCGTACGCGTCAGCGGCTTCTGACAATACACGTGCTTGCCGCGCTGCATGGCCCACATAGCCGCGGGGGCATGCATGTGATCTGGACAGGACACCAGCACCGCATCGATGCTCGTGCCCTGCTTGTCGAACATGCGCCGGAAGTCTTTGTACTTCGGCACGTTGGGATAGGCTTTGAAGGTCTCACCGGCGCGTTTGTCGTCGGGGTCCGCCATGGCGACGATGTTTTCACTGCTGCATCCCGCGATGTCGCTGGCGCCCTTGCCGCCCGCGCCGATAGCCGCGATGTTCAGCTTCTCATTGGGAGATTTGTACCCGAGTCGCTTGAGCGATGCGACGCTGCCGAAGCCGGCGCTAGGCACTGTCCCGGCCAGCATGGTCCCGTAAAAGAAATGTCGTCTAGAAATGCCTTGTGCCATGAACAACCTCCAGGAATATTTATCCTATCAGACGTCAGCTTCCGCATACTTCAATCTGGCAGAGCTCTTCATCGAGCAAGCCGGCGCCCAAGCCGTTACCCCTGCGCCGCTCGCGAAAATCGGACTTAGGCACGTGTCCTCCGCAAGAACTTCGTACGGGCGAAGTCGCACTCCCGGCAACGTTACAATATCAATGGAATTGTCAATTATGAACCGACGTGAAATGCTAGGCCGCACGCTCGCTGGAATCGCCGGCCAAAAGTTGGTAGAGGCGGCCCAAGCCGCTCCCGCGCCCCCAAAGCGTCCGAACATCCTCTTCCTGATGACGGACGAGCATCGTTTCGACTGCGTGGGCTACACCAATCCGGCCGTGAAGACGCCGAACCTGGACCGCCTGGCGAAGGAGGGTGTCGTCTTCGAGAACGCATACTCCACCAGCCCGTCCTGCGTCCCTGCCAGGGCCGCCATCTACACGGGGCGATACCCGTCTCAATGCGGCGCGCCAACGTACATAACCTATCTGCCCGGCTCGGAGACCACCTTTATGAGCCGTTTGCAGAAAGCCGGCTATCACACCGCGGCGATCGGCAAGCAGCACTTCGGCGAGACGGACATCCGTCACGGATACGACTACGAGGATCTCGTCGATGTCGAGAACGCGTCTTCCGGGCCGACGTCGTATCTTACGTTTCTGGCTCAGGCGGGCATCCAACCGCGGCAACTCAGAAAGCCCGCGGGACGTTTCGCCTCCACGTTTCTCAAGGACCAGCGCTATCACATGGACGACTTTGTGGGCGAACAGGCGAAGAGTTGGTTCCGTGAAAAACGCCCCCAAGATAAGCCCTGGTTCCTGACCGTCTCGTTTCACGGACCGCATCAGCCATTCGACGGCCTCGGGCTGAAATACGAAAGCTGGTACCGGCCAGAAGAGATCGGCCTGCCACACACGGATAGCTCCCACCTGGTGGGGAAGCCGCCGCACTTCCGCGCTCAGCGGGAGTTGTGCGAGGGGCTCACTGCAGCGGAGATCCGGCAGATGCGGCACAGCTACTACTCGAAGATCTCCATGCTCGACGACAAGATCGGCGGCATTCTCGACGCGCTCCGAGCGACGGGGCAGTACGACAATACCCTGATCGTGTTTGCGCCGGATCACGGAGATTTCATGGGCGATTTCGGTCTGGTGTACAAGGCCCAGTATCTCTCCGAAGTTTTGATGAGAATTCCGATGCTGGCGAAACCACCCATCGCCGGGTATGCCGGCCGCCGCGAAAAGGCCTTCGTGCACAATTTCGATATCGCGCATACGTGCCTTGCCATGGCGGGCATTGAGAGTCCGCCTGAGATGTCCGCCGAAGATCTTTCCAAGTTCTGGCTCCAACCCGAAAAGGCCGCCCGGCGGTCCCATTGTTTTCTTGATGGCCACAGCCTGCAAGGTGTTCGCGATGACGCTTGGAAACTGGTGCATTACGGCGGACGCCCGTATGGCGAGCTATATGACCTGAAGAACGATCCCTGGGAGAAGCGAAATCTCTGGGACGATCCGGCCGCGCGAAGTATCAAGGGCGAACTTCACGGCCGTCTGGCTGATCATCTCACTGCCACCACACGGAGATCGGAAGAAGAGTGGAATCGAGGCGCACCCAAAATATAAGCGGCGCCGGCAGCCGTGAATCTGGGTGTCGTTCGCGATACTTGGGACCAAGAGTGTGGACACGGTCGGGTCAGCTAAGATCCGGCGTGCTGGTGAGGTTCTGATCCGCCAGCTCAATCTGCATGCAGAGGTTCATGGTAAAAACAACCTCGCGGTAAACAGCTAGCATGGACTCTACCAAGTCCAAGCCGGTGGCGCTTTGCACTTCGCTTTCGCTCATGCGGTAAAAGAGCTGGAACCCGGCCCAGAGATTCTTCGGCGCGTTTTCGAGAGTCCGGCGAAGCTTGAGCGGGCCCGGATAGTTAGCTCCGGAGAATACCATCCGCTCCGCTTCCCAACTGCCAGCATGCACAAGGAAGCCTTCCCGACACACGAGCCGCTCAAGTTCGCGCGCCAGGGCGCTTCTGAGCTTTAGTGCTGCGAGGAGCCGGTGCCAGTCCCAATCCGGGCGTAACTCGAATTGGCGGGACTCGCGCGGCGCTTTCTCATAGCCGCGTTCGATTTGTAGACCGAAGTCCACCGCCCGCTCAGCGGTATTGACCTGGAGAAAGAACTTCGAACAGCCGAAGCTCACGTCCGAGGAAATGGGTTTGGCCAAACGATTGGCTCGGGGCAAGTAGCCGATCCACTGCCAGTACACGCCGCGGCCCCACCGCTCGGTGACGAACGGCTGGCCGTAGCGCGCTTCGAGCGCCAGTTTCAGGATCCGCGTGATGCGTTCGTGGTCGTTCAGGTTTCCGACGTGAATGCCGCGCTGGAAATCCAGAAACTCGGGTCGAAACGCACACGCGACGCCGAGGCCCGGAAGAACGATCGGCCTGCTGCTATCGTGAATGCTCTCCCCATCCACTCGTCAAAACCTCTCCCAGTGCAGGACTTCCGCAAGAGGCCGTTTCGCCTTTTCGGGCTCAACGGCGGGATGGCCGATGGCCAGCAAGCTGACGAGCAGATAGCCGTCCGGCGCGCCGACCATGCGCCGGACCGTTTCGGCGTAGGGCTTCTTGTCGCCGGCTACCCAGCAGCCACCGAGGCCGTACGCATGCGCCGCAACGAGAATGTTCTGGCTGGCGTTGCAGCCGTCTTCCAGGTAGTATTTCGTCTCGCGGCACAGCACCACGATGCAAGCGGCGGCCTGCTCAATGAACTTGCCAAAATCGGTGGCGGCGGCAATCGCCGAGAGCATGGACGGAGCCGTCACTACGACAAATTCCCAAGGCTGGATGTTGACGGCGGTGGCGGCCAGGCGGCCGCAGTCGATGAGGTCTGTGAGCACCTCATGCGGAACGGGCTCGCCCGTGTAGGCGCGAACGCTTCGCCGCGTTTTCAAAGCATGAATGCAGTCCATAATCGAAGAGGAGCTACCCAATTGAGATCCGTGCACCATTTCAGCCTCTCCTCAGCATAACGCCCTCGCGGCCTCGTTTGAGGGCTTTTCCGAGCAGCCATTTCAGTACATTGTCCCGACGACTTCCGGCCCGCCGGCGGAGATTCTGAATTCGGATTGTCTCGGCAAAAACCCCTGTTCACTTATCCGCAGCGAGAACAAGATTTTCGCCGCCCGGCATCATTTCTTCTTTGCAGCCGCGCGCCCGCCCCAGAGCGGCGCCACCATTTGGCTGTTCTTTTCGTTCCAGGAGGCTGTCAGCTCGCGCAGAATCTCGGGCTTTTTGGCCGAGAGGTCGACGGTCTCGCCGAGATCGTTTGATAAATCGTAGAGCTGGAATCCGGCTTCGGGCGCGTTCCTTACGCCCTGCCGTACGAGCTTCCAGTTACCCTTACGCAGCGCGGCGCTTTGGCCGTAACGCCAGAAGAGCGTCTCGTGCGGGGCGGCCTTCTTCGCTCCCGTAAGGTACGGCATAAGATCTACACCATCCAGGGCACGCACGGTCGTAGCGCCGGCCGCGGCGGCTGCGGTTGCGAAGATGTCCATTGAAATTACCGGATCTTTCCGGACCTGTCCCGGGCGCAGCCTGCCCTTCCACTGAGCCATGAAGGGAATGCGAATTCCGCCTTCAAACAACTGCCCCTTGCCGCCGCGCAGTGGCTTGTTGTTGGAAGTGAGTTCCTCCGTTGGGCCGCCGTTATCGCTAAGGAAGAAGATCAGGGTGTTGTCTTCGAGTCCGCTCTCCCGCAACTTGGTAAGGATGCGCCCGACGCCCTCGTCCAAAGATGTCAGCATCGCTGCAAAGATCCGCCGGTGCAGATCTTCGATGCGAGTGAACCGATTCAAGTACGGCTCCAGCGCCTGCATCGGGCTGTGGATCGCGTTGAACGGCACGTAGAGGAAGAACGGGTGCTGCTTGTGCTTTTCGATGAAATTCACGGCCTCGCGAGTGAATGCGTTGGTGAGGTACTCCTTCTCCTGAGTGGGCTGGGTGCCTCGGAGAATTGGGTTCTCTTCGTCATAAGGCGGCTCGGGATTTCGCAGATGACCTTTTACCCCGGCATAAGGTGGTGGGACGTAGAAGTGACCTTCGTGCAGGAAACCGAAGAATTCGTCGAAACCGCGCTGCTGCGGGTGAAACTGCGGCGACCCGCCCAGGTGCCACTTCCCGGTCATGCCGGTCGCATACCCTGCGGACTTGAGAGCAGAAGCGAGAGTTGTTTCCGAAAGGGGAAGGCCTACGCCGGGCTGTTTGTTCTGCAAGCCGATGGCATTCAGTTCGTGCCCGAAGCGGGTCTGGTAGCGACCGGTCATCAGCCCGGCTCGCGAGGGACAGCAGACGGGCGCGGTCACGTAGCCGTCTGTGAAGCGCACGCCGTTGCGTGCAATCGAATCGATGTTCGGCGTCGGGATCTCCGGATTGCCCTGACAACCCAGTTCGCCGTAACCGAGATCGTCGGCCAGAATGACGACGATATTCGGCTTGCGTGCGGCGGCGCTTCGCTGCATCGCGGTGAGCGGCCCGGCGCACATCGCACCTGCCGCGAGGTTCAGAAAACTTCTTCGTGTTGGCTGTCGATCCATCTGGCATCTCCGAGGCTATTTGGTTTTACTCAAGAACCGGTAATTCTACCACTGAAGAAGACATGCATATGGCTCCCTGGATACAATCGGAAACGAAATGCAGACACGACGACATTTTCTAGCGTCCGCAGCGGCGCTTCAGACCGGGCGGCGGATCGCGTCGCGCCCCAATATTCTCGTGATCATCACGGACCAGCAGCAGGCCGGAATGATGAGTTGCACCGGGAACCCGTTTGTCAAAACGCCGAACTTGGATAGCCTGGCGCGAACGGGCGTCCGGTTTGAACGAGCGTACGTTACCAACCCCGTTTGCAGCCCATCCCGGTTGAGTCTGATGACGGGGCGTATGCCCTCGGCTATTGGGATGGAGTGCAACGAGGATGGGGCGGACAAGCCCGTTCCGGCGGAGATGCTACGCGCGGCGTTGGGAACAACCTTCCGTGATGCCGGTTACCAGACTGTGTATGGAGGCAAGGTTCACCTGCCGAGAACGGAGGGCGGAAAGCGCGGTGAAGATCAAGTCGGCGCTTTCGGTTTCGAACTTCTTTCCGGAGATCAGCGCGGCGATTTGGCCAAATCCTGTGCCGGTTTTCTGCGGGAAAAGCACGAACGCCCGTTTCTAATGGTCGCTTCGTTCATCAACCCGCACGATATCTGCTTCATGGCGATCAGCGCTTTTGCCAAAGCCAGTGGGCAGGATACCGCGGCCGTGACGAAAGGGCAGGCTGTAAAGAAAGGGCAGGATGCCGCGGCCGTAGCCAAGAAAGCATCGCGCCCGCAATCGCCGGCTGCGTATTTGGCGAACGCCTTGCGCACTCCGGAGGGCATCTCCGAGGACGAGTTCTTCCGGCGCTATTGCCCGCCGCTGCCTGCGAACCAGGAGGTGCCGAAAGACGAACTGAGCACGTTCATGGTGGACAAGCGGGCGTTCCAACGCTACGTGCGCGAGAAGTGGACTGACCGCGATTGGCGCCTGCACCGGTGGGCTTACTCGCGCCTGACTGAACTGGTGGACCAGGAGATTGGCGTTGTGCTAGACGCGCTTCGGGAGAGCGGCAGAGAGAACGACACATTAGTTGTAATGACCAGCGATCACGGAGATCAGGACGGTGCACACAGGTTGGAACATAAGGAAGTGCTTTACGAGGAAGCGATCCGTGTTCCTTTTATCGTCAGCTATAAAGGCGTGACCAAGGCCGGCGCCGTGGATCGCGAGCACCTGATTTCTAATGGACTCGATCTCATCCCCACGCTTTGTGATTTTGCCGGCATCAAGACTCCGGCCTCCCTGCACGGGCATAGTGTGCGTCCGCTCGCCGAAGGCAAGCCTGTGCGCCAGTGGCGGGAATGCGTTGTCGTGGAGAATCATCTCGCGCGCCTCGTGCACGGAGGCGATTGGAAATATCTGGTAGGCCGCAAAGCCAAACATGCGGATGGCGCTTGCGGCATATGCCCGGCCAGGATAACGGATAAGGATTGGGACGGCAAAATCCGCGAGATGGTTATCGATCTCAAGACAGATCCGGGCGAGATGGTGAATCTGGCGAAAGAGCAGCGTGGCCAGTCCAGGCTGAACGAGGGGCGCAGATTGTTGTCCCAATGGAGCCGGCAGAACGACGTTTCGCTCGATGATGGCTATGCCGTCCCGAGCGCGCCCAAGCGCGGATAAAAGAGCACTGGAATTCAGATGCTGACATCGCGCGGGTGTGAGCCACGTGCACTGCAAGGACATGGACTCCATCACGATGGACAATGACCGATCTCGCGCACGGGTTCGCGAGATTCGTCGAAAGTTGAGAAAAGTGGAAAGACGATGAAGAATTTGAAGTCTGCGACTCCCAGGCAGTTCTCCAGGCGCGCGCTGCTGGCGAGCGCCGGCGCTGCAGCCTTGACAGGGGCGCAACAGAGACGGCCGAACGTGCTATTCATCCTCGTGGATGAATGGCGGACCCAGGCGACCGGTTACAACGGCGACCCCAATGTTCACACTCCGGCGCTCGACCGCTTTGAGCGCACGAGCGTCAATTTCCAGAACGCTGTCTCCGGTCACCCGGTCTGTTGTGCTTACCGTGGCAGTCTGATGACAGGGCAGTTTCCGCTACGCAATGGTGTCCTCATCAATGATGTGGAGTTGAAGCCGAACGGCGTCACGTTGGGAGAAGCGTTCACGCAAGCGGGCTACCGCACCGGGTATATCGGCAAGTGGCACCTCTACGGGAGTCCGGACGGCAAATATGGGAGGCGCCAGGCCTATGTTCCTCCGGACAAACGATTTGGCTTCGAGTACTGGAAGGCGTTCGAGTGCAGCCACAATTACAACAAGTCGCCGTACTACGAAGGCAACGACCAGACGATGAAATACTGGCAGGGCTATGATGCGATCGCGCAGACCGCCGATGCATGTTCGTTCATCGAGCAGCACGCAAAGGCCGCCGATCCCTACTTCCTGACGCTCTCTCTGGGCCCGCCGCATGCTCCATACGACACTGCGCCTGAAAAATACCAGGCCATGTATCGCGACCGCGAGATTCAATTGCGGCCGAACGTACCTGCGGAGAAGCGGGAGGAAGCCACGGCGATACTTCGCGGCTACTATGCCCATATAGCTGCGCTGGACGATTGCCTCGGCACGCTCCTGGCCACCCTGGACCGCACCGGCGCCTCCGACAATACGGTCGTGGTTTTTGCGTCCGACCACGGCGACATGATGCGGTCGCAAGGTCTGACCACAAAGCTATATCCGTGGGACGAATCCATCCGGGTTCCCTTTCTGCTGCGCTACCCGGCCAAGTATGGCAAGAAAGGCCGGCGTCTGAACACACCGCTCAACACGCCGGACATCATGCCGAGCTTGCTCGGCGTTTGTGGTTTGCCGGTACCTGAGTCGGTCGATGGAGCCGACTTTTCCAAACTCGCGGCCGGAGCGCCGGAGCGGCCGGAGGCGGCCGCGCTGCTCAGTGTGCCCGTGCCGACCACCGAACTGCGCAAGCACGGTTTTGCGGAGTATCGGGGCCTGCGGACCGCCCGCTATACATACGCGCGCTCGATTCACGGGCCATGGCTGTTGTACGACAACGAGCGCGATCCCTACCAAAAGCAGAACCTCTGCGGCAAGAACGAAGCCAAGCAGATTCAGCCGCGGCTGGATCGGGAACTGACAGCGCGGCTTCGGGAACTGAAGGACGATTTTCTTCCAGCGGCCGAGTACGTGCGCCGTGCAGGCGTCGGCCACTACCGCGAAGTGAACATGCCCGTTGGACATGTCCGCAGCCCGTGGGGAGACTGGGAGTCCACGCTGAAGGAAGGGACGTAGGACCGCCTGTGGGTAGACAAAAAGACATCACGGCCGGAAATCAATGGCTTGCGAGCGTCCCACTCCCAGTCCGACGGGATCAGGTGACGCCATGTTATTGCCTCTGGGACGTGCCCTCCGTGCGAACGCACAATCCCGTGGTGCGAGCAGGTGAACCGGCGCTTTGGCGAGTTCACTGGCGCTCGCGACCCGCGGCAGATACAGTTAGCCCTGTGCTTTTATTTCTGAACATATGAATCGAAGATCATTTCTCTGCATGGCGGCCACCGCCCTGGGTGCGCCCGCCGCGGTCCGCCGCCCAAACATTCTCATGATCCTGTGCGATGACCTGGGTTACGGCGACCTCGGATGTTACGGCAACCGCGTAATCCAGACACCGAACCTGGACGCACTCGCGGCACGCGGAACGCGCTTCACGGATCTCCATAGCACGTCGCCGGTTTGCACGCCTTCGCGCGCGGCGTTGAACACGGGCATGCACCCACAACGCCATGGCATGTACGCCTCAGACCTTCCGGAGTCGCTGCCGCGCTATCCGCTGCCGGCATCTGCCGTCACAATAGCCTCGGTGCTGCAGCGCGCCGGATACTACACGGCGCACATAGGCAAGTGGCACATGGGCGAGCCACCCGACAACCCAGTGGTCCGCAAGCGCGGCTACGACTACTTCTTCGGCTGCCTCGGCGGGCGTCCCAGTTCGCCCTACCTCAAGTATTCCCGCTCCGTGGACCCGGAGATCATCGTGAACGAGGAACGGCCGGTGGTCTACAAGGGGCACATCACCGACATCCAGACAACCGCGGCGCTCGATGTGATTACGAAGAACCACGGCACGCGCCCGTTTTTCATCAATCTGTGTTTCAACGCACCCCACGAACCGCTGGCTCCCCTGCCCCACCAGGACAAGCTCTATCGCGATTGGGACGCGAGCGAGCAGACGTATTACCAGACCGTTACCGACGCAGACAAGGCTGTGGGCAGGATCGTCGAAAAACTCAAAGAACTAGGCGCCACCAACGACACCCTGATTCTGTTCTCCAGCGACAACGGGCCAGAGATCCACAAGCAAAAATACTCGCGCGGCAGCGCGGGTCCGCTGAAGGGCATGAAGACGCAGCTTTGGGAAGGCGGCGTGCGGGAGCCCGGCATTCTGTGCTGGCCGGGAAAGGTTCCGGCGGGCAAGGTTTCGCCCGCCATCACAAGTTTCCTGGATATTTTCCCCACGTTCTGCGCCGCGGCGCAGACGCCCATTCCGGCGGGCCTCAAACTGGACGGCGGGGTCGATCTCGTGGCCGTGGTCAACGGCAGACTCGACGTCTCGGCCCGTCCGCTGTATTTCGAGTACCACCACCCGCAGCGCGGCGTCGCTCCCAGTCTACCTATGACCGTGCGCCTGGGACCGTGGAAACTCTTCGCCGATCACCAGTTCCGCCGAATCGAGTTGTACAACCTGGAAACGGATCTTGGGGAACAGATCGACGTATCCGCCGGAAACCCCGCTGTAGTCCGCGACCTGAAGGCCAAGTTACAGAAGTGGTGGGCGCAGTTCGACGGCAAGGTGGACATCAGCGCCACGAAGACACCCGTTCCGGTACCCTCACTCGAGGAACTGGAGAAACGGTACTACAAGAATTAGTCCTTCATCAGAAGATCTAGTGGTCTGCGGCGAGCAGATTAACCATTATCCAGCACCGTTCGGGCGCGCTTGACCTTCTCGAGGATGTCGGCTGCCTTGGCTGTCCAAACGAATGGTTTGGGCTTGTCGTTGTGCTTGTCGATGTAGTCGCCGATGGCCATGATCAATTCCTCGACATCACGGAAGACCCCGCGGCGTAGCCTCTGCTCGGTGAGATCGCGGAAGAAGCGCTCGACCATGTTGAGCCACGAACTACTGGTCGGGGTGAAGTACATGTGAAAGCGCGGATGGCGCGCCAGCCACTTCTGCACCTTCGGATGCTTGTGCGTGGCGTAGTTGTCGGCGATCAGGTGCAGGTCTTTGCTGGGCGGCGTCAGGTCGTCGATGACGCGTAGAAACTTCAGCCACTCCTGGTGACGGTGCCGGTCGTCGCACATACTGATCACGGTGCCATCCAGCGTGCTCATGGCTGCGAACAGCGTCGCGGTTCCATTGCGCTTGTAGTCGTGGGTCATGGTGCCGCAGCGACCCTTCTTCAGCGGGAGTCCAGGCTGCGTACGGTCCAGCGCTTGGATCTGGCTCTTTTCATCGGCGCACAGCACGATGGCGTGTTCCGGCGGGCTGAGGTAGAGCCCAATGATGGCTTCCAGTTTCTCCGCGAACTCCGGATCGTTGCTGACTTTAAACGTGCGCGACAGGTGCGGCTTCAAGCCATGTCTGTGCCAGATGCGACGCACGCTCTTCTCACTAAGACCCGCCGCCTCCGCCATCGTGCGGGTGCTCCACTGGGTCGCGTTGGCGGGGGTCTCCTGGGTGGTCCTCCGGACCACCTCCTGCACTTTGGCTGGTGTGATGGTTGGGGTACGGCCAGGCCGCGGTGCGTCTTTCTCCAATCCGGCCAAACCCAATTTCAAAAAACGCTTTCTCCAGCGAGCCGCTTTCTGGTTGCTGATGCCGATCTCGGCGGCGATCTCCAGATCCTGCTTGCCGGCTGCCGCCAACAGGACGACGCGCGCTCGTTCGACTTGGCGGGCAGGCAGCGACCGGCCCCGCGCCCACTGCTGCAAGACTTGCTTCTGGTCGTCGGTTAACACGATAGTGGGTGCGACACGCATGCGCTTCGTCTCCTGATTATAGAGACGTCGCTCTGTCGTTATTGGTTACTATTTAGGTCGCAGTACACTAGGTATGCCGGCACAACTAGCGGGAGTTTCCTAGGGCGATAGCGCTGCTTCCCCAGAAGATCATGGCACAAAAGGGGATATCACGCTCCCTTTTGTATATACGGAATTAGCAATCGACTGTGTGCCTGTTTCACATTTTAAGATCTTGATTGACAAGCAACTGTCAATCGATGTATATACGTAATGAATGGCTTCGCTTCAAGCCTACCAATCGCACGGCATCCGGTATTACCGGATCGTCGAATCGTTCCGCAAAGACGGCCAGCCATCGATTCGCGTCCTGGCCCATCTGGGTCGCGTCGACGATATCCTGCAGCTTCATCAGCAGCACAACGAAGTGCCCGTGAGGGTCTCTTCGGTTTCCGCGGGCGCGGTGACGGCGCTTCACCAGTTGGTGCGGGAGTTCGACTTGGCCGGCCGGATCGACCGCGCCATTGCTCCGGATGGCGCGGTACAGGTTCGCGACGCATTGACCGTGGGCCAATCCTTGGCAGCCGCCATAATCGCGCGCGCCTGTGCGCCGCGCAGCAAACGTGCTTTTGCCGATTGGGCCAAGACAACATACCTGCCCGAGTTGATGCACTTCTCCGCCTCCGATCTGACGAGCCAGCATTTCTGGGATCAAATGAACGCCGTGCCCGTGGACCAGTTGGCGGTCATCGAACAGGAACTGGTGCGCGCGGTGGTCGGCGTGGAGCAACTGCAATTGAAGGCGCTGGCCTATGACACGACTAACTTCTATACCCATATTGCCAGCACGAACCTGCGTCCGAAACTGCCCCAGCGCGGACACAACAAACAAGGCCGCTACGATCTCCGCCAGATGGGCTTGGCGCTGGTGGTCGATCAAGATACACAGTTGCCGTTGGCCCATGGTTTGTACGAAGGAGCGCGTTCGGACATGCGGACGTTTGCGGAGTTTCTCAAGCCCATCCGGCAACGGCTGCGCGCGTTGAGCGGCCAACCCGAGCAGCTCACCCTGGTCTTCGATGCCGGAGCGTCGTCGAAGCAGAACCTGGAAGGCATGCTGCATTACGTCACGGCGCTTCGTCCTTCCAATCACCTCGCTTTACTTTCCGAAGCTGCCGGACAGCTGTCGGAAGTGCTCTTGTCCAACGGTGTTGCCGTTCGCGCCTGGCGAGTCCAACGAGTGGTTGCCGGAAAGCAACGGGAAGTAGTGGTGGTCTTCAGCCCACAACTTCATGAGGGGCAATTGCGGGGATTGCATCAGTCCATGGCGCGGAGTCAGCGCGAATTGCAGGAACTGGGACAGCGTCCGCGACTGAGCGCCGAGGCGGCCAAACGGAAACTGGAGAAAATCCGCGGCCACCAATATCTGCGTTCCTTGCTGGGCTACAAAATCGACACCGGCGAACAAGGGGCCATGCGGATCTGCGTGTGGAGTGACTGGCAAGAGTACCAGCGGTTGATCACACGTTATTTCGGACTTCGCATCTTAATCACGGATCGCGCGGAGTGGAGCACAGCGCAAATCATCGAAGCCTATTGTGGGCAATCCAAAGTGGAAGCTGCGTTTCGCGATCTGAAGGATCCCCGCATGCTTTCCACCCGGCCACAGTTTCACTGGACCGATCAGAAGCTCCACGTGCACACTTTTATGTCCGTGACGGCCTATCTGCTGGTCACATTGCTGCACCGGCGCGCTACACAGAAAGCAGCATTTGAGGGCAGTTCCCGCCGATTGCTGGAAGCGTTGGCGGAAGTACGCTGTTGCCGGTTGATCGATATGACTGGCCGCAAGGGCAGGCCGCGCGTACGTTTGCAGATCGAAGAAATGGATGCGTCCAGGATGAAATTAGCCCGAGCACTTGGTGCGCTGCCCGCGATCCATTGAGTCGCGTGGTATATACGGAACGCCACGCTATCTCCTTCACCCTGCAATACATCCCCGCCTTCTTACTCGCGCCGTAGGAAACTCCCGCTAGTAGTTTCAGCCGCAACTATGCACGAGAGCAGACCGTACCTGATCGGGATCGCCGGATCTTCGTGTTCCGGTAAGAGCGAGCTGACGCGTAGGCTCGCCGGGCTGCTGCCGGCCTCGGTGCTGACGATCGATTCTTACTACCGCGAGATGGCGCACCTGCGTCTCGAAGAGCGCGCGAAGTGCAATTTCGACGAGCCCGGAGCGCTAGACGAAGTGCTGCTGCTCGAACACGTGCAGGCGCTCTCGCGCGGGTTGAGCATCGATCGTCCGACCTACGATTTTTCGACCCACGCGCGCACGGGCGCCGTCGACCACATCATCCCGGGCGGCTTCGTAATCGTCGAAGGGCTTTTTGCCCTGCACTGGGCGGGACTGCGCGATCTGCTTTCGACCAGCGTCTATATTCACGCCGCCGATGAGATCTGCTACGAGCGCCGCCTAGAGCGCGACGTGCGCGAACGTGGACGCACGCCGGAGTCCGTATTTCAGCAATATCACGCGACCGTGCGGCCGATGGCAGAGCGCTTCGTGTGGCCCACACGGCAGCACGCAGATCTGGTCGTCAGCGGAACCGAGCCGCTTGAAGAATCTACAGCCGCGGTGCTGGCGCATGTCGATGCGCACCGCTCCGGTTTTGCTGCGACCGCAATGCAGGCCGCGTTCGCGGACTGATGAGATTGCTGAACGCCGGAATCACGGCACGCGAATCAGCACTCCAGGCTGGGAAATGGCGCCGCCGGCTTCGAGCAAGAGCGTAGCCTGGCCCGCGTCGAGTCCGGTGGGCAGTCGCAACTTGAGCGCCGCGCGCCCCGGCTGGCCGTCGATGTTCGCAATGGAGAGAACCTCGGCGGGATAACCGCCCACACTGGCACTCAAGGGAAGATCGCCGATGCCGGTGACCTGTACGGTCACAGTGCCTGGTTCCGAAGGCAGTTGCAGCGCGGCTCCGCGGCCCAGAAAATCGCCAGTAAAAATTGCCGGATTCGCGCGCGCGATTTCGAGCGAAACGGTTTCGCTGGACCGGCCTGAATCGTCGAGCGACAGACTGAAGCGCTGCTTTCCGGCGAGGCTTTCCGGCGCTACGAGTTCAATGCAGCGTTCCGTTCTCACGAGTGCCGGAGTCACAAAACCATCGATCAGAACTTCGGTCGACGCCGTGAAACCGTGACCGTAGATATGAATCAGTTGGCCGGCTGCCACAGGTCCGGGATTGTAACTCGCGGCGTTCAGCACGGAACCGATCGCGGGGCCGGAGCGATCAGCTTGCGCCAGAGCGCCCGCAGCCGCTGAAGCGGCCGGCATCGGCTGCAAGTAGCCGTCCGCGCCGAGCGAACCCCATCCGCCCCCGGCCGCGAGAATGTCGTGCTCCTGCTGCAATGCATAGTGGTAGATCGGGTAAGGGGCGGGCGGCAGGAAGCGCAGGCGGTATGTGGCCAATGTGCCTGGCGTTTGCGCCGAGAGCAGAAACGAGTCGATCCCCTCGCCGACGTACAGGTTGTGTTGCCGGACGGCGGCCTTGTATTCTTCCCGGTCGCGTGTCCAGAAGTGGAAGATCGGCGCGCCGTTCTGCGGAAAGAAGAGCAGTCTGTAGTATGGCCGCGTCGGTATGCCAGCGAGGGTGTTGGGTTGGTTGTAGGCCATACCCGGAGGCGGGTCCTCCGGCTGGAAGCCGCGCGAAACCAACACATCGCGCTCGTTCTGGCTGGCCGTGAAGAAATGGGCAAAATTCACAGGATTGTAGAGCCGGTAGCGCGCGATTCGCACGGGCGAGGGCGCTTCCGGAATCCAGAGACCCAGACACGATTGATCTTCGCCCGCGCCAGCCGCATCCTTTGCCCAGGTGCACACAGCTTTGCGCGGTTCGCGGCCGCCCCCGGATCCAAAGCCCGGCTTGAAGGCGACCGCGAGATTCACGGTTAACGTATTTCCGGTTCCGCTGAACGAGGTCGCCGCCGCGTCGAGCGAACACGCCGCGTTCGCGAGCCCGTTGGCCGAACCCAACGTCACCGGTCCAAGCCAATTGGCTCCGGCGTCATCCAGGAGAAAAAGCTGACTGGTGGCCGGCCGGAACTCGGCGACGCACCCGCCAGCCGCGCCGGCATACGATTCGTGCATTCGAATGTAGGCGCGAGTGACGTCGGTCCAACCGTTGTTGTCGTTGAACGTCAAAACGAAGACCTGGCTGGCGCCCGCGCCCTCAAATGGCGTTAGTTCGAGCGCGTAGGGCGGCGCATTCGTCACGCCGCCTCCGCCTGCCGCAGCAAAATTGGCCGTGACGCCGCGCGGAGCGTTCATCACGATGCTCTGTGGATTCGCCGCGCCGCCGAGATCGCCGGAATAAAACTGGAAGGTGTACTTCGCCGCGGGAGCCGCACTCAGTTGCACTGTCGTGCCCGCATTGTAGAAGCCGTCCGCGCTGGAGGGCGACGCGCTGAGAGATCCACTCGAAGCCGGATTCCCGGCAAGACTTAGTAAATGCTGCACCATGAAACTGGCCGTGAAAGTGGCTGCCGTCGCGGGCGTTGTAATTGTGTGCGCCAGCGCCCCATTGTCACTCCAAGAAGCGAAGACATGGCGCGTTGCGCCCGAACTCTGCTGTGCGTTTGTAGAGATGGAGTGCGTCGTCCCGGCGGTCCAGGTAAACGTGCGGGGCGCGCTGTAGGTGACCGAATCCACGGTGATGGCCAGACCCGGCGGAGAGGTCGTCACGGTGACTCCGGCGGTAGCGCTGAAATTGGCCGTAACCGAACGTGGCCCGTTCATCACGACACTCGCCGGTGTCACAACGCCCGTCGCGTCGCCCGCGAACCCGGCGAACACATAGCCGCTGTTGACACCAGCGGAGATCTGCACGGACGTGCCGGAACTGTAATAACTGTCGCTCGAAACGGGGAGGGCCGTCAGCGTACCTCCGCTGGCCGGATTTGCAGTCAGATTCAATAGGTATTGCGTGTCGAAGGAAGCCGTGAATGTGGCCGAACCCGCCGCCGCGCTGATATTATGCGCAGCCGCGCCGCCATCGCTCCAGGTCGTGAAAACGTAGCGCGTGCCTCCCCCGCCCTGTCGAGCCGCGACGGCAACCGAGTGTGTCGCGCCGGCAACCCAGTTGAAGGTGCGCGGCGCCGTATAGTCCGTCGAATCGACATTGACTGTCATGCCCGGAGGCGAGGTAGCGATTGTCACTTGGCTGACAGCCTGGAAAGCCACGCTGACGCTGCGCGGCGCGCTCATACTGAGAGACGCCGGGTTGCCGCTTCCGGCCAGATCGCCGCCAAAAGACGAGAAGTTGTAGCCAGCGGCCGGGGAGGCGCTGACCTGCACAACCGTGCCCGAATCATAATAGCCATCCGTCGAAGCAGGGCTCGCGGCAAGCGTTCCTCCCGCCGAGGGAACTGCGGAAAGACTTAGAAGATACTGTGGCGTATAACTTGCTGTGTATGTCGTGTTACTCGCCGGAGTGATGATAGCGTGCGTACTGGCTCCAGCGTCGCTCCAGTTACTAAGTGTATGGCGTGTCGTTCCGGAACCTTGTCTCACGGCTGCGGCGAGCGTGTGCGAACTGCCAGGCAGCCATTGGAACGTCTGTGCGGCGTTGTAAGTGGCGTTATCCACGCTGAAGGCGAGCCCCGCGGGTGACGTGCCAATGGTAATCGCATAGGTGGCACTGAACACCGCGTTCAGGCTGCGCGGTGCGGTCATGGCAAGCATAGCGGGATTCGTCGCGCCGCTGGCGTCGCCTTGAAAGGAGCTAAAGACAAAGCCGTTGGCCGAAGCGGCGGTTACCTGCACGGCGGTTCCACTGGGATAGTAGCCATCCGCCGAGGGTGGAACGAAGACCAGCGAGCCTCCGCCGGGCGTCGATGTAGTTGTAAGCAGATACTCCGCGGCGAAAGTTGCGATGTAACTGGCTCCGCCGGACTGTGCCGTGATCGTATGTGTGGCGGCGCCCGCGTCGCTCCAACTGGAGAACTGGTAGCGCGTCCCGCTCGTGCCTTGTGTCGCGGTCACGCCGATTGAGTGGCTGCCGCCCGGAGTCCAGGTGAAGGTTTGCGGGGAAAGATAAGCCGCTCCGTCGACTATGATCGAGAGGCCCGGCGGCGACGTCGTGATGGTCGCCGAACCCGGCGTCCCGAAATTCGCCGTTACCGCGCGGGGCGCACTCATGACGACGCTGGCCGGGGACGACGCGCCGCTCGCATCTCCGGAGAACGCGGCGAAGTAATAGCCCTGGGCAGCCGCTGCCGAGACCTGCACGGCCGCACCGGCATCGTAGTAGCCCTCCACCGACGGCGGCGCTGCAGTCAGCGTACCTCCGGCGGCGGGAGAAGCGGAAATGGCCAGTAAGTGTTGAGTGACGAACGATGCCGTGTAAGTGGCCGCCGAAGCGGGCGCGATTAGCGCATGGGAGAGCGCGCCGCCGTCGCTCCAGTTGGAAAAGCGATAGCGTGTGCCGCCCGCACCCTGCGGGCTGGCAACCGCGATGGAGTGGCTGCTGCCCGGTGTCCATGCGAAGGTCTGCGGCGCGGAATAGGTCACGGAGTCCACGACGATTGACAATCCGGGCGGCGAGGTTGCGACAACCATCGGCGTCAGCGCAGTGAAATTCGCGGTCACCGCTCTGGGCCCGTTCACCGTTAACACGGTTGGGCTGTTCGAGCCAGTCAGATCTCCGCTGAAGGATTGAAACGAGAAGCCGTTGGCTGCCGACGCAGCCACCTGCACAACGGCGCCCATATTGTAGAATCCGTCCGCGGAGGCCGGATTCAGCGTGAGCCCACCGCCGGTCTGCGGCACAATCGCGGTCGAAACAAGATGCTGTGTTTGATACGTTGCCGTGTAGGTCGCATTCCCGCCCGGAGCGGCGATAGTGTGGGACGCTCCGCCGCCGTCGCTCCAACTGGAATAGATGTTGCGAGTCGCACCACTGCCCTGCACCGCTGCTGCGGAGAGTGTGTGGCTGCTGCCCTGCACCCAGGAGAAGAGCTGTGGCGTCGTATAGCTGGCGCCGTCGACCACAACAGGGAGTCCCGCCGGTATCGTGGACACTGTAACCAGCACACCATTCAGCACGGCGATCTGCTTCGGCTGACCGCCCGTGCTGAGGTTCGGCCAGATCAGCATAGGAGTCTCGCCGCCACTCGCGAACCCCGGAGCGCTCTCGCCAAACTGGTAATAGAGCGTACTCGCGGTGACCGGCGCGGTCATGTCCGTTGCGGATTGCCAGTTGCCGTTTCCCGCGGTCGTGAGATATCCGGAGGCTTGCGTGCCGGTGACATTCCCTGACAGCGGGCTGGAAGCGTACCAGATCCGCGCGCCCGGAGCGCCTTCCAGCACGTCGCCGCTATCGCTGTAATTCAACACAACGCTGAAGGCAGCGCCGGGCGTGACCGTGGCGGGCGTAGCGCTATCCACCGAAAAAGCGACGTCGGCCAACGAAATTGAGACGGCCGCGGAAGCGCCGGATAGCTGGATGCCAAGCGCCTTGCCCGTCCGCAGGATAGCTGGATTCGTCGCGCCGGTACTCGTCCACGCGATGGCGCGGGCACGATACGGCCCACCCTGCGGCGCGCCAATGTTGAGCACGACGGACCCGGCGCCGGGCGCAATCACTTGCGTCGCCAACAGGCGCGGACTGATGCCGCCTCCATCGACTACCACCGCGACACGCGTCGCCGCCGCGGGAATATTCGAGATCGCGACCGCAAGATAGCGGTTCAACGTTACGTTGATTTGTTGCAGTGCCGCCCCAGCAGAGACGTTCGGCCAGATCAGATACGGCGTCTCCTGCGCGTCCGTGCTCGCAAAGTCCTGCGCCGCTTCGCCGAGTTGATAGTAAAGCGTTCCCGCAGTGCCCGGCAGAGTCACGGGCACGCTAGCGCGCCACTGCCCTGCCCCGGCAGATGCCCATGTGCCCGTCACTGCTGTCCCGCCGAAATTCTGCGCGAACGCCGTCTGGCCCGTCCAGACCCGCGCGGAAGTCGCGGATTCGAGCACCGCGCCGCTATCCAGCACATTCACGGCGATCGTGACCGCGCTGCCTGTCGTGCCGCTCGACGGAGTCGACCCGTCGAGCAGCATCGAGATGTCGCCGAGCGCGATCGAAGCGCTGGCTACGCCCGCGCCGGCGATCACGCCGTTCACCTGTCCGCTGCGCAGAATCGCGGGTCGCGAAGTGCTTCCCGGATTGCTGTTGAAGGCCAGCGCGCGGATGCGATACGGTCCGCCCGCCGGCACGCCAAGGCTCAGCGTGGTCGAGGCCGTGCCGGCACTGAAGCTCTGGGAAGAGACGATGCGCCCCGTCAGGCCGATGCCGTCCACAACTGCGGTGACCTTGTTCGCGCCCGCCGGAATCTGATTGACGGTCAAGCTGACGGAGGTCTGCGAGGTCACCGCGAGTTGCAGCAGCGGCGCGCCTTGTTGAATGTCCGGCCAGACTACGAACGGCGACTCCTGGTTGTTCGGGTTGCGGAAATCGGGCGCGGATTCGCCGAACTGGTGGTACAACGTGCCGGCGGTCGCGGGCAGGCGCAGGTCGACCACGGCTTGGCGCGCTCCGGAGACCGGCTGGCTCATCGGACCAAACGTCTGCGCCGCGTACATGTTCAAACTGAACGGCGTGGAGCTGTACCAGATGCGTCCCGTCGTGCGGCCCGCCATCACCTCGTTGTCGTCGTTGATGTTGACGCGCAATGTGACCAGTGCGCCGGCGCCACCGGATGTGGCCGAGGCCGGGTCCAGAGCTATGGGAATGTCAGTCAGTGTGATCGAGACATTGGCTACCGAACCCGACGCAACAATTACGCCCGTGGATTTTCCGCTGCGCAGAATGGCCGGGAACGTCTCGCCGCTGACACTGCGAAAGACGATCGCGCGAATGCGGTAGGGACCGCCCGCCGGGACGCTCGTGTTGAAGCTGAACGTACCGGTTCCGGCGGCAAAGGGTTGGCAGGTCCAGACTTTGCCGGCAATACCGGGTCCGTCCACCACCATCGTCACCTTATTGGCCGCGGCGGGAATATTGCGCACGGTCAATGCGATGCTCTGGGCATAGATACAGCCGCATAAGGCCGTAAGCAGCAGGAGCCGCACGAAGATAGACAGACGCATTACTGAAAGTAGTGCGTCTATACCTCCATCTCTCTCACGGGAATATTCCCGCTGTGCCGGCCGATCTTCGTAAACTAGAGGTGGATGAACAAACTCCTGCTATTTCTCGTTGGCCTGATGGTGGTGGCCGTATCGGCGCTTTTCTTCCTTTCGAGCAGAACGGATCTTAAACTGGAACCCGCCCTGCTCGGCATCGGCGCGGAGACGCCAGTGCAGTTACAGGTCTCGAATCCGCACGGCGTGCGGCGGATCGAGGCTTTCCTTGAACAGGACGGCAAACGCTACCCGGTTTTTGAGCAGTCGCATCCGGCCACGCGTCTGGGCTTTTTCCGAAAGCAGATGCCCGCCAGCTCGATCCGTTTCAGCGCGGGGAAGAAGACTGCGCCCGAGCTGCATACGGGCAAGGCAAGACTGGTGGTCACAGCGCAGTCCAACGATTTTCGCGGCGCGCACGATTCGCTGGCGGTTGATGTTGACGTGAATCTGGAACCGCCCGCCGTGACGGCCGACGAAGTGCAACATTACATCAACCAGGGCGGTGCGGAGCTGGTCGGCTTCCAGGCATCAGGCTATTGGACGGAGGCGGGTGTGCGCTGCGGCCAGTACACGTTTCGCAGCTTTCCGGTGCCGGGCAACCCGGGTAACCAGGGTGCCGCCGGGCAACGCTTTTCGCTCTTCGCCTATCCGTGGGACCTACCCGCCGGCACGGAGTGCGTCGTCTATGCGCGTAATCCAGCCGGCGCGGAGGCGACTGCCCGCTTTCACCAGAAGATCTTCCCGAAGAAGTTCCGCGTGCGCGATCTCGAGTTGAAAGATGCGTTTCTCGAGAAAGTGGTCTCCGACATCGACCCGGGCGGAAGCGGCGATCTGGCCGGCCGGTTCCTCAAGATCAACAGTGACTTGCGCCGCAAGAACAATCAGACGCTCGCCGACCTGAGACTGAAGAGCGAGCCGAAACTGCTCTGGTCTGGTCCATTCCTGCAACTGGGCAATTCGAAAGTAGAGTCGTTCTTCGCGGATACTCGCAATTATGTGTATCAGGGCAAGAAGATCGACCGGCAGACGCACCTTGGGTTCGATTTGTCGGTGACGAAGAACGTGCCCGTGGCCGCGGGCAACAGCGGCAAAGTGCTACTCGCCGAACGCCTCGGCATCTACGGAAACTGCGTCGTTATCGACCACGGTTACGGGCTGCAATCGATCTATGGGCACTTGAGTGAGATCTCGGTGAAACCGGGAGAGAGCGTCAGTAAGGGTCACATTGTCGGCAAGAGCGGCGCAACCGGATTGGCGGGCGGAGACCACCTGCATTTCAGCATGCAAGTGGACGGCGTGCAAGTGAATCCAGTGGAGTGGTGGGATGACCACTGGATTCAGGATCGCATTCTGAGCAAGTTGGCCGCGGCCCAGTAAAACACTGGCAGCCTCAGCCCTTTGAGAGCTTAGCCAAGCGGCCGGCGACGTAGTCCCAATTAATGACGCTGTAAAAAGCGGTGACGTAATCCGCGCGCCGGTTCTGGTACTTCAGGTAGTAGGCGTGCTCCCAAACGTCGATGACGAATAGCGGCGTCTGCCCTACCATCCAGGGATTGTCCTGATTCGACGATCCCGAGATGCTCAGCTTGCCGCCGTCGCCGAGCGTGACCCAGGCCCAACCGCTGCCGAATACACCCATGGCCGCCTTGGTAAACTGGTCCTGAAAGCCCTGGAAGCTACCGAACGAGGAGTCGATGGCCTTGGCCAGCGCGCCCGTCGGAGCCACGCCGTTGTTCTTTTTCAGCGTCTCCCAAAACAGCGAGTGATTGGCGTGTCCTCCGCCGTTATTGCGCACCGTTGTGCGGATGGCTTCCGGCACGCTGGACAGATTCTTCAGAAGCGCATGGAGCCCCGGCTTGGCCAACTCGGGATAAGGGGCGAGCGCGTTGTTCAGGTTGTTCACGTAGGCCGCGTGGTGGCGGTCGTGGTGAATCTGCATGGTCTGTGCGTCGATGAAAGGCTCCAGAGAATCGACAGCATAGGGCAGGGCGGGCAAGGTAAATGCGCCGGGCGCGGGCGCGGGCGACTGCGCGGCCAACGCGCCCACGGACGCAAATACACCGATAGCTTCACGACGGGTCAACACCGTAATTGTTCTCCTTCGAAAATCTCAACAGTCCTACGGCTGGTTAGATGCTCAACCGCACACGGAGGCTGCGGGTATCTTTCGAGCGAGATCTTCGAACTCTTCGCGGCTCTCGCTCCCGATCGTGAAGCAGTCGACAAACGATTGCGCGAGAGCGAATTGCAGGCACTCGTCGGCACGATTGCGCAGGCGTCCGGCGCCCAGAATCTTCATACCGATGATGCCCTTGCCGGCCGCCTTCATCTCTTTGAGCGTGGCGACGACGGTCTCGACATCGGAGTCCATGGCGACCTTGGCCGGATTGATGCGCGCCAGATCGACCTGCACCCAAGGCTCTTTTACCGCGGTCTTGAGCGCGTCGAGCGTGTGGCAGGAGACGCCGTGCGTGCGGATGATCTTCTTCTCGCGCGCCTCGGCCAGCACATCCATCGCGCCGCGCTTCGTCTCGTTCCACTTCCCATCCATCATGCAGTGCAGCAATACGATGTCGAGATAGTCGGTTCCGAGTTCGCTGCGGAAACGGTCGAGATCGGCGCGCATCTCCTTCCCGGTCGAGGCGTGGGTCTTGGTAAGCAGCGTAACCTTCTCACGCTTCACACCCTTCAGCCCCTCCTTGACGTGGGCATGCGTGCCGTATTGATCGGCGGAATCCCAGAACGTGATGCCCTGGTCATAAGCGGCCCGGAGCATTTCCGAGAGACCCTTCATGCCGAGCTTGCGCGTCTGGTTCGAGCTTCCGCCCGCGCCGTTCGTGCCGGTACCCATCGCGAGGCGCGAGACTTCCACCTGCATGGGGCCCAGCTTGATCCTGTCGGTCGCGAACTTCTTGACGTTGTCCGCGAATAGATGGTGAGGAAATGCATTCAGCGCCACGGTCCCAGCCGCTGCCGCTGTGGAATATAGGAATCTTCGCCTGTTCATAGGCCTCCAGTTAACTGCCAAGATAGCATAGCTTTCGCTCCCGCCACCGCCTGGAGAATCGTGTATACGCCGGTTAACCCGGTCCCTGGTGAGGGCAGGATGGAGGAACTCGAATGAAACCCGGTAAACTGAGATCTGCCATGGACCGACGAAGATTTCTCCAATTGGGGCTTGTAGCCGGAAGCGCGCCGTCCGCTGCGCCAGCCGCTGCTGCAGCCCGTCCGAACATCATCCTGTTTTATGCCGACGACCTCGATGCCGACGAAATCGGTTGCACCGCGAACTCGTCCAACTACTCGCATCACACGGGAGCCGCCAAGCGAGGATTCGCCGGGGCGCGCGGGTACGCCGATCCGCGAATGTTGACGCCGCACATCGACGGACTGAAGCGCGACGGGGTGGAACTCACACGGTTCTATATCACCTCTCCCGTTTGCACGCCTGCCCGCTGTTCCATCCTCACAGGGCGATACGCAAGCCGTGCACCTGGCTTCCTGAAAAGCTTCCCAGCCGGAGGCCCCGGCACCATTACCTGGAACACACCGATTGTTCCGGACGAGAGCAACATCGCCAAGGAATTGCAGAAGCTCGGCTACGCCACTGGCGTGGTTGGAAAGTGGCACAACTTCCCGGGTCCGGAGAAGCTGTCGGAAATCGACAAGTCATTTAATGAAAACGACGACCCTCGCGATCCCAAAATCGCGAAGCGGCTCGCCGAAAAACAAGGGCGCGCCCGCAAAGCGCTGATGGAACGATACGGATGGACCTTCGCCGACCGCATCAATTGCGGCAATACCGAACAATCGCTGCCGGCTGCCATCCGTGGACAGAACCTGGAGTGGCACACTGAAGGCGCTCTTGAGTTTCTGAAGCAGCACCACAACGAACCGTTCTTTCTCTACTATGCCCTGCCCGTTCCGCACGGGCAGTATTCGCCCTTGAGGCGGCTGAACCCGCTTGCGACCTCGGCCGGATTCCTGGACAAGCCTGCGGGTGGGCAACCGTCGCGTGAAAGCGTCTATTCGCGATTGAAAGCGGCGGGAATCGACGAGCGCAACGCGATGGCGACATGGATGGACGACGCCGTCGGCGCGGTGCTGAATTCGTTGAAGCAGTATGGCGCCGAGCGAAACACGATCGTCCTGTTCCTTAGCGATAACCCCAGCCGCGGCAAGTACACCTGCTATGAGGGCGCCCGCGTGCCGGCGTTGATCCGCTGGCCGGAACGCGCTAAGGCCGGAGCCCGCGTAGATTCGATCTGCGCCAACATCGACATCGCAGCCACGCTGATCGAGGCGGCAAGCGGCAAACCGCCAGCAAATATGACTCTCGATGGGCGGAGTTTTCTCGGACAGTTGAGCGGCCGGCCGGAACCGGCGGACTGGCGTCAGCACCTGTTGCTGGAGGTTCACAATAGTCGCGCGGCCGTCACGCGGCGCTGGAAGTACATTGCCAACCGCGTTTCTCCGGAACTCACCGCAAAGATGAAAGCGGAAGCCGACAAAGGCGAGCGCAGCACGTTCTGGCAAGGCGTGAACCATCATAGCTATAACGCAGAAGTGGATTTCCCGGCTTACTTCGACGCCGACCAGCTTTACGATCTGGAGAACGATCTTTACGAGCGCTCGAATCTTGCCGCCGACCCGAAGCGGTCCGCGGAACTGGCAGACATGAAGAAGCGGCTGGCCGCATTGCTCGCGCCCCTGCCTCACACGTTTGGCGAATTCAAGAAGAGCTGAGAACGGTTCGGGATCGCCTGAAGCGATAAGGGCAAGCGCCGAGGCTGCGGGACGGTATCGACCAGCACACGTGTGTCGCGCGAGCTACACTATCCCATCCGGTCGCTTAGCCGGTCCTGTTGTTCATCAGCCAGGGCGGCGCGGGTACGAAAAAACTCTTGCTCAGATTCGCAGAGAAATACTGCATCCGCAGGATGGTTCAGGCTGCCGCATGCGACCAAAATGGAATATGTGCGTGCATCTGCCCAAACGCCCGGCCGTTTAGAGATCGGTCTCGTCCTGGCGATACTCCTCGCTCTCTCGGCACTACTGGTCTATCAGGCGAAGCACGTGGGTGTGACCATCGACGAACCTGCGCACGTGTTGTCTTCCTATCTGTACTGGGGCGGCGCCGATCGATTGAGGCCGAGCGATATGCCGCCCTTGATCAAGATCGTGGGAGGCTGGGTTCCGCGACTGGAAGGACTGCCGGTTCCCGCCGATCTTGGCCGAAAAGGCGACAACAGGCATGAATGGCAGGCCTCGCTCTTGATGATGACCCAGATGAGCAGGCAGCAGATTCAGGACGTCTTCTTTCATTCCCGGTTGCCGCTGATCATCTTTCCGCTATTTACAGCGGTGCTTCTCTGGTGGTGGGGCAGGCTGTTGTTCGGACCGTTCACCGCCGCCCTGTTGCTGCTTGCATTTGCGCTAGAACCAACGGCGCTCGCACACGGAGCGATTTTTAAGAACGACCTGGCTGCTACGTTCGCGTACTTGCTCTTGTGGTTCTGTGCCTGGCGGTTCTGGAATGACCCGCGGCCCTGGCGTGCGGCCTTGCTCGGTGCGGCGGCACTGCTTGCTGCACTCAGTAAACTGTCGATGCTTGTGTTCCTTGGATTTGCACCGCTGCTCGTCGTTCTTGCCTATCGCCTGCGAGTACTCACAAACTATCGTCGAATGCTGGTCATCCTTCTGCTGGTTGTTGTCATTCCATACGTGGGGCTGTTGGCCGCCTACCAGTTTGATGCCTCGGTGGTGAAATCCCGAGAAATCGCAGCGCTCGAGCGTGACCCAAACTTTTCCCGGCTTCTGCTGACCGTTTGCCCGGTGTTTCAATTGCTTCCAGTGCCGGAAGGGCTGTGGCGCGGCGGTTTGGCGCTGACGAGTATCAGAGCCGCTGACTCCCACGTCTACATGCTTGGCCACACGCACGCCGGGGGCACTCCGGAGTACTTCCCCTTCGCGCTTGCGATGAAGGTTCCGCTGCCCTTGCAGATACTTGTGATCGCCGGAGCCGTGCTGATCGCGATCAATTGCGCCCGCCGAAAGTTCAAGCTTGCGGATGTTTTCTGGCTGTTGCCCGGGTTTCTCTACATCGGCATGGCATCGTTCTATCCATCCCAACTGGGCATCAGACTGATCCTGCCCGCACTGCCTTTTGGACTGCTCCTCGCCGGAATGGCGATCAGCAATCTCGAATCTGGAAATCGAAAATTCGTTGCGGGATTCCTGCTCGCATGGCTGGCCTTTGTGTCGTTACGCGCTTACCCACATGGAATCGCATATTTCAACGCCTGGGCTGGCGCGCCCGAGAACCACTTTCGCTATCTAACTGACAGCAACTTGGATTGGGGGCAAGGTTTGCCCGAACTCAGTGCATACATCCGCGATTCCGAAATCAAGAAGATCAACGTCGCCTACTTCGGAACCAATCACATGTTCGCGTATGTTTCGGACAACACTGTGCAACCCATGATCACGCCATACTCGCCGGAATACATCACGAGTAATCCGTTCAAGCCCGCCCCAGGCATGTACGCGATCAGCGCTTCGTATCTGACCGGCCACATGTTCGTCCCCAAGTTTCGGGATTATTTCAAGACTTTTAGGGAAATGAAACCGGAAGCGTGCATTGCTGATTCGATATTCGTCTTCAGAGTCGAACCAAATGCAGTTTCGCTGGCCGGGACAAAACAGCTCCAATCACGCTAGAGTGGTTCTGAGGCGATCCATTTGCGAGCTGGCGTACTGGCGTTTCTATACCTGCCGCTGATTCTGAACTACGTTGCTCCGGCTGTGGCGCAACGTATAGAACTGCGGGTAGCCGAACCCAATCAACTGCTTTCACCAGCCGATTCCAATAGTCCTGCATATTGGTACGCTGGCGAGTTCAGAATCCTTACGTCCACGGGAGACCCGCTCCTCACCCACGGAAGCGATCAATTCAACCAGCTTTCGACGCAAGATGTTCAGGTTTACAGCAAGGACCATTTCCCCATGTGGATCGAGTCCGTCTGGCAGGATCAGGACGGAACGCTGTATGGGTGGTACCACCACGAGCGGCTGAATGTCTGCGGCGATTCCAACCTGACTGAGCCGCGCATTGGCGCCCTGGTTTCCTACGACGGTGGCTACAGTTTTCGCGATCTGGGTATCGTTCTGGAATCCGGAGACGCGCTCGACTGCAACTCCAAAAACGGTTTCTTCGCCGGCGGTAACGGCGACTTTTCGGTCATCCTTGATCGGGAACAGAATTACTTCTACTTCCTCTTTGATAACTATGCTGGAGAACTCGCCAGCCAGGGCGTCGCTATTGCGCGGATGCCATTCGAAGAGCGCAACCATCCGATTGGAGCGGTACGCAAGTATTTCGAAGGCGACTGGTCGGAACCCGGCCTCGGAGGGCGCGTCACTCCTGTGTTCCAAACAGCCGTAGCCTGGCAAAACGCGGAAACGGATTCGTTTTGGGGTCCATCGATCCACTGGAATTCTTATCTGGAACAATTTGTGGTGCTGCTCAATCGAACCTGCTGTGAGCCGGAATGGCCGCAGGAAGGCATTTATCTCACTCTCAATCCAGATTTGAGCAATCCTGCCGGCTGGATAACTCCGCTGAAGCTCATGAACAGAGATGACTTCGACGGCCAATACTATCCACAAGTTATCGGCACCGGTCCCGGGGAGACGGACACGCTGGCGGGCCAGGTTGCTCGCCTGTATGTGCGCGGCAGTTCCGCGTGGGAGATCGTTTTTCACAAGGAAGCGGAGCTGCCAGTTCCACAGCCTCCAGTTCCTGAACCGCCAAGTCCTGAACCGTCGAGTCCAGGTATGCCGAGCCCTGAACCACCAGTTCCGGATATGCCCAATCCGGATATGCCCAGTCCGGACCCTCCCGTTCCGGATCCGCCAAGTCCGGAAGCGTCCCAACGGTGAAGCCGTAAAGAAACTCGCTCTGCCTGACAGTGCCACTTGCGCCGCGCGAACGGTTTCCTTCCATTCCAGACTGTCCCCGATCGCTTCACGGCATCGCTGGGCGCAAATGCTTATCTTGCGCCAAGGCCCTCGCATTGGCGCAAGATAATAAGATGCGAATGCGCAAAATCTGTTTGCTCGCGACATTGTTCTTGTCGCAACTCCAAGGCGCGCCCGCTGACTCCTACGCACGCCTCAAGCAGTTGCTCCCGCTTCCACCGGCGGAATTCAGCACGCTCCCGTTCTTTGTCTGGAACGGCGAGATGACAGAAGCGGAGGTCGACCGCGTTCTGAATGACTATCAATCCCAGGGCATCCGCGGTTTCTTCATACACCCGCGCCCAGGGATGATGACTCCGTATCTGTCGGACCGCTGGTTCCAGTTGGTACGGTACACAGTCGATAGAGCGAAGAAACTCGGCATGGAGACGTGGCTCTACGACGAGAACTCCTATCCGAGCGGATTCGCGGGCGGCAACGTCCCGGCGCAGATGCCCGAATCGTACAATCAGGGCCAGGGTCTTGTTCCGCGCAAGTCCGGTCCGTGCGTGGTCTTGCTGAGGCGCGGCGCGAATGGCTTTGAGGATGTGAGCGGCCGCATGGAACCAGGCTCTGACACGCTCTGCTATGGCACCGTTCAGTTCCCTGTGCGCGGTTGGAACGGCGGCTTCTCCTACGTCGATCTGCTCTACCCCGGCGTCACGCAGAAGTTCATCGACATCACGATGCGCGGCTACGAAAAGACGCTTGATGCAGATCTCGGTAAAGCGGTCCCCGGCATCTTCACGGACGAACCGCATATCGATTCGCCCGACCGTAACGGAATCAAATACACTCCCGATCTGTTCGATCAGTTTCAGAAACGCTGGGGCTACAGTCTGAAGACCAGTCTGCCGTCGCTGTTCGAGGAAACCGGCGACTGGCGCAAGGTCCGTCACAATTACTATGGTCTGCTGCTCGAACTCTTCATCGAGCGCTGGTCGAAGCCTTGGTACGACTACACGACGAAAAGAGGCATCGCCTGGACCGGACACTACTGGGAGCACGGCTGGCCGAATCCGGGGAAGGGTCCGGATCACATGGCCATGTATGCGTGGCACCACGTACCGGCCATCGACATGCTTTTCAACCAGTTCAACGAAGAGGTCAACGCACAGTTCGGCAATGTCCGTTCCGTTAAGGAACTAGCCAGCGTCGCCAATCAGATGGGCCGCCGCCGGACGCTGAGCGAAACCTATGGCGGCGCCGGATGGGAGTTGCGCTTTGAAGACATGAAGCGCCTCGGCGACTGGGAATACGCCCTCGGCGTCAACATGATGAACCAGCACCTCTCGTTCCAGACGCTGGCGGGTGCGCGCAAGTACGACTATCCGCAATCGTTCACGTATCACACGCCCTGGTGGAAGCAGTATCACGTGCTGGCAGGCTACTTCGCGCGGCTCTCTCTCGCGCTCTCGAGCGGCGAACAACGCAACCGCATCCTCGTGCTGGAGCCAACGACCTCGGCATGGATGTACGCCGGAGTGAAACCAAACGCGCGCATGACCGAAATCGGCAAGCAATTCCAGGCCTTCATCACGCGCCTGGAGCATGCGCAAGTCGAGTACGACCTGGGCAGCGAAAACATCATCAAAGACCACGGCAAAGTGAACGGCGCCAAATTTGTAGTCGGCAAGCGCGATTACGATCTTCTGGTCCTGCCGCCAGGCACGGAGAATCTCGATGCGCCCACCGCCCGGCTGGTCCGCCAATATTTGCAGGCGGGCGGCAAGATCGCATCCTTCGCTAAGGCGTCCCTGGCTGTAGACGGCGTCGCCGGCGCGATCCAAATCCCGCAATCGCCCAACGTACCTGTGAATGCCGGCATGTCTGGAGTAGAAGGCCAGATCTTCCACCAGCGCCGCCAACTGGCCGACGGCGAGCTCTGGTTCTTTGTGAACTCCAGTCTGGAATCGAACGCGCGCGCCACCGTGAAGACTTCCGGCAAGTCGCTTGAAAAGCTGGATTTATTCACGGGCAAAGCGGCTCCGTATCCGTCATCTTTGTCGGCAGGTGCGCTCGGGTTCAGCGTCGAGCTTCCGCCCGCAGGCAGCATCTTGCTGGTAGCGCGGAATACGCCGGGTCCGGCGGCCAAACCCGAACGCCGCCACGAGGAGCGCTCGATCGAAAGTGCGAGCCCGCTCGTCGTGGCACGCCTCGCGCCGAACGCGATCCGCATCGATTACTGCGATCTCAACTTCAAGGGAACCGTAACGGAGGGCATGTACTTCTATCAGGCAGCCGATAAGATTTTCAAGAGCTACGGCTTCGTTGAAGGCAATCCGTGGAACACGGCGGTGCAGTACAAAACCTCCATTCTGGATCGCAACAAGTTCGCCCCAGACAGCGGTTTCGAGGCAACGTTCTGGTTCGATCTCGCCGAGGGCGTGGACACGGCTTCGTTGAGAGCTGTCGTCGAGCGCCCGGCTCTTTGGAAAGTCTTGCTGAACGGCAAGCCCGTCGAGAGCAGGCCTGGGGAGTGGTGGCTCGACGCCGGTTTCGGCGTGTACGAGATCGGCTCACTCGTCAAGCCCGGCCGTAACTCGATCAGCATTGCCGCGCACCCCATGTCGGTGCACAACGAACTCGAACCGGTTTACGTGATTGGCAATTTCGGAGCCGCGCCGCAGGCGAAGGGCTTCCGTCTGGTCCCCACGCCTGGCTTGAAACTCGGGTCGTGGAAACAGCAGGATCTGCCGTTCTACTCCGACTCTGTTTCCTACGGCGCCAACTACGCGCTTAAGTTTGGCGGCGAGTACAAAGTCGCGCTGGCGAAATGGGCAGGGACCGTCGCGGAGGTTCGCGTGAACGGCAAGTCCGCCGGCATCGTCGGCTGGCAACCTTACGAACTACCGATCGGCGAGTTTGTAAAGAACGGCGACAATCGGATCGAGGTGATAGTCTATGGGTCGCTCAAGAACCTGCTTGGACCGCATCACGGCAAGATCGTGCGTGGGCTGACATCGCCGCAAAGCTTTCGTTCCGCGCCAACGCAGATGCCTCCGGGTTCGGCGTATGACCAGGAGGCCTACGGATTGATGGAGCCGTTCCGCCTGATTGAGACGAAGTAGATGCTTGACCGGGTGACGATGTTGCGTTGTTCATCAATGCCCCGAGCGTGAGCGACGGGAGGCGATCGAAGCAACTAACCAGTCACTCCGCCGGCTGCTGTTGCGAGAGGCAATGCAGCGTCCCGAAGCCCGCCACCAGATCAACGGCGTGAATGCCGACGACCGGGCGGTCGCGAAACAATTCGCCGAGAATGCCTAGTGCCACGCGGTCGTTCGGATCGTTAAACGTCGGGACGATGACGGCCGCGTTCGAGATGTAGAAATTGGCGTAGCTCGCCGGCAGGCGCTCGCCGTCGAAGTACAGAGGCCCCGGCATCGGAAGCGCCACGACCTCGGGCTTCGATCCGTCCTCCAGCCGGAAATCCTGGACGCGATCCCAGTTCTCCGCCAGAGGCCGGTAGTTGATGTCCTTCCGATTCTCTTCGCGGATCAGCACCATGGTTTTCGCGTTCACGAAGCGGCAGATGTCGTCGACATGCCCGTGCGTGTCGTCGCCCACCACGCCGCCCGCAAGCCAAAGAACATTGCGTGCGCCGAGATGCTCGCGCAGCGCGGTTTCGAATTCCTCGCGGCCGAGGCCAGAATTGCGCACCTGCGTGGCAGGATCGAGGTAGCACTCCTCCGTGGTCAACACAGTACCGCGGCCGTTGACGTCGATGCCGCCGCCTTCCAAAACAAACTTGCGTCCGCCTGTTTCGGCCTCGAAGAGGCGCTTATCGAGCAGCCGCGCCGCGGTCTCGGGCACGCGCCGGTCCTTCTGCCAGTTTGGATACTTGGCCCAGGCGTTGAAGTGAAAATGCACAATCGCAGTCTCGCGTTTCGCGCCCCGGCCGCGCCGCACGAAGACGGGGCCGCTGTCGCGCGTCCAACCGCGATTCGTGGGATGCACGATGAACTCCACGCGCTCGACACCGGCGCCGGCGCGCGTCAAATAGGTCCTGGCGAGTTGCGCCGCGCTCTCCGAGTTGACCAACAGGCGTATCGTCTCGCCGGGCGCAATCTTGCGCACCATCTCGCCATAGACCCAGCGGATCGTATCCAGTTTGCCGGGCCAGTCGGTCGCGTTGTGTGGCCAGCCTAGCCATGTCGCCGCGTGTTTGTCCCACTCGGCGGGCATCGAAAATCCGAGCGAGGCCGGAGTTTGCGCGTCCGCGTTGCATGTTATCGCCATATAGGTCGAGGATAGCGACCACGGCGCCGCGATGTCCATACGGCAAAATTCATTGGAGTCCGATTTTCCCGGTATGCAATTTTGCCGCTGCCATCTTGACGCACTGCACTCTCAGACAAGATAGAGTTGCGACCGCGCGCATCGAATTCCAGCATGTCTCGCTGATCACCCTGCGTCGCACCGCACGTATCCGCGTCAGGACGCATCATTGAGCTCCCATTCTTGTCCAAGACAGATTTGACCTCCTCATTCGGAACGCCAGACCCGGCGCCACGACTCCTAACGGTGCCGAGAGCGCCAGCGACCGGAGGCTGCGTATTCACCACTCTTTGTCGATGTCCGTGGAGCGCTTCACGGGGTTTTCAACAGAATTGAAGTATTCGCATCGGGTGGAGTGACCGGGATTTCGCCCGGCCACCCTCCCACACCACCGGACGTGCGGTTTTCCGCATCCGGCGGTTGAACCAAAGGCGATCTAACGAGCCTCAAGATCGGTTGGAAACAAGAAGCCGTATCTCCGCAGTTTCGCGTGGCTGATGGCGGTGTTGATTACAGGATGCACCGCCATCGCCCATGCTCCGCGACTGCTGCCGACCACGCCTAAGTGCCGGTCCCGCGTGATGCCAAGCTGCCGTAACTTTCGCAGTCGTCCCCGCGTGTCGTGCCATCGCAACCAGAAACACTTCCGAATGTGCCGTCGAACCCAGCTTTCCAGGTCGCGAATCCGGGTCCGTGCTTCGACCAGCCGGAAGTACCCCCACCAGCCACGCACGTAGCGGTTCCAATCGTCACGCAGTTGTTTACTGCTGCGACTTCGCCGCGCATCCCAGAGTTCGCGAACCCGGTCCTTGAATCGTTCGACACTCTCCGGTGCTATTCCGATCCGCTTCTTGCAGTCCAGTCGAAAGCCCAGGAACTTACGTTCCCAAACCCTCCCCGTTCCGCTCTTGGCGGCATTCACCTTCAACCGCAGATGCTTCTCGATCCAGCCCTGTATCGAAGCCAGCGTTCGCTCCGCCGCCGCTTGACTGCCTACGTAGATATTGCAGTCATCGGCATAGCGGCAGAAGCTGTGCTGCCTCCGCTCCAGTTCCTTATCGAGCGCGTCCAGGTAGATGTTGGCCAGCAATGGAGACAGCGGTCCGCCTTGCGGCGTTCCCTCCACGCTTTTCGTCACCACCCCGTTCACCATGCTTCCCCGCCGCAGGTATTTCCCAATCAGTTGCAACACCCGTTTGTCCCGGATCACTTCCGCGATCCGGCCTATCAGGATGTCGTGATTGACGTGGTCGAAGAACTTGGCGATGTCTAGATCCACCACCCAGTCCTTCCCTCCCTGCGCATATTGCTGTGCGGCTCGCACGGCGTCCTGTGCGCTGCGCCCCGGCCGGAATCCGTAACTGTGCCCGCTGAATTGCGGATCGAAGACCGGTGTCAGCACTTGCAATAACAACTGCTGTATGAACCGGTCCTGTACCGTCGGGATGCCCAGTGTCCGCGTGCCCCCGCTTGGCTTCGGTATCTCTACACGCCTCACGGGACTTGGAACGTAGGTCCCCTTCAGAAGTTTGTCTTTGAGGATCCACCAGTTCGCCTGAAGATGCGATTCCAGTTGCGCCGTCGTCATCCGATCGATACCCGCCGCTCCCCGGTTGCGTTTCACCGCCGCCAGCGCTTGCGCGTAGTTCTCGTCCCGTACGGCTGTTTCCATTAACGTCTCGTACATTGCTCTCCGTCGAGAGGTTCGCAGAGCTCCGGCATCGTCTCCTCGCGTTCAGACTTCCGCGGCTGCACCGCCTGATCCGAAAGCACTCCCGGGCTCTCGCCACCGTAGTTGTGACGTCCCGCGATTCGAGTTCGCTTATTGCGCCGGCCTCCAGTTCCTCCTCTAGCTCCAATGCATTGGTCCTTCGGCCCTTCGCTCCACCGTCATTACAACGGCTTCTTCGCTACTACGGCCTCTGCTGACTTCTCCTCCACTCTCATGCAAGAGATCTCCCCAGGTAAGGTGCAGAATCTGTCCCCTCGTGCCGACTGGCTGTACCTGATGCGTCTTGATGATCTTTGGGCTTCGCTGTTTGGCGCCAGCTTGCCGCCCGCACCCGGCCTCACTGCCAGTTCGTGTCCCTACGGTCGAGAGTTTGCTACGCGCTTCTTTCGGCTTCGCCTCGCGGCTACGCCTTGCGTTTCGCTACGGTTGCCTTCATCGGCTCCGATTGGCTCCTTTCATCCAATTAGATTCTGCCCATGCTGGGCACACGCCTCCCGTCGCTGCCGCTCTCGGCACTGTTGACCGGGAGTGGCTGCTCCCTGCCGTGCCTTGGCAACTTAGGGAAACCTCATCCCAAAGATCTCAATTCCCGTTCCACAAGCCACCTGTTTTCAGTGCTGGCGGTCACGGTCCCGTCCCGTCTTGGACAGCAGTGTTGAGCTCCATACTATTCGGGCGACGGCAAGATTACAGAGCTTTACAAGATTGTCGCAACTCTACCTCGGATAGCAGTGTTTACTAACATGTAGGCGGATAAAAAGAGAATCCGAGATCGAGCAGTATCAAATCAGCTTGACTGCGCTGGGAATCCCGGATTTCCGATACCGCCAATCTAAACTCGAAAAGGAAGATGTATACCATGAGTGTGTCTAGATTACTGAAGAACTTCCTCTTGGCGGGCGTTGCATTAGCCGGTCTTGTCGGATCAACGGCCCAGGCCCAAGTGACGACGACCGCAGCAGTGCCGTCGGCTCTGAGCGGTGCTTATGTGTTCAGCGAAGAAGGAGTCACTGCCGGAGGTGCGCGAGTCACCACTCTGTCACACCTGACTTTTGCGGACGGCGGCGTTGTTACTGGAGTGGCAGCGGCTCAAGGCGCAACCGGCATCATCAGTTACGGAGTTCAAGGCAACTACAAAGTCGACTCCGACTACACCGGGACGCTGACTTTGAACGGAACATGGACCGATGCCGACAACGGTGACCAAGCCGTCTCTGAGAACCTGACTCTAGTGGCTAGCGCTAGCGGCGAAATCAATGCGATCCGCACAGACGCTGGCTTTTTCACCGTTGCGCAATTACTTCGCGCGGGCCAAGAAGGTCTTAAGGGCGATTACCTCTTCATCGACAGCGCATCCGACCGTCAGTACACACGCTTGGTCAAACTGAGTTTTGACGGCGCTGGATCCGCGAGTGGATTCGAGATCGTAAATACTCCCGGCCTCTCGCAGCGTTTGACTTTGCAGGGCACTTACGTATCGCAGGCTGATGGTTTTGTCAGCCTGACCTTGAACTTCCAGACGCAGGATGAGAACGGAGACATGCAGAACATCGTCGAGAATTATTCCTGCCTCGCTGGCGCAAGCGGCGCCCGGATGATACGCATCGACAGCGTGCAACCTGGCATCTTTACACTCGCCAAATAGCACAAGGACGCCGTCGAAATCCCGGCGCTACGTTGACCTACGCCGCAGGCCGCAGCCGCGCGGCGTAGGCGCGCGCCGGATTGTCCACAGTCATCCCCCGAATCTCGTCTTCCGTGAAATCGTGTTTGCGGAGCATCGGCAGAAAATCGCTGAACAGCGCCGTGTACTCTCTCCTGGGGAGTTTGCCGCCGCGGCGAAAGCCGTCGCCATCGTGCGAGAGCAACGTCTGCCGCAGCCGTCCCAATCGTTTCAGCATACGAGCGCACTCCAGATGGCGATCGAGCGTGTCCACAGCCAGACCATCCAGGCTGATCCACGCGCCTTGCCCGGCAGCGAACTCCAGTGCAGCAAGATCGCGGCAATTGTGCGCGTGGATCCAGATCCAGGCCTCCGGCGCAACACCCTCGGCCTTTAGGATGGCTAGTTGCTCTCGTACCGCGACAGGGTTGTCGCCGGTGTGAACAGCAATAGTGAGACCGCTGCGTTTGTGCACGCGCGCGCCCGCCGTGACCAGCTTACGATCGATAGCGGAGAGCGCACCGGGATCCACGCCCAGCTTGATAAATCCGGGTTTGATGCCTGTGTCGCCGATGCCGCTCGTCCATTCTCTCAGCCAGCGCGCGGCGAGTTCGTCGACCGATTCTTCAAAGGCGTGCTTTGGCACATAGCGGTCTTTCGCTGCCCCGTAGTAGCCGGTGTTCGTAAGTATGTGCAGACCGGTCTTCTCCGAGATGGTCCGCAGTAGTAGCGCATCGCGGCCGAAGTACGCGGTTGTCGCATCCACAATAGAGCCGCAGCCCAGCTTCTTTACAGACGCGGCGTAGGGCACCACATCGGCCAGGAGCGCTTGCGCGTCGTAGGATGGAGGCTCGGCCGGATCTTCTCCGAAGTTCGAGAAGAGGTGCTCATGCCCAAGCGTCAGGCCGAGCGAGCCGGGCGCAACCGGTCCGCGTACCGTCATCACGGCCGGCGGCGTGGACGATCCCAAGGCCAGAGTCGAAATCAGAAAAGTGCGACGCTTCATGCTATCAGGCTATATGATGAGTTCTTAGAAAGGAAGAAACACATGCTCAACATTGGCTTCATCGGACTCGGCGTGATGGGCCGGGCCATGTCCCGCAATCTGGTCAAAGCCGGCCACGCGCTGGTGGTCTATGACATCGTACCTGGTCTCGCCGATCCGATCGCCGCTGCCGGCGCCTCCATTGGAACATCCTCCGCCGATGTGGCCGCACGCACGGAAACGATTATCACCATGCTGCCCGACGGTCCGGAAGTGGAGCAGGCAGTACTTGGAGCGGGCGGCGTTCTGGAGGGCATACGCGCGGGCTCGGTGCTCATCGACATGAGTTCGATCAGCCCGCTGGTATCGCAGAAGATTGCGGCGGCGTGCGCAAAGAAGGGCGTGGAGTTTCTGGATGCGCCCGTCAGCGGAGGCGAACCCAAGGCCATCGACGGAACGCTGGCGATCATGGTGGGCGGCAAGCCCGAAGTTTTCGAGAAGATGACGCCCGTGCTTCAGGCGATGGGTTCGAGCGTCACGTGGACCGGAGCCGCCGGAGCCGGCAACGTGACCAAGCTCGCCAACCAGATTATGGTGGCCTGCAACATCGCTGCGATGGGCGAGGCGCTGGCGCTGGCGACGAAGTGCGGGCTCGATCCGGAGGTCGTCTTCAACGCGGTGAAAGGCGGCCTTGCGGGAAGCACCGTGCTCAACGCAAAAGCGCCCATGGTGATCGCACGCAACTTCAAGCCGGGCTTCCGCATCCGTCTGCATCAGAAGGATCTGCGCAACGCCCTGCTGGCCGCCGAATCGGTCAAGGTCGCGTTGCCACTCACCAGTCTGGTACAGCAGATGTTGGCGGCGCTGATCAACGAGGGCAAAGGCGATCTCGACCACGCCGCCATCGTCACGTTCATCGAACAGATGTCTGGTGTCGAAGTGACGCGAGAGACCGGCTCGAATTAATTCAAAAACGGGAACAAACTTTTCAATTCCGCATCAGCAGCAGAGTTTTCATGTTTGCCTCCGGTAAAGCTGAGCATACACCGCTGCACCAAACGGCTGAGGCAGACGTTCGATGCGCTGAGTTTTCGCTACACCGAGGCGGCGGATTTGTTGGCGGGCGTTACTCCTCCGTCATCCAGCGACGCTTTCTGAGAACTAACGGAACAGGCTCAGCAAGTCTTGGGCGCCGCGGAAACTCCACAACGAGAGCATGGAGCCGAAGGAGGTCGAGGTCATTAGTATCAGGATCAGCAGGAAGCCAAAGCGCCCCAGTTCCGAGTAGATCGCGACTGGGATGTTTGCAACCAGCAGTAATTTCGAGCCGTCCAGCGGCGGAACCGGGATCATGTTGAAGAGCGCCAGGAACAGGCTGAAATAGACGGCCCGGGCCGGAAACTCGGCGAAGTCCGGTGCGAAGCGGAACGTAAGTGCGGTTACGAACGCGAGCAGCAGCGCGAAGATAACGTTGCTCGCCGGACCGGCCAAGGCCACTAGGGCCAGACCCTTTGCGCCTCCGCGCAGTTTGTACGGGTTCGTGTTAACTGGCTTGCCCCAACCGAGGAAGCCTCCGCCGAACAGCGACATCACGCCCGGCACCAGCACCGTGCCAATCCAATCGACATGCGCCAAAGGATGCAGCGTCACGCGCCCTTCGCGCTCCGGAGTGTCATCGCCAAGCTTGGTTGCGACCCAGGCGTGGGCGAATTCGTGCGGTACGGTCAGCATCCAGAGCAGAGACACGTTTATTATGGCGGATTCAAAGTCGAGGGTCACACCATTGATGATTACACATCGCCGATTACACATCGCTTCGGAGCCCGCTTGCTATATTGGTATCTTGTGTTTAACCTCATCGAAAAACGGATTCTAAGCGCGGTTTCCGCGCATTTGCAGGCACGCTATGGTTCCGATCTGGCCGTGGTTCTCGAGCAGCCCAAGCAGGCCTCGTTTGGCGAACTCGCGATTCCCGCGGCATTCCAACTCGCCAAAAGCCTGCGCAAAGCGCCACGCGCGATCGCCGCCGAAATCGCCGCTGAAATCGGAGCCATCGAAGGCGTCGCCGGACTCGAAATCGCCGGCAACGGTTACATCAACGTGCGCTTCGACCGCGGCGTGTATGCCGACGGATTGCTCCGCCCGCCCGCCAACGCGGCTGTCGAACAGGATAGCGGCAAGACCATCGTCGAACACACCAACATCAATCCGAATAAGGCCGCGCACATCGGGCACCTGCGCAACGCCGTGCTAGGCGATACCTTTGTGCGCATGTTGCGCGCCGCCGGACACGACGTTGAAGTGCAGAACTACATCGACAACACCGGTGTGCAGGTGGCCGACGTTGTCGTCGGCTTCCACTACCTGGAACACAAGACACCTGCCGAAGTCGAAGCGCTGATCAACGCGGCGCAGCCCTTCGATTTTCTGTGTTGGGATCTGTACGCGCGCACTTCCTCTTATTACAAGGACAACAAAGACGCGCTTGCCTGGCGCAGCGAGACGCTACACGCCATAGAATCGGGGACCGGCGAAGTTTGCGATCTCGCTCATCTCGTCGCCGACGCGATCGTCGAGCGCCACCTCAAGACGATGCTGCGCCTGAACGTCATGTATGACGTGCTGCCGCGTGAGAGCGAGATTCTGCACCTCCAGTTCTGGGCCACCGCCTTCGAACTGCTCAAGCAGCGCAAAGCGATCTATCTCGAAACCGAGGGCAAAAACAAAGGCTGTTGGGTCATGCCCGCCGAGGCGTTCAACGACAACGGCGGCGAGGAAGACAGCAAGGTCATCGTGCGTTCGAACGGCACAGTGACCTATGTCGGCAAGGACATCGCCTATCAGCTCTGGAAGTTCGGACTGCTCGGCAAGGACTTCTATTACCGCATACTTCAGACCTATCCCAACGGCCACAAGCTGTGGGTTTCGACCGACCAGCCCAGCGGCGATTCGCCCGCTTTCGGCAAGGCCGCGCGCGTCTACAACGTGATCGACTCGCGTCAGTCGTACTTGCAGGACGTCGTTGTGGCGGGCCTGCGCGCGTTGGGCTTTGAAGACCAGGCGGAACGCTCGATACACTTCTCCTACGAGATGGTGGCGCTTTCGCCTCGCACCTGCGTGCAACTCGGCATCGAACTGTCAGAAGAGGACAAGAAGCGTCCTTACATCGAGGTCTCGGGACGCAAGGGGCTGGGGGTCAAGGCCGACGATCTGATCGACAAGCTCATCGAAACTGCACTTGTCGAAGTGGAATCGCGCCACGCTGACGCGACGCCGGAAGAGTGCCGCGCCGTCGCTCAGCAGATCGCCATCGGAGCGCTGCGCTACTTCATGCTCAAGTTCACACGCAATTCGGTGATTGCCTTCGACTTCCAGGAGGCGCTCAGCTTCGAGGGCGAGACTGGGCCGTATGTGCAGTATGCCACGGTGCGCGCGCGCAACATCATTCAGAAACTCGAGGCGCGCGGCGAGAAACTGCCCGATTTCGCGAACGTGCTCGACAAGGCCGCAATGGCGCGCCAACTCGAATCCGAAGACGCCTGGCAATTGCTGCTCGCCGCGTCGAAGACCGATCTCGCCATTGAACGTGCGATCGTTTCCGGCGACCCAGCGCACCTCGCCAAATACGCCTTCCAGCTTGCGCAGGCGTTCAACAATTTCTATCACGAGTATCACGTACTGAACGAGGAAAATCCGGAAAAGCGCACGTTCCTACTCTGGATGACGGATTACTTCCGCTCACAACTCGAATGCACGCTCGGCGTGCTAGGCATCGAAGCGCCGCCGTATATGTAACGAATCCGGTCGCGCACGGCCAACGGTGCCGGGAACGACAGTGACCGGAGGCGACACGTAGTGAAATCGCAGCCTCCGGTCGCTGCCGCGGCACCGATATGAGGAGTCATTATGAAGTGCGACACCGGGTGTCGCGATCCCATTGACGTCGTTCTGCCAAGGTCGGGGCCGGTTCTGCGCTAAAATCGGAGCAACCCTTATGCAAAACCTGAACAGCTTTGGCGCGGCCTCAACGCTGCGCGTAGCCGATCGCGAGTACCGCATTTTCAGGCTGGATGCCCTCGAAAACGCCGGTTTCAATCTCGCACGAATTCCCTTCTCCATCAAGATTCTGCTCGAAAATCTGCTGCGCTGCGAGGACGGCCTCAGCGTGCGCAAGGAAGATATCGAGTACGTCGCGAAGTGGGATGCCAAGGGGCAACCCAAAGAGATCAGTTTCATGCCCGCCCGCGTGCTGATGCAGGACTTCACTGGCGTGCCCTGCGTCGTCGATCTCGCCGCCATGCGCGACGCGCTCCAGGCGATTGGAGCTGATGCTGCCAAGGCGAATCCGCTGATCGCCGCCGACCTCGTCATCGACCACTCCGTGCAGGTGGATCATTTCGGCTCCGCCGACGCGCTCTCGCTCAACACGTTGCTCGAATTTCAACGCAACCACGAGCGCTATGCGCTATTGCGCTGGGGTCAGACTGCGTTCCGCAATTTCCGTGTGGTCCCGCCGGGCGTCGGTATCGTCCATCAGGTCAATCTCGAATATCTCGCCTCCGTGGTCTTCACCAAGAAGGACGATGGCGCCGGGCTGATGGCCTATCCCGACACGGTGGTCGGCACGGACTCGCACACCACGATGATTAACGGCCTCGGCGTAGTCGGCTGGGGCGTCGGCGGAATTGAAGCCGAGGCGTGCATGCTCGGGCAGCCGGTCACGATGCTGCTGCCGCCCGTGGTCGGATTTAAGCTCACCGGCAAACTGCCCGCGGGCACCACGGCGACCGACCTCGTGCTGACTGTCACCGAGATGCTGCGCAAGAAGGGCGTCGTCGGCAAGTTCGTCGAATTCTACGGTAGCGGGGTAGCGGCATTGAGCCTGGCCGATCGAGCGACCATCTCCAACATGGCGCCCGAGTACGGCGCCACGGTCGGCATCTTCCCGATCGACGAAGCGACGCTGGATTATCTGCGGCTTTCCAACCGTGCGCCGGAACAGATCGAGTTGATCAAAGCCTACGCCAAGGCGCAGGGCTTGTTCCTTACGGCGGACTCGCCGGAGCCGGAATTCAGCGACACGCTCGCGCTCGATCTGGGCAGCGTCGTAGCCTCCATGGCCGGTCCCAAGCGTCCGCAGGACCGCATCGACCTTCCCGGCGTTAAGGCGAGTTTCCTGAAAACGCTCGGCCACGAGCCGCGCGTTGCCGGGGGTATCCAGGACGGCGCGGTGGTGATCGCCGCGATCACAAGCTGCACCAATACGTCGAATCCTTCCGTAATGGTCGCCGCCGGTTTGCTGGCGAAGAAGGCCGTGGAAAAGGGTCTCACGGCAAAGCCGTGGGTCAAGACCAGCCTCGCGCCTGGCTCGAAAGTAGTCATGGATTATTTCGAGGACGCGGGCCTGGTGCCGTATCTCGAAGCACTCAAATTCCATCTGGTCGGTTACGGCTGCACGACGTGCATCGGCAACAGCGGCCCGCTGCCCGAGGCGGTCTCGAAAACGGTGAAGGAAGAGAACCTCGTGGTGGCCGCAGTGCTGAGCGGCAATCGCAATTTCGAGGGACGCGTCAATCCGCAGGTGCGTGCTAACTATTTGGCGTCGCCGCCGCTGGTTGTCGCCTACGCGATCGCCGGGCGGGTCGATATCAATTTGCAGGAGGAAGCGTTGGGCACAGATGGCGAGGGCCGGCCTGTGTACCTCGCCGACATCTGGCCTTCGCACGAAGAAGTGCAGGCCGTGGTCGCCAAATCCGTGCGGCGCGAGATGTTCGAGAAAGAGTATTCGCAGGCGCTCGCGGGCGGTGAGCAGTGGAAATCCATGAAAAACCCGGCCGGCGAGAAGTTCGCCTGGGATGCGAATTCCACTTACATCAGACGGCCCCCGTATTTCGACGCGCCCGTCGATCCGGAGACGTCGATCCGCGCTCTGGCCAACCTGCGTGCACTGGCCGTGCTGGGCGACTCCGTCACCACCGATCACATCTCTCCGGCCGGCTCGATCGCTGTGGAAAGCCCCGCCGGCAAGTACCTCATGGAACTCGGCGTCAAGCCGTCGGACTTCAACTCGTACGGCTCGCGGCGCGGCAATCATGAAGTGATGGTGCGCGGCACGCTGGCCAACATCCGTCTGCGCAACCAACTCGCACCGGGCACCGAAGGCTGCTGGACGACGCATATTCCGTCGGGCGAAAAGATGTGGATTTATGACGCCTCGGTTCGCTACCAGCAGGAAGGCGTCGGATTGCTGATTCTGGCGGGCAAGGAATACGGCTCGGGTTCGTCTCGCGATTGGGCTGCGAAAGGCGTGAGCCTGCTCGGCGTGCGGGCCGTCATCGCCGAAAGCTATGAGCGCATACACCGCTCCAACCTTGTCGGCATGGGCGTGCTGCCGTTGCAGTTTCTGCCTGGCGAAAACCGCGAATCGCTCGGGCTGAGCGGCCACGAGGTTTTCGAGATTGAAAAATTTGAGAAGTGCGGCGGCCGGCTCGGCGTGCGTGCCGGGGAGAAATCGTTCGAGGTGATCGCGCGCATCGACACGCCGCAGGAAGTGGAGTATTTCCGCTACGGCGGCATCCTGCCTTACGTGCTGCAGCAACTTGCGACCGCTGTCCACGAAGCTCCTCCGAGATAGACGGTACTATCGAGAAATGGGAGTTCTCAGGAATTGATGAATTTGGGACCTCCGGTCGCTAGCGCTCCCGGCACCATTGAACGGATACGATCGCCGCTGGGCACAACATCCAACGGTGCCGGGAGCGTAAGCGACCGGAGGCGGCGATTCCAACATTGTTTGTCGACGCTTGTGTGGGATCCCACAGGCACTTCATGCCGGCGTTCTTGCGGCTTCGCTAATAGATTGTCAGGTTACTAGACCCACCATGCGCATTCTAGACGTCGGCTGCGGCATCAACAAGTTCAGGGGCTCGATCGGCATCGATCGCAACCCTCAAAGCCGCGCCGACGTGCTCTGCGAACTGGACAGCTTCCCGTACCCGTTCCGCGACGGAGCCTTCGACGAGGTGCGCGCGACACACGTCATCGAGCATGTTTCCGACGTGATCCGCACGATGGAGGAGTTCCATCGCCTGCTGCGCAACGGCGGCATAGTGGTCGTCAGCACGCCGCACTACACCGAC
The DNA here is from genome assembly GCA_963668605.1 of Bryobacteraceae bacterium. Classification (GTDB taxonomy): domain Bacteria; phylum Acidobacteriota; class Terriglobia; order Bryobacterales; family Bryobacteraceae. The sequence continues at coordinate 2,018,012 of OY764903.1, forward strand.
TTCAGTTCGTTCTGCGATCCCACGCATCGCTGGCATCTGAATAGCTTTTCGTTCCGCTACTTCAGTGAAAATCACGGCGGCTTCGGCTACTACACGCCGTGCAGATTCCGTGAGATTTCCGTGCGCCTCAAGCTACTAGCATTGTGGCGGTGGCTTGGCTTTGAATTCATGGTCAACCACTTCCCGCGCTTCCGGCGATTCTGGGAATACTACCTGTGCTTCGTCGTGCGCGGCAAGGTGATGGAGTTCACACTGGAGAAGGTGCGCGATGATGCTTTGGCTCGGCCGGTTGCTCGACGGAATCCGCCATCGGGCGCGTAAGCGGCAATGGAATAGCGGCCCGGCCACGGGTCGCCGCGGCGAGGACATAGCACACCGCTTCTTGCAGAGCCAGGGCTACACGATCGTGGCCCGCAATTTCCGCCGCCGTTCCGGCGCGGGCGAAATCGACATCATTGCGCAGTGCGGCGAAGCCACCGTATTCGTGGAGGTAAAGACGCGCCAGTCCGGGGAGTTCGGCGAGCCCGAGCGCGCCATAGGCCGCACAAAACAGGAAGCCGTGCGGCGCACCGCGCGGGAGTATTGCCGGCGCGCCAACATCGATCTGGCGAACGTGCGTTTCGATACCGTCAGCATCGTGCTGGAGTCGCCGCCCGCGATCCGGCACATCATGCGAATGGAACGCGAGCCGGCGAGCGTCAGCGGATAACAAGGCGCAGCAGTCGCGCCAATTGCATGGCCTGCGGAGCGCTGACGATCAACCCGGCGGCATCCTGGGGGCGCAGCGTGATACCGTCGATTTTCGTGCCACGCAAATCCACGCCCTTCAACTTTGCGCCCGTCAGGTCGGCGCGCTCTAAAGTGCCATGCAAAAAGATCGCGCCTTCGAGATCGGCGCCGCGAAAATCGACGTCCTCCAGTTGCGACGCTTTGAACTCACAGGTGCGCGCGTGGCCGTCGGCGAACTGTGCATAACGCGCGACGCAGTTTTCCACCAGCACATCCTGCCAGCGGCACTCGAACGCCTTCATGCCCACTAGACGGCAATCGATGAATTCGACACGTGTCGCCTCGAAGCCGCGCAGTTCCGCATTCGAGAGATCGCAGCCGATGAGGCGAACGTCGCGCAGGCGCAGCGCGCCGATCCAGCAATTGCTGAAGTTGACGCGCTCGAAAATCGAGTTCGTCGCGGTCAGGGTGTCGCGGCGCAAGCCCAGCAGATCGAGGTTTGCGACACAGCACTCCTCCAACGGAGTGCTCGCCAAAATGTTGGGACTGGCTAGGAAGGCGGAATCCAGATTCGACGAAATTTCCGGGGGCTTGCGGACAGGTTTCGCACGGCGGACGACCATGCTAACTAAGGTAGCTCAACGGAGTAAGGCCGGACTGGAGCGGGAAGCAGACCGGCGAGCGGTGCGCGGCATTCGAGGTCGTATTCGGCGGGACGAGAAAGCAAGAAGCGGGCAACCCTATTGGTTTTTTTGGCTTCGAACACGCAAGTTCGGGAACCTGCCCGCCCCTCTACTTTGACTATACCCTCGTTGTGGCTGACACGATAGGCCATCTTTGCGCCACGATCGCATTGCAGCGATTCGAGGGACCAACCGGAATCCATAACCACGCTGATCCCGCCTGCCGCTCCGACCAGTATTGTGAGTTCCGACGAACTGTGGCCGGCCGCGGAGGCGCACTCCGCCGCCTCAAAGATGGTCGCCGCCGTTTGTTCGAAGTGGCTCATGTTTCTCTTATCGCAAGAGAAGGCGCGGATTTTAGCGGAAAAGTGTAATGGATCCCGGCACGCTGCCTGCAAACCCATTGACGGACGCGCCAATCCGGCTCATAATCTAAGCAACATTCGGTCTTTATAATCCATTCCACACAATCAGTTTTTGAATTGGGCCGCGAAGTTGACGCTGGGATCCGGAGCAGCGCCTGAACATGAACTGAACGCAACTGGGCAAAGAACCATCCGTACCGCTGTCGCCGTTGCCGCATGGCGGTTGGAGTTTGCGCGCTCAGTCGTGCAGGAAGACCGGTATCACATTCAGTTGAGGTTAGTCAGAGAGGGTAAAACAAATGTCTAGGAATTCGGGGCTACTCGCCCTGGGAATCGCTCTGCTGTATATTTCACCCGCGCTGGCGCAAACCACTACGGCCGCCATCACGGGAACTGTGATCGACGCTTCGGGAGCCTTCGTTCCGAACGTCAAGGTCACGGCGACAAACACCGCGACAAATGTCGCCAACACATCGCGCACGAACGACTCTGGCGTGTTCACGTTTCCCTTCCTAATGGCCGGCGAATATACTGTGAGCGCCGAGGCGCAAGGCTTCAAGCGAACCGTGCTCGGGCCGTTCCGCCTGGAAGTTAATCAGATCGCGCGCATCGATCCGAAGCTAGAGATCGGACAGATGACAGAGTCGGTTCAGATCAGCGATGTCGCTCCCGTGCTGCAGACCGAATCGACGCAGACCGGCGGCGTCCTCAGTTCCAGCAAGCTTACCCAATTGCCGCTCAACGGCCGCAACTTCGCGACCCTCAGCCTGCTGGTTCCGGGAACCGTCACCGTTAACCCGCAAGCCATGTCCACAAGCGCCCGCATCCAGGACCAGGGCAGCCGCCCGTATGTCAACGGCAATCGCGAGCAGACCAACAACTTTCTGCTCGATGGCATCGACACCAACGATTCCATCGACAACCGCATCAGTTACCAGCCCAGCGTAGACGCGCTCGAAGAGGTGAAGGTGCTGACCGGCAACGCCCCGGCCGAGTTTGGGAATGCGGCCGGCGCGGTCGTCAACGCGCAGATCAAGAGCGGCACCAACGATTTCCGGGGCAACGTGTTCGAGTTTTTGCGAAACGACAAACTCGACGCCAATGATTTCTTCAACAACAAATCCGGCGCCGCGAAACGTGCGTTCCGGCGCAATATTTTCGGCAGTACTTTCGGCGGGCCGATCCGGCGCAACAAGGCCTTCTTCTTTATGGACTACGAAGGCACGCGCCAGGTCGACAGCGGCGCGGCGCTGGCCTCGGTGCCACTGGCCGAATACCGCACCGGCAACCTTTCGCGCTTCTCGCAGACGATCCGGGATCCGGCGAATAACAATCTTCCCTTTGCCGGCAAACTCATCCCGCAAAGCCGCATCGTCAATCCCGTGGCGAAGGCGCTCTTCGCGGATCCGAAGCTCTACCCGCTGCCCAACCAGACCGGCTTCGGCGGCATTGGCGTGACGAACAACTATAGGGGAGTTTCCGCCAACTCTTTGAACAACGACCAGGCAGACGCAAAAGTGGACATTCGTCTCACGGAGAAAGACAATCTCGCCGGCCGCTGGTCTATTAGCCGGTACGTCCAGGGCCCCAGCGCAACGGCTCTCCCGACCATCATGAACACAGGAAGAAGCGGCCCGACCACCGGCGCGGTCGTAACGTGGACCCGTACCTTCTCGCCGCGCGTGGTGAATGAAGCGCGGCTTGGCTATAGCCGCGACGTGATCGGCGACCTGTGGCTCGATCCCACCGGCCTGCTCGGCGCTGATGGCAATTCCAAGCTGGGAATCCCCGGCGGACAGCCGATTCCCGGCGCGAGTGCCATCCAAATGGGCGACGGCCTGACGAACGTCGGGTCCGGTTCCGCCATCGGTGAGACGGTCGAGAACAAATACCAGTTCAGCAACAATCTGACGTTCGCCATGGGGCGTCACTTCCTGAAAATGGGAGGACAGATTATCCGCTTCCAGCAGAACCGCTACTATGCGGGCAACAACGGCGCACTCGGGTTCTTCGACTACAGCACCGGCAAGTACTCCGGCTCGGGCTTTGCGGATTTCCTGCTAAACCAACTCAGCGAAAAGGGCCGCGGCAGCGTCACGGGGAAATGGGGACATCGCCACTCGCGCGGCGGCATCTTCTTCCAGGACGACTGGAAGGTGAAGCAGAACCTGACAGTGAACCTGGGCATCCGCTGGGAGTACACGCAGCCCGTCTATGAAGTGGCGGACCGCCAGTCCAATTTCGACCTCGCCACCGGCAAGCAACTCTTCGCCGGTAAGGATGGCAATAGCCGCTCCCTGTTTAACGCTTATCACAAGCAGTTCATGCCGCGCGTCGGCTTCGCCTGGGTACCGGATAAAACCAAGGGCAAGTTGGTCGTGCGCGCCGGATACTCGATCACCAGTTTCCTGGAAGGCACAGGTGCGAACCTACGGCTTCCGCTGAATCCACCGTTCTTCTTCGAGTCGGACACGGTATACGACCTCTCCAAGCCGGGCGATATCCGGTTGGGCTTCACCGATGTGACGCCGCTCAACGTTCCCTCCGGCCAGGTACGCGCGTGGGATCCGAATCTGCGCCCGCAGTTCACGCAGCAGTGGAACATCAGCACGGAGTACCAGGTTAACAGCTCGATCTCTCTGACGGCGGCCTACGTGGGCCAGAAAGCGACTCACCTGATCGTGCCGCGCGAAGGCAATCAGCCGCTGCCCGGTACGGGTCCGGTGAGCACATGGGCGCCTCTTCAGACGCGGCGCCCGTTGTACTTCAGTATTCCGCTGGTGACTAACATCGCTACCACCGACTCGCCCGCCACGATGGATTACCATTCCGCCCAATTCACCGCCCGCAAGAGAATGAACTACGGACTGGAGTTCATTTCGTCGTACACCTTCGGTAAGACCCTGACCGACAATCGCGGCTTCTATGGCGGTGGCGCCACCAACGTCAGCGGCGAAGGCGCTTACTGGCAGAATGGGTATAATCGCAAATCCGACCGGGGCCGCGCATTCTTTGACGTTCGCCACAACGTGACTTTCGGCGGCACCTGGGATCTGCCCTATGGCAAGGATCGTATTTTCGGAAAGTCGGTGTCGCGCGCCAGGGATCTTATTCTTGGTGGTTGGAACACCAGCTTCGTCGTAATCGCGCACTCCGGTTTCCCTGTGACCGTCCTCGGCGTCGATAGCACCAACCAAGCCGTGCGCGGCAACGTGCGGGCGAACCGCTACCGCGCGCTGAGCTACCTCAACCAAAGCGTCGATACGTGGTTTGGAACGGGCAACGATTTCTGCGCCGTGGGCGTCGACAACGGAACGTGCGCGTACGGCAACGCGGCCATCGGCGAGTTTGGCAACGCATCTATCGCCAGCGAGCGCGCCCCGTCTTTCTTCGACCTCGACACCTCGATCGGCAAGCGCTTCAAGCTCAGCGAGAAACAGTCACTCGATTTCCGGACGGAGTTCTTCAACCTCTTCAACCACGCGAGCTTTGGGCCTCCCGGCCGGAACCTGGCCAGCCCATCGACGTTCGGAGTGATCACGAGCCAGGCCACGGCGCCGCGCAACATCCAGTTCGGGCTGAAGTTTTTCTTCTAGGCGTTTGTATGGTCTCCGGTCGCTTTCGCGGCACTGTTAAACGAATTGCCTGGGGAGCAACACCCGACGGTGCCGAGCGAAAGCGACCGGAGGCGGCGTTTTCACTACTTTTCGTATGCTGTTATGGCGTATCCGGGAGTGGCGTCCCAAGACTACTCAAATCGTTGTTCCGGCCTAAGTCGGCAGACATTAGTTTCCCGGCGCTTGCACCGGAACGTAGAGCGTTTGGACGATCGGTTCGCCGCCCGAGAGAACTCTCAACTGCACATCCCCGCCCGGCAGACCCGAGGGCACCACGACGTTGAACTGGTACACACCCACCAGATCGGGAACGAGGCCCGCATAGAGCACTTCTGCCTGTACGTCTCCAAACAGGAACTGGACCGGCGTTGTCACTGACGTCGTGCCCACGGCGACCTGTCCCGCCACGGAACCGGGCGTCACCGGACCGAAGCCTATGCCATAGAACACCAGCGTTTCGCCGCCGAGCGCCGGCGCATCCGCAACGTTAGGAATAGTGCCGTTCGAGACGAACGCGCCGCTCGAGTGATGGACCGCCGCCGCGTACTGATTGCCGTTGACACGGAAGCTCTCGGGCGCGAGCAGCCCGCCCGCCGTCTTGCGGATGGAGAGCATTGCCGCAGCGCTCGAGCGGCCCTTGTAACTCACCACGACCGGAACCGCACCGTCCGTCGCCACGTCCTCTGGCACCTGCACGTTGACCTGCGCCGGATGCACGAAAGTGACGAAGGCAGGTTTTCCATCGACCGTCACACTCACGCCTTCGAGCGCCGCCGGGGCCTTGCCGTCCACGAAATCGGCCGCGGACCACGCCCTGCTGTAACCCGCCAGATTCGATCCGAAGATCTCGATATACGATCCCGGCGCTGCCGAAGCGAAGCCGCCGAAACCGCCCGCCGAGACGACACCGTTCGGCGAGATCAAGGGCGTCGGCTCCAGGATCGTGATCGAGGTAACCATCACCAGGTTTGCGGCCGTGATGTTGCCGGTCTTGTAATTCTGTAGAGGCAACTGGTCGAACGGCGAGCCGGCATCATACACCGGCACCGTGGCGATCTTGTCCATCACGGCCAGACCCGTCGTGTTCGCCACACGCCCAAATACGGTGAAGCCTCCGTTCTGGCCATTCAAGTTGCTCGCGTTGGAGTTCGACAAATTAAAGAACCACTGGTTGGTCGCACTGTTCGGATTCGTACCCAGCTTCGCCATCGCCAGCGTTCCACGGGTGTTCGAGATTTTGTATTCGTTCCGGACAGCCGGGTCGGACGGGATCTCCTTCACGCTGCCCTCGAACTGATAGCCGCCGCCCTGGATGATAAAGCCGGGAACGGAACGGTGGAAGAACGAATTCTTGAAGGCGCCGCGGTTGACGTACTTAAGGAAGTTCTCAACCGTCGCCGGAGCCGATTCCGGCGCCAGCGTCACATCAATGTTACCGAGATTCGTCTGGAAGCGGACGGTCTGGGCGAATGCTCCCGTGCCGGACAACACAGACAGGGGGAGCAGGAAGGCAAGTACGGGGAGAACGCGATTCTTCATAGGAACAATAAGCGGAGCTAGTCTAAAACTATCGTAGCATCGCAGATTCGAGTCCGCGCCCGACCACGGCGGAATGCAGTATCCTGATGGCATATGACTCGACGCCTCGCGCTGCTCTCGCCACTGTTGACTCCCGTCCTCCAGGCCGCCGAACCCCTGCGCCTGGGCGTCGCCGGACTCGTGCACGGCCACGTCTCGGGCTTCTTCCGCCTCGCTTTGAAGCGCCCAGACGTGCGCATCGTCGGCATCGCGGAAGCCGACGACTCCTTAGCGGAGCGCTGCGCCAAGATGTTCGGCTACGATCCGGCGCTGCGTCATGCAAGCATCGAGAAGATGCTGGATAGCGCCAAGCCCGAAGCCGTCGTCGCATATACGAACACGTTCGATCATCGCCGCGTCGTCGAACTCTGCGCGGCGCGCGGCATCCACGTCATGATGGAGAAACCCCTGGCTATCAGCATCGAGCACGGAGAAGCGATCGCAGCAGCCGGCCGCCGGGCGAAAATCCATGTGCTCGTCAATTACGAAACCACCTGGTATCCCAACAACCAGACGGTCTGGTCCGTAGTCAAGGAACGCAAGGCGCTCGGCGGGATTCGCAAGGTGGTGGTGCGCGATGGCCACCAGGGGCCGCGCGGGATCAAGGTCCAGCCGGAGTTCTTCGCCTGGCTGACCGATCCGAAAAAGAACGGCGCCGGTGCGCTCTACGATTTCGGCTGCTACGGCGCGAATCTGATGACGTGGTTGATGGATGGCGCCCGGCCGAACTCGGTCACGGCCGTGACCCAGCGCCTCCAACCCGACGCCTACCCGAACGTCGATGACGACGCCACCGTCGTGCTGGCCTATCCGAGCGCGCAAGCCGTCCTGCAAGCTTCCTGGAACTGGCCCTACGCCCGCAAGGATATGGACATCTACGGCGAAAGCGGCTCCGTGCAGACGATTCGCGGCGAAGCGGCTCGCGTGCGCATCGGGAAGGGCGCCGAAGAGGAGGTCACGGCCCCACCCTATCCGGCTCCCTTTGACAGCGCACTTTCGTATTTCGGCGCCGTCGTGCGCGGCCGGATCGCGCCGTCCGGACTCTCCTCGCTCGAAAACAACCTGGTCGTGACCGAAATCCTGGACGCAGCCCGCCGTTCAGCGGCGTCCGGCACAACCATACGCTTGGGCGGACGCTGAGTTCGCAAACAGCTCCAGGCAAACCCCGACCTGAAACTAGGTAAAAAGATCTGGAATAAACTTACTGCGGCTGAGACAGTTATGGGCTATCATGTACTTTTAGAGAATTCGAGCTTTCCTTCTCATCGGATTTTTCCGAGAGACCGCACTGGAAGGACTAATGGCGCTACAAGCTGATTTCACTCGGAACGCTCTCGTCGAGACTCTCAATCTGCCCGTGTTGCGGCAGAACTGTGGAATCTCCTTACAGTCGATTGCAGACTCGACCAAGATCAGTACGCGCTTTCTGGCGGCCATCGAGGCCGAGGCGTTTGAGGAATTGCCGGGAGGCATCTTCACGGTCAGCTATCTGAAACAGTACGCCGCCGCGATCGGCATGCCTGCGGAAGAACTCCTCAGCTATTACAAACGGAAGACAGAAACCGCTCTGGCGCCCGTTGCCGGCGATCTTTGCGAGCCCCGCACGGCGCCGGGTAAGATGCTTCGAGCCCTTGCGAACATCCAGCTTTTCTAGCCTCTTCGCACTCTCCCTGATCACCGCCGCTACGGTAGCGCCGTCGGCTGCGGCTGTGTTGCAGGGTTCTGTTGTCGATAATCGCAGTGGCCGTCCGCTTGCACGTGCGCGCGTAACTATCGAAGGCCCAGGCAGCGGCCCCGCGGGCAACAGTGTGTGGTCGGATTCCGGCGGTCGTTTTGTGTTCACAGGACTCCCGGCCGGAGCTTTCCTGGTGAGCGCGCAGCGCGCCAGTTACGCGACCGCCAAGTACGGCCAGCGCGACTGGAAATCGCCCGGCACTCCGATCGTTCTCGAAGCCGAAGGTTCGTTCAGCGCGGAGTTGCGGCTGCGCAAGCTGGGCTCGGTGAGCGGTGAAGTGCTCGATGAGAACCGCACGCCCATGCTGGGCATCCCGGTTTACGCATTTCTGGGTGGATCCCGGCCGAAACTCCAGGCCACGGCGCAAACCGACGATCGCGGCATGTTCCGTATCGCCGGACTCACGCCCGGCCGCTACTACATCCGCACGGCAACGCGTCGGCTTGAAGACGGCACGGGACTTTTGCCTACGTTCTTCGGCCAGAGCGCCAGTCTTTCGGAGGCACGCGCGGTCCAGATCGCGCTGGAGGAGGAACTCGGCGGCATCGTCATCACTCCGCTCGCGGGCATGCTCTCGACGATTCGCGGAAACCTGAGCGGCTCATCGAGCGCGGTGGTCAACCTGTTCGGCGACACGGGGAAGCGCGAAACCAGCACGGGCATCGACGGGGTATTTCAGTTCGATCAGGTCGCGCCCGGCCCGTACCAGCTTCTGGCGGAAGGCTCGTTGGCCGGCCACGCCGTTACGGCCTGGCAGCGCATCCAGGTCGCCAAGGACGTGGAGCAGGTGACCTTGGAACTCGCGGCCGCACCTTCGATTCGACTGCATTGCGTGGAAAAGCATGGGGACGAGTTGGACACCCGCGGAATCAGCGTGTTCTTGCGGCGCAAAGAACCCGCCGAAGAGAACCCCTACCGCATGAACTGCGGCGACACCGTTGCGCTGACGCCGGGGTTGTGGGAACTGGCCGCCTCCACGCCTCCGCGTCTTTATGTGGATAGCGTGCGTGCGGGTCGGCAGGGCAAGTTGGCGCAGGAGATCGAGCTGCGCCCGGCCGCCGTGGAAGACATGCTGGTCACGTTCTCAGCCAAGCCGGCCACGCTGAAGGGCGCCGTCAAGACGCCCGACGGTGGCCCGGCGATCGGAGCGCCCGTCTACGCCAATCCGCTCGATCCCGAACTGCGCAGCCGGCTGGGCGGTGTGCGTAGCGTGCGTTCCGATGAGCAGGGCGGATTTCTTATCGGCGGACTGCCGCCAGGCCGCTACGAGGTGTTCGCCTCCTTTGCGATTCGCGATGTTGAGGATGCCGATTGGAGTCCGGGGAAAGGCCATCCCGTGACGATCGAAGAGGGCGGCGAGGAGAGCGTCGAACTGACGCTTGGCGATGCACGCTGATTTCTCAAAAACTTCTTCATACTTCCGCGATACTGAACCGATAAGCAAAACGTGAGGGAGCTGAACCCAGGCAAGTAGCAGGGACTAGCACCAAGGAGGCGCTCGAGGCCATGAAAGTGAACGATTCGACAGTCACCAATAATTCGGCATATGGCGTCGGCAAGACTCAGGAAACCGAAGCCGCAGGGCAAAGCGGGCGGGCCAGACAGCAGCGGGCCGGCAGCGCGGGCTCAGATCAGGCGGAGATTTCGAGCACGGCCGGCATATTGCAGAGCGAAGCATCATCGCGAGCGGAACGAGTCGAGCAGCTCAGGGATGCGGTGCAATCCGGACGTTATCAAGTGGATGCCGAGGCCGTCAGCAAGCGCATTGTCGAGGAGAGTCTTGGTGCGAAGAGCGCCGGAGGCGAAGTAGAACCAGGCGGCAGGACGTGACCGGCCCACTCGAAGAGGGCCGTGAGGGCTTGCGGCGAATCCGCCAGGAGTTGTTGCATCCGAATCCGGAGGCCTTGGCAGCGTGCCTTCCACTTCTCGAAGACGTCTTTGAGTGCGTCCGCCAGTTGCAGGGAGAGATCCCACGCGACGAGCTACTCGGATTGCTCCAGGAGTTGCGCGAGGTGAATGCGCTGGTCCGTCAGGCGGCCGATTTCTACCTCGATTGCGCAGGGCTGCTCAATGCGGGCAAGAGCGCGTACGGTGTGCCGGGCGCGCTGGTAAATCGGAGCATCGGAAGAGTGTTTGCGGGCAGCGGGAGACTGTTCGCGGAAGGTTGAAAGCAGGGTTGAGACGTCGCCATGGGTAACCTGCTCACATCACTGTTCAACTCGGCCGGGACGATGCGCGTGCTCGAGCGTGCGCTGAGCGTCACACAAAACAATGTGGCGAATGCCTCGACGCCGGGCTACGCAAAGCAGGTTCTGTCTCTCAGTGCGAAGCCTTTCCAACCCGCGAGTGGATTGGCTGGCGGCGTGGACGCGGGCGACATTGTGAGCTACCGGGACGGCTATGCGGAGCAGGCAGTCCGGCAGCAGAATCAAAGCTTCGGACGGTATTCGCAGAAAGCAGCCGATCTGGCGAAGATCGAGCCGGTCTTTCCGGTCACCGAGGACACTGGCATACCGGCGGCGCTGAACGAGTTCTTTGAGAGCGCCTCGTCGCTCTCGGTTGCGCCCAACGATGCGTCGGCGCGGCAGGTGGTGATCGACCGGGCTGGAGCGCTAGCGCGCAGTTTCAACCAGAGCGCCGCTTCGCTGGCGACGGCAAGCGCGGGCGCGCGGACGGAGCTCGTCAGCGTGGTAGACCGCATCAACGGAATCGCGAAGACTATTGCCGAGATCAACTTCCAGAGACAGGAGAGCTTCGCATCGAGCAAAGATGCGGGCCTCGACGCGCAGTTGCAAACCGCGCTCGAAGACCTCTCTGAACTGGTCAATTTCACATCGTTAGTAGAGCCGAACGGTTCGGTGACGGTGTTGTTGGGGGATCAGACACCCATCGTCATGGGTAGCAATTTACACCCGTTGACGGCGAACGCTAGTGCCGATCCGCCGACGGTTCTGAGCGAGACAGGCCGCGACGCTACGGGGCAGTTTTCCGGCGGGCGTCTTGCGTCGCTGATCGATTTGACCGGGAAGCTGCTTCCCGGCTACGCCGCCGATCTGAACCGGATGGCAGCTTCAGTGGCCGATTCCGTGAACGAGGTTCTGCGAGGCGGCGTAGATGCGAACGGAGATGTGCCGACCGTCGATCTGTTCAGCTATGACGCGCAATCGGCGGCCTCCAGTCTGGCCGCCGCCGCACTACTGCCGGATCAACTCGCCGCCGCACTCCCCGGCGCTCCGGGCGGCAATGGCAACGCCCTGAAACTCGCCGCACTGGACAGCGCCAAAATGATCGACGGCTACACCGGCTCGGAGTACTACGGCAAACTCGCCGGACGCGTGGGCCGCGAACTCGCCGACGCCCGCTCCAACGAATCCGTCCAGCAGTCGCTTGTCGCACAGGCCCGGACGATGCGCGGCGAAAGCTCCGGCGTCAGCCTCGATGAAGAGGCCGCCAGCCTGATGGCCTACCAGCGCGCGTACCAGGCCGCCGCCAAGATGTTCTCGGCGCTCGACGAGATGACGCAAACCGTTATCAATCTCATCCGATAGGATTTCAGCATGGTACACCGCCTCGACCCCTCCAGCGAAAGCTTTCTGGCCGCCCTCAACCGCGTGAATAGCCGCGCCGAACGAGCCACGCGCGAGATCTCGACAGGCTATCGCATCAGCTCCGCCTCCGACGACCCCGATCAGATCAGCACTCTCCTGCAAGCCCGATCCGAACTCAACCGTACCACGCAAATCGGTGTCAACCTCGGGCGCGTCAAGACCGAAGTCGATACCGCCGAAGCTACCGTGAGCGGCGCGGTCAAATTGGCCGAACGCGCCCGTGTGCTGGGCACACAAGGCGCCAACTCGATCCAGACCCCAGAAGCGCGTGCGGCCATCGCCGACGAACTCGACGGGATTCTGCGCCAGATGGTCGGCCTGAGCAATACGACGGTCGAAGGCCGCTACATCTTCGGTGGCGACGCCGATGGCAGTGCGCCTTACACCTGGGATGAAACGCAACCCTATCCTGTCGTCGTTAACCAGAACTCCGCGGCGACCAGGCAGGTGCTGCACCCGAGCGGCACGACCTTCGCGGTCGCACACAACGCACAGCAGATCTTCGACGCAGCCGGTCACAGCGCATTCCAATCGATTTTCGATCTCTCCGCCGCATTGCGCGCCGGCGATCAGACCGGAATCGAAACCGGACTCGCCTCCGTACGCGATGCCGGCCAACACCTCAACCTCCAGTTGGCTTTCTATGGCTCCGTGCAAGGCCAGATCCGCGAAGCCACGGACATGAGTAGCAGCATGGTGCTAAGACTGAAGACTCAAATCAGCTCGATGCAGGAAACCGACTTGACCGAGGCCATTCTCGAACTCGCTCAGGCCAAGAACCAGCAACAAGCCTCTCTCGAAGCCCGCGCAAAACTGCCGCGCACTAGTCTCTTCGATTTCCTGGGCTAAGGTCAACGCGGAGCGGCGCCGTAAAGCCGATGCGCGCGGATGTAATCCAGCACGGCGCGCGGCAATTCATCCGGCTCCAGACCCGCGGCGAGTTTCTGCCGCACCTCCGACGAAGAGACAGGCAGGGCAACAGTGTCGAGACGGTGTATGCGCGCGCCCGGTGGCGTGACATATTGGTGACCCGGGCGCGTGACGACGATGAACTCCACCGCGGCGAGCACATCGCCGGAACGATACCACGTGCCGAGTTCGGCGAACGCGTCCGCGCCGATGACGAAATAGAGCCGGTCTGCGGGCGCGAGAGTGGCCTTCAATTTCTCAATCGTGTGAATCGAGTAGCTCTTCGTGTTGCCGGCCTCCAGGCGCGACACTGCGAAATGCGCCGAGCCTTGGCAGGCGAGTTCCACCATGCGATAGCGCTCTTCGTAGTTCGCCGAGAGATCCGATTTGTGCGGGGGGTTCGCGGCCGGCACAAATAGGATCGTGTCGAGCCCGAACTGCGCGGCCGCCTCGCGCGCCACAGTGAGGTGAGCCTCATGTATGGGATCGAACGTGCCGCCAAAAATTGCGATGTTCAATTTCAAAGGATACAACGCCTTCCGGTCTAAGCGTTGTACTTGCGCACCAGCCCGCCCAGCTTGCGCGTGAGGGCCGGTATTTCGGCGCTGTTCTTGCCTTCGTATTCCAACGCGAGATAGCCTTTGTATCCGCCCTTCACAAACATCCGGATGACACGATCCCAATCGACCGGGCCGCGCTTCCCGTCTTCCATCACGATCTCCGTTTTCACCTGTACATTGACGGCGTGCGGAATACACATCTCGATTTGCGGGAAAGCGTTCGTCTTGAAATTGCCCGTGTCGAGGTTAATGCCGGCCCACGGGGAGTTCACGGCTTTGACGATCTGGAGTATGCGCTCGGCCTTCTCGGTAACGCCGCCGTGGTTCTCGATTCCAAGCACGATACCCTTTTTCGAGGAACAATCGGCGGCGCGCTTCAGCACCTCCGTGGCCCATTGCGCGGCCTGTTCCTCAGTCGCTCCCTTGGGCACCGCGCCGCCGAAAACGCGGATGTGACCCGCACCGAGTTTGGCGGCCACGTCAACCCATTTGGAGATGGTCTCCACTTCGCGGTCCTGCAAGTCCTTGGTGGGCCGGCATAGGTCCGTGCGGATCGAGATACTGTAAATCTCTACCGCATTGCGGAACGCGATCCGGCGCAACGGCATCAGAAAATCGTCGCCCGGTTCGGGCGGCATCCAATAGACGGTCAGGTCGAGTCCGTCGGCGTCGTTCTCGACCGCGATGCGCACGAGGTCTTCGTAGCGCAACGTTTTGTTCTTGAGTTCCTCGCGGTACGAATAGGCACAAATGGCGTTGCGCAGGCGCGCTTTCGTGCCGAATGCGTCCGTAGCCGCGGAAATGTTACCGGCCGCGATGGCAGCCGGTAACATGCGAATCATCTCGCGTCGATTCATACTCGCAACGCTCCGTTTCAGACCACGGGCTGATCGCCGTAGAATTTCTGCAGGCGCTCTAGTTCGACCTTGAGTTTTTTGACAATCGGCGCGTAGGCAGGATCGCCATAGACGTTCTTCATCTCGCGCGGGTCTTTCTTCATATCGTAGAGTTCCCAATCGGGCTTCGTCTCGACCTGAGTTGCGCCCTTCATGCCGAGCGGCTTGCCGTAGTAGTAAATCAGCTTGTGCTCAAGCGTGCGCACGCCGTAGTGCGCGGGCACATGGTGATCGTTACTGTTATGCATCCAGTAGCGGTAGTACATCGACTTGCGCCAATCCTTCGGAGTCTTGCCTTCGAGGACGGGGCGGAAGCTGCGGCCCTGCATCTCGGCGGGCGCTTTGCGGCCGGCGAAGTCGAGAAACGTCTCCGCGAAGTCGACGTTGATCACGATGTCGTTGCTCGTCGAACCAGCCTTGATCTTTCCCGGATAGCGCACGAGGAACGGCATGCGCAACGACTCTTCGTACATCAGGCGCTTATCGAAGAAGCCGTGGTCGCCGAGGAAGAAGCCCTGGTCGGAGGTGTAGATCACAACCGTGTCGTTGGCGATGCCTTCGGCGTCGAGGTAGTCGAGCACGCGGCCCACGTTGTCGTCGACGCTCTGCACGCAGCGCAGATAGTCCTTGATGTAATACTGATAGGCCCACTTGCGCAGCGCGTCGCCTTCGAGTCCGGCGGGCTTGTCGACTTTGAGATCGGTCTTGGTGTTGTCCTCGCCGACTTTCATCTTCACATCGGCCACGCTCTGAGCCTTGGTCGCGTAATGGTCGAAAAGGTTGTCGGGCTCGGGAATCGTCTCGCCGTCGAAGAGCTTGGCGTACTTCGGGCTGGGCTGCCAGGGGCGGTGCGGCGCCTTGTGATGGCACATCAGGAAGAAAGGCTTGTTCTTATCGCGCTGCTTGAGCCAGTTAAGGCTGAAGTCGCCGATCAGATCGGTACAGTAGCCCTTGTAACTTTTCTTTCCGCTCGCTTCGAGGAAAGAGGGGTCGTAATAGACACCCTGGCCGGGGAGAATGTTCCAATAGTCGAAACCGGTGGGGTCGTTGACCAGGTGCCACTTGCCGATCATCGCGGTCTGATAGCCGGCGGCCTTGAGTTCCTTGGCGACGTGATTGCGGCTCGTGTCGAGTTTGTCGGCCAACGTGTAGACGCCGTTCTTGTGACTGTACTGGCCCGTTAAAATCGCGCCGCGGCTGGGCGTGCAAATCGAGTTCGTGCAGAAACAATTGTTCATGCGCATGCCGCCCTTGGCGATGCGATCGATGTTCGGCGTCTTGTTGATCTTGCTGCCGTATGCCGAGATGGCATGTGCGGCGTGATCGTCCGCCATGATGTAGATGATGTTGGGCTGCTTGCGGCCGGCCCCGTACGCGGCTGCGGAAGCCGCCACCATTCCGAAGAGTTGTCTGCGAGTGTAGTTGGGCATAGGAGAAACCGTTATTGTATAAGAAATGACGCCACCCCGGATTGGCAGGCTGCCGCATGCGCTCGGAATGATGATGAAGAACGGATTGGCTTTGCTGCTGATGTGCAGCGGGCCGGCGCTGGCCGCGGCTATGCAGAGCGCGAAATTCGAGACGTGCTACGCGCGCTGGGATACGCAGCAGTTGGTCATCGGCAACGCGCATGTCGAGCGCGCCTGGAAGGTGGCGGGTGGCCTGCTGTATGCGGCTTCCTTCCGCGACATCGAGTCGGGCCGCGAATGGATTGCACGCTCCTCCGCGCGACCGGCTCCGTATCCCAAGGCCGCGCCGGCCGGAAATTCCGCGGCGCTGATCTTCAGTTCGCGCAGCGGACGCCTCGGTCCCGTCGAGGCGGCGTCGCTCGAAGTCGAATTGAAAGCGGAGCGCATGACGTACCGTTTTCAAATCTTCCCGAATGCTCGCGGCGTGGTCCTACAATTGGTCTCGACGGGAGGCGGCTCGAACGGTGACGGCGCAACGCGGGCGGCAGAAGCTGCGCCCACGGGCATCGAAACAGCCGCGCGGAAAGTGGCCGCCGCGGGTCCACTGGCGGATGCGCTGGAAGATCTCGACCTGAACGTGGCGCACGCCCGCTTCACGCAGGTCACGTTGCTCGATCAAACCGACGCGCACAATGAACTCGTCTTCGAGCACGAGTGGCTGCTGCATCCGAACGAGCGGTCGGTGCGTGTCGAGGGTAACCTGTTTTTCCTCGAAGACACTTTGAAAAGCAGCGGACTCGTGTTTCTGAAAGAAGCCCCGTTGCCCCACGCGCGCCCAATTCCGGATGCTTATGACGCCGAGGCTTCGTGGCGTGGGCAGGGCGTGCACTGCACGTTTGCCGGACATGGTATCGAGCCCGCTGGCGGCGCCGGCTACCGTTATGTACTGCTCGCTTACAACGGCGGACGCGTAGGGCGCATCGAAGCGCTCCAGACGTTTCAGCGTCAAGTGCGGCCGTACGATCCGCGGCGCGATGCCATGTTCCTCAGCAACACCTGGGGCGACCGCTCGCGCGACCTGCGCATCAACGCCGATTTCATGGCCAAGGAAGTGGAAGCCGGCGCCCGCCTGGGCGTCGATGTGATTCAGATCGACGACGGCTGGCAGCATGGCCGCACCGCAAATTCGGGACGCGGAAGCGGCGGCGCCTGGAACGGCTTCTGGGCGTTCGATCCCAATTTTTGGATTCCTGACACCACGCGTTTTCCGGTGGGACTCGATCCGCTCGTGCGCCAGGCTGCGGGCAAAGGCATGCGCTTCGGGCTGTGGTTCGCGCCGGATTCGAGCAACGACTTCGCCAATTGGGAGCGCGACTCCGCACGCCTGCTGGAGTTGCATCGCACGAATGGCATCGACTATTTCAAGATCGATGGCGTTAAAGCCACCAGCAAGGCTTCGGAACGCAACCTGCAGCGGTTCTTCGATCGCGTTCTGACTGAGACCAAGGGCAAGGTAGTTTTCGATCTCGACGTGACCGCGGAGATCCGCCCCGGCTACTTCGGCATGATGGATGTTGGCCCGGTGTTTATCGAGAATCGATATACTGATTCCCATCGTTACTGGCCGCATCAGACGCTGCGCAATTTGTGGAAGCTCACGCAATATCTCGACCCGGTGCGGCTGCGCGTGGAGTTTCTGAACAACGCGCGCAATGCCGCGCTGTATGAACAGGATCCGCTCGCACCGGCGAAGTACAGCCCCGCGTATTTGTTTGCGACAACGATGTTCGCCAGCCCACTGGGTTGGTTCGAGCTATCGAATCTTCCGCCGGCGTTTGTCGACGAAACCGCGAAGTTGGTGGCGGCGTGGAAGCAGCATCGCGAGGCGCTCTTCTCAGGCACGATCACGCCGATCGGCGCTGCGCCGGATGGTGTGGCCTGGACGGGCTTCGTCTCCGCCGGCAAACAAGGCGGCTATGTGCTTGTGTTCCGTGGCGTAGGCGGCGCGCCGGAGTGGACGGAGAAGTTGCCTATGTTCGCGGCGCGGGAATACGCAGTCGACGTACTTGGCGGAAAGGGCAGCGCACGGTTAACCAATGGCGAGTTACGCGTGTCGCTACCGGATGCACCGGGTTTTCTGTGGGTGCGGGTCCAGGGCCGTCCGTAATCGGCGACGCAGGTCTACCATAGGCTTCCGGACGCGTTCAGCGCTTTGCAGGATGACTATTTCCCGCGGCGGCTTCGAGGACAGAGAGCGCCTTCTCGCAGGTTTCCTCCATCGCACCTTTCGGATTGGGTGTACCTCCGTAGTTATTCATCGAACGATAGACTGTGGCAACTCCAGGAAGTTTCGCGATTTCGTTCTGATAACGCCGCCATTCGGCTCGCCATGCGCGCAATTCGGCAAGCGCCTGGGCGGAGGCTTTCGCATCGCCGTTTTCTTGCGAACCGTAATAGAGGAACATGCCGCGAACGTAATGCGACATCACCGTCGCCAGCGATTCCATGTAGGCGATCGTATTGCGCGCCTCCTCGAATACGCGTTGGCCGCGGGCGGCTACGATCTCCGCGCGCACGGACTCGAAGAGTTTTAGCATTCGCGTTGCCGTTGCCGCCGCACGCGTTTTCTCTTCAAGCGCTTCCTGGAGCGCGTACTTGCTGCCCTCGTAGAGGATCTGGAGGCCGCCCTCTTCGCGCAGCACAGTTTCCCCGCGGATGATATCGTCGCGCATGATGTTGCGCGCCGGCAGCCAGCCCTTGTGGTTGCGAGAGTACGGCGCGATGTAGCGGAAGCCGAGCACGGAGTCGTCGGACAACATCAGCATCTCGGCCACCTTCGGCGCAGCTTTCTCCCCAAATTCGCGGGCGGCCCACTCCTCGGCAATTTTGCGCGGGTCTGCGCCGGGATTTTCGGCGAGTTTCGATGTGGCGAAGATGTTCAGCCGCACCCAGCGGTCGGATTGGAGTTTCGGGCCACCCCAGCCACCGCCGAAATTCCAGATCCAGACACCCTTAACGCCGAGGTCGCGGCAGCGCTTCATGGCCGCGGCGTGCTCTTCTCCGACGTAGTCCGGAAATGCGCCCTTACCCTCATATTCGCGCGCCGCCTGAAACTCGATGATTTGGTCCACGCCACCGCGCCCGATGCTGGGATTGAAATCGTTGTACCGCCAGAAATCTGTCTGCGTGAATTTGACAGCAAAGATCAGGCCCTTGCGTTCCTTCACGCCGGCCAGCACTTTGTCGTAAACCTCGATGTTCGCATGAAAGCCCGCGTTGCCCAGATCCCACGTGCGCCAGATCAATTGGCGGTTGAACTCATCCACCACGATCTTGCGGGTTTCGTTGATCAGCCGCTGCATGTTGCGGATGTAGGCCGGGCTTTGTGCGCGCTCCACGTTGCGTTCGGCGATCATCTGCCCGCTGTAACCGTCGTGCAGGAAGGAGTAGTTTTCTCCGGTACGAACCATGATGTAGTCGATCTCGGGGAACTTGCTCAAAACCTCGCGGTACTTGGCGCGGTAGAGTTCCCAGAAGGCTTCTTTGTCGAGATCGATGCGCTTCGGGTCGTCGTCCCGCGCAATCTTGGCTCCCAGGCTCTCGATCACCGCAGAGGGCAGCAGGATCTCGTCGGTGCTCGTGACCACCTTCAATCCGAGTTCTTTCGCTCGCGCCGCCTGCTCGCGGAATTTGCCGCGCGTCTCCTCGATCTGTGTACGCAAACGCGAACCCGGCGGCAGCGCGCCCGGCGCGGAGTCGTCGAAGCTGGCCAGTTGCGTCACCGGGCCGAGCACCGCCGCGTTGTAGCCGTATTCCTTGTAGCGTGCGATATCGCGTTCGCCGCTGCCCATGCGGATATCGAAGCCGCCGAGCAAGGGTAGAGCGGCAGTGAAGACAAGAATGCCTGTTTGCAGTCTCATGTGAGTCGTCACCAGAAGACCGGCCCCCTATGAGGGCCGGCCGCATTCAAGAACAAACGTCTAAAAGTCCAACCGCAGGCCAAGTTGCACGTTGCGCGGGCCAGCGCCCGGCGCCCCGCCGCTCACCTGTCCGAATGTCCGGCTGTTGAGGCTGGTGTCCGCCCAGCCGAACTGGAAGTGGTTTGCCGCATTGAAGAATTCGCCGCGTAACTGCGCTTTCAGCTTCTCAGTCAGTTTGAAGTTCTTCGACAGCGACAGGTCGAGGTTGTTCGCCCGGCTGAATCGGATGTTGGGGAACCAGCGCGGCACGTTGCCGAAGGTGTAAGGAGCCGGCAGGCTAAACGCCTGCGTATTGAACCAGCGGTCGATGGTCGGATTGTCCACCTTCGCGTCGGGCACATTGGTGACATTCGGCACTTGATTGCCGCCGTAGGAGAACGTGTTGTTGGTCGCCGTGAAGCGGTTCGGAAGGCCGGAAGCAAGGCGGTAAATGCCGCTCAACTGCCAGCCGCCGGCCACCAGGTCCAACGCCTTCGGCCAACTCGTTCCCAGCTTCTTGCCGCGGCCAAACGGTAGTTCCTGCACGAACGCTAGCGCGAAGCTGTGCGGAATGTCGTGGCTGCTAATGCTGCGCTCAAGCGAGAGGTTGTTGAAGTTCCGTGCGCCGTCCACCAAGCCCGGCGAGCCATTTTCGCTCGCGTTGTCGATCGACTTCGAAAACTGGTAGGACGCGTTGATGAGCGTGCCTTTGGAGAACCGCTTCGTAATGCGTATCGCGCCTGCGTTGTAGCTGGAGGAGGCACCCGGCATGTGAGTGATGCTAACGCCAGTGAACTGCGGATAGGGGCGAAGCAGTTGCCCGCGTTCGACCGTTTTCTGAGCGAACGTACCCGAGGAAACCAGCCCGTAGAAAGGATTCGTCACCTGCTCGAGCAGTGCGGGTCCAAGCGAAAGATACTTATCTGGAAGCTGATTGGCCTGCACACCGTAGCCGAAGCTCAGTTTGCGTCCCTGGTTCCCGATGTAGCCGAGTTCCAACAGCAGGTTGCCGCGGATCTCATATTGCAGGTCCAGGCTGTACTGCTGGATGTAAGGAGTTGGCCGGACCTTCTGGTATCCGGAAGCGCCGAAGCCGACGTTCGTCATAGCGCCGTCGCCCGAACCGACTGGGGACCGGATGCCTTCGGCGAACGGGTTGCGCAGGTAGTACATTGGCGTACGGCCACTGTCCACAGACGTCAGCCACGAGGTCGTCTGGCTGTAGCCATCGGTGCCCGAAATGGGGCTGGCATAGTTGGAGCGGGCGAAGAAGATGCCGTAGCCGGCGCGAGCCACCAGTCGTTCGGTCACCTTGTACGAGAGGCCGCCCCGCGGGGCGAAGTTGTTGTAGGGCGTATCCCATTGGCCGCGGTTATTCGCGTCCATGTAGACCAGGCCGCCCTTCAAATCCGGCAGTTTTGCGAACTGCGCCGCGGGGCTTGCAATGTCGAAGTCAAGACGCGCATAGCGGTCGTAGCGCTCCGTGCGCGCCTGCTGGATCTCGTATCGGATGCCGTAAGTGAACGTCAACCGACGCGAAACGCGCCAGCTATCCTGCACGTACAGGCCATGATAGGTGTCGGTGGAAGCCGGCCGGACGCGGCGCGCAAGCGAGCCGCCGGAGCCGAAACCGAGCAGGAACGAAGCCAGACCGTTGCCCGAGTTCGCCACACGGGAATCGGGGTCGGGTCCGCCCGTGCCGAAACGGCTGAAACTGAAATCGGGTGCGTTGGCGTCGGTGAAGTTCAACTGCGACTTCTCGATCGACCAACCAAACTTGATGCTGTGTGCGCCGCGTTCCTTGGTCACGTTTACCTGCGCGTTGAGCAGGTTGCGGACTCCGTTCAGGTAGCGGCTGTAGCCGAGACCGCTGTAGTCGCCGACGCCAATCGTGGGCGGTTCGTCGGTGTCCGAAGCCGCAGCGACTTCGCGAGGCAGCCCCAGCGTGGTCAGGTCGAAACCGCGCCCCGCGCCAAAATTGATCTCCGACCAGCGCCCCCCGCCCACCTGTGCGTTGACCACAAGGGTCGGGCTGAGGATAAACGTGTTGCCGATCGAGACGTGGTAGCGCGGGTTGCGGGCAAAGCTGCTGGTTTCGGCCGCTGGCTGGAACAGCATCGCCGGGTCGCCGCGCAACTTTGCAATGGTGAAGCGGCCGAAGAGAGTATGGCTGGCGCTCCGCGACCAGTCGATGCGGGAATCGTAGCGGTCGTTCACTGTCTTCGACGAGCCCGTGCTGTACCAGTTCTGCACGCCGGTGATCCTGTCGCCGGGTTGGTTCGGTTCCGAAAAGAGCTTCAGCATGTTCAGTGCGACGGGATCGAACCGGCTGGATGGCACCTTGTTGCCCGGAAATGCCGTGCGGATAAATTTGTTCGCCACAGCCGGATTGGGCAGAGTGGTCAGCGGGTCGTAGATGATGCTGAGTTTGCCGTCGGGGTTGAGCGTCTGCGAGAAATCTCCGGTGCGCTGTTCGGCTGTGGGTACGGTGGCCTGGCGGCTGGCCGGATTGCCGGTGCGCAAACCTTCATAACCGAAGAAGCCATAGACACGCTTGGCTTTCAGGATCGGGCCACCCACGGTGCCGCCGAACTGATTGCGCTTGAACTCACTCAGTGCGCGGCCGGCGCGATTATTGAAGAACGTATTCGCGTCGAGGTTGTCGTTGCGGTAGAAGTCAAACAGGCTTCCGTGATAAGTCTGCGTGCCGCCGCGCGTAGTCATATTGATAACGCCGCCGCCGGTCTTGCCGAACTGGGCTTCGTAGGTGTTGCGGATCACTTGTACTTCCTGTACGGCGTCGACGCCAGGGCTGGCGATCAGCCCGCCCCAATCGCCAGCGGCCATCGGGATGCCGTCCACCAGCACGGCCACAGACTCGTGGCGGCCGCCGTTCATCGCAAAGCGGTTGTGGTTCTGATCGTCGGTAGACTGTGAAACACCGGTGCGCGCGGCCACAATACCGGCCGAGGAGTGCACTAACGCCAGAGGATTTCTCATGTTGAGAGGCAACTCACGCATCGCCTGCGTGGTCAGCATCATCGATTGGTTGGCGGTTTGGGTGTCGAGCATTTCCGCCTGTGCGCTCACCTGCACTGCTTCACTGATGGCGCCCACGGTGAGTTGGAGATTCACCTCAATGGTCTGGTTGGTGTTCAGTGTGATCCCGGAGCGAACCGACTCCTTGAAACCGGGGTGCGAAACCTTCAGGCTATAGACCGAAGGCAACAGTTGGGAAAAGATGAATCGACCACCGGTTTCGGCTTTCGCACTGCGCGTTTCGCCCGTGGATGTGTTCGTTAGTGTAATGCCTGCCTGCGGCACGGCGGCATTGCTTGGATCAGTGACCATGCCGGTAATGTTGCCGGTGAACGTCTGGGCAACCAGCGTGGCGGAAACAGCGAAAAGGCCAAACAAGGCAGAGTAACGGCTCATAAGAACCTCCCCCTGGCGGGCATTCTTGCCCCGCCAGACATTTCACATGGAATTTCGATCAGCGACAGTATACACCTAACCGCTTTCCTCCATCTCCGGAAGGCGAAGTTTTCGCACTGACGGGCTCTGGCGCCACTTCCGAGAATGCAACTAGCCGATGCGAACGGCGAGCATCGAGATCGAGCCGCCATCAATGCCCTCGACCGGAAAAGCGACCGGGTCCCCTGCCCTGCCGGCGCCGGCCACATACAATAGCGGCAAATAGTGGTCGGGCGTGGGAACCGACATCTGCGCATCGCGCCCGAGTTTCTCGTAGTCGACCAGCGCGGCGTGTTCGCCTGCCAACAGGAACTCGCGCGCTCGCCGCTCGAAGCTGACGGCCCACTCGTAAGGTACAACCTCGTGTTGGCCCCACGCGTAGGCACGCAGGTTGTGCACGAGGTTTCCGCTCCCGACGATCAGCACGTTTTCGTCACGCAGGGGCGCCAGGCGTTGGCCGACTTCGTAGTGAAAGCGGGCCGGTTGCGTCTCGTCGATACTGAGTTGCACCACAGGTACGTCGGCCTGCGGGTAAACGTGCTTGAGTACGGACCAGGCGCCATGATCGAGTCCCCAGGTCTCCGCAAGTTCCACCGGCAGCGGAGAAAGCAATTCCTGGACCCGGCGGGCAAGCTGCGGATCGCCCGGTGCAGGATACTGCACTTGATACAGTTCCGGCGGAAAGCCGCCGAAATCATGGATCGTCCGAGGCGCGGTATTCACTGTCAGTGCCGCACCGGGAACATACCAGTGAGCCGACACGCAGAGCACGGCCCTGGGCCGGGGAACTTCAGCACCAATCGCCGACCAAGCCTCCGTGTAGCGATTTCGCAGCAGCGCGTTCATCGGATTCCCGTGCCCGAGAAAGATCGCAGGCATTATATTTGACATTGGATCTTGCGTTCCACCCCTATCGTGTATTTTTTAACGATACCTTTTTGATCGGATCGTCTCCTACGCTAAAGCTTACAGCAGCACCATCAATCGCGATCCGCGCCAAGCAGGACAGTGGCTCGTGTTCGTGGAAACGTTTCAAACTCTAACGACCTGTGCTCCGCCGGCTTTCAGAGTAGTTTCCCAGCGAATTCAAGAGTTTGCAGGTGTCTGAGCGTTCCCGGCGGTACTACAATGACGCCATGGGTCTTGCAACGAGTGGGCAGCGGCTTGAGGTTGTTGATGCCGTTCGCGGATTCGCGCTGTTTGGAATCCTGGCAGCCAATATGCGGGCGTTCCATTCTCCCGCGGAGGTTTCCTACTTTCCAAGTGCCTTGTGGAATTCGTCGCTGGACCGCGTCGCGGAGACGATCATTGACACGTTGATCGGCTGGAAGTTTCTCACGATTTTCGCGGTGCTGTTCGGTCTGGGCTTTGCCATTCAGATGGAACGTGCCGAGGCGCGCGGGTTGCGTTTTCTTTCGTGCTATTCGCGCCGACTGGTGGTGTTACTGGTATTCGGGTTGATCCACGGTTTGCTGATCTGGATGGGCGACATCCTTGCTACTTACGCACTGCTCGGGTTTGTTCTGTTGTTGTTCCGCAACCGGAAACCGAAGACGCTCCTAATCTGGGCCGGGGCGATTCATCTGGTGCTGGTCCTACTGCCGGTGGTAGGCCTGGTGATGGCGAGTATGGGAATCGAGGCTCCTCCACCACCTGTTCCGAATCCGAACGTAATCGCAGAGTCCATCCGGATCAACGCGCAGGGCTCCTGGTCCGAGATCCAGCGCCTTCGGGTGCACGACTGGCTGAACATGAACGGCGGGATTTTGTTTACTTCACTCTGGGTCTTGCCGCGGTTCCTCTTTGGAATGTGGCTGTGGCGCTGCGGATTCGTGAGCGGAATCCAAACGCGGAAGAAACTTCTCCGCCACTGGATGTGCTGGGGGATTCCGATCGGAATCGCAGGCAACCTGGCGGCCGCGTTACTAGTGCAGACTTACGAAGGGAGATCGGCGGCAGACTTGCCCATTCTCGTGAGCCAGCTACTCTACAGGATCTGGATACCCGTGTTGAGCGGCGGGTACGCAGCGGCGGTGGCGCTGTTCACGATGTCCTGTACCGGGAGTTGGCTCGTGCGAGGTTTTTCTTCCGTCGGCCGCACAGCACTGTCGAACTATCTGCTGCAAAGCGTAGTCTGCACCTCAATCTTCGATTCCTGGGGTTTGGGACTTTTCGGCAAGGTGTCGCCCATGCTCGGATTCGTGCCGACGTTTCTCATCTACAGCGCTCAGTTGCCGCTGAGCGTCTGGTGGCTGAAGAGATTTCGGTTTGGGCCCCTGGAGTGGGTGTGGAGAGCTTTGACCTACTGGAATCGGCCACCCATGAGAGTCGCACTAGAGGCGGAGCTGCAGTCCGCCAGCACGATGTCGTAGCCTGGGTGACTCGCAAGATTTCGGATCTCCCGCAGGTCGGTTTTCGGCACGTCCCGCCTGGGATCGCCCGATCGCGGGCATTCGCGATCGGGCGATCCCAGATGCCGCAGAATCAAGAACTGCGATGGAATTCAAGCGGTCAAAGACCCAGCGCCGATCGGCTGTCCCGTCAAAACAAGAATCGCAGCGCGATCTGCATGGTACGAGCGGCGCCGGCGCTGGTGATGGTGCTCGATGTGACGGTATTCACCGTCTTTTCCGGGAGGTCAAAGTTGGTGTGGTTGCTTACGTTAAAGACCTCCCAGCGAAACTGGAAGTAGCTCTTTTCGCGAACCTGGAATTTGCGCATGAGCGCGATATTCACCGAGACGTTGCCGGGACCATCGAGAATATTTCGACCGGATGTACCGAAGCGATAAGAACCAGCGGGGACGAGCGGAAACGCTGCGATATCGAACCACTGTTCGGGGCTCGGGTTGGGCACGGTTCCGAAGGCGATGCGGTCGGGCCGGTTGGCTTCTCCCTGATCCATCTGGGCGCCCGATACGGCTGGGGTGAACGGCTGGCCGCTGCGGAGACGGCCGCTGCCGGCGAACTGCCATCCCTTGAGCAACAGGCTATGGAAGGGCGTTTCATAGACGAAGCTCAACATGACATTGTGCCGGATATCGCTATCGCCGCGGCCGCGTTCAAGCGACAGATTGCGGGCATCCTGCGCACCGCTGTAACCGCCATCGCTCATACCGGAGGAGGAAATCGCCGAGGCATCGTCAATGGCCTTTCCGAAGACATAACTCGCGCGATAGAAGAAACCCCGGGCCAGGCGGCGGCGCACGGAAACATTCAGAGCATGGTAATTCGAATTCGATCCGAAGGCGTACATCGTAATCGTGTTGAACATCGGATATGGTTTCGGGAATCCGCCGCCGGGTTGCTGGAATTGCAGAGAACGGAACGGTTGGTTGACATTGTACGAACGTCCCAGATGCGTCCCTTTGGAACCTTCGTACGCGATCTGCAACGCCATCTCATGGCCGAGATCGCGCTCCACTGTGAAGCTCCAGGCCTGCATGTACGCCGAGGGGTGGTCCGACTCGAACGATCCGACGTTGGTTGTGCCAGTGAGGGAGGCCAGTGAATCCGGGAACGGATTGGAAAGGGAAAGCAAGCCCGGATTCGAAGTCACGCGAGTGAACGTCTGGGATACGACCAGGGGATAGATGTTCGCCATGTCGTTGCGGATCGGATTCCATTCGTTGCCGGCATAGTAGACGCCGTAGCCGCCGCGGAACACCGTGGTGGAGCCGCCGTTCGGGCGCCACGCGAAGCCGATGCGGGGCGCAAAATCGTGATAGTTGGTGTGAATCAGCGAAGCCGGCAGGCCGTAGTCTGGCGCCACACCGACGTAACCGGCCAAACCGGCTGCGGCGGCTCTCTGATCGAGGTCCGGCACGGCTTGTGGATTCGAGAGGATCACCTTGCCGAGCGACGGGATGAAATTCGCCAGCCGGCCATACTTCTCGGTTGGAGGCTTGGCAATCTCGTAACGCAAGCCAATATTTAGCGTGAGGTTCGTGCTGACTCTCAGATCGTCCTGCGCGAAGAAGCCAAAGTTGGTCGCAAACAGGTAGTTGGGCACGCTGCCCACCGAGCGCGTGGTGCTGTTGGGAAGTCCGAGGAGGAAATCGGCCATCGGCACGCTGGTGGGTTTGCCGTTGAAGTTATAGGTGCCGCGGTTGTTGGTAGTGTAGGGTTGAAACATCTGGGTGCGGAGGGCTTCGCCGCCGAATTTCAGCAGGTGGCGGCCCTTCACGTACGTCAGGGTGTTGGAATAGTTATAGACGTTGACATTGAACAAGATGGGCGTGGACCCCGAGTCGCCGAGATTGGCTTCACCGGTGATCTTGAACAGGGGAAAACCGAGCAGCAGCGGGTCCGTCGTAGTGCCGGGCAGCCCGATCTGGTCCGCTATGCTCTGACCCGCGTGGGCTCCAAACTGACGGCTCTTGGTCCGGCTGTAGCCGAAGCGGAATTCATCAATCAGAACGGCGCTGAACATGCGGGTGTAGCTGATTCCGGCCAGCGCAGAGTTACCGTTCGAAGTATTGCCAAACGTGCCGACGTCGCTGCCTGCAAAAGGATTCGAGGAGCGGCTGCGGCGCGGCACATAGCGGGCCGTCAGCAGGTCGTTCGCAAACAGGTGCTGATCGATCTTGACGACGAAGGCGTCCCAACTTGAGGGCGTCGGCGCCGTCATCCCGTAGTTGTTCGCACCCAGGCGGTTCGGCATCGGGTAGTAGTCGAGCAGTTTCAGCGCAACGGGACTGAACCGGCTGAGCGGGATACGATTACCTGCAAAGGTGCCGCCGTTGATGGGGTCTTTCACGGTGACGGCCTTGCCGTTCGCATCCACCGTTTGAGAGAAGTCGCCCTGACGTTCGAGCAGCGTCGGCACACGGCTCAACTGCGACTGCCCGATGACCTGGCGGTAGCTCTCCCAGGAAAACAGGAAGAACGTCCGGTTGCTGCCGTTGTACAGACGCGGAATGTAGACGGGACCGCTGAGCGAAGCGCCAAACTGGTTGCGGCGAAGTTTGTTGTTATCAGAATCGAAGAAATTGCGTGCGTCGAACATATCGTTGCGCACATATTCGAAGACACTGCCGTGCGGCTGATTGCCACCGGATTTCAGCACCATGCTCATGACGCCGCCGGCCAGCCGCCCGAACTCCGCTGGGTAGCCGGTGGTCTGCATCTTGAACTCCTGCACGGAATCGATAGGCGGATTCGCCTGCATCGTGCCGCCGCGCATCGCCTGATTGTTGAAGCCATCGAGGAGAAAGTTGGTATTGTCATTGCGGGCGCCGTTGACGGAGTAAGGCGAGCCTTCGCTCGCACCCTGCCCCTTTGGTGTCACGCCTGGCACGAGCAGCGCGAGGTCACCGACGGAACGGCCATCGAGCGGGATCTCGGCGATCTCCTGCGATGCAATGACTTCGCCTTTAGTGGCGTTCTCGGTATTGAGCAAGGGCATGTCCGCGTGGACCTCAACGGACTCGCTGACGACGCCGGTTTCAAGCGTCATGTTCAAACGGGCCACCTGATCGACCTGTAGTTCCAAACCGCTTTGAACCAGCCGGCGGAAGCCCTCATGTCCCACGGTGAGGATGTATTTGCCGGGTTCGAGGTTCGGGGCGGTGAAATCGCCTTCCGCTCCTGTATTCAGTTTGTTGACCTGATTCGTACCCTGATTTCGGATTTCAATTGTGGCTCCGGGAATGACAGCCCCCGATGAATCCCGAACGGTGCCAACAAGTGTGGCCGAAGGGCTCTGCGCCAAGAGGGCGAGAGCCAGTAGATAAATGGATGTTAAACGGTAAATCATAGCAAATAATATTGTATCGCTATAGGTGGATACCACGATCACGACCAATCTTGGTGAGGCTGTTAGTCTCGAAAACACCACCCAGGCGTCGGGGCCAGCCGACAGCGGCACGCGCGAGCAACAGCCTATCGCTCCATGAACCAGGGGCACGGCGGGGCCTTCGCCGCCCCGCCGTGTCTCAAGGATTCAAGGATTATCAGGATAGGCCTTCATGCGGCCCTCCCAGCCAGATGGCGGATCAGGGTAAGCGCCTCGACCGGCGGCTGTCGCTCTACTCGCCTGTACTCACGGCCATCCGCGGTCCTTGTCAACAAGCCGTGATTACAGAGTTCCCGCCGCAACAGGGCGTGGTCACCAAACAGATGATTGGCACGGATCTGCTGGTTGAGTTCATTCTCAGTAAGGGATTGCCTGGGCGGCAGTTTCGACCAAAAAATCCAGAGGCAAACTGCCTGCAGGCTGGACTTCGCCGGCCAGCTTGAGAGCCGTCCTTGTGCATCGAAATACCGCGCCAGCCGTTGAATTTGTGCAAAGTCAACGGGCTCTGGCAAAGGCTTGGGAGCGTCCAGGCGCTCATGGGCGATAGCCTGAGCCCGGAGGCTCTGGAAGTTCCGGTGGCCGGTTGACCGCGCAAGCATGTTCAAGAGTTCGACATGGCCGGGTGTGTGATCACACTCCGCGAGTTGGCTGCCTAACGTGCGCGCCAATGCGGAGATGTCGCATGTGGAAAATGGAATTAAGGTTCTGGACATCGCTTATCCTCTCGGAAAACGTGCCGATCCAACTTAGGATTGCCGGGGCCGCCGTCTTCCGACCAGGCACGGGATAAGGTGTCAGTCGAGTGGAAACATGTGGCAGGTTTAGCTCCCCTTGCGGGGCGGCGACGCCTTGGTGAACTGCCGACCGTTAATTAGTTTACCGTAGCGCGGTTCCCGCGTGCAATGGCATTTTGATCCCCGAGTTCACCCCATGATCCAGTGATACCAGGCACGGTATGCCTCGTCGATGGGATCTGGGAATCCACCAACGCCTAGACTCAAGACGACTGCGGCATAAGCGAGAGCGATTCCAATCGTTGTCATTCCGGCGAGCTGGACGACCCAGTGTATGCGCGCAAGCCCGAGGATCCCCGAGCGGACGATGATCGATGCCATGGCTATTTCGACTGCGAAGAAGAGAGCAATCGTGACGATCTCGGATTGGATGTACCGCATCTCTTGCGCCTTGGTGAAGTGAGGGTTCACCATCGCATCGCTTCGAGAAATCCCAATTGCAATTGCCGCCACTCCCAACGCCCAGGCAAAGGCAAATAGGATTCCCGCAATTGTGATGAGCATGGCCGCCCTGAGCAGGCGAGTTTTCGACGCTGAGAGTGCTCTCAAAGTTGTCTCCTCCTGGCTGGCGCGGTTGCCGCGCTCCAATTGTCGCACTTAGCCATTGGATACACTGCGCCGCAATCGAAATCAGCCGACATCGTCACCACTCAAGCACATGAAGTCATGAAGTGGCCATGAAATGGTCAGCGGTGTGCGGGTTTGGGCAAAATCTCCAACCGCTCGTTTCAGTGAGCGGTTCGCAAAGTTGTAAGACGTCGGTGCGCCCAAGCGCATGCTTTTCTCCACTTCAGGCTTCCAGAAGGGCGCGATCCGACACGTGGCTGCGCGCGGTATCGTTACGATCTCAATCGTGAGCGGAAGGTGGCTGTATGAGACGAAAGGTGTCGGGCTGCCAGCGTGCGTGCCGCTTGCTGAGTACGCGGGCATGCGCGACCTTGACGGGCGAGGGCGAGTGTCCACCCGTTGCATGAAGGGTCCGGAGCGATTCGCCCACGCTTTGACCCGTTCTAACTTCTCCCTGTACCTCCAGGAATTGCGCAGTGAGCCATGATATCGTTTAGGATGTTATGACGCTCGACGTGGGGAAGTGGATTGACACACTGAAGGTGCCTGTACGCTACTTTCTGGCGTTGTTGGTCGCTGGCATATTCCTGCTATCTGCTCCAGATCCCTGGTTGGGTCGATTTGGGGTCACAGAACTGCGCGAACACCATCGTGTGTTCATCGGGATTGGAACTTTGCTCTGCATGGCCATGGTACTTGCGAACGTGCTTGCCTGGATCGGCAAGCGAATTATGTGGAGGACCAATGAGAGGCGGTTAGTCAAATCCCTGTACACGCTGTCAGCCGACGAGAAACGGGTCCTAAGAAACTACGTTTTCGGCGACAGCCACACGGGATACTTTCCAGTGGGTGATGGGGTGATCGGTGGCCTTGAGGCAAAGAAAATGCTCTACCTGTCCTCCGCTATCGTGGTGTCCCTCCAGCTTCCGTACAATATTCAGCCATGGGCACTGAAACACCTTTCGATCCACCCTGAGTTGCTTGAGACGGGCGACGATCAACCATACAGTCCCCGGGATCCGTGGCGGCGCTAGTCAGTTCCGAGTTGCCGTTGAACGTGACCACTGGGCACCACATGTGCGCCGGAACGCAGCGCTCTTGTGTGGGACACGGAGGTTCGCTGATTTGCGAAGGACGGGGAACAGGGATGTCTTTGATCGCTTAACGCTTTCGGCTCCAGCGCCCTGGATTGACCACGATAATCGTGATTTTGCGGGTGATGTCAACTTCATCCTTGGGATGGTCATCGATCAATTCAATGATGCGCTTCTCGCGTGCGATATGTTCAGACCTCTCCTCAGCGCCGCGGCAGGCCGACGTATCTCCGCTGTCGCCTGGCGACGCGACGCGCTGAAGAATCGCCTTAGGTTTTTGTACGCGAAAGCCTATGTGTACTCACTCGATGCGACAAGGGCTCATGTCAGCGTGCTGTCGATGACGCCTGGACTCCCCCCTGCTAGTTTGAGTGCATGCGGCTCTTTTCTCCACCGATTCGGGCATATTCGCGATATCCGCAACTCTCTGCAACACATGGACGAGCGAGCTAACGCGAAAGGGTCACGCTGCTACAAACTGGGCTCCATCATCGACCTGGGCTCATTCGTCGATAAGAGTCTGTTCGAAATCACCACAGGCAGTGGAGAGCACATCAGATTGGAGATCTCAGAGCAGTTCCTCGAAGTTGTGCGTTCTGCGCTTCTCGAGATCATCTGGTCCTTCGAGTGGATTGACGTCGGGAACATACGAGTGTATCGGCCGTCGCGCAAAGGTCCCTGAACATGGGGCCGGGGACAGCCTGGGGCCGTCCCAGATTCCGTCCCGATTCGAGGTCCGTCTGCCCAACTTCCGAGTGATCCGTCCGTGATTCGCTTACCGCCCTGCCACTGTGTGTCCGATGGAGCAGGTGTTGGGCAGCCCTCCAACGATCGTCTTAGAATCGGAACAGCGAGGAACTAGACCTCGAGCATTCGCGCTCGAAGCGTGGGCTGCGGGCGCGACAGGGGATTCGGATTACCCTGTCCTTATTTCGTCTGAATGGGGAGGACAATCGGACCGATGGCCATTCGAGCCGTCATGTCGGTTACAAAGTGCCGTGCATAAGGAAGCAGGAGAAACCGTAACTCAGACTGGGCGAATTTCTCTACATGGGCACGGTCCGCTGGATCAGCCCCGGTATGGAAGTGAGCCTCAAAAATACATTCAACCGAGAGAGATGCGTCTGGGGTTGCCTGGCTCTCACTAGCCAGCCTAATGCTGAATCGGATCTCAGCGTCAAAATGATTGTCCTTGAGGCTTGTGACCTTCGCCTCTTCTTCTAAGATCCGGACCGGTCGCTTTGTGTTCTGGCGGAACTGCATGTAGCCGAGCCTGTCGAGATTACATGAGCAAGCCTTAATACCTATGGCGATCAGTTCTAAGCTGTCCAGAAAGGTCTCATACTTAATTGTGTTGGGGGCACTCAGCAGTTTCTTCTTTTTCGTCGCCATTAATGGGCCTCTGTTGGGAAAACAATTTCCTTACTTTGTCGAGAGTTCGACGCATCGGTCTGGCGCTATCAGTTTGAAAACGCCACGTTGGATTGCCCTCAAACGCGTGATCCCAAATCTCGGAGCGGTTCAGAGGACATGATTTGCAGTCTTTCGGTTCGGTTCGATCCCTCATCCATGTCCGTGAAATGACTGCCTCGGTCAGCATAGTGGTAACAAGCTGATTCAAGCTGACAGTCTCGCGCTTAGCAACCTGCACGAGTCTCTTGTGGAGAGTTCGAGGCACGCGCTGTAGCCATTTTCCGCTTGGGAGTCGCTCTTCGACTTCGGGCTCGGGTACTGGCTGCAGCGATTCGAGACAGTCTTCAAGCCATAGCCGCTGCATGTCCCGGACGTTGTGTAATGCTTGAACTTCAGTGCTCCCATGCGCGACACACCCAGGAAGTTCCCGTATTCTCGCGATAACGTCGTCCTCGTCATCACGGCGCAGAACGATGGTATACGGAAGCCCAAGATAGTGGTCGAGATCTTTCGCGAGTTTATTCTTCATAGAGTCCTAACTCAATCATTGCGTCCACGAATGCATCCACATAGCAATGCTTGACCTGCTTGCTTCCCGGGTTGTGGGAACACACCCCAAATCTCTGTTCGGCCACACGAAAAATCTTGTTGTGCGTTGTACCTCGACAACCGGTCTCAAAACCGTACTGGCCCAGCTGGTTCACTACCCACTCGATTTCTTGGATCGTAACGTTCTTGCGACGCTCTGCTAGCTCTGCAATCTTCTGCTTGATCTTCTTGAGTTCTGCCATCGAGCGTTTACCGGGAACTGCATACCTCAATTGATACTACATATAGTATCAGAATTCAAGAGTGCTGAAGTGAAGCGTTTGCCATTTCGCGAGTTTCCGCTCTTATGGCCCACAGGCAGTGCTGCCGCCAAACGGCGCAGACGATTTTTTTCGACGGTGAAGTGGTGGGTGAACTGCTCGGTGAACTGCCGGTGAACTGCGTGAACTGCTCGTGAACTGCTCAGCCTGATACGAGTTCAGGTGGCCCTGCGGGCCACCTAAGGTGATGAAAATCGACAGACCGAACCCCTCACCGCGGGCGGGAACCAGTGATTTTCAAGGGAGCGGTTGGCGATTTTGACCAAACTAGCAGACAGCTATGCCTCTTTCGCTGGATTGCAGATTTCACGCTGGTCTGGAAATCGCCGGGTTCCTGGCATGAGATTGAGCGTCGAATTCCTGAGCGCGCCTGCTCCGGTTCAGCATAAGCCGCTGAAATTGCGCATCGAACGGAAGGCTCCCTGGTGCGTAGGTCGGACAACCGCCTATCCATCGCCACTCCACTGTTCCCCTTCGCCATCGCTGTGAGCGGGTTCGGGTGGGCATCGCTACCGCAGCCTGGCGAGGAATCGACTCAGGATCGGCACTCAAAAGGAAGATTTGCCTTCATTTTAGTTCGATATTTCGAGCTACTCAGCCGATTCGTCCAACACCGCAGACACTTTGGCCTAAATCGCCAACCGCTCCCTTGAAAATCACTGGTTCCCGCCCGCGGTGAGGGGTTCGGTCTGTCGATTTTCATCACCTTAGGTGGCCCGCAGGGCCATCTGAACTCGTATCAGGCTGATCTGTTCGCCGATTTGTTCGCCATCTGTTCGCCGATTATGGTGACGATCACATAAACGAACAGGATGATGAAGTTGCGCATCCCGGCAATGGTAACAAGACCTCACAGGCCACCGTATTCAGGCCAATTGCGCAATTCGCCATGGACAGGTGTATACTTTCGCCAGGAACAGGATCCCTTAGATCGCAAGTCTTTGGCTCAGCCCGATGCTTGAAAAAAGCGGTTCGCAAAGGTCTTGTGACTTCGATAAGAAAGGCGGAACTGGTAATGCAAAAGGCAATCTACTCTATCTTGGTCGGCATCATTATTGGAGGCATGTTTTTTGCCGCCCCTGCCTGGTCTCAGAACGTTTCCGGTTCTGTGAAAGGAACCGTCGTGGACCAGGCAGGAGCGGCGGTGCCCGTGGCTAAGGCAACTCTCACGAACAGCGCCACCGGATTGGCCTTTAGCGCGAACTCGAACACGGCGGGAATCCTCGTATTTCCGAGCGTTGGGGCCGGGACCTACACCCTTGCCGTGCAGGCGCCAGGGTTTCGACAGTACGTCCGCACCTCAATCGATCTGACGTCCGGCGAGATTCGTGACGTGGGTACACTGGCGCTGCAGATTGGCGATGTCAAAGAGTCGGTGGAGGTGAACGATATAGCGACGCCGCTACAGCTTGCCAGCGGAGA
Source organism: Bryobacteraceae bacterium (assembly GCA_963668605.1). GTDB lineage: Bacteria > Acidobacteriota > Terriglobia > Bryobacterales > Bryobacteraceae. The sequence continues at coordinate 2,053,489 of OY764903.1, forward strand.
AAAATCGGGCCTTGTCAGCGGCAGCCAACTCAACGATCTGGCGTTGAAGGGGCGCGACTTCCTCGCCCTTACGGCCACGATGCCTGGGGTGATCGACACCAACAGCGCCACCCGCGATGCCACCACTCCTAATTCCCTTGGCGGCATTTACATTAATGGCACGCGCACGGAATCGAAGAACTTCACGGTGGACGGGATCACCGATATGGATACTGGGAGCAACGGCGCGGTGCATTTCGAGCCGAACATGGACTCTATCGCGGAGGTGAAGGTCCTCTCATCGAATTACCAGGCCGAGTATGGGCGTAATGCCGGCGGCACCATCAGTGTGATTACCAAGGGTGGTGGACAGGAATTCCACGGAAGCGGCTGGTGGACCCACCGGCACGAACAATTCAACTCCAATAATTTCTTCAACAACAGTAGCGGCCTGGCCAGGACCCCCTACCGGTATAACATCGCTGGTTTCAGCGTCGGTGGTCCGGTCTATATTCCGCACGCATTCAATTCCGACCGGAGCAAAGTGTTTTTCTTTGTCTCCCAGGAATACACGCGCCAGCTCATCAATAACGGAACCAACTACATCAACATGCCCAGCACGCTCGAGCGTCAGGGTGACTTCTCGAAGAGCCTCGACGTGAGCGGCAAGCTAATCACTATCAAAGACCCGACGACCGGCGCGCCTTTCCCGGGAAACATCATTCCGCCGGCCCGGATCAACTCGTACGGCCAGGCGATCCTGAATTTCTATCCGACGCCTAATTACGTCGATCCCAACCCGTCGCTGGTCAACCAGCGGAATTACATCATCGCCGGCAGCGGTTCTCATCCGCGCCGCAATGATATGATCCGCACGGATGTGGCTCCAACCAGCAAACTGCGCGGCAACTTTCGTTGGATTCGAGATATCGATACGACGCTTCTTCCGTTTCAGGGAAATAACTTCGGAGTCAACTTTGATCATCCGAATCCGGGTCACGGTTATGCGGCGAATGTCACCTATGTGCTCAACCCTCGCGTACTCAACGAGTTTATACTCGGCAAGAGCTGGAACAGTTGGCTGAACTACCCTAACAACCCCAGTCAAGTCAACCGTAGTGTCGTGAATAATCTCCCGCAGTGGTACGCTAACAGTCCGTCAGACTCGAGCAATAAGCTCGAAGCGGCGGACGCGCTGTTGATGCCCAATCTTGTGTTCGGCGGCACGCCGGTAAGTCCGCCTACCCTCAATATCAATAACCAACAGCACACAAACCACAATGATACGTGGGACTTCATTGAAAATTTTAGTTACGTACTGGGCAACCACCAGTTCAAGACCGGTTTTTATCTGAATCTTACGGACAAGGTTCAGGTGCAGGGCGCTTCCTGGAACGGGGTTTTGAATTTCGCAACTAACAGCAATAACCCCAATGATTCAGGTGACGCTTACGCCAATGCATTACTCGGGAACTTCAACAATTACTCTGAATCTACCCGGGGCATCAACTTCCATGCAAAGTATTGGGGCCTGGAGTTTTTCGCGCAGGATAACTGGCGCGTCAGCCGGAAACTCAGCCTCGATTACGGTATCCGCTTCTATCGGCTTTCCCCCCAGCATGATCTGAATGAAACTCTAGCTGCCTTTTCCCAGCAGGCCTATGATCCCGCCCAAGTGCCGCGACTGTATCGGCCCGTACTCAACAGCCAGGGTCAGCGCGTGGGCGTCGACCCCCTTACCGGCGCGCAGGTGCCGGCGCCGCTGATCGGGGCCTTCGTGCCGGGTTCCGGCAGCTTTGCAAACGGAATGATTGTCGGCGGGCAGAATGGCGTTCCGGGCGGGCTTTATACAATCAGCCCGCTTTCGGCGACTCCCCGCCTCGGATTCGCCTACGATGTCTCCGGAAAAGGGACGGCGGTGATCCGTGGAGGATTCGGCATTTTCGTGGACCGATTCCGGCAGTTGATCAACAATAATACGACCGCGAATCCCCCAGTCACGTACACCCCCACCGCGTACTACGGTAACTTGAGCACCTTCGCGCAAGGCAATGGTGCGATAGGACCCTCATCTGTCTCATCCATCGCTCCGATTTCCGGCGCGAAGAATCCTTCGGTTATGAACTACAGCCTGGGAATTCAGAAGCAGTTACCGCTCGCCACCGTGGTCGACATTGCCTACGTTGGCAACGTATCGCGTCACAATGTCCAAACCAGAAACGTGAATCCGATTCCCTTGTTTGCACAATTCGATCCAGCCAATACCGATCCGACCACGAAAGGGCAGCCGCTGCCGAACAACTTTTACCGTCCCTACATGGGCCTTGCCGACATAAACAATTACGAATTTGCCAGTTCGGCAAACTACAATTCGTTGCAGATTTCCCTGCAGCGACGCATGACGAAGAGTCTCGGCTTTGGGGCTAGTTTCACGTTTTCGAAGGCTCTCGGAGTGGCCAGTGCATATGGGAATTCAGTGAGCAGCTATTTCGATCCCCGCTCATACGATTATGGCCCGCTGACTTTTGACCGGTCGAAGGCCTTCGTTCTGAATTATATTTACGATCTGCCGGACGCCGGCAGCAAACTTGGGAACCGTTACGTTTCGGCGATCACGAGTAAGTGGAGCTTATCTGGAGTCACCAGTTTTATATCCGGATCCCCGTTCACCCCCACTTTTACGACGACCGTCGCCCAGAATACCACTGGCTCGAGCGATGGCGCCCGCATCACCGTGCTGAGCAATCCGCAGTTGGACAAGAGCCAGAAATCGTTTTCGCGAAATTTCGGGACGGAGTCCTTCGGCCTAACGCCCGTGCGCAGCTTCGGCAACGCCGGAGTGGGCATACTGCGTGGGCCGGGGCTCAATAACTGGGACATCTCCCTTAACAAACGATTTCCTGTTGGCCTGGGCGAAAAACGCACTCTCCAATTCCGTCTCGAAGCATACAACATTTTTAATCACACGCAGTTTACCGGCCTGAACACAACGGCTCGGTTCAATCCCACCACCGGACAGCAAGTGAACGCGGCTTTTGGCCAGTTCACGTCAGCAGCGCCGGGAAGGATTCTCTCACTCGCTTTGCGGTTCCGATTCTGATATGAAGTGATCCGAGGGTATAAGGAGTTAATTAGAATGAGCGATCAGCTTGACCGCCGCCAATTTCTGGCAGGCGCCGCCGCTGCGCCTATCGCCTTGCAGGGCCAGTCGCAGAAGAAGCCAAATTTCATCTTCTACATGCCAGAAACTCTCCGCGCCGAGAGTTTGGCATGCTATGGCCATCCACTGGTACGCACGCCCAACTTCGACCGGCTCGCGGGCCAGGGCGTCCGGTTCGAGCAGTGCCACTCGCAGAACACCGTCTGCGGGCCTTCGCGCTGCAGCCTGATGACCGGCTGGCCAGTGCATGTGCACGGGCATCGCAGCCTCTACTATTTTCTGCATCCCGACGAGCCGAATCTCTTCCGCTATCTTAAACAGAACGGCTACGACGTCTATTGGTATGGCAAGAACGATCTGCTTTCAACCGAAAGCTTCGCCGATAGCGTCACCGAATGGGGACCGCGCCCGGCGCAAGGCAAACGAGGCGGCGGTGGCAATCCCTTCCCGCAAGACGACCCGCATTTCTACTCTTTCCTCAACAGCCCCGGCGGCGATCGTCGCGAGACCGCCGATTGGGCGCAGGTGGAAGCGGCTATCAAAATCCTGGAGCGCGATTCGCCGCGCCCGTTTTGCATCTATCTGCCGCTCGCCTTCGCGCACCCACCCTTCACCGCGCCCAAGGATTTCTATGGCATGTATGATCCGGCCAAACTTCCGCCGCTGCGCCCGATCGGCCTGCCCAACAAGCCGAACTACTACGAGGCCATTCGCCGGACACGCCGTTTGGACCACCTCACCGACGCGGATTTCCGTAAGATCCAGTCCGTGTACCTGGGCATGGTCAGCTACTCCGACTGGATGCTCGGCGAGTTGATGGCCGCCGTCGACCGCACGGGCCATGACCGCGACACCGCATTCTTCGTCTTCTCCGATCACGGCGAATGGGGCGGCGATTACGGCCTCGTCGAGAAATGGCCCAGCTCCTGCGACGGTGTCCTCGAGCATGTCCCTCTCGTCGTGCGCGCTCCCGGCGTCAAGGCCGGCCAGACCTCCCGCGAAATCGTCGAGCTCTACGACGTGATGGCCACCGCGCTCGACATGGCTGGCATCGAAGCGCAGCACACGCACTTCGCGCGCTCTCTCGCACCCCAGTTGCGAGGCGAGCGCGGCGATCCGAAGCGCGCCGCCTTCTGCGAGGGGGGCTACAATACGAACGAGCCGCAATGCTTCGAGCCGATGGGGGATTTCTCCAACACGGCCAATATCTATTACCCGAAGGTCGCTCTGCAGAACGAGCACCCCGAAACCATCACCAGGGCCACCATGATCCGCACACTCGATTTCAAACTGGTGTCCCGGCCCGATGGCGTGAGCGAGTTGTACGACCTGAAGGCGGACCCCCGCGAATTGCATAATCTCTATGGGAATCGCAGCCATGCCGGCCAGCAGGAACAGCTCCATCGCCGCATGCTGGAGTGGTACATCAGGACCGCCGATGTGGCGCCGAAGAAACATGACCCCCGGGGGTTTCCAAAAGCTTGATTAAGATATGATTCGTCAGAAGAATCTGTGGGTAAGCGGCGGCTCGGACATCCATGATAAGTATTTGTCAAGGAAAATCACACTAATCCCTGAGTTCCCTGCGTTGGAATCTTTTCTACCCGCTTCTTCTCCGCGCCTTCGTCCCCAGCTTGGTTTTGGACCAGCACCGCTTGTGCCGGCGTGGCCAGACATCCATTTGCCGCATCCGGCCCGCTGCGGGGCTTTCGCGGAAGTTTGAGTTTGGGATACCGGCCGACCTCAAACAGCCTGTGTGGCGCATCGGGGCCTTGTGGCTCCTTTGCGCAGTCCCAAAAGAGGAACGGCCGGTGCTGGCTCTCGTCGTCGCGAATTCTGTTGTTTCCACTCAGTTGTTCTTACACTGGCATGGCGGCTGTCTCCTGTGAGGTTCTGTCGACTGCAACCCGGTTCCCGTCCTGCGCCGGACGAACCGGCCGCTGGGCATCTGGTTCCCGGCGGAGCCGTCCGTCGCGATTGCTACCCGGGCGGAACGGCGCGCAGCAGGCCAGGGCGCGCCTGCTTTTGGCGCGGCGCAGCGAACCCTTGCCGGCGAGCACCGTTCTGCTAGCGGGAGTTTCCTAGGGCGCGAGTAAGAAGGCGGGGATGTATTGCAGGGTGAAGGAGATAGCGTCGCGGCTCGCGAACTGCTCGCGAACTGCTCAGCCTGATCTGTTCGCCTCATCTAATAAAACGTTAGAGCTTGTGGTGTCACGCGCAACGCTCTCATCCCGCGTGCCACCGTGAAGTTGATTCTGCGTGTGCTGCCGAGCGGGAACCCCTGGACGACTCGGACCACATGGGTAGATCCAACCTCCAATTGGACCGTGTAGGAACTCTTGACCTTGATGACGATCGGCGTCTTTTCATCGTCCAAGTAGATCCGGGCGGGAAACATCTCATTCTCGTTCTGGATGGTAAAGTCCGTGAATACTTTCGGTATTGAGGTTTGTGGTACCCTCTGTTCGACGCTGGCTGCTCCTGCAGCCCCAGAGGACCCGATGGCAACGGCAGCCGCGGGCTCCTTGGGAACGGCAGTCTCTATGGGCGATGCCGGGAGATCCCTCAGCGGTCCAACTACCGCTGAGGCGGATTTGAATTCGGTCTGGTTCGGACTTGGCGTCCAGAAAGTCTTAAGTACGTCGCCAGTCGCGGGATATCCATCGACTTCACGAACGAACCGGGCCTCAAGATTGCCGTCATCACCAAGACTGGTGATCCGCACTAGGCCCTTGGACCGACCTTCTGCACCAACCGTTCGCTGATTCAACGGATTGATTCGCGGTCGAAAGACGTCCGCATAGACAATCTTACCTTGAGCGAGGTTCGCCCTAATCCCAACCAAGTCGGAAGCTTGAATTGGATTGGGCAGGGGCACCATGGTGGCTTCAAGAGCAAGCCGTGGTCGCGGACGTGTCCCCATCGTTAGCAGTTGCAATTGCCCACCAAAGTATTCGATGACGGCGTGCGCTGCATTCGGTGAAAAGGTCGCGGTCTGAAATCCTTCAGAGGACAGTACACGCGTAAAAGAACCATCCCGATTAGAGGCGGCGATTACGGTGGAGCGATTTATATCAAAGGCGCCCCCTCCCCCGAGCGTTGTTCCGAGGGTAACAGCGGGATGATCGACCGGCGTCTTCCGAAGCTGCGCAGCTTTGGCGCGAACCGACTCACGGTTGCCGACGTACATTGGGTTGCCGAAGCTGCTTGAGGAAAGGGTCTCGAGGTCTAATCGACTGATGGCTTGATCTCCAAGGGAGTAAACACTCTGCGCGTCTGCCCAGATCATCTCACCGTATGAATCTACTTTGCCAAGTGATATGATGTTCGCTGTGCCGATGTCAATGATATAGCCTCCGTTGTTATCATCAACCGCAAAGATGCGCGTGGCATCGGGCGACCAAGCGATACCCTTGATGGTCTGAACAAAGTCGATAGTTCGGCGCTGGTCTCCGCCAGGCAGGGAGACGATCACAATCCCTCTCGGCTTGCTAGGGACGCCGGTGTTATGCAAGTACGCAAGCCACGCTCCATCGCGCGAGAAAGCGGGCCTTGCTACGAAAGCTGCGGTGTCAAGAACTGCAATCTTGCCGACCGTGAACTCCTCAGCGCGAGCATTTGCGAGCTTCGCCGGCGGAGCAGTCTGTGCCGATAGAACCGCGGCACCGACAAGCAATGCGGCACTGGCAGCAATGATCGTCATCTGCAGAATGAAGGTTGAACGCTGTTTAGAATTCGACAATCCTATGCTGTTTATCATCATCACCTGCTCTCTCCTTCGTGACGCGGAAAGTGTCAATGGACTTGACCTCGTGTGTCGCCCCAAAAACCGGTGATAGTACTACTGTGTTATAAACGAAACAATCCGGTATAGAATTGTTTCGTTTATAACACAGTAGTACTCAGCGCACGAGAAGGCAACAATCGGCCTCCCCTCGACGATTGAGGACGGCTGGCCAGACTAGGGTGCGAGCCTGTAGGTGATCTGCTCCACGGGCGCGCCTTTATCATAAACATCGCAGCTGCTGCAACTTCTTTCTGTGAAGCTTGCGATTGTGATCGCGTTTCCGGATTGGCTAACGCCAATTAAGGTGCCGCCGCGCCAAGCGCTTTGGTTTAAAGAATTGCCGGAGGAAGCGCCGTCACCGCAGGTGACGTTGTCACCCCCAGGGCCGCTTGCGACGCCGTAACTCCAGGCTGTCGAAGTAATGCCAGCTTTCGTGAGTCGTGCTGCCACTGGACTGTTCGCGATTGGCCCGACGTACCAGGTGGCGCTACTTGGATAGGTACAGGGGTCAGCACCGGCTGCAGAAGCGAAGGACCATGAGCTTGCCCCGCCCTCAAGGGCAGTCGGACCGCCTACGACTCCGGTTGCCTTCCCTTTCAGAATTGAACCTGGCCCTGCATAGTTTCCCGCCTTGAAGCCGGAGACCACCAAGGCTGGCTCGTCGAAAACCAGCGGGTAACTAGACGAGAGCGTCAGGTTGCCATCCGAATCCACGTCGAACTGCATGGTGATGTTTTTGTAGATTGTATTCCCGGCAGCGGTAACAACAGGGACCCGCGTGGCCGTTATGGTGCTCCCGGAACCTGTTAGGGTGGAATACTGGAACAGCGAGTAGGGTGGGTTCTGGATTTGCGCGCGAGCAACAACCACCCACGCGACGGTGAAAACCATGACGAATGTGGCCAGCCGTGCGGCGCATCGCCATGAATTCGGGCTCCTGCAAATTACGGCCATTGCAACTCTCCTTTTTCACAGTTGGTTGCGCGGTCAGCAAAAAGGCTAGGTCGGGCACCGCGCGGTTAGCCACGATCCTGGCCAGCACTTACGCATTATGCCTACATCCGCAATCTTAGCACTCAATGGCGACTTAGTGCGGACAATATTTGATGTGTAGCGGGTCAATACTCGGCCTGCCAAGCCAGAGCACAATATGTGGTGAATGCACTCCACTGAAGGAGTTTCGGGATCTGCCGTGAACTGCTCACTCTCGAAAATCACCACTAAGTCATCATGAAGTGGCCATGAAGTGGCCTAAATCGCCAACCGCTCGTATCAGGCTGATCTGTTCGCGATCTGTTCGCGTGCCCTGTTCGTTCGACCCGCTCGCCCCGCTCGCACAAACAACTAGAGCACGATCCAACTCGCTCCTCACGAAGACCTCAGGATTCGGATATTTTGTCAGGCGCCATGAACCGACCGCTCACGCGCCGCCAGATCCTCGCCACTAACGGCCAGGTCTGCGCTCCTCTGCGTAGTCCGATACTGATTGAAACATTGCCTTGACATTGCGGTCCGGGGTCGAACCGTCCATATTGATGCAACATACCCCTACGTTGGTGGTTCGTCCGCACGCTTTCAGAATGTCTTGAACTGCCTGGTAAACCTCATTCCCGGAAAATTGCAGCAGATGCACCGGGTTAAGACGGAGGTTGAGAAACGCCTCAGGAAAGAGGCGGCTGCATGCGGCCACGTCGGACCCAAAGCCTACGTCGAGGAAGCTTGGAGCGACCTTGTTGTACTGTTCGGCGTACCTGTGCAGGTTGGCGCCGCAATGATGGATTCCGAACGGTGCGAGTTCCTTGCTCGCATAGATTTCATGCGGGAGTACGCACGACTCGTAAAGCGCGGGAGCTATCATGCTAACCGAGCAGTTGCTGGTAAGGTGAATCGCCGGATCGACACTCAGCACAGAACGGTTCACGGCAATCGACGTCGTTCCGGTCCTTCTCCGCACATAACGAGCGACAGCCACCTGGGTGCGCGCAACGACCGAGAGCAGGTGAGCGCTGCTTTCAGGATCTTCCTTGAGATCGAAGAACAGGTCATTGCCGCGCAGATCCATGGCGGCATTGAAAATCCCGCCGGTATTCAAGTCACCAGTGACGTAACCGAATCTGTTCTCGAGCGCATCCATCTGCTCGATGAGAACATTCATCGGCCAGGTGTTCTCGATGCCGGGCACGCGGAGGGCTAAGACGTCCTCGCGGCCCAGGTCAAGCGGAATGGGCCATGCAGCCTGTCCGGGCGAGTACCGGATGGGAACGCCGAACAGTGCGGGCATCACGAATCCCCCGGCGATGTGACGGGAGCCGATCACGGGGCGCGGCGCCGGATGCGCCTCGCCAATGCGAAAGAGTTCATAGAGAGCGCGGCGCATCAGAACGTCGTTGGTGATCCGTGTTTCGGTGTCGAGGTAGAAAGGCTCTTCGAATGAAATTCCGAAACGCCGGTTCCACCAGTCCGGGCTAAAGACTACATTTACCGGGATTGTGTTTGCACTCATAAGCGGGGTACGGACGGCTGCTGCGTCAATAATTCGCCTGGGGCCATGTAGAATTGTCCGACACTTTGACCCAACTCGCCAACCGCTCACATCAGACTGTTCACTGTTGCCTGGACAACCTCCGATTTAGATGGTTACCAGCGGCACGGACAGGGACTTTGACGGCTACACTGCCGACCGCCCCAACGTGGTCGGAGACTGGAAGCTCAGCCCCGGCCGCACGCGCCAGGAGGTGCTCCAGCAGTGGTTCGCCCCGCCGGCCTTTCAGGCTACGGCAACCTGGGCCGCAACGCACTGATCGGGCCGGGCTCGAAGAATTTCGACCTGGAGCTGCACCAGTCCTTCCGCATCACCGAACACAACTGAGCACGCCCGCGACGGCGCAGGCAGGCTTCACTCTTGCCAGTCACAACAGAGACTAATGAATTAGCGCTGGACCGTGATGGAGATTCCGGAGGGCGTTGCCGCGCCGCTTATCGTGGCCAAGATCTCCTGATCGCCGTTGGCGACTTCCGGGACCTGCACATTGAACTGGTAGAGACCGGATCCAGTCTGTCCCGACCAGAGCACACTGGCCGTAGCACCGCCGATTTTGAAATCCACCGGCGTGGGCAGCGTGGAGTAGCCCGACACCATCGTCTCAGGCGCGAAGGGCTCGGAGGCCGGGCCGAATCCCGTGCCGTATAGAGTGATGACCTCGCTGGGCCTCACCGGACGCGTCGTGAGCCCGGCCACCAGGCCCGGCTTTCCGATGAATTCGTTGCCAACATGCGAGACGACATACTTCGATCCGGCAACCTGGTAAAGGAAGAAGCCGGGCGCGAGTTTCGCGAGAGCGACAGTGGCGGCCAGGCTCTTTACACCGTTAGCTGCAATCACCTGGACTTCGGCGTCTCCGACAAAGGTGTCGGACGGAGCAAGAGCGTTAATCTGGTTGGGGCTGATGAAGACGACGAGAGCGGGCCGGCCGTGCACAAGCACCTGCACGCCATCAAGCGCCGTCGGCAGTTGCCTTCCGTTGAAGTCCGCAGTCGTCCACTCCCTCGATTTTGGTGCGAGATTATTACCCCAAACCGTAAACCAGGCGCCCGGCGTGATACTGGGTTTGCCGGTCGTGGCTTGCGTCACCGCTGTGATGGTGGGGGGCGCCGGAGCCACCCAGTCGTAGATGTACTCGACCGCCGCCGAGCCCCCGTATCCGGTCTCGCAGCGGATGGTGAGTTGCGCTGTACCGGTGGTTGGGCCTTTGGGCGTCACAAAATCGGTAGAGTTGGTGGCAGAGGTATTGAAGCCGACGGTAGACTGCCAGACCGCAGGAGCGCCGCTGCCCCACCGGGGATAGAGCTCAGTGGCGGATTTCCAGCCATCGGGGTTCCGAATCGGCGGCTCGCCTACATAAACACTGGCCCCCCCGCTGCCATAGAATGGATACTTTACGATAGCCGTCAGAGTTCCCGTGATCCGTACCTTCTGCAAGGGCTGCAGGGTCGCGCCGGCCTGCCGCGGCAGGATCGAGACCGTCTGGAGATTCGGATCGAGCATGTCCCATTTGAATTGGAACTGAATCGTATTCCATCTCCCGTTGGGGGCTTCATAAAGCTCCTCCGTCCAATCGATACTTTGGTCGGTAATGTTTTGGGACACTCTTTGGTCCGTTCGACCGGGTTGGGGGGCGTATTTCCAGAAGTTGGTGACAGAGTACTTCCAGTAACCTCCGTTCTGGGCTTGAAGGACATCAAGTGCACTCAAAAGCAACAGAGCAAGAACAGAAATTAGTCTCATTATTGGCCTCTCGCCTCTCTGAGCACCGGGGTTTCGGTTCAACTTCCCGGCGATCAATCGAACCTCTATTGACGACTTTTACCTCTGGATATCTTATACCACTAGCCAACAAGGGAGGTCCACCGTGCGCTTGACCGTCGGCGGCATAGTTCTCGTGGAATCCGCGTCGCAATCCATGCACTAAGGATTCGCCGGCGGAGACTTCTCCGGCGGTTCCGGCAAACGGCCGGAGTAGTGAGCCCAGGCCCAGAACACGCCGGTCAGCGAGCTGAGCACGCCCGCGACAGCGCCGATCGTGCGCGGACTGTAGTGTTGCGAGGCCACGCCCGCGGCGGACATCGAGAGCGTCATCACGGACCAGCGCAGCGTCTCCAATGTCGAGAAGACGCGCCCGCGATACTCATCCTCCGTGTGCCGCATCAGCCGCGAGTAGTTCAGTACGGAGCACGTTGCCTGGCCCACGCGCGAGAGTGCGATAAAGAACAGCGCGAGCCCGTACGAGGTCATCTGGCTGAAGAGTACATACGCGGCGCCATGCGCCAGATAGGCCACGGAGATGGTGCGCTTGTAGCCGCGGAACCCGAGGCGCTTGCCGATCCAGTGCCCGAAGGCTCCGCCGGCCAGCAGTCCGAGCCCGGCGAAGCCCCACACGCTGCCGATGCCCTTCGCGCCCCGATGAAAGACGACCTCGCCGAAGAGCGTGAAGAGGATTTGCGCCGCGCCGCCTCCCGTCGCCCAGCCGACCGTCAGCAGACAGATGCCGAAGATTAGCGGAACGCTGCGGATGTAGCGCAAGCCTTCCTTGTATTCGTGAAACGGACGCAGCGCTGGAGCGGCGTGTTCGCGGCGCGCCTTAAAGTGCCCGCGCAGGCCCGCGATCAAGATCGCCGAAAACACAAACGAGAGCGAGTTGAGCACGAAAGCCCATTGAAAACCGAACTTCGCCGCGCTGTAACCGGCCAGCATCGTGCCAAGCGTGAGCGTAGCCCACTCTGTGGTCTGCGTGAGCGAGTTGGCGGTGTGCAGGTCGTCTTTGCCCGCGATGGTGGGCAGAATCGCGGCGCGTCCGGCCGAGAAGAACGGAGAGGCGAACATCAGCAGCGCGCTGAGCACATAGAGTAGCCAGGTACGGCGGCCATCCATGCACAGCAAAAAACCGAGCGCGACGACGGCGCGTACCAGATCGCTGGCGATCATGACGCGCTTGCGGTCCATGCGGTCGAGCAGCACTCCGGCTACAGGTCCGGCGAGCATCGCAGGAATCGCACGCGCCAGCATCACGCCGCTGACGGCGAGGCCAGATCCGGTGGTCTGAATCACCAGGCTGAAGACAGCGATGTTGTTGAAATAGTCGCCGATCTCGCTGACCACTTGCCCGAGCCAAGTGTGGCGGTAGTTTCGATTGCGCCGGAGAAGATCGAGAACTTGCGACATGCGGGCGGATTGCGAAGTTTCAATGTAGCACGGCGTCCTTGGGTGTGTAGCACGAGAGTGGATCGGGGGTGCGCGACATAGACGGAAGGCCCTGGCGGTTTTCTTTTTTTGGCGTTATAATCCGAACGTAGTGATACGTACGGATTGGAGGCCCCTTTGCTGAATTCTCTCAGCACCCTCGAACAGCAACGCTCTGACATCTTGACGCGCATTCTTCAGTTGGGCGATTTTCGTAGCGGCTCCATCACTGCCATCAAAGGACGCTGCGGAAAACCCAGTTGCCATTGTCATCAGCCGGGCCAGCCTGGCCACGGCCCGAACTTCCGTTTGACCCGCAAAGTGAACGGAAAGTCCGTCAGCGAGAGCTTCTCTTCGGCGGCACAATTGGGCAAGACCCAGCGCGAGGTGAAAGCATTTCATCTTTTTCGGCAACTCAGCCAGCAGTTGCTGGAGGTGAACGAAAGGATCTGTCGGGCACGCCCGGTCGATGACAGTCTGTCACCGGAGGAAAAAAAACGGCCGAGGCGATCCGCCAAGAAATCACGCGCGAAGTAGAGCAACTCCTGCGTGTGGTGTTCCAGGGCCGCCACAAGACGGGACGCGTGGATCTGGAAGCCCTCGAAACGGCTGTGCGTTCGGCCATGCATCGAGCCGGCGCCGCTGCTGTAAGCGAACTGCTGCAATTTCCAGCGCCGTCTGGTGAACGTCGGAGCATTCTATGCGGTTGTGGCCATCAGGCGCACTACCGGGAGTTGCGCGCCAGGCCGATCCTCACCGCGGTGGGGACAGTGAACGTATCGCGGCCCTACTATCTGTGCCGTCACTGTCACAGCGGCCAGTTCCCAGCCGACGTCGAACTGGATATCGAGAACACCGAATTCTCCCCGGGGGTGCGCCGTATGCATGCTCTGGTCGGCCAGGAAGCTGCTTTCGATCATGGTCGCGAGCAGATGAAGGTTCTGGCTGGCTTGGAGGTGACCACCAAAGCCGTGGAACGTACGGCAGAGGCCATCGGAGAGGATATCGCGCACACCGGGCGGCAGGAGATTCAGCGCGCCGTCCAACTGGATCTGCCCATCGTCATCGGCAAGCCGGTCCCCATCCTGTATGTGGAGATGGACGGCACCGGGGTGCCGGTCGTGAAGAAAGAGACCGAGGGGCGAAAAGGCAAGACCGACGGACAACCGGCTCATACGCGCGAAGCCAAATTGGGATGCGTGTTCACTCAGACCGGCTGGGACGAGGAGGGCTACCCGATCCGCGATCCGGATTCCACCACCGACACCGGCGCCATCGAAACCGCCGAGGAGTTTGGTAAGCGGCTATACGTGGAAGCCTGGAAGCGCGGCTGGAGCCGCGCGGAAAAGAAAGTCGTCCTGGGCGATGGGGCCGAGTGGATCTGGAATCTGGCCGAACAACATTTTCCCGGCGCGGTCCACATCGTCGATCTCTATCACGCGCGCCAGCACCTATGGGACTTGGCTCGCAAGCTCTCCTCGAACGACGCAGTCAGCCAAAAAGCTTGGATGAAGGTCCATCAAAAACGCCTGCTTGACAAGGGAAAAATCGAAAAACTGGTGGCTGCGCTATGCTCCATCCAGTCCACCAATGCCGAGGTGGCTGAAAAGATTCGCACCGAGGCTGACTACTTCGAAAGGAATGCCGAGCGCATGCGCTATCCCAAGTTCCGACGGCAGCACTTGTTCGTTGGCTCCGGCGTCATCGAGGCCGGCTGCAAAACGGTGATCGGTTCTCGTCTCAAGCAGTCGGGCATGTTCTGGACCGTGCGCGGAGCCAACGCCATCTTGGCCTTGCGCTGCTGCCATCTCAACGCACGCATGGAGGACTACTGGGAGGCGCGCCGGGCCGCCTGAATTTCACTTATATGTCGCGCACCCAATGGCTGTTTGATGATCGAGCGCTGTGCTGTTCTCGCTCAGATACGGAGGCTCAAGATGCAACCCGGGATTGCTCCTGATTCCGCCCCGAATCCGGCGTTTGTCGCTGAAAACCTGATGGCCCATGAGAGCACCGCTGCGCTCCGGACGGCCATCGAACTCGGCTAGTGAATACAAATTTGGCTCCCCGAGACGGACGCAAATACGAACTCTCGAATGGAGAATTTCGGCAGAGCGGCTCTCTCCGGGCTGTTAACCAAAAGGGGAAATTCGGATTTGCGTGTGCTTCGCGGAACTTCCCCGCCCCGCCGATTCGCCTCATCAGGCTATTCATACTCCTGCAACCGCTGGTTGACGAGGCCCGTTACATACGTCAGCAGCCGCGCCCATTTGTTGTCGCGCCTGGTGAACGAACATCATACGTGGTTTGTTGAGTAACCGGTGCGATGGATAATTTGACCATACGGCCATGGCGATCCTTGCAAATGTGGGCGTCGCTGGCCTATTACGCGGACGAGTCTTTGGGGGCCACGTAATACCGGCTCTCCGGATCGTGAGGATGCAGAGACGCCGAGTGTGGGCTGGCCCATTTTTGCAGTAGCGCGTACACAGATGGAAGCACGAACAACGTTGCTGCGGTTGCGGCTAGAAGTCCCCCAATCACTGCCCTACCAAGTGGCGCTGTCTGCTCGGAACCTTCCCCGAATCCGAATGCGATAGGAGCCATTCCGGCGATCATGGCGGCTGCGGTCATCAGAATGGCTCGCAGACGGCCCTTCGCCCCTGTCACGGCAGCATCCCACGGCGAACGGCCTTCCCGCCGGCTCATCTCGGCGAATGTCACCAGCAGAATGGCGTTTGCCACAGCGATCCCGATCGACATGATGGCCCCCATAAAGGACTGCACGTTGAGCGTCGTTCCCGTTAGCAGCAGCATCAGAAGCACGCCGCCGATGACGGCAGGGATTGTGGACACAACCGCCAAAGCCAGCCGGAACGATTGGAAGTTGGCGGCCAGCAAGAGGAATATGACAGCGATGGAAAGCAAGAGCCCAAGCCGTAGACCGGAAAGCGTCTCTTCGAACGCCGGTATCTGCCCTCTAACCGAGACCGTTGCGCCTCTGGGCGGCGGCCCAGTTCGCTGGATCGCCCCGCGAATCTGAGCAGCTACCTGGCCCAGTGACGCTCCGTGAGTATTCGCTGTCACGCTCACCACGCGTTGCATGTTATACCTGTCGATCTGCCCCATCGTCTTGCTGCTGCCCACTTCCGCCACATCCCGGAGCAACGGTAGACGCTCCGCAACACCACCGGACTGCCCACCGCTTGAAAGTGGGACCGCGAGAACGTCGTCGGTGGACGCCATCCTGTTCTGTGGAATCTCAATCTGAATTTGGAAGGAGTTGCCGGTCGCTGGGTCGCGCCAGTAATTGGGTTCGATGAAGCGACTGGAGGACGTCGCCGCTACCAGGGATCGGGCAACGCTCGCCATCGTGAGACCGAACTGCCCAGCCCTGTCGCGATCGACTTTCACCTCCACCGTTGGATAGTCCAGGGGTTGTGCATATTGCAGGTCTCGCAGCGATGCGATCTTCTCCAGCTCGTGCCGGATCTTCTCGCAGTGAGTCCGATTCGCCGCAAGGTTCGGTCCCTGCACGGCGACTTCGATCGGCGTCGGCGATCCGAAACTCATCACCTGACTCACGATGTCCCCCGGTTCAAACGAGAAGTGGGTATCTGGCATTCTCTCCCGGAGCCTTTGCCGAAGCTTCTCTTTAAGGGCCTCGCCGCTAAGGACCGTTGATGGATTGAGCGCCACTCGGAGGACCGCCTCTTGTGGCCCACTGGTCCAGAGGTAGATGGAGTTGACCGGGTTTCCGGAAGGCTGGGTCCCGATGTAGCCGGTCGATATCGAGACATTTTGGGCGCCGACTTCGCTCTTGATGACTTCAAGCGCCTTTAAAGCGATAACCTCTGTTCGCTCGATGCGCGTCCCCGTCTTGGCCCGGATTCGCAACTGGAGTTGGCCTGCCTCGACAAGCGGGAATATCTCCGTGCCTATCCTCGGTAGCGCGAAGAAAAGAAGCCCGCCAATCCCCGCGGCGTATGCCACAACCAGAGGCCAGCGGAAGCGCAACAACGCGGACAACAGCCTGCCATACGCTGCCCGGAAGCGCCCGAACATTCCGGCCGATTCCTCTCGCGTGCCGCTCTGCCGCATCACCCATATGGAAAGCACGGGAACCAGAGTGCTCGACAGAAAATAGGAGGAAACCATCGCGAAGCCAACCGCGAGAGAAAGAGGCACAAACAATTGGCGGCCGACGCCCACCATAAAAAACGATGGCACGAACACCGAGAGAATCGAGAGCATCGCCAGCAACCGTGACACGGCAGTCTTGCGACACGCTTCCATCACGGACAACGCACGAGGCATCCCTGTGGCCATGTGCGTATGGATATTCTCGATCTCTACCGTGGCCTCGTCCACCAGTACCCCGACAGCCAACGCCAGACCGCCGAGCGTCATGATGTTGATCGTCTGACCTAACGCCCAAAGGCACACGACAGCGGAGAGCAATGCGAACGGAATGGTAGTGACTACGATGAATGCGCTGCGCCAGTCGCGGAGAAACAACAGTACCATAAGGCCGGTCAGCACCGCGCCCAGCATGCCCTCGCTCACCAATCCCTGGATCGCACGCGCCACATATCGCGATTGGTCGAACTCCAGCCGGATGTTTACATCTTCCGGAACCACCCCCTGCATGGCCGGCAACGCCTCTTTCACACGCTCAATTACCGCCAGAGTCGAGGCGTCTGCCCGCTTTGTCACGGGAATGTAGACGGTGCGGCGCCCGTTGACGTGGGCGAAGCCGTTCGTAATGTCGGTTCCGAGTTCGACCACGCCGATGTCGCGAACGTAAACCGTGGACCCGGAACCCGTTCGCACAGGCGCATTCATCAATTCGTCGAAATCACTGCCGACCGAAGCATTGACGGAAGCAATTTCGTTAAAGTCTCCGATACGAAGGTTACCCGCCGGCTGGATCGAAGTTGCCCGATTGATGGCTAGAATCGCCTCCTCGGGCGACAATCGGAACGAGCGCATACGTTCCGGATCCAATCGCACAACGAGTGTTCGTTGACTCGCGCCGAACGGTGGCGGGGCCGAGACTCCCGGCAAGCTCGCAAAAAGCGGACGTACCCGGGTCACCGCTATCTCCTGCATCTCCCCAACGCTGCGGGTTGGGCTCGAAAAAACCAGTTGAGCCACAGGTACGCTACCTGCATCAAATCGTGTGACAAAGGGCGGCACAGTACCGGGTGGAGTGAATGCACGGGAACGGTTCACTGAGGCCACTACCTGTGCCAGGGCCTGGCTCATGTCCGTCTCCGGCCGAAAGACAAGTTTCATCAACGCGATGCCTTGCGTAGTCTTCGATTCCACGTGATCGATACCTGCGATATAGAAGAAGTGGTACTCGAAGTTGTATGTGATGAAGCTCTCCATCTGGGCGGGGCTCATGCCGCCATACGGTGCGGCAACGTAAATGGCAGGGGCACCCAGATCGGGAAAGATGTCCACCTGCATTCGACGCAAGGCGAGGGCCGAACCCAGTACAATCGCCAGCACCGCCACCAGGATGGTGATAGGCCGGCGCAGCGCAGCTAAAACGAGCCACATAGATCGGCCTCCTCAGTTCTTTCCCTGCGCCCGTATCGGTGCGCCATCCCGAATCTCATCACTACCGCGCCGGACAATTGTGTCGCCAGGTCGCAGATCGCCGATGACCTCCGTCTCACCGCCTGCGCGCACTCCTCGGCGTACGTTGATCCACTCCGCCTTTCCGTTCCGCACGCGGATGACGAAAGTTTGCTCGCTGGTGGTGACGATGCTGGTGGGCGGGACCAGCAGAGACTCGCCGGGTCGGCGAACCGGCCAGGAGACCTCAGAGTACATGCCCGGAGCAAGGGCGCCGGATGGATTGCTTACATCCAGTTCCACCAGCATCGACCGGGTCTTCGTATCCACCGAGTGGGAAATTCGAGCTACCGTACCGAAGAATTTGCGACTATTGTGCGCGGGGACTGTGAACTCGACGCGAGCGCCAGGCACAATTCCCGTGTATTCAGATTCCGGTACTGCAACGAGAAGCCTGAGCTTCGACAGAAGGTCCAGCTTAAGCAGCGCGCCAGTCGTACCCGCGGCCGGTCCGACCAGTGCTCCTGGATGGACCATGCGTTCGGTGATGACACCGTCGAAGGGCGCGGTCACATTCAAATACTGCTCCATCTGTTTGGCGATGCCCACCGAAGACTGGGCTGCGAGGACAACGCTCTCCAGTGATTCCATGAACGCCTGCGACGCCTCCACCACCTTCTGCGCCTGGATCAACTCCTTTTCCGAAATGGCACCTTCGGTCGCCGATGCTGACTTCAGTTGTTCGTAGATGCTCTGATTGGCCGTAAGTTTGGCCGCCGCTTCGGCGCGTTGAGATTTGGCGCTTCGCACTTTGGATTCGGCCTCCGCCACCTGAGCAGTGATCTCAGGAGCGCTGAGCTTGACCAGTAGTTGCCCCTTGTGAACCATGCTTCCGCGGTCGACAGAAACCTGTTCCACGAATCCGGCCACACGGCCGTGCAACACGACAGACAGATAGGGTTGAAGCTCTCCTGGCAGCGCGATCACACGGGACAGCTTGCGGGAGGCCACCTGCGCGACTTCGATGTTCTGGGCGTCTAGGACTCCCAAAAGACCGATCAGGCAAATAAGCAGTCGAGATGTATTAAAAAGATTTCTCATGAATGATTACTCAGCGGCTTGCGCTATCGAGAAACGGTTGTAAGTCACCCCGGGTTGACGCAACCGCAAGCAGTGCGCGCCAAACGCCGAGCTTCGCCAAGGAGTCATCGATCTCCGCCTGGGTGAGCAACCTCTGTGCGTCAGAGACCTCGACAACGGTCCCCAATCCCGCGCTATACCGAGCCATGGACTGGCGGTGTGTGGCTGCGGCGGCTTCCACCTGCACAGGAGTGTTGTCCGCTATTTGCCGTGCGGCATCTGCGGCAGCAAGCGAAGCGTCCAACCTCCCCTTGAGATCCACCACGATCTGCCGGTACCGGCTCGTCTCCGCTTGAATACGCGCGGCTTCGACATCCTTCCGCGCACGCAAAGAAGCGAATTCCATAATCGGAAGATTTGCAGTGAATCCTACGGCCCAATTGGCGATGTTCGGCCCAAGGCCGTTGACCCCTCCCATTGTCGATCCATTCGAAGCGCCAGTGCCACGGGCGTAAGTGCTGGCAAGGAGGTTAAAGCGCGGATAATAGGCACGCTCCAACGACTTCAATCGCGCCTTCGCTTCTTCGACAGCGGTACCCTGCTCGAGCGCCGCCGGGTTCTGGACCACTGACCTTGCAGGCTGGACATCAACGGGTGGAAGGTCAAGGAGACGACCGGCCGCCACTCTTACCGCCGGTGGCTCCAGTCCGAGAAGACGGGCGAGCAGTGCCTGGGCAATCCCGACCGATTGCATTGCCTGGATCAATTGAGTCTTTGCCGCGCTGTTTTCGGCACGCGAACGAGATAGCTCAACGCCAGGCCGGATCTTTGAACGGACCAGGCTTTCAACTACTCTAAGGAATACCTCCGAACGTTTTACACCGGCTTCCGCGGCCCGCACCGTTTGCTCAGCAGCCAGCAGAGTGAGAAAGCTATCCGCGGCGAGAGTCGCGACTTCCAGAGAGGTCCGAGTGACTGCCGCATCGGCGCGCGTTTTCGCGACCTCCGCCACAGCGACGTTGGCCCGGCGCAACCCGAAGTCAAACGGCTCCCAGGAGACAACGAACCCGACGGCGGTCCCCCAGACATTCGCCATGCTGTTTTGCTCCACCGCCTGGCCGGAGATGCTCGGCAAACCTTGCGGGAATAGCAGGCCCGCGACGTTGTTTCTGGTCGCTCTATTTACCTGCGCAACCGCATCGACTCGCGGTAGGTAGGAGCTGCGCGCGGCACGGATGCCTGCTGACGCCGCTGTGACCTGCGCCTGTGAGACTCCAATAGCCGGGTACTTTTGGAGCGCCTGACTCACAACTTGATCCACTTTGAGGGGTGTTGACTGTTGTGCTCGAAGCCCGATCTGAGCGGCGGGCAAGGCCACGATACAGAAAAGGAGTGGCCGGAGGAATTCGGCCGCTGGAAGACTGTGCCTGGCTGACTGGAACGATTGCGTTGATAATAACGTGAACACTTTTGTTAGCACTCTGGGCAATCATTCAGGATATCTCAATCCATGCAATCAGATTTTAATATCCATAGGCGATTGCGAGGAGTCCGCCATTCCTCGATCACGGCGGCAATTAGTCCCCGGGGTCCGCTGCCACGGGATCTTCGCGTGCCGCCAAATGGCTTTCCAGATGCGCCCTCTCGCCGGCAGACAGGGCTTTGCGGTTCATAAGCCTGGCCCATTGTGCGCGGTGGCCGTCCGCACTCGCATCGAACCGGCGCTGGAGTTCGCGCAGCACACTCCGAAACCCATGTTTCGAGGGCTCGCCCAGAATTTGTAAAGCCGGTCTGCAGTTCTCCTGAACCTCGGCTCTTCAGTGTTCGAGTCACCCAGTTTCGTCTCACGCTCCGGAACGAATGGAACCAGGGACGGGCGATGTCCATCTCGGGCAGCGCTGGCTCGAAACGTGGCAGCTCGCGCACACATTCCTTCAGCTGATGGTCCTGGACGGATGATTGATCGTGCAGGGATTCGGTAGTAAATGCCAGCGCGGACTGGTGCTGGTGGACACGCCGGGTTTGGGCGTTGAACTACCACTTTCGACGGGCTGCCTGAATCAGCGAAATCCCGTCTTGAGGGGCGCCCGTACGTCGGTCGGGGCACGTACGCTTCCAAATGACCAAACGCGGTCAGATTTACCGTCCTAGACTTTTTACGGGCGAGTCGGACACTACTGTAAACCGAAGTGCGAATTCGAAAACTGTAAACCGAGATGGACGGGTTTGTTAACCGGAAGCCTGAATGCTTCCGATGCAATTGAGACGGCGTGACGTCACTCAATCGGGTCCCCAAGTGGGTATTTCACGGTGGATAGACACTGGTGAAGTGGTTGATTATATGAGAGTTACTAAAACGAAGCCGCGTTGCGATCCGTGGGGGAGCACCTGCCGCGATCCCGCCTCAAAGTCTGGTGTCTGGACTAGGTCATGTGGTCAGGCGTCGGGCAGCGAGGGTGCGCCTGTATCCCCCCTAAACCCTCCAAAAACGCTGCGACATGCAAGATGGCACGCCGCGTGCACCGTCAAGCTTGACGATAACCAATGCCAGGAGGCTAAGCCTCGTAAACCAGGAGAGGACATTTTATGCGATCACTTCTCACAACAACTTCGCGAATACTACCTGTACTTGCTCTCGCTGCCGCACTCACGGCGAGCGGAGCCCTCGCGCAGCAGACCCAGCCCAAAGCCGGGAAGGCGCCGGCCAAGAGCGGCATGATGAGCGGGAACATGGGCGATCAATGCAAGCAGATGATGGCCATGCACACCCAGATGATGGCTGATATGAAGGCCATGGACTCGAGTCTCAATCAGAAGGTGGCGGCCATGAACGCGGCGAAAGGCAACGCGAAGGTCGATGCGATGGCCGCCGTCATTAACGAAATGGCCACCCAGCGAACCCAGATGATGTCGAAGATGTCGGGTATGCAGGACCAGATGATGGCGCACATGCGCGAGCATATGGCACAATCCGGCAGCGCTGCGATGAAGCAGTCGATGGCTCAATGCCCTATGATGAAGGGCATGAAGCAGTAACCCAGCGCGTCAGAGGTCGGACGGTCTCGTCAAGGCACGCCAGGATTCACAAATAGCCGAGGAGTGCTCCGGACGAGCGACGCCATCCGCATCGGTGTTCACCCGTGCTAGCAGCCCAGAGGTTGATCGCGGGGGGCACCATGCACCGCTCCTATTTCGTTACGTTGAATGACGAGTTCGCCATCATGCCCATAACCGTTCCGTAGTTCGTCTGTATACGGACCTGGCGGGCGTCGGTCGCAGCGGCTGGCAGGATTTGAACGGTAGCGTAGTGCTCGTCGACCCGCCTACGAGACCCGCTTGGTGGACTGAACATGGCTCGCGGCCATGAGATGAGCTACATGGCGTTCAATGCCGCCAACAACACCGCACTGGTCACTGACGAGAACGACGATGTCGTCCGCGTCATCTCGCTCGTTTCGAACTCGATCTGGTCGACCCCGCAAGCTACGAGTTAACGACACGAATCAACGCAGGGGATACCGAACGGCAGGGGCAGTTCACGATGCCTCTCATTTCCTCCCCCCGAGCAGCGCATCAGCTGGCACCACATTTACCTTGACTCTCACCGGGTCGGAGTTCCAGGGCATCCAGGGCATCGAGTTCGTCCTCGCCGGTTCGTGCCGTACCGCTGCACATAGGTGCCCAGGATTTCCTGATCGGTCTTGCCCGTCGCCACCCATTTGGCGATCTCGACCCGCATCTTGACTGCGCTCTCGCTTTGGTGACGGGATACTGGTTCGGTGTAGCAGCAAGGGGCCAGAACCGCGTTCTCAAGCCGCCCGACCCTGGCCTTCTGTTTGTCCTGCGTCTCGGCCGCCGCCATGGGCCAATTACTACCAACAAGATAAGTGCGGAGCGCAACGCGACCCGATAAACTCCCTATGTGATGGCGCTCATTCCGCGCGCAACGAATTCACCGGATTCGCCAAAGAAGCCTTCCGCGCCGGAATCGTGCCGAACAGCAGCCCGATTCCCGCCGAGCAAGCCACGGCTAGAAAGAGCGTCTGCGGAACGAGAACAGCCTGCCAATCGGCTACGTACGCGATCACGAGGGTCGCCGCGACGCCTACCAGGACCCCGATCAGTCCACCCGACAGACTCAGCATCATGGCTTCCAGCAAGAACTGAAAAAGGATGTCGCTTCGGCGCGCACCCAATGCGCGGCGCAAGCCGATCTCACGGACGCGTTCGCGTACGGACATGAGCATCACGGCGAGTATGCCCATGCCGCCAACCGCAAGGGAGAGTGAGGCAACGCCGACTGTCAGCGACGTGAACGTCTGCTGCGTCTCTTCTTGTGCGCGCAGGAGTTCGGCTTGGTTCTGAATCGTAAAGTCGTCCTGTTTTTCACCCCGCAGCCGGTGGCGTTCACGCAGGAGATCGCGCAACCGGGCAGCACACGCATCCATCTGCCGTTCCGAGCGGGCCTGGACGTAGATGTTGTTGACGTAGATGTTGTTGAACACCCGGCGCAGAGCCGTGCGAATCGGAATGAGAATCTGGTCATCCTGGTCGGCACCGTTCATATCAACGCCGGCTACCGCCAACATCCCGATCACCTGAAACGGCACCTTACCGATCCGGATCGTCTGCCCGACCGGGTTCGCCCCACCGAAGAGGTCCCGAACGACCGTTTGTCCAACCACGGCGACGCGCAGGGAAGCGCGGTCGTCCTGATAGTCGAACATATTGCCGTTTTGCAGACGCAGATTGCGGATCGCCAGCATCTCTGGTGTTGTCCCGACGATATTGGTTTTGAGCGAGACCTCCTCAAACTTAACGGCTAGTTTCTTGGACTGCGCCGGCGCCACCAGCGATATCAGCTCTGGCGCGGCGCTTTGGATGGCGTATGCGTCGTCTGGCAGCAGCGATGTGACTATGGCGTTTTGCCGGGTTCTCCCGGCGACAACAGTGACTTTTCCGG
Source organism: Bryobacteraceae bacterium (assembly GCA_963668605.1). Lineage (GTDB taxonomy): Bacteria > Acidobacteriota > Terriglobia > Bryobacterales > Bryobacteraceae. Next base: position 2,077,781 of record OY764903.1, read on the forward strand.
CGGTGACCGAGATCAGGTTGGTTCCCATCCGGCGGATCCCTTCAAGCACCTTTTGCTCTGAACCGCGGCTAACCGCAGCCATCACGCTCACCGTGGCGATCCCTACGACAATTCCCAGGAGTGAAAGAATCGTCCGTAGCTTGTGAGCCCACAGCATCTCGACAGAAATTTTCAGGCCGCGAGTCCATCGCATACGAGTCTGCCTAACGAAGCGCTTCGACCGGATGGAGGCCCGCAGCACGGCGCGCCGGGAGCAATCCGAATACGAGTCCCACCAGCAACGACAGGCCGAGAGCCAACGCCACAGGCTCCCAGGAGATCTCGGTCGTTTTGGCTGTCAGTCTCCCAACCAATAGAGAAGCGGCGATGCCCAACACCAAACCGCCGATGCCGCCGCTGGAGGTCAGGGCAACCGATTCAAACAGGAACTGTAGGAGGACATCTCGCCGCTTGCCTCCGAGAGCCCTTCTGAGTCCAATCTCGTGGCGCCGCTCAGCTACGGAGAGAAGCATCAGGTTCATCAGCACGATACCGCCGGTGACTAGCGACAAAATCGTAACGGCGAGCAACACCCGGTTCAATGTGCCGGCAACCATCTGGCTCAAGCCGGCGATGATATCCGGGGTGACCACGCGGAAATCGTCCAGATCGGGAGGACGGATGTTGTGCCGCTCCCTAATGAGCGCTCGAACCTCCGAAGCCACGCGCTGCACGTCACCAACGGCCGAGACCCGCACGCGGACCATCGTGAAGGTTGAGACGTTGAACGTGCGCCGCATTGCCGTGGTCAACGGAATGATGACGCGCTCATCCATGTCCGTGCCCATGGGGCTTGTACCCTTTGCCGGTAGAACACCCTTGACTTTGAAATTCGCGTTGGCAATCCGGATCGTCTCGCCGATCGGATTGGCCCCTTGAAAGAGCTCGCGAACCACTGTCTGTCCGATGACGGCCACGCGGGCCATACCCGCATAATCCTGCTCGTCGTAAAAATCCCCGGATGTGATGTACCAATCCCAGGCGTCCTGCCAGGCAGTCCCGGCTCCGATTACCGTAACCTCGTAAGACCGGTCGCGGTAGCTCGCCGGGACCATCGGTCGCATCACTTGAGGACAGATGGACTTCACACCGCGGACCTGTGTTTCAACCGCTTTGGCATCATCGAGCGTGAGCGTGGCGACGGTCGGGTCCGCCCCAGGAAGGTTCTTACCCCCGCCGGCGAACAGCATGATTGCCGTAGGACCGAAGTTGTTCACGCGCTGCATGACCTTTCGGTTCGCGCTTTTGGCCATGCTGACTACCACCGTAAGCGACGAAATCCCGACGACCACGCCCAGCATTACCAGGAACGAACGAGTCTTGTTCCGCCCCAGCGCAATCATCGATTGTTTGAACAGCCTCCAGGTTCTCATTGGGCGCCTCCCGTCAGAGCAAACAACTCCTTCTCCGCATTGAGCGGAGCTTCGCGCTTCGAATCTTCAAATATGCGCCCCTCACGGAGCACCAGGATGCGACCCGCGTGTTCGGCAATGTTCTGATCGTGAGTGATCAGGACCACTGTCCGGCCTTCACCGTTCAGTTTCTGGAGAATCGATATGATCTCGAGGCCGCTTTGACGGTCCAGGTTGCCGGTTGGTTCGTCCCCCAAAATCAGCGCGGGGCTTGTGACCAGAGCGCGCGCGATGGCGACCCGCTGCTGTTGGCCTCCGGAAAGCTGGTTTGGACGGTAGTCCATCCGATCTCCGAGACCGACCGCCTTAAGCGATGACACGCACTTCGCGGAAGCGTCAGAGGGGTACTTATCCGCGTAGGTCAGCGGAAGTAGCACGTTGTCGAGAGCAGACGCCCGGTCGAGCAGATGGAACTGCTGGAATACGAATCCGATCTTCTCGTTGCGGATGGAGGAAATCGCGTCGTCATTATTCTGGAACACGTCCACTCCATCCAGTAGATACTTCCCGCCGGTGGGAACATCGAGGCAGCCCAGGATGTTCATGAGCGTCGTCTTTCCCGTGCCCGATGCGCCCATGATTGCCACGAATTCGCCCCTGTCCACCTTGAAGCTGACGCCGCGCAGGACCGGTGTTTCGATGGCCCCGGCGCGATAAGTCTTGGTAATATCGATCATTTCGAGCATGAACTACGCACCTCCAGTTGGTTTCGGCGTACTGCGAATGAGCACCTTGTCGCTTTCGTTCAGGCCGCTCACAATCTCAATCCACTCCGGATCTTTCCAGCCGACTCTGACCGTCTGCCGCACGGCCTGGCCGTTTCGAAGCACATAAACGACGGACTTGCCCTGCTCCCTGGAAACGGCGCGCAAAGGGGCCGCCAAGACTCCAGTCCGGGCGTTCAGGGAGATGGTCACGTTCGTCGTCATCTCGGGACGCAGTTGACCGGTGAGCGGCTCGTCAATGCGCAAAACAACGTCGTAGTAGACTACGTTGTCCATGATCACGGCCTTCGGATAAACGGCCTGCACGGTCGCGTTGAAGTCGCGGTCCGGATAGGAATCGACAGTGAATGCTGCCTTCTGGCCCACCCGGATCTTACCTATATCGGTTTCGTCGACAAACGCGTCAACCTGCAGTTTCCGCAGATCGATGATGATCACAAAGACCGGGGAATTCAGACCGGCCGCAACCGTCTCGCCCGCCTGCGTCGAAACAGCGCTGATAATTCCCGGTATCGGTGCCCGGATAGTGGCGTACTCGACCTGCGCCTCAAGAACGCGTACCGCCGCGGCAGATTGTTCGATCTGCGCTTTGGCCGATCTCAGGTCCTCGATGTATCGTTGCTTTGCCAGGTCGAGTTCGCGCCTCGCGGAAACCACCCGGGCTTCGGTGACGTCCCGCTCTTTCGTCGCCGAGTCGAGGGTCTGCTTCGCAATCAGTCCGTGGGCCAGCAGCGCGCTCTGCCTGCCAAATTCGGTCTTCGCCAGTTCCGCCGTAGCTTCCGCATCCGCCAGCGCGGCCTCGGCTTTTTGGGTTTCCCTTGGCCGCAGGGTCTCCACGGAGGACAATCTTGCCTCGGCGACCTTGAATTCCGCGCGCCGTTGCTCCAAAAGTGCCTGCTGATCGTCTTTCTCTAATTCGGCAATGACCTGGCCGGCCTGAACGACGTCACCGATGTTGGCGTGCAACCGCTGAACCCGGCCGGAGACGCGCGACCCGACGCGGACTTCCGCCCCAATCATGGCGTTGACCTTACCCGTCGCCGCCACCGTCGCCACCAGGTCTCGGCGCTGGACGGAAACATAGGAGCCCTGGTCGGCTGCCTCCGTCTGCTTGGGTCGGCCGAGCGACCACCAGGCGCCGGCGCCCGCAGCGCTAAGACCCGCCAGGGTTATCAGAATCCATTTCATTCGCATAGACTTTCCTGAACGACACTATTCCCGAGCCAATACCGGAAGCGGACCGGTTCCCGCGAGACCCGTCCGCGCCGAGCTTCCGCGATCACCGTGCCGTTGGCGGAAATGGTTTGCCCGGTTGCCTTTTCCAAATCAGTCCGAGCCTTGTTGTAGGCGCTCAATCTGCGGGTGGCTGTTGCGCTTGCCCTGGGATCAACATGGAAAGCATGCCCGCGCAAAGGAACTGGAGCTGCACCCACTGTCTCGGTAGATTCATCTCTTCAACTCCGATAAACGGATGAAGTGAGGAAATCCCTCGGACAAAGTTCGGGAAGAGGCGCGACTGGACGATTAGCGCTTCTCGAAGAACAGGTAGTACTGATAGGGCAGAATGTCGAGCCGTTTGGAGAGGGTGAAGCCCGCGCTCCGAAACTCGGCGATGACCTCGTCGTCCGAGAGTTTCATGGACGGCGGCGGCCCGATGGGCACGTCCTTTTTATAGAACTCTATCACCACGATGCGGCCGCCCGGCTCTAATGCCTTGGCGAGCTTCGGATAGTACGCGGCGCGATTCTCAATGTGGTGCAGCACATCGCAGAAGAAGATGACATTGACTGAGCCGTCTGGGAGGCGCGGATCGTCCGGCGTGGCCAGCACCGTCTTGAGGTTCGCCGGGGCGTCCTTTCCGGCAATATCCAACAGCTTTTGGTCAATATCGACCGCATAGACCTTTCCAGCATGCATGGCAAACCGGCGCGCGAAATAGCCCGTCCCCGCGCCGATATCAGCGATGGTATCGGTCGGTTTGAGATTCAGCGCCATCACCACATCGTGCGGCTTCTGCCATTCATCACGCGAAGGATCCTCCAACACCTTCGCGTACTCGTCTGAGGACGGCGGATGATGCTGATGAGGCACCTGCGCAAACGCAACCGTCGAAAGAATCAACATGTATCCGTAGAGTCTCATGGCCACACTATCCTCTGAAGTTTGATGCAAAAAACCTTAATTACGTCACAAGACAAAAACCGACACCCCCGCCCCGACAAGTACGACCCACAAGATGTCGATTTTGAACCGGAGCGCCACAAATGCCGCTGTCGCCAGGAGAATTGACGGAACTGTCCACGACGCCGCGGTGGCGAAGTGGACTGTCACAGCCAGCAACAGCCCGACAAATGAGGCTAAGACGCCCCGTAGCGCTCTACGAAAGACGACTGAGTGTTGCATCTGGTCGAAGTATGGCACCGTCATCGACACCATCAGGAACGAAGGCAAGAAGATTGCCACCGTACCGAGAATGGCCCCCGGCGGGCCGGCGATCTAGTAGCCCACAAAAGTAACAGTGATGACGATGGGTCCTGGGGTGACCTGCCCCAAGGCGATGCCGTCCATAAACGTCCTGCTGTCCATCCAGTTTCGAACATCCACCACCTGATGCAACATCACCGGTACCGAGGCGAAGCCGCCGCCGAAGGCAAACAGGTCCACCTTCACCATGACCGTCGCCAGGTCAAACATTTGGCGATTCGTCACAAAGAGAGTTGCAAGCGCCGCGCCGCCCGCAATCAATACAGGCAGAACCAGGCGCAGTGTTGGCCTGCTGCGGTGCCCGGTCTGGACCGCCTTCATCGGCAGGCTCGCGTCGCGATACAGCAGAGCGGCCACACCCGCCGCGGCAACGATGGCGAGGATTGGGCTACCTCTAAAGAACAGGAACGTGGCTGCACCGCAAGCCAGGATCGCGTCGCGCCAGGTCTTGATCGAACTGCGGCCGAAAGTCACGACGGCATTGGCAATCAACGCTACTACGATGACATGCAGGCCTCGAAAGGCGGAGGCCACCGGCTGGATATCGCGGCTGACGGTGTAGAAGCCCGACAAAACCACCATGAATACGAACGCAGGCAGGCCGAATCCCACGAACGCCGCCAGAGATCCGGCAGTCCCGCCCACGCGCAAGCCGACATAAGCGGCCGTCTGCATGGCCGTGGCTCCTGGAATCGACTGGCATAGCGCGGCGCCATCAGCGAAAGCTTCCTCCGATAGCCAGCACTTCTTTCTGACCGCCAAATCGCGGATGTACGCCACCATCGCCGGCCCCCCAAAGGCCGTCAGGCCAAGTCGCAGGAACTCCAGGAAGAGGGAACTTACTGAGACCTGTTGCGCAGACGCATCATAGTGTTGTGCGCCGGTGGCCATTGTCATGAACTTGGCGCCATCATCAAGGCCGCGCGTCCTTACCGCCTGCGGCGCCCGGTTCAAGTCCGCCAGCCGGAGCCACTCCTGACTGCTGCCCCTTGCGATCACGCGGAAGCCAGGGGGGGCCTGGCATGCTCTGGGATCGAATACGCTGTTTCAGCACGGCGAAGAACTCTTTCCTTTGATCGGGATCGAGAATACTCTTGTCCTCCATCAGGTGTTCGAAGACGGCACGCTGCATGGATTGCTGCTGAAAGCGAATCTGCTCGAACTTCGCATCAATTGTGCTGCGGTCCGCCGGCTCCGAGGCTATGGCGTCAATCAGTTCCATATGCAGGCCGATGATGTTGTTGCCGATCTGATCGATGGTCCGAATGAACCGGTCCCGGCTGGACGCCATGCCGGCGCGCTGAACTGCGTTGAGCCGCATTTCCTCGTACGCGAACGTCGTCTGCTTCGTGAGTGTCCGATAGGCGTAGGACCCGACAAACGCAACATTGAGCGCAACCGAAAAGATCAGGCCTAGTGTTCGTATGTAGTGTTTCATCGCTCTGCATCCAAGTACGCGGAAGTGAGAGGGTCGCCGGACGCCAGCCCAACCCATGCCATCTCGCTTCGCGTTCGATTGGCACCGGCAAAGGTGGCCGATCCCAACGTCAGGCCGACAAGACAAGCAACGGCCACGGTTCCGGCAGCAGCAAACCGCATCGCGACAGGCCAGGGCTTCCAGAACTTGATTATGTCCCAACTACTGCCAAGTCCGGTGCGCTGCTGTTGAACGCGCGCCATGATGACGTCAACGGCGCTCGCGGGAACAGGCGGCACGGGCACCGCATCGAGGGAGGCCGACAGCGCCTGAAATGCCTTTAAATCCTGTTGGCAGCCAGGACATCCCTCGATATGAGCGCGCACCATGGACAACTCCTCGCGTGTCAATTCGCCGTCCAGAAATCGGCCCAACTTTTCCTTAACCACCTGGCAATTGGTCACGTCGGTCTTCCCCTTTCATATAACGGCCGAAAGCGAAAAATCCCCCGCCTTGGGCCAAAATTCACCTGCCACATCCACTCACCGATAAGCAGCCAAGCCTCGGCGGAGAGCATCGCGCGCCCGCTGCAGTAGCGAATCGACTGCTTTCGAAGATACTTCCAGAACCTCTGCGATCTCGTCGTAAGTCATTCCGTCATAATGGCGGAGCGTGATCGCGATCCGCTGATTGGGCGGGAGGTCCGCAAGGCATTTCCTGACCGCGTCGCTAAGTTGGGCCACAACGACATGCGCCTCCGGGTTGGGCGAGCAATCCGGGGTTGAAAGTAGGGTATCCACGTACTCGGGGCGCTTCTTCGCTTTCCAATCGAGGCAGAGGCGGGTAACCACGCGGTAGAGATAGGTACGGAATCCGGCGGTTGGCCGGTACCGGGAAGCCGCCTTGTAGATTCTCAGGAAAGCTTCTTGGACAATATCCTGGGCTTCGGTGGAGTCCCCCATACAGCGCCAAGCCAGGGCCCAGGCCCGGGACTGGTTCCTACGCACGAGTTCCTCAAAGGCCGGGAGATCCCCTTCCGCGGCCCTCACCATTAGGATCGTATCGATATCGGCTGCCTCTGCCGAGGCTGCTAAGTCCTGCAAGGCTTAATGGTAATCCCTGGACGTCGCCACGGTCGAGCGAGGCTCTCCGCCGGCCAGCCTGCTGCGATGGATTCGGCTTCAGACTTCTTTTCCACCACCAGCATCAGAATGTTGCCGTTCGGGAGCGGTGCGATATCGCGCAGTGTCCAAAAACTCAAACCCTCGGCAATTCCAGCCAAAGAGGTCAGCCGGGCGGATCAGAGTTCTTCTCTAAGTAGCGGATCGTCGCAGAGATCGACTACAACTGAGTGGAAACTCCACTCGAACCAATGGTCGAAAGCATTCAGGTCCCGGCGGGTCGGCCACAACGACGGGACCCGGTATCAGCCGTCGAGTTGCTCTTCGAAAATCTCCCCGCACTCCTCTTCCAGACACTCGCGGCCCTCTTCTTCGTTCTCACACGCTGGTAGCAAGTAGATCGTCGGCTCTCGCCGGAGATCCTCCAGATTCAATTCGCCACTGGTCGCATCCGCCCGGTGCAACCAATCCAGGAATGGTTGGCCCGGTCTCACCATGATCGCTGTTCGGTTGATGGTGATCATTCTGTCAATGCCAGACGCCTTCCCCCTCAGGCAGCCTGCCGATAATAGTAGTTCAGCATCCGGCCCCGCCGCTCGCGGCGTCGGATGGCTCCACAGTTTCCAGCGTGGTTCTCCTCCGGGAGGATCAACCGGTTCCCCAGATCTTGGTGATTGCGTTCGCCATGCTAATGCGCCACGAATTCGCCAATCGTCTTCCGTAGCGAGTCTTCTCCGAACAGGATCATCCGCTCCAAGCAGGATTCCTTAATGGTTCTGACAAATCGTTCCGCATGAGGATTCAAATTCGGCGACCGCGGCGGTAGTTTTACAGGCTTCACTCCACTGGCGGCCAGCGTTCCCAGAAACTCCGTGGTGAACAGCGGGTCGCGGTCGTGAATCAGGTATCGCTTCCCGGTCAAGAACCCGTCCCCATCATCGCAAAGGTTGCGCGCTACCTGACTCATCCAGATCCCATTCGCCTTGGTTGGGGTCCGCCCTCCGAGTGCCTCAACTTCCGCGTCGCATGCCCGGACCGGGGACTGACCCCTCCCAGTGGCGATTTTGGTCACTGCCTTGGAATGCAAAAAACGCTGTTCACCCGTCCCGCAAGTTTTTTTCAGCCGCATTCCCATTCACTTACGATTTTCAATCCTTAATCTCCGCAAACCAGCCAGCTACAATCCCTCCCAGGAGTTCTCATGTCCCTCACCAAATCAGAATCCGCGCGCATCACTGATTCGAGAGCGGGAGCCGAATCGCGCGGCCCCAAAAACCCGGCCGGCAAAGCCAGATCTTCCCGGAACGCCATTCAACACGGCATCTGCGCCCAGGTCATCGTCTTGAGCGAAGGAAACGCCAGCCTTTTTGAGGAATGGGAACTGCAAACGCAAACCATGAACTCCTCCACCGCTTCGAAACCAGTTACGAACGCATCATCACCCAAACCCTCCGCACGCTCGCCAACCTCCGCAAGCATTTCCCCATGCCAGGCAACGAAAAAAAATCAACGAAACGAACTCGAGCCGCAGCCCAATGATGGCATGGCTCAACCATGCGATGACCCGGTACTCACGGTCCCCAAAAACAACAAACTAGTATTCAATGCACTAACGATTCGCTGGCGGAGACTTCTCCGGCGGCTCCGGCAGACGGCCGGAGTAGTGAGCCCAGGCCCAGAACACGCCGGTCAGCGAGCTGAGCACGCCCGCGACAGCGCCGATCGTGCGCGGACTGTAGTGTTGCGAGGCCACGCCCGCGGCGGACATCGAGAGCGTCATCACGGACCAGCGCAGCGTCTCCAATGTCGAGAAGACGCGCCCGCGATATTCATCCTCCGTGTGCCGCATCAGCCGCGAGTAGTTCAGTACGGAGCACGTTGCCTGGCCCACGCGCGAGAGGGCGATGAAGAACAGCGCAAGCCCGTACGAGGTCATCTGGCTGAAGAGCACATACGCGGCGCCATGCGCCAGATAGGCCACGGAGATGGTGCGCTTGTAGCCGCGGAATCCGAGGCGCTTGCCGATCCAGTGCCCGAAGGCGCCGCCGGCCAGCAGTCCGAGTCCGGCGAAGCCCCACACGCTGCCGATGCCCTTCGCGCCCCGATGAAAGACGACCTCGCCGAAGAGCGTGAAGAGGATTTGCGCCGCGCCGCCTCCCGTCGCCCAGCCGACCGTCAGCAGACAGATGCCGAAGATTAGCGGAACGCTGCGGATGTAGCGCAAGCCTTCCTTGTATTCGTGAAACGGACGCAGCGCTGGAGCTGCGTGTTCGCGGCGCGCCTTGAAGTGCCCGCGCAGGCCCGCAATCAAGATCGCCGAAAACACAAACGAGAGCGAGTTGAGCACGAAAGCCCATTGAAAACCGAACTTCGCCGCGCTGTAACCGGCCAGCATCGTGCCAAGCGTGAGCGTAGCCCACTCTGTGGTCTGCGTGAGCGAGTTGGCGGTGTGCAGGTCGTCTTTGCCCGCGATGGTGGGCAGAATCGCGGCGCGTCCGGCCGAGAAGAACGGAGAGGCGAACATCAGCAGCGCGCTGAGCACATAGAGTAGCCAGGTACGGCGGCCATCCATGCACAGCAAAAAACCGAGCGCGACGACGGCGCGTACCAGATCGCTGGCGATCATGACGCGCTTGCGGTCCATGCGGTCGAGCAGCACTCCGGCTACAGGTCCGGCGAGCATCGCGGGAATCGCACGCGCCAGCATCACGCCGCTGACGGCGAGGCCGGATCCGGTGGTCTGAATCACCAGGCTGAAGACAGCGATGTTGTTGAAATAGTCGCCGATCTCGCTGACCACTTGCCCGAGCCAAGTGTGGCGGTAGTTTCGATTGCGCCGGAGAAGATCGAGAACTTGCGACATGCGGGCGGATTGCGAAGTTTCAATGTAGCACGGGCCCGTTGGGTGTGCAGCACGAGAGTGGATTGCGAGCCTTGGAGTGCGCCTTCCGAGGGCCTCATTTCCAGGTCGCGCGACCTGCCGAGTTTGTGCCGCGAGGGCCCGCCGAACGATAATGAAACTTACGAATTTTTCCTAATGCCCACCGACACCCTTCAGTCGGCGCCGGTTCCGCCACAACTGGCGGTAAGTGCCACATTCACGGCGGAAGCCATTCAAGACGCGTTGTCGTTTTGGATGGGAGAGCTGGATCTCGACCTACTGATCCGCTTCGCGCCCTACAACCAGGTCTTCCAACAATTGCTGGACCCCGGGAGCCTGCTCGCGTCCAACCGGGGCGGCGTCAACGCGCTGCTCGTGCGGCTGGAAGATTGGGCCGCCAACGGAGCGGCGGGGCTCGAGGCCGGCGTGCGCCACTTCATTGAAGGCCTGCGCGTGGCCGCTGCGTTTCCTTCGCCGACGCTGGTCTGCTTGTGTCCGCCATCGCCTCAATTCTTGGCGCAGCCGGGTCATCACACATTGCTGACGGACATGGAAGCGATGCTGCGTGCGGAGACGGACGCGCTGCCCGGCATTCACCTGACAACAGCGGCCGCGCTCGCCGCGCTGTATCCGGTCAAAGAGTACTACGACGAGCACGGCGAAAAGCTCGGCGGCATTCCGTACACTCCACTGTTTTTCGCGGCCGCGGCGACACTCATCGCGCGCCAGGCGCACGCGCTCAAACGCGCGCCATACAAAGTGATTGTGCTCGATTGCGACGAGACCCTCTGGCTCGGCGTGTGCGGCGAAGATGGACCCCACGGCATCATCGTCGATGGGCCGCACCGCCTGTTGCAGGAGTTCATGGTGGCGCAGCACGATGCAGGCGCACTGCTCTGCGTGGCGAGCAAGAATAACGAGGACGACGTCCTCGAAACGTTCCGGCTAAACCCGTCGATGCCGTTACGGCTGGAACACTTCGTGGCGGAACGCATCAACTGGGAGCCGAAGTCCACGAACATCCGCTCGCTGGCCGAGGAACTCGATCTCGGTTTGGACAGCTTTATCTTCGTCGACGACAATCCCGCCGAAACTGCGCAGGTGAGCGCGGACTGTCCCGAGGTATTGTGTCTGACGCTGCCGCGCGACAACGCGCAGATCCCGGAATTCCTGCGGCACGTTTGGGCCTTCGATCGTCTCAAGGTAACCGGGGAGGACCGGCGGCGCTCGGAACTGTACGCACAGCGTATCGCCCGCAGCCGGCTGGAGCGCAAGACGGCAAGCCTGGCGGAATTCCTTGCGGCGCTGGCGCTCGAAATCGACATCGCTCCGATGGCCGCTGGCGAGTTGCCGCGCGTTTCGCAATTGACGCTGCGCACCAATCAGATGAACTTCACGAGTGTGCGCCGCGGCGAAGGTGAGGTGCGCGAGTTTCTGGACGCGGCGGGCAGCGAGTGCCTTACGGTGCATGTGCGCGACCGCTTCGGCGACTATGGGCTGGTAGGCGTGCTGCTCTACCGCATCGTCGGCGGATCCCTGGCGCTCGACACCTTTCTGTTGAGTTGCCGCGCGTTGGGAAAAGGCGTGGAGCATCGCATGTTAGCGAAGCTCGGGCAGGTGGCGTTGGAGCGTGGCGTCTCCGTCGTAACTGTGCCGTTCACAAAAACCGCGCGCAACAAGCCGGCCAAAGCTTTGCTCGAAAGCGCGGGTACGTCTTCGGTCACAAGTCTGGCGGGCGGCGCGCTATACCGCTTTTCAGCGGAGTATCTGGCGGAGTTCCAGTACAAATCAGAAGGCCGCGAACCCGCACTCGTGCCGCAGTTCGAGGAATCCGGTCCTGCGGTCAAGCCGGCCAATTTCATGCGCTTTGCAACGGAACTGGCGGCGCCGCAGCAAGTGCTCGCGGCGATACGCGCGGGCCGAAGAAGCGCACCAGCCGCTCCAAGCACGGGCGCGGAGCCGCGCACTCCGCTCGAACAACAGCTTGCGGCGATCTGGGCGGACCTCTTGAATCTGCCCGCCGTAGGCATCCATGACAATTTCTTCGATCTCGGCGGACACTCGTTGCTGGCGGTTCAACTGCTCTCCGCAGTGCGTCAGGCCTTTGACGCCGATCTCTCGCTCGAAATCGTCTACAGCGGCGCGTTTACTATCGAGGAGTTGGCGAAGGCCATCGAGGTATACCAGATTCAGGAAGCGGGCGAGTATGAGGATCTGTTGAAGGAACTCGAAGGGCTCTCCGACGACGAAGTGCAGGCGCTGCTCGAACAGGAATCCGGAAGCGGGACTACGACCGCATGAGAATTCTGCTTACTTCGAACGCTTCGCATGTGCCGCCACGCGGTGGCGCCACGCGCAGCAATCTGCTCTGGCTGGAAGCGTTAAGCCGGAGCGGGCACGAGTGCCGCGTCGTGGGCGGCGCGCTGCCGGACACGGATCGCGGCAAGCGCGAACAACTCCGCGACGAGGGCCTGGCCGGTGAGGCCGGCGGCGTGCGCGATGGCGTGGAGATCGCCGTACACGGCGGCATCAGCGTGTACTCCAGCGCCGAGCCGCAGCGCCGCGTTCAACTTCTCGGCGAACAGATCCGCGAGTTCGATCCCGATTGGGTACTAGTGTCGAGCGAGGATCTGGGGCAACTGTTGCTGCGCGAGGCGCTCACGGCCGCGCCGGAGCGCGTCGTTTATTTGGCGCACACGCCGCAGTGGTTTCCATTTGGTCCGGCAAGCTGGAACAAGAATGCGCGCGCGACCGGACTGGTGGCGCAGTGCGCTGGTGTGGTCGCCATCGGCCGCCACATGGCCGGCTACATACACAGCCACACGGGGCTGACACCGGCGGTGATTCATCCGCCTGTCTACGGCACGGGTCCGTTCGCGAATCTGGCACGTTTCGACACCGGACTGGTGACGATGATCAACCCGTGCGCAGTGAAGGGGCTTCCGATTTTTCTCGACATCGCGCGAGCGCGGCCGAACGTCGCCTTCGGCGCGCTGCCCGGTTGGGGCACGACGGCCGCGGACCGCGCGGCACTGGCGGCGCTGCCCAATATCGAGATACTGCCGAACTGCCGCGACATTGAGGAGTTCCTGCAGCGCACGCGCGTGCTGCTGATGCCGTCGCTGTGGTACGAGGGCTTCGGGCTGATTGCGATGGAAGCGATGTTGCGCGGCCTACCCGTAGTGGCCAGCGATTCGGGCGGATTGCAGGAAGCGAAAGAAGGCACCGGATTCGTGATCCCGGTGCAGGCGATCGAGCGCTTTGAATCGGTCTTCGACGAGCACGGAATGCCGAGGCCTGTGATCGAGCCGCAGTCTCTCGCTCCGTGGCTCGAAGCGCTGGACCAGTTGCTCACAGATCGCGATGCATATGAGCGCGAATCGGCGGTGGCGCGCGAGGCCGCGAGCCGTTTCGTCGACGCGCTCGATGCGAGCCAGATGGAACGCTATCTCGACGGACTGCCGCGCCGCGCCGCAACGCTGCGCATCCTGCTGGCGCAGAATTCGCCATACTATCCGGCGCACGGCGGCGGCGACAAGTCGAACCGCCTGCTGGTGGAAGCCCTCGCGAAACGCGGGCACACGGTGCGTGTGGTCGCACGCACGGCGGGCTTCGGTGCGGGCGAGAGTGAACGCTACCTGGCGGAACTCGCCGCGCGCAACGTAACGTCTGATGCGGTGGAGGCTGGTGTTGTGAGGTTTCCGCTAAACGGCGTCGATGTGCATGTCGTGACCGCACACGCAAATCTGCGCGGCTATTTCAGCGAGCAGGCGGCCGAGTTCGCTCCGGACGTGATCCTGACATCAACCGACGACCCGGCGCAACTGCTCCTCGAAGCGGCGCTGAAACAGGAAGGTGCGCGTGTGGTTTATCTGGCGCGGGCCACGCTCGCGCTGCCCTTCGGCCCCGACTGCGCTTTTCCGAGCGGGCAAAAAGCGGACACCCTTCGGCAGGCCTCCGCACTGGTCGGCGTCAGCGAATACGTCGCGAGCTACATCCGCAAGTGGGGCGCGACGGAAGCTACGCACGTGCCGCTTTCGCTGATGGACCCGGAGCCGTGCGAGGCGCTGGGCCGATTCGACAATGAGTTCGTCACGCTCGTGAATCCGTGCGCGGTGAAGGGCATTTCGATTTTTCTGGCGCTTGCCGAGCGCATGCCCCGGTTGCAGTTCGCGGCCGTGCCAACATGGGGAACCAATGAGGGCGACCGCGCCCTGTTGGAGGGCCGCGCCAACGTGCAAGTGCTCGAGCCAGTCGACCGCATCGACGATCTGCTGAAACGCACGCGCGTGCTGATTGTCCCGTCGCTGTGGGCCGAGGCGCGCTCCCGCATCATCGTCGAAGCGATGCTGCGCGGAGTGCCGGTGCTGGCGGCCGACGTGGGTGGAATACCCGAGGCGATGTGCGGCGTCGATTATCTGCTGCCGGTGCGGCCCATTGAGAAGTACCGCCCGCGCCTCGATGAACAAATGGTGCCAGTGGCGGAAGTACCCGAACAGGATGCCGGACCGTGGCAGGCCGCGCTTGAGCGCCTCACGACGGACCGCGAGCACTACGAAGAGCTCTCGCGCGAATCAAGGCGCGCGGCGCTGGCGTATGTCGCGAAGTTGAACGTGGAGCCGTTCGAAAGACTGTTGTGGCGCGTCGTGCGCGCGCCGCGCAAGGGTCCTGCGGAAGCAGCGCCGGCCGAACGAAGGCAGTCGCCGATTGAGAGCCTGTCACCGGAAAAGCGGCGATTGCTGGCGTTGCGCTTGCGCAAAAAGGCCGAAGGTGCATCGAGCGGTGCATGGTTTCCCGCCGCGGCGCTGGGACGGCCGGCCGCGTTGCGGCTGTTCTGTTTTCCGCACGCCGGCGGAGGGATGTCGGGTTTTCATGGATGGAGCGAAGCGCTCGGCCCGGCGGTCGCCGTCTGTCCAGTGCGCCTACCGGGGCGCGAAAGCCGCGCCGGGGAAACGCCCTTCCGGCGCATGGAGGATCTGATCGCCGCGCTCGCCGCCGCCATCGAGCCGCATACCGGGCGACCCTTCGCCTTCTTCGGGCACAGCATGGGCGCCGCGATCGCTTTTGAGTTGACGCGCTGGCTGCGGCGCCAGGGTAGCCCGCAGCCTGCCGCGCTGTTTGTCTCCGGCGCGCGCGCGCCACAATTCCGTTTGGGGCACGTGCCGCCGCGCGAGCCTTCCGCGGAGGAGTTCGTCGAGGAGCTACACCGGCTGGAAGGCATGCCGCCGGAGGTTTTGGAGAATCGCGAGTTGATGCGCCTGATCCTCCCTGCGCTCAGCGCCGACGCCGCGCTCTATCGCGGCTATGTTTATTCCGAGGAGCCGCCGCTGGCGTGCCCCATTCGTGCCTACGGTGGATCGAAGGATCCCAACATCACGCGCGAACATCTGGCGGCGTGGGAGCGGCAAACGTCCGCCTCGTTTGCGTTGAAGCTCTTCCCCGGGGGGCACTTTTTCCTTGCGACCGCGCAGGAAACCTTTCTGAAATCCCTGGCGGCCGATGCCGCGGAAGCGGTTCGGTAACCATTATGGGCGCATGGCTGATTCCTTCTCCCAAACTCGAACTGCGCGAGGACGAAATTCACGTTTGGCGGCGCAGGCGTGTGATCAGCGGAAGCACGGGCCCACGCGCGGGGGGCGGCACGCTCAGCCGGCTGCTTTCGCTTTACACAGGGCAGCCCGAAAAGTCGATTCAACTCGCCAAGAGCGAGCATGGCAAGCCGTTTCTGCCGAACAGCGATCTACAGTTCAACCTTTCGCATTCGGTCGACCTGGCGTTATACGCTTTCGCACGGGGCCGGGACGTCGGCGTGGATGTCGAACGCGAAAGCCGCAAGGTGAAGGCGATCGAGATCGCGGAGCGGTTTTTCTCCGAATCCGAACGTGAGTATTTACGCCAACTTCCCGAGGAGCAGTTGCCGGTGGCATTCCTGCGGACTTGGACGCGCAAGGAAGCGCTCTTGAAAGCGTTGGGAACCGGAATCGCAGGTGGACTAAACCGGTTTTCCGTCGCGCCGGAAGTGGAGCGCGCCTTCGACCTCCCTGTTCCCGGAGCGCCGGAGTGGTCGCTGTGGGATTTGCCGGCGGGCGAGGGCTACGCGGGTGCGCTGGTTTCGCGGCCGGGTCCGGTGCGCTTGCGGCTGTTTCACTGCGCGGGATGAAGTCAGGTCATCCGCGCGATCAGTTCAAAATCGATTCGAGAGTGCGGATCATATCCGCCGCGCGGATCGGTTTGGCGACGAAGCCTTGCATACCGTGTGTCCGGCAGAGCGTGCGAATCTCATCGTAGGTATTCGCCGTGAAAGCCAGCACCGGAACTTCCGAGTGCCCCGGAGTGCTCCGGATCGCGTCTGTGGTGGTCAAGCCGTCCATGCCCGGCATCTGCAAGTCCATCAAAATCAGGTCGTACTGCGCCTTTTTCACGGCCTGGAGCGCCGCCGGACCGCTATCGGCAAAATCGACGGCGTAGGGCTGGCGCATTAGAACGTGTTTGACCACATCGCGCGCAACCTCGTTATCGTCGACCACCAGCAGACGATAACCGCCGTTTCCCTTCGCGACCTGTGTGCTGACGGCCTGTCCATCGTATACCGGTTGAAGCGGAACGCGAAACCAGAAACGGCTGCCTTCGCCTTCAACACTGTGCGCTTCAATGACGCCTCCCATCAGATTGGCGAGTTTTTGCGCAATGGCCAACCCCAGACCGAGGCCGTTGTAATTGCGTGCCAGTCCGCTTTCGAGTTGGCGGAATGATTCAAAGATCGTCGCGAGCGCGTCGGCCTCGATGCCGATGCCGGTGTCGGTAACGGTAACGACGAGAGACATGCCGGCGAACGGGTCAATTTCGGTAGCCGCATCGACGGTCACGTTGCCGATGTGGGTGAACTTCGTGGCGTTGCTGACCAGGCAGCCGGCTAGCTGACGCAGCCGCTGTGCGTCGCCGATAGCGAACTCAGGCAACGCATCGTCGAGCACGACCCGCAGCACTAGCCCCTTTTCCTCACACAAGGGACGGTACTCGTCGACCGCATTGCGAAGTGTATCGCGCAAAGCGAACTCGGTGCGTTCGAGAACCAGGTTGCCGGCCGATAGCGCGGTAAACTCCAACGTCGCGTTCAGAATCTCAAACAGATTCTCAGCGCAGGACTTGGCAGCGTCGACATAGTCTTTCTGCTCGACGCTCAGGTCCGTCTCAAGCAATAGGTCCGCCATTCCCAGGATGCCCGTCAGCGGCGTGCGGATCTCATGGTTCAGACTTGCCAGAAAATGGAACTTAAGCCGGGCCAACTCCTCCGGTTCGGCGACGATAGCGCCTTGGGTGGCGACTGGCGGCAGATTTGTTTCGCTAAGCATTCCGACCACTTATGTAATCGGCTGCTCATCGGGGTAAGTTTAGAACATTATTGGAGTTAAAATGCCGAAATCTAGTCTTCGGAGCTAAAAATCCCGCCCAAGGCACCCAACGGACTACGTTCGTCGCCTCCGCTGCGCATCGGCGCCAGTTCGCGACGCATCTTTTCGAGCGTCATGCTCTGGACGATGACCCGGCCTGGTCCGCGCAAGGTCGCCAGAAAAAGCCCTTCCCCGCCGAAAATCGCGGTCTTGATGCCGCCGACGAACTCGATGTCGTACTCGACGCCCTCATCGAAAGCGACGATGCAGCCCGTATCCACTTGCAGCGTCTCGCCCGCGGCGAGTTGGAACTCCACGAAATCGCCGCCGCCATGGATGAAGACCGAGCCTGGCCCGGTCAGTTTTTCGAGGATGAAGCCCTCGCCGCCGAAGACCCCCGCGCCCAGCTTTTTGACAAAGGCGATGTTCAGTTGAACGGAATGCTGCGCGAACAGGAAGCTGTCGCGCTGGACCATCACGGATTGCCCGGCCGCCAAATCAAAGACCTGTATGCGGCCCGGGTAGTTGCCCGCGAAACCGACCTCGCCATTGCCGTCGGTGCGGAAATAGGTGAGGAATAACGACTCGCCCATCAGCTTGCGCTTCACTGCGCCCCAGATCTTGTCACCCAGGGAGTCACCGCTCATGCGTGTTTCCCAGTTCACGTTGGGAGTCTTGTAGACCATCTTGCCGGCCTCCGCGTAGACCTCCTGGCCGGGCTTCAGCTTCACGCGCGCAACCTGAAGATTGTCACCCTGAATTGTGTAATCAAGTGGCTGGATGGTCGCGACCGAGGATGCCGAGGGACCGCCCGCCAATTGGCCGCAACCAGAGCAGAAGCGTGCGCCGTCAGATACTTGATGACCGCAGTTTGTGCAAAATGCCATAGGTCGAATGATCTCCAATGAGAGTATCTTACAATAAAGTGGTGGCGAGTCTATGAAACGCTTTACCTCCATCCTCTGTGTGCTCGTATCATTTTCGTGGGCATCAGAAGCAAGACAAGTACCAGTTTCATGTGGCACTTACAATGAAAACTGGAAAGAAGCACTTCACCTTCACCGGATGTCCGGGAAGGCGCGAAAACTTCTTCGAGCACAGGGCTTGGCGGCTGCTCCGGAGGCGGTCTCGACGAACCGCGACGCGGGGCAGATCGCAATCATTGAGGACGGCGATGGCGTGGTGTCGCGACTCAACGCGTTCAATCTGAACGGAAAGAGCATCGCTTTTCTGCCTTCCGCGATTACCGCACTGCGGTATCGCTTTCAGGTCGGGCAAGGCACCTACAGCCCGGAACGGGCCGCAGCCGGGAATCCCCTTGATGGCTTGGGCGACGATGACAGCCGCGCCGTGGACTTGCCGTTCGCATTTCCATTCTTCGGTACCAGCTACCGCCGCCTGTATGTGAACTCGGATGGCAATCTCTCGATGGGAAAGGCTGACAACCCGCCGGAGGATCGCTCCTTGGGGCGCCTGGTAGCCGGTCCACCGCGGATCGCACCGTTGTTTGCGGATCTCGATCCGAGCCAACCTAACGCCTCTGTTCGGGTGCTCGCGGAACCGTCGCGCGTGGTGCTGAGTTGGGTGGACGTTCCGATCTACCAGGACTTTGGCGTCGGTCTCAGACAATCGTTTCAAATTGCGCTGTATCCCGATGGAAAAATTGAATTTGCATACGGAACGGCTACCTCGACAGAAGCCGTCGTCGGCATCGCGCCGGGGAGCGCGCAGGGCGAATCCGCCGTGCTCTCATTTGTGGAAGGTAGTTCAGCAGAGTTCAGCGCTGCGATTGCGGAGCGATTCACACAAGTGCAGGAGGTCGATATCGTCACAGCCGCGCAAAAGTTCTACCAGACGCACGAAGACGCTTACGATTATCTGGTCCTGTTCAACTCACTCGGTATTCCGGCCTCGGACGGAGCAGTTGCGTATGAGGTAACCGTGCGCAACAACCGCAGCGGGTATGGCGACAGAGCAGCGGACAACGGCGCGGAATTCGGCTCTACATTGCGGTTGCAGTCGGTCATGAACATGGGCCCGCTCAGCCAGTATCCAAAGGACCCCTACGCCGTGGTGCCGGCGCGCGCCACCGCCGGCGACACCAGCATGAGCGTAATTGCGCATGAAGCGGGGCATCTATTTCTGGCGTTCGCGAGCGTGCGGAATCCGGGACAACCAACGGCTCGACCGATGTTGGGACGGCAGTCCGCACATTGGGCTTTCACTTTCAATTCGGAAGCTTCACTATTGGAAGGAAACAGGATAGCGGATCGCGGCGCAGCCGCTTCGCCGCGCTTTCTGACTACCGCGACGGTGCAAGGCTACTCGCCCCTCGATCAGTATTTCATGGGCCTGCGGGCTCCTGCGGAAGTTCCTCCGACGTTTCTGGTGGAGAATGCCAGCATCTCGCCGCTGACAGGACCGCGCTCGGGCATTTCGTTCAGCGGTACAAGGCGCGACGTCACGGTTGAAGAACTCATCCAGGCGGAGGGCCCACGCCGGCCGGACTACACCGTCTCGCAGCGCAAGTTCCGCTTCGCTTTCGTGCTCATCACCGCGCAAGGAAGCCAGCCGACACAGGAACAACTCGCGCAGGTGGATAAGTATAGGGATGAATTTGAGAAGTTTTACAGGAGTTCTGCGTCTGACCGTGCAAGCGCCGAAACCGGCCTTGCGAAGAGTTTGCGCGTCTCGCTCTTTCCCGCCGTCGGCGTGCGCGTCGGTTCGACAACTCGGGCGACCATCTCGACAGCCTCGGCACTGACGGTACCGCTCGCCATTTTATTAAGGACCAGGAATGGCATGGCCGAGGCGCCTGCTTCGGTGACGATTCCTGCCGGGGCTGCGTCCATCGCGTTCGATATCACAGGTACGCGCCGCGGAGTCGAGGAAGTCAGCGTTGAGGCGGCCGATGCGGCTTACGAAGTAGTTGCGACAAAGATTCAAGTTTCTGACGGCAACGAATTGAAATTGAGAGTGTTGTCTGGCGACCGGCAGCCTCTCGTTACGGGTACGGCATTGCCGGAACCAGTGGTCGTCAAGGTAACGGATGAAAACGGTCTGCCGTATGCGGGCGTCACGGTGAAAGCGACGGTGACTGGCGGCGGCGCGTTGGCCACGTCGGCTGTCGTCTCAGACAGCGCCGGTCTGGCGAGCTTTCGGTGGACGACGGGGCCGGGCGCCGTGAACCAACTACACTTCTCGCTGGACGGCGTGCCGGATGGACCGGCGGCGCTGGCTGTGGCTCTGGGAGCTTCGCAAGTCGCGATCGGTTCAGTGGTGAATGCGGCCTCGTTCGAATCCGGCATTCCGCCGGGCGGGATCGGGACGATCTTCGGAACTAACCTCAGCGCGGGATTCACGGAAGAAGGCAAACTCCCGTTGGAGACGGAGTTGGGTGGTGTGCAAGTGCTGCTCGATGGAACGCCTGTGCCGCTGTTCTATGTCTCGGAACGGCAGATCAACTTCGCAGTGCCGGCCGATCTGAGCGGGAGCTTCACAACTCTCGTCATTCAAAACGCAGCGGGCAACTCGCTGCCGACCCGAGTACCGGTGATCGGCATACAGCCGGGCGTGTTCTTCGATGCTGCGAGTGGAATGGGAGCGATCTTAGTGGCGGGAACGGGCCTCACGACGACGGAACGGCCGGCCGCTCCCGGCGAATACCTGGAGATCTACGCGACCGGTTTGGGCCAGGTGGTGCGGCGCTCGAATGGGCTTTCGGAGACCACGAGCCTAGTCACGGTAAAGATCGGAAACACCTTCACGCAGGCTGCGTTCGCCGGTTTGGCGCCGCAGTTTGTGGGTTTGTATCAGGTGAACGTGCAGGTTCCAGCGGGTGTGAGCGGGTTGACGACGTTGCAGTTGCAGGTGGAGGGCAAGGCCGGCAACGAGGTAAAGGTAAAGCTGCAGTGACGGCGTGCGTACGCCTGCCGTCACTGCGGGGCATTTCAATTACGGCCTGGGCTATTGCTGCTTGACGGCGATGGTGGTCGACAGCGGTTTCCCGGCGACGGAGCCTTCCGTGCTCGCGATGCTGCGCAGGACTACAGCAACAGGCACGGTGGCGCTCGGCGCGACGTTATCGGGAATCTTCACGTTGATCTGCCAGACTCCGACAAGTCCAGGAGCGAGGCCCGAGAAAAGCACGTTGGCATCGGGCACGCGTTGCGTTCCGATAACGACTTGCGGCAGCTCGGAAGTCATCAAAAGCGGACCGCTGGGAACGGCCGTGCCGTCAGCGGGCGCATTCGCGATCACTCCCTGACCGGTTCCGAACAACTGCACCACCCGGCCGCGGCCTTCGGGATTTGCGGCATTGTTCTCGGTGCCATCCTGGTTGAGCGCCGCGATCTGTCCCGCGCCACCCGCGCCCTTGGTGAACAGTGCCGGGCTGGCCGATCCAAAGCTCACCGTGCTGGCAGCGATAATTTGGCCGGTGGATGGCCGGATCACCTGCAACTCGCCACTGCCGCTCGTCGGATTCCCCATCGGCGTCAGAAAATTGATCTGGCCGGGCGAAACAAAGTGTAGCGGAAGCGGTTGGTCGTCGAGCATCACGGCGATGTCGGCAAGTTCGCGCGGCATCGGCAACGGGTTCGGGAGTTCATTGAAAACCATGGTCCGGTCTCCGAACGTGAACCCGACCCCTCGCGGGTAGATCGATGCGTACTGACCCGGCGAAAGCGCGCGCGGCGAGCCGCTGGCGGCGTTGGCCGGGGCGACTCCAGGGAAGTACAGCGAGACGCGGTTGACAGCCTCGGCGACGAGTACATTGCCGAAGCCATCGACGGCGAGACCTAAGGGAGCGTTTGCGGGTACGGCAGCCTCAATCGCCTTGTTACCGAGCACCAGATCGAAAAATGTGGGAAAGCGAACGACGCGGTTGTTGCGGGTATCGGCAACCCAGACCTCGTTTCCGACCGGGCTGATTGCGACCGCGTGCGGGCTGCTGATGCGCGCTTGCCCCGTCGCTTCTCCGGTAAGGATGAAGGCCGGTTGCGCGGTGATGCCGGAGACCGCCGGAATGCGATCGAAAACCAGCAAGCGGTTGTTGCCGGTGTCGGCGACGAACAGACGGTCATCAATGTCCACTGCAATTCCGCGCGGGAACGCCATGCCGGTGCTTCCGTCGCCCGTGACGAAGCTGGAACCGCTGAAATCCTGCTGCCCGAAAACCTTGATGGCCGCCTGGCCGTTCGAGAAGTCGCCGCCCGGAGGCCGCTCAAAGTAGAGCACGCGGCTCTGTTGCGTGTCGGAAACCAGCAGCGAACCGTTCCCGGTAAAGGCCAGACCTACTGGACGAGAGAGCGTGCGCGCCGTAGTGTCCGTGATCCGGGTGGTGAAGTTCGCCTGCCCGATCACGAGATTCGCAGCGCGATTGCCGGGATTGGCGAACGGCTTCGGGAAACGCAGGACGCGAGAGTTGCCCGAATCGGCCACCCACAGATCGCCTTGGGAATCGATTGCCAGCGCAGCCGGTATGTACAAGCCGTTCGTGCCGCGCACATCCGGATCTCCGCCCGGCGAATTGGCCAGCACGCGCTGAAAATCCAACTGACCCAGGACGAAGTCGGCCTTGTCGCCGGGCCTCACTTTGCGGATATCGCGGAAAGCCAGGATGCGGTTGTTGTAGGTATCGGCCACAAACAGCGCGGGAGGATCGGACTTGTAGTCGACGGCCATGCCTACGCCGTCGGCGAAGATCGCGTTGACCCCGCTTACACCCCGGAATGCTGAGAACAAAAAGAATTCGCGGCCCTCTACGAGATTGGGCGAGGAGAAGACAAAACCATCCTGTCCCAGCACGCGCTCGGCAGTGTCGAACGCCGAAATGCGGAACGACAGCACGCGGTTATTACCCGTATCGGAGACATATATGTTGTTGCCGGCCACGACGGCGGCGGTCGGCTCGTCAAAGCTCGAAGCGCTCGATTCGATGGCGCCGCGATTGGGTTTGCTCAAAACAAAATCGCTCTGTCCGTAAACCAGCACCGCCGTCGGCGAAATCCTATCTGTTGTCTCCGCGGGCCACTTGTCGACCGGATCGAATTGCAGGATGCGGTTGTTCGGAGTGTCGATAATAAATGGAGTGTTGTCGAGAACGAAAACGCCCTCGGGCGGGTTGAAACGATTGTTGGCGTATGAGCCGACAGTCACGTTCGTCGGTCCCGATGGCGCTTGGCCGGCCGGTGTGCGGGTCACGCCCATCAGCCGTGCCGCTCCAATTCCGTTAGAGAAAGGCGGAGCATAGACCAGGACGCGATTGTAGACGTCGGCTACGAAGAGATGACCGGCGGAATCCAGGGCGATGCCGGACGGCTGCGCCATCCCGTCTCTCACGAAGCGGATGTCGCCTCCCGGCAATGCTGTGGGAACCTTGTTCGCCTTGAAATCGGGTTGTCCGAGAACCAGATCGGCACTGGGCCCATTCGCTCCGGCGTTCAGCCCCCCCACCGGAAACCGCAATACGCGATGATTGGCAGGGTCGGAGAAATAAAGATTGCCGTTACTGTCGAAGATCATGCCGCAGCGGTAGATCGCGTTGCCGGCGTTCGTCGCGATGAGCTTCTCGGAGGTTCCTGGTTGACTGCCGCTGAAACTCGTCTGGCCGACCACCATGTCGGGCAGCTTCACATCCTCTTTTTGATCGAGCGGGCGGGGAAATCGGATGATCCGGTTGTTCCCGGAATCGGCCACATACAGATTGCCTTGACCATCGACGGCCACGGCAGTGGGTGCGTAAAGCCCACTACTGAATCCCGAGCTCGGACCTTGTGCGAGGGTCGTGTAGCGGTCTCTCTGCCCGATCACAGCATCGGCCGGGGCTCCGTTGCTGAACCCGGTCGCGCTCTTCCAGGCCAACACCCGGTTGTTGCCGGTGTCGGCGACGTACAGTGCGCCTGGAAAGCCGCTGGACATGTCTACAGCAAGGCCCCCGGGGTTGGCCAGTTCCCTGCCCTCCACCAGATTGGGCTGAGACGAGGTCAGTAATGTCTTGGGTTGTCCAACGACACGCGCCGGATTGGGATTCAGCGTAAGCTGCGCCGCAGCCGGAACCGCAGCCAGTATCAATGCACAGGAAACCGCGATCTGAAAGTTTTTCATGGGCTTGTCAGCAGAGACGCGATTGGCGAGCGTCCTAGTTGCAAAATAGCATAATTGGCCCAACTGCTCGTTGCCACGTACACAGTCGCCACACAAACACAGATCGGCGGAACGCCACTCCTTTGTTAGACTAGAGGTTTGAATTCGAATAATCTTGGTTCCGAGCCGCTCCGCGTTTGTGCCGTCAGTTTCCTGAATACCGTTCCGCTGGTCTGGGGCATGTTGCACGGCGCGCAGCGCGGGCTCTTCGACCTAAGCTTCCGCACGCCCGCCGAGTGCGCCGACGCGCTTGCCGATGGAAGCGCGGATATCGGGATTGCGCCCGTGGTGGAGGTGCAGCGTCAGCGCCTGGAAGCGGTCGGCAACTCCGGGATCGCCTGCCATGGCGCGGTACGCAGCATCCTGCTGATCTCCAAAGTTCCGCCTGGGCGAATTCGCACGCTGGCCGCGGACTTGAACTCCCGCACCTCGGTGGTTCTGTCTCGCATTTTTCTGGCGGAACGCTTCGGTGCGAGCCCGAAGCTGGTTGCGATGCGCGCCGATCTGCCGTCCATGCTCGAAGCCGCGGACGCAGCGCTGATCATTGGCGATGCGGCCCTGCATCTCGATCCGCAGACGCTACCGTACCAAGTCTGGGATCTGGGCAAGGAGTGGGGCGCCTTGACCGGATTGCCGATGGTATTCGCCATTTGGGCGGCACGGCCGGGCAGGCAGGCCGCGGACACCGCGCGCGCCTTCGACAAGTCCGTACAGTTCGGCAGGCAGCACATCGACGAAATCGTACGCGAGCAAACGCCGGTGCGCGGGCTGTCCGAGGCGCTGGTGCGCAATTACCTGTTGCACGACATCGTCTTTGAGATCGGAGCGCGCGAGCGTGAAGGTATGGCCTTGTTCCTCAGCATGGCGAAAGCATTTGATACGCTAAAAGCACCTGGGACAGTTTCCGTATGATGACGCGCGAAGAAGCAATCTCTCTGTTTGCGGAGCCGGATCTGATCGGCATCGGCATGGCTGCGGATGCGCTACGGCGCAAGCTCCACCCCGAAGGCATCGTCAGCTACATCATCGACCGCAATATTAACTACACCAACGTCTGCACCGAGTACTGCACGTTCTGCGCCTTCTACCGGCCGCCCGGCCATGCCGAAGGATACGTTCAGCCGAAGGAAGCCATCTTCGCCAAGATCCAGGAGACGCTCGACCTGGGCGGAACGGGCGTATTGATGCAGGGTGGACTGCATCCCGACCTGAAGATCGAATGGTATGAGGACCTGCTGCGCTCGATCAAGCAGCGCTTCGCGATCCACCTGCATTGCCTCTCGGCGCCGGAAATCTGGAACATCGCCGAACTAAGCGGCCTGAGCTTACGCGACACGATCGCGCGTTTGATGGACGCGGGCCTCGACTCGATTCCGGGCGCGGGCGCGGAGATTCTCGACGACGATGTGCGCCGGCGCATCAGCCGCCTGAAGTGCTCCACGCAGGAGTGGATCGACGTGCATCTGACGGCACACTCGCTGGGTATGCGCACCACCGCAACGATGATGTTCGCTTGCGGCGAGACGATTGAGCAGCGCGTCAACCACCTCGAAGCGATCCGGCGGATTCAGGAACAGACGGGCGGTTTCACGGCGTTCATCCCATGGAGCTTCCAACACGAGAACACACCGTTGGGGCGCTCGGTGAAGGAAGAGGCGACAGCCACGGAATACCTGAAAACGCTGGCCATCTCCCGGCTGTATCTTGAAAATATTCTCAACGTGCAGTCTTCGTGGGTCACACAGGGACTGAAGACCTGCCAGATCGGGCTGCGCTTCGGCGGCAACGACGTGGGCAGCATCATGATCGAAGAAAACGTAGTCGCCGCCGCGGGTACGCACCACACGGCCAGTGAGGAAGAATTGCGGCGCCTCATACGCGACGCCGGCTTCATTCCAAAGCAACGCGACACGCTCTACCGCACCTACTTTTTAAACTAGGGGCCTGCCACGAAAGAGCCGTACCAACCGCTCCCTGACGGTCACGGCTCGGAAGGCCTTTCCGAGCCGCGCGCGTAAGCAAGCGGGCTTGGCACGCTGGAACAGCAATTCGTAGCAGTCCCGAGTGGGGCGGCTCTCCAGCTACCAGATGAACTTGACCGCGAGCTGGATCTGGCGTGGATAGTTCGATTGCGGCGCGCTGATCGCGGATTTGTTGACGGAGCCGAAATTTGGATCCTCGGCGTTGTTCTCGAATTGAAGGCGCGTATTGTAAAACGAGTTGGTGATGTTGAAGATCTCGGCGCGGAACTGGATATTCGTGCGCTCGGTGACGCGCGTCATCTTGTTGAATGAGACGTCGGCCATCTTCGTTGTTTGTAGTCGTATGGTGCCATCGCGATTCGGCAGATAGCGAGCCGCACTATAGCGCGGCACGACGAGCCAGTTCGCTTCGGTGCAACCGTAGTCGACGCTGAACGGCATCATCGTGATCGTATTGTTCTCGTTCCAGCGCTGTACGCAGGGCTTGAATGCCCGAATGAGTTCCTGCGACCAGTCCATCGGCAAGCGCGCATCCTTCAAATAAATCACGTTGGCTGGTGGATTCCAGGCTTGACCGGATCCGACCTGGAAATTCACGGTGGTCTCCCACCCGCCCACCAGACGGCTGGTCCACTTGCCGGAACCGTTCAACCAGCGGCGGCCTTTGCCGAACGGCAACGGCATGATGGCACTGGTCACAAAGCGGTGCGGCTTGTCCCAATCGTACAGCCCTTGCTGCATGACGTCATTTTGCGGATCGAGATAGCCGCTGCGCGTGATGTTCTTTGCGAAGGTGTAATTGACGTTGATGTTCATGCCGCGGCGCGTGCGGACATTGAACAGCGCCTGGAGCGAGTTATACCAGGTGCGCCCATCGTTGCGCATGTTTTGAGTGAGCGCGGCAAATTGCGGTAACGGCCTTAAAAGTTGGGCGCGCGACTGTGTGGCGTTCGTGTAAAACGTGGTGCCCTCGAAGGGCGCCAGGTTGCGGAACGGATTCGTCATCGCCTGGTCGCAATATGCCGGATTGCCACCAAGCATGAAGCTGCAGCCGTCGCGGAAGCTCGCGTCCTCGACCTCGTTGAGCGGCTTAGTGGATTGCGTGTCGTGGCCGCGGCTGCCGGAGTACGTGACCTCAAGGCGGGCCCGGTTGGTCAGCGCGCGCTGCACGCCGAAGGAGAACTGGTCAATGTAGGGCGTGCGGAAATCCGAGTTCACAAAAGTGAACGCGCGCCCTGCGTACGTCAACAGCCCGTCCGCGCTGCCGCTGGGCTTCAGCACCTTCGGGAACGGATCGTTGATCTTATTGGGAAATGTGGTTCGGTTGCTGTCGGCCGAGGCGCTGAACGTGGTCACCTGCGAGAAACCATAAAGCTGCAGGAAATCATTGTTCGGATTCATGTAGTAGCGCCCCCAACCGCCGCGCAGTACGGTCTTGCGCGTCAGTGAAAAGGCTGCGCCGATGCGTGGCTGGAAAGTCTTGTAATAGGAGTTCGCCGCGCTATGCGGCTGGCCGTTGACACCCGCAAACTGCAAGCCGCCGCGCAGGGTCGGGAAATCCGGGAACGCGGTGCGGTCGATCATGGAGTCGATCGGGCTGACGGTCTCCGTGTCGAGCCCGCGGTTCATCCGGTCGAAGCGCTCGGAGGGCGGCAGGTTGAAGTCCATCCGCAGTCCGAAGTTCATCGTCAGGCGCGGCAGGATCTTCCAGTCATGCTGCACCCAAGGCGCCATGTAACGGTACATGAAGATGGGGAATGAGTTGTAGTTGATGGTACCGGAGGAGGGCGTGCCGAGCAACCATGTGGCGATCGAGTTGCCACTCAACTCATCAGCGCGATTGTAGGTTTTTTGAGTGAAGTTCCGCGTCGCGCCTAACACCATCACGTTGCCCGGCGTCTGTGTCGAATACTGGATGAAGCGAACGTCGAAACCGGCCTTCGTCGAACGGGAGCCGCTTACTTTCGTAAGCGACGGGTTCGAAGCCCATGTGTTTGTGATGTTATTGCTCTTGTAGCGGCCCATGTAAAGATAATCCGCGATCTGATAGCGGCCGAAGTTCTGTCCATACGGAAGTTGGCTGGCCAGCGATTGGGGAAACCCGAGGGTGGTGATGTCGAAGTTCTCATTGGCCACTCCGGAGGCACCCTCGACGTAACGGGCGAAGGAAATCCGCGCATTGACCACCATAGTCGCCGACAGCGTACCCACCCAATCGATCACATACGCATCGTTGACGCGTTTTTGCGGACCCGGTCCGTCCTGCCCCGGTTTGTCGCGAATGCCGTTGGTGGAGCGCCATTCCGAACGGTCGTTGCTGCCGTGCCGGAAGAAGATATGGTGCCGGTCGCCGATGTTCTGGTCCAGTTTGATGACGAGGTTGTAGAAATGATCCGACGCCGGATTCATGCCGCCCGAAACAAAATAATTCTGCTGCGAGTAGGCCATGCCACTCGTCTTCGTATTCGGCAGAGGGAAGTAGTTGACGATGTTGCGCGATATGGGATTTATGCGATCTTTCGGAATAATGTTGCCCGGAAACGGATCGCGCGTCCACGTGCTGCCTACGTTACGCCCGGTGGTGGGATCATAGATCGTGACCGCGCGGCCCTGCGGGTCGACGAGTTTCGAAAAGTCGCCGTTGCGCATCTCCGGTTCAGGCACGGAAAGCACCAGCGGCTGCGGAGAGCCTTCGCGGTAGCGTTCGTAGTTGAACAAGAAAAACGATCTATTGCGGCCATTGTAGATTTTGGGAATGTAGATCGGCCCATCCAACTGCGCGCCGTATTGATCGAGGAAGTGGCCATCCTTGGCTGCTCCGCGCGCGTTGTTTTGGAATGAATTGGCATCCCAGGCGTTACGGCGGGCGAACTCGTAGATTGATCCATGCGGGCGGTTCGCGCCACTCTTGAGCACCACGTTGACCACACCTCCGGCCGACTTGCCGTACTGCGCGTCGTAGGAGTTCATCACGATTTTGAACTCCTGCACGGAATCGACGGGCGGCACATACGCCAGGTTGTTGCCGCCCGCTTGCGCATTGTTGGGCGCGCCGTCCAGCAGAAACTCGTTGTTGCGGTTCCCGCTGCCGTTGATGCTCCAGTCCGCGATCGCGCCGTTGTCGAACGGGCGCTGGTAGACCATATTTCCGTTGAAATCAACTCCCGCCGAAAGCATCGAGAGCATGAACGGGTTGCGGCCGTTGAGCGGGAACTCTTTTACCGACTGTTCGTCGATCACACCGCCACGCTCCGCGTTACTTTGATCGAGCAGCGGGGCTTCGTCGGTGACCGTTACCTCCTGGGTGATCGCGCCGAGTTCCAGTTTCAGGTTCAAGGTAGCCGACTGGCCAACGCTCAGCTCGACGTTTTCGTGGATCGCCTTCTTGAAGCCCTGCATCTCCGCTATCACGGTATAAATGCCGGGCGGCAGAAATGTCGCGGTGAAGTTCCCGTTCGAATCGGTCTTCGCCGGGAAGGGTGTATTAGTCCCAACATTGCGAACAACAATCAAAGCGCCGGCGATGGGTGCGTCTGATGGATCGACAACTCTTCCATTCAGCGTTGCGCGAAATTCCTGTGCCGAGATCACGCCGCAGAGCACAAAGAGTGCAAGTGAATATTTCATAAGGCAACCTTAGACCGAACTGAAATATATCACTTCTCGCGTTCAGCGGCATTTGCCTGCGTTACTTATTTGGACGCGAAGACCGCGGCGTGCATCAGGAAGTCGCGATGGGCGCCCGGCACGAGCACTTCACGATACTCCCCGCTCAAGATCGAGCGCTCCGCGGCACTCATTCTTTCGCGCGCCGCGTCGAAAGCGGCGCTGACCTTATCGTTCGCGGCCAGATCAGTCGAGACCGTGACAACCCAGCGCACTCCCGGGTCTTCGCTGTGAACCTCTTCGACATCCAGACTGTAGTAACTGAGCGTGCCGTCGGCGATGAGTTGATCGAGGATCGGCTTGCTGTACTTGTCGAAGAGTTTGCGGAAGTCATCCGACTTGCCGGGTTTCACTTGGCTTCTGCTCAAATACGTGTACGGTTTCACTCCAGCCGGCGGCGTCTTTGAATTCACGACTACGCTACGCAGGAGAAAGTCCCGATGCTTGTCCGGGTCAGTGTATGAGAGTGCGGTCTGCCTCTCGGCCGCGCCGATCTTCTCCCACGTCTTCCCAATCATGTCGAGCACTTTCTCGTAGCCGGCATAGTTCGCCGTAGAGAACCAGACGGTGGTGTTGGCTTCGCCTGGCTGATGCAGCACATCCAGATCGACGCCGTACGCCATGACATCGCCGTCGGTCATGAGCTTGTCGAGCATAGGGGCGAAATGCTTTTTGAACATTCCTATCCAGGCCTCAGACTTGTCGGGCTTCAGCTTGTAGAGGCTGACGCTGGTGAGCGGTTCTGGTTTCTGTGCCGCCAGGGTTCCGGCGGTCAGAGCGATGCCCGCAATTACGGACAGAGTTATCCTACGCATGTTTCTGTGGTCCTCTGAGTTGTTGATTTACAGCTTTGATGCCCAGTTAGAATGACCGAATGGAAGAAGTATGAACCTGATGCCCGGTTTTGTAAAGGGAATTATTGGAGAATTATCTTGATCTGGTGGGGTGCTCGAACAGTGCGGAAACCCGCCGCCGGAGAAGGCCTATCCGGGATCAGACTAAGCCGGCGTCGGCGAGAAGAGCGCCATTGCGCAGCACCTCGCTAGCGGGTCCATCCATCGCAACACAACCGTCCTTCAGAACGATCATTCTGGTGGCCACTTTAGCCAGGAACTCGAGATGGTGACTGGCGATCAGTTTGGCGGAATCACCATCCTGAAAAACAGCGATCAGGTCACGGACCGCCCGTCCATCCAATTCCGCCGTCGGTTCGTCCACAAGCAATAGATCGGGCGCTGTGATCATCGCCGCCGCAATCGCGGCACGTTTTCTCTGACCCAGGCTTAGGTGTGCCGCGGGGCGGCGAGCGCAGCCTTCCAGGACGAAGCGCTGCAATTGAGCGATTGCCTGTGCTTCAGCCGTCGATTTCTCCAGGCCTATGTTGACGAGGCGTAAAGCAAGATCCTGGACCAGAGTTGGCATGAATAGCTGATCTTCCGGGTTCTGAAACACCATGCCGATCCGCTTCCATCCGCGGCGGGGAGTCTCGCCCCAGACCTTAATCTCACCGCTGCCCTCGAGCAATCCCGCAATCGCCCACAGCAACGTGCTCTTGCCGCTCCCGTTCGCTCCGATGAGCCCCACGGTCTCGCCTGGTTTCACAGAGAAAGTGATGTCCTGGAGCACGTCGCCGCTGTTGTAGCCGAAACAAAACTGGGAGACGTCCAGCGCGTTCATTCGGCGAACCCGTCCAAGAGGCGTGCGGCGTAGAATCGCTCCGCGCGCACAAACGCGCGTTCAAAGACGCGAGCCGTCGCCCAAGTAAGCGACCGGAACGCTCCGGGCCCAAAACGCCGTGGTGTACTCATCCGTTGCGCAGTGTATGCCCGCCGCGTCTCGTCGAGCAGAACCAGTGCGAAGTGCCGCGTGAAGATCAGGAAGAGAATAGCCGTCAATCCGCGACGCGCCATGATCGCGCGCCATCCGAGCCGCACCCATGGCAAGGACTGGAAGGCAAGCGGCACAACAACTACCAGGCAGGCGGCTTTCAGGAGCAACCGCACGTCGGACGCTCCGTTTACGAGCTGAAGTATCCACAAGGTCAACGCCAGCGAAACCGACATCCAGATAGCCGCCGGCACACGCACGCCTGACCGCGCGAACACGACGTGAACGAGCGCCGAACCGATCCAGACGAGAGAAAGAAGCGCAGGACTAGTAAGGCATATTCCCGCGGCGAGCGCAGTCAGTGCGAAGAAGAGCCGGAGACTACTGTTCATGGAGAGCACGCCTGCATTGAATGAAGTACCAGTCAGGCCGCTCCTCAACAGAGAGAAGATCGAGCCCAGCCGCAACGAGTCTTTGCGCAAGTTCGCTGGAACAGGGGAGCCTGTCATTACAGACGGCTGGTCCGAGTTGAGCGTGAAACTCGTTCAACTGGGCGCTGCCCATGAGATGTCCGATAGTGACGATCCCACCCGTCATCACCGCCCGGGCAAGGCCATCCAGCAAAGCGCCAAGATCCGCGATGTGAGGGAGTACGTTGAAGCAAACGATCGCATCGAACAGTCCAGGAGCAAAGGGCAACTGGGCAGCGTCCGCACACACATGCAATCCCTGACCGCCGGATTTCCGCCGATTCTCACGGAGCATGTCTTCCGCAAGATCAAGCTCAACGATTTGCCGTCCTTGGCGCGCAGCGTGCGAGAGGATTATTCCCGTGCCGCAGCCGAGATCGAGGACTCGTTTACTCGTTTCGGGGACCGCTCGCCGGGTGAACTCCGCAATCTTGGCGGGAGCATCGGGCGGAGCCGGGAGATGATCCCACTGTGAAGCCAAGCCGTTGAAAAAATCACGCTTTTGGAGAATGTTCATGTTGGAAGAGAAGCCCCCGGCGTCGCGAAAGTAGACTCACGACGAGGGGCACGACCGCAATCTGAAGAATCACGCCAGGAATTCCTTGCGCCAAGGAAGCGAGGGAAGCCAGTTTCGGAGGAAGACCGAAAAGAACGGCCAGTGCGTACAGCGAAGCGAACGCGGTGAGGCGTCCGAGAGCAATCGCGGCAATCAGGCCGAACCACATCGAGCCGCGCCCTCGCCGATAGAGCAGCGCCGCTGTACCGCCAAGCACAGCGCCCTCAAACGCCATACTGATCGCAATCGGCGGATAAAGAGGCGGCATACCTGTCGCGAGGGAAGAAAGCAGCGGCACAGCGCATCCCGTCAGCACGGCCCAAGGCAGCGGCGTCAGGAAGCCGTTCAACAGTAATGGCAGAAGCATAGGCAGGAACTTGCTGCCGAGTCCCACTGCGTGGAACGCGACCGGCAGGACGAGCGCAAGCCCCGCCATCAGCGCGCTGATGACCAGTGCGCGAAGGCCGCCAATTGGCCGGATTGGACGCGTTCGATCCATGGTAGTCAGAACCTCAATGTGACGCCGCCCAAAGCATTCGCCCCTGGCATAGCGTACCCGGGAACAACCTGATAGCGCCGATTGAACAGGTTGTCGATCAGAGTGAATACCTGCACGCGCTCCCGAATCGGGAAGGTGAGTTTCAATGTGCCCAACTGGTATCCGTTCATCGTTTGCGTGTGCTGCGCATTGGCAAAACGGTTGCCGATGCTCATGCCGCCAAAATAGACGAACAACTTTGACAGGTTCACTTCAACGCCGTAATTCAGCTTGTGGGCCGGAACGTATGGCGCGATATTCGTGGAGCGCAGATAGGCGTAACCACCCTGGACAGCGAAACGGCGGGAAGCCTGCCAGCGCCCGGAGGTCTCGATACCGCGGTTCAATGCTGCGCCATTGTTCAGCAGTGTAAGGTTGGGGAAACGGCCCGTGACTGCAATCAGATTGGCCAGGTTGGCGTAATAGCCGGTGACGCTTGCCGACACGTTCCGCACCGGCCTCGCCTGAAACGACACCTGATAATTCCAGAGATGTTCGGGCAGGAGGTTTGGATTGGGTGCCGGGAACAAGTACAGTTCCCGGATCGTCGGATTCCGGAATCCCTTTCCAACTTCGGCAGCGACCGAATAGCCCTCGGCTAATTTCAGACTCGCTCCGAATTCCGGGGCGGTAATCGATCCGAACTGAGTATTCGTTTCATAGCGTACGCCGGCATGGAGTCGAAGGCGGCGTCCTGAAATCCATTGCCCGCGCGCAAATCCGGCGGCCACAGTGATGTCGTGTTCGCCGTAATTCAGGCGCTGGAGCACATTGCGAGCGCGCCCTCCAAAGTTGACGATATCGCTGCCGAACTCGAGCGTAGCTCGGCGCGACAGGGCAACGTTTTCATCCACACGCAATCCCGTGGTCCGGTCGACGGACCGGAATCCATCCGTGATGTAGTGCAACCCATGGCTCGAGTACGTGCGGACATAACCCCACATGCGGCTGCTCGTATTGTCGAAGTTCGTCGTAAAGCCGCCGCGGCCGACATTCGCGTAGCTGTTGTTGAGGGGCGTTGCGAGCGGTCCTGGATCCTCGACGTGAAAATGCCCGTAGCGGCCTTCTATCGACGCCCGCCAGACCGGTGAAAGATCATATCCGGCGGTTAGCGTCCCATCCTGATTCCTGAAGTCCGAGCTCGGGCGATCTCCCGAAGTGTGCTGGATGCCAGCATTCAGGGAGTAGAACCCACGGTTGAACCGGGCGCCGTGAGCCAGGGTGTGCTGTCCGGTATAGAACGATCCCAGGCTCGTCGTCAGCCGCGTGCTCATACGCTCCCGCGGCACCCACGGCTTTATCTCGACGACA
Source organism: Bryobacteraceae bacterium (assembly GCA_963668605.1). Taxonomy (GTDB): domain Bacteria; phylum Acidobacteriota; class Terriglobia; order Bryobacterales; family Bryobacteraceae. The sequence goes on from OY764903.1 coordinate 2,112,747, forward strand.
CCAGCCATGGCATTGCTCCCGAACAATACCGAAGCGGGGCCCTCGATGACGTTGACGCTGCCCGCATCGGAGAGGCTGTAGAAGTCGGGCAAGGGATGCCCCATGAGCCCCTGATAATCTGGCCGGCCATCCACAACCACCAGGACGCCAGCGTTCGGCGATTCGCCAATTCCCCGGATGTAAATGCCTCCGGTGCCATTCGTCGCGATCCCATAACCCATGACCCCGCGGCGAGTGACGAAGGCACCGGGGACGACACGATCGATGGCATCGACAACTGTTCGGGCGCCTGTACGGTCAATGTCGAGTTGAGTCCCTTCCATCTGCACAAGCGTGCCTTCATCGCGGACGACGACTGCCACACTTGAACGGACGATCGCGGGCCGCAGTTCGACAGTAACGTCCTCCGCGCGATCAAGTCGCGTGACCGCGGGCTCAAATCCGCTGGCTGTCACCACGATTTCTGCTGGCGGCGTGAGTCGTCCGATGACCTCGCCGCCAGTGTCTGAAATCGCTGCGACGATCTGTCGCTCGCTGGAAAGCGACCGGAATTGCACACGGGCATTCGGTACAGCAGCCTTGGAAGAATCCGTCACGCGAACGCGGAACGTCTGCGCCGAAACGGGCAGCACCGTCAACGCTATGGCACCAAACAATACTGAGGCTCGCAACATGATGAACCCGAAAGTGTATCACGTTTATCACATACGTGCTACCGCCAGTGAAGAGTTATCGTTGGGACGTTCAGCCAGCCGAGTGCTGTCTTTTGAGGCGCCGGCGATTCATGTATACTGTCGGCAACCCGACAGGGGTCCGGAAGTCGATTCGCAGGAGGAGAGGAACGTTATGCCTACTAGAGTTCTATTTGGACTGATTGCAATCGCCGCGGGTCTGTACGCACAAACGATCACGGGAAACATCACAGGCTCCGTGAGGGATGCCTCAAACCTGGCCGTGCCGGGCGCCGACGTTCTGCTCATTAGCGTCTCGACACAGGCCGAGCGTGGGATGAAGACGAACGAAAGCGGCGATTTTTTCTTCGCCACGCTCAATCCTGGCGAGTACCGCCTCCAGATCAAATCCGCGGGTTTCAAGCCGGCCGAACGCAAAGGCATCAATCTGTCCGCTTCGGAAACGTTGGCGCTGGGCGGCATACCGCTCGAGGTCGGCAACGTCACCGAATCCGTCACAGTGTCGGCGCAAAGCGCCGCGGTGCAAACCGCGTCGAGCGAACGAGCCGGTTCGATCACTTCCGCGCAGGTTGAAAACCTGCTGATCCGCGGGCGCAACGTGATATCGCTGGTCTCACTGCTGCCCGGCGTTGTGGACATGCAGGAGTCGGAAGCGATCGACCGCAATTGGAATTTCAGCGCGCAGGGCGGACGCAGGGCCACGAACAACGTGACGCTCGATGGCATGACGATGAACCAGATCGGCAACAACTTCAATGCCGCGATCAGCGTGAGTCAGGACTCGATCGCCGAAGTCAAAGTGCTGCTGAGCAACTATCAGGCCGAGTACGGCCGCATGTCGGGCGCCAACATCCAACTGATTAGCAAGTCCGGAACCAAGGACTTCCATGGCCTGTTCAGCTACTTCAAACGCCACGAGCAATTCAACGCGAATAACTTTTTCAACAACAGGCTCGGCGCGGCGAATCCGCGCTACCGTTACAACACTTACAATTACAGCGTCTCCGGACCCATATATGTCCCGGGCCGTTTCAACCGCAACAAGGACAAGCTGTTCTTCTCCTGGAGCCAGGAGTTCTGGCCCTTGCGCACACCGCAACCGATCCGCCAGTTGACGGTTCCCACCGATCTGGAGCGGGCCGGCGACTTCTCGCAGAGCCTCGACCTGAACAACCGGCTCATCGCGATCACCGACCCAAACAGCCGCCAGCCGTTCGCGGGCAACCGGGTTCCGGCCTCGCGGCTCGATCCGAATGGAGTGGCGCTGTTGAAGGTGTTTCCGCAGCCGAACTTCCTCGACAAAAGCACTTCAGCCGGGCGCTACAACTATGTCTTCCAAGCCGAGACGACGCAGCCGCAACGCATGTCGACTTTGAAGCTGGACTACAACCTGAACGCCAACAACCTTGTGGCGTTCAACATGTCGCGCCATTCGGACGAGCGCGAGGGATCGCAGGGAATCCCGACCACCGGTCCGCAAAACTGGGACCAACTCGTGAAGAAGTTCAGCACGAGAGGCAAAGTTTACGTCGGGCGCTACTCTCGCATCTTTTCTCCGACCCTCGTCAACGAGTTGTCGATCGGTTTCAATACGCGGCCTGAGGGCGACAGTTATCGGGAGGAGGAACTGGCGCGCAATCAACGCGACAAAGTGGGATTCAAGACCGGCCAATTTAACCCGTCCTCCAATCCGTTGAACTACATCCCCAACGCCACATTCGGCGGCGTAACGAATCCGGCGGCCCTGCAGATCGAAGGGCGCTTCCCGCTGAACCAGACGCAGAAGATTTTCTCGCTCACTAATAACGTGACAAAGACCGTGGGTGCACACACCGTCAAGATCGGAATCTACGCGGATCGCATCTGGCGCGGAGCTTCCAATGCCGTGGCCTTCAACGGCACTTTCGATTTTGGGCGCAACGTCAATAATCCGCTGGACTCGAATTTCGCGTACTCGAATGCCGCCCTGGGCGTCTTCAACTCTTACACCGAAGCTTCTTCCCGTCCGTTCCTGAATTACCGCGTGACAAACCTGGAGTGGTTCGCGCAGGACAACTGGAAAGTGACGCGGCGGCTTACGCTCGACTACGGGATGCGCTTTGCCGAAGTCTTCCCGATCAACGAAGCGGAGGATCGCGTATCCGGTTTCAATCCAGGACTCTTCGACCGGGCTAAGCAAGCGCAACTGATCCGGCCGGCGATCGTGGGAGGACAGCGTGTGGGCGTGCATCCGGTGACTGGCGCTACGTATCCGGCTTCGCAGATCGGCGCGATCGCTCCCGGCACCGGCATTTCGTCGAACGGAATGGCGTTGCCGTATTCGGACAAGAGCTACCCGCAGGCGCTGATCAAGAACCGCGGCGTTCAATTCGGGCCGCGCGTCGGATTTGCCTGGGATCCTTCCGGAAACGGCTCGACCAGCGTGCGCGGCGGGTTTGGAGTTTTCTATAACCGGCAAAGCCTCGACGTGACGCTAAACAATTACACGACGCAACCGCCGCTGGTCGAGACGCCGTTGATCAGTTTCGGAACGCTGCCGACGCTGCTCTCGTCAGGAGGCCTGCTGTATCCTTCCAACGTGCTCGGCATCGATCCGGAAGGACACGTGCCGACGACGATGAACTTCAGCTTCAACGTGCAGCGCCGCCTACCCGGCGACGTGATCGTGGATGCCGGCTATGTGGGTTCGCTGAGCAGGCACATGATGTGGCAGCGCAATCTCAACGCCATTCCGTTCGGGGCGAATTTCAATCCGGCTAATGCCGATCCGACGAACACGCGCGTGCCTTTGTCGCCGCAATTTCTGCGAACGTACACGGGCTACAACAACATTAATTATCGCGAGTTCGCATCGAGTTCGAATTACCACTCGTTACAGGTCAGCGCGAACCGGAGGTTCAAGAAAGGCGTTCAGTTCGGGGCTTCATGGACCTGGTCGAAGGCCCTCGACTACAACGACAACGACAACGACACCGTGAGCACGCTGATACCCGTGCGGCAGTGGAATTATGGACTGGCGGGATTCGACAGGAGGCATGTGCTGAAGGCCAACTGGGTTTGGGATCTGCCTAAATCGCGCTTCCGCAATTTGGTGATGAAAGGAATCCTCAACGACTGGCAGATGTCCGGCGTCGTAACATTCAGCAGCGGCGCGCCGCTGGCGATTGGCTTCAGCCAGGTGACGGCCACCGATATCACGGGATCGCCGACCGATGGGGCGCGCATCGACGTGCTCTCCAACCCGGTGCTACCGAAGAGCGAGCGCACGTTCAGCAGAAACTTTCGGACCGACGTCTTCCGGGTTCCCGCCGTGGGCACGTACGGAACTTCCGCGCCAACTTCGATCACGGGGCCGGGCATAAACAATTGGGATACCGCCGTGTTCAAGACGTTCCCTGTTCGCGAAGTGCTGCGGCTTCAATTTCGCTGCGAACTTTACAACGCCTTCAACCACACGCAGTTCACTACCCTCGATACCGCGGCACGCTTCGATGCGCTGGGAGCGCAGGTAAATGGCCGTTTTGGCGAATTCACAGCGGCGCGCAACGCCCGCATCATGCAGTTCGCCGTGCGAGCGTCGTTTTGAAAACACGGGGCCCGGTAACCTAGAATGAAGTCACTGGGCCCCCGATGAACAACATTTTTCTGTCCGAGCGTTTTACTGAAAACGCCAGCACCGTGCGCACAAGGCAGTTCCGCTATCTCGAAATCTGCATCAATCTCTTCGTAGTAGTGCTGATCGTCTCCAACATCGTCGGGTCGAAGATTGTTGCCGTCGGGCCATTCCGCGTCAGCGGAGCCCAGTTGCTGTTTCCGGTCACTTACATCTTCGGAGACGTCTTCACGGAGGTGTATGGATACGGAGCGTCACGACGCGCCATCTGGACCGGTTTCTTTGCCTCGGCAGTGTTGGCCACGATGGGGATGGTTGCCGTATGGCTACCTCCTGCACCAGACTGGGGCGATCAGGCGGCATTCGCGACAGTTCTTGGGTTCGTTCCGCGTATGGTGGCTGCGAGCCTTGTGGCCTACTGGTGCGGCGAGTTTGCAAACGCCTTCGTGCTCTCGCGCATGAAGGTACTGACAAAGGGGAAACACCTCTGGGCGCGCACGATCGGATCCACCATCGTCGGGCAGGCTGTGGATACGGTTCTGGTAATGACGCTCGCATTCGGCGGCAGCCTTCCCATCGGCCTGATCACAAACCTGATCATCTCCGGCTATCTGGGCAAAGTGGCTTACGAAACCGCCGCAACTCCGCTGACTTACGCAGTGGTGAACTTTCTGAAACGGCGCGAAGGCGTCGATGTCTACGATGTCGCGGCGAACTACAATCCGTTCTCGTCGAAGCTCATCGAAGAAACAAATTGATCCATGAACTCTGGGTCCGAGCCCAGCGGCACGTGCTCGACACGGCTACGCAGAGTTTCAAAATTCCTGTCGTTCTCAAATAGTGCCAGCTTGGCTCCGAGCAGCGCGGTATTGCCGGCCGGCCGTACATTCTCTTCACAAAATGGAAGTAGCCCGATGCGGCGCGCGCTGGCGCGGTTGATGTAGTTGCCGAAGGCTCCGGCCAGATAGACGCGCGTAATTCCGGCGATGGTCGTTCCCCAGCGCCGCGCCAGGATATCGATGCCCGCTGCAATGGCGGCCTTAGCCAACTGCAACTCGCGCACGTCCGCCTGCGTCACAGCGATTCCCGGTGCGAGTTCGATAGCCGCATCGCGTAATCTGCCAGTGGGCCGGATCATGTCCAGATCGAGCGCTGCCGCGACAGCATCCACCAGGCCGCTGCCACAGATACCGCGCGGCGCGACACCGCCCAGCACTCCGCAGCGCAGGCGCCCAGCCTCAATCGCGACTTCGGAGATGGCGCCGGTGGCTGCGCGCATTCCCGAACTGATCTTGCCGCCTTCGAACGCCGGCCCCGCAGCGGTCGAAGCGCACAACAGGCGCTCGCGATTGCCGATAACCATTTCCCCGTTGGTGCCCAGATCGATCAGCGCGCAGACCTCACTTCTTTCGTGAATGCGCGTTGCGAGTATACCGGCAAGGATGTCGCTGCCCACAAAGCTGCCCAGGCCAGGCAGGAACTGCGCGTGCAACCCGCCATCGAGCGCCACCGACTGCAATCCGCCGTGCGCGGTCTCGAAAGGAACCCGCGAAAGAGGCTCGACATCAAGGCCGCAGAAGAGGTGATGCATTACCGTGTTGCCTACCACGGTGACTTCGCGAACGTCTGTTCCGCCGAGTTCGCCGATCAGGCCGCTGATGCAGTTTCTGATCAGCGGGGTTAGTTCCGGGCTGTGCATGGCGAACTGCACGCGGCTCATGATATCGGCGCCGTGCGCGGCCTGTGGATTCAAAGCGGTGCGAACAGCGAGCACTTGGGCGTTGTGCAGATCGAGAAGTTGGGCGACAAGCGTTGTTGTGCCGAGGTCGACGGCCACGCCTTGCCCCGCTTTGGGCGTGAAGGCGAATTCGCTCTGGTCGACCAGGATCGCCGATTCCCACTGGGCGATTTCGAGCGTGCAGTCGTTTTCGGCGGTCGCACGGCAGGCTAGCCGCCACCCATCGGCAAGTTCCTGCGCGGAGAGAATCGCAGCCTCTTCGGGATGCACTCCGAGCGCATGATCAAGCACTTTGACGCGGCAACCGCGGCAGCGGCCTTTACCGCCGCAAGGGAACTCGACGCCGAAAGCGAAGAGCGCGTCCTTGAGCGGCGAGCCGCGTTCGACTTCGACGGTCTCCCCGAGCGGATGGAGCCTAAGGCGAACGCGGTCAGCGCTCAACGCAGCTTCTCCGTGGCGCTGACCGGTTCCTGCAGGCGGAAGCTGATGCGTGTTTCCACTTTCAATTCGGCGGCCTTTCCGCGTGTCGCCAGCACCGTACCCGTGCCCGCCGCGCCTCCTGCGCCGGCTCCGATGGCCGCGCCCTTCCCGCCTCCCGCAATCGCGCCAATGATGGCGCCGATGGCCGCGCCCGCGCCGACCTTTGCCGCATCGGAACCCGTCGACTTGTCGGCGGTCTTCTCGAACGGACTCGTGTTGATGTTAAGTCTCTGCCCGTCGGAGGTCGTGATCTGCGCGAGTTGGATGCTGAGGGTGGCGAGACCTTTCACGCGACCCGACTTCTGCGATTCGACGATGCGGCCCTCAGCGCGAGCGCCGCGTTCGGCGAGCACCAGCCCGTCGACAACTAGCGGCTGATCGAGCGTCGCTTGAAAGCTGTCCCCGGCCTGGTTGCTCTCGCTGCTTAAGCTTTGTGCGAGACGCACGGTTAGGAGCGTGCCAGCCGGGATGGTGACCCTGCGTGGTTCGGGTTTCGGCGGAGGCGGAGGAGGCAAGGCGACGACTGGTTCAGGTCTGTGCTCCGCTGGCCTGGGAGCCATCGTTTCCACCGCGGGCGGTTCTGCGTTGCGTGCTGTTACCGGCGCCGCAAGGGGCTCGGCAGGTCTCGATTCCGCTACAGCGGACGGTCTGGATGCGCGCGGCTTCGAAGGCGTGCGGACCGGGGCGGTCGCCGGCGGAGCGGCAGGCGCGGGAGCGACTTGCGCCACCGGCGCTGGAGCCGACGCCGCGGGTTCCACCGCCGTCTTCTCCGGAGCCATTGCGGCCGGCTGCGCGGGCGCGGCGGGTACACTCATATTGCGCTTTACGACGACCACGGCAACGCCGGCCGCGATCACCACACCGAGAATAAATGCTAGGGCCAACTTCATGCCTGCCCTCCCTTCCACTCATCATATTAAACGTATTCGCGAGTGTTTTCGTTTCCAGGCGGCGAAGGTTGGCGCGAGTAAAGATGACACTGGCGGGGCTGCGAAAGATTTCAGATGAGAACTGACTGTGAGGACTGTGGGTGGGAGTCCAGGAGGACGGAGGGTGGGACGCAAAAATGCTGGGCGAGAGGCGGAAAGAGAGAGAATCTCCGTCCGCCTCCGCCCAGGAAAATGTTAGGAGCCGCCCTGAGTGGACGCAGCTTCCATGACGCTGCCGATCTTGCTGAAGATCGTGCTGATGCTGGTTGCGACACCCGGCATAATGGCGCCGGCGGCGACGGCCACGAAACCCGCCATCAAAGCGTATTCGATGAGGTCCTGACCACGCGTATCTTTCCAAATTCTCAACTGCCAAACAAGATTCGTAACTTTCTTCATGTTTATCCTCTCCCTGCTGCAACGCTTATCGTGTGCTGCTGAGTCAACGGTAACATCGGTCTTGAAGCAGAAAAATTGGGACCAAACCTTAATTGGATCAGCAATTCATCTCACAAATCTAGGAGCCGCCCTGAGGAAAGGGCCCCAGGTTGATAGCCGATCTAGTACCAAAGTACTGCCAGACCCCGCACAAATGCGGGTAACAATCTGCAATTAAGGGAGTTGCGTTTGTCCTGATGGCGCTTCGACGGATTTCTTTGCCGGACCTGGCAAGTTCGCTATAATCGGCCTATTCCGCCCAAATCGGGCGGTCATGGACACTACTCGTGACACCAGAATCGTTCTCGCAACGCAGAGTGCGCGTTTCCGCTGAACTCGCCAGCCGCAAGCTGGATTGTTTGGTCGTGACCGGCCTGCCCAACGTCCGTTACCTGAGCGGGTACACAGGCAGCAATGGAATCATGCTGCTGTGGCGTTCCGGCGCGATCCTGTTCACAGATCCGCGCTACGAAATCCAGGCCGCGCAGGAGACGGACTGCCGTGTCGTGGTGGCCACCGGCCCACTGCTTCCGGAAGTGGCCAAGGCCGCGCGCAAACGGCGCTTCCGGCGCATCGGCTTTGAGCGTGGGCGCATCTCTTACGATTCATACGAGACGCTGCGCGGCGCAGCCGGTGCGGGTGTGAAATTGCTGCCGACGGCGGGGTGGATCGAACAACTGCGCATGGTCAAATCAGCCGCCGAGGTTGAGGCGATTCGCGCTTCGGTGCTGCTGAACTCGGATGCCTTCGAGCGTGCAGTGAAGAAGATCGCCAAAGGCATGACCGAAACCGATCTGGCTGCCGAGATCGAATATCAGATGAGGCTGCTGGGTGCGCAGAAGCCTGCTTTTGACACAATCGTCGCATCCGGAGCGCGGACGGCGTTGTGCCACGCGCAACCGGGCAGCGACCCGATACGGAACGATCAGCTACTATTGGTAGACATGGGCGCAAGTCTGGGTGGCTATGCGAGCGATATGACTCGAATGCTTTTTCCAGGCCGTCCAGGCAAGAAAGTAAAGGAGCTATACCGGGCCGTACTGGACGCCCAGCTCGCCGGAATCTCGGCGGTGCGGGCGGGAGTCACGGCGGGAGATGTGGACAGCGCGACGCGCCAGGTGTTGGAATCGGCTGGGGTGGGCGAAGCCTTCGTCCATTCCACGGGCCATGGCCTTGGCCTGGAGATCCACGAGGCGCCGCGGCTGGGTAAGAAGGACGCGACTGAGCTGGCCGCCGGCATGGCGATTACCATCGAGCCTGGCGTTTATATCGAAGGGTTCGGGGGCATACGGATTGAGGATACTGTCGTTGTTACGGACAACGGCTGCGATATTCTGACGACGACCCCCAAAGAGCTTCGGCTGATCTAACTCCCCGAACAGAAGCGACAAGATGACACTCCAAGAGATCCGAGAATTGATTCAGCTTGTGATCGAGACCGGCGTCGCCGAGCTGGAATTGCAGCGCGGCGATAGCAAGGTCCGAATCAAGCGGACATACGGTGCGACGACGGAAGTGGCGATCCCGGCACAGTCCGTGACGCACATGACGGCGCACCCGGCTCCAGCGCAGGTGGCGCAGCCCGCCGCGGCGCCAGCTGTTGAAGCCGATCCGATGAGCGACCCGTCGTTGTTTTTGCAGAAAGCGCCGATCGTCGGCACTTTCTATGAATCGCCGAAACCTGGCGCAAGCCCGTTTGTGCGCATCGGCGAAACGGTGCAGAAGGGCAAAACGGTCTGCATTATCGAGTCGATGAAATTGATGAACGAGATTGAAGCCGAAGAGAGCGGCGTCGTCGTCGCCCGCCTAGTGGAGAACGGCCATCCGGTTGAATACGGCGAAGCCTTGTTCGCCATCAAGCCTGCCTAATAGACGATCCGAACCACTATGTTTCAAAAACTTCTGATCGCGAATCGCGGCGAGATCGCCCTGCGCGTGATTTGCGCCTGCAAGGATCTGGGCATCCGGACTGTGGCGGTCTACTCCGAAGCCGACCGTAACAGCCTGCACGTGCGCTTCGCCGACGAGGCGATCTGCATCGGCCCAGCCAAGAGCGCGCGCAGTTATCTGGATATTCCGTCGCTGATCAGCGCGGCAGAGATCACCAACGTGGACGCGATCCACCCCGGCTATGGCTTCCTCAGCGAGAATGCGGAGTTCGCCGAGGTGTGCGAAATGTCCGGCATCCGCTTTATCGGTCCGAAGCCGGAAGTGATCCGCTCGATGGGCATGAAGCAGCTCGCCCGCGAAGTGATGAAGTCGGCGGGCGTTCCGGTGCTTCCAGGCTCGGCGGGTCTGCTGGCTAGTTCCGACGAAGCGCTCGCACTGGCCGCCAAGACAGGCTATCCGGTTATGTTGAAGGCGGCGGCTGGCGGCGGCGGACGCGGCATGAGGATTGCGCGCAATGCCGAAGAGCTGCCGGACCTGTTCCACCAGGCGCAGAACGAGGCGATGTCGTCATTTTCGTGCGGCGATATGTACCTGGAGAAATTCGTTGCCTCGCCGCGGCATATCGAGTTTCAGGTACTAGCCGACCAGCACGGCAACGTCGAGGTGCTCGGCGAGCGCGAATGCACGATCCAGCGGCGACATCAAAAACTGCTCGAAGAGGCGCCGTCGCCATCCGTCTCGGCCGCGCTGCGCAATGATATCGCCAAGCATTTGAAAAAAGCGATGCGTGAGGTTGGCTACACGAACGCGGGAACCGTCGAATTCCTGATGGACGAGGACGGCAGCCTCTCATTCATCGAGGTGAACGCGCGCGTGCAGGTGGAGCATCCGATCACGGAGTTCGTCACGGGCGTCGATATTGTCAAATCGCAAATTCTGATCGCCGACGGCGCGAAGCTGACCGACATCCTGCCTGCGAAGATCGAGATTCGCGGGCATGCTATCGAGTGCCGCATCAACGCGGAACATCCCGAGACGTTTGTTCCCTGCCCTGGCCGCATCACGGGCCTGAATCTGCCGGGCGGCATCGGCATCCGCGTCGATACGGCGGCCTATACGGACGCCGTCATTTCGCCGTACTACGATTCACTGGTCGCCAAGTTGATTGCGTACGGCAAGGATCGCACGGAAGCGATAGCGCGCCTGAACCGCGCACTGGAGACATTCGTAATCGAGGGGATTTATACGTCGATTCCTTTGCACCAGCGCATTCTCGCCGACGCGGACTTCCTGGCCGCGCGCTTCGACACGCACTACATCACGAAGTTCATGCCCGCTCGCTTGGCGGACTGATTCCGCAGACATACAATAGCGCTTGGAGGAATGCGCCGATGAAAAGGCGAGCGCTCTTGCTTGCGCTCCTGGCCGCGACGGGAAACGCCGCGCAGGTCGAGTGGAAGCGGGATTCGGATGCAACCGCGTTGCTGCGCGACGGCAGACTCGTATGGCGCTTCCGCCATGCTCCCGGACTGACGAAGCCGATGTTCGACCCGCTCGCGCTGTCCGATGGAACGGCGCTCACCTGGAACGCTCCGCCGGATCATCCCTGGCACCATGCGCTCTGGTTCTCCTGGAAATACCTCAATCAGGTCAACTACTGGGAAGAGGACAAAGCCACTGGAAGATCCGCGGGAGTTACGGAGTGGCGCAATGTGAACATCGAAACGCGGCCCGATGGGAGCGCGCGCATCACGATGGATCTCTCCTACCATGCGGCCGGCGAGCCCGCATTGCTGAGCGAGCGGCGTCGGATCGAGATCTCCGCGCCGGGGCCGGACGGGTGCTATCATCTCGATTGGTCGATGACATTCAGGGCTCTGGACCGAGACGTGCGGATCGACCGGACGCCGATCCCCGGCGAAAAGGACGGGAAAGCATTCGGGGGTTACGCCGGGCTCTCGATTCGATTTGCCAAGGAATTTCAGGAGTGGCACGCGGAGACAACCAAGGGTCCGGTGGTGCGCGATCCCACGGTAGCATTCCACTGCGAAACGGGCGCGAATGGGATTGACTTTAGCGGCCGGATTGCCGGGCGCGAGGCGGGCGTCGCCATGCTCGACGAAGCGGCGAATCTGAATGCGCCCACACCGTGGTACACCGTCATGAATCGGCAGAGCGACTTTTCGTTTTCCGAAGCGGCCGTAGTCTATTACCGGCCGCATCTTTTGAAGGCCGGTGAAGCATTGACGCTGCACTATCGCGTCGTCGTACACGAAGGCCGCTGGAGTGCAGCCGAGTTGGGCGCAGCGCAGGCGGCGTTTACCAAGGAGGTCAAAGGACTAAGATGACCATAAGCAGCACAGGCACTTCGAGCCGCAGGAGTTTTTTGAAAGCGGCCGCCGCGCCAATGATTGTTCCCGCCTCTGTCTTCGGCGCCAACGCGCCCAGCAATCGAGTTCAACTGGCCGCCTTCGGGGTGGGAGGACGAGGCACCGCCGACACGAATGGAATCAACGCCCACCCGGACGCGCGCTTTGTGGCCGTTTGTGATTGCTATGAGAGCCGTCGCGAACGCAAGCGGCAGGAGTGGAATAAGCGTTACGGCGGCGACTATGTCAAGAGCTACGCCAATCCCTGGGATGTGCTGAAGCGCTCCGACATCGACGCGGTGGTGATTGCGACGCCGGATCACTGGCACGCACCGCTGGCAATTGCCGCGATTCGCGCGGGCAAGGATATTTATGTCGAGAAGCCGTTGAGTGTGGCGATGAAGTGGAGCTGGCGCTTGCGCGACGAGATGAAGGGCAAGGGCCGCATCTTTCAGTACGGCACGCAACAACGCTCCGACAAGAACTTCCGGTACGCCTGCGAACTGGCGCGCAATGGCTATCTCGGCAAACTGCAACGGATCGACGCCTGGTGTCCGGACGCGTCGCAACAGTGGGATGTGTTTGCCGGAAAGCCCTCGCTCTCGTTGTACCGCTATGGTTCGCTGCGGCCCGTGCCTGTGCCGGCAGGACTCGATTTCGATCTCTGGTGCGGGCCGTCGCCGTTGCGTCCATACACCGCAGACCGCTGCACCTCGTTCGGCGCGTACCACATCCACGATTACGCTCTGGGCTTCATCGCCGGTTGGGGAGCGCATCCGCTCGACATCGCGCAGTGGGGCATGGATGCAGACAGCGGCGGCCCTGTGTTTTACGAAGGCGCTGGGACGCTGCCCGCATACGGTTTGCTCGACACCGTCGAGAGCTGGGATATCCACTGCCACTATGCGAACGGCGTCGCGATGCGCTTCATGGACTGGCGCGTTGCGAAAGAGCCCGTGGCGAAATACCGCAAGCGCAATTCCGGGCACGGCACCACTTTTTTCGGTAGCGAAGGCTGGATCAGCGTCGATCGCAGCGGATTCGAGACGAGCAAGGAATCACTCAAAGACGTGACGTTCAAGGCCAGCGATACGCGCCTGTATGAGAGCGCGGACCATCATAAGAACTTCATCGACTGCGTTAAGAGTCGCAAGCCGACGATCAGTCCACTGGAAACGGCGATTCGATCGGATACGATCAGCCATCTGAGCGATATCGTCGTGCGTCTGAAGCGCCCGGTGCAATGGGATCCGGCGCGTGAAGTCATCGCCGGCGACGCGGAAGCGAGCAAACTGCTGGATCGTCCGATGCGCGCGAAGTGGGCTGTGTAATCGACAAGCAGTCAGCCAATTTACTAATGAAACCGGACTGATGCCTCCGGTCGCTAACGCTCTCGGCACCGTGAGGGATCGCGTCCGCTGGTGCCGGTAAATTCGTCCAACAGTGCCTGGAGCGAAAGCGACCGGAGGCGGCGTTGCTTCCGGCCATGAATCTACCTTTGTACTAGCCGCGCAGAAAAGCGCGCAGCACTATCGCCGATTTTTCGACTCCCGACAGGCGGATGCGCCGGTCGAGCACATCGTAGTTCGATTGCTGGATGCGCGCAAGCAATTGGCGATAGATCTCGATGAGAGCCCAGAGTGAGGCACGGCTCTTCGGGTGCACAAGATCGAGCAGCGGCAGCGCCTCGGAATAAAATGCGGAAGCGCGCGCGGTCTCGAAGCGCATCAGATTGAGAAACGCTTCGTCGCGCACCAGGCGGTCCGAATCAACTCCAAAACGCATCAGGTCTTCGGACGGCAAATAGACGCGGCCGCGCTCGCGATCCTCCCGGACGTCGCGCAGGATGTTGGTCAACTGAAACGCGATGCCGCACTTTTCGGCTAGCGGCAAGGCAGCCGGAGAGTCGAAACCAAAGATGTGGATGATGGTCAGTCCGACGACCGAAGCCACCAGATAACAATAGCTATACAGCTCGTCGAAGGTCTGCACACGGCGCGGTTCGATGTCGGAAGAGACGCCGTCGATCATCTCGTGCAGATACCGGTGCGGGATCGAGTAGCGCCGCACGGCATCTTCAAGGGCCGGCCAGCACCGGTGTCCCGCAAAGTCCCCCCGGAGCGCACGGTCGAGGTCCACGCGCCAATGGTCGAGAGCCGAGCGCTGTGCGCCCGGTTCATCGCTCAGGTCGTCGCACTCGCGCATGAAGGCATAGACGGCGCAGATGGCGTTGCGCTGGTCCTGCGAGAGCAGCAGAAACGAATAGTAAAAGTTACGCGCGCGATTGCGCGCCAGGCGGCGGCACCAATCGTACGATTCGTTGACGGCCAGGCTCATGCCGCGCCTCGCAGAGCAACGCTCCCGAGCGAGCGAATGAGCATCTCCACACGCTCCAGTTTCGATATGGAGGGCCGCTGCCGAAGCACGTCGAAATCCTGCCGTTCGATCTTGTCGAGAACGCGCATGCCGCCACGGCTGAAGAGTTCCAAATCGAGTGCGAGGCGCCGGTCGACGGTGCGGTGAAGCGGAAGACCCTCAATGAACAACCTGCGGGCCACTTCGACCGCCTCCCGCATGGCGGCGCCGAACGCCGGTGTAAAGCGGCGTTCCGCGATGTCGTTCAGCGAGCAGCCGTGGCGCTCCAGTAAATCGAGCGGTAGGTAGACGCGGTCCTTGAGCCAGTCGACGGTCACGTCCTGCCAGAAGTTGGCGAGTTGCAGCGCAGTGCAGGTGGCGTCGGAAAGACGCTGGCGTTCCGAATCGGAATAACCGCACAGGTAGAGCACCAGCCGGCCCACCGGATTGGCCGAGTAGCGGCAGTAGTCGAAAACCTCGTCCCAGTTGCGATAGCGCGTAACGGTCTGATCCTGGCGAAAGGCCCGAATCAGATCCGCGAACGGCTCGATCGGCAGGCCGTGGCGCCTGACCGTCTCGCGCAATGCCACAAAGACCGGATGCGTGGCGCGGCCCTGATAGAGCGCGTCGAGTTCTCCGTTCCACCAAGCGAGGAGGCGCAGACTTTCGTCCCGATCGCCAATCTCGTCACCGAGGTCGTCGGCCCAGCGGCAAAAAGCGTAGACGTTGTAGAAGTCCTGGTGCAGGCGTTTGGGAAGCAGAAACGAGACGACGTTGAAATTTTCGTAATGCGACGTGGCAAGACGGCGTGTGTAGGCAGTTGCCTCGAACGGCTCCCAAACACGGTTCATCGCCTCCGCGGAGGCGACGAATTCGCTGGGTGGCAGAAAGTCGTTCAAGGCTACGGGAGGATGGCCGTCTTCATGTGCCCGTTGTGGCTCATCAAGTGGCGCATCACTTCGAGAAGATTGGCGAGCGGCTCTTCGCGATTGACGAAATCACCGGCGGTGATTTCGCCTCGGGAGACGATTTCGAGCGCTTTCTGGATATGAGCCGGAGTGTGATGAAAGCTGGCCTTGCAAGTGATTTCAGAGTAGTGCAGCAGTGATGCGTCGAGCGCCACACGGCTATCGTTGGGACAGCCGCCGAAGAAGTTAACGGTGCCGCCGCGGCGAACCATCTTGACCGAATCTTCCCACGTTTCCGGTTTGCCCACAGCTTCGATGGCGATATCGACACCGCGGCCATGCGTCCAATCGCGGGCGGCCCTGACGGCATCTGTCTCGGCCGTCGAGACTACGCACTCGGCGCCCATTGCGCTGGCGCGTTCGAGTTGCGTCGTGCGGCGGCCGAGCGCGAGGACGCGCGCGCCGTAGATCTTTGCGAGGCGCACGAACATCAGGCCGATCGGGCCGAGCCCGGTCACGGAGAGTGTATCACCGGGTTGGACGCCGGTCTCTTCGAGTCCGCGCAGAACGCAGGCGAGCGGTTCGATCAGCGCCGCGTCTTTGTAGTCGACGTGCGCGGGGATCAGGTAGGTGTTCTTCTCGACGATCCTGCCCGGAATGCGGATATACTCCGCATACGCGCCGTTGTTGAAGAGCAGATCCTCGCAGAGGTTCTCCAATCCCTTTGCGCAGTAAAAACACCGCCCGCAGGGCGCCGAGTTCGCGGCGACAACGCGGTCGCCGATTTGAAATCGGGAGACATTTTCTCCAATGGCAACGATATCACCCGCCAATTCGTGCCCAAATAGCGCAGGGGGCACAATCATGCGGGCATGGTATCCGCGACGGAACACTTTCACGTCCGTGCCGCACGTCAGCGCCGCACGAACACGAACGAGAATATCGTTGTTTGCAATCTTTGGAACGGCCACGGGCTCGACGCGCAATTGTTCCTTGCCGTAGAGCACCGCAGCCATCATCTGCGTTTTCACTCTGACCACCTCTGTGGCTCAATAACTATTTTCAACGACTGGCCATCCGGATGCAATGCGAGATCAAAGCCCGACGAGATTCGATCGAGCGGCAGGCAGTGCGAAACAAGTTCGCCGACCGGAAAGTCGCCGCTGAAGACCAAATCCGTAGACTCTTTCTGAAGGTCCACGGAAGCGCTGTAACTACCAAATACGATTCGCTCACCCATACAAATATCGGCTCCCGAGACCTCGATCCGCTCCTTGTCAGACGTCTGCGCAAAGAACAGTATCCGACTCCCTGGCCGCGAGCAACGCATGGCCTCCTGCGCGAGGCTAGGCGCCGAAGCAGCAACGATCACAACATCCGCGCCGCGACCCTCTGTGGCAGCCGCGATATGCGGAAGGATATCACCTTCCCCTGGATCAAAGGAAGCCTCGGCCCCAAACTTTACCGAAAGCTCCCTACGTAATGAAATTGTATCAGTTGTGAAGATCCTCGCGCCCGATCTGCGCACAAGGATTGTGAACAAAAGTCCGATCGGCCCCTGTCCCAGAATCAGGACCACCTCGCCTGGCAGTGGGGCGGTTTGCACGACGGCCTTGAGGCAGGTGTTGACCGGTTCCACGAGGCATGCACGCGAAAACGGGACGCCCGCGGGTATCTTTTCGACACCATCACGCACGATCCAGTCCATTACGCGCACGTACTGGGCAAAGCCTCCACCGGCCGGCTCGTAACCCGCAGTGATGCCGACCTTCTTGTACCCCGGGCACTGGGCATACAACTTACGCTCGCAATAGAAACACTTCCGGCACGGGATGTGATGAAACGCGATTACCCGGTCGCCCACCTGGAACTTGCTGACGCCGGAGCCGACGGCGGCGACTACGCCTGCCGTCTCGTGCCCAAAAATTCGGGGCGGGGGCAATAGGTCGTGCTCAATTTTTTTCAAGTCGGTGTGGCAGATGCCACATGCTTCCACGCGAATCAACAATTCCCCGGCTCCGATCTGGGGCGTGGGAACAGACTCGATGTCCACAGTTTTGTTGCCTTTGTAGACCGCTGCCCGCATGGTTGCGGGCGTAGCTACTTTAGAATCGGCAGGTTGCAAGAAAATCTCCTAAAGCCAAAGCCGCGGAACGGCTGCGCCGCTGCAACCGGAACAGTTCCGGAATCAGCCGGGCTGGCCGCCGCAATGCCGCGCTCACAATCCGCGTCGAGCTGAAATGCCCGTCCGCGCTGCGCATCGAATTCAAATCGAGAGCGAATCCTTCCTCCGAGGTATCGGAAACCACTCGAACACAAGCGAACGGCAGATGCAATCGCGCCGCACTGCAGGCCACTCCGTACGCTTCCATCTCCACAACGGCAGCACCGGATTCGCGCAAGGCCCGCTTCTCTTCGACTGTCACCACGACGCGGTCCTGCGAAATCAGGCTGACCGTTCGATGATCAGCGACCGATTCAGGAAGCTGCACCTGATGTTCGGGCCCGCCCTCCGCCGGAACAACTCTGGAGACTACAACAACTTCGCCGGCCTTCAGGCACGGCTCCAGGGCGCCGCACAACCCGATGCTCACCACCAGTTCAAAACTCGCTCGAACGCCGGCCAGATCCACGGCGCGACCCGCTAGCCGCGGACCAGGGCCATTGGCCACCAACAAAGCCAAGGCACCCGCAAACTTCGCTTCACGGGCGAAATCCACCGGCCAATCCAAACAGCGCAACTGTCTACTATGACGCAAAACTCCGGCGAATTCACGCTCATCCGCAGCCACAAATAGAATCGTCTTCATCGGAGGCCGGTTGTCCCCCTCGCGAGGCGGCTGCCCTTCAACAATATCCATTCGTCCGGAACCAATCCACGGCTCTGCGCAGCGCCGTTTCCGCAGGGACCGAAGAGAAGCCCAACTCTCTGACGGCCTTCGCGTTAGTCACAAACATCTTTTTCTTCGACATGCGCACGCCGTCGAGCGGCGCGAGCGGCTCTTTGCCAGTCAGGCGCGCCATTCCGGTGCTCACGAGACCCGCGGCAAAGGCCACGGAATAGGGGATCCGCCAGCGTGGCGCGCGCACGCCGCTGATCGCCTCGAGGCATAGAAAGATCTGCTGGAGCGTGAGGTTCTCGCCGCCGAGTATATAGCGTTCTCCGGGTACGCCGCGTTCGAGAGCCAGAATATGTCCTTCGGCCGTGTCGCCGGCATCGACGATATTGAGTCCCGTATCCACGAACGCCGGCATCGCGCCCCGCAGGAAGTCGACGATGATTTTTCCCGTGGGCGTAGGCTTGCTATCGTGATCGCCGACGGGGGCTGTTGGGTTCACGACAACGACGGGAAAACCCGTGCGGGCGAATTCGAGAGCGACCTGCTCGGCCAGAAACTTAGAGCGCTTATAAGCGCCCACCATCTCCTCCAGCCGTACGGGCAGATCCTCGCTTCCAACTCCGCCCTCGGGCACGCCGATGCAACCGACCGTGCTGGTATAGACAAATCGCTCGACGCCCGCCTGCCGAGCGGCTTCGAGCAGATTTCTGGTCCCGTCGACATTCGAGCGATATAACTCGGAATCGTCCCGCGCCCATAGGCGGTAATCCGCCGCCACGTGGAAGACGACGCTCGCGCCGCGCACGCTCGCGTCGAGAGACGCCCTGTCACGCAGATCGCCGCAGACAGTTTCGACGTCGAGGTCGCGCAAACGGCTGGTCGAACGAACCAGCGCTCTCACCTTGTGGCCGCGCGCCAGAAGCCGGTTGGCGACGTGCCAACCGAGGAATCCGGAGGCACCGGTGACTAGAGTGACGCCCATGTCATAAGCTTTCCCCTCGCCTTGCAGTTGCCTTTTGCCAAGCCGAAAGCGCCAGAAGCGGAAAAGCGTTCCGGTAAAGGTGATACGTCAGGTAGAACACTCGCGGGAATCCGGTCCCTGTCGCGGCGTTCTCATCCCACAAGCCGTCGGCGCGCTGCGTGTCCGTCAAGAACTGGACTCCGGCCTTCACGCTACTGCTGGTCGTATCGCCGCCGGCGATAAGTCCGAGGACGCCCCAGGCCGTCTGCGATGCGCTGCTGGGAGCGGCAACGAAAGCGTCATTATCATAGCTGGCGCAGCTCTCGCCCCAGCCGCCGTCGGCATTCTGAATGGAACGCAACCACTCGCCGGCACGCAGCACATGAGCTTCGCGATCGCTCTCCCCGGCCGCCTGCAAACCGCGTAATGCAAGAAATGTTCCGTAGACGTAGTCTACGCCCCAGCGTCCGTACCAGCTTCCGTCGAGGCCCTGCGTGCGGATGAGGTAATCGACGCCTTTGCGGACCGCGGGATGAGCGCCGTCCAATCCGGAGGCGCACAGCGCCTCCAGCACCCGGCCCGTGATGTCAGGGCAGGTGGGGTCGAGCATCGCGTTGTGATCGGCGAAAGGGACATCGCTGAGGAATTCCCAGTTGTTGTCGACGTCGAAAGCGGCCCAGCCGCCATCGGAAGATTGCATGCCGAGCAACCATTCGACGGCGCGCGCCTGGCAGGCCCGCTGCGCTGCGGCGTCGCTGGCCTGCGCGTGCTTCAGCCCGAGCAGCACCTGCGCGGTGTCGTCGATATCGGGATAGAACTCGTTGGCCAGTTCGAAGTACCAGCCCGACGGCTCAAGGTTGGGACGCTTGACGCTCCAATCGCCTTTCGAGCGGACCTCTTTGCCGAGAATCCAATCTGCTGCGCGGCGCATGGCGTCCTCGGGCGCGCAGCCCGACTCGGCGAGCGCATACATCGCGATTCCGGTGTCCCAGACGGGCGAGAAGCATGGCTGGAAAAAGAAACGCTCGCCGTCGTCGACCAGCAAGCGGTCAAACTGGCGCTGCGCTTCGACACGGTCGGGATGGTCCGGGGCATAGCCGAGCAAGTCCAACGCCATGATGAGGTACATCATCGGCGGATAGATTGCGCCTAGTCCGTCGGAACGCTGCGTACGCTCGATCATCCAGTCCTTGGCCCGTTCGATGGCCATACGGCGCAGGCGACGCGACCCGAAGCGTTCCCACCATTTGAGACTGCGGTCGATCGCGTAAAACAAATTGCGCGTGGAAAAAAGACGGTCGTCCTTGGCGAACGCGGAACTCACGCCTGGCGCGAAGAGTTCCCGCAAATCGAAGCCTTGGGGCACGGGCCGCATGGGGTTGTGCGCGTGCACGATGGAGAGCGGGATCGCAATGGCGCGCGTCCATGACGACATCTGGTAAATGAAGTCGAAGGGCAGCAGCATCAGCTCGGGCGGAAGCGAGGGAACATCCTCACGCGGATAGAGTCCGAACAGACTGAGGTTGATCTTGACGTAGCTGTTGGCTGCCTGAATGCCGCCCATCGAGATGATGACATCGCGCGCGCGGACCATGCGCGCGTCGTCCGAAGACAAGCCAGCCACCTTCAACGCGAAGTAGGCTTTCACCGTGGCGCTGACGTCGGCCGGGCCTTGTGGATAGATCCAGAAACCGCCGTCCGGCAACTGCCTGGCGAGAATCGATCGCACGGCGCGGTCGATCCGCGCACGCTCCGGTGGATTCCAGACGCCGGCGACAGGCGGATGCAGCCAGAGCTGTAAAAGAACGTAATCGGATTCGAGCGTGGAATCGGCTGTCAATTCAGCCCACCAGAATCCTTCGGCGCGTTGCAGGCCCAGAAGCGCTCGCGCGGCCCGGCGAATCCGCTCCGAGGAGGCGCCGGAGACCTGACCTGCCATCTGCATACTCGGACTCATAGGGTGATGTTGGTCAAACGCGCGGAGGCCGCGGCGAGTTCTGGTGGAAGCGAAAAGCGCACATCCTCTTCCTTCACTTCCACTTCTTCGACCTCGCCAAAACCGCGCTCCTGCAACGTCGCGATCAAGCTCTGCACAAGGTTGTCGGGAGCGGAAGCGCCCGCCGTAACGGCCAGGGTTTTCACGCCATCGAGCCAAGTTGGGTCAATCTCGCCGGCATCGTCGATGAGGTGTGAGGCAACGCCGGCCTTCTCGCAAACCTCCACCAATCGACGTGAATTTGAGCTATTCTGCGATCCCACGACGAGCAGCAGATCACACATCGGCGCCACCGCCTTCACGGCAAGCTGGCGGTTTTCGGTGGCATAGCAGATGTCCTGGGCCGGTGGACCTTGAATCAAAGGGAAACGTTGCTTGAGCCGCGCGACTATATCCTTCGTCTCATCAAGGCTAAGCGTGGTCTGCGTAAGGAAGCAGACGCGGGCAGGATCGGGAACTTCGAGCCGGTCGACATCGGCGACGTCGCAGACAAGGATCGTGGATTGTGGCGCTTCTCCTATGGTGCCAATGACTTCGTCGTGATGAGGGTGTCCGATCAGCACGATTGTGTAGTCCTGCCTGGCGAACTTCACTGCCTCGATGTGAACCTTCGTAACCAGCGGGCAGGTTGCATCGATGACGGCAAGCTTGCGATTCTCCGCTGCTTCGCGCACCTCGGGCGATACTCCGTGGGCGCTAAATATCAGGCGCGCACCCTCAGGCACCTCGCACAGATCATCGACGAAAATCGCACCGGCGGCTCGCAATTCGTTGACGACGTGGCGGTTATGGACAATTTCTTTGCGGACGTAGATGGGAGGTCCATACAGGTCAAGAGCGATCCGGACCACATCGATGGCGCGCACAACCCCGGCGCAAAATCCCCTAGGCGTGAGCAACAAAATCTTCTTGCTCTGACTCGCACTGCACGCCAAAGTATCTGGGAGCATAAGGAACTTCAATTATATCAGCCACGACCGGATCACCGCGCCGGTTTCGGCGAATGGAAGGAGAATGGATTGAGATGTCGCAGAGCGGGGCTGAAGTGTGCCACGGCGGGGCTGGATCCGGCGCCCAGCCGTGGTAAATTCGTATCCGTGCGGATACTGCTGATCGATGACGATGTCGAACTCTGCGAACTGCTCGAAGAATTCCTGAAGCGCGAGGGATTCACTGTCGAGTTCCGCCACGAGGGCAACCAAGGGCTGGCACGCGCCCTGGAAGCGGAGCACGACCTGATCGTACTCGACGTGATGCTGCCGGGCATCGATGGTTTCGAAATTCTGCGGCGCTTGCGGCAGAGGAGCCGCGTGCCGGTCCTGATTCTGACGGCGCGCGGAGAAGACGTCGACAGAATCGTCGGGCTCGAAATGGGGGCTGACGATTACCTGCCGAAGCCGTTTAACCCGAGAGAACTCTCGGCGCGCATTCGCGCGATCCTGCGGCGCGTAGAAATCACGCCGTCGAACGAGGGACGCCTGGAGGTCAACGGCGTCGCACTCGATCCGGCGTCGCGCTCGGTCAGCGTGAATGGGCAGCCCGTCGAACTCACAACGATCGAGTTTCACATTCTGGAGATGCTCATGCGCGCAGCGGGACGCGTACTGTCGCGCGATGCGCTCATGGAGAGTCTGTACAATCGCAAAGCCACGCCGTTCGACCGCTCTATCGACATGCATGTCAGCCATTTGCGGAAAAAGCTCGAATCCGAACGCCAACTGATCAAGACAATTCGCAGCATCGGCTACCAGTTCCTGCGTACTCCCGATGACGAGGGGGCGGCGTGAACAGACTGTTTACCAGGATCCTCGTCTGGTTTCTGGCGGCGATCGCCGTGACCGCAAGCGCATTCGTCGTGACCTCGGCGCTGACCATGTCGGAGACGCACGAGAGGCGCTTTCCGCTTGCCATGCTGGTGCGCGTCGAAATGCGCGTGGCGCGGGCTGCCTATGAGAGCGGCGGACACGACGGACTTGCCGCGGCGCTGCGGCAGTTCTCCGACGACACCGCACTACGCGGCTTTCTGCTCGACTCGACTGGGCGCGACCTGCTGAACGGAGAGGACCGCTCGGAGATCGTGCACACACGGCCTCGCACGTCCGGCCCCATGGCTCTGCACGGAGGGAGCACGTTTCTTTCGCACACATCGGAGGACGGGCAATATTCATTTGTACTCGAACTGCCGCGCCGGCATTTCTTCCTCGCGTTCCTGAACCCATACTATTTGTGGGTCCTGGGCCTCGTGGTGCTTCTGTGCTATGCGCTGGCGCGTAGTTTGACTGCGCCGTTGCGGCGCCTGCAAAAAATCGTCGATGAGTTCGGCCAGGGTAACCTCGATGCGCGAGTGAAATCCACGCGCGCGGATGAACTAGGCGAGTTGTCGAGAAATTTCGATCGCATGGCGGATCGCATCGCCTCTCTGATGGCCGCGGAGCGGCGCTTGCTCGGAGATGTTTCGCACGAACTGCGCTCACCTCTGGCGCGGCTCAGCGTCGCTGTGGAACTGGCGCGATCGGGGGACAACCTGGAGATGGCCCTGAACCGCATCCAACGCGAGGCGGACCGCTTGAATGCGCTGGTGGGTGAACTGCTGCAAGTGACCCGCGCCGAGATGGACCCGCGCAGCCGCAAGCAGGACAGAATTCGCATCGACGAACTTATCGGCGGTATCGTCGAGGACAGCCGTATCGAGGCGGATGCACGCAACGTCTCGCTCGCTTTCGAGAACCCACCCGAGGCGATATTGCACGGCGATAGCGAGTTGCTGCGGCGCGCGGTGGAGAACATAGTGCGCAACGCGATCCGCTACGCGCCTGCCGGTACACAGGTGGACGTGACGCTCGACGTCAACCCGGGCCGAGTCAAGATCGCGGTTCGCGATCACGGGCCTGGAGTTCCAGAGGAGACGCTACCCCGGCTCTTCGATGCGTTTTACCGGGTCGATAGCGACCGCAATCGTTTGAGCGGCGGTGTCGGACTTGGGCTTGCGATCGCACGGCGCGCGGTGGAGTTGCACAACGGATTTCTGCGCGCCAGGAATGCAGACCCGGGATTGCGCGTGGAGATTGAACTGCTGAGATAGGCCGAGGAGAATATGCAGAGAATCTGTTTCCGATTGCAGGTGAAGCCGGATAGGCTCGACGAATACAAGGCCCGCCATGCCGAGGTCTGGCCGGAGATGCGCCAGGCGCTAAGCGAAACCGGGTGGCGCAACTACTCGTTGTTTCTGGCGGAAGACGGAATGCTAATCGGTTATTTAGAGACCGACGACTTCGAAGCGGCGTTGCGTGGAATGGCGGCGCGCGCAGTAAATGATCGCTGGCAGAACCAGATGGCCGGCTTCTTTGTAAGCGACGGCCGCCATGCAGATAAGCAGATGGCTCCGCTACAAGAGGTCTTTCACCTGGCCTGAGCGGGGACGGGTAGGGGTACGCCCTTGTCGCGGGCCAGTTTCACCAACTCGCCCCACAATCCCGGTTCGACGGGGATGCCGTGCAGCAGGCGCTCCGCCTGCATGCGTGCTTCCGGCTCACCGGCGACAAGCACTTCGTCATAGCCGGCTGCGGGCTTCGACGACTTGAGCGAATCGACCAGGAATTCCATTCGCTGCTGAAACTCCTCCCTGCCGATAAATCGCGCCACGTCGATGCCCAGAAACATTTGGCTGACGCGCAACGGCTTTCCTGGTATGGCAATTCCACCGAGGTCCGTGAGCATGCCGCCGCCCGCGAGCACGGCGCAGAGGATCTCTACCATGATGCCGAGCCCGGTTCCTTTGTAGCCGCCCAGGGGCATGGTCAGACCGTTGAGCGCTGTGAGCGTATCGGTTGTGGGCACGCCATCGCGATCCATCGCCCAGCCGGCGGGGATAGTGGATTCGCCGGCATAAAGCGCCTTGAAAAGTTTTCCGCGGGCGATGGTCGTCGTAGCCATATCCAGAAGCCAGGCGCCGCGGCCGGCGCTCGGAACGGCCATACAGATCGGATTGGTGCCATAGCGCCCTTCCCTGCCCTGCCACGGCGCAATTGACGGCGATGCATTGCACATCACGATGCCGATTAACCCGGCGTCGGCGAGACGCTGTGCCCAATACGCGGCGGCGCCGAAGTGGCTGGATTCGCGCGCCACCACCATGCCAAAACCGTATGCCCGCGAAAGGCGAATCGCGTGGTCCGTGCAACGCGCGGAGACCACTTGACCGATCGCTTTCTCGCCGTCATAGACCATGGCGCTGCCGTTCTCGGAGACAACATGGCCGCTGGCGTGTAAGTCGACGTCACCGCTATCCATGCGTTCGATGTACATCGGCAGCAACTGAACGCCGTGGGTGTCAACACCGCGCAAATTGGCGGCAATGAGCGAATCGGCCATCAGGGCGGCGTTCGCCGGGGAGACACCCGAGGCCTCCAGCAGCGCGCTGGAAAATTGCAGCAGCGCATCGGACGAAAAAACAATTTCAGAATGCATTATTTAAGCGTATTGCGAACCTTAACGCGAGCACCAGCCGCCGTCAATCAGAATATCGGTGCCCGTAATGAAGCTAGCGTCTTCCGAACACAGGAACAGCGCCAGTTGCCCGATCTCCTCCACCTTGCCCCATCGGCCCAGCGGAATGCTCGAGGTGAATTGCGCATTGACGACGGGATCGTTCATCAACGCCGTATTCATCTCGGTTCCGAAGGGTCCCGGACTGATGCCGACGACGGTGATGCCGTCCGCGGCAAGTTCCTGCGCGAGAGCACGCGTAAGACCGAGGAGCCCGGACTTGCTAGACGAATAGACGGTTCGTCCGGGCAGCGAGACGTGACTCATGATCGACGTCATATTGATGATGCGCCCGTAGCCGCGCCCGCTCATGTGGGGAATGAAGGCGCGGCACATCAGGAAAACGCTGGTCAGGTTCGTATCCATCACGGAGTTCCACTCTTCGAGCGTGAACTCCACCAGCGGCTTGCGAATGTTGATGCCGGCGTTGTTGATCAGGATGTCGACCTTGCCGAACTTCGCAACCACCTCCTGCTCCAAACGCCACACCTGCTCCTCGCTTGCGATGTCGGCCTGAAAGACCTCGGCACGGGCGCCGCGCTGACGGACCTCGACGGCTACGGCCGAGAGTTGCGCAAGATCGCGTGAAACGAGGGCAACCTGCGCGCCCGCTTCGCCGAGAGCGAGAGCCATCGCCTTTCCCAATCCCTTGCTGGCTCCGGTAATCAGAGCCACTTTTCCATCAAGCTGTTTCATCCTAATTCTTCCTATTCGTCCTTCCTTGCCGCGTGGTGTTCGTGCGAGGCGCGGAGAATCGCGTCCGCAACGGTCTGCGGGTTGTCGATATTCGCCAGCGCGATGCTGCCCAAGCCGCCGATAGCCTCGATCGTGAGATTACCGGTCTTCAGAATGCGTTGGAGGATGCTCTGATCGACGCGCACGTTTTGAATGCTGCGAAGTTCCATCATGCGCGTTTCCTTCGACAGTGCGCCGGCTTCATAGCGCAGCCGGTACTCCTCCAGATGCAAACTCGTGAAAACTCTGCGGCCGTGAGCGGCCAACGTTCCACCCAGCATGAATGCCGGGAGAATGTAATACCAGTTGTCGGGCGCCTGCCCGTCGGGCAACTGCGCGTTGTGCCAGACGATCGCCGCGGCGCACAACAGGGACAGTATGTACCACGGGATGAGCAGTTTTGCGCTTGGATGAACAGTCATCTTGTGATTTTAGCGCTAGAGACGGCGCGCCACCACGGCGTAGTCCAGGGCGCCAAAGAACCGATCGAGAAATTCGCGCGGCAGTTCGCGCACCGCCGCGATGGACTCTTCCACCGGAAAGCGCTTGTGGACCTCGATGCGTCCGAAGCCGGCCTCTTCGAGATAGAAGACAAGCAGCGGCGCCGGTATCGGGCGGGTGTGCGTGGGATCGAGATAAAAATGCGTCGCGAAGATCGCCAGGCACTCGGGATTGGGCGTCTCGATCGCGATCACTCCGCCACGGCGGAGTTTCTCGCCCGCAAGTCTCGCGAACTCGGGCAGGCGTTCGGGAGGCAGATGCTCGACGACCTGTCCACAGAAAATTCCATCGAGCGAGGCGTCGTCGAGATTCTCCAGATACGAGAACAGATCGGCGGTCCCGGCCTGCAGCCCCTGGGACTTGCAGATCGCGACGCACTCTTCGCTGAGATCGATGCCGTGCGCGGAAAGACCGGCGTCCTTCATCACCGAGAGAAACTCGCCGCGCCCGCAGCCGATGTCGAGAACGTTCGCGCATCCCTGAAAATGCGGCACATAGAAGCGCTGATTTTCCTTGACGTAATCCGGCGTCCCGCGAAAACGATCCGCAAAGCGCAACGAATCGAAGTCCAGTTCCAGCGGCGTCTGCGGCGCGGCCGGGCTTTGTGCCGCATTTGCAGCAGCAGCGGCTGCCGCGCTGGCGCGCTGGCGAATGACCCGCAATTCGTTGTGGATCAGGCGTTCGTACTCTTCGCGTATGCGGCCGAAATCTTCCCACATGCGCGTTTGAATTTCAGAGGAGGAACGCTCCAGTGCGCCCGCAAAATCGCGATGCTGCGCGCCGGAAATCTCGCGGAAATTGTTTTCCATCAGCGTAGCGCGGTGTTGCGCGGCGGCCTGCAGATCGGCCACGCTGCGCAGAAACTGAATTTCATTGACGGAAAGTTTCCGCTCCCACTCCTGGCGCCACTCCGCCCAATGAGCGCGAACGTCTTTCAACTCGCGTGCCTCTTCGGCGAGTTGTCCAGCGCCCGCTTCGATGCGAGCCAAGCCAGCCGTCAGATCCGTCCGAAGTTCCGCGAGCGCCGTCTCGTTCCGCAGCGCGGCCTGATGCAGTCCGTATTTGAATTCATTGAGCGCCGTGAGCGTCGCTTCGACGCACGCCATCACACCATGGTTGAACTCGACCTGCTCGCGGACGTGCCAGTCCAGTGAACGCGACACGAGGCGCTTGACGGCTTGCGCGATGTTGTTGGCGAGGCCGGGCGGTCGCGGATTGACCACTCCGATCGCAGCCACTTTCGCGCCCGCGGCGTCACGGGCGTGAAGCAGGGGCAACAGATCAGGCAAGGGAACAGCGGCGGCTCCAGCCGTCGAAGCGGGGTAACGCGCGCGAACGCGGTCCTGAATTTCGCGAATCGCGTCCGTGATGCCGTCAGCGGCCACGCTTCCCGCTCCAATCCGCGGTGATCCGGCTATAGACGCCGCCGCGCGGGGTGAACTCGCCTTCGACGCTGATGCGCACCGGCTTCACAGCCTTGACGATGTCGCGCAAAAAACGGTTGACGCTGTTCTCCTGAAAGATGCCGATGTTGCGGTATGCGAGCATGTACATTTTCAGGGATTTCAACTCGAGGCACCACTTATCGGGAACATAAGTGATCGTGATCGTACCGTGGTCCGGCAGGCCCGTCTTCGGGCAGACCGAAGTGAACTCGGGAAAAGTAATCTGGATTTCGTAGCCCGGGAATTGGTTTTCCCAGACTTCGATTTCGGGCATCTTCGCATCGAGCCCGGCCTTGGCGTGTGTTTCCGTGTACTCGCGCTTCTTCATGATTTCACCAATGTTCTTGCCAGCAGATCGAGAAACAGGCCGACGTCGGTTACGACGCCGACGGCTTGTCCAGTGCCGCGGTCGCTGACTTTAGTGGCAACCGCTGGATTGATATCGACGCACACAATTTTTACCCAACTCGGCAACATGTTTCCAACCGCGATTGAGTGCAACATGGAACCAAGGCAGAGCACAAGGCCCGCGCCTTTCAACTGCTCCGCATAGGCATCCTGGGCGGCATTGATCTCCGTGACGGTGTCGGGCAACGGACCATCGTCGCGTAGGCTGCCCGCCAGGACATAGGGCACGTTGGCTTTCACGCACTCGTACATGATTCCGCTCTTGAGACGTCCGGACTCGACCGCTTCACGGATACCGCCCGCATGGTAGATCGCGTTGATGGCACGCATGTGATTGCGGTGGCCATGCTCCTCCAGGCGGCCGTCGGATACGCGCACGCCGAGGGACGTGCCGAGCAGCGCCGCTTCGATATCGTGAACGCCAAGAGCGTTGCCGCTGAGTAGCGCCTGCACGTAGCCGTTGCGGATCAGCGTCGACAGCGGCGCGACTCCGCCGGTGTGAACGACGACAGGCCCCGCCACGAAAACCACTTTCTTGCCTTCGGCGCGCATCTGGCCGATCAGTTGAGCGGTCTGCCGGACCGCGGTCTCCACCTGGCGCTCCGACGAGATACCGTTACTCATGAAGGCGAAGGCGAGGCGGTCGCGTTCCTTCGCTTCCGGAACGACGCGGATGCCGCGCATGCCCACGACAACCCGGTCACCCGCACGCAGATCGCGGAGACGGCGGCAGAAGGCCAGACTGCCCTCGATCACCACCGTGGCGTCCATGCGCTGGTTGCCGACAGAGACCCACTCGCCATCAATGCGCACCTGCGTGCGATGGTTCGTAGTGGAGTAGAAATCCTCGGGGGCGCAGCGGTCGCGTTCGACGAGGCGCACTTCGGGACCGCCGGCGTTGA
This sequence comes from Bryobacteraceae bacterium, assembly GCA_963668605.1. Lineage (GTDB taxonomy): Bacteria > Acidobacteriota > Terriglobia > Bryobacterales > Bryobacteraceae. The sequence continues at coordinate 2,142,492 of OY764903.1, forward strand.
CAGGCGTGCAGCCCAGGGTCAGCAACTCCGCGAGAATGCGATCCATCTCCGACTGGGACGGCGCGTCGATTTTCAGGCGCAAGCGCGACGGGTCGCTGTTAGTGCGGCCGATGTGAAAGTGCTCAACTTCGAACTTGCCGCCGTATTCCACGACGGTGTCGAAGACCCGCTCCATGATATGGGAGTCGATCAGATGGCCTTCCGTCTCGACAACTTCGGAGACGAGGGGCGTAGGGCTGGTAGGATTCATGACGTCGGTAACACAGGTCCTTTCTTCAAGGATAGCCGAGAGCGCGGGATGGAATCACTTCCGCGCGAGCCACGCTAGAAACAAGCCATCGGGCTCCACGTCTTCCCAATAGGAGATGAACTGACTGGAGACCTCGCGGCAGTGCCGTTTGAGCAGGCGTTCGAGTTCCTCGCGACGGAACCACTTCTCCCAGCCCGGCGTTTGCAGGCGGCCCCAATGCTCGGCGTTCTTGTCGATGATTACGATGCGGCCGCCGGGTTTGACGACACGGCAAATCTCGGCGATGGCGCGATCGATATCGACGGCGTGCTCCAGAGACTCAGTGGCGTAAGCTGCGTCAAATGCATTCGCGCCGAGCGGGAGATCCGTCATGGAGGCGGCAACAGGCGCGATGTCCTTGGGCACAAAGCGCAGCATCGATTCGGCGAGATCGAGTGCGACAACACGGGCGCCAGGATGCCGTTCCTTGAGAACACGCGCGAAGCGCCCCTTGCCGCAGCCTACATCGAGAACGCGCTGCCCGTCGCGCAGTTCCAGATGGCGCAAGATGAGTTGGACGTGGAAGATGCGCGGGTCGATGGTGGAGGGAAAATGCTCTTCGTCCGAAGCAGCCTCTTCAAAAGAAATGCGGATCCGCCGAAGCAGATCCGCATCCATTTGCGGCTTGGCCGGACTCGAAAAAATCCGCGAGAGCCACTTCACGGCTAGGCGCGGGTAAGGAAGATCGGAATTCCGACCTTGTTCGTATAGTTCGGCCGATAGCGGTCCGTGTTGTACATGCTTCCGAGGTCGACGCGCCGCGGTCCAAGTTTTGGATCGGGAATCGGCACCATGGCGAAGCAGCCGTTCTCGATGGCTGTCATCTGTCCGTGCTTGCCCTCAATGATGCAGTCGAAAGCCATGTTGCCAAATGTGGAAGCGACCAGCTTGTCTACGAAATCGGCCTCGCCGGAGCGCAGTTCGTAGGTGAGATCGCTGATGACGGTGTCTTCTTTCGAGCGCGCTTTGATTTCGCTGCCGAAGTCTTCGGCGACACTCATCTTCTTGCGGTGGCCGAAAGCGTCAGGTTCGCCGTATTCCTTCACGGTGTAGCCTTCCCACTCGGAGCCTTCCGACATCACAACCAGGCAGTAGTTGCTGGGGTTGTTCCGCTTGTCGGTGATGAGCAGTTCGACCATCTTCTCGAGGTTGAACTTATATTCCGGAATCGCGCAGCGGATGTTCGTGACGTAAGCCGTGTAAAGCGAAGTGTAGCCGGCGTCGCGGCCGAAAACGCGGAAGATGCCGACGCGCTCGTGCGAACCGACGGTGGAGCGCTGGCGGTTGATCGCGTCCATAGCGCGCGAAATCGCGGTGGAGAAGCCGATGCAGTATTCTGTGTTGCGGACGTCGTTGTCCATCGTCTTCGGAATCGCGACGACCTTGAAGCCGAGATTGTCGAGTTTGGCGGCATAGCTCAGCGTATCGTCGCCGCCGATGGCAACGAGATAATCGAGGCCCAATGTTTCGAGGTTCTTCAGAACGGCAGAGCTGACGTCGAAGACGGTGCTGGTAAGGCCCTTCTTCGTAAATTCGTTCTTCGGAAAGTCGAAGCCCTTGAGGTGCTCGGGCACGGACTTCATCTTGGCGGGGTTAGTACGGCTGCTATGCAGAAACGTGCCGCCGGTGCGGTCGATGGTGCGGGTGTTCTCGCGATTGAGCGGCAGGATGTAGCGCTCCTTGCTCGCCGGATCGTCGAAGTTGACGTTGGTGAGACCTTCCCAACCGCGCCGGATACCGACGACTTCGATACCGTGCTCGGCGCCGCGATAGACAACGCCCTTAATCACCGAGTTAAGGCCGGGGACATCTCCGCCGCCTGTCAGAATTCCAATCCGTTTGGCCATGAATGCTCCTGAACAAAAAAGTGGGGTACTGGGCCATTATATCCGGTCCCAGCGTATCTTTTCACGAGGCTTTTGACCAGCGGCTACACGCCCTTTACCGAAACACTCACAGGGATGCCCTGGCGGATGCTGGCGGTAACCGTGCAGAAGTCCTCAAAGGTGTTGAGGCATTCGAGCGCTTTGGCCATCTCCGCGGGATCAGCCTGCGGGTCGATGACAACCTCGACGCTGTCAATCCGCAGACGCTTGTTCTCATTGCGCCCGATGCGCACCTTGACGTCCGTGTGAATCTTGTCGATCTTCGCGCCTCTGCGCTTGGCGCAAAACAGCAGACTGGCGCTAAGGCAATTCCCGATGGCGGCCGCGAGCATTCGCGCTGCATTCGGCGCGGCATCCTTCCCAAGCGGAGGCGGTTCGTCCATGCGAATCGGCTCGTGCTGCTCTTTATCGAAGCGCACGCGAAACTCGTAGTCTTGCAATTGGTCGATCGAAATGGAAAACTCAGTGACGATGTCGCTCATGTGCCCTACAGGATAGCGCGAGTTCCCGGCATCCGGGACTCGACTGGAGGAATTGATGAACCGCAGAGGTTTTCTCGGAGCGCTGTTGGCGAGTCCGCTGCCGATGGCGGCGCAGCAGGCCGCCGAGCGTTCGCCGCGCAATCTGAAAATCACCGGCGTCGAAGTAATCGTGACGAACCCTGGCAAGGGCGCGATGAGCAATTTCGTGCTGGTGAAGGTGATAACGAACCAGCCCGGCCTCGTTGGTTGGGGCGACGCCACATGCACAGGCAGCGAGTTGGGCGTCGCCAAATTCATCGAAGAGCATTTGCGGCCGGCGATGCTGGGGCGCAACCCGATGCGCTCGGAGGACGTTTGGCAAACGCTATTTTTCCTGCCCTACTATCGCTCGGGCTCCGTGCACATGTCCGCAGTGAGCGGCATCGACATGGCGCTTTGGGACATCAAGGGCAAGGTCGCGGGCCTGCCGGTCTACGATCTGCTGGGCGGGCGGTCGCGCGAAAAACTGCTCACCTATACCAACGCAAGCGGGCGCGACTACAAACAGGTGGAGGAAAATGTGCGCCGCCTGATGGAGCGCGGCTACAGGGTGATTAAGGTGCAGGTGTCGGCGCCGGGCATGGAGGGCGGTTATGCCGTACCCGCGACCGACAGACAGAAGGCCGCGACCGCGAAAGCGCATGAAGCGGGAATGCCGCCGTCCGAAATCTGGGAACCCGGGCCGTATGTGCGCACGCTGCCCAAGCTCTTCGAACACTTGCGCAAGACCGTCGGCGACGAGATCGAACTGCTGCACGATGTGCACGAGCGCGTCACGCCTAGCCAGGCGATGGTGCTGGCCAAAGCGCTGGAACCGTACCGTTTGTTTTATTTCGAGGATCCGCTGCGCCCGGAACATTTGGATACGTTCCGCCTGATCCGGCAGCAATCTACCACGCCGGTCGCGATGGGCGAAGTATTCGTGGGCCAGTGGGAAGGGTTGCACCTGATTACCGAACATCTGATCGACTATGTGCGGCACGACCTCGTGCACTGCGGCGGCATCACAACCGGGAAAAAGGTCGCCACGATGTGCGAACCCTACGGCATTCTTACGGCATGGCATGGGCCGGGTAACATTTCGCCCATCGCACACATGGCGAATGCGCACATCAGTTTGTCGGTGCCGAATTTTGGCATTCAGGAATATGCCGTGGGTTGGGGCGACGGCGTGCGGGAAGTGTTCAGCGTGATGCCGGTTTACAGTGAAGGGCACGTTAACATTCACGACAAGCCCGGTCTGGGCATCGAAGTGAACGAAGCGGCTGCGAAAAAGTATCCGTATCTGCGAAGACTTCGCCCGACAATCCGGCGCGAAGACGGTTCGGCGTGGCCATATTAAGAGAACAAGAAACCAACTGATGATCGAACTTATTTTGGGAACCGCCGCGTTAGCGCAGCGCTTGGAACTGGCCGAAGCGCTGGGTGGCGTAGCGTGCGCCGATGCGCAGCAGGTTCTCGAGATCGCCGGCGGATATGCCATCTTCGCAGGCGCGTTATCGCCGTTGACGCAGGCCATCGGCGTGGGCATGGGAACCGCCGTCTCCGAAGCCGACATAGAACGGATTGAAACGTTTTTCTGCGAACGCGGAGCGAATCCGAATATCCATCTTTGCCCGCTCGCAGAACCCGCGCTCGCGGAGCTGTTGGGAAAACGAGGCTACAGGCCGGTCGAGTTCAACAACATGCTCGTACGTGCTCCCTCCACGGATTTGCGCGAGTACGAGGCGCCGCGGGACGTAGCAGTGCGCGTCACAGACACCGCTGAGGTTCTGGATTGGGCAAACACCGTAATGCGCGGCTTTCTCGAAAGAGACGAGTTGACGGAGACGGAGATCGAGTTCGCCAGAACCACCGCGGCGGACCCGTCAATCCTGCGGCTGGTCGCGGAGATCGATGGGCATGTGGCCGGGGCCGCGGCCTTCGCAAACCGGAACGGAGTGGCGCTGTGTTTCGGAGATAGCACGCTGAAGGCATTCCGGCGGCGCGGCGTGCATGCCATCTTGGTGAAAGCGCGCTTGCGGATAGCTGCCGAGGCGGGATGCGATTGGATCGCGGCCACGACGCTTCCGGGTTCGATCTCGCAGCGGAATTATGAACGCTGTGGATTCCGCGTGGTGTATACCAAGATGGCCATGCTGAGAGAGATGCTAGCGCCAGGCCTTCCAGGCGAGCAAGACAGCGCCGGCTAAGAAACCGAGCAGTGCTTGATACTCCTGGTTGTGCAGATAGAGCGACCAGCGAAAACGCTTGCCTCCTCCAGGAAAACTGAAGGTGGGCCATAGCAGCGGCACGGCCTGCGCGTAGCGATCGAACGACGGGAAAAGCTTGCGCAGATGCTGCTCCTCCTGTTCAATCACCGGCAGGTAGATCAGTGCGAAGACGGCGGCGAAGAGGATCGCAAGTCCGATTTGACGCGAGGCAAGCACGAGCCCCGCGGCAACGATCAGCGTTCCGAGGTAGAGAGGGTTGCGCAAGAAGCGGTAGGGACCGCTCATGGCAAGATCTTCATTCTTTGCGAGGTGGCCCGCGGCCCAACCGCGCAACCATAGACCCGCTACCGACAGACACAGGCCATAGAGGAGCGAAACGGGCGTGGGGTCGGCGAACCAGGCGAATGCAACCACCAGGAGGAAGCCGCTGGGAACGCGCAAGCGTGCGACTGCGTCGGCGTAGGGTTTGGCGAAATAGTAACGGCGCATCACAATGAGATTCCAGAGCTGAAAGCGCGCGGCTCTAAACGCACGGCGAGCGCAGCGATGACAGCCTCAGGCGTGATGGCGCGCATGCTGGCATCGATCGCGTGATGCCGCTTGTATGTGGTCACGGCGTCGGGCGCGCGCAATACGCTCATCGAAGCGCAGTAGGGTCCGTTGCGGGCCGGATCGGTCGGACCGAAGATAGCGACACCGGGTTTCTCCAGTGCGGCGGCCAGATGCATCGGGCCGCTGTCGACACCGACCACGGCAGTGGCGCGCCGCGTAACATCGATGAGACCTTCAATCCCGGAAGAGTGCGCTACGGTCCCAGCGACGGCGCGAAGTTGTTCCAAAGCGGCAAGCGGGCCGTTCAGCACGAGCGGCAGGCCAAAGCGCTCGCGCAACAATCGCGCAAGCTGCCAGTAAAACTCGAGCGGCCACTGCTTCGCGGGCCATCCAGCGAGCGGCGAAGCCAGTACAAATCCACCAGGCGGCAGGTCCCCTTCCGGTTGACCGGGTGGCAAAGGAAAGGCTTTAACGATGTTCGCGGCCCCGGTGGATACGGCCAGTTCGATGTTGCGGTCGACGATGTGTGCGGAATTCGTCCGCACTTTCTTGGAATAGATCAGTGCAGCTAGTTTTTCACGCACCTGTGAAGAATGGTAGCCAAAGATTTTCTCGGGCCGGGCCGCGCTCGCCACCAGCGCCGATTTGAGTAGGCCCTGAAAATCGACCGCGAAATCGAAGTGTTTTGCGCGCAAGCGCTTTCTCGTTTCGAGCATGGCCGAGAGTCCGCTGCGCACACACAGAATCACCTCATCGAGAAACGGATTACCCACGAGCAGCGGCGCCCATTTCGGCTCGACGGCCCAACACACCTGGCAATGCGGAAAGCTGTGTTTTAACGTAGCGACGGCAGGCAGTGTGTGGATGATATCGCCCATCGCGCCGAGGCGCACCGCGAGGATTCTGGGACCGGCCATGCGCTACTCGTCCTTGTGTTTCTCGCGAACAACGGCCATCAGGCGCACCGTCTCCGCGGAATCGTCGATTTCAATGACGGGCAACTCGCTCAGCCACGCAGCGTCGCTCCCGGCCGACAGTGCGACGTAATCGACGAAAGAGAGCGCGGCGGCCAACTCCGCCCGCGCCGTAGCGCGCAGAATCGGTTGCGCCGGTTCGCGTAAGACAACAATCAGGCGACCGTCACTGCCGGCGATTTCGCGCAGACGGCGGACGCTGCCAGCAAGCAGCGGGTCGAGCGCCACGCGCACCAATTTCATCCCGGGCTGTTCGGCCAGCAGCGATGCGATCCGTCCGGCGGCTTCGCCGGCCTTGAGTATTTTGGCTCGTGTGTCCAAGTGTTTCGTCTCAGTTAGCAATCTCTTATTTGAACATCAAACGGCCGCCTTCATCACCTCAATGGCGATTGTGGCTACGCGATCTGCCGAAACGCGCGTCATGCAGCGATGATCGATGGGACACTCGCGAAGAAGACACGGACTGCATTCGACGGGTTCGCGGATGACACGCGCGAGCGGTCCCGTCGGGCCGGTGCCGATGTGGTCCGTCGCTCCGAAAACAGCCACGGTGGGAACCGCGAGCGCGGAGGCGATATGCATCGCACCCGAGTCGTTCGTCAGGAAGACGCGGCAGGCGGCGGCCATCTCGATGAACTCGCGCAAGGTCGTGCCGCCGCCGAAGTTGAACGCCGTCGTTCCCTGTGCGGTAACGAGAGAGCATACCGATTCGCAGAGATCCCGCTCGTCGGAGGAGCCAAAGATCGCGACACCCGCATCGAGTTCCCGGGCCAGCCTGACAGCGGTTTCAGCAAAGCGCTCCGGCAGCCAGCGTTTCGCCGTGCCGTAGGCCGCTCCTGGACTGACGCCGATCACGCCGCGATGAAAACCCAGCGCCTGGAACCGCTGTGCGCCGGCGTCGCAAGCGGCCTTCGCGCCCTCCAGCCGGATGGCTTCGGTGTCCGGCACTCGATCCAGAATTCCCGCACGCTTCAACAGTTCGAGATAGTAGTAGCGTTCATGCGCCGGGATCTCGCCGGGCTTCGGAACCGCGATCGCGTCCGTGAGCAGAAATCCGCGGCCATCCCGATTGAACCCGATGCGCCGCGGAATACCGGCCATCCAGACAAGTGCCGCGGCTTCGAATGCGTTTTGCAGAAGGATGGCGCAATCGAAGTGCATGCGGCGCAGCTCGCCGGCCAGGCGCCACTTCGCGGCGAGGTCCCGAGCGCCCCGAGCGCAAGTATAAGGTAGCACCGCGCCGCAGAACGACTCCCGGCCGTAGAGATCCGCCACCCAGGGACGCGCCAGCATTGTAATGTGGGCTTGCGGGTAGCGCTCGTGGAGGGCGTGCAGCGCGGGCAGCGACATGACCGCATCGCCGACCCAATTGGTGGCACGCACAAGAATCCGGCTCGGTGAGAATGCGGGTTGCACTGCTCTAATGCTAGCAGCCCACTATAATTGGATTTCATGGGTAAGTTCTATACGCGAGAGGAACTGGCGCAAGCACGTGCGAAATGGAAAGCCGCGAACCGGATCGTCGTCTTTACGAACGGCTGCTATGACATTCTCCATCCGGGACATATCCGCCTGCTCGAAGCGGCGCGTTCGCTCGGCGATATCCTCATTCTGGCGCTCAACACGGATGCGAGCGTCCAAAGATTGAAGGGGCCTAAGCGCCCAATGATCTCCCAGGAGGAGCGGGCCGCACTTGCCGTCGAACTGCAGGCCGTGGATGCGGTCACGTTTTTCGATGAGGATACACCCCGCGAATTGATCGCCGCGATTTTGCCCGACATCCTGGTGAAGGGCGCTGACTGGTCGCATTGGATTGCCGGCCGCGAAGAGGTGGAAGCAGCCGGCGGCAAGGTATTTGCGCTCCCGCTGGAACCGGGCTACTCCACCACCGGCATCGTCGAAGAGATCCTGGCGCGCGAACCTTGAATCACTCAGCCATTCGCGAACTGCTGCAGTCGTTGGGCCGCGATCCCTCGTTGCAGATGGCCGTGCGTGCGATCGCGCAGGAACCGCCGCGCACCGTCTCCCTGTCCGGCTTGAACCTCACGGCGAAAGCGCTCTACCTCGTCATTCTTTCGCAGCAGATCGAGCGGCAGATTCTGCTCGTGGTAGACGGCAACAAGCAGGCTGAAGCCATCTCCGAACTGGTTGAAACCTTCTTTGAACTTCTTGTTGCCAGCGAGAACGCGCCGCGGCCGCAGACCATACCAGCACTCGACGTGCTGCCGTCGCAACATCTGTCTCCGCACTCCGCCATCGGCGAACAACGCGCCATCGGATTGTGGAGGCTGGCCTCGGAGCGAGTGCCGCTCACAATCACGCCGGTCTCCGCGGCGCTGCTGCGGACACAGCCCGCCGATTTCTACCGCCGGCTGGCGCTGACGCTCCGCGCCGGCGACGAAATCCCTCTGGAGGATCTGGTCGCGCATCTCGAAAGCATAGGCTACGAAAAGCGCGAACCGGTTGAGATGGTCGGCGAGTACTCCGTGCGCGGCGGCATTCTCGACATCTTCCCCGCGGAGTCCGAAAAGCCCGTTCGCATCGAACTCTTCGGCGACACGATCGAAGAGATGCGCCGCTTCGAGGTGGCGACGCAGCGCTCCGCTCTTAAGATTACGGAGTGCCAGATTCTGCCTCTGTTGGAATGTCCGCGCCCGCGCGGCTCGGCTGACGTTGCCATGGAGCCCGGTTGGGAATTCCGCTCGGCCGCGGCACGACCCGGCACGGCCTCGATCTTCGACATGCTCGACAACCCGCTCATCGTGATCGACGAGCCCGAGGCGGTGGCCAGCGCTGCGAAGCGGCTTTGGGTCCGCCTGGAAGAGCCAGGCATGCAAGAGCCAGTCAAAGATTTTGAGATCCCGCCGGACGACATCTTCTTCCAATGGGACGAACTCGCGGCGAAGATGGCGCCGGGGCTTTCGCTCCGCGAATTGGAACTGGGCGAAGACGGAATTCACATCGCCACGCGGCCGTCGATGGCCTTCCACGGCAAATTGCAGGTGGCGCTGGCCGAGGCGAGCTCTTTGATCGACGAAGGCTACCGCGTCGTATTCTTTTCTCCTTCGGCCGGAGAAGTCGAGCGGCTCGCCGACGTCTGCCAGGAATATGGCGTCCCATTCCAACTCGGCATGGAGACTTCGCGCGCAACGCCGCAGTATCTCGCGGAGCGGGCCTACCTGGGCAGTTCCATGGCCAGCGCGTTTCTGGTGAAGGGCGGAGTGCGGCACGGCGTGACCCTGCCGGAATCGAGGATCGCGATCTTTGGATCCGAGGATCTGTTCGACGCCTCCGAACTGGTCGCGCGCCCCGCTGCGAAGCGCTCGCAATTGGCGGCCTTCACCTCCGACATGGCCGATCTGAAACCGGGCGATTTCGTCGTGCACAGTGAGCATGGCATCGCGCGCTTCATCGGCCTGCGCGAAATCGGGCAGGGCGAACACAAAGACGATTTCATGTTGCTCGAGTACGCCGGCGACGCCAAGCTCTATGTGCCGCTTTCCCGTCTCGACCTGGTTCAGAAGTTCCGCGGCGCCGGCGAAGGCGCTCCACCGCTCGACCGCCTGGGCGGCGCAACATGGAAGCGCACAAAGAGCCGTGTCAAGGCAAAGATGCGCGACATGGCCGACGAGTTGATCAAGCTCTACGCCGCGCGAAAGATGGCGGAAGGCTTCACGTTTTCGAGCGACAGCAACTGGCAGCGGGAATTCGAAGACTCTTTCGACTTCACACCGACCACGGACCAGATCAGCGCGGTTCAGGACATCAAGCGCGACATGGAGAGTCCGCAACCCATGGACCGCCTGCTGTGTGGCGACGTCGGTTTCGGAAAGACCGAAGTGGCGATGCGTGCGGCCTTCAAGGCTTTAGGTGACGGCAAGCAAGTTGCTATTCTCGCTCCGACGACGGTCCTATCGTTTCAGCACTACGAAACATTCCGCCGGCGTTTTGCTCCGTTCCCGGTCGTGATTGATTTGCTCAGCCGTTTTCGTTCGCCGAAGGAGAGCAAAGCGGTCATCGAAGAGGTGGCTCACGGCAAGGTCGATATCCTGGTGGGCACCCACCGGCTGCTCTCGAAGGATGTCGAGTTTCGCGATCTTGGCCTGTTGATCGTCGACGAGGAGCAGCGCTTCGGTGTGCGGCACAAAGAGCAACTGAAAAAGCTCAAGCACAATGTCGACGTGCTCACGATGAGTGCTACGCCGATCCCGCGCACGCTGCACATGTCGCTGCTGGGATTGCGCGACATGTCGGTGATTGAGACGCCTCCAAAGGACCGGCTTTCCATACACACCGTGGTGGCGCATTACCACAATGATCTGATTAAGTCCGCCATCGAGCAGGAGCTTGGCCGCGGAGGCCAGGTCTACTTTGTCCACAATCGCGTCGACAGCATTTGGATGCGTGCGGCTGCGATCCAGGAGATGATTCCGAATTGCCGCGTCGGCGTCGGCCACGGCCAGATGGGAGAGGATGCACTCGAGAAAGTTCTGCTCGGGTTCATGCGGCACGAGTACGACGTGTTCGTGTGCACCACGATCGTCGAAAACGGCCTCGACATTCCCCTTGCCAACACGATGATCATCGAGAACGCGGAGCGCTACGGGCTTTCCGAGTTGTACCAGCTCCGCGGCCGCGTCGGGCGTTCCAACAGGCGCGCCTACGCCTACCTGCTCGTTCCGCCGGACACCGAGTTGAGCGAGGTCGCGCGCAAACGCCTGGCTGCACTAAAAGAGTTCAGCGACCTCGGCGCGGGATTCAAGATCGCAGCGCTCGACCTGGAACTGCGCGGCGCGGGAAATCTCCTGGGCGGTGAACAGCATGGGCATATCGCGGTTGTCGGATTCGAGACTTACGTCCGCCTGCTCGAGGAAACGGTCCAGGAATTGAAAGGCGAGGAGGTCCCGCTCCAGATTCACTCGACGCTCAATCTCGGTCTGGATCTGCGCATTCCGCTCGATTACATCGCGGACGAGCATCAGCGCTTGCGTTACTACAAGCGAATCGCGGATGCTCATGACCGCGAACACGCCGACAAAATTCTGGATGAGGTCAGAGACCGGTATGGCGATCCTCCGGAAAAGCTGCGGAACCTGATCGAGTTCTCACTGCTGAAGACAAAGGCGGAGAGGCTCGGCGTCGAATCGATCGAGCGGCGGCACGGCCTGCTGAACGTGAAATTCCATTCGAGCGCGCGGGTCGATCCAGCGGCGCTGATGCGGCTGGTGGGCAATACGGCCGGCGCGCAGTTCACTCCGGCGGGCGTCCTGCGTCTTCCCTTCGATCCCGCGCAGACCCCGGCGGAGCTGTTGGCGTTTCTCGGTGCGAGCTTCGCCGCGCTTTGACCCGCTTGCGCCCTGCGGCGTGCAGGCGCTTAGTGGATAATAGAAGCGTATGAAGTATCCCAGTTCTCTACTGTGCGCGGCTGCGCTATGTGCGTCTGCCGTCTTGGCGGACACCATGGTGGTCGAAGAAATCATCGCCAAGGTGAACGGCGAGATCATTACGCGCTCCGAGCTTGATCGCTCCCGCAAACTGATCGAGGCGGAGTTGAAACAGCGGGGTCTCAAAGGCTCGGCGCTCGACCAGGCAAAGAAGGAACGCGAGGGCGACATCCTCCGCGACCGCATCGACCAGTTGCTCCTGGTGAGTCGCGCCAAGGAGATGAACATAAATGTCGACAGCGAACTGAGCAAGTATCTCGCGGACATTCAGCTTCAAAACAAGATCGCCGATCAGGACAAATTCCAGGCTTGGATTCGTGAGCAATCGGGCACGCCGTTTGAGGACTTCAAGGCGGAGACGCGCAACAGCATGCTCACGCAAAGGGTCATTCGCCAGGAAGTGGGCGATAAGGTCCGCATACCCAAGCCCGAGATCGAGAAGTACTACAACGAACACAAGACTGAGTTCCTGCGCGAGGAGAAGTTGTATCTGCGCGAGATTCTGGTCTCGACGGAGAACAAGGATGCGGCTGGCGTGGCGGCAGCGGAGAAGAAGGCTAAGGATTTGGTGGCTCGAGTCCGGAAGGGCGAGAAGTTCCCGGAACTGGCTCGCGACAATTCCGACTCCGCGACGGCGCCGCAGGGTGGAGAGATGGGTGGCTGGAAGAAGGGTGAACTCGATCCCCAGATCGAAAAGCTGATTTGGGAACAGTCCAGAAACTACGTCACGGATCCCATCAAGCGCCCGAATGGCTTCTTGATTCTGCGCGTGGAAGAGCACCAGAAGGCCGGCCAGGCGACTCTCGAAGAAGCGGAGCCGGAAATCACGGAGGTCCTGTACCGCCCCCTGTTCCAGCCGAAAATTCGCGAGTTCCTTACGCGGCTGCGCCAGGAATCGTTCCTCGAGATCCGCGAAGGATACGTGGATACGTCCGCCGCGCCCGGAAAGAGCACAAAGTGGAGCGATCCGGCTCAATTGAAACCGGAAACGGTTTCAAAGGAAGAGGTTCAAAACCGGGCTCACCGCAAGAAGCTTCTTTGGATCGTGCCCATTCCGGGAACAAAGACCAAGTCGAGTGGCGCTGTTAAAGTGGTCGACTCCACTACCAAGAAGGCGAAATAGAGTAGCCGGATGAAAGAGCCCTTCGTTTCCGACTTGCAGCCGAACCAGCCCCTCGCCGGAGTGTTCCTCGTGCAAGCCAAGGACGTCCGCCAGAAGAAATCCGGCGAGCCTTACCTCTCGCTGCAACTGGCCGACAAGAGCGGTGAGATCGAAGCGAAGATGTGGGATAACGCGGCTGAGGTCGCCGGCTCCTTCGAACGCGATGACTTCGTGAAGCTCAAGGGCGTGACGCAGATTTATCAGAACCGGCTTCAGGTCACCATCCACAAGATGATCCGAATCGAAGATTCGGAAGTGGATCTCGCCGATTTCTTCCCGGCATCTCTACGGAATCTCGACGAGATGCTTGCCGAGTTGCGCGGAATCATCGCTGAAATGACGGATGACGATTTCCGGTCGCTGATGAATCTGTTCTTCTCCGATGAGGAATTCACCGAACGCTACAAGACCGCGCCAGCCGCAAAGTCGATCCACCACGCGTGGTTGGGAGGGCTCATCGAACACGTTCTTTCACTGTGCACCCTCGCGAAATTCACCGCGCGCCATTACCAGCAGATCGATCTTGACTTGTTGTTGGCGGGCATCATCCTACACGACGTCGGGAAGGTCGATGAACTGAGCTACGAGCGCGGCTTCTACTATTCCGACGAAGGACAACTGCTTGGCCACATCTTCATCGGACTCCGTATGATGGATGAAAGGCTCCATTCACTCCCCGATTTCCCGGCTTCCAAACGTATGCTGCTGGCGCACATGATCCTTAGCCATAATGGGCAGATCGAGTTCGGCTCGCCGAAGCTGCCGCTCTTCCCGGAGGCCCTGCTGCTGCACCATCTCGATAATATGGATTCAAAGATGGAGTGCATGCGCGCCACGGCTATGAAGGACAATCATGTCGAAGGAAACTGGACCTCGTTCAGCACTCCCCTCGCGCGCGCAGTTTTGAAAAAGCAGCGCTTCGTCGAGGGTGATCGCGCGCCAGCCTCCGTCGCGCCCACGATTCCCCCGGCTACAAGCTCATCGGAAACGACGAAGCCGAATCGCGGCGCTTCGGCACGGGACTCTGTTTTTGGCGCAAAGCTCCAGCAGGCGCTAGGGAAAAACTGACCATGCGCAAGTCCAGCCCACCTCGTGAGATCCCGCCGCCACTTGAACTCGAATGCCTGAAGGTCCTCTGGCGCTTGGGAGAAGGCAATGTCAACGGCGTCCGTGAGATTCTGCTCGAGCACCGCAATCTAGCATATACAACTGTGATGACGTTGCTCGATCGTCTCGTACGCAGAGGTGCAGCCACACGGCGCAAGAGCGGCCGGTCCTTTGTTTATTCACCCCTCGTCAGCCGCGATACACTGCGCAACGCTGCACTGCGCGAACTGGCCGATTCACTTTTTGATGGATCTGTGGATGCCCTGCTCGCCCATTGCCACGGTGGCAACTCGTTGCCTCCGGTCCAAGTCGCCGCTCCGGCCGCAGACTTCCCGCCGTCCGCGCCGGCTGCTGATGAGCGGCTCGACACGGCACTGCTGTAGCATCCAGCCAAGTCCATGTAACTGACTTAACTACTCTTGTCCGAAGATGGACGAGGCAACCGGGAAACCCTCGGACTTCCAACACACACCCCGCGACCGTAGCGCGGCCGTGAGTTGTTCGAGCGACTTAAACTGGACGGCATCCAGTCCTGCCTCTTTCGCAGCCGTAACATTCGATTCGATGTCATCTACGAAGAAGCACTCCTCCGCAATGCACCTCGCACGTCGAACCGCTTCCTGATAAATCAGCGGCGACGGCTTCATCGCCTTCACTTCGAAGGAAAGCACGAAATCATCGAAATGACGAAAGTGCGGGTATGTCTCGCGCAGCATCTCGAAATGCAGGGCGTTGGTGTTCGATAGCAGCATCACGCGGTAATTTGGCCGTAATGCGGCAATCAGTTCCTCAGGAATCAGGGTCTCAGAGAAGAAGATACTGCTCCACAATCTCCGGAAGACCGCTTCATCCACCTTCATTTCAAGCAGGACCGAAAGTTCCCTTATAAAGTCGCCGCTTTCGATGGCTCCGGCCTCGAATCGATGCACAAGGTCCGTGCTCCATATCCGCCTTCGAATCTCAGGGGCTGGGAACGGACAGTGCGACTCCATAGCCGCGTACGCCCTAGAGAAATCAAACGGCACGATCACATTTCCGAGGTCGAAAATAATGGACTTAGTCATTGTGGCAGGTGGCACTTACTATCCTAACCCAACGAGGCTCACTCCGACACCAAGCTCCGCGAACGTGTGCCGCGCAGAGAGATCCGGTGCCCAACCAGACATAACTGATCGAGCGCAAAGAGCACCACAGATTCCAGGCCCGCTGTTTTAGCCAACCGGGCCTCTTTCTTCCAGGCGTTGTTGACGGCGCTCACTCCGATCAGATGACTCTTCCTGCCTCGCGCAAAACCAAGCGCTTTCCCGTATTGCAGGCTGCTTCTGCACTTATTCAGATCCCTCGCCATCGTGAATCCGAAGCTCTCCGTTTTCAGAGACTCCAATGTCGCTGGAGTCCATTCGGATTGCGGAAAATTCACTAAGCGATTCAAATCGCTCTCGTTGACATCAGTCGGATAGAGAACCTCGAATCGGCATCCGGGCTCCGCGAGTTTGACGTAATCCATGACCGCACGCGTAAACTCTCCGATCAATACCGGCAACATCTGGACCTCTTCCGCATATTCGCTCGGATTCACGAGATTGCTCGGAATCACGGACAGTTCCCGCCCGAAGCGATCTCGGAATCGCTGTCGAGTGTACTCGTCATAGAACGGCATTCCGGATCCGTCTGATGGAAAGTACCACCACTGCACTTCGCCGAACTGCAGATACGGCTCCACGCCCGCGGAGCGCATCAACGCAGCCATCCCGGCATATACTTCTTTCCAGTACGCAACGCTGGCAGGCGAAAAGTTCGTCTGCAACGCCGGCGTGTTCAAGACCACGGCATTGCCGTTCGGATAGCGCTGCGCCATCCCTGCTTCCAGCGATGGATCTCCATGCTGCAGTTCCATGCTGAACGCCGCCACCACGTCCATGCCATACGCATTCAACGCGCGGTAGAAGGCCCGGCTCCAATCGCGCGCAGCCCGGTTGATTCTCGGAGTCGCCTCCAGATCGGTTACCCATGTCCCGTCTTCGCCGCCCACCAGAGTGGGTGCGCCAGCCACGACCATGAACCCGCCCGCCACTGGGCTCCCGGCGACGCTAATCTTGTTACCGTCCGCTCCCATACTCCGCGAGACAATCTTCAATCGCCCCGCCGATGACTCAGCGCGAATGCCTGTATATCCGTTGTTGATTTCGATTTCAAATGCTTTGGCGATCGAATCCGCGGTGTCGCCGGCATGGTTCAAATGCGTTAACGTGGAGTCTTCGACCGCGGGCCGATCGATCCTGCCCACAACGATTTGCGTGATCTCATTCGGCGCCGGAGTGCCCACGAACTCAAGTTCCAGGCTCGCGTACTGATGATCCTTACGAATCAATTCGTAAAACCACATCGCGCCCACATAGTGGTTCACGCGTCCCCTGAGTCCGAGGCACTGTATCATCCACGCTGTACGTTCGGCGGGCAGAGCGAGTGAATGGTCCGTATCCCAATCCGTCGCAACAGCGAGAACGTTGTCTGCCTTTAGCATGCCGAACGATTCGGCCTTCACCGCGGCTTCCAGGAAATCGAAGTAGAACGTGGAGGCCGGCTCACCACGATGAACCACCGTAACGCTGTGATCGCCAGGTCCAAGTTCACCCAGCGGGACACGCACCAGTGTGTCTTCGCCAGCGAACTGGAGCTTCACTAGCTTCATCACCCCGGAATCAACCGTCACTTCCACTGTCGCTCCAACGGCTGCAATCCGGGTTCCCAGTAGGAGAGTGTGCTCCCGCGTCGCACTGTACGCGCATCGAACGGCAGCGCCGAACTCGGACGTATGGCTAATCGTGCCGCCTGAGAAATTGCCCGCGTCCCGAGTCCACACTCCTGAGTATTCCAACGTAGCGTTGTCGTCCTCTATCCTATGGCTTCCTTCTCCTGCAACACAGTATCCCCGCCGACTCCCAGTCACGACCCAGTTACTCACTTGCACGTCAAACTCGCTCGGCGCGTACTCTGCTTGCTGCAGCTCCGCGGAATAGGTCCAGCGCATCTTCCGGATGGCTTGTGCGGGAACCGTTCGTCCTTCGATGTCGATCAAACTCCCGAAATTGAGTACGACCTTCCACGTGGTGGGAGATACGCCCCCTGTGAACCGCCTCCATGGCTCTGCCCAATACACTCCCCCGGTCGCATAAGCATACGCGCCGAAGCGATTACCGTTATGCCCGGTGCGGCTCGGTTCAGCGCCAGCATATCTCAATGTGATCTGACCACCCTGGGCTTCAGCTGCGATCAGCGTTGAGAACGCATTCACGCTATTGGCGATCGCCGTCGCGACAGATTCGATCGTATCGGTCGCGTACATCTGATACGTGTGATGTTCGCCAGGCCATGCGATCCCAACGTACTCTCCCGCGCTCACAGTTCCCGACAACTCAAACACTGCACTAGCCGGAACATACTCTCCGGAGACCGGAACTGCACACTCCCGCAAGCGCACTTTGTACAACCGCTCAGTTCCGTCATCGTCAGCCCAGATTCTCAAGTAAGGCCAATCGACAGTCGGATAAAGATCCGAATCGATCGGGATGCAGTTTTGCCGGCTTTCGTCATAGCTCAGCGTTAGACCGCTCAGATCTCCATCCGGCAGATTTCTGAACAGAGGATGTTCATAAACATTGTCCCGATTCCACTCGATCACGGCCCAATCGAATTGTTGCCGCCACGCACCGGACAGCGTGAACCCATCCGCACTCGCTGAACTCAGCGAGGCAATAGCCGACGGCTTTTCGAAGTAGCATTGCAGATCGCGGTCCGGCCGCAGTTTTTCAAGAATTTCTGGCATAGTGATCTCTCACAGTCGAATGATGACAGTCAGGTCCTGACCCGGAGAGTCCGCCGGATTGGATGGCACCGACACCACGTCCAGACCGAGTTGAACGCTCTCCTGCAACGGGGCTTTGCCGAATCCGCTCACAATGTTCGAGAGCTTTGCTCCCGCTGGTATTGTCAGCGAACAATAGTGCTCCCCAGCGGCTTTTATACTGATCTCGATCGGCCCGCCGCTCGGAGCCTCACTGACCATCGCATACACATCCCGAACCGCCGTCGCCTCCCCCATCACCAACGGCGGCGCGGCATCCGTCTCAATTGCGAGCCATCCGTCCACCTGTAGACACGCCTGGCCGCCAGACACTGTCCGCAGTCCGCCGTCGATCGTCTGTGTATAACAAGCCACAGCTACTGGACTGTCTCCTTGTGAGTTACTCACATGCAGTTCGGCGCTCGCGATTCGCGCATTCGGCAACCGGACGGGATAGCTATAACTGCCGCTTGCACTGCTCCCGAAGAAGTCCCGTGGGAACGGCAGCACAAACGCTTTTCGGCTCAGTCGATACACCGCAGTTCCGGCCGCATGAGTGCTGGCAACGCTGCCAGCCTCGGCCCTCACAACGCTGCACTGCTGTGTTTCCGCAAACACCTCTTCCACTCTGACCAGTTCCCGTTCCAATTGCAGAATGTCGCCCGCTCGCAACCCTTCAACTCGATCTACGCGGACGAACGCATCCTCCACGGAAACAGCCGCTGTCAGCGCATCCTCGCACGTCCCGTTCATTTCGTCCCAATAACTGAGAGCAAGAGTGCCCGAGGATATGCTTCGCGTGTTGTGTAACTCTTCGAAGCCTATGCCAGCAATTTCGACCATGCCCTTCCCGGTCAATCCCACTCCAAAGCTCGGCTTGGGCGGAACACCGTCGTCCATCTGACTTCCAGATGACCCTGTGATGCGCCACCTCGTGACCAGCGAACTCTCCGTCGAGCACTCGCGGCCGTGCACGTTCGCGGCGAGGCCAAGAATGTGAACTGTAGCTCCCGTCCGATTCGGCACAGCGAATTCCACCGGGCTGCTCGCGCCCGCCGCCCCAAAATTCCAGCTTTGTTCCGAAACCACGAAAATGCTCGAATCGTCGGGCACAACACTCCATGCCGGTACGAGTGTGATTGTGTCCGCCGTGTTTCCGGCAACCAATCGCTCCTGACCGGCGCCGCGACCTCGCATGATTCGTACCTTCATTCCGCGGTACTCGTCCAGAATCATTTGCAGTGAGGGGTGACCAATTGTGGTTGCCGAATGAATCACTGACTGTTGCTCCCCAAGCAACTCCAGCCGCCAGTAGAAGTTCGCGTGATTGTAGTTTGCGTCCACCGGTGCGGCAGGCGTAGCCTCCAGACCGGTATCTTCGAACTCGCCCGCTACTGGCAGGTCATCCCCAATGCGCATCAACCGGAATGCATCTCGCCCGCGGTACACGCGGAAGCTCTCAGTTCCCGCCGGAAAACGCAGGCCGGTCAACTTTACGCAGTTTGTATCAGTCCCCTCCGGGATGTCCGCCCGCACCAGGAATGACGCTGCTCCTTCGAGTCCGCTTGCATCCACGCTGCTGATTGCGTAATAGAATGTGCAGCCGCCTTGTAGAGCCCCGCCAACGCTCCGGCTTTCCGGACGCAGGTTCAGCATAGGGATCCCGATCCTGGACACCTGCGGTTTGCGGGGCTCGAAGAACGCCGCCGAAACCATCACCCAGGCGCCGCCGTCCGCGTCTTGCCCACTCCGCTCCGTAACGCCAAACTGGCTCTCGCCCTCAGCGGTTACGACACTTCCGCTCAATGGTTTCGGCACGCCGACTTCGTAGCCCGGCTGTGTCCCGCCCTCGCCCGCGGCAATGTACTCGCCGGCCGAGTACCACGAATCGTCGTGATACTGCGCCGTGAGCAATGTCGTTTCGTAATTCGGACCGGGAGCGATTCGTACCAGACGGAACGCCTGGCGCTGCCAGCCTTCTTTCAGGTAAGTCAGTGTAATCAGATCGCCCGGTTTCAGTCCAAGAACACTAAGATGTGACGTAAATTCCACATATGTGTTTCCTCTGAGTGACTTGTCCAACTGCACGCGTGCCACCGCGGTAGCCTGGAACACATTCGGCAGGCCGAGGGCATTCAGCGGGCTTGTCACCTCTTGGCCGCCTCGCACGATGTCTTCTTCGTCAGCCAGCGACAGGCTATCCTGCTGGTATCCGTTGCATTCGTCTTGAAACTCCACCGAGAACCGATTGGGCGAATCGGCATTGCTCCGCGACCACACACGCAGACTCGGGCTCCCGTCGTCCCTTCGCAAGATTCCAGAGAATCCGCCCGTGCCATCGCCAAACTCATACGCCGGCCAGCCGCCATTCAACGTTTCCAGTGAGTTGCTGCCGGGAAGCCTCGTGCCTTGCTGCCGCGCGAGTGTTCCCTCCGGATGCAGTTCCAGCAGTCCTTCGGCGCCCATCGTCAAATACAGGCCCGCTGCATTGCGAATTCCGCGAATCACATCTGCTGCGCTTCGCCGCTTCTGCAACACAACGTTGCAACGGCGCCGCACCATCGGGACCGTCGCTCCATCCAGCCCCGTTACCTCAACGATCTCATCGCAGTACGCAGCCGCTAGAGCAAAACTCGACACATCGATCTCGTCGGTGCTCCATCCACTGCGGCGCAGCACATCGAGAATGATCCATGCCGGATTGTTCGTGTAAGCCGCATCGAGGTACTCCCCCGTGGTCTGCCAGCGGTCCAGTTTTTGTCCCTCTGCCAGCACCTTCACTCGCGGCATGCTTCGTCCGTCGCTGACCTGATTCGGCACGACCAGCGATAGGACCGCCATGCTGCCGTAGGGGTCTCCGACAGTCTGCCCGTTCGAATCCGTGAAGTCGAGGTTGAATGCGCCGTTTCTGCCGCCAGCGCTCACAAGGTTGTACCATCCCGTCGCCGTCATATTCGCGCCTGCGTGGCCGCGCGGAATCTCGATGTCATTCGCCACCACCCGCAGTACACCCTGCATTTCGCCCATGCCGAGCAGTACCTCAAGATGTGTCAGGTTCCCGTCATTGCGCGCAAAAATGACCGGGGGGAAATACCACGCAGTGCCGTACAGCATCGGTACAAAATCGTTGTAGCGCGCCTCGTTGTCGATCACGGCGGAGACGTGATTGCCCTTCTCTCCGTAACTTCGCACCGACACTCCGGGCGGCACATATTCGATTCCGCCAAAGCGCGCCGTTGTTAGCCCGTTCGCATCGTTCCGAAACATCCCGCGCTGCTCGCATTGCGCCCGCGTGTGATCGCACGACTGAAACGGCTGTCCTTCGATCTGGTTGCCGCAGCCCATTTCGATATCGGGTGAATAACCGCAGCGCACAAACGGGCCATGCTTTCCCCGGCCCGCTCCTGTCAGCGCCGCCTCCCGCTGTTCGGCTGTAGACGGAAACAGCCAGGGACAGCGTTTCTGTATGCGCACGTCCGGCAGTGCTACGCGCTGTAAGCTCAACCGGTTATTGAATGTGATCCGTAAAGTCGTTTCCGTGATTTCGTCGGGAGGATTGCCGATTCCGGCAAACAGCGTTCTCGCCTCTGACACTGCCTCTCCATTCGCGAGATTGAAGAAGACGAAACGGATTCTCAGCTTCGCCCCCTTCCAGCCTTCGCTCCTTCCAATCTCTGAAAAATAGGAGTCGGCGTTCGACAGCACCAGCGACACCCGCGCCGAGCCATCAATCCCGTCGTCGGAGTAAGAGTGAAACTCAAACACGTTATGCCGCAAGATTCTTGCCGCATAAGTCTGTCCCTCAAACTGCACTCCGTGTGTGCTCCATCGTTCCGTCCGGCCCGATGTTACGTCGCACTCAAACAGCAGGATGGGCGTCTCGGTTACTTCGTGTTCCTTGATCTCAGAGATAGTAGGCATATTTGTCGTTTCTAGCGGTTGGCGCAAACGTGCAGCTTCGTGCTGTACCGGTCTGGGCCTTCGATCAGGACCGTCAGCAAGTCGTCGTCAAACCGTGCGCACTCATACACGCCGGATTGCCCGAGCGTCTTCTTGTAGCCGGAAGCCCTCGGCTGGGACTCGACTTGTGCGCCGAACAACTCCACCTGCGCGCCAGGCGGCAGTTCAAAACCAAACGTGGCGTCCTCGGAATAGGCGTCGGTTCGCCCGGCGAAACACACACGCGTCCAATTGGCAT
Source organism: Bryobacteraceae bacterium (assembly GCA_963668605.1). Taxonomy (GTDB): domain Bacteria; phylum Acidobacteriota; class Terriglobia; order Bryobacterales; family Bryobacteraceae. The sequence continues at coordinate 2,164,682 of OY764903.1, forward strand.
TGCATAGAACCACGCGTCGATCCTCGATCCCGTTACTCCCCCGAATCAGTTCGATCACGGCCCCCGCTTCGCTCCGGATCGAAACGCTCAGGCAGGCCATTGCGCCGCCGGGCATTGCGATGCGCTGAGTGATCCGCTGTGCTGCCGGCGACACGTTCCGAACCACCGTTGCTGCGCTGCCTCCATTCGGGTCGTTCGCACCGGCGTCGAGTTGCAGACCCGGATCTTTTAGCCACGTGTCCGCCGTGAACCCCTCGCTATGGCGCAACAGGTTGTCGAACGGATCCATAAACACAAATGTGCCGAGCCTTCCTTCCCGGTCCTGGAAGAACTCTCTGATGGCTGTCCACTCAGCCTGGCTTACATTCTCGTATTGCAGTTCCCAACGAATACGTTGCGGCGCGACGTCCGCCAGCTTAACCTCACTCCCGTCTGCCGCTTCCGTCCGAATCGTGCGAAAAGATCGCGTTTTCGCAAACGGGTACTGGCACAGTGCTCCACTCGCAAGACAGGGAAAATGTTTCATCTCAGCTCCGGTTTTCCTTCACTATCAGAACGGCGCTCGCACGGTTCTCTTCTGCGAATCTCAGTCGAAAGTCGTCCTCTTCCAGACTGCACTGCGGATACGTCGTCCCGTCCGCCGGATCGACGAATTCAAACACGCCCAACCTCCCGCCTTGCGCTTCGAAAAACGCCTCCACTTGCACAGCTTCCAACTCGTCCAACAGATCGAGCCGCACGGTCCAACGGCGTGCAGGCTTCGCGCTTGTCCGGAACCGCTGCTCTCTTCCATCGATGCACCGCAGCACTCTCACCGGGCATGCCACCGAGCACTCCATCGGATACTGCGCCACCGCGCCAGTCTTAAGAATTGGGAATTTGTTCATGTTCCTAGATCTCGTTCACCACATCGTTCAGCGCGTGCGAGCGCAACATCGCGTCCCGCACCGCCGATGCGATCGCGTCGCTATGATCCAGGAACGACCGGCTGTCCATCGCCTGCACGTTCACCTGGACTGTGGGCGCAACGGCTGCCCTCGACTCGCTGCCCGTTCGATCCACCGCTGCGGCTCCCGAGTCTGCGGCGTTTCTGGCTGCGCTCAGCGTCGCCTCGTAGCGGATTGGAGCCGGAGCAACATACGGAGTCAGAGAGGCTGCCTGCGCTTCTCCGCCTCCGCCGAAAAGGCTCGAAAGCCCCGAAACAATCGCACCGATTCCTGTCGTCTTCCATACCGGCGATAGGATCTTTCCGATCGCACTGGCCGCCGAACCGTCGCCCTTCTTCGCCTGGCTCGCTGTGTTCTGCCCGAGTGCGTCCGTATTTGCATTCACGCTCTCCGCCTGCGTTTGCGTGCTGATGCGCAGTTGCTCCATTCCCTGTGTCAACCGGCTTATGCTCTCTTCGAGCACGCTCTGGTCTTGGCCTTGCATCATCCAGTTCAGGCCGTTCGCCGCTGTGGCCCCATCGTTCGAACTACCACCGAGCCCTCCAGCGGTTTTCAACATATCGACGCTCGCGGCGACACCCGCCGCCTCGTCCGGAATCCACACCGGCGCCATCGCTTTCTGCTCGCTCTGTCTGCCCAGCACCCGCAGCAACTCCTGCGCTACATCACTCGTTTCCATGTCTCGCCTCCTGTCTCAGTTCCTGTTCCAGAATGCACATCGCTTCCACGACTCTCGCCGGCCACATATTTACTTCACCTCCACCCGTCAATTTCCAAACGTTGAATTGTTCGACCAACGTCAGGCTCTCCGCACTGATATAGCTGTGCGGACACTCGTCCACCACGTGCCCCCTCCGCGTCCATACCGGCTTCGTCTGGCGCGGTTTCACGCTGGCGTCCCAGCCGCACTGCCTCTTCCTCGTCAGGCCGGATCTCCGGCATTCATCGCACCTCCATCCGGCCTGATTCGCGAATTGAAAGTGGAAGGCGATGATTAGTTTTTTCGTTCTTCGCCGCTGAGCCCGCATTCGGACTTGATCGCCGCGAGCGCCTCGTCGATCAGTCCCTCCGGCCCCTGTTCGATCGCTAAAGCGGGCGTCGCCACCTCGCCGTCGATCAATAACCCATCGATTGCCGCAAGTCCCCATGCGAGATAGATCCCGTCGATCTCCCGCGTCACGATCGCGGCATCGACTTTGCTCGCCGCATCGGCTCCCGCCTGCAGAAATTCAAGCCGCCGGTCTAGCGTTCGTATCATCTGCGCGAGTTTCAGACGCCCCGCGAATGACACTCTCCGGATTGAGTAAGTCACTCCAGAAACCCGCTTCGACGCCACAGTAACTACGCTCTCGTGCCGGACAGCCTCAGGCAAAGGCGATGTAGAGTTCGTCATCGAGTGTCCCCTGTGCTCTGCAATTCGCAAACCGCCATTCCAGCCGCCTCTCGCTGTCGTCGAACTCCGGAACTTCGGGGATCACGCTCTTCAAGTAAATCCCGCACAGTTGCCCCTGCTGCTCGCCAAGTTGGAACATGACGGAGATCGGCGATCTCTGTCTCGCCGCCTGATACAGCGCCCGGCACGCGTCGTCGGTCAACTCATACAGGCTGAAGCTGAACGTCACAGTGCGAACGCCCGGACTGATCCCTCTCGCCAGACTTGCGCCAAACTCCCGGCTTCGCAGCGCCACATCGTTATCCAGTGACAGTTCGGCCTCCGTAATCGTGAAGCATCGATCCGGTCCACAACCCAGCCACGCCTGCCCCATGTGGCCCGGTATCGCCGAGAAGTTGGCGCCACCGCCGGTGGGCTCCGCCGGAAATTCAGTTAGGTTTCCCGATCCGTCCGCGAAGCTCGCACTGTCGATCACATCCGCTGCCGGCCCACTAAACTGAAACTCATGAAAATCGCCATTGATCTTCATCTTCAGTTTGTCCACCGCGGCGCCGGACACAATCCGCTGCACTGCATCCTCCGGACCCCAGTAATCGAACACGCTCACGCTCGGCAACTCTTTCCCCGGCCCGTATGTGATCGCTGCGCCTAGCTGTTGTCCGGCAGGCGTAAAGGAGAACGGTGCGGCAAGTTGCACCGTATGTGCATCGACAACGCCCGTGACAAATCGAATTTCATCTCCGAACGCCAACGCCTGCCCTGGCGTCAATCCGTGCTCCGCCGCGAACCGGATATTCGACACCGTGGCCGTCGCGTCCGCGCTCCCGCCGCTGAATATGAGCGGTTCGCCGCCCAGGGCCGCTTGGAACAATGGGCCGTACCCCGGTTGCGCTGCTGTCCCTTCCCACCCGCTCATGTAACTCCGCACGTCGAAGTTAGTCAGCCGGCGCAGACCGGCCGGCAAGCCGGTAAAGGTCCGGCTTCCGGTCTTGTCTCTTCTCGTAACTCGCTCCGGCTCTTGCCGTGCCGTCAGCTTGACGCCGGGAAACCGGCTTGCCCCGCTCACTGCGCCCACGTGGGAGTACGCCGGCTCCAATGCCACATAGAATCGGTTGTCGCTTGATGATACGTATGAACTCATGTTGATTTGATCCTCGGCAGCGCTCTGCCCCCTGGCTGCGCTTAGTAACTGATTTCCACCTCGAAAGCGGCCTTCGCGGTTTGCAGATAGTTCTTCCCGCCTTGACGCACCGCACCGAACGCCACTTCATAACCGCCCGCATAGTACACTCCGTCGCCCCAATCGCCTCGATTGTTCTCCAGCGTCTTCGCGACAGCATCCGCATACAGCCGCAGCCGTTCTTCAAGTCCGTCCAGCCGCTCCTGCGATCCGCGGATTTCAATCACCATGCGAGCCGCGCCGGAAAACTTCCGGAACTTCTCGCGCAGCGTATTCGAGACGCGTTCGCAGTAGACGTACAGGCACGGATACCGTGCTCCCGAGTTCCGGTCGCACAGTTCGCTCGCGATGTTCTGCGCTCGTATTTCCGATGCGTTGATCGGGAGCAGTTCCACGCCCGCCTCGGCTGCAATCGCTCCGATCGCAATAGGCAGGCTCTCTGCTGAGAGCAACATGTCCATTACTTTTCGAAGCGCCAGGCTTCCGCCTTGTGCCATCGCTTACCCCCTCCTCAATCGGTGGCTCTCCACCGCGTAGTACTCCGGATCCTGCACGGAATTCGACTCTGGCGTCGACACCAGCCCGACACCTGCTTCGAACAATCGCTCGCGCGCCCCTCTCGCCAATTCCGAATACAGTGCGAGCTTCGCGGAATAGCGTTCGGTCACCTGCGTGTGCGCAACGTCGCGATACGTCAACTCCAGCGTATGCAGCGTGTGCCACACCCGCAGGGCTTCGGTAATCACCACATGCTGTACACCGGACCAGCGAGCCGTCTCCTGATTCCGCTCGAGGAACCTTGCTAACTCTATCGCCAGATCATTCTGCGCAAGCACTAGCTTGCTTCCGAGGTCGATACCCTCGCTGCTCGCCAGATCGAGAATCGACGTCTCGTGGTTTCGCAGATCCTGCAGGGATGAGATCTCTCCATCGACAAACAACGCCATTCTCGCCTCCGCCTATGCCTTCGACTTCCGCTGCGCGTCCTTCATCGATTGGAACTGCGCATCCGAGATCACCGCCATTTGTACCCTCTTGGCCAGCAACGCTTCCTGGGCTTTCCACACAGCCTCCTCGGTTGCCTTCCGGTACTGCGCCTCTTCGTCGCTCGTCGCCAGTCTCGCGCGATCCTCCACAATCAGGTTCGCGGCAGTCGCCTTCGGGACTTCGGACATCACACCCTCGCGGCCCCCGTCGGCCGTAGCTTTGCTGACGACGATCGCGTCATCCCCCACAATCTGCTCTCTTACTTCCCGCAGCTTCTTGTAATAGACTTGTAGATCCATTGAGTTCTCCTTGTGTAAAATCTGGAGGCAGGCGTACTGCCTGCCTCCCGCTGCATGACTTACTAGCTGCTGATCTGCACTCCGAAGCCGTTCCGCAGAACCGCCGTGCCATAAAGCATGTCCACGGTGAACTGCTGGGCCAGCGTGTTCGGCTGGTAGCTCATCAGCACCCGCATGCCGAAGTTGCCCAACTCGGCATACTCGGCGATCGCGCCGGTGCCCGGCAGTGGCTGTGGCAAGCGACGGATTGCCAACCCGAGGGCGTTCTTCGAGAACGCAAGGTTGTGCGTTGTCGAAGGACCGCTGCCGGTCTTCGCCACAAACTGCGAACGCATCACCATGAAGTCCTTGATCTTGCCCACCGTGCCGTCCACCAGCGCCCGCATTCCGGCCTCGCCCGCCGAGTGGAATTCGCTGAAGCGCGGAATCTGCCGCAACTGTGAGTACGTGGCGCCGTCGACCACAAGGTACTTTTCGCTGCTCGCCGGCACCTTGGCCTGGAATAGCGTGGTCTCGGCCCTGTCCACAGCGTCTTCGGTGATGGCAACACCCGGCCCGCCGATGACGGTATTCGCGGTGAACTGCGCATACAACCCCAACAGGTCGGCCTCAATCTTCTCGGCAAGCGCCACCAGGGCAGGTTGCATGTACAGCCTCAACAGGTCCGGAACCGCGAGGACCTTGGTCACGTCCGGAATCTGGAATGTCGCTTCGGCGTGTGTGTTCAGCACGATCTGCGCGTTCGCCAGATTCGGATTCTGTGTTTGGACAACTCCGCCCTCGGCGATGTTGTTCGCCACCAGCGTCGGCGGGATCGGCACATTGACCGTATCACCCGCCTGGGCAAGCGTCGCTTCGAAGTCTCGATTGACTAGGTTACCCATGACAAGGTTACCCATCAGGGCCGGGAGTGCATCCGCGGCGACCAATTTCACAATGGCATTCGCCAAGTTAGCCGATGTAATAGCTGGCATCTTTCTTCTTTCTCCTTTGTCTTTCTTCTGCTCTCAAACTGTTCTTCCGCTGCTCACAAACCGCGCATCGCCTGCGAAGCTACTCGCGCTATCTCTTCGCGCACCCGTGCCAGGTCTTCGGAACTCATGCCCGGTTTGATCGTGTTCAGGTCCACCGTTCCGCTCACGGAGTTCCGCTGCACCGGCGTTGCACCAGATCCACCAGCGACTCTCGCCGGCAGCAATTCCGGATTTTCAACTACGAAGCGGCTCAGATACTCCTTCGCACCCAACTCGCCGTCCGACGTCGCCGCCACCAACCGTCCGTCGTCTGTCCGGCGGATTTCGTCCTTCACAGCTTTGTAGGCCAGATCGATCTTGGCCACGCCCAGCCGCTGCAACTCCGCTCGGATCGTTGCACCGCGATCCAACTCCTCGGCCACAGCTCTGCTCTTCCGGTTCTCTTCGATCAGGTCTTGGACTGTCCGCTCCAGGCTCTCCCTCTTCTTGCGCTCCTCCATGAGCTCCGCCTTGTGGGCCGGTTCCGCCTTCGTCTGTTCAAAGCGGATGAACTCCGCGATCGCCTCGCGAATCACTCCCCGAACATCGAAGCCCTTCACGCTCACCGCTGCGCTGTCTTGTTTGTAGGTATCTTCCATTGCTCTCCTTTCTTACGCGGGCTGATCCAGCCACACGTCTATCTCACTCGCGATCTTGTCTTTTACTTCCTGCCTCACGTCGCAAAGGTATTTCGAGGCCAGGCGTTTCAGGATTTGCTTCTTCAGAGTCGGCGATCCGATTCCGAAGGACATCAGCTTCTCCGCATCCGCCAGTTCATTGCTGAATTCGCCAATGTCGAACTCGTCCATCCCTGCGGCGTTGATCACCAGCTCATCGCCCCGCGCGTCGTTCGCCGCCCGCAGCACTCGCTTGATGACGTCTTTCACCGCGTCTCCGTACGCGCGCAGAATCTCCTGCGTAATCGCGTAATCTCTCTGCTTGCTCAACCCGGACTGCGATGTGCCACCCGACATCGCCCCGCCCGCCTGAGTCAGCAAATAGCAGACGCGGTAGATCTCTTCTTTCAACCGCTCCAGATTTTCCGCAGCGATCTGAAATACTTTCCCCTCCGGCTCCGTCCAACCGAACCGGTCCTCAGCTCCGAGGTGCAGATAGTAGGATTCGCCGACCGTCTGTTTCAGGCCATCCTTGCTGTACACCACCGGCATTGCGAACAGACCCATCGTCAACGCCCACGAGAGCGCATTCGACTTGTTGAAATGCTCCAGTTGCACGAGGGCTGCCTTGTTCATTAACCACAACCCCTGCGACACCTTCATCTCGAACAACGGAACCCGGCCCTGCTTCGCCAGCGCGTGGAGCCCTTGTGCCACCAACTCCGCACCATCGCCGCCGTCGTGATACACCTGAAACCGCTCGCGGTCATAGCGGATCCAGCGGCTTTCCTTCTTCGCCCCGGCCTCTGCGAGCCACCCTTCGCCGCCGCCAGCCAAACGGATCACCACCCACTCCAGATCGCCGCGGTCGTCCGTCTGCCAGTTAGTTACGTCCTCCGCCGAGTAACCCACCAGGTACGCCCTGGAAGCTCCTGTCGCATCCTCCTCGGCGCGATTCGCCGGTCGTTGCCCACGCCGCGGAAAATCCAGTAGGATATAGCTGCTTCCCGACACCAGCGCTTCCACAAACTGCCGCCGGAAGAAGTCACTCAATGCCGTGCCCTTCAGGTCGCAGTCGTCGGTAAACTCCCGGAAGAACGTCCGTCCCGTCTCGTTCTCGCCTTCGAACTCAAGCAGCGGTTCGCGCCGGAACAGCGTCGAGGCGTACCAGTCGATGATCGAGCCGATATAGTTCTCATAAAACGCCCGATCGATCCGCTCTCCGTACACATCGCCCGGTTCCTTCTGCCGGCGCGTCAGATAGTTGGAAGCGTTCACACGCATCTGCTCTCCGCCTGCATACAAGTCCTTGTACTTGCGCCACATTGCTGTCTTGGCGGCATACTCCGGATGTATCTTCGTAATTTCACTTACTTTCATCTCGTTCCTCACTTCCTCCGGCGCCCGCGCGCACGTATCCTCTGTGATCTCCTGCCTTGTTTTGCTTCGTGGGACGAGTCCCCTGACCCGGCCAATCCAGGTCCAACTGCTTTGCGGGGGGTGGTCCCCCTGGACCGCGCCGGGTCCCCTGACCCGGCCACCTCCGTGCACCGAGCTACAGCAGCCTGATACTCTGCTCGCCGAGCCTCGGCCCCTCGCTGAGTTCCTGCCAGATCAGGTAGCCAAGTGCGTCGGATAAGTGCGTGCGCTTCGGATCCTTGTCTTTGTCAATCACATTCGAGCCCGTTTTGAAACAGACTTCCTCGAAATCCTTCACCAATTCCCGGCACGCCGGATTGATCCTCACTCCGACCGTCCCTGCTGCATTCTTGAGTCGCGAGTTAGTCAGATTCACTCGCTCCTTGACTGACGGGTTCGACCGCCCCACGTTCAGCGCCAACAAACGATACCCCGCCCTCCGCAGAAAATCTTGAATAATGCGGTAATCGTTGGTGCCCGCCGTCTGCATCGCATGTCCCGAAGCGTCTCCGAACACTTTCAGGCCGGCCATGTGCATCGGATACAGATTCTGAAATTGCTCACACGCTTCATATGTGCTCGCCCGTTTCAACACGATCTCGTTCAGCACAACCACCGTCTGATTCTGAATCTGCACTACCAACGAACTCATCGGATCAACGTTGAAGTCGAGCGTCCACAACAACGGCAGATTCGGATCCAGAGTTACTTCGCAAAGATGCTCATCTCGCTGGAAACTCTGATACACCCGGTCGCCGCCCAATTCCAGATACTCGCCCAAAACCTCCTGCGCGTAAAACCGCTCGTCGTAGCTCTTCTCCAGGCGCTCGTAAAAATCCGGGATCTTCTCAAGAATGTGCCGGTTCTCTCCTGGCCTCGCTATGATCACGTCATAGCCCTGAACCCGCTGTTCGATGAAGCGCCGGTAGACCCAATCCTTCCCTTTCGGCGTCCATACGGCAAAGCCGCACAATCGCGCCGCCAGCGGATCTCGCAAGCGTCCTTCCAGCCGCAGCCACGACTCTTCCGGCGCATAGGTCAACTCGTCCATCCCGAACCACGCCAGATTCGTGCCGCGCAACCTCTCGAAATCGTCCACGGCGCGGAATACGATTCTCGATCCCGTGTCCGCCATCAACAGAAGGTTTTCTGCTTTGTTCAAGTCGTACGGAATTCTGTTTGACTCCAGGATCTCGATCATCGCCCGTTGCGTTGCGTCCCGCAGCATCGGATACGTCGGCGCACCCAGCAGCCCCATTCGGCCTGGGTTCAGATAACTCAGCTTCACCGCCTCGTGACACAAAGCCTGACTCTTGCCGGAACCTATCGGGCCCGAGAATCCTTTGAATCTCGCGTCGGAGCTATGAAATAGCTCCTGCGACAGCAACGGCTCATACGCTATTCGACGCTCTTCGATTCCTTTTCCGTCGGAGCTATCCATGTGACTTTGATCTCCCGGGGCTGCTCACCTTCTATCTCCTTCCGCAGTTGCAGCAATCGGATGTAGTCCCCGACGCTGGCCTTTCCGTCCTCTGTCGTTAACTTCGATCCAAGGTGTTCAATCAGATCGTGGATCACACCTTGCTGCGTCTTTCGATTCGGGCACCTCGCACAACTTGCCGGCGCCGTCTTCTTCGCTACCGCTTTTTTTGCCGTCGCTTTTTTTCGTGTGCTCTTTCGAACCGCCATGTCCCCCTCGATTCGGCGGCCTCGCGCTCGACCCACCGCCAACCGAAGGCTACCATCCGCCCATTCCGTCAAGCCCCCTAATCCACACGCAAGTGATTGAATCGACGGCAGACGTTTTTTTGAAAGTTTGGTGAACGTGTTTTTCCCATCCTCTCAATCCTTCGATTTCCGCGCGTCTTGGATCACAGATGTCCAACACAGGAGTGTGAGCGCAGGAGTAAGTTGCCGAGGCGCGGAAAGGAGCAGCCGCTCACGGTCAACAGCGCCGGGTGCTAGCAACAGGAGGCGATCCATCCGGAAGCCGCCGCCGGACCGTCAACTCCGCCACGGCTGTGCCGAGAACCCGCTGACGATTTGCACCTTCCTAGGTGAGGTGACAGGTCCAGCCGCGCCTGACACAGCGCTAATTTCCGGGCACTCCGCCTAAATACCACGGCGAATTCGCCAAAACCTCCAGCCCGGCGGTTCACGAGCGGTTCACCGATCACCAGATAGGAGCGGCTGCTTAGTGCGCGTGCACCTTGTCGATGGAGAACTCAGCGTTCTTCCCATGGCATACTGTACAGCTCTCGCCGAGCGAAGTGGTGTTTGCGAGGGCGTGTGAGAACGCCTCGTCAGTGGTGTGGCAGCCCGTGCATGCCGCTGTCACAGCACCTACGGGACTAGCCGGCGCGCGCGGGTTATTCACCGTGGAAACGTAGCCCGGCAAAAGCAATTGCTCCGAGCCGTTCACGTGGCATTTTTGGCAATCGCGTCGGTCGCCCGGGAAGATCACATCGCTAAAATCGTTTTTCGGTCCGCTGCCTCCATAGATCGCGAATTCGCGGGTCAGATTCTCACCGGTGTGTATGCTGTGGATCATCACATTGAACGTGATCGCTTGCGCTGGACCAGCCGCAGCCGGGCGTCCTGCCCCGTCGGTCTGGCTCACGTTGTGGCATTGGACACAGCGTTCAACCTGGTTCCGGTTGCGCCCGTGCGCTTCGAGTTGCAGGTGGCAGGCGTTACACTTTTCGGTTTTCAAGACCGTGCGTCTGGAAAGAACCGCCGATCCGTTCACGGAGAAATAGGACTGCTTGTTCATGCCGGCATCGCGAACCACAGTTTCTTTCTTGGTGCCCGGCAGGAGTGTTATGTTCTTGTAACCCTCAATACTGATGGAAAATGTTCCGGTTGCAGTCGCGGCGATGTGATTCTGGAAGGTCCACTCAAACCGTCCATCCGTACTACCGGTGGTTTTGCGCGCGTCTTCGCTGACAAATGAAGAGTAGTCAGTGGTGGGTCCCGCGAGGACAGGACTCAGCCGGTCCATGGTGGAAGGTAGAATCGGAGCGCCTTCCTGGTTTTTGATCGTAAATGTCACCGACGGTCGTTTGCCTGCAACTCCATCCGCAACATTCAGGATCTCGAAAGTGGTGCCGCGGAGGTTGCGCGAGAAACGGGAATCAAGGTGCGCGCCCCTGATGGAAGCGTCGAGATCCAACTCGCCTTGCGAAACGTGGAAGGACGAACACTGGTTATCGGAGACTTGCGGCAGATTGACAAGATCATCACCCAGGTTACGGTCGCGAGCCACGCGACTCACTGCCGTTTCGTTCGCCACGGATCTGTGGGCTCATGGCCCGAAGATGCGAGCCCGCGCTGATAAGGCGGGGATCACCTGGCCAGTGCTGCAGGCTACCGATGTCGGCGACCTGATCAGTTTTCTGAATTCTCCTCTGAAAGGGAATTGATCTAATTTGTGGCGCTGACACAGTCGGCGACGAATTGAAGCGAATCGAGGCAACCGGGATTTTCATTCTGTGGGTGTGCCTCAGGCTCATGAAAACAGCCTGATACAAGCGGTTGAGGTGCATGCACGTTGATGCCCTGACTGAAAGCGCGTTACTTCTACAGCTTCCAGGGTGAGGAGGTCCTTGCGTTGCCCACCGTAAACCAGTATTTCCGTCATTGCTGATACGATATGAGAATCTCTATGGACCGAAGACAATTCCTGCAGGCGCTTACCGTTGGCGCCGGACATACTGCTTTTGCACAGAGCAAGCGGCCGCCGAACATCATCTTCTTTTTGGCTGACGACTTGGGGTGGGGAGATCCCGCCTGTTATGGCAATCCGCGAATCAAGACACCCGGCATCGACCGGCTTGCCAAAGAAGGCACGCTGTTCACACAGTTTTACGCCAACGCGCCGGTGTGCTCGCCCAGCCGCTGCGCGTTCATGACAGGCGATTTTCCTGGCAGCCTCGGAATCCACTCCGCCTTGGGCAGTCCGAACATGAACAAGGAGCGCGGCCAGGTCGACTTTCTCGACTCCAAGGTTCCCACGATCACGCGGCTACTCAAGCAGGCCGGCTACGCCACGGGTCATTTTGGCAAATGGCACCTTGGCTCCGGATCTGGAGCGCCGAGTCCCAGTGCATTCGGCATCGATGAGCATATCGCTGTCAATTCGACCGATAAGGCGTGGAGCCGGAACGAGCAAGACCCATATTTCCGGGCGAACTCCACGTCGTTGATCGTGGACGAATCCATTCGATTCATCGAGAAGAACAAAGACAAGCCGTTTTACCTGAATGTCTGGTCACTGCTGCCGCATGCCCCCCTGCATCCGACGGAAGAGCAAATGAAGCCCTATGAACGAATGGGGCCGCGCGGCTTGCCGTACAAAGGGGCGATGCAGATCTACTACGCATCGGTAACAGCTATGGACGCGCAGCTCGGACGGCTCCTTACGCGCCTCGACGAGCTTGGAATTGCCGATAACACCGTGGTCTTCTTTTCGAGCGACAACGGACCCGAAGACATCCATCTGGCTGAAGCGAGCCACAGCGGCGTGGGATCGGCCGGTCCGTTTCGCGGACGCAAGCGCAGTCTGTACGAGGGCGGCATCCGTATGCCGTTCCTTGTCAGGTGGCCAAAACATATCCGGGCGCGACATGTGGATAACCAGTCGGTGATGGCGGGTGTCGATTTTCTGCCCACGGTCGCGGCTCTGACAAATACCGCACTGCCGGGTAGTCTCAAGATTGATGGAGAGGACAGAAGTCCCGTGCTTCTGCGCGGTCCTGGCCCGCGTTCGAAGCCGCTCTTTTGGGAGTGGAGACTTGGGATTTTCGGCGACGTAATGCACCAAAGTCCGAGGCTGGCAACTCGTGCCGGGAACTGGAAGCTGCTCATGAATCCGGACCGCAGCCGCGTCGAATTGTATGACATCCCGAGCGATCCGACTGAATTGCATGACCAGTCGGCAGCGCACCCCGAAGTCGTAGCGCAGCTCTCGGCGCGATTACTGGCATGGCAGAAGACACTGCCGCAAGGGGCCGTGGATCAGCATGCCGGCAAGAACGATTATCCCTGGCCGAAGGAGTAACCGGCAGTCCGTTCGTGGCCAGGTAGTCGTGCCTGCCGACTTTTCTTCCTGTTACGTCCGGCACGAACTCCGCGTTCATGTTTCTCGAGAAATTTGTCTGCCAATGCTCGGGCGCTGCCATGGGGACCTCGACCACTCTCACTCAACACGGCTAACAGGGACGGAAGTCCGCTTCGCTCCGAGAACGTTAGGGCGGACTGATAAGGCCCATTGATTCAGCAACTTCCAAGAGAACGTCGGCCGATAGATAAAGCAAAGCCTCCTCTTTGGAAGCGATCAACTTCAAGTCGAGAGCAATCCGCTGATATGCAAACAGTTAATTGGTTCTCGAAGCCCAACTTGCCAGTCATTGCTGTATAAATTATCCACAAGGCAGTGTACAATTGATCCACAAGGCAGACGAGAGGGCCAATTTCCCGGTCTGGACGACGGTCATGGTTGGCAAGACCATCAGCCACTACGACATCCTCGAGAAACTCGGCGAGGGCGGGATGGGAATGGTTTACAAGGCCCGCGATACCCACCTCGACCGCTTCGTCGCCATCAAAGTCCTGCTGCCGGAGAGGGTCGCCGATCCGGAGCACAAGCGCCGCTTCGTGCAGAAAGCCAAGGCGGCCTCCGCGCTGAACCACCCCAACATAGTTCACATCTACGACATCGATCAGCAGGACGGCGTTGACTATATCGCCATGGAGCACGTCCAAGGCAAGACGCTGGACCAACTCATCCCGCGCCATGGGATGCGGTTGAATGAAGCGCTGAAGTGCGCGGCGCAGATTGCCGATGCGTTGGCCAAAGCAAACGCGGCCGGCATCGTCCACCGTGATCTCAAGCCGGGCAACGTGATGGTGACCCAGGATGAGCAGGTGAAGGTGCTGGACTTCGGCCTGGCCAAACTGACGGAGTTGGCCGAAATCGGGGAAGATGCCTCCACCCGCACGGTGAAGCCGACGACTGAGGAGGGGAAAATCGTCGGCACCGTGGCCTACATGTCGCCGGAACAAGCAGAGGGAAAGAAGGTCGATGCCCGTTCAGACATCTTCAGTTTCGGCTCTCTGCTCTACGAGATGGTCACGGGGCGCAGGGCGTTTCAAGGGGATACCCGGGCCTCGACGCTAGCGGCGGTTCTGAAGGATGAGCCGAAGCCTGCCAGCCAGATCACGCCGGGTCTCCCCATGGAAGTGGAACGCGTCACCCGTCGCTGCCTGCGCAAAGATCCAGCGCACCGGTTCCAGCACATGGACGACCTGAAGGTAGCGCTGGAGGAACTGAAGGAGGAATCCGATTCCGGCAACCTCCCGGCCGTGGAGGCGTCGGCGCGCTCCCGCAAGCCTCGCTTTCTGCGACCCGCCTTGGCTGCGGTTGCCCTCGTCGTGCTGGCCGCGGCCGGAATACTGGTGCGGCAGCGCGTGCAAGCCGCGCCGCTCACCGAGAAGGATGTGCTGGTGCTGGCGGATTTCACTAACACCACCGGCGAAGCGGTCTTCGACGGCACGTTGCGGGAAGCATTGGCGGTGCAACTGGAGCAATCACCCTTCCTCAAAATCCTGAGCGACGGGCAGGTGCGGCAGGATCTGCGTCTCATGGGCCACCCCGCCGGAGAGCGGATCACTAACCAGGCGGCGCGCGAGATCTGCCAGAGGGAAAGCGAGAAAGCGATGATTGGCGGCGCCATCGTTAGCTTGGGCAAGAGTTATGCGATTACGCTTCAGGCGACGAACTGCCAGACGGGGGAGACCCTGGCTCGCGAGCAGGTGGAAGCTGGAGACAAGGAACACGTGCTTCGTGCCGTGGCCACGGCAACCACCAGGATGCGAGCCAAGCTCGGGGAGTCTCTGACCTCCATCCAGAAACCCGCCGTGCCTTCCGAGCCGGTGACAACCACGTCGCTCGAAGCATTTCAGGCGTATGCACTCGGGCGGAGGCAGCAACACCTGGGTTTGAGCCTGGAGGCGATTCCGTTCTATCGTCGCGCCACGGATCTGGATCCTAACTTCGCCATCGCATATAACCTTTTGGGGGTCATGTACTGTAACGCCGGAGAGTATGCGCGTTGCTTCGAGTACCGGAAGAAGGCTTTCTCCCTGGTGGACCGCGTCAGCGAGCGGGAGCGGCTCGCCATTTCGGCTGGGTATTACCGCCATGCGGGTGAGTTGAACAAAGCGGCCGAACAATACGAACTGCTGGCGCGCGCGTACCCGCGTGCATATGCCCCGCATAACGACTTAGGGATTGTCTACTGGAGCACGGGTGAGTGGGAGAAGGCGCTGGCGGAGTATCAGGAAGCTGCGCGACTGGAACCCCGCACGGCGTACCCGCAGAGTAACCAGGTCGGACTGTACAGGTGTCTCGAACGATTCGACGAGGCAAGAGCGGTCGCGGAGAAACTGGTTGCTCAGAAGCTCGATTCGCCAAGCACTCACGTGGCTCTTCTGCAAGTAGCATACGTACAGGGAGATCAGGCGGAAGCGGAGAAACAGATCCAATGGTTGGCAGGCACACAGGAAGAGCACCTTGGCATCGAGTCACAGGCATCGAATGCGGTTGTACTGGGGCAGTACCGCAAAGCGATGGAACTTCTCGAGCGCGGCGGCGAGATGGCGCGCCGGAGGAATCTGGCTGGCGTGGCTGCTCGTTTCCGATCAGGTGAAGCGGAGAGCTTGGCTTTGGGAGGTAACTGCGAGGGGGCGCGCGACAAGGCTCGCGCCGTGACCTTTCCAGACCCGGCACCCATCGACACCCTGCAAAAAGCCTTGCCGCTGGCGATATGCGGAGATGCTGCCACAGTGAGGAAAATGGTGGACGACACGTCGAAACGGTATCCGCTTCACACGCTGTGGAAAGCGGTCTGGAGGCCGGCGATTCTTGCGGCGGTTGAACTGAACCGCAACCAGCCGGAACAGGCAATCGAGCTGCTGCAATCCACGTCCGCCTATGACCGGGCCTATGAGTTTGCGGTGTACCTTCGGGGGCTCGCTTACCTGCGCCTCCAAAAGGGTGCGGAAGCGGCGGCCGCGTTTCAGAGCATCCTCGATCACAAGGGTGCGAACTGGGGGCCATACTACCCGCTCTCTTATGTCGGCCTGGCCCGCGCCGCCGTGCTCGCCGGTGACATTCCTCGCGGCAGCAAGGCCTACCAGGACTTCCTGGCACTGTGGAAGGACGCCGATCCCGACGTGCCGATCCTGAGGGAAGCCAGACAGGAGTACGCAAGGCTGAAGTGATCCAATCATCGGCCGAATCATCGAGAAGCTGAGCAAGAGCGGCATGGGTGAGGCGAAATAGCTGGACAAAGCGCTCATAGGACCTCTCTGATCCAGATTTCGATAACAGATCGGGGAGGCTTCCCGGGGAGGCAGGAACGCAGGGAACCGTTCTTTGGAATTTGCCGCCCGGCTGGTCCTGTACGGAAGCCTGGAATCCGATCTGCGCGATCTCTGGGGCTGAGATCAGCCTTTCGCCCCGTTCCGGGGCTCGGTATCTCTAACACGCGATTCCACACGGCTCACGCCGTGGGCTATGATCTTTCGCCCTTCGGGCTTGGCAGATGTAGAACCTCCAGGAACAGACCTGGGGGTAGGGTTGCGACTCAGCGGACCCGCTAATTTTCAGAACTCGGTAACGTGCGAAGTTTGCAGCATTCTCGACCGCAACATCGGCGCGGAGCAGAGGCCTAAAGTGGTGGCATACTCGGGTCGCGTCGGTCTGCAATTGACCTACATATCGTTTCCCTAGTACGGTGCCGAGTGATCCAGAACAAGCTTGAACGCGGCACTGGGGTCGCCACAAGTGAACGGCGTTCGCGAACTCTTCAGTATGTTCCCTCGCCGTGGCATCCCCTGGTGCGAGGTTTGCGCCTCCAATTCGTATTTCAAACCGCGAAGACAAGGAACTCTCGCAACGCCGTTCGGGTCAGTCCTGGCGAACTCGGCAATAACGCCGCTATCATCCCAGGCCCTCACAAGTGCGTTCACTCCCGGCTCACCTTCACTGTGGGCAACCCGCACTTCGACACTGGCCTGCACGAACGCTTCGTCAAGGACTAGAACCACGGGTGGGGGTTGCTCGCCGGGCTTCAAACGGAACACGAATGCCGCGTCAAGAGAGCCGCCCGTCGGATAATAGACTCGGCGGTACGGCATGTGCGTCGTCGCAGAATCGCTTCCCGCAGACAGGCAAACCTCCGCATCTGGCACCCCGGTGATTGCGAATTGTCCGGTTTCATTAGTCGTCGTTCGTAGCGCGTACTGATTTATGGCATATTCCGGGTCACTACTTCTTAGCGACAGCCTCACCGGAATCTTCGGAGCGGGTCTACCTCGACGGTCTAACACAGTTCCTTGCAGCGTGCTTGTAGTAGCGAGCTGAATATCCGCATAGCCACATCCGACCTCGGGGACGTGCAGGCTCGCTTGCGCATCCATTCGAAATGGGGCCAGGCCGGCCCGCGCTTTGTAATATCCCGCTGGCGCGTCCGACAGCGAGAAATTCCCGTTTCCATCTGTGGTTGCACCGAGAGTCGTCGTATCGCTGGACATGGTTACTCGGGCGGCTTTCAAGGCGGGGCCACTCAATACAGGCCAGCCGCGAAAGGGATAGAGATAGACGTGCCCGAGAACTCGCGGCAAAGCCGCGCCTGCTCGATACGCCCTCAACATCGCCAGATCTTGACCGAGGTTCGGAAAACTGTCTGCGGGGCGGGAGCCAGAACATTCTGGGGCGTAGTAGAGTGTGGAAAGCTTCGCGGGATCGAAGCCGCTCGGAAGGGGTTTCGTGTTGCCAGCGCTGTCGCGCATGATCGTCATAGCTGCGCTGTCGATTGGGAGGTCACCCTTGCTGGCGAAAATCAAATATCGCTCGCCGAGTTTGTAGTTCTCATAGCAACTCGTAAAGCTGCCAGGATCGACCCAAACCCGATGAACATCGGGTGGAACGCCATTGAAGCGCTCTTCAACGTCGAAACCCACCAGAGTCGCCTGAGTGAATCTTCCCGAACCATCATCATTGGTGAAAGAAACCCGGCCCAGGAAAATGGCGTCAGCCGCCACATAGGCGCATGCTGGTTTTGGTGGTCCACAGCTACAAGACCACACCGACGGCGGAATTCCGAAGACTAGTAACAACAAGTAACTAAGATTTCGGTTCATTCAGTGTCCAATCAAAAAGCGATTCTTAGTAAAGCCTCGAACGGGCCCGCAATGGCTATCATTCGCATCGGTACTGATAGATAGACACCACCATCTCACATTATGTTTCAACGCAGAAGGATGGGCACCCGGTGAACAGCTCGCTGTCGACAATCACTGCCTAAGTTGTTCCTTCTCCGTTGACCGGAGTGAAGACACCCTCGAATCCATATCGCCGGGTTTTCATTCCTTACGGTGTGCCTTCGGCTCGCGGCTCATGGCAACAGCCTGATACGAACGGTTCCCGGGGCAGAAGTTGTAGCTTTATATCTTATGCGAGAAGCTGCTGACTATTTCGCAACGGTTCTTCGGTATTCCGCTCTTCCGATTCTATGTGCTGGCGGATGGAATCAAGAACGTCCTCTCCCAGACGAACCCCGACCCGCCGGAACAACAACCGCCCTCCCTGCACGTGGAACTGCTGCTTACCTGGGACCATCCGAAAATTCAAGGAAAGCCCTGACATGACAAGCACTTGACATCCGTTTGTCGGAGAAATTAGACTCACCCTTAATCGATGTCTCAACAACTCTCATAATTTCAACCACAAAAATGACCAACAATTTCGTACGACGTGAGTTTTTGAAGCTCGCAGGCTTGAGCGCCGTGGGGCTGAGGAGTGCCGGCGCCGATCCGGCCCGGGATGAGCGCATGGCATGGTGGCGCGAAGCGCGCTTCGGCATGTTCATCCATTGGGGCTTGTATTCCGTGCTCGGAGGAGAGTGGAAAGGCTTCGACTACGGCAAGGAAATGGGCGGCTCCAGCGCCGAGTGGATCATGCTTCGAGCTGGCATATCGAGGGAAGAATATGCGACCCTCGCCAAACAGTTCAATCCGGTGAAGTTCAAGGCGCAGGAATGGGTCGGGCTCGCCAAAGAAGCCGGTATGAAGTACATGGTGATCACCTCCAAGCACCACGACGGCTTCAGCATGTTCGGCTCGAAGATGACGAAGTACAACATCGTCGATGCCACGCCGTTCCGGCGGGACGTCATCAAGGAACTCGCACAGGAGTGCCGCAGGCAGGGCCTGAGATTCGGCGTCTACTATTCACACTGCCGGGACTGGTACAACCGCGACCCGCAGGACCGCAACAACGAAATCCCGCCCCCACCGCAATACGTGTCCTTTGTGAAGGGACAGCTTCGTGAACTGCTCACAAATTACGGCCCGCTTGGCGTCATCTGGTTCGATACGGGCGATAAATACGCGGACATCAACACGGAATATGGACGCCTCGTGCAGCAGTTGCAACCGCAATGCCTCATCAGCGGCCGCTTGCAGGGACGTGAAGGGGTCAGCGATTACCAACAGGAAGGCGACCGGCGCATCCCGGCGAAACGCGTCAACGGCGATGTCGAGACGCCCATGACTCTGCGCGACAACTGGGGCTACGACCGCGATGAGAACAACTGGAAATCCGATAAGGATATCCTGCAGCGCTTCACGCTGACGGCCTGCCGCGGCGCCAACATGCTGCTCAACATGGGCCCGCAGCCGGACGGGTTGCTCGCTCCGCAGGAGATCTCCAGCCTTAAAGCCATCGGCCGCTGGATGAAAGTCAACAGCGAGGCCATCTACGGCACCACGGCCGGACCGTTCGACTACGATTTCGAATGGGGCTCCATTTCGCAGAAGCCGGACAGGCTGTATCTGCACGTTCTGAAGTGGAATCCCTCAGGCATCGCCTTCCATGGTTTGAAATCCAAAATCAACCGCGCTTGGCTCCTTACGGACACGCGGAATAGTTTGGCTATCGAGCAGGATACGGCCAAAGGCCTGGTCAAAGTGAATGTCCCCGCCAAGGCGCCGGACGAAAACGTTTCGGTGATCGCGCTCGAGATCGCAGGCAAACCTGTGGTGGATGAAAAGGCGGCCGGCACGTATCACTGGAGCAAGGATGTGGACATCCGCCTGAATCAGGAAAAAATCGCGAAGCAGAAGGCCATGGGCTGGCGCCAAGTCCTTAGAGACAAGAAGAACAAATAGACTACGTCGAATCCAAGTAGAGTTACTTCGCGCGGGCATTCTGCTTTTTGCGGGTACCAGCTCGCTCTATGTTTAGCTTTCGGCCAAATCTCCACCGCATCTGTTAACGGACCGGCGAGGGACAGCGCGCACGCAGTTGTCCCAAACGTTGCCATCGTATTACGAAACACGGGGACTGTTAGTTTTTTCTCGCCGACACGTTGTCTGTCATGCAAGCTAACCGCCTTGCGGTATAATTCGCTGGCATGATCGAGTCGTTGCGCGTAGCCGCTATCAGCATTGAGAGCCGGCCCGGCGGGGCCGCCCGAAACCTGGAATTGATCCGCGAGTGGTGCGTTCGCGCTGCCGCGGAAGGGGTGCAACTGGCGGCGTTCCCGGAACTCTCGCTCACTGGATTCATCCCCAATCACCCGCACGGCGATTACAGCGCCTGGCTGCACACCGCCCTCGCAGGAGCGCGAAGAATGGCGGAGCCTGTCTCTGGGTGGGCCGTGACTGCACTTGGGGAGATTGCGGCCGAGACCGGTCTCCACATCGCGGCCGGCTTGCTGGAGGACGCGGGAAACCTGCTCTATAACGCAATGGTGTTGGTGGGACCGGACGGCCTTGTTGGCGTCTGGCGCAAGCTGCATATTCCAATGTTCGAGATGCCGTTCTACGGCGGCGGGCCCGCGCCTGACGTGGCTGCCACGACTCTCGGCCGGATCGGCGCCAACATCTGCTTCGACGCACTGCTGCCGGAATCGACGCGGCTGCTAGCGGTGCGGAACGCGGAGGTCGTACTGTTCCCTTTCGCCGCCGATCCACCGCCCGGCACGGCTGCGGCGTGGGCAGATTGGGCCGGCCCCGTACTGCGGGCACGCTGCGTAGAGAACGGCGTTTTCGGAGTGGCCTGCAACTATCTGGGCAAGGTGGAATTCGCGGGTGTCGAGCAGACGTTCCCAGGTGGCGCAATGATTGTGGGTCCATCCGGCGCGGTCATAGCCGATGGCCGCGCTCCCATGCTGATTGCCGACCTTCGCGCAGACAGCCTGATCGAGGCCCGTGCTCAGACTGAGTACCTGTTCCGCTTTCGCCGCCCCGAATTGTATCGTGCGCTGTGCGAATAAGAGCGAGTTTTAACGTTTAAGTTGACCGCCAGCGTCGTGAGCGTGCATCACACACTCCGGCGGCGGCTGAACCGGCAAAGTTCGCTTCCACTCGCGAATCTTCTGCAGCATGTTCCTGACTTGTTCGGTCCGTTTCGCGGCAATGTCTGTGGTTTGGTTGCGATCGGCAAGCAGGTCGTACAGTTCAGCGTGCGTCCCGTCCTCGTTGGCCACAAGGCCGAAGGCGCCTTCGCGTATTCCGTACACAGGCCAGTTGTCCCCGCTGTGATTGCCGCGCCATTCCCAAAATATTGGTTTTTTCCGATCATGCTTTGTCCCCATCAGGGCGGGCAGGATGTTCTCTCCGTCCGGCCTGTAGCCTTGCGGCAAGGCGCAACCGGCCACCGCGCAGAAGGTCGGCAGCAAGTCGACTCCAGAAAGGGGCGTGGTCCTGTCAATTGCCCCGGCCGGCACAGTGCCCGGCCAACGCACAAGGAACGGCGTGCACACGCCACCCATGAGCAGACTGCGTTTGCGGCCTTTCATACCACCCGTTGAGCCGACACTGTAGTAACTGCCCGCAGTTGGGTTGCGACTGGGCACCTCGGGTCCGTTGTCGCTGGAGAAAATCACCAATGTCTGTCGGTCCAGGCCCAATTGTTCGAGAGCGGCGAGTACGCGTCCAACCTGGCGGTCCGCTCTGGTTACCGCTGAGAAATACGTCTGCTGCGGTTCAGGGATACCTGCGTACGGCTTGCGATCTTCCGGAGTAGCGCCAATGGGTAGATGCGTCTCGTGGATCCAAAGGTTGATGAAAAATGGCTGCAAGCGGGATGATTTGATGAACTCAATGGCTCTGGAAACCGCCGCTGTGGTCCCGAATGCGGCGAACTCATCAGGATGCTCTGACGGTTCTGTGATGTCACCAACAGCGCATGGGCAGGGACCATTCCAAAGAAGGGATTCATCATAGCCGTATGCTTGCGGGGATGGAGCCGCGGGAATGGCATCCAGGTTCGTCAAATGCCACTTGCCAAAATGGCCGGTCCGGTAGCCTGCTTGTTTCAGGATACGAGGCAGCATCGGCGCCTTCGGGTCTAGCCAGTCGGGCATTCCGCGTGCGGCGTTTTGCTCGTGCGATGCGAAGTGCTGATGGATCGCGTACCGCGCCGGAAAATGCCCTGTCATGACCGCCGTTCGGCTTGGCGAGCACACCGGACTGGCAGTCGTGAACTGATGGAAATCCATCCCCTCGGACGCCATCTTGTCGAGCACCGGCGTCTTGATCTGTGAATGCCCATGGCAACTGAGATCGCCCCACCCAAGGTCGTCAGCAAAAATGAAGATGATATTCGGGCGCCGGCGTGCTGGAGCGAAAGCGCTCGCGGCCGAGGCTAGAAACGATCTGCGATTCATGATCATGGCTGGATTCTTTGAAACCCATCAGCCTTTCAGGAGTTCCACGTAACCGAGATAGGCTCCGCGTTTTGTGCCGTCCTTAGTATTGAACCACGTGCGCGGTTCGGCCGAACCTGCTGTATCGACTTCTGGTTCCAGGTCGCGCCTTCCCCGCCCTCGCAGTGCGCAGGAGTTGGATCCCGGCAGCAGCAGCATTCAGTCCGCGCGAATGCTCAGCCGTGAGATCTGAAACCCAGATGTCGCTCCGAACTCCTGCGGCGAGTTGCCTCAATCCGCGGCGGGACCTAACCGGCGTTGGAGAGAGCGGGTGGCCTCGCGACGACGGCCGGCGCGCTGGAGTTCGCGTCCTGGGGCCGTCTGATGTCGATACTGCCCTTGAAATAGGCGCCATCCTCAATCACTACGCTCGCCATCTTCAGATCGCCGACCAGCTTCGAGTTCTTGCGAAGGATGATCCTCTCGGCCGCGTCGACGTTCCCGTCTATAACACCGTGCAGGTCCACCTCTCGCGCAACAATAGAAGCCCGAACCTTTCCGTTGGGACCCACCACCAGACGATTCTGGCCCAGGTCCAGCCGGCCCTCCATCTGCCCGTCGATCAGGAGGTCCTCCTCGCCGCGGATGTCACCCTTAATCGTGAAGGTCCGTCCGATGCTGGTGCTCCCCTGCGCGGCGACCGGCGTTGTCTGCGATGCCGTGGGCGCTGCAACCGTCGTGTGGGGCTGGCTGGGGTGCGCCGTCATGCGTGAAGGCGCCTCGCCCGGTCCCGGAATCTGCTCATCTTCTTCCCTGCGTTTGGCAAATATGCTCATATTGTCGTTTCCCTGTCGGGGTCGTCAGAGTATCCAAGCAACTCGGTGGCCAGAAGCGTCGTCAACCTAAGTGATTGCACCGGCAAGAAGATCATGAATCAGGGGCAGGCGGAGAGCAGACGGAAACTTCAGAGAGCGGTAAGAATTGCACTGGGGACCGGTACCGCAGACCACGGCACGTCCCAAAGACCGTATTGCGACTCCCTGATCTCGATCAGGCCAAATCTGCCGTACTGAACCACACAGTTCCGTCGACGCTCAACGCGGCTACCGCTTGTTTCCAGACCAGCCAGAGCCAGACACGAGTGGTGCACTCCAACCAGACCCATCAAGTTGAGGTGTTACCCTTGTATTCGGGTACTCCGGGAGTTTTGCCGGACGAGAGGACATTATGGCAGACAAGAAAAAGACAGCCGAAGACAGTTCGGCGAACGATGCAAAAGCAACTGACAAGGTAGCCAAAAAGAAGGCTGCACCTCCAGAGGCCGTGGCCGAGTCCACGCCTCGGACGGAGTCCACGAAGATACCGAAACTGGCAAAAAAGAACAAGTCCCGGTTGCCCCGGCGCGAGAAGAAAGCCCTGAGGAAGGCGGAGGCCGCGCAGCGCATAAAGTCCGGCGCATAGGGCTAGACGCAAATACTCCCCCGGTGCGGGCGGACTGCACTAGTGGTCTGCGGCGAGCAGATTAACCATTATCCAGCACCGTTCGGGCGCGCTTGACCTTCTCGAGGATGTCGGCTGCCTTGGCTGTCCAAACGAATGGTTTGGGCTTGTCGTTGTGCTTGTCGATGTAGTCGCCGATGGCCATGATCAATTCCTCGACATCACGGAAGACCCCGCGGCGTAGCCTCTGCTCGGTGAGATCGCGGAAGAAGCGCTCGACCATGTTGAGCCACGAACTACTGGTCGGGGTGAAGTACATGTGAAAGCGCGGATGGCGCGCCAGCCACTTCTGCACCTTCGGATGCTTGTGCGTGGCGTAGTTGTCGGCGATCAGGTGCAGGTCTTTGCTGGGCGGCGTCAGGTCGTCGATGACGCGTAGAAACTTCAGCCACTCCTGGTGACGGTGCCGGTCGTCGCACATACTGATCACGGTGCCATCCAGCGTGCTCATGGCTGCGAACAGCGTCGCGGTTCCATTGCGCTTGTAGTCGTGGGTCATGGTGCCGCAGCGACCCTTCTTCAGCGGTAGTCCAGGCTGCGTACGGTCCAGCGCTTGGATCTGGCTCTTTTCATCGGCGCACAGCACGATGGCGTGTTCCGGCGGGCTGAGGTAGAGCCCAATGATGGCTTCCAGTTTCTCCGCGAACTCCGGATCGTTGCTGACTTTAAACGTGCGCGACAGGTGCGGCTTCAAGCCATGTCTGTGCCAGATGCGACGCACGCTCTTCTCACTAAGACCCGCCGCCTCCGCCATCGTGCGGGTGCTCCACTGGGTCGCGTTGGCGGGGGTCTCCTGGGTGGTCCTCCGGACCACCTCCTGCACTTTGGCTGGTGTGATGGTTGGGGTACGGCCAGGCCGCGGTGCGTCTTTCTCCAATCCGGCCAAACCCAATTTCAAAAAACGCTTTCTCCAGCGAGCCGCTTTCTGGTTGCTGATGCCGATCTCGGCGGCGATCTCCAGATCCTGCTTGCCGGCTGCCGCCAACAGGACGACGCGCGCTCGTTCGACTTGGCGGGCAGGCAGCGACCGGCCCCGCGCCCACTGCTGCAAGACTTGCTTCTGGTCGTCGGTTAACACGATAGTGGGTGCGACACGCATGCGCTTCGTCTCCTGATTATAGAGACGTCGCTCTGTCGTTATTGGTTACTATTTAGGTCGCAGTACACTAGCGATCACAGCCGCGTGACAGAATCACACGCGCAATTCTGTAGATTAGGACTAAGTTATCGACTTATCATTGATGAGAGGTGAACCGAATGCCCAAGGTTTACAGCTTTTACGTTTCGCCGTGCCTGCCGTCTCGCCTGAAAGCTTTGGACCGGTTGTCCCTAAACCTGCGTTGGTCCTGGGACCACGCCACCATCGAGCTATTCCGCAATCTCGACCGTGACCTGTGGGAAGAAACGGGGCACAATCCGCGCCTCATGTTAGGCCGCATCGATCAGAAGCGGCTCATGGACCTGGCATCGGACGAAGCCTTTCTCGCCCAGATGGATCGCGTCGCGAATGACCTCGATGACTACCTGGCAGGGGCGGGCTGGTTCCTGCGCAAACACTCGGAAGCGCTCGGACTGACCATCGCCTACTTCTCGGCCGAATTCGGCCTAACGGAGTGCGTTCCGAACTATGCCGGAGGTCTGGGCATCCTGGCGGGCGACCACCTGAAGTCCGCCAGCGACCTCGGTCTTCCGCTAGCGGGGGTGGGACTGCTCTACCAGGGAGGCTACTTTCACCAATATCTGAACGCGGACGGATGGCAGCAGGAAACCTACCCGATCAACGACTTTCACGTTCTCCCGGTGGAATCCGTGGCCGACGCCCAGGGTAAGGCGCTGATGGTGGAACTGAGCTTCCCCGGCAGAAAAGTATTGGTCAGGGTTTGGAAGATTGAAGTGGGGCGAGTTCCCCTTTTCCTGCTGGACACGAACGTCAAGGAGAATACGGCCGAAGACCGGCGCATCACCGGGGCTCTTTACGGCGGCGATCGCGAACTGCGCATTCAGCAGGAAATCGTCCTCGGCATCGGCGGCATGAAGGCGCTACGCGCGCTGGGAATCCGGCCGACGGTCTGTCACATGAACGAAGGCCACTCGGCTTTTCTCGGGCTCGACCGCACGCGCGTGCTGATGGAGGAACTGGGCTTGCAGTATCACGAAGCGCGTCAGGTTGCCGCGGCGGGCAACATTTTCACAACCCACACGCCCGTGCCGGCGGGGTTCGATCGGTTCGACCCGGCGCTGGTGGAAAAATACTTCCGCGAGTACTCGCAGAAACTTGGCTTGACTTTTGAGCAACTGCTTGGCTACGGACGCCAGAACGGCTCCGACTCCGGCGAGCCGTTCAACATGGCGTTTCTGGCCGCGCGCCATAGTTCTTACGCGAACGCTGTAAGCCGCCTGCACGGTGATGTGGCGCGCAAGATGGCGCAGCCCATGTGGGCCGGGTATCCGCTGCACGAGGTCCCGATCGGCTACGTCACAAACGGCGTCCACATACGCTCCTGGATCTCCATGGAGATGAGCGCACTGCTCAACCGGTACCTTGGGCCGCGCTGGGCCGAGGAGCCTGCCGGAAACGGAACCTGGTCGCGGGTGGATCGCATTCCTGACGAGGAATTGTGGCGAGTTCACAAGATTCGGCGGGAGCGCCTGGTTCATTACGCGCGGACGCGGCTCGTCTCTCAGTTGCGGCAGCGGGGCGGTTCGGACGCAGAGATCGAAATCTCGCGCGCCGTGTTGGATCCGGACGTCCTCACTATCGGTTTCGCCCGCCGGTTCGCCACCTACAAGCGCGCCACGCTCCTGTTGCGCGACAGCGCGCGGTTCAAACGGATTCTGACGGATGCAAAGCGGCCCGTACAGATTCTGTTTGCGGGCAAGGCTCATCCGCACGACAACGAAGGCAAGGAACTCATCCGGCAGGTCATCCGTTTCGGTCGTGATCCCGAAGTCAGGCGCCACATCGTCTTTCTGGAAGATTACGACATATCCGTGGCCCGCTACCTGGTGCAGGGCGTCGATGTCTGGTTGAACACTCCGCGCCGGCCCAACGAGGCGAGCGGCACCAGCGGCATGAAACTCCTGGCCAATGGCGGGTTGAATCTCTCGGTTCTGGACGGATGGTGGGCGGAGTGTTGCGACCGCGATGTTGGTTGGGCAATCGGCAATGGCGAGGAGTACGCGGACCCCGACTATCAAGATCAGGTTGAATCCGAAGCGCTCTATAACCTGATGGAGAACGATGTGGCGCCGCTCTTTTATGACCGCGATTCGGCCGGCATTCCACGCAACTGGGTCGCAAGAATGAAGGCGTCGATGAAGAAGCTGTCGCCGATCTTCAGCACGGCCCGTATGGTCACGGAATACACGGAACGCTTCTACATCCCCGCTCATCAGCGGTATCTCAAGCTGGCGGGCGATAACGCTGCCACGGTGCGCTCATTGTCGGCCTGGCGCGAGCGATTTCACGTCCATGGCGCAGAGGTGCAAGTCCTACAAGTAGACGCCGGCAACGTTGAGGATGTCCCCGTGTGCTCCAAGCTCAAGGTGGGCGCGCGGGTTCGTTTAGGAAAGCTCCTTCCGACCGACGTCCGCGTGCAACTTTACTATGGATCCGTAAGTCCCGAGGGCGAAATCGTCAAGGGCCAGGCCATCGACATGTCGCTGAGCGAATCCTACGGCGAAGAACACCGCTACGAGGGCGAAATCGACTGCCAGGCGAGCGGTTCTTCCGGCTTCTCCGTTCGCGTCGTACCATTCCACCCGGACGCGATCCTGCCCTACGAATTGCCCTGGATTCGCTGGGCGGATTAGGTATTGGGAGTTCAGCCCCAGCGTCTCCGCTGCACGGGCATCCGCCGCTAGCGTTTCTCTACATACGGTTTTAGCGACTCAAAAGGAACCCATGCCGTACGACCCTTGAAGGGGCCGTCGAGCACACGGACTTCCCTCTCGTTGAAGGACTCGCTCTCCACTTTGACGATTGTTCTGTTTGCCAGTTCAAAGGCTTTCCCCTCGCGGGTCAGTCTTTCGACGGTAATCTGATCCTTGGCGTCCAAGGCGGGAGACAGTTGATGGACGGCGTCCTTGGATGTTGCCACAACGGCAGTGGATCGGCCATTTTGGACGACCATGGCCATTTCTCCCTTGTGAACGATGTGGTTTACAGGCGTTTCAATTACAGAATGACAACTGGCAGAAATCAGCGCGGCGAGTACCACGGCTCTCGCGTTTCGTTGCATAGCGCCCTCCTTGGTGGAGTCGATTCGAGCATAACGCTCGCTGCCGGCACTGTCTATGTGTACGCTGCTCGAGACTTACACCCCGTGTAAGATGTCGAAGCTATTCGAGACTCCACTCGCCCTCCGGCCTCGATGAGCGCCGCCGAAGCAGGTACAGGTTTCCGTCGCTGGCACGGACCTTGAAGAAGATCTCGTCCGGGCCATACCACTGATCCACGACTTCCTCGACGAGGTATTCGCGATCTTCCAGTTGGAACCGGATGGGCCGTTCATCAGCTTTTCTCCCCGAGTAGCAGATGACGCGCAATTTCATACTCCCATCCTACGGCACGAAATGTGAATGCCACGGCTGTACCGGGAGGCCCCAGTGAGGGAATAGAGCGCGATTGGCCCGCCCAAGTTTTTCAGCGCGGGCTGTACAGTTTCACATTCGCGGTGGACGCACCTGCACACGCGATTGCGGGACGGCCATCACCGTGGAAATCTGCGATCTTGCAGTCTGCGGCTGCGATGCCTCCAGGATCGAGAGCGTGGCGCGTCCAGCGCCCACCGGTCTCGTCGTCAGCGGTGAAGATGTAAACTTGAAATCCCTTGCCGCGGAACCCGGCGACAATTTCATCGCGGCCGTCTCCGTTTAGATCGCCGACCGCAAGCGCGTGGCCGTTGATCATCGCATCCTCGATCACATGGCGCTTCCATGCCGGGCCTTCTTCGGTGTAGATCACGACCTGGTTGCCATGCCAGGGCTCGATAGCGGCGATGAAGCGGCGTTTGCCCAAATGGCCGATCTTGATCTCACTGCTCCCGCATTGCGGGCACGGCCGTGGATCTCCCTTTGCGATCTCCACCGCCCCCTGGGCCAGGAACACGCGGATACCGAGAAAGTCGGCCGTCATGAGCTGCTCGCCGCGCCCCTGCCAGCTTACCGGCAAGATGCTGTGGAGAATGCCTCGGGGCTTGTCCGTGAACAGTTCGCGCTTCCACTGGCCGGGACGGTAAAGGTACACAGGCACGTTGTCCGCGTAATCCGGCGGACTGGCCTTCAGGCCGATCATCGGCGCCACCAGCAGCACCTTCTTGCCATCGCCGACGAGATCGATCCAGCGAAGACGGTGGACGGTGGGGATGCGGTCGATCTCTCTCGCCGTCCAGGGTTGCTTCGGGTCGGGTCCGCTCTTGAGGATCAGCACATTGCCGATGCTCTTTGCAGGCACGGTTTCGAAATTGTGCCCCATCGCGATTTCCGGAATGCCGTCGCCGTCGTAATCGTAGACGTCGAGATTTATGGTGCGCGGCACGTCCTTGATGAGTATGTGGCGCTCCCACGTTGGATTCTCGAACCAGGCGAGTTCGGTGCTGCGCTCGTCTACCACGATGAGGTCCGGCCGGCCGTCGCGGTTCAAGTCAGCGGCTACCAACTGATAGCCCATCTTCAGGGAGCCGGTAACCGTGGTCTCCCGCCATTGCGGCAGTTCTGCGCCCGGCAGCGCCGCGGCCATCAAAAAGAAGAGAGCAAGCAACATCGCACCAACTTTATCAGGAATAATGTCACGGATAAATCCACGCATGTCGCACCGGGCGCCGTTCCGTCACATGTGGCTCACTGAATTTCGTGCCCGGGAAGATCGGGCATATAATTGAAGCGATTTCGGACAGGTTCTTACGGGAGGATTTTTCATGCAGGAGAACTTTTCAGTAATAACACGGAGGGCATTCGGTCTCTCGCTGTGCGGGACTCCGTTTTCTCTGATGCTCGACGCCCAGCAGCAAGCCTCGGCGCCGTGGAATGCACCCGCCGTCGTAGCGAAGGTGTACCTGGCAGGTAAACCTCACTGGCCGATGCCAACCCTGGACATCGCCGCTGAAATTAAGGAGATTGAGGCCGGATTAGCTGATGTGCAAAAGAAACACGCGGCCAACGTGAAATTCATCGGCGGCGAGACGCTGCACAGCGACGCGGACGTGAAGCCCTGGCTGGAAAAGATGAGCGAAATCGATGGGATCATGATTATCCCGTTGACCCAACCGACGCCAGCGTTGAACGCACTCGTAAACGCTGCAACTGTCCCCGCCCTCTTTTTCTACCGGCCGTACTCGACACATGCCTGGTCCTCAATCGCGGGCATGCAGAAAGCGGCGAAAAAGATCGACATCGTGGCATCGAGCAGCTATGGAGACCTGGACCCGTACATGCGCGCGTTTCACACGATCCGGCACCTGCGGAAGAGCAAGATCCTGGTAGGAGTGACGAAGCCCGAGGTAAGGAGCGCGGTTGCCGACGGGTATTCAAAATACTTCGGAACCACGTTCAAGTACGTCGGCGGAGCGGAACTGAAGTCGGCCTTTGACTCCGTGGACGTGAAGAAGGCACAGAAAGAGGCCGACGACTTCACGCGCGGAGCCCTGCGGGTAGTGGAACCGTCGCCGAAGGAGATCTTGAACGGTCTGCGCTTCTACATTGGGCTCAAGCAATTGCTGGCACAGGAACAGGCAAACGCATTCACGATCGACTGCTTCGGCACCTTGAACGCGAGGTCGCTGCCCGGGTATCCGTGCATTGCCTGGTCGAAGTTCAACGATGCCGGGCTTTACGGCGTCTGCGAGGCTGACCTCCACTCGACCATGACCCAGTTGCTGGTCAGCTCCCACGCACGAGTTCCGGGATTTGTCTCCGACCCCGTCTTCGACGTCAGCCGCAACGAGGTTATCCATGCGCATTGCGTGTCGGCCACGAGGATGAAGGGTCCGGACGAACCGGCGTCTCCCTATATCATCCGCAATCATCTGGAGACGAATGAGGGGGCGGTGATGCAGGTACTAATGCCGGCTGGCGGTGAAGTGATTACCGTCGCCCGTTTTACAGGCCCAACTCAGATGCTGGTGTCGACCGCGGAAGTGATCGGACCGGGCGACAACCACAGGGGGTGCCGCAGTCAGATTCGAACGCGGGTCCCGGATGCCAACAAGTGGCTGCACAGCTACTCCGCCGGACTCCACCGCGTCATCTTCTACGGTGACCACACAAAGGCCATCGAGAAACTGGGGCGAATGATGGCCTTTTCCGTTGTTCGGGAAGCATAGCCGTCAATTGGTGGCCCTGGCAGGTTGCGCGCCGGAGCAAAGGATGGACTGCTTTTGAGCTATAACAGACTATAGGGTATGAACATCTCTTGTCGCTTGATTCAACGGGCAACGAGGTACGCACTCTATCCAAATCCACTCGCGATTTCAAAATGGGAGTCGCGGTTTCGACAAAGGGAACCTCATGCGTAACAGCTTCCTGTCAATCTTTTTGCTGCCGGCGCTTTGTCTGGCCGCAGATGTCAAACTCATCGATCTCCCCGTCCCTCAAACCGACGGCGGCAAGCCGTTGATGCAGGTTCTGAAGAGCCGCCAGTCCGCCCGCGAATTCAGTGGCCGGACACTGCCTCCGCAGGTGCTTTCCAACCTGCTCTGGGCCGCCTCAGGCATCAGCCGCCCAGACGGGCGTCGCACCGCTCCAACCGCGTCAAACCGTCAGGAGATCGACACCTACGTCATTACGGCGGACGGCCTGTACCTGTATGAACCCAAGGGCCACAAGCTGACCGGGTTGCTCTCCGACGATCTCCGTGCCCTGGCCGGCACGCAGGACTATGTCAAAACCGCCCCCATCAATCTGGTTTACGTCGCGGACTTCGCGAAGTACGGTGCGCAGATGGCGGAGGAAAACAAGCTCACATACTCCGGGGCCGACACCGGATTCATGAGCCAGAACGTGTATCTCTTCTGCGCTTCGGAGGGCCTTGCCACCGTGGTGCGAGCCAGCATAGACCGTGCGGCGCTATCCAAAGCCATGCGGCTGCGGCCCGAACAACGCATCATCCTCGAACAGCCGGTCGGCTATCCGAAGTGAAGGACCTTTCCCGCGGGAAACTTTCCATTCGACCCCGCACCAGCCAGCCAGGCGCTCAGGCCTCAGCTTGTGCATGGTGACACAAGAAGACATTCAACATAAGGTATAAGTTATGAGAACAACCGACTGCACCCGGCGGCGTTTCCTGATGGGAGCTGCGGGAGCGCCCTTGCTGGCGAGCGCCGCTGCCGAAACACCGAACTTCGTAATCATCCTGGCTGACGATCAAGGCTACGGCGACCTCGGCTGTTTCGGCGCTAAGGATCTGCGTACGCCCAACGTCGACCGGATGGCCGCTGAGGGTACCCGGCTCACCAGTTTCTACGCGGCCCCGGTGTGTACGCCGTCGCGCGCCGCACTGCTTACCGGCTGCTACGCGATCCGAGTCGGCTTGGCCGAGCGCGTGCTCTTCCCGTACTCCAACATCGGCCTCAATCCGGACGAGATCACCATTGCGAAAGTTCTCAAGGGGCGCGGCTATCAGACTGCCTGTATCGGTAAATGGCATCTCGGGCACCACCCGCAATTTCTGCCTTCCAAGCACGGCTTTGATTACCACTTTGGCACGCCCTACAGCAACGACATGGGCAGCCGCGAGTACACGCAGCCGAAGTTTCTTGCGCCTCCGCTGCCGCTACTGCGTAACGGAGAACTGATCGAGCAGAACCCGGACCAGCGTTACCTGACGCGGCGCTACACCGCTGAAGCCATCAGCTTCATGCGCGCCAATCGCAGCCGGCCTTTCTTTCTCTATCTGGCTCACAACATGCCGCACCGGCCGATTGCCGCATCGGAGGAGTTCCAGGGAAAGTCCGGCCGCGCACTATACGGCGACGCCGTGGAGGAGATCGACTGGAGCACGGGCGAAATCTTGCGGACCTTGGCCGAACTTGGCATAGAAGGCCGTACGCTCGTGCTGTACACGTCCGACAATGGACCGGCGGGGGCGGCAGCGCAGGACTCTGGCTCGGCGGGGCCGCTACGCGGCCGCAAAGCCTCCACGTGGGAAGGCGGCCTGCGGGTTCCCTGCATAGTTCGCTGGCCCGGCAAGGTGTCCAAGGCACGTGTGTCGGACGAGGTGGTGTCGACCATGGATATCCTACCTACGTTCGCTCGTCTGGCTGGCGCCTCACTCCCGGCGGGCCGCACCATCGACGGAGTGGACGCCTGGCAGGTGCTGGCCTCGGGCGAGGCCGGCAAGTCGAAAACCGAGGCCTTCTTCTATTACCAGAACCTGCGATTGCAGGCGGTCCGAAGCGGCCGTTGGAAGTTGCACGTGGAGCGGCCGGATTCAAAAGAGAAACCGCCACTGCTTTTCGACCTTGACGCCGATATCGGCGAAACCCGGAATGTAGCCCTTCAGCATGCCGATGTGGTCAAGCGCTTGCTTGCTCTCGTCGAGGGTGCGAGACGGGAACTTGGCGATGCCGCCACGGGCAGCATCGGAAAAGGTGTTCGCAAAGCGGGATCCGTTTGATACGCCGGCCACGCTGATCCGGAAACTTGTCAGGCTGGCAAGACTTCGCCCCCGTATCGCTCCCCATTACCGGGACTCGTACGGTCCGAAAACCTTCAAGACGCGGTGGCTCTCGTTCGAGTCGTCCACGGTGATCACCCGGAATTCGCCTCCTCCGGGCGACACCCGCAGGACGATGTGTCCGCGGTCGCTTGCCAGCTTTTCGATGCCGCTGATCACGGTCCGGACGCCGGGATGGAGATCGGTGGCGAAAACTTCGCGCGGTCCAGGGTAGAGCCGTGTGGAATTCAGGCGGTGCCACACAGCCGACGTTGGATGTCCCGAATCCCATACCGAAAGGGTCCACACGCGCGGGCGCAGCGCGGCGATCAGAAACTCGTTCATCGTATCGATGTAGCCGTGATGATCCAGGATGGCCGCATCCACCGGCCCGGCTACCCTGGCCACCGGAGTCTCGACGTCCTGCCACGCTGGAAAGCCCGGCGATGCTATTCCCGGGATGTCACCGCCATTAAAGTAATCGAATTTGCCGTAGCTGATGCGGAACGACGTGCTGCACATGTTCTCACTGGGGAAGTCCGCACGCGGCAGCGTGTCCAGGGCGGGAAAGTTATTGCGGGTCGCCGTGCCCACGCCGGTCCAGATCTCGCCGTTGGCGCCGATGTTGCGGAACTCGAAATCGCTATACTTCTTCGCGTCGCGAAGCAATACCACCTGATCAGCGCGCCCGGGTGTGAAACGCTCCACCTTCAACCCGTTGTTTTCGGTCTGCCATTTCACGAACGCGCGATAGTTCTTCGTGGCGCCGTCTTCAAGCAGAGCAGGATAGTTGTAGTCCGGCCAGCCGCGGTCTAAAAGTTTCCCGAACTTGAAGCTTTCGCCCACGTACGTCAGTCCCACGAGCTTGTACGCGCCGGATTTCGACGCCGGAGAAGTGGCGGACCCGACGCCCATGTGATCGCCATGAAAGTGCGTCAGCAGCACGTAATCGAGCGCCGGTTGCGCGCTGTGCCGCAGAGCGTGGCGGATGTAGCGGGCGATCCATTCTCCTGCCGGGCGCGAGGCGTCGGGGCGGTCCGGCGTATGCCGTGGCGTCTTGCTCGCGTTTTCTCCCGCGTCCACGAGCATGGTGGTGCCGTCGGGAAAGATGTAGAGGCCCGAATTTCCCCGACCGGTGCTGATCTGGTGGATTTCGAGCATTCCCGGCTGCCACGGGGAAAGTTCGCGGCCAACCGTGTCTTGAGCGAAGAGCGCCGGCGCCAGCGCCGCTGCGAGGATGTATAAGGCAAAGTGTTTCACCGTCACAGACTATCACGACGATTACCTGGACAGATAGGGCTGTCCTTGGTGATGACCGGTTAGGGCCTGTCACGAAATAACTGTTCCAGCGTGCCAAGTCCGCTTGCTTACGCGCGCGGCTCAGAAAGGCCTTCCGAGCCGTGACCGTCAGGGAGCGGTTGGTACGGTTATTTCGTGACAAGCTCTTAGTATTGGGTTAGTTTCAAACTGGCTCGGCCGCCCGATCCTGATACCTGCTCAAACCGGTTATCAATCGTGTACGAAAGTGTGGCGCCAAGGCCGGGAAGTCGCACGCTTCGTCCTCGGCGGCCTCGTGGTTGCGGAACCTACAATGAAGGAGTGAGACTAGCGCGCTGTCTGGCAGTTCTGGCATTGATCGCAGCCGCGATCGCAACGTCGTGGCCGCACGCTCAGGCAGAGGTCCCGACGAAGGCAGCCGCAATCCGGCGTGGCCTTGATTTCATCTACGCGACTGCGACCGACGCCAAGAACTTCACAGCGTACGGAGCCGACTATTTGTGGTGCTTCCGTTCCATCGCCTTCACGTCGGCGGATCCCGAACTGCGCCGGTTGGCTCTTCGGATGGGGCAGGAACGGGCCCGGCAGTGGCGGCGGGAACACCCGCACGTGCCTGTGGGCGCGAGTGCGGACGATGTGGCCGAGATCGGGTATGGCAGCTATTCCGCGGATTGCCTTGGATTCCCCAACGTTGAGCTGAAGGAAGAGGTGCGGCGTGCGGCCGCACGGTTCAAGATTGAAGATTTCCTGCGCTTCGATCCGGCCCGGGAGCCTGTCCCTGACGATATCCCACAGTTCTGCGAAAAGTGCGCCACGCAGAATTCCAGAGGTGCGCGCATGTGCCGGAAGTGCGGCAGGCCGCTCACGATGATGAACCGTTACGACGTGCTGGAGGATGCGCTGGTCGAGGCCTATTTCGGGGACCGCTTCGGTGTGATTCTAGGGCGCCCTTTCGCTGACGTCGTTCGGTGGGCGCCGAGCCTTCGCCCCTACCGGGGCTACGATGGCGGCCGAAACAACGAGTACGACAGCAGCTTGTACCTCATCACGCATGTGATCTATACACTGAACGACTACAGCACATACCGCCTGCGGCCGGAGTGGCTGCCGCATGAGTACGAATTCCTGAAGTCTAACTTGCGGCACAGCATCGCTGCGGACGATCCGGAGGCGGTGGGAGAGTTTATGGACACGCTCAAGTCGTTCGGGCTTAGCGAAGCGGATCCGCTGCTGCGCGACGGGACAAAATACCTGCTATCCCGGCAGAATCCGGACGGGAGTTGGGGAGATATGCGCACGAGAAGCATCTATGGCCGCTATCATCCTACCTGGACGGCAATCGACGGGCTGCGGGATTATGCGTGGCGCGGTGAAGGAGTGAGTTACTCCGAGGCATTGCGGAGTCTCCAGAAACCTCAGAATTAGGCAACGGAAGACGTGACTGCGGGAATCACGGCTCCGCAGGGATCGGAAACTCGCGCGCTTCGTCTGGAAGGGCGATGTTCAATCCGCCAGCGTCGATGCAGATTCGATTTACCCTTGACTCCGGCAGCAGATGGGCGTAACAAGATTTTAAGAGCTGTAAATCCAGTACTTAACCGCCAAGGAGGAATATCAGTATGCCCACCTATATCACGTTGTTCAAGTGGACCGGGCAGGGTGTCAAAGATGTCAAGAACGCCCCGGCGAGGTTCGAGGCGTCCAGGAAGCTCATCGAGGCGAACGGAGGCAAGCTCGTAGGCCTCTACGTCACGATGGGAGAATACGACCTTGTCGCCGTCACGGAAGGCCCAAGCGACGAAATGGCCTCCGCCTCAGCGCTTTCGATCGCCTCCCGCGGCAATGCCCGGATGACGACAATGAGAGCGTTTACGACTGGCGAGTTCAGCGAGATCGTGAAGAACATTCGGTGAAGCGAGTATCCGCTATAAAGCCATAGTGACAGACCGAAGGCTTGCTCCCCGCGCGAAGAGTGACCGCAGGAAGCGCACTTCGGGATGCGAACCGCCTCATACGAGCGGCTCGCGTGTCCCCGCTTCACCTAATTCACTTCACCGCATTGGCCTGTTTTCGTTCAGAAAACTTGAGTCAAGGGATCTCTGCCTGAGCATCCATCGCCGGGCGAGCTATATCAAAACACAAAGCGTAGCGCTAGCTGCATACTGCGCGCAGGTGCGGTGTTGGTGATGGTCGCCGCGGTGATGCCATTCACTAACCTGTCAGGCATCCGGAAATTCGTATGGTTGCTGGCATTGAAGGCCTCCCACCGGAACTGTATGTAACTCCTATCCCGAATCGGGAAGCGCTTGTGCAGCCCCAGATTGACGGTCATGGAACCGGGGCCGTCGAGAATATTCCGGCCCGACGTGCCGGGCCGGTAAGAGGAGGACGGCACCAGCGGAAACGCGGTCACGTCGTACCAACGCTCCGGAGTAGGATTATCGACGCCGCCATTCGCAGTCCGGTCTGGTCGGTTCGCTTCGCCCAGATTCAGATCGACGCCGGTCACTCTGGGGGTGAAAGGCTGTCCGCTGGACATGCGAGATGTTCCGGCAAGCTGCCATCCCTTTAGAAACTGCCGTTGCCCGAGCGGCAAGTCATAGGAGTCGGCCATGACCGTGGCGGTCACAGCGAAAGATGAGAATAGCCGTGGGAGACTCACGTAGTTTCAATGACTTGCGGCTATTTTCGAAGGAGTCGAAAGACAGTGTTGAGTAGCAGGAGTGAATTTAAAATCATGATTGTGGATATCCTGTGTCGTGCATCAAACGGGCCAATTCGTTTTCCAATTCCTGCTTCTTGCTCGCGTAGCTGGCATCCAGTGCGACGTTAAGTAATTCATGAGGATCTTTCCGCAAGTCATACATTTCGCTGATGTCTTTCGTGTCTGGATAGCGCACAAACTTGTGGGATCGCGTGCGCACTCCGACCATACGCGGCAGCAGAGGATTGAGGTCGACCCAGTATTCGTAAAGCCAGCTATCGCGCCAGCCTTGGGACCGGCCTTCGAAGAGCGGCCGTAAGCTGCGGCCCTGCATGCCACGGTGCGCCGGCGCGCCGGCGAGATCCAGCAGTGTGGGAGCGAGGTCGATGTTCAAGACCATTTCATCCACGGTGCTTCCGGGACGGATGAGCCGCGGATAACGCATCAGAAAAGGGATGCGGATCGATTCCTCATAGGCAAGCCGCTTGTCGCCGCGACCGCCATGCTCACCCTTGAAATAGCCGTTGTCGCCGGCGAAGGCGATGATCGTGTTGTCCAGCGTCCCGGCGTGCTCGAGCAGACTGTAGATCCGGCCGACGCCTTCATCCACGGCTGCGATGGCGCGATAGTAATCCATGAACCGGTCGGGGCGCTTCGGGTTCCAGGGGGCCGGTTTGCGCGCGGCCGGAACATCCGCCTGGTCTTTCCTGCGCCGCTGCCAGGCGGGCTTGGAGGACAGGTCGTCGCGGTAGTTCGGCGGCTCCGGCACCTTGGCGTCGCGGTACAAATCGCGGTGCCTCTCAGCGGGAGTAAATGGTTCGTGAATCGCTTTGTGCGACAGGTAGAGGCAGTACGGTTTGTCACGCTTTCGACCGAGCCAGGCCAGCGCGCTGTCCGTCAGCACGTCTGTAATGTAGCCCTTCGCCTGGAACTCGCGGCCGTTCTCGTTCAGGGTTGGGTCGGTGTACACGCCCTGGCCGCGGAAACTCAGCCAGTAGTCGAAGCCGCGGCGAGGGTTGGCGTGAGGCGCCATATGCCACTTGCCAATGAAGGCCGTTTCGTATCCACGTGCCTGAAGCAACTCCGGAAATGACGGAGTTTTGCCTGGTTCAAACTCCCGGCCCGTGTTATCGATCACGCCGTGCCGGTGGGCGTATGTGCCCGTCAGAAAACTGGCTCGGGAGGGAGAGCAGAGCGAAGTCGTCACGAAAGAATTCGAGAACAGCGCGCCCTCGCGGCGGATGCGGTCCAGGTTAGGAGTCTTCACGAAGGGGTGATTCAGGCACCCAAGCGCGTCCCATCGCTGGTCGTCGGTAAGAATGAAAATGATATTCGGCTGCGGGCTCTTCGGAGCGCCGGAAAGGCAGGCAGGAAGTGCTGCCACACCGGACGCCTGGCTCAAGAAATTGCGTCTGTTCATATTAGTCGTACGAGATATAGTCATGCGAGCTTGCGCTGTTTGACCCTTCCAGGTGCGGCGAGCGCAATCGTTTCAGCCATGAGATCAGCCGCTCTTTCAACTCCACGGCAATGTTCGCATGCTGCACGCGGTCGCCTGGCGCAAGCAGGCTGCGTGTTTCAATGAATCCCACTGGAACGGGGACGTTGCAGTCCGTGCGATCACGCCACTTTGCGCGGATCGCCAGTCTCCCGCATCCATCCCTTCAAACGGTCGTGCAGCTTCTCTTTGATTGCGCGTGCGGAAGTCTCGGCGATCAGGTTTCTTGTCTCGCCGGGGTCCTTTTCCAGGTTGTAGAGTTGCGACGCGCCATTCGAGGCATAGCAGTACTTCCAATCCTGCGTACGGATCAGGCGCTGGAAGTCCTTCTGTCCGCGCTCGCGCTCTGAAAAGATCGGCCGGTCCAGATCTTCCTTGCCCTCGATGAACGGCCGCAGACTTGTCCCGTGGGCCGCGCGGTTCGGCTTCATCCCCAGGTAGTCCAAAATCGTGGGCTGGAGATCACAACTCCCCGCCTGTGTGCGGACTTCCCTGCCCGCTGGCATCCGTCCAGGCCACCGCATCATGAAGGGAACACGCGTGGTCTCTTCATACATCGAGTACGTGGTTTTGTCGTAGCAGCCGTGGCCTCCCTGCATGTCGCCGTGATCGGCAGTGAATATGACCAGGGTGTCGCGGTCGAGCTTGCGCTGGCGCAGTGCTTCCAACAGGCGGCCCACGTTCCAGTCCACCATCGAGACCAAACCGCGATAGACGCCGAGCCACTCCCGCATTCCCTCGTCGCCGAGCAATTGACCGAAGCGCCGCGCCGCGGTAGACCGGTCTGCGGGTTCCACCACGTTCCGGTTCGACGGGAGCGCAATACCCGACCGTGGGTGCATTCCGTAGTACGGCTCGCAGATTTCCCATGGCGCGTGCGGCGCCGGCAAGCTCACGGTGAGAAAGAATGGTTTGCCAGCAAGCCGGTCAAGTTCCTGGATGGCTTCGCTAGTGATGCGGCTCTCCACCATCTTCTCCGGTGGCAGATCGATGCGGCCGATCAGAGTGTTGTTGGCGCCGCCGTGGTCGTATTCCGCGTTG
Source organism: Bryobacteraceae bacterium (assembly GCA_963668605.1). Classification (GTDB taxonomy): domain Bacteria; phylum Acidobacteriota; class Terriglobia; order Bryobacterales; family Bryobacteraceae. The sequence continues at coordinate 2,204,927 of OY764903.1, forward strand.
GCCCTCTTCAGCGCGTCCGTCATAAAGACGGGTACACCGTTGCGGCCCGTGCCATCGTTGCGGTTGCGCCGCGGTTGATCCTCGTTGTCGCGGTAGTCGGATTCCGGTTGGTTCTTATAAGCGGGGATCCTGCTTCTGTCGCCCAGATGCCACTTGCCGAACTGGCGGCAGGTGTAGCCGCTATCGACTAACACCTGCTCTGTGGAAAGCAGACGGGAGTCGAGCCCCCTGTCGGGGTCCCCCACGTTGTAGGTGATGCCGTGAGCGTGCGGATAGAGGCCTGTCATGAACGACGCTCGCGTGGGGCTACAAAAAGGCGTGGCGCAGACGGCGTGCTTGAACCGAACGCCTTCCGCGGCAAGACGGTCGATGTTCGGCGTCTTTGCCGGCACCGCGTGGTGCAGTTGGTCGGAAATGATGAAGAGGACGTTTGGGGCGCGGCCTGTCGCCGCGACCAGCGGCGCGACACCAGCAGTTTGTAGGAAAGATCGCCGGTTGAGTATCACTTCGTGTTCAACTTTCTGGCCCGGGCTGCGGTCGCCATGGACCACTCTGATCATCAGCTCGGATGAGTTAATTCTCCGAATTGCGTTCAATCGCCAATCTATCAAAAAACCGAACACGAGGAAGGAACTCGCCGATCCTGCGCGATAGTCCTCCTCGATTCTGAACCCGGCAAAGGGCTAATAGTCTCGTGCCGTTGTCACGCCGGGCGGACATCGACTGACAGCGGATCCCTCGACGCCGGCGAAGAACAAAGGCGTGCGACACAGAAGCGAGCGCTGGCGGACTGCCGCGTTATCATACAAACCTGCGCATATTCGCTACTGAGCCCTGTTGCGGACCGCCGGGGGGCGAACGCCCGCGTTCGCGGGCGACCTCAGGTCGCGCATCCTGCCCTGAACCACCGGCGGCAGAATTCTCGCGGAATCCTCGAACCAACCGGGGTTGGTTGCAGACCTGGGGGTCCGCCCTCCGAGTGCCTCCACTTCCATGTGGCACACCAAGAATAAGGCCTTAAACCCCGTTCGCAGAACAAACGCGATATTCTGCTAGAGGTGTTCACATGCGCTGCGATCCGGCAGAGGCGAAAGATCTCGGCGTCGGTTCGGGCCAGAAAATCGTGCGCACGCTGAAGGCGGAGTTCCTGGAGATGTACCGCCAGGCGGCGACGCGCCCGCCAGCATAACCACAAAAGGACTCATGATGCAGCCAAACCAGATGGATCGCAGAAACTTCCTCGGAACTATGGGCGGCGTGGTGGCCGCGCCTCTCGCAAATGCGCCGGGCCGCACCAATGTCCTGCTGATCTTGTCCGACCAGTATTACCACAGCGCCATGGGCGTGGCTGGAAACCCGGTCATCAAGACGCCGAATTTCGACCGCCTGGCTAGGGAGGGCGTGCGTTTCACAAACGCGGTCTGCCCGACTCCGTTTTGCAGCCCCAGTCGCGCCACCATCATGACCGGGCTCTATCCCCATAAACACGGCATCACCTACAACGTTGGAGACCCCGCGCGTGGGCTCGATCCGAAACTGCCATCCACCGAGCAGTACCTGAGCGAAGCCGGTTACGCGTGTGCACAGCGAGGCAAGTGGCATCTGGGAGACAAGACCCGCATCCCCGGCTATGCCAACGATCCGGATCCCGACTATGCCGAATACTTGGCGAATGTGCTGCCGAAGACCGAACGGAAAGGCAGACGCGGCACTGTCACCTATACGGAGGTGGTCCGCAAGGCCCTGGAAAAGACCGATTCCGGGGTGGTGATCGGAAGATCGGACGTGCCTGCGGAGCATACGCAGGAAAGCTGGCTCGCAGGTCTCGCCATCAAACAAATGGAGGCTATGGCGTCGAAGCCGTTCTTCATGACCGTGAGCCTCCCGGCGCCACATGCACCGTGGGCCATCAACGACCCTTACTACAGCATGTACGACCGCGCGCGCATTGCACTGCCCGCGAATCGCAACGCAGTCGAACCGGTGGACCGCACGTCCGCCTCATGGGTGCTCGGTGAGGCGCTGGGCGATGCAGGATTGCGCGAATACCTCGCGGTCTACTACGGAATGTGCTCGATGGTGGATGCGAACGTCGGGCGGCTGCTGAGCGCCTTGAAGCGTCTCAACCTCGAGCGCAACACGTTGGTGATCTTCATGGCCGATCACGGCGATATGCAGGCGGGTCACGGCATGTACGGTAAAACCAATTTCTCGATTTACGAGGAGACCACCCGTATCCCGATGCTCATGCGGCTGCCCGGCCGCATCCCGGCCGGACACCTGGTGCGCACGCAGGCTGGCGCCTGCGATATCCAACCCACCATCCTCGATTACCTCGGCATGAAGCCGGCCTCTGCGATTCATGGGCGCAGCTTGCGTTCCTATATCGACGGAAGGGAGGATCTGGCTCGCCCCGTGTTCACCGAGCGAGAGCGCGGCAAGGAGAACTTTCAACGAACGATCCGCACTATCGAGTGGAAGTACTGCTATTGCTCGAGCGGCGAGTCGCAGCTTTACCATCTGGCAAAAGATCCCGGCGAGACGAAGAATCTGCTCTCGGATTCCGGCGCTGCGGCCGTGAAGAAGAGGCTGCACGCGGATCTCGTGCGCTGGATGAATGAGACCAGCGACAACCGCATCGGCCAGACCCCCAAAAGCCTGTAACGATGGACGGACGGATGACAACGAAAGGAAGATTTGCCGTGAAGTGGATTTGCACGATGTGTTTCGCGATTTCGGTCATGCTGGGCCAGACGCCAGGGGCCATTGAAGGCGGTTACTCGCTTCCGAACGGATGGCAGCTCGCGCCGGCGGGGCGGCATGTCGAGACCGACGATTACATTCTGAACCTGACTCCCACACCGGACGCGAAGCAGATTGTGGCGTTGAACTGCGGATACAACCCGCACGGGTTGGTGGTAGTGGATCCGGTTTCCATGAAGATTCAGCAGAGGGTGGCGTTGAAGTCGGCGTGGTTCGGCCTCGCATGGTCTCCGGACGGCAAGAAGCTGTACGTGTCCGGCGGCAATGGCGAGAGTAAGTCCAACCCAACAGTGGCGCCGGTGTACGAAATTCCTTTCGAGAATGGAAAGCTGGCGGACAAACCGTCGCGCGAGTTCCGGAACAATTTGCCTGCGAATCGAATCTACTGGTCGGGGTTGGCGCATCATCCGAAGAAGCCACTGCTCTTTGCGGCGAACCGCGGGACACAAGCCACGCCGGGACAGGTCTTTGTATTCGATACACGCACGGGCGAACGGGTGGCTCAAATCACGACGGAGATACACCCGTACCGCCTCCTGATCGATCCGTCGGGTGAAACTCTGTACGTGTCGAACTGGGGAAGCCGGTCCGTCTCGGCGATCGACACGACCACGATGAAGACGCGCGCGGTGGCGAGGGTCGGACACAACCCGAATGAGATGGCTCTCGGGAAAGATGGCCGGCTCTTCGTGGCTTGTTCGAACGAGAACTCCGTATTTGTGCTCGACACGAAAACGATGCGCCCGGTCGAGGTGATTTCTACGGCGATGTACAAGATGTCACCGGTGGGTTCCACACCGAATGCCCTTGCGCTGGACGCTGCTGGCAGGACGCTGTTCGTTGCGAACGCGGACAACAACAACGTGGCGGTGATAGATGTTTCCAAGCGCGAGGTGTCAAACGTGGTGGGTTTCATTCCTGCGCCCTGGTATCCTGCCTCGCTGGCGCTCTCGCCGGACGGGAAGGCGCTGTATGTAGGATCGGCAAAAGGTCTCGGAGGTTATCCGAACCTGAAAGGGCCCACGAGCCCGCTCGCGGAAAAGAATGGGCCCAAACGGCACATCGGGGCTTTGCAGCGTGGCAGCGTAGGCACAGTGCCACTGGGCGATCTAAAGACTGCCCTCCCCGCATATACCAAGAAGGCTATGGCGAACTGCCCGTACAACGATGAGATGTTGGCGCAGGCTCGGCCACCAAAGTCCGGCGCATCCATCCTGCCGAGGGAAGTGGGCGTGGGATCGCCGATCAAGCACGTCATTTACATAATTAAGGAAAACCGCACGTACGATCAGGTGTTCGGCGATATGAAGCAGGGCAACGGCGACGCGCGGTTGTGCATTTTCGGACAAAAGGTGACCCCGAACCAGCACAAAATCGCCGATGAGTTCGTGCTGCTCGACAATCTCTTCTGCGATGGCGAAGTGTCTGTCGACGGCCACTCGTGGTCAAACTCGGCGTACGCGACCGACTTCAACGAGAAGAGATGGCCGCCGCAGTATGGCGGAAACAGTGCGGCGGTGAACGGACCGGAGGAGACGCCGTCATCGGGACATATGTGGGACCTCGCTGCACAGAAGGGACTTACTTACCGTTCGTATGGTGAATACGCTTCCCGCGTGAGCGACGGTTCGCAGATGGACGCGCGACCGGGAATCGCCGGGCTGTTCGGCCACGTGTGCCCGAAGTTCCGGTTGCCGGGCATGCGAGACACGGATAATGTGAAGGCGTTTCTTGAGGAATTTGAGCAGTACGAGAAGAACTTCGACTCTCCTGTTGCGGATAAACGGCTGCCCAACTACATAGTGATGAGCCTGGGCGAGAACCACACGCGAGGCACGACGCCCGGCGCGAGGACCCCATCCGCTTCGGTTGCGAATAATGACTGGGCGGTCGGGCAACTGCTGGACCGTGTGTCGCACTCGCGTTACTGGGCGGAAACGGCGGTCTTCGTGATCGAGGATGACGCTCAGAATGGGTCGGATCACGTGGACGCACGCCGGACTGTGGGGTTGGTAGCGAGCCCTTACACGAAGCGGCGAGCCGTGGACTCGACTCTATACACCACCTCCTCGATGCTGCGGACTATGGAACTGTTGCTGGGCCTTCCGCCGATGACACAGTACGATGCGGCCGCGATGCCAATGTACGCCGCCTTCAACGCGAAGGCGGACCTGACGCCTTTCACGCATGTGCCACCACAGGTGGACGTGAATGAGATGAATGTGAAGTCGGCCTGGGGCGCGCGCGAATCGCTGGCGATGGACTTCTCCGACTATGATCTTGCGCCCGAGTTCGCGCTGAACGAGATCATCTGGAAAAGCGTAAAGGGACCGGATAGCGAGATGCCCCTACCGATCCGCCGATTCCACTTCCGGCCCTGATCAAGCGCCGGAGCACAACGGCGGAACAATTGTATTGGAGCTACCCCACTAGTTGATTACGGTGTGATATCATACCCGACCATGAAGGCACTTTTCCTTGCCGTTATGTTGTCACTGGTCCCGGCCGTGTATGCCCAGACCATCACGGCCTTGCTAGAAGGCCAGGTCCGCGACGCCACGGGCGCCACGGTGCCCGTGGCACAGGTCCGCATCGTCAACACTGCCACCAACGTGGAGACCTCAGTCAAAACGGGCCAGGACGGCCGCTTTATTGCTCCCTCGCTTCCTCCCGGTCCCTACGAACTCACCATCACCGCGACGGGCTTCAAGAAGGCGCAGCGCGGCGGACTGGTGCTCGAAGTGAACCAGGCGGCGAGGCTGGAGATCACGCTCGAAATCGGCGCCGTGTCGGAGACCATCGACGTCACCGCACAGGCGCCCGTGCTCGAATCCACCAACGCCAGCGTGGGGCAGGTGATCGACAACCGCCACATCATTAACCTGCCGCTCAACCAGCGCAATCCCTTCGCGCTGGTGTTCCTGGCTCCCGGCGTCACCGGTAGCGTGGGGTTCCAGTTCAACGCAATCAACTTCTCCGCCAACGGCGGGCGCCCCGGCACCAACGAGATTCTTCTCGACGGCATTCCGTCCTCGCCGCCCGCGGTGCAGGGCATCAGCGTGTTCACCATCTTCCCCTCGGTGGACGCGGTTGAAGAGTTCAAGGTGCAGACCAACAATTACTCGGCAGAGTTCGGGCGCTCGGGCGGCGCCATCGTGAACCTGATCTATAAGTCAGGCACCAACACGCCGCACGGCAGTGTGTTCGAATTTCTGCGCAACTCCAAGCTCGACGCCAACAGTTTCTTCAACAATCGCAACGGGGTGTCGCTGGCAAGTTTCAAGCGCAACCAGTTCGGCGGCAGCTTCGGCGCGCCGGTATGGATCCCGCGCGTTTACAACGGCCGCAACCGGACGTTCTTCTTCGCGGATTTCGAAGGGCTGCGGCAGGGCTCGGCCAGCAACACCCTGGATACCGTGCCCACGGCGGCGCAACGCACCGGCGATTTTTCAGGGCTGTATACGGCCGCGGGCGCGCCCGTGCTCATCTACGACCCGTCCACCACGGTGCGGTCGGGTTCAGCCTACGTGCGCTCGCCGTTTCCGGGCAACCGCATCCCGGCCAATCGCATCGACGCGGTGGCGCGTAACGTAATGAAGTATTACCCGCTGCCCAACGTGCCCGGCACGCCCATCTCCGGCACCAACAATTTCGCCGCCTCCGGCACGGGCACGATCAACATCAACCAGTGGGACGTGAAGGTGGACGAGAACGTGAACGATAGCCACCGCTTCTTTGTGCGCGTCTCGCGCCGCAATATGGCGAATCCGCCGACCGACATCTTTCCCGCCGAAATCCGCGTCGCGCAAGGCGGGATGTTTCAGCCGCAGTACGGCACCGGCGCCGCCGCCGATTACACGGCCACCCTGCGGCCCACCTTCCTGCTGAATTTCCGCTACGGGTTCGGACGCACACTGCTAGCCTTCCAGCCCTACAGCCTGGGCTTCGACCCCACGCAACTGGGTTTGCCCACTTACATCCGCGACAATGCCGACAAGATCATGTTCCCGGGTTTCGTACCGGCGAATTACATGACGATCGGAAACGGGCCAGCCGACTATCGCCGCAATTCCTTCGAGACGCACTCGTGGCTGGCCAGCGCCACCAAAATTGCCGGCGCACACTTGATCAAGTTCGGTTTTGAGATGCGCGTGTTCCGCGTCAACAACACCGAGGCGGGCAACGCCAGCGGCAACTTCACGTTCAACCGCAACCTGACACAGGGGCCGGACCCCAACCGCGCTAGCGCTACGGGCGGCGACAGCATGGCGAGCTTTTTGTTGGGCCTCGGCGCCGGGCAGATGACGCGCGGATGGAAAGGCGTCTCCACCGCGAGCAAATACTACGGGTGGTACATCGCCGACGATTGGAAAATCACCCGCACCCTGAGCTTCAACCTGGGGCTGCGCTACGACCTGCAGACTCCCCGCACCGAGCGCTACAACCGCATGAACTACTTCGATACCGAGGCGCCCTCGCCACTGGCCGGGCCCGCGGGCCTGCCCAATCTAAAAGGCGGCCTGGCGTTCGTAGGCGTGGAAGGGCGCGGGCGGCAGCAGTTCCCCACCGACTACCGCAACATCGCGCCGCGCTTCGGCTTCGCCTGGCAGGCGGTGCCCCGCACGGTAGTGCGCGGAGCCTTCGGCATTTTCTTTTCGCCTTCGCCCACGCAGGCCGCCGGATCTGTGGGCAATTTCGGCTACCGCAGCGACACGCTGTTTGTAGGAACGGCGGACGGCCTGACGCCCTTCCATTACCTCTCCAATCCGTTCCCCGAAGGACTGGCGCCACTGCCGGGCAGCTCCGAAGGGCTGCTCAGCCAGATCGGTGGAACCATCCAGGCGCCACTGAACAACACCGTGACGCCCTACACGGTGAACTGGAATTTCGGCCTCCAGCGCGAGTTGGCGGGCTCGGTGATGGTGGACGCCGCATATGTGGGTACCCACGGGGTGAAACTTTCCGATGCGGGCGAGGGCGATTACACGCTGAACCAGTTGCGGCCGGAGTCGCTAGCGCTGGGCCAGCAGGCGCTCCAGGCGACCGTGAAGAACCCGTTCTATGGGCTGATCACCTCCGGTGCGCTCTCGACGCCCACCGTGCCGTACTACTACCTGCTGCGGCCTTATCCTCAATTCACGGCGGTGAACCTGCTGTTCCCCACCGGAGGGCTTTCGATCTACCATGCATTTCAACTGAAGACGGAGAAGCGTTTCAGCCGCGGAGCGAGCTTCCTGCTCTCGTACACAGCAGCCAAGCAGATCGACGATTACTCGATCATCGCGCAAGTGGGACGCAACGCCCAGCACCAGAACATCTACGACCGCGGGAGCGACCGCTCCGTTTCCGCCAATGACGTTTCGCAGCGGCTGGTGTTGAGCGCGGTCTACGAGCTGCCGTTCGGCCGCGGCCGGCGTTTCGGCAAGAGCTGGAATCGCGCCGTGGACGCGGTGATGGGCGGCTGGCAGGTGAACGGCATCCTCACAATGCAGACCGGCTTCGCACTGGCGCTGACCACGCAAAACACATCGAATTCGGGCAGCCAGCAACTACGGCCGAACAACAACGGCAAGAGCGCAAAGCTGGATGGCGATATTCACGGGCGGCTGGACCGATACTTCGATACGTCGGTGTTCTCACAGCCCGCGCCGTTCACCTTCGGCAACACGGGGCGGACTCTGCCAGACGTGCGCGGCCCGGGCAATCGCAACGTGGACTTCTCGCTGTTCAAGAATTTCAAAATCCGTGAGCGGCTAGGGGCGCAGTTCCGCGGCGAGGCCTTCAACCTGACCAATACCGTGCAGTTCGGGCTGCCCAACCAGAGCTTCAACTCGCCGCAATTCGGGATGATCTCCGGCCAGGCGAACGGCCCGCGGCAGATTCAGTTCGGACTGAAGCTACTTTTTTAGAATAAGGGAGCAAGGCGGGCTCGCTTGAGTCCCGCCTTCCCGAAGCGGTGCGGCGGCTGGTGGAGTTTTGTCGATCGGATCAACCATGCCGGGCAGCGTGCGATCGTGAGCGTGCGAAACTCTTTGATCGCCTGAATCTCCGTCCTTTCGTGTCATAATTCTGCGCCGTGCCTGACGGTCTTTAGGTATGATGTCATATGCTAGCTCCGACGCCCAACTCGACGCCCGGATGCCGCCTTGCGAGTGCGCGCCGCAAGGTGATCTCGTTCGCGGTTGTACTGGGATTCATTACCTACATAGATCGGGTGTGCATCTCACAGGCGGCCCCTTTCATTTCACGAGATCTTGGCCTCTCGCCAGTGGAGATGGGCGCAGCGTTCTCCGCGTTTGCGTGGGCTTATGCCCTGTTCGAAGTTCCCGGCGGTTGGCTGGCGGACCGCTACGGACCGCGGCGGGTACTGTCGTCGGTGGTCATCTGGTGGTCGTTCTTCACGGCAGCTACGGGTTGGGCTTGGAACCACGCCTCTCTCGCGGCGGCTCGATTCCTGTTCGGAGCGGGACAGGCCGGCTGTTTTCCGAACCTGACTAAAGCCTTCACCAATTGGCTGCCAGGCGACCAGCGCGTACGGGCACAAGGGATCATGTGGCTGAGCGCCCGGTGGGGCGGCGCATTTACTCCATTGTTCGTCGTCGCTGCCCTTCACCTGATGAACTGGCGGGCCGCATTCTTCGTGTTTAGTTTGCTCGGCGTTGTGTGGACCGTGTTCTTTTGGCGCTGGTTTCGCGATCATCCGGCGCAACCTGTTGCCGTGAACGGAGCTGCGCTGGCTCACCATCACGTGCCGTGGAAACGATTCGCATCATCCCGCACCGTCTGGCTGCTGTGGGCGCAGTACTTCTGCACTTCCTGGGGCTGGTATTTCTACATCACCTGGCTGCCTACGTATCTCAAGGAAGCCCGCAATGTGGACCTGACGCAAGCCGCCTTGCTTGCCGGCCTACCTCTGTTTTTCGGGGGCCTCGGCTCGTTCTTCTGCGGAATGATTCTGGGATGGCTGGTTCGTTTTGCCGGATGTCCGGCGCGCGCAAGAAGGTTCATGGCTTCAGTCGGTTGCGCCGGCGCCGGAGCGCTCCTGCTGGTCTCGATCCAAATAGAGGAACCGCTGTGGGCGATGGTTGTCATGGGGCTGGCCAGCTTTTCGAACGACCTCGCGATGCCGCCGTCGTGGGCTGCGTGTATGGATGTCGGCGGCGAATACGCTGGGACGCTCTCGGGTTCCATGAATATGATGGGGAACCTGGCCGGCGGAGTGGCTCCCATAATCGTCGGACTGGTTCTCCAGTACAGTCACCACAATTGGGCCGCTACGTTTTACCTCTCCGCAGCAGTCTACGGCCTCGGAGCGCTCTGCTGGCTGTTCATCGACCCGGTGACCCCACTGGATAAGGAGGCGAAGAGTTGAGTATTTCCAATCAACAAGCCGTTGTGTTCGGGGCGGGAAAAATCGCGCGGGGATTTATTGCGCATCTGCTGACGCTTTCGGGATACGAAATCACGTTTGTCGAGAAGTCCGCTGAACTTGTGGCCTTGCTCAAGGAGCGCGGAGAATACAGAGTGCACATTATGGGCGCTCCGGAAAAGAGCATTACAATCCGGAATTTCCATGTGCTCGCATCTGAAGACACGAATGCGATCAGTGAGGCCGTAGCCACCGCTTCATTGGTCTTTGTATCGATCGGCGGACCCAATCTGTGGCAGATCGCGCCATTGCTCGCTGCAGGATTACGCCGCCGTAGAGAGGCGCTCAATATCATTCTCTGCGAGAACTATTTTCAACCGGCGCTGTTGCTCAGACGGCAAATCGAGGAATTCCTGGACTCCGAAGCGATAGCATGGTGCAGTCAAAACCTGGGCATCGTCGAGACAATGGTTCTGCGATCTACGATCGAGCCGACGCCCGAACTCAAAGCCGAAGATCCACTCGCCCTGAAGGCCCAGGACATGTGGGAAATGCCGGCCGACAAGGATGCGTTTGTTGGAGAGCTTCCACGAGTGGAAGGCCTGGCGCCGAAGGAGAATTTCCAAGGCGGGCTGATCAGGAAACTGTTCACTTACAATGCAATCAACGCCGTGATCAGTTATCACGGACATCTCAAGGGCTACGCTCTGTTGGCCGACGCCGCAAACGATCCAGAGTTGGTAGCAGAGGCACGTGCGGCATACCACGAAGTAGCGCCGGCTCTGTGTGCAAGGTATGGCTTCGATCCGGAAGATCAACTGCGCTTTGCCGAGTCCGCTATTGTGAAATATCAGAAGCGGGAAATCGTAGACCCGATCGAGCGCAACACTCGCGACCCCATTCGGAAACTCGCCCGGCACGACAGGCTCGTTGGGCCGGCATGTCTGGCCTTCGATCACGGAACGCAACCGGCCGCGCTCAGTCGTGCGATCGCGGCAGCTCTGCGCTATGACTCTCCTGCCGACCCGTCTGCCGGGCGCCTGCAGCAGTTAATCCGCGAACAAGGGATACGTGAAGTGCTGAGGCAGGTCTGTGGGATCGAACCAAACTCTCCGCTTGCGGACTTGATTACGTCGGCATACGAGAAACCGTAGAGCCCATCGCCGCCTCCGCGCCGCTGTTGATTTGTGCCGGCGCTAACGCGGATGTTACCGCACCCAGAAACCAGAACTAGACTGGGGATTCGGTTCGGACGCTACACGCCGCAGCGCCTTTATTCGCACCCGCAAACCAAGTTTTCAATGCAGGGTATAACTCTTGGTAGCGCTGGTATTGGGTCGCGTACAGCGTCCGGTGTTCGGAGTTTGGCTCCAGTTGCTGTGAACAGCGTGCCATTGCCCGGGCCGCTGCCTCACAGGACTCAAAGGCTCGCGTGGCGACCGCTCCGAGCATAGCGGCGCCGAGGGCTCCCGCGTGTACGCAATCCGCGACGGCAACAGGCATCCCGAGAACATCCGATTTGATTTGGTTCCAGAGGGCCAGTCGAGCCGCTCCTCCGGAAAGCACCATCGGGGACGAATCGATCCAGGCGTGCTGCCCCACTATGTCGAAATTCTGGCGAAGGCTGAATGAAACGCCTTCAAGAATGGCACGCACGAAATGGCCCTCAGTGTGTGAGCCGCGCAATCCGAGAAACGCGCCGGAAGCACTGGCGTCCCAGATAGGAGAGCGCTCTCCCTCGAGGTAGGGAAGGAAGAGCAGGCCATCGCAACCGGGCGGCGCGTCGGCGGCAGCTACGGCCAGGTCCTTCAGATTGCGCCGAAATGCGTTCCGATACCATTCCAGCGAGCCTCCACCACAGGAGGTCACACCATAAAGCAGTTTCGACCCAGGCAGAAAAGGTCCACAGACTAGTTCAGGGGTCGTGCAATCACAGGCAGCCACTACGCCGATATGTTCGCTGGTTCCCGCGATATTGAAGGATTGTCCCGGCTCGACAACACCACTGCCCAGAACCGACGTGTTTAAGTCATTCCACCCAACTGTCACAGGAATACCCGCCGGCAATCCGGTCAGCGCGCTTGCCGCCGCTGAAAGGCGCCCAATGATAGCCGTGGGGTCAAACATTGGCGGCGTCAGGTTTTCCGGAAGAGACAAGCGGCGGAATAACGCTCTCGGCGTCTCCCACGAGGTCTGATGGACCAGGCCCCGACTGCTCGATGCGTCGCTCCCGAATTCTCCAGTCAACCGGTAGTTGATAAAATCCTTCGCCTGAAGCAGATAATGCGCCTTGTCCAGTGTGTGCGGTTCGTTTCCGCGAAACCACAGTAAGCGCGGCAACGGCCAGGTTGCGGCAGGTGGTAAATCAATGCCAAAGTGCCGTGCGAGTTCTGCGCGTCCGAACTCGCCGTAAAGCTCCTCTACTTCGGCGACAGCCCGCTGGTCCTGAAAGTCGACGGCGGAGCGGAGGGGCTTGCCGCCTTCATCCACAAACGTGAGGCTCGAAATGTGACCCGTCGTCCCGATGGCCAGAATCGATTCTCTGGGAATCCCTGCGCAAACCTCGCGGATGCCCTCGATCACGGCCAGCCACCAGAATTCGGGATCCTGCTCCCTGTAGCCTCGTTGAGGTTCGAGAGTCGGATAAGGCTTGCTCGTAACGGCGAAGGGAGCGCCGTCCAAGGAAAATAGCCCTACCTTCGTCGCTGAGGAACCTATGTCGATGCCAAGGACGTGTTCCATAGTCTGTCAGATAGGTAGGATATCATACCTTTGATGCTGCGCATGTAATGCGATGCATCTTTCCGGCAGATAAGTGAACTTTATTTTTCGCTGGTCGGCTTCCGCGCGCGGCTCTGTTTCGCCAGGTCCTTCTCGGTATCGCTCAGGTGCTTGCGCATCGCTTCCTGCGCGCCATCGGAATCTCGCGCCTTCACCCGCTCAAAGACCTCTTCGTGCTGGCGCACGCGGAGTTTCACGGTCCTTGGGCCGGCGAATGATTTCACGCGGCTTTCCTTCAAGAGGTCGGTAAGCGGTTCAAGCAGGACCGTTACGACCGGGTTTTGTGCCGCACGAGCGAGTTCGGCATGAAACTCGACATCCGCATCGACGTAACCCTCCGGTTCACCTGATCTCGCTTGCATTACTGCCAGCGAGGCCGCCATTGCCGAAAGATTCGCATCGGTGCGTCGGCGAGCCGCTAAGCCTGCGATCCCGACTTCGAGCATACTGCGAACTTCGAGCAGATCCTCGAGCACGTGGCCGCGCCGCCTCAACAAGAGCTTCAAGTTCTCGCTGACAGGAGCGGATTGTGCCTCCTGCACGAGCATGCCCCGTCCACGCTCAATGCGCACGAGTCCCCTGCTCTCCAAAAACTTGATCGCCTCCCGGACGACGGTCCGGCTGACCCCCATCGTCGCGCATAATTCCCGTTCGGGGGGCAGGAGCAATTGCTCAGGGAACTCGCCGGAGATGATCTTCTCGGAGAGTATCCGCGCAACCTCTTTGTGCAGTGGCGGGCGACCCTTCAGCGATGTCAGAACCATCTCGGTATGATATCACTCTTGTCCACGACCCAAATGGCAAAACCCACCAGTCTTAGGTATGATATCGTACTGAAAAGCACGCTTACATTCCGTTGGAAAGCGTTCAACGCCATTAGCTCCACGAAGAAGGTAAACCACATGAACAGACGCACTTTCCTGGCAACATCCCTAGCTGCAGGTTGTACATTCGCTGGTGGAGGAAGGGCGGCGACGCCCAAGAAACCGAACGTCCTGATTTTCCTGGCTGACGATCTTGGCTGGAACGATGTCGGATACCACGGCAGCGAGATCCAAACTCCGAACATCGATCGCCTCGCATCGCAGGGTGTGCGCTTCGAACGTGCGTACTCCTTTCCGGTTTGCTCACCAACGCGATCGGGCTTGATGACCGGGCGGTCTCCGATGCGTCTTGGCGTCGCTTACACAGTGATCCGCCCATGGTCCAGCTACGGTGTCCCGGTGCAGGAGCGATTCATGCCGCAAGCCTTCCAGTCGGCCGGTTACCAGACTGCAATTACCGGGAAGTGGCACTTGGGGCACGCATACAAGAAGTTCTTGCCGCGGGCGCGCGGATTCGATCACGCTTACGGACATCTCAATGGGGCCATCGACTACTACACGCACGAGCGGGACGGCGGCCTGGACTGGAACCGGAACGGCGCGAGCGTGCGGGAAGAAGGCTACTCCACGTTTCTGCTCGGCAACGAAGCCATGCGTTTCATCAAAGGGCGCGACCGCAACAAGCCGTTTTTCCTTTACATTCCGTTCAACTCGCCACATGCTCCTCTGGAGGCGCCTGCGGAGCACATCGACAAGTACGCGAAAATCAGCGATAAGAAGCGCCGCACTTTCGCCGGTATGGTTGACGCGATGGATCTCACGATTGGCAAGGTCCTCGCCACCCTGGACGAGGAAGGCATCGCCGGTAACACGCTGGTGCTGTTCTTCAGTGACAATGGGGGCCCCGTCGAGAGCGGCGCGAGCAATAAGCCATTGCGCGCCGGAAAGGGAACAATGTTTGAGGGCGGCACTCGGGTTCCGGCCGTGATGCGTTGGCCGGGGCACCTCAAGGCCGGGAGCGTATCGCAACAGGTGATGAGCATGATGGATTACTTTCCGACGCTCACCGGCGCAGCGGGCGTTGCTCCGGGCAACACGCTTCCGCTGGACGGAAAGAATTTATGGCCGGCGATCACCAGCGGTAAGGTCGAGCCGCGGGACGATATCTTTTTTGCAAACGGCTCAGGCGGAACAGTGCGGCTCAGTGTGCATCATCGCGAGTGGAAGCTGGTGCGTGAAGCTCCGGTCTCCGGCGGCGAGGGAAAGAACTATCTTTTCCGTATCGACGAGGATCCGACGGAGAGTAACGATCTGTCCGCGAAGAATCCGAAACTGGTGGCTGAACTGGTCCAGAAAATTGAGGACTGGCGGAAATTCCACCCGGCAGAGGGAACCCGTGATGGCGCTATACCTAAAGACTGGAAAACACCCAAGCTGTGGGCTGAGGCGGCACGGGACTAAGGCCGCCCCTCTCAACTGGAGCCTCCGGTCGTTGCCACTCCCGGCACCGTTTGAGGTCTTGCCGCCCGGTTGATGGATCCGGTAACGGTGCCCGGAGCGTAAGCGACGGGAGGCGTGGTCTTGCCCGCCTCCGGTCGTTACCACTCCCGGCACCGTTTGCGGCCTTGCCGCGCGATTGATGGAACCGGTAACAGTGCCCGTGAGCGATGGGATTTGAGATCCTGCCGCGCGATTGATGGAACCAGTAACGGTGCCCGGAGCGTGAGCGACGGGAGGCGTGGTCTTGCCCACCGCCAGTCGTTGCCACTCCCGGCAACGGAGTTCGCGCTCAGGCCCGTGCTGGACGTCAGGCCACAAACTCGCCGAAGGGACGTTTCGGGAATGTCCGAAGCCAGGATTGCAGGCGTTTTTTCATAGCCGCTAAAGTGCCGGCATGTTTGGGATCCGCAGCCAGATTTCGCATTTCGCCGGGATCGTTCTCGACGTCGTAGAGTTGATCCACATCGAAATAGCACGGGTATGCCTTGGCGGCAATTTCTTGTAAGTCGAGTGCGGCATCCACCTGGTAGGCGGGCCGGCCCAGCGTTCCGTCCTTGATCTTCTTCTGTAACTCCGGCGGGAAACGGAGCGCCACGTACTTCCACTTCCCGGCGAGCACTGCGCGTGCATGGCCAATCTCGAAGAACAGCGCGTCACGCCAGGGCTTGCCCTTCCCCGCCGCGACAGGAAGCAAACTGCGGCCGTCCATCTGCATTTCCTTTGGTGGCGTCACTCCGCAGATATCGAGTATTGTCGGCACGAAATCGATGTTTTGCGCAAGTGCGTCGCAGCGCGTCCCGGCGGGCAGCCTGCCTTTCCAGCGCATCATCAGCGGGAGGTGAACGCCCTTCTGGAAGCAGGTTCCCTTCCCTGGCGTCGGGCCGTTATCGCTGAAATAGACGATTACCGTATTGTCCAGCAGGTTCAATTTCTCAAGCCGCTGGAGCACAGCGCCCACGCCATCGTCCAGCCATGTGTAGGCAGCCATATTCTCGGAGACGCCGGCCTTCCGCAGACGCTCCGCGAGAGAGGATCGCGGCGGCATCACGTTGGGCACCTCGTGAAGAAGGCCCGCCGACGTGATGCGCGGGTCGGCCGTGAGGCTCATAAGCGGATTTGGCGAATGCGGCACGGTGGTCGCCATGTACAGGAAAAACGGCTGTTCTTTGTATTGATCGATGAAATCGAGAGCGCCTTTGACGATCCACTCCATGTTGTGCGCATTGAGTGCCTTCAGCTTGTAGTCGGCAAGGTTACCTCCGTACATGCTCGCTGCATAGTCGAAGCCGCGCGCGCGAACCCACTCGACAAGACGGGCCTGATCTTCGGCGAGGCTGCGATTCGTTTTCGGATCCTCCAGGCTGTCGTCCGGCTTATAGGTCCGCTGTCCACGAGAAATGCCGCCGACGTGCCATTTGCCAACGGCGCCTGTAGCATATCCACCCGTCTTCAGCGCGCGTCCGACGTTCCAGCCGTCAGTTTCCAGCGCTGTGTTCCAGCCTATGTGCGACTGTGTGCCCTCCGGATTCGGAGTCAGAAACTGGTCGCTGGTGCAGCGTCCGGCGTACCGCCCGGTGAGGCACGTGTACCTGCTCGGAGTGCAGACCGCGGTGGCGGCATAAGCCTGTGTGAATTGGACGCCTTCGCGGGCAATCCGGTCAATGTTAGGCGTCAGCACTTTGTTGCCGTAGCATCCGATCGTGTCCAATCCCTGGTCGTCGGTAAGGATGAAAACAACGTTTGGCCGTTTGCGCGGCCTGACGCCTTGCAGAAAGGCGGCGCCTGAGGCTAGGAATTCTCTACGATTTATCATTGCGTGATTGACCCAAGGCAGACTCTAACATGGTACGATATCATACTTCAACCGAATAGAGGAGCTATATGGAAAGACGATCTTTTTTGCAGTTGCCCGCACTTGTGCCGCTCGCATCCGCACCTGCGGCGCCGGGAACGTTCAAGCTGTCCGTAAGAGTCGAACCGATGTTCCGAAAGCTTGCCCTGCCTGAGCAGATGCGAAAAGTCGCGGAAGCGGGCTACAAGGGTTTTGAGTTCGGAAACTGGCGCGTCGAGAATCCGGCGGAGATTTCCAAACTGGCCCGGTCACTGGATCTGGAGTGTGCCTGTATCGTGGTTCGCGGCGCTAGTGAGGCGCCTATGAGCCTTACGGCTCCGGCGGATCGCGCGGCGTTCCTCTCCGCGCTAAAGGATTCCACCGAGGCGGCGAAGCGTTTTGGCACAACCCGCGTGGTGACTTTGGCCGGCAAGGAAGTGCCCGGTGTGCCGCGTGAGGCGCAGCACAAGAGCATTGTGGAGGGGTTGAAAGCCGCCCACGAGATTGTGGCCCCCGCGGGCATTACGATGATTCTGGAGCCCTTCAACACGCTGGTCGATCATCCTGGCGCTTACCTGGCTATCATGCAGGAGGCGTTTGCCATCGTGAAAGAGGTCGGCAGCCCGTTCCTGAAGATCTTGTTCGACATTTACCACGTTCAGATCATGGAGGGAAACCTGTCCAACACGATTCGAAAGAACATCGCAATGATTGGGCATTTCCACGTCGCCGACGTTCCTGGCCGCCACGAACCCGGCACCGGCGAAATCAATTACCTGAGCGTTTTTCGCGCGATCCAGCAAACCGGATACCGGGATTTCGTGGGGATGGAGTATGGGCCGAGCAAAGACCCGGCTACCACCCTGGCGGAAGTCAAAGCTTTATGGCGGACGGCTACCGGGCAGTAGCCGCCGGAATTATTTTGATGGCGATGTCGCGATCGAGCTTCGGAACCGCGATCTTCAGTTTTCCGGCAGTGCTGTTCGCCGGCGCGGTTCTGATGATTCTTCCTTCGTAGGTGTCCCAGTACTCGACCTTGTAGGCGCCGGCCTGGAATCCAGAAACCTCAAACGAAGTGCTCTCCACTGCGGAGACCGGCGTCTTCTGGATCACGTTCCACCAGGTGTAGTCCTTGTTCATGACCCAAAGGATTGAGAGGCTCTTTCCGCGCAGGCCCATCACGCCAAGGCGGTCGTTGTGGGTTTCTACCTTGGCCTTCTCAAATCCGGCAGTGGTCCACTGGATACCCTTTACGAAGTTCGCCAAGCCGCGGAAGTGGTAGTAGAGATCCTTGCGGTCCACGTAGGCGCCCCACCACCAGATGTGCCCTGAGCCGGCTGCGCCGTGCATCACCGGCGTCCAGAGTCCGGCGTGCATGTTGACGCCATCCTGATCCCGGTCGCCGAGTTCGCGAAGCTCCGGTGTCTTTCCGCGAGCGACGCCGAATTCCGCCCACAGATACGGCTTATGGAAGACCGTCAATTTGTCGAGCCACTTGACCATGAGGGGCACCATGGCACGCGCGAGTTCCTCATCCTCCGGCTTGTGCCAGCCATAGTAGCCGTGCATCTGGGTGAAATCGTGTTCCTTGCTTTCCCACATCGCGGGCAACAGGGCGTGCGAGCCGAGGCTGTTGGTCGTCATATGACGCCACGGATCGATGGACTGCAAGTAGCCGCACATCTCCACACTCCACGGAATGATGGTCTTCTCTTTGTCCGGGCGTGCGCCCACCGTCTCGAATTCATTCCAGAGTTCCCAGGCGAAGACGTTGGGGCTATATCCCCAACGCGCGACCAGGTAGCGCAGCCGGGCTTTGAAGCGCCGCTTGGCCTCGGGCAACACGAAGAAGTCCTTCATGTCTTTGCACGGCCCGCCATTGCTCACGCTGTAAGCGAAGTCTTCGGGATCGAAGCTTTTACGTTCCTCGCCCTTGGGCGTAATGTTCCGCACCGATTCAATACACAGCTTCTGGTACACGCCGTTCGCTTCGGAGAGTTCGAGGATCTGATCGAAGCGCCAGGCACTGTCCAGACGGTACTCGCCCATGGCGGCACGCTCGATGCCGAACTGGTCGTTGCCGATCCAGATGCGCCCGAAGTTCCCTCCGCTCCTGGCAAGTTGCGGTATCCATCGGTAGTACTCCGACTGAGGTCCGCCGGCCATATTCTCGCCCAGTGCGAAGTACGGAGTGCCGTCCTGGAATTCGAAGTAACGATAATCCTTGCGGGAAACCCTCACAAAGCCGTGGCCGCTGCCAGGGCGGGCGGTGAACTTCGCCGGCGCCGATTTTGCAGTGCCGGAACGGTCGCGCACCGACACCTGAACGGTGTAGCGGCCGGGTTCCGTTGGCGTGAATCGGATGCGCCATTCTCCCTTGCCCGCCTCGTGCATGACTTCTTCCGTCGTCCCGGGAGTCTTCTGCTTAACCTCTCGCTCGAATGGTTGGTAGAAGAAGGCAGGTACTGTTAGCGACTTACCGGAAGGTTTCGTGAATACGGCATCGACAGCAACCTCGTCAGGATCGAACGGGGTCGTGTAGGTGGCCGTTAGCGCGACGCGGAGGTCCACACGCTTCCAGCAGGCAGGATCGCTGGTCAGGACTTCTATGCCCTGCACTCCGAGTTTCTCACTCTGGCGCCAACGGCTGGCGTCTGCGGACAAAGTGGGGAGGATGATTGCAGCGCAGAGCGCCAGTCGAACCGCAGATTTAGTTGTTCTCATGGAATGTTTATCAGATTACCAATTCAGTCGAACTGCCAACTGTACACGCCGGGCGCTTCGGGCCGCACTCGGTTGCAGGAAAAGAGGGTCCACCTGAATACCTTGCGGATCGAAGCGGGCGTTGCGCGTGACGTTCGAGAACTGAGTGTGATTGAAGGTGTTGTAGCTCTCCATCCGGAATTGAATTCGCTTATCGCCTTCTCCGAGGCGGATCTGCCGGTAAACGGAGATGTCCCAATTATTCATCCACGGCGTCGTTAAAACATTATTACCGGCGTTGCCGAACGTGCCACGCGCCGGGCGGCCGAAACGGTTCACCGGATCCGCGTTCGGATCGACGACATCGATAGTTGCGCTCTCGGACGGCGTGCCGGTGATGTCCTGCCCGTCCGTAGTGCTGAATCCTGGCGTGAACGGAGTGCCGGACATGAAGCGGGCGATGGTGGCCGTTTCCCAATTGTCGGTTACGATACCCAGCCAGCGTTTGTGGAAGTACTTACCGGCTTCGGGCAGTTTGGAGTTGATGCGCAGAGTGAGCACATGGGTCCGGTTGTGATCGAGAACTCCGTAGTTGCGCGAGCGCGCCGGGAAGAACGGGCTCATTTGGTCGTTATCGGCGGATGCGGTCCCCAGCGCCTTGCTGAACGTGTAGCCTGCCGCCACGAGACCGCCGCGCGGCAACCGCTTGCTAAAACTCGCCTGAAAAGCGTTGTAGTTACTGCTGGCTCCCCATTCCCGCATCAGGATGTCCGCCCAGCCCTGATAGGGCCGCAGAAAATTGGCCTGTAGCGCCGTTGCCGGTGACGCCGGGTCGGCGTTCTCAGGGTGCTTGTCCAGTTGCCGCGCAAACATCGGTACGGCATTGATGTTGCGCTGCGACATAAAGTGCCGCGACTGCGATCCCACGTAGGCGATGTCAAGCATCGTGTTCCGGCTCACCAGTTGCTGGACGCCAAAACTGTAGTTATATACCGTGGGCGGCGGCTGATAGCCGTTCATGGACTTCGTAGCGCTCGGGGCGAGCACGCCTTTGCCCGCTGTCGCGGCCAATCCATCGAGCGTGCCAAAATAGACCGTTGGCGTGAAAACCGTCGGCGGGTTGCTGATCATCCCCATGGTCGGATTCCCTTGGATGCGGTCGAAGAAAACACCGGCGCCACCGCGCACCGCCGTCCGGCCGTTGCCGATCGGATCCCAGGCAAAACCGAGTCGTGGTGCAGCCGTGACAGATGGCATCGTGTAGAGGCCACGTGGAAAGCCGTTCTTGCCCCCGACGGCCATCCCTTCGGCGGCGTTGCCTACACCCGGAACGAAAGTACCCACAAGATTCGAGGCGTAGATTTTCCCGGTCAACGGGTCGATGGCGGCCTTCTTCCCCGAAGCGTCAAGGCCGGAGCGCAGCAGCACCGGCGCCTTCGCCGGATCCCACTGCGACGGCACAAAGGTGGCCAGTTGCATCAGGGCATCATACTGGGGCGGATCGTTGTACAGGCGAACGCCAAAATCAAGCGAGAGGCCTGGACGCACGCGCCAATTGTCCTGCGCATACCACTCGAAATTGGTGAAGCGATAGTGTCCCTGCGGTTGCGCAGTCGCCTCCGAGTAGTTGTTATATACGCCCAATAGAGCGTTTGAGTAAGCGAAGTTGCTGTCCAGCGGGTTGTTCGTGTCCTTGCCGAACGCCAGATTGCCACGAACAGCCGAACCGGGCGTTTGGTCCTTCCTCGTGCGTTCGACGTAGATGCCGAATTTCAACGTGTGGGTCCGGTAGATCTTGCTGAGGTTCTCCACGAAGCTGAAGATGGTGTTGTAAGTGTAGAATGGCAAACCGGCGTTCATGCTGGGGTTGGCGAAATTGTTGACGCCGCTGAACGTCATCCCCGGCAGCAAGCCAGCCGGATTCAGGCCCGGGTTCCAGGCGGGAACGTCGATGCCTGTGGCTTTCTTGCTCACGCGCTCCGGAAATTCCGGGAAGAAGCGGATGAAATTCTGGCTCACGCCGAAGACGAATTCATTGAATAGCGACGGAGAAAGGGTCACTGTGCTATGCACGGTGGCGCCGCGGCCCGGTTCGCGGAAGATGATCGGCGTTAGTGGGAAGTTGACGTTGCCATTCACCCAACTGTTGCTGTAAGTGGGGTGGTTCTCGTCGCTGTTGTTGCTGAGGCGCGCGTAGATCTGCACGTTTTGCTTTGGTGAGTAGTCAGTCCGGATGATTTCGGTTCTCCGGGGATAGGGGCCGCTAAGTGCCGAGATGAAATTCCACTGATAGCGCCGCGAGGGATCAGGATCGACGAAGTTCGGCAGCGGAAATAGTTTAAGGACGTTCTGCCCGATCTGGCTGAAGCGTGCGGCCGGGATCACGTTGCCCGGGAAGGGCTGTTTGTTCGTCAGCGGATCATTCACTGCGATCAGCTTCGAATTAAGGTCATACGTTTGAGAGAAGTTCCCCGCACGCTCCATCTCGGTGGGAACACGGACGGTCCGAGTGCCTTCACTGACCAACTGCCGCTGAAACTCCTGCGAGAAGAAGAAGAACAGCTTCGTGCGGTCCGTGTTGAATCGCCCTGGAATGTACACAGGCCCGCCGATGGAGTAGCTGGCGATGTTGTAGCGGTAGCGAGGTCGCCCGATGCCGTTGCGGTTGTTGAAATAGTCGTTAGCATTGAACTGCTCGTGCCGGTGATACCACCCGCCAGTTCCATGGAACTTCTGTCCGCCGCCCTTGGTGATCACCGAAACAGTGCCGCCGGAGTTCCTCCCGTACTCGGCGGAGTAGTTCGACATGAGCACCTTCAACTCTGCCACCGAGTCCATCGACGGCATCGAGTGAACGGCTCCGTTTCCGCCCGTGTCAAGATTAGTCACTCCATCCACCGTCATGTTTTTCTGGTTGGCTCTCGAGCCAAGAACGTAGATGCCGTTCATGCTGTTGAACGAAGGAGCTTCGCGGTCTTCGTTCAAGTCGACAACTCCTGGAAGCAGCGCCACCGCGCCCATAAAATCTCGCCCCTTCAGGGCAATCTCATCCATGTCCTTACTCGTGAGCACGTTGGCTCGCTCGCCGGAAGACAGCATCACGGGGGCCACTTCGGCAGTGACCGACACCGAATCCGTGACGCTTCCGAGTTCGAGGTGGATGATTCCTATCGAGCGCTGTTCGCTCGAAGTGATGGCGATGCCGGACTGTGAGTAGCTCTTGAAGCCCGGCGTCGCGACGCTCAGGACAAACGTGGCCGGCGTCAAATCCGGAAACGAAAAAAATCCTTCGTGGTTCGTTTTCGTGGTCCGGACAAAGCCGGTATCGGCGCCAGTCAGCCGTATCTCGATGTTCGCGAACGCTCCCCCATCCGGATCTTGTACGGAGCCGGAGAGCGAGCAGGATGTGTTTTGCGCGGCGGCAATGGCCGACGCGATGATCAGAACGAGAACAATTCGAAGTGTCATGACGGGAATCCTCTTACCGGTTCGGTCACCCGATCCATTGGGAACTCTAGCATGGTATGATGTCAGACTTCAAGCCGGTGAGGGATGATGAACAGAATGGGAAGTTGTTGCACTCGCAGACAGATGATGGCCGCTCTAGCCGGCTGGGCCGCAGCCCCAGTCATGGCCCAGCGCAAGGGGCCGCCATTGAACGTGGTCCTGGTGCTCGCAGACGACCTGGGGTGGGCCGATACGACCCCCTACGGCGCGGATCTCCACGAAACGCCGCACCTGGAGCGCTTGGCGAAGCAGTGCGTCAGGTTTACGAATGCGTACGCGGCCGGCTCGGTCTGCTCGCCGACCCGGGCTTCGATTATGACGGGGAAGTACCCCGCTCGCCTCGGCATTACGATCTGGCGCGAGGCCGCTGGCAACCCTCCGACGAACCGGAAAGTCATTCCGCCGGTGACCGCCGGCAATCTGCCGCTCAAAGAGGTAACCATCGCCGAAGTCCTCCATGAAGCTGGCTACTTCACCGCTCACGTCGGGAAATGGCACCTGGGCACGGCGGATTATTATCCGGAAACCCAGGGCTTCGACGTCAACATCGGCGGCACACTATGGGGCGCTCCGCCAACGTACTTCGCCCCCTACAAGTCCAACCGCAAACCTGGAGCGACGGGCGAGTTCCGCTACGTGCCGCACCTCGAGAGTCCCTTGCCCGGCGAGTATCTGACGGACCGCCTGACCACGGAAGCCGTAAAAATTATCGAGGACGTGAAGGACAAGCCATTCTTTTTGCAGTTGGCGCATCACGCCGTGCACACGCCCATCGAGGCAAAAGCGGATCTGGTGGCGCGCTACAAGAGCAAGCTAAAGCCGGGGATGCACCATCAGAATCCGACCTATGCAGCGATGATGCGAAGTCTGGATGATAGCGTGGGGCGCGTGCTCGACGCCA
Organism: Bryobacteraceae bacterium; assembly: GCA_963668605.1. Lineage (GTDB taxonomy): Bacteria > Acidobacteriota > Terriglobia > Bryobacterales > Bryobacteraceae. The sequence goes on from OY764903.1 coordinate 2,229,106, forward strand.
TCGAGAAGAACGGCCTGGCGGACCGCACAGTAATCCTGTTCACCTCGGACAATGGCGGCTACATCAACCAGTTCGCCGGCGTGAAGGTGACGGACAACTACCCGCTGCGCTCCGGCAAAGGTTCACTGTATGAAGGTGGCGTGCGGGTTCCGCTGCTAATCAAGTGGCCCGGTGTTACGCCCGCGGGCGTAACATGCGACGAACCGGTGGTGTCGATCGACTTCTATCCCACGCTGCTTGAGATGTTGGGAATGAAGGGCGAGCCTGAGCACAACAAGGAGGTCGACGGCATCAGCCTGTCGCGGCTGCTGTCGGATCCCAAGACGCACCTTCCCCGTGAAATGATCTTCTTCCATTTCCCGCATTACCACGCGACGACCTCGCCGGTGAGCATGGTCCGGGCGCGGGACTGGAAGCTGCTCGAATATCACGAAGACAACCACGTGGAGTTATACAATCTTCGTCAGGACCCCAGCGAAACACGGGACCTCGCTTCCTCCATGCCGGAGAAGGCGAGTGAACTGCGCGAGCAGTTGCACGCCTGGCGCAAGTCCGTGAAGGCACAGATGCCGACGCCGAATCCGGTTAAGAAGTCCGGAGATTAGCATATGGACCGCAGAACATTCATTCAGCAATCGTCAGGAGCGCTCGGAGCGCTGGCCTTGGATCCAGGCGCATCGCCGGAAAAACCAAACATGATCTGGCTGTTCGGAGATCAGCATCGGGCGCAGGCGCTCGGCTGCAATGGAGATCCGAACGCCCGGACTCCGCACATCGATCGGCTTGCCGCTTCAGGCGTTCAGTTCACCGCTGCCGTGAGCGGAACGCCGGTTTGCTCTCCGTTTCGAGGCTCTCTGGTCACGGGCCGTTACCCGCATCACTGCGTCCCGGCACACGAACGTCCGTTGCCGCCTGGGCAGGAGACTATCGCAAAGCCGTTCAACGATGCGGGCTATCACACGGCGTATTTTGGCAAGTGGCACCTCGACGGCTACCACGAGCGCGACGGGCGGGCCGCTATGCACATCGTTCCGCCGGACCGCCGAGGAGGGTTCGAGACGTGGATCGGGTACGACAATAACAACCTCCAGTACGACAGTTGGGTACACGGCGGCGCCGGCAAAGACGCCTTCCACTATAAACTTCCCAGCTACGAAACCGACGACCTCACAAACCTGTTGATCAAGTACATCAAGGAGCGTGGCGAAGAAGCAAAGACGGGCAAGCGTAAGCCTTTTTTCGCGGCGCTTTCCGTGCAGCCGCCCCACAATCCCTACGTTGCTCCAAAACAGTACTTAGACCGCTATCACGCCGACCAACTGCAACTCCGTCCGAACGTGCCGCCGATCGCAAAAGTGCTGGCCACGGCGCGGCGCGATCTGGCAGGCTATTACGCCATGCTGGAGAACTGGGACGACAACGTTGGCAGAATCCGTCAGGCTTTGAGCGACGCCGGGCTCTCGCTGAACACGCACATCATGTTATTCAGCGACCACGGCGACATGCACGGTTCGCATGGCATGTACCGCAAGGCAAAGCCGTTCGAGGAGTCCATTCGTATCCCGTTCATCATGGGCGGCGAATTGCCGACTTCCTCCGGAGGGAAGACCGGCAGGTTTCCGATTCCGCTCAACCATGTCGACATTGCACCGACCACCCTCGGCCTGTGCGGAATCAAGAAGCCGGCATGGAACGAAGGGACCGATTACTCGCACTACCGGATTCCAAATACGCCGCCCGCCAGCGAACCGGATTCCGCATTCCTGCAATGGGTGGTGCCCTCGCAGAACCCCGACAGCACGGCCCATACGTGGCGCGGCCTTGTCACGCGGGATGGATGGAAGTATGCCTGCTTTGAGCGGACTTCCTGGGTGATGTTCAACCTCAAAGAGGATCCCTACGAGCTTGCCAATCTGGCGCACGACAATGCATACCGGAAGCAGCGCAAGGAGTTGATCGGTAGACTCAAGCAGTGGATCATTGATACAGGTGACAAGTTTGATGTGCCCGGAGAGTGAAACTCAAATGACCAGACGAACATGGATGCAGATGCCCGCGGCGCTCGCGGCGGGAACGAGTATCGAGACGGCGAACGCCGCGCAGAGCGCCGCACCGCCAGCACAAGCCGCCAAAGGTAAGCAGCCCAACATCATCTTCATCATGGTGGACCAGATGACGCCATTCATGATGAGTTCCTATGGGCAGCGGGCGGCGATTACGCCGAACCTCGATCGCCTCGCCCGCAGCGGCTCCATCTTCGACAATGCCTACTGCAATTCGCCGCTGTGCGTCCCGAGCCGTACTTCGATGTTCTCCGGCCGCCTGGCGGCTTCCGTGCAGGCGTGGGACAATGCTTCGGAATTCCGCGCGGACACGCCGACGATGATGCACTATCTCCGCTCCGCCGGTTATCAGACGGCGGTTTCGGGGAAGACGCACTTCATCGGTCCGGATCAATACCACGGCTTCCACGAGCGCCTGACGCCCTGCATTTATCCGACGCATTTCAAATTCATGCACCCCTGGAGCAAGGGCGCTTATTACATCGCGGGCACATCCATGCAGTTGGGACTGAGCAAACTCGGCGCTTCGGAAACAAACGGACAGATCGATTTCGACACCATGGCTTGCAGCCGCGCGATCGAGAGGCTCAATCGCTATGCACTGGAAGGCAAGGACAAGCCGCCGCTGTTTCTCAACGTGTCGCTGACGCAGCCACACGATCCCTACTGCGCTCCGCAAAAGTACCTCGACATGTACCGGAACGCCGACATCCCCATGCCGCATCCGTATGACGACATCCGGAAACTGAGCCCGACTTACGAATGGGTGCGAATCGTGCACGGCCTCGACAAGGAAACGCTGCCACCCGAGAAGGTTCGCGAAGCCCGGCGCTGTTACCTGGCAATGTGCACCTGGCTCGACGACAAAATCGGGCACCTCCTCGGCGAGGTGCAGCGCCTCGGACTAGGCAGCAACACAATGGTCGTTCTCACCAGCGACCACGGCGACATGCTCGGCGAGAAGGGACAGTGGTTTAAGCGGATGTACCTGGAATGGTCCGCACGAATTCCGCTGATGATCAGTTGGCCCGGAAAAGTTCCCGCCGGAAAGCGCATCAATTCGCTGGTCTCGCTGGTGGATCTGTTCCCAACGATTGCGGAGGCGGCAGGAGCTGAGGTCCGCACACGCATCGACGGGCGCAGCCTGTTCCCGCTGATGGATGGAAGAGAAGACGGACGCGACCGCGAAGTGATCGGCGAGTATTTCGGCGAAGGTACGATCGAGCCGGTCCGGATGGTCCGCCGGGGCGATTACAAGTACATCACCGTGAACGGCTATCCGCCGCAAATGTACGACCTGAAGAAAGATCCCAACGAAAACGTGAACTGCGCCGGGCGCGCCGAATACGCCGCAGCGGAGAAGGAACTGCGAGCGCGAGCCGAGAAGAACTGGGACGCTCCGGCGCTGAAGCGGCAAGTGATGACCAGCCACTCCGAGCGCGAGTTTCTACGCTCGATCAACGGCTATCTGGTCTCCGAACTTTGGCAGCCGAAGATCGCCGAGCCCATCATCACGGACGAGTCGGCCTGGCGGTAAGAGCCTGTCACGAAATAGCCTGTGCAGTTTAGCCACACCGTGGCGGCAGTGAAGTTTCCGGCTAGCATGTCCGAAGCCCAGGAGCACTTGGCCGACGCGATGAAAGCTGAGCGCAGTGGGAAACTAATATCGTGGAATCAGATCCTGCAAAATTACGGGAGAGTGTGCGTGTAGCATACTCAAGGGCGGCCTCTAACCCTGACGAGAAGCATCCGTTTCCTGTGGGAGAGGAGTTCGCTCTCAGTGTGGGGTATCCGCGGGAGTTTCTCGACACCATGCCCCATACCGCAATCGGAGGGTTCGCCGGAGTTTCCAACGTCTCTGTTTTTGCCACACTTCCAGCCGGAGCCACAGTGATCGATCTCGGATGCGGCTCAGGGCTGGACTCCCTGATCGCTGCGCAGAGGGTTGGCGCAGAAGGGCGAGTTGTTGGCATCGATTTCAGCGAAGCAATGCTCAACCGTGCGAGTTCCTCGCTGCGCGAACTCGGATTGGCCAACATGATGTTCCTTCGGTCGGGTGCGGAGCAACTCCCTCTAGCCGACGCATCTGTCGACCGGGCTCTCGTGAACGGGATCTTCAATCTGAACCCGTATCGTGATGAGATTTTCCGCGAACTCGCCCGTATCGTAAAGCCCGGCGGCTGTGTGTTCGGTGCGGAGCTTGTTTTGCAGGCGCCGTTACCGGAGGCTTCGCAGGCAGGAGCGGCGAACTGGTTCTCCTGAATCGCTGGCGCTAAGGAAGCGGTCGCTTTCTGCAATGAGTTTCGGCAAGCCGGCTTCCGTGAAGCTCGAATTCTCCGTACCACACGCAACGCAAGAACGAAGAATCCAGCGGTTCTCGCGGCTGAGTTCATCGCGGTCCGCTAGGTCTTTGACCGAGTGATGCTGTTGTTTTCATGTGGGGCGGGATGGAATCCTGCGGCGGGTTGGTAACCCACCTGGAGCGCCGGTTACCAACCGGCGCGCAGCTTGACAAGCTGCCCCACAAACGAACGGATTCTCGGGGTCGCAGACCTGGCGTGACCCATCTGAGTCCTCAATCCGCCCCAATTACGCGAGGCAGCGCCGGCAGTAGTCCAGACACCGCCGGACTTCCTCCACCGTATCCGCCCCTTTGTATTCGTATTCGATCAGCGCGGGGATTCCGTACTTACCCTTTTTCAGAAGTTGCAGCACTTCCTTGATGGGAGTGTTGCCTTCGCCAAATGCGACGTTGGCTCCCTGTGCCGTCTTGCGGTCTTTCAAGTGGATGGTGAGAATGCGTGCGTGGTGTTGCTCGATGAACTTGACCGCGTCGAAACCCGCGGCGGTGAAGTGGCCGATATCGAAATTGATGGCCATGAATTTCGAGCGGCCCCGCAACGCTTCCTCGAAATTCTCCGGCGTGGCGAACTCGTTGGCCTTCAGGTTTGCGTGGTTGTGCAAGCCGACAGAAATGCCGTACTTCATCGCGTACGGATCCAGCCGCTTGACTACGCTCACATTCGCAGAGGCATTCATCCGTTTCACGCCGAGCGCCTTCGCCATGATGAAGCCGTGCTCAATTTCTTCGTCCGTGAAGTCTTCGCGGAAGTTGTAGCCGCAAGACCATAGCTCGATACCGGCCGCGTCGAACTTGCGCCGGATTGCGCGGAAATCGTCCTGAGCGGCGCCGATCCGCCATTCCCGCAATTGCTGCCGCGACACGTTCTTTGGCTCAACGTGGCCCTGGTATAGTTCGTAACAACTGATGCCCAGCAACTTGGCCGCGTCTATCGCCTGGTCCAGCGTGCGGTCGCGGAAACTGTAGCCTTGCACGCCGATAGTGACTCCGTTGTACACGGAAGCCCCTTTGGCCAGCGACCAGAGCGAACCGGCCGCGATTCCCAAGAAAGATCTTCTGCTATTTGTCATTCGGTATGACATCATATCATGATAGAGCAAGCTATATGGATACCCAACCACGCAGAACTTTTTTGAAGGCGACTAGCGTCGCGCTTACGGCCTCCGCGCTCCGCGCCGCCGGCTCGAACGATCGGATCGCGGTAGGCTTCATCGGCCTGGGCGCGATGGGATCGGGCAATCTCGGTTTCGCCATGAAGCAGCCCGGATTGCAGGTGGCTGCGCTTTGCGACGTGAAACAGGACGCCCTTGAAAGAGCCACGGCGCTCGCAGCGTCGCAAGGGCACAAGCCGAAAACTGTGAAGGATTTTCGAGAGATCATCGCGGACAAGTCCATCGACGCCATTTGCGTGGCCGCGCCGGATCACTGGCACGCCTACATGATGGTGGAAGGCTGCAAGGCGGGCAAGGATGTATGGGTTGAGAAACCGGCCTGTACAGTCATAGACGAAGGCCTCAAGATGGTCGCGGCGGCACGCAAGTATGACCGCGTGGTCCAGGTGGGGACGATGCAGCGCTCCGGCGTTCACTTCCAGCAGGCCGTCGAGTTTGTGCGCAGCGGACGACTCGGCAAAATCACTACGACGCGAACGTTCAACTACCTGCGCTTGAAGCCGGAAGGAAATGGGACCCCTCCGAACAGCGCTCCGCCGCCCGGAATTGATTGGGAGATGTGGCTTGGACCGGCGCCGAAGCGCCCCTACAATCCCGTTCCGGCCGGTCACGAGTTCCGGCGCTACTGGGATTTCGCCGGTGGCATGCTCACGGATTGGGGCGCCCACTGGCTCGATATCGTTCAGATGGCGATGGACGAGGCGATGCCGGTCAAGATCAGCGCGCTAGGCGGCAATTTCTGGGTGAAAGACGGCCGCGAAACCCCCGACACGCTGGAGGCAAACTACACCTATGCAAATGGGATGCTGGCCACTTACGAGACCCGTGCATCGAGCACCCACTCGTTCTCCGGCAATAGCCAGGGAATCATCTTTTATGGCAGCGAAGGCACAATGGTGCTGGACCGCTCCGGTTATAGGGTCATCCCGGAAAATGGCTCGAAACTCGAAGCGATCCAGGTAAAGAGTTCAAACAACAGCAACATCGCGCACTGGGCAAACTTCCTCGACTGCATGCGCACGAGGCGCCGGCCCCAGAGCGATATCGAGAAATGCTTCCGCTCCACCGCGACGTGCCTCCTCGGCAACGTTTCCTACCGGAGCGGGCTTCGCCTCACATGGGACGACAAGAACTCTACCGTACTCGAACCGGAAGCGCGCAAGTACCTCACGCGCGAATACCGCTCGCCTTGGAAGCTAACGGTCTGATATCATACCAGATCGGGAAAATCATGCTACGTCTATCGCTTGTGTTCTTTCTCGCCGCCACATGGGTCTTCTCCCAGACGCCGACGGCAACAATTGTGGGGCGTGTCACCGACCCTTCCGGCGCCGCCATCCCGAGTGCGGAACTTCGTGTGCGAAATGCCGTTACCAACGACGTACGGCAAGCCCGAACCAGCGCTACTGGCGAATTTACAGTCCCGAGCCTCGCGCCGGGGCGGTACGACATTACGGTGGAGATCACCGGATTCCGCACGCTCCGACAGGAAGGCCTTGAACTGCAAGTGGACCAGGTTGCCCGCGTGGATTTGAAACTGCAGGTCGGCGCGGTATCCGAATCGATCGAAGTCAAAGCCGAGGCGCCGCTGCTCAACACTGAAAACGCGTCGAAGGGTGAAGTGATCACAAGTGGAGAGATCACGGAGATGCCTTTGGAAGGACGTGATTTTCAAGATCTCGCGTTCCTGGTTCCTGGCGTCTACCGGCGTGGAGAGAACGGCCAGGGATCCGGCATGGCGGTCAACGGAGCACGCGCCGACAATACAAATTTTTTACTGGACGGCTTCAGCAACCAGAACACCGGACAAGGCGGCGCGCAGGCAAAGCCGCCGATCGACGCCATGCAGGAATTCAAAGTGCAGACCTCCGGTTACTCGGCGGAGTACGGACGCCTGGCTGGTGGCGTGATGAACATGGCGCTGAAGAGCGGAGGCAACCAGCTTCACGGTTCGCTCTTCGAGTTTCTCCGCAACGATAAGTCGGATGCGCGCAACTTTTTCGCGGTGGATAAAACCAAACTGCGGCGGAATCAATTCGGTGCGACGCTGAATGGCCCCGTCTTCCTGCCCCATCTTTACGACGGGCGCAACCGCACATTCTTTCTCTTCAGTTGGGAAAGCTATCGTCAGATACAAGGCCAGTCCCGCCTGACTCGCGTACCCACGGAACTCGAGCGAGTGGGCGATTTTTCGGACACACGCGATGTGAATGGAGCGATCATTCCGCTGAAAGATCCTTATGCCAAGGGTGCGTGCACCGCAAAGGACCAAAGCGGGTGTTTTCCGAACAACCGGATTCCGGCCAGCCGGTTCAGTCTGATCGCGAACCTGCTGCTTCCGTATTTCCCGATCCCCAACCGGCCTGGCCAAGCGAACAACTTCCGCGTCGACGCCAACAAGACGGACACCTGGAATAGCTTCCTCACAAAGATCGACCGGCGGTTTTCGGATAGGGACAGTGTCGCCGTCCGTTTCCTGCGCCGCCCCGGCGTAGCGGGCGATCCGTTCGACGGCAGCGACCTCGGTACGTTTGGGACTACAACGACGTCTGCCCAGACCATGCTCGGCTTAACGTACACGCGAATGTTCACGCCGGTGTTCATCAATGAATTCCGCGTGGGCTTTATACGGAATGCGCAGAACGCGTTGACGCTCCACCAGGGGCAGGACATCGCCGCCGAACTTGGCATCCCGGGAATTCTGGCGGAACCTGCCATGAAGGGTTTCCCGCGCTTTGCGGCGCGCGATCTTGCCGAACTCGGCGATGCTAACAGTAACCAGAACTGGACTTTCAATAACTACCAGTGGGCCGACACCGTGACTTGGGTGAAGGCTCGTCATCTGATCAAGTTCGGCGGTGACATCGTGCGCGCCCAGAACTTCCAGCCGTCCTCGACGAATGTGCGAGGCAATTTCGCCTTCCTTGGACGCTGGACGAATGTTCCGTTCGGCGACATGCTCATGGGGTTGCTCGACAACGCCCAGCGACAGGCCGGAACTATGTCGACATACATGTTCTCCACCACTTCTGGATTGTTCGTGCAGGATGATTTCAAAGTTCGGCCGAATCTCACGCTCAACTTTGGACTGCGTTACGAATTGATGCAGCCGATCTCCGAAAAATACGGGCGGCTAACGAACTTCATCCCGGAACTCGGGCAGGTGGCGATAGCCGATGACCGCACGGTTCCGAACCTTGCACAGACGCTCGCGTCGCTGAATCTGATCGGCAAGGTGGCGCTCGCGAAAGACCTCGGCTATCCGTCCTCCCTGGTCTACCCCAACCACCTGAATTTCGCTCCGCGCTTCGGATTCGCATGGAGGCCTTTTGGCGGCAACCGCATGGCAATTCGCGGCGGCTACGGCATATTCTATGCGGGCTTCGCCAATGCGTCGGTTCGCACCAAACTTTCAGACATTTTCCCATTCAGCGTGTCGGAGTATTACGGCCGCAAGACCAACGACCCGTCCGCAGTGACGCTTTCCAATCCGTTCCCCGACAAGGTCCTTCAATCCGGCGGCACAGTCAACGCGAACAGCTTCGACCTGCATCCCCGTCCGCAGTACCTGCAAAGCTGGAACCTCACGGTCGAGCGCGAAATCGGACGCGGGACCGCGCTCGAAATCGCCTATGTGGGTTCGAAGGGCACGCACCTCGGCCGCATGTACGACATCAACACTCCGATCCGTTTAGCCGAGCTCCGGCTGCCGAACGGAACGTTCGCGAAGCCTTATCCGGGTTTCAACGCGATCAGCACGCACGCGTTCAATTCCAACTCCATCTACAATGCGGCGATGGCCTCCGTGCGCCGCCGGTTGCGCGGCAGCGCGTTCTTTTACGTGAACTACACGTTTAGCAAATCCATCGACGATGCCTCGCAGCTTTTCGGAAGTTCGAACGGCGGATACCCGGGTGCGCAGGATGTCCGGAATTTGAAGTCGGAACGCGCCCGATCCGATTGGGACGTGGGGCACTCCTTCACTGCGAGTTTTACGTATGAGTTGCCCTTCCGTGGAAATCCATTCATCCGTGGATGGCAGCTTGCCGGCAACGCCCGCTTGTACACGGGCGCGCCGTTCACGCCGCGGCTATCCAACGTCCAACTGGATCAGGGCGAGGCGAACCGTCCCGACCGCATCGCGAAAGGCAGCTTGGCGAACCCGAATTCGGACCAATGGTTCGACCTCTCGGCCTTCCCTGTGGTACCAATCGGATCGTTCCGCTACGGCAGTTCCGGCCGCAACGTGTTGGACGGACCCGGCTACATGGCTGTCAACGCTTCGCTCATGAAGAACTGGCGTTTTCGGGAATACGGATCGCTCCAGTTTCGGTGGGAGTCGTTCAACGTGACAAATCACACGAACTTCAACCTGCCGGTCACCTTCGTCAACGCTCCGAACGGAGCGACGATCACGCGCGCGGCGAACGCCCGAACGATGCAGTTCGCCTTGCGTTATCAGTTCTGATTGGCGACCAGCGAGGCGCAGCGAAGGCTCAATCACGTACGCTGCCGCCGGCCGGACAACCGGCGGCGTCCACTAGTTACTTTAACGTTTTTTACTTGGCGAACTCATGTATACTAGGGCACGTGCGAGGTGCCGATGATTGCTTCGATATCATTCTTCCAAGCCGCTTGCCTGCTGAGCGTTGCCGCATTGCTGTATGGGCAGTCTTCAACGGTGGGCTGGGTCCCGAAAGACGATTCCACCGTCCTGATTATCCACGGTGCCAGCGACACCACAGTGCCGCTGGAGCAGTCGGTCGGCCTCAACCCGGCGGTTGAGCAGCCCGCGCATTTGCAGTTCTCCGAGGTCCTCTAGCTTTTGGCGAACTCCTTTAAAAATCACTTGTGAGGTAGAACATGTTAGCAGTCTCAAAGAAGATCTTTTGCGTCATCCTACTATTAGTAGCTCATTTCATGCCGCTCCTGGCCCAGGGAACCTCGGCGGAACTTGTCGGTGTCATCCGGGACGCAAGCGGCGCATCGATTCCCGGCGCCACAGTGGATGCCCGCAATCTTGCTACCAACGCCGTTCGTCGCGGAGTTAGCAACGCCGCGGGCGGCTTCTCCGTCCTCGAACTGAACCCGGGTGTCTATGATGTCACGGTCGAAAAGGATGGGTTTCAAACACTGCGTCAGACCGGCCTGGAGTTGCAGGTCAATCAGACCGCACGTCTGGAGCTTCAGCTCAAGGTGGGCTCGGTCTCCGAAGCCATTGAGGTGACGGCGCAGGCTCCCCAGATCAATACCGAAAACGCCTCCCGGGGCGACGTCATCGCTTCCGAAGAGTTGCAGGAAATGCCGCTCGACGGCCGCAACTTCCAGGACCTCGCGTTTATGGTGCCGGGCGTGGCGGAAAACGCCGAAGGCGACAGCGGTAGTCCGTTCGCGGTCAACGGAACGCGCTCCGACAACACCAACTTCTACATGGACGGTTTCAACAACCGCGACCCGCGCTACGGCGGCGCCCAGGCCAGCCCCAATCTCGATGCCATGCAGGAGTTCAAGATGGAGACCGCCGGCTTTTCGGCCGAGTACGGCCGGCTGGCCGGCGGCGTGATCTCGGTGGTGCTCAAGGGCGGCGCCAACAAGGTTCACGGCAGCATCTTCGAGTTCGTGCGCAACGACAAGTTCGACGCGAGAAATTTCTTTTCCGACGACAAGAACAAGCTGCGCCGCAACCAGTTCGGCGCCACGTTGAGCGGGCCGGTCTTTGTGCCGCGCCTTTACGACGGCCGCAACCGCAGTTTCTTCCTCTTCAGTTGGGAGAGCTACCGCGACGTTACCGGCGCGAACCGCCTGTCGCGCGTGCCAACCGATCTTGAACGGATGGGCGATTTCTCCCAGACCGTGGATGTCGGCGGCCGCGCCGTTTCCATCCGCGATCCGCTCGCCGCCAACGCCGCGTTCCCCCGCAACGTCATTCCTCAGTCCCGGATGAACCCGATCGCCGCCAAGATCCTGCCCTACTGGCCGGAGGCGAACCGTCCGGGCCAGGTCAACAACTTCATCGCCAGCGCGGTGACAACCGGCCCGTGGGACAACTACCTGTGGAAGTTCGACCAGACCATCTCCTCCAAGGACAGCATGTCCTTCCGTTACCAGCGGCGCGAGGCCAGCGGGGTCAATCCTTTCCTCGGCAGTCCGGTCGGCACCTTCGGCGGCACATCCATCTCCGTTCAGCACCTGCTGGGCGCCAACGCCACGCACATGTACACGCCGACCCTCATTCAGGACTTCCGCGTCAGCCTGAGCCGCAATGGATCCCACAGCGGCTTGGTCGATGGCGGCCGCGATTTCACGGGAGAGTTCGGCATCCCGGGCACCACCAAAGATCCTCACCTGATCGGTTTCCCAATCATCGACGTGCGCGACGTGGCCATGATCGGCGACAAGAACGACAAACCCTCCGACACCACCGTCAACCTCTACCAGGTCAGCAGTTCCCTCACCTGGGTCCGCAACCGTCACCAGGTCAAGTTCGGGGGCGACCTCCTACGATCGCAGACCTTCCAGCCGTATTACAACAACAGCCGCGGCGTGTTCAAGTTCCTTGGAAACTGGTCCGGACAGCCGTTCTCCGACTTCCTGATCGGCCTGCCGGATTCCGCCTCGCGGCAAACCACGCCGCCGTTGAACTATCTCTTCGCCACCGATTACAGCCTCTTTGTGCAGGACGATTTCAAGGTCAATTCGCGCCTGACGCTCAACCTCGGATTGCGCTGGGAGCTGAGCGGGCCACAGTATGACAAGTACGGGCGCTACTCCGGATTCGTGCCGTCGCTCGGCAAATTGATCGTGGTCGACGACCGCGGATTGCCGAACATGGCGGCGCTGGTGGCGAGCGTCAAACTGACGGACACGGTCGGGCTGGCTCGCGACTACGGCTTGCCCAAGTCGCTCATGAACCTCAACTATCGCGACTTCACACCGCGCTTCGGCTTTGCCTGGCGTCCGTTCGGCGGCAACCGCAGCGTCGTGCGCGGGGGCTTCGGCGTTTTCAGCAGCAAGTCTGCACAGAACCCGATGACCGCGCAGATGTCGAACGTATTTCCGTTCGGCATCAGCCAGACCGTCAACCGCAAGGCCACCGATCCGGGTTACGTGACGCTCGAAAACCCCTTCGCCAATGCCTCCGGTGCGGCCATCAGCGTGGGCGGCGTGGATCTCAACCCGCCGATTCAATACGTGATGAGCTGGAATCTCACTGTGGAACGGGAAGTGCGGCGCCTGGGCGCGATCGAAATCGCCTACACCGGCTCGAAGGGAACGCATCTCAGCTACACCACGGATATCAACCGCAACCTTTACTCGCTTCAATACCAGCAGCCCAACGGCTCCTTCCCGCGGCCCTTTCCCCAGATCGGCAACGCCATCAACTACTTTCAGTTCGGCGCGAACTCGATCTACAATTCCGGCACCATCACGCTGCGGCGGCGTTTCAACAACGGGCTGTTCTATCGCGTGAATTACGTCTATTCCAAGTCGATTGACAATTCGTCCACTTTCTCCGGCACCGGCAACGGGGGGCCGCGGCAGATTCAGGATCCCAACAATCTCGCCGCCGAGCGCGGACGCTCGAACTTCGATGTGGGCCACACTTTCACCATGAACTTTTCCTACCAGGCGCCGTGGCGGCGCGCGCAGTGGAAGTGGCTGATGGGCGGCTGGCAGATGGCGGGCACGGGCCGGGCAAACACCGGCGCGCCGTTCACGCCCACCACATCCAACTTCAATCTCTCGCTCGGCACCGCCATCCGGCCCGACCGGCTCGGCAAAGGCGCCATGGCGAATCCGACGCCCGACCGCTGGTTCGACGTCTCGGCTTTTTCGGTCGTACCCAACGGCAGCTATCGCTTCGGATCGTCTGGGCGCAACATCATCGATGGGCCCGGCAATGTCGCGATCAATCTCTCGCTCTATAAGAACTTCAAGATGCGGGAGCGCGACCAGTTGCAGTTCCGCTGGGAAGCGTTCAACGTCCTGAATCACACCAATTTCAACCTGCCCAACACCGCGGTGAATGCGATCACCGGCGGCACCATCACCGCCGCGAAGGCCGCGCGGACGGTGCAGTTCGGAGTACGCTACCAGTTCTGATCAATACGCAAACTTGTCGTCGGGACTGGCGACGCCCGCCAAGCGCGGGTCGCCGCCAGTCTCCGTGAGCAATTGCGCAAGCCGGTTCTGCAGCGCTTCGACCAACTGCTTGGTTTCCGGATTCTTCACATGATTCACGTAGCGCCCGCGTGTTCGCGGACCGAGGCGCGCATCGGCAATCAGGTTATTAATCTGTTCCGGATCCTTTCGGATGTCGTAAAGCTCCGGGATATCCCAGATTCCGGGGTAATTCATCAGGCTGTGGTTCTCCGTGCGCAGTCCGACGATGTTCGGCGTGTACGGGAAATCCTGCTCCCAGGCGTACTCGTAGATAAAGTCGCGCCTCCAGTTCTGGGGAGACTTCCCGGTTCCGAGCGGAAGCAGCGACCGTCCCTGCATCGAGGCGGGCGGTGTGACGCCTGCCGCATCCAGGAACGTCGGCGCGATATCCAGATTTAACGCGATCTCTTCGACCTTTCTGCCGGAGGTCCCGAACAGCGACGGGCAATGCGCAAAGACCGGCACGCGGATCGACGATTCGTACATCGCGCGCTTGTCGATCAGGCCGTGCTCGCCCCACATAAAGCCGTTGTCGCCCATGTATACGACCAGTGTGTCGTCGAGCAACCGGCTCGCTTCCAGTTGTTCGAATACTTTTCCGAGGCTTTCGTCGAGACCGATCAAACACTGACAGTAACGCCGGTAGTGGACATCGAACGGTTCATCGCTGTCGATCATTCCGTCGACACCATGCCGGGTGACGCGGCGCCGGCGAACCCATTCCGGCCACTGGTTGTAGTACTCCTCCTTATAAGCCATGCTGCGCGGACGCGGCACGGTGAGCCCTTCAAAGAGCTGCGCGTGACGTTCGGGAGCCTGAAACGGAGCATGCACGGCCTTATGCGAAAGATACAAACAGAATGGCCTGGATGCGTTCTCCCGCACGAACCGCAGCGCCGAGTCAGTGAGAATGTCCGTCATGTTGCCCTGCATCTTCTGACGGACTCCGTTGACGTTCACTTCCGGATTCTGATACTCGCCCTGTCCCCGAAAACTGAACCACTCGTCGAAACCGGGCCGCGGCTCGTCGCCGGAACCACCCATGTGCCATTTACCGACGAACCCCGTCCGGTATCCATTTCCTTGCAGAATCCTGGGGAATATAGGAAGCGAAGGGTTCACCGGCGAAAAGTTATCCAGCACACCGTGTTGGTGCATGTAGAGGCTGGTGAGTATGCTCGTACGGCTCGGGGAACAGAGGGAAGTGGTAACGAACGCATTGCTATAATTGACGCCGCGATTGATCATGCGATCGAGGTTAGGCGTATGACCCTTCAGCCAGGGATGCCCTAGCGCGCCAACAAAGTTGTACCGGTGGTCGTCAGCGAGCACAAATACGATGTTGCGGCGGGAACGCCGCTCTTGAATTGCGGGTGCCGCGACGCAGGCTGTTGTTTTGAGGAAATCTCGACGGTGCATGACTAAAAATAACCTTTTTAAGATTGCACAACATGATGTATGATGTCATCTCAGGTGGTATGATGTCACGGATAGAGTCCCAACTACTGTTTGCGTGGTTCTGGGGTGCGGCTCTTATGCTAGCGCAGGAGAGTCCGCCGTTCCAGGTTGCGGGCAACGTCGAGGTGCTGAGCGATATCGTGTATTCGACGCACTCCGCCGCTGTCGGTGACCTCTATGTGCCGAAAAGCGGCAGCGGACCATTCGCGGCCGTAGTCTATATACATGGAGGCGGGAAACGGACCGAAAAGATTGGCGGCACGAGAGGCGGCTTCCGGCGGCAGGCAGCAGCTATGGCGGCCAAGGGCTTCGTGGGGTTCTCCATCGAGTACCGCTTCCTGGATGATGACGCATTTCCCGGCTGCATTTATGACGCCAAGGCGGCCGTGCGTTGGTTGCGCGCCAATGCGAAGCGATACCGGATCGATCCAGATCACATTGGCGCCGCGGGCGGCTCCTGGGGCGGCTACATCGTAGCCTTCCTCGGCACAACCGGCGATATGCCGGAGTTCGAAGGCGACGGGGCCAATCGCGGCTTTTCCTCGCGAGTGCAAGCCGTGGCAGCCTTTAATCCCGCGATCGACTTGGTGGCCTTCGGCAACGGGTCGAGAAAGGGACCGGTGAGCACGTTCGACGAATACCTGCGCGCGAAATATTCGGAAGATCCAGCGCTGTGGGCCAAAGCTAGCCCGATGACCCATGCGGGCAAGTCATCCGCCAGTTTTCTCTTTTTGCACGGAACGCGCGACACGACGGTGTTGATGGCGGAGTCCGAAGGATTGATGAACAAACTACGAACTGCCGGCGTTCATGCCGAACTCTTCAGCGCCGACGGCGCGGGGCACGCTTTCTTTCACGGGCCGCCCTGGTTTGAGCCTACATTGAACCGCATGGCGGAGTTCTTGACCAAGTACCTGAAGTAGAAAGAGCGAGACGAATGCATTTGAGAATCGGACTATTGTTGGCGCTCGCATGCGGGATGGCGCAGGCCGGTGTGAGCCAGTGGAAGAAAGACGAAACGCTGGCGATTCACAAAGTCGAGGCGCTCGGCCGCGATCACGCATGCTGGCAGCGAGTAGAGCTGCGCATTGATGCCGGCGGAACATACACGACGCCGTTCGATCCGGATGAGATCGCGATTGACGCAGTGATCGGCACGCCCGCGGGCAAGACGATGCGAGTACCGGCGTTCCTCTACCAACCGTTCGAGTGGCAGATGCGCTCCAAGGGCGCCAACGACTTTGAGGAAACACTTTACACGATGGGGACTCCGGAATGGCGCGTGCGCTTCACGCCGGTCCTGCCGGGGAAATACAGCGTCCGGATCGAAGCTCGCGACCACAGCGGCAAGGTCAGTTCCCCGCCCCTCGTCGTCAACGTGCGCCCGGGAACGGGACACGGGTACGTCCGCGTCTCCAAGAAAGATCCGCGCTATTTCGAATTCGACGACGGCACGCCGTATTTTGCGATCGGCGAAAACCTGTGCTGGGGGCCGCTGGCGGATTTCTACCGCTGGATTCCGCGCCTCGCGAAAAACGGAGGCAACTTTGCGCGACTGTGGTTGGGCAACGGGCGGCTGAATGTGGAAGGCGAGACGCGCTCCGGCGAGTACCGGCTCGACAATGCCTGGCGCGTCGACCAGATCATCGAACTTTCTGAGGAGCACGGAATCTACCAGAAGGTCTCGATCGAGGCCATCCGCAATCTTGCCGCCGAGGGCGTTCCCAAAAGGACTAACGATGGCTTCACACCGTTCTCCTACGCAAAGGCCAACGGGGGCCCGTGCCAGAGCATGAAGGATTTCTTCGAACTGCCCGAGGCCAAGCGCCTGTTCCGGAACCGCCTGCGCTACATCGTGGCGCGATGGGGCTACAGTCCCAACATCATGGCGTGGGAACTGTGGAACGAGTTCAACACGGTGGCCGTGCCGAAGCCCAAGGAAGATGTGATCATCCCGTGGAGTCGCGAGATGTGCCGGTATCTGAAGAGCATCGACACGACCGGCCGCCTGACGACGAACAGCCTCGGTTCGTTCGACTTCTGGCCGGATCTGTGGGCGGCTCCGGAGCACGAGTTTTCGCAAATGCACGGCTACTACGGCTGGCATAGGAAGAACGACGGCGACGAGGAACCGGCCCGCGCCATGACGCCGCTGATGATCAAGTGGCTCGACAAGCTAACGGCATACAAAAAACCTTACCTGTGGGCGGAATTCGGCATCGAACGCCAATTTCCGACCGAGCGCGAATACTGCGACAAGGACAAGGAGGGCGTTCACATGCACGCAGGCATGTGGACCCCAGTGATGCATGGCGCCGCGGGCTCGGGTCATATGTGGTGGTGGGATTCCTATGTCGACAGAAAAGACCTGTATTTCCATATGAAGGCCATCGCGAACTTCGTCAAAGGGATTCCGTGGACAACGGCCGGATTCAAACAGGCGAGCATTCAGGTCAACCGTGACAAGCTCAACGCGCTCGGGTTGCATGGCAACGGGCTGAGCATTCTGTGGCTGGAGAATAAGGCGCATACCTGGTGGAACGTCGTGCACGATGAGCGCATTCCCGCCGTCGAAGGCGAATCGATTCAGGTGGAAGGATTCGCCGCCGGGAAGTACGTGGTGGAGTATTGGGATTCCTGGAAGGGCGTAGTGACTGGCAAAAAGCAGATCGAGAGCAAGGCAAACCGGCTGACAACCCCGGTTCCCAAGCTGGAGCGCGACATCGCGCTGAAGATTGTCGCTGTTAAATAGTCAGACCTGATAAGGGGAGAGCAAGACATGCAACGCACTCTTGTAATCGCACTTGGAGTCTTTACGCTTTTGAATTCGCTGGCCGGGCAAACACCGACCGGCACGTTACAGGGAACGGTCCAAGATGCGTCGCGCGGCGCAGTGCCGGGCGCGAAGGTCTTGATCGTTAATCAGGCAACCAACGAAACCAGAGAGCTTGTCACGGACTCCGCGGGCCGTTACATACAACCATTCCTACTGGCCGGAACGTACTCGGTGACGGCGAGCAAGGAGGGCTTTCGTCCCGTGAGAGAGGAAAACGTCAAGCTGGATGTCGGGCAAAACCGCTCGGTAGACCTGGCGATCCAGGTGGGTGAAGTGGCGCAGACGGTGGATGTGGTCGCCGCTCCGCCGCCGTTGGACCTGAATACGTCTTCTGTCGCGCAGGTGATTGAGAACAAGCGCATCATGGACCTGCCACTCAACGGGCGCAGCGCCTTCGGGTTGGCGAGTCTGACTCCGGGAGTGAACCCGACCGGAGGCGGATCGACGCCGCGCATGAGTGGCGGGCGCAACGGCACCAGCGAGTTGCAGATCGATGGTGTCAGCAACATCGGCCCAGACGACAATCCGGGTATCAGCTCGAGCTATTACGAACCTCAGGTGGACGCTGTGGAGGAATTCAGCGTTCAGATCAATGCGCTGGCGGCGGAATACGGCCGCTTTGGGGGCGGCGTGATCAACGTCGCCACCAAGTCGGGCACCAACAAGGTGCACGGCACGGCTTACGATTTTCTCCGCAATAGCACACTGGACGCGAACAACTTTTTCGCCAACCGCGCGGGGCGAGGAAAGGGGAGTTTCAAACGCAACCAGTGGGGCGGAACCGTGGGAGGGCCCATCGTGCTTCCGAAGCTTTACAACGGGCGTGACAAATCCTTCTTCTTCGTCGGGCTTGAGGCCACACAGCCACGCAGCCGTTCGGTCTTCACCGGGACCGTGCCGCTCGACACCTGGCGGCAGGGCAATTTCTCCAACCTGCGCAATGGTTCGGGAGCGCCGGTGACCATCTATGATCCGCTTACGGTGAAAGAGAACCAGGGCAAATGGACCCGGTCCCCCTTCCCGGGCAACATCATCCCGTCCGGACGAATCGACCCTGTCGCCGCGAAGGTAGCCAACTATTGGCCCCAGGCAAACGTGGCGCCCTCAAATCAGTACACCAATATCAATAACTTCACCAACGCGGGCAGCAGCGTGAACAACAGCTACCGCGTGGATTCCCGGTTGGACCACAACTGGAGTTCGAAGTGGCGCATGTTCGCACGTTTCGCAATCGGATGGAGCGATAACCAACCGATCAACTTCTTCGGAAACGAGGCGAATTCCTCCAACGTGGCCATTAACTCGAAGAGGTACCGCAGCCTCGCGATGGATCACACCTACACGCTGAGCCCGACCTCCGTCATCAATATTCGCTATGGCCTGGGACGATCCTTCAATACGAACACCCCGTTCACCGACGGTTTCGACTCTTCCACGCTGGGCTTCCCCAAGTCGGTGACAGAAACCGCTGCCCGCAACGGGCTCGAGTTCCCGCGATTCGATTTTTCCGGCGCCGCAGCGGCCCTCGGCACCGGGGGCTGGACGCGCGTGCGCAACGGCTCCACGACTAATTCCATTACCGCCGCAATGACCAAACTGAAGTCGAATCACATGTTCAAGTTCGGCGGCGAGTACCGGAAAATGCTGCTAAATCTCGTCAAGTTTGGCTACCCTTCGGGCTACTTCACTTTCAGCTCGGGCTGGACGCAGCAGGACATTTCCGCTGCGTCGAACACGGCAGGCTCTCCGCTGGCGTCCTTTCTGCTCGGGCTCACCTCGGGCGGCAACATGAGCCACGATCCGGCGCCGGCGGTAGCCAGCGCTTACTACGCGATCTACGCTCAGGACGACTGGAAAGTGACGCGCCGCCTGACGTTGAATCTTGGAGTGCGCTACGACGTGGACTTGCCTCGCACCGAGCGCTATAACCGCCTCTCATATTACGATCTTCACGCACCGTCGCCGATCGCGGGAAAGGTGCCGGCCAGCGCCTGCCCGGCTTGCGGAAACCTGCTGGGAAGCATGAATTTCGCCACGCCCCAGCATCGGCAGCAAAGCCCCACAGACTCGAACAATATCGGGCCACGCGTCGGTTTCGCTTGGAATTTCAGTAAGAACATGGCGCTGCGGGGCGGCTACGGAATCGCCTACGCCCCCACTAACATGCAGCCGGGCGGCGCCTCGGGCAACATAGGACTAGACGGCTCTCGCACCACTACCGCCGTGTCATCCACCTATGACAGCATGCGGACGGTGAACAGTTACCTGAAGAATCCGTTTCCCAACGGCTATAACTTCCCCCTGGGAATGGCCGGCGGCTCGGCGACGCAACTGGGTTTTGGCATCTTCGAATCGATATTTGAGTCGTTCAGGTGTACCTACGTGCAACAGTGGAACCTGAACCTGCAGCGGCAACTGCCCGGACACATGGTGGCCGAGATCGGTTACCTGGGCAGTCGCGGAATCGGGCTGATCGACGGTGGCGGCGTCGCTTACAATGAACTGACTCCGGACTACATGTCCTACGGGTCGGCTCTACTGCGAGTGATCCCGAACCCGTTTTACGGCGTCATCAACGACGCCACCTCCGGACTCAGCAAACCCACCGTCGAATGGCGCCAATTACAGCGTCCCTATCCGCAGATGAATAACCTGAGCGGAAGCCGCACGCCTTACGGCAGCTCCAAGTATCACGCCATGACAGTTCGCGTAGACAAGCGTTTCTCGAGGGGGCTCAGTATGTTGGTCTCGTACACGGCGGGAAAGCTGATGGACGACACGTCGGCTGAGGTAAATTTCCTCGGACCACAAGGGAGCGGAAAATTGACGACATACAACCGGCGGCTCGACTGGGCGGTGGATGCGGCCGACGTGTCCCAGCGAATGGTCGTGAGTTATGTGTACGAGTTGCCAGTTGGCAAAGGGAAGCATTTTCTTGCCAACGCGCCCAAGCTGGTGGAAGCTATCGCCGGCCAATGGCAGATCAACGGCATCACCTCGTTCATGACCGGAACGCCTCTGTTCATCGGAGTGGCGCAGAACAATACCTACATCTATTCCGGCCAGCGCGCCAATTCAACCGGCGGAAAGGCCCGCATACAGGGCGATCGCAACACCGACCAGAAACTGACGCAGTGGTTCGATACCAGCGTGTTTCTGCAGCCCAGCGCATATACTTTCGGAACGGTTGGCCGTACGATACCCGACGCGCGCACGCCCGGAAGCAACATGACGGACCTTTCCCTCTTCAAGAGCTTCTTCTTGACGAAAGAACGGCGGATCAAGCTGCAGTACCGCCTGGAGGCGTTCAGCGCGTTCAATATGCCGCAATGGGACGACCCCGGCATGTCGATGGGCTCGAACACCTACGGCGTGATCAGCGGAGCCGGTGGAGCGAGGCAACTCCAAATGGCCTTGAAGCTGATCTGGTAGTGACCTGCTGCAATCTGAAACAGGCGAAATTACATGCCGGCTCGATCTGGCAGCCGGCATAGGCGGCGACGGGGATTCCGAAGCCTGCTTTGCTGGCTGCCTTAACGCCGGCCTCTTTACGCTACAAATCGATCGTCGCCGAAAATTGCACGACCTCGCCACGGAGAGCCCCGGGAATAGGCGCTAGTCCTTCTTCTTGCGTGCAGCGGGGCGCGCTCGCGTCGTGGTAACGAGCGGCAACGGCAGGTAATCGCGCTCCAGAATCATCCACTCGTTGAGCGCCTCTTTGAGTTCGCGCTCAATGTCGGCAGCTTCCGGCTTCCCGATCAGGTTCTTGAACTCACGCGGGTCGCTCTCGAGATCGAACAATTCGAACATTGGCCGCGTCGGAGAGAAGTAGACCCGGGACAAGTCAGGTGATAGTTTGCCCGCTGCATTCATGGCCTGCAACTCTTTCCAGAACGGATCGTTGTTGAAATCCACCGGCTGGTAGGGCAGTTGCCAGAGCGCGTTATAGACCAGTTTGTAACGACGGCCGACCACGCAGCGGCCGAGGTCGAAACCTGAGCTCCCGTTTGGCAAGCTGCTGCCATGCGCGCCGCGCTCGGAGAAGACGTACTTCCGGCCGTCGAACGGCTGGCCGCGCAGATGCTTCAAGAAGCTGCGCCCCGTCATCTCTTTTGGAGGCGTGATTCCGGCCGCTTCGAGAAACGTCGGCGCAAGATCTTCGCCGGAAATCAGTTCGGCCGTAGTGCGTCCCGCCTGCAACTTACCCGGCCAGCGCACCAGCAGCGGCACATGAATCCCGAATTCGTACAGCGTGCCCTTGCCGCGCAGTTGCGAAGCGCCGTTGTCGCCCATAAACATCACCAGCGTGTTTTGATCCAATCCGCGTTCCCGCAGGACGGCCATGATGCGCCCAAAGTCGCTGTCGAAACGAGAGATCTCGTCGTAGTATCGGGCGAAGTCTTCGCGGACCAGCCGTGTGTCGGGGTAATGCGCAGGCAATTTCAACTTCGCCGGGTCGTGCGGCACGGGGATTGCGTTATTATCCAACGGACGGTGCGGATCGTTGGAACACAGTTGCAGGAAGAACGGCTTTCCCTTCGGAACAAGGCCCAGGAACTCGTTAAGTTGCGTGAAGCTCTGCTCGCGGTTACCGACTTTCACATAATCGAGCCGCTCCGGAAATGTCCGCAACTTGTATTTGTCGAAGACCTTTGCAGAAGCTTCGAACTGGCCGGCGCCGTCGAGATGGTACGTGCGGCCCGCCACACCCGTGAAATAGCCCTGCGCGCGAAGCAATTCAGGATACGTCTTGTACTCTCGCGCCAATGGTGCGCTAAAGCGGGTCATCTGGATGCCGACGGGCGAACGGCCGGTCATGATGGCGGCGCGCGACGGCACGCATTGAGGACAGGCGACGTACGCTCGGTCGCACCGCATACCCTCGGCAGCAAAGCGGTCGAGATTAGGTGTCTTGATATCGCTGTTTCCATAACAGCCGACGTGGGGCGCGCTGTGGTCGTCCGAGAGCACCAAGAGGATATTCGGCCGCTCCTGCGCCGCCTGAGCGAGCCCGGTCGATAACGCCACGCCTGCGGTTCCGCCCGCTCGTATAAGATCGCGTCGAGTCATCTGTTTCATACGTTTTGCAGCTCCTTCATTCCCCGTAAAGAGGTATGATATCATGCCATTTGTCGTATCTACACCTCAGGAGAACTCATTCGTGCATCGCCGACAATTTCTGGCTGCAACTGCGACTGGCTTCCCCGCGCTGATCCGCAGCCGCAGCGGCGCAGCTTCCGACCGCCCCAATATCCTTTGGATCCTTGGCGATGATCTGGGCGCCGAACTCAGTTGCTACGGCTACCCGTACGTCCATACGCCGAACATGGACCGTTTGGCATCTCAGGGCACGCGCTTCACGCAGTTTCATACGACGGCTCCAGTGTGCTCGGCCAGCCGGTCGGGCTTCAACGTGGGGCTGTATCAAACGACGACCAACACGCAAAACCATCGCAGCCACCGCAAGGATGGCTATCAACTGCCCGAGAACGCACGGCTCATTACGGACAGGCTCCGTGAGCAGGGCTATTTCACGTGCAATGTGCGCGAGTTCGCTGACGGCCTCGGCGGAATGGGGAAGACCGACTATAATTTCAAGGCGGACAAGCCTTTCGATGGGACGCATTGGAACCAGCGCAAGCCCGGTCAGCCATTTTACGCCCAGGTCAATTTTGAGGCTCCACATAAAGGCCACGCTTTCGGAGCCGCGCGCAAACAGAAGGTCCTCGTCGATCCCACGCGAATCGAGTTGCCGCCCAACTATCCGGACCACCCGGTCGTGCGGAACGAAGTCGCAAACTATCTGGACGCCGTTCAGCTTCTCGATACCCAAGTAGGCGTGCTGCTCGCAAAACTTGAGGAAGAAAAGCTCCTCGACAACACGGTCGTGATGTTTTTCGGCGACAACGGGCGCTGCCTGCTGCGTGGCAAACAGTGGCTCTATGATTACGGCACGCACGTTCCACTCATCGTTCGCTGGCCCGGCGTAGCGAAGCCCGCAGCCGTCCGCGATGATCCCTGTGTCTCGTTGGATATGACCGCCACGACCTTGCTGGCCGCGGGCATCCCGATCCCGGAGTACTTCCACGGGCGGCCGCTCTTCGGTTCGAAATCCAAGCCCCGCGATTTCATCGTCACGGCGCGCGACCGCTGCGATATGACCATCGATCGAATTCGCGCTGTACGCGATCGCCGCTACAAGTACATCCGAAACTTCATGCCGGAACGCCCATACACGCAGTTCAACCAGTACATTCAAGGTTCCTACCCCACGCTGCGCATCCTGAAAGAACTGGATGCCGCAGGCAAACTGAATGCCACGCAGCAGTTGTTCATGGCGCCCCGTAAGCCGCCCGTCGAGTTCTACGATACACAAGCAGACCCGTTCGAGGTGAAGAACCTGGCCGGATCCCAAGCGCACAAGAAGCTGGTCTCCCAATTCGCCGCGCGGTTGGACGGCTGGATCGCAGAGACCAAAGATAAGGGCGGGATCCCCGAGCCGAAGGAAGAGTTGGATCAATGGACGACCCCGCCGGCGTCCAAGAAAGCAAAGAACTGACATGAATAGAAGGAATTTCCTTGGCCTCACAGCGGCTGCCGGCGTATCGTTCGCCGCGACCGCTCCCAAAACAAACGGCGTCGTACTCGGTGTGCAAGGGTATAGCTTTCGGGACCGCAACCTCGATCAGGCTCTCGCGGCGGCGCGCGATTTGGACCTGCGCTGCTATGAGGCGTTCGAGGGCCACCTCGAGCCGCGAAATCTTCCGCGGCAGGAGATTCGAGCATGGCGCGAAAAGGCCGGAGACGAGCAATACCGGGTCATTCGCCGCAAATTCGACGCCGCGGGCATCGAGCTATGGTCTTGCGGCTACAATTTCCGCGATGACATGACCGACGCAGAGATCGCTCATGGCTTTGCCATGGCGCGTGCGCTCGGCGTGAAGCGCATCAATGCATCGGCGAACATCAGCGTGGTCGAACGTGTAGACCGCTTCGCACGCAAGGCGGGCATTTACGTCGGCCTGCACAATCATTCGAACATCAAGCCGAACGAATTCGCGACACCGAAGAACTTCGCGGAAGCCATGAGCGGGCGTTCCAAGTACATCGCCATTCACCTGGATGTCGGCCATTTCACGGCAACGGGCGGCGACGTGTTGGACTTCCTGGCGAAAAACCATAAGAAGATCCTCACGCTCCACCTCAAGGACCGCAAGAAGAACCAGGGGCCGAACATGCCATTCGGCGAGGGCGACACGCCGATCCGGGAGTTGCTCCAAATGCTCAAGCGGGAACGCTGGCACATTCCTGCGTTGATCGAATACGAGTACAAGGGCGGCGACACCGTCGAGGAAGTGCGCAGGGCTCGCGATTACTGCCGGCGAGCCTTGGCGTAGATGCGATCTTCAATCCGTCCAACGGTGCCCGGAGCATCAGCGACCGGAGGCTCTTATCATGTCTTGTGATGTGAAGTAGTTCCGCAGAAGGTACTGTTTTACGGCCGGCTTCCCGTCTGCGGAGGAAAGCCGGCCTGAACTCGAAGCCCCTCAGATTGCGGGGGGCTTGACAGGTCGCTCCATATCAGAACTGGTAGCGGACTCCGAACTGCACCGTCCGCGCGGCCTTCGCGGCTGTGATGGTGCCGCCGGTGATCGCGTTCACGGCGGTGTTGGGCAGGTTGAAATTGGCGTGATTCAGGACGTTGAACCCTTCCCAGCGAAGCTGCAACTGGTCGCGCTCCCGCAACTTGAAGTTCTTATAGAGCGAGAGATTGATCGCGACATTGCCGGGTCCATCGAGGATGTTGCGCCCGGACGATCCGAAGCGATAGCTGCCGTTCGGCACCACCGCGAAAGCCGAGACGTCGAACCAGCGGTCGGGCGTCGGATTCGCCATGGTGCCTTTGCCGAGCCGGTCGGGTCGGATGGCGGTGCCTTGCGAGAGGTTGAAGTTGGACGTGATGGCCGTGAACGGCGCGCCAGTTGTTGCGCGGCCCGTTCCCGCCATCTGCCAGCCGCCCATCAGCCACTTCCACTGCGCGCGCCGCCACGGCGCCTGGTAGGAAAAGTTCATGGTGAAAGCGTGGCCCACATCGAAGTTCGAGCGGCCGCGCTCGGCGGCGAGATTGTTGGGATCCTGAATCTGCCGCGGGCCCCCGTTGCCGGTGCCGGAGAAAGTGGACGAATTGTCAATCGACTTGGAAAAGACGTAATTCACGCGATAAAACAGCCCGCTTTTGAAACGTCGCCGTAGCGTGACGGTGCCGGAATTGTAAATCGAGTTCGCGCCGAACTGAAAGTAGTTGATGGCGTTGCCAATCTGGGGATAGGGCCGCGGAAAGTTGCCGTTGGGTAGCTGGTATTGGAGCGAGTAAAGGTTGCGGTTGATATCCGTCGTGAAACTGAGATGCGTTCCTTTCGATCCGCCGTAAGCGATTTCGATAGCGCCCAGGCGTCGCACTTCCCGTTCCAGAGTGAGATTCCAGCTCATCACGTATTGGATCGGCGAGCGGAGTTCCGCGCCGCCCACGCTGACGGCCGCACCGGAGGCATTGGCGAAGGGGTTTTCGAGCGTCACGTAACCCGGATCGCTGGCCTTGCGGTTGACGGTCTGGTTGATGGCGAACGGAAACACATTCGACATCTGCGAGGTCATCGGATTCTGCGCCGACTTGCTGCTGAAAACGCCGAAGCCTCCGCGCACGACGCTGCGGTTGCCGCCGAATGGACGCCAGGCAAAGCCGAAGCGCGGCGCAAAGTTGCGATAATTGAGGTACATGAGCGACTTTGGCAGGCCGTAGTCGCGGGCCAGCCCGACCACGTCCGTCAGCTTGACGCTCGCCACGAGCGCCGCCATGTCCGGCAACGCGCGGTCGTCGGCCACAATCAATTTGCCGATCGACGGCACGAATCCAGAGTAGCGCCCGAACTTATCATACTGCGGCCCGCTCAACTCCCAGCGCAGCCCGATGTTGAGTGTCAGACGCTGCGTGGCCTTGAAGTCGTTCTGCACAAAGAGGCCGTAATCGGAAGAAAAGAGATAGTTCAACGGCGGTGTGGTTTGCCGCGAGGCGGAGTCCGGCAGGCCGATCAGGAAGTCGGCGAACGGCTGTCCGGACCAGTTTCCAAGGAACCTGAACGTGCCGCGATTGTTGTTGTAGTACGGCTGGAAGGTCTGCGATCGCAGGATCTCGCCG
Source organism: Bryobacteraceae bacterium (assembly GCA_963668605.1). Lineage (GTDB taxonomy): Bacteria > Acidobacteriota > Terriglobia > Bryobacterales > Bryobacteraceae. The sequence continues at coordinate 2,256,356 of OY764903.1, forward strand.
CCAAACTTGATCTGGTGACGGTTGTGGACCCAGGTGACGGAACTGCTCACCTGGTAAAGGTTGACCGTGACGTCGCTAGGGCGGTCGCTCTTGTTGCCGAGGACGGCAGCGTCGCGCACGTCAATAGTAGGGAAGCCGATCAGGTGAGGGTCTTTGGTGGTGCCCGGGATGCCGAACTCTTCCGTGAAATCGCGGCCGCGATTGACGTTGTGGCCGTGGGATGAATTGCGGCTCAAGCTGGCGCGGAAATCCTGAATGACAGTCGGCGTGAACATGTGCGTGGCATTCAGACCTATCAGGTGCTGAACACTGGAGGACGTGCCGCCGAACGTGCCGACCGGACTGCCGAGGAAAGGATTGACCCCGCTGCTTTCGCGCCGCTGGTAGCGGATCGACAGGTTGTCTCTGGAGGAGAGGTTCTGGTCAAACTTCCACAGATAATTGTTCCATGGGCTTGTATTCACGGCACTGGCGATGAAATTGTTGACCTGCCCTGGTCGATTGGGCTCGGGCCAGTAGGGCAGTATCTTGGCGGAGATGGGGCTCACGCGGCCCTGCGGAATGCGGTTGCCGGGGAACGCAGCATTGGCGGCGAGCGGATCGCGGATGGAGACGGCACGACCGCTGACGTCCACGGTCTGGGAGAAATCGCCCTGCCGTTCGAGAACGGTTGGCACACGCGACAGGCGGCTCGCACCTGCAACGTCGCGGTAGCTCTCCCAACTGAAGAGGAAGAAGCTGCGGTTGCGGCCGTCGTAAAGGCGAGGCAACCGGACCGGCCCGCTCAACGTGGCGCCGAACTGGTTGCGGCGCAGTTTGTCTTTGCCGGCCGAGAAGAAATTTCTCGCGTCGAATTTGTCGTTGCGCACGAACTCGAAGACGCTGCCGTGGACCTTATTGGCACCACCCTTGAGCACTACCGAGACCACACCACCGGCTAACCGGCCGTATTCGGCCGAATATCCGGCGGTCTCCATCTTAAACTCCTGAATAGAGTCGAGATTGGGGCTGGCCTGTGCGCCGCCGAAGCGCGGGTCGCGATTATTGAAGCCGTCCATGTAGAAGTTGGTGTTGTCGGAGCGCGTTCCGTTGACCGCAAACGGTCCGCCGTTGTCGCCTTCGGCGTTCTCGGCCACTCCCGGCACCATAAACGCGAGGTCCTGAAAATTACGGCCGTCGAGCGGCATTTCCTGCAACTCTTCGGAAGCGATGACGTCGCCGCGCGCGGCGTTTTCGGTATTGATCTGAGGGGCCTGCGCGGTCACCTCAATAGCTTCCGAGACCGAGCCCACCTTGAGCTGAAGTTCCAGACGTGCGGTCTGATTGACCTGCAACTCCAGGCCGGTTTGGCGCAATGTTTGAAACCCATCCTTCTCGACGGTGACATCATAGATACCCGGGTTCAGTTCGAGGACGGAGAAGCCGCCCGCGGCGTTGGTAACCCCGCGACGAACGGCGTTCGTAGCAAGGTTGCGGGCGTCCACGGTGGCGCCGGGAATCGATGCGCCACTTGCGTCCCGGATGACACCAACAAGCCCCGCCCAGGTTCCCTGGGCCAGGAGCGGCGTGAACTGAGCTACTAGTAGGATGACGTAGAAGATCTTCTTTGAGACTGCTAACATGTTCTACCTCGCGAGTTGTTTTTGAAGGAATTCGCCAAGCGCTGGAGGACATCGGAGAGCTGCAAAGACACGGGCGGCTCAACCGCCGGTCTGAGGCCGTATCCCGCATGCTTGACAGTGATAAGGTCCACATCGAGACCGGCCTTGCGGTACGCCGTTTCCATGCCGACCGACTGCTCCAGAAGCACTGTGGTGTCGCTGTCGCGGCGGATCATCAGGATGGGGGAATCGTCTTTCGGGATCCAGCCCACCGTCGACGACTGCCCACACGGCAACGCGGCAACGCTTAACAGGCAAGCTGGTCGAAAGTATGATATCGAAGCATTCATCGGCGTCTCGGACCTGCCATAGTATACATGAGTTCGCCAAGCAAAAAACGTTAAAGTAAATAATGGACGCCGCCGGTGGTTCGGCCGGCCGGACTGTATGTGATTGAGCCTTCGCTGCGCCTCGCTGGTCGCCGGTCAGAACGAGATTCGCAATTTGAGCTGATACGCCTGCGCCGTGACGGAGGAGGCCCGTAATGCATGCTCTTCATCGCCGCCAAACGCCAGTTCAAGAATCTGCGGGCGACCTTCAACCAGATGCTCAGCTCCATCAAATTCATTTCTTGGCTGGCAACATGTAAAGTTGCGCCCTGTGCAGTAGACGCCCGGCGTGGGTGATGGGAGATTGTTGGTAGTTGGCTGAGTCGAGAGAATCTACACAGAGGACAAATCGCATGGCGAGAATCAAGCTAAACTTGACCGATGCAGCCGGGAACGATCTTAACGACAACGTAACCATCGATCTTTTTTCCCTGCAGACCTCCAGACAGTACCAGGCCACGAAGCGCGTTGCGCGCACGGTCGTCGTGAATGGCATCGACGCCGGTGGCGCTGCGACGTACCGCGTTATGGTGACACCGGCCAACCACAGAATTGTGCAGTTCTTCGTAATGCTGAAAGAGTCGAAAGTGGTGGAGCACACGGAGAAAGTGCCTGTTGATCCCGCCAAGGTCCTCTCGATCAAGGCTCCGTCGTTCGACGCCCTGCCACCAAAGGCACGGGATATCCTCGACGCGGCGCAGGTCCCCGAATTCCCGAACGGCCCTGGAACTTTCTTGCAGGGCGCAAGTCTCTACGGGGCGCTCGACAGGCTTCCCCTGCTGCAGGCGTGCTTCCTCAACATCGTGGCGAAATCGGCAAGCATTCTCTTGCAGGACGGCCGTACCTGCCTCGATCACTATCTCGGACTGATACGCTTCAATCGTGACAGGCTGTTCATTCCTACGACGGCGGCACTGGTGGAAGAGACGGCCCAATCCAACGCCTTTCACGCGGTCTCCCCGGCGCTCCATGTTCCACTTCCCGGTTACCACACCGTCTCCAGCTACAAGACGTTCGACCACTACGGGAATCTGCAGTTGACCTTCCAACGCCGGGGAGAAGCTGGCGGCGACTATGTCGCCGACGTGGACATAGATGATGCGCAGGGCATCGAGCATGCGTTTCAGGTGATTCGCAACACCGTGACCGGACCGACGAATCCTTACGACATCCATGACATTCTGTTGCAGCAGAATCCACCCGTTCGCGCCGACTACGATTTTGTCTTCGCACCCGCGGCTACCGTCTCATGAGTTTTTAGGAGCGGATTCATCGGCAGGCCGACCCTTACACGGCGTTTAGGAATTCAGGTAGAGCTGGGGTCGCTTATCCCGCTGCAGCTCCAAGTCAAATTGCCGCGCCATCACCGTGAGCCGGCGCACGATGTCCGGATTCTTCGCAGCCAGATCGCTCTTCTCAGCGGGATCCGCCACCACATCGAACAACTGCGGCTGCGGCATCAGCCTGTAATGGTTCCGGAACACCTGCTGGTTGTCGTACCAGATCGACAGGGGCCGTTCGGGATATTCGGTGATCTGCAGTATCAGCTTCCAGCGCCCCAGCCGAACCGCCTGCAATTGTGCCCCGAAATAGTAGCAAAACAAGCGATCCTTCGCCGACCGCCGCGAGTTTGATGTGAGCACACGATCCAGGGAACTGCCGTCGATCACACGGTCGCGCGGCAGGCCCGCACCTGCCAGGCTGGCGATGGTGGGGAACACATCCATGGTGCTAGCAACGTCCGGGATCTCGCGGCGCGGTGCGATGCGTCCGGGCCACCAGGCGATCGCAGGCACGCGCATGCCGCCCTCCCACGTAGTCCCTTTCCGGCCGCGCAAAACTCCGGCGAAGCCGCCGCCTTCGCGCGGATCTTTCCCCGAACCGCGCGGGCCGTTATCCGACATGAATAATACCAGCGTGTTCTTGTCCAGGCCGAGTTCCCGCAAGGTATCGAGAACCCGCCCCGTGCTCCAGTCGATCTCCTCAACGCTGTCGCCGTAAATTCCACCAGCCGATTTCCCTTCCCGCTCCACCGCGGCGTGCAATGGCGTATGCGGAGCGGTATGGGGCAGGTAAAGCGCGAAAGGCCGGCCCTTGGATTCGCGGATAAAACGTAGCGCCCGTTCCGTGTACCGCGATGTCAGCGTGTGCTGATCCACAGGTGCTTCGAGCACGGTGTCATTCTCCATTAGCGGAAGTTCCGTTGGAGCGAGCACCGGCGCGAATGGTTCGCCCTCCCGCTGTTTGCGCGAGTCATTCGCGTAAGGGAGGCCGTAAAAGAAGTCGAAGCCCTGCCTGTGGGCACGGAATTGAGGCAGGCTTCCCAGGTGCCACTTGCCCACGCAAGCCGTGGCGTATCCGAGCGGTTTCAGCAACTCCGCGAACGTGATCTCGTCCGGCGGCAGGCCGGTCTTCTCAGTCGGGAAGAGAACATTGGGAACTCCCGCGCGCACCGGATACCGCCCCGTCAACAGCGATGAGCGAGTCGGGCTGCAAAATGGCGCGCCTGCATAGAAATTCGTAAACCGCGCGCCCTCTTGCGCCATCTTGTCCAGGTTGGGCGTGCGGATCGTTTGTGAGCCGTAACACCCCAAATCGCCGTAACCCAGGTCGTCCGCCAGGATGATGATGAAATTGGGCCGGCCAGACGCCCGGCCGTACGCGGAGAACGCCGCCAGCGAAGTTAGAAATTCGCGTCTATTCGAATGCATGAGGTTGTCTCTCTACGCCTGCGCTGGGTCTTTAGGAAGCTGTGCGAGGAACGGATCGCCGTCACGCTCCATCACGTCCATGAGGCGCTTGTGCATCATGCGGATCGTGGACGCATGCGCCGGCGTCCGTGCCAGATTTCTGTCTTCGTGAGGGTCCTCCTGCAGATCGTAGAGCGCAGTAGCACGCGGAGTGCGGGAGAAGACGTATTTGTATCGCTCGGTTCGGATCATGCGCGCAGCGGGTCCGCGCTGGCAGAACGCGTAATCGCGCCACTTCGTTTGGCGGCCTTCGATCAGCGGCCGCATGGAGCTCCCGTGCACCTTCTCCGGGGCAGGCAATCCCATGTAGTCGAGAATCGTCGGCATGTAATCGATCTGACTTACCGGATTTCGAACTACGGTGCCAGGCTTGATCTTCCCTGGGAATCGCATGCACAGGGGAATCCGCACCAGGTCGTCGAAGAAGCTGAAGATGCTCTTGCCGATGCAGCCGTGAGCGCCGGCCATGTCGCCGTGATCGGTGGTGAACACAACCAGCGTGTTCTCGGCCAACCCGAGTTCTTCCAGTTTCTTAAGAACGCGTCCGACCTGGTCGTCTATGTACTTGACCATGCCGTGATAGATGGCCGTGTATTCGCGGATGCCCTCCTCCCCGGCAAGCTCGCCCAGTTGCTTGCTTGGCCCGCGCGCATCCCAGGCTTCCAGATTGGTGCTGCCCGTCAGCCGAATTCCCTTCCGATCGACCATCGAATAGTACGGCTCCGGTATCACCCATAGATCGTGCGGCGGGTGCCAGGATGCCGTAATCATGAAACTGCGATCGCGGTTCTGCTCCATGAGTCCCAGCACTTGATTCGTGATTTGCGTTTCGGGCAACAGTTCCGGCGGGATCACGGTCCGGCCGATGGTCGCGATATAGCCGAGGTTCCCGGCCTTTTGAAATGGTTCCCATGCGTTACGGATCGCCGGGATTTTCTCCACCGGCCGGTCCAGGTATCGCCCGGGATCCTTATCCTTCGCAAACATGGCGGCCGGAAGCCGCTGTTCCAGGAATTCCGCATATCCGTCGGGTGACTTCGATGCATACGAGAAGCTCTCGTAGCACGGGAAGTCGCCGAGTTCGCCCAAATGCCATTTACCGCGGAAGGCCGTGGAGTAACCACGGCCGCTGAGCGTCATCTCCGTGCTCGGAAACGCGTTCGGAGCAAGCGGCTCCTGCCCCCGCGCCCGCGCGCCCACATTCTGGACAATTCCATGGCGATGCGGATAAACGCCGGTGATCATGGTAGCCCGGGAGGGCGAGCAAAACGGCGTCACACACGTGGCGTTAGTGAACAGCGCACCCTCGCGCGCGATCCGGTCCATGTTCGGCGTCTGAATGTACGGGTTCCCGGTGAGCGACAGCGAGCGGTGGTGCTGCTCGTCAGTCATCAGGAAGAGAACATTGGGCCGGTTCTTGACGGCTGGTGCGGAAAAACACCGTGCTGCTCCAGCCGTGCCCGCCGCGGCCGCCGACAGAAGCTCGCGACGGTTGATGTGATGCGAAGCCATCCTTGTTTTATCCTCGGAACAATCGATTTTCTCTTACTACGCACACGACAACTACTTTGAAACAAGCAGTTCAAACTCTCCCGCAACGTCGACTTCGCGGCCCTCGTGCGACACAAAGCAATGTCCGGCATGCGGGCCGGTCCGGTACGCCTTTCCTCCCGCCACAACACGCTGGCCGGAGGCGCCGTCGACCGCTGCACGGCACACATACAGTTCACTGGTCCGTCCCTGTTTCCCCGCCACAACGGCGCGTTCCCAGCCGCTCGCGCGTCAGGTGTAACCCGAGCCCGCGGCCACTTCGTAAGTCTCAAACGGCTCCGCTTTCCCTTTTTGAGGAATCAGGCAGGGGCCGCCGGTCGTAACTCCGGGTTGTATGCCATCCTGCAACCGCGCGCGGCAGACGAAAAGCGAACCCGTGTCAGCGACGCGACCAGCCCCCGCGGGAATGGGCTTTCCAGCCTCGTGCGGCGCCCAGTCAACCGGCGCGGCGAACAGCAGCAGCAACGCAAGCGCGATCACAGCGCGTCGCTCCCGGCCATGCTCAGCTCAGGCTCAAAATCCATGTGTACCAGCAGATCGGTCTTCACGTCCCTGGCGGGCGAGACTTCCTGCAATGTAAGCACTCCATCCGCCCACCGGAACGTTGCCCGCTCCGTAATGTAGAGCACCTCCTGCGCACGGGAGTATGCCAGGTCGAAGCCGACGTGATCCAGCCGTTCGACAGACCTGCGCATCTTGCCTCCAGCGCCGTTGCGCGCAGTTGCCAGCACCTTTTCTTTTTGCATATTTCCGCTTACTTCAGCGCGTAGAGATATCCGTCCGCTGCCAGGAAGAAAATCCGGTTGCCATAAATTGCCGGGCAGGACTCCTCCACCACGCCTTCCAGCTTATAAGACCACAATAACCGCAGCACGCTGCCCGCCTCGGGCTTGGCCGAGATACAGCGAAAATAGATATCGCTGCTGGAACCGAAACAAACATGGTCCCTCGCGATCGCGACTCCGGGCAGGCCGCCTCCGGGCCGGAACTCCCAGAGCTTGTTTCCGGTTTCGATGTCGAGCGAGAGCAGCCGCCCGCCGGAATTGCAGCCATTCACGTCATACTTCGGAGAGATAATGAGCTGTTTCCCATCCGTCGCGGGCGTCACGTTGGCAGCGCCATCGGTGAATGGGTAATTCCAAATCGGGCGGCCCGTTTTGGTGTCGAGCGCGAACGCGCTTCCGCCCACCGCCGCGAACATCCGGTCTCCCACCAGAACCGGAGCTCCGGAGTCGGGGGCGATCACATTGCGCTGCGACTCCCCGGCCGGCCCTTTCGGAATGTAATACGCCCAGTTCATGTCACCGGTCGCTTGGTCGAGCCCGAAGTAGTGGCCGCCCCAGGCGCCGGTGTACAGCTTTTTGGAATCGGTCGCCGGAGCCGGATAGATGCCTCCCGTGGTTTCGCGCTTCCACAGAATTTCGCCCGTGGCCGCGCGAAGACAGAATAGGTCGCCCTCCACCGTGCCGACGAACAGCTTACCCGCCGAATAACTGGCGCCCACCCACGCCCAGCCGAGCGGCTTGCTCCACACCCGCTGCCCGGTCCGCGCGTCCACCGCATAGAATTCCTTGTTGCCGCCTTGCTGACCGAAGTAGACGCGGCCCTCCGCAACCGTCGGGGTTCCCGAGACTTGTCCCGACGTTTCGAAGCGCCAGATCTCTTTCCCGCTTGCCGCGTCGACCGCGTACACAAACCGGTTCGGCGCACCCGCGTAGACCACACCGTCCACTACGGTAGGAGACGACTGATAATCCGCACCGCCAGCGATCATATCGGCTGTGATTCGCTGCCCGTCGATGTACGCGGCTTCAAGCAGGCTGTGCCGCCACTGCAGCTTGCCGTCGGAGGGACGCAGCGAGTGCAGGTAGAGGTCGGAACTGCTCACCAGTATGCCGGCCTCATCGCCGGCAAGGTCCGCCATCACCTGGTGGCTGCTGGCTTTGGCCCGCCAGAGTTCGCTACCCGCGGGACCGAAAGCCTGCACCGTTCCGTCCATCGACGCCACGACCACATTCGGTCCGGCAACCAGCGGCTTCGCGCGAATCCAGTCGCTGGTTTGCGCCTGCCATAGCAGTTTGCCGCTTGCCGCATTCAGGCAATACAGGCGGCGGTTCGCCGCACCTACAAACACACGGCCATCCCTGACCTCGGGCGTCGAGAAGAAATGAAACGCGCGCGTTTCGAGCTCGCGCACTTTGTACGTCCACAGCACTTTCCCGGTAGCCTTGTCCAACGCGTAAATGCTGCCGTCGTTCGCCGCCGCGTACACCGCGCTTGGCCCCACAGCGGGACTGGCGCGAAGCGGCGCGCCGGCGCGGAATTGCCACGCTATCCGCTCGTGCCCCTGTGCCTCGAATGCGTAGAGAACGCCGGCGTCCGTGCCCACGTAGATGCGGTTGCCGTCCAGCACCGGATCTCCGGACATGTCTCCTACTCGTAAGGCCCACAGATTGCGCCCGGACCGCGCCTCTTTCACGATCAGCGTGTCCAGGTTCCACACCAACGAAGGGATATTCTCGATGTATTGCTGGCCGTAAGGGTAGATGAGGTAGCGGCTGTCGCCCGCCACAGGCGCGTAACCGTGACGGTAATCCAGGTGGCCGATGGTTTCCTGCTTTACGATCTTGCCGGTTTGCTTATCGAGGTAAACCAGGTTCCGCGCGACTCCGCTTTCGCCACGGCTTCCCGTTTGCCGCAGCACCAGTTTATCGCCCGCAATCACTACGCCCGAACTGACCCGCGGCGTCTCATAGATCAGCGTTCCATTCTGCCGGGCTTTCCACACGACCTTGCCCGTCCTCTTGTCAAGACAGTACGCCATGGTCATGATGCCCGGCGAAGCGACGTAAACCCTCTCGCCCTCGATGGTAGGCCGCGCATACCATGTGTGGCCAACAGGAAAACGCCAGGCCAGCTTTCCTTCGCTGGGCCCGGGATCTTTTGTGTATCCTGTCTGCGCGGGTCCGCCCTGAAAGAACGGCCAGTTCGTCGGCTTGTCTGCGGAACCCCCGCGCGGCTCGCCCGTCTTGCTCTCGAACTTCGGAAGTTTCATCTGGAGAGCTTCGAGCACCGTGTAGCCTTCGTCAATCACGCGGCACTGCTTCTCGTTCGGTTGAACCCATGGCCGGGGCAGTTGCTTCCGAATGGCTTCGAACGGGATCATATCGACACCTTGATGCAACAGGAGCCGGTACCACCCATAGAGCGTGCTCTGGCGCTCCGCTCCGTTCGCCTTCGTGGTGGGGGAGGACTGCACTTCCTGACGCGCGCGATCGATATCTTCCAGTCCCGAACTTGGACCGGCGGCCACAGCCGGGATGGCCAGCCACAGGACCAGTGCCAATATGGCGCAACGGCGCCTCGGTTTTAATCTCTCCACAGCACTTTCCATTTTCGTTCTTCTCTCGTCCGTTACCATTGCATCCGCGCACCGACGGAAATAACCCGCTGCCGCGAGAACGTGGTATTCGAAACCTGACCGAAGAGTGTGTTGGACGGATTCGAGTTGGGCGCAGCGAAATGAGCATGGTTCAACGCGTTCATGCCCTCGCCGCGCAGTTGCAGGTTCCACTTCTCCTTGAGCCGGATATTCTTGAACAGGGAAAGATCGAAATTATTCACGCCGTCTGCCCGCACTCCCGTGAGCCGTGAGGGGAGCAACACTCGAGGTCAGGAAGGTTCGCTACTCCTTTTCTGTAGGACTCTTTCATTCTCTACCACATGCCGGTTTATCCCGGTGTACCGGCAGACCACTCGACCCAGGGCGTAGTTGCAGTTTTTGAGCAGGTCGCGAGATCGCGAACACCAGCTTAAACTGCCTGCGGTCCCGCAGAAACATAGCATGAGCTCTTGAGTCCCATCAGTTGACCCACACGGGGCTCGACCAGGCCTTGTTGGCGTCGAGTTGCTCCATGCGCAGGTACCAGTAGTCTCCGGGCTTGAACGGCTCACGGTCTTCATACTCGAGTTCCGTATCCATCGAAGCGCTGGGGTTTACCAGCTCGCATTCCACGAAAACCGCTGGCTGTACACCCATCTTCTGCATGTAGGTGTGGATCACCTTGCCCGCCTTCGACCACGTGAAGTAGCCGTCGCGCTTCAACTGCTCGAGTGGAATGCGGACTTCGAACAAACCCATCGTGTCGGAATCGTCGAGCTTGAACATCAGGTCGCCCGTGACGTCGGAGATGTCCGCAAGGAATCCATCGCGATCATTCGATACCGCAGCCGTGAACCAAGCGATGCCGTCGCCGTCCTGCCGCACCTGCTCGAACGCCTGGTCGAGGTGGATGGTACGTTCCAAGCGGATGCGGCCGGAAGCCGACCGCAATTCGCCGTTGCGCATGCTGTCGGCGGCTTTGCGCTGATACACGTTGTCGCCCCAGACCACGCGCAGAAGGCGACCGCGGGCGCGCGCCGGGTGAAGTGTGTGGATCACGCGGGAGTTCTTCAGCAGGTCGATACGCAAGATCGGCGCGGTGCCGGAGACACGCGCCTGGATTTTGGCCTCGCGATAGTTGCCACCGGGCAGCTCGCCGCCCATGGGCTCGCCATTAACGTGAAAATCCATGAGAATGCGCTTATTGCCTGTGACCGCGAACGTTCGGCGCTCGTACAGTCCGTTCCAGATCTCTGCCCGCGACTTGCCCAGCGAGTATACTCCTGTCAGTCCGTTTGTATTCACGTAAAGCAGGCCGGGGTAGGCGTTGCCCATCGCGCTGGTGTGGGTATCGCCACTGGCCGACGCCGCCAGGCGCTGGCCCGATTGAAGGTGCTTCTGAAAGGACTCCTCGAAGACGCCGTGTACGGAAGCGATCTCGAAGAGCCGCTCGATGCGCGGGTCGGTCGGGTGCGACCAATCGGGTGGTCCGCCGCCAATGTGCGGGATCACCAGCGTGGGCACGCGCGCCAGTTGCAACGTCTTGAGCATCTTAGCGATGGGCGCCATCGGGTCGGACGGGTCGAGTTGCATGGTGGTCTTCGCCTCGTCTGCATTGTAGTAGACGTTGTGGTGCCCGCCGGCATTAGTGCCCACGCTGTACTCGTAGCCGAGGATGGAGACGAAGTCCTTCCAGCCGTTGAATAGCTTTGTGGCCTTCATGAGTGCTGGCCAGTTCTCGCTCGGGTAGCGCTTGCCATCCAGATAGAACGAAGGGCCAGTCACGCTCATGGGCATGTGGTGCGGAGTGACGGCGCCGAAATCGAGCAGGCCCACGCGGCGGCCATAGAGATACAGTTCTTCGAACACGCCTCGCCCGTCAGCCAGATAGGTGTGCTGATGGAGGTCGCCGTACCACACGCGCCGGATCGGGTCGCGTTCCACCCAGATGGGATTACTGAGACCGCGCGATCCGCCATCAATAGTCTGCACGGCGATTCGCAGCACGCCCTCCGTAGGGGCTGTCACCGCGCGGGCGATGTAGTGCTCGAGCTCGGCGTCATAGGCGAACGCGGCGCCTTTTACTTCGCCCGCGGTCACTGCGAACTTCAGCCCGGTGTGATGCTTTGCGAGCGAGCCCCACTCGTCCTGCGGCAAGATCTCGACAGGAAACGGCTCGCCGGCCCTGACGATCGCGGGCGCCTGCACGCGCAGGTGATGGAGCGGGCCGCCGGTGATCTTCATGCAGGCGTCACCGCCGTAACCGAGCACCTTGTCGTTGCGCGTGATCGCCACCCGGAAGTTGAACAGGTTCTCCTGGTAGTGCTGCATGCGGACGCCTTCCGGTCCGCCGAAATCGAAGTAGACCTTGTCACCGGGTGCGAGGCGGCCTTGCTCGATGGTCACGGCCGCTGCCCTACGGTACGGAAACACACTGACCGTGTCCCGCTTCGTCCAGTTGGTGAACGTCACGCGGCGTCCGCGTACGCCTGCGGCCGTGAATTCGGCGCCGAACCACGCAGGCGCTTTTGGATCCGCCGTCTGGAACGCTTCCACATCGCTGGTGAAGTGCTTCCAGATCTCCAGCGTCATGCCGGTCTCGACCGGCATGGTTGAACCGGCCGTGTACTCAACGCGCACCCGCGTGCGCTGTCCCATTTCCGCCACCGGCGCGGTGAGCAGACGCACCTTGCCGTGCAATGGGAAACCTTCGGGGAAGTAGCCACCGGGCCGGTACTCGATTTTCATTGTTGCGGGATTCGGGAGGCCCGCGAGGGTCTTTTCGGCGACCGGGCTACGCGCGGCGACAACGAGGCAGGCAGCCACCACGATGGCGACGGCCGTGGCGATATGCTTGGTGCGTCGAGTATACATTATCCCCCTCCAAAAACCTGCCGGATCGCTTTGAGGTAGGACAACTCATGCACCCGGCGAAGGCATGATCGCGGTGCTCAGCAGCGCCACGATGTAAATCATGAAGACGATCTACAGGCTGCCAGTCTGTGGCAGACGGCCCGGAGAACGGCTGGTGCGTTCAATCAGAAGCGGAACTTGAGCGCCACCTGAATGATGCGACCATCCGCCGCGCTGTCGATGAGACCGAATCCCGCCAGGCCCAGCGTGGCTCCGGGGGCGCCAAAGAACGGGGTATTGGTCCCGTTGAAGAACTCGCCCCGCAGTTGGAGTAGTTTCGACTCGGTGACGGCGAAAGACTTGTACATGGCGAAGTCGAGGTTCCTCAGACCAGGGGCGGACACCAGATTGCGGCCCGCGTTGCCGAAGGTGTAGGCCGCCTGGCGTACGAAGGCGTCGGTGTTGAACCAACGATTGAGCGAGCGCTGGTCCGCCGGCAGGTCGGGCTTCTGGCCGGTGGCGTTAGGTCGCGCGCTGGCTGCGCTGCCGACGTTGGCCGGATCGCCGTTGACGCCCACGTTGACGCGGCGACCGGCGTTGAAGGTGAGGATGCCGCCCGCGGACCAGCCGCCTACCGCCGTGTTGAGCCATTTCGGCATCCCACCGCCGAACGTTTTGCCGCGGCCGATGGGGAGTTCATAATTGGCGCTCATGACGAAGCGATGCGGGAAGTGTTCATCGGCCAGCGACCGTTCGGCGTGAAAGTTGAGGCGGTCCTGCACCGAGTTGGGCGCGGAGCCACCGGAATCGGCGCCGCCGCGCGCATCACTGATGGCTTTTGAGAACTGGTAGGACGCCAGCAAGCTGAGTCCGCCCGACAGGCGCTTTTCCACCTTGGTGAGCAAAGCGTGGTAGTTGGAGTTGGCGCTGAACTCGCGGCGGAACGTATCGGCGAGCGGGGTGACGGTGTAACTCAGGCCGGGCACATCGAGGCGCGTCACCGGCCGGCGGGCGTTGATATTGCCGGGGCCCGGCGCGGGCGCGTTCGAGTCATAGCGCTGCAGCAGGCGGTTTCCTTTAGTGCCGGCGTAGCCGACTTCGAAGGCCCAACTGGAAGCGATTTCGCGCTGGATGGTGAAGTTCCACTGCTGCGAATAGGGTGACCGGTTGGTACGGTCTTGCGAGATGGTCTGGAGGTTGGATAGCGCCGAGGAGGTGGCGCCCGCCGGGAAGCCGTCACGCAGCAGGATCGCGGGCGTGATGGAATCGGTGTTGAAGCCCGACTGGAAGAAGAAGGGTGCGCTCGCGTGCAGGTAGCGATCGCCGATTTGGTCGACGCCCCCGAAATACATGCCATAGCCGGTGCGGATGACCGTCCGCGGGTCAAGCCGCAAGGCGATGCCGGCGCGCGGGGCGAAGTTATTGTAGTCCGGGCGAAGGGTAGAACGGTCGGCGATGCCGCCGGCTTTCGCCAGCAGCAGTTGCGGATTGTTGTAGCTGGCGTCGATGTCGAAGTTCGAATAATGATTGTACTTCTCAAACCAGGGACCGATGTACTCATAGCGGACGCCGAGGTTCACAGTGATTCGCTCGCCCACCTTGAAATCGTCCTGCACGTAGCCGGCATACAAGCGGCGGCGCTGATTGCCCTGGGCAATAGTGGATAGCTGCGAATTCGACGGAATGCCAAGCAGGAAGTCGGCGTAGGGGTTGCCGAAGAGGTTGGTCGAACTCTGGCGCGAGAAGTTTCCATTGAAGGTGAAGGTGCCGTTCGACTGGAAACCCTGGCGGTGGGGGGACTGCACGTACATCAGGTTGAAGCCGGTCTTGATGGTGTGGCGGCCGCGGGTCCACAACAAGTCATCGGTGAGTTGGCGTGTTTGCGAGTCGGAGAATTGGGGGTTGTTAGCGGGTGGCCCGAGTTGGTTGTAGCCGTTGATGTTGAACAAAGCATAGCCGGGCAGGGTGGTGTCGGCGCCCTTGAGACCGATGAGCGCATTCAGGGGCTCGGAGGCGGGCGAGCCACGCTTCGTGAGCAGGCGGTTCCAGCCGATTTTCAGAGTGTTGAACAGACTGGGTCCAAAGATATGACCGTGTGAAATCACAAAGGACTGCGGGCGGTTCTCATTCGTGGAGGTGCCGTCGCCGCCGCCGAAGGCCGGTTCGCCGAGTGCCGACTGTCCCGTCTGCAGGAAGTTCTGGTAGCTGAACCGTCCGTAGATGGTGTCCTTAGGGCCGATGGTGTGGTCAATGCGGATGTCGCCCTTGTGCGTGTTGGCAACGGTGCGGGGGTTGGCGAAGAAGTTATTGATGATGCCGGGGAAATTGGGATTCGGAGAGAACGAGGCCACCTTCGCGCCCACTGGGTCCAGGCGGCTGGTGGGAATGATGTTGCCGGCGAAGGCCTGGCGTTCACGCGTCTGGGCGTTGTACGTGGCGGGGTCGAAGATCTGCGTGGGACGGTTGTTGAAGAACGAGTGGGAGAAGTTGCCCACTCGCTCCTCCGGGGTGGCGACCGTGGAGAGGCTGGTGTCGGCGGTGGTTTGCAGCGTGCCTTCGTAGTCGGCGAAGAAAAATGTGCGCTCGCGGCGGATGGGTCCGCCGATCATGCCGCCAAACTGGTTGCGACGGAAAACGGCATTCGGCACGCCCGGTGCCTGGAAGAAATTGCGGGCGTTGAACGCTTCATTGCGAAGAAACTCGAAGGCGCCGCCGTGAAACTGATTACTGCCGGACTTGATGACCACGTTGACAGCGGCTCCCACATTGCGGCCAAACTCGGCCGAGTAGTTCGACGTCTGGACTTTGAACTCCTGCACCGCGTCCACGCTCGGCGATATGACCTGCGGCGTCCGTCCCTGCGCGGCGTGCTGGTTAGAGTTGTTGTCCATGCCGTCGAGTAAGTAGTTATTGTGCGAGGCGCGGAAGCCAGCGGCGGAGAAGCCGCCGAAGCGGGAACCGGGCGGGGGAACATTTGTTCCGGCAGTGAGCAGCGCCAGTTGCAGATAGTCGCGGCCGTTCAGCGGCAGGTCGACGATCTTTTTAGTATCGATCACCTGGCCACGTGAGGCTTCCGTGGTTTGCAGCAATGTCGCGTCGCCACGAACAGTGATCTGCTCGGCGCCGGCGCCCACCTCCAGCGCGAGGTCGAGCCGTATCTCCTGCTGCACGCCGACGGTGATGCCGCTGCGGACCAGTGTCTTGAAGCCGGTGTATTCGACGGTCACCGAGTACTGCCCGGTGCGTAGCGGAATCGAACGGAAGCTGCCGCTGTCGTCGGTCTTGGTCTCAGTGGCCACGTTGGTGTCCAGGTTGGTGAAGCGCATCTTGGCCTGGGTAACGCGGGCGCCGGAGGAGTCGGTCACGGTCCCGAGAATGATCCCTTGCTCTACCTGAGCGCTAAGAACCGGCAAGAAAGCCGCTATGGCGATGAGAACGCGAAAAAATGGCAACATCGGTAATCTGCTCCTGATCCGGGATTTCCATCTCTTTGGTCGCAGTTGGGAAACAGTATAGCCTAGAATGCGCTGCAGTGGCGCTGCAGATGTTGTCCATAGCCAAAACGGCGTCGCGTCGTGAAATGGGCGCCAGCCCTCGACCCTAAGTGCCTGTCAGGAAATAACTGTTCCAGCGTGCCAAGTCCGCTTGCTTACGCGCGCGGCTCAGAAAGGCCTTCCGAGCCGTGACCGTCAGGGAGCCGTTGGTACGGTTATTTCGTGGCAGGCCCTAACGGGGTATATTACATGAATCGCACGTGTTTCCACAGACTGTGTCAACCGGCGCGTTTAAATCGGCTCGTCTTGCCTTCTCCATCGCCTTCGCCTTTACCCATGGGCTTGGGCTCGTATTCCGGCTTCTTCAATCCGGCGAGGAAGCCTTGCACCGCGTCGCGATGCTGCGCGAGCACGGCCTTGTTTTCGGGGCGTGCGGCAACGTTGGTGATCTCGTCGGGATCGTTTTCCATGTCGTAGAGGACGTGCTGCTCGTTTTCGGGCGCGGCCGGATACCAGTTGTACTTCCAGCGCCGTGAGCGCGCCATCACCTCGGTGGGAGGCTTGTTCCAGGCGCGAATGCCATGCACGCTGAATGTGATGTCGCGGCCTTTGCCGTTGCCCGTTGCCATCTTCGAGAAATTGCGGCCGCTCAGGTTGGCAGGCAGGCCCGAGGCCGCGCCTACCAGACCCGCCAAAGTCGGCAGGTAGTCTACGTGGTTGAGCAACTCGGAGCACTTCTTCCCCGCCGGCACCACGCCCGGCATGCGGATCAGCAGCGGGACGCGCACGGATGCGTCGAACATGCAGCTCTTCAGCCACATGCCTTTTTCACCCGCCATATCGCCGTGATCGGTGCTGTACACCACCAGCGTCTTTTCGGTGAGCTTCAGTTCGTCAAGAGTGTTGAGCAGTTTGCCCACGTTGCTGTCGAGCCAGGACAGGCTGCCGTAGTAGCGCGCGCGGTAGACGCGGTGCATCTCCTCAGTGATCTTGTTCCATGAGTAGTTCTCGTAGGTCTTGCGCGGATACCAGTCGTCGTCCAGATCACCCGGGATCAGTTTCGGGAAGTCGATCTTTTTCGGATCGTACATGTGGTAGAACTCGTTCGGCGCGTCCCAGGGCCAGTGCGGTTTCACCATGGAGGCGTGCAGGAAAAACTTCTTGCCGCGATTCTCTTTCAACCAGCGGATGGAATCCTGCGTGACTTCGCCATCGTGATCGCCGTCCGGGTTGCCAAGGACCATGCCACTGAAACGTGTGTCGGGCGAAGCATCATAGGCTTTCTTGTCTTCGGGGTCCGACTTCTTGTCCGCGCGGCCACCGCCGGCACGGTTACGGTAGTCGAAGCCGAACTTGGCATCCTCGTTGTTGGTGTGCGTCTTTCCGATGCACGCGGTTGTGTAACCGTGGTCCTTGAAGTGGTCGCCCCAAGTGCGAAGGCGCTCATTGAATATGAAAGAATTGCCGAACTGGCCGTGTTCTTGCGGGTAATTGCCGGTCATGAGGCTCTGGCGCGTGGGCGCGCAGATCGGGTCGGCGGCATAGGCGCGAGTGAATGTGGTGCCTTCGCGCGCCAGGCGGTCGATGGCGGGCGTGTGGATCACCGGGTGTCCCGCACAGCCCATGATCTTGGGGTTGTGCTCGTCGGAAGTGATGACGAGGATGTTCCAGTCTTTGGCCTGCGGCGCTGCCTGAAGCAACGAGCCGATAGGAAGTGCTTTGATAAAGTCGCGTCGTTTCATATTAGTTTCCGCTGGCGCGCAGGATTTCCCACGCATCCGCGCTCCAGGTAATTGGTTTCTTTGTCCCCTTGAACCACTCGGCGTAGCGCGCTTTCAGGTCTCGGACGATCTCCGGATGCTCCTTGGAAACCTCGTGCCGCTCGCCTTTGTCGTTCTCCATGTCGTAAAGCTCGTAGCGCTTCAGGTGCGACCAGTACCGCAGAATCCATCGCCCCTGGCGGACACCCCACGCAGGAGGCGCGGTCAGTTCGTCGCCCATGCCTTTGGCATTGCCGCCAGCCCATTTCATTGCAAACTGTCCTGCCCAGAACAGCGTTTCATGGAGCGGCCCTTTCTGGCGCCCTCCGAGCACGGGCAACAGACTGCGGCCGTCCACGGCGTAGCCGTCGGGCAACCGCACGCCTGCGGCTTCGAGCGCCGTGGGCATGATGTCCATCGAGATCACCGGTTCGCGGCAGACTTTTCCGGCAGGCGTGCCGGCGCCCCAGGCAATCATGGGAACCCGCACGCCGCCCTGCCAGACCTGACCCTTGTAGCCAAGGAACGGCCCATTGCTTGGAGTCGGAGAGCCACCCGACGCACCGTTATCGCTGAGCAGGATCAGCAGCGTGTCCCGGTCGCGTTTCTGGTCCGCGAGCAATTTAATAATCCGCCCGACGCCTTCGTCGGCGGCGTTCAGGTAGGCGTAGAAATTGTCCACTCGCTTGACGCCGGTGTGAAAGCGCTTCAAGTAGCGATCCGGCGCGGGCCGGTCCAGCGGGCCGTGAACCGCGTTGTAGGCGAGGTACATGAAAAAGGGCTTGTCCTTGGCGCGCTGAAGAAAGCCCAAAGCCTCATCGGTAAACTGTTCAGTAAGATAACCCTGCGGCGCGGCTTTCTCGCGGTTCCGCATGAGGATGTCGGACTCGTAGTAGCTCGTGCCGTGGTTGTTGAAACCGAAGAAGTAATCGAAGCCGCGGTCGAGCGGGTGTTGCCCGGAGCCCGGTTCCATGCCGTGCTTCGCCTCCGCAAGGTGCCACTTGCCGAAGGCTGCCGTCGCATAGCCGCTCTTTTGCAGCAGTTGCACGGGAAACAACTGGTCCGTGGGCACTCCGGTGCGGGTAATGTCGAGGTTGACGTAGCCGCCGAACCTTTGCGGATACCGCGACGTCATGATGGCCGAGCGTGACGGCGCGCAGAGCGGGCAGGCCACATACGCGTCGGTGAAGCGCGTGCCCTCCTTCGCGAGGCGTGAGATCGTCGGCACGGCCGTACGGGCTGCTTCGAGCGCGTCGGCCGGGCGAATATCCTTCTGGGCTTCGAGCGTCAGCGGGTTGATTTGCGCCAGCGTGAACTCATCGCTGTTGGGCGCAAACTGGCCGTAGCCGAGGTCGTCCATGAGGATGACGATGACATTAGGACGCTTGGGCGCGGCCACGCAGGTTGGAAGGCCGCCCAACGTGGCGGCGGCGCCAGCGAGAAAATTGCGCCGGTTCATATGGTTTTCGCGTGGAGTTCGACTACCGCCACGAGGCCCTTCACAGCTATCTGGATTTTGTCAGCCGCATCGAAGTTTTTGCACCTCGGCGTCTTTGAAATTTTTGCCAAGTTCACATCTTTCCGCAGTTTGTCAGTGCTGTACTCGCCAACTAACTCGCCGTCAATGTTTAAGCATACCGCGTGTGATGTTCGTTCAGCATGCGCGACAACAAATGGGTGCGGCGGCTGCCGTACGTAACGGGTTTGGTGAACCAGCGCCTGCTCGGTAGGGTCAACGCTTAACGGTTAAGGGCCTGCCACGAAATAACCGTACCAACCGCTGACGGTCACGGCTCGGAAGGCCTTTCTGAGCCGCGCGCGTAAGCAAGCGGACTTCGTGACCGGCCCTAAGAGTAGTGCGGATGCCTCGGCACTACGTTTTTGTTAAGGATACGGCTAGCGCGGTGGCTGAACTGGGCGCCAGCATTTGAATCTTCGGCGCGGTTCCCGGAGTCAGAATCAGCCGCGGCTCCTTCTCAATCTCCGCAACCAGCTCGCGAGTGAGCCGGTCGGCCACCTCTGCCATGCGCCGTATATGAACAGGACAGCGTACAACGAACTCGATCTGGTCGTTCGTAAAACGCAGGCTGCCTTCCGGACGCGGCATAGCCGTGTGCAGGTCCATCGAAGATTGCGCGGCGCGATACTGCCGCTCAATGTCTTCGCGGTACTCCGCGTAAACTGATTCAACCGCGGCGAGCAGCCGCTTTTCGAGAAGCACGTAGTCGCAATCTGACGCCATCGTTAGGGATATTGTGCACCAGGTATAGTCAATGCCTGGGAACTGTTTAAAGAGCGCCGATTGCTGGAAAAACACCGCATTGGGAAAGACCACGATTCGCCCGGTGGGGTGAAGGTCAAGCCCGCTTCCTGCTACTTCCAGCAGATAGAGCCGAAACAGCCCTATATCAATCACGTCCCCTGTGACACCTGATACGGTCACGCGATCGCCGACACGAACGCCCCAGCGGCCCACCAGGAAGAAATACGCCACCACGGACAGGATTACGCTTTGCATTGCCAGTGCGATACCCGCTGCCGAGAAGCCGGCAAAAGTGGCGATGGAGCTGAACTCGGTCACGAAGCTCAATATGACGAACAGTGCCATCGTGCAGCCGATGACAATACGTCTGAGTAACAGAAATTGCCGGCGCCGCCGCATGTCCTGCACATAGCGAATCGTCCCGCGCCGCCACAATTCTGAAAAGAAGAAAATCACCAGCAAAGCAAATCCCAACACTCCGAGGCGAAGCAGCAGGTAACGCAATGTGCCGCTGTATTCTTCGCTAACAGCGCCGCGCCATTGCACGAGGTTTGCGCGGCTGATGTTAAGCGCGGTCGTCACCTGGCCCGATGGTGCCAGAGCGGCCGATAGCAGCTTGAAACGTTCCAGCAGTCCATCCAATTCTTTCCGCGCGCCGATGAGTTCCGACGGGTCGTTGCTCTCGGGTAATTTCGCGATCGCGTCTCCGCGACCGATGATTTCTCTAAGGGAGCTTCTCAGCGGAGCGCGCAGGCTGTCATGCGCCTTGCTCAACTCGTCGGTTGATCTCAGAACGCTGTCGAGCCGGCTTCTTCTTCGAGAGATGCTGAAGAGTTCCGTTGTGAGCCCTACGATGCCTGCCGAATCGGCATGAAACTGCCGCGTGGCGGCTGCACGGGGGACGGCTGCGGCTGCGGTGGCCGTCGTCTGCGCCTTCGCCAGTTCCGGGACGGAATGTTCGAGATCATCGATCTTGCTCGTCAATCCGGCGTCGGAGTTGTTCAGAAGACCCGTCAAATTTCGCAGCGAGCCCTGCCGCGCTTTGGCCAGGTTGAAATCGCCTTCCAGTTTGTCGCGTTTTGCCTGAAGAGATTGCCGGAGCCCAGGGCGCGCACTCTTCATCTCGCGGTCGATCTCGTCGATTCGCGTCTGCACCTGCGCCATGCGCTGCTCGGCGGTAGTCCGGGCCTGCATCAGGTTGCGGCTTCGCGTATCGTCCGGCGCCGCGCCGCGTTGGGATTTGGCGATAGGAAATGCGGCATAGGCGCGGGCAGACTGGAATGCGAAGCGAAGTGCCTGTATGGAACTATCCCGAAGGTTGTCGGCGAACAGCGTTTCGTTCTGTCTTTCGGCGCCGCTCTCCACCGCTGCTACGTCCCGAAACCAGGCGATGGTCCGGTCAAGGTATCGTAATACTTCTTCGTCCTCGCCTGATTGCTGGCCATTAGCGCAGAAGAGTGGGACCAGCAGAAGAGCCATGCAAACAAGCGCCGCCATGGATCTCAATCCCAGCAGCCGGATGAAAAAAGAATGTATCAAAACGCTATTCTCCCAAATCGTGAGTTCGAGCACGCTGTCGTGACGCTGCAGTGCAGGATCTTTCGGCGACAATGTTCGATGACGAAGAAGCAATACTCATGCTTGCCGCGGACCGGTATCTGTACGCCATTGAGTGACGAGGCTCCAACAACGAAGGAATCAACTGCGACAGACTGCCTTCGTGACTTCGAGTTTCTCGTCACTGAGATATCCATAGCGGTTGATCCAAACACGCTCACCCGCAGCTTCGTAGGCCACCCGAAGCCGATTGCCGTAGTCCTGAACGGGGCCGTAGCCATGGGCGAGAGCGATAATCGGGACCTGTCCGGAGGATTGTTGAGCGCTGCGTAGCTTTCGACGCTGGGCTTCAATGCCGACTGGATGAGCTTCGTGTGGTTCAGGGTACGAGTACTGGAACAACTGAACGAACCCTCCGTCATCCGCGATATCGAACCAGGCGGCGAGTGCACGCGTCAGCAATCGCTCGTCGACACCGGGGTTGGCCTCGCGCAAGGCGTCGCCGTAGAACCGCAACATCATGGGCCAATGCATTGTATAGAGTTTGACGCTGATGGCGGCGCTGTGGCGAGCGGCGCGGGAGTAATCCATACCGGATGCTATCGAGAAGGGCGGCGGGAACGCATTCGGCAGCAACTCCTTCCCTGCCCCGCCAGCCTCGGTCAGTGTCCGGCGGAAGCCAGCCAGCAATTCATCGACGAGCATCGCTTTGAGTCGTGTCCATTCCAGTGATGAAAACAGGTCCAGGCGCGGCTTCATCCAACGCATGAGCAATTCATTCGTAAGTCCGCCATGCAGCAAGGAATAAAGCTCACCGGCCTCACGGCGCATCTGGCCGAATGGAAGGTCGAAACGAGCGGCGGAAGCCTCCGCAGCACGGCTGAAATCGAGAAAGACGTCGTCCAACAGGTAGGGTGGATACTCCGGCCAGTCCACGCGCAGTCCATCTATTTCCGGATAGGCCTGGCAAAGGTCCCGGATCAACGCATGCGTGTAATTGCGGATCTCGGCGCTGGCCAGGCTCCCATTGTTCGCCACCCTGCGAGGAGGGATTCGCCCGTCCGGTAGCCTGGGCTGGTCCTCTGTGACCGGTCCGCCAAACTGGACGCGATACCCCGGTGGGATAGCGGCCTGAATCTGAAGATAAACCTTCAATTTCCTGGCCCGCGCGGCTCGGATAAAGTCCCGAATCAGCGGGCCTTGGGAACGCGTCAAATCGTCCGGACATGGGGGCTGATAGCGCAAGCCCTTATATAACCGAAGATCCGGAGTAAAGCTGGGCGCAGTTCTGACAAACAGCTCTCGCTTCCCCCAAAGCGGGCGATCCAATAGCCGGACCTTACCGGCTCCGGCATCGATGGGCGGTTCGCGGGATCCCGTCTTTGCATCGGCTGGAGCCATGACGTATGGGGAAGTCGTGACCGCGTTCGCTCCCGCGCGCGAAGCGATGTTATCCAGAACACGATCGATACCTTCGGCCTGAATGTATTCGGGCATCACAGTGATGCCTACGAACTGTGGGCCGGTGTTCCCCAACAGCGGCACTGCCGAGTTGGCTGCCGACCCGATGAACGTGCGTCTTGTCATGCGCACCAGTTTGCCTCGTCCGAATCGCCAACCGTCAGTTCGCGGTTGGGTCATCAATCTACGGTACCGCATGGCCGGCAATGCCGCGCCGCTGATGCACTCGTATTGTCGAATCGCTATTAAGCCGCTGCCGGTGGCGCGATTCGGTTATTTCCTGGCTGCCTTCAGCGCGGCCCCGATCGTCGCCAGGGGCAGCATCAAGGTGAGTGGAGCATCTTCCAGCGGCACCGCGCCGTAACGCGCATACCATCCCGCCACGCTTTCATTCTTTGCATCGATGAGCAGCACAACACCGCCGACTTCCGCCGCCGCGCGCAGGCAGCGCCTTCCGGCCGCAAGCAGGAGTTGCCCGCCCAGCCCTTGCCCATGTAATTTGCGGTCTACGCCCAGACGCGCCAGACGGAAGCCCGGCACGTCATACCGCGCCAGCCCGCGCTTCACGATACCGGGCGTCCGGGCATACTCAACCGATGCGGGACTGAGGCTGTAATAGCCGAGAACGGTTTTGTTGTCGGCATCGTCGATAGCTACAAACGTCTTCGCGCCGCCGAGATCGTGGCTCTTGCGGGCATGCCGCTGCAAGAACTCGTTCAGCGGCGCTTCGCCGCAGTCGAAGGCGGCCCGATCATGCGTTCGGCTGATCGACTCCTCATGCCAGGCAGGGACGCTCATTTCCGTTTCGGCATCGCCTTGGCGGCGGCGAGCAGTTTTGCGTTCGGCGCCGGCGGATTCTCCAGCAACTCCAGGACCCGCACGCTGTCACGCACGGAGAGCTTGACGCGTTCAGCTTCCTGGATGATATCCATGGCGGCCTTTAGGCTATGCTGACGCACGAAATCCGTCAGGTCGGTGCTCCTCAGCGCCGCCGCCCGCAAAAGGACCGCCTTTTCGTCGGCGGGAATCCGTAGCGACATGCGATTGTTGCCTTCAACTGCCACTCTGGGCATGGGAGTCTCCTTGTTTACTGTACTACTTTAAAGCGTACACGGTTCCCACAGACCAGTCAAGTCAGTACGCTTTGATTGCGTACGTGTCGATTCAGCCGAGCAGCCCGTGCTCGCGTAGTTTGCGGTACAGGTTGCGCTCGCTGATTCCCAGAACCTTCGCTGCGTTAGCACGGTGTCCCGCGGTTGATTGGAGCACGGTTTTGATGTGCGCCCGTTCAAGATCTACGAGAGTCTCCGCCTTGCCCGCCCCGCTTGGACCGTCGAACGACCCGCTGGCCTGGCGCGTTCTGACGCTCGCCGGGAGGTGTCCGGCAAGAATCTCGCTGCCCTCGCAAACCACGGCGGCGGCTTCGATCGCGTGGCGTAGTTCGCGGACGTTGCCGGGCCATGTGTGCCTGCGCAGTGCCTCGAAAGCTCCTTCGCTGATCTGCTTCGACGTCCCGAAGCGTTCATTCACCTCCCTGGCAAAGTACTGCGCCAGCAGGTCCACGTCCTCCGCCCTCTTTCTCAACGGAGGGATCTCCACACGAAAAGTGTTCAGCCGGTAGAAAAGATCCTGGCGAAAGAGGCCTTTGCGGACCATCTCCGTCAGGTCCTGGTTGGTCGCCGCCAACACGCGGACATCGACGCGCAATTCGACCGTCCCGCCGACACGCCGGAACGTGGAGGTGTCCAACACTCGCAATAGCTTCACTTGCGTTGCGGGACTGACCTCGCCGATCTCGTCGAGAAAGATTGTGCCGCCATGAGCCACTTCGAAGAGTCCGGGTTTCGCCCGGTCGGCGCCGGTAAACGCGCCGCGCTCGTGCCCAAAGAGTTCGCTCTGCAGCAGGCCTTCCTGAAGCGCCGCGCAATCGACTACGACGAACGGCCGGCTCTTTCTGGCGCTGCGCCCGTGCAGAAGCTTCGCTACGCGTTCCTTACCGCTGCCGGTCTCTCCGGTGATGAGCACCGTCGAATCGCTGGCTGCGATCCGATCGATCAACTGAAGCAGGCTGCGGAACTCTGGACTCTGCCCGAGAAAAGAGCTGCCGAGATCGGGTGGCGTGAGCCCCCGTTCCAGCAGGTTCGCCCGCTGTTTCAGCGAGCGCCGCTCGAGAGCCCGCTGAATCCGGATCTGCAACTCGTCAAGCGGACAGGGCTTCACCACATAATCAAACGCCCCAATGCGGATGGATTCGATCGCCGTATCGATGGAACCGTGGCCGGTAAGCATGATCACTTCACTTGCCGGACTGATCTCGCGAATCCTTTTCATCACTTCCAGGCCGTTCAATCCGGGAAGCCGCAGATCGAGCAGGACCACGTCCGGGTTGAGTCTGACCACCTCTTGCAGGGCGGATTCTCCGGTCGCCACTGCCACAACCTGATAGCCCAACCGCTCCAGTTCGCCCGACAGAATCAGACGGAACGCCGCATCGTCATCAACCACAAGAACCGCAGCCGTATTTTTCATCACGCCACTGTGGGAAGCCTCACTTCGAAGGTGGATCCTTTGCCTTCCGTACTCTCGACCAGAATGTCACCGCCCCAGCGGCGGACGAAGTCTAGCGACAGGAAAAGACCGAGCCCGGTGCCGCCCTGGCGCAAGCTGAAGAAGGGCTCGAAGATCCGTTTGCGGTCATCCGGCGCGATACCGCAGCCATTGTCGCTGATCCGTATGCGCACCGAATCTCCCATTTCCGCGTGCACTCGCACGGCGCCGCCAGGACTGCACGCCTGGATTCCGTTCAAAAGAAGATTGATGAACGCTTGCTGAAGCTCACTCTCGTCGACACGCACATGCATCCCAGTTGTGGCCGCCTCAATCTCGACGCTGACAGAATGCGCGCGCGCCGTCGGCTCGATCAGACGCTGAACGGCCAGGAGTGTTGCCCCCAAGTCGACGATTTCTCCTTCGGTTTTCTGATTGCGCGACAACCGCAGAAAATGTTGAGTGATCCCGCGGCAGCGCAGAAGTTGCTCGCGCGCGACGTTCGCGTTCTCAGACACGTGGCGCCAGCCGGAGCCTCCGCCGTCGCTTGCCGGCACGGCTCGCAGGATGCCCTCGACGCACATCAGCACCGTTGCTAGCGGAGTATTCATCTCATGAGAGAAGCCGGATGCGAGCAGCCCCAATGACGCCAGGCGGTGTGATTCTGCCAGATGGGCTTCGGCAGCCCGCCGCTCGGAGATATCTCTCCAGACTTCGACTACCTGCACCAGCTTGCCGGTCTCGTCGGTGATGGGAGAGGCATGCACTTCCTCCCAGACAAGCTTGCCGTCGAGCTTGCGCCGCTCACAGATTCGCACCTGGCGTTGCCCGGAACTGAGGCACGAATCGCTGGGGCAGTCGCCCAGACTGCACGAGCAGGTGGCCAGTTCGCGGCAGCACTGCCCAAGCAGTTCGGCGCGCGGGCGTCCCGCACGCTCCAGAAACGCATCGTTGGCCGCAAGCACGTTTCGTCCAGCATCGAGCACTACGATGCCGTCGTCGATGCTGTTGATCACCGTCTCCAACCGCTCGCGCTGAGTTCGCACCTCCCGCACCAGGTTCGTGACGGAATCCGCCATCGCATTGAACTCACGCCCGAGCCACGATAAAGTGTCGGACCCTTCGGCCGGCACGCGCTGGTTCAGATCGCCCGCGGCAATCATCCTTGCCGTCGTCTCGAAACGTCGCAGTCGTCGCAGGATGGCGAAGTGGATCACGAGGGCGAGTGCGCCAACGAGGAGCAGCGTCATCCCGCCGCTGCCGGCCACCAGCCAACGCAGGTCGCGCATCATCGCGGCGCGCATCTCGCCGACGTCGTGGTCGAGAATCAGGATCCCGTTGATTCGGTGCGCGGGATCGTGACAGCCATGACACCGGACGTTGTTGAGGATGGGCACCACGGTACGGAGAACTTCGCCGTGACGAGTCTCAAGCACGTGGCTTGTGTTCCTCTGGTCGGGCGGCAGACGGTGACAGGCCTGGCATGTCGGTGAATCGATTTGCAGATCACCGGGCGGGCTGCTGAGTCCGCCGGAATAGCGCAGTTGGCCCTGGCGATCGAGCAACACGATGCGCTCGACGCCGGGCTGCTGACCGAAGCTCTCGATCATCCGGCTGATCAGGCTGCGGTCCTTCTCCATCATCTGGTGCTCGAGAGCGACGCGGATTAATTCGCCCTTCGCGAGGGCTGCCTTCCGGGACGCGTCAAGCTGAGTTTCGAAACTATGAACGGAGTAAAAGTAGGCGCCAATGCTGCAGGCGAGCACTACAGCGGCCGTCACTCCCGCTGCCAGGCCGACAGTCGTTCCGGCGAACCGAAGCTGTATTTTTCTCGCCACTTTCGTTGACGGAATGATGTCAGACTTCGGCCGTCGCGTCAATCCCTGCCAGAATGACATGACATTCTGGCAGTATCGCCGCGTATCGATTCCCGTTCGCCCAATCATTTCAATGAGTTTGCCCTGGCAGACGGCGTGCACACCAGGAATGCCGGAAAAGGAGTACAGACCATGGAACTCTTCTTGATGGTCGGTTCGATCAGTCTCTTCGGACTGGCCATAATTTGTATGGCGTTTGGGGCAGCCACCGAGCGCGAGGCCCCGCCCGCCCAGCCGGCGGAGACAGTTTCAGAGACGGTGCTGGTTATGCCGCCAGCCCATTTCTTTGCCGATGCCGCAACGAGTCAGTTTCCCGCGTATGCCCGGGTCCCGCTGCCGCCCATCCAGCGCATTCCACTGGAGGCCTTGCTGCTGCAGATCGAAAGCCACATCCGCCTGGAGCAGGCTGCCGCGGAATCGTTCCTGGAAATGCCCACAGCCGCGCTCCTTCACGGCCGCACAGCGTCCCCACTGATTAACTAACGAGGTGAATGAATGTCTGGAGAATCGCCGGAACTTTTGCGGGGTCTGTCGAGCGACCTATTGCAGCAGACCTTGGCGCTCGGCTCACGGATCAGCCTACCCAGCGGAGCCGAACTGTTTAGCCTCGGCTCCGCTGCCGACAGGCTGTATATCATCGAGCGCGGGCGCGTGAAACTCACGCTCCCGATGAACGTCCGCGGCCACCAGGAAGACATCCTCGTCGAGGAACGGATGCCGGGCCAAACGATCGGCTGGTCGGCACTGATCCCGCCCTACCGCTTCACGCTCAAAGCTACAACGCTGCTTGAAACCGAGCTGGTCGCTATCTCCCGTGAGGTGCTTACCGAGTTGTTTGCCCACAGCCCGGGTATCGGATTCCTGGTGACTATGAATCTGGCGGCGCTGATTGGCCAGCGACTGCAGTTGTTCCAGGCCATGTGGATGCGCGAGATGGAACGCGTAGTGGAAATGCGCCATGCGTAGGGCTAAGACTTTCGTGGCGTGCCTGGCGGCGATTGTCCTTTCGGGCCTTGGTTGGTCCCTCGGCGGAACGGACTCACGGGCATCTTCGCCTGCGGCGACGGAGCAACAACCTGCCATGGAACACGTCGAGGTCCCCCCTCCGCCGTTCTCCGAGGGTATTTTCCCGTGCTCCGCCTGCCATGCCGGCATGCCGGTCAACCGCACTCGCCGCACGCTCGACAGCATGCACGGCGACATCGTTCTGAAGCACGACGAACGGCACCGCTGGTGCCTCGACTGTCACGATGCCGCCAATCGTGACTGGCTCCACCTTGCCAACGGAGAACGGGTTGCCTTTTCCGAGTCCTACCAGCTCTGCGGGCAGTGCCACGGAGAAAAGCTTCGCGATTGGCGGGCGGGCGTTCACGGGCGGCGGACGGGCAATTGGAACGGCGCGAAGTCTTATCTTCTTTGCGCGCATTGCCACAACCCGCACCAGCCCAGATTTCGCGCTCTTCAGCCGCGCCCGGCGCCACTGCCGCCCCATGCCGCGCACGCCGCCGCTTCAAGCAAACCGGCAGGTAGCCATGAACACTGAAAAGAAGAACGCTCAACCCTCACGCCGGCTTTTCATCATGTCTGGCGCGGCCGGCGCCATCTCGCTTCTCACGTCCTGCGGTCCACGCCGCCTGTATGAGATGCCCAAAGACCGGCTCCAGGCGGCGCTCAAAGAAATGGAGCGTGAATACCGCGAGCGCCTCGGCACGAACGTCTCGGTCTCCGGCTCCCAAGCCATTCCCGGCGTCGAGTTCGCCTATGCTCTGGATATTTCCCGCTGCATCGGCTGCCGCCGCTGCGTCTACGCGTGCGTGGAAGAGAACAATCAATCGCGCAATCCGGAGTTGCACTGGATTCGAGTGCTTTCCATGGACAAGGAGAAGGGCGTCGACTTCACGCACGCCAACCCGTACTATCAGCCCGAGACGGTTCCGGAAGAAGGGCATTTCTACGTGCCGGTCTCCTGCCAGCAATGCCGCAATGCCCCCTGTACAAAAGTGTGTCCGACGGGCGCGACCTGGACGGAGCCCGACGGCATTGTGGTGATCGATTACGACTGGTGCATCGGCTGCCGTTATTGCATGGCGGCCTGCCCCTACGGAGCACGTCACTTCAATTGGGAGGAGCCGTCGATTCCGAAAGAAAAGATCAACACCCACACGCACTACCTGGGCAATCGTCCCCGCCCCAAGGGAGTGGTCGAAAAATGCACCTTCTGCATTCAACGCACTCGAACGGGACGCTACCCCGCTTGCGTGGAAGTCTGCCCTGTCGGCGCCCGCAAATTCGGCAATCTGCTCGATAAAGACAGTGAGATCCGCTACATCATCGAGCACAAACGGGTGCTCGTGCTCAAGCAGGATCTGAACACCATGCCAAGGTATTTCTACTTTTATGCAACATGAGAATCGATTGGGCACGTTACGGCTCTTTTCCGGATTTGCGCGCGGCAGCGCGAGCTTGGCACTGCAAGGCCCACCTGGATACTGGCTCTGGCTAGGTTTCCTCTGCGTTCTGATCGTCTCTGGTGTACTGGCCTACGCCGCACAGGTGAACACCGGGCTCACGCTCACCGCCATGCGCGACCAGGTCAGTTGGGGCTTCTACATCGGCAATTTCACATTCCTTGTCGGCGTGGCCGCGGCCGCCGTGATCCTCGTCATACCCGCCTACGTCTATGACTGGAAACCGATCCGCGAGATCGTCATCTATGGCGAACTTCTGGCGATCAGCGCCATTATCATGTGCCTGTTGTTCGTCACTGTGGACCTTGGGAGACCGGACCGGTTCTGGCATCTGATCCCGCCCTGGGGCCATCTCAATTTCCCGCAGTCCATTCTGGCCTGGGATGTTCTAGTGCTGAACTGCTACTTCGTGTTGAACTTCACCGTGGCCACGCACATCCTCTATCGCGCGTTCCACGGCCGGACCTACGCAAAATGGCTGGTCGTCCCACTGGTGCTCGCTTCCATTCCGATGGCGATCGGCATCCATACGGTGACCGCGTTTTTGTACAACGGTCTGGCCGCACGCCCGTACTGGAATTCCTCGATTCTAGCGCCTCAATTTCTTGCCTCCGCTTTCTGCTCCGGCCCGGCGATTTTACTGGTAGTGCTGCAACTGCTGCGGCGCTTCACGCGGTTTGAAATCCAACACCAGGCGATCTGGAAGATTGCGGAACTGATGGCGTACGCGATGTTCCTCAATCTCTTTCTCCACGGGGCGGAGGCCTTCAAAGAATACTACTCGGACACCGAACATCTCTTGTATGCGCGTTATTGGTACTCGGGTCTTGGAGTACATCGCACGCTCGTGCCATACGCATGGACGGCGGTAGCGTTGAACCTGATCGCCTTTGCCATTTTCATCGTACCGGCCGCCCGCCGCAATTGGCTGGCGCTCAACATAGGCTGTTTCGCCACCTACGCGGGAGTCTATATCGAGAAGGGAATGGGTCTGATTATTCCTGGTTTCACCCCCGATGCCTTAGGTGAGATTTACGAGTACACCCCGACTCTCATCGAATTACGGGTCGCGGCCGGGATCTTCGCGTTGGGATTTTTGATCTTCACTTTAATGCTGAAAGTCGCGGTGCCTATCTCCCTTGGTGAGTTTACCGACCAGGAGAAACCGGCGTCAGTCGTCTCGCCGTTGGCCTCCGCATAGTAGAAAGGACCTACATGAAACGATACGCCCTCATACCAACCCTCCTCGCGATGGCTGCACTGCCTGCTCTCGCGGACACCGTTGCCGGAAAAGCAGTCTTCGAGAAGTCCTGCAAAGGTTGCCATGGAGCCAGCGGGCAAGGAAATCCCGCCATTGCCAAGATGATGAAGGTGGAGATGCATAGCCTTGGCTCCAAAGGGGTCCAGGCAAAAACTGACGCCGATCTGAAACAGGTTGTGGTGAAAGGCATGGGCAAAATGAAGCCTGTGGCAAGTCTGACGGCCGAGCAAACAGCGGACGTCATCGCATTTGTTCGAACGCTCAAACCGTAATCCAGTACGGCGAGTTGCCACGATCGGACCCGGAACGGCAGACCCGAATCATCTGGTATCGCGCAAGGTCAGGAATATAGAGCGTTCGCGCTCTCCGCTAATCGCAGGACTCGGCCTCGCAAGGCTCCTTGCGCGCGTAACTGCGCAGGCGTAATCTGATAGCGGCGCTGCGGAGGTGCGTATGAGCAGGTTCCGCTGGATTGCTCTGCTCGTGGCGAGCAACTGCTTCGCGGCCGGCGAACAAAGGAAAGAGCTGGCGTGGGCGGAATTGGGTCCGGCCATCGCCGGCAAGAAGATTCAATTGGTCCTGCCGGGAGGCATCGAAATTCACGGAAATGTGCTTGGCGTGGAACCGGAAGCCTTGCGCCTGGACGTGACCAAGACTTCCAACAAGAAGGCGATCCGCAAAGGAGAAAACTCGATACCGCGACCGGCAGTGTCCACGATTCGCATCTCGCGCTACACGAAACGCTGGAGGCTGATCTTGACACCGGGATTGCCGGGTGCACTTCTGCTCGCCATGACCGTGGCCGTCACCCACCAGCGTTACTCGCCCGATCCACAGAAAGTCGTTTCCATCGGCATGGTCGTGACAGCGTCATCCACCATCGCCGGATACTACCTGGGGAAACATCTCGACCGTCAGGAGTTGACCGAGATCAAGATCGTTCGCTAGCCGGTCCGCTTATGTGCACGAGGTGAGACTTCCGATTGGATCATGATGGAGGCGGCCTCTCGGAGTTCGACACAGCATACCCGGACGCCAGGGCTTCCACGACCTCGCGCCCGTGGTCGCTGTATAGCTGCCGGGCCGGGCGCTGCCATTTACGATTACGATGCGTATGCCGGTAAGTGAGTCGTCCATATCTGCCTATATGCAGGGGATGAGAAGAGGACGTGGAGATTCAGGGATATGTGCCCGGCGGAGGAGACAGGAACGATTCGAACGCGCGCAGTTCACAGTCAGGGGACCAGCAGCGCTTCCGCGTTTCCGAACAGAAACCCGGCAATCGAAGACAGAACGCCGGCCCTGTCGCTCCGATGAAAACCGACCGCTCCCAGAGCATTCAGATACTGTTCAAAATCCGCCGTGCTCGCCGCGCCGGAATTCTGGCAGAAGAACCCCAGTTCGGATGAGGTGAACCGGGGAGCGTAGCCGAAAGTCTTCAGACCAATCAACTCACGCGCAAAGACCCGAGGGATTCCGCCTCTCCAGATCAGGTCGGGGTGCGCCACCAAGTAGTCCTTCCACCTCTTCTGGTAATAATCCGGCCCTCGCGCCAAGGCGGCGGCATACTGCGGCGCCGCAGGCCCGAATGCCTCGCGCCGGCGCAGAAATTCCTGCTCACCCAGTAAACTGAACTGGTTGAAGCCCTCCTCGGCGAGATGGAAATCCCATCCCCGGTGAATTCCGCCCAGAATGAATGAGTCATTCAACAGGGGCGTCCAGTTCTGGTCGCTCAGGATAGCGCCCGGCCCCTGTACGGGCGTGGCAGGACCGCTTCTGATTCCCGCGAGAGCCCCGCGGCGCGCCATCAACTCATCTATCAACTTCCGTTCCTCGGATTCCTGTACACCATGTGCTGAAGCAAGGCCGAAGTTCATCACCAGGAGCGGGTCTTTGCGAATCTTGGTGTCACCCAGTAGAAGAAACCCTAGAGCGCCCTGACTGGCGCAGCGGTACATTTTCCAGGCGGAAAGAATGTACACGGAGGGATCGCCCCAGGCAAACCAGGCGTGATCAATCTCGTACCGTCGCCCGCACCGTAAGGCTTGGTCTACGAAATCCCCTAAGCTCCACATAGGAACCTGCTTTCTAGTTGGTCATCGCAGACCGGCGCAAAGTTGCAGCGTGCGGATTCTGCGATTCTGTCCATAGACAATAGTTGTGCCGGCGGCATCAACCAGTACCTGCGTGATTTCGGTGACGCCCGTCGGGTCGGCCGGAGTAAACTCCTCCACGCGCTTTCGCTCACTGCTCATCAGATCCATTTCGAACAGACGAACCGGCAACCCGGCCCGGTTTGCGACGAGAATGCGCTTGCCGTCCTGGCGCCAGCGTATGAACCGGTCGGCAGCCGTGACTCCGGGAATGTCACGAGAGTCGCCGCCGGAGATCGGGTAGACTCGCAGCAAACCGTCCGGCCCAGGCGCTACGGCTGCCTGCCCATCGGGAGAGACCGCATTCCCTTCGATGGATACGCCCTCGGGCGAAACAGGCTGCGGCTGGCCCCCGGATAGTCGCACCGTCCAAAGTTGAATGCGGCGCCCTGGCCGATTACCCGCAATCAGCACCCGCTCTCCGTCCGGCAGCCAGACAGCACCCTGAAGATAGACGAGGCCGGTGTCCGGGAGCACCCGCGCGGCGCCTGCTCCAGTCGGCAACAAGACGAGCCGCTGCGAGGCCTCGCTCACCACCGCTAGTGCTGACTTCCCGTCCGGTGAAAGGCCAGACGCATCTCCCGTGCCGAGGCGCACAGGCGCGGATCCATCGAGCTTCCACAAGTAGCTGACGTAGTCCTTTGCGCTGGCCTGCCCGTACTGCGAGAACAGCAGGAGCTTTCCATCATCACTCAGATTCACCGGAAACGAGGACCCCAACCAATCGAGCGCACGGTCGTGCGGTTCGTTCGGCACACGGACATACATCTCGGCACGATCCTCATCGGCACGCGCAAACAGCACGCGACCATCTACCGCGATGTCCTCCAGGTGCACACCGCTGGCGAAGCGCGCGACAACACGGTGCTGGCCTCCAGGCTTGACCGCGTACAGCGTGTCGGTATCGTCGCTTTGGGACGCCGCATACCAGACCTCTTTACCGTCCCTGCTCCAGGCGAGCCCCTGGATCGATTCCCAATTCTGCGATATCTTGCTCTGCTTGCCCGTTCGATCGACCACGGCAATCCAGCCACGGTCGTCCCCGTCCAACGGGTGTTCCGAAAATGCTATCCGGTCGCCGCGCGGAGAGAATCTCAGATCACCCAGCCATCCCGCGGTCTGGTGTAGAACGGTGCCAATCGGGTATTCGAGCCGGTGTACTCCGTCGGTCCGACGGATGATCGCGAGGTCTTTACCTGCGGGATCCCAATCGGCGTCGGATACGTTGGTCGACACGATGCGAGGCGATCCGCCTTGCAGCGGCGCCAACGCCAAGGTGGCGATTTGGCTGTTGTCTCCCTGGAAGTGCACATCGATTCCGAGAGCGAGCTCGTCATGCCGCGATACGGAAAACAGATGTGCGCCGCGATAGCCGAGCGGGCGGGATTCGGGTGCGTTGAGATCGGCGGCAAACAGATCCAATGCGTCCGCATGCCATTGAGCACTGTAGACAACCTGCCGGCCGTCGCCGTTCAAGCGCGCCGAGGAAACGAAACCTCGCTGGAACGTGACCTGGCGGAAGGACGGAATCGGAGCCTGCGCCAGGAATCGATTCGCCGCCACCCCAGCCAGGGCCGCTAGAAGGATCGATACCGCCCACAGAGCGGAAAGCAGACGCTTCCTCCCGCGCGCCGGTGGAACAGACAAGGCGGGTAGCGTCTGCGTACCGGTCGAGAGCGCCCGCAGAACCACGGCGAGATCACGCGCCGATGCGAAACGGCGTTCCCGATCTTTTTCCAGGCAGCTATGGATCAAAAGGCTCACCGGCGGGGGGACAGTTGCCGGAAGCTCCGGTGGATCTTCCCGGAGAATGGCGCTCATCACTTCAGCCGGCGTTTCGCTGGAGAAGGCGCGCTTGCCCGCCAACATTTCGTACAAGACCAATCCGAGGCTGAAAATGTCGGTGCGATGATCGACCGGTTCGCCACGAATCTGTTCCGGAGACATGTAGGCCGCCGTGCCGATCACAAATCCGGCCTGGGTTTGGGGAGTTGTTCCAGAGGCCAGATCGGTCCGTTTGGCGATGCCGAAATCGAGAATCTTGGCCGCCCCATCACGCGCGATCATGATATTTTCGGGCTTGATGTCGCGGTGAACGATGCCGCTGGCGTGTGCGGCTGCGAGCGCGTCGGCTACCTGCGCTCCAATTTCCAGCGCGCGCCGGAGTGACAACGGGCCTGCTGCCTTCAGCGTGGCGCCCTCCACCAATTCCCAGACAATGTAGCTTTCGCCCACGTCGTACACGGCGACAATGTTGGGATGGTTGAGTGCGGCCACCGCGCGCGCCTCTTGCTCGAAGCGCGCTCGGGATTCCGCATCCTGGAGCGCATGCGGCGCCAGTGCCTTGATCGCCACGTCGCGGCCAAGCCGCTTGTCGGTGGCCCGGTAAACCTCGCCCATCCCTCCGGCACCTAGAAGTGCGCGGATCTGGTAGGGACCAAGCTGACTTCCTATCTTCAGAGGCATCAGGGCTTACCAGTTCAGAGTCTCCATCCGCCAGTTGAGGAAGTCAAGCGATCAGAAACAGAGCTACCCTGACGAGCCAGCTATTACCGTCCCGCCAACGCGTGTGTCACTCCAGAGGAATGCGATACGAGTACGCGTATTTGCACGGCGGAGTTGCCGCGGGTGTATCAATCACCAGCCGCTCTCCGTCCTGCCTCCATGTCAGGTCCCGGTCGACGCCGACCATCCTGATTTTCGCTCCCGGCTTCGGTCGAACACCCGGTATCGTGACACTTGCTTGCGGCCACCCGTAATGGATTGCGTACAGGGTGCTGCCTCGGTGCGTGTAGTAGAAAGGTCCGTTGTTTTTTGCGATCTTGAGTGATTCCTGGAATTGCCACACCCAGGTATTCACTTGTTTTGGCCTTTTGGCAACGTCGGGTAGCCGTATCATTTTCGCGGCTGGTTCGCCGTTCGGACGTGTGTTGTAGATGGCTTCGCCATTTACTTTTAGCCATGCTCCAATCTCGCGCATGTTCTCCCAGGACTGCTTGGTATTGTCCATCTGTACGAGCCACACGCCGCCCTTGCTGATCGTATCGAGAAGAATAAGCATCAGGTCGGGAACCTTCTTGTATTCCCACTCAATCTTCTTCCCGGATATTCTGTGCGCGCCAAACTCGTTGATCCAGCAGGTCCACTGATTGCGGAGAATGTCCCAATTGATCCACGGCTTCGGTGAAATGCCGTCCACAGTAAAGCTCTCATGGTCCACCAGGTCACCGTACTCGCCGGTCTCTTGACGGTCCTTGCCGAGGTCGTCGTTCACCCAGACTTTCTTCCCTTTGCTGTCTGCCCAGTTGTAGTACCAGGCGAGAAACTCCGCACTCTTAAAGTATTCCGACGAGGCCTGGCAACCATCGAAAAATACGAAATCGGAGCTCGTCTTCTCCACTTCGTCAGCCAACCGCTTGTGGAACCATGAGACGTAACCGGGATCGCCGATGGACGGCAGTTTTTCTCGCCGGAGCAGGTTGTAATGGATACCTACCTTCATTCCGAGCCGCCGGGCCGCCTCGATCTCACGGCGGTCCATCAGCAGACCCTCCGTTCCGGGATATGCGCCATCGACCATCGAAACCACGAACCTGGCGCCGAGGTCTTTATACTGCGCCAGTACCGCGTCCGGATTTTCAATGGGCTTGTGAATCCACACGTAGGGTACCTTCCCTACAACCGCAATCTGCCCCTGCATTTCCTGAGCGTTTGGCTCGGGTGGTGGGCTCCCCAGATCCCGGTGCCTTTGCGCGGATCGTCCCCAGTGGTAAGCCATGAAGTCATCCAAATCCATGGGCGGTCCGACATACTGGACCCCGATTTTGGCATCGAGGATCCACTCCGGCGCCTTGTGCTGATTCAGCGCTTGCCAGTCGGCGGTCCACTTACCGGGCGCCGTTGTCTGGCTCCACGCGGGAAGCGACAGACCGGCGAGCATTAACACCCCAAAGCGATACATCTGGATCAAAACCTCTCTATTCATTTAGCTTCAAATTTGAAAACAACACGCCGGCTCAAGTTCCAACTCGCTGAGTCATCGTGCGTGTCACTTCAGAGGGATGCGATACGAGTACGCGTATTTGCAGGGCTCGCGCGAAGGCGATTGAACGACGATTGCGCTGCCTTCCTGCCGCCACTGCAAGTCCTCATCCACGCCCAGCATCCGTATCTTGGAACCTGGCTTGGGCTGGACGCCTTCGATCTTCACACTCGCTCCCGGCCAGCCATAGTGAATCGCATAGAGATCATTTCCCTTGCGTGTGTAGTACAGCGGCCCGTTCTTTTCGGTGGTCTTCATTACCTCCTGGAACTGCCACCACCACGCTTGACCATTCTTCGGCTTGTCCTCCACAGCGGGAATGCGCACGACGTGCTCGGCCACCTTGCCATACGGTCGAGTGCCATAGATCGCCTCGCCGTTCACTTTCAGCCAGGCTCCGATCTCCTCCATGTTTTTCCAGGATTGGCCAGTGTTGTCCAACTGCACCAGCCACACTCCGCCTTTCGAAACGACGTCCAGAAAAACGCGGATCAGTTGGGCTGGCGGCTTGTACTCCCAGACCCACTTCTTGCCGTTCAAGCGGTGAATTCCGAACTCGTTAACCCAGCAGGTCCACTCATTGCGCAGGATGTCCCAATTGATCCACGGCTTCGGCGAGATGCCCTCGACTGTACAGCTCTCGTAGTCGACCAGATCGCCGTACTCGCCCGTTTCCTGGCGGTCCTTGCCGAGATCGTCGTTCACCCAGACTTGCTTCCCTTTGCGGTCAGCCCAGTTGTAGTACCAGGCGACGAACTCGTCGGTCTTGAAATATCCCGACGGTGCAAACTGGCAGCCGTCGAAGAAAACGAAGTCTGCGTCCGCTTCTTCAACGGCCTTGCGCATGCGCGTCTGGGTCCAATCCACATAGCCCGCATCGCCGATGGAAGGCACTCCGTCGCGGCGGATCAGGTTGTAGTGAACTCCTACTTTCATGCCAATCTTGCGCGCGGACGCAATCTCGCGTTGGTCCATCCACAGGCCCTCTGTGCCTGGATAGGCCGCTTCCCGCATCGAAACGACGAAGCGCGCCCCGAGGTCTTTGTAGCGGGCCAGCACCGCGTCGGTGTCCTTGATGGGGTTGTGCTCAAAGACACGAGGAAGGCCGCCGCGAAACGTAAACTTGTCCTTCCACAGCAATTCATGTGCGGTCGGCGGCGGCGCTCCATTCTCGCGATGGCGCCATG
This sequence comes from Bryobacteraceae bacterium, assembly GCA_963668605.1. Lineage (GTDB taxonomy): Bacteria > Acidobacteriota > Terriglobia > Bryobacterales > Bryobacteraceae. The sequence continues at coordinate 2,294,952 of OY764903.1, forward strand.
CCGAGCGCCCCCAGAGCCAGCCATTGAAGTCGTTCAGGTCCATCGGCTCGCCGACATACTGAACGCCGATTTTGGCGTCGAGGATCCAGTCTGGCACTTTGTGCCGGTTCAGCACTTCCCAGTCGGCCGTCCACTTACCGGGCGCCGTTGTCTGGCTCCACGCGGGAAGCGCTAGGCCAGCAAGCATAAACAGTATCAAGCAATGCATTTCTCGTTTAATGCCTCTCTATTTAATATTCAATTAGCTTCAGGTCTGAGAACAACACGCCAAGTCCAGCTCGATCCGGCATCGAGAGAGACCAACCCCTGGCGGCGCACCAATGAATTCTGCAAGCCCACCCATGGCTCGGGGCTGAAGTAGCCCTTGCCCGGTTCACCCCAGAGGTTGAATTGGACCAGAGGCCCTTCCGGCACGGAGGACGCCTCATGCGAAATCGTGAGCGATAGGCCCGCCGGATCGGAAAGCTTCAATAGCGGATTCCCATTGTACCCTCCGAGCGACACCGCTGTGCTCGTGTCAATTGCAGTCAGACGCACTGGCGGCGACACACTCCTCGGACGGCTCGCTCCTGTGGCCAGCCCATCCGCTGTCTTGAGCAGTTCCACGCTCGACGGGGTCTCCATCATCATGGCGCCGACGTCGCTGCCTGGCACGAACGGCACACGCAGTATCAGATGATTGCCAATGGAAAAGGGCATCGGGCCGGTGTTCTCGCGCGATGCGGTCACAGTGTAAAGCAGACCGAGTTCGCCGTCTCGAAGGCGATATTGCACCGTCACACGAAAGCCGAACGGATAGTATCGACGAGTTTCCGGCGAGTCGTTCAGCAGCAGCGTCGCCGAAGCTCCGCCGGAGTCAGCGCTCTGCTCAATGACACTCCAGACCATCTCGCGCGCGAAGCCATGCAGCGGCATCGGGTAGCGCTGCCCGCCAATGTCGTATGCACCCACCGCGTTCAGCGCGAAGTCGGGCCGGACGCCCGGCGCGAAGTTCCGGCCGGTAGCAGGCCAGAGAAAGGGCGCCTTGCCTCGCCAGCCCTGCGTTTCTACGTAATCTCGCGCGCGATAGATCAACTCGTTCCAGCGGTCTTGATGCTTCACTCGAAAGCCGCTCAGTTCACCGCCTTCGGCGGGTGCGATGGCCGCTTCGAGTCCGCCCGAATTGTCGCGCAACACAATTAGGTCGACCGGGCGGCCCATCGTTGTTGTCTCCCGCGTCACCTCGAAGCGCGCCGGAGATGTCTTCTCCTCGTGGCTGAACGCAATCGATACGATGCCAGACACATAGAACAGAAACATCAACGTGAGCCATAGCTTGCTGCGCGCCGGAGCGCCGGCAAACTCGCGCCACACAAATACGCCCCAGATTGCCGCCACCAGCGAATTCGCCTGTCCGATCGCTCCCGCCAGCGCCATGCCGACGAAACCGGCTGCGACGAAGGTCAGCACCGTACCGGTTCCCCAGACAAAGCCGCCCACCAAACCCACCCAGTGCTCGCGCCAGGTGCTGCGGAAGAAATCACCCGGCCCCAGTGGAGGCCCCTCAACGGGACGCCGCATAAACCAGGCCATCAGCGGAAACGTTGAAGCGAGCGCGCCGGCGGTGAACAGCACTGCCGCACCGTAAGGAGACACAGGACTCCCGACAGAAAACGCCTTCGCCACCAGAGGTGCGAACCCGCTAAACAGTATTCCCGAGAAAAGGCACAGCAGGAGACCTTTCCGCGAAGGTTTTGCGCCGTCCGTGCCGCGCGCGCGATACGCCAACGAACTGAAGACCACAGCCACGAAGACGAGCGCCACTCCGGCGAATAGCGGTACCGGATTGCCGCGCGGAGCGATCATGTAACTGAGAAACGTGCTGGCCACGATGGACAACCCAAGCGCGATTGGGAACGCGACCGCCATGCCGACCAGCGCGATACCGGCTGTCAGCAGAATGTTCCCGAAGTTCAGCACGCACCCAGCCAGTAATGCGTACGCGCAGGATTCGACCGAAGCCGACCGCAGATTATCGAGAAATGTGGGCGCGCCAAACCAGCTTCCCATAGTGAGCGCGCCGATCAGGGCAATCAAAAATGTGCCGGTCACATAATCGATATAGAAGAGCTCGAAGCGCCGCTTCGGCGTCATCTTGTAGGCGTTGCCCCACGAACCCCAGCCGATCATGCCGATCAGCATCAGTGTGAGCGCCGCCGCGAATGATTCTGGTTGGTACATAGTTACCCGTTTAGCCACCCGCTGAAAAATATCTCTTTGGCGTTTTCGCCCAGGATGCGATTGCGTTCCGCCTCGGACAGAAACGGCGCGTCGCGGCGAACTGTATCTAGCAGTTGCTTGTAAGTGTGGCGCCGGAGCGTGTAGGGTACGTCGGTGCCCCAGAGGATCTTGTTCGCTCCCACCAATTCCATGGCTTCCTGCAGTAGACCCACCGCGCCACGACAGGGGTACGGTTCTTCCAGTAATGTCGAGGCCGCGGAAAAGCCGATGAACACGTTAGGCTTCAGCGCCAATCGCAACATCTCGATCCTTCGCCGCCGGGCGGTCTCATCGGCCGTGTCTGCGGACTGCATGTAACCGAGGTGCTCGATTAGGAATCGTACGCCAGCGTGCGTTTCGCTGAGGCTATCAATCGCTTCCACCTGGTAGCCGGACTTTCCGATCGCTCCCGGGTCGATCATGACGTTGAGCCCCACTTCAGCCGCGAGTCCCCAGAGGCCCATCAACTCGGGGCCGTCCAACCGTAAGCCGGGATGGACGCCACACCACCCCCACTCCTCGCTCATCTCCAGCTTGACCGTCCGCTGCCGCGGGGAGCGGACGTATTCGCGAATTACTTCCAGCGCGCCGGGCGCGACCGGATCCACCTGGACAACTCCGGCGAAGCGCTCCGGGTAGGCGTCGAGTGCTGCGCGCACTTCCTCGTTGATGATCCCGATTACCGGGTTCTGCACGATCACAGCGCCATCGACGCCATCGGCGTCCATCAGCGCGAGCAATCGGTCCACCGGAAAGCGGCCGTCCGCGAATTCGGGCGGCGCCACGCGCGGACACACGTGGCTGAAGATGTGAGCGTGAGCGTCGATGATCATGGTTGGATCTCTACGTCATGATGAAGCCGCCGGTCACATTCAAGCTTTGACCGGTCATCGCGCTGGATTGCTCGCTGGCGAGAAACAGCGCAACGTTGGCAACCTCTTCCGCTTCGATGAAGCGCTTGAGCGGCGCACACAACCGCCAGTCCTCGGCCACGGAGTCCACACCCTTGCCTTCGACTTGGGCATGCAACGCCATGACTTCTTCCAGGTGGGGTGTGGGCACCGGACCTGGCAAAACAGCGTTCACGCGAATGCCATACTCGGCGGTTTCAAGCGCCAGCGTTTGGGTCAATCCAAGCATGCCCCACTTCGTGGCGACATAAGCGCCGCGATATGGGAGACCCCGCCGCGCCACGTTGGAAGCGATATTGACGATGTTGCCGGAACGCTGCGCAATCATCTTCTTCAGGGCTTCGCGCGAGCACAGCATGGTTGAGGTGAGATTTACCGCGAATGTCCGATCCCAAGCCTCGCGCTCCATGTCAACAATCTTCTTCACCGGGCCATAGGTACCCACGTCATTCACCAGGATGTCCAGCGTCTCGATTCCGGCAAAGAGGGATACGACCTGGGCTTCGTCGGTGACGTCGACACGGTGTGCTTCGGCGGCGACACCCAGCAAACGCAACTCCGCAACGGCGTCGGATCCATCGGCCAAGTCGGCGATTACGATGTTGCATCCTTCGCGCGCAAAACGCTGGGCGATCGCATAGCCGATGCCCCGGCCTCCACCCGTGATCAAAGCAGTCTTGTTCTTCAGCAGCATTTGGTTCCTCATCTTTCCGCCATCGCAAGCTCGGTCGAATAACGTCTCAGAACTTCCTCGTTTATCGTGATGCCGAGTCCGGGGCCTGCCGGCACGCTAACGCGTCCGTCTACACACTGAAAGGTCTGCTCCAGCAGATCGTCGCGCAGCGGATTGTAGTTACGATCGAATTCGATTACCGGCTCGTTTTGCATGGGCACTGGATTGGCAGTGTGCGGGAAAGGTGGTAGTGCAGCCACCGCATGCAGAGCCGCAGCCAGCGCCACGCCCGATCCCCATACGTGCGGCACTGCCCAGACGCCAAAGCTCTCGGCCAGCGCGACGATCTTCAACCATTCGCTGAACCCTCCCGCAACGCAAAGATCGGGCTGGACGATGTCGACGCAGCCTCCGGCGATCAGGTCGCGGAATCCAAAACGCATGTACTCACACTCGCCGCCGGCGATGGGTACGCTGGTCGAACTCCGAACTCGTCGATACCCATCGCGATCCTCGGGCGGAACCGGCTCTTCAAACCAGCGCACGCCATAACGTTCCAACCCGCGGGCCATGTGCACAGCGGTCATCGCGTTGTAGGCGTGGTTGGCGTCTACCAGCAGCGTGCAATCCGGGCCCACGGCCTCACGCACCGCGGCCACGCGCTCGCAATCGTCCTCCACACGCAGCAGTCCGACCTTCATTTTGAGCATGCGAAAACCGGCAGTGATGTAGGATTTCGCTTCCACCGCCAGATCGCTGAGCGTGGAGCGGTGGTCGAGATATGTGTCGCCCCGGTAGTAGCATCCAGTCGCATAGGCGGGAACGCTGTCGCGGAACGCGCCTCCCAACAGCCGGCAGACGGGCACGCCCAGCGCCTTGCCCGCGATGTCCCACAGGGCGATATCGATGGCGCTCATCGCCTCAATATAGGAACCCTTTTGGCCGAAATCCCGCGTGGCCGCGTATAGCTCCAGACCGATGCGGCCGCGGTCAAGCGGATTGCGACCCAGGATCTGCGGCGCGAGCACATTAACGATACAACTGGCCACCGGTTCGGGCGGCCCGTACTGGCCGCCCTCGCCCCATCCGGAGATTCCTTCGTCGGTATCCACCCGGACAAGTAAACTGTTGCGCTCCGGAAAGGCGCATTGCGAGGAAAGGAACCGTTGCTGACCCAGAGGGACCCGGGCGATCATCGTGTGAATCTGTGTGATTTTCATGTTGGTTCAATCGATTGGAAAACGATCCTCAAACACGCTCTGGACCTGGCTCAAAACAGGAGTTTCAACCCCCAGATGACCTCGCGCTCGCTAGCGGTCCCATCAATGGTGCCAAACAGTGAATTGGCCGGTGCGGTGTTAGGATCCGCGAATTGTGGATGGTTCAGTGCATTGACCCCCATAATCATGAGCCGCAGGCGGAATCGTTCCTTGATTCTGAAGTGCTTGAACGCGGACACTTGGAAGTTGTTGATCCCGTCCGTACGGACTCCGTTGAACCGGCTCGAGAGCATTTGGATGTTCGAAGCGAGTTGCTTCTGGGTTTCGCGGGTGAAGCCGGCGTCGGTATTGATCCAGCGTTCCACGCGACGTTCGCCGACCGGCAGCTCGATGTCGTGCAGATCACCGTTGAAGATGGCGTTGCCGAAGCCGAGCGCCTGCCCGGTCTGAGACTCGTAAAAGCCTTGGATCTGCCAGCCACCGATAATTCCCTCCGCTACTCCTTTAGTGTTTCCCAGAAAAGCTCGTCCTCGCCCGATCGGCAGCTCGTACATTGCGGAGGCCACAAACCGGTGCGTGCGGTCGCTCGCCGAGATGACCTTCTCCGGTCTCAGATCGCTGTCGTTCAGATAGGCGGTCGCGTCCATGTACTTCGAGTAGGTCCAGGCTGACTGGAAAGTCAATCCGGCTCTCATACGCTTTTCCACCTGCGTCTGCAAGGAGTGGAAGTAGGAATACCCGGTGGGCACGTTGGCCGTGATCCCGGAAAATTGCGGATAAGGCCTCAGTAGGTTCGCCCGGCTGATGGTCGCGCTGCCCAGGTTTGTTCCGGCAAATTCCGCTATACCAAAGAACGGGCTCGGCACCTGCGCACTAAGGTAGCTGATCGTCGTCTGGTCCCGATAGGGCAGCCTTGAGAGGTATTGTGCCGGCGTTGCCGTGTACTGTTGGTTGGCGGCAAGTTTTGTCCCGCGGTTGCCAACATACATCGTCTCGAACACCACTCGCGACGGCAACTCACGCTGTAGCGAGAATGACCACCGCTGCATATACGGATTGAGTGGGTCGCTGTTGAAATAACTCACCCCGCGCCCGATGAAAGTCGAGAGCCCGTCGGCTGCGCCACGAGGCACATCCAGGCCGCGTGGGAACAGGTTCGAAAGCGTTTCCTGGTAAGTCTGGCCGTTAGTGAGAGAAGGGATGATGTTTGTCGCCTGGTTGAAGCCGCCCTGGTTGACGCTCTGGCGATCGCTGCCGATCGCATCATAGAAAATGCCGTAGCCCGCGCGGATGGTCATCTTAGGAGTCAACACATAGGCGAATCCCACACGGGGCGCGAAGTTATTCTTATCGCTATTCCACAGTCCTCTGGGCTGACCGTTTACACCGGCAAACAGCAAGCCGCCCATTACGCGGAACTGGTTTGCGGGCAGCTCCGGCATAGGGTTCTTGGCGTAGTTCGCCTTTGCCTGCGTTGCAATCGGGCTTTCCGCACCAAAGTCAAACCCGCGGATAGAGCGGTTGTGCCTTTCCGTTATCGCTCCCTCATACTCGTACCGCAAGCCGATGTTAACCGTGAGCCGTCGCGTGACGCGCCAGTCATTTTGAACAAAGCCCGCCCAGAACGTGGACTGCTCTGCCCGCGAGGCATTGATGGCGATCTGGCCGCCAGTCGGAATACCCAGCAGCATGGACGCCAAGCCTTGGCCGATCGGCGCCGCAGCCGAGTTGTCCAGCGGACCACGTGTATAAGCCTGGGCAAAGGTCAGTTGCGGTGATACGCTTCCGTAGTTGATACCGTTCTCCTGCATCAGCCGGAACTCACCACCGAACCTCAGACTGTGGCTACCTGCAATTTTGGTTACGGTGGCGCCGAAGTTATGGTAGTAGGTCTTTACGTCGTTGCCGCCGTTGGCGCCCAGATCAGTGAAAGCCGAGCCATCGATCTGAGTCAGTGGGAAGGTCAACCCGACATAGTTGTTCTTTGTGTTGATCTCGTTCATCAGGCGCTGCGGGAAACCTAGCGTTGTCAGGTCGAAACCCTGTGATCCGCGGCCGGCTTTGGTGTTTTGATAGTTCACGCCATACCGGACGTTCAACAACAACTGGGGATTCCACACATAGACGTCGTCCAGAACCAGACCCCACCCCGTCCGGTCGTTGAGATTCTGCGTCATCGGTGTGTCCAAAGTTTTCGTTTGCTGGTCGAACTGCGCGTTATGCCAGCGCCCAAACACCCTGTGCTTGTCACTGATAACGTGATCCAGGCGGTTCATCACACTCCTGTTCCAAAACTCCCAATTGCGGCACACGACATAGTAGTTCCGTCTGCCGTCAATGGTTCCCGGCTGGTTCGGGTCCGGGTAATAGCTCAGGATCTTCAGTGCGATTGGATCCAGGCGGCTCTTCGGAATGATATTGCCCGGAATCGGCTGCCTTTGGAACCGGCCGCTCTGTGCCGCGGGTACGGTCGTGAACGGATCGTAGATCTGGTAAACCGGCCCAGCCGCCAGCAACCCCGAAAGATCGCCTTGCTTCTGCGCAACAGTAGGTACGGTGTAGGTGGCAGCCTTCTCGTTCCAGTTGTGTGTCCGGTCGTAGCCGAAGCTCCAGAACGTTTTGTTCTTCCCGTTGTAAAGCTTCGGGATCACCAGCGGCGCCGTCACCGTCGCTCCTTGGATCCGTCGTTGTTCTGTGCCGTAGCTCAGGGCTTTCTTTTCTTCATTGAGCGGTCCGGTAAGCGGATTGTAGTAGAAATAGTTCTCAAACCATGGAGTGGCCGCCCACTGCATCTCCTGCATGTAGGCTGTGCCGTGGACTTCGTTCGTGCCCGACTTGGTGCTCAAATTCGTCATCGCGCCCGCAGCGTGTCCAAAGCTTGCGTCATAAGCGGCCGTGTGAATCTTCAACTCCTGCACCAGATCCCGCGGCGGCACAAACGCCAGGTTTCGCTGGCCCATGTTCGGGCTTCCGTCTACAGCGCCTTCACTCACGTTCGTCGTCCCGCTGACGACGATTTGTGTTGACTCGGTCACGGCCTGCGCACCACCACCACCCCAATTGCCCGGATTGATCACGCCGGGCGCCAGCCTGGTGTAATAAAACGGATTTCCACCCACACCCGGCAGGTCCTGTAAAAGCTGCTGATTCATTACCGACCCTGAGGACGCGCTGGTTGTCTCGATCAGAGGCGTCTCCCCGGTCACAGTTACGGACTCGCCCAATTCGCCCAGGGCGAGTGCGAAGTCAAGCGCTAAACGATCGCCGACGCGCAACTCGATCTGGTCCTGAATCGCCGTCTTGAAACCAGCGGACGTTACCGTCACTCGATAAAGCCCCGGCAACAGGTAGGGGATTTCGCAATCGCCGTGCTCATTGGTCACCGAAGAAGCGCCGGAGTTCGTCGCCAGGTTGACAGCCCGGACAGTTGCTCCGGGAACCAGAGCCTGGCTCGAGTCCGTCACTCGAGTGACTATCGTGGCGCGGGACTCCTGAGCGAAGCTCAAGCTGCTTAGCAACAGGCCAGTCATGAGCAAGTCCAAAATTCTCATTCGAACTACCGGGAATGACATCGTTCTACTCCTTCGATTCATGAGACACCTTCTCTTCCTTCTCGCGGTTACGCAATTTCGAGGACTTCCCAAATATCAAGGCGATCGAGTTCGACCGTCATCCGGTCGCCGCTTCGCTTGGACGGCAGTACGCGGCCGCCGGGCTGGATCTTCGCGACGGCTCCAGCCAACCGGCCAGTGACATGCACCCGAATGCCATGCACCGGAATGACGTCGTGTTGAAACGCGCCCTCTCCCTGCGGCAGGCCGGCGCCGGTGCGGTTGACCAAATGCACGATAGTGCGGCGCGAGCTTTCGTCGCGCCATGCAACCATCTCCACAGTTCCGGGGGCGTCTACGGTCACAGGCGGTGCGGATGCGGCTGCCCACTCCACCGCGTTCACCATCAGCCGGCCGTAGTCGGGGTGGTTCACTCGGAAATAGACCGCGCCCAACGCCGCACTCACATAAACTACCCGCCCTTTCCCGTGCTCGCGAACCAACAGTCCGGGCGCGCCGGTGCGCTCATGCGGCGGGTAGCCCATGTGGAAACCCGGCATCGGGTTCACGATGGTGCCCAGCACCTGCACACCGGGTTTCGCCGCCGCCCGCACCTGCAAGGTTTCGTAAACCGATAGCGGGAAGCCTGGCTCGAGTCCCGCTGTAACAGGATGCGTCCCTTCCGGATTGAGAAAGCTGTACCACTTCGGAGTCATGCCCTGGTAGTCCGCACCCAACAGCGCGGAGAGTCCGAAATTCTTGAGGGGCCTTCCTTCGCCGTCGCGCAGCGACGAACGGCCGGTGACAACCAGCCCTCCGCCATTGAGGGTGTAGTCGGCAAGCGCTTTGCAGCATTCCGCGGAGAGGCATTCAGCGGCGTCGACTACAATCACTCGCGCGCCGCGCCAACGGCGCATAGTGATGTCTCTCTCGGTTAGCACCGCAGCGGGCATGTGGGCTTCCATCAGTGCGGTGTACGCGCCGGCCACGCCGTCGCGATGCAGCGCTTGCTCGTCTCGCGGCGCCAGCGCTTCGGTCGCTTTCGACCACAATACCGCCGCGTAGCCAACCGGTTCGCCCACGCTACCCCAGGGCTGGCGCGCCGCCACTTCGCGGAACGCGGGAGCCAGCATCTTGAGGCTCCGCGCCTCGAGCGTGCCGTCCGCCTTCACCTGGTCGTAGTATTGCGGGAATCCGCCGTTCGCCACCACAGAGGCCATTTCCGTAAGCAGTACCTCGGGGCGGCGCACCTGATAGGCGCGCATGGTGGCGCGGGGGCCGCCAAGCCGGTTCGCGAAACGCCAGATCTCGATTTCAAACGGCACTCCGGGCTTGAGCGACCAGTTCCGCTGGCACAGCAGCGAAAGATTCGCGTAGCCCTCGTTGAAGTGATACTCGTGCGAGACATAGTCGTCCGCGTCGCAGAACTCCCAATCGGACAAGGAATTGCTGCCTGAGCCGTTGTGCGTCACGGTAAGTTGCGGATTGATCTGCCGGACCGTCTCGATGACGTCCTTCAAGATTGTAGTGTTCAGACGGCGGCGCCACTCGATGTAGCGCTTGCCTTCGGAAGTTGTGAATAGCCCTTGCTTCGGAATTTCGGCGCCGGTATCCTTGCGGTAAGTCGATTTGCAGACGTCGCAGAAACAAGGATTCACCCGGCCCCACCAGTTGTAACAATCCAACCAGAAGCCGTCAAAGTCGTAGCCACGGCTCAGTTCGGCGAGGATGTCTTTAATGTACTGGCGATGAGGCCCGTTCATGCAGACGACCGGCCTCTCCTCGCGCGCTGCCAGTAACGGATTATCTGAGGCTGTCAAAACCGGCCGTCCGTCGGCGCCGATCGCACGCCGTTCCGGGTGTTCGAAAGAACGGCGTTCGCGCGACAACTGGACGTAATAGAGAATGCCCATCCCGCGCTTCCGGCACAGCGAGGAGAACTCCGCCATCAGGTCCCGCTCTCCCAGGTCGCTGTGTTTGTGCCCAACTTTGGTGTTGTAGTAGGCATTGCCCTGGTTGCATTTGGCGTGCACGAGGAGGACGTTAGAGCCGGACGCAGCCAATTGCTCGACGATCGCGGCCGGGTCGAGTTTCTGGAAGAAGTGTGGCATCCCCGGTACACCCTGGTCCAGGGGATCGGGTACCTGAAAATCGAGCAGGAACACCCGGCCTTGCCGGCGGAACCAATCCTTGCGAGCAGCGGCGCCCAAGAGCGTGGCTGGAGCTGTCACTGCCGCGCCGCTCATGAGAAATTCTCTACGATCGAGCATTAGAAGATCACCTTGAGTGCGAGTTGAACCTGCCGGAGAAAGTTCGTCTGGTTGGACATCATGGACTAATTTCGTTTCGCTACTTCAACCTCAGAGCACGACCTCAATGACCCGGCCCGCCACTGGATCGGACTGCACGTTTTCGATCGTTTTCATGCGCGTGGTTCCTGGTTCTCCGACACGCACCTTATAGCGGCCGTGGCGGAACACTCCTGGCCGGTAAAAGCCGTCCTTGGCTCGGGTCGTGAATACGATTTCGCCGGAGGTCTGGTCGATCACCTGTACCACCGGATCCGCAATGCCGCGGATCTTCAGGTCCGGCAGATACTCGACCGGTACGCGTCCGTCGCATTCCGCCAATGTGACTGTCACCGGCCAGCCCGGATGCTGGCCCCCTCCGTTCTTCGGAGAAGAAGTCCAGGGCCAACTCTCAAAACGGATGGTCTGCGCAGCCTTGTCCATCCGGACGATCCCAAATCCGTCCGGACTCAAAGAGCGGTCCAGGATGGTGTGCCAGTCCAGCACGCCCGCGTAAGAAACTTCGGTCCGCGAGTAGAACTTCGTCCGTTCCAAAGATGCCGCGGCGGGACGTTGATCCCCGGTCAACCCGCCGGCTGCGAGAATTTCCCGCGGGAGTGCTTTGGGATTGGCGACCGCGTACAGAGTGATCTTGTTGCCGAAACCATCCACGTGGTCGCCAGTGAAGGACGGCGCACCGGCTTGGCGGTTGTGCCCAGGCGCCGACGGATCGAACCAGCGGCGGTACTTATTGGCGACCGGGGGAATGCTGAACTGAAAGATTCCGTCGCCGTGCTTGTCGACGCCATGCCGCACGACATACGGCAAGTGCGTGTCGCCTGCCACGCTGGGCACATGCCCGCGCCGCAGCAGGTCGATGGAGCGGTTGCGTGCCGGCATCGGCCAGCCATTCGCGTCGAGGTCGGGCACCATGGCGCCATTTTCGTCAGTCTGCGCCGACGACAGAGGGGTCTGCGTAATCGCCAGCTTCAGTTTCGCGCCGCGCCAATCATGCACCCACGACCGCAGGAACTTCATCTGGCGTTCGCCGAGCAGCTCCAGGGCTGGACTGGTGCCGGAGACGATATCGTAGCTGGGGTCCGCCAGTTTGCCATCTTTCACCAAGCCGGGCCGAATCCCCTTGAGGGCCACTGGAGGGGATTTGAACTTGCGGTCTTCGAGCACTGCAAAACTTACGCCCCCATACACGAATCCCGTGTAGTAGACCGTGATGCCGTTGTCGATGGGAGCCGGGTCAAACGGATCGGGCATGTGCCCTGTCTGCGTACGCTGCGCCATGCACACAAATTCGGGATCGTAGAGATAACCGCCGTCCTGGTCGTCGCCGGTCACATTACGGCGCCCGCCCATGCCCCAGATATTGCCGTGATAAATGTCGTGGTCGTCGAGTAGGCAGACAACCGGCGTATCACGCGCAATTTGTCCAAACGACCAGCACCAGAAATACCACTTGTAGAGATAGTCCAGTTCCGGGCAGCGGCCTTCGTGATCTCGTCCGGTCGGACTACCGCTCTCATAGATCTGATCGCCGAGACAAAGCAGCAGGTCGGGCTGCTGGGCACGAATACCATCAACCACTTCGATATACGGAAACCAGATGTTTTCCTTCGTCCATCTCCCGCGCGGCGCCCGGTATCCAGTCGCGCCCCAGCTATCGTCGGCGGGGCGCCCAGTCACCTGCTGGCAACACGTGGCCGCCACGACGATTTCCTGTTTCTGTGCGGGATCCCTGCGGATCAAACCTGAGTAGGCGATTTCGCCTCCGTATTGCAGCCGGTACTCATGATCGGACTGCATGTTCCAGCCTTCGACGCGGAAATGTGCAGTGAAGCCCGGCGTGACGATGAACGCCTCACGCGCTGGGCTCCACTGCCCACCCGGCTTGCGGTATTCCAGAACCACTCGCGCCTGATGCGCAACATCCACTGGCAGCATCTGCGCTGTCAGCTTCATCACTCCAGCGCTGACCGTGTACATCACGCAGGCAACCGGACCAAAAGCGCGCTCGGGCGCTACACGAATCTTCGCTCCCCCGGTCCGCACATCGCGAAACCAGAAACGCGGGCCGCGAGCATCTCCAACCGGCGATGAAACCAACGCAAGCGAGCCCATCAGATCCGCCGCTGGAACACCGGCGAATGCCGCCGCTCCGATGAATTCCCCGCTCACGTAATTCCACGCCGTCAGGCGCAGTTCGTACTCGCCACCGCCCGATGGAATCGCTTCGAGATCAAGCTTGATGTCCTCCCAAAGAGTGCGCGGCCTCTCCGTAGGCAATGCCGCCAGCACCGGGTAGGCGTTTCGTGACGGCTCGTCGCGGTTGTCGCGAAACCCAAGCTGGCCGTCCATGGTCAGCACCGCCAGAATTCCTCCGCCCTCACCGCTTAGGTGATGCACAACTGCGGCGCCCCGATAGTCCAGCTTGCCCGCGCCCGCGCCAATCAGAAATCCGCTCCAACCCTCCCCCGAATTGGCCTCCAACAGACCGGTGCGGACCGAGATCACCATCGGCTCGGAGGCGGGTAGAACCTCGCGGGTCAGCAGGTGAACCGTACGATTCTCCATGTTTGGTCCGGCGGCCAGGCACTCCAGCTTTCCCGCGCGTACCTGCCAGTCTTGTAGCCGGTTGGCCCAGAAATCACGGCCCGCCCATGTTCGGTGTGTGTCTGCTTCCCATGCGGCAACGAGGCCGCCGGCCGGTGCGACCGTCAGCGGGCCGCTCGCCGCCTGGCGCTGGGCGACTCCGGCGATCGGTACGGCCTCGCCGGCGCGCATATTCCTCGTACGGACTTTTCCGTCTGCATCACACCAGTGATAGACGATCGGTGATGGGTCTACGGGCTCCGGAGGCTGGGGCTTAGCCGCGGGCTGGGCAGGACGCACAGCGCTCAGGGTTGTGCTGATCTTTAGGAAGTCGCGACGGTCAAAAGGGCTCACGGGCGCCTCCAGCATCTCAGCCCGTCTTCGTTTCGTAACCCGCCAGGATTTGTCTTCATAAGAACGAGACCATGCCTCCCGCTACCATCAAGCCGTACTCCAACATTCAGCCGGCTGGGCTCTCTCCGAAGACTCGTCCGGAACCGGAGCGCTCCCAAAACATCAGCCGTTTTGTATACAGTAATTGCAAAATCACCTCATGTCAATATGTTTTCGTTGTTTTTGTATGCAGTTTATGGTAGCATCACACTAATATGGATTCGGTCACGCGTAAAGATGAGGCGTACTTCGCCCTGCGCGAACGGATTTTCCAAGGGCAGATCCCGCCAGGGTCGCCACTTCGCGAAGTTCGCCTTGCGGAAGAACTTGGTGTCAGCCGTACGCCACTACGGGAGGCTATCCGCCAGCTCTCCCGTGACGGCCTTGTCGAGTGCCCGGCGCATTGCGGAGCTCATGTCATTCAGCCCAACCAGAAACTGGTCTCGGATGTCTTTCAAATCCGCGAGGCGTTGGAGGGCATTGTGGCGCGTGACGCAGCCGGGGACTTCCCGCACGAGCAACTGCTTGAGCTGCGAAAATACTTTGAAGATCTGCGTGTCAGGTTAGCCGCGGGGGACGACGCTGACGTAGGGGATCGGATCCACGGGGATATCCTCAGCACGTGCCAGAATGCTGAATTAGCCACCCTGATGGGCAAGTACCGCGAGATGATCTCATGGTTTCAGCGGCTGGCATCGCAGGTTCCTGGACGGCTGGTCGATGCGTATCGGGAACACGAGGCGATTCTGTGCGCGATCGAGGCCGGGGACGCGGAGTGGGCAGAGCGTGCTGCCAGGGCACACGTCCGAAATACGCTGCGCGACCTCCTGCCACTTCTTTCGGAGGCGCCGGTCAACAAAGCACGGACTCGTCGGCGTGCAACGCCCGTCGGCCATGGCCAGGACATAGCGTAGAGCACCGAGGGACATTAGCGCACCCGCGACCGTGATCAGTGCCTCTTCACCGTGAGATGTGATCCGGCTGCAGCCGCAGTCCAAGCTGGATATTCCGTCCCGGCGCGGCCTGCTGCCAGGACGGCCAATTCGCGTGAAGTTCACCGATCTGGGTGAAGTGTCCATAGATGAAGACGGGGGCTCGCGCAGGATGAGGTCGCATCCCGCGGCTGGATATAGTACGATGCTTGCCGATAGAGGGAAAATGAAACGACTCGCCCTACTGCTCCTAACGGGCACACTGGCGGCTTCCACGCTGCCGCTGCATGAGAACGGTTTTTCCGCAGGCCCGAACGGCCTGCCGGAAGGCTGGAGTATCTGGAGTCCGCGCGCGGAGATCGCGCCGCGCGCGTTTCTCGACAAAGTGTACTATCGCACCCGCCCGGCCTCGCTGGCCATCGCCGGCAATGGCAACGCCGCAGTCTATGGCGGATGGGAGCGGACGGTCGCCGGCGTCGAAGCCGGCGCGTGGTACCGCTTCAGCGCCTACTATCGATGCACCGGGGTCCCGTACGAGTCGCTGCAGATCTTTCCGCGCGTAGACTGGAACAACGCTAAAGGAAGCCGTGCCGGGCGACCCGACTACGTTTACAGAGCGGTACGCGAGGGCGAATGGACACGAGTGACGGCCGATCTGCAAGCACCGAAAGACGCCGGCGCCGCTCTCCTGCAGCTTTATCTGTTCAATGCACCTCAGGGTACAGTGTGGTGGGACGACATCTCGTTCGAGCGCATTCCGGCGCCGGCGCCTCGGCCGGTGACCATCGCAACCGTCAACCTGCGTCCCGATAAGACCAACTCAGCGCAGGAGAGCGTCGGTCAGTTTATCGCAGCGATCGAGAAGACGGCGCCGCCCAAGACGGACATCATTCTCCTACCAGAAGGCATAACCGTGATCGGCACCGGCAAGAAATACGTCGACGTCGCCGAAACGGTCCCCGGACCCACCACGGACCAACTTGGACGCGTGGCGAAACAGCGATCGAGCTACATCGTCGCCGGCCTCTATGAGCGCGAGGGCCACACGGTTTACAACACCGCGGTGCTGTTGGACCGCGAAGGCCGAGTGGCCGGAAAGTACCGGAAGGTGTATCTGCCGATCGGCGAGATTGAGGGCGGGTTGACACCGGGCAACGAGTATCCGGTTTTCCGCACCGATTTTGGGACTATCGGACTTATGATCTGTTATGACGTCTTTTTCCCCGATCCGGCGCGTGCGCTGGCGCGACTGGGCGCCGAGATCGTGCTAATGCCGATCTGGGGCGGCAACGAGGTGCTGGCGCAGGCACGCGCTATCGATAACCAGGTGTTTCTGGTGTCCTCCGGCTACGACCACCCGACCTACATTATGAATCCCGAAGGGACGCGCATCGCCTCGGCGCCAGAGCGGGGCACGGCGGCGGTCGCGACCGTCGATCTTGCTCGCCGCTGGCTGCATCCCAACCTGGGCGAGATGCGGGCGCGGCGCATGAAAGAGTGGCGCGTAGATCTGAAGGTTCCGTGAGAGTTCTCTGCGTTCTGGCCATGACGGCACTGCGTCCGCATCCGCGCCTGCAGGTGGATGAAGGAGTGCTTGCGCAAATCCGCAAATTGCGCAGTACGAAGGACCCATTCATGAGCGCCTCGCTATTCAAGGCCATTCGAATCCAGGAGCGCGTCATGGCGCGGCTGAACGTCGACTTTTTCAACGTGCTGAACATGCCGGGCACGAACCTGACGGGAGCGCCGACAGGCATCATCCTGAACCAGCTTTCGCAGAACGAAGGCCGGAACGTGCAGGTAACGCTCCGGCTGCAATGGTAAAGCATACGCCAGGCGGTCTGTCAGACGAGCGGCTTCAGCCGGATGTTGTCCCACCACAACCACGTTTGGAACGTGCGCAGTCCGAAATAGCCGGACCCGAGAGGATGCGGGTCGTTGGCACGGAGTAACTCCTGGCCGTCCACCGAGAACCGGATGTCGCCGCCCTTCTTGACGACCTTAAGGTGATAGGTGATACCGGCGCGGCAATGATACGTGAAGGCTTCCGCAAGAAGTTGGAATCCAGGGTTGCGGCGGATGCGGACGCGCGCTTTTCCGCTGTTGGTCTCCGTATCGTTCAGGAACGTGATGATGTACCCGTTGATCTGGTGATAGAGGCCATAGGCGGCGCTTTGACGCGATTCAGCCGATTTCTCTAGCGGGACGCCGGACGGATCGGTGTAGTTGAGGAACAGATTGATGTTGTTCACGTTCGGGACGGAAGAGACCACTTGCGCATCGAGCTCGAGTTCAAAATCGGCGGGAAGGGCGCCCCGCCGCCATACGGTTGCGACATTTCCCGCTGCTCCCGTGGCGGGATCGGCTTTCATTTGCAGACGGCCGTTTTGGACCCATGTGCGCTCGCCGCCCTCCACCCACCAATCCGCGATTCCATGCGAAAAATCGTCCGCGAACCCTTGCGGAGCCGCGGAGGCGCGTTTCTGCCACTTTTCGCGAAGGGCCGGCGTGGCCAACATCTTCATGAACACACCGCCGACCACCGAACGAGCTTGCGCCTTGTTGCGTTGGCGCGCGTCTCCGGTCCAGTGCCCGTCCGCCAGAGGCACCCGGTTTGGTGTTTCATTGACGAACTGGTAGGCGGGACGGAGGAACGTCTCGAAGTCGGCGGCGGATTCGGTCAGAGTGGCCGTCCAAACCAGCCAGTCCAGCTTGGTGAGCGGCTTCCGGTTGTCCAATGGAAGACCGTATTTGTCTAGCTTTCCTTTGTAGAATGCGATCTCCTTCCGCGCAATTTCCGCCGGAAACAGATTCAGGTCCAACGCGCGATCCCAGACCAGGTTGTACTTCTGGCTCCAGGTGCCGGGCGCGTCGAACGCCAGTCGGAAATGGTCGCCATCATCGGCCAGTTGGACCCAACTCCGCGCGAACTCCGACGCAGTGCTCCGATAGGCCTTCGCTTCTTCCGTGCGACCGCTTCTTTCACACAACTTGCCATACGCGCCCAGGGCCAGAATCGCCTTGAGCGAAAGATTGGCATTGTGCGCGAGGTGTCCCATGAAATCGTCCGTGGATAATTGGTTCTCCGGATCCAGTCCTTTTTGCTTCAGGTAGGCAGCCCACATTGACAGCAGTGGCCAGTAGCTTTCCGCCAACGCGGTACCGCCGCCACTGTGCGAAATCGCCGCCATCAGCAGCAGCATGTTGCCGCTCTCCTCTACGGGCATTTGCCGGTCTTCCGACTTCTCCCGGCCGCCGTAGACCTGGCCGTTGGCTAATGGATAGGTCCCCAGGTCGTGCGGCGCGAACGGAAATTTCCATCGAGGCAGCGATGCATACTCGAACAACGGCCGCAACTGCGCCTCCAGCAATTTTGGGTTGAAGAGCAGAAAGAACGGGGCGCTTGGACAAATCACATCTACGGTTCCGATGCAGCCGTTGCTGAAGTTTTCTTTCGAGAACATGAGCGGAGCGCCGTCGATGCCGGCCACCAGTTTGTGTGCGGCCAGCGTTTGGCGGTAGGCCAGCGCGCACAAGCGCGCGTACTCCTCGCCCCCGGCGCTCCGCAGGTCCGCCATCAGTTCCTCGTCAAACCGGGCGCACCGGGCCGCCAGCGTGTCGTATTCCCGCAAAGCCGTAAGCAGCATGTCGCCGGCTCCGGTTCCGTTGCGCCGCCAATAGGGACGCAGTTGCCGATGCAGAAATTCGACCGAGAACATGTCGTCATAGGCCAACACCACATGGCGTGATACCGGCGCCGCCCCGACCTTTCCGAGGCCGGCGCTGTAAGCCAGCACGAGTCTGCGTTCCTCCGTGCCCTCGTCCGCTTCCAGTTCGTCGGCGTCGGGAACCCGGCCGCTTTGCTCAAATGAATGAACGGCCGCCCGCCGGTCCGTGGCCGCCTGCGCCGCGCCGCTAGTGGGAGGCGCGGCCAGGTAAAGGTAGCCCCAGTCAATTCGCAGGTCGTCGCCCGACTTTCCCAAGACCGGTTGCTCTTGCGATCCCATCCTCAACACCGTCACATCACCCAACCGGAACCGGCCCCATACGACTCGCTGTTGCGGAATGTTAACGGCCAGTTCCTTCGAGGCGTCCAGATACAGCGATACGTCGTGCTGCCGCCCATCCGTGGAATTCACTGTCCAAACGATGTAGCTGGCCGGGCGAGAGAGAGTGTCGAGATCAGCCGGCAAGGCGGGCGTCAAGAAAGTAAGCGTAAGTGCGATCCCCTGGCCGGCAAAGCGGTAGATCGTTCGAGTGGGCCACACTTCGAGTCCAGTCTGCGGCAGGGGCGCGAACTGGCCACCGGGCGCCGTGCCGGCCACGCGGAAGGTTCGACCGTCCACCCGGAGCAGCGCAACCAGCGAATGATCGGCACCCGTCCAGTGTTTGGTCGGCTCGTCTGTCAGCCGGTCCGCGGCGGACCAGATGCTGAAATATGGATCGTGCGTCACCAGCGGCACGGCGGGAGGCCGGAACCCGGTCTGGGCGCTCGCTGTCGCGAGTCCGCACATCAAGCAAAGAAGCATCCGGCAGAGACTTCCGTGGTCCATTTATTCGTCTCCCATCACTCACTTCTTGTCCACCCATACCGGGGAGGTTCACGCCATTTCGCTCAATCAGTATCCCTCAACTACACTTTGGATCGTGAGCTATCGAGCCGCGCGCTCACCCAAGCGCATCACAAATTGCCCAGGTGATCGCGCCATCGGTCGCGAATCGCACCGGAGCCTGGCGCCGATCGGGGTGCCGTGAGAACCATCGAAATCCGGCTGCGCATCGTCATTTCAGTTGGCGACCTTCCCGAGCGCAGCCAGGGAGTCCACGTCGAACTCCTGGTACAGGTCCAGGCAGAACAGGTCGGGAGCCGCGGTGTAAGAGACGGGCGTGTCCAACAAATGTGCCAGGCTCCGCATCCCCTCGCGGATGTGGACGCCGGAGAATAGAGCCGGCTCCAGAGCCGCTGCCACCAGCGCGGTGATCTGGCTGCGCGGGCCGGTGCTTTCGAGCCTTACCTGCCGGGCGCCGCCGCGATCGCGCAGCCAGTGCGAAATGGCGATCAGGTGCGCCGCCTGGAGGCCTAGGGGACGATCGCCGATCGCCCCGAGCAACTGCGTATACTCCGGGGTACCGCGCTTTCCGGGAGAAACCTCGCCGCGAAACAGAAGATCCAGCACGAGTACCCGCTCGCCCCGGTTCACACGTTCGGAAACATCCGCCGCAGCAGATTTCCTTCCCTCGTCCGCGAGCACGATCGTCACCGGCGCCTTGCCGGGAGCGTCGATGGCCGCAACCAGCACGCCGGCGGCCGGCAAGTCGTCGCTCAACTGGAAGCGGAACGAATCCGTCGCCACACCCTTGCTCCTGGTAGTCGCGACGGCCCAGGCGTGTTTCACCGCGGCCGGCTTATAGCGCACCACGGACGCCAGTCTGCTCCTGCCGGCCGCTGGCGAGTCTGAAGGTCGTCCCGCGATCAGGCGCGCGCGCTGCCGGGCAAGCCCCAGGATCGTCAGGTTGTCCTTCGGCAGACCTACCATCAATTCCTCGTAACTGTTGATCTCACCATCCACCGGCAGTTCGCGCTCCAGGGCCGGCAGGCCGAAGTACTTCGTGAAGAAACGATACGATTGCTGGCGGTTGTCGAGTTGGTAGTTGTGCGTGCCCGGATCGGCATTCTCGTACCAGGAAAGCGATTCCGCTTTCCCGTACAGCTCGAAGAAGCGCCGCGCAGCATCGTAAATGTAAGGCTTCACGATGGGACCCACGAAACAGCAATCGTCCTCTGCGTTATAAATCAGCAGTGTCGGACGCGGCGCCCGCATGGCCACCAGATGCGTGTAATCCTGGCCGTCGCGAAAATCCGTGGCGTTCTGCTCCATGTCGTCGCCGATGTACTCCGGGTGCTCGACGCTGGTCACCATGCCGGCGAAACCGGCTACCGGAACCGACACGGCCACGCGTTCGTCAAGAGCGCTCAGCGTGATGGTCTGCCAGCCGCCGCCGGACAGGCCCGTGACCCCGAGCCGGCCGCGGTCCGCGTTGGGGTGTTGATCCAGGAAGTCCAGCCCGCGCCGCATGGCCAGATAGAACAAGCCCACTCCGTTCATGCCGGCCAGATCGAGATGCGCGGCGTATGCGTGATCGTTTTCCGGGTGGCCGAGTTCGCCGAACGCCAGCCATTCCAGATTCAGCGCCAGGATGCCGTGCCGGGCGTAGTTGATGCAGCGTTTCTGCTTGTACTCGACTGCCTTGCCCACCGGTCCGACATGACCATTCACATTCAGGATCGCCGGGATGCGTCCGGTTAGTTGAGCGGGCTCGTAGAGCAGCGCGGCGGAATAGAAGCCCGGTACGATCTCATAGCGGAACTTCCGGATGCGGTAGCCTTTCCCCTCGATGACGCCCGCCTCCTCGAACTTCGGCGGAGCGTTGACCCACTCCTTCGGCCATCCGTGAAACACGACGTCGTCGAGCAGATGCCTGCGGATGCGGGCGGCCTCCGCGCTCCATTGGTGCGCGTTGGCCGGATTCGGCAGCGGAGGAACGTGCCGCATCGCGTACTGGCGCAGTTGGTAAGCGGTGACGTCCGGCGCCTGAATGGGCTGCGCAAGAATCGGAACCAACTGCTTGGGAAGGCTCTGCGCCGCCGCCATTGCGGCTGCCAGGAAAGAGATCGCAATCGTACAAGAGATCTTCATGATGAGGAGTCCAACGCACGTAGATACTGGTGCGCCAGTTGAACTGCCGGGTCCCGGGGCTCTATGCGGAACCGGCCGCCCGCCCGCGCGCCCGCGAAGACTTTGCGGGTCCACTCATAGGCGCCTTCGGCCGAGGGGATGCTCACCGTCCGCTTCATGGGATCGAGCGGAGAGAGCAGAGCCAGCGCACGGTCTGCCAAGGTCGCCGCCACCAGCGGCAGGTCGAACCGTTGCAGCACGCCGGGCAGAAAGATATCCGCGCCGTAGCGGTACCGGTCCGCCTGAACCAAGCTCTTGTAGGACAGCAGACCATGGTCGCAAACCAGGGACTGAATGCGAACATCGAGCGCCGCCGCGAACAGGAGCCACGTGGCGCCTCTTCCCGATCCGGCCGCGCGCAACCCCCGCTTGTCTACGTCGTCGCGGCCAAGCGCGTAATCGACGCCACGCAGCACGTCCAGCACCCGCATCCCCAGCAGCGATTCATCCATGTACCAAGCCAGGTACGCCGCCGCCGTTTCGGTGTCGAAGAGTTGCCGGAACTCCGAGGACGCAGCTGCCTCCTTGAGACGTTGTGGTTTCGTGAGCCCTGTCCCGCGCAGTTCTACGGCCACCACGAGATACCCCTTCCGGGCCAGCTCTTCCAAGACCTGGAACTCCATTCCCACCGCGCCTTCCTCGGCCACGCCGGCGTCGTTGACGTAGAGAATCGCTCGTGGATCCGCATTGCGCTTCTGCGGCACGAAGATCCAGGTAGGAATATAGATGCCCGGCTCGGAGAGGAATTCGATCTTCTCGACGAGGTAGCCCTTCCGCGCGGTCGTAACCAGGCGGTGCACCCCCAACGGCTCATTCACCGGCCTGTAGCGCAGCGCGTCCCGAACCTGCGGAAGAAACTCGCGCCGCCAGGCATCCCATTCCGCACGAGTGGACGGAGCCTCGCGGGGCGGTGGCAGCGCCGCCTGCTTCTTCGCGATCAGGGAGTAGATCGTCTCCCCCTGCCGCGCGTACCGGACTGAGCCATTCGGCGTGCAGTACAGGTTGCGAGGCGGTTCCGGTTCGAACTCGGGCTCGCTCGCCGGGCCTGGGCGATCGTAGAACCAACGGCAGAACCAGTTGGTGGTAGCCTGGCGGAGTTTCAACGTATACGCATGCGGGTCGGTCGCCTCTTCGGTGGCGAACTTCTCCGGGACGCCTGCCTGCCGGTAGCGCTCCCGGATGTGGTCAGCAGCGAGGTTGAAGCGGGGCGTGAACTCCTCGATCAACGCCAGCAGCGGCCGCGGCGCGATAGCGCTATGCAGGTCGCAGCGGTCGATACCGTAAAGAGCCGAGGGGAACAGGTTCTGCTCGACATCCGACGGACCCACCTGCGCGTCGGGCTCGAGAGTCAGCGGCCAGCGGTGGCTGGTGCCGCCTTCATTCACCACAGCGCAGCGGACGCGTTCGTCCAGCGCGCTGATGAACAGCGTAAGCGTGCCGCCGCCCGAATGTCCAGCGCAGCCGATTTTCTCCTTGTCCACCTCGGGACGGGTGAGCAGATAATCAATTGCGCGCATGCCGTCCCAGATCATGTAGGCCGTGAGGTTCTCGCCCAGCAGCAACAGGAGTTGGCCGGGCATGCTGTGCTCGAAGACCGGCCCCAGCGATGCTTCGGTCGCGTCCGTTTCCGGATTCCAATAGTGCCTGCGCTCGCCCTGTCCGATTGGATCGTAGGCCAGCACCACGAACCCCGCCTTGACCAGATTGAGATACACGAACTGATAATCCGGCTGCATGCGCGCCAATGAATAGTGGCCGCACGGCGAGATAATTGCGGGGAACGGACCGTTTCCCGCCGGCACGTACAGATTGCCGGTCACGAAGAAATTCGGCCGGCTCTCGAACATCACATTCTCCACGCGATAGCCGTCCCGTTGCGCTGTTTTGACAACCACAGGTTTGAGCGGCGTCTTCTCCGGATAGCCGTGCAACATCTCGACGAACTTCTCGCGCACGAAGCGGTTACGCCGCTCCAGCGCCGCCGCCGTGCGGATGCCCTCGCGCTCCCGGTCCCAACGATCGGAATGCACATTAAGCTTTGCGGCGAGGTGCGCCAGTAGCATGTCCGGGTAGTTCCGGGCATAGGAGGGCGCCGTGGCTGGCACTTGTGCGGATACTGCCGTCCGGCCCAACACCAGCCCTCCGGCGGTCAGGAATGCCCGCCGGCTCCAGTCACTCAAGTCCCGCTTCATGGATATCCTCCAATTCAGTGTCTCCTTAGAAAGCCGACTTGCCGAGGGGCAGAGGATCCACTGCGCCGGCCATGCGATCAACCGGCTTCAACAACATTTACTCTCGCATCGGGCGCGCGCCGGGGCGGCTAAAACACTGGCCGGCTTCTGCCTCAAGCGGCCGAGTGCAGAAGTATACCGCATGCGAGCAGATTTCGTCGCTTCATTCGACTACCCATTATGGAGGCGTAACCTCCCGGGCATTGATACGGATCCAGCCTTCAGAAAACGTACTTCAACGCGAACTGGTTCCGGCGGGGCTCGCCAGACTGAGTAATAGTGCCGGCGGCCGGTGTTCCCACGCTCACGTTTGGTGAGTAGAAGGCTGGGGTATTGGTGAAGTTGAACGACTCGAAGCGAAACTCGAGACGATGCCCCTCCCACGGCATGGGGAAGTCCCGCCGCAGCACGAAGTCGAAGTTCCGGGTGCCTGGACCGTAAATCACGTTGCGCCCCGCATTGCCGATCACGCCCGGGCGGCTGGGGCCCACAAAACCGGTGTCAAACCACCGGTCGATGGTGCGTTGGTCTGAGGGCAAATTTGGGCTGCGCAGCCAGTCGCCGCGAGTATTCCCGCCGGTGTTCTGGTTGTCCACGTTGAAGGAATGGTTCAGCGGCGTACCGGCCAGCAACGACAGGATCCCGCCGACCTGCCAGCCTGACAGAAGCCAGCGCGCGGGACCGGATTTCGCCAGGGCTTTTTGGGGTCCGAAGGGCAATTCGTACAGGAAGCTGTTAACCCAGGCCATGCGCCGGTCCAGATTTGAGTTGCCGTGCTCGCGCCACATCTCGCGATAAAACGTCACCGCGTTGCCGATGGTGTTCAATTCGGCGGCGTAGTCGATATTGTGCGACCAGGTAAACGAGCTCAGGAAGGTGAAGCCCTTGCTGAATCGCTTTTCGGCCTTCGCGCTGAGGGATTGGTAACTGGCGCCGAGCGAGTTCTCCAGCAGGATCACCTGGTTGAACTGCGGCCTGGGTTTACGTGACGTCGCCAGCGCGACGGGATCGGGCGTGTACGGTACATTCAGATTCCGCTGCACCTCGAGGTGGGAAGAAGAGGTTCCGCTATAACCCAGGGTGAGAAGAATGCTGGACGGCAGATTCTGCTGGACATCGAAAAACCACTGTCCGGCAGACATATTCGGCAGGTAGTAGGGGGAGACGTACACGTTCACGTTGGCCGGCAAGCCCTGTGAAAGGACCAGAGGCGGCATCCCCGCCCGGAGCAGAATCTGGGTAGTTTCCCGGGATTGGCTGAGTGTCACATTGGCCAGGCGTGGCGGACCTTGAGCGAATGCGGCGCCGCCGAATTCGATGTCGTCGTGTTCGCCAAAGTAACGGCCGCCGCCGGCGCGCAGTACTGTGCTCTTGGTCAACTGGTAGGCGATGCCCAACCTGGGTCCAAAATTGTACCAGGCTTGGCGGCATCCGCCGCAGTCGCTTCCATCCGTCGGGAAAGCAATGCTCTCCTGGGCCGGTGAAATGCCATTGACCTCGGGGATCAGGTAGCGCGAGACGGTCTGTTTGTCGGGGTTCGGAAACGTCGGGCGCTTGAACAACTCCCAGCGCAAACCCGCAGTGACGGTCAGGCGCGGCGTGACTTTCCAGTCGTCCTGTAAGAAAAGGCCGTAGTAGGGAATATTTGTCTCTACCCTTCCGGCATTCCCGTATTGCAGAGCATTGCTCCAACCCAGCGTCAGGTCGGCGACCGAGTTGCCCGTGGTGGAGCGACTGGTGGCGTCGTTGGGCTTCTGCGCCGTGTAGGTGCCGTTAAACGTAAACTGGCCGCGGCGGAAGGGGTCCGGAAGGCGAAGGATATTGCCACGCCGGTATTCGCCGCCCGCCTTCAGCGTGTGCCGGCCCTTCTGCATCAGCAGATTGTCGGCCAGCATCAAGTTGACCAGGTTATTTTTGAGGGGCAGCGAGGTGGGGCCGCCCAACGCGGAAAAATTGGTCACCTGGAAGAAGGACATGCCCTGGTCCAGGCCGTCGCCGATGCTGTCTCCGGGCGCACCAGTGATGCCCAGTTTCTTGTTGTAGTTCTCCGAGTAAAGGGTTCCGGACATGGAATTCAGGCGCGAATATCCGAGACGGAACTCATTTACTTTGGAGGGGCTGATGGTATAGCGGTCGCTGAAGGCGACGTTGTGCCCGGTGACATCCGTCTCTTGCCCGCCGTTACCCACGGCCGGCGGCGCGAGACTGCCGCTTACCGTGCTCGATTGCCGTCGCATCGAGTACCGCCCGAAGACGCTGTGCGCCGGACTGAAATTGTGGTCGACACGAGTATCCAACTGCTTCGCGTCACTGGGATCCGATGGACCGTAGTAATAGTTGTTGGGCAGGTTTTCCCTGCCCGCCAGATTTGGCGCGGGATAAAGCGCAAGCACGTTCTTGGCAACCGGATCCATCCGGTCGGCGGGGATGCGATTCCCCGCGAACGGCAACCGCACCGCATTCGCACCGGCGCCGGTTAGCGTCAAAGGATCAAAGATGTTCCGCTGCGTGGCCGGCTGCAGCGAAAAGTCGCCGTTCACCACGTCCCTGCTGGGAACCGATGCGATGGAACTCCGGCCGATCCGTATCCGGGTGTCCTGGTAGCTCCCGAAGAAAAACGTTTTGTTCTTGATCACCGGACCGCCAACGGTACCGCCGAACTGGTTCTGCCTGTAAGGCGGTTTCGGGACGCCCGAGCGATTGGCGAAGAAGTTCGCTCCATCCAGCTTCTCGTTTCGAAGGAATTCATAGAGGGAGCCGTGGAACGCGTTGGTGCCCGAGCGGGTGGAGACCAGAATCTTTGCGCCCATTCGGTAGCCGAACTCGGCCGCGGTATTGTTGGTCACGACGCGGAATTCGGAAACGGAATCGACCGCCGGTTTGGCCACCTGGGCTTCGGAGCCGAGAGCTCCGCCCGAGTAACGCGAACTGTTATCGGCCCCGTCCAGCAGCACTGTGTTCTGGTAACCGTGCATCCCGGCGGCGATGAACTGGCCCTCGCCGGCCTGGCGTTGTCCGCCGCCGTAGGTCCCGGCCGGCAGCACCCCGACGGCGAAACGCGCCAGTTCCAGGTAATTCCGCCCGTTCAGCGGCATCTCCAGCACGCGCTTGCTGTCGATCACCTGGCCCACGTCGGTGGTCTCCGACTGCGCCAGGGTGTTAGCTGCCGTCACCTCAATCTTGTCGGCGAGCGCGCCAATCTCCAGCACGAAGTCCAGCCGCGCGACCTGGCCGATCTCCAGCGTGATGCCCGAACGGCTGATCGGCTTGAAACCTTCCTTGCGCACCAGAAGGCGGTAGTTGCCCGCCTCCAGAAACGGCACCCGGTAATAGCCCGTCTCGTTGGTACGAACGTTTCGTTCGACGCGACGGTCGACATCGACGACGCTGATCTGAACTTCCGGCACCACTGCTTCGCTGGAGTCGGTCACGCGCCCGGTAATCTGTGCGTTGAGCGTCTGCCCGGTCGCGGAGGGCGGCAACCACGCGGCAACAACGGCCGCAATCAGCAAATAAAGTAACGATTTCTTTATCATGGAAGATCTCCTTTGGCGGTCAGCAGGGCAAGCCTGGCTTCGAGATTCTGGTCGTCGCTCAGCAGGCGCTCGAGGTCGGCCTGGAGTTGACGGATGCGCGGATCCACTTCATTTGCGGGTCGTCCGGAAGCCGTGAAGAGATCCTGAATGAGAGTATCAATCTCCTCAACGTTTCGCGCCAGTTCGAGGCACTCGCTCCAAGAGAAGGCGGACACTGCCGGGGCAATCGAAACAGCGGGCGCGAAGCCTGGAGACTCGCCCCATAAGGGCTCGAACACGGCGACGGCCTTGGTGGTGTCTGCCCGCAACCGCAACAGGTGCTCGCGCAGCATGGCTTCCAGCATCCTGCGCGCGGAACGGGCCAGCGGCGCCGTCGCGCCGGAGCCGTAACGCTCGGCCAGCCGGCGCAGAGCCCAGGCTTCCCCGCGCATCGAGCGCGACAAGCCGACAGCTTCGTTGACAAGTTCCGCCGTGCGGCGGAGCGCATTTTCCGCCCCGTATCGCCCCTCCATCCTGCGGCGCAGCAAGTCTGCCGCCGGAATCTCCCGGTTGCCGGGGGGAGCCTGGATTTCTCCAGCCGGCTCCGGCTGGCTCGCTGGCGGCGCCGCTGTCTCCAGTTCCTCCAGGGTTCTGATCTCGACGCTCAGCAGCGGGGAGCGCGGAAGGGCGGCCGTCAGTTCCACTTTCTGGCGCGATGTTTCGGCTAATCCGCGAACCACTGTCCTGTCCGTCCCCTCGCGCTGCACCTGGATGAGGCCAGCCAGGCAATCGCCGCGCCGGTGCAGGATATAGCGGGCTTCCAGTTCCACCAAATCCGCGTCGTCCCCCATGGCGGCAGGCGCGGGCGTGGCGGGGGGCAGAAGGGATACGGACGGCTTCGGTAGAGTGGGGAGCGCAGTTAGGGCGGGCACGTCCAAGCTGTTCCGCGCAAGCACCGGTTGCGTCACCGCCTGCAACTCGTATTGCCAGATCCGGTCCTGACCCTGCACGCGCCAGGTTTGGCTGATGGGCAACCAGTTGGTGGCGCCCAGCAGAAGCTCTCCCTCAACGATCTGGCTTTCAAGGTAAGGGCCCGAAGCGGACGTATGTACCCGAACCGCAGGTGCGCCGGAAAGTGAACTGGTCCGCTCGGCGCTTTCGTCCTTGACGCGAACGGCGGACCGCCACGAAGAGAAAGTCCGCGCGGAAACCAGCGGCTTCCCGTCTAGGTGATTCGCTGCGAGCGCCCGGTCAAACTCGCGCCAGAGACGGTCCTCGCCGCGGCGTTCGATGCGCCTGTGCGCGGCATCGTCCCAAACTTCCAGGGTGGCTTCTTCGGCCGATGCGCGGGGCGCCGTACGCCGTAGATGCACTTTCTGATAAACCACCGGACCCGAAACCTGACCCGCCAGCTTGGCTTCGGCGTCGCCGGCGCGCGAGAGCGCTTCTTTGGCGGAGACCGTGGGAGTGGGAAGCGCCAGCCACAGGACCGCCGCCAACGCCAGAATGGCGGTGCTCGCCTGGAGCGCCCTGCGCCGGTTCAGCCAGGCGAACAGAGGCGGCTTCTCGCCCCGCGCGGCTATTTCATCGAGCCGCGGCTCGAACTCCCGCCAGTTCTTTGGCGGAGCCGCTGCGGGCGTGCTCAACAACGCGGCCCGGGCCTTCACGAGCCCGCTCACGGCGTCTTCGATCGCGTGCAGTTGGCCGCGGCATCCCCAGCATGACTTGAGGTGTTCTTCGATCGCTCTCGCAACCTTCGGTGTAGCCTCCCCGTCGGCGTAAATCAGCAGATCCTCTCCGGAGAAATGCGCGACCCGGCGCGGCCAGCCCCTACGAAGCATCGCTCCTCCTCATCACCTTCTCGATAGCCCGTGCCAGGTAGTTCTGCACCGACGAGATGCGGACGCCCAGCACCTCGGCAATCTCGCGGTAGCGCAGCCCTTCCGCCCGAAGCTCCGTGCAACGACGTTCCTGGGGCGTGAGCCGGGAGATCGCGGCGCGCAAAGACTTGAGCCGCTCTTTCTCAAGGACCACATGTTGCGCATCGGGGCCGGGCTCCATGAGTTTATCTTCGATACTCTTCCAGGCATTTTCGTCCCAGTGCTCTTCCCGAGCCGACCGCCGGTGCCGGTCGACGGCCAGATTGTGCGCGGTCTGAAAAACCCAGGCGCAAGCATGCTCAATCCGGCGGCCGGCCTGGAATTCCGTGAACAGTCGCAGAAAGGCCTCCTGAGTGGCATCTTCGGCTTCTTCAGGTTCCAGACTTCCGAGCAGGTAGCGATAGACGGGTCCGCGCAATTCGAGGAAGATGTCGCTCACTGCTTTGCGCAACGCAGCATCCCCGTTCTCCTTGCCCGCCACGAGCACTCCGAGGCGCCATGCGGTCAGCGAATTGGGTCTCGGTTCCAAGTCTCGGAGTCCAGAATGCCAATTGTAGGACGAATTCGCATGGCGCTTTTACGACAGCGCCCCAACGGTTCAGTTCGGCCGCTATAACTGTCAGGTGACACGCAGGACTTTCTTCGTGGGCGCCGCGGCCGGGCGGGCCTCGAAAACTAACTCGATCAGAAGAAGAGACGTAGCGCGAACTGCATCTGCCTCGCGTTGCGCGCGGTCGTGAATTCTCCGAAGCGGGCGTTCAACTGATTACCCTGGGAGTCGAAACGCGGGCTCCTGTCCAGACCACTGTACTGGGTGTGATTGAACGCGTTGAACATCTCCCAGCGGAATTGCAGACGAATATTCTCATGGACGGGGAAGTTCTTCAGCACGGAGGCGTTCCAGTTGTTGATGCCGGGTCCTCGAATGAGAGTCTTCGCGGCATTACCGATGGTCCCTCGCGCGGGCTGCTGAAAAACCTCAGTCCGGAAGTTGTGGCTGAAGGTCCGCTCACTCTTGGGCAGAACGGGGTTGCCGGTCACCACGATTCGTGCACCGTCCGTGGGCGACCCGGTGACGTTGGTGAGCCCGGCTGCCGAATAGGCGACTCCCATCGGCGTGCCGCTGACGAAACTGGTGATTCCGGAAACCTGCCATCCGTTCAGGGCGGTATTCAGCAGACCCTTGCGCCACGGCAATTTCGGAAGATCCCAGAGCCAATTTAGCTTCATGACGTGCGTGCGGTCGAAATCCGCCAGCCCGTAGTTCCAAACGCGCACGGGAACCAGCGTGCTGACGGCATCGGTGTCGGAATCGTTGTAATCGAGCGCTTTGGACCACGTCCACGACAGGCCATATTGAACGCCCTTCGCAAAGCGGCGGTTCACGCTCAATTGAAGCGAGTGGTAGTTGGACGAGGACGCCCATTCACGCAGGTTGATGTTGGAGTAGCCGATCATGGGGCGCAGGAAGGCCGGCGACAGCGCCACGCGCAGATTAGTGGGATCGGCGTTCGCGGCTTCAAAGTTCGCACCGAAGGGGATGGCGTTCAGATTGCGCTGCCACATCAGGTGCCGGCCGAGCGAGCCGACGTAGGCGGCGTCCACAACAGTGTGAAACCAGATCCGCTGCTGCACGCCGAAACTGAAGTTCATCACGCTGGGCACGTTGCCGGCGCGATCCAGTCCGAGCACATCCTGCGGAAACAGGACGCCGGAGGAAGAGAGCAGAGCATCGAGCGTGGCGTAGTTCACCACGGGCGTGTCGACCAACGGCGGTTGGGTGGAGAAGGGTTCTTGAACGCTCGAAAGGTCCTGGCGGTTGTAGAACATTCCGAAGCCCGCGCGGAGGGCGGTTTTGCCCTTACCGAAGGGATCGAACGCGAATCCGATGCGCGGCGCGAAGTGAACTCCGCGACCGTCGATCAGCCCGGGGGGATAGCTCGAATCGAGAGCGGGGACTACCATGCCGTTCGCGCTGTCGCCGACTCCCGGAGCGATGGCTCCGATGAACGCCTCCGGGTAGACCTTGCCGGTCACCGGATGGATGCCGACTCGCTTGCCTCCCACCGTCGCGGGCGCAATCAGCCTTACCTGCTTGGCCTGGTCGAATCGCGAAAGAACGAAGCCGGAAACCAACCGGTCCCGCTCCTGCAGCGGAGGAATGAGATGGAAGCGCACGCCGAAGTCGATCGTCAACCGGCGCGCCGCCTTCCAGTTGTCCTGCAGGAACCATTCGATGTTGCTCACGCGATAGTGCATCAGCGGCCGGTTCGACGCCTCGGTGTACGAATCAAAGACGCCATACGCGGCATTCGCGTAGGCCCAGTTCGTGTCGAGAGGGTTGTTGGAGTTCCGGCCGAAGTCGAAAGCACCGTTGAACGCCACCGTGCGCGACGAGTTGCGCCAGATGCGGTCCGCATAGACGCCGGCCTTGAGGGTGTGCGGCCCCATGGTCTTGGTTAGATTGTTTGTCAGGCTGAACGTACTCTGGTTCTGGTTTAAGGGAAACCGGCCTTCGGTGGTCAGTTTGGCCGACTGCGAGACGCCGCTGAAAGTCGCGTTGGGAACAATGCCGAGCGGGTTGCCGGTCGCGCTGAATTGTCCGGCCTTGAAGCCGATGGCATCGCGCTGACTCCGGCTCAACTCCTCCGGCGAATACAAATCCTGCTCGGGACGCCGGCTGAAGCCCATGCTTAGTTCATTGACCAACGTCGGTGTGAAGATGTGCTGGAATCGCCCTGTGAGCACGGTTCCGTGCGTGCTGAAGGTCTTGATCAGTTGATCCCAGTTGGTCCCTCCCGAATCTGGGAGCCCCATCCCTCCGGTTTGCTCGTCCGCGTGCATCGACAGGTTCACGAACACGAGGTCGCGGGGGGTGACATTGTAGTCCACCTTGAGAGTTCGCATGTTCTGCGTGCTCGACCGGTCGGATTGAAAAACGTAGTTGTAGCGGTAAGCGGCGATGGCGTTGTCAAAGTAGTTCGGAAGCGGAAACACCTTGAGCAGCGCGAGTCCGCTGGCGCTGAGCTGGCTTTGGGGTATCCGGTTGCCGGGAACGGGGATCCGCGAGAACGGATCGGTGATCTGCACCACGCGTCCGTTGAGGTCCATTGTTTGGGAGAAGTCGCCCCCGCGCTGGAGTTCGGTCGGCACGGTAACCTGCTTCGCGCCCTGCGGCGTCTTCAGCGGCCAATACTCCTGAGACCAGAAGAAAAATAACTTATCCCGGTTGCGGTTGAATTTGCCCGGGATGTAAACCGGCCCGCCAACGTTGTACGCCCAGGTGTTGTAACGGTACGGCGACTTTTTCAGCCCGAGGCGATTGTCGAAGTAGTTCATGGCGTTGAACTGCTCGTGCCGCTTAAAGTACGACCCCATGCCGTGGAAGTTCTTTGTGCCGGACTTGGTGATGAGTTGAATGTTGGCGCCGGACATGCGGCCGTACTCGGCCTGATAGTTGCTCATGAGCACTTTCACCTCGGCCACTGCGTCCATGCTCACGCTGACCACGGAATTGTAGTTGTTGCCGACCTGGTTCAGCGTCATACCGTCAAGGGAGACTCCGCTCGTGTTGCGGCGATTCCCGTTCACCGCGAGATTCCAGTTGCGGTTGACGGACTCTTCGTCAGCAAGGTCGACGACGCCCGGAAGAATCTCGAGCAGGGACATGACGTTCCGGCCGCGAATCATCAGGCTCTCCAACTGGTCTTTGTTGATGGAGCCGGCGCGCTCGCTGCTGGCGGTTTGGATGGCGGTGCCCTCAGCCGTAACCGTTACAGTGTCTGTGAGGCTTCCCACTTCCAGCACAATCACGCCAAGCGGAAGCGTTTCGGATGCCGAAAGCTCGATGGAGCGCCTCTCGGCGGTCTTGAAGCCGCTGACCTTCACGTCGAGGTTGTACTGCCCCGGAAGCACGCCGCTGAACACGAAGTCGCCGCGATCGTCCGTCTTCATCTGGCGGACAGCTCCGGTGGTGGGCTGTACGAGAATGACGTCCGCGGCCGCCACAGCGAGACTGCCGGGGTCTTTCACGGTTCCGACAATGGAACCCGCGATCGTCTGCGCGGTAAGAATGCCTGAGACAAGAAAAAACGACAAACACAAGTGCTTCACGGATCCGGCGCCTCCTGTTTTGTTGTTGCAACGATTCTAACCAGGATTCCCGTCTTGGTCTCCCGGCCACCGACGATTATACATACTCCGTCTCTATTGGAGCCGAGGCAGGAGAGCCAACTACAGACTTCGTGTGAAGGAATTATGTGGATGACGGCTGGGGATTTGGGGTCCGCCCCCATTTTTGGGCGTAGAGCCACCGACGCTGTACACACCCCAGGAGGTCGCGGACGCTTTGCGTGTCACGAGGCGCACGGTCTAAGCATGGATTAAAACGGGGCAATTGAAAGCTTACACAGTCGGCAGCGGGAAGGTTGTTGTGAAGGCTGAAGACTTGGATCCGTTCCTCAAACCAGTCGAACCCGAAGGCGTTGTCATTCCGGCGGTCCCTGCGAAGAGCACGAAAAGACCCACGAAGCAAAAGTCAGGAAGGCCGAATAAATTCTGAGTTGTTAAGGCATAAAACCACCTCGATCTGTCGCAGAATTCTCTAACTTATTCCATTTGTGAGAGAACTTGACAACAAATTGGTGGTACGATCTCCGTATGAATCGGATATCGGGTAATGGAATCTTATTTACTGTTGTCGGGTCGTTTGCCTTTTCGTGGGCACTCGTGGACATGCCTACTTGCGCCGACTTGGACGATATGATCGGCAAGTGGAAAGAAGCTGTTAGACCTGGACAAGTCTCTCGCGAAGTATCTACTTCGTGAGCTTGCATGTGTGAGGGTCATCGAAGAACCGTACATCGGCGAAGAAGTCTGGATCAAACTTGATGAGCTCATGGCTGATCCGGATGACGATAAAGACCAAGTGAAACTCTGATTGCGTCTCGAATGCGTAAACGAACCAAACCATCGAATGAAAAGTCAGTGTCCCCGAAACAGAAGACTGACAATAGTTGCACAGGTTTGAAAGCTTCAATCGGCACGGCCCCTCATGATCGCGGCGCCTTCATTCGCGATCTGTCCAGTCTCTATGACCTGTATCGAACAACTGCCCAAAACGAGAGGTACTATGCAGCCAAGCTGAAAACGTTTCGCGCATGGGGTCTCTACTTGGATATAGCACCAGCCGTGCTGGCACCGTCCTGTCTCGGAAGCTGGGCGTTTTTTAAGGAAGGGCCGGGAGCGTACGTCTGGACCGTGATCGCCGCACTGGCGGGGATTCTCTCCGTCGTAAAGCCGTTCCTTCAGCTCTCAAAAGGCATTGAGCGGTATAGCAAGCTCTACAAAGCGTACTCTGACCTGTACTTCGACTTGAAGCGGATGGTCGAGGACGTGAAGTACACTCGCAGCTTTTCGGGCGAGATGAAACGAACACTGAACAGTTCTCGCGACCGCCACAAAGCGTTATCGGGCGATGATCCCTGTCGCGACAAGAAACTGGAGAACCGTTGTTTCGACGAGGTATGCGCTCAGATACCAGTCGAGAATCTCTGGACTCCCCCGAATGATTAACGCAAAAACAAACGATTAAGGAACCGACAGACATGGCCGAAAAAGTAAGACCCCCACAACCACGCCCCGATCCGCGACCGCGCCCCGATCCGCGACCGGGAAGGTTCGAGCCGTCCTATCCCGACAGAAAGTCAGACCCACCACGGAGATTTGAGCCTGATAGACCATGGCCGAAACCGGATTGGAACAAAAAGCCCTAGCAGGCCAACGGCAGAATTAATAGCTTTTAATATTGCCACGTTGAGGCCCCGGTCGGCTGCGGTGGATCCGCATCTGTTGTCAGGAAGGAACAGATGGTTCTGCGGCACTGTTTTCAGAATCTGCACCAAAGTGCACCAAACTACGGGGGCGCCTCTTTCATGCGCAACCAGCAAGCGGCTGATGCTGAAAGAGTTATGGTGGGCGCGACAGGACTCGAACCTGTGACCTCCTGCGTGTGAACCGTAGACTCGCACTTGCCTGAACCCTCCCTGATTTTCCGCAAGTCGCAGTAAAGAAAATGGTTAGCACCCAAGCTGAGAGGCAATCCAACTCACGGAAACTTAGGGAAAGCCGGGGCTAGAAGGGGTGTCCTGACACAATCTCTGACACACGGAATGCCAGTTGAAAAAGTGTGGGCGCTACTGTGCCGCTAGACTGGGGTAATGAGAAGATCATCTCGCCGCAAGAATACCCGAGCACGGACTGACGAAAGCCTGACTCGTGAGCGAATTTTCATGGCAATCGCTGAACGAACGGACCCAAAGGGTTTTGCCGAGTTGGCAGCGGCACTCGACAACCTCCTGCCGATGCCAAACATGCCATCCGAGAGCTTCGAAAAGATTCGTGATCGCCTTCGAGTCGCGTTTCTTCTTGGCTATCCTTCCTATTTTGATGCCATGTTAAAGAAATTCCTGACAGCCATGGGCATACTGTATCCAGCCGGAGTATTTCAGAAGGATAGAGTTGCCGAAGCCTCGTCGGGCCGCAAGCCAGACCCCGATTCGATGTTTGCACTCGCCTTGAGAAAAAACGAGATTTCGATCAGCAAAATCGGAGATGCCGTGTACCCTACGCCATCGGAGGCCATTATAAAAAACGGCACAAGGCAGAATACGGTAAACAAGGCCTCAGCCGCGCTGAAACGAGCAGAGGAGCGGGTGCGCTTGCTCAATTCCGAAAATCCAACTGAGGTGTACTTGGCACTAAATCGAGAAATCCGGCTGATACACTCGACGGCAGAAACGAACGAACTCCCCATCTTGACAGGCTCATCCCAACAACAAGAAGCTCAGGGTTCAATTTCGGTCAAGCACCTGCTGAACATTGGGAATCGGATCAGATTGGCACGCGAGAGGAATGCCTTTATTCGCAAAGACCTGATATCAAAGGGTGAAGACGAGGACCTACCCCTGTGGGAACGCGACCTCGACAATGACAATGACGTCGCTGCGAGCGCAGAAAGTCAACTCACGCCGGAACCCTCGTAATACACGCAAGTACACGCGCTTATATGGAGTAAAACGAGCACTAAATCAGGGCACAATGCTTACATGGAAAAACATGAAAGCAGGTCAAACCCTGCGCCATACCAACTACTAAACGAGACCCAAGTCGCGGGCATAACGAGCCTGAAGGTTTCCACGCTCCAGAAGTTGCGCCTCCGCAAGGAAGGACCGCCATTTGTGAAGATAGGCCGCAAGGTCGCGTACAGGGTGGCTGACCTCACCGGATGGCTAGACGCCCTGCCAGCGTTCGGGGTGGCCGCCTAATGGCGCGCCGCAAGAAGCCGGGGGAACTCGGCTACATTGATCCTGATACCGGCATCGTAAACGCCGGGCAGGCTGTGCCAATATTCATTCCGGGAAGCAAAGCGTCCGGCCAGCCGATCAAGGCCATTGCTCTGATAAGCGAGTGTGATGTGGAACGTGTTAGCAAAGCGATCGCGTCCGTGAAAAGGGGGTCTCAGCTTTGGATCGATAGCTGCGGGTACGTGCAAGTCGGTCTGCAATACCTTCACACAATCATTGCCGGGCGACGCAGGGGCTGCGTAGTGGACCATATCGACGGCGAAAAGCTGTACTGCACCAGAGCAAACCTCCAGCACATTTCTCAGGCCGAAAACACCCAGAAGGGGCTGGGGCGCAAGACCAACACTGGCGAACTTGGGATCAGCCGACAGGCCAGCGGGCGATATCGCGTTCAGTTTCGTGACACGCACGAGGTCTTCGACAACATGTTCAGCGGCCTTGAGGAAGCCGTTGCTGCTCGCGACGCATACTTGACCAGACGTCGTAGTCGCCAGTGGACACAGGACGGTTACCCGCCCGTGCAGCCTTCTGAATTTTCGGGCGGGTCTCTTGACGATTACGAAAAATGGGACGCGCGCATGAACGAAAAATTCAGCCGAGGTTCAAAGTGAAGGTGGCGACGAATTACGTCCCACTCCCATTCAAAAACACGCCAGAAGCGCTGACGTTCTTAATACGTTTTGGACCGGGGGTTTTCCATCACTCGGTTTTCCTGCTTCTCTTGTATCTTGCGGAGCGGACGTTGACCTACCGGAAGGACGCCGATTCAACCTCGTATCGGCAGATGACCGGGGGTGCTGTGATGCGAGACGGTGGAGCGATTCGCACCGGTTCGGGCATCCAGAAAACGGCCGCTGCGGAGGCTGCGAAGGCGCTGGACGCGCTGGGGATCGTGCGGAGGGTGAAAGGGCTCGGTGAAGGCGGAAAGAGCGGCATCACGCGCTATCGGATCGACTGGCAGCGGCTTTTCGAATACGTGCGCGAGAAGGTCGGAAAACTTGAAACACGATGGGAGGAACTGGTTCGCCAGCCGAACAGCGGTGGCTCTCCAGCCGAACAGGAGCCCTCCGCTGAACGAACACCAATCAGTTCACCCAGCGGACACACAGTAGTAGACGGAACAGCAGTAGATAAACAAAATAAAGATCGACAGAAATCACCGCCACTTTGCCCGAAGTGCAAGGATTGGGGTCTCCTTCCGACTGAGAGGGGCAAGAGGCAGTCGGAGTCGTTCTGTGATTGTTCGAACGGCGACGAGGCCAGAACAGAATGGGAAGCCAACCAAAGGTCGAAGCCAACTGCCGAGTCCCAATACGAAGCTTACGGCGACTACGAATGAGGGTGGATCGTCACAATAATAAGGCCAGCAAAAACGTCACCGTAATTACTATAGATGTAGTACTTAAAGGAGCAAATGAAAACTTGCAGGTTTATGGTTAAGAAGCGATGGAAGCCTTTGTAATCATAGGCTTTCCCTATTTGGAATGATGGTTAAGAGCGCACCACAGACGCCAGAATGATATGTGGTGAACGGCTCGCGCAAGGGAATTACGAGCTAGGGGGCGGTATGCAGGTCATTAAGCAGGATGCGGCGAACGGTCATAGCCGTCCAGCTACCGCCCTTTTTGGTCGGAACAAGCTCCGCATTCAGTTGGTCGGCAACGTGAGCAAGGGTTTGCCCTTCGTCTCGGCGCGCTTGGATCAGGGCTACGACTTTCTGCTCGGCATCATCGGACACCAGAATGTCGCCGATGCGCCGGAACCCGAACGGAGTCGGAGAATAGGCTTGCTTTTTGCTTTTCAGGTGCCGCATAGCGGTCGTAGTGCGTTCCGCTATCAGGTTGCGCTCAAGCTCGGCGAACCCGGCCATCATTGTGAGCATCATGCGGCCCATGGCGCTCGCCGTGTTCATGGATTGGCCTCCCATGTCCACAAGGTGTAACGCGACGTTGGAGCGGTCCCATTCTCGGGTTTGCCGCAAGGCGTCTTCGCAGTCGCGGAAGAGGCGGTCCAGCTTCATGGCAACGATGTGGTGGGCCTTGTCCTTCTGGATGAGGCGAAGCAACCGCTGGCCGCCCTCGCGGTCGCTAAGGGGCTTGGCACCGCTCACGCCCTCTTCCCGGATCAGGCACACGAGTTCTAGCCCTGCGGCCTTGCAATAGGCATGGAGACGCTCTTCTTGAGCATTGAGCGATACGCCGCCCTTCGCTTGCTCCTCGGTGGAGACGCGGATATAGGCGACGGCAGTTCGGACGTCTGCGTTGCTGCGTTGCTGAGACATGAATGGAGTATGGGCGCAAGATTGGGGTTTTGTCAACTTCGGCGTATCCAACGGACCCCTTGGATAATTCCGCTCGGTCAAAAGCGTTGCTAGA
Organism: Bryobacteraceae bacterium; assembly: GCA_963668605.1. Taxonomy (GTDB): domain Bacteria; phylum Acidobacteriota; class Terriglobia; order Bryobacterales; family Bryobacteraceae. The sequence continues at coordinate 2,333,885 of OY764903.1, forward strand.
CTGGCAGCAACTTAGAACATTCTTGAAAGGAAACGAAATGAAAGATAAAAAGAAGACCGGAAAGAAGATCGACCCTGACTTTTCGCAAGTCACGGCATACATACCAACGACGCTGCACCTCGACGTGAAGCGCAAACTGATCGGCATGGAAGACGATTTCAGCACCACGGTAGAAAAGTTGCTGAAGGAGTGGCTGAAGCGGAAATGACCCCCGCACCCAGATTTCGATGACCCCCCTCTGGCCGTCACCAAGGTTTATATTCGCAAGCGCACACGGGAGAACTTTTTGAATGGATATTTATAAACGCGGAGATGCTTGGCATTTTCGTGGGACCATCGACGGCGAGAGAGTGAGGGCGGCTCTCGGAACCAAAAACTACAAGGAGGCGCTCAAGAAGTCGAAAGATCTCATTGCGGATTTCAAAGCCGGAAAAAGGGCGGACAAGGCGGGCCGCGACTTCGCACGGCTGTCTCTTGCGGATGCGACGAAGCGGTACGTTGAGGAACGGAAAGGGCGCGTAGCCGAGCGTACCCTGCAAATCGACCGGGAGCGGTCGAAGCCGCTGAAAGCGTACTTCGGCCAAAAGCAGTTGGCGAAGATCACCGCCGCTGATATCACGAATTACCAGAACCATCGGAAAGCCAAAGGCATCAGCAATCGGACGATCAACATGGATGTTGGCGTCCTCCGGCAAATGCTCAAGCGGGCGAAGCGCTGGAAATTCCTGAATGACGATGTAAAACCCTTGCCTGAAAACACGGGCGCGCCCAAGGACGTGCTGACAGCGGAACAGAAGGCGCTACTCTTTCAAACGGCAGGAAGCAAGCCGCAATGGGAGGTTGCCTACTGGGCCGCAGTGCTTGCGGTAAACACTACCTGCCGGAGTGTTGAACTCAAACACCTCTGCTGGAAAGACGTGGATTTCTTGGAACAGGAAATTCGCATCCGACGGAGCAAGACCGAGAAGGGTCTTCGCACCCTACCGCTGACACCCGACGCCATGACCGTACTTTCCCGGTTGCTGGAACGTGCGAGATTGTTGGGATGTTCCGAGCCCGAGCATTACGTCTTCCCTGCCTGTGAAAACCACCGAGTAGACTCTACGAAGCCTCAGAAGACTTGGCGTACAGCGTGGCGAACGCTCCGGGCCGAGGCAGCGAAGCGAGCAGGGGATCTGGCAGTGAAGGCAGCGGCGCTATCTGGGGCCGATAAAACACGAGCGAGAGAACGGGCAATGAAGCCATTCCTAAACTATCGCTTCCATGATTTGCGGCATCAGGCTATTACCGAGATGGCAGAGAACGGCGTAGCTGACGCCACGCTGAAGGCTATAGCGGGCCATATGTCCAACGAGATGATGGAGCACTATTCGCACGTTCGGATGGCGAAGAAGAAGAGTGCAGTCGCATTTCTGGGTGGCGGGTGTATGCCCGTAGTTTCTTCGAGCCCGAAGAGCAGCTTAGCTTCGTAGGAAAAGTTGAGTCGGGCGGCAGCACGGCGAAACGAAGCTAGCCAGCGAAAACACGCGGACGAGCGTAACATTAACCTTGACCAGATTCCACCGCGAATGCCCGACAATATCCCGACAATAAAACAATGCCAACCAAACGACAATTGGACCTCTCCACAATCGATGGCGAACGCCTAGACGGGCTCGATTTCTGCCGGAAGGTTTATGACCTGTTTGAACAGGTGAAGGGCGGAACCGATGGCCTTGCAAAGCTTCGACTACGCCCAACAAAGGTCGAGAAGCGGCTAATTGAAGAGCTCATTCCAATCGCTCGCTACGTGCAGGCACGCTACAGCGAAGGCCGTCGCATCAAGGTCCGTTGGTTCAGCGGGTCGCAGCCGTACGACGCCATCCTCTGGTCCTCTGGGTCGCTGGTTGAGCATCGCATAGTTCCGAAAAAGCTTTTCGTTGAAGTCACCATGTCAGTTCATCAAAACGATTACCTCGCCCGGCGGTTGCTCCACGAGCGGGGCGGGTCGTTTGGTGTAAAGGAGATCTTCCGTGACAAAAAAACCGGCCAAATCGTTTCGAAGGCCCACGTGCACGCGCCCGACGAACTCAAGACAGATCTAGCTGACCAGATACTCGAACGGCTCAGGAGCAAGAGCAACAAAAACTACCCACCGGGGACTGTGTTGGTCGTCAATTGCGTTCCGAACGACCCTATCCTCGAATCCGATTGGAACGACGCGATTGAGCGAGTGACCAAGGCCCAAGTACACCTACCCTTCCGAGAAGTGTTTCTGCTCGAAACGGTCATGTCATATTCGACGACAATCTACGGAGACCGAAAACGTCGCCGTAAACCGAAATGAAAAATCGGAAGCGCCGCCGAGTTCAGCGCCGACCGAACGCAGGGTTAGCCTGCACCCAGCCGAATTTAAGACGATGGTGTATTATTCATAGAAATGCAAAAGAGCCGAATCGAGGTAAGGTCTAGGGGATTGAACAGACTGGCCATGTTACTCGCCATATTGTCATGTCTTTTACCTGTGTTTGGGCAAGAAGCCAAGGTTACCGCTCCGGAGTCGCCGAATTCTTTGAGGGAACGAGCAGTGAAGGGCGACGCTGCCGCCCAGTCCGACATCGGCGCCATGTACCAACAAGGCGACGGGGTACGGCAGGACTACGCCGAGGCCGTCCGCTGGTACCGCAAGGCCGCCGACCAAGGGCAAGCTCTCGGCCAGTCCCTCCTAGGCTACATGTACACGGAAGGCAAAGGGGTGCCGCAGGACTACACCGAGGCCGTCCGCTGGTTCCGCAAAGCCGCCGATCAAGGGCAAGCTGAAGCTCAGTTCAATCTCGGCTACATGTACGCGGAAGGCCAAGGAGTGCCGCAAGACTACGCCGAGGCTGCGAAGTGGTACCGCAAAGCCGCCGACCAAGGAGACTATAGCGCCCAGAACAAGCTCGGCATCATGTGCGCCAACGGCCAAGGAGTGCCGCAGGACTACGCCGAGGCCGTCCGCTGGTACCGTAAAGCCGCCGATCAAGGGCACGCTAGCGCTCAGTTCAGCCTCGGTGTCAGGTATTACAACGGCCAAGGACTGCCGCAAGACTACGCCGAGGCTGCGAAGTGGTACCGCAAAGCCGCCGACCAAGGGGACGCTGATGCCCAATTAAGCCTCGGCCTCATGTACGCCAAAGGCCAAGGGGTGAGGCACGACTACGTTGAGGCCGTCCGTTGCTTCCGCAAAGCCGCCAATCAGGGAAACGCCAGCGCCCAATACAGCCTCGGCCTCATGTACGCCAAAGGCCAAGGAGTGCCGCAGGACTACGCCGAGGCTGCCCGCTGGTTCCGCAAAGCCGCAGACCAAGGGGACGCTCTCGCTCAGTACAACCTCGGCATCATGTACGACCAAGGCCAAGGAGTCCCGCAGATCTACACCGAGGCCGTCCGCTGGTACCGTAAAGCCGCCGATCAAGGGCACGCTAGCGCCCAGTCCAACCTCGGCATCATGTGCGCCAACGGCCAAGGAGTGCCGCAGGACTACGCCGAGGCTGCCCGCTGGTTCCGCAAAGCCGCAAACCAAGGGGACGATCTCGCTCAGTACAACCTCGGCATCATGTACGACCAAGGCCAAGGAGTCCCGCAGAACAACGCCGAGGCGCATATGTGGCTAAATCTAGTGGCCTCGCGCGCCAGTGGCGATAACCAGAAGAAATACGCAGATGCACGCGATTCAGTTGCCAAGAAGATGACCTCCCAGCAGATCGCCGAGGCGCAGCGCCGAGCGCGGGAGTGGAAACCAAAAACCGGCAAGACAACAGCGGGGGGCCGATGAAATGAGGACATTCCGCCACATGCAGTGCCTAACTTAAAGGAACCTGAGGTTTCGCTTCTCGGTGTCGGTCAAGAGCCGTGACAAGGCGTCATACTCGACTTGGGACACGGCGCGCCTGACGCGGCAAGCAAGGTCAAATCCACCGCGCCCAAACATGGCGGGGCCGAACTCATGGATGAGCGCAGCCACTTCAGGAGCTCGGCTTAAACCACCCGTTGTCAATCCAAGTAGTGGGTGACCACCGGTTAGCTGCCCTATGATCGCACCCGCAACCCCAGCGGCCAAGACTTCCCAAAAGATGCGGACTGGACGCGAATCAAGGTCAGTGCGTTGGGGTGTAAATAGCCTTGATGCCTCTGAGAGTTCACGCCGAATCGCCTCAGCCTCACCAAGCGTTCTGGATACACGTAGCGCATCCAACAGCGACCATACTTTCCCACGTGCGTCTGACCATTCAACGCGTAGGTCACGGATAACCGTCGGTATCGCTTCACGGCGCGCACAGCGTGTGAGAACGACGCCAAGCAGAGGCGGAACACGTAGCCCCAAGCCGTCCTGTCCGGCTTGCCGTGCGTAGCGTTGCCAGTCTTCATCAAGATGCTGGAACAGGGACTCGGGGTACCTCTGTGCGGTTGCGATTGCCTGCTTCCCGTAGTCGCCGCACAGAAGCACGCTGCCACCTTGTTCGACAATTCCCAAAACCCTTTTGAGGTATTCGACATGGGTCTTGAAGTAAACATTTCCTTCCCCGGCGTTTGCGTGTCGCGCTGCAACCTCAATCAGGTCCGGGGTCAGTTCGATGTCCGGCACCGACTGCGGGCCGCTGCGGACGGTAAAGAACTCATACCCCGTCAACACTGGTCCGATGGCAGTTATCACCGTACGGTGCCCGACCTGTTTCTCGTCCTCAGTGAACTCGAAGTCGGCTTCCGGCTCATAAGGCCACGGATCGAGTTCCATCACGATTTCATCGTGCAGAACAACGGTACGGACGAAACGCTCAACTGCAACTAAATCCTCTAAGGTGTCAAATGGACCGGACACTAAGTTCCGAAGCGGATAGAACGCGGCGGGATCGCAAGCGGCGACTCTCATGAGGTCATGATCCCACGATTCAAGAAACAGCGATCCAGCGTGGCGATATGCCAGAGCCTTCCAAGCGCGCAGGGATTTCCGGCGCACAACCCGCTACACTTCACATCGCGCTTTGTTTCTCGGCCGTCTCATTATTTAGGTTTCGGCTTTTGTTTCATGCTCCGTGGACCGGCGCGGTGTTTGCGACCAAGATGCTACTCGGAGGAGAAGTGATCGGTCCTGACACAAACAGTGACACAAAGGGCAGTTTTCAGTAGAGCCTGCGCTTGCAAGTTATTGAAAAGAATGGTGGGCGCGACAGGACTCGAACCTGTGACCTCCTGCGTGTGAAGCAGGCGCTCTAACCAACTGAGCTACGCGCCCGTGGGGCGGGCAAAACAGAATTATACCACGGTGTTTAGCGCGATTTCACGCCTTGAATTCGAAAGCGTTCGAGCGGGCCGGCGTCTCTTGCAACGGTGTAGTTACCGGCCCCGAAGATGCCGTCGAAGAAGGCTTCGAAATCTCCCCGCAAGCTGTTCCAGGTCGCGTCGTCGTTGGGATACAACAGACGGTCGTTGAGCGTGATTTCGACTTCGGCGGAGCTGAACTTGAGCTTGCCCGCAAATTCCGGTTCGCGCTCCAGACGCCCGGCTGCGGCGCGCGCCGCTTCATAAGCCGCTTCGAGATTCTCGCGCGGCGCGCCGTCCCGCTGCGCCTTGCGGTTGTACAACAGGCCGAGGCGATTGCGCGCATTGTCGAGGCTGTAATTGGCTTCGTGCCCGATCAGCATCACGCCCGGCCCGACGGGCACGTGCGCGTAGTCGACGACATCGATCAGCAATTCCGGACAAACGTTCGTTTGAATCCAGCGATGGAAAACGGGAATCGCGGCGCGGGCGTCCAGACCCTCGGCCGGCTCAGCGAATATTTTCACATTGACGTGTTGCATGGCGTTGCTACCCTTTCACCGGCGCCGCCGACAGCTTTCCATAGCAGCTATGGCATGCCTCAATGAACAATTGCGCCTCCTCGATGAGACGATGCGCCGACTCGTTGGTATGTGCCTGCCCCGCCCTGTCGTGCGCGAGGAAGAAGTACTGCGCAAATTTTCCTCCGGCGAACGGGTCAAAGAAAAGCTCCGTGTCGTAGAAGTGCGTGCGGAACGCAGCGACGATCGAATCCGCATCCGCCGCCGAGCCGAGGCTGCGCCACGCCAGCAGCGCGGAAGCCCCGCGCAGCATGGCCGCGTAGGCCAGCTTCGAAGCCTTCGCCGCATCGCCACTCTCGAGCGCCAATTGCGCTTCGAAGGCTTCGCGCTCGCACGCGGTGAGTTGAAATTCGAGCGGTGAGACGACGGCGCCGGCACACTCGCCGATGCCCATGTCGCCTGTGGTGTACTCGCGCGCATCGCCCCAATCCGTGTAGAACGAAGGGTCCTCCGCATGCGCGGGAATCTCGGAAAGATCCTCGATCATCTTCTTGCACTCGGCCTTGCCGATGCGCTTGATAAAGGCCTGGAAGGATTCGCCGTCGTGGCGCTCACCGAGGAAGCGCCCAGTCACGCGCTGCACGGTTTCCGGAATGCGTTTCGACGGCACTGCACCAATCGCCAGACCATACGAGCCGGCGTTCTCGCTCCACTGCCCGCCGAGGACTACCTGGAAGTGCGGCACGGCATAGCCGCCCTTATTGCGGCTGACGCCGTAAAAACCGAGGTCGGCAATATGGTGCTGACCGCAGGAGTTGAAGCAGCCGCTCACCTTGATGCGCAGATTGCGGACCACGGCATCGAGCGAGGCGCTCTGTTCGGCGAGCCGCATACTCAACTCACCGGCCAGCCCGCGCGATGAGGAGATGCCGAGTTTGCAGGTGTCTGTGCCGGGACACGAAGTGATATCGACAATCGTGCCCGCGCCTGCGGCGCCGAGTCCGGCGCGTTTGAGTTCTTCATAGACAGCCGGCAAGTCGGCTTCGCTCACCCAGCGCAGCACTATATTCTGTTCCACAGTGGTGCGCACGGTCTCACGGATGTAACGGCGCGCGATGACGGCGAGGGCACGCAGCTGGTCCGCCGTGATATCGCCCAGGGGCAGCGTGACGGTGACAGTCGCATAGCCCTGCTGGCGTTGCCTGTAGACGTTGGTGTCGTGCCACCCGGCAAAGCCATCGGGTTGCGCCGCGCCGATCTGGAGCAGAGTCGGCGGCTTGAGCGGCTGCTCTTCGGCGCGATCGATGTCTTTCAAATAGTCGGTCCAGCGCGGGTCGTGCGCCAACTTCGCACGCTCTTCGAGCACCAGGCGCTTGAACTCATCGATGCCAAGTTTCGCCACGAGAAACTTCAAACGCGCGGTGTTGCGGTTCTTCTTTTCGCCGAGCCGCGCGAAGACCAGCGCGATAGCCTGTGCGAGCGGGAGCAGTTCTTCCTCCGGCAAGAACTCGTCGAACAGCTTAGCCTGATAGGGCACGGTGCCGAGTCCGCCACCGACGTAAGTAGCGAAGCCGCGCACCGTCTTGCCATCGATCTCACGCACCTTTGCGACAACGCCCAGATCGTGAATGCGCACCAGCGCGCAGGGCTTTGTTTCGCACCCCGAAAACGCAAGTTTGACCTTGCGTCCGAAGTTCTGGCAATCGGGATGACCCAAAAGAAAATTGGCGCACGCCTTGGCGTACGGAGTGACATCGAAAGCCTGGTCCCGGCACACTCCGGTGAGCGGGCAAGCGGTCACGTTGCGCACCGTATTGCCGCACGCCTCGCGCGTTGTGATACCCACCGCGGCAAGCCTGCGCATCAGAGCCGGCGTGTCCTCAATGTGTATGAAGTGAAGCTGGATGTCCTGGCGTGTTGTGATGTGCGCGATGCCGTCGGCGTACTCTTCGGCCAACTCGGCCAGCACTTCGATCTGGCTGGCGTCGAGACCGCCGAACGGAATCTTAAGGCGCTGCATCCCAGGCGCATCCCAGAGCGTCGACGGCCCTTTGGTCAGGGCGCCCTGCGGGTATTCCAGTTCGCGCGCCTGTTTGCCGTCGTGGCGATGTCCGTTGTCATAGCGCTGCCCATAGGCGCCGCGGCGCAAGCGCGTTTCGGCAAAGATCTTGTCGTCGATCTTGCCCTGCTTCTTGAGCGCGATCTCGCTCTCGAAGTTGTCGATCTCTTCGCCAAGTTGCGGCGCGATCCGCGCGGCGAGCTTCTCTCTCCACAAGCTGTTGCTGGCTTTCATAACGCGATCCCAGTAATCACCCTTAACTATATCGAATTCAGGTAGATTGCGCAAGCCGGAGCGAGATATCGGCCCGAAATTCGTTCTGCCATAACCAATTGTACATTCCTGAGGCGCCAAGGCAGCGCCAGATGGGCGATCGAGGGGTCGCCTACCAGGTCCAGGTGACGAAAATGCTCAGATTCGCAACTGCGCCGCACACCAAACCTATCAATATCTCCACCGCGCGAGATCGGCTCCGCTATAATTGATCTTCCATGGTGATCGACTGGTTCCCGCTTTGGCTCAGCTTGCGCGTCGCCGCACTCTCAACGGCGCTCGCACTGGCGGCCGGATTGTGGATTGCGTACCTGCTGGCCAACCGCAGTTTCCGCGGCAAGGAGATACTCGACGCCGCCGTTACACTGCCGCTGGTTTTGCCGCCCACGGTGCTCGGCTATTACCTGCTCGTGCTGCTCGGCCGCGAGAGTCCTATCGGCAAATTGCATGAGGCCGTGTTCGGCGCGCCGCTCGTATTTACCTGGCAGGCGGCGGTGATCGCCGCTTTTTTTCATTCCGCGCCTTTGCTGATCAAGTCCGCCCGGGCGGCCCTCGAAAGCGTCGACCGTAGCTATGAGCGCGCCGCGCGAAGCTTGGGCGTGCCGGAATGGCGCGTCTTCTGGGCCGTCACGCTGCCGCTTGCGCGCCGCTCCGTGCTCGCCGCCACCGTGCTTGCCTTCGCGCGCGCGCTTGGCGATTTCGGCGTCACCATCATGATCGCGGGCAACATTCCAGGCCGCACGCAAACCGTCGCTGTCGCGATCTATGACGCCGTCGAATCGGGCAACGGGGCGCTCGCGCGCACGCTCGTGCTGGTGGTTTCCGCCGTCGCCCTGCTCATCCTGACCATCGCCAACCGGCTGAGCGCAAGGCGGACAGCATGATCAAGGCGCGCATCCGCAAGAGCTTCCCGGCGGGTCCGGAAGCCGCCGCCTTCAGCATCGACGTCGAGTTCGAAGCCAGCGCCGGCATCACAGTGCTGTTCGGCCCGAGCGGCGCCGGAAAGACGCTGATCCTCGATTCCATCGCCGGCTTCGTCAAGCCCACCGAGGGCCGCATCCTGCTCGACGACGCGATCCTGTTCGATGGCGCAACCGGCATACACCTTCCGCCGCAAGAGCGCCGTTGCGGTTACGTCTTCCAGAACTATGCGCTGTTCCCGCACATGAACCTGCGCAAGAATCTGGAGTTCGCCGCGCACCGCGTCGCACGGCTCGAACGCCATCGAAAAGTCAGCGAAATGTTGGAGCGCTTCCACCTCGCCGAAGTCGCCGGCCGCCGGCCGCATGAGCTCTCCGGCGGGCAGAAGCAACGCTGCTCGATCGCGCGCGCGCTGATCGGCGCGCCGAAGCTGCTGCTGCTCGACGAACCCGCGCGCGGCCTCGACGCTCAGCTCCGCGCCGAACTCTACACAGTGCTGCGCGAGGTGCGCAACGACTTCCGCATCCCCGTGCTGCTCGTCACGCACGACCTTTCGGAGTGCTTCGAACTGGGCGAAGAGATGCTTGTGCTGCGCGACGGCAAAGTCGTCCAGAGCGGTTCGCCGCGTAAGGTTCTCGACCAGCCGGCCAATGTCGAGGTCGCGCGCCTGCTCGGGCTCTTCAACGTGCTGCCCGCCGAAATCAAGTCGCTCGATCCTTCGCGCAATGCTAGCCGTCTCAAGCTGGAACAATTCGAACTCACCGGACCCTACTTCCCCGGCCGCCTGCTCGGCGACCGCGTCTGGCTGTGCGTACGTCCCGAACAACTCAGCGTCGCCGCCCGCGATGGCAAACCAGGACCCAACCAGGCGCCCGCCTCGCTGCTGCGCACCATCGAGAAAGCGCGCAGCGTGCGCCTCGAGTTTAGCGGCGATATCGCCGTGGATGTACCGCGCGACGAATACGAACGCCAGAAGCATAATAAGGAATGGGTCGTGGAGTTCCCCGCGGCGGCCCTGAGGGTGTTATGAAAACGTTCGACGAGTACGTCGCCCTGGCAGAGGCGGCGCACGGCCACATTTGCGCCGGACAGATCCTCGGCGTGCGCATGGCCATTCACGGGCTCAATCTTCTCGGCATCGAAGACCCCACAGGCAAGGACCGCAAGCGCCTGGTCACCTTTGTCGAGATCGACCGCTGCGCTACCGATGCTGTGACCGTCGTGACCGGCTGCCGCCTCGGCAAGCGCGCGCTCAAGTTCCGCGACTTCGGCAAGGTCGCCGCGACATTCTGCGATCTGCTCGAAGATCGCGCCGTGCGCGTGGCGGCAAAGGAATCTTCGAAGCAGCGCGCCGCCGAACTCCATCCGGAAATCAACGAGAAGAAAGTGCAGCAGGTGACGGCCTATCGCACGATGCCGGAGGCGGAACTGTTCGATTGCCAATGGGTTCGCGTGCACATCGAACCTGAGGATCTGCCGGGTTTCAAGTCGCCGCGCATCGTCTGCGACGAGTGTAACGAAGGTATCAGCTACAAGCGTGAAGTCGTCCGCGACGGCCGCACGCTGTGCCGTGCCTGCGCCGGTGAGCGCTACTACGAAGTGCTCTAGGTCTGCGACCGCGAGAATGTGTTCGTTTGTGGGGCAGCTTGTCAAGCTGCGCGCCGGTTGCCAACCGGCCCCAAGGTCGGGCCTGGCCGGGTCAGGGGACCCGAGGCGGTCCAGGGGGACCGCCCCCCAAGATCATGTTGCGCTACTACATCACGGACCGCCATGCGATCGGCGGCACGCTCGCGCTTCTCGATTGCATCGCGCTGAATCTCGCGCGCGGCATTGAGATGATCCAGATCCGCGAGAAGGATCTCTCTGCCTTCGATCTGCTGGAACTCACGCGCGCCGCGCTTGCCCTACCGAATCCGCACAGCGCGAAAATTCTGGTGAACGCACGCGCCGACATCGCCATCGCCGCCGGTGCGCACGGTGTGCATCTGCCGTCCGATTCCTTTGCCCCGCACCATCTGCGCGCGCTCGGCGCACTGACCATCGGCGTCTCCTGCCACAGCATCGACGACCTTCGCCGCGCGGAGGCCGAGGGAGCGGACTTCGCCGTCTTCAGCCCCGTCTTCTTCACACCATCCAAAGCCGCCTTCACGCCGCAGGGAGTGGAACGCCTAAGTGCAGCAGCCGCTTCGGTGTGTCTGCCTGTCCTGGCGCTCGGCGGCGTCAATGCAGGGAACGCGCCACTGTGCATCGAAGCCGGGGCCGCGGGCATTGCCGGCATCTCACTGTTCCAGGCATTGTAAGATACAGTCATGCGAATTTCGAAGTATTTGGCATTGCTGCTCTGCGTCTCGTCCGCCGTTTTTGCCGCCGACGAGGTGGTTGGCGGCCCTTTCGTCGTAAACGTCACGGGCAAGTCGGCGACCGTTTCCTGGGTCGTAAAGACTTCTGAGGTAAAGATTGGCGGATCGGCCGCACGCAGCATTCCCGTGCTGCGCTCCGAAAAAGTCTCGTTCACGAACCTGAAGCCTGGCGAGAAGGTCGAGTACGACGTTCTCGGCGGCAAGCCGGAAGGCAAGGGCTACTTCAAGACCGCGGCTCCCAAGGGCGCGTCGTTCCACTTCGTCATTTTCGGCGACACGCGCACGCGCCACGAACTGCACCAGAAGATCGCGGACGCGATCGAAAAATCCGAGCCCGACTTTGTCGTGCACACCGGCGATCTGGTCACCGACGGCAGCGACCTCGCGCAATGGCCCATCTTCTTCAATATCGAACGCGCCATGTTGCGTAAGACCGCGTTCTACCCCGTGCTCGGCAATCACGAGCGCAACAACCGGCGCTTCTATGAGTTCTTCGACGTCTCCACGCCGTACTACTCTTTCGATTGGGGCTCGGCCCACTTCACCATGCTGAACAGCGACCTGGACAATGTCGCACTGAGCGAGACGGCGAAGGAGAGTTTCTGGGCAGAGCAGCAGCGCTGGATGGAGGACGATCTCGCCAAAGCCAAGGGCGCCGAATTCCGTTTTGTGATTATGCACCACCCGCCCTTCACGGCCGTGAAGCGCCGCCAGGGCGAGGATAAGGCCGTCGGCAAGCTGGTGCCGCTCTTCGAGAAGTATAAGGTAAACGCGGTGTTGTCGGGCCACGACCACAACTACCAGCGCCACATCCAGAACGGCATCACCTACATCATCACCGGTGGTGGTGGGGCGCCGCTTTACCCTGTGGACGCACCCATTCCCGGCGTCACGCAAAAGTTGGAAAGCACGGAGCACTTCGTCAAGGTGAACGTCGTGCCGGGCAAAGTCACGCTTGAGGCGGTCGCGCTTGACGGTCATGTGATCGAGAGCGTCGATCTGAAGCCGTAATGCCTCGCGCGCTGTTGGCCGCCGTCCTTTTGCTAAGCGCGAATCTGGCGGCGGAGCAGCGCGCAGGCTACTATCGCGGCGCACTCGTCCGCTTTGAAGTGGTGGATGGGCTCGCCATCTATCAAGGCGACATCGTACTTGGCCGTGCGGATGAGATCGAAGCGGCGCCTGCTCCTGCGAAAGCCCCTGGCCGAGAGAGCGTTGTCATTACAGGCGAGCGTTACCGCTGGCCCGGCGGCAAGATCGCCTACACAATCGAACCGGCCGACTGGTCCATCCAGCCGCGCATCCTGCAAGCCATCCAGCACTGGAACGACAACACCCCGCTCAAGATTGCTCCGCGCGCCGCGGAAACCAGTTACATACGCTTCGTGCGCAACACGGACCAGAGTGCGGGCATCTGCTCCTCCCGCGTCGGAATGGCCGGGGGCAGACAGGACATCACACTGGTCGACGGCTGCAGCGTGGGTTCGATCATCCATGAGATCGGGCACGCCGTCGGGCTGTGGCATGAGCAGAGCCGCGCCGACCGCAACACCTTCGTCACAGTGCTGTTCGACAACATCGAAACGAAATACGCCTACAACTTCGACCAGCAGATCAGCACCGGCGACGACATCGGCCCCTATGATTTCGGCTCGATCATGCACTACTCGGCCTTCGAGTTTTCGAAGAGTGGCCTGCCTTCGATCGAGACCGTGCCAGCGGGCATTCCGCTGGGTCAGCGCGCCGTCCTGTCGGCGGGCGATCTCGACGCCGTGCGGCGCTTGTACGGAGCGGGCGTTCCGGGCGTGACCATCGGTACGAATCCGGCGGGTCTAACCTACACCGTCGATGGTGTGGGCTACAACTCCGCAGCTACTTTCGCGTGGGCCGAAGGCACGACGCACAGTATCGGCGTTCCCGCGACACAGGGCGGCGCTCAATCCCGCTACGTGTTTGCCGCGTGGAGCGATGCGGGCGCCACAGCGCACACGGTAACGGCAAGTGCTTCGTTGACAGTGCTGACGGCGAATTTCAAGCGCCAGTATCTCGTCGCACTGAACGACGCGACGGGCGGAGCGATCGCGATCTATCCGCCCGCGGACGACGGCTTCTATGATGATCGTTCCAGCGTCGAACTCACGGCAAAACCCGACCGCGGCTTTCAGTTTCTGTCCTGGGTAAACGCTCAGGGCGCCAGTCAGGGCGCGGCGAATCCGCGCATCATTCGCATCGGCGCTTCGCTCGCGGCCTATGCCCGCTTCACCCAGGAGCCCGTGACCAGCATCACCACTTCCCCGCCCGGCCGTCCGGTCATCGTCGATGGCGCCACCCTCACCGCGCCACAGGCGTTCACTTGGAAACCCGGCACGACGCACACAGTGGAGGCACGCACGACCAGTACCGACCCGGACACGCGCTACGCGTTCCGCAATTGGAGCGACGGCGGCGCCATTGCGCATAGCGTCCTGGCGTCGGCCACCGCCGCTACGCTGACCGCACAACTGCTGCCGTCGTACCGGCTCTCGCTCACGGCTGCCAGCACCACGGGAGGATCGCTGGCCGCCAGCCCGAGTTCGCCCGATGGATTCTATGAACACGGCAGCGCCGTGCAGCTCACGGCGCTGCCGGGGCCCGGATTCACGCTCTCGGGATGGACGGGCGATCTCTTCGGAGGCAACGCGACGCGCACGATTTCGATGACGGCGCCGCGCGATGTCACCGCCAACTTCATCCGCTCCAATCTGCTTCCGCCGCTCGCGGTGCTGAACGCGGCAAGCTTCGATGTCACGCCGATCGTACCGGGCGAAATCGTGACGCTCTTCGGAGCGGGCATCGGCCCCAGCACTCCGGCGGGAATGGATGTCAGTGCGGGCAAGGCCGCAACCGCGCTGGCCAACACGCGCGTGCTCTTCGACAACGTTGCCGCGCCGCTGACTTATGTTTCGGAGAATCAAGTAAGCGCCGTCACGCCGTTCGGAATTGCGGGCCGGACCTCGGTAACGATTGCAGCCGAACGCAACGGCGCGGTACTTTACAGACTCCAACGCAGTGTGGCCGAATCGGCTCCGGCTATCTTCACACTCGATTCGTCGGGCCGTGGCGCGGGTGCGATTCTCAACCAGGATTACAGCGTGAACACACCCGCTAACCCGGCGTCGCGCGGCGAGGTAGTCATGCTCTACGCCACCGGAATTGGAGCCACGACTCCCGCGGGAGAGGATGGCAGACTCGCCGGCGCGCCGCTGCCGCTCGCGCAGCTCTCCGTCGCCGTGCGCATCGACGGCCGGCCCGCCAGGGTGCTCTACGCGGGCGCGGCGCCGGGCCTCGTCGCCGGCGTCATGCAGGTCAATGTCGAGCTGCCGGACGGAATTCCACCCGGACCCGCGCTGTCTGTCCATCTTGTCGTAGGCACCGAGATCAATCAGCACGGCCTGACCATCGCGGTGCACTGAACGGGTGCGCGGCATAGAGGTGGAGGCTCACGCGGAAGGCGGAACCCCAGTTCCGCAACCGGCCCCCCGGCCGGTTTCAGGTGTCACCGAGAACGTCACCGCCGCGAATACGCTATTCCGGCGTGATGTAATTCAAGCGACGCTTTCAGCACGTTCGATGGTCGAATGCCGGCAGGGCGACCTGGGGGTCACCCGCGGACGAGGGCGTCCGCCCCCCAGTTTGCCAACGCGCCTTAAGTATTTTCTATGTCGCGCACCAGCGCTGAACGCGAGCCTCAATTCGGAGCTCGCACTCTGATAGCATGGATGCCGAATGGTTCAAAGGCGTCGCGTCCCGCAATCGACTCAGCTACAAGTCGAGGGAAATCCGCCGGCAGATATCGTAAGAAAGGATTCTAAGTTTATGTTGAGTAGGAGAGGCTTCCTGGGCGCTGCCATTCCGGCAGTTGCGGCCGCGACTGCACGCACGCCGGTGAAGCTTGGGGTGGCCGTAGGCTGCATCAGCGCGAATAAATGGACGCCGTATCAGTACCTGGATTATCTGGCTAAGATCGGGGTCCAGGTGGGTCAGTTTCCCATCGCCGCGTTGGGAGTGAATCCGATGACGCCCGATGAAGACGCGCTGCAACGCGTCCACGGCTACGCCGGGAAATTGGGCATCGCGATGTCGCTTTCAGGCGGATCGATCTGCCCGAGTGCGAGTGCGTTCAACGCAAAGCTGGGCACTGCGGAAGAACAGATCGCGCGCGGCCTGAAGATCTCGCGCATTTTCGGAGCGACCACGATGCGTGTGGTGACGGGCAGCGCCAAGGAGCGTCCCGAAATCGAGAAGCACATCGCAAATACCACTAAGGTATTGAAAGGCATGCGCTCGCGAATTCGGGATTCGGGCGTCAAAATCGCCTTGGAGAATCACGGCGGCGATGTCCAGGCTCGCGAAGTCAAGGCGATGATAGAAGACGTCGGCAGCGATATCCTCGGCGTTTGCATCGACACGGGCAATCCGCTCTGGGTGCTGGAGGATCCGCACCTCACGCTGGAGTTGCTCGGTCCTGTGTCGATTGACAACCACGTCCGCGACACGGCCATCTGGCGTGTGCCCGAAGGCGTGGCGGTCCGCTGGGTCAACATGGGCGAGGGTAATGTGGACATCGACGGATGGGTAAAGAAGTTTGTGCAGACGCATCCCGGACAAGCAATAACATTTGAGAACATCGTCTCGCCGGAGCCGCGAATTATTCGAGTTTTCGACCGTGAAACTTTCAAGGATTATCCTAAAATGCCGGCATCGGATTTGAGCCGCTATCTCGCCCTTGCGGAACGGGGAAAAGCGGTTCCCGCCGTCCCTCCGACGCCAGGAAAGAGCCGGGGCCAGCAGCAGTGTGACGATCTGGAAGTTTGCGTACGCTATACCCGTAAACTGCTTGAGAACATGTGATCCAGGAACGACGGCTACGCTATCGCCGCCGGGTGCATTCGTAGTATCCTGGAATTTGACAGTCACTCTTTGAGAGTTGGAGGTGTGTTTCTATGAAGGCAATTATGGGCAAACTCGCCCTTCTCGTTTTTTCCCTTTCCATTTTCGCAGGCCTGTCGCTGGCCCAGACGTCGTCGCTCGAAGGCGATGTCAAAGGCGAAGATGGAGCGATGCTGAAGGGCGCTCTCGTAAAGATCGAGCGCACGGACATCAAGGGCAGCTATAAAGTCAAGACGGACAAGAAGGGCCACTACTTCCACACCGGCCTGCCGCTTGGCATGTATAACATTACTGTCGAAGTGGACGGAAAAGATAAGGATTTCGTGAAGGGCGTTCGCACCCGTCTCGGCGATCCCACACCGGTTAACTTCGACTTGCAGCGCAAGGCGCAGAAATCCCAGGCCCTCGCGAAGGCCGCCGAAAGCGGCACGCTCACCAAGGAGCAGGCTCGCGAGATGAGTCCCGAAGAGAAGGCCGCCATGGAGAAGCAATTGAAAGAGCGCTCCGCGGCAATGGCCAAGAACAAGGCGTTGAACGACGCTTTCAATCAGGGCATGGAAGGGCTCAAGGCCAAGAACTTCGATGTCTCCATCGAGGCGTTTAACAAGGCCGCCGAGATGGACGCCAAGCAGCACGTGATCTGGGGCAACATGGCCGAAGCGTACATGGGCCTGTCCGGCACAAAGACCGGCGCCGAACAGCAGGCCGCCTTCGACAAAGCGATGGACGCTTACAAGAAGGCTCTTGAATTGAAACCGGACGACGCGGCCTATCACAACAACTTCGCGCTGGCCCTCGCCAAGCAGAAGAAGTTCCCCGAAGCGCAGGCCGAACTTGAAAAGGCCGCGCAGATCAACCCCGCGGGCGCTGGACAGTATTACTACAACCTAGGCGCAGTGCTCGTCAACATTGGCCAGTTGGAACCGGCCGGCGAAGCCTTCAAGAAGGCGATCGATTCCGACCCCAAGTATGCCAACGCGCAGTATCAGTATGGCGTCTATCTGATCTCGAAGGCGACCACGACACCGGATGGCAAGATCATCCCGCCGCCGGGAACTAAGGAAGCGTTCGAGAAGTACCTCGAACTCGAGCCGACCGGGCCGTTCGCCGATGCCTCCAAGGGCATGCTGGAAACGATCGGCACCACCGTGCAGACGCAGTACAAGAACCCCAATCCTCCGCCAGCGGCAAAGAAAGCCGCGCCGAAGAAGAAGTAGTTACTCAAAGCGGGGGCGTTCCCAACGGACGCCCCCTTTCTCATGATTCGTTTCCTCGTCTTTTGCCTCGTCTCCGTCTTCCTGATCACACTGGTCAGAGCTTTCATCGGTATTATCCTAAAAGGTTTCGCCGAGCTTATGAATCCACATGAGCAGGACAGCGCCACGGCGGGCGCTCAGCAGGTTCCGGCCGGCGGAGTGCTTCGCAAGGACCCGGTCTGCGGCACCTACGTCGCCGAAATCTCGTCCACCAAGCTCACCGTCAAAGGCGAAACCATCCATTTCTGTTCGAGCGAGTGCAGGGACAAGTTTACGAAGACCTAGGTCCTGGAACCACTTCCCGCGAGGGACAACTCAATGAAGCTCCATGTGATTGCAGAACGTCTTGGCTGCCAACTGGAAGGCGATGGCGCAATCGAAATCAGCGGCGTCTCGGGCATGGAACAGGCGGCGCCGGATCAACTCACTTTTCTCGCGAATCCAAAATACGCGCATAAAGTTAAGCACACGCGCGCCGCTGCGATACTGGTGACCGAACGCGTCCAGGATCTGCCCATCGCGTCACTGATCTCCGCCAACCCCTATCTCGATTTCGCACGCGCACTGGCGCTCTTCTACCAGGCGCCACGGCCGGCGCCCGGCATCCATCCGCTGGCCTCGATCGCGGCTTCCGCGGAGGTCGGCGCGAATGCGTCCATCGGCCCATTCGCCGTAGTCGGGGAACGGGTTCGCATCGGCCGCAACGCTGTGCTGCACCCGCATGTGGTCGTCTATGAGGGCGCGGTGATCGGAGATGATTTTCTGGGGCATTCCGGCTGTGTGGTCCGCGAATTCTGCCAGATCGGCAATCGTGTCATTCTGCAAAACGGCGTCATCGTGGGCGGCGACGGCTTCGGCTTTGCCAAACGCTCCGACGGCACGCACAGCAAGATTCCGCAGTCCGGCATCACGGTGATTGAGGACGATGTCGAGATCCAGACGCTGAGTTCGGTCGACCGCGCCACAGTCGGCGAATCGCGCGTCAAACGCGGCGCCAAAATCGACAGTCTGGTTCAGGTGGGCCATGCCTGCGTCGTCGGAGAAGACAATATCATCTGCGCGCAAACGGGTCTCGCCGGGAGCACGATCCTCGAAAAGAATGTGCTGCTGGCCGGGCAGGTCGGCGTCTCCGGGCATCTCACAATTCACGACGATGTGATTGTCTATGCGCAGAGCGGCATCGGCGGCGACCTCAAGGCGGGCTCCGTTGTTTCCGGCTCGCCGGCTTTCGAGCGCAACGACTGGCTGCGCGCGATCACTGCCTTCCAGCGTCTCGGGGACATCCAGAAGACGGTGCGACAATTGGAGAGAAAACTTGCGGCCCTCGAAGCCGGCACGAAAAGGAATCCCACAGAGCATGAGTGAATTTGTACGCCCTCCCCGTCCTCCCGTCGCGTATAAGGATGAGCAGTTTCTGGACAGCTCCGACGCGCGGGCGCTGCGAATTCTCTCGGAGTTTCTCAAGCCGCTGAACCATTTCAAGCGCGAAAAAATCCACGACACGATCGTGTTCTTCGGTTCCGCGCGCATTCACGACGACAACGGTCCGATGTCGCGCTATTACCGTGAGGCGCGAGAACTCTCGCGCATGCTCACGGAATGGTCGGACGCTCTGGAGAATTCGCACCGCCGCTTCGTAGTCTGCACAGGCGGAGGCCCCGGCATTATGGAGGCGGCCAATCGCGGCGCGTACGATGCGGGTGGCAAGAACGTGGGGCTTAATATCGGCCTGCCGTCCGAGCAGTGGCCCAATCCCTACATCACTCCGGAGTTGTGCTTCGAGTTCCACTACTTCTTCATGCGCAAGTTCTGGTTTGCGTATCTGGCCAAAGCGCTGGTCGTATTCCCGGGTGGTTTCGGCACGCTCGATGAACTGATGGAACTGCTCACGCTCGCGCAAACACAGAAGCTGCAGAAGAAGATCGTGATTCTGCTGTATGGCGAGTCGTTCTGGAAAGAGGTTCTCAATTTTGACGCGATGGTGCGCCACGGAGTCATCAGCAAGTCGGATCTCGATCTGTTCAGCTTCGCCGACGACCCGGCCACTGCCTTTGAGTTCCTGAAATCTGGTCTCACGCGCTATTACCTGAACCCGGCAGAGCCACTTCCGGAGCACGAGGAGAAGACGCCAGCCATCGCTAAGTCGCGGATCTAGAACCAGACCCGTTATGTTAGCTATGTCACTGTCTTTGAAATGGTTATTCCTCGCGTACTGACCGGACTGCTACTCGCCTCGACCGCATTCGGCTGGAGTGCGCGAGGCCATCGCATTGTCGCGATGATCGCGGAAAAGCATCTTTCGTCCAACGCGGCTTTGCATGTACGCGAACTCCTCGGCCCAGACTCGATGGCGTCCGTGTCGGCGTGGTCCGACAAGGTTCGCGGCAACCGGCGCTATGGTTCGAGTTGCCATTTCGTAAACATCCCGGTCGAGGCGAGCAATCCCGACCCAGACCGTTTCTGTCCCGCAGACGGTTGCATTTTCTCGAAGCTCGACGAATTTGCCGCAATGCTGCGCACCACCTCCGGCAAGTCCCCGGAACGCGTCGATGCGCTGAAATTCGTGATCCACTTCGTCGCCGATCTGCATCAACCACTGCACGTCGGCAATCAGGGCGACCGCGGCGGCAACGATCGCCAGGTGAGATTCTTCGGGAAACCCACGAATCTGCATGCGGTCTGGGACCGCGAGCTGTTGCAGCGCGTATGCGGCAACGAACGGAAGTGCGTCCAGCGTCTCGAAGGCACGGCGCAGGCTCGCTGGTCCGGCGGCTCCACGCACGAATGGACGCTCGAGTCGTACTCGGTGGCGCGCAACGTGGCCTACGTCAATCTCAGCGCGAACCTGGGAGATGCCTATCTTGCGCAGTGTGCGCCGTCGGTCCTGGTGCAGTTGGAAAAGGCAGGTCTACGGCTCGCCGCTCTGCTCGACGAGATGTGGAAATGACTGCCGCGCCGGACCGCGCGTTGCTTTTCACTATGCCATCGCTAGGACACGCATCGGCGCATTGCGCCTGCTCCGCGAAGCCGAGGCACTCCGTGCAAAGATGCGGGTTGATGCGATAGACCGGGTAAGCTATAGAAATCGCGTGATTCGGGCAGACGTGCAAGCAACTCCCGCAACACTCACATTTTTCCGTGATCCAATATGCCATCACTCGGTCCTCATTCCGAAGTCTCTCCAGTATATTGCAATATTGCAGCTCCGGCTGTGACAAGAGTCACTGCCGCGGCGTGGGTCCCGCGATATCCTGAAGGCACGTGGCGACGGCGACTCCAACCTTGGCAACGGCAAGAAAAAAGCTAGTCCGTCGAGGTGCGCCCGACAGTTCGCAGGCCTTGCGCCGCACGATACAGCTCCTCTTCTTTGCGCTCAACGTTTGGATTGGCGTGCAGTTCTTCCTCTTCGTGCGCTACTTCGAAAACGGCGGACAGGGTCTCCGCGTTTCGCGTCCGCCCGGCGTGGAGGGCTGGTTGCCGATCGCCTCGCTGATGAACCTGAAGGTGCTGCTGCTGACTGGATCGGTGCCGCAGATCCACCCCGCCGGGCTGTTTCTGTTGCTCGCTTTCGCCGGAATTTCGCTGCTGCTGCGCAAAGCGTTTTGCAGTTGGCTGTGCCCCGTGGGAACGCTTTCGGAGTACCTCTGGAAGCTCGGCAGAAGAACGTTCCGCCGCACTTTCAGTTTGCCGCGTTGGGCCGACATTCCTGTCCGAGGACTGAAATACATCCTGCTTGGGCTGTTTCTCTATGCCGTGTTGAGCATGCCTGTCCCCGCGATCCAGGACTTTCTCGGTGGCCCCTACGGCATCATCTCCGACGTCAAGATGCTGAACTTCTTTCGCTTTCTGCGCGTAGCCGGCACGGTGATACTGGGGATCCTGGTGATCGCCTCGATCTTCATACAGAATTTCTGGTGCCGCTATCTGTGCCCCTATGGCGCGTTGATGGGCTTCTTCAGCATGCTCAGTCCCGCAAAGATCCGCCGCGCAGCCGATCCCTGCATCGATTGCGGCAAGTGCGCCAAAGCGTGTCCATCGCTGCTTCCCGTCGACAAGCTGATCACGATCAACTCAGCGGAATGCACGGGCTGCCTGGAGTGCGTTGCCGTCTGCCCGGCCGAAGGCGCGCTGGCGCTGTCCTTGCCGTCCAAGCGGCCGATTCCTGCTTGGCTCATGGCGGCAGGCATCACCTGCCTGTTTCTCGGCGTCGCCGGATACGCGCGACTGGCGGGCTACTGGCACACGGAAATCCCGGATCAAGTCTATCTGGAACTGATTCCGCACGCGAACGAGTTCGGTCATCCCTGATAGATCACTCTTCTTCGACGTTGACACTTGAAATGCTCTCGCCTCCGGTCGCTGGCGCCGTTCCCGGTGTGGCGCCGGGGGTGGCGATCCGATTGACACGGACGCATTCACGGTGCTGGGAGCGCTAGCGACCAGAGGCTGCAATTGCACCATATTTCGTCGATGCGAAGAATTTCCACCTTCGGACGCTGGCGCGGCAGTGTTCAACATCCGCGGCAATTCCCTAAATAATTCGAAAAAATCTGCCGCCGATCGCCTTCTTCGTGCGTAGTTATGTAGTGAGATGGGCGGAATGGCGGAAACACTGACGGTAGCTGGCGCGAGGGACGACGCCGGCTTCGCGGCTCTCGTGCGCCAGCACCAGGCGATGGTTTTCAGTATCGCCTACCACTTCTTCATGGACCGCGATGCCGCCGAAGAGTTGTCCCAGGATGTTTTTCTGAAACTCCATCGCAATCTTCCCGGCTTGAAGTCGCCCGAGCATGTCACTTCGTGGCTGCGCAAAGTGACTAGTCACCGTTGCATCGATCTCGCCCGGCGCCGCAAGGTCTGCGCATTTCTTGGGCTCGACCAGGTGGCGGAACCGGCTGCGCCCGTGCCGGAGTGCGATCCGCTGCGCTCGGAATTTCTGAAACGGCTGGTGGCCTCGCTTCCCGAACAGGCGCGCCTGCTGATTATCTTGCGCTATGAGGAGGAGATGCCGGTCGAGGAGATCGCGGCAACGCTCGGCATCAAGTCCGGCACGGTGAAGAGCCAGTTGAATCGTACGCTCGCGGTTCTGCGTGAAAAAGCCGGCCGGGCCATGGGAGAGAAAGCAGTATGAACATCGAAGACAATTTGCGAGCGGCGCTTCGTCGTGAAGATCCGCATCCGGGCTTCGCGAGCCGCGTACTCGAGCGCATGCCGCCGCGCCGGAATCACGCGTGGCGGCATTGGCGCTGGGCTGCTGCTGCGGCCGTCTTGGCTGTGTTCGTCTTCTCCGGGGTTGAGTACCGCCGCGCACAGCAACGGACGGCTGGCGAGCGCGCAAAGCAGCAGTTGATGCTGGCGTTGCAAATTACAGGGTCGAAGATCCATGTTGTGCAACAGAAGATTCAAATGTTAGATCACGAAACGAACTGAGGACTCTTATGAAGTATCTGATTTCGCTGTGCGCGCTATGTGGCTTGTCTGCGTTCGGGCAGCCAATCAAGTTTCCGCCAAGCTTCGAGAAGCTCTCCAAGATCGCGGTGGAATCCGTCGATCTGAATCTGGATGCCAGCATGCTTAAGATGGGATCCGGATTCCTCTCCAACAAGAAGCCCGACGAAGCCAAGGCCAAGGATCTCGTTTCGAAGTTAAAGGGAATCCACATCAGAAGCTTCGAGTTCGACAAACCCGGACTGTACCAGGATTCCGACGTCGCTGAGTTGCGCGCGCAATTTCAAGCACCCGAGTGGTCGCCAATGCTCTCCTCCGTATCGAACAAACAAGGCAAAGCAAAGGAGACCGTGCACATGCTGATTCGCACGGAGAAGGGTCAGAAGACCGGATTCGTGATCGTGGCGGCTGAACCGAAGGAACTCACGGTGGTCTATATCGAAGGCCAGATCAATCCGGATGAACTCGGAGCGTTAGGCGGGAATTTTGGAATTCCGAAGATTGAGGCGTTTCACGGGACGCCGCAGTCAAGCAGGAAGGAATGAAAACGCAGCGCGGATCCGACGCCATGTAGTCGCCCGTCAGTGCGTAAGAACGCGAACGCGAGCCGCCGCACAGGTTCTTGAATTCGCATTCGCCGCACTTGCCCGTAAGCGCGTCCGTATCACGTAGTCTCCGGAAGAGCGCCGAATTGCGGTAAACGTTCCCAATGTGTTCGAGACGTACGTTACCCGCGCTCAAGGGCAGGAAGCCGCTCGGAAGAATCTCGCCGGTGTGCGAGATGAACACGAAGCCTTTGCCGTCGTTGATCCCGGCTTGCCGCTGAATGATGCCGGCGGGCATTCCGGCAGGCCGTCGCTCTGCCCCGCCCTCAGCTTTGCGGCGCTGCGCGACGTAGCGGCGGTAGTGTTGCGCCTCAGTGGTCTTGATGTCGAAAGCAGCGGTCTTCGAGAGTTCATAGAGATACTCGAAGACCTGCTCGTACTCTTCCGCGCTCAAGTCGTCTTCGTGCAGCGCGCGACCCGTCACCACCAGGAAGAATACGCTCCACAGTTTCGCTCCGGCGGCGCTGACGTGTGCGGCAATCTCCGGCAGACGCTGCCGGTTGTGACGCGTGACAGTGGTGTTGATCTGCGTATCGAGTCCGGCACGGCGTGCTTCGTCGAGTGCGGAGACGGTGCGCGCGAACGAGCCCTCGACACGGCGGAATCCGTCGTGAGCCGCGGCGTCGGGTCCATCCAGGCTAACAGCCATACGCGCCACTCCGCAGGCTCGGAACCGCTCAATGGCCGTAGCGTCGAGCAGCGGCGTCGCGCTGGGCGTCACGGTCGTGCGCAGGCCCAGTCGTGCGCTCTCCGCCAGCAATTCAAATAGATCTGGGCGCTTCAAGGGGTCGCCGCCGGTGAAGACCATCAGCGGATCGCCGAACTCTTTAATCTGCGCGAGCAGCCGGAAGCCTTCCGCTGTGCTTAATTCGAGAGGGTGGCGTAACTCCTGCGCCGATGCACGGCAGTGCAAGCACGCCAAGTCGCAGGCTTGCGTAACTTCCCAGATCACCAGAAACGGGGCTTCGTCGAAGTTCCGCATAGCCCCTATTTTGAGGCTGAAACGCCGCGGGCGCTGTGACTGGGGTCACATTGCCACAAAATCACCCCGAACGAAGACATTCGGCGATGTTTGCCTCCGGTCGCTAGCGCTCCCGGCACCGTTGGACGGATTCAAGATCGGAATCTCAAACGGTGCCGGGAGCGTTAGCGACCGGAGGCGCTTGTGGTGTTGCTGTCTTCTTCGGGGGACAGTCTCTAACTAAACCTTGCCGCGCGGCTTCTCCCTGCGCACGCGGTCCGTGCTCTGCGTGGGCTCTTTGTCGCATTCAATCGCGAATGTCGTGATCGGGTTGTCCGGAGCGTTGGCCGGCAGACCGAGCAGCCGGACGCGGAAATCGTCCTGGTCGAACTTCACCGGCTTATTGCCCGGCAGCATTTTCGCCGACTTCACCTTCGCCTGCAACCCGCTGATGGAGAGGATTTCGCCGGGCCAGAAATGCGCGTGTGCGAAGAGCGTATTGCCCTTGCGCGTGAAGCTCAAATAGTTGGAGCGGCTCACGCTGCAAATATCCGACGTGTAAATCGTCGATCCGTTGCGGCTCATCCATTGCCCGACTGCGCTCAAGATGCGCACCGACTCTTCCGGAACGCTGCCATCCGGCTTGGGGCCGATGTTAAGCAGGTAATTTCCGCCCTGGCGCGCGCAGGTGATCAGGTTGCGGATCACGGTTTTGGGCGTCTTCCAATCGTCGTCGTTCTTGTGATAGCCCCAGCTTCCATTCATCGTCATGCAGGCTTCCCAGGATTTGCCCTTGGCTGCTTCGATGCGCTGTTCGGGCGTGGCGAAATCGCCATCGAGCTTGTTGCGGTTGTTGACGATGATCTCGGGCTGCAGTTCGAAGACCATCTTGTTCATACGCTCCGACTCCCAGCCCTGGGCGTCAAGTGGCCAGGACACGTCGTACCAGAGGATGTCGATCTTGCCGTAGTTGGTCATCAGTTCACGGATTTGCGCGTGGACATACTCGACGAAGCGCTTGCGGGCCGCCTCGTCGGTGGCACAGCGCGCGCCGTCCGGATGATGCCAATCCATCAGCGAGAAGTAAAAACCAACGCGCAAGCCTTCGGCGCGTGCGGCCTCGACGTACTCCTTGACGAGGTCACGCCCCGGACCCTGTCTGGGCGCACAGTAGCCGGTCGTTTTCGTGTTGAACAGGCAGAAGCCCTCGTGGTGCTTGGTGGTCATCACCATGTACTTCATGCCGGCGCTGCGGGCGAGTTTGGCCCACTCGCGCGCGGCATTCGGTTTGGGCTGGAAGCGCTTGGCGAGTTGCTCATATTCTCCAATCGGAATCGCCTCCTGCTCCATGGCCCACTCATGGCGTCCGAGGACGCTGTAGAGGCCCCAGTGGATGAACATGCCGAAGCGCGCGTCATGCCACCATTTCATGCGCCGTTCGCGGCTGGCGGCGGCGTCCGCAGCCAGTGCTGGAGTGGAAGCCGCGGCCCCCGCCCCCAACATGGCAAGGTAGTTACGTCTTGAAATGTCGCGTCGTAAAAGTGAGTTGGAAGCCATAACGATTTAGAGTATCAGACGCAGGGCTGCTATATTCAGATCTGTGACTCGAATCCTTCGCTTCGTTATTCCCATCCTGTTTCTACTGCTCCTGGCCGTTCTGTTTCGAGAGTGGACGCTACCCGCCGCACTTTATGCCTCCGGACGCGCCGATGGCTGCTCGTTCCGTCAGACCGCGCGCAGCATCCAGGAGGACCGGCGCCAAGTCTCGATCAAGGACGAGATCGTGCGTACGAGCCGCTTGGTGCAGCGCGATCCGGCGGGATTCCATCTCTGGGAGACCGCACAGGGCTCCTACTGGATCCCAGCCGCCAGTGACTTCTCCCTGCATTTCGACCTGGCCGAGCAGGAACGCTTCATCTATGGCAAGGGAGATCAGGCAGTGCGCCGCGGCGACGTCGTGCTCGACTGCGGCGCCAATATCGGCGTGTTTACTCGCAAGGCTCTCGCCGAAGGCGCCAAATTGGTAGTCGCGATCGAGCCGGCGCCGGAGAACCTCGAGTGCCTGCGGCGGAACTTGCAGCACGACATCGAAGCTGGACGCGTCGTGGTCTATCCGAAGGGCGTCTGGGACAAAGAGGATTCACTCACGATACGAGTCGATCCCAAGAATTCGGCCGCCGACAGCTTCGTGATCAACCGAGAAGGCATGCAGGATTCCATCAAGCTGCCGCTGACCACGATCGACAAACTCGTGGACGAACTCAAGCTCGAACGCGTCGATTTCGTCAAAATGGACATCGAGGGCGCCGAACCGCGAGCGCTCGCCGGAGCCCGCCAGACACTGGCACGCTTCCGCCCGCGTCTCGCCCTCTCCGTCTATCACTCGCCCACAGACAAGGTCACGGTGCCGCAGGCCGTTACGGCCGCCTGGAACGGCTACACGCAGGAGTGCGGACCTTGCTCGGAGCGCGACTACCGCATCTTCCCGACCGTGTACTATTTCCGGTAGGCGTTCGTGCTATAGTCTGATTCGTGAAAACTAGCCGCCTGGGAATCGCGGCCGCGGCACTGGGAATTGCCGCCGCTGCCTGGTTTGTTGCACCCGCGAGACTGTCCGCCATCGTGCTGCTGAGGCGCAATTCCGTCTGCCCATGGAAGCAGGCGCTGAAGGCCGCAGACAACGAGCGGCGCCAGATCGCCATCAAAGACAGAATTCTCTATGCGAGCAAACTGCTCGAGAACGACCCCAAGGGTTTCCACTTGTGGCAGACTCCACACGGCCGCTACTGGATTCCGATGGGCAGCGACTACGTGCTTCCCTTCAACCTCGCCGAGCAGGAGCGCAAGATTTACGGCACCGGTGCGCGCGCCGTGCAGCCCGACGATATTGTACTCGATTGCGGCGCCAACGTCGGCGTCTTCGTGCGGGAAGCGATCACTAACGGAGCGAAGCTCGTGGTCGCCATAGAACCCGCCCCCGAGAATATCGAGTGCCTGCGCCGCAATTTCGCCCGCGAGATCGAGGGCGGCAAAGTGATCGTCTATCCAAAGGGCGTCTGGAACAAGGACGATTTCCTCACGTTGAACGTCGATCCGGCCAACTCCGCCGCCGACAGCTTCCTGATCCAGCGCGAGGGAGCGCAGCCCGTCGCGCGGGTCCCGCTGACGACGATCGACAAGCTGGTGGAGGAATTGAGGCTGCCGCGCGTCGACTACATCAAGATGGATATCGAGGGCGCCGAGCCGAATGCGCTGGAGGGTGCGCAGGCGACCCTGGCGAGGTTCACGCCGCGCTTGTCGCTCTCGGCCTACCACGCACCCGATCACCCGAAACGAATCCCGGAACTGGTCCGGCAGGCGTCGGCGGGTTATCGCATGGAATGCGGACCGTGTGCTGAGACACACTTCGCCGTGCGCCCGGATATCCTGTACTTCTTTCCCGAACATCCTGTGGTGAGGTGAGATGAAGAGCCGGCGGGCACTCGGAGGAAGATGCCCGCCGGACGGTTGCGGCCTCGTGTCCTGGGCGGACTCGGAGCCGTACCTCTCTTCGATAGGGAGGCCATCTCGTCTTCCAGGCCTCCCGACTAACTGGACGTACTAGTACGTCTTCGCGTTACACGAATTTCATCCCAAGAAAGAACGTTTCGTGCAGCATCCAGTTGGCGTTGTGTGGGCAGGCGGCTCAACAAAACCCCGGCAATTGAGCTACACGAACGGAACCCGCTCTGCCGGAATGGGGGCGTTCAACGCGAGCGACGTCTCGCGTTTGGGCGGGACAGGAATGGTGGCAGCCTTTTCGGCTTCTTCAACTCCCGCCGCTGTGATCGCGAATCGTGCGTTGTCGGCGCGTGTGACAAAGCCGCGCTCTTTGAGATACCAGAGGCTGAACTCGAGATGCTCCTTGGGGCAGCCGAGCAGATCTTCCATCTCACGCAACGCCATGGCGGGCTTCTCGCACTCATTAACGCGTCGTGTGTAGAGCACAGAGAGCACGCCAGCGCGCTTGCGCTTTTCGGCCTCAATGCCGCGACTCGAGCCGGCATCGTCGAAGATGCGGCGGCGGATATCGTGGAAACTCCCGCGTTTCACGTCATAGGCCGCACGTTGTTCAGGATCGCTAAGCACGCGGTAGGCGGCGGTCACGGCGCGAAACTGCTCCGTATTTCCTGTTACGGCGTTGTCAGGATGGTAGCGTTGCGCCATGATTCGGAATACGCGATGGATCGTATCGGGGTCTGCTTTAGCGCTGACCTGAAGCACGTCATAGTAGTCCTCGGGCAGTTCCGGCAGGGCTTCGATATCCGGCGTGGGTACCAGGGTCAAACCAGCGCGGTAACCGCCACACTCGTTCGGAGAGCACCAGCGGACCTCGGCGCGGCAGTGCGCGGTCGCGCGCCCGTTTCCAGAACGCAGCGAACCACGCACGGCGACGGAAAGCCCCGTGCTCAAACACACAGGGACATCCACACCCAACCCCTCGTCGCTTGTATCGGCGATGCAAGCCGCGATGTCCTGTGTGAGCCCCTCATCATCGATAAACGAGAGGCGCAGCCCTCCGGTCGCTGGAGTTCTTTTTCGGCTTTGTCGGCGTCGTTCCACGTCCTGATGCTCTCCCTGAATACAGGAGATCATCGTGCGCGCGAAAATGGAATCGAGCGAAAGTACTAACACTCGCGCGCATTCGCCGTAGTTTTGGAGCGCTAGCGCGGCCTCCTCAGGCCGCGTCCGCCGCTAAGTGACCAGCCGCGAAACAAGCCACAACCGGTTTCACCAGACGCGCGAAATCGTCGTAGGACAGGCGAATCAACTCGTGGTGCGTTCCGGCGTTGAACGCAATCACTTTGTCCCTCGTCAACGTCTCGTCGACATAAACGGGCATATCGTACAGGTTGCCGAATGGCGGCATTGCGCCTGTTTCGCAGCCTGGGAAGCGGTCCTTGAACTCAAACTCGCTAGCCAGGCGAACAGAGTTGGCCTGGGCTCCCGCGCGCAGGCGTTCCAGGTCGACCTGATGCGACGCCGGAAGCACTGCCAGCGCCAGTTTGCCGTCTAGCAGAACGACGACGGACTTGGCCAGATCCTTCCCGGGTATGTGCGCCAGCGCGGCAATCTGCTGGGAAGTGAAAGCAACCGAGTGCGTCACGCTGACGTACTGGATGCGATTGCGATCGAGAAAGTCCTTCAGTTTTGTAGCGGGCACGGTGACCTCCTTGACTGATACAGATGGTAAGGAGGGATTCGCGGGATTGCAAGGGGGGGTGCGGGGATGCGCTCGAAGCGAAGGGGCGGGGCAAGCAGGGGTGCGGCCAAAAAAGGAACGCCGCCCGGGCACACTAATATGTTCCCGAGCGACGTAAAGGTTTACAACGTCTTAACTTCAAACGTCTTAAGAGACGAGAATCGCCCCGGTTGTCGGACAGATCACGACTTCCACCACCGATGTCTCTTCAGCCATCAAGGTGTCATCGATCTCCAGCGTCACGCCGTCGGCGGGTTTCTCCGCTTTTCGTTCTTGCCGTTTTGCGGCCTTCTCAAGCTGCTTTTCTATACGGGACTGTTCTTTTTGACGTTTTTTGAACGTTGTGTGTGATCGTGAAGCCAAAGCAATACCCCCTTGCTATGAAAGTCGACCGATCAGAACCGGCCCGGTCAGCACGCAGGCTAAGTTATCTTACCAACGCGGCTCGCGACGGGGAGGACGACCGCCGCCACCACCGCTTCCACCACGGTCCGTCTTCGGACGGGCTTCGTTAACATTCAGCGCCCGACCGCCGAGGTCGACGCCATTCAGGGCGTTGATGGCCCGGCTCGCCTCACCGGCATCTGTCATCTCGACGAAAGCAAAGCCCCGCGAGCGGCCTGTGTCGCGGTCAGTAACTACGCTGACGCGCTCCACGGCTCCATGTGCTTCAAACAGCTGACGGAGGGATTCTTCCGTCGCACCGAAATCCAAGTTGCCTACAAAAATATTGGTCATGTGGTCTCCTAACGATTTGATAGCTGGCTACACGAGGCAGATTGAATACTCGGCCGGGCTTTGCGGAACAATCAAATACACCACTAGCATAACACTTTTTTGTCAAGCTGTGGATGGCATCGCAAAAAGTTTGCCGGTCCCTACCGCTTCACTTTCGCAGGCTGACCTGCGAGGCACTGGGAAAATCCTTCGGCACAGGGATAGTCACCTTGCCCGTGGCCGCCCATTCGGTTCCGCGTTGCAGTGTGGAGATGAAGCCCACGCATTGCATTGCCGCGACATCGTGCCCCAACGTCGTGTGAAACACGCGGCCCTTGCCGAAGCGAATCGTCATCAGCATCGGTTCTTCCTCGCCGGTGCCTTTGTTGGTGGGTTCGGAGTGTGCCGTCGCCACAACGTTGAGTTCGACGGCCGGCCCGCAGAGTTTGTCGTACAACTCATCGGGCGCGTGCATCCAAACCGGCGGCAACCCCTTGGCCAACGGGTGCTTCATGTCGCGCATCGTGACGGCGAACGCCAGCCTCGCGCCGTGGTTGCCGCAGCGCACGGGGGTGCTGTCGAAAACCACCTTACCCTCGCGGAAGCGCACCATGCGGCCCGATTTCTCAGTCGTACGGCTGCCCCATCCGCCCACACCCACGGCCTCGTTGTACTCTTTCCATTCCGGGAACGAGTTGTCCGCGGCATGATAGCTGACGAAGCCTCCGCCGTCGCGCAGATACTTCTCAAAGGCCGCATTCGTCGCGGCTGGCCACGCGTCGCCATTGTAGTTGGAGACGACGGCGGCGTAGGCAGAGAAGTCCGGCTGGAAACCGCTCATGTCGGCGCCTTTGACCGGCGTTGTGGCCACATCGACCGTAAAGCGTCCGGTCTCTTCGAGCAACTTTTTCAGTACCGGGGTGGTCTCCTTCCAGGCATGATTATTCTGGCCATCGACGATCAGAACCTTCAACGGCGGAGCGGCGAGACCCGCGCAGGAAAACATCAAAACGGCGCAAGCGGAACTGAGTAAGACCCGGCGA
Source organism: Bryobacteraceae bacterium (assembly GCA_963668605.1). Lineage (GTDB taxonomy): Bacteria > Acidobacteriota > Terriglobia > Bryobacterales > Bryobacteraceae. Next base: position 2,365,497 of record OY764903.1, read on the forward strand.
TTCCTCATAAGAGTATTAGACCTCAATTTCAAATCTATCATGCACCGTGCTTCGCCAGAACGTAGCCAGTGCCATACGGAGCGCGTTGTTTGCGCGAAAGCATGGCGTTGGCTTCGTCGTCCTTCAGGAAGCGTTCGGCCTCGGGATCCCACTTCAGCGTACGGCCCAGCTTCATTGCCGTGTGCGCCAGCAGGCAGGCGCTGCACGAGCGATGGCCCACCTCAACGGGCGCCGCCGGCTCCTTGCGCGACCGGATGCTCGTGAGCCAATCGAGATGGTGGTCGTTTTGCGGACTCGCGTGCAAGCGGATTTCGTTGTCTTTGAAACCCCCGGTGAGAATGCGCGGGTCGCTCGCGTCGAGCGTATTGCTGCGGCCCGGCGTGAACTTGCCGCGCGTCACCCAAAGCCAGCCATCTTCGCCAAGGAAGCGCACCCCAGTCGGGTACTTTTCGCTGATGTACATCGTGGCGCCGTTGGCGTAGCGCGCCTTGACATGAAAGTCGCCATGCACATCCCAGAGCCCTGTCTTTGGATACCCCGCGCTGCCGGAGATCTCTACCGGACCCGTGTACTCGGTTCCCATCGCCCAATGCGCAATATCGATATGGTGCGCACCCCAACCCGTGATCATGCCCGCGCCGAATTGCTCGCAACGCAACCAGCCGGGACGGTCGTAGCGCGCGCGCAGATCCGCCGACTGCGGGTGCACGCGCTTCTCCGTGTAATAGGCCAGCGGCGTCGAGCCCAGCCACATGTCGTAGTTCAGCACGGACGGAACAGGCATCTCCTTTTCAACCTCACCGCCCGGATCGACCGGCAGGCCGATAAAGATCTGCTTGATCTTGCCAATGCGGCCATTGCGCACCAACTCGCAAGCAAGCCGGAAGGATTGGTCCGAGCGCTGCTGGCTGCCGAGTTGTAAAACACAACCCGTCTTCTTGACGACATCGGCCATCTGGCGGCCTTCGTGAATTGTGAGCGAGGCCGGCTTCTGCAAATACACGGCCTTGCCGGCCAGCGCCGCTTCCATCGCCGGCTGCGCATGCCAGTGATCCGGAGTGCTCACGCACACGGCGTCGATGCTCTTGTCGGCGAGCATCTCCTGATAATTCGAATAGGTCTTCACGCCGGTGTACTGGTCCTTCGAAAACCGTTTGGCGTAGCTCGCTTCGACGAATTGCTTGCCATCGGCCACGCGAACGCTATCCAGATCGCAGACGGCGACGAAGCGCGCGACATCGGGATGCCGCAGCACTCCTGGAAGTTCGGAGCCTCGGGCGATGCGTCCGCAGCCGATCTGCGCCACCTGAATCAGATTGCTCGGCGCGGCCTTGCCGAAGACGTGCGCCGGCACGATAGCTGGAAAGCCGGCGGCCAGCGAGGCCTGCAATAGTTGTCTGCGCGAATAATGAGATTGCATGACGTCTCCCGCGTTTCCTAACGCTTGCCTCCCATCGCCCAGAGTATCCCGCCGAGGATCTGTTTGGTCATGATGGGGTTTGTGTAATCTTCCTTCTTGTGGCCCAGCGAAGTATAGAACGCCCGGCCGCCCTCAAATTCGTGATACCAGGCCAACGGCAGCGCATCGCCGAAACGGTCGCCGGGGTACTCGGCTTTTTTCGGATCGTCGATCTTCGCCGGATCGGTCACCAGCAGGATTTTGTTGCCGGCATTGAGATGATCGAGATAATAACATTCATCGGACCAGTCGAAGGAGGCCGGCAGATCCTTCGTCGCGGGATGGCTCGGGTCCTTCACGCGCACCTCGAACTGCTGAATCTTCGGATGGCGCACGAATTTTCCTCCCAGCAGCGCCCAGAACCAGGGCCAGGCGCGCTCCGAACCGGAGGCCGAGTGGATGCCGACGAAGCCGCCGCCCGCTTGAATGTAGCGCCTGAACGCCTCGCGTTGCTCGTCATTCTCAAACGCTTCGTTGTTGCTGTTGGAGAATACCAGCACCGCGTACTGTTTCAGACTTTCCGCTGTGAATAGCTTAGGATCGTCCGATGCGTCCACAGCAAAGCCGTTTTCGGCTCCCAGCTTTCGAATGGCCGCGATGCTGTCGGGGATGTTCGCGTGCACATAGCCTTTGCCGTTCGTCACAAAGTTGCGCGTGTACACCAGAACCTTCTTTTCTGCGGCCTGGCCCGCCGCACTCAACACAACGCCGAGCAGCAGAATAGATCGGATGTGCGAACGAATCAATGTGTTTGTCCTTCACGTCTGCCCAAAACGGGAGACCAATGTAAAGTATATTCTTGTCGCGGCGGAGATTGCGAAGGAGAGCGCCGTAGCGCCGCTTCGCGTCCCGAGATGTTATCATGAATGGTCGATGGTGATAACATGATCCGGACGCAGATCAGTCTCGATGAGCAAGAGTACGCCGAGTTGAAAGACGAGGCGCGCGCCTTGGGCATCCCGGCGGCGGAGTTCGTGCGGCGAGCGATCCGGGAGGCGCTTCCTCCCCGGGGAGAAGGTCCCTGGATGAAGTTCGCCGGTTTCGTCGAGACCGGCAACCCCCGTTCGAGCCAGTCCATTGATGAGATCGTGTATGGCCAAAAAGACTGAGTGCTACGCGGATACGTCGGCCTTCATAGCCTTTTTGGACCGGTCCGATAGCTACCATGCGCTCTTTCGCCGGCTGTTCTCTGAGCCTCCGCCCCTCGCCACCTCTGCGCTGGTCATAGCCGAAGGACATGGATGGTTCCTGCGCCGCTACGATCAGCAGAGAGCAATACAATTCCTGGCATTCCTCCAGGCCTTGCCCAGCCTGACGATCCGAGCTTTCGACGCTTCCGAGCTGATCAAGGCCAGCCGCATTGTTAAAAAGTTCACAGATCAGAATCTCACCTTGGCCGATGCACATGGGCTTTCGATGATGCAGGAGCGCCGGATTGGTTGCTGCTGGTCAACGGATCGCCATCTCGGCCTGAATGGAGTCCCTTTGGTCACGGGATCGGCATTGTCTCGCCCACGCACGCCGTGAGTGCCTTCTGCAGCACCCGGAGGGCCTAGTGTAGTGTCTCACAAATAACTTTACAATGGTTCGTTCCGCGGGCATACTGGATGTACCATGTGGAGCGTGGCGGAACCGTTAGCTTTAGATCCAGACCAGCGGCGCACGTTGGAAGCGTGGGTCCATGCCCGCAACACGCCGCAGAAGATCGTTTTTCGTTCGCGCATCGTGCTGTTGGCAGCCAGCGGCCAGCCGAATCGGCGGATCGCCCAAGAACTGAAGACCAGCCGTCCGACGGTGATTCTGTGGCGGCAACGTTTTCTCAGCAGCGGGCCGGTAGCACTCACCGAAGATGAGCCTGGGCGTGGCCGCAAGGCGGGAGTTTCAGTCGAGAAAGTGAAGCAGATTGTGGAGGCCACGCTGCATAGCCAGCCGGTCTGCGCTACGCACTGGAGCGTGCGAACCATGGCGGTCGCACAAAGCGTCAGCCCAGCCACAGTGCAACGAATCTGGGACGCCCACGGTTTGCAGCCGCATCGCAGTAAGACCTTCAAATTGTCGCGGGATAAGCGGTTCGTAGAAAAGCTCACCGACGTGGTGGGCCTATACCTGAATCCGCCGGACAAGGCACTGGTGCTATGTTTCGATGAGAAGAGCCAGATTCAAGCCTTAGACCGAACGCAGCCGGGCCTGCCCATGAAAAAGGGCCGCTGCGGTACGATGACCCACGACTACAAACGTCACGGCACGACGACACTATTCGCCGTCCTGAACGTGCTCGAAGGAACCGTGATCGGAGAGTGCATGGCGCGGCACAGGCACCAGGAGTTTCTCAAGTTCCTTCGAAAGATCGATCGGGAAACGCCAGCCGATCTGACCTTGCATCTCATCCTGGATAACTACTCGGCACACAAGCATGACGCTGTCCAACGATGGTTGAAGCGCCACGGTCGATTTCAACTTCACTACACACCCACGAGTTCCTCATGGCTGAATCTAGTGGAGCGCTGGTTTCGCGAGATCACCGACAAGCGTATTCGGCGTGGCAGTTTCCACAGTGTGGGAGAACTGGAACAGGCGATCAACGAATATCTGGCCCACAACAATAAGCAACCGAAGCCATTCGTTTGGACAGCGAGCGTGAACAAGATCCTGGAAAAGATCGGCCATTGTAAAGCTATTTTAGAGACACTACACTAGCGCTCTCAATCTCCTTACCGGCGTACGGAGATGATTTTCCCGCGTGGGCTCGCTTCGGAGCCCAGGGACACAATCACTTCATGCTCGCCGTCGGGCAGATTCGGCACGACCACGTTGAGTTGGTACAGGCCGTTGCCAATCAAGCCGGCATAGCCGACCTGGGCTTGCACGGATCCGATCTGAACCCTGAGACGAGCGGCCTCAGGGAGAGGCACGGACCCTGAGAAGCGCTGCCGGTTCGACACAGGCGGATCCGTCGGTCCGAAGCCCGTGCCATAGAACACGATGGTCTCTCCGGGTTGGGCGGGACGGCTGGCGACGTTGGGCGGCAGCAAACCCGGCCTTGCGACATAACTCCAGTCGGAGTGCAGCGCGACCAGATAGTTACCCGGTGGGATCGACAGGGGGAACAGGCCTGGCGCATACTGCTTCACCATGACGGTGCTCTTCTGCCAACCGAGCGAACTCTTCACCGTCACATCGACAGGACCTCGCGGCAGACTGTCAGGTGCGAGCACGTTCAACTGCGTCGGGCTGATGAAGCTGACCACAGCGGGTGTGTCGTTGAAAGAGACCTCGACTCCGTCCAGAATCGTCGGCAGCCAATCGTAGACGATGTCGGCTTCCGTCCAGTCACGCCGGTTGGGAGAAAGATTCCGTCCGTAAAGACTGACCCACGAACCCGGGGCAATCTCGGGCAGACCCGAAGCCGAACTCGCAACCGCGCCAATCACCGGCTGGTTCGCCACAGGCACAAGCAAACCGTCCTGGCTCTTCTTTCCGCCGATCTCCACACTAATCGGTAAATCTCCAACACCCAAGCCGGTTGGCACCCTGGCGGTGATGCGATACTGGCCGATCATCTGGGGCAAAACCTCAGCGACGACGTTCTCTAGCTGCTTGCCGCCAATTGTCACGGTCGGAGTCAGTAGAGTTCGCGCAGGCTGGAGGAGGCTGAATCCGGTTACCATAGGCGGATTTGTCTGACCGAGGCCGGTCATGTGGATGTAGATGATATCTCCGGGCATGACCGGATTCGTCGGGGACGCAGGTCCTCCGGTATTCGTGATTACGACTCCCGCGTATGGCGACTGTGAGTTGGTCGCGAGGGTCGGACTGTAGGCATCCAGCGTGAAGTTGAGCGTATTGGACTTCAGCGTCTGGCTGTCCGCGGTCCTTTCCACACTCAGTGTCGCCGGACCTGGGCTTACTTCGAACGGGATTTGAATGTATATGAAGTTGGGCCCTATCACCTGGATGGCGGCTGGGCGTCCGTTGACATTCACAGTCAAGCCCTGACACCTGGTCGGCCAGACAGCGGGATCGATCGAGCACTGGCCGATGCCGCCCGGGCTGGGCAGGAAACCGCCTCCCACAACAGCGGCCATCGCACCGGGCGATAGCGTACGGACCCTGGCGTCGAACAGGCTCTGGACATAGCCGACAGATGGCGCCGCGGCCGGGAGCCCGACGACCAGTGTGCCCGTATTGCTCTGCTTGCCGCCAATTTGCAGGTATATGTTCTGGTCGCCCGGCGGCGTGTCGGCGGGCAGTATGAAGCGAACCAGGAAGTTTCCGGGGTCGCATAACGCTCCACACCCGAGTCCTGAAAAAAGTACCGGAACCGGCCGATTCCCCATCCACAGTGTGGGTAGCGACACTGCGGGTGCGTCGCCCATTTCGCCCGTGGGCACCACCGGGTTCGTCGGGCCGAGGCCCACGGCGTACAGCGTCAATTCCTGCCCCGCTACCGCCGGATTGAACCGCGTTATGGCGCGCTGTGCCCGGTCCGAGAAATACCCAAAGAGCTGACCCGCATCGCTAAGCATCTGAATTCCTGGGGCATACTGCTCCACAGCGACGGAATATGCATTTGAGGTCAGGCCAGCGTAGTTCTTGACGACTATCGTGACTTGGCCCCGAGGCTGGTCCGACGGAATATAGGTGATGATTTGGCCCGGAAAGGCGTAGCGGATTGGTACAGCCGCTCCATTCACCGTAACTGTAACCGAGCCGCAGCTAAACGGGACTTTGGGGCCGGGACAACTGGCGTTTGCGTTGGCAAAGTTAGTGCCATTCACGGTAATCGGCATTCCCGGCGCCAGCGGAGCGGCTGACGAGGCCTGGCTCACGACGTTGTTGATAAAGGGGGTCTGCGCAACGGCATCCGAAAAGCAGGCGAGTAACATCGCCACTACGTGAGCGGCAAGTTTCATAATTACGACTCGCTATCAGCCAGAATTTGCTGTTTTTGTAAATTTCGGCTGAGCCCAGATTACTACCATCTGTCTCTTTTGGAGCCGTTAAATTCGCTTGCTGGAACTGCCTTAGCCTATTCCAGTTCGTTCGCCAGCTTGGCGAGCCAGGCCGCAACTTCCTGCGCACCTGCGGGAATCGTGAGTTTGCGCTGCGTCATGGCCGATTTCGGGTAGCCACCGATCTCTTCCTGACTGTCGATGAAGCGGCCCTTGCGCGCAGCGAAATCACTCAGGATGCGTTGGTCCACTGCATCCCGATCCAACGGGCGCGCCCCCGCATGCCGGACTACGAATTCGACGACATCCTTCGCCGGCCGGGCCACGAACCCTTCCGGCCAGGATGGCTTCTGTGGCAAGAGGTTCACCGCCCCGGCGGTCATTGCGACAGGTTTGCCCGCCGGATCCAGTGCGATGTTGTCCTCGAGATAGACGTCGCCCTTGGAGCCGACGAGCGCGAGTCCCTTTGCCGTGTTTGCGCCATGCAGCATTACGTTGCCCACAACGCTGACGCGCGCATTCTGAGGGGTGATGCCGGAGCCGTCGAACTCGGATTGCACCCAATTGACCTGAATCGCATTCCGGCCCGGGTTATAGATCACGTTGTTCACGATCACTCCGGTGGTGAAGGCCTTGAAATACGGGTTACGCGAATTGTTGTGCGCATAGAGATTTCCAATCACGGCAATGTTCGTGCAGTAGTCGTGAACCAACGAGCCCATCGAGTGTATGCCTTTACTGTGGCTGGAATCGTAGAGTCCTTCGGCGATGATGTTATTGCTGAACGTAATGTTCCGCGATGTCGCCTGGGCTCCTTCGAGCCGCGGTCCCGAAGCCGAAAGGTTCTCATCGACGGCCCACGCAAACGAGCAGTGGTCGACCACGATGTTGTAGCTCTGTGCACCCGAAGTCGTCACCTCCGGCTCCCATCCGCTCTTCTTCGGCTGCCCGGCATCACCGATGCGCACGCGTACGTGCTGCATCAAGACGTCGTGCGTCGAGATGGAAATACCGCCGCGGATGATCGTGATGCCGGGCGAAGGAGCGGTTTGTCCGGCGATCGTCACAAACGGCTCGTTGATTCCCAGCCGCTTGCGGTTGAGATCGATCACACCGCCAACTTCGAAAACCACAATGCGCGGCCCCTTCGCGGTCAGGGCTTCCTGCAGCGAGCCCGCGCCGTCCGCATTGAGGTTGGTGACGCGAATCACTCGCCCGCCACGCCCGGCGCCCGTCTCGATTCCGAATCCCTGAGCCCCCGGGAAAACAGTAGCCGGAGCTGCCAGTGCAGTCGCCACAATAGCCAGGAAGCATATCGCCAAATTGAGTATCATCGCGATCATTGTCTCTCTTTCGATCGGCAGCCGAAGGCAACGTGGCGGCGGTCCGGCCTCAGTACAACTCCCACGGCGCACGCATAAAACCCGGAGCCATTTCGCGGCCAAACCGCAGCGGCGGCAAGCCGTTCTCAAAGGCACCCTTGTCCGGGGCTGCACCGCTGAATTCGTCGTTGAAGCCTGGCAGTCGCACTCCTGTGTTGAGTGCCGGATTCTTCACTTGCACCATCGGATCAGTGATTGCGACGGTCTTGCCGTTACGTGTCGATTCGATCCGGCCCCAGGTGATGCTGTTCATTGTAGATGCCAGATACCACTCCGGCCGCTCGCTTGGCAGAAACATCGATTGCACGAAGCCCCCGCCCAGATAGCCGCCCGTCAGATCATGCTTGAAGTCATTGCGTGGCGCGCCTCGATCTTCGGGATACGCCCGGCCGCGCACATAGAAAATGTTGTTGCGGCTCACCGCGTTGTGCAGTTCGTGACCACTAAAGACGTCCAGTGCGCCTTTCGGCTGTAGCGCCGTGTTGTGATAGATGAAGCGGTATCCCAGGCCGGTGCTGACGCGCTCGCCGTTGATCGTCAGTTCCTTCATGCCGGTCTTGATCATATTGCCCCCTGACGGATCCTGGTGCGAAACGCGGCTCTCGCCGAACACGTTTCGAAAGATGTACAGCGGCCCCATCGCGGTTGAGGCCGTCGCGATATGCACGAACGTGTGGTGGATGTAGTTGCTCCAGATGCGCACGTTCATGTTCGCGCCTTCACTTTCGATCGCGTCATCCCAGCAGTTCGAAATGATGTTGCCGTAAATATCCGAATCGCGGTTCGGACTGCCTTTGAAGCTGACGTTGGAGCTGCCGCCGATTCCATCGTTGAAACCGTGGTCTTCGGTCGACCGGATCGTGTTGTAGCGGATCACATTGCCGCCGCGCGAATCCTTGAGCGAAATGCCTTGCGGCCCTGAGGGATGTCCGCTCTCCCAGTCATTCGCGCCACTGCGCGGATACTCGATCAAATTACGCTGGATCACCAGATTGCCGGCGTCGATTTCGGCATTGATGCCGCTTTCCGAACCACCGGTCACACCCCACACGCGCGCGCCGCCAACTCGGCCCCAACCCGTGATATGGCAATCTTCGACCACGACATGCTGCACGCCCTTGCGGATAAGCACGCCGTGGACGCCCGCATTCCTCAGTTCCAGGCCGCGCAGGATGACGTAGTCGGCTTCGACAACGATGTTGTAATCCGACAGATTGAATACGTCGTTGATGTACTTTGTCCCGACCTCCGGCGTGACTAGATGCCAGGCCTGTGCAGTGCCGGGTTCGCGGATTGTCAGTGTCTGCTCGACGGTGCCGCCCGGCAGCAGCGTCGTTTTGCCGATCGCGAATTTTTCATCGAGCGTGCGGCCTTGAAAATCGAGGCGCTGTCCGCCCGTTTCGAGCTGAATATGGTATAGCGTGTTCGGCGTCAACCCAACCAGCGACCCGCGATACTGCTGCTCGCGCGCATCAAAGACGAGCGCTTGACCGTCGCGCCACTTCGCGCCGTCCGCCGCACGATAACGCACGCGGCAGCCGTCCGGAGCGACGGCGCGATTGTAATAGAGCCCCAACGATTCGAACGTCGGAACAGCCCAGGCCTTCGCGGACGTCGCCGCATCTTGACTCGCCAGCGCCGGAACAAGCGCCATCAGGGAACACATCACCGTCTTGAACGTCATCGCGATCATTGTCTCTCAGGACGAGGGTTCGCAGCGAGACTATCCTACGAACACGCAGCAGCGTCCCCGTATTCCGCATCGACGGAAACTCTGCTGGCCGCTCGTTCCGTGTAAAATAACGAAATTAGGGCGGAATCGCCGGGCCGAGGCGATGGGATCCGAATCACGAAGCCAAAGAACATAGTTAGGAAAGAGCGATATGCGAAACCGAATTCTCGTTATGATGGCACTACTCGCGGCGCCGGCTCTGTTTGCACAGGATGCGGCCAAAGCCGTCGAAGCCGCCGAACGCAACTGGAGCACAGCCACCACCAAGAACGACTTTGCGCTGCTCGGCAAACTGCTCGCCGATGATCTCAGCTACACGCATTCGACCGGGGCGGTCGACAACAAGGAGACCTTCATCGGCAACCTCAAGAGCGGCAAGGCGCGCTATGTGAGCATCACCTACAACCAACTCAAGGTGCAGGTGCTCAGTCCCGACAACGCCATCACGATCTGCCGCGCGGCGGTCACAACGATGAAGGACAGCAAGCCCAACCCGGTCAAGCTCTCGTTCCTGCATGTCTTCCACAAGAAGGGCGGACAGTGGCAGATGGTGGCGCACCAGTCGGCGCGCCTGCCGGACTAAGCGCATGACCTGGCTCGACAGACTGCATCGCGGCGCGGTGATTCCCGCTCATCCGCTTGCGCTCACGGCAGCGCGAAAACTCGACGAGCGCCATCAGCGCGCGCTCACACGCTACTATCTCGCCGCCGGCGCGGGCGGCGTCGCCGTCGGCGTACACACCACGCAGTTTGCGATCCGCGATCCGCGCGTGGGCTTGTACCGGCCCGTGCTCGAACTCGCCATGGAGGAGTTGCGTGGCACGGCCGCGATCGCCGTGGCAGGCGTAATCGGCCAGACGCCGCAGGCCGTCGCGGAAGCGGAGTTCGCCGCGAGTTGCGGCTACCACGCCGCACTGCTGAGTTTGGGCGCGCTGCGTGAAGCGGGCACGGCCGAACTGCTCGCGCATGTGCGCGCTGTCGCCGCCGTGATGCCGGTCTTCGGCTTCTACCTGCAACCTGCCGTTGGCGGACGCATCCTGCCCTATGAGTTCTGGCGCGGCTTCGCGGAGATCGACAACGTGGTGGCCGTCAAAATGGCGCCCTTCAACCGCTACCAGACGCTAGACGTCGTGCGCGGCATCGCCGAAGCCGGCCGCGCGGATTCGATCGCACTGTACACGGGCAATGACGATACCATCGTCGCCGACCTGATGACGCCGTTCACTTTCGGCGGCGCGGAGTTGCGCATCGCCGGCGGCTTGCTGGGGCACTGGGCCGTCTGGACGCGGCGCGCCGTGGAACTGCTCGAGGGTATCCACGCGGGGGCGCTCGACGACCCATGGCGGCGCGCGGCCGAGATCACCGATTCGAACGCGGCATTCTTCGACGCGGCAAACAATTATCATGGATGCATAGCCGGGATTCACGAGGTGCTCCGGCGGCAGGGGCTTATCGAGGGACGCTGGTGCCTGGATCCCGATGAGGATCTCTCTCCCGGACAGAGCCAGGAGATCGACCGCGTCTATCGAGCTTACCCGCATCTGAACGACGATGAGTTCGTCGCGGCACACCGCGACGAATGGCTCAGGTAACAAATTATGGCTGACGAAAAACAACAACGCAATTTCGGTTTCAACACACGCGCCCTGCATAGCGGCTACACTCCAGATTCCGCCACACACGCGTGCGCCGTACCGATCTATCAAACCAGTTCATTCGTATTCGATAACTCCGCTCACGCCGCGGCGCTGTTCGCCTTGCAGCAGTTCGGCAACATTTACACGCGCATCATGAATCCCACGACTGACGTGCTGGAACAGCGCGTGGCGTCGCTCGAAAACGGCGCGGCGGCCCTGGCTGTCTCCAGCGGACAGGCCGCCCAGTTCGTTGCGCTTACCAACCTGTGCGAGGCAGGTGACCAGATTGTCTCGGCCAGTACGCTCTACGGCGGCACGTACACACAATTCGACGTCACGCTGCGCAAACTCGGCATTGACGTGAAGTTCGTTGACCCGGACGATCCCGGGAATTTCCGCCGGGCGATCACGCCCAAGACCAAGGCGATATACGGCGAAACGATCTCCAACCCGCGCGGCAACATTCTCGACATCGCCGCCGTCGCTGCGATCGCGCACGAACACAACCTGCCGCTGATCGTCGACAATACCTTCGCGACGCCCTATTTGTGCCGTCCGATCGACCATGGCGCCGATATCGTGCTGCATTCCCTGACCAAGTTCATGGGCGGACACGGCACCAGCATTGGCGGTGTAATTGTGGACTCCGGGCACTTCGATTGGTCGAAGGGCAACTTCCCCGGCCTCACAGAGCCATCCCGCGCCTACCATGGCATGAAGTTTCAGGAGACGTTTGGCAACCTGGCCTTCATCATCAAGGCGCGCGTCGAGGGCTTGCGCGACATCGGTCCGTGCCTGAGCCCATTCAACGCGTTCCTGCTGCTGCAAGGCATCGAGACGCTGGGGATGCGCATGGACCGGCACTTGGCCAACGCTCTGGCCGTGGCTCAGTTTCTCGAGGGACACAAGCTGGTGAGCTGGGTGAAGTATCCTTCCCTGCCCTCCAACGCTTACTACGCGCTGGCTCAAAGATACCTACCCAAAGGCGCGGGCGCGGTCTTCTCCTTCGGCATTCGCGGCGGCTTCGACGCCGGCAAGCGCTTCATCGACGGCGTGAAACTGTTCTCACACCTGGCCAACGTCGGCGATGCGCGCAGCCTCGTAATTCACCCGGCCTCGACAACCCACCAGCAACTCTCGGCCGCCGAACAGCAGGCCGCTGGCGTAATGGGTGACATGATCCGCCTCTCGATCGGCTTAGAGGATATTGAGGATATCCTCTGGGATCTGGATCAGGCTTTGGCAGCATCGCAGGCTTGAGGCAGCTACAGATTTCCCGGCGGCAGCCGATAAAGAGGTTGAGCCGCCGGGTGGAAACCCGTGCGACAAGTCCGGCGCTGGCCAGAAGATCGGTGGCGGTCCGGGTCTATTTTTGAATCACTTGGGCCGTACCTCGTTGTCGTATAATGAGGTGTCGGCCAGAGATGGGAGGGTCTCCGGGCGAAGATCGGCTACTCTCCTGTGCGTCTGGGCCAAACGCAGGTTGTTTCTTCAGGACCTTAATCTTTATGACTCGAACATTGGTCGGACTGCTCTTGCTGGCGGCGTTAGCCGGCGCGGCACAGCAGAAAAAGGGCGACAAGCAGGAGCCACCCGCGAATGTGCCGGTTCAGCAGGCGGAAAAGAGTCCGGCACAGCCCGAGGTTGCCGCCGCGGTGGATTTGAAGACGTTCGTGATCGGGCCGGAGGACGTGCTTTCGATCCGGGTTTGGCGCGAGCCCGAACTGTCCTCCTACGCCAAGGTACGAGTGGACGGCAAGATCTCAGTGCCGCTGGCCGGCGAAGTCATGGCCGCCGGGCGCACGCCGGTGCAACTGGGCGAGGACATTACCAAGGCGTTATCGGGCTTTGTGAACAATCCGCTGGTGATGGTGGCGGTGTATGAAGTGTATAGCCGCAAGTACTCGATCACCGGAGAGGTCGAGCGTCCGGGGAGTTTTCCACTGGTTACGCCGACGACGGTTCTCGAGGCCCTGATCAAGACCGGCGGGTTTAAGGATTACGCCAAGAAGAAAAAGATCACGGTTCTGCGAAAAGGCGTTGTGCTGAAATTCAATTACGAAGATGTCGTAAAGGGCAAGAATCCGGGGCAGAACATACCGTTGGAGGATGGCGACCTGATTGTGGTTCCCTAGTCGAGTCACTCGGCAATCGTGGTAACGTCCTAATAGAGATGGGCAGTAAGAACTCGGAGACTGACAGGTTCATGCAACCTTCCAACCAATCCTTCGGCATTGGCCGTCGCGCGCTGGATATTGAGGATTACATCGACATTGCCCGCAGACACAAGGCATGGATTCTGGGGCCTTTGTTCGCGGGCCTGGTGATTGCGGTCGTCGTTGCGTTTTTGTGGCCGGATACTTTCGTATCGACGGCGGTACTGAAAGTCGACCCGCAACAGGTGCCGGAAAAGTACGTCCAAAGCAATATCCCGTTGGACATGTCGGCGCGCGTCATGGCGATGGCCCAGGAGATCAAGAGCCGGCCCGTCCTGATCAACGTAATCAACAGCTTCAACCTCTACCCGCGCGATCGCAAGAACCTGCCGATGGAAGATGTCGTCGAGGAGATGCGCAAGGACATCACGATCAGTGGCGTGGGATCCGAGATCCGCGGCAGCAGCCATTTTCTTGCCTTCCAGGTTTCGTTCACCTACGACAACCGCGTGATGGCGCAGAAGATCTGCTCGGAACTGGTTTCGCGCCTGGTCGACGCCAACATCCGCACGCGCTACAACCAGTCTTTTGCCACGACGGATTTTCTCAAGGATCAATACGACTCCGCCAAGAAGCAACTCGACGAGGTGGAAGGCAAGATCGCGCAGTTCCGAGTCGCCAACCAGGGAAGGCTGCCGGAGCAGTTGCAGGCCAACCTGCAACAGTTGAGCGCCATGGAAGGGCGCATGAACGCTCTGCAAAACCTGATGAGCCGCGCCAGCCAGGAGAAGATCATTTTGGAATCGCGTCTGCGCTCGCTCAAGGACGAGGCGAATTCGATTTCCGTTCCGCCGCCGGCCGAACAGCAGCGGGCCACCTCAGCGAGGGTCAATGAAAAACTCGTGGCGCTCGACCGGGACATTGAGAGAGCTGAAGCCTCGGTGAGTGGCTTGAAAGAGCGCTATACACCGAATCATCCCGACGTGCAGCAGGCCGAAAAGGCGCTCGCCTGGCTGAAGCGGCAGCGCGATGACGTCGCCAAGCAGGACAGGGCGGCGCAGGAGGCGGCGACGAAGGAGTTGGCCAAGGCGCCCTCGCAATCGCCCTCGAACCGCCTGTTGAGCCCGGCGATGCAGAAAGATCTTCGGCAAGTGCAGGGCATGATCGAGCAGACGGAACTCGCCATCCGGTCGAAAGACATGGAGGGGGAGCGTTCGCAAGGCGAATTGAAGGATCTCGACAAGCAGATGCGGGTCTTGCAGGTGCGCATCGAAGCCAGTCCGCTCAACGAACCGGAGTATCAACAACTGCTGCGCGACCGCGAATCGGCGAAAGAGAAATACGCCGAGATGAGCCGGAAAAAGAGCCAGTCGGAAACGTCCAACCTGATCGAGGAACGCAAGCAGGGCGAGAATCTGAGCCTGCTCGACCCTCCGACACTGCCGCAAACGCCCACGTATCCGAAGCGCTGGTTGATCATCGCCGGCGGCGCGGCCATCGGACTGCTCGCCGGTCTGTTTCTCGCTGGCGCGCGGGAAGTGAAGGACTCGTCGCTCAAGAACCTCAAGGACGTCCGGGCCTATACGCAGTTGGTAGTTCTGGGAAGCATTCCGCTGCTCGAAAACGATCTGGTAGTACGGCGCCGCAAGCGCGTGATGTGGCTGGCATGGTCGACCGCCGTGCTTTTCGGAATCATTGTGATGTCCGGATCGGTCTACTACTACTACACAATCACGAAGACTTGAGGAGAGGGAGTTAGAAGCATGAGCCGAGTACACGACGCGTTGCGCCGTTCCGAACAACCCGGGCCACCGCCGCAAACCACCGCCGGCGAAGCGCCTGTCGCTCAAGCGCGCACTGTCGTTGCGCCAGGCCCGATGCCGTCCCTGCACGGCTTGCTCGAAGAGATCCAGCAGATTCCCTTCTCACCTTCGCGCGAAGCCCATCTGATCGACGCGCTCAAGCCGCATGAAGCGCCGACCGAAGAGTTCCGGACTCTGCGCACGCGGCTCAACCATTTGCAAAACCTGCAGCCGATCCATTCCGTCGTGGTCACCAGCCCCTCACCGGCCGAAGGCAAGACGTTCACGGCGACGAATCTCGCGCTCGCCGAAGCCCACCTCGAAGGCAACCTCACGCTGCTGGCCGATTTTGATTTCCGCCGCCCAGTGGTCCACTCGCTCTTCCAGGTGGATCGCAGCCCAGGCGTCACGGATTTCCTGCTGGGCAAAGCGTCGCTCGCAGAGATCATCAAGAAGGTGGAAGGAACGAATCTTTACATCCTTCCCGCGGGCTCTCCGGTTCTGAACCCCCTCGAATTGCTCAACCTGAAAGAGGTTAAGGTTCTCCTGGAAACGCTCCCGACCCTGTTCAACTGGGTCATCCTCGACAGCCCGCCGTTGCTGTTCGCCTCCGACGCGAACCTGCTTTCGAGTTATTGCCACGGCGCGATCATCGTGGTCCGCATTGGAACGACAACGATCGACTCCGTCACGCGTGCGATGCAGTCGCTCAACGAAAACAACGTGCTTGGAATCGTCGTAAACGGCGCTCGCCGCGGCGAGTTGTACAGCAAGTACACCTATTACCACTCGTATTACTACTCGAAGCCCGAAGAGCCCGAAGCCTAGCGGAGCGGCCCGTTATCCTGATGCCGTTAGCCAAATGCTGATGCGCCTGTCTCTTCTCGCCGCCGTGGCGTTGCTCGCCGGCTGCTCCACCGCCCCCGCGCCCGTAGCGCCATCAAAGCCCGACGCAACCAAGCAAGACTGGTACGCCCAAGCGGTCGCGCAACTCGCAGCCCTCAATCTCGAAGCCGAGCGTTTGTTTGAACGCGGCCAGGCCGACGCAGCCGCAGCGGCGATTACGCGAGGACAACCGCTCGCCAGCCGCCTACTCTCCGTTCCGCAGCCGTCCCTGCCCGCAACAGAGGCGGCCGCCGATCTCGACGATCTGTACGGACGTATGCTGCTCTCCAACCGGCATTACGGTTGGGCGCGGCTGGCCTTCCAGAAAAACCTGGCGCGCTGGAAAAACTGGACGCCGCAGACCGCGGAAAGCACCCGGAGGATGCAGCGCGCGGCCGGTCAAATCGCGGATTGCGACCGGCGCTTGGCGCAGTGATGGCGCACTCTACGCGCGAGCCTGCTTCCACTTTCCGCGCGTGAAGTCCGGGAACTGCACTGGCGCGCTGCCCTGGGCCACGGAGAGTTCACTCAGCGGCGCTGGAGCGCTCCAGGCTGCGGCGTCGTAGACGTCCAAGTCCGGAGCGATGCCCGATCGCATGCACTCGACGAGGCGGTACACCTGGATAAAATCCATGCCACCGTGGCCGCCGAGTTTTCGCGCGATCTCGCCCATGCGGGTCCAATACGGGTGTTCGTATTTGGCTTTGTAAGAATCGAGGGCGCCCCATTCATCTTTGCCCGAACCGTCCACGAAAATGCGTGGCGGATAGTCACGGAAGATGCCTTTCGTGCCCGCAATCAGGTTGATGCGGTCATACGGCTGGGGGCTGCTGACGTTGTGTTCGAGCGTGATAATGCGGCCCTTGGCGGTCTTGATCAGGCTGGTGTTCTGATCGCCGCAGCGGTACGTCTCGCTCCGGCGCGGATCGCCGGCCGGAAGCTTCTTGTCGCGGTAGGCCGCGAGCGAAAGCGCCGGAGAACTCATCGACACCAGCGTCTCGAAGCGGTCGCCGCGATTGACGTCCATGTAGCGCGCCACGGGTCCGAGGCCATGCGTCGGATAGAGGTTACCGTTGCGTTGAATATGCCCGGCACGCCGCCACAGACCTTCGCCGTCGTTGGAAAAGAGGATGCCGCGCAGGTCGTGATTGTAGGCGGCGGCGCCATGCGTCAACTCGCCCAGCAAGCCGTCGCGCACCATGTTCAGCACCATCATCTCGTTGTATCCGTAACAGCAGTTTTCAAGCTGTACGCAGTGGCGGCGCGTCCGCTCCGACGCATTGACCAGCGCCCAGCACTCGTCCAGCGTGATCGCCGCGGGCACCTCGACGGCCGCGTGCTTGCCCTGCTGCATGGCGAAAAGCGCGATCGGCACGTGCGAATCCCAGGGCGTGGAAATGCAGATCAGATCGATGTCGTCGCGCTTGGCCAGGGCTTCGAAGGCGCGCTCACTACCGTCGTAGGCAGCCGCGCTCCGTTTCTGGCCGGATTTTTCCACCAACGCCTGCGCGCGCAGCACCTTGTCTTTCACGATGTCGCACAAGGCCACCACCTCGACGCCATCGACCGCGGCGAAATTCCTGAGTTGTCCGGTTCCGCGCCCGCCGAGTCCAACGAAACCCATTCGCACTGTCGCCTTGCGTTCGAAAGCTACTCCGGCCATGCTGGCGGCTTGCTCCTGCGCGGCTGCGATCCCAGCCGAAGCAAGCGATGCATAACGGAACAAATCACGTCGTGTTGTTTTCATGTACGCTCCTCGGACTCCGTGTCAAATGTTATCGTAAGCGAGAGCAGTTCAAAATGCCACGACTCAACGAAGCAGCAAGTGTGTTCGCCGAGAGATTTGGCGGCGGAGCGCCCCCCGCCGTGCTCTCCGTGCCAGGGCGCGTCAACCTAATCGGCGAGCACATCGACTATCACAATCTGCCTGTGCTGCCGATGGCGATACAACGCAACATTCAGATCGCCTTCCGCCCGCGTCCGGACCGCATTATCAGGGCCATCAGTTCGGGCGCCTTTGGGGAACGTGAGTTCGCGTGGACCTCCGAACTCGAACCCGGCGTCCCTGGCGATTGGGAGAATTATCTGAAGGCTGCCGCGCAGGCGGTGAGCCGCCAATGGGATTTGGAGCACGGCATCGACGCCGCCGTCGCATCCGATCTGCCAGCCGCCGCGGGCCTCTCCTCCTCTTCTGCGTTGCTGACCGGAATCACACTCGCTTTGCTCCAGGCCAACGGAGTGCACGCCAGCTTCGAGGAACTCATGCGCGTACTCCCGGAAGGCGAACACTTCGTTGGTACGCGCGGCGGAGGCATGGATCACGCCGCGGTGCTGGCCTCGCGCGCCGGATGCGCACTACTAGTCGATTTCGATCCGCTCGCGGCGACTCCCATCCCAATTCCAGACGATTGGGCGTTCCTCGTGGCCCATAGCTTGACAACGGCGGAGAAATCGGGCGCTGTGCGCGCGCGATACAACAACTGCCGAACGGCCGGCGACGCTGCGCTCCAACGGCTGGGTTTTGCTTCCTTCCGCGCCGCGGCCCAATACGGAACCTTCGACGACCTCGCGGCTCTCGCAGCCGGCCATCTTAGCGGCCAGGAATTGTGCAGTTTCGTGCACGTAACCGGCGAAGCGCAGCGCGTTCGCGATGCCGTCGCCGCCTTGCGGAAAGGGGATGCGGCCGCATTCGGCCGGCTCCTCAACGCATCGCACGAAAGCTTGCGCGACCAATTGCAGATCAGCACCGCACAGCTCGACGCACTGGTGGAGGTGGCCTGCGAAGCCGGCGCTCTCGGCGCCCGCCTGACGGGCGGCGGCTTCGGCGGATACGCCGTGATCCTGTGCCACAAACGCGATCGCGAACACATCCGCGCCGAGATCGTGCGGCGCTACTATGCCGGCCAGGAGGACTTCGATACGGAAAGCCATCTGCTCAATGCCGAGCCCGCGGCGGGAGCGCTGTTTGTCTGATACGGTATCCATTCGGCAAGCCGTCGTTCTCGCCGCGGGACGCGGAACGCGCATGGGCGCAATCACTGGCGAGACGCCCAAACCGATGCTCTCCGTCCACAGCCGCCCGATCCTCGAACACGTGCTCGAAGGACTTGCCGCAGCGGGTATCGAGCGCTTTCTAGTGATCGTCGGATACCGCCGCGAGATGATAGAAAAGCACTTTGAGACCTGGCGCTATCCAGTGGAATTCCTGGTTCAAGAGCCGGTCGACGGGACGGGCTCGGCGGCGCGCCTCGCGCGCGAATTTGTGGGCACGGCGCCGTTCCTGCTCACGTTCGGAGACATCCTGTGCCGGCCCGCGGCGTATCTGGCTTGCGGCGACGTGCTCGGCCGGAATTCCGCAACCGGCGCCGTGCTCGGCGTCAAGGCTGTCGATGACCCGTGGCGCGGAGCCGCCGTTTACGCCGAGGACGGGCGTGTGCGCAAGATCATCGAGAAGCCGGCAAAAGGCACATCCACCACGCCATGGGGCAGCGCCGGATTGTACGCGATGCGCCCGCTCGTGTTCCCCTATCTCGACCGGATCCCGCTCTCCTCACGCAACGAGTATGAGCTGACATCGATCTTCGACATGATGCTGCTCGATGGGATCGAACTGCGCATCGCCCCGCTCGAAGGCGAATGGCGTGACATCGGCCGGCCCGAAGACCTCGCCGCGGCGAACGACGCCTAGTGTACTGCGGCGATGATCCTGCCGTTTACGGGGGGCGGTCCCCATGGACCGCGCCGGGTCCCTTGACCCGGCCAAACCCGACCTGGGGGTCGAGTTGCGGCTCAGGGGAGCCGCTCCCCGCAATTCAGCAAACCGCGCATTGTCTGCGCCTACTTCCACAAGCGCCGCACCACGCCGATGAGGATGCCTCCCGAAACGAAGACCACTCCCAGTAGCGCCGCCGCATAGCCGTTGCGGCCATACAGAAAGTTTCCGACGGTGAACAGCGAGGACCAGATCACCAGGCTGCCGGTGACCCAGCCGACGAGCGCGAGCGGGATATTGTCGTTCTTTGCATAGGCCTGGGCTTCGGCTTCGGAAACGCCGGCCTCGATGCGGATGCGCCGCCAACCCGGGCCGAGCGGATGCACTTTGCGGTAAAAATCGATCAGCGTTTGGCGGTCCGTGCGCGGCCCCAAAAACGCGGCGATCAGCCAACAGATAGTCGTAAACGCAATCGTCGCCAGCAGCTCTTTGTGCGTGCCCAGCCGCACGCCGTTTTTGTGGAGCAGCAGGAAGGCGATTGAGATTGCAAACGAACTCGTCATCGCGACGATCTCGCACCACGCCGTGATGCGCCACCAGAACCAGCGCAACAGGTACAGCAATCCGGTGCCGGCGCCGACCTGCAGCATGATGTTGAAGTTATCCTGCGCGGTTTCGAGCAGGAATACCATGGCGGAGGAAACAACGAAGAGGCCCACGGTTGCGAGCCGGCCCGCGCGCACGTACTCTTTCTCGGTCCCGTTCCGATTGAGGAAGCGCCGGTAGAAGTCGTGCACCAGATATGAGGCGCCCCAATTCAGGTGCGTCAAAATCGTGGAAGAATTCGCGGCGATCAATCCACCCACCATCAGGCCGATCCAGCCGGTGGGCAGAAATCTCAACATGGCCGGGTAGGCGATGTCGTGTCCGATAAGGGCGGGATCCATGTCCGGCAGCGCCTTCTGGATGTCGGAGAGCTCCGGATAGACAACGATGGATGCAAGCCCGACCAGAATCCAGGGCCAGGGCCGCAGCACATAGTGGGCAATGTTGAAGAAGAGCGTGCCGCCGAGCGAGTCCTTCTCCGATTTCGACGCAAGCATGCGTTGCGCGATGTAGCTGCCGCCGCCGGGTTCCGCTCCGGGATACCAGACGGCCCACCACTGCACTGCGAGGGGCATGACGAAGATCGCCACCGCAAGATCCCAGTTGCTGGTGAAGTCCGGCATCATGTTCAGGTAGTTGATGCCGCCCGGTCCCTGGACGTGCGAGAGTTTCTCGACCAACCCGCTCATCCCGCCCACCTGCGGCAGGTTGATGGCGAACCAGGCTGCCGCGATGACAGCGGTCATCTTGATGAAGAACTGAATCATGTCGATCACGAGCACGCCCCACAAGCCAGAGTGCGCGGCGAAGGCGACGTTGAGCAATCCAACGGCCAGTAACGTCTGCCAACGGCTGAAGCCAAAGAGCACATTGGCGATCTTGCAGGCCGCCAGATTGACTGAGGCCATAATGATGCAGTTGAAGAAGAGACCGAGGTAGATCGCGCGAAAGCCGCGCACTGCGCTGGCTGCCCGGCCCGAATAGCGCAGCTCATAAAACTCGAGATCGGTGAGCACGCCGGAACGGCGCCACAGGCGCGCGAAGAAGAACACCGTGGAAACGCCAGTCAGCGTGAACGCCCACCACTGCCAGTTGCCGGCCACGCCCTGTGTGCGCACAAAGTTGGTGACCAGGTTCGGCGTGTCGCTTGAAAACGTAGTGGCCACCATCGAGATGCCCGCAAGCCACCACGGCACGGAGCGTCCGGAAGCGAAGAACTCGGTGGTGCTTTTACCGGAGCGCTTTCCAAAAAACAGCGCTGGCAGGAAACAGATCAACACCGAACCAATGGCGATTACCCAGTCGAGCGGTTGTAGAGTCATGTATGGGCCTGAACGATGAGCATAGCGCGGACGCTTGGTGCGGGGCTACTGCCCCGTCGCCTTGGGCATTGCACGTTTTGATCCCCGCCTGCGCGTCTGGATCGGCTTTCCAGAAATCCGGGCACGGCGCCACCCGCTCCGTCTCGCCGATGAGGATATCCAATAGAAAATGCGCCTTTCCCGGCACCGCTGGATCTCGTTCTGGTATAAATTCCAATAGCAGGCAGGACAGAATTAACGGCGGCAGAAAGGAGTGCCGAGGTGCGCAACACACTCGTGTTCTTGCTTCACCTCGCTCCGTCGCTGGCGCTGAGAGGCGCGCAACGCAAGGCATGGAAGGCCACCGTTGCCGCTGAGGTTATGCCAGTCCGTTTTTTGGACTAAGGCGTTTGTACGGACGAAGGAATCTTGCACCGGCACTCACACTCGCAATGACTTGACTAAGACTTACGCCGCACAGATGCAAGTATCCCCCGGCAGAGCCGGAGGCCTTATTTTGTGAGCCGCTCAAAGCGGCTATAGAGGGTCGCTAACGCGGCCGGGTATGAGGCTCACGCTGCCATCCCAGCGGGTAGCGCTGCGGTCGGTGACTCCTAGAAGGATGCGGAACGTGGCGCCTCTGGGCATCGAGTTTTGCGCCTCGCCCGTGCGGTTCCGCGAATGCACCGCCAATCCCGCCGCGATCGCAACAGCCGGCAGCATGAAGAGTAAAGTCTTCCGTTGCACTTAAGTCTCCCCATCTCAAAACGACAACTTCAACGCAAACTGCATGCTCCGGCCGTTATTAGCCTGCGTAATCGTACCCCCATTAGCCGCATTCACGTTGACGTTAGGCAGGTTGAAATTGGGGTGGTTGGCTATGTTGAAAACCTCCCAGCGGAATTGCGTGCGGAGCCGCTCCGTGAGTTTGAAGTTCTTGTAGGCGCCCAGATTGATCAACAGCAAGCCGGGACCGTCGAGGATATTCCGCCCGGAGTTGCCCATCCGGAAAGATCCCGTGGGGACAAGCGGGAACGCACTCAGGTCGAACCATTGCTCCACTGCCGGATTCGGGACCGTTCCGAACGCGATACGGTCGGGACGATTGGCTTCGCCCTGGTCAAGCTGCACATTAGAGGTCTGCGGCGTGAACGGTTGCCCGCTGTAAGCCCGTCCGGAACCAGTGAGTTGCCAACCGCCGATCCAGCGGTTGCGTCCGAGCGGCAACTGGTAGTTGAAGTTGAGAGTCACCGTGTGCAAGTTATCGAAATCGCTTCGCCCGCGCTCCAGGCTCAGATTGCGCGCATCCTGCGCGCCACCGTACCCGCCGTCGGCTGCGCCCTGCAACTGCGAGGCTTCATCGATTGACTTAGCAAGAATATAGTTCAATCGGAAGAAGAATCCCGCCGCGAAGCGCCGGCGCCACGTCGCCATGAAGGCGTTATAGTTCGAATTTGAACCGTAAGCGTAGTATTGGACGTCGTTGATGCCGGCGTAAGGACGGGGGAAGGAGCCTGTGCCGCCGGGCAGGAGCGCCGGATCGCGGATCGGCTGGTTGATGTTGTAGCGGCGCCCGAGGTGAGTGCCCTTCGAGCCGACGTATGCGAGTTCAATCGCGGTGCTGCGGCCGATGTCCCGCTCGATCGTGAGGTTCCAGCTCTGCACATACTGCGGCGGCTGCCACACTTGTATCCCGAAGGAATTCGTGACTCCGGCGATGTTACCGCGGCCCTCCGGGAAAGGATTAACGAAGGAAATGACATTGGGATCGGATGTAACACGGTTGAAGGTTTGGTCCGTACTGAACGGGAAGACGTCGGCAAGATCGCCTCGGATGTTATTTGCCAGCGATCCTGCATAAAAGAAGCCATAACCGCCGCGTACGACCATCTTCGTAGTCGCCCAGGGGCGCCAGGCTAATCCGAATCGCGGCGCCAGCATGTTCCAGTTGGTAAACGTCAGCGAGCGCGGCAATCCTACATCAGCCGCAAAAACCACTTTGTCCGTCAGTCCGGCCTGCTGGATCGCCTGGTCCATGTTCGGCAACGCGTCGTGACTCGCAATGACGATCTTGCCAAGCTCCGGCACAAAGTTTGCGTAACGGCCCTTGCGTTCGAACATCGGCTGATTGATCTCGTAGCGCAGCCCGATGTTAAGCGTCACGGAGCGGTTTACACGCCACTCGTCCTGTGCAAACAGACCGCCGTTCATATTGATCAGTTGCGGATCCGAGGCCACCGTCTTGCGTGTGGCGTTGTTCAAATAGCCGAGCAGAAAATCGCCAAACGGAGCGTTCGTCCAGCGGCCCAGAAAATTGTACGTGCCGCGCATGTTGTTCATGGTCGGCTGGTAATACTGCATCTGCATGACGTCGCCGCCGAACTTCCAGATATGCTTCCCGCGCACAACGGTCAGCGTCCCCCCAAGGTCGAGGTTCATGGTGGTGAAAACCGTTGGCTGTGCGGAGGCGTTGCCAATCGCAACCAGGTCCCGCACGGTGATGCGCGGGAATCCGTAAGCCGCGGGGCTGGCCGGACTCGGCAGGCCAAGAGTCGCGTTCCAGTTCGTGCCCTGGTGTATCGAGTACGCGTTCTGCTTCTGCCGGGAAAAACCCACTCGCAGTTCGTGGATCAACGTTGGCGTCCAAAGCCGCGTCCACGTGACGCCTCCCAAGCTCAGCTCGGTCGGAGTTCGATTTCCAAACAACCCGCTATCGCTCCCGCCGAACGGGTTCCCGGTATCGTTCACTCGCCGGACGTAGCGAACCGAGAGGCTGTCCTTGTCCGTCAGGCGATGATCCACCTTGCCAAGCAAGGTCCTCCAGTTATCCGTGTCGGCGCTGACAGCCCGGAAGTTATTCACCTGCCCCGGTAGGTTTGGGAGCGGATAGAAAGGCAGGATGTTCTTTGACACCGTACTCAGGCGTGTCGCTGGTATGATGTTTCCCGGAAAAGCGCTCTTCGAGAGCGGATCAGTAAGACTGACCAGCTTGCCCGTGGCCGTATCACGGCTCTGCGTGAAATTGCCTGCGCGTTCCAGTTCCGTCGGCACAGCCGTCAGCCGCGTGGAGCCCTGAACCTGCCGGTAGCTCTCCCAACTGAACAGAAAAAAGGTTCGATTCCGTCCGTTGTACAGCTTGGGCAAATAGACAGGTCCGCTCACAGTGGCGCCGTACTGGTTCCGGCGCAAGCTCGTTTTGGCCGCGTCGAAGAAGTTGCGGGCATCAAAAACGTCGTTGCGCAGAAACTCGAAGAGCGAGCCGTGTAGTTGGTTCGTGCCGCTCCTGAGAACCATCGACATCACGCCACCGGCCAGCCGGCCGTACTCGGCCTGATATGCGCTTGTGTGGAGCTTGTACTCCTGCAGCGCGTCTATGGGCGGCCGCACCTGCGCTCCCCCGCCTTTCATGCTGTTGTTCTGAAAACCGTCGACGAGGAAAGTCGTGTTGTCCGAGCGTGTGCCGTTGATATTGAGCGCGGATCCGGATGCGCCCTGCGCCGAGCGATTGACGCCGGGCACCATGAAGGTCAGATCGTTGAAGTCCCTGCCTTCGAGGGGCATCTCCATGATCTCCTGCTTCGCGATGACATCGCCGCGCGTGGCGTTCTCCGTGTTGATGAGCGGCACGTCGGCCCGAACTTCCATGGATTCGGAGACGTCGCCGACCGTCATCTTGAACTCGAAGCGGGCCGTCTGGTCCCCTTCCAGTTCAAACTCAGCCTCGTGGATTTTCTTGAAACCAGGCTTCTCACCCACAAATGAATAAGTTCCCGGAGCGAGATTTGTGACGGCAAACTCGCCTTCGATCTCCGTGACCGCCGCTCGGATCTCGCCGGTATCTATGTTTTGAATTTGGATCTTGACGCCGGGCAGTGAAGCGCCGCTCGGGTCCTCGATCGTTCCCACCACAGTCGCTGTTGGTGTCTGGCCATAGGCCAGAGGTGTCAGCATCAGAACCCAAAGTACCCTCATGACTTTGTCTCCTGAAACCCCAATTCATGGTGATGCCGTTGGTCGACGGTGTCAATGGTAAAGCGACTGCGATCAGCCGCGTCGCGCGCCCACACCTCATCCCGCTCACACTTCAGGGAAGCCCGGGCCCACTCGGCGAGATAGCTGTGGCGTAAGAGGTTCTGGTGCAGCCGCTCCGCTTTGAGAGGCTCCGTTTACTCACGAAGTGGCACTGGCGACCGCCGGCAAGAGATAGCGCGGCGACGGCCGATATACCGTTATGCGACAGGCTCGGCGAGGATCTGTTTAGCGGTCTTCTTGCGGCGGCCGAACCATTCCTGCAGGCCGGCCATGTATGTGTAGAACACCGGCGTGAGGTAGAGGGTAACAAGTTGCGAGAAGATGAGGCCGCCGACGACAGCGAGGCCGAGCGGCTGGCGGGCTTCGCCGCCGGCTCCATAGCCTACCGCGATGGGGACCGCGCCGAGCAGGGCGGCCATGGTGGTCATCATAATGGGGCGGAAGCGGATGAGGCAGCCCTGATAGATGGCTTCCATCGGGGCCATGCCGCTGCGCTCGGCGTCGAGCGCAAAGTCGATCTGCATAATGGCGTTCTTCTCGACGATGCCGATCAGCATGATGACGCCGACGAAGGCATAGATGTTTAGGTCCATCTTGAACAGATAGAGGGTCAGCAGCGCACCGAAGCCGGCCGATGGGAGCCCGGACAGAATCGTGAGCGGGTGAATGTAGCTCTCGTACAGGATGCCGAGCACGATGTAAACGACCATGATGGCAATGATGAGCAGGACCCACAGGTTGCCCAGCGAACTCTGGAAAGCTTTGGCTGCGCCCTGGAAACTGGTGCTGATGGAATCCGGCAAGAGCTCGTTGGCGGTCTTCTGAACCTGATCGACCGCAGTGCCGAGAGAATAGCCGGGCTTTATGTCGAATGAAATGGTCGCCGCGGGGAGCTGTCCGTAGTGATTGATGGATTGCGGGCCGGTCTCCAGCTTGATTTCGGCCAGCGTGTCGAGCGGTATCAGGCGCCCGAGCGTGTTCTTGAAATAGAGCAGCGAGAGCGCCTTGGGATCCTGTTGGTATTCCGGCTTGAGTTCGAGCAGGACCTTATACTCATTGATGGGCGAGTAGATCGTGGAGACCCAACGCGGGCCGTAAGCGTCGTAGAGCGAGTTCTCGATCTGCTGGGCGTTCACCTGGACCGCGGCGGCTTTGTCGCGATCGATCGTGATGTTGACCTGCGGGTTCTTGATGAGCACGTCGCTGGTGACGTCCTGCAATCCGGGCACGTCGCTTAGCTTCTTCTGAAGTTCCTGGGCGGATTCGTAAAGCACCTTTTTGTCGGGCGACACCATGTTGAATTGGTACAGGCTCTTGGTCACCTGGCCGCCGATGCGGATGGTGGGCGGATTCTGCAGATAGACCTGCATGCCGGTGATGTTGTCGAGCTTGGGGCGCAGTTCCTTGATGACATCGTTGACGAGAAGTTTGCGCTGGGCGCGCGGCTTCAGGTGGATTACGAGCTGGCCGAAGTTGGGTCCGCCGAGCGTGGTAGCGGTGGTGCCGCCGATGCTGGAGACAAGCGCATCCACGTTGGGATCCTTGCGTACGATGTCCGCGATCACCTGCTGATATTCGACCATCTGCCGGAAGGATGTGCCTTGTTCCGCTTCGGTGATGGCGACCAACTGATCGGTGTCCTGATCGGGCAGGAAGCCCTTGGGGATCCGGATAAACATGACAACCGTCGCGGCCAGTCCGATGACGAAGAGCGCCATGCCGGCGGGCCGGTAGCGGAGCACGACCTTGAGCGAGCGGTCATAGACGTTCAGCATTCCGGTAAAGAACGCTTCCGTAACGCGGTAGAACCAGCCGTGCTTCCGCTCCTTAAAAGGCCGTAGGAATCGGCTGCAGAGCATGGGCGTGAGCGTGACCGAGACGACGCCGGAGATCAAAATAGCCGCGCAGATGGTGACGGCGAATTCCTTGAAGAGCCGGCCGAGGATGCCGCCAAGGAAGAGAACCGGGATGAAGACGGCGGCGAGGGAGAGCGTCATGGAGACGATAGTGAAACCGATTTCGCGCGAGCCGACGACGGCGGCCTCCAGCGGCCCCTTCCCCATCTCCATGTGCCGGACGATGTTCTCCAGCATGACGATGGCGTCGTCGACCACGAACCCCGTCGATAGAATGAGAGCCATCATGGAGAGGTTGTCCAGGCTGTAATCCAGGAGGTACATGACGGCGAAGGTGCCGACGATGGAGAAGGGTAGCGCGAGGCTGGGGATGGTGGTCGCCGAGAGATTGCGGAGGAAGAGGAAGATGACCATCACGACCAGGCCGAGCGTGAGGAGCATGGTGAACTTCACGTCCTGATAAGACTCGCGGATGGTCTCCGAACGGTCGTAGAGGATCTTCATGCCGACGGAGGGCGGCAGTTCGGCCTTGAACCGAGGGAGGAGGCCCTTGACGCCGTCGGCGACTTCCACGGTATTCGTACCTGGCTGGCGTTGAATTCCGAGCACGATGGAGCGCTCTTCGCCGCTGGAGGTGTAGAGCCAGGAGGCGGTTCTCTCGTCTTCGACGCCGTCGATGATGTTTCCGAGTTCTTCCAAACGCACGGGCGACCCGCGGCGGTAGGCGACGATGAGCGGGCGGTAGGCGGCCGCGCTCATCAACTGTCCGGAAGCCTGGAGGGTAAAAGCGCGCTGGGGTCCGGTGATGGTGCCGGTGGGCAGGTTGACGTTCCAATTCTTGAGCGCGGTCTCGACTTCGTTCAAGCCCACCTGCTTGGCGGCCATGGCATGCGGATCCATCTGGATGTGCACGCCGTAGCGCTGGGCGCCGAGCACCTGGACCTGCGCGACGCCCGAGATCATGGAGATGCGCTGGGCAACGCGCGTTTCGGCGTATTCGTCGAGCGTCCAGAGCGGCATCGTCTTCGACGTCATGGCGATGTAGAGGATGGGCTGGTCAGCCGGGTTGACCTTTGTGAAGGTGGGAGGCGTGGGCATGCCGGGAGGCAGCATGCGGGAGGACTGTGTGATGGCGGCCTGGACGTCTACCGCGGCGCCATCGAGGTTCCGGCTCAGATCGAACTCGAGGGTGATCTGGGTGGAGCCGAGCGAGTTGGTGGACGTCATCGATTGCAAGCCGGCAATCATCGAGAAATTGTTTTCGAGCGGCGTAGCCACGGCGGCGGCCATCGTCTCCGGACTTGCGCCGGGGAGTTGGGCGGTTACCAGCAAGGTCGGGAAGTCCACGTTGGGCAGATCACTGACGGGCAGCGAACGGAAGGCGACCAGGCCGAAGAGGGCTATGGCGGCCATGAGCAGGCTGGTTGCGATGGGGCGATTGATGAAGCCCAGCGACATGTTCATGATTTCGCTCCTGCGAGGCCGCCGGCCACGGCTGGCTCAGCGGACTTCCACCTTCGCCAGCGCTCGAGAATACCGGCCATGTAAATGTAGACGACCGGCGTCAAATACAGAGTGATGAGCTGGGAGAAGAGCAGACCGCCGACAACGGTGAGGCCGAGAGGACGGCGCGCCTCACCGCCGGCGCCCCAACCGAGCGAGATTGGCACAGCGCCTAGGAGTGCGGCCATCGTCGTCATCATGATCGGCCGGAAGCGGATCAGGCAACCCTGGAAGATGGCTTCCGCCGGGGCCATGTGATCCTTTCTCTCAGCATCCAGAGCGAAATCGATTTGCATGATGGCGTTCTTCTTGACGATGCCGATTAGCATGATAAGGCCCACGAAGGAATAAATGTTCAGATCCGATTTGAACAGCATGATCGTCAACAGAGCGCCGAAGCCGGCCGAGGGGAGGCCGGAGAGAATCGTGATCGGGTGGATGTAACTCTCATAGAGAATGCCGAGCACGATGTAAACGACCAGGATAGCGATGAGGAGGAGCAGGCTGAGATTCTTCAGGGAGTCCTGGAAGACCTTGGCCGTACCGGAGAAAGTTGTTGTGATCGTGGACGGAAGGTTCTGGCTGGCGACCTCCTGAATCGCGTTCACGGCGTCGCCGAGCGCAACTCCCGGCTTCAGGTTGAAAGAGATGGTGACGGAAGGAAGCTGCCCGGAGTGGCTGATGCTCTGCGGTCCCGCATCCTGGTTGACTGTGGTGACGGCACTGAGCGGCACCAGGCTGCCGTCGGCTGATTTCAGGTAGATATTTGAAAGCAGGTCGGCGTGCTCCTGGAACTTATCCTGAACTTCGAGGATCACGCGGAACTGGTTGGAGGGAGCGTAGATGGTGGAGATCCAACTGGGTCCGTAACCGTTGTAGAGCGACGATTCGATGTCCTGGGCGTTGAGGCCGAGGGTGGCGGCCCGGTCGCGGTCGATGACGAGGTTGACGCGCGGACTCTTGATCTGCAGATCCGTAGTGACGTCCTGGATCATGGGGAGGCGGGCGATAAGTTTTTCGAGGCGTTGCGACTCGCGATGCACCTCGGCGGTGTCGGGGCCCTGCACCGTGAAGTCGAAGGAACTCTTGGAAGAATGGCCGCCGACGCGAATGGCAGGCGGGAGACTGGCGAAGGCGCGGATGCCGGGGAATCCGCCAAGTTTCGGACGGAGCTGTTCCACCACCTGGGCCGCGGTCAGCGAACGCTGGGCGCGCGGCTTGAGCTGAACGTACATGCGGCTCGTGTTGGCGGTGGAGCTGTAGCTGCCGCCGCCGACGCTGGACAGGAACCCGTCGACGCTTGGATCCTGGGCGAGCACGTTGTTAACTCGCATCTGCAGCTCCCGCATTCTCATGTAGGACGTGCCTTGGGCCACTTCGGTGGTCACGTAGATCTGGTCATTGTCAGTGTCCGGAATGAAACCCTTGGGGACCTTGATGTAGAGCCAGACCGTTGAACCGAAAACGATGACGAAGACGGCGAGCATCACCGGACGATGGCGGAGCACCCAGTGCAGGCTGAGCTCATAGACCCGCAAAATGCCCTGGAAGAAGCGCTCGGTGACGCGATAAAAGAGGCTCCTGCGGCCTGTCTCGATCTGGCGCAGGAAACGGCTGGCCAGCATCGGGGTGAGGGAGATGGAGACCATGCCCGAGATCAGGATGGCGGTGCAGATGGTGATGGCGAATTCGCGGAAGAGCCGGCCGAGAATGCCTCCCATGAAAAGGACCGGGATGAACACAGCGGCCAGCGACAGCGTCATGGAAAGAATAGTGAAGCCTATCTCACGCGAGCCTTTGAAGGCCGCCTCCATCGGCGTATCACCCTTCTCCATGTGGCGCACGATATTTTCGAGCATCACGATCGCGTCGTCGACGACGAAGCCGACCGAGAGGATCAGAGCCATCAGCGAGAGGTTGTCCAGGCTGTAATCCATCATGTACATGACGGAGAAGGTTCCGACCACGGAGAAAGGCAGCGCCATGCTGGGAATGAGCGTGGCCGAGACGTTTCGCAGGAAGAGGAAGATTACCAGGATAACCAGACAAAGAGTTGTCAGCATCGTCTTCTTCGTATCCCGGAACGATTCGCGGATATTCTTGGAACGGTCGCTGCGAATATCGAGATCGACCGCGGGCGGCAGTTGCGACCGGAAAAAAGGCAGAAGACGCTTGACCTCGTCGCAAACATCGATGACATTGCTGCCGGGCTGGCGCATGACCATCAGGTTGATGGCCCGCCGGTAGCCCTGGTCCTTGGTGTAAGTCCAGGAGATGGTGCGTTCGTCCTCGACGCTGTCTTTGACGTCCGCCAGATCGCCCAGGCGAACGGGGGTTCCATTGCGCCAGGCGACCACCATCGGGCGGTAGTCCTCGGCGTCCATCAACTGCCCGTTGGTTTCCACGTTAAAGGCCTGGCGGGCGCCGTTCAGAGCGCCCGTGGGCAGGTTGACGTTCCAGTTTTTGACTGCGGCGGCGACTTCGTTGATTCCGATCCCGCGGGCGGCCAGGCGATTGGGATCCAGCTTGATGTGAACGGCGTACTTCTGAGAGCCCATGACGGACACCTGGGCGACTCCGCTGACCATTGAGATGCGCTGGGCGATGAACTGCTCGGCATACTCGTCCAGTTGCGGCAACGGCATCGTCTTGGATGTCACGGTGAGGAAGATGATGGGCGAGTCGCCCGGATTCACCTTGCGGAACGAGGGCGGACTGGGCATGCCCGGCGGGAGCAGGGGCATGGCCGCGGCAATGGCCGTCTGGACGTCCACGGCTGCCCCGTCGAGCTTGCGGCCGAGGTCGAATTGAAGAGTGATCGACGTGCTGCCTAGCCCGCTCGTGGAGGTCATCGAATCGAGTCCGGCGATGCCGGTGAACTGCCGTTCGAGCGGCGTGGCAACGGCGGAGGCCATGGTAGAGGGGTCGGCGCCGGGCAGGCTGGCCGAAACGGTCAGGGTCGGATAGTCTACATTCGGAAGATCGCTGACCGGGAGCGCGCGATAGGCGATGATGCCAAACAGCGCGATCCCCAGCATAAGCAGGCTGGTCGCGATCGGTCGCCGGATGAAGATGTCCGAGAGATTCACGCTTACGACTCGCTACTCGGCTGGTTTGCCTTTGCCTTCGCCTTTACCCTGGCCGCCGCGGCCACCGCGGGCCATGATGCGAGCGCCGGGAGAGAGGCGTAATTGCCCTTCGGTGACGACGGTGTCACCGGCAGCCAAACCCTTCGCAATGACAAGCTCTTCGCCGATCCGGGCGCCGGTTACGACGGGGCGGGACTCGACCGTCTTGTCGGCCTTGACGAGGAACACAAAAGGCCCGTCCTGGCCCGACTGGACGGCCTGATTCGGGACCACGAGCGCGTCTCGCTCTGTCGTTAGCCTCAGAACAACGCGGACAAACTGGCCGGGCCAGAGAGCGTGGTCGGCGTTGGGGAACGTACCCTTCATCTTGATGGTGCCCGTGGTTGCATCGACGGCATTGTCGATGAAGGTCAGCACGCCGGTTTCCTTCGCGACGGTGCTGTCCTGGGGCGCGGCGATCACCGGCAATCTACCCAGCGCCATGTACTTTTTGACGGGCGCCAATTGCGACTCCGGCACCGCGAAAGTGACGTAGATCGGTTCTACCTGGTTGATCGTGACCAAGTCCATGCTGTTGGGCGTCACGAGGTTGCCGAGTTTGATCATCAGATTGCCGGTGCGGCCGTTGATCGGCGAGCGGATGTCGGTGTAGCTCAACTGTACGCGGATGTTTTCGACCGCTGCGCTGGTGGCGTTGATTTCCGCTTTCGCGCTTTCGATAGTGGCGCGGTCTGCGGCGAGCGTGCCGGCCGTGGCATCGGCGGCCGCCTGCGACGACTCGCCCTGGTCCTTGGACATGATGCCCTGCTTGACGAGGTTTGCGACGCGTTGGGCCTGCGATTCCAAATAGTGCGCCTGCGCGGTATCCCTCACCAGGTTCGCCTCGGCTTGGCCGAGCATCGCTCGAGCCTTGGCGATATTGGCTTCGGCCTGGCTTAACTGGGCCTGTAGAGGACGCGGATCGATATTGAAGAGCAGGTCGCCCTTCCTGACGAAATCGCCCTCCTTGAAGTGGACCTTGATGAGTTCGCCGCCGATCTGGGCTTTGGCGGTGATAGTGGAGAGAGCCTCCACGTTGCCGATGACCGAGATCTCGACGGGTACATCCTTTTGGACGACAGTGGCGAGCGTGACCGGTACGGCCATGTCGCCCTTCTTGCCCCCGCCCTTTGTGGAGGTGGCTTCGGCGCCGCGCGAACAACCGAACAGGAAAAGGGAGATAGCCAGCGTCAATGCGGCGGCTACTGATTTTCTCATGATGCAGGCACGAATTGAAGACATATTGGCAGCGCGCTTCTTCCCAGCGTGACCGGGCGTGAGTCCCGTTACAAACCTTATTCAGAATTGGCGCGGACAAAGCCCTAAAGGTTACTCCCGCGCGAAGTTAACATCTCGCACGAAAGTCGTAATAGACGCAGACACGTCGATCCGCCGGAACCGCAAACGGTACCGAGCGCAAGCGACCGGAGGCGATCCGTTCAGCGTCATCAATGCGAGCCGCCTCTGGACCCTCAACTCCGCTACTGCAAGCGCAGAAGACCCGCTGACGGCTTGTGCCCGCTGGACCCGTGTTAGCACAAACAACCGCTCCACCTAGCTTTCGTCGCCCGGCGATCCCTTCTTTTGGGTGAGCGGCACGGCATCTTCTTTCACCCATGCGCGTACTTCCGCCAGCATCCGTTTCAAGCGTTCTTGCTGATCCGGATGCTTGCGAAGATTGACGTTTTCGCGTGGATCCGTTTTGGTGTCGTAAAGCTCGGGCGGGATGTCCGGACCATTGTCCACCAGCTTGTACCGGCCATCGAACTGCATCATGGTGGGATCGTATCCAGTGGATGTTGCGCGTCGGCTTGTTCCCTTCTCGTTGGGGAATTCGCTTCGCACTACATCGCGGTGCCGCTGCGTCTTGCCCGTCGCGAGCGAAACCAGCGATCTGCCCTGCACGGATCGGGGTGTTTCAAAACCGCTGAAATCCATTAAGGTGGGAAAGATATCAACATGGTGGACTAACGCCCGGGTTTCCTTGCCCGCGGGGACGACGCCCGGTAGGCGCATAATCAGCGGAACCCGGACTGCGGGATCGAAGAACACCATCTTGGTCCAGAGTCGGTGATCGTAAAGCATTTCGCCGTGGTCCGCCGTGAACACCACCAGAGTGTTGTCGCGGAGGCCGAGATCATCCACAGCCTTCAGCACCTCGCCAAGCAACTGGTCCGAATAAGCGATGCTGCCGTAATAACCCTGCATGCCGTCAAGGATCTGCTCGTTGGTCAGGTGATCCATGCCGCGCCGCTCGATGGCCGCCCAGTAGCGCGGATTCGCGTCGGCCAGGTTGTCCTTCGGGTTATCGGGTATTACCAGCTTGGAGCGGTCAATCATGTCCCAGCAGCGCTTAGGGGGCTGAAATGGCGGGTGCGGCTTCTTGAACGAACACTGAATCAGCCACGGCCGGCTGCGATTCTCTTTCATGAAAGCGATCGTGTTCTGTTTGGCCGCCCACTCCAGGGTCTCAGTCTCGGGAAACGGATCGGGGGCGCCGATAGGCTGCTTGCCGTCGGTGCCCAGACCTGTGGCCAGCACAACGCCTCCCGGTGGGACTGGGCCTTTGTGCTCGCTCCCGTGTTCGATGACGACGTCCCAATCCAAATCCGCACGGCCAGGCGTGTGGAGTTTTCCGAAGCATGCCGTTTTGTATCCATTGGAGCGCAGCACTTGGGCGAACGACACCTGGGAGCGGTTGGCGGAATAGGAATTGGTGACCACGCCCGTGGAGTGGCTGAAGCGCCCCGTCAGAATTGAATTGCGCGCTGCCACACAGATCGGCGTCGAGCAATAGGTCTGGCGGAAACTCGTCCCGGATGCCGCCAGGCCGTCTAGCGACGGAGTGAGCGCATTCCGGTCGCCATAGCGGTGCAAGGCATCCGGCCTGTACTGGTCGCACATCACAAACAGGATGTTCAGAGGACGTTTTCTTGGCTGAGCGAAGATGGCCGCCGGCAGCGAGGCGCCCAGGAATGCGCGCCTGGAGGGTCTGTTGGTATTCATCTGAGTGTAAAAGCGTAATCTAGCACGGTTGGGCGCCCCACGCGTCCTTGACAATGCATCGTATCAATCCACGCTTTCGCGCGACGGCGAACTATTCGCTGCGCGATGTGCCGATGGGCACGGACGTTCCTTGTATCGACGGCGAGGCACGCTTCAACGTGCCAGTCCCCTTCTCATCCGGGTGCTCATCGGACTAATTTCGTGACATGTGCCGAGCGACAGCGACCGGAGGCGGGAATACTGCTATGCTCCGAAGCTTCCGATAGAGCACTCCACAAATGCCGACGAAGTGTTAACCTCCGGTCGCCGGCGCCGCTATATAGCGTGGCGCGAGGAGGTCAAACCTGTCTTGGGCAAGAGTGATCTTGCATACTCGGGAGAATAGTGTGGAACGAAGGCGGGATGCAATGACACAGAACAGCGCCGGGCTCAGTTCAACACTGAGCCCGGCGTGAAACAACGTGGCTTCGAAACGCGGAACGAGCTTACAGAATCGTCGCCTTCGTGATGAAGTCGAGCTTAGGGAAATTCTCTTTGAGATACGGCGTGCCACGCTTTTCAATCATGCTCTGATCTGGCTTCTCGCCATGGCCCGAATAGATACTCTCCACCACTTTCATGCCGTCGACCACTTCGGCGAATGGCGCAAAGCCCTGATCATCCAGAAACTGATTGCTGCGCATGTTGATGAAGAGTTGCGTGGTGCGCGTGTTCGGCCCGGCCGTCGCGAAAACCAGATAGCCCAGCTTGTTCGTGCGCTTCACCGCATCGTCCTTGATCTTCTTATCCCACTTCTTCGTCATCTTCGGATCGGCAGCCAGCCCGAACTGAATCACAAAATTCGGCACTACACGGAAGAAGCCGCTGTTGTCGTAGTATCCGTCCTTCACCAGTTGCTCGAAGCGTTCGGCCCCAATCGGAGCCCAGTCCCGATGAACCTCTACGATGAAAACGCCCTTGGTGGTCGTAAACTTCACTTTGTACGTGTTCGCGTCGGCGGGCTTGGCGGCTGGTTCCTGCTTTTTCGCCTCCGCCTTCGGTGCTTCTTTCTTTTCCTCGGTGGCAATGGGAGCCGGCGTGGCAGCCGGCGGCGGCGCGGCCTCCTTGGCCGCCTCCTTGGGAGTCTCTGTCTTCGAGGAGCAACCAGTGGCAAGCAAGCACAACAACGCGCCTGTGGCGCTCAGTGCGAGTAGCGATGCAAATCGCGAGTGGGTCAGCTTCATACTGCAATCAATTCTAGCGCTGAATTCGGTATCATCGGGAGAAGTCTTGCCGCTCCAGCCATGATTGTCGATACCCAGATCATCCGCTTCGATCAGTTGCCGCTCGATTGCGGCGAAGTCCTCGCGCCCGTCGATGCCGCCTACGAATCTTACGGCCGCTTGAACGCCGCCAAAACCAACGCCATCCTGATCCTGCACGCCTTCTCGGGCGACGCGCACGCCGCGGGCGTGGACCACGAAGGCAAGCCCGGCTGGTGGGATAACATGATCGGTCCGGGCAAAGCTTTCGACACTGACAAATATTTTGTCTTTTGCTGCAACGTGCTCGGCGGCTGCCGCGGCACGACAGGACCGGCTTCGCTCAATCCGGCCACAAACGCGCCTTACGCCATGACGTTTCCGGGCATAACGATTCGCGATATGGTGCGCTTGCAGAAGTTGGTGGTGGACCATCTCGGCATTCGCAAGTTGCTCTCCGTCTCCGGCGGGTCCATGGGCGGAATGCAGGCCCTCGAATGGGCCGTCTCGTATCCCGATTGCGTGGCCAGCGCGATCCCCATCGCCACCACCGCCCGGCACAGCGCTCAACAGATCGCCTTCAACGAAGTCGGACGCCAGGCGATCATGTCCGACCCCGACTGGAACGAAGGCAACTACTACGGCGCGAAGCTCCCGGCGCGCGGTCTCGCCGTCGCGCGAATGGTAGGCCACATCACCTACATGAGCGACGATTCGATGCGCGAAAAATTCGGGCGCCGGCTGCGCGGCAAGGATCAGTTCGGCTTCGACTTCTCCGTCGATTTTGAGGTCGAGAGCTATCTGCGCTATCGCGGCAGCCAGTTTGTCGACCGCTTCGATGCCAACTCGTATCTGTACATCACAAAAGCGATGGATTACTACGACGTCTCCAGCGGCTACGGTTCACTCACGGCCGCACTCGAACGCACCACAGGCCGCTTCCTCGTGATTAGCTTCACATCGGACTGGCTCTATCCAAGCTACCAGTCGCTCGAAGTCGTCAGTGCGCTGCGCGGCTGGAACCGCGATGTCGCCTATTGCGAACTGCCCTCCAACTACGGCCACGACGCATTCCTCGTAGATGTCGGCGAGCAATCGGCGATGGTGCGCGGCTTCCTCGCCAGCACGTTTGAGAAGGTGCCGCAATGACGGCCGCGAGGCGGCCCGCTTTCGTGCATGAAGTGCTGGGACGCAGCGATTATGCAATCATCAGCGAGCTCGTGGAACACGGCTCCAAAGTCCTCGACCTCGGCTGTGGAGAAGGCGAACTGCTCCAGTGGCTCGCCGAAAATCAGGGCGTTGAAGCCCGAGGCATCGAGATCACCGGAGCAAAAGTGCAGAAGGCGATCGCCCGCGGCGTTTCCGTCTACCAGGGCGACATCGACGCGGGCCTACTCGATTATCCCGATCACACCTTCGACTACGTGATCCTCAGCCAGACGCTCCAGGAAACACATTACCCATTGCGCGTGCTGAGCGACATGCTGCGCGTGGGCCGCTACGCGATTGTGGCATTCCCCAACTTCGGCCATTGGACCGTGCGTTGGGCGCATCTTTGGACGGGAGGCGCGCCGAAGACACGGCTGTTCCCACACGACTGGTTCGACTCGCCCAACATCCATTTCTTCACGGTGCACGATTTCGAGGCACTCGTCGCACAGCAGGGATGGACCATCGAGCACAGCATCTTCCTTGCCGGCCGGCGCCAGTTATCGTGGATGCCGAATCTGCTCGCAGAGACCGCGGTCTTTTTGATCCGTAAGTGACGACTTGCGCTATCCGCGCCCGATCGCACGCAAAATGTGCTCCGCCGCGCGTACGCCGCGATATTGCGCTTCTTCAAAAATCGAGAAGCCGCTCAGATCGGAATTGGCGTATACCAACCGCCCGGAGAGCCGTGCCAGCCGCGCGCGCTGTTCGGAAAAGACAAACCCAACCGAGGGCCGCGCCATGGCGTGGCCCAGGCGCATTATGTCGATCCGTGAAACGCACGACCGGATGCCGGGATGCGCGCGAGTAAGATCGCGCAGAATCTGCTCTTTCCAATAGTTCCAGTCGTTTTCCAACAGCAGGCGGCGATTGCTCACCGGTGTGCCGCGCGCGAATGCGTGATAGTAAGTCCACACCGAGCGTTCGGTGAATCGGCGCAGCGATTGATGGGTGGCCACTACGTAGCCCAACGCGGGTGAATCGTAAATCACGTTGTCCCAGGCGGGCTCGATGCCCCGCTCCTCGGGCAGGCGCTCGAGCGTCAGGTTCGCCGTCAACCAGGGTGAGTATTCAAAGCCGCTCACCTGCGGCGCGGGCTCGACGATGTACGGCGCAAGAAACGTGGGCGCGGCAAAAATCACCGCCTCCGCGATGTATTCCACTGCTTCCGTAGTCACTCGGAATCGCGCGCCGTCCGGGCGTATGCGATAGGCAACCGAGTTCGTGCGCACATAGCGCCCCAGCTTCGCCATCCAGCGCTGGATGATCCAGCCGTTGCCTTCGGGCCAGACGAGTGGCCCTCGCTCTTCAGGCTCGCGCGAAGCGAAATAGTGAATGCCGGCCCACGCGGAGGCGTCGGAAGCGGAAGCTCCGTAATCGTCGCGGCAAGCGTAGTCTACATACCAGTTGAGATACGCGGAATCAAAGC
Source organism: Bryobacteraceae bacterium (assembly GCA_963668605.1). Classification (GTDB taxonomy): domain Bacteria; phylum Acidobacteriota; class Terriglobia; order Bryobacterales; family Bryobacteraceae. Next base: position 2,404,525 of record OY764903.1, read on the forward strand.
CCTGCTCGCGCATCCATGCGCGCATCGGTATGCGGTCGAGCGGAGAAGGCTTCGCGCCGCTCTCCATCGGAATCGTGAATTGGCCTGTGGCGCGCAGCGTGTTGATCTTTTCCGCGAAGCGCTTGTACTGCTCATGATCGCTATGTGTCGCGGCGACTTCGGGCTCGAGCCCCTCCTGCCAGCGCCCGTGTATGTAAAGCCGTTCCTGCGGAGCGTGGCAGAGATATTGCTCGTCCCAGTGTCCATCGCGATGCACGCCGAACTCTTCGAGCAACTCGCGCACCAGCGGAGCGCTGCTCTTTCCCGGCACGGGAATGTAGTGCGCCGCCCATGGGTACGCCGAAACTTCGTTCTTACCGCTGCGCGAGTTGCCGCCGGTTTCGGGCGCCATCTCGAGCAAAACGAAATCACGGAAACCGCGCTTGTCGAGCCGCCAGGCCGCGCTCAACCCGGCCACGCCGCCGCCCACAATCACCATCGGAATCTTTTCGCTGCGCTGCGGCTTCTTGAAACACGCCCCGCGATGGCGCAGTTCGTGACCAAGGCGCTGATCCTCGTGCACGAAGCCCCCGGCGATGGCCGTATCGCTTTTCGACGTCAACCCAGTCAGAGCCGCGGAAAGAAACTGGCGGCGCGACCCGCTCAATGCGCGATCTCCCGCCACTCCCGATCGTAGTAGCGCACCAACGTCTGATCGTTGAGACGATTCGGCTCGGCTGCGACAGGCAGCATATCGTTTGGAAATGTGAACAGTTGTCCGACGTTTTGCGGCGACAGAAATCGCAAGCCGGGCGGCAATTTCGCGGGCGGCGCATAGGCGTGGTGGCCGGCCAGCACAAAGCCCCATTCGCCGAACGACGGCACGTAGGCGTGATATGGGCGCGTTTCAAAGCCGGCCTGTTTCAGCGTCTCGACGATGCACCAGTAGGATTGCGGCGCAAACAGCGGCGACGTGCTCTGCACCACCAGCAGCGCACTCGCGCTGAGGTGCTTCGAGACCAGCCGGTAGAAGGCCGTCGTGTAGAGCTTGCCCAGCGAAAAATTGGTGGGGTCGGGAAAATCGATCACGACGAAATCGAACATCTCCGCATTCCCCTGCAACCACGGGAAGGCGTCGTCGTTGATCACGTGAACTTTCGGCGATGTCAGCGAGCCGCCGTTGAGCGTCTTGAGATAGGGATGCTTGGAGAATAGCTGCGTCATCTCCGGATCGAGGTCGACGAGCGTGATACTCTCCACGTTCGGATATTTGAGGATTTCGCGAACCGCTAATCCGTCGCCGCCTCCCAGCACGAGCACGCGGTGCGCACCCGCGATCGACGCGAGTCCCGGATGCACCAGGGCCTCGTGATAACGGTATTCGTCGCGCGAGCTGAACTGAAGATGCGAGCTGAGGAACAGGCGTACATCGTCTTTCCAACGCGTCAGCACAATGCGCTGATAGCGTGTGTTCCGCGAAAAGATCACCTCATCGGCGTAGAGCTGATTGTCGGCGTTCGCTGAAATCCGTTCTGCGAAGACCATTCCCGCACCCAGCGCGCACAGCGACAAGACCGAAGCTCCGCGCAAGCCCGCCACTCCGCGTATCCGGTCCTTGAACAGAAACGTGGTCCACAACGCGACCGCGGCATTGACGATGCCGAACAGAAGCGCCGACCGCACCATGCCCATCTTCGGCACGAGGATCAGCGGAAACAGCAGCGATGCGCCCAACGCCCCGAGATAGTCGAATGTCAGCACGTGCGCAACAAGATCGCGAAACTCGAAACGCTCCTTCAGAATGCGCATCAGCAAGGGAATTTCGAGTCCGACCAGAATGCCGATCAGAGTGACCACGCCGTAGAGCAGTAGCCGGAAACTTTGCGTATAAGCGAAGGCCACGAACAGCGCCGACGAGGAAAAGCCGCCCGCCAGACCGACCAGCAATTCGATGGTCACGAAGCGTGCGACGAGATCCCTTTTGATGAAGCGCGAGAGCCAGCTCCCGATTCCCATCGCGAACAGGTAGCTGCCGATCACCGTGGAGAACTGCAAGACGCTGTCTCCGAGTAGATAGCTGGCCAGCGTACCAGCGATCAGCTCGTAGATCAGCCCGCAGGCCGCGATCAAAAAGACGGAGATGAAAAGTACAGCGGTCACTCTCTAGTGCACGGCCGCCGCGATGATCACGCACATGCCGAGGGACATTGCGCCGACGAGGATCGCGAGTGCGATATTCTTCTCCTCGACGATCTCCTTCCAAAGGTCATACGGCGTCAGCTTGTCCACAAGCGCGAACGTTGCGACAAAAATGATGATGCCCAGCAGCGCAAATACGGTCGCGTTGATCAGATAGCCGATGTGGAACTCAGTCATTTATTTTCCTCCCGCATAGCGGTGATAGCCTAGATACGATGACCGGTAAGCGCCGGGATTGTCGCGGACGCTTCGGGGTACATTCTTCACTTCGTTCACGCTGTTCAAGCTCCAACCGCGGTATTCCGCGACGCCCGTCAGCGAGAGCAACATCAGTCCGAAACTCAGATAGAACGGATTGCGCATCATGATTAGGAGCCTCCCGCGTAATCGCTCTCCTGCCAGCGCCTGCGTTCAAACCCACTCCCGCGAAACGAGCCTAACACCGGCGGGATCAGCAGCACAATCGCGGCAAGCCAGAAAAACAGATTCACCGGGACGTCGCGCCGCACCTGGATCGCATAGTTAACTCCATGGCCGCCCACGCTGGACGCTTCCATCTCCGGCTCGACCCGCATGTAGTACTTGCCGGAAGGCACCGACGGAATCGTCACCGTGTCGCTCGCCTTGCCCTCGCTCCAGCTTCCATCGCTGTCGCTGCCGGAATAGTAACTCACCTCACGGCCGAAATCGTAAGCCTGGCCGGTGTCCTGGTTAATCAGCGCCATGTTGAAGAACGCCGAGTTGTTCGCGAGGTCGGTTTTCACGCTGACCTCCACGTTTGAGGTGCGGCCCTTCAACTCAAAAGGCTCCGTCACGAAAGAGGCCTCACCCTTGGTCAACGGACTGAAGCTGTACGACCGATCAAAGACCTTCTCCTGGCGCGCCGTCATGAAGAACGCCATCATCATGCCGAACAGGATCACGTTGAGCAGAAGCCACGTCTTCCAACGAGAACCGGCATTGGTGGTTTTCGGCGCGGGCTGATTCGCGTAGACGCCCTCGGGCCGCGGCGGCGGTTCCTTGATTTGAAACCACTGGTAGACCTCGCGTCCTTCCACGTACTCGCCGAGCGACCAGTTGGCCTCGCCCTCGGTCAGTTCGAGCGAGAGCATTTTCGGCGGTGCGATGTAGTCCTGCACCTGGACCTGCTCACCGACCCGCACCTGCCAGGGAAACTCGCCCATCACGAAAACGGTCGAAGCGAACGCTGTCTGAAAGTGACGATAAAGTACGCCTTCGTAGCGCTTGGCCGGCCGCCCGCCGACGCTTGTATTCTCGGGCACTGCGCTGATCGTCTGTATGTAGTTCCAGTGGCCGTCGTACTGCGTCACATAGCGGAAGCCCTTGAAGGGGTTGACGAGCAGATATTCATGCCATTCGTAGGGCTGCTCGTCGACCACGATGCGTCGCACCTGAAAGCCGATCACCTCGAAGTCCTCGCCGCGCACCTTGCCGCGATACCCGAGTGGAAGCAGCGGCTGCGTACGCTCCTGCGCCTCGAACTTCTGCAGGATCACCAGTTCCGGGGTGGAAGCGTCGAGAATCGTGAGGCAGTTGATACAGACGACGTTGAGCGTCCGCGCATAGCCGCGAACCTCAACCCCGCCCCCGCAGTTGGGGCACGTAAGCGATTTGACCTGGGCGGTAACGGCCATTGTCAGTGTTTGGTCTTCGGAACGATTATACGCAAATGGAGAAGCATTGTTCCGGGAGACTGCATGGCTCTCATGGGCAGAGCGTCAATTTCGGGTACGCCTGTTTGTAGCGGCCTGGGTCGAGCGTCAATAAGCGGTCCGCCCGCAAGGAGGCATGCGCTCCAATTAGGAAATCAACCAGCAACCGTTTTGGATTTCCGTCTTTTGAACGGCGGCGGCGCTCGGCATAACTCGCGAATCCCGATCCAGCGAGCCGCCAAATGGTCGCGTCCATCTCGAATTCAATGTCAATGCCGGTGTCTTCAAGAAAGGACTCCACAAACTCCGGCGCCACCTTTGGGTGGGCCAGCAACTCCGCGTAAGCCGCGGGGCAAATGACGAGACCGCCTCCCCGGCGCGCTCGGCGTAACAACTCGGCCATGCTTACCGCCGATGATTCGCGTGACCACAGCGCCGAGATCACGTTGGCGTCAACCGCAGTGCGCACTAACCCTCTTTCTCTTCGTCACGGAGGTCCGCGATCCAGGCGTTGATCTCTTTCACTCCGCCGGGAAACGTGCCGAGCACACCGATGTACTTGGCGAACGGGTTGTCCTCGCTGCGCGCCGGGCGAATGACGGTCTTGCCGTCTTTGTCGTCAAACTCCACGCGATCTCCGCGCTTTAGCCCGAGCCGGGTTCGGATTTTAAGCGGAATCGTGATCTGCCCTTTGCTGCTGACAGTAGCCGTAGCCTTCATTCTTACTTGCCCTCCTTACTGTAAGGATAGCACTCCAGGAAGAAAAGATCGCTACCATCCCGCGATCTCCCGCAGGTTCTTCAACTTCAGTGCATCGAAATCCAAGCATTCACCGAGGTAAAGCAACGCCGGCTCCTCACTATAATCGATCGTTCCGAAGCGGGCATCCTTCGTGCGCAAGTCGGCAAACAGCACATCCGATTTATCCCAATACTCGAAGGGCAATTCGCCCTGCACGCCGGCGTAATGCGCGCGCGTCAGCGTGGACGCGATATACAACGCACCGTTCCAATGAAATTCGGCGCCGCGTGAAATCTGCTCCTGCGGCGGCAGCGGCGTCGGCGGAGGCGTAAGGAACGACACGGCGTATTCGGCCTGCGCGTCGGACAGCCATCCGCTGCTCCCGTCGTTGAATAGACAATGCCACTCGTTCCAGCCGCCCAACTCGTACTCATAAAGAATGCGGCCTACAACCTGAAACGAGCGGTTGCGGTAGACGCCCTCCGTCAGAATCTGAATCGGCGAAACATCGGGAGGCAGATCGGCGACGACGCCCACTTTTTCGAGATCGACGTCGCGCCGCACTAGAATCGACTTGCAGAATTCGCAGGTCGTCTGCACCGCGCTCGACCAGAGAAACTTCACCGGCGCGCCGCAGTTCGGACAACTGGTCGAAGGTTGGCTCATGTCTGGTCCTTGTAAGGCCGCGCCAAACGGCGGACATGTACGGCGCGAGCGCCGAACTCGCGCTCAAGATACGAGTTGAAGTCCCAATCCGCGCGCTGGCGGCAACAGAAAAGGTTGAGGCACAGCGATCCGAATTCGGGAAAGGTATGGCAGGCGAGGTGCGACTCGGCCAGCAGGCTGACGCCCGTCACGCCGCCCTCGCCGGGAAACTTGTGCCAGTGTGCATCGCCCACCGGATGCAGATCGAGATCTGCCTGCAAGCGTGCAAAAAGTTGCTTGACGGCCACGAGCGAACGCAACGCGTCGGCGTCGCAGCCATGCGCCTCCACGAGCCACTCGCAGCCCTGAGTCTCTTCCGTCACGGTTATTGTTGTGACGCTCCGCACTCCGGGCAGAACTTCGCCTTTTTCGCGATCGACTTGCCGCACTCCAGACAGAACTTGACTTCGCCGGCAGCCGCAACCGGTGCCGCCGCTACGGGGGCGGCCGGTGTCGGAGGTGCGGGTTCGGGAGCGGCCGGCTTCATCGCACCCATCATCTGCTGCGCCATGACCATGCCTGCGCCGAGTCCGGCGCCGATACCCGCCGCGCCACCGCCCTCATTTGCCGCGGCGATCGGCATCGACTGCGCCACCTGGAACTGCGTGTAGCGGCCCATGTCGCCCACCATGTTCATCCCGATGCGCTGGTCGAGCAGCTTCTGCAACTCTTCCGGCAACGAGAGGTTTTCGACGACGAAGGTATCCAGCGACAGCCCGAGTTCGGCAAACGAAGGCTTCATGTGCTCGGCGATCTTCGCGCCGAGTTCCACCTGATTGGCTGCCATGTCGAGAAACGGCACTTGGCTTTCGGCGAACGTATCGGACATGCGGCCCACGATTGTGTTGCGCAGTTGTCCTTCGATTTCACCTACGGTGTACACTTCGCGCGTGCCGCTGATCTTGGTGTGGAAGGCCTTCGGGTCGCTGATGTGCCAGGAGTAGATGCCGAAAGCGCGCACGCGCACCGCGCCGAAATCCTTGTCGCGGATCGTGATCGGCTGCACAGTGCCCCAGCGCTGGTTCACCTGCATGCGCGTGGAGAAAAAGTAGACGTCGGATTTGAACGGGGACTGAAACAACTTGTCCCAATTCATCAGGTTGGTAAGCAGCGGCAAGGTCTGCGTATTGAGCGTGTAAAGCCCCGGGCCGAACGTGTCGGCCATACGCCCCTCGTTGACGAAGCCCGCCATCTGCGATTCGCGGACGGTAAGCTTTGCGCCGTTCTGTATCTCCATGTCCTGCATCGGGAAGCGGTATGCGAGCAAACCGTCTTCAGGCTCAGTCCAGTGGATTACATCAATGAACTGCTTCTTCAGGAAATCTCGGAGTGCCATGTGTCCTCGCAATGATTATACGCAGCATTGCCTGGAATGTTCCCACTCTCTTCGTGGTAGGATGCGTGTTTTATGAACATATTCTCTCTCTCGGGCAAAACTGCTTTCGTCGCGGGAGCCAGCCGCGGCATCGGATTGGCCATCGCGGAAGGGGTGGCGCGGGCCGGCGCCGATACGATTCTGGCTTCGCGCAACATCGAGGCCCTCGAACAAAACGCCGCGCGCTTACGCGACGAAGGATGCAAGGCGCGCGCCGTGCGTCTCGACGTCTGCGACCCCGCTTCGATTCGCGAGGCCGTCGAGGCCGTTCCGGACATCGACATCCTGCACTGCGTCAGCGGCGTGAATACCCGCAAGCACTTCGAGGATTTTGACCGCAAGGATTTTGACTACATCCTCGGGACCAACCTTGTGGGCATCGCCGAAGTGGTGCAAGCGGTCGGCCGGCAGATGATCGCACGCGGCAAGGGCGGCAAGATCGTCAACATCGGCAGCATGACCACGATTCGCGGCGTACCCTACGTCGGCGCCTACGCGCTCTCGAAGAGCGGCATCGGAGGCTTGACACGGACACTCGCGGTAGAGTGGGCCAAATACGGCATTCGCGTCAACTGCATCGCGCCGGGCTTCATTCTGACCGACCTCAACCGCCAGATGTGGCAGGACGAGACCCTGCTCGACTGGCTGCCGCGCGTGCAACCCAATCCGGTACTCGGCACACCCGCCGACGTCGCGCCGCTCGCCGTGTTTCTTTCCTGCGACGGCTCCAATTACATCAGCGGGCAGGTGATCGCCATAGATGGTGCGCTGAGCAATGCGGTGAATTGGCCGTTTGAGCCGTAAGCCCAGACCGGAGGGCGTTCCCCCTGGAACGCAACCGGCCCCCCGGCCGGCTTCACTTTTCGGCAAGACCGGCTGCTGGGCGCTGCCCGAGGGCGTCAAGCCGTGTTGAGTAGAGGACCTGCTAAAATCTTAGAAATGTCCTACGATCTTGTGATCATCGGCAGTGGCCCGGGGGGCTACTCTGCCGCAGTCCGCGCCGGGCAATATGGGCTCAAGACTGCATTGATTGAAAAGAGTCCGAAGCTGGGCGGTACGTGTCTGCATGTCGGCTGCATCCCGACCAAAGCCCTGCTGCATACAGCGGAGCTGTGGATGCATTTCCAGCATCCCGAAGAGGAAGGCATCTCCTGCGAAAACGCGAAGCTCGATTTGGGCCGCGTCATCGACCGCAAGAACAAAATCGTCACGAAACATGCCAAGGGCATCGAGTTCCTGATGAAGAAGAACAAGGTCGATTGGATCAAGGGCTTCGCAAAACTCAAGGGCAAAGGGCAGATCGAGGTCAGCGGCGGCGACGGCGTACAGATCATCGAGGCGAAGAACATTATCATCGCCACGGGATCGGAAGCACGCATGTTGCCCGGTTTGCAGCCGGACTCGAAGACGATCCTGACCAACATCGAGATCCTCGATCTCACGGCGATTCCCAAGACGATGACGATCATCGGAGCGGGCGCGGTGGGCGTGGAATTCGCCTCGATCTTCCACCGTTTCGGCACAAAGGTGGTCGTGCTCGAGATGCTGCCGCGCGCCGTGCCTGTCGAAGACGAAGAGGTCTCCAAGGAACTCGAGCGCGTGTTCAAGAAATCCGGCATTCGCGTCGAGACAGGCGCCAAAGCGGAGAACATCCGCAAGACGGAATCCGGTATCGCGCTAAGCGTGAGACTGTCGAACGGCAAGACCGAGGAACTCGAATCGGAAACGTTGCTGGTTGCCGTCGGACGCAAGCCGAACACTGAGAACATCGGCCTCGAAAACACAGCGGTCCAAGTGGACCGCGGCTTCCTCGTAGTCGACGAAAACCAGCAGACCGCCGAAGCGGGCGTCTATGCGATCGGTGATGTCGTCGCCGGAACGCCGCAACTGGCGCACGTCGCGACAATGGAAGGCATGGTCGCCGTGGGCCACATCGCCGGTAAACCGATGCGCCCGATTCAGCGCAATCGCATTCCGGGCGCAACTTACACAGAACCGGGCATCGGCAGTGTCGGACTCACGGAGGCGCAGGCGCGCGCGCAAGGCAAACGGGTGAAAATTGGAAAGTTCCCGTTCATGGCCAACAGCAAAGCTACGATCAAAGGCAGCCACGACGGCTTCGTGAAGGTCGTCTCGGACGAACAATTCGGCGAGATTCTGGGCGTGCACATCATTGGACCCGAAGCCTACGAACTGATCGCCGAAGCCGTTTTGGCCATGGAAGCCGAGGCCACCGTGGATACGCTGACCTCCACAATCCACGCGCACCCCACATTGTCCGAAGCCGTAGGCGAGGCGTTCAACGGCGTGTATGGACTTTCGATCAATGCGTAAGTGCGAATATCGCGACCTGGGCCGCTTGGGATACGCCGAGGCGTTCGCCGTGCAGCAATCGCTGGTCGAGCAACGTAAGCGCGGCGAAATCCCCGATCAACTCCTGATCGTCGAGCATCCGCACGTGGTCACGATGGGCCGCAACGGACACATCGCCAACGTCCTGGCGCCGCCCGAAGTGCTCGAACGCAGCGGCATCGCGTTCCACGAAACGGATCGGGGCGGCGACGTCACCTATCACGGACCCGGTCAGTTGGTAGGCTATCCGATTCTCGATTTGAAAGCGTGGCGGCGCGATGTGATTGCCTATGTGCGCGCCCTGGAACAGGCAATCATCGATGCGCTGGCGGATTTTGGCATCGAAGGCGGGCGCGACGAAAAGGCCACCGGAGTCTGGGTCGCCGGAAAAAAGATCTGTGCCATCGGCATTCACATCAGCCGCTGGGTCACGTCGCACGGTTTTGCGCTGAATGTCGATACGGACCTGAGTTACTTTCAGTACATTGTTCCCTGCGGCCTGCCGCGTCCGGTAACATCAATGCGGCAGTTGGGATGCCCGGCGACGCGGCCGAAGGTGGCCGCCGCCGTCATCGGGCACTTCGCCCGCACGTTCGATCTGGAAATCGAAGAGATGGTTTTATCAAGCATGGTTTTACAAAGCGAGGAGATGCTATGACCGACGTCGTGATGCCCCAGATGGGCGAGAGTATCGTTGAGGGAACCCTGACCAAATGGCTGAAGAAACCCGGCGATCGTGTGGAGCGCGACGAGCCGCTTTTTGAAATCTCCACCGACAAGGTAGACACCGAAATCCCGTCACCGGCGGCAGGCACCGTTAGCGAGGTGCTTGTGGAAGAAGGCAAGACGGTGGGCATCAACACCGTCGTGGCACGGATCGACGAGGGTGGCGCGGCAGCAGTAACTGAACCCGCGGCTGCGGTGGAACGGCCCGCCGAAATACCCGCACCCGTGGTAGCAGCTCCGGCGCCCGCCGCCGCAGTCCCGGCGCCGCCGGCGGCAGAGAACGAAGGCGTCGCCGGTCCGCTTTCCCCGCTCGTGCGCCGCATGGCACGCGAGTACAACATCGACTTGCGCCAGGTGAAGGGCACCGGCGCGGGCGGCCGCATTTCAAAGAATGACGTGGAAGCTTACATGGCCGCGCAAGGCGCCCGTACTGTGGCGCAAGCCCAGCCCGAACCCGCGCCGCGCGCGCCGCTTCAGACTCCCACAGCGCCGCCGCCGCTGCCTCGCGCCGAAGCAGCCAAGACGCGCGTCGAGCCGATGAGCACGATGCGCCAAAAGATCGCCGAGCACATGGTGCTGTCGCAGCGCACCTCCGCACACGTCACCACGGTTCACAAGGTCGACATTACGCGCATCGCCAAACTGCGCGACCGGCAGAAGGCAGATTTCCAGGCGCGCTACGGCTACTCGCTGACCTATCTGCCATTCGTCGTGCGCGCGGCCGCCGAAGCGTTGCGCGCCTTCCCTCTCTTCAACTCCTCGATCGAGGGCAGCAACATCCTCTATCACGGCGACATCAATATCGGCATCGCAGTCGCGCTCGAAAACGGGCTGATCGTACCCGTCGTGGCCCACGCCGACGAGAAGAATGTCGTCGGGTTGCAGCGCGCCATCGTCGATCTCGCAACACGTGCGCGCTCGCGGCAATTGAAGCCCGACGAGGTGCAGGGCGGCACGTTCTCGATCACCAACTTCGGCAGCTTCGGCAGTCTCTTCGCAACGCCTGTCATCAATCAACCGCAGGTAGCGATCCTCGGCGTGGGCGCGGTGGAAAAAGCGCCGGTCGTGATCGAAGACGCGATCGCGATTCGCTCGATCTGCCACATCGCACTGACATTTGACCATCGCCTGATCGACGGCGCACTCGCCGACCAGTTCTGCCAAAAGGTCAAGAGCATTCTGGAAGGCTGGTCGGAACAAGTCCTGTAGAACCGGGGCCAGTGTTTTCTCCTCCGGTCGCTGGCGCTCCGGGCACCGCTGCGTGTTGCGGTCGGCGATTCTGGCATTCGTCCAACAGTGCCGGGAGCGCCAGCGACCGAGGCGGAGATTCCACGATTTTTTGTCGATGCCGTTCCCGTGCCCAAACGCTGCCAGTTGAACCACGGGTGGATGTTACCGTAGTAGTTTATGCTTGATCTTACGGAACATCCGCACCGGCGCTTCAATCCGCTCACTCGCGAATGGGTGCTGGTCTCGCCGCACCGCACGAAACGTCCCTGGCAGGGGCAAGTGGAAAAAGTCCCGCAAGCGCAGCAGCCGCGCTATGATCCGGACTGCTATCTGTGCCCCGGCAACAGCCGCGCGGGCGGCCATCGCAATCCCGATTACTCCGCAACATTCGTTTTTGAAAATGATTTTGCCGCACTGATGCCCGGCACGCCGCTCGCATCGAAAAGCGACGGACTCCTGATCGCCGAGGGCGAACCGGGACTCTGCCGCGTCATCTGCTTCGATCCGCGCCACGACCTCACGCTCGCGAAGATGGACTCCGCTTCCGTGCGCCGGGTGGTCGACGCCTGGGCGGAACAGTTCGCGGAACTGGCCGCGCGTCCGGAGATCGGCTACGTGCAGATCTTCGAGAATCGCGGCGCCATGATGGGCTGCAGCAACCCGCATCCGCATTGCCAGATCTGGGCAGGCGCCAGCGTTCCGAACGAACCCGCCAAGGAACTGGCCTCGCAGGCCGCGTACCTCGAAACGCACGCACACACGCTGCTTTGCGACTACGCCGCACAGGAAGTGGCTGCGAAAGAGCGTATCGTTTGCGAGAACGAGTCCTTCCTCTCGGTCGTTCCGTTCTGGGCCGTGTGGCCGTTTGAGACGATGGTGCTCAGCCGCCGCCCCATCACGGGACTCGACGAATTGAGTTCAGCCGTACGCGACGATCTCGCTGAGATCTTGCGTGGCACGACGGCGCGCTACGACCGGCTCTTCGACGTGTCGTTTCCATATACGATGGGCTTCCACCAGCGGCCTACCGACGGCGGTCCGCATCCGGAAGCGGAGTTGCATGCGCACTTCTATCCGCCGCTGCTGCGCTCGGCGACAGTGCGCAAGTTTATGGTGGGTTACGAAATGCTTGCCACGCCGCAGCGTGACATCACGCCGGAAGCGGCAGCCGCGCGATTGCGCGAAGCCGGCGCGTAACGGCGTCCGCCTAAACGCTAACGACGGGGCACGGCGATTGTCGAATCAGCGCATACGCATTCGCGCGTAACCGCCCGAACACGCCTGCGGCGGAACCGCGGCCGATGACGAGCAATCCGGCCTTGGCTGTTGCGACGGCATCGCAAACCGCCTTGGGCGGATCGCCCGCAGTCAGCGTAATGGACGCCTGCACGCCGGTCTCATCCAGCAGCGCGCGAAGCTGTGTCTCCACTTCCGCGCGAAGCTGTTTTCCGCACTCTCCCTCGAGTTCTTCCCCGCCCCGCTCGACGGCTGGAATCGCGTGCAACAACACAAGCTCCGCGCCACACGCCTTTGCCATTCCCGCCGCCCAGCGCAGTGTTTTCGCGCTCTGCGGCCCGAGGTCGACCGCGCAGACGACGCTGCGCTTTTCCGAGACCTCCGCGGTGGCCGCCTCTTCGAGATGCACACTGGTCCACACCGGGCAATCGGCGTCGTGCAGCACCTTGGCGGTAACGGAGCCGAGAATGAATCGGCGGAATGAGCCGTAGCCGTGCGTCGGCATCACGATCAAATCCGCGTGAATGCTGGAGACGTACTCGACAATTTTGCGCGCCGGGTCGCCCTCCAGCAGCAGCCGCTTTACACTGATGTCCGCAAGTTCCTCCATGAGATACTCATCCAGCTCACGTCCAACCTGCGCCACCCGGCTGGCGAACAACTCGTTGAGTACGGTGCCGCCCACCTCCAGTGCGCTGAACTCATAGTGTGGCGGAGGAAGGACGTGCAACAGTGTGACTTCCGAAGCGAAGCGCGTTGCCAGCGCGTGAACGTAGCGGGCTGCGCCGGCGCTGCGTTCCGAGAAATCGACGGGAAGGACAATTCGCCCAAGCGAAAACATAGTCCAGCCTCCATAGTGAAGATACTGCAATCGCAGCCCGGATGAAAGGCCCGCCTATTCGACACCAAGCTCAGCGAGAACTTTCGGTTTGGCCTCGTCCATCGCCAACAACTGGTGGCAGGCGTTGCAATCCTGTGTAATCTTCTTGCCGCCGTCCGCAAGGTGACCGTCGTCGTGGCAACGGAAGCAGCCGGTGAAATCGGTGTGCCCGATGTTGTTCGGATAGCTACCCCATTTCACGTTCATCTTCGGAAAGATGTTGCGCTTGTAGATCGCTGCAACGGCCTGTCCGGCCCGTTCGACTGCGGCGCGCTGGCTCTGATACACATCGGCATGCCGCTCGCGATAGAACTTCTCCATTCCGGCGCGAATGCCGGCCTCGGCCGCCTCATGGCTCGCGTACTCCTGCTTGAGCAGTTCGACGCTCTCCTTCTTGGCGAACGGCAGCGTCGGCGAGATGTCGCCGTTTTCGATGGCATGATCGACCGCGCGCTCGGGCAAGTCGTAGCTGTGGGAAGGGCGTGTGTGGCAGTCCATGCAATCCATCAGGCGGATGGGCAACCCGTTCTCCACGCCCGGCTTCGCGTCGGCGGCCCGGTATTGCCGCACCCCGCCCTTGCCGTCGTCGTACTCCACCCATGGAATGGTCTGTCGCTTTTCGTCGCTCGCGGCATAGCGGATATTCACGCCATTGCCGAGATGCGTACCGTGGATGCCCTTTGTCGCTTTGCCGCCGCCGATGCGCATCAACAGTACGGTCTTACTCATGGTGTTGGCTTCGTCGTCGGCGTACTTGGAGATCACGCGGATGCGATCCGTCCCGTATTTCTGCGGCCAGTGGCACTGTTCACAGGTTTCCCTCGCAGGACGCAAGTTGTGGATCGGCGTCGGAATCGGCCGTGGATACAAGTTCAAATTCACCGAAATCACCTGCCACGTGCCATCGAGTTTGCTTTTCACAAACCAGCCTGCGCCGGGTCCTATGTGGCAGGAAACGCACTCCACGCGTGAGTGCGGCGAGTTCTGGTAGGCCGTGTATTCCGGCTCCATCACCGTGTGGCAGGTCTGCCCGCAGAACGATACGGACTCCATGTAGGCGACGGCGCGGTAGGTGAGTTGCCCGCCGATGATTACGTTCGCCATCGTGGTCGCCAGAAAGAACGCAGCCACGCGCCGGAATTGCGGATTCTTCCAGTCCAGCACGGCAGGGGCCGGCGCAGGAATGCCACGTTTGCGATTCAAGCGCCGCTGCCACCAGATGCCAAGCGGAATCAGTGCCAGCCCGGAGAAAAATACGGCGGGCAGGATCAAGAACATCGCGATCCCGAGATAAGGATGGGACGCCTTTCCGGACAGCATGCTCGGCAGCAGAATCAGCCAAAGCACACCACCTGTCGTCGTGAGGATCACGCCTAACAGGCTGATCGGATTGCTGGCCATCATGACGGCCGGAGAAAACCACCTATTCATCCACAGCTCCCTTTCTCGGAGTTCCTATGCGGGACAGTATGACACAACAGGAAATTCAATCGCTGGATTTTGCCGCGCCGCCCGCACTCTCTTCGGGGTGCGCACCTTGCGCCGAATGATGATGGCCAGCACGCTTGCGCACACTTCGTCCCGTGAGCCAGGCCGCGTCCATCGGATAGACGTCGGGGTCGAAAATCACGGTATAGAAGTGCCAGATCAGGATGGCAAGCGAAGCTAGCACAGCTTCATAAAAGTGGATTGAAGTCGCCACATCCAGCCATTCGCGCGGAATCAGGCGCAGCGTGTAGTTGTTCGCCCAAAGCAGCAGGCCCGTCAGGCCCATAATGAAGGTGCCCCACACGACGGCCCAATATTCGACTTTTTCGACGTAGCTGTGCGGCGACACCACAGGCTTGGTCTTCTTCAATCCCAGATTGTAGAAGAAGACGCCGAGCATTTCATAGACATCGTTCCGGACCGGGAGCAGTTCCAACCAGTGCTCACGCAGCCGCTTGTTGAGCACCAGCGAAAGAATATGAATCACGCCGGCGGCCACCATAATCACGGCCGCGGTACGGTGGATCAAGCCTCGCAGCGGATACGCTCCCTCGCCGAATACGAGCGGCCGCGCCCACCACTGATCGGGATATTTCAACGCAAAACCGCTCCACGCCAGCACGATGAAGGAGATCGCCAGCAGCGCGTGTTGCACGCGCTCGAATCGCATCATGCGCATCTCACCGACGAACGGAATCATTGGAGGAGCAACCATCTGCCTGGCCCGCAGGCGCAAGCGCAGCAGCTTGCGAACCCAATCGCCGCCATGGTGCAGAATCATGAAGCCGATCGTCAGCGGGATCAGCAACAGGTAGGCCGAACGTACCAACTGCACGGGTCTGGGCTCGCTGGCGCCCTCCACCCAATGCATCTTGCCTATGGCGAAGCGCGTTCCCGCGCCCGGATGGCATCTCCCGCACGTCGCCGACAGGTTCCTGATGTTGGTCTTCGACTTCGCATCATTGGAAGGCAAAATATTGTGGATACCATGGCAACTCGCGCAGTTCGCGACCGTCTGGGAGCCGGACTTCATCGCCAGTCCGTGGAACGACGATTCGTAGCTGGTGATGCGATCCGGCGGAAGTCCGAACCGTTTCGCCAGGCGCACGTCGTTATGGCAGCGCCCACACGTCTCCGGTACGCGACGTGCGCTTACCGTGGAGGATTGGTTTTTCGGGGACAGGATCGAGTGCTCGCCGTGACAGTCCGTGCATACCGGCGCATCGAAGACGCCGCGAGCCACGGCCTTGCCATGCACGCTCGCGTTGTATTGCGCCGCGATCTCGCCGTGGCACATGCCGCACGTATCCGGCACGTTCTTATGAAAGTCGCCGGTCTTCGTGGCGATCGTTTCATGGGCGGCTCCATGGCACATCGCGCAATCCGGCGCGGCGGCGTTACCTTTTTTCGCCGCTTGCCCGTGCACACTAAGCGCATAGTCGCCGGTTTCGGAGACATGGCACGACGCGCAGACCGGCTTCGCGATACCCGCGGGGTGCGGGTACGTTTCGTGCTTCACATGGCATTCCGCACATGCAACCACAGCGTGCGCGGACTTCGCCACTTTTGCCCCTTGATCGTGGCAGGTCGTGCAGTCTTCCGGGGCCGACTTTTGCGCCATGCCCGAAAGGGACAGCGCCAGCATCCAGAGACACAAACGGGCAGTCGGATAGCTCGCCATTCTTCTGAGATCGTCTGGCGGCCCTTCACCGCCCGCGCCTACGCGCCAACCGAATTCGATCGCAGCCACGAATCGTAGAGGAATAGCACCGCAAGAATCACCCCCGTCGCAGCCACGACAACGGTGAGGATTTTGCCCCACCGGTCAATCACGTCCAGCTTCTTTGCCACTTCTGCTTGCTGGTACACCAAAGAGGCTTCGGCCTCCTGGACATGCAGTAGCTCGTCTGTACGTCCGGCGATTCTCATCCTGTAGATTGCGAGAACCAGGACAGCGGTCGCCAGAACGGCCCAGACTACCACAAACGGAATCAGACTCATGGCGATCTCCCTTTCTCAAGGGAGCGGTCAAGCCACCAGGTCGTCGCCCGCGGCCCGGCCGCGTTTCCCTATTGGCAACTGCAGGCGGGCCGACATGATCGCCAGCACCGCCGTATTCAACGGATCCACCTCAAAAACAACCGAACTCACCCCAGCTTCCCATGCCTTGCTCAGAGATGCAGGATCGTTTCGCGCGATCAGCACGATTCGCTGCGGCTCCCGCAATGGCATCGGCAGCAGTTTGAGGCGCTCGGAATCGACAACAAGCACACCCTCCCGGTCCAGATCAGGACGGTCCACGCACAAAACCTTAAAGGCCCCATTCCGGACCAGGAGTTCCCTCAGCGCCGAAGCGTATGAGGCATTCGCAATAGCTAGCTGAACAGTATCCATGCTACGCCGCCCTCTTAGCCGGGGCGCGTCTCTACTCTATACCTTACTTCGTCTCCGCCTTGAATCCTTCCAAGGTCTTCTTCTCGTGATAGAACTTGCCGGCGGCCGTCAAATCCTTCCCATCCTTAGGTGCTGGCTTGGAATGACAAAAAGTGCAGGCCTTCTTCTCTTTCTTGGTGTACTCGGCCTTTCCGTAGGAACTCGTCGTGGTAACCGCGATTCCACCAATCAGGATCAATGCCGGCAAAACAAACTTAAACAGTCTCATGAAACCTCCGACCTTTCCTATGCAATCGAAGGTCCAAGAGGCTCTTTGGTCGCGGCATCTATTGCAATATTCTGTTTTTTCAGCAACTTAGGCCAGGAACTGAACTGCCGGGTCGACCATCGGAAGGCTCTTCGCACACCGCGCAAAGCCCGCTCATGAGTCAGATCACGCACCTCGCCTGAGCCAATCTCTGGCAGCACTTCCCGATTTGAAATGCAGTCTCGCCGACTGGAAGCGCTGCGGTGTTTCATCCGACCCACAAGTGTTGAGTTTTACAACACGCCTCCACGCCTGCGCCGCATCGTGGGTTATATTGCGCAGCAAACCTGCGTCAAGGCCATCGGAAGCTGATATACTTGAATTAATTACTGGAACAATATGCCCAAGATCCTGGACTCATGGCAGCGGACCAATATACTCGAGAGCGTCTTCGACCAGTTGTCGGACGCGCTTGTGCTTTACGATCCGAATTTGACCATCACCGGCGTTAATCAAGCGGCGGAGCGCATGTTTGGCATGTCGTCCGACGCAATGGTCGGCAAGCACTGCAACGACGTTTTCCGCTGTGGCGTTTGCGAGCCAGGTTGCGGGATGATCGTCGGTCTGAACCAGGCGCCGATTAACACGCAAAGCACCATCCGTCTGCACATGGACAACGGGCGAGAGCGCCTGGCCGTGATCCGGACTTCCCAACTCTTCGACACCGAGGGTACCGTCACCGGTGTCATAGCGACCATCAAGGACATCACGGAAGAGGTCGCTCCGCAGAAACGCGAAGTCATCGCCGAGTCGGTCCCGATGCGCGATGTGCTCAATTTCGTGCGCCGGGTAGCGGCCAGCGAAGCGACCACGATTCTGGTGGAGGGCGAAAACGGAACTGGTAAGGATCTGATCGCAAAGACTCTGCACTACCAGAGCCTGCGCCAAGCCGAGCCGTTCATCGCGATCAACTGCGCTGCGATCCCGGAGACGCTGCTCGAAAGCGAGTTATTCGGTTACGAAAAGGGCGCCTTCACCGACGCCCGCTCTCAGAAGCGCGGCATCTTCGAACTCGCCGACAAGGGTACGCTGTTCCTCGACGAGATCGGCGAAATTCCGTTGATGTTGCAGGCCAAACTGCTGCGCGTTCTGGAGGAACAGACGTTCCGGCGACTGGGAGGTCTGAAGGACATCAAACTTGATCTGCGTGTCGTCGCAGCGACGAACAAGAACCTGCGCGAGGCTGTCAAGGAAGGCGCCTTCCGTCAGGATCTCTTCTTCCGCCTCAACGTCATCCACATCACGATTCCGCCGCTGCGTGAACGCCCTGAAGACATCCAGCCGATGGTGCGGTTCTTCATCGAACACTACAACCGCAAGTTCAAGCGTCAGGTGTCGGGCATTAGTCCAGACGCACTGCGCTTGCTGCTCTCGCACGATTGGCCGGGCAACGTCCGCGAGTTGCGCAACGCGATCGAACGCGCCATGATTCTCGAGGAGGGTTCGCAGATCACCGCCCCCAGTTTGCCCATCATGGTCGCGACGTCCCCGATGTTCCACACCACCGCCGCGCAGCAGAGCTTTTCCGGAGCCTCCGAGGACGGCCTCTCGCTTGAAGAGAACGAGCGCCAGTTGCTCGTCCGCGCGCTCGAAAAGACCACAGGCAACCAGACTCAGGCCGCGCGCCTGCTCAGCATCACGCGCGACACGCTGCGCTATAAGATGAAGAAGTTCAATCTGCGCTAAGCGGTGTGCGGCGCATTCGGAAGGCGGAACCCCGGTTCCGCGACCGGCCCCCGGGCCGGTTTCAGGCACCACCAAAAACTTCACCACATCGAATACGCTAATGCGTGGTAGAGCGCAGGCAGGGCGACCTGGGGGTCGCCTGCGGACGCGGGCGTCCGCCCTCCGATTTGCCGACAATCCGTAAATAGCAAGACCCTGCGCTAGGCCGCCGCTTTCTTCCGCACCCGCCGTCGACGTACACTCAGAGAGGATTACTCTCCGCGAGTCGCCCCGTACGAACCGGCCAGGCATGCAGCAACCAAATACGTCCACTCTCAATCCAGCGCCCGCCGCGGCGAACCAGAACGGTTATGGCAAGGCCATGGCCGTCGTTACGACTCTGTTCTTCATGTGGGGCTTTCTTACCTGCCTGAACGACATCCTCGTGCCCCATCTCAAAGCGATCTTCGATCTGAATTACGCCCAGGTCATGCTGATCCAGTTCAGCTTCTTTTCGGCCTATTTTTTCGTCTCGATCCCTTCGGGCAAGATCGTCGCCGCAATTGGCTATAAGCGCACGATGGTGCTCGGCCTGATCACGATGGGTCTTGGCGCACTGCTGTTTTTGCCCGCCGCGAAGGTCGCCTCGTATCCTTTGTTCCTCGCGGCGCTCATGGTGCTGGCCTCGGGTATTACACTGCTGCAAGTCTCTGCCAATCCTTATGTCGCCGTGCTCGGCCCGCCGGCCACCGCCGCCAGCCGCCTGAATCTGACGCAGGCCATCAACTCACTCGGCCACACGATCGCGCCGTACCTCGGCGGCCTGCTGATTCTCACTGGCGCAGCCAAGACGATGGAGGAGATCCGCAGCCTGCCCGCCGCTGAACTCGAGGCATACCGGCAACTCGAAGCATCATCCGTAATCCTGCCGTACCTGGGCTTGGCAGTAACGCTCTTCGTACTCGCCGCACTGATCGCGCGATTCAAACTGCCGGTGATCGCGGCTGTGGAAAGCGGCCACGACCAGGCCGTCCGCGCTGGCGATAGCGTCTGGAAGCACCGCCATCTCGTGCTCGGCGCGATCGGAATTTTCCTGTACGTCGGAGCGGAAGTGGCGATCGGCAGCTTTCTGGTCAATTACTTTATCCAGCCCGATATCGGCGCCCTGAGTGAGAAGGCGGCCGCCGGTTTCGTGTCTTTCTACTGGGGCAGCGCGATGGTGGGCCGCTTCCTCGGTTCGGCGTTGCTTCAAAAGCTGCGGCCCGGCCCGGTGCTCGCGGGCGCCGCGGTGCTGGCCTGCACAATGGTCTCGATCTCGATGCTGACCTCCGGCCCAATCGCGATGTGGAGCATCATCCTCGTCGGCCTGTTCAACTCCGTGATGTTCCCCAGCATCTTCACGCTGGGCATCGCGGAATTGGGACCGCTCACCGGCGAAGGCTCCGGCGTCCTCGTTACGGCTATCGTCGGAGGCGCCGTGATCCCGTTGTTGCAGGGCGTCCTGGCCGACCGCATCGGTATCCAGCACGCCTTTCTGCTTCCGGCTGTCTGTTATCTCTACATCATCTATTACGGTTTGCGAGGATCCCGTCTCCATGGCGAAGCACACTGACACCGACCGCCGCATCGTGATGACGCTCGATGCGGGCGGCACCAACTTGAAGTTCTCCGCGATGCGCGGCAATCAACTGCTTACCGGACCGGTCAGCGTCGCGTCGGAGGCCGATCAACTTGACCGCTGCCTGGCGAATATCGTGGGCGGATTCGAAGCGATCCGGCGAGAACTCCCCGAGCCTCCCGCCGCCATCAGCTTCGCGTTTCCTGGACCGGGCGACTACCCCAACGGGATCGTCGACAACGAAAACAACCTACCCGCATTTCGCGGCGGCGTCGCACTGGGTCCGCTGCTCGAAGACCGCTTCGGCATCCCCGTGTTCCTGAACAACGACGGCGATCTCTTCGTCTATGGCGAAGCCATTGCGGGCTTCCTGCCCTATGTGAATGGTCTGCTCGAACAGGCCGGCAGCCCCAAACGCTACCGCAACCTGTTCGGCATCACGCTCGGCACGGGACTGGGCGGCGGCATCGTGCGCGACGGCAAACTCTTCATCGGCGACAACTCGGCCGGCGGCGAAGCCTGGCTGCTGCGCCATAAGCTGGACCCGTCGCTCAACGCGGAAGAGGGCGCCTGCATTCGCGCCGTGCGAGGCGTCTATGCCGAGTGCGCCGGCATCGCTTTCGACGCGGCGCCGGACCCAAAAACGATTTTTGAAATAGGTATAGGGCAGGTGGCGGGCGACCGCACCGCGGCGCTCGAAGCCTACCGCCGGTTGGGCGAAGTGGCCGGCGACGCCCTGGCCCAAGCCCTTACGTTGTTCGACGGACTCGCGGTAATCGGCGGCGGTATCTCAGCCGCGCATCCGCTCTTTCTCCCGCCGCTGCTTGAGGCCATGAATGCCGAGTATGAGCGCAGAGGCAAGCCGATGCGGCGCCTGATCCCGCGCGCGTTCAACATCGAAGATCCGGTGCAGCGCGCAGTCTTCCTGAAAGGCGAAGTCCGCGACCTCACGGTTCCCGGCTCGGGAAGAAAGATTCCCTATGACCCGCTCCCGCGCACAGCGGTCGGCCTCTCGCGCCTCGGCACCAGCGAAGCCGTAGCGATCGGGGCATACGCCTTCGCCCTGGCCCGCCTGGACGAAGCCGGCAGAGCGCGTGAAGCTTCCTTCTGAGCAGATGCGGCGAAAGCGCTCTGCACAATAAGCCTCGGCTCTTGAAGTGTTTTAACTTCCCACCTACGGCGCTATCTTGATTACCGTTACTTTGGTGTCGATGAGTCTGCCGAGCCAGTAACCGCCTGCCACGGCAGCGCCGGTGATGGCCACCCATTGCGCGATCCGCTTGCCATCCGATACGTTGGCCCGCGAGTCGCTGATCGCCCATGGCAGCGAACCGAGCGAAGCGGCAGTTCCAATTCCAGCCGCACCAATCAGCCTGCCGACACCTTTTACGCGCTTGATCCGGATCTCTCCAACTTCCTTCCGAGGGACCGAAGCCTCTCCGGGCGGAAAAGCTTTTTTGTCGGATGAGGATTGGATGTCGATCCGAATCGCATCTTGCCCGACTTCAATGATTGTGCCCTTGAGGCGGTTATGCCGGGTTAGTTCGACCGTAACCATTTGGCTCCGGACGGCCGCGCCCACTTCGTTCCACTGCAGGGTTAACACTTTCACGTCAGCGTGAGCGATTTGAACGATTGTTAGCGCAAGAAGGAAGATCAGTTGAAGCGCATTCATGAGATTGCCTCGTTCGAGTCGGGACTAGATCCCCAACCGGCTCCATTGGAGCACGTTTTTTGTCGCATCGCTTGCTCGCCAAGCGGTCTATCCGGCATGCTCCGTCCCCGCTGCTGGCTGCGAAACTACGGGAGGGCGCGCGTCACCGTCACCGGACGGTCGCCGGCGCCCAGCGTAACGACGTCGTGGAACGTTTCGCTTTCGGCCAGACCTTCGACGAGAATCGAGCCATCCGGCAGCGTCTGCACAGACTTCACTTTTCCGGAATCTCCGTGCGGTTCCAGCAGCGCGACGAATTGCGCTTCCTTGCCAGTACGGCGCGCCATCACAAACGGCAGCGACGTCAGCAGATCCGGTCCGAGGCCTTTGCCCATCACCACAGTCGTGTTCGCGGCGCCTACCATGGTCACGCGCAGATTACGAAGCGGGCGCTCGAAATCCGCCACCACACGTGGGCCGGAAGCGTAATGCAGCGTGATGTCGTCGACGTACCAGGCGCCCTGCAGCGGTGCGCCGGTCACTGACGTGAGTTCGATCGTGATGTTCCGCAAGGGCAAGTCAAAAACACCATCGGCATTGCCAAGATAGTGCGTCCAACCCGCCGGATCGGAGGCGTTAATCAGCTTCCAACCCGTCCAATCGACGGGTCCAACGGCATAGACGAAACGCTCATCGGACGCATCGTTCATGCGCAACGCCAGCCTGTGTTTGGAGCCGTCGCCGTAGATCCACATCGAAAGCGCAAGCGGCATTTCCTTCGGAAGCGCTGTGAGTGTCGGCGTGGTGTACAACGTATAACCCTGCTCCGCTGAAAAATCGTAGCTCAGCTTGCCGGAGGAGTCTCCGCCATGGGCCACGTCGCGCGAGTATTGATAGGTGCTGCGAATTCCAGCCTTGTTGTTATAGACATTGCCGTAGGCGGCACTCGCGGCTGCGCTCATGTCGAAGTTCATCTGCCACGGATTGTCCGTCGTGGTTGCAGTCACCTGCGTGAGATGCTGATAGCCTTCGGATTTCGGCAATGCGGTATACGGCTGCATGACCATGCCGGAGGATGCCACGCCGTAGTTGTGATAGATCCAGTCGAACTCGTGGTTCGCCCCATCGAGGGATTTCGCCGTGGTCACATCCAACAGATAATTCGCCGTCAGCACGAGCGTGCGTTCGAGCGAGGCCTGCTTGTAGGCTGCGCCGGCGTCGGCCGTTGCCACGCTGAACCACGGCGTACTCTGAAAATACCTGAGGCTTCCTGTAGCTTCGCTCTGCGACTTCTCATCCACGACGACAGTGTTGTGAGATAGCGTGACCTTGTCCCATGTTGTGTGCGTGGGCGCGGCGTAGGACTGTGTCCCGGGATCGACAGCCATGCTGCCCCCGCGCGCAAACGAGACAAAGTTGAGCTTGTCGTAATGTCCGTGCCAGCCACCATGCGGACCGAACTTGAAGATCACGGTGTGGTCGCTATCCGGTGTGCGCAAGACTACATTCCCTGACTCGGGGAAATACTCGCTTCCGCGCGCGGGAGCGGCTGCATCCGGCAGTGCATCGGCGCCCCAGAACAGCGCGTCGCGACCGCGTGGGCGGGTGCCCAGAACAACAGCCATCAACGGATCGTTGTAACGATTGTAGGCAATCTCGTAGAGACGATCGTAACTGAGCACGTTGGCTGCGCCGCTATCGTTGAAAGCAGGCAGCGTCCAGTCCGGCAATGCGAAGCGAAGGGGAGCTTCAAACATTTTCCGCAATGCGGGTGCGGAAAACAGATCCGTGTTATCACGCGCGGCCATCTCGGCTAGCTGCACCAAAGGATCCAGCGCGAAGAAGTGATAGCCCCACGCACCCTCATACCAGAAGCCATCGTCGAACACGCTCTTGCTCATCTGGAAACGAAATCCGCTCGCGCCGTCAATTGCCTTCGTGACGAGCGCACGATCGTTCAGCGTGTAGCCAGCGGCACCGATCGCGGCGTTGTGCCAGCTTTGCCAGTTGCTGATACCGGCGTCATTGCGCGAGATCACGCGCACAGCTTCCCGCAACAGGTCCTGCTCGATGTGCGCCTTCTGTGACGCATCCAGAACCCCGCTGTCCGCGACCAAGTCGTAGGCCCACGCCATCGGGATCAGCCAGATGGATTCATCCAGCGTTTGCGCGGTAACGCGTCCGCCACTCGTCGCATTGATTTTATTGTTCGTGTCTTTGATCGGGTATTTCAGATACACGTCGGCATACGCCAGCAGGAGTCTAGCCGCCGTCTTTGCGTAATCCAGATTTCCCGTAAAGCGATAGGCAAGTCCGTTGTCGCGTGCGGATGCGGCGTTATCGCTGTGGCGGCGCATGTAGATCACTTGTTCGTAGGGCCAGCCCGTGTAATTCCTGTCGTCGACCGGACAGCGATTCTGCCCCGGTCCCTTTGCTTGCAGCGAAACACCGTGAGTGGGACACACATACCAGAGCGTCCACTGGCCGCCTTCGGGTGGCATAGCCCATTCGGTCAGCCCGTACTTCGCGGCGTGGCTTGACTCCCAGGCAGTAGCGCCTTGCACGATGCCGTCGCGCACGGCGGCAGCCCACGGCTCGGCTTTCGCACGCGCCTCGATGCGCGAAAAATCGTCAGGAGTCAACAGCAGGCGGGGCGGTCTCGATTGCGCAAAGGCAACCGGGAGCAGCCAGATCACTAGAGCAGAGCGCCACGTTGGAAACGTAAGCCTTGACTTGTGGCCGTCGCGGTTCACCACCTGCGCACCATTGGAGCCCTGGAACGACAGCTTGCCATGAACTCAGAATACTGCAATGCCGCCAGCGGTTGAACTCCAGTCAACGCACGCAATAATTCAGGAGCTGCCTGGCGTCTTCTCGATCCTAAGACACTGCTGTCAAGACAGGACGGGACTATTGGAATAGGGAGCGGCCACCTACGTCTAACAGTGCCGCGAGCGCGAGCGACCGGAGGCGGAAATACTTCAATTCTCCGAAGATTCCCCCCGAGCGTTCTACAAACATCGACGAAAAGTGCTGAAATCGAAGCCTCCGGTCACTATCGTTCCCGGCACCGTTCCTGGCACCGTTCCTGGCACCGTTCCCGGCACCGTCATGAGGCGTGGCGCCGGGTGTGGCATTCCCATTGAGAAGGTCAAATCTATCTTCGGACAGATGTGTTACGATTTCCTCTGACTTGCCAAGGCGACATGGCGGTCTAATTCCAAGACAAAGGAAAGATTCCTAAATGAACGTCTCGCTGTCTTTGATTTTGAGCGGAGCCCTCGCGCTCACCGGATCGTTGGCGCAAGCCCAGAAATTTGATTACCGGCTCTTAGCCACGACGCGCACTTCCACAATGGAAAAGGAGATGAATCAAGCGGCGGATGCCGGCTTCGTATTCGGAAGCGTTATGGGCGGCGAAACCGGGATGGGTGGCAAAGAAGTCGTCGTTGTGATGACGAAGGCCATTGACGCCCCCGCGGTCAAGAAGACATACAAGTTACTTGCGACATCCAGGACAGGGACGATGCAGAAAGAACTGCAGCAGGCTGGGGACGAGGGTTTCGATTACTGCGGCCAGACGGTTTTCCAATCCACGATGGGCGGTAAGGAGGTGGCACTAATCCTTGAGCGGGATCCGAGTTCGGCATCGGGCCGGATCGAGTACAAACTCCTTGCGACGACGAGGACATCCACCATGCAGAAAGAGTTGCGCGAGGTGGGAGAACAGGGGTTCCGGTTCTTGGGCGTGATGGTTGGTCAGACGGCATTCGGCGGCAAAGAGACCATCAGCATTCTCAAGAAGACACCAAAGTGAAACTGAGAATTCTGCTTTCGCTAGTTCTTGCGACTACCGCCCTTCGGACCGACGACGACTATCTCCGCTAGGATGCGAAAAGAGCGAAGGCGATTGCTCTATCACAGCGTGTGTCCGGACCAGTCGGCGAAGGCTTTGGTTTCTGCGTCGTTCAGGAGGATGCAGCATTTAGTCAGCGGGTTCCGTCTTCTCCTTGGAAAACATTCGCAAGAGCGTAACTCGTGCTTCGTCCGCCTTCCGGGTTGTGGACCAGAACGCCGAGGTCCACGAGTGGGAGAATATCACGCAAGGCTGTATCCTGCGAGCACTTGGCGAGCTTCGCGTATCGTGATGTTGTCAGTTTGCCTTCGAAGCCGTCGAGCAGGCATGTGTTTTTTTCGCGCCGGAGGCCGCCGCGCGCTGCACAACCGGCATAGAATGATCTTGTGCGGCCCGGATTCTCCGAGCCGAAACACCGGAACTTCTATGAAACCTACAGCACCGCTTCTGATGTGCGCCGCCGTCGCGGCCTTCGGCCAGCAGGCCCACGTCAACCTCGACTTTGCACCGCACGCCGGCCGTTCGGATTTCAAGCCCTTCGGCGCTTCGCTGATCTCGCCGGAAGTGCTTCCGGACAAGCGTGTGACGTTTCGCGTGAACGCTCCGAAAGCTCAGGAGGTCATGCTCACTGGCGGGCCGATCCTTCTCGCCATCGGGGCGGCGAAGGCTGTGCCCTTCGCAAAAGGCGACGACGGAATTTGGACTTTGACTACCGCACCAATCGCGCCCAACATTTACGTCTATAAGATCATGATCGACGGCGCGACAGTCACCGACCCCAGCAACACCGTCGCGGGCAACGGGAACCAGCCACCCTACAGCATGGTGGTAGTGCAGGCCGACGGCCCGTCGTACTACGATGCGCGCAACGTGCCGCACGGAACCGTGACGCGCCACATCTACCACTCCAAGGTCACCGGCGGCGAACGGGAAATGTTCGTTTATGCGCCGCCCGGCTACAATCCCAAGCAAAAATACCCCGTGCTCTATCTGCTCGGCGGCAGCGGCGAGCTGGCCGGTAACTGGGCCATCGAAGGGCGTGCGAATTTCATCCTCGATAACCTGCTGGCTGAAGCGAAGGCCAAACCGATGCTGATCGCGATGCCCAATAACCAGATGGTCCATCGCGGATCTCCCGAGTGGAGAGGACGAGCCATGGAACTCTTCGAGCGCGATCTGCGCGAGCACATCATCCCGCTGGTCGAGTCGCACTACAGCGTCGTGGCTAACCGCAAGGGGCGCGCACTCGCCGGGCTCTCCATGGGAGGATTCCACGCCCAAACCGTCGGCTTCCGGGCGTTGGACCTGTTCGCCTCCTTCGGCATTCTCAGCGCCGGCGATCGCGAAACGGAAACGAACAGCGCGGCATTCCTCAACGATCCGGAGATCAACAAGAAGGTTCAGTTCCTCTTCGTCGGACAAGGCCCGTTCGAAGCGAAGGGCATGGGTCCGACAGGCGCCGGCACTGCGGCACTGCGCGCGTCGCTGCTCAAACACAAAATCGATCACGTCTACTACGAAGGCGGAGGCGGTGCGCACGATTGGGGCACCTGGCGCCACCTGCTGGCCGAAAAACTGTTGCCCGGCTTATGGCGTAAGTGACCCTCGCGCACTGTGACGAAGATTAGCCGGCAGAGCGCCGCCCAGGTATCGCGTGGGATTCCCAGCGCGTCTCCCGCCAGCGTTCAGCCGGCTAGCACATGATAAACTAGCGCCAAAGGCGGTCGCGTAAATCTCTCCGAATGCTTCTCGGCGCCGGATGCCTCGTGCCGGTCGCCGTCCTGACGTTGTTGTCCGCTCCAGCGGAAGTGAATGGCCCCTACTTCGCCACCGGAATCAAGATCTGCGAGGTCGATACGACCAGTGCCATTATCTGGACCCGGTTGACTCGCAATGCGGTGCGCGAAGGCAAGGACCGCCCGCTGCCTGTCGTCCGTTATAAGGATCCGAAGACCGGCGAGTTGACCGACAACGCTCGCAGTAGACTCGACATGGATCCTGTGGTCGAGTTCCCGAAAGGCTCGACCATCGACACCATTGAAGGGGCCGTTCCCGGCGCCCCAGGCGACGTGCGGGTTCGCTACAAGGCCGCTGGCGCGGGCTCTTGGCAAACCGCGGATTGGAAGGCTGTCGATCCCAATCGGGATTTCACCGCACATTTCCCGCTGAAGGGATTGAAGCCGGCCACCGCCTATGAGTTGCTCGTCGAGAGCCGCTCCGGCCAGTCGGTGAAGGGGAAATTCCGCACCGCCCCGCTTCCCAGCCAGCCGGCACGTGCTGTTTTTACAGTAGTTACGGGCACCGCGTATCCGGACCAGGACGCCCCGGAAGGCGGCTACAAGATTTACGCACAGATGTTGAAGCTCGACCCGAGCTTTTTCGTCCATACAGGCGACATCATCTACTACGACGCGTTGGCCAAGACCCAGGCGTTGGCGCGTTGGCACTGGCAGAGCATGTACAGCCTGCCCACCGATGTCGAGTTCCACCGCCAGGTGGCTAGCTACTTCATCAACGACGATCACGACACATGGATGAACGACTGCTGGCCGACGATGAAGAAGCGTTTCATGGGCGACTTCACCTTCAAGCAGAGCCAGGCGATCTTCCTGGAACAAGTCGGCATGGGCGACAAGACCATGCGCACTTTCCGCTGGGGCAAGGACCTTCAAGTCTGGCTTCCCGAAGGGCGCGATTTCCGCAGCTCGAACAAGATGCCCGACGGACCGGACAAGACCATCTGGGGCAAAGAGCAGAAGGAGTGGTTCAAGCGGAGCGTGCAGGCTTCCGACGCCACCTTCCGCGTGCTCATCAGCCCCACGCCACTGGTCGGCCCCGACCGTGAGAATAAGGGTGACAACCACGCCAACAAGGCGTTCACGCACGAAGGCAACGAACTCCGCAGCTTCATCGCATCGCAGAAGAACATGTACGTGGTTACCGGGGACCGGCACTGGCAATACGTCTCGGTGGACTCCAAGTCCGGCGTGCGAGAGTACTCCTGCGGACCGGCAAGCAATGAACACGCCGGTGGCTTCCGCATGGATCTGCGCCAACCGGAGCACCGCTACCTGAATATCGTGGGAGGCTTCCTGGCCGGTACAGTCGAGCGCATAGACGGAAAGCCGGTGTTGACCTTCCGCCACTACAGTGTGGACGGCAAGATCCTGAACGAAGACCGGCTGCCGCTGAAGTAACCATTCTCCCCCGCCAAGCGGCGGATGCACGGATGGCGCCTGTGAAGATATGCCAAGCGGTGTGATAAAGTCGCGTCATGCGACGACGTGAATTTCTTACGGCTTTATCATCAATAACATTGGCGGGCAGCAGTGTGGCGGCAACCGCGGCATCGCGGAAGAAGAATGTGCTCTTCATTGCGGTAGACGATCTGCGGCCACAATTGGGCTGCTACGGTCACGCACGGATCAAGTCGCCGAACATCGACAAGCTGGCGTCGCGGGGCATCCGCTTTGATCGCGCTTATTGCCAGCAAGCTGTGTGCGCGCCAACACGGGCGAGCCTGCTGACGGGAACGCGACCGGACACAACACGCGTATGGGACTTGCAGACACCGCTCAACACGGTGCGGCCCGATCTGCTGAGCATTCCGCACCACTTCAAGAACGCCGGCTATGAGACGATTTCGCTGGGCAAAGTCTACCACCACGCGAATGAGGATCCGCAGGGCTGGAGCGCGGCGCCCTGGCTGCCGCAAGGCGATTGGGCAGGCGGATGGCGAGGATACCGCGATCCGCTCTCGGCCACCGTTGTACAGCAGAGTGATGCGCTGCTTCGGGCGGCTTATGAACGCGAGCTGAAATCCGGGAAGAAAACAGCGCAGCCGCAGTATGGACGAGGTCCGGCATACGAGGGACCGGACGTGCCTGACAACGCATATCCGGACGGGATGACCTGCGACAAGGCGATCGAAGAGCTGCGGCGCCTAAAAGACAAGCCGTTCTTTCTTGCGGCCGGATTCCTGAAACCCCATCTGCCATTCAATGCGCCGAAAAAGTATTGGGACCGGTATTCCGCTGCAGACCTCGAACTGCCTGCGCGGAGCGAGTGGCCCGAGAACATGCCGAAGGTGGCGGGTTCGGATTGGGGCGAACTCAGGGCTTACACGGGGATTCCAAAGCAGGGTCCGGTGGACGAGGCGACCATGCGGAAGCTGATCCATGGATACTACGCGTGCGTAAGTTACACGGACGCCCAGGTGGGGCGCGTGCTCGCGGAATTGGATCGGCTGGGTCTGCGTGACAACACAGTAGTCATCTTATGGGGCGACCACGGCTGGAAACTGGGCGACTACGGCGCGTGGTGCAAGCACACAAACCTTGAGATTGACACGCACATTCCGATGCTTCTCTCCGTGCCGGGTCAGAAGAACGCCGGTGGCGCGACCAGCGCGCTCGTGGAGTATGTCGACATCTATCCGACGCTCGCCGAGGCTTGCGGGCTCGATGTTCCGAAGCAGTGCGAGGGCAAGAGCATGATGCCGCTGCTCGACAGTCCGAAACGGAAGTGGAAGGCAGCGGCGTTCAGCCAGTTCCCGCGCGGCGGCGGCATGATGGGCTACACAATGCGGACGGAGCGCTGGCGCTACACGGAGTGGATTTTGCAGAAAACGGGCGAGGTGACGGCACGCGAGTTGTACGACCACGCCAACAGCGACGTGGCGAGCTCCAATCTGGCGGATCTGCCAGAGCAAGCGTCGAGGGTCAAGGAGTTGTCCGCAATGCTGGATAAGGGGCGCGGGTGGAGTAAGGTGCGCGAGCGGGTGTAGCGCACCAGGTCTGCAACCGGCGCTCCGGGCGGGTTTCCACAACCCGCCGCAGGATTCCATCCTGCCCTACATGGCAGATGCTGAGCGAATTCAAGCAGAAACCGCTGTGGCTCGTGGTCCGGAGACTTGTCGGATGCTACCCCAGGTAAGGCCGGCGCTCAGGCACGCAGCAAAGCCGATTGCCAACAGAGGAGCCGTGAGCACGGTAAAGACGACCAGAGAAAAGGCTGCCGCTTGGGATTGAGGTACGCCGTAGAGGGACAAACCCAAAACGGTCGAAAACTGGTGCGTTCCGAGATTGGCAGGAGCGCCGGGGATCAGCGTCCCAATCCGGACAACCACCATGACAACGAAGGCGGCGACGAGTCCGAGCGACAGGTGACTCGCGCGAATCACCGCCCAGAACGCCAAACCTTGCGCGAGAAGGAAGCACCCCGAGGCGAGCAGCGCAGGCCCGTTGCTCAAGCCAGACCTGACCTTGCGCACCAGCTCAAACCGAGTGCGGCCAAGAAGCCATGCGACGATCAGGAGCGCGCCAATACTCGCGATCAGTAGCCGGGCAACATGAACGAGGTAGTTTGGCAGTGGCGCGAACGACAGCATCGCCAACAGGGCTGTGAAAAGCCAGAACCCGTCCATCAAGCGTTCGACCAGCATAGTGGGCACAACGCTCAACAGGCCCACCTTAAAGTCCCGCGCTGCCAACCATGCGCGCACGGCTTCGCCGGGACGCAGCGGAATGAGTTCATTCAGGAACAAGCCCGCATAAATCGCACGGGTCGTGTGCCAGACGCTCGACCCTTCGAGCAAGAATCGCCAGCGCACACCTTGCGCCGCATAGCTGGAGATGTCGAACAAGACCGCGATCAGTAGCCAGCGCCAATCGAGCTTCTGAATCTGAGCCTGAAAGGACGGCCAGTCCAGTCCGCGGAGGGCATAGCGAGCCGCGACGGCCGCCAAGCCCAAGGCGGACAGCCCCAGAGCTGCACGCCGGAGCTTGGTTAGTGAGAAGAGATCCACGCAAGGCCTTTCTTCAGAGAGCTGTAAAGTTCGTCCTGGTGTCCATCGAATCGGTGGTTCGCTCCCGCAATCTCCTCCATCCGCTTCGGTTCATTCGCTGAATGGAATAAGCTGCGCGCGGATTCCACGGTTGTGTACTCGTCGTCGCTGCCGCAAATCATCCATAACGGCGCCGGAGCGACCTTCGGAAGGAGCGGTTTCACGGTGAAGCTGGGCTGATCTGGTTCCCGGCGCGCAATGACCGCCAATGTAGCTTTCCAATCCCAACCCAGCACCGCCGATTCCGGCAGGCCCAAAGTCAGGATGCCTTGAATCGGCCCCGGAGACTGTAGACCCGATGCCGCCGCGACCGCCATGCCTGCGCCTTGTGACCAGCCGACCAGAATCACGCGGCGCTTCGACGCTCCCGCTACTTGACCGGCCAACGACCTCATATCCGCAGTCAACTCTTGCTGCGATAGCTTCGTGCCGCCCTCCGAAAACGACTCCAGGTACTTCTTCGTGTCGAACCCGTAGACGTCGTATCCCCACGAGGAGATAGTTCGGCTTATCGACACCGCGGTCCCTCGCCACCCACCGTCGCCCGGCAGGAAGATCACGGCCGTTTGCAGAGCACTTGTTGTGGGTTGTAGCCGCGCTAGCATCTGCGTCTTGCCGCGCAAGGGCACTGACACAGCGCTGTCGCCAGCCAAAAGTAGTATCGGAAATGCAACGTAAAAAACTGTACCGAGTCTCATGCCGCTTTCCTCACGCCGCCTTCAGCTCTTCCTGGGCCGGCAGTTCACAAATTCGCCGCAGTGCCAGGGCGAGACGAGGCAGATCCAGGCGGCCCTGATAGACCGCATAACGGGGCTTCCAGGAATCAGCATATTTGGCCTTGAACCGCCTTAGGCTATCAGCACGAAACAAGAAAGGCATCCGTTTCATCGCCCAGTAGACAACCCGCTCATCCAGGCTAATTGGATCCCCTTCATTCCTGTCGGACAACGGCGCCATACCGAGGCTGAAGTACTGAATTCCTCGCGACTTCAAATCGAGAAAGACCTTGGCAAAGAGGTAATCCATGAGACCGTTGACGTTGTCCGGGCTGCGGCGCATCAGGTCGACCGTAGCCAGCGCAGGATCATAGGAGGGGATCAGGTTCAAGAATGCGACGGCTTGGTCGTTCGCGTCGAACGCTACATAAACCGGAGTGGTCTGGACATACCAGTGCTCGAACCTGCCGAGTGTAAACTGGCGCTCGCGATGACCGGGAATTTCCAGCCACCGGTCGGAAATCCGCTTCAGGTCCAACAGTAGCGCATCAGCGAGTGGAGGATCGACCCGCTCCACGCGGTAGCCAAGGCGGTCCAGGCGATTCACCGTATTGCGAAACTCCTTCATGGCACTGCCCGTCAGCGAAAACTTGGCGAGATCGACAATCGCGTCATCACCGACTTTCAAGCGGTGGAACCCTAAAGCCTCGTACACAGGCAAGTGATCCTCGCTCACCTGATGAAACCCGACCCGCCAGCCACGCGTGCGGCAGAAGTCGATGAATTCATGGACCGTCGCCTGAAGTTCGCTCTCCGGACCTACCGGATCGCCTAGCACAAGAGCGTAGTGGCCTGCGACTCGATAGCCGAGAAATGACTTACGGTTCGACGAGAAATAATAGCTCTTGTCGGGCCAGTGCTTGAAGAAATCCTGCCCCGTGCGTCCGTACTGCACGGCAATCGCTTGCGCCATGTCGGACTCGGCCCAGTCTACGCGGAATCGGTAGACGACAGGGCGAAACAGCACGAAGCCGCTGTAAAGGAATGCCGCCGCGGAAATCCAAAACAGTGAATCCAGGAACCAGGCGGCATACGCCGTGTGAGGGACCAGAGTTCGGTCGCCCAGGAAGAGCATCAATCGAACGGTGCGCAAGCCTGCGTCCCACCAATGGAAATTCTGATGGAACTCCGTGGGCTCCAGCAGCCAGAAGCCGGCCGCACCGTAGGCCCCGGCGATCGCAAACGCGTACGCGGCGCGGAGCGCAGCCGTACCGAGGTGGGGTCTCCCAGAACCGACCACGAACGACCGCCGGGTGAACCATAGCACTGCAAAGAGAACGGCTGAGCAGAAGGCCTCTTCGAGGTCCCATCCCTTGGTCAGGTGAAACACGACAGACGCGCTGGCCAGGACAAGCGAGAGCTGCCAAGCCCGCCGCTTGTATGCCCAAAGATGGACTGCGGCGAGAATCAACGCGAAGCCTGAGATGAGGGTCAACGTTCGAGATACACCAACGAAATCGAGCGGAAAGAGCCCGTGCAACCAGACCGGCTGTTCCGTGGGCACCGGGCCACCCATCAGAGAAATGAGGTTTAGAATGCCGCTCCCGGCAACCAGCGCGGCAACGGCTCGTGCGATCACGCGGGACCAGACTCTCCCGGTGTGTTTGGCCGGCTTCCGCTGTGGCTGCAATTCGGCGATCGGTTGTCTGAACTGATAGGAACGCATCTTGAAACTCCCTGCAATCCCAGAATCAGGCCAAATCGCAAAGAAACACATCACCCGGCGAGGGGAGAAATTCGAGGTTCAGTGAGTGAATAACAGGGGCAGTTCAGAGGGCGGCACGTCTCGCCCGGCGCAAAGACCATGCGTCGAACAGTTCTCGGCCGTGAGTCCGCCACAAAATCAATCCGGCGACACTCACGGCCACGACAACGGCGATCGCCTTTTCGTGCTGGCGGATATCACCGATCAGGATCGTCAGCGCGTGCCCACCCAGATAGCCCACGAAACCGACGGTGCAGGCCCAAACCAATGCGCCGAAGCCGTTCCAGAGTGCGAATCGAACGGGACTCATTCCGGTTGCACCACACACGATTGGAATCAGCGTTCGGAAGCCGATCATGAACCGGGACGCGAGCAGCAGGAGTCCTCCATAGGCCCTAGACCACCGGACGATTCGTTCAAACCGCGCATCCTGACTTTGTTCGAGCCATTTCGTTCCTGTACGCCGGGCAACCATGTAGTAGGCGTGGCTTGCGAAAAGAGTGCTCAAGCCAGCCACTACGAGCACCAACGAGAGCCGAAAGTATCCCCGATGGGCCAGAAAGGCTGCGGTGAGCAGTGTGGCGTCCCCTTCGATGACAGTGCCAACGAAGATGAATAGATAGCTGTAGTGAAGCAGTTCGGTTTCGATCAAGGGAGCCCCGCCGCCGTCGTCCAATTTTATCGCCAGAGCACCCCGCCCGCGACGTTAAGATTATTGTGTGGTGGGCTTGCCCTAGCCCATCGGGCCACGCGTTACCGTACCCGTAGGGCTGCGGTGGCCGCCGGCAACTGCGATTCTATGAACAGGCCTACAATGACTACGGACCAAGCCTCCCCCTCGAATTCACCGCTCGAACTCGTTACCGAGCCGCCAATGTCGCGAGGGCAAGTTCTGCTGGTCGCCGTCGGAGGGTTCGGGCTAGTAGTTGGGATGGTGTTGCTGGCGGCATTTCTCGGATATCACGGATCGAACCGCATTCAAGACACCGCACAGGAACTCGTCCAGGAGAACCTTATTCATTCCGAGCGCGGTGCTCGGGTTGAGGCATTGATTGTGCGGCAGACGCAAGAACTCATCGACCAACTGAGCTTGGTCCTGGGTCTTTGCTTTCTCCTGGCCGCGGGCACGGCTGGTATCACCGTTTGGATCATTCAAAGAGCTTTTGCCAGGCTTGAATGGCAGGCTGCGGAACTGGCCCATGTCTCCTGGCACATGCTGGACGGGCACGAGAAGATGGCTCGCCGCTTCTCGCACGAGATGCACGACGAACTGGGCCAGTCGCTGAGCGGCCTCCGCCGGATGCTGAGCCAGGTCAGCGATGCCGAGTTCGGATCGATCCGGCAAGAGTGCGTTGAGGTCGTGGACGAGGTTCTACAAAATGTAAGGAAGCTCTCCCAGGTACTGCGGCCTGTGATCCTTGACGACTTCGGGCTCGATTCCGGCCTGCGGTGGCTCTGTGAACGATTTTCTCAGAGGACGCAGATTCCCGTGCAATACAACTCAAACCTGAGTCATAGGCTGGCCGAGGCGGAGGAGACTCATCTGTTCCGTATTGTTCAGGAGGCATTGACCAACGTCGCGCGGCACTCCGAGGCAACCGAAGTTACTGTTGCGCTGGAAGTCGAAGGGGACGCGGTTCACTTGGAGATTACCGACAACGGTCGCGGACTCCAGCCGACCGTTGGCGAAAAGAGTCCCAGTCTCGGCATGGTCGGAATGCGAGCGAGGGCGCGCCAACTGGATGGAGAACTGATTGTGGAGAATCGAAAGGAGGGCGGCCTTCGCGTTCGTGTAGAAGTCCCGCTCCAGCAGGTTGAACCTAATGCAGAGCAAGAAGATTCGAGTATTGTTGGCTGACGATCACGCGATCCTCCGCAAGGGCATTCGAATGCTGATCGATTCGCATCCAGACATGGAAGTTGTCGGCGAAGCGAAGACCGGCCGGGAGGCCATCGACGAAGCCCGCAAGCTGAAGCCGGATGTCGTGGTGATGGACATATCTATGCCCGAACTGAACGGCATTGAAGGGACCCGGCAGATCTGCGAGGAACTGACGCAAACCAAGGTCATCGGACTGAGCATGCACAAGGACTCCGTTTACGTGCGCGAAATTCTCCGCGCCGGGGCTCGCGGCTACCTGTTGAAAGACTCCGAGGACGACGACCTGTTGCGGGCCATTCGGGCAGTCTCGCGCGGCGAGGCGTTTCTCAGCCCGGCGATATCCGACGCGGTTTTGACCGACTACCGCAAGCATGTGTCCAATCCCGTGGACCTTCTTACCAGCCGCGAGCGCGAGGTCCTGACGATGATCGCAGATGGAAAGACCAACAAGGAGATCGCGAACGCGTTGAATCTGAGCGTGTACACTGTGGAGTCTCATCGCGGCAGTGTGATGGAAAAGCTGAATCTCCACAACACGGGCGATATCGTCCGCTTCGCCCTGCGAAACGGCCTGATCAGTTGATCCGTCAGCCCCGATCGAGTCCGTGGAATTGAGAACTGGCGCAGCGTGGGTCGGACCGATCAGTTCTTCGAAGGCCCAATGAGGCTAGAATGGAGAACGCATGAATCCAGCATTGCATCGCCGATCATTTCTGACCTCTCTTGCCTTAGCTTCGGCGGGACTAGCGGCGGCGCCGCAGGACGCGCCTTACGTCCCAAAGCAAAGCGACAGGCCGGAGCCGCCCGCCGGGGAGGAGCCGGGCTTCGCAAGCATCTTCGACGGGAAGACGTTAAATGGATGGGAGGGCGATCCGAAGTATTGGCGCGTGGAGGCCGGCGACATCGTCGGCGAAATCACGCCGGAGACGATCGTCAAGAGCAACACTTTCCTAATTTGGCGCGGCGGAGAACCGGCCGATTTTGAATTGAAAGCGGAGTTTCGCATTACATCCGGAGGCAACAGCGGGATCAATTATCGGAGCGTAGTGGCGCCGGACAAAGTCACGCCATCTAACCGCTATGCGATGCGCGGCTATCAGTGCGACATGGACGGACAGCGGCGCTATACCGGTAATAACTATGAGGAGAAGGGCCGGCTGTTTCTTGCCGTGCGAGGACAGGTCACCCGAGTCACCGGCAAACGAAAGCCAACTGTGCTGGCCAGTGTGGGTGACCCGCAGGAACTGGGAAAGCTGATATGGGACGATTGGAACACCGTACACATCGTTGCGCGCGGAAACATTCTGATGCATCACGTGAATCAACATCTGATGAGCGTTGTGATTGACGATGATGCACAGGGGCGCATGATGAAGGGGCTAATTGGCGTCCAGGTGCATGTGGGCGGACCGATGCAGGTACGCTATCGCAACTGGCGGCTGAAGAATCTTTAGTCTCACACCGGACAGCGGGCAGGCCGGCGGCTGTCTCCGCCGGCCGCCCAATCTTTATTCGTCTGGCCTAGTCGGCCCAGGTTTCGAACGGCGCCTTCGGCATCTTGTGGCCCCACGCTTCCGGTCCCCAGCAGCGGGTGCCCACCAGCGGTTCGGTGTCACTGGTGTTGACCAGCCGCACACCGCCGCCGTTCTTTGCCGTTTCGTAGGGGATGACGAACTCATCGTGCAGCGGCTCGCCCAAGCGAATCCCCGACTTGACCTCGACCTTGTGGTTGCCGATGGTTCCCTTCCCATGGCTGAAGTGGATGACGCACAATGCTGCCGGCCCGGTCAGCACCGTTTCGGCGCGGGGCGCCAACTCAAACTGGCGCAGGCTGAACAGTTCGTCGCCATTGGGCTTGCCGTACACGCGCCACTCATCCTGGAAACCATCGTGGCTCACTTCCTGATCAACGATCGGCAGGAGCAGGTGCTTCTCCACGATGTAGGGATCCTTGTTGCGACGCAGATCGATATCAGACACCAATCGCTGCACGCGATCCTCTCCGTCCAGTCCCTCGGGTAGGTGACGGAAAAGCAAGTCCTGCCCTAAGAACACCTCGCCGTCCGGACACAGGACGTGGCTCTGGTAGAACCGGAAGTCGTCCCGGTCCCGCTGCGGCTCTTCTGTGTTAACCGCGGCCGGCCCGTGCAGGGTGCGGGTCGGCGTGAAAAACCCAGTTCCCATCCGGATCAGCAGTTGGCGCGCGTGGCTGCGAATGTGGTTGTCTCTGCCGGCGATGAAGTCACGGACAGCATCAGCCAACATTTCCTCGGTCACGTAATGCATCAGCCCGATAGATGTATGGCAATCGTTCTTGTAACGCTTATTGCGCCAGGCGTTGAAGTTGTACGCCTCGGGCTTCCACGGATGCGAATGGTGTCCGAGAGGGTACAGATTGTCGAACTCCTTGTTGTAGAAACCGGTGCCGCCCAACGTTCGGTACATCGGACCCACCATGAAGTTAGGCGCTCCGTGAACCGCCGCATCCATCGGAATCAGGAAACCGTCCGGATGATGGAAGTGGCACAACCCTTCACCGTGAATGCCGTTTCCGGTGTCGGCAAGGATCGCACTGCCGTTCCATCTTTCATCGATTGCCCATCCGTTGGGGCCTTCGGGGAAGTAATCCGCATCCGCCAGTTCCAGGTTCTTGCCGGGAAGGCAGAATTTGCGTCCTACGAAACTCGGAAAACACTGGAGCGCGCCGCCGCCGGCCGCGGCAGCAGCCTGCACCGTATCTGCCGCACCTTCCTCCATAATCGGCAAGTCGGAGCGGTAGAGTTTTACTTTCAGAGCAGTCCTCGTATTAGTACTCATTCCATCCTCTTTAGATTGCGTGTGGTCTCGACGACCTCCCAGAATAGCATCACTGGAAAAACTGACGCTACGCACCGGGATAGTTGCCATTCATCCCAGTGCTATCGATTACGGAATCTCGGGCTGAACGGATCGAGCAAGCGACGCCGCACACCATGCGTGGCAGGTCACGCGTTCGGTTCCTTCCGGCCACATCGGCACGAAGTGGGGTCTCAAGCAACTTCTCGACTAATTCGCGGGTCGACAATCGGGACTCGTTTGACGATTCTCAACAACCCTTTTATATGGGCATTGGTCGCGCTCCGCCGCTTTCGTTTCAGCTTGAGTTTAACGATAACTGTCACGTGAACCCTCCGCTTGCGCTAGAATCGTTTTGAATCGGATGAGAAGCAACAGCATCTACCCCATCGCAACAGCAGCCGTGGCACTCGGCACGCTCCTTCTGCCGCACGCCGCGGCACAAAGCACGCGCTTCGAACCGTCCTGGAAATCGCTCCAACAGTACCGCGCTCCCGCATGGT
Organism: Bryobacteraceae bacterium; assembly: GCA_963668605.1. Lineage (GTDB taxonomy): Bacteria > Acidobacteriota > Terriglobia > Bryobacterales > Bryobacteraceae. Next base: position 2,444,149 of record OY764903.1, read on the forward strand.
TCGAGGATGCTCGCTTCGGCATCTTTCTGCACTGGGGTGTTTACGCCGTGCCCGCCTTCGGTAGCGAAAAATACCCCCAACGCATGTACCTGAAAGACCGAACGCCTGGCGGCAAGGTCACCGGGGTCCCGGACCCTGTCTACCAGCATCATCTGGAGCGATGGGGGCCTCTGTCGAAGTTCGGGTACAAGGATTTCATCCCCATGTTCACGGCCGAAAAATGGGATCCGGAGGATTGGGCAGAGTTGTTCCGCCAAGCCGGAGCGCGTTACGTGGTTCCGGTTGCCGAACATCACGACGGCTTTGCCATGTACGATTCGAGCAAGACCGAGTGGAACAGCGTCAACATGGGGCCGCGGCGTGACGTGCTCGGCGAGTTGTCGAAAGCTGTCCGCAAGCGGGGGCTCAAGTTTGGCGCTTCCTCACACTACGCGCTGAACCGAAGCTATTACACTTGCGCGGACGATTTCGACACGTGCGACCCGAAGTATCGCGGCCTGTACGGAAACCAGCAACCCCGTACTGAACCCGCCAGCCCAAAGTTCCTCGAGCATTGGTACGCTCGCACAGTGGATATTATCGACAAGTACAACCCCGACGTGTTGTGGTTCGATTTCTGCATCAATTATCCTGAATTCCAGCCCTATCTACAGCGGCTTGGCGCGTATTACTACAATCACGGCAACCAGTCGGGCGACGGCGTGGTGCTGCAGTACAAGGATATCGGTAACGGCTCGTTTCCCGAGGGAACGGCCGTGCTGGACATCGAGCGCGGCAAGTTGAATACGATCCAGAAGATGGTGTGGCAGACCGACACGTCCATCAGCAAGAAATCTTGGGGCTACATCGAAAACGATGAGTTCAAGTCTGCCGATTCGCTCATCGACGACTTGGTGGACATCGTGAGCAAGAACGGCTGCCTTTTGCTGAACGTCGGGCCCAAAGCGGACGGAACGATTCCTACCGAGGCGCGCAGCGTACTGCTTGAGATTGGCAAGTGGCTCAAGGTGAACGGCGAGGCGATTTACGGAAGTAGGCCCTGGAAGGTTTTCGGCGAGGGTCCTACGCAGGCGCCGAACGGCTATATGGGCGAGCGGAAACGCGAAACACGCTTCACGAACCAGGATATTCGGTTCACGACCCGCGCCGGTGCCGTGTATGCCATCGTTCTGGATTGGCCCTCGGAAGCATTGAAGATTCGGTCGTTGTCGTCAAAGGCGGGAACCGGAAAGATTTCCTCGGTTCACCTGCTTGGTATGTCGCAGGCGTTGCGCTGGAGTCAGGACGAAGCCGGCCTCACCATCCAGTTGCCACGCACGAAACTGGGAGATTACGCCTACACATTTAAGATCACTCTTGTCCAAGACAGATCTGGCGCTGAGATTAGCCCTATCGCAAAGTCTGTCGACAACTGGGCGCATAAGCTCCGTCGATAGCCACCGCGCGCGGATCCTCCCGAGCGGAAATCTCGTCGACGAACTCATCCCGTTCTTCGTCCAACTCCACCGGCACCAGCAGCGTGGCGCCGCGGCTGCAGGTCCCCGTTAGAACTTTTGACGTGTACGGCGTCGCCGCGATAGCACCCGCGCGCGTCAGCGGAAAATGTTTTCTCCGGGTTCTAAATGTGCTTACATAGAAAACGGTCTGGTAGTCATAGATATAAAGGAGACCACTATGTCCTCCATGAGAGACTCCTCCGAAAAGCCGTTCGCGCGGCGCAGTTTCATGGGTGCCGCACTTGCCGGCACCGCGGCGGCCTCCGGTTGGGCGGCGTCAGCCGCACCGCAATCCGGCAAGACGTACCGGGAGGCGATCGAGACCCCGATCGTCGCGAAATACCAGGTAGTCGTGGCGGGAGGCGGTCCGAGCGGTGTGATCGCTGCCGTCGCAGCCGCGCGCAGCGGCGCCAGCACGCTCCTGATCGAGCGTTATTCCTTCCTTGGCGGGAACGGAACGGCTGGCCTCATGACTTGCTACAACGGTTTTCGCAACCAGCGCGAACCCCAGGGACTCCAGACAGTGAAAGGTATCCCGGCAGAATACATAGCCGAGCTGGTTCGATTGGGCGGCGTTGCGGAAAAGGACAATTACGAGCGCAATTTTGCGCATGACATCGCAAAGGGCGACATCCCTTACACCGTTCCCTTCGATCCGGAAGCGGCCAAAATCGCTTCTCTGAATCTCATTCAGAAAGAAGGCGTGAAACTGCGCTTACACAGTTGGGTGGTCGCGCCTATGCTCGACGGCGCTCGCGTCACCGGCGTGGTAGTCGAATCGAAGTCCGGCCGCCAGGCTATTGCGGCCGACATCGTTATCGACTGCACCGGAGACGGCGATATCGCCGCGCGGGCGGGTGCACCATTCATGGGACCTGCAACGACGGGCGACCGCATGCCCATGAGCTTGATGTACCGCATCGCAGGAGTGCCAGCCACGACCGAAGGCGCGTTCGGCGGAATTCGCATTCGGGATCGCGTGGTTCGCTGGGGGCCGGGTTTTGGCGGCGACGGGCTCGACGTCGAGAATCTCACGCGCGCAGAAGTGGAGACGCGCTTGAAGCTCTGGGAACTTGTCCAACAGATGAGAAAGAAGCCCGGAATGGAATCGGTCGCGCTCCTCGACACTCCAACATCGATTGGCGTTCGCGAGACGCGCAGGATCACCGGCGAGTACACTGTCACAGAAAAGGATGCGATCGAGGGAGTGCGTTTCCCGGACGTGATTGCGATCAGCTCGAACCCGATGCCGAGCTATAAGGGCAAGCGCTACTTCTTCAAACACGAGGGGTTCGACATACCCTATCGTTCGCTGATTCCAAAGAAAGTTGAAGGGCTGGTCCTTTCGGGCCGCTGCATCTCATGCGAGCAGGGGCCATTCCAGTCTGCGCGCTCCATGGCGCCGGCCATGGCGGTCGGACACGCCTCCGGATGTGCCGCCGCCCTCGCGGCCACAACCGGAGTGCCTCCTCGCAAGCTTGATATCAAGACTCTGCAGAAGCTGCTCGCAAGCCAGAAAGCGGAGTTGCGGCTGTGACGTATTCGAACCGGCGCCAGTTCCTGGCGGGAACCGGCGTGACGCTTGCCGTGGGAACAGCAACTGGCGCGGCTGCGGATCGGGGCGTTTCGATCATCGTCGAGCCGGGCGATCCGATCGCCTCGAGCGGCCCCGTGCGCTGGGCGATCACAGAACTGCGCGATGCCCTGACGGCGCGCCAAGTAGCCGCGACCGTGCAGGACCGAGTTGCCCAAGCTGCATCCGGAGAGCTTTGCATCGTGGCCGCGAGTTCCGAACGTCCGCTGGCAGTGGAGATCCTGAGAAGCGCGGGCGCAGCGATACCGGCGGTTCCGGAAGCCCTCGGATTGATTCCGGGCAAAGCCGGGGGGAAGCCGGTCTTGCTGACGTGCGGCAGGGATTCACGCGGACTGGCTTACGCGCTCCTCGACTTGGCAGACCGGGTCCGCAACAGCTCCGATCCAATCGCCGCGTTGAGTATCCGCAAGCCCGTCATCGAACGGCCGGCCAACGTCATCCGCAGCATCACCCGCCTATTCACCAGCAATATCGAAGACAAGCCGTGGTACAACGACCGGGAGATGTGGCCGCACTATCTCTCCATGCTCGCCACACAGCGTTTCAACCGATTTAATCTCAGTCTGGGGATCGGCTACGATTTTCTTCGGAATGTCACTGACGCCTATTTCCTATTCGCATATCCCTTTCTGCTGGCTGTGCCGGGATACAACGTGCGCGTGCCGGAGTTGCCGAACACCGAACGCGACCGCAATCTCGAAATGCTGAAATTCATCAGCGAGCAGACTGTGGCGCGCGGAATGCAATTCCAACTGGGCATCTGGATGCACGGCTACAAGTGGATCGACAGCCCGAACCCGAACTACACGATCGCCGGGTTGAGCCCGGCAACTCACGGCCCCTACTGTCGCGAGGCGGTTTGCGCGTTATTGAAGGCCTGCCCTGCCATAAGCGGCGTCACGTTTCGCGTACATGGGGAGAGCGGCGTTGAAGAGGGCAGTTACGACTTCTGGAAAACCGTGTTCGACGGAGTTGCGAAGTGCGGCCGCAAAGTCGAGATCGACATGCACGCCAAGGGCATGGATCAGACGATGACCGACCTTGCGCTGGCGAGCGGAATGCCCGTGAAGATCTCTCCGAAGTATTGGGCCGAGCATCTGGGTATGCCCTACCATCAGGCGGACATCCGGGAACTGGAAAGACCCAAGCCTGGCCGTGAAGGGTCTGGGCTGATGAAGCTGAGCGGTGGTTCCCGCAGCTTCCTCCGCTATGGCTATGGCGACCTTTTGCGGGAAGATCGCCGCTACGGCGTGCTACATCGCATCTGGCCGGGCACACAGCGGCTGTTGATTTGGGGCGACCCGCTGACGGCCGCGACCTACTCGCGCGCGTTCAGCTTCTGCGGCAGCGATGGTGTGGAGATCATGGAGCCGCTCTCGTTCAAAGGCCGTCGCGGATCCGGAATCGCCGGTGGACGTTGCGCCTACGCCGATCAATCCCTTGCGCCGCGCTGGGATTGGCAGAAGTACTCCTATGGCTTTCGCGTCTGGGGGCGCCTGCTCTACAATCCCGCTTCCGATCCGGATGCGTGGCAGCGCGAGATGCGGAAACAATTCGGCAGCGCGGCACAGGCTGCCGAAGCGGCGCTCGCGAATGCCAGCCGCATTCTGCCTGTCGTTACCACCGCGCACGGCGCTTCAGCCGGAAACAATACCTATTGGCCCGAAGTTTATACAAACCAGCCCATTGTCGATGCAAACCGCCAGCATCCCTACGGCGACACTCCCGCGCCCAAAGTCTTCGGGAATGTCAGCCCGCTCGATCCGCAACTCTTCTCGCGCATCAATGATTTCGCCGCGCAGTTGCTGGGAGGTGCGCGCGACGGGAAGTACTCGCCTATCGAGGTCGCGCAATGGCTAGAGGATTACGCCGATGCGGCGGCGAATCATTGGAAGCAGGCCGAAACGCAGGCTACAAATAAGAGCGGAGCTGAATTCCGTCGATTAGCCGCCGACGTGTACATCCAAGTGGGATTGGGTCGGTTCTTTGGCGCCAAGCTCCGCAGCGGCGTTCTGTACGGCATTCATGAGCGCAGCGCAGATCATGTAGCGCTGGAAGAGGCGCTCAAGATGTACCGCCGTGCCAGAACCACGTGGACTGAACTCGCCGATTACGCGAAGAAGATCTACCGGCCAGATATTACGGTTGGCGAACGCGAACACCTGCACGGGCACTGGCTGGATCGTCTGCCTGCGATCGATGCCGACATCGCCGACATGGCTAAACGGCTGGAGCAGAGCAAAGCTGGAGAGCCGCGGCAGGATCACGTCCAGGCAGCCGTTCAGGAAGCTCTCGGCCGGCCGCATCGCGCAAGCGTTCCGTGCAAGCATGTTCCTGCGGCGCGGTTTCAGCCGGGCTCGGCATTGAATCTTGTTCTCGAAACCGCCGGACAGAAGAGCGTGCACTCAATTCGTCTGCATTACCGGCACGTGAACCACGCGGAGCGTTGGCACACCGAAGGCATGCAGCAGAAGGGCAACCGCTTTGAAGCGGCAATCCCGGCGGACTACACGCAGTCGCTATTTCCCCTGCAATATTACTTCGAGCTGAGCGCTGGTCCGAATGCAGCATCGCTATTCCCGGGGTTCGGCACGACACTCTCGGCTCAGCCCTATTTCGTTGTGCGCAGCGTTCGTGTCTGAAGTGAAAGGAGTCATATGCAAAGGCGAGCATTTGTAGGTGCGGTTTTCGCAGGCCTGGGAACGCCGAGGCCGGCCAGGCCCAAGTCGGGCGACATTCCCAAACGGGTTCTTGGCCGGACGGGCGAGAAGCTCACAATCATCGGTGAAGGCGGGGCGCGCTTTCATTTGGTTCCATTCGATGAAGGCAAAGCCGTGGTGCAGAGAGCGTACGACCTCGGCATCAACTATTTCGATATGGCCCGCAGTTACGGCGAGGGCAAAGCCGAAGATGTTTATGGCGCGGTGATTCCCGCTTTTCGCAAGAACGTCTTCATGACTACGAAATCCGGCCAACGCACGCGGAAAGGCGCCGAGGCGGATTTAGAAACGTCACTGAAGCGCCTCAAAACCGATTACGTAGATCTCTGGCAGATGCACGGCGTGAACCGGATAGCGGACGTTGAGAAGATCTTCGCTCCAGGCGGCGCCATCGAAGCGTTCGAGGCCGCCAAGAAGGCGGGCAAATGCCGCTACATCGGTTACACGAATTGCCGCGACCCCGAAGTGCACGTCGCAATGCTGAAGCATGCGGAGAGATTCGACACCGCATTGATGCCGCTCCACGTGGCCGACACTTCGTTTTCCGATTCGCCGAAGATGAGCTTCGAGAAGACGGCCCTGCCTGCCGCGGTCGAACGCGGCGTTGGAATCTTCGCGATCAAAGTATTCGGGAACGCGTTTCTGCTGCGTCCGTTCAGTGTGGGCGATTGCCTGAGGTACACCTTGAGCCTGCCGATAACGGCGGCGCCGCTGGGCTTCTGCACCATTGGCCAGTTGGAGGACGATGTGCGGATCGCACAAAGCTTCAAGCCGCTGAGTGAAGAAGAGAAGAACGCCTTGCGGGCGCGGGCAGGCAGCGGCAAGTTCGACACGATTCGCGGCCCGGCTCTCGAATATTGGAAGACCCGCTAACCCGCAGCTAAACAGTGAAATAGTTGTCGTGGCCTGGAATGATGACGCCTGCCAGGCTGGCGAGCTGATCCATGGTTTTGGCGGCTAGAGCGGGATCGACGGCGTTGTAATAACTTCTGCGTTCCCGCCAATGATCTCTCGTCGCAACCGAGTCGCCGGCAGCAACAATCGAGCGTCCTTCACAGTCGAAAAGCAAGCTGTGATGTGAGTGTGTGTGGCCCGGCGTGGGAATAACTTCGACCGCGCCGAACAAGGTCTTGGGCGCAAGCTCGACGCTGCGTGTCAACTTCTTCAAGCCGTTGAGAATCTGCGCGACAGGAGCGGCGGCGAACCACGTCGCTTTTTTGAAATGCTCGATGCCGGCGAAGTGGTCGCCATGCTCATGGGTGACGAACACAGCGTTGATGTCGTCGAGTTTCAACCCTGTTCGCCGATCGAGTTCCTTCGTCATGTCATCTGCCTTGGCGAGGGACGGGTCCACCAGAAGCTGAAATCCGTCGCCGCTGATCAGCGTGCAGGTACAGATAGCTCCCCGCAAAGGTTTGGTATCCGCTTCGCCCCAATACCGGTTGCGAGAGAGATTGCCGATAGTGATGACGGTCCAGCGGCTCACCTTCGAGGGCGCGGCGAACCCTGCGCTACTCAACAGCGGGGCGGCCGTGATGAAATGGCGTCTTCTCATGAATCCCAATTGTATGCCGAAACAATCTCTACAAGGATTGCGAAATCGACTGAGCCGTAATACCGTTAGGGAGATCGAGCAACTCGCCGCTCGTGAAACGGAGCCAGCATGGACTGTCAGCTTATCGCTGAGTTTTTGGGACGGGATCAGTTCGCCAAAGAAAACGGAATGCACATAGTCGAAGTTCGCCTGGGGTTTGGCCGAACGGAGATGACGGTGGAACCCCGCCATCTGAATGCTGTCGGTATCCTCCAGGGTGGCGCACTGTTTACCCTTGCCGATCTGGCATTCGCTGCGGCTTCGAACTCGCACGGGAGCGTGGCGGTCTCATGCCAAGCGGACATCACCTGCTTCAAGGCGGTCAGCTCCGGGAGACTGACTGCTGTGGCCGAAGAAATTTCTCGCACTCACAAGTTGTCCACCTGTGTGGTCCACGTGACCCATGAATCCGAAGGACTTGTGGCACTGTTCAAGGGCGTTGCCTATATCAAGGGACCCCTCGTGGTGTCTTGATTGCCGGCCAGTTCTCAGGGTACGTCAGCCGGTCTGAGTCCAGCACCTCGGGCCGCTCGGCAAACCGCAGAGCTACGGGACATGCGGAATCTCAAGTGTCACCTTCCGATAGCCGCGCATAACAACGATTTTGCGTGGAACCCCTGCACTCACCTGAATTAGTTGCTCGGCATCCTCGATTTTATGGCCATCGCATTCAACTATCACATCAGCGCGCTGCAACCCCCAGAGCGCGGGTCTTGAGTTACTGGGAACGGAGTCCAGAAACACGCCGTAGTCCTGGCCGCCGGTGGCGTCGATCAGTTCCGGATCATTGCGAAGATTGCGGATCGTGACGCCGAACCACTGACTCGTGGTCCGGTTGGAGTTGCTCTTTTCGAATGCCGCAGAATCTCCCGGCTTCAGCAACGCCGCCAGCCAGAGTGGGCGCTCCACCTTTGCGACCTTCGTGAAAGTGGTGGCCTCTTCCGCACCGATCGGGAGGCCGTTGTTGAAGGTGCGGGCGCGGATGGTGGTTGTGTTGCCGATCCTGATTGGCCTCGTGTAGAGCGTACTAGCGCGGGTCGGCGCCGTGCCATCGATGGTATAGCGGACATCGCCGCCGCGGGCATCGGGTTTCACCGTCACAGATGCAGTCTGTTCAAACTCGCCGCCGAACGGGATGATGCGGGTCATACGGTGGCCGAACTGATCCATGGGGAAATTCTGAAAGCCAATCTTGAGCGCGGACGAGTTTTCCTTTACCCGAAAGTCGTTGTGAAGGGGATCGACAAACAGCGGGTCCGCAAACACCGACTGACGATCATGCCCCACTTTGCGCCACTGCTGCCACTCCAGATCCCCGGACAGAAACTTGCGCGTGTTGACGTTCCAGTACAGGTTCTCGTCGATGCGTTTGCCCCATGGGTATTGTTCGGGCATGTGGACCGGACGGATGAGTCCGGTTGTTGGCTCCTGCTGGCCCGGTCTGGCGCCGCTGACAACTGTGATGTTGTCGTAGAACTCGTCCTCTGAATCCGGCGGCCACACGTGCCATCCGATCTCCACGGGACTCACATGGATGTTGTTCCAGACTTTCCTGTAAAAGCCTTCCCGCAGCTTCAGTGTGGAACCCAGCGACAAGTTGTTGTAGATCGCGTAGTTTGACGCCCCGTCGTCCAGATCGATGGTCCAGTTGCCAGCGGAAATAGTTTTCCTGAAGTTCGCGATGCGATTGTTTCGGATGTGAGTGGTATCGATAGCGTCGAGGAACACCAGTTTCTTGTCCATGCCCTTCGATCCGCCGCTAGCGGTGAGCCACTGCCGTTCGCGTCCCCAGGCGTTGAAAGGACCGTGCTCTCCGGTTTCGCGCACCGTTTCCCAAATATCACAGTGCTCGATCACATGTCCGCCCCAGGTCCCATCATTGATGCAGATGCCCGCCCGCGGAGTGTTGTAGATCGTGCAATAGCTGACCTTGATCCGGTGGCTCATCGAAATGACCACGCCCGCGGTCTGCTTCCCGAACTCTCCAATCTCGGACATTACCGAATCCTCAACCAGGCAGTCTTCCGGATAGTCAGGGGTCTTCGGTCCCGGCTTCAGGTCCATCCCTTTGCGCATCTGATCCCAGGACTTCCCGAGTATCTCCTGGTCATCCCACGTGAGATACATCCGAACAGCTTTCGGTTGCCCGACGAACGCTACGGCACTATCGCCGATGTGGGAGAGACTGCAATGAGTGACCGCGTTGCGCCGGTTATAACCGCTGAACAAGATGGCGTTGCCGCCGAGGTACTCGAACCTGCAATCCTCAACACGGCAGCTTTCGGCGCCTTCGAAGTACACCGCGCCACCACGATGAATCGCCCAGTCGCCGCGCGCAAGCGGCTCGTATTTGTCCAGGAACGTAAGCCCGCTTCCGGTAAACGTGAGCCCTCGCAAAATGATATTGCGCACAGGGCGCTCCGGCGTGCCGGCGAAGCGAATCAGTTCTTTGGCGACCACCGCTTCGATCTCCATCTTGTTCGGATCCACTCCCGGCGGCGGCATAAAGTACAGCGTGTTGGAATTTGTATCCAGGAACCATTCGCCGGGCGCGTCCAGTTCCTCGAAGATGTTCTCGATATAGAACGGGGAAGAAGATCCGCGCCCCTTACCGATACCCCCGGAACGTTGCATTTGCCAACCGCCCTCGCCGAGCAGCACTTGGTGCTTTTCCCAGTCGACTCCCTTGACGCGGTACTGTAGATTGCCCCAGTTCTTGCTCTGGAACGCATGGACAATCCCAGTGGCCGGGTTGGCCCACCGCTTCTGGGTGAATATCTTCGGGTCGAAGCCGAACCATGTGTCGTAACGCTTATCGGAACCATCGGTAACGAACTGGTACCCCTTGCCGCCGCGCAGCGGGTCGGCGGGATCGTAATTGGGAAACCGGGCACGGATCTGGCGCTTGCCTCCCACGAACAACTGATCGAACTTCAGGCCTGCGGGCACGCTCGCCTTGATAATGCCGTCACGGTACGCGGACCATTTGAGATCGAGTTTCCGGCTGCCGGTGAGGGTGACTTGTTCGCCCGGAGCCGCGGCCCAGATATTCGGAGCGCCGTCACGCCCGGAGTCTTCGGGACCGAATACAAGCGGCTCCGAGAACCGGTACTTGCCGCCCCGCAAATAGACGTGGGCACCCTCGGTCTGTTTCACTTCGCGCACTGCGCGCCGCGCCCGCTCCAACGTGCGGAATGGCCGGGCCGTGGAGCCGGGGTTCTGATCATCGCCTCCCGGTGCAACATAGAAGTCACGAGCTGACGACAGCGTAGCAGCCGAAAGTAAAATTAAAAGAGCGTATCTCATAGGGTTTTGGGCAACTCCTGGCCCGCCTCAACCGGAATCTCCACGTAACCGCGAACCGTGAGAATCTTGAGGCGGATCGTACCGGTCTTGACAACGCGCAGAATCGCCGATAGGTCGGCCATATTCGAAACTGCCCGGTCGTTCGCCGCAACGATCACGGCATCGGCAGGAATCCGCAGGCGCGCTGCGACCGATCCCGGAGCGACGGCCTTGATCAGTACTCCGCGGTTATCCGCCAATTCCATTCCGCCGGCAACCGCCGATTCGCGCCCGAGATTCGTCAGGTTGCGTAGCGTCGCGCCCAACCACTGGTACAGCCCGGTGTCGCCCGCCTGCTTGGCCGTGACCTTCAGGGCGTTACCCAGGCCGCTCCATGTTTTTGCTCGAGCCTTTAACCGCGGCGAGATGACGCCAAAACGATCCATAGGAAAGTTTTTGAATCCGATCGTCTCGGCTGGCGAGCCAGGTCGCACGCGGTAATCTCCCGCCGCGGGATTAACGAACTGCGGATCCGCTGTACGCGAGTGCCGGTCAAGCCCCAGCCGCCGCAAATCCCCGGGTGGCAGATAGGTGGCGAAGAGGTTGAAATCGAGCCAGGCATCCTTACAGCTATCCATCTTCATGCCGCGCGGACTATAAGCGTCTTCGGCCGTAAAGACGTTGTTCGTGACGACGTCACCGCTCTCCGGAAACCAGACATGCAGGCTGAACCGGGGCGCGATGTTATTGCGAACCGTGCGGAAGAATCCTTCGCGCAGCTTGATTCCACCTTGCAGGCAAAGATTGTCGTAGATATCGAAATGAGAGGAGCCATCGTCGAGATCAATATCGTAACCGGCGGCGCATTGCACGCGATTATTTCGCAAGGTGTTGACTTCGACAGCGTCCAGCCGCGACATGTCGCGCATCCAGCCATACTGTTCCCGGGTCACGGTCCCATCTCTCGCCAGGCGGAGCCAGTAGCGGTCGCGTCCCCACACATTGATAGCTCCGTGCTCGCGGCTCTCAAGACAGTTATTAAACATGTCGCACCACTCGACGACGTTTCCGCCCCACATGCCGTCATTGATATTAATGGCCGCGCGCGGAACGTCGTGGATCGTCACGTGGCTTATGACGATGTTGCGCGACTTCGAAATGAACACACCGGCAATCTGTTTCTCCACTGTGCCGAGGTCATGCATCAGACAATCGCGGACCAGACAATGTGCCGGATAATTGTCGTTTTTGGGACCCGGTTTCAGGTCAATGAGCGGATTGTTGGCTGCGTCCTTAAGCATCGCCGGAGGCAGCAAGGCCATGAAAAATCGTTCGTCAGGCAGGTTGGGCGCCTCCGGTCGTGGGCCAATCTCGCTCGCGGGCCAGCCCCATGCATGCGCCCAACGCGAGCGCATCGCCTCCGGGTCACCCTCGAACAAAACCGCGCTGGCTCCGGTGCGTGCGAACTCGCAGCAGGTGATCTCGACCCCGCGGTTGTAGTTTTTGACGAGGATGGCGTTGCCACCGATCCCATCGAAAACACAGTCGCGTACAGCGCAATCCACAGCGCCCTCGCACACCATTGCCCCGCCCCGGTAAATGCGCCAATCGCCGCCGCTCGGCACGCTCTCGGTCTGCATAAATGTGTAGCCCGCACGCCGGAACGACAGACCGCGGAACGTCAGGTTATGGACCGGATCCGACTGAGACCCGCGAATCTCGATCAAATGCTTTAACGTGACGGCCTCGAAGGTCATGCGCCGGGGATCCGCGGCGGGCGGAGGGATGAACCACAGCGTCGAACTCTTTCGATCCAGAAACCATTCCTTTGGCGCGTCGAGTTCCTCAAAGACGTTTTCCACGAAGCGTTGATCCGGCGAGAACGAGGCCTCCGCGATCCGCGCGCGGCCTTTGTTTTGCCAGCCGCCCGCAACGCGCGGATCCTTTCCCGCTTCAAAGGTGTAGTTGCCGTCAAGCGACTTTTGAAGGATCTGGAAATGAAGACTGCCCCAACCCAACCCGTGATAACCATGCACGTACATACCGGCAGGATCGGCGTAGCGCCGCAACCGCTCCGGATTCGTGGCATCACGGGACATACCGCCGAAGAGCCCTTCACCGGCATCGAAATTGGGATAGCGGGCCCGGGTCATTTTGTTCCCGTCCGCGAACAACTGATCGAAATCCATTCCGGCGCGAATGTTCGCCTGCCAGCGCCCGTTGGCCGCTTGGACCCAGTTCAATCGGAGCAATTGCGCGCCGCTGATCTCCACTTGCTCGTTGTCAACGGCAGCATATGTCACCGGCGTGTCCGGTGTACCGCTGTCGGCCGGCGTGAATTCGAGCGGTCGTTTCAGGCGATACACACCCGCATGGAGCCACACTGTCGCCCCCGTCCCCTTCGGGCGCTGCCGCACCGCTTGTTGTCCGCGTTCAATCGTAGCAAAGGGCGCTTCAGCCGTACCGGCGTTGCGATCATCGCCGCCGGGCGCGACGTGCAACTCCACCATTCCGGCTGCGGTCAGGCGAGTCGTATAGGCCGGCGCCGCCAAGCCGGCAACCGTAGCCCAGCCTAATGTCTTGAGAAACTGCTGTCGAGTTTGCTGGCTCATATTACGTGGCTGCCGCCGCGCGGTCCACGGCGACGTCGAAAGGCATGTCCTCTTTGCCGTCTTCTGTCCGAAGGCGTTAACGCTTCTCCATCTCTCCGAGCTTGCGCACACGCCGCCGGAAATCCTCGTCGGTGCTGAAGTTCGCATTGACGTAGGCGTGCAGGATCTCCTCGGCGACTTTGATGCCGATGATCCATGCGCCGAGACAGAGCAGGTTCACATCGTCGTGTTCCACACACTGATGCGCGGAATACGTGTCGTGGCACAGAGCTGCGCGTATGCCTCGCACTTTGTTGCCTGCGATGCAGGCCCCGACGCCCGTCCCGCAGACGAGAACGCCGCGCTGCGCTCTCCCGCCGAGCACTTCATTGCAGACCTTCTGTGCGATATCAGGGAAGTCCACCGGATCCTCGCTGTACGTACCGCAGTCCTTGATGTTGTGCCCCCAGGACTTGAGGAGAGCGATGACGGGACCCTTCAGAGGGAAGCCGGCATGGTCGCAGCCAATCGCAATCGACATCTTCATTTCGGCTCCCTTCTGCTGGGCGGCCACCACCACTGGAGCCGCGGCCACGCCGCTCAGAAATTTGCGCCGGCGAATCGTTTGGTCTGGCATCGATCTGTCCTCCTATGCTCGCTCCATCAATTCGACGTAAGACTTGGAGCGGGCCAGTCGCGCACGGAAAGCCTCATGCAGACCGTCAGCATGCTCACGCATGGTGCGCTGCGAGTTTGTGAAGCGGTTGAGCGTCGTCGCATAGTCGACCTGCTTGATCCAGTCGGCCGGAATCGAGGCCGCTCCCCTGAGCGCACCGGAGATGCCGCCCGCGATCGCGGTGACACAATCCGTATCGCGACCCATGTTCACACCGGCGAGTATCGCCTCCTTGGGATCGCCGTTCGTCATGCGAAAAATGCAGACCGCCTTCGTAACGACCTCATTCGCGAACGAAAACGCGTATGGCATTCCAGTACCGTTGTACACGGGGTCAAACGCGGTCCGAAGCTCGCGAACGTTTTTGCATTCTGCCGTCCGCTTGAGACCGCGTTCGATTTCGCGCCAGACACTCTTTGGGATTCGCGGATCGCCGTTCGCAATTGCACCGATAACTGTGTCCACGGTGGCCCCCGGCTTCGTTGCCGCTGCAATCGCCAGCGCTGTGATGCAGGCCCACTGCAAGCCCCGGCTGTTGCTCGTTTGGTATAGCTGGCCTACCTCGAAGACGTCCGTGACTGCGCCGCTGGCGTCACCCGCATTGATCAGCCCCACGGGATGGCAGGAACGCGCGAAAGAATTGAGACCGGCATAGTCGCAGTATCTTCCGAGATCACGCGCCGGTATTACGGTCTTCGCCATCGCTAGCAGTGTGGCTTCGAACGGTTCGGAAACCTTGCCCGCGGACTCCGGTTTGATTTCCCGGACCCAGACCGCGCGAACGTCCTCGGCATTCACGCGATCTTTCTTTTCCATAATCGCGGTGATCATCAGCTTTTGCCGCTCGACGCCATCTTCGGTTGTGCCAGGCTCCCGGTCCCAGCCGTTGCCGTAATGTTGGTAAGAAAGGAGGCGATCGACCAATCCATACTTCTCTTCGATGCGCTGATACGTCCAGCCCTCCACGGGCGCGCCCATTGCGGACCCGATGTGGCAGGCTGCGATGCACCCATAGAACTTGTCCCGAAGGCTCACGCCCTGCGCTGTCTGTGCATGCGCCAGCACCGCACCGGCAGTCGCGCCGGCAATTACACTGTCACGCAGAAATCGGCGCCGCTGAGTGTTTTGAAGAAGCTCGGACATGTGTCCTCCTGTGGCATCGTATGTGAGGCCGGGTGCTATGTCAATGGCGTCCTGTCCAACGTGCGTCTCGCGGCGACGTCTCCGCCGCCTTTGTTGTTCCCCTCGACCACGTCGACGGGGGCGAGTCCTCGATGCTCCAACGCCTCGATCACAGCAGTGCGATTAGAATGTGTGACCTCACCGCTTCGTGCACATTCATCAGCGCTTTTGTGCCAGAATGGCAGTTTGCGGAGCGGTTCGACGGCACTCCGGCCGCCTTCCAGCGCTGCCGCGATCCCCGCGCTCAGGTAACTGCAATTTTAGAACCCAGGCTCTGAAGACAGCTGCGAATCTGCACTTAGAATTTGGCGCGGGCCGAGTCCGAACTGGTTAGGATACTTTGGAAACTATGAGAAAATCTGCCTTGTTGTTCTGTGCCACCGCGGTGCTTGTTACGCCTCGCTCTCTTACACCGTGCGAAGGTGTGACTATCCGCCCAGGGAGCGAGATCCAGAGCGTCGTTGCCACGCACGGTCCTGGAACCACTTATTGCATCGAACCGGGTCTCTACCGCCTCGCACAGACGATTGTCCCAAAGAAAGAGGACAAGCTGATTGGCTCTCCAGGTGCCGTGCTGAACGGTGCGAAGATTATCACCGAATGGGTGCGCTCAGGAAGTCTCTGGAAGGCGACTGGCCAAACCCAGCGTTCGCCGCTATCCTGGAAACCGACGTGGCCGCCAATTGGCGACCCCACAGCGCAGTATGACGAAGATCTCTTTCTTGATGGCCGCCAGTTGAAGCGTGTGCTGAGCGTGCCGGAGGTCGGGTCGGGAAAGTTCTACTTTGACTATGATGCTGCCACGATCTACATCGGTGACGATCCGAAAGGGCGGACAGTGGAATGCAGCGTGACTCCGAACGCCATTGAGAGCAGTGCAGGAGATATCACTGTGAAGGGATTGACCGTCGAGAAATTTACGCAGCGCGGTATCTCTCTCAACCGAAACTCCACGATTGAGAACAATGAAGTGAGATACGTTCACGGAGCAGGGATCCGTTTCGGTAGCGGCGTAAAAGTTCTCAACAACCACACTCATCACAACGGCAAGTACGGAATGAATGGAGGCGGTGAGGACTCGCTGGTGGAGGGAAACGAGATTGCGTTCAATAACACGGCCGGGTACCACAACGTGAAAGGTGGTTGTTGGGATGCCGGAGCGACAAAGTTCTCGCACAGCACCAGGCTGACGGTCCGCAATAACTATTCGCACAACAACTACTGCGACGGATTCTGGTCGGACACCGATAACATCGATACGGTATACGAGAACAACCGGATCGAGGACAACTACCGAAATGGAATCTTTATCGAGATCAGCTATGCGGTTACCATCCGGAACAACAGCATCAGCGGCAATATGGGGACTGGTATCTGGATCAATTCGTCATCGGATCTGGACATTTACGGAAACACCATAAAGAACAATGGCGTGGGCGAACCGGACAATGGTGTTGCCGTTCCGGATTTCGGACGCGGAGGCATCATAATGGTTCAGCAGAAGCGCGGTACCGGACGATACGGCGAGTACCTGTCGAAGAACATCAAGGTACATGACAATACCATCGTGATGACCGCCGGCGCCAATGGAGCTACCAGCGTGGGTGCACGACACCAGAGTGATGCCCAGAGCGAAAGCGCACTGGGAGGTTGTTGCCGCCATTATACTGACAGCGTATAATGCTGTCAGGTGAATCGTGCCCACTTCTCTCGATCTCAATGCTCTTCGCCTGCAACGCGATCAACTCAAAGCCGAACTTGCTCAGGTCGGCGACATGCGTCCGGGTTCGCTCGTACCCCGGTATCGTAAATGCGGCAAGCCGACTTGCCATTGCGCCAAGAAGGGTTCCCAAGGTCATGGCCCTTCGTATTCGCTGACCCATCCCATTGCTGGCAAGACGGTAACGCGGATCATTCCCGCCGGCCCCGCCGTGGACCGCACCCGCCTGCAATTGCAGGAATACCATCGCTTCCGGCGCTTGGTGCAGCAGTTGACCACGGTCTCAGAACAGCTCTGCGATCTCGAATTGCGTCAAGGCGCACCCGCAGACGTCAAAAAAAACTGCGCTCGACGGCCTGCTCGCCGCTGAACTTTTGTGGGACATCGAAGCCCTGCTGGGGCGGCAGTGTCTCGCCGAACTCGATCTGGAAGCGCTGGAGTCCGCCGTGCGCCGGCAAGCCTTGCGACTGGCCGGACGCGCGGTCGAGCAACGCCTCAACGCAGACCATTCCGATGCCGCCCAGTCTCACCTTCGCTGCCCGTGTGGGCAATGGGCACGTTACGCGGGCCGGCGCGAAAAGACATTTGCCAGCGTTCTCGGCGCGCTCAAACTTGCGCGTGCTTACTTTCATTGCTCGGGTTGCGGTCGCGGCTTCTGCCCGCGGGACCGGCAACTCGGGTTGGAGAACACTGCGCTTTCGCCTGCTGTCACACGCATGATCGGCACGGTCGGTGCGATGGTCAGCTTTGAGGAAGGCAGCCAGTTACTTGCCGAACTGGCAGCTCTCGCCATTGATGCCAAACAGGTGGAGCGAACGGCCGAAGCTCTCGGCGCAGCCATCGCCGCCGACGAGAAGCGGAATGCGACCCCTGCCGCTGCTCTGCCATTGCCGCCGACCCTGTACTTGGGTCTGGATGGGACCGGTATTCCGATGCGGGCCTCGGAGTTGAACGGCCGGACAGGCAAGCAAGCCGATGGATCGGCCAAAACGCGAGAAGTGAAGTTGTGCACCGTCTGGAGCGCCGAGGGGCGCGACGAGAATGGCACCCCGGTCCGCGACCCAGGCTCGGTCAGCTATTCGGCGGCAATCGAAACCGCAGCTACCCTCGACACCGACAAGCAGCGCTCGCCCTTCTCCGAGCGCGTCTTGCGGGAGGCCACCCGCCGACGTTTCACCCAAGCACAAGGCACTGTGGTGATCGGTGACGGAGCCGCTTGGATCTGGAAGATCGCGCAGGAGTTGTTTCCACGAGCGATTCAGATCGTGGATCGCTTTCACGTCAAAGAACACCTCAGCGACCTGTCCAAACTGCTCTATCCGCACAAGCCCGATCAAGCGAAACTCTGGGCGGCACGCAGGCATGAGGAACTCGATAGCGGCCGCTTGCCGGAGCTGTTACGTGCTCTGCGCCGCCAAGCCGGTCATTGCGCGGAGGCCCGCAAGTGCTTCCAATACATCCACGGCAATCGCGATCGCATGCGCTACCCACAATTCCGTGCGCAGGGCCTATGCACTTCCTCCGGAGTCGTTGAAGCCGGCTGTAAACTCGCGATTGGCACCCGGCTGAAACGCGCCGGCATGCACTGGACAACCGCCGGATCCAACGCCATCATCGCCCTTCGCTGTTCGAAGCTCAGTGGCAGGTTTCAGGACTTCTGGGAGCGCCGATCAGAACCGAGCGCCGCTTGATCCGTCACTTTCTAGTCGTGCACCCTACCAGCGTCCAGGCCAATCGCAATGTGTTTGGCCAAAACAACAAATTCCTGAACAACCACTATGAGGTTCCGGACCAGCGCGGCCTCTGGTGGGTGTGGCAGGATGGGCCATGCACATGGCGGCAGTGGCTAGGCTACGGCCATGACGCCACCAGTACGGTAAAGTGATCTCAAGCCGCAGCGCCCTGTCGCGCGTTAGCTGATTACAGCCAAAACACGTATCAGTCAGTATGGAGCGACCCAGCGCCGATTCCCAGTAGCGCGGGTTACGCTGCGAAGAGGTAAATCCAGCGGCGCAGAGCCGTATACGAAAGCAAGCTGTTGGGCTTCATCTGGACCATCGCCATAGACACGGGCGGGAGCACTTCACGGATGTCCGCACAAACAAAAGGCCGGCTTCCCTCCTACGGAGGCAAGCCGGCCTGAACTCAAAACCGCTCAGACCGCGAGGGGCTTGACCGGTCGCTCCATATCAGAACTGAAACCTCAGGCCGAACTGCATGCTGCGCGAGTTGTTGGCGCCGGTGATGGTGCCGGCGTTGGCCAAGCTGAGATTATTCACCGGTAGCCGGAGATTAGTGTGGTTAGTGGCGTTGAACGATTCCCAGCGGAACTGAACGTTGCCGCGCTCTTTCACGCGGAAGTTTCTCACTACCGCGACGTTCAGGTTGATCTGCCCAGGGCTGTCCACGATGTTGCGCCCGGCATTACCGAAGCGGTACGAGCCGCGCGGCACGACCGGGAAGGCGCTGAGGTCGAACCATGCGTCGGGTCCCGGGTTGTCAAGCTTGCCGGAGGCGATGCGGTCCGGACGATTGGCATCTCCCTGGTTCAGGGAGGCATTCTGGACTCGCGGCGTGAACCCTTGTCCACTGTACATCGTGCCGGTTCCGGATAGCTGCCAGCCGCGCAGCAGCGTCTTCGCAACCACTTCAGGCAGGAACATTTGCCGGTACGGCAGGTCGGTCACGAAACTCATCGCTAACGCATGCCGCCGGTCCCAGTCCGACCGGCCGCGGTCCATCGAGAAGTTGCGCGAGTTCTGCACGCCAGGGATGCCTCCGTTGGTGTTGTCGGCGAACTGCGAGGAGTTGTCCAGGGACTTGGCGAGGGTGTAGCTGACGCGGAAAAACGCGCCGCGGCTCAGGCGTTTGCGTGCCGTGACGGTCCCGCCGTGATAGGAAGAGTCGCCGGCGAAATCATAGTAGGTGATGCCCTGGTACTGCGTGTAAGGCCGTGGATAGCTGCCGCCCGGCAACATCATGGATGGGTCGTAGAAAGGCTGATTCAGATCGTAGCGGAATCCGAGGTGAGTGCCCTTGGATCCGACGTAAGACATCTCAACCGTGATACCTTTGGCCAGTTCCCGTTCCAGCGTAAGATTCCATTGCTGCATGTACTGCGGGCGCGCCTTCCAGTTGTAGCCATTGGCATCGGTGGTACCGCCGTTCTTCGCCAGCGCATCCGGGAAGGGGTTCGACATGGTGAGCACGCTCGGATCGGTCTTAACGCTGGTGAATGTCTGGCTGAGCGTGAACGGAAAGACGTTGCTCAAATCGCGCCTCAGGGTGTTCGTCATGGACTGGGCGTAGTAGATGCCATAGCCGCTGCGCACGACAGTCTTGTTGTTCATCCTGTATGCCAGGCCGAAGCGCGGCGCAAAGTCCATCTCGTTGCCGTAGGCCAGCGAACGCGGAATGCCGTAGTCCTTCGCAAGCGCCACTTTCCCGGTGAGTCCGTTATCGGCGACCATCTGCTGCAGGTTGGGGACAGTTCGGTCGCTGGCAATGATCAATTTCCCCAACTCTGGAATAAAGTTGGCGTACTGCCCGTACTTCTCGTACTGCGGAGGCATCAGTTCGTAACGCAGGCCGATGTTTAGGGTCAGACGGCTGCTCAACCGGTAATCGTCCTGCACGAAGGCGCCATAGGTGCTGCTGAACATGTAACTCTTAATGTCGCCAAGACGGCGCGTCGTGTCGCCGGGGAGCCCCAGGATAAAATCTCCAATGCTGTTCCCCGTAAAATTCGCTCGGAAGTTGAACTGGCCGTTCAGCGAGCCGTTGGTCGGCATAAAGAACTGAAAGCGGAAATAGGACCAGCCGAACTTCATCAGATGGTTCCCCTTGACCCAGGTCAGGGTGTCAGCCAATTCATAAGTGTGGATGCCCGGGTTCATCGGCGCCGACCCATTATCGGCAAGCTGCATGTTTCCGAGGCCGCCGGCGCCCACGAGATTGAATTTCGGGAAGCCGACCATATTGGGGTTCGTAGTCGCGCCAGTGATGCCAAGATCCTTGTTCCAGTTGTGGTACTGGTGCAGGCTGATATCCTTGTTTCCACCAAGATTGACGGTGGCGCGTGTCTCGTTGATTACCGTGGGCGCGAACATGTGGGTATAGCTAAGGCCGGCCATGAAAGGTGAGGAAGTGGCAATGTTCCCGAACGTGCCCATGTCGCTGCCGGAGAACGGATTGAGCGAGGTGCTCTTGCGGTAGATAACGCGTCCGGAAATTGTTCCTTTCTCCTTCACTCGATGGTCCACCTTAACCAGCAAGCTGTTCCAGTCGTTGGTGTCGTTGGCGTTCACGGCGTAATTATTCACTTGGCCCGGCCGGTTTGGCAGTGGATACCAGGGCATCAGCTTCGTGGCTACGGAGTGCCAGCGGGAGGCAGGAATCACGTTTCCTGCAAAAGGCGTGTTGGCGAACGGGTCCAGGAGCGAAATCAATTTACCTTTGGTGTCGCGAGTCTGAGAGAAATTCCCGTTGTGTTCCAGTTCCGTGGGGATGACCCCTAGCCGGTTGTTGCCGCTGATCTCGCGATAGCTTTCCCAACTGACCAGGAAGAAGGTCCGGTCGCGGCCGTTGTAGAGCTTGGGAATGTAGATGGGCCCGTTCAGCGTGGCTCCAAACTGGTTGCGCCGCAGCTTGGACTTTCCGATATCGAAGAAGTTGCGCGCATCAAACTTGTCGTTGCGTACGAATTCGAACGCCGAGCCGTGCAACTGGTTCGTGCCGGTTTTCAGCGCCATGTTCATCACGCCGCCACCCAGCCGTCCGTACTCGGCCGAGAACGAGGACGTCTGCATTTTGAACTCCTGCATGGCGTCTAGCGACGGCTTGGCGAGCGCGCCGCCAGACCGCGGGCTCTGGTTGCTGAATCCATCGATCAGGTAATTGGTGTTGTCCGGCCGCGAGCCGTTGATGTTCATGTTGCCGCTGTTGCTACCCTGGGCCGACGGCGTGACGCCCGGCACCAGAAAGGCAAGGTCGGTGTAATCGCGGGCGTCAAGCGGCAGTTCGCTCATTTCCCGGCTCACGATCACGTCGCCGGTTGCGGCGCTTGCGGTGTTCAGCACCGGAACATCGGCGTGAACCTCCACGGTTTGCTCCACGGCGCCCACCTGGAGCGACAACACGAGCCGTGCCGTCTGGTCGATCTGGAGTTCGATCCCGGTCTCTTCCAGTTTGCGGAACCCCTCTTTCTCGACGGTCACTGTGTATTGCCCGGGCTGCAAGTTCGGAATTGTGAATTCACCGGCGTTTCCGGACACACCGCTCCAGCGGAGATTGTTGGCATTGTTTCGCGCGACGACTGTCGCACCTGGGATGACGGCATTGCTGCCATCCTGCACCGTTCCGACTAACGTCGCCGTGGGGTTTTGCGCAGTAGCGATCAGCGTAGTTAAGAAAACAAAAATGATCAGAAATGAGAAATGTCTCATGGTCCTACTCCCTAAGCATTGCTTCTAATTCATACGATATCATACAAATCGGACTGCTTCTCTGGAGCTTAGGATATGAAGAACTCAATTCGCTGGCGATTGCCGGCTATTGTTCTCGCCGCAGTGGCAGTTCTGCCTGCGGCCGTGCGGCAGATTACACCAAGCGTGACGATGGTCTCTGGTCCTGTCAACGGCCTGCTGGTCACTCATGCTGGAAAGACTCTGGCGGTTTACGGCGACCCGCGAGAGAAGCCTTCGGCGGTGCAAAAGGTTCTTTTCACTCACCATCGCCGGGATGTTGTTTGGGCTGGGCGCGCGTTGGTTGAGCACGGCGCCGAAGCTGTCATCCCCGGCGGCGAGCAACCTCTCTTCGCAGACGTTGCGCAATTCTGGAACAGGTTCCAGAAGGCGCGCTTCCACGACTACGCGCAACAAACCAGCAAGATTCTGACGTCGCCGATCTCGAAGACCACTTCCGTTCGCGGCGGCGATCAAATTGAGTGGGAAGGGCTCGCCATCCAGGTGCTCGACACGCCCGGTTATACGCGGCACGCAGTCTCCTACTTGTTCGAAATCGACGGCAAGCGCATCGCCTGCACCGGTGATCTGATCTATGGCGATGGCAAGATCTTCGACCTCTACAGCTTGCAGGACGCGATCCTCGAAGCCAAAGAGGATGGCTATCACGGCTGGGCCGCACGCGGAGCGGATGTGCTCGCGAGCCTCCAGAAGATCGCCGCATGGAAGCCGGACGTGATCGTCCCGGCGCGCGGACCGGCTATAACGAATCCGCAGGATGCGATCGAAAAGCTGACCCGGCGCATGCGGGCGGTTTTTGCCAGCCACTACGAAATCGATGCGCTGCACTGGTATCGCGGCGACGAGAGGATGCGGATCCAGACTTCCCGGGTATTGGGCACGCAGGCAGTTGACTGGATGCCAATGGCCGCAATCGCAAATCCGCAAACTCCGGATTGGATCACGTCCATCGGCAATTCGAGGCTCATCGTTTCGAAATCCGGCCATGCGTTCCTGATCGATTGCGGCAACCAGAAGATCCTGAGCGAAGTGAAGAAGCTGAATAAGACGGTGGACGGCATCTTCGTGACGCACTATCACGACGACCACACGAACATGGTGCAGTCCGCGGCGGAGGAGTTCCGCTGCCCTGTCTACTCCAGTCCGGAACTGCGTGAGATTCTCGAAAATCCGTCCGGATTTCGCATGCCCGCGCTAACGACCAATCCGATTAGCAAGGTCAGCGTGGTCACGGAAGGGACGAAGCGCCGCTGGAACGAGTTCGAGTTCACATACTTCTACTTCCCCGGCCAGACGCTCTATCACGGCGGACTGGTGGTGAAAAAAGATGGCGGCGAGACCGTCTTCTTCGCGGGTGATTCCTTCACGCCGTCAGGCATTGATGACTACTGCCTGATGAACCGGAATTTCGCGGATACAGAGAAGGGTTTGCTCTACTGCCTGACTCTGATGAAGAAGATGAAACCGGGGTATTTGATCATCAACCAACATGTCGCGCCTGCATTCCGCTTTTCTCCGCAGCAGATTGACCGGATGATAGAGAACCTCCGGCAGCGCACCGGATTGCTGCGCGATCTGTTCCCATGGGACGATCCGAACTACGGCCTCGATGAACAGTGGGCCAGATTTTATCCGTACGCTGTTGAAGCCGCCCCGAACGCGAGTGTCCAGATGGAGATAGCGATTCGGAATCACTCGCCCGTGAAGCGAAGCTACAGGATCACTCCGCACTTACCCGAAGGTTGGGATGGACCCCGCACACCAATCACAGTGACGATCAATCCGCGGGAAGAGAAGTTCGTCCCGATCCGCTTCACGCCAGCAAAGAATCAGGCCGGCGCTCACACGATCACGGCGGACATCGCATTCGACAATTGGGACATGCGTGACTGGATAGAGGCCATGGTCACATTGCCAGGCTCATTGGCGCCTTAGAACCGCAGCGATGTCGCCGGATAGGTTGGCTATCGTGAGCGGCAGCGAACCATCGCTGCTACGCAACTGTTCAGACTTCAGCGTCCGGCCGCTACGCGTGTCTACCCAGCGGACATCGTAAGCGCCCGGGTTCATGTCGGTCAACGTCACGGTGCCGGAAAGCGGCACGACTTCTTTCTTGTCGCGCAACACGGCGGCCCACGACGCGGTCATGTTCTGGATCCGCAACATCGCAAAAGTCGGGTTCTTCCGTCCGGTCACCGAGAGCCTTGCGTCGGTAGCCTTTGCCTTAGTGCTATCGCGATAGTTTGTGAACGGCTCCGCTGAATCCGGTATCGGACTGCCTTTGAGCATCGCGGTTAAGACGGCTACGTATCCGGCAACTCCGCGGAGTTCGTCGAGATTCGACCAGCGTCCCGTTGCGTCCCATCGGAAATACCATGGAGAAATCGCACCGGACGAACTCATTACCATGCCCCACACGTCGCCGTGGAAAATCAGCCCTTGCGTGTCGACGTCGTACAAGTGCGTCGCCTTTTCACCTTTGGTCTTCTCGATCTTGCATTCCAGGAGTCCGGTTTCACCCATAAAGAAGGGCTTCCCATAATCCGGAAAAGGCCCGGGCACGCTGAATGTCGGTCCGTTAATCTTCTGATCCACGCGATATAGTCCGAGATCTTCGACACGGGCGTCGTAGGGTGGAGCGCCCGGTCCTGCGTCTCTCCCGCAATCCATCGGGTAGTCATGCAACTGCGCAACGTCCAGCAGCGGGCTGGCAAACATTGCCGGTACGATTTTCCGGTTCCATGTGCTCGTCGTGCGCAGATGATCGTACGGGTCGACCGATTTCATGTACGTCGCCAGTGCCTCGACCAGCGGAACATCGATCCCTCCTTCCTTACAGAACTCCCACCCGAAGATGCTGGTCGAATATCCCCATCGGGCGACGACGTAGCGGAACAGTAGGAAATCCGCGCGGTCCGGTTTCGCGGCGCGTTGATTTTTGAATTTCAGGATCGGCAAAAAATAGACGCTTCGCTCCTGCGCGCGGTCGACGATGTAGTCAAACGCCCAACTGTCTGCCAGGCTCACTGTCTCTGCGCTGCATCCGATGCTGGGGTGCGCCCAGGCGCCGGCTACATCGGAATTCGAAGAGCAAATCCAGAAGTGCGCCCAGTTTGCCCCGGCTTGCTTGTACTGCTCGAACATGTAATCGGCGCCGTAAGTGGAAGCTCCCCACTGGCCTGTGCCGGGCTGTGTCTTAAGGTCGGCCCGGTATTGGAACCACGGCACATTGACGCCAATCGGAAAATAGAAGGCGCCGTCGTCGAAGACAAAGCTCCTGCCTTTCGCGCGCACGAATCCATGGCTTGAGGATGGCACACACTGAAAGGATCCCGTGGACAGAGTCCGCACGCCGCTTCCATCTTTCAGGATTACTTTGTAGCGGTAAGTCCCCAACTCGGAAGGCGCGAAGCGGATTTTCCAACTGGGCTCCCCAACAGGCGCCAACTTCTCGGCGCTTCGCGAACCTTCGCGAGTGTAACCCTGATAGAAGAACCCGGGTACTCGTAGCGCCTTCCCAGCCGGAGAAGTGAAGTCCGCCTGCACATCTACAACGTCGGGATCATATGGATTGCTGTAAGTGCCGGGCACAGCGAGCGTGAGCTCAAATTTTTCGTAGCGGCCGACCTCGGCTGACAACGCATCTAGCGGGATTGCCGCAAACAGGGCCAAGGCTGCGCACACGCGGGCTGAAGTCTGAAAATTCATCATGAATGATGAATGATATCATCTATCCCCGCGACCCGTTATCGTCCGCAAAAACAGAACACGCCGTGAAGCAACCGTCTTCATCAGGCAATCCGTTGCCTTGCCGGGCCGCGAAATCAAAGCGTTTTGATCGAGATATTGCGCCAGCGGCACACAGCGCCGTCGGCCCAGCGGTCCTTTCCAAGTTTGTCGCTTGGTCCGTTGCTGTGAACCTCCAGCGCTATGTGGCCCTTGCGCCCTACTTTTTCCAGGGCCGCTTTCGGGTTCCATCCGGGCGCCTGCATCTTCGCCGTGTCGAGTTCGGCGATCTTTTCACCGTTGATCCACGTCGTGAGATGCGGTAGCTCGCCCGTCGATCGGATTCGGAAATGGTTCCAGTCGTTCAATTTCCAAATCCGGAGGAATACCTCGACGGGGGCGGCAAAATCGAGCGGGACCGGTTTGTTCACGGGATTCGGCTCAACGGTTTCTGCGGAATGAGGCGGGTAGGCCGGCCCTGTTTGTCGGTTTCCGCAGTAAATCCGTAGGCCCAGGCGTGAAAACTGCCAAGCCCGTTGCCATAGAAGCCGCCGATGCCGCCGTTCGGCCTGTGATCGAGAAGGACCTGAAATCCGATGTTGCCCTGCGGGTTCGTGCGCACCAGGATCCCGGTGTCCGCACGCCAGTCCGGCCGCGCTTCAATCTGCAGTTCAAAATCGCCGAACGTCTCTTCGGTCACCAGATAAGAACCAATTCCCGATCCGGGGGGATCCTGGCCACCAATGAGCACACCGTCTTCAATTGTCCACTTACCGAGGCTTGGCTGGGCCAGCGCACGCGGCTGCCGCTTCCAGCCTCGCAGCGAAACGCCGTCGAATAAGGGCCGGAATCCATCGTTCTTTTGCGATGCGTCTTGCGCGCCGGCGCGAGTTGCAAGGCCGGCAAGCGTTAATCCTCCCATAAACAGGTCACGCCTTCGTATGGGATGTTCGTCTGACATATACACTCCTTGCGGATCAGTCCTTCCTCGCTCTCGGCTGCATGCATTCTACACGCGTGCCGTCGGGATCGAACATATTGAACTGCCACCGCTCATCGTTACCAAATCTTGGTTCCGTGGGCTTCTGCCCGCGGTCGAGCGCTTCCTTGTAAGCCGGCTTGATCTCCGGCACTTCGAGAGAGAAGTGCCCGGCCATGCCGGCCTGCGCTCTCGTGAGTTTTGCATCCGGAGGACGCACCGAAAGTTCCACGTAATCGCCGCCCGGTCCTGGCAGCCGCATGTGGACCAGTTGAGGGCTGCCGTCGTCGCGCTTGCGCACCCAGGATTCCCGGAAGCCCATCTTTTCGTAAAACGCTTTTGCCGCAGGCAGGTCCGTCGTGACGATGCCGGCGTGCTCCAGGTGGGTTGAAATCCGCGTGGCGCCCAACGATTTACCCTCGTTCTCGCGGTACACCGAACCTGGCTGATATTGCATGAACTCCACGAATACAAGTTTTTGTCCCGGCGGGTTCATGATGACGAAGTGCCGGTCGTGATCGCGCGGACCCAACTTCACCGGGGTGGGCTTTAAGCCAAGCCGCTCGCAAATATCCCGCGCCTTTTCCACGTCCGCGGTAATGAAGCCGATGTGCATCAACAGCGGCCTGTTTTCCTCCGACTGCGGGATGCCTGGGAATATCTCAATGAATTGCCTGTCATTAACCTTGAAAAAAGCCATGGCGAGGCGGCCGTCTTCCGGCGCCTTGAAATCGAAGGCCTCATCGAACCCGAGGACGCCCTTGTAGAACGCACGGCTTTTTTCGATATCGGAAACCCGCACCGCCACATGCGCCATTCCGAGCAAGGGAAGTTCTTCCGCGAAAGCCGCGGCGCATAACAGGAGCAAGCCAATCAGAGTTTTCATGTCAGAAGACCAATACAACACTGAGGATAGCGATTTTCTTCATGCTAAACACGTCGTCTATTTTTTGCCATCCGGGTGGAGTAGCTCCAGCGTCACTCCCAGCAGCGCCTTACTGTCGAGATAGGTGTAGCTGCCCGTATCTGCATCGAACCGTCCCTGATGCGATACCGGCATACCCATGCCAGCGACGCGTTTCACCGTCCCTTCGAGGTCTTGTACACGAAACGCGATATGCTGCACTCCTTCACCGTTCTTGTCGAGATATTCCCGCCAGCTCGTATCGGGCCCGAGAGGCTCCATGATTTCGAGGCCCAGTTGCCCGATCCTGAAGAAGGCGATCTTCGCCTGGCCTGTGGCGGGCCGGCCGTGAAACGTCATCTTTACTTCGCCACCTGGCCGGGTAGTGTGGATGGCCGGCGGATTCACGCCCAGGAGCGCGGCCCAACGTTTGCTCGTGGCTTCTACATCACGGCATACGATCGCGACCTGGACGATGTTCTGCATTCCCGGATCGATCTCCGCCGGAGCCTGTAGCGCAACGGCTGTCGAACATACGATCAGCATCGAAACGCATAGTGTTTTCATTACATCCTCGCTTCAGAAACGGAATTTCACCGCTAGGGCCACGCGGCGGGGTTGACCGGTTGCCGTAGTGATGGTGCCGAAATTGGCATTAGTGTTCGCGCCAGTTGCATAGTTCAGTGAGAGCGCGGTGTTGGGATTGCCGGGATTGAAGTGGTTGAACATGTTGTACGCTTCGGCACGGAACTCCAGTACCCGGGATTCCCTCCCCAGCCGTATGTCCTTCAACATGCTGAAGTCGAAGTTCTGGAACCCGGGCCCGTGGAACAACGTCGGTGGGGTGTTGCCGATGCCCAGCGACGTAGCCGGCGGAAGCGTGAAGTTGGCGGCGTTGAGCGGGACATACCGCCCGTTCGGGGCGGTAGCCGGAAGCGCGCTTCCGGCGGAAAGAAATGGATTACTGCCATCCATCTGGCAGCGGAACGGGATACCGCCAGTGGGAGTGCCGGTCCAATAACCAATCGGGGCGCCCTGTGCCGTGCAGTTGACCGTCAAAGGGGTTCCCGAGAGAAACTTGGTGATGCCGTTGAATCGCCAGCCGTCGAGTAGCACTTTCGTGACTGGGTTCTTCCAGATGCGGCTGCCGTTGGGAACCCGGTAGGAATAGTTCACGTTGACCACTTGCGGCCGGGAGTTGGCGACCTCGGCGTAGCTCAACGAGTCGGGAGTCCACGGCCCGCGCGTGTAGCTCATAGTCTTGGACCAGGTCCAGTTGGCGCCGAACTGCAGGCGTTTGCCGAAGCGCCGGTTCACCTGCGTTTGCAGCGAGTTGTAGTTGGCTGCGCCGCAACTGCACGTGGTGTTGATCGCGCCGTAGCCCAAAGTGGGCCGTATGAGGTTGGCTGTGTAGAACGCCTTGCCCCCGGTAGTGGGGTCCAGGTACGCAGGGTTGGCGCCCGCGGAAGGAGTCCACGTCGTGTACGGCGCGACGCCGTTGGCATCCAACTGGACGAACTTGTTGTGCACCACGTTGCCCACGTAGGCAACGTCGAGGATCATGCCTCTGCCGAGATTCCGCTGGATACCGAAGCTCCAATTGTAGGTGGACGGATTCTTGTAGCTGGGCCCCGCGAATACGTTCTGAGGGCTCAGGAAGCCCAAGGCGGTCGGCAGTTGCGCGAAGGTGTTGTTGTAGTACACCGGCGCCTGAAAATCCGGAGGCGCCGTCATCGGGCCGCTGCTGATGTCGGTGTTTAGCGCTCGGCTATAGAAGATCCCGAAGCCGCCGCGAAGCGCCAGCTTGCCATTCCCCAGTACATCCCAGGCGAAGCCCACGCGCGGACTCGTCGTGATGCCTGGGTTCGCGAACGCGATGTTTTGGCTCTGCACCATGCCCGAGTACGGACTGCCATCGGCGGGATAGCTCAACGGATCAAAGGATCCGCCCCGGGCGAGTTGGTAGGCCGCGCCGGTCACGCGGTTCACCGAAACATTCTTCCCATTTACGACGGCCGGGTAGAGAAGCTGTCCCGCCTTGGCGGGGTCGTACTGAGCGCGGTCATACAGGCCCAACGTGGCTCTCTCCGCGCTATTTGTCCCTGGGTACTGAAATCGGATCCCGAGGTCCAGGGTCACCCGCCGGCTCACGCGCCAAGCATCCTGAAAGTACCACTCTGGCTGGTTATAGTGAGCGTGGTTCACTAACGACCGGTTGTCCTCGCCGTAGGCCTGCACATTCCCGAGAAGAAGATTGGAAAATGGGTATCCGGTGTCGTAGGGGTTGGCCGTGTCGGAGCCAAAATAGTAGGTGCCGTTGGTCCCGTAAGTAAATGGCAGCGTATTGTTCCGTGCCATGCGCTCGAGGTAGAAACCTAATTTCACGGAGTGGCTTCCGTGGATCCACGAAACGTTATCGATAATATTGAAGACCTGATCGGTGAGCTGCATCGGGAAGAAAGGGCCGAAGGCGAAGACGGGTGGGTTTGTGATCCCCTGGCCTGCCGATTGGGGATTGAGATTGGCGAACCGGATATTGGGGATGAGGTTGTACGTGTTGTTGTTATAGATATTGGGCAGAGCGATCGGCCGGCCATCAGCCCCCTTGAGTGCGGAAAGCTGGTTTGCCGCCAACCCTGCTTGAGTGCTGGCCTGGGTTGACACATGGAAGCGATTGATGCCTGCGGTGAACTCATTAACCAGATTGGGGCGGAACGTGTGAATTACCGTGGCCACCGCACCGGCGGATTGGACTGCCCAGTCCCCCGCCATCTGCCCCCAGGTCGAGGTGACAGTATGAGTCGCGCCGAAGCCTCTTCCGGACTGGTAATCATTGAGCAAGCGCACGAAAGCTTGCGTTCTGGGAGCCACATTGTAGTCGAGGCGTAGAATTCTATCCTCACGCTGGTTCTTGAGGCTGAATTGGTAAAGGGAATTATACTGGCGCTGCCCGGTCATGTCCGACACGGACGGGACAGGGAACAGATTGAGCATCGCAAGCCCCTCCCGCGAGATCCGGCTGGCGGGCATGATGTTGCCCGGAAACTGTAGCCCGTTCGTCGGGTCCTTGACGGCTATCAGCTTGCCGGTGGTGGTGGCGGTTTGCGAAAAGTCGCCACTCCGTTCCAGAGACGTGGGCATGGTCTGCTTGCCCAGATTGCCTGGAGTCAAGAACCGGAGATAGTCTTCCGAGAAAAAGAAAAATAGCTTCGTGCGGCTCTTGTTGAAACGCGTACCGGGGATGAGCAGCGGCCCGCCGAAGGTGCCTCCGGGATTGTTATACCGGTAAAACGGTCTAGCTAAGCCCGCTTGGTTATTGAAATAAGCGTTGGCGTTGAGAAACTCGTTCCGAAAGAAGAAATACGAACTGCCATGGAACTGGTTCGTGCCGTTTTTGATGCTTAGGCTCATCTGTCCGCCGGCGCGTCCTCCATATTCAGCGGAGTAGCTGGAGACCATTACCCTGACTTCGGCGACAGCGTCCATGCTGGGCGCGAGATTGCCGCTATATGTGGCATTGCCCGATTCCTGGCTCTTGATGCCGTCCAGCGAGATATTCAACTTCTCGCTCTGGCCGCCGTTGATGGTCGGCATGCCCGAGTTATTGCCCGGTACGTCGTGGGCATTCAGGTCGACGACGCCCGGCAGGCTTTGCATCAACCCCATAAAATCGCGGCCCGGAATAGGTGTGTTCTCGATCTGTGTAGCGTTGACCAGAACGGAGCGGTCGGAACTGTCGGTGGACACGCGCGCGGAGTCGGCCTGGACCGTGACCGTGCTGCTCACGTCACCGACCTCGAGCCGGATATCATGCAGCGCCACCTTCTCTTGCGAGCTGACATTGATGGCCTTCTGATCGTAAGACTTGAA
Source organism: Bryobacteraceae bacterium (assembly GCA_963668605.1). Taxonomy (GTDB): domain Bacteria; phylum Acidobacteriota; class Terriglobia; order Bryobacterales; family Bryobacteraceae. The sequence goes on from OY764903.1 coordinate 2,475,969, forward strand.
GCCCGGAAACGCGATATGGACGCTGTAATCGCCCGGCACCAAATCCGTGAAGATAAAGCTACCGTTCGACTCGGTCGTGAAACTGCGCACCTGCCGGGTGAGATCGTTGCTTAATTGAACTGTGGCGCCGGCGATCACCGATCCGCCCGGATCGACCGTGGTTCCGGAAATCTGGCCCGTGACGCTTTGGGCCAGGGCCGCGGGCAGCGCGGACAACAATAGAAGCAATTGAAAAATAACAATTCGAATAGTTCTCACAAGAATCTCCATGACGTTAGGTCCGAAATTAGGTTAGCCATGCACGCTCGTTTCAGAAACGGAATTTCACCGCCAGGGCCACGCGCCGGGGTTGGCCGATTTCCGTGGTGATGGTGCCGAAATTTGCATTGGTGTTCACGCCAGTCGCGTAGTTCAGCGACAGCGCGGTATTGGGATTGCCGGGGTTGAAGTGGTTGAACACGTTATACGCTTCGGCACGGAACTCCAGTACCCGCGATTCCTTCCCCAGCCGTATGTCCTTCAATATGCTGAAGTCGAAGTTCTGGAATCCGGACCCGTGGAACAACGTTGGCGGGGTGTTGCCGATGCCCAGTGACGTAGCCGGCGGAAGCGTGAAGTTGGCGGCGTTGAGCGGGACATACCGCCCGCCCGGAGCATTAGCGGGGACAGCGCTTCCGGCAGGAAGAAACGGATTGCTGCTGTCCATCTGGCAGCGGAATGGGATTCCGCCGGTGGGCGTGCCGGTCCAATAACCAATCGGTGCGCCCTGTGCTGTGCAGTTGACCGTCAAAGGGGTTCCGGAGAGGATCTTGGTGATGCCGTTGAAGCGCCAGCCGTCGAGCAGCACTTTCGTGACCGGGTTCTTCCAGATGCGGCTGCCGTCGGGAACCCGGTAGGAATAGTTCACGTTGACCACTCGCGGCCGGGAATTGGCGACCTCGGCGTAGCTCAACGAGTCGGGAGTCCACGGCCCGCGCGTGTAGCTCATGGTCTTCGACCAAGTCAAGTTGGCGCCGAACTGCAGGCGTTTGCCGAAGCGCCGGTTCACCTGCGTTTGCAGCGAGTTGTAGTTGGCTGCGCCGCAACTGCACGTGGTGTTGATCGCGCCGTAGCCCACAGTCGGCCGAATGAGGTTGGCTGTGTAGAACGCCTTGCCCCCGGTGGTGGGGTCCACGTACGCACGGTTGGCGCCCACAGAAGGAGTCCACGTCGTGTACGGCGCGACGCCATTGGCATCCAACTGGACGAACTTGTTATGCACAACGTTGCCAACATAGGCAACGTCGAGGATTATGCCCTTGCCAAGATTCCGCTGGATGCCGAAGCTCCAATTGTAAGTGGATGGATTTTTGTAGCTGGGCCCCGCGAATACGTTCTGAGGGCTCAGGAATCCCAGAGCGGTCGGCAGTTGCGTGAACGAGTTGTTGTAGTACAGCGGCGCCTGGAAAACCGGAGGCGCCGTGATGGGACCGCTGCTGATGTCGGTATTCAAAGCGCGGCTGTAGAAAATGCCGAAGCCGCCGCGCAGCGCCAATTTTCCATTCCCCAGCACGTCCCACGCGAAGCCCGCGCGCGGCCCCACGGTCAGGCCCGGGGTGGCGAATGCGGTGTCCCTGCTCTGCACCATGCCGGAGTACGGACTGCCGTTGGCGGAGTAGCTCAACGGATCGAAAGATCCGCCGCGGGCAAGCTGATAGACCGCACCAGTCACGCGGTTCGCCGACACGTTCTGCCCGTTTACCACGGCTGGGTAGAGAAGCTGCCCGGACTTGTTGACGTCGTAATTGCCGCGGTCGAACAGGCCTAGCGTGGCCCCCTCCGCGCTGTTGGTCCCGGGATACTGGAACCGGATCCCGAGGTCCAGCGTCACCCGTCGGCTCACGCGCCAGGAATCCTGAACGTACCACTCGGGCTGATTATAGTGGGCGTGATTCCAAAACACCTGGCTATCCTCGCCGTAGGCTTGCACGGTCCCGAGAAGAAGATTGGATGTCGGGTATCCAGTGTCATAGGGGTTGGCCGTGTCGGAGCCGAAATAATACGTGCCCATGGTGCCGTAGGTGAAGGGCATGACATTGTTCCGGGCCATGCGCTCCAGATAGAAACCGGCCTTCACGGAATGCTTCCCCTTGATCCAGGCGACGTTGTCGGTCACGTTGAGCACCTGGTCGGTGAGTTGCATCGGAAAGAAGCCGTCGAAGGCGAAAACGGGAGGGTTCGTGATCCCCTGGCCCGCCGATTGGGGGTTCAGCGTGGCGAACCGGATATTGGGAAGAAGGTTGTACGGGTTATTGTTGTAGATCTTGGGCAGGGCGATCGGCCGGCCATCGGCTCCCTTGAGCGCGGAAAGCTGGTTCGCTGCCAGCCCGGCCGGGGTGCTGGCCTGGCTTGTCTCATAGGAGCGATTAACACCGACGGTGAACTCATTGACGAGGTTCGGGCGGAACGTATGGATAATCGTGGCCACCGCTCCGGCGGATTGGACTGCCCAGTCCGCCGCCATCTGCCCCCATGTGGAAGTGACCGTATGAACTGCGCCAAAGCCTCTCCCGGACTGGTAGTCGTTGATCAGGCGCACGAAGGCTTGCGTCCTGGGCGCCACATTGTAGTCGAGGCGAAGGATTCTATCCTCGCGCTGGTTCTGGCGGCTGAACTGGTAAAGAGAATTGTACTGGCGCTGTCCGGTCGCGTCCTTCGCGGACGGGACCGGGAAAAGGTTCAGGATGGCAAGCCCCGCCGGCGAGATCCGGCTGGCGGGCATGATGTTGCCCGGAAACTGTTGTCCGCTGGTTGGATCCTTTACCGGTATCAGTCTGCCGGTGGTCGTGCTGGTTTGCGAAAAATCGCCGCTCCGTTCCAGGGACGTCGGCATCGTCTGCTTGCTCAGATTGCTCGGAGTCAAAAACCGGAGATAGTCTTCCGAAAAGAAGAAAAACAGCTTCGTGCGGCTCTTGTTGAAGCCCGTGCCGGGGATAAGCAGCGGCCCGCCGAAGGTCCCTCCGGGATTGTTATACCGGTAAAACGGCTTGGCCAGCCCCGTCTGGTTGTTGAAATAGTTGTTGGCGTTGAGAAACTCGTTCCGGAAGAAGAAATACGTACTGCCATGGAACTGGTTCGTGCCGTTCTTGACGGTTACGCTCATCTGTCCGCCGGCGCGCCCTCCATACTCGGCGGAGTAGCTGGAGATCATCACCCTGACTTCGGCAATGGCGTCCATGCTGGGCGAGATGTTGCCACTATAGCCGGTGTTGCCCGAGTCCTGGCTCTTGATGCCGTCCAGCGAGATATTCAACTTCTCGCTCTGGCCGCCGTTGATGGTCGGCATCCCCGCGTTATACCCGCGTGCGTCGTGGGGGTTGAGATCCACCACGCCCGGTAGGCTCTCCATCAACCCCATAAAGTCGCGGCCCGGAATGGGAGTGTTCTCGATCTGGGTGGTGTTGACCAAGACGGAGCGGTCGGAACTGTCCGTAGCCACATGCGCGGAGTCGGACTGGACCGTAACCGTGCTGCTCACGTCGCCGACCTCGAGCCGGATATCATGCAGCGCGACTTTCTCCTGCGAACTGACATTGACGGCCTTCTGATCGTAAGACTTGAAGCCCGGGAACTCGATATGGACGCTATAATCGCCTGGCACCAAATCCGTGAAGAGAAAGCTGCCTCTCGACTCGGTCGTGAAACTGCGCACTTGCCTGGTGAGATCGTTGCTCAACTGAACCGTGGCGCCGGCGATCACGGCTCCGCCCGGATCGACTACGGCTCCGGAAATCTGGCCCGTGACGCTTTGGGCCAGGGCTGCGGGCAGCGCTGCCAGTAAGAGAAGCACAACAAATGCGATGATTCGATTGGTTGTCACAAAACCACCTCAGTTTCGGAGCGTTTTGATCGATATATTCCGCCAGCGGCACACGGCCCCGGGTGCCCAACGGTCTTTACCCAGCCAGTCTTTCGCGCCGTTGCTGTGCACTTCCACGGCGATGTGGCCTGAGCGCCCGATCAGCTTGAGGACCGCGTCCGGATCCCAACCCGGCGCCTGAATCTTCGAGGTGTCGAGCTCGCTGATCTTTTCGCCGTTGATCCAGGTCGTGAGGCGCGGCAGCGCGCCAACAGAGCGGATGCGAAATTGATTCCAGCCGTTCAACTTCCAGGCCCGGAGGAAGACTTCAGGTGGGGCGGAAAAGTCGAACGGGATGCGCCGGGTCGGCTCGGACGGCTTTTCCGGAGTCAGGCGGACGAGACGGCCTTCTTTATCCGTCTCGCCGATCAACCCGTAATCGTAAGCGTGCACGTTTGCCAGCCCGTTGCCGTAATAACCGCCGATGCTTCCGTGCGGGCGGTGATCCAAGAGGACCTGGAACCCTATGTTGCCCTGCGGGTTGGTGCGCACCAGGATTCCGGTGTCCGCTCGCCAGTCTGGCCGGGCCTCGATCTGGAGTTCGAAATCGGCGAACTTCTCTTCCGTCACGAGGTAGGAGCCGATGCCGGAGCCGGGAGGATCCTGCCCGCCGGTGATTACGCCGTCCTCGACGGTCCAAATGCCCAGGCTCGGTTGAGCAAGCGAGCGCGGCTGGCGCTTCCAGCCTTTGAGCGAAACGCCGTCGAACAGAGGACGGAAGCCGTCCTCGTTCCGCCCTGCCGTCTGGCCTCTGCTGGGCTGGCGAAACCCTGCGAGCAGGGATCCCGCCAGCAAGAAGTCCCGTCTTCGGTTCGAACTCTGGTCACGCATGCGGGCTCCTTGGTCTATTTCGGCAACAATTCGTAACTCACGTAGGCGAACTTCTTGCTGTCTGGAGACCATGAATTCACATTCATCGTGCCTTGGCCGCCGAATAACTTCACCACTTCGCGGATCTGCGGTTTGCCTGCCTTCGCCCCCGGCGCCGCCATCATGCGCAGCACGACATTCTTGTTGGCCGGATGGTCCGGAATGCCTTTCTCGAAAGAGAGGAAGACCATCATCTTGCCATCGGGCGAGATGTGCGGGAACCAGTCCTCGAGGTCGTCGCTGGTGATGCGCTCGGCCTTGGCGTCGTTCGGACCGGCGCCGTCGGCCGGTATGCGCCAGATATCCCAGGTGCCGGCGCGATTGGAATTGAGATAGATCCACTTGCCGTCCGGCGAGTATTCTGACCCGTCGTCATAACCGGCGTGCGTGGTCAGGCGCTGTTCTTCGCCGCCTTCAAAGGGAATGCGATAGATATCGAAATTGTCGCCGCGTTTCGCGCAGTACGCCAGCCATTTGCCGTCGGGCGAGAAGCCGTGGAAGTAGCTGGGAATGTCTTTGGTTACCTGCCGCGAATTGCCGCCAGTGGAGGGCAGGATGAAGATGTTGCCCGCCGATACAGCGAACCACTTGCCATCGGGCGAGATGCCGTGGTCGTTGTTGACGTTACGCGCCTCCCCGGTGTCGATCGGTTCCATTCTGGCGTCGTCAAGCGAGAAGCGCCACAATTTCCCGGGCGAGTTCATGAGGAGGTATTTGCCGTCGGGCGACCAGTTCGGCGCCTGGAAGAAGCCGTCGGCCGTGTAAACCACCTTCTTCGAACCGTCCGCCACGTTATAAACGGTGACGAAGCTTTTCACCGCCGGGCGCCCCGGCATCTGCGGGCTTTTGCCTTTTTTGCCGTCCTGCGCGAAAATCGCGGCGCTGGCGGCCAATAAACAAATCAATGTTTTCATTTCGGTAATCCTTATTTGACCGTGAAATCCTGAGGACGTCCGGTCTTCTCATAATGCTTGCGACGGATGGCCTTGTCGGCATCCTGAACCTTGCGGGCGTTTTCAGCGACTATCTCCGCTTTTGCGCGCGGTACCACCACCACCCCATTGGCATCCGCCACGATGATGTCGTTGGGCATCACCAGCACGCCTCCCACGCTCACCGGAGCATTCCACGATTCGCTGATCACGCGCCCCGGCAGTGTGCCACGAGTGTTCTCCCGCTGGTAAACCGGAATGCGTTCGAGAATCATTTCGTCCGTGTCCCGGCAGCCGCCCTCGGCTACGATGCCGCGCATGCCTTTGAGGAACCAGCCATAAGCGTTCTCCGAGCCGCACAACCCAACATCGCGGCCCCGTGGGGTATCCATGACCAGAATGGTACCCGGTTTCAAAAACGAAACCTGACTCGGACGCGGAAACCTCTTGAACCAGTCGGCCTTCCACTTGTAGTAGTCTTCACGTTTGGAGAAGATCGGCGAGCGCTCCTGCGAGGGCAACAGGCGCAGCGTGACCGCTACGCCGTAGATGCGGTGCGTGAAGTCCTTCTCGTCGCGCCACATGGGCTTGATCCCGTGGTCCATGATGGTGACATCCTGTAGACCGGCTTCATCCAGCGCGTCGATGACATCGGTGAGGCGCAGGCCTTCAAATTTCTTGACAATGGCCTCGTTTTCTTCCTGGGAATACTCCATCACCTTCAGCATATGCTTACTGAACGGCGCCTTCCCTGTCTGGGCTGCCGCCAGCATCGCGGTGAAGAGAAAAAGTACGGGTTTTGCGGACATGGCCTCCTCCTACTACTTCTTTTTCTGCGCGCCTTTCTTCTGCGCGGGCATGGGGCCCGGCGATGGCGGCGGGATCTCCATAGTGACATCGGAAAACACCGCCGTTAGAGAAGTCTTGTCGTCGTGCGGACATACCGCCAGTCCGACATAAACCGGGTTGCCAATCATGACATCTGTCGCCCCGATTTCCTGGAACGGACTGCCTTCCTTGCCTGCCCAAACCGTGATTGCATTGCGCCGGCGTTCGATGCGAATGCGGGTAGGGCCGGAGATGGGAAACCGGATGCCGCGGGTGATGTCGTCCGCTTTCTCACGGAATTGAAGGCCCGTAAGTCCGTCTCCATGAACCATCATGTCGGCGTAGGGGGAACCGGTTTCCAGGTCTTTGCGAATCATCAAACCGGCCTTGCGATGGCCAAGTCCCGGGGAATCAAACTTCACGTTCGCCGTCAGGATCACATCGCCCGAAAGCTTCTTCCAGACGAAGTAGAAGTCGTCCTTGGTCATCCAGATGTTGTTGCCGCCGCCGATGACGCGGTATTCCTTTTTCGCAGCGTCATAAGTGACAGAACCCTTCTGTGCGGGGTTGCCGACATCCGAAGCGCCTTCGAAGATGCCGAACTTGCCGGCATCCTGCGCCAACATGCCACCGGCCAGGCAAAAGGTCAAAGCTGCAAGTCGTAACATATATAGCTCATTCTCTCTTTCGATCCAGGTGGGACAGCTCCGATGAACCGAAGCCCCTTATTATCTTGCACTGCGTGCGCTGGGCAGGAGAAGTTGAAAACTGATCGCCAGTTGTTACGGAACAGCTCAAGGAGCCGAGGTTGGGGCTCTGGACCGTTATTCTAATGTTACGTAACGGCTGTTTTGTTCTATGGTGCCCCGTGATATCATTACCTTTCCTATGCTCCCGGTTGCTCGGGTGGTTGGCCCGCCAGAAAAGTTGCGCGCGCTGGAAGAGGTGCTGAACAGCAGGACTTTTGCGCGTTCGGACCAACTGCAACGGTTTCTCCGCTACATCATCGAACTGGAGCTGGCAGGGCGCGGCGAGGAAATCAGCGAATACTCGATCGCCACCGACGCGCTCTTGCGGCCGCGCGATTATTCCCCTGCGGACGACTCGGCTGTGCGAAGCCGTGCCCATGCGCTCCGCCGCAAGCTGCAGGAGTTCTACGAGTTCGAGAGTCCGAATTCGGAACTGCGGATTGAACTGCCCAAAGGATCCTATCGCCCTTTGTTTGTCACCCGCAGCGAACAAGCTCGCTTGCCGACGGGTCCGCCGCTCCCCGCGGCGCCGCAGAAAAACTTCACTCTATCCCCGCTCGCGGCCTTCGCTGCCGGCGTCGTCGCGGCAGGCCTTCTGGCCGCAGTGGTCCATCTAAGCCTCGCGGGGCCACGCGCCAACCGCATAGATCCCGCGGTTCGGGAAGCCTGGGGCGCGCTGTTGGCGCCTCCCGGCGAAGTCACGATTCTCGTTGGGTCCCCGGCTCTCGCGGGCCTGATCTCGTCCAAAGCCGATGCTCCGCCGCTGGGCTTGAACATGTTTCCGGCGCCGGACGTTCTGGCAGACTGGTACACCAGTCTCAACCTGTCAAACCGCGGCGGGCCAGTCTACATGTTCCGCGCGCGGACCTATACGCATTTTGGCGATTCGCTGGCCGTGGTGACTGCGAGCGCTCTGCTGGGGAGCGCCGGGGTTTCGTTCCAGACGGTGCCAGAAGGCTTGGCGCGGATCGGGACGGTGCAAGGAAACGGACTGCTGGCAGTGGGATCGCCCACATACAGCCCCGCAATTGCTCGGGTGCTGAAAGCGATGCCGTTCTCGATCCGTTACGACCCCGCGCTGAACGAAGAGGTGATCAGCGACGGCGCTCCGGGGTCCACCGCGCGGCGGACCTATGTCCCGAAGCGCAACAGCGCAACCACCTATTTTTCTAACGTGTACGGTTTGATCACGGTGCTACCCAGCCAGCCGGGCCGGGAACGGCCCGAACGCACCATCATCTTTTCCGGGATCACGGGCAGTTCCGGCGCGCATGCGGCGGCCGTATTCTTCACCTCGCCGGCGGCCATGCGCGATTTGCAGCGGCGGTTCGCAGCACAGGGGCACAACCATTTCCCGCCCGCATATCAGGTAGTGGTGCGCTGCGGCCTTGACGGCTTCGCCGCCCTCAATGCAGTTTACGAAGCTCACCAGGTAATCGACCGCCCCCCTGTTATCGAATAGCAGCCGTAGCGCCTTGTTTCGTAACACGCTGCTAACGGTTTTTGCACTTCAATTCCGCGCCCGCGGGGACTATCCTGGATTATTCGAATGGAGGCCCGTAAAACCAAGATGGATCGAAGACGCTTCATCAAAAACGTTGGCGTGAGGACGATGGGAGCGGGGCTTGCCAGTGCCGCGCAGCAAGGGCGGCCGCAGGGCCGCCGTGCCGTCTTGATCATGACCGACACCACGCGTTGGGATATGCTCAACTGCTACCGGGACACCGGCCTGAAAACTCCCAACCTGGACCGCCTGGCGGCCGGCGGCGTCCGCTTCGAGCGCGCCTACACGTGCCAACCCGTGTGCACGCCGGCGCGCGCCGGGCTGTTCACGGGCACGTATCCGCACTCGAACGGGGCGTGGGCCAACAGCATGGCGCTCGACCAGAGCGTTCACCACATAGGCCAGCGGCTTAGCGACAAAGGCATTCACACGGCGTACATGGGCAAGTGGCACTTGGATGGAGCCGACTATTTCGGGACCGGGCGCTGTCCCGCGGGATGGGACAAGCGCTACTGGTTTGACGGGCGCAATTATCTCGACGAACTCTCGCCCGAAGATCGCGTGCGCAGCCGTACCCCAAAGACCAACCAGGACCCCAAGCTCACCGCCGAGTTCACCTACGCGCATAAGGTCTCCAACCGCGCCGTGGATTTCCTGGAGAAGCACGGCGCCGAGGATTTCCTGCTGGTGGTCTCCTACGACGAACCGCACGGGCCGTTTCTGTGCCCCAAACCGTACTCGGATATGTACCGCGGCTACACGTTTCCCGCAGCGGCCAACCAGAGCGATGACCTGGCCAGCAAGCCGGAACACCAGCGCCTATGGGCGGGGCCCAAGATCGGCAAGCCCGCGCAGCCGGTCAAGTGGCCCGACTACTTCGGATGCCATACGTTTGTGGACCACGAAATCGGCCGCGTGCTGGACGCCATCGACCGGCATGCGCCTGGCGCCCTGGTGATTTACACCTCCGATCACGGCGATTTTCTGGGCTCCCACCGGCTCTCGGGCAAAGGTCCGGCCATGTACGATGAGATTGTGCGCATTCCACTTCTGGTGCGCTGGCCGGGCAAGGCGCCGGAAAAGGCGGTCTGCCCGCATCCGGTGTCGCACATTGACGTGGTTCCGACGCTGATGGACGCTCTCGGAATACCGGTACCGAAGCCGCTCTCAGGCAAGAGCCTGGCGCCGGCCATCCGCGATCCGAAGGTCCGGACGAACGAGCAGGTATTTCTGGAATTCGGCCGCTTCGAGATCGACCACGATGGCATGGGCGGATTCCAGCCCATTCGCGCGGTGTGCGACGGGCGCTTCAAACTCACGATCAATGTATTCGAGACCGACGAACTCTACGATCTGGAAAAGGATTCCGGCGAGATGGCGAACCTGATCCAGTCGCCCGAGCATGCAGTAAAACGCAACGAATTGCATGACCGCCTGATCGACTGGATGAACCGCACGCGCGATCCTTTTCGCGGCTATTATTGGGAGCGCCGCCCGTGGCGGCAGGATAAAGTAGCATCGTTCAAGGGCCCCGGCATGACCCGCCAGCGTGAAGACGACGGATACGAGCCGCGCCAACTGGTTTATGAAACGGGTTTGGAAATGAAAGAAGCGGTGAGGAACAAATAGATGAACGGTCTAATGCGGCAGTCGATAGTACGGTATCTCGGGCTCATTCTGACGTGCGCGCCGGTTTGGGCGGCTGGCGCTCCGATCAAAACACTCGAGATCGGAGCCAAGGCCCCGGACTTCCGTCTGGAGGGTGTGGACGGGCGCTGGTATGCGCTGAAGGATTTCGCCAGTGCGAAGTTTCTAGTGGTGGTTTTCACCTGCAATCATTGCCCCACCGCCCAGAACTATGAAGAACGGCTGAAGACGATGGTGACTGAGTACGGCGGGAAAGGCGTCCGGTTTGTGGCCATATCGCCGAACGCCGAGACTTCTGTACGGCCGTCCGAGTTGGGATACACGGACCTGGGCGACTCGTTGGCGGAGATGAAGATTCGGGCGGCACACCGGAAATTCAATTTTCCCTACCTTTACGAGGGTGACAAGACGGGCATTTCCAGGGCGTATGGCCCCACCTCCACGCCGCATGCGTTTGTCTTCGACAGCGAGCGCAAATTGCGCTACGTGGGCCGTATAGACGACAGCGAGCGCGAACAATTCGTGAAGGTGAGGGACTTGCGCAATGCACTCGATGCGTTACTGGTGGGCAAACCGGCGCCCGTGGAAGCAACGAAGGCTTTCGGCTGCTCTATCAAATGGGGCGACAAGACCGAAGCCGCCAAAGAGTTTCTGGCCAAAGTGGCGGCTGAGCCCGTGTCTGTGGAGTTGGTCGACGCCGCCGGGCTCCAGGCTCTGCGGAAAAACGACTCCGGCAAACTGCGGCTGGTGAATTTCTGGGCCACATGGTGCGCGCCATGCGTGGCGGAGTTCCCAGAACTGGTGGCCATCAACCGCATGTACCGGCACCGCGAATTCGAGACGATTACTGTGTCGGCGAACTATCCCGACGAGAAGAAGCAGGTGCTGGATTTTCTGACAAAGCAGCAATCGTCGGGCCGCAACCTGCTCTTCGGCGACACCGACAAATACAAGCTGATGGAGGCCTTCGACAAAAACTGGAACTCCGCGCTGCCCTATACCGTGTTGATTTCTCCGAAAGGCGAATACCTATACCGCGCGGAGGGCATAATGGACGCCCTGGCGGTCAAGCGCGAGATTGTGAAAGCGCTCGGCGACAACCGTTTCGACCGGCCCGCGAAGAAACCCGCTGCCGGACCGGCGAAGGCCGCATTCGCCAAGCCGAACCTTGCGGCGTGGTGCATCGTTCCGTTCGATGCGAAGCAGCGCGGTCCCGAAGAGCGGGCGGCCATGTTGAAGGCCCTGGGCATTCGCAAACTGGCCTACGACTGGCGCGAGAAGGACATCCCCACTTTCGACCGCGAGGCGGACGCACTTCAGAAGAACGGCATCAAATTCGAGGCGTTCTATCTCACCAGCGATTTGAAGCCTGAGGAAGACAAGCAGGTTCGCGCGGCGCTGGATTTTCTGAAACGCCGGGAGTTGAAGACGCAGATTTGGCTCTCGCTTCGCGAACCCGGGTTGAAGAGCGTGTCGCCTGAGCGAAGAGTGGAAGAGGCCGCGCGTGCTATCGGTTACATCGCCCGCGAGGCGACGAAGACAGGAGACTCCGTGGCGCTCTATAACCACGGCGGATGGTTCGGAGAACCGGAAAACCAGATTGCCATCATCGAGCGGCTGAAGATGGAAAACGTCGGAATGGTCTACAACTTCCACCACGCCCACCAACAGATGGACCGCTTCCCGCAGTTGCTCCCCAAGATGCTGCCGTATCTGAAATGCATCAATCTGAACGGCATGAAGAAAGACGGTCCCATGATCCTTCCTATTGGCGACGGTGACCGCGAACTTGAGATGATCCGGCTGATCCGGACGAGCGGTTTTCAGGGCACCATAGGAATTCTCAATCACCAGGCCGATGTGGATGCGGAGGCCGGACTGCGGCGAAATATCGAAGGCTTGAAAAAGATACTCAAGGAAATCGGGGCCGACGCGGCCCTAAAGAGTTACTAGGTCTTTGACCGAGTGATGATGTTGTTTTTATGTCGGGCAGGATGGAATCCTGCTGCGGGATGGCAACCCGCCCGGAGCGCCGGTTGCCATCCGGCGCGCAGCTTGACAAGCTGCCCCACAAAGGAACATATTCTAGCGGTCGCAGACCTAGCCCAAGGTTAGAAATCACTCCCCTCTACTTTGCAGTGGCAAACGGTTCCGGGATTCCGGGATGGCTATCTGTGCGCCTGTCGAAGCGATCTGCGTCTCAAAGGCGGGCGAAATCGGACTCCATGTAAAATGTGAGGGTGAAGCACGATATGCGAAATGCGGATAAGACTCCTGGCAAGCACGCGAAAAATCAACTCCGCATGGATGACTCCGCTTCACCTTCCGTCGTGATACCGGGAGCAATGAAGCACGTGCTCCTGGTCGCCGCGATCATCAGCATCGCATTCTGCGCATACTCGAACTCATTCGATGCGGGTTTTTTGCTCGACAATGAGGAGATTATCCTCAAGGACGGCCGCGTCCACACGGTGACATCCGATCACATCCAGCGCGTACTGACCGGACAGTACTGGCCCTTGGGCGGATCCAGCCTCTATCGCCCGTTGACCACGTTGTCGTATTTGTTCAATTACGCGGTGTTGGGAGATGGAACGAACCCGTCCGGATATCACTGGATCAACTTCATACTCCACGCCATCAACATTGCCCTCGTCTACGCGCTGGGGCTCGCGCTACTCGAACAGATTCCGGCCGCCTTTTTTCTGACTGCAATCTGGGCGCTTCATCCCTTGCTCACCGAATCCGTAACGAACATCGTGGGCCGTGCGGACCTCCTGGCCGCTCTCGGTGTGCTTGCGGCCCTGCTCTTCCATCGAAAGGCCTTGCAGGCTGCGGGGTTAAGGAAGGCCGGGTGGCTCCTGGCGATATTGCTCGCGGTCACGGCGGGCCTGTTCTCCAAGGAGAGCGCGATCGTCGTGCTGGCCGTCATCGCGCTCTACGACCTCACGTTTGGGCAGGAAAACTCGTGGCGGTCGCGCATTCCAAGCTATGCCGCCGCGGTCGTGCCTTGTCTCGCATTTCTATACTTCCGTACCCACGTGCTTGCGAATGCCGCGGTAGCAACATCATTTCCCTTCACCGATAACCCGCTTGCCGGCGCGGACTTCTGGACTGCACGCGTGACTGCCATCAAGATCATTGGCAAGTACTTATATCTGCTGGTGTGGCCTGTGAGTCTGTCGTATGACTACTCGTACAATGAGATTCCTCTATTCGGCTGGAGTTTGATCCGCTGGGAGGATTGGAAAGCCATACTCTCCCTGATCGTGTGTGCCTGCGCCGCCGTCGTGGCCATCCGTTCCTGGCGGCGGCATAAACCGGTGTTCTTTTTCATCGCGTTCTTCTTCGCGACTCTTTCGCCGACTTCCAACCTCGTCATTATGATCGGCAGCATCATGGCGGAGCGCTTCTTGTACCTTCCGTCCATAGGATTCGCGGGGGGTGTGGTCTATGCTTGCCGCGCACTCTCACAACGTCGACCGGCGTGGGGACCAGAATTCCGCTACGCCGCGGCAGCGGCCGTGAGCGTTATCCTCCTTGCGCTCTCCTTCCGAACCTACGATCGGAATATGGACTGGGTGGACCAGGGACGCTTTTGGCAAAGCGGATTCGAAGTGGCGCCCGGGAGTTTCAAGACGAACCTTGCCATAGCCACCGACTTGCCTCTCCTCACACAGAAGGATTGGGCTCGCTCCATCAGCGGAGCGAACCGCGCGCTGACAATCCTCGACCCTTTGCCGGATCTTAAGAACACGGGACTCGCCTACCGCCGAGCTGGGGCCATTTACCGCAATTTCGGAGAAAAGCTGGCGTCCGAGAATGGCGACGGCAGTGTTGCGACCGAACCGATCGCGGAGCGGTGGTATCGGAAGTCGTTGAATGCTCTGTTGCGCAGCGAAAAAATCGAGCTAGCTCAGGATGAGTGGAACCGGCAGGAAAACGCGCGGCGGGGCAAGCCGGGACTCACCTTCTTGCCTAGCGGACTTTACCTGCAACTGGGCCGGACCTATATGCGGCTCTCGGACCCGGAACACGCGCGGAGCGCCTTCGAGCGAGGACGCATGTTGGAGTCGGATCCCGCGATTCTGGAAGAGTTGGCGGAGGCGTATCGCACGACTGGCGAATTGCACAAGGCTGCGCTTGCGCTGGTCGAGGCCGTTGCTGTGGATCCCAGCCAGCGTCAAATTTTTTCGAAGATGTTGGGGCTATACGCGGAACTCGATCCCTCCGGGTGTGCCGTTAGCCGTAATGGCGGGACGCTCACGTTGAACACGAATTGCCCGCTCGTGCATAAAGACATCTGCACGGCATCGCGCAACGTGGCCAGCAATTTCACGCGAAGATGGCAGCATCTCGAAGCTGCCTCGATTCGGCGGACTGCCGTCGAGGAACTCGGCTGCACGCCGGAATCGCTGAATTAGCGAAGACTTCGGGACGGACACGCCGGACCCAACATCTAACGGTGCCGGGAACGATAGTGACCGAAGGCGACACGTTCAGCAGCGCCGACCGGAGGCGTAGCGCCCGCAACATTAGCGACGGCTTCGGGGCGGACACGCCGGACCCAACATCTAACGGTGCCGGGAACGATAGTGACCGAAGGCGACACGTTCAGCAGCGCCGACCGGAGGCGTAGCGCCCGCAACATTAGCGACGGCTTCGGGACGGACACGCCGGACCCAACAGCTAACGGTGCCGGGAACGATAGTGACCGGAGGCGGCACGCTCAGCAGCGCTAGCGACCGGAGGCGCAGCGCACGCAACTCAACTAGGTCTCTGACCGGGTGGTGATGCTGCTTTCATATAGGGCAGGATGGAATCCTGCGATGGGTTTCCAACCCGGCGCAGCACCGGATGCAGCCACACTACGACCTAGTCACATCGCGATTTCCCTTTCCTATCTTCCATTTGCCAACCGCTGCACTGTGTGCCCGCACCAACGCCTGCTACACTTCAACCGGGAGTAGCCGCCGCAGTCCGCCCGAACTTATCGGCGGACATTGACGGCGCACCCAAATAAGCAAATCTTGCGGAACGAACCCAACTCATGCTTTGTTTACAACAAATCATTGATCGGAACCCAGGCCATGGCAGCGGATTGCACAGCTCGCAGTACACTATGATTGGTGTAATTGTCCATGCGAGGCATCCTCATACTAACGGCAGCGGCCGCGCTCGTGTCGTTCGGACAGACGCAAGCGCCGCGCGGAAAGCTGACCAATACCGGCAAACCGATGGCCGTCGAAGCGAATTGCAGCGACGACGAGATCCAAGCACTCGGCCTCTCCTGTACGCGCGAAGATCCGTGCCAGTTGTATCTCGAATTGACCGCTGTCGAATCGACAGGTACGCGCCTGTTCGCCGCCGGCAACATTCACACATCGACGGTGACGCTGAACTCGATTCTGCTAACCAGCGACGACGGCGGCCAAAGCTGGACGGAACCGGTGGAACGCATACGCACCGCCGGCCTCGAACAGATCCAGTTTCTCGACCTCGAGACCGGTTGGATCTCCGGACAGCTCCTGCTCTCGCCGGCGCGCGACCCGTTCCTGCTGTTGACCATCGACGGCGGCAAAAGCTGGAGGCGGCGCAACGTCTACTCCGATAGCCGCAATGGTCTCGTCGAAGCGTTCTGGTTCGACTCGCGCACACGCGGGCTGGTGTTGATCGACCGTGTGCAAACAGGCGGCGAAGGCGCGCGTTATGAGCTCTATGAATCGATGACCGGCGGCCAGAGTTGGAGCGTGCGTGAAGTCAGCCGCAAGCCGATCGCTCTCAAACGGCCGCCCACGGATTTGGAGTCGCGCGGCTGGCGTCTGCGCGCGGATGCGGCGAGCAAAGCCTACCGCATCGAACGCAAGCAAGGCGAACAGTGGCAAACGGCCGCCGCGTTCCTGGTAGCGGCGGGCATTTGCAGACCCGCGCCCGTGACCGAGAGCGCGGACCCACCGCCGGAAGCAGCGCAGCCTGAGACTTCCCCGCCCCCGCAGACAACGCCGCGCCAGGCGCCAACGCTCAACAAGAAAGGCCGCAAGCCATGAGGCGAACGGCGAGGGGTTTTGGCGATAAAGCCCGAAACTTCGATATCATAAAATCTAGTCCGGAGAATTCGTGAGCACAGCACTCGCCGACCCTATCCTCATGACAGCCACTCGAAACCGCACGCGCTCTATCGCGATGGTTTTCTGCTGCACCATCTTCGGCGCCGCCGCGCAACTTCTCTTCAAGGCCGGCCTTAAAGTGATGCCGCACTTCTCCGTGGCCGCACTGCTGGTGAACTGGCCGCTGCTGCTCGGACTGGCCTGCTATGGCGGCAGCACGGTGTTGCTCGTGCTGGCGCTGCGTGAGGGCGAGCTTTCGCTACTCTACCCCGTGATCTCGCTGACCTATGCCTGGGTCACGATTCTGTCGTATTTCTGGCTCGGCGAAAGTCTCAACATTTTTAAGATCGCCGGCCTCGCCACAATCATAAGCGGCGTGTGCCTGCTCGGGATGAAGAGCAAACGATGACGACGCCGCTTTCCTCCATCCTGCTCGTGCTGTTGGCTTCGTTCATCGGTTCGTTCGGCGCTGTCTTTCTGAAATTGGGCGCCGGCCGGCTGAACAGCTTCCGCACGCTGATCCTCAACCCGCGCCTGGCCGCGGGCGTCGTGCTCTTTCTGATCTCGACTATCTTTTACCTGATGGGCATTAGACACGGCGAACTCAGCGTGCTCTACCCCATGGTCTCGCTCGGCTACGTCTGGACGCTGTTCTGGTCGAAGCTGTTTTTCGGCGAGCCACTCACCAGGAACAAGTTCGCTGGCTTGGGACTGATCCTGATCGGCATCGTCTTCCTCGGGTTGGGAAACCGCTGACCGCGCCATGTTGCTGCTAGCTCGCGAAGAGCGTGAACGGTTGTGGCGTAGGCTCGCTGAAATCGCGGAGCGCTATGTCGAAGAGGTAGGCCAGGGACGCGTCACTCCGGAATTGTCTCCCGAAAAACTGCGCCAACTGCTCGCCCCATTCGATTTTGCGACGCCGCGCGACGCGCTCGACGCCGTCGACTTCGTGGCCGCCGCGTTGTCCCAGTATCAGACGCACACGTCGCACCCGCACTACTATGGGCTGTTCAATCCGGCGCCGGCAACGATGGGCATTGCCGCCGACTTCCTGGTAGCCGCCTTCAACCCACAGATAGCCGCGTGGAGCCACAGCCCTTTCGCAGCCGAAGTGGAGAGCCATCTCTGCCGCGCCTTGGGCGCGCGCTTCGGTTATGATCCGCAAGCAACGGATGGCGTGTTTTGCTCGGGAGGCGCGGAGGCGAATCACACCGCCGTACTCACCGCGCTGACCGCGCGCTTTCCCGAGTTTCGCAGCGGCGGCACACGCGCGCTGGGCGGCCAGCCCACGCTCTATGTTTCGCGCGAAGCGCATCACTCGTTCCTCAAGGCCGCCTGCCTGTGCGGTTTAGGGTTGGATGCCGTGCGCGAGATCGCTGTCGACGAAAACTGGCGCATGGACACGGACGAGTTACAGATCGAAATCTCCCGCGACCTCTCTGCCGGAATGCTGCCGTTCCTGATCGTGGCCACAGCAGGTACAACCAACGAAGGCGCGGTCGATCCGATCGAGAGAATCGCGAAGATCGCGGAGTCGGCCGGCGCGTGGTTCCATGTCGATGCCGCCTGGGGCGGAGCGGCGGCGCTGGAGCCTTCGCTCAACACGCTGCTGGCGGGCACCGGGCGCGCCGATTCGATCACCTTCGACGCTCACAAGTGGCTCTCCGTACCGATGGGCGCGGGTGTCTTTCTCACGCGCCACCAGGAGATCCTCAGCGAAACGTTCCGCGTCGATACTGCATACATGCCAAGGGACGCCGCGGGGCTACCCGTAGTCGATCCCTATCAACATTCGATGCAGTGGTCGCGCCGCTTCATCGGCCTGAAAGTGTTTCTCTCGCTGGCCGTGGCAGGCTGGGAGGGCTACGCCGCCGCGATCGGCCACATGACCGCAATGGGCGCGCGGCTGCGTGAGGGGTTGGCCGCGAGCGGCTGGCGCATCGTCAACAACACACCGCTTCCTGTCGTCTGCTTCGTCGACGCCACCCGCGAAGACGGCACGCAACGCGATTTTCTCGAAGCGATCGTGCGAGCCGTGGTCGGCTCGGGCAAGGCATGGATCTCCTCGACGGTGCTCGGCGGCAGCACGCCTGCGCTGCGCGCCTGCATCACGAATTATCGTACGGAACCTGAAGACGTCGATGCGCTGGTGCGCGACTTGGCCGAATTCCGCGCGGGCCTTACTTCTTAGCCGGAATCTCGCGCATCATCAAATTGCGATACGTGACGATGCTACCCTTGTTGTGCTGCTGCAAGGCTAGGTAGCCTTCCGAGTAGGTGTTCTTCTCGTCGACAAAGTCCACGACGGTCTTGCCGTTGACCTTGGTGATGATATGCGTGCCGTCGGCGATGATGTGCTGCGCCCACCACGTGTCATCCTGTATGAGTTGTTCCTTCACGTCGGAGAACTTATAGAGCGAGCCGGTCTTGCGCGGATCGCGGGATGTGTTCTCGACCTGCGACTCGTAGCCGGGAGGAAAGCCCTTCTCCATCTTCGCGCGGAAGTACATGCCGGAATTGCCTTCGTGGTTGAGCTTCACTTCGGCGTAAAACTCGCAATTCTTGCACTGCTTGACGGTGTAGAACAGGTGGCTGCGCTCGCCGTCGCCGACGAGATTGCCGTCCTTCACGCTCCAGGAGCCTTCATTCTCAACGGCCTTCCAGCCATTCAGGCTCTTGCCGTCGAAGATTTTGACCCAGCCTTTACCCGAAGGCGCTTTCGGCAAGTCGGCGGCGAAAACAAGCGGCAACGTAAGAGCCGCCGCGATGAGGAGATTACGGATTTGCATACTAGTTACTATAGCTCAGAGCGGCGGGGTCGCCGTTTTAGAAAATGAAGCTGAGACTGCCGCGCAGGGCGCGCGGCGATTGCACGAGTAGCAGGCGCTTGCCATTCGCCGTCGTGATCGGCAGATAACCTTGCTCAAGCAGGTTGCGGATTTCGGCCGAAGCCTCCAGCCGTCCGGAAAATCCCGGCACACTGCCGATCGGCTGGCGCACCTGGATGTTCAGGCCAGGATCCGCGCTCACGCGCTGGGTGAGCGAGCGGTGACTCGGCGCCAACACGGAGTAGTCGGTCCACTTGTAGCTCGCGGCGAACTTGGTTCCGCCCCACGGGGAGGTGCCCGCGAACTGCGCCGACGCCCACGCGCGACGCTCCGAGCGCAACAGGCTGCGCAACTCCGACGGATCATTGGTTTCGATGGGATGCTCCGGTGCGGCGATCGCGCCGCTATTGCCGTAGGCGACGCCGGCGCTCATGTGGTCACCGATATTCTGCGTAACCGAAGCAGTGACCCCGGTCCGTTCGTAAGTCCCGATGTTGAAAATGGAGCTGCTCGAAAACGGGTCGGGCAGCAGTTCCGAGGTGGAGTAATAACCCACCGGAGCCTGCATACTCAACGCCGCGTTGGAGATACTCTCACGATAAACGCCAGCGCCGATCGTAGTGTTGCCGATTGATTTACGGTATCCGAATTCGTATTCGTGCATGCGCTGCACATGCACGGCGCCGTCGCGCCGCGAAACGCGCGGGAAAGCCGAAAGCGCGGCGAATTCCCGGGTGAACTCCGCCTCGGGTTGCGTGGCACCCACCAGCGTTCCCGTGGGAGGTACGCCAGAGACATAGCCGAACGAGAGAACGCCCGCGTTGCCGATCGAGTAGTCCAGCGCGAGGTAAGGGCTCAAGAAATTGAGCCGGTCGAAGAAAACGACGGATTCGAGCGACAACCCGTAGGCGACTTCAAGCTCTTCCGTGATCTTTCGCTTTTCCGACAGGCTTAGCGACATGGTCCGCAAACCGGGAGAGCCCTCGTGCTGCCCAGAGACGAATGCGCTGCCGGCGCGAGCCGGAAGAAAGAGCTGGCGCACCATGATATTCACTTCGGGACCGGGCGCGCCCATAATGGTCGGCGTGAAACTCGTGCGGAAGCCCGCAGCCGGTGTGCCAGCTTGGGGCGAGTACCCGAAGTTTCCGCTGAATTGAAGCGGGTTCGAACCGTACACCGACGTCGCCAGCGCGAACGCCGTGCCAAGATCCGGCTCACTCGAGAACGCCGACACCGCACCTAGATCGCTGGCCGAGAGCCGCAGCACACCGCGCGTCTGCGAGAACATCGACTGCTTCTGGGGCGACGAAGGATCGAGGTCAACCGGATCGGACGGCAGGAAGCGCAGGACGGGCCGCGTCGACAGCGAGCTTCGCAGCACCCACTTCCAGTCGTCGCTCATGATCGCGGTCTGGCCGGGGATGCTGTAAACCAGTTCGACCGAGCTAAAGATGCTGGCCATGTTGATCGACAGGAAGCTGCGCACGCCCGGCTGGACGCTGATGTTGCGCTTCATCGCGGGAACGAAGCTCGAAAGCGAGACGCGCACCGAGTAAAAGTCCGGCGCGATGGAATCGAACCCGAACACGCCTTTTTCGTTGGTCAGAACTCGCTGGATCAAACGCTCGTAGCGGTTGAACAAGAGTACGGTCGCGCCCATTTGCGGAACCCCGGTCACGTCCGTGACCAGGCCGGCGATGCTACCGGTGAATTGGTGAGAGGGCGAAACCGCTGGCGCGCTAGACGCTCCGAGGAGCAACCCAGCCAGCACCGCACTAGCGATTTTCCGCCGGTTAATACTCATGCCGGTACTCTGCCACTCATTGGACGGGCCTCCCCGTCCGCGTCTCTTATGTTACCGTAAATGCCGCCGCCTGGTTCAAGATCTGTTTCGTATTCTTGTCCGTCACCTTGAGCCGAAGCAGATACTGACCGGGTTCCATACTCTTCAGCGGCAGAATCTTTTCAATCGTCACTTGCGTCGCCGATGCGTTCTCGAGAGTGTTCAGCTCCTCGCTAAACTCCAGCACCTTCTCGTTGTTGCCCTTCCTAACGATCTCATAGTCGATGGTGCCGTTCGGCTTCTGGGTCTTTTCGTCGGGCGAAAAGTTGTAAAGCTGGAGGTACAGGCCCATCTTTTCTTCCCGCTTGAAGCTCTCCGAGAGCCGCGGGCGGACCTTCGACGTGCCGATGACAAACTGGCCCGTGCCGATACTACGCGTCGGAACCTTTTCGATCTGGTCGGCGAGAATCAGCGAGCTCGCACCGAGCTTCTCATCCTCGTAGCGCGGGATGTTCAGAGCAACCTCGTAGTTGTTCATGTTGTTGCCGATAATGTCCTTGGCGACAACATTCAAGCGGTACATGCCGGGCGCGAGAAAGATCGACTTCTGATAGACGGATTGGCCCACGGCCGCCTGTGTCAATAACTCCGCGGGCACTTCCACCGAGACCACGTCTTCAAAGACATTGACCACACGCCGCGCCATGGAGGTGACGCGCGCATATATATTGATGACGGACTTGGAGACGCCATCCTTGGTCTGGAACTGCAAGTCCTTCTTGTCGAACTGCAGGGTGACGTTGGTCTGGATCGTCGAATTCGTCATCTTCATGAAGTCCGCGCGCACCTGCATGGGCAGCGTGTTGTAGCGGATCGACGAACTCACAGCCGACTCCAGATCCTTGAACTTGACGGCTGGCGGTTTCTGCAGCTTGGCGAACTGTTCGAGGCGCTCGAACTGGTTCATGCTGTTAGGCAGCGGACTGTCGCCGGTGCCGAGGCGCGTGCCGTCGGTCCGGTTGAAGCGGTCGGCCTTGGTAGACAGGCCCATCTGCTCATTCAACGTAAGGCCCGCGTTGGGCACCATCATGAGCGCGTCTTTCTCTGATGGGTCCATCGTCATGCGATACTCGCCGGTCATGGTTGGATCGACGAATTCGATGTTTACATCCGTATTGATGCCTTCAATCCAGCGGTAGCGCCATTTCTCGAAGGGATACGTGGAGGTGGTGCCGCCGCCCTCTTCCATCGGACGCTCATAGCTGCCGCCCGAAGGATGCGATTCAATTTCATCGGGCGGGCCGAAAGTGATGTAGATACGGCCGCGGTCGGTCTTCCAACCCGGGATACCCGAGGCGTAACGCTCATTGGCGTAAGCGATACGGCGATAGTGTTCTTCCTTGAACTCGTTCTCAGCGGTATCCGGAGACGGGTCGCGGCGCAGCCAGAACTGTTCGATGAACTGCTCTTTTTCCTCGTCGGTGCTGAAGCGCTTGAAAGCCGTACGTTCTTCGTCGGTGATGATATAGGAGACGTCTTCGTTCAACCACTTACGGTAGGGGCCTTCGAGTTCCTTCCGCAGTTTGTCCTCGCGTTTGCGTTTCTCCTTGTCCGTCATCGGCTTGGCGAGAGTTTCCCGTTTGGGAGCGTCGGCCGCCGGTTTTTTGGAATCCTTCTGTTGCGCCCAAAGGGCGGACGCCGGGACGAGAAGGGCCAAAATCGAACTGAGTGCGAATAGAGGCTTCGCGTTCATATGCAACACACCGCTTTCCAGAACATGCTCTGCGCTACCTTAGATTTTAAAGCCGTTATTCAGGAGGGTCAAGTCAACTTTCGGAGTCAACCTCATCTCACCGCCCTTAGACGGCTATGGATGCGTCTCGGTTTCCAGATCAAACGGCGTGCGCTATGCCGTCAAACCGTCGAGGAAGCGCTGGAGATCGGGCCATCCTGCTCGTCGACAACCACCGGAGGATTGTAGGTCAGAATCCGGCCGCAACTTTCGCAGTGGATCACCTGCCCGTTGGAAAGTTTCAATTCCTGATAGAACTGCGGGCGCAGCATCATATTGCAGCCATCGCAGCGGCCATCGGTCGCGTCGGCGATGGCTGCGCCGGAGTGCTTCTTGAGGATCCGCTTGTATTCTTTGAGAACCTGTGGCTTCACACCCGCAGCGACGGACTCGTGTTCGGCGGTCACTTTGGCAAGTTGCTTCTTGTCCTCGGCCGTGCGCAACTCCGCGTTCTTTTTCTCCCTGTCGACGCTGGCCTTCTCGGCCTTGAGCCGTTCTTCGGCGGCCTTGACGGCCTTGTCGAAGGGTTCGGATTCCGACATCAATTCGAGGATGCGGTCCTCGTACTTCTTGGTCTGTACCTCGCAGAAGGTGATTTCGCTCTGGAAGGCCTTGTACTGGTCGTTGGTCTTGGCGATCAGCAACTGGTCGCGGAGCTTGGAAATCTTCTGCTCCTGCAACTGGATTTCGCCTTCGCACTTCTTGCGTTCGCGCAAATTTGCAGCGAGCGCGGCACGATCGACTTCAAGGCGGCGCTGATGTTGTTCGAGTGCTTTTTCAATGGAAGCGACGCGTTTGGGAAGGGTCGCAATCTCTTTTTGGAGTTCTGCTATCCGCTGGTCTATGTCCTGCAGCCGGATGACCAGATCGATTTCAGAGGTCATTTCTTCTCTGATTCTAACACGCTCTGAGACTGTGGACGCTGACGCGCCTTCTGCCGCCGCGGCTCGGTGAGCGGCTGGATTCTTTCAAATTGCTCGAACGGGATCGCGGGCGAACCGGCCTGCAACAGCAGCTTGCGTGCGTCGGTGAGGTGTTCCGCCATGCGCGTGCGGGCTTCGTCCGGTTTGCGCTTGTCGATCGCCGTATAGATGGGACGGTGGAAAGCGAGCGTGTGTTTGCTGTCGACCATGCGCGAGGTGACGATCATGCTCTTGCCCATCGAGCGATGGATCAGGCTAAACAGACGGTCGCACAGCAGGTTACCGGCCGCACGGAAGATGGCCTGGTGAAATTCAAGATCGGCCTCAATGGCTTTCTCCTGATCGCGCACTTTCTCCATCATCTGGAGCGAAGCGCGCAAGGCAACGAGGTGTTCGCTAGTGGCATACTGCGCCGCACGGGCGGCCAGTTCGGGCTCCACAATCAAGCGCGTTTCGATCAGGTCGAGCAACGAGATGCCATCGAGCAGAAACAGAAACTCGAGCGGCTCGCTCAGGATCAGCGAAGCGCTATCGGTCACGTATGTTCCGTCTCCGACGCGCTGCCGGATGACGCCCATAATATCGAGCACCTTGAGCGCATGGCGCAGGCTCGAACGGCTCACCGCAAAGCGCTCGGCCAGTTCGCGCTCGGGCGGCAGCCGCGCGCCGGGCTGCAACACGCCCTGTCCGATCAATACCTTGAATCGTCCAACTAACTGGTGTGTAAGATCCTGCTTGGGTTCGCTCTCGATCATGGCTCTTCCTGAGTCTACACCTTAGGCTCATGCCGCCGCGCCGGACCAGCGGCCGCCCGTAGCGCCAAGTCCAGTTCGGCCACCTGAAACAACCGGCACAACACATAGAACACAGCGACGCCGAGCGGGACCGAGAGCAGCAGATCGACGATCCGGGCACGGGCGCCCACGCCTAGCGATAGCCCGATGAAACCGCTCGACAGATACACGGCCACGCCCATCGCCGCCGAAGCGGCAAGCACCTTGAGAAACGTGGCGAACAGGGCGCGCCCGTGAATGCCGCCGATGCGGTTGCGCAGAATCACGAAGAGCACCACGAAGTTAAAGAGCGCTACGGCCGACGTTGAGAGCGCCAATCCGGAATGGCCGAAGCCTGTGTGCGTGGTCATCACGTAGGAGACGGCGAAATTGATCACGATGGAGAACAGACTCACGACCATCGGTGTGCGCGCGTCGTGCAGCGTGTAGAACGCCGGAGTCAAGACTTTCAGCGCCGAGTAACCGGCCAGCCCGATCGCGTAGCACGAAAGCGCGCTCGCCGTCTGCTGGGTATCGTAGAGCTGAAACCTGCCGGTCTGATAGATTGCGCCAATCATCGAGCGCCCCAGCACAATCAGTCCAACCGAGGACGGAATCGTCAGCAGGAAGACCATGCCGAGCGAGCGCGAAAGCGTCTTGCGGAACTCGTCCATATTGCCCGCCACCGCGCTGCGCGTGATCGAGGGCAGCGTGGCCGAGCCGATCGCGACCCCGAACAAACCGAGCGGCAATTGCAGGAATCGGAACGCATAGCCCAGCCAACTGGTGGGACCGTCCATGCCGCGGATTGGATCGTTGATCTGCGAGGCGAAATACGTATTCACCATCACGTTCACCTGCACGGCCGCGTTGCCCAGAATGGCCGGCGCCATCAAGGCGCCGACGTGGCGCAAGCCCGGGTGCGACCAATCGAAGCGCGGACGGAAGATGAAGCCGTGCCGCCGCAACAGCGGAATCTGCACGACCAGTTGCAGTGCTCCTCCGAAGACGACGCCCCAGGCCATGCCCTCCAGCTTCGAGATGCCGAGCGCAGGCCCCCAGACAAACCCCGCCAGCACGCCGAAGCCAACCGAGCCGAGATTGAAAAACGTTGATGACAAGGCGGGCATGAAGAACGTGCGGCAGGCATTCAAAATCCCCATCACCTGCGCCGCAAGCGCGACCAGCAGCAGGAACGGAAACATGATCCGCGTCATCGTCACGGCGAGTTCGAACTTGCCGGGCACGGCGAGGAAACCGGGCGCCAGCAGCCGGACGATATACGGGCTGAGTAACATGCCGAACAGGCAGAACGAGCCGACGACAACCAGAATGGCCGTGGCAACAAGGTTTGCCAACTCGCCCGCTTCCCGCTTGCTCTTGGTCGCCAGGTATTCGGTGAAGGTCGGCACAAAAGCGGACGACAGCGCCCCTTCGGCGAAGAGATCGCGTGTCAGGTTGGGAATTCGAAAGCCGAGCAGAAAGGCGTCATACGCCATGCTTGCGCCAAACAGGCTGGCCATTACGCGTTCGCGTACGACACCCGTAAGGCGGCTGGCGAGGACCGCGGCCGACATGACGCCGGCCGAACGCGCTACGCTCTCCGATTGTGACGCTGGATTTGCTTCTGTGGACAGGGATCCTCCGCCGGCCCAGGCTGGCCTATTACCGGTGCTGGGCTCTATTTTCCGAACTGGGCACTATCTTCCGTACTGCTCAAAAAAATGAGCGATGGTCTTGATACCCGTATAGTAGTTTTCCACTTTGAATTTCTCATTGGGCGAATGCAGTCCGTCATCGGGTAGTCCAAAGCCCATCAGAATGGTAGGAATTCCAAGGTGCTTCGCAAAATCGCCGACGATCGGAATCGAGCCGCCGGAACGGATGAAGACCGTCTCGCGTCCCATCAGTTCCTGAAACGACTGCGCGGCGAATTGAATCGCGGGGTGCTCGGGATCGACCACCAGGCCGGGCGAGGCGCTGAGCACCTTCACCTCCATCCGGATACCGGCCGGCGTGTTCTTCGCAACCCACTCCCGGAAGGCCGCGATCACCTTGTCCAGATCCTGCGCGGGGACCAGGCGCACGCTAACCTTGGCCGTGGCCTTCGCGGGAATCACTGTTTTCGCGCCGGCGCCGGTGAAGCCGCCCGCGATGCCGTGAACTTCGAGCGTAGGCCGCGACCAGACGCGCTCGAAAATCATGCGATCCGGCTCACCCGTGAGACAGCTCGAACCGACTTCTCTTTCGAGGAACTCCGCCTCATTGAAAGGCAGATTCTTCCAACTCTCGATCTCTTTCGCGGCAGGCTCCAGAACGTCGTCGTAGATACCGGGAATCAGGATCCGGCCGTCGCTGTCCTTGGCCTTGGCCAGTAATTCGATCAGGCCATACACGGCGTTGGGCGCCGCGCCGCCATAGAGGCCCGAATGCAGGTCGCGCGACGAACCGCTTGCTTCCACTTCAAAATAGATCAGCCCGCGCAGGCCGATGCAGAGCGTCGGAATGCCTTCGGCATAGAGCGCGGTATCGGAGACCAGCGCGACGTCGGCTTTGAGCCTGACGGGATTCTCCGCGACGTATTTCGCGATGGATGCGCCGCCCACCTCCTCTTCGCCTTCAAGGATGAACTTTACGTTGACGGGCAGCTTGCCCTGCTTGGCGAAGAGCGTTTCGATGGCTTTGATGTGCATGTACATCTGGCCCTTGTCGTCGACTGCGCCGCGCGCGTAGAGGTTGCCGTTGCGGATCGTGGGCTCGAACGGCGGGCTCTCCCACAGCTCCAGCGGATCCGGGGGCTGCACGTCGAAGTGGCCATAGCAAAGCACGGTCGGCTTGCCGGGCGCATGTAGCCAATCGGCATAGACCAGCGGATGCCGCGCCGTCGGAATGATCTCAATGTTTTCGAGACCGGCCGTCTTCATCGCGTCGGCGCAGAACTGCGCCGCGAGTTTCACGTCCGCTTCATTTTCCGGAAGCGTGCTGATGCTCGGGATCCGAATGAACGCCTTCAGCTCCTGGAGAAAGCGTTCGCGATGGGAGTCTACGTAAGCGCCGGTCGTCTGGAACATACAGCTATTGTAGCTGCGCTTGACGCTGGCGGTCCGAGACGCGCACCAGCAAGTACAAGGCGACGAAGAGCGCAATGGAGAGCAGCGAGATGGAGGTCTTATGCGCGAGCAGCCAGGCCATGGAGTGCTCTCCGAGCTTCACGCCGAGAAAGGCCAGGCCAAAGTAGCGCGGAATGCGCGCGGCAAGCAGTACCAAAACGAACGACCGCGTCCTGACACCGAATGCGCCGGCGCACAGGATGAACACCTTGAGCGGCAGCGGAATCGGCAGCAGCGCGGGGATGAAGACCGTGATCAGGCCGTAGCGCAGAAACCAGCAGCGGAACTTTGCGCCGCGCTCGCTGGACGTGTGGCGCTCGAGATACGCCTGGCCGCCGCGGCGGCCGATGTAATACAAAACCAGGCTGCCGAGCAGCGAGCCGAGCGTCGCGAACAACGCGCCCAGATAGCCGCTGCGCGCGCTGAGCGTTGCCACCACCGTGACCAGAACATCGACGCCACCGGGAATTGGAATACCAGCCGAATCGATCAGAGCGAGGAGCAGTACGCCGCCGGGCCCCCACGAAACCAGAGTCGCAACCAGGCTATTCATGTGCCGGTCATTTCCAGAAGCTGGCGCTCGTCAATCACCGTCAGACCCAGCGTGCGCGCCTTCTCCAACTTTGAACCGGCCTCCGCGCCGGCGACGACGTAATGCGTCTTCTTGCTGACGGAGCCGGCAACCTTGCCGCCCGCCGCCTCGATCTTCTCCTTGGCCTGCTCGCGGCTGAGCGTAGGCAATGTGCCCGTCAGGACGAAGGTCAAGCCGCGGAGCGCTCCTCCGGCGTTGCGTTTTTCATGGGTAAACTGGAGTCCCGCCGCGCGCAGCCGCTCGACCAGTTCGCGGTTGCGCGGCTCATGGAAAAATTGCCGTACGCTCTGAGCCACCTTCGGGCCCACCTCTTCGGCACGCTGCAACGAGACCTCGTCCGCGTCGCGAATTTCGTCCAGGCCGCCAAAAGCATCCGCAAGAATCGCGGCGGTGCGTTCGCCGACAAACGGTATGCCAAGGCCATTCAGCACGCGCGGTAGCGGCCGTTGCTTCGATGCTTCGATATTCTGCAAAATCTTCTCCGCGGACTTTTCGCCCATGCGTTCGAGCGCCGTGAGATCCGCGCGGCAGAGCGCGTACAGATCGGCCACGCTCTTGACAAGGCCGCGCCCGACCAGTTGTTCCACGAGCGCCTCGCCCATGCCATCGATATCCATCACGCCGCGGGCGGCGAAATGCAGCACGGATTCCCTCAAGCGTGCCGGGCAGTTCGTGTTGATGCAGCGGCGCGCGGATTCGCCCTCTTCGCGCACAACTTCTCCGCCGCACACGGGGCACTCCCTGGGCATCACGAAAGCACGCCGTTCGGCGCCCTGCGCTTCGACACGCACAATCTTCGGGATCACGTCTCCGCTGCGTTCGACGACCACAGTGTCGCCGATTTGCACGCCGAGCCGCTCGATCTCGTCTTCGTTGTGCAGCGTGGCGCGGGTAACGCTCACGCCGCTGACGTTCACCGCGCGAAGATGCGCGACCGGCGTGAGCGCACCCGTGCGTCCCACCTGTACCTCGATATTTTCGAGAACCGTGCTGCATTGCCGCGCCGGGTACTTGTAGGCAATGGCCCAGCGCGGCGCTTTCGCGGTCCAGCCGAGGCGCTGCTGTTGTGCAAGGGAATCGACCTTCGCAACCACGCCGTCGATCTCATACGGCAGGGAGTCGCGGCGCGCTTCCCATCCGGCGCAGAACGCGAGCAACTCGTCGAGGTTCGCGCACAGGCGGCGCTCGGGATTGACCTTAAACTGCAACGCCGCCAGCGCTTCGAGAGATTCCCAATGGCTCTCGAAATGGAACTGGCCGTCCACCAGCAGGAAGTAAGTAAAGTAGTCGAGTTGGCGCGCCGCGCTGATAGCGGGGTCGAGAACGCGCAGCGAGCCGGCGGCGGAGTTGCGCGGATTGGCGTAGGGCTTGCGGCCCTCCCGTTCACAGTCGGCGTTGAGCCGCTCGAAGGCCGCGCGGTCCATAATGACTTCGCCGCGCACTTCGAACGACGACGGACCGCCGTCGACCCTCAGGGGCAGCGAACGGATCGTGCGCGCGTTCTCCGTGACGTCTTCACCCACCGCTCCGTCGCCGCGCGTGATCGCCTGGTGAAAGACGCCGCCGTGAAAATGCGCCGCCATCGAGAGGCCATCCATCTTCAATTCGGCCACATAGCGAAACGCCTCGCCGCCCAGCCCCTCGCGCACGCGGCGGTCGAATTCGCGCAACTCGCCCTCGTTCAGCGCGTTGTCGAGACTGAGCATCGGCGCGGAGTGGCGTACCTTGACGAAGCCTTCGCGCGGCTTTCCGCCGACGCGCTGCGTGGGCGAATCCGACGTAACCAATTCGGGAAATTCGGCTTCGAGCGATTGGAGCCGGCGCATCAACGCATCGTAATCGGCATCGGAAACAGCGGGTTGATCGAGCACATAATAGAGGTGCTCGTGGCGCCGCAGTTCGGCGCGTAGCGCTTCGATCTCGGGATGGGGCTGCTTCGACATCGGACTATAATGAACGTATCGCCATCTACAAGAATACACGCCTGATCTACAACCCCGTCGCAGGCGGCATCCGTAAACATCCAGAGCGCTTGGAGCGCAGCCTGGAGATTCTGCGCGGCCAGGGCCACACAGTGACTGTGCATCCGACCGCCGCGCCCGGTGACGCCACGCGAATCGCGCGGGAATGCGCCGGCGCCGGCGTCGATCTTATCCTGGTGGCAGGCGGCGACGGCACGATCCACGAAGTGGTGAATGGAATCGCGGGCTCGCACGTCACGCTGGCGGCATTGCCCGCCGGCACGGCCAATGTGCTTTGCATGGAGTTGGGCCTCGGCGGCCACATGGAGCGCGTTGCGGAGCGCATCGCCACGCTTGTCCCAGTGCGCGTCGCCGCCGGCCTGCTGGAATCCGGCGCCAATTCGCGACGCCACTTTCTGCTGATGGCCGGAATCGGGTTGGACGCCTCCGTGGTCCATCGAGTGAATCCCGCGCTGAAAGAGAAGGCCGGCAAATTCGCATACTGGGTGGCCGGTTTTGGAATGGTGCGCGGAATGCTGGCAGAGTTCGATGTGGTTGCAGACGGGCGTAGCGCGCGATGCGGTTTCGCGCTGGCCAGCCGCGTACGCAACTACGGCGGCTACCTGAGCATCGCGCGCCACATCAGCTTGTGCAGCGACGATCTCGAGTTTGTGCTCTTCAAGGGCCGTCTTCCCTTGCGTTATGTGCCATATCTGGCCGGAGTCCTGCTGCGCTGCGCCGATCGCCTGCCCGGCGTCACGGTTCTGCGCGGCAGGTCGCTGATTCTCGAAGCGGCAGGGGCGGAACCGGTGTACGTCCAGTTGGACGGTGAACTGGCAGGCACGCTGCCGGCGCGGATTTCGATCGTCGAGGACGCGATTACGATACTGATGCCGACGGAATACGCGCGCGAATCGAAGTAAATTCACGCTCATTCGAAAGCGCCTGCGACCGGAGGCGCGAATCAGGCTGTAAAAACGCAGCCTCCGGTCGCTTGCGCTCGCGGCACCGTTTGTCGGACATCTCCATCGGTGCCCAGAGCGGCAGCGACCGGAGGCGCGAATCAGGCTGTGAAAATGCAGCCTCCGGTCGCTTGTGCGGCACCGTTGACGTGGAACGGCTGCTCCCTGCCGTGTCTCAAACAGCAGTGAAGTAAACTGGAAATTTATTCCTTCCGCGAGGTGAACTTATGCTTACTATCAGATCCAAAGAAGAATGCCGTTGGGACCTTGTCAGTCTGGGCGAGGTGATGCTACGGCTCGATCCCGGCGAAGGGCGCATCCACACAACGCGCACGTTCCAGGCCTGGGAAGGCGGCGGCGAATACAACGTCGCGCGAGGGCTGAAACGCTGCTTTGGACAGCGCACGGCCGTGGTCACGGCGTTGGCCGACAACCCGGTCGGACGGCTCGTGCAGGATCTGATTTACCAGGGCGGCGTCGATCAATCGCACCTGCTGTGGATGAAGTACGACGGCGTCGGGCGAAGCGTGCGCAACGGCCTCAATTTCACCGAACGCGGCTTCGGCGTGCGCGGCGCCGTGGGCTGCTCGGACCGCGGCCATACGGCCGTGGCGCAACTCCGGCCCGGCCAGGTCGATTGGGACGAGATCTTCGGCAAGGAAGGCGCACGCTGGCTGCACACCGGCGGCATCTTCTGCGCGCTCTCGGAGTCGACACCCGCCGTCGCGAAAGAGGCCATGCAGGCGGCACGCAAGCACGGCACGATCGTTTCGTATGACCTGAATTACCGCCCTTCGCTATGGAAGGCGATCGGCGGCGAAGCGCGTGCGAAGGAAGTCAACCGCGAACTCGCTCCGCTGGTCGACGTGATGCTCGGCAACGAAGAGGACTTCACCGCCGCGCTCGGCTTCCAGGTCGAAGGCATCGACAAGCACCTGTCCAAACTCGACGTGAGCAATTTCAAGCGCATGATCGAGCAGGCAGTGAAGGCCTTTCCGAATTTCGGAGTGGTTGCCACGACGCTGCGTCACGCCAAAACGGCGTCGATCAACGACTGGGGCGCGGTGTGTTATTGCGACGGCCAGTTCTTCGAAGCGCGCCAGCGTGAGTCGCTCGAAATCTACGATCGCGTGGGCGGCGGCGACTCATTTGCCTCGGGATTGATTTACGGCTTCCTTGAAAACAAGGGCGGCCAATACGCCGTCGATTGTGGCGCGGCGCATGGCGCGCTGGCCATGACGACGCCGGGCGATACGACGATGGCATCGCTGGCGGAAGTCGAAAAAGTGATGGGCGGAGCGGGCGCGCGCGTCGATCGCTAGGGCGAATCCCCTGCCCTACATGTACAGGCCGCCGTTGACGTCGAGCACGTGGCCAGTGATGTAGTTAGCCGCATCGCTGGCCAGGTAACATACGGCGGCGGCGATGTCTTCAGGCTTGCCGAAGCGTTGGAGCGGAATGCCCGAGAGCATGGCATCTTTGACCTTGTCGGGCAGGACCGCCGTCATGTCGGTTTCGATAAAGCCAGGCGCAATCGCGTTGACCGTGATATTACGGCTGGCCATTTCGCGCGCGAGAGATTTCGTCAGGCCGATCAACCCGGCCTTCGAGGCGCAATAGTTAGCCTGGCCCGCGTTGCCCATCTCGCCGACGATCGAGGCGATGTTGATGATCCGGCCCCAGCGCTCCTTCATCATGCCGGAGAGCACGGCCTGGGTGGCGTAAAACGAGCCGGTCAGGTTGGTCTGGATCACCGATTCCCAGTCCTCGGGCTTCATGCGTAAGGCGAGATTGTCGCGCGTCACGGCGGCGTTGTTGACCAGAATGTGGACAGGACCGAACTCCGCGGCGGTGATTGCGAAGGCTTCCTTGATCGATGCGTGCGAGGAGAGATCGAGCGGGACGACCAACGCCTCGCGCTGCTGCGCGCGAATCTGCGCGGCAACCTCTTCCAGTTTCTCAGTGTTGCGCGCGGCTAGCACGACGCGCGCGCCGGCCGCCGAAAGCGCGAGGGCGCAGGCTCTTCCAATACCGCGGCTGGCGCCGCTGACGAATGCGATTCGATTATTCATGGTCTCTTTTAAAAACGGTGAAGCAGCTTTCATGATAGCGGAATGGGTACGACACAATCGTCGAGAAATCCGCCGGACTACTGCGCACCCGGAACGCGGACGCTTCGCCCGCGGGTGACCCATGGCCGCCCAGCCGCAAAGGTGCGCAAAGAATGAACCAGCCGGGGGCAATTTGCGGATCTTGGGATACGCCCCCGCGCGCACCGGGCCTGCTAGATTGAAACTAGACTCAACCTCCTATGGCTTACAACGATCTGCGCGACTTTGTCGCGGCGCTTGAAAAAAGCGGCGAACTCAAAAGGATCCCGTTCGAAGTGGATCCCTATCTCGAAATCACAGAGTTCGCCGACCGTTCCGTGAAGAGCGGCGGACCGGCACTGTTGTTTGAAAAACCGAAGGGCAGCACCGTGCCCGTGCTGATCAACGCATTCGCGAGTATGAAGCGGATGGAGATCGCGCTCGAGGTGGACTCGGTGGACGAGGTGGCGCGGCGGATCTCCGAGTACCTCGAAATGCGCATGCCAGAGGGTCTGCTGGGCAAACTCAAAATGCTGCCCAAACTCGCTGAAATGGGTTCGTTTTTTCCTAAGATAGTGAACAGCGGCGCGTGCAAGGAGTGGATCCGCCACGACGATTTTTCGCTGCGGGAGTTTCCCGTGCTTCACTGCTGGCCGGACGACGGCGGTCCATTTGTCACGCTGCCGCTGGTCTTTTCGAAAAATCCCGAGACCGGCAAACGCAATTGCGGCATGTACCGCATGCAGGTTTTCGACGAGCGCACAACCGGGATGCACTGGCAGACTCACAAACAGGGCGCCGAACACTACCGCCGCCGGCTGAAAGACGGCGCTGGCAAACGCATGGACGTCGCGGTGGCGATTGGCGCGGATCCGGCTGTGATCTACTCGGCGATTCTTCCGCTGCCGCCCGATCTCGACGAGATGATGATCGCGGGCTTCTTGCGCGGAAAGCCTGTGGAGATGGTCCGCTGCGAAACCTGTGATCTTGAGGTCCCGGCCAATGCGGAGATCGTCCTCGAGGGCTATGTCGAATTAGGCGAACTGCGCACGGAGGGACCGTTCGGCGACCACACCGGCTACTACTCGCTGGCGGGCGAGTATCCGGTATTCCACGTCACCTGCGTCACGCAACGCAAGAATCCGATCTACGCCGCGACCATCGTCGGGCGGCCGCCGATGGAGGATTTCTACATGGGCCAAGCGATTGGACGCATCTTTTTGCCGCTGCTGCGCATGCAAATTCCCGAAATTCGCGATATGTGCATGCCGGCAGAGGGCGTGTTCCACAATCTGATGCTGGTTTCGATCCGCAAATCGTACCCCGGCCAAGCGCGCAAGGTGATGCACGCTATCTGGGGTCTAGGCCAGGCGATGTTCACCAAGTGCATTGTCGTAGTGGACGAAGACGTCGATGTGCAAAATGCCAGCGAAGTAGCATGGCGCGCGCTGAATAATATCGACCCGCAGCGCGATATCGAATTTGCGCTTGGCCCGATCGATTCGCTCGACCACGCCAGCCGCTTGCAGGATTTCGGCTCGAAGATGGGAGTTGACGCGACTCGAAAATCGCCCCAGGAAGGCTTCACACGGCCTTGGCCGGAGGTGATCACGATGCCAGAAGCAGTGCAGCGGCGCGTCGATGAATTGTGGAAGCGGGCCGGACTGTAAGGGCAGGACTACCGCCCTCCGCCGCGCAGACGCGGAGAAGGGCGGGCAAGCGAACAGGGAGATCAGGCGAGAGAAGGCGAGGCGGTCAGATCCTGGATCTGCACGCGCATCGACTCGACGGCTTCAACCAAACCACGCACATCGACCGCGGAATCGCCGGCCCAATGCAGTGCCAGGCGCAGTTCAACAAGCGACAAGGCCCAGATGAAGCGCATGCGCTGGTGCAGGAGACCGGCTACCAGTTCCGAGCGGTCCTCGGCGGAGTGCACGGCAACGGACTTGGCGATGCTGCTCAAGCGGTCAAAATCCTGTTGCAGATTTCCCAGGTAGCTGCGAAAAATGCGGCGGCGCTGCGCCCTGAGGCGGGAAGACATCGCGGGCGTGTAGCCCGGCTGCGAGGCAAGGTATTCAAAGTCCGACGAGCGGAGCAGGCGTGCCATCGGCTGATAGCGAGTGGCACGGAATGCCGCCGCCCATTCACGGTCGGGAGCAGGCAGCGGGCCGGCGAGAATGACACGGCGGAAAAACCCAATCAGAAGACCGGCAACCAAAACCGCAATGATGATCGCCGCAATCCATAAAGAATTCATCAATTGAGCCTCCTGAACTCGTCACGATCAGAATAACCGAAAAGAGGATCGGATGCAAACAGCTATTTGCATTTAATGTCAGGAATTTATTTGCTTACTTGAGTGAAGGGTGTAAAAGCGAATTATTGATGGTCTTGAGTTGGTCCAGCAGGTGCATTTCCGCGCCGCGATCCCAGCGGATTCCCGCGCTTTGCACACGCTCTTCGCCAGCCAGCGAGAACCGGAAGAACCAGCAGTAGAGCAGAGCGGCGGTGAGCGCGCCAAGCGTCATGCTGAGTGTGCGGGCTATTCCCTGCCCCACCATATTGCGATAGAACACGCCCAGCGAAGTGGCTAGAAAATACGCCACATTCAGCGCGGCGTGCGTCACAACGTTGCTTTTCAGCGGAACCGGGAAATACGCCAGAAATCCCACCATCATCGCGATGAAAAGCACCAGGCTGAACGTGACTCCGCGGCCGAATGTGTAAACCAGCTTCAATACCGGATACGGAT
The DNA here is from genome assembly GCA_963668605.1 of Bryobacteraceae bacterium. Taxonomy (GTDB): domain Bacteria; phylum Acidobacteriota; class Terriglobia; order Bryobacterales; family Bryobacteraceae. The sequence goes on from OY764903.1 coordinate 2,512,073, forward strand.
CCGGATTGGCGTTCATATCGACAATCAGCGACGATCCGGAGACTAGAAGGCTGACTGCTACTGCGACCAGCATCGCGCGTTGGCCCAGGCGCTGAATCCCTGGATAATCCTTGAGCACGAGAGCATATAATTCATACACAACCAGAAAGTAAAGCACGTAGACTCCCAACCGCGCGGGAATCCAGACGTAGCCGAAGGCATTCGTGCGGGGGTTGAGCATCATCAAGACGACCGTGGTGACTAACTGGAAGGCGAGATAGAGGGTAAACCAACAGTAGATCCGGTAGAGCCGGGTAAAATAAAGTTTCGCTAACAGCAAGAGATGGCCCGATATGCTAATCAGGAAAATGGTGCGTTCGAGAGCGGATACAGACGTCATGGCGATGAGAGAAGCGTGGAGCATCTATCTTATCACCATGACGTCTCCGTGAATCTTGTTCTTTAGCGCTGCGAGCTCTCCGGGCACGGGAAACAGTCGGGATCGGGGATGTGGGCGAATCCCTGGCCGGCGACGGCGATAAACTGGAGAGCGAGGATCATGACGAAGAGTGTTCTTTTCAGCATTTGAATGGGTCCTTTGCGGATTCGGGTTCCTTAGCGCTGCGAGTTCTCCGGGCACGGGAAGCAGTCGGGATCGGGGATGTGGGCGAATCCCTGGCCGGCGACAGCGATAAACTGGAGAGCGAGGATCATGACGAAGAGTGTTCTTTTCAGCATCTGAATGGGTCCTTTGCGGATTCGGGTTCCTTAGCGCTGCGAGTTCTCCGGGCACGGGAAGCAGTCGGGGTCGGGGATGTGGGCGAATCCCTGGCCAGCGACGGCGATAAACTGGAGAGCGAGGATCATGACGAAGAGTGTTCTTTTCAGCATTTGAATGGGTCCTTTGCGGATTCGGGTTCCTTAGCGTTGCGAGTTCTCCGGGCACGGGAAGCAGTCGGGGTCGGGGATGTGGGCGAATCCCTGGCCAGCAATCGCGATAAACTGGATGGCGAGAATCATGACGAAGAGTGTTCTTTTCAGCATCTGAGTGGATCCTTGTTGCTTTTGTTTTGCGGCCTCTGTGACCGGCAGTCCTAGATTAAAGACCTGAGAGGACTAAGTGCCTTTCCCGGAAGATAATTTCGGAATTCAGAACGCGTAGGGTTTCTGCATTAGTTTCCGAAGCAATTCGCGGGCGGGTGTGTAGTAATAATGAAATAGAATGAGCACAGAGCGGGTAGGTTTTTACAATGAATTCGTCCCGAACTAAACGAACCCTCAATCGCGGCGCAGCGCCGGATCTGTGGAGGAACACTCTCGCGCAGATTCCGTCCGTGTTCGGCAAGCTCGTCTATTTGACCTCGTTGCGCAATTCTAATTCCGGAGAATATGAGCATCACGGCCTCGCTAATTTGTTTGGTTCCGAGGAGGCAAATCGCGCCATGGGCGACTCGCATGCGGAGTTGTTCGCCGAGTGGCTGTGCTTTGACCTGCAACAGCAGAAAGAAGATTTGGAAACCTATTTGTCTGAAATAGAGGGGCCGCGGCGGGCTGTGCTCAAGACCTGGTTGCAGTTGGAGCCGTACCGCAACTGCATGCCCGCTTCCGCGCGTGAAGTCGAGCGGACTCTGTTTTTGACGGACCTGGAAATGCTGCTGGCTTTGCTCAGGAACGAACACGGCGTCGGCGACCTTGATCGAGACGCATAGCAACACCGACGACCTGCCCCAGAATGTCGACCTCGTCCGGATAGGCAAAGACGCGCGGCGAGCAACCAGAGGAGGGGTGCGGCTGGACGATTAGCTGCGCGCCGGTCAGCGTGCACCAACCGAGGCAATAGCCTTCCCTGTGCTCCATGAAATAGATTGGACGATCGAACTCGTTGTTCCACTCGGCGGGCGCGATTTTCCGGCGGAACTCTTCAATCACGATCAGCGATCCCGGTTGAATGATCGGGTACATCGACCAATCTTCCGTACCTACAAACGCATATCGGTTGTTCTTGATTTCGAGACCGTTCAGCAACACGAGCGGAAGCTTGCCCCAGCGCTGAACGAAACGCGTCACAAACGTAGTGCGCCGAAGATCGATCCCGGGATCGAGCGATAGGGGCACGGTGACGTCTCCGTGCTCGTGCGCGACAAAACCGATCGAGTGTGTATGCTCGAGTTGGATGCTGGCGGCATCTCCGGGAAGATCAGAGACGTTGACGCCGTACCAGTTCAGTACGTCTAGCAGCTCCAGACGATAAATGGCGCAAAGCGAATAAAGGCGGTAGAGAGATGGGACCGTACCTTTGTTTTCGATGTCGGCCAGACGGCTTAAAGCGATGGCAAATTCGTCGTTCTTGCGCCGGTTCGCGATCTGCAGGCTCGCTTCTTCGACATCCCGGTAGCGAAGTTTCAGTCGCTCCCGGACACGTTTCAGTTTCTGTCCTGCATCCTCCATGTTGTCTATTCCTGCACGACTCGCTATTTCCATCTCCAAGAGCGAAATATAACCCACACCCCAGTCATAAAGTATATCGGCTCGCTCCTCTGCGGGGCAAGCCCATATTGAGCGTTCTTGTTCTGAATTCAGAACAAAGTTTTTGGGTGTTAGCCGAATTTGGAACCGCAGCCCCACACGGCGTAACACGAAGTGACATTCCTGTCGAATCAATCATTTGATTGCGACGGCTTGGTGGCCAAGTAACGGCGGAAGGTCAAAACTCGCGTATCTATTCTGATAATCGAATAGTACCTTGATGCGCTGTGGTACCAGCAAAACGGCGGACGGTTTTCGTTCGCAACGGACCTGCACTCGGGCTCCGTTGACCCAGCCAGCCTCCTCAATGATATCGACATCCGGGGCGCGCCGGGTCAGTGGGTAATGCAGCAGATGTGCTACGAGCTGGCCCGATGGCTGGTGAAGCAGCGTGACCTAGCCCAACTTCCGCAGTTGCGCAGGAAAGTCCTTTCCCTGCAACGCGGAGGCGGCGAAGTCTACACTACAAGTCCGCGATTTCGAGGCTGGTGGGGAGTTTCAGGCCGAGCCGCTGCAGGAGAATCGCCTGGTGTTCAGTAGGACGGCTGACACAGTGCTTGCGGAGTGCGATACCCGTGCGCGTCGGCAGCACAACGTCAACCAGCGAGATTTGCTGAAGCTCGGCGAACACCTTCCGCGCTTCGTCTCCCAGCCCCGCTTGGTGACAGAGCCGCCCCATCGTCTTCCACAGCACATAGGCGAGAAAGCAGACCAGGATGTGCGCCTGCACGCGATGCTCTTTCTGGTGCCAGATGGGCCGCATCACCAGGTCGCTCTTGTGCAGGCGAAACGCCGCCTCGGCCTCCGTCAATTGAATGTACGCGCGCCAAAGCTCTTCGCCCGTCCAGTCCGTCACGTTGCTGCGCAGCAAGTAGCAGCCCTCACTCAAGCGTGCCCAGTCGCGCCAGTCGCTGCGCTTACTCCACTGCAGACAGGCGCGTCCTTGAGCGTCCGGCGCGATCTCGACCTGAAACAACCCGGCGGCGCGCGTGTTGCGTCCCAGCAACTTGCCGACCCGTTGTGCCACCACAAGCGGATTCTGCTTACGCTTCCGGCAACTCTCCACCAGCGTTTCCAGCTTCTGCTCGATGCGGCGTTCGAAGCGCTCATGCATGGCCTGTTCTTTCAACCGGCGTTGCGCGCTGCGGCAAAGGATGAACAGTTCGTCGCCGTCCGGCGCCGGGCATAGCTTTACTTCCAGGCCTTCGTGCACCTCGCGCCAATCGCTGGCCAGCAACTGCTGCTCGAACTTGCGCAGCATACCTTTGGCCGTGCCCAGAATGTAACGCCGTCCGCCTTGCTTGAGAAACTCCACGTTGTCGGCCGAGACCATCCCGCGATCCATCACCCAAATCCGGTTGGCCTTGCCATACTGCCGCTCCATCGCTTCGACGATCTCTTCCACCGTGGTCACGTCGCTGCGATTGCCCGCGAATATTTCATAACCCAACGGCATGCCGCCGCGGCTCACCACCAGCGCAATGTTGACTTGCTTACAGTCCGGCCTGTGATCGCGCGAGTAGCCGCGTTGTGCTTGCGGGTTGCCCGCCGCTTCGCCTTCGAAGTACGTACTGGTCACGTCGTACAAGAGCAGGTCGTAGTCGAGTTGGAACAGTTCGCCCAAGCGCTGCTTGAGGTGTTTCTCGAGCGCCTGCTTGTGCGGCAGCAACTGGTCCAGCGCGCGATAGAGCCGGTCATCGTTGACCTTCGCCGCTGGCACGCCGAGCAACTCGGCCAACGCACTGGCCTCATAACCGTGCTCGGCCAAGTGCAACTCGCTGGAGCAGTCCAGCAGCCGGCCCAGCACCAACACCAGCGTCATCACCGCCCATGGCACGTCCTCGCGACCCGCCGGCAGCAGCCCTTCCAGAAGTTCCTGCAGCCCCAACGCGCGCAGCAGCGTCAGGCCCAGCCAACAGCCGCCGAACTGACGGCTGCGCTCGACCCGCACCCCTTTCAGGTCCACTTCGACATACTCGGGGACGGCCTCCTGAAACAGCTCGGTCTGCCAGGTCGGGCTCCGGCCCCGGGCGCACTGCCGAACACCGAGCCGGCCGCGCTCGTCGAGTTCGCCGAGGTAGGCCACCACGCGCTGCCGCGGCCCGCGCGCCGTGCGGTAACTCTCCACCAGCGCCCAATAGGCGTGCCGCTTGCCATCTTTGCGCCGGTAGCAACGCCGCAGGTACATACAGCAATCCTACGGATCTGGGGCGCGTTTTCAAGTGGGTTGGTCTACACTACAGCGCACTTTCACGACGGGGAGAGAAAATCCGACAGACGCGATGATGAAAACAAAAGACCACCGTCCTGTTCTGGAGATCCAACCGCCTTCGAGTAGGCTGAAAAAAGTTACGGTGCCTCTCGAACTGCGGAAGTTGGGCTAGGCCGTGGACGGAACGTTCTCAACCCGGATCGCCGGTTCGGGCAACAGGTCGCGGATCAGTTGGGCAACAACCTGCTCCTGGATCCCATAGCCGTCCTCGCCATAGGAACGGAAAAACGGGTTGGCGATATAGACTACCTTGCCGTTGCAGACGATGAGGGGTCCGCCGGTCCGGCTACCGATAGGGGTGTGCTTATGGGAGCTGAAGTGATCCGGCGCACGGTCGAAGTAAGGATGGCCATAGGTTGCCAGCACTTCGGCACCTGGTTCCGCTGCGATCGACTCACCCGATTGGCAGAGGAAGCAAGGCAACTCGTCGATATCTGGAAGCTTCTGTGCTTTCAACAACACACATTCCTGCGCGAACTTCGCCGCTCCCAGTAGAGCGAAGCGCTCCTGTTTAAGCAGGCTGCCGCCGGAAAAGAACAGCGCCCCATCTTTGTCCAGATAGGCTTCGAGTGCGGCAATCAGGCGAGTTGACGGATCTCGTCAGGCAGGATAGTCAGTTTATATTCAGTGAGATCGATGATGTTAAATTGCGGTGCAGTTCGACGAGCAGGTTGGTGAAGCCCTGGTCAACAGGGGCACTTTGGTCGTCGTCACCTCCGGGTTGGCCGGACTGCTTTGCACCAGGGTCCGAGCACTTCCACCTTATTGAAGTTGGACTAGGGAATAGATCCATTCCTCCTGCTGGCGCGCGGCGCTTTGGGCGGCCTCAAGACTGACGAGTTCGAAGCGCACGCTGTCTTGCGGACGCAATTGTCCGGCGCGCGACAGATCTGCCGAGATCACGTTGGCGATCTTCGGGCAGACGCCGGTGGTCTGGTGATCGACGGTGACGAGCAGCGGCTGTGTGTCCGGCGATATCTCGAGCGCGCCCTGGGCGACGCCTTCGACGAGCATCTCGCGGCTCTGGGAGAGCGGCAGCGGCGCTCCGCGCAAAGGCAGGCCCGCGCGGTCCGAGTCCTCGCTGACCAAATATGACGTTTGAAAAAAACTTGCGCAAATGGCCGGCGGGAACCAATTGAACTGCGGGCCTTCGGTAACGCGCAACACATCGCGGCGCAAGTACGCGGCGGCGCGTTGCGGATGAACCTGGCGGATGATGACATGCGGCGGAACCGGCGGCCCAACACACAGCGCGTCGCCAGCACGCAGTGCGCGGCCTTCAAGACCGCCCATGGCCGTGAGCAGATGCGTTGACGCGCTGCCGAGCACGAGCGGCACGTCGATCCCACCATGCACGCAGAGATAACAACGCGCACCGGCGCGTGAAGCTCCGCAGCGAATCGTCTGGCCGCGCTCGACTTCAAATGGGACCCAGTTCGGCACGGGATCGCCATCGAGCGTGGAGCCGAAATCGGAGCCTGTGAGCGCAACCAGCGCAACTCCGTCAAACTCCATGGCGGCGCCAAGGAGCGTCATTTCGAGCGCCGCCGCGTTTTCGGAATTGCCCACCAGCAGATTGCCTAGGCGCAAGGAGAACGCGTCGGCCGCGCCGGAGACCGGGACGCCTAGGTCGGCGTAGCCGAGGCGGCCGAGGTCCTGCACGGTGGTTAGCAGACCAGCATCGAGAACGCGGATTAGCGGCATAGACGCGTGAACTCCTCGATCGAGATGGGAACGAAGCGCACTTCATCGCCCAGGGCGAGCAGAGCGGGCATCTCGCCACCCGGAGAGAACAGGTGCAGCGGGGTACGCCCGATGATGCGCCATCCGCCGGGCGATGCGGCGGGACAAATGCCCGTCTGGTTGCCGCCGATCACGACACTGCCGGCCGGCACGGAGCGGCGCGGTTCGGGCAGATTGGGCGCTGCGATCGACGACGGCATTCCGCCGAGGTACGCGAAGCCAGGCGGGAAACCGAGGAAATAAACGAGATACTCCGCGGAAGAGTGGAGCCGGATCACTTCGGCCGGCGCAAGTCCGCACAGCGCCGCGACTGCGCCGAGATCGGGTGCGAACTCGGCCGCATAGCAGACCGGAATCTCAATGCGGCGCGTGAGCGGAAGCGGCATCGAGTCGAGATCCTGCAGCAGGTTTTCCACGTAGCGGCCGAGATCGTCGATATTGGTCTCGCGCGGATCGAAGTCGATCAGCACGCTGGCGTAAGCGGGATGGAGATTCTGGATCGCGGGAGGGCCGGACGCTTCGAGCAATGCACAGAATTTGCGGACGCGCCGATGAACATCGACCGCAATCCGGCTACCCAGCGTCACCAGCAACGAGCGATCACTGGCCGGAGTGATGTGGAGCTCATCCATGGCTGCCAGTGTTGATGATACTGCACTGGAGCGCGCTATTTACAGTCGATGAGTGCCAGAAAACTGGCGCCGTTCTCGATGTGGGTTCCGAAATTACGGGCGACGGTTTGTCCAATGTCGGCGAGGCTGCCGCGGGTGCCGAGATCGACGCCCACTTTCACAGCGGGGCCGGAGGCCAGCAGTGGCACGTATTCGCGGCTGTGGTCCGTCGAGGGCGTAGTCGGGTCGCAGCCGTGATCGGCAGTGAAGAGCAGCAGATCGCCGGGCCGCAACTTCGCGCGCAGCGCGGGGATCCATTCGTCGACGGCTTCGAGCGCCTGTGCGTAGCCTTCGACATCGTTGCGATGGCCGTAGAGCATGTCGAAGTCTACGAGGTTCACGAAGACCAGACCGCGCTCGAATGTCTCCGCCGCTTCGAGTGTGCGCGCCATTCCTTCGGCGTTGGTCTTCGTTTTGAACGTCTCGGCGATGCCGCGTCCCAGAAAGATGTCGTAGATTTTGCCGATGCCGCGCACGGGCACGTGATGCTCCGCGAGCCGGTCGAGCAACATTCCAGCGGGTGGCGGCACGGCGTAGTCATGGCGGTTCGATGTGCGTGCGAACGCGCCCGGAACGCCGAGGAACGGACGGGCAATAACACGGCCGACCTCATGCGGGCCTGTCAGAATTTCCCGGGCGATTTCGCACATGCGATAGAGCTCGGGAATTGGGATGACCTCTTCGTGCGCGGCGATCTGGAAGACACTATCGGCGGAGGTGTACACGATCGGCTTGCCGGTGCGCATGTGCTCGGGGCCAAGCTCTTTGATAATCTCGGTGCCCGAGGCCGGACAGTTGCCCAGGCTGCCGCGCCCAATACGGCTGTGGAACGCGTCCATTACTTCCGCGGGAAAACCGTTCGGGTAGATCGGAAAAGGCCGGTCGAGAAGAATGCCAGCCATTTCCCAATGCCCCGTGGTGGTATCCTTGCCCGGCGAGGCGAGCGTGCATTTGCCGTAACTGCCTTCGGGAAGCGCGGGCGCCGTGAGCCCCGCTACTGGGCGGATGTTCGCGATACCGAGGTTGCTCAGATTGGGCAATTGCATCGGGCGGAGCCTGGCGATGTTGCCGAGCGTGTCACTGCCGGCGTCGCCGAAGGCCGCGGCGTCTGGCATCTCGCCGACGCCGACGCTGTCGAGAACAATCCAGAAAATCCGCTCAAAGGCCATGCTGTTTACTCCGCTAAAGCATCCCGGATCCGGTCGCTAAGCATGTCGACAAAACGCTCCGGCACAAAACCGTTCATGCGGCTGACGATCTCGCCGCGCCGGTTGAGCACGACTGCCGTCGGTATCGAGGAAATGCGCAGTAACGTAGCCAACCCATCCTCGAAGTAGACCGTCTTGTTCCACTTCTGGGCTGTTAGAAACGGCTCGACAGCGGCGCGATCCTCGTCGGTGCTAATGGCGAGGAAAACGACATTCTTCTCATCGGCAAAACGTTTTTTCACTTGATCATAGAGCGGCTTCTGAGCGCGGCACGGTCCGCACCACGTGGCCCAAAAATCCATCACCACGACCTTGCCCTTAAGCGTCGCCAGGTCGAGACTTTGGCCCGCGAGCGAGGAGAGCGTGAATTCCAGCGGTTCGGTCGCGAGTGCGTTGGGGTCGACCGCACGCAGGCGGCTCTGCCTGCCAGCCAGCAGTGTGGAGGTGCGGTCATAAGCGGCCAGAATCACGTCGCCGAGACCCTTCTCGTCGCCGTGGCTCTTGCGATAGATCTCGCCCATGCGCTTGCGATCCGCTGCGCGCTGCGCATCACTGGTTTTGGGATCGACGATGGCGAAAGCGTCGGCGAGCGGTGCGAGAGCCTGTTCGGCCTTGCCAGCGCGGTCGAGCCAGTGAGCGATTTCGCGCGCGGCGTCGGCCGTGGGATTCGCTTCATAACTCTTGCGAGCCATTTCGACGGCCTCATCGAACTTGCCGAGGTTGCCGTTGGCGCGCGCCTGAAAAACGTAGCCGCGGCCGAGTGCGGAGTCGATCTCCAAGCGCAGGCGGCCGCGCCCCTGCGGACCAGGGTCTTCTTTCTCTTTCGCGCGCAGTAGTTGTTCGAGCTGCCGGCAGTACTTGAGCGCCTTCTCCGCACTCTGCTTGTCGTCGCTGGCCAGCAGTGCGCGCGAGACAACTTCGAGCAGCAGCGGATCGTCAGAGTCACGCGCCAGCACACGCTCGCCATAGAACACGATGCGGCGGTGGTCCTTGGCTTCCATCGCGGCTTTCACGATACCCTTCTCGATCTCCGCTTTGCGCACCGAGTCGGGATACTTCTTAAGATGCGCCTCGAGCGCGCGCATGAATTCGATGGGGCTGTTGGCGCTTTCCGAAACCGCGTCGCGAAGTGCGGATTGTTCGGCTTCAGGCATCTCCGCCTGCGCGAAGCAGGCGACGGCCAACAGAAAAATTGCAGACAGTGATTTCATTACTCGCCCTTCGGCTGTGCCGCGCGAATCGCTTCGGCGAGCGCCGCGGCGCGCTCCCGGCTCATGTGCATAAACGTCTCGTTCTTCACGACGCGATCGAGCAGTGGAAGAAACTGCGGCGCGGCGACAAGGCGCTTGCGTTCATAGGACGATTGCAGTTGCAGCAACGCGTTATTGAGCCCCAGCTTGTCGAAACGGATCACGCGTTGGAGAGTCACCAGGTGCAGTTCGCTCTCGGAAATGCGCTCGAACCAATCGTGCAGCGCCCGCCCGTCGAGGTCCTGCGTGAAGTTGAACTTCGCCTCGTGCTTCGCGCTGCCGTCTTCATAGCGGAAAACCTTGTCGCCCATGCGCGCCACCTTCAAGCCCGACTCCAGTTCGCGTTTGAAAAATTCCAGCTTCCCGGCCAGCGCGAAAATCTCGGCAGTCTCGGCTTCCAACAGTTGAAAGCGCAGCGGGTTCGTGTCGTCGGGCGCTTCGCGGTACTCGGCCTTGCCGCTCTTGTCGATCGTGATCTCGACCCAGGCGGGCATGCTGCCGGGAAACGATTTTATGTACGTGATCTTGGGCAGGTCCGCCGCACACAGCGCGGCGCAGGACAACAGCAGCAGGAGTATAGGCTTCATCGGCGCGGCTCCAGAACGATGCGCCGCGCGGAATGCGTAGCATGGCAGATGGCGGCGGCGAGCGCGTCGGAGGCGTCTTGCGAGGCGATTTGCGCGTCCAGGCGCAGCAGCGAACGAATCATCATCTGCACCTGCTCCTTTTCCGCGCGGCCATAGCCCACCACGCTCATCTTGATCTCCGCGGGCGAGTATTCGCCGAGTTCGAGGCCGGCTTCGGCGATCACCAACAGTGCGACGCCGCGAACATGCGCCAGCTTGAGAGCTGTGCCTGCGTTCACGGCATGAAAAACCTCTTCGACCGCGCCGCTTTGCGGCCGGTACGTTTCGATTACATGGCGCAAACCACGCGCTATCACGATCAGGCGCGCGGCGAGGGGCTGTTTGGGAGAGGTTCGAATGACTCCGGCCTCGACCAGCGTATGTGTGACGCCATCGCTGTCGATGACACCGTATCCGGTCCGTTCCGTCCCGCAATCGATGCCAAGAACGCGCATGCCCCTGAAACTCCGGGAGCGCGCCTAGCTGAGCGCTTCCATTTCCTTTTCGTCGATATCGAAGTTCGAATACACGTTCTGGACGTCCTCGTGTTCTTCGAGAATCTCGCTGAGCCGCAACATGCCTGCGGCGCTCTTGCCTTCGAGCTTGACCAGGTTCTTTGGGATCATCGCAACTTCGGCGTTTTCCACAGGGATCTTGGCCTTTTGGACCGCCTCGAGAACCGCCTCGTGGCTTTCCGGCGCGGAGATGACTTCCCAGCAGGAGCCGTCGTTGCGCAGGTCGTCGGCGCCGGCGTCGAGCACCAACGCCATGAGGTCGTCTTCGTTCGCCTTATCGAGTTCGATCAGGATCTGGCCCTTGCGCTCAAACATCCACGCAACGCTGCCAACGTCGCCGAGGTTGCCGCCCCATTTGGAAAAGATGTGGCGGATTTCGCTGACCGTTCGATTACGATTGTCCGTGGCGACCGAGACCAGCACGGCTGCGCCGCCCGGGCCGTAGCCTTCGAACATGATTTCGTCGATTTGTCCGCCTTCCAATTCGCCGGTTCCGCGCATGATCGCGCGCTTGATGTTGTCGTTCGGCATACTGACCGCTTTGGCGGCAGCAACGGCCGTGCGCAAACGCGGGTTACCATCGATGTCGCCGCCGCCGGCGCGGGCCGCGATCATGATTTCTTTAATGACGCGGGTGAAGGTTTTGCCCCGCTTCGAGTCGAGGGCAGCCTTCTTGTGTTTGATCGTCGCCCATTTGGAATGTCCAGACATAAAAACCTCTCGGTGGGAAAACCTAATATTTGCAACCCAATCAGTGAGGATACCAGATGGCACCCTCCGCCTCAAGGGCTGCGCGTACCAAGTGCTTTCATTTAGCCTCATGTCGTGATATAAGTCCATTGACCCAGTGGGCTTGGAGCACTCTGGTTTGACACTCAGATGAGGTTCTTAATGCAGACTCAATACCATAGAGCGCTTGGCATCGCACTTGCGCTCCTATCCATTTCCGGCGTGCTGCTTGCATAGAACATTACCGGCTCGATCAAAGGCGTCGTCCTCGATCCGGCCGGCGCCGCGGTAGCTGGCGCTGAAGTCAGACTACTCAACAGCGCCACCGGTGCAACGGCGAAGACCATCACCAACGTCGTCGGCCTTTTCGTCTTCCCGAGCGCGCTCGCCGGCGGCTACAGTGTATCCGTGCAGGTGGCGGGGTTTCAGGAGTACCGGCGGACCGGCATCGAGCTGAACGCCAGCGAAATTCGCGATCTCGGAAATATCTCGCTGACCATCGGTGAACTCCGCGCCACCGTCAGTGTGCAGGACACCGCGGTTTCACTGCAAACGGCGAGTGGCGAGAAGGCGGGTGTCGTGAGCGGAACGCAGTTCAACCAACTGGCGCTAAAGGGTCGCGACTTCATGTCCCTTGTCACTCTCATGCCGGGCGTTGTCGACGACGGCAGCCAGTCACGAAACACCGCCTCGCGGGCCGCCTTCGGTGGGGTCTTTATCAATGGAGGCCGCAACGACATGAAAAACTTCACGGTCGACGGCGTCACTGACGTGGATACGGGCAGTAACGGCAGCCTGCACTATCAGCCGAACATGGATTCCGTGGCGGAAGTGAAGGTACTTGTTTCCAATTATCAGGCTGAGTATGGCCGCAGCGGCGCCGGCCTGGTCAGCGTGATTACGAAGGGTGGAGGTCAAGAGTTCCACGGCACCGGCTGGTGGAGCCATCGCCACGAGCAATTCAACGCCAATAACTTTTTCCGCAACCGCGTCGGCCTTGATCGTGTGCCATACCGTTACAATATTGCCGGTTTCAGCATCGGCGGACCCGCCTATATTCCCGGCAAGCTGAATACGAGCAAGTCGAAACTGTTCTTCTTCGCTTCCCAGGAATACACGCGGCAGAAGGTGGATGCAGGCAGCCAGTTCCGCAACATGCCGACCGAACTCGAACGGAGCGGAGATTTTTCGCGAAGCGTCGACGTCAACGGCAAACTCATCCCCGTTCTCGACCCGACCACGGCAAAAGCGTTTCCCGGCAACATCGTTCCGGCCTCCCGCATCAACAAGCTGGGTCAGGGCATCCTGAAGTTCTTTCCGCTTCCGAACTACGTGGATCCCGACCCTGCGCTGGTCAACCGGCAAAACTACAAAACGGCGACCAGCGGCGCAAACCCCCGGCGCAATGACATGGTTCGTTTCGATGCCTACGCGTCGTCGAAACTAAACGGATATTTCCGCTGGATCCGCGACGACGACTGGTCTGCCAAACCCTACCAAGGTTTCAATTTCCAGTACACGACTGCAAAGAACTATGTTCCCGGACACGGCTACGCAGGCCACGTTACCTACATGATCAGCCCCACGGTGCTCAACGAGGCTACGCTAGGGAAGAGTTGGAATAGCTCGCGCACTGAGATTGGAGACCCTACGGCGGTCCAGCGCAACTTGCTCGGCAATATCCCACAATGGTTTTCGAACGATGCCAACTCGGGCTCCGCGAGCGAGGCCATCGATTCACAGATGTTTCCCGATGTCGCATTCGGCGGAACACCCGTGAATGCGCCCAGCATCAGCATCAACAACATCCAACATGAAAATCACAACGATACATGGGACATCACGGACAATTTCAGTTGGATCAAAGGCGGGCATGCGTTGAAGGCCGGCGTGTACGTCAACCTGACCGACAAGGTGCAGGTGCAGGGCGACATTTGGAATGGCGCCTTGAACTTCGGCGCGAACAAGAACAACCCGTATGACTCGGGCCACGGTTACGCGAATGCCTTGCTCGGCAACTTTAACAACTATACGGAATCCACGAAAGACATCAACTTCGATGCGAAGTACTGGACCGTCGAGTTCTACCTTCAGGACAACTGGAGGGTCAGCAAAAAACTCAGTTTCGATTACGGAGTGCGCTTTTACCACATGAATCCGCAGGTGGGGACGGATTACTCCTTCTCCGCGTTCGATCCCGCGACCTACGACCCGCAAAAGGCTCCCGTGCTCTACCGGCCCGGACTGGATTCGAAGGGCGCACGCGTAGCCGTTGATCCACGCACCGGCGCCACGACATTCGCGGCCCTCATAGGAAAGTACGTGCCTGGGACCGGAGATCCGGCGAACGGCATGCAAGTCGGCGGCAAGAATGGCTACCGCTGGGGCTTGTACGGGGTAAAACCGATTTCGGCCACGCCACGCTTCGGTTTCGCGTACGATGTGTTCGGTCAGGCTAAGACGGTGATTCGTGGCGGCGCGGGCATCTTCCTGGACCGCTCGCGCCAACTCCTGAATGGTAATACCGCCAACAACCCTCCAGTATCCTATCGGCCGGTGTTGAACTATGGCAATTTGGATACATTCGCATCTGCCAGCGGCTTCATTGGCCCCTCCGCGAGCTCCTTTGTATTTCCAGCCGAGCGCGTGCAACTACCTTCCGTTGCCAGTTTCAGCTTCGGGTTGCAGCACCAGCTTCCGTTCTCCAGCATGATCGATGTGTCTTATGTCGGAAGCGCTTCGAGCCACCTATTGCAGTCGCGGAATCTCAATTCCATCGCCATGTTCGCCCGCTTCGATCCGAAGAACGCGGACGCGAGCCTGGCGGGAAAATCTCCATTGCCGGATGACTTCTTCCGCCCTTACCCGGGTCTCGGAGCCATCTCAGCAAACGAATTCGCGGCAAGTTCCAACTATCACTCGCTCCAGACCAAATTCGAACGCCGCTTCAACCGTGGTATCGGTTTCGGCGTCGCTTATACGTGGTCGAAATCCTTGGGTATCGCCAACGGCTACAACGATTCGTCGACCAGCTACTTCGACTTCAGGAGATGGGAGTACGGGCCGCTTGACTTCGATCGCTCTCACGTCTTCACGCTGAACTATATCTATGACCTCCCGAAACTCGGGCAGCGGATTGGCAACAAGGTGGTAGGCGCCGTCACTGACAACTGGAGCATCACGGGCGTCACCAGTTTCAGCTCGGGTGCGCCGTTCACGCCCGGAATGTCCACGACGTCGACGGTCGACCTCACCGGTTCGTCGGAAGGCGCGAAAATCAGCGTTGTGGGGCCCGCCACGTTAGGCAAGAGCGAGAAGTCGTTCTATCGCAACTTCAACACCAAGGCGTTCGCGCTTACGCCCGTTGGGAGTTTTGGGAACGCTGGCGTAAACATCCTGCGCGGACCAGGCAACAACAACTGGGACATCTCGTTGCGGAAGAGCATTCCGGTGGGTCTGGGCGCGGAGCGTGCGCTTCAGTTCCGCACGGAATTCTATAACGCATTCAATCACACGCAGTTTCGGGGGCTCGACTCAGCCGCTCGATTTGAACCGAACGGCAATCAGGCAAACGCGAACTTCGGAGCGTTCAACGCCGCGCGCGACGGGCGCGTAATCTCATTCACGTTGCGATTTCAATATTGATCGCTGAAGGAACACTGGGATACCCGCAGCGGGCAGCTCAAGAGAGTCAGCGGCGGGTGTCCGCGAAACGACCGGCTAAAAAAGCCCTCAGCCTACGAAGCCATAGGCTGAGGGCTTTGCGTTAATCGTCTGACTTCGGCCGCTTTACCAGAACAGCCGCAGCGTAAGCTGCAATTCGCGTGGATCGTTCACAGAGTTCTGCATGCTGATGAGGCCGCTGCTCGCGTTCGGCATCGGCATGCCCGGCATATTCAGCACGTTGAAGAAGTCGGCGTTGAAGCGCAGCTTCACCCGTTCGGTTATCGGGATCACCTTGAATAAGGAGGCGTCCATGCTCCAGAGCATCGGGCCCAATCGCCATTGGTTGCGCCACGGATGCAGCCCGTTATCGAATTCGACAGGCTGCAGCGTTCCGTTTTTCAGCGGCACGAACACCGTATCCGAGCCGATGTATTGGTAGTTCGGGTCGCTCGGATTCCCGCCGTCCGCGGGCATGGCCCACCTCGGACCGAACGCCGGCTTATAATTGGCCGGAACGCCCATCACTCCATTGGGCTTGCCATTCGCGTCATAGCTATTGATGCGGTTGGCCGGGATGTATCCGTTGAAGTAGAGGTAACCCTTCTGGCACTGGCCGCTGCGGCAATCGTCGATCGGGTACTTGGTCCCATAGAACTCGATGTTGTTCAGGAATCCGGTATCGCTCGTCGGCATCTGCCACCAGCGGCTTCGGACCTGGCCCATGCCGGCAACCTGCCAGCCACCGATCAGACGGTCCATTATTCCGCCCACATTGCCACCGATTTTCTTGCCTCTGCCAAAAGGCAAATCCACGAGCCAGTTCCAGCGTATGTGGTGCTTGGGAATCTCGGAATCCAAATGATAATTGAGCAATCGGTTGCGTTGGTCGAAATCCTCGGGAACCGAGCCCGCGGGGAACATCCTGGTGTCCTGCATGATATCGTCCCGCCAGTCGTTGCCGCCGGCCCGGAACGAATTGCTCATCAGGTAGAAGAACTGGAATCCGATGCCTCTGGAGAAACGGCGGTTGAGTTCCACCTGAGCTCCATTGAAGTTCGACCAACCCGTCTTCATGTGCTTCTCGATGTTGCCGTAAGGAAGATTGGTGTAGACCCGCCGCGCGACCCCGGAGTCCGCGCCTTGCGGGATCGGCAAGCCGGTTTCAGTGAACCACACGTAGTTTGGAATGCTCTCGTTGGTGTCGTAGAGCTGGTCGAGGTCGGAGCCATGGTTACCGAGGTACGCCACGCGCAGTACTGTATTCGGAAGAATCTCGCGTTCGATCGTCAAGTTCCACTGATCAGCTTTGGTCACCGGCTGGTACGTGTCATAGAAGGAAGCGCCCACCGAGCCAAGGCCACCGAGGGTCGGCGTTTCCGGGCTGAACAGGTTGTTCATGTTCTTGCCCGCCACGTACACTGGGGCGTTGCGCAATAAATAGTTGCTCAGACCGTCGGGACTCTGCTGCGAACTGTTCAAGTTGAAACTGTAGCTGATGTGCAACGGCGCGTTGCTCCGCGCACGCGCGTAGTAGCCACCAACTGGAACCGGGTAGGAAAAGCGCGAATAGCCGCCGCGCAGAACGATCGGGTGCTTGCCGTCGTTGACCCTGTAGGCGAAACCAAGGCGCGGAAGCCAGTTGACGGTGTCGGTACGGAACATCTTTGCCGGAAGGCCCGCTTCTCCGGGTGTCGTGAAGCGAACACCGAGATCGGTGTAGGCCTTGATGACTCCGGCGTTGACTGCGCCCAAAGCGTAGAGCTTCTGGAGCGGCTGGCCCAACACAATCGCCATGGATTTCGGATCGAAGCTCGTGAGCATGTTGTCGCGCTCGGCGAGAATCGGGAAGGATTCGGCGCGCAGTCCGAGATTTAACGTAAGTTTGGAACTAAGCTTGAAATTATCCTGGAGATAGAGGCCATATTCCGGACCCTGGAAATGGAACCAGGGCCGCGTCTTGTTCAACCGCGAAAGGCCGCTAACTCCCAAGAAGAAATTCGCGGAATCGTTGCCCGTGCGGGCAACGGCAGCATAGCGCGACCCGGACGCTTTGTCGTAGAGACTGGTGGCCAGGCTGCTGAACTGATGCATGCCTCGCACGTACTGTTCTTGGGGACGGATATCGGCGTAGTTGTAGCGCAACGATCCGCCGAACTCGAGCTCGTGTCGCCCCTTCACCTTGGTCATGTTCTCTTGAAACGACCAGATCTTGGTGCTGTCAACGAAGCTCTGATTCGACTCCGTAGTGGTCATGTCGAACCCGACGGCCGCCAATTCGGGGAAACCAAGTCTTTCGAATGGGTTCGGCAATCCAAGAAGGCTGGCGTAATTCTTCGACTGGTCGCCTGTGAGATTCGCGCGCGTCTCTTTCGCATAACTCACGGTTGTCTCGGCGAAGAAAGTTGGACTGAACAGGCTGGACCACGATCCCGCAACGGTCCGGTTGGGAGTGTCCAACACTCGAACGTTTGTGCTACGGTCGATCGCCACGGGCGAACTGCCCCCGTTGGCGAAGAGCTGCACTGCGGTGCTCTGCGAGTAGCGGATAAAAACCTGATCCCGCGAGGAGAGGCGGTGGTCCACGCGCAGCGTACCCGTGTGGTCGTCGCGGTTACTCGGCTGAGGAGCGAAGTAGTTGTTCGACACCAGCGGATTCACTCCCGCCAGAGTCGGCTCGGGAATGATCTTATACATGTACTCGGCCAGGGAGCTGCGCCGGCTGATCGGAATCTGGTTATTCACGAACGGCGTCCGGCTCCAGTCCTTCGCCGAGGACCAGGGATCATAGAGCGTATATTTGCGCCCCTGTCCATCGATCAGACCGCTGAAGTCGCCCTGCCGCATGGCCACGGTCGGCAGCGCGGAGGAACTGGTCGAGTACTGCCGGCGTGCGTATCGCTCGTAAGCCATGAAGATGAATGTGCGATTTTTTCCGTCGTAAATCTTTGGCAGAGTGAGGGGGCCGCCGCCGGAGAGACCGAACTCGTTCCGGATCAGCGTGGGCGGCTTCTCGTAGTAATCCTCACGAGCGCGCGCGAGCCCGATCGCGTTGTTGCGGGCGGTTTCAAACACGGCGCCGTGAAACACGTTAGTGCCGCTCTTGGTCTTGATGATCGCCTTGGCCGGCCGGTTGCTCTTCGCCGACGCGTTGTTGGTCTCTATGCGGAACTCGTCTACTGTATCGAGTCCTGGCATGCGCGCGTAGCCGGTGCCTCGGCGAAAATCAGCCGAAGTCGCCCCGTCCTGTACAAACTCCATCGAGCCTTCACGCATGCCGTAGACGCGCACGGCGCCGCTGGCGCCGCCCAGTTCCGCTCCGGGCGTGGTGAACTGAATCAGCGAAACGAGAGAGCGGCCGTTCAGAGGCAACTGCTCGACGCGCTGGTGCTCGATGGTGGTGCTGAGCGTGGCGTTGGTGGTGGTGAGCATGGAGCTCACTTCGCCGGCAACCGTGATTTGGGTGGTAGCGGTGAGCACCTCCAAGGGGATGTCAAGTTCGGCGGTCTGTCCCGTTTGCAGAAGCAGTTCGCCCTCCCAAGACTGCATGCCGGGGTGCCGCGCCGTCAGCTTATAGCGGCCGGGCTGAAGGGAGGGAAAGACATAACGACCACTGTCGTTGGCTCGAGTCGGGTTTCGGGCGCCGGTCTCGATCTGGAGAGCCTCCACTTCCGCAGCGGGGATGATGGCGCCAGTGGGGTCTTTCACAATACCGCGAATGCTGGCCGCTCCGGTCTGGGCCGGGGCGGTCGCGGAAAAGAGGACTGCGGACAGAATTAAAAGCATCCAAGACTTAAGACGCATTGCTGGGCTCCTTAACTGTAGTGCGGCTTCTTGAAAAGCGATGACCAAGTAACCGATTACAACGATATTTCAGGCGGGGATGATTGTCAAGTCCGTTGGCAAACTACCGCCCGTCTGGAATGTCCAGACATAAACGGACCCTCGGCAGGAAGCTCTGATTTCTGCAACACCAGCATGGGCCCCTTACTTTTCCAGAATTCCCGTTCAGAGCCTCATAGCGAACGCTCTCGAAGGCGCGGACCACATCTCCGACACGCGCGGCGAGGATTACGCGTTCATCTATAGCGCACAGGGACGGAAGTTCACGGTCAGCATGGGGAAGATTTCGGGCGGCAGCGTCAAGGGTTGGTGGTATAACCCGCGCACGGGCAGCACGACGGAAATCGAAGCGGCGCCAAATCAGGGCACACGCGAATTCACTTGCCCTTCGGAAGGATTCGGAAGCGAGTGGGTGCTGGTGCTTGACGACTCATCGAAGAGCTTCGGGGCGCCCGGCCGTAAGCGCTGAGGGCGAGTCGGAGTGTATTACCGAATTGGTTTTCGAGTCGTCTCGGCCAGGACACGCTGCGGATCGAAGTTCGGATTCGGTCCCGGTATCGCGCTCCCGCAGGAACGGATCCAAGCGTGCAGTTCTTTCTGCATCGCAGTGGCGCGACCGGTCATGCGTGCCGCCAGATTCACCTTCTCGCCCACATCGTCGCGAAGGTTGTAAAGCTCCAATCGCGGGTCGATCCGGTATTCAGCGCCGCGATTCTCGTCGATGAAATCGCCGAAATACTCGATGAGCTTGTAATCGCCCTCACGAATCACGGCCGAGGGCGTCGCCAGCCAGCGGACATCATAGAACGGCATGTACCAATAGAGCGCGCGCGATGGCAGCGCGCCGCCCCGCAACAGGGGAGTGATGCTGAGGCCGTCGGTCGCATAACCGGCGGGCGGCTTCGCACCGCCCATCTCGAAAAACGTGGGCATCAGGTCCACGATGTGTACGGGCGTCTCGCAGGTCCGGCCCGCTTTAGCCACACCGGGCCAGCGCACGATCATCGGCACGCGAATGCCGCCCTCGTACGCGGAACCCTTGCCGGCGCGCAGCGGTGCGTTGCTGAATTCGGTGGCGCCTTCAGCGAGATGCAGCGGCGCTCCGTCCGGCGGAACGGCCGGATTCGGTTGGTAGGAGCGGTAGACGCCGCCGTTGTCGCTCAGAAAAACCACCGCAGTGCGCTCGCGCTGTCCCAGGCGGTCCAGCGCGGCCAAGAGGCGCCCGATAGCGGTATCGAAATGTTCGATGGCCGCCAGATAGGTTGCGCCGTTCAAGCCCTCCGCGGGATAACCCTTGGCCAGGTACTTCTTGACGAGATTCTCCGGCGCGGACACCTTGCGATGGATCGAATGGTGTGGCAGATAACAGAACCAGGGTTGGCCGCTGTTGCGTTCGATGAAAGCGATGGCTTCGTCCGTGAAACGGTTGACCGCCTTGTCGCCGCTATTTTGCTCACCTGGCTCTTTCGGAGGAGTCTGCACGGTGTCAAAGCCGTAGTAGTGAGCGGCCTCCGGACGAAGCCCCGTGTAATTGCCATCTTCGTTCGTGGTCAGGTGCCACTTCCCGATGCAGGCGGTGGCGTACCCCGCCGCCTTCATCCCCTTCGCCAGTGTGAACGCGTCGCGAGAGAGGCTCTCGCTATAAGGCGGTTCCGCGACACGCGCCGCCGGATATCCGTACCACGGGATCACGTGCCACATCTTGTTTCGCGCCGTGTACTGCCCCGTCATTAGCGTGGAGCGCGTCGGCGTGCATTGCGGCGTGACGTAGGCCTGCGTGAAGCGCACACCCTCCGCGGCCAAGCGGTCGAGGTTGGGCGTCGGCACGTGCTTGTTGCCAAAACAGGAAAGACTTGGCCACCCGAGATCATCCATCAGGATAAAGAGGATGTTCGGGCGGGCGCCCGGGGCGAGGGGAGCGCGCGTGGCGAAGGCACCGGCAGCCAATCCGCGCAGGATCGCCCGGCGGCTGATCGGTCCTTGGCTCAAAGCGCACTCGGATTCCGTCGTAACGTTCGTATTAGCGCCCAAATCTTCCATCCTTAGCAGTGAGTCTTGTTTAACGCCTTACTGAAATTATTGCAAACGCGATCCTTCGGGAGTGCAGCCGTCCCACAAGGCGGAACAAATATCGCCGAGGTCCAGCCTTCGGACGCACGTCCGCGAAGCCACGCCCGAAGGCGCACTCAACAAGGGGAAACCGCCCGCCAGCGGGCACGGTTTGGGCAGACGAGAACACGCTGCCGGTCCGGCGTGATGTTCCGCATTGCGGGAAACAATAAACCTCCTCCGGATGGCCTTGCGGTCTCCGGGGACCGCCCTTATAACACCTCTATATGCGATCAGCAGCGGTTCCGCAGTCCCCGTGGAGTAATCAATCCGCTCGCGCGGGAAGCGGGATTGGTTGAGAGTTCCAGGCAGGTGGCCATTGAGGGAGGCCGATGACGCGTTCCACATCGCGGAATGGCATGGTATACTTCGCCCGATGGCACAATCGCCCCGGGACGAGATCATCGGCTCTGTTCTAAAGGCGTGTGAGGTCTTGAGAGTTTTCCGTTATGAAGGCGAGCTGTTGCGCTTGCGCGACGTAGTGGCCCGCGCTTCTCTGGGCAAGTCCACGGCCCATCGCCTGCTGCGTACGTTAGAGCGCGGAGGCCTCATCCAACGCGTGGGCGCCGACAGCTATGCCAGCGTCATGAAACCGTTGCCGCGGCTGCGGCCACGGCTCGGGCTCGCCACGCAGACTTCGGACTCTACCTTTTCGTTCGAGGTCGCTGAGAGCATCCGGCGCGCAGCGGCCGCGAATGACGTGGAACTGCTCGAAGTCAACAACCGCTACAGCGCGAAAGTGGCGCTGCGCAACGCCGAGCAATTAATCCGTGAACGCGTGGCTGTCGTGCTGGAGTTTCAGACATACGAGAACGTGGCGCCGATCATCGCGGCCCGCTTCGTCGAAGCGGGAATCCCGCTGATTGCCATTGAGATTCCGCATCCAGGCGCAATCTATTTCGGCGCGAACAACTATCAGGCCGGATTGATGGGCGGGCGCGCACTTGGCCGCTGGGCTATTCAGCGCTGGGAGGGCAAAGCGGATGAGATCGTGCTGCTCGAAGAACGCGTGGCCGGCCCATTGCCGCGCTCGCGTGTCACTGGAATGCTGGCCGGAATTCGCGAAGTCCTGCCGGCTGCGGAACGGATGCCCGTGGTGGTCTATAACGGGCGCGGACAGTTTCCCGCCTCGCTTGATGTCATTCGCCGTCACCTCATGCGCACGCCGCGGCGGAGAGTGCTGGTGGCCGCGAACAACGATCCCAGCGCGCTCGGCGCTCTAAGCGCCTTCGAGGAGTGCGGACGCTCCGAGCAGTGCGCCGTGATGGGGCAGAATGCGATTGCCGAAGCCCGCGCGGAGATGCGACGCAAGGGTACGCGCCTGGTGGGCAGCGTCGCCTATTTTCCGGAGCGCTATGGCGACGAACTGATCGCACTGGCGCTGGCCGTGATCTCCGGTAAGCCGACTCCGCCGGTGGTCTACGTCAAGCACCAGCTTGTCACGCCCGCCAACGTCGATCAGATATATCCGCTCGATGGGTTCGACCCGAACGAGGCAGCCGCCCGCTCCAAATTCTCATGACCACTGCAGGCTCGACCAGGCACTGCGTGCAGGCGATGCGAAAGAGCGCGGTGACCCGAGTCACCGCGCTCGATTTCTTCAGAAGGAGTAGCGCAGGCTGAGTTGGAACTGCCGGCGGCTATCCTTCGTGTTTATCTTGCCGAACGTGGCGCTGGTAGGGTTGCCGTCCGGCTGCCCCTGCGGGCCGCCGTTGGGATTGAACTGGTCGGGGCCATTCGCGCCGCCCCAGTTCGGATGGTTGAGCCAGTTAAACGCCTCGGCACGGAACGTCAGCGCATGCCCCTCAGTGATCCGGAAGGTCTTGAACAGCCCGAGGTTCCAGTTGCTTAATCCGGGTCCGTAGAGAGTATTCTTGGTCTGATTGGCGAAGGAGCCGGCCGCGGGACGGGTGAAGAGCGGATTACCGTTCGCGTCGGTGGTGCGGAAGTAGTAGTTCTTATCCGCCGCCCCAAGCGAGAACGCGCGTTCCCCGCGCGGAAGTTCCGTGTCGCCGTTGATCACCCACGGCTGGAACGAAACTGTGCCGATCCCTGCAAAATCGTTGTTCGTGCCGACAGTAAACGGCGTTCCCGACTGGAACTGTGTGATTCCGGAGATCCGCCATCCACCGAGCAGCCGTCCCGCAAAGCCCTTTTGCGTGCGCAGGAACGGAAACTCGTAGATCCAGTTGATCACCGCCACGTGCCGCGTGTCATAGACCGACGGCCCCCAGTAGTTGCGATCGTCGTAAGCGTTCCAAACAACATTGCGGCGCTCCGACGCGTTATCCATGCTCTTGGAGTAGGTGTAGGCAAAACCGAAACTGACGCCGCGGCTGAATCGGCGATTCCACCCGAGTTGTAGGCCGTTGTACTCCGAGCGCGCGGCCATCTCGGCGATCTGGATCTGGCTGAAGCCCTTATAGGGCCGCAGGTAGTCGATGTTCACGCCGCCCGGGCAGGCACTGTTCGGGCAGGTGCCGACCGGAAGCTGGTTGATGTTGCGGATGCGTTCGAGGAAAAGGCCGACGCGCCCCACGTAAGCCACTTCGAGCATCGAGTTTAGCGGAAGTTGCCGCTCCACCGTGAAGTTCCAGTTGTACGCGGTCGGAATCTTCCAGACCGGATCCTGAGTCATGAAGAACTGCGGAGGCCCGCCGCTCGCTGCCGCGCCGGGATTGTCCGCCCGGCCGTTGGTGACGACCTGGAAGCCCTGGAAGGGAGCATTGCCTCCAAGGAAGACCGCGTCGCTCACGCCCGGCCGGTTCTTGAAGCCGCCAAACCCGGTTCGCACGACTGTCTTCTCGTTGATCTGATACGCGGCGCCGATGCGCGGCTGGAACTCGCCCCAGCGAATGTCGGCATATGTGTTCGGCAGCCCGCGAAAGAGGCGGTCGTATTGCGAGTCGAAGGCCGCGGGGAACCGGCCGCGCGCCGCGTCGGGCCACCCACTGCCCGGGATAACAACGCCGTTGAACGGGTCGCCCGTGCCGGAAATAATGCTTCCCGTACGCGGATCCTGCTGCACGGCTTTGGCTGGATCGTAGAAGCGACTATCGAAAACGTTGTAGTTGCCCCACAGTGCATAGTAGGGCTGGATGATGCTGTGGCGTACGCCGAGTTCAAGCTTCAGTTTGGAGGTCAAGCGCCAGGAGTCCTGCGCGAACCATTCCACCATGTTACTGCGCGAGATCGTGTAGGAACGCGGACCGATCTCGGCGTAAGTGTTGAAACGGCCCAGCGCCACTTGAGCGATGGCCGGGTTCCCTCCGGTATCCTGAAAATCGAACCGGCCGGCCTGGTTGTTGGCGCCACCCGGCGTGCCCTGTACGTTTATCTGGTCGCGATCGTTCTGCCCAGAGCGTTCGAAGTAGACTCCGAACTTAAGGGTGTGATTGCCGCGGATCCAGCTCAGGTTCTCACCCACTGCATAAATTGGACCGCCCGACCGCGCCGGGTACGGACCAGCGTCGATCTGCTGGAAGTTGTTGATGTTGACCGTGGGCACCTTGTCCGGCAGATCCTTGAACTGCGCGGAGTAGAGATAAGGGTAGGTGATCCCGTAAGTACCGCGACGGAAGTTATCGCCAACAATCCCTATTGTGACGTGATCGGCACTGGCGGTAACGAGCGTCTCGCTGACGAGGGTCGGGCGCAGCACCCAAATCCAGTTGGCGGAACTCGTCTGGTTAGGACGATCGAGGTGGTCGGGTGCGATCTTCAGGTTTCCGCGGTTTGCGTTATCGATGTTGTAGTTGTAGTTCTGGAAGCGCACGCGCACCGTATGGTGATCAGTTGGGACGAAATCCACTGCCACGGTATCCTTGCGCTGCCGCTCGATCTGCACGCCCGAATCGATGTAGTTGTTGCGTCCCTGGAGGTAGCCGGGCGTTGGGCTCGGGTACATCTTCATCAGGGCGAGGCCGTTGGGACTCAACTGGCTGGCCGGGATCACGTTGTTTGGAAACGGTGTGCCGGTGTCGGGATCGCGCACAGTCTGTGCGCTGCTGTAAAAGCTGTTGGGGCCAAGCAGTTCGCTGAAGTTGCCATTGCGCATGGCGATTGAAGGGACCACAGCGAAGAAAGTCGGCTCCTGGTTTAAGTAGACCCACTCCTGGCTGAACAGGAAGAACAGCCGATTACGGTTGGAATTGAAGTGGTTCGGAATGTACACCGGCCCGCTGATCATGTAACCGGGCTGGTTGTATTTGAACGGTTGCGGCCGGCTGTTCTGGAAGGCAAGCGGCGAGTTGTTCCGGGCCCACGTGTTGCCGTCGAGTTTGGCATTGCGGAAGTACTCGTACGCTTCGCCATGGAAATTGCGGCCACCGCTTTTGGTGACGACACGCACTTGCCCGCCACCAGAACGCCCGTACTCCGCGTTGTAGTTGGCCGTCAGGATCTGGATTTCCTGCACCGAGTCGACATCGGCGGCGCCGATGCTGGTTCCGTTCGAGCGCGTGCGCGTGGCCACAGCGCCGTCGGTGAAGAACACGTTATCTTGCACCCGCGAACCGTTCATCGAGAAATTCCCGGTGGTCATGCCGAATGCGAAGCTGGCGAGCGAACTCGACGAACGCACCCCTGGTTTTAGAGCCGCCAGCAGGACCGGATTGCGCCCGTTCAACATCAGGTTTTGGATCTGAGACGAATCGACCAACCGCCCGACCGTGGCCGTCTCGGTCTGGATGCGGGTCGCGTTAGCAACGACATCCACAGTTTCGGTAAGAGCGCCCACCTCGAGGGTGACATCAACCGCGAGAGGCAGGTTGGCATCAAGCTTGTTGCCGGTGCGCTGGTAGCGCTTGAACCCGGTCGCCTCGACAGCGACGGTGTACATGCCGGCAGGCATGCTGGCGAAGGTGAAATTTCCGGACTCGTTGGATTGTGTGCTCCGTTCAAGGCCAGTAGCTTCGTTCCGGGCGGTCACTTTAGCACCCGGGACGGCGCCGGCGCTGGTATCGCGCACCAAGCCGTTGATGGCCGATGTGTCGGATTGGGCGAAAACTGCCAAACCGGCACAGAGAAAGATGCAGAGAGAGCCTACTTTGCTCATGGTACCCTCCAAATTTCGCTTCTGTTTGACCAGTGACCCTCAGCACCGAACGACGCTTCGGGTTCCCCTTTGGTGGAATTATAACCCAAATCAGTCCATAAAGTGCCACATTTTGATTACCCGGATAAATGACTTAATGGGCAGAGTTGGAACGCTTGAATACGCAAATGGCGGCGCCGCTTTGGTGAGCGGCATGAGAAATTGATCCTACTTCAGAATCCCGCGCAGCGCTTTCTGAAACTCGCCGGCCTGCCGCATGAAGCCGAGGTCGGTGGGGTGCGATCCGTCGATCGTCGCCTCGCCATCCTCGCCGAGCAAATGGTCCGCCTTCAGATAGTGCAGACCGGAAACCTTTTCGTGCTGCAAGCGGGCGTAAACGGCGCGCATGGCCGCGTGGTTCGTTTCGTTGCGCTCACGGCGCGAGGAGTTCAGAAAACTGTCCGCGTAGTTGCGGTCTTCCACCAACAGAATCGGCGTCTTCGGATGCGCCGCGCGCAGCGTCTTGACGCATGCTTCGGCGCGCTCGTGAATGTCCTTCGCGGCCATGTTCGGCAAGCAATCCAGAACGAACACTGCAGGGTCCAGCTCAGCCACGAACTTCGTCACTTCCGGTTCCATGCGGCCATTGCCCGAGAAGCCCAAGTTGATCACTTCGCGGTTGAACAGGCGGCCCAGAATCGCAACATGAGTCATGCCGGGCCGTGAGGCGGAAATGCCATGCGTGATGGACGTGCCCCAGAACACGATCGGCTTCGACCCTGCCGCGCGGGACGGCGCGCGCTCGATAGCACTGCCCTTCGGCACGCCGATTTCGAGCGCCGTTACGGCGTTGCGGAGTGGCAGATAGATCATATACTCGCGGCGACCGGATGGCAGACCGCTGGCCAATGCATCTGTATTCACAGGAAATTTCGTAGGCCTGCCGATGCCCAGCCAGTGCCAGCGCCCGGCGTCCGTCTTCGCGTAGAGATCCAGGCCGCTCGATGCGGTCGCCGTGATCGTCGGTCCAGCCAGCGTTTTGCCGGTCAGCGTCCAGCGCGCGTGCAATGCCGTGGCGTTGGCCGTAAATCGCACAAGCACTCCGGATGAGTCGCGGCTCAGATCCCAGACGGCCTGGCGCACGACACCCTCGGCCCGTGCGGGCAGGCGGTCGAATGGGGATTTCACATCGCGAAAGCCGAGTCCCTCTACGTTGAATTTGCGGGCATCGTACCACTCCAACTCAGGCGGCGCGGCCGGCGCTTGGGCCATCACGGAGGAGCCACTTAGCAGGAAGGCAAATTGGCGGCGGTTGAGCATAACGTTGTTCAGTGTATCGAAACGCGTTCCAGTCGAGTGGCAACGATGCAATGCTAAGCTGGTCAGCAGTGCAAAAAATGTCGATGCATCCCTCCGGCAAGCCATACCGCTTCACGATTCTGGCCTTCGCTAGCCTGATGACGTTTGGTAGTTATTTCGCCTATGACAGCGTTGGCGCGATTGAGACCACGCTGATCGAGGTCTTCCGCACCGACCGCGCGGCCATCGGATCGATGTACTCGGTGTACAGCATCGCCGCATTCTTCGCCGTGCTGTTCGCTGGAGTGCTCACCGACCGCATCGGCACGCGCAGCGCCAGCATGCTCTTCTCGGGCCTCGTCGTTCTGGGCGCGGCGATCGTAGCGGCAGCGCCGAATCTGACGACGCTCTATGCGGGACGTATCCTTTTTGGCATCGGCTCAGAATCGCTGATCGTCGCCCAGAGCGCCATGCTCGCACGCTGGTTCACGGGCAAGGAACTGGCGCTGGCGTTCGGCATTACGCTCACCGTCAGCCGGCTGGGCACGCTTTTCACGTTTAACACCGAAGCTTTGCTGGCGGACCGCATGGGTTTCCGTGCGGCGCTCTGGATCGCAGCCGGATTGTGCGTGCTGAGCTTGCTCTCCAATTGGGTTTACACCTGGATGGACCGCCACGCGGCACCCGTCTTGAAGTTGCACGAAGCCGGCGCGGGCGACAAAATCACGTTCTCCGACATCCGGAAATTCTCGGCGTCTTACTGGTATGTGGCGCTCCTGTGCCTCACCTTCTATTCCGCCATTTTCCCGTTCACGGCGCTTTCCACCGACTTCTTCCACGAAAAGTGGGGCTTGCCACAAGCGGCCGCGGTGGGTAAGGGCATCATCGAGGGGTCGCTCTACAACATCACGCACCTGTTCTCCAGCGCGCAGGGCGTCACCTCAATCGTGATTGCCGCCTCGATGTTTTTTGCGCCGTTCGCCGGAAGCCTGGTCGATCGCATCGGCCGTCGCGCGAGCCTGATGGTACTCGGATCACTGCTCATGATCCCGGCACACCTCGTGATGGGACTCACCAATCTCCAGCCCATTCTCCCGATGATCGTGCTCGGCGCGGCCTTTGTGCTAGTGCCCGCGGCGATGTGGCCTTCGGTTCCATTGGTGGTGGAAGAGAACCGCGTCGGCACAGCCTACGGCGTGATGACGGCGATTCAGAATCTGGGGCTGCTGGCGTTTCCGTATTTCAACGGATCGCTGCGCGATGCCACGCACGGCTACACGGCAAGCCAGATCATGTTCGGCGGACTCGGCTTCGCTGGCCTCGTGTTCGCCTGGCTGCTGCTGCGTGCCGACCACCGCGCCGGCGGGGCATTGGAACGCGCGCGCGGCTAGAAGACGTTCAGCGCAGTTGCTCACGTTGAACGGTGCCGGGAGCGAAAGCGACCGGAGGTTGCGATTTCAAGGATCTTCGCTTCCGGTCGCTTTCGCTCCCGGCACCGTTATGAAGTATGGCGATCCGATTGACGCAGATGCGTTCACAGCGAGTCAGCGAACCGAGTTCTAAGGCCTGTGTTGCAGCGCGTACTCGCAGAGCGCGCGCATGTTCGCTTCGGGCGTATCGCGCACGACCTCGCATCCCGCGCTCACGATGTAATCGCGCCCGGCTTGCTTGTGGCATTCCGCCAACGCGGCCGTGATCGATTCAGGGGTGCCTTTGAGCAGCACTTTCACCGGATCGATATTCCCGAGCAGTACCTGACCCGCGACCATTTGTGCGCGCGCTTCGCCTAGCGGCGCGAGGAAATCAAGGTCGACGATCTCGCAGCCCAGCCGGCCCATCGGCTCCAAAATACGGCGTGTGTTGCCGCAGATGTGCAGGCGCGCACGGCCGCCCGCGGCGTGAATCCCGTCGACCAGTTTCTTCTCGAAGGGCCAGACGAATTCGCTGTAGACCTTAGGTCCGACCAGTGACGCGGCGGCATCGCCAATGCCGATGATATCGGCGCCCGCCTGGATCTGCGCGGTGGCGAAACGCAGCGCGTTGTCGACGATCATTTCGAAGAGGTCGCGCACGAAATCCGGGTCGTCGAAGAAATCCGTCATCAGGCGGTTGATGCCACGCAGGTCGGATCCTTCCGCGCACGGTCCTTCCACCCAACCCTCAACGAACAACTCGGCGCCAACGCGGCGGCGCAGGAGTTCGACGCCTTCGATGCGGTCCTGCATGCGGCCGCCGCCGAACGGGTCCGGCGGCTTGAGTTGCGTAAGGATGCTCTTGTCGGCCAACAGCGCCTGATCCTCGAGCAGCGCGGGCGGCTGGTCGTCGAACCATTCGATTTGCGAGCCGAAATCCGCCGCTTCACGCCCGGGGTCGGAGATCGTCGACACGAAATCGAAGCCGTATTTCTCCGCCGTGCGGATCTGCGCTTCCGCGAGCACTCGATGATCGCGCGCGTACTCTCCGTATTTCACGCCAACTGTATCGGCGGCCAACATCATTGTGATGGGCATCAGCGCGAGGTGATCGGCGTCACCATGCGCAATCGCCGTGAGGATTCTCTCTCTGCCGGTCATAGCCTCCTATTTTGTCACGAGCGCCGGAAGCATGTTTGACGCAGCAACAGCCCGCATGCGCCCAGCAATCCGGCCGCTGTCATGAGCGCTCCGAGCAGTGCGGAGCGAGGCTCGTAGTGCATCTCGATGCGATGGAGACCGCGCTCCACGATAACGCCACGCAGCGCGCCGTAGGGTTCGAGAATCGCAACGGGCGCGCCGTCGACCGTCGCTTTCCAACCCGGAAACGCAGTATCGGAGAGCACGGCCAAACCGCGGCAGTTCATGCGCGCTTCGATGGCGACCCGAGCGGCTTTATATTCGACGATGCGCACATCGTCGCCGCCGCACGCTTCGAGATTCGCGGGAGGAGCGGCGAGCATCGGCGCCTTCGCGCGCAAGTCCCAATTCGGATTCTGAATCGCGACGCGCAAGTGGCCATACGATGGCACCTGCACGGCTTCATGCACCGCCCATACGCGCGGGAACGCGCCTGGATTTTGATAAACATTGATTCCGCTTTCGCCGGCAAAGACCTTGACCTGATCGGGCCGAGAGGGATTGCGGCCGACGCTGAAATTTGCGCCGAGCAGGTCCTGCGTGCGCGGAAGATACGATTCGAATTCATGCACGTTGGCGGTGACGCTCGCGAGATAGCCGCCGGTTGTCTGTATGCCGTGCCAATCGCCGAAATTGTACGGGATCTCGCGGTCGTCGACGACGGCGCGCACCGGCTCCTTCTGCCACTTCAGGAATGCCGCAATATCGTTGTGCTGGCTAAGGCGGGCAAGGTCGGAAGCGAAGCCAGGCACGGCGAGGTTCGGATAGTTGGCGCCGGAGACATTGCCGATCTCGATCATCACGAGCGCAACAAGGGCAACGAGCAACAAGCGCGCACCGATCGCCGACCGGCGCCAGGCCGCGAACAGAGCAGCGAGCGCCAAGGCCGCGAGGCCCGTGAGCATCAGATGCTCGTTCGGTTCGAAACGGCTCGCGCGCGCCGTCAAGAACAGGAATCCGATCAGAGCACCTCCCAGGCATCCCAGCCAGAGCGCACTGCGCCGCACCCAGCTTGCGCCGGGCTCGCTGCGCAACGCATCGACCCCAAAGGCGACGAGCGGCGCGATACCAAAGTTGAAAAGCACGATCGCACGCGCCGGCACGCGCGCCTTGCCGAAAACCGGCAGCAGTGCGTAGAGCATCCCGTGGAAGACGTTGCTCCCGCCGATGGCCAGCAGCAAACCTCCGAGTGCGATCCCTGTAAACAGGCGCGCGTCGGATCGCGTGCGCCACGCCGTGTACACGCCGAGCAGTGCCAGCGAGAGGGCGGCGAGCCCGATGAAAGGATTTACGTTTTGCGACAGCCCAGGACTGACAATGCTCAGCAGCGACGCCGGTGTCAGCGAGAAATGCTGGTGCACGCTGTACGGAACCGGTTGGTTCCAGGCGAGGGGTTGAGCGACACCCGCCCAACGCACGGCGAGTTTTCCATACTCATACGCGGGCAACGTTTGCAGGCCGCTGGTCAATACCGCGAACAGTGCCGCGAGTGCGCACAGCGGCAGCAACTTCCGGTTGCGAAGCGTGAAGAACAGCGCGGCGGCGGCCACGGCCACAGAGAGATACATCGGCGCTTCGTGATGTCCGCTGAGCCACGAGACGCCGAGAAACGTTCCCGACAGCACGGCGCTAGTCCGCGTCTGACGGCCCTCGACGGCGCGCAGAAGAAAGAGAAACACGAGCGGCGCCCAGATAGCGCCATTGAGCACTTGCGGCCAATCGGTGTTGCCGAGGAATCCGCCGAGACCGAAGACGAGTCCCGCGAGCAGTGCGGCAGGTTGGCTTAGCTTGCGGTCGCGGCACAGCCAGTAGCAGCTCAGCGCGCCGAAGTAGTGAATCAGAACAAAATACCAGTGCACGAATTCGATGCGGATCTTGCCTTCGCGAAACGGCAGTAGAAACAGCAGCCAGTTGGGCGGATAGGCGGCGCCGAGAACTTGCGCGAGGAAAGGCTGACCGTACCAGTGATTCGGATTCCACAACGGAAAGCGCGAATGATGCCATTCACTGGCCTGGAACTGGAAGCGCGGCAGGTCGAGATACGCGAGGTCCGGGCTTTCGAGAAAGCTGTACTGGCCGGTGAACAACAGCTTCCAATAGAAGCCTGCACACAGGAGCAACAGCAGCACGGGCCAGGCGAAATGCTTCAAACGTTGGAGCGGCGTGGTTGGCAAACATACAGCATAGCGCCCCGGATGCCGTGCAAAGCGTAGACGCCAAGGGAGCGCACTGGCGGTCGCGCGCTCCCGGAGCCGATGCGCCTATCTGCGCCCACTGCGATTGCCCGCACCCGTGCCGCCCCCGGTGCCGGGCTCGTGCTGCGGACCGGCGCCATCTTGCGAGCCGAGCTTCTTGCCCTTGCGCTGTCCCTGCTTCTGTCCCGTGCCGGGCGCCGGAGTGGTGGGCGCCTGCGCGAAACTCACCGCGGACGTCAACACAAATGCCATTGCGATTGCCAAGTACGTTTTCTTCATTGAGTGGGTCTCCTTCTGACCTCGCTCTGAGTAAATGCAGGTCTCTGGCCAATAGCGCGACATCGAAAAACAAAGCACTTAGTCGACAATCCACTTCCTGCGGCACGCAGAGCTTGCACGGAGCCACGCCGCTTCTGCATGAGGCGCGAGCTGGCGTATACTAACGGTTTCTTATGAAACACTACCTCGCCGTTGATCTCGGGGCCGAGAGCGGCCGAGTAATGCTCGGTTCGCTTTCGGGCTCCACACTTGCGCTCGAAGAACTGCACCGCTTCGCCAACACTCCGGTGCGGGTGCCCAGCGGAATCTATTGGGATCTCTTCCGGCTGTTTCATGAGATTCGTGAGGGCCTCACGAAGGCCGGGCGCGAGCGCCGGTTAAAGATCGAAGGCATCGCCGTCGACACCTGGGGCGTGGACTTCGGCCTGCTCGGCTCTGACGGTGCATTGGTAGACAATCCGCGTCACTATCGCGACGCACGCACGGTTGGCGTAATGGAGCAAGCCTTCGCCGTGATGTCGCGCGAAAAGATTTTCCGTCATACCGGAACGCAGTTCATGGCGCTCAACTCGCTCTATCAGCTCTATGCCACAAAGCTCGCGGACGCTCCTGGTTTGCGCGCCGCCACCAGGCTGCTCTTCGTTCCGGACCTTTTGAGCTATTGGCTTACGGGCGTGCAAAAAGCGGAACTGACCATCGCGAGCACGTCGCAGTTTTACAATCCGGCGGAAAAGCGTTGGGCTACGGAAGTCCTGGACACGCTCGGCATTCCGACGGCGATTCTGCCGGAGATCGTGCCGCCCGGCACGCTGTTGGGACCCGTGTTGCCCGAGATCGCGGAGAGCTGTGGCATCGGTTCTGTTCCGGTCTACACGACTGCGGCCCACGACACCGCTGCGGCCGTTGCAGCAGTGCCGGCCGAAGGCTCCGACTGGTGCTACATCAGTTCCGGCACGTGGTCCTTAATGGGCGTCGAGGCGGATTCGCCGATCATCAACGAACAGTCGCTGGCGCTCAATTTCACGAACGAAGTCGGCTACGGCGGCAAGATTCGCCTGTTGAAGAACATCGCCGGATTGTGGCTGCTGCAAGAGTGCCGCAAAGCGTGGAGCGCCGCCGGCCAGCAGTTCGAGTATGCTGAACTGGCGCGCATGGCGTCAACCGCGAAACCTTTCTCCGCGGTGTTGAACCCCGATGCGTTTCTCGAAATCGGTAACATGCCGAAGAAGATCGCGGAGTATTGCGCAACCACCGGCCAGACCGCACCGGCCGAGCCTGCTGAGATGGCGCGCGCGATTCTGGAGAGCCTCGCCCTGCGCTATCGACAGGTGCTCGAAAGCCTGGAGAGTCTGATCGGCCACAGCCTGAAGACCATACACATCGTCGGAGGCGGCTCGCGCAACCAGGTCCTGAACCAGTTTGTCGCCGACGCAACGGGACGGCGCGTAGTGGCCGGTCCTACCGAGGCGACAGCGGCAGGCAACGTATTGATTCAAGCGATCGGCGCCGGACAACTCGGAAGCTTGGCCGAGGCGCGCCAGGTGGTGCGCACCTCCTTCCCGGTGAACGTCGTGGAGCCGCAATCGCGCGCCGGCTGGGACGATGCCTATGCGCGTTTTTGCGACCTGACTAAGCGCTAACGCAGAAACGGCAGATACGCCGGAACACGTGATTTGTACGCTTCGAACGCACCGCCGAAGCGCTGCCGCAGGATGCCGTCTTCGGCACGTACGCGAATCTCGGTACCTGCGATGTAGATTACCAGCGCCACCGCGATGCCCTGCCAAGCAGTGATCAGCACGGCGGTGGAGCAGGCCATGCCCAGCAACGCGAGATAGATGGGATGGCGCACCAGAGCGTAAGGCCCGCTCGTAACCAGTTCGTGATCGCGCGTGACGACGGCCTTGATGCGCCACTGCCGTCCGAGACCGCGCACCGCTTCCGAAGCGAACCAGAGCGAAATTGCAGATGCGGCGATGCTCAGCGGCGCCGCCCATGCGGGCGCGGCGGAGAGTGATCTGCGCCAAGTAAGAATCACGAATAGTGCGAGCCCCTCAAGCAGCAGTCCCAACATCGAGAGCGGCGCGCGCAGGTCGTGTTCGCGTTCCCCACTCGCTTCCGAGCCGCGCTCGCGGCGCACGCGAATGTGATTCTGAAGAAGACGTGCAGCGAATAGAAACCAGCACACGAGTACCCAGCCGAGCGCAAAGCGCGGAAGCCCCATGCCTCTATTCTAAGCTCCAGGCTAGCGGGCCGCGGCACAGAAAGCGGCCGAATCCTGTGCGCTCAGCTTCGCTTCCGGATGTAGCGGCAGGTAGAGCCCCAGCGGCATCTTCCCTGCCCTGACCTCATCGCACGCTTCGCGCAGGCGGAGCTGCGACATCTCAGGACTGTAAATGTTCCAGTGCGAAAAGTTCAGGCGCGCGCGGCCTTCCTTCACGTCGCGCGCGATCAACCACGACATTGGCGAAATCTTGCTGTACCAGGGCCAAACCGTATGATTGGTGTGGCAATCCCGGCAGGAGCGATCTACGATGGCAACCACCTCATGCGGCGGCTTCGCGACGGCCGCAAACGAGGCGGCCGGGTCCGCAGGCGGGTTAGAGAACTCCGGTTGAAAGAACTGCGCCCCGACGACGCCGATGGCGAGCGTCGCGGCGCACAGCACAAGTTTCTTTTTCATTCGATCCGCCTAGTCGGCCTCGCTCGGTTTTGGCGTTTTCGAAGTGCTCTTCGGCAGCTTGGGCGGCTTGATGTACTCGGCCGGGATCTCGCCAGTAAGAGACTCGAGCCAGCCCGCTAGCAGTTTCACGTCTTCTGGCGACATCGCTCTGCCAAGCTGGAATTCCGCCATCTTGGAGATCGCTTCGTCGAGCGTCGACACCTTGCCGTTGTGAAAGTACGGCGCCGTCTTTGCGATGTTGCGCAGCGAAGGAACCTTGAACATCATGCGATCGGCTTCGCTATTCGTCACGTGGAGGCGGCCTGTGTCGGAGGAGTCGGGCCACGCCTTCACCGCGCCCAATTTCTGGTACATGTTCGCGCC
The DNA here is from genome assembly GCA_963668605.1 of Bryobacteraceae bacterium. Lineage (GTDB taxonomy): Bacteria > Acidobacteriota > Terriglobia > Bryobacterales > Bryobacteraceae. The sequence goes on from OY764903.1 coordinate 2,547,673, forward strand.
CAGATAGGTGCCGGCATGGCAGGCCTGGCAACCGGCCGCGAGAAACACGTTCAGCCCGGCCTTTTCTTGTGAAGTCAGCGCCGCCTGATCGCCCTTCAGAAATTTGTCCCAACGCGCCGGCGTGATCAGTTTGCGCTCAAACGCTCCGATGGCTTTGCCCATGTTGTCGTAGGTCACGGCGTCCTTGTCGTCCGGGAAAGCCTTGCGGAACGCATCCACATATTCCGGCATCGATTTCAACACCGCCACCACTACCTTCTCGGAAGGCATCGCCATCTCGACCGGGTTCATCACCGGACCCTTGGCCTGCTCCTCGAGATTCGCCGCACGGCCGTCCCAGAACTGCACAAAATGGCCAGCTGCGTTGTACGTGGTAGGCGAGTTGCGGTCGCCGCGCTTTCCCTTGTGGCCTGGCGACGTTGCTTCGCCGTCCACGCCGTACTTGTCGAGCAGGTGGCAGCTATTGCAGGAGATCTTCTGACTCTTTGAGAGCCGTGGTTCGTAGTACAGCATGCGTCCGAGCGCGATTTTTTCCTCCGTCAAGACTTCGCCCTTGAGAGGAACAGCCTCAGGAAGCGCTGCGAACAATTTCAGCTTTGCAGGATCGATCGTATCCGAGGGCGCTTTGCTACAGCCCGGGACCAGAGCCATCAGTAACGCCGCCGCGGCGAATATCCAACGGTGTGAGTTTCGCATTTTAATCTCCGTAAAAATGAATTCTTACGAAGTAGTATACCCCGCACAGCGCCCAGTGCAAGTCAAACTTTGGGTAATGGTCCCATCCACTCCAACTGCTTCGCAATGCGCGGGTGGAGCTTATAGGTCTTGCGGATCGCGGCCAGTTCCACGCCACCGCGCAATTCGATCTTCGCAAGATCATATTGGCCCAGGCCCGCCGCGGCGCAGTACTTCAAGTAGCCGACCCATTCGGCATCGACGCCCATGGCCTCCACGCCGATCCGGTCCGCCGCAATCAGGTCCGTGGAGGCGATCGCAACGCGCGAGGCGACGGGCGTGCCCTTGAGCGGACCTTCGCCCTCCATGCCTTCATAGCCGTCAATGACCGCTACACCCCAAAACGGCCGCATGCGCCTGGCAGTAAGTGCGAGATTCATCTGTATCTGCCGGTAACCGGAATGATACTTGTACTTGTCGTGCCACTTACTCGTCTCTTTGCGCGAGTTATGCAGCGGCGCGGACATCACCATGTTCTTCACCGACAGCGTCGCCACAACATTATCATGAGCCTTCAGAATCGCCGCGCCGAAGATAAACGCATCGGGGTCGAACATGCGCCAAGCCAGCCGCACCGGTGTTAAATGGAGATCGCGGTCGATGATCTCATGCGCGACAAAGCGATCTTCATCGTTAAAATCGATCAGGCTGATCTTCTGCGCACGGTACTCGGAGACGACGCGCGTGTAGAGAAAGTTTTCATAGGCGTCCCAGGTGCAGTCTTTCGACGAGTCGGCGATTACGATGGGGCCCTTGAAGCGCGGGGCCAGATATTCCAGAATCGCGCGCAGCGTATCGGCGTGCGTCGAGCCGAGTTGGTTATTGACGGCGACGGTGTTGGGCTTCAGCAGGACGTACTTCTTACGCCGCAACGCCGGCCGGATCTGGTCATCGATGGCGATCAGCGCATCGTACACGTTCTTGCGGCGGTCGCCGCCGTGCGTCAGCGCGACGACGGAGCGCGGGCTTTGAGCCTGTGTTTGTGGCAACGCCGCGGCCATCGAGAGCATCGCGCGTCGGGATAACTCAATCATGACACTTACTGTACCGCCACTCACTGCTGCCAAGACACGCTGAGATCGCCCATGAAACGCTACACAAAGCTCGAAGAAACGCGGTGAAGTCACAGCCCCCGGTCGCTATTGCTCCCGGCACCGTTATGAGAAAAGTGACCGCCACTACGGTCGGGCGTCGAAGTAGCGCTGCGCCAGGTCCGGACTCGCCTCCATCGCCAATTGCCAGCACTGCCGCGCGTCTTCCGCCTTGCCTTGCGCATTGAGCACATGGCCAAGGTTGAGTAGCGCCTCGCCGCAATCGGGCTTCTGTTCAAGCGTCTCGCGATAGAGCTCAGCCGCTTCGTCGAAGGCGCCCTGGTTGTGTTGCAGCAGAGCCAGGTTGTAAGAGACCTCCCACGCGCCGCCGCCGAGACGTGCGTGGTACTCCCGTGCCGCGGACGCATCGCCTGATTCAATGGCAAGCGCCGCCAGAGCCTTGAGCGCTTCCTCGTCTTCGGGCTTCGCCGCCAATACCGCTTCGAACGCGGACACGGCTGTTTTGCGGTCGCCGAGGCGCCAATGAGACAAACCCAGATTCAGAGCGGCGTCGCTCCAGTCCGGCTTAAGTCCAACGCATTGCTCGAAAGCGAACGCGCTGGCGACATAGTCGCTGCGTTCAAACCGAAGATAACCGAGACGAAACCACACCTCGGCGCTGTCCGGCGCCTTGTCGGCCGCGCGCCGGTAGAACTGCTCCGCCTGGCTCTTGTCGCCCGACTCTTCGGCCAACCAGGCCAAATGCAGCAGCGCCTCGGGGTGCTCCGTGGACAGCGCCAGGACGCGCTCCCAGGCGCGCTGCGCCACACTCTTGTCTCCGCACTGTTCCGCCGCGGAGGCCAGCGCCCGCTGCGCCTCGAGATGTTCCGGCTTGAGCGTAACCGCGCGCTCGAACGCCTGCGCCGCCTGTTGAGGAACGCCCGTGCGCTGGTAGCAGACGCCCAGATTGAACCAATCGTCGAAGGAATCCGGAAGGTTCTGCGTCAGACGCGCGCAATAGTTGGCCGCCTTCTGGAAATCCTCGTTCGCAATCGCGGCCGCGGCGAGACCCAGCAGCGCGTTGCGCGACTCCGGACGAATCTTCAACAGCCGTTCCGCAAGTGCGCGCGCCAGCGTGTAGTCGCTGGATTCAACGGCCGCGCCAAGCGCATTCGTGAGCAACTCCTCGGAGTTCGGCTGCGCTTCGAGCAGACGCCGGTAGAGCGGCAGCGCCGCGACGGCCTGATGCTGCAACTGCAACGCGGCGGCCCGTCCGAACATCGCCGCTGCGTGATCCGGCTTGTGTTTGAGACACTCTTCAAAAGCGCTCTGAGCCTCGGCGATGCGATCCTCGTGAAGCTGACAGACCCCTAATCCGAGCCAGGCTTCCGGACGGCCTGGATCGATCTCGACGGCTTTCCGAAAGTGCGAACCCGCCTCTTTCCAACGCCGCAGACGCGACAGGCAAACGGCCAGGTTGAAACTCGCCGTGCGGTGGCCGGGCGACGACTCGACCACTTCGGCATAGCAGGCAGCAGCTTTCTCGAACGACTGCAACTCGAACTGGATCTGCCCGCCCAGCAGACGGGCGTCCTCGACAATCGCGCCTCCACCGTCCGCGGCGTCAAGCGACGCCAATGCATCGCTGGTGCGCCCCTGCAACTGTAGCGCGACGGCCTCCACGATGGCGGGATGAGCGGCGGCACGCTTTTTCAATTGCACGTTGTCCGGATCGGCCTGCAAGAGCGCCTGAACCAATTCGTCATCGACAAACCATAGCCACTGATCGTTGATCTCTGTCATTTCGTCGTTTCCGTCTTCATGTGCCGATCAGAAAAAACTGCACGGAGTCGATGCGAGCACGTTCCTCGGCGTCGTTGGTGAATCCGAAGCCGCCCGTGGCCAACCGGTTATCGGTCCACGTATCGATCTGCTGCCCCTGCACGGCTGTGGTGATGCGCGCTCCGCGTACATCAACACGCACCCTGTAACCCTTCTCAACGCCGCCCACCGGCGGGACTGCAATTTCGGCGCGCGAAGATTCCTCGCCCTCGATCACAGCCCAGCGCACCAGCTTGAGTTTGCCTTCTTCGCGTTCAAGCTTCATCGCATAGTAATTGGACGTATCCTTCAGCCGGACCACCCAGCCCAGGCTGCGGCGCTCAATGCGACCCGAGAACTCCATGCGATAGTCCGACAATTCCAGCGACGGGCGGTAGAGCGAAAACGTGCGTCCCGCCTGCTGCCCCGCTTTGTCATCGGCCTCCCGCATGAACCAGCCGCCCGGACCCATGCTTACCGAGCGCGCAGTGACCTGTCCCGCGCTGCTTTGGTTGCGGCTCTTTGCGGCGGCCGGCTGCACTGTCAGTTTCCAAAGTGGAACGCCTCCGGCTCCGAGCAGACCCACGACCACGAGCGCTTTGACCGCCAGCGGCAAGCGCATCCAGAAGCCTTCTTTGGCTGTCGTGAACTCGAAGCCGGAGACGCCTGAGAACTCCGGCGCGGCTTCGCTTGGCACAGGCTCGGCAGGCATATGCTCGACGGCAGGTTCGTCGGCGGGCTTTGTTTCCGCCGGCTTGGGCGCAAAACAGATTCGCGCGCGCAGCGGTAAGGCCTCGAAGCGCGGAACAAAGATGCCCTTCGGCAGGCAGCGCAGCGCTTCGCTCTGTACGGCAGAGGTTTCACGAAGCGGTTTCGCGGGCGCGATCGTCAGTGCCGCGAAGCCCGCTTTCGCGGGATCGGCTTCGAGGCCCGGCACAGACTGCGGCGGCGGTCCCGCCTTCACCACTCGAACCGGCGTAGGGGTCCCTGCAGGCTGATTCGCGGCCGCCGGAGCGTGATCAACGATCCCCAGATCGAGATACACCGGCCGCAGCACCAGCAGCAGCGGGTCTTCGCGAATCAGGGGCCACTCAAACCGGGTGGCCGCCGCAACTGGAGCCGCAGCGGTCCTCGGACGCAACCGATCCGCGCTCTCGATCATTGCGGCGCAGAACGGCCCATGCCGCCTATCCGTCAGATCCTCAAGCAGCGGAACGCTGGGCGAGATCGGCTCACAGGGCACGGCGGACGCCATCGCCGCGAGTGCTTCGCCCGCAGCGCAGATCGGGCTGATCGCCGCATTGGCGACGAATCCAGATACCGGCGCGATTTCCGGCGGCGCATGCTCCAGTACGGCCACGCCCGGGACTACGCGAACGTCCGGTATTCCCGCCGTCACCAGACGCCCGAGGGCCAGACGGTTGAATTCTTCCTGATAGTTCTGGCGGTGTGTCTTGGAGCAGAAGTCTTCGTCGCCAGAGAATCTCTGGAGGAAAGGCAGCGGCTTTCCACAATGACGACAGACGCTCAATCGGCCCCCTTTATCTATCAGTTCCGATAGTAACTTGCAAGACACGTAACTTCCAGATGGTAATAGACTTACCAGGGAGTTTAGAGGTATTTTCAGGTGGCAGTCTAAGTAGATCACATTAGTTTCATTCGATTTCACAAAGCCCATACTGCAAGTAAGGGAAACTGCCGATAAAGGAGAGACTCTGCGGCAGGGGATCGGGGCCCCGGCGGATCTTGGAGGAATTGTGGCAAAGCAGGAAGAGATTCAGCGGCACTTGGAAGACTTGCGCAGCGCGATACCGGAGTTGAAAGGTGTCCTGCTGGCATCGAACGAAGGTTTGCCGGTCGCGCATTCCTTCACCAACGGAGCGGACGCGCAGCGCGTCGCCGCCATGGCGGCCGCCGCTTCTGGGCTGGGCCGGCGTATTACGGATTCGCTCGGTGTGGGCACACTTTCCGAGGTCAGCGTAACGGGCTCGGACGGGCAGATCTTCGTCTTCTCGGCGGGAGGCAAGGCGGTGCTGGCCGTGATCGGTCCGTCGGGCGGGAACGCTGGATTGATCCATCTCGAAGCGCGCAATACCGCCCACGCCGTCGGCCAATTGTTTTAGGCGTTCCATGGCGGCGCCGGAGGGACGACCATTCTCCAACCCAAACACGATCCTGAAAGTAGGGCCTGACTCCTGCGCGGTCGATTCGATCTCGCAGGTACGCAACAACCCGGCTTCGCCCGCACTCATCTTGGCAAACTCGATATCGTTCGCTCATCGTTCCCGCATACCGGGTTAACAGTTCCAGGCTGATTCCGGCTTCAGGATCATCTTGTTGCATTAGGCAGCTCTAGCGAGCCGATTGCGCCACGGATCGTTTAAACTAAAAGATCAGGTTCAGACCATGGCAAAACCCCAAACCCCCAAACGCGGCTATCGCGAAGACATGTCCGAAATGCCGGATTGGATGAAGAAAAAGAAGTGCCCGAGCCGCGACAAATTCATGTCGGGCCAACGCATCCAGCCGAAGAACATCACCGGCAAGGAGAAGCTGGCCGACGTGATCGACTCCGCTTTTCTCGCTTACAACGGAGCGCGGTTAAAGGAAGGCTGCCAACTCTTCACGGAGAAGATGTTGGAGCCGGATGTCACGATCGGGATGAGTCTTTCGGGCGCGCTCACGCCAGCCGGTCTCGGTTGCTCTTCCATCGTCCCGCTGATCAAAGCAGGCTACGTCGACTGGATCGTTGCCACCGGCGCGAATCTCTATCATGACCTGCACTTTGCGTTGAACTATCCCGTGCGCGTGGGCAGTTTCAAGATGGACGACACCGAGTTGCGCGACAACGACATCGTGCGTGTCTATGACGTTCTGCTCGGCTATAGCGATTGCCTGATGGCTACCGACGAGATCCTGCGCGAGATCCTCGTGCAGCCCGAATTTCAGAAAGAGATGGGCACCGCCGAACTGCACCACCTGCTCGGCAAGTACGCCGCCGAATGGGAACGCAAAGCCGGCTTGAAGGACGTCTCGGTGCTGGCCGCGGCCTATCGCGCGGGCGTGCCGTGCTACACCTCATCGCCCGGCGATTCGACTATCGGCATGAACGTGGCCGGCGTGGAACTGCGCGGCAACAAGCTGCGCGTCAACGCTTCCATTGATGTCAACGAGACGACCGCTTTCGTGCTCGCGGCGAAGCGTTCGGGAGGCAAGAGCGCCGTTGTCCTGTGGGGCGGCGGGAGTCCGAAGAACTTCATGCTGCAGACCGAACCGCAGATTCAGGAAGTGCTGCGTATTAAGGAATTCGGCCAGGACTATTTCCTCCAGGTCACCGACGCGCGCCCCGACACGGGCGGACTGAGCGGCGCGACGCCGAGCGAAGCGGTGAGTTGGGGCAAGGTCGATCCAGACCGCCTGCCGGATGCCGTCGTCTGCTACACGGATACGACGATCGCTATGCCGCTGCTCACGCACTACGCGCTCTCGCGCCATAAGCCGCGCAAGCTGCGTCGCCTCTACGATCAGCGCGGCACGATGATCAAAGCGCTGACTAAGGAATACTTCGCCCATAACAAGGTGAAGATGCTGGACGGCTCGAAGCCGGTCATCGATTGATCGAATGACAAAGACGCGGCTCCAACAGATCGCGAAGCAACACGGAACGCCGGTTGTCGTGATCGACCACGACGTGTTGCGCCGCAATTACGCGAGTTTCCGGCGCTACTTGCCCAAAGTTCAGGCCTACTACGCCGTCAAGGCGAACCCGGCGCCGGAAATCGTCCAAACGCTTTACGAGGCCGGCGCAAGCTTCGACGTCGCCTCGCTACCGGAGTTCATGCTGGTCCACGAGAACATCGAAGCTCTGCCCGCGAAACAGCGGCAGGACTTCATCTGGGACAAGATCATCTACGCCAATCCGATCAAGCCGAAGGAGACGCTGGAGGCGCTCGATGAGTACAAGCCGCTGCTGACCTACGACAACTTCGACGAGCTTCGCAAGATCAAACGTTACGCGCCGCACGCCGGTCTGGTGCTGCGTTTGCGCGTTCCCAATACGGGTTCTATGGTGGAGCTGTCTTCCAAGTTCGGCTGCGAAACGGGCGAGGCGGTGGACCTGATTCTCGAGGCATTCCGCATCGGGCTGGTCGTCGAGGGTTTGAGCTTTCACGTCGGCAGCCAGTGCACCAACTTCGACAATTTCGTGCATGCGTTGAACATCGCGTCCGCGGTGATGCAGGAGGCCGCCAGGCGCGGCCATACGATCCGCATCCTCGACATTGGCGGCGGCTTCCCCGTTCCCTACGACGCGCACGTCAAACCGTTTCCGTTGCTTGCGAAGAAGATCAACGCCGAGATCGACCGGCTCTTTGACAAAGACATCGAAATCCTCGCCGAACCCGGCCGCTTCCTCGTCGCCACCGCGGCCACTTGCGTCGCGCGCATCATCGGCAAAGCTTTTCGCGATGGCAAGACCTGCTATTACATCGACGATAGCGTCTACCATACATTTTCGGGAATCATCTTCGATCATTGCCAGTACCGTCTCAAGTCGTTCCGTCGCGGCGCGACGGAGATGTGCACGGTCTTCGGACAGACCTGCGATGGCATGGACACGATCACGCAATCCGAAGAATTGCCGGAGTTGGAAACCGACGAGCTGCTCTACTCCGAAGACATCGGCGCCTACAGCAACGCCTCGTCGACATGGTTCAACGGCTTCGCTCCGGCCAAAGTCGTACACGTGAATCAATGAGAGACCGATGCGCTTTCCCCGTCCGTTAGCGTTGCTCGCAATTACGGCGCTTGCTTGGCCGCAGAGTCCGGCCGAAGTGGAAGCTGTCGTAGCCACCGATCTCGGCGTCTTCCGCATTGAGTTTGCGCCGGAGAAAGCGCCCAGACACGTCGAGCACTTTCTGAAGCTTGCTCGACAGGGCTACTACGACGGAAGTGCCTTTCACCGCCTGTTCGCCAACGGGATCATCCAGGGCGGCGATCCGCTGCTTAAGAATCCGAAGACGCCCAAAAGCCTGTGGGGCACGGGCGGTCTCAATCTGCTGGCGAGCGAATTCAGCGACCTCAAGCATGAGCGCGGCGTCGTCTCGACCGTTCGGATTCCGAACAAGCCTGATAGCGACGGAAGCCAGTTCTTCGTGTGCGTCTCGCCGCAACCCTCCCTCGACGGCCGGTACTCGACGTTTGGCCGCGTGACGGAAGGCATCGATGTGGTGGAACGAATCTCACGAGAACCCGCTGCTGAAGACGGAACCGCCGTCACGCCGGTGCGAATTCTGAAGGTAACGATCGAGAAAAAGAAGGTAGAACCGTTTCTCGGCGCCACTCCCGACGAACTGCGCAAGATCGTCACGCTCAAGACCACGCTCGGCACGATGAAGCTAAAAATGGAACCCGACTGGGCGCCCAACCATGTGCGCAATTTCCTGATGCTCAGTTCCACCGGATGGTTCAACGGCACGGCGTTTCACCGCGTGGCTAAGAATTTCGTCGTGCAAGGCGGCATGGGACATGGGCGAGCTTCCGGTCCGGTTCATCCCGCCGACCGCTGGGTGCATGCGCTACGTGGCGAGTTCCGCGGCGACGTCAAGCACATTCGCGGCATCGTTTCGATGGCGAGGGATGACGACCCGAATTCCGCAAAAACGTCCTTTTTCATACTGCTCGGACCGGCTCCACACCTGGACGGGCAGTACTCCGCGTTCGGCAGAGTAACCGAAGGCCTGGAAGTCCTCGACGCTTTCGAGAAAGAGGAGATCGATGGAGAAACGCCGAAACGCCGCCTCGAAATTCTCGAAGCGAGCATCGATCCGGATTAGGACCACACCGCCTCCGGTCGCTGGCGCTTGCGCCCGATCGTTCAACGGTGCCGGGAGCGCTAGCGACCGGAGGCTGCGATTTCATCTCGCTTGGTATTCTTCCATCGTGAATATCGTGTAGAGCGCGTCCGCCAGCAATTCCGCCGCTGCACGGCCCGCACGCAGTCGATGCGCATCCAGCGTGGCTTGATCGTCCCGGGCCACGGCATGGGCCATCTGCGGCAGACTCGTACGATTGCGCTCTGCCGCCGCGTACACGCGTGCAAGTATCTCATGCGCGGCACTCACAATTCCCCGCCCCACAACCTGCGGTGCGCGACCGCGCAGCGAAAACTCGGGTAGCGATCTTTCGATCCCACCGTGAATTGCCATGACATTTCCGCCGGTCGAGAGCGCCTGCAATTGATCCTCGCTCACGGCATGCGGCGGGCTGAGGCTGTCTTCAATCAGATGTGCGAGCGTACCCATGTAGCGCGCGGCGTCAACGTTACGCTTTTCGCTGAGCGAACGAAGAATACGCTCCATTAAGTAGACCAGAGTACCCAGATCGTCTTCGCTATCCCAGGAAAAGCTGTGCAGTGCAACGCCGTCGGGACGAACGCAATAGGCGCGCATCTCTTCGAGCGTTTGCGGACCCGGGCCCTTTCGGAGAAAGCCGAAATGCTCCAACTCGCTGTAGCGGTCCGGCAGCAGGCAATAGGTTTCAGTAAGCGCCGCGGCTTCGGATCCGAGTCGGGCTTGCCAGCGTTGCGGGAGCGTATCGAGCGCAGCTTGCGTCATCGCACGGTGCGGCTTCGTGCCCCAAGCGCCACACGGCGCCGCGAAGACTACAAGCAGCGCAGCGCAGATGGGAGCCGACGTCATAGAGACGCGATTCGTCTTAGTGGCAGACGCAGACGCGATCGGTCGTGGTGGCGAGGTTGCCGGCCAAATAGAGCGCCATAGCCTCGTCAATCGAATGCTTACCGGCAAGCACCACCGATTCGATACCGTGCGCAGCCAACAGATTCTCCACGCCTTCGCTGATGCCCCCGCACAGCACACGCTGGCAGCCCTTGAGCATCTCGAGAAAGCTCGCGTGATTGCCGCATGCGTCCGTGCCCCGCGCTCTCGTCGTACGCGATCGGATCGCGCCGTCTTCCACTTCCATCACCACAAACGCGGAACTACGCGCCAGGTGCTCGCTCACCGAAATCATGTCGGCCGTGCCGACCGCGATCGTCATTATCTGCATTACTCTCATTATCGCGCAGTCATGCTACGATCAGCCTGATGGTACTCGGCGAACTCACAAAACAATTTGCGCAGCAGGCGATCGGTAATCAGATGAAGGATGTGCTCGACGCACTGCGCCCGGCGGATCTTTCGAAGATCTCCGAGACGGTGCGCACCGCTAAGCCCACGGGCGCCGGTCAGGCCGAGAATCTTTGCGCCGCGATTCTCGGACAGGTCCAGGCCATGCAAAAAGCGGCCAAAGACGACGAGGAACTGGTCGTCTTGTTCCAATCCGGCGCCGAGACCATACGTGTACTGGAATTCTTCACGCCGGCCTGGAGTGTGGTGGTGCTGACAGGCATCGACACCGACCGCAACATCACACGCGTCGTCTCTCCCATCGAAGCGCTGCAATTGATCTGCAAGGTAATGAAGGTGCAGCCTCCGGCGAAACCCGCTCGGGTCGGCTTCATCACACCGCGTCCGAAGCAGGAGTAGCCCTTCAGACGACTCATGAATCACGAGCTACGGATCCTGAATGAGGATGTTGCGGCGCGCGTCCGTGCCATCACGGCGAAGCGCCCCTGGCCGTGCCGCAAGGGTTGCGCTGCATGCTGCGAGCGGCTGGCCGCCGCGCCACAACTCACCGAACCGGAGTGGCAACTTCTCCAGACTGGCCTCGCTTCGCTTCTGAAAGAAGTCCGGCACGAAGTGGCACAGCGCATCGAATCGCTGCCGGATCAAGGGCCGATCGTCTGTCCGCTGCTCGACCGTGCATCGCAGAGTTGTCTGGTCTACGAGCAGAGGCCGGCCGCGTGCCGCACGTACGGTTTCTATGTGGAACGCGATCGCGGTCTGTACTGCGCGCAGATCGAGGCGGGCGTAGAAGCCGGAGAGTACGAAGGAGTTACCTGGGGCAACGCGTGCAGTATCGATGCCAGGCTCGCGGCCTTCGGAGCATCGCGCGACCTCCGGGATTGGTTCCTGCGCTCTGCGTGCTAAGTCACTTACTATTCCGGCACGCTCCTGTCCAAAACAGAGTTGGCGTCCGGTTGGCAAGAAGAAGGCTCTCCGGCAACGGTGCCGGGAGCGGCAGCGACCGGAGGCTTCGATTTCAGCACCTTTCGCCGATGTTCGTGGTGCGTTCCATGAGGATTCTCAGAAGAATTGAAGTATTCTCGCCTCCGGTCGCTGGCGCTCACGGCACTGTGCAGCATGAGCGACTGCCCCGACTCGGGCTCCACTTACTAAGTCACTTACTATTCCTGCAGGAACCTGCTAAGATCCACTTCCACAAACTCGGCACGGCGGAAGCGTTCTTTCATGCTATAGGGCGCAGTGCAGTCGAAAATCGTCTTGCACGAAATGCCGGCAGCCGGAATCGACGGGCTGAAGTCCGGAGATTGCGAGGGGTCCAGCGGGTGGCAGCGCACGCCTGGAATGAACACCGTGCTGGCATCGCCCTGATAGCGCGTGGTCATCGCCCAGAGCACATCGTTCGTGTCGTAGATATCGACGTCCTCGTCGACCAGAATGACGTGCTTGAGTTCAGGAAATGCGGCAAACGCTGTGAGAGCGGCCTGGCGCTGGCGGCCTTCGTCGCTCGCGGCACGCTTCTCGAACTTCAGGATGGCGAGGTACTTGCCGCCGCCGGAAGAGTGGCAATAGACGTTGCGCAGTCGCCCGGGCATGCTGTTTTCGACGAGCCGCAGAATGCTCGCCTCGGTGGGGATGCCGACCAGATTAGTGTGCTCCTCGGCCGGGCCGATGATGGTCTGTAAGATCGGATTCTTGCGATGCGTTACAGCCTTGATCCGGATCACCGGCAGCGACGGCTGAGCGACGCCGAGATAGCCGGGAAACTCCGGCATACAGTAGCCCGTGTTTGTTTGCACATCTTCGCGAATGCGCTCGCCGGGAACAATTTCGCCTTCGAGCACGATCTCGGCGCGCGCGATCGCTTTCGCAGCCACCGAGACGCAATCGGCCAATTCCACAGGCCGGCCGCGCAGAGCGCCCGCCACGGTCAATTCATCGAAGCCGAGCGGAGTGGTTGGCGGTTCGAAGCACGCGGCCAGATAGATCGCGGGGTCCAGGCCCATGCTGATCGAAACCGGAAGCACGCGGCCCATCTTTTCCGCTTTGATGCGGAACTGATCGATGTGGCGGCCCGGAACGAAGTAGACGCTCAACAGGTCCGGCCCCTGCACGCAGAGCCGATGAATCGTCACATCGGATTCGCCGGTCTCCGGGTCTTCGGCGCGGATTAGGCCCATGTTGAAATAGGGACCGGCATCGCGCAGCGTGTTTGTCGGGGCAGGCAGCAGAGTCTGCAAGTCGAAGGGCGCGCGAATCACAACATCCTGGCACGGCGGCGCTCCCGAGTACATTACCGGCGGGCAAGGGTGGTTGAGCGCATTCAAGAGGTCGAAGGGCAGCCGCTCGATCGTCGTATTGAGCAGTAGCGCCGTACGTGCGCGGCTCGCCAGAATACCAGTGACAACTGGCATAGTGAAGCCCTTCACGTTCTCAAAGAGCATCGCGGGACCAATGCGCGTCGGCGGTGCAAGCGGCGTCCCGGCACCGACGCGCTTATACACGCCGGCAAGTTCGGCCACCGGATCGACCAGCGTTTGAGTGGTGATTAACTGCCCTGGGATCGAGGCCAGGAAGCGCAGCGCCGAACGCAGGTCAACGATATCGGCAGCCGCATGAACATTGGTCTTTGGAAGCGTAGGCAAGGCGAGCCCCTCCTTGGGAGTTGCACAACCTTATAATGATATCGCGCGCCGCGGCGGTACTCGAGACTTCGCAGGCAAGCAGGTTTCAACACTCGCCTATTGTTTCCGGCCGAAATGAAGGTCCGCGAAACTCAGATACTGCTCCCAGTCGTAAGCGGTCACATCGTGCTTGCCTGTACGGATGTGATAGCCGATGTCGCGGCCAGCAACCGGCCTGCCGACTGCGGGCATCTCCGATATGCCCAAACCGCGTTTTCCAAGCAATTCGAATACCGGCCCCGCAGCCACAGCCGAGAGGAATTCGCCACGCGGATCCGCCCATACGTCCTCTTCAGCACTGGCCACGTACAACGGTCGAGGCGCTATCAGCGCGAGCAGCATGTGCTGGTCGACCGGCATTTGTTCCGGATGGCCATTGTATTTCCGGTAGTTCGCACAGAACCAATGCGGGAACGAGGTATTCAGCCGCTCGATGGTTTCCCCGAAATTTCGCCGCGACAGCGCCGCGCCGCCCTCGCCGGAGTCGTTTGAAATGACGATCGCAAAACGCTTATCCTGCGCCCCGGCCCACAGCGCGGCCTTCCCGAGCCGCGAATGGCCGATTAGCGCAACGTGCTTCGCGTCAATATCCTTATCGGTCGCGAAATAATCCACCGCCCGGCTAAGGCCCCAAGCCCACGCGCCGAGTGCGCCCCACTCGTCGGCAGCCGGCGCAGTCTGGCCTGCGCGATAGAACAGCGGACGGACTCCGTAGGGCAAGCCTCCCTTGAAATCCGGCTCGATGTCGCCGTAGTAGATCGAGGCCACGGCATAACCGCGCGCGATGATCTTTTCGATCTGGTAGCGGCTGGCGGCGCTGCCTCGTGATTTCTCGTCGCCCTTCTGTTTCTTCTCCTTCACCCAGACATCGGCGAGTTTGATTCCCGGATCCGCATTCACGGTGTGGTTCCCCGTGAAATTCAGACCGACAAACACAGGCACAGGCTTGCGTGCACTGGATGGAACGTAAAGCAGAATGTCCATCTTCGGACCATCCGGCTTCTGCGTAAAATGAACCGTGATTTGCTTGCGGGTAGCTGTGCCGCCGAGCGCATTCTTCTCGCTCGAGGTCACTTCGAATCTGGGACGCACCTGGCCTTTGGGCGTGCGGCCGTAGACCTGAGTCGCGAACAGTTCGAGAATCTCGGGCCGGCGCAGTTTCTCCCACGACGCGGCGTCGCGAACACGCGTGCCGTTCTGCATGACAAGCGGGTCAGGCAGAGTATAGGTTCCGACTTTGCTTTCGTCGTAGTTGTAGCCGGCCGGCTGCGCAAGAGCGGCACCTGAAAGAACGGTCAGGATCGCAGAAACTCGCAGGAATGAAGTCATCGCAGCCACCATATTACCCGAACTCCATTCCGCACGCCGCGCGGTTCACATTGGAGAGCTGCGTGTATTGGAATGCGACGAAATGCGGCGCCCGGCCCAATCGGCAAGAAACAAGAGGCCTGGGACGGCCGCCACGGCGATCACGCCGTATCCACGCATTCGCACAACAGGGCCAAACGCAGCCAGCGCTCCGAGCGATAGCAGCGCTCCCGGAAGTTCCCAGCGCCACGCGACGAACATTCCGGCGAGCCAGGCCGCTATGAGCCCGAAGCCCGCAAACTCACGAAAATGAGTAGGCGGACCGGAATGTGGGCTGAAGATTTCTCCGCTCAGCAGCAATAGAAGCGTTCCGGCAAGCAGGAGTGCGGTCGCCCGCGCGGCCCAACGCAGGAAGAGAAAAACAATTTCAGACTTCCGCATCCCTAATTCATAGCACAGCGGACAGTCATTTGATCTTGAGCAAGTGATAATCGCCCATGACGTCCTGCTCCACGAGGCCCCAGGCGTCCGGGTCCGTCGTCATGAGCCGGCCGAGAGCGCCAAGGCCAGACTGATCGGACGGCGCCATGATCCAACGTATACCCGCCCGCTTGATTCTCCGGGTAGCGTTGAGCCGGAGTTCTTGCGCAGCGCGCCTGCCCATGAGTGGCTTGTTCGAGAGAGTCCGCCAGATTCCATCCACCGATTCTCCTTCGACCTCCACCTTCGGCTCCAGTCCGGTATACACGCAGGTCAATCGCGCGGCGCTGATGGCAACCGGCTTTGGGAAACACACTTCGATATACATGCCGGGCCGGGCGGCTTCAAAACTGGTCCACGCGGTGGTGAGATCGCGATCGAACAAGCGGACAACGCCCCATGGATTGGAGTCGGCGCTTAACAGGCAATCGCGAGAAATCCGAACGGTGCTCCCGCCGCCGCGCAACTCCGCTTCGAGGATCTTCCAAGCCTGGTCGCCGGTCGCACCCAAGCGGAATCGCAGTGCCGAGAGCGGCGTCTCACTCCACTCCGAATCCAAATCGATGATCGCGGCATTCTGCATGCCCGCGATGCGCAAGCCGTCGGTGAGCGTCTCTCCCAGCGGATGCTGCCAGTTGTTCAGGGCAACGTAGCGGCTGTAAGCGGACGGCAAGCCGTGCAGGTCGAGCACGACTTCGCCCGGCTTCACGTACTGATCCACCATCCAGGCGGCATGGAAAGTGAAATTCAGATTCTTGAGGTACTCGCTCTCGGGTTCGATGCGCAGCGCCGCTTTCCATGGCAGACCGCGCAAACACCAGGCATCGCGGTCGCTGTAGAGTCTCATCACGGGAGGCAGGCCACAGAGCGCATGCACGGCCAGCACTGCGGGCCAGGCTACACGCGGCAACGAGGCCGCCAATGCCAACATCACGAACGGAGCGGCCGGCATCAGGAATCGCGCACCGACATTGAAGTACCACGGCGCACCGAGCGCGAGCGCGGCGAGCCACAGAAAACGGCCGGCGGGTTTGCGCAGCGCCAGCAAGCCCAGCGGCGCAAGCAATAGGACCGGGCCGAAATGGCCTTGCAGCGCCCGGCCGGAGATTGTGAGCTCCTTCACGTAGCTGAACGGGCTGAGCACTTCGTAGTGCTGCCACCAGGCCGAAAGCCGCTCGTAGATCAACGCCGAAAAGTACGGGTTGGGAAAGTAGCGATTCGCCAGCGGCGCAATTGGGTTGCCGGTCAACCACCAGGCGTGCCAAAGCCAGGGGAGGCTGAACGCCGCGCAGCCCGCGGCTACGATTGCGACAGGCCGCCACTTGGGCCGCACCGAAACAGTGAAAAGCACCGCCAGAACGCAGACCAGTGCTCCCGGCATTTTCACCGCATAGCAGAATCCCGCGGCGATACCCGCCGGCCACAGGTAGCGGCTGTCACCCGTTTGCTTCCAAGCCAGCAGCGCATCAGTCGCGGCGAGAACGAAAAAGACGAGCATCGCGTCGTTGTAAGCGCTGGTGCCGCTGATGCCTACAACCGGCGCGCAGAAATACAGAATTGCAGCATAGAGCGAAACGCCGCCGCCTAGCCCCAACCTACGCCCGAGCGAGAGCATCAAGGGCACGCTCGCGATCAGAAAGCCAAGGTGCACCAGCTTCGCCGCGGAGTGTTTTCCAAAGGCGAAGGCGAAGGCGAAGAGCATCTCCGCACCTTGCGGAATCACCTCATAGAAACCCACGCGTTCGCTGAAGCCGCCATCGCGCATCGCCTCCGCGACAAGGCCGAGATGGTAAGTCACCGCGTCCGGTTGGATCTCCGGAGCGAGCGCGTGGACGCCATAGAACACGCCATAGACCGCGAAAATCACGAGAGCGCAAATGCGCAGGCTGCGATCCTCGCACCGCGGCACGCTCTCGCACGCAACGCGCCGCACCAGTGCGGAAGCCCCCAAGGCAGCGGCCGCCACCGCGCCGAAAGCCATCGGAGAAGCCATCTGCATCGCCATCAGCGCGAAGACAGCCATGCTGAGACAAGCCGAACCAATCGCCAAGCGGACCTCGCGAGGCAGCGGCAGCGTGGGCAGAATCACCCGCCCAATGGCATACGCGCTGGCGAAGGTAAAAAGAGTTCCGAAGAAAATCCTTGCGAGATCGAGCAAGGATTCAGTTTAACCGATCCCCTAGTTCGGAAGTACGAACGTGCCCACAAACGCACTGCGTTTGTCTGGACTGCTCCATGTTGTGTTGAGGCCGCCACCCTTGTATTGATGGACGATCGCGACGGCCGGCATAGCGTGGTCAAGCGTGGTGAGCGGTGGGTACCAGACACCCTCGTTGCTGTGGCAAATCGCGTCGCGCTCTTCAATGGCGCGGGTCTGCAACATCGCCAGATCGCCCGCGATCATTGTCGCCTTGCGATCGTGGATGCTGCCGTCGAGGCTGAACGCAATCGGCCGCGCGTACGTCCGGACTACGTCCTGCAATAGGTCGCCGCTCATCCTCTGCGCGAACCTCCGCAGAGCGAGTTGCTGCTCAGGATTCGCCTTCTCGTCGACGATCATGACAGCCTTGACGGGGTACGACGTATGGAACGTGTCGCCGAGAGTGTGGCTGGCGCGCACGACACCCATCACGGCGAGGCCGGCGAGATCGACGCCATCAAAAACGCCTTTCTCGACCTTCCAGCCCATGACGGCAAGCTCGCCGGTGAGGCCAACTTCGGAATTCGCGAAGCATGGGCCCGTCCACACGTCGACCGTGCGCGCTTCCACGTATTCACCGCGGAGTTGAGTGTTTGCCAAAGAGGCCGCGAACGCAAGCGAACCGGCCAGGAAAAACGAAAAGAAAATCTTCATCCCAGAGCCCTCTTGAGTTCAGGATAGCACCACAGCGTGTTATCCTCACAGTTCGCATGCCCACTCTCGCTCCCACGCAGTGGATCCTCGGCCTGCTCTGCGCCTTCTTCGTCGGAGTCGCGAAGACCGGGGTTCCCGGTCTCGGCATCATGGTCGTCCCGCTGATGGTCCTCGCCGTTGGCGATGCGCGTCAATCGGCCGGCTGGCTGCTGCCGATGCTCTGTCTCGCGGATCTGTTCGCGGTCGTGTACTGGAGGCGGCACGCCGCGGCAACGAAACTTTTCTCACTGACGCCCTGGGTGTTGGCCGGCATGTTGCTCGGCGCATTCGCGCTCGGTTTGAATGAGCGAGTGCTGCGGCCGGTGGTCGGTGGCATCGTGGTGCTGATGCTCGCGGTGTATCTGCGGCGCCGATTGCGCGCAAGCACCGTCGAGATTCCCAGCCACCCCGCGCCGTACGGCATCACCGCTGGATTCGCCACCACCGTTGCGAACGCGGCCGGTCCCGTGATGAGCCTGTATTTGCTGAGCAAGCGTCTGCCCAAGGAGGAGTTCATTGCGACCGGTGCGTGGTTCTTCTTCGTGATCAATTTAACGAAGCTGCCGATTTACACATGGCACGGATTGATCACGCCGCGGTCGCTGCTCTTTGATGTACTGATGGCCCCCGCGGTCCTGATGGGTGCCGTGGCCGGTCGCTGGGTGGTGACCCACATCCCGGAGCGGGTTTTCGAAATCGTAGTCGTCTCGCTCACGGCGGCATCCACACTGCTGTTATTCCGCTGAATCCCTGCATCTCACGTGCCAACGCCCGCATCTGAAGAGTCAACTGGTTGTGTGTCTGGCATGACTCAAACTCACAACCTGAAGACATGGTAGGAGGAGAGTCAAATGAGACCCGTGCTGTTTCTTTTGAATGCGGGGCGCGCACGTAGCGTCGTGCTCGCACTCGGCTTTCTCGCCATAGCCGGCGTTCTTCTGGCCAAGCCAGCGGAGCCGCAACGGCGCACGCAATCCAGGCAGTCTGTTGCCGCCATGGCGAAACAGATCCAGAAAGACATTAGCTCACTCACGAATTATGGCGTATTTGATTCGCTCAGTTACTCGATTAGAAATTACGAAGTTACGCTCAAAGGCTACGCCTCCCGGCCGTCTTTGAAGGATGACGCTGAGCGAGTCATTAAGAAAATCGAAGGCGTCGAAAAGGTTCACAACCAAGTGGAAGTCCTGCCGGCCGGCGGGATGGACGACGGAATCCGGGCGCGCGTGTATGCGGCGATCTACTTTTACACCGCGTTGAGCCGCTACAACCCGAATCGCGGCGGCGGTCCGCCTCCTTCGCTGGCTCAGATTACGGCGGGCATCACCAACGACCCGCCCATGGGCTCTCACCCGATTCGCATCATCGTCAAGGGTGGCAACGTCACGCTTACCGGCGTCGTCGACAACAAAGGGGACAAAAATCTGGCGGGAATGCGCGCCAACTCCGTCTCGGGCGTCTTCTCCGTCAAGAATGATCTCGCGGTGGCCATGGAAGCAAAGCCGAAAAAAGCGCCGACAAACAAGGAATAGTTCGCCCACATTTTCACGCATGGGCATCCACATCATCTAAACTGAGGATATGTTCGTTTCAGAGGCCCTGCGCTTCAGTTACCGCGCCCTGGTCGCCAACAAACTACGCACCTTCCTCACCGCGCTCGGGCTGGTGATCGGAAACGCCTCCGTAATCCTCGTCGTCACCATTTCTCTGACAAGCCGGGACTACATTCTCGGCCAGATCAGCAGCATCGGTTCGAACATGGTCTATGCCTACTATGAAGGCGGCCAGCAGAGTGCACGCAAGGCCGATGCCGACTACATCAAACTCGCCGACCTCGAAGCCGTGCGTGAGCAGCTCGGTCCGGTGATCGTCGCTGCCACAGGTGTGCTGCCCAGCTATGACCGCATGTACGTCAACGGCAAGGAAGAAGATATCTCGGTTAACGGTACGGACGAGTACTACGCGCCGGCGCGCAGTCTGGTTCTGCTCTCGGGACGCTTTCTCGATCACACCGACGTTACGCTGCGCACAAAAGTCACCCTGATGACCGGCCGCCTCGCCAAACGGCTATTTGGCAGCGAGAACGCGGCCGTCGGGCAGCTCGTGAAGTTGTACGGCCTGCAGTTTACCGTCATCGGCACTTTCAAGGAGCGCGTCTCGAGTTACGGGTTGTCCGAAATCACCGACGAAAGCGTCTTGATCCCGATTACGGTCAGCCGCTACTTCACTCCCGTCGAGCGCATCGATCCGCTCTATGTGCAAACCCGCGCCGCGGCCGATGTTCCGCGCGTGACCGAGATGGTGCGTCAGGTCGTCGAGAGCCGCCACAGGACAGGCGCGCGCTACCGCGTCGAGAGCCTCACGGCGATTCTCGAAACCGCAGAGCAGATCTCGCTCGTGCTCACGCTGGTCCTCGTTCTGGTGGCCGCGATCGCACTAGTCATCTCCGGCATCGGCATCATGAATATCATGCTCGTCACGGTAACCGAGCGCACCCGCGAGATCGGCGTGCGCATGGCGGTGGGCGCGGCGCGGAGCGATGTGCGCCTGCAATTCATCATCGAAGCTGTGATGATCAGTCTTGGCGGCGGATTGCTCGGGACGCTGGTTGGAATCGCGCTTCCGCTCTCGGTGCAATTTTTCGTGGAGGGCATCCGGATCCCGATTTCGCTTGCTTCCGTCGGCGTCGCGCTGGCGGTCTCCATGCTTGTGGGCCTGATCTTCGGGACGCTGCCGGCCGTGCGCGCCTCGCGCCTCAATCCGACTGAGGCGCTGCGTTACGAATGAGCGTGCCTCTCACGCGGTCTTCGCCAGCACATAGGGTCCTTCCGGGATCACTGCGATACGCGCATCCGGCGGCAGTCCGTCGATGAGGGCGGCAATCGCCTCGGGCAGCGTTGCGTACGCATGACCCCATAGCCCCGGATGGTACTCCGCAGGCAGACCGGGCACGTGGAAAAGCACACGCTTCTCCAGCGTCACAAGCGCCAACTTTTCGAGCTGCCATTGATCGACGGCGACTGGCGTGGAGTCGAGATGCGTGAGAAAGGCCCGATCCGAGGGAAAGTCCTTCAACATCTGACTGAACTCGGGCGCTCCCGAGCCCTCTTCGCAGGCAGCCACCACCAGAATTCGTCCGCCCGGCTTGACGATGTGCGCAGCCGCGGTGACGCCCTTGAGGGTCTGGTAAAAAGTGAGGTCGAGCGGGTAGCCCGCGGACGTCGTGATCACGGCGTCCACAGGCTCGTCGAGCGTCTCGAGCATCACATGTGAAACCATCGCAACACCGGCGGCATGCGCCTGCTCCGGTTGTCCCGCAAAGATGCCGGCGATGCGGCGGTCGCGGGTGAGCGCGACGTCGACCAGAAAATCGTGCCGTGCCATGCGCGCGATTTCGAGCAACTCGCAGTGCAGCGGGTTGTCATGAATCGAACCTTCCACCGAGCGCGGGTCACGCATGAATTTGGAGCTATGCAGAACCTTGATGGTCTCCTGCGCGGCGAGTCCGGGCGCGATCAACTTGCGGCCCCCGGAGAAGCCGAGCATGAGATGCGGCTCGATGAACCCGAGCGTGATGTGCAGATCGGCCGAGACGAATCGCTCGTCGATGTAAACCGGAGTTCCCGAAGCCGTCGAACCCAGATGGCGATGCTGGGCCAACTCGCGCGCGAAATGATTTTCGACCCGGTAGCGGGACGCAATCTCTGGACCTACAATCTCACGGATTTCCGCGTCTGTGGCCGGACGGTGCAATCCGGTGGCGATCAGAATCGTGATGCCGTCGCGCGGGATGCCGCTCGCCTCCAACCGGCGCAGCACTGGCGGAAGCACAATGCGGTTCGGCGCTGGCCTCGTGATGTCGCAGACGGAGATGGCGGCGCTGCGCTTGCCGCTCGCGAGTTCCGCCAGCGACGGCGTACCCACGGGCGCATCGAGCGCGCGCTCCAGCGCCGCAGCCGAATCTGGAAGAGGCTGAGCGGAACGCGCTTCGAGAAACTGATAGCGAAAGCCGTCAGGCAGTTCGGCTGTGACGCCGGTCTTCCCAAACGCGAGATTTGCGTGCATACGTAACCATCATGATACGCTGCCGCTGCTTCTGCGGCCAAGCAGTGCAAAATGGCAACTTACGTGCTCAGAATTTATTGAGGTTCGGTGGGGGTCCATATGTTGCTATCTGGTTTAGTTGCGCTGCTGTTTATAGTTGGCCTGTTTTTCTCGATGCTCGCGTCACCGCCCAAACCCGAACGGGCCAGCGGCAAACCGACACACGGCAAGTGAAGAACCGCCACACTTGACTGCGGATCTGGCAGTGCGGAGCTGACTGGGAATCCAAACGCGGCCGGGTGAACCGCTTTCACTCTTGTCAAAACAGATTTGACCTCTGCTTGTTCAACGTAAGCGACTGTTTCTTGGCTTCTCGGGTCGCTGACGGCACTGCGAACGCATCCGCATCATTCGGATCGCCACACCCGGCATCACGCCTGATAACGGTGCCGTGAGCGCCAGCGACCGGAGGCTGCGATTTCACCACGTTTCTTCGATTTGTGGAACGTTCCATGTGGATTTTGGAAGAATTGAAGTATTTCCGCCTCCGGTCGCTGGCGCTCACGGCACCGTTCAGCGGGAACGATTGCTGCCCCTCCTCAGCACCCGCGGACACAACTCCCTCGTGTCGTGGAGACTAGTGAAATTTTTTACATAGTCCCGCGGCGAAAGTTACACACCAGCCCGTCAGTACGCGCTGGCCCCAGGACGGTTGTTACAATACCAAATATGAGGCTGTTTCCACTGATGGCGCTGCTGTGTGCCTGCGCCGCCGCCCAGACCGCTCCACCCACGAACGCCGGCGTCCCGGCCGCCAAATCGGATCAGCAGAGCGAACCGATCGATGTGACCAAAATGCTCGCCGCCCAATTGGCGCCCCCGAATTCTTCCCCGGAGCGCGTAGTCGCCACCGTGGAGGGCATGAAGATTACCGCCGGCGAGTTGCACCAATTCTATAGCGGGCTGCCGTCCAACGTTCAGTTCTACTATGGACAGAACCGCAAGGAATTTGTGGAACGCTATGCGCTCGTTCGCAAACTGGCGGCGGCCGCGACGGCTGCGAAGCTCGATCAACAGACGCCCTACAAAGAGCAACTCGAGGCAGCTCGGATCAACATCCTGATGCAGGCGCAGATTGACAGCCTCTCCAACAAGGAACTGGTCAGAGACGAGGAACAGCAGACTTACTACAAGGAGCATCCGGACGAGTTCACCCAAGCACGGGTCAGCGGCATATTCGTCGCTGCATCAAATAAGGATGCTAAGGCGAAGGCCGCGGCAATGATTCAGAAACTGCGCGCCGGCGAGGATTTTGCCAAATTCGCGAAGGAAAACTCGGAAGACAAACCCAGCGCGGAACGAGGCGGCGACCTCGGCTATCTCGCCAAGAACGGCAACTATCCGCCTGCCGCCAAGAAGGCCATCTTCGCGCTCAAGCCCGGCGAAATCTCAGAGCCGGTCGAACTCGAAACCGGCCAGTGGGTCTTTCGCATGGAAGAGATAATTACCAAGAATTACGACTCCGTGAAAGACGACATCTTTCAGAACTTGAAACAAAAAGCGCTCGTCGCCTGGATGGACAAGGCTCGCCAGAGTGTCTCCGTCAAGGTGGAGGACGAAGCTTACTTCAAGGTTGCGCAGCCATCGCCTGATGGGACTGTAATGATTCCCTTAAAAAAACAGGATTGACGACGCGGATACTTCGGCGGCCCAGTTTGACGAATCCGCGCCGGGCTAATCTGTTGAGCGCCGTCGAAGTGGTTTCGCGAACCGCCCCGATCAGACTCGCCAACTCACCCTGCGAGATTTTCAAATTCCAGCCCGCGCCGGGCTCACCGGAAACGTCCTCGCACAGGTCGCAAAGCGTCAGCGCGAGACGTTCCTCGATATCGCTGGTCTTCAGCAACGCGACCGCGCGCTCCGCTGCCCGTTGCCGCTGCAAAGCCACGTGCGCAAGCGACCGCCAGAGAACGGCATCGGCGGAGAGTGCAAACAAGAATTCGCGCACCGGTATCTCCACTATTACGCAGTTTTCGAGCGCCACCGCGGTGAATGAATGCGTGCGCTCTCCGTACGCCGCGCAATCGCACACCACAGCCGGTGCCTGTACCACCGACAACAGGACGCTCCAAGCGCCGTGCGCGCGTTCGATTTTCACCGAACCGGAGCGGAGGTAGGAAAACTGATTGACTGGGTCGCCTTCCAGGAACAATGCAGTTCCAATCGGGACGTTTCGCTTGGCGCCGCCGGATTGCTGGAGCATCCGCCGGATCAGTTTCTGGTGAGTGCCGTTCGATAGCTCGCTTTTCACAAAGTCCTCCTGGGCAGGATAGAAACTCATCCTGTTCGGGAGTGCGGCCCTCGTAAGTTTATATCAGAAACAGAGCGGAATTGCGAGACCCAAAAGACTTATGTCCTGTCTCGGCGCAGCGCGGCGGCGAATTCCGCGGCACGCTCAAACTCCGATTTCATAGCGAGGGAATCCAAATCGCTTCGGTATTTTTGCAGGGTCTCGATGTACGCCGCCAGGGCCTGGGAGATATTCACCGTATTTGTGGCCAGAATATCTCGCCAAATATCGAACGAGCTGAGCGCCAGGCGAGTGCTGTCGAGCAGCGCGGGACCGGCCGCTCCGGCCTCGGAGGGAAGGCGCAGCGTGCCTGCCAGCACGGACGCCAGCGCTGTCGAAGCCAGTTGCGGCAGGTGCGACGTGAGCGCCACGACTCGATCATGCGCCGCCGGATCCATGACCACCGGTAGCGCGCCCGTCCGCGCCACCCACTGGCGGAAGCTCTGCGCAGCTTCGCTCTCCATCTCTTCGGGGCGCCGCGGCGTCAACACCCAGCTTCGGCCCACGAACAGATCCGCGTCCGCTGCGGCAACGCCACGCGTCTCCTTCCCGGCCATCGGGTGCCCGCCCAGGAATTGCGCGCGGCGAATCTGCTGCGCCGCCGCCGAGACAATCGCCGCCTTGGTGCTGCCCGCGTCGGTGACCAGCGCGCCCGCTTTGAGCAGCGGATCGATTTCGCCGAGCAACTCCAGAATGCGCGCGATCGGCTGCGACAAAAACACGAGATCGGCGCGCGGCAAGGCCTCCGCCAGCGCCAAACCCTCGTCGATGATCCCTAGCGAGAGCGCCGCCTCGATCGTCTTCGGCGAACTCACGCCAATGATCGTGCCGTCGAATCCGGCCTTGCGCAGAGCCAGCGCGAACGATCCGCCGATTAGCCCCACACCCGCAATGACAACCGTCTGCATGGCGGGCGTCAGATCTCGCGGCCCACGGCGGACGCAATCAGTCGCGCCTGCCGCATCAACTCGCTGAACTGCTCCGGCCGCAGCGATTGCGCCCCGTCGCTCGTCGCGTTCTCCGGGTCGTTATGTACCTCGACCAGCAAACCGTCTCCGCCCGCGGCCACGGTCGCGAGCGCCATCGGCGTTACCTTGTCGCGGCGGCCCGTGCCCTGTGACGGGTCGGTCACCACCGGCAAATGCGACAACGCCTTCACCACCGGAACAGCGGAGATATCCAGCGTGTTGCGCGTGTAACTCTCAAACGTGCGAATGCCGCGCTCGCAAAGAATCACATCGTAATTGCCGCCCGTCATCACATATTCGGCCGACATCAGCCACTCCTCAATGGTCGCGGCGATACCGCGCTTCAGTAGCACAGGCTTGCGCAGATCGCCCAGCGCTCTCAGAAGCGTGAAATTCTGCATGTTGCGCGCACCCACCTGAAAGATATCGACGTAGTCCGACATCATCGCGAGTTGCGTGTGGTCCATCACCTCGCTGACCACGAGCAACTTGAAGCGCTCAGCGGCGGATTTGAGGAGCTTAAGACCCTGTTCTACAGACTTGAGACTCTCGTGCGGAGCGCTGCGCGCCTGAAACACCCCAGCCCGCAAGATGGCGGCGCCGTCGCGCGCCACCGCTTCCGCAACGGTCTCGATCTGGTCGCGGCTCTCGACGAGGCTCGGACCCGCCATCACCACCACGCGGGGGCCGCCAATCTCGACGGCGCCGATCCGGACGACGGTCCCCTCCGGCCGGAAATTCCGGCTGGCAAGTTTGTACGGAGACATGATCCGGTGGCATTCCTTCACGCCCTCCATCAGCTCAAACTCGACGGGATTGAAGTTCTCCATCGGCCCCACGCCGCCCAGAACGGTGTGCACAACTCCGCTCGAACGGTGGATCGTGAAGCCCATGTTAACCAGGCGGTCGATTACAGACTCGATCTGCTCCTCAGTGGCGCCTTCCTGCATTACGACGAACATTATTGGCTCTCTCCTGTCACTTGCTGCTCCGCCTTCTGGCGCATCATCTTCTCGCGCTGCACCGTGCGCATCTCGTCGATGATACGTTCGAACACACGCTTCACCGCGCCCGCCGGCATTGGCCCAAAGTTGTTTTCGGCGATGTTGCGGAACACCTCCTCCTCGCGCTTGGGCTCATAGACCGGCATTTTCATCTCCTGCTTCACACGGCCGATCTGCTCTACCACTTCGGTGCGCTGGTTCAGCAGCGCGAGGATCTCGCGGTCGACCACATCGATCCGATCGCGGAATTCATTCAGTAGTTGAACCGCCTCTTCCTGCGTCATGCTTCTCTCCGCCGCAGTGCGCCGCTCAATTCGCGCGTGAAAGCTTCGAGCTTGTCTTCCAGCGCGGCGCTGCCGCCATTCTTTTCGATCAGGCGCACGAAGGCGCTGCCCACAACTACAGCGTCCGCCACCGCGCCCACGGAGGCAGCCTGTTCCGGCGTCGAGATTCCGAAGCCGACCGCCAGCGGCAAATCCGTAAGCGTGCGCATCGACCGCACCAGCGGGCCGACTGCGTCCGAGAGCGCATCCTTCTCGCCGGTCACACCCGTTCTCGAAACCAGATAGACAAAGCCCGTCGAATGCGCGGCAATCGATTTACGCCGCTCCGGCGTACTCGTGGGCGCGGCTAGAAACACCGTGTCGAGATCGCTCGCGCGCATCGCGCCGGCATACTGTTCGGCCTCCTCGACGCTCAGGTCCGTCAGCAGGCAACCATCAATGCCGGCCGCCGCCGCGTCGCGCGCCAGGCGTTCCAGGCCATAGCGCAGGACCGGATTTAAGTAGGTGAACAGGAGGATCGGAATTTCGGATTGCCCCCTGATCTCGCGAGCGATCGCGAGGACCTTCGCGAGCGTCGTGCCTGCGTGCAACGCGCGTTCCGACGCACGTTGAATCACGGGACCGTCGGCGACGGGATCGGAGAATGGCACGCCGAGCTCGATCAGGTCGGCGCCGCCGCGCTCCAGCGCCGCCGCCAGTGCGGGCGTGCGTTCCGGCGCCGGATCGCCGGCTGTGAGATAGGCAATAAGTCCAGGCCGGCCCTCACTCTTCAAGCGTTCAAAGAGCTGGCTAATTCGTGTCATCGAGGTCCCCCAGATTCTCGCGGTAAATGTCGATATCCTTGTCGCCGCGGCCGGAAAGGTTGACGATGAATACCTGGTCCTTCGCCGCGGGTGCGCAGCGCAGCGCCTCCGCCACGGCATGCGCGGATTCCAGTGCGGGGATGATACCCTCCATATGCGACAGCGAGCGCGCAGCGGCCAGCGCTTCGCCGTCCTGGATCGAGACATACTCGGCGCGCCCCTGGTCGTGCAGCCATGCGTGTTCAGGGCCGACGAGCGCATAGTCCAACCCAGCCGAAACCGAGTGCGTCAGCGAGATCTGGCCGTCGTCGTCCTGGAGCAGATAACTGTAAGCGCCTTGGAGAACGCCCGGCGACCCGCCCGAAAACCGTGCCGCGTGCTCGCCCAGTTGCAGACTTCGCCCGCCCGCCTCGACGCCGATCAGACGGACAGCTTTATCTTCGAGAAACGGATGGAAGATGCCGATGGCGTTGCTGCCTCCGCCCACGCAAGCGAAAATCGCATCCGGCAGTCTGCCTTCCCGCTCCAGAATCTGGCGCCGCGCTTCGACGCCGATCACGCGGTGAAAGTCGCGGACCATCATCGGATAAGGATGCGCCCCAAGTGCCGAACCCAACAGATAGTAAGTCGAGTCGATGTTCGTGACCCAGTCGCGCATCGCCTCGCTGATGGCGTCCTTCAACGTGCGGCTTCCCGCGTTGACGCCGACGACTTTCGTCCCGAGCAGCCTCATGCGGAAGACGTTCAAGCGCTGCCGGCGCATGTCTTCCTCACCCATATAGACGACGCACTCGAGACCAAACAAGGCGCACACTGTCGCCGTGGCGACGCCATGCTGTCCTGCTCCGGTCTCGGCAATCACACGCCGTTTGCCCATGCGCCGCGCAAGCAACACCTGCCCGAGGCAGTTGTTGATCTTGTGCGCGCCGGTGTGCAGTAGGTCTTCGCGTTTCAGATAAATGCGCGCGCCGCCCAGCGATTCCGAGAGCCGCCGGGCGCAATAGAGCGGCGTCGGCCGTCCGGCGTAATTCTCCAGCAGGTCGCGCAATTCGGCATGAAACGCCGGATCCTGCCGCGCCTCGGCGTAGGCCTTTTCGAGTTCTTCGAGCGGAGACATCAGCACTTCGGGGACATAGCGCCCGCCGTAAGGGCCGAAGTGTCCACGCGCATCGGGTTGAGAATTCATGATTGTGATACCGGGTCAGGCGCATTCAAAAGCGCCGCTTTCAGAAATGCTCGCAGCTTCACGTGGTCCTTGCGTCCGGGTTCGGCTTCGAGCCTCGAAGAAGCATCCACACCCCACGGCCGCGCTTCGCGAATCGCATCGGCGACATTGGAAGCATCGAGGCCGCCGGCAAGCACGATCTTCCGCTGCGCGTTCCTCACGATCCGCCACGGAAACGTGCGGCCCGTACCGCCGTATTCGCCGACTGCGGCGGCGTCGAGCAGGAAAGCCTCCACGTCATAGCCATCGAAGGACCGTTCTTCAAGCTCCGCGCCCACGCGCAGCGCCTTCCACACGCGCACGCCTCGCGGCACATCGGCAGGCATTTCGTCGCCGTGCAGTTGTGCAATATCGAGGCCGCACGCTTTCATAATTCCGCGTACCGTCTCCGGCAACTCATTCACAAAGACTCCGGCCTTCCACACCGCCGCAGGCAGCCTCGAGATAATCGCGGCCGCAGCCAACGGGTCGACCCGTCGCGGGCTGCGTTCGTAGAACACAAAGCCTAACGCCGCAGCGCCCTCTTCCACGGCGACGTGCGCGTCTTCGTAATTCGTGATGCCGCAGATCTTGACCATCATGCGCGCAACTCCCGCACAGCGGCGGCCGGATCGGGCGCGGTCATAAATCGCTCTCCGACGAGAAACGCATCGTAGCCCGCCGCACGCAACCTGTGCACATCTACCGCGCTGTGGATTCCGCTCTCAGCAACGCGCACACAGGAGCCCGGGATGCGTTCCGACAGATCAAGTGAAAGCTGAAGGTTCAACTCGAAAGTGTGCAGATTACGGTTGTTCACGCCGATAATGACAGCCCCGGAATCTATCGCCGACTGCAACTCCGCGGCATCGTGCACCTCGACAAGCGCGGCCATTTTGTACTGAGCGGCCATCTCCCGAAAATCCCGCAGTTGCCGCGTGGACAGTATCGCGGCGATCAACAGAATTGCATCGGCGCCGTGCCTGGCGGCCTGTACGATGTGCAGCGGGTCGATCGTGAAGTCCTTGCGCAACACGGGCAGTGCGACGGCTGCGCGCGCTGCTTCGAGATCCGCGAGCGAGCCTTGGAAAAAATCGGCGTCCGTGAGCACCGACAATGCCGCCGCACCACCGGCTTCATACGCGGAAGCAATCCGAGGCGGCTGGAAATCCGCGCACAATAAGCCTTTGCTGGGCGAGGCCTTCTTGATCTCCGCGATGATCGACGGTCCCGTGCGGCGTAATGCCGCGGTAAAATCGCGCCGCGAGGCGTTCGCCGTTTCAGCGCGTACTTCCCACTGCTGCCGCCGCAGTTCGAGCCGCGGCAATTCCTCGCGTTTACAGGCGACAATTCGGGCCAGGATATCGGGAATAGAACTGGTCATTCGGAGATCTTTCCATCGTAACAAAAACCGGGCCGGGAACCCGCCGCGACACCGTTATAATGAATGCATCCATGCACACACGAACGCTTCTTTTGGGAACGCTGCTTGCTTGCGCCGCCTGGGCGCCGTTAACCGCCGCTCCGCAAACGGAGCGGCTACAGGGTTCGGCACGCGGTGAAAAGAGCGGCTGGATCACGATCCGGCTGCAGGGTGCGCCTTCGGAGATAGGCTACCAGCACGGCTATCTGCTGGCCAAAGAGATCGACGACGCGCTCAAAGTGACCAAGCTCACAATGACGCACGACTCGAAGAAAACATGGCAGTTCTTCCGCACGGCGAGCGAAACAATTCTTTGGCCGAAGATTGAGGACGAGTACCGTCAGGAATTGCAGGGTATCGTCGCAGGCGCGCAAGCGCGCGGCGTCAAGGCCGACATCTGGGACATCGTGACGCTCAATGCCTCCATTGAACTGGGCTATTACAACGCATGGTTCGACAAGAGCAAGAGCAGCGCCGCGCCGGACCGCTGCAGCGCGTTTGTCGCAACGGGCAGCTACACACGCGACGGCAAGATCGTGATCGCACATAACAATTGGTCGGGTTACATAGAAGGCGCGCGCTGGAACATCATTTTCGACATTCGCCCCGCTCGCGGCCACCGCATCCTGATGGACGGCTTCCCCGGCTTCATCCATAGCGGCGACGATTTCGGTGTAAACTCCGCTGGCATTGTCATCACTGAAACTACCATCGGCGGTTTTCGCGGCTTCGATCCGGGCGGGATCGCTGAGTTCGTGCGCGCCCGCAAGGCCATGCAGTACTCAAGCTCCATCGACGATTTCGACCGAATCATGCGCGCGGGCAATAACGGCGGCTACGCCAACACCTGGCTGGTCGCTGACACGAACACCAACGAGATCGCGCGGTTGGAACTCGGCTTGAAACACGTTACGCTCGATCGCACACGGGACGGCTACTTCGTCGGCGCCAATTTCCCGATCAACGAAAAACTGACCGCCGAGGAAACCACCTTTTCGCCGCAGGATGCCGGCAACAGCGGCAACACGCGCCGCAAGCGTTGGGAGCAATTGATGGTCGAGTACAAAGGGAAGATCGATGTCGCGGCCGGGAAAAAATTTCTAGCCGACCACTTCGACGCCTACGCCGGCATCGTCGAGCCCAACGAGCGCACACTGTGCGGACACAACGACCTTTCGCCGAGAGGATTGGAGCCGTGGGTTGGCAAGTTCGGTCCGGCCGGCGCCGTACAGTCCAAAATCACCTCAGCGGACATGGCGCGGCAAATGACGCTCGAAGCCGCACTGGGACACTCCTGCGGCATCTCGTTCAAGGCTTCGAAGCTGCTCAAGGAGCATCCGGAATACCGCTGGCAGAAGGGACTGCTGCGCGATCTGGACTCCCACCCGTGGGCGCTCTTTACTACGGAAGGCGCAAAGTAGGCGCAGAGGCGCCATCGAACGCGCCAAGGTCGAGCATGTGAGCGCCCCGCCATCCCGCTTCCTCAACTCTGCTTGGCGATGCCGTCACGACGAGCCGAAAACTTGTTTCATTTTGGGGCTCCAGCGGCGCGCATCCGGGTCGAGGCGAAACCAGCGCAAGGTACTTCAGGATCAAATGCAGGTCGCACTCCTCCGGCAACCTCTGGTCGAAGTCCTGCGTACGAAAGTGTATGCGCGCGCCGCGTTCGGCGATACGCCAGGCCAGAAACGCACAGCACTCCACCGCCTTCTCGAACCAATCATGCTGCCATTCTGTGACGTTTAGGTCGAAGAACACCTCAATCAGATGCTCCTCTTCACGCGCGAACTCGCGTACCTGCAATTCACCCGTATGCGCGCTGGCGCGCCAGTCGACGTGGCGCGCGCTCTCAAAAGGTTCATAGGGCCGGATGCGGTAAAAGTCATTGCCGCGCCCGCGGTAGTGCCGCGCCATCTCACCTGCCAGCGCAGTGAGCAGTTCCTCGAAGCCGGGTTGCGGATCGAGACAAGGGTAGACGAGCGTTTCGCCGCTCAGCGTCACATCGATGCGGCGCATGGTGAAGCCGAACGGGAAGCGTGTGGAAAACTGAAAGTTGCTGTCCTTCTGAATTCCGCGGCGGTTGAAGAACACTTCCACCGTCTCTTCCACTGCGGAAGCGCTCGGCACACAAGGGAAATATACCGCCGACCCGAAACCTGCTTCGGGCGAACCGGCCAGATGAATCGAGAACGAGGGCATCCAGCGCTTTTGGTTGCGCACGCGGATGCGGCCGTTGATCGTGCGCCGCGCCGAAACGTGATCGGGAAGCACAAAGTCAACTTCGAGTCCCGCAAGCGAGAGACGGTTGACGAAGCCTGAGACCAGCAGCGTGGAGAGCATCGCGGCCAGCAGTAGAAACAGCAGATTGTTGGCTGAGATGAAGGCAGCCGCGCCCACCAGTGCGACAACAAAACTGAAGACCACGCCCGAGAGTGTGATCCGCTGCCGCAGGCTGCGTTCGATCCACGGTTTGACGCGATTCCAGAGGCGTTTCATGGGCGATCGGGTTGCTGTTCCCATTCTCGCCCATACCGGACGCTGCGCGCCGCCCGTTTCAAAACATGTACTTCAGCCCTGCCTGAATGCGGCGTGCGTCGCGAGCTGCCGTGTACTGCCCGAAACGACCGTTGATGTTGTTGCCTTGCGTATCGAAGCGCGCGGTTGTGTCGACAGCGCTGAACTGCGTATGGTTGAACGCGTTGTACATCTCCAGTCGGAATTGAACGCGGTGCTTTCCGTCCTCCGTCAGAAACGTGTTCTTGAAGATGGAGATATCGAAATTGTTAATGCCCGGCCCGCGAATCGGATCCTTCGACGCGTTGCCGATGCCGAAATCCGCTTTCAAGGGCGCCGAGACAACCTCGGTGCGAAAATGGCGCTCGATGCTGCGTTCACTTTTGGGCAGGTTCGGATTGCCGCTCAGAACTACACGAGTATCGACGCCCGCGACCCCGGATGTCCCGGTCACATCGGTGTTCTGCACAAACGAATAGCTCAAGCCCAACGGCGCGCCGCTCAGGAATCGCGTCACCCCGGAGGCCTCCCATCCGTCGAGCGCTTTCCGCGAAAATGCATTATTCCAGCGGCGACTGAAGCGCGGCAAGCGATATATGTAGCTCAGTGAGAAATTATGCGTGCGGTCGAAACCGGCCTTGCCGTAATTCCTCATCCGGTAGTCCAGGAACGGATTGACGTAGGACGCGTTCGCATCGACAAGATCCATCGCCTTGGACCACGTCCACGACGAGCCGAACGTAAATGAACGGCTGAAGCGGCGGTTCACTCGCGTCTGCATCGAGTGGTAATTCGATGAACTCGCGAACTCGATGTAACCGATGTTGCCATAGCCGCGAATCGGCCGCAAGAAGTTCGCCGGCAGCGGAATATCGGGCGCGCTCGGATCGTAGGCGTTGCCCTGGAAGTTGGTCCCGTACGGGAAGGCGTTCAACTGCCGGCGCTGCAACAGGTGCCGCCCCACGTTCCCGACATAGGCGACGTCGAGCGAAGTCTTGAAGCCGACGTCGCGCTGCACACCGAAGCTCCAGTTATACGATGTGGGCGACTTATATTTCGTCTGAATGCTGAGCACGTCTGCCGGACTTTGCGTGAGCGTAGTCGACAGCAGCGAGCGGATCGTGGTGTTGTACGCTGCATAAGTGTTAATCAACGGCGGTTGCTCCGTCATCACCAGAATCTGGTCGTCGCCGAAGCGATCGGGATAGATTCCAAATCCTCCGCGGATCGCCGTCTTGCCATTTCCGTACGGATCCCACGCGAATCCGATACGCGGCGCAACGTGAATGTTGGGCGTCTGCAAAATGCGCTCGTCGCGAACGCGCATCCCGTTGTACTTATCTCCGGAACCAGGCACGAACGTACCGATCAGGGCCTCCGAAACAAACTCCTTCGTCACTGAGTTGAAGCCGACCCGCGCCGACGTTGGCGTGGCACGGTACGGCAGGATCAGGAGCGGAGCATTCTCCGGCCGGTAGTCTTCCAGCGCGAAATACGCCAATTGCTGCCCGGCGACCCAATTCGGCACGATCTTATAGAAACGCACGCCCACATCGAAAGTCAGTCGCCGATTCACGCGCCAATTATCCTGCGCAAACCACTCGATATTGCGGAATCGCGAATAGGCACTCGGATGCGCGTCATCTTCCGTGTAGCTGGTGATCGATCCGAGCACAGCGTTGGAGAACGCGTAGTTCGTATCAAAATTCGCGTTCGCACTGCGGTTGAAGCTGATCGTTCCGTTGAACTCCGAGGCGCGCGAGGCATCGCGTCGCGTGCGCTCCAGGTGGAAACCAATCTTGAGCGTGTGCGTGCCCCAGACCTTCGAGAGATTGTCGGAGACATTCCACGTCGTGTTTCGGCCACGAAACGGAAAACGCGCTTCAATGCTGAATTGCGGCGCATTCGTGACTCCGCCAAAGGTCGCGTCCGGGATCAGGTTGTAGGGGTTGATCTCCGGATGCACCTGCGCGAAATTCACGCCCATTTTGGTCCTGTCATTGCGATTGAGCGTCTCCTGGTTGAGTGGCATGACCTCTTGCGCCGCATGATTCATCCCGACGGTGAACTCGTTCACAACGCTCGGGCTCAACGTGCGGATCACTGTGGCCACAACGCCACGCGAGCGGATCGAGTAGTCAATGCCCAGTTGCGGCCAGATGTTGCTCGCCAGGTTGAAGTTGAAGTCGCCGCGAAACGCCTCGACGTCATGAATTCCACGCAGATAAAATATCGTTTTCGGATCAAGATTGAAATCCAGACGCACCACGTCGTCCCGCCGCGGATGTTCAATCGGGCGTTGAAAGACGGTGTTGTACGTCCGCAACGGATCGACGTAGTTCGGCATCGGGAAAAGTTTCAAGAGTCCCTGGCCCGCCGGATCTATACGATCCTTCGGAATGATGTTCCCCGGAAATGGCTTTTTGCCGTTCAGTGGATCATTGACAGCGATCAACTTGCCGTTTAAGTCGACAGTTTGCGAGAAATCGCCGTCGCGCTGGAGTGCGGTCGGCATAGTCAGATTGCCAACCCTGCTCGGCGTACGCCGCGGAGTCCACTCCTCGCTCCAGAAGAAGAACATACGGTCCTTCCATCTACGGCCCGGCGCAAGAATCGGCCCGCCCACATTGAAGCCCGGCGACATAAAACGGTAGGGCGCTCGCGCGAGTCCATCGCGGTTGTAGAAAAACCCGTTGGCGTTGAGTGCCTCGTTACGCAAAAAGAAAAATCCGCCGCCGTGCCACTGCTTCGTACCGCTCTTGATAACAACGTTAATCGCGCCGCCAGATGAACGTCCGTACTCGGCCTGATAGTTGGAGAGCAGCACCTTCACCTCGCCAATCGCATCCATGCCAGGCGCGAGATAGGGACCGCTGCCGGAGCCTGTGTCGCGGTTCGACACGCCGTCCAGCGTAAGGTTGGTACTGCCTTCGCGATTGCCATTGACCGTGACGCCGACGAGATTATTCCACCCCGGCGCTTCGCGGCTGGCCGTATCCACCACGCCTGGCAGCAACGACAGCAGTTCCATGTAGTCGCGGCCTTTCAGTCCGAGTTCGGAGATCTCTTCCGAAGAGATCAGACCGCTGCGCTCAGCGCTCTGACTCTGGATGCGTGGAGCTTCGGCGGTCACCTGAACCGTCTGCGTCAATTCGCCGAGTTCCAGCCGCGACGGTCGCAGCACGACACGCTCAGTCGCGGTGAGATTGATTTCCATCTGTTGAAATTTCTTAAACCCGGGCATCACGATCGAGAGATTGTAGTCGCCCGGAAGTAGATCGGTGATTACGAATGTGCCATCGTTGCGCGTCGTCGTCTCGCGCGTCTGCCCCGTACCGTTGTTCACCAACGATACTTGGGCGCCGGACACCACCGCGCCTTCAGAGTCCTGGACGCTTCCGGAAATCTGACCCGTCAAGCCCTGTGCCAGTACGGCGGCCGGCAAAACTACAAGAAGCAATGACAACCCAACGAACAGTTTGCACTCTGCACGCATCATCGGATACTTCGCTCCTGTTGAAATTCCTGCCGGGAGCGTCGAACGCAACGTCCTGGCTGGAGGGCAGTATATCCAATTCTGATGGTACGGGGGCTAGCCTTGCAGCAGCGATTCGTAAAGGCGCTTCTGCTCTTCGGCGATGCGCACCCAGTCGTATTTCGATTCGGCTGTGCGGCGTGCCTGCTCTTCGATTGCCGTGCGCTTACCGGGATCTTCAAAGAGAGCAGCAATGGCCTCCGCCATCTCAGCAGCCGTCTCCGTCACGATCACGTCACGGCCCGCTTCGAGATCAAGTCCATTTACCCCGGCGGGCGTCGACACGATCGCCTTGTTCATCGCCATCGCTTCCATGATTTTGATGTTGGTGCCAGCCGAGGCGAGCAGCGGCGCGATCACGATGGCAGCGCGTTCGTAGGCGGGCCGCACGTCGACAACGAACTCCTCCACCTCGACGCCGGGTACGTTCAGATCCACGAAGGCCGTATCGCGATAGCGCTCGAGATAAAACTGCGGACGGCGTCCGGCGATGATGTGCAGCGTGGGCGAATACTTCTGAAGCTTCGGCCACACACCTTCCAGAAAAAAGCGCACGGCCATCAGATTCGGAAGATGCTGAAAGGCGCCAATGAACAGAATGCGATTGCACTCGGCTTCGCGTCCGGAATGACGAAACCGTTCGAGATCGACGCCGTTCAAGAGCGTGACAGCGCGGGCGCCGCTCACCATGGCGCGATCCTTCTCCGACATGGTCACGACGCAATCCACCTTGCGCCATGCTTCTCTTTCGAAACGCTCCCAGCGCGGCAGTTCACGCCGCGTCTCCCATTCCCCGCCCTGCGTGAGCAGTTGCCGGTAGAGATCGAACGTCACGTCGTGCTCCACCATAATCGTCTTCGCCGGAGCGCAATCCGCCGCGTACTGCGCCATCTGCGTAAACTCGAGTTGCGCCACAACCGGCTTCCACTTGCGTACGGTCTGTTGCAGCGCACCGTGAAACGCGGGCGCATCGAATTCCTCCACAACGTGGGGCCGCACCGTCGAAGGGATCAGATGGGTGCCGCGCCGGCGCACCAGCACGATTTCGTTGCAGATCTCGAGCAGTTCCGCAGGCGGCGTGGCCAGTTCGTCGACAAAGCAGACCAGCACCTGATCGAAGTCGCGAGCCGCGCCGCGCATCAGGTTGAACATGCGCACCGCGCCGCCATGTGAAAGCGGAAACGGAACGTACGGACTTGCCACGAGCACAGTGGGGCGTCCGCTGCGAGGCTTTCCTGGGAAAACGGCGATGGCGCCGCTGCCCAATCCGAGGATCAACTCCTCCGGATACGGGTTCGCCAACGGACGTTCGAGCCACTTCGGCGCGCGTGCGGAAAAACCCAGTGCAGCGGCCGCCGTAAACGAAGGGAAGTGGCCGGAGCCTTTCAGATTCAGCCTCCACACCGCTAGCCGCCAAAGCTTGCGAAACGTCTCCGCCGACGCTACGCTGCGCATCAGAAAGCGCAGGTAGTTCATGTCGAGCACGAGATCGAGTTCCTCGGCCGTGTAGTAGCGCGAGGTCGTGGAGCGGTGATGGTGCACAACGCGCGCCGCGGCGACATAGACAGTGGGCCAGCCGCGCAGCCAGCCTCGGTATCCGGTATCGAGGTCCTCGACATAGGCTGGACGAAACATCTCGCCGAAGCAGCCCACGCGGCGTAGCTTGTCTTTGTCGTAGAGCGAGCAGCCGCCGCTGCCATAGAGCACATAGCTCAGATTTTCACCGGCCACCGGCTCATCGCAGCGCACCGGAAAATCGGTGCAGCGTTCCGCGAACGTGCGCGGTGGCATCACGGCCTTACCCGTCTCTTCGCGCCGCACTCCGGGTGGGAATAGTATTTGCGCCGTCGCGCAAAACAGGTCCGGTACCTCGTCAAAAGCGGCGAGCATCGGCCGGAAAAAACCCGGCTCAAGAACCATATCGTTATTTAGCAGACAGACGTGCGAGTAACGAGCCGCGGCGATCCCCCGATTCACGGCCGCCGCGAAAGCAAGCGGCTCTGCGTTCACCTCGACGCGGACATCCGCGAACTGTTCGGCGAGCACTGCCTGTGTTCCGTCGATGCTGCCGTTGTCGATGACGATAATCTCCGACGCGATGCCGGCCAGATCGCGCACAACGCCCGGCAATAAGCGCGTCAACAGCCCTCGTCCATTGCGTGACGGGATCACTACGCTTATGCCGCGTTCGAGCGCCGGCCCGGGAGGCGGATCGCTCTTCGCCGGCAGCAACGCTTTCACGACTCCCGTGATCCGTCCCACGTTCACGGCTACTAGATGCCGGATCGGGCGGCGGAAATGGCTCGGATGCAGACAGCGCCAGAGGAATACGAACAGATCGCCGCCGGGGTTCGCCTGGAAACGAACCCACGCCCCCAGCCTACGCTTCCAGTGGCGGAGAATACCGAACAATGAGCTGGGTCTCAGTTCGAAATGATTGAGCTGTTCGTCGAAGAAGCGCGCTTGGAGCGGCGCAAGCAGGAAGCCCGCGGCGCGCAGTTTGAAGTGCGGAGTGCTGCGGTCCAGCAGCATGGAGCAGCGCGCGATCCGTTTCCCGTCGATCGCGGCGCGTATGCCTTGCGTGTTTTCCGAGACGCTGCGCAGGACAAAGTAAGGAATCCAGACGCCGTGCGCGGGGCGAAACTCGGAAACGACAAAAAGCGGCAGATCCGGATCGAGGGCGCGAACGCGCTCGACAAACTTTGCGTTGAGTTCTTCACCACCCGCTGCAAACGCGATCTGGATCCATGCGCTCAAATTAACTCGTACCGGTCGGCGGAAAACTCCCCGGCCTCGAATTCGCGCCACATCGCGAGCGCTTGCAGGCAGAACGCCGTGGACACCGGATTCACAAACGGCAGCAGCGCGCCATCCTTGCGCCCAAACCAGAAACCGCCGTGAATGCGCGGGTCGCCGTCTTCCATCTGATAGGCTGTCATGCGCGCGGCTTCGTCGGCCGCGGCCGCGTGATCCAGAGCGCAGGCCCCGAGCTTGCCGGCATAAAGGCGCGCGCGCAAAATCTGGGCGCACACGTCAGAACGCTCGAACGATGGAGCTATCTCCCGCAACAGTCCCGCCGCGCGCGCGATTCCCTGGCGCACGGCATCGCGGCAGGCCGGACGATCATAGCGTGGCAGCATCCCTTCGAAAAAATACGAATATGCGTGCAGACGGTCCATCACCAGGTATCGATCCGGCTCACCGGGAAGAAATGCCGTGTGGGTTTCGAGCGAGCTTGCCAGCACGCCTTCGTACGCATCCAGAAAGTGCGCCCCGGCGCCGGCTTCGTGCAGTTCA
Source organism: Bryobacteraceae bacterium (assembly GCA_963668605.1). Taxonomy (GTDB): domain Bacteria; phylum Acidobacteriota; class Terriglobia; order Bryobacterales; family Bryobacteraceae. Next base: position 2,587,196 of record OY764903.1, read on the forward strand.
TACCACGCCAGCGCGGCCTTCAATTGATAGCAACCGGAATTGTGCGACCAGTTGCCCGAATGCGGCAGCGCTTCCCGTGACGGCAGCGCCACAATCGGATGCACCGTGCCATCGCGCACAAAATCGCGCAGCATGTGTTCTCCACACGCGGCAGCGGTTTCGAGATACTCGTCGCGCCGGGTGGCCCGCCACACAGCCAGCAGCCCGCGTGCGATGATGCCCGAATCGAAGAAATACGCCAGGTGTTTGGGTGTGCCGCCGTCGATCGAGTGTTCAAACGGAAACAACGATAGCTCGCGATCCCAGGCCGTGCGGCACAGAAAACGCGCTCCGCGTTCCGCGGCGTCGAGGTAGGCCGCATCGCCTGTTTGTCGCGCCAGATAAACCAGTGCGCCGATCGAGTAGCCCGTGATCTCCGTCGACACTCGCGCATTGCATCGGCGATCTGAATAGTAATAGCGGGCTACACCGCCGCTCTGCTCCTGAATGCCGGATTGAAGAAACCAGTGCCCGGCGAGATCTAGAGACGAATCAAGTACGCGCGACAAATCCATGTGATTTTTTATACCTACCCAGGAGGGCCGACCCTAAAGCAATTATTCTATCATTCCGGCTCGATTGCTCCCGCCGATCGACCGTAGCGGTTCAATCCGATCACGGCGAACTGCAGCGCCGCGGCAATCGCGATCCAGACCTGCCAGTGGGAGAGCAAGCCGCTCGAAACGGCGAAGCGGCCAGTGATGTTGAGGTCCGCGCAGATGCGCCAGAGCGTCAACACCCATACGATCACGCAAATGGGCACAAGCAGCGCAGCGATGGCGAGCGCGACCTTGCGGCTTTTTCCCGCCGTTTTCTGAACTCTCGGCCCGCGCTTCAGGCGGATCTTGACAAACATTAAGTTTCGAGTTCATTTTACCAAAACAGCTACAGAACGGAATGTTCGACGCACATCCCCATCCACGGACCGGCTCCCCGCCCGCCCAGTCGAGATTATGATGGGTAGTCAGCTCCGATGCATCTGAACTGAAGGAATCACTATGGACGAAAAGGTTGGCGTTCGCGAACTGGCCCGGCTCGCCAGGGTCTCGATCGGCACAGTCGACCGGGCATTGAACGGACGCAAGGAGATCAGCGAGAAGACGCGGCAGCGGATCTTGAAACTGGCTGAGCGCCACGGCTACCAGCCGAACCTCGCGGCCCGCGCGCTCTCCGTGCAACGCCACCCGATCCGCATCGGCGCCTGCATTCCGCGCCATTTCCCTGTTTTCTTCGATCAGATTCGCGACGGCATCCTCGCGGAGGCGTCCCGCTTCAAGCACTTGGGTGTCGAAATCCTCTATCGCCCCACCGACCACCTGGGCGTGCGCGAGAAGAGTGTCCTCAGCTCCGTGCTCGCTTCCGACTTGCGCGGATTGATCGTCACGCCTGGCGACCCCGCCGCGCTCGCCCCGCTCATTAACAAAGCGGAAGAGCAGCACAATGTGCGCGTTGTCTGTGTCGCTACCGACGATTCGTTAAGCCGTCGCTCCAGTTGGGTCGCGGTGGATCCCAGGATCAACGGAATGATGGCCGCCGAGTTGCTTTCACACTTCTTGCAGCCTGGCGCGAGCGCGGCCATCATCACAGGCATGTTGAAAGCAGAGGACCATAGGCGCAAAGTCGAGGGTTTCTCTGAGGCCTTCCCGAAGTTCTGCCCGCAAGGGCGCATTGTCCAGGTGATCGAGGGGCACGACTATGACGAAGAGACCTACCAGAAGACCCTCACATTCTTGAAAGGCCGGAAGAAAGTCGACGGCATCTACGTCAGCACCGCCATCTGCCTTCCCGTCTGCCGAGCACTCGAGGAGACAGGGAATGCCGGCAAGATCAAGGTCATCGCGACGGATCTTTTCCTCGAAGCTGTTCCGTATTTTGAGAATGGAACAATTTCCGCGTCCATCTATCAGCGGCCTTACCAACAGGGACAAATTGCGGTGCGCCTGCTGGTCGACCACATCGTCCGCGGCGCCCCTCTACCGGATCGCTATCTCATCAATCCGTCGGTCGTGCTGCGATCGAACCTGAGCATGTTCCGCGAAGTCAGAAACAGGATCCCGCACTAGGTCTTTAACCGAGTGATGTTGTTTCCATGTGGGCAGGATGGAATCCTGCGGCGGGTTGGCAATCCGCCCGGAGCGCCGGTTGCCAACCGGCGCGCAGCTTGACAAGTTGCCCCACAAACGAACATATTCTCGCGGTCGCAGACCTAGGCGGATCAACGCGGTTCGGCGAGCAGTTTCTCGATGTCCGTTTCGATTCCACGGTCAATTTCGCCCACATAAGTCTTCGCGACGCGTCCCTGCCTGTCGATAAGGAAAGTCGTCGGCAGCGACCGGATGCCGGCCTCCAGACGCTCGCTCTCCGAGGGCAGCAGCACGGGATAGTTCATCTGGAAACGCGCGGCGAAGTCGCGCACCTTACGTTCGGGGCGTTCATCCAGCGTCACGCCGGCCATCTCGAAATCCGCCCCGCGCAACCGCGCGGCCAAGCGAACCAGCGCCGGCGTTTCGGAACGGCACGGCGCACACCACGTCGCCCAAAAATTCACGAGTACCACTTTGCCGCGCTGATCGCTGAGTCTCCACGTCGCGCCATCGAGGTCCGGCAGTTGTATCTGCGGCATTTCACGCCGCTCACCCGCGGGCCTCAACGCCCCACCTCGTGCGAGAAACCGCGGAATCGCCCAGGAAGCGGCCAATGCGGTTCCCAGCAGTATGGCAAGCATGTAGTAGCGGCGAGGCATCTGTTCTCAATTTGACACCTTTCGCCATTTCCCGCATCTACATAAATGACGGGAAAAGGAAACGGATGCCTGACTTTGTAATGGTGCTCCTGGTCGTGGCCGCCTACTTCGCAATCATGAAGTGGCTGCTGCCCAAGCTCGGCGTGCCCACTTGAATGTCGAACAGTTGCGACGCCGGGTCCCGGCGCCATAATAATTCAACAACCAATCCATCAGCGCCGAAGTCCGGAGAATTGCCGCGCTAGTGAGCGATTCCAGCGCGGCTGTACCTTAACGGGCCGGATAGACTACTACGCTCAGGTTTCTCAGCGTCACCGTCTCTGCCGTCGCCGTGTTCATTTGCCCCGTAACGCTCACCACGACCGGAGCGCTGAGCGCGTCGCTCTTCTGCCCGGCATTGACGGCCATGTCGCTGGCCGCGCCCCAACTCTGTGAACTCCATTGCACGCCGCCTGTAATCACACCGGCATCGAATCGGCCGCTCAGATTGTTTTCGCCCGCCGCAGCGCTGCGTGTAAACAGAGCACTCGCGCCCCAGTTCATCTGCACGTTGAATCCCGCGCCCGTGCCTTCATGCGAGACATCGAAGCGCACCTCAATTCGCGCGCCGGGCGTGAGCGCTCCGGCCGGAATCGTGCAACTGCCGAGTGCGGTCAGTACAGTTGCACTTGTCGCCGCACCGCCCGCACCGCAGAGCACCTGGGGATCGGCCGAGTTCGAATGTGTCGGGTAGTTCAGCGCAAGTTTCGTCTCGACGACCGCGGCGTTATTGGCGACATTGGAATTGCCTACAACACCATCGGCGAGAATCGGATTCGGAAACGTTCCCGTCAGCGATCCGCCCGCACCGCCCGACGGATTGTTCGGATCCGTGAGCCGGTACGAGGCCAGCAGAACGTCACCCGAAAGAGGCGCGGCCGCGGCCACAAACGAAATGGCGGTCCCAGAGAGCATGTAGTCGAAGCCCTGCTTCTGAAGCACTCCGTTGCGGTACAACGACAGACTCGAAGCCGGCGCAGGAGCGTTTGCCAGCGTGAAGACCAAATTGGCTCCATCCACCGGACCCGACGGAATCTCGCTATCCGCGAACCCCGGGCCGCCACCTTGCACGAGTGGACCGGGCGGCAGCACAACGCTTTCCCGGCCGACACGCACATCGCGTAAACGCAACGGCGACGCGCTGGGCTTGACGGCCCACGTCTCGGTGAATTGAATTTTCCCGTCGCTGTTGTAGCGCACGGAATAGTAGGCGCTGCTCGATGCACCGGTCGTCGGAACGAGTTGCACGCGCAGGTTGCCGCTGCGGATCTGCACGGTGACGAGCTGCGTCGGAATCTCGGAGGAGTCCGCAGCCTCGAACCCCTTCCACTCGATGATCGCCATGCCATTGAAACGGCTGCCGTCCGCCTTGTAGAGCACGTCTTGAATGGTGGTTAGCGCCGGGTCGGCCAGCGCGGCCGTAGCCGTCGCCAGAGCCGCCGCGAGCACACGGAACCCCCTGAATCGTCTTGAGAACAACATGGATTAGCCTCCGGAAAATCGGGAATCTGCGGATGAGAATTCACCCGGCACAAGTGTAGCGGGCAGGCGCAAAAAAGCCGGCCCAGGGGAGCCGGCTATCATGAACTAACTAAAACGATCGTGGCGACTTAGAAATATTTCTCCAGCCTGTGAATAGCCCTCAGACCAGTTTCGCCTGCGGAGTGATTCGCTCGGCATTCAGGTACGGACGCAGCGCTTCGGGCACCACCACGCTGCCATCGCGCTGCTGATAATTTTCGACGATCGCAACCCACGTGCGGCCCACGGCCAACCCGCTGCCGTTGAGCGTATGCAGCGGCTCGGCCTTCTTGCCAGTCTTCCACTTGATACCCGCGCGCCGCGCCTGAAAGGCTTCGAAGCAGGAGCACGACGAGATTTCCTTGTAACCGTTCTGTCCCGGCAGCCAAACCTCGATATCGAACGTCTTCGCGGAGGAAAAGCCCATGTCGCCAGTGCACAGCACTACCGTTCGGAACGGCAGCCCGAGCCGGCGCAAGATGTCTTCGGCGTCATCCGTCAACGCGTCCAACTCGGCGAAACTATCAGCCGGGCGCGTAAATTTCACCAACTCCACTTTCTGAAACTGGTGCTGCCGGATGATGCCGCGCACATCCCGGCCGTACGATCCGGCTTCGCTGCGGAAGCATGGCGTATAGGCGCACAATTTAATCGGTAGTTTATCGCCATCGACGGTTTCATCGCGCAGCAGGTTGGTGACGGGCACCTCCGCCGTCGGCGCTAGCCAGTAATCCGTGTTCTCAATCTTGAACAGATCCTCAGCGAACTTGGGCAGTTGCCCCGTACCGAAAAGGCTCGCGGAATTGACCAGGAACGGCGGCAGGACCTCAGTGTAGCCATGCTCGCGCGTATGCACATCGAGCATGAAGTTAATCAGCGCCCGCTCGAGCCGCGCGCCCAATCCGAAATAAACGGCGAAGCGCGCGCCGGTCACCTTGGCGGCGCGCTCGAAATCAAGAATGCCCAACGCCGGGCCAAGGTCCCAATGCGGCTGGACGGGAAAATCGAACTCGCGCGGTTGCCCCCAACGCCGCACCTCGACGTTGTCGGCCTCGTTCTTGCCCACGGGTACGGATTCATGCGCCAGGTTCGGAATCCCCGCGAGCCTTTGCTTGAAAGCTTCGTCGATCTCCTTCACGCTCTCGTCGAGAGCCGTGATACGCTCGCCGATCTGCCGCACCTTCTGTTGGTGTTCGCTGGTATCGACGCCCTGCTTGCGCAGTTTGCTGATCTCCATGCTCTCGGCGTTCCGCTGCGCCTTCAACTGTTCCGATTCGGTCAGCGCCGCTCGCCTGCGCGCGTCCGCCTGCCGGAACTCCTCCACGTCGAGAACGAAGCCTCGATCCACCAGCCGGGCGGCGATGGCATCAAGATTGTTTCTGAAAAATGATAGATCGTGCATTCTAAGGTGTCAGCGTTCCGCGATCGGAACCCATTCGCGTCCTACCGGAGCGCCACGGTAATCGGCGCGCGGGCGAATCAGCCGGTTGTTCTTGTACTGTTCGAGAATGTGCGCCGTCCATCCCGACATGCGGCTGACCGCGAAGATCGGAGTAAACAGGTCGATCGGAATATCGAGCGAGTAGTAGGTCGACGCCGAATAAAAATCGACATTGGCGTTGAGCCCCTTGACCATCTTGACTGCCTCTTCGATTTCGCGCGATAGCTCGTAGAGCTTGAGGTGTCCGGTGCGCCGCCCCAGTTCTTCCGACAACACACGCAAGTGCGTCGCTCGCGGATCCTCCGTGCGGTACACGCGGTGGCCAAAGCCGGGAATCTTCATCTTCATCCCCAGCCGGTCCCGCACTTCATTGAAAGCGTGGCCCTTGTCCTGCAACATCACCAGCAGTTTGATCACGTCCTCATTGGCGCCGCCGTGCAGCGGACCTTTCAACGCGCCGATTGCTGAAGTCGCCGCCGAGTAGATATCCGAGAGTGTCGCCGCCGTCACGCGCGCCGCAAAGGTCGAAGCATTGAACTCGTGGTCGGCGTGCAGCGTCAAGGCCACGTCGAAAGCGCGCTCCATCAACTCGTCCGGAACCTTCCCTGTCAGCGTGTACAGGAAATTCGCGGCGTAGCCGAGCTTCGGATCGCTCGGGATGATTTCCTTTCCCTTGCGCACACGATCGAACGTCGTTACGATCGTGCCGACTTGCGCCATCAGGCGGGTCGCTTTGCGAAGGTTGGCTTCCGGCGAGCCATCCTTGGCTTCCGGATCGTAGAGTGCAAGCATCGAGACCGCGGTGCGCAGCACGTCCATCGGCGGCTTCGCGGCGGCCACGCGCAGGAACTCGATGACCGCTTCCGGGATCGCTCGCTCGGCGGCGAGGCGCTCCTTGAACTGATCCAGACCAAACTGGGTCGGCAGGCGGCCGTTCCACAGCAGGTAGATCACCTCTTCAAAAGTCGCGTTGTCCGCGAGAGTGTGTATGTTGAAACCCTGGTACGCCAGAATGCCCGCGTCGCCATCGATAAAACAAATCTCGGATTCCGCTGCGACAACGCCTTCCAGCCCAGCAGTATTGACGGCCATAGTTGAAAGTCCCCCCCAGTTGTGTTCGAATTGCCGAACCCTCCATTGTAGAACAGGTGGCGCGCTTCCAGTCGCCCTCGTGTTTTCCACTATCCTGAGAGCATGAATCGCCGCTCCTTCCTCTCCGCACCCGCTCTGGCGCTAAGTGCACAACCCGCCGCCGCGCTCCTGCATCCCCGCGCGTTGCGGCCCGGCGGCACGGTCGGCTTGATCACGCCCGCCACTTATGTATCCGATCCCGACAGCATCGCTCTGGCTCTGCGCACTATCGAGTATTTCGGCATGAAGCCCAAACTCGGCGCGAACGTGAGGAAGCGCAACGGTTATCTGGGTGGCTCCATCGGCGAACGCATCGACGACCTTCATGCGATGTTCCAGGACCCGGCCGTCGACGCCATCTTTTGCATTCGCGGCGGCTACGGCTCCGGCCAACTCCTCGACCGTATCGACTACGGCCTGATCCACCGCAACCCGAAAATCTTCGTGGGCTACAGCGACATCACTGCGATGCACCTGGCCATCCAAAAGCTCGCGGGCCTGGTGACGTTCCACGGACCCGTCGTAATGTCGCGCTTCACCGATTTCACTCAAAAACATTTCCGTAAGGCTTTGTTTGAAACAGAGCCAATCGGCGCCGTGACCAATCCTCCCGACGGGAACCCGCTGCGCCCGGCGCATACGCTGCGCACGGTGCGCCCCGGTTCGGCGCGCGGCCGGCTGGTGGGCGGCAATCTGTCGCTGATCGCCAGCCTGATGGGTACGCCCTACGAGATCGACACGCGCGGCAAGATCCTGTTCCTCGAAGACGTCGGCGAAGAACCCTACAGCCTCGACCGCATGATGACCCAACTGCGCCTGTCCGGCAAATTGCAGGCGGCCGCCGGCGTGATCTTCGGCGAATGCAGCGGCTGCCGTCCGCGCGAATACAGGCAAAGCTTTGAGTCGACCTTCTCGGCCGGCGAAGTGGTCGACGCGATTTTCGACGGCCTCACAATCCCGGTTCTCTCCGGTCTCACTATCGGTCACACCGATGACCAACTCACGCTACCCGGAGGTGTCATGGCCGCGCTCGACGCGGATAAAGGCATCCTGACGATCGAAGAGGCAGGCGTTGCCTGAAACTCCAGGTACACGGCGAAGGCGCCATTAGACAAATTGGTCACCACCAACGTGCGTAACAGCTAACCCAACTTCCGCAGTTCGAGAGGCACCGTAACTTTTTTCAGCCTACTCGAAGGCGGTTGGATCTCCAGAACAGGACGGTGGTCTTTTGTTTTCATCATCGCGTCTGTCGGATTTTCTCTCCCCGTCGTGAAAGTGCGCTGTAGTGTAGACCAACCCACTTGAAAACGCGCCCCAGATCCGTAGGATTGCTGTATGTACCTGCGGCGTTGCTACCGGCGCAAAGATGGCAAGCGGCACGCCTATTGGGCGCTGGTGGAGAGTTACCGCACGGCGCGCGGGCCGCGGCAGCGCGTGGTGGCCTACCTCGGCGAACTCGACGAGCGCGGCCGGCTCGGTGTTCGGCAGTGCGCCCGGGGCCGGAGCCCGACCTGGCAGACCGAGCTGTTTCAGGAGGCCGTCCCCGAGTATGTCGAAGTGGACCTGAAAGGGGTGCGGGTCGAGCGCAGCCGTCAGTTCGGCGGCTGTTGGCTGGGCCTGACGCTGCTGCGCGCGTTGGGGCTGCAGGAACTTCTGGAAGGGCTGCTGCCGGCGGGTCGCGAGGACGTGCCATGGGCGGTGATGACGCTGGTGTTGGTGCTGGGCCGGCTGCTGGACTGCTCCAGCGAGTTGCACTTGGCCGAGCACGGTTATGAGGCCAGTGCGTTGGCCGAGTTGCTCGGCGTGCCAGCGGCGAAGGTCAACGATGACCGGCTCTATCGCGCGCTGGACCAGTTGCTGCCGCACAAGCAGGCGCTCGAGAAACACCTCAAGCAGCGCTTGGGCGAACTGTTCCAACTCGACTACGACCTGCTCTTGTACGACGTGACCAGTACGTACTTCGAAGGCGAAGCGGCGGGCAACCCGCAAGCACAACGCGGCTACTCGCGCGATCACAGGCCGGACTGTAAGCAAGTCAACATTGCGCTGGTGGTGAGCCGCGGCGGCATGCCGTTGGGTTATGAAATATTCGCGGGCAATCGCAGCGACGTGACCACGGTGGAAGAGATCGTCGAAGCGATGGAGCGGCAGTATGGCAAGGCCAACCGGATTTGGGTGATGGATCGCGGGATGGTCTCGGCCGACAACGTGGAGTTTCTCAAGCAAGGCGGACGGCGTTACATTCTGGGCACGGCCAAAGGTATGCTGCGCAAGTTCGAGCAGCAGTTGCTGGCCAGCGATTGGCGCGAGGTGCACGAAGGCCTGGAAGTAAAGCTATGCCCGGCGCCGGACGGCGACGAACTGTTCATCCTTTGCCGCAGCGCGCAACGCCGGTTGAAAGAACAGGCCATGCATGAGCGCTTCGAACGCCGCATCGAGCAGAAGCTGGAAACGCTGGTGGAGAGTTGCCGGAAGCGTAAGCAGAATCCGCTTGTGGTGGCACAACGGGTCGGCAAGTTGCTGGGACGCAACACGCGCGCCGCCGGGTTGTTTCAGGTCGAGATCGCGCCGGACGCTCAAGGACGCGCCTGTCTGCAGTGGAGTAAGCGCAGCGACTGGCGCGACTGGGCACGCTTGAGTGAGGGCTGCTACTTGCTGCGCAGCAACGTGACGGACTGGACGGGCGAAGAGCTTTGGCGCGCGTACATTCAATTGACGGAGGCCGAGGCGGCGTTTCGCCTGCACAAGAGCGACCTGGTGATGCGGCCCATCTGGCACCAGAAAGAGCATCGCGTGCAGGCGCACATCCTGGTCTGCTTTCTCGCCTATGTGCTGTGGAAGACGATGGGGCGGCTCTGTCACCAAGCGGGGCTGGGAGACGAAGCGCGGAAGGTGTTCGCCGAGCTTCAGCAAATCTCGCTGGTTGACGTTGTGCTGCCGACGCGCACGGGTATCGCACTCCGCAAGCACTGTGTCAGCCGTCCTACTGAACACCAGGCGATTCTCCTGCAGCGGCTCGGCCTGAAACTCCCCACCAGCCTCGAAATCGCGGACTTGTAGTGTAGACTTCGCCGCCTCCGCGTTGCAGGGAAAGGACTTTCCTGCGCAACTGCGGAAGTTGGGCTAACGGTGCCGGGAGCGCGAGTGACCGGAGGCATCAGTCCAGTTTCGTTATTAAATTGGCTGGCAACTAGCCGCGTGGAAGAAAGCGGCGAATGCCGTGGTCATACAGGCCCGCGCCGATAATGCCGCCGACTAGCGGAGCGACGATCGGCACCAGGAACTCAGCCGAACCGTTCGTGAGCCCATTGTTCCGGAAGCCAGCAAGCATCGCAAACACGCGCGGCCCGAAATCGCGCGCCGGGTTGATGGCGTAGCCGTGCAGCGCGCCGAACGAAATCCCGATGGCCACCACCACAAGTCCGACCAGCAGCGGACCCAGATTGCCTGCCACCGGTTGATTGCGCTCGTCGCCGAGCGCGAAGATCAGCAGCAGCAATAGCGCCGTGCCGATCACCTGATCGAGAAAGCCCGCCTCCGGCGCATTCGGAAAGGCCGGAAACGTGGTGAAGATTCCGCACGTACGTTCCAACAGCGGGTCCGCTTTTTGAAAAGCCGGGCGGTAGTTCCAGAAGACAATCGCCGCTCCGCAGAAGGCGCCGGCGGTCTGCGCAAACGCGTAGGGCAGCACTTTCTTCCAGGCGAATCCACGGAACAGCGCGAGGCTCAGCGTGACGGCCGGATTCAGGTGCGCACCGCTGACCTTGCCCGCCAGATAAACCCCCATCGTGACGCCGAGGCCCCAGCCGAACGTGATGTTGGTGTATCCCCCGTTGACCACCTCGCCAGGCACGCCGCTGCCGAACAGCACAACCATCGCGACCACGCCGCAGCCGAACATCACTAACACCATGGTGCCGATGAATTCGGCGATGAGTTCACCGACAAGGGGTGGATTCTTCATGACCCGCTAAACGCTCCGCGCAGTTTTTCGTAAGTGATCGACAGATCTTCCGGAATCACGCGAGTCTCGCCGGTCGTCGTCATAAAGTTGGAATCGCCCGGCCAGCGCGGCAGCACGTGCATGTGGATGTGTCCGGCGATGCCCGCACCCGCGCATTCGCCAATGTTCATTCCGAGGTTCATGCCCTGCGGGCGGTATACCGCGCTCAGATGCTTGCTCGCGATGCGCGCCAGACTCATCATTTCGACGACGGCTTCTTCGGGAGCTTCCTCGAGCGTCGCCACGTGGGCATACGGCGCAATCATCATGTGGCCGCTTGTGTAAGGAAACAGGTTGAGCAGAACGAGATTATACTCGCCGCGAAACAGAACAAAATTTTCCTCGTCGTTCCGCTCCGCCGATTTGACACAGAAGATGCAGCCCGTGGGCGCTTCGTTCCGGCTGACGTAGGCGTACCGCCACGGGCTCCAAAGATAATCCATAGATCGCCGCGCGTCCTGCTAGAAAGCCGGCGGAACGTCGGGGGCCGGAGGGATCGCGGCCGCGGCAGCGGTCACCGCGGCTCCGGAAGCGTTCACGAGATCCTTGAGTTCCTTGCTGGGCTTAAAGAACGGGATGCGCTTGGGTGGCACCTCAACGCGCGCTCCGGTCTTAGGATTACGTCCGATGCGCGGTTGCCTCTGGCGTGTCCGGAAACTCCCGAAGCCGCGAATCTCGATTTTGTCGCCCGAGCGAAGAGAACGGACGACACTAGCGAAGATCGCTTCGACGATTACCTCCGAGTCCTTGCGCGTCATCTCTACAACTCTCGATACTTCCTCAATCAGATCCGCTTTCGTCATCCTGTTCTGTTCTCCTTCGATACTGGTCTTGCGGGCCCGGAAGCGCGCTATCTTCCCTCGCCCTGCTCTTTCAAATTGATCGCCTCTTCGATGGTCATCGTCGCGGCTGCGGCTTGACGCTGGTAATCTTCCAGCCGGACCCGCTCCTCGTCGTCGGCGACGGCGCGGATGCTCAAGCCGATCTTCTTGTCGGGCTCGTTCATCTTGATGATTTTGAAGTCGAACTCTTCGTTCAACGGGAGTGGAGATTCCTCCTTGCCCTTCTCCGGCGCGGCGGGAATTTCGGAATTGTGGCACAGCCCTTCGACGCCCGGCGCGAGTTCGATAAAGCAACCGAAACCTGCGGTGCGGCAGACGCGGCCTCGCACGATGTCACCCACCTGATGCGCCCGGAAAAAAGTCTCCCACGCATCGGGCTGAAGTTGTTTGACGCCGAGCGAGAGACGGCGGTTGGGCGCGTCGATGCCGAGAATCGCGGCTTGCACGAGTTGCCCCTTCTTGAGCAATTCCGACGGATGCTTGACGCGCTTGGTCCACGAGAGATCGGAAACGTGCACCAGTCCGTCCACGCCCTCTTCAATTTCGATGAACGCGCCGAAGTCCGTGAGCTTGCGTACGCGGCCCTCCACTACCGAGCCGATGCTGTAACGCTCGCCCACCGTGGTCCACGGATCGGCTTCGAGCTGCTTGATGCCAAGCGAAACGCGGCGCTCGTTCGGCCGGACTTCGAGCACCACAGCTTCCACCTGATCACCGGCCTTGACAACCTTGCTGGGGTGTTTCATGCGCCGCGACCAGGTCATTTCGGAAACGTGGATCAGCCCTTCGACGCCAGCCTCCAGTTCCACGAAAGCGCCGTAGTCGGTAACGCTGACGACCCGCCCGATCACGCGCGCTTCCGGCGGATAGCGTTCGGCCACATCGAGCCACGGATCGGGATTGATCTGTTTCAGCCCGAGCGAGATGCGTTCCTTCTCGCGATCAAATTTCAGTACTTTTACCGAGATCTCCTGGTTCACTTCCAGAATCTCGGAAGGGTGAGCCACACGGCCGTACGACATGTCGCTGACATGCAGTAGGCCGTCGATGCCACCGAGATCGATGAACGCGCCATAATCCGTCAGGTTCTTGACGATGCCGGAAACGATGGCGCCCTCTTCGATGTGTTCCAGCGCGCCGCTCTTACGGGCCGTGAGATCTTCTTCGAGCGCGGCGCGCCGCGAAACCACGACATTGCCGCGCCGGCGATTGAGTTTGACAATCTTCACCGGGATGTCCTGCCCGATGAAGGAATCCAGACTCGGGATCCGGCCCACATCCACTTGGGAGCCCGGCATGAACGCTTTGACCCCGACATCGACGGCAAGCCCGCCTTTGATGCGTCCGGTCACATGGCCCGAAACCATCAGTCCTTCGCGGAATGCCTGCTCGAGATTGTCCCAGGCGCGCAGCCGCGCAGCCTTGCTGTGCGACAGCAGGACGTAGCCCTCCGGCTGCGGTCCCGAGTGGTCAAACATCACGTCGACACTATCGCCGGGCTGAACGCTGACGCTGCCATCGGGAGCCTGGAACTGATCGAGCGGGACCAGGCCTTCCGACTTATACCCGATGTCGACGATGACGTCTTTGTCCGTGATCTTGAGAACGTGCCCTGTCAGCACTTCGCCTTCGACCGGCGGCGCAAAATGGGTCAGGTCCTCGAGGAGCTGTTCGTACTCGGACTCGCCAGGCTGAATCGAGGGATCGATCTGTTCGTCTTCTGGTCTGCCCGCCATAACCTTTCTCCGCGCCAACGCCACATCAACGAATGAGAGCGTACAATTCGGGTGCCCCTTCTCCAGTGGCCCCTCCGTCGTACACAAACCGTTGAAAGATCAGTACTTCAGAAATATAGCGGACCTAGGGGATGATGTCAACCACGCCCCGCGCCGCCTCGCGCGGTTTGTTGGCCGTACTGGAGTAAAGTGTGCGGGTGGAGTGGCCGCCCGCCGTGATTCTGACATAGACTAGAGCTGTGAATGGACCCGCCATTCGGGAGCGCATCTAAATTGCTGAATAGACGCATGTTTTTGAGAGACGCCGGTGCAGGCGCGGCCGCGCTGGCGTCGATTGGCGAGGCATCGGTTGGCGAGAGCTCGAGGGTAGCCGCAGCCGCGGGCGAGAGCCCGTTTGGCGTGTGGTGCGCCGCCGGTTCTGATGTCGCGGCGCTCAAGAAACAGGCTCCATGGGTCAAAGGCGTTTTCGCAACGATGAAATGGTCCGATCTCGAACCCGGGAACAATCAGTTCAACTGGCAATGGTTCGAGTCGACGCTGGCCGGTTACGCGGACGCGGGAATGAATATTCTGCTGATGGTCTGGGTGGGTCCACATGCACCCGAATGGCTTTTTTCGGCAGGAGTGCCGTTGGTGACGACAACCCCGACGCTCAATCCGCGCGGCGATCCGCACTTCACGAAATTTCCGTTTTATCTCGATGCGAATTACAAGCGTTTCTACCACCGCATGATTCGAGAGGTTGCGGCGCACATCGACAAGTTGCCGCCCGCGGTGCGCGCGAAGATCATTTGCATCCAAACCGCGGAAGGCTGCACCGGCGACGAAGGCGGGTATAAAGGGCGGCCGCTCGAGGCGCGTTTCGAACTGCCCGAAGATCGCTGGAACGCATTCAAATTTGAAACCTGGAAGCTGTTCGACGAGTTGTACCGCAACAAGCAACCGCGCATCGGCCTCCTGACCAACTCGGGCAACCAGGGACAGTACGACGAATGGCTGCGGCTCAATATGCCGCACTGGTGGCGCAAAGCCGGAAATCCCGGCCACGGCTACCAGTTGAATAACGAGAAGGACATGATGGCCTTCTTCGATCCGCTGATAAATCATCCCGAAAACGGTACGCTGATCCGCGCCCGCTCGGAGATGGATGAGATGTTCAAGGGCTGGTTCCAGGAAGCGCCGGGTTGGAACGCATACTGGCTTAACCTTTGGGGACTGCACTTCGGCTTGGATATCTTTGTGCACGGACACGCGGCGGTCCGTGATCCGGCCTACCGCGAAGGCTACCAATTCTTCAGCCAGTATGCCGGCTATAAGGACGCGGCGACCAGTCCCGGCGCTTGGTGCGCTATGCGCGATGGCCTCGATGCAGCCGATTTCAAGCGTTTCCCGGCCGCGGCATTCGGTCCGGGCAAATTGAGAGGTACGGCGCAGGAACAGGCAGATGGCCTGCAACGCACACTGCGGATCGCAAAGGCGTTCGAGCGCTACGGCGCCTTGCAGGGCGATCCGGAAAAAGGCATGGCGCTGATCATGCAGAATCGCAGCGCCAAGCGCATGAACGATGTAGCTTGGAACATCGAATCGGGCAACTACGAGCGCTACCTGAAACAATATGACCCCAATGGAACCAGCCAGGGCCATTGGCGCGTGGGTCCGAAGGATCAGCCCTACGGACGGTTCGCGCGCGGCTTCGATGCCGCAAACGGAAAGAATGCCATGTACTTCGACGTGGCCAAGCGCTATTTCGGCGGCGGGCCCTTGAAGGGCGCCCATCCGGTGGAAGTTCGCGTCATTTACTTCGATGCCGGCCGCGGTTCCTGGGCGCTGCAATACGACGCCGTCGGAAGCCCGGAGAAGACTGCGTTGCGCGTTGAGAATCGCGGCACACAGCGTTGGAAAGAGGTCCGCACGACTTTGCCCGACGCCTTTTTCGGCGACCGCTGCCCGCACGGCACGGATCTGATGCTCGTGAATACTTCGAAGGAAAATACGATCTTCCATCGGATCGAGCTCTTGCGGCAACCGGCGGCCGGCGTTTAACCCCGCGCTTTTGAGTTGCTCTCAATCTGTGTTATCGTTGCCTCATTATGACGTTTAGCAATTCCCTATCCCGCCGTTCGTTTCTTGGCGCCGCGGCGGCCGCGCCGCTGCTGGCCGCCGCGCCGCAGGGCAAGAAGCGCATCCCTATCGGCCTCGAACTTTACTCGGTCCGCGATCTGATGAAGACCGACGTTATGGGCACAGTGCGCGCCGTCGCCAAATTGGGCTACGATGGCGTCGAGTTCTACGCGCCGTACTTTGACTGGACTCCAGCTTACGCCAAAGACGTCCGCAAGTTGCTCGATGATCTCGGCATGCGCTGCTTCTCGACGCACAACCAGAACAAGGTGTTCGGACCGGAGAATATCGAAAAGGCGATCGAACTCAACAATATCATCGGGAGCAAGTTCGTCGTCATGGCCAGCGCCGGCAAGGTGGAGGGTCTCGATGGATGGAAAAAAATAGCGGACATGCTGAATGCGGGCGCCGCGAAGATGAAGCCCGCGGGTCTGCGCGTCGGCTACCACAATCACGCGACCGAGTTCACGCCGATCGAAGGACGCCGCCCGATCGAAATCGTGGCCGAAAACACGACGAAGAACATAATGCTCCAACTCGACATCGGTACCTGTGTCAGCGTCAAAGCCGATCCGGTCGCCTGGATCAAAAAGAATCCGGGCCGTATCAACTGCGTACACTGCAAGGACTGGTCGCCGGATCCCGCCAAGGGCTACAAAGTCCTGCTCGGCGAAGGCGCAGGACCGTGGAAGCAAGTCTTCGAAGCCGCCGAAAAGTCGGGCGGCGTCGAATACTACCTCATCGAACAGGAAGGCAGCGTGTATCCGTCGATGGAAACCGCAGAACGCTGTTTGGCCCTATATAAGAAGATGCGCGCCTAGTGCTGTGACCGAATGATGATGTTGCTTTCATGTGGGGCAGGATGGAATCCTGCGGCGGGTTGGCAACCCGCCTGGAGCGCCGGTTGCCAACCGGCGCGCAGCTTGACAGGCTGCCCCACGAAAGAACACATTCTCGCAGCCGCAGACCTAGTTAACTCAACGCCCACTAACAACGGATAACGAAATGAATAACCTTCGAATGATCTCAGCGCTGCTCTCCGTGACAGCCCTCTTCGCCCAGACGCCCGCCAAAAACAGCGAGGCGTTCCGCAAGGACTTCATCGAAAAGTTCCAACGCACGGGCCTGAACACGACACCGGGCGACGCCATGATGTTGCGCATTCTCTTGGAGAGCCGCGGCGCCAAGCGCGGTGTCGAGATCGGTGCGGCGAGCGGCTTCGGCGCGGTCAACATGGGCATCGGTTTCGAACGCACTGGCGGCCATCTCTTCTCACTCGAGATCGAACCCAAACGCGTGGCAGAGATCCGACAGAATCTGGAGAAGGTGGGGCTGGAGAAAACGGTCACTGTCGTCGAAGGCGACGCGCTCAAGACGCTCGCCGCGCTGACGGGCGAATTCGACTTTGTCTTTATCGACGCCGTGAAGAGCGACTACCTGAAGTACCTCAAGCTCATTGAGCCCAAGCTGAAACGCGGGGCCGTTATCGTCTCCGACAACGTCATCAAGTCTGAGAAGGCGATGCCTGACTTCCTAGCCTACATCCAGACCAATCCCAACTATGAGACCGTGATCATTCGCTCCTCAATGGAAAAGAATGACGGCATGGCGATCACTTACAAATTGCGCTAAACCACCGAGAGATTGAATCTCCATCGCGCACGGCTCCGCGCTGCGGCATAATGGAGTTTCAAGTCTGGTTTACTTATGCCACGCGGACTGGCGCAGAAGATGATCGTTTCGCTGACTCTGATCGTGCTGATCGTCGGCGCGATTGCGGGAGCCATTGATGTCCGGGCGCAAGAGCGCCATCTGCTCGATGCCATGCTTCTCGGCGCCGATCAGCTCTCGCGGGGCATCACCGCCGCCACTTGGCACGCCATGCTGCTCGACGACCGCAACGCGGCCTATGAGGTGATGCAGACCGTCGCCTCCAAACATGGCATCGAGCGCATACGCATCTTCAACCGGGATGGACAGGTGATGTACTCCACCCGGCGCGGCGACCCCGAAAAGCGTGTCGGCAAGTCCGATCCGGTCTGCGCGATCTGCCACACCACCAAGACGCCTCTGGTCACATTGGATCCCCGCCTGCGCTCGCGAGTCACCGAACACGGCGACGAGGGCCGGCAGTTGACGATCGTCACGCCGGTCTACAACGAGCCTTCCTGCAGCCAGGCTGCATGCCATGCGCATCCGGCGAATACGAAGGTGCTCGGCGTTCTCGATGTCACGCTCGGCCTGTCGGAGGTGGATCGCGAAGTTTCCTCGGCCAAGTTGCGCGTCTTTTTCGTGTACACAACGCAGGTGTTGTTGATCAGCGTGTTCATCGTGTTCTTCACGCGCCGCTTTCTCGGCCGTCCGATCGCGAGTCTGATCGCCGCGGCGAAGGAAGTCAGCGAAATGAATCTCGAACGGCCCATCGAGATTCCGCACAGCAGCGAGGACCTCGGCAAACTCGCGATGTCTTTCGAAACCATGCGCGAACGTCTGCGGCAAGCGCTGGCAGAGCTCAACGAGTGGACTCAAACCCTGGAGAGCAAGGTGAAAGAACGCACAGATCAGCTCAACGCGGCGCATAAGAAACTGCTGCAGAGCGACAGACTGGCTTCGCTCGGGCAACTCTCGGCGAGCGTGGCGCACGAGATCAACAATCCCGTCGCCGGAGTGCTCAACCTCTCGATGCTGATGCAGCGCATCCTCAAAGACGACGGAATTCCGCCCGAGCGTATTCCCGAGTTCCGAAAATATCTCTCGCAGGTCAGTAGCGAGACGACACGAGTGGGCCGCATTGTCTCCGATCTGCTGGCGTTCTCGCGCCGCTCCAAACCGCACCGCGCCGAAGCGGATCTCAACAAAATCGTCACCTCCACGGCCTCGCTGATCGCACACAAGCTCAAGCTCGCCAATGTCGAACTCGACATGGAACTCGACCCACGTCTGCCGCTGGTCTTGTGTGATGGCTCGCAGATCCAACAGGTGGTCCTCAATCTCGTGCTCAATGGCTCGGAGGCGCTGCATGGGAAAGAAGGAGGGCGGCTCACGATCACGACGTCCCATGCCGCGCACGGCGGCACCGTGACGCTGGCGATCCGCGACAACGGCGAAGGCATCGCGCCGGAGAATCTCACGCGAATCTTCGATCCCTTCTTCACAACCAAGCCCGAAGGCAAAGGCGTCGGACTCGGCCTGGCCGTGATTTACGGGATCGTGCAGGCGCACGGTGGCGAAGTCACCGTGCAGAGCAAACTCGGCGAGGGAACCACGTTCAACGTCACTCTGCCGCTGGCCCCGTCCGGCGTTCCAGGAGCCGCGGACTCCGCGCATGGAACGGAGGCAGGGCGAATCGCGTGAACCAGATCTGCCTCGCGGCGGTCGGAGAAGTGGATCGAGCCGTTATGGAACTTGGGGAGCGCGCAATTCTTGAATCGCTAAACCGCGCGTGTTTACCGATACCCGCTCTGCCCGCGCCGGATTACGCCTGGGACGCGGAGCGCCAGCAGTACAATTCCAGCCTCGTGCTCCAACAGGTTCGCGAACGCATGCCGCCCGGAGCGCTGAAAATCTGCGGTATCACGGAATATGATTTATTCATCCCCATGCTGAGTTTTATTTACGGACAGGCGCAGGTCGACGGCAGTGCAGCCGTGGTTTCGCTGGCTCGGTTGAGGCAGGAGTTCTATGGACTTCCGTCGAATCCGGCGTTGCTCGCCGAACGGGCGGCGAAGGAGATTTTGCACGAGATCGGGCACACCTTCGGATTACTGCACTGCCCCGACATCCGCTGCGTGATGTCGCTATGTACGAACATACGGCAACTGGACCTGAAGGGCGAGGAATACTGCGGCGGCTGCCGCGCGCTGCTGGCCCCGCCGAGGAGAGACAGGCAATGAAGAGTCACTGGAACGTTCTCGTTGTGGACGACGAAGAGATCATGTGCGAGTCGCTCGCCGCATGGCTGCGCGAGGACGGCTACGCGGTAGATACCGCCGCCAACGGACGGCAAGCTGTCGAACGGGCGAAGGGGAAAGACTACGCCATCTACTTCATCGACCTGAAAATGCCGGGCGGGATGGACGGCATCGAGACGATGATGGCTGTGCGCAACTTGCACGCCGACGCCTCCGTTATCATCATCACAGCCTATGCCACGGTGGACACCGCGATCGCAGCGATGAAGGAGGGAGCACAGGAATACATCGTCAAGCCCTGCAATCCCGAGGAGATCTCGCTGCTTGTCAGCCGCATTATCAAAGTGAAAAATCTGCAGCGCGAGAACGCCATCCTGCGCAAGAAACTTTCACGCCAGTACGAGTTCCGCGACATCGTGAGCAAGGACCCGAAGATGCTCGAGGTGCTCCACCTCGCGGGTGAAATCGCGAACCTGCGCAGCACGGTGCTGATCCGCGGCGAGAGCGGAACGGGCAAGGAACTCGTGGCGCGGGCGATCCACTACTCCGGGGCCCGCGCAGCGGCTCCGTTCATCGCCGTCTCATGCGCGGCGCTCTCGGAAACGCTTCTCGAATCCGAAATGTTCGGCCACGAAAAGGGCGCGTTCACCGGCGCCAGCGAACAGCGCCACGGCAAATTCGAACTCGCCGACGGTGGTACGATTTTTCTCGACGAGATCGGCGATATTTCGCCCAAGCTGCAAGTCGACCTGCTGCGCGTGCTGCAGGAGCGCAGTTTCTACCGCGTCGGCGGCAGCGCGGAGGTACACGTCGACGCGCGCGTTATTGCCGCGACGAACGTCGACCTCGAGGAAAACGTCAAGGCCGGCCGCTTCCGCGAGGACCTCTTTTACCGCCTCAACGTGATCCAGATCCGCATCCCGTCGCTGCGCGAGCGCCGCCAGGACATCCCGCTGCTTGCCGAGCATTTCGTCGAGCGCATCGCGCACGAGATGGGGAAACATGTCGCGGGCCTCTCCGAGGGCGCGCTCAAGCTGTTGTTCGAATACAACTGGCCGGGCAATGTGCGTGAGTTGGAAAATGCGATCGAACGTGCCATTGCAACTTGCCGCAACCCGGTAATTACGGAAGACGACGTTGAGTTTCTGCTGCGGCCGGCAGGCGGCCGGCACGGGTTGGTGATCCCTCCCAACATGACGCTGGACGATTTAGAGAAGCAGGCGATCATCGCGACGCTGGGACGCACGGGCGGCAACATCAAGGAGTCCGCCTCACAACTCGGAATCGACCGCTCGACGCTTTACGATAAAATCAGGCGCTATGAGATTCCGCGCTGAAAAGTACGAAGACAAGCTAATGGCCGGCATCAACACTGCTCTCCGGTAGCTAGCGGGAGTTTCCTACGGCGCGAGTAAGAAGGCGGGGATGTATTGCAGGGTGAAGGAGATAGCGTGGCGTTCCGTATATACCACGCGACTCAATGGATCGCGGGCAGCGCACCAAGTGCTCGGGCTAATTTCATCCTGGACGCATCCATTTCTTCGATCTGCAAACGTACGCGCGGCCTGCCCTTGCGGCCAGTCATATCGATCAACCGGCAACAGCGTACTTCCGCCAACGCTTCCAGCAATCGGCGGGAACTGCCCTCAAATGCTGCTTTCTGTGTAGCGCGCCGGTGCAGCAATGTGACCAGCAGATAGGCCGTCACGGACATAAAAGTGTGCACGTGGAGCTTCTGATCGGTCCAGTGAAACTGTGGCCGGGTGGAAAGCATGCGGGGATCCTTCAGATCGCGAAACGCAGCTTCCACTTTGGATTGCCCACGATAGGCTTCGATGATTTGCGCTGTGCTCCACTCCGCGCGATCCGTGATTAAGATGCGAAGTCCGAAATAACGTGTGATCAACCGCTGGTACTCTTGCCAGTCACTCCACACGCAGATCCGCATGGCCCCTTGTTCGC
The DNA here is from genome assembly GCA_963668605.1 of Bryobacteraceae bacterium. Taxonomy (GTDB): domain Bacteria; phylum Acidobacteriota; class Terriglobia; order Bryobacterales; family Bryobacteraceae. Next base: position 2,608,688 of record OY764903.1, read on the forward strand.
CGGTGTCGATTTTGTAGCCCAGCAAGGAACGCAGATATTGGTGGCCGCGGATTTTCTCCAGTTTCCGTTTGGCCGCCTCGGCGCTCAGTCGCGGACGCTGTCCCAGTTCCTGCAATTCGCGCTGACTCCGCGCCATGGACTGATGCAATCCCCGCAATTGCCCCTCATGAAGTTGTGGGCTGAAGACCACCACTACTTCCCGTTGCTTTCCGGCAACCACTCGTTGGACTCGCCAGGCGCGAACGGCAACACCGTTGGACAAGAGCACTTCCGACAGCTGTCCGGCAGCTTCGGAAAGTAAAGCGAGGTGATTGGAAGGACGAAGCGCCGTGACGTAATGCAGCATGCCTTCCAGGTTCTGCTTCGACGACGCTCCGGCATCGAAGACCAGGGTGAGCTGCTCGGGTTGGCCGCTCAACGCGCGCAGCCGTTGCCGGATGGGCTTGAGAAACTCCGCAAACGTCCGCATGTCCGAACGCGCTCCTTCGTACAAACCATGGGCCAACGGCAACTGTGTATCTTGATCGACCACCAGCGCCAAGCCCATCTGGCGGAGATCGTAGCGGCCTTGTTTGTTGTGTCCGCGCTGGGGCAGTTTCGGACGCAGGTTCGTGCTGGCAATATGGGTATAGAAGTTAGTCGTGTCATAGGCCAGCGCCTTCAATTGCAGTTGCTCCACGCCGACCACCGCGCGCACCAGTTCCTGTTCGATGACCGCCAACTGGTCCACGGGCACGGCGTTCATTTGATCCCAGAAATGCTGGCTCGTCAGATCGGAGGCGGAGAAGTGCATCAACTCGGGCAGGTATGTTGTCTTGGCCCAATCGGCAAAAGCACGTTTGCTGCGCGGCGCACAGGCGCGCGCGATTATGGCGGCTGCCAAGGATTGGCCCACGGTCAATGCGTCGCGAACCTGTACCGCGCCATCCGGAGCAATGGCGCGGTCGATCCGGCCGGCCAAGTCGAACTCCCGCACCAACTGGTGAAGCGCCGTCACTGCGCCCGCGGAAACCGAAGAGACCCTCACGGGCACTTCGTTGTGCTGCTGATGAAGCTGCAGGATATCGTCGACGCGACCCAGATGGGCCAGGACGCGAATCGATGGCTGGCCGTCTTTGCGGAACGATTCGACGATCCGGTAATACCGGATGCCGTGCGATTGGTAGGCTTGAAGCGAAGCCATTCATTACGTATATACATCGATTGACAGTTGCTTGTCAATCAAGATCTTAAAATGTGAAACAGGCACACAGTCGATTGCTAATTCCGTATATACAAAAGGGAGCGTGATATCCCCTTTTGTGCCATGATCTTCTGGGGAAGCAGCGCTATCGCCCTAGGAAACTCCCGCTAGCGCTGTCGAACGAATTGCCTCAGGCCGGATCCCTGCCCCATCCGGCGCAACACCTAACGGTGCCGCGAGCGCAAGCGACCGGAGGATAACCTCTTCAGATAAGTCCTCTCAAAACGGGTGGAAGTCGCCGCCTCCGGTCACTATCGTTCTCGGCACCGTTTGAGCGCCGTTAAGTGGTAGCTGCAGGGGGTGCCGGTTGCGGTGCCCCGCACGAAAGCGACCGGAGGCGGCAATACCGCTGGCCCTGGCAGACTGCTAAATCTCGTATTCCGGCGGCTTCGGCCGGCCATAGTCGATGTGGTTCCATACGCGCTCGTGCAAGTAGTAGAGCGCCAGTTTCACAACCGTATCCAGCGCGCCCACACTCACCGATGCCCTCAGACTGCCGCTGAACAGATAAACCAGCAGAGCTGTCGAGATCGATCCCAGGGTGCGATAGCTGACGGCTTTGGCGATGCTGCGTGTGTTCGATTCCATCCCTGTGGATCGAGTATATCATAATCCCTATCAAGAATGGGTAGATTGCTTCTTATTCGATGAAGCCGATCGATTTCAACGTACCAACCGGCTCCTTGTCGTCGAAAATGGCGATCGCCGCTTTCTGTCGTCCATTCTCCAGTGCGACGCCGTACGGCGGATCGCCGAATTGAAAGGTCTGCCGCAGGAACAACGCATCGTTACTGCCGCGTGCCTTGAGGCCGGTGTCGCGCAGGAAATCGGCGGTAAACTGCGGCATGCGCGTGGTGACAGCGACGATCTGAACATCGCGCCAGGCGAGTTTCGCCATGTCGCGCGCCGCGCGGTCGCAGTGCGAACACTCGGGATCGAAGAAATAGAGGAAGATGCGGCCCTGCTGCAGAGAGAACGGCTTGCCGTCGACCGTGATCGCATCTGGCGCCTTCAGCCCGGTTTGCCGCAGCATCGTAATGCCAAAAGAGGCGCCGGCGAAAACGCAAATCGCGCCGAGCACGATCAGCGCGGAGCGTGGGGAATAGGACGGGCGCGACCCAAAAGCCGCGATCAGCGCCATGGCCAGCATCACGCCGTCGCCGATGAAGAAGCCCGGACCGACGACGCGTTTGAGCCACGGGAAGCAACTGCAATCGCCGCCGCGCAGGGTCTCATAAAAGACTGCGAAGTAGATCAGAAAGGCAATCAGCATCAGGACGCACAGCCACGCGCCCCAGCGCCGGAAGCGAGGTACGAGCAGCATCAGCCCGGCAAAGATCTCGGCAACGCCGAAGCCGATCGCCACCGGAAGGCTGAGCGGTCCAGGCACGAGCGCCTGCGCCATACGCGAGGCGGCGCTTAGCGGATCTGTAACTTTCCAGACACCGGAAATCAGGAACAAGGCGGCCAACAGCACCGCGCAAACGACGCACGCTGCCTTTTTCCAGCCCGGCAAATCGGAGGCTACGGTCCCGTTTTCCGGGTATGCCATACTACGGTCATCCATGGTATTCATCTTAGCCCTGTTTGCGCTTCAGACAGGCGTGCCGCTGCTGCTCACCGACGAAGTGGTCGTCGTGCCGCCGTCGCAATGGCGCGCGGTGGAAGTCTCGCTGCGCCAGCGGCCGGCCTTGGTCGAATGCGACTTTCACGTGGGCGGTGAGCATCCGGGCGTGCGCCTGGCGCTGATGACAAAAGACGATGCGGATCGATTTCAGCTTGGCCATGCGCACAACCTGATTGCCTCCACTGCCTATCAACACGAGGGCAATCTCAAAGCCGGCGTCACACAACCGGGCGACTACATGATCGTCCTCGATAACAGGTTGGACGGACACCGTGCCGCGCACGTTAGGTTGAAAGTGAATCTTACGTTCGCCTCGGAGCAGGCCACAAGCGTGCGTTACGCGCCGCGCGAACGGCAGGCACTGTCGATTGCGGCCGGACTGTTGTTCTTCTTCACTGTGGCGCTGATCGGCGGCTGGAAAATTCGCGGCGCGATCACTGCGCGAAATGCCGCCGGGCCGCCGCGATCGTATTAGTGATGTCGTTCTCGCTGTGGGCGGCCGAGACGAAGCCGGCTTCAAACTGCGAAGGCGCGAGGTAGACGCCGCCTTCGAGCATCGCGTGGAAGAAGCGCGCGAACGCAACTGTGTCGGAACGCTTGGCGCTCTCGTAATCCGTCACGGCCTGGCCGGTGAAAAAGAAGGTAAACATCGAGCCCACGCGATTCACTGTGATGCCCGCCGGCGCTGCGGCGCACAGGCGCGCCGTGCGCGCTTCGAGTTGCGCGTAGATCTCCGGATGCGTTTTGATGTGGCGCAGCATCGCGAGGCCCGCCGAGACCGCCAGCGGATTGCCCGAAAGCGTGCCGGCCTGATAGACCGGGCCGGACGGCGCCACCTTCGACATGATCTCCGCCCTACCTCCATACGCGCCCACGGGCAGTCCGCCGCCGATGATCTTACCCAGCGTGGTCAGGTCCGGATGGATGCCGAAGAGTTGCTGCGCGCCGCCGCGCGCGAGCCGGAAGCCTGTCATGACTTCGTCGAATATCAGCAGCGCGCCGTGCTTCTCCGTCAACGCGCGCAGCGCTTCGAGAAATCCCGGCGCGGGGGGCACGCAGCCCATGTTGCCCACCACGGGCTCCACAATCACGCACGCGATTTCATCGCCGCGGCTGCGAAACGCTTGCTCCACGGCCTCGATGGAGTTAAACGGCAGCGCGATCGTCGTGTCCGCGAAAGCGGCCGGCACGCCCGCCGTATCGGGAATCCCGAGCGTCGCCATGCCCGAACCCGCCTTCACCAACAGTGAGTCGACATGCCCGTGATAGCAGCCTTCGAACTTGACCGTAAGCGTGCGTCCCGTGTAGCCGCGGGCCAGGCGCAGCGCGCTCATCGTCGCCTCAGTGCCGGAACTCACCAAGCGCACCATCTCCATCGAGGGCACGGCGTCGCGGATCTCTTCGGCCAGTTCTATCTCGCGTTCCGTCGGCGCGCCGAAGCTGGTGCCGATGGCGAGCGTCTCCTCGATCGCGCGCAGAACCGGCGCGAAACGGTGGCCCAGCAGCATCGGGCCCCATGAGCCGACATAGTCGATGTACTCGTTGCCATCCACGTCGAAAAGGCGCGCACCATCGGCCTTCGCGATAAACGGCGGAGTGCCGCCGACGCCGCGAAACGCGCGCACGGGAGAGTTTACGCCGCCCGGAATCAGTTTTTGCGCCCGAGCCATCAGCGCTTCGGAACGGATGAGATTCATATCTGGTTTTCGCCCGGAATCAGACGGTTCAAAAAAAAGTTCATGATCACGCCGTGCAGCGTGCCGCTGATGTTACGCACCAGGCGCTCCTTCAGGGTGAGGTAGCTTTGCGTGCCCGCGAACAAATCCTGCATCAGATGCTCGAAACGCGCACTGCGGCGCATCAACTGCACTATGCGCACCGGCACCGTGTCGAACAGAAAGCTGCCCAGAAAAACGCGCTGTGCAAAACTCGCGCCAAACTGGAGGTCGAGCCCGAAATCTTTCATCAGAATACTGCGGTAAGCGTGCGGCGCCTCGAGCGGGCCATGCTGGCTGGACGCCAGAATTCCGCCGGCCAGGTCGCCCGAACGCATCGCATAGTAAAGCCCTTCCCCGGTGATCGGATCGACCAGGCCTGCGGCGTCGCCAACGGCAAGCCAGCCTTCGCCCGAAACGCGATTGCGTTTCCATGCGCCGAGTTCGAGCGAGGGCAACAAATGGCTGTAGAACGCGGCGTCTTTCCAGGAAATCGCCTTTTCGAGCATATAGCGCTCCAAACGTTGCCGCAGCGATTGCGCGCTTTCGCCCTTGCCGCAGATGCCCACCGAGAGATGGCCGCAGCGCGGGAAGACCCAGATGTAACCTTCGAGATTTGGCAGAAATTGGATGTCGATGTGCTCCTGGTTGGAGGGCACGTAATACCCGAGCGCGACCATCGCATCGTTGCGCGTCAACTGCGTGCCGACCTGCCGGAAGGGGTTGCGCGCACCCGTGGCCACGACGCAGAAATCCGCATCCATTTCGCCGTGCCGCGTCTTCAACTGCCATTTCGCGCCGGAGCGCCGCATCTCGAGCACGCGCGTCTTCTCAATCTGCGCGCCAGCCTGTTCGGCGCGATCGAGCAACATGCGGTTCAGTTCGAAACGGGAGTAGATCACGAGAGGCTGGCTCAAGTGCATCTTCACCGCGCCTGTCTTCGGCGCCGCCAGCCACGTTTCGGTCACGAAGCGCTTCGGGGTCTTGTTCTCAATCAGGAATGGATACTGCTTGTACGCCTTGTAAGTCAGACCGCCGCCGCAAGGCTTTTCCCACGCCAGTTTCTCGTCGATGATGACGGTATCCAGACCGGCCGACGCCAACCTGTGCGCCGCAAACGCTCCTGCCGGTCCTCCCCCGAGAACGGCAACGCGTTTCATTTTTTCGTCTCGGGAGCGGGAGCCGGCGGCATACCCGATGGCATACCCGACGGCATTCCGCCGCCGTGCGGATTCTTGTCGCCCATGCCCGCGCCCATGCCGGAGCGGCCCTTCACCACCCACTGGTCGCCCTTGCGCTCCAGTGTGTAATTCATCTTCATACCCGTCGCTGGGTCATTGCTGCCTTTCGGCTTGAATGAAACGACAGCATCGGCTTCGTCCTTCCGGAACGTCACCGACGCGATCTCGATGTCCATCGAGTTCACGTCGAGCCCGGCTTTCTTTGTCAAGTGCTCGACCACGCCTTTGCGGACGGACTCCTGATTTTGGATATTGCGGCTGCAGCCGCAAAAGATGGATGCGGCTAATCCCAGAACGGCAAGGTATGCTTTCACATTTAAGATTATAGCCTGTGATAGATTGCAGTTACATGGGACCGGTTCGTTACCTCTACCCGCTCGTTCTGACTCTGACGCTCTCCCTGGCCGCCGCGGAGATTCCGGCTGGCGCCCAAATCAGCGTGCGGCTCAAGTCGAAGCTCTCCTCGAAGGAGTCGAAGCCGAAGGACGCCGTCGAGGCCGTCGTCATTGCTCCACTAGTTCTGAACGGCGCCATCGTGATCGAGGCCGGCGCCGTGCTGCACGGCGTTGTGAAGGCGGCGCAGCCCTACAAATCCCCGCAGGAGCGAGCGCAGGCCGATCTCGAATTCAACGAACTGCGCGATGCTTCCGGCGCGAAGGCCACCGTCACCGCCGCCGTCAAGGAAGTTGAGAATGCGCGCGAAACCGTGACGGAGAGCGGCGCCATCACGGGTATCGATCCTTCCCAGACCATCTCCGCACGTCTCGACCAAGGACTTGGAAAGCTTAACGGCTTGGGCTCGCTTGGCAAACTGCTGGAATCGGCGAAGGCAATGATGATCAAGCCGCCCGACCCGGACATCGCCTATGAGCCGGGCGTGGAGTTGATCGTGGCATTCAAGAAAAGCGCGGCCTGGACGGGCAAGACCCCGGGACCGGCGGCCGGCTCGTTCGCGAAACCCGAGGCACTCGCGGCCCTTGTGAACGCGCAACCCTTCCGCACCGTGGCCGAGTCGCCGCCGCAACCCTCCGACCTGACCAACCTGATGTTCATAGCGACGCCCGACGCGCTGGCGGCTGCGTTCAAAGAGGCCGGCTGGACTGAGGCCGCAGCGCTGAGCGGCGCGTCGAAGTTCGAGACATTCCGCTCGATCGCCGAATCGCGCGGCTACAAGGAAGCGCCGATGTCCGTGCTGCTGCTCGAGAGCAAGAAAGCGGATTTCGATTTCCAAAAGCAGCTCAACACTTTTGCGATGCGCCACCATTTGCGGATTTGGAAGCGCCCGGACATGTGGGAGGGCAAGCCCGTCTGGGTCTGCGCAGCGACGCACGACATCGGCATCGAAGTTTCCCAGGAGAAGCTGACGTTCATTCACAAGATCGATTCGCTGATCGACCGCGAACGCGCCAAGGTCGTCACCGATCTGATCTTCACCGGGAAAGTGAAATCGGTCGCACTCGTCGGGCGCCCGGCCGTACCGCTCGACGCGAAGAATGCCACAGGCGACAATCTCGAAACCGACGGCGCCATGGCGGCGCTGGAGTTCTAGCAAGAACGCCATCGGGTGGAGTGACCGGGATTTCGCCCGGCCACCCTCCCACACCACCGGACGTGCGGTTTTCCGCATCCGGCGGTTGAACCAAAGGCGATCTAACGAGCCTCAAGATCGGTTGGAAACAAGAAGCCGTATCTCCGCAGTTTCGCGTGGCTGATGGCGGTGTTGATTACAGGATGCACCGCCATCGCCCATGCTCCGCGACTGCTGCCGACCACGCCTAAGTGCCGGTCCCGCGTGATGCCAAGCTGCCGTAACTTTCGCAGTCGTCCCCGCGTGTCGTGCCATCGCAACCAGAAACACTTCCGAATGTGCCGTCGAACCCAGCTTTCCAGGTCGCGAATCCGGGTCCGTGCTTCGACCAGCCGGAAGTACCCCCACCAGCCACGCACGTAGCGGTTCCAATCGTCACGCAGTTGTTTACTGCTGCGACTTCGCCGCGCATCCCAGAGTTCGCGAACCCGGTCCTTGAATCGTTCGACACTCTCCGGTGCTATTCCGATCCGCTTCTTGCAGTCCAGTCGAAAGCCCAGGAACTTACGTTCCCAAACCCTCCCCGTTCCGCTCTTGGCGGCATTCACCTTCAACCGCAGATGCTTCTCGATCCAGCCCTGTATCGAAGCCAGCGTTCGCTCCGCCGCCGCTTGACTGCCTACGTAGATATTGCAGTCATCGGCATAGCGGCAGAAGCTGTGCTGCCTCCGCTCCAGTTCCTTATCGAGCGCGTCCAGGTAGATGTTGGCCAGCAATGGAGACAGCGGTCCGCCTTGCGGCGTTCCCTCCACGCTTTTCGTCACCACCCCGTTCACCATGCTTCCCCGCCGCAGGTATTTCCCAATCAGTTGCAACACCCGTTTGTCCCGGATCACTTCCGCGATCCGGCCTATCAGGATGTCGTGATTGACGTGGTCGAAGAACTTGGCGATGTCTAGATCCACCACCCAGTCCTTCCCTCCCTGCGCATATTGCTGTGCGGCTCGCACGGCGTCCTGTGCGCTGCGCCCCGGCCGGAATCCGTAACTGTGCCCGCTGAATTGCGGATCGAAGACCGGTGTCAGCACTTGCAATAACAACTGCTGTATGAACCGGTCCTGTACCGTCGGGATGCCCAGTGTCCGCGTGCCCCCGCTTGGCTTCGGTATCTCTACACGCCTCACGGGACTTGGAACGTAGGTCCCCTTCAGAAGTTTGTCTTTGAGGATCCACCAGTTCGCCTGAAGATGCGATTCCAGTTGCGCCGTCGTCATCCGATCGATACCCGCCGCTCCCCGGTTGCGTTTCACCGCCGCCAGCGCTTGCGCGTAGTTCTCGTCCCGTACGGCTGTTTCCATTAACGTCTCGTACATTGCTCTCCGTCGAGAGGTTCGCAGAACTCCGGCATCGTCTCCTCGCGTTCAGACTTCCGCGGCTGCACCGCCTGATCCGAAAGCACTCCCGGGCTCTCGCCACCGTAGTTGTGACGTCCCGCGATTCGAGTTCGCTTATTGCGCCGGCCTCCAGTTCCTCCTCTAGCTCCAATGCATTGGTCCTTCGGCCCTTCGCTCCACCGTCATTACAACGGCTTCTTCGCTACTACGGCCTCTGCTGACTTCTCCTCCACTCTCATGCAAGAGATCTCCCCAGGTAAGGTGCAGAATCTGTCCCCTCGTGCCGACTGGCTGTACCTGATGCGTCTTGATGATCTTTGGGCTTCGCTGTTTGGCGCCAGCTTGCCGCCCGCACCCGGCCTCACTGCCAGTTCGTGTCCCTACGGTCGAGAGTTTGCTGCGCGCTTCTTTCGGCTTCGCCTCGCGGCTACGCCTTGCGTTTCGCTACGGTTGCCTTCATCGGCTCCGATTGGCTCCTTTCATCCAATTAGATTCTGCCCATGCTGGGCACACATCGGGTGGAGTGACCGGGATTTCGCCCGGCCACCCTCCCACACCACCGGACGTGCGGTTTTCCGCATCCGGCGGTTGAACCAAAGGCGATCTAACGAGCCTCAAGATCGGTTGGAAACAAGAAGCCGTATCTCCGCAGTTTCGCGTGGCTGATGGCGGTGTTGATTACAGGATGCACCGCCATCGCCCATGCTCCGCGACTGCTGCCGACCACGCCTAAGTGCCGGTCCCGCGTGATGCCAAGCTGCCGTAACTTTCGCAGTCGTCCCCGCGTGTCGTGCCATCGCAACCAGAAACACTTCCGAATGTGCCGTCGAACCCAGCTTTCCAGGTCGCGAATCCGGGTCCGTGCTTCGACCAGCCGGAAGTACCCCCACCAGCCACGCACGTAGCGGTTCCAATCGTCACGCAGTTGTTTACTGCTGCGACTTCGCCGCGCATCCCAGAGTTCGCGAACCCGGTCCTTGAATCGTTCGACACTCTCCGGTGCTATTCCGATCCGCTTCTTGCAGTCCAGTCGAAAGCCCAGGAACTTACGTTCCCAAACCCTCCCCGTTCCGCTCTTGGCGGCATTCACCTTCAACCGCAGATGCTTCTCGATCCAGCCCTGTATCGAAGCCAGCGTTCGCTCCGCCGCCGCTTGACTGCCTACGTAGATATTGCAGTCATCGGCATAGCGGCAGAAGCTGTGCTGCCTCCGCTCCAGTTCCTTATCGAGCGCGTCCAGGTAGATGTTGGCCAGCAATGGAGACAGCGGTCCGCCTTGCGGCGTTCCCTCCACGCTTTTCGTCACCACCCCGTTCACCATGCTTCCCCGCCGCAGGTATTTCCCAATCAGTTGCAACACCCGTTTGTCCCGGATCACTTCCGCGATCCGGCCTATCAGGATGTCGTGATTGACGTGGTCGAAGAACTTGGCGATGTCTAGATCCACCACCCAGTCCTTCCCTCCCTGCGCATATTGCTGTGCGGCTCGCACGGCGTCCTGTGCGCTGCGCCCCGGCCGGAATCCGTAACTGTGCCCGCTGAATTGCGGATCGAAGACCGGTGTCAGCACTTGCAATAACAACTGCTGTATGAACCGGTCCTGTACCGTCGGGATGCCCAGTGTCCGCGTGCCCCCGCTTGGCTTCGGTATCTCTACACGCCTCACGGGACTTGGAACGTAGGTCCCCTTCAGAAGTTTGTCTTTGAGGATCCACCAGTTCGCCTGAAGATGCGATTCCAGTTGCGCCGTCGTCATCCGATCGATACCCGCCGCTCCCCGGTTGCGTTTCACCGCCGCCAGCGCTTGCGCGTAGTTCTCGTCCCGTACGGCTGTTTCCATTAACGTCTCGTACATTGCTCTCCGTCGAGAGGTTCGCAGAACTCCGGCATCGTCTCCTCGCGTTCAGACTTCCGCGGCTGCACCGCCTGATCCGAAAGCACTCCCGGGCTCTCGCCACCGTAGTTGTGACGTCCCGCGATTCGAGTTCGCTTATTGCGCCGGCCTCCAGTTCCTCCTCTAGCTCCAATGCATTGGTCCTTCGGCCCTTCGCTCCACCGTCATTACAACGGCTTCTTCGCTACTACGGCCTCTGCTGACTTCTCCTCCACTCTCATGCAAGAGATCTCCCCAGGTAAGGTGCAGAATCTGTCCCCTCGTGCCGACTGGCTGTACCTGATGCGTCTTGATGATCTTTGGGCTTCGCTGTTTGGCGCCAGCTTGCCGCCCGCACCCGGCCTCACTGCCAGTTCGTGTCCCTACGGTCGAGAGTTTGCTACGCGCTTCTTTCGGCTTCGCCTCGCGGCTACGCCTTGCGTTTCGCTACGGTTGCCTTCATCGGCTCCGATTGGCTCCTTTCATCCAATTAGATTCTGCCCATGCTGGGCACACGCCTCCGGTCGCTAACGCTCCCGGCACCGTTGGAATGGAATTCTTTCGGCCGCTTTCGCTGTTCTCCGCTGCGACTGCGTAGCATTGGAATGGAATTCTTCCGGCGCGTGCGCTGTTCTCCGCCGCGGTCGAGTAACGTTACTCCAACGGTGCCGGGAACGATAGTGACCGGAGGCGGCGGTTTCTTCGCTTTTTGAAAGAGCGGATCGAAAGCGGTTCGCAAAACGCAAGTGTCTTTATACTAGCCGAGAGTCTGCAGAATGCCCCGAATGTAGCCCATCGCATAGGCCATGCCTGCGTGCCACGTCGCCGCGCAGTGAACGTGCGGCGTATGGTCCGCGATGAGCACACCGTCGTAACCGTTCTTCTTATATATGCCCAGCGCGCGCACGATATCGACGTCGCCTTCGTCGAGGAAGACCTCGGTATAGCTCGGCACTTTGCCCCTGATGTTGCGCAGGTGCACATAGGCGATATTGCCCTGCCGGCTGTACTTGTCGATCGCCTCATAGACGTCGCCAGCCTGCATCTCAGCGATGGTGCCCTGGCAGAATTCGAGCGCGTTGGAATGGCTCGGCACAATGTCGAGCAGGCGTTGATAGAGATGCGGCTGATAGACAAGCCGGGCCGTACCGCGAATGGTGGGCATCGGCGGATCGTCAGGATGCGCGGCCAGGCGCACGCCGGCCTCCTCGGCGACGGGAACGAGAGCTTTCAAAAAGTCCTCGAGCCGCTGCCAGAGTTGCTCGCTGGTCACGACGCCTACCGTACCCTCTGGTGCGCCTGGGTCGTAGATCATGTTCCAAACCTGCCCGTTTGGGATCGGTTTTTCGGCTGGGCCGTCGGGACCGAAGAAGCCCACGGTTTCGGCGCCGCCGCGCGCGTATGGCCCGACGACGTGACCCCAAACGCCGGCGATGCTGAAGTTGTAACCCATCACAGGAATGCCGGCCCGGCCCATATTCCGAATGATCGTCTTGAGTCCTTCAAGCTGCTCCTGTTTGCGTGGGCCGTCGAGCAGCACATCGTACCAGTGCGAGGGATCGAAGTTCTCGATCGCGGCGAGTTCGAGCCCTGCCGTGTTGACACTGGCCTTCAGCGCAGCGAGTTCCTCATAGGTCCAAAGCCGGCCGCGATTGTCGCTGACACCCCAACAGCGCTCCCCATCGGTCTCCGGAATATTCGGCGATCCGCTGAAATAGTCGGTCCAATGCGCCACGATATGTGTCGCTCCGATCTGTTTCGCGAAGCGGAAATTGTCGTCGGTTAGCATGTGCCGGTAGAGCCCGAGTCCGAGTTTCATAATTGCTTCAGTTTAATATGCGCCGCCGGCGGGAGCGCATTGGCCGCGTTGATCTACCATGTAGAAATGGCGAACCCGCTGTCCTATCTCTCCGAGCAACTGGATGCCTTCCGGCAAGCCGGCTCCTACATGCGTCTGCGCGAATTGCAGTCGCCCTGCGAACCCGTCTCCGTGTTCGACGGCAAGGAGGTCATCAACCTCGCCTCCAACAATTATCTCGGCTTGGCCAACCATCCCAAATTGGTCGAGGCCGCGCTCGCCGCCACGCGCAAATACGGCGTCGGCTCCGGCGCGGTGCGGACGATCTCGGGCACGATGGACATCCACATGGAACTCGAGCGCCGCATCGCCGCGTTTAAGAACGTGGAAGCCTGCGTCGTGTTCCAATCGGGCTTCGCGGCCAACGCTGGCACGGTCTCCGCGATCCTTGGCCCGGAAGACCACATCATTTCCGATGAGTTGAACCACGCCAGCATCATCGACGGCTGCCGCCTGTCGCGCGCGAAGATCCACGTTTTTCCGCATCGCGACGCGATCCGCGCCGGGGAGATCCTCGCGGAACTCGACGGCACGCCGGGCCGCAAGCTGCTGATCAGCGACGGTGTCTTCTCTATGGATGGCGACATCGGACCGCTGCCCGAGCTCTGCGAAGCGGCCGAACGCCACGGCGCCATCATGATGATCGACGACGCGCACTCTTCCGGCGTGCTCGGCCGCGCGGGCCGCGGCACGGTCGACCATTTCGGACTGCACGGCAGCGTGCATGTACAGGTGGGCACGCTCTCAAAGGCCGTTGGCGTGCTTGGCGGCTACGTGTGCGGCAGTCGCGACCTGATCGAATTTCTCTATCACCGCGCGCGTCCGTTTCTGTTTTCCACGTCGCATCCGCCCGCCGTCGCCGCAGCCTGTCTTGCGGCCTTCGACGTCATGGAGAACGAACCGGAGCGCATGGAGAATCTCTGGGCGAACACGCGTTATTTCAAAAGCGCGCTGGCGGCCGCGGGTTTCGATACCGGGCAAAGCGAGACGCCGATCACGCCGATCATGGTGGGCGAAGCCAAGACCGCACACGAGTTTTCACGCGCACTCTTCGAGGCAGGACTCTTCGCCACAGGCATCGGCTTCCCCACCGTGCCGCAGGGCAAAGCGCGCATTCGCACCATCGTGACCGCTACGCACTCACGTGCCCACCTCGACCGCGCTGTCGAGATTTTGTCGGTCGTCGCAAGGCGCATGGGTATCGTACGCTAGGAGATTCAGAACACCATGCTCACACTTCTATTCGCGGCGATCACGATCTCCACTTCGTTTGAAGGCGGCAACATCGGGAAGGTCGAAACGCTTGCGGCCGCGCATCTGCGCTGTGCGGTGAAAGGACAGGCGGACCAGAACAACCGCAACCGCCAGGCCAGTTGGTACTACTTCCAGTTAGGCAATCTGCCCAAGCGGGAGGTAACGATTGACTTCGTGGATCTCGCCGGCGAGTACAATTTCAAGGCCGGCACGCATCCGGTCACGAAGAACACACGGCCGGTTTACAGCTACGATCAGCGCACATGGACACACTTTGAGGACCGCAACGTCGAATGGGATGAGAAGGAACTGCGCCTGACGCTGCGCTTCACCCCGGCGCAGGAAAAGATTTGGATCGCGCACATCGCGCCGTACACCGCCGCCGATCTCGCCCGAATTCCGTCCAGCCCGTTTCTGCGCCGCGAAGTCATCGGCAAGACCGTCAAGAGACGTGACATGCCGCTCTTCACCGTCACCGACCCCAGCATCCCGCTGGATTCCAAGAAGGTGGTCTGGGTCATGGCCCGGCAGCACGCCTGGGAGACGGGAACATCGTGGGTCATCGACGGCGCTCTGCGTTTTCTGCTCTCGGCCGCACCTGAAGCGGATGCGATTCGCCGCTCCACGGTCTTCAAGATTTTCCCCATGGCGGATCCGGACGGCGTGGCCACGGGTGCGGTCCGCTTCAACGCGAACGGTTACGATCTCAATCGCAATTGGGACGCAATCGACGCGCAGTTCATGCCCGAAATTGCAGCACAGCGCAAAGTCATGCTCGACTGGCTGGACTCCGGCAAGCGCATCGATTTGTTTCTCGCGTTACACAACACCGAGACGCAGGACTTTATCGAAGCTCCGCTCACCGCGGGCGGCGCGGAACTCCAGGCCATCGCGCATCGTTTTCAAAAGCTGCTCGATGAGCAAACGACGTTTCATGCGCCGAAAGGCCCGCGCAGCTCCGGCACGACGACCACGCCGGGCATGAAAGGACGAATGACCGTCTATCAGGCACTACTCCACGAGCGCAAGGTCCCTGCCTTCCTGATGGAGCAAATGGTCGAGCGCAGTCCGCGGCTCGGCCACCCACCAACCGTGCAGGACCGCCTCGACTTCGGCGCCGCACTAGTCGGGGTGCTCGCAAATACTCCCGCCCCTAACCAATCAACCAAATAACCATGACTCTCAATCGACGTACTTTTGTATCCGCCGCAACCGCTACTGCGGCTTCCTATAACCGCGTGCTCGGCGCGAATGAAAAGATCCGCGTAGGCCTGATCGGCTCCGGCGGGCAAGGCCGCTCGGACTGGAAGCTGTTTCTGAAACACCCCGATGTCACGCCCGTCGCCGTAGCCGACGTCTATGAACCCAACCTCGAACAGGGCCTCTCGCTGGCCAACGGCCAGGCGAAAGGCTATCGCGATTTCCGCAAACTGATCGAGCGGAAGGACATCGACGTTGTCATTGTCGGCACCCCCGACCACTGGCACGCTTTGCCCACGATCATGGCCTGCGAGTCGGGCAAGGATGTGTATTGCGAGAAGCCGCTTTCGCTCGCCATCCGCGAAGGCCGGCTGATGTTGAACGCCGCGCGCAAGCACAACCGCGTTGTGCAGACGGGCAGCCAGCAGCGCTCCGGACCGCACTACGCGCAAGCGGTCGAAATCATCCGCAGCGGCAAGCTTGGCAAGGTGCCGCACATCCAGGCGAGTTTCATCCGCAACGCAATGCCCGGCTGGGGCAAGGCTCCCGACGAACAGCCGCCCGCCAACCTCGATTGGGACATGTGGCTCGGACCGGCGCCGAAAGTGCCGTATAACAAGATGCGCTGCCTGTATCATTTCCGCTGGTTCTGGGATTATTCGGGCGGGCAGATGACCAACTTCGGCGCGCACGATATCGACATCGCCCGCTGGGTGATCGGCGCGCGCGCTCCCATCGCCGTAGCCGCGTTCGGCGGCCGCTTCGCGCTCGAAGGCGCAGGCGAGACGCCCGACGTTCAGGAAGTGATCTATCAGTTTCCGGAGTGCGTGCTCTCCTGGAGCGTCCGCGAAATGAACAAAGAGCAGCGCTCGGGCCTCACCTTTCACGGCACGAAGGCCACGATGCAGCTCACGCGCGGCGGCATACAGATCAACGGCGAAACCTGGAAGGGCGCCGATGCGCCCAAGCAGCCGCAGGCGCCCGACGCAAAGTTCCCCGGAACGGAACAGCACGGCGCGCATGTGCTCAACTTCATCGAGTGCGTCAAGAGCCGCAAGCGCCCCAACGCCGACATCGAGGAGGGCCACCTGACGGCTACGATGTGCCACATGGGCAACATCGCGACGCGCCTCAACCGTTCGCTGCGTTGGGATGCGGCCAAGGAAGAGTTCAGCGGCGACGCCGAGGCCAACCGCTGGCTCGAGCGCCCCTATCGCGCGCCCTGGAAGCTGGCGTAGTTATCCGCGTTTGGTCGATAGCGGTTCGCCGCGTATCCGCCTCCGGACTGCGAAATAGCGTACTATCGGCTGCATGGTGGCGGCCTTCGTCCTGCTGATACTAGCAAGCAATCTCGCTGTCCTCGCGCTGATTTTCCTGCTGGTTTCCTGGATTCTCTCCTTCATCAGCGGATGGGGGCGGCTGGCCGCAATGTACCGTTGCACTCCGGCAGTGCAGGTGGAGCCGATGCGCCGCGAAACTCTCGGCGTGGGCGTTGGCCGCTACTATCGTTGTGCGAAGATCGCTTTTCCGCCGGAAGGTCTCTATCTAGCGGTGGCTGTGCTTCGCTGCCATCCGCCACTGTGCATACCGTGGCGCGAGTTCAAGCACTTCGAGGAAGTGCAGTACTACAAAATGCGCTCCGTGCGCCTGACTGTGGGCGCGCCTGAGCAGGGATCGATTCTGCTTCCCATGCAGCTCTACTGCCAAGCCTACCCGTATCTCATTAGGGAAAACGCGGCCGCACGTCGCTTTGCTTGAAATCGGCCCACCTACACGCCACGACGGTCTCCCCACAAGTCGACGTGCAGCCGTGGACTATAACGGAAATTGTGGGCGCGGCACACGTCCACCAGCCACAATCCGCGCTCGCGCAGTAGCGCTGCGTTGGTCCCTTCCGGCATCAGCACCACACGGCGGCGGTCGGCATTGAGATCGCGGACCAGGGTCAGTATCTCGGCCATGTCTTCCAGCTTTTCGACTACGAACTTGAGCTGGTATTCATAACACGTCATCAGCCGCTTGAGCACCGCTGGTTGTATTCGCAGATTTTCGTGCCGCGCCGCCCAGCGGCCGCCCTCACGCTCGTATGGCGTTGAGTTGGCTAGTTTCGGGCTGATGCTCATCAGGTCACACGCGACGGGCAGGAACAACGTGCCCGCAGTCTCGATGGTAATGTGCCGGCGCGCAGCCGCCAGTTTGTGCGTCAGCGCGACGGTCTCCTCAAATAGCAGCGGCTCTCCGCCTGTGACCACGGCGTAGTCCGCTCCGTAGCCGAGCACCTTCTCGACGATCGCGTCGACGCCCAGCGTCTCGCCCTCTGGGTTCCACGACGTGTACGGCGTATCGCACCAGGTGCAGCGCAGGTTGCAGCCGCTGGTGCGCACGAAGACCGCGGGCGTCCCCATCAGTATGCCCTCGCCTTGTACGGAGTGAAAGATCTCTGCGATGCGCATGACAGCCCAGTGTACCCCGGCTCCGAACTTCGTTTCGACGACGAAGCATCGGGTGGAGTGACCGGGATTTCGCCCGGCCACCCTCCCACACCACCGGACGTGCGGTTTTCCGCATCCGGCGGTTGAACCAAAGGCGATCTAACGAGCCTCAAGATCGGTTGGAAACAAGAAGCCGTATCTCCGCAGTTTCGCGTGGCTGATGGCGGTGTTGATTACAGGATGCACCGCCATCGCCCATGCTCCGCGACTGCTGCCGACCACGCCTATTGACTCCCGCGTAATATAGCGACACTTTTCCCGCGATACTACGTCTAACCTGGTATGGGCAATGCTGCCGGAGTGCGACGTGATTTCGAGGCCTTGGAGAAACGCCGCTTCGAGGCGATCCGCTTGTGGGAGAAGGGATTGAAGCAGGCGGAGGTGGCCCGCCGGTTGAAAGTGGCGCGGCAGACCGTAGCCCGCTGGGTGCAGGAGTATCGGGCGGGCGGCAAAGACGGGTTGCGCAAGGCCGGCCGCGCCGGCCGCAAACCCCTCCTCACGAGCGAGGATCGTCAGCGCCTGAGCGAGCTTCTGTTGCAGGGACCGGAATCGTTGGGCTATGAGACGCCCCTGTGGACCTGCCCGCGTGTGGCGCATTTGATCGAGGAGGAGTTTGGCGTCACCTACCACGAAGGTCATGTTTGGAAGATTCTGGTGGGACTGGGCTGGAGTCCGCAACGACCCGTCGGCCGGGCGCGTGAGCGAAACGAGGCGGCGATCCGAACCTGGAAGCGAAAGACCTGGCCGGCCATTAAAAAAAAGCCCGCACGCAGGGGCGCACGATAGTCTTTGTCGACGAAAGCGGGCTGAGTCAGCGTCCGCACCGTTGTCGTATGTGGGCTCCGCGTGGGCAAACGCCTGTACTGGACTACAACTTCAATTGGAAGAGCCTGTCGGCGGTGGCCGGCCTCACGGTGTGGAACTTCTACTTCCGGCTCTACGCCGGGAGCGTCAAGAGTCCGCAGGTAGTGGAGTTCCTGCAAGCGCTGGTCCGGCATATCCGCGGACCCTTGCTGGTCATCTGGGACGGGCTGCCTGCCCACCGGAGTCGGTTAGTACGCGACCACATCGAGAGTCTGGCCGGACGGATCGAGGTCCAATACCTGCCGGGCTACGCACCCGAACTCAATCCGGTCGAGTACATCTGGAGCTACTGGAAGCACCACGAACTGGCCAACGTCTGCCCCAAAGACTACTGGCACCTTAGCGAGGCGGCCCGCACCACGCTGCGCCGGATGCGCCGCCGCCCGCGTTTGATTAGCGCTTTCTGGAAACAATCCTTACTGCGTCTGGAATAACTCTATATTATGCGGGAGTCAATAAGTGCCGGTCCCGCGTGATGCCAAGCTGCCGTAACTTTCGCAGTCGTCCCCGCGTGTCGTGCCATCGCAACCAGAAACACTTCCGAATGTGCCGTCGAACCCAGCTTTCCAGGTCGCGAATCCGGGTCCGTGCTTCGACCAGCCGGAAGTACCCCCACCAGCCACGCACGTAGCGGTTCCAATCGTCACGCAGTTGTTTACTGCTGCGACTTCGCCGCGCATCCCAGAGTTCGCGAACCCGGTCCTTGAATCGTTCGACACTCTCCGGTGCTATTCCGATCCGCTTCTTGCAGTCCAGTCGAAAGCCCAGGAACTTACGTTCCCAAACCCTCCCCGTTCCGCTCTTGGCGGCATTCACCTTCAACCGCAGATGCTTCTCGATCCAGCCCTGTATCGAAGCCAGCGTTCGCTCCGCCGCCGCTTGACTGCCTACGTAGATATTGCAGTCATCGGCATAGCGGCAGAAGCTGTGCTGCCTCCGCTCCAGTTCCTTATCGAGCGCGTCCAGGTAGATGTTGGCCAGCAATGGAGACAGCGGTCCGCCTTGCGGCGTTCCCTCCACGCTTTTCGTCACCACCCCGTTCACCATGCTTCCCCGCCGCAGGTATTTCCCAATCAGTTGCAACACCCGTTTGTCCCGGATCACTTCCGCGATCCGGCCTATCAGGATGTCGTGATTGACGTGGTCGAAGAACTTGGCGATGTCTAGATCCACCACCCAGTCCTTCCCTCCCTGCGCATATTGCTGTGCGGCTCGCACGGCGTCCTGTGCGCTGCGCCCCGGCCGGAATCCGTAACTGTGCCCGCTGAATTGCGGATCGAAGACCGGTGTCAGCACTTGCAATAACAACTGCTGTATGAACCGGTCCTGTACCGTCGGGATGCCCAGTGTCCGCGTGCCCCCGCTTGGCTTCGGTATCTCTACACGCCTCACGGGACTTGGAACGTAGGTCCCCTTCAGAAGTTTGTCTTTGAGGATCCACCAGTTCGCCTGAAGATGCGATTCCAGTTGCGCCGTCGTCATCCGATCGATACCCGCCGCTCCCCGGTTGCGTTTCACCGCCGCCAGCGCTTGCGCGTAGTTCTCGTCCCGTACGGCTGTTTCCATTAACGTCTCGTACATTGCTCTCCGTCGAGAGGTTCGCAGAGCTCCGGCATCGTCTCCTCGCGTTCAGACTTCCGCGGCTGCACCGCCTGATCCGAAAGCACTCCCGGGCTCTCGCCACCGTAGTTGTGACGTCCCGCGATTCGAGTTCGCTTATTGCGCCGGCCTCCAGTTCCTCCTCTAGCTCCAATGCATTGGTCCTTCGGCCCTTCGCTCCACCGTCATTACAACGGCTTCTTCGCTACTACGGCCTCTGCTGACTTCTCCTCCACTCTCATGCAAGAGATCTCCCCAGGTAAGGTGCAGAATCTGTCCCCTCGTGCCGACTGGCTGTACCTGATGCGTCTTGATGATCTTTGGGCTTCGCTGTTTGGCGCCAGCTTGCCGCCCGCACCCGGCCTCACTGCCAGTTCGTGTCCCTACGGTCGAGAGTTTGCTACGCGCTTCTTTCGGCTTCGCCTCGCGGCTACGCCTTGCGTTTCGCTACGGTTGCCTTCATCGGCTCCGATTGGCTCCTTTCATCCAATTAGATTCTGCCCATGCTGGGCACACGCCTCCCGTCGCTGCCGCTCCGGGCACCGTGGGCGGTTCCGCCAGATAACGCCCGCGCCAGTAATGGGAGGCGATCCTTTCATCCGTCCAACAGTGCCCGGAGCGGCAGCGACGGGAGGCGCTTGTGACTAGCGGCGGTACTCCAACGGATCGTCGACGCCAGCTTCGGCGAAGCCCTTCCGCCGCAGCAGGCAAGAGTCGCACTCGCCGCACGCGCGGCCCTGTTCATCGGGGTCGTAGCAACTGTGCGTCAACCGGAAATCGACGCCGCTCTCGAGCGCCAGTTGCACGATTCCCGCCTTGCTCAACTTCAGCAGCGGCGAATGGATCTTGAGTTTCGTGCGTCCTTCGACGCCGGCTTTCGTAGCCAGATTCGCCATGCGCTCGAAGGCTTCGATATATTCGGGGCGGCAATCGGGATAGCCGGAATAGTCGATCGCATTGATGCCGATGAAGACGTCGGCGGCTTCGAGGACCTCCGCCCAGGCCAGCGCGAACGAGAGGAAGATCGTGTTGCGCGCCGGGACGTAAGTGATCGGAATACCGTGACCCATCGCCTCGGCGGAGCGGCCCTTTGGTACATCGATTTCCGCCGTCAGCGCCGATCCGCCGAACAGCCGCAGATTCAGTGGCGCCACCATATGTTGTTTCGCGCCAAGATGCTGCGCCACGCGCGCCGCGGCCTGCAACTCTATCCGATGGCGCTGTCCGTAGTCGAAGGAAAGCGCGTAGCATTCAAAGCCGGCACGCGTGGCCACGGCGAGGCAAGTCGAGG
The DNA here is from genome assembly GCA_963668605.1 of Bryobacteraceae bacterium. GTDB lineage: Bacteria > Acidobacteriota > Terriglobia > Bryobacterales > Bryobacteraceae. The sequence goes on from OY764903.1 coordinate 2,629,867, forward strand.
AGTCGAGTCCTCCGCTCAGCAGGCAGACCGCTCTTTTCTTGGTGGCCAACTCACAGTCCTTTCGGTAGCTTCAGACTCAGGAAAAACCCAATCAGGGGAAAGAATGTCAGGCTGCCCAGCGCGATCTGCATTCCGTAGTGGTCCGAGACCCAGCCGGTCAGTGGGATGAAGATCATGCCGGCGGCGCCCCACGCGAAACCCATCATCAACGCCGAGACCGTGCCCGCTTGCGTGGGCACGAGTTCCTGCGCCATCACTACATTTACCGGAATGGTGAAGAGCAGCGTCAATCCGCCCATCGCCAGGCCGGCCAGTGCGAGCGGGCCATTCGTCAAAAAAAACAAGGCAAGGAAGGGCACGCAGGAGATCATCGAAATGGTAATGACCTTGCGTCCACCGAAACGGTCCGAGAGATGACCGCCGAGAAATCCACCGATCGCGCCGGCGGTGAGATACAGCGAAAGCGCGTAACTGGCCCCGGCAAGCGAATAGTTTCTTTCGCGATGCAGATACAGAGGGAGTAACTGCGCGAAAGTAATTTGCACAATCGAACGGATAAACACCAGGAAGTACAAGATCGTCAGCGGACGCCACACGGCGCGCAGCGGCGCCCAGTCGAAGCGGCTGCGTGCGTGGGCATGCACATCCGGCCCGTTGGGGAGCATCGCGAGCAATAGAATCGAGACCAGCACGCCCGGAGCCGCGGCCCACGGCAAGTGCGTCAAGCCGAGGTGCGCGGCGAGCGTCGAAAAGTAAGTGGGACCCAGCGCCATTCCTAATGTGCCGGCGCTGATGAACATCGCCATCCAGCGGCCCTTGTTGCCGGGCAGCCCGACGGTGGCGCGCGACGAGGCCTGCGGGTGGAACGCAGCGATTCCGGTTCCGCCCAGAAACGCCATCGCGAGCAGCCATCCATACGTCGGAGCCAGGCCCAGTGCGGAAACGAAAACACCTGAGATCGCCGGCGACAGCGCAGCGAAAAGTTTGGTGCGATAGCGGTCCGAGAGCAGCCCGTAGACCGGCTGCATGACGGAGGAGGAAAACACCATCACGCCGCCCACGATGCCGGCCTGTGTCAGCGTAAGGCCGAGCTTATCGACCAGCAAGGGCTGCAGCGCCCCTAGCGCGCTCGAGTACAGGTCGATAAACAAATGGCCCAACGAGAGAAGCACCAACGCCGTCAGACCCACACCGGCCGCCTTGCGGCACTCCGGGCGGTCGATCGACACGGCACTGGTTGGGCTGAAAGGCATTGGATAAACACTGGCCTCCGGTCGCTTTCGCTCCCGGTACTGTTGAACAAATTCCCTACGGCCGGACCGCGCTACCGCAGCGCGCAACACCCAAACAGTGCCGGGAGCGCTAGCGACCGGAGGCAGCATTGCACCTTCACGTAGGTGTTGTTCAAGCTTCGTTACTAAACTGCCAAACTACTAGTCTCTATTATATCGGTGTGATCCGGACCCGCGAAACGATCTAGAGTATTCTGTGTAAGAGGGTCTATGAGCCAGAACCGGATTCTAATTTTCGCCTGCGTGTGCCTGCCGGCGGTATTTGCACAAGCGCCCACCCGGCCTGTTGTGAACCCGCGCGGTGTAATCAACGCCTTCACGCAGCAACCGGCGCCTACTGTGGCGGCATCTGGCGGCCTGATCTGGATCACCGGACTGAATCTCGGTCCGCCGGAAGGCGCGGCGGCAACAGGCTCTCCGCTGCCTACTGAACTGGGCGGCATCAGAGTGCTCATCAACAATCAGGCCATTCCGCTGGTCTCGGTCTCTCCCGGCAAGATCGTAGCGCAAGTGCCTTGGAATGTGAATCCGGGTGCACAACAAACGCTCTCGCAACTGGTTGTCGAGTCGAACGGGGTGCGTGGATCCGCGGCTCGTTTCTTCGTGCGCGGCGCGGAGCCGGGATTGCAGACCGTGGGCGATACGGGCTACGGCGAAGCCGCAGGCAAAATGTCCGGCACTACAGTGGAGCTCCAGGCGACGGGGCTCGGAGCGGTGGAGAACGAACCGGAGGACGGCGCTGCCGGTCCTGCGGATCTTTCTGCAACACCTAAAGCAACGATGCACGCTTACGTAGGCGGCATCCCCGCAAATATCACGGCCGCGCTGTCGCCGGAGACCGCTGGCGTTTTCGACGTGAATGTGGAGATCCCGGCAGGTGCAAAACTCGGCGACATGCTCTTTGTCGCGGCCGGAAATCGCGCAGCGAATCGCGTGACGTGGGGCAAGACGTACGCGCCGGATGTGCAGTTCCTTCCGCTGCCCGAGGGCGCGGACCTGCACGCGATCGTCGGCTCCGACCTGAAAGCTGCCTACGTGATCGGCAACGGCGCGCGCGGCGACGATGGATGTTATTCCGCGTATGTCTTCGACTTCGCGAAAAAGAGCGTGGCGCCCGTGGATGGCTGCCTCACATCCGGCAATAAGAACGCCTTGACGCCGATCGTGGCCGTGCAGGACGGTGCGGCGCTGATGGCCTTCGCGGGTCCGCCGGAGGGCGAGTTGCCGAATCCCGTCAGTTCCCAGGTGCGAATATTCAATCCAGCGCTCGACCAAGCATTAGCGGTGAGTCTTTCCGAAAGTGCCACGACCCTGACCAGTCTGGAAGGTTCGGCGATTGCATTGGTGGCGGGCACTCCGCCCAAGGCGGTTGCGATCAACGTGACCACAGGCGAGATGACGGAAGCCAACGTGGGCGGCGCTCTTCCCGGCGGTGGTGGCGGTGGCGGCGTTGCCGGTGGTGGTGGTGGCGGCCTGCTGGACATCGATCTGGGTGAAGGCCTTGACGTTGTGTTGTCGCCGCGCACAGCGGTCATCCAGAACCGCTCGGTTGTGATTGTCGGTGACGACGCCGATAAGCCGACCCGCGCCAAATTGGCAGTTCTCGACGCGCAGGCGAGGGTGATTGCAACGCGCGATTTTCCGGACGGCTTCCTGCCGCTCGTCGGTCCCAAGGCTGCCGTGCAACCGGGAGCGGGTGGCGGCGGTCTACCCGGCGCCGGAGGCGGTCTGCCCGGCGCGGCGCAGGCCGTTCGCTTTCGCGTTTCGTTCGATTACGACACGTCTTCGCGCGTCTACTATGTGCTTTCGCACAAGCCCGACAACTCCGCGCAGGCACTGGTTGCCTTCAACTTTGCGGCCAGCGGCGAGAAGGCGCTCGTGTTTCCGGAGAAATGGTACGCGGCATCGTGCCTGCCGAATTTTCCAATTTACAATCTCGAAGTCTCGCGCCGCTTGACACTGCTGGTCACGAATACGCCGGAGACTGAGTTCAAGCAGCAGTGCTATGCGCTCGGATATTTGACCGTCGATCTCGCCAGCCAGAAAATGGAAGCGATTCCGCTGGCAGGCGAGGGCCGTCTGAACGTCGCGAGCGTCTCAGACATGAACGACTACCTGATCGGCAGCAACGTGGGCACACAGACACAGCCTGCGGACACGCTCTATGTACTCGACGGAGTTACGGCATCCGCATCCCGGCTGCAACTGCCGCCCGGCATCACCAGCTACGCGGCGCTGCGGCCGATTCCGGCGATGGGCTTGATGCTCGCGCTAGGTCAGAATCGCGTAGCCGGCGACCAGGGCATGGTGGTCTTCGATCTCGACAATGCCGAGACGCGCATTCTGCCCGTGCCGGAAGGCTTCGCCGCCATCCAGTTGGTCGATATCATGACCGCGTCGCGCAAGGTGGTGGCGCGCGGCACAAAGACCGGCAATAGCGGTTCGCAGTATCTGATCTACGACCTGATGACCAAGGACCTCATGCTCGCTCCGAACCCCGCGGGCGTGGCCTGGGTGGGCGCCGTGCCGAACGCCGCTACGACTCCAGGAGGTGGAGGCGGCGGCGGAGGCCAGCAGCAGACGCAGGCCGTCTTCCAGGATTCCAGCCCCAAGTCGAATTCCGTCGCGGCCATCGGTTTCGATGCCGACCGCAATGCGCTTGGCGTAGTGCTGGTTCGCGTACCATAGCAGTTTGCGACTCGCTTTTCTGACATCGACGCCGCAGTCGATCGCGCAGGGCAGTGGCACCTACGTGAGTATTCTCACGATGAAGCGCGCCGCCGAACGACTCGGCGTGGCTGTCGATCTCCTGGCGCCATCATCCGCACTTCCGAATCTGACAGCGCGCCGGCTGCTGTTCAACGAGCGCCTGCGTTTCCACAACTGGTCGCGCTATGACGTCATCGTAGGCTTCGACATGGACGGCTACCGCATCGCCGGACGCACCGGCGTGCGGCACGCCGCCGTGATCAAAGGCGTGATCGCCGATGAGTTGCAGTTCGAGCGCGGCGTCACGCGCGCGCTGCTTTCACTCCAGGCGGCTTGCGAGCGCAGACACGTAAGGCGCGCCGACATCGTAATCACGTCGAGCGCGTACTCGGCCGCAGAGATCCAGAGCGCCTACGGCTTACACTCGACCCCGGCCGTTGTGCCGGAGATGATCGAGTTAGAGCGCTGGCGCGTCGAACGCACTGCGAACTCCGCGTTCAGCGTCTTGTGCGTAGGCCGGCCGTATCCGCGCAAGCGCATCGGATTACTGGTGGAGGCGGCCCGCCTGCTCGCCGCCCGCATCCCCGGAATTGAAGTCCGCATCACGGGCACGGGCGCCGCGGCCGCGAACGTGCGTTGGCTGGGGCGCATCTCGTTTCAGGAACTGCAAGCCGAGTATGCCCGCGCCAGCGTCTTCTGCCTGCCGAGTGTGCAGGAAGGTTTCGGCATCGTGTTTCTCGAGGCTATGGCCGCGGGCGTGCCCATCGTCGCGGCGCGCGCGGCCGCTGTGCCGGAGGTCGTGCCGCAAGGCGTGCTCGTCGAGCCGGAGAGCGCCGCCGCGCTTGCGGATGCGATCGAGCGGCTCTACCAGGATGCGGATGAACGCGAGCGCTTGCGCGCGGCCGGGTACGAACGGGTAAAGGAGTACGCCGCCCCGCGCGTGGCGGCGCAATTCCTCCAGGCGCTTACTTCGCCGGCACCAACTCTACCGCGCGTAGCGTGAGGCCAAGGCCGTTCTTCGCGCCGATCTGTTGGGGCTGCAAGCTGAGCGACGCACTGCCCGGACCGCTCAGTTTCACGCGGCCGGCCGTTGTGCGCATATCCTTCCAGCGCGGATTGCGCGCATTCAAGACGCGCTCGCCGTTTTCGATCCTGCCCGTGAGCTCGTTTCCGGCGACGCTGATCTTGACGACATGTCCGCCTTCCATCGAGTCTCCGCCCTTCGCCACGCGTGTTTCTGTGGTCACCAGCACGACGTCGAATGCGCCGCCTTTGGCAACGTCGAAATTCCAGGTGAGTTTGCCTTCCGGCGTCATCCAGCGCGTGGTGACGCCGCGCGGATCGATGTTGAACTTGCGCCCGGCATCTTCCTGAGCGAACATCGGCGAGAGTACAACGGTGCCGTTCGATTGCTGCTGCAGCGTCTTGACGACATCCGGCTTGCCATCGATGTCGAGCACAATCACGCTGACGTCTTTGTCGGGCGCGTTGGCTGGAACCTGAATCCGAAGCGAATAGATATTCTTGTTCGCGTCGGCCGTTTGCGCGATCTTCAGCGCGGCGCCCGGTTGCGTGAGCAGCCGCGCGGTTTTCACTTTGCTCTTGAGGCCGTTGAGCACAAACTCGCCCTTGGGCCAATCGATCACGTGCAGATAGAGTTTGCCGGGCTTAGTCGTGATCGCGCCCCATTCGAACTCATAGACGAACGGACTCGGCTTGGCTCCATAGACGGCTTCGCTGTTCACCTTCATCCACTTGCCCACTTCGAGCAGGCGATCGACGCTGGGCTGCGGGATGACACCTTCCGCCGTAGGTCCGACGTTGAGCAGATAGTTGCCATTCTTGGCGACGACATCGGTCAGTTGGCGGATCAGCGTCTGCGTCGATTTCCAGTTGTGGTCGTCCTTCTTGAAGCCCCACGTATCGTTGAGCGTGACCGGCGTTTCCCAATCGTAGTCGAGCACGCGCGCCGGAATTTGGTTGTCACCCATGTTGCTGTAGTCGCCGACATCGTGGCCGACACGGCCGCTCACCAGGCACGCGGGCTGGATCGAGTGCACAAAGTTGGCGAGATCGGTGCTCTGCTCTTTCGTGATCTTCATTGGCGTGTCGAACCAGATCATGCCGATCGGGCCGTATTGAGTAAGGATCTCGCGCACCTGCGGCTTCACCTTCTCGTTGAAGTACTTGGCGAAGTCCTTCTTGTTTTCGTCCGGGTAGGCCCAGGAATTGCCCGCGCCGTTCGGATCGTTCCAATCCTGCGCTTGCGAATAGTAGAAGCACAGCTTGATGCCGTGGCGTTTGCAGGCGGCGGCGAGTTCGGCCATCGGGTCGCGATGGAACGGCGTCGCGTCGACGATATTGAACTTCGAGACCTGCGACTTGTACATCGCGAAGCCGTCGTGATGTTTCGACGTGATTGTGATGTACTTCTGGCCCGCGGCGGCCGCAACCTTGACCCACTCTTCGGCATTGAACTTCACCGGGTTAAACTGCTTGGCGAGCTGTTCGTATTCGCCCACCGGAATTTTGGCACGATTCATGATCCATTCGCCGATTCCGGCGATGGGTTGGCCCTTCCATTCGCCGGCGGGGACGGCATACAGGCCCCAATGGATAAACATGCCGAAGCGCGCATCACGCCACCATTGCAGGCGGGCGTCGCGCTTTTCCGGCGTGTCGACGAATTGGGGCAGCGCGGGCGCCGCGCCCATCAGAAGGGCGAGTACAAAGGAAAGAGATCTGGTTTTCATGGACATTCTCCAAGAAGACTAGCATATCCCAAATGCGCGGCAATTCCCGGTCAGGCGCGTGCGTGAAGCCGCCGCATTAATACATTAGCGATATAATCTGATTTCTCCAATGGCTCTCTACGCCCTCACGATATTCCTGTCCGCATTCCTGCTTTTTCAGATTCAGCCCGTCATTGCAAAGATGATCCTGCCCTGGTTCGGGGGGTCCTCCGCCGTGTGGAGCACCTGCATGTTCTTCTTCCAGGCGGTGTTGCTGGGCGGCTATCTCTATGCGCACTGGCTGCACGGGAAGCTCTCGCCAAAGCGGCAGGCCATCGTACATACGGCACTGCTGGCCGCGAGTTTCCTCGTGTTGCCGGTCGCCGCCGATCCGTCGTGGAAGGCCGCCGCTCTCGAAAACCCTTCGTGGCAAATTCTCGGACTGCTCGCCGCAACCGTCGGCCTGCCATATTTCCTACTTGCGGCCACCACTCCATTGGTGCAGTCGTGGTACGCGCGAACCTATGCGGGCGCCATGCCGTACAGGCTCTTTGCGCTTTCCAATTTCGCGTCGATGCTGGCGCTGCTGAGCTATCCGCTGCTGGTGGAGCCGCGGCTGACAACCCGCTCGCAGGGCCGCGCCTGGTCGTTGGGTTATGTTGCCTTCGCGATCTGTTGCGCCGTCGCCGCATGGCAGGCTTCCTCGCGTCGGGGCTTCCCTTCCCCAGCAACTCAGGAGGACGCGCCGCCGCCCGGCTGGAGTCTGCGCGTTCTCTGGCTCGCGTTGGCCGCCTGTGCCTCCATCCTGCTCCTGGCCGTGACCACATATCTTACGCGCGACGTCGCGGCCGTGCCGTTCCTCTGGATTTTGCCGCTCGCGGTCTACCTGCTCAGCTTTATCGTCTGTTTTGAAGCGCCGCGTCTCTATCACCGCGGCGTCTTTTTTGTATTGCTAGTGCCCGCACTGTATTCCACTGCCAACATGACCGGCGGCGAGTTTCGCGCGCTGGCAGTGATGCAACTCGCGGTGGCAGTTGGTGCGCTGTTCGTCTTCTGCATGATCTGCCATGGCGAACTCGCGCGCCTGAAGCCAGCGCCGCAACACCTGACGCTGTTCTACCTGATGCTCTCGGCGGGTGGTGTTGCGGGCGGACTGTTCGCCGGACTGATCGCACCGAACCTATTCAACTGGGACTACGAGTTTCCGGGTGGGCTGTTGCTGTGTGCGTTGCTGGCGGCAATCATTCTCTTTCGCGAGTACGGGCAGTTCTTCCACAGTGGGAACGGGCGAGTCGCCGCCGTGGTGATAGCGGCCGCGCTCTGCGCCTATGCCGCGATGCTCGCAACAGGCGTGCGGGGCAACATACGCGGCTATCGCGTCGTGACCAGAAACTTCTATAGTCAGCTTCGTGTCGAGGAGTTCGTGGATGACGACGGGTTGGGAGCGCGGCGGATCCTGTTGCACGGCGTCATCAATCACGGCGGGCAATTCGAGGCCGAACCGTACCACCGCCAACCCACGAGTTATTTCTGTCGTGAGAGCGGTATCGGCCGCGCAATGACCTCGACCGAAGGGCGGCCGCGCCGCATTGGAATCCTCGGACTGGGCTGCGGCAACCTGGTGGCGTACGGCCGGCGCGGCGACGTGCTGCGTTTGTATGAGATCAATCCACAGGTTCTCGCCCTCGCACAAAGCGAGTTCAGCTTCCTGCGTGATACGCCGGCCGTCGTGGAAACGGTGCTCGGCGATGGGCGTCTCTCGCTCGAACGAGAGCCGGACCAGCAATTCGACATTCTGGTGATGGATGCCTTCTCCGGCGATTCGGTCCCTGTACACCTGATTACCCGGGAAGCGTTCCAGTTGTACCGGCGCCACCTGAAGCCCGGCGGCATTCTTGCGGTCAACGTTTCAAACCGCTATCTCGACCTGCGCCCGGTGATGGAGCGCGCAGCGAGCGAACTGGGCTGGAAGGCGTTGTATTTCTCGTTTGTCCCAGAGAGTGAGGACACAATCTGCAACAGCGTGAGTTGGGTGCTGCTATTCGATCCGGCGGCATGGCGCAAGCTGCCGCCGGAATTCGAGCCGGGAGAAATCATCGAGCCGCATCCGGAATTCAGAACCTGGACCGACGATTTCTCAAATCTACTGCAAATCCTCAAATGAACAAGGCCTTCGGTGGATTTACAAAATAAGCGCCTCCGGTCGCTCCGCTCCCGGCACCGTTGGACGGGTTGAATACTGGAACCCAAACGGTACCGGAAGCGCCGGCGACCGGAGGCGATCCGTCAATTCGTCCGTCAGCCCGTCAGTGCCGGAAGCTTAGCGACCGGAGGCGATCCATCAATCCGTCCGTCAGTGCCGGAAGCGGTAGCGACTGGAGGCGAGTTCGATCGGCAATCGGACTGCGACGCCCTCGTTAGTTCCGAAGGAATGCGTCGATCTCACGCGCCGCACGCATGCCCTCGGACACGGCCTGCACCACGGTCGTACCTCCGTTGACGGCATCGCCCGCCGCGAAGACGCCGGCGCGCGATGTGGCCAGTGATCCCGGCGCTGTCGAAATCAACCCATCCTTGGAGAACTTAACGCCCGCGAGAGCCTGCTGCAACGACTCATCGAGCAGTTGCCCGATCGCCTCGATTACAAAATCGCCGGCGATGAGATGCTCGGAACCGGGCGAAGGCTCTGGTCTGCGCCGGCCATCCGGGCCGGGTGCGCCGAGATGCGTCCGGATTACTTTCAGTCCGGTCAGCTCGCCGCTCTCGTCGCAGGCAAAGCCGACGGGTTGCGTCAGCACCAGGAAGTTGACGCCCGCGCGAATGGCGGAGTCGCGTTCCTCAGGCCAGGCCGGCATCTCCGCGAACGAGCGCCGGTAAACGATCGATACGTCGTCGGCGCCGGCGCGTTTGGCCGAGAGTGCGGCATCGATCGCCGTGTTGCCGCCGCCGATGACAAGCACCGTACCGGAAATCTTGGCGCCGCGCTTGGCCGCGGCCAGAAACTCGAGAGCGCCCACTACGCCCGTGCGAGGCCGTTCGCCCGCCGGCAGCGGAACCGAGCGGCTTAGTCCGGGCGCCAGCAGCACGGCATTGAAGCCTTCGGCCAAGACGTCGTCGATACCGTACTTCGCATCGAGCGTCGCGCCCTTGCGCCTTTCGATGCCGCTCGCCGACGAGATCACGGCGTTGATCTCCTGACGGATGATGCCGTCTGGAAGGCGTTCGGCCGGAATCGTCTCGCGCGCCATGCCGCCGGGATTTTCGTCGCGCTCGAACAGAGTAACCTTGTGTCCCATCGAGGCCAGCGTGACGGCTCCGGAGATGCCCGCCGGGCCTGCGCCAATCACCGCGACGCGTTTGCCGCCGCCGACTTGAATCGGACGCGGCTCCGCGGCCCAGCCCTCTTCGACGGCTTTGCGGCTGACCCAGCGTTGCAAGTGGCGGATCGGAACAGCTTCCGAATAGTGCTCGTTGATGCAGCCGCTTTCGCACAGCGTTTCGGACGGGCAGACGTAGCCGCAAACCGTCGCCAGGATATTGGCTTCACGCAACGTTTCGTACGCGGCGCGGAACTCGCTACGGGCAATCTGGCCAACGAACTTGGGGATATTGACGTGCGCCGGGCAATGACCGACACACGTTGGATCGTTGCACTGCCGGCAGGTTTTGGCCATCTCGAGGATCGTGTCCATGGCCTCGGCGCGGCCCGCTTTGTAGATTGGCTCGTAGATGGCGGAGTCGCGCGGGACGCAGCCGCTGCGGCCGCCGTCGCGCATGATCTGTGTACATGCCGAGCAGGCCACGCAGACGCGCTCCGGATCGATCCGACCCGTTTCGACGACCTCGCGCGCGAACTCGGGATGTGCGAACGACATGCGCCCGGCGCCCACCAGCGAAACCCAGCCGTTCTGTACATTCGCCGCAGCGACATTCGGGAAAAACTGCCGTAGCCACGTGTAGCCGCCGCCGATCACGAGCATATCCGGGAATGCCTGCTGCACCTGGCGGACGACGTGCACGAAACGCTCCACTCCGAGCAGCGGGTGCTCGGGCGGGAACGGAGCACCGGCGATCGGCAGGTCGTAAGGCCGATTTACAAACGGATTGAAGTACGGGTTTCCGATCGTGATATTGACCAGCGGCGCTCCGGCCGCTTTCAGGAAACGAACAAGTTCGATCGGCTCCGTGAGATCAGGCTTGGTGGGATCGTCCTTGTCCATGCCCCAACCATACGGATGGGCCATGGAGTCAAAGGCGTTCATGCGCGAGGTCACCATAATGCCGGGAACGCGGTCACGAATCTTGCCGACGACATTGCGGAAGAAGCGCGTGCGGTTTTCAAACGAGCCGCCATAACGGCTGTTTTCGCGGGTGAACGAAGCGTGCAGTTCCGATACCAGGTAGCGGTGGCAGGCCTTGACATCGACGGCATCGAAGCCGGCCTTCTGGGCGCACATCGCCGCTTCGACGTAGAGATCTTCCAGGCGCTCCAACTCGTCGTCGCTGATCAACGGATAGTCGGCCGGCAGCTTGTGGATCGGGTCGAGGAACTTGGAATGGTGAGCGATAATCGGCTTCGCCGCGCCGCCGGGCTTGCTGTAGCGTCCCGAATGGGTGAGCTGAAGTACAAGCATCGGGCGGTGACTCTCTCCAAAACTGCTGCTCGCCGCGAGATGTGCGTCGCGCACCATGGCGGAAAACATAGAGACGTTACTGTCGCGGATCCAAAGTTGCCTGGGATTGGCGCGCCCCTCCTCGCAAACGGCCGTGGCCTCAACCCACAGCATCCCGGCGCCGCCCGCGGCAAAACGCCTGTAGCGGCGGAAGGTTAGTTCGTCGGGCGAGCCGTCGGCCAACCCGTCGCAGCCTTCCATCGGGAGTACAACAAGGCGGTTCGGAAGCCGGAACTTGCCAACCTGCACCGGTTCGCGCAATACCTGGACGTCGTCGCTAACGTTTAGTGCGACTCCGGTTGCGGCGATTTCTCTGCGTAGGTCCTCGAGCGTATGATAGTGGAATTGTTGGTGCGCAATCATGATTATTCCTGTCTGTCACAGAGTATCAAATCCTATTGAAGCCGAGGCGTTAAGCGCCAGCGCTGGCCATTCGCACAGCGGGTTTGGAACGTTATAAACTAGGAACTTCGAGTCCGATTCTAAAAAAGGATTTTCTGTAATGTCCACACCCGTTGATCCCACCCGCCGGGACGTTGTCAAGCTCGCCGGCGCGGCCACCGTTTTAGCGGCCGGCGCGCCCTTCATTCAGACCGTGAAAGCCGCCAACAACCAGATGCAGTTTGGCGTGATCGGGACCGGCGGCCGCGGCTCCTATCTGCTGAAGCATCTCACCAAGATCGACAACGGGCGTTGCGTTGCGGTGTGCGACGTCAATCAGGCGGCGCTCGATAAGGCGGCGCAGATTACGGGCACCAATCCGGCGAAGTTCAAGGACTACCGCGAACTGCTTTCGCAGAAGAACGTCGATGCCGTGATCATCGCCGTGCCGCTCTACATGCACTTTCCGGTGACCAAGGACACGCTGCTGGCGGGCAAGCATGTGCTCTGCGAAAAGAGCCTGGTGTTCAAGCCCGAAGAGGTGCATGCGCTGCGCGCGCTGGTGGCCGAGCATCCCAAGCAGGTCTTGCAGGTCGGCTTGCAGCGGCGCTACAGCGTGTTTTACCAGACGGTCAAGCAGATGATCCAGAAGGGCATGCTGGGCACGGTAACGCATGTGCATGCGCAGTGGCATCGCAATCCAGGCTGGGTGATGAAGCAGCCGGCGGGCAAGCAGAATCCGTTGAACTGGCGGCTGTACCGGGAGTTCTCGGGCGGATTGACAGCGGAATTGGCTTCGCACCAGATCGACATCGCCGACTGGATGTTTGGCGAAACGCCACAATGGGTGCTGGGCGTGGGCGGGCTGGACACGTGGAAAGACGGGCGCGACGTTTACGACAATATCCAACTGATCTACCAGTATTCGCGCGGGCGCAAGCTGGTCTACAGTTCGATCACGACGAATGCGCACCTGCCGTTTTTGGCTGGTACACGGCCGGAGTTTGGCGAGTGCATCATGGGCACCGATGCGTGCGTGGAGATCACGGTAGGCGACGGCGAGGCGACGATGCCGACGGCGCTGTGGTACCGCGAGGCGAAGAAGCCGACCTTCAGCGACGGCAAGGAGAAGAAGGAGACGGCGAAGACGGCGGGTTCGACGTTTGCACTGGGCGCGGTGGCGCGCGGGTTGCCGCTGCTGGTGGACAAGGACCAGGTGACGGGCAAGGAATCGTTCCTCGACCGCGAGATGAAGTTCGCGCGGCGCTGGCTGTATTCGAAGGGCATCATGGTGTCGGACGAAGACCGCAACCCGGTGGAGACGGAGTTGGAGAGCTTCTTCAACGACTGCCGCACGCTGGGCAAGCCGAAGGCGAACCTGGAAATCGGACTGGCGGACTCGATCGCGGTGATGCTCTCGAACAAGGCGATGGACGAAGACCGGCGCGTCTTTTTCAATGAGATCGACAAGATGGGTAAGGGGCCGGAGAAGCCGGTTAAGAAGTCGTAGGGCTGCTTTACTGGCTCAGCCTCAACAGAGAAAAGGCGATCTGCGCGAAGACATAATTGAGTTCGCGCAGATTGGGGATCGCGGTGAATATTCCGCTCTGCTGGCTTGCGGACTAGACCCGGTACGTGATCGCCGCTATCCCGACGGACTGGTACGCCAACGTCGGAATCATTTGGTGATCGCGGCCCGGCACACGTTGCTCCTGGTGCGATTCATTCGAAGCAGCAAGTGCGGAATCTGCCGCAAGGGGCGTTAGCCACTTACGGAGTCTCCATCGGAACCGTGACCTTGATGGGCAGGTTCGTGTAGTTCCCCGCTATCAATGGCGAAATAACCGGATAGTGCAAGCCCGAGATCGTCACCTTCAAGCGTGTGGCGTTGGTGTTGACGCCGGCGAACACGACCGCAACGTTGGCAGTTCGCAACCCAAGGAAGCCTGGATCGTTCGGATGTTCCGAAGTCGTCGTTCCGTAGACGATCAGGTTTTGAATCGCAGCCGTATTGTAGCTGGCGATCGCACCGGTGCGGGCCGCGCCGCGCACGCGCTCGGTCAGTGCCTGATGTAAATACAGGAATTGGCCAAAGTCGAAAACGCCGACGATCATCATGACCACTGCGGAGAGCGTCAGTGCAGCCTCCAGCATCGCCGCCCCGTGTTGTTTCCGCTTCTTGTGAGAGTTGATTCTATTCACGGTATTCGTCCTGGTTTACGGGGGAGAGAAACGTCCGACGTAGCTGAACACAGCGACCGGAGTATTGAGACGGAACATTCCAAAAACAGCATTCAGTGTGTAATTGGTCAGCCGGACCTTCATATTCTTGGGGGTTCCGTTGACAAAAATCACTGTCAACTCGACATTTTCCGGAGTCAAGCCTGTTACCACTGGACTTGTCCCGCCCGCGGGATCACCATAGACGACAAGGTTCTTCACATTGCTGGAAAATTGACTGGGCGGAGTGCTGCTTCCTGAAGTGTAGGTTTCCAGAGACGCATAGCGGGCGCCAGCTCGTATCGCGTTGTGCAACCGATTGTACAGGAAGAAGGAATAACCGAACTGGAATGTTCCGGTAAATAGCGGGAAGAGAAACGAAAATGCGAGGGCGAACTCCAGAATCGCGTTTCCTCGCCGGCCTCGACTGTGTTTTCTGTTCTGCATCGCACGTACCCGGCTATTGCGCCAGTCTTACCACGAACGAACCATGGGTCCCGTCTCCCACACCCCTTTTCTTGCTGCCCTGGACCCACGGTCCAACATATTCAGCACACCAAGCCTGGCCTCCGCCGTTTCCGTACTGACCAGTAGGTTTCAGAAAGAATGCGGCAACGCCGACAATCCGGTTATTACTACCAGCAGGCGTGCCGCCGTCGTTGATCGGGACAGCGACGATTCGCCGGGAGTTTCCGCGGTTGTTTGCAAGGTACTCGGAATAGGTCGTCGACGTAGAGTCGCTATCCTGAAGAATGCGGGTTTGCAGGCTGTCGAGTTGGCTCTGCTTTGCGCCACCGGTCATGGTCACAAGATCGCCCACGACGCGAGTAACAGACTGATAGTCATCCACGATGGTGCTGCGGATCAGCGAGGCACTGGCGTCCTCAATGTAACCACGCTCAGAGCCACCAGCCGCCTGGGCGAGGGCGAGAGTGCCAGAGGTCTGGTCGCCCGGACACATGTTGCTGCCGTTTCCAAGCTTGGGGTTAGCCGGCCAGCGTAGTGTGTAATTACTTCCCGTGAACAAGCCAAAATCCGGCGGCGCAGTACTGTGTGCATAGGGCGAGAAAGGAAATAGCCCTTCGCGGAACTCTGTTTTTGGAACCTGTGCCCCCACGGCTCGCGCTTTCACATTTGTGCTATTGGTCGGGACGACTGCCGGCAGGAAAAACAAGTTAACATTTGCAGTCGCGGTGACACGGGCGAACCGGTAAGCCGTTGCCGGATTCGGCGCTGCCACCCACGGCCCGGCCACCGCGGTCGCAAACTCGGTGGTGGTTCCGGTAAAGGCTCGAGTGCTAAAGTTCCAGCGATTCAGGTTGGCGGCAGCCGCGGTTCTGGCGTCATTGAGACCGGTGCTTGTTCCATCCAGTTCGAGTGCCGCGGCGATCGCCGCGGAATCGGCAAATGTTTGGACCTCGCTCTTGGTGATGAACATCCGGCCGACATCCACAGCCAGACCGAGTATGCCGACCAAGGCGAGCGCGGAAACCGCTGTCAGTACCAGCACGTATCCACGTTTGCCTCTCGCATTCCTGCAGCCAAGAATTGGAATTTGCTGAATACTCATAAATTGCATCCTGCTTCCCTACAGGAATGATAAGTCTGAGCGTGATGATTTGACGCTAGGCTTTATGCTGTAAAACTCATTTCAGTTTCACTTAGGGGCATTGCAGAATCGGTTATCAGCACCCCCTTTTCGGGGCGCTCACGCTACCCTCAACGGCGATTAGGGCTTCAGTTTCTTGAGAATACAGAAGTCTGGGAACGCCCTAAGGTTTTCGCAATGGGTGCTAGGGTTGAACCCTGGTCGCCCTGAACCTAAAGTTCCAGTCGCTGTATGCAGAGGAAGGAGGGGAATTGTGCGGAACGGTACGGCATTACGCCGCGAAGCCCGTCCCATGGTGTCGGACGAGGGCCGCAACCCGGTGGAGACGGAGTTGGAGAGCTGCTCCAACGACTGCCGCACGTTGGGCAAGTCGAAGGCGAACCTGGAAATCGAGCTGGCGGGCTCGATCCCGGTGATGCTCTCGAACAAGGCGATGGACGGCCGGCGCGTCTATTTCAACGAGATCGACAAAATGGGTAAGTCGTCAGAGAAGCAGGTAAAGAAGTCGTAGGACTTCTCTACTGGCTTAGTCTCAACAGTGACGATGCGATCTGCGCAAAGACGTAATTGAGTTCGCGCACATCCGCGGTCGCGACAAAGCTGCCAGTTTGCTGGCTCGCGACGTAGGCCGGGTTTGTGATCGCCGCGGTCCCGATGGACTGGTACACCAACGGTGGAATCATCTGCAGGTTGACGACGCGGGGCAGGAATTCGCGCTCGGCCGGATCGCTAGCACTATTGCCCAACAAATAGATCGCGTTGATCATAACATTGTAATCTGTGTTGGCGCGGATTCGTCTGGCCTGATCGGCGGATGCATTCATGCCTGCCGCCGCGATTGAGTTGCCTAACTCGGGGCGGAGATAGGCCGCGTACGGGCTAGGGCTGGGAAGAAAATTCGATTGCGCAGATCCCGAGGCTCCTGGGTAGGCCGCCCAGGTGCCGCCGATGTTTCTGCAACGGCTGGAGCCCGGGGTGATCGACACGCTGGTGGGGGCGCACTGGTTATTGCACATGTAGTGCCAGTCGTCCCAGTTGCCGCGGTTGCTGTTTCCGAACGCATCCACATCCGGGATGTAGGCGATATTCTGCGAGGTGACTTTGTTGCTCCCGTTGGCGCTAAACCCTGAAGGAAACGCGCCGAGCGTGTCTGACGCGTACGCTTTGACGAGTCCGCTGCCAGTATTCTGGTTGTCGTCGAAACTGCCTTGTGAGATCTGCCCGTAGGCCGTGGCGGGAGTTGTCCCCGTGGCCGGCAACGGCAACTTGTAGCAAATGTTGGGCCCGCCGGCGGTTGATATGCAGTTGTTGTAATTGTTGGCAGGCGCAGACAAATCCTTGACCCACAATGGATTCATGCCACTGGGGGTCGAAGGATCGCGATACCGAAGCAAGGAGTTGGACGGCAAGCTGGTGTAAGTCCTGCCCGGACCGAGGCGGTTGTCGACCTGCGTGCGGGTCGGAAAATTTGCGACAACACCGTTCGGAATTCCGTCCGTGAACAGAACAAGTGCGTTCATCGCCAACTTCTGGCCAACTCCGAAAATCTGGTCGCCAGCCAGGTGGAGGGCGGCCGTGGTCGCCGTGCTGCCACTGCAATTGATCACACCAATCTTGCTCTTGATGCCGGTCGAACCAGAATTCTTGAAGTTCGTCGAGGGAGGGTAGCTGACCGCTGCCTGTGCGTTGAACGTCACCAGGCCAACGGTATCGTAAGGGCTGAAGTAATCTACAAAGCCAGCCGCGGCCTGCACCATGGCATCGCAGGCCGCGGCGTTCAACGGCAGAGTCGTTGGAATGCCAGAGGTGACACGAGAGCCCATCGATCCGGACTGGTCCAACAGCATCATCATAACAAGGTTGCGGCGCGTGGCCGTGCCGGTCGCCGAGACATTCACGCCGTTGATCCCGAAGATGCGCATGAAATAGGTGGGCGAATTCACCGTACCTGTGACCGAGATGATCAGGACACCGGTCGGATTGTTGCTGGCATCGTGCTGGAGCTGGAAGTCGGCCGTGACGGTGCGCCCGCCAGTCGCAGTGCCCAGATACCCGGCGGGAAAGTTGGCATCGAAGAAGCGGTTGGCCGAAGCAAGCGCCGAGGCCTGGACGGTTGCCAGGTCATTGCCCAGGTTCAAGGCTCTTCCGGCTGCCAGGGCGGCCGAATCCACCGCCGCGCTGAGACGTCCCTTGACGACAAACAGGAGCCCCGCATCGACGGCTAGACCCACGACGGGGATTGTGAAAACCAACATCAACGCGGCAAGGATGATCGCCATGCCTTTTCGTTCTCTGAAATTGCGATGCTGCATAAGTGTCTTCTCTCCGTCGCGCCCGCGCTTCAGGACAGGTTGCGCACCCGGATCACGGGGGGCAGGATGTTCCGGAACAGCGCGATCTCGCTCGCGTCCGCGAAGGCTTCCGCGATGAAGGTGAATTCATCGAGACTCAACGCGATGATTCCTGGAAACCCAGTTGCACGATTTCCTGTATTCGTTGCCACGTTGGCCTCCGACACGGTCCCATCGGACAGGAGCGGGCTGGCCGGAGCCCCGGTTGCGCTGCTCCAGCGCGTTTGATTCCCGATCACGATCCGGGTAGTGATCACGTAGGATCCATGATTCGGGCAACTCGAAGGGTTCTGATCCCAGTTGCTGATGCCCGCGTTACAGGCGTTGTTGCCAACTCTGAGAACTCGCGTCAGGATCACGACAGCTTTTCCAGCCGGATTGGGAGTGTTGGTACCGGGAATGTTCATGCCCAGACCCGCCGCCGTCCGAACAACTAACTGCTGGTTCTGCGATTGCGCTAGATTGATCCCGCGCACAACGAGCACGTTGGCGTTTCTGCAGACCTGGCCAAGCTGACTCGCTCTCACAAGACTCATTCCAATCGTGAACGATCCGGCCAGCAACAAGACCAGCACCGGCGCGACAATCGCAAACTCGAGAATAGTATTCCCTCTGCGGGACTTATTCTTGACCACTCGGAGCATTCTGATGTGTAGCCTTTCCCTTTCTGCTCATTCCCTTACGCTACGGTGCCGGCGGAGTGCGCTGTCCGGCAGCGTATCCCTGCAGGACGTCGGAAGCCACAGCGTTGATCGTGGTTGACGCCCCGGGCGTGAATCGAAATCCCGGCAACGGAACGATCCAGTTCCACGGGCTGGCAATGGCGACTTCGATGACATTTCCGGTTTGATTGATGTAAGCGGGCGGCGTTGCGGTCGTGACCGGTGTCGACAAATCGGCCGGGTTGAAATAGCGTATGCTAATGCGCGACGCGCCGGTCGTGCCCGCCAGGAACCCGATCGCGTTGTCCTGCACCACCTTCTTAATGCACGCGCTTTGCGTAGTACATACCGTTCCGTTATAGCTGGGGCTGAAGGTGACCGCGAAACGCACTCCTTCGCGCGCCGCGGACTGGAATAGGCCGCGCATGAATACGACCATCGAAACGTCGATGATGCCGAACATGATCGCAAGCATCGGCAACATAATGAGAGCGGTCTCCACAAGCATGTTTCCGCGCCGGCGGTTTCGCTGAAATGATCGGCATACTGGAGTTTTCGTCATTGCGCTGCCGCTGTTCCCTCTTCACACTGCAAGAATCGGACCTCCCACTCAAGGGTAAGAGTCCACTTCTCCGGGAACAATCGACAATTTGCCGCAAAGACATTATGGGAATACCCTCATTTTTGCCAACCGTTACTAAGGTCGAGTCCTAGACCACCTGAACCTAAAGTTCCAGTTGCTGCATGCGTAGGGTGGAAGGGGCTGCCGAGGGAAGGATGGGAATTGTGCGGGACGGTGCGGCATTACGCCGCGAGGCCCGTCCCGCGAAGGTGCAATCGTGGGCGTTTAGATCTTGTTGACCTTCTCCCAGGTCATTTCCTGGCCGCTGACGAGCGCGCGCAGCCCCATCACAGCGACCAACGTGCTCTCGGCGCCCCACAGGGCCGCGTTCTCCAGCTTTCCGGTACGCGCGCCTTCGATGAACTGGTTCACGTTATCCATGGTGATGTCGTAGTCCGTCTTGACCACCTCCGGAGGCTTGCCCTGGCGATATACCGTATAGCCCTTGCGCGAAGTGGTGACGGCGCCCTTTTCGCACATGAAGGTTTCCGATACGTCCTCATAGCCCGGTGTGCGGAACTGGTTGGCGGAGAAATTGAAGACTGTCCCGTCGGCGAACTGGTACGTCGCCGAGAGGTTGTCATAAATGTTTCCGACGTGCCGGATCATCTGGCTGCCATAGCCGGAGACCTTCACCGGATGCGTACCCATGAACCAACTGACAACGTCGATGTTGTGGCAATCCTGCTCGATCAGGATGTCGCCCGAAAGTTCGCGGTAGAAGAACCAGTTGCGCATCTTCTCTTCGCTGGCCGGGTGCCCCTTCTGAACGGGCGGTCCGCCGCCGAGCCAAGCGGCGCGCACCATCTTGATCGCACCCAACTCGCCGGATTTCACGAGGGCATACGCCGCACGGTAATCCCGGCCGTAGCGCTGCTGGTAGTCCATGCTGATGCGCTTGGTCTTGTCGGCCTTCTTCGCCGCGGCCAGCACGCGATGGCAGCCGGCTGCGTCCACACCGGCGGGCTTTTCCAAAAAGATGTGCTTGCGCGCCTTGACCGCAAATTCAAAATGCTCCGGGTGGAGATAGGCGGGCGTGGCGATCAGGACTGCGTCCATGTTGCTGGCGAGCAACTCGTGCAGATCCTTGTATCGTTTCGCACCGGTGTACTTCTCGCCAGCGGCCTTGAACTTGTCCTCATAGATGTCGGTGTAGGCGGCGACGCGCGCGTTCTCGTTCTTGGCGAACAGGCCACTCACGTACATGCCGCGGTTGCCGCATCCGATCAAGCCTACGGTCAGGGCGGAGTTGGCCTGCGACCCGCGCACGGATTCGGGCTTGACGATAGTGAATGCCGCGGCGGCTGCACCGGACATTTTTACAAAATTGCGTCTGCTGCTGGATTCAATCATATTTTCCTCGGGTATTATCAGGTCGAAAGACTATTAGATCTCAATGCGGCACGCCGCGGCAAGCCACGCCAGCAGAACCGTATTGAGGCCCGGTTTACTTGCGGGCTTCCAGCGTCGCTACGATCTCGAAAGGGATGGCCGGCAGCAGTCCGAGGTCCTGCCGGTTGGGCGTGTTTTTCTTCTTACTCGCCGCATCCGCCTTCCGCTCGACGGAAGCGTTCAGGATCAAGTTGCCCTTAAGGCCCGGCTTCACTTTCGCTGGGTCGGCGCGCAGCACAATCGCGATACCGTCCTTCTCGGGCACGATCTTAACGATGCCGATGCCCTCCGGCGGATCGCTCAGTTTGAAAATAACCTGGCTCAAATACGGACCCTTCGGCACGGTGATCCGCACCGGCGCCGTACCGCCCGCAGGGAGCTTCACCGTTTTGTCGGCAGCTAGCTTCCATGGCGTCTTGAAGCGGCCGCCCTTCGTCACCATGACGCGCCACTCCTTCGCGGGCACCAGGTGGTAGTAGTAGAACGCCTGCATCATATCTTCGGCGGGGATTCCCGGATGACGCACTTCATGACCCTGGATCGTAGCCTGTCCTTCGATGTGCAGGTTCAAAGGCACGTCGCGTTCAGACATCGGAACCGTCAAAGTCATGCGAATCTTGTTCTGGTTGGCCGGTATCCAGCCGCCACTCAGCTTGAAGCCCGCGGGCGCATCTTTCAATTTCAACGCAATGTCGTCCGCAAAACCATCTCTGCGTATCGCGAAAACGGTGATCGGCACCGTCATTCCGGTGCGGGCCGTGATGCTCGAAGGCACGACGCGCAATTCGAAGTCGGGCCTCGGCTGGCTGATCCGCAAGCGGTAGGTGTACTCCGGCCCACCCTTCTTCTGCGAGTCGCTCAGTGTCAGATAGTAGGTTCCGTTCACGGGCAACTTCACCTGGATCACGGAGTCGGCGTGATGCGTGAGCAATCCCGAGCCTTTATCCTCGTGGTCGTCGTTGAGCGCGAGTTCCTTGCCCTTCGAATCGGTCAAGCGCAGAATCGAGTCGAGCGGCGAGTCCAGACGCCGCGCCAGCACTTCTGCGACAATCTCTTCGCCCGCGCGTCCTTCGAAGCGGAAAACGTCCGAATCGCCGGGTTGATTGACGCGCCCGTTTACAATCACCGGCAACTTGACCCGCTGCGCGCGATCTTTCAGGTTGTTCGGTTCCTTCTCGAGCAATTCCGGGAGATCGTCGACTGCAAACGGCACGCTGTTGGAACTCCATTCTCCTTTGCGAACGGAGACCGGTTGGACGCTTGGTGTGCTCTCCTTGGAGTCGCGCGTCAGCCGGGCAGTAGGCAAATTCCAGCCTTTCAACTCAACGGTGCTCTTCGCCCCGAGCTTGCCGCCCAGCGGAAAGATGCTGGTGATGAAGGGCAGTTCACCGACCGTGATGCGGTAGACAAAATCCTCGCGGCCGCGGTAGATCGAATCCTTGATTTCGAGCGTATAATCGCCGTCGCCGGCAATCTCGTAATAGAGCACCGGATCGGGATGAAAGCGGAAGTTGCCGGCGTACTGCAACTCCTTGCCTTTCGCATCGTAGAGGCCTAGTGTCGCCTGGAACCAGCCCGGCACGGCATCGGAGATGTACGGAATCAACTCGCGTGCACCGGCGGCGACAACGATGTGCTGGCCCTTGGCCGCCCGGAAGCGGTAGCGGTCTACCGTGCCCGCTTGGATCTGGCCGTTGACGATAGCTGGCAGCGTGATCTCCACTGGACCCGCTGGCTTCTTGTCAGTGGCGTAGGAGCGGTAGCGCGCCCCTTTTCCTGTGGTGGATTCGTCGTGGAGTTTCGCTGGCGCTTTACTGAATTCGGGCAACTGGCCGATGCGGAACATCATCGGATTCGTCAACCCACCGCGCGTCTCCAGCCGCAACTCGCGATCGCCGGGCTCGGCATCCGGAGCCAGAGTAACCTTCAACCGGACTGTCTCGGCGATGGCGGGGCTGGCCGGACGTCTCACAAACGTGGCGAGCTTCATCCGCAACTCGCCAACGGCCTTTTCGTCCGCATCGGTCCAGATCGGTTTGGGTTCGTTCTTCGCTTCCTCCGCCGCGCCGCGCTTGCGCTGTTGTTTCGTGGCCGCCGTTTTCTTTGTCAATAGCTCTTGCAGTTTCTCGCGCAAGTCATTGAACTGCTTCTGCGACATCGGTTTGACATACTCGAGCACAGTCGCCTGTATGCCCGCGCCGGAGAGGAATACCTCGCTCGCGCCGTCCAGAAACTGCCCGCCGACCGTCACCTCAAACGTCGTCCCCTGCCTGCCGCCGGCCGGATAGACGTAACCGATGTGCGGGCCGAACTGCTGCCCCTGCACGGCCGGCGCGATCACAAGCAAAGCAACAAGGCCCAATCGAAGTGGATTCATAAACAGGCTCCAGCGCTTATACAATCTCTTTCAGAAGGCCGCCGCTCTTGACTTTCTCGGCGGCGCTGGCTACTGCGGTGGTGGGTGTGCCCAGCGGGTGCGGCAGCTTCGCGGCGGGATCGATGCCGAGCAGACCGAACATGCTCGCAATCAGGTCGACCGGATACACCGGGCGATCCTTTACCTCTTCTCCCCTGGCATCGGATGCGCCAATCACTTGGCCACCCTTGAATCCACCACCGGCCACGACGGTGGAGAAGACCTTGCCGTAGTGGCTGCGTCCGCCGTTCCAGGGCGCTTCCCACAGCACTTTAGGCGTTCTGCCGAACTCACCGCCCCACCAGACGATAGTGCTGTCGAGCAGGCCGCGTTCGGAAAGATCCTGCAGAAGGGTCGCGAAACCCTTGTCCAGTTCGGGCAACTTGCGGCGCATGATCTGGAAATGCTGTTTGTGCGTGTCCCAGCCTTTGTAGTTGATTGTGACGTAGGGGACGCCGCGCTCCACAAGGCGCCGGGCCACCAGGCAGGACTGCCCGAACGTGTTCTTGCCGTAGCGCTCGCGCAGTTCGTCCTTCTCCTGCGAAAGGTCGAAGACCTTGCCCGCGTCGCCCAGAATCAGATCGTAGGCCTGCTTTTCGGCCTCTGCGGAAGCAACCAACTGCGCATCGCCCTTCACGAGATGTTCGAATGTGTTGAGCTTTTGCAGATAGTCGCGCCGCGCCTGCTGCCTCTGGTCGGAGACGCCCGGAGCGACGACGCCTTCCACAGCGAAGCGGGTCTGTCCGGGGTCGCCGCCTGTGGCGAAGGGCTTGAAGCGCGATCCCAAAAAGCCCGCTTCCGAGAAGCGTCCCTGCGGTTCCGTCAGCACGATGTAGGGCGGAATCAATCCCTTATAACCGGCGTTGTAGCCCTTGAACAGCGAGACCAGTGCACCTACGCTCGGATAGACGTCGCGCCCGCCCGGCTCGCGTCCGGTCTGCACCAGGTACGACGCCGTTTCATGGGCGTTCACGCCGTGCGTCATGCTGCGGATAATCGAATATTTGTCGGCCTGCTTGGCCAATAGCGGCAACAATTCGTTGATCCGGATCCCGCTAACGTTAGTCTCGATCGGGTGGTTCAGCGAACCGGCGTAGTCGTTGCCGGCATCCGGTTTCGGGTCGAAGGTGTCGAGGTGCGCGGGACCGCCCCACATCCAGATCTGGATCACAGACTTGGCCTTGCCCACCGGCGCCGCGGCCTGGGCCGTGCGGTCCGCCAGCAGCAAACCGGCCGCGCCGGAGAAGCCGCGCAGCAGCGCTTCGCGCCTGGAGAGTGGCATTTCGATGCTCATCGTTCGCTTTCCTCCTGCTATTCAGTTAGTGCCGGTACAGAAATTCCGCGCTATTAATCAGCGCCCACGCGAGATCCACGATAGAGTCGCGCCCTTTCACGGACTGCGAATATTGGCCTACCAGTTTCAATTCCTCTGCCGTCGGATAGCGCGAAAGGACCGACAGATAGACCCCGCTGACGATCGCCTGCGGATTCTTCGTGCTGCGCATCAACTGTTGCAGCTTGGGGCCCTCGGCGATTTTGCGCTGCACATGGCTCGAATTCAGCAGATGCAGCCGTTGGTCCGCGGCCGTGCGGTTGTTACGTTCCGATTCCCAGCCGGTATCGCGTGGAGGCTTCCCGAACAGTTCGAGAAAACTGCTCGTGATGCTGCCGTCGGGCAAACTGATCGAGCGCTGCCCGTCGGGAATGTAGGTGAAGGGTTCGGGAATCGCGCTCATGTATGTTTCGGTTGTTCCCGTGATCTGGCAAAGCGCGTCGACGAGCACCTCCGCCTCCACGCGGCGCAGCGGATACGAGGCAAACTGGGCCGCGGCTTCGGGCCGCTCGTCTTGTGGGATCGCGGAGAGTTGATAGGTCTTCGAGTTCAGGATCAGGCGGTAGATGCGCTTCAGATCGTAACGCCCTGCCACAAGTTCACTCTCGAGATAGGCCAGCAACTCCGGGTTGGACGGCGGGTTGTCCGGCCGAATGTCGTCCGGCTCCTGTATGATGCCGCGGCCGAGCAACCAGGACCACACCCGGTTGACGATGTTGCGCGCAAACCAGGGGTTTTTCGGGCTGATCAACCACTCGGCGAAGACTTGGCGCGGATCGCGCTCCGAGTTCAAGCGGACGGCGGTTCCATCCGGGAAAGCGGCTCGCGGCGCCGGTGTTTTCGAGGGATCGAAGAAGACGATCTCTTCCTTCCACTCGCCCGTCTCTTTAAAGCCGATCTGCGAGAAAAAGGCCGCAAAGTCCGTCAACCGGGCCGGCGGCCACTTCTCCGCCCGTTCGCCCATCCACGTCAGGGCGACGGTCTGCGCAATGCCCTGCGGCTCCCGATTTTGCATCGCGCGATAAAAATTGACCGGCGGCACACGAAAGTTGCTGCCGCTTTCAGTGAGCAACTCCCGGACAAAGCGATCGTAGGGCTTGTTTTCACGGAGTGACGCGAGAATCCAGTGGTGATAGCCCTGCGCTCCGTTGGGCCATAGGTTGATCGGGAACTCGGCCTTCACACGCAGCAGGTCGCTCCACTTCAGCGCCCAGTATTCGGCGAACTCGTCGCGCTCGAGCAACCGGTCGATCAGTGCCGCGCGCTTTTCCGGGCTTTCGTCTTTTAGAAACTGCGCGGCCTCTTCGGCAGTGGGCAGAGTGCCGATCACGTCGAGGTATGCCCGCCGCAAGAACACGGCGTCGGAGCACAGGCGCGCGGGCTGGATGTCCAGCTTCTTCAGCCGGGCGAACACCAACTCGTCGATTTTGCCTTGCGGAGCCAGACTGGCGCGGCTCTCAAATGTAGGCGCGAAGATTTTTCCGGTGTCTGCCGCGACCAGCGCCGCGGCCGGAAGCAGCAGTGAAATCAGTAAATTCGCAACACGCATACAGGCAAACCCGACCTCTAAATGACCTAACCCCAGATGCCGCCGGGAGTTTCGCACGGAAACAGGCCCGCTTGGGCCACGCCAGGAGAGCGCCCTGTTCCGTTCCAGTCTACTGCGTCGCGCGAAATGTGGAGGATGGGGTCCGCATCAGAAGAGCTGCATACCCGAGCTATGCAGCGCGACTGTGCGAGCCTCCGGGTCTTATAGATACGCCAGGCCTCCTTCCCCAGGTAGAGCGAGGCCGGCCTGGGGGCGCTATCATAACGCCAACGCGATGAGCGTGTTGCTGGCGGCGGCATCAAGGCGGGTAAGATTGTCGGCTCGACCGACGAAGTGGGCGGTGCTGCCGTGGAAGCCGTGCATCCGATCAAGGACTTCCATGTCACGCTGCTGCATTTGCTGGGCCTGGACGACAACAAGCTGCGCTTCCTGCACGCCGGCCGCGAAAAGCAACTCAGCCAGGTGGGCGGACAGGTCATCCGCGAGTTGCTGGCGTAACCGCGCGCGGCTTTGCGAATTCCAGGAACTCCTGCTTCGGGACGCCGGGTTCAAAGCAGCGGCGGCAGCGGGCTTCATACATTCCGGCCGCACCCACAACGATCAGATCGTCGGATTCCACAAGGCGTTGCGTGTGTTTGGCGGGGTTGCCGCAACGCATACAGATAGCCAGCGTTTTGGTGATCGATTCGGCGTGCGCGAGCAACTCGGGGATCGGCGTGAAGGGGCGCCCCATGAAATCGGTGTCGAGACCGGCGATCAGGACCTGCTTGCCGCTATCGGCGAGTTGATTGGCCACCTCAATCAACTCCGGTCCCATGAAGTTTGCTTCGTCGATGCCGACCACTTGCGTGCGCCAGTCGAGGCGCGTGAGGATCTCGGCGCTGTTGGCGACGACTTCGGACTTCATACGCACATCGCCGTGCGAGACGATCTCGTCACGGGAGTAGCGATCATCGAGCGCGGGCTTGAAAACCTGCACGCGTTTGCGCGCGATCATTGCTCGCCGCAGCCTGCGAATGAGTTCCTCGCTCTTGCCCGAAAACATGGGCCCGCAGACCACTTCGATCCATCCGAGATTGCCCGTGACGATATCCATCAACGTACATCATAGCAGCGATGCCGCGGATGACCGGCGCGGCGCGCGATCAATGGCCGTGGACGTTCACGTGCACCAGCAACTCCCGCCTCCGGTCGCTGCCGCTCCCAGCACCGTTTTGAGGCACGGGGATCCGATGGATGCAGATACGTTCAACGGTGCCAGCGACCGGAGGCGGAGATTTCACCAGTTGTCGTCGCCGTTCAGCGCACGCTGTAAAACTCGGGCGACGCGCCGAGCGTGATCGTCTTGCCGCCGGCTTCGATAATCAGAGCGTCGCCGCTGCGGCGCGTGCGGATCGCTTCACTGGGCGCGGCACCTTTCTTGTAGGGCCGCAATACGGCTACAACCAGCGCCTTTGTGGCGGGCGTGGCGGTAGATGCCTCGACGTGCCACTGCGGCGGGATGGCGGTCTTCGTGGCGTCCTTCAAATACTTCCAGTTGGGTTCGGGATCGTAGCCGGTCCACTGCTTCAGACGCAGAGGTTCAGCGGCGATGTAGTCGACGCGCACGCCGCCGTGCACGCGTTCGAGCCCGAGCGATTGCCTGGCTTCGTCGAGCGTAAACGGCACTCCGCCGTGCAGCATGAACTGGAACGTCGCCGGCTTCTCCGCCTCGACTTCGTCGGCAATGATGACGACATCCGGTTTTACAAAAATGACATGCCGCAAATAACGCTTGAGCTTGCCGCCGTACGCAGCCGTCGCGTCGCCGGCCGTGTAGTCGACGCCCTTCTTCGATTCAAAGCGGACGATGCTGCCGTCGGGACTCGCCGAGTGCGGCTTCTGCCCTTCCCCGTCCACTAGCATGGCGTTCTGAGCCTTTGTGCTCCAGCACCACTCCTTATGAAACGGGCTGCCATATAGATCGCGATATACGTTATTTACCAACAGCGCATCGCCGTAGGCGTCGAGCGTGAAGGAGTTGTGCGCGTCGTGCCCGTGGCTCTGGCGTCCGAACGGGCTCGACTTGAAGCGGACTTGCACATTCGCAGCCGAGTCGAGCAGCGTGTTGTTTAGTATGGCGACGCCGATACCGCGAAAAAGTTTGGAAGGCAGCAGGTCGACCGGCGCTTTGGGCGCGGTCCGCGGCAACGCACTCCACAGGAAGCCCAACACCGGCTCCTCGTTCTCCGGGTTGATCTTCCACTGCGCGGCCCACCAGGCCCAATACGGATTGCCGGCGGCTGCAGCGAAGTAGTGTACAAAGTTCCAACTGCTGGAGGGCGGCCGGGCGGCTAGATCGCCGAAGCCCATATCCGCCACGCCGGGCGGTGCGGTATAGAGCGCGTAGTCGCCGACGTGCTCGAAGAACGGCTTTTTGAATCCATCGATGCCGAGCGAAGTCCGCGCGACGTCGAGCCACCAGGTCGCTTTCGACATGTAGCTGGCCCAATACGCGAGCCCTTCGTGCCAGCCGCCGTCGTCGTCGGACCAGACCGGGTAGGCGGCGAAAAACTTGCTCACGGCGAAATCGAGGTACTGCGCCGATTCGGGCGTGTCGCCGAAAGTCGCGATGGCGTTTTCGGCGAGCTTGTGCCAGGAGCGGTTGCCGTGGCTGTTATAAGGCATGTTCAGATGGCCCGCGCCTTCGCCGGTTTGGCCAGCCTTCCAAACGTCTTGGGCACGGCGCAGCAGTGCAGCGCGAACCTGCTTGCGTTCCGCGTCGCTAAGCGCAGCATAGGCCCAATCGTAGGCGCGCGCAAGGCGATGAAGAATGGGCATGGCCGCTTCGTCATTGAGACGCCAATTCGTGGGACCGTCGGGATTCCAGCTTGCCAGATGCAGCACCCAGCGCCGCGCGGCATCCCCATACTTCTTCTCGCCGGTGAGCAAATAGGCGAAGGCGAGCGCTTCGGCTTCCATGCAGGCCTTCTGCGTCTGCACGCGGTTCGACCACCAGAACTGCACGGTCTGCGGATTGGAGATCGTGCCCATTTCGGTAGGCTCGGGCGTAGGCTCGGCGGAGAGCAGTTGATCGGCGCGCTGCAAGACGCGCTGCCAGCTCTTGGCGCCGCCGCCTTGAGCCCACGCGCGCAGCCGCGGCAAATCGCGCGCGGTGACGAACAGGCGTGGGTGATCCTTCGGAATGCGGGCGGCGAGTTCCGTCGTCGACGGTTGTGGAAACTCGATGGCATCGGTCGCAATGGTGAACTTGCGCGCGCGGCTCCACGCCGATGGTTGTGCCTTGGGCGGCACGATACGGTAACGCCAATACCAGACTCCCGGCGCCAGAGGACGATTGTGCGTATAGACGCTCCACGGAATCCCGTCGACGGTAACGGCGGCGGAGAAATCGGCGCTACGCGACCACTGCACGGAGAAGCGCAGATTGCGGGCGTCACTGACCCAGCTCAGTGCGGGCGGATTGACGGCGACGACGGCGCCGTCGGCTGGGCGATAGCCCCATTCCTCGGGTTTGGGCGTACGATCCGGCGTCTGGCAGAAAAGCAGCAAGGGGAACAGGGCAAAAATCAAGCGAAACACGATGCGCGACTCCTTTTCAAGCTCCAAGAATAACAGAGGCTCGGAGTCTTCGATATACTTCAGCTTGGCCCAAAAGGTGAAAGATTCTATGCAAAAAATCAATCGACGGCAAGTGTTGGCGGGAACTGGAGCGTATGGCGCGACAATGCTGGGACAAACCCCGGCCACGCGTCCGAACATACTCTATGTTCACTCGCACGACACCGGGAGATACATCCAACCCTACGGGCACGCCGTGCCCACGCCGAATCTCCAGAAGCTGGCTGAAGCGGGCGTGCTCTTCCGCCAGGCATTTTGCGCCGGACCGACGTGTTCGCCGAGCCGCGCGGCGCTGCTCACCGGGCAATGCCCCCACTCCAGCGGGATGACCGGACTGGCGCACCGCGGCTTCCGGCTGAACGACCCCAAGCAGCATCTGGTCCATACGCTGCGCGCGGCGGGCTACACGGCGGTGCTCGCCGGCATCCAGCACGTAGCCAACGGCAAAGATGTAGAGAGTCTCGGTTACGACAAGATGATCAACAGCGGCGGGCGCGCACCCAAGGTCGCCGAGGCGGCGGTGGAATTTATAAAGAGTAAGCCGAAGACGCCTTTCTTCCTCGACGCCGGTTTCTTTGAAACGCATCGCGAATATCCAGTTCCGGGCGCGAAGGAAGACGAGCGCTATTGTCTGCCCCCCGCTCCGTTGCCGGACACGCCCGAAACGCGGCACGATATGGCGCAGTTCAAGGCCTCGGCGCGCATCATGGACGCGGCCGTGGGCGAGATCCTCGCCGCGCTCGACGCGACGGGATTGGCGGAGAATACGCTGGTGATCAGCACGACCGACCACGGCATCGCGTTCCCCGAGATGAAGTGCAACCTCACCGATCAGGGCATGGGCATCATGCTGCTGATGCGCGGTCCGGGCGGATTCCGGGGCGGCAAGGCCTGCGATGCGATGGTTTCGCACATCGACATTTTCCCGACGATCTGCGACGTGCTCGGGATCGCGCATCCCGCCTGGCTGCAAGGCAAATCGCTGCTGCCGCTGATGAACGGAAAGGCCAAGGAGATTCACGACGAGGTCTTCGCCGAGGTCAGCTACCATGCCGCGTACGAACCCAAGCGCGCGGTGCGCACCAAGCGCTGGAAATACACCCGGCGCTTCGACGCGCTGACACATCCGAATCTGCCGAATTGCGACGACGGACCGAGCAAGAGCGTATGGCTCGAGCAGGGCTGGCGCGGACAGCCCGTGGCCAAGGAAGAGCTTTTCGACCTGATGTTCGATCCGGCCGAACACCGCAATCTGGCCGCCGATCCGGCTCAACGCGCCGTCCTGGCCGAGATGCGCGGGCGCCTCGATAGCTGGATGAAACGCACGGCCGATCCGCTGCTGCACGGTCCGGTGAAAGCGCCGCCCGGCGCGGTGGTCAACGATCCCGAGGGAACGTCGCCGAAGGAGAAGACAGTTAGCGCGGGGTGAAGACACGCGGCGGGATCTGGCTGCTAATCCAACGGCTGGCGAAATGGGGGCACGGCGCCGCCGTACCCCCATTTCGTTCAAGGCTTGTCTATGAAGATGCCGGCCTGGTCGGGGCCGTTGAGCAGCACGGCGCTGAAGAGGAACCTGCCTGAGGGCGTGGCCACCAGGGTTGGGTACAGCTTGCCGAACTCGCTGCCGGTGCCTTGGGCCTTCTCACCGTTCCAGGCGAACTTGCGGAGCGCCCCATTCGCCCCGGCGATGACAAGTTGCGGACGGAAGGTCGTTCCACGGCTGTCGGTGACGTAGATCGCCATCTCTCCAGAGTCAGCCAGAGCGACCAGTTGATTTCCGGGCCAAAACAGGGATCCGGCTTGACCGCCGCCGGGCAACGGCTGAGTCTGGAGCAGGCGCGGCGAGAGATTGTCGGGAGCCGAACCGAGGAACCAGCCGTTCCCGATATCGGGGGAGTTCAGGCCAGCCCAGAAGGCCACCTGGCCGGAGCTGTTGAGATCGACTGTCTCCTGGAATAGCACGAACTTCGGTCCGCCGGGGACCGGAGCGGAGTCACCGTTCATTGCCAAGGCCTGCCGCGTGTACTCCGTCGCGCCGGGCGTGGACAGGAAGATGCCCGCGTTTTTGCCGTTTCCCGTCAGGTTGGCGAGATACGCGACCTGGCCGGCGGCGTTCAACTTGAACACGTTGGGCAAGCCGTTGCCGACATTCACTCCCTGGGAAACATTGTCCCCATTCCTGACCACCTTGACGGGCGTGCCGCCGCCAGTGCCGACGAAAATGCCAGCCCCGTTGCCCATTCCGTTTCCTCTGAAGGCCACCTGACCGCTGTCGTTCAGCACTACGCCGTTGAAAGTGGCGAAGGTGGCGCCACCTCCCGGCATGTCATCCCCCTGACGCGCCACGGCTTGAATCCCATCAGGCGCCGAAGCGATCGAGGCGATAAAGATACCTTGGCTAGAGATTCCCTGGCTAGAGGTAGTGCCTGCCTGGAATGCCACCTGGGTCTGATTGTTGAGCTGAGGCGCGCCGAATGAGGTAATGGTGTCCCCGCCCGGCACACCGTCGCCGGTGAGCAGCACCTTCCGCAGACCGCTATCCGGGAGGTTGGCCAGTATTCCAGCACGGGGGTAGATGTTGGATCCCAGGAGCGCGGCCGTGAACACAACCTCGCCCTTGCCGTTCATCGAGAAACTCTCCGGGCCAACCACTGTTCCGAGGTCCGGGACCTGGTCGAACTCCGCTACGATCTTCCGGAGTCCGGACGTGCCGGTGTCCAGTTGTTTGGCGTAGAAGGTGGCTTGCCCACCGGCCTTGAGAACGCGCATGAGGGTCTCCGTGTCGTTGATCGAGGCGGGACCGGCCCTCAAGACGATGTTGGCCCCGTCGGGCAGGGAGTCACTCGAACTTACCACGGACGTGACTCCGCCCGCACTAGTCCAGGAGAAAAGCCCGACAGCGTTGGATTCCAGGATATCGGCAAGGAAAACAACCTGGCCGCCTGCGTTAATCAAAGCAGGAGTTGTCCTGCCACTAAAGCCAAACATTCCGCCGGCCGGCGCGGCCTCGCCCTCAGCGGCGATCTTGATCGGGTCCGCGTCACCGGAGGCCAGGAACCAACCCATTGGCGACGACCCTCCTGTGAGCGTGGCCAGGAAGGCGACCTTGCCGGCATTGTTCAGCACTGCCTGCTGAGTCGTAGCGAAAGCCCCCGCGGAGCCCGCGGATTGACCCCGTTTGAAGACCACTTGCGGCGCCGGGTCGGCCAGGCTCTTTAGGAAGAGGGCATGGTGCAGCCCGCCTGTAGTGAGGCAGTCATAGAGGACACGATCGGAATCGTCGAATCCGCGCAGCCAGGGAAACGCGGCGCAGTTACCCAACTCCTGGATTCCGGTCGGATCCCCCTGGCCCACGAGTTTCGCAACCCCCGAGGCGTCGCCGATCCAAATGCCGGGATTCCCGCCGACCAGGCTGGTTCGGAATGCTATTTTTCCGTTGTTGTTGAGAGCGTAGTAAACACCATAGTTCGGGGTATCAATATTGAAGCCATTGAAATTGCCATCGGCGTTGCCGGCCTTAGCGACGAGACGCACTTCCGTTCCGTCGAACAGGAAGATCGCACGGCCCGTGGTGCCACCGTTGATGTCGGCGAGAAAAGCCAATTGGCCGGCATCGTTGAAGCCGATGAGCTGCCGGAAGTTCGAGTAAGTGCCACCGGTTCCGGGCGCGGGCTTGGTTCCCACGGCGACTTCTATCGGGCTCGAGTCCGGCCTGGCGATGTAGATCCCCGGTATGTAGGAATTCGTATTTCCCAAGACAGCCACTCTATCCTGATTGTTCAATAGGATCTGCGAGAAGCTGCTCAAAGGCGTATTCATCTGGCGGTACGAGGAACCGTCGAACACGGCGATGCCGACCGGATCCAGATTACCCTTGACGGCGAGGGAGACGAGAAACGCCGCGTGGCCAGCGGCGTTGACCTGGAGTAGCGTACCGGGCGTGTCCAGAAGGGCGCCCGTAAATCCTTGGGGCGAGCCCAGACCCAGCGTTTCAAAAGAGTCATTGGCTTGCAGCAGCCGCGCGCGGGCGCCGGTCTCCTGGTTCCAGTGGAACAAAGCAGTATTGCCACCGGAAGCGAAGTAGACATTCCCCGTGTCAGTCAGCTTGAACTGGTTGGGGGGCATGGAGAACTTGTCATTCGTCGCAAGCGCCGCGCGATCCGTGATCACGGCGGTGGCAGTGGCCTGTTGACCGGTGCATTGGGGTGCCACGATCAGCGCCAGAAAGGGGGCGGCCAAAGTCAATGCGATCCATCGTGACGCGAGTCGGCCGCGAGAAGACGTGAGTTGGTTAGACATTTGGTTTTCCGACATCAGCCAGGATTTCTAATTTTGCGCCCGGCACGGGGACAGTATACACCGCCTTTGCCGATCCCAAGTTCGCAAGTGACGTTCGAAATGGAAATGCGGGCTAATACCGCTTCGGCGGCATCCAGCCGTTCTTGGCGGGACTGGCGGGCCGCGGCAGTTTCACCTTCGCCAAATAGATCGCGGCCTTGCCTTCGTGCGAGGAGTAGTAGCTCACCCACAGCAGCCCGTCGTGGAACACCATGCCGGGATAGCTGTTATCGCCACCCGACGGCAACGTCAGAAACTGCGTTAACTTCACTGTTTCCAGATCGAGCCAGGCAAGCGCGGTGTGCTCTTTTCCGTCATGGAAACGCGCGCCCACTACGATGCGATCGTCGGGCAGACGGATCATTTGCGGACCGCCGAGCCGGACGCCGAGGTCGCGCCAGGTCCAGGCACGATATGGCGGACGGCTATGCCCCAGTAACGCGGTCGTGGAACCCTTGTCGCGGCGCAGCAGGCAATACGCCGTATCGTCTCCGCGAAACAGCAGGGCCGATTCGTTGGGATAGTTGTCGGTGAGCAGTTCGTCGACCAGGCTGCTCCACTGCATACCGTTCGTCGTGGTGTAAAGCCGGATCAGCGGCGGTCCCCATGTGCTGTAGCCGATGCTGTAGCCGCGCTCGCGGTGCCATGTGACACGCCACATCCAGACGTTGGGATCGCCTGTGGGAATCGGCTTGGTCCAATCGCGCCCATCGGAGGAGATGAAGACGTAGGATTGATGATGTTGCGCGGCGTTCTCCGGAAACGCTCCGGCTGTGCTGAGGATCAGGGTGTTGACCGGGCTGATGCTGAATTTGGGATCGCGCAGGTCAACGCCGTCGAGCGCCAGGCGCGCGGCATCGCTCCAGCGCTCGCCGTCGGCGGAGGTCAGGATGCGGATTGCGCCATCCGCCGAAAAATGCGTACTGCCCTCGCGAAAGGCCAGATACCAGCGCTCGCGGAAACGAATCAGATCGGTGAAGGCGTTGTGTGGCGCCTTGTCCCACAACTTGCGGACCTCGACAATTTCGGGCCTGGCGGAGGGCTCCGCCGAGAGCGGGATAAGAGTGGCGGCCGCGAAAAGCGGCGCAAGCCTCAAGAAAAGCTGACGCATGGCTTTTTCTATTCTAGAATCTAGAGAGCGCCGGACGTGCGGAAAATGGACGCAAGCGGGGATCCGGCCTTGTGCGGATAAAAGGAGAGTATGAAACTGAGCAAACTGTTCATCGTACTGGTTACCGCCCTTTCGCTGACGTGGATGGCTGCGGCGCAGACCAAACAAAAGGCGGGGAAGGTCGACTCGAAAACGGCGGCGGAGATGAAGGACGCCACCAAGAAAGCCGGGGCGTTGATCGACATCAACTCCGCAACAGCGGACCAACTGAAAACCATTCCGGGCATCGGCGAGGCCTACTCGGAAAAGATCATCAAGGGCCGCCCGTACAAGGGCAAGGACGACCTCGTTTCGAAGAAGATCCTGCCGCAGGGCGTTTACGACAAGGTGAAAGACAAGATCATCGCGAAGCAAAAGTAAGACCGCGGCCGGGGCCGCCGCGTGCGGTCCCGGTCAGCTCTTTCCCCACATGTTCGAGGCGCGCAGCAGCGCTTCCTGCACTGCCAGGTCCTGAGCCGGCGAAACCGAGAGCGGTTTGCCTGTCTTCACCGATTCGGCCAAAGCCTCAAAATCAGCCACATAACGCTGAAACGCAGGCATCTCCACTTTGTTCACGCCAGCTTTGTACGGCCCCGCCGCTTTAGCCAGATCGATTTGCAGCGTACCTGGCTCGATCGGTTTCAGCACGGCCGTTCCATTGTACCCAAGGATCTCGAACGAGCGATGCGGGTTGGCGTTGGGCTGCAAGATGGACGAGGTGATCACGCCGAGCGCCTTCGGAAACTCGAAGACCGCGACAGTATTGTCGGCCAGGCGGTCGTCGAATCCGCCGTGCGATTTCA
The DNA here is from genome assembly GCA_963668605.1 of Bryobacteraceae bacterium. GTDB lineage: Bacteria > Acidobacteriota > Terriglobia > Bryobacterales > Bryobacteraceae. The sequence goes on from OY764903.1 coordinate 2,665,720, forward strand.
GGAACGGCGTGACGTGCGAAGGCCGGCCGAGCAGACGGATAAGTGGGTCGATGAGGTGGGCGCCCTGCTCGAACATCTGTCCGCCCTTGAACAGGTTCCAATCCGGACGCCGCTCCACCGGAATCAGCGTGTTGATGGTTCCGCGCACGTGATAGATCTCGCCAAGCCAGCCTTGGCGCGCGGCTTCGAGGGCGGCATTCATGGCTGGGTGATAGCGCCACATGTAGCCCATCTGCATGAGTAGCTTCTTGCGCGCGGCGAGTTCCACAAGCTTTTCGAGATCTCCGCGCTTGTACGAAGGCGGCTTCTCGATGTGGACATGCTTGCCGGCTTCGAGCGCGAGCCGGGCGTGCGCGGCATGCGGCTCGACGGCGGATTCAATCGCGACGACGGCGATCGACTTGTCGCCGAGCAACTGGTCGAGCGTGAGCATCCGCACGCCGGCTTTTTCGAGCGCGGAACGGATGGCCAAGTCTGTCTCGAAGACGCCCGCGAGTTCGAAATTGGGCGAATCGCGGACCGTCTTGATCTTCGCCTCGGCGTGGGAATGCGCCGCGCCGAGAAATCCGATGCGAACCCGTTGCGCGGCGGGCGCGGAAGCCGCCGCGGCGGCGGCTGTGAGAAAGAATGTGCGACGGTTCATCTGCGCTTCATTCTATCCGAACCGGAACCGTATCGCGTTCGTCTTGATACACTGAGAGAGAAGCGTTTTCCTATGGCCGAAAAGAAACCAGTCGAAACCAAAGTCGTCGAAAAGAAAGAACCGATGCCGCCCATTCAGCAATGGATCGGCCCCGTCGCGTTGGGCTGGCTGATCCCGGGTGGCGGTCACTTCCTGTTGAAACGCAGCGGGCGCGGAGCTTTGCTGGCGATCTGCGTCGTGATGATGTACGCGTTCGGACTGTTGATGCGCGGTTCGCTGTTCCAGCCACAAAGCGGGGACCTGCTGACCACTGTGATCTACACAGGCGGATTCCTCGGCAACGTCGCCGCCGGGCTGCCGTATCTCTTGAGCGTCTGGTTCGGCTATGCGCAGCCCGATCTCGCCGGACATGTGCATGACTACGGAACAAAGTTCCTGGTCGGCGCGGGATTGCTGAACGTGCTTGCGCTGGTAGACGTGTTCGAGATCGCCGCGCGGAGGAAAGACTAATAATGAAGATGAACCTGACGCACTTCGAGGCGACGATTCTGTTCGCATTGCTGGCCTCTGTGGTTCTCGGCGTCGTCACGAAGAAGACCGACAACGAACGCATGCGCTATGGCTTGCAGTGTTTCGGATACTTCGTCGCGACCGTGTTCGGGCTCGGCTGGCTGATGTACCTGGGCCACGGCTAGTCCGTTTATGCCGCAACCGCCACGATGTTTTTGAGTACGGCATCGCTCTCCCTGCGGTTTCGCCTTTTGCAGTACAAAGCCAACGTCCAGGCGCCGACTTCGTGGCCGGGCGATTTGGCGGTGACTTCAGCACGGGAGTCAGAGCAGATCAAGGAATTGGTCCACCGGCATTCCCGACGCGCGGATCAGGGCTCGCAGCGTACCTGGGGCCACTTCACGATGCTGCGGTACAGATAGGCTCGCCAGATTTCCTGGCTTGATCAGAATGACGTGGCTTCCATGCTGGCGATCTTTTGTCCACCCTGCCTTTTGAAAAGCCCGCACGACACGTTCCCCCGAAACAGAGGGCAAAGACGCCATCTAGGCAGGAACCTCGATTTCGCGGACTTCAATGGCGGGCGGCATTCCGTGAGCCGCCCGTGTCGCCAGACAACCAGCGATTGCTTCGCGGATATTGTCGAGAGCCTCGGCTTCCGTCCGTCCCTGCGAGACGCAGCCTGGAATCGCCGGGCACTCGGCTACAAGCATGCCGGTTTCATCAAGCTCCAGCGTTACGAGAAGCTTCATACTTGAATCTTATCGGGATTGTGGCCTTGATGGCAACAAGCACGAGGGCTTCCGGCTCTTCGTGTAGGGCAGTCTTATTTGGGTCTCGGGGCGCCCGGTTTCGACCTGGTTTCGAGGCGAGTTTCGGGGTTTCGGGCTGTCCCGGAATCCTGGTAGTCATGTTCGAGATCGCCGCGCGGAGGAAAGACTAATGAAGATGAACCTGACGCACTTCGAGGCGACGATTCTGTTCGCATTGCTGGCCTCTGTGGTTCTCGGCGTCGTCACGAAGAAGACTGACAACGAACGCATGCGCTATAGCTTGCAGTGTTTCGGATACTTCGTCGCGACCGTGTTCGGGCTCGGCTGGCTGATGTACCTGGGCCACGGCTAGAGTCTGAACTCCGCCTGGACCCGGATCCCCTATGCCGCTGCGGCGGCAGGTTTTCATCGCCAATGTCCAGAACCATGTAGCATGAGCGTGATGACTCGAAGAGCATTCTTTCCCGCCCTCGGCGGCGCGGCGTTCGCCGCAAAGCAGAAGCCACGCCGTCCGAACGTGGTGGTGATTTATACCGACGACCAGGGTATCGGCGACGTGGGCTGCTATGGCGCAGCAGAGGTAAAGACGCCGAACCTGGATCGTCTGGCCCGCAGTGGTGTGCGTTTCACTGACTGGTACAGCAACTGTCCGGTGTGCTCACCCTCGCGCGCGTCGCTCCTGACCGGTAAGTACCAGCAGCGCACCGGCATCACAAACGTCTTGACTTCCGTTGCATCGTTCGATATTCCGGGGCTGCGCGCGGGCGAGGTGACCCTGCCCCATGAACTGCGCAAACTGGGCTACCGCACTGCCGCCATAGGCAAATGGCACCTGGGCAGCGCGGCGCAAAGCCGTCCTATGGCGCAGGGTTTCGAGCAGTTCTACGGTTTCTATTCCGGCTGGACGGACGGCTTTTCGCACCGTTATTACGTGCAAGCAGGTAAGCCTCAGCAGATTTTCCACGATCTTTGGGAAAACGGAGAAGAAGCCTGGGCCGACCCCGAGCCTCACACTGAATTGTTTTCCCGCAAGGCGAAGGAGTATATCGGCCGGCAATCCGCTGATACGCCATTTTTCCTCTATCTGGCATACGGCGCGCCGCATTACCCGATGATCGCACCCCGCAAGTACCTGGACCGCTTCCCAGCCACGATGGACCGCGACCGCCGCATGCACCTCGCGATGGTCGCCATGGTAGACGACGGCGTCGGCCTCGTGCTCGATGCCTTGCGCGCCCGCAACCTGGAGCGCGACACCATCGTGTTCTTCCAAAGCGACAACGGCGCAACGTGCGAGACGCGCGCTGACCATGCCGGAGGTACCTATCGGGGCGGCAGCAACGCGCCGTTCCGGGGCTACAAGGCGGGGCTGTTCGAAGGCGGTATCCGCATGCCTGCGCTGATGAGTTGGCCCGCGCGTATCCCGGCCGGGCAGGTGCTCCGCGGAGTGGGCGCAGCGATGGATATCTTGCCCACCATGCTGAATTGGGCTGGCGGCTCCGTACCGGCCGGCCTCGACGGCACCGACGCCGGAGCGATGATCACGAAGAATGCCGCGTCCCCGCACGAGGTCATTTTCTGGGATTACCAGAACCAGAGCGCGGTGCGCGCAGGCGATTGGAAGCTGATTGTCAACCCTCCCAATTTTCCGGGAGAGCCCGTTGGCGACAAACTCTGGCTTTCCAACCTGAAAGACGATCCGGCGGAAAAACGGAATTGGATCAACGAGCAACCACGCATCGCCCAACAACTCCAGGAACGCCTCGAAGCGTGGCAAAAAACGGTCTGACGTTTGCAGAAGCGCGGCCGACAACGCGCGGTCGACCCACGCGGTCGACCCTCTTGCCCTTGCGACGGCTCTGGTTTATGATTGCCTCACTATGGGCACCATCGACAAACACGCTCCCGGCGAGTTTTGCTGGGTAGAACTGGGAACTACGGACGCGCAGGCTGGGGTGGCGTTTTACTCCAAGCTGCTCAGCTGGACCGTCCGCGAAACTCCGGCTGGCCCCAGCATGACGTACTACATCTTCCTGTCTGACGGGAAAGACGCAGGCGCCGCTTACCAACTCATGAAGGAACAGACAGCGAAGGGAGTGCCTCCACATTGGCTGAGCTACGTCGCGGTAACCGACGCCGCGGCTGCGGCAGCCAAGGCGCAGAAACTCGGCGGGAAGCTGCTGATGGGTCCGTGCGAGGTTGGCGAGGAGGGCAAACTGGCCGTGCTCGAAGACCCGCAGGGCGCGGTCTTCGCCGTGTGGCAGGCAAAGAAGCACATCGGCGTGCGCGCGGACGGCTTGCATTACCGTGCCTGCTGGAACGAACTCGCCACCACCGACGCCGCAGCCGCAAAGCGCTTCTACGCAGCACTATTCGGCTGGACCGCGCACACGCAACCGATCGGCGGAATGGATTACACAACCTGGCTCAACGCGGGCAAGCCGAACGGCGGCTTATTGCAGATGACCGCAGAGTGGGCCGGCATCCCGCCGCACTGGATGGTCTACTTCAGCGTGCCCGACTGCGACGAGTCGGCGGAGTTCGCCAAGGAACTCGGAGCCGAGATCAAGTTCGCGCCGTTCGACATACCGGGCGTGGGCCGCATCTGCGTTATCTCCGACCCGCAAGGCGCGGTTTGCTCGCTGATCCAATTGGAAGCTATGGCCGCTTGAGATTACTGCGCAGCGTTCGCGGTCTCGACGTCGTCGTAAAACTTGAAAATACTGTCGAGGCGCGTCACGCGAAAACTCTCGCGTACTTGTCCTGTCGCGGATGCGATGGCCAGCGTGGCGCCGGCGCGCATCGCAAGATTCAGCGCGGCGATGAAACGGCCAATGCCGGTGCTGTCGATGTGCGTGACGCCGGCGAGGTCGAAGATCAGACGGCGGCAGCCTTGCGCTAGCAGTTCGCCCGTCAGAGTTTCGATGCGCTGGCTCTCGACGCCCAACATGAGGCGTCCGGCCGCAGTGATGAGTTCAACGCCGGGGCTAAGCGGTTTGTGATCTATAAGAAGCACGAGCTTATATTGTACCGGCAGGAGAGAACGCATGCCGAAAGCTTGCGGCGGCCAGTTCGCTGAGTTCCTCGCGGGAAAATCCGAAATTCAGTTCGGCGATTTCGTACTCGCGTTCGAGCGTGGTGTGGAATAGCGCCGGATCGTCCGTGTTCAGGATCAGCGGCACGCCCGCATCATAGAGGCGGCGCACGGGATGATCCGCGAGCGCAGCTACCGCACCGGTTGCGACGTTGCTCGAAATGCAGATCTCGAGCGGAATGGCGTGGTCGCGCAGATGGCGCATCAGCGCGGGATCTTTAGCGGACGCAATGCCATGGCCGATGCGTTCGGCGCCAATCTTCAGGGTAGCCCAGACGGCTTCCGGCCCCGCGGTCTCGCCCGCATGGGGCGCGAGGTGCAGACCCTTGGCGCGAGCGAAGTCGAAGACGCTGCCGAACCATTCGACTGGGCCACGCGCTTCGTCGCCCCCTATTCCGAAACCCACGACACCGTCACCCATGCGCTCGGCGGCCACCTCCGCCACATAGCGCGCCTTGTCCGCGCCCCATTGCCGCACGGCGTCGAAGATCCAGCGCACTTCGACCGGCGAGCGCAGCGCCTCCGCGCGCACGGCGTCGAAGACAGAGTGCAGATCCAACTCCTTCCAGACGACCACGCCCGCCGAGAGGTTGATCTCTGCATAGCGCACATTCTGACGTTGGAGTTCTTCGAGCAGGCGCCGCGTGGCCAACGCGTAATCCCGCGGCGAGCCGAGTTGGCGGACCACCCACACATAGTTGCGCAGGAATTCGGCAAAAGTGTTCTGGGTGTAATGCAGAGCGATCTCTTCGTCCGTCAGCAAAGGGTGCAATTCACGCAACGTCGCGGGCGCGATCGCGCCTTCCAAGTGAAGATGCAATTCCGCCTTTACTAAATTTCTATGGAAGCCGGCCATTCTTGCCATAATAAGGGATTGCCATGACCCACGAAGAAGTTGAGGCCATTGTAGGGGGCTATCACGGAGATGCGTTTCGCATCCTGGGCCCGCACGCCGTAGGAAGCCGCAAAGCGAAACGGCACTGGGAGGTCAGGGCGTTTCTGCCCCAGGCGAAGGCGGCCGCAGTGCTGCTCGACGGCCAGTCGATTCCCATGAAAAAGGAGCATCCGACCGGCTTCTATGTGGGTTCGATCGACGGCGAGCCGGCGCACTACCGCCTGCAATTGCAGTTGTGGGACGGCAGCGCCGCGGAGATCGAAGACCCCTACCGCTTCCCTACCCTGCTAAGCGATTTCGATCTTCACCTGCATGGCGAGGGCACGAACTATGAGGCCTACCGCACGCTCGGCGCACACATGACGTCGTGCGAAGGCGTGCCGGGCGTACGCTTCGCCGTCTGGGCGCCGAATGCGATCGTGGTCAGCGTCGCAGGGGACTTCAACGGGTGGGAGGGTCGCCGCCATCCCATGCGACTGCGCAGCGGCGGCATATGGGAACTGTTCGTCCCGAACCTGCCGCAGGGCACGACGTACAAATACGATATTCGCTCGAAGTTCCGCGGCTACCACCAACAGAAGGCAGACCCGTTCGGCTTCTATTGCGAGGCGCCGCCGAAATCCGCCTCGGTGGTCTGGAACCTGGACGGCTTCGAGTGGCACGACGGCGAATGGCTGAAAGCTCGCGCCGCGAATAACCTGCTGAAAGGGCCGATGTCGGTGTACGAAGTGCACCTCGAAAGCTGGTTGCGCGGCCCCTACAACCAGAGCTTGAGTTATCGCGAACTGGCTACCACGCTGGTGCCGTATGTGAAGAAAATGGGCTTCACACACATCGAGTTGCTGCCCATCGCCGAACACCCGTTCTCCGGATCCTGGGGCTATCAGGTGACCGGCTATTTTGCTCCCACGGCGCGCTTCGGCTGCCCGCAGGACTTCATGCACCTGGTCGACGAATTCCATGCCGCGGGCATTGGCGTGATCGTCGACTGGGTTCCCGCACACTTTCCGAAGGATGCGCACGGCCTCGCGTTTTTCGACGGCACCGCGCTGTTTGAACACGAAGACCCGCGCAAGGGCGAACACAAAGATTGGGGCACGCTGATCTTCAACTACGGCCGCAACGAGGTCCGCGAGTTTCTCATTTCCAATGCGCTGTTCTGGTTGAAGCAGTATCACATCGACGGCCTGCGCGTGGATGCCGTCGCTTCCATGCTCTATCTCGACTACTCCCGTAAGGCCGGTGAGTGGACGCCCAACCGTTACGGCGGCAACGAGAACCTCGAAGCGATCAGTCTATTGAAGACCTTCAACGAGCAGGCGCACCAGGTGCATGGCGCCGTGACAATCGCCGAAGAATCCACCGCGTTTCCGGGCGTGTCGAAACCCACGTACCTAAACGGGTTGGGCTTCACGATGAAGTGGAACATGGGCTGGATGCACGACATGCTGCACTACTTCTCGGAGAATCCGGTTTATCGCAAGTTCCATCACAACAACATCACATTCAGCATGTTGTACGCCTTTACCGAGAATTTCGTGCTGCCCATCTCGCATGACGAGGTGGTGCACGGCAAGTCCTCCTTGCTCCGCAAAATGCCCGGCGACGAGTGGCAACGTTTTGCCAATGTGCGCTGTTTCCTGGCCTACATGTTCACGCATCCGGGCAAGAAACTGCTCTTCATGGGCTCTGAGATTGGACAGTACGAGGAGTGGAATCACGCCGCCGCGCTCCCCTGGGAAATTCTGAATTTCGCCTACCATCGCCAATTGCAGGCTTTCGTTGCGGAATTGAATCGGATCTACCGCGAGTATCCCGCGCTGTATCAGGTGGACTTTCAGAACACCGGTTTCGAGTGGATCGATTTCCACGACGTGGAAGGATCCTGCATCTCGTTTCTGCGTTTTGGTGAGAACCGCGGCGACTCGCTGCTGGTCTGCTGTAACTTCACACCGGTGCCTCGCCTGGGATACCGTATCGGCGTGCCGGAAGCGGGTTTTTACAAGGAAATTCTAAACTCGGACTCCTCGCTTTTCGGAGGCAGCAACCTGGGCAACGGCGGCATGGTTTCGAGCGCGCCGGTCCCGCAACATGGCCGGCCGCAGAGCGTTTCGCTGACCCTGCCTCCTCTTTCTGTACTGATCCTTCAACTACAGAAGGGGCCTGATTTCCCGCAATAACGGTGGGAGACAAAGGCAGCGCTAACTTCGCGGCCGCCGATCGAGGCAGTCACAGAACCCGCCAAGGCATGTCGCGAGTCCGCCGCGGCTAACGGCTGAGAATCGATTTCGCGCTTCCATCGCGCACACGCGGTGTTATAGTAATGGTGCGTGAAAGTCAGAGCGATTTTCGCCGTCGGGATGTTGCTAGGCGTCGCGGCGTCCTGCGCCGCAGCCTCCCGCGTGCTCGCCGTGCCGGTCAACGGCATGGTTCATCCGATTACCGAACAGATCCTCAGCCACGCCATCGAGCAGGCCAGGCGGGAAGATGCCACGCTGATTCTGCTGCGCATCAACACACCGGGCGGACTCGTCGATGCCACCCGTAAACTGATTGAACAGATCGTGGCTTCGCCGGTTCCCGTGGCTTCCTATGTGACGCCGAGCGGCGGTCGCGCGGCTTCGGCCGGCTTCTTCCTGCTGCAGGCTGGCGACATCGCCGCCATGGCGCCGGGCACCAACACAGGCGCGGCTTCGCCAGTGCTGCTGGGCGGACAAATGGATCCGGTCATGAAGCAGAAGATCGAAAACGACGCGGCTGCTTCATTGCGCAGCCTGGTCGGCAAGCGCGGCCGTAACGTATCTCTGGCGGAGAAGACCGTGCTAGAGGCGAAGTCGTTCACCGAGAAGGAAGCGCTCGACGCCAATCTGATCGAGATCATCGCGGCGGACGAGAACGACCTCTTCCGGCAGATCGGCGGACGCGAGATCACGCGCTTCGACGGGCGCAAGCAGACCCTGAAACTGGAATCCCCGCAGGTCACCGAATACAGACTGACTCTGCGCGAGAAATTAATATCGAGTATTGCAGACCCGAATATCGCGTTTATGCTTCTGATTCTCGGCGCGCTCGGGATTTACGTCGAGTTCAGCGCGCCCGGCCTGGTTCTGCCCGGCGTGGCCGGGGGCATTCTCGTGTTGCTTGGCTTTTCGGCGCTGTCGGTGCTGCCCATCAACTTGACGGGCGTGGCGCTGTTGGTGCTAGCTGTGGCGCTGTTCGTGCTGGAGGCCAAATTCGCTTCGCACGGCATTCTCGGAAGCGGCGGCGCCGTGGCGATGGTACTGGGCGCGGTAATGCTGGTCGAGGGGCCTCCCGAGATGCGCATACGCTGGTCGACAGCCATCGGCGTCACGCTGCCGTTCGCGCTGATCACGATGTTTCTGGTGATGCTGGTGATCAAAGCCCGCGCGGCGAAAGTGGTGACGGGAAGCGCCGGGATGCTCGGTTTGACCGGCCGGGCGCAGACCAGACTGGCGCCGGACGGCAAGATCTTTGTACGCGGGGAGATCTGGGATGCAACGTGTTCGACGCCGGTCGAAGCGGGCGCGGCCGTGCGCATCACGGCCGTGGAGGATCTCAAGTTGTTTGTGGAACCACTCTAGATCTTTGACTGAGTGATGATATTGCTTTCATGTGGGGCAGGATGGGATCCTGCGACGGGTTGACAACCCGCCCGGAGCGCCGGTTGCCAACCGGCGCGCAGCTTGGCAAGCTGCCCCACAAAGGAACATATTCCCGCGGTCGAAGACTTGGTGGTGAGGAGTTAGGAGAAAACCATGTTTCCGTTCGACGTCACGACGATCGCGATACTTATCGTTGTCCTGTACCTGTTGAGTTCCATCAAAATCCTCGCCGAATACGAGCGTGGAGTGATCTTCCGGCTGGGCCGCGTGCTGGCGGAACCGAAGGGACCGGGTCTGATTCTGGTGTTTGCGCCAATCGACCGGCTTGTGCGGACGTCGCTCCGCATCGAGGCTATGGAAGTGCCCGCCCAGGATGTGATCACGCGGGATAACGTCAGCGTGAAGGTAAATGCTGTAATCTATTTTCGAGTAATCGTTCCGAATAAGGCCGTGCTGGAGGTCACCAATTTCCTCTATGCTACGTCGCAGGTGGCACAGACCACGCTGCGCAGCGTGCTCGGTGAAGTGGAACTCGACGAACTGCTCAGCCAGCGCGAAAAGCTCAACGTGCGCCTGCAATCCGTGCTCGATCAGCACACCGGCCCGTGGGGCGTCAAGGTCACCATGGTGGAAGTGAAGCAGGTGGACCTCGCCGAGCAGATGATCCGCGCCATCGCCAAGCAGGCCGAGGCGGAACGCGAGCGGCGTGCGAAGATCATCCATGCCGAGGGCGAATACCTCGCCGCGGAAAAGCTCGCCATGGCGGCAGAACTGATTCAGAAGCAGCCGGCGGCGATTCAACTGCGCTACCTGCAAACTCTGGTCGAAATCGGAGCTGAAAAGAACACGACCGTGGTCTTCCCGCTTCCCATCGACCTGATCTCGAGCGTACGCCAGGCGCTTGACACGTTCGCTCGCCCGGCACTCGACAAATAATGGCAATAATGTTTCACGTTTTGCCAGTATAATTAAAACATCCCGATCCGCCGATGATACTTTCGAGGAGTAAGTGCCTTGAAGCCTCGAGCAGCGGAGCGTTGGGAAGAGACTTACCCGGATGACCGGCGCGAGGCGGCCGCTCCGGATGAGGAGAGCGAAATGCCCCGGAACGAAGACGGCGAGTTTGAACTGATATTAGGGAACAAGCAGCTTCTGACGGTGTTTTTCATCGTCGTGGTGCTGCTCGGCATCTTCGCCACGATGGGCTATATCGTGGGCAGAAGCACAGTTCCGGCCCCCGCCGAGACGGCCAAGAAAGAGGCTCAGGACCATCCCACGCGGGTTGTCGATCCGACAAAGCCAGAGGAAGCGGCATCCGCCGAAACTGCGAAAACACCCGCTCTTGGGCCCGGAGAGATCGCCGTTGGCGGCTCGCCGGCCGTTCCTGCGGCGAAGCCCGCGGCAGAGAGCAAGCAGGCCCCGGCGCCCGCAGCAGCTCCCGCTGTGGAGAAGAAGCAGCAGGAGACTGCGAAGCCTGCCCCAAAAACCGAGGCCGCTAAGCCCGTTGCGGCAAGCAAAGCACCGCCGTCCGGCGCAATGTTCATCGAACCAGCCATGGGACAGATGTTTTTGCAGGTAGCCGCCGTCGGCAAGCCGGACGCCGAAATTCTGGTTGGGATTCTACGCAAGAACAGCTTCGCCGGTGTGATGGCGGCTGGTCCGTCGGAAAAAGAGAAGCTCTATCGCGTGCTGGTCGGCCCGTTGAAGGACCCGGCTGCCGTTTCGAAGACTCGTGCCGATCTCGAAGCCGCCGGATTCAAGGGCTCGATTCTGCGAAAATATTGAAGTGCTCGACAATTTGGTCCAGATCCGGGGCGCCGGACGGCAACGCCTGCCTGAGTGGCTGCGCAAGGCGGACACGCACAATGAATCCGTACAATCGCTGAAGCGCGGCTTGCGGCAATTGCACCTGCATACCGTCTGCGAATCGGCGCGCTGCCCGAACCTGCACGAGTGCTTTCACCGCGGCGCGGCCACGTTCATGATTCTGGGCAACCTGTGTACTCGCGGTTGCGGCTTCTGCTCGGTTCCCAAGGGTTCGCCCGCGAAACGCGACTTCACTCTCGACCCAGCCGAGCCGGCTCACGTCGCGGACATGGCGCTACGCATGGACCTGCGCTATGTGGTGATCACCAGCGTGAACCGCGACGATCTCGAAGACGGCGGCTCCCGGCATTTCGCGGCCACGGTGCGCGCGGTGCGCAGCGCCCTCCCGCGAGCGCGCATCGAGGTGCTCACACCCGATTTTTGCGGAAATATGGATGCGGTCCATCGCGTTCTGGACGCCGGCCCGCATGTCTTCAATCACAACATGGAGACTGTGGCCGCGCTCTACGGGCGCGTGCGCCCACAAGCGGATTACCGCCAGTCGCTGGCCGTGCTCGCGGAAGCCAAACGCTATCGCCCGGCCGTGTTGACGAAATCCGGTTTGATGGCAGGTCTCGGCGAAACGCCTGCACAGGTTGAGGAATTGCTTGGCGATTTGCTCCGCAGCGGCGCCGATTTCGTCACCATTGGCCAATACCTGCAGCCAACACGGCGCAACCTGCCGGTCGCTGAATATGTCGCACCGCGGCAGTTTGACGAGTACCGGCGCTATGGAATGGCTCTCGGATTCCGGGATGTGTTCAGCGGCCCGCTCGTGCGCAGCTCTTACATGGCGGAGCAGTTGAGCGCCGAGGCCAGCGGGGGGCATCCCGCGTGAATTGGCTGCTTGCGTTAACAACCGCCGCCCTGCTGATCCTTTCGGTTCCGCACTTCGACATTGGATTCCTGGCCGCCGTCGCGCTGGCCCCTCTGCTGGTGGCGCTCGGCCGCGAATGGCGTATGTCGCGGCACTTCCTGCTCGGGTGGCTGGCCGGGTCCGTCTATTGGTGCGGCGTGTGTTACTGGATCCAGGCCGTCCTTCAGGTGGAAGGCGGCCTAGGCGCCGTGGGCGGTTGGGCTTGTTTCTTCCTGTTCTGCCTCGCGAAGGGATTGCACATGGCAGTCTTCGCAACGCTGGCCGGAATGGTCATGCCGAAGTGGTACGCCGTCCCCGCCGTGGCCGCGTTGTGGACGGGCATCGAGCGGCTGCATGGCCCGCTCGGCTTCACGTGGTTCCTGCTGGGCAACGCGGGAATCGATATGGAGGTTCCGATGCGCCTTGCCCCGTGGACGGGCGTCTATGGCCTCTCCTTCTGCTTCGCTTTGATGGGCGCAGCGGTAGCGCTGGTCCTGATGCGCAGACAGCGGCGGGAGATCGCCTGGCTGGCCGCGCTCCCTGCGCTCTTTCTACTACCCGCGCTGCCGCCGGTGGTGACGGGAGCCGAACAGGCGGTGGTGGTTCAACCCAATATCTCTCAGACGACGTCGTGGAACCCGGAGACGTTTGAAGCCTTCACCCGGAAACTGGAGTCTCTGTCTCTGTCCGCCGCATTGCGCGCAGGGGACCAGCCCGCACGCCTGATCCTGTGGCCGGAGATGCCCGCGCCATTGTATTACTATCGGGACGCTGAGCTGCGGGCCTCGGTCGCCACGCTGGCGCGTTTGACACAAGCCAACGTATTGCTGGGGACGGTGGGACACATCGCCTCAAACGCACCGACGAATTCCGCCGTCATGGTGGCTCCCAACGGCGAGCCGGCCGGACGCTACAACAAGGTCCACCTCGTACCGTTCGGTGAGTTCGTTCCGCCTTTTTTCGGCTTCGTCAACAAGATCACGACCGAGGCCGGCGACTTCCAACCCGGCTCGGAGATCGTGCTGTTCCCCACGAACGGCCATCGAAACGGCGTGTTTATTTGCTATGAATCCGTCTTTCCGGACTACGTGCGCCAGTTCGCCGGGAAGGGCGCGGACGTGCTGATCAATCTCTCCAACGACGGTTACTTCGCGCGCAGCGGTGCGCGGACGCAGCATCTCAAGATCGCCCGCATGAGGGCAGCCGAAAACCGGCGCTGGCTGATTCGCGCAACCAACGACGGGATTACCGCAACGGTCGACCCGGCCGGCAGACTGAGCCACTCGATCGAACCGTACATCGCCACGGCGGTGCGCACTCAGTTTTCCTATGTGAGCGAGAAAACGGCCTACACGCGCTTCGGCGATTGGTTCGCCTGGACCTGTTTGGCACTGGGCATCGTGCTGGCAGGTCTGAGCCAGGTGCCTTCGTATTCGAGATCGCGGCCCGAATCGCGCCCTTGAGCGGCCGAGTCTAGCCGCGCGGTTGGCTGACGGCGTACGCCGCCCCGCTCATGTCACTGCCCGTGAGCACGACTTTGCCGGCCCTGTCCCCTTCAGCGACGACGTACGTTTTCGTGCCGGCCGGTGCGAAACAGCCGCGCAGAAACGCGCGTTGCGTCTGGATCAGTTTGACGACCGGTTGCCCGCCGGCCACTTCGGCACAGCGCAATCCGTCGATATCGAGACTCTTCACATCGTCGCAAACGATGGCGGGTCGCGCTTCCGCCGGCGCCGCGCCGATTTCGATGCCGCGCATCCGCAGCCGGTTGACGTGCCGGCAGTAGAAACCGTAAGCGGGCAGACGCCCAAACATGCGCGCCTCCGGATAGGATTTTTCCACTTCGGGAATCGCACGCTCCACCCACTCCGCCTTGCCGCCCTCTTCGCTGTCGATGCGGATGTTGGAGAGCGTCACGTCGTCCACTTCGAAGCCCGGCACGCCCGTGATCGAACTCGTGAGAATCGCGCCCGTCGCATGCACGTTGTCAATCATCACGCCACGTAGCGTCCCCGGCCGCCCATCCGCACGTGGACGCCGGTTGCCGAGGCGCAGGAAGATCGGTGTGCGCACGCGCTGCATGCGAATGTTCGAGATCGTAACGCCTTCGACGTAGCCGCCATCCACGCACTCGAGCGCGATACCGGAGATCACGCGAGCCCGCGCGTCGACGTCTTCGTTGAAGATCACCGAGTTGCTGAACGTCACGTTCTCGAAACCGCCCCGCGTGGCCGTGCCGAACTTCAGACCGTTGCAGCAGCACGTCAGAACGCAGTTGGTGATGGTGATGTTCTTCGACACACGCACCGGGCCGCCGTAGGGGCTCTCACTCTTCAGGCAGATCGCGTCGTCGCCCGTGTCAATCAGACAATCTGAGATGAAAACGTTTTGGCAACAGGTCGGGTCGATGCCGTCCGTATTCGGACCGATCACCGGATTCTTGATGTGTATGCCGCGGATGACCACGTTGTCGCACTGGATCGGGCGCAGCGTCCAGCCCGACGCGTTCACGATGCGCACGTCCTCGATGCGCAGGTTGCGGCAGTTGTAGAACTCAAGCAGCGGCGAGGCGCGGTCGAGCGGCTTCCAGTCGTACGTCGCGACGTCGCGCCAGCTATCTTCCGGCGGTGGAACGGCGCGCCCGCTTGGAACCCAGAAGGCAGGGCCCTGGCCGTCGATGCAGCCGGGGCCGGCAACACCCACGTTTTCGGCGTCGCGCGCGAAGATCAGGTGTTTCTGGTTAGCGTCGCCCTTGGCGGGCGGCCCCTCATGCAGCGTGTAGTCTTCCACACGCTTGCTGCCAAGTAGCTTGGCGCCAGCTTCCAGATAGAGCGTCACGTTGCTCTTCAGGACTACGGTTCCCGAATGGTACGTTCCCGGCGGCATATAGGCCACGCCGCCGCCCGCGGCGTTGCAGGCATCAATCGCCTTGTTGATCGCCGCCGTATCAAGCACAGCGCCATCCGCTCTCGCGCCGAAAGTCCGTACATCGAAAACCCTGACGCCGGCGGGGGAAGCCGGCTGCGCGGCAGCGCGCGCAACGGACGCTCCGGCGATCGCGCCCGGCGCCCATCCCAACAGGTCTCTTCGATCCATCTCGGTAAGTCTTATTTGCTGATTTTCGTTACGAAGCCCGTCACGAAAGGCGGCTCGGTCTGCTTTGCGGAACCGTCGGTCACCGGAAGATCCGAGGACGTCGTGTAGCCCGACAGATACAAATTGCCCGCCGCATCCGCCGCCACGTCCGTCGCGACGTCCATATAGTTCCCGCCGAAATAGGTTGAAAACTGCAAGGCACTCTCGCCAGTCGCCGCGGAGTCAACCGTCGCCACGAATGCTTCGGCAAAGCCGCTCTTGCGCTTCGTCTGGATGGGCGAACCGGCCAGCGGGAAGTTGTCTGAATAGGTGTAACCGGACACCGCGAACTTGCCCGCACCGAGCAGGGTGAAGCCATACGGAATGTCGCCATCGCCGCCGCCGAGCAGAGTCGAGTACTGAAGCATTTGCGCGGCCGGCTTGGTCATATCAAACTTCGAAACAAAGATATCCGCGTTGCCACGGTTCGACCGCTGGAGCGCGTTTGCCGTCGTTGGGAAGTCGGTCGAGAGCGTGTACCCAGCGAGCCACAGTGCGCCGCTCTCGTCGAAGATCATTTTCTGGGGCACATCGGATCCGTCGCCGCCGAAATAGCTGCCGTAGGCGAAGGCGTCGAGCCCACTCTTGGTCATATCGATCTTTGCTAGAAACGCATCCGAACTCGAACGCAATTCGGACTGCATGGCGTCACCGGCGATCGGAAAATCGGAAGAAGACGTGTAGCCGGCCAACCAGATATCGTTCTTCTTATCTACGCCCACGGATGTGGCGATATCAGTACTCGTGCTGCCGAGATAAGAGGCGTAGGTCAGCGACTGCGACTGCGCTGGATCGATGCGGATCACAAAGGCGTCCCATCCGCCGCGATTTAGCGGCTGAACCCCGGAGCCCATGGCGGTCATGTCGGTGGAGTTGGTGTAACCCGCCACCACGAACGCGCCCGATGGCTCTATCGCGAGCGCCGTGGGGCGATCGATCGCAGTGCCGCCATAGTAAGAGCTGAATGCCAGCGAGTAATCGCCCGCCTGCGCCGGATCGACGATTGCGACGAACGCGTCTTCCGAGCCGGCGTTCGCCATGCTGAATGCGTTGCCCGCCATCGGAAAATCGGTCGAAGTGGTGGTGCCTGTCAGATAGACGCGGCCGCGCGAATCGAGCGCCATGGCCTTCACGCTTTCATCGCCTGTACCGCCGATCCAGGTCCAGTAAAGCAGCGTCGCACGGCCGTTTGCTTCGGGCCGGTAGCGCGCCAGAAAGATGTCGCTGGCGCCCTTGATGGCATCTTGAAACGGAACGTTGGGACCTGGGAAATCGACAACAGACGACGATGATCCCGCCACCCACACGGTCCCATCCTTGGCGACCGCGATGGCCTGTGCGCTTTCCATGGCGGCGCCACCGAGGTAGCTGGACCATGCCAGCGCCGGGACCGATGGAGCGGATGCATCTTCGGCCAAAGCGGGATAAGCGGCGCAAGCCAGGACGCAGCAGGATAAGACTTTCAAAAATAGCGACTTCATAGGGGTTCTGATCGCAGTATAGCGCACCGCAAAAAGCGTCCGCCGCGTTCCCGCTACATCGCCGTGGCCGAACACGATATTATATGATCTTGTTGATTACTTAGGAGGCCTGATGGTAGATCTGAACCAGTTGCACGATGCCGTTCTGAACGGCGACGCCAAGAAGGCGCTGGCCGTCACCAAGGAAGCTATTGCCGACGGTGTCGACCCCCTGGAACTTGTCACGAAATACATGGTAACGGCGATGGATGAGGTAGGCCGCCGCTTTGAGTGCGAAGAGTATTTCGTTCCCGAGTTGCTATTAGCGGCGCGCGCGATGAAGGGTTCGCTCGAACTCATCCGGCCGCTGCTTGCCGCGCAAGGCACGCAACCCATCGGCCGCGTCGTAATCGGAACGGTGAAAGGCGACCTGCATGATATCGGCAAGAACCTTGTAGGCTCCATGCTCGAAGGCGCCGGCTTCGAAGTAATCGACCTCGGCGCCGATGTCGCTCCCCAAAAGTTTGTCGATGCCGTGAAGGAACGCAACGCCAACATCGTTTGCCTTTCGGCACTGCTTACCGTGACCATGCCGATGATGAAGACCACGATCACCGCAATCAACGAAGCCGGCATCCGCGGACTGGTAAAAATCATGGTCGGCGGCGCGCCCGTCACTGAGCAGTACGCGAAAGAGATCGGCGCCGACGGTTATTCGGAAAATGCCGGTTCCGCGGTGACTCTGGCGCGTACGCTGGTCAAGGCGGCCTAGCAGATGCATTCCGCATTGAAAGCTCTTCTGGCCTCGGGTCCCGTCGTCACCGACGGGGCCTGGGGTACGCAATTGCAGGCGCGCGGACTGGCGGGCGGCGAATGCCCGGACGGCTGGAACCTGACGCGACCGGATCGTGTGGAGTCGGTCGCGAGCGCGTATGTCAACGCCGGCAGCCAGGTCATCCTCAGCAATACGTTTCGCGCGAATCGGGCGGCGCTCGAAGGCTACGGCCTCGCCGCTCAGACGATCGAGATCAACCGCGCCGGTGCAGCCATCTCAGCGCGTGCGGCGGCTGGCAAGGCGTTTGTGTTCGCCTCCATCGGCCCAAGCGGCAAGATGCTCGTCACGGAAGAGATCAGCGAAGACGCGCTGCGCGCCACATTTGAAGAGCAGGCCCGGGCCCTCGCGGAAGGTGGCGCGAATGGGTTGGTAATCGAGACGATGGGCGATCTGGCCGAAGCCGTCATTGCGGTGGAGGCGGCCAAAACGACCGGCCTGCCTGTCGCCGCCTGCATGGTTTACGATAGCGGCAAGAACAAGGACCGCACCATGATGGGCAACACGCCGGAGCAGGCAGCCGAAGCACTGGCAAAGGCTGGCGCGGACGTGGTCGGCGCGAATTGCGGACGCGGCATCGCCGGTTATCTGCCGATCTGCCAGCGACTGCACGCGGCCACTGATCTGCCTATCTGGATCAAAGCCAACGCCGGGCTGCCGGAGATGATCGATGGCGAGTTGGTCTACCAGGACACGCCCGAGCGCTTCAGTTCGTTCGGCCCCGCCCTGATCGAGGCCGGCGCGAGTTTCATCGGCGGCTGCTGCGGCACGAGTCCGGAATTCATTCGCGCATTGAAACAGAGGCTTGCCGAGTGCGCCTGAAGTTGATCGGTTGCGAGATCCTTTACAGGGAGATGTGTGCGCTGATCGCGCGCTCACGCAACCAGGTCGATTTCGAGTTTCTGCCGAAGGGCCTGCATGATATGGCCTCCGCCGGAATGCTTGAACGCCTGCAGAAGGCCGTCGACGCCGTCGATGCTGTTGATGCGGAGCACTATGATGCGATCCTGCTCGGCTACGCGCTATGCGGTACTGGCCTGGTCGGATTGACCGCGCGCGGAATTCCGTTGGTGCTGCCGCGCGGACACGATTGCATGACGCTCTTCATGGGCAGCAAAGAGCGCTACCTCGACTACTTCATCAACCATGCGGGTGTTTACTTCCGAACCACTGGCTGGCTCGAACGCGCACAAAGCCTCAATCAGCTTTCGATCCAAAGCAAGAACGGCCTCGACCCGGACTACACCGCGCTAGTAGCCAAGTACGGTGAAGAAAATGCGCAGTATCTGTACCAGGAGCTAAGCGGTTCGCTCGTCAATTACAAGCAGCTCACGTTTATTGAGATGGGCATCGAGCCGGACGACAGTTTCGAGCGCCGTTCGCGGGAAGAAGCCGAGTCGCGCGGTTGGTCTTTCGAGAAGATCGCCGGTGACATGTCATTGCTCAAAGCGCTGGTCGAAGGCGAGTGGGACGAGCAGCGTTTTCTCGTTGTCAAGCCGGGACAGCGCATCGTGGCCCGTTACAACGACGATATCGTCGGCGCTGAAGACGCCTAACGTCGCAAACTAATTCGCCTCGCAGCGCGATTCACACGCATCCAATAGGAAGATCCCATGTTGCCACGAATCGCGATCACCGGAGCCACCGGCTACATTGGCGGACGCTTGGCCCCGCGCCTGCTCGAAGCCGGCTACGCCGTCCGGTGTCTGGTCCGCTCGCCCGGAAAATTGCGCGACCGCGAGTGGGCGGCCGATCCGTGCGTGGAAATAGTGCAGGCCGATCTCTCAGACGGCGCGTCCGTGGAAAGTGCACTCACGGGCTGTGCGGCGGCCTTCTACCTGGTTCACTCGATGACCTCCGCCGGTTCGCAGTATGCCGCCCGCGATCGCGATCTCGCTCTGATTTTCGCCAGCGCGGCGCGCGATGCGGGCGTCGCACGCATCCTCTATCTGGGGGGCCTCGGCGAGACGGGCCAGGATCTGAGCGAACATCTCGCTTCGCGCCGCGAAGTGGAGGCGGCGCTGGCTTCCACGCGCGTGCCAGTCACGGTATTTCGCGCCGCGATGATTATCGGCTCCGGTTCCGCCTCTTTTGAAATCCTGCGTTATCTCGTCGAGCGGTTGCCCGTGATGGTTACTCCGAAATGGGTCAGCACACCCTGCCAGCCGATCGCCGTGAGAAATGTAATCGGTTACCTTGCCGGTGCATTAGCTGTACCGGAGACGGCGGGCGGCGTCTTCGATATCGGCGGCTCCGAAGCGCTGCCCTACCGCGACATCATGTCCGTGATGGCAGAGGAGTTGGGCTTACGGCGGCGCTGGGTGATCCCGGTCCCGGTGCTCACTCCGCGGCTGAGTTCGTATTGGATCCACCTCGTCACGCCGCTCAGCCACAACATAGCAAAGCCTCTCGCGGAGGGGCTCAAGAATCCCGTCGTGTGCCGCGAAGACCGCATTCAGAAACTGATCCCGCAGGATCTGCTCGGCGTCCGGGAGGCGATTCGCGCGGCGTTGAGCAAGGTCGCCGCTCACCAGGTGGAGACGACGTGGTCGATGGCGGGTCCGATTCCGGGCGACCCGGATTGGGCCGGCGGCACGGTCTTTCGGGATGCGCGTGAACTTGTCATCGCGGCTCCCGGCTGGGCTGCCTTCCGCGCGGTGTGCCGCGTCGGCGGCGGCCACGGATGGTACGCCGCGGATTGGTTGTGGCGCATCCGCGGATGGATGGATCAACTCGCCGGTGGACCGGGACTGCGCCGTGGACGCCGCGACCCGGATGTCGTCGCTTACGGAGAGGCCCTCGATTTCTGGCGCGTCGTGGGCTTTGAGCGCAACCGGCTTCTGGCGCTGCGCGCCGAGATGAAACTGCCCGGCGAGGCGCTGCTCGAGTTTTGCATCGAAGCGCGCGGCGACTGCCAGTGCAGTTTGAAGCAAACCGCACTGTTCCGCCCGCGCGGATTGTTCGGACTCGTCTATTGGTATGCCGTGCTCCCGCTGCACCACATAGTCTTCAGCGGCATGTTGGTCGGCATACAGCGGGAAGCGTTGGAAATTGCAGAGGGCGCGAAATGAGCGTTGCGAACACACGTATGGTTATCATCGGCGCCGCACGCACGCGCGCTCAATCCTCTTTGCGCAGATTGAATTTCTCCATGCGGTAGATCAGCATCTTGCGGCTGATGTCGAGACACTCGGCGGCCTTGGTCTGGTTCCAGCCAAAGCGCTGCAGCGCGCGCAGCACTAGTTCGCGCTCTACGGCCTCAATGCTGATGCCTTCCGGCGGCAGTTCGAGCTGAATCGATTCCATCGCGGGACGCTCGCGGGAGAGGAATTCCGGAAGATCGGCGACGGTGACTTCATCGCCCGGCGCAAGCACGACCATACGTTCCACCGCGTTTTCCAGTTCGCGAATGTTGCCGGGCCAGCGATGCTTTGCGAAGTACGGCAGAAGCGACGGGCTCATTTTCAATTGCGGCCGGTTGAGACGCAGCTTGAACTTCTGAAAAAACATCGCCGCCAATTCTGGAATGTCATCCGGCCGTTCGCGCAACGGCGGAAGAGTCAGCGGGATCACCTCAAGCCGGTAATAGAGATCTTCGCGAAACGTGCCGTCCTCAACCATGGCGCTAAGATTGCGATGCGTCGCGGCGATAATGCGCACGTTCACCTTGACCGGAGCCGTGGCGCCGATTTTCTCAATCTCGCGCTCCTGAATCAACCGCAACAATTTGACCTGCAAGTCCAGCGGCATCTCGCCAATCTCGTCGAGAAACAATGAGCCCTGGTCGGCCATTTCGATTTTGCCCTGCTTGTTCCCGACCGCGCCGGTGAACGCTCCGCGCGTGTGCCCGAACAATTCCGATTCGAGCAACTCTTTCGGAATTGCGCCGCAATTGATCACGACGAAAGGCTTGTCGCGCCGAGGGCTGTTGAAGTGAATCGCTTTCGCGAGCAGTTCCTTGCCCGTACCGGTCTCGCCGCGGATCAGCACTGTGGAATCGCTCTGCGCCGCACGCGCCGCGTTGTCGAGCGTCACCAGCAGATTCTTCGACTTCCCGGCGATGTTCTCAAATCCATACTTGCGGTCGATCGCGGCGCGCAGGTTCTGAACCTCTTCGCGTAAGCGATGATGCTCCAGCGCACGCGCGAGGACCATGTTTAGCGCGGCGGAGTCGACCGGCTTGATGATGTAATCGTAAGCACCCAGCCGCATCGCTTCGACAGCGGACTCAATCGTACCGAACGCCGTAATCACTACGACAATAATCTCCGGATACTCCTGCTTTACACGCTGGAGCAACTCGATGCCGCTCATGCCCGGCATCTTGAGGTCGGTGAGCACGAGGTCTTGAGGATGCCTGGCGAGCAGTTCCAGCGCCTGCTTTCCGTCGCTCGCCGTCATCGCTTCGTAGCCCGCGTGCTGTAACTTGAGTTGCGTGACGCGGCGCAGGTTCTCCTCGTCGTCGACGACCAGAATCCGCTTGCCTGTCATTGGGCCGCTCCTCGCGTTTGTGGAAAGAACAGACTGAACGTCGTGCCGCGCTCCGGGTTCGCGGAAACGGACACGCTACCGCCGTGCTGACTCACGATCTGGTGAACTACCGAGAGCCCGAGACCAGTGCCCGTATCTTTCGTTGTGAAAAATGGATCGAAGATTTTTTCGAGATGCTCTTCCGGAATTCCAGCGCCCTCATCGCTGACTTCGATGAGCACTCCGCCTTCCCTGCTCTGCGCCGTCAAAGCGACAATACCGCCATCGGGCATGGCCTGTGCGGCGTTGAGGGTGAGATTGACGAGTACTTGCAGAAGTTGTTCCTCATCGCCGGGCAAGCTGGGAATGCCACGCTCCACCTGACTGTGAAAACGAATGCCGCTTCCCGCCGAATGGTTGACCAGCCCCACCACGGAGGCGATCAACCCACCCACGTCGACCTCCCGCCATTCGGGATGGCGCGGCCTGGCGAAATCGAGCAGGCTCGTCAAAAGGCGATTCAGCCGCGCACACTCCTTACGGATGATTGCCAGCGTTTCCTTGCGCACCTCCGGTTGATCCGACGCGGCATCGAGCACCTCCGCCGCTCCATCAATGCTCGCCAACGGATTGCGGATCTCATGCGCCAGACCCGCGGCCAACTGCCCGATGGCCGACATGCGGTCCGCACGTTTCACCTGCTCGAACGTATCTTGCAGTTCGCCGTGAACCTGCCGTAATTTACTTGCGGTGGCCTGTAATTCCAGGCGCCGGCGGCGCTCACGGTCCGATAGGATTCCGGTGACCGCACCCACCGCAAAGAACATCAAGATCTCCGCGTACTGCTCCATCGAATAGTGGTGTTCGTGACTCCACATCGTGACGATATGAGGGATGTAGAGCAGGCCCGCCACGGTTGCGGCCAGCAGTCCGCCTTGCCAGCCGAAGGCGATCGCAGCATAGACGACGGGCAGATAGTAAAGCCGCTGGAAGACGCCGTGCCATAAACGCAGTTCCGGCGGCGTGAGATAGTGGCCGGCGCTTGTGATTGCGATGCCGGCCGCGACCAGCGCGATGGCTTTCCAGGTTGGCTTTTGAGGTTCGGGTTCCATGCCTTGAGTCTCAGGGTGCAAGCGCGAAGGGGGCGAATAGGATCGTGGTGGCGCGTTTCGCTGTGTGGTCATCTATGCTCGCTGGTTCCTGATCGCGGCCCTCTCCGATGAATTGCGCGGCCAGAACGGCGGGCACATATGCTTGCGTTTCCCGCGGCAAAAACCCGCCTTCGGAAAGACGCCAAAAGTCTCGCGCACCGGCTCGTTCGATGGCGTTCTGAATCCGGCCCTCACCCGCATTGTAAGCCGCCAATGCGAGCGGCCAGTCTCCAAACGTAGCATACAGAAACTTCAGGTAGCGCGCCGCGGCTTGCGTCGATTTCTCGGGGTCCATGCGTTCCTCGCGCGAAAGGCCGTATCGCAAAGCTGTACCGGGCATCAACTGCCAGAGGCCCAGTGCGTCTTTGGGAGAGCGCGCCGCCGGGTTATAGCCACTCTCAACAAGTCCCACCCAGAGCAGTTCGGCGGGAAGTCCGGCATCGCGGAAGACACGCGCGATCATCGGGCGGTAGGCCGCCAAGCGGCTGAGGGACGCGCGAAACTGTGCAGCCCCGACGCCGCGGAAATAGCGCAGAAACTCTTCGACGGCAGGAGGCTGTGCAGGGACGCCGACAGGTTGCGGCGTGGACATCGGAAGTGCGGCAGGTTCGCGCACCTGCTCGGCTCGGTCGAGCATTTCGTCGAGCACTCGCTGCCATTGCGGAATTCCCTCCGCGGCATGTAGACCGGCTGCGCTCATAAGCAACACAGCGAATTTCACTGATAACGGGATACGCACTCGACAGTTTGCACTGCATGTCCGCGGCCAATCGCCGAAACCGTTGAAAAGCCGGTGATAACATCCACCGCTCGAGGTACTAACTGTGCCTGGTTGTCCAACTAGTGTCCGAGATCCTCCAACTTGTGGCCTGTGACATTCGGTACGCAGATCGCTAAGTGCTGTGCCGTGAGCGCGTTGGAATGCTCGCGTGGGCTTGGCGCTGAGCGTGCTTTTAGAAAACCACATGGACATCAGGCTGCGAATCATTCTAGTGCTGCCGCTGCTGGCCGCAAGCCTGGCGGCGCAAGCGGATCGGCGCGAACTTGAGGACCTTATCGCGGAGGCGTTGCGCAACAATCCGGAGATCGTCGCCGCGCAGAAACGTTATGAGGCGTCCCGGCAGCGGCCCTCGCAGGTCAGCAGTCTACCGGACCCGATGTTCTCCACCGGCTACAACAGCAGCGGGAGACCTTGGCCGGGCGCGGGGCTTGGAACAGAAGTGACAAGCAACATCGGGGTGATGGTGTCTCAGGAGATCCCATTCCCCGGAAAGCGCAAGCTGGCCGGTGACATGGCCGTCAAGGAATCCGAGGCGGAGTGGCAACAATACGAGCAGACAAAGCTAAGCGTGGTGTCGCGCATCAAGCAAGCCTATTTCCGGCGGGCTTATGCGTTCGCGACCGTGGACGTTTTGAGCCGCAACCTCGATCTGCTCGGGAAGTTCCTGAAGATCACTGAAGCTCGCTACTCGGTTGGCAAAGCAGCACAACAGGACGTATTCAAAGCACAGACCCAGATCTCCATTCTTGAGACCAAACGCGTGCAGCTCGAACGTGAGAAGAGGGCGCGCGAGGCAGAGATCAACAGCTTGGTTAACCGCGCGCCAGGGTCACCATTAGGCCGGCCTTCTGACCTTCAACTGATCGATCTGCCGGTAGCTCTCCAGGAACTCTACACCTCGGCGCGGGAGAACTCACCCATGTTGCACCGCGATGAAAAGATGATTCAACGCTCTGAAGTCGCGGTCAACATGGCGCGCAAGGAATACTATCCGGACTTTACTCTGAACGGCGGCTATTACAACATGGGCGGCATGGCCCCGATGTACATGTTTCGCGCCGATTTCAAGATTCCGCTCTATTACTTCCGAAAACAACGAGCAGCGGTGACGGAGCAGTCGCTGAACCTGGCGCAGTCCAGGAAGACGTACGAAGCCACCAATCAGGGGCTCCACTTCCGGATTCAGGACGACTATCTGATGGCGGAGACATCGTCGCAATTGGTGAAGCTCTACGGAAAGACCGTGATCCCGCAGGCAAGCCTTGCCCTGGAGTCTTCACTGTCGTCCTACGAGACAGGCTCTGTCGATTTCCTAAGCGTCTTCATGAACTACATCACAGTCGTTGAATACCAAATGAACTATTACGAGGAGCTGCAGAACTTCTATCTCGCCCTCGCCAGGCTCGAAGAGATGACGGGGCGTCCGCTGGTCCAATGAGGAAAAATTCCATGAAAGCTCTTCGCATTGTTCTATTCTTTGTCCTCGTCGCCATCGGGTTCGTCGCTGGCTTCGGGTACGGTCGCTGGTATGGGCCGCACAGTCACGCGGAAACCGCGGCGAACAAACCCAAGGGCTATCACTGCCCGATGCATCCGAATTACCACGCCGACAAGCCGGGCGACTGCCCGATCTGCGGCATGAAGCTCGTGCCGGACGATGACTTGGCTCATCCCGCAGGCGCGGAGGCACAAAAGCCGACCGGCAAAATCCTCTACTACAAGGATCCAAAGGCTCCCGCCTTCAAGTCGGACAAGCCGGGCATCAATCCAGAGACTGGCAGCGACCTTGAGCCGGTCTACGAGAATGATCCGGCCGCGATGCCGGTGGGCACCATCCGCGTGAGCCCGGAAAAGCAGCAGCTGATTGGCGTGAAGTTCGGAGAGGTGACGTTCGGCGCAGGCACCCACGATTTCCGGTCCGTTGGGAAGGTCACGATGGATGAAACGCGATTCTCCAAGGTTCAAACCAGGATCGAGGGCTGGATTGAGAAGGTGTACGTCGATTTCACAGGCAAGTTAGTGGAGAAAGGCCAGCCGCTCCTGACTCTATACAGCCCGGAGATGTTAGCCAGCCAACAGGAGTACCTGCTGGCGATTCGAAGTCGCGAAATCATGAAGGATAGTCCGCTGGCCAGTTCGCAACAGCAGAGTGATTCGCTCCTGTCCGCCTCACGTAAACGGCTGGAGCTCTTCTCTCTGAGCGAAGCCCAGATTGAGGAAATCACCCGGACGCGGAAGCCGCTGACGAACATCACGATTTACTCACCCATCAGCGGCTACGTGATGATGCGCAACGCATTTCCCAAGCAGCGCATCACGCCCGAAACCGAGCTCTATACGGTGGTTGACCTGAGTAAGGTATGGATCATGGCAGACGTGTTTGAAAATGAGGCCTCGATGATCCAGGTCGGAATGCCGGCGCGGATGAGCCTCTCCTACGCCGGGGGGCGGAAGATCAACGGCCGCGTGAGTTATATCCAGCCGCAGGTCGATCCTACGACCCGCACGTTAAAGGTCCGCATCGAAGCCGACAACCCGAACATGGCACTGAAGCCCGACATGTTCGTGGACGTGGAGTTCAGCGTCTCCATGCCCGCCCGTATGACTGTTCCAGCCGAAGCGGTCCTCGACACAGGACTGAGAAAGACCGTGTTTGTGGACCGCGGCAACGGCTACCTGGAACCGCGGCAGGTTGAAACTGGCGAGCGGATCAGCGATCGAATCGAAGTCCTCAAGGGTCTCACGCCGGGTGAGCGCATCGTGACCTCGGGGAATTTCCTGATCGACTCGGAAAGCCAACTGAAGTCTTCGGCCTCTGGAATGGCGGGGCATCAGCACGGCTCAACGGGTGGCTCCGGCAAGACCTCCTCGCCGTCGAAGCCCTCGGAAGGCGACGCAATGCCGGGCATGGATATGCCAGCCACTGGAGGACCAAAGCGTGATTGACCGCATCATTGAGTTCTCCGGCCGGAACAAGTTCCTGGTCTTCATCCTCGTCGGATTTGCTGTTGTGGCCGGCATCTACTCGATGAAGACGATTCCGCTCGACGCGCTCCCGGACCTGAGCGACACACAAGTGATCGTCTACTCGCGCTGGGATCGAAGCCCCGACATCATGGAGGACCAAGTCACCTATCCTATCGTCACCAGCATGCTGGGGGCGCCGAAGGTAAAGGACGTCCGTGGGTTCTCGGACTTCGGCTACTCGTTCGTCTACATCATTTTCGAAGAGGGGACTGATATTTATTGGGCGCGTTCGCGAACTCTGGAATATCTGTCCGCAGTCCTCCAAAAGCTTCCGCAGGGCGTGAAGACGGAGTTGGGCCCCGACGCGTCGGGCGTCGGTTGGGTCTTTCAGTATGCATTGATAGACAAGAGCGGAAAGCATTCGCTCGCCGAACTTCGCTCCTTGCAGGATTGGTTTCTACGCTATCAATTGAAGTCCGTGCCGGGTGTCGCCGAAGTCGCGCCGCTAGGTGGCTTTGTCCGGCAATACCAGGTCAACGTCGATCCCAACCGGCTCCAGGCATACAAAATTCCGATCATGAAAGTGGTTGAGGCGGTTCGCAACGGCAACAACGATGTGGGCGGACGACTTGTCGATTTCGGCGGCACGGAATACATGGTGCGCGGGCGCGGCTACGCCAAAAGCGTCGATGACATCGGCAACATCGTCTTGCTGAGCACGGAAGGCGGCGTACCCGTCCGGGTGAAAGATGTCGGCAATGTGGTCCTCGGCCCCGATATTCGACGAGGCATCGCCGACTGGAATGGCGAAGGCGATGTGGTTTCGGGCATCGTCGTTATGCGGCAGGGCGAGAACGCACTCGAGGTCATTGATCGACTCAAGGCGAAGATTAAAGATCTCGAACCCGGCCTGCCGGAAGGAGTCAAGATCGTCTCCGCGTATGACCGTTCGGATCTGATTCTTCGTTCGATCGAAAACCTGAAGGGGACACTCACCGAGGAAATGGTGATTGTGGCACTGGTGATCTTCATTTTCCTGTGGCACATCCCGAGCGCGATCATCCCGGTATTCACGATTCCCATCGCCATCATCATCGCGTTCATCCCGATGAGGATGCTGGGCCTCAGCGCGAACATCATGTCGCTCGGCGGCATCGCGATCGCTATTGGCGCAATGGTGGATGCCGCCATTGTGGTGGTGGAGCAGACTCACAAGCACCTCGAAGAATGGGAACGCACCGGCCGGAAGAAAGACTATCACCGGGTGATTATCGATGCGGTAAAGGAAGTGGGCGGTCCCAGTTTCTTCGCATTGCTTGTAATTGCGGTCGCGTTCTTGCCTGTGTTGACCCTGGAAGCACAGGAAGGCCGGCTTTTTAAGCCCCTGGCCTATACGAAGAACTTGTCCATGATCATCGCTGCCGTACTGGCCATCACGCTGGACCCGGCGATGAGGCTGCTATTCACGCACATGGAGAACTTTCGGTTCCGGCCGCGCTGGCTGGCACGTGTTGTGAATGCCGTCCTGGTTGGCAAGATCCACTCGGAAGAGAGTCACCCCATCAGCAGGATCCTAATGCGGGTTTACGACCCCGTTTGCCGCTGGTCGCTCCGCTGGAAATACCTGGTCATCGCGGGAGCGATTGCCATGGTTCTGGTGACGATACCAGTCTACGAACGGCTAGGCTCCGAGTTTATGCCTCCCCTCGAAGAAGGCACGCTGCTCTACATGCCGTCCACCCTGCCTGGCATCTCCGTGGCGGAAGCGCAGAAGCTCATGCAGACGCAGAACCGGATCATCAAGAAGTTTCCGGAAGTCCTCACGGTACTGGGAAAGGCGGGCCGGGCTGAAACGTCCACTGATCCGGCGCCGTTCTCCATGATGGAGACCACCATCGTCCTCAAGCCACAGGCTGAATGGCGAAAGGTCGATACCTGGTACTCGAATTGGACCTGGGCGCCAAACTGGAGCAAGGCAGTCTTCCGGCACATCACGCCAGATCACATATCAAGCGAACAACTTGTGGAAGAGATGAATGCGGCGCTCTCGATTCCCGGTGTGTCCAACGCCTGGACTATGCCCATCAAGGGCCGCACCGACATGTTGACCACCGGAGTGCGTACACCCGTGGGTATCAAGGTGTACGGCTCCGATCTGAAGCAGATCGAGCAGATCGGCACTGAGATTGAGGGCATACTCCCGAAGGTTCGCGGAACACGGAGCGTATTCGCGGAGAGAACAGGGGGCGGCTACTTCCTGGATTTCGATTGGAAACGCGAGGAAATGGCCCGCTACGGTCTCAGCATGGAGGATGTGCAAGGGGTGCTGATGAGCGCCGTGGGTGGTGAAAACGTGACCACCACGATCGAAGGCCGGGAACGATATCCGGTCAATGTGCGCTACATGCAGGATTTTCGCAGCGACATCAACCGGCTCAGCCGCGTTCTGGTGCCTGTGATGGACGGCAAGATGCAGATACCGGTGTCCCAACTCGCTGACATCAAACTTGCCAGCGGCCCCGCGATGCTGCGCGATGAGAATGGGATGCTGAATGGCTACGTGTACGTCGATGTGGCCGGGCGCGACGTGGGCAGCTATGTGGAAGAAGCCAAGCAATTGGTCCGCGAGAAAGTGAAACTCTCAGCAGGATACACACTCGTCTGGAGCGGACAGTACGAGGCCATGCAGCGCGTCAGGGAAAGACTCACCGTAATCCTGCCCCTGACACTCTTTTTGATCATGATGCTGCTCTACATGAACACCAAGTCGATCACGGAGACCATGCTGATCATTCTTGCCGTCCCGTTCTCCGCGGTCGGTGCGATCTGGTTCTTGTACTTCCTCGGCTACAACATGAGCATTGGCGTGTGGGTCGGCCTGATCGCATTGCTTGGTGTCGATGCCGAGACGGCCATCTTCATGCTGCTCTACCTGAACATTGCCTATGAAGGAGCGAAGAAGGAGGGCAGGATGAACAGTTTGGGCGATCTCCAGAACGCAATCCACGACGGCGCCGTGAAGCGAATTCGGCCAAAATTCATGACCGTGGCCGTCATGTTCATGGGCCTCGTTCCAATCATGTGGTCGGTTGGAGCCGGCGCGGATGTGATGCGGCGTATCGCGGCCCCCATGATCGGTGGAATTTTCACGTCCTTCATTCTTGAACTGGTAGTTTACCCGGCAGTTTATGAGGTTTGGAAATGGAACACAGAAGTCAAAAAGCAAATCGCTTCGTAGGTCTATTTGTTGCGCTCCTCGCGGTCGTCCCGGCGGGGGCGGCCGAGCTCAGCTATGAAGTTCGACACCATCGTGCGCTGAAGGATCATGCCGGCGTACTCACCATCAACGAGAAGGGGGTGGGCTACCAACAAGTGATCCCGGAAGGAAAGCGGAAGAAGAATCCAAAGAAGCCGCCGAAGTTGGAGAACGTTCAGTTTGCTTACCAGGACATCCAGGAGCTATGGGTCTCTCCGGACAAACTGGTGCTCGTTACCTACAAGGACCGGAAGTGGCTCCTGGGCGTCGACAAGGAATTCGAGTTTTTCCTCCCGAGTGGCCAGTCATTCGAAGCTGCCTACACGCTGCTGAAAGACAAGCTGGATCGCAGGTTCGTCGCAGCGGTGGCTGATTCCCAGTCTGGAACGCTATGGGAGCTTCCGGTCAAACTACAAGGCACGATTCAGGGATCCGAGGGTGTCCTCCAAGTGGGACCGGATCGCATCGTCTACAAAACGGACCGGCCCCGCCAGTCGCGCACTTGGCGTTATCAGGACATCGAGAACGTCAGCACGTCCGACCGCTATCAACTCACTCTCACGACCTACGAGCGTGCCAAGACGCACTACGGAAGCATGAAGGGCTTCAATTTCCAGCTCAAACAGCCACTAAGCGAGAAGCAGTTTGAGCTGCTTTGGAAGCGGCTGAACCAGGATAAAGGACTTCAGTTTTTGACCTCGATCGAAGAAAGGAACCAGACATCGAAATGAAGAAGATAATCTACACACTGTTATTTGGCGCCACTCTACTGGCCGCCGCCGACAAGCCCCAAACGTTCACGGGCGTCATCACCGACACCATGTGCGGCGCCAAGCACACCATGGGCATTACTCCTGACGCGAAGTGCGTTCGGGAGTGCGTGAAGATGGATCCCAACAAGTGGAAGTACGCGCTGCTGGTGGGAAGCGATATCTATGTACTCAGCGATCAACAGACTCCCGAGAAATTCGCAGCCCAGAAGGTCACCGTGACAGGTACCCTGTTCGAGAAGACGAAGATCCTGAAGGTCGACAAAATCGAAGCCGCCCGCTAACAACGCTCACCTATCGCTGGAGCTCGGCGGCGAAGTCGGAGAATTTCAGGACTTGGCCCCCGTGCTCGCTTGCGAACGCTCCGGCCGACCTCTGGTCCTGAAATGCAAGCACGCTCGGACTGCAGCGGTCAAAGTGCGCTTCGAGAGGTTGGTTGTTCTCTCCGACAGCGGGGTGATGCTGGAGGCAAGGATTCACGTCGCTGTTCCGCACCACATAGCTGCTCTCCGGCTTCAATGGGCCGTTGCTGAGGAAATCGGTCAACTCGACCACCTGCACTTGCTTCCCAGACTGCTGATGCGCTGAAAGCGCACACGCTGGGCAGCAGTAGACGGAGCGTTTGCCATCCACCATTGCCACCGTCTTCATGTGGGGATGGACAGCCCTCGTACAGGCTTTGCACGACTGAGCACTGCGCTCCTTGACGTAATGCCAGGCTGAGTATCCCAGTCCAGCGACGACAAGAATGCCAACGATGCACGCTATAACGCTTCGTCGTGGCATGGCAATCCCCCCCTTGCCTAATCGTACACCTGCCAGATTCCCGGACTCACTGGGTAAGTCCTCGAAGGCGCTCCACTGATGAGTCTAGTCGGCCATATCGGGGCCCTTTCGCATTCTGCCTGATTTTCGCCGGTGGATTTGCCGCTTAACGCGCAAACAGGCTCGGCAGAAAGGTCGTCAACGCCGGAATGTAGGTGATCAGCAGCACGCCCACCAGCAGCACGAACATCATCGGAAGGGCGGCGCGATACACCTCGGGCAACGACTTCTTGAAACGGTAGGAGGCGAGGAACAAGTTCATGCCCACCGGCGGCGTCAGATATCCGAGTTCGAGATTGGCAAGGAAGACGATTCCGAGGTGGATCGGATCGATATGAAATGCTTCGCCCAGCGGCACAATCAGCGGAACCACAACGACGATGGCGGAAAAAATGTCCATCAGACAGCCGACCACCAGTAGAAACAAGTTCAATAGCAGCAGGAAAACCCACGGCGAGTGGATTGAGGCGGTGACCCAATCGAGCAGGCGCATGGGAATCTGGGCGTCGATGAGATAGTTGGTGAAGCCCAGCGCCACTCCGAGTATCAACAGCACGCCGCCGACGAGTAGGCCGCACTCGGAAGTGACACGCGGCACTTCACGAAGTTTGAGGTCGCGGTAAACGAACGCCTCGATCACAAAGGCATACAGCGCCGTGAGCGCGGCGGCTTCGACCATCGTCGCAAATCCGCCAAACATGCTGGCCAGGGCCACCACCGGCAGGAGCAGTTCCCATTTCGCATCCCACACCGCACGGTTCGCCGCTCCAAAATCGAAGGGCGCACCTGTGGCTTCAACCTTTGGTCCCTGTTGAATGCCCCACCATGCGGTCAGCAGGACGAGCAACAGACCGGGGATGATGCCCGCCAGAAACATCGTCTGCATTTCGACACGCGCGACGATTGCGTAGAGAATCAGCGGCAGGCAGGGCGGGAACAGCAGGCCAAGCGAACCCGCGCCGGTGAGCAGGCCGAGCGCGGTCTTTTCGGTGTACCGCGCCGACAACAGGATCGGCATCAGCAGGCCGCCGAGCGCAAGAATCGTGACGCCGCTCGCGCCCGTGAAGGACGTGAAGAAGGCGCAGACTAAAGCGGTGACAATTGCAGGCCCGCCGCGCAGGCGTCCAAACAGCGTATGGAAGACATGGATCAGACGTTTCGAGGCGCCGCCTTCGGCCAGGAAATAGCCCGCCAGCGTGAACAGGGGAATCGTAGGCAGCGTGGGGTTCGTTACGAGACGGTAATGGTCGAGGGGAATCGAAGCGATCGGCTGCCCGGCGCCCCAAAACAGAATCACGGCGGCGCCGCCGAGTGTCGTGAACACTGGCGCCCCGAAAGCGGTCGCGAGCAGCAGTAGCAGCAGCGCGGGCTTAACCAGATGTTCGGGAGGCAGCGCTCCGCAGGCGACGATCGCGACGCTGAGACCAACACCGAGGGCGCGCCCTGTCCAACGTTGCGAAGCGTGCCAGGACAGCCCCAGCGTCACGGCAGAAAAGCCCAGCGGCAGCAGCGACTGCACAATCCAGAGCGGAATGCCGTACACGAATTCGTTGGCCGCCGCGCGTTCGGAGATCACGAACTGCACGCCCGCGACAGTAAGCAAAGCGGTGACGGCCGCCGCGAAGCCATGCGAGAAGATCGTTCCCAGGTCGCGAAGGCGCCCCTCCGGCAACATGTCTCCAGTGGCGAGCGCCAGCAGGCGGTTCTCGCGCGCCCCAATCGCCCCGCCGATCATGCCGACGGCCAGCGTCAAGTGTTGCACGATGGAGTCCGAGCCGGAGATTCCCACGCCAAGCGTGGCGCGCAAAAGACTCTCCACCAACGGGAGCAGGACCATGGCAGACAGCACCAGCAGGATCGCGGCGTTGTCGATTCTCATTTGCGCGCCCGGTACTCCTTGAGCAGGGCCTGCACCTGTTCAAACATCTCCTTGGGCACGATGTTGCCGCTGATTTTGGGATAAATCTGCTCCGCCATTTTGCGCCAGGCGGCATCGATTTCAGGCGTCACCGGATGCACCTGCAGCCCGCGCTTGACCATCGCCGCGACGGACTGGTCGGCTTCCTTCCGGCCGCTGGCCTTCATCTTTTCGCCGGCCACAAGAGCGGACTTGCGCAGCGCGGCGCGCGTTGGCTCCGGCAGCGAGTTCCATGCTTTGGCCGTGATCACAGTGGCCCCGACCAGCGGAACCCAGTTCACCTCCAGCATGTGCTTCGCGCTCCGGTCGACCTGTATGCTCAGCGCGTAGGAAGGACTCAGCGAGACAGCTTCAATCATTTTCGATTGCAGGCTGGTGAAGATTTCAGTGGTCGCCAACGGTCGCGGGTTATAACCCAGGGTCTTCATCAGGTCGATCTGCCGCGTGTCGCCGCTCCAGGCAAACATCTTCATCGACTTGAAATCTTCCGGCTTCAGCGCTGGCTGCGTCGAGAAAAAGCGAATCCAGCCGGCATCGCCCCAGAACAGAACGACGTAGCCTTTCTTGAGCAGGCTTGCCTCCAGTTGGGGCTGCATTCTCGTGCGGACGAAGTCGACCTCCTCCAGAGAGCGGAACATCATTGGCATGTACTGCAGCGCGGTGACCGAGGCGTCGATCTTCGAGAGGCCGAGCACGCTCAGCACGCCGGCCTGGAACTGGCCGACGCCCATGCGGCTCACGATGTCGGATTCGTCGCCCATCTGCGCGCCAGTGAAAATCGTCAATTCAACGCCCTGTTGGCGCCACTCCTGCCCCATAGTCTGGAGGATCTGATGATAGGAAGTGCCGGTCGGCAGAACCGTGGCAAGCTTCACTCTCTCAGCGGCGTGCGCGGATGCTAGTACGATGAGTAGTAAGAAGAAACGTAGCATAGTCAGTTTACGAGTTAATCCACAAACAGTTTGTCAACGCGCCCTTCCAGCCAGCGGGCGCGGCGTTGCATCACCAGATTAGACAAGCGTAGGTCCGGACGCGCGTCGGGATCTATCTTCTGGGCGCGAGCTAGCAATTCGAGAAACTCCGTTTTGTTCTGCTTGCTGATTGAGACGGATTCGGCCAGTGAAAGCAACGGTGCGGCAGACTGGCCCTTGGTAAGTTGCATGACGCGGTCGAAATGCATGCGGCAGCGCGCGGCGGCGTCAGCCTCTCCGCCGGGCCGGCTCGGCTCATAACTGATCAGGAAGCCATGTATGGCGCCGGAATCGTAACTCTCGTCGAGCGCGAGCGCACGGTCGATTAGCGCCTCCAACAGCGGCTGCTCAGCGATCAGGTTGGGATCGTCTTTCGAGAGCGAAATCGCCGCGCCCCACGCAGAAGCAGTCCAGAATAACAGCGGCACATCAACTTTGGTGGCGGAAGCCGCGGCGGCTTTGGCGTCCGCCCGGAGTTTCTGCTCGAAGCCGGGATGTTTCACTTCCAGGCCGCGCAGGCCGTAACCGCGCGCGCGCAGGTAGAGCTTCCTGGCACGGCCGCGCAGATGGGCCGCACGGGCGGTGTCCTGCTCTTCCATCTCCTCGGCGTCCTGCTGGATATAGACGTAGGCGTATTGCGTAAAGCCGCTCGCGGCGGCAGTCAGCAGACCGCGATGCTTCGGGCTTTCGGCAAGCAGGCTCTCGATCAACTTCAGGCTGAACGGAAGTGCCCCGCCGACGAACTCGGGATCGTTGTCCGAAGAAAACGTGCTGCCGCTCTTCGCAAGAGAGTCGCCTAACTTGTTGATGGCGAACTTCTTGACGGAACATCCCGAAATGGCGATCAGAGCCAACAGCGTCACCAAACTCCGCATATTGGCGCCGATTATTTCATATCGGGGAGCAGCGCGCAAGACGCGAGCGCTCAGTCAGGTAATAAAAGATCTTAATCTCTTTAATGTATTCGTCTTCGCGAGCTGCGTCAAAGGGGCGGCATCGGCTTCATATAAGTGTTTCAGGTCTTAATTTATTTGACTAATAATTCTGTATCGCTGATACTGTGGCTCTCCCCCGGCTCCGATGTGGAAATGCCGTGGGGAATCGTGATGAGACCTACCGCCTATGAATCGCCAACTTACAATCTGGACCATTTTGACGCTTATCACAGCCCCCGTTTTCGCGCAGCCAGCGCTCTCGCAGGCCGGCGCCTTGAATTCGGCAAGTTACGTTCTTCCCGGTTTGCCCAACGCCGGTGTCGCCCAAGGTTCGTTGTTCGTGCTGTTTGGATCGGGACTCGGTCCTTCCCAACTACTCCGCAACGCCGCATTTCCCTTGGGCACTCAATTGGGAGGCACTTCAGTCCGCGTCAGCATCGGATCGGCCAGCATCGACGCCTTTCCGATCTACACGGTGGCAACTCAGGTTGCCGCGGTTCTGCCCTCGAATGCGCCAATCGGCGAAGGAACGGTGACCGTGACGTACAATGGACGCGCGAGCGGAAGCGCACCCATCCGTGTAGTTAAAAACGCATTCGGCACATTCTCGCGCAACCAGGCCGGGAACGGGCCGGCCATCGTGCAGAACTACGTTTCGCCTACCCAGGCTCCGCTCAACGCCCTCAACAACGCGGCGCACCCCGGCCAAGTGCTGATCCTGTGGGGCACCGGCTTGGGAGCGATCAGCGGGAGTGACGCTTCCCTTCCCCCGGCCGGCAATCTCGACGTCGACGTTCAGGTCCTCGTCGGCGGAGTTCCGGCCAAGATCCTTTACAAGGGGCGCTCACCTGAATTTCCGGGCATTGACCAGATCAACTTTGAAACACCGCCAGGCGTCGAAGGCTGCTATGTTCCGGTGGCCGTCAAGGCCGGCGGCATCGTGAGCAACTTCACTTCGATCGCCGTCACGGCGGCTGGATCGACCTGTTCGGATCCGACCGGCATTGCCGCGGCGGACCTGGACACGGCCGCGCGGAACGGGCAATCGAAGATCGGTTTTGTCTCACTCTCTCGCACATGGTTCTCAGCCCCTTCCGCCGGAGTCGACTTCCGGATCGATGGCGGCTTCGGACAATTTTTCCGGCGCGACATGAATGCGGTCATCACATCCCGTGGGCTGTTCGGCCTGTCCGCCGCGTTGGGCACTTGCACAGCCTTGACCTACGCGATCGATCCACGAAATCCCGACAGTCCCGATGTCGACGATCCCGTCGTGACTGTCGACCTCGCTGGAGGCGCGGCGCTCAGCCTGACCGGCCCGCGCGGAGCCAAGCAGATCAAGGGCGAGGGTTCGGGCTCGCATCAATACAATGCGTCGTTAGGCGGAGGCGCGCCGGGCACGCCATCCCTGCCTGACTATCTCGAACCGGGTGACTATACCATCAACAACGCCTCGGGAGGACCCGACGTCGGCGGGTTTAGCGCCACCTTGACTCTGCCGCAAACGTTGACCTGGACGAATCCGGAAGTGGCGGCTGCGGTCTCGCGCGACGCCGATCTGACCGTAACTTGGACGGGAGGCGATCCGAACCGGGAGTTCGTCTTCATCGACATCGAGGCCACCAACAAGGAATCCGGGGTGCGCGGCTTTGTGGCCTGCACGGAGCGCATCGCAGCGGGACGCCTCACGATTCCCGCCGATGTGCTCTCCGTGTTGCCTGCCAGCAGCGCGCAGACGAATCTGAATAGCTTCCCGCCGGGCGTGATGGAAGTCGGAACCGCCACGCTGCTCGATAAGGCGCGTTCTGCCGCGCCCGGACTCGACGGAATGTATTTCTATGCGAAGCGGACGATGATGACGCTCGCGGCTGTACGCTGAGCGCACCTTCGTCCGAGGTCATAATCGCAGTTGGCGCGTGGCACGTTGCCCGAATCACTTCATGGGCAGATCGGAATTGTTGATGTCGGCGACAGCTTTCCACTGGCCGCCGGCTTGTTTGCGGTACACCGTGACGTACTTGCCCTTATCGTTGACCGGCTTGCCTTTGGGACCGTCCATCGAGAACGTGTAGGTGCCGTGCGAATAGGCGAGGTCGCCGCCGCGGGCCACTTCCACCTTGACGGTCTGGAAATTGAGCGAGACGCCTGGCATCGCGAATAGCTTTGTGAACGATGCGCGAATTGCAGCCGTGCCTGTCGCGATCGGAGCATTGAGTTCAAAAAGCGAGGCGTCGTCGGCGTAATACGACACGACGCGCTCCACGTCTTTCGCGGCCATCATCTTGGACCACTCGATCTCCAGGTCGCGGATCGCGCGTTCGTCTGCGGCGCGAGTATCCGGCGCCGGCGGTTGGGGTTGGGTGCAGGCTGTTGTCAAGCAAAGCAGCCCGGTAATTGGCAGCAGTGACCAGAATCGACTCATGACCGATCCCCCTCCTGAATATGTTTAGGGACCCAGTTCGGCCCTACGACCGTGATCGATTGTACATCCAATCGCCCGGATCGAAACAAATTTTCTTCAGCCCGGGCGGCTAGAGCGCCGCCGCCAGAGGCACAACAGCAATCAACGCCCCGATCACCATGAGCACGACGCCCGCTTTCTTGCTCGGATCGAGGACCGCTTCGTGCGGCCGCGCCGGGTCGTAGTAGACCAACACCGGCTGACCCACCGGAAACGGTGCGAGCGCCGCCTGCGCCTGTTCCGGCCTCTGATAGCCGCGCCGCTCGATAGCGATCCGATTGCCCTGGTACGTCTGCTGGCCCACGGCATAGTGGTACTGCACTGCCGGATAGTAGGACCAGGAGTCGGCTTCGTCCTCTCCTCCGCGCGAAAACTCGCTCTCCACGGTTGCACCCACAATTGCGCCCTGCGCGGTGGGCCACATGGCTGCGGCACGCGACTTCCGGTACTGCACAAAGCCCCACAGAAATAGTGGGACGCCGATGATCATGCCTCCGATCGCCTGCTTCATCGATCCTCCTCCGCATAGTCTATATCACCGTTTGGCGGTTTGCGGGTGATATACTGCTGAGCGTGTTTTTACCCCGCCGCACTTTCCTGGGCGCCTTAACCGCAGCTTCGTATGCGCGGGTGAGCGGCGCCAACAATCGCATCCAGATCGGGTTCATTGGCTGCGGCCTGATCGGCTTGCGGCACATCGCCGACTTCAAGGCCCTGCCGAATGCCGCGTTGACGGCCGTGTGCGACGTCTATCAGCCACGCGTCGAAAATGCGCAGGCGCTGTGCGGCGGCAGCCCGAAAGGCTACACGGATTTCCGCAAGCTGCTTGACGACAAGAACGTCGACGCTGTCGTCATCTCCACGCCGGACCACTGGCACGCGCTCGCAACCATCATGGCGTGCGCCGCGGGCAAAGACGTCTATGTCGAAAAGCCGATGACCCTGTTCATCAACGAAGGCCGCTGGATGACCACAGCCGCGCGCCGCTACAAGCGCATCTGCATCACAGGTACCCAGGGACGTAGCGGAACGCACATGAAGGAAGTCCAGGCGCTGCTCGCGCAAAACCACGCGGGCAAGATTCAGAGCGCGCGCTTCAGTTCGTACCGTAACATCATGCCGGGCTTTGGCCGGCCCGCCGACTGCGCGCCGCTGCCGGGTCTGGACTACGACCTATGGCTCGGCCCCGCACCCCAGCGGCCCTACAATCCGAACCGGGTGTTGTACCACTTCCGCTGGTTCTG
Organism: Bryobacteraceae bacterium; assembly: GCA_963668605.1. Taxonomy (GTDB): domain Bacteria; phylum Acidobacteriota; class Terriglobia; order Bryobacterales; family Bryobacteraceae. Next base: position 2,705,156 of record OY764903.1, read on the forward strand.
GGATTACTCGGGCGGCCAAATGACCAACCTCGGCGCGCACGATATGGACTTGGTGCATTTCCTGATGAAGGTGACCGCACCGAAGTCGGTCTATTCGAGCGGCGGCCGCTACGCGCTCCAGGACAACGGGGAGACGCCGGACGTGCAGGATGCGATCTGGGAGTATCCGGGTTTCACGGTCGAAGGCTCAATCCGCGAGGCGTCCAGCGGCAGGACGCGCGGGGGAGGTGGCACGGCGAGCAGTCTGGCCGGCGTGCAGTTCTGCGGAACAAAGGGAGTTCTCGCGGCCTCGCGCGGCGGCTACGAGTTTGTGCCTGACATGCAGATCGCTCCGGAGAGCGCGATTCCGCCGTGGTCCGAACCGCCCGGCGCTCCTAAGGCGCGGGCGTTTAAGCCCGCACCCTATGCGCAAGCCATGAAAGGCACGGGAGACCAGCCCGAGCCGATGTTGCATCACGCGCGCCATTTTCTCGATTGCATCCAGTCGCGCCAGCGGCCCATCTCCGACGTGGAAGACGGCCACCAGGTGTCGGTGGCGTGCCATCTGGCAAACCTCTCGATGAAACTCGGGCGTGCGCTGAAATGGGACGCGCAGAAGGAAGAGGTGATCGGCGACCGCGAGGCCAACACCCATCTCGTGCGCCCGTATCGCAAACCGTGGGACGACGTATTGAGAAGCTTCAAACTGTGACACGCCGCGAACTATTGACAACTGCCGCCGCCGCTGCCTTCGCTCCGGCCACGCGCTCGAAGATGGGCTTGACACCCGACTCCTTTGCCATCCTGCGCCCGCCTAGAACAGCCCTCGAGTTTCTCGACAGGGCCGCGGCGCTTGGCGCGGGCGGAGTGCAGGCAAGCCTCGCTTCGCTCGAGCCGGAGTATCTCACACAGGTGCGCCGCAAATGCGAGGCGCTGAACCTCTATTTCGAAGTCCTCACACCGCTGCCCGCCGCCGACACGACGCAGTTCGAGAAGACTGTGGCAGCGGCGAAGTTGGCCGGAGCGGAGTGCATCAGAAGCGCCTGCCTCTCCGGCCGGCGCTACGAAACCTTCGACACGCTGGAGCAATGGAAGAGTTTCGCCGCCGATGCCAAAGCGAAAATTGAGCGCGCCCTTCCGATCGTGAACAAGCACCGCCTACCACTCGGCATCGAGAACCACAAGGACTGGACCGCCGAAGAATTTGCCGTGATGCTGAAACGCTATTCGAGCGAGTACCTCGGCGCGTGCGTCGACTTCGGCAACAATCTTTCGTTGCTCGATGATCCGATGGATGTGGTCGAAAGCCTCGCGCCCTATGTCATCAACACGCACATCAAGGACATGGGCGTCGAAGAGTACGAGGACGGCTTCCTGCTTTCGGAAGTGCCAATGGGAACCGGCATTCTCGATTTGAAGCGCATGGTGGCCGCGCTGCAGAAGGCACGACCCACCGTGAAGTTCTCGCTCGATATGCTCACTCGGGATCCGTTGAAAATCCCCTGCCTGACCGCGAAATACTGGGCGACATTTCCCGATAGAAACGGAAAATATCTGGCGCGCGCGTTGGCGCTGGTTCGCAATAACAAGCCCCAACGGCCGTTGCCGCGCATCACAGGTCTCGACCGCGAAGCGCAACTTCGCATGGAGGCCGCCAACCTGGAGCAGTGCTTGGCGTACTCGCGCGACGCTCTCGGACTACGCGGCTGAAACCACGCTCCTGAAAAACAAGACGGCCGGATTAGGCTTCGAAAGCCCAACCCGGCCGGGAACTCCTCGCTACCGACTCCGTTATTTCTTCTTCGGCGCGGCTTTCTTGGCAGGCGCAGCCTTCTTGGCAGGCGCGGCCGCCTGGACTGGCCAGCCATCCAACTTGCTCTTGTCGAGATCGAGCGTCAGGTTGAACGGGTCGCCGGCAAACGCGCCTGCGACGCCTTCAAACTCAAGATCCGTACCCACGTCGGCTTTGCCCTTCAAGGGCGCGTCGAAGCGCAAGGTCACTTCAGCGGTGGTCGCATCGGAGATGCCTACCACAAGTTCCTTCGGATTCACGGCCGGTTTCATCGAGATCAGCTTGCCCTTGAACTTCGCCACACCGTGAACGCCGCCGGGGAGCTGCGCGTCCTTCAGTTTCTCGTTGAAATACGCCTCGCCACCGGGCCCCGCGAGCTCCTTGCGGATGCTCATCCACAACGCGAGCATCGGATTGGTTTTCTTGAACTCCTCTTCCTTCTCCGTAGCGATCTCCACCGAACTCTTGATCGCGAAATCGGCGGGCGGGAAGGGCTGCTTCTGCGCGAGCGTCTTGATCTCGGGCAGCCCGCTGCTGTCGCCATGGAAGTTCGAATAGACCTTTGTCAGGTAAGCGTCGAGTTGCGTGCGCTGCGCGTCGGGCAGAGCGCCCTGACCGGTCAGCGAAGAGGCGCGCGCGAAATGATAAAGTGCGGCGGCCTGCTTCTCCACCTTGCGCTGCGCCAGCACACAGCTTCCCAGCCAGTAGGAAACCTGAGCGTTATTCGGCTCGGCCTTGAGGCTTTCGCTGAAAGCGGCCTCGGCGGGTTCGTAGCTCTTGCGAGTCATCGCCACCCAACCGACGGTCGTGTAGGCTTGCGATTCGAGGGCCTTGCGCTGCTTCATGGCCGCCTCTTCGGTGAGCCCTTTGGGGCGCTTGTCCGGCGCCAGGGCTTCGTCGAGGTTGCCGAGCAGGCTCTTGGCGGATTTTTCTCCAAAGTCGAGGGCGTCAGGCGCGGTGTTGGCGAGCGATATCGTCAGCACGGTGGCCCAGTACAGGCAGCTCATCTCTTTTGGAGAGGCAGCCAGGGTCTCCTTGCAGAAATTGAGCAAGTTCTGTCCCTGGTTCAGTCCCTGGTAGGTACTGACGTAGAACGCGTTTCGTTCGGCGACGAAATCGGTCTGCGGGTATTTCGACTTCCATGTATTCAGCAGTTCCAGTCGCTTGTTGGCGTCGGTCGCCTTGGTGATGCTGTCATACAGGTCGTATTCGGCACGATCCTTCCAGTTCTTGGCCGCGGGTGCCGCTTGGCCCCAGGCCGAAACTCCGAGGATCAATACCGCTGCCACGGCAGTCAGTTGTATGGAGAGTCTACGAAACACTTTCACGCCTCCCGTTCGAGCTTGGTTTGTTGCGCATCTTAAAACGCGTTCAGCCATCGTTGCACAAGCGAGGTTAGAACGCTTGCAATTCAGGAGTATAGTCGAATCACTCGCAAGCGCGCAAGCAGCTTTCTGCATTGTTGTCCACATAGATGCCAACGGAGGCCGGATTGTTCCCGCGAAAACCGGATTTCGCGGCGGCCGATGTGCTAGAATCCCCTTTCCCATGCGCTATTTCGATCTCGGTGTGATACTGCTCTACCTGATTGGGATCACGTGGTTCGGCGCGCGGTTTCGCGGTTCCCAAAGGACGCTAAAAGACTACTTCCTCGGCGGCCGCACGACACCTTGGTGGGCCATCTCGTTCTCGATCGTCTCGGCGGAGACCAGCACGCTGACCGTGATCGGTACGCCCGCGCTGGCCTTCGGCGGAAACTTCGGATTTCTGCAGGTGGTGGCCGGGTATCTGCTCGCGCGCGTCGTCATATCAATTCTGTTCCTGCCGCATTATTTTCGCGGCGAAATGTTCACCGCTTATGAGTTGATGCAGAGGCGTTTCGGGCAGCGCATCCGCAAACTCACCGCCGGCTCGTTTTTGATCCTGCGCGCACTGGCCGAGGGCGTGCGCGTGTTTGCTATTTCCATCGTGATCTCGATTATTCTCGGTACGGGAGAGATCGCCTCGATCAGCCTGATCGTCTGCCTTACGCTCTTCTATACCTTTGAAGGCGGCATGACCGCCGTGATCTGGACCGACGTAGTGCAAATGATTCTTTACGTAGGCGGCGCGATCCTGAGCTTTTTCGTGATACTCGACCACATTCCACAGGGCTGGGGGCACGTTGCCACGATAGCGGCAGCCGCGGACAAACTTCAGATCTTCGACTTCCGTTTCGAACTGACACGCGAGTTTTTCACGCGCCCCTACAGTTTCTGGGCCGGCGTTCTGGGCGGTTGCTTCCTGACCACGGCGAGCCACGGCACCGAGCAACTCATGGTGCAGCGCCTGCTCTCGGCGCGCAACTTGAAAGAGGGTCGCGCGGCGCTGTTTACAAGCTGGATCGTGATCTGTTTCCAGTTCACGCTGTTTCTAGTGATTGGCTTGCTGCTTTATGTCTATTATTCGGACGCGGGTCTGCCCGCGCCCATACCGGCCGACCGGATCTACCCGGACTTCATCTGGCGCTTCCTGCCGCCGGGCGTGGCCGGCCTGGTGATTGCCGCCATTCTGGCGGCGGCGATGTCGAATCTAAGCGCAGCGCTCAATGCGCTGGCCTCCACGACGATCATGGATTTCTACAAGCCCATGCTCGCGGCGCGCGCCAAAGTACGCAACGAGGCACACTTTCTCTCAATGGCTCGCTGGGCCACCATCGGCTGGGGCGTGCTGTTGTTTCTGATCGGCCTGGTAGCGCGCCACTGGGGTTCCGTGCTCGAAGCGGGTCTCTCGATCGCCTCGATTATTTACGGCTCGCTGCTGGGAGTTTTTCTGCTCGGGCTGGGAACGAAACGCGTCGGGGAGAAGGCCGCCATCTGCGGCATGGCCGCAGGTTTGCTGATCATGCTGTACGTGAAATTCTACACACAAATCGCCTGGACATGGTATGTCATGGTCGGGACGTCGGTTACGATCGGCGTGGCCCTGCTGGCCTCGCTCTTCCTCCGGGAAACGGTTGTCGAGGAAATGAGGGGAAATGGCTGACAGGACCGTCCAGCCCGCATTGCGCCGGGATCTGGGACTTTGGGGCGCCGTCTCAATCGTGATCGGAACCGTAATCGGCTCCGGCATTTTCCTGGTTCCCAAGACGATGATCGGGTGGACCGGCTCGCCCGGCGCCGTTTTCTCGGTCTGGGTAGTAGGAGGCCTGCTCTCGCTGTTCGGCGCCCTGACTTACGCCGAACTCGCCGCGGCGATGCCGGAGGCGGGCGGCGAATATGTCTATCTGCGCGAAGCCTATGGCCCGTTCTGGGCATTTGTCTACGGCTGGACGCAAATGTGGGTCGCCAAGAGCGGTTCGATCGCCACGCTCGCCACTGGATTCTTCTATTACCTGGCTAATTTCCGCCCGGAATTGGAGAAATCGATCGGTTCGATTCCGATTCCGCTGGGACCGGGCGGCGGCCCGCTCGACGTCAGCTCCGGCCAGTTGCTGGCCATCGGAGTGATCGTTTTCCTCTCTGTCGTCAACTACTTCGGCGTCAAGCTCGGCGGCGGCGTGCAGGTCGCCGTGACCGCTGTCAAGGTGGGATTAATCTGCGTGGTGATCGCGATCGGACTCGGCTCCGGCATCGGAAGTGCTGCGAATTTCGGCACGTCAGTTCCGGCTGTGGGTGGGATTGCGGGATTCTTCGGCGCCATGGTCGCCGCACTCTGGGCCTATGACGGCTGGAATAACGTCAGCATGGTTTCGAGTGAAATTAAGGACCCGCAGCGCAACCTGCCGCGCGCGCTGATTCTGGGCACGCTGGCTGTGATCGTGATTTACCTGCTGATTAACTGCGCCTATTTTTACGTCCTGACCCCGGCTGAAGTGCTGGGCAGCGATCGCGTCGCCGCCGAGATGATGCGCCACGTTCTAGGATCGGGCGGCGCTGCCGCAGTCAGTATCGCTGCGATGATTTCGATTTTCGCGGCGCTCAATGGCTCCATTTTAACTGGCTCGCGGGTACCCTACGCGATGGCCTGCGATCAGCTTTTCTTCCGCTCCGTCGCAAGCGTCCACCCTGACCACCGCACGCCGTGGGTCTCCATTCTTTCCCTCAGCCTGTGGTCCTGCCTGCTGGTGCTGAGCGGGCGCTTCGACCAGCTCTTTACCTACGTAATCTTCGCAAGCTGGATCCTCTACGCGATGGCGGCGGCCTCAGTCATCGTGCTGCGCTACAAGCGCCCGGACATGGTGCGGCCCTATCGGGCGCTTGGATATCCCGTAGTACCGGTACTTTTTGTAGCGGCCGCTGGTTGTATTCTCGTCTCGACGCTGCAAAATTCTCCGCGCGAGTCGCTGCTCGGGTTGGGCATTATCGCGGCGGGAATACCGTTCTATTATCACTGGAAACGGCGCAATTTGCTGTGATCGGACGCGGCCCGCGGGTGTTTCGCCCGCCTTTAGAACCTTTTTCCAGTTTTCACAAGATCCAGATTTTGTTCTGAATTCCGAACAGACCTATTGAAATCACATAAAAAATGGGGTAAAACTGAGATAGTCTTGCGTAGCCGCAATTCTTGAATCTGTTCTGAAAGCGGAACTCAGCAAGAAGGCGGGGAAGACTGGGAGAATCTATGGACGTAGTGAAAATTTTATCGGAACTTCGGCAGGAAAGAGAACAACTCGAAGAAGCGATCATGAGTCTGGAGCGGCTGTCCCGGGGTCGGGGCAGACGGCGCGGACGTCCTCCAGCCTGGCTGGCCGACGTAAAAAAGCGCGGCCGCCCACCGGGGAGCAAGACGAAGACCACGGCGGCGGCCAAGTCGGCGACGATTTAGTTTTTCACCGGTAGAGCAGGAATTTCGCGCGGTGTTCGCGAAAGCTGCGGAGGCTCTCCTCTTGTGCCTGCTCGATGTTTCTGGGTTCTTTTCCGTTTTTCAGGTCTGCAATGACGGAACGGTTTCCAATCAGCCGTTCCGTCACATCCCATTGGATCTTCGAGGGATACAGTTTCTCCAACGCCACGCCCAGTTCCATCCCCAGCTTTACGCTTTGGAAGGCTTCCCGGTCTGTGATCACAAAGCGCACGCCCTGCACCGTTTTCCCGCTGAAATTGGACGCCATAGGCGCGAACTGCGTCGGATAGACGCGCACGCCCGGGATTTGCCGTGCGTTCAGGTAAGCTGCCAGTTCGCGGCCGCGAATCCAGTCGGCGCCGATCTGTTCAAAGGGCGAGTCGGTGCCGCGGCCGACGGAATAATTCTTCGCGCTCTCGAGCATGGCGACGCCGGGATACAACAGAGCGGCGTTGAGGCTGCGCATGTTAGGCGATGGGTCCACCCATGCGAGGCCGGTGGAGTCGAACCAGTCGCCGCGCTGCCAGTTCTTCATCGGGACGACTTCCAGTGCAGCCCCAATCTCCTGGTCCGCGTTGGCCATTTTCGCGATCTCGGCGGCGGTCATACCGTGGCGCAGGGGCATGGCGACACAGCCGACAAATGACTTCAACTCGGGATCGAGCATCGGTCCTTCGACATGCACGCCGGTGATCGGGTTGGGGCGATCGAGCACATAGAAAGGGATCTTGCGCCGCGCGGCCTCCTCCATGGCGTTGACCATCGTGCAGATATAGGTATAGAAACGTGCGCCGATGTCCTGAATATCGAATACGAGCACGTCGACATTCTTCATCATTTCGTCGTTTGGGCGGCGATTCTTTCCGGCATACAGGCTATAGACGACGAGCCCAGTGGCCTGGTCCGTGCTATTCGCCACGTTTTCGTGGTCTTCACGCCCGGCGAGACCGTGTTCGGGCGAGAGCAGCGCGGTCACTTTAATTCCGGCGGCGAGCATCAGATCGACATTACGCCGGCCGTCGCGGCTGAGTCCGGTGTGGTTGGTTATCAGTCCGACGCGCTTGCCGGCCAGTGACGCGAACTTCTGTTGCACCAGGACGTCGAGGCCGGTAAGTGTCTCCGCATTGCGGTTCACCGTGCGTGGATAGCCCGGATTCGTCTCATAGAAGCCAGTCAGCAGCGAGTCGCGCGAGTCGACGCCCAGCGCCGCCGCAACGACAGTCGCGACGCGCCCGCGTAACGATGTGATCGGCGGCCGGCGTTGCGGATGGACGCTATTGGCCAACAGAATGACATAACTCTGCGTCTTCGGATCGATCCATAGGCTGGTACCGGTAAAGCCGGTGTGCCCATAGGAGCCTAGCGGGAACAGTTCGCCGCGATTGCCTGAATACGGCGAATCCATGTCCCAGCCGAGGCCGCGCAGGACCGGCTGCCCGGAAGGCGTCTGCGGCTCGGTAGCTTTGCGCACGCTGAGCGGACTGAAGATACGCACGCCGTTGCGTGTGCCCATACCGAGCATCATTTCGGCAAATTTCGCCAGGTCGTCGGCGGTGGTGAAGAGTCCGGCGTGGCCCGCGATGCCGCCCATGTAACGCGTGGTTTCGTCATGCACGACGCCGCGCAGCATCACGCCATCGACGAGTTCCGTGGGCGCAATACGGCTCTTGAGCGCGGCCGGCGGCTGGAACATCGTCTCGTTCATTCCGAGCGGCACGAAGACTTTTTCGCGCACGTAATCGGGCAGCATTTTGCCCGTGACTTTGTGCACGATTTCGCCGAGCAGGATGAAATTGATGTCGCTGTAAGTGAATTTCGTGCCGGGCGGATTCACGGATTTCTCGACCAGCGCCTTGCGGATGCCCGTGTCGTAGCCGCTCCAGGCGGGCTTCAGGTCGAGGTCCGGACGCAATCCGGAGAAGTGCGTCACCAACTGCCGCAGCGTCACGTCGCTCTTGCCGCCCTGGAATCCGGGCAGGTACTTCGTGACGGGATCGCTCAAGCGGATCTGTCCGTCTTCGAGCAGCTTCAGAATCGCGGAACTGGTGGCGACGACCTTAGTGAGCGACGCTGCGTCGAAAATCGTTTCCGTGGTCATCGCTTCGCGGTGCGGCGTCAACGCCATCGAACCGTAGGCTTTGCGATGTACAATCTGGCCGGCGTGCCCGACAAGCAATACCGCGCCGGGGATCTGGTCCTTTGCTATCGCTTCTTCGATGGCGGCGTCGAGCTGTTCAGATCCTGCGAAGCTCTGTGCCCGGAGCGGCATTGCGAGCAAGGCGGCAAGCGCAGCGGCGAGCGGAGTGGTGAGCAGGAGTCGTGTGGTCATAGCAGTTTCGATGCGAGCGATTCGAGTTTGCGTGCGAGTTCGACGTCGAGCGCGGTGATGCCCGCGGCATCGTGCGTCGTGAGGTCGATGGCGACGCGGTTGTACACGTTACTCCATTCCGGATGATGGTTCATCGCTTCAACGGCGACAGCCGAGGCGGCCATGAAGCCGAAAGCGTGTACGAAGTCCGCGAAGCTGTAATCGCGATGGAGCTTGCTGTGCAGCAGGCTCCAACCGGGGAGCGTAGCGAGCGCGGTTTGGATCTCCGCGCCAGTGAGCTTAGCTGGTTTGGACATAGCTAATATGTTAAGCCACGAGCAGTGGATGTATGTGTGGCGGTCGCCTCCGGTCGCTGGCACTGTTGGATGGGATTGTGTAAGGGCACCACGATTCCAACGGTGCCGGGAGTGGTAACGACCGGCGGCGATTGATTCACGCGCGGCCGTACATGGGCAGCAGCGCGCCGTTGATATCGGCCGCCGCGTCCGAGGCGAGCCAGACGAGCAACTCCGCGATGCGCGCCGGGCTGACCCACGCCGTATAGTCCACGCCCGGATTGGCCGCGCGGTTCGCCGAAGTGTCGATCACGCTGGGCAGCACAGCATTGGCCGTGAGTCCCGAGTCCTTTACCTCAGCCGCGATGGTTTCGATCAGCGCGTGGAGCGCGGCCTTCGAGACGGCATATGCGCCGACGCCCGCCCCGGGCATGGCTCCGGAGCGCGAGCCCACCGCAAGGATACGGCCGCGCTTGCGTTCAAGCATATGTGGCAGCACCGCGCGGCACAGTCGGAATGCGGCCGTCGCGTTCATCTCGAACATTGCATTCCAGGTTTCATCATCTGTGGCGGCGATGGCCGCGCCTCCGCGAAAACCGCCCATCAGGTGGACGAGTGCGTCGATACGGCCGTCAATAGAAAGCGCCTCGGCGACGGCGTGGCGTACGCCCGCTTCGGTGAGCAGGTCGGCAGAGATGGGGTGCAGCCGCTCGCGCGGTGCAGCCACATGAGAACGGGCGACGGCGGCCACATGCGCGCCCGAAGCAAGAAATGCGTCGACCACGGCGCCGCCCAGTCCGCCGCTCGCGCCGCTGATCAGGATGATCTGGTGCTGCATGATTCCGAGTTTAGTACGAAGAGGCGCGTACCGGCGGGCTAATGGCCCTTAAGACACTCGGCGATCTCTTTTTCGCTAACTGCACCCTCGCGGATCACGCGCCAGTACGGTTCCGTGATATCGACGGTCGTGCTGCCGGCGCCGCCGCAGGAGCCGCCGTCGAGCACAAGGTCAACGCGGCCATCCATCATTCCGAAAACATCGATACCGCTGGGGCAGGTGGGCTGGCCCGAGATGTTCGCGCTCGTCGCGATCAGGGGTTGGGAAAGGCAGTCGATCAGCGCCGTCGCCACTTTCGAGGAGGACTGGCGCAGAGCCAGGCGGCCCGTGTTTCCTGTCGCCTTCAACGGAACTTTCGCGGAAGCCGGGACGATAATCGTCAGCGGCCCCGGCCAGAAATGGCGCGCGAGCAGGTAGAAGCGCGTCGTAACTTCCTTGGCAAGTTCCTGCGCCATCAGCAGATCCGAAACCAGCAGCGGCAGCGACTGGTTCGGCGAACGCCCCTTTGCCGCAAACACACGGCCTACGGCGTGCAGGTTCATCGGGTCCGCGACCAGGACGTAAAGCGCGTCGGTGGGAATGGCGACTATGCCACCGCGGCGAATTTGGGCGGCAGCACGTTCCAGAGCCTCCGCACCGGGTTGTTCGGGATCGATCTCGATAAGGTCTGTGGCCACGTCGTTGTGTCTGTTCAGGCGGTGTTCAAGTCTCTAATATCCGAAATGCGAAGCGTTTACCCGGACAACGTAGTTTACCTTGTACCGATCGCTTCGGCAACATCCAAGGCCATTTGATAGCGTCCGAAAGGAGCGCTCAACTGGACGCCGGCAACCATAGGACGGACTCGGCGCACCATCTCGCGCGCGATTTCGATGCCCTCATGGCGCGCCGCTTCCGCATTGTCGGTGCGGCGCATACGCTCCATGAAGTGTTCCGGAACGGGTACGCGCAACTCGTTGACCATGAATTCGGCATTGCGCAGACTGGTCAGCGGCCAGATGCCGCAGATCACCGGGATCTTGAGATGTGCGGTGTTCTTCAGAAACCGCTCGAGAAGATCAAGGTCGAAGACGGGCTGCGTAATTACGTATTCGGCTCCGGCCTGCACCTTCCACTCAAAGCGGCGCAGTTCCTCTTCCATGTTGAGCGCACCGGGATTGGCTCCGACGCCGATCAGCAGTGCGGTTTGCGAACCCATCGGATTGCCTCCGATGTCGAGTCCCGAATTGAGGTTGTGGCAGATGTTGGTCAGACCGATGGCGTCCACGTCGAAGACCGCCGTGGCATCGGGGTATGTGCCCATGCGGGGCGGGTCGCCAGTGATGCAGAGCAGGTTGCGTACACCGACTGCATGAGCGCCAAGCAACTCCGATTGGATCCCAAGAATGTTGCGATCCCGGCAGCAGAAATGCAACACGGTCTCGATGCCGGTCTGCTGCTGCATGAGTTGGCAGGTGACCTGCGCGCTCAAACGGGCGCTGGCGCGCGGGCCATCGGGCACATTGATGCAGTCGATTCCGTGATCAAAGCAGAGCTTTGCTCCGGCGATCTCCTTCGATGCGTCGATGCCGCGCGGCGGCAGAATCTCGACGAAGGCGACAAAGCGCCCTTCGGCGAGCTTCGCGCCCAGCTTGGATTTGGTCGCGACCGGAGCCTGCGGCAAGGCCTCCGCCTTAGCTTTAGGCGAGTCGACGACGGCGGCGGTCTGCTTGTGCTCGGGCTGCAGCGAGCGAGCCTCGGAGCGGATCAACTTAATATGTTCCGGCGTCGTGCCGCAGCAGCCGCCGATCAACCTCACGCCGGCCCACAGAAGTCGGCGTGCATACTGCGCCATGTATTCCGGCGAACACAGATAAATGTTGCGGCCCTCCACGCGCGAAGGATGGCCGGCGTTCGGCATCGCGCTGACAGGCTTATCCGTGAACTTCACCATTTGCTCTATGGTTTCGAGCGTCACTTTCGGCCCCACCGAACAATTGCAGCCGATCACATCGCAGGGCCATTCGCTCAAGCGGCGCGTGAACGTCTCCGTATCCGTGCCGTCCTGCAGGTTTCCGTCATCGTCGATCGTCACCTGCGCAACGATCACCATTTCGTCGCCGGCGGTTTCGCGGGCAGCGAAAATCGCCTCGCGGATCTCATCGAGATCCGAGAAGGTTTCGAGAATCAACAGATCGATGCCCGCGCCGCAAAGCGCCGAGATCTGCTCACTAAAGATTTCGCGTGCTTCGGCAAACGAAGTGGGGCCAAGCGGTTCAATGCGCACGCCGAGCGGACCCACGGCGCCGGCAACGAATGCCCCGCTCGCACCGGCGGCCTGGCGGGCGATGCGCACGCCGGCCTGATTGATGGCCTCCAGCTTTTCGGACAGGCCGAATGCGGCGAGGCGCTTGCGATTCGCTCCAAACGTATTCGTTTCAATAACTTCAGAACCGGAATGGATATAATCCTCGTGGACTTCCTGGACCATTGCCGGCGCGGAGAGATTCAGTTCATCAAAGCAGCGGTTAATAAAGACACCCTTACTGTAGAGCGTGGTGCCCATGGCGCCGTCGGCGACGAAGACCCGGCGGGAAAGTTGCTCGCGGAACTCCTTAGCGCGGCTCAAGGGTACGGTCGGATTTCGAGGGGTGGTCATGAAAGTGAAACGGCCCGGTTAGTGTGATTTTAGCGCAATCGCTCGAAGCGCAACAACAATTGGGCGTCGGATCCCCGCCTCCGGTCGCTGGCGCTCCCGGCACCGTTATGAGGTGTGGCCGCTGCAAATGACGCAAATGCGTCAACGGTGCCGGGAGCGCCAGCGACCGGAGGCGATGTACGCACCTTCTTTACAAATTGCGCGGGGGATCTAAAGGGAGGTGGCGCGACTGCCGATAGGATTACTGATGAAGCATCTCTTGACTGCTCTCATGGTTCTAGGTTGGGTGGGAACGGTCTCCGCCCAGCAACCGAAAGTGACCAGTGTCCGCGTCTTCGCAGATCAGGACTTCGCGCGGTTTATGGTGGACGGGATCGTGTACAACCGCGCGACCACGTTTCAGTGGACAGTCGGGAGCACGCACGTGCTCAGCGCGGCGCTGCCTAACGGCTTCGGACCGGGCTCTCTCCCACAGGATTCCGATTTGGGGCCACCTGCAAACTGCGCTGATTTGACTCCAACCGACGATCCGACACAGCAAGTAGATGCGACCTGCACGCGGCGCTTTCAGTTTTCCGGATGGTCCGATTCGTCAGGGATACAAGCCGTACTCGGTACGACGATTCTGGTGACCGCTGACCCGGCTATTTCTTACTACAAGGCCTCGTTCGCCCAGACTATTCGAGTCCGGCTGATCGTCTATGGCCAGTTGAACCAGCAGCCATCCGGGCCACCGAGTTGCACCGCCTCGCGTCCTCCGGGGACACTCTACCCGGGCGTGGTGAGCGTCGGCGGGCAGTGTTATTGGAACAGCACGGACATCTGGGTGGCGCCGGGTGCGGCCCTGCTGTTGGGCGCGAGTCCATACTACGGTTACGCCTTCCTGGGGTTCACGGTGAACGGCGCTCCACCGCAGAATAGCGGTTCAATCTCAGTGCTGACTCCTCTGATTCTGATCGCGCAATTTACGCCGGGCAAGATGGTACGCTTCTTTTCGGAGCCAACGGGCCTGAACGTGCTTATCGACCGGACGCCGGTGCCGACGCTTGCGCCGGATGCTGATACGAGCGCCTTCGCAACCAGCTTCCCGGTACCAGGTTTGTTCTTCTGGGCCGAATCCTCTAAGCACATTCTGGCCGCACCCTCGCCGCAAGTCGACCGTTTTGGAAACGCCTGGATGTTCGATTCGTTCAGCAACGGAATGGGGCTCAACTCGATCTACACGGCGCGCGAGACCAACGTGCCGGAATCGATCACTGCAAAATTCATTCGAGGCGCCTATTACGACATCTTCACCAACCCGGGGGGACTCAAACTAAAGATCGACGGGCGCGACAACTGGCCCGATCATTACTTCGTCTGGGCGCTGGGCAGCAAACATCAGATTTCCGCGCCTTTGGAGATTGTCGATGTGAAGGGGCGCAAGCTCCGCTTCAAGGGCTGGTCGAACGGAGCGGCAGCGGCACAGGAAATCACCGTCGATCAGGATGCCGTGGACAACAGCAAACGCCTGATTGCGACGTATGAGATGTTGGGACGCGTCACCGTCCAAAGCGTCACGGTGGGAGCGCCGGTCAAAGTGGATGGCGTCGACTGCACGACACCCTGCACAGTGGACAAGGCCGTGGGCGAGAAGGTCGCGATTTCGGCCGCCTCGATCACGGTGTCAAGTATGGAACGGCTCGACTTCGTTTCGTGGTGGGATGGCGGCTCGGCAGAGCGCGTCGTTACGATTCAGGGTCCCGATCCCGTCGTGGTGGGCGCCACGTTCCGCAAAGCGTATCTGTTGCGTACGGCGAGCGAGCCGGACGGCGGCGCGGTCGTGCGCCCGGATCAGGCCTCGCCAGACGGTTTCTATCCGGAGAACAGCCAGTTGACGCTGGTCGCAGAATCGAGTCCCGGCTACCGCTTCCGGCGGTGGGAAGGCGACGTCTCTGGGACGTATAAGGTTGCCGCCCTCACTATGGACGGCCCGAAACTTGTCCGGGCGTTGATGGAGACTGTTCCCTATCTGGCCGAAGGAGGCGTCAAGAACGCAGCGGGCGAGACGCCGGATGCGGTGGTCGCCGCCGGCTCCCTGATCTCCATTTTTGGCGCGAGTCTGGCGCCGGATCTCGTCGTCGGCCCGTCCAATCCGCTCGCGCAGACGATAGCGGGCGTCACGGTGCGAACCGCCGACCGGCTTCTGCCCCTGCTATTCGTCTCGCCGGAACAGATCAACGCCCAACTGCCGTCGGATCTCGAAGATGGGGACTACAAGTTGCAGGTTCGCTGGGAGGGACACCCGGACATCGAAGGGAAATTCACGCTCGTGCGCAACGCGCCCGGCCTCTTCACGCAGACGGCGGATTCGAAGACATTCGCTCTGGCTCTCCACGAAAGCGGGAAACTGATTACGCCGGAGAGTCCCGCGTTGCGCGGTGAAACAGTCTCGATCTTCGGAACGGGCTTCGGCCCGTATGAGCGCAGTGCACCGGACGGCTTCGCGTTGCCCGCAGCTACCAAGCTTGCCCTTGCGGACAAACTCGAACTCCTGGGCGGCGAAACTCCCATCGAAACGGCATGGTCGGGCGCGGCGCCGGGCTTCGTCGGCATGACTGTGACGCGTTTCACACTGCCCGCGGACACGCCAGCAGGGACGCCTCTGGAACTCCGTGTCCGGATCAACGGACGCGAAAGCAATAAGGTGCAGTTGCCGGTCGAGTGAAATCAGCTAATTTTGTCGGAAACCGGACGGCCTTGACAGGCGTCTCGCAATCAGCACACGATAGAGATGCCGGGAGGGCTAAGCGATGAAACGCTGGATTCGGACACTCACCGTAGTTGCTGGGGCCACCGTCCTCGTGACCGCCGCGTTCGCGCAATCCGTGATTTCTGCGCGTTCCGGCGTGATCCACTATCTGGAAGGCCAGGCCTTCCTCGACGATAAACCTGTCGCCGCCAAATTTGGCCAGTTCCCCGAGATCAAACCCAATACTGTCTTCCACACCGAGGATGGGCGTTCCGAGATCCTGCTTACGCCCGGGGTGTTTTTGCGATTGGGCGAAAACAGCTCGGTCCGCATGCTCGACAATAAGCTCGCCAGCACGCGCGTCGAAGTGCTGAAGGGATCTGCACTGGTCGAGTGCGCCGAGGTCTTGAAAGACACTGCGGTCACGATGGTCTACAAGGACAAGTCAATTCAGTTGCAGAAGAAAGGGCTTTTCCGCATCGACACCGATCCCGCGCAGTTGAAAGTCTTCAGTGGTGAGGCGGCGGTGCTGAGCGCGGCCGGTTCCACAACCGTGAAGGACGGGCGCTTGCTCGGCCTCGAGGGCGTGCAACTGATCTCGCAGAAGTTCAACAAAGAAGAAGGCGACGACCTCTACCGTTGGGCCAAACGGCGAGCCGGCTATCTTGCCATGGCGAATGTGTCTGCCGCCCGTAGCGTGGCAAACGGAAACAGCTTTACCTCGGGCTCCTGGAATTCGAGTGGCTGGATGTGGAACCCCTATTTCGGCATGTTCACTTACCTGCCCTATCGCGGTTTCTATAACAGTCCTTTCGGATACCGGTTCTTCAGCCCGTACACGATCCATCAAGTCTATGAACGGCCTGTTATGAACTATGGCAATATCGCGGGCGGCTCCGGCGGGTTCAATGAGGCATCTTCTTCGCCGCATTACGACTCGAATCTGGGCTACACCGTGGCCAGCCGCAGCATGGGAGACGTTCGCTCCAGCGCCACGCCTTCGGCTATCGCGTCACCGGCCGCTTCGACTTCGAGTCCGCGCACAAGCGACTCTGCAGCGCCCCGCAGTGGCGGCACTAGTAGCGGTCGCCGTTAACGCTCCGAAGACGCTCAACAGCACAGTTCAACGACCAGAGGCTTCGCCTGTCCGGCTCCGTTTCTAAAGCTTTTTTAATACCGCCTTCACTCAGGCTTCATTGGACTTTAATACTCTAAGAATTGGCACTGCTTCGGCACGAATTTGTCGCACTGTTCTTTGGCCTGATCGCCACGGTGAGAGTTCTTGCGTCCGCGGAGGAACCTGCGGAACCGGAAGAACCGAGCTACGAGTTTTTCTCCGGAAACGTGGTTGAAGTGCAGTCTGGCAAACTCACGGTCTCCCGCACGATCATGGACAAGCAACCCGAGCGGCGTTCGTTCCTGATGAAGCCCGACACGCGGGTGGAAGGTAAGCTGAAGTCGAAGGTGCGCGTCACCGTGGGATACACAACGACCGATGAAGGCGACATTGCCTTGCGTGTCGTGGTGCGTCCTCCGCTGCCAAAGCGCTGACGCCGCGCCTAGCAGCCGTCGCGCTTTTGTTCGCGCCGCTTCCTGGCCCACTCCGGCTTCACCACTTCGCGCGCGCGGCCCAGCGCCAGGCTATCGGCTGGCACGGGATCAGTGATTACCGAACCCGCCGCTATGTAACTGCCCGCGCCGATCTCGACAGGCGCGACTAGCGTCGAGTTACTCCCGACAAACGCGCCGGCGCCGATCTGCGTCGCGTGTTTCTTGATGCCGTCGTAGTTGCAGGTGATCGTGCCCGCGCCGATGTTGACGTTTTCACCGATCACGGAGTCACCCAGGTAGGCCAGGTGCCCGGCTTTCGCGCCCGCCCCCATGCGCGTCTTCTTAAGCTCGACGAAGTTGCCGATGTGGGCGCCGGCCGCGACGTGGTTTTGCATTCGCAAGCGGGCGTAGGGTCCGATGCTGGCGCCGCTCTCGATGTGCGAAGTGCCAATGCAGGTGAAGGGCAGAATATCCACGCCGGCCTCGATGCGCGAATCCTGAATCACGCAACTCGCGCCGATGCGGCAATCCTCTCCAATTTCCGTCGCGCCGAGGATCTGCGCAAACGGCTCGATCACGGTGTCGATGCCCACGCGCACAGCGGCGTCGATGGTCACGGTCTCGGGCTTGCGGATCGTGACGCCTTCGAGCATCAATTGCCGCACTTTGCGCTGGCGGAAGATCGCATCCACCTCGGCCAGTTCGACTCGCGTGTTAATGCCGAGCACCTCGCCCGGATCCGCAAGGCGATGTATGCCGACGTGATGTCCGGCGCACCGGAAAAGCTCGACGATGTCGGTGAGATAGTATTCCTTCGCCGGGTTGTCGGGCGTGATAGCGTCGATGTGCTTCCAGAGTAGTTCGGAGTTGAAACAATAGATGCCAGAATTGATTTCGCGGATGGCGAGTTGTTCCGGCGTGGCTGCCTTCTGCTCCACGATCAGGCACACGTTGCCATCGGCGTCGCGAACGATGCGGCCGTAGCCGGTCGGATCTTCGAGTTCAGTCGTAATTACCGTGGCGGCAGCGTTAGACTCGCTTTGGATGCGCACGAGTTCCGCGATGGTCTCTGCCGAGAGCAGCGGGCAATCGCCATAGAGAACGACAAGCAGCCCGCCGAACGCCTCCACCTGTTCCCGGCACATGGCCAGCGCGTGCCCCGTGCCCTTCTGTTCGATTTGTTCGACGAAGCCGATGCCGCGACCGTCGAGAGTTTGGCGGACGCGTTCCGCCTGGTGTCCGACGACGGCGAAAATGCGATTGGCCGGTGCGATGCGCGAGGCGCTGTTGACGACATGTTCGATCAGCGACAAGCCTCCCGCCTGGTGCAACACCTTAGCCTGTTTCGATTTCATGCGCGTGCCGAGTCCGGCAGCCAGGATCACGACAGTGACGTTTGGTTCCATGAGCGTTTTCCTATTATCGCCCGCCGCCAGTCCGAATCAGGATTCGGGGTTGGCGCGCCGTCGCCTGCGCCCCGCCGCCGCCAGATCGAGCGCGACAGCGGCCATCGCGTCGGGATTGTGCCTGACCTTGACGGAGCGTGCGAGCAGATCGCGGCCGATCACCGTGACGCCGAGCTTGGCCAGCGCATCGAAGTCGTTGTCGACCGGCATGGCTCGCTGCGCGGCATAGCGACGTTTCAGCGTCGAGGAGATCGGCGCCGTGTTGACGATCGCGACGTCGAGCAGCTTCGCACGGGAATGCTTATGAATCATCGCAATGTGATCGGCCGCACTGAAATCCGTCGTCTCCCCAGGCTGCGACATCAGGTTGACGAAGCAGGCCTTGACGGCCGGCGAACGGCGGATGGCCGATGGGATTCCCTCCACCAGCAGATTCGGGACGATGCTGGTGAACAGCGAGCCGGGACCGAGCGAGATCAGATCGGCCTCGGCAATCGCCTGCAGCGTCTCCTTGAGCGGGCGGCAGCGCTTCGGTTCCAAGTCGATGCGGTCGATGCGCTGTTTGCTACGGCTGATGCGCGTTTCGCCGCGGACGGTGGAGCCGTCGACGAGCGTAGCTCTCAGCACCACGTTCGCACTGGTCGAAGGAAAGATGCGTCCGACGCTCGCCAGAATTTCGGAGGAAACCTTGATGGCGCGCGGAAAGTCGCCCATCAGGTTGGCCAGCGCGGTGACGAACAGGTTGCCGAAGCTATGGTTTTTCAAGCCCGGACCGCCGCCGGGGAAGCGGTATTGGAAAAGCTTCGAGAGTAGCGCCTCGTCTTCCGATAAAGCGACCATGCAGTTGCGCAAATCGCCGGGAGGGAGGACCGAGAAATCGCGGCGCAAGCGTCCCGAACTGCCACCGTCGTCCGTAACCGTGACAACCGCGGTCACCTCGATGCCGCGGCGCGCGCCCTCCGCCGGCGGATTAAGAATCCGGTGCTTCAATCCGTGCAAGAGTGTTGATAGTCCGGTCCCGCCGCCAATGGCGACAATCCGAAGTGGCTGTAGGTTCAATGGGCTCCGATCCAGAACATCTTTCCACTATTATGCCTGCCGCACGAGCAGATCGCTGAGCGGGGGGCGTTTCGCGATCTCCGCGAAATCCGGATCGCTGCGCGCGAGCAATCTATTTTTCGGCTGCAACTCGATGGCGCGCTTGAGGTGCGCATGGGCAGCCACCAGATCGCCCTTCAAGCCAAGACACAGCGCGAGCGCATAGTGGATATGGTCCGCATTCGGCGCCATGCGCAGTGCGGTCTCGACTTCCTGACGGGCCTCATCCAACCGGCGCGCGTTGATCAGCGCAATGCCGTAATGATAGTGATCATCCGCCGTGGCTAGAGCGAGCGGTTGTTTGGAAAGACGCTGCTCGCACATTCTGGAGTGCGCCCGCGCGGCATGCGCCACCTCGGAAGGCGACGCGCCCGCAAGTTCGTCGAAGCGCTGCTTCGCCGCCCGGAATTCTCCGGCGCGAAAGAGCAGGATCGCGGCCTCGAAGGCCGCAACGGGATCCGCACTGAGAGGCTCCGGCGGCAAGGGCGGTGGAGCTTGCTTCCTCTCCGATGCCCTTGAAGCTGGTTGCTTCGCAGCCGGCTTCTTCGCCACTACTTTCTTCGCTGCTTTTTTCTTCGCAGTCATACTTGCCGCCACTACGCGCTTGACGGGCTTCACAGCCGGCTCGGGACTCTTTTTCATAGCACCTGCGCCTGTAAGTATTCTCCGCTGCACTTACCACAACTTGCCAAGAGTCTATCACTAGCAGATAAGAGTATGCATTGCAAGCATTACTTAAGATATTCAAGCCAAGGCCCGCGCGCCGCCAGGGAACAGCGGCACAGCGACCGGAGTCTAAAGCTCAAGTGGCAATGATCCACATTCTTGCACTGGCCGCGACGATTGCCTGTGCGTTCGGGCAAACAGACGTTCCATTTTTTCGGGCGGAGGACGTGCGGCCGCATGGCGCGGCAGAACCATATCCGCTCCACCCGGGCCTGCTGACGTGGATCTTTGGTGCAAACCTGGTTGGCGCCCCTGTCTGCGGCGCCGAAAACCCGATGGACCCCGCAACCTATAAGACTGAGTTCTGCGGGACACGCGTGCTGGTGGGCGGGATCGAAGCACGCCTCATTTTCGTCAGCAAAAGCCAGATCAACCTCGTGCTTCCAGAGCTCCCTTCTTGGGAAGGCAAACTGGTCGAGTTCCAGGTAATCAGTGACGGCCGTGCCAGCGCACTTGTGCCGGTTCGTTTCGGGTTCAACCGGCCCGTAATTTCGCTAGCCACGAGCGCGTTTGCGGGAATGCCGGTTTGGGTACGTGTGGAAATACCATGGGGGAAGGGTCGGCTGCGCTACCCGTTCTACACCGAGCCTTGGGACCTCGGGCCCGGCTGGTTTGAGGTCCGATTCCAGGGCGAGCAACTCGCCGCCCATCCGATGCCGTATTTTCATTCAATGACCGGTGGGTGGATGATGAGTCTGCCGCGCGAGGTTCCTCGGGAATACCTCTGCCGTGTACCCTTGCACCTGGTTTATCGTCTCGATCGCCCAGGAACTTACCACGTTCGATACAGCGAGTACCGGGACCGGCCGGGCAGCACGGAAAAAACGGTCTATCAACAATCGGAATGGACCGCAATAGAAGTTCTGCCCTCGACGGCGGAACAGCGCCGCGTCTGGCTACAGGATCTCGCCGGGCACCCGCCCGACGATGCCGTAGAGTTGCTCTCGAACTACCTGCCTTCCCTGCTCGCTTCGCGCGACGAATCCGCACTGCAGCTTCTGGCGCCGTACCTCTACTATCGGGATCCTCTAGTCCAACAGTACGCAGGGTACGCGCTGAACTACTTCGATTCCGGCGTGCTCCAACGCATACTGCCGGGCCGACAGCCGCTCCGCGGAAGCGTGCGCTAGTGACGAAAGATGCTGCAATTCACTCTTTTCCAAAACTGAACGGTGCCGGAAGCGGCAGCGACCGGAGGCTACGATTTCACCACTTTTGGCAAGGACTGAAGTATTCTCGCCTCCGGTCGCTGGCACTCCCGGCACTGTTCAACGTGAATTTCGACGCGCCATTCTTTACGAATGGATGCGAGGCTCACCAGCAGATTGCCGGCGTACACTCCCGCGCTCGCCATCGCGCTGGACCGGCAAGCACTTCGGCCGGCGGTGGCCCCTCAGTGAAGTTTCGATGGGGCTTGCCGTCCGCTTCTGAAGGCCAGCTCACTTCGCTACGATTTTGTCTGTAACCACACGATTCCTCAATGTTTTCTGGTAAAATTAAGAGTATCTCGCGATGCTCGCCGGTACGGCGAATAGACAGCGAAGTTGTAAGGAGTTTGCTTGGCTAACCCAGAGAATCCCGAAATCCCTCCGGTTCCGCCGGTTCCGCCGAATCAGATACCGCTTGGAGGCGACGGAGGCGGGAAAAACCTGATCCCGATCAATATCGAAGACGAGATGCGGCGCTCGTATCTCGACTATTCGATGAGCGTGATTATCGGGCGAGCCCTGCCCGACGTGCGCGACGGCCTGAAGCCTGTCCACCGGCGAATTCTGTACGGCATGAGCGAAATGGGGTTGCACTACAACCGCCCCACGCGCAAGTGCGCCAAGATCACCGGCGAAGTGATGGGTAAGTATCACCCGCACGGCGACTCGGCGATCTATGACACGTTGGTGCGCATGGCGCAGCCGTTCTCGATGCGCTATCCGCTCGTTGATGGGCAGGGAAACTTCGGTTCAGTCGACGGCGACCCGCCCGCGGCCATGCGATATACGGAAGCGCGGCTCTCGAAGATCGCGGCCACGCTACTCGAAGACATCGACAAAGAGACCGTCGACTTCCGCCCGAACTACGACGACAGCGAGTCAGAGCCGGAAGTGCTTCCGACGCGCATTCCGAACCTCCTGGTGAACGGTTCGTCGGGCATTGCGGTCGGCATGGCGACGAACATTCCGCCGCACAACCTTACTGAAATCATCAACGCCACGATTGCGCTGATTCAGAATCCGAAAACTCCGCTCGACGAGATCATGAAGCTGGTGCCGGGGCCGGACTTCCCAACCGGCGGTTACATCCTCGGGCGCAGCGGCATTTTTGACGCGTTCAGCCGTGGGCGTGGTTCGATCAAAATGCGCGCGAAGGCGGCGATCGAGCACGTCACGAAAGACAAAGATGCGATCATCGTCACCGAGATTCCATATCAGGTCAACAAAGCGCGTCTGATCACCGACGCTGCGGCGCAGGTTTCGGACAAGCGCCTCGAAGGCATCTCCGACATACGCGACGAGAGCGACCGCGACGGCATGCGCATCGTCTTCGAACTCAAACGCGGCGAGCAGGCCGAGGTGGTGCTGAACAACCTCTATAAGCACACGCAGATGCAGGTCAACTTCGGCGTGATCATGCTCTCGATCGTGAACGGCCAGCCGCGCGAACTCGGCCTGATCGATTGCATCAAACGCTTCATCGACCATCGCATTGATGTCGTTCGCAGGCGCACCGAGTACCTGTTGCGCAAGGCCCGTGAGCGCGAGCACCTCTTGCTCGGTTTCCAGAAAGCGCTGCGGCATCTCGACGCCGTGATCGCGCTGATTCGCGGATCGAAGAACCCGAAGGAAGCGCGCGAGCGCCTGATGGGTTTGATGGAGCCGGACAATCCGCTCGATCCGGTGTACAGCGGAATGGTCTTCGATTTCAGCGAACGCCAAGCGCAGGCCATCATCGAAATGCAACTCCAGCGCCTGACCGGCATGGAGCAACAGAAGATCCTCGACGAGCTGGCTGAAATCCAACGCATGATCACCGAGTATCTCGAGATCCTCGGTTCCGAAAAGATCCTCAAAGCTCTGATCGTCAAAGAACTCAAGGAAGTGCAGAAGGATTTCGGCGACGCGCGGCGGACCGAAATTATCGAAGATACGGGCGAGATCTCGCTCGAAGATCTGGTGCAGATGGAGGACGTGGCCGTCACCGTTACGCGCGGCGGCTATCTCAAACGCACCGCGATCGACACCTACCGCCGGCAGTCACGCGGCGGCAAGGGGCGCATCGGCATGACGGCGCGCGCCGAGGACATCGTCGAGCATCTGGTGGTCGCCTCGACGCACAGCTACATGCTGATCTTCACCAATATGGGCCGCGTCTATTGGCTAAAGATCTACGAGCTGCCGGATTCCAGTTCGGTCGCCAAGGGCAAGCACATTCAGAACCTGATCAACCTGCAGCCCAACGAAATCGTGCAGGCGTTCCTGCCGGTGCAGGAATTCACGGCCGGGCGCTTCATCGTCATGGTGACGCGCCAGGGCGTGATCAAGAAGTGCGAACTGACCGAGTTCGACCACCCGCTCTCGCGCGGCATCATCGCGCTCTCGCTCGATGAGGGCGACGAGTTGCTCGCCGCGAATCTATCGAACGGCAACGACTACATCTTCATCGCGTCGCGCTCGGGCCAGGCGATCCGCTTTGCGGAAGAGTCCGTGCGCGCCATGGGCCGTCCGGCACGCGGCGTGCGCGGCATGAATCTGGGAGCGAACGATTTCGTGGTCGGCTTCGAGGTGGTGGGCGCCGAAGGGCTGATCCTCTCCATCTCCGAGAACGGCTACGGCAAGCGCACGCCTCTCAAGGACTACCGCCTGACGAATCGCGGGGGCAAGGGTGTCATCAACATGAAGACCACGAAAAAGGTGGGTAACGTGGTCGATGTGCTCTCGGTCGAAGAGACCACGGACCTGATGATTATCACTAAGAGCGGCAAGCTGATCCGGATTGATTCCAGCGAGATCCGGCAGGTCGGGCGCTCGACGCAAGGCGTGCGGCTGGTCAAGGTGGACGACGACGATCAAGTGGCGGCCGCCAGCGTAATTCCCGAATCCGAGAAGAACGGCGAGGAAGATAACGGGCAGGGCGATCTGCCGATGCAGTAGCCTATACTTCAATTATGGCAACACTGGTATCACTGGGCAGCGGGGCTAAACTCGATCCGGCCGTTCTGAAAGCGAAGGAGCGGCGCCTGTTTTCAATTCTCGACGCGATGGGCGAAGTGCTGGTAGCCTATTCGGGCGGGACGGATTCGGCATACCTGGCGTGGGCTGCGGCTCGCGTGCTGGGGGACAAGGCGGTGGCGATCACCGCCGATTCCGCCTCTATCCCGGAATCTCATAAGCGTGCGGCGGAGGCCTTCGCGAAGACCTGGAACATCCGCCACGAGTACATCGACACCTTCGAGTTCGATAACCCCGACTACGCCCGAAATGCGCCCGATCGATGCTTCCATTGCAAGGATGAACTCTTCCGGCGCATGGAAGAAGTGGCGCGCGAACGCGGCGTGAAGCATCTGGTTTACGGCGTGAATAAAGACGACCTGGGCGACTACCGCCCGGGTCAGAGCGCGGCGAAACTCCACGAAGTCAGCGCGCCGCTGGTGGAAGCGGAGCTCACGAAAGCGGAGATCCGCGAACTATCGCGCATCGCGGGTTTGGAGACCTGGGACCGCCCCGCATCGGCCTGTCTCAGTTCGCGTATCCCTTACGGCACTCCGGTTACAAGGGAGACGATCAAGACCGTGGAGCTAGGCGAGGAGGCGTTGCGGGCGCTGGGCTTCCGCCAGTTCCGCGTGCGCTTTCACGGCGAACTCGTACGGCTCGAAATCGCGCGCGACGAAATCGAAACGGCGATGACCCTGGAGATGTTCGCCCAGATCACCGCCGTCTTCAAACCGCTCGGTTTTCATTACGTCACACTCGATCTGGAAGGCTACCGCCAAGGCGCGATGAATGAAGTGCTCGGCCTGAAGCAGTAACCCTGACCCGGTCTAACGGAACCCCGCCAAGATATCAAACAACTGATTGCTCCAACGTTTTGGATCGCCGGCGAAAGCGCCATGCCGCAGCCGCACAATACCGCACGCGTCGACGATCCAGGTCTGCGGAAATTCATTTACGCCGAGCTGGTCCATGATGAAGCTTTTTGCCGGCACAAATGGAAGCGAATAGCCGCGCTCGTGCAGGAAACGCGCCGCCGTGGCTGGTTCGGAATCAACGTTCAGTGTGAGCAGGCGCACATCAGTCCGGCCGTTCAATTCCTCGAAAATCTTTTGGAACTGCGGCAACTCCGCCCGGCAGGGCTCGCACCATGTGGCCCACACATTCACCAGCGTGATGCGATCGCGAAATTCGGTGGGCGGCAACGGCGGAAGCAGCAGAGCTGTGCGCAACCAATCAGAATGCACAACGGGCGCCGATGAGCTGCGCTTCGCACGCGCAAGAGCATACGACGTCCAAGCGGCTGCGCTATCGGGCCAATCCTTCACCCAGCGCGCGCTTTCGCGGCGCAGGCGCAGGTGGTATCCGCGCAGTTCTTCCGGCAACGCCGCGAAACCGGGTTCCGGGTGCTCCCAGAGATAGCGCTCGATGACGGCTTCGGGCCGTTCGAAGCGGGATCCGGTTTGCGCGAACGCGAGTGCGGGAACGAGCAGCAAAAGCAGCAGCATGAGCGGAATTCTTCTCGCGTTTTGTGAGCGGAACGGCCATAGCCTGCTCCTCTCTTCAGTGTAGCCGGAACACAGCCGACAATTGCGGCCCGACTCAACGATAATGGACGGGAAAGACGTGATTTAACATGACTCGCAGAACATTTAATGCCGCACTGACGCTGGGTAACACAGCGCTGACATCGGGCCTCGCGATTGAAGCCGCAGGAACAAAGCCAAACATTGTTTTCATCTGCTCGGACCAGCACAGCGGTAAGGCGCTCGGCGCTAATGGGCACCCGATCGTGAAGACGCCGAACCTGGACCGTCTGGCGGCGATGGGCGTCAACTTCAGGAACGCCTACAGCGGCAATCCGGTATGCGCCCCTGGGCGCGCCTGCATGATGACAGGGATGTACGCCTCCGACGTTGGTTCGTACTGCAACAGTACGCCGCTCGGCGCGCAGCCGAGTTGGGGCAACGCGCTGAAAAGCGCGGGCTATCGCTGCTGGGCTACCGGCAAGCTGGATCTGACCATCCGCGCCGACTATGGTTTCGAGGAGGTCAAGACCGACCACGGCCATTCGCAGCATCCCGACATCACGTCGCTGTTTCGCGCGCCGGTCTGTTTTCGCTCCGACGAACGCACGCAAATCGACGGACGATTCACGGACCGCGAAAGCGGCGACGCGGAAATGGCCCGGCGAGCCATCGAGTTTGTGCGCGGCGCCGGCGCGGGACAGCCCTGGGCCGTCTATGTGGGCATGAACATGCCGCACCCGCGATGGGTCGCGCAGAAGAAGTATGAGCAAATCTATCCTCCGGAGAAGATGCCGCTGCCAGAGATCCCGAGCGGCTATCTGGAGAAGCGCCACACGATGTTTCAGGTGCTGGCGAATTTCAAGAACATCAACCTTCCAATTCCGGTCGAGCGTGTGCGCCGCGCCAGAGCGGCATATTTCGGCATGATCAGCGAAGTAGACGAGTATGTAGGCCGCGTGCTCGACTCGCTTGAAAAGGCCGGCCAGCTCGAAAACACTTTGTTCATTTATACCAGCGACCACGGCGAAATGGGCGGCGACCATGGACTGTGGCTGAAGAACGTCCTACTCGAGAATGCGGTACGCATACCGCTGATCATGGCAGGTCCGGGATTGCCGAAAGGGAAAGTCATTGAGACCGCGGTGTCGCACGTCGACATGGTGGCGACAATCCTCGACATCGCCGGCGCCCCGCCCGCACGCAAACTGCGCGGCCACTCGCTGCGTCCGCTGGCGCACGGACAGGCGGGTTCCCATCCCGGTTTTGCTTATAGCGAGTCGCATTCGGAAGGCAATTGCACCGGCTCGTTCCTGATTCGCAGAGGCGATTGGAAATACCTGTACTTCGCGGGCGGCGAGCCGCTGTTGTTCAATCTCGAAAACGACCCTGGCGAGTTCCGCAATCTTGCGGGCAAGCCAGAAACCGCAGCCGTCGAGAAGGAACTGCACGCGCTGCTTGTCGCGCAGGTCGATCCCGAAGCGGTCAGCGAACGCGCCTTCGCGGAACAGGATCGCCGCCTGCGCGCCAGGGTGCGGGCTATGCAACCGGAAGAGTTTTTCGCGGATCTGAAAGGGCGCCTCGGCGTCACGCAGGCGCGCGTGCTGACGAACCGGTACTATCGCAAAACCAGTTGACGCTAAGGGGCACGGGCGGCTTCACGAATCGTGAACATACCGCCCCAGCTTGGCTTAGAAAACGATCTTCAGACCGAACTGAATGTTGCGCGGCATCTGCGCGGTCGAAGTGACTCTCCCGAAGTCCGTATTCGTCGGATCCATTTGAGGTGTGCCGAAATGCGCATGGTTTAGAGCATTGTTAAATTCGGCGCGGAACTGTATGGTTGTACGTTCCGTCAGCCGTGTGTTCTTGCTGGCGGAGAGATCAAACATGTTCAGGCCCATGCCGCGCAACCCCGACATACGCAGCGGAAAAGTGCGCAGGTGATAGGCAAACTTCCTGTTCGAACTCCGTTCGAAGCCCGCATCGACGTTGAACCACCGTTGGACGGTGCGTTGATCGACCACCGGAATGTCCTTGTAGATGCCGAAAAACGGAACATCGCCGAAACTCAACGGGACGCCGCTCTGCCACTGATAGATACCCTGAATCTGCCAACCGCTCACCAACTTGCCTGCGTATCCCTTCCAGGACGCGGCCCAGCGCTTGCGCTTTCCGAACGGTAACTCGTAAATTGCGCTACCGGCAAAGCGGTGTGTGCGGTCCTGATCGGAGATGGAGTGCGCAGCGAAAACATCCGTGTTATTCAGAAACTCATTGGCCTCCATAAATTTGGACCAGGTCCATGCACCCGTGAGAAGGTAACCGGAAGAGAAGCGCTTCTCGACGCGCGTTTGCGTCGAGTGGTACCAGGAGAATCCCTCGTTCGAAATTGTACTGCCGCCGGTGAACTGCGAGTAGGGCCGTAGCAATTGTTGCACTTGCACTTGCACGTTCTCACCCATGCCTGGAAACAACCCGAAATATGGATTCGAGACGTTGCGTGTCAGTCGTGAATTCAGGGCATCATCGCGGTACGGCAATGTACTCAGATATTCTTGAGGCACTGAATCTACACTATTGCGCGAGACGCGCAAGCGGTTCGCCCGGTTGCCTACATACGCGATCTCAAGCAGCGCCTGCCGTCCGAGACGCCGTTGTACGCTGGCCTGCCAGCGCTGCACATAGGGGTTTTTTAGATTGGTGTAAGACGGGTTCACATTCTGCCCGGCATTGGTCATGATGCCGAGCGAATTACCAGTCTGGGCAAGGAACCCATTTGGGAACGGATCATTCAAGGTGCCAACAAAGGTCCTCCCGGTGTCCTGCGACGCAATCAGCGTGGTCCTGCGGCTGAAGCCCGTCTGGTCCACTTTCTGGCGAGCGATATCATAGAAGATCCCAAATCCCGTGCGCAACACAGTCTTACTATTGAGTTGCCAGGCGATCGCCGCGCGTGGCGCAAAATTGTGTTTGTTGCTCTCCCACAGCGTTCGCGGGTTGCCGCCGACCCCGGCGAACAGCAAGCCTCCGCGGACTTTGAAATCAGCGGGCTTTACTTCAGGAATTGGATTCTGCGCATAGATGGCGCGCACTTGCGCTTCCATCTCCCACGGCGTATTGAAATCGAAACCGCGGATTGCACGGTCGTAGCGTTCCGTCGTCGGAACCTCAAGTTCGTAACGGATGCCGAGATTCACCGTGAGCCGAGTGGTTAATTTCCAGGAATCCTGAAAGTACCAACCCGAGATCTGATACTGCTGCGCATAGGAATCGTTTCGATCGTAGTAGCCGCCGGTCGGCTGGCCCAGCAGAAAGCTAGCGAAGCCTTGTCCCACAGGTGCGGAGGAAGCATTATCCGCCGGACCCTTTGTATAGTTCGTATTGAAGGCGAGGTTCCCGGAAGTCCGTCCAGAATCGGATTTCGTATCGCGATAGAGACGGTCCTCTCCTCCAAACGTCAGCGTGTGGCGGCCCCTCATTTTCGTGAAGGCAAAAGCCAGCGCGTGAATGTCGTTATTCGTTCTGCTTTTGCTCTGGGCGTTGAGCTCGACGGAATTCGTGATGTTGATGTTCGGCAGCATCATCCCATCGGGAGAGACGGCCTTAATCTGGTCGACGTATTTCTGAGAAAACCCAAGCGTTCCGAGATCGATGCCCAGCGTCAAAGGGTTCGTCCGTTCGATGAAGCGCGTGTAGTTGTAGCGCACATTCAGCAGCAGCGACGGGCTGAACATGTGTACGTCGTCGATCCCGAAGCCACGATTATTGCGCCAGTAATCATATCCCCCGCCATTATTGAAACGGCGCTGGTAATCCTGATAACGGTTGTTAGCGCTACCCCGAAAGAAGAACCTGTTCTTTTCATTAAGCGAATGGTCGATCCGGAACACATGACTCATGAACTGATTTTTCTCCGTCAGCGACAGCATCAGATTATTGAGGCCGTCGACAGTTCCGGGCACATTCCCAACGGGGATATAAGTCTTGACGACGTTTGTGGCAATCGCGTTAATGCGTGAAGCGGGAATGATGTTGCCTGGAAATGGATCGCGGTAAACGCGGGTGCTGCCGGAGACGCTCTGCTTGCCCGTCGCCGGGTCGTACACCTGATATCTGCTGCCCAGGGCCAGCAAACCGGAGAAGTCGCCGTTGCGCTGTTCGGCAGTCGGCACGGTATAGACGTTGGACTTCCCGCCGCGCGGCAGGGAGTCCCGAATCCCTTCATAGCCATACATCCAGAACGTACGATTGCGGCCATTGTAAAGATGCGGAATCACCGCTGGCCCGTTGCCGTTGAGGCCCCAGCGGTTCTGGCGATAGTTGTCCTTCGGAAGCCCGGCAAAATTCGAAAAATATGCATTCGCGTTGAGCGCCGGATTCTGCAGGAAGTAATAAGCTTGACCGTGTACCTGATTCGTCCCCGACTTCAGGCTGACGTTGATACTCCCACCCGTCGCGAAACCCGAACTTGCATCGAACGGCGAGGTCTGGATTTTGACCTCCGAGACCACACCCGGTGGAGGAATATACGCGATATTGCCGCTGCCTCCGCTGGTGTTCGGTGCGCCGTCGATCTTGTACTCGTTCGTGCCGCTACGGCCGCCGTTGATGGCCATGGAGGACGTATTTCCGTTATCGAATGGCCGTGTCATGCCGCCCGTACTCAGGTTCATGACACCCGGACTTAGTTCGGCCAGCATGATCGGATTGCCGTCCTTCAACGGAAGCTCTACGAGACTTTTCGAATCAACCACTTGCCCAATGGAAGCATCGGCAGCATCGATCAGCGGCGAATCGGCGACCACCTGAACGCTGTCCGAGGTTGCGCCGATTTTCAGTTTCACGTTGATGGTAATTTTATCGTCCACCTGAACCGTGATTTCCTTCTGCAGGAATCGACGAAAACCGTCCATCTCAACCGCAAGCGTGTAAGTTCCGGGAATCAGAAACGGCAGCACGTAATCGCCGGTGTGGTTGCTGGTAACAGAGCTTGCGACGTTGGTTTCAACATGCACCCCGCGCACTTTTGCGCCAGCGACAACTGCGCCGGTGGCATCTTCGACACGTCCGATAATTTGACCGCGCGTGTCCTGCCCGTAGGCCAACGGAACACAGAATAAGGTGAGAAGCCCTAGTTGAATCCTCATGGCGTACGACCAGATCGAGGATATCAGGTATGGCAGAATTCGCCAAACCGCTTTTCGGAGGCTGGCGGGCGGATCGCTTAATCCGGTTAGTGCCGCGTCAGATCGCGCAGATCGTCGATCCAGTAATCGGGCTCGAATTGTGCGAGATCCTGCACTTGTCCGTAGCCGTAACGGATCGCGCAAGTCTTGACACCAGCACGGCGGCCCGCTTCCATATCGGCCGGCGCATCGCCGACCATCAGGCAGTCCCCAGGCTTGGCATCGAAGACCTTGAGCGAAGCGAAAATCACGTCGGGTTCCGGCTTGGGCGGAAAGCCGTCAGTGCCCTGCACGTGTTGGAAGTGCGGCAGCAGGCCAAACTTTTCAAGCACGATGCGGGTCGTCGGCGTGCCTTTGGTGGTAGCGGTCGACTTTCGGCCGGGCAGCACTGCGAGTCCCTCGGCGACGCCAGGGTACACACTCGTCAGCGAATGTCCGCGCGCGGCGTAAATCCGCCGGTAATCGGCGATAAGCTGGTCGATCTGCTCTGCCGTGTAATCCGGAAGCACATCCTGGAAAAGGTCCAGCAGATGCCGCCCGATGTAGCCGCGCAGGAACACATCGGAGAGCCCGTTGGCGCGCGTGTTCAACAGCGTTTCCTGGATGGCGCCGCAGATATCGGCGGCCGAGTCGACCAGCGTGCCGTCGACATCGAACAGATAGACGGGGAATGCGGGAATCACGCCGGTTGGGGGGACTCCCCGGTCCCGAAGCCTGCGACGCGGCTGCCACCGTCGGGGCGAACCACCGCTTGCTTGCCCTCATCCGATGGCGGCTTGGCGGAGGGGTTCTTTGAGGCGGGCAGCGTCTGACCGTCGATCAGCGCCATGACCTCGGCTCCATCGAGAATCTCGCGCTCGAGTAACGCTTCAGCGATGCGCACCATCGCGTCCGCACGCTCTTCGATGATGCGGCGCGCCCGGCCGTAGCCGCCTTCGACCAACTTACGCACCTGCACATCGATCTTGATGGCGGTCTCTTCGCTATAGTCGCGGTGTTGCGCAATCTCGCGGCCCAGGAAGATCTGCTCTTCTTTTTTGCCAAAACTCAGCGGTCCCAGATCGCTCATGCCCCATTCGCAAACCATCTTGCGGGCCAACTCGGTGGCGCGTTCGATGTCGTTCCCCGCCCCGGTGGTCAGTTGGTTCATGTAGATCTCTTCGGCGATACGGCCGCCCATCAGGATGGAAACCTGCGCCTCGAGATAGGTCTTGTTGTAGCAGTGCTTATCATCGAGAGGAAGTTGCATCGTGAGGCCCAACGCCATCCCGCGCGGAATGATCGTGACCTTATGCAGAGGATCCGCGCCCGGAGTGACAGCGGCCACCAGCGCGTGTCCGGCCTCGTGATAGGCCGTGTTACGCTTCTCCTCGTCGCTGATGATCATGGACTTGCGTTCGACGCCCATGATGACCTTGTCCTTGGCGAGTTCGAAATCGTACTGCGTCACCACCTTGCGGTTCTGGCGCGCTGCGACGAGCGCAGCTTCATTCACCAGATTGGCAAGATCGGCGCCGGCGAATCCGGGTGTTCCGCGGGCGAGCACCATCAAATCGACATCGTCGGAGAGCGGGGTCTTCTTGGTATGCACGCGCAGAATCTGCTCGCGCCCCTTCACATCCGGACGGCCCACCACCACGCGCCGGTCGAAGCGGCCGGGGCGCAGCAACGCGGGATCGAGCACGTCGGGGCGGTTGGTGGCTGCAACGAGGATTACGCCTTCGTTCGATTCGAAGCCATCCATTTCGACCAGTAACTGATTCAGCGTCTGTTCGCGTTCGTCGTGACCGCCGCCCAGACCGGCGCCACGATGGCGGCCCACCGCGTCGATTTCATCGATGAAGACGATGCAGGGCGCGTTCTTCTTGCCCTGCTCGAACAGGTCGCGGACGCGGCTCGCGCCGACGCCGACAAACATCTCCACAAAATCTGAGCCGGAGATCGAGAAAAACGGAACATTCGCCTCACCCGCAATGGCGCGCGCCAGCAGCGTCTTGCCGGTACCGGGAGGGCCGATCAACAGTACGCCCTTTGGAATTCTTCCGCCGAGTTTCTGGAATCTTTGGGGTTCCCGCAGAAATTCGATGATCTCCTGCAACTCTTCCTTGGCTTCTTCCACGCCCGCGACGTCCTTAAACGTCACCTTCTTCTGCTGCGAGGAGTGCAGCCGCGCGCGGCTCTTGCCAAAGCTGAGCGCCTTGTTGCCTCCGCTCTGCATCTGCCGCATCATGAAGATCCAGAACGCGAGCAGCAGCACAAACGGGATCGCGTTGATCAGTATCGAAACCCAGTTGCTCGAACTCGAATCCTTGATCTCGACGTTGACGTTCTTGTCGCGCATCGCCTTGTAGATGTCGGGATAGTTCGTCGGAATCAGAGTATGGAAGTTGCTGGCATCATCCTTGAAAGCTCCGTGGACCTCGTTGCCGGCGATGCTTACCTGCTTGACGCGCCCGCTTTCGACCTCCGTCAAGAACTGTGAAAAGGTAAGTTGCTGGTCCTTACGGGTGTTTCCGGTCCGCACGACAGCCCACAACAGTACCGCCACGCAGATCAACACGACCCAGAAGATAGCAGTCTTGATATTTGAATTCATTGCAACTCCCTCATCACTGAAACCATCAGGACCACACGAGCCCCTATTACTACAGACGCCGCAAACGCCTATTCCGATTCAACGGGACCAAAATCGTTCAGAAATGCGCAGCCGGCACTCGGCCGCCATCCCGAACTGGCGCGCCCAAACGATATCCTCACCTATGCAGACAATCGGCCAATTGCGCCTTTCCCATAAGGGGATCTTCGCCGCTTGAAAAAGTATCTTCACTTTTTCGGGACCGGAACGCCCAACGCGCTGATACTGATCGCCCGGTCTCCAGTTCCGCAACTCTAATGGCGCCTTCAGCCCGAGGCTATTCACGCCGCTACTACCTTCAGTATAGCCCCTACAGCCGGTCTCCACGCTGATCGTCGACTTCCCGTCCGGATGGGGCGTCTCGCCGGGTACGCGCAGAGCCAACCGCCAGTTCCGGCCCGCAAGGCCGTCGGCGACCGGGGGCGCCAACCGGATCTGATGGAACGACCGCAGGGCATCGACACCGGGTATCTGCACGCGTCCATCGCCGCTATCCTGGACGGCCAACGACAGCAGGGCGTCAATATGGCGAAAGTCGACCGAGCGCAGGTCGCCTTTCACGACCTCGACGGCGCGGCGGATCATGCGGCGCGCGACGGAGCCAGGCGCTGCGGCGAGGCGATCTCCATCGAGAATCACGGCCGGGGGATCACAGCGCATATACTCGGGCGCCATGCGTTCGATCGCCGCGCGCCAGTAGGCCTCGTCCTCCTGCGCCAGTTCCGCCGTCTGCGCGAGCAACTCCACCAGGTTCGGATTCCATTCGCGCACGAGTTGAGGCAGCAGTTCGTGCCGAATGCGATTACGCGAAAAGGCCGTATCCCGATTGGTGGCATCCTCGCGCCAGGCGATTCCGCGCCCGACGAGGTACGCCTCGACCTCTTCGCGGCGCGTCTCAAGCAATGGGCGCACGAGCCCTTCGGGCGTCACCGGACACATCGCCGCGAGTCCGCTCGCACCGGCGCCGCGCAACAGCCGGAAGAGCACGGTTTCGGCCTGGTCGTCACGCGTGTGGCCCAGCGCAATGCGGTCGAGCCGGCCCGTGCGCACGAACTCGAGAAAAAACTCGCGGCGCGCCGTACGAGCGGCCTGCTCCATGTTGCCCTCGAACGCCGCGGCTTCGCGCCCATGGAAACTCAGCCCGAGGCTGGCGGCCAGATCCCGCACAAGGCGCGCGTCGCCCTTCGACGCATCGCCGCGCAGCCTGTGATCGAGGTGCAGCACCTCAAGACGCAGATTCCAGTTCGGAGCCAGTTCGCGCAATACGTGAAGCAGGCAGACCGAATCGGCTCCCCCGGACACCGCAACACCCACACGGCAACCGGGAGTAAACATCTTCTCGCGTTCGATCAGAGTCTGTATGCCGCGCAACATGAAGCCGTTCCTAAATCAACCAATCACCATTCTCCCACGCGCGATTTTCGGAATAATGGTAAAGATAGAAACTCTGTCCACAGGAGAGATGCCATGTTGATTGTACACGTCGATGTTCATGTCAAGCCGGAGTCGGTCGAGGCCTTTCGCCAAGCCACCGTGGAGAACGCGAGCAACAGTCTGAAAGAGGCCGGGATCGCACGCTTCGATCTCATTCAACAAATCGACGACCCAACTCACTTCGTGCTTGTCGAAGTCTACCGTGCGCCCGAAGACGCGCTATCACACAAAGAAACCGCGCACTACATGCAGTGGCGCGACAGTGTTTCCCCCATGATGGCGAAGCCGCGAACGAGCGTAAAATACGCCAACCTGTTTCCCGGCGACGAGGGTTGGTAGCCCGGATGCGATTTGAATTCGCAACGGCCACGCGCATACTTTTCGGGGAGGGTATGGCGCGGGAGATTGCGCCTGCGGCCCGCTCCATGGGCACACGCGTCATGCTCGTGACGGGACGCTCCGGCCGCCGGCCGCCTGGGCTCGACGACTGCGCCACTTTCCCTGTCGACGGTGAGCCTACGGTCGACGCCGTGCGGCTCGGCGTGAGCCTGGCGCGCACGGAGCGCTGCGATGTGATCGTGAGCTTCGGAGGCGGCAGTGTGATCGACGCCGGCAAAGCGATCGCGGCGCTGTTGGCCAACGGAGGCGATCCGCTCGACTACCTCGAGGTGATCGGCAAGGGTGCGCCACTTCGTGTTGCGTCGGCGCCCTTCATCGCCGTGCCGACGACGGCCGGAACCGGCTCGGAGGTGACACGCAACGCGGTGCTAGGCTCGCCCACGCACGGCGTCAAGGCCAGCCTGCGCGGCGCCGGTATGCTCCCGCGCCTGGCCGTGTCCGATCCGGAATTGACTCTCGATCTGCCGCCCGAATTGACGGCCAGCACAGGACTCGATGCCTTGACGCAATTGATCGAGCCCTATGTTTCCGTGCGCGCCAACGCGATGACGGATCTCTATTGCGTGGAGGGTATCACGCGCGCCGCACGCGCATTGCCTCGCGTCTATCGCGATGGACACGACCGGGCGGCGCGTAGCGACATGGCCTTTGCGAGCCTGCTGGGTGGCCTGTCGCTGGCCAATGCCGGACTCGGCGCGGTGCATGGTTTTGCCGCACCGCTGGGCGGCCTCTTCAAGGCGCCGCACGGAACCGTGTGCGCGGCGCTACTGCCGCACGTCATGGCCGCGAACATACGCGCTGTGCGCGAACGCGAGACATCCGGCGAAACCCTACGGCGTTACGAAACGATCGCGCGCCTGCTGACAGGCAATGCCACGGCCCGCGCCGAAGACGGCGTCGACTGGGTTCGCGAGTTGTGCGCGGCACTGCGAATTCCGCGCCTGGCCACTTATGGAGTCGGCGTAAACGACGCGGCAGAGTTGCTCGACAAAGCCGCGCAAGCCAGCAGCATGAAGGGTAATCCAATCGCGCTGAATGCCGCGGAGCTGGCCGGCGTGCTCGAAGCCGCGATGTAATCTGGCTCCCCGGGCTTAGAGCCGCCGCAGAAAATAGTCGCCCGCCGGTCCCTCGAAATACAGCGCCCCGGCGGTGCGTTCTACCGTGCCCGACGGGTCTTCGAGCCAGCCGTTGCGCCAGATCTCCCAGGTGCCCGGCCCGAGTCCGCCGATCAGAAAACGTAGCGGCCCGGCGCCCTTCACATTAAAGGAAACCGCCGAACGCGCGCTGTTACTTTCGGCGTGGAACAGCAGTACCCAACCCTGCAGGCGCACGCCACCAAAGTCGATGCTCCCGATCTCACCGTCAGCGGGCGGCACGGCCGAGCCGTCATCCATCGCACAGCGCAGCGACGTCGTGGTCTTATCCGTCTTGACAACATCGAAAGTGATTTGCGCTTTACGCTCGTGGAGTTGCAGGACGACGAGCGAGCGTGTCACATCAACATCGCCCGGCAGTTTGGCTGCGAGGAAAGCGTAGTCCGGGCGCCTCTGGTCGGGACCGGAATCGTGGCCCAGCAGGCGCGCCGCCGCAGAGTTTTCCCCCAAGCGTGGGCGCAGCGCATCGATGTTCCACCACGCGGATTCGCCCGCCAGCGGGAGCAGCGCGGCGAGCAGCAACAAGTGCCTCATCGGGTCAGATCTGTATAGACCTTCTCGAAGCCCGGAATCGATTTTTCGATCATTTCGCGCGGCACCGTTAGCGAGAGCCGTATGTAGCCGGAGCGCCCAAAGCCAGTGCCAGGCACGCCCAGAACCCCTTCGGCCGTCAGCAGGCGCACAAACGCGATGTCGTCGGCGATCGGCGTTTTCAGGAAGACATAAAACGTGCCTTCCGGTTTTGTGACCGCATAGCCGATGCGCGCCAAGGCGTCGCAGAGCAGGTCGCGTTTCTCCTGGTAGCCGGAGATGTCGATCTTCGCATCGAGCGCCTCGGTCATCACCCACTGCCAGATCGCCGGCGCGTTGATGAAGCCGAGAATCCGGTTCGTGAAAGTACAAGCGGAGCGCAGGGCGTCCAATTCGGGCAGACGTGGCGAGAGCGCGAGATAACCGATGCGCTCGCCGGGAATCGCCTGCGATTTCGACCACGAGTTGCAGATCGCGGTGTTTGAAATGATCGAGGCCACCTCGGGCTGCTTGCCGCCGTCGAAGACCAAATGCTTGTAGGGTTCGTCGCTGAGCACGAGCACGGTGTGGTCGAGTTTCGAGAGCATCGTCTCCAACTCGCGTAGTACCCGTTCGGGATACACGCGGCCGCTCGGATTGTTCGGCGTGTTCAGAATAATCGCGCGCGTGCGCGGAGTAATCGCGGCGGCGATGCGTTCGACGTCGGGCAGAAACTCGTCGTCGGTCTCGACGCACACCAGCTTGCCCGCGTGGTTCGTCACGTAAAACGGATACTCTGAAAAGCACGGCATCAGCACAATGACTTCGTCGCCCGGATCGAGAATCGCCTTCAGGATCACGTTGCAGGCGCCCGCAGAGCCGACGGTCATGAAGATGTGTTCGGCGGAGAACTCGAGTCCCGTGTCGCGGCGCAACTGGCGCGCAATCGCCGTGCGCGTTTCGAGAAAGCCCGCATTCGGCATGTAGCCGTGGGCGTTCGGACGATTTTCCAGTGCAACGCGGCAAAGCGCATCGATCACCGCTTTGGGCGGCGCGACGTCCGGATTGCCGAGCGTGAAGTCGTAGACATTTTCGGGGCCGCGCTTCTGCTTGAGTTTTGCGCCCTCTTCAAACATGCGGCGGATCCACGAGGAGCGTTCAAGTTGTTCCGAGATAGTACGTGCCAGCAATTTGCTCATGCTCTCACTTTCCGCACAATTCGCCACCATCGAGCACATTGATGCCCGCCGCCTGCAGCCGTTCGAGGGCCGCGTCCGGATTGTCGAAGCGGAAGATCAGGATCGCGCGTTCGCCGCGGCCGAACGGAAAAGCGTACATGTACTCGATGTTGATCGTCGTGCCTTCGAACAGTGCGAGCACTTCGCTCAGGCCACCGGGGCGGTGGGGCACTTCTACCGCCAACACTTCGGTGGTCTTGACCGCGAAGCCGGCCTCTTCGAGCATCTGCGTGGCTTTGACCGAATCCGAAACGATCAGGCGCAGAATCCCGAAGCGCTGCGTATCGGCCAGCGACAACGCGCGAATGTCGACGCCCGCGCGCGCCAGAAGACGGCATGGAGCGGCGATATGGCCCGGTCTGTTTTCCGCGAATAACGAGAGTTGCTGTATCTTCATGAGACCCGCCGATCGATAACCCTTTTCGCTTTCCCCTCGCTGCGCTGGATCGTGTGCGGTTCCACCAGCGTTACCAGCGCCCTAATGTTGAGTACGTGATCAAGCGCATCGGCGATCTTTTCGTTGAGCGCCTCCATCGCGCCGACCTTATCGCTGAACATCTGCGAAGTCACCTCGACCTGCACTTCCATCTGATCGAGCCCGTGTGTACGCGTCAGAATGATCTGGTAGTGCGGCAGCGTACCCTCCACTTCGAGCAGCGCCGTTTCGACCTGCGACGGAAATATGTTCACGCCGCGGATAATCAGCATGTCATCGCTGCGCCGACCGATGCGCCGCATGCGCCGCAGCGTGCGCCCGCAGGCGCAAGGCTCGCGGAACAGCGCCGTGATGTCGCGCGTGCGATAGCGGATCATCGGCATGGCCTGCTTGCTCAAGGTCGTCAGCACAAGTTCGCCCTCCTCACCGTCCGGCAGCGGCGCGCCGCTCTCCGGGTCGATGATCTCGGGGTAGAAATGGTCTTCGAACACGTGCAGCCCCTGCTGGCAGGGACACTCGATGGCGACGCCCGGGCCGATGATTTCGGAGAGCCCATAGATGTCGAACGCCTTGATGTTCGTCAACGCTTCAATGCGTTTGCGCATCGATTCGGTCCACGGCTCCGCGCCGAAGACGCCTGCGCGCAACGGCAATTCACGCAAGTCGACGCCCAGTTCGGCGGCGCGCTCGATCATGTGCAGAAAATAGCTCGGCGTGCAACAGATTGCGGTGACGCCGAAGTCTTTCATCACCATGATCTGGCGGTCGGTGTTTCCGCCGGAAATCGGAATCACCGTCGCGCCGAGCCCTTCGGCTCCGTAGTGCGCGCCCAGCCCGCCGGTGAAAAGTCCGTAGCCATACGCATTCTGAATCACGTCGCCTTGATGGATGCCACAAGCCGCGAAGCTGCGCAGCATGACCGAAGTCCACACGCCAACGTCTTCCTTGGTATAGGCGACGACGATGGGCTTGCCCGTGGTGCCGCTCGATGCATGCAGACGCACGACATCTTCCATCGGACTGGCGAACAGGCCGAACGGGTAGGTATCGCGCAGATCAGTCTTCACCGTAAAAGGCAACTTGGAGATATCGTCGAGCGAGCGGATATCCGCGGGCGCCAAACCGCGCTCATCGAGCCGCGAGCGAAACAGCTCGACGCGCTCCCACGCACGCGTAACAACGCTACGCAGGCGATTGAGTTGTAGATCGCGCAACTGCGGCGCGGGCAGGTAGTCCGGTGTGCTGGCCGGATGAAATGCCGCGGCCAGTCTTTCGCAAGTGGATGTCATGCCTTCCTTCCCAGGGCAAATGCCTGCACATTGGCTTCGTGCAGTTTCTCCGGCAGATTCGCCAGAATCGCGGCCGTCCAGTCCGCTTCGGAAAACCCGAGTTCGCGGCTGAGCACGCCGAGCAGCGCTACGTTGAGACTCTTTCTGTTGCGCAGTTTGGCGGCATCGATCGCGCCGGGCTCGATCAATCGCCCTCCCGGCTTCAGCGCAGACCGGTTTGCGTCGATCCATTCGCCGTCGAGCACAACCAGAAAATCCGCCTCGCCCTCCGGCACCATCGGACTCCAGACCGTTTCGCCGAAGCGCACATCGCTCGAGACCGAGCCTCCGCGCTGGCTCATGCCGTGTATCTCGCTCTTCTTGACGTCGAGCCCGGCGCGGAACGCTACGTCCGCAACAATGTCGGAGGCTTTCAGGACGCCTTGCCCGCCGAGTCCGGCAATGACGATGCTAGTTACGTTGCTCATTGCACTTTTCGTACTCACGGATCGCGCCGGCAGCCAACAGGCAGTTGCGGCGCGCGATGATGAGTGACAATCCCTTCGATTCCAGACAGCCAGCTACTAGTTTTTCGAAGGCATCCGGATTCACGATCGGGTCGATCACGTGGACGTCCGTGAGGCCAAGAGCGCGGGCCAGATCCTCGAAGACTACCTTGCCGGTCGAGTGATGATCGAGCGTGCGGCCGGTGCCCGGGTGTTCCTGCAATCCGGTCATAGCCGTCGTGCCGTTGTCGAGAATAATGAGCACGTGCCCGCTCTCGGGTGGGTTGTAGATCATCTCTACCAGGCCGGTCAGCCCGCTATGCACGAAGGTGCTGTCGCCGATCACGCTGACCACGCGGCGCGCCTCTTCTTTTGGCAGCACGTGGCGCATGCCGAGCCCGACGCCGATGGCCGCGCCCATGCAGACCAGCGTGTCCATCGCTTCGAACGGCGGCAGCACACCGAGCGAGTAACAGCCGATATCGCCCGAGACGATGCAATCGAGATTGCGCAGCGCGGTAAAGACGGTGCGGTGCGGGCAACCTTGACATAGCCCCGGAGGCTTGCCGCGCGCGGGCTTCGGTTCAGGCGTCGTGTCGCCGGCGAGAATGCGTCGCACGCGCGGCACGTTGAGTTCGCCAAAGCGGTACATCGCGGGTTTATCTTCGACGGCGATTCCGGCGGTGCGCGCGGCTTCCACCAGATACGCGTCGCCTTCTTCGATCACCACGCAGCGTTCGACGCCCGCGGCGAAGTCGCGCAGCGCCGCGATCGGCAGCGGATAGGTCATGCCCACTTTCAACACGCTCGCATCCGGCGCGGCTTCGCGCACGTGCTGGTAGCAGATTCCAGAGGTTATGATGCCGAGTTTGCCGCTGCCCGTGTGCAGCATGGGCCCTTCCGCGTCGTTCCACGCCGCGATTGCCGCGAGCTTTTCGCGCAGCCGGAAATGCGCCGGGCGCGCATAGGCCGGAATCATCACGCGCGCAGGAATGTCGCGATGAAACTTCACCGGTCTCGCGGGCGGCACGGGATACCCGGGCGTCGCGACCACGGTCTTCGAGTGGCACACGCGCGTCGTCATGCGCAGCAGCACCGGAATGCTCCAGCGCTCGGAGACCTCGATGGCGCGCAGCGTGTAATCGTAAGCTTCCTGCGAATCCGAAGGCTCGAGCATCGGGATGCCTGCCGCGACGGCGTAACGCCGGTTGTCCTGCTCGTTCTGGCTGGAGGCCATACCCGGATCGTCGGCCGAGACAATCACGAGCGCACCGCTCACGCCAGTGTACGCGACCGTGAAGAGCGGATCGGCGGCCACGTTGAGGCCGACGTGCTTCATCGTGACCACAGCGCGCGCACCCGCAAAGGCCGCGCCGATGCCGACTTCGAGAGCAACCTTTTCATTCGGCGCCCACTGCGCCCGGCCGCCTAGCTTTTCAAAAGTTTCGAGAATTTCCGTGGATGGAGTGCCGGGATAACCCGTACCCAACCGCACATCCGCATGCAGCGCGGCCAAGGCGACAGCCTCGTCGCCGCTCAACATTTTCCGTTCGGGAGCGTTCATGGACACCTTGAGGAGACTAAACGACAAGTTTATATGAATGCGCGCGCGGCGGGCAAACAGCGGAGGCCATCGCACAAGGCTCAGGTAACAAGCCGAAGACTCGAATTATAATGGGCTCTACATGCGAATGCTTTCCTCCGTCCTGCTCCTGGCCGCCGCCAGCCTCGGCGCGCAGACCTATCAGCCCACTTGGGATTCGATCGATAAACGGCCCACCCCAGCCTGGTTCACCGACGCCAAATTCGGCATCTTCATCCATTGGGGCATCTATTCCGTGCCCGCCTACGCACCCGTGATCCCCGGCAAGCTCGCGTACGCCGAATGGTATTGGAACGCCATGACGCAGGGAAAGGATAATCCCAAAGCGAATCCTGTCCAGACGGGCACCTGGGCCTTCCACCAGAAGATGTATGGCGCGGACTATGCATATCAGGACTTCGCGCCGCAATTCCGCGCGGAACTGTTCGACGCCGACCACTGGGCCGACGTCTTTGCCCGCTCCGGCGCGAAGTACGTCGCGTTGACTTCGAAACATCATGAGGGCTTCACTTTGTGGCCCAGCAAGGAGGCTTCGGCCACCTGGGGACGCCCGTGGAACGCGGTTGAGATTGGACCCAAGCGCGACGTCCTCGGCGAATTGA
The DNA here is from genome assembly GCA_963668605.1 of Bryobacteraceae bacterium. GTDB lineage: Bacteria > Acidobacteriota > Terriglobia > Bryobacterales > Bryobacteraceae. The sequence continues at coordinate 2,748,045 of OY764903.1, forward strand.
CCGAAGCTGTGCGCCGCAAGAATCTCAAGATGGGCTTCTATTATTCGCTCTACGAGTGGTACAACCCGCTCTGGCTGAACGACAAGCCGCGCTACATCAAAGAGCACATGTTCCCGCAGTTCAAGGATCTCGTCACGCGCTATAAGCCAGCCATCATCTTCAGCGACGGCGAGTGGGACCTGCCCTCCAGTGAATGGCGCAGCCCCGAACTGCTCGCGTGGCTGCTTAACGAATCACCCGTGAAAGACGACGTAGTCATCAACGACCGCTGGGGAAAGGACTCGCGTCACAAGCACGGCGGCTATTGGACGACGGAATACACGCCCGGCATGAGCGGCATGGAGCACGCCTGGGAAGAGAGCCGCGGCATGGGTTTCAGCTATGGCTATAACCGCGCCGAGCGTCTCGAGCACTACAACTCCGGCCGCCAACTGGTGATCATGCTCGCGGATCTCGTCAGCCGCGGCGGCAACCTGTTGCTCGACATCGGTCCCGACGCCGACGGCACGATTCCGGTGGTGATGGAGCAGCGCCTGATCGAGATTGGCTCGTGGCTGAAGATCAACGGCGAAGCGATCTACGGCACAAAACCGTGGAAGGCAACGCGGCAGTGGAGCGCGGGCGAAGTGCCCAAGGTCGAGTACAACAAGGAGTACGAAACCGCCTATGACGTCACGAAGCTGGCCGCCAGACCCGAACCGGGCAAAGCGGGCATCGAGGCGTTTTTCACAGCAAAGGGCAATGACGTCTTCGCGATTCTGCCGCGCTGGCCGGGACGCCGGTTTGTGGTGAAAGACGTGGCGGCCGTAAAGTCGGCCGCGCTGCTCGGTTCACCCGCCGCGCTGAAGTTCAAGGCCGTCAAGGGCGGCGTTGCGATCGAGCTTCCCGATCTGCCGGAAGATCTCCTGGCGCAGCCGATGTGGGTTCTGAAGCTGAGCCAATAAAGCGCTTGGAGTTTCGGCGACCGTAGGCGGTGCAGAGACCAGATCCCCAACCGGCATATAATAATGCTGGCAATTTCAGGGAGCTTCATCATGTTTCGCATCGCATTTGCATTCGCTCTTATCTGTGCGCCGGGGCTGTTAGCTCAGACGCCTTTCGGCCGAATCAACGGCACAGTCACCGATACGGCCGGTGCGCTGATTCCCGGCGCCACCGTGCGCGTCATTAATATCGAGACCAACGTTTTTTCGACGCTCACTTCCAACGAGAGCGGCGCCTACGACGCGCCGAATCTCAACCCCGGCCAATACCGGATTGAGGTGGAACACTCCGGGTTCAAGACCCACAAGCGTGGGCCGATTGAACTGCACGTCGGCGATGTGCTCGACATTGGTGCGGTTCTCGAGGTTGGAGCTGTCAGCGAAAGCGTCACCATCACAGCCGAGGCGCCGATGCTCGAATCCACGAATGCCGACATGGGCATCGTCGTCGATAACCGCCGCATCGAGGAACTCCCGTTGCCGGGCGGCAGCACGATGTACCTGATGCAACTCTCGCCGGGAATCGTCGCCACGAATCCGCCGACGCACGGCTGGCTGCCGCAGGCCGTCGACGCCATCTCGAACATGGGCGCAGTGGGCACGCGCACGCGATCGAGCGAGTTCTCCATTGACGGCATTCCAAACATGTCGGCCGGCGGCCAAGTCTCCTTCTCGCCCCCGCCGGAAATGGTACAGGAGTACCGCATTCAGACCGCGGCTTTCGACGCCTCCGTGGGCCACTTCAGCGGCGCCTACGTCAACATGGTCATCAAAAGCGGGACGAACCGGCTGCACGGCAACGTCTACTTCTCTTCCCTCGTTCCCGCCTGGGCGACGCACGACTTCTTCACCAACCGCTTCCTCTACGACACGCGCACGGGTCCGCTGACACAGGAGAAAATCGATGCCGCCTGGCCGCCGGTCAGCACGTACCGCACTCGCGTCAGCGCCGGCGGCCCGCTCTACATTCCGAAGCTCTACGATGGCCGCAACCGCACCTTCTGGACCTACGGCGTCGATATCCTCTACCGCTACCGGCCGGAACGCGGCACGTTCACGGTTCCGACCGAGGCGCAACGCAGCGGCGACTTCTCCGCCTTGCGCGAACTCGGTTCGCAATATCAACTCTACGATCCAGCCACCATCCGCCCCGGCGCCACGGCCGGCCGCTTCGCGCGCGATCCACTGCCCGGCAACATCATCCCGGCGAGCCGGATTGATCCGATGGCGAAAAAGATAATCGGGTTCTATGGCCTTCCGAATGCGTCCGGCACAGCGGATGGCCGCGACAACTACTCGGACCCGAAGCCGCGCACCATCAACTATCACAGCCAGGTTGCGCGCTTCGACCACTCGTTGACGGCGAACCACCGTATCTACTCGTCGCTGTCGACCTCCTACCTTTTCGAGACCGACAATCAGGCGTTTCACAACGAAGCCTACGGACACGAGCGAAACCGCTTCCACCGCGCGGTCTCATTCGGTGGCGTCTTCATGCTGCGGCCCAGCATGGTCGTCGACGTGCGCTACGGCGTGACGCGCTTCGTGCAGGACGACCGGCCCGTCAGCCTCGGCTACGATCTGTCGCAACTCGGTTATGCGCCGTCCCTCATCAAACAATTGGAGCCCACTGCCACGACGTTCCCGGAAATCGCGATCGACGGCTACGCGGCCCTTGGAGACCCAAGCACGCTTCGTCCGGCCACGACCTACCACACGTGGTCGGCCACCACGACGCAGCAGCGCGGCGTACACACGCTGCGCTTCGGCGGCGAGTTTCGACTGTTGTTCGAGAACGACTACAACCTCGGCAACGTCTCGCCGCACTACGACGTCAATTCGTCGTGGACCAAGGGACCCGTGGATAACTCGGCGGCGGCTCCAATCGGCCAGGCGCTTGCCTCGTTTATGTTCGGCTTGCCGAGCGGTGGCTGGACAGACCGCAACCCTTCCTTCGCGGAATCCTCGAAGTACATGGGGCTCTTCCTCCAGGACGATTGGAAGCTGCGGCGCAACCTCACCATCAATGCCGGATTGCGCTATGAACTCGAGTTGCCGACCACCGAACGCTACAACCGCGCAGTACGCGGCTTCGACTTCACAACGCCTAGCCCGGTCTCTGCCGCGGCCCTGGCCCGCTACGCCGCGAGCCCCATCCCGGAAATCCCCACAGCGGACTTCCGAACACCGGGCGGACTGCTCTTCGCCGGAATCAACGGAACACCGCGCGGCATGTGGAACACCGACGCGAACAACTTCGCGCCGCGCATCGGCATCGCCTGGGTGGCGCGGCCGGGCACGGTAGTACGCGCCGGCTATGGCATCTTCTTCCAATCCATCGGAGCCGACCGCATCGATGTCATCCAGCAGGGCTTCAACCAGCGCACGAGCATCGAACCGAGCCGGGACAACGGGCAGACATTCCGCGCCACTCTCGCCAACCCGTTCCCGGATGGCATCCTGGAACCGGTGGGCAGCGCCGCCGGATTGAACGCTTACATCGGCCGGAACCCGAGCTTCTCTCTACCCACGAACCGGGCCGGGTACATGCAGCGCTGGAGCTTCACGCTCCAAAAACTCGTCGCCAAACGCTTCGTGCTCGAAGCGGGCTACACAGGCAACCGCGGAACGGGATTGAGCGTGAGCGAAGACTACTCGGCGGTGCCGGCGCGGTATCTGAGCCGCTCGCTGCTGCGCGATCAGCCCGTCATCGACCAACTCACACGCCAGGTTCAGAATCCGTTCTACAATATGCCCGAATTCGCAGGCAGCAACATGACGGGGAAAACCGTGCAAACCCAGCAGTTGCTTCAACCCTATCCGCAATTCACGGCGATCAAGACCACAAGCACCTCAGGCTTCTCCTGGTATCACGCCGCGCATGTGCGCGTGGAGCGGCGTTTCGCGGGCGGCTATACAATTCACGGCGCCTATACGTGGTCGAAGTTCATGGAGGCTGTCAGCAAGCTGAATGCAACCGACCTCGCGCCCGAGCATGTGATCTCGCCGCAGGACCGGCCGCACCGCGTCGTAATCAGCGGGATCTACGAATTGCCGTTTGGCAAGAACCGCCGCTGGCTGAGTGCGGGTGGCTGGAAAAACAAGATCGTGGGCGATTGGGCCGTGCAAGGTCTCTACCTGGGGCAGAGCGGTCCGCCCATCAACTTCGGCAATATCGCGTTCTATGGAGATATTCACGACATCGTGCTACCGCGCTCGGAACGCACGGTGGAACGCTGGTTCAATACGGACGCCGGATTCGAAAAGGACTCGCGCCGCGCTCTCGCTCAGAACATCCGCCTTTTCCCCAGCCGCCTGACCGGTCTGCGGGCCGACGGCTATAACAACTGGGATCTTTCAGTGACCAAAAACATTCGACTGACCGAGTCCGTGAAGCTGCAACTGCGCGGCGAGGCGCAGGACGCCATGAACCATGCGATGTTCAAGCCGCCCAACGCGGCCCCCGCCAACTCGCTGTTCGGCCAGGTAACGGACAGTGCAGCGCCTGAGCAGCGGCGCATCAATCTGGCGGCCAAACTGACGTGGTGAAAAAATCGTCCCCAACTTGTCACTAAAGTCTACTTTCTGAATCTATAGCCATACCCGCACACCCGGAAAGGTGGCTATTGATGAAAATGTCAACAGCCCTATCGCTCGTGTTGTGTGTAAACGTAGGGTTACTGAGTGCGCAGACCACTCAGAGGCACTACAAAATTATTGGCTGGAACGACCTGGGCATGCATTGCGTCGATGGACTGGATTATTCGGTCTTCTCGATTCTGCCTCCCTATAACAACGTCCATGCGCAGGTCGTAGACCCAAACGGAAAGCTGATCAAGAGCGGAGCCTCGATCCGGCTCACGTATAAAGGTGTCGCCGACCCCGATGCTTCCATCAACATCAGCTCGATTGGCAAAACAAACTTCTGGACCTATGTCGGTCCGCTCTTCGGGCCGTTGCTGCCGGTCGATATGGGGCTTGCGGGCAATCCTATGCCCGGCCCTGCGAACACGCCCCGGCCGCTTGCTTTCGATATCGCCAGGCGCTGGTTCGGCGCGGAAGGCATTCCGATCACGCCTTACGACGACGCTGGAGGAAAGAACTTTTACCCGTTGATGCGGTTGACCGCGCGCGACTCGACCGGTGTGGAAGTCGCACAGTCCGATGTTGTGCTTCCGGTCTCCGACGAAATGGATTGCCGGGTGTGCCATACGCCCAATAGCGGCATGAGCGAAGCGATGCCGATTGGCGGATGGGTGGACATGGGCGACACGTCGAGAGCGTATCGCTGGAACATCCTGCGCCTGCATGACGACAGACATTCGGGCGGCCTCTATGCGAAAGCCAAAAGCGGCACTCCTACTCTTTGCGCCAGTTGCCATGCCTCGAACGCGCTGCCTGGCACCGGCGTGACTGGAGTGTCGGCCCTGACTCGCGCCGTGCACTCCAAACACGCGGGAGTGAGGGATCCAACCAGCGGCTTGCCGCTCGACTCCTCCACTAATCGCACCGCCTGCTATAGCTGCCATCCGGGTTCCGTCACCAAGTGCCTGCGCGGAGCTATGGGCAACGCCGTGGATGCGCAAGGAGAGATGCTCATGCAGTGCCAGAGCTGTCATGGCAACATGAGCCTTGTTGGTTCGGCCAATCGCAAGGGCTGGCTGGAGGAGCCTACATGCCAGAATTGCCACACCGGCACGGCTATTCGGAACAATGGCCAGATTCGCTACACCTCGGTATTCACCACCCCCGGAGTGTACCGGGTGCCTGTGGACAAAACCTTTGCCACCAACGCTAATGTGCCCGCGACCGGACTCTCGTTGTACCGTTTCTCGAGCGGGCACGGCGGCCTGCAATGCGAAGCGTGCCATGGTTCGACGCACGCCGAGTACCCCAGTTCGCACGGCAACGACAACATCCAGAACATTGCCTTACAGGGCCACACCGGAACTCTGGTGGAATGCACAGCTTGTCACGCTGGCGAACCGCGCACGGTCTCAGGCGGACCGCACGGCATGCATCCCGTGGGTCAAAGTTGGATCGAAGGCCACCACGATCCGGCAAAGAACGCCGCGCAATGCCAGGTGTGCCACGGCCCGGATTACCGCGGGACGGTACTTTCCCGCACTCAGGCCAACCGCAGCTTCCGGGTCGAGGATCGCACCCGGACTTTTGCGAAGGGCGCTCAGATCGGTTGTTACAACTGCCACAACGGACCGCGCGGCGAATAATTTAGCGCGGCGCGCTGGCCTCCGGTCGATACCGCGCTGCGCGGTTGAGGCCGGAGGCTTCCACATACGAACGCGCGCACCCTGCAACGCCGTCGCAACTGGTTTACCATTTGATTTGTGCCGGAGCCGAATTGGCCGCCGGAACAATTGGAGGCAATTCATGAGCACGACCCTGACACGACGAAGCACGCTGCAAGCGATAGCCGCCGCTGTACCGCTCACCGCCGCGCAGACCGGGACGATCCCCATCGGAGTCTCAACCAACGAATTCCGCGATCATACGAACCAGAGCCTGGCGGCGGAATTGAAGAGCCAGCAGGTGAAGATCATTCAACTCTTCTTCACGCAGAAAGACAGCAATTACTGGAAGTACGGACAGCGCAGCGACCTCTCCGGGATGACGCCGGCGCGTGCGAAAGAAATCGCCGATGTCTACCGCTCCGCCGGAATCTCAATTCACGGGCTCGGGGTCTATGTGACACTGATCCACGGCGACGCCGCCGAGCGCAAGGCCAATCTGGCGTACTTCGACCAGGTGATGAAACTGGGCCGCGTCATGGGCATTCGCACATATCTCAGTGAAATGGGCCACTGGCATCCGCCGGGCCCGTCGACTCCGGTTTCCTACGACTGGCAGGACGACGTGTGGAAGATGGCCATCGCCACCGCAAAAGAAGTTGCGGTTATCGCTGAGGCCAACGACGCTACTGTATTGCTGGAGCCGATTTACCGAAGCGTGCTGGCCAGCGCCAAACGGACGCGGCTGTTTCTCGAAGAGGTGGGGTCCAAAAACGTGCGCGCGCAACTAGACCCGGCCAATCTGCTGGAGGTGAATGACCTCGAGGAGATGTTCGACCAGCTTCAACCATGGATTGGCGGAATCCACGCCAAGGACCGCAAGAACCACGTCACCCAAGGCGTCGCGGCGGGCATGGGCGATTTGGACTACGCCAAGTTCGTCACGCTGTCAGCAAAGCGCGCCCCCGGCGTGCCCCTGGTCGTGGAGTACGCCGGGTCGAAAAATTACCGGCAGGCTCTCGATCACCTGCGCGGCGCAATCCGCGCGGCTGGCCTCAAGGAAGCCTGAGCGCTAAACTTCCAGTTTCCAGGGCGCGCGGTATTTCGCCTTGAGAAACGGCTTGACTGCATCCTGCTTCACGGTCCAGTTCGCCTCGTCCCAATCGAGCCACGTTTTGTGGCGCATGGATAAATTGGCCAGGAGGCAGGACGCCGACGATTTCGCGCACGTCTCGATTTCGCTAATGGGCTTGGCCCGCGTCTTGATGCACTCGAGGAAGTTCTTCCAGTGCGGCACGTTCATCTCGCCCATCGCCTTGTCCTTCTCGTAGGTCACGGCCTGGGTCTTCGATTTCTCGCTGTTCGGCACAACCCAGCAACCGCCGCGCTTTACGATCAGTGTGGCTTCCGTGCCGTGGACCGACGTCGCCGCGCCGTGTCCGAACATCGGCATCGGGTTGGCCGTGCGGCTCTCATAGGTCAGCAGGAACTTCGGATACTGGAACGTCGCCATCATCGTATCGGGCGTATCCCGATTGTCTTCCACGTAGAGCTTTCCGCCCATCGCCGAAATCGATCTCGGCATCGGGTCGTTGAAGCATTGATGAATTGGGTCGATCAGGTGCACGCCCCAATCGGTCATCGCACCGCCCGCATAATCCCAGAAGTAGCGGAACGTCGGAAACGTGGCGACGCCCACACCCCAGCGGTTGAGATTGAAAGGAACCTTCGGCGCCGGCCCGAGCCACATCTCCCAATCAAGACCCACCGGAACCGGAGCATTCGCCGGATTGCCGTAACCCTTCTTCTGCACGCTTCCCGACTGCCACGCGTGGCAGAACGTGACTTCGCCGAGCGCGCCGCTCTGCACAATCTCCGCCGCCTTCTTGAAGTAGCCGCCCGAGCGCTGCATCGTTCCGGCCTGCACAATTCGCTTGTACTTGCGCGCGGCCAGCACCATTTTGTGGCCCTCTTCGATGTACGTACAAGCCGGCTTCTCGACATACACATCCTTGCCCGCCTTGCAGGCCTCGACCGTCATGTACGCATGCCAGTGATCGGGTGTCGAGATACAGACGGCGTCAATAGACTTATCGGCGATGATCTCACGGAAGTCTTTCACGGCCTTCACCGCGAAGCCACCCTTGCGCGCGGCCGCCTCGGCGCGTTCAAGAGCCGGCTGGTACACGTCGCAAACCGCCACCGGCTGGGCTTCGGAGATCTTCATCGCGTGGCCCAGGTTTCCCGAGCCCATCGCACCCAGTCCGATGAAACCGACGGCAACGCGATCGTTGGCGCCCTTTACACGCCCCGTGAAAAGCGATGTCGTGAACGCCGCTCCGGCGCCCGTCAGAATGTCTCTGCGTCCAATCATGAAACGTCCTCTCCTCTTGCACACAAACGTACCCACCACCGTGCAGCGCCGCAACGGCGGGAGTCAACGTCAAAGTATATCGCGAAGGCCAGCGTTAAATTGAAAAGGCGCGGCTACATATTTTCAATAAGGTCCACCACCACCCCAGAAAAAGCCGCTCACAGTCGCTGCAGGACGGTTGACTCCGGCTGGAGCCAGATTGGTAATGCGCAGTATGATCGGACCGCGGTAGCGGAACACGAGATAGCTGCCATCCGGGTAGCCGCTGATGTTATTCGTCGCCAGTACCGCTCCGGACACTGCGTCGCGCGCCTCCACAAGCACCGTCCTTCCCAGCCGGTCCCAATCGCAGAAGTACAGTGCCAGGCGATGGGCCTGGTTATCGGTAGTGCTGACGAGAAACTCCATGAACGTCATGTTGGAAAATTCCGACTCAACGCGTTCGTACGGCACATAGTTTGGAAACTGCTTGACGAGCGCGCGCCAATCGTAGCTGAACAGGTTACGCAGCAACGTGTTCGCGCTGTTTCTGGAATCGAACGTGGAGTAACTGGGAACCCTTACGGAGCTCTGCGCGATCACATTTCCGTCTTGCCCGTAGGCTCTCTTCCAGTCGCCTTTTGTGATCGTGTCGAACCCAATCACTTTTGCCCATGTGCCAGACGCTGGCGGGGCGATCACGCTATTGTCCACGTTGAGCGCGCGCGGTGTCGACTCCACGCTGTTTCCCATGCCGTCCCGAGCGACTGCGGTCAGGACGTGCGCGCCGCTGGGCACTGTGCTGGTGTCCCATGCAAAACTGTAGGGTTGGTAGAAAGGCGGATCGCCGCTTCCTATCTGCGGACCTATTTTCTGGCCATCCAGCATGAACTGCACGCTTTGAATTCCATACCCCGCCCATGGGTCTTCATAGTTCAAGAGTTGAGTGCTGGCCATAGCCTGCAGATTCACAACACCGGCGAACGTGCCCGCAGTTGGCGCAAAGATTGAGACATACGGTGAGGCGAAGGGGATTGGCGCCGCCGTGCCGCCCCAAAAAATGCCGCTCAAAGCGACGGTCGGCGGATTTCCCGGCGCGCAGACGAGCGAGCCACCCGTCGAGACCATCGTGACACAGGGATGCCCGTAGGTATCCCGGTACACTGCGGGTTGTAATCCGGCTGTGCCGCTCGAAATCTTGAAGGTAATGCGTCCCTGATACCGATAGACCAGGTAGACTCCGTTTTCGTACACCGGACTTTGGCCAAAGCTATCTGAAACACGGCTTACCTGCTGTTGGTCATAGATCGCTCCGGTAAGAGTATCGACAGCTTGAACCACAGCAGCCCTGTGCGCCCTATCGTAATCCGCGAAATAGAGCGCAATCCGGTGAGGCTGATTGTCCGTCGTGCTCACGTCGATCTGCATCGTATTCAGAGAGTGAAAATACGAGGCGATTCGCTCCGACGGGTTGTAGCTCGGATGAGCTTTGAGCAAGGCCCGAGGATCGCTGCTCCAATAGTCTTGAACAGAAATGTTAACGCTACTGTGCGGGTCGAAAGTCGAGTAGCTCGGGACTTGAATGGATTCCCCCACAATCAAGTACCCGTCCTGACCGTAGGATCCCTTCCAAGTTCCCTTTGTTGTGCGATCCTGCCCGATAAACGTTGCGAAGGTGTTGGGCGTGGTGTCGACTCCTGCCTGCATCCTCGCGGATCCCAACAGGGTCAGCAGCACGATAAAGCATGCATGGATTTCTTGTTTCATTCAACAGCTCCAATGCGCTCCGGTTTGCTAAGCCACTCACCGTCACACCGGCTCGCCAGATCGACATGGCGGTAGCGTCATGCCCAGTGATCAACGGCGGATGGGTTGGCGACGAGATTAGCAGTGCCATTCCCGTCGTCGGACAGGAATCCGGCACGGCCGGCGAAAGCATGGAAATACGACCCAGTAAAGTAGAAGAACGAGCGTGATGGTTGAATCCGCTCGGGCGATCGATGCCGCAGCCAAGCAAATGCGACGGCTTTGCTTGCCGAATGGCGCTGCAACTCCCTGTACTTACAGCGTAGCCGCAGGACGGCAGCAGGACCATTACCACAACGACAGCCCTCATCTCCGAGAGCCCTCCGTGACTGGCAGTGAGTGTAGATCAACTGTGCAGCGAACACAAGGGGAAGAGTTGTCCATGTCAACGGTTATTAGAAATGTCCCCATGCACTTCTTCTCTTCGTAGCCAGTTGGATTTCCGTGGCCTCGGCCGGAGCGGAGCCCTGCGAGGCCGTTAGGCCGAGCGTTTAGGGCGGAGCGCAGGCCGAGGCCACGGAAATTCGCGCGCCTTCCGCAGCCCTGTGTGCACCCGCCGCTTTCATGTCTTGATAGCTTCTCCGCCACGGGTGATCCGGCATGTGTGCTGCAGCGGGCGTCAACGGCCTCCGTGTCAACGGTTATTAGAAATGTCCCCATGCTCCGGCTACTGCGGAGGTAATCGCAACGCGTATGGCGCCTTGCCCAGCCCTTCGACCATCCAATCGCCGGGAGCCAGCTCGATTCCTTCAATCAGTTCCGAGCCGAGCAGTATCCTGTCTCCAACGCGGTAGAGCGTGTTCTCGTCTACCGTGTACCACTCGGGAAATTCGTTCAGCCGCACGTAATTCCTATCGAAGTTGAGTACGCGACGGTGGCGCGCGAAATCGAAACTGACGCGCGTAGGTGCGGGCGCCTTCAGATGCACGTAGAGGCGCTCGCCGTCGCGAACCGCGCCGACCGAGGTCCCTGGTTTCCAATGCACGGGCCGCACGCCCTGGCTCTTCATCAGCGCGTAGATCATCGACGTGCGATTGTAATTGCCTTCGCCATACCAGTATTCGATGTGGCCGTCGGGCTTCTGCATGTCCATCATCACTTTCATTTCGGAGTCGATCCAGTCGAGCGCCTCGGGAACCGGCTCCCGGTTCACCAGATAGAGCGCGCTCTCGATCGAATCGGCGTACCCATCGAAGGAGCCAAGCTGCAGCTCCGGATTGTTCGGCCGCCCTTCCCAGATGTACTTGCGGTACTTGGGAAGGTTCTTCAAAACGCGGCGCACCGCGTCGCGGTATTTCGTCTCGCCGGTGCACTGATAGAAAGTGTAGACCGCTCCGTAGATGTAGCCCCAGTTATCGGAAAGCCCACTATTCAGGGGCTTCAGCGTCGCAGCATTCACTTCGTTATACAGCAGGCCGTCCGCGTTGGCCGATTCGAGAATGCGGTCGAGCATCCGCGCGATCACCGGCTTCCATTGGCGCGCGTACTCGCTGCCCCAGTAGTTTTCGAGCGCGTACTGCAGGACCAGCCCGACAACGGCCTCGTTGCCGTGATCGCGCAAGCGCAGCCGCCCGTCTCCGCTGTGTTTCCCGAAATCCCACATTCCGCTAGGTACGCCGTGATTGCCGGGCAGCACCTCTTCGATGTAAGCGCGAGCGATGCGCCGCGACCATTCGACAAAACGCGTATCGCCGGTCATGGTCTCCAAACGGACGAGCGCCTGCATGTAGTCGCCGTTCAACTCGGCGTCGGAGGCGGGCAGTTTGCCGAAACGCGAATCGACCGGAGCGCGCAACATCGCGTCGGCAACCATGTCGACGGTCCGGTAGAACCAGGGCGTGCGGCCCAGATACTCAGTCACCGAGATGAGGCCGTCCTTGGCATACTCGCCTGCACCGAAAAGACTCGGCGGGCCGACTTTTCCGGTGCTCATCTCGAGGTTGGCCGGAATCGATTCCTGCACCGTGGTAAAGCGGATCTCGTTGCGCAACATCTCGAGAAGCCGTCCGTGATAGAGGCCGGGGTCGGTCAGATGCGCCGTCACGATGAGATAGGGGTACAGGTCCGCGCCGGAGTTATGCGGCGTGTAGAGGCGGCTTGTGTTGCCAGGCTTAAGTCCCTGGCCCGGTCCCGGCACGCGGTCGGGCAACAGCAAGGTCTTCGGATCGGCATGCGCAAGCCAGGCGTGCAGCACACGCTGCATCGAAGCGGCCACGCGGTCAAAAGTCAGCGCATTTTCTCGCGCTCTCGCAAAACGTTCCTGGTCACTGGCGGCGCCGGCGAGCGCTGGAACCGACAGTCCCGCCGCACAGCGCAGCATCCAATCGCGTCGAGTAGTTGCCATATGGTTCTCCAGTTTCCCTCTTCAATGAATGGGCACAACCTTGATCGGCCCCTGAGCCGGCCGCATATAACGGTGGATGCCGAAGGCGAGCAGCAGTCCTGTCGCCAGGTACACGGCCGAGCCGGCGCTGATTGAAGCGCTCATCCCGAAGCGCTCCGAAGCCGCCGCGATGGCGAGGGGTGCGGCACTGCCGCCCAGCCAGCCGATGGAGTTCATCAACCCGAGCGCTGTCGCGCGGCGCCGCAGCGGGACCACGTCGTACAGCGAAGCCCAGATGTTGGCATCGTACAAACCCTTGAAAAAGCCGAAGCACGACATCGCGACAACCAGCACCGGCACAGAGAGCGTCCACCCGGTAAGAAAAATGAACGGCATCCCGGCGAGCAAGCCAATGCATTGCGTCAGCATGCGACCGCCCTTGTGTTTCTTCGCAAATCGGTCGGCGAGCACGCCGCCGCAGATAACGCCGAGCACGGAAGCGATCTGCAAATAGGCCGTGCCGCTCAGGCCCGCCATCGACAAGCTCATTCCGAATTTGCGAAACAGAAACGACGGCATCCATGTCAGAAAAATCATGGCCACGAAATTCGCGCCGACAAACACCGCCATCAGGATCAGCACCATGCGATTGCGGAAAATCTCTCCGGCTCCTTCGAACATCGTCTTAGGCGCAACCGGAGTGTGCGCGCTGACCTGGTCGGCCTCGCCGCGCGCGGGTTCTTTCAGAAACGCCATCAGCGCGACGGCCAGCAGGATTCCGAATCCGCCGAAGAGGAGGAATCCGCTGCGCCAGCCGTAGTGCTGCGCGAGGAATCCGGCCGCGCCGCCACCAAGTATCGTCCCCGCATAGACGCTGGATTGGTGAATCGCCATCGCTCGCGAGCGCGTATCGCGGCCATGATAGTCGGCCAGCAGCGACATCGACGCCGGATAATAGAAGGTCTCGCCGAGCCCTTCCAGCGCGCGCAGAGACACAAGTTGCCAGTAGTTTTGCGCGAACGCCGTCGCCAACGTGATCAGCGACCAGAACAGCATGCCGCCCAGAATCAGATGCTTGCGATTGACACGGTCGCCCACCAGTCCAGCGAGGGGAGCGCACAGCGCGTAGACCCACATAAACGCTGCGCCAACGATGCCGAGTTGCCAATCGCTGAGCCCCATCTCGGATTTGAGTAGCGGGAAGACGGAGAAGATCGCCTGCCGGTCCGCGTAGTTAAACAAGCACACGAACCAGAGCATGCCGACAACCCACCACTTGTAACGCACGGAAGCAGTCATAGAAGAGCCGGTGCGACGAGTATACGCGTTTAGCGCTAGATGCGGCAGGCCACCCGATTACTTCCTCGCGACCGGCTGGCCGTTCTCATCCAGGTGTGGATACGGCCCACCTTGCCGGAAGCGGTCGAGGATGTAGTCGTCATGCTGTGGCGTGGGTGCCAAGTCCAGAATCGCAACCGCAGCTAGACGATTCATTTCGTCGCTTCACCCACACATCAGCTACGATGAACTACAGTTTCGAAAGGGCCACTGCACTATGGAACACAATGCACACCTTTTAGAGAATCGGGCTGGAATCTCGCGACGGGCCGTGCTGCTGTCCGCGTCCGTCCCCTTCCTGCCGGGACTTCAGGGTGCCGCGATGGCGGCCTCGACACAGAATTCGTGTAGGCTCAGCGATGGTTGGGAGTATTCCCGGGGAAATCTCGGCGGCGTCTGGGAGGTATGGCGCGGCGACAAAGCCAGCGATAACGTACCCTGGACGGCGGTGAAAATGCCACACTGCTTCAACGCCTTCGACGCGGTGGACCCGGACACGCCGTACTATCAAGGACCCGGCTGGTACCGCACACTGCTGAAGGTGGAGAATCCGTATCCGAATGGACGTGTCATCCTGCATTTCGAAGGCGCCGGGCAAAAGACCGAGGTGTTCGTTGGCTTGACCAAGGCCGGTGCGCACGTGGGCGGTTACGACGAGTTCGCTGTCGACATCACAGAAGCTGTGGCCCAATCGCAGCAACTCTCAGTCTGCTGCGATAACACCCGCGACCTCGAAATGATCCCTTCCAGCTTGAGCGATTTCAACCTCTACGGCGGCCCGTATCGTCATGTGAATCTGGTCTACCTCCCGGCGATCTCTTTAGGGCGCGTCCACATTCACAGCACCGTCCAACCCGGCGGCAACACGGCTGTTTCCGTGAAGGCCCCGCTCTTCAATCCGCGCGGGCTAAAGGACGAAGTGGAGATCGGCATCCAGTTGCTGGACCCGAGCGGCAAGGTGATCCACGCAGCCGCGCGCAAGATCACTCCAGGCGCTTCCGAATTGGAGCTTACGGCATTCGCCATCGAGAAGGGTATTCTCTGGTCGCCCGCGAAGCCTGCGCTCTACCGCTGTGAGGTGACACTGAAGAGCCCGCATAGTGAGACGAAGACCTCCGAGCGATTTGGCCTGCGCTACTTTGAGTGGGTGAAGCAGGGTCCGTTCAAACTCAATGGTGAGCGTCTGCTGCTGAAGGGAACGCATCGTCACGAAGATCACGCCGGGCTAGCCGCGGGGCTGACGGATGAAGTCATCCGCAAAGAAATGCAGATGATTAAGGACGTCGGCGCGAATTTTATCCGGCTGGGCCACTATCAGCAGTCGCGCCTGGCACTGGATCTCTGCGACGAACTCGGCTTCCTGGTGTGGGAGGAAATTCCTTGGTGCCGCGGCGGCATCGGCGGCGAGCGCTACAAACAGCAGGCGCGCGACATGTTGCGCGCGCTGATCGACCAACATCGCAACCATCCGTCGATAATCCTGTGGGGACTGGGCAACGAGAATGATTGGCCAGGCGATTTCCCCGAGTTTGACAAGGCCGGGATCCAAGCGTTCATGAGCGAGTTGAACAAACTGGCGCACCAGTTGGATCCCTCGCGCAAAACATGTATCCGGCGCTGCGATTTTTGCAAGGACATCGTTGACGTGTATTCGCCCTCGATCTGGGCTGGCTGGTATCGCGGCCAGTACACCGAGTACAAGAGTTCAACCGAAAAGGAAGTTAAGGGAGTCAATCACTTCTTTCACGCCGAGTGGGGCGGCGACAGCCACGCGCGGCGGCACTCCGAAGATCCGGACGCCGGCCTGACGAAGATCGCCACCGGACAGGGTACCGACGAGCGTGGACTCGACTATCTGCTGACGGGCGGCAATTCGCGCGCATCGAAAGACGGCGACTGGTCCGAGACTTACATCTGCAACCTCTTCGACTGGCACTTGAAAGAGATGGAAACCATGCCATACCTGACTGGCGCGGCACAGTGGATTTTCAAAGATTTTTCCACACCGTTGCGGCCCGAAAATCCGGTGCCACGCATGAACCAGAAAGGCATCGTGGAGCGCGACCTGACGCCGAAGGAAAGCTACTATGTCTTCCAGTCTTTTTGGGCGGAGAAGCCGATGGTGCGCCTTTATGGCCACTCCTGGCCTGTGCGCTGGGGCGAGCAGGACCAGCAGAAACTGGTGAAGGTTTACTCTAATTGCGAGACCGCGGAGCTCTATCTGAATGGCGTCTCTATCGGCGTCAAGAAGCGTAACAGCCAGGATTTCCCGGCGGCGGGCTTGCGCTGGCTTGTAAGATTCAAAGCCGGCGAGAACAAGTTGCGCGTCGTAGCAAAGCAGCACGGCGTCGAGGTAACCGACGAAATTACGCAGTCCTATGAAACGCGAAAGTGGGGCAAGCCCGCGAAAGTCGAATTAAAGGAACTCGCGCGCGCCGGCGGAAAGGTCACGGTGGAGGCGAGCCTGTCCGATGCGAACGGCGTCCGCTGTCTGGACTCGCGCGAGCGGGTCCGGTTCGGCGTGACGGGCGACGGTCGGCTGCTGGAAAACCTCGGCACGTCGACCGGCTCACGTGTCGTGGAAGTTTACAATGGTCGCGCGTGCATCCAACTGGAGTGTAAGGGCACAGCCGTGGTCAGCGTCACCTCCAAGGGCGTGCGGACCGCGATCCTCAAGATAGAAACATCATGAATAGACGAGCGTTCTTCGCATTGCCGGGACTGGCGCTGGCCGGAACACGCTTCGACATCGCAGCTGCCGATCGCCCACGCATCCTGAAAGCCGCACAGCAGTATCTGAAAGAGCAAGCCGTCACCGTGACGGCTTCGCGGAGTTCGCGCAGCGCCGGTGGCAAACACGACTTCTTTTCAGAAGGCGACTACTGGTGGCCGGATCCAAAGAACCCGGATGGCCCCTACATCCAGAAAGACGGGATGACGAACTCCGACAACTTCGTCGCCCACCGGCAGGCGATGATGCGGCTCAGCGTCCAGGTTCCTGCCCTGGCGGCTGCGTGGAGGCTGACGAAGGATCGCCGCTACGCCGACCACGCCGCCAAGCATCTGCGCGCCTGGTTCCTGGACACGGAAACGCTCATGAACCCGAACCTCCTGTATGCGCAGGCAATCAAGGGCCGTTTCACCGGACGGGGTGTCGGCATCATCGACACGCTGCACTTGGTGGAAGTCGCGCGCGCCGCCAGCGTGGTGGAGGATTCTCCAGCCTTCTCCCCGGCCGACCGCAAGGGGATACACCAGTGGTTCGCCGCCTATCTCAGTTGGATGACGACGCACAAGTATGGCCAGGACGAGCGCGACGCCAAGAACAATCACGGCACGTGCTGGGTGATGCAAGTGGCCGAATTCGCGCGTTACACAGGCAACAACGAACTCACCGCGTACTGCCGTGATCGTTACAAAATGGTTCTGGTACCCAATCAAGTCGGAGCCGATGGAAGCTTCCCGCTCGAATTGAAACGCACGAAACCCTACGGCTACTCGCTTTTCAACCTCGATGCAATGGCGGGCGTGTGCCAGATTCTCTCTACTTCGCTGGATGACCTGTGGAGATTCCAACTGCCCGACGGCCGCGGCATGGAGAAGGCGATCGAGTACATGTATCCCTTCATAGAGAACAAGAAGAAATGGACGCTGCCGCCGGACGTCATGTACTTCAACGAGTGGCCCATCCGGCATCCAAGCCTTCTTTTCGCCGGACTCGCGCTAGGCAGGCAGAAGTACCTGGACTTATGGCGCAGGCTACCGGCGGATTCGACCGTTGAGGAGGTCATCCGCAACTGGCCCATCCGCCAGCCGATACTGTGGGTGCAGAGTTAGTCCACACCTGCGGCCAATCACAGAATCGCGTTGTGCGTCAGGACGCTGTGGCTCGGAGGCGGAACCGGTTTCGTCGCCTTCATGCGGGTTCATCTGCGCGCGGGAGAACTGGGCCGCGTGCGCACGCTGAGCTGACACTCGCGGCAGCCCGCCCGTTTATTTGCTCATGACCGGCCGGCCGTTTTCATCCAGGTGCGGGTACGGCCCGCCTTGCCGGAAGCGGTCGAGGATGTAGTCGTCGTACTGCGGCGTTGGCGCGAAATAGCCGCCCTTGCGGATGTGCTCCTTCACGGCCGCCTCATCCAGCTCGACTCCGAGCCCGGGCGTGTCGGGAACGCTGATGAAGCCGCGATCGACAATCGGCTTGGAAGGCCCTTTCACCAGAGCGCCCCACCAGGGAATATCCACCGCGTGATTCTCCATCGCGAGCATGTCCTTCAAGGTCGCCGCCATGTGCACGCAGGCCATGCAGCCCACCGGCGAACCCGCAAAATGGATTGCCGTCTGAATCCCGTGCATCGATGCGTAGTCGGCAATGCGCTTGGTTTCGCGAATGCCGCCCGAAGTCAGCGGATCGGGATGGACAATGTCGATCGCACGGTTGTCGATAAACGCCTGGAATCCCTCTTCGAGCCCGAACAGGCTCTCGCCGGTCGCGATGGGCGTCGTGGTCGCCGTGCTCAATTCCTTATACGCGCGCCAGTTTCGCGGCGAGTCGCCGCCAGGTCCAAGATGTCCCACCTGGATCATGTCTTCGGCCCAGGCGAGGTCGTACTTCTCAAAGGCGCGCGCATAGCGGATGCTGTCGTTCACCGTCAACGGGCCGAAGTGGTCGGTGGCCAGCGGCGCGTCCCAACCGATTTCGGCGCGCACCGCCTGCACGTATTCGCCGAGATATTCGAGCCCCTTCTCCGTCGCGGCGCCGCGGCTGTTGATCGCGCCTGGCCGCTTCGCCACCAGTCTTGCGCCGAGATCCATTTTGAAAAACGTGAAGCCCTGTTGACGGCGTTTCTTCAGCCGCTCCGCGAAGACTTTGGGATCATCACTCTGATCGGTATCGCAATAGCAGCGAATTTTGTCCCGGTACTGCGATCCGATCAGGCGCCACGCCGGCACGCCGTATACCTTGCCGGCAATATCGTGCAGCGCCATGTCGACGGCGCTGTAGCCGCCGCCCATGCGCTGGTGGTTGGCGAAGTTGCGCAGGCTGTCGAGGATCGGTTCAATCTGCAACGGATTGCGTCCCATGAGGTGCGGCTTCAAGACCAGCGCCGTGCCTTCCCTGCCCGCATCGCGAGCTTCGCCCAAACCATACACGCCCTGGTTGGTGTCGATGCGGATGATCGGGTAATCGTAGTTGGATGCTACAAGCACGGAGCGCATATCCGTGATCTTCAACTGGCTGGGCGCCGAGTTGCGGTTCAGCTTCTGCGCGCAGGCGGCACCTTGCGCCATGCGGAAAATCCCCGGAATCGCGGCTGCGCCAAGCAAGCGCCTGCGGGTCCAGCGGCTATTGAAATCGGACATCGCTTTTTTGCTCCTCTAACAGTGACAATCAATACTTACATACCGGCTCAGACTTCACATAGTAACTCTTGTAATTGGTGGCTTTCGGGTCCGTGCAGCCGGCCAGGTTGAGCAGCTCCACTTTGCGAAATTCGACAGGGTGGCTTTCGCTTTGCAGTGCGATGTAGCCCTCGGTTAACAGCTTGCCGTCCTGCTTCGCCGCCGGGTCGAATTTATTGACATTCCCACCACCGACTTGCGGCATGTCGTAGCTCAGCACGGTCTGCCCTTCTACAATGTGGCGCACGGTCGAAGAACCCAGCACCATCGCTTCCACGCGCACCCATTGATCGCCGTGATAGGTCTTCGATGTGGAGTTGATGCAGTGCGTCGTGATGAGTTTTCCGTCCATCACGATGTTGGTACCGGGCGTGCACACGTTAGCCGTTGGCCGCATCCCCGTGCCGGTACCACCGAGTAACTGCACTTCAATAGAGATCGGGAAATCCTGATCCTTGCCCATGCTTTCCGGCGCCTGGCAGTGGATCATAATGCCGCTGTTGCGCAGTGCCCACGCGGCGCCGCCTGGGGTCTGCTCGCCCACGAAGCGGTACTCCACGGCAATGATGTAGTACGAGAATTTTTCGCGAAAGAACAGATGGCCGAACTTCGAATCGAACTTTTCATACTTGTCATAGGCGGCCTTGAGATATCCGTTCTCGACGCGAAACGTGTTGCCGAAGTTGTCGCCCAGTGCGTAGCCCGTGATCTTCGGACTCCAGCCAGTCAGGTCTTTTCCATTGAAGAGCTGGCGCCATTCCTTTTGGTCAGCCTTGTTCTGCGGAAGCGCAGGAATGGCCAACAGCAAAGCGAGCGGAAGCATAAAGGCTTTCTGGGTCACTGCAAAAGTATATCGAGATTCACGGCTCTCCGAGACAGGACGAAGTTGTGGCCGCCGGTGATGAAGACGGGCAGTCTGTGGGCCGGGATGGAGTGTGAACGGTGCCGCGCAAGTACGCCCTGCACGATCAGAGCGGAGCCGATAAGGAGGACGAATCCCTCAAAACGCTGCGCATCGAGAATTCGTTTGATGGCCGAAGCTCCTAATAGCACGGCGCCCATTATTGACTCCCGCATAATATAGAGTTATTCCAGACGCAGTAAGGATTGTTTCCAGAAAGCGCTAATCAAACGCGGGCGGCGGCGCATCCGGCGCAGCGTGGTGCGGGCCGCCTCGCTAAGGTGCCAGTAGTCTTTGGGGCAGACGTTGGCCAGTTCGTGGTGCTTCCAGTAGCTCCAGATGTACTCGACCGGATTGAGTTCGGGTGCGTAGCCCGGCAGGTATTGGACCTCGATCCGTCCGGCCAGACTCTCGATGTGGTCGCGTACTAACCGACTCCGGTGGGCAGGCAGCCCGTCCCAGATGACCAGCAAGGGTCCGCGGATATGCCGGACCAGCGCTTGCAGGAACTCCACTACCTGCGGACTCTTGACGCTCCCGGCGTAGAGCCGGAAGTAGAAGTTCCACACCGTGAGGCCGGCCACCGCCGACAGGCTCTTCCAATTGAAGTTGTAGTCCAGTACAGGCGTTTGCCCACGCGGAGCCCACATACGACAACGGTGCGGACGCTGACTCAGCCCGCTTTCGTCGACAAAGACTATCGTGCGCCCCTGCGTGCGGGCTTTTTTTTAATGGCCGGCCAGGTCTTTCGCTTCCAGGTTCGGATCGCCGCCTCGTTTCGCTCACGCGCCCGGCCGACGGGTCGTTGCGGACTCCAGCCCAGTCCCACCAGAATCTTCCAAACATGACCTTCGTGGTAGGTGACGCCAAACTCCTCCTCGATCAAATGCGCCACACGCGGGCAGGTCCACAGGGGCGTCTCATAGCCCAACGATTCCGGTCCCTGCAACAGAAGCTCGCTCAGGCGCTGACGATCCTCGCTCGTGAGGAGGGGTTTGCGGCCGGCGCGGCCGGCCTTGCGCAACCCGTCTTTGCCGCCCGCCCGATACTCCTGCACCCAGCGGGCTACGGTCTGCCGCGCCACTTTCAACCGGCGGGCCACCTCCGCCTGCTTCAATCCCTTCTCCCACAAGCGGATCGCCTCGAAGCGGCGTTTCTCCAAGGCCTCGAAATCACGTCGCACTCCGGCAGCATTGCCCATACCAGGTTAGACGTAGTATCGCGGGAAAAGTGTCGCTATATTACGCGGGAGTCAATAAGACCAGCGTGCGAAAGATCGAGCGGCCGTCAAGCACTAGACAAAGCACTGTAGCCAGGCCCTGGATAGCGATACAGGCCGCAATTGCCGATCGTTGGGGATATCCCGCGTGCTTCTGGATGTTCTCCATCACAGCGAGCCAAACTCCGGCCACACCGGTGACGTGCGCATCGGCGCACGGTTCTCGGGACACCTCCTCGCTGGCCATTCGCGACGCACTGGGGGGATTCTGGGGGGACCCTGGCGGTCAAGGATAGGGAAATTCGGGTAAGGACGGGTAAATCCAAATTCCGGCCCTAACTTGGGAGCGGCGTAGCAAACGGCGTGTCTTGCAAGGGATACGTTGAAAACAAGGGATTTAGTTTGGCTCCCCAAGAACTACGGTTTTCGAAATTTTGAATGGAGAATGTTGCTGCAACAACCTTCTCCAGGCTGTTAACCAAAGGGGAAAATTCGGATTTGCGTGTGCTTCGCGGAACTTCCCTGCCCCGTCGGTTCGTCTCAACACGCATTCCTTTTGCCGCACCCGTCGTGGCTCACCGAACCGGTCATATATGCCAGCAGCCGCACCCATTTGTTGTAGCGCATGGTGAACGAACATCATACGCGGTTTGTTGAACAACCGGTGCGATAGATAATTTGGCCATACGGGGTATCAAATTCAGAGACGACAAATAGCTCTCCGACCGAACTGTCGACGTGCTTGGCTGGTATACGGACTCGGCTCCCGGCAACTCGTTGTACCCTTCCGCCTCAGTGCCCACTCGAATCCGGTCTACGTCCTGCCTCGAATAGGAACCACGCCCGCCGTTCTGTTTCGTCGATCCAAACCTCGATGAGACTGGCGCTCGCAATATCCCGGTGTTCATCGCACACATCGTGAGCTTCGCGTAGACGTGCGGCCAGAGTCGTATTGTCCTCGCGCAACTCTTTCAGCATGTCCTCCGGCTCAACATAATCGGCGTCGTTGTCCGGGATTCGCCGCGTCTTGTCGATATGGCCGATAGAGCGGAGTGTAGTTCCTCCAACCTTGCGGACACGCTCCGCAATCGGATCCGTCATGGCAAACACTTGATCTGCCTGCTCGTCTAACAACAGATGATAGTCGCGGAAATGTGGTCCGCTCATGTGCCAATGGAAGTTCTTAGTTTTTAGGTACAACACGAACACGTCCGCAAGTATCGCGTTCAGAGCGCCCGCGATGTCCTTTGTTGCATCGGGCTTCAGATCCGTGGGGGTGCTGAGTGGGGCCTTCTGCTCAGATCTGAGGCGGTCCTTCTTTGCATCAGATGTTTTCATATCGTTCTTTCTTGGTTCCGTGTTGTCGGCGTCCGCCACCAATGTGCGCAGCGGAAACGTCAACCCTCCAAGCCTAACGCTTTTCGCATGTGAGCGGAGAAACTGCGAGCCGGCACGTCGAGAGAACTTCAAAACGTTTGTGGCAAACGGGCGGGCGCTTTCCGAAAGACTAAGGAAGCCCCGGGCATTCTGCAACAGCCCCGAGAGGGCGCCTGGAACTGGCGTGTACCGCCATTCTCTTCATCTCTTCACGCCGAAAATAAGGACAGACTCGGACGGTAATTCTCAGCCGAAAATGGAACACCGCGGAGCATCGTCCTGAAGAACAGGGCAAGCCGCCACGAAATCTAAACTTAGACCGCGACGCTCAAATCAGAGGAAGTTCGATCTCAATGTCATTCGGCTTAATAAGGTGCGGCGTTCGCCGCAAGCGTGATCAGCGTGAGACACCCAAGCCGCGGATCAGAAGGGCTATAGTTGAGATTACGAATGGGCGGCCATGAGCCACTCCGCAAAACCTGCGCACTGTGCTTTCTTGGTGCTGGTCCTTGGAAGCATAGCTTGTTCGGATCCTCCTAAAGGCGGAAGAACCAAGTCTTTTTCGCCAGGGGGAATGCCGCGAATTGCTACTATCGACGAACGGTTCCAGTCCTACAACGTCGAAATGGTCGAGGTCACCGGCGGACGATTCTGGACGCCGTACAAGGACATCGCTGCGCTTCTCCAAGCCCGGAATTCCGCAAAGCGTAGTCCTGAGACTAGCGCGGCGGTTCCGGTCGGGATGGACCCCGGCCTGTACCAGCAGCGTCCCCCGATAGATCTCACCAATGCTCGATTACGTAAACTGGCCGGCGCATTGGGCCCAGCCTACGTGCGGGTGAGCGGAACCTGGGCGAACACAACATACTTTCACGATTCTGATCGGCCTGCTCCCAAGGCGCCGCCGAAAGGCTTTGGCGGCGTGTTGACGCGGCAGGAATGGAAGGGTGTAATCGAGTTCGCTAACGCGGTGAACGCACGACTTGTCACTTCGTTTGCTACTAGTCCCGGAACCCGGAACGCAGCGGGTTTGTGGACCTCCGTTCAGGCTGGGCGACTTCTTGCGTACACCAAATCCCTTGGTGGCGCCATTGCTGCTGCCGAATACATGAACGAACCGACATACGCCGCGATGGGAGGCGCTCCGGCAGGCTACGACGCCGCAGCCTATGGCCGCGATATCGGAGTGTTCGTTCCGTTCATGAAGAAAACTTCTCCCGAAACGACCATTCTTGGCCCCGGAGGCGTAGGCGAGGGCATATTGCTGGCCCCGATCGGTCTTGCGGGAAGCCAACTCAAATCCGAAGACCTGCTCAAAGCAACGGGGCCGGTGTTCGACACCTTCTCCTATCATTCATACGGCGCCACTTCTGAGCGTTGCGCCAGCATGGGCCCAGCCTCGCAGACCACCGCGGAGGCGGCGCTCTCCGACGAGGTGCTCTCACGGGGTGATCGCATCGAGGAATTCTATGCTGGGCTTCGCGATAAATATGAGCCTGGGAAACCGATGTGGCTCACGGAAACAGCAGACGCGGCGTGTGGCGGAAATTTCTGGGCATCCACATTTCTGGATAGCTTCCGCTACCTCGATCAAATGGGCCGGTTGGCTAAACGCGGCTTGCAGGTGCACATGCACAACACGCTCGCTTCGAGCGATTACGGACTGCTTGACGACGGCACACTGACACCACGCCCGAACTACTGGGCGGCTCTGATGTGGCGCAGGTTCATGGGCGCCATAGTGTTGGACGCAGGTCCTTCGCCCGCGCCGAGTTTGCATCTTTACGCCCACTGCCTGCGCGGCCAACCGGGGGGCGTAGCACTTCTGGCCATTAATACGTACCAAGGGACGTCGCAGACGATCGAACTTGTCACGGCGGCAGAGCGATATACACTAACCGCGCAAAAGCTTGAGGACACCAAGGTTCAATTGAACGGAAACGAATTGAAGCTGGGCCCAGACGATGCTCTTCCGGAGTTAAGAAAGGTTTCAGTTCCCGCCGGGAATATTACATTTACGCCAGGCAGCATCACATTCCTGGCTTTGACAAGCGCTAACAACGGCAGTTGCCGGTAATTTATGCGAACACCAAAGGAGGTTGGGGCCGAACAAGCCCTGCTTCCTGCATGGGCAGTTCCGGATGCGAGTGCAGATACTGAGGTTAGCGAGAATCGTCTGACTGTTCTTCGGGTTTGTCATCGTTTTTCACTAACCAAGCCAAATGCGTCCGCGCGCGGACCCAATCGTTTTCGACTTACTTCACGTAGGCGCTCACCCTGCGTGCGAGCCGTTGCAGAACGTGTCCGTGGCGAATTACCAAATTGGCCTAAATACGGTGGCTTGTGAGGTATTGTTACCATTGCCGGGATGCGCGACTTCATCCTCATCCTCCTGTTCGTTCATGTGATCGTCACCATGGTCCGACTGGCAGGGCCGGGCGGACTCCGTTCCGTGGTTGCCGAATGCGCGCTGATCCGGCATCAACTGCTGACCCTCAATCGCGGGCGCAAGCGTGCGCCCAATCTGCGCGCCACGGATCGCATCGCCGCCGGTTTGTTCACCCTTTTCATGAGCCCGACACGCATCGTCCGTTCCGCCATCGTTCTGAAGCCCTCCGTCTTGCTGCATCTGCACAACCTGTTGGGGAAACGGAAGCGCCGCAAGCTGTTTGCGCCCCAGCGCGGGCGTCGATCCGGCCCAATGGGACCGAATAAAGAACTCATCGACGCCGTCGTGACCATAAAGCGGCGCAATCCCAGTTGGGGCTGTCCCCGCATCGCCCAGCAGATCGCGTTGGCTTTCGGCGTCGAGATCGATAAGGATGTTGTTCGCCGTATCCTGAGCGCTCACCACCGGCCGGAATCGAATTCAGTGGGTCCATCATGGCTGACGTTTCTCGGCCACATGAAGGACAGTTTGTGGAGTTGCGGTTTGTTCCGATGCGAATCCGCCACCTTGAGCACCCGCTGGGTTCTCGTTGTAATGGATTCCCCACTCTTTGATGGTCATCTTCAGATGTCGCTCGTTGAGCGGGATGAAGAAGTCCAGGCACTCGCGGCGTAATGTCCCGCCGAACCTCTCGCATACGGAGTTCACCATGATGCCCGGATCGGAGTTCGAAGCACTCACACTCCGAGGTCCGTCACCGCCTTGTCCAGTCTCCGCGAGAAAATGCCGTCCCGGTCCTGAATCACAAATCGGTACGGATGGTCATTCGGAAGTGCCTCACGGAATTGCTGCAACGTCCAGTCCGCCGTTGGACAGGTGGTCACGTTCTGATGAACTATTCCCGGCTGCCCAATTCCAGAATCACGAATACATGAAGGATGCGAAAAATGGCCGTAACCACGACGAGGACGCGCAGCGGAAGATCGCAGCTTGAACCGGTGCCGTCCACATTCGGTGCCGGGCTACCTCACACGGGGAAAATTCCGGTTTACCTCCGACGCCGCTCGGCTAATTTGGACACGAGCGGCAACACGTACAAGAGGGGAGTAACATGCTAACATGTGCTCCAGACTACTGCTTGTCACGATACTGGCTCTCACGGCCAGTGCCACATCTCTCAATCCCGTGGCAAACGTGCGCGATTTCGGCGCTGCCGGCGACGGAAAGACGGACGATACCAAAGCCATTCTTAAAGCCATCGACTCGTTACCACAAGGCGGAGGCATGGTGTACTTCCCGCCCGGTCATTATCTGACCGGGACTGTGCCGGGCAAATCACTGGTGACGTTCCAGGGCAACTCCAGTTGGGGGTACAGGAACAACACCCGCGGCTCCACAGTGATCAGCCCAGTTTCCGGCGATCTCACGACGCTATTCGACCTGAAGGGAAGCATCGGCACCCGCCTGGTTGGGCTGACGCTCGATGGCATGAACAAGGGAAAGGAGATGCACGGTGTCTACTCCAAGCATACGGGCTCTGAGCAGAACATCGTCATCGACGATTGCAGGATTATGTCGTTCACGGGCTCCGGCATCCGCCTGGATAACGTGTGGGTATTCAATATCCGACACAGCATCATATTCGGCAATAAGCTGAGCGGCATTGACGGTAGTGGAAGCTACGACGGCTGGATTTTAGATAATCAAATCGCCAATAACGGCCGCGGGGGGCTGTACGCCACAAGGTTTGCGACCGTCACGATTACGTCCAACCGCATTGAGTGGAACCGCGGCGGTGGTATCGTGCTGGGTCCAGACAGCGCCAACACGCTCCAGATTTCAAACTGCACCTTTGATCAAAACTTCGGACCCGGTATCAGCATCGTCGTTTCTGAATCCGGCCAGAGAAGCACTTCGGGCAACTCGATCACCGGCAATCTTTTCCGGCACAATGGCTATCAGCAGGAGCCCGGCTCCGGCCTCGACTGCCACTTGCGCCTCGAGAACATCAGCGGTACGGCGGTCACGGGCAACTCGTTAATCGGTTGGCCCTTTGGCAAAGACGCTGAGAGGAAGCGCCCTCAATCGCCCGCGCGGGCGATGATCCTGCGTGCGCTTACCGATAGCGTGGTGGCCAACAACTCACTGTTCGAGGGCGGGTCACGTGAGTTGATCGTCGATAAGGGCGGCCACACGAACTCGGTGATCCGGGACAACCCCGGCAGTCTCGTGAAGCCGAAACCGGACTAGGCACTTAACGTTTCACAGGCAATCCGTAACGCCACCGCCAACGTCTAGCGGGCTTCCGGATGTTCAACCTTGGTCGGCATGAACCGCAATTCACCCTTGGGCGGTTTGTAGCGTCGCTACGCCTGGATCTACCCGACTTCCTCGTTGGCGCGCTTCAGCAAGGCGCGCATTGAAGCGATGCAGTACGCCGTAGCAGCGCGCCGCGCCCCGCGATCGCCGACCAACTCCGGCAGATGGTCCGGAACCATCGGACCACTGTAACCGGCCTGACGCAGGGCCTTCACCACCTGGTACAAGTCGATGTAGCCGTCATCCGGAAAGGCCTCCTGAAAGACCGGTAGCGTCGAAGTTACATTGCGCAGATCCACGTCGAAGATCTTGCCCTTGGGAGCCCATTCGCGGATCATCTCGAAAACGTCGTTACCCATGGCTTTCCCGCCTTCAGCCCAGGTGCCCACGCACAGCCGTACACCCCAATTCCGGCTGCCGTGCGCCATCTTCTCCGCACGGCGGTAGCCTTCAGCATTGGCGAACAGGCGCGGCACACCGTGCATCTTCTCGATGGGCGGATCATCCGGGTGCATGGCGAGTTTCACACCCGCCTCCTCCGCCACCGGCAGCACAGACTTCATGAAGTACTCGAGAGCCGCCCAGATCTCGTCAAACGTGTACTCGCGCCCGAATTTCAACACGTCCATCTTGGCGCGAAACTCGGCGAGATTGAACTCGCGGACGCGGTAGCCGCGACGCTCGACAGTGGCGGTCGTATAGGTGTTGCCAGGGTGCCAGTCCAGTACCAGGACCTCGACACCGAGTCTCCCCAGCTCGCGCACGACGGCCCGGCACTTATCCAAATCGCGCTCGCGTTGCGGACCCGGACGACCCAACTCGATGTCCGGCGTGCGGTGGGCGTAGTGTGCACACGAGATCATGCGAATCCCGTACTTCGCAAAACGGTCGCACGCCCAGCCGAGTTCCTCCAGCGGAGCACCGGCAGGAATTTCGGCGCGGACATGCGCCAGCCCGATCTGTTTGAGGAAGAGCAAGTCTTCATCCGAAGCCCGGATGTTTACCCGGTGCGCGAGTTTGATGTTGCGGGGATCCTGCTCAGTAATGGCCTTGCGGGAAACCGCCAAGGCGCGGGAAGAACTTGCCGCCAAAGACAGTTCCATTAATGTACGCCGGTTGAATCCACTCATGATCTCCAACAGTCTACATCAACAATCGGGTCCTGGCCATCAACGAGGCCTTCGCGAGGATCGATAAACCCGGTTTTGATGTGCCCGTGTTCCCGACCGCCAAGGAACTCGAGGCCATGCTCAAGATCGACGTGAAGACCATCTACCGGTAGGCGCACACCGAAGGACCCGACGCGGGCGGTTACGAGTCTCAAGACAGCATGGACTGCGACCCGCAAGGCGGCCGGTATCACGGGGCGCTGGCACGATAGCCGGCACACGTTCGTGACCGAGCTTGCGCAGAGCCCCGACGTTTCCGATGAAACGATCCGCCAACTGGCCGGCCATGTCTCGCCGCAGATGCTGCGCCACTACTCGCGAATCAGGACCGAGGCGAAGCGCCGGGCAGTCGAAGCGCTGGTAAAGTCAACGGGCAACGAGAAGGAAGGATTTGGCTCCCCGAGGGGAACCCATTTCCGTAATGGATTTGGAGAATCGGGTTTCGAGCCAACGCTAGGCGGTACCAACGGCATCGCGTTGTTGCCAAGAGGCAACCTGTGGATTTTCATTATTCAAAGATCTCGATGGGCAGTCCGAGTATACATCTCTGACTCCCCAAGCCAGAGAAGCGTTATCTCGCGGCCCAGAGACACTGGCGAAGTGATTGGCTTGGAATGGCTCGCTTAATCGCGCCGCGCCGCCATCTCCGTTTCAGACGGTCACGCCTTGTCGGCCCAGTTCCTGCCCAAAGCTGTGCCAGCAGGATCAGCGGGCACGCGGGCCGTTCCGCGTGCCCGAGTATGCACTGAAGTTCGCTTGCCGACCCAAACAACGAGAGCGTGTGCGATTGTCGAAGTGGACGCCTCTCGTTGCGGCCGACCTCAGGCAAGTTCGTAGCGATCGAAGTCCATCACCTTGCTCCGCGTAGCCACGAAGTCCTTCACGAACTTCTCCTTCGAGTCGTCACATCCACAGACTTCCGCGAGTGCCCGGAACTGCGAGTTCGAACCGAAGACAAGGTCAACACGTGTACCGGTCCACTTGATTGCGCCGGTCGCGCGGTCGCGCCCTTCAAACACGTCATTAGCCTCAGAAACCGCCTTCCACTCGGTGCCCATGTCGAGCAGGTTCACGAAGAAGTCGTTGGTGAGCGCCTCCGGCCGCTTCGTGAAGACTCCATGCTGCGACTGACCGACATTGGCGTTCAGGACGCGCAGACCGCCAATGAGAACCGTCCGTATGGTCAAGAAATCCGTAGCGCTTCAGATTGAGGCGATTGCGGGCGAGTGCACCCGAGCCCATCACCCTCGGCATCCGCACAGCTCTTAACCGTTAAGACTTGTGCATGCAGTCAGGGAGACTCGGCGCCTAGAACGCGCTCGGATATTTTGACCATACGGGCAAGGTATTGGTTCTGCAGGAGCAATCGCTGGTTGACGAGGCCCGTTACATACGTCAGCAGCCGCACCCATTTGATGTCGCGCATGGTGAACGAACATAATACGCGGTTTCGCGCGGAATCGGTGCGACGGATAATCTGACCATACGGCCATGTGTTTTCAGCAAGATCGAGTTTTTGGACCCTACGGGCTCCAAGGCATTGCACAGGGAACTGGAGCGCGGGCGTGCAACTCTCGATAAGTTATGATCTGTTTGACGCACTACACTAGTTTCGCCTCCCGGCAGAGGACTCGAATTCAACCTCGTACTTCCGCAACTTAAGTTCGAGTGCCGGGCCAGCCGGCTCCACTCGCCCCGAGACGGAGGCAGCCCAACGCAGGATATTGTAGAGCAGTTTGTCCGCCACCGGGTCCTTTCCCAAGTGCTCCGCCACGTGCAGGGTGGACAACAGCATGCGTCCTTTACCGTATGGGACCGACACCAGATCCGATCCCCACCATGCTTCTCCGGGCCCCGTGTAGTTCCGGTTTAAACCGAAGGGGCGCCAATCATAGGTGAGCGATCCGACGATCGGCGGATCAGTGATCCCCAGGATCGTCTCTGTTGCGCAGGTATTCATGTAAGTCTGCCCCATGAAATCCTTCATCGGCAACCCTTCGAAAATCGGATGCGGACGCACAGCGTGATTCACGGGAATCCAATTCCCGCGCGCCGGCCGCAGGCTCGTCTGGAATGGGAACAGGCCGGTGCGCAAGAGGGGGTTATCAGGAGTCTTGGCCGGGGGAGTCGTTGCCGGGAGAGGCTTGGCTACGGGAACGCCGGGCGCTTTGAGGAATACTGCAACGCCCCCACGCTCCACGTAGTCCATCAAAACCACGAACCGTCGGAACGTGGCAGCGTCTTGGGGCGTCGCACCGGCCACGATGACCGGCGAATTCTCCTTCCCCGTGAACTCGCGAAATTGGATGCCGCGCCCTTCTAGAAATGGCGTGATTTCCTTCCTTGGATCCAGCACTGTGAACGGCACTGTGGGCGGTTCCAGATCCTTCCTGGTCAGATAGAAGAACTCGTGGTCGTTCGAGAAGCCACTGCCGGCGCCATCGCCGAATCGGACACGCACGTGGTAGGTACCCGACTTTCCGAACGCCGGAGCGGGCATCTCCAGCAGCGTGCTGATGCCGCCTGCGATGGAAATCTCCTTTTGCCCGCGGTGAACAACCTGGTCATCCGGACCCGCGATTTCCCATTCGAGCCGGCCGCTACGAGTGTCCTTCTCATTTACGGCCCGGATCCGGAGTTGCGCGCTTTGCCCCTCGCTGAAGTTGCGCGGATTTACTTGCACGGCAAGGTAGAGTGGCGCCTGCACGCGCTTGACGGTCTCATAAACGAGCTTGGGATTTCGAAAGAGGTCGAGTACCCCGGCGCCGATCACCCAGTCGCCATCCGTGTAGGCATGAATGCTATATCCCGCCAGCCGCGGATTCAACCGGAGAGCCTCCAGTTGTAGCCGGTTGCCTTCCGCCTGCACCCTCTGCGACGCACGGCACAACGCTGCGGTATCGGCGAAGAGCTGGTCCCACTGCATCGCACTCGCCGCTTTTTCAATGGATTCGAGCAGCGATCGATGATACCGGTAGTCCGGAGTGAGCGGGTTGCCCGCGCGTTTGTACTGCTCCACGTTGGCGGGCAGATCCGGCAGGCCGCCGTAGCCGACTTCCGACAGGAAGATCAGCCCTTCCGGGGCACGCAGGGTTCGCCCCAGCGTTCTCGTGTCAAAACCGGGGCTGCCCAGCCGCTGATAAGCATCGTACGTGGACGGCCCCACGGGGGCGGACCGAAAGGAATGCAACTCATTGATTACCTCCGCCTCGTAACCGTATGGCGGATAGGCGGCGGCGGCGCCGCCACCTCCTTCGTCGACCACAATCCGTGTCGGATCGAGATCCCGGGCGAGGAGTGACATGCCTTGCTTCAAGCGCGCAATTCCAGGCCGCACAACTTCGTCGAACAGTTGCCAGTAGACCACCGAGGGGTGATTGCGGTCCCGTTCGATCAGTTCACTCACCTCGATCGCGATCCGGCGTTCTGTCTCGGGCCCCAATTGCGGCCAGTACCCCAGGCACTCCACAGCCGGCGCGCCCATAATCATGATGCCCATTTCGTCGGCCAAGTCCAGAAGCATGGGCGCAGGCGGCTTGCGCCACGGGCGCAACATGTTGAAGCCTGCTTCCTTGGCCAACCGGATCTCCCGGCGTGCCATATCGACATTGGGAGGAAGCGCCAGCGTGTCCGGATACAACCCCTCCCAGAATCCTGCCTTGAGGTAAATCTTCTTGCCGTTTAGATAATAGTTGGTGCCTCGGATGGTAAACTCGCGCATGCCGAAGCGCTGGTCGACTGCGTCGGTGACGTGTCCGGAAACCACCAGTCGCGCTTCGAACGTATAGAGATGGGGGTCTTCCGGAACCCAAAGGCGCGCGTTCGGAATGTAGAATTTGAGGTTGACGACGTTGTTTCCGGGCCGCAGCGTCAGGTCCTCTGGCAGGGAATCGGCGGTTCCGCGGAGCCCAAGCCGCAACACCGCCTTTACCGCGCGAGCGCCCGCATTCACGATGGTCGCGTGCACCACTGCGGTGCTGGAGTGAATATCCGGCTCCACAAATACGTCGGAGACGAAATTCTGACTCGTCGCGATAAGTTCAACTGATTGCCATATTCCGCCGGCGATGGCCCCTCTCCAGTGCGGCATCTCGTTGGGAGCGAGACCGTCGATCACGGTGTCCCGGGTAATGATCGGGCCGATGACCCGCACAGCGATGAAGTTCTCCGCTCCCGGCTTCAGGAGGTCGCCGATCTTGAGGAGAAAGGGCGTGTAGCCGCCTTCGTGGAATCCGGCGGGTTGGTCGTTAACCCACACCTCGGTCCGGTAGTTGACCGCACCAAACCGCACTCGCACCACCTGGTCGGCCCACGACTGGGGCACCCGGAAGCGCCGGCCATACCAGCCCACGCCTTCGTAATCCTGCTCGATGGTCTCCCAGCAATTCGGAACTTGAATCGTTCTCTTGCCGGCGAGGGCTTCGAACGTCTGTTGCCGGTACCAGCCGGCGGTGCGGCCTTCGTTCTTATGGTCGAAGACAATCTGCCAGGTACCGTCGAGACTGGCGGTCTCCCGCGCTGCAGCGCTCATCGCCGTAATGGTGAGCAGGGCAGCCAGGGCCACAGCGCGCGAGCTGCAAAATGCGGTCCGATCGAGAAATGTGTGTAGGGTCATAATCAGCAATTCAATTTGAGCCCAAACTGCGGGCTTCGCAATGTCTGCTTGGAAATAGCCGTTGGCAACTGATTTCTATTCTTGCCTTACCTTACTTACCGGAACCGGCCCAGCGCACTATGTTATAGAACAGTTTGTCGGCTACCGGGTCATGTCCCAAATTCTCGGTGATCCGCAACGTCGAGAGTAACAGTCGCCCGTTGCCGTAAGGGACGACAACCATGTCCGCCCCCCACCAGGCAGCCTTCGGTCCATGGTAGTTCCACTCATGGCGTTCGTTGTTTCCTGCAACGAAGCTCAAGGAACCCACGATGGGTGGCGCCTGGATGCCTTCGATCGTTTCCGTCGCACAGACATTCAGATATGCCTGGCCCATGAAGTCATTGGCCGGGAGGCCTTCGAAGATGGGGTGCGGGCGAACGCCATGATTGACCGGGGCCCAATCGCCTCGCGCCGCCCGCAGCCGTGTCTGGAACGGGAACACTCCCGAGCGGAGCAGCGGATGATCCGGATTCTTGGCACCGACCCGGACTCCCGGAGTTTTGAGAAACACCGCCACCCCGCCGAGCTTCACGTTATCCACCAGGAGTTTGAACCGGCTCAGGGTTTCCGCATCCGGCGATGAGTCCGTGGCCACGATCACGGGGAGTTTTTCCGCGCCGGTGAAATCGCGAAAATGCATTCCATGCGTTTCGAGGAACGGCGTGATCTGCCGGTTCGGGTCGAGCACAGCGAACTCCGTAGCGGGCGCTTGCAGGTCTTTCTTGGCGAGGTAGAAGAATTCGTTTTCGTTTGCGTAACCTGCAAATCGGACCCGCACCTTGTATGTCCCGGAGGGCCCCAGGGGAGGCGCGTTTGTTTGGAGCAGCGTGCTGATTCCGGTGGCGATCGAGACCTGGTTTTGCCCTCGGTGCACCGTGCTGCCGTCCGGAGCCACGATTTCCCATTGGAGTTGCCCGCGGCGCATGTCCTGCTCATTCACCGCCTGAAACCGAAATTGCGCAGCCTGCCCTTCGCTGAAATTCGGCGGGGTCACTTGAATGGCCAGGTAGAGCGGAGCCTGCACCCGTTTTACAGTTTCATAGGTCAACTTTGGATTGCGAAAGAGGTCCAGGACTCCCGCGCCGATCACCCAGTCGCCATCGGTATATGCGTGCAGACAGTACCCCGCGACGCGTGGATTCAGCCGGAGAGCTTCCAATTCAAGCCGGTTGCCCTCAGCCTGCACCCGCTGCGAAGCACGGCACAGTGCCGCGGTGTCGGGGAAGATCTCGTTCCACTCCATCTCACGGGCCGCTTTCTGAATGGATTCGAGCAGCATCACATGGTACCTGTAATCGGGCGTCAACGGATTGCCTTCCCGCCTGTACTGCCCCACATTGGCGGGTAGATCGGGCAACCCACCATAGCCGACCTCCGACACAAACATCAGCCCCTCCGGGGCTTTCAATTTGCTCCAGCCGACCATGCTGGCGTCAAAACCAGGCTGCCCCAGGCGCAGGTAGAAGTTGTACGACCGGGGCTCCACCGGCGCGCGTAAATAGGAGTGGATTTCGTTGATCGCCTCCGGCTCATAGCTGCCGGGCGGATATGCGCGCGCCCCGTCGGCCCACCCGCCGGATTCATCGATCACGATTCGGGTCGGATCCAGATCTCGCGCGAGCAGTGACGTCTTATGTTTGAGACGCGCCAGGCCGTGCCGGGCGATCTCATTGAACAACTCCCAGTAAATGACGGACGGATGATTGCGGTCCCGCAGGACCATCTCGCGAACCTCGCCGGCGATCCGCTGTTCGGTTTCAGGCACAAGTTGCGGCCAGTAATTCATGCATTCAATCGGCGGCGCGCCGATCAGCATGATACCCATCTCATCGGCAAGGTCGAGAATCATTGGCGCAGGCGGCTTGCGCCACGGGCGCAGCACATTGAATCCTGCTTCCTTTGCCAGCCGTATTTCGCGGCGCACCACTTCGGCATTCGGAGGAAATGCGAGCGTCTGTGGGTAGAACCCTTCCCAGAATCCCGCCTTGAGGTAGATCTTCTTGCCGTTGAGATAGTAGCTGTTGTCGCGGATCGTGAACTCGCGCATGCCGAAGCGCTGGTCGACGGCATCGGTCACATGTTCGGAGACGAGCAGCCGCGTTGTCAATGTGTAGAGATAGGGGCTGTCAGGTGTCCAAAGTTGCGCGTTCGGAATCGGCACACTAAGGTTCACAAGGTTCTCGCCTGGCCGCAGCGTCAACTCCCGCCGCACCGCGCCAGTCGTTCCTACGACCGCGAGTTCGAGAGTTGCCTTGGCGCCGCGGGTCCTCCTGTTCGTGACCTCCACGCGGACGCCCGCGCGGCCGGCTTTTATGTCGGGTTGCACGAACACGTCGGACAGGTACTCCGGGCTGGTGGCTACCAGCTCCACCCCTTGCCAAATCCCGCCGGCGATGGCCCCTCTCCAGTGGGGCATCTCGTTGGGGCCTATGCCGTCAAGCACCGCGTTCTGCGTGATGATCGGTCCGATCACCCGCACAGAGATAAAGTTCTCCTCGCCGATCTTCAAAAGGTCGCCGACGGTCAGAACAAACGGTGTATAGCCGCCCTCGTGAAATCCTGCGGGCTGACCATTGATCCACACCTCCGCGCGGTAATTCACGGCGCCGAAGCGGACTCGCACTTCGTGGTCTTTCCACGAGGCAGGCACACGAAAGCGCCGGCCATACCAGCCCACGCCTTCGTAATCCTGCTCGATGGTCTCCCAGCAGTTCGGAACTTGAATCGTTCTCCTGTCGGCGAGGGCTTCGAACGTCTGTTGCCGGAACCAGCCGGCGGTGCGGCCTTCGTTTTTATGGTCGAAGACAATCTGCCAGGCACCATCGAGACTGGCGGTCTCCCGCGCTACAGCGCTCACCGCCGTAACGGCGAGCAGGGAAGTCAGGGCCAAAATCCCTTTCATGCGGGATTTGGTGCGATCGAGAGGTGCATGCTGAGTCATGTGCTCGCAAAAATGCATGGCAGCTTATTGGAAGGACCAACATATATCGGATTGTACGACCGTGTCAACTGATTTCGCTCGGAAATCCATGCGGGCGTTCGCCATTGGAGTGGAAAGCTCCCGCGAGAAGTCCATTGGCGAGCATTGATGCAAACCGCTGGCGGCTTACATAACTCTCTCCTTGGTCAGTTTCAGAGATGAATGCGCTCGGGCACCGGCCCTGTCAATCTCAGATTTAATATTTGACACCGAACCGAAGCTGCAATAGTATTGGGAAGACCAATGAGAGCTGTGGAACAGCTATCATCTAAACGTGCGCTGGGCCGGCGCGGCGAGCGGCCGCGAAGGATGAGGCTCGGTGCGGAATAGCGCAAATTCGAGAAAGACAGGCGCATAGTTGAGGACAAAGATGGCAGGGACTTTCATCATGTACTGGAGCGCGCTGTGAACCGGCGACACTTTCTCACGCAAGCGGCCGCCGGCCCTTTGCTGGGAGCTTCAGCCCCGGCCCAAGTCCACCGCGAGCGCAGGAATATCGTATTGATCTATGTGGAGCAGTTTCAGCATAACGTGGCGTCTTATGCTGGCGGCCCGGCCAAGACACCGAATCTCGAGAAACTGGCGAGCGAAGCAGTGAACTTCCATACCGCCTGCACCACCACCGCTCTATGTTCCCCGGCGCGAGCCGCGCTGTTCACCGGACGCCTGGGACACCGCACGGCGCTCGACGACAACTGCTATGTCTGGCACACTCCTGTCACCGGACTCGATCTCAAGCAGACGACGCTCATTGAGTGGGCCCGAAAAAAGGGCTACTTCATGGGCTATTTCGGCAAGTGGCATTTGGGTGTGGACGGCCCGATCCGCCGGGGCGTGCAGCGCCATCCACCAGCGGGCTTTGACCGGCGTCCCAATCCGGGGAAGACGGAAAAACCCGATTTCTCGCTCGCCCGGCCCTACTACGAGAAGGGCCGGGTGTTCGCCGAAAAGCCCGGATTTTATACCACCGCAGAAGGCACCTACGAAACTAGTCCGACCAGCCGCGTCGCGCGCGCGGGCGTTGCATTCCTGAAAGAAGCTCAGGCAGTGGAGCAGCCGTTCTTCCTTACACTCAGTTTCAATGCCGTACATCCACCCTACGACGTTCCCAAGCCGTACAGCGACATGTACGACTGGCGCTCTGTCGAGTTACCTCGAAACGTGCACGACACCTTCGAGAACAAGCCGGCATACCAGAACGATGTGATGTGGCCCTTCCACGACACCGGCCACATGTCTGACGACGACTGGCGGCGTTCGATCGCTTTCTATCACGGCTTCGTGACGTTGCTGGATCGTGCGCTCGGTGAAGTTTTAGACGCACTGAAGGCAAACGGACTCACGGAGAACACGCTGTTGGTCGTCATCGCCGATCACGGCGACATGAACGGGGCGCACAACCGTTATGACAAAGGTCCCTATGCCTACGACGAAGTGATGCGGATTCCTCTGCTGATTCGATGGCCGGGAGTTCGGCAGCGTGAGATTAGCCGGCATGTGCATTCCATGGATGTAAATCAGACTTTGGTGGAATGGGCGGGCCTCGAACCCGACGTCCCCAGTCTGGACAGCCGGTCGCTCGCTCCTCTCATCGAGCGTGGCGACAACGGCTGGGACACGCCCGATGAAGCTCTTTACCGTTATGAATGGTATAACGGCCTCTGGTTCGGTGTCCGCGCGATCCGCACACCGGAATTCAAGTATTGTTTCAATCCAGGAGGCGTCGATGAACTATACGACCTCCGCAAAGATCCGGCAGAGTCTACAAACCTGATCAATTCGCCAGCCAATGCTTCCGTTCAGCGCCGGATGGAGGATCGCCTGCTCTTTCACCTGGAAAGAACCAGTGACA
The DNA here is from genome assembly GCA_963668605.1 of Bryobacteraceae bacterium. Taxonomy (GTDB): domain Bacteria; phylum Acidobacteriota; class Terriglobia; order Bryobacterales; family Bryobacteraceae. The sequence goes on from OY764903.1 coordinate 2,786,363, forward strand.
CTCTGGTAGCGTCGCGTTTGAAGGACCATCTTACGGCCACGCGCGGCATGCGAACTAACTGACCGAGTGACATTAGCGCCCCGAACGCTAGTGGCCTCTCCGCGGTCGTGCTGTGCAGCTGCCGGCGGGCGAAGGTCGTCAAAAATCGTTTCCACTTCAAACCGGGACCGGCCGATCACCAGCTCCGGGTTACGCACGAGACGGTCACCGCCGAAGTTGCCGTCTCCCCACCCCGTGAGTCCCGCGTCCGTGTTCACCTCAGCCAGCGTGGCTGTGCGTGAGGGACCAGCCGAAGCGCTCCCGCATCTTGCCCCGCAAGTGGTGGATGCGCACGCGAGTTATCGTTAGCCGCGGAATCGAAAAGCCCTCCCGAAATCGCGTCAGCATCGCGCTTCTCCTGCTTCGTAGTAAACGTCGCCGGCGATGGGCGACGCTTTGACACCCAACCCCGGTCCCGACGGGATCGTCATCAACCCGGCTGCTTCGCCCGGCGCGACCACAAAAATTGGGGGCGCTTCGATGGCACTGGTGACGGGCGGGATGCACGCGGCCGCATGACGTGCCGCAGCGGGCCACGTCCTGCATAGCGATGTCCACCCGTTGGTTCTGAAGCAGATCGCGCACGATGTCGTCCAGCAGTAGCGAAAGACCCGCGGCAATCGGAGCGGCGTCGCTTTCCGGAAACGAGCCGCGGACCTGCACGCGGGTGCGATACGTTTTTCCAAGGATTCCACTCACCGGCATATCCAGGGCCTTGCCAGCCAAGTCCCACAGAGCTATGTCAAGACCTCCCGGCGTTTGCCCCGAGGCGGCCAGATCTTCGAATATCGATTCCATCTCAAAAGCCGAGCGCCCCACGACCAACTCAGGTTTATCGCGAAGGACCTCTTCGCACCAGGCGCCTTCCCCGTGGCCGATCAGCCCATCGGCCGTCCAGACCTCGATCAGGTCCAGTTCCTTGTGTTCGCGGCGCTGAACCACTACGCTTGCGACCCTCAGATCGGTTTGCGCTTCGATCAAAGCTTTAATTATCGTTTTTGGATGGTATTGGTAGTTCCATATTATTCGCCGTACTGAGCCGGATGTCGATGCCCTCTGCTCCGATTTGCGCAGATTGATCAATATGCAACAATATGCAAACACCCATTGACAAAGCCGAATGGCGGCACTATAATTCTTTGGTCCTTCCAATTATGAAGGCTTGTAGCTAATGAAGCCCGAACACCTGCAAGGAATTTAAAGGAGAAAGTCATGTCAGCACGAGCGGTTTGGATCAAGCTTCTATACCTGCCGATAGCTGTCCTGTTGAGCGGTGATCTATGTTTCGGCCAGGAATCCCGCGCCACAATCATCGGACGCGTGATGGATCCGAGTGGAGCTTTGGTGGTTGGGGCCAAAGTCCAGGCTGTCAACGTGGCGACGAACACGGGCGGATCTTCCGTCACGAACGAAAGCGGCAACTACGAAATTCCGTATCTGTTACCCGGAGTGTATCGAGTTTCCGTGGAATCCACCGGATTCAAAACAGCCGTTCGGGACCAGATCCAACTGCGTCTCAGCGAGCGCGTACCGCTTGACTTCACCATGGAAATGGGCGCAGTGGGTGAGTCCGTTACGGTGACAGGAGCAACGCCTATCCTCGCAACGACAACGGCGTCGGCGGGATTGGTCATGGAACAGCGCATTGTGCAAGAACTGATGATCAGCCCAGGCGGAAACCCCTATTTCTTCACCAAGTTGGCGGCAGGCGTTTTGAATTCTGGCAACTACGGAGGCGGCGGTCCGCAGTCGCTGGCCGACAATACGCAAATCATCGTCAATGGCACGACGAACCTGACCGAGACCTCACTGGATGGCAGCCCGAATATGGCCCAGCGGAACCAGGTGTTTTCGCCGCCTCGCGATCTGGTACAGGAATTCAAGATTCAGACCGCCACGTATGACGCGAGCCTTGGCCACGCCGCCGGAGCGGTTTCGAATGTCAGCACGAAGTCCGGCACGAACGAACTCCACGGGACAGGCTACTACCAGGATTCGCGGTGGACGGCCGTACCGTGGTTTACGAACAATTACGTGTACAATCCGAGCACCGGACCAGCCGATTCCCTGGCCAAGCAACGGATGTTGAGCCCGTCGTTCTCCCAAGGGATCTGGGGGGCAACGGCTACCGGACCGGTAATCCTCCCGAAACTTTATAACGGCAAGAACAGGACGTTCTGGAGCTTCGGCTGGGAGCGGCTGAATAATGTCAACTGGAACGCCACGACGTACACTGTGCCTACCTTGGCCGAAAAGCAGGGAGATTTCTCTAAGCTTCTGGCCATCGGGTCGAACTACCAGATTTACGATCCGTTTACGACCGTGCCGGCAGTGCAGGCGGGCCGGTTCCAAAGGCAGCCGATCCCGGGCAACATGGTTTCGAAGAGCCGCCTCGATCCCATTGCCCAGAAGATTTTAAGCTACTATCCGGACCCGAACCAGGTGGGAACCATCGACGACCGGCAAAACTATTTTCGGTCAATTCCAACCGAATACTGGAACCGCAGCCTGATAAACCGCATCGATCACGTCATCAGCGACAAACAGAGATTTTTTCTGCGCTGGACCAACGCGCAGTATAACCAGACGGGCGACACGCTGCCCACATCCGCAACGCAGACCCTGGTGAACCGCCCCGCATGGGGCCTCCTTCTGGATGATGTCTATGTATTCAATCCTCAGTTGCTGCTGGACGTTCGCTATAACATCAACTACCAAAATCCGCGCAATTACCGCGGATCACAGGGCTTCGACCTGACGAAACTGGGTTTCCCGCAGAGCCTGGTTGATGAGATCAAAAAGAAGGACGACCCCGGTGGGCTCACCTTCCCCCAAGTACAAATCGACGGCTCGGCATTCACGGACCTCGGCCAAAACGGCGGGGATGACACGAAGACGTACTACCACAATTTCGCTGCAACGTTGACGAAAATCGCGGGCGCCCACAGCCTGAAGTTTGGCGGTGAGTTCCGCTTAATGCAGGAGAACGGATTCAATTACGGGAACGTGGCTCCGCAATTAGCCTTCGCGCAGGCATATACACGCGGTCCGCTGGACAATTCGCCGACAGCGCCGATCGGACAGGGCTTGGCATCCATGTTGCTGGGTGTTCCGACCGGCGGACAGGTCAGCATCAATGCTTCGCGGGCGGAACAATCCACGTTCTGGGGGGGCTACGTTCAAGACGATTGGCGCGTAACGCGGCGGCTTACCGTAAACCTCGGCTTGCGGTACGAGCAGGAAGGACCGACGACCGAAAGGTACAACCGTTCGATTCGAGGATTTGACTTCAACGCGCAGAGCCCGATAGCTGCGCAGGCAATCGCGAATTATGCCAAGAACCCGATCCCGGAGTTGCCGGTGAGCCAGTTCAAAGTAATGGGTGGTTTGACTTTCGCCGGAGTCAACGGCCAGCCACGGGCGTTGTGGAACCCCGACAAGAACAACTTTGCGCCCCGGGTAGGAATCGCCTATGCGTTGAACGCTAAAACAGTTATTCGCGCCGGCTACGGAATTTTCTATGACATGCTGGGCGTCGATAGACAGGACGTCAACCAGGGTGGCTTTAACCAGGCGACCAATTTGATTCCGTCTACAGACAACGGCCGCACGTTCCAGGCTACGCTGTCGAACCCGTTCCCGTTCGGTCTGCAGACCCCGCCCGGAGCGTCCGGCGGTCTCTCGACTTTTCTGGGGCGTGGAGCCAGTTTCTTCAACTCGAATCCATCCAGCCCGTACATGCAGCGCTGGTCGTTCTCGGTGCAGCGAGAACTGCCTGGGCGAGCCCTGTTCGAGACGTCCTATGTGGGCAATCGTGGGACGAAGCTTCAGGTCTCACGGGAGTTCACGCCAACCCCGGCGCAATTCCTCTCGACACTGCCGTACCGCGACCAGGCGACCATCGACTACCTGAGCGCGGCGGTGCCCAACCCGTTCTACGGAATCCCAGAATTTGTAGGAACAGGGCTGGGCTCCCAGACCATCAGCCGGGGCAACCTGCTGAAACCGTACCCGGAGTTCTCCTCTATCGCAGCTAGCGTGCCCACCGGCTATACATGGTACCACTCGTTGCAGACGTCAGTAGAGAAGCGGATGAGTTCCGGGCTGACTTTCCAGGCGGCGTGGACCTGGTCGAAATACATGGACGCTACCAATTACCTGAACGACACGGACCTGAGGCCTGAGGAGGTCATCTCCGCAAGCGACTATCCTCACAGGCTCGTGATTAACGGCATGTATGAATTGCCCTTCGGGCACGGCCGGCATTTTCTCGGCAACGCGAAGGGAATCCTTGACGGAATCCTCGGCGGCTGGCAGTTCCAGGGCCTTTACGAGGCGCAGGCCGGCCAGGCGCTCGGCTTCGGCAACGCCATCTTCAACGGCGATCTGCACGATATCACTCTGCCGGTGGATGAACGCAAAGTGTCACAGTGGTTCAATACGAACGCAGGCTTCGAACGGAACAACACAAAGGTTTTGGGGTCCAACATCCAGCGATTGTCGAGCCGGTTCAACGATGTCCGCCGCGACGGGATCAACAACTTCCAGCTATCGACATATAAGAACTTCCGGTTCAAGGAGCATTACACGTTGCGGTTCATGTTTTTCGCCATCAACGCTCTGAACCACGCACAATTCGGTCCACCGAACACCGCGCCGGCCAATTCGGCGTTTGGTACTGTTAGCGCAATACGGGGCCCCGCGCGCCAGCTTGTCACTTCATTGAAGTTCCTGTTCTAAGCTGAGATAATGCTTGGCTAGACCAATATGCCTCATCTTGAAGCGACCGCGAGTCCTCCTTTGAAGGAGGATCTTACAAATCAGCTTCTGGCGAAATTCAAGGAGCTTATTTCGCAGGGAGTGCTGACAGCCGGGGTCAAACTGCCGCCGGAGAGGGAACTCGCTCAAAACTTCGGAGTGAGCAGGTCTTCCCTTCGCCATGCGCTAAAAGTACTCGATACGTTGGGCATTCTGACTCAGCGCGTTGGGGACGGAACTTATGTTACAAACAGCGCGGCCCGAATCTTGAGCGAACCGCTCGAGTTCCTTGTTTTGCTGGACGGCATTTCGCTTGGCGAATTGGCGGAGACGCGCCTGATTGTCGAACCGGAACTCGCGGCGCGAGCCGCGGAACGTGCCACAACGGAGGATTTGGCCGCGCTGTGCCAATCACTCCAACTCATGGAAAGCGGCTTGGATGAGCAGAAGTTGGTGGAGGCCGACCTGGCCTTTCATCAGGCCATCTTTCGGGCGGCGGACAACCGGCTATGCGAGCGGCTGTTCAGTTTGATCCACCGTTCGATGGCAACCAGCATTGCGCTCACTTCCCAGTTGGTGGAGTGGGATCACACGCTATCCTTTCACCGGCCCATTTATAATGCGATTGACCGGCGCGACGCAAAAGAGGCGCGCCGCAAGATGACCGAGCACCTCAACGATGCAAAGGAGCTCCTGGAGCATTTGAAATCGCAACCGCGGCGCGTACGTCTGCCGGACGCCATCACACCCATTGTTCGAAAAGGCCGCTGATATATTGGTAGATCCAAGAGAGATTGCCATAGGTGTCAGCAAAAGTTGCTGTTACTTACGGCTGGCGGCTGACTGCTGCCGGCCAAATATAGGCTGAATATAGATAACTTCCTGCTGCCGGTTTTGTTGGTCCTGCTTGCCAGTTTTTTCCAGGGCGCGTTCCGCCTGGGAATGAAATACGTGAAGCCCCTCGCCTGGGAGGCGGGGTGGCTGGTCTACGGGTTTGTGGCCATGATCGCCGTTCCCGTGGCCGGTCTGATCGAATTCTCCGACGAAGAAAGTGTGGTCCGCGAAGCGAACAAGACGGAATATGGACTGGTAGCTTACGCCTAGCCCAAATGCTTGGAGAACGGCTGGAGTTTGGCGAAGTCATGATCAACGGATTCAAGTACGCCATCACCTGCCGCATGGCGGAATCAAAGAGAGCGGGATTGGCAAGGACTGCTCCCAGTTCGCACTCGATGATTACCTGATCAAGAAACGGGTTACGGTTAAGCTTTACTAGCGGCTTTTACTTTGCCACCAGTTCGTACCAGGGCGAGAAGACTTGGCCGGAGGCCTGGAGATGAATTCGAAATCCGCCCGCGATTTTCTCCACATCCCGCACTGCGTCCACGCGCGCTCCGCGGCCGTCCAGCGGATACACAACCAGATTTTTGGCGGACGTTCGCAGAGTGACAAAGCTTTCGACGCGCTTCATCCACACCGGGCCGGTTCCGCGATCCATAGGACCGGAAGGCTTATTCGCGCCGAGTTCCGGTTCGAGCGTCCAATAGCCCTTTCCCCGCGGAATAAGTTTCTGGGGACGCGGCGGATTCGATCCGGGCTGCGTACGCAGAGTGTAGCCCGGAGTCGAGAGCAGCAGCCTGGTGGATTGCGCGATATCCTTCCCATCCAGAGCGGTCACGAGAATCGACGCGAATCCGGGATCGTCAGCGGCAAGCCTCACATCAATAGCTCCCGCGGTGACCGTCTTCCGGCCCGCGAAACCCATGACACCGGCCGCCTGGGGCGCGTGAATCAGGAACAGTTTCTGGCCCGGATCGTATTCCATCTCTCCTGTATCTGACCGATACGGCGGAGCGCCGGCAGTTTTCACAGCCTCCGGGATGCGATGCTCTGAGTCCGCTTGAATGGCGACCCGATGCAGAAGCGCGACCGCCGCGTCGTAGCCTGTCGCGGACTTCAGAAAATCCAACACTTTCCCATTCGCCCTTTCCTGGCCCGCGCGAAGGCGCAATTCCTGCGAGAGGGGGATCGTGATGACCTGCTTCGCGGACTGGATCGCGCCGGAGCGAAGCAGCCATGCCGATTGTCCGATGTTGGGATATTTCGTCCAATCCCCTTGGAGGTTTAAGCCGTTCGGATAATTCGTCTCCCATTCGTGGCCGTGTGCGTAGGCGAAATGCATGATCGCGTCCCAATCCTGAAATGCGGCGAACGTCGCCAATATGGGATCGAGTTCAGCCCCGTAGAGATTCGGCCACCGCTGGTTGAATTCGCTGATGGTGTACGGCCGGCCCGCTTCGCGCAGCGCCGCTATATTCAGGATGGCGTTGAGTCCCGAACCGGAAGCGGATAGGTTGCTTATCCTCCAGTCCGTTTCGTCCCAAGCCCCCCAGCCCTTGGGGAACAAGTAAAAATCAACATAGAAATGGCCGTCCTGATAATCGAGAGCGGCCTGCGAATCGAGAACCAGAAGCCCTCCGAAATTCATCTGGGTCCCAGTGACGGGTACCGATTTGCCGGCGGTCTCGCGCACGGCGGCGAGGATGCGCGAATTGTAATAGCGGTCTCGGTCCGTCAGGAAGAGAAGAAAATCGTTCGTGCGCTGGCCGGGCTCGGGTTTATCTGCCTTCAACAATGGTGCGGTTTCCGAGGTGTGGTATTTGTTTCGCAGAAAATCGTTCCACTGGCGCTCGAGTTCGGTTTTGTACTCGCCCACGACCGTTCTGTCCATGACGTGAGCCTGCCAGGCCTGCACCAGCGATGTCTCGTTATTCAGTTCGACCATGGCGAGGACCGGGTCGTCCTTCAGATTCAGCGCCGAAATGAACTTGCGCGCGTATTCCGCTTGCAGGTCCACCATGCGGGGGAAGAAAATGTGGAGCGGTTTGCTCTGGCGGGGAAATTTGACTCCTTCAGGCATGGCCGGGACGCGGTCAACGTCCGGGCGGAATTCGTAGCCGATGTGCAGGTTCAAATTCACATAAATGCCTTCGGCTTTGAGCGCGTTCAGAAAATTCCGCATCCGCGCGATCGACACCAGATTCAACGTGGGATAAGGCCCGCGGGTGAGCGTACTACTTGCGTCTTCGGGGCGGCGATCCGGCCTGGTGTCCAGATGATGTAACCGGACGAGATTGACGCCGAGCCGCCGCAGCCGCCTGGCAATTCGCGGGGCATCGGCGGGTTCGGGGAAGTTGGCGCCGAAAGCGAGATTCACGCCGAACATCCGCACGCGTTGGCCATCGCCGGCCCGGCAGAAGTGGCCATTCCGAACAACCACCCGGTCGGCAGGCGTGAGCGCGTGATTCAGAAAACTGAAATCTGGCGCACCGCCGAGGCGGTCTTCGTCAATCGAAAACTTGAAGAAATCGGAATTCTGAGCGAAGGCGGGCGCAAGGAGCGCCAAGAAAGCGGGCAGAAAATGAAAGCGCATATTCATTTGGAAACTTTGAGACGGCGCCGGAAGGTCAAATAGTCCCGCATCCTGGATGCGACGAGCGTGTCTCCGGTCTGATCGAGGTGAGCCTGCAGGCGGTCCTCGAGATCGCGCTGCACGGAAGCGACATCCGGCGTATCGATGCAGTTGTTCAGTTCACCCGGATCTTTCCGCAGATCGTAAAGCTCGTCTATTCCGGCTGGGTTGAAACAGTACTTGAAAGCGGGGGTGCGGACGGCACGCAACCCGAACCATAGTCCGTTGTACCACTCGTAACCGTAGAAAGCCTCATCGGGCGTTGTCCAGGCGCTGTCACCGTGCTCCATCAACGGCCGCAGCGAGCGGCTGTCCACGTTCGGAATGTCGGGTTCCAGGCCGGCCCATTCCACTATGGTCTGGTTGATATCCATCGAATGAACGTGCCTCGAAACTTGCCGCGGCTGTATCCCCGGCCAGCGCACCAGCAGCGGAATGCGCATCGCCTCGTCGTAACTGTACGGCCCCTTGTCGTATCGGTTGTGCGCGCCGTTCATATCGCCGTGATCCGCGATCACGATAACAAGCGTGTTGTCCAACTGCTTGTTGGACTTGAGCGCGTCAATCACCTCGCCGAGGGCCCGGTCGAGCAGTGTCACGAATCCATGGTAAAAGGCGTTGCTGCGCCGCCAGTCGTCGTCGGACATGTGCGCCGTATCGTGAAAAGGCCACATGACGTCCGCCTGATAGGCCGGCTTCTTTTCGAAGGTATCGTGCAGGTTGACCGGCAACTTCGTCGAGCGCCAGTCGTACATCGTGTTGTAAGGGGCGGGGACGTCATACGGCGGATGGACCGCGATGAAGCTGGTTGTCAGGAAAAAAGGCTGGTTCTTCTCCGCAGCCTCTTTCAGGAACTGAACACCCGACTGTGCGACCTTGTGCGCCCAGCAGTCCTCGTATTCGCCCGGCTGGGTTTTGTAAAACCCGGGCTTTTCGGTGAAAACCCGCCCCTTTTCGTAATAAGGCTTGGTCATCGAGAAATCGGGCTTATTCGTCTTACCCGGAACACGCGGCCGTTCAAATCCGGTGGCAGGATATCGATGCGCGCCGCGGCGGATCGGGCCGTCCGCACCGAGATGCCATTTTCCGAAATATCCGACGAAGTAATCTTTTCTGCGCGCCCACTCAATCAAGGTCGTGTGCCGCAGGTCCAATCCCGTTGTCCGGGTATGCCAACCATAAGGATTGTCTTCCATCCCGGTGCGGTGCCCGAGGCGCCCCGTGAACAAAGCTCCGCGGGCGGGAGAACAGAGAGCGGTCGTTGTGCAGGCGGTGCGAAAATTCACCGCTTCAGCCGCAAAGCTTTCCAGGTTTGGCGTCTTGGCCGGCCCACCCGCAAAGGATGCCACGTCATGCTGAAACTGTTCGCAGTAGAGCAGCACGATGTTTCTGCGCTCGCCTTGCTTTGGAGAGGGTGCCGCCGTCGCGACTGCCGGAACGGCTGCCTGCGTCAGGAAAGTTCGCCGATTCATATATAGGTTCTACCAATTATAAGGAGAGATGATTGAATCTTCAACGATGTTTTTCTAAAAGGCATTTGACCCGCATAGTGGTCTGATGCCATAATGGTTGGTCCATTCATCGGAGATTTAGTTCTGAAGTTCAGTTGGAGAAAAGTCATGAAAAGATCGGCTGCTCTTCTGATCCTGTTTGCCTGCGCGGCGGCATATGGGGAAACCGTAAACTTGGACGGCGCCTGGCAGATTGTCTTCGATCACCGGAACGAAGGGCGCGCGGCCCAATGGTACAAGCAGCAAAGGTTTGAATCCCTGGCGGGAAAGCGGACCATCCAGGTCCCCAGTTGCTGGGAAACGATCGAGCAGGATTACGAAGGCGCGGCATGGTACGGATTGCGTTTTCGAGCGCCTGCCAATGCGAAAGACAAGCTCATCCGGCTGCGGTTCCATGCCGTGAATTATCGAGCTGAGGTCTGGATCAACGATCAGCCGGCCGGTTTCCATGAGGGCGGATATACACCTTTCGAACTGACCGTTGGCGATCTGCTCCGGCCCGGCAAGGAGAATTTCCTCGCCGTGCGCGTGCTTGGCCCGGTTTTGACGAAAGATACGACCCTGGATGGAATTGGGCCCAATGAAACACCGCACTGGCGCGGCGCGATCACCGGCGGAATTTGGCAGTCCGTAGAGCTTGTCGCCTCGAACGACATCTATGTTTCCCGAATCTTCGTACAGCCGAACATAAAGAGCAACCGGGCGGTGGTCCAAACAGACGTTGAGAATGCGTCCCCAAAAACGCGTCAGGCGGCGCTGGAACTTGTTTTGGATGGTAACGCCGGAAGTGCACGGCGCGAGGTCGCGCTACGCCCCGGCCACAACCGGATCGAAGCCGAAATCAGTATTGCCAACGCAAAACTCTGGTCGCCGGACCATCCCAACCTATATACAGTGCACGCAAATTTGAGTTCTGGCGGCGATCTTCTGGATCGCGCCCAACAGCGCTTCGGGATGCGCGAATTCGTCATTCGCGGCCAGAATTATTACCTCAACGGACAAAAGATCTTTATTAAGGCGGGCTTTTGGGAAGGGCTTTATCCGCAAACGCTCGCTTTTCCTCCGAACGCCGATGTAGTGCGCAAGGAAATACGACTGGCAAAGGAAGCCGGGTTCAATGTGCTGCGTCCCTGGCGGAAACCGCCCGCGCCCATGATTCTCGACCTTGCGGACGAAATGGGCATGATGGTTATCGGCGCTCCGCCCATCGAGTGTATGGATTACTGGCCGCAACTTGCGCCGGAAACGGAGAACCGGATTGCGACGGAGGTCCGCGAGATGATCCTGCGGGACCGCAATCATCCCTCCCTCATTTACTGGGAATTGTTCAATGAGATCGCGCGGCATGGCCTCGCGCGGCTCAAACACGGGATGTCGCTGCTCGCGCGAGACCTCGACCCAACCCGAATCGTGATCGATGAATCGGGTGGCTGGGCCGAGGGGGCGAACGCCTATCCGCCTTACAGCTACGAGCCGGTGGCTATCAACGAAGTACATTCTTATAAGCCGGCGCCAGTCTCGCCCCAAACCTACGATCTCTATCTCCACCTCCCGCAGCAGGGCTCTGATCCGCGGATGCTTGGCAGAAGTGCCATGAAAGCACCAGACGGGCTGATTTTCGTCTCCGAAGTAGGTTATGGCGCCTTTCCCGATCTGCCTGCCAATGTGGAGCAGTACAAGCGGGAAGGCAATCCGCTCACGCCGGATTACCGGTACCATGTGCTCTTGCTCGAAGGCATCGAAAAGGCGGCCCGTCAGATGAAGTGGGATGAGATTTTTCCGGACACGGCGGCGTTGTGCCGTGCGTCACAGCGGGTGCAGGCGGAGGGCAACCGGCTGCAACTGGAAGCTCTCCGACTGAATCCTCGGATTGCCGGATATTGCCTGCACGCTTATACGGACGGCGATTGGGTGGTGGGCGCGGGTGTTCTCGACCTCTTCCGAAATCCCAAGCTGGTCTACGAAACGGTCAAGCGGGTGCAATCGCCGCTCTATATAGCGATCCAGGTGAACCCGTCGAATTTCAGCGAAGGACAGACTGCACAGCTTAAGTTTCAGGCGGTGAACGATGAGAATACTCGCAACGCAGAGCTAGTCTGGGAGATCATTTCACCAGACGGCGGGGTCGTGCGTCGCGAGAGTAAGCAGGTGTCGATCGCGTCCGGAATAAGCACTCTGCTGGAATCAAAGTTGCCCCTGCTCAATGTATCAGGTACGTATAAGGTTCGCGTACGCGTCGCTGGTTACAACAACGAGCACGAGTTCTTCTATCTGGCGAAGAAGGATCTCCAAGCGCCGGCCGCACAGTTCGCAGTGCTTGATCCCAAAGGCGAGATCACGCCGTTTCTGAAAACGCGCGGATTGCATTTCCGCGAATTCAACGGCAGGGAAAATCTTCCGGTAATCGTCGCCACCGATACCTCGCGGAATGCGGAAACGCTCGAAAGCTTCAAGCAATTGATGGCGTATGTGAAGCAAGGCGGCGTGGCTGTCTTCCTCAAGACTCCTGGGATCCGGACGATTCCCAAAAACGTCGACAACGAACTCGTGCGTACGGGCGTATTCCCCTTTCAAACGCGCTTGCGCAACGCGCGCGGGAATTGGGATCCGGTGAATCATGGAGTCCGCCCGCATCCCATTTTCGACGGCCTGCCAGCTAAAGACTTTATGGGTCAGGCTTACCTGAATGTCTGCGCGAATGAAACGATCGAGGGCATTCAGGAACCGCCCATCGTGGGTTCCGTGAGCTATGAGTGGGGAACGACCAGGCCGGACGCGAACTACCACGGGCCCAGGAACGTCTGGTGGGGATCGGATATGGTGGTTGTGCCTTATGGCAAAGGACGCCTGTTGCTCTCGACTTTACGGATTACGGAGAACTTGGGACAGGATCCCGTAGCAGACAAACTGTTCTACAACATGGTGCGCTGGGCCGCCGGAAGGTGAGCCAACTGGATCAATTATGGAAAGGAATTCAAAATGGATCTTTTGAACAGGAGAAACTTCATTGGAACTGGCGCCTCCGCCTTCACCATCCTCAAACCGGAGCTTGTCAGAGGCGCTGGAAAGGAAAAACTCAAAGCCGGTCTCGTCGGTTGTGGCGGGCGCGGCACAACCGCAGCATTCGACCTGCTCACCGGGAACCAAAACGTCGAACTGGTCGCGATGGCCGATCTGTTCGAAGATCACCTGGAGAAGTCGCTCGCTCAACTGCGGGACCCGAAGGGAAAATTCCCGGGCGTTCCGGACGTGGGACAATACGCGAGCATCCAGGACAAGATCACGGTCGATCCGGAACATCACTTCACCGGTTTCGACGCCTACAAGAAACTGATCGCCTCCGATGTGGATATCGTGCTGCTTGCCACCCCCCCCGGATACCGCTCCATCCATTTCGAGGCAGCGGTGAACGCCGGGAAGCACGTCTTTACCGAGAAGCCCATCGCTGTTGATCCCGTGGGCGTCCGGCGCTTCATGGCGGCGGCCCAGAAAGCGGAGCAGTTGAAACTCACCGTCGTCTCGGGAGCGCAGCGCCATTACTTCAACGAATTTGTCGAAACGATCAAGAAGATTCACGACGGCGCAATCGGCGACATTGTGGCGGCGTATTCGTGGTACCTGAGCAGGCCGGTGTTCCACGTGCCCGCGCGCGATCCGAAGTGGGCGGACACCGAGTTCGAACACCGCAACTGGTATTCTTTCGTCTGGCTGTGCGGCGACCAGATGGTGGAGCAGCACTTCCACAATCTGGACACGATCAATTGGGTGATGGGCACGCATCCGGCGAAGGTGGTAGCCAGCGGCGGCGCGGCATGGCGGCCCCGCGAGGAATACTACGGCAACATTTACGATCACATGAGCGCCGATTTCGTGTATCCGAACGGAGTCCATTTCAGCAGCACATGCCGGCAGTATTCGGAAAAGTGCTTTCAGCTCACCGATGACCTGGTGGTGGGCACCAAGGGCCGAAGCAACTGCCGCGACATGGGCGGAACGAAGGGAAAAGTGAACGTCTGGGATCACAAAGCGTACGTGCAGGAACACATTGCCCTGGTCAACAGCATCCGCGGAGACGGACCTTACGTCAATCACGGCAAAATGGTCGCCGAGAGCACGATGACGGCGATCATGGCGCGCGAGTCGGCTTATTCGGGTCAGGAAATCACCTGGGAGCAGATCATGGCGTCGAAGCTCGATCTCACGCCGAAGACGCTCGATCTGAGCGCAAAGATGGAGGTGCCGCCGCTGCCGGTTCCGGGCGTGTATAAGTTTATCTAAAGCCGCGCTGTGTTGCCGGACGGGCGCTTCCCCGAGGCTTCTGTCCGGTAGTTCGCAGCAAGGCACTAACGATCTCAATGAAGAGCCTAAACTTCAACTCCGTTTCGCGCGTCAACCGCCGCCGCCTTTCTGGCCGGCCTCAGTGCCGCCCCAATGCTTGCCAACGCTGCGTCACGCCGAATGAAGATGAGCTTGGCGTGTGGCGCCATAGGTGTCAAAGCGACGCAGTTCGAAATCATCGACTTCGCGCAGCGCCAAGGTTTCGAAGCGATCGGGCCAAAGGCGGATTACCCTGCATCGCTTTCGGACTCCCAACTCGCAAAGCTGAATGATGAGCTGAAAAGGCGGAGGGCGACCGCGTCGACAAACATGCCGTAGAGCCGGTCCACTTCGCTGGCCAGCACATCACAAGCGCCATCCGAGAGTGGCTCATGCGGCGTGAAGTCGTCCTTGCGCGCGCCGGCAAAGACGGTGGTGTACTTCAATCCGTTGGCCGCATCCCAGCCAAGGCAGCCGACATCCTCGAGAAGGTCAAGCGCGCCCGAACGGTGCTGGATAATGGTTAATCTGCTCGCCGAAGACCACTAGCCGGCGCACCCATTTGTTATCGCGCGGGGTGAAGGGACATCATGCGCGGTTTGTTGAGTAACCGGTGCGATGGATAATTTGGCCATACGGACACGGTTTCAGTGCCCTCCTGGCCGAAAATGAAGCAACGGCGAGTATGCTTGGAATGAGCGGTGACGAAACGCTTCCGGAACTCAGAAAGATCCGGCCGGCGGTAGAGTGATGATTTCAAGCGGTTACAGCGAACTGGAAGCAATGAAGTTCGGTAGGGCTGGCCAGAAAAGTGAAGGCCGCAATCAAGGAGTGCGGGCGACGGCATCAGGATAGTATGGCACGGTACTTCTTCGGCGGTGGAGTTACTCCTTCTCACGTAGAGCGGCTATACAATAGGGTCGATGAGACCCTTGGCCCTCCTGCTGCTGATCGGCGGTTGCGCATTCTCCGCCACTCTGACCATCACGCCGGCGGTGATTTCAGATTGTCAGGATGGCAGAGGGGTGGCTCAACTCACCTGGACTGGCGCAAACGGTCCTGTGCAGATCCGTCTTATCGAGCCCAGCGGTCCCGCGATGACCGGCTTCGACGACCCCTCCGGTTCGGCGATAACAGGCCTGTGGGTCACAGACGGCTTGAAATTCTTGCTGGTGGACCAGTCGGGGACGGTCCAAGCTTCAGCCGTCGCTCGCGTGAGTTGCGGCGGAACTGTTCGCACCATCGATCCAGGTCTGCAAACCGGCAGTTATTTTCCGTTGCAGGTCGGCAACACGTGGATCTATCGGAGCAACAGCCGCTTTCTAACCGGCGCTTATGTCGTTCGTTCAATCAGCGGTACTGAGATCATTTCTGGCAAGACCTACTTTGTCCTGAAGCAAGGTTCGTCTGTAGTCGCCAAGCTGCGCGGAGACAACGATGGCGTTATCTGGATCGCAACCGACGGCGGGGAACAAGTTTATCTGGACCCAGCGTCCTCCTCCGTGCGACGAATCTTATACACCGGTCCGCTCGGGGATTTCGGTGACGCCCTGACAAGGTCCTCGTTCGTCAACTCGCTGGAATTTGATCGCTCGATCTTCGTGCGCGGACTCGGTCTGGCGCAGTTCACTGCGGACATGGTGACCGGCTCGTCAGGAGGTTTTCTCAACAGCCTGGATCTTGTGGAAGTGCGATTGCCCGGCGTGCATCTTTCGGTTCCGGTGCCGACCGTCGGCCTCTCGATAGAGACGACGGACCTCGACTTAACCGGCAAGCGTGTACCAAACTGCGCTTTGCCGTGTTACTTCGTTGCGTGCGGGTTTGGCGGGGTGCCGCCAGATCCTCCTGGAACCTATCGTCCTTGCGCGCAGGCCCGGATCGAAACTATCGCCAGCCCGGGATCTGAAGTCCAGCTTCAACTGCTGGACTCTACGGGTGCCGTTGTTTTCACCTCGTCGGCATCGGCCGATGCCAGCGGCCACAACCTCAGCTATGTACGCCTCCCCGTGTACACCACCTCGGAGCCCACTTCGTCCAACTTCACGCTATTGCCCCCGGGACAATACAGGCTGACGGGCCGAGTGTTCGATTCCGGCCAGGAAACCGCTTCGTCAACTATCAACCTGCGCGTGCGTTAACGGGCGACTGTACATTCCATACAACTGAACCTGCCAGTCCGCAGGTCGAAAGTACCCGTAAGGGATCCCAGTATCGTCCGGCAGAATTAGCTTGCTGTTTTCCAGAATGTATCGTCGTAAACCGCTGCCGTATGGTCAGGAAACTCGATCCGCCTGAATTCGCGCTGTTTCGTAACGGTCCACGCCGATGCTCGAGATAATGAGCTAACAAGATGCCGAGAGTCCTGGCTCCATTCCGGTTCGTGCTGATCGACGTGGCCGGTTGGATGAACCAACGCCAACTGCAGGTGATTGATTACCTTCGCGAGGAGAACCGGGTTCTTCGCGAGCAACTCGGCGACAAGCGCCTTCGATTCAGCGACGACCAGCGCCGGCGCTTGGCCGCCAAGGCCAAAGGATTGGGACGGAAGATTCTGGCCGAGGTGGCCACGATTGTGACTCCCGAGACGTTGCTGGCCTGGCATCGAAAGCTGATTTCCCAGAAGTACGACGGCAGTGGGAAGCGCGGACCGGGCCGGCCTCGCACCGCCGGGGAGACCGAGAATCTGGTCATGCGAATGGCCGAAGAGAACCGGGATTGGGGCCATCGGCGCATCCAGGGCGCACTGTCAAATCTCGGGCACGAAATGGCCCGAAGCACGATCGCGGTAATTCTTAAGAGGCACGGGATCGAACCCGCGCCGGAGCGGAGCCGTAAGACGACCTGGAACGAGTTTCTGCGTCAACATTGGGAACTGATTGCAGCCACAGACTTCTTCACTGTGGAAGTGTGGACTCGGCGAGGGCTGCAACGGTTCGTCGTGCTGTTCTTCATCGAACTCTCGACACGCAAGGTAGAGATCGCAGGCATCGCGACTGCTGCAAACGGCCTATGGATGAGCCAGATCGGCAGAAACCTCACCGATGCCGACGATGGGATTCTAAAGGGCAAACGCTACCTGATTCACGATCGCGACCCGCTGTTCACCGCGGAGTTCTTGAGCATGCTTACGGATGGGGGTGTGAAGTCCGTGAAACTACCACCGCGCTCTCCAAATCTGACTGCACACGCGGAGAGATTCGTGCGCAGCATCAAGGAGTCCTGCTTGGAGCGCATGATCTTCTTCGGTGCAGGATCGTTGCGCAAAGGGATCCACGAATTTGTGGCGCATTACCATGGCGAGCGCAACCACCAAGACCTCGCCAACCGTTTGATCATCCCGGATCAATCTCAAGCTGATAATAGCGGAATGATCCAACGCAAGGAACGGCTTGGTGGCATGCTGAACTACTACTTTCGACGGGCTGCCTGAATCAGCGAAATCCCGTCTCGAGGGGCGACCGTAGGTCGGTCGGCGCACGCACGCGCTCCCAAATGCCCCAAGCCCGAAGTGAGTTTTCCGACCGTCACCACACCGCCAAGGAGAACGGCGCAATCCATTTTCATGCCTACGATTTCGTTCGCAGTCGACGCAGTCGGCCGCCATTTTAGTATTCGGGCCAAACGGGGTCCCGCATCCCAGAACCCATCACCGGATGTGAATAGTTTCACCTTCCAACATCCGTATGGAAAGACGTCCGTTCTTTCTCGTCACTGCGCCGCAATCGCCTTCGAGTTTTGCGCTTTCGGTCGTGATCCGTGAAACAAGCCGCTCCGGTGCGATGCTTACCGTTGCGTCGCTGGTTGACATCAACTTGATACCGTCTCCGCTCCACGTCACCATTACATTGGAAGGCTGCTGGGAGCGGAATTCGAGTTCCGGTGATTTGTAGGCGTAATCGCCGACAAACATGGCATTCTTGGCCTTGTAGACATAGCCAGTCCCAATCGACGTTTGCGCCCGCTTGATGTCGAGGGTTCCGCCGGGACCATGCTCGTCCACATAATCCCGCAGGAATTTCGTGGAATAACAGATGGGCTTGGGCCGGCCTAGCCCACGCGGATTGCCGTCGTAGTAGTACATGCCGAAGTAGGCTTCGTAAATCTGCGTGTTGCGGCCTTTCTCGGCCGCCTTGGCGATCACGTCCCAGTGCCAGTCCGTTAGCGCCCATTTCATTGCGCCGTCATATCCCTTCGCAAGCGCGTAAAGGTAATGAATCATCTCGCCGACAGCGGAGGTGTGTAAGTCGAGATATCTACCGTCGGGTGTCACAACGCCGTTCGAGTAACCGAATTCCCCCAGCGTAATCGGCCGATCGGACCACACGCCCGCGATACGGTCCAAGGCGGTGACGTTGGACACTACTTGCTCGTAAGATGACGGCCTGTCATAGACGTGGTGGGAAACGAAACTGAGTTGCTTGTTGGCCGGGAGACATTCGAGAAAGCGGTTGTAGCCCACCGAGATCAAATGATGCTTGTCATACTTCCGGATCGCCTGAATCTGCTTACTTATCCAGAGGTCGAGCGTACCGTTCGTCGCACCGTAGAGTTCGCGCCACTCATCCGGCACCGTGAGCGGTCCGGTCAGCCCCGGGAAGGTCGAGGGCACACCTCTGGTCAAGGGATCGGTCGCCTCATTCCAAAGCTTTGCGAAGGCCGGCAGGTTTTTCTCAAACTCCGGGTGAAGCTTCAGAACCGGGCTCTTGGCCCCATCGAATTTTAAGCCAGCCAGTGCCTCTATCTTGGGTTCGTTCTGAAGGTCGTATCCAAGTACCATGGGCTCGTCCGCGTACAGTTGCGCGACCTTCCCCGCGTTCTCCGCGAAATCCTGCGGTGCTCCCGGGACCACGACGAGGAGATAGATGCCGTACTTTCGCGCGCACTCTTTGATGAGAGCCGGGTCGTCATAAAAGCGGCCGGAAAAACCGATTCGCATGCAGTTCACCCCGGCATCGCGGGCTTTGCGGAAATCGTCTTCCAACGCCGCGTGGTCGAAATCGCCCGAATTGTGCAATGCACCGTTTAGCGGTCTGTGATAATTGGCGCCAATCATGAAAAAGCGCCGGCCGTCGGGGTAGACGATGTGCTTGCCATCCTCACTCAGCCGGAGAAAAGCCGTCGGAGCCGGCGTGGCCAACTTGATTCTGACTGCGAGCCGCTTTTCGTTTTCCGCGGCGGCGGTTCGTTCGAGTTCGCCCGATTTCATTTTGACCAGCATGGCCTTCAAGGTCTCCGCAAAAATGCTGGTCCGGTAAAATTCGGGATTGGAGATGCCGAACAACAGCCAGTTCGATCCTTTGTACTCGTCGAAGTGTGTCAGCAGACCTGAGGCCCAACCTTTAGTGCGGCCGTGCGCATCCATGGCGCTCAGCAGCGGTACAAACTTCGCTACGACACGGTTGAATCCCACTGCTGACAGGCCTACGAACCGCCCCTTGACCTGCATCGGCTTGAGCAGATTCTGATCGGCATACGTCCGAACGGAGACGACATCTTTCAGCATGTAAGGCTCGTAGCGGCTAAAGGCTGGCAAGACGATGCTGTCGGGCTGCGTGAAACCGTCTCCACCCAGAAGTACGAGGTCGCCGCCGTCTTTCAGAAAGCTCAAAAAATTCTGTTTGGCCGTCGCTGTGAATCTGCGGCTGTGAGAGAGCACCAGGCAATCGTACTGTGCTGCATTGAACGAGTCTTTCGACCCGAGTTGCGCGATGTCGATGGTACGCACCGCGAACTCCGCACCTTTCAAGACCGAAATTGTCTGTTCTACTGAAGCTAGGTCAAGGCCCGGCAGGTTATCTTTCAGGACCGCTACTCTCACTGGAGAGCCGCCGCCCTGTTGCGCGCACATCGGCGCCGCAATCAGAAACAAAAGTCCTAAAATACAACCGCGAAGATGATGGGCGATCGTAGAGGTGGCGGGAAACAAATTCCGGCGTGTGAACATCGACAGTTTCATAAGAGTTTTCCAATTTCCGCTCAATTTAGAAATCCAGCCGCGCGCCGAGTTGAATATTTCGATTGTCGGAGACGCTGGTCACCTGCCCGAACGTGGGGCTCTTGATATTGGTGTCTATGCCGCCCAGGCGGTGGCGGTTCAAGGCGTTCAGGACGTCGGCTCGCAGTTGGAACCGGTACTTCTCACGGAAACGCATATTCTTCTGAAGTCCGAGACCTTCATCCATTGTTCCGAAGCCGCGGAGTTGCCCGTAGCGAAGCGCTGCCGTCCCGAGCGTGAAGGGATCCGGGTCTGAAATCAGCGAGGTGTTTATGTACGTATTGGCGGGGCTGCGCCGGTTGGCAAAATCGAACTTCGATCTGTCGAATCCGCTTTTCCTGAGATCGCCCGCTGCAACGTTAACCCGCTGTGCGCCGTTCCAGCCGTTCGGCGCCGGAGCCGATGCACCGCCGAAACCTAGGGGCGTGCCGCTATAGTAGTTGGCTATGATGTTGAGCGACCACCCGCCGACGATACCGTTCACCAGCAGGCCCGCACCGCTCATGATGGCTTTCCCTCTGCCTAGAGGCAACTCATACTGGACATACGCCTTCACGGCGTGGGGCACATCGTAATCCACGAGCGACTTCTCAATCTTCAGGTTGTAATAATCCATCGGCGCGTCGTTATCGCTCTGCCGTGCGGACGACGTATTCGCCAGGTTCTTCGACCAGACGTAGTTTCCGTACGCGGTCAATCCCTTAGCGACTTGCCTGTTAACCGTGATCTGGAGCGACTGGTAGTTCGCGAATCCCAGCGTGGAGGCATAGTCGTTGATGGTGCTGTTGCCCTGCACTTGAGGATAGTCCCGAAGCGCACTTGCGACCGTTCCGGAGAATCCCGGGAACGGATAGCGGATACCGTTGGCGGCTGCGTCCGACTCGTTCCGCACCGGGTTGCCGAGGCGGGCGCCGTACTTCGCCAGCACGGATGACGGCAACTGGTTCACGGCGCTGAGTGCGTTGTTATACAGGCCCGTGGACTTGTTCGCCGAGTAGCCGACATCCAGCACGATCTTTTTCGGCAACTCACGCTGAATGTTCAGATTCCACACCTGGACGTACGGAGTCCGACCGTAGTTTGGATCTATCCTGCCGGGCCGGCTCTTGTTGCCCCAGGAGGGGTCTTGGGTTGATGGCACATAGCGGTCCGTCGGAAATCCATTGTCCCAGTTGAAGATGCCGAACCACGGCTGGATCGGATCGGCGGTCAGCAGCCACGTTCCTCCTACCTGCGGGTTCGTCATCTTGCCCAACGCGGTCGCGCTCTGGGAGTTGAACATGTCCGGCGCATACATGATGCCGTAGCCGCCGCGAATGGTCGTCTTCGCCGCGAACTGGTAGGCGAAGCCGATGCGCGGTCCCCAGTCGCGCAGGCTCGGAGTGCCGAAGTAACGTTTACCGGTGCATCCGTTGCAGTTGCCGGCGAACGAATAGGCGCCAGGCAGACCACTGACGGGGTCTATCACATCGGGCGTCCAACTCGCATAACGGTCGGCCGCCTCAAATGCGGGCGGCTGATACTCCCACCGGACGCCAAGTTGCAGGGTCAGGCGCTTGTTTACCTTGAAGTCGTCTTGCAGGAACGCCGCATAGTAGTGCCTCCGTCCGCCCATCGGGTTAGGATCCGAAAGGCCCGCCTTATCCACGATTCCGAGCAAATAGCTGGCAAACGCATATCCAGTCTGGCTACCGGAGAACGATTCGTTAGGAATGGCCGTTCCGCGCGCGGCAAAATCGAATGACCCGCCTTGCGTCGGGCGCGTGTTCAGCATGTTGCTCCGGAATTCGAAGCCGGCCTTCATGAAGTGGCTCCCCTTGTGAAAACTCACCGAGTCCGTGAATCCCCAACCGACGTAGGCGTTGCCGGAGTATCCCGTATAGCCGATCGCGGTTTGCGAAATGTAGGGTCCGCCGCCCCAGTTAATGGTGGGATATCCGTAGGTGGAGAGATTCTTGATGCCCAATGCCGCGGCGCCGTCGATGCCCGCCTGCTTGCCCGCCTCTACTTTGTGCATGCGGTTGTAGAAAAGCGAGACGTGGTTCAACGTGGTGGGGGTGATCGTCCAATCTTCTGCAAGCCGCTCGTACTGGCTCTCGAGCCGCTGGCCGTGCGTGGCCGAGAGCGGTCCGCCGTCGGCTGCTAAGGTGCTCCAGAGGCCGCCGCTGTCTGTCAGGGTGCTGCGGTCCTTAATGACGTAACTGATGGAACCCGCCAGTTTGTGCCGATCGCTGAAGTTTTGATCCACCTTGGTGGAAAACTGATGGTTGTCGAACACCGGTGCGTTCGATTGCGGGAAGTAGGCATTCTTTTGCAGCGCCCACTTTCCGTCGGGATCTCGGACGAGAGGCGGATCCCACTTCGATGCTATGGCGTTCACGCGTTTCGAAACTTCGCTAAAGCGCGATTTCGGAATGATGTTCCCGGGAAACATGTCTGCAATCCAGCGGCCGTTGGGCAGTTTCGTGAAAGTCGCCGGATCGAAAATAGTGCCGCGGGACACGTTCCGGCCCAGCGCGTCTTTACCAGCGGAAACGCCTTGCAGCAAACGGCTGAAATCGCCTTCGTAGAACTCGGGAACAGGTACGGTCGTACTCGGGGAACCGAATCCGAAGGAACGCTCGCGATACCGCTCGTAGGTCGTGTAGAAAAAAGTCTTGTTGCGGCCGTTGTATACCTTGGGCAGGTAGACTGGGGCTCCGAAGCCGACCGCCCCGTCCTGCTTGCGGTCCAGGGCGCGGGGTCGCCCCTGGAACTTGTTGGCGAAGGCGTTGGCGTTCAGAGCCTCGTTCCGGATCGACCCGTAAAGGCTGCCGTGGATCTCATTCGCACCCGACTTCATGACGAAGTTGAAAACTCCACCCTGAGAGCGGCCAAACTCCGCGTTCATGCCGCTGGTCACAATCTTGAATTCCGCAATAGAATCGGTCGAAATGGGACCCGTGGTCATGTCGCCGGCCATAGTGGTGGTGATAGAAGCCCCATCCACCAAAACCTCCTTGGAAAAACTGACGGATCCTCCGATATGGCTGTCGTAAGTGCCCCCCATCACCGCAGGGGAAATCTTAAAGGCAAAGGCCTCCGGATCCCTGGCCGCCACGAAGCTCAAGGGTAGATCACTCAACTGCCGGCTGGAGATGCTGGTGCTGACCTCGTTTGTTTCGGACTGTATGCGCGGCGCTTCCGCCGTCACCGAAATGGATTCGCTGACCTGGCCGATTTCAAGTATTGCATCCACGCGCACAACGTCGGTTGCCGCTACGTCGATGCCGCGCCGCAGCAGTTTCTTGAAACTGGCGGCCGTGAACCCTATTTCGTAAGGTCCAGGCGGCAGGTTTGGCATTGTGTACTGCCCGCTGGTGTTGGCGACGGTCTGGTAGAGAGAGCCAGTCGCAGTGTTTTTGATCGTGATCTCCACACGCGGAATCACGCCGCCCGTTTTGTCAGTAACCGTGCCCGTCAGGGAGCCCCGGTTCATCTGGGCGCTTAGCAGTAGTGCGCCGGTGAGAAGGAGAGCGAAGGTTCGCGCCGTTGTTCGCGACATAATTTCCAGCTCCGTTGTCGTCTTTCCTTTGGTCCAGGATTTCCGCTTTGCGATCCTGGGCGGCACCAATTATACATCCAACCGCCTCCGTCGGAGCGTCTCTCCCATACTGCCCAGTGACACCGCAATCAAGCCTGGGGCGAACCGCTCACTCTCGAAAATCCCATTCGGAATTCAAGCTTCAGGCTGTCCTCCGCAAAAAACCGTGCGAATCAAGATCGGGCTAATTTAATGTTTTGTAACATGCGATCCTGAGCCTTCATGTCGGCCTCATTTATCTTCTTTTCCGCCCTGCAGCATTGTGTTCGGACGGCAGCTTCGATCCGGCTCGATTTCGGTCGGTTCGTTCTGGCAGCCGCCCAATCCTGCAGCGCGCTGACCGCAGAAAACCTCTTCCTTCGAAAGCAACTGGCGCTTTTCCAAGAGAGAAAGGCCAGGCCGCGACACGCCGCCGACGCCACCCGATGGATGATGGCCACCCTGAGTCATCTATTCCCGTGGCGCGGTGCGCTGGTGAATGTGAAGCCGAACACGTTCATCGGCTGGCACCGCAAGGGGGTTCCGGCTGTTCTGGCGATGGAAGTCCAAACCGACGGGACGACCACGCCTCCCCAAGGAGCTTCAACGGTTGATCCGAAAAATGGCCACCGAGAATCCGATCTGGGGTGAGGGGCGCATTTCCAACGAATTGAAACTGAAACTCGGGCTCCGGGTTTCGCCCCGCACCGTGGAGAAGTACCTGCGCAACGGCGGTCCGGCGCGCACGCCCGATCCACAACAGCGTTGGCTGACCTTCGTTCGCAACCATGCCAAGGTGATTGTGGCGTGTGACTTCTTCGTCGTGGTCACGGCCACTTTCCGCATCCTTTATGTATTCGTGATCCTGGAACTGGGAACGCGGCGAATCCTCCACCAGAACGTGACCGCCCACCCCACCTCAGAGTGGACTTTGCAGCAGTTTCGCGAGGCGCTGCCGGGGGGCCATCCGTATCGATTCCTGATCCATGATCGGGACAGCATCTTCTCGCGGAAACTGGACAAGGGGGTGACGGACCTCGGAGTGCAAATGCTTCGAACTCCGATCCGGGCACCCATGGCAAATTCCGTATGCGAAAGGTTCGGCGGAACATTACGTCACGAATGCCTGGACTTCTTGATCCCAGTCAACGAGCGACATCTGAGGATGACCATCAAAGAGTGGGGAATCCATTACAACCGAGGCCGGCCGCACTCGTCGTTAGGTCCTGGAATTCCGGAACCCAACCAGGAGAGTGTTCCGGCCAGTGACTATAGGCACAGGCTTCCATCTGGCTACCGCGTTGCGAAACGGTCGGTCCTGGGTGGCTTGCATCACGAGTATCGCCTGTTGAAGGAGGCTGCTTAACAACAGATTCCGTTGCAACGTAATTATTGCGGAGCACAGGACCAGCCGCGCCCATTTGTTGTCGCGCATGGTGAACGAACATGATACGCGGTCTGGCGCAAAATCGGTGCGATTGATCCTGGGTGCGCGGGAACATGCCGACGTAGACGCCGTCACTGGGCTTGAGGCTTTCGAAAATGTTGATCCGGCTCTGAATCGCTCAGTTCGTCCCCGCAATGACCTTGATCGCGATGTCTGTCTTAATGGGAGGCAGTGCGACCCGAATGAAGCCGTTCGCTGCCACCGCATAGTCCGTCTTTTCGATCCGGCCTTCGTATGTGTTCCAGAACTCGATGCGGTACCGGCCGGGAGCGAAGCCTGCCGCCTCCAGCGACGCGTTCTCGACCGCCTGGAGGGGAACGCCGTGAACGGTATTCCACCAGGTATGCCCCGCATTCTGCACCCACAGAATGCTCAAGGCGCGGCCGTGCAATCCGAGGACATGCAGATCCGGGCGGCTGGGCTCGACGCCCATCTTGCTAAACCCGGCTGTCGGCCAGGGGATGTCCTGTACAAATTTGGCGATGGCGTGGAAATGCCGATACCAGTTGTTCGTATCGGCGGCCCGCCAGAACCACGGATGCCCGGTGCCGGCGGCGCCGAAAGCGAGCGGCACCCAGAGGCCGTTGTGAAAGTAGACGCCATCGGAGTCCGGCGGAAGGCCCTTCAGAAGTGGCGCGTCGAACATGACACCGAACTCCCCGAAGAAGTACGGCTTATTGTGGTTCTTAATATAACTCAGCCGCTTCGTCATGAACTGGAACATGTCGCGTTGGGTGTATTCGTCTTCCGGTTCATTCCCTCGGTAATAACCATGAATGTCGGGGATCTCGTTTTCCGGCACTGTCCACATTTCAGGCCAGTTTATGCGACTCATACTGGGAGTCGTGATATGGCGGTACGGGTCGGTGGCTTGGAGATACCGGCCCATCTCCTGAGTCCATGGGACCAGGATCTCCGGACGGGCGGCGCGTTTGTCCACAGCGCCTATTTCGTTCCACAATTCCCAAGCGAAGACGTTCGGACTGTAGCCCCAGCGGGCCACCAAGTACCGGAGGCGCGCCTTGAAGAGCCGCCGCGCTTCCGGCATAGTAAAAACGTCTGCAATCGTTTCACAAGGTCCGCCGTTGGCGGTGCGGTACGGGTAATCCTCGCGGTAGGCGTAATCGCCAAGCCTGAAGGTCGGGCTGCGCTGCTCAGGCGGCGGTGGGGGCGTAAGGTGGCGGACCCAATCGAGCGTGAGCTTCAGGTACACGCCGGAACGCTCGGCGTAGCCGAGCACCTGATCAAACCTCGCGGCGTTATCGAGACGGTACTCCCCGAGCTTGCCCAATTCCACCGTATACGCTGGGCTTCCCTGCCAGAAGCGGACAAAGTTGCCGCCCGCGCCGCCGAGCCGGGAGATGCAGCGATCCAAGTCGTCGAGGTTGCCGTTTTGTATGTTCTCGCCGATCGCGAAATAGGGGGTCCCGTCCTCAAACTCGAAATAATGGGGGTCGCTCCGAGAGACGTGAATGTAGCCGTGGCCCGTCCCGGGGGTGACTTCGAACCTCAACGGAGCCGAGTTCACCACGCCGGAATGGTCCCGCGCCGTGACTGTAAGCGCGTATGCGCCGGCCTCGGGAGGCATGAAGCGGACGCGCCATTCCGGGTCGCCGAGCGGCGCGACCTCGTTGGGTCCGGCTGCTGGAGTGCGCGCGAACGCCTGATCCAAGAACGCCGGCACGACCATCTCGCGTCCCGACGGCAGTCGGAAGCGCGCGTCCACTGCGATTTCGGCGGGATCGAAAGGAGTCCGGAACGAGCCACTGAGGTCGAGACGGAAATCGACCCGCTTCCAGGCAGCAGGCGCCGCAGTCAGGATCTCCACCCTACGGATAGCCAGTTTTTCGTCCCGAGCCCAACGGCTGGAGCCAGCCTCCGCGACCATTGCGGCCGCACAGGCCAGAATCATGATTCGGCGCATTGTCACCACGTCAGGCGAAGAGTCAGTTGCAGGTTCCGCGGCCCTTGGGCGTTGCCCTGCGTGTTCAGGATGCCGTTGGCACCGATCGAATTCGGGTTTCCGGGGTGGTTCAGGACATTAAAGAAGTCCGCGTTCAGGCGGAGCCGGAACCGCTCGGTTATCGACATCTGCTTGAACAGCGAAGCGTCGAGCGCTCGCTCTCGTGGACCCGGCATGTATTGGTTGTCCCAGGGATTCCAGCCGGCGTCGTAGGCGGTCCGAACTACCGTGCCGTTGTTGAGTGGAACCCACACATTGTTGGTTTCCCAGTATTGCGAAACGTTCGTGCCCTCAGGCGCGTTCGCGGGCATGGCCGTGCTGCCCCAGGGAATCAGGGGCGTTTCGGCCGGCTTGTAGTTCGACGGGACGCCGCAAATGCCGGTGCACTGGCCCGCGGAATTGGTTTTGTTAATCAAATTCGGCGAGATATAGCCGGCGTTCGTCCACAGGTATCCCGGCAAGCAGTTGCCGCTGGTGCAGTTCTGAATACGATATTTGTATCCATAGTTCTCGATCGGGGCGCCGGTGAAGTTCCAGTTGCCCGCGGGCAGGGAGAACCAGGTGCTCCACAAACGTCCCATACCGGCAATCTGCCAACCCCCAATGAATTTATCCAGGAGTTTGCTGGCGTTACCGCCAATCTTCTTCCCACGACCAATCGGCAATTCGATCAGCCAGTTCCATTTCAACTGGTGCTTGGGAATGCCGGTATCGCGCGAGTAGTTCAGCAGCGCATTCCGAGCGTCGTAGTCGGCGGGAACGAGACCGGGCAGGTATTGATTCAGGGCCGACATCGTACCCGCTGAATTGGGCGACCCGGCAGCTATATTGGCAAAAGCGTTCATCATCGTGTAGGACGCCTGGAACCCAATGCCCTTGCTGAACCGCCGCTCGATCTCGGCCCCGAGGCCGTTCGAATTTGACCAACCCGTGCGCATCCATGCCTGGATGTTTCCCATTCCCGTGGTGGAGTCGTACGGCCGGGTGGCAATGTTGGCAGTGGCTCCCGTCGGCATAGGCGTTCCTTTGGTCATATACCAGATAAACGCGGGGGTGCTGGGATTGTAGTTATAATTCTGACCCAGGTTCGCGGAGTGGCTTCCGACATACCGCACCCGCGCTACCGTGTTTGCAACCAACTGTTTTTCAAGCGTCAGGTTCCAGGTGTGCGTCTTCGCAGGGGGTTGATTCGGATCCACGTAGTTCATATTGCCGCTCCCGGCAGTAACACCGGTAGCGTTCGCGATGCTCAGTATGTTCGTGCTGTTGACGCCGGCAATCACCGTTGGAACCGAACGCGCCATGTAATTCGCCAAGCCGTCGTTGAGGTTCGTCTGGGCAGTATTGTTTGGATTGTACTGGAGCCCCTGCGCCATCGGGAAGTTTTGCCTGTTATTATCTACCCAATTCAGCAGCGACAACTGAAAATACGAAACGCTGTAGCCGCCGCGGATCACGAAGGAAGACCTGCCGTCGAGCGCTTTGTAGGCGAAGCCGGCGCGCGGGCCGAAATTCCGGTGCGAGGAATAAATCTGGTCGTAAGGCAGCCCCGCCTGCTCCGTGTTTTCGAACTTGATCCCCAGCTTCTGCCAGGCGGCCACGATATTGGGATAAGTCGCGCCCAGCGCGTACAGTTTCTCTAGTGGCGCGGATAAAACCACGGCGTCATTCGCTTTGTCGAAACCGACCATCGAGCCGTTCTTGTCGTGATACGGGGTCTGGTACTCCCAACGGAGGCCCAGGTTCAGCGTCAGCCGAGGGGTCAGCTTGATGTTGTCCTGGAAATACGGTGCGTATACATAATCGTTCAAGTAATAAAAGTTATGGGAGATGTTGGCCGAGTAAGTAGCTAGCCCCAGATAGAAATTCGCGAGGCCATTGCCGGTAAACGGCAGAACCTGTGGGGCGGACTTGGTGGATTGTGGATCGTACAGGGCGGTTGCGCTGTTGGCAAAGTTGAGTTGCGGCGCGGGCCACCGTTGTTGCGGCAGAATGTTCAAGTCCTCGCGGCGGCCTTGAAACCCGAACAGGAATTCATGCTTCCCGTGAATTTTGACAAAATTGTCGTCAAGGGTATAGATAGTCGCCCGGTTTTCCTTGGTGTCATTGGTCTGATATACGTAAGTCCCGGCCAGCCCCAAGCCGGTTATTTGAGGCACGTGGTTCGTTTGAAGCGGATTCGGCAAGCCGAGTTTTTCCGGCCAGTTGACGCCGTAATCATTTTCGCCTCCAGTCCAATAGGTGCTCCTGGCGGTAAGAGTGAGCTCATTTGAGAAGGTCGGGGAGATGACGTGCGTCCATGTGGCCGAAGCGCTCTTCAGGTAGTCGGTTGTGTTCTCCCATCCCCAGGGCAGGCCCGGCAGTTCCATATTTACCGGCGCGTTGCTGGGAAGCGACTGGTTGAAGCCTGAGGCCGTAAATACGGCGTGCAGTTGATCCCGCGCGCTGATGTTCTGATCGAAGCGGGTGTTCATTTGCCAATACTCATTCTTGTTCGGCTGCGGCCCATACCAGTTCGCGCCGATAAAAGGGTTGGCGTTGTTGGTGGCCAACGGGGTGATGCTGAACATGTACTTCGCCAGCGGGCTTTCGCGAATCGAGGGAACCACGTTTCCCGGGTACGGCTGCCGAGACCAGTTCGCGCCGGTCGACCAGGGGTCGTAGATGGTGTAACGCCTCCCTTGCGCGTCAACCAACCCACTAAAATCGCCGTTGCGCATCTCGGGGGTCGGCACGGTAAAGATGCCGGTGCTCGCTTGTACGATCTCCTTGCCTTCTATGCTGGTAAACCAGAAGGTCTTGTTCTTCCCGTTATAGAGGCCCGGAATTATCACCGGGCCGCCCGCGCTGCCGCCGAACTCGTTGCGGTTGTATTGCGGCGGCTTTGAATAGAAGTCCGTTCGGCTCCGCGCCAGGCCAACACCGTTGTTGCGGTTGGTTTCAAAAAGACTGCCGTGGAACCCGTTCGTGCCGTTCCGGGTGGAAATCATGACGACGACAGGCTTCGCCAACTTAGCGGAAACGGCATTGGATTCCACCACGAATTCCTGGATCGAATCGAGCGCCACGTTGATCGGCGGGACGTTGCTTCCACGGCGTTCCGACAAATCGACGCCGTTGTTGGACCATCCGGTCCCATCGGTCAGGGAGCCGAACATGCGGCCCGTGCCATCATATCCCGGAATGGTTCCAAGCAGGTTAGGCAGGTCGCGCCCGTTGACGGGCAACTGTTCGATTCGCGAACGCTCCACGACAGTGCCGACGGTGGCGCTGTTAACCGTCAACAGCGGCGTCACGTCCTTCACCTCAACCTGCGTAGTGGTCTGGCCGGGGTGGAGCACGGGATCCACGACCGCGCTCTGCCCGACCTGGACAGTGAAGCTTCCCTGAAAGGCTTGCATTCCCGGCGCCTCGACCGAGAGATGGTACGGACCATTCGATACGGTGGGGAAAAAATAGAAACCAACCTCGTTAGTGCGCCTCGTGGAAACCACATTCGTGTCGGCATTCTTCATGACAACCAGCGTGTTCGGAATGACTGCGCCGCTTTGATCTCTGACCGTGCCGCTAACCGTACCCATTACCGCCTGCGACCACGCGCAGGGGATCAAGCATAGAACGGTAAAGAGAAATGCCGCAACCTTCATCGCCCGCAGAACGTTGAAAGTGGCCCGTGGGCCGGCTGCTGCGGAGTCGCTTAGAGGTTCAGACGGGTTCATATTATGATAAGCTTCCTTCCGTATTTCGAGTCTCGATCCGCCTGCCCCAAAGAAGCAGAATTTAAGGCTCGATTATAATCGCCGTTCGCCCACACGTCAATCCACGAACGGATCACGAACGGATCAGTGGATGCCCAATACTGAATTCGTCGGCGGGTCAACGCCGGCGCCGCGGGCGAATGGTTCCAACATACGCCGTGACGTCCGTACCAAGTTTCAAAGTTTGGAAGCCAATCATTTGAAACCGACGGCGGAAAAACCCTATGATCATTAAGATCATCGGTGGATTGTCCCAAGTCTGGATGGTCAGTTAGAGAAATAGCAAAAATGAATCGGCGAAGATTCGCTGAGGAATGCCTTAGGTTTGCGGGAATCTGGCCGGCAGGCAGAGTCTCTGGCGGCGCACAGGATGGCTCCAGGCTGCCTGAGAACTACTCCAACTGGGACGGATTGACTCCGCTGGGCGCGCCGGGATTGGGCGGAGATCGTTGGGGCGTCCCGGAGTTGTGGTGGTACGGCAGGGCGCAGGGGTTCTCCCACGGGGCCGAGGTCGAAATTCGCGCCGAAGACGCCTGTGGTCCGCAGAAACCACGCACACAATAGAATCAATGCCTTGGATGTGCGCTGTGCGAGCCGTTACGACGATGTTACATGCCCACTATTGGGGCCGTACAACCTTATTTGCGGACCACAGCCCTTCGGCAAGGGAAGGCCTGGCTTCAGACGGGTTTGTTGCAGCACTTCGTAGGCGGCTGGCAACTGAGCTGGGTGTACGAATATCAAAGCGGCCAGGCTGTCGACTGGGGGAATGTATTCTATTACGGCGATCTCGCCAACTTAGGTAATCTTCTCAACCATGATCAAGCCCACTCCCGGGACATCCACACCTGGTTCGATCCGAACATTGCCTTTCGAGGCAGTGGATCGATCCCGCAGGGCTTTCAGGGCTTCGAAGGTCGAGCTGCAATGCAGCCTGGGCAGTTCCAGACCCGCACATTCCCAAGCCGTTTGGACTCACGGCGAGCGGACGGCTACCGGAATTGGGATGTGAAGGTGCTGAAAAAATTCCAGATCACCGAGCACCTTAGGACTACGCTTTCGGCCGATCTTCTGAACCTCACCAATCACACCAACTTTGACCTGCCCAATACTGATCCGACGAGCGCAAACTTCGGCAAGGTGACCGCGCAGATCGCCCCTAGCCGGGTGATCCAGCTCAACTTTCGGATAGACTTCTAGCGGGAGAGACCGTATGAATCACGAACCGCTTCTGCGGCGCACATTCCTGAAGAGCTTCGGGGCGGCGTTGTCCCTGGGAGCGGTGGGCGCGGCTTCGCCCCGCCCACCTAACGTCGTTTTCATTCTCGGGGATGATGTGGGCTGGACGGACTTGGCCTGCTACGGAAGCGGCTATCACGAAACTCCGAATCTGGACCGCTTGTGCCGGCAGGGAATGAAATTCACCGATGCTCATGCCACGGCGCAGTGCGCTCCTACTCGCGCGTGTTTGATGACTGGCCGCGACGTTGGCCGGCACGGAATTTGGGCGGTCGAACGCCTGCGCGGCCCGGAAGAGTTCCGTAAGATGGTTCCCCCGCCCAACAACACGGAGCTGCCGCTGAATGAAACAATAATTCCCCAGGTGCTGCGGTCGGCCGGGTATGCCACGGGCATGTTCGGCAAGTGGCACCTGGGGGAAGAAGGCGACTATCTACCCTCGCGGCGCGGTTTCGATGAGGCAATCGTAACCGTTCAAGGCCGGCATTTCGGTTTCGACACGAAGCCGCACGTCGATCTCTCGCCAGAAAAGTACCTGGCGGACTTCATCACCGACCGGGCCCTTTCGTTCATTGACACGCACAAGAGCGCACCGTTTTTCCTGTATCTTCCCCATTTCGCGGTGCACATCCCGCTCCAGGCCAAGGAAGCGGGGATTGAGAAGTTCAAGAACAAGCTGCCAACGGAACGGCACCGGAACCCGGTTTACGCTGCCATGCTTGAGAGCGTCGACGAGAGCGTCGGCCGAATCATGAAAAAGCTCGATGACTTGAAGCTGGCCGAGAACACGGTCTTCATCTTCTATTCCGACAACGGCGGCGTGGGCGGGTATCTGCGAGAAGGGTTCAACTACGCGGGATCACCCACGGATAACTACCCCTTACGCGGTGGAAAGGGAATGCTCTACGAAGGCGGCATTCGCGTGCCAATGATTGTACGATGGCCCGGGGTCGTCAAGCCAAACAGCCTGTGCCGGGAACCGGTAACCTGCACGGACTTTTTCCCGACCTTGATGGATATCGCTGGCGCCAAAGCGCCCAAGAACACGCTGGACGGCGTCAGTCTGACTCCTTTGTTGCGCTCTTCCGGCCAGGGAGCCCTTAAGCGCGAGGCGATCTACTGGCACTATCCGAGTTACCTGCAAGCTGAGGGGAAGAAGGGCGCTTGGCGCATCGAGCCCTCCGGAGCAATCCGAGCCGGCAAATACAAGTTAATCGAGCGACTTGAAGATGGCCGTCTGGAACTCTACGACCTGGAGGCAGACTTGGGCGAATCCCAAAACCTGGCCGCCCAGATGCCGGAAAAGGCGCAGGAACTGCGCCGGAAGCTCGCAGAGTGGCGGCGTACGACCAACGCCCCTATGCCGCTTGCAAAGAACTAAGACGGAAGTAATCGCTATTTAATGGAGGCATCTAATGTCAGATAGAACGAGACGCGAAATTCTTCTTGCTGCCGCGGCCAGCCCAGTTGTCGCGGCGTCAGACTTTCCGGCAGGCACGGTACGCATTGGACCCCACACGATTTCGCGGTTGATTGTGGGCGGCAACCCTGTGAGCGGGAATTCGCACCTTTCCAGCAAAGCAGACGTCGAAATGCGGGAGTATTTTACGGCGGCGAACGCCAAGAAGATGCTGGCGGCATGCGAGAGGGCCGGCATCAACACGTGGCAGTCCCGAGGGGATGTCCACATCACACGCCTGCTGCAGGAATACCGGCAGGAAGGCGGGCGCATCCAGTGGATTGCGCAAACAGCCTCCGAACTTGGAAATATCTCAAGCCACATTCGCAAGATAGCCGCGGGTTCCAAGCCGATCGGCATTTACAACCATGGCAACGACACCGATAAGTACTTCGCAGCCGGCAAGATGGAAGTCATTCAGGAACACTGCAAGGCAATGCGCGATTCCGGGGTGCTAGTAGGAGTCGGAACTCACAATCCTGACGTGCTCGACTATGTGGAATCGAAGAACTGGGACGTGGACTTCTATATGACGTGCATGTACAACATGACGCGGTCCAAAGAAGAAGCCAGCAAACTGGCCGGCAGAGAGATTGAGGACGAGTTCTTCCACCACCCTGACCGGGAAAAAATGTTGTTGCGCGTGCGCCAGGCCAGCAAACCCTGCCTCATCTTTAAAGTCTACGGAGCAGGGCGGCACTGCGACTCCCCCGAGAAGATGCTCGATGCGCTGCGGCTTGTATTCCGGTACGCGAAGCCCAACGACCCCGTCGTGATCGGAATGTTTCCGAAGTTCAAGGAGCAGGTGAACGAGAATTGCCGGCTGGTCGCGGAAGCGATCCGCTCGGCGAGGAACTCTTGATCCCTATGGAAGTATCCCGACGCGGCTTCGGCCAGACGCTGGCCGCCGCAGTGGCAAACCCGGCTGCGATTCCGGGACGTGGGCGGCGGCCGAATATCCCGTATGGTCCGGAAACTGGATCCGGTTGAATTCGCACGGACTTTTCCGCTCCCAGGCTGATCCTGGCGATAATGAACGAACGAGATGCCGAGGACCCTGGATCCGTTCCGGTTTGTGCTGATCGCCGTGGCCGGGTGGATGAACCAACGCCAACTGCAGGTCATTGACTTCCTGCGCGAAGAGAATCGTGTTCTAAGAGAGCAACTCGGAGACCGGCGGCTGCGACTCAACGATGATCAGCGCCGCCGATTGGCGACCAGAGCCAAAGGATGGGGACGGAAGATTCTGGCCGAGGTGGCCACCATTGTCACGCCTGAAACCTTGCTCGCCTGGCATCGAAAACTGATTGCACAAAAATACGACGGGACTGGCAACCGCCAACCCGGGAGGCCGCGCCAGGCCGCCGAGATCGAGGCGTTGGTAGTGCGCATGGCCGAAGAGAACCGGGATTGGGGCTATCGTCGCATCCAGGGCGCATTATCGAATCTGGGGCACGAACTTGCCCGCAGCACGATCGCTGACATTCTCGAACGGCACGGGATCCAGCCCGCGCCGGAGCGTAACCGGAAGACGACGTGGAAAGAGTTTCTGACACGCCTTTGGGAACTGATCGTGGCGGCCGATTTCTTCACCGTGGAGGTGTGGACCCGACGAGGGCTGCAGCGGTTCATCGTGCTGTTCTTCATCGAGCTATCGACGCGCAAGGTTGAGATTGCGGGCATCGCACAGGTGGCAAACGGATTGTGGATGAGTCAGATCGCTAGGAATCTCACGGATGCGGAGCGGGGAATACTGACCGGGAAACGGTACCTGATTCACGACCGCGACCCGCTGTTCACTGCAGAGTTTCTGCGCATGCTTGCCGATGCTGGAGTGGAGTCGGTGAAACTGCCACCGCGATCGCCGAATCTGAATGCACACGCCGAGAGATTCGTACGCAGCATCAAGGAGTCCGGCCTGGAGCGCATGATCTTCTTCGGTGCAGGATCGTTGCGCAAAGGGATCCACGAGTTTGTGGCGCATTACTATGGCGAGCGCAACCACCAAGGCCTCGGCAACCGTTTGATCATCCCGGATCAATCTCAAGCTGGTAATAGCGGAATGATCCAACGCAAGGAACGGCTTGGCGGCATGCTGAAATACTACTTTCGACGGGCTGCCTGAATCAGCGAAATCCCGTCTCGGAGGGCGACCGTAGGTCGGTCGGCGCACGTACGCGCTCCCCATTACCCCAAGCCCGAAGTGAGTTTTCCGTCCGTCACCGCACCGACAAGACGAACGACGCAATCCATTTTTCAGGCATACAAGTTCGTTCGTAGCCCACGCAATTGGCCGCAAACGGCGACCATTTGAGTTTCCGGACCAAACGAGGGAGATTTCGGCGATGGCGAATGAGTCCAGGCGCACTCACACTTCGGCGAGCCACCGGGTGTAGCGCAGCCGCACAAGCTATTGCGCGGCACAGCCGTTGACAATCCGCAGGATGCCCCAGCGGCCTCACATCACCGCGCCATCAGCGCGAACACGCCCCAGCCCAGGTATTCACGCGTGTACGCGGCGTAGCGTTTGGGTTCCGAGGTCAGTTCGGCTCGAACATCTTTCGCGAAGTCGTCGTCGGGATTCGCTTCGAGCCATCGGCGCATGGTGATCCACTTGGCCGCCTCGTACCTGTCCCAGCCGTCTTGGTCTGCCAGAACCATTTCCACGACGTCGTAGTCGAGGTCGCCGAAAGACGCGAGAAGTTCTGGAAGCATGAGAAATTCGGAGATCGAACCGGCGCGGCATCCCTTGGCGACCTCTTCGGTCGGCGGCAATTGCAGCCAGTACGGCTCGCCGATGAGAATGATCCCTCCGGTGCGGAGGCTCTCCGCCAGAAGCTCGATGGTGCCGACGACTCCCCCACCGATCCACGTGGCACCGAGACAAGCTGCCACACCGACCTTTTCGTCGGCGACGTAGCCGGCAGCGTCTCCGTGGATGAACTTGACTCGATCGGCGACGCCGAGTTCTTCAGCGCGGAGTTTCGCTTGCTCGGTGAACAACTGGCTCATGTCGATACCGGTGCCGCTGATTCCGTAATCGCGTGCCCAGGTGCACAGCATCTCGCCCGAACCGCTGCCGAGGTCGAGCACACGGGTCCCCGGTTCCAGGCGCAACGCCGCTCCGAGAGTGGAGAGCTTTTCGGGTGTGAACGGGTTATGGATGCGGTGAGCACTTTCGGTGACGTTGAAGATCCGTGGGATGTCCACTGCAGAAACGCCTCACGTGTGAATGGATTCGGTACGCTACTATAGTACGCAATTGTGCTGGCGTGTAGATCTCACACGACCGGCGATTGCCCTGCCCACCGACCTAATGCGCTGGACAACCACTGTCTGACGCTTGAAGCCTGTCGGCGCCTGAATCTCGGCACGCGCACGGCTTGTCGGGACGCGGGCGAGAAATCGACACAGGCTTTCGTATCGCGCCTCGATCCGCAATTGCGGT
Organism: Bryobacteraceae bacterium; assembly: GCA_963668605.1. GTDB lineage: Bacteria > Acidobacteriota > Terriglobia > Bryobacterales > Bryobacteraceae. The sequence continues at coordinate 2,823,331 of OY764903.1, forward strand.
TTCTTCGCAACTACGGCACATCCGGCCCTTCACGGACCACTGCCGAGACGCATCGTGCGTGTGCCCCTTTGAAGACCGTGTGCGGCTGGGCATCAAATCACTGACGACATTCGAGGTCATCTCCGGCATCTTGCACGAGGAATGTTTGGCGCTCAATGTGTGAGCGGTTAGTGAAAGTCCCGACTGCGCACAGCCAGCGTGGTGGCTCCCGCGTTCAACTTGCCGAGATCCTTGGTCCAATCCCATACCTGGTTGGCGACGACATGTAGAACTTGCCCTTCGCGTTGCACGACGCCCTGGCAGCCGACCAGGTGCGCGCTGTGAACCGCACGGCGGCAGCGTTCTTTGACGTGCCCCCAGATGATCAGATTGATGACGCCGGTTTCATCTTCCAGGGTCATGAAGACGGTGTTCTTCGCTGTCATTGGCTGCTGCCGGCACAGCACCAGTCCGGCTGCGATGACCACTCGGCCATTGGGTGTGCGCCCCAGTTGCTCCGCGGTGATGACGCGCCGCGCCTGCAAGGCGGGCCGCAAGAAAGTGAGGGGATGCTCGCGCAGCGTGAGTCCTGTCGCCTGGTAGTCGCTGACTACTTCCTGGCTGGACGTCGTGAGCGGCAACTCCGCATCCGGCTCCTCAAACAGGTCCGCATCGGAGTGTTGGAGCAACGGTGGCATGCGGCCGCCCAGTGCGCTCGCCTTCCACAGCGACTGCCGCCGCGTGAGCAGCATCGATCCGAAAGCGTCGGCCTGCGCCAGGCGGTCGAGCACCGCGCGCCCGCATCCGGTACGCCGAGCAATTTCGCTGGGAGAATGGTAGCCTGCACCGCGCGCCGCCACCACCGCCTGTGCCTCGCGGTCAGCCAGTCCCGCCGCCATTCGCAATCCCAGCCGCACGGTGTGGAGCGGCGTACCTTCCACCGCTTCGAGCGTGCAATCCCACTCGCTCTTATTTACGTCAATTGGGCGGATCTCAACGCCGTGCCGCCGTGCATCCTGCACTAGTTGCGCCGGCGCATAGAAACCCATCGGCTGGCTGTTTAGCAACGCGGCGCAGAACACATCGGGGTAGTGGCACTTCAACCACCCCGAGACATAAACAAGATTGGCGAAGGAGATGGCGTGGGCTTCGGGAAAACCGTATGTGCCGAAACCTTCAATCTGGCCGAAGCAACGCTCGGCAAACTCCTGCGGGTAGCCGTTGTGCAACATGCCGCTGACGAACCGTTCGCGAAACGTGGCGATGGTGCCGACATGGCGGAAGGTGGCGAGCGAGCGGCGCAACTGATCCGCTTCGGTCGGAGTGAACCCCGCGCCAATGATGGCGATCTGCATCGCCTGTTCCTGGAACAGCGGCACGCCGAGCGTTTTCTTGAGCACAACTTCCAGCGCTTTGCTGGGATAAACAACCGGCTCTTTGCCTTCGCGCCGGCGCAGATACGGATGCACCATGTCGCCTTGGATCGGGCCCGGCCGCACGATCGCCACCTCGATCACCAGATCGTAAAACTCCTTCGGCTTGAGCCGCGGCAACATGCTCTGCTGCGCGCGGCTCTCCACCTGGAAAACGCCCATGGAATCGGCCCGTTGCAGCATCTCGTAGACCGCCGCGTCTTCATGCGGAACCGTAGCCAGCGTGAGTTTGCGGCCGTAATGCCGTTCGAGCAACGCGAACGCGCGCCGGATGGCGGACAGCATGCCAAGCGCGAGGATGTCCACCTTCATCATGCCCAGTTCATCCAGATCGTTCTTCTCCCACTGGATCACGGTGCGGTCTTCCATCGTGGCGTTTTCAATGGGAACGAGTTCATCGAGGCGGCTCCGCGACATGACGAATCCGCCGACGTGCTGCGACAAGTGGCGCGGGAAACCAACCAGCATCCTGGTGAGATACCGCGTCTGGCGCAGACGCCGGTCAGTGGGATCGAGTCCGGCTTCGCGCACACACTTTTCCTCGACGCCCACGTTGCTCCAGCCCCACACCGACCCGGCCAGAGCACTGGTGACGTCGTCGGAAAGCCCGAGCACCTTGCCCACTTCGCGGACCGCGCGGCGCGTGCGGTAGTGGACAACCGTGGCGGTCAGTCCCGCACGGTCCCGGCCGTACTTTTCGTAGATGTGCTGGATGACTTCCTCGCGGCGTTCATGTTCAAAATCAACGTCGATATCCGGCGGCTCGTCGCGCGCCGCCGAAATGAAGCGCTCGAACAGCAGTCCGCGCGCCACTGGGTCCACCTGCGTGATGCCCAGGCAATAGCAGATCACCGAATTGGCCGCCGAGCCGCGCCCCTGGTGCAGAATCCCCTTCTCGGTGGCGAACGTCACGATCTCGTGGACGGTGAGGAAGTACGGCGCATACTCGCGCTCTTGGACCAGTTTCAACTCGTGCCGGATCTGCTTGCTGACAGCCTCAGGAATGCCATTGGGAAAACGCCAGGCCGCACCAGCCCACGTGCGCTGCTCCAGGTCTTGAAAGGCCGACATGCCCGGATTGACAATTTCCTCGGGATACTCGTAACGCAGCTCATCGAGCGAGAAGCGGCAGGCATCGGCGATTTCGAGCGTGGCCGCGAGCGCTTCCGGCCAGGCCGCGAAAAGCTCGTGCACCTGGCGCGGCGATTTCAAGTCACGCTCCGTGTTGGCCTGCAAGCGGAAGCCGGCCGTTTCAAGCGTGCAGCCTTCGCGAATGCAGGTGAGTACGTCCTGCAGCGGCTTGCGTTCGTGTGCGTGGTAGAGCACGTCGTTGGTCGCGACCGTGGGCACGCCGATGGAACGCGCGAAGTCGGCGACGGTTTGTATCCAGTGCTTGTCGTCGCCCCGGCAGGAATGCGTCAGCGCCAGATGAAGTTGCTTCGGGAACAGCGCGGCGCAAGCGCGTATGTGCGCCATCGCCGTATCACTTAACACTGCGGGAAAAGGCAGGATGAAGCGCTGCCCACCGGCGTGCTCGGCCACATCTGCCAAGCTCAGTTCGCATTGGCCCTTCCCGGCGCGGCGCTTGCCGAGCGTCAACAGCCGCGTCAAACGCCCGTAGGCAGCGCGATCAGTCGGATAGCACAGCAGGCCTTCGCCGTTTGTAAGATCGAGCCGGCAACCGACGATGAAGCGCGTGCGTGCCGTGGGTGTCTTCTTCAGGAAGGTGTGCGCCAGCACGATGCCGGAGAGCGTATTGCGATCCGTCAGCGCGATGGCCGTGAGGCCGGCTTCTGCCGCCGCCTTCATTAGTTCCTGCGGATGCGAAGCGCCGCGCAGGAAGCTAAAGTTCGACGAGACCTGCAATTCGGCGTAGCTATACGACGCATTCATGGCAGTTGCCCGTGCAGATACCAACGCTCCGCGCTTCCCGTGCGAGAAGTTTCGCGGAAGATCCAAAAACGCGCACCCTGCTCGTCCTCAATGCGGTAATAGTCGCGCGTGGACCAGGCAGCACGCGGCTCGCGCCACCATTCGGGCGTGAGCCGCTCCGGTCCTTCGGCGCGCACAATGCGGTGTAGTTGCCGGCCGACGCGAATCCGCACCGGACATTTGCCGGGGACGATTTCGGCCACCTCAATGGGCTTCGGCGGTTCGATCAAACGCACCGGGCGGATGCGATGCTCAGGCCATGCGGCATTCTGCATCGAAACGCTGGAGACCGGAACAAATTCAGTGGAAAACTCCGGCAGCAGGGACTCTTGAATCCGGAAACGGCTCACGTTCTCGAAGCCCAACCGCAAACCGATCCGGTCCATCAGTTCATCGAATGACGAGTTCTCCTCCGCGCTTTCCCCGCACTGCGGCAACGCCATCTGCACCGGCGCGACGGTCTCTACATCGGCAGCGCGCAATGTGACGACTTCGATGCCGAAACCGGCGTCGAGCGTGCCCATCTTCTCCGAGAACAGGCGCATGAGATGCGTGATGGACCGGCCCGGTTTGGAAGTGCGCACTTGCAGGTACGCTGCGCTGCCGTCCACGCGATGGCAGGCCAGATCGAAGCGACGTGCGCCGCGATGTTCCTTTTCGAGGCGCGTGCAGATCTCGGTGAGCAACTCCATCACGATGTACTCGACGGCAGCCGTAGTTCCAATCGGTTCGGCAAAACTGCGAGCGGCATGATATGGCACGGCTGCGCGGTATGGTGTGATCGAGTCCGCCGCGAGTCCCAATGCCTGATCGAGCCGCCGCAGTACGTCAGGCCCGTAGCGGGTAGCCAGAGAATCTCGGGAAACCTGCCTCAGGAGACCGATCGTCGTAAGGCCGACCCGCCCGAGTTCGATGGCAATCTCAACCGGTATGCGTAGCGCCCGTACTGGGAGAGGATCGAGGGGGGCGGTCAGCTCTTCGTGAGAAACAATCACCTGTTGGCTGAAGCGGGCCAGCGCCCACGCGGCGGCCGGCGTATCTGCAATCGCGCCGCGAACGCGGAACTTCATCTCGCGAAGTCCGGTCTGGACATCCTTGAGCAATGCTGCCTCGCCACCGAATAAGTGTGCGCAGCCGGTGATATCGAGCACGATCCCGTCGGCGCCATCGTGCGCCGCGAGCGGTGAATAACGGTTGCACCATTCGACCAGATGCTGCTTTAACCGTTCGTCCGCTTCGAAGTCACTCAACACGATGTGGAGCGTGGGCAGCAACGCGCGGGCATCGGCCAGTCGCACACCAGCCTGGACGCCCGCTTCGCGTGCCGGATCGTTCACAGCCACAATGTAGAGGTGGCCCTTTTCGTCCCACACCACTGCAAACGGAACCGTGGCGCGCTGAGGGTCTTCGCGCTCCAGGCGATCGACCATCAACCGCGGAAAAAACAGGCACAGGAACCGCCGTTGCACCTCACACCGCCAGTTTGCTTGCCGCGGCGAGCGTCACCCGTTGCAGTGGTTTGGATGGTCGCCTGAGTTCCAACCGTCCCTCTCGCCAGACTGTAGTCCATTGTGACGGCCGTCCGCCACGGCAGTAAGTGAGATCGATGGCCCAACACGGCTCGGTGAATGTTGCACCTGCCGGTGCCGTGACAGAAGTGATTTGCCAGCGCGTGATAACGGATGCGATGGTAGGTTGGGTTGCCGTGTCGGTCAGTAGAAAGCCTGTCGCGCCGCTGTCCTCGGCCGCAAGTTGCCAACGGCGGCACAGAGTCAGATCCGCAGCCTTCGCCACCGCCAACACTGCGCTCACCTGCGGGCAGCGCAAAGCTTCCAAGACGGTCCAGGCCAAGTCCAGCGAATTCCGCGCGACCACATGAATCCACCGCTCCGGCGGGACTCCGTACGGCAACAGCCCCAGCGGATGAAAGCCGGAATCGGGAGCCACGTACACCAGTTGTCCTTCCGGAACTGGAACGTGCGCGGCCAACAGGGACGCGAACGCAATACCGCTGGCCAAACCGCGACTCCGCACTTCATGGACACAGCCCAAAGGCAGGCCATGGAACGGCAGCACCGCGTCGATCTCGCTGGAAACAGAGACCGTTCGATCGAACCGCCGTTCCATCGAGACAAGCGGCTCCACCCGAGCGCGCAGAAGGGCCGCCCGACTCGCACCGGTCCCCTGCTCGAACGGAAACACACCCTTCATAGCAACCCTAGGATATCATATTCGCTTTTTGTTCGCCATGGCGTGTTGGCCAGATTGCCACCTGACCGTATGGTCCGGAAACTGGATCCGGTTGAATTCGCACGGACTTTTCCGCTCCCAGGCTGATCCTGGCGATAATGAACGAACGAGATGCCGAGGACCCTGGATCCGTTCCGGTTTGTGCTGATCGCCGTGGCCGGGTGGATGAACCAACGCCAACTGCAGGTCCTTGACTTCCTGCGCGAAGAGAATCGTGTTCTAAGAGAGCAACTCGGAGACCGGCGGCTGCGACTCAACGATGATCCGCGCCGCCGATTGGCGACCAGAGCCAAAGGATGGGGACGGAAGATTCTGCCCGAGGTGGCCACCATTGTCACGCCTGAAACCTTGCTCGCCTGGCATCGAAAACTGATTGCACAAAAATACGACGGGACTGGCAACCGCCAACCCGGGAGGCCGCACAAGGCCGCCGAGATCGAGGCGTTGGTAGTGCGCATCGCCGAAGAGAACCGGGATTGGGACTATCGTCGCATCCAGGGCGCATTATCGAATCTGGGGCACGAACTTGCCCGCAGCACGATCGCTGACATTCTCGAACGGCACGGGATCCAGCCCGCGCCGGAGCGTAACCGGAAGACGACGTGGAAAGAGTTTCTGACACGCCTTTGGGAACTGATCGTGGCGGCCGATTTCTTCACCGTGGAGATGTGGACCCGACGACGAGGGCTGCAGCGGTTCATCGTGCTGTTCTGCATCGAGCTATCGACGCGCAAGGTTGAGATTGCGGGCATCGCACAGGTGGCAAACGGATTGTGGATGAGTCAGATCTCTAGGAATCTCACGGATGCGGAGCGGGGAATACTGACGGGGAAACGGTACCTGATTCACGACCGCGACCCGCTGTTCACTGCAGAGTTTCTGCGCATGCTTGCCGATGCTGGAGTGGAGCCGGTGAAACTGCCACCGCGATCGCCGAATCTGAATGCACACGCCGAGAGATTCGTACGCAGCATCAAGGAGTCCTGCCTGGAGCGCATGATCTTCTTCGGTGCAGGATCGTTGCGCAAAGGGATCCACGAGTTTGTGGCGCATTACTATGGCGAGCGCAACCACCAAGACCTCGGCAACCGTTTGATCATCCCGGATCAATCTCAAGCTGGTAATAGCGGAATGATCCAACGCAAGGAACGGCTTGGCGGCATGCTGAACTACTACTTTCGACGGGCGGCCTGAATCAGCGAAATCCCGTCTCGGAGGGCGACCGTAGGTCGGTCGGCGCACGTACGCGCTCCCAAATGCCCCAAGCCCGAAGTGAGTTTTCCGGCCGTCACCGCACCGACAAGACGAACGACGCAATCCATTTTTCAGGCATACAAGTTCGTTCGTAGCCCACGCAGTCGGCCGCAAACGGCGACCATTTGAGTTTCCGGACCAAACGACATCGCACGTAGCGTGCGGATGTCCCGCACTATGCACTCCTGCGGATAAGCGTATTCGGTTTCACATTCACCAGCGCACCGCGCCACGGAAATATGTGACTCAAAATAGCCATCATCCAGCGGGTGGCGTCGTCGGCCCGGCGAGTTCGGATGGAGTTTTTGCGGAGGACAGAGTTGCCCTGACGGATATGTTCAATCTTCCGTCAGCGCACCACCTCGATCATGTGCAGTGTGAGATCGGTGTCACCGTCGATCACAATATCTGCACCATTGCTATCGGCCGTGAATGCGGTTGATTCGATCTCAAATTCCGCTGTTTTCCATCGACCGGAACCACCCGGCTTACCTTTGAACGTCCGGCCGGCGGCATGCACTGTAAATGTTCCATTGCCTTGGTCCAGAAAGACCACTCGAAGGACGGACTTCTTACCAGTGAGACTGCGTGCGAACTCACGGTCCAGCGCGAACTTCGCTTGGTCGCCTTTCGGTAAAGTCCGCGCCCAGGCGCCGAAACGCTGGTCATCCGGCCCGATCTTCTGTTCTGGCTTCATCTCCACACCTGGCAGTCGCCGCATAAGAAAAGTGTAGTCGCCCTTCAACTGCAGGTCACCTTCGCGCAACGCCACCCACGCTCCCGGGGAAAGGGATGGGCTGGCGTGATAACCGGCATAGCGGGCGGCAAATTCGAAGGCTGCGCGGTATTCGGGCTTATCGGCATTGGCCACGTCCGCCCCATATACGCCGATCATGGAGACGCCCAGGTTCAAGTCCGATAGCAAGCGCCAGTAGTTGTACTGTTCAGGACCGTACGACCGCCGATCCTGACTTGCGCCATGTTTCCCTGTGGCGTCGGCCATCGATTCCGCGTAACAAACAGTCTTTCCAGAGCGGCAATAGTCAAGGAAGACCGGCTTGGAGCCGTCGAACATAGTGGGCATACGCGGCTCAATCTCGCTCGCGGTGGTAAAGAAGCCCAGATTGCCTGAGCCGGCCAATCGCAGTGCGTCCTGGTCGGCGGTCTTGTAGCCCGGGTTTCCTGTGCGCAGGAAGACACGGATGTCAGGATTAAAGTTGCGTATAAACGTATTTCGAATGGTTTGCCGGTAGGCCGAGGCGATCTCCTCGGTCCACGGCGGAGCCAGCGCCACGCCCGGAGGCGCGGTCCAGTTTGCCGGATCCCGCTTATCCAGCGCGACGACCATGAATTCCGTTCCGATGGCGTCGTAATTCAGACGCACCCCGATTACGCTGGAACGGTAAGGAGACGACTTCACCTCCCGGGCGAAGGCGGCAATCAGGTCGGTATACAGCTTCGCGTAGGCAGGATGCCAGTATTGGAGCGTTCCGCGCTTGTCCTGCTCTCTACCAAGCGCATTCTTGGTGAAAGGCACCGTGCTGAACAAGAACTGCGGTTGACGGTTGGCGTTCAACTGCACGGTAGTCTTGCGCCCCGAACGGGCAACCTGCTCCAACTGGCTGTGCAACTGGCTGAAGTCATAGCGATCCGCCGCGGGTTGTACCTGTTCCCACTGCAGGACCACCTGGCCTCCCTTGAAGAGTTGATCGGCAATCCCGGGTTTCGTCCAGATCGCGTATAATCCGCGGTCTGGATCCGGGACAACTTCGCTTCGCGCTGCGGATGGCAGCAATGGCATTAACGAGATCAGGGCGAGAAGATGGGTATGGTGCATGGTTAGCCTACATTCGTGATGGTGCGGCCCTGACGGAGGGCCAGATTACCGAGGTGACCCGCCCGGGCGCAGGCAATGGCGGCCGCTATCGGAGCGTTCGGAGTCTTTCGGGAACGCACGCAATCGAGGAAGTTCTTCACGTGCAGCAGGACCACATCGCCCTGGGGTTTCACTTCCAGTCTGGGCGGCGCCGTAATCGGCCCTTCCGCGAATGACCGGTCCGGTTCATCCCACAGCGCGAAGCCGGCGCGGGATATGCGCAACATGGCTTTAGTGCCGCGGAACAGAGTGGCGCCCCCTTCGAGAGAGCCTCCCATCATCGCGTTAAAGACCACCATCAGGTCTCCCGGATACCGAAAGCACGCGTTCACCGTATCGGGAGTCTGCCATTTCGGCAGCAACGAGTTCATGCCGCTTGCCGAGGTCGATACGGGCAGATCCTTGCCCAGGAACCAGTGCGCCACATCCACAACGTGGGTGAAGAGGTCGGTCAACGTGCCCCCGCCGAAATCCCAGTACCAGCGCCACTGCAGGAACCTCGCTTGATTAAACGGCTGATCGGGAGCCGGCCCAAGAAAGCCTTTCCAGTCCAGTTTGCTTGCTTCCACTGGAATTCTTGCCGGATCAAGCGGGAGGTAGTTCTGATAGAAGTATGTATGGACGAACGCGACCCGTCCCAGCCCTCCGGAGGCGACTATCTCCCTGGCCTGGATGAAATGCGGGATACTGCGGTTCTGGGTACCCGTCTGCACGACCTGCTTGGATCCCTCCACGGCGGCGCGCAGGCGCTCCCCTTCTTCCAAAGTGTGGGTGACCGGCTTTTCCAGATAGATGTCTTTGCCCGCGGCAATCGCGGCAAGGGCCATCGGCGTGTGCCAATGGTCGGGCGTCGCGATGACTACCGCGTCGAGTTCCTTTTGGTCCAGAACCTGGCGATAATCCCCGTACTCGCGCGCCTGTGGTGCGAGTTTTTCTTTCGCCTGGCTCCGCCGGGGCCCGTAGACGTCGCAAACAGCTACGGTTTCGGCCTCCGGGCATTGATTGAAAAGGCCCATCAAAAGACGGCCACGTCCGCCTGTTCCGATGACGCCGATGCGAATCCGGTCATTTGCGCCCAGGATTCGACTGGTCGAGAGAGCCGATCCCAAGGTGGTTGCCTGTATGAACTGTCTGCGATCCGATTGCAGCATCGTATGCGCCTTCCTATCCGCCACTCGGCATGTCCCGCGGCGGACAACGCCGTCCAGGTTTAATTGACGCGTTAAAGTTTCTTGCCTGTTCCATCATCTGCGCCGCCAACTTGGGCTCATCTTTGAGCAGGTTCACCGATTCACTGCAGTCTCGATCCAGGTTATAAAGTTCGATCGGCTCGAAACTGGGAACTTCGCCGGGTTTCGCTTTTCGGAAATGCAGCTTCCAACTGCCCGACCGAATGGCGCACATCTGGGTCTGAGAATTGAACGGACTGTCAAAATAGTAGAATTCCTTGCGGGGTGACGGGCCCGAACCGAACAGGGCCGGCGCCAGGTCGTACCCGTCTATCGGCCTGTCTGCTGGAACGCTAGCGCCTGCCAGTTTGGCGGAAGTCGTAAAGAGGTCCATCATGCAGGCCAGGTCGAGACACACGGAACCGGCGGGAATGCGGCCCGGCCAGCGCGCCAGGAACGGTTCCCGGAATCCGCCTTCCAGAGTGGAAGCTTTATAGCCGCGGAAAGGAGCGTTGCTGCCGGCGCCGCGCATGCCGGGGGCGCCGTTGTCGCTTGTGAATACGACGAGCGTATCGCGTTCCAGGCCGGTCTCCTTCAGTGTGGCGAGCAGTTCGCCCACGCTCCAGTCGATCTCCTCGACGACATCGCCATAAATATCCCGCCGTGATTTGCCGTTGAACTTGCCGGAAGCAGACCAGGGCCAGTGCGGAAAGGTGTGGGCGAGGTAGAGAAAGAACGGCTTATTCCGGTTCTGCTTGATGAAGGCCTTCGCCTGTTCCGTGTAGCGCGGGGTCAGGGTCGGCTGGGTCACGGGAACCTCGATCACCTCTTCGTTTTTATACAGCGAAAGGCGGTAGGGCATCTTCGACTTTGAGAAACCCTCGTCCATATCGTTGCTGTAGAGCAGACCGTAGTAGGAGTCGAAGCCGTGCCTACGCGGACGATATTCCGGCAGATCGCCGAGGTGCCATTTACCGACGCAGCCGGTCGCATAACCCTGGCCCTTGAGAACTTGCGCGAGGGTCATCTCTTCGCTGGAGATGCCGAACTGCTCACCTGGAAGGAGAACACGGACCAGTCCCGATCGAATCGGATAGCGGCCCGTTAACAAGGCTGCGCGAGAAGGCGTGCATAGAGAAGCCGTGGAGTAAAAGTTAGTGAATTTCACGCCTTCGGCGCACATGCGGTCCAGGTTGGGCGTGCGGATACTGGGGTTGCCGAAGCAACCCAGGTCACCGTAACCGAGATCGTCGGCAAGCACGATGATGATGTTCGGCTTGCGGCCGTTTTTCGTCTTCTTGCCTGCCGCATGTATCGTGAGCGGCAGGGCCGCCGATGACAGGAAGCTTCGTCGTGTGATCATATTTTCTTGGTTTCCGCAAATGCCATGGAGCATCTAGGCCTTTGACCGAATGATGATGTTTCCATGTGGGGCAGGGTGGAATCCTGCGCGCCGGTTGGCAACCCGCCCGGAGCGCCGGTTGCCAACCGGCGCGCAGCTTGACAAGCTGCCCCACAAACGAACATATATCAACTCTTAACATGTTCAGAACTGATATCTTAGCCCAAACTGCATTGTGCGGCTGGCTCCGGCTCTGACGATCGTGCTGCCGGTGATGGCGTTCACCGCAGTATTCGGCAAGCTGAAGTTGGCATGGTTGAATACGTTGAAGACCTCCCAACGGAACTGAAGCTGGTCGCGTTCTCGAATCTTAATATTCTTGTGGAGCGAGAGGTTGACCCCAACGAATCCTGGGCCATCCAGAATATTCCGGCCCGAAGAGCCAAACCGGTAGCTGCCGTTCGGGACCACGGAGAACGCCGAGACATCAAACCAGCGATCCGGAGTCGGATTCGGCACAGTACCCTTCGCAAGGCGGTCCGGCCGGATAGCGCTGCCGAGGTTCAGGTTGAAGTTCGAAGTGATGGGGGTTAGAGGCTGGCCCGTGGAGGCACGGCCCGATCCGGCTAGCTGCCAGCCCCGCATCATCCAGCCGAGGCTCGATCGTCCGCGCCAAGGGATCTGGTAGGAGAAATCCATAGTAAACGAGTGGCCGATGTCAAAATTGGAGCGCCCGCGTTCCGCTGCCAGGTTCCGTGGATCCTGTATCTGGCGGGAACTGCCCGCGGGACCGTACTGAAGTGCCGATCCGCTATCGATTGACTTGGCGTAAACATAGTTGATGCGATAGAAGAAGCCGCTGTTAAAGCGCTTCCGCAACGTTACGGTACCCGAGTTGTAGATGGAGTTGGCGCCGTACAGGAAATAGGTGATCGTGTTGTTGATCTGGGGATAAGGACGCGGGAAGGTGCCGTTCGGCAAGCGCATGTCCAGGGAATAGTAGTTCCGGTTGATATCGGACGAATATCCGAGGTGTGTTCCCTTGGAACCGGCGTAGGCGATCTCGAACGCCCCGAACCGTCTCAACTCGCGCTCGACGGTCAGGTTCCAACTCTGCAGATAGGGCGTCGGAGCATTCAGATCATTGCCGCCCACGCTGATTGAAGCCCCGCTGGCCGTGCGGAACGGGTCGGCAAAACTCAAGGCGGATGGATTGCCTGCGACGCGGTTTACATTCTGGTTGATCGCCCAGGGAAAAACGTTCGACATCACCTGGGTCAATGGATTGGTGGCGGACTTGCTGTTGAAAATCCCGTAGCCGCCGCGCAGCACCGTCCGGTTGCCTCCGAACGGGCGCCACGCAAATCCGAATCGCGGTGCAAAATTCAGATACCGGGTGTAGACCAGCGACCGCGGCAATCCGTAGTCTCGCGCCACTCCCACGATTCCAGTCAGGCCGACACTGGCAACCAAACTGTCCAGGTTCGGCAAAGCCCGATCATCCGAAACGATGATCTTTCCCAACTCTCGAACAAAACCGGCCATGCGGCCGTACTTGTCCTTTTGCGGCCCTGGAACTTCCCACCGCAGACCGAAGTTCAAGGTGAGGCGCGGAGTGACTTTGAAATCGTCCTGCGCAAAAACTCCGGCATCGGTTGAGAACAGGTAGTTCAGTGGCGGCGTGGACTGGCGCGATCCCGACTCAAGCAATCCGAGCACAAAGTCTGCATAAGGCTGGCCGGTCCAGTTCCCTAGAAAGTTGAAGGTTCCCCGGTTGTTGGCGTAGTAAGGTTGGAAGGACTGCGACCGGAGGATCTCCCCACCAAACTTGAACTGGTGCTTGCTCTTCACCCAGGTGATGGCATCGCTCAACTGGTAAACGTTCACCGTGTTGTCGACAGGGCGGTCCGCCATGTCGCCGAGGGTAGCCAAGTCACGGACAGTGATTTTCGGAAAGCCCATCAAGTAAGGGTTCGTCGTGATGCCCGCGATCCCGAGTTCGGTCCCGTAATCGTGCCCCGAATCGACGCTTATCTGGTGGGTCCCCATTCGGCTCAGGCCGAATCGAAATTCGTTGATCAGAGTGGGTGTGAACAGGTGCGTGGCATTCAATCCGGCGATTTGTTCAACAGTCCTCTGCACCTCGGAGAATGTTCCCAGCGGGCTGCCCGCACCGGGGAAGGCCAGGGAGCCATCGTTGGTGCGGCGGTGATAGCGGATCGCGACACTATCCTTCGACGTGATCGAGTGATCGAATTTCCAGAGGAAACTGTCCCAAGGGTTACTGTCCACGGCGCTGGCGAAATAATTGTTGGCCTGGCCCGGCCGATTCGGAAGGGGCCAGAACGGTATGATCTTCGCCGAGACTGGACTGAACCGCTCGACCGGGATCCGGTTCAGCGGGAAAGCGGCATTGGCTGCAAAGGGGTCCTTTATCTGAATCAAATTGCCGCTCACGTCGCGTGTCTGAGAAAAATCCCCCTGCCGTTCCAGTTCAGTGGGCACCCGCGAGAGACGGAGATTCCCGGTCACATCGCGATAGCTTTCCCAACTGAACATGAAAAACGTACGATTGCGCCCGTCGAAGACCTTCGGAATCCATATTGGCCCGCTCAGCACTGCGCCGAACTGGTTTCGCCGCAGCTTGTCCTTGTTATCAGCGAAGAAATTTCGTGCATCAAACTTGTCGTTGCGCATGAACTCAAACAGCGTGCCGTGGAGCTGGTTGGTTCCACTCTTGAACACCACGCTCATGACGCCACCAGCCAGCCGCCCATACTCGGCGGAATAGTTAGCCGTCTCGAACTTGAACTCCTGCATGGCGTCCAGGTTCGGATTGGCCATAGCGCCTCCGAAGCGCGGGGCGCGATTGTTGAATCCGTCGAGATAGAAGTTGGTGTTGTCCGCGCGCGCTCCGTTGACAGCGAAGGGTCCTGAGAAGTCACCTTCGGCATTCGGCGCCACGCCCGGGATCAGCAAGGCCAGGTCCTGGAAATTCCTGCCATTCAGAGGCATCTCCATAATTTCCTGCGCCACGATGACGTCGCCCTTGGACGCATTCTCCGTGTTGAGCAGGGAAATCTGCGCCTTCACTTCCACCGCCTCCGTCATCGATCCGACCTTGAGTTGCGGTTCCAACCGCGCGGTCTGGTTTACCTGAAGTTCCACCCCGGTCTCACGCAGCGTTTGAAATCCCGCTTTTTCTATGACTACCTCGTACGAGCCGGGCGCCAGGCCGGGAACGCTAAACCCTCCGTCCTGTCCCGAAACACTCTTGCGCAGAATGTTCGTATCCATGTTCCGGATCTTGACAGTAGCGTCCGGGATGCTGGCTCCGCTGGCGTCCCGAATGATGCCGACGACGGCCGCTGTCGGACTCTGGCCGCACAAGTTAGGACCGGAAAAGACGGCCGCGAACAGGCAGATGCCTCTAGTCCAACGGGAGAAATTCAGCATAAATACCCCCTTGTGTTTGTGTTCAGGAGAATAATATCATGGCAGTAACAGTCCGTCAATGTGAAACTAGCTTTGTTAAAAAGCTAATACATGGCATGATCGGAGCTGATCATATGAGCAAAGATCCATTGAGCAAAGATCCATCACGGCTAGGGAATCCGCGATTACTGACCGTTTCCAGGCCGGAACTGCTGGTGGAGGGATCCGATCGAGGATTTCGGGTTTTGGTGCATGGGTTGCTTGCGTTCTCGGTACGCTTGGAAGCCATCCGCGCCGGCTTTGGTTCCCTCATCGGCCTGACCGGAGTCCAGTACACGATTCTGATCTCGATCAGACACCTGGAGGGCGATGGTAATGTCAGCGTGATCCGCGTCGCCCGGCATCTGCGCCTGAGCGGCGCGTTTGTCACGATCGAAATCGGTAAGATGATCAAGCTTGGCCTTTTGGCCAAAAAGACCGACACTAAGGATCGCCGCCGTGTCTGCCTGCACGTTACTCGCAGGGGCGTGGCGCTGCTCAGCAAGCTTGCTCCAACACAACGCCGGGTCAACGACGTGTTGTTTGGGGGGCTGACAGCGTCGACAGTTCCGGTTTTGCGAACCGCCGTCGATCGCCTCGCAGCGGACGGCGACCGGGCACTGGCTCTGCTCGATTATCTTGCCCGCGATGAGAACGGTTTCGCAGACGTTGCACCGGCAACAAAGATATGATGTGGAGCGACATTTGGAAAGGAGTATGATTCGTGGGAGCAGACCGCAGGCAGTTCATGAAGGCAGCTCTTGGTGCGTCCGCGGCGGCGCCGCAGGGCCACAACCCGGCTGCAAATGAGGAACGGACAGCAATAAAGCCATATATTGCGATGGCTGTGCAGTCCAAAGTGATTTCCGCAACGGGGATGAGTGACGTGCATCGTAACGTGGAGCATGTCCTGAAGCTCATCGACCAGTACATGAAAGGAGTCTACCAACTGAGCGGCGGGGGCGCGCCGAAACTGGTGGTGTTTCCGGAATCTTTTCTTCATGGCTACGGTCCCATGAAGACACGCACATATGAAACGAATTCGAGTTTCGCCCTGCGCATCCCCGGGGAAGAGACCCGGGCGTTGGGCGAAAAATGCAGGCAGTATGGTTTTTATCTTGCAGGCACTGCTTTCGAAAAGGTGGATGAGTTCCCCAACCATTTCTTTAACACCGGATTCATCATCAGCCCGGAAGGGGAAGTAATCCTGAAGTACCGGAAGGTTAATGCCAGCAATAACAATATCGAGATATCAGCGAGCCCGGTGGATGTACTGGCGCGGTATGGGTCGAAGACTTTATTCCCTGTAGTCAAGACGCCTATCGGCAACCTGGGCATGTTTATTTGCTACGACGGCTGGTTTCCCGAGGTGGCACGCTGTCTCATGGTCAACGGCGCCGAGGTCATGATCCGGCCAATGGGTCCGTCGGGCATTCCCACCGTTGCGGAGCGGGAATGGTGGATCCTGCAAAATCGCAGCCGGGCCTACGAGAACCTGGCATATGTGCTGGGACCGAATTGGGCCGACTCTCCAGATTCCGACTATGGCAGTTCGTCGTCCGGGTCTTCGATGATTGTGGATTTTCGCGGCAACGTCATCTCTCAGCATACGGACGCTTCGGAATGGTTTGTCATGGGAACGATCGACATCGAGGCGCTGCGCAGGGGCAGAAGCCAGATCTTCATGAATTACATTGCACAGCTCCGCATGGACGTTTACGCCAATGCATTTCAGGGGAAGACGTTTTTCCCGCCGAATGCTTTCCCGGAACGAAATAAGCAAAGTCAATCTGAGACGTGGGCCATTCAGACTGCGACGGTCGAACGCCTGCAGAAAGAAGGAGTGCTTGAAAAACCATCATCTTCGAAATAGCCTGATAGCCGTCCTCGGCGGCGTGCAGGTGCTTCTCGCTTTGGGGCAGGCGCCTTTGCAGCAAGCGCCGCCCCGGCCAAGCCCGAAGGCAAGCTGGCTGGATGCCGACAAAAGCGAGCCGGCGGGCACGCATTATCAGACGTTCAAAAGCCGGCTTGCGGGAGGTGAGGTCAGTTACCTTGTCTATCTACCGCCCACATACGAAACCGAAAAGGCGCAACGTTATCCGGTCGTGTACTGGCTGCACGGCCTGAACGGAAACCAGAGCGCCGGCGCTGTTTTTGCGGAGAATTTGGACGCCGCGGTCCGGGCCGGCAAGGCGCCGGCCATGATCGTCGTCCTCGTGAACGGCATGGTGGACAGCTTCTACAACGACGCTCCGGATGGCAAATGGCCCATCGAGAGCGTCATTGTTAAGGAGCTGATTCCCCATATCGACAAGACCTACCGCACTGTCGCGCAGCGCGAGTCGCGCGCTGTGGAAGGTTACTCGATGGGCGGTTATGGCGCGGCGCACTTGGGCTTCAAGTATCCGGAACTTTTCGGTATCGTTGGCGTGATGGCCGGCGCGCTGATCGAGCCCCGCGCTGAGGTCCAGCCTGCCGTCTTTCAGAAGATGTTCGGCTCGGACAAGGCCTATGTTCAGGCAAACGACCCCTTTACGCTCGTACGAAAAAACGCCGATGCGATCCGCGGCAAAACCGCCATCCGCATTGCGGTGGGCGATCTGGACAATCTGAAGACACGCAATCTGGCGCTCCACGAACTGCTGGGCGAATTGAAAATTGAACATGACTACGAGGTTGTTCCGGGTGTGGCGCACGCCGGCGTGCTCTTTTATCAGAAGCTCGGCGAGCGAGCGTTCGCCTATTACCAGAAGGCCCTCACGGGCAGAACGCCGACCGCGGAAAACTGGCCGAGCGCTTCGGCCCCTTCGCACGTGTTCCAGCGTGGGGACGTGGAGATCCTCACTTTCGAGACGGAACAGGATTACGATCGTCTGCAGGAACTCTACCGCCAGAGCCGCGACACCCAGCCTTCACCCGGCTCCATGACCCCGCTATACTACCGGTCGAACCTGGATGGTTCCGTGCAGCCCTACGCGGTACAGCTTCCGATCGGATATTCCCGCGACCGGAAATATCCGATCGTGATCCAACTGCACGGGACGAACTTCAAGGAGATCCTCTCGGGATCGCGCTTGACCTATCGGGGCATGGGCGGACCGCAGTTTATCCAACCGGACCTGCCGCTGATCTATGTTCACTGCTTCGGAGGGCCGACCACATTTTACATAGGCATGGGCGAAGAGGACATCCTCGCCGTGATTGAAGAAATGAAGCGGCGGTTCCCGGTGGATCCGGACCGTATTTACATCATGGGACATTCGATGGGCGGCGCGGGCTCGTATTCGGTCGGCCTCCATTATCCGGATCTGTTCGGGGGAATCGCGGCGGGGGACCCGGCGATGTGGAGCCGCGCGATCGATGCGCCTAAATGGATGGAACCGCAGATCGCGATCCAGTCCGTCCCAAAGCTATACCCCAATGCGCGCAACGTGGACGTATTCTTTAAGAACGCCGGGGCGGGTCTCCAGCGCAATTCGACGGAATTTGCCGACGGCATCGTCGCGCAGGGCGGGTTTGCGACCACTGAAGTGTTTCCGCGCATGCCGCACAGTTTCGGGAGCCAATATCCCTATGCCAATTTTGTGACGGAAGTGACTGGGCATCCAGTCGTCCGCAAGCCTGCGGAGGTCAAGTTCTATACCAATACGCTGCGCTATAACCGCGCCTACTGGGTAACCATCGACCGGCTCACGCGCCATAACGCGGACGCGCTGGTCGTGGCCAACTACAAGGATGGTTCGATTCGCGTAACCAACACGAATATCGACGCCCTTACGTTGCGGCTTGGCGAAAGTCCGGTTCCAAAAGGCAAACCTGCAACGCTGGTGGTCGATGGTCACGAGGTGCTGAAAGGGGCGTTGCCCGAGGTCGTCCACCTTTCGAAGCAGTCCGGCCAATGGCAGATCGGCGAATGGAACTCGGGCGCCCGCGTGAAGCGTCACGACTTGCAAGGGCCCATCGGGGATGCTTTCAATTCGCGATTTCTTGCCGTTTATGGCGAAGGCGATCGCGATCTCGCCATAGCGGAACTCGACGCGATCCGCAATCCGGCGGGGCCACTGGATATCCATGGGGATTTTCCCATGAAGCCCGCGGCCAAGGTGACGCGAGAAGACGTCGCGTCCTCTAACCTGATCCTCTTCGGAACCCCGAAAAGCAACGCCGTGCTGAAGCGCCTCGCGCCCTCCCTGCCGGCAGGCCTCCTGCGGGATGACGCTATCTTCATCTACCCGAATCCGGAGAACCCTTCCCGTTACATTGTCGTTTGGAGCGGCAAACTGCTGAGCGCTCCAGGCCCGGGTCTGAAGGCCGGTTGGATCATGCCGCTCAATCTGCTTCCCGATTACGTTGAAGTGAAAGACGGAAAGGTTGCTTCCGGCGGCCACTTCGATAACGAGTGGAGCTTGGTTGGAAAGTAAGAATGCATGTCTCAAGGAATGACCCGCCGCTCCGTTTTGGGCGCCATCGGCAGCCCGCTATGGGCGTCCCCTGGTCTGAATGGAATTCGACTTGGGGGACCAATTTTCCTGAAAAGCGACGACCCACGGGAACTAGCTGACAGCAATTTCGACATTTGCCCAGAGCCACATGGCAATCCTTGTGGGCACGGTTCTGGTCAGCGGTCTCGCCACTATGCCTACTCTCTGCGACTGTGCCAAGGTAGACACTCCTCTCGATATAAGGGGCCGCAGCCCGCTTCCGCTGATTGAAGGGAAGCGAACGGAGTGGCGCGAGGCCGCGGCAGCGGAGATGGTACAAGACGGACATATGATCCGCACGCCGGGTCGCAAGTACGTCGCTTACGACGGCGACCCGGTAGAGCAACTCGTCGATATGCGCGGTGAACCGGGTGAAACCAAGAACCTGGCAATCGACTCCGGACACGCTGCCGTGCTCGTGGAGCATCAAAAACTGCTGAAGGACGGGGGAAATCATCTCAAACCGGCGCCGAAGGGCCGGGGTCATAGAAGGAGCAATAATGGCAATCAGTA
Source organism: Bryobacteraceae bacterium (assembly GCA_963668605.1). Classification (GTDB taxonomy): domain Bacteria; phylum Acidobacteriota; class Terriglobia; order Bryobacterales; family Bryobacteraceae. Next base: position 2,843,034 of record OY764903.1, read on the forward strand.
ACGGACTTATCAACCGCAGAAATGCTCTCGGCGTCACGCTCGCCGGAGCTGCCACAGTGAGCGGTGGCCTTGCGAGGGCGCAACGTCCCAACATCGTGTACATCAACTCGCACGACACCGGACGCTACACGCAGCCGTACGGCTACGCTATACCGACTCCGAACCTGCAGAAGCTGGCGGAGGAGGGCATCCTGTTCCGCCATGCCTTCTCCGCCGCGCCTACCTGTTCCCCCAGCCGGGCCGCACTGCTGACCGGACAGAGCCCGAGCAAGAGCGGCATGTGGGGCCTGGCTCATCTCGGATTCCGGCTCAATGATTATAAACAGCACTTGCTGCACACGCTGCGGCCGGCCGGCTACTATTCCGCTCTGGCGGGAGTGCAACACGTCGCGCCGAATGCCGGGATGATCGGCTATGACAGCATCATGCCGATCAAAAGCAATCGCGCGGCTGACGTTGCCACGAGTGCCGTGGAGTTCATCCGGAATGCTCCGAAGCAGCCGTTCTATTTGGAGGTCGGGTTTTTCGAAACTCACCGTAAGTTCGCGGACGCGGGCCCGAAGCAGGATCCCAGGTACTGTCTGCCTCCCGCTCCTCTGCCCGACACCCCGGAAATTCGCGCGGATATGGCGGCGTTCAAAGCGTCCGCGGAAAATATGGACAACGGCGTCGGCGAGGTGTTGCAGGCTATCGAGATGGCCGGTCTTGCCGCGAACACCCTGGTGATCTCGACCACCGACCACGGCATCTCATTCCCCGCCATGAAATTCAATCTGACCGACCACGGAATCGGAGTGATGCTGACGATGCGGGGGCCTGGCGTCTTTCGCGGCGGCAAGGTTTGCGATGCGCTGGTGTCGCAGATCGACATCTTCCCGACAATTTGCGAACTGCTCGAAATCGAAAAGCCGGCGTGGCTCCAGGGGAAATCGCTACTCCCGTTGTTGCGGGGAGAGAAGCAGGAGATCAACGACGCAATCTTCGCCGAGATCAATTATCACGGCTCCTACCAGCCGCGGCGCGCCGTCCGGACGAAGCGCTGGAAGTACATCCGTCACATGGAAGAGCGTGACTACCCCAGGCCGGGAGACTGCGATGCCAGCCCCAGCAAGGACTATTGGCTTGAGAATGGCTGGGACAAACAGCCGCTCGAACCGGAGCGGCTTTACGACACGCTATTCGATCCGAACGAGAGCCGCAACCTTGCCCAGGACTCTTCACAAAAGGCCGTGCTGGAGGAGATGCGCGGCAGACTCGACCGTTGGATGAAAGTTACGAACGATCCGATCTTGAATGGCCCTCTGGAACGGCCGGCCGGCTCGGTTAGGCCGGCCTGGAAGAAGAAGTAGCCTAGCCGCGACTGCCGGTTGACCTATCGGGCGCGCGACGGCCGCAGGATCTCCAGATCCTTGAACCAAACGTCGGCACCGTCCTCGGATTGGAGCGCCAGGTAGCCGCGCGCCGGACCCGAGCCGTTGTCCAGGTCCGCCGTCTTTATACCGTTCACGTGCACGACAATGCGCCGTCCATGGGCTGAGATGGCCAGTTCGTTCCAGTCGTTGGCTTTGTAATACTGGCTCACGGCGGTCTGGTTGGCTGTGGAAAGACGCGCGCCACCCTCCGCATAGAGGGCGCCAGTCTCGCCGGCGGCATCGAGGGCCACACGGTAGCCCTTGGCCTGCGCCTTGCGGAAGAGTACGGCGCTCTTGCCCTGGAGCGACTTGAACTTCAGACGCACAGTGAAATCGCCCATCTGTTCCGAGCCCATCAACACGCCCGCCTTGGTGGCGTGCACACCGTCGCTGGTGGTCCAATCGCCTGCGGCGGGCTTCCAACTCTTCAACTGCCCGTTCGTCCACAGCGGTTGCCAGGTGTGGACGCCAAGATCCTGAATACGGATGTCACGCCAGCGGATATGGGTGTCGTCCGTGGCGCCGTACTGGTGCACCTGCAGGCCGAGGAATCCGCTCATCTCGTAAGGGTCCACCAGGTCCGCGCACTGGACGCCGTTGATCCATGTCTTAATCGAGTCGCCCAGCGCCACGATCCGGTATTTGTTCCACTGGTTGTCCTTGAAGGCGTTGCCTTTCACCTTGTCGTCCACCACGCTTACCAGCCACCCCCGCCGCGCTTCGTCGAAAATGCCTCCGGAGGCGTGAACCTTGTTGGCAATCTCCACCTGGTATCCGTAAATCCTGCCCTCCGGCGCCACCTGCTTCCACCATTTGCCGTCGCGCCACGTGGAGACGGGCGTGGCTGTGGGATACATGTGGCTGCGGAGTTGGAGGCCGGAATTGATATCGCCGATCACTCGCGTCTCGAATTCAAGAATGAAATCGCCGTAGGGTCTCTTCGTACAGAGAAACGAATTCGGGCTGCCTTTGACCGGCCGGCCCACAATCGCGCCATCCTCCACGGTATATTTCGCGCGGCCGTTCAGTTGTTCCCAGCCGTCGAGCGTCTTGCCGTCGAAGAGGGGAATGAACTTCTCCGGGGGTGCGGCCAGCGCCGAAAAGGCCACGGCCAGTAGAACTGTAAGTTGTCTCATCATGAATGCACCTGCAAGTTACGACGGCTTGGTCCGCCAGCCGCCGCGGCTGGATCCGGGAAAGCTACTCCCGGAAGTTCCACAACAACTCCAACGCCATGCCGCCGATCTTTTCGGTGTCAATGTAGGCAAACCGGCCCGAGCCCTTTTTGCCGGCCTCGCCCCAAGCGCCGGATTGCGTCACCGAATAACCGGCCTGGCCCCATTCGGCGATGGCCCGGTCCATATCCGGGACCGGATGGCCCAGGTGCTGGAGCCCCTCGCCGCGCGTGCGCATGTGATCGTCGAAGATGTTCGGCCCCTTCACCGGCAGGATCCACTCGTAGGGCACTTTGCCAAAGCGATACCAGCCCATGTCCTGTTGAATGTCGACCGGTTGACCGCGATACTTCACGTCGTGCAGTCCGGCATGGGTGATCGCCATGCGTGGGAACCCGAGCTTCTGCCAGTACGCCGAAATGGGTTCGAAGTCGTGCGCAGCGAAGGCGATCTGGTTGATTTTGTGTTCCTGCGGCGCGGCGCCCGAATCTTCTCCGCCGCAAATCAATCCCAGCACGAATCTTCCTTCCGGCGCGGTATCGAAGTAGGCGTACTCGGCGCCGGCGTTGTTGCCGCGCTGGAGCAGCGCAACACCGAGCCCACGCAAGCGCTCGATCTCCTGGTTAAACGCCTCCATCCCCGGCGTCCGGTGGAGAATGGCGAAGGCGCCGTCCCCGCGTTTTTTCAGAAATTCGGCGAAGGCGCCCTGCGTGCCGTCCGGCTGAATCCAGTCCACGCGGAGATCGCCCAGCCAGCCGGAAACCATCCGCGCTTTGGCCGCCGTTGGCCGTCCACGGAACTCCATCTTGGCGTTCACATCGGTCCGCTTCACGACCTTCAGTAACCCGGTCTTATCCCATGCTTCGGTGACCCGGCCGGCATCGCCTACCACCCAGATCACGCGATCGACGGTCTTATAATATTCCGGCAGTTGTGCCATGGCGGGCAGAGCCGCCACAAGAATGGCCAGTAGCTTTTTCATGCATCTCCTCCAGGGGGGTCTACTTGCGCGCCGCGTACTTCTTCGTGAATCCGTTGCGGCTATTGGTGACGGTGAATGAACCGTCCTGGTTCGCGGACACCTTGATGTACTCCACCCGCTGGCTCTGCCCGCCGATGTTGGCGATGAGGTCGTCCGGCCCGTTGTTGCCCGCCTCGCCGCCGCCGATGATCTTCTCGGTCTGCCACAGATCCTCGAGCCCCGGAGAACCCTTCACGACCTTCATCGCCACCGGCGTTCCCTCCCTGTGGCCCGAGGCGCCCATGGTTAGCAGGGCCACGCGCGGACGCAGGCCGTGCACCTCGCCTACCGAACAGCACGCCAGCCCGAAATAGTAATCGCCGTACTTGCTCGTGGTGCTTTGAGCGTGGTGCGTTACCACGTACGCATCCACGGTCCCAAGCAGGTTGTTCGGGCAGAACAAAGAGTTGGCGGTGTTCCAGGTCAGGTCGCCGAGGTTGATGAAGCGGAACTTGCCGTAAGAGATCAGCAGCCCCACCGATTGGCCGTCCTCGGCGTCATCGTCGGCTCTGCGATCCACGCTCGCGCAGGCCGGGTTCGGCGCTCCCGCTCCCTTCAACGGACTCGTCAGCACCTTCCCCGCCGCCGATACTACCAGCGTCTCCAGGCCCTTCATTGGCACCTGGTCCCCGGGTTTCACGACGATGTGTCTGGTTTTTTGCCGCGCCCGCAGGTAAACATCGAAGTCCTCATCGTACCTGGTGTTCATGTCCGGCCGGAACCACGGACCGCGGCGCTGCTTCCACCATTCCAAGTCGCGGTGATAAAAAACGCTATCGCCGTGATCCACGAAGGCTTTGACGGGCACCTTCTCCGAAAGCGGCACGGCCGCGCCCATATGATCCGGCTCGAAATGGCTGAGGGTCAGGTAATCGATCTGCTTGATGCCGACCTGCTGCATGAACGTGACCAGCCGTCCCGTTGCATTCCGGTCGCCGGTGTCGATGAGCATCGTCTCTCCGGACGGCGACACGACAAATACCGCGTTACCGTGCCCCACATCGACCATATAAAAATCCGCGGTCGAAGCCGCGCGCGAAGAACTGCTGCCCAGTCCGGCGCAACCCAACGCGACCGATAGAAAGAAAGAACAGGTTCTCATATTCCTTCACAGTTTCCTTTGTCCCGGTATCGTATCACGTGGAGGGCAAGCTGGAGTGCACCCCTAGTCTGAGACAACGAAATTAGGTTTACGATACCCACAGTCTGCGGCTTGCCGGAGTTGGTTCTCCTACATGAGTCCCGTATGGTCCGGAAACTGGATCCGGTTGAATTCGCACGGACTTTTCCGCTCCCAGGCTGATCCTGGCGATAATGAACGAACGAGATGCCGAGGACCCTGGATCCGTTCCGGTTTGTGTTGATCGCCGTGGCCGGGTGGATGAACCAACGCCAACTGCAGGTCATTGACTTCCTGCGCGAAGAGAATCGTGTTCTAAGAGAGCAACTCGGAGACCGGCGGCTGCGACTCAACGATGATCAGCGCCGCCGATTGGCGACCAGAGCCAAAGGATGGGGACGGAAGATTCTGGCCGAGGTGGCCACCATTGTCACGCCTGAAACCTTGCTCGCCTGGCATCGAAAACTGATTGCACAAAAATACGACGGGACTGGCAACCGCCAACCCGGGAGGCCGCGCAAGGCCGCCGAGATCGAGGCGTTGGTAGTGCGCATCGCCGAAGAGAACCGGGATTGGGGCTATCGTCGCATCCAGGGCGCATTATCGAATCTGGGGCACGAACTTGCCCGCAGCACGATCGCTGACATTCTCGAACGGCACGGGATCCAGCCCGCGCCGGAGCGTAACCGGAAGACGGCGTGGAAAGAGTTTCTGACACGCCTTTGGGAACTGATCGTGGCGGCCGATTTCTTCACCGTGGAGGTGTAGACCCGACGAGGGCTGCAGCGGTTCATCGTGCTGTTCTTCATCGAGCTATCGACGCGCAAGGTTGAGATTGCGGGCATCGCACAGGTGGCAAACGGATTGTGGATGAGTCAGATCGCTAGGAATCTCACGGATGCGGAGCGGGGAATACTGACGGGGAAACGGTACCTGATTCACAACCGCGACCCGCTGTTCACTGCAGAGTTTCTGCGCATGCTTGCCGATGCTGGAGTGGAGCCGGTGAGGCGACCGTAGGTCGGTCGGCGCACGTACGCGCTCCCCATTACCCCAAGCCCAAAGTGAGTTTTCCGTCCGTCACCGCACCGACAAGACGAACGACGCAATCTATTTTCATGCCTACGATTTCGTTCATAGCCCACGCAATTGGCCGCAAACGGCGACCATTTGAGTTTCCGGACCAAACGCGGTGCGGTTGAGGCGAACTGCACCGCCTTCACGGTATCGACACTCGCTCGTACACGTAAATAGCCGGCAGAGAGGTCAGCAGCACGAAGATGCGCTCTCCGTTGTCGATGAGGATGAGGGGCGCGGTCCCGGTCATGTTCGCGCCGGACTCCGTTACCTGCAACTGGTACTCAAAGGTTCCGGTGCAATCCCCGTTCACGCGCATAGTTCCGTTCTTAAGAACAGTATGGAGGTTCGTGCCGCCCCACACGTTCGAACTCCCTCCGGTCAGAGTATCGCTATCCGGATCTATGACGAGATTGCCGATCCCGAAGGCCGGAACGAAGCCTGGCGCCGCCCTGGAATTCATGGCCCGCTGATCGATCACACCGTCAGCGCGAAACAGGTACGAGCCGCGAAGCATCGACTGCGCGCAAGTGCGCGATCCACGCCTGACGCGTTGGAACTCAGAGGTCATCAAGACCGTGCGGTCCGAAGATTGAGCCACCTGCGTCCAGATCCGGGCGCCTTCATCCAGCACCAGCAATTCGAGTTTGTCCGGCCCCAGGACGGCGGCACCCTCTCCTTTGAGCTGATACTGAACCTGGCCGGTACAGTCCGGGTTTACTGTAATCGCGAAATCGGAGAAATCGTAGCCGGACGTGGTTCCGCCTATGGCCCCGCCCATCGTGAGCGTCATCCGCCCAGTAGCTTGCCCCGAGCCGTCGAATTGCACCAATCCCAAGACGCGGGCCGGAACCTGGGTGGAGGAACCTGCCGTCGAGGACACGCCGGAACTCTGAAACAGGTACGTTCCCCGGATGTCACTCACCGAGCAAGTTTGCGGCAACGCCGCCCCCGCCACCATCAGTCCCAGCATCGATAAGCAAAGAAGATTCATAAAACCTCCGAGAATCCAGTATGATCCGGTGCTGCCCGTTTGGGCCTGTTTTTTGTGTCACCACGCAAGTATTTGATTTGTATTCAGAGATCTTGAACTCGAATAATGAGCGTTTTAAACTGGATCCATCTATGCCGCCGCTGCGCCACGTGCACGAGGGGATCCGTTTCGGACCGTTCGTTTTCGAGCCACGGACAAGAACGCTGTCGAAGGGAGGGGTGCGGATTCACCTTCGGCCCCAGTCCTGCGAGGTGCTCCTGACCCTTATGGAAAGGCCCGGCGAACTCGTCACGCGCCAGGAGTTGCGGGACAGGCTATGGTCGGAGGGCGTGTTCGTCGAGTTCGAGACGAGTTTGAACTCGATCGTTAACCGCCTCCGTGATGCGCTGGGCGATCGAAGCGCCCAACCGCGCTACGTCGAGACGATCCGCAAGTCAGGCTACCGGTTTCTGGCGCAAGTCGAGAACCGCCCGGCACCCCGCCTTCTCGTCTTGCCGTTTGCCAACCTCAGCGGCGATCTGGCGCAGGAATACCTGAGCGACGGACTTTCCGAAGAACTGATCGCCCGGCTGGCGGTGCTGATGGGGGCACGCCTCTCCATCATTGCACGCACGTCGGCCATGCACTACAAAGGGACGCGCAAGAGCGTCCGCGAGATTGCAAAGGAACTGCAGGTCGATTACGTTCTGGAAGGCAGCGTCCGGAGTTCGGACTCGCTGGTTCGAGTGACAGCGCAACTGATTGAAACTGCTGGCGAGTCGCACGTTTGGGTAAAGAGCTTCGACGGCGAACTCGGCGACGTTCTGCTGTTCGAGGAACGTCTGGCGCGCGCATTGGCAGCGGAAGTACGGTGTGCGGTCGCACCGGGCAGCGAGGTCCGTGTCTCGTCGGCGGCCTACGAAGCTTACATCCGAGGCCGCTTGCACGGGGGCAGGATGTCTGCCTCCGGACTCTCCGCGGCGGTGGAATGGTTCGAACGTGCGATCGCCCTGGAACCCCGCTTTGCCAGGGCTTGGGGCATGCTGGGGTCCACCTGGACTCACATGGCATTCTGGGGCCACCGCTCGCCGGTGGAAGCATATCGCGAGGCTGACCGTGCCAGCCGGAGAGCGCTCGAATTCGACGAGAGCCAGTCCGAGGCACACGCGGCGCTCGGCGGCGTACTCTGGTTTCGGGATTGGGACCTTGGAACTGCCCGGCTGCATCTCGAGCGCGCCGTGGACCTGAATCCGAGCGATGCTCAGGCGCGCATCTGGCTGGCGGTTTTTCTCGCCTCGATGGCGCTCGATCACAGTCGTGCGGCCTGGGAGGCCGAGCAAGCACAGGCGCTCGACCCGTTCTCGGCGTGGGTTTGGGGCTATTCGGCCTACGTTCGTTACTGGGGGCGGCGTTACGAACAGGCTGTGGAACTCTCCGAGCACGCCGTGGAACTGGACCCGGAGTGCATTCCCGCTTATTACGCAAAGGGTCTGGCAAGATCCGCCGAGGGGCGCATCGAAGAGGCTATCGAAGCGTTTCGGGCGGGAACCGACGTGGACCGGACGAGCTTGATGCCAGCGTACCTGGCCATGGCCCTCTGGATGGCGGGCGACATCTCCGCGGCGGCGAATGTGGTCGCGGAGTTGGAGGCACGCGCGAAAAAGCAATACGTATTCCCGATCTGTTTCGCCTTCGTCCATCTGGGCATGGGCGATCACGAAGCGGCGCTGAACTGGCTCGAGCGGGCGTGGAACGAGCACGACTCGCACATTCTGTGGATACGCGGTTCGCCGCTGTACGATCCTCTTCGCGGAAATCCCCGCTTTCACACCATTGAAGAGCGCTTGCCGATGTCGTAAGGTCAAAGAATTCCATCTGCTTGAATTCAATGATGGTTGCGGGATGAACGCGCTTTTCAAGAAAATCGGCCCGAACCGGACGTAACACAATGTTACATCGCCCGGAACTCGGCGCCTAACGTCGCCCTAGCGCCGCATAGCCAAAATATGCGTCGCACCGATCCGGCGCCAAACCGCGTATGATGTTCGTTCACTATGCGCGACAACATATGGGTGCGGCTGCTGGCGTACGTGACTGGCTTGGTGAACCAGCGCCTGCTGCTGCAGAATGAATACCTGATCGCCGAGAATCGCATCCTCCGCTCGCGGTGGTGGGCTTACTTTTTCGGAGGTGCCGGTTCCGCGCGGGCGGATGGCTCCTCCTGCCGCGGCTCCGCAACCGAGAGCAGCCTGGAACCGTCCGGAGAGAGTGAATATCCGCCGGCACACTTCGGCAGCTTGTGTGCCACGATGAGCCCTTGGAGCACTCCGTTGTATTGAGCCTGGAGTTCCGCCTGAATCGCGACCAGACGACGCTGGAAGCTGGCGAGCAGATCCTGCTCGTCGGCTGTGAGTTGATGGTCGACTACCTTGGGTTTTTCCATATTGATCCTTTCTGAATAATTCATTCGGCTTTAGGCCGGAATTAAGACTTGGGAAAGTGCGGCTTGCTTTGCGGCTTCAACTTCAGCAGCTTTGGCTTTGGCCTCATCCTGTAGAGCAACAACCGCGGCCGGAGGAAATGCGCCAAGAACCGGCTGGATGGCGGCTGTCATCAACGTCTGGATGATGTAGTCGCCAACTCCGGCGTACTTCGGCACCGCAGCGTAGTTGATGTACGGGTGTCCGTCCGGGTCCGTCATCGGCACGGATTCCATCTTGGTTTGGGTGGCGATATACGCCGTGATGGCCGCCACGGCTTCGGCCGGGATGGTCCAGTTGTAGGACTCAGCGCCTTGCTGCGTCCAGGTGATGTTGATCGGTTGGTAGGTTTCGGGCATAGTGATTTCCTTTAGGCGATGAGAGCAATGCTCCCTTGACGGATGACTCCATCTCCGCAGCGAACGCGGAAGAGGAGAGTGTTTCCAGAGATCCACATATTCATCGTGTTGTTAGACAGTTCGGGGTCGGTTGGTTGTGTCGCTGGAAGGCCTTGGATACCCTCGACACCGGCAAGCAGCGCTCGCCCTTCTCTGAGCGCGTCTTGCGGGAGGCCACCCGCCGACGCTTCACCCAAGCACAATGCACTGTGGTGATCGGTGACGGAGCAGCTTGGATTTGGAAAATCGCGCAGAAGTTGTTTCCACGAGCGATTCAGATCGTGGATCGCTTTCACGTCCAAGAACACCTCAGCGACCTGTCCAAACTGCTCTATCCGCACAAGCCCGATCAAGCGAAACTCTGGGCGGCACGCAGGCATGAGGAACTCGATAGCGGCCGCTTGCCGGAGCTGTTACGTGCTCTGCGCCGCCAAGCCGATCATTGCGCGGAGGCCCGCAAGTGCTTCCAATACATCCACGGCAATCGCGATCGCATGCGCTACCCACAATTCCGTGCACAGGGCCTATGCACTTCCTCCGGAGTCGTTGAAGCCGGCTACAAACTCGCGATTGGCACCCGGCTGAAACGCGCCGGCATGCACTGGACAACCGCCGGATCCAACGCCATCATCGCCCTTCGCTGTTCGAAGCTCAGTGGCAGGTTTCAGGACTTCTGGGAGCGCCGATCAGAACCGAGGGCCGCTTGATCCGTCACTTTCTAGTCGTGCACCCCGAGTTTGTTCTTCTACTGAACTCGGACGCTCTCATACCGTGCCAAATGAACTCAGACAGGCGTCAAGGTGGTACAAGGACGGGAACTGAGCGCCGGGGACGTTGGGCTCAGCGAAGAGCTTTGCCCCGCTGGGACTGGCGCAATACGGAGATCGCGGAAGTTTGACAATCGGGCAGACTTGTGAGAGCCTAGCCTCGCCATGTGGAAATCTCTTGCCTTTCTCATTATCTTTGCGACGGTTGAAACCCTTTTCGGACAGGGCGTCAATTCCACGATCCATGGGACTGTGGAAGACGTCTCTGGAGCGCGAATCCCCAGCGCTTCTGTCGAAGCCATCAATGTTCTTACCGGTGAGTCTCATGCGACAAACAGCGATGCAGCCGGAGACTACGTGTTCCCGGTGCTGCCGGTAGGCTCGTACCGTCTGGTTGCGCAGGCTGCCGGGTTCAAGAAGTTCTTGCGTGAAGGGCTTACGTTGACCGTGAATCAGAACGCCCGTGTGAACGTCCGTCTGGAAGTTGGAGATGCGGCGGAATCGATTCGCGTGGTAGCGGATGCGCCACTCATCGACACGCGGCAGGCTCAATTGGGCGGGCTGGTCGATGCCCGGCGGGTTGACGACCTTCCGCTCAACGGCCGCAACGTCTACGATCTGGTCGCCATCCTGCCGGGCGTGACAAGGGCCACCACTCCTACCGTTCAGGATAACCAGGGCAATTTCATGAACGTGAACGGCAGTCGCAGCCGGCACAGCAACTTCATGTTGGATGGCGGCTTCAATAACTCGTTGTGGCGAAATGCGGGGAACGCGGCTCCGAACCCCGACGCGGTACAAGAATTTCGGCTGATCACCAGCAACTTCAACGCGGAGTTCGGGCGTTCGCCCGGAGCTGTCGTCAATGTGGTCACCAAGTCGGGAACCAACAAATTCCACGGTACCGCTTTTGAGTATCTCCGCAACAACAAGTTGACTGCGCGGAACTTTTTCCAGCCCACGGTCGATCCCCTGCGGCAGAACCAGTTCGGGCTGACAATGGGCGGACCGGTGCTCCGCAACAAGACGTTCTTCTTCGCTTCCTACCAGGGTCTGCGGATTCGCTCCAGCGAATTCAAGAACGCTGCCTTGCCGCCTACAGCCGCTGAAAGAAAGGGCGACTTCTCCGCGGCTCTGGCGAACGCCCGGCCGAACGACCCCACCACGCTCAAGCCGTTCCCGGGAGGGATTATACCCGTTTCGTCGCTCGACCCCGTAGCGGTAAAAATGCTGGACGTGTTCGTTCCGCTGCCGAACACTCCCGACGGCCGGCTTGAAGTGTCCCAACCCTCACGCTCCAACGAAGATCAGGTTCTGGCCAAGATCGACCACCAACTGAGCGCTTTTCACAAACTTTATGGCAGCGTTTTTGTAGTGCAGGGCAAAGGGTTCAGCCCGTTTGAAGGGAGCACGCAAATCGCGGGGTACGCAGCGACCAACACTTTCCAGAACCAGCGGAACGTGATCGTCAATGAAGATTGGCTGGTTTCGCCCGCGGCGCTAAACCAGGTTCGGTTCGGCTATACCCGGACCTTCTCCAACGCGATCGGGCTCGAACGCACCAGTTGGCCTGAACTTGGCAGCCAGGTGGCGCTCGGCGCTCTGCCCGCGCGTCCGCCTCAGATCACGGTTACCGGACGCTGGGTGATGTCCGGCAACCTGGAGACGCAGCTTGCACAACAGAGTTTCAACTGGAACGACACGTTCAGTTACATGAGGAACCGGCACAATTTTAAGGCTGGAGCGCTGGTCCTGCTCAATCGCATGGATCAGATTGGCGCATGGCTCGGTCCGGGACAAGTCAGGTTCTCGGGGGGCTTCACCAAGAACGTTCTGGCCGACTTCATGCTCGGCCGGGCAAACACGTTCCGGCAAAACAACGGACAGGACCGGCACTTCACTTCCGGCAATTATCACGGGTTCGTCCAGGACGACTGGCACATTCTTCCAAGACTGACACTCAACCTGGGACTTCGGTACGAGGTGGATACACCCTACGTCAGCAACCGTGACGAGTATCAGACCTTCCGCTTTAACACGCCTTCGAAAGTGATCCCCAAAGCGCCTTTGGGTCTTTTGTTCCCCGGCGATCCAGGGGTCCCGAGAGGCATCGCAAAAATGGACCTCAATAATTTCGCTCCGCGGTTCGGATTGGCATTCGATCCATTCGGCAACGGCAAAACCGCCATCCGGGCCGGATACGGCATCTTTTATGCAATCGGTTTCGCCAATTTTGCGTCGGACATGCAGGGGCAGCCATTTCTTGTCGACGTGACCGTATTCGGCACTCCGAACCTCGTCAATCCATATGCCGACGTGCCGGGAGGCAGCCCGTTCCCTTACAAACTGGACCGGAACAACCCTCTGTTTTCGCTCCCGGTAACCGCCGGATACATGAGCGAAAACATCGCGACGCCCTACATCCAGCACTACAGTCTGACGGTCGAGCAGCAGATCATGAAGGATCTCAGCGTTCAGGTCGCTTACGTCGGAAATACCTCGCGTAAGCTGAGCCTTCAGCGGGACGTCAACGCTCCAATTTTTACCGCCGGCAGCTCAACCGCCGCCAACGTCAACGCGCGCAGGCCCTATCTGCCCGGCGTCATCGCCCAGGTCGCGCTTACCGAGTCGGCCTCCAATGCCGATTACAATTCCATGCAGATGACGGTCAATCGCCGCTTCTCAAGAGGATTCTCTCTTCTGGCCAGCTACACTTTTGGAAAATCGATCGACGAGATCTCGGAGGACAAATTCAACCCCACCGCTGTCGCGCTCACCAATTCGAACAATCGAAGACTCGACCGCTCTGTTTCGGACTTCGATACGCGCCAGGTACTCACGCTCTCGTACGTCTGGGAGCTACCGAAAGTGCGGCGGCTGGGTTTGGTTGGCCGCCAGGTCCTAAGCAACTGGCAATTAAATGGGATCACTAGTTTCCGGACGGGCAACCCCATCAACATTGTCTCCGGACAAGACACCAATCTCGACGGCAATAACAATGACCGTCCGAACATCGTCGGCGATCCGTCTTTGAGCGGTAGCCAGACACGGGAACAGAAGATTGCGGGTTACTTTAATGTGGCGGCTTTCCGCGCCGCGTCCACCGGCTCGGACGGGACGACAGGCCGAAACATCCTCTATGGCCCGGGCGCCAGCAACTGGACCGTGTCGCTCTTTAAGCTCATTGAGGTGAGGGAGCGCCAACGGATTCAGTTCCGTGCGGAGTTCTTCAACTTCTTCAACCACACGAACCTGGGAAACCCGAACGCCACGCTCTCCAGCAGCAATTTCGGCCGAATCCTTTCCGCGGGAGCGGCGCGCGTCATTCAGTTCGGCCTGAAGTACTCGTTCTGATTGAGGGCGTTGAAGGTCTCGGCTCGGAGTTGGGTATCGGGACGTGATGGCGGCAGTCAGATAGCCGAAACTCTCGCTGTTGTCCGCAGAATCTCCGTCCGAGCCGAAATCTCGATTCCCGTTTGGTCAAAAAACTCAACCGGCACTCGATCACCAGGCGCGACAACAAATGGGTGCGGCTGTTGGCTTACATAACGGGCTTGGTGAACCAGCGCCTGCTCCTGCAGAATGAATACCTGATCGCCGAGAATCGCATCCTCCGCTCGCTGTGGGCTTACTTCTTCGGAGGTGCCGGTTCCGCGCGGGCGGATGGCTCCTCCTACCGCGGCTCCGGAGCCGAGAGCAGCCTGGAGCCGTCGGGAGAGAGCGAATATCCGCCGGCACACTTCGGCAGGTTGTGTGCCACGATGAGCCCTTGGAGCACTCCGTTGTATTGCGCCTGGAGTTCCGCCTGAATCGCGACCAAACGACGCTGGAAGCTCGCGAGCAGATCCTGCTCTTCGGGTGTGAGTTGATGGTCGACTACCATGGGTTTTTCCATATTGATCCTTTCTGAATAATTCATTCGGCTTTAGGCCGGAATTAAGACTTGGGAAAGTGCGGCTTGCTTTGCGGTTTCAACTTCAGCAGCTTTGGCTTTGGCCTCATCCTGCAGCACAACAACCGCGGCTGGAGGAAATGCGCCAAGAACCGGCTGGATGGCGGCCGTCATCAACGTCTGGATGATGTAGTCGCCAACTCCGGCGTACTTCGGCACCGAAGCGTAGTTGATGTACGGGTGTCCGTCCGGGTCCGTCATCGGCACGGGCTCCATTTTGGTTTGGGTGCGGAAGCCAAGCGACGAGCCATCAGGAGCGTAGTAAGGGATCTGCCGTTCAATTTGCATAGGGGCACACTTCGGGAATGGGAGGAAGGAAGGGAGGGAGTTTTGCGAGAGTCCCGTCTCTCGGGCCTGGCTGCAGCCTACATCTCCTAACTACCAGTCAAGAGATTCAGTCGTCAACAGAAAAGGAGGTCTGTTGCCCGCTCTTGGCGAAAAGCGCGGAAGGGTGCCGGGTAGCGAAGACTTACCGCGCTTTCCGCGCTTATCGCGCAGTTGCTACCGGATGCATGCACGCCTGAATCTGGCGCATGAACCCTCCTCGCCGAGGGAGATGGAGCGGAGGCTTATTGCGCTTTCCGCGCTTATCGCGCACCTGCCGCTGGTCGCAAGCGCTTTTGAGTCCGGCGTATGAGCCCTTCTTCCGGGGGGCGTGGGATGTGCGTCGGTTTATCCTGATCGCGCTGCGACAGCAGATTCGCGGAGCCTCGATACTTGAGGCAACGACCTCCTTTGCCCACGTGATCTTCCTAGGGTTCCGGCCTAATCTCGCGACGCTAGGTTTTCCGACGACCCACCTGCTCCTGGTTAGTCGTTAGAGGAAGGTGTTGCCGCGGATGCTTCCCACAATGCCGTTTCTGGATCACTTGTCCGAGATGGCGACTACAGGTCCAAGTGACCACGGCACGCGAGCTTCCCTTCAGCCTTGCGCCGCGAGTTAGAGTGACGAATCGGAGGCCGCCGCGAATTTCGCGGTCGATTCATTGAGTGATGTATATTGATGTTCCTGAAGGCGTAGGTAAACTATGGCGGACGAACGACTTGTCGAGCTCTTGCGTAGCGGACCGGAGAGCTGGAATCAGTGGAGAGTTGAATCGCTTCTAACGGTGCCGCATCCGGACCTTACTGACTCGGACCTGCGTGCCGTCGCCTTGCCGCTGGTGAACTTCGGCGGCGCCGATCTCAGCGGCGCTGACCTCACAGCTGCAGACCTCAAGGAAGCATTCTTCGGCGAGGGCACCCATCTTGAGCGGACGAGATTCTGTGACGCAGATCTGCGAGGGACCGTTTTTTCTGCCCGGAAACAACCAATCAACTTTATGGGCACGGACTTTCGACGCACCGACCTACGCGAAGCCGTGCTTGAAGCGGATTTCTCCGGCGCTAATTTGGAGAACGCTGACCTCCGTGGCGCAGACCTGCGCGGCGCAGAATTGGCCCACACAAACCTTGATTCCGCCCTATTCTCGCTCGACACTCAATTGCCCCCTCGATTTGATGCGGTCCAGCATGGCATGATCTTGGCACCCGCTGGTCCTCAGAATAGTCCATCTGACGAGTTCCTGATAACATTCGATCCGAGCTTGTCCGGGGAACAGATTCGCGAAGCACTCTCCGCACTTGCTGACTACTACCGAGTGTGCGGCGGTGTTGGCTTGCAGGTGGAGTTCGAAACCGAGATAGTACGCGTTGCCGGACCGGTACATGCCTGACATGGACAATATCGCGACGCGTCTGGTTGCTCGTGTCCGTGCACTCCTTCCATCTCAATGGCGCGGCTGGCCAGGCAAACAATTGCGTCGAGCGACAGAGGATTTATCAAACTTTAGTACTGCTCACAACATTCGCCCCAGCGACCTTGCATCGGAAGGTGTTGTCCTGGGCCGCCGGAAACTACACGGAATTGCGAACAAGGAATTCGCTGCCGCGGTGAGGGATTTTGCGGACGCCGAACAGAAGAACATCGACAACGAGCTGCGCCGAAGATCACTCGAAACTGATTTGCGCGCGAAAGAGGCGGTCGCTCGCAAGCAGGAGACCGAGGCTCGGATCGCAGAAGCGGCAGCCATCGAAGCGGAGATCACGCTGACTGGAAGACTCAACGCTGCAGGTATAACGCTCTCCCGTGATCGCGATGGCAATCTGACCATTTTTCCCTTAGACGGCAATTCGTGTTTGGATTTCTTGACCCGAGATCTTCGAAACAAGATGCTCGACCTACCCAAGGATGCGGCAGAGCATGGCCTCGAGGCTGCACCTTCGGAAAAGACTCCGCGGACATGATCCGCCTACAGGTCAGACATTAGATTTAGACGACGGCGCCTGACTCCGCAACCAACACGATCTGGTCCCCGTCTGATCGTGACCAAGCTTTGCCATCACGTTCGGCGGTAAACCCGAGAACTACCGGCAACGAGTGCAGGTCTTGTGTGGTTAAACTGGTTCTGGGAACGGGAATGCCCCGCAATTGGCGTAGAGCCGGACATTTCGGGTGAAAATAGTTTGGCTCCCCGAGACGGACGCATTTACGAAACAGCGAATGGAGATGCTGTTGCAACGGCATTCTCCCGGCTGTTAACCAGAAGAGGAATTTCGGATTTGCGTGTGCCTCGCGGAACTTCCCCGCCCCGCCGATTCGCCGCCGGGTGACCGAGCCCGTATATACGCCAGCCGCCGCACACATTTGTTGTCGCGCATGGTGAACGAACATAATACGCAGTTTGGCGCGAAATGTCTGGGACGAGTTGCGATGTCACGCCTCGTCAGTCGCACTTGCGTGGCAAGCAGGAGTAACTGCGTCGCCGGGTTCCTCACTTTAGTTAACGCGCTGGACCGGTCGAGATCCACAATTGGCTACACACAGAGGTTGATCACCTAATATTGACGGTCACGGAGTTCGCGTTGTGTCCGGCTACTGTGATCACGACCGGCACTTCGCCCTTGCCGGATAGGCTGTGTGGAATGCCTATGTTCACCTGATCCAGGCCCACGAAGTCTTTTTGTGCGCCCGCGAATTGCACTTCGGCGTTCTGGCCGCCAACAGTGGCAGTCACGTCCTGAAGTCCGGCGCGATTCCGAATTCCGGTGCCGTAAAGAGACAGGTACACCTGATCGGTCGAGAGACCGAGGTCTACGGGCGTGGAGACGCAACTGCCGGCTGTCGTGCCGCAGAGGAACACGAGTTCGGTGGTCTGCGTACCGTCCGCCTTGACGTGGGTGGCGATCGCGGCGGCGACGCCTTTGCCATCTGCGTTCGCCGAGAACACTCCCGGCGCGACGGTATCCACAAGGATGTCGCCCAAGGCATTGGGAAGCGAGACCTCGGCTCGGCCGGGCGCCGTTCCAGGCGGCACGACCAGATTGAGTTGAGTGGATGCGGCTGCGATTACATCCGCTTTGCGCGATGTGCCTGCACTATCTTTGACCGTGACCGGACCATTCGGGAGGGCCTGTCCGAAAGCGGCCACGATGGACTCAGCCGCAACAGTTCCTCCGGAATAGCTGGCGGCTGACGTCAGCTTCAGGTTGGTCTTTCGTGCCGAAATCGTGTAGGAATCCGCGACCATACCATTCGTCCGGGAGGCGTTCGCGTTGGCCGGCGTCCAGGTTTGCACGTACTCGGCCTTCACGTTGGCCGGAGAGACCTGGATGCGCATGTATCCGGCGCCGCCGAGAATCGTGCCCTTTACATAGCCATAATCCGTTCCCCGGCTGCCGAGGTTGGTATTCTTCGCGCTCGGCTGCGGCCCTTCCTGATAGACGATGCCGTCTAGATCCTGCTTGGCGTACAGGTGATCGTGACCGTGAAAGAACGCGGTTACGTTATTGGCGACCAGAAGCTGGTGGATTGGCATGGGCCAGCCGGGGCGGGCTCTGTCGAATCCCCAACTGCCGTCGAGGTTGTAGCCGCCCCACTCGAGGAACTTCGCGGCTTCGACGCCGCCGCGCATGGGACCGAGTCCGTTGGGGTTGATACCGCCTACCAGATTATGGGCGAACACGAATTTGTAAGTAGCGGTGCTACTTTCCAGAGTATTTTTCAACCAATCGTATTGCTCTCGTCCCAGCGTGAGCGACCAATCCCCGCTTTGCTCCGGCGCGGCGGGCTGATTCCAGTAGGGATCAAGCACGACGAACAGGGCGTCGCCCCATCCCCATGAATAGTACGCCTGCCGCTGTCCGGTGTACTGGAATTGGCGCGTGTCACCGCCGAAGAAGCCGTCGGGGATCGGATTTGGGAAATACTGCTTTCGGTAATTGGTGTCCCAGACGGCGACGTTCTGAGAAGTGCCGTTCAGATTCCGGCCCCATTCGCCTTCGTGGTTCCCGAGAGTGAGAAATAGCGGCGTGGAGTGGCAGAGCAGGTCGTAGAACGAACGCAGGAGAATCACGCGGTTCAAAACCGCCGGCGCCGTGACCTGCGGAATTTTGTCGGACATGAACGTATCGCCAAGGTCGATCATGAAGTCGGCCTTATCCGCGAGCGCGTTCTGCATTGTCAGCTTGTAGGTCTCGGCGTCGGAGTTTTCGTCCATGTGGGGATCGAACTGCAGCACGAAAGTGAACGTGGACCCCCGGGGACGCTGCGTCTGAAACGTATGTTCATCGCGGACTATAAACGCGGCCGCGCCCGATTCACGGTACTGCATTCGGTAGTAATAGCGTGTGTTGGGTTGGAGCTTGTCCAGCACCACTTCGAATGGCGTTCCGCCGGGGAAGAGCGTGGCGGCGGTCTTGGCCGTGTAGACGCCAGACGAAGTTCCGTATTCGAAATAAACTTCGAGATCTTTGTTCGCGGCCATGTTCACTGTCACAGAGTTGTTGGTAACTCTGCCGAGCAGTTCCTTGCCCGAAAAATCAACCTGCGCCGTGGCGGCGAAGGTGCAGGCCAGCAGGCCCGGAATCAGTATGAAAGCGCGTCTCATTCAATCTCTCCTCAGTGCTGCACGGTAAGCAGGGTTCCCGCCTGCGTCGACAACCCGTTGTATGTTGCGGTGATCGGCTGGTCTCCGTCGGGGGCGCCGGGCGGAACCACGACGTTGAACTGATATAGGCCTGGGGAAACCAGGCCAGCGAACTGGACTGCCGCCTGAACGTTGCCGATCCGGATGACCGGCAGCGGCGCCAGGGCGCCTGCTTGCACTGGCGAACCGCTAATGACCGGCACGGAGGTCGACCCGAATCCATTGCCGTAAAGCACGATGGTTTCACCTGGCTTTGCAGGAGTTGTCGAGCCGGGGTAGAGGCTGGACGGTCCAAGCAGGCTTCCGTCGGCATGACGAGCAGCGGCATAGGAGGCGCCGCTATAGATAAAGAGCGAAGGCGACACCGGCTGGGCCTGCCCGGTGAAGATGTTGCCGGCGACTCCGTTCACGGTCACCTGCACGGGTACGAGTCCGCTGATGGCGTCGGGCGGAGTAAGGACGTTGATTTGCGTTGGGCTGATGTAGTAGATGTAGGCAGCCTTCCCATTCGCTGTGACGCTCACGCCGTCGATCTTTGCCGGCAACTGGTTATTTGCAAAGTCAGAATTATTCCAGATACGGCCGGGGCCGGCCGGAGAGAGATTCGATCCCTTGATCTCGACCCATGTGTTGGGAGCGATGACCGGGCTGCCGCCTTCGGCGTTGGCGACGCTCGCGATGCTCGGCGGTGGGTTGATGGCTGCGCCGATGGCGTAGGCAAACTGCACCATGCCACTCACCTGGGTCGGCGGCTTTTCATCTGCGGGAAGCCACTCGCGGATGTACTCTACCTTCACCGAAGACGGCCCGACCGTCAGTTTCGTGTAGCCCGCGTTGGGGAACACGTCTCCGCGCGTGTAGGCATCCGCGTTGAACGCCGTGTAGGTGTTGTCGGCGGGATTCGGGAGCGACTGGTAGGTGACTCCGTCGATCTGCTGGTGCGCGTACAAGTGATCGTGCCCCTGGAAGAAGATCGTCACGTGATTCGCCACCATCAACTGGTGAAGTGGCATGGGCCAAGTTGGGCGTTTGCCGGTGAATCCCCAGCTTCCATTGGCGTTGTTGCCGCCCCACTCATACTGGTCGGCGATTTCGATTCCTCCTCGACCCGTTCCCATGACGTGGTGGGCGAAGACGAATTTCCACTTGGCCTTGCTCTGCTCCAGCGTCTGTTTAAGCCACTGGTACTGCGCGTCGCCATGCGTGATGAGCCACTTGTCCGGGGATTTTGGGGTAGTGCTGCTCTGTCCGCCCAAGCCTGTATCCACCTGCGCGGGGGAACCCCAGTAGGGATCAATCACGACGAACAGGGCGTCGCCCCACTGCCAAGCGAAATAGTCGCGCAGCAGGCCGATGCCAGGCATATTCGTGGCGTTGCCGGTGTAGAAAGATCCGCTGTTTGGGTCATTCGGCGCTGGAGACGGGTAGTACAAGCTATGCGCGTTTTGCGCCCAAATCGGCGCCTGATTGCTGTTGGCGCTATCGCTGGGGAGGTTGTAGTTTGAAAGCGACGTCTCTTCGTGATTTCCGGTGGTCAGGAACAGCGGCGCGGAGCGGGCCAGGAGGTCGAAGTAGGGAAGCTGCAGGGTGTAGCGCCCGGCGACAGCGGCGGCGGTATAGGGAGTCTGCAGCGTGTCGACGCTGAAATCGTCACCGATGGTGACGTAGAAGTCGGGCTGTTCGGCGGCCACCGCTTTCAGCGTCTGGATGTACAGATTTGAGTCAAACATGGTCTTCGCCCGCTCGGGATGGGAATCCCCCTGAACGCAGAAAACGAACGTGCCGCCGGCGGGTCGTTGCGTGTGAAAAGAGCTTTCCTTGTCGGCCGTGAACTCGGCTGACGAGCCGGCGGGGCGGTACCTCAGGCGATAGTAGTACCGCGCGTCGGGCGTCAATCCGTTCACCAGCGTTTGCGAGACGAAGAATCCGGGTGCAAACGGATCGGCGGTGAAGGTCACGGGCTTCGTTTGCGCGGTGTAGGCGGCGGGCTTGAGACCGTACTCGAAGTACATGTCCAGCGCGGTGTCGGTACGGACGGCGATGGTGACAGATTGGTCGGTCGGCTGGCCTAGAATTACGGTGATGGTTGGGGCGGTAAAAGCGGGTAGCACCGCCGTCAGCAGCAACCGAAGGCAGAGCACACGATTCGACTTGTAACTCATCACATCCTCTCTCCCTTACTAATGCGAAAGCGGCGGGATTGACCCTGCTTTTTACTATTCCTTTACAAAGTTGCCGGTCAGCGTTTGTCTTTGGAGGGAAGGGAGTACGAGAAAGCGACCTCCCCATTTGGGTGGCCCGGCTTCTGATCCCTCAGAAGATAGGAACGGATGTAATCGACCTTTACATCCTGAGGAGAGACCGTGACTCGCAGATAGCCCGAGTTCGGAAACAGGTCGCCCGAAAGATAAGCTTCGCGATTGTAGACGGTGTAGCCCTGGTCGGCGGGATTCGGGCACTCCTGGTAAACGACGCCATCCTTTTGCTGGCGAGCGAAGAGGTGATCGTGACCCTGGAACAAGATGGTAACGCCATTCTTCACCATGAGTTGATGGATGGGTACCTTCCAGCCTGGACGTTTCTTGTCGAACTCCCATTGGCCGGAGCGATTCCTGCCACCCCATTCGTAAAGGTCGGCCAGTTCGACTCCGCCGCGGCCTGTGCCCATGACGTGGTGGATGAAGATGAATTTGTAGCGGGCTTTGCTCGTTTCCAGCGTCTTGTTGAGCCAGCGGTACTGGGCATCGCCGATTGTGATTCCCCACCAGTCGCGGTTGCGGCCGCCTTCTCCGCCGCCTGCCGCCTTGCCTTCGCCCTTGCGCCTTCCTTCACCTTTTCGCTCGGCTCCTCCTCCGCCGATTCCGGCATCCACCTGAACCGGCGAATGCCAGTAGGGATCGATGGTCACAAACAGGGCGTCTCCCCACGTCCAGGCGTAGTAATCCCTGCGCAGTCCGACAAACTCAACCTTTTCGCCGTCGCCGCTATAGAAAGCATCCGGCGCCGGGTTTGGGAAGAACAGGTTCCGTGCAATGCCAGCAAGCACCGGCGGGCTGTTCGGCCTCCCGTTCAAAAGATAGGCCGCCGCCTGCTCGTGGTTGCCGTTCACGAGGAACAGCGGAGTTGAGGCCGCCAGCGGTCCGAGGAACCGACGCTGGCCGGCATAGAGCCGTCCGACGTTCTCCGTGTTCAGCGCGTCGCGATTGTAGAGTTGATCGACGCTGAAATCGTCGCCCAGCATGACGAAAAAATCGGGCCGGTCATGGCGAACGATTTCGAGGGTCCTGGCGTAAAGTTCCGGATCGTACATCCGGTTCAGGCGTTCAGGATGGGAGTCTCCCTGCACGCCGAAGGTGAACGTCGCGCCGGGCGGACGCCAAGTGTGGAAGGTGTTCTCCGCGAGCGCCGCGTAATTCGGGCTGCCGCGCTGGCGATACCGAAGACGGTAGTAATAGCGGGTTCCGGGGTTCAGTCCGTCGAGGAGGACTTCCACGGGCATGCCGGAGGGGAGCGCGACCGCGCTTGATTTTGCCGTGTAGGCGCCAGGTTTGACTCCGTACTCCACGAACGCTTCGAGATCGTGCAAAGCCAGGACGCTGGCCGTAATGGAATGGTCCGTGGGGCGGCCAAGAACGATGTTGCCTTCAAAGGTTCCGGTGCTCTGGCTCATGGCCAGAAAAGCGAGTCCAAATCCGAGGCGTAACAGGTTCATGAGATTTATTGTTGCGCCGGAGGGGGCTGCTTGCCCAGTCCGCGCCCTCCGCCTTTCTTCCCGCCTTTTCGCGAACGTTGCTTGCCGTTCTCAGCGGGTGCAGGGGATACTCTCGAGCCCGCCACGGCCGTGGGCGATTCGCTCGCGTTCCGCGCCTTGAGCGGCATCGAGTATGTGTGAGCGACTTCCGGCATCGCGGCGTTGGTTCGAATAAACTCGGCCTTGACGCCGTCAGGCGAGACGCGGAACCGCATATATCCGGAACCCGGCAGGATGTCGCCGTGAGTGTACGCATATTGGCCGGAGGGGTTGCGCATCCGTCCGCTGCTTGGCTGCGGAACCTCCTGGTACACTACCCCGTCGAGTTCCTGCCTGGCGTACAAGTGATCGTGTCCATGGAAGAAAGCGGTGACGTTGTACTTCACCAGCAGGTGATGGATGGGCATCTCCCATCCGGGACGCTTTTCGTTGAATCCCCAGGTTCCGTCCTGATTGTGGCCGCCCCACTCGAAGTACGGCGCACCCTCGATGCCCCCTCTTGCGCGGCCGTCGAGGTCGAGACCGCCGACAAGATTGTGTGCGAAGACGAATTTGAACTTCGAGCGGCTTTGCTCGAGCGTG
This sequence comes from Bryobacteraceae bacterium, assembly GCA_963668605.1. Classification (GTDB taxonomy): domain Bacteria; phylum Acidobacteriota; class Terriglobia; order Bryobacterales; family Bryobacteraceae. The sequence goes on from OY764903.1 coordinate 2,866,709, forward strand.
TTCTTCAGCCAGCCGTACTGCTCGCGTCCCAGGGTCCAGGACCAGTTGTCTCCGCCCTGTCCCGGTCGCGCCGTCGTGTACCAGTAGGGATCGAGCACAACGAACAGCGCATCGCCCCAGGTCCAGGCGCAGTAGTTCTGACGCAGTCCGATGAATGGTTCGGACTTCGTGCTGCCGGTGTAGAAATTATTCGGCTCGGGATTCGGGTAATAGAGCTTACGCGTCCTGGCTGCGATGACGGCCAGATTGCGGGCGCTACCGTCGGTCCGGCGGCCGCTCTCCCCCTCGTGGTTGCCGAGGACGAGAAAGATGGGAAGCGAATGTCCCACGATTTCGTAGTACGAGCGAGCCAGCAGATGCCGCCACAGGACCTCATCGGCGGTCTGCGACTCCAGTTTGTCCGACATGAAGGTATCGCCGAGGTCGATGAGGAAATCCGCTGACGAAGCGAGTTCGTCGCGCAGACTTCGCGTGTACACTTCGGGATCGGAAACTTCATCCAGGTGCGGATCTGCCTGAACGACGAAGGTAAATGCGCTGCCGGCGGGCCGCTGCGTCTGGAAGGACGATTCGAGGCCGGACAGATAGGCGGTCTGGCCCGCCGGCCGGCATCGCGCACGGTAGTAATAGCGTGTATTCGGCTTCAATGACCGTAATTCAATCACCGAGGGACTGGAAGCTTCAAGTTTCAGGGACGGGGTCTTGCCAGTATAGGCGCCGGACCTTACTCCGTACTCGACGTAGATTTCCATCGCACGGGCGGCCAGGATGTTCGCTGTGATGGAGCGATCCGTTGGCCGCCCGAGGATGACCCGGACACCAGTGTCCTGAGCCTGTCCGAGCAGGTAGCCACACCACAATGCAATCGACAGCGCCAGTGTTCTCATTTGAAATTGGCGGTTACCTTATTCGCCTGCTTTCCGTCCATACTCACCACTATTTCCGCGTCGGCGCGGCCGGCGAGCGATATCGGCAGGGGTCCGAGATTTACCTGATCGAGTCCGTCGAACTCGCCCTGAGGCGCCGGTCCAGCAACCGGAACGGAGATTCCCCCGACTGTTGCCGCCTTCTGAGAAGCACTGCGCATGCCGACGCCGAAAAGCAAGAGGTAAACCTGATCGCCGGCGCGCGTCAGGTCGATTGAAACCGCGCGTCGCAAACCCGCCGGGGCAGATTGGTCGAATATGACCTGGGAAGTCTGCCTGCCATCGGCAGCCACCGTCAAAGCGACTGCGGCTGCGACGCCCTTTCCGTCCGCGTTGGCGGAAAACAGGCCTGGAGCGACGCGATCGAGGCGGAGTACTCCGGCTGCGATCTGACGTCCGTTGCTCGACAGGGCGGCGGATGCGATTCCTGTCTGCGCCCGGTCCGGCACGACAACGTTTACCTGACTCGAAGCGGCCGCGAGAATGGGGAGGTTGAATGAGAAACCTGCAGCATCAGTAAGCGTAAACGCGGCTCCGCCGAGAATGGAAAGCGGAGCCAGGTTGCCGAACGCGCTCGCGAGGCTGCCCGGCGCCAGTATGGGATCGGAGGCAAAGCTCGCGGCCGAAACAATAGACAGCGCAGCGAAGCCTCCGCGAACGGCACGGGCGCGAAGAGTGTCCGTCTTCGCGCGGTAGCTTCCGATGCCGAGCGTGAAATCGATGGTCCAGGCCGAACCGGGTTGATTCGCCAGGGTGGTGGAAGACCAGTTCTCGGCGGGAATCGCGCCGGTGAAGTAGGCCTTGTCCAGCGAGGGATTCACGAGATGCTCGTCGCTGATGGACTGCAGTTCCTTGATGTTCGGCAGGCGCCAGTCGTCATAGCCTGCCAGCGACAGGCCTTCGGCGTAGCGCAGGGCGGCTTCCCATGTCAGTGTGTTTCCGGAATCGGCCTTCTGCCACATCAGGCCGGTATGGTTGTCGGTAATTGTCCCGTCGCCATTGTCCGTCAGGCTGGCGCGGATGGCGGCGATGGAAATCGAGCTCCGCACGCAGCGGACCTGCATCCGCTTCGCGCCGCCCGCGCTGATGGTCTCGTTCTTCGGATGAGGGCCGATGCCGCCTCCGGCATTGGTGACCCAGATTCGCGTTGGATCGTCGGCGCGCGAATCGCCGGTCCACCAGTATTCTGCCGCAGTCTTCGTGAAGACCGTGGTGTCCAACGCCGGGTTGACGGCGCTGTGATTCAGAATCGTGTAAGCCTCATGCGCGAACGGAAGACGCCAGTCCTGGTATCCACCGAGTGAAAGAGACTTACAGTATGGGCCGGCGTTCTCGATCGTCATCTCCGGACCATCCGTCTGTTGCCATATCAGACCGGTGATCAAGTCTGTGACGGTACCATCGCCATTGACCGCAAACTTCGGCGGATTCAGCGCGTAGTCGGAATCCTGCCCGAAAGTGGCGGTGAATTTCCCTGTCTGCCCTGTCCCAGCTAGGCGAGACATGGTGGTCATGGCTGGCAGGACGCGGTAGACGCTGGCACCTGAGGTAACGTAAAGCGACCTCCGACCCGAGTCGCCCCAGGCCAGGTTGCGCGTTTTCTCCGGGACCGCGATGCTGCCCAAACGCTCGCCGGCCGGAGAGTAGATCCAGATCTTTCCATCGCTCCCGGCGACGTAAAGATTGCCGGTGGCGTCCACCTTGACGCCGTCGGGCGCGAGGTCGTTCTTATTCTGAACGAAGACGCGTTCATTGGCGAGCGTACCGTCCGCTTTCACGTCAAATACCATGACTCGCGCGTCGTCGGTGTCGGCGACATAGAGCCGTGACTCGTCCGGAGAGAAAGCAATACCGTTCGGACGCCTGAGGTCCTTTACAAGAAGTTCGGGAGCCTGCGGATCGGACGTAACCCGGTAGACTCCGTAGAAACCGAGTTCTTCCTCCGAACTGCTGATTCCATAAGGCGGGTCAGTAAAGTAGATGCGCCCATCGGACTTCACCACGAGGTCATTCGGACTATTGAGGCGCTTGCCGCCGTATTGCGTAGCCAAGGGCGTTTCCGTGCCGTCGGCCTCCCACCGCGCAACACGCCGTTTGCCGTGCTGAGCGAGAAGCAGCCGCCCCTGACCATCCAGCGCAAGACCGTTCGAGTTTCCCGACGGCTTGTAGTAAGGCTGCGCGCCGTCCTCTGCTGTCCACTGGTACACGGTGTCGGCCGGGATGTCGCTGAACAGCAGCACGCCATCCGGACGCAAGCACGGGCCTTCCGTGAACTGGAACCCAGCGGCGACTTTGCCGACGACGGCGCCCGCGGTAAACGGGGACTGCGCAAACGCCGACGCGGCCAGAAACACTGCAGGCAGTAATCTCACTTGATGCTCACCGTAACGTTGTTGGCCAGCTTCCCGTCCACCGCCAGCGCTATGTTGACCTCGCCCCTGCCTGCGAGCGACCGCGACAGCGGTCCGATGTTTACCTGGTCGAGGCCGGCGAACTGGGATTGGGGAGCCGCTCCGAGCACCGGGACGGTAACGCCACCGACAGTGACAACGACGGCTGAAGGCGAGGTGAATCCGCGGATTCCGGTTCCGTACAACGACAGATAGACCTGATCCGTTGCGGCCCCGAGGTCGATGGGCGCGGGAACATACTGCTTTCCGTTTATGTCGTACGTGAAAATGGGAACGTCGCTGCGCTGACCGCCGGCATCCACGCGCAAGCCGATGATGGCGCCCACCCCCTTGCCGGTTGCGTTCATGGCGAAGAGCGCCGGGGCTATGGTTTCCACCAGGACATTCCCCGTGCTCGTAACGGTTCCCGCATTCGAAACCATTACCGTCGCTTGGCCAGTCGCGGTTGCGTCCGGCACGACAAAGCTGATCTGGCTCGGAAACGAAGACAGCACCTGCGCAGGTCTCTGTAAGCCTTTGCTGTCCTTTACGGTAACCGTGCCTCCAGCGAGCCCGGTTCCAAAAGCTGTGGCGATCGAGCCGGCAGCAACTGACACGCCCGAATAGCTGGCCGCGGAGACCGTGGCCAAAGCCGGCGCCGTGCGTGCGACCCGAAATCCGATGTGGAAGTACGGGGTGTTGGGATTGTCCGGAGCCCGATAGTATCCGGGGTCCCGGTTCGACACTCGGGCGTGGCCGGGATCGTTGACGCCGCCATTAAACCAGCTTCCGCCGCGCATATTGCGGTAGGGCTGTCCATCCGGCATCGGGCTGCCTGCGTCAGGTCCGGGAGGATTCTTGTAAGGGCTCGCGCTGTAGTAGTTGGTTCCGTACCAGTCGTTCACCCACTGCCAGACGTTCCCGGCCATGTCATAAAGGCCCCATGCGTTGGCGCCGCTCAATGTCTGGAACGACTGCTGGTTGCCGGGCCATCCGAATTCAGCCTTAGTGTGCAGTTGCCCGTTGTAGAATCCGACTGGCGTCGTCCACGGATATGGGCCGGTCTGGTATGGGTTGTCGGGGTCCGCGCCCTGGTCGGGGTGCAGCGGACCGGGCCAGTTGGCTTTGCGATTGTCGGCGTCATTGCCCCACGGGAAATTGTAATAGGGATTGTACTGCCCGCCCCGCGCCGCGTATTCCCACTCGGCTTCGGTCGGCAGGCGGTACCCGTTCTTTGTGAAATCGACCCGTCCCGTGGCAAGGTCGTAGCAGGGCTGAAGACTTTGTTGCTCGCTGAGCCAGTTGGCGTAGGCGGCGGCTCCGGACCAGCGCACTCCCACGGGATGATTCGTCCGTTTGTCGATGGTGACGAATTTCGCGCCGTCCCAGTCGATGCTGCCGAATTTCACTACCGGATACAGATCCATGTGGAAATCGGATCCGCTTCCCTTGGGATAGACCAATCCGTTCCGGATCTCAATCAAGCCCTGTGAATAGGCCGAGTTGAGGAACTCGATGTACTGGCTGTTGGTCACATCGTACGTGCCGATGAACATCGAGTCGATCCAGACCTTGTGAATGGGACGTTCGTCGCTGGGATGCTGCGGGTCGACGAAATCGTAATGGTCGCCCATGTCGAATTCACCGGACGGGATGAGCGTCATCTCCGGATATTTCGTCGAGCCGGGCTGCATGGACTGCGCCAGGGCGGCGACCGACAACAGGAAGAGCGCGTGCAACCGTCTTGTCATGCTCCGCCTCACTTGATGTTCACCGTGATGGCGTTCGCTCCCGCGTTGTTCACTCTGAGCACGAGGTTCGTGTTTCCGCTGCCGGCCAGCGTGCGGGGTAGTGGTCCAATGTTTACCTGATCGAGACCCGGGTACTGGGACTGAGCCGCAGCGCCGAGCACTGGGACAGGTTTGTTTCCGATCGTGACGCTGATGTTTACGGCATTGCCTCCGCGAATGCCCGTGCCGTACAGCGAGAGATAGACCTGATCGCCCGTGGCCCCAAGGTCGATGGGTGCGGCTGTGTACGTATTCTGCGCTTTGTTGTAAGCGAACACGGGTACGTCGCTTCGATTTCCGCTTGCATCGACGCGCAATCCGACCATGGCCCCGACTCCGCTCGTTCCCATAGAGAACAATCCGGGCGCCACAGGGTCAATCGTCACTGTGCCCGAGACATTCTTGCCGTTGTCACGCTGGACTGTGACAGTGGCCTTTCCGGTCGCCATGCCATCCGGAACCACAAGGTTTATCTGTTGTGGAGAGACGTAGTAGAGACTGCACAATTGGGTCTTTCCAGCGCTGTCGGTGATGCTGACGCTCGTCGTGCCCAGCTTCGCAGACAGGGTAGAGGTTGCCGCCGCTAGCGCGCTATCCGCGAGACCGCTGTCAGCGAGTATGGTCAAGACCGCTCCCGCCGACGTAGATCCGGTAAGGAAACTGGCTCCGTTCACATAGCGGGTTCCATAGAGCTCGATCGTGCCCTTGGCCGACAGATCCTGGCCGGCGAGCCCGGGGTAGTCAGGCGCATATCTGCGAACTTTGAATACTGCATTCATGCCCTGGCCTTTCGCATCCAACGGTGCTGTCTGACCCTGCAATAGAGGTCCCGACGTTATCACCGGGTTGACATATTTCCAGACGATTTCGCCGGCCGTAGTCACCTCCTCGATCAACCCGCGGGTGCCGTAACAAATGAGCGTATTCCCGTTGGGCTGGCGCTCGGCTCCGGAGACGTCCGGATCGTAATACCTCTCCGCGCCCGCGCCGGCGTAAGTCCACGCAAGCTGCTTCGGCCCGTAGGCTGCGCCGGAGGCGAGCGGATAGTTGCCTTTGGAGTCGACGGGCGAGACAATCTCGTCAACAGTGGAAAAATTGCCGGCGGGCCGGTTTATGCCGTTATTGAAGATCAGGATGTTGCCGGCGCCGGGAAGTCCCTTGGCGATCCACTGGGCGTCATGCTGCTGGTAGAGCATCTCGTCGGTGTTCTTCCCTGCCGAATACATCACCGGATTTCCCCAGCGGTAAAGCAGATCTCCGCCCTTGCCGTATTTGCCGCCGGTATGGCCGGCTGCTTCGGTCGAGGTGGTGGAGTGGTCGATCATCCAGATCTCGCTGTTGCCTCGCACGCTGACCATGATCTGATCGAGGTCCGAGTTGTAATCGATCGAGTTCATGTGGTTCCAGAACGAGGCGATCTGTCCCGGGGAAGCGTTCGGATTTACCAGTTCCGGATGCGCGGCGGGATCTCCGTAGTTGGCTTTCGTCGCGTCATAGTTCTGGACCAGATGATCCCACACGTGCCACTCCCATACGATCTTGCCGCCAATAGGCCGGGTGGGCTGAACCTCGATGATGGCATCGGGAACCAGCACATTCGCCCCCTGCTGCAGGATATTGGGCCGGAATCCCGCCGCCGCCATGTCGGCGAGCGATTTTGTTTCCACGAGCAGCACGATCACGTTGCCGTTGGGGAGCATCTTGAGATCGTGGTGCGTCGCATACTGCGACGTGGAGTAGTCGAACTGCCACAGGAGCTTGCCGCTCCAGTCCCATTCCGTAATGCGGCCGCCATCGCCACCGCCCGTGTTTGGCCCTGAGTTCGGCAGCGAAACGGATCGGAGCAGGTGACCATTCGGCAACAGATAGGCCATGCGTCCGGGCTCGGTGTTGCCATCGGACCAGGAATTGACGATTTGACCGCTGTTATTGAGTAGGTACGTATGCCCGTTGTGCATCGGGGGTAGCAAAACGTAGCCCGGAGCCACCTTGGCCTCATTGTTCAGAAATAGGCCAACCGTCTGGGTCTGGCCCTGCGTGCACTGGCATAGGATAACCAGGATTACCGCTGCGAGAATGTTCGATTGAATCATGATTGAGCCTCACTATGGATTGCGCCGCGGACCGCCGTCACCACCGGGGCCGCGCCGGCCGGGTGGCCGTTCGTCCGACGATGCGTCTTTCTTATCCAAACCTGTATTCCCCTTCTGAGATGCCGGCAACTCGATAGGTTCGCCTGGCGTCAAATTTCTGCCTGCCAGTCCGGGATAATCGGGTGCGTACCGCTGCGCCTTGAATACGGCGTTGTACAGGTGTCCGCGCACATCTTTCCCCGGCAGTTCACCCTGCGCGAGAATGCCTCCGCGCACCATCGGGTTGACGTACTGCCAGACCGTCTCACCTTCCGGAGTGACTTCGAACAGGTGGCCAATGACGCCCGCGCAGATCAGCGTGTTGCCGTTGGGCAAGCGATGCGCGCCGGAAATCTCCGACGAGAAGAAGTCTGTGCGGTCCTTGGCCTCGTAATGCCAGGCCGGCTTCTCCGGACCGTAGGGCTTGCCCGGCAGGATGACGTAGCGTCCGTTGGGGTCGACGGGCGGCGCGATCTCCTCGATGCTGGAGTATCCGCGGTTGTATCCGTTATTGAAGATAGTGACGTGGCCTGCGCCGGGATAGCCGTCCGGAATCCAGTGCGCGTCGTGCTGCTGGTTCAGTTGCGCGTCGCGTTCAGAGCCGCGTTTGTAAGCCGCGGGGTTGCCCCATCGATAGATCAGGTCGCCACCTTTTCCGTGGCGTCCGCCCTTGTGGCCGGCTGACTCCTGCCTGGTGGTGCTGTGGTCGATGAACCAGATTTCGCTGCTGCCGCGCGCGCTGATCACGATCTGATCGAGCTTTGCGTTGTACGCGATCGAGTTGACGTGATTCCAGAAGGAAGGCGGGCGGTTTCGCGAAGCGTTCAGATAGATCAGTTCAGGGTGGGCCGCGACATCGCCGTAATTGGCTTTGGCTTTGTCGTAGTCCTGGATCATGTGATCCCAGACGCGCCACTCCCAGACCACTTTGCCGCCGTTGGGATAAGCCGGCTGGACCTCAACGATCGAATCCGGATAGAGTTCCCGGCCGAGCACCATCTCCGCCGGCCAGCCTGTTGCGATGGATTCGGCTTCAGACTTCTTTTCCACCACCAGCATCAGGATGTTGCCGTTCGGGAGCGGCGCGATATCGTGATGCTGCTGATACTTGTCATTGGAATAGGTGAACTCCCAGATCAGTTTGCCGTCCCAGTCGTATTCCTCGATGCGGCCTCCCTCGCCTCCGCCGGTGAAGCTGCGGTTTCGCAACATGCAGGTTCGAAGAAGGTTGCCGTTGGGCTTTAGGTATACGGACTGCCCGGGCTCGTACTGGCTCTTCCACTGGTGCACGACGCAGCCCTGGTTATCCAGAAGGTAGGTGACGGTATTGTGCTTCGGCGCCAGAAGTGTGTAGCCGCTGGAAGCCTTGGCCGTGCTGAGAAACAGTCCGACGGTCTGGCCTGGATTGGGGGAGGCCGGGGTTTTGTTGTCTTCCGCGACTCTGCCGCCAGCTCCGCCCTGACCGCCCGGGCGCGGCGGACGATCTTCGCGAGCGGCGCGCTGCCCCTGGTCTCCACCGGGACGTGTGTAAGTCATGCTCAGATCGGCGCTGGCGAGGATGTTGTTTTTGATCGCGGCCATCAGGATGTCGTTCGTGACCTCGGTGCCGGCGGCGATTTGTGGCGGCGCCGAGAGGGCGTACATAGTGAGCACATAAGTTTTGAGTCCAGGACCTTGGGAGTGCGGCGGAGTATAAGCCGCACGTTTCCCCCGGCTGCCGATGCCGAGCGTTCCGACGCCTTTCACATCCTTCGGGAGGCTCTGAATGTTGGCCGGAATGTTGTACAGAAGCCAGTAGGTGACGTATTCGCCTTTCGGATCGGTATGGTGCATGATCAGCGCATAGCTCTTCGTGCCGGACGGCGCGCCGCTCCACTCAAGAGGCGGCGTTACACCCTCACCGTCGCCAGTGAATTCCTTCGGCAGAGCACCATGATCGGACACCACCGGACTGCGGAGGACAAACGAGCCACTCTCATTCCGAACCAGGCGGACATCGCCACCCCTTCGAGTCCCGTCGCCTCCCCTTGCCGGGTCCTGCCGCGCGTCGCGCGGCGCCGGCGTCGGTTCGATGAGCGCTCTGCTCTCTGCGTCCAGAGGCCGGACCACGCGGAATCCAATGTGGAACCACGGGCCGTCCGGATCGTTGAGTCCGCTGGCCGGATCGGGGCCGCGGAAGTAGGAGGGATCGCGATTCGAAACCCGGCTGTGGCCGAACTCCCCGTTGTACCAACTGCCGCCACGCATGACCCGATAGGTCTTGCCATCCGGCATGGGACTGCCCTGGGCGGGTCCGGGCGGATTTTCCGCTGGAGAATAGGCGTAGTAGTTCCGCTCATACAGATCGTTGCACCACTGCCAGACGTTGCCGGCCATGTCGTAGAGGCCGTAGCCATTCGCCTTGAAGAACCCCGCCGGCGTCGTCATCGGCTGTGCGCCCTGGCGGAAGGGGTTGCGCGACTCGGGAACGTTCGCTCTGGCCGGATCGGCTTCATTGCCCCAGGGATAGTTGAAATACGGGCTCTGTTGCCCCCCGCGAGCGGCATATTCCCACTCCGCCTCGGTGGGCAGCCGGAATCCGCTTTTGTTGAAATCGCATTCCCATGTGTTGGTGTTGTAGCAGGTGGGATAACCTTTCTGCTTGCTCAACCAGTTGCAGTAAACCGCCGCGCCGCGCCAGCGCACGCACACCATCGGGTGACTCTCTTTGCTCTCGGGGACTGAGAATTTCTTTCCGTCCCAGCCGATCCGGCTGAAGCGTGAGGATTCGCGGGTATCGCACAGCAGATCGCTGCCTCCGGCGAGGTAAATGCCGCCTTTACGAACCTCGATCAGACGCAGCGCCATCGCCGAGTTGAGGAATTCGGCGTACTCCAGCGTGGTGACGTCGTTAAGGCCCATCTGAAAAGCGTCAAGCCGCACCTTGTGAATTGGCGCTTCATCGCTGCCGTGTTTTGGATCGACGAACCCGTGATGGTCGCCCATCTCGAAGCTGCCGGCGGGAATGGTCACCATGCTCGGGGCGGAAGGCCGCGGTCCGCTCTGTCCCAGGAGCGCCAGCGAGACCAACGCGGCGCCGCAAACCGTTTGAATGATCCAGGCTTTCATGGTAATCCTCACCTCATTTCCGTTCCACACTCATTAAAACGTGAAGAGGCGGCAGCGCCCGATTCATTTACTCGTCCTTTACAATTTCCGGTTGGACCTCGCTCTTATTCTTCCGCTCAGGCCGGGACGGCCTTGGCCGCTGAGGCATCTCTGTGATCGGCATTCGGCCCGTGAGGTCTCTGCCCTTCAACGCCGGATGCTCCGCGCTGTAGCGATATGCGCGGAATACGGAATTCGTCATAGGGAGGCTGTCCGGCATGATTCTCAGAACCGCGTCGCGGGTGACGGGATTGATGTATTCCCAAACGAGGTCCCCCTCAGGGGTCACCTCGAAGAGATGTCCTTCGGTATCCGAGCAAATCAGGGTGTTACCGTTCGGAAGCCGCTGCGCGCTCGAGCCGATGTGGCTGAAGAAGCCCATGTTGCTCTTCGATCGATACGTCCAGACCACCTGCTTGGAGATCGACCTCGGCATCTTGTGGGTATCGCGGTGGTATCGCTCCTCGCGATAGCCTGCCTGCGGCGGATTCACATACTTGCCTGTGTTGCGGTCACCGGAATCGAGAAACGGGTTGATCTCGAGGATGGACGACTGCGGGGTCCGCTCGAAGAGATACTGCCCATTGTTGAATACCATGAGATGGCCGGCTCCCGGCAGACCCGGTTCGATCCAGTGGGCGTGGTGCGATCCGCCCATCTGCTTGTGACCTGATGTGGCGGTGTCCCAGTTTTCGAGGACCCGGGGCGGATCTCCCTGCTTGTATCGCGCCGGATCGCCAAAGCGGTATAGGAAATCGCCCGCGGGTCCGCGCGCTTTCGCGATGCTTGCCGCGGGATCGCCGGCTAAGAACGTGGCGCCGTGGTCGATGACGTACAGTTCGCCCTGGACGGAGTTGATGACTATTTGATCCAGTTCCGCGTTGTAGTCGAGCGAATTGCAGTGCAACCAGTCGCGGCGCAGGGGCCGCCCCGCCAGATTCAGATTGAGCTTGCCAGGATAATCCGCAATCGATTTGCCCACGCCAACGTAGTTCGGTTTGGCAGGATCGACATCCTGCACGATATGGTCGAAGAACCACCACTCCCAGATCACCTTGCCTTGCATATCCACTTCGACCACGGCATCCATCTGTGCTCCCTCTTCCGGAGGCCTGCGCGGGTCTGCTCCGGCGGCCAGCGCCTGTTCCGCGGAGATGGGCTTGTTGGCGATGTAGAGAGTCGTCGGGGCGTTAAGTTTTTGATTTAAGATGCGCACCCAGTCGTGGTGCGGGGCGTAACCCTGGCGCGACTCCGTGTACTCCCAGACGGTTTTGCCGTCCCAATCGATTTCTTTGAAGCCTTGAAAACCGCTGGGATCGTCCCGGGATGCGTCCAACAAGTTCCCGTTGTCCAGCAGCCGCGGATTCGTCCCGAGCGGCCACGTGTGGACAACCTTGCCCTGCATGTCGATCAGATAGGACGTGCCGGCCGCCCCGAACAGCGTGTAGCCGTTGCAGGCCCTGGCCTTGTCCCAGAACAGGAGTTCTGTCGGACCCTGAAGACGCTCCACTGCGAGCAGGGAGCCGGCGAAAATAAACCAGAATATCGGACTTTGTTTCATCGCTCCATTCATAACGCGAGCGATGCAAGACGGCCCGATCTTTTACCTGTTGCTTACATTTCGTCGAGTGAGCGGGGAGGCCTCTATGCTTCCGCCGCGGCCAGCCGGATCTCGACCTCAAGTCCCGAGGGTTGCCGGTTGCGGCATCGCACTGCTCCCCGGCAGGCCTCTACACAGTTGCGGACAATCGCCAACCCTAGTCCCATGCCGCCTGTTTCAGGGCTTCTCGAAGGATCAACGCGGTAAAACGGGGCAAAAACCTGCTCCAGGCTTTCCTCGGGAACTCCAGGGCCATTGTCCGCGACAGTCAGGTAGACTGAGTCCTGCTCGGCACGGGCGGTAATCTGGATCGGCCCGGCATGCCCGGCATACCGGATGGCGTTGCGGACGACGTTGGACAGCGCCCGGAAAAGGTACTCCGGCTCGGCCTGTACAATCAGCTTGTCGTCCACCGAAATCATGGCCGCGACTTGAGCATCAGCTTCCCGCTCCATGACTCGGGTCACAGTCGCAGCCAGGTTCACCGGGACCAGCTTGATATCCAGAGCGTCTATCCCTGCCTTCGAAAACGACAACAGTTCGTTCACCAGCGCCGACATGTGGTGAACTTCTTCCTGGATGTCCGCAACAGCCGCGCGCTGGTCCTCACTCACGCGCCGTTCCAGATTGCCCAGCCCAAACTGGATCGTTGCAATCGGATTGCTAAGCTCATGGGCGATTCCTCTGAGGAAGGCTCGCTGGCCGTTGACGAAGCCCGAAAGCCGCTCTGCCATCCGGTTCACCGCTGCACTGAGTTGCCCGATTTCGTCGCGGCGGCGGTCCGGCACGTGAACTTCAAAACGGCCTTCCGCAATCTGGCTGGCCGCGCGCGTCGTCTGTGAAATCGACCGTGTCATGCCCTGGATAAACGGAAGCCAGCACGCGACGGAGATGACGATCACCGCAACGCCAATGGTGAGCCACGGTGTAGGGTCGAAAAAGAGCGGACTTGCAAGCAGTGCCGGTGACATCATCAGGAGAGTCCCCGGATGAGGGTTCTCCTGGCGATCGCGCCGTATCGGGATGCGCGCTCCTGCCCAGTACTCTGTCGGCTCGGTGGTCGCCGTCAAGAACAACGGAGGAGCCGGCCCGCGTTGTTCGCGGCCTTTTTGCGGAGGCGGCGCACCTCGCTCCCCGGGTCCCCCGCGGCCGCGAGATCCCCTTTCTGGAATGCGTTCCGCAACCTGCCTCGGCAGCGGAAAGTCCGGCCCGGCCACCCGTGTCCCGAACTCATCGAATAGAACGAACTCCACGCGCTGGCTCTGCGCATATCGGGTCAGCACATGATTCCACTCTTCGGGCTTTGCTTCCTCCAACTCCAGCGCGATGGCGTGCGCCACACTCATGATGCGATTCTGCGCGGGTGCGAGCAGGAACGATCCCGAATCCACGCGGAATTGCGCCCTCACGATCATCCACAGAGCCAGCGCGAGCAGACAGAGATTCAAAAACGCCAGCGCAAGGACCTTCGAGTACAGAGGCAGCCGCGGCCTCATCTCTCCGCCTCTTTGTCCGGATTGCGGAGCAAGTAGCCTGCCGATCGGACCGTCACGATAAAGCGCGGGGACTTTGGTTCGTCGCCAAGTTTGCGCCGCAGCGACGAGATGTGGACGTCAATTGAGCGGTCGAAAGATTCAAAATCGCGATCGGCTACTTCCAGTAGCAACCGTTCCCGCGTCTTCACGCGCCCGCAATCCCGCGCCAGGCAGAGCAGGAGGTCGAATTCCGTCGGCGTAAGCGCCAAAGGCTGATCGTAGAGGTAGGCCTGGCGCATCTCGGGCTCCACCCTTAGCGCGCCCACTTCGATGGCCGGTTGCGGCGCCTGCCGAGCGTGCAGAGCCGTGATCATCGATCGCCGAATGACTGCCCGCAGCCGTGCTAGCAGTTCTCGCGGCGAAAACGTCTTCGGGATGTAATCGTCCGCGCCCAATTCCAGGCCCGCAATCCGATCCGGAGCCTCCCCGCGCCCCGTCAACATCAAGACCGGTACGGTGGACTGCTTCCGAAGCTGCTTCAGCACCGCAAAACCGTCCATCCCTGGAAGCATAACGTCGAGGATCACGGCTTGAAATTCCTCTCCAAGCGCCTTCTCGAGCCCATCCGGCCCTGTGTGGGCCAAAGACACGTCGTATCCTACGGGTTCCAGATACTCCTTCACCATCCGGCAAAGCTTCGGGTTGTCATCCACCAGCAGCAGCCGTGCGCCCGCTGCGGGGATCTGGTCGAGAACGCTGTCCATGGCCTTATATACGATACTCCAGAAATGGTTAAGTGTCCGGCTCTTTTACGGTTCCTTTACAGGATGGTCGGGCTTGCCCGTACAATACTCATACGGCGCGAGCGTAGTGCCTTAGCAGCCGCCCAGACGCTCTTCACAGCGCATGCCTGTCCATGGCGAATTACCAAATCGGCCTGAATTCCGTCGCTTGTGAGGTATTGTTACCATTGCCGGGATGCGCGACTTCATCATCCTGTTCGTTCATGTGATCGTCACCGTGGTCCGACTGGTAGGGCCGGGCGGACTCCGTTCCGTGGTTGCCGAATCCGCGCTGATCCGGCATCAACTGTTGATCCTTAATCGCCGGAGCAAGCGTGCGCCCAACCTGCGCGCCACGGATCGCATTGCCGCTGGTTTGTTCACCCTTTTCATGCGCCCGGCACGCATCCTCCGTTCCGCCATTGTTCTGAAGCCCTCCACCTTGCTCCATCTGCACAGCCTGTTCAGGAAACGCAAGTACCGCCTGCTGTTTTCGACCCAGCGCGGGCGTCGACCCGGCCCGAAGGGACCGAACCAAGAACTCATCGACGCCGTCGTGGCCATGAAGCGGTTCAATCCCAGTTGGGGCTGTCCTCGCATTGCCCAGCAGATCGCGTTGGCTTTCGGCGTCGAGATCGATAAGGATGTGGTTCGCCGCATCCTGAGCGCTCGCTACCGTCCGGAATGGGATTCAGCGGGCCCATCCTGGCTGACGTTTCTCGGCCACATGAAGGACAGTTTGTGGAGTTGCGATTTGTTCCGATGCGAATCCGCCACTTTGAGAACCCATTGGGTTCTCGTTGTGATGGATCAATTCACGCGTCGCATCATTAGGGTTTGGCGTCCACAGCGGCGCCGTGGACGGAGTGGCGCTGTGCTGCATGTTCCGTCGTGCGATTCGCGGACAAGGTCTGCCCAAATACCTCAGCTCGGATCATGATCCGCTGTATCGGTTCCACCAATGGAAAGCCAATCTTCGAGTACTCGAGGTGACGGAGATCAAGACTGTCCCATACGTACCGCTGTCGCATCTGTTCGTAGAGCGGCTGATTGGGACGCTTCGGCGCGAGTACCTCGACCGGACCCTGTTCTGGACGACCGTCGATCTGGATGCAAAACTAACCGAGTTCCAACATTACTATAACGGCCATCGAACGCATGCCGGGTTGGAAGGAGGCCTGCCAGAACCGGATGCTGACGGATCGTCATCACCAATCGATTTCAGATCTTACCGGTGGCGAAGACATTGTCGAGGGCTGTATCAGACGCCAATCGCCGCATGATTTATGAATTCGCCATGGACAGGCTGCGATACTCGCCGTCGAAATGCTTCGAGACCTTCGCCTTCCCTGAAGGACTCTGGCAAACCGCCAACCCCGCCCTTGCCACCCTCGGGGAGCGTTACCACGAGCACCGCAAGTCCCTGATGCTTTCCCTCTGCCTCGGGCTCACGGACATCTACAACCTCTTCCACGCCCGCGACCTCACCCCCACGAAGGTCGCCAAAGTGAGCAAGAAGTCCGCTGATGAATCCGAACGTGGCTACGAAGGACTGCTCGAACTGCGCCGGCTTCATATCGAACTCGACCTCGCCATTCGCGACGCCTACGGCTGGCAGAATCTCCTCCTCGAGCATGCCTTCTACGAAGTCGAAACCCTCGCCGAAAACGACCGCATTCGCTACACGATCAGCCCCGCCGCGCGCAAGGAACTCCTCCGCCGACTGCTAGCTTTGAACCATGCCTGTGCAGAAGTCGAGAAAGCCGCGACGAAGCCCACGAAACCGAAACGCGGCAAGAAGGCGCCGACACCAAACGACGAACAAATAGAGATTTTTCCGAAAGAGGGCTGAGAACGCAGGCGTGCCTTCTAACTGATCAGGCGAGATTTTTCTTCGCCAACGCTTCTTTCTTCTTCCTGTCCTTGAGGTATCCGTCAACCGATGACGTGTCGCCACAAGAGCGTGTGTGCCAACTCGACCTGGCCGTGCCGGTGCTGAATCAAGCACTTAGAGTAGTTAACAGTTTCACAAGATCTGCAACTGCGGTATAGGGCTCAGGATCGCTGTAGGCGGTAAACCTCGCAGCCAACCGCTCGGCTCGTTGCATCGCTATGTTGAGATGTTCGCGCGTCACGGCAAATGCGCCCCGCTGGCCTTTCTGATAATCGGGAATGTGTTGTTTGAGTCGTTGCAGCACCTCATCCCGATGAAGTGGAGCCTGAACGTCGTCGAAGTGGAGCAATAGCCACAACTCGAAAGAAGGCACAGACGCTATGGCCTTGAAACTCACGGCTTGCTTAGCATCGTTGCGTAGCTTGTTGTGTAGCGAATTGGCCAGCTTCAGTGCGTCGCAATAGGTCGTATGATCGTCACGGTCGAATACTGCGAAAACCTGCTCGAACGCTCTCGGCTGGATCCGTCTGTTCCGGTCGCCCCTCTCGAATAATTCTCGGGCGTAATTCACTACCTGGATTGGCTGAGTTCCGAGTCTGCTTGGCCACACTTGCACATTGGTGGCATGCAAACGGTGGAAACTGCGGATTTCGCCAAAGTAGTTTGGCTCGGTCTTGCTGCCCTCAGAAACGATCAGGATGCGGTCATAGCTGGCCCGTCGAGCCTGTTTTCGTTCTAGTTGCTTGCGCTGCCGAGCTTTGGGGGAGTTGTCGCGGCCCATTATGGCTCCAACTCCATCGGATCGGTTAGGTACGGCAGCCCGCCATAGCGCCCCATCAGGTAGCCACGCTCAAGGGCTTCGTTCTTGCGAGGTTTGAACTCTGATAGGCTGATCAAGCTGGATGCCTGGTCGCGATCTTTCTCAGCAAACCAGACCTGATCACGACGGAGAA
The DNA here is from genome assembly GCA_963668605.1 of Bryobacteraceae bacterium. GTDB lineage: Bacteria > Acidobacteriota > Terriglobia > Bryobacterales > Bryobacteraceae. The sequence continues at coordinate 2,883,798 of OY764903.1, forward strand.
GATCTGGTGCATCAAGTAGCGAGGTGTCGTGTGTGGTGAAAATAAGCTGAGCACCACCAGTATTGCAGGCTGGCCGGTGAAACAGTTGCACGAGTCGGCGTACCAACATCGTGTGTAAGCTGGTGTCGAGCTCATCAACTACCAGCGTCAGACCTTTCTTAAGGATATCGAGCACCGGGCCGGCCAAGAACAACAGGTTACGCGTGCCGTTCGATTCGTCGGCGAGATCGAACACGGCTTTGCCATGCTCGGTGACATGATGAAAACGCAACTGGCTCTCTTGGACCTCTTCGGCTCGTACTTCGGGCTTACCAGTGGCTCGGTCGAAGTGGATTGTCTGACCGGGCACTTTTCGGGTGATGACATTGATGTCGGCGATGCTGATATCGGCTGACGTGAGGAAATCGCACATTTCCTTGCGCTTTTCGGACTGCTGCAAGCTCTGCACGGAGAACTGCGGAGCCAATGGCGATGCTTCATTGATGATGACTAGTCGATTGTTAAACCAGTCAAACACGGATCGCAGTTGTTCACTGTTGAGCTGTGCTGCCATCGATAGAAACAAAGAGTTGGTACGTGTGGCACCCTCCCAGACGTTCTTTTGCCCTTTGAGGCCGGAGCCGAACTCGTAGACGTCTTTGCCGCTGTCATTGTCCAGATGCCGATCAAACCAACGCTGTGGTTTGAACGCCTTGTAGACCAGTAGGTGCTCACTGACAATGCATTGGCTGTTCAGCGCAAAGCCGTACTGGTAACGAACACCATCGAGCAGAAAGGTGACCTCGAACTCAGTGGGTCGGCTGGCTGATTCGCCATCCAAGCGGAATGGCTGAACGCTGAAGGTCTGCCCTGGCTGCATCACCGTGGCTGATCCGACCACAACCCCGCGCATGTATTGCAACGCCTTGATTAGGTTGGACTTGCCGCCCGCATTAGCACCATAGACGACGGCGCTCCGCAATACGGCAGGTACGGCACTGACGCCCGTTTGCAGAGTGTTGGTGTCCAGTAGCGTTTTGTCCTTGGACGCGACGAGGCTGAGGACCTGCTCGTCACGCAAGGAGCGGAAGTTTTTGACACGAAACTCTATCAGCATGATATTCACCATGAATCCAATAAACATATCAATATTACGCAGATAGTTTGCGAAAAATCAATATATTTTTATTCATCATGCAGAATATGTGGAGTTCAGCTCCCGTGTGGCCGAAGCGAGGGCCCAAGTGAGAAGGAATACAGCAGCTCGACGCCAATGGCGATCGGGCATCCAACGTGGCCGCACAGAAAACTCAGACGCAACGACAGCCCTCGGGCTGGCAGGTTGCGCTTGTTGACGGCCCCTTCAACCGTGGCCCCAATGTGCAAACGAGTCGAAGTTCTTAAGTGCTGGCGAGCCAAACCATGGTTTTGCAATGACTTCCGGAGTAACATGACTCTGCAAAGTCATAGCACGGAGGCGGCTCTTGATCAATTCCGGGGGCAACCCGTAATCCCAGGTTGGTAAAACAATCTTGGGAGAAATGATTTGACCGATTCTGAGATCGTCTTGGGGCTGCCCCAATACGAGATTACCGCGATAGAAAGAGCCGGTGGCACGATTACAATATCGGCCCGGCATGCCGGGCCGATATCGTGCCCTCACTGCCAAGGTTCTCGCCTGAGAAACAAGGGTTGGTGCCGGAGGTCGGTCCGGCACGATGATTGGGGGTTTCGCCAATGCGTGTTGCGCCTGCAACTGCGCAAGAGTCTCTGTCGGGACTGCGGGCGCTCGTTTCGCCAGCGCATTCCCGGGATTCAGCCCTTCCAACGTGCCAGTGAGAGCTTCCAGGAGATGGTTTATCAGCAACACCTGGATGGCATCAACCGGAGTTGTCTGGGCCGCCGCAAGGGCATCGGCGGCGCCACCGTGCAGCGCTATTTCCTGCGCCATCTCCAACGCCGCGCCCGCCAGGACCATGCCCCGGTATGCCCTCAGGTCCTGGGCATCGACGAGCACTTCTTCACACGCAAGAAGGGCTACGCCACGACCTTGTGCGATCTGAAAAACCATCGCATCTACGACGTCACCCTCGGCCGTTCCGAGGCCGCCTTGGAATCGTATTTCATTTCTTTAGAAGGCAAAGAACAGGTCCGGGTGGTCTGCATGGACCTGGCTTCGGTCTACCGCGCCATTGTCCGCACGCACTTCCCCAAAGCGGTGATTGTCGCCGATCGCTTCCACGTCATCCGCCTCATCAACCAGCACTTCCTGGCCTGCTGGCGGGAAATCGATCCGGTCGGCTCCAAACACCGCGGGCTGATCTCGTTGATGCGGCGTCACCGCCACCACCTCAAGCCCGAGCAGAAAACGCGCCTGTTGGTCTATTTGACCGAGCACCCAGCCCTGAACGTCATCTACCGCTTCAAACAGCGCCTCTGCTACCTGCTATTGAAGAAACACAAGACCCGCCGCCGCTGCCAAAAGCTCATCCCACGCTTCCTCCTCGCCGTCGACGAACTGCGCCAGTCCGGACTCGCGCAGCTCGTCACACTCGGCGATACCTTACACGCCTGGAGGGAGGAGATCGCCCGCATGTGGCGCTTCACCCGCAACAACGGAATCACCGAGGGCTTCCACAACAAAATGGAAACCATCAGCAGGCAGGCCTACGGCTTTCGCAACTTCGAGAACTACCGGCAACGAGTGCAGGTCTTGTGTGGTTAAACTGGTTCTGGGAACGGGAATGCCCCCGCAATTGGCGTAGAGCCGGCGGGAAGGAGAGAAAACGGGCTCGCCGCGTCGACCAAACGTTTTCTCCGTGGCTGGGCGCAGAGAAGAGGCTCGTCTCGAAATGTTTTGTTTTGTTGCGGATACTGCATGAGAAACGCCGAAGCGTGCACCGGGCGCTGGAGTTAACCACCGGGCGCTAAATTTTCGTGTAGAAATAGTTTGGCTCCTCAGGTAGGACTCGAACCTACAACCCTTCGGTTAACAGCCGAATGCTCTACCATTGAGCTACTGAGGAGCGTTGCGGACTCCTTTATTAAAACAAATGGCCGCGAGGGTGTCAAATTCTTGAGCGGCACTGGGGGCGTGATAAACTTAGATTTTCCTCATGCAAATCGACAAAGTCTATGAACCCCAACAGTTTGAGCCGCGTTGGGCGCGATCCTGGAAGGACAGCGGCATCTTCCATGCCGATCCGAAAAAGGGCGGCCGGGTCTTTTGTCTCGTGATCCCCCCTCCAAACGTGACGGGGTCCCTGCATACCGGCCACATGCTCGAGCACACGGAAATCGACATGACCGTGCGCTGGCATCGCATGTTGGGCGACAACACCCTTTGGCTGCCAGGAACCGATCACGCCGGCATCGCAACACAGATGGTCGTCGAACGCAAACTGGCGGCGGAGGGGATCAGCCGCCATGATCTTGGGCGCGAGGAGTTCGAAAAGCGCGTCTGGGCCTGGAAGGAACAGTACGGCGACACGATCAAGCAGCAGATGATCCAGGTCGGCGCGAGCTGCGACTGGAGCCGTGAGCGGTTCACGCTCGACCCCGGCCTGTCTCGCGCCGTACGCACCGTCTTCGTGAGGCTCTTCGAGAAAGGCCTGATTTATCGCGGCGAGTACATGATCAACTGGTGCCCGCGCTGCCGCACCGCCATCTCCGACCTCGAGACCGATCACGACGACACACAGGGCAGCCTCTGGCACATCCGCTATCCCGTCAATGGCACGGACGAGCATCTGGTAGTCGCGACAACGCGCCCTGAGACAATGCTCGGCGACACGGCCGTCGCAATCAACCAACTCGACGAACGCTACACCCACCTGCACGGCAAGAGCGTGACCCTGCCGCTGATGAATCGCGAGATCCCCATCATTCTCGATCCGCTCGCCGATCCGGAGTTCGGCACCGGCGTCGTGAAGGTGACGCCCGCGCACGATCCCAACGATTTCGAAGCCGGCAAGCGCCACAACCTGGCCAAGATCCAGGTCATCAACGGCGAAGGTATGATGACCGATGCCGCGGGCGCCTATGCCGGACTCGACCGCTTCGAAGCCCGCAAGCGCATCGTCGCAGACCTGAAAGCGCTCGGCCTGCTCGAAAAGATTCAGGATCATCAACTCAGCATCGGCAAATGCCAACGCTGCAAGACCGTGATCGAGCCCTTAGTCTCCACACAGTGGTTCGTGAAGACCAAACCGCTGGCCGAGAGAGCCATCGAGGCCGTCGAAAAAGGCCACATCACTTTCATCCCCGAGACCTGGAGCAAGACTTATTACGAGTGGATGTATAACATCCGCGACTGGTGCATCAGCCGCCAGCTCTGGTGGGGACACCGCATTCCGGCATGGCACTGCGCCAATTGCAGTAACATTACCGTGTCGATGGACGATCCTACTAAGTGCTCGCAGTGCGGATCGAGTAACATCGTCCAGGATACTGACGTTCTCGACACCTGGTTCAGCTCCGGGCTATGGCCGTTTTCGACGCTGGGCTGGCCCGATAAGACACCGGAACTCGCTACTTACTATCCCACTTCCCTGCTGATCACAGGCTTCGACATCCTGTTCTTCTGGGTGGCGCGCATGATCATGATGGGGCTCGAGTGCATGGACGAAGTGCCCTTCCGCCACGTCTACATCCACGGGTTGGTGCGCGACGCCGAACGCCAGAAGATGTCGAAGACGAAGGGCAACACGATCGACCCGCTGGTAATAACGGCGAAGTACGGCACCGATGCCGTGCGCCTCTCGCTACTGTTGGGCGCGGCTCCGGGCACCGACATTATCCTATCCGAGGAGCGCTTGGCGAGCGCGCGCGCCTTCGCGAACAAGATCTGGAACGCGGCGCGATTCATCTTCCTCAAGATGGAGTCTTCGGGTGTCGAGCCATGGATTCCGGAACAAACTGCGGACCGGCTGCCGGTGCCCTCTGAAGTCACGCTAGAGGTCGCCTTCGAAGACCGCTGGATGTTCAGCCGGCTGAATCACTGCACAGAGCAGGTGAATCGCTCACTCGAGGCCTATCGCTATCACGAAGCGGCGCAGACGCTCTGGCACTTTGTCTGGCATGAATTCTGCGACTGGTATGTCGAGATCAAGAAGCTACGCTTTCGCGAAGGTTCGGGACTCAACTCCGACTGGCGCAACATGCTGACGGTGTTCGACGTCACATTACGGCTGCTGCATCCGGTGATGCCGTTCATCACGGAAGAACTCTGGCAGCGTCTGAGCGCGAACGCTACGGACAAGCCGGAATCGATCGCACTGGCGGCCTTCCCGAAGTACCGGCCGGAATCCGTGGACAACGCCGCCGAGCATGAGATGGAGATCTTGCAGGAGATTGTCACTTCGCTGCGCAACCTGCGAGCGGACCTGAAACTCGATCCGAAGCAGCAACTCGACGCCACGCTCTTTGCCCGCCCGCTGGCTGCGAAGGTCGCTCGCGAGCAGGCGGAGGCGATCGACAGGATGGGCAATGTAAAGCTCAGCGTCCGCGAGGAGGCGGCCCCGCGCGGCGACGCGGCGATCCGTTCGACGCCTGAGTTCGACGTGCAGATCCAAGTGCCGGCCGCCCAGATGGAAGAGCGGCGCAAACGCATGGGCAAAGAGATCGAGCAGCTCGAAAAGAACATCGCGAATTCCGAGCGGCAGCTTTCGGACGAGACGTTCCTGAGCAAAGCGCCGGAGAAGGTAGTGGCGAGCATTCGCGCCAAGCTGGTTGAGTACAAGGGCCAGTTAGAGAAACTACAGTTCGGCAGCTAGTGAACGGGAATGAACGCAAACATGTTTGATGTTACACACCCGGAAGTAAGTGATGCTGTAAGACGGGCGTTGGCGGAAGATATCGGCGCTGGAGATGTTACTTCGACCGCCTGCGTTCCCGCGGAGCGCTATGCTAAAGGACGCTTCGTCGCTCGCGATTCGATTGTCGTGGCCGGCGTGGAGTTACTGCCCCTGATCTTCGCCGTGCGTGGCGGCGTCGATGAGCTAGCGCTTCTCGTCGCGAGCGGCGATTCCGTGACTGACGGAACGGTCCTGGCCACAGTCCGCGGACGGGCACGCACATTGCTCGAATGCGAACGCGTTTCGCTGAACTTCATGCAGCGGCTGAGCGGCGTGGCCACGCTGGCCCATCGCTACGCCGGCGCGGTCGCCGGCACAAAATGCAAGGTGCTGGACACCCGCAAGACAACACCGGGATTGCGGCGGCTGGAGAAGATGGCCGCGGCGGCAGGCGGCGTGACAAACCACCGCGCCGGGCTATTCGACGCGATTCTGATCAAGAACAACCACATCGCAGCCGCAGGCGGCGTGCGTGCGGCCATGGAAAGCGCGAAGAGCACTGGACTGCCGATCGAGATCGAAGTCCGCACCCGCGCCGAACTCGATGACGCTCTCGCCAGCGGCGCTACGAAGGTACTGCTCGACAACCTGACGCCGGCCCAAGCCGCTGAAGAGATCCGCTACATCAATGGGAGAGCCAGCGTGGAGCTCTCCGGCGGCATCACGCTCGAGACGGTGCGCGCCTATGCCGAGGCCGGTGCGGATTTCGTATCGAGCGGCGCCATCACGCATTCGGCGATCAGCGTCGACATCAACTTCCGGCTAGAGCTGCTGTGATTCATCGTTTTCAGACGATCGACTCCACCATGCACGAGGCCGTGCGATTGGCCAATGATGGCTGCGATTCCGGGACAGCAGTGCTCGCCGAGGAACAGACCGCGGGGCACGGCCGTTTCGGGCGGCCCTGGCATTCGGCTCGAGGCGAAGGACTGTATGTCTCGGTCGTATTGCGCCTCGATGTAGCGCCGGCGGACCTACCGGTGGTAACACTTGCCCTGGGACTGGCGGTTGCCGATGCGATCTCGAGCGTCGCGTCTGTGACATGCGATCTGCGCTGGCCAAATGATGTGCTGGTCGGCGAGAAGAAAGTCGCGGGCATTCTGACGGAATTGCATGGCGGCGCGGTAGTGGCGGGCATCGGCATCAACGTGAATCAGACAGCGTTCCCGGAAGAGATCGCGGCCATCGCGACCTCGCTGCGGATCTGTAGCGGACAGCCGCACTCGCTCGAAAGACTGCTCGATGTCATGTTGTCGAAAATCGGCGAACATACTTCCCTGCTCTGCTCCGATGGCCGCGAACCGGTGCTGCGTCTCTTTTCCGAAGCGTCAAGTTATGTATGCGGACGCCGCGTCGCGGTTGAGATGGCGGGCGGCGAGATCGAAGGCGTGACGGACGGTCTGGATAGCTCCGGCTTCCTGCTGTTGCGGCGCGATAATGGCGAGAGGGTCACGATATTGGCAGGCGGGGTGAGGCCCGCGAAGAGATCATGCTGCTAGCACTCGACGTTGGAAACACAAACATCACGATCGGCGCATTCGACGGCGCACAGTTGACCGGACGCTGGCGCTTACGCACCGTCCACGATCAGACGGCGGACGAGTGGGGCATCCTACTGCGCAATATTTTTGCGCTCTCTTCGCTGGAACTTTCGATGGTCGACGGCATCGTGATCGCGAGCGTGGTGCCGCCGCTCGATTCCGCGCTCGACGCGATGGCGCGGCGCTATTTCCAGCGCGAGCCCGTCTTCGTGACGCCGGACACGAACACTGGGCTGACAATTCGCTACGACATGCCGCGCGAGGTGGGCGCGGATCGCATCGTCAACGGCGTGGCCGCCTATGAGCAACTTGGAGGTCCTTGTATCGTCGTCGATCTGGGTACGGCGATCACCTTTGACGCGGTGTCGGCGCAAGCTGAATATCTCGGCGGCGTGATCTGTCCGGGTATCGGCATTTCGGTGGAGGGACTCTTTTCCAAGACGGCGCGCCTGCCGCTAGTCGACTTCCGCGAGCCAGAAAAACTTATCGGTTCGAACACGGTTGGCAGCATGCAGTCGGGTTTGTACTACGGCGCTGTCGGTATGATCGACGGCATCACCGAACGGCTGATCGCGCAACTCGGGCCCGCGACGCAGGTGATCGCGACAGGCGGCCAGGCGGCGTTGATCGTGCGCGGATCGAAGTTCCTCAAACGCGTGGATGAAGACCTGACGCTGAAGGGTCTGCAAATCATCTGGCAACGAAATCTGGCACAGTGAGCGATAGCGGACAAAGCTGGGACCGGCTGAATTACTTCAACTACTTCACAGAAGTGGAAGAGCATTTCCAGAGGACGCGCGGGTCCGGTCTGTTTCTGCTCTCACCGCTCGACTGGGCGCTGATTGAAGCGTGGAAGAGTTCGGGCGTTCCGCTGGAGGCCGTACTGCGCGGCATCGACACTGCGTTCGAAAAATGGCGCAGCAAGAAATCGAGAATCCAGGCGGTGAACTCGCTGGCCTATTGCGCGCAGGCGGTGTTGGCGGAGGCGCAGCGCATGGCGGAGAACAACCCGGCGCCGCAACGCACGCCGACAGAGGCGGAGTCCTTTTGCAGCCTGACGGAGTTGAGCGCGTTCCTGGCCGGGAATGCGACCGTGATCCGAGCGCGCGGAGCGGCCTTCGATGAAACAGCGAGTGCGCTCGAGCGGCTGGTGGAGGAATTGGAGCAGCATTACGGGAATCTCGAAGCGCTCGAACAAAGGCTCAGCGTTCTTGAGGAGAAAATGCTCGCGATTGCCCGCACGCAACAGAGCGCCGACGATATGCTGGCCGCGCGCCAGGAGTTGGAACGGCACCTGCGGCCGTATCGCGGCAAGATGACGACCGACCAGTTGAAGATGTTGCAGAGTCAGTTCCTCGACCGCCAGTTGCTGGAGAAGCTGGGACTGCCACGCCTGAGTCTCTTCTATCTGCGTTAAGCAACGAAGCAAGCGTCGGACGTGTGCGACAATCATCAGCAGGGTATGCCTTCGCGAATCACGATCTTCCGGATTGTCACGGTATTCATCCTCCTGCTGACGGGCGTGGAGATGGTTGCCTGCGAACTCATCTCTCCCGAAACCTGTGAGCTCTTCGGCGCGCCAAGCGACCAGAGCACCGGTGACGCTTGTGTCTGTTGCTGCTTTCATATTGTCGTCAAGGCACCGTTCGTCTTTGAGCCGACCCAAGAGGCCGTAACTCTCGAAGCTATCCCGCAAATCCCGTTTTCCTCTTTCGAATCCGTCAACATCTACCACCCTCCCAGAGCCTAGGTCTGTGACCGCGAGAATATGTTCGTATGTGGGGCAGCTTGTCAAGCTGCGCGCCGGTTGGCAACCGGCGCTCCGGGCGGGTTGCCAACCCGCCGCAGGATTCCATCCTGCCCCACATAAAAACAACATCATCACTCGGTCAAAGACCTAGACTCCTCCGCTAAATTTTCAAATTCATTTCAGGAGAAGCCGATGCCTTGGAAGGTGTCAGTGTCACTATTGATGCTGCCGTTGTGTGCCATGGCAGCGCCACCGCAACCGAGCGGACAGGCGTATGCCGTCAATGATCTGATCCGGACTGCCGTAGAGAGGAACCGCGAACTGCTGGCCATACGGCAACGAGCCGTGGAAGCCCGAGGTCTGCTCCGACAGGCAGGAGTGCGTCCCGTGCCGAGCGTCCAGCTTAACGGCTCCACGGGGAGCCCCCTCGGCTCTCCCGGAAAGGAGGAATACTCAGCCGAGTACTCACAGCCAATTGAGACCGGGGGCAAACGCGACAAGAGGCTACAGGTTGCCGGAAAAGGAGTGCAACTGGCGGAGGCCGAACTCGCGGAGCGGACTCTCCGACTGGCTACCGAAATCAAGCTGCGATATCTGGATGCAGTCACAGAGGAGGCGAGGCTAACGGCGCTCGACCAGTTGATTGGAACCTATCGCGAGTCTCTGAAGCTGATCGAGGCGCGTGTAAGCCAGGGCGACGCGGCTCCCCTGGATGGCCAACTTCTTCTGGTCGAAGTAAACCGGGTGGAGGCGCAGAAGCGAGCGATTGCAGGCAGGATTCAAGTCGCTCTGTCGGACCTGCGGAGACTGTGCGGTCTCGGGGCTTCGCAATCCCTCGTGCTCGCTGGTGTAGCTCGGAAGGACGGAGACTTCGCCTACGCGCTGGCAGATCTCCAACGGCGAGCGGTCGAAGAGCGACCCGACCTGCGCGCCGCCAAACTGGAGGAAGAACGGGGCGCCGCCGAGGCCGGCCTGGCCGAAGCGCAGGGCCATCCAGACGTCACGCTCTCCGCGCAGTATTCCCTTCGGAACGATAGGATCGGGGATCTGTACGGAATCACCGCGTCGGGCCAGCCGGCGCCGCTGAGGGACCGGGACAACATTGTCAGTTTCGGAGTGTCGCTCCCCCTCTTCACACGGCGCAGGAACCTCGGCAACATCGAGGCAGCGGCCGCGCGGGCGGTGGGGTCCCGCACATTACGCCAACATCTGGAGGCGTCGATCCCGCTCGAGGTGGAAGCCGCATGGCAGCATTGGGACGCCGCAACGCAGTCTCTCAAGATTCTCGATAGCGGCGTATTGCGACAATCCGAGAAGAATCTCGATGTCATCCGGCAAGCGTATGCCCTTGGGCAATTGCGGCTGCTCGACGTTCTCAATGAACAACGGCGTCTGATCGACACTCAGATGAGCTGCATCGACGCGGAATCAGACGTGCGCCGGGGATTCATCGAGTTGGAACAGGCTGTTGGAGGAGATTTGAAATGAAAGACGTTTTGATCGTAGGAGCACTCTGCCTGGCACTGGCTTCCTGTTCAAAGACGAAGCAGGAAGAGTCGCCGGAAAAGGAACAGAAGGCAGCCTCCGGCCTGATCACGATGGAACCAGCGGCGCAGCTACATGTCGGCATGCAGATCTCGCCGGCAAAAATGACACAACTAACCGAATATCTCCAGGTTACAGGAACAGTTCAACCCGTGGACAGCCGCTTTAGCAAGGTGTGCTCCTTGGCCCGCGGCCGGCTGCTGGACGTGCGCGCAAAGGTCGGCGACCGGGTTCGAGCCGGACAAGAGTTGGCGCGTATCGACAATTTGGAAGCGGGTGAATTGACGGCTCAACTATCGTCGGCTCGCGCCGACCTCCAGCGCTACAAAGTCCTGTTAGCGGCCCAGGCAAAGCAGGTCGATAGAAATCAAAAGCTCTCCGAAATCGGAGCCGCTCCGCATAAAGACTACGAGCAAAGCCGCGCCGAGTATCAGGCTCTCGAAGAGAACATTCGTTCGCAGGAGGCCGTGATTGCCGGCTTCACTGGCCGGCTTCGGCGTTTCGGCAAGTTCGAGCCCGATCCCTCCGCTGCCGTGGTGACTGTGATCACCGCTCCCTTCGACGGCATCATTACAAAGGCCATAGCCGCGCCCGGCGAAGTTGTCGAACCCTCAACGGAGCTTTTCACCGTCGCCGATATCTCTCGTGTCTGGGTGCAGGCCGAGGTGTATGAGAAGGATCTGGGGCGTCTCCAGGTAGGCCAATCTGCCATCATCCATGTCGACACCTATCCGAGCGAACCCTTCGCTGGCAGAGTCACCTACATCAGCGACGCGCTCGATCCTCAAACGCGAACGGCGAAGGTGCGCTGTGAAGTCGCCAACGGCAATTTCCGGCTGAAACTGGACATGTTCGCGACTGTCCAGTTGCCGACCACTTTCAGCCGGCAAGCCGTCGCCATCCCTGTCGGAGCCATCCAGCAACTGGACACCAAGAGCATCGTGTTCGTGCAACGAAGTACGGCACAGTTTGAGGCCCGGGAAATCACGCCAGGCAAGAATGTGAACGGCCAGGTGGAGGTACTTGCGGGACTCCGCGAAGGTGAACCAGTGGTCACCGTAGGGGCGTTCCATTTGAAGTCCATCATCGCTGGCAAGGATCTGGGGGAGGAGTAGCCATGGAAAGACTCGTCAGTTGGGCTCTCTCCTACCGGTTCATCGTTCTTTTGGCGACCGCGTTCGTGATTGGTGTGGGCCTGTATTCGCTACAGAAGTTGCCCATCGACGCCGTCCCCGATATCACGCCGAATCAGGTACTGGTGCTGACACGGGCGCCGAGCCTGTCGCCGGTCGAGGTTGAAAAATTTCTTACGTTCCCTGTAGAAACCGCGATGAGTGGTCTGCCTGGTATCGACAAGATCCAATCCGTCTCGAAATCTGGACTGTCTTACGTTGCCGTCTATTTCAAAGAGGACATGGACCCGTACTTTTGCCGCCGCCTTGTCATGGAGCGCTTGCCCCAGGCGCGCGAGGCGATCCTACCCGGCATGGGAACGCCCGAGATGGGGCCCATCACCACGGGACTTGGCGAGATCTACATGTTCAAGGTCTCCGGCAAAGGCAGATCGCTGATGGAACTGAGGAGCATCCTGGATTGGGAGATCGCTCCGCGTTTGCGCTCCACGCCGGGAATCGTGGAGGTGAACACGCACGGCGGGGAGCTCAAGACCTACGAGGTCCAAGTCGACAACGACAAACTCACCGGCTATCACGTCACACTCAGCCGCGTGCTGGAAGCGTTGGAGCGTAATAACGCGAACGCGGGCGGCGCGTATCTGGAACGAGTCGAACAGCAGTTGTTGGTCCGTGGCGAAGCGCTCATCACGAGCCTGGCCGACATCGAGAACATTGTGGTCGGAGCTTCGCCGAGTGGGACCCCTATCCTGATTCGGAACGTCGCCACCGTTCAGTTCGCGCCCATGGTTCGACAAGGATTCGCGAGCCAGGACGGGAAAGGCGAGGTCGTCATCGGTATTGCCATGATGCTGCTCGGCGAGAATTCCCGCGTCGTGGTGGACCGCGTCAAGGAACGGCTTGCCGCCATCCAGAGCACGCTCCCAGCGGACGTGCGGGTTGAAGCTTTCTATGATCGGACGGATCTGGTACGGCGGACCATCCAAACCGTCAGCACGAATCTAGTCGAGGGAGGGCTGCTGGTTGTAGCGGTTCTTCTCCTATTGCTGGGTAGTTTCAGAGGCGGGCTGATCGTGTCGCTCGCGATTCCGCTGTCAATGCTTGTAGCATTCACCGGGATGGTGCGCGCGGGAATTTCAGGCAATCTGATGAGCCTGGGGGCCATCGACTTCGGGCTGATTGTGGACGGTTCCGTTGTGATGATGGAGAACATCCTGAGGCGCTTGAGCCACCGTCAAGAGGGCGAAAATGCGATGGACGTCGTGCGGAGAGCCGGTCACGAAGTTGCGCGACCGATCTTTTTTGGCGTCGTCATCATCTTCCTTGTCTACGTGCCCATCCTCACTCTGACTGGGGTGGAAGGCAAGATGTTCGATCCCATGGCCATCACGGTCCTCTTCGCGGTAGGCGCGTCGCTCGTAATTGCGCTGACGCTGATGCCCGTACTTGGATGGTATGCGTTCCGCCACAAGGCCACTGAGAAGACGACATGGCTCATGCGTAAGATCAGTTCCGCGTACAATCCGCTCCTCAGTCGCGCCCTTCGCTTTCCAATAGCCATCGCCGCCGCGGCCGCTCTTCTCTTCGTAGTATCGCTTGGGGTCATTCCATTTCTGGGCGCCGAGTTCCTCCCGCGGTTGGACGAGGGCTCGATCCTCGTGATGATGTATCGAGTGCCCGGTATCTCGATCAGCGAGTCGCTGCACGGTAACGAAATCATCGAGACGGTGCTCAAGCAGTTTCCGGAAGTCGACAAGGTCGTGTGCCGCACCGGAAGACCTGAGGTCGCAGTGGATCCGATGGCTATCGACCAGAGCGACGTGTACGTCATGCTCAAGCCCGTTTCCGAGTGGCCGTCACGGCGCTCCAAGGACGAACTAGTCACGGCGATGAAACAGGCTCTCGAAAAAGAGGCGCCTGGCGCGGCGTACAGCTTCATGCAGCCAATCGAGATGCGGATGCAGGAACTGATGGAGGCGGGAGTCCGGTCCGACATCGCCATCAAGCTCTATGGTGAGGATCTGGATGTTCTTCGAGAGAAGGCGCAGCAGATCGTCAAGGTAGTGGAGAAGGTTCCTGGTGCGGCCGACGTTCGGGCCGAGCGTGTTGCAGGGCTTCCTTACTTGCGCGTGCGGGTGCGCCGGGATGCGATCGCGCGCCATGGTTTGGACGCCCAGGAGGTTCTGAACACCGTCGAGACCATCGGTGGCAAGGTGGTCGGGCAGGTCGTCGAAGGCAACCGCCGCTTTGCCCTGCAGGTGCGCTTCGACCCGAGTCAACGCGCAACAGTCGAATCTGTTCAGAATTTGAAGGTGGGCGACAAAGAAGGGCACTTCATCCCGCTCGGACAACTGGCCGAGATCTGGGAAGAGGAGGGTCCCGCGCAAATCAGCCGTGAGAATGTGCAGCGCCGCATTAGCGTCGAGGTCAACGTGCGCGGCCGGGACCTTGTGGGCTTTGTTGCCGACGCCCAGCGAGCAGTCGAGAGCAAAGTTAAAGTCCCGGAGGGCTACGCACTCGACTGGGGCGGCAAATTCGAGCAACTGGAGAGCGCGAGCCGGACACTGGCGGTCACCATCCCAATTGCGATGCTGTTGATCTTCGTGCTGCTTTACTTCAATTTCCACTCGGTGCGGCCGGCAGTACTCATTTTCCTGAACGTGCCCCTGGCAGCCACCGGCGGCATCCTGGCATTGTGGCTCAGAGGCATGCCATTCAGTATTTCAGCCGGCGTCGGGTTCATCGCATTGTTCGGCATTGCCGTTTTGAATGGAATCGTACTGCTAACCTATGTCACACAACTGCGCGAGAACGGCGCATCGATAGAAACGGCGGTGGAGGACGGAGCCAAGACTCGCTTGAGGCCGGTGTTGATGACTGCGCTTGTGGCGAGTCTGGGTTTCCTGCCCATGGCCCTGTCGCACGGAGCGGGAGCAGAGGTTCAGCGTCCGCTCGCCACGGTGGTGATCGGCGGACTGGTCACTTCAACCCTTCTGACGCTGATTATCCTACCGGCGGTCTATTTATGGCTCGAAAGGAGACGACCAGCCAATAGCTGATGCCCAACATTTCAAAATTCACGGAATGGCCCGCGGGGAAGCAGCCGGGGCCGCTGGCCGGCGTGTACACTGATACTTTGCAACGTTGACGGGCAAGGTCTTTTCCTGACATGACACGCAGAGTTTTTTCTTCCATGATGGCCGGTGCACCGGCGCTTCTATCGCAGGCCAACAAGCCTCCGAATATCATCCTGATGACCGGCGAGGACATGGGCAAGCAGTTGGGCTGCTATCGATTTCCGCAGATGCGCACGCCCAACCTGGACAAGCTTGCGAGCGAAGGCGTGCGGATGGACCATGCCTTCACGACAGCACCGGTCTGCTCCGCCAGCCGGTCGGCTTTTATGACCGGAGTGTACCAGACACGGATCGACGCGCAGCACCACAGAAGCCACCGCAAGGACGGCTATCAGTTGCCCGACGGCGTGAAACTGGTCACCCATCGGCTGCGCGAGCGCGGCTACTTCACCTGCAACGTGAAACAGATCGCACCGGGCTTGAGCGGCACCAATAAGACGGACTTCAACTTCAACGGAGAGAAAGCGTTCGAAGGCGGACATTGGAATGAACGCCAGAAGGGTCAGCCGTTCTTCGCGCACATCAACTACGCGGCGCCGCACAAAGGAGCCTCGTTCCCGCTGGCGCGCAAGCAGAAATACCTGGTTGATCCGGCCAAGCTGGAACTGCCTCCGTATTGGCCGGACCACCCCGTGGTCCGCGACGAGTACGCCAATTTTCTAGACGCCATCAATCTGCTCGATTCGCAGATCGGCGTGACGCTCGAAGTCTTGAAAAAGGATGGAGTGCTCGACAACACGCTCGTGTTCTTCATGGGCGACAACGGGCGCTGCCTGATTCGCGGTAAGCAATGGTGCTATGAGTCCGGGCTGTCGGTCCCAATGATCGCGTGGTGGCCGGGCGGTGGACTCAAGGCCGGCAGCGTACGCACCGATCTGGTGAGTTCGCTCGACATGACCGCGACGACTTTGTGGGCCGCGGGTATTCCACTGCCAGAGGTCTTCGACGGGCAGCCGCTGTTCGGAGACAAGGCCGGCAAGCCGCGCCAGCATGTTTTCGGCGCGCGCGACCGTTGCGATATGACCATGGACCGCATCCGCACCGTGCGCAACGAACGCTTCAGGTACATACACAACTTCATGCCAGAGAACCCATACACGCAGTGGAACCAGTACATCGAGCAGAGCTATCCCACGCTCGGCGTCATGAAGAAACTGTATGGCGAAGGCAAACTGAACGCAACACAATCTCTGTTCATGGCTCCGCGCAGACCCAGCGAGGAGCTTTATGACCTCTCCGTGGATCCGTACGAGGTGAACAATCTGGCCGCGTCGAAGCAGCACCAGGCTACTTTGCTGGATTTGCGCGCGAGAGTCGATCGCTGGATTTGGGAGACCGACGACCAAGGCCGCTTCCCGGAGCCTCCGGCTTCGCAGAAGTAGGCGCCGCGCCCGGACAGCTTGACAGCAGAGCAACGGGCGTGATTATCTTGTCTGTGACGTGAACGTACACGGAATGCGAAATAGGGAGTTTTAGCAATGCCTTCCCGCCGGTCTTTTCTACTCGCGAGCGGAGGCGCTGGTCTGCTTCCCGCCGCAGCCGCCGTTAACGCGCCGGCGGCACATGGAGCCGGCGCCTTCAGCCTGGACGGTCCATGGCGCTTCCGCCTCGACGCCGAGATTAAGTGGCGCGAGGTTAGCGTGCCGCACACCTGGCAAACCTCCGCCACAACCGCCGAGTACTTCGGCGTCGCCTGG
Organism: Bryobacteraceae bacterium; assembly: GCA_963668605.1. Classification (GTDB taxonomy): domain Bacteria; phylum Acidobacteriota; class Terriglobia; order Bryobacterales; family Bryobacteraceae. The sequence continues at coordinate 2,900,435 of OY764903.1, forward strand.
TACGAACGAGAGTTCACCGCACCCGTCGAGTGGAAAGACTCCGCCGTGCGCGTGGAGTTTGACGCGGTGTTTCACTCCGCGTCGGTCACGGTGAACGACCGGCCCGCCGGAGAGCACCTGCGCAAAGGCTACACCGCATTTACGATCGACGCAACGCCGCATCTGAAGTGGGGAGCAATCAACCGCATTCGCGTGCGTGTCAATAACGACTTCGACGAGCACATGCTGCCGCGCGGCAAGTCGAGTGACTGGACCCACGACGGCGGAATCTACAGACCCGTGCGGCTGCTGGTCACGCCCAAGCTCTTCGTCGAGCGTATCGAGATCGATGCGCTTCCAAATCTCTCCACGAAGACCGCGGAAGTGCGTGTCCGCGCGGTTGTCCGCAACCTCGGCACGCAAGCAGCCGAAGGCTCGCTCGATCTGCGAATAGTTGAAGAAGGCACGGATCGGCCCGTCGTGCAAAAAGACGGCTCGGCGCGCTACAACGTACCCGGCGGGCAGAGTGCTGTGATCGCCCTGGCCGCGGTGCAGGTTGAAAACGCACGTCTGTGGCACTTCGATCATCCCAACCTATATCGCGCTTGTGTTCGCGCGAGTTCCGGACACGCGTACGAGGACACGTTCGGCATCCGCTCGTTGGAAACGCGCGACGGGGCGTTCTTCTTGAATGGCGAAAAGATCCGCCCGATGGGCGTCGAGCGCATGGCCGGCTCGAATCCGGAATTCGGCATGGCCGAACCGTCGTCGTGGATCGAACACGACCATGACGACATGCGCAACCTCAATTGCGTCTATACGCGCGTGCATTGGCCGCAGGACCGGCGCGTGCTCGACTATTGCGACCGCAACGGCGTCTTTATGCAAACCGAGGTTCCCACCTGGGGACCTGGCACGTTCAAGGGGATGAAGACGGAACCCGACCGCGACATTCTCGACAACGGCCTCGAGCAACTGCGCGAGATGATCGCGCGCGACCGCAACCATCCGTGCCTGTTTTCCTGGGGCGTTTGCAACGAGATCGGCGGGCAGAATCCGCCGGCCTACTCCTTTGCCAAGACGATGTACGCGGAGGCCAAGCGGCTCGACCCGCTGCGCCTGGTCACGTATGCTTCGCATTCGCTGAAGAAAGATCCCGGCAAGGACGTCTCAGGCCTGATGGACTACGTGATGTGCAACGAATACTACGAGAGCTGGTCTCCGGGCACACCGCAGGATCTCGCGCGCAACCTCGACGAGATTCACCAGGCATTTCCGGGTAAGGCAATCGTCATTTCCGAGTATGGCTGGTGTGCCTGCACCGCGGACCGGCCCGAGGGCGACGCCAGCCGGGCGAGGGTCCTGCGCGAACACGACGCCGTGTTCCGCGAACGCCCGTGGGTGGCTGGTTTGATCTTTTTCTGCTACAACGACTACCGCACGCACGTGGGCGATAAAGGCACGGGCGTGATGAAGCAGCGCGTCCACGGCGTCGTCGATCTCTACGGCGCGCGCAAACCTTCCTACGAAGCGCTGCGCTCGGAGTCGAGTCCGGTCGATTCCTTGCGTGCCAAAGGGCGCCCGGCGAAACTATCGGTCGCGCTGACGACAAGGGCGACGGTCCCCGCTTACATTCTTCGCGGCTACACGCTGCGGGCCGTGGCCTACGGGTTTGGAGAGATCCCCATCGAGAGGCTCTCCGCGGCGCTGCCTGAGATGAAGCCGGGCCAGACGGCGCAGCACGAATTCCAGTTCCATGAGGCAGGCATCCTGCGCATTCAATTGGACGTCTTGCGGCCGGACGGCCAGTCCGTTTCGACCGAGCAGTGGAAGTTTTGAAAGTGATTTTATGATCGGCACAACGCCCCAGTCCGATAGCTCCGTGCACGCCTCAAGGATGTTTGTCTACCTGACCGCTTTGGTCGCGGCGACATCCGGGCTCCTGTTCGGCTTTGACATCGCAGTGATCAACGGTGCGATCATCTTTCTACGCGATGAGTTTCAGCTTACGGAGATGCAGACGGAATTCGCCGCCAGCAGCCTCCTGTTCGGCTGTATCTTCGGCGCGGCGATGGCCGGTTGGCTGAGCGACAAGTTCGGGAGACGGCGCCTGCTGATGATTTGCGCGACGCTCTTCGCGGTCTCCGCACTCGGCGCAGCGATTCCGCGCAACCTCACCGATTTTGCGATTTACCGCTTCATCGGTGGAATCGCCATCGGCGCGGCCTCGCTTCTGGCGCCGCTCTACATCGCCGAGATCGCACCTGCCACGATTCGCGGAAGACTGGTCGCGCTGAACCAGATGGCGATCGTCACTGGAATCCTGCTGGCCTATCTCGTCAACTGGGTGCTCTCGTTTGCGGGTCCGTCGAGTTGGCGTTGGATGTTCGCCGTCGCCGCTATTCCTTCCATCGCATTTTTCATCGCGCTATTCTTCGTTCCAGAAAGCCCGCGCTGGCTGGTCGAGATGCGGCGTGAACCCGAGGCAAAGGACGTGCTCGAGCGCGTCAACGGTTCCGTGATCGCCGCGCAAGAGCTGGTGCAAATTCGCGAGTCGATCGCCGGCGAGTCCGGCACGCTTTCGGAATTGCTCGAACCCGGCTACCGTAGGGCGCTGCTGCTGGCGGTTTCCTTGGCCATCCTGCAACAGATCACAGGCATCAATACAGTGCTGTTCTATGGCTCGATTATTTTCAAGGAGCAGGTCGCCGGCCAGAGCGACAGCGCTGCCATCGGAGCCAACGTCACCGTGGGACTTGTCAATTTCTTCGTCACGCTGGTGGCGCTTTACACGATCGATAAATTCGGGCGGCGTCCATTGCTGATGCTCTCGGCAGGCATGATGGCGATTGGCCAGGCGGCGTTGGGCGCGGCATTCCTGCTGCCCAAGCCGCCCGCGATGCTGGTTCTAGCGATGATGCTGTTGTGCGTATCGGCGTTCGCCATCGGCCTGGGTCCGGGTGTGTGGGTGCTGATGAGCGAGATCTTCCCGACGCGCATACGCGGCCGCGCGATGTCGGTGGCCACCATCGCTCTATGGATCGCCTGTACCGTGCTCACGATGACGTTTCTCAGTCTCACCAAGGCGATCTCGCCGACGGGCGCCTTCTGGATTTACAGCGGAATGTGCGTCCTCACGCTTGGGATCGTGTGGCGCTGGGCGCCGGAGACCAAGAACAAGACTCTGGAGGAGATCGAGAGAAGCTGGAAGGCTTCCTGACGCGGGTTTCTGTCCGCGCTTGAGACGCCGTGTGAACCTGTCATTCTAAACAGAAATGATACGGATTCTCTTGCTTTGCTCGCTCGTCGCTGCTTACGTCGGACAACTACTCACCGTTTCGGTGTAGTTCGCGCCGGCGGCCCTTTACGCTAGTGCGGATTCGCCCCAAGAACTAGGTACTTCGCCGGATTCCTCGACACCCGCATCTCACTTACTCTAAGGTCACGCCCTGCATCGGCCGATAGAGCGAGGGAAGCGGTGCGCCGCCGGAGGAACTTTGCGGCGCGGTACGAATGCCAGCTAATCTCAACAGACGCGCACGAATCTATATTCTGGCGACGATCATCCTCGGAGCCTTGGTGTTCTTCGTGGAAGGAGTTCTGGAGTGGCACTCCCAAGCTCTCGGCCGCTTCTGCTTCTATGTGATCCTGGCGCTGGTATGCTCCGGCTTGAAAGTCAAACTGCCCTCCGTTACGGGCACGATCTCAGCCAACTTCCTGTTCGTGATGCTTGGAATGGTGGAGTTGACGCAGGCGGAGACCATTGTGCTGGCCTGCACGGCCACCTTCGGTCAGGGCCTGCATAAGAATTTCCACCGGGTGCATCTGCCACAGTTGCTCTTCAACGTGGCGAGCATGGCCATTGCTGTCGCGGCGGCATATTCGGTCTACTCCTCGGGCTTCTGGCGCGGGCAACTCGCTCAGCCAATCTTGCTTGTCATGGCTTCCGCGACATTTTTCCTGCTGGACACGTTTCCGGTGGCTGCCGTCATCACGCTGACGGAACACCGGGCACTTTCGACGGTATTCCGCGAGTGCTACCTATGGGGTTTCCCCTTTTATATTGTGGGCGCGTGCCTGGCATGGGTGATCGCGGCTGGCAATCAACAGGTGGGCTGGTTCGCCTCGATCTTCATACTCCCGGTGATTTATCTGATCTACTGCTCGTTCCGGCTGTATATCAACAACATGGGAAGCGAAAAGGTGCATGCCGAAGAGATGGCGGCGCTGCACTTACGGACGATTGAAGCGCTGGCCCTCGCGATTGAAGCGAAGGACCATACAACGCACGATCATCTTCAGCGGGTGCAGATCTACGCGATCGAGGTCGGCCGGGAACTCGGTCTGGAAGAGGCTGAGCTCGAAGCGCTACGGGCGGCCGCGCTGCTCCACGACATCGGCAAACTGGCGGTGCCGGAGCACATTATCTCCAAGCCGGGCAAATTGACGCGCGAAGAGTTCGAGAAGATGAAGATCCACCCGATCGTGGGCGCGGAGATTCTCGCCCGTGTGCAATTCCCGCATGCGGTCGCGCCCATCGTGCGCGCGCACCACGAGAAGTGGAACGGAGCGGGCTATCCGGACGGATTGCGCGGGGAAGAGATTCCGATCGGCGCAAGGATTCTGTCCGCGGTCGACTGTCTGGATGCGCTCGCCTCGGACCGCCAATACCGCCTCGCCGTCTCGCTGGAGGAAGCGGTAAAGCAGGTTGTCGCCGACGCCGGCATTAGCTTCGATCCGCAAGTCGTCGCGATCATCGAGCGCCGCTATCTGGAGTTCGACCAACTTGTGAAGGCGCGCGCAATCGAATTCCAGCACCTCTCCACCGGCGTGCAGGTCGACCGCGGCCGCGAACCGGCGACCGGTTTCGAGGTCTCCCACCCCACGGGATCGAATGAAAAGAAGAAGATGTCCGGGGATTTTCTGGCCTCCATTGCGGCAGCGCGCCAGGAAGCGCAAAATCTCTTCGAGCTCTCACAGGATCTCGGCAATTCGCTGAGCCTGGACGAGACGCTGTCCGTACTCGCCGTGCGCCTGAAGCGCATGATCCCGTACGACGCGCTGGCGGTCTACATCCTTCGGGACAACAAGTTGCAGCCGGAATACGTGGTCGGCGAAAACTTCCGCCTGTTCTCCTCGCTCCAGATTCCGCTCGGCGCCGGTCTCTCCGGTTGGGTGGCGGAGAACCGCAAGGCGATCCTGAACGGCAACCCGAACGTGGAACCGGGCTACCTAAACGATCCGAACAAGTTCACGGCGATGCGCTCTGCGCTCTCGGTTCCGCTCGAAGGCGTCAATGGTGTTGTCGGCGTCATCACGTTGTACCAGAATGACCGTGATAATTTTACGCGCGACCACCTGCGCATTTTGCTCGGCATCACGACGAAGATCTCAGTCTCCATCGAGAACGCCCTGCGCTTCCGGCTCGCGGAGCAATCCGCCTCGACAGACTACCTAACCGGACTGCCGAACGCACGTTCGCTGTTCCTCCACCTCGACAGCGAAATCGCGCGTTGCCGTCGCCTGAACAGTTCGTTAATCGTGATGGTCTGCGATCTGAACGGCTTCAAGACGGTGAACGATCGCTTTGGCCACATGGTGGGCGACAGAGTGCTCAGAAGCCTCGCGCGTCGCCTCAAGGAAAGCTGCCGGGAGTACGACTATGTCGCACGGATGGGCGGAGACGAGTTCGTTCTCGTGATTCCCGGCCTGACCGACGAGACCGTCCAAAAGCGCGTCGAGCGCCTCGACCAGCTTGCCTCCGGGACGGCCCACGAACTCGAACTCGATGCCATCCTGTCGCTCAGCGTGGGCGTCGCCCAATTCCCGGAATGCGGACCCGACGCCGAACAGATCCTCGCCGAAGCCGACAGGCGCATGTACCGGGATAAGCAGGAGCAAAAAATGCACACCGAGGGCCGTCGAGGCTTCAATTTCGACCAGGCGGCCGGTGTGATGAAATAGCCGCGCGTCACTCGCTCATCGTCTGTTCGACCAGCTTCTCAATCGCCATCGAATAGATTGCCGGCTTGCCGTGCCGGTCGCTTTGGAAAAAGATCCGCTGGCTGTTCGACGAGAACTGCGCCGCCACGGCGCGCGCGTCGCTGCTCTTGTGTTCGCAGAGCGTGAATTCGCGTTTCACCTGCCGCACGAGCAACAGGATGTGCGGCTGCGCGAGACTGCCGCAGACTCCCACAAACACGCTGGCGTCCGGGTTCCGTTCGAAATCGGCAAATTGCGTAGTCAAGGCCACCAATGAATCCGCGTTGGTGTCAGGCGTACACTCGCGAATCGCGTGAATTCGCTTCGGCTCTTCCTGAATGCTGAGGTACAACACCGTGCGCCCGTCGGGCGACCACAGTGCGCGAACCACCCTGCCCGCGCCGACGCGCAGCTTGCGATTCTGTTGCCCGTCGTAGTTCACCAGCCAGAGCGTGGCGTCGTCGCGGCGGTAGAGAATTCCGGCCCGCTTCGGGCGCGGCCGCGGATCGAGCAGGCGCCCGTCGCTCTCCACCACCGTCGTGGCCGCGCCGCGCATCAACGGTATCAGCCGCAATCGCGAACCCACACCCTTGGCCTCCACCAGAAACGCGTGCATGCCGTCTTCAGAAACGCTCAGCGAGACGCATTCCTGCCCGGCAGGCACCTCATAGACGACGTGCGTTTTGCGATTCGACAGATTCATCAGGGTCAACGCGCCCCCGTCGAAGTAGCACAGAGCACGTTCGCCAGGTAGCATCGTGAGCGACCACGGCTGCATCGACTTCGCTGAAGTCAACACAGCGCTCTCGCCGCTCTTCAAATCCATGCGTAGAGCTTGCAGCGTGCCATCCCGATCGCTGGCATACAGCAATGCATCGCCGCCGCGCGAAACCGGCCGGTTTCGCGACACGGGCAGAATGCTGGTATAGCCGGGATCGGTCAGGCGCAGGACTTCAAACTCGGTGGCCGGATCAGCATAGCGCTTCCGGTCGGAGGGCAGTCGAGTCTCCGGCTTCACGGCCGCAAGCGCCGGAAGAGCGGCCAGAAAAGCAGTGAAAGCGCGCCGTCCCGGCGGCTGTGCAGGATGCGCCATTGCTTTGATTGTATCTATTCGTTTGCGCCGTGCGGGCTGCTCTTGTAGTGCTCCGCCAACAAGTCTTGACCCCAGTCGCCGTCGAAGTCGCGCCACACGGAATGGATGTGGTTCGCTTTGTTCTGAGTGTTATCGTATTCCACGAGAAATGTAGGGCCCTGCACGCGGTAGTAGTGTGGTCCGCCGCGCTCTTCGACGCCCGCCCATGCGAAAAAGAGGTTGCTGCCCGCCTTGCTGATCTTTTCGAGGCGCGCCTGCGCCACGTCGTCGGGTAGATTCCCGGCGTACTCCTCGAGCAGCGCCTGCAACAGAACACGCTGTTTCGTATTCATCTTCGCCGCGGCGAGGCCGCTCGGCTGCCCCTTCAAGGCGGCCTTGCGATCAGCGGCGGTCAGGATGTCGGCGTAGGCCGTGCGGCTGACTATTGCGACCGCCTTTTGCGAGGCGTCGAGCGATGCGAGCAAGCTACGTGCGAGATCCTCTTCCTGTCCGAGCACGCGCAACCCCTTGCGCGAACCCTGGCGCACTTCAGCCGGATTCGCGCCAAAAAAAGTTGGCGCTCCGGAGACCTTGCCGTCGACTACCGTGAAATGCACGCTGACATGGTGCCCCTCCACGCGATAACCCCAAGTGCCCCGTTCCGCTGGCTCGCCGAAGATGCTGAAGAAGTACTTCTCCGGGTTGCGGCGCTCGCCGCTGTCGCCCTCCAATTCGCGCAATACTTCTTCGAGGCTCATGATTGTGGCCGCCTTGGCGTAACCGCGCTGGCTCAGACCCGCGCTGAGCAGAGCGTGCGCCAGGTGCTTCTGCGACGGAGTCATCTCGCGGATCGCAAGCCCCTTGCGCGGCCGCCCGTAGCGTTTCGGAATGTCGTCGGAGGGAATGTAGTGCCAGAAGAAGCGTTCGTCGTCTTCAAACGGGAAGACCGCCTGGGCACGTTGCTCGGGAGAGAGCGAAGCCAGAAAATTGTGTGCGGCAGAGGACATTGCCGCGGAAGAACGAGATCGATAATGCGCAGCCGAGAGTAACAACACACAGACTCCGGCGCCCAGTAACCCCAACTTCAATTTCACGTTAGCCCCAGTCTGAGGCGGGTGGAAACCGGCTCGCCGCGCTGCCTAGAACGGCAGATCCTTCTTCGGCACCTGTTGCGCTACGAAGCTCTTGCCCAGATAAGTGTAAGGATTCACCGGCGAGTTGCCCATCCGAACCTCGTAATGCAGGTGCGGTGCTGTGACGCGCCCAGTCGCCCCAGTCGCACCGATCGATTCGCCCTTGCGTACTTCCTGCCCGGCCACCACGTTAATCCGCGAGAGGTGGGCATAGTATGTCTGCACACTGCCATGGCGGACTACAATGAGTTTACCGTAAGCTCCGGCCCACTCGGCGTGGGTCACAACACCGTCGGCGGCAACATGCACCGTCGTTCCCGTCGGCGCTTGTATGTCGACACCGGTGTGGAAGAGCAGTTCGCCGGAAAATGGGTCGTTGCGCCGCCCAAAGTTGCTCAACAGCCGTCCGTTAACCGGCCATAGGTTCGGTCGCATCTCACCTGGCCTCGTCAGCCCAGGCACGCTGCTTCGGCCCCGGGAGAGGCTGGCGCTCTTCAGAAAGTTGTACTCGGCCAACGATTCGGTAAAGGTTGGCGTCAGACGACCTTCGCTCGATATGTCCGCGGGACCCTCCAACTTCTGCTTGATACCGTAGGCCAGCGAGACTTCGCTGGCGAACATCTGCAGCGTCGCAAGTTGCTCCTGCGTCTGGTTAGCAGTACTCTGCAGGTTCGCGTAACGCGTCCGCAGCGAACTCACTTCGGTGCGTAAAGCGTTATAGTTCGCCACTTTCCAGGCCATGCGGGCGTAGCTTGAGAGAAACCCGAACAGCGAGAAACAACCCAGCAGCGCCAATCCGAGAATCGCATAGACCGCACGATAGGGAACATGGATGCGGCGAAGGCGGCCGTGGAGAGAGTGGGCCAGAACTACTATGAAGTATTGCTGCTTCATTATCCTTAGAGAGCTAAGTATCGGCCTTGAATGCGAAGATTACCGGCTACAAAACAGACGACAAACCAAAACAATAGCAGCATCCCGGCAAGAAGTCAACAAAAAACAAATAACTCTTTTATTATCTTTTGCTTAGGCGGATGTGTAACCCTTCTTCCGAATCTCGATACTAAGGCGTTTGATCTTCTGGTTGAGCGTTGACAGCGGAATGTGCAGAGCCTCGGCGGCCTCGGTCTGGCTCCAGTTGGCGCCTTCGAGAACTTCGATGATCTTTTTGCGTTCAAAATCGGCCACGAGTTCGAACAGCGAGGCGTCGGGCGGCAGCGAGCCGGTGTCGTCGCGACGGATGCGCATTCCCCCGGCTTGCAGCAGGTGATCCGGCAGAACATCCACGGGCACGGTTGCTTCCGAGGCCAGCACGACGGCGCGCTCGACCACATTTTCGAGTTCTCGCACGTTGCCGGGCCAGTTATGATCCATTAGCACGTGCATCGCCTCGGGATCGAAGTGCAGAAAGGTGCGTCCGCTCGAATCCAGGAAGCGGTCGTTTTCCTTGCAATACTTCTGAAAGAAATGCTCCACCAGAACGGGCACGTCGTCCTTACGGTCGCGTAGCGGCGGCAGCGTCAGATTGATAACATTGAGGCGGTAGTACAGGTCTTCGCGGAAGCGGCCTTCGTCGACTGCTTTCTTGAGATCGATGTTCGTGGCCGCCAGCAGGCGCACGTCGACGCGAATCACATCGGTCGCGCCCAGTGGACGGAATTCGCGTTCCTGAATCACGCGCAACAGCTTGGCCTGCGCATCCATCGGAATCGTGCCGATCTCGTCGAAGAAAATCGTGCCGCGGTGCGCGATCTCGAAGTAGCCCTTCTGCGAGGCGACGGCGCTGGTGAATGCGCCCCTGACATGGCCGAAAAGCGCGGATTCAAGCAGTTCCTGGGGAATCGATCCGCTGTTCACCGGAACGAAGGCGTTGTCGGCACGCGGCGAGTTGGCGTGAATCGCCTTTGCGATAAGTTCCTTGCCCGTACCAGTTTCGCCGGTGATCAGAATATTGGCGCGGCTGGGAGCCACCTGCGAGACGAGGTCGAGGATGCGCAACATGCGTTCACTTTTTCCGACGATATTCGGAAAGCTGTAACGCTGCTTGAGTGCGCGCTTGAGTTCGGTGTTTTCGCGTTCGAGCCGGCCGCGCGCGATCATGCGGTCGATCTCGATGAGCAGTTTTTCGTTATCCCACGGCTTCGAGAAATAGTCGTTCGCGCCGGCCTTGAGCGCGTTCACGGCCACCTGCACCGATCCATAAGCCGTGATCATGAAGATTGGCGTAGTGGTATCCTGCTCGCGCACCTCGCGCAATACCTCCATGCCGCTGCGGTCCGGCATCATCAGGTCGAGCAGGACCAGATCGTAAGAGGAAGCGAGCAGGCGATTCAGGCCTTCGGTGGCATTGGCCGCCATGTCGACCTGGTAATTCTCCATGCTGAGCAGCGCTTCGAGGCTCTCGCGAATGTCGGCCTCATCGTCGATGACCAGGACGCGTCCGCGCACATTCGGTATCGGCGTCTCTTCCAGTTCGTCCTTGTCAGGCATTGACCGGCTTTCTTGCGAGCGGAAACTCCATTAGGAAGCGCGTTCCCGCGCCCGGCCGGCTCTCGGCCTCAATGGCTCCACCATGCTCCTTTACGATACCGTAAGTCACGGCCAAGCCAAGGCCGGTGCCCTTCTTGGCAGCCTTGGTCGTGAAAAATGGATCGTAAATTCGCGCCAGATTTTCCGCCGGAATACCGGGTCCATTGTCGCTGACTTCGACATGCGCCAGATCATTGCCGCTCCACGAACGCACGCTCAGGACGCCGCCCGATTCCATAGCGTCCCGCGCGTTTAAAAACAGGTTCAGGAAAACCTGCTGAAGCTTTCCGCCATTGCCGCGAATCGGCGGCAAAGGTTCTTCGAGATTCAGGTCTACGGCAACCCCCGCCTTCGCGAGTTGGTGTTCAATCAGGGCCGCCGTTTCGCGCACGACTTTATTGAGGTCGATGTCGTCGAAAGCCGTCGTTGAAGTCCGCGAGAAGTTCAGCAACGAGTTCACGATCTCGCTCGCACGGAAGGTCTGCCGCGCGATCTTCTCGAGCAGCTTCGACTTCTGCTCGTCTTCGGAAACCTGCTTGGCGAGCATCTGGGCGTAAGTCGAAATCACGGCCAACGGCGTATTGACTTCGTGCGCCACGCCGGCCGCAAGCAGTCCGATCGAACTCAACTTGTCGGCCTGCACGAGCCGTTTCTCCAGTTCCGTTCGATCCGTGACGTCGTCGAAGATGATCAGTCTTCCAATCTGCTCCAGATCCTTCGAGACCAGCGGAGTCACGGCGATGTTCAGAGTCACCTCAGGCAAGGGCAGCCCGTTCCCATTCGAAGAGTGTCCGTTCGCGGCAGATGAAGGTATCCCATTGCCGTTTTCCGCGGAGTATCCCAGCGAAAGCGGCCGTAACAGAAACTTATAGAGGTGATGGATGCCGGTCTCCCCGCGCACAGCATCGAAGTGGTCGCACAGATCGGCCGGAAATAGATCGCGCAAGCGCCGTCCCACCGCGCCGTCTCGCGAAATGCCCGTCAGCCGCTCGATCTGGTTGTTCCAACTCTCGACGCGGTCCTCCAGATCGACCGCCAGAATTCCGACGTTGATCGATTCGACGATGTTCTCGCTGAACTCCTTCAAGCGTTCGTACTCATCCACCTTGCTTTGCAGCGAGCGGTACAGGCGCGCGTTTTCCATCGCGATTGCCAGGTAACCAGAGATCGTCTGCAACAATTCCAGATCGTCGCTCGAAAGAAAATCGCCCTTCGCCGTGCGGCTCGCGCCAAGGTAAGCGATCGTCCGGCCGCGCACCACGCACGGCAGGTAATAGGTCAAATCGAGATCGGCGATCGTCTGCCGCACCGAGGGCGGCCAGTGCCGGAAGATGACATCCAATGTGTGCCGCGTGCGCTCGAAAAAGAGATAGGGTTTGCCGGCCTCCTGCCCCAAGAAACTCAGGTCCAACCGGCCGCGCGCCGCCAACTCCTGCAGCCCGCCGCCCGAGGCCATCTCCATGCGGAACTGCCCGCCGTCCTCTTCCGAAGACAGAAAGAAGGCCACGCGCTGCAGCGACAGCGTGCGCCGGATGCGTTCGGTGGCCGAACTCAGCATCGTGGGAAGATCGGTCTCCGAACCCAACTCGCGGGCAAACTCGATTAGCGTCAAGCGGTAGTCGTAGCTCTCCTTATAGAAGAAGTAGCGGTCGAGCATCTCCTGAATCCAATTGCGAATGGGCTGGAACACGAACGTGGCAATCAATATCAGCAGAATCACCGCACTCGAGCTCAGATCCTCCAGTTTGCCAAGCGAGAATATCAGTCCATAAAAGATGCCAAGCACCGAAAGTGTCGCCAGCGTGTGTACGTAGCCCTGCTGGAAAATCACGTCGACGTCCATCAATCGGTAGCGCACGATGGCCCAGGCCCAGGTCAGCGGTATCAGCGGAAGAGAGAGCACTGCGGCGTCCACCAACGGACCCGGCGCAATACCAAGAACATAGGGAAGTGCGTAGAGCAGCGCGAACGGCAGAATGCCGAAAGCGGCCCCGTTGCGCAACCACTTCAACTGCTGCCGCACGATCGGATCCTCGACAGGTCCGCGATAACGCAGCGCCAGAACCGCGGAGCCCGCCAAGTACATCACGGTCAGGAACAGTACCCAAACACGGTCGAGCAGCCAGCGCAATTCAAATAGCGGCACCGCGGTGCGCACCGTTCCAGAGGCGACACCCACCCAGACGCCCACCAGAATTGCGGCCGGCAGATACAGCGCAGCTTCGGCCCAGCGGCTGCGCATCCAACGCCGCGGCTCCGGAAACGCCAGGCAGAAGTGCAGGAACATGGTCGGCGCAAAAACACCCGCCACCACATTGCCCCAATAGATCACCTTGTCAAAGTTATTCAACTTGCCGGTGTAGTGGAAACTGCAATAGATGAACGAGGCCAGGCAGAGGATGTAGAAGTGTACCGCCTTGGGCGCCCCGCCGCGCCGGAAGTAGACGAACAAGCCGGTCACCAGATAGGCCAAGCCGACGATGTACTGGTAATAGATCGCAGCACTGGGGCTATGTTCGCCCACGATGACCTTGACCTTGACCTCGACGCCATCGCGCGAGACAAGGTACTCCGCCGTGCGCCACGATCCGATGCCCAGCAGGACCTGCGTTACTTCGTCGGCCTGCTCGATCTTCAAACCGTTGATGCGCAGCAGGACGTCGTTCACGCGGATGCCTGCGTTTCCAGCCGGGCTGCTCGGTTCGACGTGCAGCGCCTGCGCGTGCGCGGCACGGTCCACCCAAATTGCGCCGTCTTCCGGCAGGCGGAAGCGTTTCTGTTGTTGAAAATTGATGAAGCCGGAAATTACCGCGGCCGCCGTTAGAATCATCAACAGCGCGCCGGACAGTTGATCTCGCAAGCCTCGCGGCATGACACTTACCCGCACATTCTTAAGCAACTATGGTACCAATAGACGCCACGCACGGGAAGCATCTAACATCGAGCGAATTCAAGCACTTAGCAAATCTCTTCGGCTTACGCTCTGTATTTCCATAGAATACACTACGTGGAAGTGTAGCAATGTGCGCCAAAACGGACAGAGGGACCATGGCCGACTCGTTGTGCCGGACTGCTGTAGGGGCGCCAGAACAGATATAATCCGATACATTGCATGTTTTCTGTAATACATTGGAAAAAATAGACAAACAATGCGACATTCTCTCTGTTCTTGTGAAGGCCTAGTCGGTTTGAGTACCCATTGATTCCTGTGGCGATATCAGGGTATGGTCTTCTGCCTTTCGCCCACAGCCCTGGGCCGACTACTGATCAGCACCAACCCGGAACAGCGATCACCATCCTCCCGGAATCGCGGTCGCCTTGGCCGGGAATACGCAGCATGGGATTGGATGCAAGAAAGAGGTAGTGTAGCGCAACGCGAGATCACAACAAGACCTTGACCGAATGGATGGTGGGCAACTAGCGCCAAGGCTCAGTGGGCCAACAATCTCACCATGTTACACTGGCAGGGAAACCGTCGGCGATACAGAAGGGCGCTATTTGTTGAGAGGTCTCCCCGGACACGCTCACGGCTTGTCATAATAACGACCTGTGGCGACTAGGAACGGATGGATAATGCGATGGCTAAAGTAGTAATCGTTGGCAATGGTCCGATGGCAGAACTGGTCTGTTCGTTTCTGACCCACGACTCTCAACATGAAGTCGTGGGATTTGCAATCGACAGCGAGTTTATCGACCAGAAAGAGATTCTGGGCCTGCCTGTCACGGAATTCGAGCGAGTCCAGGAGGTTTACCCCCCAGATCGGTATGATATGTGCGTGGCCATCGCCTTTCGCCGGATGAATCGCATTCGGGCGCTCAAGTGTGCACAGGCCAGAGAGAAAGGCTATCGGCTCATCAGCTTTGTGTCGCCACGGGCGAGTGTATCGCCGGACGCCACGATCGGCGAGAACTGTTTCATCATGGAACAGACGATCGTCCATCCTTTCGTCCACGTCGGAGACGACGTGATCATATGGAGCGGGACACGACTTGGACACCGGACGGAGGTAGGAGACCACTGCTACTTTGCTTTCGACGTCGTTGTTTTGGGGTGCGTGAAAATCGGTCCCTATTGCTTTTTTGGAGGGAATGCTACAATTCGCAACAAAATCACTATCGGTGCGGATTGCATCATAGGCGCCGGTGCATTGATTCTGGAGGACACCCCTGAGCGTGCCGTTTACAAGGGTGTGTCAGGACAACGGTTGTGTCGGGACAGCACGGATTTCCCGGACTTATTCTAAAAACTCGCGTTGGTTTGGATGAGAGTGGAAGTCAACGGATTTCGACTCGATGGCAAGGGAGATCGCAGAACGACGACGCCCAGGCGACTCCTTCTTCAACGAGGTCCGGCTGTAACCAATATATTCCTGGTCCCGGAAACTCCGAGATGCGCAGGTACATGGTGGTGCTCTCGTTCGGACCTAGTCGGCATGGTAGATCAGTACGGCTGTGGTCCCACGCGTGGACTGTTCCGGCTCCGATGGGCTCTCGCAACCAATGATAGGACACCCGAACGTTTGCGCCATAGACACCGTGACTCGCCGGACGAAATACGCGTTGAGAGAGGTTTCGGATATTGAGCAGGATGTACGTTATCTGCCCAGCGTACAGGATCTCTGGGACATCAAGGATTTGGATCTCGCAGGTAACAGGAGAGGAAGACAGCTCGGCCGCTGTGCCGGACTGTCGTTTGGGAAGTTGGTAATCGACAGGTTTGGTTTCATATTCCTGCCCCTCGTGGAGATAAAATTCCCGAGCAGTGTATGGTCCGAAATCCTCGTAGAGCCGCACCTTATCTTCTCTCGCCTGGCGCGAATGCCAAAGCAGATCCCAGTGAAGAATCCATTCGTCAACAAGGCAGCGAGGCTCTCCGAGCACCCCGGTGGAACCGTGCAGGACTAGTTCAGGTTCAAGCTGCAAGATAGACGGGATGTTCCGGAAAAGGCGCAGTTGATGATCGGGATACCAGTGTTTATTGGAGATGAAACGATCTCCAGGTTCCACGACCCAGCGACGTGGTATTCGGTAATGGGTAGCGTAGCGGTCGGAGAGTATTTCAGAAACTCGCGCCTTGTCCTGCCATCCAGGCCCGAGTGTTTCGTCGTGGTCCAGCCGAAGAATCCAGTCGCCCCGACAGTGAGGGAAAGCGAACTCGTAAGCATGCACATGGTATGGTTTGCCGTAGTCATGGAAACACCCATGCGGGACGCTGACTACCTCGTCGGCATACTGGCGGGCGACGGCAACTGATTCATCGGTCGTGGCATCGTCAATACCAACCACAATCTGATCTGCAACTTCTCGAAAACCTGGCAGAATTCGCTTGAGTTTGTCCTGCCCGTCGACCGTGTAGGTCAATATAGTCAGAGTAGGGTTCATTGGCAGCCAGTGGGACGGAAAGGCGGGCGATTAGGCCAAACAAAAAACAGCCGGACACCCTCGCTTTCAGGTGTCCGGCCGTTACGATAGCAAAACTCCAGCCTCTGGAAAGGAGTCGCGAGTCTAGCGCTGAGCGGCGCGGCGTCTCCGCAAGAACGCCAGTGCCGCGAGTCCAGGAACAAGCAACAAGCCCGTGGCGGGTTCCGGCACGTTATCGGTGAAGATCCGGAAGTCATCTGAATCGTTCATCGGGTTCAGCACGAAACTGACGGTGCGGCGGTCGGCCGAGATAGTCACGGAATCTCCCACGACGCCGGGGTTAAGGCCAAAATTCGAAACTGAAGTGTTGTAGACCGTTCCAGCAGACCCTAGCGGATTACTCGCAATCAGGGACGCGTCCATCCAGGCGAGGCCCAGGACAGCCGTGTCGAACGTCACACTCCCGCTAAACTGGAGAGGGGTCACGCGACTGCTCCCAACTGGATCAATATGAAAATAGTACGAATTCACAACGATCCCAGGCGAAGCCGTTCCCGGCGTGCAGCAACTGCTGATCGTGTAAGTGCCGGGCAGCGTAACGTCCATGCCGAGCGGCGCCAACAGTACATAGTTGGTTCTTTCGGCCCAAGCGTTCGTAGCCGTGTCGCTTTCCAGCCCCACATTCTGTACCGTACTTGGCGGCGGCATTATCGCGACTACCGAACCACTCCAACTGATGGGTGCCCCGTAAAGCGGCAGAACCGCAGAAACCATCAAAAACGCACCCAGCACTCTCAAAGAACTTTTCATTGTCTCTTCCTCCTCCGATATTGAGCCTCATCGCCAATTATCAAATGGTCCTTCGGCTCGAAGATGACTACCCGGCTCCCTGCACAATATCACACAATTATGCTTTATGTAGTATGCCAGAGAAGTTTGGCGCTTACAAGCACTATTTCTTCTGGGGGTTAAGGTCGGAGGAGCCTAATCCACGCACCAAGCCACAGCGAGAGCAAATTGGTCTGGATCTGGCGGTTGGGGTATCCCTGAGAATTCCGATTCGAATTAAATCTGGTTGTCCCCGCAGAGAGATTCGGCTCGCGACCCGGCGACGACGGTGGTAGCTACCCACCAGTCGCCTGGATTCCGGAGCAGCCAGATCAGAACGGCCCTCCAGTCGTTATGGCTGCCGGACCGCTATCCGCCAATTAACTTCCGCAGCCCGTCTTGCAGTTCCTCCGCAGACGCAATCCTCGCCAAGCCAAGCGCTCCTGCCGCGGCATCCTCATCACCTTGCACCCAACGCCCTGATTCCAGTCGCTTCAGCAGACTCTGCAGAGCAGAAGAGTCCTTACGTCGTGCCAGACCCCAGATGGCTTCATCCCGAACCGCTTCAAATGAGTCGTCCAGTCGTTTGCGAAGAGCCTCCCGGACATCCGGGCCGTCCGCATCGCTGAG
This sequence comes from Bryobacteraceae bacterium, assembly GCA_963668605.1. Taxonomy (GTDB): domain Bacteria; phylum Acidobacteriota; class Terriglobia; order Bryobacterales; family Bryobacteraceae. Next base: position 2,917,949 of record OY764903.1, read on the forward strand.
TGATCCTAAACCGAACGTGGCCCAGTTGCGGACCTCATCAACATGGTCCTCCATAAGTTGGATAAGGGTCTGCCGTACCTCATCCCCGGAGCCGCTTCCCATTCCGAAGGCGACAGCGTGTCTGACGTCCGGGTCCGCGTGGCGCCTGATTCCAATCAGGGCCGAGATAGCTCTGTCGTCGCTTAAGTGCGCTAACGCCCAGACTGCGGAGCGAACCACCAACAGGCTCTCATCGGCCAGACGCACGATGGCCATCGACACACACTCATCGACATAGGGGCGCTCTGAATCCGGCTTGCCTGCACCAAGTTGGGCCAATACATCAAGGCCCCGCGCACGAGCCTTGGGATCATCCGAGCGACAGTACTTCATGGCCAAGTCGAGAACCGCCGGCGTTGCCCTCCGCCTGAGAGAAGCCACGGCATCCCATGCGGCCTCGTCATCATAGCCGCCTTGAAGTGTCGCTTCAAATAGATCCGGTAAAGTCCTAATATTGCTGGTTTTGCCACTGCCAAGCGCTTGCTGGGCCGGCCAAATCACCTCGGGCGCTGCGCGTTTGTTCCGACGCTCGAACTCAGTCATAGTCGTACCTCTATTTTGACTCAGATGACGGGTCCCGTGCGAGCCAGACTGCATCCCGCCAATCTTCGGCTACGCCTGCCGCGCCGCTCCGGAATCCATCTCCCAAAGAGGACAAAAGTGATGTAATCCAACACATCATATATTTCTTTCAATAATATAACAATATTACGCATATACGCACACAACTCGTCGCTCTCCATTTCGTGGTAGACTAACTTGTTTGAGCACGCTTTACTTCCTGCGCCATGGCCAAGCAGGCCCGCGCGACGATTACGACAACCTCTCCGGTAAGGGGCGCCGGCAAGCACGCGCGCTTGGAGAATACCTAGTCTCGCAGCGCGTGTCCTTCACGCGCGTAATCGCAGGTGGATTGCGCCGCCAGCAGGCTACGTTGGCCGAGGTGCGCCACGCCTACGACGAGGCAGGAGTCCCGTTTCCGGAAGCCGAGTCGGAGCATGACTGGGACGAGTTCGATCTTGACTCCGTCAATCGCGCCTTCGCCCCGCTGATTTCCGCGTGCGATGAAGAGTTCCGCAGGCAATGGGACGAACTCCAGAGGGCCTCGCAGGCCGCCGATTCCCCGCTCCACCGCGAGTGGCTGCCCTGTGACAGCAGGATTGTTGAGGCCTGGATTGAGAATCACTACGAGTTCGGCGGCGAATCCTGGCAGGCTTTTCAGGAGCGCATCGGGGACGCCTTCGCCCGCCTGATGGAGGACGACGCCGATTCGAACGTGGCCATCTTCACCTCGGCAACGCCGGTCGCGCTAGTGCTGAGCGCCACGTTGGGCTTCGACGCGCGCCGCGCGCTGCGACTCGCCGGAACGTCCTACAACTCCAGTATCTCGGTCGTCGACGTGAAGCGAGCCGTGCCGTACTTGGTCAGCTTCAATGCCACGCCGCACCTTACTGATCCGGACCTTCGCACCCTCCGTTAGAAAAGGCCGCCGTTTCAATATGGTACGGGTGGATAGTACGAGCGAACTAATTTTCTGGCGCTCCCTACAGGATTCACCCTAATCTGCCGATAGCTTATGCAGGATAGGAATGAACCCCTTTCGCACAGGCAAACTAGCTGCGCAAATGGCCGCGTGGGCTACGCCCCACGTCCAGGAATGGCTGAAAGACTCGCGCCAGACACCGGACGAGGGTGAGCGCCAACTCCTGGCCGGCAACTACGAAGAAGCCGAAAAGCTCCTAACTTCCGCGGCAGCGGAAGCCGAGCAGCGCCGTGTGCCCGGAAAGCGCAAGTCGCGCATCCTGGTGCATCTGACGACGGCCCTGTCGAAACAGGGAAAATTCACCGAGGCGTGGGCTACGCTGGGGCGCGCCGCCGAGGCGCTCGATGCGGCTACCGTCCAGCCCTGCGCCGAGCGAGTGCTACTTCTGAGTGTGCGCGGTCAACTCAGTCTCGAAACGGGTGACACCCCGGCGGCCCTAGTTCTGCTGCGGGAAGCCCTGGAGATGGAGGAGCGGCTCGACCCGCCAACTCCGGCCAGGATCGCCGAACGCTGTCATCAACTGGGGGAAGCCTACCGGCGCCAAGTGCAGTACCCGAGCGCCCGGAGCCTGTTCGAGCGGGCTCTAGAGATCGTTGAAAAGATTCACGGCCCCGTTGACGATACCGTCGGCCGGCAGCTCAGCGATCTGGGAAGATTCCTGCACGAGATGGGTGAGCACGAGGTCGCGATCAAACGCTTCGACCGCGCGCTCGAAATCCATCAAAAGACGCGCGGGACCGACTCCAACGAAGTCGCTGAAGATTATGAGGGGCTCGCAATCGCATGGCGCTCCGCTGGCGATCTCGAAAAATCGGTCAGTTACTACCAGAAGGCGCTCTATCTGCGCGAACGCCAACTCGGCGGCAGCTCAGCCGAACTCGCCGCACTGATGGTCAACCTCGCCGAGATCTATAAGGATTGGGGCCGTTACGCCCCGGCTGTCGAACTGCTCCAGCAGGCGATTAGCAAATTCGAGCTCAAGCCTGACACGCGGCTTGCGCAGACACTCGAGAACCTCGGCGGAATTTACGACCGCAGCGGGCGCTATGCAGAGGCCGCCACATGCCTGACTCGCGCACGCGGCGTCTGGCAACAGACGCCCGGCGACCACTCGGCTGAGATCCAGGCGAACCTGGTACGCATTTCGAGCGCGATGGACAATCTGCGGCCGGAAGAGAGGGACGCCCTGTGCGACAAGGTGAATGCCAGCCACGGGCGGATGGCCGGCCTGCCATCGCAAAGCGAGGCCGAAAGCTCCGTCTTTGTGGAACGCACCAGTGCGGGGCCGCATGAGGGCTCGGAGCGCGCTCTGCCGTTTGGCATGGATGCTTCGAAATTGCCGCACATCGTTCGCACGCCGCAACAATACGAGGCGCCGCCGATGCCGGCTTGCCCGCCAGTGCAGATTGAGCCGGTACAGATGAATATGGTGACGCCGGTTGGCCGGCCGATTGCCAATCCACCGCAGATGTTCGGCGCTGGGCTGCCAAATTACGGGCCGATCCAACTGACGTTCATCGCGCCGGAGAATCCGCCGATGGCGTACGCTGCCGAACCGGAAGACGACGAACTCACGGTCGCGGCGAAACTCCCCGTTCCCCCGCCCTCCGGCCTGAAGTCTCTCCCCGTAGCAGCGATATCGATGCCGGTCCTGCGCGTGGCGGCGCCACCCGAGCCGTTCCGGCGTAGAGGAGTCCGCCTACGCCGCCGTCCCCGCACTCTCAGCGCGGAACTGAGACTGGTGGGTACAGGCCTACAACCGACCAAAATTCTGCCGCCGCTCGCTCCAGGGGACGAACAACCGCGGCATACGTGTGCGCCTTGCGCACCGGTAGTGACCGCGCCCGCGATCCCTTTGCGGTCGCGCTCCCTGATGGCGGTGAACCTATCGTCAGCCCCGGAACTCGAAATGCAGGTTGCACCGGAAACTCCCGTCGACACTCCATTCCCAACGCGGCACGGATTCCCGACGGAGGCTTCGTTCGCTCCCGGCGCTCTCGCGGCCCCAATATCGAGGCTCTCCCTGATGGCGCTGAACCTGCCGTCCGCGCTGGAACTCGCGATGCAGGTTGCACCGGAAACTCTCGTCGACACTCCATTCCCAACGCGGCACGGATTCCCGACGGAGGCTTCGTTTGCTCCCGGCGCTCTCGCGGCCCCAATATCGAAGCTCTCCCTGATGGCGCTAAACCTGCCTTCCGCGCCAGAACTCGAGATACAGGTTGCACCGGAAACCCCTGTAGACGCTCCATTCCCGACCCGGCACGGATTCCCGACGGAGGCTTCGTTCGCTCCCGGCGCTCTCGCGGCCCCAATATCGAGGCTCTCCCTGATGGCGCTGAACCTGCCGTCTGCGCTGGAACTCGCGATACAGGTTGCACTGGAAACCCCCGTAGACGCTCCATACCCGTGGCGGTACGGCTGCCCGACTGAGGCTACGTTTGCTTCCGGCGCTCTCACGGCCCCAATATCGGGGCTCTCCGTGATAGCGGTGGACCCACCGTCCGCGCTGGAACTCGCGATGCAACTTCCACCGGAACCCCCCGTAGACGCTCCATGCCCGACGCGGTACGGATTTCCAACGGGAGCTCCATTTGCTCCCGGCGCTCTCGCGATCCCAATATCGCGGCTCTCCCTGATGGCGGTGAACGCGCCGTCCGCGCTGAAACTCGCGATGCAGCTCGGAACGGAGAGGGCAGCCGACACACCATTCCAAGAGTGGAGCGGTTTCCCACCGTTGGCTGCGTTTGCCTCCGGCACTCCCTCAGCCCCAGTGTCGGGTCTACGTTTGATCGCACCGGAGGCGCCCGCGGAAAGCGGGCTTACAGACTTGGGCGATCTGTCGTTCGACTTTCTTGCTTTCGGGAATTGACGCCATAGCGGGCTACAAGCCCCACAATCAGCCCGAGCGCCGCGGCTGCGGCAGCGTTCCAGCGCAAGGCCTCCGAGGGCTGCTCCGCCAGGCTCGCCACTCCGCCCGCCAGCAGCGCCCAAAATACGCCGAGGGCGAAACTCCGCAGGTCCGCGCCGCACGTCTTGAAAATCAACGCCGCCATTCCCAGAACGACCCAGCCGGCACAGAAATAGAACATGCCCTGTTGTACGGTGAGCGACTGGCTGATGCTGCCGGCCAGGATCACGCAGCCCGCCATGAACCACAATTTTCTGCCCGGCAATTGTTGGGCCGCCGCGAAGCCCATGACACCCATACCGCAAACCAGCACCCAAGCCATGAGCGCTGCTCCGTGGACCGTCGAGAACCCGGGCGCAAGTGAATCCACGCCAGACAAGCGCCAAAGCGACAGCGAAAGACGCGGGCCGGCGACCCGCTGAGCCAATCCAGCGATGGCAGAGACCACGCCGCCGAGCGCCGCGGCCACCAGTACGGCGCGCAGCAGGCTCAACCTGCGCACACGCCGATTCCCTTCCCGCCTCTGCCGGAAGACATCGAGCGCCAGAACGGAGAGCATGGCGGCCAAGCCCGCGAGCAGAATGCCTGCGGCCGCCATTAAGAGCGAGCGCGCGACGTAATCGTTCCACGGTCCCGCCGTGTCATAGCCGCCTCCAAATTGAGGCAGCGCGTTCCAGTCGGAGGCGGCGGCCAGGGCCATGCCGGCCACAGCGGCCAGCCCATAAGCGCGCCAGTCGAAGTGGTGCTCGCGGCTGCCGAGGCGTCTGAGAAACAGCACCAGCAGGGGCAGCGCGAACGCGCCGAGAAGTCCGGGCAGCAACATGCGCTGCAAGCGCGGCTTTTCGTAGTCGCGAAGCCACTCCTCGGGGAGCTGGATGAACTGGCGGTAACCCGAAATTTCGCCGCCGATGACATCGAGGGTAAGCCGGGCTTTGGCAGCACCGATGTGAAACGCCGGGTCCTCCCAAACGAAGGTGTAGTCCGTGCGCCGTTCGCGTTTTTCCTCGTGCTCATCGGCCAGGCGCAGCCGGTCGATCGGGACGGCGGGCCGATTTTTCAGGAAAGCCAGCGCGATGGCCAGCGCCTCCTCGCGCGAGGGATTCGCTCCGGGCGCCTTCTCGTCGAGCACGTGGTCGACGCGATAGGCGTCGCCGCGCTGGTCGACATACACGCGCCATTCCTCTTTCCGCTCCGGTTGAAAATAGCGTGTGTGCCAGACGGCTGTGGCTTTCCAGGCTTCCACAGCGTGATTGGCCGCCGCCGCGCCGTTGTGCTGGCGCAAGTACTCAAACTCGGCCGCGTTGAGGTTGGCCGAAAAAGCGGTTACGCTGCGCCATGCCGCTGGATCCTGGCCCTGGCTGCGCAGTTGCCGCGCGGCAATCTCCGCGGCATGTTCTCGCGACAGCCGCACGCGTATGAAATCGCCGAACGGGCGCGCATGAAACGCGAAGCCCAACGCCACTGCGATGGCCGCGGCGAGCCAGAGCCAGCGCGGATTCCACGATGGCGCGAGCGGTTCAAGGCGCGGCTCCGGCGTTGGCGGCGCCTCGAGAGGCGGCGCGGGAGCGGCGGCATTGAGCAGCGCCGGATCGGAGGCGAAACCGCCATGACGCCGGTACGCCGCCAGCGAGACGAGCAGCGGCAGCATCACGACGCCCGCGACCAGCGCGCCGCTGGCCTTGAAATACAGGCTTTGCGATTGGAACAGGAACGAACCGATCAGCACGGCATCGACGGTGTAGTGCCAGATCAGCGTCGCCAGAATTCCGAAGCGCAACATCAGAAATCCGGCGGCCACGCCGATCACGCCGACTTCGATGCCGCGGATGTAACCCGGCTGCTGCGGGTAGTTCGCGTGCAGGAAACCCCACACAAAAGCCGGAATCACAACGGCCAGCCATGTGGGCAGCGCGCGCCGCAACAGCGGAATCGCAAACAGCCGGAACCAGAACTCCTCCGAACTCGCCGCCAGCAGCGAGATCGTCAACGGGTAGATCCACGGCAGCGCCGTCGAGAGCAGATCCGAGTAGGCCACATCCTGCGGGCTCCACACGCCGAAGCGCTGGCCGTATACATAGAAGGCGCACACGAAGGCAATGTGGAAAGCGGCAAAGGCATAGCCGCAAACCGTCGCGCGGAAAAACTCGCGTGTCCGAATGCCCTGCCACGTGACGGCCGCGCGCAGCGCCAAGCGGCGCGGAAAATCGGCGCGATAAAGCGGCTCTCCGGCGCCGGCCGCCAGAATCACATAGAAGAAGACGCCCACACCCGCGCCCAAGGCCTGTAGAATTCCGATCAACACGCTTTGCGGCAGCGGCGAACTGGTGGGCATGCGGTCCACGAAAAACGGCAGTCCGTTGATCTCGTTGAGGATCATGAACGCGCCAACCGCTCCCGCGATCAAGACCAGTGGCTTCCAGATCAGATTGCCACGGCGCAACGCCAGAAAAACTGCGGCCAGCGCTGCCAGCCCAAGCGGCAGGTAGAGGCTTTCGGCGATGGTAGCGTAGAGCGAGTTTTTTGAACGCAACGCCTGGAAGCCGCGCTGCCACTCTTCGGGCACGTGCAGGTATTCCCGATAGCTCCCGATCTCGCCACCCTGCACGACCAACGTCCGGCGGCAGGTGGCATCCTTGGCGCGGAAGTCCTCCTGCTCCCAGGTAAAGACGTAATCGAAGCGATTTGGCCGTTCCTGGAGCCGCTCTTCCACCAGACGTTGCGGAGTTCGCGTCTGTTCGCGCAGGAAGGCCTCCGCGAGCGCCCGGGCAGCGTCCTTCGATAGCCGCGCTCCAGAATCCTCTTCCCGCACCGTATGTTCAAATCCAAGCAGGCGCGCCGCTGGGCTGAGATAGACGACCAGTTCCTCTTTGTCCGGCGGTTGGAACCAGCGCGCGCGCCAGCGCCACACCGGCGCTCCGTCTGCCATCAGGCGATTGGCCTCCGGCAGACCCAGTTCGCGCTCCAGGTACAGGCGCGCGTCGCTGTCGTCGTCGAACAGCGTGAGATTGCGAAAGCGGTCGGGATGCAGCCCGCGTGCGAGCAAGAAGGCTTCGGCGCGGCGTGTGATCTCGTCGCGCGAATACTTCAAGTCGATCGAGGCTTGAGGAAAAGCCGCGCTGTAATTCGCGCGCACGAAGAGCAGCGACAGCGCGATTACGAGTACGGCAAACAACACGAGGCGGCGGTCGCTTGTCATGCTTGCTTACATTGCGGCTCGCTCATGCCGCGAGCTAATGTTGCGGACGGAAACCAGAGCTTACTCGACAACCGCCGGGTTCGGATTCACCAGCGGAAACGTGATGATGTTGCTCACGTACACGTCCTGGGCGATTGTCAACTGAGTCAGCGGATTGGTCGGGAGATCAGAGTTCAGTTCCAGGTCCACCTGATAGAGTCCGACCGTACCCGTCTTCAAGCCCGCATAGAGCACGTTGGCCGTCTTGCCGCCGGCCAGTGAGGAGACGAATTCGTTCACCTCGTTATAGTACGGACCCGTGTACTGTTCGCCCGTGATCACGGTGGCCTGGGCCTCGGCCGGTTTGACCAGTCCCAGTCCGGTGGCATACACAAACACGGTCTCACCGGGCAGCGCCGGGTTCTCGGCCGTCACCCGCGCGCCTTCGACATTCGCGCAACACAGCACCGAATTCGTCGCCGTGATGATGACCTGCGCAGCTTCCGGAGCGCTTCCGCCGATCTCGATGCCGTTGCCTTCCGGACCCGGCACGCGGGCTCGCAAACGGATACGCGTGAACACGCCGGCCCCGTAGGCCTCCACCTTGGGGTCGTCGTTAATCAGGACGATCAGCGCGTCGCGGATCGAGGCCAACGTGTCGCCATCCTTCACAGTGTAAGAGTACGAGCGGTCTTCGATCTTCACGGTGGCGATATCGCCTGCAGCGGCCGTCCCATCCACCGAGATGGTGCCGGTAGCGCGACTGCTGGCATGGTAGACAACACCCGGCCGCGGATCTTTGCCATCTTCGGCATAGATGCCCGGATTCTGGAGCACGATCGGCACTGCGATTGGCGTCGATTCAGTGATTCTTCCGCCTGCGCGCCGCGAGCGCACAAAGGCATTGATGCTGGTCGAGTCCGAGACCTCGAACGGAACCTGCGCGGTGATCTGCTTTGGCGATACCATGCGCAGCGGCGCTTCGATGCCGTCGAAATAGACGCGCACGCCGGCCAGTTCGCGCGGCAACACAGTGACCTCAGCGGGCACGGTCGCCGTCGTATCGCAGAAGTCCTCGCCGTACAGAGTGACCAGCGCACCCGGACCGATCTTGGCCGCGTTCTGCCCGCCCGCGAGCGTCGCACCGCCGGTCGTCGCCAGGATGACGGCGCTAGCGGAAGTCGTCACACTGTAGGCGATGCTATTGCCCTCTTCGTCCGGCGTACGCGCTGTCAGAACCAACTGGCTCAGCGTCGGGTTCGGCGAGGCAAACACGTACGGATCGCCGCTTCCGGCGTTGACTGCATCGACCAGGACTTTCACAACATTGGAGAAGGTCTCGTCGGTGACGATCTTGTGCTTGTAGTCCTTGCCGAATTCACCGTCCGGCCCGATGTGCAGCGTAACCTCATCGTCGGCCTTGATCGTACCGGAGAACGTGACGGTGCCCACGGCATAGACGGCCTGGCTGGCCGCGTTGCGAACGCCCTTCGGCGGCAGGTTCTGATCACCTACTGAGTAGATTACGACGCGCCGGTTGTATGGGTCGCCGACATAGAGATTGCCGCTGTCATAGGCCAGCGACGACGGTGTACGCACTTGATCCGAGGCCGCCACGCTCTCCGTGCCGAAAGCCTCGGTCACGCCGCTCGCCTGCGGATCGAGTTGTCCTAGAATTGAATCGGCCGCTTTCCCGCTGGTGAACGGAATCGTATTGTAGACGAGAATACGGTCATTGCCACCATCGGCGATGAAGAGCCGCTGCCCATCGGAAAGTGCGAAGCGGGGAAACTCCAAAGTCGCAGCGCAACGCGCCGGATAGGTCGCTTTGCCATCGGCGTCTGTCCCGTTGGATTCGCACAAATCAGGCGAGTTATTCGCCAGATAGCTGGTCAGATTGGCTTGCCCGATCGCAAAATCGGCAGGGGCGCCATTCGACGCCGGAATCGAATTCCACACCAGTACGCGGCTGTGTCCCAGATCCGCGACGTAGAGCCGCACGCCGTCACTGGTCGCCGAGACCGGGTTCGACATGTTGTTCGCTCTCGGCGTCAGGAGGATGTCCGCACTAGGCGTAAAACCAGAATTAAGATCAGGTTGGCCCAGTGCGATGTTGGCCGGCGCACCGTTACTGGTCGGAATCGAATTCCAGATCAGCACGCGGTGATTCTGCGTGTCGGCGACAAACAGCTTTCCGCCGGAGATCCAAACTCCCTGTGGCCCGCGCAAACCGGACGCCGTGGTCGCCGCTGCGCCTTTCGTGAAATCGGGCTGCCCGACGACTACATCCGCCGGAGTTCCATTCGTAAGGGGAATCGAATTCCAGATCAGGACGCGGTTGTTGTTTGTGTCGGCCACTACCAGACGCTGCCCATCCGAGGCGACCGCGGTCGGTTCGCGCAAACCGGACTGGTTCAACGCGATGTCCGTCGTCGTAAAATCCTTCTGTCCCAGGACCACATCGGGAGCGCCCACGCAGGCCGGGCAACGTACGCCGTCGCGCTGCGGCAACTCCGTCTGAATCGCGGGAATCTGTTGGGAGAGATTGCGGTAGATCAGAATCCGGTTGTTCACAGGCGAGGCGCCCATGCGATTCGAATCCACCACGAAAAGCATGTTGTTCGCCGCGGCAACTCCGCCCGGAGCGCCCAGCAGAGTCTTCGACGCGAACAAAACGTTGGGCTTCGTCGCATCCTGATCGGGGATCGCCTGCGCGGTGAAGTTCGGCTGCCCGATCAGCAAGCGGGCGGCCTGGCCGGTGTTGAAGTCCGCCGCGAAAGCAAAGCTCGCGGTCAAAAGGAAGAGGGCACAATACTTCATCATGGATTCTTGTCGAACTTCTAATATACCAAGCTCTTGACGCGAAGTATCGACCCCGGGTTGCGAAAATGTCCTCCAGCGGGAAACCGGCGGCAATCGGGCTATGGTTCAAGGAACATGCGGCCCCAGATCGCGTCCCAATCGGCCTCCGGCATCGCCGCGGGCATATCGTCGACCGGGACGCCGCCATCGGCGAGACTCGCGCCGGCCCCGGCGGGCGCAAGCAGGATTTGCAGGCGCTCCAACTCGCGCGAGATCCACGGCGCAATCTCGGCGCCGCGCAACAGGTGGCCCGTTTCGACCGCGCCCGTCACGGCCCGCAGTTTGAGATAGAATTCCTGGCCAGAGCCACCGGTTTCGGCCACGACTCCGTCTACGGGCGAAAGTACGCGCACCGAGCACCCGCCCCGCCTCATTGTCCATGCCGGGCCGTTCACTCGCAAGCGTTCGCCGGGTTGTGGCAGTTCAACAGCATCCGGAGCGCCCGCAAGTCGCGAGCCCAGCGCATCGAGGCCAACGCTGACCAGACCGTCGGCTTCCGGCCTCACCCAGGTATGACCGCGGTGATAGAGGCGGTCGCCGGGCATCTCCAGTCCGCCGATGTTGGTATCTCCAGCGGATTGTGGCGGATGCTGTGCGATGAGCTTCGCATGCGTCGGGCATTGTCCACACTCGAAGCCGAGTTCGCAGGTGCGCTGTTTGAACTCACCCGTGAACTGGTGGCGGCACACCCGCTCGACCGCGGAGAGATCGTGAAACTCCGATTTCCAACGTATCGCGTCGACCTTCAATTCGCGGATGTCGCGATTCATCCGGTAGACCGCGATCAGCAGGGTCGTTAAAATTACGCCGACTACTACAAAAAACACGCCGAGAAAGATGAAGTTAGCAATCATACGGATCCTCTTTTAACCTTCCGTAAGCTCTTTTCCCTTGAGCTTGTTAACCGCGCCGGGAGCAAACCGGAATTCAAGCTGCGCGGCGAATGACGACTCCTGTGGAAACAGGTTTAGATAGCGGAACGAAAGCGAATAGACAATTACGCCATAAGCGATCACGCCCAGAAACGTAGCCGTCTCCTGCCAGCTTGGCCAGTAGGTCAGAAAGCGGTCGAAAGGCAGCGTCGGCAACGCCAGCGTCTGAATGGTCATCACCAGCCGGTTGAGCGTGACGCCGGCGCAGGCCAGCGCCGCGGCGGGAATCAGCCAGCGCGGGTTGGCGCGCTTGCGGGCGTCGAACAAAATCAGCCCCGGCAAAAGTCCCAACAGAACGATCTCGGCGAACAACACCCAACTACCGAACGGTTCCCAGAGATAGTAATTCGCAGCCGCAAAGCCGGCGTCGCGGGTCGTGTGGTTCATCCAGACCAGGGTATCGACCGACTTCAGCAACACATAGACGAGTAACAGCGAGCCCGAGATGCGACCCAACAGAGTCAGCGCCTTACGGCTCACCAGCGTCTTTCCGGAAACCTTCTCCGCAAGCCAGGTCGTCAGGATGATGAAGCTCGGCCCCACGGCGGCGGCGGAGAGGATAAACAGGAAAAACGTGGAAGGCCAGATGCCGAAACCCTCGCGGAAGGCGAACGGCCTGCCGCGCAGGACTCCGTAAAGCCCGCCGAGCGAGCCCTGGTGAAAGAACGAAAGAAACGTGCCGAGCAGCGCGAACACCGGGACCAGCTTGTGAAGTTCCCATTCGAAGACGAGAAACGATGGCGCCTGCCGGAGTTGGCGGTTCTTGAGCAATACCGGCAGATACTCAATTGTCAGTACGGTCAGATAGCAGGTAATGCAGAAAGTAACTTCGGTCAGCATCGAATGCACGTTCGGGTGCCAGAACGTAAACCACGAGCGCAGCGGCTGGCCGACGTCGACCGCAAGCACGGCCATCGCACCGCTGTAACACAGGAACCCGATCACGACGGCGCTGTTGATGACCGCCTTTAGCTCATGTTGCTTGAGCACATACAGCAGAAAGCCGGTGAAGAACGCGCCGGCGCCCAGCGCGATCACAGTCAGATCCAGAAAAATCCAGAGTCCGAATGCGAAGCGGTTGTCCATGTTCGTGTGATACAAGCCTTGGAAGAGACACAGATACATGGCATAGCCGCCCACGCCCAGCAGCGCGGTCCAAGGCAGCAACCACAGCAGAAAGCGCGGGGCCGGGCAGCGTTCGAGCCGGCGTGAGATCAGATGCCTATCCATTGCGATTCTCCTTCTTCGTGGCCGGGGAAGCGCCCTTCGCCATCTCGTGAACCCACGCTTCTCGCGAGTGATAGTGGACCTTTGGTTCGGTGCCCAGCTTTTCCAGCAATCGGAAAGTGTCCGCCGAACCCGCCAGCCGTGCGACCTCCGAGTGCGGATCCTTCAGGTCGCCGAACACGATCGCTTGTGCCGGACACGCTTCCGCACAGGCCGGCACGTAGTCTTCGGGGGCGATCTCCTTCTTGCCCGAGGCCGCCGCTTTAGCCCGCGCCGCGTGCAGCCTTCCATGGCAGAAGTTGCATTTCTCGACGACGCCTCTCATGCGCGGCGCCACATCCGGATTCAATGTCCGCTCCATACCCGCCGGCCAGACCGGATCGCGCCAGTTGAAATAGCGCGCGTGGTAGGGGCAGGCCGTCATGCAATAGCGGCAGCCGAGGCAGCGCTCCGCCATCTGCCCGACGACGCCGGAAACCGGATCGACATCCACCGCGTTCTGCGGGCAGACCGTTACGCACGGCGTTTCATGGCCGCACTGCTGGCACATCACGGGCACAAACACGCTGCGCGCATCCGGAAAGCTTGCGCCGTTCTCCATGCGGTTCACGCGCATCCAAGTGAGGCCGGTCCGCTCGTTCGTGCCCGCTTGCGCTGGAGGCACATTATTTTCCACCGCGCAGGCAACCATGCAAGCGCCGCAGCCGCTGCAGCGATCCAGGTCGATCACCATTCCGTAGCGATGTTTCGATTCTGCCGTGTGTGCCATCTATGCCCTCCGCAACCGGGCGCTCGAAATTCGCCAGGCTCCATCATCTTGAATCCGCGCGATTTCGAGAACCTCCGCGCCCATGCCCGCGGCGACTTCCAGCACGCCGGGCCGGACAGCCGCGTCCTCGTGCACGACGCCGCGCAGCGCGCCGGCCGGCGTTTCCACTAACGCGGCACAATTCTGGCTCACCCCGCAGGCCGCGGCGGTTTCCGGATTCACACGGATGCTGTTGGCCGCGTCACGCAGTTCCGACTCCTGATACAGCTTGGTCATTAGCGGCGAAGCCTGCGCCGTTCCGCTGCGCCAACCGACGGGAATCAGCGCCAGCGGGTAGCCTTCCGCAGGCGGCGATGCGCTCCCGGCGGCGGGCGGCTTTTCCATCAACGCAAATCGACGGGGCGACGCTGGAGCCGACGCCGCGTCTACCCAACAAGCGCCTTCGCACAACGCCTTCCAGAACTCGTCGGGCGAGCCGGCATCCTTCACCGGCTTGCGCTGCGCGTCCGCATAAGCGAAGAGTTCGCCGCGTGCCGCTTTGTGGATCTCGTCCGCGTGCCGGCGTGCGACGTCCAGGGCCTGCGGCAGGGCTTCCATTCCAGCATGGCCGGCGACGGCAGCGATCCATTGAGACGCTTCGGTCGAGCCCGGCCGCGCGGGATACGCGGGCGAGGAGATCGCGAAAGACGCGGCCGGCGCATCGAAAGGAGACGGCACGTCCTGCGTGGTTTCGAGATAGACGGGCGTCGGAATCACGTACGATGCCCGTCGGGCGAAACTCGAAAGGAACGGCGAGAGGCTTACGACCAGGGCTTTGTCCGACAACTTGCGGCTAACCAGCGGCCATGGCATCGAACAACCCGACGCAGCCTCATCAACGATCAACACGCCGATCGAATGGTCCGCAACAGCCGCCAGTTCCGCGGCCGGTTCCACTTTCTCGCGACGCTCCACGATTCCGCCCGCAACGCCCACGCTGCCGAGTAGAAGGTTCAGTCCCGCGATGGCAACTTCCGCCTCGCGCCCGAGCGGTCCGCCGGCTGGAGTTCCGCCGCCCAGTGCCACAGTGGGCGCTCCATCTACCAGCGCCTGCGCCGTCTTCACAATCGTTTCCGGTGCGATGCCTGTGAGGGCGCTCACTCTCTCCGGCGTGTAGCTGCCGAGGAAGGCCGCGTATTCCTTAAAGTCGGAGGCTGCCTGCGGCACGTTTTTGGCGTACAATTTCTGCACCACGATCACATGCGCGAGGCCCAACGCCAGCGCCGCTTCTGTGCCGGGCTTAAGCGGCAGCCAGACATCGGCCAGCAGAGCCGTACGCGATTGCAGCGTTTCGGCCTGGATCAGTTTCCACTTGGGGCGGTTTTGCATCGCGCGCCCGGGAGAGGCCCATCCGTCGAGCAGCGGTGCACCGAAGCTGAGCAGCGTGCGCGTGTTCTCGAGATCGATGCCGAAGCGGACCGTGGGCTGCCCGGTCAACAACGCTACCTGTTCTAATGTCGCGCCCTCGCGGAACGGCGGCCGCACGTACACGCCGTTGGGCGCCTGCTCCAGAAAGCTGCGATAGACGCTCGACACCGCGCGTCCCGGCTGCGCATCGAGGATCGCAACGGACGCTTGCGAACCAGCCGCTTTCATGCTCTTGATAGCGCTGCCCACCGCCAGCGCCGCCGCGTCCGGAGTGCACGGCGCTCCGTTGCACTGTGCCTGCTTCAATCGCACCGGGTGATAAACGAGATGATGGCCACCCAGGCCGGCCGGACACAGCGCACCGCGGCTGTTCGGATGTTCGCGCACGCCCGCCAGACTGACCGGCTGCTCACCGACGCAACGCAGTTTCACGCCGCAACCCGCCGGGCAGAGCGTGCATGTACTGAACTTTGTTTTGATCTCACCCTTGAGAGGACGCGGAACCCAGCTCCAGTTCTGGCTCCAGATTGCGGAGTCGTCGAGCAGCTTCCACGGCAACGGCGTGAACATCACGCCGGCCGCCGCGCCCCCGGCGAACTTGAATATGTCTCTTCGGTCGACTTTCATTGGATTTTCTCCGCGCCTACTTGTGACAGGCCATGCATCCCGTCGCGACTTTCTTCTCGGCATGGCAGTTCTCGCAATCGTCCATCTTCATGCCCGGGCGTACGCCCTTCGTGAACGAAATGCGCGCTATCGACGGGCCCCAGATGTCGCGGCTGTAGCCGCTGATGCGGTTCTCCTCGTACGGCCTCAGCTTCTCGCTCGCGCCGTGCGCGCCGTGGCAGCGCTCGCAAGCCAGCCCCGCGGCTTTGATATGGCTCGCATGGGAGAAATACACATTCTCGGGCTGCCGCGAATAGACCAGCCAGGGAATCTCGCGATTCGGCGTGACGTACTGCTCGATCAGTTTTTTCTCATCGGCCGATTCGGTAAGCGCGGCCACGTGGCAACCCGAACACTGCGCCAGAGCGGGAACTCCGCTAAAGCGTCCTTCCGCATTCAACGAATGGCAGTCGACGCATTTCGCGCCCACCTTCGTTCCGGCGTGCAGTTTGTGGTTAAACTCCAGCGGCTGCCGCTTGGCCTGATAGAGCACTCGTGGAAAAGCGAGCCAACCGGCCGCCAGGGCCAGCGTCATTCCGCCCGCAAAAAAAATCATTCCCCGCATCCAGCTTCGTCCTCCCTCGCGCCCGCGAAGGGCGAGAAGTAATCTTGAAACAGCGCCAATATCTCTTCGCGCGAAAGACGCTCCAACAGGTCGGGGCCGAAGGTGCCGCCGTCGCCGGCCAAGTCAGGCTGGATCTGCTGGAGATAACGATGGGCTGCCACGGAGAGCCGTTCGACGTCCGAGCGCATCCAGTATTCCGCCTTATCTCCGCTGCGCAGATTCGCATGGGCCGGCTTTCCCGAAGCTTCGCGCGCTTCAAACAACCAGCCCGCTCTGTACGGGTCCGCGATCACGCGCTGCGGATCCGCGCGCAGGTACAGGTTGGGCCGCACGATGATGACTTCGTTGGGAAACGTAAGTTGCAGATCCACGCCCTGCGACGTCAACACAACCGCGGGATGACGCAATCCGCTCAGCGTGACAAAACTGATCCGCTCCACGTGCCCTAGCGTCCTTGCGAGAAATGCGTCAATGCCGATGTGGCAACTGCCGTCGTCCGTGCGGTCGAGCCACATGTGGTTAGGCGCAAAGTACAGGTGGCCAGGCATGCCGATCGTTTCGACCGAACGGTCGCCCGGCTCGCTGCCCGCATGGGCCAGGCTCAGATACAGATCGCAATAGTGAAAGCTCTCGCCACCACATCGAGTCGTGGGCGAGTCGCTATAAGGAACAAATTTGGTTGACGATGCAGCCGTGCAGTATTGCACGAGCGACGTGTCGAGAAACGGGCAGCGCTCCGTACCGGCAGCTTGCTCCTCAGGCAGGCGTTCGCGATAGACCGAGCACTCGCGATGGCTTGGTGTGGAACAGCGGTCGAACGGCGCGGTCCGAGCCGTGGTCCGGATCGGCTTGCGCACACTCGCAGCCTGGCAGCAGCTCACCTCCGCCTCATTCAGGAATGGACACCTCATGGTTGTCCTCCCTTCTAGCGGGATTTCTTCTTGCGCTTGTCTACGCGCTCGCCGCCATCCGCCATCGTCAGGCCAAGGTTCGGCACGGCGAAGGTATGGTCGTCGCCGGTCCCCATCATCTCGCGCATCTCGCGGTCGAGGCCCTTCGAGACCGCCACCCGGTTGCGCGCCCGCAACTGAAGGTCGCGCAAAACGCCAAGCACGAGAACCCCCAGGCAAATTGCGACGACTACGCCGAGCGCGATATTAACGGCATTGAGCCAAGCCACTTCCTGACCTGCAGTGCTAATGAGTGTCACGGAAAATCTCCTTCGTTCTCATTAACAAGCAGGTTACTGGCCAGAAATCTACAGATTGAAAATAAATGACATACGGCGCAGCCGCGAAAGCTGCGCCGGATATCCCAACACAATCAGTCTTAATTTCCTACACGCCACCTTCGTTGTCAACCGGCTTGCCGGCTCCATTCACGGATTGCCTTGAGCTCCTCCGCGGGAATATGCAAATACTCCAGGAACTCCTGATGTTCGGCCGGCGCGGCCTTTTCGAACTCAGCGTGCCAGCGCCGCATGTCGTCGTCGCCAAAGCCTGCGGCGCGCATGATCTCGACCCACTTGTCTTTCGTCATCATTTCCGTTCTCCTCATCTGACTTGTTTTCTGCAACAGCCTTCCGATCGCCTGCTGGTGGGTACGGATCTTGTTGACCTCCGCATTCAGCGCCAGAAGCCGCCGCCTCAGAATAGAAGACGCACCGCTCGCCGGTTGATCGAAAATCGCGCGAATGTCATCGAGCGTCAAGCCAGCATTGCGGTACACGCAGATTTGGGCGAGACGCTGCGCGTCCTTGCCGCTATAGGCGCGGTAATTCGCCTGTGTTCGCCGGGCCGGCTTCAGCAATCCGATGGATTCGTAGTACAGAACCGCGCTGCGGCTCAGACCACAGCTTTGCGCCAGTTTGGTAACGGTCAGCATGTTGCTGTCTTTACTCTGAACCCTGAAGTTATAGACAGGTCAAGAGGCTTCCAGCAACAATTTCACGAGCGCCGCCGGATCGCCGTCGAGATCGACCGGCTGCGTTGCCCGCTCCGCGTTATCCTCGAACAAGACCGCGACGACGCCCTCCGCCGTGGGCCGCAGTTCGAGCCTTCGGCCGCGCGCTTCCAACCGCAGCGCGCCATCCAGCCATGTGAAGTTCACCTTCGTGCGCGCGCGAAAACCGGCCTGGGTAGCCTGCCCGAGCAGCGCATCGGTGAACGGACCCGACTTCAAGCGCTCAGCATAAGGCGCAATGGCCAACGCGCGCTCCCGCTCCGCTTCACGCCGCCGCTGTTCCTGCGCCGGATCCGCAAACGTTTCGCGGCCTTCCAGCGCTTTCAGGTCATTTTCCAGGTTGTCAAGGAAACCCATGATGGACGCAGCCCTCCAGGACTCACTATACCGCCGGGCGTCCATATTGAGGGCGATTTGGGGTGTGCGACACAGAACTGAGAACTGGCGGACTACCGCGTTATCATACGAATCTACTAAGCCTTGTTGCGAACCGCCGGGGGGCGAACGCCCTCGTTCGCGGGCGACCCCCAGGTCGCCCATCCTGCGCTGGGCCACCGGCGACAGAGTTCTCACCGAATCCTGAAACCAACCGGGGGTTGGTTGCGGAACCGGGGTTCCGCCCTCCGAGTGCCTCCACTTCCATGTCGCGCATCCGGCGCTCTTGCAGGCGGCTGGGAGTATACTGTCCCAAGCCGGGAGCCAAAATCAAAATCCCGGCCAAGTTGCCTACGAAGTCCCATCGATTGAGAGGGAGATCCAGCCATGGCCATGAAAATCGCGATGATCGGCGCCGGGAGCATCGTCTTTTGCAGGACACTGCTGAACGACATTCTCGGCACGCCCGCACTCGCCGATTCTGAAATCGCGCTAATGTCGCGCACCGAGCCGAAGCTTCGCGCGATGGAGGAGTTCGCACGCCGCATGGTGCGCGACAACGGACTCGCCGCCAAGGTCTGGGCCACGCTCGACCGGCGCGAAGCGATCCGCAATGCTGACTTTGTCATCGTCATGGTCCAGGTGGGCGGCGTCGACGCCTTCGAGATCGATTACCGAATCCCGCTCAAGTACGGCATCGATCAGTGCATCGCCGATTCGCTCGGCCCCGGCGGCATCTTCCGCGCTCTGCGCTCCATTCCACTCCTCACAGCCATCGCCCGCGACATGGAGGAACTCGCCAAACCGGGCGCCATTATGCTCCAATACGCCAACCCGATGGCCGCGAACTGTCTTGCGCTCGGAAAGGCTTCCAACGTCTCTTTCGCCGGTCTCTGCCACGGCGTGCAGACCACGCTCGACCTGATCTCGCGTTACTGCGGAGTGCCGAAAGAGGAGATCACATACACCTGCGGCGGCGTCAACCACATGGACTGGTTCCTGACGTTGTCGCACAAGGGACGGGACCTCTACCCTACCCTGCGCGAGCTCTTCGAAAGGCCGGAGTTTTACAAGAACGAGAAGGTGCGCGGCGAGGTATTCCGCCACTTCGGCTACTTCATGACCGAATCCACGGGCCACTTGAGCGAGTATGTACCGTGGTTCCGGAAGACTCGCGCAGCGCTCGACACGTACTGCGACGAGCCCGGCTTCGGAGGAGAAACCGGCGCCTACTACTCCTGGTGCCGGACTGTGGCTGACTACTATGCCACGCACGATCCGCTGCAATTCGAGTCCACCCGACTGGAGCCGCGCAGCGTCGAGTACTGTTCCTGGATCATGGAAGCGGTCGCCACAGGCAAGCCATTCCGCTTTATGGGTAACGTCCGGAACGACGGCTACATTGCGAATCTGCCGCAGGGCTGTTGCGTGGAAGTGCCAACCTTCGCCTGTGACACCGGACTCCACCCGACGGT
Source organism: Bryobacteraceae bacterium (assembly GCA_963668605.1). Lineage (GTDB taxonomy): Bacteria > Acidobacteriota > Terriglobia > Bryobacterales > Bryobacteraceae. The sequence continues at coordinate 2,937,857 of OY764903.1, forward strand.
CGTCGGCGCACTGCCGCCGCAATGCGCTGCGCTCTGCATGAGCAACGTGAACGTGCAGACACTGGCCGCCGAGGCCGCATTAACAGCGGATCCCGAACTCGTCATGCAGGCCGCCGCACTTGACCCGCTCTCGTCCGCGGTCTGCACGCTCGACGAGATTCGCAGGATGTGCGCGGAGATGCTGGATGCGCAGCGCGAGTGGTTGCCAGGCTTCAATGGGAAATCCATCGCGGCCAGGCCGCGGATCTCCATCCCGGACGATTGCGTCGCGGTGGACGTTCCGCTCGATCCGGCGCTGGCCATCGGCAAACGGTTCGGAACTTTGATCAGCAACACAGAAAAGTCATGAGCACCTGGACCCGAAGACAGGCTTGCACAGCGGCCGTTGCGCCACTGTTGCTTTCACGGCGCGCGCTGGGCGCCAATGATCGCATCCGCATTGGCGTAATCGGCGCGGGCAACCGCAGCGGCTTGTTGATCGATCAACTCCCGGAAGGAGCTGAGATCATCGCCATCGCGGACTGCTACCGGAAGAAGGCCGAAGATCAGGCCGCAAAGCGCAAGGCCAAGTGGCGCATCCATCAGGACTATCGCCGCTTGCTGGACGACAAGGAGATCGACGCCGTGATCATCGGCGCGACCGACCACGCGCGGGCGCTGCTGTGCATCCACGCGTGCCAAGCGGGCAAGAGCATCTACGCCGAGAAACCGCTCACTCTTTGTGTGACCGAAGGGCGCGCCATCGTCAAAGCGGCGGAGCGCTACAAGTGCGTGTTTCAGGTGGGCAGCCAGCAGCGTTCCATGGCCATGAACCAGATCGCCTGCGCCTTCGTGCGCGACGGCGGCCTCGGCCCGATCCATTTTGTCCAGGGCTGCAACTATCCGTCATCCCGCATTTGGACAGAGCAAGCCGGACAGCCCATTCCCGACGGTATGGATTGGGACATGTGGCAGGGTCAAACAGTCGAGCGGCCCTATCATGAGCAACTCTACCGCCGCTGGATGGGCTGGCGCGATTACTCCGGCGGTGAAATGACCAACTGGGGCGCGCATGGTCTGGATCAGATTCAATCGGCGCTTGGCATGGATGGAAGCGGTCCGGTGGAGTTCTGGCCGTTGATGGATTCGGCGCCCGGGGCCGTCGCGTTCCGTTACTCGAACGGCGTGCGCGTCCGGCTCGAATTGCCGATGGGCGACTTGAACGGCGGCGCTGTCTTCGTGGGAAAACGCGGGCGCATGGAACTCGTCCGCAACGGATTCCGTATCGATCCGCCGGGACTGCTGAAGGAGATACAACTGCCGCCGAAAGAAGAGATCGACAAGTGGAACCGCGCACAGTGGCAGGCCAAATACCATATGCAGGACTGGCTGGACGCCATTCGCACTCGGCGTACACCTCTGGCCGGACCGGAGATCGGCCATCGCTCGATGTGCGTGGCACACCTCGCCAATATCACGAGAGAGTTGAATCGGAAACTGCGCTGGGATCCGCGAGCGGAGTCGTTCGAGGGCGATAGCGAGGCCAGTGCGCTGCTCACCCGTCGGCGCCGTAAGGGCTTCGAACTGCCGGCTTAGGAACCGGGAACTTTCCGCGCCGCTCCTGCGTATGATTCTGGTGAAGGAGAAGCGTCGTGCTCAAGTTTCTGGTCTGGTGCCTGCTGCTGTTAGTCTGCTGGCCGGTGGCGTTGCTTGCACTGGTCCTCTACCCCATCGTCTGGCTGCTTCTGCTGCCATTCAGGATCGTCGGCATCGCCGTCGGCGGAGCGCTCGCGCTGCTCTGGGCCGTGGTCACGCTTCCGGCGCGGTTGCTTGGCGCCCGGCCGTGATCAGGGCAAATTCACGCTGAGGTCCGGACCGAGGACATAAGTCCGGCCCGCCTGCGCCTGCAACTCGATCTCCTTGCCAGCATAGCGAACCTTTACCGGCTTGGACTCTCTCGACGTCAGCGCCGCGCGTACCAGCTTGCCATCGCGCCACGTAATCGCAACGTCGAGCCCGCCGCGCGCCCGCAATCCCGTGACGGATCCGCTGGCAAAGGCGGGCGGCAGCGCCGGCAACAAGTGGATGAAAGCCGCTTGGCCCTTCTGCGCGGCCGTCAGGCTCACGGACGTCGCGTAGGGATCGTGGCTTTGCAACAGCATCTCCGCGATGGCCGCCGACGCTCCGAAGTTGCCGTCGATCTGAAACGGCGGGTGAGCGTCGAACAGATTCGGGAAAACGCCGGCCTTGCCCGCCTGGCCCGGCTTGCTATTCGCGGCCGGCGTCACGAGGTTGTTCAGAATCTTATAAGCATGTTTACCATCCAGAAACCGTGCCCATAGATTCAGCTTCCAGCCCATCGACCAGCCTGTCGCCGCGTCCCCGCGGAATTCGAGCGACTTGATCGCCGCAGCGAAAAGGTCGGGGCTGCCATAGGGCGTGATCTCGCCGCCCGGATAGACGCCCCATAAATGCGAGACATGCCGGTGTTCATTCTTAGGATCGTCTTTGTCTTCGATCCACTCCTGTAACTGCCCGTACTTACCGATCTGATTCGGCGCGATGCGCTGGCGCATGTCGCTCAACTGTTGCCGAAGCTCTGCGTCCGTGTTGAGAATCTCGCTGGCGGCAATCACCTGGCCGAACAGGCTGCGCACAATCTGATGATCCATCGTGGGCCCCATGACGAGTCCACCCTGCTCCGGCGAATTGCTGGGACCGCTGATCAGCCAGCCCTTCTCCGGATGCTTCACCAGCGTATCGACGAAGAACAGAGCCGCCCCGCGCATCAGCGGATAAGCCGTCGTGCTCAGAAATTGCCGGTCGCCACTGAACAGATAGTGATCCCAGAGATGCTGCGCGAGCCAGGCGCCTCCGGTCGGCCAGATGCCGTGGTTGGAGTTATTGATCGGAGCCGTCCCGCGCCACAAGTCGAAGTTATGATGCAGGACCCAGCCGCGGGCGTTGTACTGTGCCTTCGCCGTGCGCGCGCCCGACTCGGCAACTTCCCGTAGGGCGTCGAACAGAGCCGTATGGCACTCGGCCAGGTTAGTAACTTCCGCGGGCCAGTAATTCATCTCCGTGTTGATGTTGACTGTGTACTTACTATCCCAGGCCGGCTTGTTGGAATCGTTCCAGATGCCTTGTAAGTTGGCGGGCTGGCCACCCTTGCGGCTCGATCCGATCATGAGGTAGCGTCCATATTGGAAGAGCAGCGTGATCAAATGCGGATCGCCCTTCGCGGCAAAGTCGCGTATGCGCTCGTCCGTGGGCTGCGAGGCGGCCGCCGAACCACCCAGGTCGAGCGTCACGCGCCGGAACAGCTTCTGGTGATCGGCCGTATGCTCCGCCTTCAGCGCCGCAAAGCTCTTGCCGCGAATCGCCGCCAGAAGCGCGTCGTTGCTCTTCTTCGGATCGCCCGAGACGTCGAGGTAGCTCTTGAAATTGGTATTGCCCGAAAGGATCAGCGTGGCCGCGTTCGCTCCGGTGACAACTATCCTGCCGTCGCGCGCCTCCCGTTTACCGCCCTCGGTCTGCACGAGCAGGCGGGCTTCAAAACGGATCGCCGACTGCTCGACGCTTCCACTCATCGAGACCTCACCATCGGGCGACGCGGTAATCGATGAGCTCGGATGAGCGCTCTTCAGGCCGGCATCGAACGAGAGACTCCCGGGCCTGCTGGTGCTCATTCGGACGACGATGACTTTCGCCGGCCAACTCGCAAACGTCTCGCGCGTGTACGTTACGCCGCCGTGCACGTAACGTACCGAGGCGATAGCCGTATCGAGATTCAGATCCCTCCGGTAACCGCTGATCCCGCTCTCTTTCACTTCCGGAAAATTCAGGTCGATATCCCCGAACGCCTGATAGGACATCTGCCTCACCGGAACGCTCATAAATTCGGCCATGGCGAGCGCCTCAGCCTCTTTTTGCTTCCCCTGAAAGAGCAGTTCGCGGATCTTGGCGAGCGACTGGTACGCTCCCGGATGCGCGTAGTCGTGTGGTTCGCCGGTCCAGACGGTGTGTTCGTTGAACTGTATCCGCTCGCGCGCGATTCCGCCGAAGACCATGCCGCCGAGGCGCCCATTGCCGACCGGCAGCGCAGCCACCCACTCGGCGGCGGGCTGCTTGTACCAGAGCGAAAGCGCGTCCTGCGAAAAGGCAATCGGAGCGGCGGCCAGGCTCAACAACAGACCAATGTCAAGAGGTTTTTGTAAACGCACAGAGGAATCCTTCCCCAACAAACACCAGCAGTCCAGAGTATCAAAGACCGCGTCCGGCAGCGCTTCTCGCGCAATCTCTGATGTCCAGGCTCTCCAGTATTCTCTTCGGAGCGCCCCACTTTGCCACGTGGATCATCGCGTGTCCGATCTCCTCAGTGGTTAAGATGTAGCGTGGAAAAAGACGGCGAAGCAACGGGAGCAAGGGCTTGGTCAGACTGTAGGCAACTCGGTACGCAGGGGTCTTGGATCGCTCTCCATGCACTGGCTGAATGCCCGCCGGCCGGAACATATACGCAGCTTTGAAGGGAAGGCGCAAGAGAGCATTTTCGGTCCTGCCTTTTATCCGTGCCCACATGATCCGTCCTTTTTCCGAGCTGTCGGTTCCGGCGCCAGAAACGTACACGAACGTCATTCCTGCATTCAGTCGCGATAGGGTCTCCGCCGCCGCCATCGTGATGCCGTAGGTCAGGCGTTCGTACTCAGGCTCGGACATACCGGCCGACGACACTCCAAGACAGAAGAAGCAAGCATCGAAGCCGCTGAGATCAGCCTCGATTTCCGCGTAGTGCATCAGATCCGGGCGGACAAGTTGCCGGAGCTTCGCGTGCGCCACTCCGGTGGCCGACCGCCCGACCGTCAGGATCCCATCGATATCAGGGTCAAGCAGGCACGCTCTGAGGACTCCTTGGCCAACCATGCCCGTTGCGCCGAAGATCAGAACTTTCATATGGCCTGGCGACCTCAATGCCGTCCATTACGTGGGAACCGGGGCAGATGGAACCTAAGTCTTTGCACGCCTGATTGGGGTCATCCGGGACTCCACGACCGTCTCGCCGTCGCGGACGAGCATGGTCGAGCGCGCAACGGTCGTCCCCTTCATCGACGCTTCGATCTTCACCTCAGTGATGTCGTCCGGCTTACAACCGAACGCGTCATAGAGCACTTTCAGAAACTGAACTTCTTTCAGCTTGTGAACTCTTGGAGCGGGGTTGTTTCGCGGGTCCGGCACACTACGCGGAAACAAGTAGATGCAAGGCGGCGGCAACTTCCGCCGTCCGATCGCGGTGATGCGGCCCGGATCGATCTTGAGCTTCGGACACGGCCGGCCAATCGTGCCGCACAGCCCGTCCCAGATTACGAGCCCGTCCACCAACTCTCGTTTGTGAACGATCTCCGCGCTGAGGCGCGTGTGAATTCCGGACCAGGCGTTCTTTCTTGGATCAGCGCCGGGATTCTGGCACAACGACCAGATTACAAACTCGTCGGCATTCGGCGGCCGCTGATAGATATTCGTATTGTTGCCGTCGAGGCAGCCCTTGGTTTCGATGGCGCAGATCCGCCCCTCTGACAGGATCACTTCATAGTCGTGCCGGTCGTTGCTCCCGGCGGGCTTCCATGCCGAAATCCCTCCCCGGTCCTGAAGCCAGTTGAGAATATCGGACATGAACTTGCGCTTGTCCGCCATCGATGCTGCTTGTTGGCCGCGCAATTTCTCGATAGCGCCATGAAACAGGCCACTGTCCCAAAACTCGTCTTCCGGCAGGCCGTGCGATCCAATGCCGGCGGCGGCATCGCGCAGTTCTTTGGAAAATCGCGTTATCGCTTCCCCGGTTTCCTTTTCGCGTCTGCAATAGATAACGGGCACATCCCGTTCGCGCGGCATCAGGCGGCCGCCTCCTGGGGGACGTCGAGCGCGAGCGGCGTCAACAGATGATCCGCCAACCAGGCGACGGCGGGCACCGCCAGGCCATCGCCAAAGAGATGGTAGGAATCGTTGTATCGCGCCGGAAGCGGGTAGTCTTCGGGTACTCCCATCAATCGCGCAGCCTCGCGCGGCGACAACAACCGCGAGCGAACTTTGCGGCCTTCCACCGCCAGAATGATCTGACGGCTGGAGCCGCCCGCCGGGGTTCTCAGGCAGCCGGAAACCTCATCGAACCGAACCTCGGCGCGCTGCACTCTCTTCCCATCCCCGTCCGGCCGCGTTCTCTTGTACACCGTTCCGATTCGCAAAGTTCTTTGTGTCTGGATCTCCCGAAGCTTCGCACGGTTCAGATCCGACATCATCGAAAGCAATCGTTCGGTCTGCTCGGGCGTATGCCAGTCGACTCCGCGAGGTTCCCGCTCAATCAGCGACGAGAGCGTCAGCGATCGTTGCGGCGGTTCCGGCAAGTGCCACCAAAGCCATTTCGCCTGGAGCCGCCCAGAGAGCTTCGCGTACGATTCCCGGATCGCCTTGGTGTGCCAGAGCGGCGAAGGGTAAGATCGCACCAGTTTGGAAGGAACGGCCGCTTCCTCACGGATCGCGACGATGAACAGACGGGGCCGCGACTGCGGCAGAAAACGGATCGCATCCATGACCAGCCCGCCCGCGCGGTATCCGCCCCTTACGAGACTGTCAATGATGCAGGCAAAATCCTTGCCATCGTGAGACGTGAGCGTCCCGACGACGTTTTCGAGCGCCACAATCTTCGGAGCCCTATTTTCCGACGCCAACCCAGTGATCAACTTCCAGAATGGAATAAACGTTCCGCTCCGGAGCCCCTGCAAACCAGCTCCGTTTCCGGCGAGCGAGAGATCCTGGCACGGGAAGGAAGCCCAAGCCAGATCCGCATGGCCGGGAAGTTCGGCCGCCGTTAGTCCGGCTACATCAGCGACGCGCAGTTGCCGGCAGTGCCGGGGAGTTCCGGAGCCAAAATACGCAGCATAGGCAGCGGCCTTCTTCTCGCACCACTCGTTTGAAAAGACGCAATCCCAGCGCGGTCCGAGCCCGAGCCGGGCCATCCCGCCCCCAGCAAAAAACTCATACCAGGCAAGCGATTTCGTCATCCGTTGACCTTCAGCAACCGCAGGAGCCTGGAGTCGAGAGCGCTCCGGTTCTTCGTCTGGCATTCCCAAATTATAAAGACTTTCCAGCCGCAATTGCGCAGGGCCTTCGTGGTGCGCCGGTCGCGTTCGATGTTCTTCTCCAGTTTGGCGTTCCAATATTCTGTCCTCGATGTTGGCCTCGCCGCCGCATTACAGCGATGCTGGTGCCAGAAACACCCATGAACGAAGATCGCAATTCTCAATCGCGGGAGAACCAGATCCGGGCAGCCAGGCAGGTCCTTCCGATGAAGCCGGAAACGAAATCCAAGCCGGTGCACCGCACGCCGGACCGTCATCTCAGGCCCTGTATCCACACTCCGGACACTCCGCATGATCGCGCTCCGCTGTTCCGATGTAACTGTGTCCATTAGTTTAGTGCCTTGCCGCCACAAGTGCTCTCACTCGTTTTCCGCCATTTCGCGTGAGCGCAACGGCGTCGCGCACGTTCACATCGACCTGTTTGCCGAGCGTGTCGAAGGCCGCCTCAATCTGGTCGAGCCTCGTCCGATTGTTGAGGTCGAACAAGCGGTCGATGACCGTCTTAGGAATGGCCAAGCTCCTGGCCAAGTCCGCCTTGCGCATTCCGGAGGCGCGGAAGGCCTGGTACAACTCGACCTTGATGCTGTGGAGCGCCGACAACCGGATCATCCGGTAGCTCTTGCCGCGCGGTTTGCCCGGATGAGGCAAATCCTCGCCGCTCTTGATATGTTCCTGGATCATCGTGACGAGCAGGTCGTGCGCCATGCGACGCGCATCCTCCTCGTTGTCACCTTGCGAGACACCCCAACCGAAGTCGGGAAACTCGATCACGAAGCCGCCTTCGGCAGCCGGTTTGAATTTGGCTGGATACTCCATCACATTCTCACTTCCGCTTCAGCCCAAGTTGGTGAAGTATGCTGTGATACGTGCCGCTCTTGATTTCCTGCGAAGGGTGGCGCGGTATCGTCGTCTTGTTACTGCCCATGCGAACGACCCAGTGATTGGAGCCCTGTTCGAAAGTGCATCCCTGCTGCTCCAACCACCGTTTCAACTCGCTCGCCTTCACCACCCAATAGTAAGCATTTATGCTTACCAACGCAAGGCAGCCCTGAGGACGTGCGTCTTCGCCCGCCTCAGCCGGCGCTCCCCCGCTTCTGTCCAGGCGCTCCGCCGACGCGTTGACTAAAGGCCGATTTGCTGATCGCGCCTCTCAGGTTGAGGTTGCGAATCAAGCGGTGCAGGTAGTTGGGGTGGATACCGAGCAGTTTCGCTGCCTCGGTGAAGCTGCCCTCGGCCTGGTCGAGTGCGGCGAGAATAACCCGCATCTTTTCGTTGTGAATAGCTTCGTGATAGCCGCCGATCTGGCCCGACCCATGTGGCACGCTTTCGAGCACCGTTTCCGGCAGGTCTTCAGCAAGTATGAGATCGGTCGAGCCGAGCACGACGGCTCGCTCTATCGCGTTCTCGAGGTCCCTCACGTTGCCGGGCCAGTCGTGCGCCTCAAGACAGGAGAGCGCTTCGCGAGAGATGCCGGCTACCCTACGCTTAGCCCGTTTACTATGTTTGACAACAAAATGGCTGGCCAGCAGCGGGATGTCTTCGCGGCGATCGCGCAATGGCGGCATGGTCAGGGACACTACATTAAGCCGGTAGTACAAGTCCTTTCGGAACGTGCCGTGCTCAATGGCTGCCTCCAGGTCGCGGTTCGTCGCCGCGATCAGGCGGATATCGCAGCGAATCGGGCGCGTTCCGCCGACGCGCTCAAACTCGTGTTCCTCAAGCACGCGCAGCAGCATCGCCTGGAAGGGCAGGGGCATCTCTCCGACCTCATCCAGAAACACAGTGCCGCGGTCCGCCAGTTCGAGTTTGCCCCGCTTCTGTGCAAATGCTCCGGTGAATGCTCCCTTTTCGTGGCCGAAGAGTTCACTTTCGAGCAGGGTCTCCGTCAACGCGGCGCAATTGATGGCGAGAAAAGGCATACCTGCGCGCGGGCTGTTGCGGTGAATTGCGCGCGCAACCAGTTCCTTTCCCGTGCCGCTCTCGCCGCAAATCAGGACGGTGGAGTCCGTCGGCGCAGCCCTCGACACAAACTGGTACACCTCGCGCATGCGCGGGCTGCCGCCGACCATGTCGTGCTCGATGCGAACCGCCGCCTGGAGGCTCAAGTTCTCCGTTTCCAGCCATTCCAGGCGTCGCGCGTTTTCGAGGGCCAAGCCCAGAATGGCTCCGACCGAACGCGCCAACTCGAGATGGTCCTCATGAAAGGGTACGCTGGGGACGCGGGAGTCAAGATAAAGGACGCCCAGGGTCCTTGCGGAGGTGATGATTGGCGCCGCCAGAACACTGCGAGGCTGTGGCTCAGTCAGACCGCCCGCGGTGGCCGGAGAGAGATCCGGCAAAACGTCGGCAACCAGGATCCCAGTAACGTCGCGCCAAGCTTGATCGACGATCGTGCGATAGGTGCGCGCCGTAGGCGTGGGTCCTGTGTCACGATCCCGATAAGAGGCGAAGGACGGCTCCTGGCTTTGCCCATCGAACAGCAGGATGCCGCCATGCTGAGCGGGGATCGCTTCGAAGATTCCCTCCAACAACTGATTCGCAATCTCTTCCGCTCCCCGGGCCAACTGAATGCTGGCGCCGATTTTCAGGATCGTGGTCAGGGAGCACCAGGGCCTGGAATTGGCGGCGGCTTCCAGACAGGTCGCCGTCATCCGGTACGGGCAGTCCTGCCGCCCGGATTGATCGCAGGACCGGGCAACATTTAGCCCTATATCAAACTGCGCGTCAGCATCCCACAGCAAGAAGAGAAAGCGGCAGTCGCCCACTCGAATCTCGTCGCCGTGCTGGAGTGCGCGCTCTGTCACGGGAAGGCCATTCACTACGGTCGCACCGCATGAGCCAAGGTCTTGCACGGCAAACTTATCTCCTGTTTGCCGGCGGATCCGGCAATGGAGCGCGGCTATAGCAGGGTCATCGAGCAGGAGTTGATTGGATGCGTCGCGTCCAATCGAGAGATCGCCGTCAGCAAGGCCGAACACGCCGCCTTCCACCGGACCGCCAATCCCAACCAGCCTCGGATTGAGCGCACGGGGCGTGGACATCCTTTACTTTTTAGCACACTTTTGGGCACTTTCCTATCGGGAAAGATACCTGCCTACACGATCAGATAGGCGCTCGCGAGAACGATTCGCCCGGCTCAGGCAGCGCGGGGAGTCTTGCTAGTTGAAACCCTTCATACATTGCAACAAATTGCCTCACCGGCGCATGTGACCGGCGGGAATGGTGCGCAAACTGCTTTGGAAGGACACGGACCTGATTCGAGGTAATCGAGAAACAGAAAGTTCTGTATTTCCGCCTCGGTCGTTGGCCCGGTGAGCGTAAACCCGCTCACCAATCTACTGAGGCTTAGGAGGCCACTATGAGAAACAGATGTTTACTGATGTTGAGTCTAATGGCGATGTTCACGACAGCTTCCGCCTTTGGCCAACAGATCCTGAAAGCGGACATCCCGTTCGAATTTCGCGTCGGGAGCAAAGTCATGCCAGCCGGTCAGTATGACATTAACCTGGCCTATGGCAACATTCCAGGTACGCTGTCTCTCGGCTGCTATGAATGCCGAGCCATGACGGTTGCCAAGACGGTTAACACCGGAACCGGTCAAGCACCCACGGAGGCCAAACTGGTATTCAGCCAGTATGGGGACACGTACTTCCTTTCCGCGGTGTGGTCACCCGGCCGCAGAGAGGGAAGTGCTCTGCCCAAGGACAAAACCGAACGCGAAATCGCCCACAGCGCTTCGCTGGCGCGAACGAGAGAGGTCATGCTCGCCCGGCGATAACGCCGCCGCGTGGCAGCCCGAACACCCGCACATGTTCGGGCTGCCCGACTGGATTCCCATCCGCGATCGTGCAGAGCGCCCGCGGTCCCTTCAGTAGGGTCGCTGGCATCGACTGAGTATGCGAACCTCGCGATTGCTCATCGCCATTGCCGCCATCCACCCCGCGATGTGTGCGACGAGGAGTCTTGTGCTTGGCGATGCGGAACGCGGGAGGGCGTTGTTCCAGGATCTCAACTGCATCATCTGCCACAGTGTGAGTGGGGTAGGGGGGAAAAGAGCGCCGGATCTTGGGCAGGGCCGCGCCCGCGGCTTCAGCCCCTACAACATGGCAGCGCTCATGTGGAACCATGCACCGGCAATGTGGGCCGCAATGGCCAAGCAAGGCATAGCAAGGCCCACCCTGGATGAGCAGCAGGCCGCCGACTTATTTATTTTTTTCTACGCAGCAAACTATTTCGAAACGCCCGGCGACGCAGGACGCGGGAAACAGGTATATCTTGCCCGGCGCTGCGGGCAATGTCACGGGATCGAATCTCCCGTCCGCGCGGGCGTTAAGCCGGTCGCCGAATGGGATTCTCTCTGGGATCCCATCACCCTCGCCCAGCAGATGTGGAACCACTCATACGAAATGGCGCGCGCGCTCGACCGGTCAGAAGTCCCAGAGCCACTGCTCTCCACACAGGAATTGACCGATCTCCGCACCTGGGTGCGAAGTACGCGGCAGCAAGACCACACCGCCGGATTCGCACCAGTGTCGCCGGAGAGCGGCCGGACTCTACTCGTGTCCAAAGGCTGCACCGGATGCCATCTCGGGGCGAAGACGTTAGAAGCTCACCGCACCCGTTACAGCCTCACCGACTTCGCCACGGCCATGTGGAACCACCCGTTCCGCGCAGGACCGCATCAGGAACCGATGAGCCACGAGGAGATGCGCCGACTGGTGGGCTACCTCGTGGCAATGCAATTTTTCGACGAACGCGGCGATCCTGACCAAGGCAAGCGGGTTTTTCAGAAGAAGCGCTGCAACGTCTGTCATGACGATCCATCCAGCGGCGCGCCGGCCCGATCTATGATGGCGGGCCGCATGACCTCCTTCGGACTGGTCGCTGCCCTCTGGAAGCACGGACCGGAGATGATGAACGGAATGAAGCGTCGGAAGATCGACTGGCCTCACTTCGAAGGCTCCGAAATGGCGAACCTTTCCGCGTACCTTCATGGCCTCGAGTTCAAACGGCGGGCATCGCGGTAAGGCCAATGCCGATCACGGAGCGGAGGCGGCGGCCCAGCTCAAGAGATCTTAAGTAGCCCCACAGAAGTATCCTTCCGCCAACAAATACAAGCAGACCAGAGTATCTAAAAGACTGCGTCCGGCGGCACTTCCGGAATCCGAGCCGAACGGCCGCATCACATCCCGGAAGAATGCTGCGCACCAAGCAGTTCAGTCCCGGCCACCTCCTCTGTCACGCTCAACTTCCGGATGGCGGACAACCAATTCTCACGCAAGCCGGAACGACGGAGCACGCACCCGCTTTATGCGATTCCTGTAATCTATACTTGTCATCCGCTGCTGCGATCTGACAACGCCTTGCAGCTGGCCGCCTGCACAGTAAAGTGTCTCGTAGTCTGCGGTTTTCGGATTGAGGAGGCTCAAGAATGCGCCTGCACCACAGGGAATTTCACGTCACAGGACGCATCGGCTGGCTACGTGCGGCTGTACTGGGCGCTAACGACGGCATCGTTTCAACAGCGAGTCTGGTGCTCGGTGTCGCAGCCGCGCATTCGACTCACAGCAATATATTGGTTGCCGGGATCGCAGGACTGGTCGCGGGGGCGATGTCGATGGCTGCCGGTGAATATGTGTCTGTCCACTCGCAGGCAGATACCGAAGAGGCGGAACTCGCGCGTGAGCGTGCGGAACTTGCTGCAGACGGCGAGAGCGAGCACAAGGAACTGGCGGCGATCTACGTCGCTCGCGGGCTCGATCCATCGCTCGCGAAGCAGGTGGCCGCGCAACTGATGGCACATGACGCGATCGGCGCACATGCCCAGGACGAACTCGGAATCTCCGAGACTTTCACTGCGCGTCCTATCCAGGCTGCGTTGGTGTCAGCGTGCAGCTTCGCCGTTGGGGCGAGCCTGCCTCTCCTGGTCACTGCCATCGCCCCGGAGGCGCGTCTCGTCCCGCTGGTTTCTGGAACTTCACTCGCCTTCCTCGCAATTCTGGGCGGTGTGGCTGCACATGCGGGCGGCGCAGGCGTGATGGTGGGCGCAATACGCGTCCTGTTCTGGGGTGCGCTGGCAATGGCGCTAACCGCAGGAGTCGGAGCGCTGTTCGGAACAGTTGTGTAGCTGGGCGCGCACGCTGATCGCAGCCGGCCTCAATTGCCGGTATCGGACTAAACGACGCGCAGTGGCGAGGCATCTCCCACCGCCGCATCCCAACCGCTGGGGAGGTCGCCGTTGTCCTCCCGCAGGTGTTTCCAGTGCAGCGGCTTGATGGTTGCCAGCAATTCCTCACGGCTCTTCACTGCGAGCGGCTGGCCGCGGTAGATCTTGCCCATCTTCTCCATCAGCCGTTCCGGAAACATGCTAGTGAACATCAGCAACGGCCAAGTGAAAGCCGGCCCATTGGTTTTTCGTAACTTCCACAGCCAGAGGAGAAACGCGCCCGTGCGCCATGCCGGCGCTCCCCACCAGCTATGCAGGGCCACATTCACGCTCATCTTCCAGCATTTCATCAGGATCTGCCACTGCAGCCGGGTCATTTCGTGGCTTTCGATGACCCCTTTCTCCGTGGCCAGCCGGGTGTCGTGCAGCGGTGTGAAAATCGACGGGACGAAGAACGCAAATAGTCCGCGCCGCTCCACCTCGTAAATCAGATCGAGCGTAGCCTTCGAGTCTTCGTCGGTCTCCCCAGGGTTCCCGATCATCAGGGTAAGCACAGGAAACCAGTTGTTGCGGTTGAGAATGGTGAGACCCTGGATAACCACGCTGGGCCATTCCTCGATGGGGAACGGCGCAGCCTTGCCCGGCATGATCTGCTTAGCCATGCGAACCGAGCCTGTCTCCATCCCGATCAGCGGCGAGAGGAGCCGCCCCTCCGGATGGGTACTCACGCGCGGCAGCTTGACGGGACTCTTGTCGAGCAGTACCGCGGATAACTGCTCGATCAGTTTCGGGTCCACTACCGCCGGGGCCATGGTGCTGTGGCTGAGCAGGTGGTGCTTGACGCCCGGTTCCTTCACCACATCCGTGAAAAGGTCTACCAGCGCCTCGCGATTCGGGAAGTAGAACGGCGTGCCCGTGCGCACCTGCCCCCAAATGAACATGTCCTCGGTGGCAAGCGAGATCAGGTCATTGCCTTCGCGCACGTTGGCACGCACGGCGTCCATGATCTTGTTCTTCGGGAAATCAATCTGCGGGTTGAGATCCGGCAGGCAGAACTGGCAACGCCGGCCGCATCCGGTGGTCATCTCGACCACGCCGAAGGTGGTGCGTCTGTCGGGGGTCAGCAGCGCCTCGTGGGATTTCGGATGGCTCACTTCCACGAAACGGGGCAGTGCGTCGCCCCGGATCGCCTTGTGAAACAACTCCAGCGCCTGCTCGGATTCGCTGCGGCCTTCCACAATGCAATCGACGCCGAGATCCCGGTAGCAGTCGGTCTGAGAAATCTGCCAGGCGCCCGACCCGCCGACGATCACCTGAAAGTTAGAGCGGTACGGATTTTCCCGCAGCGCAAGGAATAACTGTTTCGCGTAATGCGCATTGATCGGCTCCCGTGAGGAACCAAAGACAGAGGCGTAGACACCGGCCGCGAATGTCACTCCCAGGGGATTGTGTGTGGAGACCCCTACGACGCGCGTCCGAGGGCCGATGAAGCGGGGGAGGTCGTCGGGATAACAGCAGACTACGTCTTCCGCGGGAAACTCCCGAAGGAGCGATGCCTCCACGAGCCTGACGCCAGCCGGCATGTATCGGGCCGACCCGTCCGGGTCGCGCTCGACCTCGCGCCACTTGGGATACTTCTGATCGATGGCGGCTTCCATGATCTTCGGCATGGATGCCAAGGCCATTTGGATGAAGTATCCGGCATGATCGATCGTCTCCGTCAGCGGGGCGGTGAGCACGATCAATTTGCCTTCGCCGGGCGGGACATCGCCAATCATCGCAGCGTCCTCATCATTAGTGTTGACGACCGCATACCGCACACCTCCTGCGCAATAAGCTGCTCAACCAAATGCTTTCCGTCCAGTGTACGACAGTTCCGCCAATGGAGGCGTCGGGAGTCCCGATCCCCAAACAGCCCTTCTTCATTCATTTTCCTTCTGTTATAGTGCGGTCCATGAGCCCAAAACCTCAAGACTACGACTTCGCCAACCAACTGCTCGCAAGTAAGGATTTCTTCGAGCGGTCAACCAGGGTCCTTGATGAGGCCGATTCCGGGTTCCGTCCGCAGGAAGGCATGATGACCGTTGCGCAGCAGGTCGCGCACATGGCTCAGACGCTCGACTGGTTCATCGAAGGCGCGTCCCGGAAAGAGGGTTTCGACCTCGATTTCGAGAAGCACGCCAAAGCTCTCGATGCTATGACCTCGCTCGCCGCCGCCCGCCAGATGCTCGAAACGGCATACGCGAAGGCAATCGACTTTCTCCGCTCGCGCAGCCCGGAGGATCTCGCGCAACCACTTCCGTCCGGCCCGGTAATGGGCGACCAACCCATCAGCGACATCGTATGGGCCATGGTCGAGCACAGCGCCCATCATCGCGGCGCACTGACGGTCTACTCGCGCCAACTCGGGAAAGTGCCCCCGATGCCCTACGGCGGCTGAATCGATTTCGGTAGCCGGAGAACATCGCACTGCTGATGGAGGGGACCCGCCTACCCCCGCAGTGTGAGATCATTAGAAACAGGCATATTGCCGGGAGCATTCCGGGTCCCACGGCGGGGATCGGGAGCGCTTTTTCTTCGCAACCCTTGAGTTGTGAGGGGATTAGAGGGCTAGGGCATTTGACAGGAATCGCTTTGCTCTAGTATCCTAAGAAGTTTGCAAGGCCAGTACGGAGAAAGTCTGTCTAATGAAAACCGAATTTGTGTCCAAAAACGCCTTGGAGCGTAGTTGGCATGTCATCGACGCTGCGGAAGCGTCGCTCGGCCGAATCGCGTCGGAAGCGGCCACGATCCTGATGGGTAAACACAAGCCGACCTATGCCCCGTTCATGGACACCGGCGACCACGTCGTGATCATTAACGCTGCCAAGGTCAAGCTCACCGGGCATAAAGAAGATCAGAAAATGTATCGTCATCACTCCGGCTATCCCGGCGGGCTGAAGGAAGTGGTCGCTCGCAAGATGCGCGCCACGCGCCCGCAGCGGATGTTGGAACTGGCGGTGGCCGGCATGCTGCCGAAGTCTTCGCTTGGCAAGCAGATGGTCAAGAAACTAAAGGTTTACGCCGGAGACAAGCATCCGCATCAGGCGCAAAAGCCTGTCGCGCGTGCTCTGGCGAGTTAAGAAAGTAACGAGAGGATTTTGAGTGCCAGCCAGCTTAGTTCAGTATTTGGGAACCGGCCGCCGCAAGACTGCGGTGGCGCGTATCTTCCTGCGCCCCGGCAAGGGGACCGTCACCGTTAACGGCAAGGAATTCGACCAGTACTTCACCACCGAGTCTTCGCGCGCGTTGGTGAAGCAGCCGCTACTCGCCACCGAGACCGCCGACAAGTTCGACGTGCTCGTGCTGACGAATGGCGGAGGCTTTACGGGCCAGGCCGGCGCCGTTCGCCTCGGCATCGCCCGTGCTCTGATCGAGTTCAACGCCGAGCTTCGCGGCAAGCTGAAGGAACTCGGTTTCCTGACGCGCGACCCGCGCGCCCACGAGCGGAAAAAGTATGGACAGAAGGGCGCCCGTAGCCGCTTCCAATTCTCCAAACGTTAAACCTTTTCGCGGGGACGGCATTCGCTGCGCGTCCCCGCATCATTGTGTCTTATCCCGCGCGCAAATCTCGCTTTGGATCGCGTGCCGGGGTGCTTATCAACCCGTCCAAACCTGACTAGGAGGCATTTTGCCCTCAATTTCAATGAAAGAATTGCTCGAAGCCGGCGTTCACTTCGGGCACCAGACCAAGCGCTGGAATCCGAAGATGAAAGAATACATCTTCGGCGAACGAAACGGCATTTACATCATCGACCTGCAGAAGACGCTCAAGCTCTTCAAAGATGCGATGCGCTATGTCGGTGAAATGGCCGCGCACGGCAAGACAGTCCTGTTCGTCGGCACCAAACGCCAGGCGCAGGAAGCAATCGCCGAAGAAGCCACACGCTGCGGACAGTATTACGTCAATCAACGTTGGCTCGGCGGTCTGCTCACCAACATGACCACCGTGCAGCGCTCGATCAAGCGCCTCAAAGATCTCGACATCATGGCCGACGAGACCAGCTACGCCGGTCGCGCCAAGAAAGAGATCGGCCGCCTGGAGCGCGAGCGCAAGCATCTGCAACAGAACCTAGCCGGCATCAAAGAGATGCCCGGCCTGCCCGACATCCTCTTCGTCGTCGATTCGAACAAGGAATCGATCGCCGTCGCGGAAGCCCGCAAACTGGGCATCGTAGTCGTCGCCGTGGTTGACACCAATTGCGATCCCGACCAGGTGGACCATGTGATCCCGGGCAACGACGATGCACTGCGTGCCATCCGCCTGTTCACCAACAAGATCTCAGAAGCCGTGATCGAGGGCCGCGCCCTCGCCACCGAGCAGGAGTTCGCCGCCGAACGCATCGTAAGCGATGAAACGGCAATGGACGAAATCCCAGAGCACACGCAGTATATGGACCCGCAGTTCGCTGAGCAAATCATGCAGGAAAGCCTGAAGGCCGACGACCTGCCACCGATGGCCGCTCCCCACAAGGCTGCCGAAGCGGAAGTACCTCCGGCCACCGTGGAATAGTCTAGTTTTTCCTGCCGGGCGGAAGGGTACGCACCCTCCCGCCCGGTAAACTGTCATCCTCATCTTTGAATCAACCAGGATTATCACTATGGCGGAAATCACCGCAAAACTTGTAAAAGAACTCCGTGACCGCACCAGCGCCGGAATGATGGAATGCAAGAGCGCTCTGGTCGAGGCCAAAGGCGACCTCGCCGAGGCAGAAATCGTCCTTCGCAAGCGAGGCCTCTCGTCGGCCGCCAAGAAGGCCGGCCGGGCCACTAAGGCCGGACTGATTGGCACCTACATCCACCAGGGCTCCCAGCTCGGCGTGATGGTCGAGGTGAATTGCGAGTCCGACTTCGTCGCGCGTACGGACGACTTCCAGCAGCTCGTTCACGACATCGCCATGCAGGTGGCTGCGGCCGATCCGCAGTTCATCCGCAAGGAAGACGTTACCAAGGCTGCCATCGACAAAGAGATGGATATCCAGCGCGCCCGCGCTCTCGCGGAAGGCAAGCCCGAGAAGATTGTCGACAAAGTGGTGGAAGGCCGTCTCGCGAAATACTACGAGGAAGTCTGCCTCTACGAGCAACCCTTCGTGAAAGAGAACAGCATCACGATAGGGCAGATAATCGCCACCAAGATCGCGACGATCAAGGAAAACATCACGGTCAGCCGCTTTGTCCGCTTTAAGGTGGGTGATAACGCGGCGGCTCCTGCGGTCGAACCCGAACAGTAGTATTTCCTCATTCTCCAATGAGCAAATACAAGCGGATACTCCTCAAGCTTTCCGGCGAGGTGATGGCCGGGCAGAACGCATTCGGCATTGATGCGGAGCGCACCAAAGCGCTGGCTTCGGAAGTAGCGGACGTCGCCAACACCGGCGTGCAAATTGGGCTGGTGGTGGGCGGCGGCAACTTCTTCCGCGGCGTCGCCGCGGCCGCCCGTAACATGGACCGTGTCACTGCCGATCAGATGGGCATGCTCGCGACGGTGATCAACTCCCTCGCGCTCCAGGACCAACTCGAGAAACTCGGAGTGCCGACGCGCGTGATGAGCGCCGTGCAGATGAATCAGGTCTGCGAGCCCTACATCCGCCGCCGCGCGATCCGCCATCTCGAAAAGGGGCGCATTGTGATCTGCGCCGGTGGCACCTCCAATCCGTATTTCTCGACTGATACCGGCGCCACGCTGCGCGCCCTCGAGATCCACGCGGAAATCATCGCCAAGGCCACGCGCGTCGATGGAGTCTTTGACAAGGATCCGTTGAAGAATCCCGAGGCCGTGCTGTATCGCGAGATTTCCTACCAGGATGTGCTCGCGAAGGCGCTCAAGGTGATCGATGCCTCGGCCGTTGCGATGTGCCGCGACAACAATCTCCCTATGGTCGTTTTCAATTTGAATGTCGCAGGCAATATAATGCGAATGACGATGGGCGAACCCATCGGTACACTGATTCACTAGACACTCGGCAGCGAGAGCGAGGTTGTGACTGGAGATCAACATGAAGCCAGAACCACAGAACAGCACATTTCAAAACGTGAAAGAAGTGGAAGCCCATGCGAAGGGCCGGATGGAGAAGGTGTTGAGCGGGCTGCAACACGACATGGCGTCGATACGGACCGGCCGGGCCTCGATCAATCTTTTTGACGGCGTCCGGGTGGATTACTATGGAACGCCGACACCGCTCAGCCAGGTGGGCACGCTGCACGTGCCGGAACCTTCGATGGTTACGGTGCAGCCGTGGGACGCCACGCTGATCAACGTCATCGAGAAGGCCATACGCAGCGCCGACCTGGGCCTCAACCCGGCCAATGACGGCAAGCTGATTCGCATTCCGATTCCACCGCTCACCGAAGAACGCCGCAAGGAGTTCGTCAAGAAACTGCACCACATCGCTGAGGATCACCGTGTCTCGGTGCGCAACATCCGCCGCGATGCCAACGAGAGCTTGAAGAAGCTGCTCAAGGACAAGCTGATCAGCGAGGACGACGAGCGCCGCGCTCTCGACGAGGTGCAGAAGATGACCGACGGACAGATGGCCAAACTCGATCAGGCGGCCAAGGTGAAAGAAAAAGAGATTCTCGAAATCAAGTAGCTGTTCAGGTAGTTCCAGACAGGCCGGCCTTTTGGGCCGGCCTGTTGTTTTTTTGTGCCGAGTCCGTCAATCAGCACGCTTTACCAAAGCGCCGGCGCAGGAGCCCATGACACGACGCGAGACCTTTCCGCTGCTGCTCTCCGCCACTGTGAGCAGAGCCGCTGCCCCAGCCTGGGGTCCATTCCGCGGCGCAAACACGCGGCCCACGGCCACGGAAGAGGATGTGAAGCACTTCGCCTCCCTCGGAGGAAATTTACTGCGCGTGAATGGCAATTCACGCCCGTTGATGCGCAAAGAACCGCCTTACGATTTTGTCGAGGAGAATTTCGCACTGTTCGATAGCGTGATCGCCAGTGCCGAGAAGCACGGCGTCGGAATCGTGATCGACCCGCACACGACTCCAGGTACGGAGATGACAACCACGACTGCACCCGACGACCTGATCTGGAGCGATTTCGCGTGGCACGATCACCTCATTCGCCTGTGGGACAAGATCGCGCGCCGCTATAAAGACAAAGGCTCGGTCGTTGCTGGTTACGACTTGTTGAACGAACCCGGCCTGCCCAACGGTGGTGCGGCCGGTACACCGGCCGACTGGAACCTGCTGGTGCGCAAACTGGTAAGAACGATTCGCGCCGTGGATACGAAACACACAATAGTAATCGAGCCGCCGGTGCTGCGCATGCCCGACAAGAAACGCGTCAACCGCCTCGACGCCATAGTCTACCTTGAAGCCGCGCCCGACGCGAACGTCGTCTACAGCCCGCACATGTACGAGCCGCACGAGTTCACCCATCAGGGCGTACTCGGCCGGCCCGAGCCGGTTCCCTACCCCGGCGAGATTCGTGGCAAGCGCTGGGATCGCGCGGCCCTCGAAGCTAGTCTTGCACCCGTAGTCCGGTTCCAGCAGAAAACCGGCGCTCCGATCTTCATGGGCGAGTTCAGCGCACCGCGCTGGACAGGCGCCGATGGCAACCGCTACCTGCACGATGTCATCGAGATCTGCGAACAACACAAGTGGGGTTGGGCCTATCACTCCTATCGCGAGGCAGACGTCTGGGACGCCGAGATGGATAACGAAGACCGCACCAAGCGCGATCGCCGCGCCTCCACGCCGCGTCTCGACATGTTGAAGCAGTTCTACCGCGGAAATCCTTCCCAGGCACACCCGTGAACGCCACGCCACACAGGGCAGCAGGACAACTGGCCCACCGTCAATGACTTGTGAGTTGGCATTGCGATTGCACAAGCGACAGCGTATGAAGCGACTGCTGCTGGCCACACTCGCGCTCTTGCCGGTTCTGCCCGCCGCCGGCAACCAGGACCCGGATGCAAACGTCAACTCCCGTTACATCGTGGAACGCGTTGCGATCGATCCGGCCGCGAAGATGGAGCGTCTCAGTGTTGCGTTGCGGGAAGAACTGCAAAATCTTGTCGGCGCCAAGGTCGACGATGAGGCACTCAACGCACTTTGCCAACGCATTCGCGAGGAGTTGAAGGTCGCCAATGTGACGCCAAAGGTCAAGCGCGGTGAGCAGCCCGAACATGTCCTCGTCGTCTTCGAGGCTCCCGACAACCGCAGCTATGCCATGAGCGCGAACGTCAGTAACCCGCTCTACCACAGCAAACTCGGCTGGAGCGGACAGGCCGAAGTCTCGACCAATCTGCGCGGCAACGAGTTCGCCTTTGGACTCGGCAGCAACGGCAATGAGCTGCTCGAACGCTTCAGCGGCATTCGCGCTTCGTACCGGCGCAAAGAGTTTGGTGGCGGGCGCTTTGGTTTCGTCTTCGATTTTGAGAGTTTTCATGAGCAATGGAGCCGGCGCACGGAAAACGAACTGGCCGCCCAGGACGGGATTCCGGGAATCTACCGTTCACGCATGAACTTCCAGCCGACGCTGACGATCGTGCTGCTGAAACCGCTGACCCTTTCCGTAGGCGCGAGCGTACAAAGTTTTGAAAAACAGTTTCCGGCCGCGAGGACTGAAGCTTCCAATTCGCTGGTAAATTCTCTGCGCTACTCGCGGGATTGGGAAGATTCGGACCACAACAAGCAGTCTGTGGACGCAGGATACGAGCTGCGCGCGGCCACCAATCGTCTCGACAGCGACTTCGCCTACGCGCGCCATCACTGGTATGCCAGTTGCGCATTGCGGCGCGGCCGCCATCGCGCGGAGGCGGGCTTCCTGGCGGGCCGGCTGACGGGACGCGCGCCGCTCTATGAACGCTTCGTATTGGGCAACTCGTGGTCGCTGCGCGGCTGGAGCATGTATGACGTAGCGCCGCTCGGCGGCGACCGCATGGTGCACGGCAGGATCGAATACGGCTACAGCATCCTCCAGGTGTTCTATGATACCGGCGCGGTATGGGAACACACGCAAAGTCCGGAGCAGAAGCACTCGCTCGGCATCGCGGTGAAGAAGAAAGGATTCCAACTGGCCATGGCGTTCCCGCTTCGCGACGGACGCCTCGACCCGGTGTTTATGGCAAGCATGGCCTTCTGATGAATCGACTGGTCCTCCGACGCACGGCGATCCGGCGCCTGGCAGCTTTCGGGCTCGCCGGGCATTCCGCGTTTGCGGCGGGACTCGACGCGCGCCTCACGCCCGAAGGCGTGGTGGTGTCCGCGGTGGGGCTGCCGTTCCTGCGCGGGAAGGCGCTCGAACGTCTTCACGACGGGGGCGGCGTCACGGCCGACCTGCTGCTCTCGCTCTCGACGAGCGCGGTGGGCAGCCCTGTCCGCCGCGCCGTGGGGCGCTTCGTCGTGAGCTATGACTTATGGGAGGAGAAGTTCGCCGTGACGCGCACGCTGCCATCGAAGCGCAGCGTTTCCC
This sequence comes from Bryobacteraceae bacterium, assembly GCA_963668605.1. Classification (GTDB taxonomy): domain Bacteria; phylum Acidobacteriota; class Terriglobia; order Bryobacterales; family Bryobacteraceae. Next base: position 2,960,595 of record OY764903.1, read on the forward strand.
GGCTGGCGGGCGCCGCCGCCGAAGCGTGGTGCCTCGAAAATCTTCCGCTCGCGGTGGACGGCATCGCACCCGCCCGCGACTTCTGGCTAAAGCTTGAAATCCGGCTGGACGAGCGCAAACCGCAGAGCGCGGTGCGAGGCGACTCCGGCATCAGCCTCACCGGACTCGTCGAAATCTTCAGCCGCACCGCACGTGCGCAGCAGCCAAACTGGCTTATGGAAGCCGGTCCGTTGCGCTTATCGAATCTGAAGCGATAGGCGCCGGAGCGCAGTCGCAGCAGTATCCATACAAGAGCACATCGTGGTCCGTCACTCGAAATCCGCTGGGAATCAACTTGCGCAAATTCTCCACGCAACCGGCGATCTCGAAGACCTTGCCGCACGCGCGGCAGTGGAAGTGGTGGTGGTGTTTCTTGCCGGCCAATTCATAACGCGCAGACGAGCCCGGCAGTTCCACGGCCACAAGCCAGCCCTCTTCGAGTGCAGCCTTGATGGCTCGGTAAACCGTCGCAATGCCGAGGCCCGCGTGTGCGCGCCGCGCCGCAGCCAGAGCCTCTTCCGGCGCGAGCGGCCGGCCCGCAATCTCAAACGCCAGTCGAATGGCGTGGCGTTGTTTGGTATTCCGCGGCATGGCGCTCTTCTTCATCAGACAATCAATTCCCGGCGAGCCGCGATTTTTTCTTCTTGTTCGACTTTGTCTTAGGACCGGCGATCAGCGAAGCCTGGCTGTTGAACGGAGACTTCCCGGCGGCGGGCTTCTTGCGCGAATACGTGCCATCGGGGTTCAACTGCCGTGCCTTCACATTGTCGGCTAAGTAGGCCGCCAGAATTGAATCCTTTACGCGCGCAGCCAACGTGGGATCGCCCACGGGGAAGAGCGTTTCGACGCGCCGGTTGATGTTGCGCGGCATCAGGTCTGCGCTGCCAAGATAGATCTCTTCCTTGCCGCCATTGCGGAAGTAGTAAATACGCGTGTGCTCGAGAAAACGTCCGACGATGCTGGTGACGGTGATGTTCTCGCTGATGCCGGGCACCCCGGGCAGCAGCGAGCAGGCGCCGCGCACGAGCAACTCCACCTTCACGCCCGCTTGCGAGGCGCGATAGAGCAGGCGGATGATCGGCGGGTCGACCAGTGAGTTCGTCTTGAAAATCAGATGGCCACTGCCGCTTTTTGCGTGAAGCTCGATCTCCCGCAGGATCAACTTCTCAAATCGCTCGCGCAGATTGACCGGTGCCACCAACAGTTTGCGGTAATCGCTCTTGGACGAATAACCGGTCAGGTAATTGAACAGATCGGAGACGTCCTCGCCGATCGCATCGTCGCAGGTGAACATGCCTATATCGGTATAGAGGTGCGCGGTGACGACGTTGTAATTTCCAGTCGCCAGATGGATGTAGCGCTTGACGGCTCCGGCTTCCATGCGCACCACCATGGCCACTTTGCAGTGGATCTTGAGGCCGAGCAGACCATAGACCACGTGCACGCCTTCGGCTTCCAACGCGCGCGCCCACTCGATGTTGCTTTCTTCGTCGAAACGAGCTTTCAATTCCACCAGCACGGCGACCTGCTTGCCATTCGCCTGCGCTTCGAGCAGCGCCTCGACTACCGGCGAGTTGCGGCCGACACGGTAGAGCACCATCTTGATGGCGAGCACGTTGGGATCGCGCGCCGCCTTGCGCAGCATGTCGACCACCGGCTGAAACGAATCGAACGGATGGTGCAGCAGCACATCCTGGCGCCGGATCACGGAGAACATGTCGTCGTCCTCGGAAGCATCCGCGAAAGCGGCCGGCGCCGCGGGCAGGAACGTCTTCTCCTTCAGGTCCGGGCGATCGAGACCGAACAGCGTCATCAGGCGGCTCAACCCGAGCGGGCCTTTGACACGGTAGACCTCGCTGGAGTCGACCTCGAGATTGTTCTTCAGAATCTCGAGTATGTGCGCTGGCATCTGCTGATTCACCTTGAGCCGCACCACGCTGCCGAAGCGGCGCTGCCGCACACCCTCTTCAATGGTCTCAAGCAGATCCTCGGCCTCGAGTTCCTTGATGGCCATGTCGGCGTCGCGTGTGACGTGGAAGGGGTGCGCCTCCACCACTTCCATGCCCGGGAAAAGCTTGGTGAGATTGCCCGCGATGATCTGTTCGAGCCACACCAGAACCACCTCCCGCGGCGCGTCGCCGGCCTTGGCGCTTCTCTTCGGAAAAGATGCAGGCACCAGTTGCGGCAGCGTGTCGGGCACCTTGATGCGCGCGAAATGCTCAACGCCGCGCTGGTCGCGGATCAACACCGCGAGGTTCAGACTGAGGTTGGAGATGTGCGGAAACGGGCGCCCGGGATCGAAGGCGAGCGGCGTGAGCACAGGAAAAACCGTTTCCGAAAAATAGTAATTCACAACCCCGCGCTGTTTGTCGTCGAGCGCGGCAAAGTCGAGCAAGCGGATGCCCTGCTTCTCCAATTCGGGCAATAGGGTCTTCTGCAGACACTCGTGTGCATTCGCGAAGACCTGTTTCACCTCGCGCCGAATCGCCGCGAGTTGGGCGACCGGACTCAGGCCGTCGGGTCCGAATTCAACGATGCCCGCATCGCACTGCGCCGCCAGTCCGGCCACTCGCACCATGAAAAACTCGTCGAGGTTCGAGCCCACGATCGAGAGAAACTTGACGCGGTCGAGCAGCGGATTTTTCTCATCCTGCGCCTCTTCGAGCACGCGCCGCTGAAATGCGAGCAGGCTCAGTTCGCGATTCACATACAGCGCGGAATCGTTGAGATGGCGCACCTTACTACGCGCGGCCGGCAGCGGCTTACCTTTGCCTTCGGTCTTACTCGAACTCACCGGCTTGGAGGAAGGCGAGAGATTTCGCAGACTTTTTGGCGGCATGAGGGTGTTACCAGATTAGCGCTACTCGGCTGGCCTCCGCCCGGGCTTCTCCGGATGGCCCATTCCAAATGGCTTGTTCAAGATACGCGCGGCGATTCTTCACGAACGATCAGGCTCTGCCCCTTACGATATAATTGGCAATATGTTGACGCCTACCGAAAAGATCTGGCATAACGGCCAATTTATCAACTGGAACGACGCAAAGCTGCACGTGTTGTCCCATGTCGTAAGCTACGGCAGCAGCGTGTTTGAAGGTATCCGCTGCTACGCCACCACCTCCGGACCAGCGCTGTTCCGCCTCCGCGAACATGTCCGCCGCATGGAGGACTCGGCCAAGGTATACCGCATGCCCGTCGGGTTTTCCATCGACGAGATTTCCGAAGCGGTCGTAGATCTGGTGCGTGTCAACGGCCTTGATGCCTGCTACGTGCGTCCCATCGTGCTGCGCGGCTATAGCGAGATGGGTGTTCATCCGGGGGGCAACCCGGTGGAGGTCTACATCGCTTGTTGGGAGTGGGGCAAGTATCTCGGCCCAGAAGCGCTGGCGCAAGGCGTGGACGTCTGCGTTTCGAGTTGGTCGCGCCTGGCGCCAAACACGCTGCCCGCACTCGCCAAGGCGGGCGGCAATTATCTGAACTCGCAACTGATCCGCATGGAGGCGCAAGTCAACGGCTACTCCGAAGGCATAGCGCTCGATTCAGGCGGATTCGTCAGCGAAGGCTCGGGCGAGAACATCTTTGTGGTCCGCGACGGCAAGTTACTGACGCCGCCGCTCGGCGCCTCTGTATTGCCCGGCATCACGCGCGACAGCGTCATCAAGTTGGCCGAGTTTCTCGGCATCCCTGTAGTGGAGACGTTAATACCGCGCGAACTGCTCTACATCGCCGACGAGGTCTTCTTCTCAGGCACCGCCGCGGAGATTACTCCGATCCGTTCGGTGGATCGCATCCTCGTCGGTGCGGGCACGCGTGGACCGATCACGGAAAAGCTGCAGCATGAATTCTTCGGCATTCTGCATGGGACCAGCCCCGACCGCTTCGGCTGGCTCACAAAAGTAAACGCCAAGCAGCCTGCCACTGTGTGAAGTCTGATCGTGTAAGGGGAACGAATCGCGCTCCATTAAGACGGCGGCTCTGTTTGGGTCGAGGCCAGTCGCAATGGAGCGCGTTCTAAGGAATAATGTCCGAAGGTCACTTTTCGATCCGCAGATGCGGCCCGGCAATCACCTCCCCCGAGACAACTCACCGATCCGCATCTGCAGGGGATCTGGGTACTGTTCTAACAAGCCGGAGACGTCCAGCGCCACTGAGTTTTCGAGTTTCCGGTGCGATTTCAACAGATTTCTTGGGCATAGCTTTCAGTAAGTTACGGATTTCCACTTGTGGGAAATGTGTGGATAAAACAAAATGTCTGTGAATTGTCTCGACACTGCGCGCGTGCATGGCATCGACGCGACCACCCGAGAGGCCATCGAGGTCCGCTTCGGGACGCTAATTGAGGGTGTGGATTCCCTACTAAATGGAGCGCCGGACCTGCCGTACCTCGCACCGGGCTTTATTGACTTACAGGTGAATGGGTTCGCCGGCGTCGATTACAACGATCCCAACTCGGCTCTCGATGAGATCGCGCGCTCGATCCGGGAGCTCTTCACGACGGGCGTTTCGCGCTTCTATCCCACGGTGATTACCGGCGGTCCCGCGGAAATCGTGGGATCGTTGCGCAATCTCACGAATGCGAAAGAGAGCCTGCCCGAAGGCCCGGCCATCGAGGGCTTCCACGTCGAGGGCCCATTCATCTCGCCCGAAGACGGACCACGCGGCGCGCATCCCGCACGCTGGGTGCGCAAGCCCGACATCGAGGAGTTCCACCGCTGGCAGGACGCCGCGCGCGGCAACGTACGCCTGGTGACGCTCTCGCCGGAGTGGCCCGAAGCGCCGGCCTTCATCGAAGCGATCGTCCGCGAAGGCGTGGTCGCGAGTATTGGACACACGAAGGCCACGGGACCACAGATCGCCGCGGCCGTCAGCGCAGGCGCCACTCTCTCGACGCACCTCGGCAATGGCGCGCACGCATCGATGGCGCGCCATCCCAACTACATTTGGGAACAACTTGCCGAAGACCGTCTCACCGCGGGCTTCATCGTCGACGGCATTCATCTGCCTTCCTGTTTCTTGAAGGTCGCGTTGCGCGCCAAGGGCATCGAGCGATCCGTGCTGGTGACAGACGCCGTGATGCCCGCCGGTTGTGCGCCCGGCCCGTACATGCTCGGCGAGGTTCCGGTGCAATTGCACGAAGATGGCAGTGTGCGTGTGCGTGACGGCAATCGCCTGGCAGGTTCCGCGCTGCGCATGAACGTTGGCTTACGCAACCTGATGACGCTGGCAGACCTGAGCCTGACCGAGGCGGTGACCATGGCGACAAAGAACCCCGCACGCGCCGGCCGCATCGCCGGCCGCATCCGGGGCCTCTCGCCCGGCGAACGCGGCGACGTCGTGCAGTTCCGCGTCGATCCGGCTACGTGCGACCTTACGGTGGAAGCAACCTGGATGGGCGGCAAGCAAGTCTACTGACACACTGCTCGCTGTACGCCGAACGCATCTCCGGTTGCCTCCGCGGCGCAACCACGCTGTTGCGCGCCGCGGAGGGGGCTCGCCCGCAGACGCCCGCGTCTGCCGCACGAGCTAAGTTTGTTATTCTGATGCTAGGTGGTTCTTCCCTCCCGATGAGATACAGTACAAGACCTGGAATCGGAGATTTTTCCTCGGCGGGCCGCTACGTTCCAAAGGGCGTGAAGTGGCTGCTGATCGTCAACTTCGCGTTGTTTGTAATCTATTTTCTCGCGGTGCGCGCCGGCTTGGGCGAGCTGTTCACGCCGTTCAAACTGGTACCCGGCATGGTGGTGAAGGTGTTCGCCGTTTGGCAGCTTGTCACCTACATGTTCCTGCACGACCCGTACAGCTTCTGGCACATCCTCTTCAATATGCTTTCGCTCTGGATGTTCGGCGCTGATCTCGAACGGGTCTGGGGCACGCGGCGCTTCCTGCAATACTATTTCCTATGCGGCATCGGCGCGGGCTTCTGCGTCGTCGTGGGGAACCTGCTCTTCGGCGATCCGAACACTGCCACCATCGGCGCATCCGGCGCGATCTTCGGACTGCTGCTTGCCTTCGGTGTTTTGTTCCCAGAAGCGACGGTGTTGTTCTCGTTTCTGTTTCCAATCAAGGCCAAGTACTTCGTCCTCATTATGGGCGCGATCGCATTTCTGTCGACGCTCGGATCGACGGGCAGCGGTGTAAGCCACGTCGCGCACCTGGGCGGCATGATCTTCGGCTATGCCTACCTGCGTTCGCAACGTACGCGGGGTTCCAACCTGCTTGGCGAGTTGCACGAGAAGTATGAGCAGTGGCGCTTTCAGCGGGCCAAACGCAAATTCCGCGTATACATGAACAAGAAGGAAAGCGACCGCGATCGCTTCGTAAACTAGTCGGTGTCCGGGAAACGGGCGCTAGTCATCCTACGTCTAAACTTCTGATATTCTTCGAGGTAGAGGAGCGTCCATGAAACTCAGTCTTTCCTTCTCCGCGGCCGCGCTCGTGTCCCTGCTCGCAGGCGCGATTGTCCTGCCGGCGCAGCAGGGGCCCAACAAGGAGTCGAGCGAAACGGTGGCCCGCCCGCGCGGCAAGAAAGAACCCGAAGCCGTCAAGGAAGAGAAAATCCCTTCCAAATTTGGCCAGAAGGACAAGCCCAAGCTTCCCGCCGACATGCCCACCTTCCGCAGCGATGCGATTACGGTCTCCGTCGACGTAGCCGTGCTCGATTCGAAGGGCGGCTTCATCCCGGGCATCCCCAAAGGCAACTTCCGCATCCTGGAAGAAAGCGTTCCGCAGCAGACAACCGGCTATTCGACCACCGAGGCGCCGATGACCGTCTGCATGGTGATCGAATTCAGCAACCTGTTCCAGCAGTATTGGGGCGAGACCTGGTATCAAACGCTGACCGCTTCGTATGGCTTTCTGGACACGCTGAAGAAAGACGACTACGTGGCCGTGGTCGCCTACGACATGCGTCCGGAGATCCTCGCGGATTTTTCCACCGACAAGCGCGCGGCGCAGGAGGCGATGCAGCGTCTGCGCATTGCGGCCTATTCGGAATCGAATCTCTATGATGCCCTGGTGGACACCGCCGAGCGCATGCAAGAGATCGAGGGACGCAAAGCGATCGTGCTGATCGCCTCCGGCATCGACACCTTCAGCAAGTTGACCTTCGACAAGACCCGCAAAGCTCTGCAAAACGCCGGCGTGCCAATTTACGCCATCGGCCTGATGCAGCAGATTCGCGAACTGGCCGACGCGCGCGGGTACATGGGCGCCATCGCCCGCCTCGACTTCCTGCAGGCCGATAACCAGATGCGCACGTTCTCCAACGAGACCGGAGGGAAAGCCTTCTTCCCGCGCTTCTATGGCGAGTTTCCGAGCATCTATCGCAGCATTCACGAGTCGCTCCGCAACCAGTACTCGTTGAGCTACCAGCCTACCAATCAGACCCGCGACGGCAAGTTTCGCAAGATCAAAGTGGAGCTTGTGAACCCTGCGACGGGCGAGCCGCTGCGCGTCGTGGACGAGAAGGGCAAGCCGATGAAGTACAAGGTCATCGCCAAGGCCGGCTACACAGCGCCGCGCGAGGTGGAGTAAGACCGCCGGAATGCGGAGCTGAACGCTCCCGCATTCGTTGTCAAGCGGAATATTGTCCCGCGTTCCAGTCCGTTACGAGCCGATTGACAGGGATGCGACAGCTTTGTTACTGTCACGGAGTCTCATGCGTTTCTCGACATCACTCGACTCGTCCCCAACTGGCAGAATCCTCCTTGTTGAAGATCACAGAATGGGTCTCGCGGCACGCAAAAGCGTGCTCGAGGAACTGGGCTATAAAATCACGACCGCCACTAACGGCACCGATGCTCTCGATCACTTCGCCAACCATAATTTTGACCTGATTGTGACGGACTACAAGATGCCGCGCATGAACGGCATCGAGCTAATCGAGCGCGTCCGCATCAGCAACGACGTGATCCCGGTGATTCTGCTATCGGGCTTTGCCGAGGCTTTGGGACTCACGGAAGCGAACACTGGCGCTAACATCGTGATCCAGAAGAACGCGCATGAGGTAGTCCATCTGACCCGTGCCGTCGCCCGCCTGCTGCGTAAGAAGGCGCCGCGCAAACCGGTCGCCTCGGCGACGACGGCGGCGAAAAGCCGGCGCAAAGCAGTCTGAGCGGCGGGTACGCTATCGTGGAGTGGAATGCTCCACCGCGCGCTCGGAATGCCATTCTTGCTGCTGGCCGCGTTTGCGCTGCCAGTTTGCTCCGCAGCAGTCCAGAAACCGGCCCAGAGACCAGTCCAGAAACAAGCCCAGAAACCAGCCCGGAAAGCGGACGTTCCGCAGAGCCGGGAGCGCCACGACCAACAGACAGCGCAGGCCTGGCTGAAGCGTATGACATTGCGCGAGCAGGTGGCGCAGCTCCTCATCATCCACTTCTATGGCAACGCGCCGGGTTCGCGCTCGAAGGAGTGGCGCGATTTCCTGCACCTGGTGCGGGATACGCGCGTCGGTGGATTGATCCTGCTGAACCGCACGGTAAATGGCGTCGTGCAAAACGCCGAGCCCTATGAGACTGCGGCGTTTCTCAATCGAATGCAGCGCATCGCGCGAACTCCACTGATCGTGGGCGGCGATTTCGAACGCGGCGCATCGATGCGCATCGCCGGAACGACGAAGTTTCCACACTTGATGGCCTACGGGGCCGCGGGCGACGTCAACGCTTCGCGCCTGGAGGGACAAGCTACGGCGCGCGAAGCGCGGGCTATGGGCTTCCACTGGATTTTCGCACCAGTCGCCGACGTCAATAACAACCCCGAAAATCCGATCATCAACATCCGCTCCTATGGCGAAAATCCGGAGGCCGTGGCGGCGCACGTGAAAGCCTATATCGAAGGTGCGCATAGCGGCTCCGCGCCGCATGTGCTGGTGACAGCAAAACATTTTCCAGGACACGGCGATACGGCGACCGACAGCCATATCGGCCTGGCGCGCCTCGATGCGGACCGGTCGCGGCTTGACGCCGTGGAACTGGTGCCCTTCCGCGCCGCCATCGCCGCCGGAGTGGATGCCGTCATGACCGCGCATATGGCTGTCCCCGCTCTGGAGCCGCGCGAGATTCCGGCCACCGTATCGGCGGCCGTGCTGACGGGACTGCTGCGTCAGGATCTGGGTTTCCGCGGCTTGATTGTCACCGACGCGATGGACATGCAGGGTCTCTCGAAACAGTTCTCCCCGGGCGAAGCCGCCGTACGTGCGCTCGAAGCCGGCGCCGATATCCTGCTGATTCCGCCGAAGCCCGACGAGGCGGTCAACGCCGTGGTCGCCGCCATTCAGAAGGGACGGCTTAGCCGCAAACGCGTCGAGGAGAGCGTGCTGCGCATTCTCACCGCGAAGGCGCAGGCCGGACTCTTCAAGAAGAGGCTGGTGGACCTCGAAGCAATCGGTGACGAGATCGATTCTCCGGACGCCGCCGAAGCCGCACAACAGGTAGCCGACCATGCGGTCACGCTCGTTAGGAACACGCGCTCGCTCCTGCCGCTCACACAACCCGAACGCGCCTGTTACTACATCCTCTTCGAGAGCCGCTATTCGAATACCGGGCGCAGGTTGGTCGAGGAGTTGCGCAGCCGCGTGCAGCCCACGCAGATTTTTTCCATGGAACCGAATTTGCCCGAAGCTGCCGTGGAGCAGATGGCGCAAGCCGCGAGCCAGTGCAGCGCAGCGGTGGTCGCAACCTTCGTCACGGCCGCCGCCTACCGTGGCGGCATTGGACTCGCGGGGGTCTATCCGAAATTGATGGCTACGCTGCTCGGCGGAGCCACTCCTGTCGCGCTGCTCTCGCTAGGCAACCCGTACCTACTACGCAACTATCAGGACGTGGCGGCGTATATGACGACCTTTAGCACATCGCCGTCGTCGGAACGCTCGGCCGTTAAGGCGCTCTTCGGCGAGATCCCGATTAGCGGAAAGATGCCCATCAGCATCCCGGGCCTCGCGGCCATCGGCGACGGCATTGCCGTGCCCAAAACCCGGTAGCTTCACCGCTGTCGAAAACAGGAGTTGTGACCAGCAGTGCTGAAGACGGGAGACGTTCCATTCCAACAGTGCCGAGAGCGTTAGCGACCGGAGGCGAACCGCTTTCGATAAACCCTGTCAAAAAGCAAAGCAACCACCGCCTCCGGACCCTATCGTTCCCGGCACCTTTTGAGCGCGTCGGGCGGCCGATGCGGAGAACAGCGAAAGCGGTGAAATCACAGCCTCCCGTAACTCGCGGCGCCGTTTCGAAGTGCCGCACCGGATGAGGTGGCCTAACTCTTGGATTCGTAGGCTGGCGTCCAGATCCAGGGGAGCACGTTCGTGCGCTTGGCCCAGCGCTCCCACTGCACCACCATTGCTTTCAGGCGCTCCGGGTGTTGCGCGGCCAGATCGTGCATCTCCGTGCGGTCCTCGTCCATGTTGTAGAGCGACCACGCGCCGCCGGCCGTCACGGCCACAGCCTTCCACGGCCCGACGCGCACCGCGCGGTTGCCTTCGTGTTCCCAATACAACGTGTCGCGCTCGATCTTCTTGCCCGCGAAAGCCGGCGTCAGGCTCCTGCCCTCCATCGGAGGAATCGAGTTGCCGTGATGTTCAGCCGGATACTTCGCGCCGGCCAGTTCGACGAACGTGGGCATCATGTCGATGATGTGGCCCGGGGTGTGATCGATCGCGCCGGAGCGCTTCAAGCCTGCGGGCCAGTGTGCGATCAACGGAGTGGCGATGCCACCCTCATTCGCGTAGTGCTTATACAGGCGGAAAGGCGTGTTACAGGCGTTAGCCCACGCCGAACCGTAGCTGTGATAGGTGCCGCGCTGTCCCATACCCGCGAGTTGCTCGCCCGTGTGCAGCTCGTTGTCCGGCCCCGAACGCCGGTCGAATCCAAACGGGTCCCACTCTGCACAAGCGCCGTTGTCGGAGAGAAACAGGATCAGCGTGTTATCCAGTTGTCCGTTGGCCTTCAGGTCGCCAATAACGCGGCCGATGTTGCGGTCCATCACATCCACCATAGCCGCAAAGATCGCCATGCGGCGCGCCAAGTCTTTCTGGCGGTCCTTGTCGAGCGAAGCCCAAGCGGGATTCTGGTCGTTGGCGGTTCCCTTCGGCGTCGACACACGATTCGGCCCGATGATGCTGCGCGGCGTCATCTCCCACTTCTGCCTGAAGAGTCCCATCTTTCTCAGCCGTGCCTGGCGCTCCTCACGGATCACGTCCCACCCGCGCTCGTACACCGGCATGTATTTGTCGATCACGTCTTTCGGAGCGTGCAGCGGAAAGTGTGCCGCGTTGTAAGCCAGATAGAAGAAAAACGGCTGCTTGCGGGCACGCGACGCGCTCAGAAAATCGAGCGCATGATCCGTGATCGCATTGGTCGCGTAGAATTCGCCTTCCTTGTACGTGCGCATCGGCCTGCCCTCGGGCAGGCGCGTGTAAACCTTGGGTTCCCAGAAACTGTCGAAGCCGTGCAACATCCCATAGTAATCGTCGAAGCCTCGCTCCACCGGACTCGGCTGTCCAAGATGCCACTTGCCCGTCATGTAGGTCGAATAGCCCGCCGCGCGCAACACCTCCGGAATCATCACGTTCTTGCTGTTCATCTGGCCAGCGTAGCCAGGGAATTTTGCCGCGTCCTGCCTCGCGCCGGTCATATTGCCGATCCCGGTTTGGTGCGGGTGCAAGCCCGTCATCAGAGCCGAACGCGAAGGGCAGCAGCGCGCTGAGTTGTAGAACTGCGTGAAGCGGATGCCGCCGCGTGCCAGTTTGTCGAGATTCGGCGTCTCGATCTCGCCGCCGTAGCAGCCAAGGTCCGAGAAGCCGACATCGTCAGCGAGAATCAGCAGGATATTCGGCCTTGCCGCTCCCGCTCCGCGCGCTTCCGCCGCGAACGTGGCCAGCGCTGTACCCGCCATCTGTCTCAGGAATGTCCGTCGTTCCACTCGCACTCTCCTTCCGTTCCCGGCACTGTTGAACCAGTCGCCACCACCGAGCGTAACATCTAACGGTGCCGGGAGCGCTAGCGACCGGAGGCGCTCATTTCACCACTGGGAGTAGCGTCTCTGGCAACTGCACCCAGAACGCCAGCTTACGCGCAATCTGCATCACGCGCGCCAAATTGCCCAACGTAAACGAGTTGGGTAGAGTGAATGCCGGTGTGTCGAACCACTTAACGATCCAGCTCAACCGTGCGGATTTGAAAAGAGCCGGACTTTACAGCCCCGGCAGCCGTCCGGCCAGATACTCGCTCAGTTGTTCCGCCGGGAAACGCAGCCCGATATAGAACGTGCCAAACAGAGCATATACCGCGCTGACCTTGTCGAAACGCATCTCGTAAATCAGCTTCTTGAAAACCATCGGGTCCTCGGCGAACAGATCGACGCCCCACTCCCAATCGTCAAACCCGATCGAGCCGGAAATGATCTGCTTCACTTCGCCCGCATAGCGGCGGCCGATCTGCCCGTGCTCGCTCATCTGGCGTTGGCGCTCCGCCATCGGAAGCTGATACCAATTCTTGTCTTCGCCGCGTTTGCGGTCCATCGGATAGAAGCAGACGTAACGCGCCGCCGGAATTTCCGGCCAGAGCCTCGGCGCCATCGCCACGCGTTGTCGCGCGAGCACCTCCTCGACGCCCGCAGCCCACTCGGGCGTGCCCGGCTCGATGCCCTTCTCCGCCAGCGCCGCGTAAGTCTTCGCCGTGGATTCGTAGAGGCCTAATTCCACCACCGACAGATAAGAGTGGGTCTCTTCCAGGTAATTCCACAAACGCAGCGTGCGCAGGCGCAACTCGGCTGCGTTCAACTCGTCGAAACTCTTGCGGAAGTGGATCAGGAGCAGGTCGCCCTTGTGACCCAGCAAAGAGAACACGGCGCTGCCGAATGAACCGCCGTGTTCGATCTCCGCGAGCGCTTGCGAAGCTTCCGCCGCGATCACCCGCTGTTGATCCGCGGGAAGTTGCCGCCATTGCGCCCACTTCACACGAAACATCTGATGCAGGACGCTCGCGCCTTCCATGGTCAAAGGTACTTCAGGCAGCGCCACCGGCGCGTGTGTTTCCACTTTCCCAGTGCTCATAGACTCTATGATGGCACGCTCATCAGCCTCTCGATGGCTTCGATCAGCATCTTTGGAACGAACGGTTTTTGCAGAAATCCGATCTGTTCCGGCGATAATGTGGCATAGCTTTCGCGATTGATCGGATAGCCGCTGCAAACCAGAATGCGCAGCGCGGGATGCACCGAGAGCATCTTGCGCAGCAGCTCTTCCCCGGGCATATCCGGCATCGTCAGGTCGGCGATGACCAACTTATAGCGTAGAGGATCCGCTGAGAATTCGCGCCACGCGTCTTCGCCCGACGACGAGGTGTCGACTTCATAGCCGAGGTGAGATACAAAGCGCTGCATCAACTGGAGCAGCGATGCTTCGTCATCTACAATCAATACACGGGCAGGTGAGCCGACTGTCATACGCTATCAGTTATTTGGCCTCTATTCTCGCACGGCGCAGCAGCCAGGTGTAACCTGCTAAGAGGGATACCCGTCCAGGGGGACAACATGATTCGCACAATTCTGTTCTTGGCGGCATCCGCCTACGCCCTGTGCGCGGCCGAACTGCCCGTGACACAGGTAATACTGTACAAGCATGGCGTCGCCTACTTTGAGCGCGCGGGAACGCTCGCGGCGGGTGAAGCCGCGCGTCTCGACTTCAAAGCGGCCGACATGAACGACGTACTTAAGTCGCTCACGGTCGAGGAACAGGGCGGCGGCAAAATCGCGGGCGTGCGCTACGATTCAAGCGAACCGCTCGAGCGCAAGCTTGCCGAATTTCCCATCCAGATCGGACCGGGCAGCGCTTTGCCACAAGCGCTCGATCAGGTGAAAGGCGCGAGACTGGAACTGACGCTGGGCGGACAGAGTCTGGCTGGCACGATCGTCAGCGCACGGCTCAGCGGCGCAAGCGATAAGCAGGCCGAAAAGCAGGAGCTGACCCTGCTGCTCGACTCGGGCGAGATTCGCGTGGTCGATCTGGCCGCCGCCAGTGCGCTGCGCATCGCCGACGCCGAGTTGCACCGCAAGTTCAAGGACTACCTCGGAACGCTCGCCACCGCACGCTCCAGGGACAAGCGCAGCGTCTATCTTGATTCGACTGGCGGCGGCGCGAGACGTCTCTCGGCGAGTTACATGGCGCCGATGCCTGCCTGGAAGTCGAGCTATCGCCTGATCTTCGGCGCCGATGCGCAGCCGATGCTCGAAGGCTGGGCGATCGTCGACAATACGACCGGCGACGACTGGAACAACGTCCGCCTGGCACTTGTCTCGGGACGGCCGACTTCGTTTGTCAGCAACTTATATGAGCCGCGCTATGTCGTGCGCCCGGTAGCGGAGTTGGCTGAGGACCGCTCGCAACGGCCCGTGGTCTATGAGGAAGCGATGAAGGCTCCGGCCGCGGCGCCGCGGCAGTTTGACGCTGGGAGGTTGATGCGCGACGAAAGTGCCTTGAAGATGGCCCCGAGCGCAGGACTCGTGGCGGAGAGCCGTATGGAGATGGCCAGCTCCGCAGCCGTCACGACGCAGGCGCGAGAGGCCGGAGAGCTTTTTGAATATCGCTTCGCGAATCCCGTGACGGTGAAACGCAACGAGTCCGCGATGCTGCCCTTCGTGCAACAGAGGATCGCGGCGAAGAAACTGCTGATCTGGTCCGAGCAGGCTTCGCAACATCCAAGAAACGCAGCCGAGCTTTCCAACGCCACAGGCAAGACGCTTGACGGCGGACCGATCACTGTCTTCGACGCCAATGCCTATGCGGGTGAGGCGCTGATGGAGACGCTCAAAGACGGCGGCAAGCGCCTGATCAGCTATGGCGTCGATCTTGGTTCCAGCGTCACTACTAAGTTCGATACAAAAGCGAACATCGTCCGCGAGGTGCATATGAATCGCGGTGTACTGACAACGAAAACGGCACGCCAGGACCTCAGGACCTACACCATCCGGAACGCCGACCGAAAGGCAAAGACGTTGATCGTCGAACACCCCGTTCGACCGGGTTACACGCTGCTGAGCCCGAAAGCAAGCGAGACCACAGCCAACAACTACCGCTTCACTGTCGACCTGCCGGCTGAGGGAAACACCGCGCTGGCCGTGACCGAGGAGTACGTCTTCGATACTACCAACGCCGTCGCCAATCTGACACCGGACCAGATCTTCATTTACACCCAAAACAAGGCGCTCAGCGAGAACGCACGCCGGCAACTGGAGCGCATTCTGCAACAAAAACGGCAGATCGCCGCGGCGGACGAAGAGATCCGGCGCACGACCGCGGACCTCGCTGAATTGGATCGCGACCAACAACGCCTACGCGAAAACATCAACAGCCTGAATCGGGTGGCGGGCCAACAGGAGCAGGTGCAGAAGTACGCGCTGCAGTTGGCTGGGCAGGAGACGCGCATCGCCGGCCTGCGCGACCAGCAGAGCCAGGCGCGCAAGCAGAAAGCGGTGCTCGATACCGCGCTCGCCAAGCTGATTGAAGCAATGGAGTTTTAAATCCCGCGCCGGAACGGGCGCTCGGCGCCGGAGTGCTTCATATACGGGCCCGGTTTGCCATTCGGCAAGATGGTGCGGTCGTCGGTCTGCGCGACCATGAGTTGATCGCAGGTTAACTCGCGGGCGCCGCGCAGGTTCGCACCGCGGAAGTCGGCAAGCATCAGATCCGCGCCGCCGAAGCGACTCTCGCAGAGCGTGGCTCGCACGAAGCTGGCGCCGGAGAGGCGGGCATCCCGGAAGTCGCACTCCTGCATGGTCGCCCTGTCGAAACGCGAGCGTGACAGATCCGCCCGGTAAAAGCGCGCGCAGTCCAAATCCGCCGAGGAGACATCGCAGGTCAACAGGTGCGCCATGCTGAAATTCGCCGAGCTCGCACTGGCGCCCATCAGGCGGCAGAGTTGCAGGCGAGCGTGGTAGAGCACTGCGTTCTCGAGGTTGATGTTCGACATGCAACACTCGGAGAAGCGCGCCTGATGGAACGCCGCTCCGGTCGCGCGCACGTGGGAAAAATCGGTCTGCTGGATCACAGCATCGAGCCAGCGGCTCTCCTTCATCGATGCACGCATGAATGAGCAGGCGTACACATGGGTCTCCGCAAAATTCGCGCCGGTCAGCCAGGCTTCCTCGAAGCGCACACTCGTCAGATCGCATCCCGTAAAGTCGGCGTCCGATAGAGTAGCCCGGCGGAAGTCGGCCGACTCAAGTTCCGCATCCGCCATATCGGCCGAGGTAAGGTCGGCATCGAGCCATGTCGTCCTGCTCAGTCGTGCTTTTCTCAGGATCACAGACTGAAGCTCGCGATCATTGAAAGTGAGCCCTTCGAGATCCGCGCGGGCGCCGCCTGGCGTGTGTTCCAACCATGCCGCGTGAGCCGAGAGAGCGCTCTGCAAAGTGCTTCTCGCCGGCGCGACTGGCGCCGCAGTTTCGTGGTCCGAGGTCTGAAGTTTCATCCCGCTCTTCTTATCGCCCGTCCGGGAGAAAGTATGAGCGGCGAGTATTCCCCTTACCGCCTACTGCGCCTTCGGCTTCACGTCGAACGGAGCCGCCTTGCCGCCATGAACCGCCTGCAACCGGCGGTGCGTTGTCTTCATCGCTTCGATCAGTTCCTGATAAGGCCGGTCTGTCACGTCGACCAGTCCGATGTTGTAGTTCTCGCCATCCGAGCGTCCCGTCGAGGGTTGATCCGACCACTGGAACCAGCTCGATCCAATGAACGCCGGGAACGCGGCCGCGTGTTCCACATAGTAGCGGTAGGCCACTCCGCGCTCGGCATAGTCGCGCACCTGCACCAAGCCTGGAGCCAGACCGCGTCCCGGGACGCCGAAGTGAAACTCGCCGATAATGATCGGCCGACCCGTCACGCTGTAGATCTGCTCCAGCGACTTCTGGTTGACCGCCGTCGCGTAGGAGTTCATGCTGTACACATCGAATGCCTTCGAGGCGCGCAGCATCTCGATGGGCGGAACGCCGCTGCCGAAGCGCAGCCCCAGATTCAGATGATTCGGATCGTGCCGCTTGATGGCCGCGTTGATCACTTCAAGGTACTTGTCGAAGGCGCGATAGATGAATTGCTTGCGCCGCTCCGGCGTGTCTCCGTTCGCAAGAAACGCCTTCGCTTCGCGCTGTATGGCGCTGGGCTGGCGCTCCAGAATGATGTCGACGACCAGGGATTCCCTGCCCGCCCACGGCGGTTCATTCGCGACGAAATAGCCCAGCACGAACGGGTCGTCCTTATGCGGCGCGCATTCTGCAGCAGCCGCCTTGTCAACGATCTTCGGAAACTCGCTGGAGAAGACATCGGGCATACCCATGTAACCCGTATTCATGCCCCAGTTGCTCAGGGTCACGACATACGCCTTCTTGTGCGCCTTGCCCACGCGCGGATCGCTCCAATTGCCGACCGTATTTATGCCCCACGCATCCATGCGGCGCAGCGCCATGTCGATCCATTTTGCGTCTGCTTCCGGACCGTGCCGCAGCTCCAGGTTCGATGCATAGAAGGTCCCCTTCGGCGGGAGCGCCGCAAAGTAATCTTCGCGGCCCTTGAAACGCGCGTCGCTGCCAGCGTTGCGAATGCCGGTCGAACTCGTTGAGTAAAACAAATGTCCATCGGGATCGACAAACCACCAGCGCCGGTCCACCTGCTCCACGCGGAAGAAGCCGGTCGCCTTCGCCTTCGTGTTCAGGTAGCCGCCGTATTTGCAGAAGCCGAAATCGCCCGCGCGCAGACCAGCTTCCTCGGCGGCCCATTCCTTCTTCAACTGCTCCAGGCTGATGATCTTGCCGGGCCAGTCCGCCGGAATCCACTGGCCAAAGCGGTCCACCACCGGCTTCGTGTCGAGAATGGCAGAACCCGGATCCTGCTTCGACAGACGTGCGGACCGAATTTCGAGTGTCGGTTTTCCAAGCGGCGTCTGCATCGCCACGCCGATCGCCTCCACCGCGTTCAGCGGTCCATAGACGCCGCCTGTGGTGATCCAGAACGAGTCGCGCGCCACCTTGCCCACCGACGCCAGATCATGTCCGGCGCGGTTCGGCTGCCGGTAATACTGGAGCGGCACCGCAGCGCGAATCCACACGTTCGCGAGCGGCGCTATCTGCCTACGTTGCACGCTACCGCCGCTGTAAAAAGTCAGACCAAAGCGCTGTGGCGAGGAGGCTTTCATCTCGAGCACGAGAAAATCGTAGCCGCTCCAGTCCGCCGGAAGGTTGGGGTCGACGTCCTTCAGCGTCCATTTGTGTTCGGATTGTTCGCCTTCGAAAACAACGCGCCGCGGCTCGGCGCCGGCGAACTGAATGGATGCAAGCAGAAGCGTGGCTGCGCCCATTATGCAACGAAACATGGTGGCTCTCCTTGCCGTTAATTCTGCTGCGGCGCATCCAATATATCAACGTCGCGCGGTTGCGACGTCTGGCCCAGGCTACCGAGGCGAGTCTCCGGTGGCCTCATGAGCCTCGGGAAGGATTGCGACACTGGCGCGCAGACTGTTTGCTTCCAGTCTCTTATGTTGGAACATCGGTGCGACATGAAAACGACTACCGAGTCCGAAACAGTTCCTGTACGATCATGTTGTGCCATCCATGCACAATCGATTGCCAGGAATCGGGGGACGTGAACTTGCCGCTGGAAGTGTCCTCGCCGCCAGCGAGAAGCCGAACATCGTTCTCTTCCTGGGCGACAATCTAAGTTGGGTAGATTTCGACTGCTACGGCAGCAAGGCTCATAAGACTCCACAGAATGCCGTCATGCCAGCTCCCAATCCGAATGTCGACCGCGCGCGAGCCGCGCAGGGGACCAGGTGGAAATGGATGGCCTGCCAGGGCACAGCGGACGAAACTCGAATTCGATGATCATTCTTAAACGCCATCTCGCGTTCGCGGCCGCCGGAACGCTGCTTCTCGCCTCGGTTGTTCTGGTCGCCGCCAGTTGGAGCGGCTCACGAAGTCAGACAACTCAGCAATCTGTGTCCGCTACGCAGAATGCAGGAGCCGGACTGTTATCGTCATCCGAGGGCGACTCCGACTATCCGTCCACCTGCTCAGCTCCGGATGGTTCCGTCTGGGCCATCTGGCAGACATATTCGAACGGAGGCGACCATCTCTTCGTCTCCCACTTCGCCAACCACCAATGGACAAAGCCTGTCGCTGGACCTGGTTCGCCAGGCGACCTTTATAAGCCCGCGTGCGGAGTTGACGGAAGCGGAACACTTTGGGTCGTTTGGTCGCGGCAAGAGGCGTCCAATTGGGATCTCTGGTCAAGCGCTTACGCCCAGGAGCGTTGGAACAAACCTGAACAGCTCACCAGCGCCAAGGGCGCCGACTTCGCGCCGCGCCTGACGAGGGCGCCGGATGGTCCGCTGGTGCTGGTGTGGCAGGCGTGGCAGAGCGGCGGCTTCGATATACTGCTCTCCGAACTCAGGAACGGCCGCTGGACGAAGCCGGAACTGGTGACAGCCAACGCAGCCAACGACTGGGCACCCGACGTGACGGTTGCGCCAAACGGAGTCGTTAGCGTCGTTTGGGACAGTTACCGCAACGGCGACTACGATGTGTTTCTCCGGCAGAAGAAGGATAGCGGTTGGGGACCCGAGATTCCGATCGCGGCGGGCAGCCGCTTCGAAGGCTACAGCAGCGTCGCATCCGACAGCAAGGGTGTGGTGTGGGTCGCTTACGAAGAGCGCACGGAGAAGTGGGGCAAGGATCGCGGCCAGGCGATCGACACTGCCTATGACGAGTTGGACACGCTGACCGGTTTCTGCCGCGTGCGCGTGCGCTGCCTGAAAGACGGCAAAGTGTTTGAGCCGGCGCAGCCGCCCCGTCTGGAGACAAAGCCCTACGATTGGGGCGGCGATCACGCGCCCCGAATCGTGGTGGGAGGCCAGGACCGAATATGGCTCGCATTCCGGCGTCCTACGATTACGCAGGCGGGCTGGGGTACAAGCCCGAGTGCACAGCGCAAAGCCGGCGACAGAAGTCTGATTCCGATTGGGGTCTGGTGGAACAACTATGCGATTCACCTGAATGGCGGCGTATGGAGCGCTCCCGCCTCGTTCGGCGACACCGGTTCACGCATCGATAGCGACATGACGGCGGCCCCATTGCCGGAAGGCGGGTTGCTGGGAGTGTGGCATTCCGACAGCCGCAAGTTCGAAGGCGAGAACGCGCGCTTCCCGCAGCCTGGGGCCAACCGGGTCTACGCCTCGTCGCTTCCGGCGCCGCAGGCTTCCAACGTGGTCGCTCATTTGCTCGCCATCACGGATGCCCCGCCTGCGATCCCGCCGGCGGACGCTGCCAAGGAGCGACGCGACGTGGAACGTGTGCGGAACTACACAGTCCGGTCGGGCGGCCGCACGTATCGCTTATATCGAGGCGACCTCCACCGTCACACCGACATCTCCTGGGACGGCCCCTCCGACGCTTCCATCACAGACATGTACCGCTATGCGCTCGACGCCGCGGCGCTCGATTTCGTCGCGCCCACCGACCACAATCAGTCTACCGGCGTCGACCTGGAATACGTGCTCTGGCGCACGCAAAAGATCGTCGATATTTTCAATGCACCGCCCCGTTTTGTCGCTCTATACGGCTACGAACGATCGCTTGGGTATCCGAACGGACACCGCAACGTGATCGAAGCCAAGCGCGGGTTTGCCTCCTTCCAGCGCACAAAGAAAGCAACGGGCAACGGCGTTGCCGACGACGATACGCGGCAGTTGTTCGCGCACGTCGCTAAGTCGGGAGGAATCACGATTCCGCACGAGACGGGTGAAGCAGGAACAGTCTGGCGCGATAAAAACGCGGTCGAGCCGCTGGTTGAAATTTATCAGGGCTGCCGCCACTCGTATGAGTGCGAAGGCGCACCGCGAACCGATTCCCGCCTCAAGCCGCGCAACAACTACTTCCCTGGCGGCTTTGTCTGGGAAGCCTGGAAGAAGGGATTCCGGCTGGGCGTGATTGCCAGTTCGGATCACCAATCCACGCACATCTCGTATGCGAATGTGTTCGCGACGGAAGCCACGCGCGAGAGCCTGATCGAAGCGATGAAGCAGCGCCACACGTTCGGTTCGACCGACAATCTGGTTCTCGATTTCAGGACGGAGGGCCATCTGCAAGGCGACGATTTCGCTTCCGCCTCAGGCCGCGCCTTCCACATCGAGGTTCTCGGAACAGCTCCGATCAAAGAGTTGGTCATCATCAGGAATTTTCAGGTAGTCTATTCGGCTCGTAGCGCTACCCCGTCTCTGTCGATCGACTGGAAGGACACGGCGCCCGCTCCGGGCGGCAACCATTACTATGTCCGGGTCCTTCAGGCGGACGGCGAACTCGGCTGGTCGAGTCCGATTTGGATCAGTGGAAATTAGGACGGCGGAATGATTCATGCGGAGACGACATCAAGACGGCGACATCCTGAGTTGGGCCAAGCGCTTTGACGGCGAAGAGAAGCATCAGCAAATGGTGAAAGAATTCGAATGCGGTGTGGTGCTGGCCAATCCGTCACCGAGGCCTTACGCCTTCGGTTTAGGTAAACTGATCCCGGGGCGGCGCTTTCGCCGCTTCAACGGTACTCCGGATCAAGACCCGCTGACGAACAATGGCGCTGCGGTTACGGCGCCGTTGATATTGATACCAAGAGACGCGATCTTCTTCGCACTCGTAGCGTAATGAAAGGTGAATCATGCTCGACCGACGCGCATTCTTAAGTTCGCTTCCGGCGCTGGCTGCGGCGCAGTCACGCCCGCGTCCGAACGTACTGGTGTTTCTGACGGACCAGGAGACGGCCACACCGCCGGGCCCTGTAAATGCTCCCAATCGCCGCCGTTTGGATCGCGAGGGCGTGCGATTTACGAACGCCTTCTGCAACACGCCGCAATGCTCAGCCGCGCGCTCCTCACTGCTCACCGGCCTGGAGCCGCACACGACCGGCGTGATCACGAACGTCGACGAATCCTCCGTAGGTAAGGCTCTCGCGCCCAGCATCCCGAATCTGGGCAGCGTCTTCCGCGCCGCTGGATACCAGACCGGCTATTTTGGAAAATGGCACCTGGGGAAGGAAGCGGAAGGCCGCGAAGCCTTCGGGTTCTCCACCAGCGGACGCGGGAAGGACGAAGCGGTCGCTGAGCAGGCTGCCGCATGGATTCGCAAGCAGACAGGTCCGTGGTTGGCCTATGTTTCAGTGCTGAATCCCCACGATATTTACCGCATCGTGGCGGACCTGAAGAACGTGACACCGCGGCCGGGCGTGAAAGCGCCATCCAGCGGGTTGTCCGATCTCGCCGCGAAACCATCGGAGCAAGAGCAGTACACTAAGATCGATCAAGGCAAACTAACAGCAGCCTACTCTTCGGAAGACTGGCTGCGCTACCGCACTTACTACTGCCAACTCATAGAGAAGGCCGACGCCTGCCTCGGCACGGTGCTTGGCGGCGTCGCGGACATGGACAACACGGTCGTCGCTTACATGGCGGACCATGGAGACGCACTTGGCGAACACGGTCTGCCGTTCAAGGGACCGTTCATGTACGAACCGCTGATCCGGGTTCCGATGGTGATCCGTGCGCTGGGCCGCCTGAAGCCAGAAACGCGCAAAGATCTCGTGACATCGGCGGATCTGGCCCCGACACTGGCATCGCTGGCCGGTCTGAAATGGCCGACGAAGATCACGGGCTTGGACCTCACACGCGAGCGGAACAAGCGCGACGCCGTCTTCCTGGAATACTACTCAAAGCAGAAGTGGATCAATCCGATCCGGACGATCCGCACGGACAGATGGAAGCTTAACTGGTACGACAGCGGCCACCAGGAACTATACGACCTGAAGGAAGATCCGCGTGAAGTGCGCAACCTGGCCGGGACCGCGGCATCCGCCACGATTCAGAAAGAACTCGAAGCTCGTCTGACTGCCTGGCGCGGCCCACTGACGAAGCCGGACCAAGCGGCGAAGCGGACCTGAACGGCACACGCAAGCGGGCTTAGATCTCGCACCGCACGCTGACATCGCCATCGAACTTCTCCGTTTGCAGCTCGATGGCGATGTGCGCCGTTCCTCTCGACTATACTAGGGAAGTGCGCACCGGCCCGGGCGGCCAACCGGCCCCCTTCCCTTCAACTTCGTTTCGATCGAGCCTTGCCTGGACTCTCGCCGGAAACGGGCTCTACGCAGCGGCGCAGTGGGCTATCCTCAGCCTCGTAGCCAAGCTGGGCGGCGGCGAAATGCTAGGGCAATACGCATTGGCGGTGGCACTCACTACTCCTCTGGTAATGTTGTCGCACCTGAACCTGAGAGCCGTTCTGGCCACAGACGTGGACGGGCGCCAACCGTTCGGCGATTACGTTGCGGTCCGTCTAGGGGTATCGGGACTCGGTTTGGTGGGCATCGCCATTCTGGCCCTGCTTTCCGGTCATTCCGGAACCCTCGCCGCGGTGATTCTGATGACGGGTTTGGCGCAGAGCAGCGAAACGGTGAGCGACATCTATTACGGCGCCATGCAGCGGCGCGATGAAATGGAGCTGATCGCCCGGTCGATGATCGCGCGGGGCATGGTGTCGGTGTTGGCCTTTGGCCTGGCCTTGTATGTGTTTCGCGATCTGGTTTGGGCGCTCGCGGCAATGGCCGCGGGGCGCCTGACCTTGCTGCTCGCTTACGACCGGCCAAGGGGCGCGGCAGGCGAGTGTCTCACGCGTTCGGGCCTGAGAGCAGAGGTGGCTATCCTGCGCTCGGCGCTGCCGCTCGGCGTTATGCTCCTGCTTGTCTCATTGAACACAAACGCTCCTCGTTACGCCATCGAACGCTTTCTGAATGTGAGTGAATTGGGCGTCTTCGCTGCGATCGCTTCTTTCATGACGGTGGGCAGTATGGCCGTCAACGCACTCGGCCAGGCCATTACGCCCCGACTGGCGCGCCACTTCAGCCGGCGTGAGTCGAAGCCCTTTCGGAGACTGACCTTCATGTTGGCTGCATCGGTCTGCGGACTCGGCGTAGCCGGTGTGATTGTCGCGGCCGTCTTCGGCGAGGCCATCCTCGGCATCGTCTACCGCCCAGAGTACGCGGCCCACGGCGGCCTGCTTGTTGCCGTCATGGGCACGGCCATTCCCGGCTACGTCGCAATCGCTTTAGGCTATGCGATCACCGCTGCTCGCGCCTTCGACGTGCAGGTGCCGCTATTCTGCGTCGTGGCTGCCAGTTGTGGTGGTGCGAGTTGGTTACTGGTGCCCAGGTTCGGGTTGCGGGGCGCGGCCCTGTCCCTGGCGCTCGCAGCGTTGGTACAGATCGGCGGTGAAGCTTTGATTCTTACCCGCGCATTGCACCGCATCGAGGCCGCTGGATGAGCGGCGAACGTCAATCGGACTTGGCCTCGCGGGCCGCTAGGGTTCTGCTGTGTCTGTTTGTCTTTTCGATCCCTTGGGAAAAGAGCATTCAGATGCCGGGCATCGCCACGCTTTCGCACCTGCTAGGGGTTCTCGCGTTCATCGCGGCCGCCATTGTGGCACTGCGGCGCGGAACGATACGCCCGCCCAACCTGGCATTGGTTCTGGCTGCCGTCTTTGTGCTGTGGGCCGCGCTGACTTACCTCTGGAGCCTGGACCGCCAGGCAACCTTCATGCGCGTTGCGACGCTCGCGGAACTGCTCGCGATGGCCTGGCTGATCTGGGACACCTGCCGGGATTCCCTCCAGCAAACCCGACTGATGCAGGCATATATCTGTGGAGCCGTGGCTGCATCCGCCAGCGCCTTTCTCCGTTTCTTCCAAGGACTGCAGACCTACTGGCGCCGCTACGCCGCAGCGGGGTTCGACCCCAACGACTTCGGGCTGATTCTCGCCCTCTCCATCCCGGTCGCGTTGTATCTGTCGCTGCGCGCCGGCCGCGGCATGAGGTGGTGCTACAGGGCGGCGGTTCTGATAGTGCTCTGCGCACTGCTGTTGACGGCATCGCGCACGGCCTTGCTGACTACTTTCGTCGCCTTCGGTTTTGCCCTTTGGACTTGGCGTGAAGCGGATCGCGGACATCGCCTGTCGAGCGTGCTGCTGCTCTTGTTCCTGCTGCTCGGTTTGTACCGTTTTGCGCCGGCTCCCGCGCGGGAGCGCCTGGCGACAGTCACAACGGAGATTTCTAGCGGTACGCTGCACAACCGGACTCTGATTTGGAAAGCCGGATTGAAGATATTCCGCGGCCATAAGGTTTTGGGCGTCGGCGCGGGCGCCTACCCGGAGGCTGTGCGTCCGTTGCTGGGCACGCCCGGCGTGCCGGGCCATCAGTATGTCGCCCACAATACCTTCCTCTCCGTGCTGGTCGAGTGCGGCGCAATCGGTTTCGCGTTGTATGCCCTGATGCTCGGCACAATCGTTGTGTACGTCTGGACGATGCCGACGGCCGAGCGCGCGCTTTGGGCGGTCATGCTGGCGGTCTGGGCTGTTGGTGTTTCGACTCTGACCTGGGAACACTACAAACCGAGCTGGCTGATCCTGGCGTTGATCATGACGGAGTGGGGCCGCCCCTGGCGGCCAGCCGGGTTACCGGAGTGAAGATCCGGGTTCTGGAAGTCCTGGCGACCCTGAAGCGCGCTGGCGCCGAGCGGGTTGCCGTGTCGCTGGCGTGCCGGTTGGATCCGAACCGCTTCGAAACGGCAGTAGTGTCGTTATTCGATGCGTTTCCCGGCGGGCTGGAACCGGTGCTGGCCGAAGCCGGGATCGAGGCATGGTACCTCGGCAAGCACGCGGGATTAGACCTCCGCATCGTGCCGCGGCTATTCCGCGTCATAAGCGCTTTCCGGCCCGCGGTGGTTCATACCCACTCCTATGTGCTCCGCTACAGTCTTCCGGCGGGGCTGGCTGCACGCGCCGGCGTAATGGTCCATTCGGTGCACAATCTGGCGACACGAGAGGTCGATTTTGCCGGCCGGTTGATTCACCGGGTTGCGTTTGGGCGCCGGGTGGCCGCAGTCGCCGTGGGAGAGCAAGTTCGCCGTTCGTTCCGCGAGATGTACGGCACGGAACCGGCGGCCACGATACCGAACGGGATCGATCCGGACGCCTTCCGCAGACCCGAAGCGCGGCAGCCGTGGCGCCAGGCGAACGGCTTCACGGATGCCGATTTCCTGATCGTTTCGGTGGCCCGTCTGGAGCCGCAAAAGAACACGCTCGGGCTCATCGAGTCGTTCGCCCAGGCGTTCGGCGATGATCCACGCTCGCATTTGCTGCTGGCCGGAGACGGAAGCCTGCGAGAAGCCGCCCGGGAATACTCCGTGCGCCGCGGAGTGAAAGAACGGGTGCATTTTCTTGGCATCCAGGCAGAAATCGCCGAGATGCTGGCGGCTTGCGACCTTTTCGCGATGTCGTCGCACTGGGAGGGCAATCCCATGGCAGTGATGGAGGCCATGGCGGCTGGACTGCCAATCGTGGCAACCGCGGTTGGCGGCGTACCGGACCTTATATCCGATGGCGAGACAGGACTGCTTGTGTCCGCTGGCGAAGATGGCGCTTTCGCTGCCGCGCTTGCCTCTCTGGCCCTCAATCCCGACCGCCGCCACTATCTGGCAGCCGCTGCCCAACGGCGCGCAGCCGACTTCAGCGTAGACGCCATGGTGGCATCCTATGCCGGGCTGTTCGAACGCCTCATAGGAGCAACTCGATGACCGGACCGGTCGTGCTGCTGACAACCAACCTCGCTCGCGGGGGAGCCGAGACGCAGGTTGCCCTGCTCGCATTGTCGCTGCGCCAGCGAGGTTGGCCGGTGAGTGTCGTTTCCTTGCTCGACCCCAGCGCGTTTCAAGCGGAACTCAGCGCGGCTGGCGTCCCGATACATTCGCTGCATATGCATCCGGGCCGGCCGGATCCACTGGCTCTGGCGCGCCTGGCGGTACTGCTCCGCAAATTGCGGCCGCGCGTGCTGCACAGCCACATGTTTCACGCCAACCTGCTGGGCCGTCTGGCGCATCTGGCCTTCCCGGTGCCAGTGGTTATCTCGACGCTGCACAGCATGGCCGAGAGCAGCCGGCACTCGACCGGCACACGCTTGCGCGACTGGCTCTACCGCGCGACGGATCCGCTCGCGGACGCGACGGTCGCCGTCTGCCAGGCTGTAGCGGAGCGCCATGCGGCTTCGGGCGCGGTGCGGCGCGAGAAGCTGCGGGTGATTCCGAATGGCGTCGATACGGAGCGATTCCGGCCGGACTCGGAAAGCAGGACCCGTCTGCGTGCCGAGCTTGGCGCCGGCGACGAGTTCGTCTGGCTGGCCGCCGGACGGTTGATGTGGAAGAAAGACTATCCGACGATGCTGCGCGCGGCGGCACAGCTACACGCGGGCCTTCTTCTTATCGCGGGCGCGGGACCGCTCGAACAGGAATTGGCCGCGCTGGCGCATGAGCTTCGGGTGCGAGTGAACTTCCTGGGCGTGCGCGAGGATCTTCCCGCCCTGATGAATGCGGCCGACGGGCTGGTGTTGTCATCCGTAGTGGAAGGTTTGCCGATGGTGCTGCTGGAAGCGGCTGCGAGTGGACTGCCCTGTGTGAGCACCGAGGCCGGCGGCGCGCGCGATATTGTCGTGGACGGGCAAACCGGTTTTCTGGCGCCCTGCGAAAATCCGGAAGCTCTGGCCACCGCGATGGCGCGGCTGATGGGACTGCCCGGCGTGGCACGCCACAAGATGGGCCAGGCCGCGCGCGAGCGGGCGCTGGCCCGCTTCGACATGCGTGCGGTAACGTCCCAATGGGAGCGGTTGTATCGCGAGGGTTGAGATGCGAGTGCCGAGATGGACGTGACCAACCGGTTTGTGCTCGATTTTGCGGTGCGGTTCGCGCGCGAACGCGGTGGAGCGAGAGTGCTCGACTTCGGCTGCGGTGCAGGCCGGCTGGTTCAGGCTGGGCTTGACGCCGGTCTGGATATAGCTGGCGCGGACGTCTACTACGGCGGATCGAAGACTCGTGCGGAGGCCGAACAATCGGGCTTGCTCGGCGCCGCCGTCCGCGAAATCCACAACGGCCGTCTGGACTATGCCGCCGCCTCCTTCGATCTGGTGGTGAACAATCAGGTCCTGGAGCACGTGGCGGACCTCGATGCAACTCTCGCAGAGATCCACCGGGTCCTGAAACCGGATGGCGTAGTGCTGAGCATTTTTCCGTCGCGGGACGTCTTCCGGGAAGGTCACATTGGTATCCCTTTCGCACATTGGTTCCCCCACAACTCGCGACTGCGTTTCTACTATGTCTGGGGGCTGCGCCGTCTGGGCCTGGGCACTTGGAAGCAGGAAGCGCCGACGTGCCGCCAGTGGGCCGTGGATAAGTTGGCGTGGATCGATGCATACACACACTACCGCTCACGAAGTGAGATTTTCGACGCTTTCGGGCGCTTCTTCGTGAGCGAACTCCACGAGAGCGACTACATCCGCTACCGCCTGTTGGATCGGCCTGGACGGAAGGCGCTCGCGGCACTTGCGGATGTCCCTGTCCTCGCGGCGGTCGCCCGCGCCGTCTTCCGCAAACTGGCCTTTCTAGTGATCGTCTCGCGGAACGTGACGCCGTGAAGATCGTCTACATCATCACGCGGGCCGACGCGGTCGGAGGCGCCAGCATCCACGTGCGCGACCTCGCGCGAGCAATGATTGAGCGCGGACACCAGGCTACAGTGCTCCTGGGGGGGCACGGTCCGGTCGCGGAACAACTTGTGGAAGCCGGAGTTCCCTATCTCTCTCTCCGGTTCCTGGAGCGGCGGATTAACCCACTGCGCGACCTGCGCGCCGTGGGCGAAATCATCACCGCGCTGCGCGCGCTGGCACCCGACCTGGTATCGACGCACACCGCCAAGGCAGGCTGGATCGGACGCGCCGCCGCAAGGATGCTCTCAATCCCGGCGCTCTACACTCCGCACGGCTGGTCCATCGGTCAGCGAGTGTCGCTACATCTGGGCCCGGTCTTTAGCCTGGCCGAGAAGGCGGCGGCACAATGGTCCGCTGCCATCATCTGTGTCTGCGAAGCAGAAAAACGGCTGGCCCTGAGTAAGGGCGTCGCCACCACCGGCAAGTTGCTCGTGGTGCACAACGGCGTCGCTGACATCGCCCGTGAGTTGCGCGCCAGTCCGGCGCAAGCGCCCGTGCGCATTTGTTCAATCGCGCGATTCGAGTCCCCGAAAGACCATCGCACTCTACTCGCGGCGCTGGCTGCGCTCGGTTCGCAGGCGTGGGAACTCGACCTGGTAGGCACCGGACCGCTTGAGGCGGAAATGCGTGACTTGGCGAGCGAACAGGGACTTGCCGGGCGCATCCGATTCCTCGGTTATCTGGCGGATCCGGCGCCCGTGCTGGCGCGCGCTCAACTGTTCGTGCTCTCGTCGCGGTCCGAAGCGTTTCCGCGCAGTGTGTTGGAAGCGCTGCGCGCCGGCCTGCCGGTGGTCGCCTCCGACGTAGGCGGCATCAGCGAGGCAGTGATGGACGGAGTTAACGGCCTGCTCGTTCCCGCGGGGAACCCGGAGTTGCTGGCGGCCGCGCTCAATAAACTGCTCGGCGACGCTGAGTTGCGGGAATCGATGGGCGCCGCGGCCCGCGCGACCTATGAGCGGCGTTTCCGGCTCGAGTGCATGGTCGATAGTACGGCCTCCATCTATGCTAAAATACTGCACAGGACCGCTAATTTTCGGCGGTCTGTCTAGTGTGAAGTGTCCAGTGGCCAGCGCCGTTCCCCGCATCGAAGAGTGTCCGCCCATGCCGGAGAGTTCCTCGGGTTTAGTGTGCCACGGTCTGCGCGATCCCGGAGCATTGCTACTTAAGCGCATTCTCGACGTCACAGTGGCTTCGCTGCTACTGGTTCTCGCGCTTCCGTTCGCGATCGTGATCGCGCTTGCGATCATACTGGAGCAGCGCGGCCCCGTGCTCTTCGCACACACCCGGATCGGCAAAGGGAAGCGCCGTTTCCGGCTGTGGAAGTTCCGATCGATGGTGGTAGACGCCGACACCTTGCTCGCACGCCATCTGGAGGAGCATCCGGACGACCGTGCGGAGTGGCACGAGAGGCACAAGCTGAAAGCCGATCCGCGCATTACACGCGTCGGCCGGCTTTTGCGCCGATCCAGCCTCGACGAACTCCCGCAACTTATCAACGTCCTGCGGGGCGACATGAGCATGGTGGGCCCCCGTCCGATCGTTGAGGCGGAGATTCCGAAATACGGCGCGGTGTTTCCGCTCTATATGCAAGTACTGCCCGGCCTGACCGGCCTTTGGCAGGTTTCCGGCCGCACACACACCAGCTATCCCCGCCGGACCGAACTCGACATGAAGTACATGCGAAACCGGACCATCTGGATGGACCTGCTGGTTCTATTGAAAACTGTTCGCGTTGTTCTCTTTGGACGTGGCGCATATTAATTTCAGAGTGATCCTTCGAGCCGTCGCGCTCGCCTGTCTGCCGGCCTGCCTCGCGCACGCCGCCGTGAAACTGCCCACGCTGCTTGCCGACCACATGGTGCTCCAGCGCGGTCTGCCGGTGCATATCTGGGGCAAAGCGGACCCCGGCGAGGTCGTTTCGGCGAGCTTCCGCGGCGAGACAAAAGCGGCCAAGGCGGATGCCCTGGGACAGTTTAGCTTCTATCTTTCCTCGGGCGCGGCGGGTGGACCTTTCGAGTTGAAAATTCGCGGAGCGAACGAAATCGTCCTCAAGGACGTCCTGGTCGGCGACGTGTGGGTAGCGGCAGGCCAATCGAACATGGAGTGGCCCGTCCGCTGGGCAGCCAAGCCGGAGGCCGAAATTGCGGCCGCCAGGCATCCGCGCATTCGCCTGTTCCGCTCTATGCACCGGGTTTCGGAATTCGCTTTCGACGATCTCTGGGGAAAAGCATGGACCCCGTGCGGGCCGGAGTCGGTCGCCGACTTTTCGGCCATCGGCTACCATTTTGGACGCTTCCTGCAGGAGCGTCTCGACGTCCCCATCGGCGTGATCCAGATAGCCTGGGGCGGCACGCCCATCGATTCCTGGACCAGTCTTGGCGCCATCACCGCGGATGCGGCGCTTATGCCCGCCTTGGCGGAGTGGTCCAACATGATGAGAAACTACCCCGCCGAGCTATTGCGCTATCGACAGGAGTGCCGGAAATGGGAGCAGGCGGCGACCCAAGCCAAAGCGGCTCGAAAGCCGTTCACCGCTCCTCCACCCGAGAAACCGGTGGGGCCGGAAGGCCCTTGGAAACCCGGCGCCATCTTCAACGCGATGGTCATGCCGGCGTCGTCGTACCCGATCCGCGGAGTGATTTGGTATCAGGGCGAGAGCAATTCCTCGGTGGAGCGGGCGCCGCTTTACGGGCGGCTCTTCCGCACGATGATCGACGACTGGCGGCGTGTCTGGAATCAGGGCGACTTCCCCTTTCTGTTTGTCCAACTGGCGGGCTTCACGGCGCCTGACAGCAACTGGCCCGAGTTGCGCGAGGCTCAGCGGCGGGCGCTGGGGACGACCAATACAGGCATGGTGGTGGCCGTTGATCTCGGTGAGCGCGATAGCATCCACCCGAAGAACAAGCAGGAAGTCGGCCGCCGTCTTTCGCTGCTGGCACGCGCTGTCGTTTACGGCGAGCAACTCGTCTACTCCGGTCCGCTCTTTCGCCGCGCAACGCGGGAGGACGGCGTGTTGCGCATCTGGTTCGACCACGCAGGCGGTGGCCTGGTGGCGCGTGGCGGCTCGTTGCGGGGTGTTGAGGTCGCCGGGGCTGACCGCCTCTGGGGATCTGCCACCGCGCGTATTGAAGGCAATACTGTCGTGGCCTCCAGCCCGTCCGTACCCGAGCCTCTCTACGTGCGTTATGCCTGGGCCGATTTCCCCGACTGCAACCTTTACAACGCTGAAGGTTTGCCAGCCGCGCCCTTCCGTTCTGAATAGACGCGACCGGCGCTGTCGACGCGGAGACGCTTGCTGAGCCGCGACCGTAAGGGAGCGGACTCCCGGCGTCAGAGCTGACCGCTGACGAAGACCGCCATGGGCTCGCCCTGCTTCTCGACGACATACCGGATCGCTTCCTGAACATCATGATCCTTCCATAGCCATCGCGTGCTTCCATGGCGCGCCCAGCGCTTTCGATCGGATCCATCGCTCCATAGCCGGTTCAAACTGCGGCTGGCATATGACTTGAAATCGTTCATGATTTTCTCTGGCCGCACCTCAGCCTCCACGACTGCATGCACATGATTCGTCCGCACATGGGCGGCCAGCATACCCAACCGCGGTGTAAACAGACCTCCCGCAGGGCCTGCAGCACGACCGCCCGGCTGACCCGGTCGAGCAAATACGGCGCCTGATTCATGCGTTGACGTTCCGCTGAGACCCGTTCTGGATCGGCTTCCAACAACCGGCCCCCGGGCAGATTGTTGTGCCGATCGACAGAACCCGATTCATCGCCGTGCAGGTGCCCGCCGTAGCATGCAAACGTGATGAAGTACCTCATTACAATCTCGTGTGAATCGACGCGGGCATACCGCTCCCTTACGGTCGCGGCTCAGCCAAAGCGCACCTGGTACGCTCAGATTTCAGCATCTGGCCAGCATCCTCTCGAATCTATCACTTCTGAGTCGCGCACCCTCAACTCTCCATTCGATTGACTTACCCGGAGGGCCGTATCATCCTGGACGTGACATCATGATGATGCATACCTGAGTAGTTACAAATTCTAAGCGGTGGAGGCTCGCCATGAACTTGCTGACGACGATTGGAGGATCGCTGCTGGAGCATTTCTATCCGGCCGGATGGGACCTCGAAAGGATCGATCGCTGCTGTGCGAACCCACCGGAGAGCATTGTGGACCGGCAGCCCTGGTGGCATCCCGGATTCGAGCCTGTGCCTTGTGCGACATTAGCCGACTTCGACACCTTTATGGGCCACGAGATCGCTCTTGAGATTCGCCGGGCACGCGACGAAGGAAAGCGCATCGCATTTATTCTCCCGGTCGGCCCCATGGGGATGTATCGATGGGCGGTGTTCTTCCTGCGCGAGTGGGGCGTACGCTGTGATCACGTCTTCGGATTCAACATGGATGAGTGGAGCGATGCGGCGGGTAACACCTTACCGCCGGACAATCCCGGTTCGTTCCAGTTCGCCATGGAACAGGCTTTCTATGGACCGCTCGGCGATCTGAGCGTGCCGCGATCACAGCGCTTCTTCGCCACCCGGGAGTTGCTTGCCGATTATGCAGGACAAATCGCCAGCCTGCGTTCCGAGGGCGCCCGGCTGGTGGTGGTGTTCGGCATCGGACGCGTGTTCCACATCGCATTCTGGGAGCCACATTTCGCTGCGGAATTCGCCTCCGACGAGGACTGGGCTAGCGGGAGTTTCCTAGGGCGATAGCGCTGCTTCCCCAGAAGATCATGGCACAAAAGGGGATATCACGCTCCCTTTTGTATATACGGAATTAGCAATCGACTGTGTGCCTGTTTCACATTTTAAGATCTTGATTGACAAGCAACTGTCAATCGATGTATATACGTAATGAATGGCTTCGCTTCAAGCCTACCAATCGCACGGCATCCGGTATTACCGGATCGTCGAATCGTTCCGCAAAGACGGCCAGCCATCGATTCGCGTCCTGGCCCATCTGGGTCGCGTCGACGATATCCTGCAGCTTCATCAGCAGCACAACGAAGTGCCCGTGAGGGTCTCTTCGGTTTCCGCGGGCGCGGTGACGGCGCTTCACCAGTTGGTGCGGGAGTTCGACTTGGCCGGCCGGATCGACCGCGCCATTGCTCCGGATGGCGCGGTACAGGTTCGCGACGCATTGACCGTGGGCCAATCCT
The DNA here is from genome assembly GCA_963668605.1 of Bryobacteraceae bacterium. Classification (GTDB taxonomy): domain Bacteria; phylum Acidobacteriota; class Terriglobia; order Bryobacterales; family Bryobacteraceae. The sequence continues at coordinate 2,994,396 of OY764903.1, forward strand.
TGGCAGCCGCCATAATCGCGCGCGCCTGTGCGCCGCGCAGCAAACGTGCTTTTGCCGATTGGGCCAAGACAACATACCTGCCCGAGTTGATGCACTTCTCCGCCTCCGATCTGACGAGCCAGCATTTCTGGGATCAAATGAACGCCGTGCCCGTGGACCAGTTGGCGGTCATCGAACAGGAACTGGTGCGCGCGGTGGTCGGCGTGGAGCAACTGCAATTGAAGGCGCTGGCCTATGACACGACTAACTTCTATACCCATATTGCCAGCACGAACCTGCGTCCGAAACTGCCCCAGCGCGGACACAACAAACAAGGCCGCTACGATCTCCGCCAGATGGGCTTGGCGCTGGTGGTCGATCAAGATACACAGTTGCCGTTGGCCCATGGTTTGTACGAAGGAGCGCGTTCGGACATGCGGACGTTTGCGGAGTTTCTCAAGCCCATCCGGCAACGGCTGCGCGCGTTGAGCGGCCAACCCGAGCAGCTCACCCTGGTCTTCGATGCCGGAGCGTCGTCGAAGCAGAACCTGGAAGGCATGCTGCATTACGTCACGGCGCTTCGTCCTTCCAATCACCTCGCTTTACTTTCCGAAGCTGCCGGACAGCTGTCGGAAGTGCTCTTGTCCAACGGTGTTGCCGTTCGCGCCTGGCGAGTCCAACGAGTGGTTGCCGGAAAGCAACGGGAAGTAGTGGTGGTCTTCAGCCCACAACTTCATGAGGGGCAATTGCGGGGATTGCATCAGTCCATGGCGCGGAGTCAGCGCGAATTGCAGGAACTGGGACAGCGTCCGCGACTGAGCGCCGAGGCGGCCAAACGGAAACTGGAGAAAATCCGCGGCCACCAATATCTGCGTTCCTTGCTGGGCTACAAAATCGACACCGGCGAACAAGGGGCCATGCGGATCTGCGTGTGGAGTGACTGGCAAGAGTACCAGCGGTTGATCACACGTTATTTCGGACTTCGCATCTTAATCACGGATCGCGCGGAGTGGAGCACAGCGCAAATCATCGAAGCCTATCGTGGGCAATCCAAAGTGGAAGCTGCGTTTCGCGATCTGAAGGATCCCCGCATGCTTTCCACCCGGCCACAGTTTCACTGGACCGATCAGAAGCTCCACGTGCACACTTTTATGTCCGTGACGGCCTATCTGCTGGTCACATTGCTGCACCGGCGCGCTACACAGAAAGCAGCATTTGAGGGCAGTTCCCGCCGATTGCTGGAAGCGTTGGCGGAAGTACGCTGTTGCCGGTTGATCGATATGACTGGCCGCAAGGGCAGGCCGCGCGTACGTTTGCAGATCGAAGAAATGGATGCGTCCAGGATGAAATTAGCCCGAGCACTTGGTGCGCTGCCCGCGATCCATTGAGTCGCGTGGTATATACGGAACGCCACGCTATCTCCTTCACCCTGCAATACATCCCCGCCTTCTTACTCGCGCCGTAGGAAACTCCCGCTAGGCAAACACACCGATTAGGAGCCCGCCTGCACCCACTTACCATCGAGCAAAACGCCATCACCAGTTTCAAAAGCCGCACCACGCTGGTGCCCGCGTTCGCCAACACAATCGGACCCGGCGTTTTTCTGAAGGCCGACCGCATCATCGGAGGAGCCGACGGCATGCTGGGACGGGGCATGCAGTGGCAGGGAATGAGCCTGTGGGTCACCCTACGGTATGGTCCGGACCGATGGGTTCCGAGCAGTTTCATGCCGACAAGGCCGGGCCGGCTCTTCTTCCTGCGGGAGTTGGCCGGACCGTTGCTCGCGGAATGCAACTGAAGCGATAAGTCCGCATCATACAGTCCGGAATCAACAATGTGCGTCCGCCGGAGTTCGCGCCCCGCTTCGTCAAGCCGGCAGTGCCGCACGCACCGCTCAGCGAGCGGCGGGCGGCTGGAGCGGGCGCACCCAGATGTTGCGGAAACGGACCGGATTGTGGTGGCCCGACAGGTGCAATGGACCGGCTGTCATGCCAATTGGCAGGGCCTTCGGCAGTACGGCGTGCATACTCTCGCCGTAAACCTCCTGATTGTGCTGGACGAGCACGCCATTGTGAAACACCGTCACGCGCGCCGGTTGATCGAGTTTTCCGTCTTTCCAGCGGGGAGCGAAAAAGACTATCTCGTAGGTTTGCCAAACGCCGGGCTTGCGCGATGCGTTCACCAACGGAGGCGTCTGCCCGTACACAGCCGCGGCCTGGCCGTCGGGATAGATCTTCGTCGTGTAGGAATCGAAAATCTGAACCTCCACCAAGCCCATCAAGTGGACTCCACTATTGCCACTATTCATCTTGTTGTCGCCGTAAGGAGGATCGGGCGTCCGCCACTCAAGATGGAGCTGGCAATCGCCAAACTCGCGCCGCGATACGAGGTTGCCCTCCGTGGCTTCCACATACCCGTTCTCGACTTTCCATTTCGCCGGTTGCCACTCGGAGAGATCTCTTCCATTGAACAGCACGATTGCATCGGAGGGCACGCCCGCCTCGGTGTCGACGCGCGGAGGCTTAGGCCGATCGGGATCGTGAACGTGATAGCCCGACCAGGGCTGTATGGGAGTGTGCTTGTAGCCGAAAACTCCGCTCCCGTCCTTCGCGTCAACCAGCTTGGACTGAGCGTCAGCTCCGGCGCTCGCGACGAAGAAAGCGAGAACCGCTGCGGTGACCCTCATGCCAGTCTCCATGGCGCCCGATACGCCCGTTCGACGAACTTCTGCGCCGCCTCGTTATTCGTGACCCGTTGGGATGCGCCGTCCCACTCGATCCGGCTTCGGGAGCGCAAAGCCAGATTACCGAGCAGCGCCACAGTCGAGACGTGATGCCCGATGTCCAGGTTCTCGACAGGCTGCTGCCGTGATTTCATGCAATCGAGGAAATTTCGGGCATGGGCGGCGCGTACGGATTCATTTAGCTTGATCGATCGCTTCATCTCAATGCCGCCGCGTTTCTTCGGTTCGGCAAAGACTTCCCAACCTCCAGTGTCCACAACGAGCGTGGCGTCGGTCCCGGTAAACATCACTCCGTGCTCACGGCGGTCGGGCCCCAGACCACATTGAACCTGATGTTCCCAGATCAGCGTATAGGACGGGAAATCGTAGACGGTTATCTGGGTGTCCGGCGTTTCCGAGTTGTCCTGCAAAACATACTTGCCGCCGGAAGAGACAACGCTCTTCGGCCACTCCGGCCCCATGGCCCACAGGGCGATGTTGATCAGATGTACGCCCCAGTCGGTCATCAATCCGCCACCGTAGTCCCAGAACCAGCGGAAGTTGAAATGAAAGCGGTTCGGGTTGAACGGCCGCACAGGCGCCGGTCCGAGCCACATGTCATAATCCACACCCGCGGGCACTGGTCCATTCGGCGGATTGCCAATGTCGCGCACCCAATCCAGATAGGCCCAGCAGCGAACCTGCCGCACTTTGCCCAGTTTTCCGGAGCGTACCATCTCGACCGCTTCACGGTAGTGCTCGCCACTGCGCCAGTGCGTGCCCATCTGGCAGATGCGCCCGCTCGCCTTCGCGACATCGCGCATCGTGCGGCTCTCGCCGATGGATGTCGCGAGCGGTTTTTCGACATACACATCCTTCCCCGCCTGGCACGCCGCGATCGTGGGCAGCGCATGCCAGTGATCCGGCGTGCAGACGAGGCACACGTCGACATCGCTGCGGTCGACGATGCGCCGGAAGTCCTTCACGGTGTCCGGCCGTTTCCGGTTGAGCTTCGCCAGCCGTTCCAGTGTCTTCGTGATCCGGTTGTCGTCTACATCGCAGATTGCCGTGATTTCGCACTCAGGATGGGCCAGGAAGGCGTTGGTGTCGGCCACGGAAATGCCACCGCAACCGATCAGCCCGATGCGAATGCGATCACTTGGCGCCGCCGCTCGCGCCACGGCAGCAACCGCCGGAGCCGTACCGATGGTCCCCAGAAACTTCCTTCTCGTAGAGTCCATACAATCAAACCTCCTTTGATCGCTCCACTGACGGCCGGTTTTCCACCGCCCTCAGATGGACTTGACAGGGCGGGCTTCACACCGGGACACGCGCGATTGGATCTCGTACGCCCTGCGACACGATCCGCGTGTCCCCCACATTACCGGCCAACAAAATCGCAACTCTATCATGAGCGCGAGCGGCTGTGCAACGAAATTGCACGGGTTCCATGTATTCGTACTGGGTTGCTCTGTGATCGACTTCACTGTCCAGGCGAACATATCGACGCAGGCCTTGAGGTTAGACTGCTGAGACATGGTCCAGTAAAGCACTCCATACGTCTGCGTCTGGGCCGGGTGTAGCGCGACGCAGATACTGGATGGTCTGCTGACTTGCTGGGGGGGCTCCCCTGAGCCGTAATCCGACCCAGGTCAGGTTTGGCCGGGTCAGGGGACCCGGCGCGGTCCAGGGGGACCGCCCCCCGTAAACCTGAGGATTATTGACGCGGTACTCTAGCGGCGGCAATTCCTGTCATGCGCACCCGTCACGCCCCTCCGCCCAGCACCTTGTACAAGGTAACGAGATTACTCAGACGGGCCATGCGGAGGTTGACCGAGGCCTGCTGGGCGCCGTACAGCGACCGCTGAGCAATGAGGACGCTCAGGTAGCTGTCGATTCCTGCCTTGTAACGAGCATCTGAAAGACGGTAGGTTTCCTCCAGGGTTTTCACCAGGGCCTGCTGGGCGTCTTGCCGTTCCATCAGCCAGGTCCGCTGGCTTAGAGAGTCGCTGACTTCCCGGAAGGCCGATTGGATTGCCTTCTCATATTCAGCGACGGCTAAATCCCGATCCACCTGGGCAACTTTGAGATTGGCTTTTCGGGAACCGGAGTCAAAAATGGGCAGTGCCACCTGCGGAGCAAAACTCCATGTTGCGGCGCCGAGCCTGAATAAGTTGGACAGATCACCGCTCATGAGACCGGCGCCGGCGGTCAGGGCGATCCGCGGAAAGAACGCCGCGCGTGCTACGTCGATGTTGGCGTACGCGGCTTTCAGTTGGTGCTCCGCCATGAGAATATCGGGACGGCGGAGCAGCACTTCGGAGGGTAATCCGGGGGCGATATCCTTCAGCGCACTATCGGAACCCAGTTCGCTGGGCAGCAGACCGGCCGGAACAGGTGCACCCACCAGAAGGTTGAGTGCGTTTTCGTCCAGGGTGATCTGGCCTGTGTAGCGTGCGATATCCACTCGCGCCACTTCCACCTGACTCTGTACCTGGCGGAGGTCCAGGTCGGAGGCCATGCCCGCATCCCGTGTGTGCAGGATCAACTCGTACGAAGCCTGCTGGGCGGCGAGGGTCGCCTGGGCCAAACGCAGGTTGTCGCGATCGGCGGCCAAGGCGAGATAGCTGTTGGCAACACCAGCCACCAGCGCGATCTGCGTTGCAGAGCGGGCCTGCTCCGTCGCCAGGTATTGTTCCAACACTTGGCTCTTCAAGCCGCGGACGCGCCCGAACAGGTCAAGCTCCCAGGAGGCGGTACCCAGGCCCACAATGATATTTCCCACCGTATGTGCCTGACCGGTGGTCGACATCTTTTCCGGAAGCCGGTAAGCTTCTCCGCTGGCGGACGCGCTGACAGTGGGGAACTGCTGGGCACTTTGGATCCGGTACAAAGCCTGTACCTTCTCGATGTTGAGCGCGGCCATCCGCAGGTCGCGGTTATTGGCCAGAGCCATCTCGATCACGGATTGAAGCCCACGATCGGTGAAGAACTCCTGCCACTTAATGCTGGCGGCTTCGGGCGCAGCCGGCACACCGGCTTGACTGGTAGCACTTTGCGGCCAGGCAGTGGGAACCGGCGGCGCAGGACGGTGATATGCTCCCGGGCGCACACACCCGCATAGGCAAGCGGCCATTCCCAAGATAAGAAGTTTTCGGTTCATATTATCGCCCCTCCGCCGGGCTCACGGCGTCGGAGCCGGGATTTTCGTTGCGAGGGCTTTTCTTTCGTTCGAACAGTTGCACCACCATCACGAAAAACAGGGGGATGAAGAAGATCGCCAGGAAGGTGGCGGTGATCATTCCGCCCAGGACGCTGGTGCCGATGGCCTGTTGCGCTCCCGCACCCGCCCCTTTGGCGATCGCCAAAGGCAGGACGCCGAAACCGAACGCCAGGGATGTCATCACGATGGGGCGGAGCCGGAGCTTGGCCGCCTGAAGCGTAGCCTCGATCAAACCTTCGCCCTGCTCCCGTCGAATCTTGGCGAACTGAACGATCAGGATGGCGTTCTTAGTGGTCAATCCCAGAACCGTAAGCAGGCCGATTTGAAAGTAGACGTCATTGGGCAACGCCCGGAAAGAAGAGGCGAGCACACCGCCGATGACCCCGAGAGGCAAGGCTAACAAGATGGAGATCGGGACCGTCCAACTCTCGTAAAGCGCCGCCAGCACGAGGAAGATGACCAGGATGGAGAATGAGTACAGCAGTCCGGTCTGAGCCTGCCCCATACGCTCCTGGTAGGAGAGTCCGGTCCAGTCATAGCCGATGCCCTTGGGGAGTTTCGCAACGATCTCCTCCATGGCTTGCATCGCCTCACCGGAGCTTCTCCCGGCGGCCGCCTCCCCCTGGAAATTCAGCGCCGGGAAACTGTTGTACCTCTCCAGGCGCGGTGAGTCGTAGATCCATCGGCCGGAGGCTAGGGCGCTGAAGGGCACCATTCCTCCTTTGCTGTTCCGGACATAAAGCCGCTCCAAATCGCTCGGCAACATCCGGTACGGCGCGTCCGCCTGGACGTACACTCGCTTAACCCGTCCGCCCTGGATGAAGTCGTTCACGTACGCGCTGCCGAACGCGGCAGAGACGGTCTGGTGAATGCTGGAGATGGGGACGCCCCAAGTGCCAGCCTTTTCCCAATCCACATCACTATGATATTCGGGCACGTCATCCAAGCCGTTGGGACGAACCCGGACCAGTCTCGGGTCCTTGGCCGCCATTTGCAGGAGCTGACCGCGGGCTTGCATCAGCTTTTCGTGCCCCAGCCCGCCGCGGTCCTGCAACATGAAGTCGAAACCGGTGGACGTACCGAGTTCCACGACTGCCGGCGGCGGGAATGCAAACACGATGGCGTTCCGCGTGCCGGCGAGCGACTGCATTGCCTTGCCCGCGACCGCCTTCGCGCGCAGGTCCGGCCGATTCCGAAGGTCCCAGTCTCTCAGCTTGATAAAGGCCATGCCCTGGTTTTGTCCCCGGCCGGCCATGCTGAATCCGGCGATGGTCATACAGGATTCCACGGCTTCTTTCTGTTCATTGAGAAAGTGACCCCGTACTCGATCCATCACGGCCTCGGTCTGTTCGCGCGTCGAACCTGCGGGGAGTTGCACCATGGCCATCAGCATCCCCTGGTCCTCGTCGGGCAGATAGGCCGTTGGCATTTTCTGGAAGAGATACCCCATCGCCGCGACAATCAAGACAAAGGCGACGAGAGCCACGGCTTTAGCTCCGAGGATCAGCCCCACCGCGGACTCGTATTTGCCCCGCAAGTAATAGAACACGCGGTCGAATCCGAGGAAAAACGGCCGAAGGAAACGGAATCCGCTCTCCGCCGCCTCATGCCCTTTGGCCACGGGCCTGAGAAGAGAGGCGCAGAGTACCGGCGTCAGGACCAGGGCGACGACGACCGACAGGAGCATCGATGCAATCACCGTGACGGAGAACTGGCGATAGATGATTCCGGTGGAGCCGGGGAAGAAGATCATGGGGGCAAACACCGCCGACAGAACACAGCCGATGCCGATCAACGCCCCGGTAATCTCGTTCATCGACTTCCGGGTGGCCTCCAGCGGCGGGAGCCCCTCCTCGCTCATCACGCGTTCGACGTTTTCCACGACGACGATTGCATCGTCCACCAGCAGGCCGATCGCCAGCACCATGGCGAACATGGTCAGCATGTTGATGGAAAAACCGAATAGACCCAGGACACCGAACGTACCTAGAATCACCACAGGCACGGCGATGGTTGGCACCAGCGTGGCCCGCATGTTGCCAAGGAAGAGGTACATGATCAGGAATACAAGGAAGATCGCCTCGAAGAGCGTCCTGACCACCTCGCCGATGGCAACTCTCACGAAGGGCGTGGTGTCGTACGGATACACGACTCTCATGCCGGCAGGGAAGTATCTGGACAGTTCCTCCATCTTGGCCTTCACGGCCGCCGCTGTGTCCAGGGCATTGGCGCCGGGTTCCTGCCGGATAGCAAGCATACCCGCCGGATTGCCGTTGTGCTTTGACCTGACGTCGTAGAATTCTGTTCCCAGTTCGGTGCGCGCCACGTCCCGGACGCGAACGATCGATCCGTCCGGGTTGTTGCGCAGAGGGATGGCGCCGAACTCCTCGGGGGTTTTCAGTAGCGACTGCACCATGATGGAGGCGTTAAGCCGCTGGCCCTTGACCGCTGGCGCCCCGCCGAACTGTCCGGCGGAGACCTGCACGTTGTAGGTGCGGATTCCTGCGACGATATCCCCGGCCGTCATATTGAATTGAGTGAGCTTGTCAGGGTCCATCCAAATTCGCATGGAGTACTGGGAGCCGAAGGCTTCCACTTCGCCGACCCCAGGTACGCGCGCCAGGGACGGTTGCACCTGGGAGACAGCGTAGTCGGTAAGATCGTTTTGATCCAGACTCGCGCTGTCGGAGACAAGGCCGACCATCATCAGGTAGTTGCGGGTTGATTTGCTAACCGACACGCCTTGCCGCTGCACTACTTCCGGCAGCATGGGCATAGCAAGTTGGAGTTTATTTTGTACCTTCGACCAGGCCAGATCCGGGTCCACGCCAGGGGCGAAGGTGAGTTCGAGAGCCCCGCTTCCGGAGGAGTCGCTGGTGGCGGAGATGTAAAGCATCCGGTCCAACCCTGTCATCTTTTGTTCGATGATCTGTACCACGCTGTCCTCGACGGTTTTCGCAGTGGCACCAGGGTAGATCGCTCTGACGGAGATCGACGGCGGAGCGATGGGCGGGTACTGAGAAATGGGCAGATTGTAGATTGCCAGGCCGCCTCCCAGCATCATGGCTATAGCAATCACCCAGGCAAACACCGGCCGCTCAAGGAAGAATCTGGATAACATTAGTTTCCCTTTCCTGCCCTGCTCTGGCCTTCCCCTGTCGCAGCGCCGCCGGCGGCGTTACCCGTAAAGGGGACAGCCCGAACCTGAGCGCCCGGACGCACCCTCTGGAATCCCTCGACAATCAGCCGGTCGCCTGGAGCGAGGCCGCTGGTCACGAGCCACTTATCCCCAAGAGCCCGGTCGAGTTCGAGCGTCCGCAGTTCGACCTTTTCGTCCTTACCCACAATCCACGCAACGGGAGTGCCCTTCACGTCGCGGGTGACGCCCTGTTGTGGAGCGAGGATAGCTTGTTGGCTCACGCCGTCCGCTACGACTGCCCGCACGAACATGCCTGGCAGAAGAACTTGCTTAGGGTTGGGGAAAACCAAGCGCAGCGTGACCGATCCCGTGGTTGGGTCCACCGTGACGTCCCGGAATTGCAGGACGCCCTCCAGCGCATAGGTCGTCTTGTCTTCCAGGATCAACTTCACCTTGCTCTGCATCGGTCCATTCTGTTTGAGACCTCCGCTCTCCAGACGCCGCCGTAAGCGCAGCAACTCCGCGTTGGCTTGAACCACATCCACATAGATGGGATCCAACTGCTGCACAACCGCCAGGGGAGTGGGCTGATAGGCCGTCGCCAGCGCGCCGACTGTGATATTGGAAATTCCGATGCGTCCGGAAATGGGTGCATGGATGGGGGTGTAGGACAAATTGATGCGGGCGCTCTCGAGGGTCGCGCGGTTGATCTCGACAGATGCTCTTCGTGCCGCCAGATTGGCCTCGGCTTGCCGTAGCGCAGCGCTCGCGTCATCGTAGTCCTGTTGTGCGACCGCACGGATGGCCACGAGTCCTTTGAGGCGCTCCGCGCGGGAACGAATGGCGGGAAGATTCGCTTCGACGGTGATCAGATCCGCCTCCGCCGTGGCGAGTGCGGCCTTGGCCTGATTATACGCGGCCTGGTAAGGCGCCGGATCGATTTCGTATAGCAACTCGCCCGCCTTGACGCTCGCACCCTCCCGAAACAGACGGCTCCGGATCAGGCCATTCACCTGGGGGCGAATTTCAGCGACCAGGTACGGAGACGTCCGTCCGGGCAACTCGGTGGTCAACACCGTCCGTTCGGGACTGATGGTGACGAACGCAACCTCGGCGGGACCTGCCTGCGGAGGGGCACTTACCTTTGGCTTACAACTAGACAAAAGCAGACCCGCAAGAACGAGCCCGGTGGCGACGAAATATTTAGGCCATTTGCTGAACGACATGACGTGAAACGACTCCTTTGCCTTCTTGGGAAATCGAAGGGAACTTGTCGCCGCTCATTGCGGGCAGAGAACCTGTTTTCGTTTTCCCGATTCGAGGTGTTATTGCTTTGCGGGAAGAGGGAAGAGGGTTTGTCCACGGGGCGGTCAAACATCCGCGGCCGGCCGTTCTCACTTCGCGTCTCCACTCTTGCTCCGATGTTGCCGAGCATATCAAAACCACACATTGGTTAAGGCCCTCGGCCCTGACCTGCTCGTCGGCGTGTGGCGAAACAACGATGAGAGCAAATGCGCCGCAGGGGCTGACCATCTACGGTCGAGGACGAGACGAATACTATGGGCACAGAAGCCCCGCTGGTAGAATTTCTGTCCGAGATTGGCGTGCCTCTGTCGACATGTGGATGTTACTCGCTGAAGCGGCGAGGAAGAGCGCTATGCCTCCGCGTAACCAGCCCCCATCCTACACCTGCACGCTTGGCACCAAATGAGAGATTGCACCTGCCAGCCTTCCACCAGAGACTCATCCAGGCCGCAGTGACTAGTCTGGAGACCGATAGGCGTTGGACAAGGAAGGTCAGTCGAGTCAGTATCTGCTCGGTGCCATGCCGGCTTTCGGCATCTGCCACGTCAATTGCCGCATGTTCGGCATTTTCCCTTGCTCTGCGCGACGTGTCCCGCTTGGCCGGCCGGATGGTGTCTTGTCGGAAAGACGACTATGACATCGAAGTCGCGAGGCTTACGAATGCGCTGCCGATCGGCTTTTCGTCAGCATCAGCAGTTGCCGATCAATCGCCGAAGCTACTCGTACTGGCGCGCAATTTTGAGCTTCTTCATGCGGGATTGCAGTGTCGTGCGTCGCAGGCCAAGGCGGACCGCAGCGCCGTCCGGTCCCGAAACCTTCCCGTCGGATTCCCGCAATGCTTGGAGAATCCGTTCGCGTTCTGCGGATTCGTCCAGTCGAGGTGTCCTGATGGAAGGCGAAGATGTTTTCGCAAGTTCTGGAATCGCAATGTTGAGCACCCGGCCAGGGCTGAGGATGACAGAACGCTCGATCAGGTTCTGCAACTCGCGGATGTTGCCAGGCCACGCATAGTGTGTCAGGGCTTCTATCGCAGCCGAGGGAATCGACTCTATGGAGCGGTTCATCCGCTTTGCGTGTTTCTGCGTAAAGTAGCGTATCAGCAGCGGGATGTCTTCCTTCCGCTCCGTTAACGGGGGAACGTTCAAGGGAAAGACATGCAGGCGGTAATAGAGATCGCTGCGGAACTTGCCTTCATCCACCAACTGCTTGAGATTGCGGTTTGTCGCGGCGATGAAACGGACATCCACCCGAAGGGTCCGGTTGCCTCCGAGACGCTCAAATTCCTGCTCCTGGATGGCGCGCAGAAGCTTGGATTGCAGCTCCAACGGTATCTCGCCGACCTCATCCAGAAACAGCGTTCCCTGGTGAGCCAGCTCGAACCGGCCGATCTTTTGTGCGGACGCGCCAGTAAACGAACCCTTCTCGTGGCCGAATAGCTCGCTTTCGAGCAGAGTCGCCGGGATGGCGGCGCAATTGACTTTGATGAGCGAGCGTTTGCTTCGCCCGCTCAGGTCATGAATCGCGCGCGCGACCAGTTCCTTGCCGGTTCCTGTTTCGCCCTGAATGAGTACGGTGGCATCGGTCGGAGCCACCACCTGAATGCTTCTCAGCACGGCCTGGAACGCAGGGCCTTCCCCGATCATGTTGCCCACATTCTGATCGAAGCGGATCTCGTCTTCGAGGTACAGCTTTTCGGTGGCCAACTTGTCCTTGAGTTGCGACAGTTCACGGTATGCAAGCGAGTTTTCGGTTGCAATGGCAATCTGACGCGCCACCTGGACCAGCAAATCGACTTCGTCTTCAGTGAATCGCTCGCCGCTCTGGCGAGCCAGATCAAGGACACCGGAAGTTCCGTTTCCGAATGTCAGCGGTATGGCGCAGCTCGAACGGAATCCCATGTCTGTGTATTTGCGATAAAGCGGAGACGGAAATCGTTCAAAATCCAGTCCGCTGGTCACGACTACTTTCCCAGTAGCCAGTGCCTCACCCGCAGGGAGGCCTTCCGGCGGTCCCGAGGTATCTTCGGGCCAGATCTGTATGCCGGCCGGGGAATGCAGCCCGAGCAGGCGGGCCTCTCCCGTGACTTTATCCAACAGCCCCACGACTGCGAAATCGTGCGCCACAACGCGACTGAGCTGTTCGGATATGGCCGGAAGAAGTTCGTCCATCGGGAGTTTGGAAACCAGAGCGTTAGTGATCTCGAACAGCACGCGCATGCGGTCTCGTTCGTGCAGGAGCGCTTGCCTCGCTAAATATCCGTCCACGGAGACCGCGACCTCCGAGGCGACGCGCTCCAAGAACGCCAGCGCTTCCGCGTCGGGCTGGAAGGGCGCGGTGAACCCGAACCCGAGTATCCCGAGCCGGCGATCGCCGTTCGAAAGCGGTACGAGGGTCAGAGCGTGAATACCAGCGTCCAGGGCTTCCTGGATCACTTCACTCGATTCACCAGCCTCTTCTTCGAGTGTTGGTAACACCAATATCTTCTGCTCGCGCCAGACCCGCGCGCCGAAATGCTCGCCGTCCGCGGGAAGGGAGATTTCTCTATCCTTGTATGGCCTAGTCGCGCTAATTGCGTGCACGCGAAGTTGATCATGAACGGGATCGTGGAGAACCAGTGCCAGAAAGTCGAACGAGACGACACGGCGCAGCGAACCCGCCAACGCGTTACAAAGAGTCTCCAGATCGCTGTGCCCGGCGATCGATTGGGATAGATCGAAAAGCGCCTTGTAGATCTCCGAATCTGGAATCGTCATGTCAACGATGGTATCAGCCAGTGCCGAAATCGGCAATTGACGTTGGCAAATGTTATTCGTCGGCATCATCGCGTCTCCAGGACACCCAGCCTATCCGTCCCGTGGAAGGTTCGCTGCTCGCCTGAGGACCCGTGGGAGGGCACCAGTGCGTCAGCTTCTCCAGACGCCGGATGCCGAGATTGAACCATGATGAAATTCGCCAAATCGACTTGATGGGTGCAGTTCGATGCCCAAATGAGTTGCTTGTCTTCGGATACTCGGGATGCCTGAATTGGTTAGCCGCGTGCATTGTCCGTAATCAGACGTGGTAGGTCATGTTCCGGATTAGCGAGACAGATAAGCAGTCACGCACGGTCGTCACCGTCGACGGGTATCTCTCCGGCGATTCCATCAAGATCGTAGAGACCTGCTGCAATCAGGCGAAATCAACAGGCAAGCCGGTCGACCTCTTCCTGCGCGATGTCTCAACAATTGACCAAGCCGGCCGGGCACTGCTCCGCCGCCTCGCCGCAAGCGGCGTCCGCCTGCTTGCCAGCGGCGTTTACACCTCGTACATCGTGCGGGCGCTAACTCCCACCAAGGACAGAGACGGATGACTCCGTCAGTGTCGCGGGATGCTCCGATTCCATCGCAAACGGGATATGAACCTATGAGACAGGATGCAGTGATCACACCGCCGGAAGCCGGGCTTGGGAATGCCGCTGAGATGGAATCCGAGCGGCGCTCCAAGCGCCTTGCAGGCGCAGATCGGCGAATACAGGTGCTGGAGGTCGCGGCGGCGCAGTTCGCCAAGACTGGGCTGCACCGGACTACGACCGAGGCGCTCGCAAAAGCAGCGGGAATCTCGGAGCCTGTTCTGTACGATCACTTCAGCAGCAAGGAGTGCCTCTTCAGAGCGGCTGTCGAAGCCAATATTGAAAACCGTCTCGCCGAATTGACCGCTCGTTTGGCGTCGATTCCTCCCGGGAGCCAGGTACACTGCATTGAGAGTATGGCAGAGGCGACGGTTGCGGTCTGCGTCTCCGGATCCGGCAACGCGGTGTTGACGAATTGGGCCCTCTTGGAGGCTCCTGAATATGCTGTCGACCTCTACCGCAATGAGATTGGCTCCGCCGGGATCGTGTGGGGACGGGAACTCGTCAAACGCTTCCCTGAGTCGCCGTCGCTTAAAGCACTTTCGATTCATCTCGGTGCTTTCGCTCTCAACCTCTGTATGGCCTATGGCTTCTGGCTTGCCACTCTGCGGCACACCGCGGAAAGCGCCGCACCCCTGACGCGGCATTTCGCCGTTGGGATCGCAGAGGCGGCCTCGGCGATTCTAGCGGCTCAAAACAAGTAGTAGATTGGCTTGGAAGGCTAGCGGGAGTTTCCTACGGCGCGAGTAAGAAGGCGGGGATGTATTGCAGGGTGAAGGAGATAGCGTGGCGTTCCGTATATACCACGCGACTCAATGGATCGCGGGCAGCGCACCAAGTGCTCGGGCTAATTTCATCCTGGACGCATCCATTTCTTCGATCTGCAAACGTACGCGCGGCCTGCCCTTGCGGCCAGTCATATCGATCAACCGGCAACAGCGTACTTCCGCCAACGCTTCCAGCAATCGGCGGGAACTGCCCTCAAATGCTGCTTTCTGTGTAGCGCGCCGGTGCAGCAATGTGACCAGCAGATAGGCCGTCACGGACATAAAAGTGTGCACGTGGAGCTTCTGATCGGTCCAGTGAAACTGTGGCCGGGTGGAAAGCATGCGGGGATCCTTCAGATCGCGAAACGCAGCTTCCACTTTGGATTGCCCACGATAGGCTTCGATGATTTGCGCTGTGCTCCACTCCGCGCGATCCGTGATTAAGATGCGAAGTCCGAAATAACGTGTGATCAACCGCTGGTACTCTTGCCAGTCACTCCACACGCAGATCCGCATGGCCCCTTGTTCGCCGGTGTCGATTTTGTAGCCCAGCAAGGAACGCAGATATTGGTGGCCGCGGATTTTCTCCAGTTTCCGTTTGGCCGCCTCGGCGCTCAGTCGCGGACGCTGTCCCAGTTCCTGCAATTCGCGCTGACTCCGCGCCATGGACTGATGCAATCCCCGCAATTGCCCCTCATGAAGTTGTGGGCTGAAGACCACCACTACTTCCCGTTGCTTTCCGGCAACCACTCGTTGGACTCGCCAGGCGCGAACGGCAACACCGTTGGACAAGAGCACTTCCGACAGCTGTCCGGCAGCTTCGGAAAGTAAAGCGAGGTGATTGGAAGGACGAAGCGCCGTGACGTAATGCAGCATGCCTTCCAGGTTCTGCTTCGACGACGCTCCGGCATCGAAGACCAGGGTGAGCTGCTCGGGTTGGCCGCTCAACGCGCGCAGCCGTTGCCGGATGGGCTTGAGAAACTCCGCAAACGTCCGCATGTCCGAACGCGCTCCTTCGTACAAACCATGGGCCAACGGCAACTGTGTATCTTGATCGACCACCAGCGCCAAGCCCATCTGGCGGAGATCGTAGCGGCCTTGTTTGTTGTGTCCGCGCTGGGGCAGTTTCGGACGCAGGTTCGTGCTGGCAATATGGGTATAGAAGTTAGTCGTGTCATAGGCCAGCGCCTTCAATTGCAGTTGCTCCACGCCGACCACCGCGCGCACCAGTTCCTGTTCGATGACCGCCAACTGGTCCACGGGCACGGCGTTCATTTGATCCCAGAAATGCTGGCTCGTCAGATCGGAGGCGGAGAAGTGCATCAACTCGGGCAGGTATGTTGTCTTGGCCCAATCGGCAAAAGCACGTTTGCTGCGCGGCGCACAGGCGCGCGCGATTATGGCGGCTGCCAAGGATTGGCCCACGGTCAATGCGTCGCGAACCTGTACCGCGCCATCCGGAGCAATGGCGCGGTCGATCCGGCCGGCCAAGTCGAACTCCCGCACCAACTGGTGAAGCGCCGTCACCGCGCCCGCGGAAACCGAAGAGACCCTCACGGGCACTTCGTTGTGCTGCTGATGAAGCTGCAGGATATCGTCGACGCGACCCAGATGGGCCAGGACGCGAATCGATGGCTGGCCGTCTTTGCGGAACGATTCGACGATCCGGTAATACCGGATGCCGTGCGATTGGTAGGCTTGAAGCGAAGCCATTCATTACGTATATACATCGATTGACAGTTGCTTGTCAATCAAGATCTTAAAATGTGAAACAGGCACACAGTCGATTGCTAATTCCGTATATACAAAAGGGAGCGTGATATCCCCTTTTGTGCCATGATCTTCTGGGGAAGCAGCGCTATCGCCCTAGGAAACTCCCGCTAGGCCACGCCAGTAGCGCTCCCGGCCGGACACTGTCGTGAAGACGGAGCCCCGAATGCTGCCCGTCCGGCTCGGTGACGATTGCCCGTAGAGAACAAACACGAGCGAAAGCGCCAGCGTCACGCGCTCCACCAGTCGCGTCATTGATCGAAGCCGCCCTTCCTTTTTGTATTGCGCTGACATCTGACAATGCAAGGTGTCGCCCATTGTTGATTCGTCTCCGAAACCGCTATGCATCAGCCTGAAACACCCGGCCATCGGTTCGCTGCCGTGCCGAAAATCGGCACTTGCTTCGGCATGTGCTGACGAGGGTGGGCAATCCGGGACCTGCAACTCTGCCATTGCGTAATCGGAACGCAGGCGGTAGTGGTCCATCCGAGCAGTAGCCGTATGTGGTCTTTGGTGGGCGCTTGTATGTGTGGAACCGCAGGAAAGGTAATTGGTTATCTTCCGAGGCAGTAGTTGGACAACAGCGTGCACTGGCAGTTAGTGAGGCAAGCTCCGCCATGATCAGAGTTAACAAGGCAGAAGAGCGGTCGCACACGATGGTCACCATCGACGGGCAACTCTCGGCCGAATGCATTGAGGTTGTCGAGATGTGCTGCGATCAGGCCCTATCAATAGGCAAGCCGGTCCACCTCTTCTTGCGCGATATCTCAGCCATCGACCAGGCCGGCCGCGCCCTACTATGCCGGTTGGCGGCCAGAGGCGTTCACATGCTCGCCATAGGCGTATACACCTCTAATCTTGTGCAGGCCCTTAGCCCGGCCGGTGCGGAGCCGCTGAACTTCTCCATCTTCCCTGGCAGGCCCTGTGGCGAGGTCACGGGACGGAAACCGTGAACTCCTGCGCAAATGACACGCTCAGATCGCTTGCCCAGGATGTCTTCGCGTTGGACTCTGCGATTCAGTGGGTCGCGCTCGAAGAAGCTGGACGTGAACCCCGCTGGGCTTGGCGAGAAGCGGAAACCGGCAGGCTGTATTCAGGGACGACGGCCCGAAATGCTGAACTGGTTGACCCACTGCTGCTGATGCTCGCTGACGGACGTGACAGTTTGTGCAGCAACGCGGCAATCACGAAACCGCATCGACTGCTGTTTGTGGTGTTGGCTTACGCGGACATGGTTCAAATCGTGGCTCGATTCGGACCGGAGGCGCACGTCAGCGTGGCTGCGGAGCGGCGGGCGGAAGCATATACGCTGGGGACGAGGATCACAGCTCTGCTGCAGCGCTACGCAGGAGAATCCCTTCCGGGGTGAACTCCGATGGACCTGTACCAGCATGACAGTCCTACGCTGTTCCGGTTTGTGCTCCGGGGGGAATTGATCGGGGAGCAAATCGAGAACCTCGAGCACGCCTGGAATACTGCGAAATCGATTCTTTCCGGAAAGGAGCTTGTGGTCGACGTCTCTGGAATCACAATTGCAGATCCTTCGGGAGTCGACCTGCTGTTGCGCATGCGGGAATCAGGGGCCCGCCTGACCGCGGCGCTGCCACCGAAATCCGAGGCATTACTCCGATCCTTGGATGTTCCGGCGGCAGCGCCAAGCGGGCGGGGTGGGAGCACTCGAGCGTGCAGACTCTTGCGGCTGGTCCGGCCTTGAAGGACGCTCCCAGGAAACCTTCCGTAGTGGAAGCGCATGGCATTGACGAGTAGAAGCGGCAGAAACTGAGTTCCCAAGCCATCGGTAACGCGACCGCGCTTGACGGCAAAGCGCTTCGCAAGTATGGTCAAGAACCGTCGAATTATGTGCGAAACCCAGGTCTTGCTGATAGACTGGTAGAAGAGATTTGGGGCGCAAGCTCCGTTAGTTGTGTGCCTATGACTCAGCATCCCAAGGGTTCGCAGGCTAGAATTCTGTTCGCCTCAGTATTTGGTCCTTACGCTCAAGACGATGAATTCGGCAGTCGCTCCATCAATCCGATGGAGCTTTACCATAATCAAGTGACCCGCGTGCAGGGTGCGTTTTCCCTGCGGATGTTCCACCGTTCGTGGGGCATCATGATGATCCAGCAGAACATCAAGGCGCCCTGCACCGTGCTCGACTTCCCGACTCGGGAAGCCTTCCTGCGCGAGATACAGGACAACGCCTATGATGTCGTCGGCATCTCGGCGATCATCGTCAACATCGGAAAAGTAAAAGAGATGTGCCGCCTGGTGCGCGAGTTTTCGCCACAATCGAAGATTATCGTCGGAGGCCACGTCACCGCGATCCCAGGTATTGAGCATCTGGTCGATGCCGACGAAATCGCGCGCGGCGAAGGTATCCGCTGGATGCGTGAGTATCTCGGCGAACCAGTCGACGCGCCGATCGAGCATCCCCACATCGTCTCGGGATTCAACGTGCACGCACTCGGAATCCCCGTCCCTTCGACTAGCGACACAGCGGCGACGATCATCCCTTCTGTGGGCTGTCCGATGGGCTGCAACTTCTGTACGACCTCTGCTTTTTTTGGCGGCAAAGGGAAGGTCATCAATTTCTTCGAGACCGGCAAAGAGATGTATGAAGTCATGTGCGATGCGGAGCAGAGCCTGCATGCCAAGTCGTTCTTCATCATGGACGAGAATTTTCTGCTGCAACGCAAGCGTGCCATGGAATTGCTCGATTTGATGAGGCAGGGCGACAAGAGCTGGTCGTTTTACGTCTTCTCGTCGGCCAATGCGATCCGCAAGTACACGATGGATGAGTTGGTGCAACTCGGCATCTCATGGGTCTGGATGGGGCTCGAATCGCCCGGGTCGAGCTACTCGAAACTCGACGGCACCGACACCGTGGAACTGACGCACGAGATGCGTTCGCACGGCATCAAGGCCCTGGGCTCCACCATCGTGGGCCTGGAGCACCACACGCCCGGCAACATCCGCGCGGAGATCGAATACGCCGTCTCGCATGATACGGATTTTCACCAGTTCATGCTCTACACGCCGGTGCCGGGCACGCCGCTCTACGGGCAGGTCCGCGACGAAGGCCGACTGCTGGAGGATGTCGATCTGGCGGACATTCACGGCCAGTACAAGTTCAACTTCAAGCACGCTGCGATCTCGCGCGAGGAGTCGAAGAAATTTCTGGATCTCGCGTTCTGGCGCGATTTTGAGCGCAACGGACCGAGCTTGTATCGCATCTGCCGCACCACAATGGAAGGCTGGATGCGCTACAAGGACTACCCGGACCTGCGTGTGCGCAAACGCTTCGAGTGGGAAGCGCAGAAGATCAAGAGCTCTTACGCAGCCATCTTGTGGGCCATGGAACGGCGCTTGCGCAAAACCAACAGAACGGTTAGCGATCGGATTCAAGTACTGCGCGGCGAAATCGAGCGCGAATTCGGTCCGGTCTCCGCGCTGCTTGGGTCGCTGCTCGGTCCGGTTCTGCTGTGGACCAGCAAGCGCGAGGAGCGGCGCATGGCGGCCGGCAAGACCTACGAGCCTCCGACGATTATCGAGCGCCGCAACTGGTAGCGCCTACTGCGCGACCGGGACGAATCCCGATTCCAGAATGAATTTGCCGGCGGTTCCTTCCACCGGCAGAAGCAGCACTCTGTAATCACCGGGCTTGATGTCGCCAGCCAGTTTGCCTGGCGTTTCGTTACCCGCGGTCAGGCTCAGAATCTCGTCGTTACCATTGACCAGCAACATGCCGACCACTGCATCCGGCGACGAGATCGAGAGCGTGAGCGCGCCAGGCGCGTCGATGCGAAGCTGATATTGCCGTGCGGGACTGGCAGCAAGAGATCCGGCCAGCATGTCCTTCAGCTTGCAGTCCGAAGCGGAGAACTCGCCCGAGCGCACCGCATTCAGGTCCAGCGGTTCGAGGGCGCAATTCGGCGGATCTTGCACGCTGCCTTTCAGCGTGTAGGCCCCAGTCTTGGTGCCCACCGGACTCACCAGAATCACATAAGCGCCGCGGTTCAGCAGCAGCCCGAAGTTCACGCCCGGCGCCTGCGTTGTGCCATTCATCGAATTCACCAATTTGAATCCGTCATTGAAGACGCCGAGTGCGATTGGGAATTCCGCGGAAGCGCCCTCCAGATTCAAGACACCCCTGCGCTCCAGAGTAACGTTGTAGCGATCCGCCAGGTTCCGGTTGCGGCTCGGGATGACTATGTCGAGTACGCGGCACGAATCCGTCTGGATTGTTCCGCCGATCGCGCTATCCGACGGCAGATCCTTGCCCGCACAGGCGCGCAGTTTCTCCGACGCCGTCGCCAGCTTGTACGCACCCGTCCCGTAAATTGAGGTATTCGCGAAGATCGTATAGACGCCCGGATTCAGACTGATACTGATGCGCGAGTCCGTTCCACCGCCGCCATCATCGTCGGTCGCCAGGATCTTGCCGTCCGCATTGAGCAGAACAAGGTAGGTATCGAGATCCGTCGCCTTCATGTCGATCGTGATCAGCGCGGCTTCCTTCACCGTGAGCGCATACGGGTCAACGAGCGTGTCGTCATCGCTCGGAACGTCGAAGTCGAGATAGCGGCAGGTGTTGTCCGTCAAATCGCCGGAGAGCGTTTCGTCTGTGCCGATGGGCTTGGCCTCGCACGTCCGCAGAGGTTCGACTTTCGTATTCAGCGTGAAGGAGCCGATGCCGTAGTCGATCGTCGACGCGTAGACGATATAGGTGCCCGGCTCCAGACTGGCCACAATTCGCGAGTCGTTGGAGTCGTCGGGCGGTTCCGCGTACGTCAGTTCCGCGCGCGATTCATCGCGCAGATCAAGATATGTGCCGAAAGCCGCGGACTGCAGTTCCAGCGTAACGACGCCTGTTTCCGCCAGTTTGAACGAATATTGCTTCACGCGCGATACATCCGTCGATGGCGTATCGAGATCGACGTAGCGGCAATCGTCATTCGTCAGTTCGGCGCTCACGCTCGCGCCAAGCGCGACTTCCACAACGGGACAATCCGGCGAAACCTGGAAACTCGTTTTCAACGAATAGGCGCCAGTCTGCGTCGCCGACGTGCCACTCGCGAAGAAGATATATTTCCCCGGCTTGAGACTGATCAAAATGCTGGAGTCGGTATTTGTCCGCGAAATATTATCGTTGGAGGCCCAGGATTCATAACCGGGGCCGAACAGATACAGGTATGTGTTGAACTCAGCCGAGTGCATCTCGACGGTTAGCACGCCGCGCTTCTCGATGGTGACCTGATACTGGTGCACGCTCGCGCTTTTCGTACTCCCGGAGACTATGTCCCGGTACTTGCAGTCGCTGGTGGCAAGCGTGCCGTTCGCGGTAGCCGTGGGGCCAATCTCACGAACTGGGCAATCGGCGGCAAGAACCGCGGGGGCCAATGCGATGGCCAAGAAGATGATGGATGGAAATCGAGTGGTTTTCATATTTACTTCTTTACTTCCGGGACATCTCTTGTTACGGGAAGAATATCACCTTGCGAGGGCTTAAGGAATCGTCACCCGCACCAGCGCGCCGGCTTTATCGAGCGCGAAGGCCATGCGCTTCGAGACTCCATTCCATGTAACGTCCACTTCGTAATCGCCCAGAAATCCTCGCGTGCTAAGACGGCCATCTTGCGCGCTGGCGCCGCGCAGATCCGTCCACCACTCACGGAAAACGAGGTCCTTATAGACCTCGCCATTGGGCTTAAGGGACCAGTCCCGCCGGAACATGGCGCCGTCGGGCCGCCAATGCCGTCCTTCCCAGAAACCCCACATCAGAAATCCAGTGGTGGATGGATGGCTGAAGAAGGCGGTCATGAAGTCGCGCGTGTAGGCGCCCTGCAACTCCTGGTCAACGATGTTGATGTCGAACTCAGTGACGCGAATTGGCTTGCCGAACTTTGCAAAGCGGTCGAGCACTTCCCAGACGCGAACCGGCGCGGTCAGGCGCTTGCCGAAGTGGCCCTGCATGCCGATGCCATCGAGTGGCGCAGCGCCATCGATCAGCATTTGGATGGTGTCATAGAAGTGCTGCTGATGGACGCTGTCGGCGCCGCCCGCCGAAAGAATATTGAAATCGTTCAGGAATAGAGCGGCTGCAGGATCGGCTGTGTGCGCGGCCTGATACCAGCGAATCAGCTCCGCATCGCCGAGGATTTTCTGAACGTCCGTATTGGTGAAGGGCTCGTTCACAACATCCCATTCCGCAACCTTTCCGCGCACCGCCTGCGCCTCTTCCGCAATGTGATCCAGAATCCGCGTGCGCAACTGCTCCGGTTTGCCGGAGAGGGTCCGCGCACCGGCCGGCATCCATTTCCAACCGGGCCAGATCAGGTTGTGGCCGCGAACCCGCGTGATACCGTTCTGGCGCAGCCATTCCAAGCCGGCAAGTGCCCTGCCCTTGTCCGCTTCCCACTGCGGCCACTTGAGATCGTTCTCGAGTACCGCGCAGTTGAACAGGCTGGCCACCTCGCGGCGGTAGCGATCGCCGTCGCTGCCGGGTTTCGCGAGAGCTTCGGCCGAAACAGCGCTGCCGAACCAGTAGGCGTGGCGCTTCATGCGGACATGCAACTGGGCTCCGGAGACGGGATTGCCGTTGGCGTCACGCACCTCGACGGTGAGCGCGGCTTTGCGGATTGCATCGATTCGTTCGGCCGCTTGCTTGCGCCAGGCGGCTTCGCGCTCACGGCCTTCGTAGGCAGGAGGCTCTTGCGCAAGCGCAGCCAGCGCGAACAAAGCGGCAAAACCGAAACGCGCTTTCATGGGACAGATCCCATTGTATGCCGCGGATGCCGCGGGTTATTGCTGGCTGTCGCCGCGATGGTTCTTCAGGAATTCCTGGTCGATCGGTTGGCGGCCGCGAAATCCGTCCTCGATGGGATGCCAGAAGTGTATCCCCGGCTCATCCAGACGCCAGCACAGGTAGACTTCACGGCCATGGTACAGCGTGGGAAAATCGAGCAGCCCGGTGTCGAGGTCTTTTACCAGACAACCGTGCTCCTGGACCTCTTCGAGAATTTCCCTCAGCCGTGCCCCCGCAGCGTCGAAGCGTCCTCGGATGACGAGCATTTCACTGCGATCCACCTGTGCCCCGCCCGACATCGTGATTCGTTGCGATATCGAACTCAATTCCTGTTCGGCGCGGTCATAGGAAGCCTTGAGAGCCACTGCGCTCCGGACTAACGGTTCAATCTCGCGCAGCAGTGCTTCGGCGAGTGCGAGGCTGAAGTAGCGTGCCATCGTGCCAGGCCCTAAACGCCTGAGACCTGCACGGCCAGCGAGCGGCTTCTCGGACCGTCGAACTCAGCGAAAATGATGCTCTGCCATGTGCCCAGCAGCACGGAGGCGTTGCGCACCTGGAGGCAGAGCGTCTGGCCCATCAACATGCCGCGCATGTGCGAGTCGGCGTTCTGTCGCTCGCAATCGGAGTGCTCCGGATCGTTGTGCCGGTAGTACTTTTCACGCTGCACAACTTCGTCGAAAAATGTTTTCACGTCATGCAGCAGAGCATCCTGCCACTCATTCACAAAAACAGAGGAAGTCGTGTGGAGGGATTGCAGATGAACGACGCCGTCTCTGACGCCGCTCTTCTTCACGATGTCATTGATGCGGTCCGTGATATTCAGTAGCTGCATTCGCTCGTTGGTAATCCAGTCGACCACCTTGCTGAATACTCTGTAGTTGCCCTGCGCCACGGCCACCGGGCCGGCCTTGGGAACGATTTCGAGTTCAGGCGCCAAATTGGAATTTGGATTCATCAGTATCTCCCCTTCCTGATTGGATACCTTCGACGCACAAAAAGATGTAACTGAAATCGGCTAAAATGGCGGGCAAATCGCAGGGGTGCGCCGTGCGCGGGTGGCCTGTGGCGCCTCCATGCACTTCATTTCTTACGGTATTGTAGCGGAATCTTGAGGGGTCGCACCGCTGTGGTATGGTTGGACAAGACGGATGCGGATTCGCGCAAGGAACTGGGTTCATCGCACTACCATGATGGCGGTGACGTGTGCCCTGCTGGCGCTCGCGCTACAGGCGATTGCCCCGGCTGCGTGGCACCCGGATAGTCCAGGAACGCATTGCGCCATTTGCCAGGCGGCAAGCATGCCGTTCGTGGCCGATTCCGTCGCCGTCGAACTGCAACGGCCCGTCGCGATCGAAGAGCCGTTCGAGCGCACGGAACCCTCCGTCATTTCCCTCCTTGTTGTCCGGCATGGCCGCAGCCGCGCGCCTCCCGCATAAATACCGGCCCTCTCGCATAGTTTCCATCGATTTTTGAAACCGCAGGAATGGAGTGTATTTATGCATGCTCAAGAGTGTCTCTTCAGGTTGGCCCTTTTCGCTTCTCTCGCGACGATTGCGCCCGTGGGCGCGGCGGCGCAATCCACAGGAACCATCACGGGTACGATATTGCTCGACGCCACCGGGGATCCTTTACACAAGGCCACGGTAATGCTGGTGCAGTTGCGGCGCACCACACAATCGGACGACGACGGCCGGTTTTCGTTCACGCAGATCCCGCCTGGAACCTATGATCTCGTCGCCCACATGCACTCACTCACGGACGAACGCAAGACTATTCGAGTGACCACGGGTGGCACGGCGACTGTCGATTTTCGATTGAAAATTGCCGCTGTGCGGCAGGAGATAACCGTCACTGCTTCCGGCACGGAAGAGGCCGCGCTCGAGACGTTTCAATCCGTCAATTCCATAGAGTCGCTCGAACTGAGCCAGAAAGGCGCCACCTCGCTCGGCGATATACTCGATGGCGAAACTGGCGTTGCCAAGCGCAGTTCCGGACCCGGCTCCTCACGCCCGGTCGTGCGCGGATTCGACGGCGACCGTGTTCTGATCATGCAGGACGGTGTACGCACTGGCACGATCTCATCGCAATCCGGCGATCACGGCGAACCCGTAGATCCCAACTCTGTCGACAAGATCGAGGTCGTCAAAGGACCGGCGACGCTGCTGTACGGCAGCAGCGCGATGGGCGGCGTGGTCAACATCATCTCGAGCCACCACCAGATGCACCAACACCCGCATGAAGGATTGCGCGGCTATCTCACCGGCACAGGCGGGACAGCGGACGACCGCGCCGGCGGCGCGGGCGGCTTTGAATATGGCACCGGCAACTGGCTGGTTTGGGGCGACGGCGGCGAGCAACGCTCCGGCGATTATGCCTCTCCGGCTGGCCGCGTGGCGAACTCGCGAGCCAACATCAAAGATGCTCTAGGCGGCCTGGGGCACTATGGCGAAAAGTTCAATTTTACTCTCGGCTATGGCGTTTCCGACGGCGACTACGGAATACCCTACGACAAGGCGGAGACTGATGCGGAGAAAGTAAATCTTAAATACCGCAAGCAAAATGTTCGCTTCAATGGGACCGCAAAGAACCTCGGCTCCTACTTCGATCAATTTCAACTCGCCCTGAATTACAGCGACTGGAATCACACGGAGCGGGACGCGATCACGAATGAAACGGCCAACCAGTTCTTCAATAAGCAGTTCATCTACCGCGGAACGTTCGAGCAGAAACGGAGACGCAACCTGACTGGATCCTTCGGATTCTGGGGCATGCACCGCGATTACAGGGCCGTGGGTGGAGAGGCGATCACGCCGCCGACTAAGCAGGAAGCGATGGCGGCTTTCGCTCTGGAACAACTTCAATTCGAACACTTCCGGCTGCAATTCGGGGGCCGCGTGGAGAACAACCGCTACAACCCCGACGGCCTCGAAAAGCGCTCGTTCACGGGACTTTCGGGAGCGGCCGGCATCAACGTGCCACTCTGGAAGGGCGGCGCGTTCGTCGCGAATTACTCGCACTCCTACCGGGCGCCGGCTCTCGAGGAGTTGTACGCATACGGCCCGCACGCCGGCAATCTGACTTGGGAAATCGGCGACGCGAAGATGCGCCGCGAGCGCGGCGACGGTCTCGATCTGTCGCTACGGCACCAGGAAGGCAGGCTGCGCGTAGAGGGCAACTTCTTCTATTACAGCTTGCTCGATTACGTCTATCTCGCGCCGTCCGGGGAAATCCGAAACGGCCTCATAGTCGCCAACTACGCACAGGCCGACAGCCGTTACCGCGGCGCGGAGGGACGGCTCGACTACCATGTGCATCCTTCGCTGTGGCTGAACTTCGGAGTCGATTCGGTCAACGCTGAATTGAAGGCGTCGAAAACTCCGCTCCCGAGAATTCCGCCGGTGCGCGGCCACGCAGGCCTCGACTGGCGCTACAAGAACTTCAGCGTGCAGCCGGAACTCGTGCTGACCAACCGGCAGGATCGCGTCTTCTCCAATGAGACGGAGACCGCAGGTTTCGTGTTGTTCAACGTGAAATCAACGTACACCGTGACGCGGCAGCACTATCTACAGATGTTCTCCGTAAACCTGTATAACGCCGGCGACCGCCTCTACCGCAACCATCTCTCGTTCCTGAAGGATTTCACTCCGGAGATCGGCCGCGGATTGCTGGTAAGCTACACGATCCGGTTTTTCTAGACGCGCGGCGCATACGAACGGGCGACATACTCGTTGAGGATCATCGTGAACTCCTTGACGATGTGGTCGCCCTTCAGCGTGGTCTTCAACTGCCCGTCCACATAGACAGGCGCCTTCGGATCCTCCGCGGTGCCGGGCAGTGAGATCCCGATGTTGGCATGCTTCGACTCGCCGGGACCATTCACGATGCAGCCCATCACCGCGACCTTCAACTCTTCGACGCCGCTGTGTTTCTGCCTCCAGACGGGCATCTGCTCCCGTAGATAGTTCTGGATCTGGTCCGCCATGTCCTGAAAAAAAGTGCTGGTCGTGCGCCCGCAACCGGGGCAGGCAGTGACTTGCGGCGAGAAGCTGCGCAATTCGAGAGACTGCAAGATCTGCTGGCTGACGAAGACCTCTTCGCTGCGATCGCCGTTCGGCAGCGGCGTGAGCGAGGCGCGTATGGTGTCGCCGATGCCCTCCTGCAACAGCACGGCAAGCGCCGCGGTCGTGGCTACGATGCCCTTGGCTCCGAGGCCGGCCTCGGTCAGGCCCAAATGCAGCGCATAGTCGCAGCGCGCGGCCATCTCGCGGTAGACCGAGATCAGGTCCTGGACACCGCTTACCTTGGCACTCAGAATGATCTTGTCGTGGCCGAGGCCGTAGCGCTCAGCAGCCTGCGCCGATTCGATCGCGCTCGCGACAATAGCCCGGCGCATCACGGCAGTCGCATCGAGCGGCTCGGGTAGCGCGTTGTTTTCGTCCATCATGCGCGCGAGCAGCGAGGCGTCGAGCGAGCCCCAATTCACGCCGATGCGCACCGGCTTATTGTGCTCGACTGCCACCTCGATCATCGTGCGGAAATTGTCGTCGTGCTTCTTGCCGATGTTCACGTTGCCCGGATTGATGCGGTACTTAGCGAGCGCCCGCGCGCACTCCGGATACCGCTTCAAGAGCAGGTGGCCGTTGTAGTGAAAGTCGCCGATGATGGGCACCCGCACGCCGAACTGGCCCAGCGTGTCGACGATCTTCGGCAACGCCGCCGCTGCCTCTTCCGTGTTCACGGTGACGCGCACCAACTCCGAACCGGCGCGCGCCAGCGACATCACCTGATTGACCGTCGCCGTAACATCGGCCGTGTCCGTGTTGGTCATCGACTGGACGACGATCGGATTCGCCCCGCCAACTCTGACGCCGCCCACATCCGTTACGACAGACCGCCGGCGCGGATTTGCTGCCATGAAGCCTCCTGCTGAAATTCGCCTGAAACCCCATTATATCAAGCGGTCCGAAATTAACCGCGTGCTCGCTATTCCGTGCTCGTTTCGATTCCGCGGTCCGCAATCTGCGCCCACAGAATCTCCGCCCCATGACCGTGCATCGCAAAGATCTGGCGCACCAGATCGCAGACTTGCTCGCACTCTTTCTCATAGAACACAAGCACCGAGGGACCGGCGCCGCTGAGCGCACAACCGAGCAAGCCGGGCGCCCTGAGCTTGAGGATTTCCCCCAGCCCAGGCACAAGCCGCTCGCGGTACGGCTGATGCAGGCGGTCCTCCAAGGCGGCGGGAAATGCGCTCGTCGTGCCAGTCGCCAGCGCGGCAATCAGCAGGGCCGAACGTTGCACGTTGAAGACAGTGTCTTCTTTGGAATAGCTGGTCGGGAGAGCCGCGCGCGCTTCGGAGGTGGGCAAAATGAAATCGGGCACCACGACCGCCACGCCGAATCGCTCCGGCAGATGCAGGCGCACGGCGCGCGCGACACCGCCCGAATCGATCGCACTGGCGACGATCGAACCGAGCACGCAAGCGGCGACGTTGTCCGGATGACCTTCGATGCGCGCGGCTTCGTCCAAAATCCGCAGCGGCTTCCAACCGAGGCCAAGCATTTGGTTCGCGATAACCACGCCCGCAGTAAGCGCCGCGGCGCTTGATCCCAGACCTTTGCCCAATGGGATCTGATTGTCGATTTCCAGTTCGATAGGCGTGACGGAACCGTTGACATCGCGCGCGACCGTGGCGACCGTCTGCCAGATCAGGTTGCTCGCGTCGCTGGGAATCATCGCCGCGTCCCGCCCCGTCACGCAAATCCGCAACTCATCGCTCGGGCGGTAGCGGCATTCCAGATAGATTTGGAGCGCCAACCCCAGCGCGTCGAATCCTGGTCCCAGATTGGCGCTCGATGCGGGGACGCGGACCTTATGCCATGTCATCCGGCTCAGTTGCCGCCCAGGGCGACCTTCCGTCCCTCGCGACAGGACTGATAGGCGCAAAGTACCAACTCCAGCGCACGATAGCCATCTTCGCCGGAGACCAGCGGCTGGCGTCCGCGCTTGCAGGCGTCGCCAAAATCGAGGAACTGGCGTTCAAACGGAGCCAGCGAAATCGCCATCGGATCCGAAGCGCCCGAAGAGACATCGCGGTCCACCGGCGCTGCTTCGCCCTTGTCATCCTGAACGTCCCACGTCGTGAGCTTGTCGCCGGAGATGATCGCGGTACCCTTTGTTCCGTGGATCTCAAGGCGCTCGGTGTAGCCCGGCCATATCGCGGTCGACGCTTCGATCACGCCGGTCGCGCCCGAGTCGTATTTCATGATCGTGGTGATCACGTCCTCGGACTCGATCTTGTGCAAAGCCCCGAGTTGCCAGAAACCGAACAACTCCTTCACTCCGCCGACGAGCCAGAGCAGAATATCCACCTGGTGGATCGCCTGGTTGATCATCGCACCGCCGCCCTCAACTGCCCAGCTTCCCTTGATTGGGCGCGAGAAATATTCGGCCGAACGGAACCATTTCACATAGGCGTCGGCCTGCAGGATCTTGCCCATGCGCCCGTCCTGAATCGCCTTCTTGAGGAACATGCTCGAATCGTCGAAGCGATGCTGGCTGACCACGCCCAGCACAATCCCCGCCTTCTTCGCGGTGTCGATCATCAGGCGCGCCGTCTCCAGGCTGGTAGAAATCGGCTTCTGTACCTGCACGTGCTTTTTCGACTGCGCGCAGATCTCGATCGGCTGCATGCGAAAATCGGGAAACGTGCAGACATCGACATAGTCCACTTTCGGATGACGGCAAAGTTCCTCGTAGGACTTGACGAATTCGCAACCATACTGGTCTGCGAACTTTTTGCCGGCTGGCTCATGGACGTCTGTGCAGACCGTCACTTCATAGCCGATGTTCTTGTACACCTGCGCGTGTTTATGGGAAATCGCGCCAGTCCCGATCAGTCCTACTCTCACTGTGTGTCTCTCCTCGAACGAATGTCGGTGCTCTCATTTTGTCAAACTCGGAGCCCGCGTGCTATACCGCCGCACATATTATAGATATTTAGGTCTGATTATACGTCTTTTCACCCACCTGGGTTTTTACACCCACCATCCCGGACGAAAATTTGCGTGTTTGCTACCGATTCCTGATGGCAACAAAAATGCATGCTGTTCCGTTTCGAGTTGTGAAGCAGTTGGGAGGCATCCGCATGTCATCCAAACAGGCTGCCACGGCCGCCTCCGCGATCCTCGAAGCCGAAGCCCTTTCGGCGCTGATTCGAAACCTGCGGGACAAAGACTACACGATCATTGGCCCGACGATTCACGAAGGGGCGCTCGTGTTCGACGAGATTCAGGATGTCGCGGATCTGCCGCGGGGCTGGAGCGCCGATCATGCGCCGGGACGCTTCCGATTGCGGGAACGCAGCGACGACGCGATCTTCAGCTATGCCGCGACCGCGCAGGGTCTCAAGCGGTTTCTGCATCCGCCCGAGGTCCGCCTCTTTCGCGCCGAGCGCAGCAATGGCCAGTTTGAGATTTTGAACGATTCGCCACCGGCCGCGAGGCGCGCCTTTGTAGGCGTGCGCCCCTGCGACCTGGCTGCCCTCCGCAAACTGGATCGCGTGCTGCTCCAAGATCGCTTCGCCGACCCGGTCTACCAGGCCGGACGCCGCGACAGCTTTCTGATTGCGGTGAACTGCGCCGAGCCCTCCGGGAACTGCTTTTGCGGATCGATGATGAGCGGACCGGCCGCAACGGAAGGCTTCGATTTGCTGCTGACGGAGATCGTCGAACCAGGTCTGCATGTCTTTCTGGCCGAGGCCGGTTCGCAGCCGGGCGTCGAGACGCTGGCGGCACTCAACGGCGCGCCGGTGACGAAAGAGCTACGGCGAAAAGCGGATGAGATCACGCGCGATGCCGCTGCACGATTGCACAAGCGCATCGACAGCGAGGGTCTCAAAGAGATTTTGCAGGACGCCTTCGAGCATCCCCGCTGGGAGCAGACGGCCGCGCGCTGCCTGGCGTGCGCCAACTGCACGATGGTCTGCCCCACCTGTTTTTGCGTCACCGTGGAAGAGACAAGCGACATCGCCCAGCGCCACGCGGAACGCTGGCGGCGCTGGGACTCCTGCTTCACGCAGAGCTTCTCGTACATTCATGGAGGCAGCGTGCGGTTGTCGCTGAAAGCGCGCTACCGCCAGTGGATGACGCACAAGCTGGCAACGTGGGTCGACCAGTTCGGCGAGAACGGCTGTGTCGGCTGCGGCCGCTGCATCACCTGGTGCCCGGCCGGTATCGACATCACCGAAGAGGCAGCCGCCATTCGGGGAACGGGAGAACGCATGGCATGAGCGCGATCGCGGAAGTGTACGCAAATCCGATGGCGTCGACCACTGCGCGTGTCGCGGGCATTCAGAAAGAGACGCACGACACATTCACGTTGGCGATGGAGCCGGATGAAGGCGGGACGCTGCACGGCTTCGCACCCGGGCAGTACAGCATGCTCTACGTCTTCGGCGTCGGCGAGTTGCCGATCTCGATCAGCGGCGATCCGGAGCGGCGCGAGCAACTCATCTACACCGTGCGCTCCGTCGGGCCGGTGACGTACAGGCTGGTCACCCGCAACGCCGGCGACTCGGTAGGAGTACGCGGCCCGTACGGCACGCAATGGCCCATGGCTTCCGCACGCGGTAAGGATGTACTGATCGTCGCCGGCGGCATCGGGCTTGCTCCGTTGCGTCCCGCGATCTATCACATCCTGCGCCATCGCGGTGACTATGGAAGACTCGTGACGCTCTACGGGGCACGCAGTTCGCGCGACCTGCTGTATCGCAAGGAACTCGCGGCGTGGTCCTACGTTCCCGATACGCAGGTGCTCACGACCGTGGATTATGGCGGTGTCAACTGGCGCGGCTATGTCGGTGTGGTGACCACGTTGTTCCGCTATGTACGGCTGCATCCGGCGAACACCGTCGCGCTGATTTGCGGTCCGGAAATCATGATGCGCTACGTCGTGCGGGAATTAGAAAACCGCGGCATTCCCCGCGATCAGATCCATCTGTCGATGGAGCGCAACATGAAGTGCGCCGTCGGTTTTTGCGGGCACTGCCAGATGGGTCCGTACTTCGTCTGTAAGGACGGCCCGATCTTTTCGTATCCCCAGTTGCGGCCATGGATGGACAAACATGAGCTCTGAAAACGGTAAGAGACTCAAGATCGGAATCTTCAAATTCGCCTCCTGCGACGGTTGCCAACTCAGCCTGCTCGATCTGGAGGAGGTACTTCTCGACGTCGTCGGCGCCGTCGACCTCGCCTACTTTCCCGAGGCCAGCCGCAACATGCATAAGGGGCCATACGACATCGGCTTGGTCGAGGGCTCGATTACCACGCACCACGACGCCGAACTCATCCAGCACGTGCGCCGCGAGTGCCGCATGCTAGTGACCATTGGCGCCTGTGCAACGTCGGGCGGTATTCAAGCCCTGCGGAACTGGCGTGACGTAAATGAGTTTGTGCGCGTCGTGTATGCCAAGCCCGATTTCATCAGCACGCTGAAACTGTCGACGCCTGTGGCCGAGCATGTGCCGGTCGATTTCGAACTGCGCGGCTGCCCGATCAACAAGCATCAGCTACTGGAACTGCTTGCGGCCACAGTGGCGGGCCGCAAGCCGAACATACCGGCTTACAGCGTGTGCCTGGAATGCAAGCGGCGCGGCAACGTGTGTGTGGCTGTGGCCTCGGGAGCCGCCTGCCTGGGTCCGGTGACGCAGGCCGGCTGCGGCGCGATCTGCCCCAGTCTCAGCCGCGCCTGTTACGGCTGTTTCGGACCGATGGAGAATCCGAATCCAGCCTCGCTGGCGGCTGTGTTCGAGGCGCAGGGTCACGGGGACCAGCAGATCATGCGCGAGTTCCGCCTGTTCAATTGTTGGGCGTGGCAGTTCCGCCAGGTGAGCGAAGCGAGGGAACGGAAATGAGTGCGCAAGCGGCGGCCGCAAAGACCGGTGCGGTGATCCGTGTGGATTGCCTGTCGCGAGTAGAGGGCGAGGGCGCGCTCCACATCAAGCTGAAAGGCGCGCGCGTGCAGGATGTGAAACTGAAGATCCCGGAGCCCCCGCGGCTCTTCGAGGCCTTCCTGCGCGGGCGCATGTACACGGAGGCGCCCGACATTACGGCACGCATCTGCGGAATCTGTCCGATCGCCTATCAGATGAGCGCGGTCCACGCAATGGAGCGGATCGTAGGCGCGGAGATTCATCCGGCGGTGCGCCTGCTGCGGAGGTTATTCTATTGCGGCGAATGGATCGAGAGCCACGCACTGCATATCTACATGCTGCATGCTCCGGACTTTCTGGGCTGCCAGGACGTCATCGAACTGGCCCGCGATCACAAGCAGGCCGTCGAACGGGCACTGCGGCTGAAGGCGATTGGCAACCGCATCGTCACGTTGCTGGGCGGCCGCGAAATTCATCCTGTCTCGGCGGCGGTCGGCGGTTTCTATCATGTGCCCTCCAAGAGCGGCCTGCTCAGTTTGCAGCCAGAACTGGAATGGGCGCTCGAAGCTTCCATCGAGACAGCGAGGCTGGTCGCGGGATTTCCCTTCCCCGCCTTCGAACCGGATTACGAATTCGTGTCGTTGAGCCATCCCTCCGAATATCCGCTCTGCGAAGGCAGAATCGTGTCGAGCAAGGGCCTCGACATCGACGTTGCCGAGTACGAAGACCATTTCATCGAGCAGCAGGTGAAGCACTCCAACGCGCTGCATTCGCAGTTGCGCGAACGCGGTTCATTTCTCGTCGGGCCGCTCGCCCGTTTTAATCTGAACTACTCCAAACTGCCTGAAGTAGCGCGCCGCACAGCGGAAGAGTGCGGTCTCGATGTGCCTTGCCGCAACCAATTCAAGAGCATCATCGTGCGCGCCGTCGAACTCGTCTTCGCCTGCCACGAAGCGCTTCGCGTGATTGCGGAATACGAAGCGCCGCCCGCGCCGCGCGTCAAGTTCGCACCGCGGGCGGGCACGGGGCACGCCGCCACCGAAGCGCCGCGCGGCACGTTGTACCACCGTTACATCATCGACGAGCACGGCCTTATTCTGGGATCGCGCATTGTGCCACCCACCTCGCAAAACCTGAAACGCATCGAAGACGATTTGTGGCAATTTGTGCCGCAGGTGCTCGACCAGCCGGTCGACGAAATGACGCTGCGTTGCGAGCAGGCGATCCGCAACTATGATCCCTGCATCTCGTGCGCGACGCATTTTTTGAAATTGAAACTGGAGTAGTTGTGCACACGCGCATCATCGGTATCGGCAATCCGGACCGCGGGGATGATACGGCCGGGTTGCTGGTCGCGCGTCGCCTGCGCGAACTCGACATCGATGCCGCCGAGTTCAGCGGCGAAGCGCTCAGCCTGATCGATCTCTGGGAAGGCTACGAAAATGTGATATTGGTGGACGCTGTGGTCACCGGTACGACATCAGGCGAAATCGTTAGCTGGAACGCATGCGAGCAGCGCGTTCCGCGCACTCCGTTCAAGCGCTCCACGCATACTTTCAGCATCGCCGATGCGGTGGAGTTGGGCCGCATCACGGACAAGCTTCCCGAGGCGCTGATCATCTTCGGCATTGAGGGACGCAGGTTCACACCGGGGACCGGCGCGAGCAAGCGCGTTCGCGACGCCGTAGAGCGTCTGGCGCGGCAACTTGCCGGCGAGGTTGCCCGATGGCAGAACACAGACGCCTCCACATCACGCTAGCCGGCACCGTGCAGGGAACCGGCTTCCGCCCGTTCCTGTTCCGCTTGGCTACGGAACTGAACCTTACGGGCTGGGTACGCAACTCCTCCGCCGGCCTGACGGTGGAGGTGGAAGGCGAGCGCACCCACGAGTTCCTCCAGCGCCTCGATTCCGGGATGCCGGCTGCCGCGGTCGTGCTCTCGCGCGAGGTCAGCGAATTGGCGCCGGCCGGTTATTCGCATTTCGAGATCCGGTCGAGCGACGATTCGGACGTGAAGGCCACAGGCATTCTCCCCGATCTCGCGACATGCCCGGAGTGCCTGGCGGAACTCGGCGATCCCGACGGCCGGCGCGGCGGTTATGCGTTCACGAACTGCACGCTGTGTGGACCGCGCTACACGATCGTGCGCGACATTCCCTATGATCGGCCCAACACTACGATGGCGGCGTTTATAATGTGCGAACAGTGCCGCAGCGAGTACGGCAACCCGCGCGACCGCCGTTTTCACGCGCAACCCATCGCCTGTCCGGCGTGCGGACCGAAACTGGACGGCGCGATTCCATCGCTCGCGGGCGGACGCATCGTCGCACTCAAAGGCATCGGAGGCTTTCAACTGCTGGTGGACGGGCGCGACGAGCAGGCAGTCGAACGCCTGCGCCGTT
The DNA here is from genome assembly GCA_963668605.1 of Bryobacteraceae bacterium. GTDB lineage: Bacteria > Acidobacteriota > Terriglobia > Bryobacterales > Bryobacteraceae. The sequence continues at coordinate 3,029,826 of OY764903.1, forward strand.
TGAAACATCGGGATGAGAAACCGTTCGCATTGATGCTGCCCGACGCCGCGGCGGTGCGCGCCGTCTGCAAGGTTTCGGAGCAGGAAGAGGCTCTGCTGCGCTCCGCCGCCGCACCCATCGTCCTGCTGCGTCCGAAGGAAGCAAACGGAATCGCGCCCTCGGTAGCGAAGAGTTCTCCCTATCTCGGCGTGATGCTGCCGTGCTCACCGCTGCATCATCTGCTGATGCAGGCAAACCCTTTTCCCGTCGTCGCCACCAGCGGCAATCGCAGCGACGAACCCATCGCGACGGCCAACGACGAGGCCCGCGTGCGGCTGGCCGGCATCGCGGATGAATTCCTGACGCACGACCGCGCCATCGCCCGTGCCTGCGACGACTCCGTTGCACGCATCTCCCGCGGGCATGCAATGGTGCTGCGCCGCGCGCGGGGCTATGCGCCCCTGCCTGTGCCGGCGGGACGCGAACTTCCACCCGTGCTGGCCGTCGGTGCGCATTTGAAAAACACCGTCGCGATCGCGATTGGCCGGCAGGTCTATCTCAGCCAGCACATCGGCGACCTCGACACGCTCGAAGCGCGGCAGTCCTTCGAACGCGCCATCGACGATCTCTGCCGCCTGTATAGCTTCGCACCGGAGGCGGTGGTCTGCGACCTGCATCCTGACTACGCCTCCACGATCTGGGCGCGCCAGTCCGGGCTGCCGCTGATTGCGGTGCAGCACCACCACGCACACGCCGCCGCGTGCGCCGCGGAGAACGACGTGCGCGGCACGTATCTGGCAGTGATTTGGGATGGCACCGGCTACGGGCTGGACGGCACGATCTGGGGCGGCGAGTTTTTTCTCTGCGAGGCGGGCCGCTTCGAGCGCATCGCGCATCTGCGTCCGTTCCAACTGCCCGGCGGCGAGGCGGCGATTCGCGAAGGCTGGCGCGCGGCGGCAGCGCTGACCGGAGATGGCCCCGCCACACTGCTTCGCATGATGGAGCGCGGTCTGCACTCGCCGCAAACCACCAGCGTGGGCCGTCTCTTCGACGCGGTCGCGTCGCTGTGCGGCGTCGCGCGAGAGAGTCACTTCGAAGGGCAGGCCGCAATGCTGCTCGAGCGCGAGATCGGTTCGCTCGAGACCCGTGAGAGCTACCCGCTACCGGATGGCGATTGGCGTCCGCTGATCGACGCGCTGCTCGAAGACGTGCATAGCTCCATTCCCCGCGCTCGGATCGCCGCGCGGTTTCACAACGCGCTGGCCGGCTGGATTGTGGATGTCGCGGAGCGCTCGACCGCCGGGCAGGTAGTGCTGAGCGGCGGCTGCTTTCAAAATCGTTACCTTGAAGAGCGCGCTGTGGAACTGCTCGAAGCGAAAGGCATACGCGTCTTCACTCATCAGCGCGTGCCGCCAAATGATGGAGGCATCGCGCTCGGCCAGGCTATTCTCGCAGCCGGGTGACGCTCAGTTCGCCGGTTCGAGTACGGCGCTCATCGAACCTTCCGATGTGGCCATGCGCGGATCGGCTCCGAAGGCGTGGATCTGGTCGCGCGCGAACTCAGCATGCGGCCGCTCGCAGGTGATCACGATAGTTCTGCCTGTGGTGTCTACTTCCATCGCGCGACAGAACGCCTCCGCCGTCGTGAAGCAGAAGAGCTTCTTCAGCATCTCGATCACATAGTCGTAGGTATGCTGGTTGTCGTCGAGCAGCACGACGTGAAACAGCGGGATGTGTTCTTTCTTTTCGACAACATCCGGAACGGGGAGTGCCGTGGTTCCGCCTGTGGGGATCATCCGCTCGATCGTTCGCCTTTCAGAAGCTCAGATCCCATTCTATGACGGCTTGGGCAAATAGAATGCATCACTGTCCAAGTCAGCGGAGCGTCAGAGTACGTTGCTCAGGCACGGATGGAGAGTGCCGCTCACGTCACACGGCGCCGGCGACGGAGGCGGGAATACTTCAAGTATCGGCGAGAAGTGGGGGAATCGCAGCCTCCGGTCGCTTTCGCTCTCGGCACCGTTACGAGATGTGGTGCCGGGGGTGGCGATCCGATTGACGCAGATGCGTTCGTAGCGCCAGCAACGGAAGGAGCCAAGGAGCCAAGGAGCGGCCGCTCACGTTGAACAGTGCCGGGAGCGGTAGCGACCGGAGGCGGAAATACTTCAATTCTTCAAACCTGGATGAAAAGGTTGAATCGCAGCCTCCGGTCGCTGGCGGTTCCGGCACCGTCATGAGGTGTGGCGATCCGATTGACGAGAGTGAAAATACATCACTGAATCACATCGGTTCGCCCTGCGTCCTCAGAACTGATATACTTATCGGTTCATGCTGAAGTCTGTCGCCTACTCGTTTAGTTACCGGTTCTGGCCGTTGGCCTGAGCCGGCGAGTGGCGTTGGACGAAGAGATTTTTTGCAGTTTTCGATATCCGGCCCACTCGCGAGGAGTGGGCTTTTTGTTTTTCAGCTCAATTCAAGGGAGGGTGCAACGATGATTATTTCAATGAAGCTGAACGCTACGCGGGAAGAGATCGATCATGTCTGCGAACGCATTCGCGAATACGGTTACAAAATCCATGCGATCGAGGGCGAACAGCGGGTCGTGATTGGCGCGGTCGGAATGGGCGACGACGTCACCAGGTGCCTGGAATCGCTCGAAGCGCTGCCGTGTGTTGAGAAGGCGGTACGCATCTCGGCGCCGTACAAGTTCGTAAGCAAGGAATTCAAGAAAGGGCACACAGCGGTCAAAGTGAACGGTGTCTCCATCGGCGGCGACGAGTTCATTGTAATGGCAGGCCCGTGCTCGGTCGAATCCGAGCAGCAGATCATGGAGACGGCCGAGGCCGTAGCCGCATCCGGCGCAAAGATCCTGCGCGGCGGGGCATTCAAACCGCGCACGTCGCCCTACGACTTTCAGGGCATGGAAGAGGAAGGGCTCAAGTTACTGCGCAAGGCACGCGAAGCCACGGGGCTTGCGGTCATCACAGAAGTGATGAGCGACCGCGACGTGGCGCTGGTGGCCGAGTACGCCGATGTGCTCCAAGTCGGCGCACGCAACATGCAGAATTTCGTACTCCTCAAAGCGCTGGGTACATGCGGCCGTCCGATCCTGCTCAAACGCGGCATGAGCTCCACCGTCAAGGAACTGCTCATGTCAGCCGAGTACATCGTGGCGCACGGCAATCCCAACGTGATCCTCTGCGAGCGTGGCATCCGCACGTTCGAGACGGTCACGCGCAACACTTGCGACATCGCCGCCGTCGCCGCTTTGAACGAACTGACGCACCTGCCCGTGGTCCTCGACCCGAGCCACGCCACAGGCAAGCGCAGTTTGGTTCCGCCACTCGCACGCGCGGGCGTCGCCATCGGTTCAGATGGTCTCATCATCGAAGTGCACCCACACCCGGAGAAGGCGATCAGCGACGGCGCGCAGTCGCTCACGCTGGAGCAGTTCCGCCTGTTGATGCTCAGCTTGCAGCCGTACATCCGGCTGTGGAAGGAGTCGCGGGTGACAGACGCCGTCGAAGCGGTGTAACCTGCAACTAGAGTGCACCCGAAATTCCGCCCCTGGCATATAGTTACGCTGGTCGTTGTCTTCTGCGCCGCTGTAATGTGCGGCCTGCATTTCTATCGCTCGAAGACAAAGCTTGGCGCCGCGCAGATCGTGGGCTATGTACCGGCGGGCCCGTCGCTACTGATTTATCTGGACGTCGGCGCGCTGCGGCAAGCGGGTCTGATCGAGTTGCTCGCGGGCTCGAAGGTGGCCGAGGATCCCGAGTACCGCGCGTTTGTCGAGCAGACTCAATTCGACTATCGCAAAGATCTGTACGCGGTCGCCGCGAGCTTCAGCGCGGACGAAGCCTTCTATGTCATCCATGGGCGCTTCGATTGGAACGCACTGAAATCCTACGCGCTTCTGGCCGGAGGCGCCTGTTGGGACGCGGCTTGCTCGGCCCCTTCGAGCCGGCCGAATCGCTACCTCTCGTTCATGCCCATACGCACCGATCTTATGGTGCTGGTGGTCAGCCCGAGTCGCGGCGCGGTCAGGACCGCGGTGACGCGCCCGCGCCGCAGCGCGAAAGAGGCGCAGCCCGATCAGCCCGTATGGATCTCGATACCGCCGGCAGTGCTGCGGAAACCCGACTCCTTCCCTAGCGGAACTCAATTATTCGCAAAGGCTCTGCAGGACAGCGACAACGTGACGTTCTCCATCGCGCCCTCGGAGAACAGGTTCCAGGCGCGTTTGGACGTCCTGTGCCGCTCCACCGAAGAGGCGGTGCTGATCGAGGCGCAGTTCGAGCGCATCACGGACGTGCTGCGTAAATTGATCGCAGGCAACGGACAGAGCCCGAATCCCCGCGATCTCTCCGGCGTCCTCACCAGCGGCGCGTTTCGTCGTGAAGAGCGCCGCGTGCGCGGCACGTGGCCCATCGAAAAAGCCTTCCTCGAAACCATCGCCGGGGGATCGCTCTAGCGTGGTTTCCATCCGTCCCGGCGGCGTACTGTGCTGCGGCAACATCGTCTTCGACATCCTGGTGCGGCCCGTCGATGAACTGCGCTGGAGCGCCACAACGTGGGTGGAATCGATCGAGCAGCATATCGGCGGAAATGGAGCGAACACCAGCTTCGCCCTGGCGCGGCTCGGCGTGCCTGTGCGCCTGCTGAGCGTAGTCGGCTCCGATGCGACCGGCGGCCAACTGTGCACCATCCTGTCGGAAGCGGGCGTCGACACGCAATCCATCGAATCGTGCAGCGAGCCCACGGCAACCTCCATCGTGCTGGTCAAGAGCGACGGTACGCGACTCTTTCTGCATCGCCCTGGCTCAAGCAGCGTGGCGTTTCCCGAGCCGATCCGCTTCACGCCCGATCTCATCGGCGGCCTGCCGCACTTTCACATGGCCAACGTCTTCGCGCTGCCGCTGCTGCGCGCTCATGCGGGAGAGACGCTGCGGCGCGCGCGCGAGGCGGGCTTGACGACATCGCTGGATACAGGCTGGGACTCGCGCGGCCAATGGATGGAAGTTCTGCGACCCTGTCTGCCGCACGTCGACATCCTGTTCGTAAACGAGGATGAGGCGCGCATGTTGTCCGGCTGCTCCGGCGCGAAGGAGGCTGCGGCGGCCTTCCGCGCGGCAGGCGCCGGTACGGTCGTCGTCAAACTCGGCGGCGCCGGCTGCGCGGTGTTCACAGACGACGGCGAGATCCGCGCGCCCGGCATCGAGGTGCCCGTCGTCGACACGACGGGCGCCGGCGACAGTTTCGCCGGAGGCTTTCTGGCCGCGCTGCATTACGGGAGAGATCTGGCCGGCGCCGCGCTCTTCGCCAACGCCGTGGGTGCGCTCAGCGTGCAGGGTCTCGGCTCGGTGCGCGGCTTGCGCGACCTCGCTGGAACCGAGCAGTTTCTTCGCTCGCTAGAATAGAAGTGTGCATCGCGGACGGTTTTTGGCGCTCCTGTTTGCCGGCGTCTCGCTTCGCGCCGGAACGTCGGTGGAGTCTCTGCGCGGATTGCTGGCAGAGAGCGCGGACGCAATACCTGCGCTGAAATTGCCGGACGGCAAGCTGGTCCGCGCCGACGGTGACACGCCAACCCAGGGCGTTTTGCGCGACAAGCGGCTGCGGGGCGCCGATATGGAGTTGTTGGGGCGCCTCGACGCGCGCGGCACTTTTATCGTCGACCCGATTCACACGCGCTCCATCTTCGTTTACAAGGACGGCAAGCGGCTGATGGTCACTTACTGGTGCGACGTTTGCGCCATCCGGACCTACTCGCCTGGGATATGCTGGTGTTGCCAGCAAGAGACCGCACTCGACCTGCGCGAACGGGACGACCAACCATGATTCGACACGCACTGCCGCTGATTCTGATTCCCTTTATGTCACAAGCTCAAAACTACACAGCCACGCGCGCCAGCGTCGATGGCATCGAAGTGATCCGCCTCGGGGATGCCGCCCGCAAGACGGTGGTCTCCATCGTTCCTTCGCTCGGACACAATGCCTACGAGATGAAGGTGAACGGAAAGAACATCCTCTGGTCGCCATACCAGAGCCTGAAAGAGTTGAAGGACAAGCCCGCGCAATTGGGCAATCCCTTCCTGTCGCCATGGGTGAACCGCATCGTTGGCGATTCCTACTGGGCCAACGGCAAAAAGTATCAGCTCAATCCGGAGTTGAAGAACTTCCGTTATGATCCCTACCACCAGCCGATACACGGCCTCGTCGTCTATGCCAGCGACTGGAAGGTCGTGAGTCTAAAAGCTGAAGCGGGTTCGGCGTCGGTCACCAGCCGGCTGGAGTTCTGGCGGCATCCCGATTGGATGGCACAGTTCCCGTTCGCGCACACGTTGGAGATGACCTACCGTCTGGCGGACGGCGTGCTCGAAGTGGAGACGGCGATCGAAAATCACTCCACGGACCCGATGCCGCTCTCGCTCGGCTACCATACCTACTACCGGATCGACGACGCACCGCGCGACGACTGGAAGATTCACATCGCAGCTCGCGAGCATGTACTGTTGTCGAAAACGCTTGTGCCCACCGGGGAGCGCGCACCTGTCACTGTGGCCGATCCGCAGCCGCTGCGCGGCACGCAGTTCGACGATGTGTACACAAATCTGTCACGGGGCAAGGACGGACGCGCGGAGTTCTGGGTGCAAGGCAAACAACAGAAGATCGCGGTGACCTACGGGCCGAAGTTCGATGTCGGTGTCGTGTATGCGCCAGAGGGCCGCGATTTTGTCTGCTTCGAACCGATGGTCGGAATTACGAACGCCTTCAATCTGGCACACGAGGGAGTCTATAAGCAGCTTCAGTCCGTGGCTCCGGGAGGAACATGGCGGGAGAGTTTCTGGATCAAAACGGCGGGCTATTGAGAGAGTGCCGGTAGACGACGTAATGCCAACCGCGCCGCTAGAGCAGCGGGCACGGTTGGCATACAACACATTGTGTGCGGGCTCTCCCCGTTGGGGAGCCGCGGCTACTTCTTCGGAGCGGCTGCGGGCTTCGCGGCAGTCGGCTTCGGAGCCGCTGCCGGAGCAGCTACGTTCGAGCCCGGTGTCTGCCCGTCGTACAACTTGACGATATCGCCGGTAATGTCGATCTGATTCGTCGCATAGAGCACGGGCGTCTGCGGCGAGCTGACATCAAGGACCAGCGTATAGTTGTTCTCGCGCGCGTACTTGTCGATGATGGCCATTATCTTCTGGCCCAGGTCCTGCAGAATCTTCTGCTGATCCTGTTCGAACTCCGCCTGCGCGTCTTCGAGGTCGCGGTTGAGCGCCTTCGTATTCTGGTCGATATCGCGAACCAGCTTTTCGCGAGCCTCGGTGGTCATCGTGTTGCCACCCTTGTTGAGCTTGTCGCGGAGTTGGTTAATCTGGTTCTGCTTCCCCTCGAGTTCCCGCTGCTTCGGGGCTCGCTTGGCATCCAGTTCCTGGGCGGCCTTCTGCCCGTCCCGGGTGCCTACCAAGGCAGCCTGGATGTTGATGACGCCGACTTTGGTAGGCGGCGCGCCAGCTTGGCCGAAAGCCAGCGCTGTCAGTCCCACCGCGAGGGCGGGCAACATGAGAATCTTCTTATTCACTCTTCGAACTCCTGAATTTTCTACTACTTCAAAATTGTAAAGCCTGAGCCATGCCGCTGTCAGCACCTAGAAAGTGCGGCTGATGGTAAACCGGAACGTTTTCGCCTTTTCAAAGAACGGCGCGACTTGTGCTGCCGTACCAAGCGCCTGCACATAAGTTCTCTGATTCGGGAAGAACGAGCGGTCCATCACGAGCGGCGGCGACAACAGTTCATTGACTCTCGTCGGGTTGTAGGCCCAATAGAGACGGAACGGAGCGTTCACGACAGGCATCATGATTTGCAGCTCAAGTCCCGTGGAAGTGCGGATCGCCTGCGTCCCCTTCGCGATGGGCACGCGATCAGTAAACCCGGCCTGCGGGAACTGGGCGTTCAACTCATTGACCCGACCCTGATTGATACGCAACTGGCTTCGGAATGAAGCCCGGTTCATGCCGGCGTCGAAGAACGCCGCGAGCGTCACCGGTCCCACGATGGGAATGCGGTACTCGAAATTCGTCACAGCCTGCGTATCGCCGCCCGGGAACGTGAGCTGGTACATCGGATAGGACTGGGTCACGGCGACAAAAGACTGGACGCCGTCGACGAGCACTTTCTGAGTACGTGGAGATCCGTCGTTGTTGAGAACCTGGACCGACCCTTGGCTTGGCACGTAGGCGATCGGGCTGATGCCCCAGATTTCGAATCCGCGCACATCCTGCTCGCCGCCCATGAAGATGCGGTTGAACGGGGGTGCGACCTTGCCGCCATAGCCGATGATCATGCGTCCCATCGCACGCCCGCCAATGACGTGGCCCTTCTTGAGTCCGGCGCGGAAATACTTAGCTTCCATCGTGGGCTCCAACATGTTCACATTGCCGCCGAGGAAGCTGCCGGCAAAGCGTGTCGAAAAGAACAGGCTGCGGCCGCGCGAAGGCGTGATGGGATGGTCGATCGTGTTGTAGGTGTAGGACGGTGTGACGCTGCTGGTTTTGATGCCGGTCAACGAGTTCGGGCCGTCGAGGCCCTGGAAGTTGATGTAGTTGAAGTAGTTCGTCGAGGCCGTGGTCAGCGTGCGGTACTTCGATTTGTCGAGTCCATACGTAAGGCCGATGCGAGCAAAACTGCGCTTCAGAGGGTAACTCATGTACGCGGTGAAGCCGGTCGAATTCGATACGTAGTTGAGCAGGTTGTCCTTGCCGAGCGAATCATAAAGCGGCAACAGGTTGCGGCCCGAAAGCAGCGATACTTCGCGGCCCTGGTCGTAGTTGAAGCGTTGCGTATAGACCGTAAAGCCCGTAGTGATGGGCTTGTCGAACAGATACGGCTCGGTGAAGCCGAAAGTGACATCGCGGATGCGATCACCCATCTGGGACGAGATGCTCAGCGTTTCGCCGACGCCCAGGAAATTGTTGGTGGAGTATCCGAAGCTGACGAAACTGCCCGAGATACCCGACACGCCGCCGCTGAGTTGCACGGAGTTCTTCCCGCGCTCCTTCACCTTGAGCGTAATGTCTACCGTGTTGTTCTTGGTGTCGCGCTCGATCTTGGCCGCCTCCTGCTCCTTCAACACTTCGAAGTAGCCGAGCTGGTTGAGACGCAGAATGCTCAGATCCCACAATCGCGTGTTAAACAGGTCGCCCTCATTCAAAAGCACTTCGCGGCGGATGACCTTGTCGCGCGTCGTGGTGTTGCCCGAGAAGTCGATGCGCCGTACGAAGAACTGCTTACCTTCGTCGAAGTTCAGCGTCAAGTCAATCTTGTCGGTTCCGGGTTGCGGGTCGAAGCTTGGCTCGGAGACGAAATCGATGAAACCAAATTCACCATACAATTTGCGCAACTGCTCGAAGCCCTTGCGCAATTTGGCGGTCGAGAAGATGTCGCCCTCGCCCATGCCGAAGATCGGACGCATCAGCGTCTCGGGCGTACGGAAAAACTTCACGCCGACGAAATTGATTTTATTGAGGGTATACTTGCGGCCTTCCTCGACGGGAATGGTGATGTCGGCGCGCTTGCCCGGCTTGTTGGGATAGAACAGCGGAATCCGGAACCGCCCGCCGCCGACATCGCGCGTGGTCACCGTCTGGTCGAGCGTGCGCGCGGTGAAGTAACCGTTCTGCTGGTAATAATCGCGAATACGGTCCTTGTCTTCTTCGAGTTTGGTCGCATCGAACGATTTCGCGAACATGTTCTCGAGAAGGAGCGAATACGGAATGCCGATGGGCCGTAGATTCTTCATCGCACGGCGCACAACCCGGTCGCTAAAAACCTTGTTGTTCTGAATCTCGATGTTGCCGACCTTGACCTTGGGGCCTTCGGTGACCTTGAAGGTTATTTCGAGCGACGACGGCGGAATCTGCCGGACATCCGGCTCGACGGTCGCAAACTGGCGCCCGCGCTCGGACAGGTACTCCTTCAGAACGTTGGCGGCTCGCTGCACTTTGTTCGGATCGTACTGCGATTCAACGCTCAGCCCGACCTTTCGTTCTTTGAAGCGATCGAGAATTTCCGACACCGTGATCGACTTCATGCCGTCGTATTTGATCGAGCGCACGACGCGCCGCTCCGTAAGCACGAAGCGAATGATCCAGCCCGCATTGCCCGCCTCACGTTCCATACGGATGTCGTCGAAGCGTCCTCCATTCCACAGCGCCATGAAGTCGCGGCGGAGCGCATCCTCGTCGTACTGGTCGCCCTTCTTGGTGAAGATCAGCGCGCGCAGGGTTTCCTGAGGAACACGCCGCGAACCGCGGAATTCAATGGCTTCCACAATGTCTTTCACCGGGCCTTTCGGAGGCGCTTCGGTGGCGCTCTTCGGCGCCTCGAACTGGGGCTTCTCGCGTTCGGCGGGCGGAGCCTGTGGAGTGGTTGTCTTGGGTGCCTGCGGCACGGATTCAAACGGATTGGCCGGCTTCGGCTGCGGTGCGCTTTGCTGCGCCAGACCAACCTGGACCAGCGCTGCCGGCAACAAAAGGAATAGGCAGACCGAGAGGACAGCCAGGCGTGGGGGCCTGCAAAAACTCATCAAAAGCGAATTCCTTTCCTCTCTGCGCCATATTGCTGACGTCCTAGAGCGGTTATGGGTTTCACACGATTACCAAGAGGGCGCAGGTGCAAAACTCTTATTCTAGCGGAAAACTGGAACCGTCAACAATAGCAGGTTCCGGCGGCAGTGCGGACGGCGACTCCAATGCGCACAAAAACCGCCGCGACAGACCAAGGCACGCCCCGAAGAACACATGCGCGATTACCATTGTCCGCTCGGACGAATACAGCGGCACGAGCGGATTTACGAATTTCCAGAAGGCGCCGTAACACACGTAATACCAGGCGAGCCCAACCAGCATGCCGGTCAGCAGCAGGCGCGTCGGGCTCTGCCGGTCCGGAAAGAACAAACCATATAATACTCCCACCGCCGCCGAGGCGCACAGGTGCAGCGCACCGCCGGCCAGGGTCACCCTTCCGAAACCCGAACGGAACGCGGCGTCGCCGTAGAAAGTGGAGGCCAGCAGATTCGGCACTGCAAACCAACTCTGGTTTTGCGTCATCGAATGCAGCGCGAACCAGGCCAGCATCACAAGCCCGCCCAGCGTACCCGCCTGCAGTCCGGCGAGCGCTCTCACCACGATACGGGATCCCGGGCTGCCGACCCTCAGATTCATAAACTTCAGAGTAGCGTAGATCCGCACCGTCACAGCGGCGTCACACCCGCGTCTGTTCTAATAAATCTTCATGGGTGGAAAATCATGACCAAGCTACGCAGCGCCGGATGGTTCCAGACGTCTGAATACTACGCCTTTGCACGCCGCGCCTGGCTGCGCTCGGAAGGCTTCAATCGCGACATTTTCGACGGCAAGCCCGTCATCGGAATCGCAAACTCCTGGAGCGAGTTGAACAACTGCAATCTGCATCTGAAGCAGGTGGCCGAGGCGGTCAAGCGCGGCGTCTGGGCCGCCGGCGGCGTCGCGCTCGAGTTTCCCACTATCTCTCTCGGCGAGATGCTGATGAAGCCGACGGCCATGCTCTTCCGGAACCTGATGGCAATGGACGTCGAGGAGATGATTCGCGCCCACCCGCTCGACGGCGTCGTGCTGCTGTGCGGTTGCGACAAAACCACGCCCGCGCAATTGATGGGCGCCGCGAGCGCCGACGTCCCGGCCATTGTCGTGCCCGGCGGACCGATGCTCGCCGGACAGTGGCGCGACCGCCGCCTCGGCGCCGGCACCGACGGGCGCAAGCTCTTTGATCTATTCCGCACCGGCCGCCTCACCGAAGAAGAATGGTGCGAGATCGAGGGTGGCATCGCGCGCAGCGCTGGGCACTGCACCGTGATGGGCACGGCCTCGACGATGACCAGCCTGGCCGAAGCGCTTGGAATGACGCTGCCCGGTTGCGCCGCGATTCCCGCACCTGATTCGCGCCGCCTCGCCATTGCGGAATCGAGCGGCCGCCGCATCGTCGCCATGGCCACCGAAGATCTGAAGCCGTCCCGCATCCTGACGCGCGAGGCTTTTGAAAATGCCATCGCAGTCGACATGGCCATCGGCGGCTCCACCAACGCCGTGATCCACCTCATCGCCATCGCGGGACGGCTCGGCATCGAGCTCAAGCTCGAAGAGTTCGACCGCATCTCCCGGCGCACGCCGTTCCTCGCGAACCTCAAACCTTCCGGCGAATTTCTAATGGAGGATTTTTTCGCAGCCGGTGGCGTGCCGGCCGTCATGCGCGAAATCCTTTCGCTGCTGCACGGCGATTGCCTCACCGTCACGGGACGAAGCGTCGCGGAAAACGTCGCGGGCGCCGAATGTTACCGCCGCGACGTGATCCTTCCGCTCTCCAACCCGCTGCACCCCGAGGGCGGCACCGCCGTGCTGCGCGGCAATCTCGCGCCGGACGGCGCCGTCATCAAACAAACCGCCGCATCGCCCCACCTGTTGCGCCATTGTGGCCGCGCCTATGTCTTCGACAACATCGCCGAGATGCGCGAGCAGATCGACAGCCCCACGCTGCCCGTTACCAGGGACACTGTTCTGGTGCTGCGCAATTGCGGTCCCAAAGGCGCTCCCGGCTTTCCGGAGTGGGGTCATATTCCGCTGCCGCGCGTCTTGCTCGATCAGGGCGTCGACGACATGGTGCGCATCTCGGACGCGCGCATGAGCGGTACCAGTTTCGGCACTGTAGTTTTGCACGCCGCACCGGAATCCGCCGTGGGCGGCCCGCTCGCCATCGTCCGTACCGGCGACGAGATCGAGCTCGACGTCGAGCGCCGCAGCCTTGAGTTGCTCGTCCCGGCGGAAGAGATCGCGGCCCGTCTCAAAGCCTTTGTTCCGCCTCCGCCGCACTACGATCGCGGCTATGGCAAACTCTTCCTCGATCACGTCACTCAGGCTAATGAAGGCTGTGATTTTGACTTCTTGAAATCGGTGGGCCGTTAAGCGCGGCGGTCTGCTATTACCACTGATCCGGGTGCACGAACAGCGCGGGCAGGAAGATGCGCTCGATCAGGCTGCGGTCCTCGGACACGCGCACGCCCATGATCGAGGCCACTTCGCCTGCATTCGTGAAGAAGCCAACGCCGCCGGCGCGCAAGCGGCGATCCGTCCACGTGTCCACCACCGCACCGTTCACCGACGTCACAAAGTTGTCGCCCTTGACGTGGACGCGTACCTTATAGAACGTGCCCTTCTGCAATTGCATCGGCAAGGGCAACTGCGTTCGCGCCTGCTCTTCGCCGTTCACCACCGCGTAGCGCACGATCTCCGAGACTGGGAATGGCGCCGGACGCTCCAGCACGATCTTCGCGGCGTAGTAATTGTTCACGTCCTTGGCACGGAAGGCCCACCCGATCGCGCGCTCCTCGATTTGAGCCTGAAAGTCGAGATCGTAGTCCTTCAACTTCATCGACGGCGCCCAGAAGCGCAACTCCCGCGGCCGCACGGAACCGGATTGCACCACCCACGAACCGCTGCCGCCGTTCCCATTCAGGTTCCAGTCTTTCAAACCTGAGTGGAAATCCTCGACCAGTTCGGAGCTCGCACTGCCTAGCGAGGGCAGGCTTTCGCGGAAACGAGACCAATAGGTTTCCTGTCGCGGCGTGTAGCTGCTCGTGTCTCGTGCCACCGGCGCCGGTTGGCTGCCTTGTGGCATCCAGATCATCGCCAGCAGAAACAATCCGAGCAAAATAGCAAATCCACCGAACTGGGTTTTGCTCTTGATCTGCCCCTTCTTCGCCTCAGGCCGGGACAGGACCGTGTAGTCGTCGTCATCTTCTCCGTACGAGTGGCCGGCATCGCGCAAGTCTCGCGACGAAGCCGTCTTCGCCAGTTTGCGATGCTCGCTGCTACAGTACTCGTTATCGAAGTAGCGCCGCAGACTCCCGATTTTTCGGCGACACCAAAGACAGCGCACAGAAAACTCCAGACTCTAGAACCTGAGTTTACCAGCAGAATCTCGAAATAAATACAGGGTAGGTGATGAGAGGTGGCACTGTAGGTAACTTAAGTACTAAGGCTTCAGGTTCTCCCCTACGTGGACGTCCTATAAGTTCGAATTGCGAACAGTTGGACTCCTTCCGGCAGCCTTCATTCCGGCAATAGGGGCCCGAACCGGAAACGTTGCTCCAGCACCGCGCCGTTCCGGTCGAGCAGCGCACTCGCACAAAAGCGCGGCCGCGCGGGCATCCCAAAGCGTAGATCCAGCGCCTCCACCCGAACGCCCTGCGCCGGTTCTTCGACAGGCAGAACGCGCCAATACGCAGCTTGGGAAAAGGCCAGGAATCGCTCGAAGGTGCGTGTCTTTGCAGCATCGTCGAGCGCCTTCACGGCGTCGGGCTTGTACAGCGTCCGGCCCGCGCCGGGATCGAATTCGCCGATGAGATTCACGTCTTGCACGGACCAGAAACTCGCCGTCTCGACAAGCCCCGTCCAGCGTAGCGGATTCACGGCATCGGGCAGCGCAATCACCCGGCCCGGCGCCGCGCCTGCATACAAACGGCTCTCCAGTGTTGCTACAGCTCTGTTGTGCAATTGCGTGCGCCCGGCTTCGTAGCCGAACAGCAGCACGAGTGCGAAGACGGCTGCACCGCGCCCCGGCGTCGCTTTCGCACCAATCTCCGCACTGACCAGACGCGAGACAAACGGAACAGCAAAAGCCAACCCCAGGATCATCCAGATCCAGGGATCGGCAATGTGTACCGTGTCCAGGCGGAACCATTGCGCCGAAAACGGCAGCAGCAGCCGGATGCCGTATACATTGGTCCAATCTAGCAACAGATGGGTGAGCACGCCAACGAGCGCTACCAGCCACATGCGCCACCAGTTCCTGCGACGATCGATCTGGCCCGGCCGCACGAAGAGCACGAGCGCGGCCACGGCGGCAGCCAGTAAAGGCGCCAGCACCAGAGCGTGGGTCAGGTGGCGATGGCCGTCGAGATAGGCCAATTGGCCCCCGGCGGCCGTCACGATATCAATATCTGGAGCGTTGGCCGCCAGCAGCAGGAGCGGCAGCGCACGCGGACACAACCGGTTGAGGCCGGCTCGGCTCAGAGCTGCTCCCGTCAGGGTGTGTGTGAGTGGGTCCATGATTTCACGATCAGTCCATTTTCTGAGCGATTCTTAACCATATATATAGTGTTTTCACCCACTTACACTATGTTTGGGGGATATCGCCAAGGCTCCTTCTGCGCCAATACACCCTTTCAGGCACTTAGAGGTGGCCCATCAGTTGCATTATCTCACGTGATTTTCGTGATAGGAGCGATTTGCCCCATGCAAAACACAGGAATTCGGGCCAGCCAATTCGGCATTGGAGAACACGGCATTCGGAATGCGAACGTCGTGTTCTGGAATCTCGGCACAGCACAGCTTATCGAGAAAGCGATCCAGCGCCGCGAGGGCCTTCTGGCGAGCGGCGGCGCCTTGGTGGTGCGCACCGGCGACCACACGGGACGCTCTCCGAAAGACAAATTCGTCGTCCGCGACGAACACACCGAAGACACAGTCGCATGGGGCCCTGTCAACCAGCCTTTTACGAGCGAGGGCTTTGCGCGCCTGTACGGCAAATTGCTCGCGTACCTGCAAGCCCGTGAACTCTACGTTCAGGATTGTTATGCGGGCGCCGATCCGCAATACTGCATGCCCATTCGCGTTATCACCGAACGTGCCTGGCATAGCCTTTTCGCGAGGCAACTCTTTGTGCGGCCAGACCCGCTGACCACCGACACGCACGTGCCTGAGTTCACCGTTATCGACGCGCCCGGCTTCCGCGCCGATCCAGCCGAGGACGGCACCAACTCCGACGTCTTCATCATCGTGAATTTCGCGAAAAAACTTGTCATCATCGGCGGCACCTCCTATGCGGGCGAGATGAAGAAAGCCATCTTCAGCGTGCTGAACTACAGCCTGCCCATGCGATCCGTGCTGCCGATGCACTGCTCGGCGAATATCGGGCCGGGCGGCGACACGGCACTCTTCTTCGGTCTCTCCGGCACCGGCAAGACTACGCTCTCGGCCGATCCCGGGCGCAGGCTGATCGGCGACGACGAGCACGGCTGGGCGCCCTCCGGCGTCTTCAACTTCGAGGGCGGCTGCTATGCCAAGTGCATCAACCTGAGCCGCGCGACGGAGCCGCAGATCTGGGACGCGATCCGCTTCGGAACCGTGCTCGAAAATGTCGCCGTCGATGGCGAGTGGCGTCTGCTCGATTACGCCGACTCCGCGCTCACCGAGAACACGCGCGCCGCCTATCCGGTCACCTTCATCGACAATGCCGTAGTGCCCGGAGTGGGCGGCCATCCTGACAACATCGTCTTCCTGACCTGCGATGCGTTCGGTGTGCTACCGCCCGTTTCGAAGCTGAATCCGGAACAGGCGATGTATCATTTCCTGAGCGGCTACACGGCAAAGGTGGCGGGCACGGAACGCGGTCTCGGCAAGGATCCTGAGGCAACGTTCAGCTCCTGCTTCGGCGCGCCGTTCCTGCCGCGCAGTCCGAAGGTCTATGCCGGAATGCTGGGCGAGAAAATGCGCGAGAACAAGGCGCATTGCTGGCTTGTCAACACCGGTTGGACCGGAGGCGGACCCGGCGTGGGCCGGCGCATGGATCTGCCCTCGACGCGTGCGATTGTCAGCGCCGTGCTAGACGGTTCGCTCGCGTCTGTCGACTATCGCACCGATCCGGTTTTCCGTCTGGAAGTCCCACTGACGTGCCCAGGCGTCGACGCGGGAATCCTCGATCCGAGATCGACCTGGTCCGACCCGGCCAGCTACGACCGCGC
The DNA here is from genome assembly GCA_963668605.1 of Bryobacteraceae bacterium. Taxonomy (GTDB): domain Bacteria; phylum Acidobacteriota; class Terriglobia; order Bryobacterales; family Bryobacteraceae. The sequence goes on from OY764903.1 coordinate 3,046,636, forward strand.
GGCCAAGGACCTCGCCGCCCGCTTCCGCAAGAACTTTGAGAAGTTCGAAGCGGCTCCTGAAATTCTCGCAGCTCAACCCATAGTCGGGTAACGGGATACAGCTAACTGAAAACGGCAGTTGTTGAACCGGCGGCCGGTTCCGGAGTCTCCGTGACCGGCCTTGCGCGTTTCGATAAGATAGAACGGCAACTATGTCCAAACTGCCGTTCGCACTTCTCGCGCTCTGCGCCGCTTCCCTTCCCGCGCAGGAAGCGAATTGGATCTCGCTGTTCGACGGAAAATCGCTGAAAGGTTGGCGTGTCGCCGCGCGGCCCGAAGATCGCGTCAAGAACTTCTGGAGCGTTCAGGATGGTGTGATCACCTGCGACTCGCGCGGGCGCAGAGATCACGACTACGTCTGGCTTTTGAGCGACAAGGAGTACACCGATTTCGAACTCAAGCTGAAGGTGCGCAGTTTCAAGGAATCGGCCGGCAATTCAGGCATCCAACTGCGCAGCCGTTATGACCTGGACGCGTTCTATCTGGACGGGCCGCAAGTCGACATCCACCCGCCCGGGCCATACCGCAGCGGATTGATCTATGACGAGACGCGCGGTGTGCGGCACTGGATCTATCCCGTGTTGCCAGGATCGAAACTCGAACCGGCGCAGGGGGCGAAGGAGTGGAAATGGAAACACTCCGGCGACGGCGACGGTTGGAACGACGTGCTGATCGTGTGCCGCGGAACGAAGATCACGACGACCGTGAATGGAATCCGCATTGCCGATTACGACGGCGAAGGCGTCCTGAACGACGATGTCCACAAGCGGCGCAACGCCGGGATGCACGGACAGATCGGACTGCAACTGCATGTTAAGGACGATCTGTACATACAGTTCAAAGACATCTATGTGAAGCCCGACCCCGATCCGCAGCCGCGCGTCGTGCAGCCCGGCTCCGCGGGCAAGGCGCCTTCCGACGCCGTCGTGCTCTTCGACGGGCGCGATCTTTCCGAATGGACTACGAACGACGACGGCAAGCTGACGGGCTGGACGCTGAAGGACAGCGTGATCCTGACGACGGCGCATCGCGCGGATGCGAGCAAGCGCAAGCCCTGGAGCCTGATTTCGAAGCGCAAGTTCGGCAGCGCGCAGATTCATCTGGAGTACAACATCCCGGCGATGCCGGATGCGAAGGGCCAGGCGCGCGGTAACAGCGGCGTCTATCTGCAAGGCCGTTATGAGATCCAGATCCTCGATTCCGTCGGCAACCCGACCTATCCGCAAGGCAGCAACGCCGCTTTGTACGGCTACTTCCCTCCTCTGGTGAACGCCTCGCAGCCGCCCGAACAGTGGCAGACTTACGACATCGTCTTTCATGCGCCGAAGTGCTCGGCCGATGGCAAACTGGGCGAGCCGGGACGGCTGACGCTGCTGCATAACGGCGTGCTCGTTCAGGACGATGTGCCCGTTGTGCCGCGGCGGGGCTGCGACGCCGCGCCGGGTCCGCTGCTGTTGCAGGATCATTATCACCCCGCCGTCGCCGAGACGCCGATGAAGTTCCGGAATATCTGGGTGCGTCCGCTTGAGTGAAGTAACTGCTATCCAAGACGGGAAGCAGCGGCTCGCGTTCAACAGTGCCGGGAGCGCGAGCGACCGGAGGCGGGAATACTTCAATTGTCCGAAGTCTCCCGAGGTGGAATCGTAGCCTCCGGCCACTATCGTTCCGGCACCGTTAGAAGGCTTAGAGATAAGTTATGTGGAAATCATCACGCCGTCAGTTTGCCGCGCAGAGCGCGATGCTAGCAGCAGCCACAACGCCGCAGGCCGCTTTGGCGCAAGCGGGCCGGACGATTCTCGCGGGCAGCTACTCACCGGAGAAACTCGCCGGTATCCTGACGCCGCGCCAGCAATGGAAGCCGTACCCCACGCTCTCCGACCGCGCCGCCTGGCAGGCGCTGCCGGAACCGATCCACAAGGCGCTGCTCACCGCGGGCGAGTCGTATCTGGGCAAGGAATGGCCGGCGCTGCCCGCCACTCTGTTCCTCGAATACAAACGCATCGGCAATCGCAGCCACTTCGAACAGTACTGGAATCTGCGCCGCACCATGCTGCGCAGCCTGGTGATGGCCGAGTGTGTGGAAGGCAAGGGCCGCTTCCTTGACAGCGTTGCGAACGGCATCTGGACCACGTGTGAAGAGACCTTTTGGGGCTATCCCGCGCACCTGGGCGCGCAAAAGGCGGGTTCGGGACTGCCGGATGCGGCCGAACCGATCGTCGATCTGTTTGCCGCTGAGACCTCGGCGCTGCTTTCCTGGACGCACTATCTGCTGGATTCCGCGCTGGACAAAGTTTCTCCGCTGCTCGCCCCGCGCATCGAACTCGAAGTGAACCGGCGCGTCCTGACGCCCAACTTCGAGCGCGTCGATTTCGGATGGATGGGACTCGCGCCGGGAGGGCGCGCGAGCCTGAACAACTGGACGCCGTGGATCAACTCCAACTGGCTCACCTCGGCGCTGCTGTTGGAGAAGGACGGCAAACGCCGCACGGCAGCGGTGTACAAAAGCATGACCAGCCTGGACCGTTTTTTGAGCGGTTACTACCCCGACGGAGGCTGCGACGAAGGGCCGGGCTATTGGGATCGCGCGGGCGGGTCGCTCTTCGATTGCCTCGAACTGCTGCACATGGCCAGTGGGGGCAAACTCGACTTCTTCGGCGATCCGCTGGTTCGCGAGATCGGACGCTATGTCTATCGCGCGCACATCAACGAAAATTGGTTTACGAATTTCGCGGACGCCTCGGCGCAGGTCTCGATCAACGGTGACATGGTCTTCCGGTACGGACGCAGAATCGGCGACGCCCGTATGCAGGCTCTGGGCGCTTACGCCGCGGCAAGCAGCGACGATGCGAGCGCTTTGGGCGGCAGCCTGGGTCGCGAACTGCCGGCGCTGTTCAATCTCGCTGCGATCCATGCGGCTCCGAAAGCGCAGCCGCTGTTGCGCGACGTATGGATGCCGGGCATACAGGTGATGGCGGCTCGCATGACGGAAGGCTCCGCGAAGGGACTCTATCTGGCCGCGCAGGGCGGTCACAATGCCGAGAGCCATAACCACAACGACGTCGGCAATTTCATGGTGTATGCGGACGGCAAGCCGGCGATCATCGATATCGGCGTCGAGACCTACTCGGCGAAGACGTTCAGTTCGAAACGCTACGAGATCTGGACGATGCAGTCGGCGTATCATAACCTGCCAACGATCGGCGGCGTAATGCAAGCGGCCGGGCGCGAGTATGCGGCGAGCGATGTCACGTACCGCGCCGATGACAGCGCGGCGGAATTAAGCCTGAACATCGCGAAAGCGTATCCGCCGCAGGCCGGTCTCGAAAGCTGGAAGCGCACGCTGAAGTTCGATCGTGCAAACAGGCGAATCGAGGTACTCGACGAGTATGCAATGAAGCAAGCGTCCGGACCGCTCACGCTGACGCTGATGACGCCGTGCCGCGTGACGCAGAGCGGTCCGGACGAGTTGACGCTGGCGGGCGCGGTCAAAGTGCTCTATGAAAGCCGGGCGTTGACGCCGAAAATCGAAGAGGTCGAGGTCAGCGACGGGCGTTTGCAGCGTGTGTGGGGTGCCCGGCTGTACCGCATTCTTCTGACGGCGGAGAAGCCCGCTCCACACGGCACGTTCCGCGTGCGCATCGTACAGGTATAGAACTCAGGAAAAACAATGACGATTACTAACAAGCAAACTTACAACCGGCGGGATTTCATGAGTCTGGTGGGCGCCGTTGGCGCCCTTTCAGGAATCGTGGGCCAGTCGTCCGCGAAGGACTCCGCAAAGCCGAACATCATCTGGATCATGGCCGACGACCTCGGCTATGGCGATCTGAGTTGCCTCAACGAAGGCTCGAAGATTCAAACGCCCAACATGGATCGCATGGCGCGGGAAGGCTTGATCTTCACCGATGCCCATTCGCCGTCGGCCGTGTGTACGCCGACTCGCTACGGCGTGATGACCGGCCGCTACTGCTTCCGCAGCCCGATGAAGAGCGGCGTGCTGGCGGGAGGGTCGCCTCCGCTGATTCCCGCGGACCGGCTAACGGTTCCGGCGCTATTGCGGTCGCGCGGTTACGCCACAGCGGGGGTGGGCAAGTGGCATCTTGGGCTTGGCTGGCAGACCTCGGACGGCAAACCCGTCGCAGGTGACATGAGCAATGTCGATTTCCGCAAGCCGTTCGGGCACGGCCCGACGACGCTTGGTTTCGATTACTACTTCGGCATCTCCGCCTCGCTCGACATGCCGCCTTACACCTACCTCGAAAACGACCGCGCCGTCGAACTGCCCAGCAGTACGACCGAAAGCAAGGCGTTTCCGGTGAACTGGCGTCTGGGTCCGCTCGCGAAGGGATTCAAGCATCAGGAGGTGTTGGGCCGCCTGACAGAGAAGGCCACCGGTTGGATTGACAACTGGGGCAAAGCGAAATCGGGCAAGCCGTTCTTCCTGTACTTCCCGCTCTCGGCGCCGCACACGCCCGTCGTGCCAGCCGATAGCTTTAAGGGCAAGACAGGCGTGGGCGACTACGGCGCGTTCGTCAACGAAGTCGATTCGACCGTGGGAAAGGTGATTGAAGCCGTGCGGCGTGCGGGCGCCGACAAGAACACGCTGATTATTCTGACCAGCGACAATGGTCCAGAGCGGCAGATGGTGGAACGCAAGACCGAGTTTCAGCATTACAGCGCCTACCACTTCCGCGGACACAAGCGCGACTTGTGGGACGGCGGCCACCGCATTCCGTTCATAGCTCGCTGGCCCGCGCGCATCCAGGCCGGACGCAAGACGCAGGAACTGATCTGCCTGACGGATCTGATGGCTACCTGCGCTGAGATCGCCGGCGCGAAGCTGCCCTACAACGCAGGTGAAGACAGCTACAGCATTCTTCCCGCGCTGACCGGAGCGAAACTGAAAGCGCCGATCCGCGAGGCCGTCGTGCACCACTCGGCTTCGGGCGCGTTCGCGATCCGGCAAGGCGACTGGAAGCTGATTCTGTTGCGCGGCGTCGGCGACGGCACGCCGCCGAAAAAAGACGCGAGCCTGCCGCCGGGCCAACTCTACAACATGAATGCGGATTTCGGCGAGACCGGCAATCTTTACACGCAGCGGCCTGAGATCGTGAAGCGGCTGACTGCGCTGCTCGATAAGTACCTAGCCGAAGGACGCAGCACTCCAGGGCGGCGCGTCGAACCAGCGGCGGACGAGAAGAGTGATTAGTGATTAAGGTCGCGGTGGAGACGGCCATCGCCGGCTCCACCGGTCTCGGTTAGCCAAGATCGAATTGGCGCGGTTCCATCCGGACAGCGCAACAGGAGACGATCCACATGCGGACGCGTCGCGTTATTCTCTCGATTCTTGCAGGCGGTATTCTGTGGGCCCAAGTGCAAGAGAAGGTAGGCGGCGACTACGCCCGTCCTTTCGAGAACCTGCTCAGGGAACGCTTCGAGCAAAATCGAAAACAGCGGGATCAAGAGATCGCAAAGCTGACAAGCGAGTCAGCCCTACGGGCCCGGCAGACCCGCATTCGCAACTCCTTCGTTGCAGCGATGGGCGGTCTTCCAGAGCAGAAGATGCCACTCCGCCCTCAAGTGACCGGCGTCCTCGAACGGGATGGCTACACGATCGAAAAAGTAGTCTTCGAATCTCTCCCTGGCTTCCGCGTAACCGCCAACTTGTATCTGCCTAAGAGCGGCAAGCCGCCTTATCCGGCGCTGCTGGGGACGGCGGGCCACTCGCTCGAGGGGAAAGCGACGCCGATCTATCAAAACGTATGGATCGCGCTCGCGAAGCGAGGTTATGTCGTACTGGCCTATGATCCGCCGGGACAGGGAGAGCGCATTGAATACCTCGATTCCGCAAGTGGTAAATCGTCGATTGGGGCAGGCACTCGCGAACACAGCATGACCGGAATGCAGTGCCTGCTCACCGGGCAGAACATCGCACGCTATTTTGTGTGGGACGGCATACGCGCGTTCGACTACCTGCTGACGCGCAAAGAAGTGGACCCACGGCGGATCGTGGTTGGCGGCAACTCGGGCGGCGGCACGCAAGCCGCTTATCTCGGGGTCGCGGAGCCGCGTCTAGCGGGCGTCATCTCTTCCTGCTATCCCACCACTTGGCGCGAACTGTGGTCGCCGGCCGGGCCTCAGGATGCCGAGCAGGTGTTTGCCGGCTGGCTGCGGGATGGCTTCGACTTCAGCGACTTCATGCTGGCCGTCGCGCCACGCCCTTACCTGATCTCCTCCGCCGAGCGCGACTTCTTCCCCATAGCGGGGGCGCGCCAAACCTATCAGGAGAGCCGTCAATTTTACAAAGTGTTCGGGCGAGAGGATCGCATCCGTCAAGCCACTGCCAACGAGCAACACGGCTGGACCCTGCCTTTGCGCGAGGCCGCCTACAAGTGGCTCTCCCACTGGCTTGATGTTCCCGGCGCGGACGGCGCGGAGACTCCCGCGAAAACGGAGGATCCCAGCGCCCTGTCGGTAACGCCCAGCGGGCAGTTACAGAGCAGCCTCGGCAGCCGCACTATTCGCGAAATCAATCGCGACCGGGCTGCGCGGCTGCGCACGCAGCGTCGTCCTGCAACTGTGGACAGCGTGCGCCGCGCCTTGCAAATGCGCACACTGACCGGTGTGCCGCAGGTCGAAACAAAAGGGGAATTGACGGTCCAGGGAGTTCGCGTGGAAAAGTTGGAACTGGAGGTGGAGCCCGGCCTGCGCATCCCAGCGTTACTCTACCTGCCCAATGGTGCGGGCAAGAAGCCGGGTGTGCTCTTCGCCAGTTCCGCCGGCAAAGCGAGCGCAGAACTCGGCGAAAGTGCTCTGGCGCTTGCCGCCAAGGGCAACGTTGTACTCGCCGTTGATCCACGCAGCATGGGCGAGGCTGCTCCGCCGGCGAAGAAGGGCGGCTATTCGTCCTTGTACCAACTCTCCGCGCGCGGCTGGTTGCTGGGTGAAAGTCTGGCCGGTATGCAGGTCAATGACCTGTTGTCCGCTTTTCGCTACTTCCGCGGACGGCCTGAAGTCGCCTCGGAGCGCATCTCCCTGCGAGGTCAGGGCGCCGCCGGTCCCCTGGTTCTCTTCGCAGCCGCGCTGGATTCCCGTGTTGCAGCAGTCGTCACAGAGCGCTCCATCCGATCCTATGATCAATTGGTTAACGCCGACGTGTACCAAGGCATTGAGAATCTGATCGTCCCGGGACTGCTCGAACGGATCGACTTACCCGAAGTGGAAAGCTTGATCGGGCCCAAGAAGGTGAAGATTTTGGAACCGGTCGTATTTGCGCCAAGTGCAGCCAAGCGCCCGTAGCGGATGCCTTGTCAGGCCCTTGACTTTCGATTCTTCGCGATGGCGGCGCGCCGGACGCGTGCGCGACATAGAAGTGGAGGCTCACGCGGAAGGCGGAACCCCAGTTCCGCAACCGGCATCCCGGCCGGTTTCAGGTGTCACCGAGAACGTCGCGGCCTAGAATACGCTACTCCGACGTGATGTTATTCAAGCGACGCTTTCAACACGTTCGACGGTCGAATGCCGGCGAGGCGACCTGAGGTCACCCGCGGACGAGGGCGTCCGCCCCCGGTTTGGCAGATCTCTCACTTCTATGTCGCGCCCCGGCGCCGAAGCGACGGCCCGCGAGAAGAGTGAGCTAAGCTAAGCTAAATCTTGGAGAAGAAGACGAATATGCTGCGGCGGTCCTTTGTATGTGCGAGTTTGGGAATCCCGGCGTTATGGGCGGCGGCGGAAGAGGCTGCGAAAACCCACTCCGGCCATGGGACCGCGGCGCTTTCGCCGGACAAAGCGCTGGCGCAGTTGATGGAGGGCAACCGGCGCTACGCCGCCGTTCACCCGAAGCATCCGCACCAAAACACGGCACGGCGCAAGGAACTGATTACGGGACAGCATCCCTTCGCTTGTATTCTGGCGTGCGCCGATTCGCGCGTCAGCCCGGAGATCGTTTTCGACGAGGGACTTGGCGACTTGTTCGTCGTGCGCGTGGCCGGCAACATCGTGGATGACGCGGTCACGGGCAGCCTCGAGTATGCCGTGGAGCACCTGGGAACGCCCCTCATTCTGGTGATGGGCCACAACAGTTGCGGCGCGGTAACGGCGGCCACCGGCGACGGCGAGCCCAGCACACACATACAAAGTCTCGTGACTGCAATCGCTCCGGCAGTTGCTGAGGCCAAGAAGCGGCAAGGCGATCTGGTATCCAACGCGATCGAAGCGAACGTGCGCCTTGTTGTGCGCCAGTTGTCGGCCTCCGAACCGATTCTGTCGAAGGCGATCGCCGGGGGCAAACTCAAGATCGCCGGCGGCACATACCAGCTCTCAACCGGGCTCGTGAAGCTGCTGTCCTAAAGGATTCATCTCGGCAACTCCAGGCCTCGGGCTGGTTGGCACGCCTACCCGATTGGGGTGATCCAAGTAGCCTCAGTAGGCTATCGATATTTTTCTCGCGCGGCTACAACATGTAAGTAGTGACGCGGGATGCCCCGCACAATTCTGGAGACACGAATGCGGAGACTTTTAGCAATATTCACCTTGACTGTGTTCATGCTGCCATTTGCGATGCCTGCTACCGCAGCAGGTAACGCCGGTGCGGGAAAGCACAACAAGAAGCAGTCCAAGCCGAAAAAGAACAAAAGGGCCAAACAGAACCCGGCCAAGTAAGTCTGGTCTCTGTCAAGAGGACCGTGCTGAGAGTCTTCACTTGTGGACCGTACACACGGCCGAAGCCGTCCAGGCCAGCTTTGTTTTTTGGCTTCCATTCCGAGACTTCTTCGCCCAAACTATTCTCAACATGATGCGTGCTGCCTTAGTATCGTTCACTATGACCGTAGGTCTGTTTGCCCAGCAGTCCGATGCCCGGCGCGGCACGGAACTGTTGACGCTGGATAAGGCCGTACAGGAGGCGATCGGCAAGAATCTCTCGCTGATAGCGGAACGCCTCAATATTCCAGTCGCCGAAGCGCGAATCGTTCAGGCGCGTTTGCGGCCCAACCCTGTGCTCAGCTTCGGTTCGGACTACAACGACTGGTTGGGAACCGGCTTCACTGCCGCTAATGGCGCCGGCCCGGCCGAAGTGAACGCACGCGTCGATTTCGTCATTGAGGGCGGGCACAAACGCGAGCGCCGCATCGAAGTGGCGGAAGGTGCGCGATCTGTCGCTCAGTTGCAGTTGCTGAATACGACCCGCCAGCTAATCCTCAATGTCCAAAGCGCATTCGTGGATGTGCTTGCGGCCAAAGAGAATCTGGATCTCGCGAATCAGAATCTGAAGGCGCTCAACGCCCTCGTGGACGTGAACTCATCACGCGTGCGGGCCGGTGATCTGGCGCAAGTGGAACTGGTGCGTTCGCGCATTGCGGCGCTGCAGTTCCGCAATGCCGTACAACAATCGGAACTCAAGCTTCGCACTGCACGCGGCCGGTTGGCGCTGTTGATGGGGCGCAACGGGCTTGCTCCCGATGTGGAAGTGGGCGGTCCGCTGCGCAGCGATCAGGATCTTATCGTTCTGGATGAACTGCGCGCCCAATCGCTAAATCTGCGGCCGGACCTACAGGCGCTTGTGAAAGACCAGGCACGTTCGCAGGCCGACATCCGGCTACAACTGGCGCAAGGAAAAGTCGACTACACGGTAGGGACGCAATACCATCGCCAGTATGACAATGCGAAGGGAAATTCGCTGGGTATGTTCCTGAGCGTACCGCTCCCCGTGTTCAACAAGAACCAGGGTGAGATCGAGCGTGCGCGCACTGAGCAGCAGCAGATTCAGGCTCGCATTCGAGCGCTGCAGAATTCCATCGTCAACGAAGTACAGACAGCATTTCAATCATGGGAAACGTCGCGCTCACTGCTGACAAATATCGAAAAGGATATGTTGCAGCAGGCTCGCGACGTTCGCGAAACAACTGAGTATTCCTACCGCCGCGGCGAGGCTTCCCTGGTGGAGTTTCTCGACGCGCAACGAGCCTTTAACGAAACCATGCAAAGTTACAACGACGCACGCGCGGAGTACGCACGAAGCCTCTACATCCTTGATGCCGTCACCGGGAAGGCGGTGAATCCTTGAGAACCGCAACTTGGACAATCTTTGTTGCTGCACTAATGTTGTTTTCGGCCTGTTCGAAACAGAGGCCGCAAGAAACCGTCGAAGCCGCGCCGCCGGTGAAACCCGGGCAAATCGTACTGCCGCCCGATTCGCCGAAGCTCGCACAGATTCGCGTGGAGGAAGTCCAAATGAAGGACGTTCCCACCGACGAGGTCACGGCTCCAGGAAAAATCGAAGTCAATCCCAACCGCGTTGCTCACGTAGTGTTGCCACTTGCTGGACGCATCGCGAGCGTCAACGTGAAACTGGGCGACTCAGTCCGGCAAGGCGATACGATCCTGACCATCGAAAGTCCCGACGCGGACGCTGCCATGTCGGCTCACCTGCAGGCGCAATCCGCCATCACGCAGGCAAAAGCGGTGGAACGCAAGAGCGAGGCGGACCTGGAGCGGGTCAAGGATCTCTTCGAACACGACGCCGTTGCGCGAAAAGAAGTACTGAACGCGGAAAGTGCGGTGACGCAAGCCAAGTCCGCGGTGGAGCAGGCGGAAGCGATGGGCAAGCAGGCGCTCAGCCGTCTGCAAATTATCGGATTGAAGCCTGGCGTCTTCGGACAAAAGGTTGCGGTCAAGGCGCCGATCTCAGGCAAGGTGCTGGAAATCAGCGTGGCGCCGGGCGAATACCGCAATGATACAAACAGTTCGCTGATGACGATTTCCGATCTCAGTACGGTCTGGGTCGCCGCCGACGTTCCCGAAAGTTCGATCCGCCTGATTGGTATGAATGAGCGGGTGAACATCGAACTCACGGCGTTCCCTGCTGAAACGTTCAAAGGCCGTGTGGCGCGCATCGCCGATACCGTCGATCCGCAGACACGCACCATCAAAGTCCGCGCCGAAATGGATAATTCCCGCGGGTTGCTGCGGCCGGAAATGTTCGGACGCATCCACCACGTGGAAGGGATGAAACCGATGCCCGTGCTGCCGGCCGGAGCCATTATTCAAGGCGATGGCCAAAGCGCCGTTTATAAAGAACTCTCGCGCGGCGCCTTTCAATCTGTCCCGGTCACGGTTGGTGAGCGGGTTGGCGATTTCTTCCCGATTCTGAGCGGTCTTAAGCCGGGGGACCGAATCGTAGTTGACGGCGCCATGTTGTTGAAGTGAGTCTGAGGATCTGCTCCAGTGATCGCTAAACTTCTGCGCTTTGCGCTACGGCAAAGATTCGTAACGGTGCTGGCCGGGCTTACCCTGATCGGTTTGGGTGTGTGGGCCTTCAATCAGCTAAAGATTGAGGCCTATCCCGATATCTCGGACACTCAGGTTGTCATCGTGACGCTGTATCCCGGGCGCGCCGCGGAAGAAGTGGAACAGCAGGTGACGGTACCGCTGGAACGCGCCATGAACAGCGCGCCCAACGTGATTTCACGCCGCTCCCGCACCATCTTCGGGCTCTCTGTCGTGGAACTCACGTTCGCTTACGGGACGGACGATTATTTTGCGCGCCAGGTTGTGCTCGAAAAGATGCGCGACGCGAATTTGCCGGATGGCGTTGTGCCCACGCTCGGTCCGTTGTCGACGCCCATTGGGGAGCTATACCGCTATTCGCTCGAAGGACCAGGTCTAAACGAAACGCAACTGCGCGAGATCGAAGACTGGGTCGTGGAACCGCGCTTTCTGCAGGTGCCGGGCGTCGCCGACATCGTGCCCTTTGGTGGCCTGATCAAGCAATACCAGATTGAGGTGGATCCATCCGCGCTGGATAAGTACAATCTTTCGATCTCGCAAATCGCGCAGGCCATCACTGCCAACAATCAGAATGCCGGTGGCGCGATGCTCGACAATGGCCAGCAATCGATGGTGATTCGCGGTGTCGGCCTGGTGGAATCCACGTTCGATATTGAGAACACCTTGGTAACTGAAACCAAGGGCGTTCCAGTCTTTGTGCGCGATATCGGACGCGTGAACATCGGCGCCGCACCACCGACCGGAATCTTCGGGATGAACAGTAAGCCCGGAGGAGTCGAGGGCATCGTTCTGATGCGCCGCGGTGAGAATCCGAGTGAAGTCCTGCAATCGATAAAAGAAGCAGTCGACGATCTGAACGACAGCCGTCTGCCGCCGGGCGTCAAACTGGTAACGACTTACGACCGCGCCGAACTTGTGAACAACACGCTCGGTACCGTTTCGCACACTCTGCTGGAGGGATTGGTGATCGTTATCGCGGTCCTGTTCCTTTTCCTGGGAAGTGTGCGCGCCGCAATCCTGACGGCGATCACGATTCCGCTCTCACTGTTATTCGCCTTTGTGTGTATGCATTTTTCCGGAATTCCAGCCAACCTGTTGAGCCTGGGCGCGCTGGATTTCGGCATCATCGTGGATGGCACGCTGATCATGGTGGAGCACATCGTGCACACTTTGGCCGAGCGGAAAGCGGAAGGCAAGGAGGGTGTCCTGAGAGCCATCCGTGACGCTGCACTGGAAGTCGAAGGGCCTATCTTTTTCTCACTGCTGATTATCATCGCCGCGTACATTCCGTTATTTACGCTGGAGCGCGTCGAACGCAGACTGTTCACGCCGATGGCATTTACGGTTTGCTATGCGCTGCTGGGTTCCATGCTGTTGGCGCTTACGCTGATTCCAGTGTTGGCAACATACCTCTTCCGAAATGGCTCCAAGACTTGGGAAAACCCGGTGTTGCGCTGGATTTCCGGCTGGTACGAGGTGGCGCTGCGCTCCGCGCTGGCACGGCCGAAAACCGTGCTGGCGATCTCTTTGGGAATTGTATTAGCGGCTTTCGGTGTCGGAACTTTTCTCGGCTCGGAATTTCTACCGCAATTGGACGAGGGCGTGATCTGGGTGCGCGTGAATCTACCGGCTGGCATTTCTCTGGTGAAGTCCGCCCAAGTCGCGAACAAAGTCCGTTCCATCGTGATGCAGTCGCCTGAAGTAAAACTGGTCAGCTCACAAACCGGTCGAAACGATTCCGGCACGGATCCGTACGGCCCCAATCGCAACGAGATATTTATCGCGCTGCACTCATACGACACCTGGAAGGCAGGCAAGACCAAGCAGGACCTTGTGGAGGAGTTCGCGAAGAAGTTGGAGCGGGAGATCCCCGGCGCCACGTTTAGTTTCACGCAACCGATCATCGACAACGTCACGGAAGCAGTCACTGGCTCCGCCGCCGATTTGGCAATCATCATCAGCGGTTCGGATCTAGTCGAACTCCGGCGCCTGGCCGCTTCGACTCTGGAGATTATCCGCAAAGTTCCAGGAGCAGCGGATTCCGCGATCGAACAGGAGTCGGATCAGGCGCAATTGCGTTTGCGGATCGATCGCCAGACGGTGGCGCGCTACGGCATCAACATTCGTGACGTGCAGGATGTGATTGAGCTTGCGATTGGCGGCCGCCCGGTCAGCAGTGTCTTCGAAGGAGAGCGCCGTTTCGATGTCGCGGTTCGCTTTCTGCCGGAGGCGCGCACGGATATTCACGCGATTGGAAATATCTTGGTGCCCACCCGGGATGGCGCGCGTGTTCCGCTTTCGCAGCTTGCTGAAATCAAGGTTGTGAACGGTGCAAGCATTATTGCGCGCCGCGAAAATCGACGGCAGATCACGGTTCGTACCAACATCCGTGGACGCGACCAGGGCAGCTTTGTTCGGGAAGCACAGCAGAAGTTCGCTGCCGTCAAACTGCCGCCAGGCTATCGCGTCGATTGGGGCGGCCAGTTTGAAAACCTGCAACGCGCGCGCAAGCGGCTTGGGTTCATTCTGCCAATTACGATTGCCATTATCTTCGTGATATTGTTCTTCGCATTCGGCACTCCCACATACGCCGGGCTGGTTCTGATGAATGTTCCGTTCTCATTGGTAGGAGGCATACTGGCGCTGTATCTTCGCGGCATCAATCTCAGCGTGTCGGCCGCCGTTGGATTCATATCCTTGTTCGGCGTAGCGGTGATGAGCGGCGTACTTGTGGTCGCGGAGATCAATCGGCGACTTCGTGTCGACCCTGATGTCAGCATGGCGGACGCTATCATACAGGGCTCATTGGCGCAGATGCGCCCGGTGCTAATGATGATCGTTGTAGCATTGCTGGGCATGGTGCCCGCGGCACGCGCCACGGGAATCGGCTCCGACGTGCAGCGCCCACTGGCTACCGTCGTGGTCGGCGGCCTGCTCTCCACACTGTTTCTGACGCTGCTCGCGTTGCCAAGCATGTACGCGCTCTTCGCGTCGCGAAAGAAGGTGCCTGAATGACCGGACACGTGAAAATGCTCGTCATTTTTGTCGATGAAACAGACATGCGCGGGGAACTGCCGCTGTATGAGGCGATTGTCCGCCGGTTGGTGCAACTGGAGGTGGCCGGCGCGACAGTCTCGTCCGGAATCATGGGTTTCGGTAGCCATCACAAGGTCCACCGCAAACGGCTCTTCGGAGTCACCGACGACCGGCCCATCACTATCACGGTGATGGATTCCGAAGAGAGAATTCGCGCGATTCTGCCCGTAATCCGGCCAATGGTTGTGGAGGGACTGGTGCTGCTGCTCGACGCTGAGGTCGTCTGACTCCGATACCGTTCACAATAGCTCCGAGATGTTGCTGAGTGAATGGTATCGGGCTTAGTCCAATTGTTCCGGCTTCAATTCGATGTTAGTTTCGCCGGCTGCTTTTCTCTCTTTATACTTCTTGACCCACGCAGCCCAACTCTTGCCCGCGGCGGTGTCGCGGCCCGTAAACTCCAGGCTCTCGACATCGGCGTAACAAACTGCGACTTTCTGCAGATTGTCCTTGGGAAAGAGTCGCACGTAAGAGTCGGACAGAGTCCGTCCCGTTTGACGATCAAAGATATACCCCTCGATCTTCGTTCCGTCCCTGCGTGTGATCGTGACGTCGCCACGGTAGTCGAAGGCTTCTTCGAGACCCGCGCGCAACTCCTCCTCGGTCATACCTGGAGTTCCTTCTCTTCCTCACTGCCTGCGTCGATTTGCACGAGTTGGACGGGCGCGGGCAGCACGGGATCATTCAGCAGCGCAAGTTGGGCGCGGTCGGGATACTTTGAGAAAAACGTGGCGCGGACGGTTGTCAGAAAGCCGCTCAGCGTGCCGAAGTTGTCATCGACCGCCGTCGCTTCATAGCCGCTGTGCATCATGCAATTGGCGCACTTCGGGTTACCCGACTCCGTCCCGTACTTGTGCCATTCGGTCGCTTCCATCAATTCGGCGAAGCTATCCGCATAGCCGTCCTGCAAAACATAGCAAGGCTTTTGCCATCCAAACAGGTTGTATGTCGGCATGCCCCACGGCGTGCAAACATACTCGCGCCGCCCCATCAGAAACTCCAGAAACAGAGGCGACATATTGAAGATCCACGCAGGATTGCGGTTCGACAGGATCGTTCGGAACAGGCTGCGCGTGCGCTCCTTGCCGAGCCATTGTTCCTGATTGGGCGCCTTGTCGTAGGCGTAGCCGGGCGAAAGCATCATGCCTTCGACGCCCAATGCCATCATCTCGTCGAAGAAGGCACGTACGCTCTTCGGATCCGCGCCATCGAACAGAGTCGTGTTGGTGGTCACTCGGAAACCGCGCCGGACCGCCTCACGTATGCCGTCCGCGGCGAGCTCATATCCACCCTCTTTGCACACCGAAAAATCGTGGTGCTCTTTTTGCCCGTCCATGTGCACGGAGAAAGTCAGATACTTACTCGGCTGAAACAGGCCGATCTTTTCCTTCAACAACAGTGCATTCGTGCAGAGGTAGATATACTTCTTGCGCGCCACAAGTCCGGCTACGATCTCCTGGATTTGCGGGTGCATCAGCGGCTCGCCACCGGGGATGCTGACCATCGGCGCACCACACTCCTCGACAGCGCGGAAGCACTCTTCCGGAGAGAGGTTCTGCTTCAGGATGTGAGCCGGGTACTGGATCTTACCGCAGCCGGCGCACGCCAGATTGCAGCGGAACAGCGGCTCCAGCATCAGCACCAGCGGATATCGTTTACGTCCACGGAGCTTCTGCGACAGCACGTATGTCGCCACCGTCCACATCTGGGAGACTGGTACAGGCATCGTTAAATACGATTATATCAATGATCTCCTGCGGGCCCACTTGTGTTTCACAAACACGAAGACGCGGAAGCGATCACGCTCGATGACGCGCACCCGTTAGCGACGCTGCTATTTCCAGCAGATGCTCCTTGATTGATATGCTTTAGGGTGTTTAGTCAATTTTTCAAACGGGAGCATCGTATCGCAATGCGAATGACCAGAAGAACGTGTGTGCAATCGCTGGCGGCAGGTTGCCTGACGCCGTGCATGCTTCAGGCTGGAGAGAGCCTGTTTAATGGACGTGATCTCAGCGGTTGGAAGCACCACGCAAATGGGCTGTTCAGCGTCGAGAGCGGAGAACTCGTCGCACGTTACGATCCGGCCCACCCTGGCGTCGGCTACCTGTTTACAGACCGTGAGTTCACCGATTTCATTCTCGAACTCGATTTTTGGGTTGGAAAAGGCGGAAACAGCGGCATCTTCATCCGCCAGCCGCTGCGCGATTTCGGCGCCAGCGGGGGCGACCGTCCGGCACAGCAGCCAAAGGATGGCGTTGAGGTGCAGATCGATTACAACGATCCGAAAAATTACACCGGCGCGATCTACAACGTCCAGAAGCCGCTGAAAGTGGTTGGCGCTGAAGAGAGTTGGAACCACTACAAAATCGAATGTAGCGGTCCGCGCATACGTGCCTGGATTAACGGTGAGATGGTCAACGACTATGGCGAACTGCGCTCACTGAAAGGCGGCATCGGCCTGCAGATGCACGGCGGCAAGCCGCACAATCATGTCGTCAAATTCCGCAATCTGAGGCTAGTCTAATATGGACTCGAAAATAGCGAGAAGAGAACTGCTGCGCACGGGGGCGGCCGCATTCACGGCCAGTTCCTACTCGCGTGTGATGGGCGCGAACGACCGCCTGCAGCTTGGAGTTATCGGCTGCGGCGGGCGCGGATCCTATGTCATGGGAGTGTTCCAAAAGCATGCGGACGTGACCGTTAGCGCCGTCTGCGATCTGTGGGGCGACATGGCGGCGAAGGCGGCGGCAAAAGCGCCCGGCGCGAAGACGACCGGAGATCACCGCGCCCTGCTCGAGATGAAGCCGCTCGATGCGGTGCTGATTGCGACGCCCGACCATTGGCACGCCGCCATCGCGATCGACGCCATGAACGCCGGTAAGGACGTCTATTGCGAGAAGCCTCTCACACTGCGCATCGACGAGGGCCCGAAGATCGTGAAAGCCGCGCGCGTGAATCAGCGTATCTGCCAGGTTGGGATGCAGCAGCGTTCCGGCCCGCATTACATGAAGCTGCGCGACGAATGGATCCGCCCGGGCAAGCTCGGAAAAATCGCGCTGGTGCGCACATGGTGGCACGGCAACGGAGCGCACTTGCGCAAAGCGCCGCCGGCGCTTCAGAACAAACCGGCCAACCTCGACTGGGCTCGTTACGTGAGTCCGGTGAAATGGCGCGACTGGGACCCGCAGCAGTATTGGAATTTTCGCGCGTATCTCGACTTCGGCGGCGGGCAGGTCACGGATTTGTTCACGCATTGGATCGACGCCGTGCATATGATTGTCGGCGAGGACACGCCAATTTCCGCGACCGCGGCGGGCGGCGTCTATTGTTATAAGGACGGCCGCACCGCGCCGGACACACTCAACGTCGCGCTCGAATACCCGAGCGAGTGGAACGCCACATTCGAGGCAACGCTCGCACCCGGCATCACCGGCGCCGGAATCGAATTCTGCGGGACCGCGGGCCGCGCTCTCATCACTCGCGAGCGCTTTGAGATCTACCCGCTGCGAAGCAAGACGCCTTCAGTAACCGTGAAGGCAGAGCGCGAGATCAGCGAAGATCACGTGGAGAATTTCCTCGCGTGTGTGCGCAGCCGAAAATTGCCGAACGGCGACGTGCTCGCTGGGCACCGCTCAGCGCAAGCCTCGCACCTTGGGAACATCGCCTACGTCGAGAAGCGCCGGCTGCGCTTCGATCCCGTCCGCGAAGAGATCCTGCCACTCTGAGGAGCCGATGATCAATCGTAGAGAACTTCTATTCAGCGCTGTCGCATCGCCTTTGGCCGGCGCTGGCCGCTCCTTCGCAGACCGCATTCTTCCGGCGCCGGTCAACGGCGGTTTTCGGATGGACGGCTATTGGGTCTGGTGCGGATCGGTGATTCGCGGCGAGGCTCAGCGCTATCACATGTTCGCTTCGCGCTGGCCCAAGAGCGTTCCCTTCGGGCCGCACTGGTGTACGAATTCCGAGGTCGTGCGCGCGTCCGCGGACAAGCCCGAAGGACCGTACCGTTTTGAGGAGATCGTACTGCCGCCGCGCGGCGCTGAGTTTTGGGATGGGCGCATGACGCACAATCCCACCATTCATCGCTGGCGCGACAACTTCCTGCTCTTCTACATTGGCACGACGTACAAAGGCGATACGCCGTCCGCCACGGAGAATCGCGTTGCCAGTCAGACGCTCTGGCACGAAGCGCGCGCCAATCAACGCATCGGTCTCGCCGTATCGAAATCCATTCGCGGCCCGTGGAAACGGATGCCCGATCCTATCCTGCAACCGCGTCCCGGCAAGTGGGACGCACTGATGACCACCAACCCCGCGCCTTGTATCCACGAAGACGGCAGCGTGCTGATGATTTACAAATCGAGCGGGAACCAGGGAGATCTACTGCGGCTCGGCGTGGCGCGCGCGGAGCGCTTCGATGCACCCTTCCGGCGGCTCGTCGACGATTCCATTTTTAATTTCGACAAGACCGGCGACCACGTCGAGGACGCGTATATCTGGCGCGTGGACGGGCACTACGAGCTGATCATGAAAGACATGAAGGGCGGGATCTGCGGCGAACGCGGCGGCGGCATCCATGCATCATCGGCGAACGGCGTCGAATGGAAGATTTCGAACCCAGCCAAAGCTTACTCGCGCACGGTACGCTTTGCGGAAGGTACGAACCGGACATTCACACACCTGGAACGCCCGCAGTTGCTCATCGAAAACGGCCGACCGCGCTGCCTCTTCGCCGCCGTAGGAATCGGCGAGGGAACCAAACGGAGCGACAGCATGAATGTCGCGATTCCCTTGGGCGCCGCGTGAGTACACGGAGACGCTCTTTCGCCAGCCTGGCCGCGGACGCGCTCGGCGCAAGCCTCGCACCTTGGAAACATCGCCTACGTCGAGAAGCGCCGGCTGCGCTTCGATCCCGTCCGCGAAGAGATCCTGCCGCTCTGAGGAACCAATGATTAATCGTAGAGAACTTCTATTCAGCGCTGTCGCATCGCCTTTGGCCGGGGCTAACCGCTCCTTCGCAGACCGGATTCTTCCGGCGCCGGTCAACGGCGGTTTTCGCATGGACGGCTATTGGGTCTGGTGCGGGTCTGTGATTCGCGGCGAGGATCAGCGCTATCACATGTTTGCTTCGCGCTGGCCCAAAGGCCTTTCCTTCGACCCGCACTGGTGTACGAATTCAGAGATCGTGCGCGCCTCCGCGGACAAGCCCGAGGGACCGTACCGCTTTGAAGAGATTTTGTTTCCGCCGCGCGGCGCGGAGTTCTGGGATGGACGCATGACGCACAATCCCACCATTCATCGCTGGCGCGACAACTTCCTGCTCTTTTACATCGGCACGACTTACAAAGGTGAAACACCCTCCGCCGCGGAGGGGCGCTTCGCCAATGAAGCGCTGTGGCACGAATCGCGCGCCAATCAACGCATCGGCCTGGCTGTGTCGAAATCCATTCGCGGTCCTTGGAAACGGATGCCGGAGCCTATCCTGCAACCGCGCCCCGGCAAATGGGACGCGCTGATGACCACCAACCCCGCGCCTTGCGTCAACGAGGACGGAAGCATCCTGTTGATCTACAAGTCGACCGGAAATCAACAGGATCTGTTGCGGCTCGGCGTGGCACGTGCCGAGCGCTTCGATGCGCCCTTCCGGCGGCTCGCCGACGATTCTGTTTTTCGCTTCGACAAGACCGGCGACCACGTCGAGGACGCCTATATCTGGCGCGTGGATGGACACTACGAATTGATTATGAAAGACATGGAGGGCGGTATCTGCGGCGAACGCGGCGGCGGCATCCATGCCTCGTCGGCGAACGGCGCTGAATGGAAAATCTCGAATCCCGCCAAAGCCTACTCGCGCACGGTGCGCTTTGCGGACGGCACAAGCCGGACATTCATACGCATGGAACGCCCGCAGTTGTTTATCGAAAACGGCCGGCCGCGCTGCCTCTTCGCCGCCGCATTGATCGGCGAAGGATCCACGATAACGGCCAGCATGAATGTCGCGATTCCCTTGGGCGCGGCGTAAGGTCGGAAGACCTATCGCAGCTTCCGGCTGTAGCCCTGGCGCTGATACGTTTCGAGCAGCGCCGTCAGACTCTTCACTATCTCGGGCCGTTGCGCGTAGAGGTTATTTTTCTCGCTGGGATCCGTGGTCATGTTGAAAAGCTCTCCGGCCGGTTCGCCGCTTTTGGGCTTGTACTCGACGGGCTCCGTGAAACCACCCGAGCCGCGGCCCAGGTTCAGTTTCCATTCCCCTTTGCGAATCGAAAAATGACCTTGCAGGGAGTGGTGGACGATCGCCTCGCGAATCGGCGTTGCCGACTTGCGGCCAGCCAGCGCGGGTAGGATCGAGAAGCTGTCTTCTCCCGCGTCGTTCGGCAAAGTATAGCCCGCAATCTCGGCCGCCGTCGCCATCAGATCGGTCAGGCAAATCGTCTCGGCCGACGTAGAGCCGGCCTGCGTCTTGCCGGGCCAGCGGGCCATGAATGGAATGCGGTGCCCGCCATCCCAGATGTCCGCCTTCTGTCCGTGCAGAAAATGGTTGGACCGATGATCCCACTGCGCTATCTCTGCCGGCAGCCAATGCGCGCCATTGTCACTGGTGACGATGACCAGTGTGTTGCCCGCCAATCCCTGCTCGTCGAGCGTGCGCAGCACCTGGCCGACGGCGTCATCGACCATCGCGACGAAGTCTCCATATTCACCGGCCTTCGCCTTGCCCTGAAACTCCTTCGTAGGCAGCCAGGGCGTGTGCGGTCCGGTCAGCGGCAAATACAAAAAGAACGGTTCCTGTTTCCGTTTCGCGGCGTGATCGCGCAGATATCCCTTCGCCTTTTCCGTAATCTTCGGAAGCACCTCGATGTGCTTGAAGCCCGGAGCGGCAGGTCCGCCGCGCCAGAAGACGCCGCGGTGTTCGAGCTTCTCATCGACGTGTCCAGTCGGCGGCGCGAGTGCGCGGTCGTTCTCGATATAGACGTATGGCTCCATGTCGAGTGACGCCGGAATGCCGAAATAATAATCGAAGCCGAAATCGAGGGGCCCCGGATGCAGCGGTTTGCTGTAGTCCGTTTTCTCGGCGGTACCCAGCCCCAGATGCCATTTGCCGATGCACGCGGTGTGATAGCCCTGCCGCTTGAGCATCGACGCCACGGTCATACGTCCGGCTTCAATCAGACTCGGCGAATAGCCCCACAACACGCCGTTCTTCAGCTTTGAGCGCCAGCAGTAGCGCCCGGTCATGATGCCGTAGCGGGTAGGCGTGCAGACCGCGGAAGGTGAGTGCGCGTCGGTGAAGCGAACGCCCTGCGAAGCGAAGCGGTCCAGATTCGGAGTGGGAATCTTCGATGCCGCGTTGTAGCAGCGCAGGTCGCCATAGCCGAGGTCGTCGGCGAGAATGAAAAGCACATTCGGCTTCGCTGTCTGCGCGAAGGCGGGTACAGCCGCACCCAGCATCCTTAGAAAATCCCGTCGGCTTGACATAGTTACGATTTCACTTTCGCGGGCTATTGGAATCAATCGGAAACTGCAATAACGCTCTCCTAAAATATCAAAAAGCGCGCGGCCAGATTACTCCAGAACGATCTCGACAAACGACCACGGCCCGACCGCGGTCCGGTACTCTCCACGCACCTCCGTCGATGCCGCCGGTTTCGTCTCGCGCCGCACCGTGCCAGGTTGTTCAAGCGTGTTCCTCGATTGCGGGCTATCCGCCGCCGTGATGGAGACTGTGGCGCGGCGGAATGTGCGCCGCAACTCCGACAGGTCGAAGACGGCCTCGCGCCGCGCGGCGCCGCGATTCAATACGTACAGCACAAGCCGTTGGCGCTGCAAGTCCCAGGCGGCCTGCACTTGAAACTCGTCGGCCACCGTGTTTTCATAGCCTGCAATACGCAACGGCCACGCCGCCGGACTGTTGGCGATGGCAGCCATGGCGACTCCGCACGACGTCAGGAACGAGCCATCTTTCGGGCTTTCCATCGCACTCTGGGCGTGCGTATTCGAGAGGTTATTGAAGTTCACCCAGGCGACATCACCGCCGCGCCGCTGCCAGGACATCATGTTACTCAGCACCACCATGCCAGTCCGCCAACGGCTCATGCGGTCCCACAAATCCGCCCGGCTGATCCCGATCACGGCATTATCGGCGCGCTGTTTTTCCACCGTTTCGCGCGGCAGCCACTCCGTGTTGGCATAGAAGACGCTGCGGCCGCTCCTGGCATTGTAGTCGCGCATGGTTTTCAGAATTGCATCCAGGCCCTCTTCGGCGTCTGTGCGATCGGCGAGAAAATCGATATCCCGGCCCGCCGCTTCGAGCAGCGCCGCCACGTGCGGCCGGAACTTTCCATAGGTCACCATCCCGATCCGGATGGTTGGATCCACAGCCTTCATCGCGCGGGCGTAAATCACGGCAGCCTTGGCGTACTCCTCGGCTGTGAACCAGCGATACGTCTCATTGTCGAGTTCCCAATACTTAATGCCCCAAGGCTGCCTGTAGCCGTTGCCGGCGCGTAAATCCGCCATAGGATGAGTTCCAGCCGCGAGGTTGCAGTAGGCCACCCACGCCGCCGCTTCCCGCGCTCCCTTTTCGAGATCTGTAAACTTCGACATGTCGAAGGAATGTGTCGCGTTCTCGGGAAGCTTGTTGGGAGTAGTCAGCAGGTAGTCCCGCTTTTTCGGGTGATACAAGTTGACGGCGAACATCATCTCCGCGCCGGCGCGCTTCGCCATAGAGGCGAACTCGTCGGTGCCGAGTTCGTTGTAGTTCATCCCACCCCAAAAGTACGATGGTTCCACCGGCCTTTTCGCGGCCGGTCCTATTCCGTTGCGCCAATCATAGAAGGAGGCGAAGCATCCGCCAGGAAAGCGAAACAGCTTGGGCCTGAGGCTCTCAATCGTCCGGACCACATCTTCGCGCCAGCCGTGGAAGTTCGACTTCGGGAGCAGCGAGAAGTCGTCCGCGACAAGGGACGCACCCGGCGGAATCCACAAGCTGAATGTCGCGTAGCCCTCAAAGTCCGCATTGCGAAACGTGGCTGTCTTCTCGGAAAACTCCGCGCCGATGTTCGCGAGTTTCATCACGCTAATCGGGTTCTGCCATTGGCCCCGCCGGTAGAAGCGCACTTCCGCGTTCAGCGGTTTTCCATCCGTTCTCAGCATGCCTCGGAACGTGTAGCTCTCGCCCTTCCGAAGATACTTACCCTCCTGCGCCAACGCTCCCCATTCCGCCGGATCGTCATTAATCAGCCGCACGGATTGCAGCCCGTGGCGAACGTCGTGCGCGGCGCGGGTCAGTTCCATACGGACGTTGCGCACGGGCGAGCGCAGCACAAAATACGTCGACTTTCGGTCGATCAAAAACGGTCCTTCCCCGCCCGGCGCCGCGAACCAGGAGTTGTGCTCGTAGCCGGAGTGATACCAGCTCATCTCTCTCCAGTCGGTCCGGTAGCCCTTGGACTGGTCGCCTTCATCGCGCCACAGACCGAACCATGTAAAGCTGTTGTCGCGATACGGCATGTAGGGCTCGAAGGAGCGGTTGAAGAGCATCTCGGCCATCATCGGCTCGATTTGAAAGCCGTATCCCAACTCCACGAAATGGCTCGAAAGCAGAGGGCTAACCGGTTTGCTGACGAGCGACTCGGCCGTCACTCGAAAACGGCGCGAGCCCGTATCAGCTTGTCCCGGCAGCAGAACGGGGAGCAACACAGCGGAGATCAATCCGCAACGCAAGGCAGCAGTCACAGACATTAGCTTACCGCCCTAGTCGGCCCGCGGGATCCACACCGACATGTGAGACATGCCGCGATTCGACCAGGCGTAATACGGCACGAAGCGGATGCTGGCGGTCCGGGCCGGCTCAGGCCGCAGCGTTCGATACAGCAGGCCCGTCCAATCACCCTCCGGGCGTACTTGCGCCTGCGTCTCGAGTACGGTCACGCCGCCTAGCAGCGACTTGTCGAAACGTTCCGCAAACCTCGCGCCCGTCGCGAGTACGACTTCGGAGACGCGCACACCCGCGGGCATGTCCTGCGACTCCAGCGCATAGACCAGCGGTCCGCGCATCACTGCCACTTGGTTGCGCGCGCTTTCCACATAGGGATTCGCCACCACCAAACGCGGCGCCATTGGCAACTGGAGTTCGATGCGGTCGCCCGTCTTCCACACGCGGCGCAGCTCAGCATACGATCCAGCCTGCAGTTTGCGCGGCGCTTCATTGCCCACGCGTGCGGTCGCTCCCTCGGCCCAGGCCGGAATGCGCAGCATGAGCGCAGCTTCACGCGCGGGCGCTTTTTCAACGGTGAAGGCGATCGCTCCGCTCCACGGATAATCGGTTTTTTCGACGAGCGCGAAACGCCCGCCCGCTGTTGTGGTATCGACGCGCGCGCTGCCGTACAAGTTCACCCACAGCGCGTCCGAACTCTTCGAAAAGGCCCAGCCTTTCAGCCCGGCAACGGTTCGAGCGATCGAAGTCGGACAGCAGTAGCAGGGCAGTACGGTCGAACGCAGCGGCGGGTCCTGCTTGCGAACCACGCGCGGAAGTTCATCGCCGTGACGGCGCAATGGATTGGCATAGTAGAAGTCCTTGCCGTCGATCCCCATGCCGGAGAGCATGCTGTTGTACAACACCAACTCCATCATGTCGGCGTGCTTGGCATCGCCCGAGAGCGAGAGCAGCCGCCAATTCCACATAGCGTTGGCGATGTTGGCGCAGGTCTCGGTGTAGGCGAAGCGGTTCGGCAATTCGTAGTCGAGGCCGAACGCTTCGTGCACATTGTCGCCTCTGCGCGAAGAGCCGCGATACAGATTCCCCACCGCACCGGTCAGATACAGCTTACGGCCGGCGACGTCGTTCCAGATCCGCTGCAAGGCGTCGAGCAGCGGCTTGCTGCCACTTTCGGCGTAGACGTCCGTGGCGCCCGCGTAGAGGTACATCGCGGTGACCGCGTGCCCGACGGCTTCGTCCTCCTTGAGCAACGGCATGCGCGACTGGTTCTGATCGCTGCCGCCAGGAGCCGAACCGCGCATCTCAGTAAAAATCGTGGCAAGTTCGAGATACTTACGCTCGCCGGTGGTGCGGTACAGTTCCGTGGCGCCCATGATGTTCGACGGGTTGAAGCCGAAATGCGCTAACGCTTTAGGACGCGGCTGGAACGTAACGTACAGGTAATCCGCTACCTTTGTGGCAATGTTAAGAAAGTTCTTCTTGCCCGTGGCCCGGTAGTGGATGCAGGCGGCCGTCATCAGATGGCCCATGTTGTAGAGTTCGTGGTTCTGCAAGTTCGTCCAGCGCTGGAGGCCCTTCAGCCGCATCGGCGTGGAGATATATCCGTCCTTCTCCTGCGCCTCGGCGAAGATCGAAATGATCTCATCCATGCGGCGATCGATGGCGGGATCCTTCGTCGTCGCGAAGACAAGTGCCATCGCTTCCACGGTCTTGTAGACATCGCCGTCGCTCCACACGTTCAGCGTCTTGACGTTGAGCTTTTCTCCGCCGTGGCCGGTCGTCTTCAGGAAGCTGTTGTACTGGGCGCCGTTGGCCGGATCGTCCATCGCCTTCCACAGCGTCGGAATCGTGTTGTTGCGGACCACGTCGAAACGGTCGCCCCAGAATCCGCCGTTCCAGCGGACATCGTCGAGGTCGAGGTTCTTCAGCTTGACCTGCGGGCTGGCGGCGTTCGCGACGATGCCGCGCGACTCCCCGGCGAACAGCGGCAGGCCGATCAGTGCAACGGCTGCCAGCGCGATACAATTCTTCATTTTCGTCATTGCGTAGCGTGTCCTTCGGTCAGAAAACCAAAGTCAGAAACTCAGTTTTACCGCGAACTGCAGGATGCGCGCATCTCCGGCTGAACTGATGACGCCGGCCGCGGGCGACCCGATTGCCGTTCCCGGCATGCCGAAGCGCGTGTTGTTGAAGGCGTTGAAAGCTTCCGCACGAAGCTGAGCGCGGAGGCGTTCGTGAAGCCGCATATTCTTCATGAGCGAGAGATCGAAATTAGCAAATCCCGGACCTCGCACGTTGGGCAGCGTGCGCGAGACGTTCCCGAACGTGAACGGATCCGGCAGCGTGAAAGCATTGATATCGAAAAAACGGTTCAGCCGCGATTCAATTGATCCATCCAGTGCGGCGCTCTTCCCGGTGCTATTCGGACGCGAGCCGCCGCCAAACGAGTTGGTATTGTTGGTGGACGTGGTTACGGCCAACGGAATACCGCTCTGGACGGAGAAGATAGTGTTCAACTGCCATCCGCCCGCCAGGCGGTTCAACAGGCTGCCTGCGCCTCCCAACAGCGCCTTTCCCGTGCCAACCGGCAGTTCGTAGTTAGCCGCGATGGAAAAATGATGCGGCACCTGCTGTGAGGAGATCGCGCGCTCCAGTGAGCGGTTGTTGTGGTTCTGGAACGAAGGCGCCTGTCCGAAGAAGTTGAGCACGCCGTTGCTGCCGTCGTCAATCAACTTGGAACCCGTGTACGCCGCCAGAAAGCTGAGTCCGCGGGAGAAGCGCTTCTCCGCGCGAATCTGCAAGGAATGATAGATCGACGAGCCCGAAGTGGAACCCGTCGTCACAAAACCGCTGAACTGCGGATACGGGCGAAGGAGTTGCCCGGCCTGGACCTGCGTGGTCCCGAGCGGCTGCGTCGCCGGAATGATCCCGTAGAAGGGATTAGCGACGCGGTTGGTTAGGGCGTTACCCAAGGCAAGGTACTGATCAGGAAGTTGGTTGAACTGTAGATTCTGGAGCAGGTGAGTGCCTTTGCTGCCGGCATAAGCGAGATCGATAACAATATTGCCGGAGAGCGCCTGCTGCACGTCGAAATTCCACTGCTGCAGATAGATCGGTTTCTGGTCGCGATCGATGGAGTTGATTGCGGCGCCGATGTTGGTGAGCAGTCCGAGCGAGTTGCCGCTGGGCTGGACGTAGCCATTGGGATAGGGATTGGAAATGTAATTGGCCGGGGTGACGCCATCGATCGTGGAAACCAGACTCGTGGTGGCCACATATCCGGTCTGGCCGAAGTTGCCGAAATCCCAACCCGTGCGCGGCGCGACAAAGATGCCGTAGCCGCCGCGCAAGACCGTGTTCTTGCACAATTGATATGCCATACCGAAACGAGGCGCGAAGAATTGGGCCACCCGAGCCTGCTCGCGCGGATTGCCGTTGACGCCGGCGAATTGCAGCCCTCCGTGGAGCGGCGCCATACCTGGCACCTGCAGTGGCACAGGACTGTTGAAGTCGAGATAGTTAAGCCGGTCGTACCGGTCCGTGCGGAGATTCTCGCGTTCGAAGCGCATCCCGAGGTTGAGCGTCAGTCGCGAGGTAACTTTGAAATCATCCTGCACAAACGCCGCCTGGTATATAGTCTGGCTGTCTTGCGTGGGTTTCTTGCTGACGCTGCCGGAAGCCGCCAGGCCGAGGAGGAAACTGGCCACCGACTGTCCCGCGGTGGGACTGCCGCGGGTGGGGTCGGGTCCCTGGGTGAAACCTGCGTTGAACGTGAAGTCGGAGATGGCGGGGCGGAACCCGGCGAGGCGGAACAGGCGCAATTCGTAGCCGGCCTTGAACACATGCTTGCCGTGAGTGTGCGTGACGTCGGTCTGGGCTGTGTACGAGTTGGAGACATTGTTGAGCAGCGCACCCGCGACCGGACCGATGCTGCCGGTGCCGAACCCGACATTGGATGCGGTGTATCCCGCCACGGTCATCGCGGGAAACGCCAACGCCTCCTGCGCCGCGATGTAGGACGCGGGCAGCCCGAGTTCGGAGGGGTTGAAACCGAGGCCGAAGGGTTCGCCGTGGTCGCGCAACCGGGTGAAACCGAGACGGAACGTGGCAAACGTGCTGGCTGTGAAGCCGTGCGTGTCGTTCAACGCGAAATTGCGCTGGGTAAACAACTGTGGCCCCGACGATGGATTGGCGACATTGCCATAGATGTTCGGTGGAATCACCAGCGAACTGTTCCACGAGAAGCGTCCGAACAGGCGGTTGTGGTCGCTGAAGCTGTGATCGATGCGCGTATTGGTCTGGTCCACGCCGTAGGACTCGCTGGCGTTGGAGATGAAGTTGTTGATGCCGGTAACGGCATTGCCCGGGAGGTTGGGCTTAATCCAGTAGCCGAGGACCTTGCTGGAGACTGGGTTGACGCGGCTGGCGGGAATCAGGTTGCCCGGAAATAGATCGCGGGCGTAGCCGCCAGTGGCGAGCGCGCGCGTGGTCACCGGATCGAAGATTTGGATCAGTTGCCCGGTAGCCGCGCGCGTGTTGCTGAAATTGCCGGCGCGCTGCTCTTCGGTGGGAACCGAGAAGAAGAAAGTCCTTCCGGTACGGCGGCGGGTACCCTCGTAGTTGAAGAAGAAGAACGTCTTGTCTTTGCGGACGGGGCCGCCTACGGTACCGCCGAACTGGTTGAAGCGGAACGGCGGTTTTTGCTGTCCGGTGACGTTGTTGAACCAGTTGTTGGCGTCGAAGGAGCTGTTGCGCAGGAACTCGTAGAGAGATCCGTGAAA
This sequence comes from Bryobacteraceae bacterium, assembly GCA_963668605.1. Lineage (GTDB taxonomy): Bacteria > Acidobacteriota > Terriglobia > Bryobacterales > Bryobacteraceae. Next base: position 3,075,559 of record OY764903.1, read on the forward strand.
GCTGTTAGTGCCGCCGCGCATGGAGACATTGACGACGCCTCCGCTGGTGCGCCCGAACTCGGCCGACATGTTGTTGGTCTGCACTTTGAATTCCTGCACCGCGTCAATGGAGGGGATGATCGCAAACTGGTTGAACTGCGGCGAGGTATCGGGGATTCCGTCCAGCAGGATCTCATTGCCCATGGTGGGACCACCGTTGATGGAGAGATTGCTGAGCGGGATGTTGTTGCCGGCCAGGGGAAGACGATTATAGGCGACGGCTCCAGGCGTGAGAAATGCGAGGTCGAAGGGATTGCGCCCGTTGAGCGGCAAGTCGGTGATTTTGCGGTTGTCCACCACCGTGCCGAGGGACGCTTGATCGGCTTCGAGCAGCGGCGCGTCGGCGGTCACGGAGACTTTCTCGGCCACGTCTCCCACGGCGAGCACGACATCGATACGCGCAAGTTGGTTGACGTGCAGGATGACGCCTTCGCGCTCGGCGACGTGGAAGCCGTCCTTGCGGACGGACAAGTTGTAGCTTCCGGGCTCCAGTAGCGGGACGGTGTAGTTTCCGGTTTCATTCGACACGGTCTCGCGTAACGCGCCGGTTTCCGCATTGGAGGCTACGACACGAGCGCCGACGATGACTCCGCCGCTCGCATCGGTGATATGGCCGGTGATTTGTCCCGACGTAGTTTGGGCGGGCAGGCGGACAGCCGCCAACGCCACGACCAGTGTGCCCAGCAAAAGTCGATTTCTCATGGATTCCCTCTCTTGAATTTGAAAGATCACTCATGACCGCGTTACGCCGGACCAGCCAAGGGCCTCAGCGAACCAGCGGCATCCAGACCGTCATATACGGTATGCCACGATTGCCCCAGGCATAGTATGGGATCAGACGCAGATTCACAACCTCCGGGCCGGACGGACGCAGGGAGCGATATAGTTGGCCGCTCCAATCGCCGCTCCGGATCAGACGGCCTTCGCCCTCCAGCACCGTGACTCCGTTGAGTAGTTTCGCATCGTGCCGCGCCGTGAATTTCGCGGCAGCGGGGATGGCGACTTCTTCCACACGCACATTGGCCGGCAGGTCCGGAGATTCCAAACAATAGACGACCGGCCCGCGCGCGACCGCCACCTGATTGCGCGTTTCCTCGATTTTGGGATGGCCTTCGATCAGCCGCGTACGCATCCCGAGATCCAATTCGAGCTTGTCTCCGGCCGACCAGCTCCGGCGGACCTCCGCATAACTTTGCGGCTTGAGTGCGATGCCGGCCGACTTGCCGTTGATCGTTAACGTGGGATTCTGAGCCCACTCCGGAATGCGCAGTTTCAAGGCAAATTCCGTTCCCGGCGTTTGATTCACCGTAAATCGGATCTTACCCTCCCAAGGATAGGCGGTCTCCTGCGTCAGGTCGAGGCGCGTGCCGCCGGGCAGTTCCGTCTTCAGCGAATTCGCTCCGTAAAAATTCACCCACAGCGCCTTGTCGGACCAACTGTAGGCCCAGCCGCTGAACTCGGCGACGGTGCGCGTCATGTTGGGCGGGCAGCAGTAGCAGAACGGAGCGCCCGCATCCGACGTGGATTCCCAGCGCTCGAGACTGTCCTGGCTCAGCAGGCGATCTTCCTTGCCGTTGCGCCGCAGCGGATTGGTGTAGCAATAAGACTTTCCATTCAGACCCCAACCCGACAATGACGCGTTGTACATCACTTGCTCCACGACGTCGGCGTAGCGCGCCTCACCGGTGATTCCGAGCATCCGCCAGCCCCACATCGCGTGCGCCAGACTGGCGCAAGTCTCGTTGTAGGCGGTTCTGTTCGGAAGCTCGTATTCCAGGCCGAACGCCTCCCACACTTTGTCGCGCCGGTAGGAGAAGCCGAAATGCAGCGCCGCGATGCCGCCGGTCACGTACATCTTCTGATTCACGGCGCTGCTCCAGATTCGCTCGAGCGCGGCCAGAATCGCCTTCTCTCCCGTTTCGGCATAGACGTCCGCCGCGCCCGCCCACAGGTACGGCCCGACCACCGAATGGCCGACGGCCTCCGTCTCCTCGCGCAGCGTAACATGCGATTGATTCACGTCCGTGCCGCCCGGCTGCGAGCCACGCATATCGACGAAAATGTTTCCAAGCTCCAGATACTTCGGGTTGCGCGTGACGCGGTACAACTCCACCACCGCCATGACCTGCGACGGATTGAAGCAGAAATGCGCTAATTCCTTCGGCCGCGGCTGGAACACGCCATAAAGATAGTCCGCCGTCTTCGTCGCGACGTCAAGGAAATTCCGCTTGCCTGTGATGCGGTGGTGTACGCACGCCGCCGTGATCAGGTGGCCCATGTTGTACAACTCGTGGAGACCCATGTCGCCCCAGCGCTTCCGGCCGCCGATCTGAGTGTGCGTGCCGATGTAGCCGTCGGGACCTTGCGCTTTCGCGACGACCGCGATGGCATCGTCCATCTGTTTGTCCAGCTTCGGATCTTTTGTGCGCAGGTAGACCGCGGCCATGGTCTCGATGGCTTTGTACACGTCGCCATCGCTCCACGTGTTGCCATGGAACTTGCCCTCGACCAGGCCAGCGGCGATTTTGAGATTCACCACGTTGGCGGAATTGCGCGGATCCTGCATCACTTCCCACAGGCGCGGTAGTCCGGCATCGCGCACCAGATTGAAGCGATCGCCCCAAAAGCCGGGCTTCCAAGTCACGGCATCCATGTCGAGCGTCCGCAGTTTCACATACGGGCTTTCGGAAGTGTCGATCACGCCGCGGTTGCGTGCCGGAAGCGAGCCAGCCGCAAGCGAAATCGCCAAACAGCAGAGGATCAATTTGTTCATGCGTGTGGTCTCTATTTTCAATCGGACTCGAAGACGAGCCAGGGTCGGGGCCGCCGATCGCTTAATTGGCCCGTCCAATAGTATCAATCGAAATGCAGGGTCGCAAGCGTACTCTACGCTTTTTACTGACATCCTTCGTCGCACAGCGCTTAGCGCCGCCCAAATTGGAACCTCCAATTGAAACTGCGATTCTAAAGCGAAACGGGCGCGTCTAGGCAGAACGGCACGCAGCCGTGGCTTGCAGGAAGGCCAGCCGGTTTCGTGATACGTCTCCGTACAGCTATAGCGCCGCCGGCGGCAAGCCAGCCGATGTGCGACTCAGAGACACTCGGAAGGCGGAACCCCAGTTCCGCAACCAACCCCTGGTTGGTTTGAGGATTCCAGGAGAACTCTGCCGCCAACGGTCAAACGCACGATGGGCGACCGGGGGTCGCCCGCGGACGCGGGCGTCCGCCCTCCGGTTTGCCGGCGAAGTTCAAGTAGCGAATACGCTCAGATTCGCATGATAGCTTGTCAGTCCGGCAGATCTCTCAATTCTGCGTCGCGCACCCCGCGCCAGCCGATGCATACTGGAGAGGAAGCATTATGAAGCGACTGATCCTTTCCCTACTCTGCGCGGGCATGGCGGCGTTGGCCGCGCAACCCGCTCCGGGCGCGCCTTCCGTCCTGATTGTCGCCGACGAGTTTCCGGCCATGGAACTGCTCGCCGGTAAGCTTCGCGCCGCCGAGAACATCGACAGCAAGATCGTCGAGCAAACGAAAATGCCAAAGGACCTCGCGGCGTTTCGCGCCGTGATCGTCTACATCCATGGCGACCTGCGGCAGTCCGCCGAAAGAGCCTTCATCAACTACACGCAGGCGGGCGGCAAGCTGATCCTGCTGCACCACTCGATCAGCTCCGGCAAGCGCAAGAACCAACTCTGGATTCCTTTCACTGCGGTGACCCTGCCGTTCGGCGAGTTCAAGGACGGCGGCTACCACTGGATCGACCCGGTGACGCTCGACATCGTCAACCTCGCGCCGCTGCACTACATCACGGCGCACAACGTGAAATTCCCGCAATCGATCGCTTACGAGAGTCCCACGCTCGGCGGTGGAGAGCGCAAATATCCCGGCTTCACGCTGCCCGAGACCGAGGTATACCTGAACCACGTCTTCGCCGAAGCTCGCACTGTGCTGCTCGGCCTGAAATACAAAGAAGCCGCAACCGGCCGCGTTTACATGCAGGACACTGCGGGGTGGGTGAAGCCCTCGGGCAAGGGCTGGATCATCTACCTTATGGCGGGCCACAGCGTGAAAGAGTTCGAGCACCCTGTCTATGCGCAAATGGTGCTCAACGCGGTGACCTTCAAGCCGTAGCGCGCGGCGCTATTCGACGGTTTTCGCCTCCATCAGTTCCGTGCGCGTGCCGTCAGGATCTAACAGATTCATCAGCCAGCGTTTATTGCGTCCCACCTTGGGCTTGGCGCTCTCTTTGGCGGGGATGCCGCGGGTGAGCAGTTCGCGGTACGGCGCCTGGATCTCCGGAACTACCAGACAGATGTGGTGCATAGAGCCAAGCTGCGCGCGCGTGAGCGGCTTATCGTGCAGCATGAACTCAACGTAATCGCCGCTCGGACCCGGCATGCGCATGTTGATCCAGTTCAGCTTGTCATCGGCGGAACCACCGCGCCAGATCTCCCGGAAGCCCAATTTGTCGCGATAGAACGCCATGGCCGCGTCGAGATTGCCTACCGAGACACCTGTGTGCTCCATATGATCGGAGATCCGGCGCGCGTCCATGAATTTGCCGCGCGCGTTCGTGTGCAGCGAACCCGGCATGTATTGTACAAACTCCACGCGGTGCCCGTCGGGGTCTTTGATAATAAAATTGCGGTTACCGTCACGGCCTTGCTGAACGGCGCCGGGCTGGAGTCCGCGTTCGATCAACATGCGATGCAGCTTGGCGATATCGGAAGTCGACATCGCGATGTGCGACAGCCGCTCGTCTTCCCCAGGCTTCAAGCCCGCTGCGATCTCGATAAACTGGTCGTCGTTCACTTTGAAGAACGCCATCGTGACCGCGCCACTTCCGTCCTTATACTGGAACGCCTCCTGGTAGCCAAGCGTTCCGGTGTAAAATCCGCGCGCCTTCGTAATGTCGGCGACCTTGAAGGCGGAATGCGCCAGTCCGGTGATCGGCAGATCCTCCGCCGCGAGCAGACTGGACGCCAAGAACAAAAAACCGAGCCATTGAGTCATGAGGAGCATTGTAGCGCTTCCATCTTCTATGATGGAGGCACGCATGAAAGCGCTCCGAACGCCGGAAAAACTACTCATCGCGTATTTCGTGTATACGGCCGCACTGGCTTTGATTCTGCCTCTGAGACCGGAGGTTCGCTGGGTCACCTGGGCCGTCAACGCCATCGTAATCAGCGGATATTTCCTGCTGGCATGGGCCGATTCGCTGCGGCGCGGCGAGTTTCTCAGCATCGTCCGCGACTGGTATCCCATGCCCCAGATGCTGCTGGCGTATCGCGAGATGGGCTGGTTCGCACAGCCGCACACCGATTTCCACCTCGAGCGCGCCTGGGTCGCCATCGATAAACTGATCCTGAACGATTGGGGACTGAAAGCGGCGATCGAATCGGCGGGTTCCATTCTTCCGGCTGTGCTGGAGATCTCCTATACGCTGGTTTACACGATCGCGACTTTTGGAATGGTGATGCTCTACGCCTATCGCCGCCGCGAGCGAGTTCCCGCCTTCCAGGCCGTTTGTCTGCTTGGCATTCTGAGCGCGTATGCCCTGTTTCCTTATTTCCCGTCGGAGCCGCCGCGCACGGTCTTTCCGGGAGAGGATTTCCCCGCCTACATGTCCGCCTTCCGGCGCTTCAACTGGAAGATGCTCGGCGGGTACGGCATCCACACCAGCGTGTTTCCGAGCGCGCACGTCTCCGGCGCTTTCGCCGGGGCGTTCGGTATGCTCTTGTTGCTGCCGGAACAGAAGTGGGTGGGACGGGCCCTCACCGTGCTGGCCGTGCTGATCGCAACAGCGACAGTTTATGGGCGTTATCACTATGCTGTCGATGCGATCGCAGGCTTTTCCATTGCGGTGATAGTCGCCGTGGCGGCCCGCAATTTCACACAAGCGTAAATTTTTGTGCAGATTCTGCCGAAGAACACTTAGAAGTGAGGTTCGATACAGGCATGCCCGGAAATAACACAAATGCAGAATCTCGCTTACCGCACCTGAGACTGGTGTGCGCCGCGCTCCAAGCGGCCGGCGAGGCGATTGTCATCACCGACCGCGACGGCCTTATCGAGTGGGCAAATCCCGAGTTCACGGCGTTGACAGGGTACACTCTCGACGAGGCCATAGGACAGAATCCCAGGCTGCTGAAGTCCGGCGTTCAGGACGAGTCGGTGTATGCGGATCTGTGGCGGACGATCTTGTCGGGCGCGAACTGGCAGGGACGCATCACCAACCGGCGTAAGAATGGTTCGTTCTACGTGGAGGAGATGAAGATCACGCCGGTGCGCGAGGAGAGCAGGCCGATCACTCATTTTGTCGCCATCAAGCGCGACATCACGGAGCGGAACGCAGCCGAGACACTCCTGATCGAAAAGGAAGAGCGATACCGGCAGCTTTTCGACGAAGCGCCGGTGGCCTACCACGAAATCGACAGCAATGGCATTATTCGGAAGGTCAACCGGGCAGAGTGCGAATTGCTCGGGTACGCAGCGGAAGATCTCGTTGGGCGCCCAGTCTGGGAACTCGTCGCCCCCGATATCATAGAGATGGTCCGAGGCGTGCTCGGGCAGAAGCTGCGCGGAGAAATTCCACTGGTCACCGTCCGCCGCAGTTACGCCCGGAGCGATGGTAGCCTACGCACCGTGGAGATCCACGAGAAACCCATCCGCGACGCGTCGGGCAAGGTGACCGGCATCCGTTCGGCGCTGCTCGACGTGACGGAACAGGCTAAGACGGAAATTGCACTTATTCAGGCACGGGAGACGGCTGAGGAAGCAGTGCGGGCCAAGAGCGAGTTTCTGGCGGCGATGAGTCATGAAATACGCACGCCGATGAACGGCATCATCGGCATGACTGGCCTGCTGCTCGATACGCCGCTAGCCGAGGAGCAGCAGGAATTCGCCGAAGCCGTCCGCCACTCCGCCGACGCATTGCTGACGATTATCAACGATATTCTCGATTTTTCGAAGATCGAGGCGGGCAAACTGGAGTTGGAGAACATTGAGTTCGACCTGCATGCGTCGCTTGAGGAGGTCGTGGATCTGCTGGCGGTGAAAGCGCAGGAGAAGGATCTGGAACTCGTATTCTGGTACGCACCCGAGGCGCCACGCTGGGTCGTAGGGGATTCTGGGCGCATTCGGCAGATCGTGCTCAACTTCCTGAGCAACGCACTGAAGTTCACGGCCTCAGGGCATGTGCTGCTCGAGGTGAAAGCAACGCCTCTGGACGAAAACGTCTCCAACATCGAGATTCTCGTTCACGACACCGGCATAGGCATCAAGGAAGCTAAATTGCCGCTAATGTTCCAGAAGTTTTCTCAGGCGGATAGCTCGACAACACGCAAGTTCGGCGGCACGGGTCTCGGTCTGGCGATCTGCCGCCAACTCGCCGACCGGATGAACGGCGGTGTCGGCGTCAAGAGTATTCCTGGGCAAGGCTCCACGTTCTTCTGCAGGTTGCCGCTGAGGCTGGCGAAGGAGCAGATCGAAACAGCAACTCCGGCCGGTATCATAGCCGGAAAGCGGGTGCTCGTTGTGGACGATAACGGAGCCAGCCGACTGATTGAAGCGCGGCTCTGCGAGCGCTGGGAGATGGAGGTCGAAGCCACGGCCACGGCCGGGGAAGCGTTCAGCTTGCTCGAACGCGCGCACGCCGCCGGCAGGCCCTTCGCTCTGCTGCTCGCCGACTATTGCATGCCGGAGATGGATGGCGAACACTTGTTGCAGAAGATCCGGCAACATCCGGAACTGCACTCGCTTCCCGTACTGCTGCTGACCTCCGTCCACCAGCGTGGCTCGGTACAGCGCTTCTCTTCGCTGGGCTGCAATGCCTATCTCATGAAGCCGGTCAAGGCCGCCGTGCTGCGAGATGCGATCGCGCGGGTTCTAGGATCGGCTCAGGTCGCCGGGCAGACGGAAATGCTGGTGAGACCTTCGCACAGCAGAGTAAAACAGCCGGCCCTTTCGGGACCATCCGATCCGCTCGAGTTCGCGGGTTGCCGCGCACTGCTGGTCGAAGACAACGGAGTGAACCAGCGAGTGGGCGCACGGCTCCTGGAAAAACTAGGATGCCGCGTCGATGTGGCGGCCAACGGAATCGAGGCGCTGCAAATGGTCGCGCGGTTGCCCTACGACATTATCTTCATGGATTGCCAGATGCCGGAGATGGATGGCTATGAGGCGACCTCGCGCATTCGCAGGCGGGAGACGGGCGTCCAGCACACTCCGGTCATTGCGATGACTGCTTGTGCCATGGAAGGCGACAGGAAGCGATGTTTCGATGCCGGGATGGACGACTACCTGAGCAAACCGGTCCGCCCTGATCATCTCAAGAGCGCGCTCAAGCGTTGGACTCGGTCGGTTGCGCCGGCAGCCTGAGTATGCGCTATTTCTTGTCGCTTGTAGCGGGCGCCGGACTTGAGCTGGACGCCCCGGCGGGAGTGCTGGTGGCGGTCGAACCGCTGGATTCGGCGCTCTTGCCGTTTTCTTTGGCGGCGACAGCTTCGCCGTTCTTGCCGGCTACCTTTGTCTTTGAGCCGCCTTTTCCGTAGTCGGTGACATACCAGCCGGATCCCTTAAAGTGAAACGCAGGCGCGCCCAACAGACGCACTACATGCCCACCGCAACCATCGCCGACGTGGGTCTTGAGCGGAGGATCGGAGAACTTCTCTATCTTTTCAAAAACGCTTCCACACTTCTCGCACTTATACTCGTACAGAGGCATATTTCACTTACTGCTACGGACTTGGCACATTCAGTGGTCCCAAAGCGGGCCGCGCCGCATCTGACTTCTCTGCGGTTTTCGTGTCTAAGTTTGCAGCAACCACACCCTTGGTTAGAACTTCAACAGCTTTCTTCAACAACAAATCTTCGCCGCTCTTCTTGGGAATCTCCGGACTCTCCGGAGCGGCTTCCTCGTCGGAGTCGGGCGACGCCTCGAAGGCATCCGCGACGACCACCGAGGGAGTCACGCTGGCATCCTGAATCGCTTTCCCGGAGGGCGAGTAGTACTTGGCGACGGAGAGAATCACCGCACTGCCATCTTCCATCGTGATCGCCTTGCGTACGGCCGCGTCGCCGTAGGTCCGCTCTCCCACCACCTCGGCCCGTTTGTTGTCAAGCAAGGCTGCAGCCGCGACTTCCGCGCCGTTGGCCGTGCCGCGATTCGTGAGCACCACAAGCGGAGCTTTGAAACTGGTCTTTGCGGCGTCAGCATCGAAGTTCTGTCGCGCGGTCTTCTGTCCCTGCACATAGGTGATGAGACCCTTTTCGAGGAACAGATTCGCCAGGGCGATGCCCTCTTCGGGCACACCGCTCGCAGAGTTTCGCAGGTCGAGCACCAACTTCTTAGCACCCTGTTGTTGCAAGGCCGCAATCGCCGCAGCGACTTCTTTGGTCTTGCCGCTCTCCATGCTCTCCACCTGGACGTAACCAATCTGCTCGGGCAGCATTTTCGAGGCAACCTTGGGCAGTTTGAACACGCCGCGTGTCAGCGTCATTTTCTGTGGCTCAGAGCGGCGCAGACGCATCACTGAGATTTCGATCGTCGAGTCGGGATCGCCACGCAGAAGCATCTGGGCATACGCCAGAGGCATGTCGCGCGTCGAGACACCGCCGACCGTCTCAATGAAGTCGCCAGTATTCAGGCCGGCCTTCGCGGCCGCGGATTCCGGAATCGTATCGACAACTCCGAGGTAGCCGAACTTTTTCGAAAGGATCGCGCCGATGTCCGCTTTCTTCGCTTCCCGGTCCTTCTGATACTGTTTGTACTGCTCAGCGTTCAGGAAACTGGAGTAAGGGTCGAGCGATTCCAGGAGGCCGTTGACAGCGCCCACGGTGACATTGCGCATGTCTGGCTCTTCCACATAGTCACTCTTGATCTTCGAGAGAACCTCGGTGTAGACGCCGAGGTGGCGATAGGTTTCATCCGGCGAAGCACTTCTGCCGACAACCGTGCCCCATAGGAGCGCGGCCACAAGGCACGTCGAAGTGGTCATAACAAAAAGCTTGAAACGGCTGCTCATGGATCAAAAGCCTCGGGGACCAGACCTGTGTACAGTATATCAGACTCAATTAATACACCCACGGTTTCGCTTTTCTGCCGCCGGCGCGAAAGCGACACGAAATCAAAGCGATTCGTGGGCGGTTTCGCACGCTCATACTCAGCTCATCCCGCAGCAGCCTGGCGATGAGCCTCGGCATCGACGCATTTGGAAAGCTAAGCTGATAACGTAGGAGCGCTCCCATGAGAACTTCAGCATTTTTCGTCCTGCTTGGGTTCGTTTCGATTGCGCCTTGTGCGCCGCCGGAACTCGAGATTCGTGTCATTTACGACAACACGTCCATCAGTCAGGACTTCGCACCAGACTGGGGTTTTGCGGCGCTGGTCACTCATCGCGGCCGGCATATCCTCTTCGATGCAGGCAGGAAAGCCAATCTCTTCATGGAGAACTTCGGGAAACTCGAAATCGACTCGAAGTCCTTGTCCCAGGTTCTCATTTCTCATGCCCACGCTGACCACAACGGAGGTGTCGCCAACCTGGCGCGCTTGAATCCAGGGCTGATATTCCATGTCCTCGACCGCTTCCCTCCCAGCGTTAATCCAGACGCGCACAAGGCTGAGATAGGTGCAAAGCGCGCTGCCGGGCCGTTCGAACTAGCGCCCGGCATCTACTCTACCGGAGCCGTCGATGGCACGCCTCCTGAACAGGCCCTACTGATCGAGACAACGCAGGGCCTTGTAATCCTGACCGGGTGCAGCCATCCGGGAATCGCAAAGATCGTCGAGACAGCCGAGAAGCAACGCGGCAAAGACTCGGTCCGCCTCCTAATCGGCGGCTTCCACATGCTTCAGCACAGTCCAGGGGAAATCGCCGCCACCGTGTCACGCCTGCAGCAACTGAGGGTCAGAGCCATCATGCCGACACACTGTACCGGTGACCTGGCTGTGGCGAAGTTCCGGGAAGCCTTCGGCGCGAAGTTCGACAGCGCGGGCGCTGGCAAGCGTATTGTGCTCGACTGACCCTGCCCCGAACGGCGCACAAGCATTAAAGGCTCGAAGTGGTGCGAGATGTCACGCGTCCGGACAAAGCTCTTGTTGAAGCTAAATGTGAACGTTTTGTGGTCCAGCCAAAATAAGCGAATGCCCCTCAGGTGCCAGCCTCCGCTGAATGTAGAGACGATTTTGCTGCCTCCGCGTTGCAGAGGGTGAGGAATCGCTTCCGCGACAACGAAAGTTCAGCTAGCGGCGTTTTGAAGGCGCTTTGCCGACCAGTTCGGTGAGTTGGGCAACGGCGTTCGCCTGCCCGGGCCGGACAGCTCCAGTCATGTTTGCTTGTTGCGTCAGGCGCAGCAGGCTGAGCTGGAAGCGGAGGGTCTCGTTCGGGTTATTCGTGGTCTTTGCCATACATAACTGATCGACAGGGAGGCGTCTGTGCTTTAGGGAAATTTTTGTACCGAAAGTACTACCCGGGCTGTTGGGCTCAAGGAATTCGGTCAGGGGATTCGGGCAGGATGTTGGATTGGGGAGTGTGGCCGGTGTTTGAGTGCTGCGTGGATATTGAGAGGTTGTAACCTGTGTTCCTTGAGCCTTTTGCCGTTTCGTCACACCTTTCTGAGTGCAATCTCCCCGCCAAATATCACCAACTTTGTTTTCAACGACTTGCAGTAGAGGAAAAGTGGAAGCGGCGGTCGAGCGGCAATATTGGAACAGCGCAGGCGTGCAGTTTTGGGAAAGAGTTCCGATTCGGAATTGCGGGGTCGCCGGATGGACCCGGCGCACCCCGCGGGAACGCCTATTTCTTCTCGGGCGGCAGCGGCGACGGCTTGGCCGACACCTCGCCTTGCAGCGCTTCTTCAAACAGCACATTGTTAGCTTGCAGCGTCTGACCCGTCGCGCGATCCATCTCTGTACGCGAGCGGGCATATTGCGCCTGAGCCACCACTTCGTTGAACTGCGCCTGCGCGACGTCGCGCTGCGATTGGATCACAAGAAATATGGTGGAGGCGCCCAGCGCGTATTTTTTCTGCTCGGCATCGAGGGTCTGTTCCTGGAGTTGCCGGTTCTTCACCGCGGCTTCATAGCGCGCTCGCGCCTGCTGCAAACCGATCAACGCATTCTGCACTTCCACGCGCACGCTGTTGTTCTGCTGCTGTTGGCGCAACTCGTTCTGGCGGAGTTGCAGCTGCGCCGAAACCAGATCCGCCTGCGCCGCGCGATTGCGCAGCGGGATGTTCAGCGACACGCCGAACTGGTAGTCCGGGAAGTTACGTGCGAACGCCTGCCGCAGCACGTTGGAGTAGCCGCCGATAAAGAACGGATCGTAGTTGGCGGGGTCGCGAATCACGCCCGGCTGCCCGGGAACCGCGGAAACGGGCAATTGGCTTACTGATCCGGCCTGTGCGTTGTTGCGCATGAACAGGAACGCGCTCAGTGAAGGCAGCAATGCGTTTTTCGTTCCCTTCAGCGAGATCTTTGAGTTCTCGATCTGGATGCCGGTAGTCGCCAGTTCCGGGCGGTCCGCTAACGCTTTGCCCACCAGATCTTGAATCGGAGGAAGGGCCTCGTCGCCGGGAATCTGAATCCGGTCCGTAGTCACGATGTGCGCATCCGCCACGGACGGGCTCGCCACACCGGTGCGGCTGAGCACGTTTTTCAGAATCGTCTCCTGCTGCAGAACGTTGGTCACGGAGACCGTCAGATCCTGCTGCCGCGCAGCGACTTCGGCTTCTGCGCGCACAATCTCGATCGGCGCCAGCGTTCCGATCTCCACCTGCTTCTTATTGTCCTCATAGAGTTTCATGGAGAGGTCGAGAGCCTTGCGCTTGACGACCACATCTTCGTTGAAGCTCACCAGATCCCAATAGAGATTAGTTACCGAGGTGGTAGTAGCAATCACCTGTTGCCGGAAAGTGAGGTCGGAAACCTTCAGGTTGTTCTTCGCAATCCGGATGAAGCGGTTGTTCAGTGCGAGGCCGAAGCCCTGCAACAAGGGCTGCGAGATCGTGAGATCCAGGTCCGACGTCGTCGCCGGGTTGAAATCGGAGCGGCTGGAATTGGTGGACTGATTGCGGTTGTTGAAGGCAAGCGAAGCCGTTGCGCCGGTCAGGAATCCCTTGCTGACCCCGAAATTGTAAGTTGTATTTTCGGCAACGACAGAAGAGCTGCCGACGATAAACGAGTTCAACTGCGGCGTCGTAAAGTGGCCCCAACTCACGGTGCTGGTCACCACGGGATCGAGGCTGGGCACTGACGAACCGCCGCCCGAGACCGTCGTCACCTGCGTTTGCTGCACCAGATTCGAACCGCTCGTCGAAGTGCCGCCAGCGCTGCTGGGGCCTTGCGAAACCGAGGATGAGCGCGAGACGGCGGCGCCGCCGGTCTGGGCCTTCTTCAAATCCGACTTCGCCAATTGCGGCCCATAACGCGCGATTTCGATATCCAGGTTGTTCTCGATGGCCAGGGCAACAGCGTCCCGCAACGACAGGTAGATCTGTCCCGCGCGCATCAGTTCCTCGAGCCTTCCCGAGTTCGAGAGCTTCACAGGAGCGACTGCTCTGCTCCGATACGGATCGCTCAGCGAATGGTGCCAGGTTTTTTCCGGCTGTAGGACGACGCTCGCTGGAGAGGTAGACGCCGCCGCCGGAACGGGCGGCTGCTGGCCCATCGCCGGCAAAGTCATCAAGAAGGTGCACAGCAGACTGACAAACGATTTTCCGCGTCTCATGAATTCGGATCCTCTTCGATACAACGATAACCGATTCGGCACTACAACTACCGGTTCGATACAAGTACTACCGACGAGTTCGATACTCCTTTTGTTCCCCGAAAGTCTTATGGTAACAGCACTCGTGCAGCGTTCTCGCCGCCGCCTGCGCTATATTGACATCTTGTGACCCAACCATCCGGCAGCGTACTCGACATCTTTGAACAGACCGGCGCTTACTTGCGCGGACATTTCCGGCTCACCAGCGGCCTGCACAGTCCGGAGTATCTGCAATGCGCCCGCGTCCTGCAGTATCCCGTCCACGCGGAACGGCTCGGCCGGGAACTCGCCGCATCCGTCGCCGCGCTCGCGGCTGCGCAGAAGATCAGCGTAGTTGTCTCGCCCGCGATGGGCGGCCTGATCATCGGCCACGAAGTCGCGCGCGCGCTTGGCGTCCGCTTCCTGTTCACCGAACGCGGATCCGATGGCGCGATGCTCCTGCGCCGCGGTTTCCAGATCGAACAAGGCGAAACAGCCATTGTGATCGAAGACGTGATCACAACGGGCGGCAGCACTCTCGAAGTGATCGACTTGCTGCGCCGCGCCGGCGCCGAAGTCGCCGCCGCGGGCTCTGTGATAGACCGCAGCGGCGGCAAGGCCGATCTCGGCGTGCCTCGCGCTGCGCTTTCCACGCTCACGGTACAGGCATTCACGCCGGACGAGTGCCCGCTGTGCCTCAAAGGCCTTCCCGTGGTCAAACCAGGTTCGCGCCCGTCGGCCGCATGAGACGCATCCGCATCACCGTCTCCTACGACGGCACAGCCTACCACGGCTGGCAGGTGCAGCCCGGGCTGCCCACAATTCAAGGAGTCCTCGAAGAGGCCGTCTCACGGATCGAAGACGCAAAGGTCGCGGTGCATGGCTCGGGACGCACCGACGCCGGCGTCCACGCGCTGGCGCAGGTGGCCGCGTTTTCACTGGAAAATCCGATCCCGGTCGACAACCTGCGGCGTGCGCTGAATCGTCTGCTGCCAGGCGACATCCGCATACTTGCCTTGGATGAAGTGCACGCGGACTTTCATCCACGCTTCAACGCCGTCGCAAAAACGTACGAATACCGGATCTACCGCGCCGAAGTTTGCCCGCCGTTCGAACGGCTTTACACCTACCATCATCCATATCCGCTCGACATCGATCGCATCGTCGAACTGGCGCGGCTCTTCGAGGGCGAGCACGACTTCTCGGCCTTTGCGGCGGCGGACGAAAAGGACGCGCTCGGCCATTCGAAAGTCAGAACCATTTTTTCGTCGGCCGCCGCGCTCGACGGCCCCCGCCTGGTCTATCGCGTGCGCGGTAGTGGCTTCCTCAAACACATGGTGCGCAACATCGTAGGAACATTGCTCGAAGCCGGCAAGGGAAATCGCAACGCCGGCGATCTGCGCGCTTTGCTTGCCGCGCAGAGCGGCGCCAGGTGCGCCCGATCGGCTCCGGCGCGCGGCCTGTTTTTGATCTCGGTCGACTACTGATTCACTCGCGTTGGTCTCAAGAGGCCACGGGCTCGACGCCGTCACCTTCGCCCGGCGCCAGAAACAGGTTCGTCTCCAACCCGTGCTGCTTCGTGTAGAGATCCCAGTAGCGTCCTTCGGCCGCATACAACGATTCATGCGTGCCGCGCTCGGCGATGCGGCCGTCCTCCACCACAAGGATCTGGTCCGCGCGCCGGATGGTCGAGAGCCGGTGCGCGATCACGAAGGTCGTGCGTCCCTTCATCAGATAGGAGAGCCCCTCCTGAATCTTCGCCTCGGATTCGGAATCGAGACTCGATGTCGCTTCGTCGAGAATCAGAATGCGCGGGTCCGCCAGGATCGCGCGGGCGATGGCCACTCGCTGGCGCTGTCCGCCGGAAAGCTTCACGCCGCGCTCACCCACCACCGTGTCGTACGCCAAATCGAATCGTTCCGCAAATTCATCGACATGCGCAATGCGACAGGCGTTCCGGATCTGTTCTTCGGTGGCGTCCGGACGCGCGAAGCCGACGTTTTCGCGGATCGTGCCGTCGAAAAGAAACGTCTCCTGCAGGACGACACCCAGTTGCACGCGGTAAGAATCGAGCCGCACGGTGGAGAGGTCGAGTCCATCGACATAGACCGTGCCCTCGTCGGGAACATAGAACGCCGCAAGCAATCCGATCATGGTCGATTTCCCCGAACCGGATGAACCTACCAGAGCGGTTACCGTACCGGGCTGCGCTTCGAATGAGATGCCGTGCAGCACGCTCTTTCCGGCTTCGTATGCAAAGCTCACATCGTCGAAACGCACTGTGCCCTCGACGCTGGGCAGTTCGCGCGTGCGCCGCGGATCGGCGTCTTCCGGCTGTTCGCGCAGGACCTCGCGAGTGCGCTCCAGGCCGGCGATCGCTTCGGTCAACTGCGTGCCGATCGAGACCGTCTGAAACACGGGCGCGACGAGAAACGCGAGGAACGCCGTAAAGGTCACGAAGCCGCCGAGCGTAAGCGTCCCGGCGAAAATCTGACGCGCTCCGGCGAACATCACGACGCCGCCCACGACGCCCATTAGCAGCGTCGCCGAGAGACTCATCAGCGACATGCCGGTCATCGACTTGAGCACGTTATCGAGCAGCCGTTGGGCGCCTTGCGAGAACACCGCGGCCTCGCGCTCCTCGGCATGATAGCCCTTTACCACGCGCACGCCGCCAAGCGATTCCGTCAGCCGTCCGGTCACCTCCGCGTTGATTTTTCCGCGCTCGCGAAAGATCGGCCGGATCGTTTTGAAAGCCTTGCGCAGGAACAGGGCGAAGATCAGCAACAGCGCGAGCGAGATGCCGGTCAGCAGCGGACTGATGCGCATCAGCAGCACGAACGCGATCGCTGCAGTCAGCAGTCCGCCGATCAGTTCCACCAGGCCCGTGCCCACCAGATTACGCATGCCCTCGACGTCCGTCATGATGCGCGACACCAGCGTTCCCGTCTTGTTCGCATCATAGTAGGCCACCGGCAGCCGGCCGACGTGCCGCTGCACCTTGCGCCGTAAATCAGCGATCAACCGGTGCGCGGCTTTGGAAAGCAGTTGCGTCAACGTGAACGAGGTGACGCCTTGCAGCATCGTGGCGCCGAGCACGGCGAGCACCAGCGGCGTCAGCAGCGCAGTGTTGCGCTTTCCGATCACATCGTCGATCAGGTATTTCGTCGAAGCGGGCAATACCAGTCCCGCTACACGATTGACGGCTATGAGGGCCAATCCCAGCAACAAAGAGTAGCGCCGCGGCCGGATCAGTTCCCAGATGTCGGGCAGGAGCGCACGCAGGCGCTCGCTCTTCGCGATGTTAGCATCCACTGCTTTCAGGGTACGTTAGTTTGGCTCCGCACCCTAATTCACGGAGTGCCGCGCCTCGAAAACCGTCTTAGACGCCTTGCGCCGGACGATGATCATGGGCACTTTCTCAGCGGGATCCTTGCCCGGCGCTACGCCCCGAATCACCGTCGTTCCCGGCTGTCCCTGGAACTGAAGCGTGAGCGTCGTCTGGCCCTGACGCCACTTGACCCAGAACGGCTCGTTCGTTTCCGCGACCGCCGTATCCGCGATGTGCTGGTAACCGTTCGCCTCGCCTAACGGAGCTTTGCGCGCAACAAACGTCAACGACGAACTCAGCGCGCCGGCCGCGTGAAAGGCCCAGTCATAGACGTGCTCGGCTTCGGAGGCGCATTCGAAGCGGTCCTCGACGACGCCTTTCGCCGTCACGCTCACGCTGCGCTTCAACTGCACTCCTGGATAGACGGCATTGGCCGAAGCCACAATTGTCGTCACGCTGTTCTCGACGCTCCACTTCTCCAGCTTGCCGTCGACGCTCGCCTGCGGCTTGGAGTCCACCGAGACCGTGTTGTGCGCGATCGTCGTGCGATACCACTCGCGATGCAACGGCACGCCATAGTTGATCGAGCCCGGATCGATGCCCAGAGTCGCGTCCCCTCCGTAGGTGACGATGTTGAGTTTGTCCGGGTGCCCATGTCCGCCGCCGTGCCGGCCGAAGCGCATCGCCACCGCGCTTGTGCCACCGCGCAGCGTCGCAAAGCCGGCGTCCTTCAGCAGCGAACTCGTCTCCGGTATCATAGCCCCCGTCTCGACCTGCGGCGTGCCATAGAGCAACGCTTCGAGACTGTCGCGGCCGCTCTTTGCAACAAGGTGCGCATACGCGCGCGACTTCCAGCGCGAGTTGGCCAGTTCATAGAGCGGCGCAAGGCGCAGCACATTGCCGCCGCCGTTGTCGTTGAAGCCGGGCGCGTTGCCATCCGGCAGCGCGAGCGCGAGCGGCGCGTCCCACAACGTTCGGTAACGT
The DNA here is from genome assembly GCA_963668605.1 of Bryobacteraceae bacterium. GTDB lineage: Bacteria > Acidobacteriota > Terriglobia > Bryobacterales > Bryobacteraceae. The sequence goes on from OY764903.1 coordinate 3,093,659, forward strand.
TCGTCGTATAGGTTCACGCCGGCGTGCCGCGCGGCCTCAGCCAACGGCCAGAGCGCCGACATCGTGTAGCTGTGATAACCCAGCGAGCCTTCGTACCATAGCCCATCGTCCGTTACGCCGCGTGCGATCTGCACGCGGAAACCGCGCTCGGCATCGTCGATCGCTTCGCGCACCAGATCCTCGCGGCCGGCCGCATATCCGGCCACACCAACCGCGCTGTTCTTCCAGCACTGTATGTTGTGGACGCTCATCTTGTGCGCGCGGATCACGTTCGCGGCAGCCACCAGCAGATCTTTCTCGATGTGCGTGCGATCGCTCGCGGTGAGTGTGTCCCGCACCAGCGCATAGCCCCACGCCACGGGAATCAGCCAGACGCTTTCGTCGAGCGTCTGCGACAGGATGTGTCCGCCGCCGACCTTCGCGTTTCCGTCCTTGTCGTGCAGCGGATACGAGGCGTAACGGTCTGCGTAGGCCTTCAGAATTTCTCCGGCTCGGCGTGCGAATTCGGCGCGTCCGGTGAAGCGGTACGCCAGGCCGCAATCTCGCACAGCGCTGCTGTTGCGGCTATGCACGCCATGGAGCACAACTGCGTCATACGGGTCGCCATGATAGACGGCACCGCAGAGCGGGCACTTGTGCTCCGTCGGCGAGACCGTCGTCAACTTGACGCCGTCGCGTTTGCAGCTATACCAGTGCGGCCATTGTCCGCCGCGTTCCGGTATCTCGAGCGGACGCGAAATCGCGCGTTCCGCATCGGCGACCAAGCGTTGCAGAGCACGTTCCGCCCAGGCGTGCTTGGTCGCCTTCTGCTTGGCGGCTTCAATTTCGCCACTGTCGATCAACAGGTAGTTATCAACCTTGTTCTGCGCGAGCGCCTGTGCGGCGAGGACGAGGAAAATGACGAGCCATGCTCTTCGCATCAGACGATCCTATCATTCCGCGCTACGATGCTCCACGACAGTTCAATGACTCGTCATCGAACTGTCATTGTTTTGTAACAGAACTCGGGTTACATTCGGGTTAGAGTCTTGACCCCATGAAGAAAATCCTGCTGATCGAGGACGACACCGACCTCTTCTCGCTCCTGAAATACAATCTCGAGCGCGAGGGCTTCGCCTTCGCCGGAGCGCAGACGGGCAAAGGAGCGATCGAATTTTGCCGGCGCGAACGGCCCGACCTGATCATCCTCGACATCATGCTGCCCGATGCTGATGGCCTCGAAATCTGCAAGAACATCCGCGCAACAGCCGAGTTAGCGCACCTGCCCGTGATCTTTCTCACGGCGCGCGCTTCGGAAACAGATCGCATCGTCGGCCTGGAACTCGGCGCGAACGATTACATTGTCAAACCGTTCTTCGTTCGCGAATTGATTGCGCGTGTGAGGATTCACTTCCGCGGCACGGGCGCACCGGCGCCGGTGATGAAGTGCCGGGGACTGGAACTCGACCGCACCGCCTGCCGCGTCTCGCTCAACGGCGAACCGCTCTCGCTGACGGCCACGGAGTTCCGCCTGCTTGAATTTCTGATGGCCCGCCCCGGCTTCGTCTTCAGCCGCGAACAACTGCTCAACGGCGTGTGGGGCAATGACCGCGCTGTGACCGATCGCACCGTCGACGTCTATGTCCTGCGCCTGCGCCAGAAAATCGAACCCGAAGAATCCGGGGCGCCCTTCATCCGCTCCGTGCGCGGCTTCGGCTACAGTTTTGAAGAGAAGGCCGCCGTCGAAATTGGCGGCTGACCGGCCACGCTAGTTCTCCTGAGGCAATCGGAGCCTCCGGTCGCTATCGCGGCACTGCTGGAACCGCCTTTTCATGGCCACCGCCGGGCATAACGCCTAACGGTGCCGGGAGCGCGAGCGACCGGAGGCGATGAACGCATGATCTACTAGCGCAACACGCCCAGCGCCCGCATCCACTCTTCCGCGCGCTTCGGCCACGACGTAACGCTCTTTCCGTCGGGGCGCAACCCGTAACCATGCCCCCCGCTTGCATACAGATGCATCTCGACGGGGACCTTCGCGTTCTTCAGCGCAAGGAAATAGAACAGGCTGTTTTCGACGCGCACGTTATCGTCTTCGGCCTGGACGAGAAACGACGGAGGCGTCCGCGCGCTCACCGGCAGATCCGGAGCGATCTTGTCGCCCTCATCCTTCACAGTCAGAAACGCGGGATAAATCAGCACCGCGAAATCGGGACGGCAACTGAATTTGTCGGCTGCGTCGACCGGCTCATAGGTGCGCTTCTCGAAATTATTGCTAATCGAAGCAGTCAAGTGCCCGCCCGCCGAAAAGCCGAGCACGCCTATGCGCTGCGGGTCGAGCTTCCATTCGCTCGCGCGCGAACGCACCAGGCTCAAGGCCCGCTGCGCGTCCTGCAACGGCGCGGCCCGCCGCGGCCCATCGCGGCGCGCGGGCACACGATATTTCACCAGCACGCCGGTCACGCCGATCGAGTTGAGCCACTCGCAGATCTCCGTGCCTTCAAGGTCGTAGGCCAGGATGCTGTAACCTCCGCCTGGAAAAACCAGCACCGACGCACCAGTGTCCTTCGCGGCGGGTGGCCGAAAGAGCGTGATCGTGGGCGTGCTGACGTTGCCGATGCGCACGACGCGCTTGCCGCCGACGGGTTTGGCGTCGGGCTTCGTCGTATCCGCCTCCGGAGGGAGGCCGCCGGTCTCGCCCGGTGCGACTCCGGGCCAGAGGGCAATCGGATCTGCGGCGAATGCAATGGCAGCAACCACCAGCGGCATTAGGAACAGAGTAGAGAGGCGCATGAAAAAACTATCGTAGCGCACGCTTTGCAAAGTCGCTCAGAATGCGGTCGATGTACTCGCGTGTCTCTCGATAAGGAGGCACGCCATTGTAACGCTCGACCGCGCCCGGACCCGCGTTGTAGGCTGCCAGCGCACGGTGCGCGCTGCCGTCGTAGCGGATCAGCAACTCACGCAGATAGCGTGCGCCCGCATCTGCGTTCTGCTCCGGATCGTTGGGATCTGCGTTCAGTTCCGCCGCAGTCGCCGGCATCAACTGCATCAAGCCGATCGCACCCTTGGGAGAGAGCGCGGCCACCTGATAGCCGGATTCCGCTTTCGCGACGCTGTGCAGCAAAGCGGGCGGCAGGCCATACTTCTCGGCTGCGCGCTGCACCAATTCCTGCGGAGTTGCCACAGCCGCTTTCGCTTCGGGGATTCGCGCCGGCACAGAAGGAGCGGGAGAAGCAGGCTGGACGGAGTCCTCCGCCTCAAAACCCGCAACCTGCATTGCTTGCATCACGATCTGACCGCTCGCAGTGTGCAGTACGACATTGCCATCTACTGTCTCGTGGCGTTCGACACGCATCGTGAAACCGTTCTTCAGAACGGCAACCTCGCCCGCGCACAGAGGCAGGCACAGCAGGATGAGTAGAACAGCTCCCAAGCACGTATGACGTTGCAAGCGCCCGCGGAGTGCAGGCTTTCGTACGAAAATTCCGGCAGCCACCAATCCGCAGGGTATCATAGCGGTAGCAGCCCATGACTACCCTCACTCACCTGGAATGCAGCCTCTGCGGAAAGACTCATGCGGCCGGCGAGCCGCACAATCTCTGCGCTTGCGGGGGACCGCTGCTGGTGCGCTATGACCTCGAGAAAGCGCGCCAGAGTTGGAGCCGCGACTGGATTCCGAACGGTCCCTCCAGCATGTGGCGCTATGCGCCGGTGCTCCCCGTTGATAAACCCGGCTCGATCGTCTCGCTGGGGGAAGGCATGACGCCGCTCATTCGCACGCCGCGCATCGGACGCAGCGTTGGCGCGGATAATCTCTGGATCAAGGACGAGGGTCTCAATCCGACCGGCTCCTTCAAAGCGCGCGGTCTCTCGGCCGCGGTTTCGATGGCCGTCGAGTTGGGTCTCACGAAGCTCGCGATTCCCTCGGCGGGCAACGCCGCCAGCGCGCTCGCCGCTTACGCGGCGGCGGCTGGAATCGAGGCGCACATCTTCATGCCGGCCGATGTGCCGCAGTCGAACTTCATCGAATGCCAGGCCTTCGGCGCGAAGGTGACGCTTGTCGATGGCTTGATCAGCGACTGCGGCCGCATCGTTGCCGAACGCAAAGACGCCGAGGGCTGGTTCGATGTCAGCACGCTCAAAGAGCCATACCGCATCGAGGGCAAGAAGACGATGGGCTACGAACTGGCCGAGCAATTTCGCTGGGGCCTGCCCGACGTAATTTTCTATCCCACGGGCGGCGGTGTCGGACTGATCGGCATGTGGAAGGCCTTCGAGGAGATGGAGGCGCTTGGCTGGACTCAGGCCAAGCGACCAAAGATGATCGCGGTGCAGGCGGAAGGCTGCCAGCCTGTTGTCCGCGCTTTTGAAGAGGGCGAGCAACGCAGCCGTTTCTGGGACAACGCCCGCACTCTCTCCAGCGGTCTGCGTGTGCCGAAACCGCTCGGCGATTTCCTGGTTCTCGACGCCGTGCGCCGCAGCGGCGGGACGGCCATCGCGGTAAGCGACGAGGAGACGCTCGACGCGGGATTCCAACTGGCCGCCGAAGAAGGCATTTTCGCGGCGCCAGAAGGGGCGGCCTGCGTCGCCGCCCTGCGCAAATTAATCGCCAACGGCTTCCTCAAACCCGAGGAGCGCATCGTGATCTACAATACGGGCGCGGGTTTGAAGTACCTGGAAGCGTACTCGACGCGCATCCCGCGGCATTCCTCGGGCGACGCCGATAAGCTCGGCGGGCTGATTACGCCGCGCTGATTCGCGGCGTCGTGGTATTGTGTACACAAGGTACGCAATATGAAAACCGTCAAGATCGGAATGCGTGAATTTCGCGAGAACCTCTCCGGCTATCTGGAATCCGGCAAGCCTCTCGCCATAACGCGTCACGGCGAAACGCTCGGCTACTACGTCCCGGCTCGCAAGCGCAACCGGAAGGCGGAAATCAAGGCGCTTCACGCCGCGGCGGAAGACCTCGATAAGATGATCGCCGATTGGGGCGCCACCGAAGACGTGTTAATGGGCGAGTACAAGGAGATTCGCCGGAGCGCCCGCGAAAAGAAGCGGAATGCTAAATAGGGCGCTTGTGGTCGACGCGAACATTCTCGTCACTTCACAACGGTGCCGGGAGCGCTAGCGACCGGAGGCTGCGACTACACCACTTTTCGACGAAGTTCGCGGAGCGGTCCATGGTGTTCCCAAAAAAATTGAAGCTTTCCCATCGGGTGGAGTGACCGGGATTTCGCCCGGCCACCCTCCCACACCACCGGACGTGCGGTTTTCCGCATCCGGCGGTTGAACCAAAGGCGATCTAACGAGCCTCAAGATCGGTTGGAAACAAGAAGCCGTATCTCCGCAGTTTCGCGTGGCTGATGGCGGTGTTGATTACAGGATGCACCGCCATCGCCCATGCTCCGCGACTGCTGCCGACCACGCCTAAGTGCCGGTCCCGCGTGATGCCAAGCTGCCGTAACTTTCGCAGTCGTCCCCGCGTGTCGTGCCATCGCAACCAGAAACACTTCCGAATGTGCCGTCGAACCCAGCTTTCCAGGTCGCGAATCCGGGTCCGTGCTTCGACCAGCCGGAAGTACCCCCACCAGCCACGCACGTAGCGGTTCCAATCGTCACGCAGTTGTTTACTGCTGCGACTTCGCCGCGCATCCCAGAGTTCGCGAACCCGGTCCTTGAATCGTTCGACACTCTCCGGTGCTATTCCGATCCGCTTCTTGCAGTCCAGTCGAAAGCCCAGGAACTTACGTTCCCAAACCCTCCCCGTTCCGCTCTTGGCGGCATTCACCTTCAACCGCAGATGCTTCTCGATCCAGCCCTGTATCGAAGCCAGCGTTCGCTCCGCCGCCGCTTGACTGCCTACGTAGATATTGCAGTCATCGGCATAGCGGCAGAAGCTGTGCTGCCTCCGCTCCAGTTCCTTATCGAGCGCGTCCAGGTAGATGTTGGCCAGCAATGGAGACAGCGGTCCGCCTTGCGGCGTTCCCTCCACGCTTTTCGTCACCACCCCGTTCACCATGCTTCCCCGCCGCAGGTATTTCCCAATCAGTTGCAACACCCGTTTGTCCCGGATCACTTCCGCGATCCGGCCTATCAGGATGTCGTGATTGACGTGGTCGAAGAACTTGGCGATGTCTAGATCCACCACCCAGTCCTTCCCTCCCTGCGCATATTGCTGTGCGGCTCGCACGGCGTCCTGTGCGCTGCGCCCCGGCCGGAATCCGTAACTGTGCCCGCTGAATTGCGGATCGAAGACCGGTGTCAGCACTTGCAATAACAACTGCTGTATGAACCGGTCCTGTACCGTCGGGATGCCCAGTGTCCGCGTGCCCCCGCTTGGCTTCGGTATCTCTACACGCCTCACGGGACTTGGAACGTAGGTCCCCTTCAGAAGTTTGTCTTTGAGGATCCACCAGTTCGCCTGAAGATGCGATTCCAGTTGCGCCGTCGTCATCCGATCGATACCCGCCGCTCCCCGGTTGCGTTTCACCGCCGCCAGCGCTTGCGCGTAGTTCTCGTCCCGTACGGCTGTTTCCATTAACGTCTCGTACATTGCTCTCCGTCGAGAGGTTCGCAGAGCTCCGGCATCGTCTCCTCGCGTTCAGACTTCCGCGGCTGCACCGCCTGATCCGAAAGCACTCCCGGGCTCTCGCCACCGTAGTTGTGACGTCCCGCGATTCGAGTTCGCTTATTGCGCCGGCCTCCAGTTCCTCCTCTAGCTCCAATGCATTGGTCCTTCGGCCCTTCGCTCCACCGTCATTACAACGGCTTCTTCGCTACTACGGCCTCTGCTGACTTCTCCTCCACTCTCATGCAAGAGATCTCCCCAGGTAAGGTGCAGAATCTGTCCCCTCGTGCCGACTGGCTGTACCTGATGCGTCTTGATGATCTTTGGGCTTCGCTGTTTGGCGCCAGCTTGCCGCCCGCACCCGGCCTCACTGCCAGTTCGTGTCCCTACGGTCGAGAGTTTGCTACGCGCTTCTTTCGGCTTCGCCTCGCGGCTACGCCTTGCGTTTCGCTACGGTTGCCTTCATCGGCTCCGATTGGCTCCTTTCATCCAATTAGATTCTGCCCATGCTGGGCACACATCGGGTGGAGTGACCGGGATTTCGCCCGGCCACCCTCCCACACCACCGGACGTGCGGTTTTCCGCATCCGGCGGTTGAACCAAAGGCGATCTAACGAGCCTCAAGATCGGTTGGAAACAAGAAGCCGTATCTCCGCAGTTTCGCGTGGCTGATGGCGGTGTTGATTACAGGATGCACCGCCATCGCCCATGCTCCGCGACTGCTGCCGACCACGCCTAAGTGCCGGTCCCGCGTGATGCCAAGCTGCCGTAACTTTCGCAGTCGTCCCCGCGTGTCGTGCCATCGCAACCAGAAACACTTCCGAATGTGCCGTCGAACCCAGCTTTCCAGGTCGCGAATCCGGGTCCGTGCTTCGACCAGCCGGAAGTACCCCCACCAGCCACGCACGTAGCGGTTCCAATCGTCACGCAGTTGTTTACTGCTGCGACTTCGCCGCGCATCCCAGAGTTCGCGAACCCGGTCCTTGAATCGTTCGACACTCTCCGGTGCTATTCCGATCCGCTTCTTGCAGTCCAGTCGAAAGCCCAGGAACTTACGTTCCCAAACCCTCCCCGTTCCGCTCTTGGCGGCATTCACCTTCAACCGCAGATGCTTCTCGATCCAGCCCTGTATCGAAGCCAGCGTTCGCTCCGCCGCCGCTTGACTGCCTACGTAGATATTGCAGTCATCGGCATAGCGGCAGAAGCTGTGCTGCCTCCGCTCCAGTTCCTTATCGAGCGCGTCCAGGTAGATGTTGGCCAGCAATGGAGACAGCGGTCCGCCTTGCGGCGTTCCCTCCACGCTTTTCGTCACCACCCCGTTCACCATGCTTCCCCGCCGCAGGTATTTCCCAATCAGTTGCAACACCCGTTTGTCCCGGATCACTTCCGCGATCCGGCCTATCAGGATGTCGTGATTGACGTGGTCGAAGAACTTGGCGATGTCTAGATCCACCACCCAGTCCTTCCCTCCCTGCGCATATTGCTGTGCGGCTCGCACGGCGTCCTGTGCGCTGCGCCCCGGCCGGAATCCGTAACTGTGCCCGCTGAATTGCGGATCGAAGACCGGTGTCAGCACTTGCAATAACAACTGCTGTATGAACCGGTCCTGTACCGTCGGGATGCCCAGTGTCCGCGTGCCCCCGCTTGGCTTCGGTATCTCTACACGCCTCACGGGACTTGGAACGTAGGTCCCCTTCAGAAGTTTGTCTTTGAGGATCCACCAGTTCGCCTGAAGATGCGATTCCAGTTGCGCCGTCGTCATCCGATCGATACCCGCCGCTCCCCGGTTGCGTTTCACCGCCGCCAGCGCTTGCGCGTAGTTCTCGTCCCGTACGGCTGTTTCCATTAACGTCTCGTACATTGCTCTCCGTCGAGAGGTTCGCAGAGCTCCGGCATCGTCTCCTCGCGTTCAGACTTCCGCGGCTGCACCGCCTGATCCGAAAGCACTCCCGGGCTCTCGCCACCGTAGTTGTGACGTCCCGCGATTCGAGTTCGCTTATTGCGCCGGCCTCCAGTTCCTCCTCTAGCTCCAATGCATTGGTCCTTCGGCCCTTCGCTCCACCGTCATTACAACGGCTTCTTCGCTACTACGGCCTCTGCTGACTTCTCCTCCACTCTCATGCAAGAGATCTCCCCAGGTAAGGTGCAGAATCTGTCCCCTCGTGCCGACTGGCTGTACCTGATGCGTCTTGATGATCTTTGGGCTTCGCTGTTTGGCGCCAGCTTGCCGCCCGCACCCGGCCTCACTGCCAGTTCGTGTCCCTACGGTCGAGAGTTTGCTACGCGCTTCTTTCGGCTTCGCCTCGCGGCTACGCCTTGCGTTTCGCTACGGTTGCCTTCATCGGCTCCGATTGGCTCCTTTCATCCAATTAGATTCTGCCCATGCTGGGCACACGCCTCCCGTCGCTGGCGCTCCGGGCACTGTGCAACGTGAGCCGCTGCCACCACCCGTTCGACGCCCGGCGGTCAAAACTCTGTCCTGTTTTGCGATGGTCTTGCTACTGTGATCGGCGTTCGCGCTCGTATTGCTCGAGTGTTTCCACACGACCCGCGGATACATCGGCAAGGCCACGGTCCAACGACGCCAGTGTTGCGGCGTCGAGCGGAGGGCCATCCAGATCCGCGGCGTCACGTAAGTTTTCGAGCCATACGCGCGCAAGCTCGGCCTGCTTCTCGGGCAATTGATCAATGAGTTGGTGAAGGGCTTCCCTGATTGTCATCGCCCCAATTCCTCTTTACCCCGGGCTTCCCCCTCACGCCTCTCCCTTGCCCTTGCCCGCACCCTGCTTCTTCTTCGTGCGATTGAAGAACTCCTGATAACGCCAGCCATCCAAAGCCCGCTTGCGCAGCGAAGCCACCAGTTCGCGATGCTCGGGTTTCGCGACGAGATTGTGTAATTCGCCCTGGTCGCTGCGCATATCGAAGAGATGTTCCTTGTCCTCGTGCGTGTAGCAGTATTTCCAGCGATTCGTCCGAAGCATGCGGGCCGCCGCGCCGCCGCGGAAGTTCTCCGAAATCGCAACACGTTGCTCGCCGTTCTCCTTGCCTGTGACAAGCGGCATCAGGCTGTGTCCTTCCAGTCCTGCTGGAGGCGCTAATCCGCACAGCTCGCACAGCGTCGGAAAAATGTCGATATTCATCACAGGCGCCGAAATCGTTTTGCCCTTCGGCAGGCGGGCCGGGAAGGACCAGATGTGCGGGATCCGCACCGACGCTTCATAGAACGAGTTCTTGTACCAGAGGCCATGCTCGCCGGCCAGTTCCCCGTGATCGGCTGTGTAGAGAATCACCGTGTTCTCGCGCAGTCCGAGTTCGTCCACCGTCTTCAGAATTCCGCCGAACAACTCGTCGACATAGGTCACCATTCCGAAATAGATGGCACGCGCCTTCCGGATCTGCTCTGCGTTCAGCTTCGCGAAGCCGTACGTCGCACGCTCTGCTTTGGAATATGCCGGAAGATCCGCAAGCATCTCCGGGGTCACGTTCGGGATCTCGCGAAGCTCGCGGTAAAGCTGGTAATACTGTTCCTGTACCAGAAACGGAAAGTGCGGCTTGATAAACGAGGTCCCGGCAAAGAACGGTTTGTCGCGGTGTTCCTTGAGAAACTGAATCGTCTGCTGCTGCGCCAGTGTGTCGCCTTCTTCGCTGATGGGCCGACCCGTGACCTTGGCGTCCTCCGGCAGACGGGAACGTCCGCCTTCTTCCTCTTTCGCACCGCCGTTCCCGCCCGGCTGGATCTCGAAACGCGAATTGCCGCCCCAGTGCGTCTTCCCGAACCACGCGGTTTTGTACCCGGCCTCCTTGAACACGCCGGCCAGCGTCGGCGCGTCCGCGCGCAGCCCGCCGCCGTTGCTATACACGCCCACGTTCGACGGCATGCATCCGGTCAGGAACGAAGCCCGCGACGGAACGCATATCGGATTCTGGCAGTACGCCGCATCGAAAGCGACGCCGCTCTTCGCCAGCGAGTCAAGCGCCGGAGTCCGGATGGTGCGGCTCCCCATCCAACCCGCGGCATGCGGCGAGTGTTCGTCCGACATCAGAAAGAGCACATTGGGAGGTCTTTTCCTACCGCTCTGTGAGAAGGCGGCTGCTGAGGAAAAAATCATCTCTCGTCGATTGAGTTGGCTCATGAATGACCTTCAAAAATGAATACTGATTGACACACAAATCCGGCGGAACAGCAAGGGCCGTGCTTAGCGCACTTTGTTGGCTCTGTTATTTCTTAGTCCCGTACGTAAGCGCGACGTCGGTGCCTTCACCACCTGCGCTCACCGTCACCATCACTGAGCGTTTGGTCGCGGCGTCCTCGCCGGCCACCATGCCGCCACCCGAGGCATCCGCTGCGCCAGACAGCGAGGCCGTGATCTTGTAGCCGGCGCGCTTCAGCGCATCCTGGTAAAATGCGAGCACCTTCGGCGCAGCGTCATTGGTCTTGAAATGGGCCATGCCTCCCCCGCCGTCCTTGCCCGAAGCGGAAAACGCCCCTTCCGGTTTGGACCCGGGATAGTCCGGCACCCACGCCGGCAGCTTGGCCGAGGCATCCGCGCCGAAAGAGACCGTCTCGCCGGTGGACTCATCCGAAAAGGAGATCTTCCCGTTCTTGATGTCCTCGGCGTTCATGGTAATGACCTTGCCCGTTTTCTTCTCCCTGATGCTCAAGATCCCCTTGTCCTCGTCGACGTTGACAACCTCCACCTCCGGATTGAGGGCAACCATCATTTTCGCGGCCGCCAGCGCCGGGTTCTTTTGCATCAGTTCTGAGTCGAGGCCCGCGTTCTTCACCTTGTGCGCGACAAAGAAACCCGCGCCAATTACTCCGATTCCGATCAGCAAGAACAAGCCGATCACCACAGCCGCAATCCAGACGAACGGGCTGGTCTTTTTCTTTCCGCCAGCAGGCACGGCATAGGCCGGAGCCGGTGCGGAGGGAGCGGGTGGCGGCGCAGCAGCGCCGGGAGCGTCAATCCGGGCCCCACAATTCCCGCAGAAGCCGCCATCCGTCTGTTTCCCGCAGTTGGTGCAAAATGCCATGATTGGTGCCTCCGAATTGACAAGCGTATTCTAAAACGCGACGATTGTCGAGCCTATTTCGCCCGCTCTCAGCCCAAGTCGATTCCACGCAAGATCGCCGCGGCATACAGCGCGACGTGCAATTGGTGGCGGAACTCGCCCGTCACCATCATGTCCTTCAACTCCGCGTGCGTGACGTAACGCACGGTCAAGCCCTCTTCCTCGCAGGCGTATCCCGTCACGGCCGCGCCGCAGCGCATATAGAACGCGTGCGAGAGCACTTCGACGCGCCCTGTGTCGGGGTAGTACGAACCAAGGCTGGCCACCTCGCCGGCATGCAGCCCCGTCTCTTCGAGAAGCTCCCGGCGAGCCGCTTCCTCGGGGTTCTCTCCCGCGTCCACGGTGCCGGCGGGAAACTCCCAGGTGAACGCTTCGACGCAGGGGCGGTATTGCCGCACCACCGGAATCAGCCCGTTCTCTGTTTGCGCCAGTACATGTACATAGTCGGCTTGGCCGACGAAATGATACAGCTCCGGCGCGGCGCCGGCGGAAAACTGCACCGACTTTTCTATGAGTTGAACAAAGCTCGAAATGCGCGTCGTCTTGCGCGTCAGGATTCGGGGGAATAGTTCTCGCTGCAAGCTACAGATTGTACCCCGAACGGAAGCAGGGTCACGCTACCGCGTCTCTTTTCGATGCGCTTCGTCTATACTCTTTGTCAGTGGAAAACGTACTGGCAATTCTCATGGCGGGGGGAGCCGGCGAACGGCTCTTCCCACTCACGCGCAACCTTGCCAAGCCCGGGGTCCCATTCGGCGGCATCTACCGGATCATCGACTTCACGCTCTCCAACTGCATCAACTCCAATATCCGCCGCATCTTCATCCTCACCCAGTACAAAGCGCTGGAACTGAACCGCCACGTCCGCGAAGGCTGGAACTTCCTTTCTCCCGAGCTCGGCGAATTTATCGAGTTGATCCCGCCAATGAAACGCGTCCACGACGACTGGTACCTGGGCACGGCCGACGCCGTCTTTCAGAATATGGAAAGCCTTGTCGCCGAGCGCCCCGATTACACGCTGATCGTCGCCGGTGACCATATCTACAAAATGGATTACGGCGAGATGGTCGAATGGCATCGCTTGCACAACGCCGCGATCACAGTGGCGACAATCCAGATCGCCCCGGAAGAGGCCAAACACTTCGGCGTGGCCGAGATCGACGAGCGGCATCGCATCCGCGGCTTCGAGGAAAAGCCCGCGCATGGCAATCCGCGGCGCTCCGTATTCAATCCGGAGATGATCAGCGCGTCGATGGGCGTCTATCTCTTCGACACTGCCGTCCTGCTGCAATTGCTCAAGGCCGACGCTTTGGACCCTGGCAGCGCACACGATTTCGGAAAAAATGTAATTCCGCGCGCCCTCGAACAGGTGCGCGTCGTGGCTTACGATTTCCGCGATCTGAACGACAAGACCGCGCGCTACTGGCGCGATGTCGGCACGCTCGATTCGTACTTCAACGCGAATCTCGATCTGGTCAGCGTGGTGCCGGAGTTCAACCTCTACGATCAGCGCTGGCCGATCCGTACGCGCCTCGTCCAGCAACCGCCCGCGAAGTTCGTGTTCGCGCAGGAGGGGCGGCGCATGGGCATTGCTATCGACTCGATCGTCTCGCCCGGCTGCGTCATCTCCGGCGGACGCGTTTCGCGCTGCGTGCTTTCGCCCGGCGTGCGCGTCGATAGCTACTGCGAAATAGAGAACTCGATTCTGCTCAACAACTCACGCATCCGGCGTTATAGCCGCCTGCGTAATACGATTGTCGACGTCAACGTCGACCTGCCCGAAAACAGCATAGTCGGCTTCGATTCCGAGGCTGACCGACAGAAGGGTTACACCGTCACGGAGAACGGCGTCGTCGTTGTGCCCTCAAACCTGCACCCGTTTGCGCAGTAGCCGCCCCGGCCTGTGCCACAATAGAATTTTGTGTCAAAACTCCCTAAGGAAATAAGAGAACCATCCATGAGCGAGATCGTAAAAGTTGTAGGACGAGAGATTTTGGATTCGCGCGGAAATCCGACGGTCGAGGCCGATGTCTGGCTGGCCGACGGTTGCATAGGCAGGGCCGCAGTCCCGTCCGGCGCGTCCACTGGTGAACACGAAGCCGTCGAATTGCGCGACGGCGATGCCAAGCGCTACCTCGGCAAGGGCACCAGGAAGGCCGTTGCCAACATCCTGAAAGCGATCGCTCCCGCCGTAACCGGTATGGATGCGACGGACCAGGCCGCGGTCGACGCCTGCATGATCGCGCTCGACGGCACGCCCAATAAGGCGAAGCTCGGCGCCAATGCCACCCTGGCCGTCTCCTTGGCCACTGCCCGCGCCGCCGCCGACAGCCAGTTCACTCCGCTCTACCGCTATCTCGGCGGTGTGCACGCCTGCGTGCTGCCCGTCCCGATGATGAACATCCTCAACGGCGGCGCACACGCCGACAACTGCGTCGACCCGCAGGAGTTCATGGTCGCACCGCACGGTGCGAAGACTTTCGCCGAAGCGCTGCGCATGGGCGCCGAAGTCTTCCATACGCTCAAAGGCGTCCTGAAAAAGCGCGGCTACAACACCTCCGTCGGCGACGAAGGCGGCTTCGCGCCCAACTTGAAGTCCAATGAAGAAGCGCTCGAGGTGGTTCTTGAAGCCATCACCAAGGCCGGCTACAAGCCGGGCAAGGAGATCAGCATCGCCCTCGATCCGGCCGCCAGCGAATTCTTCGATCCGAAAAAGAAAAAGTACGTCTTCAAGAAGTCCGACAAGAGCGAGCGCACCAGCGACCAGATGGTCGAATTCTGGGCCGGTTGGGTGAAGCAGTATCCCATCATCTCGATCGAAGACGGCATGGCCGAAAACGACTGGGCAGGCTGGAAGAAGATGACCGAGGCGCTCGGCGACAAGATCCAGCTCGTCGGCGACGACCTCTTCGTCACCAACGTGGAACGCCTCGCCATGGGTATCGAGAAGGGCGTCGCCAACTCCATCCTGATCAAGGTGAACCAGATCGGAACCCTGACCGAGACGCTCGACACCATGCGTATGGCCGCCGACGCCGGCTACACTTCGATGACCTCGCACCGTTCCGGTGAAACGGAAGATACCTTCATCGCCGATCTCGCCGTCGCCACTTGCTGCGGCCAGATCAAGACCGGTTCGGCCAGCCGCACCGATCGCATCGCAAAGTACAACCAGTTGCTCCGCATCGAAGAAGAACTCGGCGCCAGCGCGCGCTATGCGGGCCGCAAAGCGTTCCGCCAGTAGGAGCACACCATGACGAGACTCGTACTTCTACGCCACGGCGAAAGCGATTGGAACAAGCAGAACCGCTTCACCGGATGGACCGACGTGGACCTTTCCGAAAAGGGCCGCGAGGAAGCAACCGATGCCGGCCGCGTCTTGAAGGAGGCCGGCCTCACTTTCGACATCGCCTATACCTCCGTGCTTAAACGCGCCATCCGAACGCTCTCGATGGCGCTCGATGAAATGGACTTGATGTGGATTCCGGTGATCAAGTCGTGGCGTTTGAATGAACGACACTACGGCGCATTGCAGGGACTCGACAAGTCCGAGACGGCGGCAAAGTTCGGCGAGGATCAGGTCAAGATCTGGCGCCGCGCCTATTCCATCCCGCCGCCGCCGCTCGAACCTAGCGATCCGCGCTACCCAGGCAGCGATCCGCGTTACAGGGATCTGACTAAAGACGAACTGCCGCTGACCGAGTGCCTCCAGGACACCGTCGAACGCTTTCTTCCGCTCTGGCACAAGGAGATCGCTCCGGCGGTCATAAAGGGCAACAGTGTCATCATCGGCGCGCACGGCAACAGCTTGCGCGCTCTGGTGAAGTATCTGGACAACGTCTCCGACGACGACATCGTCAATCTCAACATCCCGACGGGCATGCCGTTAGTGTATGAGCTGGACGATCTGCTCAAGCCGCTCAAGAGCTACTATCTCGGAGATCCGGAAAAGGTCAAGGCCGCGATGGAAGCAGTCGCGAACCAAGGCAAGAAAAAGTAAGTCCAAAGAAGGCAGGCATGCGGGCGGCTCGCTCCGTGTGCCTGCCTTTTTTTACTACCTCAGGTCACTCTCGTCCAAAACAGATTTGACTTCCCGTTAGCGTCTGCATCATTCGGATCGCCACACGCGACGCCACATCTCATAACGGTGCCGCGAGCGCCAGCGACCGGAGGCTGCGATTCCACCGCTTTTCGCCAATAATTGAAGTATCTTCATCGGGTGGAGTGACCGGGATTTCGCCCGGCCACCCTCCCACACCACCGGACGTGCGGTTTTCCGCATCCGGCGGTTGAACCAAAGGCGATCTAACGAGCCTCAAGATCGGTTGGAAACAAGAAGCCGTATCTCCGCAGTTTCGCGTGGCTGATGGCGGTGTTGATTACAGGATGCACCGCCATCGCCCATGCTCCGCGACTGCTGCCGACCACGCCTATTGACTCCCGCGTAATATAGCGACACTTTTCCCGCGATACTACGTCTAACCTGGTATGGGCAATGCTGCCGGAGTGCGACGTGATTTCGAGGCCTTGGAGAAACGCCGCTTCGAGGCGATCCGCTTGTGGGAGAAGGGATTGAAGCAGGCGGAGGTGGCCCGCCGGTTGAAAGTGGCGCGGCAGACCGTAGCCCGCTGGGTGCAGGAGTATCGGGCGGGCGGCAAAGACGGGTTGCGCAAGGCCGGCCGCGCCGGCCGCAAACCCCTCCTCACGAGCGAGGATCGTCAGCGCCTGAGCGAGCTTCTGTTGCAGGGACCGGAATCGTTGGGCTATGAGACGCCCCTGTGGACCTGCCCGCGTGTGGCGCATTTGATCGAGGAGGAGTTTGGCGTCACCTACCACGAAGGTCATGTTTGGAAGATTCTGGTGGGACTGGGCTGGAGTCCGCAACGACCCGTCGGCCGGGCGCGTGAGCGAAACGAGGCGGCGATCCGAACCTGGAAGCGAAAGACCTGGCCGGCCATTAAAAAAAAGCCCGCACGCAGGGGCGCACGATAGTCTTTGTCGACGAAAGCGGGCTGAGTCAGCGTCCGCACCGTTGTCGTATGTGGGCCCCGCGTGGGCAAACGCCTGTACTGGACTACAACTTCAATTGGAAGAGCCTGTCGGCGGTGGCCGGCCTCACGGTGTGGAACTTCTACTTCCGGCTCTACGCCGGGAGCGTCAAGAGTCCGCAGGTAGTGGAGTTCCTGCAAGCGCTGGTCCGGCATATCCGCGGACCCTTGCTGGTCATCTGGGACGGGCTGCCTGCCCACCGGAGTCGGTTAGTACGCGACCACATCGAGAGTCTGGCCGGACGGATCGAGGTCCAATACCTGCCGGGCTACGCACCCGAACTCAATCCGGTCGAGTACATCTGGAGCTACTGGAAGCACCACGAACTGGCCAACGTCTGCCCCAAAGACTACTGGCACCTTAGCGAGGCGGCCCGCACCACGCTGCGCCGGATGCGCCGCCGCCCGCGTTTGATTAGCGCTTTCTGGAAACAATCCTTACTGCGTCTGGAATAACTCTATATTATGCGGGAGTCAATAAGTGCCGGTCCCGCGTGATGCCAAGCTGCCGTAACTTTCGCAGTCGTCCCCGCGTGTCGTGCCATCGCAACCAGAAACACTTCCGAATGTGCCGTCGAACCCAGCTTTCCAGGTCGCGAATCCGGGTCCGTGCTTCGACCAGCCGGAAGTACCCCCACCAGCCACGCACGTAGCGGTTCCAATCGTCACGCAGTTGTTTACTGCTGCGACTTCGCCGCGCATCCCAGAGTTCGCGAACCCGGTCCTTGAATCGTTCGACACTCTCCGGTGCTATTCCGATCCGCTTCTTGCAGTCCAGTCGAAAGCCCAGGAACTTACGTTCCCAAACCCTCCCCGTTCCGCTCTTGGCGGCATTCACCTTCAACCGCAGATGCTTCTCGATCCAGCCCTGTATCGAAGCCAGCGTTCGCTCCGCCGCCGCTTGACTGCCTACGTAGATATTGCAGTCATCGGCATAGCGGCAGAAGCTGTGCTGCCTCCGCTCCAGTTCCTTATCGAGCGCGTCCAGGTAGATGTTGGCCAGCAATGGAGACAGCGGTCCGCCTTGCGGCGTTCCCTCCACGCTTTTCGTCACCACCCCGTTCACCATGCTTCCCCGCCGCAGGTATTTCCCAATCAGTTGCAACACCCGTTTGTCCCGGATCACTTCCGCGATCCGGCCTATCAGGATGTCGTGATTGACGTGGTCGAAGAACTTGGCGATGTCTAGATCCACCACCCAGTCCTTCCCTCCCTGCGCATATTGCTGTGCGGCTCGCACGGCGTCCTGTGCGCTGCGCCCCGGCCGGAATCCGTAACTGTGCCCGCTGAATTGCGGATCGAAGACCGGTGTCAGCACTTGCAATAACAACTGCTGTATGAACCGGTCCTGTACCGTCGGGATGCCCAGTGTCCGCGTGCCCCCGCTTGGCTTCGGTATCTCTACACGCCTCACGGGACTTGGAACGTAGGTCCCCTTCAGAAGTTTGTCTTTGAGGATCCACCAGTTCGCCTGAAGATGCGATTCCAGTTGCGCCGTCGTCATCCGATCGATACCCGCCGCTCCCCGGTTGCGTTTCACCGCCGCCAGCGCTTGCGCGTAGTTCTCGTCCCGTACGGCTGTTTCCATTAACGTCTCGTACATTGCTCTCCGTCGAGAGGTTCGCAGAACTCCGGCATCGTCTCCTCGCGTTCAGACTTCCGCGGCTGCACCGCCTGATCCGAAAGCACTCCCGGGCTCTCGCCACCGTAGTTGTGACGTCCCGCGATTCGAGTTCGCTTATTGCGCCGGCCTCCAGTTCCTCCTCTAGCTCCAATGCATTGGTCCTTCGGCCCTTCGCTCCACCGTCATTACAACGGCTTCTTCGCTACTACGGCCTCTGCTGACTTCTCCTCCACTCTCATGCAAGAGATCTCCCCAGGTAAGGTGCAGAATCTGTCCCCTCGTGCCGACTGGCTGTACCTGATGCGTCTTGATGATCTTTGGGCTTCGCTGTTTGGCGCCAGCTTGCCGCCCGCACCCGGCCTCACTGCCAGTTCGTGTCCCTACGGTCGAGAGTTTGCTACGCGCTTCTTTCGGCTTCGCCTCGCGGCTACGCCTTGCGTTTCGCTACGGTTGCCTTCATCGGCTCCGATTGGCTCCTTTCATCCAATTAGATTCTGCCCATGCTGGGCACACGCCTCCGGTCGCTCGCGCTCCCGGCACCGTACAACGTGAGCGAACACTTCCACTCGCCTCTGCGCAACTTACTTCGGCGCTGCGCTGACTTGGACAGGTTGCGCTATTTCACAATGGAGACCTCTGTCTTGAACAGCAGCACAAACTGGTGGGCCTTTTGCCACACGACCAAGTCCTCAAATCTCGCCGCTGGCGTCCTCACTCTGGCTCCTGAATTCTGACTTCTGGCTACTTGAGTGGTTACCTTTTTTCTATTGCCGGCGTAATCACTGCGCTCCGATATTCCGCAGAAGGTCGGCGTAGGCCAGCCGCCAACCCGCTTCCGCACGCAGCAAATCGGCCTCCGCGCCGGCCCGCGCCGCCCGCGATTCCGCAAGCGCCGATGTGAGCGCGAAGCCCAACTCCACCTGGTCCTTGTTAAGCCGTTCGCCTTCCACGCGCAGGCTCAACGCCTCGCGCGCGACCCCGGCCATCTGCAAGGAGCGCTCCACATTGCGATAGCTCTTGCGCACTTCCACTTCGATCTTTTCCTTCACGTGCCGCAGATTCTCCTCCGCCCCGGTCAACTGAGTGTGGCGCTCCTTCGTCTGCTCCCGGCGCTTTCCGAACTCGAACAGCGTATACGAGAGCCGCCCGCCGACCGCAAGAAAATTCGACGGCATCGCCGGCAAACCGGTCTGGTAGAAATGCTGTCCGAACGCGAACACGTCGGGGATGTACTCGCTCTGCGCGGCACCCACGCCCGCCTGTGCCTTCACGATGAGTTGCCCGGCTTCGCGCACCTCTGGACTTTCACGCAACGCCAGTTCCACGGCTTCCGCCGCCGATGTGATCGAAGGCGTAATCCGCGGTGGCTCGACCAGCTCTAACTCCGTCGTGATGGCCAGCCCAATTGCGCTGTTCAACGCTTCGCTGTAATCCGAAATCTGGTTGCGCAGGACGAGCGCATTCTGCCTGGCTTCGAGCAGCGCGGCTCGTCGTCCGAGCGCCGCGACGGCAAGACTGTTCCCCGTCTCGACGGAATTCTGTGCATCCTGCAACGCGGCCTCGGCCGCCACGATCTTCAACTCCGCGGCCGCAAGTTGAGCACGCGAGATCAGCAGGCCATAGTAAAGTTGCTCGACGGCGTAGGCGACTTCATGCCGGCCTCTGCGCACGTGTTCCTTTGCGATCTGCTCATCGCTGGCGGCGGCATCCACGCCATGGCGGACCTTGAGCAATGGGGTCAGCGGCTGAATTGCCGTTACACTGCCAAAGAACAGATTCTGCCTCACGAGGTCGATGGGAATCGGAATGCTGGGCAGTGGCGGCGGCAGTATGCCGAGGCCGAGCGAGCCTGCTGTCACCGTCGTTCCCAACTGCTTATTGAAATACAGGTAGTTCGCGTCGGCGAGCACTTTGGGGAAGTAGTCCGAGCGGGCCGCCAGGCGTTTGCTCTGATTTTCCTCCACCTTCAGGCGCGCGAGTGCAAGCGTGCGGTTCTGCTTCAGCGCAAGTTGCTGCGCTTCTTCGAGAGTCAGACGCCGCGCGGCTACCGCGGGCATCGCGAGTAGTGCGGACAAGATCAATACAAGCGGTCTCATACGTGGCCTCCCGGCGTGGCACTCTCGCGCCCGGCGGTGACGACATAGAGCGCGGGCACGACAAGCAGCGTAAAAAACATGGAGAAAATCAACCCGAATGCGATCACCGCAGCCATCGGCGCCCACATCAGCGATCCCGAAAGAATCATCGGAGCGACACCGACCGCGGCCGCCATCGTAGTTAGAAAGATGGGGCGCAGCCTGCGCGCTCCGGCCTCGTGCGCCGCATCGATAATCGAATCGCCCGCGCGCCTGCGCCCGTTGATGTAGTCGACCAGCAGGATCGAGTTTCGCACCACCACTCCGCCGACACCGATCAGGCCGATCTGCGCGACGAAGCTAAAAGGCATGCGAATCACCAGCAGGCCGACGGCGGCGCCAAAGATCGCGAGCGGGATCGACGACATCACGACCAGCGCCTGCACGGAGGAGTGAAACTGGAAGAGCAGAATCAGAAAGATCAGCACCACACTGATGATCGCGGCCGTGACAATCCCGCCGGTCATATTCGACTGCGACTCCTTTTCACCGCCGTAGGCGATCCGGCATCCCGCCGGCAGCGCGATGGCGTCGATCTTGCTCTTGGCCAGGTTCAGCAAACGTGAGGCATAGACGTCGCGCTGGAAAAAGCTGCGCACCGTGATTGTGCGCACGCCGTTGCGGCGCGTGATACGCCCGGTTTCCCACTCGGGAGTCAGGCTGCCAATCTCGCGCAGCGGCACCTTCGCTCCCGTGACAGGCGAAGTCAGGTAGGCATCGCGAACATTGTCGAAGCTGCGGCGGCGGTTCTCATCGAGACGCAACAGTATGTCGACAGCCCGCGAGCCTTCCCAGAAGGTCGACACCACGGTGCCCTCAAAACTAGCGGCGAGCGAGCGCGCCACGGAAGCGTTGGTAAATCCGAGCCGGTTGGCGACAGCTTCCTTTAGACTCACGCGGAGTTCATACGAATCTTCGCGCCAGTCGTTGTGAACGTACTCCGAACCGGGTGTTTCTTTGTAGATGCGCTCCACCTGCTGCGCCACGGACTTCAATTGCCCCAGGTCCTCGCCGGAAATACGCACCTCGATGGGTGCAGAGAAAATCTCGCCCTGCTGCAACTCTTTCACTATGACCATGGCCTCCGGAGCGACCTCACGCATCCGGCGGCGCAGCGCGTACACCAGGCCGGGAGTCTCATCCACGTCTTTCGTGTTGACCAGAATCTGCCCATAATTTCCGGCCGGCTGTTGCGGATCGACATTGTAGTAAAAACGCGGCGCGCTGAAACCGACAAACGTTCCATAGCTCTCGATCAGACGGTTCGAGGCGAGTTCCTTTTCGATGCGACGCAAAACCGTGTCCGTATATTCGATGCGGCTCCCTTCCGGCAACCACACGTCGATGACAAACTGCTCGCGCTCGGCGGGCGGGAAGAAGCGTTGCGGAAGCGACTTCAGCAGCAGCGATCCACATACGATCGAGACAACGCCGAACAGGCATGTCACGTATTTGTACCGCAGCGCCACGCCGATGACCCGCTCATACTGCTTCTCCATCCAATCGACGAGGCTGAACTTCGGCTCCTGGCCAGGCTCATGCAGACCTTTGCGGATGAAGTGGCGGCAGACGAGCGGTGTGAAAAAGACGGCGACCGCGAAGGAGACGCTCAACGAGATCGCCACGACGACCGGCATGCTGAAAATGAACTCGCCAACGCTGCCCTTCAACGTGAACAGGTTCGGCAAAAACGCGGCGATGATCGTGATCGTGGCCACCAGCACCGGTATCAGCAGTTCATGCGCACAGTGCGCGGCTGCGAAGTCGCGGCTCTCGCCGCGGTCGAGTATCTCCACGTAGTTATCGGCGATCACGATCGCGTCGTCCACCAGGATGCCCAGCATCACGACCAACATTGAGATCGAAACCTGCTGCAGGTCGATGCCGATGGCATTCAGAATCGCGAACGTCACCGAGACAGTCACCGGGATGGCGACGGCCGCAACCACGGCGACGCGGAACGGCAGCAGAATCATCGTGACCAGAATCACCGAGAGGATCGCAATGCCGAATTCCTTCATGAAGCTCGAGATGCGCTCATCGACCATGCGCGGCTGGTTGGCGAGCATGTCGATCTTCAAATCCGGCGGCAGCAACAGGCGCACCTCGGCAATCTTGGCGGAGAGCTGCTGGCCGAAATCGACAATGTTATAGCCCTCCTGCATCTCGACCGAGATCATGAGCGTGGGTTCGCCGTTGAAACGCGCGAGCGATTGCGGGTCCTGGTAGCGCCGTTCCACCTTCGCGACGTCGCCGACATAAACCGGCTGGCCGGCCGGACTCACATCGACGATCACGCGACCGATCTGTTCGGGCGATTGGAAGAGTTCATTCGCCTGTATCGGCGCCTTCGTAACGTCGGCTTCGAAACGCCCACCGAACTGCACAAGGTTGCGGGCTTGCAACGCCTGCACGACGTTGGCCAGCGGAATGCGGTACTGCGCCAGTCGCTCCAGCGTGCTCGTGATGTAGATCTGCTCTTTCTGCTCGCCGAAACGTTTGATCTTGGAAGTCGCGCGCACGCTACGCAGCGCTTCCTCAATGCGCTCTGCATAATCCTTCAGTTCGCGATAGCCGTACTCGCCGCCATGCAGCGCGAGCAGCACTGCCACGGTGTCGCCGAAGTCGGCGTCCAGCACGGGACCGATCACTCCGGGCGGCAGACGGAGTTGGCGCGTTTCGATCAGATCGTGCCGCAGCTTCGACCAGAACTGGTCGGGACGCTTGACCGACTCTTCCAGCTCGACGTTGATGAAGCAGAACCCCGGGCGGCTGGTCGAAACCGTCTTTGATTTACGAACCTCTTCATAGCGGAAGAGGCGCTCTTCAATCGTCTTGGTGACCTGCTGCTCCACCTGTTCCGAAGTAGCTCCGGGATAGAGCACGGCGAGCACACCGATACGCACGGTAATCTTCGGATCTTCGCGGCGCGGCATGGTCAGCAGGGCGTGCACGCCCGCGGCAAACAGCAGCGCCGTGCAGATGATCGTGACTTGAGGAAAGCGTAGCCAGGGAGGCCCGGATGTCATTGCGCGGCCTCTTCCGCCACCACCATCGCACCTTCCGAAAGCAACTGCTGTCCAGCAACGACAATCGATTCGCCGCCCGTCAGCCCGCGGGTGATCTCGATCTCACGCTCATACACCGTGCCGGCATCGACGCGGCGGCGGAAGACGCGCCGTTTGTCCGGGAAATAGACATACACGAACGTCACTCCTTGCGGATCGCGCACGATAGCTTGCGGAGGCACAGTCATGGCTTTGACTTTGCCATCGCTCTGAATGCGCGCTTCCGTAATCATGCCGGCGCGCAGTTCGAGCGAAGGGTTCGCCACCGTGAGCTTCACCGTGTATGTTCGCGAGGCGGGATCGGCCGCAATGCCGGTGGTTTCAACGCGGCCCTCGAAAGTCCGTTCACCCAATGAAGGCATCTGCACTATGGCCTTCTGACCCGCACGAATCCGCCCGACCTCGGCCTCGGGTACGCCGGCGCGCACATTCGCCGGATTCAGGTTCATGATTACGAAGACGGGCCGGCCGGCTGCGGCCATCTCACCCGGCTCGACATCGCGGCGCGCGATAATGCCTGCGATCGGCGCGAAAAGCTTGGTATCGGCCACCGCCTTTTTCGCGATCTCCTCCTGCGCGAGCGCGCCGCGCAGAGCCTCTTGTGCGGCTGATCTATCTTCACTGCGCGCACCCTCCTGCGCCAGGCTCAGGCGCTCCCGCGCCGCCAGATATGCAGCCTCGATCTTTTTGTAATCGTTGAGCGCCAGGCTCTTGCGCTCATAGAGCGCCTGATAGCGCTTATACTCGTCGGCAGTGCGCTCGTAGTCGACTTTGGCCTGCGCCAACTCCTGCGGGCGGACGGCTGTTCCCACTTTCGCGACGTTCAATCTGGCCGCGGCCGTCTGCGCCATAGCGGCACGCACACGCAGTTCGTAATCCTTGCTGTCGATCTCAGCCAGGAGCTGGCCGGCGCGAACGGCACGGCCCTCTTCGGCATGAACGCGCAACACGGGGCCGGACACCTGGAAAGAAACGTGCGCCGTATCTTTCGCCTCCACCGTACCGCTGGCGCTGACGAACATCGGGCGTTCGATCTGGTTCGGTTTGCGCACCCGGACCCGTTGCGGCGTCTCGCCGCTGCCAGGCGTAATCTGGCGGGCACAGCCGGTCAAAAACAGGATGAGGGCAGCAACAACAAACACTCGTCGCACGGGGTCTCGGGACTCTCTGCGTTCAGACATGATGATGGTCCTTTACAAAGTCCCATCATAGCCTTCACGTGTGCGGCACAGAGTTGGCGAACGGCCGGGGGGCGAACGCCCTCGTTCGCGGGCGACCCCAGGTCGCCCATCCATCGGCGCAGAGTTCTCGTGGAATCCTCGAACCAACCGGGGATCGGGTCGAGTGCCGAGGATTGCGCCCCGGCACCCTCCCACACCACCGGACGTGCGGTTTTCCGCATCCGGCGGTTGAACCCGGCGACGTTACTGCGTGGCAAGATCCGATGGAAACAGGAAGCCGTACCTTCGTAAAACCGATTTGCTCAGTGCGTTTTGCAGCACGGGTTCTTTGGCCACTGCCCAAGCGCCGCGGCTACTGCCCGCGACACCAAGATCGCGACCGCTGATCCCCAGTCGACGCAACCGTCGAAGCCGGCCTCGTCGGTCGTGCCATCTCAACCAGAAGCATTTCCGGATGTGCCTGCGCCCCCAAGCTTCCAGGTCCCGCAGTGGCCTCCGTACTTCGGCCAGTTGGAAGTAACCCCACCAGCCTCGCACGTACCGGCCCCACTCATCGCGCAGTTGGTTGCTGCTGCGACTGCGGCGGCCATCCCACATCTGCCTCACCTTTGCCTTGAGTCGCTCCAGGCTTTCCGGTGCGATTCCGATCCGCTTCTTGCGATCCAGTCGAAAGCCCAGAAACTTGCGTTCCCAGACCCTCCCCGTTCCGCTCTTGGCGGTGTTCACCTGCAAGCGCAGATGCTTCTCGATCCAGCCCTGTACCGAAGCCAGCGTCCGTTCCGCCGCCGCTTGACTGCCTACGTAGATATTGCAGTCATCCGCATACCGGCAGAATCGGTGCCCTCTTCGTTCCAGTTCCTTGTCGAGCGCATCCAGATAGATATTGGCCAGCAGCGGAGACAGCGGCCCGCCTTGCGGCGTGCCCTCCTCACTGGCTTCCACCAACCCGTCCACCATCGCTCCCCGCCGCAGGAATTTCCCAATCAAATGCAACACCCGTTTGTCCCGGATCACTGGCGCGACCCGGCCCATAAGAATGTCGTGATTGACGTGGTCGAAGAACTTCGTGATGTCTAGATCCACCACCCAGTCCTTCCCTCCCTGCGCATATTGCTGTGCGGCTCGCACGGCGTCCTGTGCGCTGCGCCCCGGCCGGAATCCGTAACTGTGCCCGCTGAATTGCGGATCGAAGACCGGTGTCAGCACTTGCAATAACAACTGCTGTATGAACCGGTCCTGTACCGTCGGGATGCCCAGTGTCCGCGTGCCCCCGCTTGGCTTCGGTATCTCTACCCGCCTCACGGGGCTTGGAACGTAGGTCCCCTTCAGGAGTTTGTCTTTGAGGATCCACCAGTTTGCCTTCAGGTGCGGTCCCAGTTGGGCCGTAGTCATCCGATCAATGCCAGCCGCGCCCTGGTTGCGTTTTACCGCCTTCAGGGCGGACTCGCAATTCTCGTCCGCCACGACCGTTTCCATCAAAGTCTCGTACATTGCTCTCCGTCGAAAGGTTCGCGAAGCCCAGCATGGTCTCTCCGCAGTAGGTTCCCGGCGGCTGCACCGCCTCTTCCTCCCGCACTCACGAGTTGGCTACCGTAGTTGTTGCGCTCGTGATTCGAGTCCTCATATTTCGCCGCTCTTCAGTTCCTTCTCTAGCTCCGTTCCTTGGTTCTTCGGCCCTTCGCTCCACCGCCGTTACGCGGCTTCTCGGCTACTACGGCCTCTGCTGACTTCTCTCCCGCTCTCGCCGGAGAGATCTCCCCAGGTAAGGTGCAAAATCTGTCCCCTCGCGCCGACTGGCTCTACCTGATGCGTCTTGATGACCTTTGGGCTTCGCTGTTCAACGCCAACTTGCCGCCCGCACCCGGCCTCACTGCCAGTTCGTGTTCCTACGGTCGAAGGTTTGCTACGCGCTGCTTTCAGCTTCGCCTCGCGGCTACGCCTTGCGTTTCGCTACGGTTGCCGTCATCGGCTCCGATTGGCTCCTTTCATCCAATTAGATTCTGCCCATGCTGGGCACACGTTGGTTGCGGAACCGGGGTTCCGCCCTCGGTCCCCTGCTACTGTTCCCAGTTGCGTGAACGCTCCACCGCGCGCTTCCACTCGCCGCGCAGACTGGACGCTGTGGCGCGGTCCATGGCGGGTTCGAAGCGCCGATCCGCGCGCCACTGCCGCGTGATCGCCGTGCGGTCTTTCAGAACACCGGTCGCGATGCCCGCGAGGAACGCGGCGCCGAGAGCCGTTGTTTCGCTGACGGCACAGCGCACGACCGGCACTCCGAGCAGATCCGCCTGGAACTGCATCAGCAGATTGTTGCCCGACGCACCGCCGTCGACCCGCAACTCGGCCAGGCCAATACCCGCGTCGGCGTGCATCGCCTCGAGCAGATCGGCCACCTGGAACGCTATGGATTCGAGCGCCGCGCGGGCGATGTGTGCGGCTGTGGATCCGCGCGTCAATCCAAGAATCGCTCCGCGGGCGTGCGAGTCCCAGTGCGGCGCGCCCAGCCCGGCAAAAGCCGGCACGAGAAACACGCCGCCGTTATCGGGCACCGACAGGGCCAGCGGCTCAATTTCGGGAGCGCTGCGGATCAGGCCGAGTCCGTCGCGGACCCATTGCACAACGGCGCCGCCTATGAACACGCTGCCTTCCAGCGCATACTCGGTCTTGCCGTCATAGCGCCAGGCCACAGTGGTCAACAGATTATTGTGCGAAGTCACCGCCGTTTCTCCGGTGTTCTGGAGCATAAAACATCCAGTGCCATACGTGTTCTTGGTAAGTCCCGGTGAGAAACAGGCTTGCCCGAAGAGCGCGGCCTGCTGATCGCCCGCGATTCCGGCGATGGGCAGCCCGCCCGAAAGCAGCGGGTGCGAGACTTCGCCATACACTTCGCTCGAGTCGCGCACGGCAGGAAGAACGCTGCGGGGCACATGGAACAACTGCAACAATTCGTCGTCCCAATCGCCGCTGTGAATATTGAACAGCATGGTGCGCGAGGCGTTGCTCGCATCGGTCACATGCACGCGCCCTTGCGTCAGGTTCCAGATCAGCCACGAGTCGACCGTGCCGAAGGCAAGCCGGCCGGCTTCGGCTCGCGTACGCGCTCCCTCGACATTGTCGAGAATCCAGCGTAGTTTCGTGGCCGAGAAATAGGGATCGAGGCGCAGGCCGGTCTTGGCCTGAATCGCGGGCTCGTCGCCGGCAGCTTTGTACGCATCGCAAAGCGCGGCTGTGCGCCGGTCCTGCCAGACGATTGCGTTGTAGACCGGCTCGCCCGTCTCGCGATCCCACACGATGGTCGTCTCGCGCTGGTTGGTGATACCGATCGCCGCGATCTCCTTCGGCGCGATATTCTTCTGGCTCAGTGCTTCGACGGCGACGGAAATCTGCGAAGACCAGATTTCGCGCGGATCGTGTTCCACCCATCCGGCCTGCGGAAAGATCTGGCGGAACTCCGTTTGTGCCAGGGAGCGAATTGCGCCCGTACTATCGAAGACGATGGCGCGCGAACTGGTAGTGCCCTGGTCGAGTGCAAGCAAATATGACATTAATTCTCCCTGTGAATCCACTTCGCAATTTCGTCGATCACTTCCGCGGCGACGTGGCCCGGCTTCTGGTATTCAACGGGACTGCTCTTGCCCTCGCCGGCCATGAAGAGGTGATTCAGCGCGGGAAAGGCTCGGAAGCTCGCGTCCTTGCGTTCCGCCAATCCCGCCTTCCAGACTGCGAACTCCTTCATCGTGACCTGGTAGTCGCGCCCGCCCTGAAGGATCAGCACCGGCAGCGCCAACTGCTTTGCTGTCGCGATCGGATCGTAGGCGCGCAGATCGAGAATATAGGGCGGCCACATGCCGAGCAGCGGCCCGCCGGCATCCTCGCCTGGCTTCAGGCGTTTGATCTTCTCGACTACGGCACGCAGTTCTTCGAGTTGAGTGCGCTGCACCTCGGAAACCTGCGGCTGTAAGGAAACGATATACTCCGATTGCTCGATCACGGCATCTTCGAGAGAGCGCGTGTTGCCCGCCAGAATCACGAGCCCCGCAAGGTGACCGTCCTGCTTCGCGATGCGCGGCGCAAGATGTCCGCCGAGGCTGTGTCCCAGCACAAACACGCGCTTCGGATCGATTTCAGGCTGCTTGCGCAGCAGCGTGGCCGCCAGCACGGCGTCATCGACGCTCTCTTCCTGCACGGTCAGGTTTTTCATCGCGGCCATGCGCGCGCCGTGAACTTTTGTGCGTTTGTCGTAGCGCAAAACCGCAATGCCGCGCGAAGAGAGACCCTCGGCGAGATCCTGGAAAGGCCTGTTGGGACCGATGCGCTCATCACGATCGTTGGGACCCGAGCCATGCACAAGCACAATAGCCGGAAATGGGCCCTTGCCGTTGGGGATCGTGAGTGTGCCTGGGAGTTTCCATTCGCCTTCGCCAACGATCACTTCGCGCGCCTGGAAAGCATCGGGCTTAGCATAGGCGGGCGGCGTCCACGCCGTTGCGGGCCGCTCGCCCGGCTGGAAGTAGATTCCCGCCACCTGCCCGGCCTCGTTCAACGTAATCCGGAAATTCACGGACGCGGCAGCGAAGTGTCCGGGCAGCACGACCACGCTGAATTGCCCTGTCTTCTCGACCGTGGGCGTACCGAACGATTGTGGCGCGCCGAGTTGCTTGAGATTCGGCCCAACCTGATCGCGCAAAACGGCGAGCGTCAAACCTTTCTTCACTTCCGGCGTGAAGGTCTCGATCAGTTCGGTGTATTTTTCCGTCAGCAGAAGATCCACGATCTCTCGCACCCGCACAGCAGGCGCCTTGGCGGGCTGCGCCGTGGCGCAGAGAGCCGCTAGAAAGACGATGCAACCTCCGCGAAAGAACATAGGCTCATCATACGACTCCGGCAGGCTATCGCGAGTGCTTATAGATCAGTTCGACCAGTTCCTCATACATCGCATCGGCACGCACGGGGTCACCCGACGCGATCGCTTTCGTTGCACAGTGCTTCAGATGATTGCGCATCAACGCGCGTCCCACCGCACGCAACGCTTCATGCACGGAGGAGATCTGCATCAGGATGTCGGCGCAATAGCGCTCTTCCTCCACCATCTTCTGCAGGCCGCGCACCTGCCCTTCAATGCGGCGCAGACGCCGCAGGTTCGAGTCTTTCGTCGCACAATCGACGGCGACTGCTTTCTTCTGTGTCACTTTGCACTCTCCGTTCCAATCAGCCGCACACGGCGCAGCCGCAGACTATTAGCAACAACACTCACAGAACTGAGCGCCATCGCCGCACTGGCGATAATCGGGCTCAGCAGAATTCCAAAGGCCGGGTAGAGCGCTCCCGCCGCGATGGGAATGCCGATCGCGTTATAGGCGAAGGCCCAGAACAGATTCTGCTTCATCACAGTCATGGTCTGGCGCGAGAGGTCAATCGCCGCCGCCACCGATCGCGGATCGCTGCGCATCAATGTGACATCAGCGGCCTCGCTGGCTGCATCCGAGCCGGACGCCATCGCAATACCGACATCCGCTTGCGCCAAGGCCGGCGCGTCGTTGACGCCATCGCCCACCATCGCCACAACGGCCCCGCCAGTCTGCAATCGGCGTATCTCCGCCAATTTACCTTCAGGAAGCACGCCGGCCACGACGTCCTCGATGCCCAACTCGGAGGCGACGGCGCGCACTGTCTCCTCGCGGTCGCCGCTCAGCAGCACAGGCCGGATCCCCATTCGAACAAACGTTTGAATGGATTCTGCGGCCGTCGGCTTGACCGGGTCCGCGACAGCAAGAACCGCTTCGGCGCGCCCATCGACGGCAATCATCAGGATGGTCTTGCCTTCGCGCGCAAATTGCGCAGCGGCGCCGGCGAGTGCGTCGGTCGAAACAGCGTGCTGCGCCAGCCAGTCTGCGTTTCCGGCCAACACGTGGCGGCCCGCCACGCGACCTTCGGCTCCGCGCCCGGGCGTCGATGAAAAATCCTCGACGGTCAGCGGCTGGAGTTGTAACGCGGCTGCGTATTGTAGAACCGCATGAGCGAGCGGATGCTCGGAGCGGCTCTCAACCGCCGCAGCCAATTCGATGATTTCGTTCGCGGGCAAGCCGCCAGTTGTCGCAATGCCAGTCACTGCAGGCCGGCCCTCGGTGAGAGTGCCGGTCTTATCGAGCACCACTACCGTGACGCCGTGCAACTTCTCGAGCGCTTCGCCGCCCTTGATGAGAATGCCGTGCGCCGCACCGGTTCCACTGGCCACCATCATCGCCGTTGGGACTGCGAGGCCCATCGCGCAGGGACACGCGATGACGAGCACCGCAACAGCCGCGCGGATCGCATGGGCAAACGATGGCTGCGCAGGAAACAAGTACCAGGCCAAGAATGTAGCGATCGCTATGAGCACAACGACCGGCACAAACACCGCGCTGATTCGATCCGCCAGCCGCTGCACGGGCGCGCGGGAACCCTGCGCTTCGCGCATCAACCTGACGATCCGCGCGAGCGTGCCCTCGGAGCCGCGCGCCGTCGCTCGGAAACGGAAACTGCCGGTCGCGTTGATGGTTCCCCCGATCACGAGATCGCCGGGCTCCTTTGCGACCGGAATCGACTCTCCCGTCAACATGGATTCGTCCACCGCGCTAGCGCCTTCGATCAGCACGCCGTCGACGGCAATCTTTTCGCCCGGACGAACGACAATCACATCGCCGATTCGCAGTGTTTCCACGGGCAGATCCGACTCTACGCCGTCGCGCAGAACTCGCGCCGTGCGCGGTTGCAACGAGATCAACGCGCGCAACGCCGCCGTGGCCCGCCGCTTGGCGCGGCTTTCGAGCATGCGGCCCAGCAGCACGAGAGCGATGATCGTGATTACGACTTCAAAGTAGCCTTCGTGCGAAGCGAGCGAAAACAGAAAGGCTGATCCGGTCCCAAGCGCGATCAGCGAGTTCATGTCAGCCGTGGCGTGCCGCGCCGCGCTCCAGGCGCGCACGAAGAAATCGCGTCCCGCCCAAAGCAGCACGAACGCAGCCATAGCCATCTCGAGATAGCGCATTGAATGCCCCAGCGGCATCAGAATGAACATTGCGACAAAAGCCAGCGCCAGGCTGACGAACGCCTTGCGCCGCAGATCGCGAAACGCGGCTTCGTCCGCGCGGTCTCGCGACTCCTGCTCGTCGAGAACGCTGGCGCCTGGCGCGACCAGTTCGGCCTCGTAGCCGCTATCGCGCACAATGGCGACAAGCGCTTCGGGTGTTGTGGCCTGCGTGTCGAAGGTAACCGTGGCTTCGGCTGCGAGCAGATTCACAACCGCGTCCTGCACGCCGGGCGCAGCGGCGAGAGTTCGCTGCACATACGACTGACAGGCGGCGCAGGTCATGCCCTGCACCGGAAAGGTGACCTTCACGACTGCGGCTCCACGGGATATCCGGCCTCGCCGAGCGCACTGGCGATTGCAGCTTCAGAGGTTCGGGCAGGATCGAAGCGAAGCTTGGCCGAGCCAACATCGACAGTGTCGACCTGCACACCGTCGATCGCCTGAAGCGCTTTCGTAACGCGCGCCACGCAATGGCCACACGACATTCCCGTAATCTTCAAGGTTGTTTGCATCTCCATGTCTAATACCCTCCACCCCTATCGTAGCACATACCCCCTGCCCCTATCTGACTTTGAGTCGGCCGAGCGCGAAAGATGTTTCAATTCCTCTGAAACCACTTGGAACGCTCCCCTGACATCGGTGAACAGTAGTGGAATCGTAGCCTCCGGTCGCTATTGCTCCCGGCACCGTTATCAGGTACAGCGATCCGAATGATGCAGATGCGTTTGCAGTGCCGCGAGCGCAAGCGACCGGAGGCGGGAATACTTCAACATAGTGGAATCGCAGCCTCCGGTCGCTAGCGCTTCCGGCACCGTTATGAGGTGTGGCGCGAGGAGTGGGGATCCGGTTGAGGCAGATGCGTTCGAGGCACAACGACCGGAAATCAGGTTTGTTTGCACAAGAGTGACCCATGCTATGTTTTGAATTGCACTCGAACACTTTCAGTGAAGCGGTGCGCAGCGAACGCCTGATCCTGACGGAAGGCGCCGTCGTCGAGCGCCTGCGGCGTGAACCGCGCGCGCAGCTCGATCCGAGTCTGGCGCACGCCGCGTTCCTCTATGACCGCGCACAGGCTGCGCTGCTCGAAGGAGTGCAGCGCGAGTATCTCGACACGGGCCACGCACACAGCTTTCCAATGATCTGCCTGACGGCCACGTGGCGGTCGACTCCGGAGCGGCTGCGCGCCGCCGGATTAGCGGACCGCGACGTGAACGGCGACGCCTGCCGTTTCCTGCGGAGCATCCGCGACAGTTACGGCGAATATGGCCGGCGGATTTTCGTGGGCGGCCTGCTCGGCTGCCGGGGCGACGCGTACCGGCCGGACGAGGCGTTGAGCGCGAAAGAGGCGGAGCGGTTTCACACGGAGCAAATTGAACTCCTGGCCAGCGGTGGAGTGGATTTCCTGTTTGCTTCCACGCTACCGGCAGCCAGTGAAGCAATCGGCATCGCGGCGGCGCTGGCGCGGATGCCGCTCCCCTATCTGCTGAGTTTCGTGATTCGCGCGGACGGAACGCTGCTCGACGGTACGCCGCTTGTCGAGTTGATGGAGCGGATCGATGGCGCGGCACACATAGAGCCGCTCGGCTACATGGTGAATTGCGTGCATCATTCCCACATGGCCGCGGCGTTGACGGCGATGCCAGACGAAGCGCGGCGGCGCATTCTCGGACTTCAGGCGAACACATCGGCGCGCAGTCACGCGGATCTCGACGGGCTTGCCGATCTCGAAACCGAAGCGCCCGAGATATTCGCAGAGGCGATGTATGCGCTGCATCGCAACTATGGCATGAAGGTGCTGGGCGGATGCTGCGGAACCGATGCGCGGCACATCCGGGCGCTCGCTTGCCTCGCACGCCGGGATGCGGTCTGATAGACGCATGACACTCTCTTCGAGCGCACTTCTGGTATGCGCCGGCAGTCTGGCCACGCTAGCGGGCGCAGCGGGCACCGACTATTTCGTCTACATCGGAACGTACACGGGGCCGCAGAGCAAGGGCATCTACGCCTTTCGCCTGGAGACCGCGACGGGCAAGCTTGCGCCGGTTGGGCTTGTCGCCGAGACGGCGAATCCCACTTTCCTGGCGGTTCATCCGAACGGCAAGCTGCTCTATGCCGCCAATGAGATCACGAATTTTGGAGGTCAGAAGGCCGGTTCGGTGAGCGCGTTCGCGATCGACACGAAGACGGGCAGCCTAGCCGCACTCAACCAGACCTCCTCGCGCGGCGCCGGGCCGTGCCACGTGAGTGTGGATAAGACGGGCAAGTGCCTGCTGCTAGCCAACTACGGTGGTGGCAGTTTCGCCGCGATTCCGTTGAAAGCAGACGGCAGCTTGTCGGAAGCGACCGCGTTTATTCAGGACAGCGGATCCGGTCCGAACGTCAAGCGGCAAAGTGCTCCCCACGCACACTCGTTCAACGTCTCTCCCGATAACCGCTTTGCCGTGGCGGCCGACCTCGGCGTAGACAAAATATTCGTGTATCGCCTGGACCCGGGGAAAGCGGCGCTCGAAGCGAACGAGCCAGCCTACACCGCAGTGAGCCCGGGCGCCGGTCCGCGCCACTTCGCGTTTCACCCCGACGGGCGTCATGCGTATGTAATCAACGAGCTCAACTCGACCGTGACGGCCTTCGACTACGACGCGGCGAAGGGAGTGCTCAAGGAACTGCAGAGCATCGGCACATTGCCGAAAGACTTCACGGGCAACAGCTCTACCGCGGAAGTGCAGGTACACCCCAACGGCAAATTCCTATACGGATCGAACCGCGGGCACGACAGCATCACGATCTTCGCGATTGATGCGAAGAAAGGCACGCTGACCTTGGTGGATCACGTTTCGACGCAAGGGAAAGTACCGCGCAATTTCGGCATCGATCCGACCGGCCAGTTTCTGCTGGCCGCGAATCAGAATACGAATAACGTGGTCGTCTTCCGGATCGATGCGAAAACGGGACGGCTGACGCCGACGGGCCAGAGCGTCGAAGTGGGCGCGCCCGTGTGCGTGAAGTTCGTAAAAGTGCAGTGATTGTGCCGGAAACTTCTGAAGAGGGCTTATCGAACGCGGTTCGCCTCGGGCCGCTTGCGGCACCGTTGGATTTAACGCGCTTCAAACAGTGCCGGGAACGATAGTGACTGGAGGCTGCGGTATGCGTTCACGCTTTGCGGGCCGGGCCTGTCGATTCGCGCAAAACGAAATCCGGATCGATCTGGATGTCGCGGCTCGCAAACGGCGATTTTCCGTCTTCCGGCAAGAGCGTCTCGTACGCGATGTGGCCGATGCGTTCGCGAGGGATGTGCACGGTGGTCAGCGCCGGATAACAGAACTCGGAGAGCGTGATGTTGTCGAAGCCGGTCACGGAGACGTCGCGAGGCACGCGCAGCCCCTGTTCACGGAGTTCCCGGAGCACGCCGAGCGCCATGAAGTCGTTCACGCAGATGATGGCGGTAGGCCGGAAGCCGGAGCTAAGGATCTCGCGCACGGCCTGGCGTCCGCCCTCCGGACCATCCGCGTCCACGGCCGTCTTCCACTCCGCGCCAGGCGCGTGGCGCGAGACGGTTTCGACGAACGAACGCTCCCGCACATTAATAGGGCCGAGCGCAGCGTGGTGGCTGACAAAAGCCATGCGGCGGTGGCCCAGGTCGTGTAAATAGTCGACCACCTTTTCGATGCCGCGTTGATAGTTGACGCGAATGTTGGAGATGTTGCGCCGCGCCGTTCCGACGTCATAAAAGACGACGGGGATCTTGCTGTCAGCGAGTTCATCGATCAAACGGGGATTCATCTCCGAGACGATCGCCGCGAGTCCGGCGACACGGCGGCCGATCATCAGGCGGACGCTGTCGACGAGATGCTCCGCGCTGTAATCCGTATTGGCGATGACAACTTCATAGCCGTGCGCGATGGC
The DNA here is from genome assembly GCA_963668605.1 of Bryobacteraceae bacterium. Taxonomy (GTDB): domain Bacteria; phylum Acidobacteriota; class Terriglobia; order Bryobacterales; family Bryobacteraceae. Next base: position 3,129,313 of record OY764903.1, read on the forward strand.
GTCGGCTTCGAGCGCCTTGAAGACGTCGAAGAAGAACGGGTTCTCCATGTTGGAGACAATCATCCCTAGGGTCTTGCTCTTGCCGCCGGCCAAGGTGCGGGCGTGCAGATTGGGATGGTACTTCAACTCCTCGACGGCCTTAATCACACGCGATCGCGTGGAGTTCTTGACAACGTCGATGTTATTGAGCACACGCGAAACGGTTGCCGTAGATACCTTGGCCCGCTTCGCTACTTCTTCCAGATTCATCGCAGTTGCTTCACCCTCCCCCAAGGCATTGCACCCGAACCTTGGAGTGTAGTGCAGCGGGCGCGCTAGCGTCAAGGAGAGTGCGCAAGCGCTTTCAGCACGAACTGGCTGTACGCACAGCATGTTTCGTGGAATTGCTCTGCAAATGGACGCGAAGTGCGTGGCAAATCCGCCCGGTGAGGGCGCACGAAGGAATACTGCAACAAGCAATGCTGCAACCGATTGCAACAATTCCGGATTTGGCATAGACTGCTGGAGAGCCGTTCTCCGGATGCAAGACCGGCGGGACGTGATCCTTTTCAGCGACAAAGGGTGATTCACATGCACAATTCGACTTCCAGACGGGATTTTCTTCGAGGCGCGAGCGCGACGCTGTTCGCCGCCGCTACCGCCAGAAAAGCGCTCTCCTACCAATCGCAGGAACAGCGCATCAAGATCGACGCGGGCGAAGAGATCGGGACGATTCGTCCGGAGCTGCATGGGCATTTCGCCGAGCATCTCGGATCCTGCACATATGGCGGGCTGTGGGTTGGCGCGGGATCGAAGATTCCGAATATCAACGGCTACCGCAAGCAGGCAGTGGAATATTTGAAGGCGCTCGGCATCCCGGTGCTACGCTGGCCGGGAGGTTGTTTCGCGGACGATTACCACTGGCGCGACGGCATCGGTCCGCGGGCGAAGCGGCCTAAGTCGGTCAACATCTGGTGGGGCAATTACACGGAGGACAACAGCTTCGGCACGCATGAATTCATCGGGTTATGCAAGCTGATCGGCGCCGAGCCGTATCTGGCCGGCAACGTGGGCAGCGGCACGCCACGGGAACTGCGCGATTGGGTGGAGTACTGTAACTATCCGTCGGGCAGCACGCTCTCCAACGAGCGCGCGGCCAATGGATCGCGAGAGCCGTTTGGAGTGAAGATCTGGGGCATCGGCAATGAGAACTGGGGCTGCGGCGGCGCGATGGCGCCGGAAGAGTACGCGGCCCATTACCGGCGCTATTCGACCTTCGTGGCAAGCAGGCCGGAGTCGTTCGGGTCGTCTCCCTTGTTCCTGGTCGCTTGCGGCCCGAATGGGAACAACCTCGATTGGACGAAGCGGTTTTTCGAAGGATTGCAGACCGCCAAGACCGAGATTCCGCGGTTGGCGCGCGTGCCCGGGGGCTACGCCATGCACTTCTATTCGAATGGCAAGAGTCCCGCCACGGAGTTCACGGTAGAGAATATGCAGGAGCAGTTGTCGTCATTCGCGCGTATCGAAGCGGCAGTCAAGCAGCAGCGTGAGTTGATGGACACCTACGATAAGCAACACAAGATCGGCTTGATGGTGGACGAGTGGGGCGTCTGGGACCGCATGGTTCCCGACGAACAGAAGAAGTACGGCAGGCTCTGGCAGCAGATCCCGATGCGTGCGGCCGTGGCCGCGGCGATGGGCCTGAACGTGTTCCACCGGCAAGCGGACAAACTCGTTATGTGCAACATCGCGCAGATCACCAACGTGCTGCATTCGTTGCTGCTCACTGAAAACGAGAAGTGCATCCGCACGTCCACCTACTATGCCTTCGAAATGATGAAGCTGCATCGCTCGAAGAAAGCGATTGCGGTGGAGACCGGGGACGATTCGCCGCTGGGCCTTTCCATTTCGGCGTCGCGGCAGGAACAGGATCTGGTCATCACCTTCGTCAATCCGAAGCACGATGCCGCCATCAAGGTGAGCGCGGCGCTAGCGGGAGTGAATGCGGCTTCAGGCAAGGCGCAAGTGCTGCGGCACGACGACTTCAACGCCTGTAACACGTTCGACAAGCCGAACGAAATCGTCCCGAAGAGCCATGCGATCCGCGTCGAGGGTAGCAAGGTCGAGGTAGACCTTCCGCCGTTGTCGATCGTTACGGCGGCGCTACGCCTGGCCTGAGGAGCGCGGCCAGCACATCGCGTACCGGTCTCCAGCCGTACATGGCGGCGAGGCGTGCCGGACGCCGCAAGAAATAGACAAAGCCGAGGAACGGCGGCAGCCGCAGAGATTCCCTGTCACGAGCGGTCGGCCTGAGGCGCGCCGCGACAAACTGCCGGAAGATTGGGAGACGGTCGCGCAGGCGTTCGCGACTGCGGAGTTGGAACGAGTAGCGTGCCGCGTCCGTCGGCGATTGAACGCATGAGAGTTGCGCCGTGACTTCGCGCGCAAGTTGGCGGGCAGCGGGATCGGGGACGTTCGCGAACGGTGTGGCCGCGCCTAGAAGTTCTTCGGCAAGCAGCAAGCCTGTCCGCACGATCCGCTCGATGCGCAGCGACCTGGCGCGATCGCTCACGAGCGCCCAGTCGAGCTTGTCCTGCCGGATCAGCGCAGCAATATCGGAAATCCACTTGAGCAGACGCCACTGGTGTCTCGCGCCATGGACGCAGAGCAGCAGGAGCAGATCCTCGGGCGGCAGGCAACGCACACTGACGCCCTGAAACTGTGTGAACTCGAGGCGGCGCCAGAGTTCACCGGAATCGAGAGCAAGGTTGAATCCGTCTTCCGAGAAACGCCAGTGGAGTTCGACGCAGATCGCTCGATCCGGGCGGACGAAGAGCAAGTCCTTGCCGGAATCGAAGATCGAGCGATGTTCGTGGGAGCCGGGCGGCTCCTGGCGCCGATAGCCCGCTGAGAGCAGCACGGCGACGGCCTCGCGGGCCTCATCTGGCGGCACAACGATGTCGAGATCCTGAATCTGGCGCAGCGCGGCGGAGCCATAGAGCATCTGCGCCAGCACCGGACCCTTGAATGGCACGGCGCGAACGGCGCGCTTCTCGAACAGACCGAGCAAGCGCAGCAACTCGCCGGCGAGTTCTTCGTTGCGGCGGGCATTGGCGGCACAGAAGATCCGCATCTCGCGAAGGACGCCGTCCGGCACGAGATCCGGACAGGCCGATTCGAGCGCCGCATGAATCAGCGGCAGAACGCCGTGGCGGCGCGCGATGTGCGGGAAGGCGGCACAACCTGCCGCAGCGGCGATTCGTTCTCGAAGGGTGTTGGCCGCAGTGATGCCGAGCCTGGTGCGCAGACACGAGAGGATCAGATCGAAATCACGATCCAGCGTCACGGAGGAATTATAGAGCGAAATTCGATAAGAATACCAGGGGCGCCGTCGATGAGACCAAGGAAGGAATTGGAGAATGCGAAAAGAACGAACAACACTGACGCCTGGGATCAAGCTCATCCCTTTATTTATTGTAGCCTTTGCACTCTTGAGTTCGACACGAATCTGGAGCAGTGGATGGCTGGACGTTTTCGGATTCCTCGCGCTGGCAGCGCTAGCAATCCAGGTGACCCGGACGGTGAGCGGCCTCAATGAACGGACCGTGTGGCTGGAGGGCACGCTCGATGCGGTGCCACAGCCAATCACGGTAACCGATATGAACATGCGCTGGATCTTCGTGAACAAGGTCACGGAAAGCTTGTTGCAGCGGACTCGCGAAGAGGTGAAAGGCCGTCACTGTTCGGAGTGGAAGGCTGACATCTGCGGGACGGACAAGTGCGGCATCCGCAGCCTGCGCGCGGGTTGTCCGCAGACGAAATATATGCAGAACATGCCGGACGGCAAGCAGCGCTCGATGCAGGTGGACACCTCGTATATACACGACCGCGCGGGCCGGCGGATCGGGCACGTGGAGATTGTGACCGACATCCACACCAGCCATGAGTTGCAGGGCATTTACACAAACATCGCCAGTTCTCTCGAAGAGATGTCGTCGAGCATGGTGGAGTTGGACGCGCAGACGAAGAGCAACGCTGCAAGCGCCAAGGAGGCAAGCAAGCAGGCGAACTCAAGCCGGCAGACTATCGAAGACGGAACACGGCAGATGGAACAGCTCACGTCGGCGATGAAACAGAGCCGCGAGACCAGCCAGAGTATTTTAAAGATCAACAAAGTCATCGACGAGATCGCGTTCCAGACCAATATTCTGGCGTTGAATGCAGCCGTGGAGGCCGCCAGGGCAGGTCACGCGGGCAGTGGATTTGCGGTCGTCGCGGAAGAGGTTCGCAGGCTGGCAGCACGTGTGAGCAAAGCGGCGAAGGAGACCAGTGAACTGATCGCGGCTTCCTCGGCTTCGGTGGAACGGGGCGGCGCTCTGGCATCGAGCGTGGCCGATTTCCTGACCGAGGTACACGGCTCGTCGTCAAAGATCGACTCGCTGCTGGCGGAGATCGCGCGTTCCTCGACCGAACAGTCACAGGGGCTCTCAATGGTGACGCAGGCGCTGAATCAATTGGAACAGACAACGATTTCACGGGCCTTGTAGGTGGCGTAAATTGATGTGTCGATCCGCAGTTAGGGATTCCGATCTTCAACCCGTAATCCGTCAAACAGTGCCCGGAGCGGCAGCGACGGGTGGCGGGAATACTTCAATTTCCTTGCGAACTCCGTGGAATCGCAGCCTCCGGTCGCTATCGCTTCCGGCACCGTTAGAGCTTGCGGACGACTCGGTGATGCTGCGCGTTCGCGAAGGCGCGCTGGAGGCGCTTTCGTTCGGCCGCGGATTGGCGTGCTGGCATTGTTCGCGTTTCTTGCATAAGATAGAGTGGCTAAAACGGAGCCGGACCACGATTGGGCGACGCTGCTATGGGAGCCGGCGGAAATGCAATAAAGGAGACCTTGATGACGCGAAGTATGTGCCGCAACCTGCTGATTTTCGTATTGGCGGTCTACCCTTTGGGAGCTCAGGAATTTCGCGCCACGCTCACGGGACGCGTGGTGGATCAATCGCAAGCGGTCATGCCGGACGTGAAAATCGCTGCGGTGGAAACCCAAACCGGAGCGCGTTTCGCGACCGTGTCCGGGCAGGACGGGCAATACACACTTCCGTTCTTGCAGCCTGGCACTTACCGGCTTAGCGCGGAAGCCGTGGGGATGAAGCACTATATCCGCGAGGGACTGACGATCAGCGCAGCGGAGCGCAAGGCCGTCGATATCGCGCTCGAAGTCGGCCAGATGACGGAGAACGTGACTATCACCGCGGACGCGCCACTTCTGGAGACAGCCAGCGGCGCCTTGGGACAAGCCGTTACCGCCGAACAGGTGGCCAACATTCCGCTGAACGGGCGCACTCCATTGATGCTTGCCCAACTGTGGGCGGGCATCCTGCCCAACGGCGGTCCATCGCTGAACCGGCCGTTCGATCTGTCGCACACGTCCGATTTCTCCATCGGCGGCACGCCAAGCGCTACTAACGAATTGCTTCTCGACGGCGCACCCAACACTTTCCGCGGCGGTGCTTCCGCATACAGCCCGCCTATGGATTCCGTCATGGAAGTCAAGGTGGAGGCGTTCCAGTCCGACGCCGCTTACGGGAGCACTGGCGGCGGCACGGTCAACGTCGTGAGCAAGTCCGGCACCAACCGGTTCCACGGCTCCGTGTATGAATTCAACCAGGTGGGCAAGCTGGCGGCCAACACCTTCTTTCTCAACCGTACCGGCCAACCGAAGTCATTCTCGCTGTGGAATCAGTTCGGCGCGACACTCGGTGGTCCGGTGACAGTGCCCAAAGTGTTCAATGGTAAAGACAAGTTACTGTTCTTCTTTTCCTATGAGGGTATCCGTCAGCCCAATCCGCTCGGCTTCACTGGCACGGTACCGACCGACGCCCTGCGCAAAGGCGACCTCTCGCAACTACTGGCGCTCGGCTCGTCGTATCAGGTGTATGACCCCTTTAGCGCTGTGCGGCAAGGTACCCGCGTTCAGCGGCAACCGTTGGCGGGCAACCTAATTCCCCAGCGCTTGTTGAACCCGATCGCACAGAAGTATCTGCAATTTTTCCCCTCGCCTAACGCCGCCGGCGGCGCCGACGGACGCAACAACTATGTAACCAACGCCGATCAGGTAGACAATTTCGACAACTACCTTGGACGCCTCGACTACAATGCCAACTCGCGCCACAAGATCTTCCTGGGCACGCGGCACAGCGCCCGCAGCAGCTTCGAGAAGGCCTGGTACCATAACATGTCTCGCGGACGCTATAAGCTGCGCGACAGTTGGGGCGTAATGCTCGACGATGTTTATACGCTCACACCTACCACCGTGCTCAACGTCCGCCTCAACTGGACCCGGTACGCGGAGGTACACCAACTGCAAAGCACAGGCATCGACCTGGTTGGCATGGGTTTCGCCCCATACCTCGCAGCCAACAGCCCGCTGGTAATCCTGCCGCGCGTCGACATTGGCGTGTTCGGGCAACTGGGGGAAAGCAACGCCAACACCACTCCGTTCGATTCGTGGCAGATTTTCACCAACCTGGTGAAGGTCGTGAACCGGCACAACGTGAAGTTCGGGGCGGACCTTCGGCGTTCCCGCGAGAGCAACTACCAGCCGTCCAACTCCTCGGGACGGTTCCAGTTCAGCACCAATTGGACACGAGGCCCGCTGGATTCGTCGCCAGCAGCTCCGGTGGGGCAGGACATGGCGGCTTTTCTTATGGGGCTGCCCACCGGCGGGCAGTACGATCTGAGCGCGTTCCGTACGAACGTGGCCGGGTATGTCGCTTTCTTTGTCCAAGACGACATCCGGCTGCGCAACAACCTGACCGTCAACCTCGGTCTGCGCTATGAGAAGGAGCGACCGACTACGGAGCGTTACGACCGCATGGTGGGTGGCTTCGACCCGACTGCGGTGAATAGCGTGACGGCCGCCGCCAAGGCAGCCTACGCGAAGAACCCGATTCCCGAAGTGCCCGTGGCAGCGTTCAATCCCCTGGGCGGGTTGCTGTTTCCCGGACCCGGCCATCGCAGTCCGTACTCTACTGGGTCGACGGATTTCAGCCCGCGGCTCGGTTTCGCGTGGACGCCCGCACTGCTCGGTGGCAGGACGGTGATTCGCGGCGGCGGCGGAGTGTTCTTCTTCAACCTCGGCATCACTGCTCTCGACCAGACCGGCTTCAGCCAATCTACATCACTGGTACCCACGCAGGACGGCTACCTTACGCCCTACGGCACTCTCAACGATCCCTTCCCTGACGGCATCCAGAAGCCGCTCGGCGCGGCGCTCGGCGTGAACACTTACCTTGGCCGCGGTGTCAGCTATTTCAACCCTTCCCCCAGCACGCCCTACACCGTGCGGTGGAACTTGAACATTCAGCGGCAACTGGCGCAGAACCTCGTGGCGGAAGTGGGCTACTTGTACAACCACTCCGTGCACCTGGGTGTGGACCGTTCCACCAACTTCACACCCGGCCAGTACCTCAGCACGACCGGACAGCGCGACCAAGCAACAATCGACTTTCTCTCCGCGCAGGTGACGAATCCGTTCTCCGGGCTGATTCCCGGCACCAACCTCAGCAGCACCGTGGTTGCACGGTCGCAGTTACTCAAAGCGCGTCCTCAGTTCACTGACGTGACCGCGCTGGCCGGAAGTGAAGGCAGTTCGTACTCCCACATGCTGATGGCACGCATGGACAAGCGTTTCGCCGGCGGCCTGCAAGTGCAGGCCAACTTCCAATACTCCCGGCTGATGCAGAAGCTGGACCGGCTGAACGATTCCGACCCCGGACTGCAAAAACGGGTGGCAAGCATAGACCGGCCGCTGCGCTTCGTCGCGAGCGGACTCTACGCTCTGCCAGTCGGCCGCGGCAAGCGCGTCCTCGGGGATGCCAAAGGCATCGTCAACCAGATGTTCGGAGGCTGGCAGGTGAGTGGCGTCTTCGTTTCGCAGCAAGGTGCGCCGCTGGAATGGGGCGATGTGATCTACTTCGGCGGTGACCTGCAAATGAACCCGACGAATATCGACCGCGCCTTCGATACGACGCGCTTTAACACGAACTCCCGGCAGCAGTTGGGCAGCGACATCCGTACGTTCCCGACAACCTTCTCCAATCTGCGATCGGCCGGCGTGGTCAGCCTCGACGTGGCGGCAATCAAGGACTTCCCGATTCGGGAGCGGCTAAAACTCCAGTACCGGTGTGAGTTCTTCAACGCGCCGAATCATCCGCTGTTTGGCGTACCGGATGTCTCGCCGACCAGCACCACATTCGGCCAGGTCAAAGACCTTACGAATCTCCCCCGGCGTATCCAAATGGCGCTGCGGCTCAACTGGTAATATGGGGCGGTGATAACGCGACGGACCTTCGGTCAAACTGCGCTCGCGGGTGGTCTGCTGGCGCAGGCCAAACCGCGACCGAACGTTGTTTTCTTTTGTTCTGACCAGCACATTGGGGCGGTCCTCGGCGCCAACGGCCATCCGGTTGTCAAAACGCCGAACCTAGACCGCCTCGCCCGTTTGGGCGTCAACTTCTGCAACACCTACACCAACAGTCCACTCTGCGCTCCTGCGCGCGCGGCGTTGGCTTCAGGGCAGTTTCCTTCGGACGTGGGCAGCTACTGCAACGCGACCGCGTTCGACGGCCGCGCGCCAAGCTGGAGCAACTTGTTGCACGATGCGGGCTGGCACTGCTGGGCGTCGGGAAAGCTGGACACGGCCCAGGGTGTGGATTATGGCTTCGAAGAAGTGAAGACCTCGCACGGGCACTCGGAGAGTCCGGACATCGCCTGCTTGCTGCGCGCCCCGGTGACGTTCACGCCGTCGGCGCGAGAACGCGTCGATGCGACTTTCGCGGACGAGGAGCACGGGGATACGGCACTGGTGGATCGCGCGCTCGGCTTCCTCCGCGAGAAGGCGCCAGGACTCGGCAAGCCGTGGGCCGTCTTTATCGGAGCCCACGCCCCGCATCCCAAATGGCGCACGAAGCGAAAGTACCTGGACATCTATCCGCCGGAGAAGATGCCCTTACCGTCGATTCCGGACGGCTATTTCGAGACGCAGCATCCGTTCTTCCGCGTTTACGCCAATTATCGCAACTGCTCTGTACCTATTCCTCAGACTCGCATCCGTCGCGTACGCAGCGCCTATTACGGGATGCTGACCGAACTGGACGCGCAGGTGGGGCGCGTGCTCGACCATCTGGAGCGCTCAGGCGAACTTACCAACACTATTTTTATTTACACCAGCGACCACGGCGAGATGCTCGGCGAGCACGGGCTGTGGACAAAGAACCAACTTTTGGAGTATTCGGCGCGAGTGCCACTGCTGATCGCCGGACCGGGTATGCCGCACGGCCGAACAATTGAGACACCGGTCTCCCACGTGGATCTGATCGCCACGCTGCTGGATTTGACAGGTGTGAAGCCGAAGTCCAAGTTGCGTGGCCACTCGCTTGCGCCGATGGCCAACGGCGCCGCAGGCACACATCCGGGGTTCGCTTACAGCGAGACACACTCCGACGGCAATTACACCGGGGCGTTCATGATTCGCAAGGGTGATTGGAAATACATCTACTTCAGCGGCGACCGTCCTCTGCTGTTCGACCTCAAGCGGGACCCGGGCGAGTTTCACGATCTTGCGGGCAAGCCGGAGACGGCGACCATTCAAAAGGAGCTGCACGCAGCGCTCACGTCGCTGGTGGATCCGGACGCAGTGACACGGCAGGCTTTCGACGCGCAGGCGCGCCGGCTCGACGCCCTGGTGCGGGAGAAGACCAAACAGGAATTCTACGACTTCGTGCTGGATCGCTTGGGTCCGGGACAAAGCTGGGCATTAACCGAGCGGCTGTACGCGAGACGTCCGGTAAGATAACGGCGAGCCGCATTGCGCTGGTAATTACCGCACGTGGGCTCGCTCGGCCGGCAGAACTCTACTTGACGTCCTTCCACCCCGGCAGCGACACGGACGTCCGGTAGTTGGAGTCGTTCCAGTCCGGATTCCGCAGGGGAGCATAGATCCGCTTGCCTGCGAACGGCTTGTCCTGCGTGTAGACCCACACGCGTTTCTGGTCCCACAGTACGATCTCGTCGCGCGCGTCGCCCGTGATGTTCAACACCGCCGCCGCAAGGTCCGGGTGGCCGTCATCGGGGAACATCACCACGCGCCGCAACTGCCCGTCGATCATACCGCCTTCCTTGACGTTGCCGGACAGCAGCACGAACTCCTGCCCGTCGCCTCGCCAGTTCACTGGAAGCATGGGACTGCCGGAGTGGATCGGCTCGTCTTGAGCAAGGATGTTGCCGTCAGGGTCAAAGAGCGTCACGATCCCGGGATTGCGCCAGAAGTTTACGGACATGAGTTGAAGTCCCGGCAGATCGGGCCGGAATTTGCCCACGGCCGGGCTCTGCGTGTGGCCGATCTGCTGGCGCTTCAGCAGGCGGCCTTGCGCGTCAAACATGATGAAGCCCTCGTCGCTGGCGAACGAGTAAGCGCGCGGGGCAGCATCGGGCCGGCCCGTGAAGTTTCCGAGCACAACGCCATCGGAGTGTTGTTTGAAGTCCTTGTCGTGGCTCCAGAGCTGCTTGCCGTCGGGGCCCCACAGGGCGTAGCCGATCATGAGTTCCTGCCGGCCGTCGCCGTTGATGTCATAAGCGAACGGATAGTGCCCCAGGTTGCCTTGCCCGCTCCAGAGCAGCTTCAGGTTGTTATCGAACACCCAGAACGTCCGGTAGCGGTCCTTGATGAGGATCTGCCGGGCTCGCTTCCCGCCGTCCAGGTTGAGGAAGTAGATGGAGTCTCCGTGTTCGAACTCATAGGCTCGGAGCTCATTGTCCTCGGGCGCCTTGGGCATCCACGTCGACTGTTTCAGCTTGCCCGTGCGGCCGTCCAGGATTTGGATTTTGAAATCCTTCACCACGACAACTTCGTCGTGGCCGTCGCCATCGATATCGTAAATCTGAAACGGCGTGTCGTTGGCGAGCACGTCGTTGTAGGGATCAGGGCGGCCCACCTGCCAGAGCACTTTGCCGTCGAACGTGACGGCGGTAAGGCAGGTGATCATGTCGAAAGCGTTGCGCGACACGCGGCGGGAGTGCTGGGCGATGAGCATATCGGGGACGCCGTCGCCGTTCAGATCGCCGAAGCGCACGTTGCGGCCCGCGCCGTAGTTGCTGATGTCGAACTTTTTCCAAAGTTTCGGTTTGGGGTTGTCCGCTCGCAAGCGCGCAAGCTCCGCATCGCGCTTCGCGATGCGCTCCCGGACACCCTTCTCTGTCGCATCCGACGCCGTTGCCCGGAAATCCGTGAAGCGCGTAGGAGTGTTGGCGGCAATCCCGGCCTTGCCCTTGAGGATCTCGCTGTCAGTGGCTTCGATGAGCAATTTCCCGTCTACGTAAGCGCGGATGCGCGGCCCGTCGTTCTCCACCTTCAATGTGTAGTAGCGCGTAGCGTCGTAAATAAATGGCGCCTTGCCCAGCATTTTCCACTCGCCGGCCCGCGGTTTCTTCTCGAACGGCAGCCGCAGGCGCAACTGCGCCTCCTTGCCGTCGTGCAACGAGAAGATGTAGTGGTGCCGGTTGGTGCGGTAGCGGAACACCACGCCCGCCATGTCTTCCATGAGCAGCGGCCGGACTTTCACCTCGACGGTGTAGTCGCTCCATTCCGGGTCCCCGATGATCAGAGTCGGGTTGAAGTGCCCAGGCAGGTCATTGGGCGTGTGCATCTCGACGTAGGTCTTACCGTCTTCGTCGCCGCCCGCCCAGGAATCGTCGTGGATCATGGCGTTCGCCCACGGATCGAGCGGCACGCCCCGGTGCGCCACATAGTGGTACTCGTGCAGCGCGTTCGTCAGTTGCTTTACCGGTTCGGCGAAGATGCGCGGGGGATAGCGGGAGAAGTCGTCCCGAAACAGCTCGCCGGCTGACGCGCTGGAGATACAAAGAGATAAAACCGCCAGAGGAAAAACGAGTCTCATAAGCTGTGAACCACGATATCACGCCATGTTCGGACGCGCGAAACGCGCTAGCGTGCGGCACAGAAATTGCGTTCCAGAATCTCTGGAGATCGTGACCGTCTAGATGATATCGTCAGTAGCATGATGGACCGGCGCTCTTTTCTATCCATGCCACTCGCGGCCGTCGCGGCGAAGTCCGCGGCCCCGGCGCCGCCCAACGTCGTGATCTTCCTGGCCGACGACCTCGGGTGGCGCGACGTGGGTTTCCACGACAGTGAAATTCGCACTCCCAACATCGACCGCCTGGCGTCTGAGGGTGTGCGCTTCGAACGCTTCTGCTCGTTCCCGTTGTGCTCGCCGACGCGCTCGGCCCTGATGACCGGCCGCTCGCCTGTCCGCATGGGCGTCATCTACGCCACTATCGAGCCATTCGACTCGCACGGCGTGCCCGTCGAGGAACATTTCATCGCCGAGTCGTTCCGCGCCGCCGGCTACGAAACCGCCGTCACGGGCAAGTGGCACCTCGGCCACACCCACAGGAAATTCCTGCCCAACGCGCGCGGCTTCGAGCATTCCTACGGCTGTTTGAACGGCCGCATCGACTACTTCACACACGACCGGGAGGGCGGCTACGACTGGCATCGCGACTGCAAGACTTCTTTCGAGAAGGGCTACTCGACGGAGTTGATTGCGCAGGAGGCCATGCAGTTGATCCGCAACCGCGATCACAAGCGGCCCATGTTCCTCTATGTGCCGTTCAACGCGCCGCACGCGCCGCTGCATCAGCCGCCACGCTTCACGGAAAACTATGCCCGGATCGCGGACGAAGAGCGCCGCAGCTACTGCGCCATGACCCAGTACATGGACGATGCCGTCGGCCGCATCCTCGGCACGCTCGACTCCGAGAATATGGCGCGCGACACCATCGTCTTCTTCTTCAGCGACAATGGAGGCCAGACCGGCCAAGGCGGCAGCAACCTGCCGCTGCGCGCAGGCAAACGCAGTACCTACGAGGGTGGCATCCGTGTGCCTGCCGTCATGCGTTGGCCGGGAAGACTCAAGGCAGGAGTCGAATCCCAACAGTTATTAACCGTGATGGACCTGTTTCCTACGCTCGCCGGTATGACGGGCGTGAAGCCATGCAATCGCCTGCCATTCGATGGCCGTAATATGTGGCCGGCGATTGCGAGCGGCAAGGTGGAGGCACGCGAAGATCTAATCTTCGGCACGGGCGGCGGCAACTTTTTCCAGTACAGTATCTATCACGGCCCCTGGAAACTTGTCCGCACTATCTCGCGGCAGGACAAGCCAACCACGAACGAACTGTTCCGCATCGAAGAGGACCCTTACGAGAAGACCGACCTCGCAGCCAAAAACCCGGCCCTCGTGAAGGACTACGCCGCCCGCATCGACGCGTGGCGCGCGCTCTATCCGACAGACGGCATTATCGACCCGAAAAAGGAGGCGCCGCCGGGAAGCGCCGCCCCGAAAACCTGGGCCGAGGCCGCGATCTGAACACGTCGCCCGCCGCAGTTTCTATTTCTTTTGCCAGACCGGCGCCGCATGCAGCGGCTTATCGGTAGGTGGCGGCGGCTGGGTGTGGCCCTGCACCGTCCAGTCGCGCGGCCGGCCGATGCTGTCGTAAATTTTGCCGCGCTTCACTTCGTCGTCTTCGAAGATCCAGCGCGCGATTTCAGCAACCTGTTCGGCCTTCGCCCGCGGCACCACCGCCACGCCGTCGCTGTCGGCCGAGATGATGTCACCCGGCATCACCAGCACCTGTCCGACGACGACAGGTTGGTTATAGGATTCCACCCACATACGGCCTTGGTTGATTCCGCGTGGCGCCAGCATCGGATCCTGGTACACGGGAACTCTGGTCAGGATCAATTCGTCGTTATCGCGGCAGATGGCGTTGCCCACGAGCCCACGCATTCCTTTGCCGAACCAGGAGAGCGAGTTATTGGAGCCGCAGAAGCCGTTGTCGACCGCTTGGTTTTCGACGACTAGCACCGTGCCCGGCCTGATGAGCCGTCCAAAGGCTCCGTTCACGGCGCCAGGCATGCGAAGTTCCGGCGGCGGAGCCCATCCCCCGGCCTCCCACGTACGTTCTGCCGCGTGGGAGGCGAATTTCGGCGATGTTTCCTGCGCGGGCACAAGGCGAATCGTCAGCGCCACGCCATGGATACGGTGGGTGGTTTTTTGTTCGTCGCGCCACATCGGCCGGATATTCCGGGCCATCGTGGTTACCCCCTGCAAGCCCACGGCATCCAGACCGTCGATGACGTCGCAGACGCGAAGGCCATCGTACAGTTTGAGAATGCGGGAATCTTCTTCCGCGCTGAAGACCCGGGTCTTCAGGTATTGCGCGGAGGGCGCAGGCGCCTGAGCAGCGGGCTTGCCAGCCTGCCCCCAGACGGCCGAGCCGGCGATCACGAGTAAACCTATGGTTCTCATTGTGCTTGTCATCCTTATCCGTGCAGACCGCGAGCCTGCACCTATCACCCTTTTGGCCGTGCCCGAACGCACCACGAGCCAACACAGAATAGCCATGATATTCGAAAATGCAGCCAAGCGGAATCTTCGGTTTTCCCGTACCCGAAAGAATCAGGGCTGAAGCCTTCGCGGCTCGTCGAAATCGCTCAGGATGGAACGAATGAAAAGCGGCTCCAACGAAAGCGATTCGGGGTATACTTGCCGGTAACCGGGAAGGCAAGTGGAAATCCCGCGTAACAGAGAACTTCCATGAAATCGATCTGGATGGCGGTGGCCGCTCTGTCATGGGTGGCAGGAACCGCGGAAGTGCCCACTTCCCTTCTGAACGTGACATCACAGGGAGCCAAAGGGGACGGCCGCACGAACGACGCACCGGCCATCCAAAAAGCGATTGACACCTGCGCGCGCTCCGGCGGCGGCACCGTCTATTTCCCGGCGGGCAATTATTTGAGCGGAACCATCACGCTGAAGAGCAACGTAACGCTGCATCTTTCCGCGGGGGCCACGATTTGGGGTAGCCGCAACATCGGCGACTATAAGCCTTTGAACCTGATCTATGCGGAAGACGCCGTAAACATCACCATCGAAGGCGAAGGCACGATCAACGGCAACGGCGACGCCTATTGGGAGCCGAACTTCAAGGCCAAGCCCGAGCGGCCCAGCCCCTTGATCGAACTCGTGCGCTGCCGCAACATTCGCATTCGCGACGTGCACATCCTCAATACGCCAGGTTGGGGTATTCACCCGGTCGACTGTGACGGAGTATCCATCCGCGGCATCTCGATGATCACGGATATGCGCGGTCCCAATACCGATGGCATTGACCCGGACTCCAGCCGCAACGTGACGATCTCGGATTGCAGGATTGAATCGGGAGACGACGCCATCTGCCTGAAGACCCACTCCGGGCGCGCCTGCGAGAACGTTACCGTGACCAACTGCGTGCTGACCAGCGACGACTCCGCCATCAAGTTCGGCACCGCCAGCCACGGAGATTTCCGCAACTGCACTTTTTCGAATTGCGCAATTAGCGGAACGCGCTATGGGCTCGCCATGTACATCAAAGACGGAGGACTGGTGGAGGGTATCAGCTTCTCCAATATCACCATCGAGACCTCCACGGCGCGATATAACGAGTTGACGAAGAGCACACGCGATTGGACGGCGTACCCGATCTTCCTCGACCTGGAGAAACGCACCGACGAGTCGAAACAAAGCCGCATCCGCGACGTGAGCTTCAGTGATATCCGCATCATCGGCAAAGGGCGGGTGCTGGTGGGCGGAATGCCCACGCAGCCGATCGAAAACCTCAGTTTCCGCAACGTCACCATGCGGATGACTGGTTTTGAAGCAGTGGAAAAACAGCGCAAGCCGCGGGGCGTGGCTAAGATCCGTGTCGCCTCTCGAGACACGGATTACAGCACGGCGCCGTCGGCGTTCATCTTCGCGAACGTCCGCGGACTGATGCTCCGGGATCTGCGGGTGATCTGGGATGTCCACGGGGCGGCGCCGGACCGCCATGCGATTTATCTGGGCGCCGTGGAGGGCGTGAGCCTCTCCGGGTTTACTGGCGGACCCTCCGGTTCAGGATTGGCCGCCGTTGGAATGGAGCGGGTCCGCCGCGCGCTTGTCACGCAGTCCGTCGCCGAAGGCGCGATGCCCGTCTTCATCGGATTGAGCGGAACACCGGAAACCGAAGTTGTGCTCAACGGAAACGATTTGAAGAACGTGAAGCGGGCCATCGGTAGCGGCAACGCTTACGAGCACCTGCCGCAATGATCCGGCTCTGGTTGGCCCCGCTGGCCCTGGTCACGGTAACGGCCCATGCCGCTGAGCCACGTAGCCGCGCGTGGCTTGAAAACTACCTGCGGCAGCCCGTCGCGCAGGGGGCGCGCAATGCCCGCTACCTCGCCATGATCGAGAGCAGGCTCGATAGCGACTGGCTCGGATTGGATTTAAATTTCCTGGAGAACGGCGGCGCGGACCTCTCGCGAGCCCAGACGAACACCATTGGGCGGCTGGCGTTCTGTTACCGGACGCCGGGCTTGCGCTATTACCGCAGGCCGGAGCTGCTCAAGAAACTGCGGCAGGCCTATCTGGCGGTGGCACGACATATCGGGTCCGACGGATTCATGAAATGGCCGGGGGACACGGCGTATTTCTACGAGGCGCACGAACAGGCGTGGCGTCTGGAACCCCTGCTGGCCGGCTTTATCTGGTTGGGCGACGAGTTCCCTGCCGCCGAGCGCAAGGTGATCCTGGATGCACTCGCGCGCTCGGCTGGATGGTTGGCCGCCCATCCCTACAACCAGAACAACAACCGGGGCGCCGTATGGTGCGCCATCACGACGCTGTGCGGCGTCTATTTCGAAAGGCCGGACTTTCTCCGGATCGTTGAGAAGCATGCGGGGCCGATTTTCGATGGCGTGTTATGGCCGGACGGTGAAGTCGGCGAGCACACGGCGCAGTATGGTGGCGGCGGTCCGGATTCGAATTACAGCTACACCGGTTGGGCCTATGTCTATCTGTACCGGCTCTTCTCCGGCCGCGACGAGATGGACGCGAAGCTGCGGAACGCCATGCGCTGGTTTGCCGTATACAACTCCTATCGCGGATTTCCGCTAGCAACAGGCGCTTCGGTACGGCGGCGGCAGGCTAATCCTGGGAATCTCCAGGACCTGCTGCCCTCGCTCGAAAGTTTCTCGCGTGAAGATCCGTTTTGGGCGCGGCTTTCCGAAAATCTGCTCGAAAAGAAGGAAAAGTACCTGCCGGATTTCGGCGGCCACATGATTTCTCCGCTCATCTGGGCCATGTTGGAAAAGGGCCGGGCCGCAGTTCCCGGCGAAACTCCCGGCTGGTACGGCAATCACGTCCGCATGTACGACCGCCCGGAAGTGCAGTATGCGCTGATCAGCCGCGGCTATCAGACCGGCGTCGTCTTCCGCGGGCGGCACAAAGAAGGATATTACTCGCCCCTGCGCGGCATCCAGACCTTCGCGCTCGGCGAGGAGGATCCCATCCTGCTGCACACCGATACCGCGCATTCCACTACCCGGGCGGATGGCATCGATACCGCGGCGGTGGATACAGACGAAGCCGTTCTGCTCACCGGCAGCGGCGACGCGGCTACACAGTGTGCCGTTATCGCCGAGCGTCGCAAGGCCCTGTGGACGCTGTATGTTTTTACGCCCGCTTCCGCCGTCGTGCTGTACGGCGGCGCCAGCGGAAACATCCAATCCGAGTGGGTGTTCGACCGTGCCGTGGTCTCCCGGCCTTCGCTTGACCGGGACCGCCGCGCTGTCCGGTTTGACGGACATCAGGCACGAATCTACTGGCTCTCGGGCGAAGCGCGGCTGTCCGGAGAAACGCTGACGGTGGACTCGCCTTCTCCGGTCAGCGCATTCGCCTTCAGCGGCGATGATTTTCGTTTTGGCAAGCGCGGCGCCGGCGAACTGGTTTTCACCGACCGCTCCGGCACATACCGGCTTTCGTTTGCCAATGTTGCAGGCTCGGCTGGCATTTTCCACGGCGGTCCTATGCCTCTGGTCCGTTTACCGTAAAATTGCATTCGGTCCGGCCGGGGAATATAATCCGGTAGTCCAATGGGACAAAAGTCCGTGCATCTCGAGCGACAAAGTTAGGGAGGTGGGTCATGAACATTTTGCGCACGCTGTCGATTTGTCTTCTTCTGGTTCCCTCGGCTATGTGGGCACAGGAGTCTCGCGGCACCATTCTCGGACGCATCGTCGATCCAAGCGGGGCCGCCATCACGGGCGCGGGAATCGACGCTGTCAATGTAGACACGAAGATCCTGCTGCACACCACCTCCAATGAGGCGGGCAACTACCAGATCCCGTTCGTCGTACCCGGCAACTACAGCATCGTGGTGGTACAGCCCGGCTTCAAGAAATTGGAGCGGAGCGGCCTGCGTGTTCTGACCGGAACCCAGATCACTGTCGATCTGCAACTGGAACTGGGGGCCGCGACAGACAGCGTCACCGTGGTTGACAGCGCGCCCGTCTTGAACACCGCGGGCGGCGATCTCGGCCAAGTGCTGGACACCAGAGTTCTGAGCACGGTGACGATCGGTCTCGGCAAGAATGTTCTTTATTCAGTGCGGCTGGCGCCGGGCGTGAATAGCGGAGGCGGATCAGTCACCGGAAACGGGGCGGGTAATTACCAGATCGCTGGCGGCGGTTCCACGGACGGACGCGTGGAGTACCTCATCGACGGCATCCCCAACACACTCGCACAGAACAGCGGCGGGGTGGTTTACATTCCGTCCATCGACGCGGTGGAAGAGATCAAAGTGCAGACCACGATGTTTGACGCCGCGTACGGCCACACCAACAGCGGTGCGATCAACATCACGACGAAGGGGGGCACGAATACGCCGCACGGCACCGTCTACATGTACAAACAGTGGGGTGTCTTCAACGCCAACAGTTGGACCAACAACAAGAACGGCATACAGAAACCGACCGTACATTATCACCAGACCGGTTATCTGTTCAGCGGCCCGATCTATATTCCGCACGTCTATAATGGCCGCAACCGCACCTTCTTTTCCACCACATTGGAGCGCGACAACGACCCGCGCACCTGGACCCTTTATGCGCGCGTACCTTCGAGCCTGGAGCGGCAAGGGAATTTCTCCCAGACGCTGGGCGCGACCGGCCTTCCCCTGGGCGTCTATAATCCTTTCACTACGGTGGTTACCGGCGGCAAAGCGGCGCGCCAGCCTTTTGCCAACGCGACCATCCCATCGTCGCTTCTCAGCCCAACCGGTGTGGCATGGCTGAAGCTATTGCCTGAGCCGAACCTGCCCGGCACGCCGCGCATTCAGGCGTATAACTGGCTCACTGCGGGGTCGTACTACGTCAAGAATTCTCAGGTGAGCGGCCGCATTGACCACAACATCAGCGACCGCCAGCGCATCTTTGCACGGTACGGCAATCTTTATCGCGACCAGAACTTCAACCCGATCATCCCCGGCCAGACTTCCATTCCGCCGCTCGGCGCCTCGAACCTGGAGTATCTGACCCGCGACTTCACCAACATAGGGGTGGACGACACCTACACGTTCTCGCCGACGTTTATCGGATCTCTGCGATACGGTTTCATCCGCAAAGTGCAGCAATCGATCAAAGGCGCAGTAGGGCAGCCGACGGAGTCGCTGGGCCTGCCGGCGATACTGACTGGAAATCAGGCGACCAACGGTTGGCCGACCTTCAATTTGGGCGAGAACATGCCGACCCTCGGCAGCCAGTTGTCTTATGTCGCCAATGACCAGCATTCGCTGATGGCCGCATTCACGAAACTGACTGGTAAACACAGCCTTAAGTTCGGGATCGACTACCGCCTGGGGCGTTATAACCAGGTGTCGCCGGGCAGCGCCGCCTCCGGCAGCTTCACGTTTAGCCCGGTATTTACGCGTGCCGATCCTTTCACTTCCTCTTCCTCGGACACCTCCGGGTCAGCCATGGCCTCAGTGCTGCTGGGCCTCCCGGCCTCCGGTTCGCTTGGCAATTCCTCCGCCCTCTCTTATCAGAACCATTACGTGGCGGGCTATATTCAAGAAGATTGGAAGGTGAATCACCGCCTAACGTTGAACTTCGGGCTGCGATACGATCTGGAAACACCTTGGACCGAGCGCTACAACCGCATGAGTTACGGTTTCGACAGCAATGCGAAGCTGCCGGTTCAGGTTCCCGGCCTCGATCTTCGCGGCGGCATACTCTTCGCCGGCGTGGATGGCAACCCACGCCGCGGCGGACCGCTGGACAAGAATAATTTCGGGCCGCGCTTCGGGTTCGCAGTCAGCGTCGCTCCCAAGACCGTGCTGCGCGGAGGATACGGCTTGTTCTATAGCGCCGCGTCGTTCAACACCAGCTACATGGGAGACGTGGGCGTGTTCAACACCACCACCTCGGTTACGGGCAGTCTGGATAACGGTGCAACTCCATATGCCACGCTCGCCAATCCATTCCCCGCCGGACTGCGTCAGGCGGTCGGAAGTTCGGTGGGCCTGATGGCGCAGGCGGGCGACAGCGTCAGCTTTCTCGACAGCGCACGCGTATCACCGTACAGCCAGCAGTGGCAGTTCGGCATTCAGCACGAGCTTCCCTCCCAGATTCTGGTGGAGGCCGCCTACGTCGGGATGCTCAGCCTAAAGCAGCTCGAGAGTTTCAATTTAAATGAGAAGCCGGATCGCTACCTCGCCCTCGGCGCCGCGGAAAACGATAAGCTGGCCAATCCCTTTCTGAACGCGTTCCCCGCCACTTCAACCTTAGGGCAAGGCGCGACCATCACGCAGAACCGCCTGTGGGTCAGGTACCCGCAATTCACTAGTCTCACGGTGCAGGGCGCCAACACGGGGCGCGCGAACTATCACGCGCTGCAGACGAAGGTCGAAAAACGCCTGACACACGGACTGAATGTCCTGTTTACCTATACATGGTCGAAGCTGATAGATAACGAAACTTCGAGCGTTGTAAACGAGCGCCACTACCGCACCGTCTCCTCCAACGACGTCCCGCACATGCTGCGCCTGGTAGCCACTTACGAGTTCCCCTGGCGCTTTGCGGGCAGCGGAGGCTGGAACCGGGTGATGGACAAGGTGGCCGGAGGCTGGTCCCTGAGCAGCTTCTACGTTTATGAAATGGGAAATGCGCAGGGTGTTACAGGTACGAACGGACGCCCTATTCGCCTGCGCAACTCGGCCTTGAGCGGCTCGATTGAAAACCGGCTCGGCGACAAACGGGACGCGAAGGGCAATGTCCTGAACCCGTACTTCGATACAACCGCGTTCTCGCCGCTGCCCACCCAGTACATGGTCACTCCCGAGCCGCCACGGTATGGGGAATTGCGATCGCCGCCGACCAGGAGCCTGAATCTTTCCTTGTTCAAGACCTTCCCAATCCACGAGCGATTCAAACTACAGTTCCGGGCCGAAGCTACCGGCGTAAGCAATACGCCCAACTTCGACAGCCCCGGTACCAACCTGTCGAGCCCGACCACTTTTGGCGTTATCCAGGGTGCCGGCGGCAATCGCGTGATGCAGGGTTCACTACGGCTTGCGTTCTGAACCGCGCCTATGCGCAGATCCGTTTTCTGGGACAGCTTAACGCATGGAATTGAATTGATAGGTTACCGAGCGGCTTCGGTAACGTTACGAGATGTTGCAGATCAGAGTTGGCCGCGGTTTAGGAGTATGCGAATGGCTTTCCAATCGCCCGTAACCGGCGAAGGCGCCATGAGTTCCCCGCCCTCGGATTCCTGGACACTACGGCCTTGGGGCGACGCCGTGACGCTTGAGTTTGAAGAAGCGCGGTAGGGGACGAATGAGGAGGGCGGTACGATCCGGCGGTGCCCGCCGCGAGGACGAGCACCGCCTTAACAACAGTCAGAAACTAACTGCGACTCACCTTCACCATACCAGCCGCAAAGCCATCTGGATGGCGCGCGGCAGATTCGCCTGTTTCGAGATCGTCCCGAAGTTCGAATTTGCCGGGCCGACTTTCGGAACGTCGAAAACAGGGTGATTCAGCGCATTAAAGAACTCGCACCGGTACTGCAGTTTGAGGTGTTCCCGAATGGGGATGTTCTTCAACAAGGAGAAGTCGATGTTGTTGACATTGTCCCCGTGCAGGTTCGTAAAGCGGCTGGGAAACGTACGGATATCCGACGCCAACTGCTGTTTCGAGTTCGTATTGAACTGCGAAGTGTCGAACACACGGTCGATCGCGCGAGCGTTGTAGTTCAGAGCGCCTCCGTAATAGATGACGTCGCCCCACTCAATCGGCGGACCCGATTGCAACGTATAGATGCCGCTCATGACCCAGCCGCCAATGATGCGAGACACAACGGGACCGGCGGCTGAACCGAACGGCTTGCCTTTGCCGAACGGCAACTCGTAGTTGCCGCTGACCACCACGCGGTGGGGCCGGTCTTCCGCAGCGATACGTTTTTCCAAGCCGGGGTCCGAGGGGTTCAAGCGGCTCATCTTCTCGATGAGGCGCGAGTACTGATAGTTGATATTCATCTGAAGCCCACCGGAGAAGCGCTTTTCCAAGCGCATCTGCGCGGCATGGAAGTACGAACTACCTTCACTGTTGTCCTGCATGACAACGTTGCTGAATTGGGGGAACTGCTGCAGCAACTGCGAACGGGAGACCGTGCTGCCGTTCAATGTTGTGCCTGGCAGCAGGCCGGCGAACGGATTTGGCACGTTGGCGGTGAGGCGGTCGATGGTCGCCTGATCGCGGGTCGTCGACGTGCTCAGGTACTGAGCCGGGACGAAGTTGAGCGACCGGTCAACGCCCATGTGCACGGAGTGGTTCCCGGTGTATCCCACCTCGATCGCCAGATTCTGTTTGAGCTGCCGCTGAATGTCGAAGTTCCAACGCGTCGAGTAGGCATTCGCGGGCGACGGATTGTAAAACGCCACGCTCTGGCCGAGGAACGTGTCCACGCCGAGCGAGGAACCGCTGGGGGCCAGAATTCCGCCCGGGAACGGATTGCTCAGTGTAGCGTTCGGGGTCAGGTATCCGTTCATCGTCGGAACGATCGGCGTACTCTGGCTAAAGCCGGTCTGGTTGATACCGGTCAGGCCGAGGTTGAAGTAGAAAATGCCGACGCCACCGCGCAGCACAGTCCCGTGCAGAGCGGAGGGCGTCCACGCAAAGCCGAAGCGCGGGCTGAAATTGTGAGCGGCCGTGCTATAGATGCCACGCTTGTCCGAACCAGCGAACAGAAGGCCGCCCAGCGGGTTAAAAGCGGACGCCGGCAGTTCGGGGATCGGGTTGCGGGCGTAAGCGGCGCGGGCAGCGGCCGTGATGGACTCAGTCGCAGTCGGATCGAACCCGTTCACCACGCGGTCGTAGCGTTCCGTGGTCGGGACTTCGCGTTCATACCGCAGGCCCACGTTCAGTGTGAGATTGCTCTTCACGCGCCAGTCATCCTGCAGGAAGAGAGCATAATAGCCGGATTGCGCGCTCTGCCCCGCATTATTGTCGAAGCTCCCGCCCGTCGGCATTCCGAGGAGGAAGGACGCCAGTTCCTGGCCGATCGGTCCGGAGGCGGCGTTGTCGAGCGGCCCGCGCGTCCAGTTCGTGCCGAACTGGTAGCGGCCCGCCGAATAGCCGTAGCTGTAGCTGCTCTGCCGCAGGAGTCTGAGATCGACACCCGTCTTCAACGTGTGCTTACCGAAGATTTTCACCACGCTCGAGAAGATCTGGAAAGAATCGAACGGGGTCAAAATGCCACCGTCGTCACCGAGGTTGTTGTACGGACTGAGTTCGACGCGCGGGAGCACGGGACGGCCGCTCTCTTGCATCAGTGAGGCCGGGAAGCCGAGCGTGGAGAAATCGAACCCGTCGCTCAGGCGTATCTGGCTCACCACATATCTTGTCCAGTTGACGCGCGTATCGAGAACCACCGTAGGCGAAAGCGTAACTACGTCGTCCAGTGTGGCGCCCCAGTTCTGCCGGAGCACGTTCTTGCCGGTCGCAAAGTTTTCGAAAAGCTGGTCGGCTTTGTTACGCCTCTCGCTGTGGCGCATGGAGAAGAACATCTTGTGCACAGCGCTCGCGTTGAAATCGAGGCGCCCGACTTCGTTGTCGAAGCTTTCCTTCGTGACGGTATTGGAAATGTAATTGTTCCGCCCGTCAGTCTGACCCGGTTGGTTGGGCGCAGGATAGAAGTCGAGGTATTTGCGCGCAATCGAGTTGATCCGGCCGGCGGGGATGACGTTGTTCGGAAACGGTAGACGCGCCACGCGCGAGCCCTGCTGCTGGCCGGTCAACGGATCGTAGAGCTGATAGTTCTGGTTGAGCCGCAGCAGTTGGGAAAAATCACCCGTGCGCTCGGCCTCCGTTGGCACGGTTGTGGTCACCGGCAGCAGAGAGGGCTGCTTGATCCCTTCGAATGCAAAGAAGTAGAGCAGCTTGTCGCGGCCATTGAACACTTTCGGGACGATCACCGGACCGCCGCTGCTCACGCCGTACTGGTTGTAGCGCGTGACCGGCTTTTTGATCCCGGCGCGATTGGTGAAAAACGGCGTCGCGGAAAACGCTGAAGCCTGGTTGAATTCATAAGCGGACCCGTGGAAAGCGTTGGAGCCGCTCTTGCTGACGACGTTGACGGTGCCGCCGCCGGTGTGGCCGTATGCCGCATCGGTCTGGAACGCTTCCACCTTCAATTCCGTGACGGCGTCCATGGGCGGGCTGTAGGCAGCGCTGCCGCCGGCATCGGTATTGGGTGAGCCGTCGAGCAGCAGTTCGTTCGTCTGGCTCGGCGCGCCGCCCATCGAGATGTCGGATACGCGGCCATTGTCGAAGGGACGAACAAATACGGGCGAGCCTTGCGGTGTCACACCGAAAGACAGCCCGGCAAGCGCGAGCGGAGTGCGCCCGTTCAGCGGCATGTTCTCCATTTCGCGAGACGTGACAACCTGTCCGACCGAGGCCGACGCGGTATCGACCATCCCGGTTTCCGCACTGACGGTGACGCTTTCGGTAACGTCGCCGAGTTGGAGAATGATGTCCAGCGAAAGGCGCTTGTTCGTGCTGACGGTAATCCCATCACGCACGTAGTGTTTAAAGCCCTGCGCCTCGGCCGATATGCGATAGTGGCCTGGTGCGAGGAACGGCAGTGTGTACTGGCCGTCCGGCTCGGATTTTGCCTGTGTCACGGCGCCCGTTTCAATCTGTGTGGCCGTAATGCCAATTCCTGGCAGTACCGCTTGAGCCTGATCCAGCACTCTTCCCGAGATGGTGGATCGAAACTCCTGCGCATAAACGGCGCTTGCGATGAAAAATGCCGTAATAATTGCTCGTTTCATTTCTTCTTATTACCTTTTTCCGCTTTCTTGCTCTGTCGTTCGGCGTCGTCCTTCGACTTCTCGGGAATGGCCGACCACAGATCCGTTTCCGCTTCCTGCACTTCCCGTTTTGCGGCGGAGAGGATATTGTTCGTCATAATGATTTGGCTCCGCTGCTGCGGAGAGATTGAGAGAAAGTCGTTCGTTCCCGTCCATGCCTTGCTGCCGCGAATGATCGCGCCCGGGCAGTCGTCCAGGCGAATCACCGGCGCAGCGGCGTTTGGCTTACGGGCGGCGATACCGTTCAGGTCCAGGTCTGTCACGTTCTTCACGAGAAACGCAGGACCCTGCTCGACATTTACTTCCACGTTGTTCAGTTGCAGCCCCGCAGCGTCGTGCGCCCGAAAGCCTAACTTGGCGTTGGCGATGATGTCGCTGATCCGGACGTTCGAGATGGGCATTTCCGGCAGGCCCTCGATGATACCGGCGGCGCCGGACCCGACCATGGTCATGTTGCTGATCGCAAAGTCGCGGAATATCGGAGTCCGCTCCGACACGGGCTCCTGCGGGCCCTTTGTGTAGTAGTTCGTGATGTAGATGCCTTCACGGACGTTTTCCATCGTCCAGTTCTGGAACCGGAGATTCTGGATGAGGCCGCCTCGCCCGCGGCCGCTCTTGATGCGGACGCCACGGTCGGTGCCCTGGCAGACGATATTAGATGCGGTGACGTTGCGAATGCCACCCGCGGTCTCGCTGCCCACGACGACGGCGCCATGCCCCCGATGGATCGTGCAGTTCGTGATGACGACGTTTTCGGTCGGCCGGTTGACGCGCCGGCCGTCGGCATCGCGGCCCGATTTCAGGCAGATGTCGTCGTCGCCGGTGTCGAAGTACGAATCGGAGATCCGCACGTTGCGGCTCGAATCGATGTCGATCCCGTCCGCGTTCTTGCCGCCGTAGGTCTCAACGATGACGTTCCGGACCGTGACGTTGTCGCAGTACAACAGATGGATGGTCCACATAGGCGACCCGACGATCCGGATGCCTTCGATCAGGATGTTCCGGCTGTCCATCGGGCGAATGAACGAAGGCCGGTGGCCGGACGCGGCTTTACGGAAGTCCGCTTCGGGGATCTTTTCTTTGCGTTCGAGCCGCTCGCGGATCTGCTCCCACATCTGCATTCCCTCGGCGTGCTCCAATTGCTGCTTCTTCCAGGCGGCGTTGTCGGCCATTAGCGTGCCGCGCCCGGTGATAGTCACGTTCTCGAGATTCCGTCCGCCGATCAGTGGGGCGGGCGTAAGGCACTCGATCCCCTCGAGACGCCCCGGAACTATGGGGTACTCCGCCAGGTCGTTGTGGAACTTGAGAGTCGCGCCGGAATCCACGAACAGGGTGATATTGCTGGCGAGTTCGATCGAACCTGTCAGGTACGTGCCCGGCGGGAAATAGACTGTGCCGCCGCCATGGGCCGCGCAGGACTGGACGGCTTTTCGAATTGCGGCGGTGGCGCGTGTTTTGCCGTCTGCAACGGCGCCGTAGTCCCGCACGTTACAGACAGGGTTGACGGGCGCCGCAACCGCAGCTCCTGCCAGGACGAGTGTGAGAATAAAAGATTTCATCGAGACTGGTACGCTCCTGAAGCTGCCATTGGGCCAATGCTTCAGTTGTCTTTCTTCGGTTTTTTCTTCTTGGGGGACTTCACCGGATATTCGGGGTTATCGACGTGCGCTTTTGCCATGAAGCCGCGGATACGCTCGACGACCGCCGTGTTCGCCGCCGCGACGTTCTTGGTCTCACCCGGGTCGGCCGCGAGATCGTACAGTTCGAGCGAGTTCGTCTCCTCGTATCGCACGGCTTTCCACTTTCCGCTCCGCACGGCCTGCGTGAACCCCTCACCAGTGTTGGTTTCCCAATACAGGTAATCCCGAGTCGGCTGACTCCGGCCCATAAGAGCGGGCACAATGGACACACCGTCGCGACCATCCGGAGGGCGCACTCCAGCCAGTTCCGCCGCGGTCGGCATGAAATCACAAAACGCCCACGGTTCGTTGCTGACGCGTCCGGCGGGAATCCGGCCCTTCCAGCGCGCGATCATCGGAACCCGGATGCCTCCCTCGTAAAGCTGCCCCTTCTTCGCACGGAAATTGCCGTTGCTGTGGAACACAGGGAAGCCCTTGGTATTGCCGGACCCGTTGTCGCTGGCGAAGAAAACGACCGTGTCGCCGTCAAGCCCACGCTTTTTCAGAAGATCCATGATGCGGCCTACATCGGAGTCAAGGCGCGTGACCATGGCGGCGTAATTGCGGTCCTCCTGGCTCCAAGGCTTATTGGAGTACGGCGCATCGCTCGGGACGACGTGATCCAGATGCGGCGTCGTGTATGGCAGGTACAGGAAGAACGGCTCACTGCGGTGCTGGTCGATGAAACGCAGCGCTTCGCGGGTGAACACATCCTGGGCGTACTCGCCTTTGGCGCCGTTCAGGTTCGCCTTAATCGTTTCTTTCTTGCCGTTGTGGAACAGGTAATCCGTGTAGTAGTCGACGGCGTGGTCGTTGTTCAGGAAGCCGAACCAGTCGTCGAAGCCCTTCTTGTTCGGCACGCCTTCGGTGCCGTCCTCTCCGACTCCCCACTTGCCGTAGATTCCAGTCGCATAGCCGGCGCTCTTGAGCATCTGGGCGACAGTGAAGTCGGATGCCCCCAGCGACACACGCTCCGCCGTGCGCTGGGAGTGGTTATTCCGGATTGTACCGTGGCCGGTGTGCAGCCCTGTCATGAGCGCGCACCGTGAAGGGGCGCAGACCGCCGCGCCTGCGTACACATCGGTAAACCGGGAGCCTTCGGTGGCAAGCCGGTCTATGTTCGGTGTCCGGATCTCTTTCTGGCCGTAGCAGCCGAGGTCGAAATAACCCAAGTCGTCGGCAAGGATGAAAACAATATTCGGTTTACGCGACGGTGCTGCAGCCAGCGGCAACGAGGCCAAGCCCGCCAGGAATTCACGCCGGTTCATGACTTTGGTGCTCCATAATAACGATCGGTAATGACCCGGGCTTGCATGGAGCCGAGCCGGCCCACGAGATCGTCCTCAAAATCGCTTCGCGACATGCTCTTGACCCTTTGGCGCAGGATCTCTTCCTGGCGGCGGAAAGCGGCCATGCTCACCTTATCGGGGTCGACCAGCGAAGTGAGGTGCGCGTGCAATTCCTTCTGAACATCGGCAAATTTTTTATCACGCGCCAGGTTTACATACTCGCCCATGTCGTTCTTCATGTTGAACAGCAGTGGGTCACCGCCGGCGAAGTAGAGATACTTCCAGTCGCCCTTCCGGATCATAAACGACCCGGTGCAATTGCCTTCCGAATGCGACTCGCTGAAGGCGAATCCAGGGTGATTGGACGCCCGCCCATGCGCCATGGAGACCAGCGAGTGGCCGCGGAGCCCCTGTGCGGATGCGCCGCCCAGTTCCAGCATGGTCGCAACCATATCCACATGCGAAACCGGAGTGCTGGCCGTCTGGCCTTTCGGCAGACCGGGACCAGCCATGATCATCGGGACGCGTGCGGCGCCATCCAACAGCGTATTTTTGAGCCACAAGCCGTGCTCACCGAGCATCTCGCCGTGATCGCTGGTATAGACGATGATTGTGTTCTCCCGCTGGCCGGTCCGGTCCAGTTCGTTCAGAACCTTCCCGACCAATTCGTCGACCTCCGTGACCATGCCATAGTAGGCGCTGCGAGCGCGGCGCATGCGGGATTCGGGGATTGGGACTTGAATATTCTTAAAATTCGCCAGGATCTGAAAGGCCTGGTGCCGCTGCTCAAGGTACCCATCAGGAATCACCGGCATGGGCATCTGTGCAGGCGGGTAAATCTTCTCGTATTTCGCATCGGCAACAAACTTCGGATGCGGCTTGGAGAACGCGAGATAGAGGCACCAGGGCTTGGCCGCCTTGGGCGATTGCTCCCGAATGAATTTGATTGCCTCGTTGGCACGTGGCAGATCCGGCGCTTGCCGCTCCTCGAACCAGCCGTTCACGTTCTTGCGCTCGTCGGGGCGGAAGCAGACCGGGTCGCGGAACAGCGACGTAATGTCCGGTCCTTCCGAGTGGCCATGATTGGTGTTGACCTCATGGAAACCGAAGTCTTTGTCGTGCCACAAGTCCATCTTGCCCGTGGCCTGGCAGTAGTAGCCCGCGTCCCGCAGGCGGTTGCCCCAACTGGGAACCCGGCCGTCGAACGGCGTGCTGTTGCAGTAGGAGCCCACATCGGAGGCGAACATCCCGGTCATCATCGAGGCCCGGCCGGGCGCACACACCGGGTTGCCCGAGTAGGCGTTCCGGAAATTCACGCCGGCGGCGGCAAGCCGGTCGAGATTCGGCGTCTTCACAATGGGGTGCCCGCTGGCGCCAATTACTGACCCGGCGTGCTGGTCGGTGCAAATGAAAAGAATGTTTGGGCGGCTCGAAGCGGCCCTGCTGGAGCCGGCGGCGGCAAGCGCGTAGCCACCGGCCCGTAGAAACGAACGGCGGGCAATATCAACCATAGAGGTCTGAAGATCCCTTCTGTATTAATGTGATCCTTTATCAAGAAGTACTCAAGTAATCGAGGTCCGGAACATGTAGGCTACATGTTCCAGTGCGGTATTCTATTGAAAGCATGACAGTTGACGTTGTGGCAGGAGAACAGGCTCGTTTACAGATCGAGGCGATCTGTAACAGCCAGACGTTCCGCACTCGGGATTCCTTCCGGCGTCTGCTGACCTACCTGGCCGACAAAACGCTCGATGGATCGGCAGAGAATCTGAAGGAATACATACTCGGGGTCGATCTGTTCGGAAAGCCGGCCGACTACGATCCCCGGGAAGACGCATCTGTCCGCGTCCAGATCAGCAAGCTTCGCCAGAAGCTCGAAGAGTACTATCTTTCGGAAGGCAAGGACGATCCCATCATCGTCGAGTTGCCGCGCCGCCAGCTTGCGCTGAAGTTTCAGCACCGTCCGGTTTCCGGGCAGACGGGCGATGTTGCTGCCGACGACTCACGATTTTCACGCCGCCGATTGGCGACTGTAGCGGCAGCAATCGCGGTTGGCCTATTGGGGATCGGCTTCTGGACCGGGCGGCAGTCCAGCGGCCATGCTACTGCGGACAGGCCGAAGTCGCCCGAGCTGCAAACCTTCTGGGGACCGATTCTCGATAACCGCAGGCCGATTGTCCTGTGTCTGGGCACGCCCCTGTTTGTCCGTTTTCGCGGCGCGAGGGTCCGAGCCCAAGGAGTCGAGGATTTCGATGATGCCTTGAGTGACCCCAAACTGAAGAAAATTCAGTCAATCCTCGGCAGCCCCACCATGCAGCCGTCGTATGTGTTCACCGGCGTAGGCGAGGCTGGCGGCGCGTTTCAGCTCGCCGCTCTGTTCGCGCACTGGAACCGTGATCTGCAGCTCCGGCGCAACCAGTCTTTAACCTGGGAGGAAATCAGCGAAAACAACGTGATTGTGCTGGGCTCGGCCAAATACAACCCGCAAATCCGCGACCTCCCCGCCGAGCAGGCTTTCGTCGTAGAGCAGGAAGGCGTCGCGAATCTGAAGCCGCGGCCCGGTGAGCCGGCCAAGTACTTCCGCCAGTACAGCGGAGATACGGATAGGAGCATCCTCGAAGACTACGCCGTGATCAGCCGGCTTCCCGGAGTGAACGGCCAGGGCGAAATCGTGGTACTTGGCGGCAGCGCTACCGAGGGCACCGCCGCCGCGGTCGACTTTGTGACCGACACGCTCCACCTGGGCCGCTTGTACGCCGCCATCAAAGACAAAGATGGAAGCGTGCCGCGCCATTTCGAAGCCGTCATCCGCGTGCAGTTCCGCTCCATGGTGCCGGTGACGATCACCTACGTAGCCCACCGCGTCGCCGGCCGCCCGTGAAGTGAGCGTCGCAGATCTGCGGCTCGAATTACCAGAGCAGCTTCAAGCCGACGAACATCAGGCGCGGGTTGCCGGCCGTTCCGTTCACGATGCCGAATAGGCTGCTGACCGGGTTGACGTTGGGCGCGTTGAAGTGGGCGTGGTTGAGTGCGTTCTGCGACTCCGCGCGAAGCTGCATGCGCAACGATTCGCGGATACGGAAGTTCTTGATCAACGACAGGTTCCAGATATTCTGGCCATCCTGGCGGACTCCCGTCAGGCGGGTGGGAAAGATCTGGATGTTGTTGACCAACTGGTTGGCCGCGATGCGGTCGAAGCCGGCATCGCGATTGAACCACAGGTCGGGGGATCGCTCGCCGCGCGGCAGGGGAATATCGTGTACATCGCCGCGGAACAGCGCGTTGCCGAAGCCGAGCGGCGCGCCGCTCTGCGCAGTGTAGATGCCCTGCGCCTGCCATCCGCCCACGACGTGCCCCAGCACGCTCCGGGATGCCAGCCAGCGCTTGGAGGGCCCGAACGGGAATTCGTAGATCCCGCTGACTATCAGGCGATGCGGGCGGTCCTGGGCCGAAATGACGTGCTCCGGCACGAGGTCCGTGGCGTTGCGGTAATCGGTGGCTTCCATGAGTTTGGACCAGGTATAGCTGGTCTGGAAGGTGTAGCCCTGCGCAAACCGCTTCTCCACCCTGACCTGCATGGCGTGGTACCAGGAACTGCCGGCGGGAAGTCCGACGGAAAGGCCGGTGAACTGTGGGTACGGGCGCAGCAGTTGCGAGCGCGCGATCTGGGCAGCGGCCAGACCCGTCCCCGGAAGCATTGGGTAAAAAGGGTTCGCCACGCGCGCTGTCAGGAAATCGACGGTGGGCTGGTCCCGCACCGGCGACTGGCTCAGGTACTGCGCCGGAGTGGGATCGAGCTGCCGCGAAACGTTCAGCTTGGTGCCGCGGTTGCCTACGTAAGAGACTTCGGCCAACACGTTGGCGGGCAGCGAGCGCTGCACGCTGAGCGTCCATCGCTGGACGTAGGGGTTGACGGGCGTGGGATCGAAGAAGGAAACGCCCTGGCCCACATTGGTCATGAGCCCGCCCGCGGCGCCCGCTGGTTGACGCAGCCCGCCGGGGAAGGGGTTGGCCAGCGACGCGATAAACGTGACGCCGTTGTCGGGGCTGGCGGTGAGTGCGTTGGAGGTGCTGAAGCCGGTCATGTTGATATCGCGCCGGCTGATGCCGAGTTGGTCGTAGTAGACGCCATAACCGGTGCGCACCACGAAGTTGCGGGCGGGTGTCCAGGCCAGACCGATGCGGGGTGAAAAGTTGTTGCGGTCGCGCTCCCACAACGCGCGAGGGTTGCCGCCCACACCCGCGAAGAGCAGGCCGCCCACGGACTTGAAGCTCGCGACCGGGACCTCCGGGATGGGGTTCTTCGCGTAATTGGCGCGCGCCTGGGCATCCACGGGGCTCGCTGTGGTGAAGTCGAAGTTGCGGACGCTGCGGTTGAACCGTTCGGTGGTGGGGCCGTCGTAGTCGTAGCGCAGCCCGAGGTTCACGGTGAGACGGGAGGTCAACCGCCAGTCGTCCTGAAAGTAAACGCCGGCATAGCCGGATTGCTCGGCATAGAAGGGATTGAAGTCGATCTTGCCGCCCGTGGGGAGCCCGAGCAGAAAACCGGCGAGCCCCTGCCCGATGCCCTGGGGCGAGCCCGCGGCGTTATCGAGCGGACCACGCGTCCAGGTGTTGCCGAACTCCAGGCGCGGCGCCACGCTGCCCCACCCGATGCCGTTTTCCTGCAAAATGCGGTATTCGCCGCCGAAGCGGAAGCTGTGGTTCCCAGTCGTGCGCGTGAAATTGGCGGCCCAAGTGTAATAGTTCGTGATGCCGCGGTCGCCGCCGTCGGTGCCAAGGTCCGCCAGTCCGTTGATGACGATCTGCGGGAAGGCCGCGCCGCGCGGATCGAGCTGCGAAACCAGCGCAGCGGGGAACCCGAGCGAGGTCAGGTCCATTCCAGTGGAGCCGTGGTAGTTGATTTCGTCGAACCGGGTCGCGCCAAAACGGACGTTGGCGATGAAGTTGGGACTGAAGACATACACGTCGTCGAACGCGATGCTGTTGTTCCAGCGGCCGCGGTCGTCGCCGCGGGCGATGTTGGCGAAGAGATTGTTGGTGTCGTTGGTCAATTCACTCTTGGTGATGCGGCCGAAGAAGCGGTGGCGGTCGCTGAAGACGTGATCAATGCGGCCGGTGTGGCCCCAGTAATCGTTCTTGAACGGCACAGAGCTCGCGAAGTTCCTAAGGCCGTCGACCGTGCCGGGCGCGTTAGGCATCGGGTAGTACTGTAGGAGCGAGAGAGCCATCTTGTCGATCCGCGAAGATGGGACCACGTTGCCGGGAAACGGACGTCGCTGGACGCGGCCGCCCGCTATGGCGGCGGCGGTGGCCGGATCGTAGATCTGGTACTGGGAACCCAGAGCCAACAGGTCCGAGAAATCGCCCGTGCGGCCCTTGGCTGTGGGGACGTTCTGGAATGCGTGGTCGGCCGTGCGCCGTTTGAACGCCTGGTAGGAGTAGGAGAAGAAGGTGCGGTTGCGGCCGTTGTAGATTTTCGGGACGAAGAGCGGGCCGGTGGCCACGCCGCCATAGCGGTTGAGCACTTCGGAGGGATGCCCGTCCTTGATCTTCTGGGGCGTGATGGGGCCGGTGCCGGGATCGTAGATGAACTTGTTGGTAAAAAAGTCGGTGCCGCGCATCGGCCCGGACGTATTGAACTCCCATAGCGCGCCATGAAAGCGATTGCCGCCGGATTTGAGGACGGCGTTGATCTGGCCGGCGGAACTGTAGCCCACGGCGGCGTCGAAGGTGGCCGTCTCCACCTTGAACTCCTCGACGATGTCGGCCGGAGGGATGAAGGCGACGTCGCGCTGCTGCATGTTCGGGACACCGTCGAGCGTAAACTCGGCGGAGCGGGAAGCGTTGCCGTCGAGGGCGATGTTGTTGGGAATATCGGTGGCGCCGGGAAGGTTGTAGTGGCCCGGCGCGATCATAGATGTGACGCCGGGGGCCAGTTGCGCAAGGGACCAGGGGTTGCCGTTCGGAAGCGGCAACTCGGCGATACGGCGGCCCTCGATGATCATGCCGAGCGAAGCCGTCGAGGTCTCGAGCACCGAAGCCGAGGCGCTGACGTTCATGACTTCGGAGATGTTGCCCACCTCCAGGGCGACGTCCACCTGAAGGCGATCCGCCACGCTGACCGTCAAGGGCCCACGCACGAATTTCCGGAAGCCCGCAATTTCGACTTCCAGCCGGTAAGAGCCCGGCAGCAGATAGGAGAGTTCGAAGTTGCCGTCGTCGTTCGTCGTGCCGGATGCGCCGGTGTTCGTGTCCAGATTTATCGCGCGAACCGACGCTTTAGGGACTACCGCCTTGCTGCTATCTGTGACCCGGCCCAAAATGGTGCCGCGTGATTCCTGGGCGACCAGTATTCCTGCCGGAAGAGCCAAAAGCAATACCGCCAAGCACTTGTTCATAAGAGACCCCTATCCGGGATTTCCATTTTGGCGCCCGGCTTGGCGACAGTATATACCAAGCCGGGATCTTGCGTTCGCAGAGCTTCGGCGCCGCTTGGCGAGCCCCTCGTAATGAAGTGGCCACCGCGGAACAACGCCGAATCGCGGTTAGCGGGAAGCTGACATGGTGAAGAACGGCTGACGCGTCACGCCTCTCCCAACCACTTGCGGATCTGCGCTTCATGCGACGGATTCCAGCCTTGGTAAATACTAGCCATGCTCTTGTTGTACTCTTCGGGAGTCATAGCAGCCCGCCATTTCAGGAAGTTGCTCTTGTCGTACTGCTTCACCTTCGCATCGACGGCCGGGTAATCCACCATCGCCCGTAATCGTGCGTCCATGTCGCGAGCGACATCCGGCCTCGCTTTGGCGAGATTGCGCATCTCCCCGGGATCTTCCCGGAGATTAAACAACTGCGGTTCGTAACCGCCGTACGCAATGTATTTCCACTCTGCACGGCGCAGCATGAAGATGCCGGTGTTGGTCATGTTGCTGTGATACTGGCTGAGTACGGAATCTGAACGCTTGCCACGCTCGCCGTGCAGTAGAGGCATCAGAGACGTGCCATCCAGACCGCCCGGCTGTGCGATTCCGGCCATGTCCATCAACGTGGGAAACATGTCGACCAGTGAAACCAGGTCGTTCACCACCGTCCCCTTCTTCACGCCCGGCCCGGCAATGATCAGCGGCACGCGCGCGGACCCTTCATAAAGAGCGTTCTTCAGAAACTGCCGATGCTCCATGTTCATCTCGCCGTGATCGCTGGTGAAGATGATGTAAGTAGAATCGCGGAGCTTCAGTTCGTCAACGGCGTTCATCACCTCGCCCACCATCGCGTCCGTTTCGGCGATCATCGCGAAGTAGGTGCGGCGGATGTCCAAAATCTCTTTGCGGGAGAAATCCCGCAGGCACCCTTTCCGCGCACTCATGTACTCCATCACCGGATGGAGATTCGCCTCGTACGGAGGAACCGTCACCGCCCCAGCGGGGATCTTGTCGAACCAGTAGCTGGAGGTCACGAACGGCGGGTGCGGGATGGACGGTCCACAGTGCAGAAAGAAGGGTTTCCGATCCTTGTTTGCCTTGAGCCAGTCTATGGTCTTGTGGACCATCTCCCAATCTTTGGTTTTTTCTTCCCGCTTACCACCCGGACGGAGAGTAGAATCCGGCGTCTCCTTCTCGGGAAGCATAATGCTTGCCGGGCCGGTCCACGCCGAGACCGATCCGGACAAACTGTGGCCGCCGGAACGATAGTCCGTTTTGCCGAAGATCTGTGTCTGGTAGCCTGCCTTCTCCAGATGCGTTTGGAATGTAGGCGCGCCCTTCTCCAAGCCTTTGAAGTTGTTCCAGCCTTCGCAGTGATGCGTGTGCATACCGCTCCACATACTCGAACGGGAAGGCACGCACTGCGGCGAATTGCAGTAGGTTTCGCGAAACAATGCGCCTTCCGCGGCGAGCCGGTCCATATTGGGGGTTACCGCTGCGGGATGCCCCATGTTGCCCATGATCCGCCCGTCCATGCTGTCGCATTCTATGAAGACGATATTAGGGCGGGCATCGCTTGCCGCTTGGGCGCTCGCCGCCCCGAGCATTCCGACGAACTCGCGCCGATTGAATGTGGATACAGTCATTACTCTCTCCTGTCAGTCGCTTGCTATTCTACCGCGACGACCTTCGGCGCGATGCCGTGGTGACATTTTCAAACCAGAATGTACACCGCAAGAACGCACGAGATACCGCACCAGACGATTCTGGATGTGCCCGCTACGGATAGCTTCGACATGGATATCAGCGTATCCCCAGTCTGGTGATTCGGGACGGCATCGTGGCAATGGAGATGAGCCATAGGGATCCAATATGGAGCACGCATCCGCGATGAATTGCCTGGACTCGTTTGATTTGCCGAGGCGGCGGCAGTATACTCCCGTTGGTGCCATCATGATGCGTACCGCAAATAGTTACGTATTTTCCAAGTACTCGAATGGAGATGATTGCAGTGAAAAACGTCTTACTTCTGCTTGCCATTAGTGCGGGATGCGCCTACTCGCAAAACATTTCCTGTTCACTTTCCGGCAGCGTGCAGGATAGTCTGGGGGCTGCTTTTCCCGGCGCGGAACTGCAGCTTGTGAGCGAGCAGACCGGCTTCTCGCGCACCGGCAAAACCAACCCGGACGGCTTCTTTTCCTTCCCTGACCTGACACCGTCCAAATTTACGCTCACCATCTCGGCCGCGGGCTTCAAGCGCCGTATCGAATCCGAGATCGAAATCGGCTCGGGCGACCAGCGTTCTCTCGGCGTCCTCAAGCTGATGGTAGGCGACGTTTCGGAATCAGTCACAGTGACCGCGGAAGCCGCTCCCGTGCAACTCGGATCCAGCGACCGCGCGGTAGGCCTTACGGGCGAAGAGCTGGATAATCTCGCGCTGCGCGGGCGGGACTTTATGGATGCGGTGGGGCTGCTGGCGGGCGTGGTCGACCTCTCTGACGGGAGGGAAGCGCCGGGCGCCGGCAGCATCGCCGACATCTACATTCTGGGCGGGCGCAGCAACCAGAAGAACATGACGGTGGATGGCATTACGAATCTGGATACGGGTTCGAATAATTCGGTGCACAGCATGCCGTCGATGGACTCGATCGGTGAGTTGAAGGTGCTGATGTCAAACTACGCGGCCGAGTACGGACGCAATTCGGGCGGCACCATCACGGTGATCACGAAAGGGGGCGGTAAGCAGTTTCACGGCTCGGCCTCCTGGTATCACCGCCATGAAAACATGACGGCGAACAACTTCTTCAACAATCGCAATGGCATCGAGCGCCCGCCTTACCGTTACAACATTTTTAACTATACGCTGAGCGGCCCAGTGTACATTCCGGGCAAATTGAATAAAGACCGGTCGAAAGTATTCTTCTTCTTCTCGCAGGAGATTCAGCGGCAGAAGCTGGATTACGGAACCAAGACCGTGCGCGTGCCAACGGCGCTCGAGCGCCAGGGAGATTTCTCTCAGACGTACGACGTCAACGGCAAACTGATCGCGGTGTACGATCCGCTGGTCGGCAGAGTGGCGTTTCCAGGGAACAAGGTTCCCGCCAGCCGCTTCAATCCAATCGGCCAGGCAATACTCGGCCTCTTCCCGATGCCGAATTTCGTGGATCCATCCCCGGCGCGGGCGAACCAATGGAACTACATTTCGTCCAACACCGGTTCGTACCCCCGTCACGCCGAGACTGGGAGGGTGGATTATTCTCCTCGAGACAACGTACAGTTCTATGTCCGGGTTGCGAACAGCCTGGATCAAGAGCATCCGGTGGTCGACGGGCCGTTCGTCACCGGCAAGATGAATTTCCCGCTCACCAGTGTGGATTACCGGCGGCCCGGCAAGTCAGGCGCGGTCCATGCGACAGTGACACTATCGCCGACCCTGTTCAACGAGTTCACGTTCGGCGCCAGCCAGAACAAGCTCTTCTTTTCGCCCGATTTCCCGGATCGCGTATCGCGGACCAAAACCGGGATTCTGCTGCCCTCCTGGAATCCGGACGCAAATCGTGGCGACCTGATCCCGAACATGACTTTTACGAGTGTCCCGAACTACGCCAATCCGTCCATGCACGCTGGCATACCGTACTACAACACCAACACGATCTTCAGCTTCGTAGACAACGTCAGCAAGATCGCCGGGACGCATATGCTGAAGTTCGGAGTGTACGTCGAGCGCTCACGCAAGGATCAGAGCGCCAATGCCTTAACGCGCGGGAATCTTAGTTTCAATCGTGACAATAACAGCCCGCTCGACACCAACTACGCCTATGCCAGCGCGCTGATGGGGATTTACACCAGCTACGATGAAGCCAGTTCCAATCCGCAGGGGCAATACCGCTTTACGAATCTGGAATGGTATGCGCAGGATACATGGCGCGTGCGTCCGGGGTTGACGCTTGATGCCGGGCTGCGCTTCTACCGCAACCAGCCCCAGTACGATGCACGCAACCAGCTCGCGTCGTTCAATATGGCCCTGTACGATCCGAAGAACGCGCCGGTATTGCTGCGGCCGGCATTCGACGCGAATGGGAAGAAAGTGGCGATCGATCCGATATCGGGCAGGACCTTCAACGCGGGACTGATCGGAACCTTCGTGCCGGGCGTGGGCAGCATCGCAAATGGCATGGCGCAGGCAGGTCAGAACGGTGTCCCAGCCAGCGTGTAC
Organism: Bryobacteraceae bacterium; assembly: GCA_963668605.1. Lineage (GTDB taxonomy): Bacteria > Acidobacteriota > Terriglobia > Bryobacterales > Bryobacteraceae. The sequence goes on from OY764903.1 coordinate 3,168,224, forward strand.
ACGCTGCCGGCGCTGGCGTTTGCGCCCCGTCTGGGATTCTCCTGGGATCCGTTTCGCAAAGGCCGTACAGCGGTGCGCGGTGGCATCGGAGTGTTTTTCGACCGCATTGCCGGCAATCCCACGATGAACATGATGAACAATCCGCCAATCGTGCTCGACCCAACCGTATACTACGGAACCTTCGACGAGCTTGCGGCTCAGGCCGGGGCGGCGTTCCTCGCGCCGAACGCCAGCACTTCGCTAGTGGGTGAGGGCAGGCTGCCGACTGTATATAATTTCAGCTTCGGCGGGCAGCATCAACTGGATCGCTCGATGATTCTCGACGTGGCGTACGTGGGGTCTCTCACCCGGCATGCCCTGTGGCAGCGGAATATCAACCCGATTCCTATCGGGGCGACACACATCGACTTGCATCCGGAAAATATCGACATCACAACCAAAAAGGCATATGCGGCGCCATTCTTGCGTCCAATCCCGTCGTTCGATGACATCAATCTCTATGAGTTCGCTTCCACTGCGAATTATCATTCCCTGCAGGTGGGCTTTAACCGGCGTTTTGCCCGCGGCTTGCAGATCGGCGGGTCGTACACGTTCAGCAAAGTGTTGGGTTCCGCCCAGTCGGACACTGCTAAAGTGAGTCCGTTTTTCGCCCCGCGCAGCTTCAATTACGGACCGCTGAATTACGACCGTTCACAGACCGCATCGATCCGCTTTAGCTGGACTCTGCCGGAATTAGGCAAACGTTTCCAGATGCGCACGCTAGGGGTACTTACCGACGGATGGCAGATTTCCGGCATCAGCCGCTTCAGCACCGGGGCGCCGTTTACGCCGACCTACGCACTCGTCAACAGCGTGGACGTCACCGGGACGGCGTCGCAGACAGCACGGATCGTAGTCAAAGATCCCAACGCCGATCCACTGAACCGCTTTGCGGCGCCCGCGCGCGGGACCTTCGGTAATGCGGGAGTGGGAATCCTGCGCGGCCCCGGATTCGCGAACCTCGACGTTTCGGTATATCGCAACATCCGCATACACGAGCGCAAGACATTGCAGCTGAGATTTGAAACCTATAACACCCTGAACCATACGCAATTCTCGGCGGTCACACAGCAGGCGCGCTTTGACGCTGCGGGCAATCAAGTGGACCCGCTCTTCCTGGAGCCGACCGCGGCCCGCGGCGCGCGCCGCATCCAACTGGCCTTGCGACTGAACTTTTGAGGTAGGAACCGCTCCGCTTCCACGGCACCAGAACTGGGGGCGGAGTGCATCTCCTGATGGCGGAAGCTCGCCTGGATTGCTCCCGGTCATTCAAAGCGATTCGGAGACTGACGCGTTTTGGGGGCTCGGTGTTATGCGCAAATTTTGTTCAAGTCTTGAGGACCGATTCAGGTAAACCTGTGAGACTATCTACAGTGACGGCGCAAAGAGTCGTCGACTCAAACTTTTTAAGGAGAAACATAGTGAAGACATTGATGTCCATGTTGCTCGGCCTGTCTCTCGTAGCCGGCATCGCCACGGTTGGCTTCGCGGCAGATGAGAAGAGCGAACAGAAGAAGGAAAAGAAAAAGAAGGGCAAGAAGTCGAAGAAGGACACCAACAAGAAGGAGGGCTAGTTCTCGCTCACGTCGGAGGTCCATACCAGACCGTAGAGACCTTCGAAGCCCTTATGTATGTCCGGGGCCCCCGCCGCCAAAAAGTTCGGCGTCGCCGGCCCCTCACCGAACATGCTCAGAACCACTCTGGCACGCCCACCAACTACACGAGAGTGTAGGCATCAACCAGGCCCTCCCGATTTCGAGCCGGAGGCCGCCCCGCAATTCCACCGTCAGATCGCTGTGTGCTCCAGTCTCCAACGCCGGAGTGGATATCGCGGCCACAGGTGCGTTCACCCCCTTCCCGGCGAGCACCAACCTTCTACATCACCGGCACACCGGGTCCAATATTTGCGCTAGCGGGGTTCGGGAGTGTATAAAATGCAGCATCGGGCATTGGAGGCATGACCATGAAGATGAAGAACCTGAGACGCCTGACGGTGGCGTTGCTGATGGCGGCACTTCCGCTGTGCATGGCCGCCCAGAAGAAGGCGCAGGGCCAAGCACAACAGAAGAAGGCTGCCCAACACTACACCGTCCAGGGCCAGATCGACGGATTGGACTCAAACCATCACGCGACCATCAACATGACCGGCAAGCAGAAGCACCACGTCGCGACGCATGACGACGGAACCTTTATGATTAACGCCGTCGAGCCGGGATCGTACACTGTCCGGCCCGTACTTGCGGGCTACAGGTTTACTCCCACCTTCCACACAATAGCGGTGCGCGACCATGACCATACTGGCGTCGCGTTCACGGCGCACCGGGTTCAGGCCACGAAGAAGAGATAACGCGGCGGGTTTCAAAACAAACACGCCGATGAGCCGGCGTGGATGAAGGTCAAGAACCCGGCGTGTTCGCCGACTCAGGGGCGCCGCGAGTTGTGCGGATGTCGAGCGGAGTACGCAACCGTTATCGCCTCAATTTGAAGCACTGCGAATTTCTTGACCATTCGGGAAAGCGCGATACTGGGCGCATGGAAACAATTCAACCTCCGGAATCGCAACTCAACGGAACGTTCGTAGCGGGTCCGGACCTTTTCACGCCGCTGACATTGCGGGGCATCACGCTCCGGAACCGGTTGGCCGTGGCGCCGATGTGCCAGTACTCGGTCGAGGACGGATTCGTCGGGGACTGGCATCTGGTACACCTGGGCAGCCGCGCGGTGGGAGGAGCAGGGCTGGTCATCATGGAGGCCACCGCGGTAGAAGCGCGCGGCCGCATTTCGCCTGCGGACACCGGCATCTGGAAGGACGAACATGTCGCGCCGCTCGCGCGCGTGACGAAATTCATTCGCAGCCAAGGCTCCGTCGCCGGAATTCAGTTGGCCCACGCCGGTCGTAAGGCAAGCACCAAGGTGCTTTGGGAAGGCGATGGTCCGGTCCTCGAAGCCCAGGGCGGATGGACTCCCGTAGCTCCCAGCGCGATTGCATTCCAGCCCGGAGACTTGGTTCCTGCCGAACTATCGAAGCCGGAAATTCACCAGATTGTCGAAGCTTTCGGGAGGGCCGCAGCCCGGGCGCTGAAGGCCGGATTCCAGGTAGTGGAGATCCACGCGGCCCATGGCTACCTGGCCCACGAGTTCCTTTCCCCGATTAGCAATCACCGCACGGACGAGTACGGCGGCTCGCTCGAGAACCGCATGCGGTTCGTGATGGAGGTGACCGAGACTGTGCGCGGGGCTTGGCCGGAAAATCTGCCTCTATTCATCCGCATCTCCGCCACTGATTGGGTCGAGGGCGGCTGGACGGTTGATGAGTCGGTGGCACTGGCGCGGCGGGTGCGCGGAATGGGCGTGGACCTGATCGACTGCTCTTCGGGTGGTTCCTCGCCGCACGCAAAAATCCCTCTGGCGCCGGGGTACCAGGTGCCCTTCGCGGAACGCATCCGAAAAGAAGGCGGCATCTGCACCGCAGCTGTGGGACTGATTACCACTCCCGCGCAAGCCGATGAAATTGTCCGCGGCGGCAAGGCCGACCTGGTGCTGCTGGCGCGCGAGTTCCTCCGCGATCCCTACTTCCCACTGCATGCGGCCGGGGCGCTGGGCGCGGACATAAAGCCGCCCGTGCAGTATGGGCGAGCATTTCTCCGAAAATAGGAGAGCATCCCCGTCGCCCGAGTTACTTTTTCAATCGACAAGTCCATCAGGTCGTCTCGGACGCACGCCCCACCCCCGAGATTTGGCGCTTTCGCGCCAGGATTCCTGAACGCTGAGCCGGCGCTCGGGTTATTTCTCCGCGGCGTCTCGCGCTTCGCTCAGGTCCGTTGAGCCTGTAACGGAAAAGACACAAGACATGAAACAAAGAAGGCCGTTTACACAAAACGGCACGTCGCAACTGTTATATGCTGGACGTCGGAAACCCTATGCGACTCATATTCTCACTCCTTCTCATCGCCGCTGGCCTGTGGGCGCAAACCGGCGGTATCAATGGTGTCATCACGGACCAGACGTCGGCTTCCGTTCCGGACGCTGAAGTCACGATCACGAATCTTCTCACCGGACTCGAACGCAAGGTAAAAACGAACGAAGCCGGAAACTACACCGTGCCTCTGCTACCGGTGGGCCGTTACAAAATCACCGCGTTCAAGCAAGGCTTCAGCACGGAAACCCAAAACGACCTGAAACTCGACGTCCAACAGATCGCCCGTATCAACTTCGTTCTGAAGCCGGGCTCGCTCGTCGAGACCGTGAATGTGTCGGCCTCGGCCGCGCTGATCGAGTCGGAAAGCTCAATGGTCGGCCAGATGATCGACAATAAGCGGATCATCGACCTCCCACTGAACGGCCGCAACTATCTCGACCTCGCACTTCTGACAACCGGTACCGCTCCCGACAAACAGGGCCGCACCTCCGACGAAGGCGGCTTTTCCGCCTCCGGCCAGCATCAGTATCAGGTGAATGTCACGGTTGACGGTCTCGACAACACCACCCGCGCGTCGGGCGGTCCCTTGGGCTATGAAGCGCAGGCCGTGAAGCCGTCGGTCGACGCGGTGGAAGAGTTCCGTGTCGTCACCAACAACCTGTCCGCCGAGTTCGGCTATCGCATGGGTGGCCAAATCTTCGTCACAACAAAGTCGGGCACCAACCAGATCCACGGCACGCTGTACGAGTTCATGCGCAATGACAAGCTCGACGGCACCAACTTTTTCGCGAACCGCTCGGGAAGCGTCAAGCCGGCTTATAAGCGCAACCAATTCGGCGCCACCATGGGCGGCCCGATCCGGCGCGATAAGACCTTCATCTTCGGCAGCTACGAGGGGAGCCGCATCCGCGTCGGCAACAGTTTTATCAGCAGCGTTCCCAGCGAACGGATGCGTAATGGTGATTTCTCGGAGTCCGGCGTGCGCCCCATTTTCGATCCTCTGACCACCAGCGGAACCGGCGCCGCGATGACTCGCCGCCAGTTCCCCGGCAACATCATCCCGAAAGACCGGTTCGACCCGGTCGCGGTGAAGTTGATCTCGCTGTATCCACTGCCCGCCCTGCCGGGCATCGTGAACAACTACTTTTTCGCTCCCTCCGAAACGAACGATTCGAACACTTACGATTTCAAGGGCGACCACTCGCTGAACAATTCCAGCCGCTTCAGCCTGCGTTACAGCCATCGAGGCAAAGACCGTTACGAGCCCGGTCCCTTGCCGTTACCGGCCGATGGCGGTCTGGCAACGACGACCAACATTAACGCCAACAGCATCGTACTGTCGCACACCCAGATCTTGACCTCGACCTTCACCAATGAAGCCCGCTTCGGCGCTTCCCTGCTCCGCACCAAGTTCGACATTCCCTATGACAAGCCGCTGTTCGAGGAGTTCGGCATCAAGGGCATCCCCAAGACCACTAGCGAACTCTCGAATAATCACGGCCTGTCCCGCTTCACGCCGAACGGCTATCGCGAACTTGGCTCGCGCAGCTTTTGGCCCAACTTCGACGACCTCACGCTCTACCAGGCGAGTGACGTAGCCTTTAAGTCCTTCACCCGCCACACCCTGAAATTTGGCGTGGATTTCCGCAAGGAAAATGTGAATCGCAACGCAGCGCGATTCGCACGCGGGCAGTTCGCCTTCAATCGCGAGTTCACCGCCAATCCGCAGAGCCGCGGCAACACAGGCGACGGTATGGCCGAAATGCTCCTCGGCTGGGCGTCCGGCGGATCGCTGGGAAATGAGAATGGCGAATCGCTCAAGGCCAATACGATTTCTGGCTTTATCCAGGACGATTGGAAGATCGGCCGAAGGCTGACCTTGAACCTGGGTTTCCGCTACGACCTTTTCCGGGCGCCAACCTTTGACACTCCAAATGGCTCCAACTTCGTCCTCAGCTTCGATCAGCTTGGACCGAATGCACGCCTCAAGCAGATTCGTCCGCTGGGTAAGAGCGACTGCCTGTGCGATCAGGACTATAACAATGTTGCCCCGCGCGTCGGTCTGGCATACCAGCTAGCCGCTCATACTGTTCTCCGGTCCGGATTCGGCATCGTCTACGGCCAAGCCGATCAGTTCCGCACCCAGATCTCCCGCATTACCAATCAGGCGCCGGATTTCATTGAAGCCAGCTTCGCGACCGTTGATCGGATCAATCCGCGGCTTACGCTGAGAGATGGTTTCCCGTTCGTTCAACTGCCGGGAACTGAAGTCCCCGGTCCGAACGTGGTCGGAGTCACTTCCCGCCCACGCTCCATCCCGACTCAGTATTCCGAGCAGTGGTTCCTGGATCTGCAGCGAGAGATGCCCTTTGGGATCGTGATGACCCTGGGCTACAACGGCAACGGCACCCATAAGCTGCTCACCGGCTTCGACCATAACCTCCCATTCGGTCCCGCCGCGACGAGCGTCGCCTCACGCCGCCTGATCCCGTTTTACAACGGCATCAACAGTATGCTGGCGACGGGCAACCTCAGCTATAACGCACTTGCGTGGAAGATGGAAAAGCGTTTCGCCAAGGGTTTGCAGTTTCTTTCCGCTTACACGTTTGCGCACTCCATCGACAACGTGAACGAGGAGTACAACGGCACTGGCGGCCAGGGCTCCATCAATCCGTATGACCGCAGCCTGGACCGCGCCAATTCCATCAATGACATTCGCCACTCCTGGGTATTGAGTTCCATCTATGAACTTCCCATCGGCAAGGGCAAAGCCGTGATGAACCGTGGCGGCATTGCCAATGCGCTAATCGGCGGCTGGCAGCTTGGCGGTATCGTAACCATGCGCACCGGCTTGCCGTTTACCGTTGTCAGCGGCGGCGGACTCACCAACGCCGGCGGCGAAGACCGTCCGATCCGTTTGGGTGAGGGATCTCTGCCTTCCGATCAGCGCTCCATCGACCGCTGGTTCGATGTCTCGGCGTTCGCGCTCCAGCCCCAGTACACCTACGGCAACTCAGGCCGCAACATTCTGCGCGGTCCCGGGTACAGCAACCTGGACTTCACGCTCCAAAAGTATTTCCCGATCGGCGAGAAAATCCGCGTTCAGTTCCGCGCGGAGGCCTTCAATGCAACGAATACAGCCCATTTCGACAACCCGGGCGCCAACATTACGGCTGCCGGCGTCGGCACGATTAACAGTGCCGGCGAGCCACGGCGCATCCAGTTCGGCTTGAAGGTGATCTACTGAGATGAGTTCGCATAGCATGACTTCGCGACGTAATTTTCTACTCGGTACGCTGGCCGCTCCGCTGGCCTTCGGCGCCGATGAGAGCCTGGCGAAGTACTTGGAGACGAACGCCAAATCCGATGGCGGCTACGGGTGGGTAGATGAACCCGATTCGGCACTCACCCCAACGTTCGCTACCGTCGGATGCTACCGGTTGCTGAAGCGAGAGCCGCCCCGCAAGGCAGCTCTCGTGCGCTACATCCGGAACTATCACTTCCCGTGGCCGCCCGGGCGCAAGACCGACCGGCCCATGCACCGGTTCGACTACGAACAGGTGCAGGCCCTCCTCTGGCTCGGCGAAGATGTTGCGAATCACCGCGCGGACGCGCAGAAGTGGAACGGGCCTTCGGATTTCACCAAAAACTACGAGATGGGCGGAAACCCCATCCTCAAGCAGGAGGTGGGTGCGCTGAACGCCCGCAAACTGCTGGGAATCACGGACGCCACGCCCGAGTGGCGCAACTACCTGGCCGCACGCAGACGTTCCAACGGCAGTTTTAACACTACGCCGTCGGCGGACGGAAGCGACGGTCATGTGGCCAATACCCTGTGGGGGCTGATCGGTCTGGCGTCCCTGGGTATCGCGATTGACAATAAGCCCGAGACCGTAGAATGGCTCCGCTCCTGCCAGTTGCCGAACGGCGGATTTACCTACGCACCCAAGCCGGAACTTGGCGGCGTAGATCAGGTCTATTACACCTGGGCCGCGGTCGAAGCGCTCCGGATGGTCGGCTCCGAGCCACGAGATAAGGCAGCTTGCATCCGGTACCTGCAATCGTTGCGGAATGCCGATGGCGGCTGCAGCGATCGCCCCGGTTACCGCTCCAATCCGGTCGCCACATATCAGGCCCTTGCTGCTTTGACGGCGCTCGGGGCGCAGCCGGCGGTTTCCGCACGCCCGGCCAAGTCCGATCCTCCGCCGCCCCCGGGACTCCGCGTCTTCACCATGCAGTTTGAAGCTCCGGGCAAGGGCAGCCCCTCGGATGCGGTGGAGATGGCACGTGCGCTCCGCATTCACATGTGGGGCGCGAAGAACGCCGAACCAGGTTGGATCGAAGCCGCTCAAAAACTGGCGGCAGACCGCAAAGTGCCGGTGACATTCTTCCCCGCCAACGAGGAGTATGGTACGTACGTCAGCGTACCGGGGCTGGGCACGTACAGCCATCTCTCCGATATCTTCGCCGCTCCCGGTACGGATTTCGGTAAGAACCTGGCTAAGGAAAAGCAGCCAATTCCGTGGAAGAACTTCCGCGACGAGCGCATCGCCGCTTTGAAACGCGCCAGGGGCGGTAACACCTGGCAGTTTAACGAGAACGAGGAAATCACCCGCGTACTTCTGGATGAGGCAGTGGAGAAGCGCACGTTCGAGGCCGTCAGCAGTTATCACTTTGGCAACGAGAACTTCGTCCACACCCAGCCTTTCCTCAACCCCTATCGTTTCCTGCTGCCCACTATCGGTTTGCAGGACGCACACTCGCAGGAGCCCTGGTGGTGGGGAGACTTTCTCACCGGCTTTCGAACCCTGTATCTCGCGAAGGACGCATCCTGGGACGGCTGGCTTGAGGCGCTAAAAAACAAATGGCTGGTTGCGGTGAGGCACGACAGCGTCACTGATAATCAGCGGCGCTTCACCGGTGGAACCAACGCCGTGCGCGCCTACATGCTGAAGCGCGAACAGGATTGGGTGTGGCAGGGACGACGCCCTTGGGCCAGCGTGCAAACGGTCCGTCCGGCTGACCAGTTCGAGACCGTCCGGCCCGGCGAAGGCGAGATGGTACGCGTTCGTCTGTGGCGCAATAACGCCAACATGGGACTGCCCAAAGAGGCCGTGGTCGAGATGGTGAGCCTCTCTGTCGATGGCAAATCCGTCCAAGCCGGGGAAATTGTCAAGAAGAATGACAAGGGCGCCGTGACTGACGTTTACTACCAACACGTCGTCTCTTCCCCGGCAAAAGGAAGACATCGCGCAGTGGCGACAGTTCGCATGATCGACTCTGGAAAGCAGGCTACCGTAGCGGCCGAATGGATGACTCTATGAGCACGACGCGCCGGGAATTTATGGCGGCTGCCGGCGCGACGGGGTTGGCGTTTGCGCAACAGCAGACGAAACCGAACATCGTCTTCATCCTCGCCGACGATCTCGGTTACGCACACGTGGGCTGTTACGGCCAGAAGGAGGTACAGACTCCCAACATCGACCGTCTGGCCGCGGAAGGGCTCAGGTTCACGTCCGCCTATTCGGGCTGCACCGTCTGTGCGCCTTCCCGCTCCACACTGATGACGGGACAGCACACCGGACATACCCGCGTGCGGGGCAACCGCCGCCCCGAAGTCCCGCTGCGCCCCGAAGACACCACTGTCGCTGAACTGCTCAAGAAGGTCGGCTACCGCAATGGCATCTTCGGCAAGTGGGGCTTGGGTCCGGCAGAGACCGGCGGTATTCCGAACAAGAAGGGCTTCGACGACTGGTTTGGATATCTCGATCAGGTCCATGCCCACAACTATTGGACCGATGCGCTCTGGGATAACAAGGAAGAGTATTTCGTAATCAAGAATCAGAGCGCCAAGAAAGGCGCTTACAGTCACGACCTGATCGCCGACCGCGCCCTGAAGTTTATAGAAGAGAGCAAGGGGAAGCCATTTTTCTTATACGCTCCCTTCACGCTGCCGCATGGCAATTTCGATCCGCCTTCGGACGCCCCTTACTCTAAACGCGACTGGCCGCAGGACATCAAAGATGTCGCGTCCATGATCACGCGGTTGGACAAAAGCGTCGGCGACATTATGGCAGCTCTAAAAAAGAACGGGCTCGATGACAACACCCTGGTGATCTTCACCAGCGACAACGGGCCGCTGCCGAAATCCCGCGAATATCTGAACGCCAGCGGCATTTATCGCGGCGCCAAGCGTGACGTTTACGAGGGCGGCATCCGCGTGCCCTTCATCGCGCGCTGGCCCGGCAGGATCCGGCAAGGCGTCACCGATCAACCCATCGCGTTCTGGGACTTTCTGCCCACGGCCTGCGAACTCGCCGGTGTGGCGGCGCCCCGAAACATCGACGGCATCTCCTATCTGCCCACCCTGTTCGGTAAGGGCCAGCAAAAGCAGCACGACTATTTCTATTGGGAGTTCCACGAGAGGGGCTTCTCGCAGGGCATCCGGATGGGCGACTGGAAAGGCATCCGGCTCGATCAGGGCAAGCCGCTCGAAGTGTACAACCTGAAGGACGACCCGTCGGAAAAGAACAACGTCGCAGCCAAAGAGCCTGCGGTGGTCGCCAAGCTGGAAAAAATTCTGGCGGGTGCGCGCACACCTTCGGAGTATTGGCCTGAGCCGCGCAAGAGCCGGACGGCGGCGAAATAGTTGGCAGACGGCCGACGGCGAAAGCCCGGACCTGATTGGACTCCACGCCGCTGCGTACGAATTTGTACCCGTTCCATTCGCGCATGGCCCGGTTTGCGCGTTACATTCGCACGACCTAATAAATCACGCCAGCCGCCCGCTCCAGGTAGCGCCCGAGCCGGTGATAGATTAGCAAAGAGGTATAGCATGTCTTCTTTCTCCCGGTGGGCACTCGCTGCGGGTCTGGCTTCTCTGACCGCTGTCTGCGCTCCGATCAAGCCCGAAGAGCAACTTCGCACGGCTACCTGCCTTAACGGCGTTTGGGAAACGGTGGTCAATGTCTCGGATGCGAGAATCCCTGCGGAAGAATGGACTCACCGGCGCATTCCCGCCATGCCGCTTGTAGGCGACCCGCCCGCCGTCTCCGCCTGGTACAGACGAAGTTTCACGATCGCGCGCGAGTGGATCCGGCCGGACAGAAGGTTCTTCCTCGAAATAGAGAAAGCCGGGCACTATGCGGCAATCTACTGCAATGGCCGCAGGATGGCGGAACACTATGGGCAGTACACTCCTTTTGAGGCCGACCTCACGAGCGCGTTGGCGCCGGGGAAGCCCAACGAAATAGCCATCTATGTCCACAATGCCTCCGGCAAGTACGCGCGTCCGGGCGCAATGCTGGAAGACGAATTGGCCGGCAATGCATATAGGGGAGCCACCGACAAACAGCCCCAACGGAACTGGATTGGCATCGCTGGCGACATCGTCTTATCGTGGCGTCCCGCGGCTTCCGTCACGGATGTCTTCGTCGTACCGTCCGTTCGCAAGAAGCGGCTTGAAACTCGTGTGGAGACGTCCGGCGCCTCCGGGTTGAAGATTCGAGGCGCGGTTCTCGATGAGGAAAAGGTTGTGCTGACGCTGCCGGAAAAACAGGTGACGACGACCGGAACCATCCGCCTCGAAGCCGATTGGAGCAATGCCGTACTGTGGGGCCCGCCGCCTTACGGTAAACCCAAGCTCTATGTGCTGCGAACCGAATTGCTCAAACAAGGGAAGGTGGTTGATCGCACCTTCACGCGGTTTGGCTTCCGCGAAGTCTGGATCGAAGGTCGCGACGTCCTGCTGAACGGCAAGAAGCTTTGGATGTCGGGGACTTATTTCCCTAAGCTTTCCACAGTTCGGTATCTAAACGACCGCCGCGTGCAGTCGGCGACGATCTCGCTCATGCAGGCTTCCGGACTGAACACGCTGCATGGACATTGGGACGATCTAGGAAAAACCTGGATGGACCTTTGCGACGAGACGGGTATGTTGGTTATGGCGGGTTTCTACTGTGATGGACGTCCCCTGATTCAATCCAGAGCCGATGATGGATGGGCTGACTGGATGACGTCCACCTGCCGGAACTGGACCCGCGCCACACGCAATCATCCTTCGGTCGTACTCTGGCGGCCCTCGGACGTCGTTCCACAAAATACGTACATGCGCAAGGAAAGTTTTGCGGCTCGCCTTGCGGAAGAGGTGAAGCGCGAGGATGGCACTCGTCCCCTCGCAGACGGCAGCGATATTGCGATCTGGTCGCAGAACCATTTGAAAGATCCGAAGAATCCCGAGGTGTACGACGACGGGGCTCGGGTGGCGGAACAACTCGCGGCAGCCAGCAAGCCGCTCTTGACCAAGGAAATTTACTGTAGCTTTGCCGACTTCGACAAGATTGGCGGGTTCTTCCGGGCCTTTTATGAAAAGTCGCAGGCCGGCGGCAGCACGGGAACAATCGTACAGCACCTGCCGCTGAAGAAGTTCAGCCCGTTCCGTGCGGAATGGCTGAGCGACAGCGGAGCAGGAAACCGCGAGCGCGACCCTCGTCTGGAACGTGAACTCGTGAATTGGAGCGATCCTTCACAACCAGCCTGGAGTGTCTCGCCTTACGGCAGTCTCTTCGCGGAGTTGTACCGGAAGTACGTGAAACTCGATGCCGCGCCGCTTGGAGGCGAAGCGCCAGGCGAACTTCTTGTGACGGGACTCACTCCCGACGACCTCGCAATTCTTGTGCCGGAAAATCCTGAACTCGCGGAACCAGTGGGCGTGCGCGCCGCCGCGGACGGGACCGCCTGGTTTGTGGTCTCCACTCCCGGCGACTATCGCCTGCACTACCGAAATGGCTCCCGATCCGTACGCATCCGGCCCGGACAGCACTTCCGCAAGCCAGGCTACGGCCATGTCGAACGCGTCAACGCCGGACGTACTTCTTCGTGAACTGATTGTGGCTGTTGGTCACGGTAAAGGAACCGTCGGCACTCGCCGAGATCTTGATGTACGGGATGTGATCGCTCCTCTCCCCAAGGTTGGCGATGAAATCGTCCGCAGGGTTGTGACGCTGCTCGCCACCCGCGGTCACCTTATTGGTTTCGCAGGAATCCTCGAGACCGGCCGCAGGCGACAGCGGCGCACAGCACGAACGTGAAGATCGCAGTACGAATGCCAGTAGCCTTCACCGCGTGAGATGATATCACCGATGTTGCGGTCCTGATGGAGAGAAGAATGAAACCTGTTTTGATTCCCGCGGCATGGCTGCCGCTGCTGATTATGATCCCGACCCTCGCGTCTTCCGCCCAGGCGCCGGGCCAGAGCCGGCCCGTTTCGCCTGGGTACGGCCCGGTCGAGTGGGTCGACCCGGACCGGTCACCCGTTGAAGGCACGGTGTACAAGACCTTCCACAGCAAGACGATCAATGCCGAGGTGAGCTACCTCGTGTATCTTCCGCCTGATTATCAGCAGGGGGCGTCACGGTTCCCGGTCTTGTACGAGTTGCCGGCAAGTGGCCAGACTCCGAAGAGCGGGGCCGAAATCGTCAAGCGTGTGGATCAGGGAATCCGCGCGGGCCGGATCTCGCCAATGATCGTCATCCTGGTGAACGGACTGCGCGGCAACACGATGTACTGCGATTCGAGAGACGGCAAGTATCCGCTCGAGTCAGTCATAGTGAAGGACCTTCTCCCCCACGTGGACTCGACTTATCGAACCGTGGCTTCGCGAGAAGGCCGGGCTCTCAACGGCTTTTCAATGGGCGGTTTTGGCGCGGCTCACCTCGGCTTCAAGTATCCAGAGATCTTTGGAGTCGTGTCGATCATGGCGCCTCCTTTGCTGGGTCCCGAACTCAAGTCTCCGAGGCCTGCCCAGGCGTGGTCCAGATTATTCCCGATGGCGATGGGAGGCGACCTGGAGTACTTCCGGGCCAACGATCCGTTTACGCTGGCCTCGAAGAACGCGTCCGTGATTCGGGACCGGACTGTTATACGAATCGTGGCCCACTGGGAAGAAGAGCAATGGCTCTGGCCTCAATGTGAAAAGCTGCACAAGCTGCTAGTCGAGCACATGATTCCTCACGAGTACTACTTTCTGATGAACGTCAAAGGGCACAACCGGACCCAGTGTCTGAACACGATGGGAGACGGCGCGTTTGCGTTTTTCAGTTCATCTCTGGCACGCGGCCAGACCGCTTCGCCCGTAGCCCCTCGCGCGAGTTCCGTGCCGCTACGCGACGGCAATTGGGAACGGCTTACGGATGGCACGCTGGGCCACGCTACCGAGTTTAAAGGCGTTGACGGCGTGGCCATTCCCGCCTACATCCGCAAACCCGATGGCTCAGGTCCATTCCCAGTGGTGGTGATGGCGCATGGCGGAAAGTACAGCAAAGCGGCAACGGAAGGGATGGGCCGCGCGATGATTTCGCCCACCACCGATTTTGTCAAAGCCGGTTGGGCGGTGTTCTCCATCGACTATCGGCCAAGTGAGAAGATCGCGGTCGTTCCCATCGAATTCGACGACACGGTGGAGGCCGTGAAGGCGGTCCGCCTGTTGCCATTCGCCGATCCGAAGCGGGTCGGATATATCGGCGGAAGCCACGGCGGACAAGTTGGCTCCCGCGTGATCTCGCGAGTGGAATTGAGCGGCGCCATTCTCTGCGCTCCCGCTGCGCTCGATCTGATCGAAGACAAGAAAGCCGCCGGGCGTGGAGAGCCGGTGGTGGGGATCCTGATGAAGATGGTCGCGGATATGGAGCAGAAGCTCGGGGCCAAAGCGGAGGAGATCGAGAAGAACCCGGCGAAGTACGGCTACAACTCGGCGTTGACCGAGGTGGCTCAGGTCCGGTGTCCGCTGCTGCTCATCAACGGGCGAAACGACGACAACTCGCCGGTGTCGATCATCGACGAGTATGTCAAGCGATTGCGCGCCGCAGGCAAGCAAGTGGATACTTATCTTCCCGGCAACGGGCCGCACGGGTTTTACTTCGGGCATCCGAGCATCCCCGAATCGAAGGAGGCCGCGCAGCGCGCCGTGACTTTCTTCAAGCAGTGTTTCGCGAAGTAGCGCTGAGGGAGAACCATGGCAGGAGACCGAATCGGTCTTAAGAAACTCGAAGAGAACCTTGGCGGCCTTTCGCTTCCTTTGCGTGGACAGAGATCCATCCCGGCGACAGGCGACACCGCCGCGTCTGCCAGCCACGTCAATTTCTGATATTCTTACATGGTTATCACGGTTCTTCGGTCTATTGGCGATAGGAGATTGCGTTATATGTCTTTCGTGATGCGGGCTGTAGCGGCACAGTGGAATGCCACAGGGGAGTGCAAGTAATGGACACCCGACGTAGTTTTCTTGCATCTGCGGCCGCGCTGGCCGCCGCGGGAAAGAGTTCCGCAGCCTCCGGGGCAGCGCTGCCTGCCATCCGCTTGGGCAAATACGAGATCAGCCGTCTGGTCCTCGGCTCGAACCCCCTGGCGGGGGCGTCACACTTCAATCCCATCCTTGATCGACTGATGGGCGAATGGATGACTCCCGAGCGCGTGATGGAGATTCTCCGGCGTTGCGAGCAGGCGGGATACCGTGGCTGGCAATTGCACACCGACCCGAAACTGATCGAGTGCCTCAAGCAATACAAGGCCGAAGGCGGGAAAATGCACGCTTTTTCCCTGTCCGATTACAAAGATCCGAAGGCGTCGGTCCCCGATCTCGCGAAAACAGGGTTGATGGGCATCGTGCACCACGGTGAACGCACCGATGTCAATTTCCGGGAACGGAAAATGGACGATGTCAACGAATTCCTGAAAGCGGTTCGCGACACGGGCCTGCTGGCTGGCGTCTCCACGCACAATCCGGCGGTGATCGACTTCATCGAAGGTAAAGGCTGGAAAGTCGATTTTTATATGACTTGCGTGTACCGCCGCAACCGCACGCCGGACGAACAACGCTCCGAACTCGGGGAAGCCATGGTGGGCGAACCCTACTACGAAAAGGACCCCGAGCGCATGTGCAAGATGATCCGGCAGGCCGGGAAGCCCTGCCTGGCCTTCAAAATCCTCGCGGCCGGGCGCAACATTAAATCGCCCCAGGCGGTGGATAAGGCGTTCAGCTTTGTCTTCGAGAACATCAAGCCGCAGGATGGTGTGATCATCGGCATGTATCCACGCTTCAAGGATGAGATCACTCAGAACGCTGAACTGACGCGCAAGTATGGCGTCGCCAAAGCTTGATTCGAAAGCCACGAAAGTGAACCGTAGCGAGTAACTGGGGAGCCTGCCCGCCTGCTGCTCAGTTTCGTGGAAGCGCGTCGGGCGGTAACGCTCCCAGGCATCACGTCACCTTTCCGCCAGCTTGCGATAAATCGACTCGGCCTCGTGGAGCGTGGCCTGCGCCTGCCGGTAGGCGTCCTGAGAGGGATAATCCGGCGGGGTCAACGATTTCGCTAGCCGTGCTATATATCCGGCCCAGCGCTCCGCTTGATCCTTGCGCACCGGCAGCCTGCCGTTTTCCGTGAAGTATACCGGCGAAGTATGGGCGTAGCGCACCGTGGAACCCGCCGGTTCGAAGCAGCGCACAGCCAACCATCCGGGCCCCGGTATGGCCACGTCCACGGTGGTCCGCAACACGCCACCATCCGGCGGCAAACTGCGGAGCACTTCACCGTTGAAGACCACTTCCACCCTCTCCAGCCGTCCTTGCGTGCGCGCCTCGACGTCGATTTTCGCGCGGAGGCCCTTCTTCCATTCCACTTCTGTTCCGGGCGGCTTGCCGTTCACGTAGACCTCCAGCAGCGGGCCATTCGTCGCGATGCTGCGGCCCGCCTTTAGCGCCGCGAACCATTCCTGGTAACCGAACTTTCCGCCCAGATGCACATACACGCGCTCATAGCCCGGCCAACTCGCCATGACGCCGGAAGCGGAACCCGCCGAAACGGGCAGGCGGAAGCCGCAGTTGAGGAAGCTGTAGTAAAGGTCGATCATCCACTGCGCGAATCCGGCCACGGTCCGGTAGACAGGCTGGTCGCGCTCCATGGAGCCGTAACTCTCAGCGTCCAGCAGCACGTCCCGCGGATGAAAATGATTGTTGACCACGCCGACCGCATCCACCACGCCGAAGGCCACGTTTACGGGGAAGTTCTTCCAGATGGGTTTTTCGGCGTCCACAAAACCACCTTGCGCCTTGGCCCTCCGGCAGAACTCCACGTCCAGCGGAAAGAGATCAGGGAGGCTATCGGCCAACGGCTCGGGCGTGTTCAACAGGACTACGGCACCGTGGCCTTTCTGCAATCTTTCCACTTCCTGGTTTTGGAAAGTGGCTATCAGCGCGGGTCCCACCTCAAGCGCTGCAATCTGGGGGGTCGGCGGCACTGCTTTCCTCGGACCACCCACGTGCCGCGTGATGACCGGGGCTACGTTCAGCTCCTCCGCGCGAAGCACCAACCCCATTTCGCTGGGCGCGCGGTGAATGTGGAGGTCGCCGGAATACCAGCCACGGCTGTTCATGTCGTGGAATCGCGGGATCTCCAGTTCCACGTGTGCCGACCCGCTGGCTGGGATGTTCACAGTCCTTTCCGCCGCTCCGAACTCGAGTCCCTTCTCCGCACGCACGGTGTAAGAGCCCGGGGCGAGGCGCAGCATGGCACTTCCATCCACGAGCGAGTGTGTTTCGTTCCGGCGCGCGTAGCCGGCCGTATCCGGGATGCGATAGGACTTCCCGCCGGCATCGGTGACGTAGACCCTCGCCACTGTGGGCCGGCCTTCACTGGTAAGCCGCAGGTGTAACTCCTGCGCGCCCGCGCCGCCTGCCAACAGCGCCGCAAACAAGACTGGACGAGCCATCATCGGAATTATCACCAACCAGGAGCCTGGGCTTTCAATCACTCTAGAATGTTACATCAAACTTCCCTGGTGGCTGGCTCAGAATTTCAGCCCAAGGCTGCCGCCGGGCCGCGCTGTTACAGCGGCCATTCGAACTACTAGCGGGAGTTTCCGGAAAAGCGGAGCGCTGGATACCCTAAGCCATTGATCAGCTACGATTTGGATCAGTCAGTCTGTCTGCTTCTTTTCGACTCCTGGCGCAGTGTGGGGCGAAGGTGACTCTCGGGACCACTATGATCTAATGAGAGAAATCCATGACAATGAACGGCGCCGAATGCTTGTTGAAGACCCTGATCGCTAACGGCGTCCGGGTGTGTTTCATGAACCCCGGAACGAGCGAAATGCAGTTTGTATCCGCACTGGACCGTGTGGCGGGCATGCGTGGGGTCTTGTGCCTGTTTGAGGGAGTGTGCGCGGGCGCGGCGGACGGCTACTCCCGCATGACGGGCACGCCGGCGGCTACGCTGCTGCACCTGGGGCCGGGGTTGGCCAACGGGTTGGCGAACTTCCACAACGCGCGCAAGGCACGATCGGGCGTGGTGAACATCGTCGGCGATCACGCCACTCACCACTCGAGCTACGATGCTCCGCTGACAGCGGACGTAGAGGCGTTTGCCCGCACGGTATCCGGATGGGTACAGACGGTGAGCAGTGCCGCTGAAATGGGAGTCGCGACAGCGGCTGCGGTGGCGGCGGCACGGCTGCCGCCCGGGCAGGTGGCGACTCTGATTGTGCCGGCAGACTTCTCGTGGAACCCGGCCGGCGCGACAGGCGATGTGCGGCAGAGACAGGCGAGAAGCGTGGTGGACTGTGATCGGTTAACGGAGGCGGCCCGAATCCTCCGCGCGGGCCAGCAAGCGGGGCTCTTGCTGAGCGGCTCCGCGTTGACCGATCGCGGACTGGCGGCGGCCGCCCGCATTGAAGCCTCCACGGGCGCGCGTGTGTTCGCTAACCGGTACGCGGCGCGGTTACCGAGTGGCGGTGGGCGCTTCGCCCCGAAGCGAGTGCCTTACTTCCCGGAGCAAGCGGAGGCCATGCTGGCGGGGTTGGAGCACATTGTATTGGTGGAAACTCAGCCGCCGGTTTCGTTCTTCGGCTATCCGCAACGCAGAAGCACGATGGCTCCGGAGGAATGCCGTTTTCACGTGCTGGCGAACATTGAGGAGGACGGCGAGGCTGCCGTGGAGGCGCTGGCAGAATTGTGCGGTACGGCAGCGGCACCGGCTCGCGAAGAGCCGCGGAAACATCCGGCGCTGCCGCGCGGAGCGGAATTGACGGCGGACACGCTCGGCGCCGCGGTGGCCGCACTGCTGCCCGACGACGCCATCGTGTCCGACGAAATGGTCTCCTGTGGAGAGGTGGTTTCCGCACACCTGCGCTCCGCGGCGCGGCACGATCATCTGCCGGTGACGGGCGGGTCCATCGGGCAGGGGTTGCCGGTCGCGCTCGGAGCTGCCATCGCGTGCCCGGGCAGGAAGGTGGTGGCTCTGGAGGCGGACGGCAGCGGCATGTACACCTTGCAGGCTCTGTGGACGATGGCGCGCGAGCGGCTGGACGTAATGACGGTGATCTTCGCCAACCGCCGCTACCGTATCCTTGACATCGAGATGGAACGCACGGGCGCGGGAGCGGTGGGCCCTAGGGCCAACGAAATGCTCGACATTGGACGGCCGGACCTGGACTGGGTAAAACTGGCTGAGGCGCAGGGTGTGGAGGCGCGGCGGGCCGCTACGGCCGATGAGTTCATCGCGGCATTCGAAGACGGCATGCGGCAGACCGGTCCGAGGCTGATTGAAGCCGTACTGAAGTAAGAGGAAGTTTGAGGCGAGTTGCGGCCGAACCGCACAGGCGAAGGCTGCTGCTGCGGACCCGCCTCATGGTTTCCTTTTCCTCCCGACAACTCCTCAGAACAGCAATTTCAGGCTGACAAAAATTCGCCGCTCTTCCTGATTGGTTTGCGTGGCTGTCACCTTGCCAAAAGAAGTATTGGTAGGCGCCAGGTTCGGCGGCGCGAAGTTCGGATGATTTGCAATGCCTTCTGCCTGTCCGCGGAGCTGCAAATTCAACCCTTCGCGAAGTTTGAACAGCTTCTGCAGTGAAACATCCATCGTGTTGATGCCATCGGCTCGTACAGTGGACAGGCGCGATGACATCGTGCGGATGTTGCTGGCAAGCTGCTGCTGGCTGTTGCGCGCAAAGCCATCCGTATTGAACCACCGGTCCGTCGAGCGCTCGTCGCCGGACAGCTTGATATCGGCATACGTCCCTGTGTACAGCACATTGCCGAACGCCAGGCCGGGACCGCTCTGAATCTGGTACATGCTTTGGATCTGCCATCCACCAATGATGTAATTCAACAGGCCATGAGCGCTGCCGGCGAAGGCCTTTCCGCGGCCGAACGGCAATTCAAACATGCCGCTCAGGACCAGTCTATGCGGGCGGTCGGCCACCGAGATGACATGCTCCGGCACGCTGTCGGTAGGGTTGCGGTAAGCGACAGCCTGCATAGTCTTCGACCACGTATACGCGGCCTGGAACTGCAATCCCTTTCGGAAGCGCCGTTGAAAACGAGCCGTCATCGCGTGATACCAACTCGATCCAGCGGGCAAGCCTGTGCTTAGGTCCTCGAACTGAGGGAAAGGCCGCAAGAGCTGACTGCGATTGACGTTGGCCCCGGCATAATAAGTGGAACCCTGAAAGCCATCCACACCGAAAAACGGATTCACGACGCGCGTCGTCAGAAAGTTGATAGCAGCCGGATCGCGCACCGGCAACGTGCTCAGGTACTGGGCGGGAATTTGATTCATATCGGTGTCGACACGCAGGCGCACGCTGCGCGTACCGATGTAGCCTAGTTCGACCACCGAACCCGCGGCGGGCGACAACTGCACGGACTGGCTCCAGCGTTGCGTGTAGCCGGCTCGTCCATCGGAAGAGAAGAACGCTGGACTGCGTCCCAGGTACGTCCTCAGACCACCTGAGGCCCCCTTGGGCAACTCCACGCCGAAGGGAAGCGGGTTGGAGATCGAACCCACGAAATTGAGGCCGTTATCGATCGTAGTGATCGCATTCGATCGCTGGTTGAAGCCCGGCTGTGCGACGTTGGTATAGTCGACCCCCGTGGGTACGAAGAAGATGCCGGCGCCACCGCGCAATACCACTCTCGGAGTCAGGTGGTAGGCGTAACCGACGCGCGGCATCACCGCTTTCCAGAATGGATCGCGGATCTGACGCGAAAGGCCATTCAGCCCCACGAACGTAAGCCCGCCTGTGGTACGGAACTCCGCAACCGGAATCTCCGGGATAGGAGCTTTAGCATATAGCGCCAGCGCTGCGGCCTGGATCGGATTTGGCGTTGTCCGATCCAGATCGCGCGACGAGCGATCGTAGCGCTCCGTGGCTGGTGACTCGTACTCCCAGCGCAGACCGAGGTTCAGGGTCAGTTTTCGGCTGACGCGCCAATCGTCTTGCGCGAAGAGCCCGTAATAGCGGCTCGCCTCGGCACGGGAATCGTTGAGATCCACCCAGCCGCCGGTCGGAAGCCCAAACAAAAAGGTGGCAAAGGGCTGGCCCATCGGCGCCGCAGCAGCGTTGTCTGACGGCCCGCGGGTGAAGCCGGCCGCGTAATCGAGGTGCGGCGCCACGTTGCCATAGTCCTTGCGGTTTTCGAAGAGCAAGCGGTTATCCGAGCCGAACTTCAAGCTATGGTTGCCGCGCGACCAGATCAGCGTGCCAAGCAGGCTGTGTGAGTAGTTCGTCTGCTGATATCCACCGTCATTGCCAAGCACAAGAAGATTCCCAATCGCCGTTTCCGGGAATGCAATCCCGGCTGGATCAAGCTGGCTGAGCAGGCTTGCCGGATAGCCGAACTCCGTCAAGTCCCGCCCGTTGTTCGCATAGTACTGTTTCTCGCGAAACCAGGTGAAGCCATAGCGGACGTCGAGGACCATCCGTGAATTGAGCACGGCGACATCGTCCAAAGCCACGCCGCGGTGCGGGCGCTCGCGGAAGCGGCCGCGCACGTCGTTGCCCGGGAAATAAGTGTCGAAATTGCCCTTGAAGTCGGAGTGTGTATAACGCGCGTACATCCGATTCGATTCGCTGAAGCTATGGTCGATGCGCGCTTGAGGTTGAAAGAGATCCTGGTTTTCTTTGCGCGTTACGCCGTAATTGTCGAGCCCTTCGGCCGTTCCCGGGGCGTTCGGCAACGGGAAGTACTGCAGCATCTTCGACGAGTAAACATTGATGCGGCTCGCCGGGATGATGTTGCCGGGAAGCGCTTGGCGGGTATAACGGGAATTCGCGCCGGGCGTGACGGCGTACGGATCATAGATCTGGTATTGCGAACCGAGCGCGAGCAGCGCAGAAAAATCGCCACCGCGCTGGGGGACAGTTGGAACATTATTCAACGATGCGATCCCGCGAGCACGGTTATGCACTTGGTAGCCGAACATCCAGAAGGTGCGGTTCCGGCCGTTGTACAGCTTCGGCAACAAGACCGGTCCGCCGGCCACAGCGGTGTACTGCATCCAGCGGATATATGGGGTGTTGGCCTTGATCTTCTCAGGCGTCACCGGTCCCGTGGTCGGATCGAAGATGAACCTGTTCGTGAAGAAATTTCTCGTCACCATCGGCCCTGCCGAGCCCGAAGCGCTCAGCGCACCATGTAGTTTGTTCGTACCGGACTTCATCGCGATGTTCACCGAACCACCCTGCGTGTGGCCGGTCGCAGCGTCGTAGCTCGTAGTCGAGACTCTTACCTCTTGCACCATGTCGGCGGGAGGCATAAAGGCAGCCCTCCCGCCGTAGGCGTTATTGCTAACGCCGTCGATGTTGAAGTCGACACTGTTGGCTCCACCGCCGCCCACGCTGATGTTGGAGCTTTGATCGACGTTCCAGGGGCCGTCGTAGGGCAGGGCCGTCAGTACCACGCCCGGCGCAGTCGCAAAAACGGAAGCGAGGTTGCCACTCCTGAGAGGCAGATTGGAGATCTCCTGAGAGCCCACCACTTGCGCAATTTCCGCATTCGTATTCTCCAGGGAGGACGCCTGCGCCGTCACTTCCACAGCCTCCGTGACGCTGCCCAGAACCAGAGCAATCGGGATCTCAACCCGGTCGCCCGTGCGCAACTGGACTTCGGACTGCTTCCAGGCCTTAAAGCCTGTCATTTCGGCTTCAATGCGGTAGACTCCCGGCAACAGAAACGGAAGTTCGTAACTGCCCTGCTGGTTGGTTATGTTCCTTGCCGTAACGTTGGTTTCCAGGTTGGTGGCCCGGACCGTGACGCCCGGGATCACGGCGCCGCTGCCATCGCTAACCTGACCAACGAATGCGCCACGCGGATCTTGCGCGAACATCACGCAGGCAAGCAGCACAGATGTTGAGCATAATAAGACTGGTTTTTTCATAATAATCTCACCTCGTAAAGAGTACTTCTCTACTGTAATCCTCTGGCCGTCCGGCAGATCTCTCGCTCTTCTGCCGCACGCCCGCCAAGTGATTTTCATATTGACATCCAGTTCGCATTCCGATAGCGTGTTTCAGGAGAATTTGGCAGATGATTATCCGAAATATACTGTTGGTCACGCTTCTTGCGGCGCCGCTTGCGGCCCAAACCATGCTGTCTATCCTGCTCCCCGAGCGCACACGTCTGCTCGAGGATCAACGCATTGACCTCGTTATTGAAGCCCGGAATTTCTCCGGAGGCGTCCTCCGCGTCACAGCGAACGGCAAGGACCTGAGTTCTCTCTTCAGCGCCCCCAAGCCGGCCAATCTTGACTGTACCGGCCAGCCCGGCGCCGTGTTTCGCGCCGACTTCGTCAGTTTCGCCAGCGCCGGCAACGTGCGCATCGAAGCCTTTCTCGATACCGGCTCCGCCCGCATCCACGACATTAAGGATGTCACCGTAATGCCTTTCCGTGCGCCCGAAAAACGCAAGAACGTCATCGTCTTCATCGGCGACGGCATGACAGAAGAGTGGCGCTCGGCCGGCCGCATTGTAAATGGCAGCACCGAAACCATCCCCGGTGTTCCTGGAATCCGCGAGGGTTACTACGATCGTCTGCTCCAAATGGACCACATGCCGGTTATGGGCATGGTAATCAACCACGGTATGGACAAAGTCATCCCGGATTCGGCAAACTCAGCCTCCGCGCTCACGACAGGCAATAAGACCTTCGACGGCGCATTCGGCGTCTTCCCCGACGGCACGGACTGCATGTGGGCCGCCGGCGCAAAAGAATCCAACCGAGCCTACTATCTCGATAATCCACGCGTCGAGACGATTGCCGAGTACCTCAAGCGCCGATTCGGATACCGCGTCGGCGTCGTTACCACCGCCGGCGTCAACGATGCCACCTCCGCAGCGCAGGGCTCCCACATGGGCGAGCGCGACGCCGCTTTTGACGTCGTTTCGCAGTTCTTCTCTAATCCGTTTCTCGACGGGAAACCAGTCGTTGACGTTTGGATGGGCGGTGGCCGTGAGTCCTTCGATCCGGACATTCGCGCTGACGGCCGTGACATGGTTGCGGAGTTTTCCAAGCTCGGTTTCAAACTTGTCACCAACACACCTGAACTCGAGTCGGTCAGCGCCGCCGATGGCAAAGTTCTCGGCCTTTTCCGCCGTGCCGACAGCGTCACCACGCACTCCAGCAAGATCCGTCCCTCCGCGGTAGGGCACATGAATGTCGCCTATGACAAGCTCGGACTTACACGCCCGGGCAGTGAACCGTTACCCGCCTTCGGCAAATTCACGGAGCAGCCATTCCTTGACGCGATGACCAGGAAAGCGATTGAAGTTCTGGCCGGGCCCGACGGCAGCCAACCCTTTTATCTCATGGTCGAAGGAGCTTCCATCGACAAGCAGTCGCACTCCGGACACTTCGCCGGTGCTGCCTGGGACGTCATCGAATTAGACAAGGCAGTCGGCGCCGGCCGCGCCTGGACCGCCGCCCGCAAGTCCGCCGATACTTTGATGATTGTTACCGCCGACCACGGCCAGCCCATGCAGATCATCGGTACGGCCGAGTTGTCCGACGCCAATTACTTCGATCGCACCGCGACCAACACAATCACCGTCGCCGGCCCGACCGGGACGCTCAGTCAAAAAGTGTACCGGGACGCCAACGCCAACATCCGCATGCAACTTCCCTATGCCAGCTTCGGCGGAAAGAACGGTCCGCCCGCCGCGACCGTCATTGACGCCTACAGCAACATGGGCTTCCCCGACTACATCGATGCCGACGGCGATGGCTACCCTGAAAACCGTGAAGTCGACGGCAAGGGCCGCGTCCGCCTCGCCGTAGGATTCCGCACCGGCAGCCACACCGCCGCGACACTGCCCATCTCCGCCGAAGGACCCGGCGCCTTTCTCTTCACCGGTGTCATGGACCAGGCCGAGGTCATGCTCAAGATCGGAGCCGCTCTCGGCACCGACACGTCCCTGCTCGATAACGCCGTGCAGAAGATGATCTATAACCTCGATTACCCACGTACTTACGGCAAGTAACTGGGATGGGGGACAGCCATGAACCGCCGCACATTTCTGCAGGCCGCCGCGCTGCCTGCGCAGTCGCTATTTTCCGCGGTCATCGGGAAACAGAAGATCACCAGTGTGCGCGTGGTGCGCACGCGTCCAAATCGCCCGCTGCCGCAGTACTCGCCAGCGGCCGGATCCTGGTCCACAGGAGGCGTGGAAGTCGCGAACCCGATGTCGGTCTATCCCGAATACAAGGCGCAGCGCTCACTCTTCATGGCGGGCACGCCGGAGATGGGCGGCTTTACGGTGGAACTCGCGACCGACAAGGGCCTGGCGGGATACGGCAGCGGCGGTCCCGGCGGCGGCATGGTGGTGGAGAAGCATTTCACGAAACTGTTGGTGGGCGAGGATCCCGGCAACATCGAACGCATCTGGGACATTCTGTGGCGATCGAGCATGTCCTACGGGCGGGCTGGCGTGGCGATCAACGCGATCAGCGGCGTCGATCTGGCACTCTGGGACCTGATAGGCAAGACCATGGAGACGCCGGTTTACAAGCTGCTGGGAGGCGAGACCAAGCCGCGCATTCCGGCGTACTGCACGGGCAACGACGTGGAGCAGCACATCCAGTTCGGTTTCAAGCGCCTGAAACTCGCCATACCGCACGGGCCTGCCGACGGCATCGATGGGATGCGCAAGAATGTAGAACTTGTCAAACGCACGCGTGAGCAACTTGGACCCGATGGCGACATCATGCTCGATTGCTGGATGGCGTGGACCGAACGCTACACGCTGGAGATGGCGGACATGCTCGCTCCCTATCGCGTCTACTGGATGGAGGAATGCCTGCAACCCCACGATTACGCGGGTTTCGGGCGGCTGAATGCGGCGATCAAATCGACCCGCATTGTGACCGGCGAGCATGAGTATACGCGCTATGGTTTCCGCCAATTGCTGGAGCACCAGTCGGCGCAAATCTGGCAGCCGGACGTCCACTGGTGCGGAGGACTGACGGAATTGCGGCGCATTGGAGCAATGGCTGCGGCCTACGACATCCCGGTGATTCCGCACGGCAGCGGCCAGCGCGACTGTGTGCACTACGTCATGGCGACGACGAACTCGCCTTGGGCGGAACTGTTCATGCCCCCGCCCGGTGGCCCGGAACAGGTGTACCGACGCTTTGAAGAGGACAACCAGATCACGCGCGGCCCCGAGGGGATTTATGTGCGGCCATCCGAGAAGCCGGGCTTCGACTGGGATTTCGCGGTTGTGTAAAGATCATGTCGTCAGGCGTCGTTCGGGTTCGTTCGCACTACGTGAGGCATGTTCAGCGCCAGCGGCAATTGAGGTGAAAGTCATGAAGACGGCAGTGATCCTGCTCGCAACCTGTTGCGCGATGGCGCAAGTGCGAATCCCTGCGTTTCCAGGCGCCGAAGGAGCGGGTGCGTTCGCCACGGGCGGCCGGGGCGGTGCGGTATACCACGTCACAAACCTGCAGGCGCAGGGTTCGGGAAGCCTGGCCGATGCCGTGAGTCAGGGCGCCCGCACAGTCGTGTTTGACGTTTCGGGGGTGATCGACATGCAAGGCAAATCGATCAAGGTCACCGAGCCGAACATCACGATCGCGGGTCAAACCGCTCCCGGTGAAGGCATTTGCATCAGGAACGGCGCGCTGCAAATTTCCGCAAGCAATGTCGTCGTGCGCCATGTCAGGATCCGGCGGGGATTCTTCCGCAAGGGTGACATGGGTGACGCTCTCAACATCAAGGGCGATATCGAGAACATCATCGCCGACCACGTTTCCACTTCCTGGGCTACCGACGAGAACATGACCTTGACCAACGCGCGCAGCGTTACGGCCCAGTATTCGATTGCAGCGGAAGGGCTCGACTACTTCAATCCAAACCAGACGCCGAACCGGCACGCATTTGGATCGCTATTCGGCAGCAAGACAGCCGGTGCGTTCATGACGATCCACCACTCGATCTACGCCCACAACCGTCTTCGAAGCGCCCGTACGACCGGCGGCGATGATGGACCTCCGATACTCGACTTTCGGAACAATGTCATTTATGACGCCAAGGAACTGACCTCACACACAGGCAGCCAGGCGGTGCATGCGAACTGGATCAACAACATCGTGAAGGACGGGCCCTCGACCGGTATAGAGGGGCACGACGTGAAGGGGGTCCTGTTCACCTTTTTGAGCCCTGAGCCGCACAGGCTGCATGCGGCCGGCAATTGGATTCAGGGTTATCCGGACCGAAGTGAGGACAACTGGTTAGCTGTGCGCTGCGACCGAAAGGGCATCGACCTGAAAGCGGAAACCCTGCGTGCCGATCAGCCGTTTGTCACGCCGCACGTCACAACGCAGACGGCGCACGCTGCCTTTGAAATCGTGCTGGCTAACACCGGATGCACGCTGCCGAGCCGTGACCTGGTGGATTGGCGCATCATCCGCGATATCAGGCGCGGGACCGGGGCCGTGATCAACCTTGAAACGGACTTGACGCCGGCTGCGAGGTGGCCAGCGTATCACTCGCTGTCCGCACCCGCGGATACCGATGGCGACGGACTCCCCGACTACTGGGAGCAGCAGTTCGGGTTCGACCGCCAGGATCCTTCCGATGCCATGCGGGACGAAGACGGCGATGGTTATACGAATCTGGAAGCGTACTTGAACAATACGCATCCGAGGGGCGGCGCCGAACCGATCGTATTCGTCTCCGCGAGCATCTCCCGTGCCTGGAGGCAAGGCGGAGAAGCGGGCGAATTTCAGATCGCGCGGTCCGGCAGTTTCACGAAAGCGCTTCCCGTGAGGTTCAAGCTGGGCGGCGAATTGCGATCGGCGGAAATCCCTGTGGGAGCACAGTCCATTTCAATCCCGGTTCCGCCGGACCAGGGAAGCGGAGAGCGGATCGTGGTCCTCGAATTATCGGCTGACGAGCGATACAAAACGGGGCTGCCGCGCGCCGCATTGGTGGCCATTGAAGACGGCAGCGCTCCGCCTCCGGCGGATGTTACCGCGATTGCCCCGGACGGGGGCGGAGATTCCGACGACCGACGGAAGGCTCGCGAAGCGCTCCCGGCGCACAAGGAGAAGGTAAAGGGGAAACGATCGCGCACGGACCGTTCATCGTTAAGTCGTCAGTTAAGTCTTAGTGAAGTCAACAACTGATACGGACGGTTTCGCGCGTACCGCTTGACAACGATCGCGTATTGAAGATTTAATCGTTCTGCTATGCGTTGTAGACTTAGCCGAAATTTCAGGGATTGAGATCCATGAAAGGAACTCATTAAATGTTACGTTCAGCCAGTTGTGTACTTGCACTTACGCTGTTCACACTATATCTGTCCGCACAGGACTTCCGTGGGACGATTTCCGGACAGGTGACCGATGCGTCCGGTGCGGCGATTGCCGGGGCCAAGGTTCACGCGCTGCAAAAGAGCACGGGTGAGGTGCTGGAAAGAGAGACCAACCATGAGGGTTTCTACGTTCTCACGCCGCTCCAACCCAGCGTCTACGAAATCGAAGTCAGCGCCCCGGGCTTTCAGAAGCTGAAACGGGAGAACGTCACGGTGCTTGTGGCCGACAAACTCGACCTGCCGTTCAAACTCCCGGTGGGTAACGCGTCCTCGGAGATCACCGTGACTGCGGCCGTCGAAACGCTGCAAACCGCGGACGCCTCAGGTGGCTTGAACTTCGATTCCACGATGACCAGCGAATACGCCCTCAATGGCCGCCAAGTCTACCAGTTGATGGACCTCACGCCGGGAGTGATGTTTACCCAGGAGGATTTCGGTTCCACTGGTTCCTCGGGCACGCGTGGCTGGGACGTCAGCAACAAGTACACTATCAGCGGTGGGATAGTCGGGACTAATAGCTTCAACCTCAACGGCGCGTCCGTTAGCCTGACCGGCACACCCAGTCTCGCGCCTAACGTGGATGCCATCCAGGAATTCAAGGTGATGAGCAACACCTATGACGCTGCTATGGGCCGCACAGGCGGCGGCAGCGTGAATACCACCCTAAAATCCGGCTCGAACAAGTGGCACGGCTCGCTAGCGGAGTTCATGCGCAATAGAGTGCTGGATGCCAACGCCACCCAACTCAACGCCGCCGGAGCGCCGCGGGGGAAGCACATCGTGAACCAGTTCAGCGCCACGATCGGGGGTCCGCTGCGCAAAAATAAGGATTTCATCTTCGGCAGCTTCGAGGGCTGGCGCGAGCGTGTGCCATTCCCCGTCGTGGCCGACGCTCCTCCGCTGGATCTGCGGACCGGGCAGGAGTTTAGCAAGTACAACATGCTGGTTTACGATCCGCTCACCAGCCACGCCTGCGTGAATGGCACGGATGTGAGCGGCACCTGTTCCAGCACTTACATCCGCAACCCCTTCCCCGGCAACGTCATCCCCGAAAGCCGGATCAACCCCATCGGCAAGAAGATCCTCGCCTATTACCCCACGCCGAACTACCCGGGCATGGTGAACAACTACGTGGCGGGCACCGGCGGCAAATACCGCTACGATCAGCCGATGGTGAAGTACGACCGCGTCATCGACGACAACAACCGCGTGATGTTCACGTTCACGTTTCAGGATGGAAGCGAATACCGCAACAGCAGCGGGATTCCCGGCGCCGCCGCCTCGGGCGATGTCTACTCCCACCGGCGGCCCCAGGGCTACATCGCGAGTTGGACGCGCATTCTCTCGCCCAGCGCCATCTTCGACGTGCGCGCTTCGTTCAACCGTTTCGCCCAGCGGTTTCCCAACGTGGACTACAACTACGACGTCAAGGCCGAAACGCTCGGCATGAGCATGCCTGAGGTTCCCACCAGCACGCATGCAACACCGCCGCGTATCACCATCGATCAGTTCACGGACCTGTTTGGCCGCGGCGCCAATCTCCAGACGTGGTATGCGGAAAACCAGTGGAATCTCGTGCCTTCCGTCACGCTCAGCCGCGGCGCCAAGACCATCAAGTTCGGCGTTGACCTGGTGTATGCAGGACGGGGCCAGGGCGATATCGGACTGGCGAACGGATATCTCCAGTTCACGCGCTGGGGAACGCAGCGCTACCCCACCCGTTCCGCCCTGAACGCGCAGGACGGTTCCGGTATCGCGGACGTGCTGCTGGGAATTCCCGGCGCGGGGCAGGTGGACTGGAACGACACCTTCTACCGCACTTGGCCGTACTTCGGATTCTTCGTGCAGAACGACTGGAAGATACGCCGCAACCTGACCCTGAACCTGGGGCTCCGCTACGACGTACAGATACCCTGGGTGGAGCGCTTTGACCGCGCGGCCACCGGCTTTGACTACAACGCCGTGAATCCGCTCAGCGATCCGATTCTCGCCAACTGGAAGAAACTCCAGGCGACCTATAACGCCAACCCCGCGAACAAGTATCCTTATCCCGATCCTCCGGCTGCTATTATGGGCGGCAAAACGTACATCCAGCCGGGGGGCAACCGTCGGATCTATGATACGGACTGGAGCAACATTCAGCCGCGCATCGGGCTCGCCTGGTCGATCGACCGCAATACCGTCCTACGCACCGGTTTCGGCATCTACCATCGCACTTCGACCGAATGGGGGCAGACGGACGGATTCAACCAGACCACGAATTTCCAGCGTTCGCTCAACGGCGACGTCACGCCTTCGGCCACCAGTCTAACCGGACCGTACTCGTTGCAGAATCCTTTCCCCGACGGTGTCCTGCAACCTCAGGGCAGCAACATCGGATTGCTAGCGAATGTAGGCAATGCGGTCACCTACGATGCCCGGCTGCGTCCCATTCCGCGCACCTTCCAGTACTCGTTCGGATTCCAGCGCCGCCTCTTCTGGAACGTGCTGCTCGATGCCTCGTATGTGGGCAGCCAGACCGTCCACGATGCCATGTCGATCAAGACCGACTACTGGCCATGGGAATTGACGCAAGCCGCTATTGCGACTAACGCGGTGGGCGACACTACCGTGGCGAACCCGTTCTATGGAATTATTCCCGCCAACCGGACGTTTGGAAACGCCACCATCCGGCGGCGCGAACTGATGCGGCAATACCCGCTTTTTGCGAACGTCACGAGCAATAACCAGCCATGGTCGCGCTACCGCTACGACGGACTGCAACTCCGGGTGGACAAGCGCTTCAGCGGCGAGCGCAGCCTAATGGGCGGACTTACGCTGATCTTCTCCTACACGTTCTCGAAGAACTTGCAGGCCGACAACTACCTGAACAATTGGAACTACGCACATGAACAGCCGGTGAAGGAACTTGTGCCCTATGATAAGCCGCAGAACCTGGCCCTGAGTGGCGTCTGGTCTCTGCCCTTCGGACGCGGGCGCTATTTCGCACCCTCCAACAAGATGGTGGGCGGCTTCATCGGCGGCTGGACCGTGAACTGGGCGTACCGCTATAGTTCAGGCACCCCGGTGAACGGCATCAACGCGGTGAATACCTGCGGCACGCTGCTGGTGGACGACCAAACGAACGACCGCTGGTGGAACAACACCAAGGGTTGCTGGAAGGGGAATCCGGGTTACACGCCGCGCGTTGTGGAAGACCGCTACGCCTGGTTGCGCTGGATGGACAACTCCACGGTCAACCTGGCCGCCAACAAGGACTTCAAGCTGGCCGAACGCTGGAAGCTGAACTTCCGCGTCGAGGCATTCAACCTGGCCAACACGCCCATCTACAGACCGGCCTCCACCACATACAGCGATGCGAGTTTCGGGCAACTGTCCATCGAGCAGCGCAATTTCCCGCGGAATATTCAGATCGCGGCGAAGATAATCTTCTGACCCGTGGGCACCTGCCAAATTCAAGAAGCGAGATGGCAGGAAACAGGTTGAAAGCAGACATCTGCGGGACCGGCAAGTGCGGCATCCGGAACCGGCGCGGGGCCGTCCACAGACAAAGTGCATGGAGAACATGCCGGACGGCAAACAGCGCTCGATGCAGGTGGACGCTTTTTTAATTTGATCGCCGCAATCCCCTGGTTCGCCGCGTGCCGGAGATGCAGAAAGACGAGATTGCCAAACTTGCCGCCGGTGCGTTGAACTCGATCGCGCGCCACCGCCGCGATGCGCTCTGGGAGGCGCGGCGTGCCATCCGTTCCGCCGGTCCTTTATTAGAAGAGTCGCCGGCCGCCGCGCAGCAATCGCCGCTGCCCGCGCCGGAAACAGGCGATGTGTCGCATGATTTTCATTGACATGTGCAGCACATGCAACTAGCCTGGAAACATGCAGAAGATGATTCAGCTCCGGCATGTACCGGAGGAACTCCATCGCGAGCTGAAAGCCAGGGCGGCACGGGAAGGCATGACGCTTTCCGACTACCTGGTCCGCGAGGTTGCGCGGATCGCACAGCGCCCAGCACTACACGAGCTTCGAGAGCGGCTGGCACAGCGTAGCCGCGTAGTCCCCCGTGTCTCCACCGCGAAGGCGGTGCGGGCGGAGCGGAACGAGCGATGATCGTCCTGGACGCCTCCGTCGTTCTCGAGATTCTGTTGAATACGAAGAGCGGCGAGCGGCTGGCGTCAAGAGTTCTCGACGGAAGCGCAAGTCTTCACGCACCACATCTGCTGGATCTCGAAGTCGCGCAAGTGTTGGGCAGGTACTGCGTCCATGGCGACATGACTGCACGGCGCGGACAGGAAGCGCTCAAGGATCTGGCTGCATTCCCGATCGAACGTTATCCGCACGACTTTTTACTGGACCGCGTTTGGGATCTCCGGCAAAACCTCACGGCTTACGACGCCGTATATCTCGCACTGGCAGAGGCACTCGACGCCACGCTGCTCACACGGGATGCCGCGTTCGCCGCGCTGCGCAACAGCCGTGCAAAAATCGAACTCGTGTAGCACGGCCGAATAGCTCGAACAGCTTGCGGTGCAGTACACTGGTGTAACCTCTGGGCCATATCATGATGCGAATCGGAATCCACACCTCCACTTCGGGCGCGCTGGAGAATGCCGCGAAAAAGGCCATTGAACTCGGCGCCAACACGTTCCAGATTTTTTCCGCCAGCCCGCGCATGTGGCGCGCCTCGCCGCCTGATCCCAGCGCAGTGAAACGCATGGCCGAGTTGCGCAAGCAGCATGACTTGGCGCCGCTGGTGATCCACGACAGTTACCTGATCAATCTGGCCTCGACGGATCCACTGATTCGCAGCAAGTCCATCGACGCATACCGCGGCGAAGTCGAGCGCGCACTCGCGATCGGCGCGGAATACCTGGTGGCGCATCCCGGCAGCTACAAGGGGCAAACCGTCGAAGAAGGCGTCGCGGCCTTCGTCGCGGGATTGGCCGAAGCGCTGCACGGACTGCGCTCCAAGAATCTGACGCTGCTGCTCGAAAATACGGCAGGGAGCGGTGCGGCGATCGGCTCCCAGTTTGAGGAACTGGCCGCGATCCGCCGTCAGGCGCAGGCAAAAGTGGATTTCGAGATCGGCTACTGCATCGATACCTGCCACGCCTTCGCGGCCGGCTACGATGTCTCCACACGTGTGGGACTCCAGCGCACCGTCGCGGAGATCGAGCGCGTCCTGACCCTCGAATGCGTCCCGGTGATCCATACCAACGATTCGAAGACGCCGCTCGGATCGCGCGTCGACCGGCACGCCAACATCGGGGAAGGACAGATTGGCCTGGAAGGATTTCGCCGTATTCTGGGGCATCCCAAGCTGTCGAATTGCGCTTTCATTCTTGAAACGCCGATCGACAACGAGGGTGACGATCTGAGGAATGTGGAAACGCTGAAAAAGTTGGTGAAGAAAAGCGGGCGGTAAACGAGCTAAGGCGGCTAACGGTGCCGGGAACGACAGTAACCGGAGGCTGCGATTTCACCACCGGAATCTTCGGAAAATTGAAGCATTCCCGCCTCCTGTCGCTCGCGCTTCCGGCACCGTAGGCGAATCTGCGTCATTCGTAACGGCCACGCCGGGGTAACGTTCCGAATGAGGACGTGGGCAAGAGTGAAAACTTATAACTTCAACAACGTGCGTAAGCGCTTGGTCTGCACGCGGCTGACGGGCACTTCGGTTTGTTTCTTGTCGTCCATGCGCAGTTGATAACTCGACTTAAACCACGGAATTACTTCCTTGATCTTGTGTATGTTCACCAGATAGGAGCGATGCACGCGCCAGAATGTATCCGGGTCGAGATTCGATTGCAGGTCTTCAATCGTGCGGTAATTCGACTGGCCTTCAAAGCTGGAAGTGACGATCGTGATCAGGCCATCCGCGATAGTCGCATAAATTACGTCGGCGGCATCGACGATGAAATTACGGCTGCCGCTTTTGACAAGCAGCTTCGTACGCTGCGGGCCGGGCCGGATCTCGCCGGCGGCGACCGGTTGCTCGCCAGCCGGTAACTTACCCTTCTCCTGGACCGCGCGGCGCGCGCGCTCAATGGTGACCTCGAGACGCTCGGAGTCAACCGGCTTCAGGAGATAGTCCATCGCTTCCAGGCGGAAGGCTTCGACGGCATATTGATCGAAAGCGGTGACCAGGATGAAGTAGGGCAGCGGAACCCCCCGCTCGCGCAAGTCGCGGATCACGTCGAGACCGCCCATGCCCGGCATCTGTACGTCGATAAAGACGACATCGGGCTCCAATTGCTCGATCAGCTTCACGGCCTCGATCCCGTTCAAGGCAGTCGCAGCGATCTCGATATCATCAAAGTTTTTCAGAAGATAGGCGAGCTCGTCGCAAGCTAATTGCTCGTCATCCACGAGTATCGCCGAGATGGCAGAGGTCACACGGCCCAGCATGAAATGTTAGTATAACATTAGGATTTATTCAGGAAGACAGGCTCGGCGATCCCATGCCGGCTTGTATTGTGAATTCATTCCGCGTGCCCGCCTGCATCGCTTCCGGAGCACAGCTAGAGATCTCGAAGGAGTTTGGTTTTGCCTACAAAACAGAATGTCCGTATCGCCCCCGCGAAGGGAAAGCTCGGCGTCATGATTCCTGGGGTTGGCGCGGTCACCACCACGTTCATGGCTGGACTTGAGGCGATCAAGGCCGGCTTGGGATCCCCGATCGGCTCCCTGACCCAGATGGCGGCGATCCGGCTTGGGAAGCGTACCGATAACCGCAGCCCGAAGATTAAAGATTTCGTTCCGCTGGCTGGACTCGAAGATATCGTCTATACAGGCTGGGACATTTACGAAGACAACGCCTACGAGGCCGCGCTCAACGCCGGTGTTCTCGATCGCACATTGCTCAAAAAGTTGAAGGCGCCGCTTTCGGCCGTAAAGCCGATGAAAGCCGTCTTCGAGCAGGAGTATGTGAAGCGCATCAACGGTCCCAACGTGAAGATTGGCGGATCGAAGATGGACAAGGCCGGGATGTTGATGCAGGACATCAAGGACTTCAAGAAATCCAGCGGCGCTTCGCGGCTCGTAATGCTCTGGGCCGCTTCCACCGAGACGTTCCACAAGGTCACGGAAGTTCACAGTAGTCTGAAAGCCTTTGAAGACGGCCTGCGCAAGGATGATCCGCATATCGCGCCGAGCCAGATCTACGCCTATGCCGCGTTGAAGTCCGGCGTACCGTTCGCCAACGGCGCTCCGAACCTGACCACCGATTGCGACGCCCTGCTCGAACTTGCGCGGGATCGCGAAGTACCGATCTGCGGCAAGGATTTCAAGACTGGCCAGACGTTCATGAAGACGCTGCTTGCGCCCGGCTTTAAGGCGCGTATGTTGGGCATCGCCGGTTGGTATTCAACGAACATCCTCGGCAACCGCGACGGCGAAGTGCTGGAAGATCCCGGCTCGTTCAAGACCAAGGAAGAGACCAAGCTCTCCGTGCTCGACACGATCCTGCAACCGGAGTTGTATCCCGAGTTGTACAAAGACCTCTATCACTCGGTGAAGATCAACTACTATCCGCCGCGCGGCGATTCCAAAGAGGGCTGGGACAACATCGACATCTTCGGATGGCTCAACTATCCGATGCAGATCAAGGTGAACTTCCTGTGCCGCGATTCGATTCTCGCCGCACCCATCGTGCTCGATCTGGTGCTATTCCTCGACCTCGCCAATCGCGCCGGATTCAAGGGAATCCAGGAATGGCTGTCCTTCTACTTCAAGGGCCCGATGACGGCTCCGGGGCTGTACCCCGAGCACGACATCTTCATCCAACTCATGAAGCTGAAGAACACGCTGCGCTGGATGCGTGGCGAGGATTTGATTACACACCTGGGTATGGAGTATTACGACTAGAAAGCTGGAGAGGCATCCGGATAGCGGAGGCGGGGTACTGTGGCCTCCGCCATTCGGACGCCTGCTTCGAGTAGTTCAACTATGAAAGTTCTCGTCATTGGCGGTACTCAGTTTATCGGCCGCCCGCTGGTCAGCGCTCTTCTAAAGGCCGGGCACGACGTCACGATTCTGCACCGCAAGCCGGAGCACGACTTTGGGAAGAAGGTAGGCAACATCCAGGCCGACCGCAATAATCCGGAGGAGGTGCGCCGCGCACTCGCCGGGCATCAATTCGACGCTGTCTTCGACAACGTCTATGACTGGCAGCGCGGCACGACGGCCGCACAGGTGGAGGCCATGGCCCGGGCTTGCGGCAACAATCTGGAGCGCTATGTCTTCATGTCAAGCGTAAGCGCCTACGGCGATGGACTCAACCATCACGAAGGCGACGCGCTTGCGCCCGACGATCACCCCGACGTATATGCGCGCAACAAAGCGATGAGCGAGCGCACACTCTTCCGGATGCATCAGCGCCACGGCCTTCCGGCCGTGACGATCCGGCCGCCTTTTGTATATGGACCTGGCAATCCGTTTTATCGCGAAGCCTTTTTCTGGGACCGTCTGCGTGATAACCGCCCCATCATTCTGCCCGGCGACGGCCGCAGATTGATGCAGTTTATCCACGTCAAAGATCTGGTCTGCGCGCTGATGAGCGCGATGACGGAGCCGCATGCCGTAGGCCATGCCTTCAACATCGCCAACCCACGGCCTGTGACGCAGATGGAAGCCGTCCAGGCATTCGCCGAAGCTGCGGGGAAAAAGTTGAGCGTCGTGCGCGTCGCGCGCGAGCGCATTTTGCAGAGCGGAGGCCATCCCATGGGGCCAAAGCTCTATTTCGCGATGTACTTCGACTTGCCGCCGATCACGCAGGTGATTACGAAAGCGCAACGCGTCCTGCATTTCAAGCCTACCGATTTTCTGGAAGGGTTGAAGGAAACCTACCGTTGGTATCTGCGCCACCACGAGCGCCCCGCCCTCGACTACACCTTCGAGGATGCGCTGCTGACAGCGGACCGCGTACCCGTCGCGGCCAGGTAGGCGCCGGAGAGCGCGCATCCAGCGCCAAAAGATGCACTAATAGGGAGGAAAGGACTCTCTCTATATGGCTATTCGCAACGAGGATGCGCTCGAGTACCACTCGTCGTCCCCCGCCGGGAAGATCTCTGTTGTGCCGTCAAAACCATGCCGGTCGCAGCGGGACTTGAGCCTGGCCTATACGCCTGGAGTCGCGGTGCCGTGTCTCGAAATCGAGCGCGACCCCAGCCTGGTCTACAAGTACACCGCCAAGGGAAACCTCGTGGCCGTGGTCAGCAACGGCACAGCCGTGCTTGGGCTCGGCAACATCGGCCCCGCCGCAGGCAAGCCCGTTATGGAGGGCAAAGGCGTACTCTTCAAACGCTTCGCCGACATCGACGTCTTCGACATCGAATTGGACACGCTCGACGCGAAGGAAATCATTCGCGCGTGCCAACTAATGGAGCCGACGTTCGGCGGCATCAATCTCGAAGATATCAAAGCGCCGGAGTGTTTCGAGATCGAAGAAGAACTCAGGCGCACGATGAAGATCCCTGTGTTTCACGACGACCAACACGGCACGGCGATCATCTCCGGCGCCGCGCTAATCAACGCCGTCGAAATCGCGGGCAAGCGTCTCGCTGATATCAAGCTCGTGGTCAATGGCGCCGGGGCCAGTGGCATCGCTTGCGCCGAACATTACGTGCACCTCGGCGTGCGCCGCGACCACATCATGATGTGCGACACCAACGGCGTGATCTACAAGGGCCGCACTAAGGGCATGAACCCATATAAGGAACGCTTCGCGCGTGAGACCGGGCTGCGCACGTTAACCGAAGCAATGGTGGGCGCCGATGTTTTTTTTGGCCTCTCGGCGGCCAACTGCGTCACGCCGGAAATGCTGATGGGCATGGCACCGGACCCGATCGTCTTCGCTATGGCCAATCCGGATCCGGAAATTCCCTACGACGTCGCCATCGCCACGCGCAAGGACGTCATCATGGCGACCGGGCGTTCGGACTTTCCGAATCAGGTCAACAACGTCCTCGGTTTTCCGTTCATCTTTCGCGGCGCGCTCGACGTGCGCGCCACGGCGATCAACGACGACATGAAGCTGGCCGCCACGCACGCTCTCGCCGCCCTGGCGAAGGAAGATGTGCCCGATTCCGTGCGCTTGGTCTATGGCGTCGACCAGATGGAGTTCGGACGCCAATATATCATCCCCAAGCCCTTCGATTCGCGCGTACTGATCTGGGTGGCTTCGGCGGTCGCCAAGGCTGCGATGGAGAGCGGCGTCGCCCAGCAACCGGTCGACATCAATGAGTATAAGGAGCAGTTGCAGCGCCGGCTTGGCAAGGCGCAAGAGGTGATGCGCTTCATGATCCACAAGGCGCAGCGCGCACCGCAACGCGTCGTGTTCCCCGAGGGCGAGGAGAGCAAGGTGTTGCGCGCGGCGCAAATTCTAGAGGACGAGCGGATCGCCATTCCGATTCTGGTGGGACGCGAAGACAAGATCCGCGCCAGCATGGAAGAACTGCATTTGCGCATCAAGGACGTTCGGATCGTCGATCCGGCGAGGTGCGCGCAGATGCCGGCTTACATCGAGGAGTTCTACCGCCTGCGCCAACGCAAGGGCGTGACGCGCGTCGAAGCGGGATCGATCCTGAATACGAACACAACCAGCTTCGGCGCCATGATGGTGCACATGGGCGACGCCGACGCACTGCTCGCCGGGCTCAATAAGCACTACTCCGCAACGATCCGCCCGGCATTGCAGATTATTCCGCCGCGTGAGGGGCTTAACCGCGTCTCGGGCATGTACATGTTGATCACCCCGAACGGCAAGATCTACTTTCTAGCCGACACGACGGTGAACATCGAGCCGACGCCGGAAGACTTGGCGGAGATCGCCATCGAGGCAGCCGCGACCGTGCGCAGCTTCGATATCGAACCGAGCATCGCCATGCTCTCGTTCTCCAGTTTCGGCAGCACGCGCCATCCGCTCAGCGACAAGGTGCGCCACGCTGTGAATCTCGTAAAAGCGCGCCGCCCCGATCTGGTGATCGATGGTGAACTGGAAGCCGACGCCGCCGTGACGCCAGAGTTGCTGCAAGACATTTTTCCGTTCAGCACGCTGCAAAAAAGCGCCAACGTGCTGATCTTTCCCAACCTGGAGGCGGGCAACATTGCTTACCGGCTGCTGATGCGCCTAGGCGGCGCCGAGGCGATTGGACCGATCCTGATGGGGCTCTCCAAACCGATCCACGTGTTGCATCGCGCAGCGCAGGTCAACGACATCGTCAACGTGGCCGCGATCGCCGTGGTCGACGCGCAGGTGGCGGCGGGGATCTATCCAGCGAGTCCACGCCCGCTGGCACAATCGGGCGATTGATATTATGGAGGCATGAAGCTCCTCGCGCCGCTCATGCTGCTAATCGCCCTGTGCGGTTGCTCGGTCGAGAGCGGCGGAACGAAAGCGTTCAGCCCGCAACCGGCGAACTTGAACTCGCGCAAGAATCCGCCCAGCGAGGATAAGATCGCACTGGGCAGAATGCTGTATTACGACGCGCGCCTCTCGCGGAGCCAGGCGGTATCGTGCAACACCTGTCATCCGCTCACCCGCTACGGCGTCGATGGGACAGCGGTTTCGATCGGCCATCGCGGCCTGAAGGGCAACCGCAACGCTCCCACGGTATATAACGCCGCAGGCCACATCGCACAGTTCTGGGACGGCCGCGCTCCCGATGTAGAAGAGCAGGCCAAGGGGCCGCTGACGAATCCCGTCGAAATGGCCTTGGCGAACGCCGATTCCGCCGTCGCCATGCTGAAGTCGATTCCCGGGTACATGGATCTGTTCCGCGCGGCGTTTCCCGGCGAGCGGGATCCGATCAGTTTCGACAATATCGCGAAGGCGATCGGCGTCTTCGAACGCGGCTTGACGACACCGACGCGCTGGGACCGCTATCTCAACGGTGATGCCAACGCACTCACGCCTGCGGAAAAGGCCGGCTTCCAGACGTTCGCAAAGGCCGGTTGCCCATCCTGCCACATGGGGCCGCTGCTTGGCGGCAACATTTATCAGAAGCTAGGCATCGCCAATCCCTGGCCCGAAGAGAGCGACATGGGCGTGTTCATGATCAGCAGCAAGGAGGCTGACAAGCTCGTTTTCAAGGTTCCGTCGCTGCTGAACATCGCCGAGACCGGCCCGTACTTCCATAATGGCAAGGTGGCGAAGCTTGAAGACGCCGTCCGCAAGATGGGCCACTACCAGTTGGGAAAAGAGTTGACCGAAGACGAGGTGCGGGGCATCACGACCTGGCTGCGGAGCCTGACCGGCGAGATCCCGCACGAGTACATACGCAAGCCGGAACTGCCTCCGAACGGCCCGACCACACCCGTGCCCGATCTGTCGTAGTGGCATCTCGGCATGGGATAATGAGACGTGCCTAAGCTGAAAGACGTCGAAGCGCGGCTGCTGCGCACCGAACAGCAACTGCTGCTCTTCCAGAAAGTCAGCCGCTTCATGGTGAAGGAGATGAGCCTGCAGGAAGTGCTGCAGGCGACCGTCGCCCTAGTAGTGGAGTTTACCAACTGCGATTCGTGTCTGCTCTACCTGATCGACGGCGACGAACTGGTGTTGTGCGCGTCGAGCACGCCACACTCTTCGATGGTCGGCAAGGTCCGCCTGAATCTGGGCGAAGGCCTAACGGGATGGGTAGCGCGCGAACGGAGGATGCTGTCCATTTCGCGCGAGGCCTATAGCGACTCGCGCTTCAAGCTATTTAGCGATCTGCCGGAGGACACTTTTGAAGCGTTTCTTTCCGCGCCCGTGATTGCACGAAACCGGGTTGTCGGCGTGATCAACGTGCAACATCGCGCACCTCACTCGCACACCGGCAGCGAGATGGAACTGATCACTACGATCGGCGAACAAATGGGCTGTCTGCTGGTGCTGGCGCGCATGGAGCCGACCGCCGTCGAGGCCGCTAACCATGTGGAGCTTGTGCTCGCATCTATTGCCGGCCCACGTCCGTGATCTTATGAATGGCGCAATCGGTGCGGCACGCACCAGCAACCGGATCGGGAGCTTGCTTGTGCCGCGCTCCGTCTTGCGCGTGTTCCTCAAAGGACTAGTGCTCACTCTGGCGGCCGTGGGCGTGGCACTGCCGCAAAAGCCAGCCCCGCCCGCCCCTAGAATCGCGGAGACACCCAAACCGGAACTCGCCAGGCTGGCAGGGAAATGGGAGTTGCAGTTCTTTCATGACAAAGACGATTCGACGTTCCAGATCCTCGACTTGAAATTCGCTTCGGCGCAACGCGGCGTCGCGATCGGAGAGATCGTCGGCAGGAGTAAGTCGAAGCCGGCTGCGTTGGTCACTTCGAGCGGCGGCGCCAAGTGGGACTACGTCGAATTGAAGGAGAGCCCGCGTTCGCTCTTCTTCCTCGATGAAACGCACGGCTGGATGGTGACGGAAAAGGGCATCTGGACCACGCAGGAGGCTGGCCGCAATTGGACGAAATTGGCGGCGTTGAAAAATATCCTGCGCGTCCATTTCACTTCGCCGTCTCGCGGTTGGGCAATCGGCGCTCTCAAGTCTGTGTACGAAACCTCGGACGGCGGCAAGCACTGGACCAAGTTGGAAGACGCGGCAAAGCCGGCCGGCAATCCGGAATACACCGCGTATCGCTCCATCGCTTTTGCCACCGCAAAAGCCGGCATCATCGCCGGCGCGAGCCGTCCCCCGCGCCGCACCGACTCGCCATTCCCTGACTGGATGGAGCCGGAAAGCCAGCGCTTCCGGCGCCAGTGGCCAGCGCTCACGATACTGCTGCAAACTGTCGACGGCGGAGAACACTGGCGCGCGGACTCAATGTCGATGTTCGGCACTGTGACTCACCTCAGCCTGGCCGACGACCTGCGCGGGTTGGCCCTGATCGAGTTTTTCGACAGCTTCGATTTCCCTTCGGAAGTGCACCTGCTGAACCTCGCAACGGGCGCGAATGCGCTCGCCTTCCGGCGCAAGGATCGCGCAGTGACCGACGTGGCGCTGGCGCCGCACGGCCCCGCTTATCTTGCGGCGATCGAACCGCCAGGCAGTATGCCGCATTCGCCGGTACCCGGCAAGCTCAAGATGCTGCGCAGCGAGGACATGCGGTTATGGCAGGAGATGGACGTGGATTATCGCGCTACAGCGACGCGCGCCATACTGGCCATCGCCGGTCCGGAGCAGGTTTGGGTGGCAACGGACACAGGCATGATCCTCAAGCTCGCGCGCTGAATTTTTCCCGAAACAAATCTTCGGGCTGCTGTTTTATCCACATGAAATCCACCGAATGGTCATCGTAAACTACTGATTCCAAATGAAATAAAACTTCAGCAAAACCTTGCCAAGTACGCATTTTTTCGTTGACTAAATTCCGACCCAGGAGCATCATAAGGATGGTTCCAAGAGGTTCAAGGAACAGCGAGCCTAGCGGAAAGTAGCGGGCCTGGAACGGTGATCCGGAATTCGAGGAAATTAAAAAGCTTCGAGATTCGGGGAGCGAAGGGAAATCGGGCGGACCGCCAAGGTAAGTCTTTCGGTCCGGCTCCGGCAGGGTGCATTGATCCGGAGGGGTGAAAGCCCCGAAGGGGAGCGACTGCTGGAAGCGGGATAGAAAGTGCCGGACAGGGTACTGGCAACGGGCGACGGATGTTGACGTTCCCCGCAGGCGTGAAAGCGCAGGCGAGGAGCTGAGTTCGGAACCGAACGGGCCAGGGGAACTGGACGGCATGGCAGCGAAGGGATAGACCGGGAGCTCTGATCCTCCCGCGGTGGGTTCCGAAACGGAATCAGTCGCTAGAGGGAAGCAAAAGGTCGTTCCGAGATGTCGGCTTCTATTGGGAATGGCAGTGCAGCGCACCTCTAAGCGTTGAGCCGGAGTCGCCCAAAAGCGGCACTGGGGAGCAAAGAGGCCGACGCTCGGCTAACCTGAATGCCATGTTCCGGCCGTGCATGCCGGTCGGGGAACAAGCTGAACCACGGGTCACTTGGAACCATTTTTATTTTGGTCGCAGCCCGGTGAAGCGGGCTGAGCGGAAGACTCCGGTCGCTTTCGCGGCACTGTTCGACGCATCGCCATCATCCAGGCTGGAAACCTCCAGCAGCTCGCATTCCAGTGTGTAGACCTGCATCAACGGCCTCCTCGCGCGCGGCACCCCTCCGAAGAATCTAATCCAAGGCGCTCCAGGTTCGCGAGCGCATCGGCGAGGCACGGATTGACCCGTAGCGCCCGGCGAAAATCCTCGACGGCGGCTTCGCGCTGCCCCAATGCCAACAGCGCCGCGCCGCGATTATTCAGCGCTTGCGGATCGTTCGGCGCCAGCGCAAGAGCGCTGCCGAACTCCGGCAGCGCGAGATCCGAGCGTCCAAGCTCCAGATATCTCATCCCTTTTTCGGATGCCGGCCGCGGATCGCCGGGCGCGAGACTTTTCGCCGCTTCGAGAATGCGCAGTGCTGTCTCAGGATCGGAGGCGCGCGCCAACTGAATCCGCGGACGCAGTTTCCCTGGCGCACGCTCGACCGCTTCGCTCCACAGACGCTGCCCGCTGCTCCATACGAACATGCGCGCGACACTCAGCAGCAGCAGCACAGAGGCTATCGAGAGCAGAACCTTGCGGGGGAACCAGGAGAGCAGCAGGCCGGCGAAGGCGCTGAAGGCGAGCAACGGAAGGTACATGCGCCGGTCGGCCGCGAGATCGGCGGCAGGCAGCACCGACGAACTCGGCGCGAGCAAAATCAATCCAGCGGCGAACCACCAGCCGTGCGGCGATTTGCGCCAGGCATAAATCGCGATGGCTGCAAGGCC
Source organism: Bryobacteraceae bacterium (assembly GCA_963668605.1). Classification (GTDB taxonomy): domain Bacteria; phylum Acidobacteriota; class Terriglobia; order Bryobacterales; family Bryobacteraceae. The sequence continues at coordinate 3,212,593 of OY764903.1, forward strand.
GGCCCAGGCGAGCCACGAACGCCAGTCGCTGACCACCACAACGCCCGGATCCACCGTGAAACCGTGGGGCAACGCGAGCAGGCGCAGGTATCGAAAGATCACCAGGCCTTGCGTGGAAAAGTAATCCAACGGCGTGATGCCCGCTCCGGCTCCCGCACCGCCATCGGGAGATCCGGCCAGCGCGGCAAGCACACGCAGCCCCGCAGCCAACGAGCAGCCGAGCATCACTGCCACAGGCGCGTAGGCGCGATGAAAGAAAAGCAGGAAGAGGGGAAACGTGACGCACTCCTCTTTCGCCAACAAGGCAAGCGCAAACCAACCCGCGGCGCGCCAGAAGCGCCGATCGAGCCAGGCGCGCCAACTCAGCAGGCAAAAGAGCGTTGCGAGCAGCGTCGCACGCGCGAAGACATAAGCGACCGGTTCGGCTTGAATCGGATGCAGGGCGAAGAGCGCGACGGCGATCAGCGCCGCCTTTTCGGGTATCAAACGCGCGAGCACGCCGTACAAGAACCACACGGCGAGCAGATGCAGGCACAGGTTGACCGCGTGATAGCCCAGCGGATTGCGCCCGCCTAACTGGTAGTTCAGCCAGAAGGTGAGTTGCGTGAGCGGGCGCGTTCGCAGCGGCTCCCAGAGATCGAGCCAACCAGTGGGCGAGGTCAGCACCGGATCGGAAAAAATGGAGAAATCGTCGAAGTGGAACGGCGCGGCGAGGCTCGCACCAAAGGCGATCAGAGCGGCGAGAAGGACAAAGTGAATCGGTCGCAATGCTATCATGTTAGCCCAGAGAATATGAAACCCCCTAAGACCGCCGCCGAACGCAAGCAACGTGTTGACAGGATTCTAAAAGGGCTCGACAAGTTGTTCCCCGATGCTGTCTGCGCGCTCGATCATAAGGACGCCTGGGAGTTGCTCGTCTCGACGATTCTCTCGGCGCAGTGCACCGACGAGCGCGTCAACAAAGTGACGCCCGGCCTGTTCCAGAAGTACCCCACGATACGCGACTTCGCAGCCGTGAGCCAGGCCGAACTGTCGCAGGATATTCGCTCGACGGGCTTCTTCAACAACAAAGCGAAGTCGATCATCGGCGCGGCCAAGAAGATCATCGCGGACTTCGGCGGCAAAGTGCCGAAAACGATGGAGCAATTGGTGACCGTGCCGGGCGCCGCACGCAAGACAGCGAACGTCGTGCTTGGCACGGCGTTCGGAATCGCCAGCGGAGTGGTAGTCGACACGCATGTGACGCGGCTCTCAATGCGCCTCGATCTCACGAAGGAGAAGGATCCGGTAAAGATCGAGCAGGACCTCATGAAGATCATCCCGGCTGAAAAATGGATCCTCTTCTCACACCAGCTCATCCATTTCGGACGGCAGGTGTGCGTAGCGCGCAAGCCGCGTTGCGCCGAATGCGCGCTGAATGAGTTGTGCTACTCGGGCGACAAGACCAGCTAATTTGCACGGAGCGCCTGCCCTGGGTTTGGCCGGATCGGGGGATCGGGTCGAGTGCCGAGGATTGCGCCCCGGCACCCTCCCACACCACCGGACGTGCGGTTTTCCGCATCCGGCGGTTGAACCCGGCGACGTTACTGCGTGGCAAGATCCGATGGAAACAGGAAGCCGTACCTTCGTAAAACCGATTTGCTCAGTGCGTTTTGCAGCACGGGTTCTTTGGCCACTGCCCAAGCGCCGCGGCTACTGCCCGCGACACCAAGATCGCGACCGCTGATCCCCAGTCGACGCAACCGTCGAAGCCGGCCTCGTCGGTCGTGCCATCTCAACCAGAAGCATTTCCGGATGTGCCTGCGCCCCCAAGCTTCCAGGTCCCGCAGTGGCCTCCGTACTTCGGCCAGTTGGAAGTAACCCCACCAGCCTCGCACGTACCGGCCCCACTCATCGCGCAGTTGGTTGCTGCTGCGACTGCGGCGGCCATCCCACATCTGCCTCACCTTTGCCTTGAGTCGCTCCAGGCTTTCCGGTGCGATTCCGATCCGCTTCTTGCGATCCAGTCGAAAGCCCAGAAACTTGCGTTCCCAGACCCTCCCCGTTCCGCTCTTGGCGGTGTTCACCTGCAAGCGCAGATGCTTCTCGATCCAGCCCTGTACCGAAGCCAGCGTCCGTTCCGCCGCCGCTTGACTGCCTACGTAGATATTGCAGTCATCCGCATACCGGCAGAATCGGTGCCCTCTTCGTTCCAGTTCCTTGTCGAGCGCATCCAGATAGATATTGGCCAGCAGCGGAGACAGCGGCCCGCCTTGCGGCGTGCCCTCCTCACTGGCTTCCACCAACCCGTCCACCATCGCTCCCCGCCGCAGGAATTTCCCAATCAAATGCAACACCCGTTTGTCCCGGATCACTGGCGCGACCCGGCCCATAAGAATGTCGTGATTGACGTGGTCGAAGAACTTCGTGATGTCTAGATCCACCACCCAGTCCTTCCCTCCCTGCGCATATTGCTGTGCGGCTCGCACGGCGTCCTGTGCGCTGCGCCCCGGCCGGAATCCGTAACTGTGCCCGCTGAATTGCGGATCGAAGACCGGTGTCAGCACTTGCAATAACAACTGCTGTATGAACCGGTCCTGTACCGTCGGGATGCCCAGTGTCCGCGTGCCCCCGCTTGGCTTCGGTATCTCTACCCGCCTCACGGGGCTTGGAACGTAGGTCCCCTTCAGGAGTTTGTCTTTGAGGATCCACCAGTTTGCCTTCAGGTGCGGTCCCAGTTGGGCCGTAGTCATCCGATCAATGCCAGCCGCGCCCTGGTTGCGTTTTACCGCCTTCAGGGCGGACTCGCAATTCTCGTCCGCCACGACCGTTTCCATCAAAGTCTCGTACATTGCTCTCCGTCGAAAGGTTCGCGAAGCCCAGCATGGTCTCTCCGCAGTAGGTTCCCGGCGGCTGCACCGCCTCTTCCTCCCGCACTCACGAGTTGGCTACCGTAGTTGTTGCGCTCGTGATTCGAGTCCTCATATTTCGCCGCTCTTCAGTTCCTTCTCTAGCTCCGTTCCTTGGTTCTTCGGCCCTTCGCTCCACCGCCGTTACGCGGCTTCTCGGCTACTACGGCCTCTGCTGACTTCTCTCCCGCTCTCGCCGGAGAGATCTCCCCAGGTAAGGTGCAAAATCTGTCCCCTCGCGCCGACTGGCTCTACCTGATGCGTCTTGATGACCTTTGGGCTTCGCTGTTCAACGCCAACTTGCCGCCCGCACCCGGCCTCACTGCCAGTTCGTGTTCCTACGGTCGAAGGTTTGCTACGCGCTGCTTTCAGCTTCGCCTCGCGGCTACGCCTTGCGTTTCGCTACGGTTGCCGTCATCGGCTCCGATTGGCTCCTTTCATCCAATTAGATTCTGCCCATGCTGGGCACACATCCGGCGCGGTCCAGGGGGACCGCCCCACGGTCCATCAGTTACTGTTTAATAATCGTGCCGTCGCGGCGGCGAATCTCCCCCCAGCCGCCGTTATACTGCTTGCGTTCGCCGGACTCACCGTAGCCGAACGGGTATTTCGCGGCGGCCTTCTCGTCGATTTCGATGCCCCAGCCGGGCGCTTCGTTCGCGTAGAGGTAGCCGTTCTTCATCACCGGGCAGCCCTGGAAAACTTCCCGTACCCGTTCGTTGAACGGCGAGTATTCCTGGATGCCGAAGTTGTAGCAGGCGATGTCCAGCGCGACATTGGCGCAGTGGCCGATCGGAGAAACGTCGCCGGGCCCGTGCCAGGCGGTCTTGACGCCGAACATCTCGCCCATCGCCGCTATCTTGCGGCAGGGCGTTAGCCCGCCGGCCTGCGAGACGTGAACACGGATAAAGTCGATCAGCCGCTCGGCGATCAGCGGTGTCCATTCGTGCGGGCTGTTGAACAACTCTCCCATGGCGATCGGGGTGGACGTCTGCTGGCGCATGATGCGGAACCAGGCGACATCTTCCGGCGAGAACGGATCCTCCAGGAAGAAGAGCTTGAACGGCTCGAGGTCCTTGGCGAACTGAATCGCCTGCTGCGGCGTGACGCGCTCATGCACGTCGTGCAACAGTTCCACCTCGTCGCCGAGTTCCTTGCGGCATGCCTCGATCATCTTCAGCGCGCGGCGCAGATAGGCCTTCGGTTCAAAGACCGGCGCGGAGTGCAACGCTTCCACCTTAGCAGTGCCGCGGCCGGAACCATAGCCTGCCATACCTGGGACACCGATCTGTACGCGCACATGCCGGAAGCCCTGCGCCATGTAACTGCGCGCGCTCGCGATCACGGCCGGAATCTCGTCACCGCTCGCATGGCCATAGCAATCCACAGCTTCGCGGCACTTGCCGCCGAGCAGTTGATAGACGGGCATGCCCGCCTGACGGCCCTTGATGTCCCAAAGCGCCTGGTCCACGCCACTGATCGCGTTGTTCAGCACGGGGCCGTTGCGCCAGTAGGAGCTATTGTAGAGTGCCTGCCACGTGTCGTCGATGCGGTCGGCGGGTTTACCGATCAAGAACGGCCGCACATACTTTTCAATCGCCGTGACGACAACATCGGCGCGCTGTGTGAAGCAGGCGCAGCCATAGCCGTAGAGTCCATCCTGATCCGTAACGATTTTCACAACGGGCAGGCGCAGCCCCGCGGGAGCGGTGGCAATCAATTGGACATCTTTGATCTTCGGCGATGTCAGGCCACGCGTTGCTCGTTCGGCCTTCGCCTGGGCGGCCAGTTCGCGCTGCGTCACCAGACCAGCGAAACCGCCCACAGAAAGAGTCTTGAGCAATCCTCGACGATTCATTTAGCGTCTCTCGCTCTCATGATCTTCGATCATACGCCGCAGTCCGTCCATTTCACGGCGGATCGCTCGCTCGCGCATCACCAGGGAGACCACATAGGCCACCAGAATCAACCACGCGGCCAGGAAGCCGTAAAACATATAGGTGAAGTTGCGTTCGTCCATGTTTGTTCTCCCTTGAGTTAGATGGAATGCGCCATGCGCCGCAGAGAATCGAGTTCGCGCTGGCGCTCTTCCTGATGGAGCCGCAGCAGCACCAGGACCGTGGCCAACGCCAGCAGCCCGAGCAGATTGAGCCACATCGGCGCCTCCATGCCGGGCGCCATCCCGCCGCCATTGCGCACGCTCAACACCGGGCCCGGATGTTGCGTGCGCCACCATTCGATCGACTTCCAGGTAATATAGACGCCCGGGAAAATGAAGATCGAGAGCACCGCCGAATTGCGCGCGCGCTCCGTGGGTTCCTCGACGGCGCGACGCAACATAAGATAGCCGGAATACATCAACCAGCAGACCAGCATCGAGGTTAGGCGCGCATCCCAGGTCCACCAGATGCCCCAGATAATACGCCCCCAGAACATGCCGGTGATCAGGTTGATGGCGCCGAAAGCGAGGCCGACTTCGGTCACCGCCACGGCGAGCGAATCGTAGCGCAGGTTCTTCTTCAACAGATAGAGCACGCTGGCAATCAGCGCGACCATGGTGCAAAGGCTCGCGGTGATTGCACCGGGCACGTGGAAATAGAAGATGCGCCAGATGGCGCCCTGGCTCATTTCGTCGGGCAATTGAAGCAGGATCACGTAGAGATTGCGCGCCAGGATGATGGCGGCGATCCCCGAGAGAGCAATCATGATCTTTTCGCGCATTGTTCTTTATCCTACGAGAATGGTGTCCACCAGCACGAGCGCCAGCGCCGTGAATATGATGTCGAAACCAACGATCAGGCGCAGGCCCATGTACAGTTCCGGCCCCAACGGCTGTCCTCCAATGACGACGGTAGTCAGTTGGATGGCGGGCAACAGACAGGGGATCATGATCGGGTAGACCAGCGTCGGCAGCATCAGTTCGCGCAGGCGCAGGTTGACGGTCAGCGCACTGAACATCGTACCGATCACAGTAAGCCCCCAGGTCGCCAGCAGCAGAATCAGCACCAGCGTCCAAAACTGGTCCGTCCAGCGAATATTATAAAAGATCCCGAACAACGGCAGGCACAGGAACTCGATAGCCATCAGCATCGCCATGTTCGTGAGCGCCTTTCCGAGGAATAGGGCCGCGCCGGAAACCGGCGAAGCGACAAGCGCGTCGAGACAGTCGTTAGCCAGTTCGCGCGCAAAGCTGCGGTTGAGCACCAGCGCGCCGGCGAAAGCAAAAACGATCCAAAGCAGCCCGCCCGCCATCTCGCGCGTCTGTTCGGCGCTCGGGTCGAAGGCGAAACTGAACAGCAGCAAAATTACGACAGCGAAGGAGAGCGAGGCGTTGAGCGCTTCTTTGCTGCGCAGCTCCGCGCGCAGGTCTTTCTGTGCGATGGTCAACGTCTGGCGCAGGAATCTCATGCTTCCCCGTAGTTGCGATAGAGCCAGCCGGGATCGGCCAGCATCTGCTCGGTTCTGTCGCCATGAAAGGCGAGCCGGCCGCGGTTCACCAGCGCGACATGCGTGGCCAGTTCCAGCGCTTCACGAAGCTGATGCGTCGACATGATAATGGTGCGATGTTGTTCCTTTGCGCGCCGGATGACTTCCTGAAGAACCGCGATGGCGCGATCGTCGAGCGCCGTGAACGGCTCGTCGAGCAGCAGCAGCGCGGGCTCGTGCAGGAAGGCGCGCGCTACGGCGAGGCGCTGGCGCATGCCTCGGGAAAATTCGCGCACGAGGGAGTCGCGCACGCGCTCCAGTCCGGTGCGTTCGAGCCATTCGAGCGCGGACTTCTCCGGGTTCTCCAGACCGTAGAGCCGGCCGAAGAGCCGCAGGTTTTCGAACGCGGAGAGTTCGTCATAGATCGCGATGCCGTGGCCCAGCACACCGATTCGCGCGCGCGTCTCCGGTTCGCGGGAGTCTTTGCCGAAGAGCGTCACACGGCCTTTGCTGGTTCGCGACAGCCCTGCAAGGATCTTGAGCAGCGTGGTCTTCCCCGCCCCGTTGCGGCCGAGCAGAGCCAATACCTGTCCGCCATCGACATCGAAGGCGACATCGCGCAGCGCTGGATAGTCGCCATAGAATTTCCAGACGTGATCTACGGAGATGGCCTTCATTTCGCGCTTCGCCGGTAGAGCAGCAGGAAACCAAGCATCAGAATCGCCAGCGAGATTCCGAGAATCGGGTACATCTGATCGTGTATGCGCGGCGGAATGCGCTGGATGCCGGGGCCTTCGGATTCGTCTGGCTCCGCGGGCTGCGCCGCGTTGCGCAGACCGCCCTCGCCCGAGACCTCGACGGAATAGCTCTCGCCCTTCATGCCGAAGATCGCCGCCTTCGAGCTTGGCTCCTCGCCCAATGCCTCAAGCCCTTCACCCTTGATGGTCACGCCTTTCGGCACAACCAGCCGCGTCACCGCGCCCGCGGCCAGCGTCTTGCCTTGAAACACGCCGGGATTGGCAAACGGAATCTGATAGGCGGCATCAATGCGCGTCTCGCCGGGCTTGATCGGAAAGTCGACCTTATACACGCCCTTCCGCCCTGTCCTCTCCGCTATCCGCTCGACCGACATGCCACCGGGTGCGAGCGCACTGACGCGCACTTTGCCCTCCGCCGCTTCCGGCAGAAACAGGTGCAGCGTGCCCGCGGCGGGATCGTTGAAAGTTGTCTTGCCCGCGTTGCGGTAAAAGAAAGTCTCGCTCACGGCGAGCTGACCCGCGCTGGGCTCAAGCAGCACCATATGCTGTTCGACCTTCGCCGCGCCAGGCTGCTTCGAAGCGTTGAAGACTTCGAGTTGCAGATTCGCCGAGGGCGTTCCGGGCTGCAACATGTGGTTGTAGGCGACTCCATCGAGACCCATTTGCAACATGTGCGGACCCGGCCCGAGAGTCTGTTTGGCAAATGCGAACTTGCCTTGGGCGTCGGTCTTCGTGGTGTCGAGCGGCTCCATGCCGGCATCGCCGAACTTGAACAGCGCGACCGCAACACCGCCGGCGGGTTGGCCCGTCGTGCCGTTGATGACAACACCGTCCACAGCGGCGAAGGCCGCGGCGGCAAACAGTAGCAGGGAAAGAATGCGCGCGCTCATGCCTGAGCTCCAGTCATCGGCTTGCCGCACTCGCCGCAGAATTTCAGCGCCTGTTTGAAAGTGGCGCCGCAGTGCGGGCATTTGTTCAATGCAACCGGTGCGGCGGGCGGCGCAGCGGGCTTGGGCTTGGCGGGCTGCTTGCCCAGAATCGAGTCAATCTCGCCCATCACACGTGCCAGTTCGGTTTGCAGTCCAACCTTGGTCTGCTGGTAGTCGGCTTCCGAGAGCTTGCCGACACGGTACTCAAACTGCAAGTCGCGCAGGCCTTCGTAGATGCGCACCTTGCGTTCTTCGAGATGGGCCACGGGCGATTCCGGCTCGGGCGATGGAATGTCCTTGGAGCGGATGAACAAGGTGAAGAGTATGGCTCCCACAGTGAGGAGTGCGGCGGCGAAGATCATTAGTCGAGTTTCGAGAGATCCTTTTCTATGCGCTCGCGATAACGCGCGAGCATCTCCGGATCGGCCTCAGAGACCACGGCGGGCTTGCGGATTTTTTTCATAAACAGCCAGATTCCACCCAAGCCCATCGCGATCGCCACGAACGGCATGATCCAGGCTAGTATATTAAATCCCTCGGCGGGAGGCACGATCAGCGCTTGCAGGCCGCGCTCCTTGCGGAATGTGTCCACGATCTGGTCGTCGCTTGCGCCCGCGGCGAGCATGCCCGCGATCTTTTCGCGCGCGGGACTCGAATAGTGGCAGTGAAGCATGGCGCAATCCGCGACGGAGTTATTGCACGACCCGCACAGGCAGGCCAGACGCGCGCCGACGCGCTTCACCGCGGGAGTGAGCACACTGAGAGAGCTATTCTGCGCCAGCGCGCACACAGCCACCAGCGCGATCAGAAGGCTATTTTTCAACCGGCGCATGTGCCCCCGCCATTCCCAGCACTTCCGTGCGCGCGTACTGCAACTTCTGTTTACTCGGCACAAGGCATACCAACGTGCCCACAAGCAGCACCCAGAAGCCGATCCAGATCCACGACACCAGCGGGAATACGTAGGATTGGATCACAGCCTTTTTGCCGTCTTCCGTCATCGAGGCGAAATTAAGATACAGATCCTCGTTCAAGCGCCGCCGGATAGCAACCTGCGAGACGCCTTGCCCGCTGGCGCGGTAGAACTGCCGTTCGGGCTCGAGCGTGCCGATCTGGCTGCCGCCTTTGTACACATCCACAACGGCGTGGTCCCATTGATAGTTTTCGGTCTCGCCTGTGCGCACGTCGCGGATCTTCAACTCGTAACCGCCAATCCGAATCGATTCGCCGATGCCGACTTCGTTGGTCGTGTCCTTGTTGAAGGCCGCACCGGTGAAACCGATAAACATGAATACGATTCCCATGTGCACAATGTAGCCGCCGTAGCGCCGCGTGTTGCGGTGCGTCAATTCGACCGCCGCCGCAATCAGGTTGGAGCCGTCCTTGGCGGCGATCGCCCGCGAACCTTTTAGGAACTCCGAGATGACGGTCCAGGAGACGAACATGCACAGGCCGAGCGACATCATCGCGTAGAAGTGGCGTACGCCTCCCGCTGCCAACGCAATCATGACCACGAGCCCCGCCACCGATGGCCACAGGAAGTTGCGCTTCAGGCTTTCGAGCGAACTGCGCCGCCACGCGATCAGCGGACCGACGCCGGTCAGGAACAGCAGGAACAGTCCGATGGGGATGTTCACACGGTTGAAGAATGGCGCATCGACGCTGATCTTTTCGCCCGTCACAGCTTCCGAAATCACGGGGAACATCGTGCCCCACAACACCGCGAAGCAACTTGCCAACAAAATCAGGTTATTGAACAGAAAGCTCGCTTCGCGCGAGACGACGCTCTCGAGTTGCGACTCGCTCTTGAGATAATCGAGGCGGTCGAGAATCAGGTATATCGTTGCGGCGATGCCGAGCGCGAGAAAAGTGACGAAGTACTTGCCGATGGGCGACTGTGCGAAAGCGTGGACGGAACTCACTACGCCGGAGCGCGTCAGAAATGTCCCAAAAATGCACAAGAAGAACGTGGACGAGATGAGGACCATATTCCAGACCTTCATCATGCCCTTCTTCTCCTGCATCATCACCGAATGAAGAAAAGCTGTGGCCGTAATCCAGGGCAACAGCGAAGCGTTCTCCACGGGATCCCAGCCCCAATAGCCTCCCCAACCGAGCACGGCATACGCCCAGCCCGCGCCAAGCAAAATCCCGGTGGTCTGGAAGAGCCACGTGATCAGCGTCCAGCGGCGCGTCGTCTGGATCCAGGCGTCGCCGGGTTGCCGCGTAATCAGCGAACCCATCGCGAAGGCGAACGGAACGATAAAGCCGACATAGCCGAGGTAGAGCATCGGCGGATGGATCGCCATCGTCCAGTACTGCAGGAGCGGATTCAAACCCTGCCCGTCGGCTACTTCCGTGATGCCTTTGCCGACAGCCAGCACGCCGAACGGATTGACCACGAACACATTCAGGATCAGAAAGAAGAACTGCGTGCTCATGAGCACGCTGATCACGTAAGGCATCATCTCGCGGAACTTACGGCGGCAAGTAAAGACCACGATGGCGGAATAGAGCGACAGCAGCCAACTCCACAACAGCAGCGAGCCTTCCTGGCCACCCCACCACGAGGCGAACTTATAGACCGCCGGCATTGCGCGGTTGCTATGCTGCGCCACGTAGGCCATGCGGAAATCGCTGGTCAGCAGCGCATGGACGAGGATCGCCGACGCCGTCGTCAGCAAAATGAAGATCGCATACACCGCGCGGCGTCCGCTGGCGATCAGAAACGGGTTTCGTTTCCAGCGCCCTACGAGGGACCCCGCAACAGCATAGAGAGAAAGGCAGAAAGACAGCAGAATGGCGAGTGCGCCCAGATTTTCCATATCACCCCGCTAAGTGCTCAATGATCAACTAACCGCACCCCTACATGCTAGCTTGCTTGCTGGAGCCGTACACAGGCTTCTGACCCGGCTTGCCAGGCGCGGCTTCGTACTTCGACGCGCATTTGGCCTGAATCTTGCTGGCGTGGAACGTCCCATCCGCCTGCAGCTTGCCGTCGGCGAGCGCCTGCGCCCCATCCTTAAAGGTGTCCGGCAGCGGATCGGTTCCCGTATAGAGAACCTTAAGCTGGAGCGCGTCCTGCTTGATGACGAACGTGACCTCTTTGCCCGCACGAACGATCGATCCCTGTACGACGTCTCCGCCGATGCGCAGGCGTTTACCATGCGGGTCTTTCATCGCCTGCAATTCGGAGATCGTCTTGTAATAGGTCTTGCCTTCGTTGATCCCCCCAGCCGCCAGCCAGGCCAAAGTGCCGATGATGATGGCGATGAGAACAGCGAACTTTCCGTAAGTTTTCATGAGCCGCGCCTCTACCAAAAAGTATAGCGCCAATCGGGAGGAAGCAAAGGCCGCAGTCCACGTACGGGCAAGGACGGCGGCGGCTCGGGATTTTTTCGCTCGTGTCACCCAATTTCACTTGCGCACTGTAAGTATTTCAGGCACAATTATCTTTAATTTTGACAGCGCGGAGGCGCTTTAAATGTTAGTTAGACGCTTTGTCACCGTCATTTCCTGTATTACTCTGTCAGCTCTGTGCGTAGCGCCGCCTGCCGCCGGCCAGAGCAACTATCCTTACAGCATCAGGACGATCGCCGGATCGTTTCCGCTGGGCGATGGAGGGCCTGCCAGCGCGGCACTGCTCGAGTTTCCAACCGCAGCCGCGGCAGATGGTAGCGGCAACGTGTTTATCGCGGATAATCAGAACAGGTTACTCCGAAAAGTGGATTCCCGCGGCAACATTTCCACGATTGCGGGTTACACGGGCTATGTATTCGATCTCCAATTGGACACAGCAGGCAATCTCTATTTCACCGACGTGTTGCGCATTTACAGGTTGACCACCGCGGGCGTGCTCAGCACCATCGCCGGCACGGGCGAATCCGCATTCAAGGGCGATGGGGGACCCGCAACCAGCGCCGCCTTCAAGGGCATCCAGGGTCTTGCACTCGACAAAGCGGGCAACATCTTCGTCGCCGACATGCTTGACAACCGTATCCGCAAGATCACTGCCGACGGCATTATCCGAACCATAGCCGGCACGGGCGATGCAGGATTCTCCGGAGATGGATCCCCGGCCGTGACCGCGAAGCTCGATTGGCCGACGGGTGTCGCGGTGAGCAGCGGAGGCGAAGTAATTATCGCCGACTATTGGAACGACCGCGTCAGAAAGATCGACGGAGACGGAATCATCTCCACAATTGGAGGGGACGGCTATTGGGGCGCCACCCGCGACGGCAACCTGGCGATCGAGGCCTCGATACGCGGACCGTGGTCAGTGGCGTTCGATTCCAAGGGCACGCTTTATATCTCGGAGCAAGACGGCGCCAGAATCCGCAAAATCCTGCCCACACGAATTATTCAAAGCGTGGCGGGCACCGGCACATTCGGTTTCTCCGGCGACGGCGGTTCGCCGCTTTCGGCGAAGATCTCATCTCCCGCCGGTATCTCCATCGACGCAACGGGAAATCTGTGGTTTGCGGACTTTGGCAACCACAGAATTCGCAAAGTAGATAGCGGCGGCACTGTGATCACAACACTCGCGGGCCGGAGTCATTTCGGCGGCGACAATGGACCCGCGACAACAGCGCTGCTCCAGCGGCCCGGGTTTGCCGCCGTATCGGCGAAGGGCGACGTCTACATCGCGGATTCGTTGAACAGCCGCATTCGCGTGGTCACGCCCGACGGCGTCATCAAGACGATCGCCGGCACCGGCGAGAGCGGCATGGTCGGAGAGGGCGGACCTGCCGCGGCGGCGACCGTCGTCAATCCCGGCCCGATGGCCTTCGACAGCACTGGCAACCTGTTCATCGCGGACCGCGGCAATTACCGCGTGAGGAAACTCTCGCCGGCCGGCGTCATTTCGTCCGTGGCGGGCAACGGCACGTCCGGCTATTCAGGCGATGGGGGGCCATCAACGACGGCCGCATTCAACGCCATCAATGGACTGGCCGTCGACAAGGCAGGCAACATCTACGTTGGCGATACGGGTAACCACCGCGTGAGGAAGATCACACCGGACCTCCAGATCAGCACCGTGGCCGGCACCGGCGTAAAAGGCTTCAGCGGCGACGGTTCCCTGGCCACCAGTGCCAAACTGTACAGTCCGTATTCTCTGGCCATGGATGATGCGGGCAACCTTTACATTGAGGATTACGGCAACAACCGCATCCGCAAGGTCGACGCCGCGGGAATTATCAGCACCGTCGCGGGTACCGGCGAGTGCTGCTCGAGCGGGGATAACGGCCCGGCCCTCAGTGCACGAATCTCAACCAACAGCATTGCCGCCGATGGAGCGGGCAACCTCTACCTCTCGGACGATACCGCCATCCGCAAAATCGACACCTCTGGCGTCATCCGCCTGATCGCCGGCTCGAACACCGCCGGCTTCGGCGGAGACGGGGGCCCGGCGCTCAGCGCAAATCTTCGAGGCCCTTATGGCATGGCCGTCGACGCCACCGGCAGCATCTACATTGCGGACACGGAGAACAACCGCATTCGCAAACTGGAAATTAACGCGCCGGCGAAGCTGGAGATCGCCGATGGCGACAACCAGACCGGGACCGTCGGACAGCCGCTCGCCAAAGCCTTGCGCGTGCGCGTGCTGGGCAGTTCCGGCGCGGGAGTGGCCGGCGTCGTGATCGCCTTCGCGGTTACGGCGGGCGAGGCTAAACTCAGCGCCTCGGCAGCGGTCACGGATCAGAACGGAGTGGCCGCCATTAGCGCGACGCCGAACAAAGTGGGAGCGACCACAGTTTCCGCCACGACCGGCAGTCTCAAAGTAAACTTCAGCATCGCAGCGCAAGCCGGCAGCGGTGGTGGCGAACCGGTGGTGGATCCCGATACGCCCAAAATCTCGGCGGGAGGCATCGTGCAGCAAGGCTACAGTGTGCCCACTGTGAAACAGATTTCGCCCGGCGGCATTGTAACGATCTATGGCGAGAACTTCGCGGCAACAAGCTCCGCTCCCGCCTTGGCGCCCTTGACGGACGGCAGGCTGCCGGTGAAATACGCAGGCCTGTGCGTCTATGTGGGCGCGGAGGCCGTGCCGATTTTCGGTTTCACGCCGAATCAGATTACTGTGCAGATACCGAGAGTGGCCAGCGGCAGCGTCGGCGTACAGATCAGGCGCTATTGCGGCGAAACCAGAGAACTGCGCAGCAACGTGGAAACCGTGACCGCGCAAGCGGCCACGCCGGAGTTTCTGTACCTCAAGAACAACTCGGACGGCGTGAATCCGGTCGCGGTTCACGATTCCATAACCTACAAGTGGATCGGGCCAGTCGGCCTGCTGCCGGGGGTGGAAAGCGCTCCGGCTAAGGCGGGAGACTACCTGACGATCTATGGAGTCGGCTTCGGCGACACATCGCCGGCGCTGGTCGCCGGACAAACCGTAAACGGGACGCCGCGGCTCGCGCAACCAGCGCAGGTCAGCATCGGCGGCGTCAACGTGAGCGCCGCGGATTTGCTCTACATCGGCCTGTCGCCCAACTACATTGGGCTCTATCAGCTAAATATCAGAGTGCCGCAAGGCATCCCGAGCGGGAATCAGAGCATCACGTTGCGCATCGGCGCCAGCAATTCGCCGGCCGGAGCGTATCTTGCGATCGAGTAGCCGCGCACGGCGTACGGGGTGCATCCGCTACACTGAAAATCAGTGCCGGGTGCTCTCAATCTGTTAAAAAACTCGAAGACAGTCCTGCCCGGAGTGAAGTCGGTGGCGGATCTCGCGCAGCAGTGCGGGGTGCGCGAATGCCTGCAATGGTTCACACGAGAGAAGCAGTGGATCAATGAGCGGCATCTGGAGCTGTGCCGAATTCCCGCGCCGACGTTTCGCGAGCAGGAACGCGCCGGGTGGTTTGTCGAGCGCTTCCGCGCGCTCGGTTGCGACGCCAGTCTCGACCGGGCCGGCAACGTCATCGCCTGGCCCGGAGGCGAATCCGCGGGTCCCTGCGTCGCACTGACGGCGCATCTCGACACCGTGCTTGCTCCGCGCCTGCCCGAGGAGATCCACGCTAAACCGGATGGCCGATTCTATGGCCCGGGCATTTCCGACAACGGCGCCGGTCTCGCCGCGCTGCTCGCCATCGCCGCCGCCATCCAGGCCTCCCCGCTCATGGAAGACTGCAATCTTCCGCTGCTGCTGATCGCCAACGTAGGCGAAGAGGGCGAAGGCAATTTGAGCGGCATGCGCTACCTCTGCCGCCACTCGCCGCTAGCCTCCAAACTGCAATCGTTTATCGTGCTCGATGGTCCGAACACGGACCACATCACAGTGCAGGCGTTGGCCAGCCGGCGCTATGAAATCACTGTCAGCGGTCCCGGCGGCCACAGTTGGACGGACTTCGGGACGGCCAATCCGATCCATACGCTCAGCCGCCTGATCGCCAACTTCGCCGACGGGCGCAGCAACGGAATTCTCGGCTCGCCGCGCACGACTTTCAACTTCGGAACGGTGGAAGGCGGGCTGAGCATTAACTCGATACCCACCTCGGCGCAGGCCAAACTCGATATCCGCTCCGAGTCGCCACAGAAGATCGATGAGTATGTCGCAGACCTCACGCTAGCGGCGGAACGCGCGCTGGAAGTGGAGAACGCGGGAGCCTCGAGCGGGCGTGCCGCCGCGAAGATACGTGAGATCGGATCACGCCCCGGCGGTCAACTGCCCGACGATGCCGAAATCCTCGCGTGGCTACGCGCCGTCGATGCGCATTTCGGAATTCGCGCGGTGATCGATTGCGCTTCCACCGACGCGAACATCCCGCTCTCGCTCGGCCTGCCCGCCGTCTCGATCGGAGCGGGGGGACAGGGAGGCGGCGCCCATACGCCGTCCGAGTGGTTTCATCCCGAAGGCCGCGACGCCGGCCTGCGGCGCATTCTTCTCGCGCTGAATCTGCTCATGCGGGGAGCGTCAGGCGCGCCGTGAGCACACGGGTACACGTTCCTTCCTGGCAGGCGGACCTCGCTCTAACCATCATTGCGGTGATCTGGGGCAGCACCTTCGTTGTGGTGAAGAGCGCACTCGGCGGCGCTTCGACGATGCTGTTCCTGACGTTGCGCTTCACCATCGCCACGGCGGCGCTGGCCGTAATTTATCGCGGCCACATAACTTCCGTGAACCCGTCGAGTTCACGCACGCTGCGCGGCGGACTCTTGGCGGGCCTGTTCCTGATCGTCTCCTACTTCCTGCAAACGCAAGGCCTGCGCTTCACAACGGCATCGAAATCTGCTTTCATCACTGGCCTCTGCGCCGTGCTGGTGCCGTTGTTGTCCGCGCTTGTTTATCGGAAGATGCCGGGCGGCGCGGAGATTCTCGGGGTGCTGACGGCCACCGCCGGCATGGCGCTGCTCACGATTCGCTGGGACAATCTGAAACTCGAGTTGGGCGATGCACTCACGCTCGGGTGCGCCTTCGGCTTCGCCGTGCACATTATCGTCGTCGGCCACTACGGACGAGACGGCGGCTATGAACTTCTCAGCCTGACACAAATCGCCGTGGCGGCAGCACTCGGCTGGATCAGTTTCCAGTGGATGGAAACTCCGCGGCTCATATGGAGCCCCGGCCTAGTGACTGCGCTGCTCGTCACCGGACTGCTGGCCACAGCACTAGCGTTCACCGTGATGGCCTGGGCGCAGCAGCATACGACCCCCACGCACACGGCGCTGATCTTGTCGCTGGAACCGGTGGCTGCCTGTGTCACGGCGTGGCTGGTCGATGGCGAAACGCTTTCGCCGGCGGGCATCGTGGGCGCCCTGCTGATCTTGTGCGGCATCCTGCTCGCGGAATTGAAACCGTTTGGGGTCCGCCCACATCCATCTTAAGTAGGGAAGCACCCGCTTCCGATATAATTGTGAGAGAAAGTCTTTCGCCCAGGGAGGCAGACACACCTATGAGTTTCTGGAGTTTAACGCGCCAGCACCGGTTTTTATCCGTCAGCCTCGTGCTACTGACCCTCTCGATAGGAATTTTGATCGGGACGTTGCTGAGCACGCACGTGACCTCGGCGAAAGGCCAGGCGGCCGCGCCCGACGCCACGCCGCTGATGATTCCGAGCGCCCAAGCGATCTCCAGCGAGTTCACCAAGCTTGCCAAACAACTCGAGCCTTCAGTCGTCAACATCACCACCGATTACACTCCGAAAGCGAGGGCCGGCAGTAAGAATCGCGGCCCGCAGATGGAGGAGAACGGCGATGAGGAAGAAGACAGCATGGATCTGTTCCGGCGCTTCTTCCGGGGACCGGGCGGCTCCGAGACGCCCTCGCGGCCATTCAAGCAGGAGGCCACGGGCTCCGGTTTCATCGTCGATAAGAACGGCTACGTGATCACGAACTACCACGTGATCGAGAAGGCTGACCACATCAAGGTGAAGATGCAGGGCGATCGCACCGACTACAAGGCCAAGGTCATCGGGTTCGATCGCGAGACCGACATCGCCGTGATCAAGATCGACACGGGCAAGCCGCTGCCGCCGGTAAAGGTGGGCAACTCGGACGCCGTGCAGGTTGGCGATTGGGCAGTAGCCATCGGCTCTCCGTTCGGGCTCGAGGCTTCGGTCACGGCCGGCATCATCAGCGCCACGGGTCGCGACGTAGGCTCACAACAATTTCAACGCTTCATCCAGACCGACGCCGCGATCAATCCCGGCAACAGCGGCGGTCCGCTGTTGAATATCCGCGGCGAACTGATCGGAGTGAATACGGCCATCGCAACCGTGAACGGCGGCTATCAGGGCATCGGCTTCGCGCTGCCTGTGAACACAGCCGTGCGCGTGTATAACCAGATCATCAAGTCGGGCCGCGTGACGCGCGGGTCGATCGGTGTCTCCTGGAATAAGAACGACAAGCCCGAGGTGCTGAAAGCTCTCGGCGCCAACAGTGGCGTTCTGGTGGAATCGGTGACCGAGGGCGGACCGGCCGAGAAGGCCGGAGTGAAGCCCGAAGACATTATTGTCGCGATGAACGGCAAGCCTATTAAGGATGGCGACGACCTGGTCAACCGCGTAGCCGATACGCCCGTGGGCACCGAGGTGAATCTCACGGTCGATCGCGCGGGGAAGAAACTCGACAAGAAGCTCACCATCGGCGACCGCACACAGGTCTTTGCCAACGATCCGCGCTTCCGCGGCGACCGGCAGAATGAACCGGCCGAGAAGGAAGGGACTCCGGCGAAATTCGGCATCTACGTGCGCAACTTCACGGACGCCGAACGCGAGGCGAAGAACTTCGAGGACAAGCGCGGAGTCGTCGTCACGCGCCTCGAGCCCAACTCGTTCGCCGAAGAGATCGGCATCCGCGATGGCGATGTGATCGTCTCCATCAACCGCCAGCCGGTCGCCACAGTCGAGGACGTGCGCAGGCTCCAGGCGGGCCTCAAAGCGGGCGACGCGGTGGCATTCCGCATCCTGCGCGGCATTCAGACGCCGGGCACGCGCGGCGGACGGCAGTACACGTGGCAGGGCATGTTCCTGGCGGGCACGCTGCCCGATAACAAGTAGGCGCAACGGCCGCGTCTGTTACACTAAAACGTCGTGAAATCAAAGCATCTGTTAGCTTTAGCAATCGCAGTAGGCTGTGCGCTGGCCGGGGCCGCGGAGCAGAAGAAGTCTGCCGCCACAAAGAAAGCCCCAGCGGCCACAGCCTCAAAAAAGGCTGCGACGACAAAAGCTCCAGCAAAAAAAACGCCCGCGAAAACGGCTGCTAAGTCAACAAGCAAGTCAACTAGCAAGACCAGGAGCAAGACCGCCGCGCGCCGGCGCAAACCGGCCGCTCCGCCACGCCCGCGCGGACAACAGACTCCGACCGCGGAGCGCTACAAAGAGATTCAGCAATCACTGATCGATCGAGGATTCCTGTCAGACACGCCTACCGGCACGTGGGGACCCGGATCGATCGACGCCCTCAAACGATTCCAGCAGCAACAAAAAATACCATCTACCGGGAAGCTCGATTCCTTGACACTCATTGCACTCGGGCTTGGACCACAGCGAAATGCAACCGCACAAGTGAGGCCAATCAATGAAAATCGGAGTACCGAAGGAAATCAAGGACCATGAGGCACGCGTCGGGCTTGTCCCCAGCGGCGTCACAGCTCTAAAGGAAGCCGGTCACGAGGTAGTCGTGCAGACCGGAGCGGGCAAGGGGAGTTCCCTTCCCGACGAGGACTACATAGCCGTCGGCGCGACCATCCTGCCCAGCGCCGCGGAGGTCTGGAGCACAGCCGATCTGGTCGTCAAGGTGAAGGAACCGCAACCGGCCGAGTATCCTTTTCTACGCCCGGACCTGCTGCTGTTTACCTACCTCCATCTTGCGCCGCTGCCTGGACTGACGGAAAACCTGCTGAAATCCAAGGTGAGTGCCGTCGCCTACGAGACGATCCGCGAGAAGGACGGATCGCTTCCGCTGCTCACACCGATGAGTGAAGTGGCTGGGCGCATGTCCGTACAGGTCGGTGCGCAGTACCTCGAAGCACCCAACGGCGGACGCGGAATCCTGCTGGGCGGCGTGCCGGGCGTCGCGCCGGCCAACGTCGTGATCCTGGGCGGCGGCGTCGTCGGCGCCAATGCGGCCAAAATGGCCGTGGGACTTGGCGCGCACGTCACGATCATCGACCGCAACCTGAACCGCCTGCGCGAACTCGACGACATTTTCAATAGCCAGTTGGTAACGCTCGCGTCCAACGTCTGGACGATCACGGAGTCATTGAAAATCGCCGACCTCGTTATCGGGGCCGTGTTGATTCCCGGCGCGTCCGCACCCAAGCTTGTGCGCCGCGAAATGCTCAAGCTCATGAAGCCCGGCTCCGTCCTGGTCGACGTCGCCATCGATCAGGGCGGCTGCTTCGAGACTTCGCGCGCGACGACGCACACCGAGCCGATCTACTTCGTCGACAATGTGCTGCATTACTGCGTCTCGAACATGCCGGCCGCAGTAGCGCGGACGTCGACCTTCGCGCTGACCAACGCAACGTTCCCCTATCTACTCGAACTTGCCAACCGC
The DNA here is from genome assembly GCA_963668605.1 of Bryobacteraceae bacterium. GTDB lineage: Bacteria > Acidobacteriota > Terriglobia > Bryobacterales > Bryobacteraceae. The sequence continues at coordinate 3,232,591 of OY764903.1, forward strand.
GGGCTAAAGCAAGCCTGCGAGCACAGCCAGGCGATCACAGAAGGCGTCAACACGTGCAACGGCCACATCACCTACGAAGCCGTGGCCGAGTCGCAGAACCGCCCATGGAAGCAACTGGCCGCGGTATTGTAGTTAGTTCGTAGATGAAAAATACTGCTCTTTTGCTTATCGACTGCCCCGACCGAAAAGGGCTCGTGGCCGCCATCGCTGATTTTCTGTATTCGCACGGCGCAAACATTCTCCACGCCGACCAGCACCAGGACAATGCCGAGGGATTGTTCTTCATGCGCGTCGAGTGGGCACTGGAGGATTTCGACCTGAATCGGGAGGCCTTTGAGCAGGCCTTTGCGCCGGTTGCCGCGGAGTTTCAAATGCGTTGGCGCCTGGAGTACACGGCTCAACCCATTTCGCTCGCGATCTTCGTCTCGGCGACGCAGCATTGCCTGGTAGACCTGCTCTACCGCTACGCCTCCGGCGAACTACGCTGCCGGATTCCGCTGATTATCAGCAATCATCCCGACGCCAAGCCGCTTGCGGAGTTTTACAGAATTCCGTTCCACCACCTGCCGGTAACGGGCGGCAACAAGGCGCAGGCCGAAGCCGCGCAGATTCGCCTGCTCGAAGAGAATCACGTGGATCTGATAGTACTTGCGCGCTACATGCAGATCCTCTCGTCGGGCTTCGTGTCGCGCTACCAGCGCCGCATCATCAACGTACACCACTCGTTCCTGCCGGCTTTCAGTGGAGCGCGCCCGTACCACGCAGCTTATGCCCGCGGCGTCAAGCTGATCGGCGCGACCAGCCATTACGTCACAGAGACGCTCGACGACGGCCCGATCATCGAGCAGGACGTCACACGCATTTCGCACCGCGACCAGATCGAAGACCTCGTCGAAAAGGGCCGCGATCTGGAGCGCCTCGTGCTCTCGCGCGCCGTTCGCTGGCACCTCGACCACCGCATTCTGTTTTACGCGAACAAGACCGTCGTCTTCGATTAACACCAAATCGAGTTAAGCGCTGGAAGCAACGCTCATCGGGTGGAGTGACCGGGATTTCGCCCGGCCACCCTCCCACACCACCGGACGTGCGGTTTTCCGCATCCGGCGGTTGAACCAAAGGCGATCTAACGAGCCTCAAGATCGGTTGGAAACAAGAAGCCGTATCTCCGCAGTTTCGCGTGGCTGATGGCGGTGTTGATTACAGGATGCACCGCCATCGCCCATGCTCCGCGACTGCTGCCGACCACGCCTAAGTGCCGGTCCCGCGTGATGCCAAGCTGCCGTAACTTTCGCAGTCGTCCCCGCGTGTCGTGCCATCGCAACCAGAAACACTTCCGAATGTGCCGTCGAACCCAGCTTTCCAGGTCGCGAATCCGGGTCCGTGCTTCGACCAGCCGGAAGTACCCCCACCAGCCACGCACGTAGCGGTTCCAATCGTCACGCAGTTGTTTACTGCTGCGACTTCGCCGCGCATCCCAGAGTTCGCGAACCCGGTCCTTGAATCGTTCGACACTCTCCGGTGCTATTCCGATCCGCTTCTTGCAGTCCAGTCGAAAGCCCAGGAACTTACGTTCCCAAACCCTCCCCGTTCCGCTCTTGGCGGCATTCACCTTCAACCGCAGATGCTTCTCGATCCAGCCCTGTATCGAAGCCAGCGTTCGCTCCGCCGCCGCTTGACTGCCTACGTAGATATTGCAGTCATCGGCATAGCGGCAGAAGCTGTGCTGCCTCCGCTCCAGTTCCTTATCGAGCGCGTCCAGGTAGATGTTGGCCAGCAATGGAGACAGCGGTCCGCCTTGCGGCGTTCCCTCCACGCTTTTCGTCACCACCCCGTTCACCATGCTTCCCCGCCGCAGGTATTTCCCAATCAGTTGCAACACCCGTTTGTCCCGGATCACTTCCGCGATCCGGCCTATCAGGATGTCGTGATTGACGTGGTCGAAGAACTTGGCGATGTCTAGATCCACCACCCAGTCCTTCCCTCCCTGCGCATATTGCTGTGCGGCTCGCACGGCGTCCTGTGCGCTGCGCCCCGGCCGGAATCCGTAACTGTGCCCGCTGAATTGCGGATCGAAGACCGGTGTCAGCACTTGCAATAACAACTGCTGTATGAACCGGTCCTGTACCGTCGGGATGCCCAGTGTCCGCGTGCCCCCGCTTGGCTTCGGTATCTCTACACGCCTCACGGGACTTGGAACGTAGGTCCCCTTCAGAAGTTTGTCTTTGAGGATCCACCAGTTCGCCTGAAGATGCGATTCCAGTTGCGCCGTCGTCATCCGATCGATACCCGCCGCTCCCCGGTTGCGTTTCACCGCCGCCAGCGCTTGCGCGTAGTTCTCGTCCCGTACGGCTGTTTCCATTAACGTCTCGTACATTGCTCTCCGTCGAGAGGTTCGCAGAGCTCCGGCATCGTCTCCTCGCGTTCAGACTTCCGCGGCTGCACCGCCTGATCCGAAAGCACTCCCGGGCTCTCGCCACCGTAGTTGTGACGTCCCGCGATTCGAGTTCGCTTATTGCGCCGGCCTCCAGTTCCTCCTCTAGCTCCAATGCATTGGTCCTTCGGCCCTTCGCTCCACCGTCATTACAACGGCTTCTTCGCTACTACGGCCTCTGCTGACTTCTCCTCCACTCTCATGCAAGAGATCTCCCCAGGTAAGGTGCAGAATCTGTCCCCTCGTGCCGACTGGCTGTACCTGATGCGTCTTGATGATCTTTGGGCTTCGCTGTTTGGCGCCAGCTTGCCGCCCGCACCCGGCCTCACTGCCAGTTCGTGTCCCTACGGTCGAGAGTTTGCTACGCGCTTCTTTCGGCTTCGCCTCGCGGCTACGCCTTGCGTTTCGCTACGGTTGCCTTCATCGGCTCCGATTGGCTCCTTTCATCCAATTAGATTCTGCCCATGCTGGGCACACGCCTCCGGTCGTTATCACTCCCGGCACCGTTATGAAACGTGGCGCCAGGTGTTGCGTTCCGAATACTGACTACTAACCGCAACTACGGCTACATCTTTGCAATCTTGATGGAGCCGTTGGAGGTGGACAGATCCAGCACCGGTCCGCCCGCGCCGATCGTGCCTTCGAGGCGATGTTTGGAAATCGCGCCCCTCGACGAAACCTCGAAATCAGAACTGATAGTCGCGTTGTTGGTGCGCGCTTGCACGCGAGCGCCCGCCCCGGCCGGTAGCCGCAGCGTGATCCCCCCGTTCGAGGTGCTCGCGCGAACATCGCTGTTCTGCAAGGCGTCGACGGAGACGTTGATACTTCCGTTCGAAGTCTCGAAACGCAGCGGCCGATTGCTGTCGACCCCCTTCACATGCGCCTCGATGCGGCCGTTGGTCGTGGAAGCGTCGATGTCGCCACGGAACATACCGACCTTCACGGGGCCGTTGGAAGTGCGGATCACCAGGGGTCCGGTCGTGTCGGTGATGTCGACGGAGCCGTTGGTGGTACGGGCCTCCAGGCTGCCGCGATAGCGACCTACTCGAATGGCGCCGTTAGAGGTGTTCACTCGGCCGCGGCCTTCCACGTTCTCGATGCGCACGCTGCCGTTGCTGCTTGCGACGCGCTCCAACTCCGTTTTTTGAGGCACGCGAATGACGTAGTGTGCACCCATGTTGCCTCTGACGGCGGACGGGCGCACCGTGCGGATGTGGATCGAGTCCGCCGCGTTGGCGATTTCAATTTTGATCGACTGCAACAGACTCTCGCTCGATGCGTAGCGGGTGCCGTTGATCTCTACCTGATTCCGGTCCCAACCGGTGATTTCAATCGAGCCGTTCAGATTCTCGATGGACAGGCGCCCGCCCGGCGCGAGATCGTAGCTGTAATGGAAATCGGCCTTAAAGCGCTCACTTGAGCCCCACTCGTCGACATCGCAACCGGTGAGAACGAGAGCGGCACAGAGTACCACGGGAAACAGATGGACAGATCGCATGGGTTAGCTCCCCTCGGAAGGAGATACGCATGGCCAAGGGCCGTTTGTTCCATGAGATTACCAGAAAAAATCTAGTCCTTGGGAACCAGCCGGATCATGCTGAAGGTCACGGAGCAGATGCGCTTGTCCGGAGGAACGTTCCAGGTCGGCGTCACCGTAATGTCGATCTTATACTCGGGACTGTCGGGCAGGTCGGCTTCAAGAACAAACAAGCCGGTGCGCTCGAGCGGCCACTGGCCAAGCCGCAAGCCATTGGCCTGAATCTCGACGCGCACGGGCTGGCCCTGCGCGAAGATGTGTTCATGCGCATGGCCGCGGACGCGCAGGCGCTGCGGTTTCGGATTGACGCGCAGCAAGTGCGCGGAGGCGTGTTTGCCGATCCAGCGGTACTTGTTTCCGAAGACGCCCTCAAGGTTGTACCAGCCGTCGATCAGGCGCTGCTCGTGACCCGGCAGCGAAAAATCTATCATGTCCTCGCGATTGCCCGGATAGAGTTCCTTGCGATCGTCCGATTGCAGCAGGTTGTAGACGCCGCCCTCATTGTGCGCTTCATAAGTGCAACTCGCACAGCGCAGCACGTCGGCGTCGTTGCGCGTCAATCCCTCGTGACAATCGGGGCAGCGCAGGTGCGACTCAAACTGATCGAGCGATGCGGACAGTTCCGGCGCCTCGCCCTCCTTGCGGCAGATCGCCGCGAGCGTGCCGCCGAGCAGCCGCGCCGCGCGCCAATCGGAGTGGTGCGGATCGGTCCGGCGCGACAGGTTCTTCACGATCCGCTCGCCCCATCCGCGCTCCGGCACGAAGATTTCAAACTCGTGCGCGACGAAGTGCTTGCGGATCAGGCTGTGCCAGTCGTTCAGACCCATGGTGTGATTCTGGCGAATTCCGAAGCTCTCTTCCTGGTGCGCGCCGATTACGTCACGGACCAGATAGCCGAGCAAACCCCACTCGTGCAATTTGCGCTCCCACGGCTTCATCGTGTCGTAGTAGGGGCAGCGATAGAGGCGCATCGAGAGCAGCCGCTTGAGCGGTTCCTCGGCGAACAGAAAGATGCCCCCTGGCGCCAGCACGCGCTTCACTTCCAGAAAGACACTCTCCATGTTCATGAACTGGCTGAGCATCTGAAACGCCATGACCATCCGCATGGATCCATCGCGAAACGGCAGGTTGACCGCATCCCCGGCCACGCGAACCGGCGAACGCGACCAGTTCCAACGCTCGAGTAGCGTAACGCCGTAGCGCAGCGAATCGGCCGAGATGTCTAACGCATAACCGTTGGCGCCAAACTCGTTCGCCAGCATATAGCTGGTGTGTCCTGCGTTCGAACCGATTTCGAGAAACGGCGACATGGGGCCGATGAAATCGAGATGGTTATTAATCACCGCAGCGCGGTGAAGGTTCTCCTCGGCGTACGTGGCAATTGCACGTTCCGGTTCGCCGAGAGAAGCGAAGTTGTGAAACTCCACTTCGGCGCGCTTTACGGAAAATGATTGGGCTTCCATTTTATCTCAGTATGAGTGCGGACTGACTTGCAGCGTAGTGCTACAGCAACATATCTAATTCTAGCGAACGGAGGTCGGGTAGCAGGAAATCGGGTGAACAGGCGGCCAGGGCGATGGGCGATGAAAGCCCGGTCGCAACGGCGATCGATTGAATTCCATTAGCCTGCGCGGCTCGGATGTCGTTCTCGTGATCGCCGATCAGCGAGATACGGCCCTCCGCCGCGATCCATCCTTCGCGCCGTGCGGTGCGGATCGCCCGGCGCGCGAGATCTGCCCGATCATGCGCGGATTCCGCGAACGCGCCCAGTCGAAAAAAGCGTTTGAGTCCCGCGCGTTCCATCTTTTTCCAACCGATGCGCGATAGATTCCCGGTAACCAGCCCCGCTGGTATGCCGTTGCGCTTCAATTCCGTGAGCAATTCGCGCGCGCCACAGGTGACTTTCTTGCGCAGGTCCGGACAACTCCGCACATAAACGGACTGCGCGGCGCGCACCAATTCGGGCATCATGCGTCCGATCTGATAGTGCGCGAATCCGGCATCGAGCAGCATCAGCCGCAGGATTTCGCGATCGAGCATTCCCTGCACCGGAATGTGGTCGGTAGTGGTTTCGATTCCGGCGACGCGGCGCACCGCTTCGACAAGCGCCTGGCGGTGATGCGGACCTGCGCGCCGCAGCAGTGTGCCGTCGATGTCGAAGAGGACCAGGGCGCGGGCAACCGAGTAATTCATGGACAAAAAGGCGCGCCTCAGATGTGTATGCGTCCTTGCAGATAGAGCACCGCGCGGCCGGCAATGGTGACACGATCCCCGCGATAACTGCAGCGCAGTTCCCCGCCCCGCTTGGATACCTGACGGGCATTCAGCTCGGTCTTGCCGAGACGCTGCGACCAATAAGGGATCAACGTGCAATGCGCGGAACCGGTCACCGGATCTTCCGCAACGCCGCCCGCCGGCGCGAAGAAGCGCGAGACGAAATCGCAGTCGCTTCCCGGCGCGGTCACGATTACGGCGAAACGGTCGAGCGCGGCCACCGCGGTCATGTCCGGCACAAGCGCACGGACCTCCGCTTCGGTGTCATACACAACGAGGTAGTCGCGCGAGGCGAGGATCTCTTTCGGGGCGCCGCCGAGCGACGCAGCGACTTCCGGGCCCGCGTTGCAGGGTTGCGGCGGACGCGACGGAAAGTCCATGCTCAAGCGGTCGCCGTTGCGTTCTACCGTGAGTTCGCCGCTCCGGGTGTCGAACTGCACGGCGTCGCGCGACGGGTCGAGATAGTTCAGAATCACGAACGCGGAGGCCAAGGTGGCGTGGCCGCAAAGGTCGATCTCCACAGTAGGCGTCATCCAGCGCAAATCAAAACGGCTTCCATTGCGCACGAAGAAGGCGGTCTCAGAGAGATTGTTTTCCGCGGCGATGGCCTGCAACTGCGCGTCGGGCAGCCACTGATCCAGCGGGCAAACCGCCGCCGGGTTTCCGCCAAACACAGACGTGCTGAAGGCGTCGACCTGATAGATCGGAATTTGCATTTGCCCTTTCAGTTTATCAGTCCGGGCAATCGTCGACGCTGAATTGAGACTTCACGGTTCCTGCACATAAACGTTTGCCCCGGCCACTGCCGCCGTCGTGTTGTGCCTCGCGGCGTGCGGCCGGGTAAAGCGGGCTAAAATCGTTGCATGATCAGCTACCGCCGTGGAAACGACATCGATCTCGACGAGGTCATTAGTCTCTATCGCGCATCGACGCTTGGCGAAAGAAGGCCTGTCGACGATCGTGAGAGCATGGCCGCAATGATCGCAAATGCCAACCTGGTCATCACGGCATGGGAGGGCGACCTGCTGGTAGGTATCGCGCGTTCGCTCACCGATTTCGCCTACATCACCTACCTCGCCGATCTGGCCGTACGCGAGTCGCACCAACGCCGTGGCATCGGCAAGGAACTGATGCGGCGCACACGTGCGGAGACCGGCCCGAAGGCAAGCCTCACACTACTGGCCGCACCGAAGGCCGTCGAGTATTATCCGCACGCGGGCTTTTCGCGCCACGAATCTGCGTGGATCATCCGGCCCGAAGCCTGCATCCCATAAGGGATGCTTTCCTGGCTTTTCCCAGATCTCCTGCCGGCCGGCTCCGCCGCCCCTGATTTCACGCTGCCGGACCAGGACGGCAACATCGTCGCTCTGTCTAAACTGCGCGGCAGAAATGTGCTACTGGTGTTCTATCCAGGCGACGACACGAGCATGTGCAAACGGCAACTCTGTGAATTGCGCGACCGCTGGGACCTCTTCACCGCGCGGAATGTCCTGATCTTTGGAGTGAATCCACAAGACGCGGAAAGTCACGCAAGATTTCGAGCGAAGTTCCGATATCCGTTTCCGTTGCTTGTCGACAAGAACCAGCGCATGGCCGGCGACTACAATGCAAAAGGATGGATTGTGAGGCGCACCGTGTACCTGATTGATGGCAACGGTATCATTCAAGCGGCCAGGCGCGGCAAGCCGGATCCGGATGCAATACTGGCCACGCTGACGCGTTGAAGAGTCCGGCAGCGGAATTCGCTATCATTGACGAATTGCCCCGTTCATGACGCTACCCCGCTATTACCCGATTCTCGACACAGCCACACTGGCGCGCCTCGGCATATCCGCTGAAGCGGCCGTAGCCGCGATGCTTGCGGGCGGAATTCGCATTCTGCAGTTCCGGCACAAGGGACACTACTCGCGGGATGTCTTTGAACAAGCCGGGCGCGTGGCCACCCTGTGCCGCGAAGCGAACGCTCAATTGATCCTCGACGACCGCGCCGACATCGCCAGGCTGCTCAACGCAGGTCTGCATCTGGGACAGGACGACCTGCCGCCTCGCGAGGCGCGGCGCATCCTCGGCGCTGAGCGCACGCTGGGCTTCTCCACGCATAATGCGCTTCAACTCGAAATGGCACAGGAGCAACCCGTGGATTACGTCGCCACCGGCCCGATTTTCCAGACGGCATCGAAACAGAATCCGGATCCTGTCGTGGGCCTCGCGGGACTGCGTCAAATGCGCGCACTGACGGCGCGTCCCCTGGTGGCCATCGGCGGGATTACGCGTGAGAACGCACACGAAGTGCTGGAGGCGGGCGCCGATTCACTCGCAGTGATCGGCGACGCGCTCTGCGAATTGAGCGAACTGCGAAAGAGGACTGAAGAATGGATCAGAATCGCGGGCTAGTCAAAGGTCTCGGACTGCTGGACGCCACAACTCTGGTGATGGGTTCGATGATCGGATCCGGCGTTTTCATTGTGGCTGCGGATATTTCGCGCCAAGTGCAATCGCCCGGGCTGATGATCGTGACCTGGGTTGTGACGGCGCTGCTCACTTTGACCGCGGCGCTGAGCTATGGCGAACTCGCGGCCGCGATGCCACAGGCGGGCGGCCAGTACGTCTATCTGCGTGAAGCCTTCGGCCCACTCAGCGGCTTTCTCTACGGTTGGACGCTCTTTCTTGTGATCCAGACCGGCACTCTCGCGGCCGTCGCCGTGGCTTTCGCAAAGTTCGCGGGCGTCTATCTGCCGTGGATCTCGACGTCGAATCGTTTGTTTCTCAGCTTCAACACTCAGCAGCTTGTAGCGATCGCTCTGATCGTGTTTCTGACCGCCTTGAACACGCGGGGCATCCGCACCGGCGCCGTGGTGCAGAACGTTTTTACCTTCGCGAAGGTGGGCGCGCTGCTCGGCTTGATTCTTCTCGGCTTTCTGGTCGGGCGGAACCCGGAAGCGCTGACGCGCAACTTCTCCGATTTCTGGCACGGCGCCGATTGGACGTGGACCACTATCCGGCTTGTTGGCGTCGCGATGGTTGGCGCGCTGTTCTCTTCCGATGCGTGGAACAACGTGACGTTCACCGCGGGCGAGGTACGTAACCCACGGCGCAACCTGCCGCTTTCGCTGGGGCTCGGCGTAGCACTCGTTTCATTGATCTATCTGGCCTGCAATTTTGTCTATCTCAGCGTGTTGCCGCTCGAAGCGATCCAGACTGCATCGGAAGATCGCGTGGCCACGGCGGTGGCGAAGCAAATTCTTGGGCCCGTGGCAGTGCAAGCCATGGCAGCGGCGATCATGATTTCCACCTTCGGCTGCTTGAACGGGATGATCCTCGCCGGTGCGCGAGTCTACTATGCAATGGCGCTGGATGGCTTGTTCTTCCGGCAGGTGGGAACTCTCGATCCGGTGCACCACACGCCGGTGCGGTCACTGGTGTTTCAGTGCGTGTGGGCCTGCGCGCTGACATTGACAGGGCGCTATGGCGACCTACTCGATTATGTTATATTCGCTGTTTTACTCTTCTACATCTTGACGATCGCCGGGCTGTTCGTGCTGCGTCGCACGCGGCCGGAGATGGAGCGCCCGTACCGCGCCATCGGGTATCCGATCTTGCCCGCGATCTACATAGCAGTCGCAAGCTTGATCGAAGTTCTGCTATTGCTGTATAAACCGGATTACACGTGGCCGGGGCTGATCATCGTCCTGCTGGGGATCCCGGTCTATTTTGTTTGGCGAAAAAGAGAGGTTAGCGCATGAGCTTGTTCGCGACGAAATCACTTAGCCGGATCATGGCTGAGTCCGAAAGCAAAGAACACACGTTGAAGCGGACGCTCGGCGCGACCAGCCTGGTAGCGCTCGGAATCGGTGCGATCATCGGCGCGGGCTTATTCTCACTGACCGGAATCGCGGCGGCCGAAAATGCCGGCCCGGCAGTGGTCCTGTCTTTCCTGCTTGCCGCGTTTGGCTGCGCCTTCGCCGGAATGTGCTACAGCGAATTTTCAACCATGATCCCGATCGCCGGCAGCGCCTACACTTACGCGTACGCGACGATGGGCGAATTCCTGGCGTGGATCATCGGCTGGGATCTGGTCCTGGAATACGCCGTCGGCGCCGCGACGGTCTCGATCAGTTGGTCGAGTTATGTCGTCTCGCTGCTGCACGACTGGGGTATTTCGCTGCCCGCGGAACTGATCGCCTCGCCCTGGCAGCCGGTGAAACTCGCCGATGGAACGCTCGTACACGGCATCGTCAACCTGCCCGCCGTCTTCATTGTCGTGCTGATCTCGCTCCTGCTGATGACCGGCATCAAGGAATCCGCGAACGTGAATGCCGTTGTCGTCGTCATCAAGGTGACAGTCGTAATCGTGTTCATCGCCGTCGGATGGGCCTATATAAAGCCAGCCAACCATGTACCCTTCATTCCGCCGAACACGGGAACCTTTGGAGAATTTGGCTGGAGCGGCATCGTTCGTGCGGCAGGCGTGATTTTCTTCGCCTACATCGGTTTCGACGCAGTCTCAACGGCCGCGCAGGAAGCCAAGAACCCCAAGCGGGACATGCCCATCGGCATTATCGGTTCGCTGATCGTCTGTACTATTCTTTACGTACTGTTCGCCTACGTGATGACGGGTCTGGAGCACTACACCAACTTCAGGGGGAACGCCGCGCCGGTCGCTCTCGCGATTTCAAATACGCCGTTCAGTTGGCTTAAGATTGCGGTCAAGATCGCGATCATCTGCGGGTTCACGTCGGTCATTCTGGTGATGCTACTCGGCCAGTCGCGAGTCTTCTTTTCAATGTCGCGCGATGGATTGCTGCCGAGAATCTTCTCGGACATTCACCCGAAGTTTCAGACGCCGTGGCGCTCGAACCTGCTCTTCATGGTCTTCGTCAGTCTGTTCTCGGCATTCGCCCCGATCTCGATGGTAGGGCACATGACCAGCATCGGCACGCTGTTCGCATTCGTCATTGTCTGCGCCGGAATCCTGATCATGCGCAAGACGCAGCCCGATCTGCCTCGCCCGTTCCGCACGCCTTGGGTGCCCGTGGTCCCGATCCTCGGCATCCTGGTCTGCTCGCTGATGATGTTTGGCCTCGGCTGGGCGAACTGGACCCGCCTGTTCGTCTGGCTGGCGATCGGTCTCGCAATCTATTTCGGATATAGCCGAAGCCATAGCCATCTGAACAACGGACGCTAGGATTTGGCTCATAATTGCACCACTTTTCGTCGATGTTTGTGGAACGATCCACGGGAATATTCGGAAAATTGAAGTATTCCCGACTCCGGTCGCTGGCACTCGCGGCACTGCAAACTCATCGCGCCCGTAAGATCGCCACACCTCGTAACGGTGCCGGAAGCGATAGCGACCGGAGGCTGCGTTAGCCCACTTCAAAGCAAACTACTTCGTGAATCGGAATGCGCGCTACATTCGCTTCCGCACCCGTCGCTGTTCGCCGCAGCGCCAGCGCGCTATTTGAAACCACAGCGCGCGCCGCACTTACGCGACGTGGCACGTTCAAGCGCACGGTCACATCCGTGAGCGCGACGGGGTCTTCATAAAAGACTGGGTGTTTCGGGCTGCCGCGGTTTGCGGACCAATTCACCACGTGGACGAGATAGCGTTCCTTGCGTCCGGTGTCACGGCGGGCCTGCTGGTGCGTGACCGTCACCTCCGCGCTCAACGGCGCGTTCGACTCGACAAGCGGCACGGGCAGTAGCGTTTTCAAAACATGCTGCAGCGCCTGCCGGTAGACCCAATAGCCTTGATTGAAATATGCGGCGCCCAGCGGAAACCCGAAGACCGCGACGCGTCCGCTCGCCGCGATAGCAGCGAAGCTCGTCAGATGATCGAACGGCGATTGCGCGTGGCTGGTGTAATGTTGCGCGCTGCGTTGGAACGCCGGCTCGCCGAGTTGCGCCACGGCGCGCGCGGGCGACCGCACGGTCCATTGCGAAGCACCGCCGTAGAGCACGTATTCAAACGCCGGAATATCTCCGCAGAACTTCTCGTTCGGCGCCAGGTAGGCGGGGTCAAATTTCGAGAGCCCTGCGAATGCGATGCCATACGCCTCGAGCCAGCTCTTCTCCGTGCCCGCAAGCAAGCCCGACTGATGGCTTGCGACGACCGCCCCACCGCCGTCCACAAAAGCCCGCAGACGCGCAGCCAGCTTTTCCGTCACCGGACGATCGTCGGGAAGCACGACAAGGGCATAGCGCTCCCACGCCGCATCCGGCTCCAAGACATCGAACTGAACGCGGCACTCCGATAGCAGCTTGGCCAGACCGAGGTTCGGACTGGTGTTCGGCCACTCGAGCGGAAGCCCGCTCACGAGCAGCGCTGCTTCGGTCACCGGAACAGCTTGATCCAAATACGGTTCCAGCGCCTTGATGCGCGCGTAGGCTTTTCCGATGACGTGATAGACAGCCGGATCGAGCCTTCCCGAGGGTGGCATCTGATCGCCGATATCGCAGCGCGCACCATGCGCGGTAATACCGGCCACTTCGGTCTCCAACTGCGAGGGCAGTTTCAGACCTCCGAAGTCCGCCCAGGAGGCTTTGAAGCGCCCGGTCATTCCGTATGTGGTGACGCCGAATGTGCGTGCGTAGCGCACGACGAGCGGGAAATAGTAGTAGCCCCACTGGCTCACGCTGGGCAGCGCTTCGATGTCGATGTTGTCCATGAACTCGACGCGCTCGCCGAGGCCGTACACAGCTTGTCCGTTGAAGTCGACCTGACAGCCGGGACGCGCGGCGCTGACGGTCTGCTGGATTCGCTTGAGGAACGATTTTTCAAGAGCCAATTTGTGATGGCACTGCGCCTCGCGGGATAACGGGTCCACTCCTTTCGCGCGGAGTTGCTTCGTGCATTCGGCGCAGAAGCACTCCTGCGCGATCGGAACCGGCATGTCGTACCAGGCGCCATCGAGCGCATAGCGCGCTGTGAATTCGCGTGTGTGGTCAAGCACGAGTTGGACAAACGAGTCGTGCGCGATGCACAGCGCAGTCCAACCCGGCGTGGCGCCGGTCTTGGGTAGGTAGTTGCTTCCGTCGCGTTTGATGACTAGCCACTCGGGATGATGCGCGGCGAGGTAGTGATCCCAGGTCGTGCAGTAATAGCCATAGACTGCAATCTTGCGCTTGCGGCACGCTTCCACCTGCGCGCCGAGCAGATCGAAGGAGAGCCCCGGATGCACCGGACCGTACTTGCTCGGATAGTAGAAATACCCGTGCATGTCCTTGGCAAAGACAACGATCGAGTCGACGTTGGCCGCGAGCAGACGGTCGCCAAATTCAGCAGCGTCGAATTTTTCGCCGATCTTGGAAATGTGCTGCGAGTTGTGAAAATCCAGATGGATCTTGCGCCACGGGCGCGACGGCAGCGCAGCGAGTTTGGGATCGATCCAAAGGCGGCGGGGAGCATCCGCGGCCAACGAGGCAACAGGGGCGGTGGCGAAACCGGCCAATGCGCTCGAGTGCAGAAATGAGCGGCGGTTGATGGCGTAGGGAGGCATGGAATGCCGGTATTCTACTATGAATTCGCACCTCCCGGCGCACAGATGCGGAGAACAAACTATCTCGTCCCCGTGTTCCGGGTCGCGTAAACTCGTAGGAGCAATATGACACGACGCACGCTTCTCCAAGTCGCTTCCGCGGCATCGATCGGCGCCTCCGCGCAAGCCCAGACGGGTGGCCCTTCGATCCTGCTGATCTCCGGATGGAACCTTTACAACATCGGGGATGTCGCCATCACGCCCGGATTCTTAAGGCTGGTGCAGCAGCATTTTCCGGCGGCGAACGTGACCATGCTGGCCGCCTCGTACGCCAAGGAGATCAGCGCGTATCTCCTGCCGCACTTTCCGAAGCTGACCATAATTCCGATGGAGTTCAGAGCTGGAAAGCCGCTCAGCCCGCGCTTTGAAGAGGCCTACCGCACGGCCGACCTGGTAGTCCTGAATTCGGGGATGACGCTCTCGTATGGCTACTACGGCCTGGAGTGGGACAGGTACATCGGCCGGATTATGGCTTTTCTCAAAGCGCGCGGGATGGGCATCCCGTATGGCGTCTATGGCCACTCATTCGACAAAGTGGAACCTCATGCCGACGTGCTCTACCGCGATGTCTTCGCCACGGCATCCTTCGTGTACACACGCGACAGCGAGTCGTTGAAGCTACTGAAATCGCGCGGCGTCGCCTGCCCGGAGATGGCCTTCGGCCCGGATTCGACGTTCGGCTTCGACATACAGAACCGGGAGAAGGGCGAACAGTTTCTGCAAACCCACCGGCTGGAACCGGGCAAGTTTCTCGCGCTGATTCCGCGGCTGGACGCCGACCGCTTCCGCAAGGACGGCCAGGAGAAAGCCCACGCGGAGCAAACGCGTGAAATCGTGAGCCGCTGGGTGCGCGAAACCAAACTGCCGGTCGCCCTTGTCGCCGAAGTGCGGACCCAGATCGAGCCGGCCCGCCAGATGGTGTATGAACTGCTGCCCGCCGACGTGCGTCCGCAAGTCCGCTTTCAGCCTGAATACTGGATGCCAGACGAGGCGCAGTACGTCTATTCCAAGGCGATCGCGGTGGCCAGCGCGGAGATGCACTCGATCATTCTGGGCCTCGCCGCCGGGACGCCGTCGGTGCACTTCTATTTCCGCCAGGCGGGACTGAAGCAATGGATGATGCGCGATATTGGAGTTCCGCAGTGGCTACTCGACCAGGATCAGGTTTCGCCGGAACGGATCGCGGATACGCTGATCGCCATCCAACGCGATCCCGCCGCCGCGCGGCTCGCCGCAGGAAAAGCGATGGACTATGTGCGCCAGCGCCAGACGGAGACGATGAGAGTGGTGCGGCGCGCGGCCGAGGAACATTGGCGCAAACGTACGGCCGCGACACGCGGCTAAGATTTTGTTTTTTTGATCTCTTCGGTCAGCGCGGGCAGGACCTCGAACAGGTCGCCCACGATGCCGTAGTCGGCAGCTTCGAAGATGGGCGCGTCGGGATCTTTGTTGATCGCGACGATGGTCTTCGAGCCTTTCATCCCGACCAGATGCTGGATCGCGCCAGAGATGCCGACCGCAAAATAGAGCTTCGGCGAAACCGTTTGGCCCGAACTGCCTACCTGGCGCTCCATCGGCAGCCAGCCGTTATCGCAGATCGGACGGGAGGCGCCGACCTCGGCACCCAACGCCTGAGCGAGGGTCTCCACCAGCGCGATATTGTCTTGCTCGCGGATGCCGCGGCCGACAGCGACGATAATCTCCGCGGCCGCAAGATCCACGGCGCGGGCCGACTCGCGGTAGGGATCTTGCGGGCGATTTCGGATCGCGCCGGCGGCGATCTCCGGCGTGAACCGCTCGACCGGTGCGGAACCATCCTGCACAGCCTCGGCGCGGTATGCGCCGGCCTGCAACGAGGCGAAGCGAATCCCTGGACTCATGTAGCGCAGGTCGGCGTTGAGTTTCCCTTGAAATAGCTGCCGCACCAGCGTCAGCGCGCCGTCTTCGACGCGATGCCGCACCACGTCGCTGACAAACACCTGTCCAAAACGCGTGGCGAGTTTCGGCGCGAAGTCGCGCACCTGGTAGGTATGTGGAAAAAGTACGACCGCCGGCCGAGTCTCGCGGATCAACGCCTCGAAGGCTGCCGTGTAGCCATCCGCCGTATAGATGGAGAGCAACTCGTGATCCACCTGGAAGACGCGATCCAATTGTTTCGATGCCAGTTCCGCGGCCAGCGCGCCCACTACGGCCGCATGGACCGGCACGCCCAACTCCGCGGCAATCTGCTGCCCCGCGGCGAGCGCTTCCCAGGACATGCGCTGCCACGCGGCCCCGCGCCCCTCCATCACGACGAGTACGCTCATAGCACGCGCGCCTCGAAGCGCAGTTTCTCGACCAACTTCGCCACGGCTTCCTGGGCGCTGCCCCCGAGCATCTGCGTCTGTTTGGAGTGCAGCGGCAAATAGACCCGCGCAGCCTCCACCTGCCTGGCGGGTACGCCGCCGAGGTCTTCCGGAGTGATCCTTTGGACCGGCTTGCTTCTGGCTTTCTTGATGCCCATCAGCGTGGCGTAGCGCAGCTTGCTGATGCCGGATTGTATGGCGAGCACGGCCGGCAGCGGCAGTTCCACCTGCTGAAACCAGCCGTCCTCGAGTTCGCGCTTCACCAGCACGGCGTCCGGCAGCACATCCACCTGCATGATGATGGTGGCGTGCGGGAATCCCAGTAGTTCGGCCAACACGACGCCCGTCTGTCCCGCACCGAGATCGTCGGATTGAAGCCCGGTCAGAACCAGATCCGGCGTTTCGGTGCGTATCGCCGCAGAAAGCAGTTTAGCGGCGCCGAGGGTGTCGAGCGCCGCCAAATTCTCAATCTCAATGTGAATGGCCCGGTCCGCACCCTTGGCCAGCGCCTCGCGGATAGTAGATGCGGCGCGAGCGGGACCAAGGCAGACAGCGACGACTTCCCCGCCGTGCTTCTCCCGCAGTTGGAGAGATGCTTCTAGAGCATAAGCGTCGGGTTCGTTGATTTCGAACGCGAGGTTCGTCTCGTCGATCCACTGGCCGGAAGAATCCACGCGCAACAGAGAGTCCCTTATGGGCACCTGCTTGATCGCGACGAGGATCCGCATGAATCGTTACGCGCTGTAGCGTTTGAAGATCAGGCTGCCGTTCGTGCCGCCAAACCCGAACGAATTCGAGAGCGCGTACTCAATATGAAGCGGACGCGCCGTGTTCGGCACATAATCGAGATCGCACTCGACATCGGGATGGTCGTGGTTGATGGTAGGCGGAGCGATCTGATCGCGAATCGCCAGCACCGTGATGCCGGCCTCAAGCCCGCCCGCGCCACCAAGCAGGTGCCCGGTCATCGATTTCGTTGAACTGACGCAAAGTTTGTAGGCATGCTCGCCGAAGGCCCGTTTGATCGCAACCGTTTCGAGCTTATCGCCCAGCGGAGTCGACGTTCCGTGGGCATTGATATACGCTACCTGTTCCGGCGTGATGCCGGCGTCGCGCATGGCGTTGCGCATCACGCGGTAGGCGCCATCGCCATTTTCGGATGGAGACGTGATGTGGAAGGCGTCGCCGCTCATTCCATAGCCGACGATTTCGGCAAGAATATTGGCGCCACGGGCCTTGGCAAACTCCAATTCCTCAAGAACCAGAACGCCGGCGCCCTCACCGACGATGAAGCCGTCGCGGTCCTTATCCCACGGGCGGCAGGCCGCTTCGGGGTGGGCGTTATTTTGCGAGAGAGCGCGCATGGCGGCGAACCCGCCGATTCCCATCGGCGTGACAGCCGCTTCGGCTCCGCCGCAGATCATGGCATCGGCGTCGCCGCGCTGGATGATCTTGTACGAATCTCCCACGGCGTGAGCGCCCGTGGTACAGGCCGTCGCCGTTGCGGAGTTGGGCCCCTTGGCGCCGTAGCGGATGGAAACGTGCCCCGAGGCCAGATTCACGATCGTCGCGGGGATAAAGAAGGGAGAGATCCGGCCCGGCCCCTTCTCAAGCAGATTCTTGTGTTCGCGTTCGATCACTTCGAAACCGCCGATGCCGCTGCCGATATAGACACCGACGTTTTCGGCAGTCTCTGGAGTGACCTTCAACGCCGACATCGTCATTGCGATGTCCGCAGCCGCAATCCCAAAATGGATAAAGCGGCCCATCTTCTTGATCTCTTTTTTCTCAATCCACACGCTTGGATCGAAGTCACGCACCTCTCCCGCCATCTGCGAATTGAAAGCGGTAGCGTCAAATGAGGTGATCTTGGCAATGCCGCCACGGCCGTTGCGGATCGACTCCCAGGTTTGTTCAGTGCCGACTCCGACGCAAGACACGAGTCCTACACCGGTCACTACTACTCTGCGCGACAAAGTTATACTCCGTTCAGGAATTCTGCTGACAAGCTGCTCTCTTCCGATCGGTACGGCTACTTCTTAGCGGCTTTGGCTTCGATGTAGGCGACCGCGTCTTTCACATTGGTGATTTTTTCAGCGTCTTCGTCGGGAATGTCCAGATCGAAGGCTTCTTCAAAAGCCATCACCAGTTCCACGATATCCAACGAGTCGGCTCCCAGGTCGTCCACGAACGACGCGGTGCTATCCACCTGTCCTTCGTCAACGCCCAACTGCTCGACAATAATCTGCTTTACTTTCTGCTCAACGGACATGAATCCTCCATATGCCTTCAAACTCATTGATTCTATCGGCCAGACGGTCAAGTGCGCAACTGGCCCGGCGGTTAAAATGGAATGGCGTGAATCCAATACTGCCGCTACGGTCGAGCTGATCCCGCATTGCAGCAAGGATTTTGATGCGCACGACCGCTTTACTATCATACAAAAGTCGAGCCTCGAATATGTCCATCCCGATTATTTACCTCCACGGATTCGCCTCCAGCCCGCAATCGAAGAAGGCGCGCTTGTTCGCGCAGCGCATGCAGGCGCTCGGAATCGAGATCCGCATCCCCGATCTCGCGGCGGGCGATTTCGAGAATCTGACCATCTCCGGACAGTTGCGCGTAATCGAACAGACCGCGTGCGGAAAGCCAGCGGCGCTAATGGGTTCCAGTCTCGGAGGCTACCTGGCCGCGTTGTATGCCTCCCTGCATCCGGAGGTCTCCAGACTGGTCCTGCTCGCGCCGGCCTTCGGCTTCGCCCGGCGCTGGCCGGAGCGCCTGGGCGCCGCCGCGATGGAGCAATGGCAGCATAAGCGAAAGATCACGCTGTTCCATTACGGCGAAGAGCGCGACCGCGATCTGAACTACAGCCTCATCGAAGACGGCCTGCAATTCCCGGATTACCCGGCTGTCCGCCAACCGGCTCTGATCTTTCACGGCGATCACGATGATGTCGTGCCCGTCGCCTTGTCGCGCGAATTCGCCGCGCAAAATCCGAGCGCCGAATTGCGCGTGGTCGACTCCGGCCACGATCTGATGAGCGCGTTCGAGGAGATTTGGCGAGGCGCCTCGCAATTCCTGGCGGGTGCGCGTTGAAAATCACGACGCTCGAAGTCCAGCCCCGCGAAGCGGAATCGGCGCTGCTGCGCTTGGCGCTCGGCGATGGCACGACCGGTTGGGGCGAGTTGCAGGCCGCCGCAATCACGACGGCAATTGTCGAAAGAATACTGGCCCCGCTCCTCGTCGGCAGCGCTTTCGACGGGAGCTACGCGCGGATCGAGGAGATCTGGAGCCTGCTGCACTCGGCCTTGTGCAACCGCGGGCATGCAACCGGCTTTGGCATGGACGCGATCGCAGGGATCGACATTGCACTCTGGGACCTGGCCGGCAGAATGGCAGCCAGGCCAGTTTGCGGGCTGCTGGGCGCTTCAACGCGGAGTGTGGCAGCCTACGTAACCGGAGAGCCCTCGACGGCGCTCAGGGAGGCCGGTTTCCGTGCATTCCAGATCGATCTCGACGACGAACCGCAGGCGGCCCTGGCCCGCATCGACCGCCTGCGCTCCGAATTCGGCGCAGCGCTCGACATCGCCGTACACGCGCAGTGGCGCTTCGATCCCGACTCCGCCGCCGCCTTCGGTCGCGAGATGGATGCACGCAACGCCCTGTGGTTCGCCTGTCCCCTACCGCCGGAAGACGCCTGGAAGCATGCCGCCGTCGCGAGGCGCTTTCGTACGCCGCTCGCTTTGGGCGAATGCTATCGCACGCGTTGCGAACTCGAACCATTTTTCCGCGAAGGGGCGATGAAGATCTTGCAGCCCGACATCGGGCGCTGCGGACTCACCGAGGGGTTGCGCATGGCTCGCACAGCCGCAAAGTTTGGCGTCTCCGTAATCCCGCGCATCAGCGCAACGCCGGGACCGGCGTTGTATGCGGGTCTGCATTTCGCCGCGATCGCGGAGTGCAATCTTCTGGAGTACCGGCCCGGCACGCGCGTTGAAATGCGCGGCGCGCGTTACACAGTGCCTCAGGAGGCCGGGCTCGGGACCGTGGTCCCTTCGTGAATCTCCTGCAAGCTCCACACGCGGATCGGATCGCGGCGCTTGGACGCCACAGCTTCCACGGCGGCACGTGCACCGCTCATGGTCGTGATGCAGGGCACACGGTAGAACACCGCCGTGCGGCGTATGGCGCGTTCATCGCTGAACGACTGGCCCCCGGTGGAAGTGTAGATCACCAGCGAAAGCTGTCCGCCCTTGATTAGATCCACGGCATTGGGACGGCCTTCGTTTACCTTGAAAACCGTCTTGCAAGGGATGCCCGCCGCGCGCAGCGCCGACGCCGTTCCGCGTGTCGCGAAAAACTGGAAGCCAAGCTCGGCGAAGCGCCGCGACACCTCCACAGCGTCGGCCTTGTTGCGGTCGTTCACGGCGATAAAGATCGAACCTTTATCGGGCAGCGGCGAGCCCGCGCTGAGTTGCGCCTTGCCGAACGCTTCACCGAAATTCTCGCCCACGCCCATGACCTCGCCGGTCGAGCGCATCTCCGGACCAAGCGCCGGATCGACGCCCGGGAATTTATTAAACGGGAAGACGGGCGACTTTACGAAGAACTTTGGAACGGGCAGTACGCCGCTGGCGATGCCGCCTGTCAGGTGCGTGAAATCCTTGAGCTTCTTGCCAAGCATCAGGCCAACCGCGATCTTCGGCAGCGGCACGCCGGTCGCCTTGCTGACATAGGGAACGGTGCGCGAGGCGCGCGGGTTGACCTCAAGCACGTAGACCTTGCCGTTCTGGATCGCGTACTGAACGTTCATCAACCCGATGACGTTGAGCGCCTTGGCGAGGCGCGAGGTGTAGTCCTTGATGGTCTCGATCTCAGCGGGTTTGATCGAGTAGGCGGGCAGTACGCAGGAGCTATCGCCGGAGTGCACTCCGGCCTCTTCGATGTGCTCCATGATGCCCGAGATGAGCACGTCGTCGCCGTCCGAAAGAGAATCGACGTCGACCTCTGTGGCGTCTTCGAGGAAGCGGTCAACCAGCACCGGGCGGTCCTGCGAGAAGACCACCGCCTCCTGCATGTAGCGCCGCACGCTCTCTTCGTCATAGACAACCACCATGGCGCGGCCGCCGAGCACATAGCTCGGACGCAGCAGCACGGGGAAGCCGAGGCGCCGCGCAATCTCGCACGCACCTTCGATCGACGTGGCCGTACCGTTTTCAGGACACGGAATGTCCAGGTCTTCGAGCAGCTTACCGAATCGCTTGCGGTCCTCGGCAAGATCGATGTTATCGGGGTCCGTACCGATAATCGGTACGCCCTGGCGCTTCAACGGCAGCGAAAGATTGAGCGGCGTCTGCCCGCCGAACTGCACGATCACGCCGTCGGGCTTTTCGGTGTCGTAAATATTGAGCACCTCTTCGAGCGTGAGCGGCTCGAAATAGAGGCGGTCGCTGGTGTCGTAATCGGTCGAGACGGTCTCGGGATTGCAGTTGACCATGATCGATTCGACGCCGAACTCCTTCAGCGAAAACGCGGCGTGGCAGCAGCAGTAGTCGAACTCAATGCCCTGCCCGATGCGGTTCGGGCCGCTGCCGAGAATCATGACCTTCTTGCGATCCGACGGGTCGGCCTCACACTCGGATTCGTAGCTCGAATAGAGGTACGGCGTGAAGCTTTCGAACTCCGCCGCGCAGGTATCCACGCGATTGAAAACTGCCTTGATGCCGGCCTGCTTGCGCCAATTGCGAACCGCAAGCGGATCGATGTCCCACAGCGCGCCCAACTGGCTGTCGGAGATGCCGTCGCGCTTGGCCTTGCGCATAAGCGCCGGCGAGACGGTCGCCAGCGTTTCGTTGCGCAGTTCCGCGCGAAGAGCGATCAGTTCTCCGATCTGCTTCAGAAACCATGGATCGACAGCCGTCATCTCGCAAATCTGTTCTTCGCTGTAGCCCTGCTCCAGGGCGAAGAGGATGTAATTGAGCCGGTCCGGATTGGGCGTGATCAGACGCTGCGGGATCAGACTCGCATCGTATTTTTCCGAAGAAGATTTCTTGCCGGTTTCGAGACTGCGGATGCCCTTATAGAGCGCCTGCTTGAAGGTGCGTCCGATCGACATCGCCTCGCCCACCGACTTCATCTGGGTGCCCAGTACGGGCTCGGCGCCGGGGAATTTCTCGAACTGCCAACGCGGGATTTTGACCACTACGTAATCGAGCGTCGGCTCAAAACAGGCCGGCGTCTTGCGCGTAATGTCGTTGCGGATTTCGTCGAGCCGGTAGCCTACAGCCAGCTTCGCCGCGATCTTCGCGATTGGGAAACCGGTCGCCTTCGAGGCCAGCGCCGAGCTGCGCGAGACGCGCGGGTTCATCTCGACCACCACCATGCGGCCCGTCTTCGGATCGATGCCGAACTGCACGTTCGAGCCGCCCGTATCGACGCCGATTTCGCGCAGGCACGCGATGGCCGCGTCGCGCATCATCTGGTACTCGCGGTCGGTCAGAGTTTGCGCGGGAGCGACCGTAATCGAATCACCCGTGTGCACGCCCATCGCGTCGAAGTTTTCGATGGAGCAGACGATGATAACGTTGTCGGCGAGGTCGCGCATCACCTCGAGCTCGTATTCCTTCCAGCCGAGCACGCTCTCTTCGATCAGGACCTCATGCACCGGTGAAAGATCGAGGCCTCGTTCGAGGATCTCGTCGAGGTCCTCCTGATTGTAGGCGATGCCGCCGCCCGTTCCGCCCATCGTGAAGCTCGGGCGCAGAATGGCCGGGAAGCCGATTTTGTTTACAACGAAATCGCAGCCGGCCTGCATATTGTTGACGAGCAGCGAGTGCGGCGTTTCCAGCCCAATCTTACGCATCGCGTCTTTAAACAAGAGGCGGTCTTCGGCTTTCTTGATCGAGCCGATCTTCGCGCCGATCAGTTCGACGCCGTACTGGTCCAGGACGCCCGCTTCGGCCAGTTCCACGGAGAGGTTCAGGGCGGTCTGTCCGCCGACCGTGGAGAGCAGCGCGTCGGGGCGTTCCTTGCGGATCACCTCTTCGAGAAAAGCCCGGCTCAACGGCTCGACGTACGTCTTGTCGGCGAGCTCCGGGTCCGTCATGATCGTGGCCGGGTTGGAATTCACCAGCACCACTTCATAGCCGTCCGCCTTCAACGCACGGCAGGCTTGCGTTCCGGAGTAGTCGAACTCGCAGGCCTGGCCGATCACGATCGGTCCGGAACCGATAATCAGAATCCGGTGGATGTCATTTCTTCTGGGCATCCGCTTATTTGTCTTTCCTGAAGTCGTCCATCAACTTCGCGAAGTCGTCGAACAGATAGTGGGAGTCGTGGGGGCCGGGCGCGGCCTCCGGGTGATACTGCACGCAGAACACGGGCAAGCTGCGATGGCGGAAGCCTTCGAGCGTCTGGTCGTTGAGGTTGACGTGCGTGACTTCGAGGTCGTTAAGATTGAGCGAGTCGGGATCGACCGCGAAGCCGTGGTTGTGCGAGGTGATCTCGACGCGCTTAGTAATCTGGTTGAGCACCGGGTGATTTACGCCGCGATGCCCAAATTTGAGCTTGTAAGTCTTGCCGCCGAGCGCGAGCCCAAGAATCTGGTGCCCAAGGCAGATGCCGAAGATCGGCCGCTTTCCGATCAGTTTGCGCACCTCGGCCGCCTGCCCTTTGAGCGGCTCCGGATCGCCCGGGCCGTTCGAGAGAAACACGCCGTCGGGTTTGAGATCCAGCACGTCTTCGGCAGAGGTTCCCGCCGGAACCACAGTGACGCGCGCTCCGATCTGGCACAGCCGCCGCAGAATGTTGCGCTTGATGCCAAAATCGTAGGCGACCACATGGTAACGCGTCTCCGGCGCGGCGCCGCACTTATCGGAGGGAGAACAGGGCGCGACGCCCGCGGCCCACTCGTACAACTTGGGCGTGCTGACGCGCGTGGCGAGATCGAGCCCAGCCATCGAAGGTATCTGGCGCGCCTTTTCAACCAGTGCATTCGCGTCCGTACTCATGGACGAGAGGACGCCGCGCATCACGCCGCGCGTGCGCAAATGCCGCACCAGACGGCGCGTGTCGATTCCGGCGACGATCGGTACGCCGGCTTTGGCTAGAAAATCGCCGGCCTCCAACTCCGAACGCCAGTTGCTGGCAATCGAAGAGAATTCGCGCACCACCAGACCTTCGATGTATGGTCTGGCGGATTCGCTGTCGTACTCGTTCGAACCGTAGTTTCCAATCTGGGGATAGGTAAGGACGACGATCTGGCCGGAATAGGAAGGGTCGGTGAAAATCTCCTGATAGCCGGTAATTCCGGTGTTAAAAACGACTTCACCGGAAGTTTCTACACGTGCACCAAAGCTCGTGCCCTCGAAGACCGTGCCGTCCTCCAGGGCGAGCATAGCTAGATCCAAATCGATGCTCCTGCGGGAAGGTGTAACTCTTATTTCACCACAAAATGCGCTCTCGCGGGGCTCGTCGCTTCAAATCTGTATAGAATACTTGTGTGGCGCTGACGGACGCCGGGGTGAGCCAAACGCCTCAATGGAAATCTCGTCAACTGAAGATTCGGAGATTTTTCTCATGACTGGCTGCAAACTGGTGTCTTTCCCTGTCTTGGCGCTCGCGCTCTTCCTCTCAACGCCGAATGCGGTGCGCGCGCAGAAAGCGCAGAAGGATGCTGTCTCCGTGCACAAAGGAGTCTGCGTGCTCTCGGGAGGTCAAAACTACTTTCGCCCCTGCGGCTATGCACAAACCTACTGGGTAGCGGGAGAACAAGAGGTTTTGCTAATTCTGCGCCAGCAATATAATAAGACCGCCAAAGCGCCGGCCGACGAAGTCTACGTCGAACTGCGCGGCCGAATAGGTCCGAAATTCGGCGACGGCGCCGCCGCGAAGCACGATGGCGTGATCCGTGTCGATTCGGTACTCGCCATCCGCGAACGCAAGGGCAACGAGTGCGCCCTCCCGCCGGGCAGGCCGAAGCCCTCCAGGTAACCCGACGGGATCTAGACCCGGCCCTCCCGGCGCGGTACTACACTGGGAGGAAACCTTATGGGGCGGCCTGTCTTCGATCCCGGCCTGACGCAGCAGTATGGCGGACGCTTGCGCCGCGCCATCAACGACGACGGCTCGTTCAACGTTGTGCGGAGCGGCTTTGGTTTCCGAGACGCGGGCGTCTATCTGCACATCACCGGCATGAGTTGGCCGAGATTCCTCGCGTTGATCGTGGCTGGCTTCTTCGCGGTGAACATGCTGTTTGCCTGCATTTACATGCTACTCGGCATCGAGAATTTGCAGGGCGCCGATCTCACCTCCGCGACCACGGCATTTCAGAGCGCGTTCTTCTTCAGCGTCCACACGCTCACCACGGTCGGCTACGGCAACGTCGCGCCCAAGGGCTTTGCGGTGAACCTGACGGCCGCCATCGAAACTCTGATTGGGCTTTTCACGCTGGCGCTTGGGACCGGCTTGCTCTACGGGCGTTTCTCCCGCCCATCGGCCAATATCGTCTTCAGTCGCCATATGATCGTCGCGCCGCATCAGGGCAAGACGGCGTTGATGTTTCGAATCGCGAACCGGCGGCCCAACATATTGATGGAACTGGAAGCAACGATGGTTCTGATGACCGTCGAAACCGTGGACGGCGTTCAGAAGCGGCAATACGCCGAGCTTCCGCTCGAACGCAACAAGATCTTCTTCCTGCCCTTGTCATGGACTCTTGTCCACCCGATCGACGAGGCCAGCCCGCTCTGGCGCAAGCCACCGGAGGAGCTGCGGGCAGCACAGGCCGAACTCCTGATCCTGATTAAGAGCTTCGACGACACATTCGGGCAGTTTGTCCACGCCCGCCACTCCTATACGCAGGACGAAGTCGTTTGGGGCATGCGATTCCTGCCGTCGTTCCACGTCAATCCGGAAGGCAACCTGGTGCTCGAACTGGACCGCCTGCACCGCTATGAACCCGCCGGTCCGGCCTGATTATCGAGGGCCTCCCGGGCACCGCGATGCCGCCGCTCTCCGGCCCAGACGATTTTCAGAGCAAGATTGCCGGAAATAGGCATCTCCATTCAGACCTTAAAATCTTCAGTTTGACCCCGCATAGTTGCCATTGGACGCATCTATGTAGTGTGTTCTCAATCACTTTGCCTATACTGGAATTTCTCGTTTCAGGAGGAGAGCGCGTGAGCACCCAAACCTTTGCCCCGGCCAAAGCAGAAAAGTTCGTAATCCGCCAGCCGCAGACCACTTACAGCGGTTCGCCGATCAAACCCGTCACCAAGGGACTTCCGAAAATCACGCAGTCGCTCTGCCCGGAATGCTCGAAGCTAATCGAGGCGATTATCTCCGAAGAAGACGGCCGGGTCATCATGGAGAAGACTTGCGAGGAGCACGGCGACTTCAAGGACACGATCTATTCCGACGCGAAGCTCTACCTCAAGATGGAGCAGTGGACGTTTGGCGACAATCGCGGCCTGGAGAATCCGAAGGTGACCGACGCCAAGGAGTGCCCCACCGATTGCGGTTTGTGCAACTTGCACACCAGCCACACCGGCCTGGCGAACGTCGATCTGACCAACCGCTGCAACCTGACCTGCCCTGTCTGCTTTGCCAACGCCAACGCGGCTGGCTATCTGTATGAGCCGGGCATGGACGAGGTTCGCGGCATGTTGCAGTCGCTCCGCGATGAAAAACCGGTAGCCGGTCGTGTCGTGCAGTTCTCCGGCGGCGAACCCACGATCCACCCTCAGTTTGTCGAGATCGTGAAGATGGCGAAGGATATGGGTTTCTCGCATATCCAGGCCGCCACCAACGGCATCAAGTTCACTGACCTTGAGTTCGCCCAGCGTTGCAAGGAAGCCGGACTGCACACGCTCTACCTGCAATTCGACGGCGTCTGCGACGACGTCTATTTGAAGACGCGCGGCGAAAACCTGATGGAGAAGAAGCTCAAGGCCGTCGAAAATGTACGCAAAGCGGGCATGAAGATCTGCTTCGTGCCGACCATCGTAAAGGGCTTCAACGACCACCAGATCGGCGACATTATTAACCTGGCGCTGGAGAATATCGACTGCGTGAGCGCAATCAGCTTCCAGCCGGTTGCCTTCACCGGACGCATCTCACGGCATGAACTCGAGGCAAAGCGCTTCACGCTCTCTGATTTCGCCCATGCCGTGCATCAGCAGACCGGGATCTGCAACCCTTACGAAGACTGGTTCCCGCTGGCTTGCGTGACGCCGTTCTCGAAATTGATCAGCGCGCTGCGCGGCGACGAGACTACGACATTAAGTTGCCACCCACACTGCTCGCTGGGCACCTACCTCTTCGTGGATCAGAACAAGAAGGGTACGCCGGTGACGCGCTTCGTCGATATCGGCGGCATGTTGCAGGACATGGACATGGTCGCGCGCAAGGCCGACAAGGCACGCATCAAGTTCTTTGCCAAGCTGAATGCATGGAACTCGCTACGCAAGCACTTCCATGCCGATCGCGCCCCCGAAGGGCTGACTTTCGAGCGCTTCCTGTCCACCTTGCAGGGGCTGACCGACAAGACCTACGGCCGCGGCCAGAGCGAGAAGGAAGGCTTCACCTACAAGACGTTGATGGTGGCCGGAATGCACTTCATGGACCACTACAACTACGACGTTGAGCGGGTCAAGCGCTGCGTTATCCACTACGCTGCGCCGAACGGCCACATCTACCCGTTCTGCGCCTACAACGGCGGCCCAACCTTCCGCGACCGGATCGAAGCGGCGCACTCCATGCCTTTCTCGGAACAGCCGCAGATGAAGGCGCTAGTCAATATCGGCTAGACTGCGATCGGATAGGCTTGGCCGGTCAGTTTGAACGCGGACAGCGTTTCTCGTAGGTCACGAGTTCGTCGAAGATTGCCAGCACCTGTTTGCGGTAGTTATAGACGCGAAACATCTTATCGCGCAACTCCGGCTCGTAGCGCCGCGCATTGAGCCATTTCTCCAGCAAGGTCTTGGGAACGTCGATATCACGCCGCAGCGAGTCGAGCGGGTGTCCGCGCAAAAAGAGGCCATAGAACATCGCCGCCTCTTTCATCGGCCCACCGGGATCGAAATCGTTGCCACTTAGCATCCGAAACAGTCAGTATAAACAGAGTCTTTCCCACTGGCAAGTCGGAGACAGTCACGGCGTCGCTGCAACGATCCAAGCAGTCTGAGCTCGCCCCTTCCCATCAGATGCAGAAAAGCCTGGACGGGTTCCAGATGCCGCTCAGCGCTCCACCACTCTCATCAGAATCCGCCTGGACTTGCGATCCTTGGCCCGCTCCTGGAGCCGGGGCGCCAGACGCAGACAGAGGACCAGCGTTAGCAACGCGATCACGATTTCCAAAATGTGTGTGTCGTTCATCGCAGCTTCTAGAGCAACTGAGACTCCAAACTGAAGTCCTTTCTCTTCATCTACTTACGAAGTCCAAAGCAGTACCGGAATGGAACAGTCAAGATTTTGGCAACCTCGCGGAACGCGCTCTCATCTCACCAGGCAGTAACTCAGAAAGGGGAGGACATATGCGTCTCCTAAGAAATGCGTTTGTTTTCGCAGCCTTGTCGCTCACCGCATTCGCGGCGGAGTCCTGGAATGGAACACTCATGGACGTCCAGTGCAAGTCGAAAGACGCCACCACGCACACGCGCCAATGCGCGATCGGCTGCGCGAAGAGCGGCTACGGCCTGGTGCTGTCTGACGGAAAATTCATGAAATTCGATGCGGCTGGCGACGAGAAGGCGCTGGCCGCGCTCAAGGCTTCGACAAAAGAGAAGGATCTCAAGGCGAAGATCACTGGCACTTTGCACGGCAACATGATCCACGTCGATTCGGTAGAACTCGAATAAGCAGCGTGCGACGGTGCGACCCTTTGGGATCGCAGGTTGCGATAATCACTGGAGTGCGGATTCGGCTCGGACAAATATTTTGCGGAGCACACGCGCCCACGCCAGCCCGTATCTCATCACGGCTTCCGCAGTATCCCTTTCACTTTCAGCTCGCCAAGCGCCCGCAGCAGCGAGAAGTTGCCCAAGATGAACTCGCCTTCTTCCGGTTTAGCGTAAGTGGCGTGGGCCAGCATTCCGGCCGCTGTCGACGCTGGTGACGCGCGCTTTGGCGCCGGGAATGACAGCGCCGGTTGTGTGCTCGATACACCCGGCGATACTGCCGCGCGGATCTTGTGCAAACGCGGGCAGCGATAAGAGTACAAAAATAGTTGCGATGCTAAGACTTGACATTATTGTTCGTCAGATTCCAATTCCACTTCCTCCTCACTAGCGGCTACGCATAGGGCTTCCCTGTCAGCCACTCGCCCGAGATCGGCCCAACTGACTTGCACGGCGTCTTGCGAGGACACACCCAGAGCCTTCTCGACATTTGCGACGAACCGGAAAAGTCGGCGGATCTGCTGTGGCGACTCGCCCGAATTTTCCAGCAGATCACCACGGAACTATGGAAACGCCTGCCGCTGTTTCATGGCGGTTGCTTCGACGCTCAGTACCCGATGCAGGAGGATGCAGCCGCCGCGTACGCCCCGGCTCGCTATCGCCGCTTCGTGCAGCCCGTTGACCGCTTCCTGGCTGGTCAGTTTGCAAACAGTTTTATCCATCTGCATTCGACGTCGATGTTCCTGCTCGATGCGTTTCTCGAGATTGAGGAGATCCGCTGCTGCGAAATCAATCAGGACGCGCTTGGCCCCCGGCCGGCCGGATGGTAACGCATTTCAGGAAAGTCCAGGAGGCTGGGCGATCGCTCCTGATCCGAGGTTCATTCACTCCGGACGAACTTCGCATGCTGATGGACGCTCTGGACCCATGCGGCTTGTTCTTGAATATCATGGTCAATGATCTGAAAGAGGTCGACCGGCTGCGCCCAATTGTCAAAATGTGATTGCGTTCCTGCACGCCGTCGGCCCGTACGCTGATCGTTGTACCGACACATCGGAGTAAAAAGGCATTATGATCGACAATACTCGGAATCCGAGACCTGACTGCAATCGAAGAGCGTTTCTTGCGCGGCTCGGCGCAGGCGCTCTGCCACTGGCGCGATTAGGCGCGGCATCCACGCGGCCGAATATCGTCCTGTTCCTGGCCGATGACCTTGGCTTCGGAGACATCGCCAGCTATGGCGCGCCGGACATCCGCACCCCCAACATAGATAGCATCGGCCGGCGTGGTGTCCGGTTTACATCGTTTTACACCAACGGCCCGGAGTGCTCCCCGACCAGGTCCGCCTTGATGACGGGACGTTACCAGCAGCGCATCGGCGGCTTGGAGTGCGCCATTGGAGTCGGCAACGTGGGCCGCTATGACGAAGCCGAGTGGCTGGCCGGGCGCGGCGAACTGGGGCTTCCTCTCAGCGAATACAGCCTGCCACGAGCGTTGAAAGACGCCGGCTACGACACCGCCTGCTTCGGCAAGTGGCACCTGGGTTACGGCGAGAAGTTCTCACCGAACCGGCACGGATTCGACGAATACTTTGGCATCATGGGCGGCGGCAGCGACTACTTCACTCACATCGAGAACGGAAGCGGGGACCACGGCCTGTATCAGAATGAGAAGCCGGTGAAGCGAACGGGCTACACGACGGACCTTTTCGTCGATGAGGCCATCGCATGGCTCAAGCGCCGGAAAGACAAGCCGTTTTTCCTCTATCTGCCGTTTAACGCTCCGCACACTCCGATTCAGGATCCGGACGGTTACGACCCGAAAACCGGCAGTGCGCCCGTGCGGCAGGGCCACCGGCCTACGTACGCCAAGATGGTGGAGCGGGAGGACAAACGCATTGGAGATGTCCTCGCGCAATTGGACGCGATGGGGGTGTCGGGCAACACCTTCGTGATTTTCCACAGCGACAATGGTGGAGATGCCAACGGCCGGAATGATCCCTACCGCGGCAAGAAGGGATCGCTGTGGGAAGGCGGCATCCACGTGCCCTGCGAGATGCGCTGGCCGGGCGTGCTGCCGGAAGGCAAAACGATCTCTCGGGTGACGCTCACCATGGACATCATGCCCACCCTGCTCGCCGCCGCCGGTGTCCAGCCGCCGGCTGGCCGCCGGTTTGACGGCGTGGACCTGCTGCCGGTGCTCACAGGCCGCCGGCCGCAGTTTTCGCGTTCGGTATTCTGGCGTTTCAAACGCGGCACACGCGTTGCCAAGGCTGCGCGCGAGGGTGATCTCAAACTGATTCTCGATTCAGGGAAGGAAGAACTGTACGACCTGAGCCGGGATGAGCGCGAACAGACCAACCTCCTGCCCGGAGCGGCCGAAGCCGCCGCGAGCCTTCGTACCAAACTGGCCGCATGGGAACGCGAGGTGATGGCGCCGCGCCTGCGGCCATTTCGCAGCGAGCCGGGATGAGCCGCGCATGACCGCGCGCTCAACGCTTCTCCGCGGCCATTTTTCTCAGCTCCAGCCAGCGCGGAAATAACCCGGGATTCTCCAGCCAAGTTAGCATCCAGAGGATCATCTCCTGCTTCAGTCCGCACCGTTCCGCGTCTGCCTTGCGCAGCGCAAGCCGGGCGTGGTCTTTGGCGGTGATCACGAGCGCGCGGCACTGCCGGGCACGAGCCTTGTCGTTGCGGAGTTGGGCGGCTTCATACTCGCCGAGCACGCTCAAAAGCGTGCGCGCGAGTTCGTCGAGCGATTCCTGGCGTACGCCCTCCACCAAGGAACTCAGTGGGATGCCGCTGTGGCGCAGTAGATTGCGCAGATTCTTCTCAGAGACGGGTGCGAATCGCGCGCACAGTTCGCCGAATTGCGCTTCGCCGATCAATGCCGGCGGCGTTTTCGCGAGATAGTCGAGAATCAGAGTCTTTCTTCTAACGCTTCCCACTGCGGTATTTTGCGACCGCCGCCTTGTGCGCGCCGAACTCCCTGGAAAATTGATGCGCTCCGGAGCCGCCCGGCTTCGCTACAAAGTAGAGATAATCGGATTCGGCCGGATGCAGGGCCGCTTCGAGCGCCGCGCGTCCCGGATTCGCAATCGGTCCCGGCGGCAGTCCCGCGTGCCGGTATGTATTGTAAGGGTGGCTGCTCTCCAGATCCGACCGGTGGATTGCGCCGTCATAGCGACCTTCAAGCAGCGCTGAGTAGATCGTCGACGGGTCGCAATCGAGCTTCATGCCGATGCGCAAGCGGTTTGCATAGACCGAGGCCACCAGCGGACGATCAGCCGCAACTGCGGTCTCCTTTTCCACCAGCGAAGCGAGCGTCACCAGATCGCGGACGGACGTCGCGGGCGGAACCCGCAGCTCTTTCAAAACCTTCCGAAATTGGGCGGTCATCTGCCGGCAAATCTGTTCCGCATTCGTGTGCCGGGTGACGTGATACGTGGCCGGAAAGAGATAGCCTTCCAAACTGCGTGCACCGGCATCCAGGTCGCGGATCGGCTCCGGATCGCGGGCGGCCTTGAGAAATTGCTCCGCCGGCATCAGGTGCAGCGCTTCGACCGACCGCGCGATGTCGAAAATGTTGTGGCCCTCGGGCACAGTGAGTTCATAAAAAAAGACGTCGCCGCGCGCGATCCGGCTATAAATCTCCCACACGGAGGCCGCCTTCGCGAAACGATACTCGCCGGCTTGCAGGCGCGCGGTCGGCCGCAACACGCGTGCCAGCAGGAACGGCCATTTGAAGCGGATAACGCGTTCGCCCGCCAGGAGCCGCGCAACGCCCATGCTGCTGGTTCCCATGGGCACGTCAACGAAAACTTCATCCTGGAATCCGGCAAACGGCAGCGTCATCGAAAGCGCCGCGAGACCAGCCAGCGCCAGCGGAAGCACAACGGCGAGACATCCACAGCGGACCAACTTCATTCC
Source organism: Bryobacteraceae bacterium (assembly GCA_963668605.1). Lineage (GTDB taxonomy): Bacteria > Acidobacteriota > Terriglobia > Bryobacterales > Bryobacteraceae. The sequence continues at coordinate 3,265,541 of OY764903.1, forward strand.
GAATAGTACTCCCCATCGTCGGGCAGCAGGAATGAGTCGAGATAGCTTTCGAGCAGAATTACGGCGGCCAGGCGATCGACGGCGCGAGCCCGTTTTTCGATGCTCACGCCACTCGAACGCAACACGCGCTGCGCCTCCACCGTCGTGAGCCTTTCATCCCAGAGCTTGACGGGAATGCCTGTGCTGGCCTGCAGGCGTGCGCCGAACTCCTTGACATAGGCCGACTGGCGGCCTTCGTCGCCGCTCATGTGCAGCGGGTGTCCCAACAGAAACTCGCAGACGCCCATCTCCTGAGCCAGCGCGGCCAGGTAGGCCAGGTCTTTCCGGATCTTGGTCCGCTCGAGAGTCTGAAGACCCTGCGCCGTGACGCGCAACGGGTCGCTCACCGCCAACCCGATGCGGCGTTTGCCCAGATCGAGGGCTAGTATTCTGCCAAACTGAGATTCAGTCACTGTACTGATTTCATTATAAGAGGCGGCATGCTAGATTAGCTTTTACAGGACTCGCGAGTGTCTTTACTATCATCCACAACGCCGTCGGAGACGTCCCGGAAAAATGGGTCCGCCACGACGGCGGTGATTGCGATCGCCGCCGTCATCGCAATGCTCTACTTCGGCCGGGCCTTCCTGATTACGTTGGTCACGGCCACGATTTTCGCCTTCCTGCTCGAGCCGCCCGTCAGCTTCTTCGCGCGCTTCCGCCTGCCTCGTGCGCTGGCCAGTTTTCTGGTGTGCAGCATCGCGCTCCTGCTGGTTTACCTGGCAGGACTCGGCATCTACAGCCAAATCTCGGGGTTGCTGGAGGATCTGCCGAAGTATAGCGACCGCATCAACGGCCTGGTCGACAAAGTGGCCGTGGAGTTCGAAACCTTCGAGCGAAACGTTTATCGGACCCTGGTGCCGAAGCGGATTCGCGACCGGGACAGTGCGGCGCAAGAGGCCCAAGCCGAGCAAGCAGCCCAGGCCGAGCAGGCAGCGCAGCGCAGGAATTCCAACAGGAAAAGAGTTCCCGCGCCGGTGCCGCTGCCGACGCCGATTCCCGAAGTCCGCTTGCAGCGCGAGCCCACACAGCTCTATGCGTTCGCCTACGACTATCTCTCGTCGTTTTATGAAGCCCTCCTGATGGCCTCGTTCGTTCCGTTCCTGGTCTACTTTATGTTGAGCTGGCGTGATCATATACGCCGTGGTTTCCTGCAGTTTTTTGAAGGCGAAGAACGGCTCGTTGCCGGCCGGAGTTGGCAGGGCGTGGCCGACATGGTGCGCGCTTACGTCGTCGGGAATTTCATGCTCGGCCTGCTACTCTCGCTCGCCACCACGCTGATCTTCTTCGGGATGCACCTGCCCTATCCCCTTCTGCTCGGTCCGTTGAGCGCCTTTCTGAGCCTCGTGCCGTATGTCGGTCTCCCGCTGGCGGTGATCCCGGCCATTGTGGGCGCGCTGATGACCTATGATGTAATCGCGCCGTTCCTGGTGCTGAGCATGAGCGTAGCTTTTCTGCACCTGCTCGCGCTCAATCTGTTGTATCCGCAGATGGTGGGCAGCCGTGTTCACCTCAACCCTTTGGTTGTGACTGTAGCGCTGATGTTCTGGGGTACAGTGTGGGGCGGCTTCGGTCTCGTGCTGGCGATTCCGGTTACGGCGGGCATCAAGGCGGTCTGCGACAACGTCGAGGGCTTGCAGCGCTACGGCCGGTTCCTGGGAGACTGACCGGACGGGCCGCGCGATAGCAAGGCAGAGAGCATCCGCTCAGGGTCAACAGTGCCGTGAGCGCCAGCGACCGGAGGCGGGAATACTTCAATTCTCCGCCGATGTCTGTGGAGCGATCCACAAACATCGGCGAATAGTGGTGAGATCGCAGCCTCCGGTCGTTGTCACTCCCGGCACCGTTATGAGACATGGCGCCGGGTGGGGCGTTCCGAATAGATGAAGTCAAATCTGTCTTGAACCGCCACCCGTAAGCCCAACGATTGTCGACGCAGTACACTAGTAGTTGGCCTTCCCTGCATGTCGCTGCTCCTGAACTGTCAATCCATCAGTAAGTCTTTCGGCGCGGAACCGCTGTTTGAAAACGTTTCGTTTACGATTTCCGAAGGCGAGCGCCTCGGTCTGATCGGCCCTAACGGCTCGGGCAAATCGACGTTTCTTCAGATCCTCGCCGGAATGCAGCAGCCCGATACCGGGGAATGCGTGCCACGCAAGCTCGTCAGGCTCGGTTACGTCCCGCAGGAACCCTCGTTCGCCGCGGGGCTAACGGTTCGCGCCGTGCTCGATGGCGCACTCGCGGGAGAGTTGATCGAGGACGCCGCGAAACTCGCGCGCGTCGCCGCGGTGCTGGGTCGCGTCGGCTTTCCGGATGAACAGGCCGCCGCCTCGACGCTCTCCGGCGGTTGGCGCAAACGCCTTGCGATCGCCAGTGAATTGGTCCGCCAGCCCGATATCCTGCTGCTCGACGAGCCGACCAACCATCTCGATCTGGAAGGCATTCTGTGGCTTGAAAAGCTGCTGCAATCGGCGCCGTTCGCTTGCGTGGTGGTGAGTCATGACCGCTACTTTCTCGAAAACGTGGCGACCTCAATGGCGGAGCTGAACCGCCTTTACCCCGAAGGCTTGTTCCGCACCTCAGGCACGTATTCGGATTTCCTCGCCGCCAAGGACGATTTTCTGCTCGCGCAATCGAAACACCAGGAGGCGCTCGAGAACCGCGTCCGGCGCGAATTGGAATGGCTGCGCCGCGGCCCCAAGGCTCGCGCGACGAAGGCGAAAGCGCGCATCGACAATGCGCATCGCCTGATGGATCAGCTCGACGACGTGAACACGCGTATGCAATCCGCCTCCACGCGCATCGACTTCGTCGCCACCGAGCGGCGCACCAAGCGGCTGATCGAGTTGAAGGGCGTGGCGAAATCGCTCGGCGGCAAGTTGCTGTTCCGCGACGTGGACATGGTGATCGCGCCGGGCGCGCGCCTCGGAATCACCGGCATGAACGGCACGGGTAAGACGACGCTGCTGCGTATTTTGAAAGGCGACCTCGAGGCCGACGCCGGAACCGTCAACCGCGCCGAAAATTTGCGCATTGTCTACTTCGATCAGGAACGCGCACAACTCGATCCCACGATCAGCCTGAAACGCGCGCTGGCGCCAGAGGGCGATTCCGTGATTTACCGCGGCAGCGTGCAGCACGTCAACGGCTGGGCCAAGCGTTTTCTGTTCCGCCCCGAGCAGTTCGAAATGCCGGTCGGCAGGCTCTCGGGAGGAGAACGCGCGCGTGTCTTGATCGCCCGGCTCATGCTCGCCGAAGCCGACGTGCTCTTGCTCGACGAACCGACCAACGACCTCGACATCCCTACGCTCGAGACGCTCGAAGAGAGCCTGCTCGATTTTCCAGGCGCACTGGTGCTGATTACGCACGACCGCTATATGATGGACCGCGTGTCGACGGCACTGTGCGGACTCGATGGCGAAGGCCGCGCGGGGCTCTTCGCCGATTACTCGCAATGGGAGCAGTCTCTCGCCTCACGCAAGCAGGCCAAAGCAGTGAAGGAACCGGCGGCGGCGCGCGTGCGGAACGTTCCGGCCGTCAAGCGCCACTCCTACCTGGAAGCACGCGAATGGGAGACGATGGAGCAGCGCATACTCGAAGCAGAGGAAACGCTTGCGGCCAGGCAGGCGGAACTCGATGAAGCCTCGCAGTCGGGCGATGCGGCACGCGCGCATGAAGCCTACGCCGCCGTCGGCGTTGCCCAGGCGGACGTCGACAGCCTCTACGCACGCTGGGCCGAACTTGAGTCCAAGTTACAGGGCTGAATTGCGGGGCTGAGTACCAACAAAAAAAGGGAGGCCGTGAGGCCCCCCTTTTGGTAATACAGGCTAGTGCCTGCGGAACGGCTAGAAGATGAACTTCACGCCGAACCGGCCTGCGAAGCCGGGGTTGAACAGATCGCTTAATCCAAAGCGCGGATCGTACGCATTCTTGCCATCAGCGCTCTTCAGGATCAGGGCATTGTAGTCATAGCCCTTCGCGAGATCCGTACCGCTGAGGTCGATCGCCGAACTCGGACGAGGCGCACCGGCTCCACGGTTCAGAACGTTGAAGATGTGACGCGAAGTCTTCTGGTTGAAAACATTCAGCGCATTCATTTCGAAGCGCAGCCGCTTCGTTTCGCCGAACTTCACTTCGTGGGCAACCACGAGGTCAGTCTGCGTGAGCGTCGGGGAGCGACCGAGGTCGCCGCGGCCGTTCACGAATACCGGAATCTGATTCAGCGTGTTGACGTAGGTGCTGATCGGGGTGCCGCTGGAGGCGCTATAGAAGCCGCCGATTTCAGTGCCGAACTTGAAGTTGTAAGAACCGTACAGTTTCAACACATGCGGACGGTCCGTCGCGAGGCGGCCCAGGACGTCGAGGTTCCCGTGGGAATCCCACAGAATTTCGTCAAGATCCCAGTAACGGGTCGCGCTGCTGCCGGGGCGCGCTATGCTGCCGCCCGACTGTTGCGTGGTAGCGGAAGAGACGCCAGTGGTCGGCGTGTTGATTTCGTCGGAGCTGGCCAGTCCAGCGTAGTTGCCGTACAGGCGGCTGTACACATAGCTAGCGTTAAAGAAGAAGTTCCGCGCGAAACGGCGGGAGGCCGTCAGTTCCAGAGCGTCGTACTTGCGTACGGGCTTCGGAGTGGGGAACGGTTGCGTCAGACCCGAACTCGGAGTTATCGATGCGATGCCAGTACCCGGGTTAGCGTACTTGTATACTTCGTTTCCGTCAACCAGAACGCCGAGATCTTCGATGGTCCGGCCGAGCGAGTTGTGGACGTAGTTCGCTTTCAAAACGGTCTGTGGGTTAACTTGGTACTCGACGCCGGCGTTGGTCAAGTCGGTGTACATCGGCTTGATGTTGGGGTCGATAAGGTTGAAGCCAGGAACGCGACGGTCACGAACCAAGTTGTTTGGATTTTCGCTCCAGAGGTTCTTGCCAGGAGCGTTGTTCCAGCTCAGGTTGAACACGTCAGTGGTGTCGAGAGCGCGGTATTTGATGGTCCAAACGTCACCGCCAAACGTGCCACGTGCGAGTTCATACTTCACCCAATCGTAGAACCGTCCCCAGCTTCCATAAACCTTGAGTTTGCCATTCGAGAAGACATCCCAACTGCCGCCGAGGCGGGGAGCCAATTTCTCCTGGAATGGGAACTCGAAGGCGGGGTCCTGGATAGAACGCTTGAAAGAAGGAACCACTTCCTTTTCCGTGCGTAGACCCAGGCTCAAAGTGATGTTCTTGCGAATTCTCCACTGATCCTGGATGTACATGGATGTGATGCCGGCGCCGGTGGAGCCAACTGTTCCCAGGTTATCCACTTCGTAGTAACCATAGGTTCCGCGCTGTGTGAGGCCGGTTGCGCCGCTCTTGTAAGAACGATCCCAATAAATATAGACGTAGCCGTCACCCGGATAGGCGTTGTTGACGTTGTTCACGGTCTTGGATCTGCCGACGCCGACCTTCAGCGTGTGATAACCGGCAAAGCTGCCGGACTTGCTGAAGTCAGCCGAGATGTAAGTACGGGTTGTGAGATCATGCTCTGTGTTCTGCAGACGAGGCGTGTTGTAAAAGCCAATCGGCTGTTGGAGATTGGCCGGGATGCTGAACGGCAGACCGATCCCCGAGATCTGGTAGGTGACCGACGGCGTGGAAGGAATGCCTGTCGTTTTGAAATCGTCCCAGAAACGGCCGGAGCGGATGCTCAGCAGCGAGGTTGCGCTGGGGGTTATGTCAACCTGGCCGCTGTAATTGTTTTGCGGGGACGAGTAGCCAATGCTCTTCTGAATCTGTGCGGGAGCCGAACCGCTGGTATTCTGATTGCCGAGGTTGTTGTAGGCAGACAAGTTGCCCGTCGAACGGGTCGGGGTCCAGAGCCATGAGAAATTCGTTCTCACGCGCTTCATGGGATCCCATGACACCTTGTTGAAAGTCTGCATGTACAACTGGTCTTGGTGGAAAGTATCTGTGACATTGTCACCAAAAATGTAAGTCTGATCACGGCGCGCCCAACGGGGGGAGGCAGCCGAGAAAAACCAGAGTTTGTCCTTGACCAGGTACCCGCCGAGCGAGTAGCCAACTTCATAGTTGCTGAGCGGATTCTTATAATCCTGCTGGTAGCTGACTGTTTTGTCGTCAACGGGGCTGAGCAGGAGGCGCTTCACCGGACCGGCGCTGATCTTGTTGCCGGAATAGTAGAAGTGGCCGTCACCGTGGAATTTGTTACCGCCGGACTTGGTGATAGCACTGATCACGCCACCCATGGCGCCGCCGTACTCGGCATCGATACCACCGGTCTTCACCTGTACTTCAGAGAGGAATTCGAATGCCGCGTTCTGGCGCGAGCGGCCGTCCACCAGACTGTTGGTGGAAATGCCGTCGACGACGAACTGGTTCTCAGCGCCGCTGGCGCCGTTGACCTGGAAGCCACCTTCGATGTCACCCGAGTTAACGGATGGGGACGCGGCTGCCAGGGACTGGAAAGTGCGCGCCTTCGGAAGGCGGTCAAATTCTTCTGCAGTCACGTTGTGAGCAATCGCCGTGCTCGCGGTGTCAATCAGCGGAGCTGCCGCCGAGACTTCCACCATCTGTTCAGTGCCGCCGACCTTCAGGGAGGCATCCAGCTTGACCGTCCTTCCGACGAGCAGGCTTACGTCGGCGTACTCGATGGCGTTGAAGCCCTTGGCGTCAAATTTCACCGAGTAGCGACCGGGTTCGACGTCGCGAATGATGTATGCACCATCGCCGCCCGTCACGGTGCTCAACGCGCGTGCGCTGGCTTTGTTGGTAATTGTTACCGAGACGCCAGGGAGTACAGCGCCACTCTGGTCGGTAGCGGTTCCTGCAATCTGGCCTACTCTTTCTTGGCCGAATACTGCCAAGCTTGCCACCAATAGGCTAAGGAAGAGCACCAACGTAGTGCGCAAACCTCCCCGGTGGGAGACAACTTTAATCATCTTGATTCTCCTGTTACAAATTGCCGGAGCTAGCCAGTTCGGCCGCTCCGGATCTAGCGGTTGCAGGATCATTATAGCAATCCCCGGGCCAAATGAAACAGTATGTAAACAATCGGGTTCAATGAGGTTCCGCAACGCCCGCTTCGGCAAATTCTATGAATTTTGAAAGATTGCAGGATTCGCCGCTTCGATAATACAAAGATAGAAATGTAGCCTGGCTTATAGCACCACTTCGCAGAGGTGGCGATTTGACCCTATTCCGCACCCTGATTCGAGCGGCAGTGTACGGCCCGGAGGGCGTTCCCCCTGGAACGCAACCGGCCCCCGGGCCGGTTTACCCTGCCGTTGCGAACCCACTATTCCGTTGTAACGTAATGCGGATATCGCCGCACATCGATGAGACTGGCAGCGGAGCGACCAGGGGTCGCTAGCGGACGCGGGCGTCCGCCCCCGGTTGCCAGATTGTGCCGCACGCGATTCGAGAGCGGCAGATTTTCGCGGCCTCCCGTATAATCGAGTTACCATGACTCTCCTCGTGAAGCAAAAACTGCTTCGCCTGTCGGGCGGGCTCCTGATGCTCGTGCTGGTTACCCTGGTAGTCTGGCAAGGCTCATTCAATTTCGGAGAATACGGGCCGCGCAGTCCGGAACAGACCTACCTCTTCTGGGCCGTTTCGACGCTGGTCTTCCTGCTCACCGTACTGCTCGGATTCATGCTCTTCCGCACGGCGCTGAAGCTCTACATCGAGCGGCAAGCCGGCAAGGAAGGCTCGCGCATCAAGTTGAAACTGGTGGCCGGCGCACTGGCGCTGAGTTTTATCCCGGTCATCTTCCTTGTGGTCTTCGATATCAACGTGCTGAACCGCAACCTCGACAAGTGGTTCAGCCGTCCCGCGCAGAACATCAAGATCGCGATGCAGGACGTGCGCGCCTCGCTCGAGCGCGAGACGAGAGAACGAGTCGCAGCGCAGGCCGAATGGCTCGCGCTACTGCCGGCCGTGCGGCAGTTCGCCGAAAGCGGCGGAAGCATCCCGGAGGAGTTGCGCCGGGTTTGCGAGGACCAGAAAATCGACATGGTACTGCTGGAACGCTCCGATGGAGGAGTGGCTGCGATCTGCGGAGGGGATCAGCCTGGCGTCGCCGGCTTCGAGGCGCAGGCCAAGGTCGCCTTGGGTGATGGACGCACTGCCAGCCTGCGCATCCGTGACCGCATCCCGGTCGATCTGGCGCAGAAACAGACGGAGATCGAGCGGCAGATCCGCGACTACGACCAACTGGCGCGCAACAAGAAAGAGTTTCGCCGCTTCTACCTCGCCCTGCTCGTACTGATCTCGCTCTTCCTGCTCTTCGCCGCGACATGGCTTGCGTTGTTCTTCGCGCGTCAGATCAGCGTGCCGATCACGGCGCTGCTCGAGGCGGTGCGGCGTGTGCGTTCGGGCGATCTGGGCACGCAAGTCCGCGTCAAGGCCATCGACGAATTGGCCGTACTGGTGCGCGGCTTCAACGAGATGGCGCAGGTGCTCGAAGCCAACGGCGCTGAACTCGAACGCCGCCGGCGTTTCACCGAAGCGATCCTCGAAAGCATTCCTACCGGCGTCATCTCGATCGCCTCCGACGGCAGAATCCAGCGCGTGAACAAAGCGCTGAATCGCATGTTTCCGCCCGACCAGGTGATGAGCGCAAAGACGCTCGACGCGCTCTTCTCAAAAGAGGATGCGGCTGAGATCCGCTATCTGATGAAACGCGCCCGGCGCATCGGCCTCGCTTCGCGCCAGTTTGAAATCCGGAACGGGCAACAGATCCTGCACATCTCCGTGACGATCTCCGCGCTCGAGGAGAAAGAAACATCGGGTTTCGTGATGGTGATGGAAGACACCAGCGAATTGCTGCGCGCACAGAAATCGGTGGCCTGGAACGAGGTGGCGCGCCGCATCGCTCACGAAATCAAGAACCCGCTCACTCCGATCGCGCTTTCCGCGGATCGTATCGCGCGGCAACTCGACCGCAGCAAGAGCACACCCGAGTTTGAGCGCATTGCACGCCACTGCACAGAGATCATTCTGCGCGAAGTGGAGTCCGTCAAGACGCTGGTCGACGAGTTCTCGCAGTTCTCACGCTTTCCCGCCGCCAAGCCCGAAGCGGGCGACCTGAACCAGGTGGTGAACGAGGCGCTCGCGGTGTTTCACGGCAGGCTCGACGGAATCGAACTGCGCACGGAAATGGACGCCGATCTCCCGCCCATCAGCATCGACCGTGAATTGATCAAGCGCGTAGTCGTAAATCTGGTCGACAACGCGGCCGAGGCGATGCAGGATACGCCCGTCAAGCGGCTCTTCGTCGGTACGCAGGCGCCTACGCCCGAGACGGTCGAACTGGTGGTGGCCGATACGGGCTGCGGCGTGTCGATGGAAGACAAAGAGAAGCTGTTTCTGCCATACTTTTCCACAAAGGGCAGAGGCACGGGACTTGGACTGGCTATCGTGAATCACATTCTTTCCGACCACAATGCGCATATCCGCGTCGAGGACAACATTCCGGCGGGCGCCCGCTTTATCGTCGAGTTTCCGGCCACCACGCCGGCCGACACCGAATTGAATCCGGCGGAGAGCCGGGCATGAAGCACACGCGCATTCTTATCGTCGACGACGAGCCCGGCATCCGTCAGATCCTACGCGATATTCTTGAGGATGAAGGCGCGTCCACAGCCGCGGTCAGCACCGGCGAGGAGTGCCTGGCGGAACTCTCGCGCGGTATTTTCGATGTTGTGATTCTCGATGTCTGGCTGCCCGGAATGGATGGCATGCAGGCGCTCGCGCACATTCAAGAGATCCCCTACTCCGAGCGCCCCGCCGTCGTCATGATCTCCGGCCATGGCTCCATCGAGGGAGCCGTTCGGGCCACGAAACTCGGCGCCTTCGACTTTCTCGAAAAGCCGTTGACGCTTGAGAAAGTCACCGTCGTCGTGAAGAACGCCGCGCAGCAACGCAGGCTCGAACTCGAGCTCCAGCGCTTCAAGGAAGAGGGCGCCGGCCGGCCCAAAATTATCGGCGATAGCGTCTCGATGAAGGCCTTGCGCCAGCAGTTAATGCTGATGTCGGCCACCAACGGCCGCGTGCTGATCTTCGGCGAAAGCGGGACCGGCAAGGAACTTGTGGCCCACGCTATCCACGCCATGAGCCAGCGCGAGACCGAGCCGTTTGTCGAAGTGAATTGTGCTGCGATTCCGGAGGAACTGATCGAGAGCGAACTCTTCGGCCACCGCAAGGATAGCTTCGCCAGCGCGCGCGAAGACAAAGTGGGCAAGTTTCAAAAAGCCGACGGCGGATCGCTGTTTCTCGACGAGGTCGGCGACATGAGCCTGAAGACCCAGGCCAAGGTGCTCCGCGTACTCGACGAGGGCCGCTTCGAACCGGTGGGAGCGTCGGAGTGGGTGCAGGTGGACACGCGTGTGATCGCGGCGACGAATAAGAACCTGGAGCAGGAAATCGAACGCGGCAATTTCCGGGAAGATCTCTTCTACCGTTTGAACGTGATCCCGTTCTATGTGCCGCCGCTGCGCGAACGCCAGGAGGATATCCCGTTGCTGGCGGATCACTTCCTGAAAGAGTTCACCACCGCCTATGGCCGCAAGCACAAGGAGCTGACTCCGGAGGCCTACCGCGCTTTGCAGGAGTATCCCTGGCCCGGCAACGTGCGAGAGCTGCGCAATCTGATGGAGCGCATCGTGATCATGAATCCGCAACAAGGAATCGACGCGCGCCATCTGCCCTTGAACCCCGCGCGCCGTGCGGTCTTCAATCCGCCGCTGGACCGCTTCGGCAGCTTGCAGGAAGTGCGCGAGACGGCCGAGCGCGAGTACATTTTGAAGAAACTGGATGAAACGAAGGGGAACGTCACCAAGACCGCCGAGATTTTGGGGTTGGAACGTAGTAACCTGTATCGAAAGATGAAGTCTTTGGGAATCGCGCCCAAAGAGTAGTTCGAGCTGTACCAGAATTCGAGAGGATTTGATTTTTCACTTTGGAGGGTGAATGAAAAAAACCGTGTTTGCAGTGCTGTGTTGGAGTGCTTTAGCGCTCGGCCAGCCTGTTTTGAGATCGTCGAACCCGGTTGTGAATGGCGGTAGTTACGCCAATCAGATCGCACCAGGGTCGATTTTTGTGGTCTTTGGGACCAATTTGGCGGGCGCTGCGTTCGGACAGGCGCTGGAGCTGCCGCTGCAGACAACTTTGGGCGGCGTGTCGATCCGCTTCACGCCGGCTGCCGGTGGAAGCGCTACGGACGCGCTCATGGTCTATACTACCAGGAACCAGATCGCGGGCCTTCTGCCTTCGTCAGTAGGTCCCGGAAACTATAACGTGACCGTGACCTACAACGGTCAGACCTCAGCCCCCGGGAAGGCGACTGTTGTCGCCAACCTGTATGGGATCGTAACGGCCGACGGTTCTGGCGCAGGGCAGGCGCAAGCGCAGGAGTTCGGTTCGGGAACAGACGGGGATTTGAACCGATTTGCCAAGGGGAATCTAGGGCCGTACAAGACAGCGCCCGCGTCTCCGGGACAGGTAATTGTCCTCTGGGGAACGGGTATCGGAGCCGATGCGCTTTCCGATTTGAACGGCGGGACCAGCGGCGACCGCACAGCCGCGGGCTCGATCCGAATCATCCTGGGCGGCAGGGAAATCACGCCGTCTTACGCAGGTCGCGCTTCCCTGCTGCCGGGAACCGATCAGGTGAACTTCACGATTCCGGGCGACGCCCCGACGGGATGCAACGTTTCGGTTGCGGTGCGCGTAAACGGCGCCGTCAGCAACTCCACGAGTCTGGCGATTGTCCCCGCGGGACAGGACATCTGCCAGCACCCCTATCTCTCGGCGGAAGCCTTGCGGCGGCTGTCGGCGGGCGGCACCGCTGTATACGGCGCGATGAGCCTCACTAAGCAGTCGACCTCCATCTCGGCGGGAGGCTTCAATTTGGATCAGTCGAGCGAGGCAGTCTCGGGCAGTTTCGCCCGCTACACGCTTGGGAACATTACTGACGGATCTCCGACCGGCTTTTCCATCAGCCAGATTGGATCCTGTACTGTATTCCGCCGCACCGGCGGGCAGGATGACATCCTCTATGGAACTCCGTCGGCGACCTTGCTGGACGCCGGGGCGCAATTGACGCTAAACGGTCCAAACGCCAACAATATCGCAATTCCAGCGAGTCCGAACACGCCGAAATTCTACACCAAGACCCTGTTTTCGGGCACTTCCGGGATCCCAGGCCTTCCGGGCGGTATCCCCGGACTTCCTGGTGCGGGCGGCAGCGCTGTCGTCGCAGCCGGCACGTATCGAATTAACGGCACGGGCGGCGCCGACGTCGGAGCTTTCAACGTCTCCATCGCGGTGCCTACGCCGATTGACTGGACCAATCGCTCCAGCATCTCAAACGTATCCCGCTCCCAGAACCTGCCCATCACCTGGTCGGGCGGCGGATCCGGTTTGGTCACGATCGTTGGCCTGTCCGGAAACCAGGCCGGCGGAACGCAGACAAATCCGATCTTTGATGTCGCCGGATTCACATGCATCGCGAACGCCAGCGCGGGTTCGTTCTCGGTGCCCTCGGCGGTGCTGAGCCAGTTGCCCGCCAGCAGCGGCGACCTCCTCAGTGGCGCTCTTGGCACGTTGACCGTTCAGTCGGCCGGTCCGTCGGATGGCTCGGGTCTGTTTTCCGCGCCCCTCACTGCCGGCGGCAGCACCGACTACGGAAGCTTCGTCTTCTCGATCGGCTTCACCAAGAACGTTTCGTACCAGTAACTCCCGTAGTTCGCAAAAAGCCTCCGGTCCCCTTCGAGGGGCTGGAGGCTTTTTGCTTTTTGCGATGGTTCGCGCATGACGCGGTTCGCCTCCGACGGATTTGCGATAATGCTTCCATGAAACGAATCCTTGGCGTACTGGCGTTAACGGCGCTTGCCCTCTCCTGCGGCGTCACGGCGCAGAGTGGAGCTTCCAAGACGATCTCCGCCGATGAACTCGAAAAGCTGCTCGAAAAGAAAGAGAATATTTTCTTCCTCGATGTGCGCGAACCTTCCGAAATCGCGCGCCTTGGCAGCGTCAAAGGCTACGTCAATATCCCCGTGGGCCAACTCGAAGGCCGCCTGAAGGAAATCCCCAGAGACAAGCTGATCGTCACGCTTTGAAACCAGGGTGGCAGAGCCGCGCGTGCCGCGGCCATACTCGAGAAGAACGGTTTCAAAACGCTCGGCTCCTGCGGGCTCTCTGAGTACCGCGAAAAGAAAAAGCCGCTGGTATATCCGAAGCAGGACAATAAAAAGAATTGACAATTTAATTCATTTAAATATAAACTAAACTCACTGCATTTAATTAGTATTCGAAATGCGGCGGGGCGGGGTGCGGCCGGAGTCTCCGGCAAAGGAGCTATGCAATGGCTGTCACCCGAGTTGCGCGTATTGAACACGCTGGCGTCGTCCCGGCCGCAACCACACAAGGTCAGTTTCTGCGCTTCACCGTGCGCGCCTGCGGTCCCCTTCCGATCTTCACTCTTGCCAGCAGCGTCAAGGGAACGTTGTGGGAAGCGGCTGATTTTACAGGGCATCCCAAGAAATCATACCGTTGGGAACATCTGCACAACCCCTCGGACATTCAGCAAATGGAGTTGCTCAACATGGGCTTCTCCTTCCTCTCGAATGCGCGCTACACGTATGTTGCGGAACTGCTCGACGCGGCCGGCGAAGCGCTTCGCACCGTCTTCGAGATCGAGTTTGAGGGCGAGCCCACGGACACGGCAGAGGAATCCCTGCGGATTTTAATCCAATGAGATTTAAAAGAATTCTAATTGTATATTTGCTGCTATCGCCGGTATTCGGCCGGGCGCAGAGCATGCGCTTCGACGACTGGTTCGCGGCGCGCGTAGAGGCGGCACTCGAACGCGCCCGCGTGGGCGAGAACGGCAAAGGCGCCAGCCGGCAACGTGAAACGCCCAGCGGCGACGGACGCTCCACGTCACTGGTAGACCAAAGCTCGGCCAGCGATTTTGTGAGCGCGGCCATCAATCTGATTCCCGCTGGCGGAGTAGCCAATTCGGGATCTGGCGCCGTCACGGCATCCGCTTACAGCCTGCTTGCAGGCTTGCGTGCCAAGGCGCTCAGCGATCCCGAATTGTACGCAAACCACGGCGGCGCGCGACAGCTTTTCTTCACGCTGGGCTCGGCGGCGTCCAATCTGGAGCAGGACAATACGGAACGGCTGGGTCTGGTGGCAGGCGTGAAGTACACTCTGCTGAACGGCCGCGATCTCTATTCGCGCAGCGGCCGTCAGCAGATAGATCACGTGCAGAAGGCGTTGACAAAGCGAATGGCGGCATCGACGCGGCTGAAGGACCAGATCCAACAGCTTCTATTCTCGGCTTGCCGTGGCGATGGCATGACGTTCGCCGATTTTCTACTGAAATACTACTCCGCGATGGACGAGTTGCGCGTACCGCCGGAAGTTCTGCGCCGCATCGACGCGCTGGTTATGGAGAGCGCGGCAGCGTTCGAAGACTACGACAGCACGCTACGCGCCGCTTATGACAAGGTGCGCACCGGCAGGCAGTTGGCGCTCTCCTATCAGGCGATTACGCGTGCGGACAACGGCTACAACGATCATCGCGCCGAAGTGATTTATGACCATGGCCTGGGTAACGCACTGACCTGGACCGCGAACGCCGGCGCGGAGATCAAGGACCGCAAGCAAGCCGGCCTGTTTCGCGGTCGCCGCGCGGCCACAGAGTTCCAGGCGCGTCTCACGCCCGAGAGCGGATCTGCATTCGGCCGCGCTCCTTTGACGCTCAGTTTCGGCGCCGAGGCGAAATGGCTGGATGGCGTACCAGCGCAATATGCAGCGCAGGCCCGGCTCACCGTCCCGTTGGCATTGGGGATCGAATTCCCGATCGTGTTCCGCTATGCCAACCGGCGCGATCTGCTCGACCAGACCGCGCAGGAGGCGCGCTTCGGACTGGTGGTGGATCTGGGACGACTGGCAGCAGCGCGGTAGCGGGCAATTACAGCGCCTCAGTAAATCACGAGTTCCGCCGGCGAACCCGTGCCGCAGCCCAGCACTCTCGCGGCGGAGTCCTGGTTCACGACAACTTCGTAGTAGCCCGCGCTGCCTGCCACCAGGCACGGCTCGCCCGGCAATGCATCCGCGAAGGTGTTGGCCAGTTGCGCCACCCGACGGGTGCCGATCGCCAGTTCGAACGGACGTAAGCGCAGCTCCGGGAACTCCTCCACGGAAAAGCTCGTGATCAGGTTGCCGAAGTGGTCTGCTCTGAGCACCTGTCCCGACCAGATGCGCCGGCCGATGCGGGACGGTACGGTCGTCAAGCTGCGGTGGTAGTCGGAGATCGCCCTGCCGAAATGCGCGGGCGCGACACCTTTCGCCAGGTGCGCGGCGCACGGTGCAAAAACATCACGGCCGTGAAATGTTTCGCTCACGGGCGTCAGGAAATACTTCGAGTTGGTAATGGCACGCACTTTGAAACTCTCGCGTTCGATCAGCATCGAGAAGACGCCGTTATCCGGGCCGAGGAAATACTGACCCGCTGCCTCCACCAGCACCGGACGCCGCGCCGTGCCGACGCCGGGATCGACTACCACGACGTGTATGGTCTTCTTCGGGAAATAGTGGTAGGCCTGCGCAATGGTGAATGCGGCGCTGCCAACTTCAAAGGGCGCGATACTGTGCGTAATGTCGATGATCTGCGCCAGCGGTTGTATACCGAGGATCACTCCCTTCATGACGGCCACGAAATGATCGCTGGTTCCGAAGTCGGTGGTGAGAGTAACTATAGGGCGGAGCATCAGTTGTTAGAATATAGGAAGATCCGCAGTGAATCACTATTACTTTGACCATAACGCCACGACCCCGGTGTCTACCGACGTGCTCGACGTCTATCTGCCTGCGCTGCGCGACGTCTATGGCAACGCTTCGAGCGTTCACAGCTTCGGGCAGGCGGCGAAGCAAAGCCTAGAAACCGCGCGCCGCCAGACGGCAGCGTTCCTGAATTGCAGCGCGAAAGAAGTGATCTTTCTAAGCGGCGGTACAGAGGCGGATAACCTCGCCATTTTCGGTATCGTGCGCGGTTGCGCGCGGGAGCGCAAACACGTCATCACGACGCTCATCGAACACCCGGCCGTGCTGAACAGTTGCGCGCAATTGGAGCGCGAGGGCGTCGCAGTGACATATTTGGCCGTGAGCCGTGAGGGCGTGGTCGATCCCGAAAACGTGCGGCGCGCGATACGTCCGGAAACCGTGCTGATCTCCGTCATGCACGCCAACAATGAATTGGGCACGGTGCAGCCGGTCGCAGAAATCGCGGCGATCGCGCACGCGGCGGGCGTCATCTTTCATTCCGACGGAGTGCAGGCGGCCGGCAAGATTCCGGTCGACGTGCACGCGTTGGGCGTCGATCTGTACTCGCTGAGCGGCCACAAGATTTACGCACCTAAGGGTGTCGGCGTGTTGTTTGTGCGCAACCGCGTCGCCCTCGCGCAAACGCAATTCGGCGGACGCCATGAGCGCGGCCTGCGCCCCGGTACGGAAAACGTTGCGGGCGCGGTGGCCTTCGGCGCAGCGGCAGAGTGGGCCGCAAATCACATGGCGGGAGAGTCCATCCGTCTGGCGGAATTGCGCAGTCGACTGGAGCGCGGCATCCTCGCCAGCGTGCCAGATACGTACGTCAACGCGGCGGGCGTAGCGCGTACGCCGAACACATCGAACATTCGCTTCGACGGCGTGCAAGGCGATGCGTTGCTGATCGCGCTCGATCTGAAAGGCTTTGCCGTCTCCTCCGGCGCGGCCTGTTCGAGCGGTTCGGTCGAGCCGTCGCACGTGCTTACGGCGATCGGCCTCGACAAAAGCCAGGCGCGTTCGAGCCTGCGTTTTTCGCTCGGCCGGTCTAACACACGCGAGCAAGTGGACGCCCTAATCGCCACGGTCGCGGAAGCGGTGGCGCGTCTGCGCCGGCTGGCGCCATCGAGTGCATTCCATGGCTGAGAGCAAGAGCATCGCAGTCGCTATGAGCGGCGGCGTGGACAGTTCCGCGGTTGCGGCGCTGCTGCACAGCCGCGGTCTGCCCATCGTCGGTCTGACGATGCAACTCTGGAACCAACGCCGGCTGCCTGAATTGCAGGTTGAAGGCGCGGTAGGCCGCTGCTGCTCGCTCGACGATGTGTACGATGCGCGGCATGTCGCGCAGCAGTTAGGCATCCCCTATTACGTCGTGAATTTTGAGGACCGTTTCGAGGAGTCCGTCGTCAAGCCATTCATCAGCGAGTATCTGGCCGGCCGCACGCCGATCCCCTGTACGCTTTGCAATAACTTCGTGAAGTTCGACCAGTTCCTCGAAATGGCCGAGGGCTTGGGCGCCGGCCGCATCGCTACAGGTCATTACGCCCGCGTCCGTTTCGACGAGGCCAGCGGGCGCTACCAACTCCTGCGCGGCGTCGACTCTTCCAAGGACCAGACCTATTTTCTGTTCGGTCTCACACAGCCGCAACTGGCACGTACGCTGTTCCCGCTTGGTGAGTATACGAAGCCGCAGGTTCGCGTGATGGCGCGCGAGTTGGGTCTCGCCGTCGCGGAAAAGCACGACAGCCAGGAGATCTGTTTCGTGCCAAACGGCGACTATGCGCAATTCATCGACGCCTACTTTCGGGAGCAGGGGCTCAGCCGCGACTCCGTGCGCGGTGAGATCGTGAACCCCGCGGGCCAAGTACTCGGCGAGCATGACGGCGTGCATCGCTTCACAGTTGGACAGCGCCGCGGCCTTGGCGTGGCCGCGGGCGAGCCGCTGTACGTAATTTCGACGGAACTCGCGACGCAGCGCGTAGTGGTCGGCCGCAACGACGAACTGCTCAGCGGCAGCTTCACGGCGAAGGATGTCAACTGGATCTCGATCGCGCGTCCGGACACGCCGGTGCGCGCTCAGGTGAAGATTCGCAACCGGCATAGTGCGGCGCCGGCGACGCTCTGCCCGGCCTCCGGCGAATCGCGCACCGAGGTACGCTTCGACGAGCCCCAACGCGCGGTTACGCCCGGACAAGGCGCCGTCTTCTATAACGGCGATCTCGTACTGGGCGGAGGGTGGATAGAATAGATCGATGCCTGCCCGCCCACGCCCGGCTCTCCGCAACAGGGTCGAGTATCTGCTCGCGTCGTTCGTGCTGTTGACCTTGCGCCGCACGCCGCTTGCCATTGCAAACCCGCTGGGCCACGGCTATGCGAAGGTGCTCGACACCGTGCTTCCGCGTCTGCGCGCGGCCGCCATGCGCAACCTCGAGATGGCACTGCCTGAGATGAACGTGGATGAACGCAAGCGCACGGTGGACGGCGTGTACCGCTCCATCGGGCGCGTGCTGGTGTCATTCGCGCGCTTTCCAGATATCGATGCCAAAAGCATTTCCGATTGGATTTGTTACGACGGGTTCGAGCACTTCGAAGAGGCCCGGCGGCGCGGCCGCGGCGTGCTCTTCGCCACAGGCCATCTGGGAAATTGGGAACTCAGCGCCTTCGCGCACGCACTGCTCTGCGCGCCTATGCACGTGGTTGTGCGGCCGCTGGACAATCCGCTGATCGACGCGCTGGTGGAACGGCGCCGTGCACTTTCCGGCAATCGCATCATCGCGAAGAAGGACTTCGCGCGCTCGATCCTCACCGCGCTCCATCGCAACGAAGCGGTCGGCATCCTGGTTGACCAGAACGCCGGGCTGGATCATGGCACATTCGTCGATTTCTTCGGTATCCCGGCCTGTTCGGGCACCAGTTTCGCGCGAATTGCGGCGCACAGCGGCGCAGCGGTGCTGCCAGGTTTCGCGATCTGGCACGAGAGCGAACAGCGTTACCGCTTGAAGTTCTATCCGCTGTTGGAGATGTCGGGCGATGTCGTCGAGGACACGCGGCGCCTGCAAGCAGTCGTTGAACGCGCCGTTCGCGAGCATCCGGAGCAGTGGCTTTGGATCCACCGCCGCTGGAAGACACGGCCCCCGAGCGAGAGCGGCCGGTACGCCTGATAAAATCAAAGCGATGGGCCGAGCCGCCGTTCAACCCGGGCGCCTCTCTGGAGTGAACCGCTTCTTCGAGTTTTCGCTGCTGGGACTGCTCACCAGCGGTTATCTCGCCGTAGCGGGTTCGGGCTTCATCGATCTTCCAACGCTCGCCGCTGCGGGCAGCGCCATTCTGCTGCGCGCACTGATGGCCGCAGGCCTCGTGAAGCTGGAGATCTCGGACCGCACAGTAGCCGCGCTTACGCTAATCTACGCCATCTTCTATCCGCTCGACTACGCTTATGTCTCGCGCGAGTTTCTCGCGGCGACGGTGCACCTCGTCTTTTTTCTTGCAGTGGTTAAGGTCCTAACGGCGAAGACGGATCGCGACTATTTTTTTGTGAAGGTGATTGCCTTCCTCGAACTGCTGGCGGCGTCGGTGCTCTCGGCAAGCCCGAACTACTTTCTTTTTCTGACGTTGTTTCTGCTGTTCGGCATCGCGACGTTCGCGAGTTGGGAAGTGCGCCGCGCCGCGCACCGCGCGGGTATGATTTGCCAGGCTGGCCTGCGCGATTTTTCCGGACGCCTGGCTGGACTTGCGCTCCTGATCGCCTTCGGCGTCCTGCTGCTTACCGGCGGGCTTTTTTTCCTCCTGCCGCGCACGGCGCGCGCCGCATTCCAGCATCTGGCGGCATCCGGTTTTGCCGTGCCCGGGTTTTCGAATGAAATTCGTCTCGGCCAGGTGGGCGAGATTCAACAGCGCGGCACACCGGTGATGCACGTGCGCATCCAGGGAACTGACGGCCAGGTCTCTGTGAAATGGCGCGGCGCGGCGCTTGGCGAATTCGACGGACAGCGCTGGTACAACACGGCGAGCGCGGGCGCGCTGCTGCCATCGAGCGGCGGCGTGGTACGGCTGGCCGACAATCGCCAACTGTGGCGCGCCGGCCGGCGTCTCTCCTACGAAATCTTCCTGCGCTCATCAACTTCCGACATGATGTTCTTCACTGGCTTGCCGGAGGTGGTGCAAGTCAGCGGCCACTCCATCATCCGCACGCCTACGGGCAGCTATCGTGCCGCCTACGGCGGGGAAAACCTGCGCTATGCCGCCGTCAGCTTCATCGAGCCCGGACGGCCAAGCCTGCCGGTTGGCGATCTGCTGCCCGCCGACCGGATCTACTACACTCTGCTGCCGCCGGTCGATCAACGCGTATTGAGCCTGGCTCGCGACCTGACGGCGAACAAGAGCTCGGACGAAGCGCGCGCCGACGCCGTCGAGCAGTACTTCCACCGCGAGTTCGGCTATACCACGCAGATGTTGGCGCAGCCCGTCGCGGATCCGCTTGCCGATTTTCTGTTTGTGCGCCGCAAAGGGCACTGCGAGTATTTTGCCGGTTCGATGGCGACGCTGTTGCGCGCGGTACATATCCCGGCGCGCGTGGTGACGGGATTCCAAAGCGGAGTCTACAATCCGGTCAGCGGTTGGCACATCATCCGCGCGGCCGACGCGCACAGTTGGGTGGAGGCCTACATCGCCGGAAGAGGTTGGGTCACTTTCGATCCGACGCCGCCGGGCGACGGAGCGGCGACGCAATCGTTGTGGACAAAGCTGTTGTTCTATAGCGACGCCGCCGAGACGTTCTGGCAGGAGTGGGTTCTGAACTACGATCTCGACCGCCAGCTCGTGCTCGCCGCGCAGATGGAAGAATCCGGCCAGAATCTGCGAGCGAGTTGGCTGGACGGCGTAGGCCCGCGCTTGTCGAGATGGCGCGAGCCAATCCTGGCAGCCGGGCGAAAGTGGGGCCTGCCCGCCATCGGCATCGCGCTACTCGCGCTGGTGCTCCGGCGTCTGGGTCCGGGAACGTGGCGCTGGTGGAAGACCAGGCGCCGCGTGTTGAGCGTACGCCGCGGAGATGTACAGGCCAGCGACGCAACGCTGCTGTATCAGCGCATGTTGGGAATTCTGCTGGGCCGCGGTTTTGAAAAACCGCCGTGGCTCACTCCGGTCGAATTCGCGCGCGTCCTACCCGCGGGCGAAACCGCTATAACCGTGGGAGACCTGACGAACGCCTATAACGAACTGCGCTTCGGAGGCCGGCGCGACGCCGCTGTACGCATGGTTGCGCTGCTCGAACAGCTCGAAGCGCAGCGCTGACTTGAGCTCTGCGCTCGACTGTGACATTGTGACAGTGATGCCAAACAAGTTTATAAATTCGCGCAGGCAGTTTCTCGCCGGCATGGCCGCCGCCCCCCTGGCCTTGCGTGGCGCAGCGCCCAAGCGCCCCAATATTCTCTTTGCGATTGCAGACGATTGGTCCTGGCCGTTCTCCTCTTCGGCGGGCGACCGCACCGCCATCACGCCGGCCTTCGACCGCATCGCACGCGAGGGCGTGCTTTTCAACCATGCCTACTGCGTCGCGCCGACCTGCACCGCTTCGCGCGGCGCAATCCTGACAGGGCAGTGGTTCGCGCGTCTGGAACAGGGCTCGAATCTGCATGGATCGCTACCATCGAAATTCGACGTCTATCCGGATCTGCTCGAAAAGAACGGCTATCATGTGGGCTTCACCGGCAAGGGTTGGGCTCCCGGCGATTGGCGTCCAGGGGGACGCACGCGCAATCCGGCAGGCCCCGAATACAACTCGGCGGAACTCGACGCGCCGACGAAGGGCATCAGCAATATCGACTACACCGGCAACTTCGCCGAGTTTCTGAAGAAACGTCCCGCCGGCGCACCGTTCTGCTTCTGGTACGGCGGCCGTGAACCTCACCGCGCTTACGAAAAAGGCTCGGGCCTGCGCGCGGGCAAGCGCCTCGAAGATGTGCGCGTTCCAGCGCCGTTGCCCGACGCTCCCGAAGTGCGCAGCGACCTGCTCGATTACGCCGTCGAGATCGAGTGGTTCGACAAGCATCTCGGCAACATCGTCGCGATGCTCGAAAAAGCGGGAGAACTCGATAACACGCTAATTGCGGTGACCGGCGATAATGGCTTGCCGTTCCCGCGCTGCAAGGCAAACATCTACGGCTCCGGCACCAACGTTCCGCTCGCCGTTCGCTGGGGCGGTGCAAAAGGTGGCCGCAAGGTCGAAGATTTCGTCAGCCTGGCCGACCTCGCTCCCACGTTTCTCGAAGCGACTGGCGTTGCGCCACTCGCCGCCATGACGGGCCGCAGCATGATGAACGTGCTGACAAGCGCGCGCTCCGGATGGGTCGACGCGAAGCGCGACGTGGTGTTCACCGGGCGAGAACGCCACACCGTGGCACAACCGGAAGGCGAAGCCGGCTATCCGATGCGCGCCATCCGCACTCGCGATTACCTCTACATCCGCAACTACCATCCCGAGCGCTTTCCGGCCGGCTACGATACCAAGACAACGGCTTCGTTCCGCGATATCGATAACGGCCCAACGAAAGAATTCATGTTGAAAGAGCGCAACGCTCCGAGTGTCGCGAACCTCTTTGAGCTGGGCTTTGGCAAACGGCCCGGCGAGGAGATTTACGATCTGCGCAAGGATGCCAAGGAGTTCCGCAATCTGGCCACAGACCCGGCCTATTCGGCGGTTCGCGCCAAACTCGCAGCCCAACTCGACCGCCAGCTTCGCGAATGGAAAGATCCGCGCGCGACGGGCGCGGGCGACGCGTTCGACGGGTATCCTATGGCAGGCAGGCGCTGAGCGCGGAAGGCGCAGCGGATGGGATAGGGGTTCTGGCCGGCTGGCTGCGATGGCGGAGTGTGCCGCCCTTCTGCGCGTTCTGGTCGCTCCGCAATTGAGGCTGACGCGGAAGGCGGACCCCAGGTCCGCAACCGACCCCCGGGTCGGTTCAAGGTTCAAACGAGAACTTCACCGCCTCGGACCCACTATTCCTTCGTGACGTTATACCGGCGACGCCTTCCGCACGTCTATGAGACCCAGCAGCCCGTGTTTCTTACTTGGCGCTTGTATGGCAGTCTACCGGTAAATCGGCCTTTCCCGGGCGGCTCGCTCAGTTCCGGGCGAGCTTTCGTTGCTTTGGATCGTCTGTTGGACGAGGAACGCGCCGGTCCGCTCTATCTACGTCGACCCGCGCTGGCAGACCTGGTAGTAGAAGCCATTCACTATAATGCTCAAGTTCTGGAGCACTATCTCTTGCACGCCTTCGCGGTCATGCCGAATCACGTTCACGTACTGTTGACTCCCGGAGTTCCGCTGCCCAAACTGACCAAATCTTTGAAAGGAATTACAGCCAAGCGGGCCAATGCGATGCTGGCTCAAACGGGAAGTCCATTTTGGCAAGAGGAGAGTTATGACCGCGAGGTCCGCAATCAGAAGGAGTTTGAGCGGATTCGGTTCT
Organism: Bryobacteraceae bacterium; assembly: GCA_963668605.1. GTDB lineage: Bacteria > Acidobacteriota > Terriglobia > Bryobacterales > Bryobacteraceae. Next base: position 3,288,877 of record OY764903.1, read on the forward strand.
ACATCGAGAGCAATCCGGTGCGCGCCGGACTGGTGCAAGAGGCCAGCCAATACCGATGGTCGAGCGCGAGCTGGGCGACCGGGGGTCGCCTGCGGACGAGGCGTCCGCCCCCCGATTTGCCAACAAGTAGCGAATACAATTCGCATGATGGTGGCAGTCCGGCAGATCTTTAACCTTCGTGCCGCACATCCGCTCGACCGAGGTCATCGCGGACCGTATAGCCCACGCTGAACTTCCATCCTGCGCCCTCGGAATCGCTTTCGCCATTCCAGATGAGCGCCTGGTCCGCCAGTAAGGCAAGTATGGAAGAGCAGGTTCCGCCCGAGATACGGCTCATTGTCCGGGGTAAACACAACCGGCATCGCCTTGGAGTCCATCACCGATCCTTTCTGGCAGCCTGACGTTCGGGCGCTTACAGAGCAACGATATCAGATAAATAGAAGGGCCTTGCGTTTCAAGTCGCCGCCGACGGAAGACAATAAGAAAACTACGTCGGCCGCCACAGCTCTTTCTGCTCCGACTTGCCAACTCCCCCGGCGTCGCCACGGAGCGGCCTATCGGCAGCCCAGCCGCTATCGACCTCAGCGCTTCTCGTCCGGCTCAATTCCAAGTCGGTCGTTGACGGCACCGCGCAGCTTTGGAGTTGGGTCATCCTGTATCTCGTTCTGATTATCCAGTGCATCAGGCTGTTCATGCGCCCGTCCGCGGCGCCGGGGATGAAGGTGCGGTCCTTCTCCCTGATCTCATAGAATCTTCCGAATCTGTGGCCTATTGATCCAGCGAAAAAGCGCGGCGCAGAACCTCTGTCAGTGCGGTTCGGTCGGCCCCTGCGATCTCACCGAGCCGGCGGACAATTTCATCCTTCGCCAACACCGTCAGCTTGTGAACGCGAATCGTCGAGGCTGTATTCAAACCTGCCTCGCGCCATTGCTGAATAGGGACATCAAAGCCAGAAACTCGGGGACGGGAGGTAATGGGAGCGGCAACAAAATCGTCGTCTGCCGAATCGAGGAGGACCACAGCCGGACGCAATTTTCCGCCCGGCGTCTGGTGGAAGTCGATCCTAATCAGGACGACTTCACCGGGTCGAAGTGTCATGGATCAGTAGTTCGTATACCGAGTCATCGGCATCGTATGCCGTCTCGAATTGCCGCCGGCCTAGCGCGCGCCAAGCGGTGTCATCTACAGAGAGGCCCCACTGTAATACGACCTGAACCTGTTCCCCCGGCGGAACCTGCGATGCGATCTCAGGTGGAACGGCAATCTGGCCGTTCGGCGTGAGTTCGCCTCTGAAGTCAACGGTTCTCATCTCAGTTCCCTCACTCTCTATATCATCTCACGTGTCCAGACAATGGGCGTCCGCAGACGGGTGCGCGACGTGATTCGTCCTCTGCTATCATTGACCCCACATCCGGAGGGTTTACCAATGACCAGTCGTTTTGGAAAAAGACAAGGATCCCATCTGGCTTTCTGCGGCTGTCTGGCTCTGTTCCTGCTTGCATCGGCCTGCAGCCAGCAGACGCCAGTGGACACGCGAGCGGCGGATGAAAGCGCCATTAGATCTCTGGACGCCCAATGGTCAAAAGCGGCCGGAGCCAATGACTTGGAGGGCACAGTCTCGTATTACACCGACGACGCGTCTCTGCTACCACCCAATGCCCCCATCGCCACCGGCAAGCAAGCGATTCGCGCCGTGTGGGCCTCGCTTCTCGGTCCGGATGTTTCCGTGTCGTGGCAGGTAAGCAAAATAGAGGTCTCGCGTTCCGGCGATCTGGCCTATGTTATGGGAGTTTATGTATTGACCATGAAGGATCCCCAAGGCAAGCCAGTGACGGACCACGGTAAGCTCGTGGAGGTCTGGAAAAAGCAGACGGACGGCCAGTGGAAAACGGTGACCGATATTTTTAATTCCGACTTGCCGCTGCCGGCGCCCCCGAAGAAAAAGAAGTAGGAGTCTTGCCATGCTGGGCAGCTTCCCGCTCAGGAATACGTGGGCGAACGTCTGAAACCGGGGACTACGCTCTGCGCATCTCGAAGCGCGGAAACGAGGTCGGCAACGGTGCAAGGGATACGATAGCCAAGATCGCGAGACGAGTTCAGCCGGTTTATCGGCCGGCCGGCCGTTCCACCCGCACCAATTCGATCCCTTCGCGCTTGCCGAGATTGCGGCTGTACTGCCTGTCCCGCGCGTTGTTCCAATGCTCGTGCACGCCCAGGCTGGCGAGCCGCACCGTCGCGGCAGGGTGATTGGGATCATAGAACGTCCCCGAGGGTGGATTCCCGGCCAGCGCCGCCTCGTGCAGGTAGTCGTCCACGCCGGGCATGCGGGGATTCTCCCACTCGGTCCAGAGGAAATCGAAGCCTACGGAGTCAATGGCCACGGGGTCCTGCGAGGCCAGCAGGCTAGCCGCCCAGGTTCCGTTGAACGGGGCCGCGGACCACTTCCGCGGGGCGTTATCGATCGGGTGCACGCCAGGGTACAGGCCGTCGATGAAATAGACCAGCGTCTTGCCGCCAAGCTGCGCGTGCCCGATGAGGTCCACTATCTCGCGGTATTTCCCCGTTCCGGGATTCCGTCCCGCCGTGGTGGCGTGCATATCGAAGTAACCTGCCTGGACCGGCGTGCGTAGCAGCGAGCCGAAGTGATTCTTGCCGCAGAGTGTGACGCCCGCCATGGTATGGGCCTTCAGGTTCGCCATGTTAATCAGGTACTTCGCTTCGGCGTAGTGAACCGGCACGTAGTCCTGCGCTTTCCCTTCCGGCCGCAAACTCCAGTAGAGCGGGACGGTGGAAAGTGCCGGTTTGGCCCGCGGGTGGCCTTCGCTGCCGCCATCGCGGTCGATGTAGCGCACGTTGGGAAACTCCTCGTGCAGGAGGTCGTAGTATTGGCTGGGGAACAGCGAAAGCGGATCACCGACGGAGATGTCCGCCTGGTTCACGCCGGCGTTCTTCACCAGTTGCCGCAGTAGGGCCAGGATCATCTGCGGTGACGTGTTCATGTAGTCCAGCCGCCGCCCAATCATGTCGTAGGTCTTCGGATCAATGTTTTTTTCGGTGAAAATGCAGCCGACGAAGTTCACTTTGATGGCGATTTTCTCGCCCTTCTTGTACCCGGCGTTCCCGCCCCCATGTGCTTGGTTAAAATTCCGAAACAGGGCGCCCCACGCCTGGCGGTCGCCGGTTTCACCGCTCATCCGCTGGACCGCACTGGACATCATTCCGTCCACGGCGGGCTGGATGGTATGACTGCTCTCCCACCAATGCCCCTGGCCCGGACCGTCCCAGTTGGTCGCGCTCGGATCATGAGCCCAGACCACGCGGCCCGGATGAATGCCCTTTCCGATGCCGATGGGCTCGTTCGGCAGCGCCATAGCCGCCTGCTCGGGCATGCTGCTCCATACGGCGAACGCGAGTACGGCGGCAGCCGCAACGGACCCGAACGCCAGCACTAGCCGCGAGTGATTCCACAGCTTCTTGCCCTGGCGGAACAGAGCTGCCGATCCGAGCGCTCCGGCCAGCCAGATGACGAATCCGCCGGCCAGGGGCGCCGCTGCCCGCTGGCACGGGTAGCCCGCCCTGGACGGTTTCGGCACCACCCGCAACAGGAACCACAAAAGCGAAAGCAGCCCCGCGACAGGGAACATCCATCGCAGCCGGCCGGTTTTGGACTTGGCTTCCACACGCGCCGCCGATTTGGGGCAAGGGGAGTTCATGAGGCTATCTCCTACGGCAGATTCTAGCAGCTAATAAGGTCCGATTTTAGATCTCCTGCCAGGCCGTCTCCGCCAAATCTCCGGCCATCCGGAATCTGTTCCGGAGATGCGTGAGCCTATCTCCAAAACCTAGCCCTACGCTTTATGCATCTATCGTTCGCCGTCATAGACAGATAATTGGACTATGGGCAACCGGAAAGAGTACATGGAATTTCTGGTGGAGTGGCTTGCGCCGCTGGGCGTCATCACGACGCGCAGCATGTTCGGCGGCCACACGATTTACTGCGGCGGAATCGTTTTTGCGCTGGTGTCGGACGACACGCTGTACCTCAAAGTTGACGGCGAGACGCGCGCGAGCTTCGAGGCGTTGGGCCTGGAGCCCTTCCGGCCATTTCCAGACAAGCCGGAAGTGATGCAGTATTACCCGCCGCCCGCTGAGTTCTTCGAGGACCAACAGGCCATGCAGGCATGGGGCGGCGCTGCTGTGGAAGTGGGCCGCCGCGCCGCGCTGAAACGCAAGACACCGGCGCGGGCGCGTTAGTAATAAGGCAACAGGAATGAGGATGATTCCGCCTCCGGTCGCTCGCGCCGTACAACGTGAGCGAACACTTCCACCCGCCCCTGAGCAACTTACTCCGACGCTCCGCTGACTTGGACAGGTTGCGCTATTCCACAATGGAGACCTCATCCCGAAACACTCGATTCTCGTTCAACAAGCCGACTGTTTTCAGCACCAGCGGCCATAGCCCTCAGTAGCCAAGCAGCGGCGCTAATCGCGCGCGAATCTCCTCGATCACGTCCGTCGGGCACTGGCCCAGCAGTTGGGCCTGACGTACTTTCCAATCGACGCTCTTGATGTGGTCAGCGAGAATGACGCCGCTGGCGCCGTAGCCGGCGGGAACAGCGACTTCAAAGGGGTACCCTTTCGCCTGATTCGTGATCGGATCCTCGTGTGCCCGTCCGGATTTCGCGTTGTACAAACGTGGGCTCAGAACAAGCGCCGGGCGCCGGCCAGCCTGCTCATGGCCTGCTTGCGGAGAAAACGTCAGCCAGACGAAGTCACCGGTATCGGGCACGAACGCGCCACTCACCAGGATTCCCCGCCTTGAGGATCTCCCCAGTCTGTTTCACGATGACGATTTCTGGGCGTGATCGCGGACACCAGTTCCGAGAGCTTATACTTCCGGCGCGTCGAGCGAAGAATAATGCTGCCGTCCTGATCGAGAGACAGGGCCAGACAATCGCCTTCGTTCAGGTGGGTCTGTTTGACAATAGCCCGGGGGATCCGGACCGCGAGGCTATTCCCCCATTTCGAGACGGTCGTGTCGTTTGGCATGTGGATCTACTTCGAATCTACATCAGTGGGACGTGGTCCACGCCGCCCGAACGGGCTTGAGCCTCAACGCCGTGGGGATAGACAGGCAGTAGACCGTGTCCGCTGCCTGTCCGTCAACACAACAAGACGGCCGTCCGCGCGTTAGCCTTCGATCTTCAGGACGTGCGCGTAATCGCAGGGCTGGCGATCCGGCATCTGCACCGTAAGGCCATCGACGCTACGCTTGAACTTAAGCGGTTCGGCCACACCCAGCATCTTGACCGAGCGAATCTCGCCGAACCACAACTTGCGTTCGGAGCCGAGCGATTTCACCACGGCCTGCGAACCGGGCCACGCCAAAGCACTCGCATACAAAGTGCGGCCCTTGGTGGTGAAGCGAATGTCGCCGCCCGTATAGACCTTCAGCTTGCGCTCGCCGAACTGCCCGCCTTCGGTCTGTGTGGGGCCTTCCCCATACAGTTCCCATGGGCGCGTGCCGTGGATCGCCTCGCTGTTCATCGCCATCCACTTCGTGATTCCGGCCAGCACCACGTCCTCTTCGGAATCGAGCGTGCCATCCGGGCGCAGCGGAAAATTGAGCAACAGGTTGCCGTTCTTGCTGACGATGTCGAGCAACATATCGATCACGATGTCGGCGGTCTTGTACTGCATTCCCTTCTTGTAATACCAGTTGCCGATGCACGTGTCGGTCTGCCACGGATTCGGATGGATGCCACTCACCACGCCGCGCTCCAGATCGAGCACGCAGCAGCCATCGACGTAGTCGCCGTGCTTGTCGTCTTTCACATTTTTGATGTTATAGACGGCTTCGAGTTTGCCGCCGTGCCACTTCATGCTCTGGTTGTAGAGGTGCGCGACCATCTGACGCCCAACGTCGCCGAACGGAATGCCGCCGTCGGTGTAGAGCAGATCGGGCTTGTAGCTATCGATCAGATCCACGATGCGCTTGAGCCACTGCTGCTTCCAGGCCTCGCTCGGATGCACCGGATACTGAGGATTCGTGTCGTCGTGTTTCGGATGGTACAGATCGACGTATTTCGGATCGTTGCCGTCATACGGCACACCCGCCAGCGGACCTTTCTTGTCGCTGCCTTTGTTCGTGTTGAACCAGCTATAGCTGCGCTCGAGATGCTCCGTGACGCCGAAGCGCAGGCCGTTTTTGACCGCTTCCTTCTGCCACATGCCGACGATGTCCTTCTTCGGACCGACCTTGACGGCGTTCCATTTGTGGTGTTTGGAATTCCAGCAGTCGTAGTTGTCGTGATGGACCGCGAGCGAGACGAAATACTTCGCGCCCGCAGCCTTGTAGCGCTGCATTAGTTTGGCCGGGTCGAAGTTCTCGGCTTTCCACAGTTGGATGATGTCTTTATAGCCGAACTTCGAGGGGTGGCCATATTTCTTGAGGTGATATTCATAGAAGGGATCGCCTTCGATGTACATCTTGCGGGCGTACCAGTCTCCGAACTCGCCAACGCATTGCGGACCCCAGTGCGCCCAGATGCCAAACTTCGCATCGCGGAACCATTCGGGGTAGTGGTACTGCTTCAACGAGTCCCACGTGGGCTCGAATTTTGAGGGCGCGGCGGCCCAGGCCGATGAGTTCAATACGGGCGCGGCGGAGCCGAGCAGGCCAAGAGCGGAACGGCGGGTAAGGTTCTTCATAAAGGTTCTCTTTCCGAACCTTTATAGCTTACTTTATCGCTATCGTGTTGCGCTACATGAAACTTTTCCGGGTCAACGCATTCCGAATTCCGGGACAGCCGTCCCCGCTCCCACCGCCTGCACCTCAGAGCCCGGATTTTCGAATGCGCACCAGCGCATTGCGCTTCTCCGGTGAGTGACCCGCACCCGAACCAAGCAGAAAGTTCCGGCCTGGGGTCTCAGGGTGAGCCTCGAATGTAGATAATTGAAGAGCTGACAATAATTCGCCGTTTGCGGTACGAAACACTTTATGATCACACGACGCACTGCAATTCAGACTGTGGCCGGCGGCCTCGCCGGCGTTTCAGCAATCCTGGGAGGACAGCGCCGCGCCGGCGATAAGCCGAATCTGCTCTTTCTCTGGACCGACGAGCAGCGTGCCGACACGATGGCCGCCTATGGCAACACGCGCTACCGTGTGCCGGCGATGAACCGCTTAGCCGCGCAGTCCGTCGTCTTCGACCACCCCTATGTCGCACAGCCTGTGTGCACGCCCAGCCGTTCCTGTGTCATGACCGGCATGTGGCCGCACCAGAACGGCTGCGTCCGCAACGGCATTCCGCTGAAACCGGAAACCAAAACCGTGCCGCAACTGCTGGCCGATTCGGCGTATCGCACCGCCTACATGGGCAAATGGCACCTCGGCGATGAAATCTTCGAACAGCATGGCTTCGAGGAGTGGAAAGCGATTGAGGATGGCATCTATCGCAGCAACTATTCACCCGGCCGCGACCAGAATGCCCGCAGCGCCTACCATCACTTTCTCCTCCGCATGGGTTACAAGCCCGATGGCGACGGAGACTTCAGCCGCAACTTCGCAACCAAATTGCCGGTCGAGCATTCCAAGCCGTCATTCCTTGCGAACGAGGCGTCGAATTTCATGTTCAAGCACCGCGCCGAGCCGTGGATGTTGTACGTGAACTTCCTCGAACCGCACATGCCATTCGCCAGCGCTCTGGACGATCTGCACAGCGAAGCGGAGACGCCACTGCTCAACTTCCCGGGCACCCCTTTGGGACCCGAACCGTTATCGTACAAGCGGCGCCGCGGAGAACTGCCCGGCGCCAAAAAGCGCAAGGGCATCGATGAGACGCAACGCGACAAAGTCCAGCGCCAGGCGCGCAACTACGCGGGACTCTGCTCACTGGTCGACCAGGCGCTGGCCCGCATTCTGTGGACTCTCGAAATCACTGGCCAGGCTGAGAACACGCTGATCTGCTATACCTCCGACCACGGCGAAATGATGGGCGCGCACGGTCTGATGGCCAAGAGCGTGATGTATGAAGAGGCCGTTCGCGTGCCGCTTTTGATCAGTGCGCCATTCCGCCACATCCGGCCGCACCATGTAACACAGCCGGTCAGTCACATCGACGTCGTGCCGACCGTGCTCGACTTGCTCGGCCAGAAGAACCCTGGCTTGCCGGGGCGCAGTCTTGTCCCCGTGCTCGGCGGCCAAGCCCGTCCGGGGAATGACGTCTTCCTGGAATGGAACGTCGATAAGAACGACAGCGGCGACGGTCCGAACGGCCGCACGATCATCACTCCCGATGGCTTCAAGCTGGTGCTATACGACTCGGACCAGTCGATGCTCTTCGATCGCACCAAAGATCCACAGGAATTGAATAATGTCTACGGCAAACCCGCCTACGCCACCGTGCAGAACCGGTTGCGAAAAAAGATCGAGCAATGGCAGCGGGAGACGAAAGATGAGATGATTCTGCCGGCCTAGTAAAGCTGGTAGATAGATCAGGAGACCAATGAAAAACATGTTCACAGCGCAGAGTCCGATTGACAAGAGATTGACGCGGCGGCGTTGGCTGCAACAGGGGCTGATGGCATTCGGCGGATTCGCTCTCAACGCCGCCGGCGCCGCGCGGCAAAGACCCAACGTTCTTTTCATCGCGGTGGACGATCTGCGCCCGGAACTCGGTTGCTACGGACGCGACTATATCAAGAGCCCCAACATCGACCGCATTGCCAGGCAGGGCATGACCTTCAATCGCGCCTACTGCCAGCAAGCGGTTTGTTCGCCTTCCCGGACGAGCCTGCTGACCGGCACGCGGCCCGACACGACGAAGGTGTGGGATTTGGTGACCCACTTCCGCGACGCGATGCCCAACGAGGTGACGCTGCCGCAGCACTTCAAACAAAACGGGTACTTCGTGCAGGGTATGGGCAAGATTTTCCACCCCGGTTACGACGATCCCCGGTCGTGGTCGACACCATGGCAAACGCGCGAGGCGCCGTCCTACGCGCAGTTCAAAACACCAATAGTCAAGGATGAGGACAAGGCGCCTAAGAGTAAGAAGAAGTCAGGGCCGGCATTTGAATCGGCCGACGTCGCGGATAACTTTTATAGAGACGGCAAGGTGGCTGAACTCGCGGTGAGCACCTTGCGCGACCTGAGCAAGAAGCAGGAGCCGTTCTTCTTCGCCGTCGGTTTGTCCAAACCCCACCTGCCTTTCGTCTCTCCCAAGAAATACTGGGACCTCTACGATCCAGCTCAGATCAAGCTTGCTCCCAATCCGTTTCGCCCCAAGGACGCGCCCGAATACGCGCTCGCCACCAGCGGCGAATTGCGCAACTATCTCGGAATGCCCGCGGAAGGCCCCATTCCCGACAACCTGGCGCGGCAGCTCAAGCACGGCTATTATGCCGCGGTCAGCTATACGGATGCGCAAATCGGCAAGGTGCTCGACGAACTCGACCGGCTTGACCTGCGGAAAAACACGATCATCGTTCTGTGGGGCGACCACGGCTGGAAACTCGGCGAACATGGCGAGTGGTGCAAACACAGTAACGTGGAAAACGACACCAACGCACCTTTGCTCCTATCTGTACCGGGCATGAAAAATGCCGGCAAACACACCGACGCGCTGGTGGAGTTTGTGGACATTTATCCCACACTGTCGGAACTGGCGGGAATGCCGCTGCCCAACCACTTGGAGGGGACAAGCTTCAAGCCCGTACTCGACGACCCGAAACGTCCATGGAAACCGGCGGCCTTCAGCCAGTACCCGCGTCAGCACCTGATGGGCTATTCCATGCGCACGGATCGTTACCGCTTCACCGTATGGGTTGACCGCAAAGACCACTCGAAGATAGACTCAACGGAACTTTACGATCATCAGACCGATCCGCAAGAGAATACAAACATCGCCAAACTGCCGGCGAACGCGGATCTCGTCAAGCGCCTGATGGAACAGTGGCGTAAAGGCTGGCAGGGTGCGAAATCGCCCGACGGGCGCGTGCCTTAGGATAAGCCGAGAGTAACAATCCCTTCGAAGAGACAAGGCCGACACCGACCCGCTGCAAGTGGTGGTGCAGTGCCGGAGCAGGCGCGCATCGCGCACGAGCACTTTAATTCCGTCCGCACGCTGAAGGGAGATTCCGCGCCCGGATTCCGTCAGGAATGGCCGCCCCGCAACTGGAGTCAGGACGCTATCCGAGGTCGTTTCGCAGCACGATCCGGTACCGGGCCTTGCCGGATTCCAGGCGCTCCAGCGCTTCATTCGCCTGGCTCATCGGGAATTCCTCCGTCACAGGGGCGATGGCGTGCCGGGCGCAAAAGTCCAGCATGGCAGCCACTGTGGCTGGCGCCCCAGAGGGCGACCCGCTCACGGAGCGCTGTGCGGCGAGCAACGTGAACGCCGGAACCGGAATCGGCTCGGGCGTAACGCCGACCACGTGAAGGCGGCCTTTGGGCGCGAGCGCGGAAAGGTACGCAGTCCAATTCAGACTGGCGTTAACAGTGGACAGAATGAAATCGAAGCTCCCCGCGCAGCGGGTCAACTGTTCTTCGGAATGCGTATCCACCACGTGGTGCGCCCCCATCTTCCTCGCCTCCTCGGCCTTCGAGGCGGACGACGTGAAGGCGGTCACATCACAGCCCCACTTGTTCAGAAATTGCAGCGCCAGGTGCCCCAGGCCGCCGATACCAATTACGCCGACCCGGTGGGTAGGCAAGACGCCGCACTGCAGAAGCGGATTGAACACCGTAATGCCGCCGCAAAGCAGCGGCCCGGCCTTCGCCAGGTCGATGCCGCCTGGAATTGGAGTCGCCCAGGCCCAGTGGCACCGGACCCTGCTGGCGAATGCGCCCGGCCTACCCACGATGGTCTGTTCGAGGGACTCGCACATGTTGTGATTACCGGTGAGGCACTGGCGGCAGTGCAGGCAACTGCCGGAGTTCCAGCCGAGGCCCACGGTCTGGCCCACGCGCACCGCCTTCGCGTCCCGGCCAACGGCCACGACGGTCCCGATGGCCTCATGTCCAGGGACGAACGGATACCGCGTGAATTGCCATTCGTTCTTCAACATGGAAAGGTCGGAATGGCAGATCCCGCAGTACTGAACTGCGATTTCCACCTGCGCGTCTCCCAGCGGTCCGGCGTCGTACGAGTACGGATTCAGCAGTCCACGCGAATCGCCGGCGGCCAGCGCTTGAATTTCAGCCATGTAATTCCTCCTTCTCTCGATGGTGCCACGACAGGCGCTTCAGGGTACCCTAAAATTGCATTCTTTCTCCAGTGGGACGGTCGGGTGTCCCTCCTCGGCCAGCGATGCGACGTGCCCAATTGGCAGGGTGGCCGGGTTCCCAGACCGGAGCCTACTCGTGAGAGGCGTCCCACCAGCATCGACTACCGGCCGCCGACCCGTCACAGGTGGAGGCGATTCGGGTCGGTTTTCCCGCGTCCGGCTAGCCACCAGCGCGTCCATGCTGCGAGGACAGTGGCTTCATAGTCCCGATTTTTCCCGGTCCTAACGCGAGCGCGCCTCGCTATGTTCACAAAAAAGTATGTTGCGCGTTTTTGATAATGTCCCCTATAGCGTTCATTAGAAGTGTCCCCTAAACCGAAAGCTTCCTTAGGAGGCGGGATTGGGGAGAACAGCGATGAGCGAGCGGGAGTTGAGGCGAGCAGCGGTGCTGGCGCAGGTGAAAAGTGGGATCTGGACGCTCGTGGAAGCGGCCGAGCGCATGGAGCTGAGCTATCGCCAAAGCAAGCGATTGTGGAAGCGTTACGCGAAGCACGGCGCGGCGGGATTGGTGCATGGCAGCGCCGGACGAAGTTCCAATCGGGCCAAGCCCAAGAAGATCCGCGCGAAGGTGGTGCGCCTAATCCGCCAGAAGTATGCGGGCGCAGTGGGCGAACGCTTTGGGCCGACGCTGGCCGCCGAGCATCTGGCCAGCGAAGACCAGATCGAGCTGTCGGCCAGCACGGTCAGGCGCTGGATGCTGGCGGAGGGATTGTGGAGCCGTGCCAGAAAGGTGCGCCAGCATCGACAAAGAAGAGCACGGCGCGAGCACTTCGGCGAACTGGTGCAACTGGACGGCAGCTTCCATGAATGGCTGGAAGGACGTGGGCCGCGTGGCTGCCTGATGAACCTGGTGGACGATGCCACTTCAACCACGCTGTGCCGCCTGGGCGAACAGGAAACGATCTGGGCCGCCGTGGACGTATTGAAGGCCTGGATGGAGCAGTACGGCGTTCCCCGAGCGCTCTACACGGACTGGAAAAACGTCTATGTTCGCAAGCCCAGCGCCAAGGAGCAGTTGCACGGAACGTCCGCTGTGACGCAGTTTGGACGCATGTGTGAGCGGCTGGGAATCAAGATCATCGCGGCCGGATCGCCCGAGGCCAAGGGTCGCGTGGAGCGCAACCATGGCACGCATCAGGACCGGCTGGTGAAGAAGCTGCGGCGCAAAAAGATCGCCACGCACCAGGCGGTGAACCAATATCTGGAGCAGGAGTATTGCGACGAGCACAACCGGCGCTTCGCCGTCGATGCCAGCTCAGCGGTGGATTATCATCTGCCCAGACCGGGAGCCAAGCAACTGCGCGAGATTTTCCGTTTGGAGACGGAGCGTGTGCTGGGTAACGATTGGGTGGTACGGCATGAGAATCGCTTCTATCAAGTGGAAGGGCAGAGCCGGAATTACGCACCAGCGAAAAGTAAAGTGACAGTGTGCGAGTGGGAAGACGGGACGAAGGAGATTCACTACCGGGGGCGGAAGCTGAACTGGCATGAGATCCAGGAGCGGCCACAGAAGCCGGAAGTGGTCGCCGCGAAACGGCGGAGGCCGTTGACGCCCGCTGCAGCACACATGCCGGATCACCCGTGGCGGAGAAGCTATCAAGACATGAAAGCGGCGGGTGCACACAGGGCTGCGGAAGGCGCGCGAATTTCCGTGGCCTCGGCCTGCGCTCCGCCCTAAACGCTCGGCCTAACGGCCTCGCAGGGCTCCGCTCCGGCCGAGGCCACGGAAATCCAACTGGCTACGAAGAGAAGAAGTGCATGGGGACACTTCTAATGAACGGAGCATGGGGACATTTCTAATAACCGTTGACACAGTTCACAAAAAAGTATTGACATCTACAACTTTAAGAGTTAAATACCTATTTGCCCTCCTGCTTTCGGCGGGCAGTGAGTGGGCACCTACCGTGGGTGTTCCGGGAGACTCGTTTAGCTCTGAGGTGGATGAGTGGCGTTCTATTTTCGCCGAGCCGGAGTGTTGCTCTTTCTACTCTTTCCGATAGCTGGTATCCCGCAGCAACAAAAGGCACTTCCGGGATCGGAAGAGTGCGTAGCCTGCCACGAGGAAGGTCGCCGAGGAGGCAAGCGCGAGCCCGGCGTACCCCCGGTTTTGGACGCCGCCGGCCTTCGGGCCTCACCTCACACTTCTCTGGAGTGTGCGAACTGTCACGTGGCGGTCGATCCCAAGAAACTCCCGCATGAGGACAAGCTCCCCAAAGTGGATTGCTCCTCGTGCCATCCCGACCCCGCGGCCCAGCACGCTGAGAGCCTGCACGGCCGCGCCGCCAAGCGCGGCGACAAGCTCGCGCCCAGTTGCACCACTTGTCACAGCACGCATAACATACTCAGGCCCTCTGACAACAGATCTCCCACCGCCGCCATCCACGTCCCTCAACTCTGCGGCAGGTGCCATCACGAAGGCTCCCCCGTCAGTTTGACCCACGACATTCCCCAGAGCGCTATCCTCGAAAACTACTCGGAGAGCATTCATGGTCAGGGGCTCTTCAAACGCGGTCTTACTGTCGTCGCCGTCTGTTCCAGTTGCCATACGGCTCATTTCGTCCTGCCCCACACCGACCCGCGTTCGTCCATCTCCAAGCAGAACATCGCCAAGACATGCACCAAGTGCCACGCACAGATCGAGGCTGTTCATCAGAAGGTAATTCGCGGCGAACTCTGGGAGAAGCAGCCCCACGTCATCCCCGCCTGCGTCGATTGCCACGAGCCGCACAAGATCCGCCGCGTCTTCTATGCGCAGGGCATGTCGGACCGCGATTGCCAGCGCTGTCACGGCGACCCGGCACTCAAGGTGGAGCGCGGTGGCCGCACCGTCTCCCTCTTTGTCAAATCGCCCGAACTGGCATCCTCCCGCCACGCCCGCGTCGCTTGCGTCCAGTGTCACACTGGCGTCACCCCGTCCCAAGGGCGTCCCTGCGCCACGGTCATCGAAAAGGTCGACTGCTCCGTCTGCCATTCCCAGGTTGTCTCCCTATACCGGGAAAGCACGCACGGCCAACTCTCTGCCAAGGGTAGCCCCGACGCTCCCATCTGCCGCGATTGCCATGGCACGCACGGCATCCTCGGCAAGAACCAGTCGAACTCTCCCAGCTACTCCCGCAACGTCCCCAACCTCTGCGCCAAGTGTCATCGCACCGGCCAGAAAGCCGCCATCCGTAATCACAGCAGTCAAACCAACATTCTCGAGCACTACTCCGAGAGCATCCACGGCAAGGGACTCCTGGAGGCAGGCCTCACGGTTACCGCCGACTGCGTTGACTGCCATACCGCTCATAGCGAATTGCCCAAGCGCGACCCCCGTTCCACCGTAAACCGTGCCAACATCGCTCTGACCTGCGCCAAATGCCATCGCGGCATTTATGATCGCTTCACCGCCAGCATTCACTCCCCCTCCGTCAGCGGTACGGACAAGAAGCTCCCGGCCTGCGTCGATTGCCACACCTCCCATAGCATCCAGCGAACGGACATCACCGACTTCCGTCTGCACATCATGGACCAGTGCGGCCAGTGCCACAAGGTGATCACCGAGCGCTACTTCGAGACCTACCACGGCAAAGTGTCACGCCTCGGTTACCTTAAGACCGCCAAATGCTACGACTGCCATGGCGCCCATGAGACCCGCCGAGTCTCCGACCCTCAATCCACACTCAGCCGCGCCAACATCGTGAAGACATGCGCCAAGTGCCATCCTGGCTCAAACCGCCGCTTCGCCGGTTACCTTACTCACGCCACACACCACGACCCCGACAAATACCCGCTCCTGTTCTGGACGTTCTGGGGCATGACAAGCCTCCTGCTCGGGACTCTCTTCATCGCCGGCGCGCACACCATCGCCTGGCTGCCTCGCTCGCTCCAGTACCGCCGCCAACTCCAGGCCGAACACGCGCTGGAAGGCAACGTCCATGTTCGGCGGTTTCAACCACTACAGCGAAATCTCCACCTCACGGTCATCACCAGTTTCTTCGGCCTCGCCATTACCGGCATGATGTTGAAGTTCTCCTACGCTACGTGGGCCCAGTTTGTGGCCCGGCTGCTCGGCGGTTTCGAGGCCGCCGGCGTCATCCACCGCGCCTGTGCCATTGCCACGTTTGGCTATTTCGGCTTCCACATTGCGGACCTCGTCAGGAAAAAACGCTCCTCCGGCAAGACCTGGCTCGAATTCACCACCGGCCCTGAGAGCATGATGTTCAGTCGCCACGACCTCAACGATTTTATCGGCTCCGTCAAATGGTTCATCGGCAAAGGTCCGCGTCCGGAATACGGCCGATGGACCTACTGGGAGAAGTTCGACTACTTCGCCGTATTCTGGGGTGTCGGCGTCATCGGCTTCACCGGCCTGCTGCTGTGGTTCCCCACGTTCTTCACTCGCCTCATGCCAGGCTGGATGCTCAACGTGGCCACCACCATCCACAGCGACGAAGCCCTGCTCGCCGTCGGTTTCATCTTTACCGTCCACTTCTTTAATACTCATTTCCGCCCTGAGAAATTCCCCATCGATACCGTCATCTTCACTGGCGGCATGCCTCTGGAGGAATTCAAACGCGACCGTCCCCGGGAGTATCAGGAGCTGGTCGAGAGCGGCAGCCTCGAGAGCCTGCTCATGGATGCCCCCATCCCGTTGGTACAGAGGTTCTGGCGCAGGTTCGGCTTCACTGCGCTCACGATCGGGCTTC
Source organism: Bryobacteraceae bacterium (assembly GCA_963668605.1). Taxonomy (GTDB): domain Bacteria; phylum Acidobacteriota; class Terriglobia; order Bryobacterales; family Bryobacteraceae. The sequence continues at coordinate 3,304,854 of OY764903.1, forward strand.
TCCTGATCGTGCTTATCATCTACGCCGAGATCGTCGCCTATCGCTAGGCGATGAGGTTTTGCCGCGGCTTTTGCCGTCGGCAGGGGTTCTGTTTACAACCGGCTTTCGAGGGAAGCCGCAAGGAGCACCGTTCGATGATCAGGCATCTGTTGTTTGGAGTCATTCTGGGACTGATTGTAGTGGCCGATCCATCTGGCCGGCTCTGCGGACAGGAGACACGGACCAGTTCAGGGTACCGTCTTGAGGGCAAGGTTCAGAAAGTGGATCGCCAGAAATCCATCATCCTCGTCACCTACGACAAAGTCACGCGAGAGGTCCTCTACGACCAGTCCACGCGATTCACCGTGCACAACCAGCCGGGGTCGCTCGACGCCGTCAAGGATGGCCGTCCCGTGATCTGCCGCGGCAAGTTCGACTGGCGCAATCGCCTGGTCGCCCTCCGGGTAGAAGTTCAGGAAAAGTGATCGGGCGTTTCTGACAGGTCCGGCAGCGCTGCTGATGCGCCTACCGTCCCAGATCCCGATGTCGGCAACGCCATCGGCGCGGGCACCGGCGTGCCGATGGAGACAGTCCATGCGGTCGTGATGAAGAGCGACCCGTTCGACGTGATCGGCGCCGTCGTCCTCGGCCGCGTCACGCGCACAGCAAGAAGAATAGCAATGCATGCACGACCCGCCCATGCAGTAAACTGTCAACCAAGAAGGAAAACCGATGCTGGTCAAATTATCCACGGACAAAACGGTGAGCGAAACTGCGGCTGCCTTGCAGTCCGCCGTCGAAGCCAATCACTTTGGCGTCATGCAGGTTCACAACCTCAAAGAGACGATGGCAAAGAAAGGTGTGGAGTTCGCTCGCGAATGCTTGATCTTCGAGGTCTGTCAACCTCAACAAGCGAAGAAGGTGCTCAGTGAAAACATGAGCGTCTCCACCGCACTGCCATGCCGGATCTCCATTTATGAGGAGGGCGGTAAAACCATTTTGGCGACATTGAAGCCAACCACTCTTCTGGCGATGTTCAACACGCCGGAACTGGCAGGAGTGGCACAGGAAGTGGAAGCCGCGATCGTAAAAATCATGAAGGAAGCGGCATCACATTGAGTGGCTGATATAGCCATCGATCCCATCTGCCGCATAACTGCGAACGAGCGGAATGAACAGACGTTTTACTTTTGCAGTGACCACTGCTGGGAAAAATTCCTGTCAACTCCCCCACCACACACGACGCGACACGCCGCTCGGGTAGTTCGTAAACATGATTGCCGAGGCCGAGCGGAGCCGAGCGCCCGTTCAAGGTCTCGTCGACAAAGTCGCAGGCGAGTCTATTCCATACGCGCAATCGGAAACCCAAGGTGGCCACAAGCGTGCTTTCACATATATGGAAAGAGGTCTCGTTGTGAGGACAGCACTGATCATCGGCTTGATGTGTGAGGTTTCCATTGTCGGCATCGCTCAGACTCCGGAAGCTCTCGATGTGAATGGCAAACTGAGCTATCACGCCGGAAGAACGTTCAGTTCTAAATCGATGGCGATGTCAGGCGTGAAGGCGGGATATTCCCAATTGACAGACAACCCCACGGAGTGGGGACAGGGCAGTGAGGGCTATAGTAAGCGCCTTGGCTCTTCGGTAGCCTCCTCCGGAATCCGCGCTGTCCTCGCTTTCGGTCTGGACTCGACGCTCCACCAGGACCCACGATACTTTCGATCGGACAGCACGGGGCTCTGGCAACGCACCGGACATGCGCTGCGCGGGACAATACTTACACGCACGGATAGTGGCGGCGAAACACTGTCCGTCTGGCGTATAGGCAGCGCATATGGCGTAGCCTTTATTTCGAACCAGTGGTATCCGGACCGGCTCAATACCGTACGTCATGGATTTGTCAATGGCTCCACCCGGCTCGGGTTCGATTTGGCCACGAACGTAATTGCTGAGTTCTGGCCGGATATCAGAAGGAAGATATCGCACCGAAAGCCGTGAACATTCGGGGACTGCTGCCGGCTGGCGCGGGCCGGGTTTCACCTCCATTGGCGTTTTGGGGCGATTCCCAGACCCACGGAGAGCTAAAAAAGAATAGCGGCAAGCTGGTACCACGGGAGGGAGCGGGTCAATGACGTCGCATGCAGCCGAGAAGCCAAAAGGTCTCAGCATCATCGACCTCCTACGGCCCCACTGGAAAGCCCTGTCGCTCGCCTTGCTGGCGGTTGTGGGCGAAACCGCAGCCGATCTGCTCGAACCCTGGCCCTTAAAAATCGTTCTCGATTACCTGCTCCAGTCTAAAGGGCTGCCAGGTTGGATGAGCGAATGGGTCGGCTGGATGGGGCCGGACAAACTGGCCGTCCTCAACTTCGCAGTGTTAGCGGTGGCGGTCATCGCCGTCGTCGGTGCACTCAGCGCCTACCTGGAAAAATATCTCACCACGAGCGTGGGCCAATGGGTCATGCACGACCTGCGGCGCACGCTATATCATCACATCCACCGTCTGTCGCTGGCCGAGCACGACCAGAAAAGGACCGGCGACCTCATCGGCCGGGTGACCAGCGATATCGAAGCCATTCAGTCGTTTGTCACCACGGCACTGTTGGGCATTCTGACCAACGTCCTCACCCTGCTGGGGATAGTCGGAGTAATGCTATACCTGAACTGGCGTTTCACGCTCATCTCGCTAGCAATCGCTCCAGTGCTTTTCCTGGCGGTCTACTCGTTCACCAGCCGCATCAAGAAGGCTTCACGCGATGTAAGGAAGAAGCAGAGCGAGCTCGTTTCGCTTGTCGAAGAAGTTCTCTCCTCGATCCGCGTTGTTAAGGCCTTTGCCCGCGAGGACTACGAGGAGCGTCGTTTCGAGCGCCAGAGTCTGGAAAATGTCGAGACGGCCCTGGTTGCGCGAAGCATCAAAATGAAGCTCTCGCCGGTCGTCGAAATTATCGTGGCGACAGGGACCTGCTTGATGCTCGGTTACGGCGCTCGCCTGGTGCTCGCGGGCCAGCTCACACCAGGCGCGCTGGTCGTCTTCCTGCTTTACCTGGGAAAAATGTATAAGCCCATGCGTGATCTGGCCAAAATGACTGATACGGTCTCAAACGCGGCGGTAGGATTCGAGCGGATCCGCGAAGTTCTGGAGACCGAAAGCGGGGTACGGGACCTGCCGCACGCGCGCAACGCCATGGGCTTTAAGGGCAAAATCGAATTTGATAAGGTCTCGTTTCGCTACAACCAGGACCAATTGATCCTGCAAGATGTAAGCTTCCAGATCGAGCCGGGACAAGTCGCGGCATTCGTCGGCCCAACAGGCGGCGGCAAGTCGACCATCATCAACCTGATTGCGCGCTTTTACGATCCCGTCTCCGGGGAGGTCAAAATCGACGGGACGAATATCCGCAGTTACACGATGAAATCGCTTCGCCAGCAGATTAGTTTTGTTTTGCAGGAGACGCTGCTGTTCCACGCGCCGGTCTGGGAGAACATCGCCTATGGCCGCCCGGAAGCCAACCGCGCCGAGATTATCGACGCCGCGAAACTGGCCAACGCCCACGAGTTCATCGAGCAAATGCCCGAGGGCTACGACACGATGATCGGCGAGCGTGGCGTCACGCTTTCCGGGGGCCAGCGCCAACGCATCGCCATCGCGCGGGCGGTGATCCGCCATGCTCCCATTCTTATTCTGGACGAACCCACCTCAGGACTCGACGCAGCGTCCGAGCAAGCCGTATTCGAGGCCCTGGGGCATTTGATGGAAGGCAGAACTTCCATCGTCATCGCGCACCATCTGGCGACGGTCCGGCGCGCTGACGTGATCTTTGTTGTGAAAGACAATGCTCTCGTGGAGCGTGGTACCCACGACGAATTGCTGGCGGCGGGCGGCCTGTATTCTGAGCTCTACGAAATCCAGTTCCGCAAGGATGATCCTCTTGCGGTGGATACGCCCGAGGCCAGTCTATAGCTTCTTCAGCGCGTCGATGCGCTGCATCACAATCCTGGTATAGCCCTCGACCTCGGCGGGTGAGTAGCCGGCGGCACGGAAGCAATCGCCGATCTGCTCTGTGGACAACTGGCCCAGCACGCTGCCTAGCCAGCGCGCGTCCGAAATGGGAATATGTCTGGTGACGCTCTCCATCCGCGCACGTTCGTTGTAATAGTTGTGCTTGAAAATATACAGCAGGAAGAAGGGCCGGCTGTGCATCACGAAGTCTACCTGCTCGGGCGTGACCCTCTTGACGAACTTGGTTTGCGTGTAGTCCTTCATCACGCCCTTGCTGCGGGAGAAGCTGCTGCCCGTGCGCCCGAGACTGGCGCCCAAATCAGAGACAACATAACGCGGCCCGGCTTCGCCCTGATCATAGACCGAGTTATTGTCCGCTTTCAGATCCCAGTTGTTGATGAACGCCATCATCACTTTGAGGCCGTTGAACTCCCGTGTTCCAGCAACGCGAGTTTCGTACCAGCTCCAGTCTTTAGATTTCTTCTCATCTTCGGTGCGCTCCAAACGTACATCGCGGACCAAGCCACCGTCTGAGATGTACTTCTTCCCACGCGAGAGCGGTTTCATCCCTTGCACGCGGATTTGCGGCCGGTAGTAGTCCTCGTCGGTAAAATAACCCGCTGCCCACACCAGGCGCGCTGCAGCGGTTTCCGGCCTCGCCTCGGGGCCGAGTTTCACCTTCCACTTGACGCCGTTTTCATCTTCGACAACGAATTTGGGCGAAGTCCCGCCCTCGGATTCCTTGATGAATTTGAAGTCGCTCCCGGGCGCACGAGCTTTTCCTCCCGGCCCATCCAGCAGGTTCAGCGCCTTTACGTCACCCCGGTCGCGCCACACTGCGGACTGCTGGGCGAAGACAGGCAACACCAGAACTAGCGCAAAAAAGGTCGCGAAAATCCTCTTGGAAACTCTCATAGGCCCTCTCAGTCAATGCTTTAGCACTGCACGAATCCCGCCATATCCAGTAGCACACGTGCCGCAGGATGTTTCCGCGCTCAGCTACGTGGTGCGGATACTGCTGCCACCTCACGCCGACAGTAACGAAATGTAGTCATCTGACCAAATGCGGTCGTAGGCTCGTGCTGACAGCAGAATAGACCGACCCTCGCAGTGCTGGTCCTAAACGTGCAACTCCAAAACGGGGAGTATGCCAATGGCTCGACCACACGACTTAGTGAAGCGCCCGTGAATCTGTTGATCCAACCTGAAGCCGGTATCGCGCAACTGCTTTCGGGAATTAGAAGCGCGAAGAAAAGCATCGAGATAGTTATCTTCCGTTTCGACCGTGCGGAGATTGAAGCGGCGCTGAAGGCCGCAGTCGCCCGCGGCGTTTCTGTGAGTGCGTTGATCGCGTACACCAACCGCGGCGGCGAGATACACCTCCGCAAGCTCGAGATGCGTCTGCTCGAAGTGGGCGTCGCAGTTTCGCGGACCGCCAGCGATCTGGTGCGCTATCACGACAAGCTGATGATCATCGACCGCCGGCTGCTCTACGTTTTGTCCTTCAACTTCACCCACCTTGATATCGACCACAGTCGCGGCTTTGGCATCGTCACCAGAAATGTCAGGCTCGTCCACGAGGCGGTGAAATTGTTTGAGGCCGATATCGCGCGACAACCCTATACGCCCAATCTGGATAGCTTTGTCGTCAGTCCCGCCAACGCCCGAAAACTGCTCGCCGCATTCATCCGCAAGGCTAAGATGCAGTTACTCATTTACGACCCGCTGATCACTGACCCGGAAATGCTACGCGTTCTCAGTGGGAGGACGAAGGCGGGGGTGGAGATCAAAGTCATCGGTCGCGTAAGCGGTCGAAACCCTGGTCTGGAAGTCCGGAATCTCGCTAACCTGCGCTTGCACACACGCACCATCATCTGCGACCGCCGGGAGGCCTTTGTGGGCAGCCAGAGCCTGCGCAGGGCCGAACTGGATTCGCGGCGCGAAGTCGGCGTTGTTGTTCATGAATCGAAAGTAGTGAACGGTTTGATTCAGACTTTTGAAGCGGATTGGGAAAGAAAGGCAGCCGAGCCGAAACAGCGATCCGAAGCCAAAACAAAGATCTCCAGGCGGACCGTGAAAGCGCTGGTTAAGGAGCTGTCGCCGCTCAATCCCATCGTGGAAGAAGCTGTGAAACAAGTGGCGTCGGAGACCGAAAGTGCCAGTCTGAATTCGAATGAAATGAAAGAGACGGTCAAGGAAGCGGTGCAGGAAGCGGTCCGGGAGCGCGTTAAAGAAATGGTGAAGGAATCCCTGAAGGAGTCTACATGAAGCGTCGAATCTGGGTCACCCGCTTGCTCAAGTGCCTTTCGCTTTTTGCGTTTGTAGCGCCCGTCTTTGCGGGTCAGGCGCAACCGCCGCAGGTCGGCGAGGAGCAGGCGCGCGTCTTCAAACTCTTTGCCGCTCGCGTCGGTCAATACGTCAAGCTGCGGAAAGACGTGGAAGCTTCGCTGCCGGCCCTCAAGCCAACTAAAGAAGTGGCGCGGATTGCCGATCACCAGCACGCGCTGGCAAGAAAAATTACCCAGGCGCGCCGCGGCGCGCGTCAGGGCGACATCTTTACTGACGAAGTGACCCGGCAGTTCCGCGGAATCATCCGCGGCGAATTTCAGGGACCCGCAGCCCAGCTCGCGCGCAAGACGATTCGCCCGGACGACTCGTCCAAGGTCATTGTTCGTCTGCATGTGAATGACGTTTACCCGGAGAACATGCCGTTGACGACCATGCCGCCCACCTTGTTGAGCAAGCTGCCTCCACTGCCCCAGGAACTGGCATATCAGATTGTCGGACGCGACCTGACGCTGAAGGACACGAAAGCCGGTTTGATTGTGGATCTAATCCCGAACGCCATTCCCTGAGACTTTCCATTATGCCTGCTACACACCGCACCGCTTTCTACGCCTCTCTTGCTCTCGCCGCATTAGGTTTGTCTCTACGCGCCCAGGAACTGACTCTGCCGCTGAAACCAGGCTCGGTGCGCTTCGCGGCCATCGGCGACATGGGGACGGGAGAGCCGCCGCAATATGAGCTGGCCGGAAAGATGCTTGAGTATCGCCAGAAATTTCCCTTCGAGTTCGTGATTACGCTGGGCGACAACATCTACGACGGGGACGCTCCACGCGACTATGAAAGCAAGTTCGAGCGGCCCTACAAGGCCCTGCTTGATGCGGGCGTAAAATTCTACGCGGTGCTCGGCAACCACGACAAACCCAACCAGCGGTTCTATAAGCCCTTCAACATGAACGGGCAGCAATATTACACGTACAAGAAGGGCAACGTCCGCTTCTTCGCTTTGGACAGCAACTACATGAACCCGCAGCAGCTCGCGTGGCTGGAGAAGGAGTTGCAGAACGCAGGGTCGGATTGGCTCATCTGCTATTTCCATCACACGATCTATTCTTCCGCGGCCTTCCATGGCTCATCGACCGAGCTCCGCCTTGTGCTGGAACCCCTCTTCGTAAAATACGGCGTACAGGTCGTCTTCGCGGGGCACGACCACGTCTACGAGCGCGTCAAGCCGCAAAAAGGCATCTACTATTTCACCGAAGGAGCTTCAGGCTCGTTGCGGAAGGGAAATCTGAGGAAGACGGCCCTGACCGCAGTCGGCTACGACCAGGACCGTTCCTTCATGCTCGTCGAAGTCGCCGGCGATGAGCTTTACTTCCAGACCATCTCGCGTACAGGGAAGACGGTTGATTCGGGAATGATCCAGCGCGGAGCGACGACGGGCGGCGTGGCATCCTGGCCGGCTGAGCGGATTGGGCTTGGTGTTCGAGACAAATAGGTGTATGCCGGGATGCATTTGAATCACAACGTGTTGGTCCTTGCCAAATAGCCGGCCTGCATAGGTGCAGCGCCGGCATAGGCGTGTGTCTAGCACACCTTCGGGTGCCGCCAGCAGATCCGCCAGCCCCAGCGCTCGACCCTCTGCCAAAGCACTTGCGCAATAGGGCACGGAATGTATAATGTCGTATCCAATGCGGGATTCTTCACCTCAGCCTACCCGCCGGAGTCTTCTGGCCGGGATGGCGGCCCCGGTGTTCAGCCCCGCGGCAGCGCGGCGCCCCAACATCCTTTATGTGATGACGGACGATCATGCGCACAACCGCATGAGTTGTGCCGGCGATCACTTTCTCCCCACGCCCAACCTGGATCGACTGGCGCGCGAAGGCGTGCGGTTTGAGAACTGCTTCTGTACGAACTCGTTGTGCGCTCCCAGCCGCGCAACCTGCCTCACCGGTGCCTACTCCCACATCAACGGTGTTCGAGGGAACTCGGAAGCGAAAGACGCGCCGCCCGAGTACATTCGGCGCGACATTCAGACGTATCCGGAACTGCTACGCAAAGCCGGGTACTGCACGGCCGTCATAGGTAAATGGCACCTCAACGACGAACCGCGCGGGTTCGACTACTCCTATATCCTGCCCGGGCAGGGGCTGTACGAGGATCCGGAGTTCATCGAAAACGGCGTTCGGAAGAAGGCCAAGGGATACGTCACGGATCTCACTACCGATAAGGCGCTCGAGTGGCTGGAACACGCGGGTGAAGGACCGTGGCTGCTGGTCTATCAGCACAAAGCGCCGCACCGTCCGTTCCAGCCGCCCGCGCGCCTGAAGGGCATGCTGGCGGATGTCGACCTGCCCTATCCCAAAAGCTTCGATGACAATTACGCCACCAGGAAACTCGCCGCCGAAGCCAAGGACATGAAGTTCGACATCAGCTTGGCCGGCGACTACCCCGATCTACCTAAAAATCTCGCTCCGGAGGAGCGGAAACGCTGGCTGTACCAACGCTTCGTGAAGGATTACTACCGCGCCACCGTTGGTGTCGATGAAAACCTGGGCCGCGTGCTGGATTTTCTGGACCGAAAGAAGCTCACCCAGGATACCGTGGTGATCTATACCTCGGACAATGGGTTTTTCCTGGGCGAACACGGATGGTATGACAAGCGTTTCATGTACGAGCCGTCGCTACGGCTTCCGCTGCTCGTCCGGTATCCGCGCATGGTACCCGCAGCAGGACGGGTGGACGGCAACATGGTGCTGAACATTGACTACGCGCCCACGATTCTGGAGTTCGCGGGCATTCAGGCGCCCGCCTCCATGCAGGGACGCAGCCTGCGGCCCGTGCTGGCGGGTGACGCGCCGCGCGACTGGCGCCGGTCGATGCTATACACGTATTACGAGGATTCGTGGAAGCTTGCGGGAAAGGGCAAGGATGCCATGAGCGATCCTTCTTTCGCGTACTTCACCGCGCACCGCGTCTCGCCGCACAGCGGCGTGCGGACCGGCCGGCACAAGCTGATCGATTACTACCGGGAGAACGGCTACCACGAGTTGTTCGATCTGGAAAACGACCCGGACGAGTTACACAATGTTTACGGGCAAAAGAACTACGCAGCGGTCCAAAGCGATCTCGAGCGCGAACTGCGCCGCCTGCGGGAGCACTACCATGCGCCTTAGGTCGTTTCTCTTGGGTTTGGCGCGAACCGGTCCGCGCGAGTCACACTCGCGAGTGGCTGAGATGTTGTTGGAAGGCGATTAGATACGCACTGTGGACTGTCGGCCTGCCGCCCCAAGACCATCTATTCGTAGCGCAGAGCGTCGATCGGATTGATCTTGGAAGCCTTCATCGCGGGATAGATGCCGAAGATCACGCCGACGGCGACAGACACGCCGAACGCAATCACAACCGAAGCTGTGGAAACGATTGTCTTCCACTCCGCGGCGTTCGCAATCAGCCAGGAGAGAGCGAAGCCGAAGCCGATTCCGAGCAGTCCTCCACCCACGGAAATCAGCACCGATTCCATCAGAAACTGACGGATGATGTCGCCGCGGCGCGCGCCCGTAGCGCGGCGAATTCCGATCTCGCGCGTGCGCTCCATCACCGTCGCGAGCACAATGTTCATAATCCCGATACCACCCACGAGCAATGAAATCGCGGCGATGGCAACCATCACGTACGTGAAAATCTTTTGCGTTTGCTGTTGCTGCGCGAGCAGAGCGGCTGGAATCGTGACGCTGAAATCCTGGGTATTGTGGTGTGTGGAATTCAAGATCGCCTGCACCACTTTGGAGACCTCGACGCTGTCGACACCGGGCTTGAGTCGGATATCCACGCCGTCCAACTCATCTCTCATAAAACTGCTGCGATCCCAATAGCGGTACTGAAAAGTGTTCAGTGGAATGTAAACCGCGTTGTTGATGTCGCGCGCGTTCGTGCTCACATCCTGAGTTGCGCCTATGCGTTCCCCAAGAACGCCCACGACTTCGAGCCAGGTGTCATTCACCTTGACGTACTGTCCCACGACCTTCCCATAACCAAGCAGGCTTACCTTGGCCTTCTCGCCCAACACACAAACGGCGGCGCTGGAATCGTTGTGCGTGCCGTCGAAGAATTTGCCCTCGGCCATGTGCACGTTATGAATTACCGCGAATGAGGGGCGAACTCCGTAGAGCTCCGGGACCTCGCGCGCCGGCTTGGGAACGACCGTCTGCGGATGCAGGCTGAGACGCGGCGAGAGCGTTTCGAGCGCATGCACGTTGGCTTCGATGATGCGCACATCGCGTTCGGTGAGTCCCGGCGAATTGCGCCGGCGCTGCTGAAGCTCTTCGAAACTGGTCACCGGACGCGAGTCGATCAGAATGTTGCGCACGCCCAACTGCTCGATAAATCGCAGTGATTCTTCCTTGGCGCCTTCACCAATCGCGAGCATGCCGATCACGGAACCGACACCGAACACGATGCCTAGCGCGGTCAGAAACGTCCGCGTCTTCTGCGCGCGCAGATTCGCCAGCGAACCGATCACGTCCGCGCCATAGCGCTGCGCTATCGTCGTCCAGGATCTCCTCATGATTTCGGCATCGCTTTCATCGCATCCGCCGGGCTGTTCTTTTTCTTCGAGGATTGGTCCGGGCTTGCCATCGCCACCGCTTGTCCTTCGGTAAGACCCTCGATCACAACCTGCGTTTCACTGCGGCGAATCAGCTTAACGTCTTTCGGCGTGAAGGACATGCCGTTCTGTACATACACAAATACGCGGCCATCGCGTTCGAAGAGCGCCTGCGAGGGCACCCACAGCGAGTTCGGCAGCACTTGGGTAGTAACGACCATGCGCGCACTCATGCCTGGACGCAATTCTGGTGATGGATTCGTGAGCGAGAGCTTGCACTCGAAACTGCGGTCCCAGGGCGGTCCGGAGGTGCCGCCAATGTTCGTCACTTTGCCCGTGAACGGCTTCCCGGGCAGCGCCATGATTCGGACTGTCGCGTCCTGCCCAACAGCCAGATGACCACGATCCAGTTCGCCGATTTTGGCGCGAATTTCCCAGTCGCGCAGGTCTGGAATCTGCGCGACGGCCATACCCGCGCGAGCTGCGTCACCGAGTTTGAAGACAGGCAACTGCATACCCCAGAACGCGAAGTTTCCGCCGGTATTCTGCTGGATATTCACGTAGCCCGCCGACTTTGCCTTCAGCTTCATCGAATTGATGTTGGTGCGCGCCGTGTCTGCGCGAACCTTCGCCTTGTTGCGCGCCGCCTCCTGAATCATGACGGCAGCCTGCGCGGTTGCTTTGCGATTGGTGAGGTCCTGCTCCAGTTGGCGTAGACGGTCCTTGGCGGCATCGACCGCGAGTGTATTCTGGCGTGCCACAATCGACGCCACCAGCGGATTCTTGCGCGCCTCGAGTTCGGCGAGTCGCAGTTCGCCTTTCGCCAGAATCAGCGCGGCGCGCGTCTCTTCTTCCTTGGCCAGTGTTTCGGCCTGCGCCTGTAGCACCTGCTGCTCCGCTTCCGAGAGATCCGCTTCAGCTTCCTGCAATGCGAAATCCTGATCGGTGGTATCGAATTCAACAACAACATCACCGGGATTCACCAGTTCCCCGGGCTGCCGCAGAAAGGTGATGATGAGTTCGCGCGCACCCGTCATGGGCGCGTTCAGCATTTCCGAATTACCGCCCTGGATTTCGCCGCGCGCCGCCACGGTCACCACCACGTCGCCTCGCTGCACTCGGGTCGCCGGCAGCGAGGATGCCGCGACTGTCGCGGGTAGAGCCCTGTACCATTGCCGGCCGGCCCACCCGGCCAGGCAGATTGAAAACAGTCCGGCAGTCAGTAGCAGGAATCGTTTCCGGCTCATTGCTTTCGATCCTTTGCCTCCACCTCCACCAACGCGACGGGCGTGCCCGCGGCGAGGCCCTTGATGGCAACTTCGTCAGGGTTGCGCGCCAGCACTTCCACTTGCACCGGCTCGTAGAGCTTGCCGTTCGACACATACACCACCGGTTTACCTGCACGAGTGAAAAGCGCCTTGGCTGGAACGCTGATCGCATCCGGGATCCGGCTCACGATCACGTCCATGTTGCCGTTCATGTCTGGACGAAGCCGCTTATCGGGCTTGTCGATTTTTGCATAGCCGCGAAAACTATAGGTTGGCGGCCATTCGAAAGAGATCTGCGTCATTGCGGAAATCTGATAGAGCTTGGCGACTAATGTCAGCTCAGGCAAGGAGTCGATGCGCACTCGGGCATCGCTGCCCGGGTTCACGCGTCCGCGCTCGATCTCCTCGATCTTGCCTTCCATTTCAAGCGTCGCCAAATCTGGAACCTCCGCGATTGAAGCGCCGGGCCAGACTTGATCGCCCACTTTGAACGGCTTCGCATTGATCCAGCCTTGCGAGTAGTTGGGCAGGAAAACGATCAGACCGGAGATCGGAGCCTGCAATTCCATCTGGGCTAATCGCTTTTTGGTGAGGTCGACTTCGTACTGCGCCTGCTCCTGTACGCGAGTCAGCGAAGCGATGCGGGATTTCGACGAAGCTTCGTGGAGCGCGACGTTCGCCTCCTGTACGCGCAACTTCTTCTCGGCCAGTCCGAGATCGATCTTGCTTTCCTCGCCTTGCAGCACACTCATAATTTCCTGCTTGGAAACTTCGAGCCGCGCGCGTTCCACCGCATAGCGCGCCGCTGAAAGATCGCGCTTATCCTGTTCCGCCGTAATCAGCGATTCGGCAACCGCCTGATCGAGCGTCGCCTGCGCCTGCTTGAGCGCCGCTTCCCGCTCCTGCAACTGCTGCTTCGCGCTGCTCTGATCGAAACGCACGACGGGCTCCCCGGCGTTCACGTGCGTGCTCGGCGGCGCCTGCCAGACGATGCGAAGATCGGGCACGTTCACCGGCGCCGTAACCTGGGCGGAACGTCGCGCGCGCAGTTCGCCGCGGCAACGGGAGATCACCAGAAACTCGCCTTTGCGTGCGGGAGCAGTGGGCAATTCCGCAGCCGCCTGTGCCTTGCGGAAGCGATACGTGCTGAAGCCGCCCGCGCACAGTATCAGTAGCGTCACCAGCAGCTTCAGCCAGCGTTTCCAGCGGATTGTGAGCACGCGTGACAGAGCGCTCATTGTTTCTCCACAGGCTGAATAATTACGGCTGCCGAAAGATCCGGAAGCAGGTGCGGATCGCTTTTTTCCAGCAGGAAACGCGCGGCGAAACGTTTGATGGGGCTTCCTAAATCAGAGGCCGCGACCGGGCTGGCGGTCAGAAAACGGGCCTGAAAGATCTGGTCAGGGTATGCGTCCAGCCGAACCAATGCCCGCGCACCTGGCACCAGCACAGCTCCGTCGGGTTCGCCGACGGAGGTATGCACTTCCATTTCGTTAGGATCGAAAACCCGCACGAGCGGCTGCCCCGGATTTACCTGATCGCCTTCCTGTGCCGGTCCGCGGGTGTCCCCACGCCAGATGCTTTCGAGCGCGACCATGCCCGCATGTGGGGCGGCAATCGACAGGCGCATCACGTTGGTTTCGGAGCGTTTCAACGCAACACCCTGACGATCGCGCTTCAGTTCCAGAATCCGCAAGGCGGACGCATCCGCCTTCTGGCGTAATTTGTGCGATTTCGTCAGGCTATCCAGGCGGGCAATCGCCACTTCCACGCGCGATTCATTCTTCAGGCGATCGATCTCGCTTAGGGTTTCGGCACGGCGCAATTGCAGTCGCGCCTTGGCCAGTTCGGCTTCAGCCTGCTGCATTTCGGACGAACGCATCTCGTTATTGCTGCGATTTTCGGCTTTGCGCTGGTCGATTTGGTGCATCAGGTCATCAAATTTGGCCTGCGAGTCACGCGCATTGTCGAGCTGTTGAGTTCGGTCGAATTCGGCCAGAATGTCACCAGCCTGAACTTTTGCGCCGCTCGCAACCAGCTTCGTGACGGTCAGCCGCCCGCCGCCTCCGGGTTGTCCGGTGGCAACTTGCCCGCTGATCTGCGGCACCAGGACGGTGAACTCACGGACCGCTTTTACAGTGCCGGTCGCACGGATGTGCCGCTGCAACTCATTGACGGAAAGAGGAGTTTTTGAGGGAGCCGGACCGGCAGAGGCGGCCTCAGCCGCCGGCTTTGAACCACAGCCGGTTAACGCCACGCAAATGCAAAGCGCAATTCCGGTCTTGAACATTGGTTCCGATTTCTTTCAGTTTAGACGTACAGACGGTAAAATTCGTTGGTAAGTTCCCGGCGATCCGTGATGGCTGTGGCACTCCGACGACTGGATTGCGTTACTGCACAAAGAAGTCCTCATCGGAAAAATTCAATTCCCGCTGGACAAACCTCTTATTTTCGGTACCTGCGGTCACAGTTCGGCCCCGGATCGGAAAGCAGAGGAAGAATACAATTCGGCGAAAAGCCTGTGGTTCCGTAGAAGAATTATGCCCAAGAGCCGCGTGCGGCGGAGCGCATCGGCTTCTGCGCCCCAACCTCGATCAAAAACTTCGCGAGCCTGTCGCGCGACTCCCAGTAAGCTTCGAGCGCCTCGCGCGTTTCGTTACCGGCCTTGACCTGTAAACACCATGCCCGGAAAGCAGCATCGTAGGCCGCTCGCAGGCAATCGTAATCCCATCGCATGTTTCCTGCTGAGTCCTTCATGAAAACTAAGACGAAGGGAATCGTGGAATAGTCTCACTATTGCGCACCGTTCGTATCAGGCCGAGCGGTTCGCGTTGTCGTAGGCGGAAAATCCGCTCTGCGTAACTTATTGCTCCGGCAGCAAATTATGCCCGCCCCGCAAACTCCGCCCGCTCCGTCGACACTTTTACCTTTTCACCTTCTTTGATAAAGAGGGGAACGCGGATCTCCAGACCGGTCTCCAGCGTGGCCGGCTTGGTCACGCTGCCGCTCGACGTGTCGCCCCGCACACCCGGTTCGGTCGAGGCAACTTCCAGCTCAACGAACGTTGGCAGTTCCAAGCCGATCGGATTACCGTTGTACTTCAGCAACTTGAGCAGGGTGCCCGCGATCAGGAAGTCCAGCGCGTTCCCGATCACCTCATCGGCAAGCGTGAGCGTCTCAAAGCTGTCCTGGTCCAGGAAGTGAGAACCATCGCTGTCGCTATACAGATAGGAGGCCGGAACCAACTGGAGATCCGGCTCCTTAAACTTGTCGCCCGCCTTGAATGTCTTCTCAAAGACCGCGTTCGTGAGCAGGTTGCGAATCTTCAGGCGCACCAGGGTCTGACCGCCCCGGGCGGTAGGCGTGTTCACCTCCACCTCCAGGCAGGAGAACGGAGTGTTGTCAAGCTCAAACAATGTCCTTCGCTTGACGTTAATCGCATCAATCAATACAGCCATAAACTCCTCAACGGCGGGTCGGCGCCGAAAGCGAATGCAAACCCAGTTCCAACTACCTCTCAAGTATAAGGTGAAGAGCTAACCGGATGAAAAATGGCGATGTCGGCTTCGGGTGAAACACGGCGCTTGCAAAACGCGGTCAATGATCACATCGGCCTGGAAACGGACGCAGAATGGACTTCTGCCACGCTGGCCGGGACTGATCCACGCCGCCTCGCACTTGAGGGCGCATGCCGTATCATGGCCGTATGCCTGAATTGGTATTCGAAGTTGTCCAGGAGTCCGATGGCGGCTACTGTGCCGAATGCCTTACGGAAAGCATCTTCACCGAAGGGGACACGTGGGACGAGTTGCGCAACAACGTGCTTGAGGCGACCGCGGCGTTCTTTTTTGACCGGCCGCGGCCCGATCGAATTCGCCTCCATCTCGTCCGCGACGAGATCCTATCCGTCGCATGAAGATTCCTCGCGACATCTCAGGCGAGCACTTGGCCGACGTCTTGTGCCGGAAATGGCAATACAGCAAAGTGCACACTGACTGCGCTTCCGTGACCGGCGTTTACCAGAACTGATCTAGCCTTTGTGCTCGACCCACAGACCCCCGGATGCAAGCCGGGGACTAATCCGTTCGGTGCGACCAAGCCAACATCCGGATGGACGACCATCTGGCCATTGTCCCAGGTATACTCCGGCGCACCGCAGTTCTGAAAACTTCCTACGGCTCCCGTTGGGTTCCGGAACCAAGGGCATCAGCGTCAAATCGGCGTTGCGCCGGCATACGGCGGTGAACTCCCACCCCCTTTCCCGGCTTACTTCGCCGGCGTGGCGAGAAAGACCTTGGCCCCCTCCGCGCGGCACACGTCGACTGCGTGGACGACGTCACCGAACGGCGCCGTGCCATCCGCCTGCAGCACGACCGGCCTGCCCCGCCGCGCGTGCTGTTTCAGTTCCGCGTCCGAGGCATGGCCGTTACCGGCTTTCAGGGTCACGGACTGCGCCGCATCTGGCGCCGGCGGCGGGAGCAGCACCTCCAGTCCCATCGGCGGCACGTATGAGGCGTTCGTCGAATCGTGCTGGGAGGTCAGCAGGATGGGAGCATTGACCCCGGCAGTCCGTAACGCGTCCAGCACCGCCACAACGGTTGAATACGGCGTACGGGCGTCCCCCTTGAGGTAGACCCGCTTGCCGGCGTGCCCTGTGAGCTGCGCCTTCACTTTTCCGGACAACTGTTCGGGCGTCACCGTGGTGACCTGCAAGAATACTGTGCCGCGGAAGGTCACGGCCACCACCAGGGAGTCCGCCAAGTCCGCATCCGGCATCGCTACCGCATTCGTCGTGACTGGCATCTGTACGCTGACGCCTTTGCGCAAGGCTGGAGTCTGGGCGGCGATCGCTGCCGCGAGCAGCGTGCCAACACTGAAGCGAACCATTCGGCTCATCGGAAGGTCCTGTTACTAGTGTACAACGAGTGCACGAGCGGTCCCTGCTGTGTCGGTCTCTTTCGCCCGAGCCACGCGCCATCCGGAAGGTGGGCCGCCGGAAGCCGACTTCTCGGGACCTATCCAGGTAAACGTCGCAGTTGAGTTCCAGGAAGACCGTGGAAACCGGCTGCGGGAAAGCAGCAAAGGAGCTATGGAAACCCGCTACGGGTCTGCGGGTGGGAGGCTGCACCAATTCTCTCCCCGGCCTGCTCGAGACCTTGACGGTGACGACGTTGGTGCAACGAGATCGGAGATCGCAAGCCTGAGCCGCCGCCCGCGGCCCAGCAACGCCCGTTGTGCGACCAGGATGCGAAGGGGTCTTATGTCGGAATCTGGATCGGCGTCGCGATCTGGACACTAACAGGCGTGTAGATGTCCACGGTTCCGTTCACGGCGCGAATCGAAACAATCAGGGAGTAGCGCACAAGCCGCTCGTAGCGCTCATGTGCCGGATTCTCTTTCCACCATCCTCCGACCGGATAGACGCCTATCGCCGAACGCTGAGCGAGATCGATCGCGGTGCCGCGCCAGTAGTCGGAGTGAACAGAACCAGCATCCCTGATTCTACCGAGCAGCCAGTTGTCGGGCCCGGCATCGATGGCCCCGATTCCTTCTTCTTCAGCCGCAACGGCCGCGTTGATCCGTTGGCGAAAAGCGTCGACTGATTCCAAAGATCGCTTAACGGCGAAGCGGAGGCCGTGCGACGGGTATCTATGGCGACGGAGCCAGCCACGCTCGCCGGGGTTCGGCTCCACGAAGTACGACAGGGTGACACGTAGTTCAACTTCGGTCTCGGCCAGTTGCTCCAGTTCTGTTCGCGGCCATGGCAACTGGTGAAGATTCATGTGGCGGCTCTTGACCTTGCCGTCATCTTCGTCCTTCCAGAGTGGCTGCAGCGTGTCCTCTGCAATCAACGTCAAGTCGTTCAGCGAGCTGGAGGCAGCGCGCTCATAGCTGGGGACGCCATACCCGTACTTCCTGAGGACGATCCTCTTCTGCTGCTCGGATGGGTCCGCCCCAAGCTGCTCCCGCATTGCGGGCGTCCATTCCGCCGAGTGAACGATCAGCGCACGAACCGTCTCAGGCCATCGATCAGGTGCGGATGCGATGATCTTGCCGGCCAAGTTCCCGGCCATCGCTGTTGCCGCGCTCGTGTCGCGAAAGATGTCAAAGTGGCGTGTGGTTGGATCGTGGTAAGTCGTCAGCAGGCCAAGGTCATCCGGACAATCGCACTGATCGCCGAGGGCTGCCCAGTTCCCGCCTTCGAGGACAACATCCGGTTTGATTGGCCACTTCTTGTCCCACATCAGCGAGGTGCGGCTCGTCGGTGACAAATCCCCGACCGGCGAAAGCGGTTCCCAACCCGCATATGTCGGGTCGGCGAGGATGGCCTTCTCGGTACAGGCTCCAACCGTGATCACGTTCCATGCTTGCGCAGGGTTCTCGATCGGCTCAGTCTCGTTTCTCGCTGGATAGTTCGCTTTTGACAACCCGTCTCGGATGTTCCCGGCTGAGATGAGCACCAGCCTTGGGGTTGCTCCGTCTCCAAAGGAGAGCTGGTCAATCGCGGCGGACCAAGACGAGGGACGGCCCCGGTCGTTCTCGAAGTCGCTCGTAACGGCCATGCAAAATGCGCGGCGGCGGTCAGGTGCCTGCACCTCAACCCGCGCAATCGACTCCCTGGTGATGGCGCCATACAGCCTGGGCTCGTTCTCACCAGCGTCGGGCAAGACCTTGACGGACTCAAGTACGTGCGTGAGCGACACCGCTCCATTGCCTGCAAGCAGCGGCATGAGATCACCGTAGAGCGCCGCCCCTGCCATATTTGTGCCGTGCCCTCGGGTGTCGCCGCCTGGCCATCCCGGATCATAGACATGGACATCCGCTGCATCGAGAGCCGGTGCGAGCAATGGGTGCGCCTGGGTTACGCCAGTATCGAGGATGCACACGGCCACGTCGGTAGATTCAGGTCCGTTGAGCCGGCCGACGAGATCCGTTGCCCAGGCCGCCTGTTCGACATTCGACCATCGCACGAAGAGTGACGGCGTATCCTTCGCGCGCCGGATCTCGGCAATCGCGTCGCTGTTCACAAACAAACGCGCGATCGTCATTTCATCGCCAAAGACCAAGCGCACTTCCCGCTCGGGGAATACTAGCCGGTGCTGCTGGACCGGTACATTGAGTCGATGAGCAACAGTGTCGAACGTGACGGCACGGTCTTGGCGAATCCAAATCTCCCACCAGATCCGCTCACCGACTCCGGGCAACAGGGCCGGATCATCGGTAAAGAGTGATCGCACATCAGTCAGGGTGATGTTCTGAATGCGGGTAACAAGGCGTTCGTTTTTCGGCGTGCCCTTCTGCGTCTGCTCGGATCGATAAGCCTCCACCTTCTTCAGAAAATGATCGTCCGCTGAGTCTGGCACGAAGACGGTGGCCAGTGCCGGGCTTTCGTCGGAAGCTTGGCGCACGGTTACCAATTCAATGTGTTTGCGCCTGTCCTCGAGCGACTCCGCAGCATCTTCGAATCCTGGCGGGATCTCAAAATCAAGGTAGAAGCCAGGCGTGCCGGCGGCAATGTTCGGGTCCCGTTCCTGTCGCTGGTCCGCCGCGGCATCCATCGCACCGGCGAGCGCATGTCTCAACGTCTCGGCGTGTCCTGCGCGATCTCGCTGTGGGAGTTTGCGGCCGCCGCCCCGCCGTTTGCTAGTGTAAGGCTCTGCTGCGCCGCCGCCCCGCAGGTACAGATGCGGCAGGTCGTGCGGGTATTCAGGCATCTATCGGGTGGCCGCCTTGCGTTCTTGAATGGCAAGCAGAAGTTCTTCTGTTGTGATTCGAGTCGACCCTCGGAGGACAGCCTTCTTGGCAGCTTCTTCGCTGGCACGTGCAAGATCAGAATGGCTCAAACCAGCGGCTTCTGGGAGAACCCGCGACCATTCGACATCCGAGGCTTGAAACATGGCCAGCTTCCGCTGAAGGACCTGCTGAACCACCTCGGCAACCGGGAGTTCGTACTCCAGCACGTCGTCAAATCGCCGGAATAGCGCACGATCCAGCATTTCGGGGTGATTCGTCGCTGCGACAATCAGGCTCTGGGAAGAGTCCTTCTCAAGCAATTGGAGGAAGGAGTTCAACACTCTTCGAATCTCGCCGACGTCATTTGTCTGGCTCCGGTGCGCGCCAAGTGCGTCGAACTCGTCGAACAGATACACGCCCTGAGTCTGCCGGATCGCTTCAAAGACCGCCCGCAGCTTCGACGCAGTCTCGCCCATGAACTTCGTGATGAGGCCCTCGAGCATGATTGTGAACAAAGGCAAGTGCAGTTCACCGGCGAGAGCCGACGCGGTCATCGTCTTCCCGGTTCCGGGCGGCCCAACGAACAAGAGCTTCCTTCGGGGAGTCAATCCATGTTCGCGGAGCTTCTTCTGCTGTCGGTGTTCCAGGAGGACACGATTCAACCGATCGAGCAACGCTTCAGGCAAGGCCATATCGCCCAAGCGGCCGCTCGGGCTCTGAACAGACAGGAGGTTCGCAAGTTCGCCCCGAGGCTCGAGGACAATCAACTGGCCGGGACGATTCTCGACCGCGGTAGCGCGCCGCTTGGCGTCGTCGATCAGGTCCCGTAGTTGCTGGGCGAGCGTTGTGTGGCCCAGGCGTGCCTCATGAGCAGCCGCTTGCATGGCCACCGACAAGAACTCCTTGTCGTCGCCATCAAGATGGCTCCGTAGCAACGCGATCATGTGCCGTGCCGTGCCCATGGTTCAACCGACCGGTGCCGGGAAACCGCCAATGCTTCCATCGTCGTCAACAACCGTCCGGCACAAAACTATGATACGTCCTTTCACGCTGCACAGCAGATCGGGAGAACCGGCGGACCCGCCGCATTCAGGAAAGGCTCGCGAACACCGTCGACAAAATATCGTTACGGTATTCACCCAGCAGGTACAATCCCCAATAGGACGGAGCGCGCCGCCTGAACCCGGTCTGCGGAGTAGTCTCGGAACGTCACCGGCATGCCGGTATCATCTCTCCTCCGCGCCCCTTGATTTGCATCAGATCGAGGTACAACTGAACAGGCGACGCCACAGGAACGCCCTCGACTTCGCGCGATCTGGGAAGAAATCGGTGCCGCCCCCACCCGTAGGCGGGTTCTGAGGTTTTGAAAGAAATCGGCGCTCTGCAAGTCTGCGCGCAAGACCGGCCGTCGATCAGGAACGATAAACGCGCCTGGTTCCGCGAATACGCTGAACGCCTATCCCCGCGCAGGATTACTCCCGTGAAATCCGCTTCACGTCGAGTGGCCGTCTAACGCCCAGACCGGAATCCAGGAATGCCAGTCAGCGAAACCTCTGCAACAGACTAAACCTCCGGTAGAGTGATATCATACCTTCCTTCGAACAGAGATTCCCATGTCCAATACTGACCTGACCCGCCGTAGCTTGCTTGGTGCGCTCGCCGCCGGAGTTGGAACCGCAGCCCCCAGGCGTCCCAACATTGTATTGATCCTCGCGGACGACATGGGCTTTTCGGACATCGGCTGCTACGGCGGCGAGATTCAAACGCCCAATTTGGACAGACTCGCCCGGAGAGGCGTTCGCTTCACCCGCTTCCATAACACCGCCCGTTGCTGCCCTTCGCGAGCTTCACTGTTAACCGGACTCTATCCGCATCAGACCGGAATCGGCCACATGGTGGATAATCCGAAGCCTTTCCCCGGGTACACGGGCGACTTGAGTTCGCAGTGCGTTACCCTCGCCGAGGTACTGCGTGCCGCGGGGTATCACACTCTAATGAGCGGGAAGTGGCACGTAACACCGATATCCAGATCGAAGAACAACTGGCCCCTGCAACGTGGCTTCGAGAAGTTTTACGGAATCATCGGTGGTGGTGGAGACTATTTCAACCCTGCCACATTGACCCGCGACAACGAACCCATAGAGCCCGACAAGAAGGACTACTACTTCACCGATGCGATTGCCAGCAGCGCGGTGGATTACATCGACGAATACGCCCGGAAGCCGGAACCGTTTTTCCTCTATGCTGCGTTCACCGCTCCGCACTGGGCTCTTCACGCGCCCGAAGCCGATGTCGACAAATATCGCAAGCGATACAAAGATGGCTGGGATGCGCTGCGAATCGAACGCCATAAGCGGATGATTGAGTTGGGGATCGTCGACTCCAGATGGGCGCTGACTCCGCGTGACTCAAAGGCCCCCGCCTGGAAAGAAGCACCCAACAAAGATTGGGAAGCCCTGCGGATGGCCATTTACGCGGCTCAGGTGGACCGCCTCGACAAAGGCATCGGCAAAATCCTCGCGAAGCTGAAAGAAACCGGCGCCGAAGAGAATACTTTAGTTCTGTTCCTCTCCGATAACGGCGCTTGTGCGGAAGAACTCCCCAAGGGCTTCAAGGCATTTTACATTCCGCAGAAGACGCGTGATGGACGGCCCATGCGGGTGGGCAACGATCCCCAAGTCGCCCCCGGACCGGACGATACTTACCAGAGCTATGGCCTGCCATGGGCTAACGCGAGTAACACGCCATTTCGTCTCTATAAGCATTGGGTCCACGAAGGTGGAATCGCCACGCCCATGATCGCGTCCTGGCCCGCGGTCATCCGTCAAGGCGGCATCATCACACACCAGCAAGGTCACATCATCGACATAATGGCGACATGCGTGGATCTCGCCGGCACGCGCTATCCGGAGACCCGTCAGGGCGTGAAAGTCACTCCGCTCGAAGGCAGGAGCCTGCGTCCGGTCTTCGAGGGCAGAACGCGGGAGGGACGCATCGAGCTCTGCTGGGAACATGAGGGGAATAGGGCGATCTGCCAGAACAATTGGAAGCTCGTTTCACGCTTCCCGGATAAGTGGGAGTTGTACGACGTCGAGGCGGATCGGACGGAACTCAACGATCTCGCTGCAAGATATCCGGCGAGGGCGGCCGAGTTGGCCGCCAGGTACGAGAGTTGGGCGGCACGCTGCAACGTGCTCCCATGGGAGAAAGTCCTGAAAAGCTAAAGAAATCTATGCCACGATCCTCAGTAGTGCTGTTTTTCCTCACCGCAACCCTAGCTCTGGCTCAGACCCCCTGCGCGCAGTTGCGTTCCCTCTCGATCCCAAACGCCACCATAACGGCCTCAGATTGGGTGCCGGAAGGACCGCAACAAGGTCCTGCCCCGGCGGCGCCGGCGCGCACCGTTCTACCGGCCCACTGCCGTGTAGCCGCAGTCCTTACGCCATCTTCCGACTCGCAGATTGAAATCGAGGTATGGATGCCGCCTCCTGAATCATGGAATGGCAAATACCAGGCCGTCGGCAATGGCGGCTGGGCTGGCTCCATCTCCTTTGGAACGGCCGCCCCGCAGCCGATCGCTCGCACCATGGCCTCCGCCCTGAAGGAGGGCTACGCGACCTCATCAACGGATACTGGGCACAAGACCGCGCGTGATGGCGCCTCGTTCGCGCCCGGACATCCGGAAAAATTGAGAGACTTCGCGGACCGCGCAGTCCATACCATGACGGTGGCATCAAAGGCCGTCATCGCGGCTTTCTATGGCGCAGGCCCGAAGTTTTCATACTGGAACGGCTGCTCAACCGGCGGCAGACAAGGCCTGATGGCGGCGCAGCGCCATCCCGAAGACTTCGATGGCATCATCGCCGGAGCGCCCGCGAACTACTGGACACACTTGATGGCGGGAATAGTCTGGGGCGCTCAGGCTGCTCACAAGGATCAGCCCGGTAATATTCCCGCGCAGAAATTGTCGCTGCTGCACGATGCCGTGCTTCGGGCCTGCGACGCGCTGGACGGAGTCAAAGACGGGGTCATCGAAGATCCCACCCGGTGCAACTTTGACCCGCATAGCCTGGAATGTAAGGGGAACGAAGGTCCGGCCTGTTTGACATCGGCGCAAGCAGAGGCGGCGAGCAAGATGTATAGCGGAGCGAAAAATCCTCGAACCGGGCAGCAGATCTACCCTGGGATGGTGCCCGGAAGCGAACTCGGCTGGGATCCGGTCAATGGCTTACAACCTCTCGGGATCGCCGAAAGCCACTTTCGAAACGTCGTGTTCAAGGATCCGGATTGGGATTACCGCAGATTGGATTTCGACGCCGGCATTGCCCTCACCGACAAAACTGACAATGGTTTGATCAATGCGACCGATCCCAACCTGCAGGCTTTCTTTGCTCGTGGCGGCAAGCTGATCCAATATCACGGATGGAATGATCAGCAGATTTCGCCGCTGAATAGCATCAATTATTACAGCAGTGTCGAACAAAAATTGGGCGGCTCCACGAACGTCCGCGACTCCTATCGGCTGTTTATGGCGCCCGGGATGATGCACTGCGGTGGCGGCGAGGGCCCCAATCAGTTGCATCCCATGGCCGCTCTGGAGCGCTGGCGGGAGTCAGGCCTTGCGCCCGGCCAGATCATAGCAGCGCACGTGACCAATGGAGTGATCGATAGCACTCGTCCGCTGTGCCCTTATCCGCAGGTTGCGGTGTACAACGGCACTGGCAGCACGAATGACGCCGGGTCCTTCTCCTGTAAAACTCCTTGATGAGTGCCTTGCTGTCCGATCCGTGAAGGGGACGCCAGTCCCCTGTAGTCCGCAAGTCCAGTTCCATCCACAGGGCGAACTCAGAACAGCAGTTTCAACGCGAACTGAATGACCCGAGCCTCGCCCGCGCCGGTAATGCGTCCCATCCGCGTCCCCGCGTTCAGCGATGCGTTCGGGTTACTCAGGTTCACCGAGTTGAACACATTGAAGAACTCGGCGCGGAACTGCAGCCGCAGCCCTTCCCGTCCGGGCAGCGCGATATTCCGGAACGCCGCGAAGTTGGTGTTGGCCGAGGACGGCCCGATCAGCGCGTTGCGCCCCACGTTGCCGAACGTCCCTGTGGCCGGATTGACGAACGCCGTGCGGTCGAACCACGCCAGAATCTTCTCAGCCCGCACGCGGTCGCCACTCAGTAGCGGCTGTCCGATCACGTTCGGCCGCTGGTTCGAGGTCCCGCTCAGTGCGTTGTCCACTCCGCTCACCACGTTGAACGGCAGTCCGGACCGCAGATGCACCAGCCCGTTCACCTGCCATCCCCCAGCCACCGCGCGCAGCACGCGGCGACGTGGCCCCGGGATGTCCCAAATCCACGAGAACGAGGCGATGTGTTTCGCGTGGAAGTCCGAAAGCCCCCACTCCGAGTGGAAGTCGAAGACGTTGGGCGTGTTGGCCCCCACCGCCGCGATCCCCGAGCGCATGTCGATCGAGCGCGAGAACGTGTAGACTCCCTGCACGGAGAAGCCCCGGCTGAAGCGCTTGTTCACGTCCATCTGGAGCGCGTGATAGCTCGAGTTGGACAGCGACGATATCTCGCGATTGTTGCCGTACCCGGGCAGAATCCGGCGCTGGTTGATGTTCGCCAGCGTCGCGCCGGGCGCGTAAATGGCCGGGTTCGACGCCCAGCCCATAATCATCTTGCGCCCCAGCTTGCCCACGTAGCCTGCCTGCACCATGAAGTTCCGCACCACCTCGCGCTGCACGTTCAGGTTGAACTGCTGCACGTAGCCGCTGCGTAACGCGGGGTCGGGATAGGAAAGCTCCTGCGTGCCCGAAAACGTCGGGTTCTTCAGATTCAGAGTCAGCGGAATCGGCGCCTGCCCGCGCAGCGGGTCCGACAGGCTGTATGGCGCGTTGATCGTGTACGTGTACCGGAACGGCTGCCCCGTGTTCTGAATGATGTCGGCGTTCACTGTCTCATAGAAGATACCGTAGGCGCCGCGTACCGACGTCCGCCCGTTTCCGCGCGGGTCCCACGCAAATCCGAAGCGCGGCGCGAAATTGTTCTTATCGGTCTGCACAAAGCCCCGCGGCACGCCCGGATCGCCCGCGAAGACCATTCCCAACGGCGCGGTCGGGATCACCTTCGACTGCACTCCCGGCAACAGTGATCCCCACAAATCGTGTGGTTGCACCCAGGGCATCGCCAGTTCGTAGCGCATCCCCAGATTCAGCGTCAATCTCGGATGTACGCGCCAGTCGTCCTGAATGTAGTAGTAACTATTGAACTGCGACCCAGCCTGCTCCAGCGCCGGATTGGCCACCACCAGCGAGGCCGGCCTGCCCAGCACGAAATCCGCCGCCGGATTCCCGCTGATTTGCCCCGTGAAGTTGTATGTGCCCGGCGATTGCCAGAAGTCGCGGTTCAGATACGTCAACTTCAGCAGTTCGAACCCGCCCTTCACCGTGTGCGAGCCGCGCGTCCAACTGAGACTCTGATTCAGATCCCAGCTTTCGTTCACCTGCGTCTGCCGCACATTCGAGTCCGACCCCATGCTGATGCGCCCCGTGATCACCAGGTAGGGCGGCACGGTGGTGAACGGCGGGAAGCTGCCGCCCAGGTCGTTCAGCGTTAGGTCCTGCGTGGTGTCCGTCGAGCCATGGAAACGTGTATAGCCGATGCGCGTCTGCGAAAGCAGCGTGGGGCCGATGCTCCACGTGTCTCCCACCGTCGCGTTCTGCGTCAGCGCCTCCCTCTGCTGCGGCAAATACGACGGCACATCGCCCGCGTAGCCCGTGTTGGTTGCCGTGCCGCGGTAGTAGCGCGCGTCGATAGTGTGCCGCCCACGGTTGTAATCCCCGCGCACCGTGTACGTCGCGTTGTCCTTCGGGTTTGGATACGTGGTGACCAGTTGCCCGTCCGGCCGGTTGGGTAGCGGCATCAGGTTGCGTGTGAGAACGTTCTTAGCCACCGTGTCGATGCGGCTGGCCGGAATCTGCTGCCCCGGGAACGGCAGGTTGGTCAACGGATCCACCAGCTTGCCGGTGTAGCCCGAAAAATCGCCAACGCGCTCAGCGGCGTTCAGCGGGAACGGCGAAGTCAGCAGCGAAGCCGGGCGGATCCGCAGCCCTTCGTACGATCCGAACACGAACAGCCGGTTGCGCGAGATCGGCCCGCCTGCCGCGCCGCCGAACTGATTCTGGACCAGCTTCGGCTTATCGGACCCCGCAAAGAAGTTGCGCGCGTTCAGATTGTGATTGCGCAGAAACTCCCATAAGCTACCGTGGATCTGGTTGGTGCCGGAGCGTGTAATCACGTTGAACACCGCGCCCGAATTGCGCCCGTACTCCGCGCTGAAATTGTTGGTCAGCACCTTCACTTCCTGCAAGGCATCAGGCGGCGGATAGTTCAGCCCGGAACTGCGGAACAGCGCGTTGTAGTTGGAGCCGTCAAACAAAAACAGGTTCTGGTTGGGCCGCGAGCCGGACATCGATGCCGTCCCGCCGCCCCGGTCGTCGGTGAACGTCTGCGGCGCGCTCACCTGCGACGCCCCCGGCAGCATGGTCGCGAGACCGATTACGTTGCGCCCGTTGATCGGCAACTCCAGCACCCGCCGCGCGTCAATCAGCGTGCCCATCGTCGAACTGCGGCTGTCTACTAGCGTTGCTTCGCCCGTCACCGTCACCGACTCGCTCACGCTACCTACCGCGAGCTGCCCGTCCACCCTCACACTCTCGTTGGCGTTGAGCGACACCGCGTCGCGCCGGAACTGCTTGAAGCCGGGCGCCTCGAAGGCGATCGACCACGTGCCGATGGGCAGCGCCGTCAGGGCGTAGCCGCCCTGCGTATCGGTCTCGGCGGAGCGGGTGGCGCCACGCTCCCCGAGCGTTGCGGCAACCCGGGCCTTGGCGACAGGCAATCCGGCAGGGTCCGTGACCAGGCCGTGAATGGTGCCCGTGCCCTGGGCGAAGGCTGAAGAAGAGGCCAAAAGCAAAATGGCGGCGAGTGTACGTTTCATGGGGGCTCCTGTTGAGAGGGATGATATCATACCAAATCTCCGTTCGCAAACCTCTGTGTAAGGCTAGCCATCACGATTTTGAAACAGGGCTGAAGAGCCTCAATGCGCCGCGTACTGCATCGTGTAGGGAAAGCAGAGGCGGCGGTCACCGGTCCAGAAACATAAGATCAGCCAGAACAGCCCGGGCGCCACGGTCGCCACTATGGGGGTGAGATCGAGCTGCAAACCGCACAACGCTAACAAGACCAGCAGGAACGGCAGCGCCCCACTGCTCAAGTCCGCAATGGTTGCCAGACTTCAATGTATCTGTTTGGCGACGGCCCAAAAATCGGGATATACTGTCTTTACTTGTAGTGCCACGCAGAGGATCAAAAAATGTCACACTTTAACAGACGCGATTTCCTGAAAGGCGCCATCGCCGCCACTGCCCTGGCCGGCACGGGAAGCGCAGTCGCGGCGCCCGCTGCCAAACGCGCGGCCACGGACTGGGTAACTCTGGGCAACTCCGGCGTCAAGGTCACGCGGCTCGCCTTCGGAACGGGTACGTTCGGAGGGCGCGTTCAGCGCGAACTCGGACAGGAGCAGTTCACGAAACTCGTGCGCCACGCCTACGACAGTGGGATTCGCTTCTTCGAGACGGCGGATGCGTACACAGAGATGCCGCAGAGGCTGGCCACGGCGCTGAAGGGAATTCCGCGCGATTCCTACAAGCTGATGACGAAGATGCGCATCCGCGATGACGCCACGGATCCGGGCGCGGCGATCGATCGCCTGCGCACCGACTTGAACACCGAGTACCTAGACATCGTGCTGTTGCATTGCGTCCGCACAGCCACGTGGCCGGAGGAATTGAAACGTTCGCGCGATACGTTCTCAGAGTGGAAACACAAAAAGACGCTTCTCGCGCATGGTGCGTCGTGCCACGGCCTGCTACCGCTGCGCGCCTTTCCCGGCACCAAGTGGCTAGATGTCGCGCTGCTGCGCGTCAACCACGACGGCACGAAGATGGACAATCTCGTGGCCGAGTCCAAGGAGAAGGGCAATGTTCCGGAGGTGTTCGCTAATGTTGCCAAAATTCATGGGCAGGGCACGGGCGTGATCGGCATGAAGCTGATGGGCGAAGGCGCCTTCACTCTGCCGGAACAGCGCGATGCCTCAATCAAGCACGTGTTCGGCCTCGGCACTGTCGACGCCGTGACGATCGGTTACAAGAACACGGGCGAGATCGACGAAGCGATCGCGCGCATCAATAGAATTCTCAACGCTTAAAGAGCAGCGGGAAGAACTGGCCGCCCATCGACTGTCACCTGGTAGCGCGACCATTCGTCATCAAATTGCGGGCGCTGGAATGGCGATCCAATCGGCGTGTGAATTTCGGAAAGATCCCTCATTGGCCCTCGTTATCTCCCGGGAACACCGACGCCGAAACTAGCGTCTACTTGCTTGAAAAGGAGCATGACATGTCCGGCGACCAGGGTAGCCGCCCTCCCCTTCTCTATCGAACCTGCATTCGCCTGGCCGGCGCGGTGGCGCCGCATTGCGATCGCGTTGAGTTCCGCGCACGTTGGGCATCAATTCTCACCAGCTTTTGGATCCTGGTCGAGCGCGGCGAACTCGCCGGAAGCGCCGGCCTACAAGCTGCCCGCCTCTGCCGTGCGGCCGTCGCTGACGCTTTCTGCCTGCGCTTCAGTCCCATTCCAGTGAGAGGTTGGGTACGCGGTCCGGTATTTCCGTTGCTGGCGGGCGCCGTCGTCGCCGGCCTGGCCGCGGCCATGACAAATGGCTTCGCGGCCGTGCGAGCGGTCGTTGCAATGGCACGCTCGCGGCAAACCCAGCCGCCGCTTGCGCTGCCGTATGATCCGCGCGGTGACACCATCTTCGCCTTCAGCTTGCCCATCGTCTTCGCACTGGCATCCGGCATCGCACTCATAGCCATCGCTCGTTTCTCGCTGCATGGGTGTAGCTGGCAGTACTGGCCCTATCTGGCGGCGAAGACAATTCTGGTGATGCTGATTCTGCCGCTGTTGTGGATCGAAGGCGGCACGGCGCTGCGTGCGCATTTCGGGGCAATCACACTGCCCATCGGGTGCCTACTGATCGCCAGCGCGATGCTTTTCGTAGCTGCCTTCAGCTACTGCCTGCTCTGGGTTTTCGCCGATCAACAACGCCGCTGCCCGGTGTGCCTGCGCCGGCTGAGCATGCCTGTCTCGATCGGATCGTGGGCCAGCGTCTTCGATCCAGTTGCCACGGAATTGCTTTGCGACGAGGGCCACGGATCGCTCTGCATTCCCGATTCGCAAGGCGGCCCGCCGCAACGTTGGACCACGCTCGACGCTTCCTGGCGCGTGCTGTTTTAGAAGTGGCTCCGGCACGCGATGCGCAGAATATGCTCCCTGCGGAGAAACGCGCCCATGGACGTCACCGTTCTGCGACAGCGTGGGATGCCGCGGAGAGGCTTTCGCACCGTATACTGAGCAGAGAGGATTTCTTCATGTGGAACTCGGGTTTGACACGGCGCGCATTTGTCGGCGCAATCACGGCAGCCGGCTTGTCCGGCGCTGACGAAGGATGGACGCCGCTCTTCGACGGGCGCAGTCTCAAAGGCTGGCGCGCCAGTGAGAACAAGGATTCCTGGAAGGTAGTCGACGGCCAGTTATCGGCCGACGGTCCGCGCTCGCACCTGTTCTATGACGGCCCGCTGCGCGGCGCCAGTTTCAAGAACTTCGAGCTGGAAATCGAGGCGATGACGCAGCACCTCTGCAACTCCGGCGTCTTTTTCCACAGCGCCTATCAGGAGACCGGCTTCCCGCAAAAGGGTTTTGAGGTACAGGTCGCCAATACCGCGCTCGGAGAGAAGACGTACCGCGAGCGCAAGAAGACCGGCTCCCTGTACGGCGTGCGCAACGTTTACAAGCAACTCGTGCGTGACGGCGAGTGGTTCAAAATGCAGGTGGCCGTGCGCGGCAAAAACGTACAGGTGCGCTTGAATGGGATCCTCGTGGTGGACTTTAATGAAGCCGATCCGCCAGTTATTGCCGACGGCAGTACCCGCGGCCGCGTCCTCGACAAGGGCACATTCGCGTTGCAGTGCCACGATGCCGGCTCCAAGGCGCGCTACCGCTCGATTCGCGTCCGCCCGCTACCCGATTCTCTGCCCTCGAACGCAGCGCCTGTTGTGGTGGATGATGTGTACCGTCAGATCCTCACGTTGAGCGCGAAGAATTATCCGGTGGTTGACTATCACGTCCACTTGAAGGGCGGACTGACCATCGAGCAGGCGCTTGAAAAATCGCGACGCGACGGCATAGGCCTGGGCATCGCAGTGAATTGCGGCAAGGGCTTCCCTGTCCAGGACGATGAGGGAATCCGCAACTTCGTCGAGAGCATGAAAGGGCAGCCGGTCTTCGTCGCGATGCAGGCCGAAGGGCGCGAGTGGACCCAGATGTTTTCGCGCAAGGCGGCGGCTCAGTTCGATTACATCTTCACCGATTCGATGACGTGGACCGACAATCATGGCAAACGCATGCGTCTCTGGATTCCCGAAGAGGTTGGCGCCATCGCCGATCCGCAGGAGTTCATGGATACGCTCGTCGAGCGCGCCGTCGGAATTCTGAACAACGAACCCGTCGATATTTACGTAAACCCCACCTTCCTGCCAGCCGCGCTCGCGAAGGACTATGACCGCTTATGGACCGAAGCGCGCATGAAGCAGATCGTGACCGCACTCGCGCGCAACGGCGTAGCCATGGAAATTAACTGCCGCTACAAACTGCCCAGTGCCGCCTTCATCAAGTTGGCGAAAGAGGCCGGCTGCAAATTCACGTTCGGCACAAACAACGGCGGCGCCGATGATCTGGGACGCTGCGAGTACGGCTTGCAGATGGTGCAAGAGTGCAAACTCGGCTGGACCGACTTCTTCGTCCCCGGCGCTTGGGGGCCAAAGGCCGTCGAGCGCAAGCCGGGCGCGTTGCGGGCTTGAACATCGCCGTTTTCTGGTTTCAGACAACGGAACAGTCTGTTGTGTCCAACACAGTGAAACACAGGCAAATACATTTCTTCTTATAGGGTTAGACGAAAGAAATTGTTTGCACTAGACCCATCCTGCTGGTAATCTATCCAAACGTAGCAGACTGGTGATTCGGCTACGACCCTAAATTCGTCAGGCCCCCGGAATGCGCTGTTCACCCGCACGCAAACAGCTCGCACGGCTTGGTACTTTGCTGCCCAGTCTCACTTGGCTGTGCTTGCTCGTGGCGCCCATGATGCACGCCCAGGGGATCGCTATTAATACGGGCGGTCCGGATTTGGCCACGAGTGGTGTCAATTGGATTGCCGACTACTACTACTCGGGCGGCGACCTGCTTTACACCAGCGACCCGATCGCGAACACCAACGATGTCCAGCTTTACCGTTCAGGGCGAGCGGGATTGTACGGCGATTTCAGCTACTCGATTCCGCTGCCCAATGGCTCCTATACGCTCACTCTGAAGTTTGCGGAAATTCTCTTCTGGCAGGTGGGCAATCGGGTGTTCAACGTCTTCGTCGGGGGCGTCCCCGTACTGCAGAACTTCGATATCGTCGCGACTGCGGGCTATCGCGCCGCGGTTGACAGGCAGTTTCCGGTGACCGTGACGAACGGCTTGCTGAAAATTGATTTCGTCGGAGTCGTCGGCCGTGCTCTCGTGAATGCGATTCGCGTCACGCCGAGTGCCCCGTTGCCGGTGCTCGCCGTTGCACCGTCGTCGCTGACTTTCACTGGAGCCGGTTCGCAGAATCTCGCGATCAGCAATACCGGTGGTGGCACGCTCAACTGGACGGCGGCTGCGAATCAAGCCTGGCTGACTGTCGCGCCGCTGTCTGGAACCGGTGCGGGGTCCGTCAGCGTGACGGTCAATGTGACTGGACTTGCGCCCGGCACTTACAGCGGCGCGGTCACTGTTACGGCGACAGGCGCGACCGGATCGCCCGCGACGATTCCGGTCACGCTGAATATCGCGCAGCCTCCGGTGCTTGCCGTTGCACCGTCGTCGCTGACTTTCACTGGAGCCGGTTCGCAGAATCTCGCGATCAGCAATACCGGTGGTGGCACGCTTAACTGGACCGCTGCTGCGAATCAAGCCTGGCTCACGGTCGCGCCGCTATCTGGTGCGGGCGCGGGCTCAGTCAGCGTGACGGTCAATGTAACTGGCCTTGCACCGGGCACGTACAACGGCGCGATCACAATTACTGCGACCGGTGCGACGGGTTCGCCCGCGACGATTCCGGTCACGCTCAACATCGCACAGCCTCCGGTGCTTGCCGTCGCACCGTCGTCGCTGACTTTCACTGGAGCCGGTTCGCAGAATCTCGCGATCAGCAACACCGGCGGCGGTACGCTCAACTGGACCGCTGCTGCGAATCAAACGTGGCTCAGCGTCGCGCCGCTTTCCGGCACAGGCCCGGGCAACGTCAACGTAACGGTCAATGTGACTGGCCTTGCGCCCGGCACGTACAACGGCGCGGTCACGATCACTGCGACCGGCGCGACTGGCTCACCCGCTACGATTCCGGTTACGCTCAACATCGCGCAGCCTCCGGTGCTTGCCGTTGCACCGTCGTCGCTGACTTTCACGGGCGCCGGTTCGCAGAATCTCGCGATCAGCAACACTGGCGGCGGTACGCTCAACTGGACTGCGGCTGCGAATCAAGCCTGGCTCACGGTCGCGCCGCTCTCCGGCACAGGCGCGGGCTCGGTCAGCGTAACGGTCAATGTGACCGGCCTCGCACCCGGCACTTACAACGGCGCGGTCACTGTTGCCGCAACAGGCGCGACAGGATCGCCCGCGACGATTCCGGTCACGCTCAACATCGCACAGCCTCCGGTGCTTGCCGTCGTGCCATCGTCGCTGACTTTCACTGGCGCCGGTTCGCAGAATCTCGCCATCAGCAATACTGGCGGCGGCACGCTCAACTGGACAGCGGCTGCGAATCAAACTTGGCTCAGCGTCGCGCCGCTGTCTGGTGCGGGCGCGGGGTCCGTCAGCGTAACGGTCAATGTGACCGGCCTCGCACCCGGCACTTACAACGGCTCGGTCACGATCACTGCGACCGGCGCGACTGGCTCGCCCGCTACGATTCCGGTCACGCTGAATATCGCGCAGCCCCCGGTGCTCGCCGTTGCACCGTCGTCGCTGACTTTCACTGGCGCCGGTTCACAGAATCTCGCGATCAGCAATACTGGCGGCGGCACGCTCAACTGGACAGCGGCTGCGAATCAAACGTGGCTTACGGTCGCGCCGCTGTCTGGTGCGGGCGCGGGGTCCGTCAGCGTGACGGCGAATGTGACCGGACTTGCGCCCGGCACTTACAACGGCGCGGTCACGATCACTGCGACCGGCGCGACGGGTTCGCCCGCTACGATTCCGGTCACGCTGAATATCGCGCAGCCCCCGGTGCTCGCCGTTGCACCGTCGTCGCTGACTTTCACTGGAGCCGGTTCGCAGAATTTCGCGATCAGCAACACTGGCGGCGGTACGCTCAACTGGACTGCGGCTGCGAATCAAACGTGGCTCACGGTCGCGCCGTTGTCTGGTGCGGGCGCGGGCTCGGTCAGCGTAACGGTCAATGTAACTGGCCTTGCGCCCGGCACGTACAACGGCGCGGTCACGATCACTGCGACCGGTGCGACGGGTTCGCCCGCTACGATTCCGGTCACGCTGAATATCGCACAGCCCCCGGTGCTTGCCGTCGCACCGTCGTCGCTGACTTTCACTGGAGCCGGTTCGCAGAATCTCGCGATCAGCAACACCGGCGGCGGTACGCTCAACTGGACTGCGGCTGCGAATCAAACGTGGCTCACGGTCGCGCCGTTGTCTGGTGCGGGCGCGGGCTCGGTCAGCGTAACGGTCAATGTAACTGGCCTTGCACCGGGCACGTACAACGGCGCGGTCACGATCACTGCGACCGGTGCGACGGGTTCGCCTGCTACGATTCCGGTCACGCTCAACATCGCACAGCCTCCGGTGCTCGCCGTCGCACCGTCGTCGCTGACTTTCACTGGAGCCGGTTCGCAGAATCTCGCGATCAGCAACACCGGCGGCGGTACGCTCAACTGGACCGCTGCTGCGAATCAAGCCTGGCTCACGGTCGCGCCGTTGTCTGGCACGGGCGCGGGCTCGGTCAGCGTGACGGTCAATGTAACTGGCCTTGCGCCCGGCACGTACAACGGCGCGCTCACTGTTACCGCGACCGGCGCGACTGGCTCGCCCGCTACGATTCCGGTCACGCTCAACATCGCACAGCCTCCGGTGCTTGCCGTCGCACCGTCGTCGCTGACTTTCACTGGAGCCGGTTCGCAGAATCTCGCGATCAGCAACACCGGCGGCGGTACGCTCAACTGGACCGCTGCTGCGAATCAAGCCTGGCTCACGGTCGCGCCGTTGTCTGGTGCGGGCGCGGGCTCGGTCAGCGTGACGGTCAATGTAACTGGCCTTGCACCGGGCACGTACAACGGCGCGCTCACTGTTACCGCGACCGGCGCGACTGGCTCGCCCGCTACGATTCCGGTCACGCTGAACATCGCGCAGCCTCCGGTGCTTGCCGTCGCGCCATCGTCGCTGACTTTCACTGGAGCCGGTTCGCAGAATCTCGCGATCAGCAACACCGGCGGCGGTACGCTCAACTGG
Source organism: Bryobacteraceae bacterium (assembly GCA_963668605.1). Taxonomy (GTDB): domain Bacteria; phylum Acidobacteriota; class Terriglobia; order Bryobacterales; family Bryobacteraceae. Next base: position 3,340,387 of record OY764903.1, read on the forward strand.
TCCGCTGCTGCGAATCAATCATGGCTCACGGTCGCGCCGCTTTCCGGCACAGGCCCGGGCAACGTCAGCGTAACGGTCAATGTGACTGGCCTCGCGCCCGGCACTTACAACGGCGCGGTCACGATCACTGCGACCGGCGCGACTGGCTCACCCGCTACGATTCCGGTCACGCTCAACATCGCACAGCCCCCGGTGCTCGCCGTCGCGCCGTCGTCGCTGACTTTCACTGGAGCCGGTTCGCAGAATCTCGCGATCAGCAATGCCGGTGGTGGCACGCTTAACTGGACCGCTGCTGCGAATCAAGCCTGGCTCACGGTCGCGCCGCTCTCCGGCACAGGCCCGGGCAACGTCAGCGTCACGGTCAATGTGACCGGCCTCGCGCCCGGCACTTACAACGGCGCGATCACAATTACTGCGACCGGCGCGACAGGATCGCCCGCTACGATTCCGGTCACGCTCAACATCGCATCCGCCCCTGCCCTCGCCGTTGCACCATCGTCGCTGACTTTCACTGGAGCCGGTTCGCAGAATCTCGCGATCAACAATACTGGCGGCGGCACTCTCAACTGGACGGCGGCTGCGAATCAAGCCTGGCTCACGGTCGCGCCGCTGTCTGGTACGGGCCCGGGTAACGTCGGCGTGACGGTCAATGTGACCGGACTTGCACCCGGCACGTACACCGGCGCGGTCACGATCACCGCGACCGGCGCGACTGGCTCGCCTGCGACGATTCCGGTCACGCTCAACATCGCACAGCCTCCGGTGCTTGCCGTCGCACCGTCGTCGCTGACTTTCACTGGAGCCGGTTCACAGAGTCTCGCGATCAGCAATACAGGCGGCGGCACGCTTAACTGGACAGCCGAACGGCAGCAACCCTGGCTGACGCTTTCACAAGCTACCGGCACGGTACCGGACGTTCTGACAGTCAGCCCGTCCGTGTTCAGCCTGGCGCCGGGCACCTATACGGATACGATCACGATCTCCGCCTTGGGCGCTGGGCTCCCTAAGCAGACGGTGAGCGTCACGCTGACTGTTCCCGTTTCCAATCCGCCCGCGCCCGGCAACCAATGGTATGTTGCGCCCAACGGCAGTGCGGGTGGCGACGGCACAATCGCCAACCCGTGGAGTCTCGCAACAGCATTGGCCCACCCGGCCAGCGTGCGTCCTGGCGACACGATCTGGGTGCGCGGCGGCACATACGGCTCCGGCCAAGTGATTTTTTATAGCCGTCTGGTTGGAACGCAGACTGCGCCGATCATCGTCCGGCAGTACCCTGGCGAACGAGCGATTATCAATGGCTGGCTTCAGGTCGGTTGCTGCGACGGCAATTCGCAGCCCGACCTCGGAGCCTATGTATGGTTCTGGGGCCTTGAGTTTGCCAGTTCCATCACGGACCGCGCACTGGCGCCAGACGGAACCGCCGCGATTTACAGCGCCATCGACTGTTGGGCTCCCGGGGCCAGGTTCATCAACCTGATCATTCACGACACCAGGCAGGGCATCGCGTGGTGGAAGGAAGCCGTGGAAGGCGACGTTTACGGAAACCTGATCTACTACAACGGCTACCAGGGAATTGACCGCGGCCACGGGCACGGTTTGTATGCGCAGAACCATACGGGACTGAAGCGAATCCGAGAAAACATCATCTTCGATCAATTCGGGGTTGGGATGCATATTTATGGTTCGACCAGCGAGACTTACATACGTAATATCGCGCTGGAAGGAAACATCGCATTCAACAGTGGGTCGATCGCAGCCGGAAACCCGATTGTAGAATACACAGATAATGTACTCTTCGCGGGTGGAATCGGCGGCGTGCAGAACATCACACTGCTCAATAACCACCTCTACCACGCACCAGGCGCGAATACCGGATATAACGAGATCGGCTACCCGTGGAGCGAAGTGAACGCGGGCGTCTACGCGAGTAATAACTATTTCATTGGCGGCAAGGAGACATTGAACATCTGGCGCTGGATTGGCGTTAATTTCCAGAAGAACGTACTGTACTCCAAGAACCTCGATACGATCATGATCATTCCCGACGCCACACAGAGCACATCGAATTACTCTTTCGACATCAACACTTACTTCGGATCCGGCCGCTTCACTTACAACGGAAATGTAATTGATTTTGGATTGTGGAAGTCGAGGACAGGCGTGGACACGCAAAGCAGCGCCACTGCTGGCGATCCCTCCGGAATCTGGACTTTTGTCCGCCCCAATGAGTACGAACCTGGAAGGGCCAACATCGTTATTTACAACTGGGCGGGGCAAAGCTCCGTACCCGTCAGTTTGTCCGGCGTTCTCGCTGTCGGCCAGCACTACGAGATCCGCGACGCGCAGAACTTCTTTGGCGGCCCGGTCGCCAGCGGGATTTACGCCGGCGCCCCAGTCAGCATTCCGATGATGGGACTGACGGCCGCATTACCCAACGGAAACATCCCCACCGCGCCCGTGCACACCGCTCCGCTTTTCGGAGTGTTCGTCGTGCTCCCTCAATAGGGGACTGGGCGGAGGGGCGTGCGCAGGCGCGCGCCCCTCAATGCCCGCTACTGCTTGGCTTCGCCGCCCTTTTTTCCACCGCCGCGGCGCTCTTGCATCATCGCCTCGTATTTCTTCATCTGATCGGCGCTCAGAACTTCTCCGAGCTTTTCGTTCGTCTCCTTGCGGATCTTGCCCATCTCCGCCATAACCTCTTTGGAGGGAGCCTTGCCGGGCTCTGGCCGACCATCCTTCTCGCGGGCAGCCATAGATTTCTTCATGCTCTCCAAGAGGATCGGCCGGACCTTTTTCTCCTGGTCGGCGGTCAAGCTCAGGCGATCCTTCATGCCCTCGATCTGCCGGTCCACCATCTGCTTAGGATCGAATCGGCCCTGACCCTGTCCAAAGGCCGACGCGGCGAGCGCTATGGCAGCCACGGCTCCGATTACGAATCTACGTGTAGCAAAACTCATCTAGAAACCTCCTCAGGTTCTTACGTTAGAATGCCGGTCACAATAAGGACACCCAAACGATCAGCCTACATTGTAAGCATTTGCAGGGACGGAAGCGAGTTCCGGGGCTATGATGAGAGTTTGGCAAACGCGTCGAGGGTCTTGTTGATTCGTCCGGGAGCGATCGGCGACTTCATCGTCTCACTGCCCGCGCTGGAGTCGCTGCGCGGCGGATACACCGAAGTCTGGAGCGCGGGGCCAAACTGCGCACTCGCACGGTTCGCCGATCACGCCCGTTCCATCGCCTCGACTGGCTTGGACCTGCTCGGCATCGAAGGCGTCGAAGCCCCAGACTCTTTGCTCAAAACGCTCTCCTCCTTCGACACGATCGTCTCCTGGTACGGAGCCAATCGGCCGGAGTTCCGCAGCGCCAGCGCACCTTTTCCATTTCACTTTTTGCAGGCATTGCCGCCCGCGGGTTACACACGCCACGCAACGAACTTCTATCTCGAACAGGCGTGCAGCCTGGGAGCGCGCGGCGCCGATCCCGTTCCGCGCATACGCTGCGATGTGCAGCGCGAAGATTTCGCAGTGATCCATCCGTTCTCGGGAAACCCCGCGAAGAACTGGCCGCTGCCGCGTTTTCGGGAACTCGCAGGCTGGCTGCCGCGTGTGCTGTGGTGTGCCGGTCCCGAAGAAGATCTGCCCGGCGCAGTGCGCTTCGACGACCTCTATGTTCTGGCGTGCTGGCTCGCTTCGGCACGCGTGTACATTGGTAACGATTCCGGAATCAGTCATCTCGCCGCGGCAGTGGGCACGCCCACAGTGGCCCTGTTCGGTCCCAGCAATCCGGCGGTTTGGGAACCGCGCGGGGAGCGTGTCCGCGTGATCCGGGCCGAACCCGGCGAGGCCGCGTTTGAGGATATCGCACTACGAAGGGTCCTGGACGCGATAGAATCTGTCTTGTAAGTCCCGTTACCATGCTGCGCCGCACGTTTCTGCAGGCTTCGATTGCGCAATTGCCGCGGCGGCCCGTCCCGCCGCGCAAAACGATCACCATTGCCGGCACAGGCTATCCCGGCTACTCGGGCGACGGCGGCCCGGGCGATGAAGCCACAATCAACAATCCCTACGGACTGACGATAGGGCCGGACGGCGCCCTGTACTTTTGCGACGTTGATAACCATTGCGTGCGCCGCCTTAGCTTGCGAACGCGAGAGATCTCCACCGTAGCCGGCGACGTCCGTCGAGGCTATCGAGGCGACGGCGGACCAGCGCTCGAGGCCTCCTTCAATCAGCCCTATGAAGTGGCCTTCGACGTGGCCGGCAACATGTTTGTCGTCGAGATGCAGAACCACGTCGTGCGGCGCATCGACGCCCGGACGAAGATCATTACGACGCTGGCGGGCACCGGTGTCGCGGGCTTCGGCGGGGATGGCGGTCCAGCGGTCAGTGCGCAACTGCGCCAGCCTCACAGCATCGCTTTCGACTCGCAAGGGCGGCTGCTGATTTGCGATATCGGCAACCAGCGCATCCGCCGTGTCGATCTGAAGACAGGCCACATCGAGACGTGGTTGGGAGGCGGTTCCAATCCGCTTCGCGACGGCGCGCCATTGCCGGGCGTCTCGCTCAGCGGTCCCCGCTGCCTTGTCAACTCCGAGGACGGATCTCTCTGGCTCGCGTTGCGCGAGGGCAATGCGATCTATCGCATCGATACAAAACTGCAGCGCTTTGTGCATGTGGCGGGTACAGGCGAAAAGGGCTACAGCGGCGACGGCGGCCCCGCAAAGAGCGCGAAGCTGGCGGGGCCAAAAGGTATCGCACACGGCCCCGACGGCTTGTTGTATATCGCGGATACGGAAAACCACGCAATCCGGCGCATCGATACAAAGACCGGACTCATCACGACGATAATGGGCACGGGCGAACGCGGCGATGGCCCTGATGGCTTTCCGGCGCTATGCAAGCTCGCGCGTCCGCACGGTGTGCTGGCAGCGCCGCGTGGTGGAGTGTTCGTCGCCGATAGCGAGAACCACCGCATCCGCCTGCTGCGCTAGAATGCGCACGCGCCACCTTTCGCGCAATAATATGGGTACGATGTTCCGCACCATACGGGAGCAGATAGACACCATCTTCCGCGAAGACCCAGCCGCGAAAAGCGTGCTGGAGATCGTCCTGTGCTACCCAGGCTTTCACGCGATTCTACTGCACCGCCTCGCACACAGGTTGTTCCAGGCCCGCGTGCCGATTCTGCCGCGCTTTATCTCGCAGATCAGCCGCTTTCTCACCGGCATCGAGATTCATCCCGGAGCGAGCATCGGCCGGCGCTTCTTCATCGACCACGGCATGGGCGTCGTGATCGGCGAGACCACGGAAATTGGCGACGACGTGCTGCTTTACCAGGGAGTGACGCTCGGCGGTACGGGCAAGGAGTGCGGCAAGCGCCACCCCACGTTATGCGACCACGTTGTGGTGGGCACCGGCGCGAAAGTGCTGGGCAATATCGTGATCGGCAACCACGTCAAGATCGGCGCGGGCAGCGTCGTCGTGAAGCCCGTGCCAGACCATTCCACCGTAGTCGGCGTTCCGGGCCGCATCGTCCGCGCTCGCGGTGAACAGACCGGCAACGAGGTACTCGATCACGGCAATCTTCCCGACCCCGAGGGCCAGGCCATCGAAGACCTGGTCAAGCGCCTCGACTGGCTCGAGGAACACGTCCGCCAGTTGCACGAAGAGAAGACTAGCGGCAAACGCTGAGACGGATCGACGTCCCGCCGCTCGCTGCCAGCGTTACTGCCAGTTCGCCGAAACCAGCCACTCGCTTGCGCGGGATATGAGGTTCGAGTTCTTCCCGATCAGGCCGATTCCGCCGCGGAGCCTGAGTAAACACCGAATTCGTACGCCGCTTCGAGCATCGCGACGATATTCTGCGGCGGCACATCGGCCAGCACATTGTGCACCTGATTCCAAACGAATCCACCACCGGGCATGAAGATGTCCAGACGGCGGCGCACATCGTCGCGCACCTCCTCGGGCGTGCCGTGAATCAGTGTGTGTTGCGTGTCGCAACCACCGCCCCAAAAGCTGACGTCCTTCCCAAACTCGCGTTTAAGTTTTTCCGGCTCCATGTTGCGGGCGCTGGTCTGAACGGGATTCAAAATGTCCACACCGGCTTCGATGAGGTCGGGGATCAGAGGGTAGATCCCGCCGCAGGAGTGCAGCATGATGTGCGCTCCACTTTCGCGTTTCGCGAACTCATAGATGCGGCGATGGCGAGGGAAGAACATTTCGCGATACATTTGGCGGGAGATCTGCGGCCCGCGCTGCATTCCGAGATCATCACCCATTACCAGTACCTGCACCGAACCGCGTATTTTCGGCAGAATGCGGCCGAGAAACTCGATGTGGATGTCAGTGAGTTCATCCAGCACGGCGCACATCTTTTCTTTCTCGCCCGCCAGGTAGGCATACTGGTTTTCGGGACCAAACAGAAACTGCGTCCACTCGAAGAGATTGCAGCCTACTGAAAGCACGATGGCCCGATCGCTGGTCTCGTAGAGTTGCCTGGCCACATACCCGATCTTGTCGAGACGCTCGTCCGTCAACGCTTCGTCGAAGGGCGCCGACGGGATCGCGGCCCAAGTCACCTTCTTCATTCGCGGCTGCAACGGTTTGAAATTGTCGAGGCCATCCGGAGCCGAGAGCGGCCAGCAGACCTGATCGATGCAGGTGAAGCCCTCGGGCATGCGTCCGATGACCTCGCCCTCGTCGTCGCGAATTATCAGTCCGCCATTCTCGCGCTCCGGGCGGAACCAGGCCGGCGTCTGCGCGGGAGAACCATCGGGAAGGTTCCACGGCTTCCACTCGTCCGGATGTGCAAAGGCACGCCCGAGGTCGATCGCGTCGACGTGGAAACGCTCCAGAAACCAGGGCTCGGGCAAGGCCAGTTGCTGCACGAGATCATAGACGAAAGTCGTCTCCTCGGTCAATCCGAGATGGCGCTTCAGACGGTTGTAGGCAATCGCCATCAAACCGGAGGAGCGCATCGCGCCCTGATCGATAGGCACACGGTCGGGTTCCCGATGCGACAGTGTGGTGACAACCCGTTCGCGGGAAGTCATACAAGGAGGCCTCCAGGAGTGAGGTCGGGCAGGCCTCGCGGGAAACCTGCCCGGCTACTAGAACTACTCGGGAGTCGTGGTGTCTTCGATGTCCGGGACCACTTCGGTGAGCCCACCGGAGTAATGCAGCCCGGTCTCTTCCTCGTAGCCGGCCATCACGTCGGGGCTGATGCCCTCGACTTCGGCCAAGGATTCTTCCTCGACATCCTCGCCGGCGATCTTGACGGCGCGGTAGTAATCCATGCCGGTGCCGGCCGGGATCAGGCGGCCCATGATGACGTTTTCCTTCAGACCGCGCAGGTGATCCACCTTGCCGTTGATGGCGGCTTCGGTGAGTACGCGCGTCGTCTCCTGGAACGACGCCGCCGAAATAAACGAATCAGTGGACAACGACGCTTTTGTGATTCCGAGCAAAACGGGTTTGCCGGAGGCGCGGCGCCCGGAGGCGTCGGCTACGCGCTGGTTCTCCTCGCGGAAGCGGAACTTGTCGACCACTTCCTCAGGCAGGAATTCCGTGTCGCCGATGTCGTCGATCTTGACCCAGCGCATCATCTGCCGGGAGATCGTTTCGAGGTGTTTGTCGTTGATATGCACACCCTGCAGACGATAGACTTCCTGGATCTCATTGACGAGATACTTCTGCAATTCCTTCTCGCCCTTGATGTCGAGGATATCGTGCGGGTTGCGCGGGCCATCCATGAGCGGGTCGCCGGATTGCACACGCTCGCCCTCCTGGACGTTGACGTGGACGCCGCGCGGCACTTGGTACTCGCGCTGCTGGCCATCGTCGCCGACCACGTAAATCTTGCGGAAGCCCTTCATGAACTCGCCGTACTTCACAATACCGTTGACTTCGGTAAGCACGGCGGTCTCGCGCGGCTTGCGCGCTTCGAACAATTCCACGACACGCGGCAAACCGCCGGTGATGTCCTTGGTCTTGGTGGTGGCGCGCGGGATCTTCGCAATCACGTCGCCCGCGTGCACCTCTTCGCCCTCGTGCACCATCAAGTGGGCGTGGGTCGGCATCAGGTAGCGCTTCTCGTCGGCGCGCAGGGTACCAGGCCGCACCACGATGGTCGGCATCTTCTTCTCATCCGGCGAGTCGGTCACGACCAACTGCGACATGCCGGTGATCTCGTCCACCTGCTCCTGAATTGTCACGCCATCGTGCATATCCTTGAAGTGGATCACGCCGCTAACTTCGGTCAGGATCGAGAACGTATAGGGATCCCATTCGAGAAGAATCTGGTTCTCTTTCACCTTGGCGCCGTCTTCGCAAAGCACCTTGGCGCCGTAGGTCACCGGGTAGCGCTGCTTCTCGCGGCCCTTTTCGTCGAGCAGCGCGAGGATACCGGCGCGATTCATGGCGACCAGTTCGCCCTTCGCATTGCGCACCGTCACGATGCCCAGGAACTTTACGGAGCCGTCGGAACCGGCGTCCTGCGTCGATTGCTCGGAAATTCTGGTTGCCGCGCCGCCGATGTGGAACGTGCGCATGGTGAGCTGCGTTCCGGGTTCGCCGATCGACTGCGCAGCGATCACGCCGACAGCCTCGCCATGCTCGACCATCCGGCCGGTGGCCAGATTGCGGCCGTAGCAAAGTTGGCATACACCGCGCTTCGATTCGCAAGTCAGCACGGAACGGATCTTAACGCGGTCGATGCCGGAGGATTGAATCGTCGCGGCGATGTCCTCGGTGATTTCCGAGTTAGCCGCAACGATCACGTTGCCTTCGTAATCGAGTTGATCTTCGAGCGCCACACGACCCACGATGCGATCGCGCAGCGGTTCAATAGTGTCGCCGGAGGAGTCGCGGATCGGCTCGACGAAGATGCCGTCGGTAGTACCGCAATCGTCCTCGGTCACGATCACGTCTTGCGCCACGTCGACCAGGCGGCGCGTCAGGTAGCCGGAATCGGCGGTCTTCAACGCGGTGTCGGCCAAACCCTTGCGGGCGCCGTGCGTCGAAATGAAGTACTGCAACACGTTCAGACCTTCGCGGAAGTTCGCGGTGATCGGCGTCTCGATGATCTCGCCCGAGGGCTTGGCCATCAGTCCGCGCATACCCGAGAGCTGGCGGATCTGCTGTTTCGATCCGCGCGCGCCGGAGTCGGCCATGATGTAAATCGGGTTGAGGTAACGGCCGGTGCGATCGTCCTCTTCCATCGATTTGAACATCTCTTCGGAGACCTTCTCGGTCACCTTCGACCAGATTTCGATGATCTTGTTGTAGCGCTCGCCGTGGGTGATTGCGCCGTCCTGATACTGCTGCTGGACTTCGATCACCTGGTGCTCGGCGTCCTTCACCAGCGCGGGCTTGGATTCCGGAACGACCATGTCGTCGATGCCGATCGAGATGCCGGCGCGAGTCGCATAGAGGAAACCGAGGCTCTTGACTTCGTCGAGCATCTTTACCGTCGTGCGGATGCCAAACTTCAAGTAGCAGTACTGCACAAGCTGCGTGAGGCCCTTCTTCTTCAGAAGCCCGTTGATGAACGGCATCTCGTCGGGCAGCACATCGTTGAGGATGACGCGGCCGACCGTCGTATCCATGTCCTGCTTCTCGAAGTGTGCGGGTTCGGTGTGCAGAAGGTTCTGGCTGTCGAAGGCCTTCGTCAGATCGATGACCTTGCCGGTGTGGCGCAGCTTGATCCGGGTCAGCGTCTCCACTTCGCCCATTTCGAGCGCGATCAGCACATCGTCAATGGAGGCAAATTTCTTGCCTTCGCCCTTCGCGTTCGGACGCGCCTTGGTGAGGTAGTACAGACCCAGCACCATGTCCTGCGTAGGCACCGCGATCGGCGCGCCATGCGCGGGTGAGAGAATATTGTTGGCCGCCAGCATCAGTGTGGAGGCTTCGATCTGCGCTTCCGGCGAGAGCGGAATATGCACGGCCATCTGGTCGCCGTCGAAATCGGCGTTGAAGGCGGTGCAGACAAGCGGATGGATGCGGATGGCCTTGCCTTCCACGAGCACGGGTTCGAAGGCCTGGATGCCGAGACGGTGCAACGTGGGAGCGCGGTTGAGCAGAATCGGATGGTCCTTGATGACCTCTTCGAGAATGTCCCAGACCACCGGGTCCTGCTGCTCGACCAACTCCTTGGCCTGCTTGATGGTGGTGCAATGGCCGCGCTGTTCGAGACGGTGATAGATGAACGGCTTGAACAGTTCGAGCGCCATCTTCTTCGGCAGACCGCACTGGTGCAGCTTCAGTTCCGGACCCACGACGATCACGGATCGTCCCGAGTAATCGACGCGCTTACCGAGCAGGTTCTGGCGGAAGCGTCCCTGCTTGCCCTTGAGCGTATCGGAAAGCGACTTGAGTGGGCGATTGTTGGCGCCGCGCAGCACACGGCCGCGGCGTCCGTTGTCGAACAGGGCGTCGACCGCCTCCTGCAACATGCGCTTTTCGTTGCGCACGATGACGTCGGGCGCGTGCAATTCGATCAGCTTCTTCAACCGGTTATTGCGGTTGATCACGCGGCGGTAGAGGTCGTTGAGATCGGAAGTCGCGAAACGTCCGCCGTCGAGCGGCACCAGGGGGCGCAGTTCGGGAGGAATCACCGGCATCACGTCTAGAATCATCCACTCCGGCTTGTTGCCGGATTTGCGGAAACTCTCGACGACACGCAGGCGCTTGGCGAACTTCAGCTTCTTCTGCTGCGACGCCTCGGTCTTCATCTTCTCTCGGATTTCGAGACTGAGGCTTTCGACGTCTACCTTTTTGAGTAGTTCCTTGATGCCTTCGGCGCCCATCAGTGCGATGAACTGTCCCGGTGCGTCCTGATCAAGCTGGCGCTTACGCTCGTCGCTGATCACTTCGCCCGCACGCAGCTCCAGTCCCTCACCGGGATCGACGACAACGAACGCCTCGAAGTAGAGCACCCGCTCCAACTCGCGCAGGGTAATATCGAGCAGGTAGCCGATGCGGCTCGGCAATCCCTTGAAGAACCAGACATGCGAGCACGGGCTGGCCAGTTCGATGTGCCCGAGGCGCTCGCGGCGTACCCGGGAGAGCGTGACTTCGACGCCGCACTTGTCGCAGATTACTCCGCGATGCTTCATGCGCTTGTACTTGCCACACAAACATTCCCAGTCGGCAATCGGGCCGAAAATCCGGGCGCAGAACAGGCCATCGCGCTCCGGCTTGAAGGTACGGTAGTTGATCGTCTCCGGCTTGGTCACTTCGCCGTGCGACCAGCTACGGATCTTTTCGGGAGAAGCGAGACTGATTCGAATCGAATCGAAGTCTGCTATCAAATTCGCTCTGTCGTAGGGAGAGGATCGGTACATGTTATTTCCTCATTGCCTCGTCTGCTAGCCGACCGCCGGGATGCCCGCCCCGGACCGGCTAGCAGATGGGCCTGCTATACATTCACGACTGCCAAACACGGTGACCACTATCAAACATGGTCATCCGCCGGAGACCGCCTAGTCCGCGGCCAGGGCCGTGTCCGGTATTTCACGGGCCGATTTCATCAACTCAACGTCCAGGCACAAGGACTGCAATTCCCGGATCAACACGTTGAAGGACTCCGGCACGCCCGGTTCGGCGGCCGCTTCGCCCTTCACGATCGCTTCGTAGATCTTCGCGCGACCATACACGTCGTCCGATTTCGCAGTCAACAACTCTTGCAGAATGTATGCCGCTCCATACGCCTCGAGCGCCCACACTTCCATCTCGCCGAAGCGCTGTCCGCCAAACTGCGCCTTGCCGCCGAGCGGCTGCTGCGTGATCAGCGAGTACGGTCCGATCGAGCGCGCGTGGATCTTGTCGTCCACCAGGTGCGACAGCTTGAGCATATAGATGTAGCCCACGGTCACAGGCTGCTCGAACGGCAGACCGGTCATTCCATCCCAAAGCTGCACTTTGCCGGATGTCGGCAAGCCCGCCTTGGTGAGTTCTTCCTTGATATTCTTTTCGGTGGCGCCGTCGAACACTGGGGTCGCATAGTGCAGGCCCAGCATCTTTGCAGCCCAGCCGAGGTGGGTTTCAAGAATCTGTCCCACGTTCATACGGGAGGGCACGCCGAGCGGATTAAGCACAATCTCAACCGGCGTTCCGTTCGGCAGATACGGCATGTCCTCTTCAGGAACGATGCGCGCGATCACACCCTTGTTACCGTGCCGGCCGGCCATCTTGTCGCCAACTGAAAGCTTGCGCTTCATGGCGATATAGACCTTAACCAGCTTGATGACGCCCGGAGGCAGTTCGTCGCCCTTGCGCAGCTTGGCGATCTTTTCGTCCGTGATCTTTTCGAGCACGGTGATCTGCCGCGAGGTCATCTCTTCGATCTCGTCGATCTGCTCGTTGACGCGCGCATCGCGGTCTTTGAGGCGCATCCGCTTGAGGTCGCGTGCGCGAATCTTTTCGATGATGTCGCGCGTCAGTTCGACGCCCTTGGAGAGCAGCTTTTTATTGGTCTTCTCGTCGTGCAGGTCGGCCAGCAAAACCTTGCCTTCGAGCAACGTACCGAGACGCTTGGCCCGCTCGTCGCCGAGAATGCGCTTCTCATCATCGAGGTTGCGGTGCATGCGGTCGATCTGGTTCTGCAGAATCTGCTTGGATCGCTCGTCGAGTTCGGCACCCTTGCGGGAAAACACTTTGCAATCGACGATCGTGCCTTCGATTCCGGGCGGGCAGTAGAGCGAGGCATCCTTCACATCGCCGGCCTTTTCGCCGAAGATCGCCCGGAGCAGTTTCTCTTCCGGCGTCAACTGCGTCTCGCCCTTCGGCGTGACCTTGCCCACCAGAATGTCGCCCGGCTTGACGGTTGCACCGATCCGGATGATGCCGCTCTCGTCGAGGTTACGCAGGAACGATTCCGCAATATTGGGAATGTCGCGCGTGATCTCTTCGGGCCCCAGTTTGGTGTCGCGGCCCTCGACCTCATATTCCTCGATGTGGATCGACGTGTAGTAGTCTTCCTTCACCAACTTCTCGCTGACGACGATGGCGTCCTCGAAGTTGTAGCCGCGCCACGGCATGAAGGCCACCAGGACGTTGCGCCCCAGTGCGAGTTCGCCTCCGTCCGTGCATGGGCCGTCGGCGAGCACATCGCCCTTCTTGACCCGCTGGTTCTGCTCCACGATCGGCTTCTGGCTGATGCAGGTATTCTGATTGGAACGCTTGAACTTGGTGAGCTGGTAGATGTCCGCGCCGACTTCACGCGACATTTGACCTTCATGCGCTCCGCCTTCCACGCGAACGATGATGCGCTCGGAGTCGACCGAATCGACGATGCCGGAACGCTTGCACAGAACCACGGCGCCGGAGTCGCGCGCCGTCACAGCCTCCATCCCGGTGCCCACATATGGGGCGTCTGCGCGCAGCAGCGGAACGGCTTGGCGCTGCATGTTCGATCCCATCAACGCGCGGTTGGCGTCGTCGTTTTCGAGGAACGGAATCAGGCTGGCGGCGACCGAGACAAGTTGCTTCGGGCTCACGTCCATGTACTCGATCTCGCCGCGGTGTTTGAGCACGAAGTTGCCCGCCTGCCGCGCGTTCACCAGATCGTCGACGATGCGCCCCTTTTCATCAAGCTGGATATTGGCCTGGGCGACAATGTACTTGTCCTCTTCCCACGCCGAAAGATAGTCGCAGTAGGCTTCAAACTCGACCGGCTGCTTCTTCGCGCTGAGATCGCGGTTGAGCTTTTCCACTTCGCCCAGCAATAGAATGTCGCCGACTTTCTTGTTCGTGTCGCCGGGGTTGAGAACCTTCACCTGGTCCACCACCGAGCCGTCAGTCACACGGCGGTATGGGCTCTCGATGAAGCCGTATTCGTTGATCCGCGCAAAACAGGAGAGCGACGAGATCAGGCCGATGTTCGGACCTTCCGGCGTCTCGATCGGGCAGATGCGGCCGTAGTGCGTCGGGTGCACGTCGCGGACTTCAAAGCCCGCACGTTCACGCGAAAGACCGCCTGGTCCCAGAGCCGAGAGGCGCCGCTTGTGGGTGATCTCGGAGAGCGGGTTGGTCTGGTCCATGAACTGCGAAAGCTGGCTCGAACCGAAGAATTCGCGAATCGCCGCCATCACAGGCTTGGCGTTGACCAGGTCGTGCGGCATCGCCGTCGACATTTCCTGGTACACCGACATCTTTTCCTTGATGGCGCGCTCCATGCGCACCAGTCCGATACGGAACTGGTTCTCGAGCAGTTCGCCCACCGCGCGGACGCGGCGGTTGCCGAGGTGATCGATGTCGTCCACCTTGCCGGCTCCCGGGCTGCCGCCCGAACCGACGTCGCGGCGCAACTTGAGCAGATACTTGATCGTGTCGATAAAGTCGTCGTGGTGCAGGATCTTGCGATCGAACGGTTTCCCGTCCGCAGTCACGCGCTCCGGCCCTTCGGGATTATCGAACAACTTGATGCTGAACTTCATGCGCCCGACGCGCGAAAAATCGTACTTGCGGGCGTCGAAGAACATGCCGTCGAACAGCGCCTTGGCCGTGTCGAGTGTAGGCGGATCGCCCGGACGCAGCTTGCGGTAGATTTCGAGCAGCGCTTCGTTGCGCGTCTTTACGGCATCTTTGCGCAGTGTTACCGAAATTACGTTGCTGACTTCGTCGCGCTCCGGGAAAAACAGCTCGAAGCTGCTGATCCCCGCATCCATGAGCTTGCCGATGATCGTGGTGGTCAGCGGCTGGTTCGCTTCCACCAGGATCTCGCCCGTCTCCATGTCGATCACGTCTGCGGCTACGCAGGTATCTTCGAGATCGTTCGGCGCCACCTCGATCTGGTCGATATGGTGCTTCACGAACTCTTTCATGACCGCCGATGTGAGCTTGCGGCTGGACGGCAGCAGAACGTCGCCGTTCTTCGCCGTCACGGCGTGTGAAAGCTTGATGCCCTGCATTCCCGGCGAAAAGAGCCAGAACAAACGCTTGTCCTTGATGTTGATCTTTTCGATGCGGTAGAAGGTGCGCAGAATGTCGGCGTCTTTTTCGATACCGAGAGCGCGCAGAAACACGGAACCGTAGAACTTGCGTTTGCGGTCGATGCGCACATGCAACAGGTTCTTGTTGTCGTACTCGAACTCGACCCAACTTCCGCGGTACGGGATGATCTTGCCCAGGAAGTAGCCCTGCGCCGCAACGCGTTCAAAGAAGACGCCCGGGGAACGGTGCAACTGTGAAACGATCACGCGCTCGGTGCCGTTGATGATGAATGTGCCGTTCTCCGTCATCAACGGGATTTCGCCGAAAAAGACCTCTTGCTCTTTGATGTCGCGAACGGTCTTAACCCCGGTGTCGGGGTCCTTATCGAACACGGTCAGCCGTATGGTGACCTTGAGCGGGGCCGCGTAGGTCATGCCGCGCTCCTCACACTCTGCCACGTCATACTTCAGTTGCAGAGAAACGGGGTCGCCGCAGCGGTTGCAGAAGGTGACGATATTCTTATTGAAGGTGCCGCACTTGTGGCAAAGCACGTCGCCGGGGTGGAACGGGTCCGTCTTGATCCGCGCGCCGCAGGAGGGGTTGCGGCAGGTAGTGCGCAAATGATGCAAACCCTTGAGGTTGCCGCACTTGCACTCCCAGTTTCCAATCGAATAGTCGACGAACGCGAGTTCGCTCAGTCCGCGAAAATCCGAGATCGGAAACACCGAAGCGAATACGCTCTGCAGGCCACTGTCATCCCGTTCCTCGGGAAGCATGTCCATCTGCAGAAATCGCTCATAGGATTTCTTCTGAACCTCGATCAGGTTCGGGATAGGGATCGAGGTCTTGATCTTCGAAAAATCTACACGCTCGCGGTTGGCACCAGTTGCCGGATTTTGCATCTTCCACTCCTCAAGGCCGAAGGTAGTCCAGCCACTCAGGTTAAGAAATCAAACCCTGGACATGCTGCAAATTTCGCTTGCAACACGCCGGGTCTTTCGAGCACAATCAAGGCTTGAAACCGTAAAGGGGATTTGCGAATTGACAGACGCGTAGCAAACACGGAGAGGCCGGCAAAAAATCGGAGACATCGACACACCTCGAACGGCAGGAACGTGCGCAGGGCTACCCCCCGTGCAGTTGTTGAAAAACTGCAGGTAGTGAAACGGGATTTGATCACAGGCGCAATTGTCCGGGCCGACTCCGGCTACATTCAGTCAGTCTAGCAAAAGACACTACGGACGTCAAACGGGAAACAGGCAAGCTGACGTGGACGAGGGAGCCCCCCGCCCACACGCGCCGTTCGCGACGTTCGCTTGCCTGAAAAACTACTTCACTTCGACTGATGCGCCGGCGTCGACGAACTTCTTCTTGATCGATTCGGCTTCGTCCTTGTTGACGCCTTCCTTCACAGGCTTCGGAGCGCCGTCCACCAGGTCCTTGGCTTCCTTCAGCCCAAGGCTGGTCACTTCGCGCACCACCTTAATAACGTTGATCTTGTTGGCGCCGACTGCTGTCAGAACGACCGTGAATTCGGTCTTCTCTTCCGCAGCCGGGGCCGCGGCAGCGCCCGCCGCCGGCGCCGCTGCCACAGCAGCCGCAGCCGAAACGCCCAATTTCTCTTCCAGCATCTTCACGAGCTGCGACGCTTCGATCAGCGTCAGGCCCTGAATCTGTTCCGCGATTACGTTGATATCCGCCATGTTGTTCCCTAAACTCCTGAATTCGATTCGTTGTACTTGAGCCGCCAGCGGTCAGCCACCGACCCCAAAATTACTGCTGAAACTTTTCTTCCTTCACGCCCTGGTCGATCACAACCGCCAAGTTCCGGCCTACCGCATTGATCACCGTCGCCAGTTGCTGCGCCGGCGCGTTGATGCACCACAACAGCTTGGCAAAAAGTTCTTCCTTGGACGGCAGCGCGGCCAGTTCGTTGATCGTCTTGACGTCGATCGCCCGGCCATCCACCAGTCCAGCCTTGAACGTAAACGAAGGATTCGCCTTGGCATACGTCGTCAGCGCCTTCGCCAGCGCTACGGCATCGCCCGAGGTGTAGGCGAACGAACTCATCCCCTTCAAGCCGCCGAGCACCGCGTTTGCCGGAGTGCCTTCCGTCGCCTTGTCGATCAAGGTATTCTTGATCACTTTATAACTGCCGCCGGCGCCGCGCACCGCCTTGCGTAGCTCGAAATCCTGGCTCACCTTGAGCTTTTCGAAACCCGCCACAAACAGGCTCTGCGCGCTCTCCATCTCTTTGCGGAGCACGTCGACGTCTTTACGCTTGTCTGCCTTTTTCTTCATGATCTTTCCATGCCTGCAACCGCGGATGCGGCTGCTCTTATGCCGTCCTCGCGTTATACGCCGTCACATCGAGATGCACGCCCGGCCCCATGGTGGAGCAGACGGTCACACTCTTGACGTACTTGCCCTTCGCGGCCGAGGGCTTTGCCTTCACAACGGCCGAAAGCAGCGTCTGGGCGTTTTCCAGAAGCTTTTCCGTCGTGAATCCGACCTTGCCGACCGGAACGTGGATTACGCCTGTCTTGTCGACACGGAATTCGACCTTGCCGGCCTTGACTTCCTGGATCGCCTTTACGACGTCCACGGTAACGGTTCCGGTCTTCGGGTTCGGCATCAGACCGCGCGGCCCGAGTACCTTTCCGAGACGGCCGACCGAGCGCATCATGTCCGGCGTGGCAATTACGGCGTCGAAGGCTGTCCAGGATTCGGCCTGGATCTTCGCCACCATCTCTTCACCGCCGAAGAAGTCCGCACCGGCCGCTTCTGCTTCCTTTAGCTTGTCGCCGGAAGCGATGACCAGCACCGTCTTCGTCTTTCCAAGACCGTTCGGCAGCACGACTGTGCCGCGGACCATCTGGTCCGCATGTTTGGGGTCGACCCCCAAGCGCATGTGCAGTTCGACTGTCTCGTTGAATTTGGTGAACTTGATTTTCTGGACGAGAGGGACTGCCTCTTCCAGAGTGTAGAGCCGAGCCTGAACCTGCTCAGCGGCAGACCTATACTTTTTACCGGATTGTTGAGCCATTCTTCCTCACTGGTCCAAACGGCGGGATCTGAACTTCAATCACCGCCTCCCAATTCTGTGGATACTGCAGACGAACAGAACTTGGATTATATCAGATCGCGGAGACACCATGCAACTTCAGTGCCAAATCCGTGAATTCAACTACTGCAAGATGACGTCCACGCCCATGCTGACAGCCGTGCCCTTGACGCAATTCATGGCGGCTTGGACGTCGAAGCAGTTCAGATCGGGCATTTTGATCTTGGCGATCTCTTCCACCTGCGCCATTGTGATCTTGCCGACTTTCGTCTTGTTCGGCTCCGCCGAGCCCTTCGCCAGACTGACCGCGCGCTTGATCAAAACAGGTACCGGAGGCGTCTTCGTGATGAAGGTGAAAGATCGATCCGAGAAGATCGTGATGACGACCGGAATGATCAGGCCTTCCTGATCCTTCGCCGACGTCTTTGCATTGAACGCCTTGCAGAACTCCATAATGTTGACGCCCTGGGGACCGAGCGCGGTGCCGACCGGAGGCGCCGGCGTCGCCTTGCCCGCCGGGATCTGCAATTTTACCTGTCCAGTTACTTTCTTTGCCATTTAAACTATTTCACCTAAACCTTTTCAACCTGCAGAAAATCCAATTCGACAGGCGTCGGGCGCCCGAAGATCGTCACCAGCACGCGCAGCGTGTTGCGATCCTGGTTCACCTCATCCACCTTGCCAGAGAAGTTCGAGAACGGACCATCCGTGATCCGCACCATCTCGTTCTTTTCAAAATTCAGCTTCGGACGCGGCCGCTCCGCCGACGTAGCCTGGCGATTGAGAATCGCGTTCACCTCGTCGGGGCTCAGCGGAACCGGAGTGTTCCCGCCGCCAACGAAACCCGTCACGCGCGGCGTGTTCTTCACCGCGTGCCAGAGTTCGTCGTCCATGTCCATTTGCACCAGCACGTAACCGGGATAGAGCATCCGCTTGCTGGTCACCTTTTTGCCGTTGCGCAGCTCGACAACTTCTTCTTCCGGAATCAGAATCTGCCCGATCTTGTGCGCGAAGTGAAACGCAGTGGAGCGGCTTTCAAGCGATTCCTTAACCTTTTTCTCGAAGCCCGAATAGGTGTGAATAATGAACCACCTCATCGTCGACGCAGGCTCAGCCACAGCTTCGGCGGACGCCTCGGCTTCCTCACGCACTTCGGGCGCCGCAAGCACCGCCTCCTGCGAGTCCGTTGCTTCCAACTCCGGCTTCTCGATGTGATCCTGCTCTGGCATTCGGGAACCGCCTACTTGGACATCGTATCGAAAATCTTGGTGATCGTTTTGCCGACCACGAAATCAACCACGCTGAAATAGCCCGCGAACGCGAATACGGAAAGGATGACCACAGCCGTCGTCGCGCGCACCTGCTTCCAAGGCGGCCAGGTGACACGGCGCATCTCCGCCTGCAAATCCTGAACGTACTCTTTCACCCCGCTCAGCCAATTGCCGACCGGCCCAACCACTTTGTTCGTCGCTTCCATATTCCGCTTTTCTGGATTTCGTGCCCGGGACTCGTTCTCACTAGTCTCGAATGACTGGCAGGGGCGGAGGGATTCGAACCCCCACTCGCGGTTTTGGAGACCGCTGGTCTACCGTTAAACCTACGCCCCTGCATCCGGGTACGCGCCAGATCCACTTGCCGTCAGCCGGCCCCACTCCTGGCGCCCCCTTATTGTAACTTACTTCGTTTCCTTGTGGACGTGGTGCTTTCTGCACGAGGGGCAGAACTTCTTGAGCTCGAGACGCGTCGTAGTCGTCTTCTTGTTCTTCATGTTCGTGTAGTTCTTGCGCTTACACTCGGTGCACTGCAAAGTAATAATTTCGCGAGCCATTTTTAAACTCCTACCCGATGATCTCCGTCACCGTACCGGCGCCGACCGTGCGGCCGCCCTCGCGAATCGCGAAGCGCAACCCTTTATCCATTGCCACCGGCGTAATCAGCTCCACTTCCAAACTCACGTTGTCGCCGGGCATTACCATCTCCGTGCCTTCCGGCAAAGAGGCCACGCCCGTCACGTCCGTCGTGCGGAAGTAAAACTGCGGCCTGTAACCCTTGAAGAACGGCGTGTGGCGTCCGCCCTCTTCCTTGCTCAACACGTACACTTCCCCGCGGAATTTCGTGTAGCCCTTGATCGAGCCCGGCTTCGCGACCACCTGGCCGCGCTCCACATCGTCTTTGTCCACACCGCGCAGCAGCAGGCCCACGTTGTCGCCCGCCCGGCCTTCGTCGAGCAGCTTCTTGAACATTTCCACGCCCGTGCACACCGTCTTGCGCGTGTCGCGGAAACCTACGATTTCGACTTCCTCGCCCACCTTCACGATCCCGCGCTCAATACGGCCCGTCACCACCGTGCCGCGGCCCTGGATCGAAAAGATGTCTTCGATCGGCATGATGAACGGCTTGTCCACCGCGCGCTCCGGCATCGGAATATAGCTATCGACCGCTTCCATCAACTCGTCGATATGCTTTTCCCACTCCGGGTTCCCGTTCAACGCCTCGAGCGCGCTCACGCGCACCACCGGCAGATCGTCGCCCGGGAAGCCATAGCTCGTCAGCAGCTCGCGCACTTCCATCTCGACCAGTTCGAGCAGTTCCGGATCGTCGACCGCGTCCACCTTGTTCAGCGCCACCACGACGTACGGCACACCCACTTGGCGCGCCAACAGAATGTGCTCACGCGTCTGCGGCATCGGCCCGTCAGTCGCCGCCACCACGAGAATCGCGCCGTCCATTTGCGCCGCACCCGTGATCATATTCTTGATGTAGTCGGCGTGGCCCGGGCAATCGACGTGCGCGTAGTGCCGGTTCGCAGTCTCGTACTCGACGTGCGCCACTGCGATCGTGATCCCACGTGCCTTCTCTTCCGGCGCGTTGTCGATCGAATCAAAACTCCGGAACTTCACCTTCGGGTTATGCTTCGCCAGACACTTCGTGATCGCCGCCGTCAGCGTCGTCTTTCCGTGATCGATGTGACCGATCGTCCCCACGTTCACGTGCGGTTTACTACGATCGAATTTTTCTTTCGCCATATGCTTATTTGGTTCAACGGGTCATTGAGATCTCGGGCTGTCTGCAACCCGGTCCCGGTGGTGGGTGAATCGGTGGCTCAATGACCCGGCGAGCCGCTCCTTCAAAACTCCGATGATTCAAATTCTGGAGCCGTTGACCAGGATTGAACTGGTGACCTCGTCCTTACCAAGGACGCGCTCTACCAACTGAGCTACAACGGCTCGATCTAAAACTGGTGGACGGGGGAGGATTCGAACCTCCGTAGCTCGCAAGGAGCGGCAGGTTTACAGCCTGCTGCCATTAACCGCTCGGCCACCCGTCCGCAACACACAACCATCTTCCAGCCTATCGCAATTCGGGAGCGGATGTCCACTATCCGGATCGATCTGGAGGGATAAAACGACCACTAACCGGCGCGGCGCGCCAGTGCAACTATCCGGCATAACTGCCACGACTTGAACATCGTACCACAGCGCCCATGCTGTTATCCATTCGAGGCGTTGCTCATGATATTGCCATGTAACGCTTTTCCGCCCGCGGCGTCTCATTTCTTGCGAGGGAGTACACTCTAAGCAGAGAGACTGGATGCGAAAAATCTTAGGCGGCAGCGTTCTGCGCATTCTCATGCTGGAGGGCGCGCTCACCCTGTGCGCGGGCGGCCTATTGACGGCACAGTTAACGATACCCCGGCCGCGCCTACCCGGGCAGAAGAGCAAGGGACCAGCCGAGAAGAAGCCCTCCGAAAAGGAGATCCTTACCGGTTTCACGGGCACAATCCGGAAGGTCACACCCGAGTTGATCTCGCTCGACGCCGAGGACACGCGTATCGTCAACTTCAAGTGTTCGAAGATCACCAAGTATGTTTTTAAGGGCCAGGAGGTCCAGTCGTCCGTGCTGCGACCCGGCGACGAGATTCACATTGAAGCGCGCCAGGATGACGAGGGCTTCTTCTACGCCGTGAATGTCTCGATCGAAAAGCAGGCCCCGGCTCCGCTTGAACCAGTTCCTGCCGCCGAACCCGTTAGCGCCCCGCAGAAACCTGTTGACGTCGCAGTGGAGGCCCCGCCAGAACGCCCGTCCGTACTCAAGTTGCCGCCCGCGCTGACCGATCCGGACGACGCCGGACCGCCGGTCTTGAAGCGCGGGAAACCGCCCAAGCGGGCCACCAAAGCGCCTGCGGAGATCGAGCCCGATGCGCCGGCCGCGACAGTCAGGGAAGTCGCGGCGAGTGGCGTACCAAACGCCGCAGCCAAGGAGACTGCGGCCGTCCCCGTAGAAGAATCATTTATCAGCAAAGTGCGCGAAACGGCTCTGAACTTCTCCGAATCGCTGCCCAACTATCTCTGCCTGCAAATGACCACGCGCTATCAGAGCGAGGGCCGCCCGGCCAATTGGGTGCCGAACGACGTGGTTTCGGCCGAAGTGGTTTACGAGAACGGCAACGAGAGCTACCGCAACATCAAGATCAACAACAAGCTCGTGAAAAAGGAGATGGAGGAGCTCTCCGGAGGCTGGTCGCGCGGCGAGTTCGGCACGACGCTGATGGATCTGCTCTCGCCGGCTACAGCCGCCGACTTCCACTACCGCCGCGATTCGACCGCCGCGGGACTGCCCGCCGCGGTCTATGACTTCCAGGTCCAGCGCCCAAATTCCCACTGGGAAACGCGCATCGGCGGGCAATCGATCTTTCCGGCTTACAAGGGTTCCGTCTGGATCGACAAGAAGAGCCTGCGTGTGCTGCGTATCGAGATGCTCGCGCGCAGCATTCCGGACGAGTTCCCGCTCGACACGGTCGAGTGGGTGGTCGATTACGAATTCGTGCGCATCGGCACGGCGCAATTCCTGCTGCCCGTGCATGCGGAAAACCTCTCCTGCTGGCGTGGCACTACGCGCTGCTCGCGCAACGCGATCGACTTCCGCAACTACCGCAAGTTCACTAGCGAATCGCAGATCATGACGACGGACTCGGCCATCTCGTTCGACGGCGCGGACGCGGAAAAACCCGAGGTTAAGAAGAAGTAGGCCTCACACCCGGCGGCTTTGGAACAGCCCCCAAGCCAGATACAGCCAAGCAGCGATAAAGGCCGTTCCGCCAAACGGAGTTACCGCTCCGAGCGTTCTCCAACCGCTCAGGGCCAATCCATACAAGCTCCCCGAGAACAGGACAATGCCAGCAGCAAGCAGCACGCACACGCGGACGCCCACCTCCGCCTTCAGGGCGCCTGCCTTCACAAACAGGGGAACAACGAGCAATCCCATCGCGTGCAGAAAATGATAGAAGACCGCCTTCTGGAATACGTCGAGCGAGTAGGTGTCGAGGCGACCCCGCAGAGCATGAGTGCCGAACGCTCCGAACATTACCGCCAGCGCCATGCCGAGCGCGCCGAATCTAGCGTAGAACATAACTCTATCCTACGCGTCTCTATCTTACCCGCACGAGTCCGCCAACCACCGGGAAGCGCTTACCCGCAAAACACAGCCGGACGAGACCGGACTGGCTGCCCATAAGCCTTCAGGGCCGTGATGAGCATCCGGATCTCCTCCAGTTGGGCCCGGCAGACGTGGCACTCCGCCAGGTGCCGTTCGACGACGGGCACCCTCGAGCTGTGCAAATCGCCGCACGCATACAATCCCAGTGACTCCTCGCTGATGTGTCCCGACGAAAGCAAATAGCGCATACAAAGCTTCTCCTGCTAGGTACATCGGTTGAAAAGGAGTAGGGCTTTATGCTTAGAATTCACTGAGTCACGAGAAAAGGAGAATATGGAGCTGGCGGAGGGAATTGAACCCCCGACCCGCAGTTTACAAAACTGCCGCTCTACCAACTGAGCTACGCCAGCCAAGGAAGGACTTGGAGCGGGAGACGGGGTTCGAACCCGCGACAGCTAGCTTGGAAGGCTAGCGCTCTACCAACTGAGCTACTCCCGCCCACTACACTTCCATATTAGAAGAGATTCCGGCGCCGGGTCAATCGCCACGAAGGCGTAACCGACGGGTGACTGGCGGCGCCCAATCCATCGAGGAGGTCCAGTGCTTCATTTCGGCATCCGAGCGCTGATCGCGCTCGCACTGACGGTTGCGGCCAGTGCGCAACAGCCGGCGGCTAGTGTCAGCGCAATTGCCATCGATTATCCGACGTCGGGATCGATCTTCCCGCCTGAGTTCCCCGCCCCAACGTTTCTTTGGCGCGATGCCGAAAAGGCCGCCACCGTGTGGCTCATCGAGATCGCTTTCGCGGGCGGCGCGGCGCCGATCCGAGTGAGAACGGCTGGCGAGCGCATGCGCATCGGCGAGATCGATCCGCGTTGTGTCTCCCCGGCCAACCGTCCGCCCACGCTCACGCCCGAGCAGGCCGCGGCGCACACCTGGAAGCCCGACGCCGGTGCCTGGACCGCAATCAAACGCGGCTCCACACAGCAGCCGGCTACGATCACGATCACGGGTTACACCAGCGGCAACCGCAGCGTCTCGCGCGGCCAGATCAAGATCCAGACTTCGACGGATCCGGTCGGCGCGCCGGTCTTCTATCGCGACGTCCCGCTGATGCCCTCGGAAACCGAGGCGGGAGTGATCAAACCGCTGGCGAAAGCGGCGACACCGCTGATCGCCTGGCGTCTTCGTGAAATTGGTGAACCCAACAGCCGCCTATTGATGGAGGGCATCTACAGTTGCGCCAACTGCCATTCGGCGTCGCTCGATGGGAAAACGCTGGGCATGGATATTGACGGACCGCAGAACGACAAGGGCCTCTACGCGCTGGCCGCAATCTCGCCACGCATGTCGATCCGCAACGAGGATGTTATCGCCTGGAGCACGTTTCGGGGCAAGCTCGGCAGCAAGCTCAGAGTCGGTTTCATGTCGCAGGTTTCGCCCGACGGCCACTACGTCGCGACCACGATCAACGACTCCGCCGCAGACCAGTCGGACTACCAGCGCCGTAAGCGGCCCGAGGATCTGCTCTCCAACTATTACGTTGCCAACTTCAAGGACTACCGCTTCCTGCAAGTGTTCTTTCCAACGCGCGGCATCTTGGCCTGGTATGATCGCGCCGGCGGCCTGCTACAACCGCTGCCCGGCGCCGACGACCCGAGCTTCGTGCAGACAAATGCGGTCTGGAGTCCCGACGGCCAGTATCTTGTGTTCTCCCGCGCCGAGGCCAAAGACGCCTATCCGCCAGGGGCGCCCCCAGCCGCGCGCGCCAACGATGCCAACGAGACGCAGATCCGCTATGACCTGTACCGTATCCCTTTCAACGGAGGTAAGGGCGGCAAGGCGGAAGCGATCCCAGGCGCCTCGCGCAACGGCATGAGCAACTCGTTTCCGAAGGTCTCGCCCGACGGCCGCTGGATCGTCTACGTGCAGGCGCGCAACGGCCAACTGATGCGGCCCGACAGCCAGCTCTATATCGTGCCGGCGGCGGGCGGAGCGGCGCGGCGCATGCGCTGCAACACGCCGCTGATGAACTCCTGGCACAGCTTCTCGCCGAACGGGCGCTGGCTCGTATTTTCCTCGAAGAGCCGTTCGCCTTATACGCAGATGTTCCTGACGCATCTCGACGAGGCAGGCAACGACAGTCCGGCGATCCTGATCGAAAACACCACCGCAGCCAACCGAGCGGTGAACATCCCGGAATTTCTCAATATCGCGCCAGGCGGCCTGCTCAAGATCGACGCACCCGCCACGGAATTTTACCGCGCCGCTGACAAGGCATCGGAGCTGGTACACGCGGGCCGGCGGGACGCTGCGATTGCCGCTTGGGAGGAGGCGCTGCGGTACGGCCCCGGCGAGGCCATGGCTCACTACAATCTCGGCAACGCTCTGGCCGCGGTGGGCCGCGGCGGCGAAGCGATAGCGCATTACGAAAAGGCGCTCGAACTCAGCCCGGGCCACGCCGACGCACTCGATAATCTCGGTAACGCGCTGGCCGGCCAGGGCAAATCGGCGGAAGCCATCGCACAATATGAGAAGGCGCTGACGGTGAGCCCCGGCCATGCCAACGCCCTCACAAACCTCGGAGTCGCCCTCGCGCGCGAGGGCCAGTTCGACCGTGCGATCGTGCTTTTCCGGCAAGCCATTGAGACCGAACCGAAACACGCTGACGCGCACAACAACCTCGGGTTAGCTCTGGCCATGAGCGGCAAAACGGAGGAGGCGATCCCGCATCTCGAGTTGGCCGTCGAGATTACCCAGGGCCGGGATGCGCTGATGCTCGACCTCCTGGGCCGCGCATATGCAGGGACCGGCCGCTTTCCGCAAGCGGTTGCGGCGGCACGCCGGGCGCTCGAGGTAGCCGAACGGGAGAACAATGGCAAGTTGATTCGCGCATTGCAGGGCCAAATCGCGGCCTACGAATCGCAGGCCCCACTGCCGAACCCGTGACGCTCCGCCCGGCGCTCAGCCATTACTCGCACTGGCAGGTTCCGGATGCACGGTGACATCGGAGTCCGGCGCCACGGCTTGCACGGCGCGCTCGATCTCTTCCGTCAGCGCGTGTGCGGATTCCAATGTCTGCGTGCCATCGACATGGACGTGCATGTCGACGAATAATTGCGCGCCGGAGTAGCGCAAGCGCACCTGGTGGCAATCGACCACGCCCGGCACCGCTTCCGCAGCCCGACGGATGTTCTGATCCATCCCGGCGGGCGCGCTGTCGAGCAGCGCATGTATCGTCCGGAATCCCAGCTCGCCGCAAATCCAGATCACGATGAGCGCGACGAACAGGGCCGCCACCGAGTCGGCGTAGCGCAGCCATCCCCAGGCCGGCACCCAGTCGCTGAGTTTCACGCAAAACAAGCCGAAGAGCACCACTGAAGAGCTCCAGACATCCGTGCTAAAGTGCAGCGCGTCCGCTTCGAGGGCCTGGCTGTTATACTTCTTCGCCGTGCGCATCAGCATCCGCGATCGCGATATATCCACGACGATCGAGATGATAATCACGGCAAAGGCCCAGACATTCAGTTCGATCTCCACTTTGCCGGAACGCAGCCGGCCCACCGCGCCGTAAACGATCCAGACACAGGTGCCCAACAGCAGTAGCGTCTCGAACAAGGCCGAAAGGCTCTCCACTTTCCCGTGCCCGTAGAGATGCTCGCGGTCAGCGGGCTTGCTCGACAACCGCACGGAAACCAGCGTGATCACGGCCGCGACGAGATCGAGAGCCGAATGCGCGGCCTCCGCCAGGATGCCCAGGCTGCCCGTTGTGATGCCGACCACAATCTTGAGAGTCGTTAGCACCATTGCGGCCAGCACGGAACTGGCGGCGGCCCCGCGTTTCTCGTTGTCGGCGATGAGTTGCTTTGCTTGATCCGGCATGGAACACTCCTTAAGCTGCTGCCCTGCGCTACTGTGCGCCGCGGCTCAGCAACATTACTTTTAAAGTATGAAAAATGATGTAGCCGTCGAGCGACGGGGACAGGTTCTTGACGTAGTAGAGGTCGTACTCAAGCTTGGTGATCGTGTCTTCGAGCGTATCGCCGTACTTGTGGTTGATCTGCGCCCAGCCTGTAATGCCGGGTTTTACGCAGTGGCGCTGCTGGTAATACGGGATCTTTTCGCTCAAGGTCCGGACGAATTCGGGCCGCTCCGGCCTGGGTCCGACGATGGACATATCGCCGCGCAGCACGTTAAAAAACTGCGGCATCTCGTCGAGACGCAAACGGCGCAGCCAGCGCCCGAGCGGCGTAACGCGGGGATCGTCTTTCACCGCCCAGACCGCACCTGTGTGCTCCTCGGCGTCTTCGCGCATGGAGCGCAATTTGTAGAGCACGAACGGCGCGCCGTTCAATCCCACGCGGGTCTGCCTGTAGAGGATCGGCCCCTTTGATGTCAGCTTCACCAGCAGACCGGCGATCAGCATCAGCGGAATCGCGACAACGAGCGCGCCCGCAGTGATCAGCAGCGAGTAGAGGTCTTGAAACATCACACTCCAGCGGCCGGGATCGAGAGCGTTAGAAAAAATCAGTTGCGACGGCCGCAGTTCCTTAGTGCAGACGCGCGAATAGGCTACCTCGTACAGGCTGCCCACTTCTTGCACCTGCATGCCCGCCAGTCGCAGGTCCAGCAGAGCCTGTATCGGCATCTGGTTGCGGCGATCCGGCATGCCAACCACAATCCGATCCGGCTTTAGCTCTCCGGCGATACGCTTGAGGTCCTCAAAAGTTCCCAGATACGGGATCACGGGATTACTGTCAGGCCACTCCCGCTCATCCAGATAGCCTATGCTCCTCAAACCCAGTTCGGGATGCTCGTGGATTCGTCCGGCAATCTGTTGTACCACCCGCGAAAGGCCGACATAGAGCACTCTGTCCATACCGAAGGCGCGCATCGCGAACGTGGAGTAAAACATGCGCCACGACGGAACCAGAATCAAGCTCAGCAGGCAACCCGCCATCATCGTCCAGCGCGGGAGCATCCAGTCCCGGTCGAGGTAGCTCAACAGAGCCTGTACAAGAAACGCCGCGCCGATGGCGAGGCAGAACTGCTGGATCAATTCGATGTTGGAGCGGATCCGGAAGCGGGTGTAGAGGTCGTTGAAGTACAGGCCAATGAGAATGCTCAGGACGACGAGTCCAATCCGTTCAATGCCCCCGTCGCTAAACAGGAAAATGTACGGGTCTGCCACCAATACGATGTAGCATCCCACGACGAAGCTGAAGAGCAACAGGATCGTGTCCGAGATGAGCAGCGCGAGCACGCTAGCCGGTATAAAAACTCGAAAGATCCGGATCATTGAATCGTCAAAGCGGCGACACCACCCGCGCGACTATCCGTTGAGTCTACCACGCGGGTCTGTCCGCACTCAACGCAACGGGCGGCAGCGTTTTTCTTACCAGCCACCGCGAAGCCTTCGATGGCGCAACCCTACACTCCGTACCGCGGCAGCACGATCGAATCATTCGTGAAGAACGAATGTTCCCAAACGCACCCTCGTACAGTTCGGCACCGAATCGTCCAACCTTTGAAACCACGCCTCCTTCACCAGCATCAATACCATTGTGCACTTCCATCACGACAGAAATCCGGCACGGAACGCGTCCTCAAGTTCGAGTTCAGACTGTTGTTTTGTCCGTTAGCCGCAGGGTACGCCTCTGAAGCTTCTGGTCGAACCTTTCACGTCGCTTGACGAGCTTTTCCAATCGCAGTATAGTGGATGTAGGACTGATTCAGTCTGATATCGCCCTATGTTGAAATTAACCAAAAAAGCCGACTACGGCCTGATCGCCCTCAAGCATCTCGCCGTGATCGAACATGGGGCCAGCGCCAGCGCGAAGGAGATCGCCGAAACCTATGGCATTCCGCTGCCGCTGTTATCGAAGATCTTACAGAAGCTGGCGCGGACTGGTTTCCTGCAATCCGAGCACGGGACGAATGGCGGTTACCGGCTGGCACGGGCGGCCTCGACGATCAACACGCTGGAAGTAATCCGTTCGATCGACGGCCCGATCATTCTGACGCACTGCTTCACGGATCATCTGAATTGCGGGCTCTCCGGCAAGTGTACAGTGCGGGAACCGCTGCGAAAAGTCCATGAGGGTATTTTGCAGATTTTGGCGAATACGACGATTCAGGATTTGTGCGTAGAGCCTGCGGAAAGCGATGCCTGCCGCAACGGCGAGCGGCTGCACAATGTCGCAATTTCGCGAGCGATTCTGAGTGCTGTGTGAGGAACTTTATCCAATGAACTTTCCGATTTATCTTGATAATCACGCTACGACGCCGATGGACCCGCGCGTCCTGGAGGCGATGCTGCCTTACTTCACGAAGTACTTTGGCAATGCGGCCAGCCGCAACCACAGCTTCGGATGGGAAGCAGAGGAGGCCGTCGAAAAGGCCCGCAAGCAAGTAGCGGAGTTGATCGGCGCGAGCCCGAAAGAGATCGTCTTCACCAGCGGCGCGACGGAGTCGAACAACCTCGCGATCAAGGGCGTCGCCGAGATGTACGCCGAGCGCGGCAACCACATCATCACGGTGGCCACCGAGCACAAGGCCGTGCTCGATACGTGCAAGAAGCTCGAAAAGCACGGCTACCGCGTGACATACCTGCCGGTGAAGCAGGACGGGTTGATCGACCTCGACATGCTCAATGACGCGATCACCGACAAGACCATCCTGATCAGCGTGATGTATGCGAACAACGAGATCGGCGTCCTCCAGCCGATCGCCGAGATCGGCAAACTCGCCCGAGAACGCGGCGTGCTGCTGCATACCGATGGCGTGCAAGCCGCCGGCAAGGTTCCGGTCCATGTGATCCGGGACAACATCGACCTGATGTCGCTCACCGCGCATAAAATCTACGGGCCGAAAGGCGCGGGCGCGCTCTATGTGCGCCGCAAGAACCCGCGCGTGCAGATTACGGCACAGATGGACGGCGGCGGGCACGAACGCGGAATGCGCTCCGGAACGCTGAACGTCCCTGGGATAGTGGGTCTCGGCGCGGCCTGCGCGCTCTCGCAGCAGGAGATGGCGGAAGAGTCCGTACGCTTGCGGGCGCTGCGCGACAGGCTGCGTGCGAAGCTCGAAAGCGAGCTGGACGAAGTCTATGTCAACGGCAGCATGGAACACCGCCTGCCGCACAGCCTGAACATCAGCTTCGCCTTCGTCGAGGGCGAGTCGCTGCTGATGGGCATCAACGAGATTGCGGTTTCAAGCGGCTCGGCGTGCACCTCGGCCACGCTCGAACCAAGCTATGTTCTAAAGGCGCTCGGCGCTGGTGACGATTTGGCGCACTCCTCGATCCGCTTCGGGATCGGCCGTTTCAATACCGAAGAAGAGATCGACTATGTCGGCGGCAAGGTTGTGGAAGTAGTGAGGAAGTTGAGGGAGCTTTCCCCGCTCTGGGACATGCATAAGGAAGGCATCGACCTCAGCAAGGTGCAGTGGACGGCGCATTAAAAGGGGCTTGATTCGCGAAAGGAAACTGGGATGGCGTATTCAAACAAGGTTCTCGATCATTACAACAATCCGCGTAACGTAGGCGCGCTCGACAAGAACGATCCGAACGTCGGCACGGGCATGGTGGGAGCGCCCGAGTGCGGCGACGTAATGAAACTGCAACTCAAGGTCGATCCGGCCAGCGGCGTCATTGAAGACGCCAAATTCAAGACCTTCGGTTGCGGCAGCGCGATCGCAAGCTCGTCGCTCGCCACCGAATGGCTCAAGGGCAAGACGGTCGATGAGGCGCTCGAAATCAAGAACACGGACATCGTCAACGAGCTGAGCTTGCCGCCGGTGAAGATCCATTGTTCGGTACTGGCCGAAGATGCAATTAAGGCGGCGATCGGCGACTACAAGAAGAAGCAGGAACAGCCCGCCGTTCAAGCTGTATCCTGAAAGATAAGTGAGGAGAGCATGATCACAGTCACGCCCAAGGCAGTGCAGAAAATCAGGGAGGCTTTCGCCCGCGAGGGCGTGGAGGGCGGCGGCCTCCGCCTCGGCGTGCTCGGCGGTGGATGTTCCGGCTTGAGCTACCAATTCAAATATGACGCGAAGCAGCGGCCGACGGACCAGGTCTATGAGTTCGACGGAATCCAGGTCTTTGTGGATCCGAAAAGTCTGGTCTTTCTGGAAGGCATGACGCTCGACTACAAAGAGTCGCTGATGTATTCCGGCTTCGCGTTCGAGAACCCGCACGCAACCAAGAGTTGCGGCTGCGGCACTTCGTTCTCGGCATGATGGTTCTAGATTGATGGACACCTGTTGGCAGTGCGGCAACGCCTACGATCAATCTTTATTCTGCAAGCTTTGCAACGCCCTGCAGAGGCCCACTCCGGATTACTATCGCTTCTTTGGCCTTCCAAAGCGCCTCGCGATTGACGGCCGCGAATTGCAGAAGCGCTTTTATGACATGAGCCGCATTCTGCATCCGGACCGCTTCCTGCGCCGCGCACCGACCGAGCGCCAGTACTCGCTCGAAGCAACTGCGATTCTGAACGATGCCTATCGCGTTCTGCGCGATCCTGTCTCGCGCGCCGAATACGTGCTCACGGAAAACGGCTTTGATATCGGCGAGCAGCGCTCCAAAGACGTGCCTCCGGAGTTACTGGAAGAGGTCTTCGAACTGAACATGGCCCTCGAAGAGCTGCGCTCGGGCGATAGCGGAGCGCGGCCGCAACTCGAAGAGGCGCGCAGCCGCTTCTTGGCCCTGCGCACCGCGATCGACGGCGAACTGCAGCAGCTTTTCGAAAAGTACGACGCTGGCGGAGATCGCGCCGTGCTCGCTCAAATCCGTGGCATTCTGAACCGCCGCAACTACATCCGTAACCTGGTAGGCGAAGTAGAGAAGCACCTCATCGAAGAGTAGAAGAGTACTAATGGCTACTTTCCAAATTGATTTCGGCGCAGCAAAGAAGCAGCACATCGTCGGCATCGATCTCGGCACCACCAACAGCCTGGTCGCCTGCATGGATGTTTCGTCGCCGCGCGTGATTGCGGGCGAAGACGGCGGCAAGCTGGTTCCGAGTATCGTCTCTTACACGACAGCGGGAGAGATCGCGGTCGGGAACGCGGCGCGCGAATTGCTGTTGACGCATTCCGAGCGCACCGTCTATTCCGTGAAGCGCCTGATGGGGCGCGGCGTCGAGGACGTCCGGGATGAACTGAAACTCTTCCCCTTCCGCATCGCCGAAGGCAGCGAAGCGGTAATCCAACTCCATTTGGGAGACCGCACCTTTACCCCTCCGGAGATCTCGGCGTTCATACTGCGCCAGCTCAAGAAGAACGCCGAAATGGACCTGGGAGAGCCGGTCACGCAGGCCGTCATTACAGTGCCCGCATACTTCAACGACGCGCAACGGCAGGCCACCAAAGATGCCGGCCGAATCGCAGGCCTCGAAGTGCTGCGACTGGTCAACGAACCCACGGCGGCCGCATTGGCTTATGGCCTCGACAAGCGCAACAGCGGAATCGTCGCCGTCTACGACCTCGGCGGCGGCACGTTCGACATCTCCATCCTGAAGCTGCACGACGGCATCTTCGAGGTGCTCGCCACCAATGGCGACACGCACCTGGGCGGTGACGACATCGACAATCTGCTGCTGCGCATCGCTATCGAGGACGTCTCGTCGGAGTGGGGCGTCGACGCCGCAGCGGACGGTGAACTCGTGCAGCGCCTGCGCCGCGCCGTAATTCTCGCCAAAGAGCAGATCTCTTTCGTCCCGTTCACAAATATCGAACTCGACTACCATGGCCAGCGCTACGAACGCCGCATCGATCGCGAACTTTTCGATAAGCTCATCGCGCCGGTCGTCGAGCGTACACTCGGGCCGTGCCGCGGTTGCATGCGGGACGCCGGCGTCCAGGCCGAGCAGATCGACGAGGTGGTACTGGTGGGCGGCTCCACACGCATTCCACTTGTGCGCGCGGCCGTCGAGAAGCTGTTCAAGGCGAAGCCGCATACCGAACTCAACCCCGATGAAGTCGTCGCGATCGGCGCGGCCGTGCAGGCTGCTATTCTTGCCGGCAAGGTGGACGACAAACTGCTGCTCGACGTCACGCCGCTCTCGCTCGGCATCGAGACAATGGGCGGGGTTGTTTCGAAGCTGATTCACCGCAATTCGACCATTCCAGCCAGCGCGATGGAGCCGTTCACAACCGCCGTCGACGGACAGCGCAACGTACTGATCCACGTCGTGCAGGGAGAGCGCGAACTCGCACGGGACTGCCGCAGTCTGGCTCGTTTCGACCTGAAGGAGATCGACCCGATGCCCGCCGGACTGGCGCGCATTGAGGTCCGTTTCCTGATCGATGCCAATGGCATCCTCAACGTCACGGCTCGCGACTTGCGGACTGGCCGCGCGCAGAGCGTCGACGTCAAGCCGTCCTATGGCCTCAGCGACGATCAGGTGGAAGGCATGATTCGCGAATCGATCGAACTCGCCGAGGACGATTTCAAGGAGCGCCAGGTTCGCGAGGCGCGCGTCGAGGCCGACACAATCCTCGCGGCGGTGGAAAAGGCGAAACAGAGCGATGCCTGGAACGAGCTATCCGAAGAGGAGCGCGGCGCCGTGAACGAGGATCTCAACCGGCTGCTGCTCGTCTATCACGGAGATGACCATCTGCTGATCCGTGCGTACATCGACAAGCTCAACAACTCCACCATGAAGCTGGCTGAGAATATGATGAACAGCGCCGTGCGCGGCGCGTTGAAAGGCACGAAAATCTGATGGCTGGAATCACATGGGAACAGATCGACAGCATCGCGCTCGCGCTCTTTGAAAAATACCCAGATGTGGACCCGCTCAGCGTGCGCTTCACAGACTTGCACAAGTGGATCGTTCAGCTCGAGAATTTCGAAGACGACCCTTTGAAGTCCAATGAGAGTAAACTGGAAGCAGTCCAGATGGCGTGGTACGAGGAGTGGAAGGAAGATAGCTGATCCTTCAAATCGATGGCACGCGGTTGGGAAAGCAAATCCGTTGAATCTCAGATGGAGGACGCGGGCGGGCGCAAGTCCGGGCGTAAACCGAAAT
This sequence comes from Bryobacteraceae bacterium, assembly GCA_963668605.1. Lineage (GTDB taxonomy): Bacteria > Acidobacteriota > Terriglobia > Bryobacterales > Bryobacteraceae. The sequence continues at coordinate 3,374,862 of OY764903.1, forward strand.
TGACAACCGTGCAACAAGAACACCAGAGTAAGATCGAAAGCCTTCAACTATCGCGCATGCGCGTCCTGCACGACTTGCAGACCGCCTGCAATCCCCGCTATCGCGGCCAACTGGAGGCGGCGTTAGCGTTTCTGGACGGCGAAATCGCAACGCTTTCGCGCCCCGATTGACTGCTAAGCTGCCAAGCGAAGCAACTCGTTTCCTGTGCTATACTTGTGAACGGTTGTAATCCCCATCAGGAATTTGAAATGCCTAAACTGAAGTCACACAAGGGTGCGTCCAAACGGTTCAAGAAGACTGGAACGGGCAAGGTTGTTCGTCACCACGCCTTTTCCCGCCACATCTTGACCTCGAAGACGCGTTCCCGTAAACGTAAGCTGCGCCAGGGCGTTGTGGCCGATGCCACCAACCAGCCCGAGTTGCGCCGCATGCTGCCCGACTAGCCTGCACACAGGCGGTCCGTGGGAGCGATGAGAGCATCCGGTGCGCGGGGCACGTGCCCGGAATAGCCTCGATTTAAAGCAATTCAAGGAGAAAAAACGTGCCGAGAGTTAAACGAAGCACAAATCGCAGAGATTCCCGCCGGAAGACATTAGAACTCGCTTCCGGTTTTTTCCTCACAAAGAGCAAGCTGTACCGAGCCGCGCAAGAAGCGGTGGAGAAAGCGCTGCGCTACGGCTATGTCGGCCGCAAGCGCAAGAAGCGTGATTACAGGTCGCTCTGGATCATCCGCATCAACGCGTCCTGCAAAGCCGCCGGTATTTCATACAGCAAGTTCATGGGTGGCCTCAAGGCTGCCGGCATCGAGCTAAACCGCAAGGTGCTGGCCGACCTCGCGTTGAACGACAACGCGGCGTTCCTGCAACTGGTCGAGAAGGCCAAGGCCGCACCGTCGAAGGCATAGGCATGCTTCCGATTCAAGACGACGAAATCGTTTCGCTCGATAGTCTCGAAGAGCGGATTCTTCGCGCCGTGGCGCTGTTAACCAGCTTGCGCAAAGAGAAAGAAGCGATGGCCAGGGAACTGGAAGAAGCGAGGGCGGCGAAGGATGCCGCCCTACGCGAAGCCTCCGAGGCGAAAGCCGGAGTGCTGCGGGTTCAGGATGAGCTCGATTCGCTGCGCAACGAACGCAGCCAGGTCCGCACACGCATTGAAAAGCTATTAGGGCAGATGGATCTGCTCGGCAATCAGTAGTCATTCCGTATAGGAAGGGCACGCAAGCCATGGAACCCGGCGCTCCCGAAAAGAGACCGGTCAGGGTCATCATCTATAACCAGCCTTACACGCTGCTGGCGTCGGGCGAGGCTGGAGACACCGAGGCGCTCGCCCAACAAGTGGATGATCTGATGACCCGGATTGCCGTCCGCGCAGGCAACATCGACGCCACGCGCGCCGCAGTACTCACCGCCCTGCACCTCGCAGATCAACTTCAAATTCTGGAACGCGAACTCACCGCATTGAAGCAGCGCGTCGATACGCGCTCCCGTGAACTCTCCGTGCTGCTCGACAAGACCGTCGCCCTCGACTGATAGCCCCGCCGCTACCGGTCAGAACAACCGTTCCTGCTTCTTCAACGTTCCAAACGATCCGATGTTCGCAATCGAGAACGCCACCCGGAACTGATTTTCGTTGCGCGTTCCGAAGTTGAAGCGCCGGAACTGCACGCTGAAGCCGCAGCAATCCGTGTTGTACGTCACCTGCGTTGTGGCGAACTGCATAATGCCGTAGCGGAAGTCGTAGACCGAGCTGAAGCCAGCCACCCAGCCGCGCTTGTTTTCGCTCCCGAACCCGAGCGAACTGCGGAGTTGATTGGCGGGCGGCGATAGCTTCTGGACCGACGCATCGCTGCACAGCATGCCGCTAGAGAGTTCGAGCAGCGGAGTGCAGGCCACGCGCGACCACCCCAGCGAGACATAGTAGTCGCGGATGCGCCCGTCGGCCGTCAACGAACTGCTGGCGATGTCGCCGCGCAGAGGATCGTAATCCATACGCCATTCGACGCCGAGCCCGTTCACCGGATTCGCGCGCAGCGCTGAGACCACCGGCGAGTAGTTCCGCGGCCTGTCCATGAAAGCATAGCCGGTCAGTTCCGCGGAGCTGGCAACCAGATTGCGCCGGCCCGCTACGACGGCGCCGCCGAAGTCGGGATCGAAATAGCGCTTCTGCCAGACTTGCCAGCTCAACACCTCATCAACCGTGCCGTTCCTTCTGACGTAAAGCCGGTTGATGAGCGATACCTCGAGTTCCGTAGTGTTCGAGAGCAACTCGGTCTCATCGAAGCGAATCAGGCTGTCGAAATCGGCGATGCCGCTCACCTGGCGGAATCTCGCGCGCGGTTCGATGACATGCTTGACCTTTTCGCCCAGCCACTTAGGCGAGTCGAAGATGCGTTCGAGCGAAGGCATGGTGAAGTCGACATTCAGGTCACGTGCGTGGCGCCTGATATTGTCGCCCACGATGTGGTCCTCACGCTTTTGCTCACCGTAATGCGTTTCGTGCAGGCCGAAGCTCGGCAAGAGCGAAAAGCCCTGCCAGCGGAAGGCTGTCATCACACGCGGCGAAAAGTCGATGCGTTCCATGTACTGGCGCGTCTGGAACAGCGGCTGTGTCCTGCGCAGCAGCCCAGCTTCAGTCTCGAACGAAACCCAGACCGGCAGCACCTTGCGGTTGATCTCCCGGTCCACGCTGCGAAACTCCACCTGCGGCAGCTTGCGGATCACGATCTTGTCGTCGACCTGCGTGCTTTGGAAGTTTTCGTTGCGCTGCACCACAGCGTCAAGCGCAAAGGTCGACCAGCGCTTGCTGACGAATCCGATCGAGTGAACCTCTGAGAACACCGCTTCGCTGAAGGTCTCGGTAAACGTCTGCCGGAAGGTGAACGAACTCAGATAGTTGAGATCGGCGCGCCCCAGGAAGCCCTTGCCCAGATCGGCCGTCGCTGTGGCGGACACCATGTAGCCGCCTTGTTTGATCCGATCGCCATTGGTCTGCTTCAGGCCGCGATCGTTAACGCCATACACGATCGCGTTAAAGTCCCAGCCGTCCTTCGGCTTTCCGCGCAGATCCAGATGATGAGCGAAGCCGCGTTGTGTGAAGTACTGCGCGCGATACGTGGCGTCATAGCTGCGATTGATGGCCCAGTAGTAGCCGACGCCAAGCATCTTGCCGCGGCGCGAACTATTGCCGATGTTCGGAGTCAGGAAGCCGCTGCGCCGCGGGTTCTCGGCCAGCGATTTGTAGAACGCGGGCGCATAAAAAATCGGCAGGAAGCGCACCCGGAAGACCGTCTTGTACGCCAGCGCGCGATCGCCCGGAATGACGTCGAACTTCGGAGCCCGCAGCGTCCACCACGGACGCGGGAGCTTGCAGTTAGTGATCATGCCGTCGTGCAGGATGTAGCGGTTCTTGATCCGCTCGGCCCACTTGGCTTCAAACGAGAACGGGCTCGTCGAAGTCAGCACGCGCGGCCGCGGCTCCAGTTTCATGGGAGCGGATCCGTGCAGGTTGTAAAACTTGCCTGTCTCTTCGCCCAGGTAATACTCCACCTTCTCCGCAAAGATCTCTTCTCCGCCGTCGAAATGCTGAAAATGGACACTGCCACGCGCCTCGACATAGCCACTTTCCTGGTCGTAGTCGATCTCATCGGCCTTCAATCTCATCTCGACGGTTTCGAGCATCGCCGATCCGCGCAGCCGGTACGTTTTTCCCTCGGCCTCCTGCGTGACGGCATGCACCAGCACATCGCGCTTATCGAGTGGCTCGGTCCGCAGTGGTTTTGGCGCCTGTTGCGCATTCCCCAATCCCGCCACCAGGGCAAGCCAAATAATTAAAGTGATGGTTGAGAAAAGTCCGTGACATTTTACCCCAAATATGTTACTTAGGATAAGAACGGGTGTACTCGGCGTGTCGCAAGGCTTCAAGGGAAAACCGTAGCACGTTAGCAACGGACGCCGCAACACTGCTGGGGAAGGCATACACATATGACTTGCCGATACTGCGGAACGGACAACGATAGCGACGACCATCGCTGCAACCGCTGTGGCCGCCGTTTGCATTCAGCGAATGCCCGCCCGGCGCCCGACAACTATGCCTTCACCGCGGCTACGGCTCCAGCGCTCCACACGCTAACCGAAGTGCACACTGCGCCCTCGGAGCAGCCTGCCGGGATTCAGCCGGCGCGACGAAGGCCCCCCGTGCAGCCCTCTCTGTTTCCGTCACGGGATCTGCCGCAGGTGATCCCGTTTGAATCGTACGCGCCGGAAAACCGTGGCGTCCGCAAGCGCCCGTCGCCCGCTCAATCGAAACCGACGGCGCGCGCCAAGGATTCTTCCGAGCAGCGGCAATTGGAGTTCGGCCAGAGCGTGCCTTTGGCGCATTCGCGCAATCAGCGGGCCTCGGCGGAAGCGGTGATCTACTGCGACGCTGCGGTCGCGTCGCCGATTCATCGCATCCTCGCCTTCGCAATCGACATCGGCCTCGTACTGATCGGCGTGGGCATGTTCCTGCTCACCTACAACCTGGCAGGCGGGGCATTCCCTCAGGCGAAGTACACACTGCCGATCTTTGGGCTGCTCAGCGGGCTGGTCTATGTACTCTACGAAGCGCTCTGGTGCGTCTCTTGCGCCGACACGCCGGGCATGCGCTGGGCGCGCCTGCGTCTGCTCGACTTCGACGGCCGTGAACCCGATTTGCGGCAGCGGCTGTACCGTCTTGGCGGCAGCTTGCTGAGCGTGATGGCTGCCGGTATCGGACTGCTCTGGGCCTTGACCGACGAAGAGTCGCTCACTTGGCACGACCACATGTCCAACACGTTTCCGACGTGCGTCGACCCGCAGCGCAGTTAAGTCCGCTTCAGCATTTGGGTTCGTTCGTGTCGTATCCTGAGTTTTTACGACATGAAGATCCAATTCGATTCGACAAACCTGCTCGCCGCCATGGTGGGCCCCAAGCACGGACTCACGCCTGAAGAGATTGCCAAGGCCGAACCCGCCGCGTTCGCCGCGCTCGACAGCCTGCGCAAATCGGTGGACGACGGCCTTTATGGCTTCCCACACCAGCCGTTTCAGACAGCGCTGATTCAGGACATCGTGAAGTACGCCGCGAACGTGAAGGGCAGCTACGACACGGTCTGCGTGGTCGGCATCGGCGGCAGCGCGCTCGGCGCGTGGGCTCTCGATTGCGGCATCCGCGGAACGCATCCGGTGCAAGGCGCCTTCAGCGCGGCATTCCCGCGCCTGGTGATTCTCGACAACGTCGATCCCGATTTTATCGCCAGCGCTTTGCGCTCGATGAACGCCAAGAAGACGTTGGTAGTCGTGATTGCAAAGTCGGGCGGCACGGCCGAGACGGTGGCCACATTCATGATCGTGAAAGAGTGGCTCAGCGCGGCCATCGGACGCAAAGCGAGCCAGCGCATCGTCGCCGTTACGTCCGCCGCGCGCGGCGACTTGAAAGCTCTCGCCGTGCAGGAGAAGTACACTACGTTCCACCTGCCGGATAACGTGGGAGGCCGCTTCAGCGTGCTCTCCGCCGTCGGCTTGGTGCCCGCCGCGCTCATCGGAATCGATATTCGCAAGCTTTGTAAAGGCGCGGCCGCGATCACGACGGCCTCGTGGAAGAAAGACCTCAACGAGAATCTGGCGCTGCGCGCCGCACTGCTGCATTACCTCACATGGACGAAGAAGAACAAGACTATCCAGGTGGCGTTCCCTTATTCGAACCGCCTCTGGGGACTGGCCTTCTGGTTCCGCCAGTTGTGGGCCGAATCGCTCGGCAAGGCCAAGAACCGTAAGGGCAAATTGATCAATGCGGGCCAGACGCCCGTCGCCGCACTCGGCGCCACAGACCAGCATTCGCAGGTGCAACTCTACATGGAAGGTCCGAACGACAAGGTCTTCACCTTCTGGGCCATCGCCAAGCCTGACAACGCGGGCCGCATCCCTGCGAGCAAGACCGGCCTGGAGGCGTTCGACGTGCTCGGCGGGCAGAGCCTGCAGAAGTTGATCGACGCGGAACGCCGGGCCACCGGAGCCGCGCTCACCGCGCAGCAACGCCCGAATTGCACTTTCACGTTGGACAAAGCCGACGCGGAACACCTGGGTGCGTTCATGCAATTGATGGAATTTGAGACCGCGTTCGCCGGCGAGTTGCTCGGCATCAACGCCTTCGACCAGGACGGCGTCGAACTTGGAAAGAAATTCACGTTCGGCCTGATGGGCCGCAAAGGCTACGAGCAGTATAGCGACGAGTTCAAAGAGTACGAAGCCCGGCGCAAAGCCGCGCAGTAGTTACAGCAACCGTCTGGAGCGCGGCGCCGAGACCCTGCGCTCCAAGCGCTCCAGGCGATGCTGGAGGGCCGGCGAAGCGCAAACCGCGAGAGCGGCCTGCGTCATCTCCAACGCCATCGCGTAATTCTTTTCTCTGTGCTCGTAATGCTTGGCCAGTTCTTCGAGCGCCTGCACCCGGAACGGATTGCGCGACGCGGCAAGGTCCGTGTAGATGGCGATCGCCGCATCTCCGCGCCCGAGTTTTCTCTCAAGCTGCGCCACATCCCAAAGCGTGCGGAAGAGTAACTCGTCGGAGATATTCTTCTCCAGACCGCGCCGGAACAGTGCGAGCGCATCGTCAAAGCGTTCCAAACGGCGCAGCCAGCGTCCCAACCCGATCAGCTCGGCCGCGTGGTGCAGCGGCGCGTCCACCGGAGAACGGAACGACCACGGTACGATCGCTGTGAGGCAGGCCAGCGTGAGAATGTCGAGCGCGTTGTGATGGAAGATCGGGGCCAGCTTGAATGCCTCGTGCGTCCGCAAGTATTCGAAATAGACATACGGGATCATCTCGCCGGGCAGGTCACCTTGCCGCTCGACTCCCAGAATCTGGCGTTCCAGTTCCACAAGCCGGCAATTCTGAAATCGAAGCTTCCATAACCGCCGCGCGCCGAACAGCAGATCCACGTGCGTCATCCGCTCGAACGGCGGACGCGAGCGCGCAAGGCGATAGCGCGTTTCGAGCAGCGGCTGGTCGTAGCTCTTGCCGTTGTAAGTGACCAAGACGTCGAACTGCGCTAGATGCTCCGTGAGCGCGTGCAGCAGGCTCGCCTCCTCGTCATAGTCGCGCATGAAGAACTGCTTCAGATGGAAGCCCCCGGCCGAGATGGCGCCCACGCCAACGAGAAACGCGCAGGTTCCGGTCCCGCCCGCGAGACCCGTAGTTTCGGTATCGAGAAAGCCCCAGCGCAGCGGCGACGACTGCGTCACGGCGCCATCGGAAATCGCATCGAGCAAATCGCCGGGCAGGTCGGACAGATCCGAGATATCGATGTTCCCGTGCCGGCGGCTGCGCTCCCACGTGCGCTCCATCTCATAATGCTTACCGGCCGGATTCTCCACCTCCCGGCCGCCGAGCAACTCGAACGCATCGGGGCCGACGTGAGGCAACTCCGCATAGCCGGCCGGGGGCTCCGGCGCCGCGAGTTTAGCGCCATCCGCATACTTGCGGTCAATGCGCGCGATGCGCCGTCGCAATTCGGCCAGTTGCTCCTGAAAATCCATACTCAGGAATTCGCTTCAATGCTCCCGGAGACTTCTTCCCACTCCTGCATCAACATGTCCACCTGCGTGCGGCGCTCGTCGAGCAAGCCCGTCACGCGCAGCGTCTCTTCCACGCTACGGAAGTCCGATAGCTGCCGCTCGTAGTCGGCAATCTGAGCCTCCGCCGCGGCCACCTCACGCTCCACGGCGCCGAGGCGTTCCTCCATCTGCCGCATCAGCATCGGATTCAGCCGTTTTTTCGATGTTTCCGCCGCCACGGTCTTACACTCGTCTCCGTTGGCAGCCGGCGCTTCGGGTTCCGGAACGGCATTCGCAGCCCGATCCTTGCGCCATTGATAGTCCTCGTAATTGCCGGGATAGACCTGCACGCCGCCGTCCCCGACTTCAAAGATGCGCGTCGCCAGCTTGTCGATGAAATAGCGGTCGTGCGAGACGAAGACCACAGTCCCGGAATACTTCTCGATGGCATCGAGCAGAACGTCCTTGGCGCGCATGTCGAGGTGGTTGGTAGGTTCGTCGAGCAGCAGAAAATTCGTCGGGTGCAGCAGCAAGCGCGCCAGTGCATAGCGGTTGCGTTCGCCGCCGGAGAGCACACCGATACGCTTGAAGACATCGTCTTCGGAGAAGCGGAAACAGCCGAGCAGCGAGCGCAACTCCGTGTTCGTAGCCTTTTCCGAAATGCTTGAGAGATCGTCGAAAATTGTCGCCTCTGGATTCAGTTCCTTGTATTGGTCCTGCGCGAAATAGTCCGGCTCGACATTGTGGCCGAGCTTGTACTCGCCGCTCGTCAACGGTTCGCTGCCGGCCAGCAGCTTGATCAGCGTCGACTTCCCCGCCCCGTTCACGCCGACTAGCGCCACGCGATCGCCGCGCTCGACCAGAAAGTTTACATTGCGCAGCACGGACTTCGCACCGTAACTCTTGGAAACGTTGGAAAACTCCGCCACAACGCGGCCGCTCTGCTTTGGCTGCGGAAAACGGAAATGAATCGTCACCTCTTCCGGCGGAATTTCGATACGCTCAATCTTCTCAAGTTCCTTGATGCGGCTCTGCACCTGCTTGGCCTTCGTCGCCTGCGCTCGAAACCGGCTGATGAACGCTTCGAGCTGCTCGATGCGGTCGTGCTGATTCTTGTAGGCGGCCGCCAACTGCGCGCGCCGCTCTTCTTTTTGCAGCAGATACTTCGTATAACCGCCCGTGTAGAAGTGTGCGCGCTTGTTCCAGACCTCAACGAGTTTCGTCACCGTGACATCGAGAAAATAGCGGTCGTGCGAGACCAGCACAAAGGCGTTGGGGTACGACTTCAGATAGCCTTCCAGCCAGTTGCGCGCCTCAAGATCGAGGTGGTTTGTCGGCTCGTCAAGAAGGAGCAAGTTGGGTTTCTCGAGCAGCAATTTCGCCAGCGCGATGCGCATCTGCCAGCCGCCGGAGAACTCCTCGGTGCGCCGCTCCCAATCCTCGCGCGCGAAGCCGAGTCCCGTGAGTACGCTGCCCACCTGCGACTCCAGCGTGTAGCCATCGCGTGAGTGGATCTCGTTCTCCACCTGATGGAACCGCTCCGCCACCTGCGCATACTCTTCGCCGGCGGGATCGAGTTCCGCCATGCGCTGTGTGAGCGTCTCGACTTCGACTTGCAGCGCCTTCACATCGGCAAACACCGAGAGGCATTCGGCGAAGACGCTGCGGCCGGAAAGCTGCAAGCCGTCCTGCGGCAGGTAGCCCAAGGTGAGCCCCTTCATCGTCGTCATCGCACCCATGTCGAGGGACTCCTGGCCAGCCAGAATCCGCAGCAGCGTCGTCTTGCCGCTCCCGTTGGAGCCGACCAATCCGCAGCGGTCACGGTTCGTAATCAGCCAGTTAAGATCATCAAAGAGGAGTTTGGGCCCGAATCGCTTCCCGGCCGCTATGAGCTGAATCATGTTCCATCTTCATTGTCTCATTTGCTCGCCGGAGTACAGGCACAGCAAGTTCTTCGGAGGGCAGACGCCCTCGTCTGCGAGCGAGCCCCTGCTCGCTCAGCCTGCTGGCACCGCGCGGAAACCGGCCAGGGGGCCGGTTGCGTTTCGGGGGAAACGCCTTCCGGGTGCATTGAAAACACCTCGCGCGGGTTGTAGTGTATAGACAGGCAGGTGCGGCGAGTGAAGAACATTCTGATTATCTTGTGTTCCCTGGGTCTCTGTTTCGGAGCAGCCCCACAGAAGAAAAGTGGGTCCGGCGGAAACAACCCGACCACGCTGCTGACGCGACTACGCGACGACACCAGGCAGGCGATGGGCAACGTCGAAATGCAGGACAAGGACCGCAAGAAGCTCACCAAGGCCATTGAGAAGCTCGACAAGAATCTGGATGCGCGCGCACAAGGCAAGGCGCTCAATGCGGGCGACATCCGCAAGGCCCTGGACGAGATCGGCAGCGTGAGCAAGTCCTTCAAGGAAGAGGACAAGAATACGGTGTACGAGGACATGCGCAACATCCGCGACCAGCGTCTCGACCAGGATAAGAAGACCGCCCAGAAGAAACTTCCTTCGCAAAAGCGCGACACGTTAGGGATGCCGCGCTATCCGGCGTCCCGCAATCCGCGGCGGTACTGAGACAAAAGAGGCACGCCCAAAAGGGGAAGTCGAGGGAAATTGCGGGGAGCGCGTCAGGACGGCGCGCTCCCCCGGGCAGTGCTTAGAAAACGAGCGTCAATGCGAACTGGAAGGAGCGCGGAGGCTCCTGAGCCGTGATCTTTCCGAACGAACTGTTCGTCGGATCCGTCGTCGGCCCGCGCAGCACCGGTTCGTTCAAAAGGTTGAACGTATCGGCGCGGAACTTCATCTTAAAGCGCTCGTTGATCGGGAACGTCTTGTTGAGCGAGAAGTCCCAGCGGCGCTGAGAGTCGAGGCGAATGTTGCTGAAGCGTAGCGGGGACGTGCGAATGTTGCTGGCCAGCGCGTTGCGCGAGTTCTTGTCGAAGACGTCGGTATTGAACCAGCGGTCCGCGTTGCGTTGGTCTGATGGCAGCACGATCTTGCTCGAGTCGCCGGTGAACAGGAGTTGTCCCCAGGCGATCGGTTGGCCGCTCTGGCGCTGGTAGGCGCCGCTCAACTGCCACCCGCCCGCGACGAACTGCAGCGGTTTGTTCATGGTGGCGCCGAACTTGCGGCCCTTGCCGAAAGGCAGTTCCCAGATGCCGCTGCCGGTGATGCGGTGCGCGCGATCGACATCGGAAAGCCCTTCATACGGCATCGGATCAGAAGCGTTCAGGAAGCTCGTGGCTTCCATCGCCCGAGACCAGGTGTAGGACAGTTGCGTCGTGAAACCGCGCGACAGACGCTTATCCGCGCGCATTTGCAGCGAGTGATACCAGGAGTACCCGACCGGGTCGCTGTAGGTGATGTTGCCGAACTGAGGATAGGGCTTCAACAGGGACTCGCGCGAAGTCGTCGTGCTGGTGTACTGCGGATTCAGGCCATAGAGCGGGTTCGGGAACTGCGCTCCCAGGTAGTCGATCGTAGCCTGATCGCGCGTCGGCAACGTGCTGAGATACTGCGCGGGCGTGCCGTTGATGTTGCGGGTAGCGCCGAGCCGGGTTCCGCGATTGCCCACATACGAGGCTTCCACCATGAAACTGGACGGAAGTTGCTGTTGGACGCCGAACGACCAGCGTTGCGAGTACGGCGGCACGCGGTCGTTTGCGAAAAAAGTGATCGCCTGGCCCAGGTTCGTCTCTAGGCCGCCCGACGCGCCGAGCGGACTGAGCAGGCCACCAGGTAGCGGATTGGCGAGGGTAGTCTTGAACGTGAGACCGTTGTCGCTGGTCGCTTCGATTGGCGTCGATTGGCTAAAACCCGCCAGATTGGCGCCAGTTTTGAACGCGCCTATCGAACCGTAGTAGATGCCATAGCCGGTGCGGATCACGGTCTTCGGCGTAAGCTGATAGGCGAGACCGATGCGCGGCATCCACGACAAGGCCGGACCTGACCAGAAGCTACGCGAACTGCCGTTGGCGCCCGCGAAACCGAGTCCGCCGTTGATCTTGAAATTGGCCACCGAGACCTCCGGGATCGGGCTCTTGGCGTAATTCGCGATCGCTCGAGCGGAAATCGGGTTGACTTGATCGAACAAGAAGGCCGTAGCCGAACGGTCGAAGCGCTCAGTGATGGGCGACTCATGCTCGGCGCGCAAGCCGATGTTCAGGGTCAGCTTGCGGGTGATCTTCCAGTCGTCGTGGAAGTAGACGCCCAGGTACTTATCCTGTTGCGCAAAGCTCCCGCTGCGGGTCATGTTGCCGCCGGGGATTCCCAGGAGCAGAGCGGTGAGCTCGCCACCGACTGGCGGAGCCGTCGAATTGTCCAGAGGCCCGCGGCCCCACAAGCTATTGAACGTGAGTATCGGAGCGTTGTCGCCCGAATGACGGTTGCTAAAGACTCGGTAGATGCGGAAATCCGGGCCGAAGCGGAAGCTGTGGTTGCCCTTCATCCAGGTAAAGTTGCCGCTGAAAGTGTGCACTAACGAGGATGCGGCTCCGTCACCGGACTCCGACGCGCTCAGTGCGGTGAGCGAACCGACGGTCGTGTTCGGAATGGCGCCCTGTCCTTTCGGAATCAGATTCGCCAGGTTCGAGGAAAAGCCGAGTGTGGTCAGATCGAGACCCGTGCTGACGCGGCGCTCCGGAAATTCCTGCTGCGTCATCCCGTAACGGAAGTTCAGTACCAGGCTGGAACTGAACATGTGCACATCGTCGAGCATGATGCCGCGATTGATGCGGTTCAGGATGATTCCGTTCACGTCGTTCCCGAACGAACGGTTCTTGTCTTCCTGCCAGTAGTCGCGGTGTATGCGGACAAACATGCGGTTCTTCTCGTTGAAAGCATGATCGAAGCGGCCAATCGTAGTCCAGTAGTCCTCGATGGCCTTAGAGGCGAGGAAGTAGTTGTTGCGGCCATCGATGGTGCCGGGTTGGTTGGGCGTGGGCCACAGGTTCAGCAGTTTCTTCCCCACCGGATCGAGCCGGCTGGCGGGAATGATGTTGCCGCTGAACGGCAACCGGCTGAAACGTCCATTCGGCGCCGCGGCGATCGTGGCGGGATCGTAGATCTGATAATTCGCGCCGACCTTCAGGAGGTCCGAAAGGTCGCCATTGCGCCAGGCATCGCGCGGCACGGAAGATGTGCTCGTACCGACGTTCGGATCGCCAAACTTGTTTGCTTCCCAAGTGAAATGCCAGAACGTCTTGTTCTTACCGTTATAGACTTTGGGAATCACGATCGGGCCGCCGCCGGCCAGGCCGTAGCGGTTGTCCTGATAGATGGGCAGCTTCGTTCCGGAACGATTCTGGAAAATGGTGGGCGTATCGAGCTTGGAGTGCCGCAGCCACCACCACGCCGAACCGTGAATGTCGTTGGTGCCGCCCTTCGTGCTGATGTTGACGACCGAGCCGGGAGTATGGCCGACGCCGGCGTCGTAGGATGACGTCTGCACTTTGAACTCGCCGATGGAGGCCTGCGGCGGAGAAAACGCCACACGAACGTTGGCGCTGTCCGAGAACGTGTTAGGCACGCCGTCGATGGTGAACTCGTTGTTGAAAAGTCCGCTGCCATCGGTGGAGAACTGTGACGGGGCGTTGTTGAATGGCGCTTTGCGCAAACGCATGTCAGTGCCGTTCGTGGTGCCCGGAGCGAGCAGTATAAACTCCATCGCGTTGCCCGAAAACAGGGGCAGTTCGAGGACGCGGCGTTCATCGACCACTTGGCCGAGTGTCGAATCGGTGGTTGCGAGCAGCGGCGACTCCGCCGTGACTTCGACCGACTCGGCAACGTCGCCGACCGACAACTGGACATTAAGTTCGATGCTATCGTTGACGCGGACCAAAATGTTCTCGCGTATGAATTTCTTGAAGCCCGTCATCTCTGTGCTGACCGTGTAAGTGCCAGGCACAAGATACGGAATCGAGTAGTTGCCGGAGTCGTTCGTTTTAGATACGGCAACGACACCGGTTGAGGCGTTCGTGGCGCGGACTTCGACACCAGGCGCGGTTGCGCCGGTCCCGTCCGTTACACGGCCGACGATCGTGCCGCGCGCATCTTGCGCCAAGGCGGCAAGAGGCACGAGCAGTAAAAGCATTCCGAGGCAAACTAGGAGCTTTCTTTTCATATTCTGAAGTAACCTTCCCAAAGCAATCTGTTGACAGAATAGTCCCTTCAACAGCGGAACACAAGGCACTTCCACCATGCGCATTGTGGTCTTTGGTGCGGCTCTGGTCTAACAAGAGAAACTCGGCAATGGCCAGCCCGGAAGCAGGAGGAAATTACGGAGTATCCTTTATTCGTTTACTTACTCACATTCGCCGCCAGTTTCGTCTTCGCGCAGGACTCGCCACGAACAAATCCATCATGAAACTCGCCAAATCCGGACTCCCCCAGGATCTCGTCGTCGGCATGTGCGACGCGGCGCTCTCGATGGGCAAGATGCAAACGTTCCGCTTGATGGAATCGTCTGGCCGATGGGCATTCGGCTTCGATACAATAGGAGTTTCACTCAACATGTTGGAAGCAAACTTGTCGGAACTGGAGTCTGCAGCGCGCAAACGCATCGAGAGCGCGGGCACTCCGGAAGAACTGGAAGCGGTACGCGTGGAGGCCCTCGGGCGCAAGGGAGCTCTCGCTGAAGTCAGCAAGGGCATGGGCAAACTCTCGCCCGACGACCGCGTGCGCGTCGGGAAGTTGCTCAACGCCGCGAAGCGTGGACTCGCGCAAGCTCTCGAAGCCCGCAAGACGCAGTTTGACGCCGCGGCGCTGGCGATACGGCTCGACGCCGAATGGCTCGATCTGACCTACCCCGCCCCGGGGCCGCGCGCCGGCAGTCTGCATCCCATCACGAAGATTCAGGCCGAGATCGAAGACCTGTTCACCTCGCTCGGCTTCGCCGTACTGGACGGCCCGGAGGTGGAGACCGAGTACCACAACTTCGACGCGCTGAACATTCCATCCACGCATCCTGCTCGCGACATGCAGGATACCTTCTGGATCACGGATGGGAATCTGCTGCGCACGCATACGTCGCCGGTGCAGGTGCGCGGCATGGAACGGCTCGGTCCGCCGCTGCGTATGATCGCGCCCGGACGCGTTTTCCGCAACGAGGAGGTCGACGCCTCGCACGAACACACGTTCTATCAACTCGAAGGCATGATGATCGACCGCGAAATCTCCGTTGCGCACCTGATCTATTTCATGAAGACGCTGCTCAGCGCCATTTTCCAGCGCGACGTCAGCGTGCGCCTGCGGCCCGGCTATTTCCCGTTCGTCGAACCGGCCTTCGAGTTGGACATCCGCTGCCTGATCTGCGCCGGGGCGGGTTGCCCGGTCTGCAAGCAGAGCGGCTGGCTGGAGTTACTGCCCTGCGGACTGGTACATCCCAACGTGCTGCGCACCAGCGGCATCGATCCGGAACAGTGGAACGGGTTTGCCTTCGGCCTGGGCCTGACGCGTCTGGCGATGATGCGCTACGCCATCGACGACATACGCCAATTGCAGGGCGGCGATTTAAGATTCCTGCGGCAGTTCTGAGAGCGCATACCGAAATGAAATTCTCGTACAACTGGATCAAAGAACTCGTTCCCGAACTCTCCGCCGCGCCGAAAGAACTCGAGCGGTTGATCACCATGAAAACCGCCGAGAGCGAAGGACTCGAAGAGACCGGAGCTCTGCTGGCCGGGGCGTGTCTCGCGCGCGTCGTCTCCGCCGAAGCGATCGAAGGCACGCACAACCAGACGGCATTGGTTGAGACCGAGCGCTATGGCACGAAGACGGTCGTATGCGGCGCGCCCAATTGCCGCGCGGGTCTGGTCACGGTCTATGTGCCGCTCGGCAGAAAGACGATCAACGGCATCGAAAGCGACGGCATGCTCGCCAGCGGCGCGGAACTCGGAATCAACCGGGACCACCACGGCATAATCGAGATCAACGGCGCGTCCGAACGTGCACTGGCCGGTTGCGCGCCGGACACGATCATCGAGATCGACAACAAGTCGCTGACGCACCGGCCGGATCTATGGGGCCATTTCGGAATGGCGCGCGAAGCCGCTGCCGTTGCGGGAGGCTCGCTCCAGGATCCGTGCGACTTCACTCTGCTGCCAACCGGGCCTGCGCCCGTTCAAATCGCCATCGAGGATCTCGACCTGTGCCCGCGTTACAGCGCTCTCGTGGTGGAGAATATCAAGATCGGCCCGTCGCCGCTCTGGCTGCAATACCGCCTCGAATCCATCGGGCTGAACCCGATCAGCAACGTGGTGGATGCGACGAACTTTGTCATGGCGGAACTGGCTCAGCCGATGCACGCCTTCGACGCGGACAAACTACAAGGCGACACCATCTTCATCCGCCCTGCCCGCGACGGAGAGACGCTCGTCGCGCTCGACGGCGAAACTTATACACTAAACCCCGCCAACCTCGTGATCGCCGATGCCGGCGGCCCGATCGCGCTGGCCGGCGTGATCGGTGGGCTGCATAGCTCGATCACCGAATCCACGACGCGGATCGTGCTCGAGAGCGCGAACTTCCAGGCGGCGAATATTCGCAAGACCTCCACGCGGCTGAAGATCCGCACCGACGCCTCGATGCGTTATGAAAAGGCCCAGGATCCGATCAACACCGTGCGCGGCCTCGCTCGCGCAGTAGCCCTGCTGCACGATGTCTCGCCCGGCATCCGCATCGCCGGCGGCGTGGTGGAGCAGAAGAAAGAGATCCCCGCGCCGGCGCCCATCACCCTGCCCATGGACTGGCTGCTGCGCAAACTCGGCTGTGTTGTCACGCAAGCTGAAGTTGTGCGCATTCTCACAGCGCTCGATTTCAGCGTGGCGGAGACTGCGCCCGGCGTGCTCTCGGTGCGCGTGCCGAGTTGGCGCGCAACCAAGGACGTCTCGATCAAAGAGGATCTCGTCGAAGAAGTCGGCCGCATGATCGGCTACGACAACATCGTACCGGCAGCGCCCTTGCTTCCCGTAACGACGCCGCCGCCGAGTCCCGAGCGCCTCTTCCATCGCAGCGTGCGTGCGCTGGTGGCCGCGCAGGGCTTCAACGAAGTTTACAACTATTCATTTCTGAGTGAGGACGCGGTACGCGATTTCGACTGGACGCCGGAGCAGCACGTGCGCGTCGCCAACCCGATCTCGTCCGAGCAGGGCCTAATGCGCTTGAGCCTGCTGCCCGGCATCCGCAAGAACGTTCTCGACAACAGCAAGCATTCCGACGACTTTCGGCTGTTCGAAATCGGCCGCGAGATCCACAAGCGCCCAGAGGGACTGCCGGAGGAAATCACACACTTGGCCGCGGCGGTCTACTCCCGTAGCGGCGATGGCGAGGCCGGCGCACCTGGACTTTTCGAGTTGAAGCGCGTCGTCGAGTGCCTTATGCCGGGAGCGGAACTCGCGCCCGCAGCGGCGCGCCCGTTCGAGCATCCCGCGCGCGCGGCTGAAGTGCTCTGGCGCGGCGAGACGCTGGGCCGCCTGTTCGAGTTTCATCCCGCAATGGTCGAAGGGCGTTGCGCCGTGCTCGACATCGATCTCGACGCCATGCGGCGCATGCAGCCCGAGACCGCGAAGTACAAACCGGTCCAGCGCTTCCCGTCCAGCTCGTTCGACCTCTCCGTAATCATTGGGCTGCGCGAGCATTTGGGCGGCATCGAGAAAATGTTGCGGGGCTTTGTGGGCGGCCCGCTTGAGTCGCTGGTCTTTCTGCGGCAATATATCGGCCCGCAGATTCCCGAAGGGAAGCAGAGCGTTTCGTTCCGCTTGACCGTGGCGGCGCCCGACCGCACGCTCTCGTCGGAAGAGGTGGGCACGATCCGTGCGCGCATCATCGACGGGATGCAGACAGCGGGTTATGAGCTGCGCGTCTAGTACTAAGCAGGAAATTATCATATTTACATCGGGTGGAGTGACCGGGATTTCGCCCGGCCACCCTCCCACACCACCGGACGTGCGGTTTTCCGCATCCGGCGGTTGAACCAAAGGCGATCTAACGAGCCTCAAGATCGGTTGGAAACAAGAAGCCGTATCTCCGCAGTTTCGCGTGGCTGATGGCGGTGTTGATTACAGGATGCACCGCCATCGCCCATGCTCCGCGACTGCTGCCGACCACGCCTAAGTGCCGGTCCCGCGTGATGCCAAGCTGCCGTAACTTTCGCAGTCGTCCCCGCGTGTCGTGCCATCGCAACCAGAAACACTTCCGAATGTGCCGTCGAACCCAGCTTTCCAGGTCGCGAATCCGGGTCCGTGCTTCGACCAGCCGGAAGTACCCCCACCAGCCACGCACGTAGCGGTTCCAATCGTCACGCAGTTGTTTACTGCTGCGACTTCGCCGCGCATCCCAGAGTTCGCGAACCCGGTCCTTGAATCGTTCGACACTCTCCGGTGCTATTCCGATCCGCTTCTTGCAGTCCAGTCGAAAGCCCAGGAACTTACGTTCCCAAACCCTCCCCGTTCCGCTCTTGGCGGCATTCACCTTCAACCGCAGATGCTTCTCGATCCAGCCCTGTATCGAAGCCAGCGTTCGCTCCGCCGCCGCTTGACTGCCTACGTAGATATTGCAGTCATCGGCATAGCGGCAGAAGCTGTGCTGCCTCCGCTCCAGTTCCTTATCGAGCGCGTCCAGGTAGATGTTGGCCAGCAATGGAGACAGCGGTCCGCCTTGCGGCGTTCCCTCCACGCTTTTCGTCACCACCCCGTTCACCATGCTTCCCCGCCGCAGGTATTTCCCAATCAGTTGCAACACCCGTTTGTCCCGGATCACTTCCGCGATCCGGCCTATCAGGATGTCGTGATTGACGTGGTCGAAGAACTTGGCGATGTCTAGATCCACCACCCAGTCCTTCCCTCCCTGCGCATATTGCTGTGCGGCTCGCACGGCGTCCTGTGCGCTGCGCCCCGGCCGGAATCCGTAACTGTGCCCGCTGAATTGCGGATCGAAGACCGGTGTCAGCACTTGCAATAACAACTGCTGTATGAACCGGTCCTGTACCGTCGGGATGCCCAGTGTCCGCGTGCCCCCGCTTGGCTTCGGTATCTCTACACGCCTCACGGGACTTGGAACGTAGGTCCCCTTCAGAAGTTTGTCTTTGAGGATCCACCAGTTCGCCTGAAGATGCGATTCCAGTTGCGCCGTCGTCATCCGATCGATACCCGCCGCTCCCCGGTTGCGTTTCACCGCCGCCAGCGCTTGCGCGTAGTTCTCGTCCCGTACGGCTGTTTCCATTAACGTCTCGTACATTGCTCTCCGTCGAGAGGTTCGCAGAGCTCCGGCATCGTCTCCTCGCGTTCAGACTTCCGCGGCTGCACCGCCTGATCCGAAAGCACTCCCGGGCTCTCGCCACCGTAGTTGTGACGTCCCGCGATTCGAGTTCGCTTATTGCGCCGGCCTCCAGTTCCTCCTCTAGCTCCAATGCATTGGTCCTTCGGCCCTTCGCTCCACCGTCATTACAACGGCTTCTTCGCTACTACGGCCTCTGCTGACTTCTCCTCCACTCTCATGCAAGAGATCTCCCCAGGTAAGGTGCAGAATCTGTCCCCTCGTGCCGACTGGCTGTACCTGATGCGTCTTGATGATCTTTGGGCTTCGCTGTTTGGCGCCAGCTTGCCGCCCGCACCCGGCCTCACTGCCAGTTCGTGTCCCTACGGTCGAGAGTTTGCTACGCGCTTCTTTCGGCTTCGCCTCGCGGCTACGCCTTGCGTTTCGCTACGGTTGCCTTCATCGGCTCCGATTGGCTCCTTTCATCCAATTAGATTCTGCCCATGCTGGGCACACGCCTCCGGTCGCTACCGCTCCCGGCACCGTTGGATGCCGTTCCTGGTGGCGACGAGAAATGTTCAACAGTGCCGGGAGCGGTAGCGACCGGAGGCGGCGATTTCAGCATTGTTCGTCGATGCTACAATTCAAGTGACGGCGGAATTCGACGATGTCGTACATAGAAAACCAGTTTGATCAAAACTTCGTAACCACCTCAGTCGACTATGTTTTCAACTGGGCGCGGAAATCCTCTATCTGGCCGTTGACCTTCGGGCTGGCCTGCTGCGCCATCGAGATGATTGCGTCAAGCTGTTCACGCTTTGACATCGCACGCTTCGGCGCGGAGGTGTTTCGCCCCAGCCCGCGCCAATCGGACTTGATGATCGTCGCCGGTACGGTCAGCCTGAAAATGGCTCCAGTGCTCAAGCGCATCTATGATCAGATGCCGGAACCGAAATGGGTCATCTCGATGGGCGCCTGCTCCAGCGTGGGAGGGCCTTTCAACACCTATGCGGTGCTGCAAGGCGTCGATAAGATTGTCCCGGTGGATGTGTATGTCACCGGTTGCCCGCCGCGTCCCGAGAATCTGTTCTTCGCCCTGCTCAAGCTCCAGGACAAAATCGACGCCACGCCGAATCTGGTGAAACGGCCCACCGAAGTCCGCCTTGATGAAACGATGCTCGAAGACTTCAAAAAGCAGATCCGCATCGGACAGATGCAGCAGCCGGTCTAGCCTTGCCGCACTTCGAACTGGATGGCCATCAGATCTACCGCGTGCCGGCTCTGCTGCGCCTGGAATGGTTGGAGCATGGCTTCGGTACGCGCCACACCGCCGCTTGGCCAGCACGGCAACGGCTCGCTTCCCTAAAACAAATTCATTCGGATCTGATTGTGACCGCCCATGCCCCCGGTGAGCGCTTCGCCGAAGGCGACGCGCTAATCACCAACCACGCGGGCCTGCTGGTAGGCGTGCGTACCGCCGACTGCGTGCCGGTGCTGTTGGTGGATGAGGCAAAGCGCGCTGTAGCCGCCGTTCATGCGGGCTGGCGCGGAACGCGGGCTGGGATCGCCTCCAAGACGGTTGCGCGCATGGGCGCGGAGTTCGGAACAGCGCCGAACGATCTGCTAGCCGCAATTGGTCCGTGCATCAATGTTTGCTGCTTTGAAGTCGGGCCGGAAGTGGCAGCGCAATTCAGAGAAGTCTTCCCGGAGCGAAAGGACCTCGACCGTAAGACGCATATTGACCTGGTGGAGGCCAACCGGCGCCAATTGCTTAGCGCTGGTCTGGCGCAGGAGCGCATTTTTACCGGGGCTCCGTGTACTTTTTGCAGCCCGGAGTTCCACTCTTTCCGCCGCGACGCTTCGGACGGAAGAATGTACAGCGCCGCCGGGATCCACGCTTAAGACATCAGAGACACGAAAGGCGCGAGTTGCTCGCTCGCGCCTTTGTGCACAGTTCAGAGCTGTGCTTCGAAGAACGAATTACGCCGCCGCGATCAAGTCGAAGTTCTCTTCGCTCTCTTCGTCCTTGCTCCTGTCGACGATTTCTTGGCACGAAATGCAGTAGCCCGCCCACGGCACGGCGTTCAGGCGTTTGAGACTGATCTCTTCCTCGCAGTGCAGGCACGTCCCGTAGGTGCCGTCTTTCAAGCGCGCTAATGCGCCCACCACGTTACGGAAAAGAATCGATTCGCGGTCCAGATTGCGGATGGCGAGTTCGCGCTCGGCAGCATGCTGTACTTCGTCCAACGCGTCAGGGCTCTTTTCGATCACGATCCCTTCCCGGTTACGCAAGCCCAGTGCGAGTTCCGCATGCTTGGCTTCCAGTATTTGTTTAAATTTGTTGAGCTCTGTTTTCGTCATTGCCAGTACTCCCTTCGTTCTTCTTGTTTCATCCGCACCCTGTTGTGGGCGGACTAAAATGTCGTTCCCTCTGCTGATTTGATAAGACGCACCAGGAAGCGTAAAGTTTCAATCAATTTTGCTGCAGCGCCAGAGCTGCGCCACCGGAGATCGGAAGGCAAAAATGGGCCGTGAACTTCAGCAGCGCCTATCATATCACAATTTCCAAGCAATTCCATGGCCATCGGTTGTTTGCCTCCTTCCTCGAGACAAGATCTCACTTTTTAGTAGCTTTTCCGCGTCGTGATTCTCATTGGACGTATGAATATCGGAAAAGTTCCGCAATTCCGATAGGGTTGTCTCGCCGCCGCGGAGCTTGCCTTCGCGCGGGATCGCAAGGTTGTCTGCGCGGTCCAGGCATCGGCTCAAACCGCACATAAAGACCTCGAAAAGATCACCAAGATATTGAAAAATTAATAACTTACCGAATTTCTACGAGGCTCACGGCAAGTCCAAAATCGCGCGGATCGCCGGCGATGCGGCTGCTCCGTTGCACTTCCAGCGCTACAATGATTTTGTCTGCGCCCAAGAGCTTCGCGGGTAGGCCGAATGTCAGCGAGACGGGTGCGCCGGCCTGATCGATCGCCGCAGTGCCAATTTCCTGCCCCCCCGCGGAGACACGGAGCGTCACGGGCCCCTGCGCGAGGCTCCCGGAAGGGCACGCTACCGAGAGGAAGAGCCGCTCCCTATGCGTTCTCGGCCCAGCCAGGGTCAGCGTGGCCCGCTTCGGCATCCAGCGGAACGTGGTTTCCGGCCCGTACCATTCCGGACCGAGAAATTTGCCATACGCGGCCAACCCGAGTTCGATACGCCGGGGGATCTCCGGGCTCCACTCGATCAGCGCCCGCTTCGTGACGCTGTCGGTAACGTTTTTCAGGGTCGCACCGCTGGCATCATAGACGACTGCGGCGCTGTTCTGAATGACCTCGAAGGCAGCCTTCTGCGGCAGCACCGACGCGTCGACATCGCCGAGATCCGGATGCCGCTCAATACTCTTTTCGGAGCCCGGCGCGAGGAAGACCTGTTTGACGCCATACAGCCGGAACGGGTTGTCAAGCACGCCGAACCAGAACAGGTCGCTGCTCACGCCGGTCAACAGAATCGTCTTGTTCGGGTGCAAGCGGCGGGCTTCTGCTACGCCCAATACCAGCCGGCGCGCCGCATTGCTGTGCATCCGCCACCACGCGGTTTCCAACCGGATCAGCGGCCAGTTACCCGCCGCGAAGAGCAACGCCAGAATTGTCGCGGCTGCGCCATAAAACCTGCTGCGACTCCAGGCCGCATCGAGACCCAAAGCCATGAAGGCGGACAGGCCAGCGACCGGCGTTAACAGGTAGTACTCCGAGACATGCCCGCGCAACGGCAGAACCGGCGCGAGCACAATCAGGAACCACGCCAGAAAAAACAGCGGCAGCCAGCGCTTGCGCCAGAAGCACCACACCGCGAACCACAATAGCGCCGCGCTGAGCAGCGCCGTACCCGCCAGACCAAGCCAGTTCGGCAGAGCGACTACCGTGCTCGTACGTCCGATGCCGAGCGCAAGTTGCCAATACTCGGCGAACGTCCGGAGTATTCCACTGTCGAAGTGCAGCGCATAGGTGCCAGTCGAGTTCTTGGGAATCACGAGAAAATGCAGCGCCAGAAATGCCGCAGAGACGCCGAACATCGGGATTGTTTTGCGCAAGTGGCGCGGCGATCGAAGCAGCGCATAGCCCGCTGCCAGTGCCGGGTACACGACGTTCACTTCCAACGCGCCGAATCCCAACAGGAACGTTGCCCACTGGCACACCAGAAATCCGCGCCGCTCCGTTTCGAGAAACCGCACCCAGAAATAGAAGCTCAGCAGCAGAAAAAATGCGCACAGAATCTGGTTGTAGGCCGAGGCCCACGACATCGGTGTCACCAGCACCGCGTTCAGCGTCCACAGCAGCGGAGCGCAAAACGCCGCCAGGCGCGACCCAGAAACGCGCAGCAGGATGGCCATCAGCAGCGCAAGGTTGGCCACCTGTGTGGCCATCGCGCAGATATGAAACGGCAGCGCCTCAATGCCGAACAGACCGCTCAGCGAAAGGAAAAAGAGGCGTTCGCTGAGCGTTCGGATGGTGCCTTGCGCCATCGGCGCAAAGAGTGTAGCCAGCCACCCGCCCTCGTCATGGAGTAGCGCGCCAAGGCCGAGCCAAGCGAAATCGTCCTGTTGAAACCAGACATGCAGGCACGTCCAGTAGAGCGCCACGCAAAACAGCGGCGGCGCGAACCAGTAAGCGGCGCGCGCGGCGCGGTTCATTTCGCTTCAAAGCCGACACTGGTGGCGACCACACCTAACTCGCGCCTATCGACGGAGCCGGCTGGCAGGAACTTCGCGAGCGCGAACTCGACCGTCACGGCATCGCTCGTAAACGCGCTGGCCGGGACTTCTTTCGAATACTCGTGGTCGCCCGTCTTGGTGAACGTCTCCGGCGGCAGCGCCACGCCGTTCACTTTCGCCGAGAGCGTCACTGACTTCAGCCGAGCGATCAATGGATCGGGCGCGGAAAACTTCAACGTCAGCTTGGCGCCGTTCTGTGCAGCGCCGGCCGGGGCGCGCAGCGTGACCGAGAACTGGCCCATCGTCCAGCGCCACGAGTTGTGTTCCAGAGCGTGGAAGCCCCCGATCAACTGCGTGGACGTCTTCGGATCGGCAACGTGTACGACAGAGGAGAGCCCGGTAGATGGCTCTTCCGTCATCTGCACCGCCACGTGCTTCTTCGGCTTGCAGCCGGAAAGCAGCATGCCGCCCACCACCAAAACACCCGCACAGATCGCTCCAGAAATTAGTTTTCGCATTTTTCCACCTGAACCAGACAGTTATAAAATGTCGGACCGCCACCAATATCGGTCAGCCGGTCCGAGGTCAAAACGTTGATGCCGCGGCCGCCGGACGAGCGCTTATTCCAGCGAACCGACGGGGCGCGCACGACGCCCGTCCGCACACCATCGCCCACATCGGCCGTCAGTTGGCACTCGCCGCGATCGTTGAAGACGCGCACGCGATCACCGGATCGAATGTATCGCGCGGCGGCATCCTCCGCGTGCATGGCGAGCATGGCTGTCTGCTCGTCGACGCTAGCGCGGTTGCCGAATGTCGAGTTCATGCTGTCGTCGTTTTTCGACGAAACAAGCTCGAGCGGAAAGCGCGCGTTGACGTGCGTAGCGCCCAGACGAGACTCGACCGGCGGCGTGTAGTCGAGACCCTCGGCCGACAGATTGCAGGGACCATCGGCGAACGGCAGAAAATCGCCGCCGGTGTTAAGCCGGACGAAATGCTCGCGCTCCAGGCGTTCGAGCGTGATGCCTTCGAGAAACGGGCTGCCGCTCGCCAGCGCACCGCGAATCATGTCGTCTTCGCTCTCGCCGAAACAAGCGTCGGCGAATCCCATGCGGGCGGCCAGCAAGCGGAAGATCTCGACGTTCGACTTCGCCTCGCCAGGAGCCGGCAACGCCGCACGCGCCATTTGCAGGTAATAGTGCCCGTAAGCGAAGTAGAGATCGGTATGCTCCAGAAACGTCGTCACTGGAAGCAGGATGTCGGCGTAATCGGCCGTGTCGGTCTGAAACTGCTCCAGCACAACTTTGAACAGGTCCGCACGCTGCAATCCTTTGAGCAACAGCGACTGATTCGGCGCGATCGCGGCGGGGTTGGAGTTATACACAACCAGCGCCTTCACGGGCGGATCGGTCAACTCCGTCAGCGCCTTGCCAAGCTCCGACATGTTGACGAGGCGCGTGGGCGCGGGCTGCAGGTCCGGACGTTCGAGCGCGTTCCGGTTCACCTGAAATGCACCCGACGTGGTCAGCAGCATACCGCCGCCGATTTCCTGCAACGAGCCCGTAAGCGCCGGGAGCATGGCGATGGCGCGCACGGCCGCTCCGCCACGTTCGCTGCGCTGCACACCGTAGTTCAGGCGAATCGCCGCGGGCCGCACGGTGGCGTACTCACGGGCGAGCGCGACGACATCCTCGCGTGGAATTCCCGTGAGCGCTTCGACGCGCTCCGGCGGATACTCTCGTGCACGTTCCACGAGCGATTCAAGACCCGTCGTCGCGCGCTCAAGGTACGCGGCGTCGTGCAAGTTCTCACGCAGGATCACATGCGCCAGTCCCAGTGCGAGCGCAAGATCGCTGCCCGGATAGATGCCGAAGAATTTGTCGGCCAGCCGGCCCGTCTTGTTGCGCACCGGATCGATGACGTAAAACTTCGCACCGTTGCGCCGGGCTTCGACAATGAAAGGCCAGAGGTGTACGTTTGTGCCGAGCACGTTCGCGCCCCAGGCGATGATCAGTTTCGCGTGGCGGAATTGTTCCGGATCCGTTCCATAGCGCGCGCCGAGCGTGGCCATCAACCCTGCGCCTCCCGCCGAGGAACAAATCGTGCGATCGAGCCGCGACGCGCCCAAACGATGGAAGAAACGGCGGTCCATGCCGGCGCCGTTCAGATAGCCCATGGTGCCGGCGTAGCTATAGGGCAGAATCGCCTCGGGTCCAAACTCGGCCGCGACCGACTGCAAACGAGTCGCAGTGGTATCCAGCGCTTCGTCCCACGAGATGCGCGCGAAGCCGCCCGCGATGCGCTTCTGCGGATACAGCAGACGCTCCGGCGAATACTCGCGCTCGAGATATTGCGCGACCTTCGCGCACAGGAAACCGCGCGTAACGGGATGTTCGGGATTTCCCCGCAGCTTCGTGGCTCGCCCGTTTTCCACTGTCACAAGCAGCGAACAGCAATCGGGGCAGTCCAGCGCGCACACGGAGTGACGCACCTCAGGCATGCTTTAATTTTTGCACACGGCGGGCTTCTCGCTCACCGGCCGGTCTTGTCGAAGACCAACTGCAGGTCGGCCGTGAAGTCCGGTCCTTGAAAGTGGCGGGCCACGGTCAAAGTCTTTCCGTCTGGTGAAAGCGACCAACTGTCGTCGAGCGTGATTTCGGCGCTGTTGAACTTCGTGACATGATGCAGGTGCAGCGCCGCGCCTTCCCAGCGGACGACGGAGCGCACAGAATTGCCGCGTATCTCGTTGACGCACTCGCCGCCGGTGCTACTGTAGCGCAGCTTGCTGGTTAGCTTCCCGGCGTTACCCAGTTCAACGCGGTCGATTGAGATTTCGGGCTCCTGATGACGGATTACGTCGACCCATTTTGCCGGCGCGTTGTAGTTCTCGCCAAACTTACTCTTCTCGTGGTTGAGGGTCCACTCGCCGGAAAAATCCGGCTTCTTCTGCGCGGCGGCATTCAGCGCCAGGCCGGCGAAAACAGCAAGAGCCAGGACAGTCTTCATGGGAGCACCTACCGTAATATTAGCGTGGTAGTAGCCTGCCCGATGCTACAATCAGGGTTTCACGCAAAGCTTCATGGATTTTCTCGAAGGTCTTAATCCCCAGCAAAAAGAGGCGGCCGGTCATATCGAAGGCCCGCTGCTGATCCTGGCCGGCGCGGGCAGCGGCAAGACGCGCGTCATCACGCAGCGCATCGCACACTTGGTTTCGAAAGGCGTACCCGGGCCCGCAATCCTTGCCGTGACGTTCACAAACAAGGCCGCCGGGGAGATGAAGGAGCGCGTCGCGGGACTGCTGGGCGCTGCCGATTACAGGCAGTCGCCGCTGATCTCCACCTTCCACTCCTTCTGCGTGCGACTGCTGCGGCGCGACGGCGATCCGCTGGCACAGATCCGGCCCGGCTTCACGCGTAATTTCACGATCTACGACGATAGCGACCAGTTGTCGCTGATTAAGCAGATCTACCGCGCGGTGGGACTCGACGAGAAGTTCATGAACTACCGCGGCGCGCTCTCGGCGATCAGCCACGCCAAGAGCCATAAGGAGACGCCCGCCGATCTGTACCGCAAATCGGCGGACCCGAAAGCATCGAAGCTCGCCCTGATCTACGAAAAGTACGACGACAGCCTGCTGCGCGCCAACGCCATGGATTTCGACGATCTGCTGCTCGAAGCCGTGCGCCTGCTGCAACACGATCAGACGACCCGCCGGTCCTACAACGACCGCTTCGAATTCGTGATGATCGACGAGTACCAGGACACCAACCGCACGCAGTACGACTTGATGCGGCTGCTCACGCAGGCGCACTCCAACATCTGCGTGGTAGGCGACGAGGACCAGTCGATCTACGGCTGGCGAGGCGCCGACATCCGCAACATCCTCGACTTCGAGCACGACTATCCAGATACGAAGGTTATCCGCCTGGAACAGAATTACCGCTCGACGAAGAACATCATCGAAGCCGCAGGCCAGGTCGTAGCCCACAACTTACAGCGCAAAGGCAAGACGCTCTGGACCGCATCGAGCGCGGGCGAACCGGTGGGCCTCTATGAAGCGCACGACGGCGAAAACGAAGCTCTGTTCATCGCCGACACGATCGAAAAGCTGCTCGCGCGCGATCCACTCGAACACGTGGCCGTGCTCTATCGCACCAATTTCCAATCCCGCCAAATCGAGGAAGCGCTACGCCGCTATGGCCGTAAGTATCTCGTGGTGGGTGGACTGAGCTTCTACCAGCGCATGGAAGTGAAGGACATCCTCAGTTATCTGAAGGCCTCGATCTCACCCGCCGATTCCATCAGTTTGCTGCGCATCATCAACACGCCGGCGCGCGGCATCGGCAAGACCACCGTTGAGCAGGTGGAGCGGTTCGCGCTCGACAACAACAGCAGTATGTGGTCCGCGATCACGCGAATGTTGGAGGAGAAGCAGTTTCCCACACGCGCCGAAGCCGCGCTGGTGGCCTTCCGCAAGGTGATGGAGGAGTTGGTGGAGGCCGCGGCATCCGGCAAGCCCGTGCATGAAATGATCAACCTGATTCTGGAGCGCACCGGCTACCAGAAGATGCTTGAGACGGACCCTTCGCCCGATTCCGAAACGCGTCTTGAGAATCTAAACGAGCTTGTCAACGCCGCCGCGGATGCTTCCGAGCGCGGCGAAACGCTGGCCGACTTCATGGATCACGCCGCGCTCGTCGCAGACAGCGATCAACTTGACGAGACAGCCCTCGTCTCGCTGCTGACGATTCACAACGCCAAGGGTCTGGAGTTCCCCGTCGTCTTTTTGGCGGGCCTGGAAGAGGGACTCTTTCCGCACAGCCGCTCCAAGGACGATGCCGACGCCATGGAAGAGGAGCGACGGCTCTGCTATGTCGGCATGACGCGTGCACGCAAGCGGCTGTTCCTGACTTGGGCGCGCTCGCGGCGCCGATGGGGCGGCGGATCTCCCGAGGCCTGCCTGCCGTCGCGCTTTCTGCGCGAGGTGCCCGTGGAACTGACCGAACGGTTCGGCGTGGCGCGCGGCGCTTCGCAAGTGGATCTTTTCGCCGAGCGCCATTCCGTGCGCGAGTCCGTCAAGAAAAACATTTACAACGGCAAGACTTACAACTCGCTCGAGAATATTTCGCAATTTTTCCAGGAGCGCGGTGTCGCGCCTCCAGCGCCTCCAGTGCCTCCCGCAGCCCTGAAACCGGCGGTCGCGGCGCCAATCCGACCCGCCGCGCCGGCGACTAAACCGCCAGCCTCAAAACCGAAAGGGTTGCGAACGGGAGCCATTATCCAGCATTCTAAGTACGGTAGGGGTACGGTGCTTCGCCAGGAAGGCGAGGGTGACGACGCCAAGCTGACCGTCAGTTTCCCGGGCTATGGCCTGAAGAAGCTAATCGCAAAATACGCAGGATTGAAAGTACAGGAATGAACACGAAGACTATTACCGACAAGACAGAGCGCAAGGTCGCCAAGCGGGCAGCCCGCAAGAAAGCCGCGCCGAAGGCCAAACGCGCATCCGGTGTCGCACGCGGCTCAATGAAGAAGAAAGTAGCGCAGGCGGTCCGAGGCCAGCGCAAACGCTAACGGCTACTAATCTCCCAGTAGTGACCCATTGACCTATTGGCTCCATCCGGCACGGCCGCGCGGCTGCGGCCTGCCAGTGGGTCAATGGGCGACCCATCAATGAGCCAGCTATTCAAGACCAAGAGCATAGATGCGCTGATCGCCGCTTCGGAGGATCCGGAAAAACGATTGAGCAAATCGCTTGGCCCGTGGAGTCTCACGGCGCTGGGCGTCGGCGCAGTGATCGGCTCCGGCATCTTTATTCTCACGGGCACCGCCGCGGCGGGCGAGACGCTGAGTTTCCGTTCGGTCTTGCACGCGCCGATTCTCGACCTGCTCATGAACGGCCCAAATGCGATCTCTACGATCGGGCGGCCGGGTGCAGGTCCGGCCATCGCGCTGTCGTTCGCATTGGTGGCGATCGCCTGTAGCTTCGCGGCGCTGTGCTACGCGGAACTTGCCTCGATGATTCCCATCGCCGGAAGTGCCTACACGTATGTGTATGCGACGCTCGGGGAACTCCTCGCCTGGATTATCGGATGGGATCTGATTCTCGAATATGCCGTTTCCAACATGGCCGTGGCCGTAGGTTTCTCGGCCTATTTCAACGATATTCTCGATAGCGTTTTCGGGGCGCACCTGCCCGTCGAACTCTCGCAGCCGCTGCTGCGCGGAGGCCAATTCACAGGCGGCTGGTTCAATCTGCCCGCGTTTTTGATTCTGATGATTCTGACGTGGATCCTGGTGCGCGGCGTGAAAGAAAGCGCCGAGACCAACAACGTGATGGTAGGCGTGAAGGTGCTTGCGATCCTGATCTTCGTCATCGGCGCGGCGCGCGCGGTCGACACCGCGAACTGGCATCCCTTCATGCCCAACGGCTTCCCCGGCGTACTTACCGGCGCCGCCATCGTCTTCTTCACGTACATCGGATTCGATTCGGTCTCGACGGCGGCGGAAGAGTGCAAGAACCCGCAGCGCGACATGCCCATCGGCATCATCGCTACGCTAGTCGTGTGCGCGATTTTGTACTGCTCGGTGGCGATCGTGCTGACCGGCATCGCCAATTACAAGACGCTGAACAACGCCGCGCCCGTCGTCAATGCGCTGCACGCGTTAGGCTATGAGAACATACGCCGATGGGTGGGCGTCGGCGCGATCATTGGGATGGTTTCTTCTCTGCTGGTCTTCCAGTACGGGCAGGCGCGGATCTGGTTTGCGATGTCGCGCGACCGCCTGCTGCCGGCGTTCTTCTCGAAGGTGCATCCGAAACATCGCACGCCGCATATCAGCACGTGGGTCGCAGGGCTCGCGGTCGGCATCCCCGCCGGAGTCTGGGACATCGACACGTTCGCAGACCTGGCGAACATCGGCACGCTCTTCGCGTTTATTCTGGTCTCGCTGGGCGTGATTGTACTGCGCAAGAAGCAGCCCGAACGCCGCCGCGGATTCCGCGTGCCGTGGGTTCCGCTGCTGCCCGCCATCTCGATTTTGTGCTGCCTGGTGCTGATGGTGAGCCTGCCGCTGCAAACTTGGATTCGCTTCTTTGTGTGGCTGGCCATCGGCTTAGGCATCTACTTCGCTTTCGGGAAAAGACATAGCGCGCTCAACGAACAGAATTGAGCCTTATACTTACTGCTGTTCAAGAGTGGGACAGCACACGCGAAAGGCGGGGAGCCACCGCCGCTCACGGTCAACAGTGCCGATAGCGACCGGAGGCTGCGATTCCACGGAGTTCGCGAGGAAATTGAAGTATTCCCGCCACCCGTCGCTGCCGCTCCGGGCACTGTTTGACAGATTGCGGGTTGAAGATCGGAATTCCAAACGGTGCCGGAAGCGCTAGCGACCGGAGGCTGCGATTTCACCACCTCATGCCGATAACTGGAGTATTCACGCCTCCTGTCGATTGCGCTCTCGGTGCCGTTTGGACAAGAGTGCCTTATACTGGCGGAAGACGGTCATGAAACAGGATCGGCGCGACAAGAATCCGTGGGAGATGGTTGGCCGCTACACGTCGCTCGCGATGCTGTTGCCGGTCAGCACCTTTGTGGGTTACGCGATCGGCTACCTGCTCGACAAGTGGCTCGGTACGACGTGGCTCTACCTGCCGTGCCTGCTGCTCGGCATCGTCGCCGGCTTCGTCTCGCTGCTGCGCGAACTTCAGAAAGACACAAACGATCAAGATGCCGGGCGATAACGCCATAGACGACGCGTTCTTCGAGCGTGCCTACCGCCGGATGTTTGTGCTGATGGCCGTGTGTGGCGCGATTGGCACGATAGTGGCGCTTTGGAGCCACGGAATTCGCGGTGCGGCGGGTTTCCTGCTGGGCGCCCTCTTCTCCATCTTCAACTTCCGCTCGTTCAAGCAACTTGCGCATTCGCTCGGCCGAAACGGACCGCCCAACAAGGGCTGGCGCGCCTTCGTTTTCGGAGCCCGTTATTTCCTCTTTGGAATCGTCGGGTATGTTATAGTGAAGGTCTTTGGAATAAGCCTCTTGACGGTGTTGGCGGGGCTCTTCGTGGCCGCTGCCGCCGTGCTTCTGGAAATCATTTACGAGCTAATTTATGCAAGAGCATGAACTCTGGTTTACTAAACTATTCAACGATTTTGCGCCCGGCTTGGGCTCCTCGATTCTGAACCTAGTTGGCGTCCACGCGGAGAACCCGGCGCGGCCCTGGGCCAACTTCATCACGATGCAGATCCTTGTGTTCTTCCTCGTGGTCGTGGTCTTTGCGATGCTTCGCCCGCGTCTCTCGATGGACAAGCCCGGCACGTTCCAACATGTCTTCGAGCTGATCTATGAATTCCTGCGGGATCTCGCCGAGGACATCATCGGGCACGAAGGCAAGCACTATCTTTCTTTTTGCGGCACGCTCTTCCTCTTCATTCTGTTCGGCAACCTGCTCGGCGTCGTACCCACGTTCGAATCGCCGACCATGTTCCCGTACGTACCGGCCGGTTGCGCCATCGCGGCATTCCTGTATTACAACGTCATGGGTTTCCGCGCCAACGGAGTGTCGTACGTGAAGCACTACATGGGACCTATTCCATTGCTCACGCCGCTGATGCTGCCCATTGAAGTCATCAGTAATCTGGCGCGTCCGATTTCGCTCACCATCCGTCTTTTTGCCAACATGTACGCAGGCGAGATGGTCACGCTGGTTTTCATGAGCCTCGTGCCCGTCGCCGTGCCCGCCGTCTTCATGGGTCTGCACGTCTTCGTAGCGTTGTTGCAGGCATATATCTTCACGCTGCTGACCATGGTGTATATATCCGGCGCCGTGGCGCACGAACATTAATACCGGCTTTATGCGCTTCCAATGTGAGCCCGGCTGCAGCAGGATGACGGGAACCACCGCCTGGGAGCGAATTTATTCCAAGGAGAAAGTTCGATGAAACTGAAGACCATTCTGATTTTGATGTTGCTGTTCGTCATCGCCGCCCCGTTGTTTGCGCAGGGCGGAGCCGCGGCCGTCTCCGACGAGAAGGGCAAGTGGATTGTCATCACTGCCGGCTTCTCGATGGCGATTGCCAGCGGTCTCTGCGGTCTGGCGCAGGGCAAGGCGGTCGGCTCGGCGGCAGAGGCGATGGCGCGCAATCCAGGCGCTGCCGGAGCCATCCGTTTCGCACTGATTCTCGGTCTTGCGCTGATCGAATCGCTGGCGTTGTACACGCTCGTGATCATCTTCGCGAAAGTCAACTAGTTAAACTGCAATCGCGCGGTTGCCCGGCGTCGAACCGGGCAACCGCGCCACCGTTTTTTCCTCCCCATGAAGCTACAAGGTATCTACCCCCCCATCACGACGCCTTTCGACAGCGAAGGCAATCTCTATAAGGCGAAGCTGCGCCATAACATCGAGAAGTGGAACCGCACCGGGCTCTCCGGCTATGTGGTCTGCGGCTCGACCGGCGAGAGCGTCTTTTTGACGACAGAAGAGAAGTTGGAGTTGTGGGCGCTCGCCGCCGAGTACACCGCGCCGGAGAAGACTCTGCTCGCAGGTACGGGCGTCGAAAGTGTACGCGAAACCGTGTGGCTGACCAACAAGGCCGCAGAGTTAGGTTACAAGGCCGCGATGGTGCGCACGCCGCACTATTACAAGAACCTGTTGAACAATACGGCCGCGCAGTGCCTCTATTTCAACGCTGTCGCCGACCAGTCCAAGATCCCGTTGATGATCTACAACTGGCCGCAGACCACCGGCATCGACATCAGCCCGGAGGCCGTGGCCGCGCTCTCTGAGCACCCGAACATCATCGCCATCAAAGAGAGTTCCGGCAGCATGGAGAAAGTCCTGCAGATGTTGCGGGAAGTGAAGCCAGGCTTCCAGGTCCTGGTCGGTTCCGCGCCGACGCTGGCGCCATCACTTGCGGTTGGAGCGGCCGGCGCCGTGCTCGCTTACGCGAACGCAGCGCCCTATTCGACGGTCGCTATTTGGGAAGCTCACCGCTCCCGCGAGACCGAAGCCGCTATGGACTGGCAGAATCGCATCGGCCGCGCCGCCGTTCTGGTGACCGTGAAGTACGGCATCCCTGGCTTGAAGTACGCCATGGATTTGAACGGCTATTATGGCGGGCCTTGCCGCCTGCCGCTTTCGCCCCTGACGCCCGCCGCGAAGCTGGAGATCGAGGCGGCGTTCAAGGATCTGAAGGGCTGACCGGACGCGGGCCGGCTGCCAGAACAGCCCCCGCGATTTTCGAAAGCGGCAGCACACGACATGCCGCCCCGAGCTGTATCGCCTCGCGCGGCATACCGAACACGACGCACGAGGCTTCATCCTGGGCGATGGTCCGCGCACCGGCCTGTTTCATTTTGAGCAGACCTTTGGCGCCGTCGTTGCCCATGCCTGTGAGGATCACGCCGGTTGCGTGTGAGCCCGCTGCCTCGGCGACGGAAGCGAACAGGACCTCCACCGACGGGCGCTGGTAACAGACCAGCGGGCCGTCTTTCACCACCACCCTGTAGCCATCGCCCGCGCGCCGCAGCAACATATGGAAACCGCCGGGCGCGATCAGTGCAAGACCGGGTTCAGCGCGATCTCCATCCTGCGCTTCGCGGACAGAAATGTGGCAGATCTGATTGAGACGGTTGGCGAAGGCGCGTGAGAATCCGGCAGGGATGTGCTGCGCAATCACGATAGGCGCACAGCGCGCGGGTATCTGCTGCAGGATGTGTTGGATAGCTTCCGTGCCGCCCGTGGAGGCTCCGATCGCAATTACGCTGGCCGGGGCGGGCTCGGCACTTGGGAGCGGCGCGGAAGCCACAGCCGGAGCGGTAACCGGGACGGTTCTGCGCGCCGCGGCGGCCGCTCGGATCTTGTGGGCCAGACTGATGCGCAGTTCGCCGACCGAGTAGGGGCCGCCCGGTTTCGCGAGCACATCGACAGCGCCGCTTTCGATGGCGTCAAGCGTAGCCTGGCAACCCGCCTGACCGAGCGAACTGATCACGATCACAGGCATCGGGCGGTAGTGCATCAACTTGCGCAGGAAAGTGAGCCCGTCCATGCGCGGCATCTCGATGTCGAGCGTGAGGACATCGGGCGCCAGACTCACAATCTTGTCACGCGCGACATAGGGGTCCGGCGCCGAACCGACAACCTCGATGTCGGGAGCGTCTGCGAGAGCATCGGCGAGGATCTTGCGGACGATCGCCGAATCGTCGACGATCAGCACGCGAATCCGTCGCGCTAGCGGCTGCTGTCCGGGTATAGTTCCAGGCACACTTCGAGCCCTCCGCCGTCGATCGCAAACGAGCGCCGGAATACATGGCCGCTCGTTACAGCGCTGGGTTCCGGCAGGATGCACGGTGCGGCCAGATCGAATGTGGAGTCGCGCTCCAGAATGCTCACAACGGAGCCGCAAACCATATTGGCCATCTCGCGGATTACATCGCAGGTCTGCCCTTGCGACAACTCGGCCGGCGTGAGACCCAGAAAGTTCGCGGCAATCTCACGCGCCGCCTCCAGCGATACTTCGAGCGTGAAGCGGCCCGGTTGCATGCCGTGGAACTCCAGCGCCGCACGCACCCCGTTCTGGATTGGACACTCGCCGCTCCCCGGCAACGCATCGGCGAAAAACATGGTACCCAGCACCGCCTCGGTCGAAGATTCCAACGCCTGCAAAATATTCGCTTCACTCATGGGACACCCCCAATACCGTCTCAATCTCCTGCCGCAGCGTTTCCGGCGTGAAGGGCTTCTTTACATACCCACGAGCGCCCAATTCCAGCATCTGGCGCATGCGCACCTCCGTCGAATCCGTCGAAATCACGATCACCGGGAGTGCGCGCAGCAGATCGCTCTCGTGCAACCGGCGCAGCAATTGCACCCCGCTCATACGCGGCATGTTGATATCGGTCAGCACCAGATCGACGCAATTCCGCTCCAGAACCTCCAAAGCCTCCGCGCCGTCGGAAGCCTCCAGGCACAGACTAGTCTCCAAACCGGAGACCTCCATCACGCGCCGGATAAAAGACCGCATCGCCGGCGAATCGTCCACAATCAGTACCGAGAAAGCCATGGCTAGCCTACAATCTCCGTTCGGGAATTCCCGGAATCCGCAGAAAACACTGCCCCGACGCCACGTCGAGACGTATCGTGCGCGACACCGAGCCGCCCACATCCTCGCCCGTCATCATTGCGCCCGCCTTCCACAGCAGCTTGCGGGCCGCCAGACAGTTACGCTTCCCGATGTTGAAAACACCTTCGGGATCCATCACCTGCGAGCCGCCAGCCGCCCAGATCTTCAGTCTGCGGCGCTCGGCTCCGTTCTCCAGCACCATCCGGAACAGTAATGGGATTCCCGTGTCGGCAAACATCCAGGGATTGCGCTCCGCCTTGCCAGCATCCAGAGAAGATTCCGGCAACATAAAGTGCACCAATCCACCCACGCCGTTCACCGGGTCACACAAGGCGATCGCCACGCAGGAGCCTAACGCGTACGTCACCAGCGAACTCTGCGCGCCTTGCGAGATTTTGCCGTCGGCCACGCCCACCACAAGCTGAGTCATCAGGAAGCATTTCCATTCCGGCGCCGCGACCCGTTTCCGTTTCGGTAAACGGCCGGCTGCACATAGTCGAGCGGATGACGGATCCCCGTCAGGCTTTCGGCGTGACCCACGAACAGATAGCCGCCCGGCTCGAGACACGCTGCCAGCCGGTTGACCAGCGTCTCCTGCGTCGCCACGTCAAAGTAGATCATCACGTTGCGGCAAAAGATGAGCGAAAAAGGGCCCAGCGCCGGAAGCGGCTCCACCAGATTCAAGCGCCGGAACTCGACCATCTCCCGCACCTCCGGCCGCAGCTTGAACAAGCCCTCGGATTGCCGCTCCCCACGCAGAAAGTAGCTGCGCTGGAGTTTTGGATCGAGCGCTGTGATGCGCTCGGCTGCATACACGCCTGCTGAGGCGAGCTTTAATACTTTCGTCGAGATGTCGGTCGCCAGAATCCGCACCTGCCGCCCAGCCTGCGCACCCAGAGCCTCGAGCAGCGCCAGCGCTATCGAGTACGGCTCCTCACCGCTCGAACACGCCGCACTCCACACGTTGAAGCGGTCGCGCGCCTGCAACTCGGGCAACGCCCGGCGCCGCAGAAAGTCGAAATGCGCCGGTTCCCGAAAGAACGAGGTATGGTTGGTCGCCAGCGCGTCGATCAGCCCGATTAGTGTCTCGCCCGAACGGTCAGCCTCGACCAGTTTGAAATAGTCGCTAAACGAAACCATGCTCAGTTCGCGCAGCTTCTTGCGCAGCCGCGCCGAGACCAATTCCTCTTTCCCTTTGCGCAAGTCGAGCCCGAACTTCTGTTTGGCGAGTGCGCTGAAGCGCTCGAAGTCGCGCGAGGAGAGCGACTCGCTCTCGTCCGCCAGATAGCGCGGAGGAGCCGGCATCACGCCGCCAGCTCGCGCCGGCTAAGGAGACCCGTCACGTCGAGGATCAGCCCCACTCGGCCGTCTCCCAGAATCGCCCCTCCCGCGATGCCCGGCACGTTTCCGAACGTCTCGCCCAGACTCTTAATGACGACCTCCTGCTTGCCGATCAACTCGTCCACCATCACGCAGAAGAGCCTGTCCTCGGCCTCGGCCACAATCAGCAGACTCTCCCAGGGTTCGGTCGAACGTGGCGTCACGCCAAAGAGAGCGTGCAGGCGCACCAGCGGCAGCAGATGATCACGCACCATCACGGCCTCGCCGCGGCTCTCCACCGTCGTGATCTGTTCCTCGGCCGGCCGCAGCATCTCGCGCACCGCGTAAATCGGCACAATGTAGCGCTCTCCGCCGACGCCCACCACCAGGCCATCGATGATCGCGAGCGTCAAGGGCAACTTGATCAGGAATGTCGTCCCCTTACCCTGCGTGGACTGGATCTCCACGCGGCCGCGCAACTTCTGTATGTGCTTGCGGACCACATCCATTCCGACGCCGCGGCCCGATACGTCGGTCACCGACTTTGCCGTCGAGAAACCCGGCTGGAAGATCAGATTAAAAATCTCGCCCTCCGGCGGCTGCGCGTCTTCGGGAAGCAGTCCTTTGTCCTTCGCCTTGCGCAGTATTCTTTCGGTATCCAGCCCGCGGCCATCGTCGGAGACCTCAATCAGAATCTGGCCGGACTGGTGACTGGCCTTCAAGCGCACGCGCGCGGCCGCTTGCTTGTCCGTCTTCAGGCGCTCGTCCGTCGTCTCAATGCCGTGATCCACCGCATTGCGCACCATATGCATCAGCGGGTCGGCCAACTCCTCGACGATGTTACGATCCAGTTCGGTCTCCTCGCCCACCGTCTCAAATTCGATCAGCTTGCCCGACTTGCGGCTCAGATCGCGCACCAACCGCGCCATCTTCTGAAACAGCCGCGCGACTGTGACCATACGCATCGACATAGCCGATTTCTGGACTTCGTCCGTGATCCGCCCCATCTGCGCCAGGTTCCGATTCAGCCGCGAGTCCTGCTTGGCCGCCACGTCGGGATCGTGCCGCACCAGCGACTGCGCAATGACCAACTCGCCCACCATGTCGACCAGATAATCGAGCTTCGAGGTGTCCACCTTCACCGTACGATCCGCAACCCGCGCCGCCGCGTTCGACTCGGCCGAAGGCGCGGCCGTCTGCGCTTCGACAGCGGCCGGCGCAGCCTCATCCGGAGACTCCATCAACGCGCGCACTCGGTCCAGCAGCGCCCCTGGGCCCGCGGGGTCCGGCATTTCCACGCCGTCCAGCCGGGCCTGCAAACAATTGAGCCAGCGCGCCAGATAATCCGCGCTCGCCAGCACCACATCAATCACGGCCGAGGTGATCGTCAGCTTTTGATTGCGCGCCAGATCGAGCAGCGTTTCCACCGTGTGCGCCACTTCCTGCATCTGGGCCAGTTCCAGAAAACCCGCCAGGCCCTTGATCGTGTGGAAACTGCGAAAGACCGAATGCACGGCATCGGCCTGATGGGGATCCTGCTCCAGAATCAGCAACTGCGCCTCGAGCGAATTCAGGTGCTCGCGCGATTCGACAACGAAATCCGAGATAAGTTCGGGATCCTGTCCCAGACTCGGCGCAGCCGGCCTTTCGTCCGGCGTCCCCACTTGCTGCAGCAGGCGTTGCAGGTCGGTTGTGCCGCTTTCGAGCCGCTCCAGCATCCCCGCCCCGCCCGAATGCAAAGCCGCGCTCAACTCACCCGCGATCCTTGCGCCGTCGGCCCAATCCGCTTTCCGCGCACACGCCGAGATGGCTGCCAGCGACGTCTCAACCGAACTCGCCCATCCGGGATCGTCTCCGCCGCCAAGCACCAGCGTAGTGGCCAGGGCCTCCACGGATTCACGCAAGCTCTCCCGGACATCCGTCTTTTCTTGTGTCATCTTCCGTACGTCTCCCCCGAACACTTTTTGTCCCGGCGCGGCTCTGCGTTTCGGCGCGACCTCTTCTTTTGCCACGGCCTTCCGTTTCCCCGCCACGTTACTGAAGCACTTGCCGCAGCCCCTGCAACTCCTGCGACGACAGCACGCAGTCGATGTCCAGCAGGATCTTCACGCGCCCTTTGGTTTTAGCCATCCCCAGCAGGTACGGGGTCTCGACGCCATCGCCGAAATCCGGTGTATCTTCCACCTCCGCGGCCGCAATATTCAGCACCTCCGAGACCGAATCAACCACGATTCCCGTCAGGATGCCAGCGAGAGGCGCTCCGGCCTGGCCTTGAATCTGAACCACGATGATGCACGTGCGCCGGTTGTATTCGGCTTCGGGCATCCCGAATTTCAGGCGCAGATCCACCACTGGGATCACCTTGCCGCGCAGATTGATCACGCCCTTGATGTAATGCGGCGTGTGCGGCACCGCCGTGATGTCCTGTACGCCCATGATCTCGCGCACTTTCAGAACCCGGATGGCGAACTCCTCGCGCGCCAGACGAAACGTCAAGTACTTGCCGGAGCGATCTTCGACCGGCGGTGCGAATGCAGCTATTGCAGTTGTGCTCAAATCGGTTTGCATTGTGTCATCTCCTTCGATGTTGCGGATCTGGGACTGGCGGAGCTCCTACGCGTGCACCGCCTCCGGGTTGGCGAGGGCCATTCGCGAAAACGTTCCTCCGCGAGCCGGCGCGAGGCAAAGCTGAACGTCCATCCGCTCCTCCCCGCACAGGAACGGCACGACGACCCACTCGTTGTTGCCCACGCTGTGCGTGGTGAAGTTGCGCCCATAGATCACCGTCGGGATGCTCAATCCCAAGGGGCCCAGCGTATCTTCAATCGCCGTCTTGACGTTGCCGATGATCATGTTCGTCACCTCCGCCACCGCGTCGAGCACCTCCGCGTCCACCGCCTGGAACTCGCACATCAGCAACTGCGATGAAAGCTGGATCGCGAACGGCGCGCTGCAACTGACGCTGCCCGTCCCCACCCACTTTCCGGCCAGCCCGATGAGCGACACCACACCCTCGGCCGGACCGGGAGCCGTCTTAGCAACGTAGGCCGGCTGAGGCGCGATCTCCAAGCCCAGCATCGTCGTGAAAACATCTTGAGTCGATCCGCAGATCGCCTCTACCAGTTGCGCCTGGCCTATGCCAGCCTGCGAAATGCCATCTATTCTCGTTTCCGCCACCATCGTTCCTCCGTGCCACGTAACCCGCGGCTAAAACTCGATCAACCCAGTCAGCTTCTCTTTGATCTGCTCGGCCGTGAACGGCTTGCGCACATAGCCGGCGGCGCCCAGTTCGACTGCCTCCATTACCTTCGCCTGGCTACCCTCGGTCGTCACCATCACGACGGGGACATTCTTCAGCGCCTCGTTCCCCTTCAGGTGTCCGAGCAACTGCAGGCCATCCATGTTCGGCATGTTAATGTCCGACAGGATCAGACCCACCTCTTGCGTCTTCAATGTCTCCAGGGCCTCGGCGCCGTCGCCAGCCTCGAAAAATTGGCGCACAGGCACATCCGCTTGCCGCAGCACTCGCTGCAGGATCTTTCGTATCGCTGCCGAATCATCGACGATGAGTACATCCAAGGGCATCCGTTCTCCTTCGAAAATGTCCATGATTGTTAACCTGGGTCCGGCTGCTTGTGCCGGCCACTGGCCCGATTGTTCGCTCGTCGCGGCCGGCACGCTCATGGACGACTGCTTACTTACCGCTCATTTGGCTTATCGGAACAAGGAGGCTGGGTCTTAAAAGAATTTGGGGCGTGAGCCCGTAATAGCTCCCGCGAACATTTACAATAGAAAACATGTCTTCTTTAAATCCCGAGTTCTATCGCATCCAAAAGCTGCCCCCTTATGTTTTCGCCGTCGTCAACGAGATGAAGGCTAAACTGCGGGCCGCACAGAAGGACGTGGTCGATCTCGGTATGGGCAACCCCGACGGAGCCACGCCGAAGGTGGTCGTCAACAAACTCATCGAGGCGGTGCGCAACCAGAAGAATCATCGCTACTCGATGTCGCGCGGCATTCCGAAACTGCGCGCCGAAATCGTCAAGCGCTACAAGCGGAAATATGACGTCACGCTCGATCCGGAGTCGGAAGCGATCGTCACCATCGGCGCCAAGGACGCGCTCGCGCATCTGCTTTTTGCCACTATCGGACCGGGCGACGCAGTGGTCTCGCCGAATCCCGCCTATCCGATCCACCAGTACGGCGTCGCTATGGCCGAGGGCTTCCCGCTGATGCTTCCGATGCCTAATCCGGAGACTTTTCTAGAGCGCCTGGAGGATCTTTACAGGGTTGGGTCGCCGAAGCCGAAGATGATTCTGATTTCGTTTCCGCACAACCCGACCACGCAGTGCGTCGATCTCAATTTCATGAAGGAGATCATCCGGCTGGCCGCGCATCACGGCACCATGGTGGTACACGACTTCGCCTACGCCGACCTGTGTTTCGATGGCTACCGCGCGCCCAGCATTCTTCAGGTGGAAGGCGCGAAGGATCACGCCGTCGAGATCTTCTCGCTCTCCAAGAGCTACAACATGGCCGGCTGGCGCGTTGGCTTCTGCCTCGGCAATCCGCGTATGATCGCGGCGCTCGCGCGCATCAAGAGCTATCTCGACTATGGCATTTTCCAGCCGATCCAGATCGCTTCGATCATTGCCCTGCGCGAGTGCGAGGAAGACACGGAAAAAATCTGTGCGACCTACAAGAAGCGGCGCGACGATGTCGTCGAGGGCCTTGCGCGCGCCGGTTGGCACGTCGATCCGCCGCAGGGCTCCATGTTCATCTGGGCCAAGATTCCGGAGCAGTATGCCCAGGTCGGCTCGCTAGAGTTCTCCAAGCTGCTGCTCGAAAAGGCGCTCGTCGCTGTCTCGCCCGGAATCGGCTTCGGCCCGCTCGGCGAAGGCTATGTGCG
The DNA here is from genome assembly GCA_963668605.1 of Bryobacteraceae bacterium. Classification (GTDB taxonomy): domain Bacteria; phylum Acidobacteriota; class Terriglobia; order Bryobacterales; family Bryobacteraceae. The sequence goes on from OY764903.1 coordinate 3,416,740, forward strand.
CTTCGCGCTGATCGAGAATCAACACCGCACACGCCAGGCGATGAAGTCGATCAAGCAGTTTCTCAAGGGCTGACGCCCCGCTATAACAGTTTCGCGATCGCCGCGGCGTCGAAGCCGAGCACGATCTCGTCGCCTTGGACCAGAATCGGCCGCTTAATCAGGTTCGGATTCCGCGCCATCAGGCGGATCGCTTCGGCGCGCGTTGGCGGCTGCGCCTTCATGTTCATCTCGCGGTAGAGTTCATTGCGAGTGTTCAGAAACAGCTTGTAGTCGCGGCTGCCAATCAGCGCCTCGAGTTCGGCTTCGCTGAGTCCCTGGTTCAAATCGATATCTTCGGTCACAATTCCGTTTTCGCGCAGGAAACTCCTGGCGTTGCGGCACGACGTTCAAGTGGGCTTGAGGTAGAACTTCATGCCTTGAGTATCGCCAACCGGAGCGCTTCGCTTCAACGCTTGACGGATTGCACGAGTGCCTGGAATGCCGCCTCGTTCGCTGCCATGGTCTTTGCCGGACCGGTCAATTTGAAAAACACCGCACCCTGTGGCCCTTCGACAATCGCGCCCAACAAACGATAGTCCAGCTTGCTCACCGTCACGGGCGCCGACGGACCCATCGACGCCATGTATGTGCCGGACAGGTCGATCGTCGTCACTTGCAGACCGTTGACGGTGCGCTTGCCTGTCCGGGCGCGCCGCTCCGAGGGCTGGCCGTCGGGCTGCTTGAATTGGCCGATCCAGCGCTTGATGTTGGCATCCACGGCGCCGCCCTGTCCGGGCCCAAAGTAGAAGACTGCGCACTCGCCGGCGTCGCTATCGCCTTTTGCGGCGAGCGTGCTGTAAGTCGCCGCGCGCATCGGCTTCTGGCCCAGCGCCTTCCATGCGGGCGGCATCGTCCATTTCAACCCGCCCGCCGTCTCGGCCGCGGCCAGCATCCCTGCCAGCGCGCCTATCTCCAAAACGACCATCCCCAGAACGAATTTGATCATTCGCATACCTCCAGAATAGCGGTCGCGATGACTTGTGATACACTTTCGACGGAGAAGTTTCCCTATCATGAATACCAGAAGAACATTTCTGATGAGTACCGGCGGCGCGGCCTTCACGCGTCTCGCCGAGGGCAAAGCCGCGGCATCCGACAAGATTCGAGTGGCTGTGCTCGGCGTCAACGGACGCGGCAAGGACCACATCGCCGGCTTCGAAGGCGTGCCAGACGCTCAGGTCGCCGTGCTCTGCGATCCCGACAGCAAGATTCTCGCCGAACGCGCGCAGCAGTTTGAACAACGCTACAACCGCAAGGTGGAAACTGTAAGCGACCTGCGCAAGGTTTTCGAGCGCAAAGACATCGATGCCGTCAGCATCGCCACTCCGAACCACTGGCATTCGCTCGCCGCGATCTGGGCCTGCCAGGCAGGCAAGGACGTCTATGTCGAAAAGCCCGGCGCGCACAACATCTGGGAAGGCCGCAAACTCGTTGAGGCGGCCCACAAATACAACCGCATCGTGCAACATGGCGTGCAACTGCGCAGTTCGGAAGCGATTCAGGAAGCCGTCGCGCATCTTCGCAAGGGCACCATCGGCAATGTCTACATGGCGCGCGGCCTGGTCTATCGCTGGCGGCCATCCATCGGCAAGAAGGGCCCCGAACCCGTGCCCAGCTATCTCGACTACAACCTCTGGACCGGTCCGGCGAAAGAGGTGCCCTTCTCCAAGCGCTTCGTGCACTACAACTGGCACTGGCATTGGGAGTGGGGCAACGGCGACGTCGGCAACCAGGGCATTCACGAAACCGACCTGTGCATGTGGGGACTCAATGTCGGCCTGCCCACGCGCGTCACCTCGATGGGCGGCAAGTTCCTTTTCGACGACGACAAGGAGACTCCGGAAACGCAGACTTCGCTCTACCACTATCCCGACCAGAAGAAGATGATCCAGTTCGAGGTACGCAACTGGTGTACGAACGATGAAGCCGGCGCAGGCGTCGGTAACATCTTCTATGGTTCGGAGGGTTTTCTCGTCGTCAAGGGTTACGAGACTTACGACATCTATCTCGGCCAGAAGCGCGAAAAAGGACCGTCTGGCAAGAAGGGCGGAAACCACTTCGCCAACTTCATCAAAGCCGTCCGCAGCAGAAAGACTTCAGATCAGAACGGCCCGGTCGAGAGCGCGCACCTATCGAGCGCCCTGGCGCACTTAGGCAACATCTCGTACCGCGTCGGACGCACCCTGAACTTCGACCCCAAGACGGAAAGATTCGTGGGCGACACAGAGGCCGATACGTACCTGAAGCGCAAGTACCGCGCTCCGTTTGTTGTGCCTGAGAAGGTGTAACTGCACAGCAGTCTGTCGTAACAAGATGCCCGTCCGGAGATTCCGGGCGGGCTTTTTGTTTTTGCTGCCAGCAATAGCGATGGGACACGTCGAGGGTAACAGACAGAGGCCTCCAGTTATCCCCGAAGCCTCTCCAGCAGTTCCACCGCCATACGCACGTCACCCATCCACTGCGCGGGCGACTGTCCTTCCCTTTCGACGTTGAGCGTGCCGGTGTAGCCAACAGCCTTCAACTTCGCGATGAACCTTTCCATGCCGACCGCGCCTTGCCCGAGCGGCTTCTCTTCGCCCAGTGCACCGGGGCGCTCCGCGGGCGGCCAGTTGCCGTCCTTGCAATGCACGCTGACGATTTCTCGTGCCAGCACGCCGACGGCTTCGATCGGGTCGCCGCTGCCGTAGAGAATCATGTTCGCGGGATCGAAGTTCACCTTGAGATTGCCGCGGCGGCAGTCGCCGAGAAACTCGAGCAGCACGGGCGCCGGCTCCTGCCCGGTCTCCAGCGCGAACGTCTGCCCGTGCGTGGCGGCGTGGTCGCAGATGCGCCGGACCATTTCGCGAACGGCTTTGTAGTCGGGATCTTCTGTATCCTCCGGCACGAAGCCAATGTGGCAGGCGATGGACTTCACCCCCAGCGCAGCGGCGAAATCGCTCACCGCGAGCGTGCGTTGCTCGCGTTCGGCGCGCGTCGCGGGGGGAATGAATCCGACGGTGCGTTGTACGGTGGGAATGTCGGCATAGTCCTCGCCGTTGTAGGCGCAGAAGACAGTGGCCAAATGGAAGCGTTCGGCGTCGAGAGCAGCCTTCCATGCGGGCGCCGCGCCGCTCAGGTCCAAGTCGCCGGGAATGCCGAGTTGGCCGGAACGCACACCCAGGCTCTTAATTTCACGGACGGTTTCGAGCGGGTCGCGGCCCGCCCAGAACATGACTCCGATCTCGAGATCGGCTAAAGGTTGCACGGAATCTTTTCTCCCTTTCTCTCGCGCGCTTCGAGAAGCAGGCGCATCAATTTCACAGCGGCCGCGGATTCCTCCGGCGGACAGCGCTCGGGTCTCGCACCCTGCACGCAGCACTCGACAAAGTAGGCGATCTCCGCCTCATAGCCGTCGCGAGAGAGCAGCGGCAGCGCGGACTCCTCGCCGGCGGCAGAGAAAAGCGTCGGCGCACAGTTCGAAGAGTTGTACTCAAGCGTCCCGCCGTCGCAAATCACGGTGTACTCCATCGAAAACGGATAGACCTTGGGGTGATGCCAGCCGCCCGTCACGACCACCGACCCAATATCGGCGTAATGCAACTCGGCTGTCATGTTGTCGACGCCCTGGGCGAGGTTGACGAAGCCCGTGGCGGAGACGGCTTCGGGCGCTCCGAACAGATGCAGGCACTGGTCAACGTCGTGGATCAGCAGGTCGAAGACGCCCCCGCCGCTTTGCGCCGGGTCGGACAGCCAGCGGCTCCAGGCGGGCGCGGAACAGCGGCGGCGAAAGATGGCGCTGTGCACATCGCCCAACATGCCATTGCGCACGGCATCGGCGAGCGCGATATAGGCGGGGAAAAAGCGCAGCACCTGCGCGGTCATCAGGACGCGGCCGGCCTCATCGGCCGCGGCCAGCATCTGGTCCGTCTCGACGGTATTGAGCCCCATCGGCTTTTCGACCAGCACGTGCTTTCCGGCGCGCAAGGCAGCAAGCACAGCCGGCGCGTGCAGGTGCGTTGGAAGGCAGATGTCGACCGCCTCCACATCCGCATCGCGGAGCGCATCGGCGTAGTTCGTGTACTTGCGATAGCGGGAAAAATCGAGGCGTCCGGTGGGGCCACCGACGTTGCCCTGAATCGCGCTGAAGTCGCCGCTCAGCGCCACGGGATCGTCGCTCGCCACGGCAACCACTTCGGCATCGGGAATATTCTGGAGGGCCTTGAGGTGCATACTGCCCATGAAGCCAAGACCTAAGACAGCTAGTTTCATCGCAAGATCATCCTAACAAAAAAGCGCCTGACAAAATGCGTTCGGCAAAATGCGCAGCACGTTTAGCGCAGGCTCAACCCGCCGTCCACGGCGATCGATTGGCCCGTGACAAAATTGGCGGCCTTTAGAAAATAGAGCACGGCGTCCGCGATCTCGCCGGCTGTGCCCGCGCGCTGGGCCGGGGTGGCGCGCACCATTGCCGCGGCGCATTCGTCGAGGTCGTCGAACGGAATCACGCCAGGCGCCACGGAGTTCACGGTGATCTCCGGCGCGAAAGCTTTGGCCAGCGCCTGGGTCAACATGATCACGCCGGCCTTCGAGGCGCAGTAGTGCGCATGTGCGGCCCACGGACGGATGCCGCCCAGCGAACTGATGTTGACGATGCGGCCGCCGCCATGGCGCTGCATGAGCTTCGCGCCCTGCTGGCAGCAAAAGAACACAGCCTTCAAGTTGACGCTGTGGATGAAATCCCAATCCGCTTCGGTGACTTCGAGCGGATCGATGCGCGTGAAGCGAGCGGCGTTGTTGACCAGGCCGTCGAGGCGCCCGCAGCGCTCGCCGATCTCGCGAAACATGCGCTCGATTTCAGCGACGCTTTCCAGATTGGCTCGGAATAGCGGCGCGTCGTTGCAGGCCGCCGCCGTTTCGCGCGCCTCGGTCTCCGACGAATTGTAATGGACGAGCACACGCGCGCCTTCGTGCGCCAGGCGTAATGCGATGCCGCGCCCGATGCGTTTGGCTGCTCCCGTGACGAGGATTGTTTTTCCAGTCATTGCGTGTAAAGGTTTACTGCCGATGCCGCGGCCCATCCACGTGCGTCCAGCATCGAACCGGACACACCTCCCCTACTTTGCCACTCCGAACGACCGCGCCGCAAAGCGGTTCCTGGTCAGAAGAAGAACTTCATCCCCAACTGAATGCGCCGGGCAAAATTCTTCTGGCTCGTGACCGTTCCGAACGCGGAGCTCGTCGGACTTGTATCAGGATTGTTGAACATCGGATGGTTGAGAGCGTTCAAAAACTCGGCCCGGAACTGCGCTTTCATCGACTCGCGGATTCTCGTATCCTTGATAATCGAAAGATCAAAATTGTTCATGTTGTCCCCGCGAACGCCAGAGAGTCGCGTCGGGAATTGGCGCAGATTGTACGTCAGTTGTTCTGCTGTGTTTCGGTTGAAGCCCGCCGCGGTATTGAACCATAGGGTGGGGCTGCGGTTCTCCGCGAGTGGGATGTCGTGCAGGTCGCCCGTAAAGAGCGCATTGCCAAATCCGAGCGCCGGTCCGGTCTGGTACACATACATGCCCTGGAACTGCCACCCCGCGACGATCCGGTCGACAATGCCGCCGGATTTTCCCAGCAGTTTCTTACCCCGGCCGAAGGGGAGTTCATAGATCCCACTGACCGATAGCCGGTGCGGATAATCCTGGTCGGATATCACACGCTCGGGCTTCAGATCTCCGTCGTTCAAGAAGCCCGTGGCCTCTATGAATTTCGTCCAGGTATAGGCGGCTTGAAACGTGTAACCCTTGCTAAAGCGCTTCTCCAATTTAGCCTCAAGTGAGTTATACCAGGAGTTTCCTTCGTTCGTATTCGTGCTGACACCGTTGAACTGCGGATAGGAGCGCACCAGCGCTGCTCTCTGCAGTGTCGTGCCGGCTTTGTTTGTGCCGGGCAGCAGTGGATAGAACGGGTTCGGCAGGTTCGTGGTCCAATAGTTGAAGTTCGCCTGGTCGCGCACCGGGCTGGTGCTCAAATACTTATTCGGAAACGCCGAGAGCACACGCGTCGTTTCGATGTCGTCGCCAAAGCTGCCGATATAACCCAGTTCCATCGCCATCCGTCCCGGCAATTCCCTCTGGAAACTCACCTGCCAGTGTTGCAGTCGCGGCGCCGCCATGTTCGGATTGATTGGCACAATCGAGTTTCCTACATCCTGCATAGCGCCCAAAGACGATCCTACCGGAGGCAGAATTCCATCCGGGTAGGGGTTGGCGAGAGTCGAGGTAAACGTAAGTCCGTTGTCGAGCGACGGCACTAAGTTCGTTCTCCGGGTGAACCCGTTCTGGACAACGTCGGAGCGGCGTGCGCCCAAAAAGCCGAAGGATATGCCGTAGCCCGCGCGGAGCACTGTCCTGTTGGAAATCTGAAGAGCTAAGCCGAGGCGCGGCATGATGTTGTTGGTGTCGCGATTGTAAAGCCCGCGTGGCAATCCGTTCACGCCGGCAAACGTTAACCCGCCACGGACGTCAAACTGGCTGGCCGGTACCTCCTGCGTCGGAGTCAGCGCGTACTTAGCCTTCACCTGCGCTTCAAAGGGAAGCACGGCGTTTGGATCCAGTCCGCGAATCGACCGGTCGAAACGCTCGGTCAACGGCCCCTCGAGTTCATATCGCACGCCGAGCGTAACAGTCAGGCGCCGAGTGATTTTCCAGTCGTCCTGAGCGTACAAGGACATGACGGTCGATTGCTCGGCGTAGCTGGCGCGGCGTTCCACGTTTCCTCCTGTTGGAAGGCCCAGCAACAAGGCTGCCGCGCCTTGTCCCCTAGGCGCAGCCGTCGAGTTGTCAAGGGGCCCCGCCGTCCAACCGTTGCCGAAATCGAACTGGCCGGTCGACAGGTGATCGATATTGTACTGGTTTTCGCGATAAGCGCGGTACTCGGCCCCGAACTTCAACGCGTGAGTGCTCGAAATCTTTTGCAGCGAGCCACCCAAAGTGTAAGTCTCCGTGGGACGGAACAGAACTCCGTTGTAAGACGAAGCATAGCCGGCGATCGTCACGTATGGGAAGCGGCGGTCCGCAACGGGGATCTGATTCGTATAGGAAGCGGGAAATCCAAGGCTCGACAAATCGAAGCCCACGCCGGCCGGCGGGCCGTCGTAAGTGCGAATGAAGCGCGTGTAGGCAAATCGAAGGTTCGAAATCAGGGTCGGCGACAGAGTGTAGACATGGTCCAGAGTAGCGGATCGCGTAAAGAACTTGAACCATTGTCCTGTCATTTCATTGGCCGACCAGTTGTTGTAGTCGCTCACACGGCGGCTGAGATTGGCCCGCCCGAAAATCTTTTGCCGGTCCGAGATGTTGTGATCTAGGCGCCAGGTGTGCGTGTAGTACACAACGTTCTCCGGGAGGTTCGGATAGGTGAAGTTGTTGCCTCCGTCGATCGTGCCCTCTGCGTTCGGCTTAGGATAGTAGCTCAGAATCTTCTGAGCGATCGGACTAATGCGCGACGAAGGGATGATGTTGTTCGTGAACGGAGTGGACTGAATTCGTCCATTGCTCAGCAAAACCCGTGTGGCCGGGTCGTAGATCACGTAGTTGCCGCCGGCCTTGAGGAGGTCCGAAAAATCGCCAGCGCGCTGCTTTTCCGTTGGCACCGAAGTCGTGCTGCCGCGCGGCCTGGACTCGTGAATGCCCTCATATCCATACATGAAGAAAGTCCGGTTGCGTCCGTTGTAAATCCCTGGCAATCTCACCGGTCCGGTCGCGCTCGCGCCCCAGCGGTCATAGAAGAAGTTGCTGACCGGATTTCCCGCCTTGTTCGCGAAGAAGTCGTTCGCGTTCCAACTGGGCGCCATCTTGTACAGATAGCCAGTGCCATGCAGTTCGTTCGTTCCCGACTTCAGGCTGATACTGATCGCACCGCCCATGGTCTGGCCGACGCTCGCATCGAAGATCGCAGTTTGCACTTTGAACTCCGACACGATGTCAACCGGCGGGCCCTCTGATGGCACCACCATGTTCTTGTTGTAGGTTGCCGACGCCGGACTCCCGTCGATCGTCAGTTCGTTCATATCCGAACGCGCGCCTCCGATCGCATACTGGGTGGCAAAGTAGTCGTATGGACGGTCACGCTGGGGGTTGCCCGCGAAGGACACTCCGGATGACAGTTGAATCAGGGCGTACGGATTGCCGTGTGGCACGGGCAGTTGCGCGATGCGCCGCGAGTCCACTACTTGGCCGAGGGAGGCGTCGGCCGCTTCGATCAGCGGTCCTTCCGCCGTCACGGTGATCCGTTCCGACACTTCGCCCACTTGAAGCTGCACTTCCACTTTGAGCCGGTCGTTTACACGCAGTTCGAGCGGCGACTGCTCTATGGCCTGAAAACCAGCGCGTTCCACACGCAGACTGTATTTGCCTGGTTGCAGAAATGGGATTAGATAATTCCCTTCCTGGCTCGACACAGTAGTAGACCGCAATCCCGTATCCAAATTTGTGGCGACCACAGATGCGCCAGGGACGGCTGCGCCGCTGCGGTCCGTAACGACGCCCAGCAACGTAGCGCGATATTCCTGGCAAAAGGAACCCGACGCGAAAATCGTGAGTGCGCCGAGAAGACGAAGTGTGTAGCGGATGTCCACAGAAACCCCCTTCAACCGGTTTCGGAAATCCAAACCAGGACTTCCAGTTTGCCTTCCCGGTTACGGGCCAGTATACTCCCAATCGCTACCGCTAGAACCCAGGTTTGTACGCCATTCTTCGCCGCTCCGGGGCGCCCAAAAGGTCAGCTAAGTACCGCAGGCCGCAGCGGTGCCACGCAGGTCAACTTCCGGCGGATTGGAACGGGCAAAGATCGTTGTTCCGGTTCCCTCGCGTTACACCTTCGCGCCGGCGCGCACGTCGATGTCATCGGGATCGACATCCACGGGCGCGGGCTCTGGCAATCGTCCAGTCAGATTCGCCCAAGCCCAGAACAGTGCCGTAGTGGAACTCAGTACGCCCGACGCCACGCCGATCGATCGAATGCTAACCGATTGAGAAGCGATGCCAGCTCCCATCATAGACAACATCATTGTGCACCACGTCATTGACTCGATGGTGGAGAAGATCCGGCCGCGGAAGTTGTCGGAGACATGCCGCAGCAACTGCGCGAAATTCAGAACGGAGCTGACGCCGATCGCGGCACGCGACAACGCGATAAAAATCAGCGATTGCCAGAATTCGGGAACGAGGCTGAAGATCACATACGCTCCGCCGTGAATCAGATAACAGAAAACGACGGTGCGTTTATAGGCGTCAAAGCTAAGCCGCTTGCCGAGCCAGTGACCGATGGCTCCGCCGATCAACAACCCGACTCCGGCGAAGCCCCAAATCGTTCCCGTACCCGATGCGCCGCGCCCGAACACGAGTTCGCCGAACAATGGGAACAGCACCTGCGCCGCGCCGCCTCCCGTGGCCCAACCGACGTTGATCAGTCCGAGGGCGAGTATAAGCGGAAATGAACGCATGTAGCGCAGCCCTTCAGTGTATTCGTGCCAGGGCCGCACGACCTGGCTTCCGGCGAGGTCCTTGCGCTCCGCGCGGAAATGGCCCGTGGGCGATTTCAAACGCGAGATCGACCACGCCGAGAACAGAAACGAGAGCGCGTTGAAGACGAAGGCCCATTCAAAGCCGAGATGCGCGACGCTGATGCCGCCGAGAAATGCGCCGATCGTGATCGTGCTCCACTGCGTCGTCTGCGTGAGCGAGTTGGCGGCGTGCAACTCCTCTTTGCTGGCGATGGTGGGCAGAATTGAACTGCGCCCTGCCGTGAAGAACGGCGAAGCGATCATGAGCAGCGCGCTGAGCAGATAGAGCAGCCATGTTTCGCCGTGCCGTAAGGTCAGGATGAAACCCAGCGCAATGACAGCACGGATCAGGTCGCTCGCCACCATGATGCGCTTGCGGTCGAAGCGGTCGAGTGCGACGCCTGCGAGCGGACCGGTCAGCACAGCGGGAATCGCACGCGCGAGCATGACGCCAGTGACGACCATGCCGGAGCCGCCCAAATGCATCGCCAAACTAAACACGGCGATGTTGTTGAAATGGTCGCCCACCTCGCTGACCACCTGCCCCATCCACGTATGGCGGTAGTTGCGATTCTCGCGCAGCAATTTAGCAAAGCCCGCCATCAGCCGCGCTCCGTCAGGAAAACACCGGCGAGAATAAAAGTCCCGCCGAGCGCCAGCGCGCTGGTGATATGCTCGCCGAGCAGCGGCACGGCCAGCAGCATCGCCAGCAGCGGTTGGATGTAAGAGAATGCCGAAACGCGCGAAGCGGGGATGTGCGTCAGCGCGTAGTAGTAGATCAAGTAGCAGAGCACCGACGGGAACGCGGCCATATACACCAGGGCCAGCCAGGCCGCCGCGCTCAGACCGGCCAGGTGAAAGCCCCGAACATAGATGAACGTCACCGGAAACAGGGCGATGGCGCCGCCGCTGTAAGCGAACGTGTTCACCGTGATGCTGCTATGCCGTTTTGAAACGCCTTTACCTAAAACGGTGAACAGCGCGAACGTGACGCAGGAGAGCAGGATCAGGATGTCGCCGCCGATCGTCGCGCCGGCACTCTTCGATGGAGAGAGATTGAGCACCGCAACCCCGCCGATCGCCACGGCCATGCCCAGCGCTTTCTTCCACGTGATGCGCTCCTGGCCGGCCAACGCGGCGATCAACAGCACGATCATGGGCGTGACGCCGATCATCAGAGCCGAGTGTCCAACGCTTGTGCGGCTCAAACCCGCGACGAAAAATACCTGATTCAAGGCGACGCCGAAGACGCCAAGAAGAACCAACATGGGCACGTCCTCGCGCGTCCACGTGTCGCGGTCCGTGCGCCGCTTCCAGGCATACACCGGCAGGATGAACAGGGCGGCGAGCGTGGTCCGCAAGCCGCTCAAGAGCAGCGGAGGGAACTCGCGCAGCGCCACCTTTGCGATCACAAAATTGAGTGACCACAGCAGGATCATCAAGCCGATGAGGGAGTACAGCTTCGCGTGGGACGGTCTCTTCTGAAGACTGCCTTCCGTCAAAACACGCTCTCTTCCCTCACCGTGATCTGCCGCAGGAAATCGTGGTCGATCGCGTAGCCGAAGCCGGGGTCGCCGCGTAGCGCGATCGTACCCTGGGGAGTCGTCTCCACGGGCGGCACGATGATGTCACGCGCCCAGTAACGCTTGCTCGCGGAGACGTCGCCGGGCAGCGTGAAGTTCGGCAGGCTGGCCAGAGCGACGTTGTGCGCGCGGCCGATGCCCGCCTCCAACATGCCACCGCACCAGACTGGAATGCCCGCCGCCTGAGCCACGTCGTGCACGCGCCTGGCTTCGCGAAAACCGCCGACGCGCCCGAGCTTGATATTGAGAATGCGGCAGGCGCGCATCTGAATCGCCTGCTCGGCGTGATGCGCGGAGCGGATGCACTCGTCCAGGCAAATCGGTGTATCGAGTTTGGCCTGCAACTTGGCATGGTCGATGATGTCGTCATGCGCCAGCGGCTGCTCGATCATCATCAGATAAAACTCGTCGAGCTGTTTCAGGCGCTCGCTGTCCGCCAGCGTATAAGCCGAATTCGCATCCGCCATCAGGCGGATGGAAGGGAACGTCTTGCGCACTTCGCGCAGAACCTCGACGTCCCAACCCGGCTTGATCTTCAGCTTGATGCGCTGATAGCCGGCGTTGAGTTCCGTTTCGATTTTGGCGAGCAACTGCGGCACCGTATCCTGGATCCCGATCGAAACCCCGCACGGAATTTCCGTGCGCGCGCCGCCGCCGATCTGCTTCCAAAGCGGCTGGGCGTGGAGGCGCGCTTCGAGATCCCAAACGGCCGCCTCGAGACCTCCGCGCGCCATGAGGTGCCCGCGAATGTGCGCGGTGAGCGCGGCAACGTCATCGGCGCAAGCCAGGGTCTTGCCGGCGATGCGCGGCGCGGCGTAATCGCGCACGATGCGCCAGGCCGCTTCGGTCCACTCCTCGTTATAAAACGGGTTCTCGCCGCAGGTGACTTCGCCCCAACCCGAGACACCGTCGCCGACAACCTCCACAAGCACAATCTGGCGCTCATAGGTGCGCCCAAAGCTGGTCTCGAAGAAATGCACCAGCGGCATACGGATCTGCCGCAACACGATCTTTTCTACTTTGATTGCCATGGTCCCAACAGATAGATTCCCGCCTCCGGGGTGCGCTCGAATCCAATCACCGCGAGCCCTCGCGCGAATAGATCGACGAACTTGCGGCTCACCGCGCTCTGAATTTCCGCGGCACGCGCCGGTTCGTTTTCTCTAATTTCGGCGATATCGCCTGGCACAGTAATACTCGCCACCGGTTGCTCACGCGGTGGAGGTGGCCCGCCATCGAGCAGTGCGGCGGCACGCGGACCGGAAACCCACCACTCCGCGATGCAACGGTCGGTCGGCAAGCCGCCGTGGAGCCGGCTGCTGGTGGAGCCGTACTGGTTGATCACATAGCGGCGTACCACCGCGCCAAGACGTTCGATGTTGAAATACGCGTTCTTGATTTCGAGCGGATCGAAGGTCCACTCCACCAGTTCAATCCCGTGCGCAATCGCATCCTCGCGCTGTTTCAACTTGATCGCGCGGCCGACGCCCGAATCGCGGTACTCCGGAAGAACTCCCAGCATGTGGCTGTGCAGGTAATACTGCCCGCCGGGTTTCAAGCCGGGGATTGCGAGCCCGAAGGCGATCATACGCGCGCCGTCGAAGGCGCCCAGCGTCTGCCCACCGATTTTGGAAGCAACGACAAACAGGCGCACGGGGAGCAACTCGATGTCCTTGAATCCCCAGATCTCTTTCTGCAAGGCAACAGCCTCGACGAACTCGGAGTGTTTTTTCAACCAACGGATCTCGATCATGCCTTGTTCTTCGCGTCCTGCCAGAGCGCCTCCATCTCGTCGAGCGTCGCGACCTGCATCGTCTTGCCGCTGGCCGCAATGCCGTGCTCCACATGGGCGAAGCGCTGGCGGAATTTCGCATTTGTCTTGCGTAGCGCCTGCTCGGCATCGACTTTCAGGAAACGGGCTAGATTGACGACGACGAAAAGCAGGTCGCCAACTTCGCCCTCGATTTCCTCCGGAGTGCCATTCGCCCGCGCTTCCGCAATCTCGTTCAGCTCTTCGTGCAACTTCTCGATCACCTGCTCGGGCGTATCCCAATCGAAGCCGACGGTCGCGGCTTTCTTCGTGAGATGCGTGGCTTCTACAGCCGCGGGCTGCGAACGCGAGATGCTCTCGAGCAGGCCCTGCTTGGGTTTTCCCTGGGCAAGTTTTTCCCCGTCCTTGATTTCGTCCCAGCGCGTCTTCACCTCATCGGCCGTCTTGGCGTCGCCGTCCGCAAAGATATGCGGATGGCGACGGACGAGTTTCTCGTTGATCGCGTCGAGCGATTCGCGAATCGTAAACTTGCCCTCTTCCGATGCCATCTGCGCGAAGAAGACAGCCTGCAGTATCAGGTCCCCGAGTTCGTCGGCGAGCCCATTCCAGTCGCGCGCGTCGATCGAATCGAGCACCTCGTAAGTCTCTTCGAGAAGGTAGGGCTTGATGGAATCGAACGTCTGCTCGCGATCCCAAGGACAGCCATCGGGAGCACGCAAACGGGCCATAATCTCGACAAGGCGTTCAAATCTTGCGCCTACGCTGGGCGGGTTTCCAGAATTCATGGGGGAACTTCAAATTTACCACGCGAATGTTAAGCTACGCCAAGCGCGGAACTCGCTCAGAAGCTTTGAATGCGTGCAACAGAGCGCCGCGCCACTCGATCCTTCGATCGGCGGAGAAGGACGAACAACATCCCGGCGCCATGCAACAGTTCAAGGACAGAGTGGCACGGAACTCACAATTTTCGATAGGCGGCGAGGGCGCAACTCGCCGCGAGACCGTTAGAAGGTAAGGCTATGCCACTTCGGCGTACTTCGCACCGAGCGTTCCGCAGATCGGGCATCTCTCGGGTGGTACGCCGAATTCGATGTGACCGCACACTGGGCAGAGGTAGAACTTGGCTTCAGCGAGATCCTCGCCCCGTTTGACGGCTTCGAGCGCCAGGCGGTAGAGTTCGGCGTGAACGGCTTCTGCCTTGACGGCGTAGCCGAACATGAACTTCGCACGATGGCCTTCGGCCTCCGCCAACTCAAGCATCGGCGGGTACATCGTCGTGTATTCGTACGTTTCACCGGCGATGGCTTCCTTGAGGTTGTCGGCTGTGGCGCCAACGCCAGCAAGACTTTTCAAATGCCCCTCGGCGTGGATCCGTTCCGCTTCCGCGGTGGTCCGGAACAGGCGCGCGATGTTGGGGAGGCCATCCTGCTCGGCTTTCTTCGCGAAGGCGCGATATTTCTGGTTTGCCTGGCTCTCGCCGGCAAAGGCTTCTTTAAGGTTGTCAGTAGTAGTCATTGAGTAAAGTATTAGAATCCCGGCATCCATCCGGGAGATCAGGCGTAGCAGCGCACTTCAAATATGCGTGCCTCCTGAAGACTGTTCGACGCCGTCACGGTAATGCGCACGGCTTCCGCCTCGGCGGGCGGAAAGCGGTGACGCCGCAAGCGTTGGAAATTGCCTTGTACGGCAGCCACCTGGGTCCACTCGACGCTGCCGGGCCGGCGCAGCGCGACCGTGTAATCCTTGACCGTCTCCGGCTGGGCCGCACGCACCTGGCCGGCATTAAAGTTGTTCTGCGATGTCAGCGTCAGAATGCGCTGGAAGCCGGTATCGAAGGTCACCTGAATTTCGCCGATCTTCTGCGGCTTGCTCCAGGCGAGTTCGATCCACGGAGCGGCTCCGTCCAGCTTCGCCGCCCAATGATGGATCTCTTCGCCGGTTTTGCCCGGGTAGTCCCGGACGTGACCATCGATAATATTTGCCGCGCGCGCCGGACCGTTTTCGGCGGAGGCGGTCACGCTCGCCTGCCGCGCCAGGTCGCGCGCATCCTCATTCTTGATCCCGCGAATCGTCTGGTCGTCGCGCAAGAGCGTCTGCTGGAGTTCTTTCAGCAGCGGCTTCTTCCCGTACAAATCGCGCGGCATTACACCCCGGTCGAGAGCTAGCGCCGCCGCCGTACCCGCCGCCTGGCCTACCACCGCACAGGTCGCCATCACGCGCGTCGAAGTGAACGCCACGTGCGAGCAACTGATGTTGCGCCCGGCCAGAAACAGGTTCCGCACGTTCTTCGAGTACAGCGAACGATAGGGAATGTTGTAGACATCGGGCGTATGGATCGCAATATTCGGGCGGATGTCGGCGCGGTCGAAACCGCCCGGCGGATGGTCATCCATCGGCCAGCCCCCAAGCGCGACGCCGTCGTCGAACTGTCCACCGTTTTCGAGATCCTTCTGATTAAGCATGTAGTCGCCGACTACGCGCCGGCTGCCGCGTTTGCCGGGAATCATGCCGACCCAATCGAGCGCCCAAGCGGCGCTTGAAGGTTGATCGCCACTGTTCTTGATGTAATCCCAGACTCCCAGCACGATCGAGAGCAACTCAAAACGGATGCGCTCGTTATCGCGAATCACGTCCTTGTCGCCGCCCCATGCGATCCACCAATAGCCATATTCCCACGAATTCACATTGCGGAACTTGAGCGTGTCTTTGGTGATCTTGCGCGCCCACGAGGGCGGTGTGAACGGCATCGGCTTGTCATAGTGCCGGGACGTGAACAGGATAGAGCTACCCAGCGTCTCGTTGTCAGCCTTGTCTACTGCATGCGATTCGCCGAACTCGCTCTTAGCCTCGCGGCCCGTGCGAAACTCCGCGCCGGCTTCGAGAGACAGGCGGCTGTCCCCGGTTGCATCGCAGAACATCTTCGCCTTGATGCGGTAGAGGTGCTCAGTGCGGTCGCAGCGCACCATGACCTCCGTCAAGCGGTCGCCCTGTTTCTTCGCGGAGTACAACGTGCTATCGAGCAGCAGCGTGATATTCGGCTCGCTGAGCACCTTGTCGTAAAGCGCCAGATCCCACAGCTCCCAACAGCGCTGCGGGTTGTTGGTGGCGTCGAGCAAGCGGATCTCCTCGAGAATGCCGCCTTCGCGCCAGCCCTTGTGGCGGCTGTTAGCGCCGACCACGTGCATCTTGACCTCGCTCGATGAGTTACCGCCGAGTCGCGAACGGTCCTGCACCAATATGACTTTCGCTCCATGCCGCGCTGCGGCAACGGCCGCACACACGCCGGCCAGTCCGCCGCCGGCCACTAGGAAGTCCGTTTCCAGATCGACGAGGGTCATATGCGGCTCGCCGGCAAAGGTGTTTCCCAGAGCCTTTGCCGGAACCAGCCGGTCCTCGCGCCGCCGTATGTCCTCGACACTGGCAGGCGCTGGCGGAATTTGGTCCGCCAGCACCACCAGCGAATATCCAGTGAAGGGCAGAGCGCCCGGAAAATCTCTTCGCTCCACGGATTCTCCTTGTCTAAAAAATTAGTTTCAAACCGAACTGAATGATGCGCGCGTCGGCGGCGCTCGTGATGACGCCGAACGAGCCGCTTTGGTTCAGACCGTTGGCGAAGCCGGCGCGGAACACCGTGCGTCCACCTCCGAAGATATCGTAAGCCGTGCCGAGACGCGGGCCGAAGTCTTTACCGTCGCTGTTGCGGAGCGGGCGCGGCTGGCCGTCGACGCCGGCATAGACAGTGCGCCCGTAAAACTCCGTTCCGGGAATCTGCGGCAAGAGGTCGATGTTCGACATGCCGTTCCAGCACTCAACCGGCTGCTGCTGATAGTCGTAGCGCAACCCAAGGTTGACCGTCAGTTTGTGGCTCACCTTCCAGTCGTCATTAATGAACAGACTGGTAGAAAAACCCTGGAACGCCGCGCCAACGTGGCGAGTGACGGAAGCACTGACGACCTCGCCCAAAAGGAACGAGGCGTAGGTGGGGCCGTGCCGGTATTGAAGGCGGGAGTGCCACTATTGAAAGACGGCATGGTATCGGGCGGAACGATAGGCGGCAAGCCGATTTTCTGCGGAAGATCTTTTCCAAAGCTGCGCACCTGGAAGGGGAACGAGGAGCACGTCACGCCGAGGCGGAATTCGTTCAACAGCGACTGCGAGAAGGTGTGCGTGTCGGAGAGCAGGAAGTTCTGATTGGTGAGAGTGTCGTCGCGCTTGGAGACGTCCGGATCCGGATAGACTGCGCCGGCGACGTTTGCGGCACCGCTATCCGTTTAGTGCCGGAAGCGCCCATAGCGGAAGAATATCGAATTGCGGTCCGAGAAGCGGTGATCCGCCTTGAAGGTAAATGCCGTGAAGAGTGCTGCTCATCGACGTTGCGCTGATGGTTATTCGGATTCGTGAAGGCAAACAGTGACGTTAGACGTGGACTACAGGACATGGTAGACTCCCTTCGACTGTGATTCAGTAATATCATCGGTGGCAGCAAAAGCAATCGCGTAACAGAGAACGTTTGAAAGCGCCGGGGCCGCCGGGATACAGCGCCATAAACGGGGGGAATGTTGCGGTCCGAGAGAATCGGACGTAGCCGCATGATCCAGACTTGCGCTAAAGTCTTGTTGGTAATGGAGGATTCATGACGATGCATTTAGTTTTGGCGCTGCTGATGTTTGTAGCGTCTGCCCCCGCGGCGATTGAAGAGGGTTTCGTTTCCTTGTTTGATGGAAAGAGCCTGAATGGTTGGACTCTGAAGCGCCCCTCTGGCACCGGCTGCCAGGTGAAGGACGGGCTCCTGGTTTTTCCTGCCGATGGTGGAGGAGACCTGCTCACCAATAAGGAGTACGCCAACTTCATACTGCGTCTGGAGTATCGCCTGGAACCGGCTGGCAACAATGGCGTAGGCATTCACGTTCCTCCTGAAGGGCATGCTTCCTATGACGGGATGGAGATTCAGATTCTCGATGACCAGAATGCGAAGTACAAAGGGAAGATCCGCTCGGAACAACACACCGGATCCGTCTACGATGTAATCCCGGCGCGCACCGGTTTTCAGAAGCCCGCCGGCGAGTGGAACCAGAATGAGATTTCGATAAGCGGGCGCCACATTCGAGTGACGTTGAACGGCGCGATTATTCTGGACGCCGATCTCGATACTGTGCGCGAGCCTGAGGTCTTGAAGAAGCACCCCGGCCTGGCGCGTACGACTGGCCGCGTTGGATTGCTCGGCCACAAGACTAGAGTCGAGTTTCGCAACATTCGCATCAAGGAACTGCCGTAACTGCACGTTTGTTATGTGATGGAGAGCAACTCAAAACATCATGGATAGACGAAATCTGCTGAAAAGCTTCGCGGCAGCCGCACCACTTGCCGCTGCGCCGCTCGCCGCCGCGCAATCCCAGGCGCGCCGCGGGTTGCCGCCTTTGAAGATTACCGATGTGAAGACCATACTCACGCAGCCGGCCGGCACGCACCTGGTGGTCGTGAAGGTGTACACCAGCGAGCCGGGCCTGTACGGGATAGGCTGCGCGACGCATCGCGAGCGGCCTCTGGCCGTGGCTGCGGTTGTCGATCAATACCTGAAGCCGTGGCTGATCGGAAGGAACTGCGATGAGATCGAGGACATCTGGCAGTCTGCCTATGTCTCTTCCTACTTCCGAAGCGGCCCCACGTTGAACAACGCCTTGAGCGGAGTCGACGGGGCGCTCTGGGACATCCTCGGCAAGCGGACCGGAGTGCCCGTCTATCAACTTTTGGGAGGAAAGGTTCGCGCTGCGGTGCCGCTCTACGCCCACTCGAGCGCGCTCGAGCTACCCGCGCTGGTCGAATCGGTCCAGAAGTGGATGGCGCAGGGTTACCGGCATGTGCGTGTGCAATTGGCCACACCCGGATTCGCGGGCTACGGCGTCTCGGGCGCCACGACGGCTGGCTCTATTCAGAATCTACGTCCCACCGGCGCGCCCAAGTCGGAAGTCTTCGAACCCACGCCCTACCTCAACAACACGATTAAGATGTTCGAGCACCTGCGCGCCAAACTCGGCTTTGACGTGGAGTTGCTGCACGACGTTCACGAGCGCCTTCCGCCAGCCCAGTCGCTGCAACTGGCGAAGGCGCTCGAGCCGCATCGATTGTTCTTTTTGGAAGACGCCTTTGCGCCGGAAGACGTGGGCTGGTTCCAGATCATGCGGCAGCAGACGACCACCCCGATCGCGATGGGCGAGTTGTTCGTCAACCGTCACGAGTGGCTTCCGCTGGTCACGAACCGCTGGATCGACTTCGTCCGGCATCACATCTCGGCGGTGGGCGGACTGAACATGGCGCGCAAGATAGCAGCCTGCTGTGAGTTCTTCGGCGTCCGCACCGCATGGCACGGCCCGAGCAACGTTTCCCCAGTGGGACACGCGGTCAACATGCATCTCGACCTTGCGATTCCCAACTTCGGCATCCAGGAACAGAACACGTTCTCCGCAGCGGTTCGCGAGGTGTTCCCCGGCGCTCCGGAGATTCGCGGCGGCTATATGTACTCGAATGATAAGCCGGGGCTGGGCATCGATCTGGACGAGAAGGCCGCGGCTCGCTTTGCCTACACCAGCCCGGGCGGCATTCGTCCTTCCGACCGCCGTCTGGACGGAACGATCGTGCGGCCGTAGGTCGAGGCAGGCCATGTTTCGAACCGTGTTTGTTATATTAGCCGGGACGATGAGCTTAAGTGCTCAAACACTCGATCGCTCCGAGCGTGAGCGGGCAACTGTTGAACTCGAGGCATCGCGGCGCTTGCTGCGAGACGCCGTCGCCGGACTGGACGAAGCGCAGATGCGATTCCAACCCGCGCCCGGACGCTGGTCGATCGCCGAGTGCGTCGAGCATATCGCCCTAACCGAAGACTACTATTACGATCTGATCACCGGTAAATTGAAGAACTCGCCCGCGGAGCCGGGTAAGCGTGCCGAGGTCCGGGGCAAGGACAAGATTGTGCTGGAAAAGATGCCGGACCGCGAGTCGAAGCGGATCACGATAGCGCCTCTGGAACCGAAAGGCCGCTGGCCGGGCCCAGGCGAGGCGCTAGCGCATTTCGAGAAGAGCCGCGCCCGGCTGTCCAATTACGTCCAGACGACAAAGGATGATCTGCGCGACCATTTCCAGGCGCACCGGGCGGTGGGTCTGATTGATGGATATCAGTGGATACTGCTTGCCTCGGGACATGTGCGGCGGCATGTGAAACAGATCGAGGAAGTGAAGGAGAGCCCGGGATTTGCGAAGCTGCGTCCGGGGTCTTCAGCCCGCTGATGCCGTCTGGCGCGGCGCTACATGTGACCACAAGCGCCACAGGAATCGCCTTGTTTTCAGAAACGAACTGACACATGACTCGTATTTTGATAATTCTTCTGCTCACAACATTCGCAGGACAGGCGGAGACCACGGCTGGGTCGGGACCGTCAATCACGCTCGAGTCGACGGCAGTGTCGCAATACTTATGGCGGGGCTATGTCCTGAACTCATCCGCTTCGCTGCAACCAGCGGTCACGTTGGAGTACGCGGGCTTCACAGTGTCAAACTGGGCGAATTTTTCGAAGCGCGTTTCGCACAACCAGGCCTGGACCGAAAACGACGTGACGCTGGAATATGCACACCAACTCGGCCGATTCAGCATATCGGCAGGTTTCCTGGAATACGGCTACCCTGAGTTGGCCGCCGATGAGGGCAATCGCTCACATGAAGTCTCGCTGGGAGTGGCCTACTCGCACTACCTCAACCCCTCCATCAAAGCGTACCGGGATTTGTCGCTCGGAAAGGGTTACTACTATTTTCTGGGTGTGACGCACACATACGCCCTGCGCGATCGCATAGCGCTGACTCCGTCCGCTGGCATCGGACTAAACCAGCACATGTATCAGCAGGCGACCACGATCAGCGATGTGGATTGCGGACTCAGCTTGGACCTTTCGGTAAGCCGTCAGGTGACGGTATCGCCGACGTTTCTCCTCATGAGTGGCAATCGCAGCCTGTTCGGCACCCATTACGCGGTGGGAGTCAAGGCGGCGTACACACGCTGAGGGCATAATGCACTGGCCACGAGCCACGGCGAAGACTACACTCGCTTGAGGAGGATTTTCCAGTGAAAGTGCTTTCCCTGCTTCTCAGCGCGAGTCTGCTGTGGGCCGCCGACCGCCGCAATAGCGTCACGCCGAATACCGATACGCCCGCTGTGTTCGCTGCTCCAGCCGAGCGGGGCGTGTGGGAGACGCGCCGGCAGCAGTTGCGCAAGCAGATCCTCTCGGCAGCAGGGCTGATGCCGTTGCCGCCAAGGTCGGCGTTAAATCCGCTGATCGTCGACCGGCTCGAGCGCAAAGACTATACGATCGAGAAGGTCGCGTTGGAGACGTTGCCGGGATACTGGCTCGGCGGCAACCTGTACCGCCCGAAGGCCGCCGGCCCTCACCCCACCGTGCTGCACCCGCACGGCCACTGGACGTATGGGCGGCTTCAGCATGACACGCTTTGCTCAACGCCCACTCTCGCCATCAACCTCGCTCGCCGCGGCTTCGTCGTCTTTGCCTACGACATGGTGGGCTACAATGACACGGCCCAGACGCCGCACGATTTTTCTACGCCGGAGTTCCAGCTCTGGAGTTTCACGCCGCTTGGATTGCAGTTATGGAACTCAATCCGGGCCACTGATTTTCTGGAGACCCTGCCGGACGTCGATTCCAAACGGCTGGCGATGACCGGCGCCTCCGGAGGCGGCACGCAGACCTTCCTGATGACCGCAGTGGATGATCGCATCGCCGTGTCGGCCCCGGTCAACATGATTTCCGGCATCATGCAGGGCGGTTGCATCTGCGAAAACGCTCCCGGCCTGCGCGTCGCGACGAACAACATCGAGATCGGTGCGATGATGGCGCCACGGCCCATGCTCGCTGTCGCCGCGACCGGCGACTGGACAAAGAACGTGCCGACTGTCGAGTATCCGGCACTGAAGAAAGTGTGGGAGCTGTACGGCCTGCCGCAACGCGTGGAAACGGTGCAAGTCACCGCACCGCACAATTACAACAAAGAAAGCCGCGAGGCGGTTTACGAGTTTCTCCGCAAGCATCTATTGCCGGCTTCCCCGCCCTTCCAGGAGCGCTCGGTGACAGTCGAGCGCCTTCAGGATATGCTCGTCTTCGCCGGACGCACTCTGCCCGCTCACGCGCGCAGCTTCCCCCAGATCTTCGCAGACTGGAAGGCCATGTCGCGCGCGCAGTCGCAGAGCCTCTCCGCCGCGCAGTCCCGCGAGCGCCTACGGGTCATCTTCCAGATTGACGGCCGAACAGGCGGCGATGCGGTTCGCTCGCAAATTATCGAGGGTCGCGGACCAGCTGTGCTCTACCTGCATCCGGAGGGCCTCGATGCCGCGCTGGCCAGCGCCGGGGTAAAACAATTGCGTGCCGAGGGCCGCGCCGCTGTGCTGATCGACGCCTTTCAGACCGGCGGTGCGAAGGCCGCCCGGGACCGCTCCCACAAGCACTTCCTTACGTTCAACGCAAGCGATGACGCGGCACGCGTTCAGGATGTCATCGCAACTCTCGAGGCCCGGAAAATCGGCGAGATCCGCGCTGAGGGCAACGCGCGGTGGTGGGCGCTGTTCGCCGCCGCGATGAGCGAGCGGCCGGTTCGTTTCGACATTAAGCCCGGCGAGTTCAAGGCCTCGGACGAAGAGTTGACCCGGAATTTTCTGGTCCCCGGCCTGCAACGCGCGGGCGGGGCGGAAGCGGCGCGGAAACTCCTGCAAAGCGCGGCGCGATAAGCCGTTAGCGCCGGACCGTGCGGCCCCAGACTTCGATCCAATCGACGCGTGAGCAGGCAGGCGTGCCGCCGCCTGTCATCAGATCGGTCCAGCCGATCTCGTCGACCTTGCTGAGATCGGGCTTTTCGACCCAGCCGCCTTCCACAACGGTCTTGCTGTCGAATTTGCGCCAGCGAATATCGCTCAGGTTGAACTCGCGTACACGCCAGTCCTCGGAAGCCCCATCGGACTGATCGCTGACAAGCCATGCGCCGTTGGCCAACTTGAGGATGATGCGCAACTCGCGGAAGCCGGCCTGCTTGCTGCGCCAGACGATTTTCGACTGGCCTGTCAGGTCGACGTAGGCCGACTTGTGTTTCAGGGCTATCGCGCAATTTCCAACGCAGGTGCCCGTCCAGATGTAAAACGGATCGTCGGCTGGTTTGTCGTGGTGACTCTTCTTGATGCCGTCCTTGCCGGGGCCGTAGAGTCCAACCAGCAGATTCGTATTGGCCACGTGTTCCTGAGTGACCGGCGTGGCAGCGGGCAGTTCCTTCCAATCTTCGCGAAAGAACAGCGGCGGGCGATCCTGCGCCAAAGCGCAGGCAGAGAGCAATACGATGGCGCTAAGCAAGAACTTCACGGGCTGATAATTCATGTACTGAGAATGCATGCGCTGATAATACAATGATTGCTTGACGAAAAAGAAATCGCGGGTCGCGCGCCCCGCGGCGGCGCAACGAATTCGGTGGGATCGCGCCTCCTGGGTGTTGCGCTTGCTTCTGACGCTGTATGTCGCTCTGGCCGCCGTCACGATCCGGTATCATCCGATCAGCACGGGCCTCGATGGCGCGTGGGCCTACGGTGTGAACCTGTTCGCCGCGCGCGGGCTGATCTTCGGACGGGATGTCGGCTTTACGTATGGGCCGCTCAGCTACTTGACGCTGCCGATGAATCTGGGCTCCAACCTGACCCAAGGCATCGCGTTTCAATTCTGCGTCTGGTTGCTGTTTGCCGGAACGATCGTCTGGGCTGCATTGGTGCGCCGCGTGGCGTTGGCGGGATTGACGCTATTCGCCGCGCTGCTTTTCACCGGGCTGCCTACTTTCGGGACCCTGGGTTATGCCGGGCCCGACCTCTTTGCCGCGTACACGGCGTTGCTGCTACTTGGCTGCGCCGCTGTGGCGCGCCGCTGGGTCTGGCCTTTTTGCGCTGCGGTAGCATTCGCCGCGCTGCTGTTCCTGGTGAAATTCAGCAGCGCCATCCTGGTGTGGAGCGCGTTGCTGATCTTCGCCGGAGCGCTGTCGCTGCGGGATCGCCGCAAAGGCGCGCAGGCAGCGCTGCTGGCGATCGTGGCCGTGCCACTTGCATGCGCCGTTTGCTATCTGATCTACTTTCCTTCGCTCAATGCCCTTTGGTGCTATACACGGTTAGGGTTTGAGATCTCCTCGGGCTACAGCTCTGCGATGAGTTACCCGTCAGGGGACGACGGTCCGCGACTCGCCCTTGCTCTGTCGTTAATCTATGCGCTGGCCTGCGTTTACCTGCTGTGGAGAAAACACCCAGGCTTTGCGCTCTGCGCCGCGATGGCGGGCCCGCTGTTTCTCTCCTTCAAGCACTCCTTCGTGCGCGAGCCTGGACACAGCGGAATTTTCGCCTCGTTCTTCGTCCTGACGTGGGCTTTGATCGTGCTGTTCGTCGAAGTTCGCGGGCGCGACCGCTGGGTGTTGGCCGCCGCGTTGCTGCTGTCACTAGGAGGCTGGCTTCAATCGGAGAATGCGCCGGCTCTTTGGAAGCGGGCCGTCGAGACATCCGCCGGGTTGCAGAGCGCCTCGAGCCTCGCGAGCATCTGGCGCGTTCCGGCCATACGCCGCAGTCTGGATGCCCAGGCCAAGGACGAACTCGGAGCCGATAAACTGCCGCCCGCACTCCTGCAAAGGCTCGGCAACGAAAGCACCAGTATCTTTCCGTATGAGTTGACCTACGCCGCGGCCAACCCTATGCGCTACCAGCCGTTCCCGATCGCTCAGACCTACGGCGCATACACGGCTTTTCTCGACAACTGGAACGCCGCCGCCGTTGCATCCACGGGCGCACCGTCGCGAATCGTGTTCGAATGGGAGGCAATCGACCAGCGCCATCCGCTGTTGGACGTCCCGGCTATGTCGCTCGAGCTCTTGCGGCGCTACGAACTCGACTCAGTTTACAACGGCGTGCTGCTGCTACGGCGCAGACCGCAGCCGGCCTTTCAAATCACTCGGCAGATCGCAAGCACAACGTTGCGCATCGCGGAAACGTTCCGAGTCCCCGATTCGGAACAGCCACTGATCGCGCGGATCCATCTGCGCTACACGCCCAGCGGACGCTTTCGGCGTTTCGCCTTCCGCATACCCGAAGTGCGCGTGCTGGTTCACACCGCAGCCGGGCGGACGCTTTCGGCGCGCGTCCCTCCCGAGGTCCTGGACAACGGCATACCATTGAACTTGCTGCCTCTCGACCTGAATGATTTTCGGACACTGATTTCCGGGCAGCGCATTGATCCGGTGCAGAGCCTCACGATCGGTGGCGAAGGCGCCCGATTCTTCGAGCCCAACGTGAGCGCCGAGCTTCTTGAAATTTCAGACTGGACCCTGCGACCTGCCGCCCCGCCCGTGGCGCTGCACTCGCGCGGATCGCTCGACTCGATCCAGGTGGAGACGATCAACGATACCAATGCGGCCGGGCGCGGTGAGGTGATCCCGATCCGGGATCGCTACGGTTTCGTGCAAGTCAGGGGCTGGGCATTGGACGGATTGCGCGGCCAGACCGCGGGCGGGGTTCAGGTACTTCTCGATGGTGTTCCCTATTACGCACAGTATGGAGCCAAGCGGCCCGACGTGGCCGCACTGCAGCACTGTCCCGAGTGCCTGGCCTCGGGTTTCGATTGGGCCATCGCGACGCACGAACTCGGCCACCAACCGCACGTGTTGACGTTTCGGATCCTGCATAAGGATGGCGCGAGCTATTACGACACCGACCGCGCCGTGCGCTTCCGCATCGAATAGGGAGTGGACAAGGTCCGCGCACGCAGGCTGTCCAATCTGATAGCCTTGGCCTGATGAATTCTCCAAATCCGGCCCTTGCTCCGGCGGGCCAGAAACCAACCCGGGCCCGCCATTGGGTCGTCGTTTTCGCTGTGACGCTGGCGATTCTGGCATATATCGATCGCGTCTGCATCTCGCAGGCTGCGCCAATCATCAGCCGTGATTTGGACCTCTCGAAATCGCAGATGGGGTTAGTGTTCTCGGCCTTCGCGCTGGCCTATGCGCTATTTGAAATTCCCGGCGGCTGGATGGGTGACTGGATGGGCCCGCGGCGCGTACTGATGCGCATTGTAATGTGGTGGTCGGTCTTCACTGCAGCCACGGGAGGCGTGTGGGGGTTCACTTCGTTGTGGGTTACCCGGTTTCTTTTTGGCGCCGGCGAAGCCGGTTGCTTCCCGAACCTGACCAAAGCGTTCACCACCTGGCTGCCGCAGAATGAACGCGTCAAGGCGCAGGGCATCATGTGGATGTTCGCGCGCTGGGGCGGAGCGTTCACTCCGCCGTTGGTGATCCTCACATTCCAATATGTGAGCTGGCGTTGGGCCTTCGTGATCTTCGGAGGACTCGGCGTCATTTGGGCGACTTTTTTCTATTCCTGGTTTCGCGATAACCCGCGCGATCAACCGTCCGTCAACGCGGCCGAGTTGGCGCTTATGGAGGGTTCTGAGAACCTGGCCTCAGGCCACGGCGATGTGCCGTGGAGTAAGATGGTCCGCTCGCGCTCCGTGTGGCTTCTCTGGGCGCAATACTTCTGCATCTCGTACCCCTGGTATTTCTACATCACTTGGCTGCCCACGTACTTGCAGGAGTACCGCCATCTGACGCCGCTGGAAAGCTCAAAGTACGCCATCCTGCCGCTCTTTTTCGGCGGTTTTGGAAACCTGCTGTGCGGCTTCACTTCCAGCCACCTCGCACACTGGACCGGCAGTGTCAAAATCAGCCGGCGCATCACTGGAACACTCGGGTTCTTTGGTGCAGCCATGTGTCTGCTGCTCTCCATGCATCTGAGTAGCCCTTTGTGGGGCATGATCGCGATGGGCTTCGCGAGTTTCTTTAACGATCTCGTAATGCCGGGCGCCTGGGGATCCTGCATGGACATCGGCGGCAAGTACGCCGGCACGCTCTCCGGCTCCATGAACATGATGGGGAACCTGGCGGGATTTGTCGCGCCCGCAATGGGCGGTTACATTCTACAGCGCACCGGCGGCGACTGGAACCTGTTTCTTTACACGATGGTCGGCATGTACCTGCTTGGGACACTGTGCTGGCCGTTCATCGATCCGGTGAAGCCGATCGACCGGGACTGAATTCTCCGCGGCAAAACGGCAGGTTAGAAACTGCGTACGCCCATAGCGACGATGTCGTCCACGCGCATCGTCTCCTTGACGACGAAGGGTTCGCCGTAGCGTACGCCAATGAGGTTGCCATAGAAGCGCGCGATCGCAGCCAGGCGCTCGCGGATCTCCTGTTCCTTGGGAAACAGGCTCGCGGCCTGCTCCACTTCGCCATACTGCGAGCGGTAGCTGAGCAGCGCCTCCATGCGGCGTTCAAACTGCGTGCTGATGTCGACGACGAACGACGGCGTTACGTTGGCGTAAAGCGAAGAGTAGATCACCTTGAACGGCCGGTGCGCTTCCGAGTAGGCGTCGAGTTTCTTTAGCCCTGCGAGGAAGCAGGCTTCATAGGCAATCTCGCCGGCACGGTAGTGGTCCGGGTGGCGCGCCTCCCAATATGGCAGGATCACAACGCGCGGTTTCAGAGCGCGCAGGTCGCCAGCGAGCGTCATGCGCAGGCTGATCGTATTTTCGAGCCGCGCGTCGGGAAAGCGCCGGTTGCCGCGCCAGCTCAGTAACATATGCCGCCCGGCTTCGGCGGACTCTTCGATGCGCAACTCCGGCGTTCCACGGCTGCCCATGTCGCCCGCCGTCAGATCGAGCACGCCGGTCCGATAGCCCATCTCGGCCGCTTTGATCAGAGTGCCGCCGCAAGTCTGCTCGACGTCGTCGGGATGCGCGGCGATCGCGAGAACGTCGACTGCGGCGAGTTCGCTCATATCGGAAACAGTCATTCGAGTTTCACCAATGCACCTCGGAACGGCGGCCATAACGCTCCTTAGGCCGCAGCAAATAGATCAGGAGCAGACCCGCCAGAAAGCCTCCGATGTGCGCGAACCAGGCCACACCACCGCGCGACAGTTGGGAATAGCCGATGCTGCCCACGCCGCTGAAGACTTGCAGAAACATCCAGTAAAGCAGGATCAGGTACGCCGGGATCTCGACCGTCGTAAAGAAGACGAAGATCGGAATCAGCGTCACAATTCGTGAGTGCGGGAACTTCACCAGATAGGCGCCCATCACACCGGCGATCGCGCCGCTGGCGCCTACGGCCGGAACGCGCGAAAGCGGATTGGCCCAGACATGCACGAGCCCCGCAATAATGCCGCACAGCAGATAGAAGAGCAGGTACTTCCAGCGCCCCAGGATATCCTCGATATTGTCGCCATAAATCCACAGAAACCACATGTTGCCGATCAGGTGCATCCAGCCCCCATGCAGGAACATAGAGGTGACCAGCGTGGACCAGGCGAAGCGGTCCGGAATCGTTCCGAACTCGAGCAGCAGATGATTCCGAGAGAAAGGGTCGAGCGAGACTTCGTAGAGGAACACCAAAACGTTAACGGCGATGATCAGAAATGTGATCACCGGCCGTGAGTAGCTCGGTTGCGTGTCGCGAAGCGGTATCATCGCAAATCAGTTCCGCGCGATCGCGGCGAAGTCCTTGTGGGACCGGCGCTCGCCATGCGCCATCAACACTTTGGCGTCCGCCAGCGTACGGATGCCTCCGCCGGCGCCTAGCGCCGTACAATTCAGGGCCGCCATCGCGTTCGACAGGTCCAGCGCCTCCTGTATCGGCAATCCCTCAAGCACAGCGTAGCAGAACGCTCCATGGAAGACGTCGCCGGCACCGGTGGTGTCGACACAGTTCACGACGAATGCCGGCGAGTAGACGAAGCTCCCATCGACGCGCGCCAGAGCTCCGTGAGAACCGAGCGTCATCGCCGCCACCTTCATACCGTATTCGTTCTGAAGCAGTTCGAGGGCACGCAACGGGTCGCGCTCCGTCGTCCACTGCCCTGGGAATTCGGAACTCGCAATCAGGTAGTCGACCAAAGGCAGGACGCCGTCGAAGCCGTGGTAGATAGTGTCGACGTCAACCGTGACCGGGATGCCAAGGCGCCGCGCGATGGAGGCCGCCTTTTGCACGGCCGGGGTGTCGTGGCCATCGATATGCAGCAGACGGGCACAGGCGATCTGCTCCTCTTCGATTTCGACCGGGTCGAGGCGCAGGCAGTCCTCCCTGCGCCACAGGACAGTGCGTTCGCCAGTCGCCTGGTCGATCAAAATATAGGCGGTCTGATTCGGACAGCCAGCGCGAATCTGGACATGATCGAGATTGATGCCAGTACCTCGCAGGCTCTCCATTAGAACCTGTCCGCGGTAATCGTCGCCCACCGTGCCGATGTACTTCACGCGCAGGCCAAGGCGAGCGCACGTTACCATAGCGGTGGCGACCTGTCCGCCCGGGCTCAGAATCTCTTCAGTAAAACGCTCTTTCCCGGCATAGGCGGGAAACTTTGGCAACAGGATCAGGGTATCGGTGGCGTTGAGGCCGACCCCTACGACATCGAATTCCGGCATGGCCTTCAAAGATTACCACAAGCGGGTGGCAGAGGTTACCACAGACGACCGCCATTTTGTATTCTATGACTTTCCGGAAGCCGCAACCCTTGGCTGCGGAGTGTGTTACACTTTTTGGTAGAAAATATAGTGGGAAAGGCTGACATTTAGCAACCTTTGCCCCACTTTCAGCGTCAGATAAGTGTGGGGGGCGCTATAAGCGTTGCCTGCGGAAATTTCAATGCCAGATCCAGACAAGACCACCCCGGACACATCGGCGCCACAGAGCGTCGATATGCATCTTGATCGGCTGCTTGTCCCGACGCTTGACGAGCCATGGTTTCGCTCCCTGATTCATAGCGTCAAAGACATCATCTCGCCTCCCAAACTCCCACCGCTGGAGATCACTTCAAAGCCGGTTGCCGTGAAAGACATTTGGGGGCTAACTGCCGGTTACGAAACGCGCGCCGGATTCACTTCGTTTGTCATCCATGCGACTATCGCGGCTCTCCTGCTACTGGTAGGCACCAACAAGACGGTGCAGAACGCAGTGAAGGAGTCCGTTACGCTGGTCGCTCCGGACCTGGCGGCATACATCCCAAAGGCCGCACCGCAGAAGCAGACCATGGGCGGCGGTGGTGGTGGCGGCGACAGATCGCCTCTGCCCGCCAGCAAAGGTAGGCTTCCGAGAGCGGCGCTACGGCAGTTCACTCCGCCGATGGCGGTCGTGAATAACGACAATCCAAAGCTGATTATGGAGCCGACAATCATCGCTCCTCCGAACGCTAACCTGCCGCAAGTAAACATGGCACAGTACGGCGATCCGTTCGCAAAGGCCGGTCCTCCTTCAAACGGGCCGGGGTCGGGCGGCGGCATCGGTTCGGGTTCCGGCGGCGGCGTTGGTTCGGGTCGGGGCGGAGGCGTGGGTCCAGGTGAAGGCGGTGGTATCGGCGGCGGCGTGTACCGCATCGGCGGTGGCGTTTCCGCGCCCACGCTGCTCTTTAAGGTGGAGCCCGAGTACTCCGAAGAGGCTCGCAAGGCGAAGTTCCAGGGCACGGTCGTGCTCTATGTGGTTGTCGACGAGAAGGGTATGCCGCAGCAACTGCGCGTCTTGCGCCCGCTTGGCCTCGGCCTCGACGAAAAAGCCGTCGAAGCGGTCCAGAAGTGGCGATTCAAGCCTGGCGTCAAGGACGGCAAAGCCGTATCAGTGGCTGCAACCATAGAAGTCAACTTCCGCCTGCTGTAAGCCTGCCTGCTGCGCAGCATTGTGCGCTCCGCTCGAAGATGAGAGTCCGATTGTTGGACGCGGTCTAAAGCGGTTCGTCGATCTTGCGAAGGTGATCCCAGGAGTAGATTCCGCTCTGGTGCCCATCGCTCCATTTGATCTGAATTGCATAGCTGCCTACCGCTTCCACGTCTAGCATCTTCAACGCGGGCTTGAACATCTGGAATGGATTGGCTTTCGGCGCGGCGTAATCGGTTTTCTGTGGTTCCGTGCCATGCGAGCCGGTGCAAGCGGCGCACGGACAGTTGTCGCGCAGCCATTCCAGCGTGTACTCGCTGTGGCGTCCATCACGCCAGTCGATCTTGATGCCTTTCGACTTCGAGATGGCTATGTGTTCAGGATCCAATTCCGCACTCCTCACTGCACTCGCTCGATATCCCGCACGCCCGAGATGCGCCGCACTGCGCTCAAGACGCGTTCGAGTTGCTTCTTGTCCTTGATCTCCACCGTCATATCGATCACCGCACCATCGCCGCGCTTTTCGTCCTGGCGCGCCTCAAGTGTCCGAATATTCGCGCTTTCGTCGAACAGCACCGAAGTGAGCTGGTTGAGAATACCCGGACGCTCGTCGGTCGAAACGGTCATCTTGACGGGGAACGACTCAGAGGCCGCACGCGCCCATTCGACGTCGATCTTGCGCTCCACTTCATACATCAGGCTCTCGACGTTGGGGCAATGCGTGGAGTGCACGGCTACGCCTTTGCCGCGCGTGACGTACCCGACAATCGCTTCGCCGCGAATCGGATTGCAGCACTTGGCACGGTAGACCAGCAGGTCATCGATCCCCTTCACCTTGATGATGAGATCGGCGCCTCCGGCCTTGCCAGCCGGCGCGACGGCGGGAATGGACGGCGGCACTTCGAGCGGTTCGTCTTCGACAACTCCCGGGGCAAGTTTCTGCAGTACCTGCCTCGCGGAAAACTTGCCGTAGCCAAGGGCTGCGTAGAGATCTTCGGCCTTGCCGACGCCGTAGTCGTCCGTTACAGCCTGCCATTCGGCGCGCGTAACGCGGTTGAGGTGGACACCGAGACGACGTGCCTCCTTCTCCAAATATTTCTGCCCGATCTCGACTGCTTTGGCACGCTCGGTGGTGTTGATGACATGGCGAATCTTGTTGCGCGCGCGCGAGGTCTTGACGATCGCCAGCCAGTCCTTGCTGGGATCATGGCCCTGCTGCGTGAGAATTTCGACCACATCGCCGTTCTTCAGGCCGTACTTGAGCGGGACGATCCTGCCGTTCACCTTGGCGCCGACGCAGGTGTGGCCGACGTCGCTATGGATCGCATAGGCAAAATCGATCGGCGTGGCATCCCGCGGCAGGATGATGACTCGGCCTTTCGGCGTGAAAGTGTAAACCTCTTCGGGGTACAGATCCACCTTTAGGGTGGACATGAACTCGCCCGGGTCACGTATTTCGCGCTGCCATTCGACGAGTTGGCGCAGCCAGGCGATACGCTGGTCATCGTCGGCGCCGCCCTTCCTGCCCTCTTTGTATTTCCAATGCGCCGCGATGCCCTCTTCGGCGATGCGATGCATCTCTTCGGTGCGGATCTGCACCTCAAAGGCCTGCCCACCCGGCCCCATCACTGAGGTGTGCAGGGACTGGTACAGGTTGGGGCGCGGAATTGCGATGAAATCCTTGATTCGGCCAGGGATCGGATGCCACTCGTTGTGGATCACACCGAGCGCCGCATAGCAGTTCTTTACAGAATCGGTTATGATTCGCAAGGCGAGGAGGTCATAGACCTGGTCAAAGCCGATTTTCTGGCGCTTGAGTTTGAGATAGATCGAGTACGGACGTTTGCGGCGACCCTCGACGCGCGCCGGAACACCCTCGGCGGCTAGTTTGGCTTCGACGGTCGTCCGGATGTTCTGTAGAAACTCGTCGTTCGCGTGGCGGTTCACCTCGATCGCATCGACGATGTCCTTGAACGCGTCGGGCTCGAGGAAGCCAAATGCCAAATCCTCCAGCTCGGCGCGGATTTTGCCCATTCCGAGACGGTGGGCCACGGGCGCGTAAATCTCCAGCGTCTCCTGAGCAATGCGCTCCTGGCGCACGCGGTCAAGGCTTCCCAGCGTCCGCAGGTTATGAATCCGGTCGGACAGTTTCACCAGCACGACACGAATGTCGGTGACCATCGCCAGGAGCATCTTGCGGACGCTTTCGGCCTGACGATCCTCCCGCGAATAGAATTTCAGCTTGCTGAGTTTGGTGACGCCATCGACGCAGCGTGCCACCTCCTCGCCGAACAGCTTACGGATCTGCTCGACGCTGACGCCGGTGTCTTCGACCACGTCGTGGAGCAGGCCGGTTTGCAGGCACACCAGATCCATATGGTTGGCGGCGAGCAGAAGTGAGACTTCGAGCGGGTGGATAATGTAGGGTTCGCCGGAAACGCGTTTCTGAGTGGCGTGGCGTTCAGCCGCGTACTCGTAGGCCTTGCGCAACATCGTGAGGTCCCCGGCCGGACGCGACTCGCGCACCTTGTCTTCGAGCGTTTGGTAGAGGCTATCGGCTTCCGGGAACCTTCCCGCTTTCGCCAAAGACTCGGGAGTTGTGGCTTGGGGCGGCTCTAGGGACATGGAGACAAGACGGGCGGCCGCGTGGGCCGCCCGTCTTTATTATAACTATAAGCTGCCGTCCACGTTTGGATCGCGGCAGGCAAACGCTACTTCTTCTCTTCCTGAACGATACCGCCTGCGGGAGCCTGCGCGGCCTTGGCGGCCTTGGCTTTCTTGGTGTCGAGCGTCTTCTGAACCCACTCGTCGGCCATCTCGGTCTCCTTCTTGTAAAGTTCGGTGGAGTCCATCAGATCGGCCTTCTCACGGTGCAGCAGGTTGAGGTAAGCCATCGCATCGTCATACTCGGGATCGACGCCAACCGCGCTCTGGAGGTACTTGATGCCCTCTTCGATCCCAGGAAGATTCTTCTCAGCAAGGGCCGTGCGCTGCTTCTTTTCCTTAAGCGGACCGGGGTCTTCCGGCCGCATACCCATCTTGGCGCGCGCTTCCATGCGGTCCTGATAAGCGCGGGTCCAGGCGATCACACCGAGCGTGTAGTAGGCTTCCTTGTTCTTCGGGTCGACCCCGATGAGCTTGGAGTACCACTCTTTGGCTTCGTCCATCTTCTTTTGATTGAAGTAGAGCAACGCGATGGAGGCCATGGCGATCGGGTTCTTGGCATCCTGGTCCAGCACCTGTTTGAACTGCTCATAGGCGGCCTGGGCCATTTTCGTGTTCTCGGGAGAATCGGCGCCCGGGATGTACTGCATCATGTACGCGGTTGCCAGGTAAAGCTTGGCGTTGGCGTTCTGCGGATCGAGAGCGATCGCTTCCTTGAAGCGGTCCGTCGCTTCCTGGTACTTGGCATTCTTGTAGGCCTGCACACCCTTGTTGAGATGATCGCGCGACTTGAGCTTGTCGCAGCCGGTCATCAGGAACGCGACCAAAAGCACGGAAATTGAGAGGATGAGTTTACGGTTCATTATGATCTCCTGACGAAGATGCCCGCCTACTGGCCCGCCTTGACCTTTGGCGTCATCAAGCCGACCTTGTCGAGACCGGCGCCCTTAGCGATATCGATGGCACGTGCCACTACCTGGTACTCGAGGTCGGGGTCGCCGTCCACGAACACGACGCGTTCGGCGCGCGTCTTGAAGATGTCTTCCAGGCGCTTCCCGAGGCGGCTCTCGTCCGTCACTTCGGTGTTCAGCATCATCGACTTGTCTTTGTTGATGATGATCACAACGGTGCGGTTGTCCGCCTGCGACGGCTGTTGATTCGGAGGCGGCGGCTGCGGAACCAGAGTCTCGAGTCCGTGCGGCGTCATCGGCGTGATGACCATGAAGATGATCAACAATACAAGCAGAACGTCGATCATCGGGGTCATATTAATTTCGGATTTCGGTCCACCACCGGATCCGCCAACGTTCATTGACATAAGATTGCTCCTTTTCTGCTACACGCCTTAAGGACTTGAGGCGTCAGTTCCCCACCGGCTGGGACATGTTTCTTTCTTTTTCTTTTTCCTTGTTTTCGTCGGTGAGCAGACCAAGCTGGTCCACGCCGGCTGCACGCAAGTTGTCGATGCACTCCACCACACGCTCGTAGCGCGCACGCGCGTCACTCTTGACGTACACCGTCTTATCCAGCCTGTTCGTCAGCAGGTCCTTGACCTTCTGTGGCAGCTGGTCCGGCGGAGTCTGAGCGCTGCCGAGATAGGTGCGCCCGTCGCGCGTCACGGCCACGATCACGGCATCTTCCTTGTCGGCGTTCTGCATGGCAATCGGATTTCTCGTCTTCACCATGTCAACGCTCACACCCTTGGAGAGCATGGGCGTGATAACCATGAAGATGATAAGCATCACGAGCATCACGTCCACCATCGGGGTGACGTTGATATCGGCTACCGGGCTGGTAGGTTGTCTTTTTAGCATTGCCTTTTCTCCTTGCTTCCGGCTCGCCGGTCCGGAGTGCCGGCGAAGCTTCGACAGCTTCGCCGGCACTCTCCGGTTTCAACTCGCCGGAACCGCGAAATGCCTACGTCCGACTACTTGTGGGACTTAGAACCAACACGCTTGAGGAAGTAGTCGATCAATTCGGAACTGGAGTTGCCCATCTCCACGTCGAAACCTTCCACCTTGTTCGTGAAGTAGTTGTACATCCACACGGCAGGGACGGCCACGAACAGACCGATAGCGGTCGTAACCAGGGCTTCCGAAATACCGCCGGCAACCGCGCCGAGTCCGGTTCCCTTCTCAGTCGCGATACCTTTGAACGCGTTGATGATGCCAACGACCGTTCCGAACAGTCCCACAAAGGGGGCCGTCGAACCGATGGTCGCCAGACCGCTGACGCCGCGCTTGAGTTCGGCGTGCACGATGGCTTCGGCGCGTTCGAGAGCGCGCTTACTGGCATCGATCTCTTCACCGGAGATTTCGTTGCTCAACTGGTGAGCGCGAAATTCCTGCAAACCGGCGACAACGACCTTGGCCAAATGGCTCTTCTTGTAGCGGTCCGCGATCTTGATGGCTTCATCGAGCTTGCCCTCGCGTAGCGCGCCGGCAACCGCGGGCGCAAACTGGTGGGACTGTTTCTTGGCGCCGCTGTACGCGATGAGACGGTCAATCATGATGCCGATGGACCAGGCCGACATGATGAACATCACGATCACGACGAGCTTTGCGAGGAGACCCATCTGGGTCCACATGGAACGGGCGTCGAAAGCGACGGCTTCCTGCAATAACAGGAAAGCCCATACTTGCGTCTGCATTAGCATTGTTTTTTCTCCTGCGAGTTGAATTTAGAGATTCACTACATTCTAAGGCCGGGCGGACGGCGCGACTCTTGGCGCGCACCGTCCGCCCGTCCGGACTACT
The DNA here is from genome assembly GCA_963668605.1 of Bryobacteraceae bacterium. Taxonomy (GTDB): domain Bacteria; phylum Acidobacteriota; class Terriglobia; order Bryobacterales; family Bryobacteraceae. Next base: position 3,452,851 of record OY764903.1, read on the forward strand.
GGCTCAACGTGAAGTTCACGTCGATTTGCGTAACAACTTCCACCGGCTCTCCGTTGAGGAGGGTCGGTTGATAGACCCATTGGCGGACGGCTTCCGTCGCCGATGGCACGAGCAGCGGGTGTCCACTAACTAGCGTCAGATTCTGGATGGCGCCGTCGCGGCCGATGATGGCCGTAAAGCGCACTGTTCCCTGAATACGCGCCTGCTTCGCCAGCGGAGGATACATCGGCTTCGGCTGCTTCACCAACTTCGCCGATTGCACGTTGCCACCAACGCGGATGCGCTGCACTTCCTTCGGCTTGACGACTTCCTGCTTCGGCGGAGGAGGCGGAGGAGGCGCTGCCGTCGGGACCGATCCAATGATGCCGCCGAGGACGCCACCCATCTGGCCACCCGGGACACCGCCCGGAACGCCGCCAACGACGCCAGCGCCACCAATATTAGCCGGCGGGAGTTCTTCTTCGCGGATCATGGCGATCTCTTTTGGAATCACCTTCGGCGCCATCAGGCGGCCCGCGTCGAATTGGCGCGGAACAATTTTCGCGACCTTCACGGGAGCGGCGGCCGCAGGCGGAGGCGGCGGGGGAGGCGGCGGGGGAGGCGCTACCAGAAAACTAGTCAGTGTGCCTTTTGGCAGCACGTCAGTCCAAATCAGCGGAACCAGCACCAGCAAGCCAACCAGTACGACCTGGATTCCGAACGAAAGCGCTACCGTCCAGGGCTTGTTTGTCTTGCCTGTCCCTTCTACAAAGACTTGCTCAAACATGACTTTTTATCCTTTCCTCGCCATCAATTTTTTAGACCCCGGAACCACGCAGATTGTTCCCGGTTCCGTCAGGTTGGCGACGCCATCACTTCACTGTATTCGTTGAATTGCGCCGGACCGTCTCTTTCGTCGCCGATGAACCTCGCCTGCGCTTGTCCATCAGGTCCTGCCAGAATACTAAAATTGGGCTTGCAATAAAAACTGAAGAGTACGTGCCTATCAAAATACCAACAACCAAGGCAAAAGCAAATCCATTCAGCACCGGTCCGCCGAAGATCAGCAGCGACACCGCCGTCAGGAACGTCAAGCCCGACGTCAGAACAGTCCGGCTCAGCGTCTGATTGATACTAATGTTAATCAGGTTTGTGAACTTCTCGCGGCGCATCAGTTTGAGATTCTCTCGAATCCGGTCGAACACGACAATCGTGTCGTTCATCGAGTAGCCGACCAGCGTCAAAAGCGCGGCGACCACCGTCAGCGAGAGTTCCTTGTCGAACAGCGAGAATAGCCCAATCGTGATAATCGTGTCGTGGAACACGGCGACCACGGCAGCCACGCCGTAAATCCACTCGAAACGGAAGGCGATATAGACGAGCATACCGGCCAGTGCGAAGAGCGTCGCGCGCACGGCCTGCCAGCGCAACTCGGCGCCCACCTTCGGCCCGACCACTTCCACGTTGCGGATCGCAAACTGCGAAGCGCCCAGCTCCTGCCGGAGCGTGTTGAGGACCTGCGGCGTCACGCCGGGAACTCCCGAAAACTCGTCGACACTGTGAACCAGTCCCGATTTGGCAGCCGAGTCGCGCAGCGCAAAGATCGATTTAACCATGTCGCGCAGTTGATCGTCGGAGAGCGAGACGCCATTACGCAACAGCGGATCGCGCAGGCGATCGGCCACGGCCACCTGGCCCGTGTTGTTAATGTCGAGCTTGCCACCCAATTGATTCTGACCCAGAGTGTTTGCCAGCGTCGCAACGACCGTCTGGCGCTCCTGGTCGAGTGCCTTCTCGTCACGCACCTCAGTACCGATCATCAATTCGTTCTCGCCGCTGGTTACAGGCTGAACGCTGATTTCACCGGGGATCTTCGCAGAAAGGCTGGATCGTATCTGAGCGACGGGCGGAGTGGAGGCAAACTTCACGTACATCAGCGTGCCGCCCTTGAAGTCGATACCGTAAGCGGGCCCGCCCTTCAGCGCAAGGCTTGAGAGTCCAACGACTGTAAGCACCAGCGAAGCGATGATAAAGGGCCACTTCTTGCCCAGAAAGTCGAAATGCGTGTCAATAAATAATTGCATGCTGCGCGTTACGCTGGTGGCCCAAAGACTTCTTAGACACCAGCCTCCGTGATTCTGTTCCCGTTCGGATCAAAAAATTTCCGTCTGTGTCTCAAATACTCAAGGTCGTCAACTGGCGCTTGCCGGACAACTCGTAATCGAAGATCACCTTCGAGACGAATACTGCTGTAAACAAGTTGGCAATCAAACCGATTACCAACGTGACCGCAAAACCCTTAACCGGGCCCGATCCAAAAATAAACAGGAAGGCGCACGATACGACCGTCGTCACGTGCGTATCGATGATCGTCAAAAACGCCTTGCTAAAACCCGCATCGACGGCAGCCACAACAGCCTTGCCCGCGCGCAATTCCTCGCGGATCCTCTCAAAGATCAGCACGTTGCTATCAACCGCGATACCTATCGTCAGCACCACTCCGGCGATGCCGGGCAGCGTCAAAGTCGCCTCGAAGTAGGCGAGCGCCGCGATCAGGATGAGTGCATTCAACACGAGCGCGAGCGTCGCATTGACGCCGCTGCGCTTATAGTACACCAACATCACGAACACAACCGCGACCAGCCCGACGATGCCGGCGACAATTCCCTGGCGGATCGAATCGGAGCCGAGCGACGGACCCACCGTGCGCTCTTCGAGCGGCACGATGCCGCAGGGCAGCGAACCAGCCCTCAAGTTCAGTGCAAGATCGGAAGCCTCTTGCTGCGTCGCAGCACCGGTGATGCGGCCCTGGTCCTCGATGCGGTTCTGGATCGTCGGAGCGCTTAGCACCTGGTTGTCCAGCACAATCGCCAGACGGTTGCCGATGTTCGCCTCCGTGAAACGTCCAAAGCGCTTGGCGGCATCCTGCGTCAGTACGAATCCCGTCTCCCAGCGGCCCGGCATTTCGCCTTGCTGCGCGCGCGAGTCGCGCAGATCTCGTCCCGTGACGACCGGCACGCGATTCAGCAGGTACCACGAATCCACGGTCTCGCCGCGCCGGGCGCCGCGCACCCATTTCGTATTCAGCGGCAGGACGCCCCCGTGCTTGGCGAGCCCCTGTTCCTGGGTGCTGAACGGCCCGTCTTTCACCTCGTACAGTTCGAGCATCGCGGTGGTTTGCAGAATCTGCTTGATGCGGCCCGGATCGTCGACACCAGGCAACTCGATCAGAATCTCGGCCTCGGCGTCGGAGCGCCCGCGCGGCCGAACGGCGGTTTCGGCCAGGCCGAGTCCGTCGATTCTGCGTCCGATGGTGTGGATACTTTGCGTGACCGTGTCCTGCTTCAACTTGAGGGCTTCGGTCGGCTTCAGGTTCAGCCGGTAGTCGGTCGAATTCACGCCGGTCAGTGCCCAGGACGCCACGCGTTCGGCGATCACGCCGCGGAAGTTGCCAGCCTTGATAGCCGGCACACCTTTGATGTTGATCTGGATCTGATCCGCCTCATTGATGCTCGCGGGGTCGTTGCGGTCGACTGAGGCGTACTCGATGCCGCCCTTGTTCATGTCCTCTTTAAGCCGCTCGATGATCTGGTCCGCTTCCGCCTTGAAGGCGTCCTGCACCTGCACCTGCAACACAAGGTGGCTTCCGCCCTTGAGATCGAGTCCCAAACGAATGTTCTTCTGGACATTGGCGAGCAGCTCATCCTTTGACTTCGGGATGCCGATGATTCCATAGAGGCAAATCAGGAGAGTCGCGACGATGATGAGGGTCTTGATGGCGAGATTTCTTTGCATGGGACGATCTGCTGAATGAGGTCTTTTCTATTTACTTACTGGATTCTTCCGAAAGCCGGCCGGACACGGCACTGCGGAGGAACTGGATTTTCACGTTGTCGGGCTTCACCCGCAGAACCAGATTATCACCTTCCAGGCTCACAATGCTGCCCACGATTCCGCCGCTCGTAATCACGGTATCGCCGTTCTTCAACTCCGCGAGCATCTGTTTCTGCTGCTTCTTCTGTCGCTGCATGGGCATGAAGAGCAAAAAATAGAAGATACCAAAGATCAGCAGGACCGGCAGGAAACCCATGATCGGGTTGGCCGCAGCGGGAGTCTGCTGCAACAAAATATTCAAGAACACCTTCTACCTCTCTTATCGCGTGAGAAATGCAGAACATCACTGCTCGGGCGCAAATTCCGCTCGAACCCTGGCCAACAACGCCGGGAATGTCCCAAGCAGTATAGTCTGTCTGGTTTGCCGCATGATGTCAAGGTAGTGCGTAAGGTTATGCAGCGTCGCAAGAGTCGAGAACAGGATCTCATTCGCCTGGTACAGATGCCGCAGGTACGCCCGGCTGAAATTCAGGCACGTGTAGCAGCCGCAGTGCGCATCCACTGGTCCCTCGTCCTCCTTATACTGCGCCTGCTTAATAACCAACTTCCCGTGCGTTGTGAACAGATAGCCGTTGCGCGCATTGCGCGAGGGCAGCACGCAATCCATCATGTCGACTCCGCGCGCGACGTATTCGGGCAACTCCTCGGGCATCCCGACACCCATGCAGTAACGTGGCCGGTCCGCTGGCAGCAGCGGCGTCGTGGCTTCCGTCATCTCCTGGCTGAGAGCGCGCGGTTCTCCCACAGAGAGCCCGCCGATCGCGTATCCGTCGGCGTTTAGCTCGACCAACTGCGCGGCACAGTCCCGTCGCAGATCGGTGTACATGCCGCCCTGCACGATCGGGAACAGCGCCGTGTGCAGGCTGGTCTCGCGCCGCTCGTAGTGCGTGTAGGCCTTGCGCGCCCAGCGGACCGTGCGCTCCATCGACGCGCGCGCATCTTCATGGCTGGCCGGATACGGGAGGCACTCGTCGAGCACCATGGCAATGTCGCTGCCGAAGGCGAGTTGCACGTCGACCGTCGACTCGGGCGTGAACAGATGGGCGTCTCCGTTCAGGTGCGAGTGGAACAGCACGCCTTCCTCACTGATTTTGCGCAACGTATTGAGGCTGAAAACCTGGAAGCCGCCCGAGTCGGTCAGAATCGCGCGCGGCCAGGACATGAAGCGGTGCAGGCCGCCCATGCGGCGGATCAGTTCATGGCCAGGCCGCAGGAACAGATGGTAGGTGTTGCCCAAGATGATCTTCGCATCCAACTCGCCCGCAAGGTCACGCTGCATCACGCCTTTAACTGTCGCTTGCGTTCCAACGGGCATAAAAACGGGCGTCTCGATGACGCCGTGCGCGGTATGGATCAGCCCGGCGCGTGCGCCCGTCACCGGACACGTAGCCTGAACTTCAAAACGGATAGCTGGCACCTCTACATTGTACGCAGTGTGAATTTCTTACCACACTCGACAAACGCCTTCCATTGATTCTAAGGAGCTTTTGTTTTGGCCAACGAGTTGCTGCCAAGATGCTGTACGCGGGGCGTTCCGTACGCCCTATTTGCTTCTTTCCTCACCGCCGCGCGGGCTTCCTCGGCCTGTGTGGCGGTTTTTTTGTACAATCGTGTCCCAGAGCGATGCCGAGCACGCTGCGCCTATTTTCGCCGGTTCACCTGGCAATCCTGGCTGCCATTCCGATTGCGGCATGGAGTCTGTCGCGGCTTGCCCGGCGGAGTCCCGCGTGCGGGCGCGCGATCCGACTAACATTCGGAGCGCTGCTACTGGCAAACGAGTTGTATTGGAACTTCTATCGTGTGCGCACGGAGGGCTGGCGATTTCCGGAGGGCCTGCCGCTGCAACTCTGCGATCTTTCCATCTGGATGGCGATCTGCGCTGCGTTGACGCTGGCGCCGTGGGCCGTCGAGGCAGCTTATCTGGCCGGCGTCGCGGGAGGCGGCATGGCCGTGCTGACACCTGACCTGTGGGCGCCGTTGTGTTCGTATCCCACCATTTACTTTTTCTTCGCGCACGGCGGGCTGATCGTGGTGAGTCTGACGCTGCTCTGGAGCGGGATGGCGCGGCTTCGGCCGGGCGCAGTCTGGCGCGTCTTCGGCATCGTCAACGCATTTGGTTTGTTCGCCGGAATCTTCAACCTCGTATTCCACACTAATTACATGTATCTGTGCCGCAAGCCGCAGAGCGCCTCGGCACTGGACGTGCTGGGGCCATGGCCGATCTACCTTCTCGCCGGCGAGGCCGTCGCCCTGCTGCTATTCTGGCTGCTCTGGCTGCCGTTTCGCCGAGCCCGCTGAATACGCGGGCCGGGCACAAAACCTAAGCGGTGCGGCAGCGACCGGTGGCGAACAATTGCCCCTGGGACACAGCCTCCAGTCGCTTTCGTTCCCGGCACCGCTACGGCATGTGATGGGTGTCGTGCGAAGCAGCCTGATACGATGGTGGAATAACCCCTATGTCTTTGCGTTTCTATAACACGCTGACCCAGCAGGTGGAATCGTTCCGTCCACTCTCCGGCAACACCGTACGGATGTACACCTGCGGACCCACGGTCTGGAATTACGTCCACATCGGCAACCTGCGCACATTCGCCTTTCAGGACATTCTTCGCCGCTGGCTGCGCTACCGCGGCTTTGAACTCGACCACGTCATGAACATCACGGACGTGGATGACCGCATCATCAAGGAGTCGGTCGCGGCCGGCAAGACGCTGCGCGAGTACACCGACGTCTATACGCAGGCTTTCTTCGAAGACACGGCGGCCGTGCGCCTGGAGCGGCCCGAGCGCGTCGCGCGCGCCACCGAACATATCGGCGACATGGTGAAAGTGATTGAGGATCTCGGCGCGAAGGACTGCACCTACACAAGCGAAGGCTCGGTCTATTTCCGCATCGCGAAGTTTCCGGAATACGGCAAACTGTCGCACTCCGATTTCAGTGGGCACATGGCGGGGGCACGCGTCGATAGCGACAAGTACGACAAGACCGACGCGCGCGACTTCGTGCTCTGGAAAGCGCCGAAACCGGGCGAGCCGTTCTGGGAAACCGCGATCGGACCGGGGCGTCCCGGCTGGCATATCGAATGTTCAGCGATGGCTATGCGCTATCTGGGTGAGACGCTCGACATACACGCCGGCGGAGTGGATCTCACATTCCCGCATCACGAAAACGAGATTGCGCAATCCGAATCCGTGACCGGAAAACCTTTTGCGCGATTCTGGCTGCACTCCGAACACCTCATGGTGGAAGGCCAGACGATGTCGAAATCGCTCGGCAACTTTTACACGCTGCGCGACCTGCTCGAGAAGGGCTACCCGCCGGAGACGGTGCGCTACCTGCTTATCGCCGCCCCGTACCGCAAGCAGCTCAACTTCACCTTCGACGGGTTGAAGGCTGCGGCCACGGCCGTCGAGCGACTGCGCAACTACAAGCTGCGCCTCGAAACGGACAAGTTCGCCGAGGGCCGCGATGAGGCTTTGACCACCCGCACGCGCCTCGCGCAAACGCAGTTTGAGGAAGCACTGGACGATGACTTAAACACCGCCGAAGCGCTGGGAGCAATCTTCGAATATGTGCGCGAGACCAACACCGCGATGGACGCCGGCGAATTCAAGGCGGGCAACGCGGCGGCCGCGCTCGAACTGCTCGCGGCCTTCGATCTCGTCTTCGACGTGATCAAACTGACCGCGCACGCCGGTGGGCTCTCCGACGAAGCCATCGAGGCGCTCATCGCCGAACGTGTCGAGGCGAAACGGTCGAAGAACTTCCAAAGGGCAGATGCGATCCGCGCCGAACTGCTGGAGCAGGGCGTGATCCTCGAAGACACCAGAGAAGGAGCACGCTGGAAACGAAAATGAAGATCCACACGAAGGCCGTGCATGCGGGCGACCGCAAGAAAGCGGGCTCGCAAGTGCCCGTCACGACGCCGATCTACACGGCAGCGAGTTTTTTTTACGAGACCACAGAACAGTTAGACCGCGTCTTCGCACATGAAGAAGACGGCTATTGTTACTCGCGCTACGACAACCCGACGAACGCGGCGCTGGAAGCCTTGGTCACGGAGTTGGAAGGCGGCCACGGCTCGCTGGCCTGCTCCTCAGGGATGGCGGCACTGCAACTCGCCATCACGGCAGCGCTGACGGACCGGAGGCGCTCGGTGCTCGCGGCCGAAGCCATTTACGGCGCGACGATACGGATGCTCACGAATGTCTTCGAACCCGCGGGAGTCGAGGTCGCATTCACAGACATCTTCAACCTGGAGACTTTCGAAAAGGCCGTCGAGGCCAGCAAACCCGGCTGCGTGCTGATTGAAACGATTTCAAATCCGCTCCTGCGCGTCGGCGACATTCCCGCTATCGCGGCGATCTGCCGTCGAATCGGAGCCGCCTTGCTGGTGGACAGCACCTTTGCAACGCCGATGATGGTTCAGCCGCTTGCTCTGGGCGCGAACCTGGTCGTGCACAGCGCGACGAAATACCTGGCCGGCCATGGCGACGTCCTGGGCGGCACAATCACGTGCGACAGGGAGCACTATGAGACGGTTCGTGCTCTCTCTCGCGCTTACGGCCCGATCCTCGGCCCCTTCGAGTGCTACCTGACGATGCGCGGCATCAAGACGTTTCCGCTGCGCTTCGAGCGCCAGTGCGCCAATGCCGCGCTCATCGCCGCCGCACTGCGCCGGCATCCCGCCGTGGAACGCGTGTTTTATTTGGACGACCCTGCCCACCAGGATGCAGAGGTGATCGGCCGGCTCTTCCCCGAAGGGCTGCGTGGCGCGATGGTGGCCTTTGAGATTCGCGGCGCACAGCGCGCGCAGATCTTCCGCTTCATGGATTCATTGAAGCTGGTGGTGCGCGCGACTTCACTGGGCGACGTACACTCGATGCTGCTCTATCCCATGATGGCCAGCCACCGCGACGTGCCTCCCAAGCAACGCGAACGAATGGGTATCCGCGAGAACCTAGTGCGGCTCTCGGCGGGCATCGAGGCTGCTGAAGATGTGATTGCGGATCTGGAACGGGCCTTGGCCGCCGCCACTTTGATAGAATAGGGATCTGGACCCCTCTTATGATTTCAGCAACACAAATGCGTCCGGGCATGGTGATCAAGTTCGAGAAGGAACTCTACTCGGTTTTCAGCGTGTTCCATCGCACCCCGGGCAACCTTCGCGGCTTCGTCCAGGCGAAGATGCGCAGCCTGCGCAGCGGTAGCATGACCGAACATCGCTTCTCTTCCGAAGACAAGGTCGACCGCGCCATCATGGAAGAGCATGAGATGGAGTATCTCTACGACGACGGCGAGTACTTCTACTTCATGAACATCGAGAACTACGAGCAGATGCACCTGACCAAGGACCTGCTGGGGGACGCCACACAGTACCTCACACCACAGCTCAAAGTCGCAGTGGTGTTCTATGAAGGCAAACCGATCAGCGTCGAACTGCCGGCCGCCGTGGAACTCACGGTCGTCGAAACCGAACCCGGCATGAAGGGCGCATCGGTGTCGAACGTCGGCAAGCCCGCCAAGATGGAGACGGGGCTAGTAGTGAACGTGCCGTCTTTCATCAACGAGGGCGAGAAGATTCGCGTGAGCACCTCCGAGGGCGCTTACCTCGAAAGAGCCTGAAGCAATTCCCGCTCCTCGGACGGCAGCACGGTCCGAAGATCCAGCACGACAGTATCCTCTTCGATTCGAGCTATTACGGCTGGTTCGCCCAGCCGTAATTTGCGTTCAAGGGCAGTTGCGTCGTCCGTGCGAATCCGGATCAGGCAGGTGGCAAGCGGTTGCTCCGGCGTCGCACCGCCGCCGACCAACGACTCTCCGTCGATCAGTTCCACTGCATGGATCGTTTTCAAGGCCTCGATGAACGGCGCCAGGCGTTCGGCGCGCTCACGAATCCGCGCGGCTGGCTGCGCGATCATCGCCAGCGCCGGCAGTTCTTCTATCCTTCCCAGGAGCAGCGCACGCAGCGACGCTTCGAGAACTTCATAGATCAGCTTGTCGAGACGCAGCGCACGGAACATCGGATTGCGGTTCAGACGTTCGACAAGATCCGCCCTGCCTGCAAGAATTCCCGCCTGTGGGCCGCCCATCAGCTTATCGCCGCTAAACGAGATCAGATCGACGCCAGCCGAGAGGCTCACGGCGGCAAGCGGTTCCTCCACGCCATACGGTTTCAGATCGACAAGGCAGCCGCTACCGAGGTCCTCATACAAAGGAATCCCACTCGCGCGCGAAAGCGCCACCAACTCCGCCAGCGTCGGCCGCGCGGTAAAACCTTCCATGCGGAAGTTGCTGGGATGCACCCGCATCAGCAGGCGCGTGCGCTCGTTGATCGCGGCGCGGTAGTCGCCGATGTGCGTCCTGTTGGTCGTGCCAACTTCTCGCAGAATCGCTCCGGAGCGCGCCATGATCTCGGGGATCCGGAAACCGTCGCCGATCTCGATCAGTTCACCACGCGAGACGATGACTTCGCCGCCCGAGGCGAGTTCGTGAAGCGCCAGATAGACCGCGGCCGCATTGTTGTTGACTGCGATGCCCGGAGCGCCGAGCAGCCGTTCGAGTAACGGTGCGATGTGGGCGCCGCGCTTTCCGCGATGTCCGGTTTCAATATCGTACTCGAGATTTGAATAGCCGCCGGCGAGTGTGAGCGCGGCCAGCGGAGCGCGCCCCAGATTCGTATGCAACACTACGCCGGTCGCGTTGATCACGCGGCGCAGCGAGGGCATTTCAAGGGCCTGCAACGAACGTTCAACGATGGCTTCGACTGCGCCGCCAACGGGCTCGCGGCCCGCCAGAATCGCGCGGCGCATCCCATCGAGAACGCGCCGGATCTCCTCGACGACTAGCGCCCGCGGGTAGCGCGCCAACGGTCCGGTCGCGCGCGCCAGAACCGCATCCACCGAAGGCAATTCCCGAAGCTGCACGTGCTGATCCACGCTTCGATACTAACATCGCCCAATCTGGCACTTGCATTGTTCACCCGGTTTGAGGCAATCTTATAGGTCTTTCGAAAGTTGCAATATTTCATGCGGGTCAGAGTCCTTTATCACGATCACTGTTTCGACGGCGCGGCTTCCGCGGCGTTTTTTACGAGATTTATTGCGGATAAATATCATCCCGAGGCTGAATTCCTGTTCACGGGAATGGCGCACAAGGCGTCCCAGCTTTTCGAGGAGAGCCTGTTCGATGGTGACGAAAATGCCATCGTCGACTTCAAGTATTCGCCGAGCCCAAAGCTCACATGGTGGTTCGACCACCACCAGAGTGCGTTTCTGACGCACGAGGACGCCGAGCACTATAAGCGCGATACGAGTGGGAAAAAGGTTTACGATCCCAAGTTCCGCTCCTGCACGGGCTTCATCGCGAAGATAACCCGCGAACGTTTCGGTTACCAGCCATCCGATCTCGACGAACTCGTGAAGTGGGCCGACATCGTCGACGGCGCGCAGTACAACAACGCCAACGAGGCCGTCGAATTGGGCGCGCCCGCGATGAAGCTGACGCTAATTATCGAAGGCGTGGACGGCTCCGAGATGGTGCAGAAGATCATCCGCTGGATGCGCGAAAAGAAGCTCGGCGAGATCATCGAGATGCCGGAGGTGCAGGAGATCTACAAGCCACTGCACGAGCGGCATGTCCGTTCGATCGACCTCATCGGGAAGCAATCGGTCTGCAAGGACGGAGTCATCTTTTTCGACCTTACGCCGTTCCAGATCGAAGGCTACAACAAGTTCATCCCGTACTACTTGTTCCCGAACTCCGTTTATACGGTTTCGGTAAGCGTCTCCAGCTTCCGCACAAAGGTCTCAGTCGGCTCCAACCCCTGGGTGAAAGGCGACCTGAAACACAACCTCGCAACCATCTGCGAACGCTACGGAGGCGGCGGCCACCCGCGCGTGGGAGCGATCAGTTTTGAAACAGGCGCGGTGGACGAAGCGAAGCGGGTAGCTGCGGAAATCTCCGCGGAGCTGAAAACGTAGTTGGGTTGATTTGTTGGTGGCTTGGTTGGTTGGTTTCTTGGTTAATTGGCTGGTTGGCGCCTACTTTTGCTTTGGGTTTTTCAGGTAGTTTATTAGGCCGCCGATCAGCCTCCGGACCGACTCTGATTGCGCGTATAGCTGTTTGAATTGGGCGGCCGTCACGTATTCAAGATCCTGTGCCACGTAGAAGTGGCTCTGTAGCTCAATGGCCGACGCATGGGCGATGTTGAGGAATCGGGCAAATTCAATTCTTCCGCCACGGCCATAGCCCTCTGCGATATTTGCCATTGAGGAAACGGCGGCACGCTGCATCTGATCGCGTAGCCCGAAATCCTTGCCGAGCGCACCGGCCCTCGTGATTTCATAAACAGAAACTGTCAGCTTGCGCGCTTCCTTCCAAGCTTCAAGATCCTCGAACCGCTCAATCAGCATCAGCATTCCCACCAATCAACCAGGCAGCCAATCAACCATCAATACCCCAACTCGCCCAGCTTTTCGATCGTCAAACCAGTACGGTCGCTTTCCCGATTTCCCAGCATCTTCTCGACGTACTTGGCGAGCACGTCGCACTCGATGTTGAGAGTGGCTCCCGGGGCCAGGGTGCGTAGGGTTGTGCTTTCGTAAGTGTGCGGGATCACCGCGACCGCGACTTCGTTCACTTCGATCTGCGCTACCGTCAGGCTGATTCCATCGATGCCGATGGAGCCTTTGAAGACGACGTAGCGTTCCACTTCCGCCGGCACGCGCACACGCAGCCACCAGTCGCCTCCGCCGAGTTGGTCAAGTGAGAGCAGTTCGCCGATCCCATCGACATGTCCCTGCATGATGTGGCCGCCGAAGCGCCCGCTGGGCGAGAGCGGCCGTTCGAGATTCACCAGCGCCCCCGGCCGCAATTGGCCGAGGCTTGAACGGCGCAGGGTCTCCTCCGAAACGTCGGCGCTGAACGAATCGGTATGCAAGTCGAGCGCAGTGAGGCAGACGCCGCTTACAGCCATGCTGGCGCCTTCGAAGGCGTCTTCCAGTACTTTGCCACAGCGAATCCGTAGCCGCGAGCCCGACTCGCGCGTTTCGATCGCGGCGACGGTCCCAATCTCCTCGACGATGCCGGTGAACATGGCTACACCTCTTTGACGAAGTATGCTTCCACAGCGAACTCGTCGGGAGCGATCGAGTGAATCTGCACGTTGCGAAAGCGGATCGCATCCGCGCGGCGGCGGCGGCCCGTGCCGCCGGCAACCGGCAGGGACTGCAAGCCGCCCAATATCTTCGGCGCGTAGTAAAAGAAAATCTTGTCAACCACACCGCTGTTAAGCGCGGCCCAATTGACTTTGCTGCCGGCCTCGATCATCAGAGAAAGATACTTCTCGCGCGCCAGATGGTCGACCACGCTGCGCAGATCAACGCGGCCGTCAGCGCCGTCGCAAACCAGGATGCGGACGCCGCGCGACTCGAGGATCTTGCGGCGCTCGTCCGAAGCCGCCGACGTGGTCACGACCAGCACGTCGTTCCGGCACGAACTCACCATTTTCGAGTTGGGCGGCAGGCGCAGTTGCGAATCGAGAACAATGCGCAGGAGTGGACGGCTGCGCGGCTTGCCGCTGCGATCGGTCATCAGGCAATCGTCGCCCAAAACCGTGCCGATACCCGTCATGATGGCGTCGGAGGAGTGCCGCAACTGTTGCACGTGCGCCCGGGCGAGTTCGCTAGTGATCCAGCCTTGGTTGTCGTCGGGAGCCGCAATCTTGCCGTCGAGGGTAACGGCCGCTTTGAGCATCACGAGCGGTTGACGATGGAGCATGAAGTAGACGAACGGCTCGTTGAGGTGCTCGGCCTCGACTGTGTGGGTGCTGCTGATCTCGACCTCAATATCCGCCTGGCGCAGCCGGCGAAATCCGTCACCGCCCACAAGCGGATTGGGATCCTGCATGGCCGCAACGACTTTCGCGATGCCAGCCGCGATCAGCGCGTCGGCGCACGGAGCGGTGCGGCCCTGATGCGAGCAAGGTTCCAGCGTGATGTACAACGTGGCGCCGCGTGCGCGCTCCCCGGCCTCTTCCAGTGCGATCGTCTCGGCATGTTTCACGCCTGCGTAGGTGTGAAACCCGCTTCCGACCACAACGCCATCACGCACAATCACCGCGCCAACAGCGGGGTTCGGACTGGTCTGGCCGATCCCATGCCGGGCAAGGGCCAGGGCTTGCGCCATGTAATCGGTGTTCATGATTCAAAGAGCGACGCAACAAAGCGCTCCGCATCGAACGGCAACAGGTCTTCCACTTTTTCGCCGACTCCGACGTAACGGATCGGCAGGTTCAACTCGCGCGCGATGGCGATGACGACGCCGCCTTTGGCTGTGCCGTCGAGTTTCGTGAGCACGATTCCGGTGACGCCGCTGGTCTCGGTGAAGCGGCGCGCCTGCTCCAGGCCGTTCTGGCCAGTGGTGGCATCGAGCACCAGGAGCACTTCGTGCGGCGCATCGGGCACCACCCGCTTGGCGGTGCGCGACATCTTTTCCAACTCGGCCATCAGGTTTTCTTTGGTGTGCAGCCGGCCGGCCGTGTCGACCACGACAACGTCGATCTTGCGCGCCTTCGCGGCTTGCAGGGCATCGAAGAGAACAGCACTGGGGTCGGAACCCGGGCTTTGACGAATTACTTCGGTGGCCGTGCGCTTGCCCCAGACTTCGAGTTGCTCAATGGCTGCCGCGCGAAACGTGTCGGCCGCGCACAGAAGGACGCTGCGGCCATCGGCCCGCAGACGGCTGGTGAGTTTTCCAATCGTCGTCGTCTTGCCGGACCCGTTGACGCCCACCACCAGGATGACTTCGGGCTTCTCCGCGACGGCCACTGGAGGTCGTTCGGACGATTGCAGAACCTCGAGGATGTGATCGCGGATAAGAGACTTCAACTCCATCGCGTCGCCGACCAACTGGCGGTCGACTCGCTGGCGGATGCGCTCGAGAATTTCCGTGGTCGTCTTCACGCCGACGTCGGCGGTATAGAGCAGAGACTCCAACTCGTCGAGCAGATCGGCGTCGATTTGCTTACGCCCCTGCAGGGCGTCCTCGATTTTGTTGACGAGACCCGCGCGCGTTTTCTGAATTCCCTGCTTGAGACGGTCGAGCAGGTTAGGCTCCTTGCCTCCGGAACCGAAGATAGATCCAATCATATGAGTAACTTCGATTGTAGCAACGCGCGCCTGCCGCAAGCCGCGGACAGTCGGGAGGCGGGAGGCATATCATGAAAGGTGAAATGACTATGCGATTCCCACCCGCGTGCTGCCTCGTACTCTTCGGCCTATTCGCCTGTGCCGCCAGTGCAGATGGGCCTGGCCGCATCGAGAGCGTCCGTGCCAAGTCCGATTTTGCGTTGAGTGCCAACCCCGCCTCCGCGAACTGGAGCGGCGTGCAGGGCGTGTTCGCCGAAAACGGACCGAGGGGCGTTGCGACTCCCGGCCATCGCACGGAGATCCGTTCGCGCTGGACGGACAAGAATCTCTATTTGCTGTTCGTGTGTCCCTATGAGCAGCTTTTTCTGCTGCCTGAGCCCGCCACGGCAAAAGAGACCAACAAGCTGTGGGAACACGACGTTGCCGAAGTGTTTGTGGGCGCCGACTTCAAGAACATTCGCCAGTACAAGGAGTTTCAGGTCTCCCCGCAAGGCGAGTGGGTGGACCTCGACATCGACCGCGACAACCCGAAGCCCGAAGGCGGCTGGCGCTGGGATTCCGGCTTTGCCGTGAAAGCGCGCATCGACAAGGAGAGGAGGATCTGGTATGGCGAGATGCGCATCCCCTTCGACAAGATCGACGCGCGCGCGCCGCGCGCCGACAACGAGCTGCGCATCAATTTTTACCGCTTCCAGGGTCCGCCGCCAGATCGCAAGCGCATCGCCTGGCAACCCACCGGCAGTGATAGCTATCATGAGCCGCAAGCGTTCGGCCGGCTGATTCTAAAACCGCAACCATGACTACCCAAAAAGCGCTTCGCATCTCGCATGTCGGCCTACGCGGCGTCGTCGGCCGCGGCATGACGGCCGCGCACGTTCTCGATTTCGCCGCGGCGTTTGGTACGTTCATCGAGCCGGGAAAACCGGTCATCATCGGACGCGATCCGCGCGCCAGCGGCGTGATGGTGCGGCAGGGCGTAATCTCCGGACTGCTCGCCTGCGGTCATGACGTGATCGATCTCGGCGTGGTTTCGACGCCCGTGATCCAACACGCTGTCCGCCGCCTGGGCGCATGTGGCGCCATCTCGATCGGGGCGAGCCACAACACCGCCGAGTGGAATGCGTTGAAATTTCTGGGCGCCGAAGGGACCTATCTCTCTACCGCGGAAGCCGGCGAACTGCTCGACATTTATCACCTGCGAAAGTTTGATTTCGCGGAGTGGGACGGCATCGGCAAACTGCGCACCGAGTCCGGTGGCGCGCTGGATCAGTACCTCGACAGTCTCGCCGAAGCTTATGATTTCGAGGCGCTGCGCCGCTTCAAGGTGGTGGTCGACTGCTGCAACGGCACCTCGTCGTTGATCCTGCGCCGGTTGAACGAGCGCTTCGGTTTTGAATTCATCTTGATCAACGAGCACATTGAGGGCGTCGCATTCGCGCACGCGCCGAGCACAACGAGCCGCATGGTGGGATTGCAGCTCGCGCCGCTGATCCGTCCGCTGGGCGCGGACGCGGGTTTCTTGTTCGACGTCGACTCGGATCGCGTCGCCATCGCCACAGACGAGGGAACCGCGCTTTCCGAAGAGATGGTGCTGCCTCTCCTGGCCGATTATCTGTTGCCGCGCGGTCCCGGCAAAATCGTGATCACAAACCTGTCGAGCACAGCGCTGGTCGACGAAATCGCGGTGCGCCACGGCGGTAAGGTGATGCGCGTGACGGTGGGACGACAGGCCGCTATCGACGCGCTGGCGAGCTATAAACCGGAGCAGATCGCGCTGGCCGGCGAAGGCACGGGCGCGGTGATGATGCCGCAGTTCCGCTTCGTTTATGATGGCATCGCGTCCATGTTCACCGTGCTCTCGATGATGCACGAGCGCGAGTCGAAGCTCTCCGCCATCGTGGCCGCGTATCCGCGTTTTTCGATGCTGAAAGGCGAGCTCCCGCTGATCTCAAAACAGATTCCGGCGCTGTTAACGGAGTTGCGCGAGCGCAATGCGAGCGGGACGATCAACATCACCGACGGCCTGCGCGTGGATTGGCCCGAGCGCTGGTTCCATGTGCGTGTCAGCCAGACAGAGCCGCTGGTGCGCATCATTTGCGAGCAACGCGGCGATCCGCCTGTGGCGCTGTTCGAATCGCTCATGGACCGGGTCAGGAGCCTGGCATAATATGGCGCACCGCGAACACTTACTTAAGATCGGCGTCTCTGGAATCCGCGGCGTGGTGGGCGAGTTTCTCACGCCCTCGCTGGCGTGCGCTTTCGCGCAGGCGTTCGGCACGTATGTAGGACCGGGCCGCGTCGTCGTCGGCAGGGATACGCGCTCGAGCGGCGAAATGTTGCAGCACGCCGTGACCTGTGGACTGTTGGCCGCAGGCTGCGATGTACTGGACGTCGGCGTGCTTCCGACGCCCACGATTCAGATCCACGTCGGCGCGACACGCGCCCGCGGCGGCATCGCGCTGACCGCCTCGCATAACCCAGAGGAGTACAACGCGCTCAAGCTGTTCAACGCGCAGGGCCTGTTCTTCAACCATTACGAGCGTAGCGAGTTGCTCGATCTCTACCACCAGAGCGACTTCCTGCAAGCATCCAACGAGCAGATCCGCGGCGTTCGCAGCGACTATACAACGCCGGCCGATCTCCACATCCGGCGGGTGTTCGAACACGTCGACGCCGGACGCATCAGGGCGCGGCACTTCCGCGTGGGCCTCGACTCCGTTAACGGCGCGGGTTCGCTGATGAGCTGCCGCTTCCTGCGCGACGAGTTGCAGTGCGAACTCCATGCCATCTCGGTCGATCCGACCAAGCCGTTTCCGCGCATCGCCGAGCCGCGTCCGGACACGCTCGGCGATCTTGCCGCGCTGGTCACGGCGCAGCGCTGCGAGATCGGCTTCGGGCAGGATCCCGACGGCGACCGGCTCGCCGTCTGCGACGAAACCGGCACGGTGCTCGACAACGACGACGTGCTGGCGCTGGCCGTGGACGCGGCGCTACGGCGGCTGCCGGGCGATGTTGTGGTGAACCTGACAACCTCGTCCGTGGTGGACGACGTTGCGCGTGCGCACAATCGCAAGGTCCACCGCACGCCGGTGGGAGAGGCGAACGTCGTTGAGACGATTCAGGCCGTAGGCGCGGCGATCGGCGGCGAAGGCTCGAACGGCGGCATAATCTTCCCCTCCGTGCACCTGTGCCGCGACAGTTATACCGGAATGGCGTTTCTGCTCGATCGCATGGCGGAGACGGGCGAAACGATTTCCGGACTCGCGCGAGCGCTGCCGCGCTATTACCGGAAGTTTGGGAAGGTGGCCTATGAGCACGGGCGCCTGGGCACGCTGATGCAGGCCCTGGATGAAAATTTTCCGGAAGCCGCAGCCGATCGCGCCGATGGGCTGAAATTGAGCTGGCCCGACGCCTGGATCCATGTCCGATCCTCAAACACGGAGCCGATCCTGCGCATTGCGGCTGAAGCAAAGACAGAGGCGGGAAGGGACGAACTGTACCGCCGGGTGATGCAGCTATTGGAAGGCTGACGCTACTGCGCGGACTTGGGCGCCTCAGGAAGGATGAAGGTGGTCTCGCCGGGTTTGAGAAGCTTATAGCGGCGGCGAATCTCTTCTTCCTGCGCGGCCGGGTTGGCCTTCAACTGCTGAATTCGCTCTCTCTTCTCCTGGACTTCCTTGGCCAGCGTCGCGTTCTGCTCCTGGAGATCCTGAATCTCCCGGCGCTTCTCGTAAAGCGCAGAGATCCCTTGCGGCCCGCGCAGCGCAAAAACCACGCCAGTGACCACGCTGACCACAAGAAGAACATACACGAACCGTCTCATGAACGAAGAGATTGCGTTGTTGGCCAAAAAAACTCCTTCTATTTTTTATAAACCTGTTTTATGCTTTTGGCCAGTACTTCTTGCGATGACGGACAAAATTGTTGTACTTTGCACATGCAGTTCGGACGACGAAGCCGCGAAAATCTCCCGCCTGCTGGTGGAACTGCGCCTCGCGGCTTGTGTCAATACGCTGCCTGGACTCCGCAGCACCTACCGCTGGCAAGGCGCCATCGTGGACTCGGCGGAGTTCCTGCTGCTCATCAAAACGCGCCGCGATCTATTCCAGGATCTCAAGGCGGCGATCCAATCGGCACATTCCTACCGCGTGCCGGAGGTGATCGCCTTACCCATTGTAGATGGAGCCGTATCATACTTGGAATGGTTGGCAAAAGAGACTCGCGAGCCGGACGAAGAATACTAAAGTACGGGAAAGGGTGCCGCAATGGCTTCCCATATCAAGATCCTTGGCGTATTGAACATAGTGCTGGGAGCGCTCGGAATAGCGATTGGACTCGGCGTCATGCTCCTGTTGGGCGGCATTGGCGCGGTCGTCGGCGCGGCGGACCGTTCAGGCGATGGAATCTTAGCGCTGCCGATTCTCGGTGGGATCGGATTTTTTATCTTCGCAATCGTGCTCGTGCTCTCCGTGCCGGGCATCATCGCCGGAATCGGCCTGCTGAAGTTTCGTCCGTGGGCTCGCGTTCTGGCGATTGTGATGTCCGCGCTCAACCTGTTGAACGTGCCGTTCGGCACCGCTATCGGCGTTTATGGATTGTGGGTGCTGTTATCGGTGGAGGGGCAGAGGCTCTTCGAAGAGCGGCCCGCCGGCATTTAATTTTTACATGAATAACGTACTCATTCTTGGCGCCAAGGGCACCTTGGGCGGCCAACTCAGAAAGCTCTACCCGCAAGCGGTCGCCTGGGACCGCGAAGACGCCGACGTGACGAACTTCGCCGCTCTCGAAGAGAAGATCCGCGCGCTCGATCCGCTGCCCGAGGCGATCCTCAATTGCGTGGCCTTCAACGACGTGGACGGCGCGGAAGAAAAGAAGAACGCCGCGGTGGCATTGAACACGGTGCTGCCGTGGAACCTGGCGGGACTGACGAACGCTCTCGAAATTCCACTGGTGCATTACAGCTCCAACTATGTGTTCGATGGCGTCGCGGGCGAATATGATGAGACGGCTGTGCCGAAGCCGATCTCGTTTTACGGCAGGTCGAAGCAGCGCGGCGAGGCCGGAATCGTGAGCACGAATCCGCGCCACTACATCATCCGCACGGCTGTAATCTTTGGGCCGAAGGGCGAGAGCGAGCTATCAAAGAAAAGCTTCGTCGACCTCATGATCGAACTCGGCGCGAAGAGCGGCACCGTCAAGGCGGTCAACGACGAGATCAACAGCATCACCTACGCGCCCGACCTGGCGGCAGGCACGCAGTTGTTGCTCGATGAGGCGCGTCCGTTCGGCATCTATCATGTAACGAACGCCGGCGGCACAAGCTGGTGCGGCTTCGCCGATGAGATCTTCCGCATCCTAGGTCGGGACGTCACGGTCGAGCCGGTACCGTCCACGACGTTCCCCCGCAAAGCCCGACGCCCGGCAAAAGCGATCTTGCGGAACACGAAACTGCCCTCGTTCCGCCCCTGGCAGGAGGCCCTGCGGGCCTTCCTGACCGCCGATCCCGAGGCGTGAGTCGCGAGAAAATCCGGCGTTTATCGGCGCGGGAAGCCCTCGCGAAAAAGCCAGATTTAGCGGAAACGGACGTCTGACCATTTGCAAAGGCGGCGAGCCGCACTATACTTGCCTAAGGACAGGTGGAAGAATCTCGCTTATGAAGTCTATTCAAATTCTCAGTTTGCTCATCGCCGCGGGTCTCGGCATGAGCGCTCAAACGCCATCGGCCAGCGTCGTCGGCAGAGTCACGGACGCTACGGGAGCTGTGATCCCCGGCGTCGCCATCAAGATCATGAGTTTGGATACGAATATCGCGCAGCAGGGCGCATCGAATTCAGTCGGGGACTTCACGATCCCGTATCTGAATCCCGGCCGCTACATGCTGGAGGCCACAGCCACGGGCTTCCGCACTTACAAACACACGGAATTCTCACTCTCGCTAGACCAGACGCTGCGCCTCGACATTTCGCTCGAGATCGGCTCGGCCGCCGAGAGCGTGACGGTGACGGACACGCCGCCCGTGCTGAACACGGAAAGCGGCGCGCGCGGCGAGGTGACGACCAATGAGGAGATCGGGGAGATCCCGCTGGACGGCCGCAACTTTGCAGACCTGGCGTATCTCACCGGCGGCGTCATTCCGAAAGGCGACGGCGGCGACGGCGCGTATGCGGTCAACGGAGCGCGGGCCGACAACTTCGGTTTCGTCATTGACGGCGTGGAGAACACGCAGAGGCGCAACACCGGCGCTATGATCAGCCCGCCGATCGAAGGCGTGCAGGAATTCAAGCTGATCACCTCAGGTTTCTCTGCCGAGTACGGCAAGTACGCGGGCGGGGTGCTGAGCGTCGTGACCAAGAGTGGAGCCAACCGCGTGCGCGGTTCTTTCTATGAGTTTATGCGCAACGACGTGCTCGACGCGCGCGGCTTTTTCGATGTCGAGAAATCGAAACTGCGCCGCAACCAGTTCGGCGCCACCGTCGCGGGTCCAATCTATCTGCCCAAGTTGTACGACGGGCGCAATCGAACGTTTTTCATGGTGAGCTGGGATTCGCTGCGCGTCGTGGACGGGAAGACGCAGCGTGGTATCACTCCGACTCCCGCGATGCTTAGGGGCGACTTCAGTCTGGCCGCGGATGCGTTCGGCAGGCCGATCAAGCTGACCGACCCGCTGGCCAAAGCCCCGTTCCCCAACAACCAGATCCCCTCGAGCCGGTTCGACCCGGTCGCCGTAAAACTGGCCGCCTACTATCCGGCGCCCAACATCACAGGTTCGGTAAATAACTTCATCGCCCAAGGCAACGGTACGACGAGCAGCAACAATTTCAACATCAAGGTGGACCACCAGATCACGACGAACGACCGCCTGACCACAAGTGTGTTCTGGAAGCCCACCAGTAGCTGGGATCCGGTTGCGAGTTCGCGTTCGCCATTGCCAATTTTCGGGTCGGGTAATAACACATTCGATCTGCTCTCCTACGTTCGATATCTGCGCACCATCACGCCGGCGATGTTTCTGGACGTGAAGGCATCGTTCTCGCGCAAAACCAACAATCAGCGCTGGCCCTACGGCAACGACAAGGACTGGGCGGGCGAAGTGGGCTTCGTGGGCGGCACCACCAACCCAATCTCACGCGGACTCCCGCAGCTAACGGCCAGCGGCTATATCCTGCTGGGGCCCGCCTACGATCTTCCCAAGCTATGGGCCTACAACAACTATCAATACGCGGCGGCGCTGACCTGGATCCGCGGAAAGCACAGCCTCAAGTACGGCGCGGATTTTCTGCGCACTCAGTATTTTTCACGCCAGTACGGCGACACGCGCGGACGCCTGACCTTCCTCGGCCGCAACACCGGCGAGCCGATGGCCGACCTGCTCCTGGGTTGGCCGAGCAGCACCTCGCGCCAGTTGGACGGGGCCGGGCCGTATCATCTGCTTTCGAACTACTCCGGTTATGTGCAGGACGACTACAAGATATCGGCCACGCTGACGCTGAACGTCGGGCTGCGCTATGAACTGATGAAGCCGCCGCGCGAAAAATTCGGCGCATGGTCGATGTTCGTCCCCGACCTTGGCAAGCAGGTCATCTCCGGCATGGGCACGTTGACACCCGCCGAGTTCGAAGCGCGCATCAACGCATCGACCGCCAAGGCATACATCACCATGGCCTCGGACGCCGGTCTGCCGCCGACGATCACCAAGACGGACTACACCAACTTCGCGCCGCGCTTCGGCTTCGCGTGGCGGCCGT
This sequence comes from Bryobacteraceae bacterium, assembly GCA_963668605.1. Taxonomy (GTDB): domain Bacteria; phylum Acidobacteriota; class Terriglobia; order Bryobacterales; family Bryobacteraceae. The sequence goes on from OY764903.1 coordinate 3,475,619, forward strand.
TTGGCGGCGCGAGAACCGTGCTGCGCGGCGGCTATGGCATTTTCTATGGCAGCAGTTCGTTGTACCGCATGGACGAGTACAGCGACACGTATCCATTCTCGATTAACGAGTCTTATAGCGCAGTCACGGCCAACCCGCTGGCGTTGACGGTGTCGGATCCGTACCCGGCGGCCCGGCGCAGCGTGGGCGGCGTGACCAGCACCAGCGGTGGACCAACGAACCCGAAGTCACAGTACCTGCAGTCGTACAACCTGACCGTCGAACGTGAAATCGGGCGCGGCACGGTTATCGAACTCGGCTACGCCGGCTCGAAGGGCACGCACCTGCAAAGGCGCTACGACCTGAATCAGCCGGGACGCGAACAGGCGCTGCGGGGCGTGCGGCCCTATGCCGGTTTCAACACCATCAACATCATCTCCGACGGCTCGAACTCGATCTACAACTCAGGAGCAGTCACGCTGCGCCGTCGCTTTAGCAAGCAACTATTCGTGCGCGCGGCGTACACCTACGCCAAGTCGATCGACGAGAGTTCCAACACCGGCGGAACCATCCAGTACAACTTTGCCAACGCGCAGGACTCGCGGAACCTGAAGGGCGAGCGTGGGCGCAGCGACTTCGACATCGGACACTCGTTCGCCGGTAGTTTCATCTGGTCGCCAGGCTTTTCGAGAAACATCGTGCTGCGCGATTGGCAGATCTCCGGCACAAGCACGATCTACACGGGACCGCCGTTCACGCCGAAGGTGGCGAACTTCAACTATACGAATGGCGAGGCCAGCCGTCCGGACCGTATCGGCAAAGGCACAGTGGAGAACCCCAACATCGATCAGTGGTTCGACCGCACCATGTTTCCCGTGGTGCCACTCGGCGCCTATCGATTCGGCAGCTCAGGGCGGAATATCCTGGACGGACCGGGAACGTTCGTCGTCAACATGTCGGTCTCGCGGCGCATCCGCTTCGCCGAGTCCAGGGCGCTACAACTCCGGGTGGAGTCGTTCAACATGCCCAATCGCCCGAACTTCAATTTGCCGGAGAACCGCGTCGACATCATCAGCGGCGGCACAATCTCGCGGGCGAAGAACAACCGCAACTTCCAGTTGGGCGCCCGATTCGAATTCTAGCGATCCATTAAGAAACGTTAAATACGACCAAGGCGTCCGAATGGTATCTTTTGAATGGAACCATTCATGCTGCTGTACGCCTACACCATATTCACCAGCGCTTTCCTGCTGTTCCTGATTCAGCCCGTGATCGCGAAGATGATTCTGCCGTGGTTCGGCGGTTCGGCTTCGGTCTGGACCACGTGCATGTTGTTCTTCCAGTGCGTTCTGCTGCTAGGTTATCTGTATTCGCATTGGTCCATTCGCACGCTGAAGCCTAAGATGCAACTGGCAGTGCATGCGACACTGCTCGCCTTGAGCCTTGCGATTCTACCGATCACGCCGAGCCTGGCCTGGAAGCCAAGCGGCGCCGAAGATCCCACCTTTCGCATCTGGGGCCTGCTGGCCGCTTGCGTGGGCCTGCCGTATTTCCTGCTCTCCACGACCGGGCCTCTGATCCAAGCCTGGTATGCACGCACGCATCGGACGGCGGCGCCCTACCGCCTGTTTGCACTCTCGAACTTCGCTTCGATGCTGGCGCTGGTGGGCTATCCCATCCTGGTGGAACCGTTTGTGGTTTCGCGCGCGCAGTCGATTGCCTGGTCCGTGGGCTATGCGTTCTTCACACTGCTGTGCGCAGGCGCGGCCTGGCACGCCTCGCGTGTCGAGACCGCTCCTGCCGAGCCGGACGCCACTGAAGAACCCGAAGCGATTGAACGGCCCCGCTGGACGACGCTGCTCTCGTGGATCGCGCTGCCGGCCTGTGCGTCGCTGCTGCTGCTGGCGGTGACGAACCACATGTGCCAGGACGTCGCCTCGGTCCCGTTCCTGTGGGTGCTGCCGCTGACGCTCTATCTGGTGAGCTTCATCCTGTCCTTTGACCGCGACGGCTGGTACAGCCAGCGAATCTATGAATGGCTGGTGGCCGCGGCGTTGGGCGGCATGTGCTACATGCTGTACCGGACTCCATCGAAGCTTTCACTGACTTACGCGGTGCTGGCTCTTTCGGCCGGTCTGTTTATCTGCTGCATGTTCTGCCACGGCGAGGTGGCGCGCAGAAGGCCGCATGCCCGGCACCTGACGTTGTTCTACCTGATGATCTCACTCGGCGGCGCGCTGGGATCGACGTTCGTCGCGCTGATCGCACCGCGTATCTTCAGCACGTACTACGAGTACCCGATCGGCCTTGCGCTTTGCGGCCTGCTCGCTCTGATGGTCTTCCGGCGCAACACGACGCTGTATTACTGCTGGGCGGCGGCCGCGATTCTAATGTGCGTCTTTATAGTGCGGGAAGCCCGCTCCGCGGCCTCGGGAAACCGCATCATGGTGCGCAACTTCTATGGCACGCTCAAGGTCGCCGACGATAGCGGCGATGGCGAATCCGGTTCGGTGCGCAAGTTGCTGCACGGCGCGATCAACCACGGTGAGCAGTACCTCGAACCCGACCTCAAGGATCGTCCGACAACTTACTACGGCATGCAATCCGGCGTTGGTCTGGCGCTTCTGCACAACCGGCACTCGGCCCAGCGCGTCGGGGTGATCGGACTGGGGACGGGGACGTTGGCCGCCTACGCGCAGCAAGGTGACTATTACCGGATTTACGAGATCAATCCGCTGGTCATCCAACTGGCAAAGACCGAGTTCACGTACCTTCGCGATTCCAAGGCACAGCTCGATCTCGTGCTGGGTGACGCCCGGCTATCTTTGGAGCGCGAGACACCGCAGCGCTTCGACGTGCTGGTGGTGGATGCGTTCTCGGGCGACTCGATCCCCGTCCATCTAATGACTCGCGAGGCATTCCAGTTATATCTACGGCATCTGCGGCCCGATGGGGTACTTGCCGTGCATATCAGCAACCGCTACCTCGATTTGAAACCGGTCGTCAAGAGACTGGCCGACAACTTCGGCTTGAGCGCCATGCTGGTGGACACGGACGATGACGACGCCAACGAGATCTTCGGCTCCACCTGGATCCTGGTGACGGCCAACCAGGGATTCCTGAACATTCCGGTGGTCAAGGAAGCGGCGCTGCCGATCGACGAGACAAAGAACCAGCGGCTCTGGACCGACGACTATAGCAACCTGTTCCAGATCCTGAAGTAGCGGCGGCTACCTCATCAGCCCGCGCAGATAGGCAAGATTGCGGCGTAAGTCGCTTTCCATCGATCCCGAGGGTGCGTTCGTCTCCAGATTGGCGTAGCCCTGGAAGCCGATTTCGCCTACAGCCTTAAGGACAGCCGGGAAATCAACCTTACCCTCGCCCAGATAGCCTTTGTCCTTGAAGTGGAACTGGCAGATGCGCTCCTTGCCCAACATGCGGATCTCCTGCGCGGCATCGACACCCACAACGTTCGTCGAGTTGCCCACATCGTAGTAGATCCGGAACGCCTTCGACGCAACACGGTCCATGGCGCGCGCGTTGTCCTCCGCGTTCAGGATATTCTCAAAACCGAGAATCACGCCCGCCTGTTCCGCCTCCTGAGCGAGGTCCTTGAAAACATCGGCGACATAATCCAACTCAGTACGGTTGGCGACGGCGCACTTGCCGAAGAAGACCGTCATCAGGATACCGGCCTTCAGGTTCTTCGTGATTGCGATGCCGCGCCGCACCCACTCGCGCGCTTGCGGGTCGTCCTTCAAACAATTCGCGTGCAGAATGTCGATGTAGGTCGCATCGATCGGCAGGTTGTGCTTGCGCGATTCGGCGAGATAACGCGCCTGCAATTCGCGATCTTCGAGCGGAAGCATGCCGTTCGCGGCCCGGCCGAGCGTCACCTGCAAGCCTTTGCAGCCCATCGACTTTGCCAGCGCCACGGCTTCGGGCTTGCCGCTGAGTTTCAGGACGCCGTCCATGACGCCGATCTTGAGCCCCGCGGGCTTGGCGCCGAACAGCGGCGTGGCCAAACCCGCGGCCAGGAACTCCCGTCTTGAAGACATCTCGAAAGCTCCTCAGTTCTTCCCGGCGGGAACCAGGATCGCGATGTCCTTGAACCAGACTTCCGTGTCGCGTTTGCTGCCGTGAGCCTGCACGGCGATGTGGCCCTCCGTGCGTCCCTGCGCATCGTTCGGCAGGTCGACAGTCTTGACCCCATTGACATGGAAGACGATGCGGTGGCCGTGCAGGGACGCCTCCATCAAGTTCCAATCGTCCTTCTTGACCGCGGCGTTGTCTTCCGGTCCAACGACCCAGTTGCGTCCGCCGACCTCCCAGAATCCGCCCGTGCGCTTGGCTTCATCGAGCTCGACTTCGTAGCCCGCGTGGGATGTCTTCTCGGAACGCAGGAAAAAACCGCTATTGCCCTTGACGATCTTGAAACGCACGCGGGCCGTGACGTCTTTGTACGAAGCATCGCTGACGAGGAAGCCAATGCGCGCATCAGTGGCAACGCTCTTGCCGCGGATGGCGCCGTTCTCGATCGTCCATTCGCCGCCGCCGGCTTTGCTCCAGCCGTTGAGCGTCTTGCCGTCCCAAAGCGGCTTCCAGACGTGCTTCCCTAAATCCTGGATGCGTAGGTTCTTCCAGGCGACATGCAGCGGCTTTTCGCTCTTGACGGTATGCACCTGCAAGCCGATGAAACCCGTCTGGTCGAGCGAATCGACAACATCAGCACAGGGAACGCCGTTCACCCAGACCTTCATGCTGTCGCCCATTGCGACAACGCGATAGTGGTTCCACTGGTTGTCCTTGAACGCCTTGCTCGCCGCCGGGTCGGAGGAGATATTGTGCAGCCAGCCGCGCCGCGCTTCGTCATAGATCCCACCGGATGAGCCGCTCGCTTCGTTAGCGGTCTCCACCTGATAGCCATAGACGCGGCCTTTGGGCTGCTTGCGTTCGACAAAAGTCTTGCCGTTGAAGATGGTCACGGTCTTTTCTTCGTCGTAGCGGTGAGCGCGGAACTGCACGCCGGAGTTGAGAGCCGGGTCGGTCTTGGTATCGTATTCGAGCACGAAATCGCCGTACTCTTTCTTCGTGCATAGAAAGCTGTTCGGGCTACCATCGGCCGTAGTTCCGACAATCGTCCCGTTCTCGACGGTGTACTTTGCGAAGCCGTTGCAGACTTCAAAGCCATTTAGCGTCTTGCCGTCAAACAGTGGAACGAAACCCTTATCGGCGCCGGCCAGCATGGCACAGGCAAAAAGTCCAATCGAGAGAACGCGGGTCATACAATCTCCTTAAAATGAAAACGTCCCCCACATGGTAGCCGATCGCACCTCAGTTTGTGAAAGGGGCTGTGAGGAATAGACTCGATGCACCTCAACCCGGCAACCGTTGCGGTGTTCCCTGCCGGCAATCTGAAAACACCAACGCTGTCTGCGCGACTGCGGGCGACTAGCGCCCCAGGAAACCCTCAAGCTTTGAAGTCTCGCGTTCGGCCGCGCTCAGACTTGTCTTCGCACCAGCGGCATCGCCACGCTTGTGTGCCGCCTCGGTTTCGTCGAGGTAATACTCCATGCGCTGCAGGCCGGCAGAGATGTCCTGCCGCAGTCCGAGCCCCTGGCGGGCTTGCGCCTGCCGCAGTCTGTCGATGCTCTCCTTGACGGCATTGGCTCTTACGCCCAGCAGCATGAGTTGCTCGCGCACCTCCCGCAGTTGTGCGATCTTTGCGCTATCCACGGCCGGCGCCGCTGCCGGTTGCGGCACCGGGGCAGGCGACTGCTGGACCATCTGCTGTACCGGTTGAGCCGGAGCCTGTTGCGGCTGTTGGCTTGTCTGCTGCGGCGCTTGCTGGAACGCGGGGCGCCGAGTCTGCGTCTGCGGAACCGCTGCGGGCGCCTGCGTCTGCACCTGCATCGGCGGTTGGGCCTGTGTCTGCGGTTGCGATGCCGGCGCCGCCACGGGCTCGGGTGTGTTCGTGGACGCTGGCACCGACTCATTCTGCGTGGCCATCGGCGTTTGCATTGGCGCTGCCACGGGTGCGTTCTCCGCGCGGGTGCGCATGAACTTCGGGATCTGCGTCATGGCCAACACGAAAACCGCGATCGTCAGCACTGAGCCCACTACGATGTACAAGCCGCGCCGGCTTTGCGGAGCTTGTGGCGGCAGGACTTGCGGCAGAGGTGGAGCTTGCGGCAGATGTGGGGCTTGCGGCAGAGGTGGGGCTGGCGTTGCAATTGGCCGCTCCACTGGTGGTGGTAGCGGAGACGCCACTTGCCTGGTCTTGGCGAAACCGAGCAGCGCATTGCGGAACGCATCGGCTGTTTGGAAGCGCTTCGCCGGGTCCTTCTCAAAGGACATGAACACGATTTCGTTGAGGGCAGGGGGCAACCCAGGATTGACCTGCAGTAATGGAACCGGTGTGTGCTCCAGATGCGCGACCATGATCGAGTATTCGCTGTCGCCCTTAAACGGCCGCTCTCCGGCCAGAATTTCGTACATCGCGATGCCGAGCGAGTACAGATCGGAGCGCGGGTCAAGGTCTACAGATCCCTTGATCTGCTCGGGAGACATGTAGTACAACGAGCCCACCGTGCTGCCGGTCTGCGTGAGCTTCCGGTCTGCGGCCAGTTTTGCGATTCCAAAATCCATGAGCTTAATGACGCCCTTGGGTGTGAGAATCATGTTGGCCGGCTTCAGGTCGCGGTGAACGATCCCCCGGGCATGCGCATACGACAGCGCGGAGAGCACCTGCGCCATGTAATCGACAGCCTTGTCGATCGGGACGGGGCCGTTGCGGAGCAAATCCTCGAGCGTGGTCCCTTCGACATACTCCATCAGCATGAGCAACTGATTGTCGATCCGCAGCGCGGTGTGCAGGGCGGCAATGTTGGGATGATCCAGACTGGCCTGGACTTTGATCTCGCGCATGAAACGGTCCGCAAGATCGGGGTCGCCTTCCAGGTTTGGGAGCAGGACCTTCATCGCCTCGATGCGGTCCGAGATCACGTTGCGAACCTTGTAGACCTGGCCCATGCCGCCGGCGCCCAGAACTGCCAGGACTTCGTAATCTCCCGCGCGAGAACCAATTTCGTAGCTCACGAGAACCTCACTAGTTTCGGATTCTATCCCCGACTTTGGCGGGGCTCGCGCCTGTGTACTTCCCTACAGAAGAAACTTCATCGACCTCAGTGATGACCAACTCACCCAGGGTGTCTTCGACGGTGCGGATGACTTTGCCGGTGCCCGGATCGCGGATCTCGCGAAGCGGACGCCGCACACTGAGCTTGTCGCCTACCTTAACGCCCGCTTTGGTGCCGATGTTCAGGATCAGTGTACTGCCAGAAGCATCCGCGACCAACCCGTCGATCGTCACAGTGCGTGTAGGAAGCCGCCCGGAACTCTGCTGCAATTGAGAGGCGAGCATGTTGACCGCCTGCCCGACTGCTTCCCCAAGGATGGTGTCCCCGAAGTTGCTGCTGGTCATGTCGATTGCTCCGCCGCCGCGACCCGCCGAACTGCCTCCAGAGCCAAGCAGTGCCGCTCCGGAGCGATTGGATTCACCCTTGCCGTTGGCTACTCCGAGAATCTCTCCCGTATTCGTATCGACGATTCGCGCACTAACAACCACGACCGCTTTCGATTGCTTCTTGCCTACGCCACCCAGCCCATATCTCCCAGTGACGCCGCCCAGAGCGCCTCCGCCCACGCTCGTCGTCTTGTCGTCCCTGCCGAACTGGGTGATGCTGCCGATGATGATTGCGTCGACACCCAACAGCTTTCCAATTTTCGCCGCGGAAGCTGGATCGGCTCGATCGCTATTGGAGAAATTTTGTTCCGCAACGAGCTTATCGAGCGCCTTTCGCTCGATGACGGAATAGACTCCGCCCTCCACCAGTTTCACAACGATCAGGTCGGCAATTCCCTTGCCCACGTCGACGTTTGTGCCGAAGATTGCCGAGAGTCCACCCTGAACGGTGGCATAGTCAAAATTGACAACTGCTACTCTCTTCTTCTGCTGAGCATCCAGCCCTGCAGCGAAGAGGCTGACGCAAAGAATCGACGTTGCGACGAATCGCATACTAGCCCTCCATTCCAGTTGTTCCATTATTATAGGCGCATTCAAGATGAAGCGTATCACTCGGCTCACCCAACCAGCAGGCACATTCGCATGACCTGATTCAGACTCAGACTCAGTTTCTCTGCCAGCATCTGCTCGATTTCCTCCCGGCTCGGGGGCGGCTGGTTTTCCGGCATCGGAAGGACCGCGCCATTCTGCACTGCGTCGGCAAGCCCGCGAACCACATCGTTCCAATTCCGGCTGCCATCGAGCAGCAGAACCAGTGTGCGGGCCAGGTCGTCGGACAACTCTATGCTCATGTGCCGCTGGTTCGTGACGTTCCAACCGCCGGCGGCAAGTTGAGCACGAGCCAGAGGACTACTGACCGGAAACTCGCTCACTGTGGACGACAGTCTGGGCGCGCTCGCGCGGAGCTCGATGACTCCCATTCGAATCAGCTTGAGCAGCAGTTCCACCGCCTCTTTCGAGTCTGGAATCGAGAATGGCAAATCCGCAACAGCCAGCGCCCGGGGCCAGTGAGCGGCCAACACGCACAGCAATTGTTTCGCGAGGACGTCGTTGGTCGTCAGCGATCTATCTTTCTGGAGATTGAACTTCTGAGCCCCGCCGGGTTGTTCCGGCTCCGGCTGAGCGTGCGTGCCAAGGTAGAGATCCTTCAGATGCTCCACTCGGAATTCTCGATCCAGGGAAACGCCGTTGCGGCAGAGAATCGTTTCGCGGAACCTTCTTCCCGCTAGGAAGTCCCCGTACTGGCGATCGTCCAGCCATTTCCCGGTTTGCAGTGGAAGGGAGCTGACGTCGTCACGGAAAAGATCCGTATCGGACAGATACTGCAGGCCATGCCGCTCCGCCGCTTGCATAAATTGCAGCAGGTAAACGGGCGCGTTGCTTTCGCACAGGTCGTCGTGAAACGAGACTTCACCACGTCTTTCGAGCAGAGTCTCGAACTCCTTCTTTATCGCGAGTTGGAGTGGATCATCGCCCAGGCGTTCCATCATTAGCGCCGCGACTGTGCGCATTTCGGCGATTTTCTGCCGCGGATCCGGAAACCTGAGTGTATGGAGCTTCATCAGGTCACCGATGTAACTGCGGAAGTAGCATCCCGGCAGGGCGTTATAGCTAATGAATGCCAAACCGTTCGCAGACAGTCCCGTGCCGCACGCGGCCAGTATGCTTTCACGCACCAGGGGCGGCACCCAGGTATACAGGCCGTGCGCAATGATGTAGTCGAACTCGCCGGGCTTCGGGGACCATTCGAGCAGGTCGAACTGCTGGAACTCTATATTTTGGAGTCCCAGTTTCGCGGCCATCTCACGTGCCAACCGTATCGGAGTTCCGGCACGATCAATTCCGAGAAAGTGGCTCTGCGGATTGTCGCAAGCCATCGGGATCAGATTCGCTCCGTCGCCGCAGCCGAGTTCGAGCACGCTGCATTGATCCGTCCGCGCTGGGCTCATCCCAAACAACACTGCCAGCGCCGCAATGTGATCAAAGTGCGTCTGCGGCCTCGGGAGACTGGGGTACGTGACCTCGTCGTATTGATCCCGGACTGCCGCCTCAGAAGCCTGCACTAGCCGCCGCCGAATTTCCTAAGGAGTTCGTCAGTATTACCGAGATCGAAGTCAATGGGTTCGTGTTTCCTTGCACTGTAAATGGAAGCCGTAGTGAGAACTGGCTTCCGAACCTCGCCGAATTTGGATCCTGATACCAGGTCGTAAACAGGGACGTGAGGGGAATCGACGCCGAGGTGTTCGAGAGCGTCACGCCGGCGCTGGCCAAATAGGTGACTGTCGCGAATGTGACCTCACGTGAAGTGGCGTAGCCGATCACGACCAAGTCAAATCCGCCGCTGGTACGAACCAGACTTGCGCTGGTGATGACAGGAGCCGCCCTGGCAATTCGGATGGTTTGTGTGGGAGCGGGGGTTGGAGTAATGTCCGTATTTGCGGCACGCATCCGCAACGTGAATGTGATCACTCCAGCTACGGTGCCGGTTTGCACGCTGGCCGGTCCCGCGGGGAACGTGGCCTGTGTGGCTCCGCTGGGAATCCGGAAGTCCAGTGATCGTCCACCCGCGATGAACTGCACGGCGGGGTCATCGGGACCGGCTTCAGGAGCGAACCCCAGCGTTACTTGACCGGTGATTTCCATGGGATAGGCGCTGGAAATCGCGACGGTGAAAGCGGGCTGTGTCGCAGGTGCGGGCACAGCCGGTAGCCCTGTGATGGCGGCGGCCGGCGCTGGCGGCAGGTCGATCGTGATTGTGAAGTCCTTCGTTGCAGTTTGCCGCAAGTCGCTGGCGGATACGGTGAAGGCAAATGATCCCGCGGCTGTGGGTGTGCCGGCCAGTAGTCCGCTGGCCGCGTCGATCGAGATCCCTCCAGGCAAGGCGCCGGAACTGATCGACCAACGTAAGGACTGGCTGCCGCCCGATGCTGCGAGTGCCTGCCGGTATGCGCTTCCCAGCACGCCCTTGGCCAGCGGTGCGGCGGTGGTGATCGTCAAAGCGGCGGTGACGTCGATCGAGTAACTCTTCGTTGTCGTCCGTCGAGCGGAGTCAGTCACGAGAACGCTAAAGCTGGCGAGACCCGCCGCGGATGGCGTGCCGGCGATCCGGCCAGTGCTTGCATCCAGTGCCAGTCCGGCCGGCAACGTGCCATCGATCAACGTCCATTGGTATGGAGGAGTTCCGCCGGTAGCCGCAAGGGCTTGCTCATATGGCGTGCCAGTGACTGCGCCCGCAAGCGGACTTTCGGTAGTGATGACCAGCGCCGCTACGACGAGCACCGTGAGCGAGGCGCTGTCCTGCGATCCATTCTGGTCAGTGACACGCACAACAAAAGTCGATGAGCCCACGCTCAGCGGTGTCCCTGCGATAACTCCCGTTGCAGTGCCAAGACTGAGGCCGCTGGGAAGGAGCCCAGATTCGATGTTCCAGGTATATGGCGCAGTCCCACCAGTTGCGGCAAGCTGCTGCGAGTACGCCGAACCGACAGTACCGCCGGCGATTGCAGTGGTCGCGATCTTCACATTGGAAATAATCACGACACGGAAGGATTTGCTGGCGCGTTGCTGCGAAGCGTCGGTTACCTGAATCGTGGGAGTAAACGTGCCGGCAACGGTCGGTGTCCCACTGATCGTTCCCGAGGCGCTCAGCGTGAGGCCATCCGGCAACGTTCCTGAAATAAGCGACCACGCGTAGGGCGTGACGCCGCCCGATGCTGCGAGTGTTGAGGAGTAGACGCTTCCAGCAGTGCCGGACGGTAAGGTATCCGTCGTGATCAACAACGTCGCGGGCGAGATCGTGAGCGCGTAGCTTCTCGTATCCGTCACCTGGCGGCTATCTGTGACCGTGATCGCGAACCGGAATGTGCTGGCTGTCGTCGGAGTTCCGGTAATCGCACCCGAAACGCTTAGCGCCAGACCATCAGGCAGACTGCCTTGCGAGATCCGCCAATCGTAAGGAGGCGTTCCCCCTGTTGCACCGAGTGTTTGGGTATAAGCAACGCCCACCCGGCCGGCCACCAAATCTGTGGTCGTGATGGCCAGCGGCGGCGCATTGATCACGATTGAAAATGTCTGCGTAGCGCTCAGAATCGACCCGCTCGGCGACTGGCTCGCGGCTTGAATCACGACGGAATAATTACCGGCCAGCGTTGGCGTACCGGAGATGTTGCCGTCGGACGTCAGCACCAGGCCGGGCGGAATCGTTCCGCCGAGTTGTGTCCATGTGTAATTGAGCGTGCCGCCGACCGCTCTCAGCGTCTGGTAATACGGGACGTTTACGGTTCCCGACGGAAGCGGGGAAGGCGTTATGATCACCACTGACGGGTACGTGATGGTGAGCGTAAAAGAACGGACGGCCGTTACGGTCTGTTCAAAGCTAGAGATGAAGCTGGACACCTGAACGACAATCGAAAATGTGCCCTGCGTCGCGGTGAGTCCGGAAATCACGCCGGCTGGCGACAGAGTCATCCCAGGGGGCAAGGCTCCCGATGCGAGAGACCAGATGTAATTTCCGGCGCCACCGGTAGCGGCAAGTGACTGCGAGTACGGAGAGCCGGTGACGCCAGGCGCGAGCGTACTCGTCACAATTGCGAGCGGAAGATAGTTGATCCGCAGAGAGTAGCTCTGGGTCCCCGACAATTGGGCGCCGACGGTTCCGGTATCGAGCGCACGGACCGCAAATCCGTAAGATCCTCCCGTGGACGGCGTGCCAGACAGCAGACCGCTAGTAGAGAGACTCATACCCGGCGGCAGTGCGCCCTGACTAAGAGACCACGCATATGGTCCCCTGCCACCGGTTGCCGTCAGTTGTTGGGAATAGAAGGTCCCCTGCGTGCCATCTGCCAGCACAGCCGGGCTGATCGCCAACGAAGGCGTCTGAGCCGTGAGAAGTGCCGGAGCGAGTGCTGCAACAATCGAAAGGAAGAATAGGGTTCGAAGTCTCATTGCCTGACCCCCATCGGTATCGCCAATACTGGCATATCAGTTTTCCCGGCGTCAATCACCCAAAGCGGCGCCGCCGATAGCTCCGTCAGTCTGAACACGGAGCCTCCGGCCAGACGCAATAAAGCGGTCGGCTTGCAGGTGCATTGGACCAAACTGGGTGGCGCGCCGTCACGATCGAGAACTGTAATGACACCCGACGCTTTGTTGGCGACGAGAATCCGCCGGCCCTCCACGGCCAAATCCGCAGGTTCCGAGATGCCATCCCGCTCTGAGGCGAGCAGTGTCGTTTCCCCTGTGGTGGATTGAACCAGAAAGACGGAATTTGCCTGTGCATCCGCAATCAGCACGTTCGCGCCATCGTCGACAAAACGCAGAGCTGAGATCACTCCGAACGAACCCAGCCGGCGTGCCGTCCCGCTCGACGGCAGCAGGTATGCCTCTGCGGCATCGCTCACATTCACCGCTACAAGCAACGAAGATCCGTCGGCGCTGACGGCAAGCGAGGAAAGCGGGACGGACAACTTCGGTAATTCCGCAGAGCGCAAGAGCTTTGGAGAATCCGGCAGTCCCTCAATGATCTGAACCCGTTTGGATGCGTTGAAGTACAACGCGGCAATCGTACCCGTGGGGTTGAAGGCAATCGCGTCGGGATTCGTCTCCGCTATTGGCACTGCGGAGACTTCTCCACCGGCGCGGACCAGCATCACACTGGAGTCATCCGCGCGCACAGCCAGTGCATAACCCTTGACCGGCGAAAGCGCGGCACGGCTCACTTGGAATTCGAGAGCGAGAGGATCGCCCAGAGTGGCAGCGCCGGGAATGCCCAGAATCGGGCGCAACACCATGGCCTCGGAATCGAGTACCAGTCCCAGCGAGGGTCCGCTGATGGCGCCGGGCTGTCCGGCCAGAATATGCGGAAGAAATGCAATTCCGGCAAGTACGGGCAATAGACGAATATTTCGCATGTTCCGTCCTCCAACGGGACCTACCTGGGGGCGCCTACCGTGGGTGTGCCCGGCGTGATCACGGTCGGGGGCACTGTGACTGTCCCGCCATTTCCTCTGGTGGCAACGAGCGCTCCAGCGGTGGCGGCGCCAGCAGCGCCCACGATGATCAGGGCGAGCAACTTGGCGGAGATCGCTCCACCGGCGACTGCTGCGCCAATCACATTACTCTGGTTGATAACTGAGTTCGCGGTCAGGCCCTTATAGTTTGCATTCACGCGAATCTGCATATTCCCCTGATTCTGATTCGGACGGACGCGAGCCACAGCTTTGCCCGACTGGTCGGTGGTGATCGTGAGGCTGCGGCTGCCATTTGTGAATACGCCGCTGGCGCCGTTATCGGGGAGGAAGAATGTCACAACCGCGCCGCCTATAGGCCGGTGGTTCTCGTCTTCAACCTGTACAATGGATTCTCTGGCCGTGCGCTGGCGGATGTTGTTGATCGCGCCTTCGCCTTCCAGGATCACGATATTCAGCTTCGCCGGTTCCGAAGTCTGCGCTTGGAGCGGGCGAGGAATGGACTGTAACACCAGCAGTCCCGTAAGCAAAATCGTCAACGCACGAACCGTCGTTCCCATTAGCTGCATCCTCCGGTTCCTTCTCCATCTAAGGAGATCATGAGCAAATCATAGCCCATTGCAGGCTTGCCTGGATCTCCGCTTCCAGCTAGCCACCCTTGACCCTCATAAGACTACGCCACAGTGACGCTTTTAGCAATCGGTTTATTTGAAGCTGTCAACAGCTTATTTGAAGCGGCATCGGCCATTGAAGACGCTACTCACGAGTTACCCTCTATCCTCCCTACCGTTCCTCAATTGGAAGCATAATGTTCACAAGGGGGCGATTCATGCAAACAAAGCATTCGATTGCCATCGCGATACTGATTACTGCTTGCGCGTCTACGCTGGACGCTCAAGAGCAGAAACCACTGACCGCACGCGAGTTGTTCTATGCGGAAGCTGCTGTGCCTGCGGCCGCAAAGCGCCCACAGGCCAAAGCTACTAGCCCGAAGCTCAAGCCTCCTGCCCCGAAACAATCGACGGTTGCCAAGAAAACTCCTCCACCTGCCGCCGACCCCATCAGGGACAACGCGCCGTCATCGGCATCGGACACGAAGGTTGTTCTCGCTTCCTACACAGGCGGGAAACCGCTCGGTCTGCGCTACAGCTTTTTGCGCAAGTCGGACGGCGACGAATACCGCGAGGTAGATCCGGCGACGGTGTTCCAGTCAGGCGACCGCATCCGAGTCAGCTTGGAGGCGAATGATGCGGCATACCTGTACGTCGTGATGAAGGGCAGCAGCGGTTCATGGAAAGTGATGTTCCCAAGCCCCGAGATTGCAGACGGTTACAATCGCATCGAGAGCGGGCGTCCATTCACGATTCCACCCGCACCAGGCCGCTTCGCCTTTGATGAACAGGTTGGCGACGAGCAGCTATTCCTGGTACTTTCGCGAAAACCCGAAGCGAGCATTGAGGAGTTGATCTACTCGCTCGGTTCCGGCTCTCCGGCCACACAGGAGAAAGCGCCACAGCACGTGCTGATGGCGCAGAACCTGCCGGATTCGCTGGTCGGACGTCTGCGCAACGCCGTGTACGCCCGCGATCTGGTGTTCGAAAAAGTCGACGAGACCACGTTGGGCGACCGCAAGGAGAAGGCGGTCTATGTCGTCAATCGCACCGGCGATCCCGACTCCCGCCTCGTGGTAGACCTGACGCTGAAGCATCGCTAGGCGCACGCAATGAAGCACAGCATCGCACTACTCACTGCCGCCGCCGTCATAGTCCCGGCGCTCGCCGGTCAGGTGAAGAACCTGTCGCAAGGGCCGCATCGCATGGAACTCACGCTGGAACGCAGGGAAGGCGATGCCTGGCGTGCCGTCGATCCCGGACTCGTCTTCAACACGAACGACCGCGTGCGCTTCCGCATGCGGCCCAATTTCGATGGCTATCTCTATGTGATGAGCCAGGGCACCTCGGGCCAGTACGGAACGCTTTTCCCGCGTCAGGACACAGGGGAACAGAATCGCATTCAGGCGGGTAAAGAGTACATCGTACCCGCCACGCAAGGCTGGTTTCGCATCACGGGGCCGCCGGGACAGGACATCCTGTATTGGATGGTGACGCCCGTTGCGCTGGGCTCACAACCCCCGTATCAGCCGCTGCCACCTCCGCCGAAACCTGGGGCCGCGCCGCCATCCATGACTCCGCGTTGCGATGACACTCTATTCAAGGCTCGCGGCGAGTGCATCGACACTTCGGCGGGACCGCACAGTGTGCGCAAGCCGGACAACCTTCCTGAGAATCTGAGCAAAGTGCCCGGAGCGGCATCGCGCGAGCTGATGTTCATTCGGGAAAAGAATCTTTCGGTGGTGGCTTCGCCGGTTCCATTGAGCGGACCCGTGATCTACGAATTTCGTCTTGCGCATAGGTAGAAAAAACAATGACTTTTCGAACTCTAGCAGCGCTTCTGGCCACGGCTGGCCTGCTTGCCGCGCAAGCCACGCCGGAAAAGAAGACGCAACAGCAGCGAGATTTGAAATACGAGTCGGGAACCGAGGCCAAAACTAAAACGGAAGCCCCCGCTGCCGTCTCCATTCCGCGATCCTACGCGCTCGTGGTCGGCATCGCTAACTACAAGAATCTTTCGGCCAAGGATCAGCTCCAGTTTCCAGAGCGCGATGCGGATGCGATCTATTCCATTTTGATCAGCCCGGAAGGTGGCAATTTCCGCGCGGAGAATGTGCGCAAGCTCATCGGTCCTCGCGCCACGCTTGCCAACATCCGCCGCGAACTGGAAGAGTGGTTGCCATCAGTCGCGCGTGATGAAGATCGCGTGCTGATTTACTTCGCGGGCCATGGCTTCGTGCATCAAGGCAATGGCTATCTGGCTCCCTACGATCTGGATCCGAAGTCGATTGCCAGCACCGGTTATCCAATGAACACGCTGGGCTCCGTGATCGGGAGCAAGATCAAAGCCAGGTGGAAAGTGCTGCTGACCGACGCCTGCCACAGCGGTGCGATTACGCCCGAAGCGGACAGGGCCGCGCTCAATCGTTCCCTGCTCGACGTGAATCGATCGCTGTTCTCGATGACCGCGAGCCGTGACCGCGAGCGATCTTACGAAAGCGCCGATTGGGGCGGAGGCCACGGCATCTTCACCTACTACGTTGTGAAGGGCCTCGAAGGCGCCGCCGACGAATCGCGCGACGGCATCGTCACCGCCGATGAACTCGCCGAGTACGTACGCCGCAATGTACGTGAAGCTACTAAGGCCACACAGAATCCGACTTCGGAAAAGGGCAGTTTCGATCCCAACATGCTGCTCGCCTATATTCCTTCCGGAGCCGCGCCCGCCACACCGCAAGCTCCGAAAGACGGCACGCTGATTTTCGAAGCCAACATGGACGGCGTGGAAATCTTCGTGGACGATCGCGCCGTCGGCGTGGTCAACAAAGCGACTCCGTTGCGGCTGCCCGGCCTGCGTCCCGGCGTCCACACTATCAAGGGAATCCGCATGGGATACGAGCCTGACGGCCCGCGCGAAGAGACTGTCTATCCCGGACAGGAGAGCACCGTTACGCTGAAGATTCTGATTCCGCGCCGGCGTCCCAAAGCGGCTGTGGAGCAGTTCGATAAGGGCCTGAGCTATTACAACAGAGGCACTCCGGAGAACTACAAGAAGGCGGTGGAGTGCTTTCAAGCCGCGTTGAGCGCCGATGCTTCATACAGTCAGGCCGCGCTGTATCTGGGACGCACCTTGCGGGACTTGTTCGATACGGAAGCCGCGGAGAAGGCACTGCGCAAAGCGCTCGACATTGACGCCGACTATCTCGAAGCACGCGCAACGCTTGGCGGAATGCTGCTCGATAAAGGCGCCCTCGATGAATCCATACGCCAGTTGAATGCCGTGGTGCAGCGCGACCCGAAACACGCACTCGCGTGGTATTTGCTCGCTCAAGCGCTGCGCATGAAAGAGCTCTATCCGGATTCGATCGACGCGGCGCGCAAAGCCATCCGCCTGACGCCCGGCAATGCGGAGGCGTACTTCTGGCTCGCTGAAAGTCTACGCCTGAGCGGCAAGCACAAAGAATCCACAGACGCCTATCTGGAATATCTTCGGCTGAGTGATTTCGATAGCAAGCTCGCCGGAAAGATGAATTACTACGTGCTGGGCTATCTCGCGGGATTCGGCAAGAAGAAGCGTGCCGCGCAGAAGGATGTGTGGAGGGACTTGCGCAGTCTTGCCTACTTTGGACTATGCGATGCTGAGCGGCTGCAATCGCATTTCGATATCGCAATCGGTTACTGCCAGAAGGCGCTCACCTATGATGCAGGGGATCCGTACGCGCACTTCGCGCTGGCCCTCAGCTATACGAGCAAAGCGCAGGATTCCGGTGCTGTGGAATCGCTGGTGCCAGCGCGCAAGCATTTCAGCGCGACTATCGATCTGAATTCCGAGATGGCCGAGTCGGACCGTGCAAAAAAGTACATCGCGCGCATCGACTCACTTCTTGCCGCAAACAAGTAGATACTCCTCGAGCAGCTTCACTGCCATGCCCCAACCTTGCTCGTTTGCCTTGAATGCCTTCTCCCGGCGCGCGAGCGGAATTTGATCGAAGCCGGACTCAGTAACGGTCAGCATGACTCCGTTCGTCGCTGCTTCCAGAGCAAAGACGACAAGCGTGGTCGGCTCGACAGAGTAGTCGACGCCCTGCTCAACGGCGCCAGGGTGCCACCTGAATGAGAACAGCCGCTCGGGTTCCATCTGCTCGATAGTGATGTCGAACGGCACGCCTTCGTATTCCTTCTGGGCCTTCGCGACCTCGACATTGACCGTCGTAGGTACGATCACCCCGGGCATGATGGCGCCAGGAGCGAAAGGGCCATCAAACCTCATTCCGAACCAGATCCCAAACTCGTTGGAGTCGGACAGCGCACGCCAGACTCGTTTCTGCTCTGTGTGCAGAAGTATCTTCTTCTCGATGTAATCCATAGTCTTACTCCGCGGTTTTCACGCAGCGAAATCCGATGTCAGGACGCGTTAACCGGGCCGGGACGGAAGTCCATTCGTAGAGCACTCCCTCGGCTAACGGTCGATCAAACGCGCCGCCGCGAATTGTGTACCAGGGTTCGGTTGCCGTGGGCGCCGGATCCAGGATCTTCGCAAAGCTCTGCACGGCCCGCGCGCTGGGCGTCTTCAATTCATCGACGAACTCCCACACGTTGCCGGTCATGTTCAGGGTTCCGTACGGGCCGGGCCACGCATCGATAGTGACTGCACGAGTGACTGCACGCCGGGGTTTGCCGGACACGTTCGCGCGCTCGGCATCGGCCTCGTCACCCCACGGGTAGATGCGGCCATCGGCGCCGCGCGCTGCCTTCTCCCACTCGGCGGCCGTCGGCAAACGCTTGCCGGCCCATTTCGCAAACTCCTGCGCGTCGATGAAAGTGATGTTGACCACGGGGTCATCCGGCCGGCTCTCGCTGAGACCCGGAGGCAGCGGACGCGACTTTGCTTTGCAGAATTTCTCATACGCCGCGCACGAGACTTCGGTCTTATCGACATAGAAAGCCGGCAGCGTTGTGCTCACTTTGTCTGGCCCGAAGAGGAAAGTGCCGGCGGGCACCAGCAGCATCTCTCCAACGTCAGTATTCAAGATTGAGGCCAATTGCTTCGGTGCAGGCTTCGGGGCCACTGACTCGCTGCGTGGAGCGCGGAAGAACAAGAACCCGGCGATGGCGAGTACGCCAACAATCGCAGCGGCGGCGATAAGCAATACCGGGCGACGCTTCGCTGGCACGAGACGTTCAGGCGCTGGCTCAGGCTGTTTGCACTGCACCTTTTCCAGTTCGGCGATCACGGCGCTGAAACTCTGCGGACGCTCGGACGCGTTCTTTGCAGTGCAACGCTGGACCAAGCTGATTACCGGCGCCACGACACTGGCCTGCTGCATACGCTCCGGGTTGAGCGGTTCGTTCAGAATCGCGTAAAACAGACGCTCGATGGTATCGCCTTCAAACGGCTTCTGGCCGGTCAGCAGTTCGAAGAGCAGAATGCCGAAAGCGTAAATGTCCCCCTGTTCGGAAGCCTTCTCGCCGCGCACCTGCTCAGGAGCCATATAGTACGGCGTACCAATCGCAAAACCAGTCTTTGTGAGCGAGAGACCTTCCGATTTTGCGATGCCGAAATCCATCAGCTTCACCTTGCCGGATGCATCGAGGTGCACGTTTTCCGGCTTGATGTCGCGGTGAATGATCTTCTTCGCGTGAACGTATTCGAGTGCCTTCGCGATGTCGCGCGCAATGCGAATTTTGTTGTCGAGGTCCCCCGTGCGGGAATTGCGAATCGCGTCGCGCAGATCTCCGCCCACAAGGAACTCCATCACTATGAAGGGACGTCCGTCCTCTTCGCCGTAATCGTGGATGCGGATTATGTTTTCGTGTTCAATGTTGCCGGCCATGCGCGCTTCTTGAAGGAAACGCGCTTTGGCTTCCGGATCCTGGCAACCCTCCGGAGTAAGCACCTTGACGGCCACCAACCTGCCGATGGTGGTGTCGCGCGCTTTGTAGACGTGCGACATGCCTCCGCCGAGAAACTCCAGCACCTCGTACTTACCGATGTTGGCCGGATGGCTCATGTTACCTGGCAGCCTGCGAAACGCACTTCAGGCTGTTCAGAAAATCCTTCTGGAAAACCGGCGCCACGCCGCCAGTGTCCAGCGTGAAGCGGTAGGTCAGTTCCTTGCCGGCCACCATGACCGGCCGCGCCTCGCGTCCCTGCCGGACAACCCATTCGAGCGTATAAGCGCCGCCCGCGGGGTTCCAGCGATCGGCGTCCGCAAAGAAGCGGAAAATCGACCAGAGGCCATCGCGGTTCTGGAACTCGAGGTCCGAGCCGCCGGAGACTTTCGCGCTGAGGCGCACATTTTTCGTGCCGCCGCCCGGCCACGTGTACTGGCGCATCGCGCCTTGTCCCGAGAATTTCGCCGTCTGCCCATCGACGGTCAAAGTCATTTCGCTGATCTGCTCCGAGCGCTGCGGTTGCAGCGAGTACTTCAGATTCGGCTCCGTAACGCCGCCCGGATACATCGCGTCTGAGAAGCGCGCGGCCTGATTGAAGAAGTTGACGAACGCCGGGTTCAGCATGATGCCGCTCGACGGATTCGTCACATACTGCGCGCCTTGCTTCTGCAGGAATGTGCGTAGAGACTCTTCGTAAAACATCCAGAGCTTACCTTCACGCGGCCGGAATATGGCGTTCACTTCCTGCAGCGTCGCCTCTGCCGAAGCACCCGGATTGAACGGGAATTTGTTCGCGACTTCGCCGAATGCGATGCAGAACTGGCGCGCCTTGCCATTAACCTCACCCGCGCCCATGCCCTTCGTCAACGCGTCGATGCTGTCGATAGGCGCATTCAGCAACTTCAGCGCGACGCCTTCCAGATGGGCTTCTGGATCGATCTTGAACGTGTAGCCCATTTTCTTCACGATGTTCCGGGCCGTGTCGGCGGCGTTACGGACGGGCATTGCACGATTCGGGTCCGGCGGACCGGACATATCCGCCACCTGGCTGACAGCCGTTTGCAGGCTCGCGAGCGATCCCATGTATTCCTGGTTGGTAGGCAGCACATACTGCACAACCGTGGCGGGAGGCGTCACGACTTTGTGCACAGCATCGAAAGCCTCTGTCACCTTGGGAGAATCGACAGCGGTGTTTTGCGTGGTCAGCCAGAACAATGCCATCAGCGGGGTCTGCGCTCCCGAAAGCGTATTCAACTTCTTGGCAGCATCGTGCAGGCTGCCGTACCGCACCACAGCGGTATTCTTCAGGAATTCGCGCCAACGAGCGATGTAGTCGTTGACATAACGGTCGCGCAGTTCCTGCTCCATCTTCGCGGGATCGGGCTTCGCGGAGGCATAGTCTCCCAGCACCCAGCGCTCGCCGCCGAAGAATTTGTCGGCCTTCTTGAGGTTCTCCTGCATCGCGATCCAGCCGGCCTTCGTGTAGGCGCCAAGCACGTCGCGATTGTTCACGACCACTTCGGCCGAGCCGGGGAATTGCTCATTGAAGTTGATTTTCTTGGCCCGGCGCGATGCGTCCGAAAGCATGAATTGGTAGACCTGTTCGATGCCCGAAAACTTCGAAAGGTGAACGCGCGCGCGATCGATGGTCTCGGCGTTGTTCGCCTGGCTGAAGGGATTTCCGCGGACCAGGTCCTCGCTGTAGAATTCAAACTGCTTTTTTGCGAGCGGCAAAAGGTTGTCCACCTGCCGCGTCCCTGCCCAGCGATTCGTGAGCACCGGCGAGAGCCAGTTCGTGCTGCGTTTCCATTCCGAAGTTGTGATCAGATAGGCCTTCAGCGTGTCGTACGAAGTGCCATAATCATCAGTCGGCGCGGGCGGAATCTGAACACGTTGCAGCGCGGTCAACAACTCGTTCTGCGTTTGCGCGAAGAGTAATTGCTGGAAGCGTGCGTAGTAGAGTTTGCGAACCTTCGGATACAGTTCGCTGCCGCTGTAGAGCATCCAGCGCAGACGCCACGGAGCGCCCTCATCCTCATATTTCGTAAGCAGGACGAGCGACTGGCGCAGGTTCTCCAAGCGTTGCACAGCATCCGGCGTTGGCAGGTTCATACCGCTCGCTTCGCCCGCCGGAATGCCGCGCGCGGCTTCGAGCACCTGGCTCTGTAATGCGCGATTTCCGAAGAAAGAAACCGTGAAGCCAATGCAGCAGATCAGCATGAGCACGAATGCAGTGGCCAACAGCACACGCTGCATCATGCTCGTCTTGGTGCTGCTTCCGCTGGCGCCCAACGCCGCTTCATCGCGCAGAAGAATCCCGTTAAACAGATGGCCGAGGAATAACCATTGCGGCACTTTGCGGCTGACCATCGAGGCTGCCGCTTGCGGCGGCGGAGCGCCTGACAGGCCGGCTTTGAAAATTCCTGTGGCGCTGCCGGCGCTCTCAAATCCAGGTTGCTGCGCGGGACGCGGCGCCGGCGCGGTCGATTCCTGAACAACAACCGGCCGCACGCCTGAAAAATAAAAACCTCTCAGGAACGGACTCGCCCGCAGTTGACTGGGACGGCAGACGTCCACCAGAAATTGCACCAGCGCACCGCGCAGCTTGCGGAATTCCCTTGGAAATTCGTAGGCTCCTGAAAGCCGCTGCGGATCGTTTTCGCGCGGCAAAAATGTCGCTCGGTGATCGGCCAGCGAATAGAAGATTTCGTCAAATGCTGCGCTCAACCGCTTTGTCTCTTCTTCTGCGTAGATCCCTGTGGCGCCGCGGGCGTGCAGCGGCAGCGTCGCACCCAAGACTTGAGGCACTTCCTCATTCGTGAGATTGCGAACAAAATCTTCGAAGAACGCGAGCCGGTTGATACGCGTGAACACAATGTAGACCGGAAAGCTGATTCCGAACTGCTGCGAGATTTCGCCCAGTCTCGCCTGCATGTTGCGCGCCGATAGAGTGAGCGCGTCCGCCGAGCCTGGGCGCGCGAATGCTTCCGCATCGACGCAGAGCAACGCCGCGCGTGGAGCTTGTGCGGCGCTGCCGATTACCGAGCGCAATTTGCCCGGTCGCACGCGCTGCAGCAATCGTACCCAGCGCCCGGGTTCCGCCAGGAGCTTCCCGCCCGCCTCCACGAATGCCATTCCGCGCGCAAACCAGAGATTCGCAACACGTGTGGGCAGCACGTTCGTGTCCTGGTACACTTGGCCCGCGAGCAGTTCGGGGTCAAGGCCGGAATGCAGAATCGTACTCGTCTTTGTCGAGCCTTCCTCTCCCAGTACGAAGACCACCGGAATCGTGCTCAGCTTCGCGCCTTGTGCAAGGTTGGAGGCGGCGAGCCGGCGCTCCGCATCGCGCACGAGCGCGTCGATCTCGTCATCGGTATCGACAGGACCCGCGACTGTATCTGAGCTGTCGCTCTTGCTCATGCGGTTCTGGAACCACAGGAACACAGCCGCACCAGAAATTCCCAATACAGACAGGAGACCGAAGAAAATCCAGAAACGGCTTCCGTCCAAATGCAGCAGACTCCCCGTCACCCATGCCAGGCCCATAAAGCCTAATAGTGCCGCGCCTGATCCCCAGTAAATCTTCATCGCAACTCCTTATGAACGGCCCGCAGTCAGCAGATCCCCGACGCTCGATACGCCGGAGCCGAGCATCATCTTGTAGCCCGCAAACAAGAGCACCGCAAGAATGCAACAGCCGATGGTCGCAAACATCAACCTCTTCACCCATGGATCCGCGGCTGTCGCACGCGGCGCTTCCGGCGGCAGACTCCATTGCGGCGACAATCCGCCCAGTTCGCCGCGAATTCTGCGGATCTTGTCAGCCGTCGCGTCGATGAGGCCACGCAACTCGCCACGTCCGCCCAGACTGTAGCGGCCCGCAAAACCGAGCAGGAGGCACAGGTGGTAGACCTCAAGCAGATCCGCGAGTTCCTGAGAATCGTTGCGCGTCAGCAATTCCTGCAGGTTTCTGAAAAAAATCTCGCCCGCGATGTGGTGACCGAATAGCTCTTCCTGCAACGGCCTTCGTGGCCAGTCCGCAAAGACTTCGTTACGCAAGTTGAGAACCGATTCGTCCACGAACGCGACTACCGCGAAGACTGCCAGCTTGATGTCTTCCGCGGTGTAACCCTGCGTGCGTGCTTGCTGATCCGCGGTTTTCAGCCCCTCCAGAATGTGATGCCGGAAGGTTGCCGCGTCTGATACAGCCTGCCGGCCGGAGCGCAGGCGTTCGCTCACCGTAAGAATCTCCTGAAACGCCAGCGCCAAATTCTCGTGGCGTCTTGCTGCCATGGGAAGCATTGTGACTCTCCTCCGATCAAGATCCCAGAATTATCAATAACTCGATCTCAGGATCAGGCAACTCTCCGGGCACATAGACCCCGACCTGTCTGGTCTGGACGATGTGATCCCAACACGGCCTATCCTTGCTCACGCTGAAATATTGCGCATCCACGCGCTGCGAGATCGCCGAAGGCGGCACCGGTGTGTGCGTGAGTGTCATCCCGGGCAACGCGCGTTCCACCAGTTTCGGTACGAACAGTTTGGAGCAGACTTTCACGAGTTGCGGCGTCTTCGCAATGACATCGACTTCACCGACGGGCGCGCGGACGGACAACATCCAGCGGGAATTGTCGAGGCAGCGCTGATCGATCACATCTCCTTCGTACAGATAGTCGCCGGCCTTGCGCAGCGGAATCGAGATCACGCTGGTGGGCACGATAGTTTCAAGGTGTCTGCGAATATGCTGATCGACGCCTTCGAAGCAGGACTCAAGATTCAGATGCTCATACAGCGGCAATGCGCGCGGGTGCGATTCCAGCGCGAACGTACAGAGCGCGCCGCCCAACCGCAGCAGTTCGACGTAGAGTTCCTCGGGGTGTACACGATGCTCCGCATACATCTGCCGCAGCGGCGCGAGTGCGGAATTTACTGTGTGCAAAAGCCAGAACTGGGCGATGTCGCGGGTGGAGTACTCGGCCCATGAGCGCGTCCCCTTCCCTTTCCCGGGCGACATGGCTTCACTCTTGTCTTCGAGAATCTCGATGAGCCTCCGAAGAATCTGCATCAGCCGCTCGCTTGCGGCGATCTGTGTGCAGGGTGCGATGAAGTTGGGATCGAAGACAAAATGCCCGGATCCGTCGCGCATGATGCGCGCGATCGGCAGGCTTAACATTCCGTCGGAAATCTCTGTTTCCAGAAGCAGTGAAAAATTCTTGCGCCCCAGTTGAACCGGCTTCTCGTCACGCCCGGTCGTCTCGTCGTAAATCGAGCGCGTTTCGGCGACATAGCGGGCCTGTGCAGATTCGGGAGAAACGCCGATCGCGCAATTCATCGCATTCAGACGAGGTGCGGGAATCGCAAGTACAACCGTCAGCTTGTCGCGCGTTGGCGGGAAAAGATCCGTGATGTTGCGCGCGGGCGGCAGAGGATCGCACTCCGGCATATGAAAGGGTAGGCCATCGGCGAAGACACCGCGTGCATGCAGCACGGAGAGCGTACCGTTACGCAGAGCTTCCGCATCGAGGCCGCAGCCGACAATTCCGTAAGGCTCAAACCAAAGGGCAGACGCGACAAAGTAGACCGAATCCTCGAAGTAACGGCTCTGTACCTGAAAGTGATGCGGCCCCAGGTGCATGCCTTCAGACCAGACGACCCTCGAAAGGTGTTTCATCGTATCAACCTTCGCATATCCGACCCCATGCCCTCATGGAAGAGATTACTCCATCAAAACATATTGGCGCTACCATGGGTGTCGAACCTGATTCGCATCGATACGTCGCGCGCCCCTAATCTCTCCGGCGGCGGATTGCAGGGAATCAGGCTGGGATGGAGCGCGCGATGGGTTTCGACCAGAGTTATGCAATCTTGGAACTCCTGAAGGACGAAGACGTGAAGGAGTTTCGCGCCCGGGAAATTGCGTCCGGTCGCGAGGTGTCGGTCTTCTTTTTCCTCGGAGAACAGGCCCACGCGGACAAAGCGCTGCTGATCGAGATTCAGGCGCTGCAAACGGCGCATGTTCCTCTGTTGATCGAAGTCGGCGAGGACGCAGGCAATGTGTTCGTAGTAACCGAACGGCTCACGGGCTACGCGGGCCTACGGCAGTGGGCTGCGGCCGAAACTGAGCGGCATGCGTCGAAACCGCAGCAGCCGTCCGCGCCGGACCCGGCCGCGTTCACGCGGGCAGGAGTCTGGCGAGTGCCGCCGGATCTGTCGTCAGTCCGGCCAGCGGCAAAGGCTCCGCTCGCGCCAACTCAGGGTCCGCCGCCGGCCGCAGAGCCGGGCGAGTTCACACGCATGTTCCAGTCGCCCGTGCCGCCTGCGCCAATGGATGAGCCCGTCGCGCCGCCTCCTCCGGCCGCTAAACCAGCACCGCCGGCAGTCGAAGCGGGCGAATTCACGCGCATGTTCCAAGCGCCCGTGCCGCCAGCGCCAATGGACGAGCCGGTTGCGCCGCCTCCTCCGGCCGCTAAGCCAGCACCGCCGGCAGTCGAAGCGGGCGAATTCACGCGCATGTTTCAAGCGCCCGTGCCGCCTGCGCCAATGGACGAGCCGGTTACGCCGCCTCCTCCGGCCGCTAAGCCAGCACCGCCGGCAGTCGAAGCGGGCGAATTCACGCGCATGTTTCAAGCGCCCGTGCCGCCTGCGCCAATGGACGAGCCCGTCGCGCCGCCTCCTCCGGCCGCTAAACCAGCACCGCCAGCAGTGGAAGCGGGCGAATTCACGCGCATGTTCCAAGCGCCCGTGCCGCCTGCGCCAATGGACGAGCCGGTTACGCCGCCTCCTCCGGCCGCTAAACCAGCACCGCCGGCAGTCGAAGCGGGCGAATTCACGCGCATGTTTCAAGCGCCCGTGCCACCTGCGCCGATCGACGAGCCCGTCGCGCCGCCTCCTCCGGCCGTAAAGCCAGCGCCGCCGATCCAAACACCACCCGCAAAAACCGATCCCGGTGAGTTCACGCGGATGTTTCAGACGCCCATGCCGCCTGCAACTCCCGCCCAAGAGCCACCCGCAAGCTCGGCGCCGGGCGAATTCACGCGCATGTTCCAGTCGCCCGTTGTGCCTGCGCCGATGGGCGAGGCGCCGCCGCCGATACCAGTCGCACCGCCAGCACCGCCAGCTCAACCTGGTGAATTTACACGGCTGTTCAACGCACAACCTTATCAGCAAGCAGCCCCACCACCCGGACCGAAGAGTAATGCTGGCGAGTTCACCAGAGTATTTGGAGCGAAGGACCAGCCTTCACCAACGGCCGCACCGCCTCCGATGCCGACCGGGGGAAGTGCGACCAGGAGTTTCATGGCGCGGCCGGAAGCACCGGCTCCCCCAGCGCCGCCAGTCTCATCGGGTCCGGGCGAGTACACGCGGATGTTCAGTGCCCCATCGGCGCCAGCGCCAGCGGCCAATCCACCCGCTGCCCGCGTCTCCGCCCCGCAGAAAAAGTCCTATCTTCCTCTGATCCTGATACTGACCGGACTCTTTCTCCTGGTCGTGATTATCATCGTCGTCTTTGCGTTTTTGAAATGAGGGTTTGACTGAATGCGCCTTGAGAAATTCGGCCCCGGGGAACAGATCGACAAACTGAAACAACTCCTGGATACGGCCAATTACAATGAATCGGCCGTATGCCAGCGTTTGAGTTTGCAACGCCTGTCGGATTTTGAACTGTTCGCAGAAAGACGAGAGCCGCTAGCCGATCCCACTGAACCCATCGACGTCCTGATTCGTCTCTTTCTTGCTGGAGAATATGTAAGCCGTGCTCTGGTCTCGCATCTGCTGCGACCGGAAGGCCTGGCTTTGCTCGAGGCCAACGAGTTGTTGCATGCTGGTGTCCCGGACGACCACTGCTACAGTCCGGTTGCACTCTATCCGGTTGCGGGGTTGTACATCGCTTCTGATCGCTGGAGCAATCCGGATGGCACTCCAGTTAATACTCCAAACGATGCCGTATATCCCGCATTCATTCCGACCACGCGGCTCTTTCTGGATCTCTTGCCCAAGGATACTTGCGACAACTTCCTGGATCTGTGCGCCGGTACCGGAATCGCCGCGCTGGTGGCCGCGAAAAATGGCGCCAGACAGGCATGCGCGAGCGACATTACGGAGCGCTGCAGCATGTTTGCGGAATTCAACCGGCGCTTGAACGCGATTCCCAATGTGTCGATCGCCACGAGCGATTTGTATCGCAACCTCGACCGGCAAACGTTCGACTGCATCGTGGCTCATCCTCCGTACGTGCCGACGCTATCTCCCAAATGGATTTTTTACAGCGGTGGAGAAGATGGCGAGCAGGTCACGCGCGGCATCGTTGAAGGTTTGCCGCTGCATCTGCGGGATGGGGGAACCTTCTGTTGCGTCACGATGGGAACCGATCGCACCGGGCGCACTCTGGAATGGAGGCTGCGCGATTGGCTAGGTGAGGCCGAGTCCCAATTCGACATCGCGTTCTTCGTGAAGTCTTCGCTCGAGCCGGAATCGTTTTGCGTGCGAGCCAATCCGGTTGAGGTTCGCGGGCAAATGGAAGTCCAGGCTTGGCGCGAGCAGTTCCAGCGACTCGGCGTGGAATCCCTGGCTCACGGTCTCGTGGTGATTCGACGCAGGAATGATGCACAACGAACATTCACCATCCGGCGTGAAGCGGGGAAAAATTTCGGACGGGTTCAATGGGAATGGCTGACCGCCTGGCAGACGGCCGCTATGGGCGGACAGATG
Organism: Bryobacteraceae bacterium; assembly: GCA_963668605.1. Classification (GTDB taxonomy): domain Bacteria; phylum Acidobacteriota; class Terriglobia; order Bryobacterales; family Bryobacteraceae. The sequence continues at coordinate 3,504,367 of OY764903.1, forward strand.
CCCGGCCTGGTTCTGGACTCGCCCTTGCACAAAGGTTCCGGAGCCGAACTGAAGGTGACGCATCGACTTGTGGGTGACCTCTGGGAGCCGGAAGGGTTTTCACTGCGTACTGAAAAGCCGCTGGATTTTGAATGTCAAGCGCAACCCTGGATGGCGCATCTGATTTCCCTCTGCAATGGGGTTTCGACCGGACGGCAGTCCTACGAGATTCTCAAAGCGAATGGATCGATTCCGGCCGACGCTCCTCTGGAAGAGTTTGCCGAAGCGGTTGCGAGTCTGGTGTCGGCTGGTTTCGTTGAGGTGGAAGGCTTCAGGCCGCCTCGGGAAGCAGGATGATCAGTTCCAGTTGCGGTGCGGGAAAATCGCCCGGGACATACGCTGCCAGATTGCGCGCGCGGCCGACAGCCTCCCACGCAACACCGGATTGATTGAGGCTGAAGTAATGGTAGTTCAGTCTGACCGGAATCGAACTCGGCGGTTTCGCAACGTGTGTGAGCGCTAAACCGGGCAGCGCCTGCCGTACCAGATGCTCTATGTGTGCCGCCGAGCAGACCTTCACCAGATTCGGAACCTTGCCGATCAATTCGGCCGCGTTCATTTCGGCCGACACAGCCAGGTACATTCGAGTGCCGGTGAGGTACTTGTCGTCGGCCAGCGCTGTCGCGTAAATCGATGGTTGCACCAATTTCAACGGCAGCGACACGAAATTGCTCGGGACAACAGTCTCCAACAGAGTCCGCAAGGTCTCATCCAACGACGTGAAGACCGTCGAAAGATCATCGTGCTCGTAGATCGGCAGATCGCGCGGGTGGATTTGTGTCGAGAACGTGGTGAGGCATCCGGCCAGCGAAAGCATGGCGTGAAACAGGTTCTCGGGGTGTCCCTGCCGGGTCTCGAAGATGTGCTTGAACACCGGAAAATGCGAGTTGATCGTGTAGAGCAACCAGAAGTTCGCGATGTCAGACGCGCCAAAGTCCGCCAAGCTCAGATTCTTCTGGCGGCGCAATCCGGATAGCAGACTGCTTTTCGAAGCCAGTATTTCGACAAGCCGGCGCGCGATGGAACAGAGGTAGTCGTTGGCTGTGAAATCGAGAACCGGCGGAACGAAGCGGGTGTCCAGTTCCAACGTCCCGGACTCGGTGCGCCGCACTCGTGCCACGCGCAGTGCCGAGCACTCATCGCGCGCCTGGCCTTCTACGAGCAGGCGAAAATTCTTCCGCGCCACCTGGACCGGCTTTTCGGAAAGTCCGGAATTTTCATCCCGAACGAGAACGGCCTCGGCCAGAAAACGGGTGTCCGCTTGTTTCTGCGCGAGCGACACATTCAAACCCGGCTCACGGTAATTCGGAATTGCCAGGAAAACATCGAGGGTGTCGTGGTCGGCTTCGAAACAATCCATCAGCGGCTTGGAGGGCGGAGGCGGCTCGGAAACGGGGAAATCGAACAGCAATCCGTCGGGAAAAATTCCGGACGCGGAGGCGATGGCGAATTCGCCCGCGGCGAGCGCTTCCTGATCAATCTGCAGTTTCAGAAATCCCCACGGATTCGAGGTCAGCGATTGCACACGGAACTGGAGCGTATTTTCAATGAAACGGTCCTGAGTCTGTAGGTACTGAGGGCTCAACAGCGTGCCCTTCGTCCAAATGACCGGCTGCAGTTGTCTCATGGAGAGTCCAAAGTAGCAGAACTGATCGTGGATCGCAATCCGCTCTCTTGATCTCCCCGTTAGCGTCCGGCTTCAAGTCCAGCAAAGTGAGGTGGTTAGAAATCCGACCTGACCAGTCTTACGCGGCCACCGCCGTAAAGGCTGCTCATCTTCATGACCGCATGGGCGTTAGCCGCCGAGTTTGAAGCGCCAACCGGACAGCAGCGACCGGCACCTTGAGGTTCTAGTATGAATTCCGCCTTGACTCGGAAATGTTTTGCGGCCTATACTCAGGTTCAGAATCGCGGAGGTTCCTTGGGGTGGCCTATTCGAAACGCGCGGAGGGCATTTCGGTTTGGGGCGGTCTCGCCACAATCCTTCTGCGTTCACGCTGCCAGCATTCCCTCCGCCTCGAAGTCGATAAGATTTTCCAATTGGAGATGACGAGGGCTGCAGATGGCAAAACCAAGCACACAGCATAAGCTCGATAGAGTTCGCCCGCCGCGCGTCCACGTGACTTACGACGTGGAAGTCGGAGATGCGATCGAGATGAAGGAACTCCCATTTGTGATGGGTGTTCTGGGAGATTTCACAGGTCAACCCGAGACACCGCTGCCGAAACTGAGAGAGAGGAAGTTCGTCGAGGTCACCCCCGACAACTTCGACAGCGTGCTGGAAGGCATGAAGCCTCACCTCGCTTTCTCGGTGGAGAACAAGCTGAGCGAAGACGCGGAAGCGGGACAGCTCAAGGTGGACCTGCATTTCAAGAGTCTTGATGATTTCGAGCCACAAAATGTGGCGCGCCAAATCAAGCCGCTGAAGGACATGCTGAACCTCCGCACTAAGTTGTCGGATCTGCGCGGTTCCTTGCAAGGAAACGACAAGCTCGAGGAGCTGCTGCTCGATGCGGTGAGCAATACGGAGAAACTCGACAAGCTGAAAACTGAGCTTGGCGAAGGTTCCGAAGGAGGTTCCAAGTGAGCGACCCCCAGAAAATGGCAGCACCGGCGCCGGCCAAGGAAGCGGTGGAGCTGGGATTGCTCGATCAGATCGTGGACGAAGGCCGTCTTGCTCGTGACGTTTCCGCACGCGAGCGGGGGAAAGATCTCGTCAAGGAATTCGTGGCCCAGGTGCTCGATGGGTCGATGACGGTTTCCAAGGATGCGGAGGCGATGATCAACGCCCGCATCGCGCAAATCGATCACTTGATTTCGATCCAGGTGAATGAAGTTCTGCACGTTCCTGCTTTCCAGAAGCTCGAAAGCACGTGGCGCGGTCTCAAGTACCTGCTCGATCAGAGCGAGACGGGCGAGAACCTGAAGATCAAGGTTCTGAACGCATCGAAAAAGGATTTGCTCCGCGACCTTCAGCGGGCTCCGGAATTCGATCAGAGCGCGTTGTTCAAGAAAGTCTACGAAGAGGAATTCGGTATCTTCGGCGGTGCGCCCTTCGCGGCGATGGTCGGCGATTACGAATTCGGTAAAGGCCCGGAAGACATCGAACTACTTGAGAAGATCTCTCAGGTAGCGGCGGCGGCGCATGCGCCTTTCCTTTCGGCGGCATCGCCGGACATGTTCAACCTGGAAAGCTTTACCGCGCTCGATGCTCCTCGGGACATGGGTAAGGTCTTCGACACCACGGAATACGCGAAGTGGAAGTCTTTCCGTCAATCCGACGACTCGCGCTATGTCGCACTTACCTGCCCGCGAGTGCTCATGCGCCTGCCATACGGCAAGGCGACAAAACCGGTGGAAGCGTTCGATTTCGAAGAGCACGTCGATGGAACGGATCACTCCAAATACCTGTGGGGAAATGCGGCGTTCACCCTGGGTGCAAGGCTCAGCAACGCCTTCGCTCTGTATGGTTGGTGTGCCGCAATCCGTGGCGTCGAAGGCGGCGGGCTGGTAGAAGGCTTGCCTGTGCACAACTTTGCCACGGACGAAGGCGACGTGGCGATGAAGTGTCCCACGGAAGCGCCAATCACAGATCGCCGGGAGAAAGAACTGGCGGATCTCGGATTCGCTCCGATCGTTCACTGCAAGGGCACGGACTACGCAGCGTACTTCAGCGTGCAATCCTGCCAAAAAGCCAAGATGTTCGACAACGAAGCGGCGAACGCGAATGCCCGTTTGTCGACGCAGTTGCCCTATATCCTGGCTGTCTCGCGCTTTGCTCACTATTTGAAAGTGATGATGCGCGACAAGATCGGGAGTTTCACTTCCCGAACGGAGTGCGAACGCTGGCTAAACCAGTGGATCACCAACTACGTGACCCCCGATGATTCCGCGTCGGCAGCCGTCAAGGCTCAGTATCCTCTTCGTGATGCGAGGATCGAAGTTCTGGAGGTCGCAGGCAAGCCAGGTGTCTATCGTGCCGTCGCGTTCCTGCGGCCGCACTTCCAGCTCGATGAGCTTTCTGTCTCGTTGCGGTTGGTGGCAGAACTGCCAAAATCCGCGCGCAAGTAAAATCTCCGGGGACGGATCGCCGGCCTTTACGAGCGGCGATCTTCGTCACCCGGCAATTTGAGCTAACGTAAACACGAAAAGGAGGGTTTTAGGATGGCTGCTGATTACTTCCTCAAAATCGACGGAATTGACGGAGAAAGCCAGGATAGCAAGCATAAAGGGGAAATACACCTGGAGAGCTGGTCATGGGGCGAAAGCCAGACGGGCACAATGTCTCATGGTGGTGGAGGCGGAGCTGGCAAAGTGAACATGCAGGATTTTCACTTTGTGATGGGCGTGAACAAGGCGACCCCGAAATTGCTCCTGGCCTGCGCATCCGGCGATCACATCAAGCAGGCAGTGTTGACTTGCCGCAAAGCCGGCAAGGACCAACAGGAATTTCTGAAGTATACCTTCAGCGACTTGCTGGTCTCATCCTACCAGACGGGCGGGTCGCAAGAAATTCCAATTGAGCAAGTTTCATTGAATTTCACGAAGATAGAGGTTGAATACAAGGAACAGAAGGCCGATGGAACGCTGGGCGGCGCAACCAAAGCCGGTTGGGATCTGAAGAAGAATACGAAAGTTTAGGCAGGCAATCGGCCTGTTTCCTCTATGACCGCCAGAAACTTGTTTCAGGCAGGGAGACTGAATGAGGCCGTGCAGGCGCTGGGCTCCGAGTTGCGGAATGATCCCACGGACGCTCAGCGCCGCACTTTTCTGTTCGAACTCCTCTGCTTTGCGGGCGAATTTGATCGTGCTGAAAAGCAACTGGATATTCTCGCCGACTTGAGCAAGGAAGCGGGAATGGGTTCGCTCGTCTACCGTTCCGCGCTTCATGCCGAACGGCTCCGCCGGGAGATGTTTGAAAAGCAGATGTTTCCCATAACTTCCGCCAAAGACACTGGCGGCGTGATCAACGGTCAGCCGTTTGAGACTGTTTCGGATGCCGATCCGCGCATTGGAGCCCGCCTGGAAGTGTTCGCCGCCGGCTCCTACATGTGGCTCCCTTTCGAGCACATCGCATCCATCGAGATTCAGCCACCCAAGCGCCTTCGCGACCTGCTTTGGACTCCGGCTTTGCTAACCACCGGGCCAGCGTGCAAGGGCATGGAACTAGGTGAAGTTTTGCTTCCAGTGCTGACTCCGTTCGCGTCGAAACACGCGGACGACTTGGTGCGGTTAGGCCGCAAAACAGAGTGGGAGGGCGACGACACGCCGATTCCCGTAGGTCAGAAAATGTTCCTGGTGGACGGAGGAGAATTCCCGATACTGGAAGTGCGCCGGCTCGAGTTTGCGCCGTCCGCCGCGACGGCGAATTAGAAACAACTCCCATCATCATGCCCCTTCGTGACGACTTGTTGAATCCCATTCCGGGCGAGAACCCGAGCGGCCAAAATCTCAAGTATGCGCCCGTCTACGACAAGATCAAGGAGGCTCGCCGCGAAGACGACGATGCTCCGCAGGGCGAGTGGCAGCGTGATCGCAAGGTAGCCGATCACGCCCAGGTGATCAAGCTGATCGGCGACGCGCTCGCTACTAAGAGCAAGGATCTGCAACTCGCGGTCTGGCTCACCGAAGCTCAACTCAAGACCGAGGGATTCGCCGGACTGCATTCAGGGCTTACGCTGATTCGCGGACTGATCGAAAACTTCTGGGACACCTTGTACCCGGAACTTGAGGACGGCGATGCCGAACTGCGTGCGGCTCCGCTGGACTGGTTGGGCGGCCGCCTGGACGCGGCCCTGCGAAATGCGCCCCTCACGCGCAAACGCCATAGCTGGTTCCAGTACAAGGAATCTCGCGCTGTTGGATACGAGACCGATGCCACCACGGACGACAAACTGGAGGCTCGCACTGCTGCAATTGCTGAAGGTAAGCTGACTGCGGAAGAGTGGGATCAGGGCGTAGCCGCCACTCCGAAGAGCTTCTGCGTCGATCTCGAGCAGGAACTCGACCAATGCCTGGAACTGCTCCAGTCACTCGATGAACTCTGCCAGGAGAAGTTCAGCGATGAGCCACCCTCCTTCGGTCCGATGCGAAGCACTCTTGAGGAGATCCGCCATACCGTCCACGCGATCGTGCAGAAGAAGCGGGAGTCTGATCCAGACGAGGCGCCAGCGGCAGAGCAGGTCGAAGTAGAGCCCGAAACCGATGCCGGGAGCGGTTCCTGGGATGAACCAGCAGCAGTCGCCGCGCCGCCCAAGGCCAGACGCAAGGCCGGTCCGCAGAGTGCGGAACCAGTGGACAAAGATGACGCCTTCGAACGTGTGATCGCTGTTGCTCAATACCTGCGCCGGGAGGATCCATACAGTCCGGCCCCCTACCTCCTGCTGCGCGGATTGCGTTGGGGCGAACTGCGCGCCGCCGGTTCGAGTACGGACGCCAATCTTCTGGAGCCTCCGCCGACAGAGATCCGGCAATCCCTGAAGCGACTTGCGAACGAAGGGGAATGGCAACAGGTTCTGGAACTTGCCGAAGCTGCGACAGGGATGCCCTGCGGGCGCGGTTGGCTCGATGCGCAACGTTATTCTGCGCGTGCCGCCTACGAGCTGGGCTACTCTCAGATCGTCTCGGCAATCCAATCCGAAGTGAATGCGCTGGTCGCGGACTATCCGGATCTTGCAGGCTCGACACTTCTCGACGACACGCCCGCGGCCAACACGGAAACACAGACGTGGCTGCAGGAGATTGCGCCCGCCTCGGCGCCCGCGGCGCAATCCGAAGTTTACTACTCGCCTCCGCCGGAACCTGTGGAGACCGAGAGCGACTCAGTGCTCGATGCCAACGACCTCGCAATGCAAGCCGCGCGCGACGGACGGACAGGCGAGGCGATCGAGATTCTAACCAGGGAAGCCAGCGCGGAAAGCTCGGGCCGCGGGAGATTTCAGCGGCGCCTGCAACTGGCCCAGCTCTGCATGTCCATGAACCACGAGCGCATCGCACATCCGATTCTGGAGCAACTCGCCGCCGAGATCGATGCTCGCGGCCTGGAAGGCTGGGAGTCCGCGAACATGGTCGCGCACCCGCTGGCGCTGTTCTATCGCTGCCTCGTTAAGTTGAATGTGAATCCGGAGTTGAAGGAGCGGGTCTACGATCGCATTTGCCGTTTGGACCCCGTGCAGGCGCTCTCCTGCTCGAGGTAGACGATGGCGAGATCGGATGCGGACATTGCTGTTACCCCTTCCATCCTCGATCGTTTAATCGACCTGGATCCACACAGTCCGGCGGACGCTCCCGCGAGCCGGACGCAATCCGTGAGGCAGTTGAAGGCCTCGCTGCGCAGGGACCTCGAATGGCTGTTGAACACACGCCGCAATCCGGACGAAGTTCCGGAGACCTACGAGCAGGTTTTTCGTTCGTTGTATAACTACGGTCTTCCCGATGTGACGGCGCTTTCGCTGAACTCTCCGCGGGACCGGCAGCGAGTACTGCGCACCGTGGAAGTCGCCATCGCGATTTTCGAGCCGCGCCTCACCAACGTAAGAGTGCGCTCCGTGGATAATGTAGCCGGCGGCCCGCGCGTGTTGCGTTTTCAGATCGAGGCCCTGCTCAAGATGGATCCCGCGCCAGAACAAATCTTCTTCGATACCCTGCTACAGTTGAGCAGCGGAGAGTATCAGGTGAAGGGCGAATAGGGTGCGAGACGAACTGCTTCTCTATTACGAGCGCGAACTGACGTTCCTGCGGCAATTGGGCGCGGAGTTCGCGGAGAAGTATCCCAAGATCGCCTCACGCCTCAGCCTGGAGCCCGACAAGTGCGAAGACCCGCACGTCGAACGATTGCTCGAAGCCTTCGCGTTCCTTGCCGCTCGCGTACACCTGAAAATCGACGATGAGTTTCCGGAGATCACCGAGGCAATCCTGAGCATTGTGTATCCACATCTGATGCGGCCCGTGCCCTCGATGACAGTCGTTGAATTTCGCACGCTGCCGGAGCAGAGCCAACTCGGCCAGGGCATGAAGATTGAGCGCGGTTCGCTGCTCTCTTCGCGTCCCGTCGGCGGAGTGCCTTGCAAGTTCCGCACCTGTTACGACACAATGTTGCGACCCGTTAGCGTCGTCGAGGCGGAATGGAAAACTCCCGACAGGCTGAAGCCATCCATTCGTGCCGCGGATGCCGTCGCCGCCCTCCGCGTGGAAGTGCGCTGCTGGCCGGATGTCACCTTCGACAAGCTGAACATCGACTCGCTGCGTTTCTTTCTCAATGGCGAGAGCGGAATCGTGAACACGCTGTACGAACTGCTCTGCAGCCGTTGCAGCCAGATCATCGTGCGCGACCCAAGTCCGGGATCGAAGGTCAGGCCTGTGCAGTTGCGCCCGGACGCGCTACGCCCCGTCGGATTTGATGAAGACGATGGCATGCTCCCGTATCCGCAGCGCTCGTTCATCGGCTACCGTCTGTTGCAGGAATATTTCACGTTCCCCGACAAGTTCTTTTTCCTGGACCTGACAGGTCTCGAGACAGTGCTCGCCACAGGTTTCAAAGACCGCGCGGAAATCGTGTTTCTGATTTCTCCGTTCGAACTGACGGACCGCCGCCAGTCGCTGGAAGTGGGCGTTTCAGCGAAGACTTTCCGGCTCGGCTGTACGCCCGCGATCAATTTATTTGAACAAACCGCGGAGCCGATTCTGTTGAGCCATCGGCGCTTCGATTACCCGGTCACTCCTGACATACGCCGGCCAAACTCGATGGAGATTTTCTCAGTCGACGAAGTGGTCAGCGTGCGGCCTGACAGCCAGGAACCGGTTCGCTTCGAACCGCTCTACTCCAACCGTCACTCGACCACGCGAAATCACGGGCAGACGTTTTGGACCGCCGCGCGGCGCCAATCCGGCCAGCGCGACGATGAAGGCACCGACATCTTTCTCGCGCTCGTCGATCTGGAACAGCGGCCTGTGGTACCAGACGTTGACAGCCTCACCATCCGGCTTACCTGCTCGAATCGCGACTTGCCCTCGCGTCTGCCGTTCGGCAATGATGCTGGCGATTTTGAACTCGAAAAGAGTTCCACTGTCCATTCCGTTGTAGCCCTGAAGAAACCGACGCCGGCGCTGCGCCCCCCTGTGGGCAAGGGTGCGCTGTGGCGCTTAATCTCGCATCTCTCCCTGAACTACCTGTCGCTCGTGGGCGAGGGTCGCGAATCCTTGCAAGAGATCTTGAAGCTCTACAATCTCACGGACTCCTCTTCGGCTCAAAAGAACATTGAGGGCATAGCGGCGCTGAGCAGCCGCCCGCAGTTCGCGCGGATCACATCGGAGAACGGCATATCGTTTGCGCGCGGAACCAGGGTCGATATCGAGTTCGATGAAGAGAACTTTGTGGGCGGAGGCGTGTACCTGTTCGCCAGCATCCTCGAGAATTTTCTGGGGCTGTATGTCACGCTGAACAGCTTTAGCCAGTTGTCGCTGACCACGCGCCAGAGGAAGGAGGCGCTCAAGCTATGGCCACCGAGAGCGGGCCGCAAGATCCTGATGTAGCGTCGTCTGTCCCTGTGGAGCCGCCGGTCATAGAGCGGCTGCTGCGTGACGAACCGTATCGCTTTAAGTTCTTTCAGGCTGTCCGCCTGCTTTCCGAACTGAATCCAGACCGCGCGCCAGTGGGCCGGTTTTCAAGACCCTCGCAGGAAGTGGTTCGCTTCGGCACGAATTCAGAACTCGGCTTTCCGGCGAGCGAAATTTCCGGGGTCGAATGGCCGCCCGGTTCGCAGCCCCGCATGCGCGTCAACTTCATGGGCCTCACCGGGCCCATGGGCTTGCTGCCGCTGTACTATTCGGCGCTGCTCCGGGAGCGCCTGCGCGTGAAAGATACAGGTATCCGCGATTTTCTGGATATCTTCAATCACCGCATGCTCTCGTTTTTTTACCAGGGCTGGGAGAAGTACCGCTTCACGGTTGCGTATGGACGCGGCGAGCGGGACCGCTTCTCGCACCACTTGTTGGATCTGATCGGTCTCGGAACTACGGGCCTGCAGGAACGCCAAGCGGTTTCCGATGAAGCGCTGCTGTTTTATTCCGGCCTGTTATCCTCACAAACGCGCTCCGCTACAGCCCTGCGGCAGCTCTTGCAGGACTACTTCGAAGTGCCTGTCGAGATCGAGCAGTTCGTCGGCGCCTGGTACCCGCTGGAAGAAGATGCGCAGTGCCGCTTCGACGGTTCGGGATCTTATTCGGAGCAACTCGGATTGGGCGCCGTAATCGGCGATGAGGTCTGGGACCAACAGTCCGGTGTTCGCATTCGACTTGGGCCGCTGAGCCTGCAACAGTACCTCGACTTCTTGCCCAACGGAAAGGCGCATAATCCGCTGCGCGGCCTGATTCGGTTTTTCAGCGGTAACGACCTTTCATTTGAGGTGCAGTTGGTGCTTCGCAAGGAAGAAGCGCCGTTCTGCGAACTGGGTGGCGAAGGCGCTGCAGCGCCTCAATTGGGATGGTTGACCTGGGCCAAGTCGACGCCGCTGCAAGCGGACCCGGATCAAACCATTCTGCAAATCTAAGGGAGCCTAGATGAGCGTCAATTTGAAATCGTTGATTGGGAAGCTGAACGCCCCGACGCGCAGTGCTCTGGAAGCGGCCGCGGGCTTGTGCCTCTCGCGCACTCACTACAACATAGAGATCGAGCATTACCTCATGAAGGTGATGGAGGCGAGCGATAGTGATGCCGCACGGATCTTCTATCATTTCGGCATCAATCAATCGCGCCTCTCCGCGGAACTGACGCGCAGCCTCGACAAACTCAAATCCGGTAACGCCAGGACTCCGGCCATCAGCCCCTCAGTGCTTCGCATGCTGACCCAGGCCTGGACCATCGGCTCCATCGATTACAACGCCGGGCAGGTGCGTAGCGGGTTCTCGATCCTGGCGCTTGTCAGCGACGAAGAACTCCAGCGAATCACTCGCGAATCGAGCAAGGAGTTCCAGAAGATCGATGCGGAGGCCCTAAAAAAAGACTTCGTATCGATTGTGCGCGGATCGCACGAGGACGATGTCACTGCCGAGGCCGATGACATTCCCTCAACCGGAGATGTGCCGCGTGCCGCCGGTGGAAAGACTCCGAACCTCGATCAGTTCACAGTCAACCTGACGGAGAATGCCAAGAACGGAAAACTCGATCCCGTGCTCGGCCGCGACATGGAGATCCGGCAGATCATCGATATCCTGATGCGCCGCCGCCAGAACAATCCGATTCTCACCGGTGAGGCGGGCGTCGGGAAAACAGCGGTCGTGGAAGGCTTTGCGCTTTGCATCGCGCAGGGCGATGTTCCGCCTCCACTCAAAAACGTTACTTTGCGATCGCTAGACCTTGCGCTGCTGCAAGCCGGCGCGGGCATTAAAGGCGAGTTCGAAAATCGCCTAAAGGGATTGATCGCGGAGGTGAAAGCCTCGCCCACGCCAATCATTCTATTCATCGACGAAGCGCACACCATGATCGGAGCCGGTGGACAGGCGGGCCAGGGCGACGCTGCCAATCTGCTGAAGCCCGCCCTGGCGCGCGGAGAACTGCGCACCATCGCCGCGACAACCTGGTCTGAGTACAAGAAGTATTTCGAGAAAGACCCCGCGCTCGCACGCCGCTTCCAGGTTGTGAAGGTGGAAGAGCCGAACGAAGAGCAATGCATGGAGATGATGCGCGGCATCGTTTCTTCACTCGAAAAGCATCACAAAGTGCGCGTCCTGGATGAAGGCGTCGTCGCCGCCGTGCACCTCTCACATCGCTTCCTTGCGGGGCGGCAACTGCCCGACAAAGCCGTTAGCGTGCTCGATACGGCCTGCGCGCGCCTTGCACTCGGACAGAGTTCCACACCGCCTGCGATTCAGAATGCGACGCGTCAGCTCGATGCACTCAACGTGCAGGATCGCGTGCTGCAGCGCGAAGCATCTGTCGGCGCCAACCACACCGAGCGCCTTGCGCAAATCGTGGAGCAGCGCGCCGAGGTCGAATCCCGCCTCGCCGCACTCAAAGAGCGCTTCGAAAAAGAAAGTGCCCTGGTCGGTTCCATTCGCAACCTGCGCGGTCAACTGGAAGAGGGGACCGGCGACAAGGATGCGCTGCGGACGGAACTCGACAAACTCTCCGCTGAACTGGAGACCCTGCAGGGCGAGACGCCGCTGATCCGCGTATGCGTCGATGGCCAGATTACCGGCGAGGTGATTTCAGCCTGGACCGGCATTCCCGTCGGCAAAATGCTGAAGGACGAAATCCAGACCGTGCTCGATCTGGAGGGGCATCTGGGTTCGCGTGTCATCGGGCAGAGTCACGCGTTGGGCGCTATCAGCCAGCGCATTCGCACGTCCCGGGCAAGCCTCGAAGATCCGAACAAACCAATCGGCGTGTTCATGCTGGTAGGTCCTAGCGGCGTCGGCAAAACCGAGACCGCGCTCGCCCTTGCCGATCTGATGTATGGCGGTGAGCGCAACCTGATCACCATCAATATGTCGGAGTTTCAGGAAGCGCACACGGTTTCCACATTGAAGGGTTCGCCTCCCGGATACGTTGGCTATGGCGAAGGCGGCGTGCTGACCGAGGCTGTGCGGCGGCGTCCCTATTCGGTGGTCTTGTTGGACGAGGTGGAGAAGGCGCATCCCGATGTGCTCGAACTCTTCTTCCAGGCTTTCGATAAAGGCCAGATGGAGGACGGCGAAGGACGGGAGATCGATTTCAAAAACACGATCATCATTCTCACGTCCAATGCAGGCACGGACGCCATGATGAAGTTGTGCGCGGATCCGGAAACCATGCCCACGCCCGAGGGCATCATCAAGGCGCTCAAGCCCGAACTGAACAAGATCTTCAAGCCGGCCTTCCTGGGGCGCATGGTGCTGATTCCTTACTATCCGATTCGCGACGAGGCCCTACGGAAAATCATCGTGCTCAAGCTGGCCAAGATCCAGAAACGCACACGTGAAAATCACCGAATCGACCTGATTTGCAGCGAGGCGTTGGTGGACGAAGTGGCCCGCCGCTGCACTGAGGTGGAGAGCGGCGCGCGCAACGTTGACAACATTCTCACGAATACGCTGCTGCCTGAGATCTCCCGCCAGTTGCTGGGGCGGATCGCCGAAGGGCTGCCCTTGGAATCGATCCGAGTTGATGTTGCGAGTGACGGCAGTTTCACTTATTCGTAAAGCTGTAGAGGAGACAATCCATGCCAGACAGGTACCTGGAAGGGAATCGCTTCCTGTTTCTAGAAACAGGTTTGGGTCCGAATGAACTCTTACTGGAATCGTTTACGGGAACGGAAGCGATTTCGCAGCTCTTTTCGTTCCAGTTGGAGCTACTGTCGGAGAACGCCAAGATCCACTTCGACCAAGTGCTCGGCCGGGAAATCCTGTTTGGAGTCGCCGGCCCGGACGGGCAGGAGAAGCGTTACATCCATGGCGTCGTGACCTCGTTCTCGCAATTACCTCCGGCCAACAGGCTTTCCAGATACCGCGCCGAGGTGTCTCCCAAGCTCTGGATTTTGACGCGCAGGATCCGCTCGCGGATCTTTCAAAACAAAACCGCGCTTGACATCCTCAAAGATGTGCTGAAAGGCTTCGACGTTAGCTATGAAACGCAAGGAACATTCGCTCAGCGCGAGTACTGCGTTCAATATCGTGAATCGGATTTTAACTTTGTGTCGCGGCTGATGGAGGAAGAGGGCATCTATTACTATTTCAAACACTCCGCCTCTGGTCACAAACTTGTGTTGGCCGACAAGTCCCAGGCGAACGCGGACGTTCCTGGTGAACCGGAAATCGTCTACGACGAACTAAAAGGCGGAGCGCGCGATGAACCGAGAATCTTCGACTGGGAAAAGACGCAGCACTGGGGTTCCGGGAAGAACACTCTGCGGGACTATTATTTTGAGACGCCTAAAACGAATTTGACGGCTGGCGAACTGATCCTGGATAGCACGCAGGTGGGCAAGGTTACTCACAAACTGAAGATTGCCGGAAACGATCAGTTTGAGGTGTACGATTACCCCGGCCGCTATGTGAAACTTGCTGACGGGACACGGGCGGTCAAACTCGGCCTGGAGCAAATGGAGTCCGCGCAGTTTCTCATCCGGGGCCAAAGCAACGCCTTCGCCCTCGTATCGGGCCACCGCTTTGCGCTCAGCCGCCATTTCAATGCGGACGGGCAGTACATCCTGACCTCGGTGACCCACTCCGCCGCGGAAGGCGGCTTTCATGCCGAAGGTCAAAAAGCCAGCGAAGACCATTACTCGAATTTGTTCACCTGCACTCCGGCCGCACTCTCCTTCCGCCCTGAGCGTGTCAGCGCCAGACCATTCGTCCGCGGTTGCCAGACGGCGGTGGTAGTCGGACCAGCCGGCGAAGAAATTTACACCGACAAATACAGCCGGGTGAAAGTCCAGTTCCACTGGGACCGCGAAGGCAAGAACGACGCCGACAGTTCCTGTTGGATTCGAGTGGCGAGTTTCTGGGCAGGAAAGTCGTGGGGTGCGCTTCACATCCCTAGAATTGGACAGGAAGTGATCGTGGATTTTCTGGAAGGCGACCCCGACCGGCCGATCATCGTCGGCAGCGTTTACAACGCCGACAACATGCCTCCCAACTCACTGCCGGGCGACAAGACGCAGAGCGGAATCAAGTCGCGCAGCTCGAAAGGCGGTGGCAGCGGAAACTACAACGAGATCCGCTTTGAGGACAAGAAGGGTTCGGAGCAAATCCTGATTCACGCCGAGAAGGACCTTTTGACCGAGGTGGAGAACGACGAAACTCGAACGGTAGGTCATGACCGGAGCACCACGGTCACGAACGACGACACGACAACCATCAATCACGACAAGTCGCTGACGGTCGCGAACAAGCGAACGGCTACCATCGGCTCTGACGATTCTGAAACCGTCGGTGGTAAGCAGACCATTACCGTGGCGAGCAATCAGAGTGTCACCATCGGCGGCTCCGTGACCGAGATGATCGCTTCCTCCGAGTCGCACACCACTGGCTCCAGTCGCACCGTGACTATTGCCGCGTCGGACAGCCTGACCGTGGGCGCAACGCTCAGCATCACGGCTGCCGGCGCAATCTCTATCACAACCGGTGGCGCGGTCTCCGTCACGGCCTCTGCTATATCTCTCAACGCACCCATCGTTACCGTGGCGGGCGTGCTGCAATGCATGACTTTGATCGCGGCCGCTGGAGTGGTCTCGCCGGCTTACACGCCAGGGGCTGGAAACATGGTCTAGCCATGGACGCATCCGCGCTCGCGCAGTTACTGAATCCCGACGTCGATCCCGCGCCGCACCTTCGTGACGTCGCGGCAAGTCTTGCCAATCAGTCTGAATCGGAGCGGCAGTTGGCAGTAGTGGTTCTGGGCCGGATTGGCGAACCGGCTGCCGAGCATCTAATCCACGCTCTCGATCCCGCACAACCGGTCGTCGTCCGAACCACGGCGGCCACCGTTCTCGCCGGCCTTAGCCCGCCAGTGGTCTCCGCGGTACGTTCTCTGTGCCGCTGCCTCACCTCATCCGAGGATAGCCTACGCGCTGTAGCAGCACTCGCACTAGGCAAGACAGGCGCACCTGCAGTGCCGTCCTTGCGGCTGCTGCTGAAGTTCACAGATCCGGGCGTCGTGGCCGCCGCAATCGGCGCGCTGTCTATGATCGGGCCGCCCGCCGCCGAAAGTCTGCCCGATCTCGAAGCGCTTTCCACTGGTCCCCTGCAACTGAATTGTGCCGCGGCGATGGCCCGTGTCAGCGGCGATGCCGCGCGCGGCCTGCCTGTACTGCTGCGCGCTTCCGAACACTCCGATCCCGCAATTCGCACACAGGCGCTACAACGCATCACGGAGCTTGGCGCTGCGGCCCATCCGGCTATTCCTGGAATACTGACCCGTTTAGGCGATCCGGTTCCCGCTGTGAGAGCGGCGGCCGCATTGACCTTGGCGCGCATCAACGCTCCCGCAAACCAGGCGCTGCACCCGCTGATCGCAAGCCTCGCGGATCTGGACGCGGAGGTTCGCCTGAATGCCGCGATCGCTCTATCGGGCTTTGGAAGGGCGGCCGCCGATGCAGCGCCAGCTTTGCGCAACAGAGCTCTCGATAGCGACCTCCGTGTAGTCGCAGCCTCAACCGCTGCGTTGGAAAAAATCGAGTCTGCCCCATAGCGCTATCATTGACGCATTCCCAGGACGACCGGGAATGGAAGTCTGGACCAAAGGATGGAATCCGGCGATCAGGTTTCCGCACGGTTTGAGGATCAAAAAGCAGGGTCTGGTGAGAATTTCTGAGCGAGCTGTAACTTTAATGAATTCAGCTGGTTATGAGGTGAAATTGATGGAGGCGCGGGGCGGAATTGAACCGCCGAATAAAGGTTTTGCAGACCTCTGCCTTACCACTTGGCTACCGCGCCCAATCAGACAACTCCTACCCTGAATGTATCGCGTCGCGACTCTTCAAGTCAATCTCGGGGCGTAGGCTTATAATGCGCGTCAATGGTCGCGATCCGTCATCAGATCCGTGATCGCAAGCAACGCACGTTGGTAGGTGGATTCGGGGAACTCGCCCATGATGGCGCGGGCCTTGTCCGTAAATATCTGGGCTCGTTCGCGGGCGCGCTCGATGCCCTTATGCTTGCGCAGGATCTCGAGGATCTTGCGGAACGGTACCGTGTCATAGCTGCGCTCGCGCAAGACCGTCTCTACCATGCGGCGCTCGTCCGCCGCCGCGCTCTCCAGTGCGTAAATCAGCGGGAGCGTGACCTTGCCTTCGCGCAGATCGTTGCCGACCGGTTTGCCGAGAATCGTTTCGCGCGATGTGAAATCGAGAATGTCGTCGACGAGTTGGAAAGCGATGCCCAGGTTCCAGCCGTAGTCGGCGAGCGTGGATTCCAGTTTCTCGTCTGCGCCACCGGCAACCGCACCCAGGCGCGCGGCCACGGCGAACAGGCTCGCGGTCTTGCGATCCACCAATTCCATGTAATCGGCTTCGGAGACGCCGATCTTCCCGATACGCTCCAGTTGCAGGATCTCGCCTTCCACCATCATCTGCGTGAGGCCGATCAGCAGATCGATTACGTGAAAACTACGTTCGCGCAACGCCAACTGGAAGGCTTGCATGTACAGCCAGTCGCCAGCCAGGACGGAGGCGTGGTTGCCCCACACAACATTCGAGGACGGACGGCCGCGTCTTGTCTCGGCAATGTCAATGACATCGTCGTGAACCAGCGTGGCACTGTGAATCATCTCGATCACCGCGGCAAGCCGGATGGCTGCCTCTGTGGGCTCGGCGATCAGACGGGAGCAGAGCAGCAGCAGTGTGGGACGCAGGCGCTTCCCGCCGCTCGCGTGGATGTACTTGCCAATCGTAGTGATGGCTTCGACCGACGCCACCGATTCCAGATCGATCTCGCGTTCCACCTTCTGGAGGTCGGCCTGGACCAATTCCAGAATCTCTCTGGCGGTCAGCGTTTGCCCAAGTTTACTGAATCCCATCGAATCGTTCCAGTTTACCCGTTGGCCGTCTCTATCCGCAAACACAAGCGCCGGAAATTCAACGAGGTGGCTCGCGCCAACTCGTCGAATTCGATCTCCTTCAAGGCCGCCAGCCGTCGTGCGGTGTCGATCACAAAGGCAGGTTCGTTGCGCTTTCCGCGGTTCGGCACGGGCGCCAGATAGGGCGCGTCGGTCTCCACCAGCAGCCGGTCGAGCGGCGTGATCCGGGCCGCTTCCTGCACATCGAGCGCTTTTGGATAGGTCACGATTCCAGAGAAGCTCAAATGAAAACCGAGTGCCAGGCTGCGCCGCGCCTCTTCGGGACCGCCCGAAAAACAGTGCATGATTCCGGGCTGTCCCGAACCGAGCAATCGGAACGTATCCTCCCACGCTTCGCGCGTGTGAATCACCACCGGCTTGCCCACTTCGCGCGCGATGGCGAGTTGCTGCTCGAAGACCGCCCGCTGCATATCGCGCGGCGAAAAATCGTAGTGATAGTCGAGGCCGATCTCGCCAATGCCCACCACCTTGGGATGCGCGGCCAAGTCTCGCAGACGCTGGAACGTCTCATCCGTGGCCTTCGCGGCATCGTGCGGATGTACGCCCACGGTCGCATAGAAAAACGGATATTGTTCCGCTAGACGCAATGCGCACTCCAGGTTGGGCGGCCCATTGCCAGTACCAATCGCGAGCATCGCATCGACGCCGGCGGCCAGCGCCCGATCAATGACGGCCTCGCGATCTTCGTCGAACTTCTCGTCGTCAAGGTGGCAGTGGGAATCGACCACGCTCACTTCAGGCGCGCTCCGACGGGAACCTCTTCGAGAAAACTCGCGAGCGCGGGAGTTCCGCCCTCAAGTGACGCCGCCATCACCATCCCTTGTGATGGGATGCCGCGCAATTTGCGCGGCTGCAAATTTGCGACAATGCAGACTTTGCGGCCCACTAATTGTTCGGGTTTGTAGGCCAGCGCGATGCCGGCGACTATGCTGCGCGGCGTGGACTCCCCGATGTCGACCATCATGTGCACCAGCTTGTCGGAGCCCTTGACGGCTTCGGCGGATTGGACGAGCCCGACGCGCATCTCAACTTTCGAAAAATCATCGATAGTGATGTAATTCGAAGCCTCGGCGGGAGCTTCGGCTGCCGGCGCCACACTCCGGCCCATCAGCGCGGCCTGCCGCGCAGTCTCTTTCACTTCGAGTTCGCGCATCGATTCAATGGCGGGCTTCGCCTCGATGCGCGGAAACACCGCCACGGGCGCTCCGATGTGCTGTCCCACGGGTAATCCGCCCCACGCAAGATCCGCGAGCTTCGTGTTCTCCAGGCTGCCAGCGGGGTAGCCCAGTTGTTCCCAGATCTTTTCGCAGGAGGCCGGGACCACAGGGTACAGCAGCACGGTCGCAATGCGCAGGACTTCGGCCGCAGTGTACAGCGTATCGTCGAGCCGGGCCTGCAACTCGGCTTCGCTCTTTTTGTGGAGCGTCCACGGGGCGCGCTGCACGATGAATTTATCGACGGCGGAAAGCAGCGTCCAGATCGTCTCGATACCCTTGGAAAACTCAAACCTTTCGAACGCCGCCACTGCGCTTGCAATGGTCTCCCCTGCCTGCACGGCGAGTTCGGAGGCGCCCGGCTGCGGCACCACGCCGGCGCGGTACTGGTTGATCATGCTCAACGTACGGCTGGCGAGATTGCCCAGGCCGTTGGCCAGGTCGGAGTTATAGCGTCCAACGAGCGCGTCATAGCTGAAACTGCCGTCCTGCCCGAAAACGATCTCGCGCAGAAGGAAGTAGCGCAGTGCGTCCACGCCCATCACGTCGGCTATCGGCGTAGCACGGACAATATTGCCGCGCGACTTACTCATCTTGTCATTCTCGAATAACAGCCAGCCGTGCGCGAAGATCTTCTTCGGAAGCGGAAGACCGGCGGCCATCAGGAACGCGGGCCAGTAGATCGCATGGAAGCGCACGATCTCCTTGCCGATCAGGTGCAGGTCGGCGGGCCACAAAGCTTCGCCCTCCACCGCGCTCATGTAGGTGGTGAGTGCGTCGAACCACACATAAAACACGTGGTTGCCGGGCTCCGGAACCGGAATACCCCAGCGGATCGTCGTGCGGCTGATCGAAAGATCGTTGAGCCCCTGCTTGAGAAAGGCCAGCACTTCGTTGCGGCGCGCCTCAGGCTGGATGAAGTCCGGCTGCTCCTCGATCAAGTGGAGCAACTTATCCGTAAAAGCCGATAGCTTAAAGAAGTAATTCTCCTCGGTAACTGTCTCTGTCGGACGGCCGCAATCGGGGCACGGATCACCGGGTTTGGCCTCATTCACATACAGTTCGCAGTAAGTGCAATACTCTCCCGAATAAGAGCCCTTGTAGATATAGCCGTTCTTCAGGCAGCGCTCGAACAGCTCCTGCACCTTCTTGTGATGCTGCGGATTCGTGGTGCGCTGGAAGCGGTCGATCTTCAACCCGAGCCGTTCCCACTGCTGGCGGAACTCGGCTGAGATAACCTTCGTGAATTCCTCCGGCGTCTGGCCGGCCGCTTTGGCGGAGCGTTCCACCTTCTGGCCATGTTCGTCGGTACCGGTGGTGAGCACCGCATCGTAGCCCTGCATCGTCTTGAAGCGGCGAATGAGGTCGGCCACGATGGTCGTATAGGCGTGCCCGATATGCGGGGCTGCGTTCACATAGTAGATCGGAGTGGTGAGATAGTATTTCATCGGGAGTGATTCAAATATGCCAGGCTGGCCTGTGCGAGAACTTCCTTGAGCGGCACGCGCTGCTCCAGCGCGATCTTGCGGCAGTCATCGTATTCGGGCGCAAACGCGCCGGATTCGGATACCTTGACGCGAACCATGCCGTGCGGCGTGTCGACTTCCACGATCCGGCGCGCCTGCACGCGCCGCTCGACTGGATACATGCGCAGGCCAAGCGTGGGTGTTTCCTCGAAGATAACCTGCGCCAAAGCGTCGCGCTGCTCCGGCTTGGCGATCACGCTGAGCAACGTGCCGGGACGGTTCTTCTTCATAAACAGCGGCGCAAGCGTCACGTCAAGCGCGCCGCACTTGAGCAGCCGTTCCATCGCATAACCAAGCACCTGCGGCGTGCAATCGTCGATGTTCGCTTCGAGTACGGAAACGGTGGTCGCTTCAGCGGCGCCTGTCGTTTCGCCGATCAACACGCGCAGCACGTTGGCGTGTTCCTCGACTTCGCGGTCACCCGCGCCATAGCCAATCGCGGAGATTTTCATGGGCGGCATGGCGCCGAACTGCGCAGCGAGCGTCGCCACAATGGCGGCGCCGGTGGGCGTGGTCAATTCCATGGCCGGGCCGCGTGCATAGATGGGCTTGCCTTCGAGCAACTCCGCAGTGGCGGGCGCGGGCACGGGCAGTACGCCGTGCTCCGTCAGGACGGTTCCGCTGCCTACATTGACCGGCGAGCAGTAGATCGCCTCCACGCCCAGCAGATCGAATGCAAAACAGGCGCCGACGATATCACAGATGGAATCTACCGCGCCGACTTCATGGAAATGTACTTTCTCAATCGGTACGCCATGAACCTTCGCCTCGGCCTTACCCAACTTCGCGAAGACAGCGGACGCATCGCGCTTGGCTCGATCGGAGATCGTCGCGGCGTCGATCATCTTCAGGATGTGCGGCAAGTGGCGATGTTTCTTCTCTTCGCCGCCATCGACGAAAAACTTGGTAGCGCTGATTCCGCGGCGCTTCGTCTTCTCCACACGGAACGACGCAGCGGTACCGGCGGAAGCCAATGCTTCCGTGAGCACGGCGGCATCTGCGCCGGCGTCGATCAGCGCGCCGACGGTCATATCGCCGCTGATTCCCGCAAATGCGTCCAGATAGCAGATTTTCATAGTAGTGCCGGAATCTTTTATTATCCCAGATCCGGCAGTTCGAGTTCCGCCGCGCACACCTTCGTCGACCACCGTACAATACATATGGAATGCGACTCCTTTTCTCTTTCCTGCTCTTCGCCGCGCTGAGTCCCGCGCAGGTTGTGATCAGCCAGATCTACGGAGGCGGCGGCAACAGCGGCGCTACGCTGAAGAACGATTTCATCGAGTTGTTCAATCGCGGAACGGCTCCCGCCAGCGTCGAAGGCTGGAGCGTGCAGTACGCCTCGGCTACCGGCGAGACCTGGCAGGTGACACCGCTCACGGGCTCGATTGCACCTGGCGGGTACTACCTTGTGCAGGAGTCGGCGGGCGCGGGCGGCACGACCGCATTACCGGCGGCCGACGCCAGCGGCGGAATTGCGATGAGCGCCACGGCCGGCAAAGTGGCGTTGACAAACAGCCCGGCGGCGTTGGCCGGCGCTACACCCACAGGCGCCGTGGAGTTGGTGAGTTATACGCTCAGCAACACGACGGCCTACCTGCGGCAAGCCGGTGGCTGCAAGGATGGCTTCTCGACGGGCGCGCCGTCGCCGCGCAATTCCGCCTCGCCGGCGAACGATTGCAGCGCCGTGCCGCCTACTGCGATTCCTGTCGCGATCCATGACATTCAGGGTCCCGGCGACAAATCGCCGCTCGACGGAAAGAACGTCGTCACGAGCGGCGTTGTGACCGGACGCCGCAGCAACGCGTTTTGGATCCAAGCCCCGGAAAGCGAGTACGACGACGACCCGAACACTTCCGAGGGGCTCTACATTTACACGCAAAACGCACCGCCGGCGGAGGCCATGATCGGAAACCTGGTGCGCGTGACCGGCCTTATTTCCGAGTACGCGCCGTCCGCAGATCCAACCAGCCCGACGCTAACTGAAATGACAGGGCCGGTCGTCGAACTCCTCTCCGCCGGACAACCGCTGCCGCCGCCGATCCGGTTGACGCGCAACGGGCCGAGGGAGGCGCTCGAAGGGATGCGCGTGTCTGTCCCATCGCTGATCGCGATCTCGCCGACCGGCGGATCATTCAACGACACCAACGGCACGTCGACATCGAATGGAGTCTTCTTCGGAGTGCTGCCGGGGACACCGCGTCCCGTGCGCGAGGCAGGTTTGTCCATAGCCGATCCGAGCGTTCCCGATGCGCCAGTCTTCGACGGCAACCCGGAGAGGCTGCGCGTGGACAGCCGCGGCCAAGTGGGCACACAGGCGTTGGAGGTGACCAGCGGCGCGACGATCGCAAATATCTCCGGCCCGCTCGACTACGCGTTCCGCACATACACGATCGTACCCGACGCGAATACAAAACCGGAGGTAGCCGGGCTTGTTTCGGCACAGCCGGCGCCCAAAGCGGCGGCGAACGAATTCAGCGTGGCCTCATTCAACATGCAGCGCATGGTGGGCAGCGGTGTGACGCAACCACGATTGGACAAGGCCGCGCTCGCCATCAAGACGATTCTGAACACTCCGGATATTCTCGCCGTACAGGAAGTGGGAGACCTGAAAATACTGGAAGCGCTCGCCTCGCGTCTCGGCTACACGGCGTATCTGGAAGAGGGCAACGACGTCGGCGGAATCGATGTCGGTTTCCTCGTCAACGAAGCACGGGTGAAGGTATTGAATGTCGTGCAGCAGGCCAAGGACACGACGTACACTGACCCGAATACGGGCCGGCCCGCGACGCTCTTCGACCGTCCTCCGCTGTTCCTCGAAGCGTCGGTAGGGGGCTATCCGGTGACGGTGGTCGCCAATCACTTACTTTCGCTGCTTGATCAGGCGGACCTGCGCGTGCGCGCCAAGAAACAGGCGCAGGCGCAGTGGCTCGCCAATCAGTTTCTGCTGAAGAAGGCCTGGAACCTGATTCTGGCCGGCGACTTCAACTCGTATCCATACAGCGACGGGTATGTGGATGCGCTGGGCATCATCAAAGGCGTGGGCGGTGTTCCGCTGGCCTGGAGTCTGGACGATGCGCTGCCGCGCGAGCAGGGCTACACCTATGTCTTCGATGGCAACGCGCAGGCGCTGGACCACATCATCGTCAACGCGAGCGCCCGGAACCGTTGGACACGCACGCTCACCGCGCACATGAACGCAGATTTCCCGGAATCGTATCGCGGCGATGCGAACCGGCCGGAGCGCACCTCGGATCATGATGTGCCTGTGGCGTACTTCTCGAGCGTGCCGCTGGATCTCACTCCGGCCAGCGTCGTGAACGCGGCCACGCAACTCACGGGGCCTGTCGCGCCGGGCGAGATCGTAACAATTACGGGCACGGGATTCACGGAGGCGGCCAAGGTGCTCTTCGATGGCAAGGCCGCGGAAGTGTTCGGCATCTCGACGTCGCAGGTCAGCGCGACGGTACCCTACGGCATCGGCGCGGCGGGCACAGCCGAATTGCAGGTGCAGTTCGATGCGGCGCGATCCGCGAAGACGACGCTCAGCTTGGCGCCGTATGCACCCGGCATCTTCACTCTCAACAGAACCGGCGGCGGGCCGGGCGCGATTCTCAACCAGGACTACTCGATCAACAGCGCGCAGAAGCCGGCGGCGAAAGGCAGCGTAGTGATGATCTACGCGACGGGCGACGGAATTTTGCCCATGCTCTTGAGCCCGCTGCAACAGGTGTACGTAACAATCGGAGGATATGAAGCCGAAGTGAAGTTCTACGGGCCCGCGCCCGGTTTTGTTTCCGGCGCCGTACAAGTAAACGCAAAGATACCCGAAGAGGCGCCGTCCGGAACTGCGCTACCCGTCCAGCTGACGTTTGGGCGCAGCAGCAGCAACCTGGGCGTTACAATGGCGGTTCGGTAAGAAATCATGCAACAGCCTTCCCGTCGGAAGTTTCTGGGCGGCGCTCTCGCGTCAACCTGTCTGGCAAGTGCAGCGAAGAATCCGGCGATCGCGAAGCTGGAGATCTTCTCCGCGCCTTACCCTGTGGCCGCACACTTCAAGTTTTTCAAGAAACCGTGGCGCGACACGGTACTGGTCAAGATCACGGCTGAAGACGGATCCTTCGGCTGGGGCCAAAGTGTCCCGATTCCCGCTTGGAGTTACGAGTCGCTCGAATCCACCATGGCGACGCTGGAGAAACACCTGGCGCCGGTGTTGATCGGACTGGACCCTTTCGATATCGCGGGCGCTCACGGCGCGATGAACAAGGCCATTGCGCCTTCCTTCTCGACCGGCATGCCGATCACCAAGGCCGGCGTCGATCTCGCGCTGCACGATCTGACAGCAAAACTGCGCAACCAGAGCGTCGCCGAGCGCTGGGGCCGAAAGACTCCGGACAAGCTCACGCTGAGTTGGACGGTGAATCCGCAATCGCTCGAGGAGACAGAGCAACTTGTGGCGGCGGGCCGCGCGCGCGGCTACAAGCATTTCAACGTAAAGATTGCGCCGGATCCGAAGTTCGATCTGGCGATGTGTAAGCTGGTGCGCAAACTCGCGCCGGACTGCTTCCTATGGGCCGATGCGAACGGCGGCTATGATCTCGCGACGGCGCTGGCGATCGCACCCAAGCTGGCCGATAGCGGCGTCAACGTGCTCGAACAGCCGATCGCCCCCAACCGTCTCACGGGATTGCGCGAGTTAAAGCGGCAGGGCGCGCTTCCGATCCTTCTTGACGAGGGCGTCGTGTCGAGCGTTGAACTGGTGGAGTTTATCAAGCTCGGCCTGCTCGACGGCGTGGCGATGAAACCCGCACGGACCGCTGGCCTGTTCGATGCGCGCAAGCAGATCGAGATTGTGCAGGAAGCGGGTTTATTGTTTCTGGGCAGCGGCTTGACCGATCCCGATGTGGCGTTGGCGGCGGCGATCCAACTCTATGGCTCCTACGGGCTGAAGTTTCCCGCGGCGCTAAACGGCCCGCAGTTCTTGAGCGGCAGCTTCCTGAAAAAACCGCTCATCGTGAAGGACGGCGAAATCGAAATCCCATCCGGCCCTGGGTTGGGTGTGGAAGTGGATGAAGCGCGGGTTCGAAAGGGGCAGGCATGAGATTTGCGGTCTTGTTGCTCGTTGCGCTGTCGCTCGAAGCAAAGAGTCCGTTTGAAATTCACGAGGCGGGCTCCACAGCGCTCGAAGTGCGCGAGCAGGGCAAGCCCGTCCTTGTTTACAACTACGGCATGACGCTGGGCGGCGGCGCACCCGAGGAGAAACGCCGCTCGGGTTACGTTCATCCGCTCTACGCACCGAACGGAGTCGTGGTCACGGACGATTTCCCGAAAGACCACTGGCACCACCGCGGCGTCTTCTGGGCGTGGCCGCGCGTGACTATCGATGGCAAGCAGTACGACCAGTGGATGAAGCTGGAGATCAAAAGCCGGTTCGAACGCTGGATCGAGCGGCGCACGACGGAGACGCAGGCCGTGGTCGCCGTCGAAAACGGGTGGTATCTCGGAGAACGCAAGGTGGCCCGGGAGACCGTGCGCATCACGACGCATCCGGCCAAAGGCGGCAGCCGCGCGGTCGATTTCGAATTGACGTTTGAGGCCATCGGCACGCCCATCGAACTAGCCGGCGCCCCGGAAAACAACAAAGGCTACGGCGGCTTTTCCGTACGCTTCGCGCCGCGCGAGCAGACCGTCATCACCACCGACAGCGGCCGCGAAGCAAAGGACACGGATATGAAGCCGCACGCCTGGGCGCAACTCGCGGCTTTGTATCAGAATAAGGCGGCCGCGTTGCGCATTGATGTGGACCCATCGAACCCAGACACGCCCAACGGCTGGTGTCTGCGGAACTACGGATTCCTGGGCGTCAACTTTCCGGGGACGCAGACGTTCCAGCTCACGCCTGGACGGCCACTATCGATGAAGTATCGCGTGACGCTGACCGGGAAGTAGCCCGGACCACTGCGGCCCAGACAGGGGAGGCATCCAATCGCCAGAGTAAGTTGCTCAGGTGCCGGTGTAAGCCGCCACTCACGTTAAACGGTGCCGGGAGCGCCAGCGACCGGAGGCGGGAACACTTCAATTATCGACGCAAAACGATGAAATCGCAGCCTCCGGTCGCTGGCGTTCCCGGCACCGTTATGAGGCGTGGCGATCCGTCTGACGCAGGTGGCGCACAGCGGCAGGATGGCTCGCCTACTGCCAATCGCAGCGGAAAGCCTCTTAGACTTCGAGTTTCCACGGCGCGCGATATTGCGCCTTAAGGAACTTCTTGGCCGCTACCTGTTTGACGGTCTTGGCCTTGTCGTCCCAATCGAGCGTCAGACCTGTGCGGTAGGCGATATTCGAGAGCAAGCAACTGATTGAGGTGCGCGCGGTGGTCTCGATTTCGGAGATCGGCCGCTGGCGCGACTTGATGCACTCCAGGAAGTTCGCCCAGTGCAACTCGTTCATCACACGCTTAGCCGGTTCCTTGTCCTCGGAAGCTTGCAGATCGGACTTGCCGGCAGGGATCACCTTATAGCCGCCGCGATTGACCACGAGCGCGCCCTTGGTGCCCTGGAATGCGGTGCCATAGCTTTCGTCGAACATCGGCGTCGGATTCACGGTGCGACTTTCATAGGTGCTCACGAACTTCGGATATTGATACGTGGCCAGCATCGTATCCGGAGTTTCTGTATTGTCGGTGACATAGAAGCGGTCGCCAAGCGCGGAGATCCTGACCGGCATCACCTCATCGAAGGCGTACTGCACGATGTCTTGCAGGTGGACGTTCCAGTCGGTCATCGCACCGCCGGCGTAGTCCCAGAAGTAGCGGAAGGTCGACCAGCGTCCGGGCGCGATGCCCCAACGGTTCAGATTGAAAGGCCGCGCGGGTGCGGGACCGAGCCAAAGGTCCCAGTCGAGGCCAGCCGGTGGTTTGTCATCAGCGGGCGAACCCCAGCCTTCCTTTTTGGCGAGACCGGCTTGCCATGTCTTGCAGAAAGTAATCTCGCCCAACTCGCCGCTCTTGACGATCTCGACAGCCTTCTTGAAGAAGTAGCCGGAGCGCTGCATGGTGCCGCCCTGCACGACACGCTTGTACTTGCGTGCCGCCTCTACCATCTTCAAGCCCTCTTCCACCCAGATGCAGGCCGGCTTCTCTACATAGACGTCTTTGCCCGCCTTACAGGCTTCGATCATCATGTACGCATGCCAGTGATCTGGCGTCGAGATGCAAACGGCGTCGATCGATTTGTCGGCAATGATCTCGCGAAAATCCTTGACAGCCTTGGGCTCTTGATTGGACCTGCGCGCCAAGGCCTGCGCCTTTTCGAGATTCGGCTGATAAACGTCGCAAAGGGCGACTACCTGAAAGCCGGGATTCTTAAGAGCGTAACCCAGATTGCCCGTACCCATCGCTCCGAGGCCGATATGCGCGATCTGCACCTTGTCATTGGCCCCGCGCAGGTTGCCGGTAAAAATCGAACTGGTCAGAGCGGCGGCGCCGGCGGCCTTCAGAAAGCTCCTGCGGGGAGTAGGAGACTGGGGAACAACTGGGGTCATAAAAAATCCTCTCACACTCTTTTGTATCAAGTTTTCAGGCCTTCTATGATGGAGAGGGGGTCCAGAGATGAAAGCATTGGTGAAGAGCAAAGCCGCGCCCGGTCTGTCACTGGAAGAGATCGCTCCGCCGGAGATCGGCATCAACGATGTGCTGATCAAGGTCCGCAAGACGGCCATCTGCGGGACCGACCTGCACATCTACAAATGGGACGCCTGGGCCGCGAAGACGATCCCCGTGCCGATGGCGGTAGGCCACGAGTTTGTGGGCGAGATCGTGCGCGTGGGCGATAACGTGGCGGACTTTTTCCCCGGCGACATCGTCAGCGGTGAGGGCCATGTGGTCTGCGGCCGCTGCCGGAACTGTCTTGCCGGCAGGCGGCACCTGTGCAATCACACTATGGGCGTGGGCGTCAACCGGCCGGGCTGTTTCGCCGAGTACGTCGCGCTTCCGATGACGAACATCTGGCGGCACTCGAAGTGGATGGATCTCGACGTGGCTTCGATCTTCGATCCCTTCGGCAACGCGGTGCACAGCGCGCTTTCATTCCCGACGTTGGGTGAAGACGTGCTTGTCACGGGCGCGGGTCCGATTGGAATTATGTCGGCGGCGGTCGCCAAGCACGCGGGCGCACGCTATGTCGTAGTCACGGATATCAACCCGTACCGTCTCGAACTGGCCAGGAAGGTGGGCGTCACGCTCGCGGTCGACGTGAGCAAGCAGCCACTTGCCGAAGCGCAGAAGCAACTCGGCATGAAGGAAGGCTTCGATGTGGGCCTCGAGATGTCCGGCAATCCGGCGGCGTTCCGCGAGATGCTGGCCAACATGGCGCACGGCGGAAAGATCGCGATGCTCGGCATCCCCAACCAGGAGATTGCGATCGACTGGAACACGGTCATCTTCAACATGCTCACGATCAAGGGCATTTACGGCCGCGAGATGTACGAGACATGGTACAAGATGACAGTAATGCTGCAGAGCGGTCTCGATATTCGCCCGGTGATCACGCACCGCTTCCACTACACAGAATTCGAGGACGCGTTCAACGTGATGCTGCAAGGGGACGCGGGCAAGGTTGTGTTGAGCTGGGATTGAGACCGGCGGCGCTCTGGGCGGCGGCGCTCATCGCTTCGACGGTGTGTTCCAGCGAGAACCGTTCCCGGTAGAGCCGCAAGGCGCGGCCCGCCAATTCGCAGCGCGCTTCGGGATCGGCCAGCAGCCGCTCCACCTGCTCGGCGAACGGAGCCGGATCCACGCCGTCGACCAGTGCGACCGCGCCGGATTCACGCCAAATGGGTTCCGTATTCACGCCTGCATTGCAGATCACAGGCAGTCCGGCACCGAGTGGCGCCATGGTGGAACTGCGGCGGCTGCTGACGCCGTCGGGATAGGGCTCGACGACCACTTCACAGGCGGCCAGGTAGCGCACCACGCCGGCAGGCGGCAGATTCTCCGCATAGAGGACCCGTGGTGCGAAACGTGGATTCGCGGCAATGAATCGCGCGGCGCACGCCTGGCTTCCCCGCCCCACGAGCACGGCGCGTCGCGACGGATCGCGGTCCAGCACACGCCGCAGGACAGGTTCGAGAATTTCGGTGATCCTTGGACCGAAGGTGCCAAAGTGCCCGATCAGTGCGCCGGGCTTGCCGCCGAGCAATTCGTTTCGGAGCGACTTCACGCCGTCCCAGTCGACGTCGGCCTCCACATTGCTTGGCACCGGCAGCCATTCCGCAGTGGCGCCCGGACCGAGGCTCTTGCGGATGAGATCTGTCCAAGCGGGTACTGACACAAACACGCGGCTGCACTTGCGCACAATCATGCGCATCATCCAGCGCGTGACCGCTGAGAGAAAGCGCAGGGGCATGGAAGCCCCTTTCCCGGCGGGAACGATCAACTCATGGAACATAACCCATGCCGGCTCCCGCAGGAATTGAAGCCAAAGACAGAAGGCCAGCGTCAGACCGCGAAAGCGTGAGGCACGGAATCCGAAGTTGGGTCCGAAGGCCTGCGGCACGTGCTGGATGAGAATCTGGCGTGGCTGCGGAACATCCCGCAACTCGCGCGAAAGTTGAAAGAGTGCGCGCAAGCCGAAGTGGCCCGGCAGCCGCCGGATGCGTAGCCCGCGCGGGTCCTCGAACGATTCGCCGGTGGAGCCGGACCAGACCCAGACTTTATCGCCCTTCGCCGCCAGCGACTCTGCAACGCTCTTCGTGTAATCCGCCATGCCCCCGTCGTCGGGAGGATAGGCCCCAGTAATAATCGCCCAGTTCAATTCAACCCTCCAAAGGCAGCAGCCGTGTCCGCGCCAGTTTCGCCCCGGCGAGCACGGTAGCTGCGCGTTCCAACATTTGATCCCGCGGGCGCCAGCGGCGCAGCAGCGCGAGAGATTGCAGGGCCGCGACACTTGTCAGCGCCGACGAGACCGCAGGATGCAAATGCATCGCCGTGAAGTGCGGCTCCACCTCGTAGCCCATGCGTAGTTTGTAATCCTGAAGACCGTCTGTCGCGACCAGCGAGGTGTGCCCGTAACAGATGGCCTCGATCCCGGCATCGTGCATCGCCTCACGCGTGACATGGTAGGTCAGCACGTGATTGGGATTGTGCCTCAGCAGATCGGTGCGCGAGTTCTGATGCAGAATGTGGACCCAGCCGTCTTCGCGGCAGGTGATTCCATAGGACGCAAGTTGCCCATCGACGAACGCGCCCACCGCTCGAATAGCCGACGATTCCGGGATCGCATACACGAGACGTTGCCAACCCTTACGTTCACCGAACTCGACATCGAAGCGGCCCTGCCGCGCCATCGAGTCGCGATTGAGCCGGAGACCTTGTTCGAGAAGTTCATCAACGCTCACGTCGCGAACTTCGCATTGCTCAACACCGCGGCGCACCAGGTTGCGGCATGTCTTCTGCAGCTTGGGCACGTCGTAGTCGCGATCGCGGCACACGTAGAGGCCGGCCGCGACGCCGCTCCAGTTGTGCGATGGGAAACGCAGCCCAAGCCCCTTGACGCGGCGCAGCATGCGGTCGAGTTCGTCGGGGTCCGGCGCCAGCATGAGCTGGTAGGGTGCGGCCATATAGAATCGTTTCTCGACGCTATGCCAGAGCACGCCGGCGCCTTCTTCAATCCGCCGGCCACGCAGTTCCATGAAGCGCGCCAGCCCGGAGCCTTTGATTTTTCTGGACGCGTGCATAATCTCCATCCGTTAATTCACACCAGCTACAGGGACACCAGCGGCTGGCCGCCATTGCCTGCCTTCGCGCGCCACTGAGAGGAACGCTGCAGCGCGCTGCAACCTTATATCGCCCGGTCGCAGCCGCTGAAGCGCTCGCAACGTAAGCACAACAGGCGCGCTGGCGGCGATCGGCGCGATCGCCGGGTGGAGTTGCACGGCAACACGGGTCGGTTCAACTTGATAGCCCATGCGCGTCTTAAACGCGTGCAGTCCGTCTTCGTACAAGAGCGTCTTGGGCCCGGTGCAGACGGCCTTCACAAGTGGATCCGCCAACGCCGCCATGATCGTGCTAAACGACAGCGCGTGACTGGGCGAGTGATGCATCAGGTCCGTGCGCGAATTCTGATAAAGTTTGTGAACCCAACCGTCGTCGACGCACTGCAAAATGTAGGAGGCTAGGTGTCCTTCTATGAACGCGCCCAAAACGCTCACTCCGGGAGAATCGAATGCCGCACGGACCAAGCGCTCCCACAAGCGCGGCGTGCCGAATTCGGGATTGAAGCGGCCTTGCCGGGCTTGGGTATCGAGGTTGCAGCGCAGGCCCTGATGGAGCAGTTCTTCGAGCGACACAGGCCTGATTTCGCAAGCGGCCAGACCAGTCCGAACCCGCTTGCGCATTTGCTTCTGCACACTTTCCAAGCGGTAGTCCTTGTCGCGTAGCACATAGATTCCGCCTTCGAGACCGGGCTGGCTCAGTGTCGGGTAGCGCGCCGCCACCGAGACGGTCGTTCTCAATAGGGAAGCGATTTCCTCCGGCTGCGGATCGGCGGCCACGTGATCGGGAAACGCCATCATTAGCCGGCTTCCGAGGTTGAAATCGCACCAATAGACACCACCGGCTGCGACGACCTTCCGGCCCCGCAACCGAAGAAAATTGGCCTGATTCTCACCCTGAATATTCACTTTGTAATCCTCCGAAAATTCGTCACAACTGTCCGCCAACCCTGAGACTCACGGTGTTGCTACGTACCGTGAAAGCGCCGTCAAGACTGGAGACGGCGAGCAACAACATTCCCGCGGCGGCCAGCAACCGCTTTGGGATCAGCACTTGAAACTGATCGGGATCACCCGGCAAAATCCGGCCTGTGAGCTTTTCACCGGCCACTTCGAGGACGCTGCCCGGAGCCAGGTTGATCCCACGCAACACTACAGCTGCATCCGCGCCCACCGGAATTTCGGCTGGAGAAGCGCCGAGCAAGCCCGGTCCTCCTGCGGAAACTTCCGGCGAAGCGATGCCGTTCACCGCGACCGAGATGCGCGGGTAAGAGGTCGACAACGCCGCGGGCATTTGCACGTTGATTTGGTACAGTCCGGTAAACCACGGGCTGAGGCCCGCAAACGTCACCGCCGCGAAGCGTCCGTCAACCGAAGCTGTAACTGGGGCGGCAACCCAGGCCAGTGCGGGCGGTCCCGGCGAAAGAGCGCCGCTGGCGACCACAGGGGAGACCGGGCCGAGTCCCGTCGCATAGATGCTGACAAATTCTCGCGGCTGCACCGGGTTGCCGCGGCTGACGAGACTGCCGTTGAGTTTCACGATGGCGCCCGGCCCTTCGCCGCTCCCGGTGAGGGTAAAGATGGACGGGCTTGACTCGACTAACGGCGCGGAAACAGCTATCGAAGGCGTGCCCGCCACCCGCACAGTCACTGAGGCCTGAGCGCCGGCCAGTTCAAACGGAAATTGCAGATTGATCTGTCCCGGCGAAACGAAGAGCAGCGGCGCGGGTATGTCGTTGACCGCCACGGTCGTCGTCGCGAGTTTCACGGGCAACGCGCCGGGCGCGGCCGCTAACGTCGATTCCGCGAGTCCGCTGCCAAACAGTGAAACGAGACTGCCGGGAGCGATAGCCGGGGTGAGCAAGGCCGGTGACGAAGCTAAACGCACCGCGTCGACGCGCAGGCCCGCGCCGTTATTGGCGCAGACGGAAGGGCTGGTGGAGGGCCACAGTTGAGGACGCTGGAACAGGTCGCCGTCGTAGAGATCCTGACGCCAGGCGTACCAACTTATGGCCTCGGCGCCGAGCGAGCGCGTGGCGCAGTGCCAGTCCTTCAACTGGTCGGCCGTCGGCCAATTAGAAAGCTTGCAGGACTTACAGGTGAAAGCCTGATTGACGAGCACCGGCTCGGCGAGCATCTTCGCGCGAACGTAGGCGATCTCCTGCCGCAAAGTCGCGAGTCCTTCGGTGCGCTGATAGCCGCTGTCGGTAAATGGGTAGTACCAGATGCCGACGAAATCGGCGACTCCGGTGGCGTCGGCATATTTGTTCGCGACGCAGGGGTAATCTTTCCACTGCGCACCGCC
This sequence comes from Bryobacteraceae bacterium, assembly GCA_963668605.1. Classification (GTDB taxonomy): domain Bacteria; phylum Acidobacteriota; class Terriglobia; order Bryobacterales; family Bryobacteraceae. Next base: position 3,537,772 of record OY764903.1, read on the forward strand.
CGGAGCCCAGGCGCCGGGCGTGCCGATGTCGTGATAGATCTTTACGTCCGGCCAGACGGCGCGAATCGCGGATCGCAGATCGCGCAACTGCTGAGCGGAAAGCGCGCCGCACAGATCGTTCTTGTTGGTGAACGGATTTACCCAGTACGGTTCGTTGTAAACGAAGATCGCCTTGACGCTCGCGGCGCGCGAAGCGGCATAGCGCAGGAATTCCTGGCCCGCCGGAGTGATGCTCCAGACGCCGCTGGTGAGTCTGTACGGTACCGGATACATGCCAATGACGAGTTTGAGACCCGCCGCGCCGGCGGCGTCGAAGGTTGGCGCCCACTCAGCGCTATTCGCCGGGTTGACATTGGTGACAACGAAGTCATAGCCGAGGTTCTTGAGCGTGGGAAAGTCGGCGATGTCGGGCCAATGCGTTCCGGTTCCAACATTGGCGGCGCCGAGCGTGCACGCGGAGAGGAGCAGAGCGAGCGCCGTTTTCATACAGACCTCCTGGCCATCTTCAGGAGCGAATAATGCGATTCGTAGAGCAGGAAAACCGGGACGTAGAGCAGTAGCCCCACCAGCACCTTGGCCGCGACTTCCGCCAGAGCCGGCACGTCGCCGCTGAAGTCCAACGAGCGAATAAGCACAGTGAGGCCGAATGCCGCCCCGAGCGGAAAATAGAGCGAGAGCAGATAGCCGGCAATCGCACGGCGGTTGTGACCACAACCGCGACGGGCGATGTACAGCTCCGTGCTGGTGAGTATGGCAAGCGTCGTCACCGCCGTACACGCTACGCCCTCCAGACCGTAGCCAGCCTTGATCACGAGGAACTGGGCAGCGGCCGAAAGTGGGAGCAGCACGGCGAAACATTTAAGGATCAAATTGATTTTTTCGGCCGCGGCAAGGAACGAGCGCACGCTGGCGTGAACCGCCATGAAGAAGATGCCCCACATCGTGATTTGCGCAGCCGCGATGCCGGGCGTATATTGCGGCAGAGCGAGGTGCACGAAACTCGGAATCAGCAGGGTACCGATCGCGAGGATCGGAGGCAGGACATAACAAAAAAACCTCGCCGGCAATTCGTAAAACACGGCCACCTGTTCATGCGAACCCAACCGGCCGTATTCGCGCAGCATGTGCGGCGCGACCACTTCGTTCACGCCGAGTTGCGTCAGATACACCGAGAAATCGGTGATCAGAGAACTGACGGCATAGTAGCCGACCATCGTGGGCCCCAACACCGGTGTCATTACCAGCACATCGACAAACCGGATTGCCGTGAATCCGCTGTCGGTCATTGAGTATGGAAACCCTACGCGGACCAGGGCGCGGATGCGCGTCCAATCGAAGTGTGTGTTGAGGCGGAGATGCTGGCCGTGCCAGAGGTACGCGGCTGGAATGAAAGCACCCAGCACGGTAGCGGCGCCGATACCCGCGAGGCCGAAGCACCACGCCAGCGCGATGCCGCTGGCGAAGTCGGCGGCAGCCGCGATCAGGATTTCACGCGAGCGCAGATGGAACAACCGCCGCGCGGAGGCGAGTTCGCGCAGATACTGATGCGGCTGCGAGACAAAGACCAACAGCGCCATGAAGCGTAGCGCCAGCCGGAATTGCGGATCGCGGACGAAGAAACTGTAAACAAAAATACCGGCGCCCAGCGCCAGACCCAACACCAGCAAAAAAAATCCGGCGGCCTGAGCGCATCGGTCGGCTTCTTCATCGTCCCCTTGTCCGTTGAGGACTGGCACCCGCAGCGACATTCCGGTGGAGACGCCCATGCGCGCGAATCCGCCAACCGGGTAGAGAATCATGACCGCTTTCCAAACGCCCGCCGCCGAGGGGCCGAGGAAGCGTAATACAAGCAGCGAGCGTAGTGCCGCCAGCACTACGGCCACCGAAGCGCTCGATGAAATCCTTCGCGCGTCAGTCAGAAAGCGCATGGCGCTCCTCGTAAATATCAGTTGGCGAGTTCATCGCTAGCACGGTCACGTCCCAAGATACGGTTGGAAACGTGGCGCGCCAATGGACGCAAGTCCTATAGACCTGCGCTGGAGTACCAGTAAGCGAGTACTGTTCGTCTGTGATCGGGTGTTGGTACCTGCACGCGGGTGCCGTGGGCACAGTAAGATCCGCCGGCATTGGATCCGGGACGATCTTTCGCGCCCAGCGCACGGAAACGCGGATTTAGCCAGCTAGATTTTGAAAGCTGCCGTCAGGCCCGGTCGAAATAGCCTTGGGCCAGTTCCGGTTTGGCTTCGAGGGCTTCGCGCCAGTAGAAACGTGCTTCATCCTGGCGGCCTTGCGCCTTGAGGGCGTGACCCAGGTTGAGTAGCGCTTCGGCGAAGTTGGGACGCTCGTTGATGGCTTCGCGGTAGAGCCGGATGGCATCTTCATGCTGGCCGGAACGCTGCAACAGAAGCCCGGTATTGTAGAACAGTTCTGGAGATCGCTCGCCCATGTCGATCAGCTTGGCCTGGAGTTCGAGCGCTTGCGCGTGGTCCTCACGTTCGATGGCCAGTGCCGCCAAGCCACGCAAAGCATCGACGGAGTCCGGTTTAGCGGCAAGCATCTCCTGGAAGGATTTGCGGGCCGCATCATAAGCTCCGGCGCGCCAGTTCGCGATGGCGAGATTCATGCGCGCCTCGGACCAGTCCGGGCGCAGGCCGATACAAGCCTCAAAGGCCTCGGCGGCGCCGCTCGAATCGCCGCGTTCCAGACGCAAGAATCCAAGACGAAACCAGGCGTCCTGAGAATCCGCATTCTTACTGACCAGACGGGAGTAGAGCTTTTCGGCGTCGTCCGGCAGACTGAGTTTCTCGAAGACGGTCGCCAGATTGAACCACACCTCGGGCTGGTCCTGCGAGATCTGGAGAGCCCGCTCATAGGCTTCACGAGCGCCTTTCAAGTCTCCGGCATCCTGCCGCGCGATTCCGAGGTTGACGTGAGCCTGACGGGCGTCGGGCTTGATTTTGAGGGCCTCGGTGTAGGCTTGGATGGCCTGGTCGCCACGATTCAGCTTCTGATAGGAGACGCCGAGATTAAACCACCGGTCGAAGTGTTCCGGAGTCGCCTCGACGAGTTTGACACAGAATCGCGCAGCGGCCTCGTAATCCTCGCTGGCAAAAGCGCAAGTGGCCAAGCCTTCGAGCGCAGCCTGCGAAAACGGGCGCATCGCTAGCAGACGCTCTGCGTATTGCCGGATCAGCTTTTCATCCTTGCGTGCAATTCCGATTGTCACCAGATTCGTGAGCGAATCCTCAGAGCCCGGATTGGCCGCCAGGATCTTTTCATAGATTTCGACAGCCTCGTCGAAGCGCTGCAGCAGTTGCAGGGCGACGGCCTTGCCGAACAGTGGGGTCTCGTCAGCCGGTTTTGCTGCCAGACAGCGATCGAACGCCTCGAGCGCGGCTTCGGGCTTCTGCTGGTGAAGTTGACAGATGCCCAGCCCGACGCGGGCGTCGAGCCGATCGGGATTGAGCTGTAGAGATTTCTGAAACTGCAGGGCCGACTGATCCCAAAGAGCCAGCTTCTCGAGGCAGATCGCCAGATTGAAGCTGCCTGTGGCGTGGGCAGGCTCGGCTTCCAGCAGGCGTGAGTAGCTCTTGACCGCCTCTTCGTACTGCTCCAATTCGAACTGCAGGTAGCCTCGGGCAGATTGGATCTCCGGACCGTTTTCGCCCCGCTCAACGGCAGCATTCAGCTCGCGCAAGGCATCTTTCAGCTTGCCTTCCAGGTGCAATGCGACAGCCTTCGCTAAGGCGCCGGACGCCCACCCAACTCCGTTCGTTCCCGGAACCGGTTCCGATGTTGCTGGTTTCCGCCGTGGGTTCATTGGCTCCACTCTCCCTTTCTCGATGGCATACTGAATGGCGCCAGGTAAGCACATAGGCGACCCAAGGCGTCGTAGTGGTGAGACACAGTTATCCATCGGAGGAGAGACCGTTCACCTTTAGAGCTAAAGAAGCCGATCCCACCGTGTTTCAGGCGATCGTCGGACCAGGAATCCACGACTTGCCCCTGAATGAACGTCGTAAAGTTGTCTCCGCGCACTTCCACACGCACACGATAGAGCATGTCGTTGCGCACGCTCATAGCGAGGGGAATCTGCTGCCGGGGCCCCTCTTCGCCCCCGATCACGGCATAGCGGATCATGGCCACACCCGGAAGCGGGCCGGGACGCGTAATCACGATCTTGGTGACGTAATAATTATCGGGATCCTGCGCACGGACCACCCAGGACAGCCCTTTCTTCTCAATCTGGCCCAGGAACTCAAATTGATAGTCCGTAAGTTGGAGCGAGGGCGCGTAGAGCGCCAGCGAACCGGTGCGCGCAAAACCTGCGCCGTCATAGGACCACGTCTTCGCCCAATCGCCCTTGCCTTCCCAGGACGAGAGGCCCGAACGGAAATCGTCGTATAACTCGATGGCGGCACGGTCCACAATATTCTGCCGCACGGCCTCCCAACGCGCTTCCAATACGCCATCGGCCGACCGTGAGTTTTGCTGCACAGCCTCGCCCGGCGGCACACGTTTGGCCGAAGGCGTTACTCCGCCGGCGATAAACCAGACCACGCCCAAGACGAGCGGGATCGCCATGGCGAAGTGCTGCAGATGGGCTGGAGCGGCCTTCCAGAATCCAACCAGCAAAGCGCGGAACGCCTCGTCGGAATCCTCCGGAGCACCGCTTAGCGTCCTGGGAACCAGGGCAGCCAGCCGGAGCGCCGGCGAGCAGGGCGAGGGCGTTGGCCAGCGTTGGTCGAGACTGCTCACCGAGGGTGCGAACTGGCCTGTCGCCACGGTGAAATCCACACTCAGTCGACGCAGGCGCCGCGATGCCTCGGGCACGGCTCCGGCCAACACGGATTCCCGGGCTGGCAAGGCCGTCGGCTGGGGGGCGACGGCGTCCAGTGGGAGTTCGCCGGACATTCCTAATGGAGACGGCACGGCAGTCTGACAGACGCGCAACGGCAGTGGGCACAGTCCCATCGAGAGCCCAAGCGTGGCGTCGAATGCCGCCAATTCGCGCTCGGGAACGGCCGGATTCGCCTCGGATTCCGCCAGAACCACGCCAAACGACGGATGAACACAATCCGCGGAAGCGTTCGCAATGGCGGCGGGCACAGAAAGAGCCGCGGTTTTTTGCGAGATCGACAGACGACCAGGCACGAGGCCCTCGGCGAAGGCAGGAAGGAAGGCGTCATACGGTTCGCAGCGCACAGGCTCAAGCCGCAGCTGTTCACCCGCATGAACAGCTGCGGCGAAACCTCCGAACAGGCCGGGAAACGATCCGATCGCGTGTAGCGCAGAGCAAGTCTTCGCCAATTCGCGTGCACAGGACGTGGCGGTGCTCTGTGGCAGTACAGCTTGACTGGAAGCGGCAAACTGCAGCCCGGCGCCCAGCGCAACGTCCGTCGAGAACCCGGCCAGGGCCCCTACCTCGAGCGCCATGATCCGCGCCAGCGGCAGATCGCCGGCAGCGTCCGCCGTGCGCCGTGCTTCCAGAACAACCGTATCGTCCAACGCGCCGTCCAATACTATGTCGCGTCGCGGGCCGGGAAGGCCAACCGGAATCAAAGCGCTGAGACTGGAAAGGCAGGCGCTGAACGGGGCCGAGGTTGGAACGAGGGGCGCGATGTTCCACACTTGAAACAGGTTCGCGGCAGCCGGGACGGCCAGTTCCAGCAGCGTTCGCCGGCAAGGAGCGGCGCACGCCAGACGCGGGCGAATCGCACCTCCGGCAACACGCGGCGGCAGCGTCGAATTCACAGTGGGGAGCGTCGCCAAAGAGGCAAACTCCAGAGCAGCGCGCCTGGCGGCGCACCTCGCCGTAGACAGTTGTGGCACGCGAATAGGATCCAGGACAGCGGGCCGGAAACGCAGCAGCGCGGCGCGATACGACATTGTGTGCAAGTCACTGGAAACCGGTGCAACCCTGGGCCGAAGGAGTTGCACCGGCTTCCAGCGCGCGGCCACCGGCTTGGATTCATACCGCGGCAGCGTGGCGGCGGCCTCCGGTGGCTCCGACTCGACGGTCGATTCACGATCGTGCCCGTCCGCACGCGCCCACGGGCCGTCCGGCATGAAAAACAGCGCGGGCGGGTACTCCTCCTCCGAAATCGCTGAAATCCGGGCGACGTGAATCGCTTCTTCCGAGAAACGCTGCTGGGCTTCCACCAGACGTGCGAGCGCCATGCGTTCCTGCTCAGCTAAGAACCGCAAGCGGTGCTCATCGGAGCAATATTCGCCGCTCGAAAGCTTCCGCAGCAGCGGAATCCGTTTCTGGCAGTAGAGACAACGCATACTCGCGCCTTTTCCCTCATGTCCATGGTAAGATCGCCCGGCTGGCGAATCTACGAGGTGAAGCCCTTACATGGCAGTAAGGATGTGCCGCAGAGAATCGGCCAGAGAGGAGCGAAGTACTTAGGACAGGAAGGGCTGGCAGGGGGCAACGAACTAGTGGGGAATGCGGGTGGCACACTGCGGCGCGGCCTGGGTGACCCCGAGCCGCAGTGTCAATCCAGCGCCCGAAGCATTACAGCGCTTCAGGCCACAGAAGGGCGGACTTCGCCAGAGAGCGCGCCAGCAACTCGACGGCCTCGGGTTCTTTCAGGCCGCGGGAAGTGGACACCTCGGTAATCAACATGTGCCGCGCTCTGTCCAGCATCTTCTTTTCACGAAAGGACAGGGGTTTGTGACTCTGGAGGATAACCAGTCCCTTGAGTACCTCGGCCACTTCAAGCAGGCTTCCGTGCTGCATTCTCTCGGAATTCTCTTTAAATCGGTCCTTCCAATCGCCGCAAGAGTAGCAGATACCGGAAGCTAGGAATGCTAGAATGCGGCTGATTTCGCCGTTCTTGGTTACCTTGCGAAGCCCCACGTGCGTGACATGGGAGAACGGAACCATGACAGTAGTGCTGTTGTAATTGAGTTTGAGGAGATAGAACCGTTCGAACTGACTGCCGAAGGCTCGGGAACTGATATTTTCAATCGTGCCGACCCCGTGATTGGGGTAGACAACTTTCTCGCCGATCTGGAAGGTCATGCGCGGACCTTTCTATACACTGAGGTAGAGTTCTTACTACATCTTCGTATTCAGCCGAAACAGAATAGTAAGATGAAGATAGCTCGTTTGTCAACAGCAAACTTCACAAACTACAATAAATACAGGGTATTCAGTACTGTTGGACGGTATTCTGAGTTACACATGGGCACGGCTAGACACACAGCCTGATGAAGGCGGGAGACACCAGCTCACACCTCCACGAAGTGTTCAATTCGCAGAGGCGTTCGCGGTTGCAGCGAATTAGATCTTCTACTACTGATATTCAGTCTAGCAGATTTGCGCGCCCGGCACCATTGGTCGAACCACAGGGAACCGCAACCGCTATTTCAACAGTCCGTTCAACTCGCGCAGCGCTTGGCTTTCGAACTTCAGCTTCCGGTCGTAGGTCATGACGCCGTTGATCTCCTGTTCGACGTCCGTCGTCTGCGTATAGCAGATTCCGAGGATCGCAGGCACTTTGGCGATCGCCTCATAGATGCCGCGCAGACGCTTCGTGGCAGCCTCGCGCGATTTTTCGATGCCGGCATAGCCCCACGACTCTTTCGGCACATCGGCTCCTGGCGGAATAAACGCGATGCCGCCGAATTCGGAGAGGAACAGCGGTGAGCCGTTATACTGGCAGCCGGGCGCCAGCGCCTTCCTGGCGTTATCGGGAACGGAGCCGCCCGGCTTGCCGACGTTTGCGCCCTCATACTTGGCGTAAAACGTGTCACCGTCGCGCGCGTAATCGTGGATGCCGAACAGATCGGTCATCTCGGTGTGCTCCCAACCATCGTTGTCGATCACAAAGCGGGTACTGTCCAGCGAGCGGGTCAGCGTATAGAGCGAACGCAGGTGATCGCGCTGGCGCACATCGTGGAGGTTCGGCACGCCCCAACTCTCATTGATCGGGATCCACATAATGATCGATGGGTGGTTGTAATCGCGCTCCATGGCGGCAATCCACTCCTTCGTGAAGCGGGCGACGTAGGTATCGTCGAACAGGTACGAATTGGCCATCTCGCTCGAAACGAGAAACCCCATTTTGTCGGCCCAATAGAGAAAACGTGGGTCTTCGAGTTTCTGGTGCTTGCGGCAGCCGTTGAACCCCATCTCCTTGCTCATGCGGATGTCGTATTGGATCGCTGCGTCGCTGGGCGGCGTGATCGTGCTCTCGGGCCAGTAGCCTTGATCGAGCAGCATCTTGAGATAGATCGGACGGTTGTTGATGGTCACACGTCCGTTGTCGAGTCCGATCGTACGGAAACCGAAGTACGACTGCACGCGGTCCACGACGCCGGCCTTGTGCAGTTCGAACGTAACCTCATACAAATTCGGCGTCGCCACCGACCACAATTTGGGAGACTGCACCTGAGCCGCCGCAGATGCTGTCTGTCCGGACGTCTTAACGATGGCTGTTGCCACCACTTTCCCGCCATTGCGCAGGATCGCGTGGAACTCCGTGTCCGGTTGCGGCCGCGCAATGCGGGCCTCGAATTTCACGACGCCATCCTGTGCGGCATCGATCTTGACTCGCTCCAGATAGCTTTCGCCGGCGGCTTCGATCCAGACCGGCTGCCAAACGCCACTCGTGCGCGTGTAAAAGATGCCGCGCGATTTGGGTTCCCAATACTGCTTGCCGCGCGGAATCGAGCGGTCCTCCGGGGGATCCCAGGCGCGCAGCACCAGAGTATTCGCGCCAGGTTTCAGGTAGGGCGTGATGTCGAAGCGGAACGGAGTGTGGCCGCCCTCGTGTTCGCCGACGGCCTTGCCGTTGAGCCAGATGCGCGCCTGATAATCGACCGCGCCGAAATGTAGCAGCACGCGCTTCGCTTTCCAATCCGCGGGGACGGTGAAGCTACGGCGGTACCAGACCTGGGGATGAAACGACGTGTCGCCGATGCCGCTCAGTTTCGTCTCGAACGCGTATGGCACAACGATGCTTTTCGACAAACTCTTCGCGCCCGCGAACCAAGCTTGGTCGAGCCCCACATCGGCATCGTCGAATTCGAACTCCCACTTGCCGTTTAGATTCTGCCACTGTTCACGCTGAAACTGTGGCTGCGGATATTCGGCGCGGGGGATCTCCTGCGCGAATACGGTGACAGCAAAAAGAAACCCAATCAGTTTACGAGCCATAACAAAGAGCATACCTATTACGGGGCGACCGGGAAAAGCACGCGTGCTTCGGCAGCGCTGATCTTCAGGAAGCTGCCGTGCCGTGCACCGGGCGGGAAAGAGACTCGCGCACTGACATCGCTCCACTGCTTCAAGTCCCGCGAAAACACGGCGCGATAGCCCTGCGGAGTGCGGTAGTGATCGTAATAGACGATCCAGCCTCCATCGATTGGCAACGCCGCCGGGCCCTCGGACCAGGCTTCCGTGAACGGCGCGCTGATCGCGGACCAGGGTCCATCGAGCGCGGGGCCAGAGGCGAGCTGAATGTGTTTCTTGAGCGGGGTATCACGCTCGTCTTTGAAAATCATGTAGTAACGGGCGCCGGCCTTTAGGATCGTGGCATCGATGACGGGATAGCCGGGATCGAAGAAGACTCGAGGCTCGCTGAAGGTCCGGAAATCCGGCGTCGTCATGCTGTAGATGCGATGGTTGTAACCGCTGGCGATCTGCCCGGCTGTTTCCGGAAAACGCCCCTCTATCGTGCTGGACCAGACGATCATCCAAAGTTTATTCGCCTCGTCCCAATAGGCTTCCGGCGCCCACACGTTTTTGATTCCGGGCACATTCGCCATCACTGGTATCTCGCGGTGCCCGGTCCAATGCACAAGGTCCTTCGAATACGCGTAGCCCATCCGTGGAGTGGTCCAGCCCCAGGTCCAGATCATATGGAAGCCATCGGGACCGCGCGCCAGATAGGGGTCGCGCATCAACTCATCCGGTTGTTCTGGCTTCACGACGGCTGCGCCTTTGTTGAGTGGCTCCCAACGATAGCCGTCGCGGCTGAAGCAGAAATGCGCTCCGCTTTTGCCATTTTCCCGGAAGTAGACGAAGAGATAGCCGGGGCCGGAAGAGCCAGCCTGGAACACGCCTGCAACGGCCGGCAAGGCTGCGGCGCTACGTGTCAAGAAACTTCTTCGGGAACAATGCGGCAAATTCTTACTTCCTTCCTCGCCCGTCTGCTTGCCCATCGGTTCGGCTCCAATGTACATTGGTTGCGCAAGGCCAGTTTATAACTTTCGAAACCACCCGGCCAAGCAAGGAGCAAGAGATGAGCAGCACATCGAGCAGGCGGAACTTCTTACAGGCTATTGGAGCCATGACGACGTTTTCGGGCGCGGCGCCGGCGGCGGTTCAAACCGCAAAACGGCGGCCCAACGTGATCGTGCTGCTCAGTGACGATCAAGGCTATGCCGATCTTTCCTGCCACGGGAATCCCGCGCTAAAAACACCGGCCTTCGACAAACTGCACGGCGAAAGTGTTCGCTTCACCGATTTTCACGCGGCGCCTATGTGTACGCCCACGCGCGGCCAACTGCTTTCCGGACAGGACGCGCTGCACAACGGCGCTACGTCGGTCACGGCGGGACGCGCGCTGCTGCGCCGCGGCCTTCCGACTATGGCGGACGTCTTCGCGGCCAGCGGCTATTCCACCGGGCTGTTTGGCAAGTGGCATGTCGGCGACAATTATCCCTACCGCCCCAAGGATCGTGGCTTCCAGGAGTCGAAATATTTCTTCGGATTCGGCATGAGTTCCGCGCCGGAATTCGACAACGACTATTTCAATGGCCGCTACCAGCACAACGCTGTCCCGAAGCGCTTCTCCGGCTACTGCACCGATTTCTGGTTCGACTCGGCAATCGCGTGGATGACCGAACGCAGTGGCAAGCAGGCGCCGTTCCTGTGCTACCTGCCCACGAACATTCCGCACGGCCCTACCTGGGTGGACGAGAAATACTGTACGCCCTACCGGAAGCCCAAGATGCCCGCGGAGTTCTTCGGCATGATCGCCAACCTCGATGAGAACGTCGCCAAGCTGGATGCGTTTTTGAATCGAAGCGGACTGCGCGAGAACACCATTCTGATTTACATGAGCGACAACGGTGGCACAGGCGGAGTGACTTTCTTCAACGCCGGAATGCGCGGCCGGAAGACGCAACTTTGGGAAGGCGGCCACCGTGTGCCGTGCTTCGTGAGTTGGCCGGCGGGCAAGCTTCGCACTCCCTGCGATATCGGCGTGCCAGCGCAGATGCAGGATGTGCTGCCGACGCTGATCGATTTATGCGGCATCGCGAAGCCACGAAACGCTTCCTTCGACGGAACCAGCCTGGCGCCGCTACTGAAGGGCACGGCCGCGAAGTTGCCGGACCGCATGTTAGTGGTGCAGTACGGGCAAATCATCAAGAAGTGGGATTCGTGCGTGATCTGGAATTCGTGGCGTCTCGTGAACGGAACGGAACTCTACGATCTCAAGACCGATTTTGCGCAGGCCTCCGACATAGCCGCGAAGCATCCCGATGTCGTTAAGAAGATGCGCGCGCACTATGAGGGCTGGTGGGCCCGCGTCGAACCGGGCTTGCGCGAGTACGCACCGATCAGCATCGGCTCCGAGCAAGAGAATCCGGTCAAGCTGTGTTCGTCGGATTGGGAGGATGTGTACTGCGACAATCCCCGCTCGATTCTGGGCGGCGAAGGCGGTCCGCAGGGCGGCCCATGGAGTGTCTTCATCGAACGCGACGGCGATTACGAGATCGAGTTGCGACGCTGGCCCGTCGAAACGGATCTCCCGCTGAACGCAGCGACGCCGGTGAAGAAACTGACCAGGGGTTCTCTGCCAGCGGGTAAGGCGATGCCAATTGCACGCGCGCGGCTGACTATCGCCGGACAGGATCTCTCGGCGAAGAGTGCGGCCGCGGACAAGTCGATGAGCTTCCGCGTGAAGTTGAAAGGCGGCGTGAAGACACGGCTCCACGCCTGGTTCCAGGACGCGGAAGGCAAAGACGTTTGCGGCGCCTTCTACGCCTCGGTGCGGCGGCGGTAAACGCAACATGATTCCAAATCCTGCACTTGGCGTATTCCTGCACTGGCTGGGCGGTCTCGCCTCCGGCAGTTTCTATGTTCCCTACCGCGGCGTCAAGCGCTGGGCCTGGGAAACGTATTGGCTGGCCGGCGGCTTCTTCAGTTGGATCATTGCGCCTTGGGCGCTGGCCAGTCTCCTGACGAACGACCTGCTACAGGTGCTGGCGGCGGCACCCACGAGTACGCTGTTCTGGTCGTATCTCTTCGGTGTTCTGTGGGGCTTGGGCGGACTGACGTTTGGGCTGACGATGCGCTATCTCGGGATGTCGCTGGGCATGGCGGTCGCGCTGGGTTATTGCGCGGCTTTCGGCACATTGATGCCGCCGATCTTCAATGGCGAGTTCGTCGGCAAAGTGCTCGGGACTTCATCCGGCCAGGTGATCCTTTTGGGAATCGCGATCTGCCTGCTCGGCATCGCTTGCGCTGGCATGGCCGGAGTCTCCAAGGAACGCGAAATGTCGCCCGAGCAAAAGAAAATCGCGATCAAGGAGTTCGACCTGAAGAAGGGTCTACTTGTGGCGACGTTTTCCGGAGTGATGAGCGCCTGCTTTTCGTATGGTCTCGCGGCCGGAGACCCGATCAAGCAACTCACGCTGCAGCACGGCACGCCCACACTCTGGCAGGGACTTCCGGTCCTGGTCGTTGTACTGGCGGGCGGATTCACCACAAACTTCATCTGGTGTCTGGCGCTGAACATCCGCAATCGCACCGGCTATCAGTACTTCACCTCCGAGGTGCGCGGGCCATTCCCCTCGCGCCTGGAAGAGACAATTATCGAGACCGCGATCGACGCTCCGGCGGAGGAGATGGTCGAGAGCATCCGCGCATCGAACGGAAACCACGCGCGCGCCCCGATGCTGGCGAACTACTGTTTCTGCGCCCTGGCAGGCGTCACCTGGTACCTGCAGTTTTTCTTTTACAGCATGGGCGAGACACAGATGGGCGCGTACAAGTTTTCAAGCTGGACGCTGCACATGGCGAGCATCATCATTTTCAGCACGCTGTGGGGCATCGGGCTGAAGGAATGGAAGGGTGCGGGAGACCGGACGATCCGGCTGCTGGTGCTGAGCCTCGCGATTCTGATTGCCTCCACTATGGTGGTGGGCTACGGCAATTTCCTGGGGGCTAGCGGACAGTCGCATTAATCGCGTCGAAGCGCACCGCGCCTGGCTTCGTTTCCGGAGCGAGCACAACGGATTTCGCTCCCGCGGGCATGTCGTTCCCGGCGAGTGCGATGTCCTTCGAACGGGCGCCACGCACGCGCAGAAACGTTCCGCCGCTTTGGCCTGCGCGACAAGCGTGGATCAGTGCTCCGCGGACGTCTTGAAGTCGAAGCAGTTCGGCCTGTGATTGTCCGGCAAGACGCGCCATATCGAGCCCCTCAACGTCGTCGCAGACGAACGCGGGGCGCGCATCCGCTGCCAGCGTCGTGCAGCGCACATTGTCCAGGCACAGATTCGCGGCGTGCCGCACATAGAGTCCGTGGGCTGGCAGCACGCCAAACATCTTGTACTCCGGATACCTGTCCGCTTGTTCGGGAATCTCACGGTCCGCTTCCGCTGCGGCGCCGCCGCCTTCGGAAGAGATCGTGATGTCGCGCAGTGTGATACCGGTGATCGGATGTCCCGGCAAGCCTGCGAGTGCACAGCCCGTCCGCGCCGCCCCTGTCGCCTGTACGCCCTGAATGGTGATGTTGGTCAGCCGGCCCACGGGCGGCCTTGCGCCGCCTTCGACAAACGGACGGGCACGGTCGCCTAGGCGAATGAAGAGCGGAGCCGCCACCGCGCGCATGGTGATGTTCGAGATTGTTACGCCGTTCAGCGTGCCGCCGTCGACAGCTTCGAGCGCAATTCCAGCTAGGCGCGTGTCATAAACCGTACAGTTGCTGACCACGATATTCTCGAACCCGCCGTTCGATTCCGTGCCCAGCTTGATCGCGTTGCAGGCGCTGCTCACGATGCAGTTCGTGATCGCGACATCACGGCACGGCCTTGCGGACGAGCTCTTCAGGCAGATCGCATCGTCGCCGCTGCTGATATCGCAATCCGAAATCCGTACACGCTGGCAGGAATCGATGTCGATGCCATCGTTGTTCTTGTTGACCCGGCTGCGTACCGTGAGACCTGTCAGGCGCACTCCATCGCACGCCAGGTAATGCTGCACCCACATCGGCGAGTTCTCGATAGTCACATCGCGAACGGAAACGTCGCGGCATCTGACGAAACGGATAAGATAGGGCCTCACTTTGTACGGCCCTTGGAATGACGCTCCTTGCCCGTCGATCGTCCCGCCGCCCTCGATCGTTATGGAATCGAGATCCTCGCCGTAGAGCAAACTCTTTTCCGTGTAGTTGTCGGTGTAAGAGCGATACTGCGGAATGGCCGTCGGGTAGTCGCGCAGATTCGTGCTTCCGATCAGCCGGGCACTTTCCGGCAAGTGCAACGTAACGCGGCTTCGCAGCCGGAGCGTTCCTGTAAGAAATGCGCCGCGATCAAAACACACCGCTCCACCGCCGGACTTCGCGCAGGCATCAATGGCCGCTTGTATCGCCGCGGTATCCAGACGCTTGCCATCGCCGACGGCGCCGAACCGCTGCACATCAAAGCTATTCGCCGTCGTTTGCGCCGCCGAGGAGGGAAGCGCGGAGCCAATGCTTCCGAAACCAAGCAAACGCGCACTGAAGGAACGCCTATCCATTCGCACAGGAGAAATGTGTCACAAAGCGGGCGATGGCGTCAAATCCCGCAGATCCAGATAGGGCGCAAGCTCGGGTACGGCGCGCGCCAGTTCGCGGGCGATCGTCGCGCCGAAAAAATCTGAACCCTTCGGGCTGAGATGAGTCTTGTCGGGCTTCCCGTCCGGGCCAGGCGCAGCGTCAAGCGCAACGGCTGCTGCCGGACCCAGCCTCTCGACTGCGTCAAGACTGAGGGCATACAGGTCGATCAGCGGAACGCTCTTATCCGCGGCGAGTTTGCGAACTGCCTCGACATACGGACCGAGCGTACACCTGATCTTGCCGTCGGGTCCGAAACTGCGGCGAGTGAGCGAGGTCACCAGAATCGGCTTAGTTCCCGCCGCGCGCGCCTCGTCGACATAGCGTGCCATGTTGGCGCGATAGGTGGTGCCTGGATCGGTTTCGCGCTCGGGGCCTTTACCGGGCTCGTCGTTATGCCCGAACTGGATCAGGACGTAGTCCGCTTTGACGGCGAGCGCCTTCTCCCAGCGGCCTTCCGCGATGAAGCTCTTCGAACTGCGCCCGCCGGCAGAGAGGTTGACGCACTCAGCCGCCGGCTTCAGCATTCTTGCGAACCCAGCGCCCCAGCCAGATGCGTCCGTCACCGTGGAATCTCCCACTAGCACGATCTTGATCGCGGGCTGTGGTGTCTGCGCGGTCAGTGCTGCAGAAAAGGCAAATGCCGCCGCGAATTTCATAAGCATGGCTTCGCTAACCCTCCGCCTATTACAGCATTTTGCCGGGAGCCTCAGAGCCACGAGCAATTCCGTGAGAGCGTGGCGCGAGAAGATTTTCGCAGCCGGCGTGGCTCGCATGTGGTAAAACGTGAAGTTCGGACCATGCCACGCTTTCTTCGAACTCTCTTTGCGTTCTTTGGGTTACTCGCGGCCGCCGTGCCGCTGACGCCGACTGCCGCGGCCGCCGACAAGAGCGCGAGAAGCAAGGCGCAGCGCGCTTTCGAAGCCGGCGTCAAGGCACAGACCGAAGGACGCATGGCCGACGCCGAGCGGGAATTTACACACGCGCTCGAAGCCAATCCCGATCATGCGCAAGCCTGGCTGCAACGCGGCAAGGTGTCGCTCGCGAACGGAAACTATAAGCAGGCCGTTGGCGACTTTGACATCGCACTGCGGGTCATCGATCCTAAGGCTGAGATTCACAAACTCCGCGGCGATGCCTATCTCAAACTGGGCCAAGGTTCCAGTGCGCTCGCCGATTTCAATCGCGCTGTCGAATTGAAGTACGAGCATGCCTCGCTTTACAACTCCCGAGCCGCGGCTTACGCCTATCTCGGACAGTCGCAGCAAGCGCTCGAGGATTACGCAAAGGCGATCCGTATGCGCCTGGACGATCCCGGGCCTTATCTTGAACGAGGCCGGTTATTGTCCACACTCGGCCGCTATCGCGACGCCATCGAAGACCTCGATCGCACGCTGCTCCTCAAACCCGATCTCGAGGAGGCCTACTCGGCGCGCGGCTTCGCCTATGGGCAACTAGACGACTATCCCCGCGCGGTCGCTGATCTGTCGCGTTCGCTCGATCTGAAGCCGGCCAGCGCGAGCACGCTCGTCATGCGCGGCGCCGCCTATCGCCGTCTGCGCCAGTTTGACAAAGCGATCGCCGATTTCGATGCCGCTGTGAAGTTGGAGCCCAATGACGCCTTTCTGCGCCTGGCACGCGCGGCGACCTATGCCGAAGTAGGAAACAACCAGAAGGCGTTGGATGATCGCAGTGCTGCCATCCGGATCAAGCCCGGCTACGCCGAGGCCTACGTGGCCCGCGGCGGGTCATATCATCTCCTCGGGATGCATGAACTCGGCATGGCGGACCGCAACAAGGCCGTCGCACTCAACCCGAATCTCGCCGACGCCTGGTTTGCGCGCGGAAACGCTCAGTTTCTCTTGGGAAACTTCAAAGAGGCGGCGAACGACATGGAGACCGGTTTGCGTTTGAAGCCGAACGACCCCGAAGCCGTTCAGGTGCTGAACAAGGCACGCGACGCCCTGACCCCACCGCCTCAACCTCCGAAGCCGGTTGTCGTGGCTGCGGCGCCGGTCCAGGCGGCACCTGTTCAAGCGGCACCCGTGCAAACCGCACCGGTCCCGACGGCACCAGTTCAGGTGGCAACGCTCCCGAAGCAGCCCGAGCCTCCTAAGCCGCTCGTCGTTGCAAAACCGCCCGTCACAGCCAAGCCCGGCGACGCGCGTCAGGCGGAAATCCACAATCAGCGCGGCCGCCTATTCACAGAACAAATGCAGTTGGACGAAGCATTGACAGAACTGGACGAGGCGATCCGACTGAAGCCCGATTTCGCACAGGCGTACAACGCGCGCGGTTATGTATTTCTGCGCCTGCGATCGTACAAAAAGGCGCTTGCTGATTTCGAGGAGGCTGTCCGCTTGAATCCGTCCTATTCCAACGCCTACCGCAATCGCGCCGCAGCCAAGAATGCAGCCGGCGACAAGTCCGGAGCGGCTGCCGACCGCGCCAAAGCAACTGCGCTGGAAACAGCCGGAATGCGGTAACATTCAACTTGGCGTAACCGCCTCCCTTATGGTGACACGTAGACAACTCCTCCTCAGCGCGGCAGCTCTGCCGGCGCTCGCCGCAAAATCCAAGCCCGTCGACATCACGCGAATCAGCGCCATCTCTGATGAATTGGCGCGCTCTCAGGCCGCCTCGATCGACTTCGCGAAACAGTATGGGATGAGCCATCTGGACCTCCGGGGCGTCCCGGGAGCGAAAGTGTCCTACTGGTCGATGCCCGAGGCCGAGTTGCGCGTCGCTGCGAAAGAGTTCGTTGCCAACGGGATCAAGATCGACCACCTGGCCGCGAGCCTTCTGAAATTCTCGCTGCCTGGTACGGATCCGCTGCGTAAGACACCGGAATCGCCGGAGGCGCGGCAGAAGCGTATCGACCGCGATAGTGCGAGCTTTGAGCGCCGAATGGAAGATCTCCGCAGATGCATTCAGTCTGCGCACATCCTCGGCGCGAAGAGCATTCGCGTGTTCGCTTTTTCGCGTATTCAGGATCCCGTGCCGTTGTTGCCGCGAATTGCGGACATCATCGGGCCGATGGCCGAGTTGGCCGCCAAAGAGGGCGTGCAACTCACGATGGAGAACGAAGCCTCGTGCAACGTTGCGACGTGCTCGGAAGCCGCCGCCATGGCCAAGTTGATTCCGGGCAAAGGTTTCGGTCTCATTTGGGACACCATGAATGGCGGCGTGCGTGAAGTCGCCTTTCCGGATGGCTACCAACTGCTGCCGAAAGCACGCATCGCTAACGTCCACATGAAAGGGCGCACACTGCTCGACGAGCCCACCAAGCAGGATTGGACTGCCATCTTCCGGCAACTGGCCAAGGACGGATATGCAGGCAATTTCTGTCTGGAGACTCACATCGACATTGGCGGCCCCGGTCAGATTCCAGCCTCACACGCCTCGATGAAAGCGATCCAGAAGTATCTGGCCGCCGTGTAGCGCGGAAGTCGCAAATGGTGTGACAGCGCGGTCGGCTCCTCTCATCCGAAACGGATAGGGGAGTCGATGCCGGCGTTCCCCGGTAGACGGCAAAAAGCCCCAGCATATGCAGCCGGGGCTTTTTGGAATTAATTCGGGCGACGTCCTACTCTCCCACACACTCGCGCGTGCAGTACCATCGGGGCTGAAGAGCTTAACTTCCGTGTTCGGGATGGGAACGGGTGGAACCTCTTCGCTACGATCACCCAAAAGTCGTTTTGACTTGTTTGGGAATATTGACGGGCAGCTATGTGTTGCAGCGCTGAAACAATCTCAGCCCACAGTAAATTTTATGGTCAAGCCGAACGGGCTATTAGTAACGGTAAGCTCAACGCATTACTGCGCTTACACATCCGTCCTATCAACGTGGTCGTCTTCCACGGCCCTTCTTAGCTTACGCTTGGGAAATCTCATCTTGGGGAAGGTTTCGCGCTTATATGCATTCAGCGCTTATCCTAACCGAACTTCGCTACCCAGCTATGCCACTGGCGTGACAACTGGATCACAAGAGGTTCGTTCATCCCGGTCCTCTCGTACTAAGGACAAGCCCCCTCAAATTTCCTGCGCCCACAGCAGATAGGGACCGAACTGTCTCGCGACGTTCTGAACCCAGCTCACGTACCGCTTTAATAGGCGAACAGCCTAACCCTTGGGAGCTTCTACACCCCCAGGATGCGATGAGCCGACATCGAGGTGCCAAACCGGAGCGTCGATGTGAACTCTTGACTCCGATCAGCCTGTTATCCCCGGCGTACCTTTTATCCGTTGAGCGATGGCCCTTCCATACAGAACCACCGGATCACTAAGTCCTGCTTTCGCACCTGCTTGACTTGTAGGTCTCGCAGTCAACCTGGTTTATGCCTTTACACTCGTGCGGCGGGTTTCCAATCCGCCTGAACCAAGCTTCGAGCGCCTCCGTTACAATTTAGGAGGCGACCGCCCCAGTCAAACTACCCGCCTATCAATGTCCTTTTCCCCGATCAGGGGAAGAAGTTAGAATCACAGAACGATCAGGGTGGTATCTCACCGTTGGCTCCCCCGAATCCGAGAATCCGGGTTCAAAGCCTCCCACCTATCCTGCGCAGACCGCCCCATAATTCATTGATAGGGTATAGTAAAGGTGCACGGGGTCTTTCCGTCTAGCTGCGGGCATCCGGCGTCTTCACCGGAACCACAAGTTCGCCGGGCGGCATGTTAAGACAGTTCTCAGATCGTTACGCCATTCGTGCAGGTCGGAACTTACCCGACAAGGAATTTCGCTACCTTAGGACCGTTATAGTTACGGCCGCCGTTCACCGGGGCTTCAGTTCATAGCTTCGCCTTGCGGCTAACCACTCCCTTTAACCTTCCGGCACCGGGCAGGCGTCAGCCCCTATACATCGTTTTCACGACTTTGCAGAGACCTGTGTTTTTGTTAAACAGTCGCCTGAGACGCTTCACTGCGACCCCATTGCTGGGGCACTCCTTCTCCCGAAGTTACGGAGCTATATTGCCTAGTTCCTGAACATACCATCACCCGAGCGCCTTAGAATACTCATCTCGTCCACCTGTGTCGGTTTGTGGTACGGATTGCTTGACCCTCCTTAGAGGCTTTTCCTGGCAGACGACCCGGCGGATTTTCCTCTCCGGATCTCCCTTCACGTTGGTTTGAAACCATTGCGCCCCAACGCTTACGGGCTGCGTCCCCCCTTCGGTCTTGATCGGACCAAGCAAGTCACGGAATATTAACCGTGTGTCCATCGGCTACGCCTTTCGGCCTCACCTTAGGCTCCGACTAACCCTGAGCGGATTAACCTTTCTCAGGAATCCTTAGACTTTCGGCGACCAGGGTTCTCACCTGGTTTTTCGCTACTTATGCTGGCAGAGTCACTTCCTGCAGCTCCAGCCGTTCTTACGATCGACCTTCACAGCCTCAGGAACGCTCTCCTACCACGCGTCATGTCGAAACATAACGCATCCATAACTTCGGTACCATGCTTTAGCCCCGTTGGATTGTCGGCACCGAGTCCCTCGACCAGTGAGCTATTACGCTTTCTTTAAAGGATGGCTGCTTCTAAGCCAACCTCCTGGCTGTCTGTGGAACTCGACTTCCTTTCCCACTTAGCATGAATTTGGGGACCTTAGTTGATGGTCTGGGCTCTTCCCCTTTTGACGACGAAGCTTAGCCCCCGCCGTCTGACTCCCGCGCTACTCGTTCGTGGCATTCGAAGTTTGGTTGAATTCGGTAACCTGGGAAGGCCCCTAGTTCATTCAGATCTCTACCGCCACGACGGACCACGCGAGGCTAGCCCTAAAGCTATTTCGGAGAGAACGAGCTATCACGGAATTTGATTAGCCTTTCACCCCTACCCTCAGCTCATCCAAGCTGTTTTCAACCAACACTGGTTCGGACCTCCAGTCGCTGTTACACGACCTTCATCCTGGCCAAGGGTAGATCATCCCGCTTCGCGTCTAATCCCAGCGACTCATTATCGCCCTATTCAGACTCGCTTTCGCTTCGGCTCGCTTTCGCTTAACCTTGCCACTGAGATTAACTAGCCAGCTCATTATTCAATAGGCACGAGGTCAGGCATTGCCTTGCGGCCATAGCCCTCCCACTGCTTGTAGGCATGCGGTTTCAGGTACTATTTCACTCCCCTCGCAGGGGTGCTTTTCACCTTTCCCTCACGGTACTAGTTCACTATCGGTCGCAAGTGAGTATTTAGCCTTGCCGGATGGTCCCGGCGGATTCCCGCAGAGTTTCTCGTGTTCCGCGGTACTTAGGTGCCACTTGAAAGAGAATTGCATTTTCGAATACGGGGCTGTCACCCTCTTTGGCCGGCCTTTCCATGCCGTTCTCCTAACGCTTTTCTTCCCTCGTTCCACCATTCACTCATTAACTCGCCGGCCTACTTCCGTAAGCCTCCGAGTTAATAAGTGAATGATTTGTGGTCCTGCAACCCCAGGCTCTCCTTTCGAATTGCCTGGTTTAGGCTCTTCCGGGTTCGCTCGCCACTACTTCCGGAATCACTGTTGTTTTCTCTTCCTCTGGGTACTGAGATGGTTCACTTCCCCAGGTTCGCTTTGTACGCCTATGTATTCAGCGCACAATAACCGGTGTTCGCACCGGTTGGGTTCCCCCATTCGGAAATCCCCGGATCATAGATTGCTTGCATCTCCCCGAGGCTTATCGCAGCTGGCCACGTCCTTCTTCGCCTTCTTGCGCCAAGGCATCCACACGCATGCCCTTAGTAGCTTGACCATAAAATTTACTCTAAACTGAGTATTTCTCGCGCTATCGCCGCCGTATATTTGTGTCACGACGACGATTTGCAACTTGTAGTTGCCCGTCAATATTCTGTTGTCAAAGATCTAAAATCCATCCCGTAGGATCGATTCCTTCAGTCATCAGGCTTTCACCCGATCACTCAAGGAATAGATCCATTCCGCTCGCTTCCGCATTTTTGGTGGGCCTGGATAGAATCGAACTATCGACCTCACCCTTATCAGGGGTGCGCTCTAGCCAACTGAGCTACAGGCCCATTCTTGGACTATGTTTCTGCGTTGGACTGTGTTTCTGTACTGGACCCGGTTGGTGGAGCTGATCGGGATCGAACCGACGACCTCCTGAATGCAAATCAGGCGCTCTCCCAACTGAGCTACAGCCCCTGCTGGAATGTGATTTCGAGGCCGGTTGGACGCAACGGAGAGAACTTCAAGCTCCCTCCAGTAATACCCGTATGTAAGAATCAAGTGGAGATCAAGACCACTTTGTGGAGTGGAACGACTGCCACTTACTCGCTCATCCGGTACAACGGATGGTTTTCAGTGACTCCACCCACGTTCTCTCTTAGAAAGGAGGTGATCCAGCCGCAGGTTCTCCTACGGCTACCTTGTTACGACTTCACCCCAATCATGAGTCATACCTTGGGCCTCTGCCTCCCTTACGGGTTAGCCTGAAGACTTCTAGTACAACCCACTTTCGTGATGTGACGGGCGGTGTGTACAAGGCCCGGGAACGTATTCACGGTATCATTCTGATATACCATTACTAGCGATTCCAGCTTCACGCAGGCGAGTTGCAGCCTGCGATCCGAACTGAGAACGGTTTTTTCCGATTTGCTCCCCCTCGCGGGTTTGCAGCGGTTTGTACCGCCCATTGTAGCACGTGTGTAGCCCTGGACATAAAGGCCATGATGACTTGACGTCATCCCCACCTTCCTCCAACTTATCGCTGGCGGTCTCCTGAGAGTGCATCCTTGCGGATTAGCAACACAGGACAGGGGTTGCGCTCGTTGCGGGACTTAACCCAACATCTCACGACACGAGCTGACGACAGCCATGCAGCACCTCGACTCTACTCCCTTGCGGGATAGCTATGTTTCCACAGCCGTTAGAAAGCCGTTCGAGCCCAGGTAAGGTTCTTCGCGTTGCGTCGAATTAAACCACATGCTCCACCGCTTGTGCGGGCCCCCGTCAATTCCTTTGAGTTTCAGCCTTGCGACCGTACTCCCCAGGCGGCACACTTAACGCGTTAGCTCCGGCACAAACCAAATGAATGGCTCACACCAAGTGTGCATCGTTTAGGGCGTGGACTACCAGGGTATCTAATCCTGTTTGCTACCCACGCTTTCGTATCTCAGCGTCAGCTATGGTCCAGAAAGCTGTCTTCACCGCAGGTGTTCCTTCTGATATCTACGCATTTCACCGCTACACCAGAAATTCCGCTTTCCTCTCCCATGCTCAAGCCATCCAGTATCCAGCGCACCCTCCCAGTTAAGCCGGGAGATTTCACACTAGACTTGAATAACCGCCTACATACTCTTTACGCCCAGTAACTCCGAACAACGCTCGCTGCCTACGTATTACCGCGGCTGCTGGCACGTAGTTAGCCGCAGCTTCTTCTCCAGGTACCGTCATTATCGTTCCTGTCGAAAGAACTTTACACCCCGAAGGGCTTCATCGTTCACGCGGCGTCGCTGCATCAGGGTTTCCCCCATTGTGCAAGATTCCCCACTGCTGCCTCCCGTAGGAGTCTGGCCCGTGTTTCAGTGCCAGTGTGGCCGTGTGCCCTCTCAGGCCGGCTACCGATCTCTGCCTTGGTAGGCTTTTACCCTACCAACTAGCTAATCGGCCGCGGACTCCTCTCCCGGCGACTTTCGCCTTTCCCTTTTCAGGCTTATGCGGTATTAGCCTCAGTTTCCCAAGGTTATTCCCCACCCGGAGGTAGATGATCCACGTGTTACTCACCCGTACGCCACTGTACTCATGGATTGCTCCACTTTCCCGTTCGACTTGCATGTGTTAAGCGCGCCGCCAGCGTTGATTCTGAGCCGGGATCAAACTCTCGTTTGATCTTTTTGATTTCGCCTACCCCTTCACCCTTTACTATTCCTAGTTCCAGGCTCCAAAGTAAACGCATTGGCCTTGTTGCTGACTCAATTCTTGACGAGTATTTACTTTTGCGTCCAACCAGATTTTCAAAGATCCGTGCAACCTCCCCAGCATCCCGAAGGAAACCAAGTCGGCTACTGGCCTCGAAAGGCGTTTCGGAGTCAAAACATCTCTTACATCAGATGCTCGCTCCAGAAAAATCGTTAAGGAACTTGAAAGAACCGCAGGAGGGCCTAAACTGCCTACCTTGCTTGGCTTTCTCTCAGCCGTCTACCAGCGTACCGGAAAATCTTGCCCTTGGCAAGAGCGTTTTGCTTAATTCCGTGTCTTGCGGCGACTCATTCAGAATAACAAACCGATTACGGGTGCGCAAGTGATATTTGAAAAAAATGTGAAACTTCTAACTGTGGCGGATCACGAGCACGTCGCCATCCTTCACGATATACTCCTTGCCCTCCAGTCGCAGGATGCCTTTTTCCTTCACTCCAGGATAGCCGTTCAAGTCGATTAAGTCCTTCCAATTCACTACTTCAGCGCGAATGAACTTCTTCTCGAAATCGGTGTGGATGGCCCCTGCGGCAGCGACAGCTTTGCTGTGCTTGGGGATCGTCCAGGCACGCACTTCGGTCTCTCCAGCGGTCAGGAAAGACATCAATCCGAGTACGGCGTACGTCGCCTGAATGACGCGATCGAGCGCCGAACTGGTCAAGCCGTAGCTAGCCAGATATTCCTTGGCATCTTCGGCCGGAAGCTCCGCCAACTCTGCCTCCACCTGCCCGCATATTGCTGAAACGCCTGTATTTCTGCGACCCGCAAGCGGTCCTTTGCGCCACTCGGCCTCGATCTCGGCAAGCCTGGGCGCGTCCGCTTCCCCGAGATTCATGACGTATAAGATGGGTTTCAGCGAAAGAAACTGGAATCCGCGGATGCGCTTCTCATCGTCGGCTGAGAATTCGTGCTGGCGCAGCGGAATGTTTTCCTCGAGTTTCGCCTTGCACTGTTCGAGGAGCGCAAACTCCAGGTCCAACTCGGGATTCTTCAGTTTCTTGCGATCCCGCTCGAGCCGCTCCAGGCGCTTTTCGACAACGACAAGGTCGCTCAGGACGAGTTCCATGTCGACATCGTCCATGTCGCGTAGAGGATCGACGGAGCCTTTTTCATGTGGGACGACATCGCTCTCGAAGACGCGCACGACATGGGCAAGTGCATCGACGACGCGCAGGCTCGCCAGGTAGCTGGGATCGCGCAGCGCCTCCTTCGAGATCGAGGGAAAATCGAGGTACTCGACGGTGGCATGAGTTATCTTGGGCGGCTCGAAGAGCGCCGCAAGGGCGTCCAGTCTGGCGTCGGGCACTTTGGTCACGCCAACGCGCGCTTCCATCGAGCCAACTCGCGTCGACTCATGCACTCCGGTCAGAATCGTAAACAGAGAGGTCTTGCCCACCATGGGCAGACCGACAATGGCAGTTTTCATAGGGAATTTGGCTACAGCGGAACCTCAACCTGCGTGAGGATCTCTTCAAGAATTCGATCGCCCATGTCCGAGGTGCGCTGCGAAAGCGCTACCCGGGTGTTGACCACAACACGATGGGCACAGACGGGGACTACCAGACGTTTCACGTCGTCCGGAATGGCGTAGTCGCGGCCTTCGACAAGAGCGAGTGCCTGCGTGGCGCGGTACAAAGCCTGAGCACCGCGCGGGCTGACTCCTAACGATAAAGAGTCGTGCGTGCGCGTCTTCTCGACCACCGCCATCATGTAATCGACGAGCGTCTCATCGACTCTCACCTCTTTGGCGCTGTTCTGGAACGAGAGCACCTGTTCGGCGGAGCAGACGGGCGGCTGCGCCGGCGCGCTTTTTTCAGCGTTGCGCAGGATCTCGCGTTCGCTCCCGGAGTCCGGGTAGCCGATGCGCAAGCGCATCAGGAAACGGTCCAATTGCGATTCCGGCAAAGGATAGGTACCGTGATGCTCCACCGGATTTTGAGTGGCAATGACCATAAACGGCTGCACCAGCGGAAGCGGGCGACCGTCCATCGTAACCTGCAATTCATTCATCGCCTCCAGAAGCGCCGATTGCGTCTTGGGCGTCGCGCGGTTGATTTCGTCGGCCAGTAGAAAATTCGTGAAAATCGGCCCCGGCTTGAATTCGAAGCTTTGCGTATGCGCGTTATAAATGGTCACGCCGAGCACGTCGCTGGGTAGCATGTCAGAGGTAAACTGCAGCCGGTGGAAGCCGCACCGCACCGAGCGTGCCAGAGCCTGCGCTAACGTAGTCTTGCCTACGCCGGGCACGTCCTCAATCAGCAGGTGTCCGCGCGCAATCAGGCAGACCAGCGACAGACGGATCACGCCGGCTTTACCCCGGATGCTGAGCGCGAGCGACGCCTCCAACTCAGCGAGCTTCGGGAGCGTCGCGGCTGGAGTATCCACTGAATCCCGCTGGATCATCCCTATCATGATAACGTGTACCGGCGCGAATTCGTTCTGGCACTCACGGCGATCAGGGGTTTCCGGGCTTATCGTACACCACCTGCGCGATGGGTTTCGGCGATAGCGCGGCGCCGACCGGCCAGTAAGCCACAGACGGATTGCCTATAATGCGAGTAGGGTGCTGTCATGTCCTGGAAATTCCTGCTGACCAGCGCGATCGCGATGAGCCTCTGGGCGGGCGACAAAAAGCCAACACCCGTGGCGCACTACCGCAACGACGAAATCGAGATCTCCGCGAAGGCCTACGCCGATAAAACGGCCATTCAGGATTTGATCGGCTTTGATCTCGGCGGTTGGGTTGTCGTCGTCGAAGTTACAGTGACACCCAAAACGGAGAACGCTCTCAAACTCACGCTCGACGATTTCACGCTGCGCACCGACAAGGACGGCCAACGATCGCAACCTTATGCTCCCAGCCAAATCGCCGGCAAAGGCGCCCTCGTCGTTTCGCAGACCGGAACGCGTGGTGGGATCATGGGCGACAGCGGCGGCCCGATCTGGGGCGGCATGGGCGGCGGACGCCCGGAACGCATGGGAGGCGACAGTGGCGGCTTTGGCAACACCGCCGGAGAGTCGCAGAACAAATCGACGATGAAGTCGGACACGGGCGAGAAGGACACCGAACTTCTACCTGTGCTGAAAAAACGCGTCCTGCCGGAAGGCGAGACGGTGAAACCCGTGAGCGGACTGCTCTACTTCCCGATGGAAGGCAAGCAGAAGCCGAAAGATCTTGAATTGCAGTACAAAGGACCGGCTGGAAAATTTTCCATGCGATTCCGCTAACTATGCACGTATCCGAACTCGACACTCCAGCGCTGCTCATCGACCTCGACATCATGGAGCGCAACCTGGCCCGCGCCGCCAGTTATGCACGTGCCCACGACCTGCGGCTGAGACCGCACACGAAGACACACAAGATTCCAGCGCTCGGCAAGCGCCAGTTGGAACTTGGCGCAGCCGGGCTCACTGTCGCCAAAGTCGGTGAAGCCGAAGTAATGTTATCCACCGGCACGCCCGATCTGCTGCTCGCCTACCCGATCATCGGCCACCGCAAGCTGGAGCGCCTGGTGAATCTGGCGAAGCAGACCAACGTCACGGTTGCGATTGACAGCGTTTTCGCGGGCCGCCAGCTATCAGAGGCCGCGCGCGCCGCGCAAGCCAACATCGGCATCCTCGCCGAGATCGACATGGGACTGCGACGCGTCGGCGTCCCGCCCGAAGAGGCGCTCGCGCTGGTGCAAGGCGTCGCGCGCCTGCCGCACCTGAACTTCGAGGGGATCGCATTTTACCCCGGCCAGCTCAAGGAAATGGACGAGCAATCCCTGCGCCAGTTGGACACGATCAGCACGCGAGTGCAGCGCGTCCTGCGCGACTTGAACGACGCCGGATACGGATGCCGCGTTGTGAGTGGCGGATCGACGCCAACACTGTACCAATCCCACCGCGTCCACGGTATGAACGAGATCCGGCCCGGCACTTATATCTTCAACGACAAGAATACGGTCTCCTGCGGAGCCTGCACCTATGCCGATTGCGCGGCCTCGATCCTGGTGACCGTGATCTCAACCGCGGTGAAGAATCAGATCGTCGTCGACGGCGGCTCGAAGACGTTTTCCTCAGACCGGCTCGTGGCCGGCGCCGAAGCGGGTTTCGGCCATATTGTCGAAGCGCCCGACGCGGTGTTCACGAAGATGAACGAGGAGCACGGCCTGGTCAACATCCAACGTGCGGGGCGGAGCTTCCAGGTGGGTGACGCCGTGCACATCATCCCCAACCATATCTGCACAGCCGTCAATATGCACGAGACCGCTTACGGCATCCGCGGCGATCAGGTTGAGCACGTCTGGACCGTCGAGGGCCGCGGCAAACTGCAGTAGGCGCGTCGCGCTCATGCGTGTTTCGCCAGCGCCTCGCGAAGCGTGCCGGCCAAGGCCCGAGCCCCGTTATAAACCAGGCCGCCGTCGGAGCCGCACGCCAGGAAGCGGTAGCCGGCCGTCAAGTAATGACCCGCATCGCCGGATTTCTGCAGCAGAATCCCCGCCGTCTTGCCTTGCGCGGCGGCAGCCTGTGCAGTGCGCCGGATCGCTTCCTGAAATAGCGGGTGGTCGAATTGCGCGGTGATGCCGAGACTGTGGGTTAGGTCCCAAGGACCGATGAAAAGCACGTCGACGCCCTCTACCGCCGCGATGGCCTCGACGTTCTCGACAGCCTCACTCGTTTCGATCTGCACGATGCTTAGCAGCGTGCCGTTCGCCGCGGCGAGATACTCCTTGTGCGTCGCGCCGAATTCGCAGGCACGGTTCATGATCGCCATGCCGCGTACGCCCTCCGGCGGGTAGCGCATCGTGGCCACCGCCGCGCGCGCCTCATCCGCGGTGTTAACCCGCGGGAACATGATCCCATGCGCCCCCAGGTCGAGCATGCGATGTACACGTTGCCGCGCATGGGATTCGACGCGTACCACTACCGCCGCCGGCGTGCTCTCGAGAGCCTGCACCTGATGCAGCACATCGGCTTCGGTTCCGGCGCCATGCTCCAGATCGATCAACGTCCAGTCGAAGCCGGACTTACCGACGATCTCTGCCGTCAGCGAGGAGCCGATATTCAACCACATGCCGAGCAAGCTCTCGCCGCGCAACACACGTTCCCGCAGGTTTTTCATGATCTTTCGATCATAACCGACGCAGGCTACATCGTGAAGCTAAATCCCATTGAGACTTCCCGCTGATTCAACCAGCCGCTCGCGCCAGGCAGGTCGAATGGTTTCGGCGAAGCGTAATTGCGCAGGTCAAAGCGGATCAGAAACATCGGCGTCAGCTTTACCTTGACTCCCCCGCCGTAGTTGAATCCGAATTTCGTCTGGCCGCCGCCGGAAGAAACCGAATAGCCGGGATACACAAAATTACTGAATTGTGCGCCGCCGGCCGCGAATGGCCTGACTCGCGATCCTTCCTTCGTACCGTAGAGCAGAAAGTCGTAGAAGCCCTGGTGGATCGACGTGCCGGATTCTGTCTGGCCTTGCGTGTCGTTTAGCGCTGTCCGGCTGTAGGCGTACCCAACCTCGTGCCCGAAGAGATTTGAGTTATTGAATGTCATGCGAAAACCGAGACGAAAGCCGTCGTTCAGTTTCACGTCGTTCTGGCCGGCACTCGCGCTGTTGAACGAGCCGATGCCGCTGTTGCCGATCAACGAGTAGCCGCCCGTCATACCGGCTTCGAAAACCTGAGCGGAGGCCGCCAGCGACGAGGAGGCGAGGAGAACTACAAGTGTGAGGGAGCGCATATTCACATCGTTGGATGCAAAACGATCCCCGCGCGTTACCAGCTAAATGATAACGACGTACACCTGACCAGGGCCGTGGACGCCGCGCACCAGGATCTGTTCAATGTCGGCAGTGCGGCTGGGGCCGGTGATCAGCACCATTGAACTAGTCTCGCTAGCTGGCAGCGGATGCAGCGTGTAAAGTTCGTCGAGCCCGGTCAGAATGCGCTCGCGCGGCAACAGGGCAATATGCACGGGTGGCAACAGCGACACCATGCGCGCCTCGGCCTGCGACGAAAACATAACAAGCGACCCGGTGTCGGCCAGGGCATAGTCCGCGCACGTGATGCCGACCCCGGCTGTCGCGCATAGCTGCCGCAACTCCTCACGGTCGTGTATACCGCTGCGCACGCCCGGCAGCGACGTGACTCCGCACTCCGCAAGAAACGGCGCGTTCGAGGCGACGGCGCTCTTGCCCTCGATCAGGGAGACTACATACGCGAGCGCCGCTTCCTTCGAATCCGCGCGCAGGGTCTTGCCGGCCAACGCTTCGAGAGCAGTGCAAAACGAATCAATGCGCCGCTCCACGCTGACATCCGGAATGCGCAGCCGGACTGGGGGCGCGGGCGCGGGCTCCTGCCCAGCGCTGCGTCCGAGCGCCGTACGAACTTTATGCAGAATCGAATCACGCACCATTTGCTTTCCGCCTTTCACGCCACTGCTGGCGGAAGCTCTTCGGCGCCGGCTCCGGTAGGTCGCGCTCGCCCATCCAGGCCCGGATCGGACCCACAGTCATCATCGCCGGCAGCCTGTTCAACCAGCCTTTTCTACCACCACCGCCCATCAGTCCCGAACCCATCATGCCGCCCATCTCAAACAGCGCCGGGTGACGCATCAACCAGGCCCACGCGCGGAAACCGAGTTTCTCGATGCGACCGCTGCCCTCGCGCGATTTAGCCTTCATTACGTCCGAACGCAGGTCGAGCAGGATTTGTGGAATGTCTATCTTCACCGGGCAGACTTCGCGGCAGGCTCCGCACAGGCTCGAGGCGAACGGCAGCCACGGGTCGTGCAGAAGGCCCTGATACTGCGGGCTGATGATCGCGCCGATCGGTCCCGAATAGATCCACGGATAGTTGTGCCCGCCTATTTTCCGATACACCGGACAAATGTTCAAACAAGCCCCGCAGCGGATGCAGTACAGCGACTGGCGCTTTTCGCGATCGGCCAGCAGCCGCGTACGTCCGTTGTCGAGCAACACGACGTAGAATTCGTCGGGGCCGTCAATCTCATCAGCACGCTTCGGACCCGACAAAAACGATGTGTAAACGGTGAGCGGCTGGCCCGTCGCGCTGCGCCCGAGCAGTTTGAGAAACGTTGGCAGATCCTGCGCCCGCGGGATCAGCTTCTCGATGCCCGCCACGGCAATGTGGATCTTCGGCGCCGTCGTGCTTAAGCGCGCGTTGCCTTCGTTCTCCACCAGCGTCACCGCGCCCGAATCGGCAACCAGAAAATTCGCGCCGCTGATGCCGATGTCGGCGGCTAGAAATTTCTCGCGCAACACCTTCCGCGCGATCATCGTCTGCTTTTCGATGACCACTTCCTTCTCGACGCCCAGTTTCTCCGTGAAGAGCTCAGCCACCTCGTAGCGCGTCTTATGCAGTGCCGGCGCAACGATGTGGTACGGGCGTTCGTGCGCGAGTTGCACGATATACTCGCCCAGATCCGTCTCCACGGATTCCAGTCCGTTGTGCTCCAGACGCTCGTTGAGATCGATCTCTTCGGTCGTCATCGACTTCGACTTCACGATCAGCCTCGCGCCGCGCTCCTTGGCAAGGCCCAGCACGAAGTCCGCAACCTCGGCGCCGTCCTTGCAATAGACCACCTTCCCGCCGTGCGCCTCGACATTGGCTTCAAACATCTCGAGGTAGTGGTCGAGGTTCTCAATCGTGTGCTTCTTGATCAGGTTGGCTTGCGTGCGCAATTCCTGATAATCGGGCAGCGCCTCTGGAGAGACCACAGCCTTGCGCTTGTCGACCAGTCGTCCCGTGGCCGTATAAACGGCGAGTTGCAGATTTGCGTTGTCGAGAGTCTGCTTGAATCCTGTTTCCGGTGTGGCGGCCATAGGTTCCTACTTGGAAGCGAGCACTTCGGCGAGGTGCATGGCGCGGATTTCGCGCCCTTCGTGGAGCATCGCGCCCTGGATCTGCATCAGACAACTCGAGTCGATCGAAATTACTGTGTCGGCGCCCGTACGCACGATCGCGTCGATTTTGGTACGCGCCATGCCTCCGGAGATCTCGGGGAATTTCACTGAAAACGTGCCTCCGAAACCACAGCACTCTTCCGGCGGATCCATCTCGCGCAGCGTCAGTCCGCGCACATGCGAAAGTAGCCTTCGCGGTCCGTCTTTGATCTTCAATTCACGCAGCGCGTGGCAGCTATCGTGATACGTGGCGACAGCGTCGAACCGCGCGCCGACGTCTTCCACCTTCTGCACTTCCAGTAGAAACTGCGTAAATTCATAGACGCGCGGGGCGATATGAAGAGCCTGCGCCAGCCGCTCCGGCTCTTTCTGAAACAGATCCGCGTAGTGGTGCGTAATCATCGACGTGCAGGAGCCGGATGGAACAACGATGTACTCGGCCTCACCGAAGACATCCAGAAAGTGGCGCCCCACCTCGCGCGCCTCTTCTCGGTAGCCGCTGTTGAAGGCCGGTTGGCCGCAGCACGTCTGGCCCTCTGGGAAATCGACCGTGCAGCCGGCGCGCTCCAGCACTTCAGCCATGGCCATCCCCACGCGTGGGAAAAGCTGATCCACGATGCAGGTCACGAACAGCGACACTCTTCTTGGCATGAATCTATTGAGTGTAACAAAGCTCCGCTCGCCGGTAGCTCGCGCCACGGCAAGGAAACCGGACCAAAGAAAATGAAGAGATCAGCCGATAGGTTTAACTGATCGCACAGAAGCACTATGTTTAACGCAGTCATTATCACTTCCAACGCCCTGCGGCGCGAACTCCTCCAGCAAGTGGCCCTGGAATCAAACCAGATCCTCGCCGCACGCCTCTGGGACCGGTTCCCTTCTCCCTATGAACTGACGCAGATGATGAAAACGGTCGTCCCGGACATCGCGTTTCTCGACTACACCGAATACGCCGAGGCTGATAACTGCGCCGTGCAGATTGAGGCGGACTACCCCAAGACAGTGATCATCGGCTTCGGCGGGAACCGTGTGCCGGACGACCCGGGCGTCACGGCCTATCTGCCTTTCGTCCCTGAAGTGGCCGAGTTTAGCAGGATTGTCGAACAGGCCGTCTGCAAGGTGCGTGGAGCTGTGCTCGACAACCTCATCACGTTTCTGCCCGCCAAGGCAGGCAGCGGATGCAGTTCGGTGGTACTGAACACAGCGGCCATGCTGGCCGGTCCCCTGCAACGCAAGACGCTCGTGATCGAGGGCGATCTGCGCTCCGGATCACTCTCTGTCTTTCTGAACTGCACTCCGGAGTGGTTCGTGCAGAACGCGCTCAAATCGGCCGGAGAAATGGACAGCACCAAGCTGAACCAGTGCGTTTTGCAGAAGCACGCCGTCGACTGGATGTTCGCGAATGCCGCTTCGCGCGACCCTTTGCCGGCCTGGCACCACTACTTCCGCCTGCTCGAGTTCGTCAAGGACAAGTACGCATCCATCCTGGTGGATCTTCCAGAACTGGTAAATCCGGCCTCGGTCGAAATTGTCCGGCGATCGCGCCTCGTCTTCGTCGTCTGCACGCCCGAGGTGCCTTCGCTCAAACTCGCCCGTCGGCGCTGCGACGAACTTGCGGCCTACGGCATTCCGGAAAGATGCATCCGCATCGTGCTCAATCGCTGGCGCAAGCTCGAAATCGGGCGTAGTGATGTTGAAACCTTTCTCGGACATCCGGTGCAGGCCATACTACCCAGCGATTACCAGGCGCTGCGAACCGCCACCGCCGATGGGAAGTGCCTCACCGAAAGCTCAGCTCTAGGCCGAGCCTTCCTGGATCTCGCTCGTGGGATGGTAGACGCACCGCTTCACAAACAGCAAGCACTACCTAAACTCCTCGACTTCCTCAGGGAAAAGATCACCTGAAATGCAAAACCGCCGGAGTTGCCCCCAGCGGTTTTGTATCGTCTAAGCTTGACTCCAACCTAATCGCCGAACGAGCCGACTTCCTCGCGGACGGCGGGCTTGTCCGCCGGCTTCGCCGGAGCGATTCCGCCGATCGATACCAACGGTTCGGCCGGCGCTTCTTTCAGCACGACTTCGCGGTACAACTTGGCCATCTTCGCGTCTTCCTGCGAAACGCGCATCTTTTCGTCGCGCGCCCGTACCTTCTCTTCGCGTGCAGTCTTCGCGATGCCCAGTTTGTCCAGATCGTGCTGTACATCGAGCGTGACAATGTCGTCGCGCAGCACCATGGCGTGATCCCGGCTCGCCAGGTTGACGTTCTTGCCGCCCGCGAAAATTTCGTGGCGGCCCTTCTCCTCGTACCACTTGGTCAGCGTCGCGGTCATGTGCATCTTCTCGATGATATTTCTCCAGCCCACGCCCGTGTTGTACGCGCAGAACGAGATCTCGCCCTCCTGCGTGGCATACGGAATGATGCACTGTTCGGTGCGGCGGAAGTCGTAGTTGAACAGATCCTGGAACCACATCCCGGCGATGAACAGGAAATTCCAACGGTCCGAGCGGCGCTTTTCAATGTCCTCGCGCGTGCGCGTACCATCCACCTTGCCATAGCTCTTGCCCGTCGCTCCGAACGTCTTGTCGAATTTCTTGAGCAGATCGAGAAGCTTGAAGTGCGTCGGCGATTCAAACGGATCGTAGTTGCGGACCACGGCCAGCGCCATGCCCACGATCGAGAGCCACTTGCCGCGCGCTGCGTCATTCACCGCGGCCACGTCCTTGGAGAGCTGGTCCGCGTGAAGGAACGCCGTCACGGGACGCGCTTCCTTGGTTTCCTTATCGACCATGATGCCCATGCCCACGCCGCAGTTCGGATGGCAGCCGCAGCTCAGTTGCCCCCAACTCGCCTGCGGTCCGTGCACCAGATCGCTCCAGTCGGAAAAGGTACTAATGAACGAGATTGGGAACCAGTCGCGCGCCGGCTCGCCAAGCCCGTTCTGATTCTTGACGTCGTGCGCCAGGTGCGACAAGGTGTAGCGCTGCGCTTTGCGCCGCTCTTCAGTAACCGCCTCGTCGCGGCCCGTAAACGACACCGGCTGGAACGAAAGGAACGGAATCCGCTTCGGGTTGTCGAGCGCGAACTGCACCACACGGCCCACCTGCTCGTTGTTGATTCCGTTGATGATCGTGATAACCGGGACGATGTCGACGCCGTTGCTGTAAAGATTCTCGATGGCGCGCAGCTTTACGTCGAACAGGTTGCCGACGGCGCGGTGCGAATTGGCCGCATTGCCGATGCCGTCGAATTGCAGATAGGCGTAACGCAGCCCCGCTTCCGCGGCCTGGCGGCAGAACTCGGGACTCTTGGCAAACTCGATGCCATTCGTCGCCGCCTGCACGCTCGTGTAACCCACCTTGCGCGCATAACGCACCGCGTCGAGGAAGAACGGCGAAAGCGTCGGTTCGCCGCCGGAAAACTGGACCGACATCTGGCGCCGCGGCTTGATCGTGATCGCGTTATCGAGCATCGTACGGATGTCGTCCCAGGTCAGTTCGTGCACGAAACCCACCTGATTGGCATCCATAAAACATGGATCGCACATCATGTTGCAGCGGTTCGTCAGATCGATCGTCAACACCGATCCGCGCCCATGCTTCACCGTGCTGCTGCCATGATGGTGCAGCTTTTCATCGTTGTGCGCTCGGATGTCGCGGCCTGGGAAGACCTGCTCGATGTGGCGGTAAAACGCCGTGTCGATCGCCATGACGTCTTCAAAGTAGCCGTGGATCGGGCATGTCTTCGTCATCAGGATCTGCCCGTCGCGCTCGATGATCTTCGCCTTGATCTCACCCGGCTTCGAGTCAATCAGTACGCTCACCGGCTTCTTGCCGTCGATGATCTCCTGGCGCACTTCCGGTATGCACTTGGGACAAAGCGAATCCGTCTCGCGCGGCCAGCCCAGCGTGGGCTTCGTCTTTTCCCAGGATTTCAACAGCGGCTTTTCCGACCACTTCGGCGTAAACGACTGGTTCCGGTTGATCTGGTTCAGCTTGTCGAAAACAAACCAGGCTCCATTGGCGGCAACCGTCAGGGCCTTCTCCGCATACTTGATGGGTTTGTGCATGTGAAACGCTCCTAATCGAGATCCAGGGTTTCCCGGGGAAATCGCCCAGTGTGAGATCTGCCGGCGCACTCTTACCCCCAGCCCCAGCATTTGAGTGCCAGCATTGTTAGTATAGGCTTGGGAGCCGAAAACGCCCACAAAAATGGGTTAAAGTGCCTCTTTTCTAAGGTGTATGGTCAAATCGCAGATTGAACGGCTGGCTTGCAAGTCGGGTTTTGAACTCTGCGGAGTCGCCTCCGTGAGCCCCCTACCGGAGTTCGCCCACTTCCGGGACTGGGCCGGTCGCGGCCTGGCCGGCGGCATGGGCTATTTGACCGATCACCGTGCCGATTTGCGCAGCGACGTTAGAAACCTCCTGCCTTCCGCGAGATCCGTCATCTCGTTGGGCAAACTGTACAACACCGCACAGCCTTACTCCACCGCATACACGGACCCCGCACGCGGCTGGATTTCGCGCTATGCCTGGGGCGCCGACTACCACGCTGTGATGCGCGCCGGAATGGAGCAGTTGGCCGCCGGGCTCCGCCAATCACTCGGTGCTACTTTCGAATACCGAGTATGCGTCGACACCGCGCCGCTGCTCGAACGCGCCCTTGCACGCCGGGCGGGCCTGGGCTGGCTAGGCCGAAATACGTGCCTGATCAACGAGCACAGCGGGTCGTGGTTTTTTCTCGGCGAGTTGCTGGTCTCGCTCGATCTGGAACCGGACACGCCGCCGCCCGATCGCTGCGGAACTTGCCGGCGTTGTATTGACGCCTGCCCAACCGCGGCGCTGGTCGAACGAGACGGACGCTGGGAACTCGACGCCCGCCGCTGCCTCTCATACCTGACTATCGAGCATCGCGGCGTCGTGCCGGCCGAATTCCACGCGGCGCTCGGCCGGCACGTTTTCGGCTGCGACGTCTGCCAGGACGTCTGTCCGTGGAATCACGCTGCGCCCGTGACGGATGAGCAGGCCTTCGCGCCCGTCCATTTCGCGCCCCCGCTCGACGAACTCGCGGCCCTCCCGGAAGCGCAGTTTCGTTCGATGTTCCAGGACTCCCCGGTGCTGCGCGCCAAGTTCGCCGGCTTTCAGCGCAACATTGAAATTGCATGTGCCAACCGGGAAATCGCATGCGCCACCCGAACGGATAAGATTTAGAGAATGCTCGCCCGCATGGCATCACTGCTCCTTCTTGCCCGGCTGCTGTGCGCCGCCGCGAGCGATCCTGCAGCGCCGGGTTGGGAGCACATCTACAACCTCGAATACGACGCGGCCACCGCCGAGTTCTCCAAAGCATTGGCCGCCCATCCGGATAACCTCAACCTGCGCAATAACATCGCGCAGTCAATCATGTTCGGCTTGATGCTGCGCTCGGGCGCCCTCGAAAGCGAGTTGGTGACAGGCAACAATCCGTTCCAGAGGCGCGCCAAGATGGAGCCGACCGCGGCAGAACAACGTAGTTTTCGCGAACAGGTGGAGAGCGTCCTGCACATCGCCGCCCGCCGCATCGCCGCCAATCCGCACGATATTCAGGCGCACTACGCGCAGGGCGTGGCCTATGGGTTGCGCGCCAACTACAACTTCCTTGTGCGCAAGGCCTACTGGGACTCCTTGCGCGATGCGACGAATGCGCGCAAATCGCACGACCGCGTCGTGGCGCTCGACCGCGCGAATGTGGATGCCCGGTTGGTGCAGGGCGTCCACGAATACATCGTCGCGAATCTGCCGTTCGCCTATCGCATGGCGGGCATCCTGATCGGCTTTCACGGCGACCGCGAAAATGGCATACGCATTCTCCGCATGGTGGCGCGCCAGGGCAGCCTGACCAGGGTCGACGCCGAGATCATGCTGGCCGCCATTTACCGGCGCGAGCGCCGCCCCGCCGAGGCGATCCCGCTGCTCGAAGATCTGATCCGGCGCTACCCGCGCAACTACATCTTCCGTTTCGAACTCGCACAGATGTATTCCGACGCGATCGACAAGAACAACGCGCTGCGCGTGATCCGCGAAATCGAGGAACTGAAGCGCACCGGAAAGCCCGGCTACGATCAACTGCCGCCGGAGAAGATCTACTATGCGCGCGGCGTCGTGCAGTTCTGGTATCGCGACTTCGACGAGAGCGTCGAGAACCTCAAACGCGTCGTTGCGCACTCGGCGGAACTCGACCTGAATACGGCCGCGATGGCCCGCCTGCGCCTCGGCCAATGCTACGACATGCTGGGCCGGCGCCCCCTCGCCGTCGCGGCCTATCAATCCACCATCGCCTTCGCACCGGATTCCGAGCAGGCCAAGGAATCCCGGGGCTACCTGTCCTCTCCCTTCCGCCGCAAGGACTGAAGGGTGCGCGGAGGGCGGAACCCCGGTTCCGCAACCAACCCCCTGGTTGGTTTGAGGATTCCAAGAGAACTCAGCCGTCAACGGTCAAGCGCACGATGGGCGACCGGGGGTCGCCCGCGGACGTGGGCGTCCGCCCTCCGGTTTGCCAGCGAAGTTCAAGTAGCGAATACGCTCAGATTCGCATGATAGCTTGTCAGTCCGGCAGATCTCTCACTTTTGCGTCGCCCACCCAGACTTGAACACTTGCCCAGGGCAGAGGTGCAAGGCAGCCTATAATCGAAGTGATTAGGATCCGTTTAGTCCTCATTGCAGGGAGAGCAAATTCATATGGGCATCATCACACGCAGACAGTTCGCGGCCAGCATAGGCGCGGCGCACGGCTTCGCCGCCGCGCTACGCTCCGCGGCCGTGAAACCCACGAATGTCGTCTTCATCATCCTCGACGACCTCGGCATGTACGACACCGGCTGCTATGGATCAAAGCAGATAAAGACGCCGAACATTGACCGGCTCGCAGCCGAGGGCATGAAGTTCACCGAGTCATACTCGGGTTGCACGGTCTGCGCGCCCGCGCGCAGCACACTGATGACCGGCACGCACATGGGACATACATCCGTGCGGGCCAACCCCGGCGGCGTTTCTTTGCAGGCCGGCGACGTCACCATAGCGCAAGTGCTCAAGAAGGCAGGCTACACCTGCGGGGGCTTTGGCAAATGGGGCATCGCCGATCTCGACACCCCTGGCGTGCCGGAGAAGCACGGCTTCGACCGGTTTTTCGGCTACTACCACCAAGTCCATGCGCATGATTACTTTCCGGACTACCTGATCGACACCGGGGAAAAAATTCCGCTGCCCGGCAACAAGGGCTTCTATGCGAATAACCCGAAAGAAGGCGCGGTCGCGCTCGCCGATCCGAAGACAGGACTGAAGCGGCAATTCAGCGCGTACCTGATTTTCGAAGAGATGAAGAAGTTCCTGCGCGCGAACAAGGACAAGCCGTTCTTCTGCTACGCGCCCTGGACAATTCCCCACGCGCGTCATGAGGTGCCCGACAGCGACCCCGCCTGGCAACTTTACAAAGACAAGCCATGGAGCATAGCGGCCCGCGTTCATGCCGCATATTGCTCCATCGCCGACCGATTCGTGGGCGAAACTATGGCGCTGCTCAAGGAACTCGGGGTCGACTCGCGGACGCTGGTGTACTTCGCTTCCGACAACGGCGCGGCCGAGACCTACGAGGGCGATCTAAACTCGGGCGGCATCCTCCGCGGCAAGAAGACCTCGATGTACGAAGGCGGCATCCGCATCCCATTTCTGGCGCGTTACCCCGGCCGGATCAGAGCCGCATCGACATGCGACCTGCCCACCTATTTCCCCGACGTGATGCCAACAATCGCGGAGTTCACTGGCGCCACCCGGTATCTCCCGCAAAAAATCGACGGCATCTCTATCGCGGCAGAGATGACGGGCGCAAGAAAACTAAACCGCGAACGGCCCATGTATTGGGAGTGGAATTCGGGACACTTTGTCCTGCCCTACAAGCTCAAGATGCAGGCCTGCCGCCGCGGGCGCTGGAAGATCGTGCGCGACGATGTCAGCCGCCCGTGGGAACTCTACGACCTTTCTAAGGACCCCGGCGAGAAGAACGATCTCGCCGCTGCCAATCCCTCCATCGTGAAGGAACTCGACGCGTGGGCGCGCGCCAACCGGGTGGACCCGCCCGAACAGATCGAGCCTTCCAAACCCAAAGGGCAGAAGTGGAGATAGGGCGTATTTGTGGAGTGCAAGGATTGAGTTGAGATGAAGATCAAAAGACGCGAATTTTTTAGAAGAGCTGTGTTCGGTTCCAGCGCCGCTGCCGCGTTGCCGGCAATGTGGAGCGCTGCCACCAAGGATCGCCCCAATTTCGTTTTTATCCTGGCCGACGATTTGGGCTGGAAGGATCTTGCTTGCTTCGGCAGTTCGTTCTATGAGACGCCGAATCTGGATCGTCTCGCCGCCTCCGGCATGCGTTTTACTGACGCTTATGCCGCCTGTCCGGTCTGTTCCCCGACACGGGCGAGCATCATGACGGGCAGATACCCTGTCCACACCGGCGTTACCGATTTCATCAACAACACCGGCGCAAACCAACCGGACAAATGGTCGCGCAACACGCGCCTGTTGCCCGCTGCGAACCGCCTCCGCCTGAATCTCGAAGAGGTGACGCTGGCGGAGACCCTGAAACAGAATGGGTACGCAACGTTTTTTGCCGGCAAGTGGCATTTGGGGCCGGAAGGTCATTATCCGGAGAACCAGGGCTTCGACATCAACAAAGGCGGCTGCGAATGGGGAGCCCCATCCGGCGGAAACCGCTATTTCTCGCCTTACGGAAATCCGCGGCTTGAAGACGGCCCGGCCGGCGAACACCTGCCCGAACGCTTAGGCCGCGAGACGGCTAACTTCATCGACGCTCACAAAAACAAGCCATTTCTCGCGTATCTTGCGTTCTATTCGGTGCATACGCCCTTGATGGCACGGGCCGATCTGAAGGCCAAGTATGAGGCCAAGGCGAAATTGGTGCAGTTCGCCGGCGAGCGTTTCATTCCTGAGCGCGAACGCGAGGCGCGGCAAGTGCAGGATCACGCGATCTACGCGGGCATGGTCGAGGCAATGGACCAGGCCGTCGGCCAAGTGCTCGCGGCGGTCGAACGCTCCGGCGCGGCGAATCGCACGGTCGTGATCTTCACAACCGACAATGGCGGGCTGAGCACGTCAGAGGGTTCACCCACCAGCAACGTGCCGCTGCGCGGCGGAAAAGGCTGGGCCTACGAGGGCGGAATTCGTGTACCCGCGATCGTGCGCGCTCCGGGCGTCACGGCCCCGGGCAGCATCTGCCGGGAACCGGTCATCAGTATCGACTACTACCCGACAATTCTCCAGTTGGCTGGCGTTTCTCCGAAGGCCGGAAATAGCGTCGACGGAATCAGCATTGTGCCTCTGCTCAAAGGCCAGCCGCTGAAGCGCGGACCTATTTTCTGGCACTATCCGCATTACGGCAACCAGGGCGGTGCGCCCGTGGGCATGATCCGCGATGGCCAGTGGAAGCTGATCGAATGGTATGAAGACGGACAATTGCAGTTGTTCAACCTCGACGCCGACATCAGTGAACATTACGACCTGGTGAAACTGTATCCCGGCAAGGCTCGCGAACTGCACGCCCGCCTCCAGGCTTGGCGCATCGAAAGCAAAGCGGTCATGCCGACGCCGAATCCGCGATACAAGGCCGGCGTGCCGGAGCGTCCACCGAAGCAGTCACAGGAAGACTGAAGCGGATCCTGCGCGCTGTAGAAAATTGGCAGTCCCGCCCGGTGCGCGGTGAACGCAAGCAGGTCTCAGCCCAGCAGAACTTCGACGCCGCGCCGGCGCAGCATTTCGACGTAAAGCGGATCGATGCCGCGGTCCGCGACAACCAGGTCCGCCGTCTCGAGCGGTGCGACATGAATCACGGCGCCGCGGCCGAACTTGGTGTGATCGGCGACAACAATCAGTTTTCGCGCCGCTTCGATCATCTTGCGTTCCGGACCGACCACCAGCGTATTGTTATTGCTGAAGCCGGCCTCAGTAATTCCGCCGATGCCCATGATCAGCACGTCGGCCGTCACAGCGCTCAGCATCTGCTCGCAGAGCGGACCGAGCGTCGCACGCAATCGCGGATAGAGATACCCGCCGGTCAGCGTCAATTCGATCTGGCGCGCTTCGCTGAAAATATCCGCGATCGCCAGCGAGTTGGTCAGGACATGCAGCGAGCGTCCGCTGAGTGCTCGCGCCACCGCGGCCACAGTCGATCCTCCGTCCAGGATCACGGTCTGCCCGTCCGCGATTTGAGTGGCCGTCGCCGCGGCGATGCGGTTCTTTTCATCCGCCATGCGCGCGCTCTGCCAGTCGAAATCGAGAGCGTGGCCGCGCGCTTGCATTGCCATCGCACCGCCATAGACGCGCTTCAGCAAGCCGTCGCCCTCAAGCGCAATCAGGTCGCGCCGCACGGAGGATTCCGACGCATTCAGATCCCGGCACAGCCTCTCCAGGTCGACAAACTCCTCGGTCTCGAGCAGTTCGCGGATTCGGAGTTGCCGGCCGGCCGCCTTCATTTTTTCTTGGCGTTCAGCGCAGCCATGACGGCGTCGGTGACGGATTGAATCAGCGATTCGACATCGGCCACCGGCGGCGCAGCTCCGCACGACGCATACGACGGCGGCATCAACGCGATCGTACCCGGATGGTCGGGCAGATCGCAGAGTTGGCACTCCTTCATGTCGATGCGCGGGTCGGGCAAGCCAAGGCGCTGTTTGATGGCCAGCAGGTCGCTAGCTTTCTCCGGCGTGATGTGCGAGATCGGTGCGCCCATTTGGTGCGCCAGCATGAGCGTCCAGCAATACGTATCGACGACCTCGGCATACCATTCGGCATGCGTCACCGTGTCCGCCCAACACACGATTCCGTGGTTGGCAAGAAGGACCGTGTTATGGCTCTTCACATACGGGATTACCGTCTCGGCGAACTTCTGCGTACCGGGAGTTTCGTAGGGCGAGAGCGCCACCTTACCGATGAAGACTTCGTACTCCGGAATCACGCACGTGGGCGGCACACGCCCCGTGATCGCATAGGCGGTAGCATGCGCGGGATGGCAATGCACGACGGCCTTGGCCTCGGGCACAGCCTTGTAGATTTCGAGGTGCATCAGAATCTCGCTGGTGCGCGGACGCCCGCCGGCCAACTGGTTCCCTGCGTAATCCACCAGGCACAAATCCTCGGGCTTCATATCAGCCTTGCTGACCAGCGTCGGAGTGCAGAGCACCGTTTCGGACGTAAGCCGGCAGGAAATGTTGCCGCCGTTGCCGTCCACATACTGGCGCTGCCACAGCTTGCGTCCCACCGCGACAATCTCGGCCTTGAGCACTTCGGCCTCGGCGGAATGGAACAAAGCGTCCCACTGCGGAGCCGATGAGGACTGAGCTTTCGATGCGCCACAGGCACGCGATACAGACAACCCGGAGCTCGCCACCACGTCTTGTGCGGATGCGGTCAAAATCGCGCCTTCACGCAGCCGCAGTTCCTTCGCCCCCGCCGCACACGCGTCTTGGATATCCTGCGCCGTGATGACCTTATATTGCGTGAGATCGAAGCTGTTCATGTATGTACCCCTGTCAGGTTGGAAAAAGTATTGTCGGACAATTCGTTTCGCGGCGGCTGAAAATCGACATTCTCGACGATCAGCGCGCAGTAGGCATCCACCGGAACGCTCTCCGGCCAATAAGGATTGGCAGCCGTGCGTCCCTCGACAAAACCGACCATCTGCCCGCACGCCGGGCCGAGTTGATCGGCTGCAATCAGAGCCTTGCCTCCGCCCAGTCCGTTCGCCGCCTCAAGGTTCGACGCGGTAACCGGCTCGACGATCACCAGCCGGGTTCCGCGCAACGAAGGTACGCAAATGCTCAGTACCACGCTGCCGCGGATGATCCCGAGCTTCATCGCCGGCCATCCTCTCCGGGCAAGTCATCGACCAGACCGACAACCACGAGCCGCGCCGGCGTCTGGTTTCCGGAAAGCAGGCGCAACGGTTCATTATCCGTCGAGACCATGACTGTCGATCCGCGGCGAGCGCCAAGCTGGTCGATCAGCACCAGCGGCTCGCCGCTCGTGCGGCCATCGGCCTCCAAGCGCTGTCCGATCAGGAAACGTGAGCCTTGCAGCGTTTCATGCTTGACCGTGGAGGTGAGCGTACCGTCGATGCGTGCCAAAAACATAACGCTAGATAATTCGCAGCGCCCCGCCGCCGATTGCGATCTGGCGTTCGCGCGTAAAGGTAAGCGGAGTCGTCACGCCCTCGCCCGTCGGAGTGGCGATGCTGAAGCTCAAATAACTAGGGTTGTCCGTGCCGAGCGAAGACACGCACGCCGCGTTGTGGACGAATAGCGTCGTGTTCATGGCGCGTGCCATGCGGGTCACATTGTCGATGTTGCGCGAGTGGATCAGCGCCGTGTGGCGGTAGCCGTGCTCTGCCTTCACCGCAGCCGCGATGCCGGCGTTGACGTCGCGCACACGCACCAGCGGCACGAAGGGCATCATCTGCTCCTCCTGCACAAACGCATGGTCTTCGTTGGTCTCGCCGAACAACAGATCCGTGCCCGCGGGCGCTTGCACACCGGCGGCGGCCGCCAACACGGAGACGTCCTTGCCGATCAGGTCGCGCTTCAAGTGGGCGTGGCCGCAGCCCTTGCCCTTGCCATCGCCGTCGAAATTGAAG
This sequence comes from Bryobacteraceae bacterium, assembly GCA_963668605.1. GTDB lineage: Bacteria > Acidobacteriota > Terriglobia > Bryobacterales > Bryobacteraceae. Next base: position 3,582,095 of record OY764903.1, read on the forward strand.
GCCGCCTGAGTGAGCCGTTCGATCGCAGAGACGTTGAGTTCGTAGGCGCCCGCGCGCTTCATCGCAGCGACGAAGGCGTCAAACACGGAACTGACGACGAAAACTTCTTTTTCGGCAATGCACAGCAGGTTGTTGTCGAACGAGGCGCCCAGTACGATCGAAGCTGCGGCGTTGTCGAGATCGGCTGTCTCGTCAACTACCACGGGTGGATTTCCGGGTCCTGCGGCGATCACGCGTTTTCCGGATTTCGAGGCCGCCTTCACGACAGCCGGACCGCCGGTCACGCACAGCAGCGCGATGCCCGGATGATGGAACACCTCTTCCGCCGAGCGGATGCTAGGTTCGATCACCGTCGTGATCATGTTGGGCACGCCGAGTTCGCGTTCGATCTCGCGGTTGATCACGCCCAGTGCCTCACAGGCGATCTTCGCTCCAGCCGGATGCGGGCTGAAGACAGCCGTATTGCCCGCCGCAATCACGTTGATCGCATTGCTCGCCATGGTCGGCGCCGAGTGCGTCGCGGGCAGCACCATGCCGATCACGCCCCACGGCGCGTGCTCGATGATGCACAGCCCCGAAGCATCGCTGCGTACCTCGCTGCGCAACGCTTCCACTCCTAAAACGTTCTTGACGTTTTTGAGCTTTTCGATCTTATGATCCAACCGTCCCAAGCCGGTTTCGGCCAGTTCCTTGCGCGCCCATTCCGAGGCGTTTTCCGCGCAGAGCCTGCGAATGATCTCGACCGCCCGGCCACGATCTTCCAAACTCATCTCTGCGACCCGCTTCTGCGCTTCGGCCGCAGCCTTTACGGCTTCGTCCACGGTCGCAAAAACTCCGTTGTCGCCCGCCGTCCGAACCGCCTTACCCGCTGGCGCATTCGACTGCGCCTGCAGCCGCGCCACCACCTCGCGCGCAATCTCGGCGATCAGTTGCTCCTGGTTCAACATTATGGCTTCTCCACCGTTACTCCACCCACTTCAATCGTATCGACGATGCCTACGATGACGGCGTCAACCGGCGCCGCCTTGGTATTGTGCGTGAGCCGCGCCGAACTACCCTGCGTAAACAGCACACACTCGCCAATACCCGCACCGACGCTATCAACGGCCACTACCGAACTGCCCGAAGGCACCAGCACGCAGTCTTTGTTGATATGCGGCTGGATGAGCAACAGCTTCATCCCCTGAAACTCGGGACTCTTCTGTGTCGCGACAACGTGGCCGATTACCTTCGCCAGAAACATGCCGCCTACTTTGGCAGGACGCTGCGCAGATCGTCGTGCGGACGTGGAATCACGTGTACGCTGATCACCTCGCCGACCGGCCGGGCCGCCGCAGCGCCGGCATCGACCGCCGCCTTTACGGAAGCAACATCGCCGGCAACAAAGGCCGTGCAAAGCCCGCTGCCGACTTTCTTCCAACCCTTGAACTCGACCTTGGCTGCCTTCAACATAGCGTCGGTCGCATAGACCAGCGCGACCAGGCCCTTGGTCTCAATCATTCCGATGGATGTGAGTTCCATTTTCTTGTCTCCTTGGGCCGCGGCTAGCGCAGCATTCCTTCCACCAGACCGTCGTGCGGACGCGGGATCACATGCGAGGAAACCAACTCGCCCACCCTGCGGGCCGCCGCCGCGCCGGCATCGACTGCCGCCCGGACGCTGCCCACATCGCCACGCACCAGCGACGTAACATAGCCGCCGCCGATCTCGATGCTGCGGACCAGTTGAACGCTCGCCGCTTTGCACATCGCGTCGCTCGCCTCAATCAATCCGACCAGACCGCGCGTCTCGATCAGACCGATCGCTTCGTGTGAATCCGCTCCATTCTCCGGCGCCGCGGCCGCCTTCTTGGAGTTCTGCTGGAGGAACAGGTCCAGATCGTCGTGCGGGCGTGGAATCACCTGAACGCAGGAGAGTTCCCCGACGCGCCGGGCCGCCGCCGCGCCGACGTCGGTAGCGGCCTTCACAGCCGCCACGTCGCCTTCGACGAAAGCCGTGACCAGACCGCTTCCCACCGTTTCCCATCCGGTGAATGTCACGTTCGCGGCCTTCAGCATGGCATCCGTCGCTTCAAAAAGAGCGACCAGACCCTTTGTTTCGATCATTCCTAACGCTTGCTTCATCTCTCGCTTTCTCCTACTTGACAAGCTCGATCTCCTTGGCCAGATGCAACCCGCATGCATTGGCTTCGTCCGTGTCCATGTGGACGTTCAGCCGCACCTTCGGGTCTACGCGCACGTGCACCCGGTTGAACGTCACGCCCGCGTCGCCGCCCACCCGCAACTTCATCAGATCCTTGTGCTTAACGCCGTAATAGGCAGCTTCGGCCGGATTCATATGCGCATGGATCGCGGCGCGAATCACGCCTTCTTTCAATTCGACCATCCCGCGCGGCCCCATGATGAACGCGCCCGGTGTGCCGTCGAGATCGCCCGAAAGGCGTATCGGCACGTCGTCCAAACCCAGGCTTACGGCGTCCGTGAAAGCCAGTTCCACCTGCGAGCGGTCGCGGATGGGACCGAGAATTCTCAAATTGGAAATCAGGCGGCTGCGTGGACCAATCAACGTCACGGTCTCTTTCGCCGCGTAATGCCCCTCCTGATACAAAGGGCGCAGCACGCTGAGTTCATACCCTTCGCCAAACAGACGGTCCAGATGTTCGCGGCTCACATGCATGTGCCGCGCCGAGGCGTGTACCGCAAGGGTCGGCCGCAAGGCGCTGCCCGGTTGAGCCAGGCGCTTGACCACAATCTGGCGAACGAGTTCTTCGACGGCGGATCTGTTGAGGGGCAGCAATGGTTCCACGGCGATAGACTGATTTTATCTGAAAAACTCTTTCAAAGTCAATCAACATCCTTCATTTGTCGTCATCGGGGCCATCTATTTCGCCGGCCGGCCGACCTTCACAAGTACGGTTCCGTGTGCGGGTACAGTCGCCGTGAATGCGCCGTCGGAATCGGGGAGGTTCTTGCGCCTCCACAGGTCGCGCACGGGTTGCTTTCCGCTCACACCGATGTCGGACCACTTCGCCGTCACAGCCGCCGCTTCGATTCCGCGATTGAACAGTCCCACGGCCACCGAGCCATCGGACAGCTTCTTAGACCAGACTTCGAGCAGTCCGTCCTGCGAACGGCGCGCGGCCTGCCTGCCGCTTGGATCCTGGCTAACATCGAGCACTTCATCGTTGGTCAACAGGGCCGTCGAGAAGGCGTCCAATTGCGAGAGATCGCAGCCGAGCAGAAGCGGAGACGACAGCAGGCTCCACAGCGAAAAATGCGTCATCTGTTCATTGGGCGTCAGGCGCGTGGGATGCAATTCGACGCCCCATCCCAGTGCTCCCAACACGAGCATGTCGGGGTCGTTCCAACGGCCCGGACCGGCCCATGGCTCCAACCCATTCTGGCGAAAACCGATCTCGGATGTACTCTCCCAGGAATCGCGAATATCGCCGGTGGTGCGCCATACCTGGCCGCCGACCTGCGGGGCCCACTCCTGGACTTTCGCGTTGCCGTATTGGCAGAGATTGAAAACGATGTCCCGCGGCAGCGGACGCAAAGCTTCGCCCATGATGCGGTATGGCTTGATGTTCTCTTCGCGATCGTCCCGGTTCTTGATCATCCCGCTGTAGGAGCACATATCGTATTTCAGGAAATCAATGCCCCAGCGCGCGTAGGTCGCTGCGTCCTGCCGCTCGTGCCCCAGGCTGCCTTCGAGTTGCTGGCAGGTCTTCGGTCCAGGCGAGGAATAGATGCCCATCTTCAGTCCCTTGCTATGGACGTAATCGGCAAGAGCCTTCATGTCTGGAAATTTCGCATTGGGCTGGATTTCGCCATTCGCATCGCGCGTTCCCATCCAGGCGTCATCGATGTTGATGTATTGATAGCCGTGTGCGGCGAGCCCCGATTTCACCATCCAGTCCGCGGCGGCGCGAACCTTGGCATCATCCACGGCATTCGCCCAGACGTTCCAGGAGTTCCAGCCAAGCGGCGGAGTGAGCGCCAGTTTGCCCGGATGGGCTGCGATCGTCAGAGCGCGTTTGCCGGTCCCACGCGGGCCGCTGACTGTGAGTTCGACAACAGTATCGCCTTCGCGTTGGATGGCCCCGGAGATGATTCCCTTCCCTGCATCGAGCGTCAAACCCGCGGGCAGGTTGCGGGCGGCAAACTTGAGCGGACCCGCGCCGGTTGCGGGAATCAGAAACAGAAACGGCCGGCCCGGCGATGCGCCCACGACGCGCGGACCATGAATGGCCGGCACAGTCGAATCCGCCTTTCCGATCTCAGGCTCCCGCTCAGTCGGCACGGGCAGGGCCTCCGGGCGTGTCTTTGCGCCCGCCTTCATCACGATCGCGGCGCCCGCCAAATCGGCGGGGTTATTGTAGGGCCAACGGCCGCCATCGCTGACCACGAGGACCATGCGCCGCGCGCCGCGCAAATCGACCGAGATCGATTCGACGTTGCCGCCGCGGCGCAGTTTGTCCTTTTCAGCGGCGAGTTTGCCGTCCACCCAGACCTGAATCGCCGCCGTGCCGGGATGGTTTTGCAGGCCTCTAGGAACCGCCGCACCGGGCAGCGGTTTCGCCAGGGGGAGCATCGCGTCATCCACGCCGACCAGGGCCGCAAAGCTCTCCGCCTCGCCGTGCAGATCGATCAGCATCTTGCTGCCGGAGTGCATCCCCACGCCGTGCGGATAGACCACGCCTTTCATTGTGAGCGGTTTGCCCGCCACCGACTGCGCGGCCTTTGCCGGATAGCCGAGCGGCGGCGCGAAAGACTTCACCTTTCCGAGATCGAGATTTTCGAGCCAGATCCCGTTGGCTGGCAACTCACGCGCCGTTTGTCCAAAGGCAGCAACGGCGCCGAGAGCGAAGAGGGAGGGCAGAATTACGTTGAGTAGTTTCATTATTAGACCGTCAGGGCCGGGTGCGGCCCGAGGTGCGAATGGTTTCCAGACGCGCCGATAGTTCTTTCACCTTTTCCGGGAAGCGCCCGGCCAGATTGACCTTTTCTCCGACATCCTCGGAGATATTGTAGAGTCGCGCTTCGGGGAAATTTCCGAGTTCGTGTCCGCCGGGGCCCGGGGTTCTTTCCCGGCCCTTGTTGGGCGTGATCAGCTTCCAATCGCCCACGATCAGCGAAAGCGTCCCGGCATGTTCGACAAGATGATCCCGGCCGGTCTTCGAGTCGCCCAGCAAAGCGGGCAAGACGTTGAAGCTATCGGGCCCGGAATTCGCCGCCAGTTTCTGTCCGGTCAGTGCGGCGAAGGAGTGCAACAGATCCACCTGGCCAAGCAGTGCGCCGGAGACGCCCGGCTTGACGCGGCCCGGCCAGCGCACCAGGAACGGCACGCGCGTACCGCCATCGAAGTTACTGGATTTTCCGCCGCGCAAGGGGCCAGCCGGCAGGTGGCTGCCGTTCTTCTCCACCGCCTCATCTTTGTAGCCGTTGTCGAGCACGGGTCCGTTGTCGCTCGACAAAATGACCAGCGTATTCTCCGCAAGTTTGTTGCGTTCGAGCGTATCGAGGATCTGGCCGACCGTCCAGTCGAACTGCATAATCGCGTCGCCGCGCGGTCCCATTCCGGTCTTGCCTACAAAGCGCGTATTAGGAACGCGGGGCACGTGGATGTCGTGCGTAGCGAGATAGAGGAAAAACGGCGCCTTGGAATTTTTCTCGATGAAGCGCTGAGCCTTCTCCGTCAGCACGTCGGCGATATTCTCGTCGACCCAGCGCGCCGACTTGCCGCCGCTCATGTAGCCGATACGGCTGATGCCATTGACAATGGTGTTGTCGTGCCCTTGGCTCGGGTGCATTTTGAGCAACTCGGGATGCTCCGCGCCGGTGGGTTCGGAGCCGACCGGTTTGCCGTAGCTGACCTGAATCGGGTCCTTGGGATCGAGTCCCACGACGCGCCTGTCTTCCACAAAGACGCAAGGCACGCGGTCGCCAGTGGCGGGAATGATAAAAGCGTAGTCGAAGCCGATCTCGAGCGGGCCGGGCTTAATTTCAGTATTCCAATTCAGGTCACCCGCGCCAAGGCCAAGATGCCACTTGCCGACAACGCCGGTGCGATAGCCCTTGCGCTGCAGCACGGATGCCATCGTCTCGCGGCCCGGCGCGACGATCAGGGCCGCGTCGCCCGGAAGAATCCCGGTGCCCGGTTTGCGCCAGGCATATTCGCCGGTCATCATGGCATAGCGCGAAGGCGTGCAAACGGCCGAGGGAGAGTGGGCGTTGGTGAAGCGCACACCTGCGGCTGCGAGCCTGTCGACATTGGGCGTCTTGAAGCGCGACGCTCCGTAGCAGCTTACGTCGCCGTAGCCGAGGTCGTCCGCATAAATCAACACGACGTTCGGCGGGCGGGCGGCTGCCAAAGCGCGGCCGCGGTAGAGAAAAGGAAAGGCCGACAAAAGAAATTGGGATCGGGTCATCGTTACTAAGTTATCGCAACCGGAGGGCGCAGGCGGAAGCGTCTTGAATCGCAGCCTCCGGTCACTGTCGTTCCCGGCGCCGTTGGGAAGTTGGGCGCATGATACAAGACGCTTCAACGGTGCCTGGAGCGCTAGCGACCGGAGGCGGAAGCAATTAGTATTTTGCCAACCAGCGGGCCTTTTCGAGCAACTTGGCTACGTTCGGCAGAAACGCCTCTTCGAGCGGCAAGCTATAGGGCACGGGGGTATCTGGCGCAGTCAGGCGCAGCACAGGGGCGTCGAGGTACTCGAATGCGTTTTCAGTAATGCGCGCGGATAGTTCGCCGCCGATGCCGCCCGTCAGCGTGTCCTCGTGCAGCAGAATGACCTTGGATGTCTTCTTCACGCTAGCGAGCACGCTCTCCTCGTCGATCGGGAGCAGCGTGCGCAGGTCGACGATCTCCATCGAGATTCCCTCGGCAGCCAATATTTCGGCGGCTTCGGCGGCGGTGTGAACCATCGCGCCGTAGGTAATCACCGAGAGATCCGTACCTTCGCGGAAGACGCGCGCCTTGCCGATCGGCACCGTGTAGTCGCCCTCCGGCAGATCCTCTTTGATGCGCCGGTAGAGCGCTTTGTGCTCGAAGAACAGCACTGGATCGTTGTCGCGGATGGCGGACTTGATCAGACCCTTGGCGTCGTAGGCCGTCGCCGGTGCGATCACCTTCAGGCCCGGCGTGTGGACGAACCACGCTTCGGGATTTTGCGAGTGGAACGGGCCGCCATGGATACCGCCGCCGGATGGAGCGCGCACAACGATGGGCACCGAAGCGCCCCAACGATAGCGGCACTTCGCGGCGAAGTTCACGATCTGGTCGAAGCCGCAGGTGATGAAGTCGGAGAACTGGATTTCAGCCACGGGACGCAGTCCCATCAGGCCAGCACCGATGGAGGCGCCGATAATGGCGGATTCCGAGATCGGAGTGTCGACCACGCGCTTCTCGCCAAACTGATCGAGCATCCCAGCCGTCACTTTGAACGCACCACCGTACACGCCGATATCCTCGCCAATGAGAAAAACGTCGGGATCGCGTTCCATCTCTTCCCTGATGCCTTCGCGAATTGCTTCGAGGTAAGTGGTGGCCATCTCAGTTTTCCCTGGCCTGCTCATAGACGTTGTCGCCGAGTTCGGAAGCGTCGGGCAAGGGACTATTTTCGGCCCACTCGATCGCCTCGTCCACTTCCGCGCGAATGCGTGCGTGGACGGAGTCGATGTCTTTCTGAGAGCTCCAGCGCTCCTTCAAGATGCGCTTCTCGATGAACTGGATAGGATCCTTGGCCCGCCAATCTTCAAACAGATGCTTGGGAACGTAGTCGGCAGGATCGTGCGCCGAGTGCCCAGTCATGCGGAACGTCTTGCACTCGATCAGCGAGGGACCGGCGCCTGCCCTGGCGCGGTCGATGGCGCGTTGCGTGGCGGCGTTCACGGCAAACACGTCATTGCCATCGACGATTTCGCCGGGCATGTTGTAGGCCGCGGCACGGTCGGCAACATTCTCGCAGGCCATTTCCTTGCAATTCGGCGTCGAGTACGCGTAGCCGTTGTTGTTGCAGATATAGACGACCGGCGCCTTCAGCACGGACGCCATGTTGAGCCCCTCGTGCCAATCGCCGCGGCTCGTCGCGCCATCGCCGAAAAAGCAGAGCGCAACGTCTTTCGTGCCTCGATACTGGAACGACATTGCCGCGCCGCAGGCCACCGGGACCGAAGCCGCCATGGCGCTGATGATGGCAACGATGCGCAGCTTCATATCGCCCATGTGCATGTTGCCGTCCTTGCCGCGCGTCATGCCGCCGATGCGTCCCATGTACTGCGCGATGATCTGGCGCGCCGGAACGCCGCGGATCAGATACAGACCGAGGTCGCGATGGCAGGGGAAAAGCACGTCGCCGGGAAGGGCCGCGAGCCCGGCGCCGACGCAGATCGCCTCCTGGCCGCGTCCCACATAGACGCCGCCGAGAATTTTCCCCTGCCGGTAGAGCTTGCGTTCGATGCGTTCTTCCACTTCGCGCATCAGCGCGGCGAAGTAGAGGGCATCGCGCGCGAAAGCCGCTTCCGAACCGGAGGCGTGGCTCGCGAGAGAGGCTGGAATAGGAGTAGGTTTTACGGCCGACATACCAATTGAAAAGTATACGCTATTCGCCGAATACTCCGGCGGGCCGCCGGCCGGATATCACTGCTGGAGACGCCTAGATGAACTTGTACTCGCCCGGAACCGGTCTCGGCGGCATCGTCATCTTCATGTCGTAGTCGAAGGCCTTCGGCTGGAGATCCTGCTTGGAGTTCATGATCATATCCCAAGTGATTTCGATGCCGGAGTATGCCGATTCGCGCGCCATGATGCAGGTGAGCGTGCTCTCGGCAACCGCAGGGCCTGCGTTGATGTAAGGAATCTCGCCCCGAATGCTTTGCACCAGATTGATGTGCTCCTGCACGTAGGGATTTTCGCCCTTCGAACCAAGGTCAAGGCCGTTGGTGCGTCCCTTCGTGCCCACGATGTCGTCCCAGACTTTGCGGTAGCAACCCGACGGATACTGGCGGCACACGCTCGACAGGCGCACTCCGTTGGCGTACACGAAATCGGAACTGAGATGGTCGTAAATGTTGCCGTAGAGTTCGGTCGGCGGACGCCAGGCGACACCGCCGGAGGCCACTACCTTCACCGGATGCGTGCCCATAAAATAGTTCATCGTGTCGATATTGTGGAAATGCTGCTCAACGATCTGGTCGCCGCAAATCCACAGGAACGAGTACCAATTGCGATGCTGCCAAGTCATGTCGCCCCACTTCGGGTCGCGCTCCTTGGCGTGCATCACCGGCCCGCTGAGATAACTTGCGTATAGCGCGACGATATCGCCAATCGCACCGTTGCGAACCTTGTCGAGCGTCTCGATGTATTCGCGCTGCGAGCGGCGCTGCGCTCCGGAGACGACGGTCAGCTTTTTCTGTTTGGCCTTCTCGCAAGCGGCCAGAAAGCGCCGCACGCCCACCGGGTCCGTCGCGATCGGCTTCTCGCAGAAGACGTGCTTGCCGGCGTTGACGGCTGCTTCGAAGTGCTCCGGCCGGTAGCCGGGCGGCGTCGTGAGCATCACGATGTCGACGTCGGACTGGATCAGTTTCTTGAAAGCATCGAAGCCGGTGAAGCGGTGGTCCGGCGCAACGTTCACCTTGGCCTGCTCGGGCGTCTTCTTCAGTTTGCCGAGGGACGCTTCGAGTTTGTCTTCGAACACGTCTGCCAGGGCGACGATCTCGACGTTCTCATTGCCCTGCAAAAACTGTTGGGCCGCTTGGGTCCCGCGGCCGCCGCAACCGACCAGGCCGGCCTTCAATTTCTCCTTGCCGGCGCCACGCACCAACTCGGGACGGACGATGGTGAACGCCGTGGCGCCCGCCGAAAGCATTGATCTTCGTGTAACACCAGACATAAGATTCTCCTTGGAATGCGGCCGCGAAGGAGCTTGGTAGCCTTCGCGGCCGGCTGGTTTGTTAGATGAACTTGTATTGGCCGGGAACGGGCAGCGCCGGCACACCCATTTTCAGATCGTAATCGAACGACTTGGGCTGGAGATCCTGCTTGGAGTTCATGATCATGTCCCAGGTAATCTCCAGGCCCGAGTAAGCCGACTCGCGGGCCATGATGCAGGTCATCGTGCTCTCTGCCACCCGCATTCCAAAATTAAGATACGGACCGCTGCCGCGAATGCTGGCGACCAGGGCCATGTGCTCGCGAACATATGGGTTTTCGAGCGGGTCGGCGGACTTGCCGCGAGCATTCTGCTTGACGTTGCCGCCGAGGTCGTGTCCGTCGCTGCGGCCCTTCGTGCCGACGATCAACTCACTGATGTTCGTATAGGGTTTGGGGTCCACATCGCGCGGAAACTGGCGGGCGTGGCTCGACATGTGAACACCATTCGGATAGACGAAGTCCGAAACAATATGGTCGTAAATGTTTCCGTAGATTTCGGTGCGCGGACGCCAGATTGCGCCGCCGCTGGCAACCACCTTTTCCGGGTGCCCGCCCATGACCCAGTTGCAGACGTCAATGTTGTGCAGATGCTGCTCGACGACCTGATCGCCGCACAGCCAGACGAACGAGTACCAGGCACGATGCTGCCAGGTCATATCGCCCCACTTGGCATCGCGCGCTTTCTGCTGAATCACGGGGGTGCCGATCCAGTTGGCGTACAACGCGGAGATCTCGCCGATCGCTCCGTCGTTGATCTTTTTCACCGTCTCCTGATAATCGCGGGCGAAGCGGCGCTGTGCGCCGGAGACGACCGTTAGCTTTAGTTCTTCGGACTTTTTCGCGGCGGCCATGAATCGCCGCACGCCTACCGGGTCCGTACCAAACGGCTTCTCGCAGAAGACGTGCTTCTTGGCATTGATGGCGGCTTCGAAGTGCTCCGGACGGTAGCCGGGCGGTGTTGCAAGGATCACGAAGTCGATGTCGGAGGCGAGCACTTTCTTAAAAGCGTCGAAGCCGACGAAGCGGTGCTCCGGATCCACCTTGATGCGCGCGCCGATCTCCGGCTTGTCTTTGTTCTTCTTGATGGAGGCTTCCAGCTTATCTTCAAAGATGTCGCCCATGGCGACGAGTTCGACGTTGGGATCACCCGTGAGGAGATTCTCGACCGCCTGCGTGCCACGGCCGCCGCAGCCGACGAGACCGGCTTTCAGCTTTTCTTTGCCTGCGCCGCGAACGAGTTCGGGCTTCACGATAAGGAACGAAGCTGCGGCCGCGCCGGCCGCGAAGGATCTTCGGGAGGGAACAGAATTATTTTGCATGGTTCTACCTAGTGGACGAAGTCATTGTATAAGAAAGTGATGACTCATACTAATTTTGCAGCCATGCATGGCGCGCGGCAACAGTGAAAGAATAAAAAATATGTCACCTGAAGAGTTTCGCAAGTCCGGCCATGAAGTGGTGGATTGGATCGCCGGCTATCTCGAAAACATACGCCAATATCCGGTACTGTCGCGGAATTCGCCCGGCGACCTGACGGCGGCCCTTCCGCAACGGGCGCCCGAAGCCGGCGAGCCGATGGATCGCATTCTCGACGACTTCCGCACGCTGATCGTGCCCGCTTTGACTCATTGGAATCATCCCGCTTTCTTCGGCTATTTTTCCACCTCTGCGTCCGGTCCGGGCATTCTCGGCGAGATGCTGACGGCCGCATTGAACGTGAACGGAATGGTCTGGAAGTCCTGCCCAGCGGTGACTGAGTTGGAGCAAGTTACGCTGGCGTGGCTGCGCGAATGGATGGGACTGCCCGGGGATTGGTTCGGAGTAATTAACGACACCGCGTCGATCAACGTCTTTCATGCCATCGCCGCGGCGCGGGAGCGAATGGAGCCAACGGCGCGTTCGATCGGTGGGTCGGGCAAGTTGACGCTGTACACGTCGGAGGAGGCACACTCGTCCGTGGAGAAGGGCGCGATCGCGCTCGGCCTCGGGCAGCAAAACGTGCGCAAAGTTCCGGTCGATGCCGAATTTCGTATGCGGCCCGACGCCCTGCGCGCGATGATCGTGCAGGATCTCGCCGCTGGAAAGCAGCCTTTCTGCATCGTCGCCACGACGGGCACGACGTCGACCACTTCGGTCGATCCGGTAGCAGCCATCGCAGACATCGCCGAGCAATACGGCCTATGGCTGCACGTGGATGCGGCCTACGGCGGACCGGCCGCGATTCTGCCCGAACTCCGCCCCCTGTTTGACGGTATCGAACGCGCGGATTCGCTAGTGGTCAATCCGCATAAGTGGCTGTTTACGCCCAGCGATTGCAGCCTGCTCTACACGAAGCATCCGGACATGCTGTGTCGCGCGTTCTCGCTGGTGCCCGAGTACTTAAAGACGGCCCAGGACACGCAAGCCGTGAATCTGATGAACTACGGCGTTCCGCTCGGCCGCCGTTTCCGCGCACTAAAGCTGTGGTTCATCATGCGGCACTACGGACGGGAAGGTGTGTGCGCCACGCTGCGCAACCACATCGCCTGGGCGCGGGAACTCGCCGCCGTCGTAGAAGCGGACCCGGCATTTGAAGTCTGCGCGCCTGTGCCGTTTTCGTTGGTCTGCTTCCGCTATCGAGGCAGCGATGCACAGAACCAGGAGTTGATGGATGCGGTGAACGCGACCGGCAAGGCATTCCTCTCGCATACGGTATTGCACGGTCGATTCGTGATTCGCTGGGCTCTCGGCAATATCGCGACGACGCACGCAGACGTGTTCGATACCTGGGAACTGGTCCGCAAGTTCGCACCGCGGCCCGCGCTTAGTTCACAGTAACCTTGTCCATCGGATGTTTGTGGCAACTGAGCCGGGTGAGTTCGGCATCCAGCCGCGCCATGGACTCCGAGGCGCCACCGGCATCGCGCGACATCGTCGAGATCTCGATTTCGCTGGCGCAGTCCACAATGGAGGTGGCGGCGATCCGCTCCGCCGCCCGCTTCATTTCGCCCGCTTCCTTCATGGCGCATTCCCACTCGTGTTGCCGGACGGCCGAGTGCAGCTTGTGCATGCGCTCGGGCGCAATTTGCAGGAACAGGTCTAGCATACCTTTCAGAAGCTGCGGACTGATGTCGAGGGACTGCGCGGCCAGACGATGGTCGATCACGTCTATGCGCCCATCCGCGACACCCGGGTGCGCGTGGCGCTTCGGGGCGGCCACGAGATGCGATTCGATCATGCTCACAAGGTGGGCAGGATTCACCGGTTTCGAAATGTAGCCGTCCATGCCGGCGTCAAGGCACTCTTCGCGGTCGCCCTGCATGGCGTGAGCGGTCATCGCAAGGATTGGCAATTTCGCCCAGCGCTCCTCCTGGCGGATCAGCCGCGTGGTTTCGAGTCCGTCCAACACGGGCATTTGAATGTCCATTAGAACCAAGGCAACGGGATCCTGCGTCAGCGCTTCCATGGCCTCGCCGCCGTGCGCGGCGATGCGGACCCGGTAGCCGCGCTTCCGCAGTATCGTGCCAATCACCTTCTGGTTCACCTGGTTGTCTTCCACCACGAGGATGAATGGCTTCTCCGCCGGACTCCCCGAAGCCGGCGTAGCGGCGCCAACAGCCGGGCCTTCGCCTCCTGACGGAACGAGCGCTTTCGCCGAATCGCACTCCAGGGTCACATAGAATGTGCTGCCGACGCCCGGTTCGCTCTCCACCCGGATGTTGCCGTGGTGCATCTCGGCGAGCATGCGCGTGATGGTGAGGCCGAGGCCCGTGCCGCCATAGCGCCGGGTGACGCTGCCGTCGGCCTGCGTGAACTTTTCGAAAATGATGGCAAGCTTGTCCGGCTCGATTCCGGCCCCTGTGTCACTGACCGCAAACTCAAGCATCAGCTTGCCCGTATCGGGAGCCATCGTTCCGGTCACCTTGGCTTTCACCATGCCCCGATCAGTGAACTTGATCGCGTTGCTGAGCAGGTTAGCGAGAATCTGGCGCAACCTGAGCGGATCGCCAATGATCTGGCGCGGAAGCGCGGGATCGAGGTCCGAAATGATCGCGATGCCCTTTTGCCGGGCACGCGGCAGATGCGATTTGACACAATCGTCCAAAAGGTTTCGCAGGTCGAAGGGTATTTTCTCGAGCGCCATCTTGCCGGCCTCGATCTTGGAGAGATCGAGAATGTCATTCAGCAGTGCCAGCAGCGAGTGCGCGCAACGCTGGGCGGTCTCGAGTTGCTCTCGCTGCTCCGGCGTCAGACGGCTATCAAGCACGATGTCCATCATCCCGAGTACGCCGCCCATCGGCGTGCGCAGTTCGTGTGAAATATTCGCCAGAAACTCGCTCTTTGCCTGGCTAGCCGCCGTCGCGCGCTGCACGGCCTCTTCGAGTGCCTCCGTGCGCTGTTTGATCTTGACTTCCAACAACTCCTGGTATTGCCGCACTTCCTGCCGCGATTCCGCCAACGCGGCAATCATCCGGTTGAAGTTTTGCCCGAGGAACTCAATCTCATCGTCGGTGCGGCTGACCCTGATCGGTTCGAGCTTCCCTTCACCCACCGACGTGATGCCTTCCTGCAGCATCGTCAGGGGCTTCACCAACACACGCAGCGTGAAGCGCGAGATCGCACCTGCAACCAGAAACACCACAGTGCAAAGGAGCACCGCCTTTGCGGCATCGAAGTTCTCCTTGGAGAAATCGTAAGCGATAATCGTAGCCACTACCCAGAACACCAGGATTGCTGTGAAAACAAAGAACTTCTGGGCGAGTGATCGACGAGGCAATTGCCGGGCGGAACTACTCGGCGAGATGAGATCCCTAGGCACGTTTACATAGTCGCCCGTTTCGCGAGGAACACACATCGGGAATTCACCTTACTAAGGCCACATTTCCTCAGTAGCACCTAGGGCTGTTGCTTGCGCCACTTGCTACACTGTTCGCAGTGGGCGACATCCTCGCTACATCTCTGTGCGGAATTCCGCTACGCAATCCGGTGATCGCGGCATCCGGAACCTTTGCCTATGGTGTCGAGTTCGATACGTTGGTCGACTTGAACACACTGGGCGGCATCGTCGTGAAGGGCCTTTCGCGGGAGCCGATGCCGGGCAATCCGCCACCGCGCGTCTATGAAGCGCAGGCCGGAATGATCAATTCCATCGGCCTGCAAAACATCGGCGTTCGCGCCTTCATCCGCGAAAAATTGCCGTTCCTCGCCAATCTCAAAACAGCCGTATTTGCAAATGTTTTCGGCTACGCGCCCGAAGACTACGAAGAGGTCGTGCGCGCGCTCGATGACGCCGAGGGTTTGGCGGGCTACGAGTTGAACGTCTCGTGCCCGAATACCAAGCACGGCGGCATCTTTTTCTCGAACGAGCCCGCGCTGCTGGGCGGGCTGGTGGAGCGTGTCAAAAGCATTGCGCGGCGCCCCGTGATCGTGAAGCTCTCGCCCAACGTGACACGCATCGAACCACTGGCCTTGGCTGCTGAGCAGGCTGGGGCCGACGCGATCTCGCTGGTGAACACGTTTGTCGCACTCGCAGTCGACGCCCGCAAACGCAGCACCCGAATTGGCGCCGGCTTCGGCGGATTGAGCGGGCCGGCGATCAAGCCGATCGCATTGCGCCTGGTCTACCAGGCTGCGCAAGCGGTCCGGATCCCAGTGATCGGTTTAGGCGGGATCGCATCGGGCGAGGATGCGGCCGAATTCCTGATTGCGGGAGCCTCGGCGGTCGAAGTCGGCAGCGCGCATTTCTGGGACCCGGGCGCGGCGCGGCGCGTGGCCATGGAGTTGGAGCGTTTCGCGAAAAGCGAGGGCATCGCCGGCATTGGCGAGATGGTTGGTACGCTGAAATTTCCAGGAGAGAAACCAAAATGAAGACCGTGATTGCCACAGATCTGGCGCCGAAGGCGATTGGCCCGTATTCGCAAGCTGTCGTTCTGAATGGATTCGCATTTCTGAGCGGGCAGATCCCGCTGGACCCAGCTACGGGCCAGTTGGTCGACGGCGACGTCGCGGCCCAGACCGAGCGGGTGCTGGAGAACCTGAAGGCGGTGCTCGAAGCTGCGGGTTCGTCGCTTGATCATGTTCTGAAGACGACGGTCTTCCTGAGCGACATGGGCGATTTTCCGAAGCTGAACGAGGTCTATGGCCGTTACTTCACGGCAAATCAGCCGGCCCGCTCCACCGTACAGGTGGCGCGCCTGCCGCGCGACGTCAAGGTGGAAATCGAAGTGATCGCGGCGCTCAAGTAGGGCCCCTTACTGGTGTTCGGAATGCTGGGGCTGCGGCGGGTTGAGCTTGATCTCGATCGTCTTCTCTTCTTCGTTGACGTCGTAGGTCTGACCGTAGGTCTGGTATCCCTTGGCGATCACCTGTACCAGGATCTTTCCTTGAGGAATCGGGGGGATTTTCGCGATGCCGTCCTGGCTCGTGCGCAATTCCCAGTTCGTCCTCGTTTTCTTGCCTAGCTTGATGATCGAGCGGCCTTCGACGAAGCGAACGACGACACTGGCGCGATCCACGGGTTTGTCTCCCGGCGACCTGACTTCAATGCGCAGCCGCGTCATCGGCGGATCCGCCATGAGGGGCAGGGTGAAAACTGCGAGAGCGAGGAAGAGGGCAATCCGTCTCAACATGACTCGATTATCTCAGATCGTGGGAGAACCGGGCGGAATACCGGTGCGCGACGTAGAAGTGGAGACACTCGGAGGGCGGAACCCCAGTTCCGCAACCAACCCCTGGTTGGTTTGAGGATTCCAGGAGAACTCCGTCGCCGATGGCCGAGCACAAGATGGGCGACCGGAGGCCAGGACGTTCGATCAGTGATCACCGCACCAACTTGACTTCCCATCGGGGCCACGGCATTTTCGTTCCAGAGCGCTTCCACCTTCAGGCAGCAAATCGCGCGGATTCCGGGACGTCCCACTCTCTATTCTTATCAAGGACCGTCCCGGGATCCTTATCATGGATTTCTGCGTCGAAGGCATCGGCTTTGCGGAACAGTTCGTCAAGGTCTTGTGAGCCATGGATGACTCTCATTATTTCGATGCGACCTTGAAAGGGTTGGTAAAAAACAAGGTAGTTCTTGAATCGTTCGCTCAAGCGAATGGTCCGAGCTGTCTTCAGTTGAGGATGGCTGATCTTACAGTGCCAGCCCATTTCGGGTTGCGTCGCGACCAGCGCGAGGCTGTCGTACAATTCGGACAGAAAACAGAGCCCCATCTCGATGTTGGTTTGCCCGGTAATGTAATCTGCCAGCTCATCAATGTCACGGTCCGCTCTTGGCCGGACGACGTATCCAAAGCTCACTTGGTAACTGTCTTCCGAGAGTGCCGCGCGACAAGTTGCCGGCGCTTGGCTTCCCAATACTCAGGCGTAATCTCAATCGGGTCCCCGGAGTTGAATCCTTCCAGGAGCAGCGCTTCCAGTTTTTGTTCAGAACGACGCTTCTGATCCAGGCGTAAGAGTTCCCGGACGTACTCGCTCGGCGTGCTATAGCCGCTGTCCCTGACCTGGTCTTCCACGTAGTCCTTGAGGGTCTGCGGGAGCGAAATATTAAGAGAGGCCATGCTCATTTCTCCACAATAGCGCTACCTTCATTAACTGTCAATTTATGAAGGACAGACCTGGCGCTTCATTGCAGCTCACTGTCGCGACGTATGCTCAATGCGAGAACCAACTAGATCTACGGCTGCGGCTGACTCCGGACTGGATTGCACTCGACATGGCGCAGAGCCGCCCACAAATGCGCCTGAGCCATAGGGCACGAGAAAAACCGGTTTTGCCACAAAGACCCGCCGCGCTGCCGCCGCGCGTTCAGATATTGCGCACACCGCCCGTACGTCCGACGCAGAGCCACCGCCAGCCCATCTTCCTCATTCGGAACGATTACCAGGTGAACGTGGTTCGGCATAAAGCAGTAGGCCAGCACAGTCAAGCCCGCCTTCAAACTGTTTTCTCTCAGCAGTCCGAGATACACTTGACGGTCGCGCCCGGTGTAGAAGACGATCTGCCGGCCGGTGCCGCGCTGCGTCATATGGTGCGCCACGCCAGGAGATACGATTCGAGCTGTTCGAGATATTCGGAGTACTCCTTTCCTTTATGTAGTGCCTCAAAATAAATGTTTTTCTCCAAGGGGATAGGTCAGGACGTCCCGGAACCCGCGGCAGTTCGAGCCGTGGAGATGAAAATGGCTTGTCGCCAGGTTTACGAGGTGCAAGAATATGGCATAGTCGTGCCCTCTGGGCGGGACACAAATCGATTACCAGGAGCGTTTGGGGTTACCTCTGCCAATGGACACGCCGGACTTTGAAAAAAGAAAGCTTAAACTCGAGAAGGAAAAACTCGCTTTTGAGAAACGGAAGTTCGATGCCGATGAAGAAAGACGAAATCTGGAGGCCGCGAAACTTCGCGAGGAAGTGCGAGAAACTCGGAAGGCGTGGTATCGGAAGCCAGCGTACCTTACACCAGTGACAACGGTCATAGTGGCCGTAATCGGAGGTTCTATTGCTTTTGGCACTGACGTGTTGAAGAGCAACGTTGTTGCGCTCCGAAAAGAAAGGCAGGAGCTGAGCCCAATCGTCGAGGCGCTCCAGAAGGATTACAAGACTTTGTCGACCGAAATCCGTTCTCTCCAGAAGAGTGCTACGGTCTTAGCGACAGAGCTGAGCGAGAAATTGGGGGAAGCTCAGAAGGAAGTGGCAAGACTTGAGGAGAGGGAGAAGATTGTGGCTCTCGGGGACTCCGCCATTGACGAGGCTAGCCACGCTGCGCTTCGTGATCTCAAGCGACTCGCAAAGGATCCTCAGTATGGCGCGAGAAAGAAGCTCGCAGGCGCTGAAATCGGCAGGGTTGCCAGCTACTGGGGTGTACTCCACACGCTTTCGAGTGAGTACCATCTTCCGGTGGAGCCTGGAAAGCGGGAGAATGATTTGACGACCTGCGATCTCCTGAAATTTCTTCGCGCTGATAATTGGAAGGACCGAGCGCGCAGTGCGCAATTACTCGCCGGACGCGCAGTAAAGGGTGTTCCTGAAGCCTTGCTTGACGCTATGGAGGACAGGCACTTACAGGTCATGCGAGACGCGGCAACAGCGTTTCAGATGGAAACCGGCTACCCTGAGATGGAAGTGTTTCCGGATGTGGAAGTCACGAGGAAATGGTGGGCCGAAAACCGTCAGAGAGTAACAGCCAAGTTCGCTGTGCCTACCTGCAAGTGAGGCGTTCAGGAGCGGCTCCACGGCGAGTTCCGTAGCCAGACACACGCCGCTGCGGCTGCTGACGCTTTTGCATTGACGGGCTGCACGGACGAGGACACCGCGCGCCCGCTCCGCGATGTCCCTAAGCTCCTCTGCGAGCCGCTCTCTAGCGAAAATCCCCTGAGCTCTGGAATCGGCGTGGCTCGAACTCATGTCACGTTGGAGACGGATCATCCGCGCCAGGAGACGCTTGGGGTCCATTTGGCGCGGTCCGCGTTCCACGTAGGCGACACCCTGTGCCAGGAACCTCCAAACCAAGCGCAAGAGCCGATGCGCCAGCGCCCACAGCGCTTTCCTGAAGCCCAATCGCCGCTGTAACCGCTGAAACAATCCACCCCATCAGCTCCCCTTCGTCCGTGATGCGGCGTGCGCGAGCTGGCAGATCAGTCCCGCACGAAGCGGTTGCCCTTCGGACAGTGGTTGCTTGCCGACGGCGCTCTCCTCCCCTCCCGGACACGAGCGGTTCGTGATTTTGTCCAAAGTCGCCGTCGGCACGGTTCGGGAACGACGAACTGGGGATCCTCAATCGTACCGATGCCCGTCGATACAACTCGCACTGCTGGCTGTGGCGCCGCGCCGAGGCACACACCATCGAGTGCCAGGACGAACGCCGCTAAGCAATGTCGGGCAGCAAAAAGCGGCGCGGCGTTCCGGCCGCTGCCGCGACGGCCTCGGCCGCAAGATAGCCGCTGCGAACAGCGCCTTCCATCGTGGCGGGCCAACCGGAGCGCGTCCAATCGCCCGCGAGAAAGAGGTTGCCCAATGCCGTCCGCGCTTCCGGACGTAGCGCCTCCAAGCCGGGCCTTGCGGAAAAGGTCGCACGCACTTCCTTGACGACGTGCGCCCTCTCAAGTTGGGCTGAGCCGGCGTCGGGCAAAAACTCCGCCAACTCCCGGAGCGCGAGCGCAATCACTTCGGCGCGCGGCATCTCCGTCAGACTGCGCGACGCGCTAACGACAAGCTGCAGGTAGCGGCCACCCTGCTTGTTGAACATCCATTGTATGGTGCGGTCGAGTAGCACGGCATGCGGCAACTCCGTCACCGGACGATCGAACCAGAGGTGAATTCCGGTGATGGGAGAGTGCTCAAATCGTGCGAGGTCCAGGCCAAGTCGCGGCAGCAGTGCCGCTATGCGCTCAAACGGCAGCGCACTGATGTAGAAATCCGCGCGCTGTTCGCCGTCCGCCGTCATAACGCCGCGAACGGCGCCCTCACACGCCTCGATCTGTTCGACGCCCTCACGCAGGTGCAATTCGACATTCGGCATCCGCTGCCAAGCGCCGGCGCCATAGAGTTCGCTCAGCGCGACCGCCGGCACGCCCATCTCATAAGAGTCGGAGCGCGCCAGAAAGCCAAGCCAGAAGACTTGAAAGCCGTGCGAAGCGGCCATGCGGTCGAGATCTTCGTTGATAGCGCTGACCAGCACAGGCGCCCAAAAGCGTGCGATGGCGCGCCCGGTCTGCCCTTTCTCGCGGAGCCAGTCGAGCATCGTGATGCGGTCGAGGTCGTCACGCCGGCCGTGCTCCGAGCGCAGCGCGAGAATTCCGCGCGCGACCGCCAGTTTGTCGGCCATCGTGAGAAACGTGAGTTTCCAAAAGCTGCCCGCGAAGTGCGCCGGAGCTGGAAGAAAACCCGCACGGAACCGCGACGTGCGTCCGCCCGGTTCAATGTAGTGGAATTCGCGATAGAAGCGGAGTTGATCCCGCGAACCCAGGCGCCCGTAGAAATCAAGCAGATTCACGCAGCAGCGCAGAAGCACATGCTGGCAGTTGTCGATCACTTCGGATTCGCCGGAAGAGGAAGTGTATGGCCAGGAAGTCGCTCGCCCGCCTAGAAATCCCCGGTTCTCAAACAGTCGAACCTGGAAGCCCGCATCGCCCAACGCGGCCGCAGCGGCCATTCCGGCCAACCCGCCTCCAATGACGATGCAGGACGGCATTTAGCAGACTGGCAGCCGCGCTTTGCGCCCACCGCCGCCGTCGTCGTTCAACAGATAGACCGCGATCCCGAAACAGATCGCGTAAAACAGGACATCCAAGACGGGTTGAAGAATTTCCACTTTGAATCCTTGCTTTCAGTATCGTCGCTCCGGATCGGCGGGATCAAGTCCGATTTGTACTTAGGCAGTACCAATCCGGGTTTGGGCTACGACACCGCCGGAGTCCCGTAGATTCGGATTACGTTTTCCATCAGCAACAAGCCGCAGTCGCCCTCTAGCGAGAGCATCGATTCGGGATGAAACTGCACGGCTTCCACCGGCAACTGCTTGTGGCGAACTCCCATGATCACGCCATCTTCACTTTCGGCCGTAATCTCGAGACAATCCGGCAGAGAATCCCGCTTCGCGAAGAGCGAATGATAGCGGCCGACCTTGAAGTGCTCAGGCAGTCCGGCAAAGACGCCCTTCCCGAAATGGCGGATCATCGAAGGTTTGCCGTGCATGGGATAGCCTAGAACGTCCAACTCGCCGCCGAATGCCTCCACAATGCCCTGCAAGCCAAGGCAGACGCCGAACACTGGCACGCCTAAACCCGCGGCTTGGAGCACGATTTCCGGCACACCGAAATCCTTGGGCCGGCCCGGACCGGGCGAGATCAGAATTAACGAGGGATTGACCCGCGCAATCATCTCGAGCGGGAATCCGGAACGGTAGGTTACGACCTCCGCGCCCGTCTGCCTTGCGTAGTTGGCCAGCGTGTGGATGAAGCAATCGTCGTTATCGACCAGCAGCAGGCGCACTCCGCCACCCACGGGCGCCATGTGAAAAAACGTCTTCGGTTTGGCGGGCGGCGGATTGAGCGTGCGAAAGAAATTACCGGCCTTGAGCTGCGTTTCGCGCTCTTCTTCTTCCGGCACAGAATCATAGAGCAGCGTCGCGCCGGCCGAGTACGAGGCCATGCCGTCGCGGAGATGCACCGTGCGGATCAGTATGCCCGTATTGATATCGCCGTTGAGCGAGAGCATACCCACGGCGCCGCCGTACCAGCCACGCGCATTTTTCTCATAGTCCTCGATCGCCTGCGCCGCGGCTTTCTTGGGCGCTCCGATTATCGTGACGGCCCACATATGCGTCAGGAAAGCGTCGAGCGAATCGAAGCCCGGCTGAAGCGTGCCCTCGACATGGTCGACCGTATGGAAAACCCCGGCATAGGACTCAAGCAAGCGGCGCCCGATCACCTGCACCGAACCCGGCACGCAGACCCGCGACTTGTCGTTGCGGTCGACGTCCGTGCACATCGTCAACTCCGATTCCTGCTTGGCCGAGCCGAACAGGTCGCGTACGTTGTCGGCATCGGACATCACGTCACCGGTGCGCTCGGCCGTTCCGGCGATCGGACAGGTTTCCACGCGGTCGCCCTCGACGCGCACAAACATCTCCGGAGAGGCGCCTACCAGTTGTTCGTCGCCGAACTGCAGGAAAAACTCGTAAGGGCTGGGGCTGAGTTTTTGAATGCGTTCAAACAGCTCCGAAGCACGACGTGCGAACGGGGCACTGAAGGTCTGCCGCAGCACAACTTCGTAGTAATCGCCGCAGCGCATGCCTTCGCGCACGGCCTGCACCTTCGCCATGTACTCATGCGGCGTGTGATCGGAAACGATTGCCACATCCGGCAACGCCGGCGCCGCGGCGATCGGCGCGCTGGTACGATCGAGGCCCAGCGTGGAGATCTCTCCGCGTTTGAATTCGTAGGTGTAGCACTCGATCTGCTCGCGCTTGCGATCCATATAGTAGATCTGGTCGCAAAGGAACAGGTGCAGATCTTTTTGCCCGTCGCGGGGCAGCTTGAAACGGATCGGATCGAACTGGAAAAGCAAATCGTAGCCAAACGCGCCGACCAGCCCGAGACGTCCGTCCTTCGGATTGCGAAACTCCTCGATCAGGCTGCGCAGGATCGAAAAGGCCGAAGGCTGCTTGCTGCGCTCTTCTTCCGGAAAGATCTCCGACAACTCTTTCAGTGTCCCGCGCAATGCGGTGCCGGGAGCGTAGTGGAACGATTGCCAGTGCGGATGGCGCTCCACGACGGGCCGCAGCATTTCGAGCAGCCGGCCGCCACGCTCATTCAGCGCACGGAACTCCAGCTCGCGGCCCCGGCCCACGATCTCGATGGGCGGATGGACGCTGACGATATCCCAGCGGGAATAGCGCCCCGGATACTCGTAACCGGAAGAGAGATAAAAGCCGCGGTAGCTATCGAGATCCCGCAGTAAGTGCCGCAAACCTTTCCGGAAGGGAATGTGCGAGAGCGTTCTGGTAATCTCCAACCCGCTCGCAGTGCTGTATTTGAGGAGCCGCATGAAACGCCCTGAAGAACGTTAGGGGGTGAACCCTCAGAATAGCATGATGTCCGAATTGCTCTCTAATCGAACGGGCCGGTCTAATACAATGATGGGGATACGCCGATGAGGCAAGATGAGGAACGAGTGATTCTGAAGGTCTGTCGCAACGTCCTGATTCTCACCCTTCTGTTGGCCGGCTGGCCCGCGCAGGCACAGCGCCATCAGTTCAAATCCTATGGCCGGGAGCAGGGGCTCAGTAATCTGGCGGTCACTAGCCTGCTTCAGGACCGCGCCGGTTTCCTCTGGGTAGGCACGCACGAGGGATTGTTCCGCTACGACGGCAGGCGCTTTCGCCTCTTCGGCAAAGAACAAGGGCTTTCGGGCGGACAAATCCGCGCGATTCACGAGACCGAAGGCGGAGTGCTCTGGGCCGTGGCTCGGCGCGGATTGTACTGGTTCGACGGAAATAGCTTTCGTGCGGCGGACCTGGGACCTGGCATCGAGATCATCGGCCGGAATTCGTTGGCATCTTCGGCCGGCGAAAAAGTCTACGCCGGCACGAACAAGGGTCTATTCACCGGTGAGCGCGGGAGCTTTCGCCTGATCGAGATGCCAGCCGGGCTTCGAGATCCGAGGATCGCCGGGGTCTATGCGGATCGCTCCGGGAACGTCTGGTTCGGATGTTCGCGGCAGATCTGGCGACTACGCGACGGCAGGATCGATGGCTTCGGCCCGGCCGAGGGCGTGCCCGGCGATAGCTGGGACGGATTCCAGACGGATTCGAACGGCCACCTGTGGGCGCGAAGTTCCTCGCAGTTGCTCGTACAGGTGCAGCCCGGTGGGAAATTCGTATTGAAGCATGCCGGGATGCCACAATCCGGGTTTGGTGGATCGCTGTACCTCAGCAACAGCGGCCGAATGTTCGCGCCCACCGATCTCGGCTTGGTGCGGTTCGACGAGAAAGAGTGGAGCCTCACGGGCAGCGCGGAGGGCTTGCCGGCCGATGCCGTCTCTAGCGTGATAGAGGATCGGGAAGGTTCCGTCTGGCTGGGTCTGTTTGGCTTCGGATTGGCCCGCTGGTTGGGAATCGACCGCTGGACCGCCTGGACGAGGGCTGATGGGTTAAGCAACGACGCGATTTCGGCGATCGTTCGCGATGGACACGGCACGCTGTGGATTGGCACCGATAACGGACTAAACCATCTCGACCGGAAACAGCGCCCGGGACCCGTTCTACGCGCGGGCGGAGGATTGGGCGGGAGTAAGGTGCGCGCTCTGCAGGCGGCGAGTTCCGGCATTCTGTGGGTTGGATCGAGTCCAGGAGGGGTCACGAGCGTAGACAGTCTGCGACGCGGCGCGCTACGCCATTACGGCGCACGCGATGGACTGACCGACGACAGAGTGAATGGGCTCCTGCTGGATACGGAACAGAGGCTTTGGGTAAGCACGGTGGGCGGCCTGTTCCGGTCGACTACAACCGGCGTGGCAACCCGCTTTGAGAAATTGACGCCGCCCGGAACATCCCCGGATGAAGGATTTTTCCGGCTGCTGGTCGATCCAGGCGGAACGGTCTGGGTAGGAGGAAGCCGCGGCCTGTTGCGCTGGAACCGCGGCGCCTGGTTGCGCCTGACCACCAGCGACGGACTGGCGGAAGATGCGGTCACGCACGTTGCGCGCACGGCCGACGGCAGTTTGTGGGTTGCCTACCGGAGATCGCTCGGCATTTCGCGCCTGCGCTTCGTGGACGGCCGGCCGAATGTGCAAGCCATCACTCGCAACGACGGCTTGCATTCGGACCATATCCTCTTCCTGGGAGTCGATTCCGCCGGAAAGCTATGGATCGGAAGCGATGACGGCGTCGATGTGTTCGCTGACGGCGTCTCGACCCACTTCGGCCGGCGCGACGGACTGGTCTGGGACGACTGCAACACGAATGCATTTTTCTCCGAGGGCAATGGAACAGTATGGGTCGGCACAAGCCACGGTCTGGCGCGTTACTCTGCCGTCGGCGAAGAACGATCGCTTCCGCCGCCCCAGATCGCCATTGCGTCCGTGAGCTTCGGCGGAAAGCCGGCGGAGTGGTCGAAGCCGCTGGTTGTGCAGCATCGTGACGCGGCGTTCACGGCCGGCCTTGCGGCGCTCTCGTTTGCCAGCGAAGGGGATGTCCGTTTCCGTTATCGCCTGATGGGCTTTGACGACCAGTGGACGCAGACCGACCAACCCGAGGTGCACTACTCCAAACTCGCGCCCGGATCGTATGTGTTTGAAGCGCTGGCGCGCAACGCCGGAGGCGCCTGGAGCGACGAGCCGGCGACCGTCTCGTTCCGGATTCTGGCTCCCTGGTATCTGACGTGGTGGTTCCGCCTTCTGCTGCCCGGCGCGCTTTGTGGGCTGGTCTTCGCAATCTGGAGCTGGAAAACCCGGTCGTTTCAGGAAGAACAACAACGTCTCGAACGCGCCGTGACGGAACGCACCGAAGAACTCACCCGCCAGAACCAGACGGTGGAGGCGCAGAAAAGCGAGATTGAACTATTGCTTGCAAAGGCGGAGCACGCTAATCAACTCAAGAGCGAGTTCCTGGCCAACATGAGCCATGAGATCCGCACACCGATGAATGGCGTGCTTGGGATGCTGGCGCTGGCGCTTGACACCGACCTCGACAGCGAGCAGCGCGAGTATTTGATGACTTCGCGCAGCTCGGCGCAGTCGTTACTCGGACTGCTGAACGAGATTCTCGACCTTTCCCGGATCGAGGCCAACCGCATGGAGTTGGAGAAGGCTCCATTCAGCATCCGCGAGACGATGCACGCGGCGCTCGAAACGTTGCGTGCCGACGCGGCGCGGAAAAACCTCTCGTTCAATATCACGGTTTCCAGCGACGTTCCGGACAATCTGCTTGGCGACGCACAGCGCTTGCGGCAGGTGCTGCTGAACCTGACGGGAAATGCAGTCAAGTTCACGGAGACGGGTGGCGTCGACGTAACGGCCGCGCTGGAATCGAGTGCGGACAAGGGCATCACGATCCATTTTTGCGTGAGCGACACGGGCATTGGCGTGGCTCTCGATCAGCAGGCCGCGATTTTCGAGCCGTTCCGCCAGGCCGATGGTTCGACGACACGGCGCTACGGAGGCTCCGGCCTGGGACTGGCGATCTCCCGTAAGATGGCGGAAATCATGGGGGGCCGTATTTGGATGGAGAGCGAACCCGGCCTGGGCAGCACGTTTCACTTCACAGCGCGCTTTGAACTCGCGGCGCTAGGGGAGGAAGTGGAGTCGAGCGCGCTCGCGGTGGAGCCGCATCCCGGCCCGGACTCGGCCATTCGTCCGCTGCGCATCC
The DNA here is from genome assembly GCA_963668605.1 of Bryobacteraceae bacterium. GTDB lineage: Bacteria > Acidobacteriota > Terriglobia > Bryobacterales > Bryobacteraceae. Next base: position 3,608,876 of record OY764903.1, read on the forward strand.
TGCTCGCGGAAGACAACGAAGTGAACCGCTGCGTTGTGGAACGCTTGCTCTCCCGGCAGGGCCACCAGATCACGTCCGTAAAGGACGGGGCGGCGGCAGCCAGCGCCGCGCGTGAGTCCGGGTTTGACCTCGTGTTCATGGACGTTCAGATGCCGGTAATGGACGGCCTCGAGGCAACGCGGAGCATCCGGGACTTCGAACTCCCGCTGAAACGGCATATCCCGATCGTAGCGATGACAGCGAACGCGATGAAAGGCGACCGGGAACGTTGCTTGAACGCGGGAATGGATGACTACCTGGCAAAGCCGGTGCACCCGTCGGCGCTCTTCGAGGCCGTGCGGCGCTGGTCGACTGCGAACGAGTGTTCAAGCGGCGAATAGACGTAGGTCAAACAGCAGGGGACATCAGTCTGCAATTCTGATAGACTAAGAAACGTCCACGACAATCGGGCCGTGGCGCAGCCTGGCTAGCGCGCTTGCTTGGGGTGCAAGAGGTCCCGGGTTCAAATCCCGGCGGCCCGACCAATCTTCTGCTTTTGTATTCAATTCTTTAGGAGCTTTTCGGCAGGTTCCGTGCTGCCATTTGCTGCCAAGCGGTTTTGCTAATCCTTTTGCAAGCCTCGTCTGCCTTCTCTCCCGCGGTGACTTCGCGCTCCAATACCTCCGATGCGATCTCCTCCCGGAGTCAAGTACATAAGTGCCCAAACGAGACCGGCGTCACTCCTCGTTAGGTCTTGGAATTCCGGAGCCAGACCAGGAGAGTATTCCGGCCAGCGACCATCGGCACAAGCTGCCAGATGGTTACAACGTTGTGAAGAGGTCTGTGCTCGGCGGATTGCATCACGGATGCAGCGCGAAAATCTGAATCCATGGCGCCTGTTCGGGCTGCTTTCAGGATGGGCAATGATATGCTGGTGCCTTGCATAATTCGACCATCCGTCAAAGACGGATTATTCCGAATCTGCGCTGGTGGATCGGCGGACTGCTGTTCGCCTCCACAGTCATTAACTACATCGACCGGCAGACGCTGAGTGTGCTGGCGCCTCACCTGAAAACCGAGTTCTCCTGGAATAACTCGGATTGGGCCCTCATCGTCATCTCCTTCCGAATTGCGTACGCGGTGATGCAGACGGTCGCGGGCCGGGTGCTGGACCGACTCGGAACTCGCCGCGGTCTCCTCCTGACGGTGAGTTGGTATTCGCTTGCCGCTGCCGTCACCTCCGCTGCCGTGGGCCTGAAGAGTTTCATCTTCTTCCGGTTTCTCTTGGGCTCCGGGGAAGCGGCCAATTGGCCAGGCGCGACCAAAACCGTTTCCGAGTGGTTCCCTAAATCGGAACGCGGTTGGGCCGTAGCCTTGTTCGACAGCGGATCTTCCGTCGGTGGGGCAATCGCCCCATTTCTGGTGTTTTGGATTTACAGGGTTTCCGGAAGCTGGCGACCGGCGTTTTTTTTCACGGCTTTGTTGGGACTAATTTGGGTCCTGGTGTGGAAGGCATTTTACCAGCCCCCGGAGACGCATCCCAACCTCGGTCCGAAAGAGCGCGCGATGATCATGGAGGGACGCAAGGAAGAGCAGCGGCTCGAAGCCCACGCCATAACCAGCGACGGGCAGCGGCCCGCATCCTGGCGTCAACTCCTGAGTCTGAAGGAGACCTGGGGCATCGTGCTGGGTAGGGCGTTGACGGATCCAGTCTGGTTTTTTATCACCGACTGGTTCGCGATCTACCTGGTTGCGAAAGGATTCACGCTGGAGAACACGCTGATGGGATTCTGGATCCCATTCCTGGCGGCTGACCTCGGTAACTTCTTTGGTGGTGGTTTCTCGAGCTATCTCATCAAGCGCGGCTGGCCGGTCTTGAAGGCGCGCAAATTCCTCATCCTGATCTGCGGTCTTGGAATGACGCTACTCATTCCAACCGTAAGCGTCTCTTCGTTCCCTGTGATCGTCGCCCTGTTCGCCATCTCGACGTTTTCGTACGCAGCTTGGTCCACGATGGCGCTGTCGCTGCCCGCGGATTTGTATCCTTCCGGATCGGTGGCCTCCGTGAGCGGGCTGAGCGGTACGGGCGCCGGCGTGGGTACGATCATTTCCACCTTCCTGATCGGGCATATTGCGGACAAGTATTCCTTCGCTCCTATCTTGGTTGGAGCGAGTCTTATCCCGCTGGTTGCCACGGCACTGGTCTTTCTACTTGTAAGGAAGAAGAAATAAGCTCATCTATTGTTTTGACGAATCCTACCTGTATATTTGCGATGACAGCCGCATGAGCGCCACTTCGGGTTCCGACACGGTCACGGTGCCGCTGCTGCAGACCAACTCCGCCGACATTGCGCAGGTGATCGACCGCCTGTTCATGGACCAGCTCTATCTACGTCTCGAGCCGCAACCCGTTCAGCCTGATCTCCCTGACTCGCGGGGAATCGGGCGGCGGCAGCGCGTAGCCGCTATGGCACGGTCCGTACGGTCCCGAACGCGCCGGGTGTATGGAACGAGTGAATGGGCGGGGGGATCGGCGACCATGCACTGCTCTGCGCGTTCGTGATCCCGCCGGTGCGGTATAGATTCAAGCGCCAGAAATCGCCCGGACGCGGCGGTGCATGTCGGCGAAAAAGTCCGGCCCATGAGTGGTGATGGAGACGGTGGTGTCCTCAAGGCCGTTATACGCCAGCGCCGGTCCCCGGGAGGCATGCAGAGCATAAAGCACAGCGGGGCGGGAAGCGAGATAGGAGACCGCCTGCATGACGTCCGTCATCATGAGTCCGCCCACGCGCTGCCCCAGTTCCGGCGGAGACTGCGCCACATCGTGAGCGCGCGTGCCCGACTTGCGCTCGATGTTGCGTTCGCCTTCGCCGATTGGATCATAGGCAAGCACCGCCGCGGACGGCCCCTTTATTTCGTTGCGGCGTACTCCTTGTACATAGCCGGGATGTCGAGTGCGTGGACGTCGCCGGGGTGAATCACCACACAATAGCGGAAACGCAGAGACCCACCCGGTTCGACCGTGAGGCTGCCGTCCTGCGTCTTGTCACCTGTGAAGTCCCTAACGCCGAAGATATTCGTCGCAAGCAAACCGTAGGCGCGCGCGTGCCAGTAGGTAGGGTATCGCGGGTTCGACGGGTGGTCCATGATCGCAACCCCTACTGTCTGGCCGTCCACCTGCCCGAAGTAGTCCACCCATGGAGAACGTTTGCCCCATACGTTCTTCTCGGTTTCCTTGCCTTCCGCATTGACCATCTTCCCGGTGCGGGCCTCGGATAACGGAGTGGCGAGGCGTATGCCGAATGTCCCTTCCTTGGTGTCGGCGAATTTCAGCGTGTCGATGGCATCGATCCTGTTCTCGTAATCGATGATGCGCAGCTTCGGATCGGAGTAGAAGGTAATGGTCCGGGTTTCCGACATGATCGGCTTGCCTTGCGGATCGAGGCCGTCAAAAATCACCTTGACGCTGCCGGACTTCTTTCCATCCTTGGCTTCGGCTACCTTTTTCAAAGCCATCCGCGCTTGCTTCGGGTTCTTCACGCTGGCCTCGGTCGCCCAGAAATTGTAACCGTTCACGTCTCCGTGGGAAAAGAACATCCCGCGGTGATGCGGGTGGTCCTTGGTTTCGCCGGGAAATTCTTCCATCGGGAAATGCCGGGTCACAAGGATGCCCGAAGCCGTCCGCAACGGGTAAACATAGGGCTTATTGCCGTCGGCCGAGATGAAGAATTCGGTGTAGGGCTTCCCATCGATCTCCACGGCAATGCGGTCCTTACGCTGCGTGAATTTCACCTGCGCGCACAGCGGCAACGCCAGGAGTAGAACAATTGAGAGTCGCGATAGCATATCAGCGGTCAGTATTCCACGTAATCGAGCTGCTGTCCATCGAACGTCTTCAGGACTCCAGCATGGCGCGCCAGGAGGTACAGGCCCTCGAAGGAGGCGCTCCGCTGATCCAACGTGCGGAGGCATCCTCCCGCTGGACAAGAGAAAAAGTGGACGACGTCGAGAGGCGGGGTATAGAATGCCAGGCGTGAAAAGGCAAATTGGTTACCCGCAACTCCCTCTTTCGACTTCGAGGTAGTGGGGCTGATCGGCGATCTAAAGATAGCCCCGGAATCTGCTTGCGATATAGTGATCTCCATGCGCATAGCTCTGGTTTTAACGGCACTGGCCGCCGTTCTCTCCGGCCAGACCACGCCGGCCACTAAGTACGGCGTCACGGTGCAGCCCGGCCCGATGGACTCCGTCCTGGTGAAGGATTACGCTCCGGAGTCCTCGCTCGTGGTGCCCGAAACCCGGGTGGTCAAAGCGCGCTTCCCTGTCATCGACGTCCACACCCACACGGGCCAGAGCCAGGTCCGAACCGCCGCCGACGTGGATGCCTGGGTACGCACCATGGACGAGGTCGGGGTGGAAATCACGATCGTGTTCACAGGCGCGACCGGTCCAGAGTTCGACCGCCAGGCCGAACTCTTCTCCCGCTACCCCAAACGCTTCCAACTCTGGTGTTCGCTGGACACCGACGACCTGGAATCCCCTGGCTACCCGCAGCGTGCCGTCCGCGAGCTCGAGCGCTGCTATCGCAAGGGCGCCCGTGGCGTGGGCGAGATCACCGACAAGGGAAGTGGAATCCAGCGCGCCGCCCTGCCCCGCGCGAAGCGGATGCACTTTGACGACCCGCGCCTCGATCCCGTCTGGGAGAAGTGCGCCGAGCTCAAACTACCAGTAAACGTTCACATCGCCGATCATCCCTCCTGCTGGCGCCCGCTCGGCCCAAACCAGGAGCGCACTCCCGATTTCCAGCACTTCAATCAGTACGGCAAGGACGTGCTCTCGTATGAGGAGTTGCTCGCCACGCGCGCCCGCCTCCTCGCGAAGCACCCCCGCACCACCATCATTGCCTGCCACCTTGGCAATCAGGGCAACGACCTTACTGCGCTCGCGGCCGTCCTTGATCGTTCCCCAAATCTTTACGTGGACATCTCCGCGCGAGACTACGAAGTCGGCCGCGAACCGCGAGCCGCCGCAAAGTTCCTGGCCCGCTACGCGGACCGCGTCCTGTTCGGCACCGACATGGAGCGCGACGCGCCCATGTACCGTGGCTGGTGGCGCCTGCTCGAAACCCCCGACGAGTACATCCCCGGCCGTATCTGGTGGCGTTACTACGGCCTGGAACTCCCCGGGTCCGTGCTCGAAAGACTCTACCGCGGTAACGCCCGGCGCATCCTGAACTGGAAGCCGATCTAGGCAACCGTCCAGCACAAAGACCCGCCGGTGGGCGGGCGTAACATTATATTGCGATATTGCGACGTCCAAAGCGGAGAGGATCGGTTTGGTGGCCGGGGCAGACCCGCGCGGTACCCTCGACGGGGTTTACGCCCTCCTGTAGAAGCTCGGCTGTGGTTTCTACCTGTCTTGCGACGCGTACGCGGCGCTGTATTTGCCGGCGGCGTTTCGCTGCCGTCCGCCACCGCTCAACAGGCGCAGCAATAACCTTGCTCTGCTTGCGCGTGATACACTTTCCCGGAGGCCACACCATGCCGCTGACCAAACGACGTACATTTCTTGCGCGGATGAGCGGCGCGGCGATGCTGCCCGCAGCCGCCGAACTTCCGGCCGGCAAAGCCCTGCCCACCATCAAGCTGGGAGACAAGCGGGTGACGCGATTGATCGCGGGCGGCAATCCCATCGCCGGATTCTCGCACTCCACGCAGCGGCTAAGCGAGCTCATGCTTCGTTACTTCACCGTGGAACGCACCACCGAATTCCTTCTCCACTGCGAGGAGGAGGGCATCAACACCTGGCAGTGCTCGTACCAACAGGTGGGGCGGGACGCCCTGCGCGCGGCGCGCGAGCGCGGATCGAAGATCCAGTACATCTGCCTCACCTCCGACCGCCCGAACATCAAGTTCCAGGACGTGCTCGACACCAAGCCGATCGCCATCGTTCACCATGGCTCCGACACCGACCGGCTCATGCGCGCGGGCCAGGCCGGAAAAATCCACGACTTCGTCAAGAAGGTCCAGGACGCGGGCTTGCCCGCCGGCATTTCCACCCACAACCCCGACTACCTGGCGCGCATCGAGGACTCCGGCTGGGGCAACGATTTCTACATGGCCTGCTGCTACTACGTCTCGCGCCCGTCCGAGGAGATTCGAGGCCGCATGGGTGATGACCTGCTGGGCGAAACCTTCCTGGCTTCCGATCCCGCCAAAATGCTGGCGCACGTGCGGCAGATCCGCAAGCCCTGCCTGGCCTTCAAGATCCTCGCCGCCGGCCGCCTGTGCAACAGCAAGGTCTCCGTCGAGAAGGCGTTCCAATTCGCCTACGCGAATATCAAGCCGGCCGATGGCGCGGTCGTCGGGATGTTTCCCATCATTTCGGACGAGGTCCGGGAAGATGCCGACCTGGCGCGCAAATACGCGAAGCTCGGCTGACCACGAGCCGGCAGGGAGGAAGACCTATGTCATCATGGCGCCGGCGCCGCTTTCTTCGTGCAATGGCCGATACCGGGCTGGGAATCGGCCTCTCCGGGGCGTTGGCGCCAGAGCGCCCGGTGGCAGTCCCCAGATGAAACATCCATTGGGACCCGCTGTGTGTCAACCGTCCACAACAGATTGTTTTCAGTTCGTCGAACTTCTCCGCCCTGAGATTGCTCACACCGCGAGAAATGAACAGTATTGAAGCTAGGCCAGCAGCCGCACGCAAGGCTCGGGTTCGTAAATGATCCTGGCTTCACGGCCACCGTTTTGAATCGACAGGCGGCCAGCTTCGATCACGAGTTCGTTGAAGCGGCTGTTGGCTGGGGTCGCCATCACCGCCGCGCTGTCGAACTCCGCGAGTTTCCGCCGCCGTTCTTCGACATTGCCGGTTTCCGACTCGAGCCTGATGGCGCTGCGGACGATAAACTCGACGGAACGGTATCCGTAGCCAACAGGCACAAGGCCTGGGCCACCCAGGTCGACGTACTGAAAATAGTCCGGGCTCGGCTCGGCATAGATGGTGGAACCAGTTCCGGCCGGGCGTTGCGTGAAGCAATATTGCAAGCCGCGATACTGGTCCGAGTGCATCAGCCACCCACCGCCCTCGGCGCCTGCGCAGTACATGGTGAGTCCCTGTGTGTTGGTTCCCGGCGCTTCATCCGGGAAGCCGAGCGCGTTCTGCACGTTCAGACACGCGCCATTATTCCAAATCACCCGGGCGTCGGTCCACAGGTAGCCTTCTTTGCCGTTGGGGTACTTGTCACGAATGCCGTAAACGCTCACAGCCACCGGCAGCAGACCGGTGATAAAGTGCACGAGGTCCACGTAATGACAGCCGATATATGTGAAGGCGTCGGAGTTTTCCGCGGTGCACCAGTTCTGGAAGTTGGAATGCCGGTAGTACCACTTCTCCAATAGCGCGGCCGTGCCGAGCTTGAACTCGCCGAACATTCCGGCCCGGTAGTGCCTCCGGGCTATCAGGCTACGGTCGTCAAAGCGCTTGTGGTACTCGATCCCCACCAACAACCCGCGTTCATGCGCCTGCTTCTCGATTTCCAAAGCCTCGGACGCTTTGAGCACCAGGGGTTTGACTGTCAGGACATGCTGATCGTGCTGTAGCGCCGTCATGATGACATCGAAATGCAGTTGATCGGGCACAGCCACCACCACCATCTGACGCGGTGGCAGTTGGGCAATGACCTCGCGGAAGAGGTCCGGATGAAGACCGTCATCGTTCAGGGCTGGGTAGGCGCGGAAACTCTGCCCGGGGAACGCCTCGGCCAGTTGCTTCGCCTCCGCCAGTTCGCGGAGCGGAGCTCCAGTCAGCGCGCACACCGCGATTTCGCCGATGGCTCCTTGGCGCTGCATTTGGTAAAGCGACGGCAAGATCTGATCATGAGTGATCATCCCTCCGCCGACGACCACTACCCGCGGTGTCACGCAATCACCTCGGATGGCTTCGCGGCCACCGCTTCGGCGAATGCCTCCTCAAATGCTCCCGCGCTCTCGAGAATCGCTTCCGCGGTGATTACCAGCGGCGGAGCAATTTTCACAGTGCCGCCGTTCAGTCCCACGGGCGAGAACATCAGCACTCCCTTCTCGATCGACCGCCTGACCACTTCCCGGGCTAGTTCGCCGTCCGGTTCCTTGGTGCCCGGTTTGACCACGGAAACGCCGGCCACCAATCCCTTTCCATGCACGCAACCAATCTCCGGGTACATCTTCGCCATCGCGTGGAGTCTATCCAGCAGCAGCGCGCCCATACTGGCGGCGCGTTCGACCAGGTTCTCTTTCACCACGATGTCGATGGAAGCCAGCGCCGCGGCGCAACACACCGGGTTGCCCGTGTGCGTGGAGGTCATACTGCCCGGCGGGTGCAGGTCCATGATATCGGGCCGTCCGGCAACCGCGGAGATCGGCAGCGAACTCGAAATGCCTTTGCCGAACGTGGCCAGGTCCGGCACGATGCCGTAATGCTCGAAGCCCCACATCTTGCCTGTACGGCCGAAGCCCGCCTGCACTTCGTCGCACACCAAGAGCGCGCCGTTCTGGTCACACCACTGGCGCAGAGCCTGCATGTACTCCGGCGGCGCGAACGAAGCGCTGCCTCCCTGGTAGGTTTCCAGAATGACGCCGGAGACGTCCTCCGCCTTCACTCCGGCTGCGGCCAGGCACGTCTGGAAGTACTCGAATGAGGTGTCCCCGGTGCGGAAGCCATCCGGGAATGGGACCTGAACGAAGCCGGGATCGAGATTGACAATCCAGTCCTTCAGCGCCGGGATGCCGCCTGCATGCTGCGATCCGAGCGTGCGCCCATGGAACGCCTTGTCGAAAGACACAATCACGTTCTTGGACCGGCCGCCCGTCTTGATGCCGTTGGTGCGGCATAGCTTGATGGCGCACTCTACCGCTTCCGAACCGGTAGTGAGGAGAAATACCTTCTTGAGCGCCGGAGGCAGGAGTTCGGAAATGCGTTGCGCAAGACGGCCGCGAATATCGCTGGGGAAGCAGTAATTTGTGAGCAGGCCCGACTGAGCCTGGCGCACTACCGCGTCGATGATCTCCTGGCGTCCATGGCCGGCGTTGGTGATCAGAACGCCCGACGACCAATCGATCCAGCAATTGCCCCAGGCGTCGAAGACCTGGAAACCTGAAGCGTGATCCCAAACGATAGGCGGCTGACCCTGCATCGCCACCGGCTCGTATTCCCGCAGCCGTTCCAGAACGGGAATAGACTCGGGAACAGGGAGATCCGTCACAATGCGCCGCAACCCTGTCTCCACTCGCAATACGTGCCTGGGAGTCAAATCATTAATGGGTGCCATAATCTTATACGAAAGCTACATTCTCTCACACAACCGTCTCTGGCAGACGTCCTGCGATTCAGACAGACAGTAAAATCGCCCGTCGCGGCGCGATACACTTCGCGTACGTGCGAATTTCGATCGCCGTGACGGTGAGCTAAGGGCACAGTCGGCGTGAGTCTCGATTCTTGGTCTACATCGTGATGAAAATCAAGCTGTTACAGGCGGCTTGAAGATTGGCGAACGACAAGATCCGCCTGCCGCTCAAGCTGCATCCCTACGAATCGAAGCGTGTTGCCATCGGCGTCGCCACGCGGCAGTCCTGGTAAGGCGGCACGATTACCGACGGTGTCCGCCACCTCCGGCAGAACGGCCTCCTGAAGAGCCCGCGTTTCCGCCTGAGCGTCCGCCGGAATAACCCGAACCTCCTCCGCCGGAAACGCGCGGGCCCGAAGACGATCGCGGAGCCGAATAGCTCTGACTCGGAGCCGAGTACGATCTCGGCGCGGAAGATCCGCCACCACGCGGAGCCGAGTAGCTCTGGCTCGGAGCCGAATACGATCTCGGCACAGAAGATCCGCCACCACGCGGAGCCGAATAGCTCTGGCTCGGAGCCGAATACGATCTCGGTGCGGAAGATCCGCTACCACGCGGAGTCGAGTAGCCCGGCGAGACAGACCGGCCAGATGACGACGAACTCCGGTCTCCCTGCGCCAAGCCGTACCCGCCATTGCTTTGCGCTGGGGCCCGACTGCTCCGTGAACCGCCATTGGCGGCATAATTCGGCGTTGACTGCCGGTAGGATCCCGCGTCGGCGCGGTTGCTCGATCGAACACCGGAGTTGCCGGATCGCGCGGATCCGAGCGCATCGGATCGTGTCGTGGATGGCGACCGGTTGCCGTCACCGAAACGTCGCCATTCTCCCGAAGCGGCTGATCGAACTCCACTGACGCCGGCGCCTGTGGCAGTCCTGTTGAGCTGCGAAGTGCCGGGCCGGCCCGAATCCAATCGCCCTCCATTCCACTGGCCGCCACTGGATCGTGCACCGCCCGCATACTGGCCGCCATTCATCCTATCGCCACCGAACCGGCTCGCCACACTCCGATTCGGATAGGGAATGCCCATCCGGTGGCCCGGATTATGCGTCCATGCAGCCCGCCCGCCAAATCCGCTGCCATAATGATCGCCGTAGTGCCCGAAATCGCCGTGGCGGAACCCGTAGCGGCTGAAGAAGCCCGTGTTTAGAAACAAGCTGTGGCCGAACCAGCCGGAGCCCCAGCCCCAGTCACTCCAGCCATTCCAGCTCGGGAAAAAGCCGCTCATGTAGATTCCCGGGCCGTATCCGAAGCCCCAGCCGAAACCCGACGGGTACCACAGATCGGGGTATGCGCCCCAGATCGGCGGTCCCCAGACGTAAGACGGGCGGTAGATTGGGACGTAGATCACCTGCGGATCGGCCGGCACGATCTCGATCGCATTCTGGCCGTCCTGTGTGTCGATCCTTACTACCTGTTGCGGCGTCGTGCTCAACCTGCCGTTGGCCCTGGCCCGCGCGCGCATTGACTGCACCGCGCTCATCACATCGGCCTGCTGGGCCAGGAATGCATTCCCAAGATCGGTCGTCCAGCGGATATCACTGGCCAATAGCGTGAGCGCGTCGGGAAACGCCACCAGAGCCTGGACGCTAGGGTCCCAGCTCTGCCGCCGGGCAGCGTCCATGAGTTGAGCTCCCCGCAGGTTGCTGTTCTGCCGGAGCCATTGTTGCGCTTCGACGATCTCCAGCGGATATGTGCTTGCTGCCAGCACCTGGCTGAGCAGCGGGTCGGGGTACAGCGCGATCGGCGCCACTAGGTTGTTCAACTGGTCCGGCGACAGCAGCAGCGCAGCCTGTTGCGTGTCCGGCGTCCCCGAATACGGATCCGCTGGTGCTTGGGCGAAGCTCGCGGGCAGAGCGATCAGCAGTGCGCAGGTAGCCGCCACCGCCCGATGCATTGTCATCCCACTCCATATTGAACTCATTTTCTACCGCCTTGCACCCCTCGAGTACGGAGGTGTACTATTCTGCTTGCAAATTGAGGCCCGTACGCAACACGATGAAAATAGGCCGTTTATTATTTTTCTGGAGCGTGTTTCCTGGCCGAAAACCACCACTACGGCTGCAATCGGCCAACCGGCTCGCGGTGCACCCGTCTGGCGAAGACGAGTTCGCGCAGCCATGGCAGCGAAACAGTCCGTGATCAGATGGAGCCAGTCCGAAATTCGGGCAGTTTGACGCCTGTGGCCCGCAACTATCGCGCACACAATAAAATCACTGGCTTAGAACTGTGCTGCGCGGAGCGCCGCGAGATATCGCATACCCAGAAGTGGGGTTGTACGACCTTTTTGCGGACAGCCTGTGCTGTAGACGCCTTGGCTCTGCCAGGCGGTGACGGCTATGCGCCCGAGAAGGTCCACGCCGTTTCGTGCGGAGACCTGTGGGGACACGGCATCACTGGTTCGGCTTCTTGTCGTCTTCGTTTGCAGGTTTCTGTTTTCTGCCTCGGTCCTGGCGCTGCGGCGGTTCGGCCGCTGGGGGCTGAGCTTTTTCCGCTTGAGACTGCGGCACATTATTTTGCTGCCGTTGGGCGTCCTGTTGCTGTCTCTGTTGCTGCTGCTGTTGGGCATCCTGTTGCCTCTGCCGCTGAACGTCCTGTTGTTGTTGTTGCCGCTGCCGTTGGGTATCTTGCTGCTGTTTTTGTTGCTGCTGCTGGACGTCCTGCTGCTGTTTCGGCTGCTGCGGTTGGGCATCCTGTTGTCTCGGTCGCTGGACGTCCTGTTGTTGTTGCCGCTGCCGTTGGGTATCTTGCTGCTGTTTTTGTTGCTGCTGGACGTCCTGCTGCTGTTTCGGCTGCTGCTGTTGGGCGTCCTGTTGCCTCTGCCGCTGGACGTCCTGTTGTTGTTGCCGCTGCCGTTGGGCATCTTGCTGCTGTTTTTGTTGCTGCTGCTGGACATCCTGCTGCTGTTTCGGCTGCTGCTGCTGTTGGATATCCTGCTGCCGGTTTTGTTGCTGCTGCCGTTGGACGTCCTGCTGCCTTTGTTGCTGCTGCCCTGCTGGCGGGACGTTCGTCCGCTCGGTTACCGGGGGCTGAGGAACATTCGGCTGCTGCCCACGCTGTGGTTCAGCACCCACCGTCGGTTGAACACGCCTTACCCGGCCCATATCCAGGACGCGAACCGGTGCACTCGGAGCCGGCGCACTCTGTCGTATCTGCCGGACTGCGGTTTGCGGAAGCGGGCGACCGGGGTTTTGAGCTAGCGCCGCCTGCTGGCGGTCGAATGGAACCGGAGCGGGAGGCGGCGGCGTTCGTGCCACCACGGACCGGCTCAGCACGTTGGCCGGAGGACGCGCAGCGCGGGAGGCGGTGTCCGCCCGTGAGCCGAGAACGCTCGCCCTTTGGGGTGTAATGGCCGGAGCGGCGCTCACCTGGGCCGAACCAAGCTGAGCAACCGGTACCGCGCGTGCATACTGATTCACCCGGCGCCCGCTGGCGAAAGTGTTTTGCGGAACCGCTGTAACGCCGTTCTGGACCCTCTGGTTCGCGTAGGCAATCGCCGTATTGTTGGAATTCCGAGTGTTGTAATAGTTGTTGATAGTGGTGTTATTGATCACCGTGTTGGTGCTGTTCACCCGCGTGAAGTAACCCTGGCTCGCCTGGTAAGACGGAAAATACGGCTCACGAGGACCCAGGGGAAACCATCCTACCGCAGCGGCAGTGCCGATAGAAAAGCTCAGGTTGAAACCGGAACCTCCTCTCCCTCCGCCAATCCACGCCACTAGCGCGGGCGCGTAGATAGGAGTCACGCCATAAGGTCCGGGTATCCAGCCCCAACGCCCGCCAAAGGAAGCCCAACGGCCATAATGATAGGGAGCGAATCCCCACGGTGCGTCGTCCACCCAGGTCCAACCCCAGGGGTCGATCCAGGCCCAATGCCCGTCATGATAGGGCGCCCAGTCTGCTGCAACTGTAGTCGGCATCCAGACTTGACCGTAGCCGGGCTGATTCCCCCAGCGGCCGTATTGGTCGAGGTCTTCGTAGCCGGGGACTTCGCGCGAAACGTAACGTGCGGACTGAGATTGGTCTTCGCGGCGGTCACGCGAGGAACACCACTGGTCGAACTCATCGGCTCCACCAACGGACGTGAGATTGTAGTTAATTTGATCGCCGCCTCTCACCGCTACCCGTTGCCGCGCGTAAATCGGAAACGACTGACCGCCGCCGGTCACCTCGCCCTCTCCATCGCGTACCGTGATAATGGTGGTCTGCGAATCAGGATTCGCGTCGATGCGGTACTCGCCGGGCCGCACTAAGGTGAAAGCCAGGTTCGGTGTGTCAACCTCAAAAATCTGATTCTGCGCGAGATTGCGCAGGCGGACCGTAAGCGTCCCTTCCGACAGACGGATCTGGACGGTCTGATCGTCCAAATTCAGGAACTGGAAGTCCGAGTTCGCGCTCAGGCGTAAAGCCGTCGATCCGATGTGAAACTCCGCTCGCCCGCGGTCACCGACCCAGATGTTATCGCCGATGGTAAGCGGCCGGTTGATGTCGGCGTCCACCCATTCATTCATGCCGGTCGGTTGGAAAGACACCGGACCGTCCCGGTAATTGAGGCGGCCCACCCGGCTCGGAGGATCCTGCGCAGCCAGGAACGTGGCTGAGGCCGCCATCAGTACCACACCCATCCTTAATTGCCACATAGATACTCCTTCTTGGTGATCATTTCGACGCTTCGCGTCCCACCATTCCCTCATGCACGAGCACTGCCAAAGCTTTCCTGGGCTAGTTTGAATCCAATCGTGCGGCGGAAGAGTCAGATCGGGCTGCGGCGTCAGGAGGAGCATCCAGCTTGGAGGATGCAGTGGACCGATTCATCATGAGCCGCTTCGATTCGCCCAACCCGTGCTCTGGGAGGCCCCCAGCCTGGACGCTATCTGGTCATGTGACCAGGTATGGTCACAGCCCTCCATCGAGGAGAGTCAACCGGAACGACGCATTAAGGCTCTTGATGGGCAGACGCCATGTCAACTGAAGGGCGATAACCGGCTTAATAGGGCCGGCTGCCAACCCAGTTGCCCGGTGGATCGTAGTTGCAGACCCAGACCTCGCGGCCTCTCCCTCGCGCCACTGCGCATCCCACTTCTTTCGTGCTACCCCAGACGATTTGCGTGTAGTGCCCGCACGCACCACGACATCTGTTCGAACTGTAGTCGTAGTTTCGAGATTCCGCGGCCCACGCGTTGAGAACCTGCGCGGGCGATGCGGCCGCACCGGTAATCTCGAACAAGTTTTCGCCGTAGATCGAGTCCGGACGGTGGACGAGTTGCTTGCGCGCGAGGAGAGTGGCCGCCCAGTCTTGCGAACGTGCGGCCAACCGATCAGACCACACCAGTGGGGGTATTCCCACGCGCGCCCGCACAGCGTTGTGGACAGCGAGCATGCCGCGCGAGAGAGAGGATGGCGCGTGAACAGATGGCCCCTCGCCAAAGTGCCGCCATTGTGCGCTGCCGGTTCCAGCGAGCATGATCAGAAGCCAAAACGCCTGCCGCATGCTCTTATAGACGCGCGCGAATGGACTTTCGTAAACAGTCGGCACGGACTGAAGTGTGAAGATATTCCGTCCGGCCGTCGCGACGATGAAGAAATCGCTGGCCACGATGGCCTTGCCGTGGTTACGGACGAAGTTCGTCCAGCGCTGCTTGAGATCGGGTGTACGGCCCGGGGCATGAGTTCCCGCAGACTGGCAGGGATCTTAGGCCGGCCACGCGGCTTGGATCTGGTGCTGGCTACGAACAAGCAATTCCCGCATTCCAAGTGCAGTTTCTGCATTTCTTCGCGGGTACATTCCGCCGTGTCACGCCGGCTATACCACCGAGGCGCAATTGGTCCGTCTCGTGCTCTAAAAAAGCGCGGTCTTCACACCATGCCCAACTTGCTCGCCGAACAGATCGATACTCTGGCAGCTTTCGCTCCGACTGCGCTGCCCGTCATCAACCTGTACCTGAACACTCAATCCGACGACCATGGCCGCGACCACTTTGCCTCCTTCGTAAGGAAAGAACAGCACACAAGAACCAGAAGGAAAGGTCGAGGAAGTGCTCTTGAGCACGTCTCTCAAGCGCTTCGGGGAGAGGAAGAAGAGCAGTTTCTTGAGACCACGTCCTCCACGGGTGAGGGCGACAAGCTGTCCGAAACCATCCTGGCGCGAGCCAGGCAAACTGGAGCGCGGTTGAGACTCATCGAGGATGTGCCCCTGCTCGCCGAGGTGGGCGGTGTGAAAAAGGAACAACCATGTCATTCGTGATTTACATTGTCGGCTTCCTTACTTTGATCGGCGGGTTGGTCTACGGAGCCGTGATACTGCATGTCGCCGCGCGCTGGATCGCAGTGGGTGCAATTGTGCTCTTGGGCCTTGCGATTGTGACAGGCGTCAAAGCCACGCGGCAAAAAGATCCGTCGTAATAAGACGTGTGTCGCGGCTCGGAACCAGCAGGACAGTCGCAACATGGAAGCCTCCGATCACCGTTCGGCGGCGAACTTCCTCATCGCGTGGCTCGAAGCCCAGATTGACTTCGCTTCGATCATGGCAGTGGGACACCGAGTAGTCCACGGCGTGAGATATACCAAGCCGGCGCGTGTCACACCCGAATTGCTGGATGAACTTCATCGCATCGCTCCCTATGACCCAGACCATCTGCCTCGAGAGATCCAACTGATCGAGGCGTTCCGCCAGCGTCATCCGAAGTTGCCCCAAGTCGCCTGTCTTATGCCTACCTCATGGAGGAGCTGGCTCGCGTCGCCAGCACGAAGGCAGCCCTCGGACGCGTGATCCTGGGTCACCTTGGTAACCCGATGAAGAACTGATGATTGCGCGCGAAGTGCGCCGTTTCCTCGCTGATGAAGAGCAACCTGAACGGAATGCGCCACAAGGCGGTCCCGCCTCAAATCAGTGACCGTATTCGGTCATGTGGCTAGGCGCGGTCAGGTGTCAGGCACCAAGGTGCGTCTGCACCACTTTCCTAAGTACTGCAAACGCGAGAGCATGCGAAATGGCACGCCACCTGCTTGTCAAAGTCGGGAAGCAGCCAGACTGACATGAGGAGCGGGAACATGGGCGACCGATGTAAGCAGATGATGGCGAAGATGTCGAGTATGCCGGACAAGATGATGGCGCATATGAGCGAGCATATGGCCCAATCCGGCAGCACTGCGATGCGGCAGTCTGTGGCGCACTACCCGATGATGCAGGGCCGGAAGGACATGGACGAAAAATCGGCGGATGCGCACAAATAGCGCCAGCACGATCGCGCCGCACATCGGGATGTCTTCCCGGAACCGGCGGCAGATCGGGTGCGGTGATGGCGATGGCCCAGTTTCTCATCAACGGACAAGGTGATGCTAGTCAAATTATCTCCACATAGATTATCTACGGACAAAACGGTGAGTGAGACTGCGGCGGCCGTGCACGATGCCGTCCAGGCCAATCACCTTGGCGTCATGCAGGTTCACAACTTCAAAGAGGCCATGTCGCAAAACGGTATGGCGTTCGTTCGCGAATGCCTGATCTTCGAGGTCTGTCAGCCTCAACAACCGACAAAGGCGCTCAATGAAAGCATGAGGGCCTCCACCGCACTACCATGCCGGATCTTCATTTACGAGGACGACGGTAAAACCATTCTGGCTGCGTTGAAGCCAACGACTTTTCAGGCGATGTTCCACACGCCGCAACTGGAAGGGGCGGCGCAGGAAATGGAAGCCACGATGGTCAAAATCATGAAGGAAGCGGCGTCAGGTTGACTGGCTGATATGGCCATCGGCCGATCTGCGGCACGACCGCCGCCCGGCATGAGGGGTTTGTCCAGCGACTCTCCACAGCAAGACCGAATGGCTGGTCGCGTGCTCACTCTCGAGACGAGATGCACAAGCTATATCGTGAGAGCGGCTGGCTCGTTCGTCATCGTGTTGGCGTGGATCTACGGAGGTGCTGAATCTCGGCACTAACTTCGCCAGCCTCCCTGCGTGCCGCGTCGGCTCACTACTCACAACGGACCTCCGTCGCTCGGGGTTGAACGCAGAAAGCTAGTTTCGACCATGATCAAGCCTCACGTGTTACCCGGCGGGTCAGGCGTTCGGACCGCCGCGATTCTGGTCACGGTGATTGCAGTGCTGTACCTGGCGCGCGAGATCTTCATTCCTCTAGCGTTCGCCATAACCCTCGCTCTGGTATTGACACCTGCGGTGGCTTGGCTGCAAAAACTGCGTGTGGGTCGCGTTCCATCGGTGCTCTTCGCCATGCTGGTCTCCATCGCGATCGCGTGCGGGATTGGCTTGGTCATCTTTAATCAACTGGTGGAAGTGGTCAACGACCTACCCAGATACCAGCAGAATATTCACAACAAGATTGAAGCGATGCACACGCCTGGCAAAGGCGTCCTCGGACAGGCCGCCGCCAACGTGAAAGAGCTCGGAAAAGAGCTTTCCAGCTCTTCGCTGCCAACAGCTCCGCAAACTCCAAGTCAAGGCGGGCGCAACACGTCGAACCAACCTGTCCGTCCTGTTCCGGTGCAGATCGTGGCAGAACCGGCGAACGAGTTCGAGTATGTGCGCGATCTGGCCAAGCCCGTGCTGGCACCACTCGGAACCTTCGGGATGGTTCTGATATTCACCGTGTTCCTGCTGATCGGACAAACCGACCTGCGCAATCGACTGTTCCGTCTGGCAGGATTGGATCACCTGCACCTCATGACGCAAGCCCTGGATGATGCAACGCGACGGGTCAGTCGCTACCTGGTGATGCAACTCCTGGTGAATGCGAGTCTTGGTGTACTGTGTGGAACCGGTTTGTATCTGATCGGCGTTCCGTATGCGGTTTTGTGGGGAACCGTTGCGGCAATTTTGCGGATTGTCCCTTATGTCGGATCGCTGGTGGCGGCCTCATTGCCCCTGCTGCTCTCACTCGCGGTTTTCGATCATTGGATGCCTCCGTTCCTCGTATTCCTGCTGTTCGCCACGCTGGAACTGGTGACCTCCAACGTCGTTGAGCCGTGGCTCTACGGGATGCATATGGGGATCTCTGCGCTGGCGCTCCTGTTGACTACTTTGTTTTGGGTAGCTTTATGGGGACCCGCGGGCCTGATTTTGTCGACGCCACTAACGGTGTGCGTCGTGGTTTTGGGCCGCCACATTCCGCACCTGTCCTTTCTGCATATTCTACTCGGCGATCAGCCAGTCCTCGCGGCGGAAGCGCAAGTGTATCAGCGCCTGCTGGCGATGGATGACCATGAAGCGCGAACGGTGGCCGATGTCTACTTGGGAGAGAACTCCTTGGTTCAGCTGTACGATTCGGTCATCATTCCGGCGCTCATGATGGCCGAGCAGGATCGGCACAAGGGCGCACTCGACCCAACGCTGGAGGAATTTGTTTTTCTGAGTATCAAAGAAATGATCACGGAATTCTCCGAACAGACCGAGCAGGTCAATACCGAAACTGCAAGTGACGGTGAGCCGGAACCGAAACCGGCAGGTGCGGCCGGCCGGGTGATCTGTCTTCCTGCCAACGACGAGGCGGACGAGATTGCTGCAGCAATGTTGGCCCAACTTGTGGAACAGGCCGGCTATGCCGCTCTTTCGTTTCCTGTCGACCCTTCCCTGCAACATATGCTCGCGATCGTGGAACCGGAGCAGAACGATGTGTTCTGCATTTCCGCCGTGCCTCCGTTCGCGTTTGCCCGTGCGAGAACCCTATGCCGGCTGCTCCAGGTGCGGTTCTCCCGAACCAGGATCGTGATCGGCGTCTGGGGATTCCCTGGCGACACAGAGCGGGCCCTGCAACGCTTTCAACCGGCGCGTCCGCACAAACTGGTAACGAGTCTCGCAGACGCGGTCAAATTCTTCGTCGACTCCAGTCCGGCCGCGAAGGATAATTCTGTCCCGGCAGACCCAGTGCGAAACAGCTTTCAGCTACCAGCGTGAGCCGCAGCGAGACGGAGAGGCCGCGATGCTGTGAGTTGGGGGCTCACCTGACCACCCTTGGTCACATGACGACATTTCGTTACGATTCCGAGAACTCCAATAAGGCATGTATTGCAGCCTTTATTGATCTGTTCTAGCGATGATAGTGGTCGATTGCGGGCTCCGTTGAGCGGCAGCGCGCAATGGACCCGAAAATGCTTCTTTCAATGACCGTGAGATCTCCGTCCGGCCGGCGAGTGGACTCGGTGAAAAGCAACCCGCCTGAGTCTTGAAGTAAAGGAGAAATGCATTTCTATGCTACGACAAGCCAAAGACCTAACCGGTTACAAACTAGGCGCCCGCGACGGAGAGATTGGCAAAGTCAAAGAGTTCTACTTCGATGACAAGAGTTGGGCTGTCCGATATCTCGTTGCTGACACAGGCGACTGGCTGAGCGAGCGCCGGGTTCTCATTTCGCCTTACGCGCTGGACCCGGCCAGCGAGGATGAGAAGGTCATCCCTGTGGATCTGACCAGGAAGCAGATCGAGAACTGCCCACGCCTGGATGCCGACAAACCGGTCTCCCGCCAGTATGAAATGCAATATTTGCCCTATTTTGGCTGGCCGGCGTACTGGGGCGGACCGGACATATGGGGAGGCGCCGCGTACCCTGATCGCGGACAAGGCGGCTGGTCCGAACCCTCCATTCGTACAGAAGGTAACGATCCGCATCTCCGCAGCACGCTGGATGTAACCGGCCATACAATCCAGGCTCAGAACGGAGAGATCGGCCACGTCGAGGATTTTGTCATTGATGACCAGACGTGGGCCATTCGTTATTTGATTGTTGATACGCAAAACTGGTGGCCGGGCAAAAAGGTTCTGATTTCAACGCAATGGATTGAACGAATCAGTTGGGAACAATCAAAAGTATTTATCAACCTGACTCGTCAAAACATCAAGCAGGGGCCAGAGTATACGGAAGAAGCCCTGATCACACGCGACTACGAAGCGCAATTGCATCGGCATCACGACCGCGCGGGCTATTGGGTGGATGAACCTAAGCGCAAGCCTACCAGGTAAGAATGAGAGTTAAGTATACGCGATTGACGATCAACAAGAACACTCGGGCGGGCTAAGACCATCTTCGTAACAGTTGGAAAGAGGAGACTTACACCATGATTGGATACGTTGGATCGATCGAAAAGCAGACATTGGAGAACACTTATTTTAGGCAGGTACTATTCACCGGCCCTCACTCCCAACTTGTCGTCATGTGCTTGCAACCGGGCGAGGAGATTGGTGATGAGGTGCACCCAAATAATGACCAGTTCTTCCGCCTTGAACAGGGGGAAGCCAAATTTGTCTTCAACGAGAAGAAGGAACATCGGGTGCACGACGGAGATGCGGTCGTGGTTCCTGCGGGGACCTACCACAATGTTGTGAATACGTCCAAGACGGCGCTGTTGAAGCTATATACGATCTACTCTCCGCCGAACCACCCGAATGGGACGGTGCACAAGACCAAGGCAGAGGCAGAAGCGGCGGAACATCACCAAGTGTCCTGACGGGATTCACATCAGCGGGACAGCCTTAAACCGGCGCCTACTCCACATGATTCCGTCGCAGGGATGCGGCCTTTCCCTCTAAAAGCGGTCAGAGAAGGCTAGCGTGTCGGATAGCAAACATCGGCATCAACGTACGAACGAAAAGGAGACTCTCAATGCCATACATTACTGTCGGTAAGGAAAACTCCGGCGATATCAATCTCTACTATGAGGATCACGGTTCGGGCAAACCCGTAGTACTGATCCACGGATATCCACTGAGCGGCGCCTCCTGGGAAAAACAGGTCCCGGTGCTATTGGCTGCAGGTCACCGCGTAATCACGTACGATCGCAGGGGGTTCGGCAAGTCCAGCCAGCCAACAGCGGGCTACAACTACGACACCTTCGCCGAGGACCTGCACAAACTCGTGATGCAACTCGAGCTGCGCGATTTCTCGTTGGTCGGTTTCTCGATGGGCGGCGGCGAAGTGGCGCGCTACCTGGGGAAATTTGGATCGAAGGGCGTCAGCAAAGCAGTGATTATCGCGGGGATTCCACCGTTCCTGCTGAAGACGGCGGACAACCCGGAGGGCGTGGACGGTAGTGTATTCGAGGGAATCCAGAAAGCTGTCGCGGCGGACCGTTATGCGTTCTTTGGCGAGTTCTTCAAGAATTTCTATAACACGGATCTTCTCCTCGGCAAACGCGTCAGCGAACAGGCAGTCCAGTCCAGTTGGAACGTCGCGGCCGGCGCCTCTGCAACGGCCAGTCTCGCTTGCGTACCAACATGGTACGAGGACTTCCGCAACGATCTGGCCCGCATTGACGTGCCCACGCTGGTCATTCAGGGGGACGCGGATCGGATTCTGCCTATCGCTGCTTCCGGACTCCGGACCGCCAAGCTCATCAAGGGCGCCCGGTTGTCGGTGGTGAAGGGCGGGCCGCACTGCATAACTTGGACACATGCGGACGAAGTGGGTCGTGAGTTACTGGAGTTCCTCGGGCAAACTGATCGAAGCGCTAAAGTAGCCTGAGCTTAGCTCCTGTGACGGAATATGGCCTCGTCCGTGACACTGCAATCTGCGATTGCGGAAGGTGAAACTGTGATTTAGTTGCGTAACATGAGAACAAACACAATGACGCTTACTCCGGAACTGCTGTCCAGGATGGACGCCTATTGGCGCGCCGCCAACTATCTCTCGGTGGGGCAGATTTACCTCTACGACAATCCGCTCCTGAAGCGGCCACTGACGCTCGCGGATGTCAAACACATGCTGCTGGGGCACTGGGGCACAACGCCCGGGCAGAATTTCATTTACGTGCACTTGAACCGGGTCATCAAGAAATACGACCTTGACATGATTTACGTTTCCGGCCCCGGGCACGGCGGCCCGGCCGTCGTAGGCAATACTTATCTCGAGGGCACTTACAGCGAGATCTATCCCGATATCAGCCAGGATGAGGCTGGACTTCGAAAGCTCTTTACTCAGTTTTCGTTTCCCGGAGGAATTCCAAGTCACGCATCGCCGGAGTGCCCGGGCTCGATCCACGAGGGCGGCGAGCTGGGCTATTCGCTCAGTCATTCGTTTGGGGCGGTGTTCGACAATCCCAATCTCGTCGTCGCCTGCGTCGTCGGTGACGGCGAGGCGGAGACGGGTCCGCTGGCCACCGCATGGCATTCGAACAAGTTCCTCGATCCGGTAACCGACGGCGCGGTGCTGCCGATTCTGCATCTCAACGGCTACAAGATTTCCAATCCGACGCTGCTCGCCCGCATCACCCGCGAGGAGTTGGAACAGTTGCTGCGCGGCTACGGATGGACTCCCTACTTCGTCGAGGGTCACGAGCCCGGGTTGATGCATGAGGCCATGGCGGCGACGCTCGACGAGGCGGTGGAGCAGATTACAAAAATCCGGCAGGACGCACGTGTCAACGGCAATGTTACGCGTCCGCGCTGGCCAATGATTGTCCTTAATTCACCGAAGGGCTGGACGGGGCCGAAGATAGTTGATGGTTTGCAGGTGGAAGGCACCTTCCGTTCGCACCAGGTGCCGCTTTCCGACCCGGCCGCCCATCCCGAAAACCTCAAGCTGCTGGAAAACTGGCTGAGGAGCTACCGGCCGGAGGAACTCTTCAATGAGCAGGGCCGCCTGAAACCGGAACTGGCCGAACTTGCGCCCAAGGGAGATCGCCGCATGGGCGCGAATCCCCATGCCAACGGCGGCCTTCTGCTCCGCGACCTGCGGATGCCGGATTTCCGCGACTATGCCGTCGACGTGCCCTCGCCGGGAGTGCGAGGCATCGGCGACACGCATGTGCTCGGGCCATTCCTGCGCGATGTGACGAAGCTGAATAGTGAGCAGCGGAATTTCCGGGTCTTTGGCCCTGACGAGACGCTTTCCAACGGTCTGGAGGCGCTCTTTGAAGTGACCAAACGCCAATGGGACGCCGCGACCGTGCCGAACGACGAATTCCTCGCCCCAGCCGGACGGGTGATGGAAATGCTCAGCGAACACCAGTGCGAAGGCTGGCTGGAGGGGTATCTCCTCACCGGCCGTCACGGACTTTTCAACTGTTACGAGGCATTCATCCACATCATCGATTCGATGTTCAACCAGCACGCCAAATGGTTGAAAGTCACATCGCACCTGCCGTGGCGGCGCGAGATCGCCTCGCTCAACTACCTGCTGGCCTCGCATGTCTGGCGCCAGGATCACAACGGCTTCACGCACCAGGATCCCGGCTTCATTGATCACGTCGTGAACAAGAAGGCCGAGGTCGTGCGCGTTTACCTTCCGCCGGATGCAAACTGCCTCCTGTCGGTGATGGACCACTGCCTGCGCAGCCGCCATTACGTCAACGTCGTAATCGCGGGCAAGCACCCGGCGCCGCAGTGGCTGACGATGGAAGCCGCCGTCAAACACTGCGCCGAGGGCATCGGCATCTGGCAGTGGGCCAGCAACGACCAGGCTGTTGCACCCGACGTTGTCATGGCCTGCTGTGGCGACGTGCCCACGCTGGAGACGCTCGCTGCCGTCTCGATTTTGCGCGAGCAACTGCCCGATCTGAAAATCCGGGTGGTCAACGTCGTCGACCTCATGAAACTGCAGCCCCAATCCGAGCACCCGCATGGGTTAAGCGACATGGAATTCGACGAGCTCTTCACCAAGGACAAGCCTGTCATCTTCGCCTTCCATGCCTACCCGTGGTTGATCCACCGGCTGACCTACCGCCGCACCAACCACGACAACATCCACGTCCGCGGTTATAAGGAAGAGGGCACCATCACCACGCCTTTCGACATGACGGTGCTGAACGATCTGGACCGCTTCCACCTCGTGATGGATACCATCGACCGCCTGCCGCAGACCGGCGGCAAGGGCATCTACCTGAAGCAGCAGCTCAAGGACAAGCTGATCGAGCACAAGAAATACATCGACAAATACGGCCAGGACCTGCCGGAGATTCGCGGTTGGAGGTGGCCCTATTGAGCCGGGATTACGGTTGGGATACTCATGGCCGAAACGAACACTCACTTTCAGGGCTTCTGGGATACGCCGCTCAATGACCTGCTGCAACAATTGCAGGCAACCCCGGCGGGGCTGACTTCCGCAGAAGCGAAACGCCGGTTGCGTCTTTATGGCCCCAACAGCCTGGTGCGGGAGTCTCGTTTTGCTACTCTCGTAAGTTTCTTTCGCTTCTTCGCCAATCCACTCATCATCATTCTGCTGGCAGCCAGTGTCATCTCTCTGGTGCTGGGCGACTCGATCGGTGGCCTGATCATTATCGCGATGGTCCTGCTTAGTGTGCTTCTCAACTTCTTCATGGAGTTTCAGGCCAGGCATGCTGTCGAGGAGATTCAGAAGCAGGTTGCTACGACTGCTGCCGTTGTCCGCGACGGCCGGGAACAGGAACTGCCGGTTGCGGAGTTGGTTCAGGGGGATATTATCCGGCTGAATGCCGGAGATCTTGTGCCGGCCGACGCACGTTTACTGGAGGTGAAGGACCTGCAGGTGCGCGAGTCTTCACTCACCGGGGAATCTCTACCCGTTGAGAAAACGGCGCACGATTTTCCGGGGGAAAAACATGGCGTCGCGGATGCAAACAACAGTGTCTTCCTGGGCACTGCGGTTCAGACGGGGATGGGCTCGGCGGTAATCGTCTCGACCGGCAAAAATACCGAGTTGGGAGAAATAGCGCTGCGATTGGCGGCGAAACCTCCTGAAACTGAGTTCGGCCGTGGCATCCGGAACTTCGGACTGATGATCACCCGAGTGATCATGCTGCTCGTACTCTTCGTTCTCCTCGTAAATATCATTCTCCACCGTCCGCTGCTGGAATCGTTCCTTTTCTCAGTTGCGCTTGCGGTTGGGATGACACCGGAGCTGATGCCGATGATCATCACGATTACGCTGGCGCAAGGAGCCCGCCGCATGGCGAAGAAAAAGGTTCTCGTCAAGCAACTTGCCGCGATTGAGGATTTCGGCAGCCTGACGATCCTCTGCAGCGACAAGACGGGCACGTTGACCGAAGGCGAGATCGTGTTGGACCGCCATGTGGACGTCCAAGGCAAGGACGACGATAACGTCCTGCGCCTTGTTTACCTGAACAGTGTCTTTGAAGCGGGGATCAAGAGTCCCCTGGACGCGGCGATCCTGAAGCACGAGGCCCCGCCCATCGCGGAGTACGAGAAGGTGGACGAGATCCCTTTCGACTTCAACCGCAAACGCCTGTCGGTGGTGGTGCGGCACAAGGGCGAGTGCCAACTCATCGCCAAGGGCGAGGCGGAGAGCGTCTTTTCTATCTGCCAGACCGTCGCCATTGACGGTTCTCCTCAGCCGTTCGACGAAAGCCGGCGAGCCCAAGCGGCTGACACCTTCCAGAAGCTGAGTGCCGACGGCTACCGCACTCTCGGGGTTGCCATAGCGACGGTGGACAAGCAGGATTCTTACACGATTGGGGCCGAGCACGACATGACGCTGGTCGGGTTCGCCGCCTTTCTCGATCCTCCCAAGGAAGGAGTGCTTCCCGTTCTGGAAGCACTGAAACAGAATGGCGTCTCTGTGGTTATCATGACGGGCGACAACCAATACGTGACCCAGAAAGTGGCGAAGGACGTCGGCCTGCCGGCGGAACTCATTGTTACCGGCAACCAGGTTGATGCGATGGATGATGCCGCATTGGCCGTTCAGGCCGAGAAGAACGCCATCTTCGCCCGCGTGTCTCCCGCACAGAAGAACCGCATCATCCTCGCGTTGAAGGCGCGCGGACACGTAGTCGGCTACATCGGAGACGGCATCAACGATGCGCCGTCGCTTCACACTGCCGACGTCGGCATCTCGGTCATGAACGGCGTGGATGTGGCGAAAGACGCCGCGAAGGTCATCCTTCTGGAAAAAGATCTGGCCGTGTTGAACGACGGTATCGTCGAAGGCCGGCGCAGCTTCGCCAACATCATGAAATACATCGTGATGGGCACGAGTTCGAACTTCGGCAACATGTTCAGCATGGCCGCGGCGTCGCTCTTCCTGCCCTTCCTGCCGATGCTGCCTACGCAAATACTGCTGAACAACTTCCTCTATGACGCATCGCAGGTCAGCATCCCCAGCGACAACGTGGATGCCGCCTTGCTCCATCGGCCCAAGCGATGGCAGATTGCATTTATTCGCCAGTTCATGATGATCATCGGTCCCATCAGCTCGATCTATGATTTCCTGACATTTGGGGTGCTGTTCTGGGTGTTCCACGCTGCCTCAAACGCGCCGCTGTTCCGCACTGCCTGGTTCGTGGAATCCCTGGCAACGCAGACGCTGGTAGTGTTTGTGATCAGGACAGCCGGCAACCCATTCAAGAGCCGTCCCAGCCGGCCGGTGCTGATCTCCGTATTGGCCATCGTCGCTATCGCTGCCGCGCTGCCGTATACGCCATTGGGAACCCTGCTGCGATTCACTCCGCTGCCGATGTCATTACTGGGGACTATTCTGTTCTTGGCCGTGACCTACCTCTTGCTGGTGCAGGCCGTCAAGTCCTGGTTTTATCGCCGCCACGCGCTGCTTTGACAGGGCTTGGACGGTCGTCGGTTTCAACTCACACGAGGCGCATGCGCCTCTGAAACGATGTGGGCCGAACGAACTGGAGACCGAAGGCGCGGCGCCTGAGCCGCGATTGCGCTTCCTGCTCGGCAGGTCTTGTAGTCAAAGAACTGATACTTCGCGAAGGCGGCGTAGTCGGTGTGGGGTGCGCCACATAGAACGGCTGTGGTCTGCAAAAACTACGTGCACAATAGAATCAACGGTTTAGAGTTGTCGCGTGCGGAACGTTATGAGATGTCACAGGCCCAGTAGTGGCGCTGTACGACCTTTTTGCCGACAACAGCGCCACACACGCGCTGTCAATGCGTGTATCGTATCTGGAAACCGGCTTTTGCGCGGAAGGTCCTCGGTCCGTCGGCTGTTAGCCACGCTTCCGCCGTGTACGATCCTTCGGACAACGGTTTTCCGTCGGCGCCCGAGAGCGGCACGGTCAGCACCCAGTTCTTTTCACCGAGGTAGGTTTCCGTGTGGAGCGCGTCGGTGAAGAACTTTCCACTCGACCACCGGAATACCTTCTCGCCATCCTGATTCCGAATGACGAAGTCGTAAACCTGGCCCGTTCGAAACGCGAGCTGGACCGGAGCCGCAGTGCTTCGAAGAGTGAATCGTGCGGTCATCATAGGGGAATAGCCAGGGCGGATTGGCGGCATCATGTCCGCGGTGTAAACGGCGCTGTCGAGCGCAAGCCCAAACGATAGCTCCGGCGCGCTGAGGACAGTGACGCCGGCCATCCGCGCATAGATCAACTCATATGTCGCGATGGACGGCCCGCCAGTGTTCTCCATCCGGTAGACGAGGCCAACGAAGGGCAGAAACACATCTCGGCTGATGCCAATCTGGAAGACTCCCGGATATCTCATTTCGAGACCGGAATCGAAATCGCCGAGGGGCCCGCTGTAATTCGCCCCACGCTTCGCAATCACCGCCTTTCCGCAGCAGTATGGAACTGCGGTGGCGAACACTTCGCCTTCAGCGGACTGGAAGTCGTACCAAAGTTTCTGCTCCTTCGTTTTCGGATCGTACGAATACAACTTGCCGTCGTCGTCCATTCGTAGCCAGTAGTCGCCGTTCCGCATGCCATGGAGCAGGTACCAGGTAATCCCGTCGAAGTCGCTGGATTTTGTGACCTCGAGGACGAGCGGATCGCTAACCCGAGTGCCGCCCGTTCGGTAGACCCACTGGTTTCCGGCCTGTAGCGGGAAGTAATCCGGGCCGGCGCCGAAGACGGGCAGACACGTGAGCGCGCCAAGCAAAACAATCAGGCGCTTCAGTCCGGCATATTTTCTTGACACGGCAGAAGACAACCTTTCCGCGTCACCACCACCCGGGCCGCCACCTGGACTGCGGCTATGCCCGCTAAAATCAGGGACGTCAGGGTACTCATGACACCTTCCCACTAGAACGTTAGCTCGGATTTGCGAAGCGCGCAACTGGGCAGATGTGCAGTCCCGGTTTGGGTGCCGAGTACCTTCCGAGTGTCGTTGCCAAATGGTACCGCGCTCAGGTTCCGATGATCCCGTGATCCATGGCATACTTCATCAGCTCGGCAGTGTTGTGGATGCCGATCCGTCAGAATTGTGCGTAGCCGGAAGTCGATGATCGCGGCGACGTAGCCCTCGAAGTTCTCGCTTTGCGACAACAAGTCGCGGTCCTCAAACGGAAATGACCGCATCCTTCCCTAAACACCCTCAACCGGCTCTTATGAACCACCCTACCGCGCCTCTGGTCCCGCTGGATTGACGTCCTCGAGATCGTCAGGCCCAAAATGTCGTCGGCTGGACTGGCCGTTAAATGTGCGCCCGGCATCCCTGCAAACCGAGCTGTGGCAAATCCTGCATTTTGAATGAGATCGAATATTTGGACATAACGGGGTATTCAGGAAATTCTGGTTTTCTAGCGATACGCCAACAGAGTCATGCCCGTTCAGTGCGGAAGAAACGCGCTTCGAGTTGCTGTTGAGGCCTAACCCGCGTCAGGCATGCTTGCCGAAAACTCACAAACGAGAGAGCAATTGTGGATCACTCTTGTCCAGGACAGATTTGACCTCCTCATTCGGAACGCCAGACCCGGCGCCACGACTCCCAACTGTGCCGAGAGTGACTGCGACCGGAGGCGGAGATTCCAGCAATGTTCGCAGACGTTTGGGTGAAGCGCCGAGGCCACTTCATGTCGGCGTTCTTGCAGCTTCGCTGATGAATCGTCAGATTACTAGCTCTCCAGCTTGACCATCTGAAGCAGGGCCTGGATGTAGCCGAAGGCAAACGCGAAGGCTTGCTGTCCGCCTTCGTCGCCTTCAATTTTCGGAACGTGGTCCGGCATCAACATGCCGTCGTAGCCCACGTCGCGATAGACGCGGATGGCCTCGATCAGGTTGACGTCGCCGTCGTCGGGAAACGTCTCCTGGAACTTCAGGAAGCCGCCCTTGATATTGCGGAAGTGGACATTGAAGATTTTCTTGCGCTCGCCGAAATAGCGGATCACGGCTGGAAGTTCGCGCGCCGGATCGGCTAGCATTTCAGAAACGGTACCCTGGCAGAAGTTCAGACCGTGATACGGGCTCGGCGAGATCGAGATGAATTTCTTCAAGCCATCGACACTGCCGAGCACGCGCTCGATACCCCGAAATCCCTTGCCCTTGGGCATGCCCGGATCGTGCGGGTGGCAGGCCAGGCGCACTTTGAACTCCTCGGCGGCGGGCACGACGCGCTTTAGAAAATAGGTAATGCGCTCCCAGGCGATCTCTTCGGTAACGCGTCCGGCCTCGGTCAGCGGCGGCTCCTGCTTGGCGAGATCGTAGTCGAAGGAGCTGTAGCGCGCTCCTCCGCGACCCTTTGTCGGTTCCGTGCGCACAACGCCGAGCATACTCATGTTGTATTTAACGGCCGGGATACCGGCGCGGGAGACATTGCGCAGCATCTGGCAAATCTGGTCGATCTCGCGATCGCGCTCAGGACTTTTTCCGAGCATGATGTTCGGAAATTCCACGCGCGCGATCGGCGCCGAACTGAGCGGCAGCGGAAGCATTTCCAACTTGATGCCGTGAGATTCGACACGCTCGCGCAGCCGGCTGAGCGCATCGACGGACCACTTTTCGTCCAACTGCCGCGCGGGCAGCGATCCGCAGACATGGTTGATACCGAAGGCAGCGCAGACCTTGAGCACGTTGTCGGCGATGCTGTGCTGCGTGCCGATCTTCATCAACACCTTGCCCACGGCTTGCTTACGCTGCGGGGCGGCGGAAGCGGCGGGGAGCGCCGCGCTGCTCGCCGCGATCTCGAGAAAGTTTCTGCGTTTCATGACCTGTTGAGGATGTCACGGCTGCTCCGGGTTAGTCAAGACGGTTCAGTGATAAAATGAAAGGGATTTTCGGGGATTTCGGACGGGGGGAGAGCTGTCCTGACACGTTGGCTCAACAACAACCATGCTTAAGACCAAGGCAGAAACCACTGAGGACTTGAACCCTCAAGAGACTTCGGAGTGGATCGAGGCGCTGGGCCAGGTTCTCGACGAAAGCGGACCCGACCGCGCCCAGTACATCTTGCGGACTTTGCTGGACCGTGCGGCCACGCTGGGAGTCACCGCTCCGCTGCGCCCGGACACGCCATACATCAACACCGTTCCGGTACACGAGGAGGCTGAGTATCCCGGCGATCGCGAGATCGAAAGGCGTATCAAGAGCCTCACGCGCTGGAATGCAATGGCCATGGTGGTGCGCGCCAACAAGTACGACAACGGCATCGGCGGGCACATCTCGACTTACTCTTCGCTGGCGACGCTGGTGGATGTCGGGTTCAACCATTTCTACCACGCGAAATACGGAACCGAACCCGGCGATCTGATTTACTTTCAGGGTCACGCCTCGCCCGGCATTTACGCCCGCGCGTTTCTCGAAGGCCGGCTCACGGAACAGCACCTGCTGAACTTCCGCCATGAATTGCGCGACCATCCGGGCCTGTCCTCATACCCGCACCCCTGGTTGATGCCCGGGTTCTGGCAGTTTCCCACGGTCTCAATGGGGCTCGGTCCGATCAACGCGATCTATCAGGCGCGTTTCATGCGCTATCTTGAAAACCGCGGCATCATTGCGACGACTCCGCGCAAAGTCTGGGCATACCTCGGCGACGGCGAGACGGATGAGCCCGAATCATTGGGTGCGCTGACGCTGGCGTCGCGCGAGAAGCTCGACAATCTCGTCTTCGTCGTCAACTGCAATTTGCAGCGCCTCGACGGACCGGTACGCGGCAACGGCAAGATCATTCAGGAACTCGAAGCGGCTTTTCGAGGCGCGGGCTGGAACGTGGTCAAGCTGGTCTGGGGCAGTTCCTGGGACGACCTGCTGGCGCGCGATACCACGGGCCTGCTGATCCAACGCATGAACGAGTGCGTCGATGGCGAGTATCAGAACTACGCCGCGCGCGGTGGCGCCTATGTGCGCAAGGAGTTCTTCGGAAAGTATCCCGAGTTGCTCGAACTGGTGCGGGACTACTCCGACGACGATCTGTTCCGACTGCGCCGCGGCGGCCACGATCCCCAGAAAGTGTACAACGCCTACAAGCGCGCCATCGAACACACGGGCTCACCGACCGTGATCCTGGCCAAGACCATCAAGGGCTACGGCATGGGCGAAGCCGGCGAAGGCCGCAACGTCACACACCAGCAGAAAAAGCTGAACGAAGCGGAGATGGAATACTTCCGCCGCCGCTTCGACATTCCGATTCCGGAAGAGGCCGTACACACGATCTCGTTCTACCGCCCGGGCGACGATAGCGAGGAGTCCAAGTATCTGCACGCGCGTCGCGAAGCGTTGGGCGGCTATCTGCCCTCGCGTGATCCCAAGCCGCTCCACCTGCCCGTGCCGGCGCTCGATGCTTTCTCCGATACGCTGGCGGGATCGGGCGGCCGCGAGGCTTCGACGACCGCTGCGTTTGTCGGCATACTCAAGACGCTGCTGAAGGATCCGAATCTCAGCAAGTTCATCGTGCCGATCATTCCCGACGAAGCGCGCACTTTCGGTATGGACTCGCTCTTCCGCCAGATCGGCATCTACGCAAGCCAGGGCCAACTCTACAAACCGGTTGACCGCGAAATGCTGCTCTATTACAAGGAAGCGACCGACGGGCAGATTCTCGAAGAGGGCATCACCGAGGCGGGCTCCATGGCGTCATTCACAGCCGCCGGGACCGCCTACTCTAACTACGGCGTGCCGATGATTCCGTTCTTCATTTACTATTCGATGTTCGGCTTCCAACGAATCGGCGATATGATCTGGGCGTTCGCCGATTCGCGCGGGCGCGGCTTCCTGTTGGGCGGCACCGGCGGGCGCACCACGCTGGCCGGCGAAGGACTGCAACATCAGGACGGGCACAGTCCCGTGCTCGCCAGCACCGTGCCGACGTGCGCGACGTACGATCCAGCCTACGCCTTCGAACTCTCCGTGATCATCCAGGACGGCATTCGCCGCATGTATCACGAGGACGAGGAACTCTTCTACTACCTCACGGTCTACAACGAAAACTACGTGCAGCCGGAGATGCCCAAGGGTTGCGAAGCGGGCATTCTGAAGGGCATCTACCGCTATAAGGCCGCAGCGAATGGAAAGGGCTCCATTAACCTGTTCGGCAGCGGTCCGATAATGAACGAGGCGCTGCGCGCGCAATCGATTCTGGCCGAAAAGTTCGACGTCGCCGCCGATGTCTGGAGCGTCACCAGCTACAACGAACTGCGCCGCGAAGCGCTGTCGACCGAACGCTGGAACCGCATGCACCCGACCGAAGCAGAACGCACACCTTACATTCTCCAGGCTCTACAGGGCGCGGACGGCCCAATCATCGCCGCGACCGACTACATGAAAGCCGTACCGGACCAACTCGCGCCGTGGCTTAGTGCGCGGCTCTGGTCGCTTGGCACCGACGGCTTCGGCCGCAGCGACAACCGCCAGCACTTGCGGCGGCACTTCGAGATCAATGCGGAAGCGATTGTCGTCTTCGCTCTCGCACGTCTGGCGCGCGACGGGCAGTTCGACGCTGCGCGCGCGCAGGCCGCCTTCCGCGAGTATGGCCTCGATCCGGACTCGGTCGATCCGGCCAGAGCGTAGTGGCACGCTGGATCGATATCTCGACACCGCTGGCTACGGGTATGCCGCGTTATCCCGGCGACCCCGAAGTACTCATTAAACGTAGCGTCGAAAATGGCTGTTCGCTCACCACGCTCTCGATGAGCGCACATACGGGCACGCACATGGATGCGCCACTGCACTTTCTCGCAGGCGGCGCTTCGATAGACGAAATCCCGATGGAAGTTTGTATCGGGCTGGCGCGCGTGATCGAGCTGGGCTCCGCGCTACCAGAAATCCAAACAGGTGAACGCATTCTCTGCAAAGCGAAGTCCGCTCTCACGGAGGCGCAAGCGCGGCTCTTTGCGGCCCGCGGTACGCTGCTGGCCGGCATCGATTCGCTCTCGGTCGATCCGCTCGATAGCGCTACACTCCCAGCGCATCACATCCTGCTGCATGCGGGCGTGTGGATTGTCGAGGGCCTCGACCTCTCGCAAGTGGAGCCGGGCGAGTATGATCTGATCTGCCTGCCGTTACGCATTGCGGAAGCCGATGGCGCTCCGGCGCGGGCGCTGCTGCGAGCGCGATAATGGTGGGTCGGTTCACAACCAACTTGTGGACACGGAAGAGGGAGGAATCGGTGTACGAAGAACTGAAGGGCAAGAAGGTCCTGGTGACGGGCGCATCGCGAGGCGTTGGCGCGGCAACCGCAGTCGCCTTCGCGAAGTGTGGCGCAGCGCGAGTGGATATTCATTTCAATTCGTTCGTCGAAGGCGCGAACGATGTCGTCGCCGCAATCCGCGCCGCGGGCGCAGAGGGTGACGCCATCCAGGAGAATCTCGCGCTCGACGCCGGCATCGCCAGCTTCGTCGAAATCCTGAAACAACGCGGCGCCGAATACGACATCCTGATCAACAACGCCGGCTCGCTGGTCAAGCGCGCGAACCTGTTCGAGTTCACGCCTTCGATCTTCGACGAGGTCATGAACCTGAACGCCAAGAGCGTCTATTTCATTTCGCAAGCGGTGGCGCCTTACATGGTTGCGCAAAAATCCGGCTGCATCGTAAACCTCAGTTCGATCGCCGCGCGCAACGGCGGCGGGCCCGGCGCCACAGTCTACTCGGCGTCGAAAGCGGCCGTAGCTACGATCACGAAAGGCATGGCCAAGGAACTTGCGCCCAAGGGCATCCGCGTCAACGCCGTCAGCCCCGGCACGGTCGATAACCATTTTCACGAGGTCTTCTCGACGCGCCAGATTCTCGACAGCGTAACCAACATGACACCCGCCGGACGGCTCGGCACGAACGAAGAGGTTGCCGACGTAATTCTCTTCCTCTGCTCGGACGGCGCGCGTTACATCTTCGGGCAAACGCTGGAGATCAACGGCGGCATGTACATGGTGTAGGCGACCGCGCGATTCGCCGGCCGCGCTATTCAACGGCGATGCGCACATCCGGCGACGACGCGATCGAGCCAACCCGCAGCACCACCGGCGCATCGCCCGAAGGCGCGCCCTGCGGAATGCGGACCTGCAACTGCAACAGACCTCCGTCACCGGCCAATGCGACCACCTCCGCGGCGGCGCCCCCGATCGTGACCGAGACCGGCAAGCGGCTCGCGCCTTCTCCAGTGGCGAGCAACGTCAACACGGCCCCGCGTGCGGCAGATGCGGTCCCGCGCTCCGGCTGAAAGAAGCCTGGTGCAGCGTCGACCAGCGCGAGTTCCCGTTCAAAGACGCCGAAGCACAGCGTGGCCGCCGTCCGGCCGGCCAATTCATATGGCAACTGCAACACGAGGCGGTTTCCCGCGCTGGAGTGTATGCGCAGCGCCTGCCCGTCGATCGCCGCAACGAGGTTCTCCACCGAGGGCAGCCCGTCGACAACGATCAACTGGCCTGGCGCGAACGGTCCCGCTGAACCCGTGGCCGCATGAGTGATGCGCACATCTCGCAGCGGTTCCATAATCGCGTCCGGAGGCGGAGCGGAGTAGAGCTTGCGAACTCGGTTGTTGACGGTGTCGCTAAAGAGCAGCCCGCCATCCGGCAGCAGTGCAAGCCCGGTGGGAAAGCTGAGTTGCATCGCCAGCGCCGCACCTTCTTCTCCGTTGAAACCCTCTTCCGCGGTGCCGGCTATCGTGGTCGCTTCGCCGCCTGTCCGCGCGACTCTGCGAATGCGATGAAAACCCGTATCGGCCGCATAGATCGCACCTCCGGCGTCCACCAGCACGCCGCAAGGCGCGTTCAACCCCTCCATCACGGTCGAGGCCGCGCCATTCGCACTCCACTTGCGGATGCGATTATTGCCTGTATCGGCCACGTAGAGATTGCCTTCCGCATCCATGGCGATGCCGCGCGGCCTGTCGAGCTGCGCGGGCGTGCCGTCGCCGGCGATGGTCGAAATCTGGCCGTAGGGCGAAAGTAGGCGGATGCGCGAGTTGGCGGTATCGGCGATCAGCAGATTGCCCGCCGGATCGAGCCACAGTCCGGTGGGCGTATCGAATGAGGCGAAGAGCGCTGCGCTGCCATCGCCAAAGAAACCCTTCGCGCCGCTACCGGCCACGGTCGAGATCTGTCCGCCGGGCGTAATCTTGCGGATGCGGTGGTTGCCCGTATCGGAGAAGAAGACATTGCCGGCCGCATCCACGGCAATGCCGGCGGGCGAATCGATGCGCGTGCCGAGAGCGAAACCGAAGTCGCCTAATTTCCCGCGCAGCCCCGTTCCAGCAATGGTCACGACCGCGCCGGAGGCTGTGACCTTACGGATTCGGTGGTTGCGTTCGTCGGCGATGTAGATGACGCCATCGCCGCCGGCGGCGATAGCCGAGGGCTGCCGGAAGCGCGCCGCAAGCGCGGGGCCGCCTTCGCCGCGGAAGCCGTAGCCGCCCGAGCCCGCAATGGCGGCGCCGAACGCGCCAGCGATTCGCTGGACCAGCGCGCCGCTGGCCGTGTACACGACTCCGGCCATATCCACCGCGATGTCGCTGCCCGTGCCCGGAAGCAGCGTGGGCTTGCCGAGCGGCGGCATGCGCAACAACTGGACGCCGTCGGCGATATACAGATTGCCCGCCGGATCGAGAGCGAGGCCGGTCGGCGCATAGATCGGAAGCGGAAAGACAAAGGCAGGCATGCCCGCCACACCGACGGACTCTATGACGCCGCGCGCAATACGCCGGACGGCGCGATTGCCGCTGTCGGCCACATAGACGGCTCCGCCGGGTTCGATGGTGATACCCGCTGGCGAGCGCAACTGTGCAAGCGTCGCGAGCGAGCCGTCGCCGCTGTATCCGGGCGCGCCGCTGCCAGCCACAAATTCCAACTCGCCGGAAGG
Source organism: Bryobacteraceae bacterium (assembly GCA_963668605.1). Lineage (GTDB taxonomy): Bacteria > Acidobacteriota > Terriglobia > Bryobacterales > Bryobacteraceae. Next base: position 3,645,147 of record OY764903.1, read on the forward strand.
CGCCACGCGGTACACTCGATGCGCGGCGAAGTCGGAGATAAAGAGCGAACCCGCGGCGTCGACTGCGACGTTACGCGGAGCCTGCAAGCGGACATCGACTGCCGCGCGGCCGCGCGTGGGTTCTAGCAAACCGCCGCCCGCGACCGTGCGGATCAGACCATCGGGCGAAACCACGCGGACGCGCGCATTGCCAAAGTCCGCTATGTATAAGTTGCCGCGGGCATCGAGCGCCAGCCCGTAGGGCGCACGCAATTGGGCGCGATTGGCCGGGCCGCCGTCGCCGCGCGACCCCGCATGCCCGTCGCCGGCTACGGTCTCGATGACTCCGTTTGCACCGATGCGCCGGACGCGATGATCGGCGCTGTCGGAGACGTAAATATTGCCGCGCGCGTCGACAGCAATGCCGCCGGTCTGCCCAAGCGGTGCAAACACGGCCGGCCCGCCGTCGCCCGCGAGGTCGCATCCGGCGACGGTCTTCATGCTCCAGGGCGTCTCAGCGGCGGCCAGCGGAAGGACAAACAGACATACGGCGGGAAAAACACTCCAGGCGTTCATTCGATTTCTGCCTCTCTGAAGTAGTTCGAAAGATTTCGTATTTTCTCACCTCAAATTTCCGATGAGGACAACAAAGGACAGAGCATGAAGAGGTTGTTAATACTCCTCGCAATGGCGGGCATCACCGTGGCGCAGCCCGTTCTGCGTCTGAAATCGCACGGGCAAACGAGGCAAACCGGCGCATCGGAAATCCGAAGGCGCGATCTGAGCTGGTCGCACCGGATCGTCGAGATCGAAGGCGGAATCACAGCGAAGAAATTGGAGGCATTGCGCGAGCGCGGCGTTGTGCCGTTGCGCTACATCCCGGATGGGGCCGTGCTTGTGTTGCAGCGCGACGACTTCGCCGGCGTGGTCGACGGCGCACTGCGCTCAAGGCCGCTCGCGACGACGGAGAAGATCAGCCCTCTAGTGGACGGGCTGCTGATTGCAGATGGGGCGACGAGTGGCGTGTTTGTGATCGAATTCCACCCCGATGTCGAAGATGGCGCAGCACGGAGCATCCTGGCTGAGTGCGGGCTTTGGGTCAAAGAGAACTCAGACCTTCTGCCGCATCAGTTATTGGCGCACGGAACAGCGCTCGAGGCCAGTAGACTCGCAGCCTGGGACGAGGTGGCGTACATCTTCCCTGCTTCGGAGGAGTTGCTCGACGGGCGGCCCGTGGCGGCTTGCGCCGGACCACTCACGGAGTTCGGACAGATCGGACAATACATTGCGCAGATCGGCGCGGGTTGGGACGGCGCGGGCGCACGCAGCGTCGAACTCGGTTACTCACTCGAACGCAGTACGGACAAGTTGCCGGCCGCGACAATCTCGAGTGCGATCGCACGCGCGTTGGCGGAGTGGTCCGCCGTGGTACAGGTGAAGTTCACGCGGATGGAGAATCCGCAAGCGTCGCGTTCCTTGAATATGCTATTCGGCGCCGGGGCGCATGGCGACGCATACCCCTTCGACGGGCCGGGGCGCGTGCTGGCGCACACGTTTTATCCGGCGCCGCCGAACCCGGAACCACTCGCAGGCGATCTCCATTTTGACGCCGACGAAGACTGGGGCGGCACTTCGCTGGACCTCTATAGCGTCGCGCTGCACGAACTCGGGCACGCGCTCGGCTTGGGCCACTCGGACCAGCCCGGCACGGTGATGTATCCCTACTACCGCAAGTTCGACAAGCTCACCAGTGAAGATATCCGGGCGATTCAATCGATGTATGCCGCGGGAACGACGCAGAACACACCGCCGGGCAATCCCGTGGCACCGCCAGCCACTCCTGAGGTTCCACCTTCGCAGCCGGTAATTCCACCATCTCCGCCGCCTCCTCCTCCGCCCGTGCCCGGCCCGGTGCGCGACACCGTCGCGCCGGCAGTGAGCATCACTTCGCCGGCCACAACGTCGGTGTCGACGCAAGCTTCATCGATCGTCATTCGCGGCACCGCCCGCGACAGAGTAGGCGTCACCCGCGTGACGTGGACCTCCTCGTCTGGAACCTCCGGAATCGCCAGCGGGACGACGATCTGGAGCAGCGAGGCAATTCCGCTCATGATGGGAACGACAACGATCACAGTACGCGCCTACGATGCCGCCGGAAACTCAGGTTGGCGGACCGTCAGCGTGACCAGGCCAGTGTACTTGAGGACGGTCCCCGTGGACCGCACCGGGTTCCCTGTCCCGCTCCCCGCAGCTCAGCGAACAGATCAGCGCAGCAGTTTCGCCATCTTGGAGCCCGGCACGAAAATCGTTTCGTCGCGCTCGGGTCCCGTCGAGATGCAGCCGGCTTCGACACCGGTCTGCTCTTCCAGAAAGCGCAGATAGTCCTTAGCGCCCGAAGGCAACGCTTCGTAGGATGTCGCCCCGCGCGTAGAGCCGATCCAGCCCGGACGCGTCACGTAGACCGGTTCGATGCGCTCTATGTCGCGCCGCGAAGCGGGCATCTCGTCGATTTCCCGCCCATCCAGCCGGTAGGCTGTGCAGACCGGAATCTCGTCCAAATTGTCTAGCACGTCGAGCTTCGTGATGATCAGCGAATCGAAACCATTGAGCATCGACGTGTAGCGCAGCAGCGGAGCGTCGAACCAGCCGCAACGCCGCGGACGCCCGGTGACCGCGCCGTATTCGTTGCCCGCTTTACGTATCATCTCGCCAGCATCGCCGTGCAACTCCGTAGGAAACGGTCCGCCGCCGACGCGCGTGATGTAGGCTTTCGAGACGCCAAGCACACCGTCGATCTTGTTGGGCGGAACCCCGGAACCAGTACACGCGCCGCCGGCAGTGGCGCTGGAAGAAGTCACAAACGGATACGTGCCATGGTCGACATCAAGCATCGTGCCCTGTGCGCCTTCAAACAAAAGGCGCTTGCCGCTCTTCATCGCATCGCCTAGCAGCTTGGCCGTATCGCAGACCATCGGGCGGATGCGATCGGCGAACTCGCGGTACTGCTCGCGGATCTGCACGAAGTCGATCTTGTCGTTAATCTGAAACGCGCGCGCCACGGTCTCCTTGTCCTTGGCAAGCGTGTCATAGAGAGCTTCGAAACCTTCGCGCTCCACTAGATCCGTCATGCGGATGCCGCGCCGCGCGATCTTGTCCTCATAGCACGGCCCGATGCCGCGCGAGGTCGTGCCGATGGCGACGTGGCCTTCGCGATTTTCCGACATTTTCTCGACCAGGCGGTGGAACGGAAAAATCACGTGACAGCGGCTGCTGATCGCCAGGCTCTTGGCGACATCGACGCCGGCCGCCGCGAGGTAGTCCATCTCCTGGAGCAGCGCGGCCGGGTCGACGACCACGCCGTTGCCGATTACTGCGCGCTTGCCAGGGCGCAGTATCCCGCTCGGAATCAGTTTCAGCACAAATTTTTTATCGCCGATAAAGACTGTGTGCCCGGCGTTGTGGCCGCCCTGGTAGCGCACCACGATATCGAAATTCTCTGAGAAAAGGTCAACGACCTTGCCTTTTCCTTCATCTCCCCATTGGGCTCCGAGGACAATTATGTTGCTCATGTGATGACCAAACCCACTATTGTAACGCAGGGGCTGTGATACGCTGGCAGTGATGCAGCTTTCGGATGTTTTTTTGGCGCTTGGTGAGGATTCCTTCCAGCAGCTACTCAAGACGGTGTCGATTGGCAAACTGAAGACGTTCCAGTTATTCGAACGTTTCAAGGTCCGCGCCCACCTGAACAAACTCAACGCGGAGGCCCTGCGCAAGGCAGCGCCGCGCTTCTGGCTCCGGTTATCGGAGAAGGATGAGGAATTTGCTCAGGATCTGGCGCAGTCCATCCTGATCTCGCACCTGGAGATGATTCAGTCCGCGCTCAACATCCTGGGAATTCCCAATGAAGACGGTTTCTTCGCCAAGGATATCGATCCCGCTCCGCACCTGACGGATGGCTGGCAGCAGAGAGTCTTTGACGGTTTGAAGGACAAGCACGCGCCCGTGGCGCTGCAATTCTACATCAACCATCTGGCGTTCGAGCTCCAAAAAGAACCCGTTATTTTCCAACCGTCCTAAGCGGCGCTGCGCTTCGCGCGGGGAAACCGGCCATGACGCCCGCCCCTCATCGTCTCCGGCCGCTGGCCGATTGAATGGATCGCCTCCCGGAGCGCCAGCGACGGGAGGCGGGAAGACTGCAACTTTTCCGCGTTCCAGACGCTTGAATGCTACACGTGCGCCGGCATAGCGGTAGAATGGTAGTTACCCCCGATAACCATGATTGATTCCCTGCTTGCCAAGATCTTCGGCACGAAGCACGAACGCGAGATGAAGCGTCTGCAGCCTCTCATCGAAGCGATCAACGCGATGGAACCAGCGATCCAGGCCTTAACGGACGCCGAGCTTGCCGCCAAGACCGTTGAATTCAAAGAGAAACTCGCGCAGGGCGCCACGCTGGATGACATCCTGCCCGAAGCCTTCGCCGTCGTTCGCGAGGCCGGCCTCCGCACCTTGAGCATGCGCCATTTCGACGTGCAGTTGATCGGCGGCGTCATGCTCCACCGCGGCAGCATTGCGGAGATGAAAACCGGCGAGGGAAAAACGCTGGTCGCGACTCTGGCCGTTTATCTCAATGCTCTCGAAGGCAAGGGCGTGCACGTCGTCACCGTCAACGACTACCTGGCCCGCCGCGATTCGGAATGGATGGGCAAGCTCTACAGGTTTCTGGGCCTGACCGTCGGCAACATCGTCCACGGTCTCGACGACGACGAGCGCAAGGACAATTACGGCCGCGACATTACCTACGGCACGAACAACGAATTCGGTTTCGATTACCTGCGCGATAACATGAAATTCCGCATCGCGGATTGCGTGCAGCGCGGCCACAACTTCGCCATCGTCGATGAAGTCGATTCGATCCTGATCGACGAGGCACGCACCCCGCTGATTATCTCCGGCCCCAGCGAGGAATCGACCGACAAGTACCTGCGAGTCAACTCGATCATCCCGCGCCTGATCCGCGGCGAGGTCGTGCGCACGGACTCCGAGACCAAGGAAGTCGACATGACCGGTGACTACACGGTCGACGAGAAACACAAGAGCGTCGCGCTCACCTCCGAGGGCGTCACCAAGGTCGAGCGCCTGCTCGGCCTCAGCAACCTCTATGACGCCGTCAACCTCGAATTGAACCACCACGTGCAGCAAGGACTCAAGGCGCACGTGTTGTTCCAGCGCGACCGCGATTACCTGGTCAAGGACGGCGAGGTCATCATCGTTGACGAATTCACGGGCCGCCTGATGCCCGGACGCCGCTGGAGCGACGGACTGCATCAAGCCGTCGAGGCCAAGGAGGGCGTCAAGGTAGAGCGCGAGAATCAGACGCTCGCCACGATCACGTTTCAGAACTACTTCCGCATGTACAAGAAGCTGGCCGGCATGACCGGTACGGCCGAAACGGAAGCAGCGGAATTCGGAAAGATCTACAAGCTCGACGTAGCCGCGATCCCCACTAACCGGCCGATGACGCGCAAGGACTATAACGACGTCGTTTACCGCACCGAGGAAGAGAAGTTCCGCAACGCGGCCAAGGAGATCAAGGAACTCCACGAGAAAGGCCAGCCTGTGCTGGTGGGCACCATCTCGGTGGAGAAATCCGAGAAGCTCAGCGGCATCCTGAAACGGATGGGCGTGCGCCACGAAGTTCTGAACGCCAAGAATCACGAGCGCGAAGCATCGATCGTCGCACAAGCCGGACGCAAGGCCGCGGTGACCGTCTCGACGAACATGGCCGGCCGCGGTACCGACATTCTGCTCGGCGGCAACCCGGAATTCCTCGCAAAAGAGCGTTTGCTGAAACGCAACATCGACCCGGAGAATTGTCCGAAAGATGTGTGGCAGGCAGAACTCCAACTAGTCAAGGTAGAGACCGACCAGGAGCATGAAGAAGTGGTGCAGGCCGGCGGCTTGCGCATCATCGGAACGGAACGCCACGAATCCCGCCGCATCGACAACCAGCTTCGCGGACGCGCCGGCCGCCAGGGCGATCCGGGCAGCTCACGCTTCTTTCTCTCGTTGCAGGACGACCTGCTGCGCATCTTCGGCGGCGAACGCATCCAGAATCTGATGCTCAAGTTGGGTATGGAAGAGGATGTGCCCATCGATTCGAAATTGATTACACGCCGCATTGCCGCGGCGCAAAGCGCTGTCGAGGCACAGAATTTCGCCGCTCGTAAGCACGTTCTCGAATACGACGACGTGATGAATAAACAGCGGCAGGCCATCTATGGCTGGCGCAACAAACTGCTGCAGGGCGAAGAGCAGAAGGAAAAGATCCTCGATATGGTCGACGGCATTGTCGCCGTCGCCGTGGATATTCGCTGCCCCGAAAAGACGCACATCAGCGAATACGATCTGATCGGCTTGCAGACAGACGTGCTCAGCCGCTTTGGAGTCAAAATCGATCCGTCCGCGCTCAGCGGCATGACCAGACCCGAGATCGAGGAGACCGTCCACGACCAGTTGGTCGCGAAGTATCAGGACAAAGAGAACCTTGTGGGCGCGGAGATCATGCGCGAGACCGAGCGCATGATCATGCTCAATGTGATTGACAATCTCTGGAAAGATCACCTGCTCTCGATGGACCACCTCAAGGAAGGCATCGGGCTGCGCGGTTACGGCCAGAAGGATCCGCTCATCGAGTACAAAAAAGAGTCCTGGACGCTCTTTCAGGACTTGCAGGATCGCATCGAGGACGAGACCGTGCGCTATCTGTACTTCCTGCAAACCGAGGAGGGCCTCGGCGGGGCGCGCCCTGTGATCCCGTTCTCCGAGCTCGAGTACGACGAAGACGAAGAGGAAGAGACCGAGTCGGCTGCCGAGATCGCAGCCCGTGAGCAACAACTCGCGGCGCAGGCCGCAGTGCAGGATTTCACGCGAACCATCCAGCGCAAGAAGGAGCGGGAAATGGCCGCATTGCAGTTCGCCGGTGGCGAAGCGTCCTCGGCCGTCGCGCAGCCGGTATTGAAGGGCGACAAGGTAGGCCGCAACGATCCATGCCCGTGCGGAAGCGGAAAGAAGTACAAGAAATGCTGTGGCGCCTAAGCTCATTCCTGGCGTTCGCATGCCTCCTGCCGGCCGCCGGCCTGGCGGCGTCGCCCGCAATTCTGCCCGAAAGTATTAGCGACTTCGTGCGCGCCGAAGAGAAACCAGTCGCGCTCAGCGACCGTCCGCTGTGGGATGAACTCGGCTACGACGACGCCGCGCGCGCCGACTACGCCGGGCCCGACGGGAAGTTCACCCTCACCGTCATCCGCATGAAGGACTCCACCGGCGCCATGGCCGCGTTTGAGTGTTCGCAGCCCGCCGGCGCCAAGCCGTCGAAGTTCGACCGCCTCGCCGTCGAGACGTCCCGAACGCTCTACCTCGCCTTCGGAAACTACCTGTTTCAGTACGACGGCCGCCAGCCCAAAGCGGCCGAGTTCGAAGCGCTGCTGGCAAGGCTGCCGCGGCTCGAAAAAACCGCCCTGCCCCCGCTGCCGGGAAATCTGCCTAAAAAAGGCCGGGTTGAAGGTTCGGAGCGTTACATCCTGGGGCCGGTCTCGCTGGAACGCTTTGCACCAGCTATCTCTCCTGGCACCGCTGGCTTCAGCACCGGAGCGGAGGGTATCGCCGGGAGTTTCAGCACTCCAACCGGCGACTTGCGGCTTGTAATTTTTTCCTACCCGACCCCGCATATCGCACGCGAACGTATCGTCGAGTTTCAGAAGATTCAGGGCGCCATCGTGAAACGCAGCGGCCCGCTGGTGGCCGTAGCTCTGCCGCCAGCCAATGCCGACGCCGCCGAACGGCTTCTAGCCGATGTGCGTTATGAAGCTCAAATTACTTTGAATCAGCGGGTTCCAGGTAAGGATGAGAACGTTGGGACGATGATCATAAGCATCTTCACGCTCGCCGGCATTCTTATTCTATTCGCCACCGCAGCCGGAGTTGCGTTTGGCGGCTTCCGGGTTTTGTGGAAAAAAGTAACTGGCCATGAAATTGCAGGCGATCCAATCATCGTCCTCAATCTTCGCGACCGGTAACGTGCCTCCTTTTCTTGGCCTTAGACTGGAAAACAGGCTGTATTCAAGCGTTTTTTCACAGCTTTTCCACAAGAAACAAGAAATGGGCTAAACTAGTAAAGTGTTTGTTTATAAACACTTATAGTCCACTTCGGCCTGTCCTCTTTTTTTCTTGACATCGCATGGCGCTGGCCCTAATATTCAGATCAAACAGATTCTGACGGTCGCGTTACCGTTGACATCTGATTCTCCCAAAACATACGCCCTGCCTCGCGCAGGGGATGTCCAAGTGCCCACCTTCATCGGGTGGGCACTGGTTTTTTCGCCTGTCGCAAAAGGGAATTTCGAGCCGCTTGCATCCGCATAATGCTAACCTGAACCTTACACATGGCGGAGCGAAAACTACAAGTAATCCCGTTGGGCGGCCTGGGGGAGTTCGGGATGAACTCCATGGCGTTGCGTTATGGGGACGACATCATCGTGCTGGATGCCGGCATGATGTTTCCCGACGCGGAACTGCTTGGCGTCGATATTGTGACCCCGGATTTTTCCTATCTGGAGGAGAATCGCGACCACGTGCGAGCGGTGTTGCTAACCCATGGCCACGAGGACCACATCGGCGGCATCCCCTTCCTGCTCTCGCAGATCACCGTGCCCGTCTATGGGACCGCCTTCACCCTCGCGTTGGTCAAGCGGCGGCTCGAAGAACACGAGATGGTCGGCGACGTCAAACTCAATACGATCAAGGCCGGCGATAAAGTCACCATTGGTCCGTTCCAGGTTGAGTTCATTCAGGTGACGCACTCCATCGTGAGCGCCGTGGCGATGGCAATCACGACGCCGCTCGGAGTCGTGATCCACACCGGCGATTTTAAGGTGGACCCAACACCCACCGACGGCCAACTCTTCGACCTGCACACCTTCGCCGAATACGGCCGGCGCGGCGTTCTGCTGCTACTGTCGGATTCGACCAACGTCGACCGGCCGGGACACACCGAAAGCGAGCGCGCCGTCGCACCGCGCTTCAAGGAGATCTTCCACCGCGCCAAACGGCGTATCGCCGTGGCCTGCTTCAGCTCTTCGGTGCACCGGCTGCAACTGATCCTGGATACTGCGAAGGAGTTTAATCGCAAGGTGGCCTTCCTGGGCCGCAGCATGTTGAGCGTCACCGAAATCGCGCACGACTTGGGTCTGCTGCACATTCCCGACGGAATTCTGCTGCGCCCGCAGGACATCATGTCCTCGCCGCCGGAACGGACTGTGGTGGCAGTCTCAGGTACCCAGGGCGAGCCGATGTCGGCGCTGTCGCGTGTCGCCGTGGATAACCACAAGAGTTTTTCGCTCGAACCGGGCGATACGGTGGTGATGAGTTCGCGTATCATTCCGGGAAACGAGAAGGCGATCTTCCGCATGATTAATCACCTGGCGCGCCGCCGCGTCGAGGTGGTCTACGGCTCGATGAACCCGCCGGTGCATGTCTCGGGTCACGGCAGTTCCGAGGAATTGAAGTTGATGCTCAACCTGGTGCGGCCGAAGTATTTCGTACCCGTCCACGGTGAATACAGACAACTCGCGCAGCACTGTAAGTTGGCCTCGCACCTGCTGCAAGACGGCGGGTTGCAAGAGACTTTCATTCTCGAAACCGGAGAGACGCTGCTGATCGACAGCAACGGCGCCAGAAAAGGCGAGCATGTCACCGTTGGCCGCGTGTGCATCGATTCCGGCTCACTGGACGACGTGGTGGAGGATATTGTCATCCGGGATCGTCGACATCTCTCCGAAGATGGCTTTGTGCTGCCGATCATCGCGATCAACAAGCACACGGGCAAGAGTGATGGCATACCGGAAATCGTCAGCCGCGGCTTCGTGTCGCTGGAGGACGACGAGTTACTACAACTGGCCCGTCAGGTGGTCATGAAGACGCTCGAAACATCGAGCGCCGAAGAGAGAACCGATTGGGGCGTCATGCAGGAGAAGATCCGCACCGACCTGAAGCGTTTTCTAACGAAGCAGACCTCGCGCCGCCCGCTGATCATGCCCGTGATCCTGGAAGTCTGACCATAGGCCAGGAATAGACCAGATAAATCCTTCTGGATTTTCGCACGTCTACTTGCCGCGCGTTGGCGAAGACTTGACCGGCTCTTCCGCAACCGGCGCCACCGCATCGGGCTTGATCAGGCCGACCGCCTTGCGCGTCTCCGTGTCGATCGCAGCGCAGACCCCCGGATTGTCCTTCAAAAACACGCGTGAGTTATCGCGGCCCTGGCCAATACGTTCGCCCTTATAGCTGTACCATGACCCGCTCTTCTCCACGATGTTCTGCGCCACAGCCAGATCGATCAGGTCGCCCTCGCGCGAAACGCCTTCGCCATAGAGGATGTCGAATTCGGCTTCCCGGAAGGGCGAGGCGCACTTATTCTTCACTACCTTGACCTTTGTGCGGTTGCCCACCACCACGTCGCCATCCTTGATCGCTCCGATGCGTCGGATATCACAGCGGATCGACGCATAGAATTTCAACGCGCGGCCGCCCGTCGTCGTCTCCGGATTGCCGAACATCACGCCAATTTTTTCGCGAATCTGGTTAATGAAAATCAGGCATGTGTTCGAGCGCGAGACGATGCCCGTCAGCTTGCGCAGCGCTTGCGACATCAGACGCGCATGAACGCCCATAAAGGAATCGCCCATTTCGCCGTCCAACTCGGCCTTGGGAACCAGCGCCGCAACCGAATCCAGCACCACGACATCGATCGAATTCGAGGCGATCAGCGCATTTGCGATCTCGAGCGCCTGCTCGGCGTAATCGGGCTGCGAAACCAGCAGATTGTCCACGTCCACACCCAAGCGGCCCGCATAGATTGGATCGAGCGCGTGCTCCACGTCGATGAAAGCGGCCATCCCGCCGACCTTCTGCGCTTCGGCGATCACCTGCAAGGCGATCGTCGTCTTGCCCGACGATTCCGGCCCGAAGATCTCGCAAATCCTGCCGCGCGGAAACCCGCCCATCCCGAGCGCCACGTCCAGCGAGATCGATCCCGTCGAGATCGATTGCACTGGCACCAGCGTGTCATGCGATCCCAGCCGCACGATCGATCCCTTCCCGAACTGCTTCTCGATCTGGCTTAGCGTGAGCGCAATCGCGCGCTGGCGGTCTTTTTCGTCCATGTGTCCCTCGACTGAAAAGTATCTGAAAGAGCGATTATAGCGTGCCGCACAACGGAAAGTCAGCTCCGTAATTACTTCCTGATTATTATTGAATTACTCATTAATTGTTTCCGCAATCGATCCGCGTCAGACTCCCGCCGCTGCCAGCAGCTTGATCGTCCACGTGCAAGGATCCAGGGTGCGCTCCACCACAGATTTATTTTCTAAATGGATCGCCGCCGAAGAACAACCGGGGCATAATCGGAGTCAGGAGAATTCTCGATGGCAAACTACCTCCTTCAGGTTGCCTACACTCCAGAGGCGATGGCCGCAATGGTGGCTAATCCGCAAAACCGTATCGACGCGCTGAAGCCTGTATTCAAGAAGCTCGGCGGCAAGATGACCCAGGCTTGGTTTGCATTCGGCGAGTACGATATCGTCGGCATCATGGACCTGCCAGACAATGTCGCCGCCGCGGCATTCGCCTTCGCTGTCTCCGCCGGAGGCGCCGTCAAGGCGATCAAGACGACTCCGCTGCTGGCAACCGCCGACGCGATCGACGCGATGAAAAAAGCGGGCGAGATCGGGTACGCAGGGCCCAAAGGAACATAAATACAAGTCGCCCTGTGACTCGCTGCCGAACTGCTCCTCGGCCACCCTGGCGATCACGCTACACTCGACTAATGCTCCAATGTCCGGTCCGCGACTGCCAGATGGCGCTAGTGCGCGAGGAGCGTCGGCTGCTCTGTCCTCGCGGCCATTCGTTCGACGTCGCGCGCAGCGGATACATCAACCTACTTCAGCCGCAGGAGCGGCGATCCAAACATCCCGGCGACACCGTTGCCGCCGTCGCCGGGAGGCGGCGATTGCACGATCGCGGTGTGACCGAGCCGCTGCTGTGCGCGATTGAGGAGTTCATCGCCATATCGTCTGGTGATGTGGTTCTCGACGCCGGCTGTGGCGACGGTTTCTATCTCGGCGCCCTCGCCGGCCGGAGCGGATTCGATGCACATGGCGTCGACATCTCAATTCCAGCCATAGATGCGGCGGCGCGGCGCTACCCCGACTGCGAGTGGGTCGTGGCCAACGCCGACCGCCTTTTGCCGTACGCCGGCCGCTCGTTCTCCGTCATCCTCTCGATCACGGCGCGGATGAATGCGGGCGAATTCCGGCGTGTCCTGCGCGACAGTGGACGCCTTCTCGTTGCCCTTCCCGCGCCTGAGGACCTCATCGAGTTGCGCGGCGTTGGTCGCGATCGCGTTGCTCGCACCATCGAAGCGTTCGCGCCCGCCTTCGCGCTCATCGATCAGCGCCGTGCCACCACTGTGGCCGACCTGGACGCTGCCGCCGTCGACGACGTCTTGCATTCGATTTACCGGCCGATGCGGTCACAGCCGGCCGAAGCGATGCGAGTGACCTTCAGTCTGGATCTGCTGCTGTTTCGAGCCGTGTAGTGCCGCGTCATCGCATATACCGGGCGGCGTGGTGTTGCCGGGCGCGTCCTGAACCGAACCGGTGAGATCGCCCGAGGAGAATGGACCGTTCTATGTTGCGATGGATTTCCTTGTTTTTGCTGACCTTGCTCGAAGCGCTTGGACAGCAAAATGGCGTCGACATCCTGAGCGGCGAAAAACTTCGCATCGAAGGCGGACGGGTGCGGCTGACCGTACCCATGGGCGCTGTCCGCATCGTGGATTTCGCCAGGTAACGCCGGGCTTTTGGCGTAGGTGACCAACTGCTGGATGCGCTCGCGCCGTTCCACGCTGCGATATGATCGAGGCTACTATGACCAGAAGGCAATTCCTGGGCGCTTCTTTAGCCGCCACGCTGCCCGCTCAGACGAATCAACCCAACGTGCTTTTCGTTTCCGTCGACGACATGAACGATTGGGTCGGGTGCCTGCGCGGATATCCGGGTGTGAGCACCCCGAACATCGACAGGCTGGCACAGCGCGGCGTGCTGTTTTCCAACGCGCACTGCGCTTCCCCGCTCTGCAATCCTTCGCGAACCGCCTTGTTCACGGGGCTGCGGGCGTCCACGAGCGGCATCTACAACAATGATCAGTACTGGCGTCCGGCGCTGCCCGGCGTGGAGACGATTCCGGCTTACTTCAAGCGGCATGGCTATCACGTCGCGGGCGCGGGCAAAGTCCTGCATCATGTGGCCGGCTTCAATCCGCCGGACCAGTGGAACGAATTCCAATTGCAGCGCTTCGACGATCCGTGGTACCGGCGCGCCGATTGGTATCCCTGGAATCAGCGCATTCCGGCGCCGGCGGGCCACCCCTACAACGGCATCAAGGGCCTTCCGGGCGAGTTCGAATGGGGTGTGCTCGAGCAACCCGAGGATCAGTATGGCGATCAGAAGGCCGTCGCTTTCGCCGAAGAGTTCCTGAAACGAAAGCACACGAAACCGTTCTTCCTGGCGGCGGGCATGTGGCATCCACATATCCCGCTCTACTCGCCGCAACATTACTGGGATCTGTATGCCGGCGACAAAACGCGAGTACCGGAAACCCGGAAAGACGATCTGGACGATGTTCCTGCGATGGGGCAGAAATTCGCGGCGGCGCGGCGCAAAGAATTAGAGCTGATTATCAAGGAGGGCAAGTGGAAGGAATTCGTGCAGGCGTACCTGGCGGCGATCTCGTTCGCGGATGCGCTGGTGGGCAAAGTCCTCGACGCGCTGGATAAGAGCGCGTATGCCAAAAACACGATCATCGTCTTCTGGTCGGACAATGGCTGGCATCTTGGAGAGAAGCAGCACGTGCACAAGTCCACGCTCTGGCAGCGTTCGACGCACATTCCGCTGATCGTCGCCGGACCCGGCATTAAGGCGGCCGGCGTGGCCCGCAAGCAGCCGGTCAATCTGCTGGACCTTTATCCGACCCTGGTGGAGATGTGCAAGCTGCCTCAGAATTCAAAACTGGATGGGACAAGTCTTGTGCCGCTGCTGCGCGATCCGAATACCAAGCGCGATCCAACGGTTTCGACCTATCTGCCGGGCAATCACGCGGTCATCAGCGAGCGTTGGAGGTATATCGTCTATAGCGATGGCGGCGAGGAGTTGTACAACCGGCAAGACGATCCTGGTGAATTCACTAATCTTGCCGGCGATCCAAAACTCGCGGGAGTGAAAAGAGAATTGGCCCGCTTCGCTCCGAAGACGAGCGCGCCGCTGAAGCCTTCGGTCAACGACTATGATTTCGATTTCGCGACATACAGCTACAAACGGAAGACCGCCAAGTGATCCCGCGCTCTGACTGTACGCGCAATGGGGTCAGCCGGCAATGGAATTCCGGGACGGCCCGGCAACTCGTGTAAACTGTCTAGGTCATCTCCACATAAAGGAAGAACAATGACAAACACCAAACGCACCCGCCGCGAAGTGCTCGGCATGCTCGCTCTCGGAGCCGCCGCAAGATCCGCCACTCCGGAGCGCCCCAACATACTCTTCATCTACACCGACGACCACTCCTACCGCACGATTTCCGCCTACCCGGAAGCCTACCCCTGGGTGCGCACTCCCAACATCGACAACCTCGCCAAACAAGGCGTCCGCTTCACAGCCGCCTATAACGGCGCATGGTGCATGCCCTCCCGCTCCACCATGCTCACCGGCCATCACCAGCACGCCATCGAATCCATGCGCATGCAGGGCACTTACCCCGATTCCACCTACGACCCTGCCAAGTGCCCCTTCTGGCCAAAACACTTCCGCGCCAACGGCTACTTCACCGCTCAAATCGGCAAATGGCACACCGGCCAGGACACCGGCTACGGCCGCGACTGGGATTTCCAGCTCGTCTGGAACCGCCCCAAATACCCCGAGACCAGCACCCACTACTACTACGATCAACCCGTCACCTTTCATGGCGGCAAGACCGAGATCATCAAGCGCTACTCCACAGACCAGTACACCGATTGGGCCGTCGATCTGATCAAGGGAGGCGGCCGCCCCAAGGACAAGCCATGGTATCTCTGGCTCTGCTTCGGAGCCGTCCACGGCCCCTACACCCCAGCCGAACGCCACAAAGATGAGCTCAAAGGAATAGACTTCGAGACACCCAAGGACATCTTCCCCCCGCGTCCCGGCAAACCCGATTGGGCCCAGAAAATCGATCACTGGGAAAAAGGACCCGACGGTACACCCATGTCCAAAGGCCGCTCTCTCACCTCCTGGGTCCGCCAATATCACCAGGGCGTCTTTGCCATTGATGAGGCCGTCCAGCGCCTTATGCAATCACTCGAAGAGACCGGCCAGCGCAAGAACACCCTCGTCATCTTCACCTCCGATCAAGGACTCGCCTTCGGCCAACACGGCTTCCTTGGCACCAAGATCGCAGCTTACGACGCCAACATCCGCTCCCCGCTTATCTTCTCCATGCCGGGCCGCATTCCCGAAGGCAAAGTTTGTGACACACCCGTCGCCGGCGTCAGCCTCCCGCCCACCATCTACTCATTCGCCGGCATCAAGCCACCGTGGGAAATGCACGGCCATGACCTCTCCCCGCTCATCAAGGATTCCAGCGCCAACTGGCCCCATGCCTGCATGATGGTCGCGACAGGCCAGACCTACGGCTCCGACACCAACAACATCCCCAAAGGCCAAAAGGCCCTCCATGCTGGTGTTCCCTGGTACGTCATGCTTCGCGACAAGCGCTACAAATACGTCCGCCCGCTGATCACCGATCTCGAGGAACTCTACGACCTCCAGACCGATCCCGACGAACTCAACAACCTCGCTATCAAACCCGAACACCAGGCCCGGCTCAAACACTTCCGCGCCGCCGCCATCGCCGAACTCAGACGCACCAAAGCCGGCTTCGTCGACAAAATGCCGCCCGTCCGCGATCCATTGGCCAAGGCCTGAGGAACTGGTCGTCAACCAGCCTTCTTTTTCTTGCGGGCCGGTGTTGGTTCACCGGCCTCGGGCGGAGGCGCTGGCAGTTTCTCCAGGATGGCTGCGAAGCGGCTGCGCGCGGCTGCCACCTCGGGATCAGTGGACTTGGACACGTCGCGATAGCCGCTGCCATCGCGGCTTTCCCCGCAGTCGTAGAATTTGCCGTCGCCCTCGAGCAGCCAGCGCTTGTCGCGCAGCATCCGCTCGTATGCGAGATAACTGAAAATCCACTCGCGCGGCTTCCCGCGCTTACCCTGCAGCTCCCACGCAAAGCTGTGGCCGTCGATGGGGACGCTGGGCAACGGTGCTCCCGCCAGTTCGGCGATAGTGGGAAGCACGTCGGAGCAATCGATCAATTCGCGACTGACATGGCCTTTGCGGATGCCCGGTCCGCTCACGATCATGGGCACGCGCACCCCGCGTTCGGTTACGCTCCCCTTGCCGTCCTGGCCGGTTCCGTTGTCGCCCATGAAGAGCACGACGGTGTTGTCGCGCAGCCCCAGATCGTCGAGCCCGCGCAGTAGCTTGCCCATCTCCTTGTCCATGTACGCGACACAAGGCTCCAGGCCGCCTTTTCCGTTTGAATCCGGGGTCGCTTCCCAGGGCTCATGGATCAGCACCATGGAGTGGTAGGCGAGGAATGGCTCGTTGCGGTGGCGCTTCATAAAATTCAGCGTCCAATCGCTAAACAGATCCGGGCCGTAGTCTTTGGGCTTGGTGGGAACGTACTTGCCGTTCTCGATGATGGCGGGGTGCCAATAGCGCTGACGCGGATCATGATTCGGCGAGCCCTCGGGGAGACCGCCCTGGTTCCAGGCCCAGGAGAAGTAGTCGTCGAAACCGTTGTCGTGGATCATCGTCGGATGCTTCGTGATGAGCCCGAGTTGCCACTTGCCCGATAATCCGGTCTTGTAACCGCGCGTCTTCACCACATCGCCGAAGGTGATTTCGTCGGCCTCGATGCGCTCCTTGCGGGTGGTGACGCGGCCGATAAAGTTGTACCAGCCGGTGCGCTGCGGGTAACGGCCGGTCATGAAGGAAACGCGCGTCGGCGAGCACAGCGGAGTGGCGTAACAGGTTTCAAAACGCACTCCCTGGGCAGCCATGCGGTCGAGATTGGGCGTACGCATAGTGCGGTTGCCGTAGCAGCCGACAGTTGAGGCGCCGAGGTCATCGGCGAGAACTATGAGGAAATTCAGCGGGCGCTTCTGCCCTTGCGCCAGCGGCGCGGCGATGGTTGCGAGAAAGTTTCTGCGGGATAGCATTCCAAATCATGTTACTTCATCAGAAGATGATTCGAAGTCCCGCGAAGATGCTGCGTTCGCCTTCGCCGGTCTGAGTGGCGGACACGCGGCCGAATAAGGTACTGGTCGGCGACACATTGGGCGGGTTGAAATGCGGGTGATTGGCCGCGCCTTCGGCATCGGCGCGCAGTTGCACGCGCAGCCTCCGGTCGCTTCCGCGGATATCAAACACATGCTGTTGGGGCACTGGGGCACCACCCCCGGGCAGAATTTCATTTACGTGCACTTGAACCGGGTCATCAAGGAACACGACCTTGACATGATCTACGTTTCCGGCTCCGGGCACGGCGGCCCGGCCGTTGTAGGCAATACTTATCTCGAGGGCACAAACAGCGAGATCTATCCCGATATCAGCCAGGACGAGGCTGGACTTTGAAAGCTCTTTACTCAGTTTTCGTTTCCCGGAGGAATTCCAAATCACGCATCGCCGGAGTGCCCGGGCTCGATCCACGAGGGCGGCGAGTTGGGCTATTCGCTTAGCCTGAATTCCGAAGTTGAAGCTTCTCGCACGTCAGTTTGATATCGTTCTTGGCCGCTTCTGCTGGTCAGATTTGAAGCACCGGATCCAACTTCGGCGAAATTGGCAATTCACAGGCCAAGCCGCTTTCCAGCAACGGGATCCTTGTTTTCAACGCGCCCCAACTCTTTGACAGATGGATAACTGCGCGACGGCCGGCGCGGCCGAGAATTGCGCCGCAGGTGAGAACCTGTGTGCGAATCGTGGCCGGCTCCCGATAGCCTGGGAGACCCGCCGCCCGCTGAAGTTCGGCGAGGAGATTGAACAGCAGCAACACGGAGCGAAAAGCGGCCTCCGTAGCGAAGAACTGTTTCAGACAGAAGCCGTGCGCCCCCAAATCAGGCTTCAACCCGGCGATGCGGTTTTCCATGTCGGCGCGCCGGTTGTAGTCGCGCCAGATCTCCGCCGGCCCGTCGCTACAACTGGTGACGAAGATGTGGAATGCATAGCCGGGCACGTCGATCAGTTTGCGTCCCAGACTGGCGCGAGTCTCACGGATTTCTTCGCGAATCACCACGAAGCGCCTTTCCACACTCCAACCGTATAGCTTGAGGCGGAACTCGCCGGCACATAGTGTTCGTCCAACACGCTCCAGGTCTCCACTTGTTGCGCGGCGCGCTTCACCCACAAGGTGTAGCCCTCAGGCCGCAGCGGGAGCCGTTGCATCTGCCACTTGGTCATCGGTTCGAAGAAGCGTTGGATCTCGCCCATGCCAAACTGGCGAAACAGATTGCCGATCGTGCCGTCGGTGGGAAAACGTTTCATACCCAGTAGCGCATCCAGCGCCTGGTCGCCGCGCAGCAGAGCTGCGTGAGCGAAGCGCTTGGCGCCTACCAGCACGGTCATCAGGAACGCCATCCACGTGGCCGCTGGCTCAATGTAATTTGGCGAATGCCACTGGATGGGTAAGTGACGCCGAACCTGTTCCACCAGACCGATCCTCTGCAAATACACGATGAAAACCGCGACCCGGCCAAAAGGGGTCACCGCTCGTTGGGTCTCACGCAGAATCATCCGCTCGCCAGAGAGCAGAGCAGTGATTTCCCGCGGAACCGATTTGTCCGAGGTGTTTGCCTCTATCCCTCTTTTGTCGCAAGTTTTTACGCGCCGTGGACAGATCAACTTCGGATTTCAGGTTAAATGTGCGCCCGGCATCCCTGCAAACCGAGCTGTGGCAAATCCTGCATTTTGAATGAGATCGAATATTTGGACATAACGGGATGCATCCCTGTTTAAGCGGGTGAGAATCACCGAACGCGTCTTCCTACGGTTCAATGCCGATTTCTTTAACGTTCTGAACAACCCGGGAATGACGCAGCCGAGTTCGGCGAGCGGCATCGTGAGCCTGCGGAACTCGGCCAATGCGGCGCGGCAGCTTCAGCTCACGCTGCGACTGATGTGGTAGATGGATTGCGTGAGGTGTACTTTCCGTGGGGGCCTCGCGGCGCCGCTATTTCCGCGAATCAGTGACGGTTTCGCTTGTACAGCGTAAAGAACTCCGTGGCCGGCGTACGCACAACTTTGCCGGAGGGCATGATGTCCTCAACTCCGAACCACAGCTTGGGATCTGCGCCAGCGGACCAAAACTGATAGCTGAAGTTGGCCAGGAGAAAATCGGAGCACCCTTCGAGCCGGTACAGCGGGTGGCCTGCGGGCGCGCTCGCATTGCCCCCGTGTCCGAAGAACTGGAAATCCGATGAATTGCGGATCAGCACAGGCGTCAAATCGCGCGGGCCGCCGGCGCCCAAGGTCTCGGATTTCACGGCATAGACTCTCAGTTTTCGGACATCGTCGAACTCCACCATGAAATCGGCATTGCTATGTTCCGGATTCAGCATGTAAAAAGAGAGCGGCTGGCGGATGCCGCGTGCCAGTACGAAACGATGCTCCTTCGTTTGCGGAAACTTTTCGTGCATGAGCGCGTTGTACCAGCGGCCTCCGCCGTTCCCGTCGATCAGGATCACTGGATGCGACGCGGGTGGCGCGCCTTTAGTCCACGGTGAGCCTTTCGTGCGAACGTCGCGAACCATCGAGTTTCGTCCGGCCTGCCAGTGGATGGCGTAGGCTCCCGCTGTGCGGGACCACAGTTGAAAGAACGCTGCCATCGTCGTCGCTTCGGAGTCGTTCGGCGAAACCAGCATTGGACTCGGCTTCGCCGGATCAGAGAACACCGGGGCGTCCGGCAACGGCTCGATCTTGGAATGCACACCGATGCCGAAGAGCCGGCTGTTGGAGCGCAGCCGCAGCGGACGCGAGATCCGGAAATGCCCCTTGGGCACGAAGACGTCCCGGTGCTCGTCGATCGCGCGCTGGAAAGCGGCGGTATCGTCATGGACGCCGTCACCCTTTGCCGAATACGGCGGACGCATCACGTTGGCCACCCCTGGGTCTTCCCACGATGGCAATCTCTCGCGCCATGCATGCGCCTGCCGGAAATCTTCGGGCGGAGACTGCCCACTCCGAGCTGCAACGAGAGGCTTACTCTGCCGGACGCCATCCACCAGGATCGGATAGGCGGCCGACGGCGCCGCCGCATATTCCGCGACATGCATCCATCCCTTGCCGGTTCCTTCGAGAACCTGGGCGTTGTCCAGTTTTGCGATTTGAGGAGCGTTCTCGACGTAGAGGTTCTTGAGATAGACCGGACGGTCGCCCGTAATCACCGGTCCGGCGCCTTTATAGCGGATTACCGAATCGACTACGTTCAGCGCGCCGTTGGAAACGGTCGAGCCGCCTGACACATGAATGCCTGGACCTTCAATCGACGCGCCGACCAGCGTCAGAGGCCCACGGGTGGCGGACAGGATCGACTTTTCCGTCTGCCCGATGAGCGTCACATAGCTGATCACGGGCGCAGGCTGCGCCCCGGCGAAGCTCTTCAGCAGGCCAAGCCCGGCCAGATAAAGTCCATACCGGCCGCCATGGACGCTGAGATGAGACATGCTGCCGCCGGAGCCGCTCGCGCCGCGAAAACCCGCAAAGGCGCCGTCGGCCTGCACATGTACGTCCTCGGCCACGGATAACTGTGCTCCCTGGTGATCGACGCCGATGGCGCCCGGGTTGCCTCGCCCCAAGTTGACGTCCAGGCTGATGAGCATCTGACTGAAAGAGATGTTGGGGTTGTCCGGCTTCGAGTCCGGGAGAAACGAGATGAAATAGATGACGGGCTTCGGATTTGCGGGATCGCCGAAACCGGGCGCGCCGTCAGCGAGAACGATCCTGGCCCTGCCCTGGCTCGTGCTTCCCCAAAGGATACACGGGTAATCGTCGCGGCGGCCGAAGAGCGGATTCTCTCTTTTGTCCCGATTCTGTTGGTTAGCAATGATGCTGTCAGAAACAAGGTAGGAACCCACGGGAAAGAAGGCGATCATACGCTGATCGCGCGCCTGATCCACGGCCCTCTGGATGGCCTTCGTTGAATCGCGCCGCCCGGTGAGATCAGCCGAGAAGGGGGCCTTGGTCACGTCAATTATGCCATAGCTCAATGGGTCCAAACCTTGCGATGCCGAAATACTCGCAACAAAGATCGTGATCGGCGCCAATCGAAAAAGTAGGCTATTCATAGCAGCATTTCACCTGTAATTCACCTGCTGATTGCCAGTGGAAGTATGACAATAGGAATCAGCCGCCAACCGGAGACTACGGCGAGAGTACTCGCAGGCCGCAGTTTGAAGGTCATGGTACATAACAACATGGTCTGGCGTAAAGCTTCTTCGACGCACGCGCAGGCGATGTACGGCCGCCCAGGCGGAGTCTTGCGCCAAGGATCTGCGTTTTTTATCCCAACCTCTTTCGCAACAAATCGCGCCCACAAGTCCAAATATCGCTTTTCGACAGTTGAGCCGAGTGGTCAGAGGCCTTCCCGTGTTGCCACGGTAGCGGTCAGAATACGTTTGTCAAGGAGAATGAGTGAAGATAGAAGCGGCATTATCACGGCGCGATTTCCTGGCGGGGGCGGGTTGGACTGCCGCGGGCGCGCTCACCGCCTCAACCGCGAAGCCGAACGTCGTCGTTTTCTACATCGACGACATGGGCTACAGCGAGCCGGGCTGCTATGGCGGCAAACTCGCGCCGACGCCGAACATGGACCGTCTCGCGGCTAATGGCGTGCGCTTTACCGACGGCTACGTTTCGGCGTGTGTGTGCGGTCCCAGCCGGGTAGGTCTCGTCACCGGCCGTTACCAGGCTCGCACCGGCCACGATGCGAATGGTAACGCCCACAATGGGGGCGAGTTGGATATTGGTGAAACCACGATCGCCCAGTATTTGAAGCGCGCCGGATACGCCACCGGCATCGCAGGCAAGTGGCATTTGGGCGCGAAGGATCCCAAATACCTGCCATTAGCGCGCGGCTTCGATTATGCAGTCGGGTCGGTTGACAATCTGGGAGAACGTGGCGGGCCCAGCTTCTACCGCGGCTCAACTCTCGTCGAGACATTGCCGGGAGCGCCGGTCACAACCCCGTTCTATACAAGTGAGGCCTTGCGCTTCATCGAGAGCCATCGCGGCCAGCCATTCTTTGTCTACATTCCGCTCAACGCCGTCCACGCGCCCCATGTGGCCTCGGAAAAATCCATGGCGCGATTCGGTCATATCAAGGATGCACGGATGCGCGCCTACGCAGCACAGGTGGGCGACGTGGACGATGCGATCGGCGCAGTGCTCGCCAAGCTTCAGGAGTTGAAACTCGAGGACGACACCATCGTCTTCTGCATCTCCGATAATGGCGGCGCGGGTCCCGCCGATGTGGGTGGGTTGCGTGGCGGCAAATGGGATATCTTTGAAGGCGGAATCCGCGTACCGTTCCTGATGCAGTGGAAGCGGCGCATCCAGCCGGGCCAGATCAGCCGGGAGCCGGTGATCCAACTGGACGTGCTTCCCACCGTGCTGGCGGCCGCGGGAGGAACGGTGAAGCCGGATCGCGAGTTGGATGGCGTCAATCTGTTGCCGCTCGTCGAGGGAAAGGCAACCTCGCTGAACCGAGAGGCGCTATTCTGGCGCTTTGGGGTCCAGGCCGCAGTGAGGCAGGGCAACTGGAAGATGCTGAGACTCTCCGAGCAGTCGCGGCCAATGCTGTTCAATATTGCGGCCGACATGAAGGAGTCCAACGATAGGGCCACCGCCGAACCGGCACGTACCCAGACGATGCTCGACCTCTGGCGGAAATGGAACGCCGGCATGAAACCGCCTCGATGGGAAGACCGGCGCTGGTATCGAGGCGAAGAAGGCTTGGGAACAAAAGCAGCCCCGCGCAAACCGAAGCGCGAGCGAGCGAAGAAACGCTAATGCGTATGCCAGGATCGCCAGGTCGGAGCCGAATGCCATGACGCGCCGCACACTTCTCGGATCGCTGCTCGGGGTCGCCGCCGCCCGCAGCCAGGAGCAGCCATTGGATCGTTTCGGCGGCTGGCGTGGCGTTCGCTTCGAGGCGAGCGGCTACTTTCGTCTGGAGAAAAAGGAGCGTTGGTGGCTGGTGACTCCCGAAGGCAACGCCTTTCTCTCCTTCGGACTCAACCACGCCGAACCGGGCCTCCTACGCCAAAGCTACAACCGCGAGCACTGGCTGAAGACGTTCGGCGGTGAAGCAGGGTTCCTGAGAGGCTTCCGCACGCACGTTGAAGCGGATCTGAAAGCCTTCGGGTTTAATTCGCTCGGTTGTCACAATGCAACCAGCCGCTACTGGCAGCCGAGCATCATCCCCTACATTGAAACGTTCAAGTGCGTCGACATCGACCACTGGAAGACTCCGCGTGATGAAGACTTTCGCGACGTCTACGCATCCGAGTTCGAAGCGCATTGTGAGAGGCGAGCGGTCGAGGCGCGGCTGCGCGAACGCGCGAAGGATCCCGTTCTGATCGGCTACGCCTTCACGGATTGCCCGATCCTGACGGAACTTGATGCGGCGCCTCGTCCGGCGGTGGTGCAGGGAGCGCCGCGCGCCGGCGTCTCCACATGGCCTCGCGTCCTGCGGAACCTGCGCGGGGACGCTGCCGGCAAGCAGGGCTACGTTCGCTTGATGTCACAGCGGTACAACGGAGACATCCGCTCCTTCAATCGCGTCTACGAAATCGAGTTCGGCTCATTCGATGCGTTGCAGAATGCCGCCAACTGGCGCCCGGCGGCCGATCCAGCCAACGCGCAGGAAGCGCGAGACAACCAGGCTTTCCTCAAGGAGATTCTCGATCGTTATTACAGCTCGATGCGCTCCGTCGTTCGCCGCCACGATCCGAATCACATTATCCTCGGGGACAAGTTGAACGGGAACACCGACACGCCGGACTTCGCCGTCGAGACCGCGGCCAGGCATGTCGACGCGGTGTTTTACCAGTGGTACAGCTACTACGGCGAACAAAAGACGCGGCTCGACGACTGGTCGCGCCTGACGGGCAAACCCTTGTTCAACGGCGATTCCGCCTATTCGGTGCCCAGCGAGCAGATGCCCCGCCCGTTGGGTCCGCACAGCCGCACGCACGAGGAACGCGCCGAGCGCACGCTGGACTACGCGCGAAGCGTCTTCGCCCGGCCCGACTTCATCGGCTGGAGCTACTGCGGATGGATGGACTCGTGGAAAGCGATGCCGGGCAAGGAAATCCGGCAGCACGCAGGACTGCAGGATCCGTTTGGCCAGCGGCACGCGCCGATGCTTCATGCCTTAAGCGGCTTCGCGCGTGAGTTGTACCGGGCAGCGCGGCCGTGAGCTAAGACCTCTGCCCAACTCATGAGCACTGCCCCGTAAATTCCGTGCCAGCCCGGCAGATTTTCGCGGCCAAGCCGGATGAGCGC
The DNA here is from genome assembly GCA_963668605.1 of Bryobacteraceae bacterium. Taxonomy (GTDB): domain Bacteria; phylum Acidobacteriota; class Terriglobia; order Bryobacterales; family Bryobacteraceae. The sequence goes on from OY764903.1 coordinate 3,669,836, forward strand.
CAGATGGTTAGCTATCGCACTGCGGCCGGCTCTCCTCATCTCGGACTGAAGCGCGCGCGCAAGACGATCGCGGAGTGGAATGGGCGGTTGGAGATCGGCGACCAGCCACGCCAGTACAATGGGAATGTCTCCCGCAATTACAACGCTCATGCGGACTATTCCGAGTTGCCCTATTCGGAGAGCAAACGCAAATAGGAAGGCACTTATGGATTCACTTACCAGACGGCAGTTCACTTCCAGATCGGTCGGCGCGATGGCGGCTGCCGCAGCCGGAAAGGCGGCCCCATCGAATAGCCTCACCATGGGGTTGATCGGCGCCGGGCCGCGCGGCATGTATGTGCTCAGCGAGTTTCTCAAGCACTCCGACATCCGCTTCGTGGCGGTGTGTGACTGCTTCGCTGAACGGCGCAATCAGGCCAAGCAGGCGGTGGATCAGAAGTACGGCGACACCGGCTGCGCTTCCTACCGTTTTCACGAGCAGGTGTTGGAGCGGAAAGACATCGACGCTGTGCTGATCGCGACGGGCGACCGCTGGCACGCCGTGCTCAGCGTACTCGCCGCCCGCGCGGGCAAAGACGTCTATTGCGAGAAGCCAATCTCGCTGACCATCGGCGAGGGCCGCGTGGTCGTCGAGACGATGAAGCGATACGGTACGGTGTGGCAGTGCGGAACACAACGCAAATCAATCCCCGGATATAAGTTTGTCGTCGACGTAGTACGAGGCGGCCGTATCGGCAAGTTGCATACGATTACAGCGTCCATGGGGGACGGCCCGTGGCGCTTGAACGCGCCTGCCGTGCCGGCGCCGGCACCCGATCCGGAAGTGTTCGACTATGATCGCTGGCTCGGCCAGGCGCCCTGGGAACCCTACTCGGCAACCAAGGTCAAGCTGTGGCGCTTGAACTGGGACACCAGTGCGGGCCCGGTGGCGGACATGGGCCCGCACTACTGCGAGTTCGCCCAATGGGCGCGCGGAGACGAGGCGACCGGCCCGGTGGAGTATGAGGGCGCGGCGGAGTTTCGCTCCGAGCACCAGTTTAATAACGTCCCCTACTTCGTCGACATCCGCGCCCGGTACGCCGACGGAACACGCCTGCTGATCGATTCCAAACCGAAGGGCGTGCGCTTTGACGGGGATAAAGGATGGATTCAACTATTCGACGAAGGCGGTGTGGCGGCCGACCCCAAAACCGTTTTGCAGGGAATCAAGCCGCCGGAGAGTAATTGGAAATTGATGGCGCCTCACATCCGCAATTTCGTGGAATGCGTTCGGTCGCGAAAACCTACGGTCTCCAACCCGGAAGTCGCGCAGCGCGCGCACACAATTGTGCATTGCACAAATCTTGCAGCGCGACTGGGGCGCAAACTGCGCTGGGATCCGGAGACGGAGTTGTTCATCGGAGACGATGAGGCCAACAACATGCTGGTGCGCGCGATGCGTGCGCCGTGGACCGTCTAGACGAGGAGAACGACGATGACACGAATCACGCAAGCTGATCTCCGGCAGGCCTTCGCGAGCCTGCGCCGGTATGACTTTGGGCAGTCCACTGAGCCGCTCGACCGGATCGACACATACATTCGCACCGCGTTCGCGCAGCCGGACTTGCAGCCCGCGCTCGAAAAGGAACTGATCGACGCGCTCGATGCGGGTGTTCCGCAGGGCGCGATGAAGTTCGTCTGCCAGAAGCTGTGGAGCTTAGGCACGGATGCGGCCTCCGGGGCTATCGGCCGGAAGTTGGCGCATCGGGACGTGCGCGTAGTGGAAGCGGCGTGTTTCGCCATCGCACAGCGTCCGTCGCAGAAAGCGGACGAGGCCATCCGGACGGCGCTCGCCGGCGCGCAAGGCGCAGCGCAAATTGCTCTAATCCACTTGGCCGGAGGCCGGCGGGATGCCGGCTGCGTTCCCGCTCTCGCCAAACTGGCTGTGCGTACGGACCGCACACTGGCGGTAGCGGCCGAATCGGCGCTGGGTAAAATCGCCTCGCCGGATGCGCTGGCGGCGCTCTCCTCCTTGCGCACCGAGAGTGCGGGACTGGCTCTTTTGCAGGCGGCACAGGAACTGCGGGCGCGACAGAAACAGTCCGAGGCCCGGGAACTGCTGCGCCGCCTTGACAGGGCATCGTCCAGCACTTTAGTGAGGCGCGGCGCCAGCAGTCTGCTCGCCTCCGATACAGCGGGCGATGACGGATTCCGCCCACTCTTCAACGGGCGCAATCTCTCCGATTTCGTCGTGGACACCGCGAGCGTATGGAGTGTGCGCAACGGCGTCATCATCGGAAGGTCGCCGGGCCTGAAGTACAACGAGTTCCTCCGCACGAAGGAGCAGTATCAGGACTTTACGCTCCACGCCAGGCTGCGCATGATCGATGGCGTCGGCAACAGCGGGTTCCAGTTCCGCTCGAAGGCCGTGCCGGACTCACACGAGGTTGAAGGCTACCAGGCCGATGCCGGACAACGCTTCTGGGGCGCCCTGTACGATGAGTCGAGGCGCAAGAAAATCCTGGCCGCACCCGACGACCGCTTCCTCGACGCTCTCGATCCCACGATATGGCATACCTACGTGGTGACCGCCCAAGGAGACCACATCCGTATCGATCTCGACGGCGTCCGCACGGTCGATTACCGCGAGCCAGAGCCCGGAATAGCGCGCAGCGGCTTCATCGCGCTTCAGGTCCACTCCCACACGGCGCCGGTGGAGATGTGGTTTAGGGACTTACGTATCAAGCTACTCTGAAAGAGATGATGAAAAAACATCTCCAATCAAACGGAATTACGCTCGCCTATGAAGAGCGCGGATCGGGCGTTCCGCTCGTGCTGATTATGGGACTCGGAGCGCCCGGCAGCGTGTGGGGTCAGCACGCACTCGAATACGAGAAGCACTTTCGCTGCTTTCTAGTGGATAATCGCGGCGCGGGTGACAGCGATAAGCCGGAGGGCCCGTATACAACGGCACAAATGGCCGACGACTACGCCGGTCTGATTCGCGGATTGAACCTTGGGCCCGTGCACGTCGCAGGGCTTTCGATGGGCGGAGCGATCGCTCAGGAATTGGCCCTGCGCCATCGCGAACTGGTCCGGTCCCTGGTGCTGAGCTGCACATGGGTAAGCTGCGACTTCTACACCCGCGCCGTCTTCGAGCACTTTGCGAAGATGCGTGCCGTCAGTTGTCCTGAGGACTTCACGCAATTGCTGCAACTCTGGATCTGGACGCCAGGCTGGATGGAGCAGCACGGCGATGAGATCCTCGCGGCGCAGCGCGAATCCGCGGAAGCCGCCGCACGCGGCGAGTGGATGCCGCTATCGGCATTTCAGGCGCAATGTCACGCATGCATCCACCACGACACCCGGAAACGCGTACAAAAAATCGGCGTCCCAGTGTTGCTCACCGCAGGTTCCGGTGATATTTTTACACCCATTCGATTCGCCGAGGAACTGCACCGCTCGATCGCAGGTAGCGATTTGCATGTCTTTCCGGGCCTCGGGCACGTGCACCACTGGGAGGCTCTCGATGAATTCAATCAGGTCACGATGAACTGGTTGCTCGCGCATTAATAAAACAGGATCTATGTCTATTCAATTCGGTTGTCAGACGTACACGTGGTTGATGTCCGGCGAGAAGTATAAAGGCCGCGTCGATCACATTATGAATGTTGGGCGGAAGGCCGGTTTTGCCGGACTGGAGTCGGAGGTCGTGATGCTGGGACCACTGCGGGACCCGGCGCGCATGAAGGACGCGCTCGCCGCGACAGACATGCAACTCGGCGCAGTCTGCCTGGTGGAAGACTGGCTTCACACGAAAGAGACGGCCACTGAGCGGGAGAACGCGGACTACTTCCTCGAGTATCTCAGTCACTTCCCCCAGACCATGCTGAATCTGTGCCAGATGCCCGGCGCTGATCGCGAAAACCTGAGAGAGCGGCAGACAAACCTGCTTGCGTGCGTGAATGCGATCGCCGAACGGGCCGCTGACCGCGGTGTGCCTTGCACCTATCATCCGAACTCGCCCGCCGGCTCGATTTACAGGACTGCGGAGGATTACGAGATCCTGCTGAACGGCCTCGCTCCGTCCCTCGGCTTTGCCCCGGACAGCGGACACATCGCACGGGGTGGCATGGATACGCTCGCTGTTCTCCGCAAATACCGGGACCGCGTGAATCACGTTCACTTCAAAGACATGGCTACCGGCGGCGAGTGGGCGGCGATGGGCGAAGGCATCATCGACTTCGAAGGTGTTGTGGCATATCTCCGCGATACCGACTTCGACGGCTGGATCATGGTCGAGGACGAATGCTCGCAGGCAGAAGTCGAGCCCGACGAGTGCACGCTTCACAACGGAGAGTTTATCCGGCTTCAACTAGCTCCCGCACTTGAGCTACTACCCACAGGCAGTTATTGAGAAGTATTTCGATCCATTGCACAAACTCCCCCGTAGGGCTCTACTTCCGTTTTCCGTGGCGCTGTCACTTGCGGCGCCACCGAAACATTGAGAGCCCGGAATACGACTGCGACATTGGTTGGCGTGGTCGTGGACCCCGGCGAAACAGGAGTGACCCGCGCACGCGTGGCACGGAGGGAGATCTGAACACTGCCCCGGCGAGTTGCGTAGCGGATTCGTAATGGGGTGCAGTTCGCTACGAGTATCGCATCCATCTCCGGGGCGGCCAAAGGGTGAGAGAATCTCTAAGACAGGAGTGACCTTGAATCAGAGATTTGATTTGAACCTCGCGGAAGCGCGGGCAGCCATGCAAGCGATGCGCGAGGAGTTGGAGCGGCGCGCTTTGAAGGCGGTGATTGCCGTCGGCGATTCGCGCGGCGATTTAATTTGCTTCGAACGCATGGACAACGCTCCCCTGCCCTCAATCACCGTCGCTACCAACAAAGTGTACGCGGCTGCGAGAGAGCGGATTACGACCCGCGAGATCGGCAGAAACGTGCGCTCCCCAAAAGATGGTTTCGACGTCGCGTACTGGGGCGATCCCAAGATGCTGGGTTGGGCCGGCGGGGTGCCGGTGTTTCAAGACGGCGCCGTCGTGGGCGCCGTGGCCGTGAGCGGACTCGACCAGGACAGCGATGAGGAGATCGCGCGGCTCGGAGTGGCCGCCATCGAAGCCCTGCTCAGTCCCGGCGCAAATAGCCCGAGGCATTGAACGACATCAGAAATTTTTCGCGCGTTTTGTCGATCGCAAAAGGCGGCCTCGCGCGCAAGAACTCCTGCACAGCTTCGAACGGCCCGGGCCCGTGTTTCGGCAGAATTGGATGCCCGTTAAAATGGGTGTCTTCCACCACCAGGTACTGTCCCGAGGTCACCAGCGGGCTGTACATCCGCAGCTCCCGCAAGACATGGTCTTTGTGGTGATCGGAGTCCAGTGAAACCATTACACGCTCGCCGGGCTGGATCAGCGCCTTCACTTTTTCAAGCGTCTCCGGCGCCGTCGAAGAGCCCAGCAGATATGTGATTCGCGGATGCCGCGGTTTGTTCGGCAAGTCTTCAATGTCGATCGAGATGACTCGTCCTTTGCCCAGCATGTCGAAAAGCGAGGCAAAGTAATACGAGCTGCCGCCTTTGAATGTCCCGGCCTCCACAAGCACGTCCGGTTGCCGTTCGTGCAGGATCTCCTGATACACCCACATGTCGGAGGGGAGCTTCTGCACCGGCACGCCGCGCCAGTGTGTATCGTTATATGTCGCTGCGCCCAGGGAATGGTACAGCAGATGGAAGGCGGAGCGCACATGATCCGGCCGCGAAAAGCGGTAGCGCGCCGCCATGTAGCCCGCCGACATGCCAAGTAGCGCCATGCCGGCGCCGAGTAGGAGACCCCGTCGAGTCATAGAGTCCCTTTGTACCACGCTATCGCGGCCGGCGAAGCTCAGACTAGCTTTTCAAACGCAGCGGCCTGCCGGTCTCCGGTACGCTTCATCCAATCGAGCATCTGTTTTCGCATTCCCGCGATCACGGATTTCAGCGCGGGATCGCCGATGCGATTACGCAGCGCATTCGGGTCGCTCGCAAAATCGTAGAACTCTTCAGGAGTGCGGTAGATGAAGAAGCGGACGCGCTCGGCGATCGCGGGATCCTTTTCGCCCGCCGCCTTCATCGCCTCGAACGTCAAGCCGCTTTGCGATTCGTTTTTGAAGATTCGTTTGCCGTCGGACCAACCGTTGTAAATGTAGCCGTATTTCGCGTTCTGCACGCAGCGCATCTCGTAGCGCTGATGGCCCGATGTCTCATGAAAAACCGTAAACACATGGTCGCGGGCCGAATCCGGCTTCCCGCGCATGAGCGGCGCGAACGAACGGCCATCCACGCCGGCGATCGGTGCGAGTCCAGCGGCATCAAGGATGGTGGGCGTGAAATCGATGCCGGAGATGAATTCGTTTTGATTCACGGCGCCGGGTTTTGTGATGCCGGGCCAGCGCGCAAGCCACGGTGTATGCGTGCTGTTGAAATAGCAGTTGGTTTTGGAGTACGGAAACGACATTCCGTTGTCGCTGAGAAACATCACCAAGGTGTTTTGCTCAAAGCCATTTTCGACAAGCGCGCGGAGCACTTGGCCCACAGTCTGATCGCAGCGATACACCGACGTCAGATACTCCGCCACCTCTTTGCGCACGTTCGGGATATCCGGCAGAAAGCCCGGGATCACGGCTTGCTCCGGCTCGATCTTGCGGGTATAGTCCAAGTGCTTGCCGAAACTCTGTAGTTCCTTTTCGCTGCCCGCGAAAGGACGATGCGGGTCCTGGGAATTCGCCATCAGAAAGAACGGGCGCTTCTCCGCTTTCACCTTCTGGAAAAACTCGGTGCAATGACGGTAGTAGGCGGCCGGGTCACGCCCTTGGCCCAACTGCTCCGGCGTGATGTAGGTATCCCACCAGAATTTCGCGCGCGGCGCCAGATGCACATTCTTGGCCAGGATCCCCTGCATGTATCCGGCCGCGTGTAACTGTTCTTGCAGCGTCGGCACGTCCTCGCGAATGGGACCGAATCCCTCCGCGCCGTTACGGTGCGGATAGCGGCCGGTCATTAGAACGGAGCGGCTCGGCTGGCAGACCGCGACAGTCACATGCCCACGCGCGAATCTCATTCCGGAAGCGGCAAGCTTGTCGATGTTGGGAGTCAAGCCGGGAACCTTGCCGCCAAAGGCGCCGGGCGAGTCCCAATTCATGTCGTCTGCCATAATCAGCAGGACATTCAGAGGCTGTCGCGCGGCAGCAGCCGGGATTGCGGAGGCAGCGGCGAAGGCCGTGCAGAAGTCACGCCGGGTCAGAGTTGGTCTCATTTGCAGTTTATTTCCACCTGAACCAGCGTATAACACGAGCGGGTTCTCCCGCTGCCACAGGACGTTAGCTATGCGGCGAATCGCAGGACGGCGGGATGGTGGGCATGCTCAACCGGCCGCCTCCAGCGTGACCAGGGTCTCCATGTGGTAGGTCTGTGGGAACAGATCGGCGAGGACCATGCGCCGGATCGCATAACCGCCGGCCAGCAGCGGCGCCAGATCGCGCGCGAGCGTAGCCGGATCGCAAGCAACGATCACGAGGCGCTTCGGACGGAGGCGTAGCAGATTGCGCACGTTGCGTTTGTCGAGACCACTGCGCGGCGGATCGGCCAGCGCAAAATCCGGAGCCTGTGCCGCAGTCTCCAAGTATTCGTCAACGGAGGTGCGAACGGCCTTGACCGCTACGCCCGCGCGTTCCGCGTTGAATTGCAGATCGTTCACGGCGCTGGCGCCCGATTCCACGGCCGTGACGCTGCTGAAGCGGCGCGCTAATGGAATCGCGAACAGGCCCACGCCGGAGTACAGGTCGAGCGCGCTCGAACCCGCGGCATCGCCCAACGCCTCACCGATCAACGCATCGACGAGGAACCGGTTCACTTGGAAAAAAGAGCGGTGCCCGACTCGATACACATCGTTCGCCGTCTTGTATTCGAGAACACCGGCGGAAGCACCCGGAATTTTCTCCGCGCACCAGTCGAAGAACCAGCGTGCGACTGGGCGCTGCGTGTCAACCACGTTGACCTGCACTTCGGATTCGTTCGTGAAGAGTTCAACCGATTCGACGAAGCGCGGCCAGCGGCGGTCCTGAATCATCTCGCGGAGAACGCCGATCGTCTCGTTTAATTTCGGCGAAGAGATCGGGCACTCTTCGATTGGGCATAGGCGGTGCGAAGCCGCTTCGCGATATCCGAGTTGGCCATTGTGCAGATGAAACTGCGCGCGATTCCGGTATTGCCAGGGTTCGCCCGCGACAACCGCGATCTGTTCCGGCGCATCGATTTTTCCGATCCGGCGAAACACTTCGCGCAACACGGAAACCTTCTGCTCCAACTGCGCGGCATAGCCGGCATGCTGGTAGTGGCAGCCTCCGCAGCGTCCGAAGTAGCGGCAGTGCGGCTCGACACGCTGCCCGGAAGCCGACTCTACGGAGAGCAACTCCGCGCGCAACAGGCCCGGCTTGGCTTGCGTCGCGCTGACACGGACCACTTCGCCGGGCAGAACCCGCGGCACAAGCACAGCTCTTCCGTCGATCCGTCCGAGGCCTTCTCCTCCGTAAACCCACTTCTCGATCGTCAATTCGACGGGCGTCCCGCCTGTGTTCAAATTTGTTTCGCGCTGCTGCATCACTTACGATTAAATTTAACCTTTTACCAAGCATGAAAGCACGAGTTTTTTCCGGCGTCCAACCCACAGGCGATTTGCACATAGGCAATTACCTGGGAGCCCTCAAGAGTTGGGTGAAGATTCAGTACGACTACGAGAGCATCTTTTGCATCGTCGACCTGCACGCCATCACGGTGTATCAGGAACCGCTTGAGCTGCGTGCGAAGATCGAAGAGATCGCGGCGATCTTCCTGGCCGCGGGCATCGATCCGAAGCACTCAGCCATCATGGTTCAATCCGCCGTGCCGGCGCACGCGGAACTGGCCTGGATGCTGACCTGCGTCACGCCCATCGGCTGGCTGGAACGCATGACGCAGTTCAAGGCCAAGGCCGAAGCGCAGCAGACGATCGGCGACGGACTGCTCCAATACCCGGTCCTCATGGCCGCCGATATTCTGCTGTACCAGGCCGCCATCGTACCCGTTGGCGACGACCAGGCACAGCACCTCGAACTTACGCGCGACATCGCTCAGCGTTTCAACTCGCTCTATGGCGATAGCTTCGTGATGCCGGCCACTCATCTGCCGACGGTCGGCGCGCGCGTGATGGGCCTCGACGATCCCGATAAGAAAATGAGCAAGTCCGCCAGCGGCGCGGGGCATGCGATCGCGCTGCTCGATCCGCTCGACCAGGTGCGCAAGAAGATCATGCGCGCCACCACCGACTCGAACCCCGTAGTCGACTTTGAAACCGCGGGCGCTGGCGTGCGCAATCTGCTTGGAATCTTCCAGGCCTTCAGCGAGTGGGACGATGAGCGGATGCGGGCGCACTTCAGCGGCATGCGCTACGGCGACCTGAAAAAACAGGTGGCCGAGATGGTGATCGCGCACCTAGAACCATTCCAGAAGCGATACCGTGAGATCATCGCGGAACCAGGCTATGTGGCCGGCGTGCTGCGGGAAGGGGCGGAGCGGGTCGCTCCCATCGCGGCCTCCACCGTCGAAATGGTGAAGCGGCGCATGGGTCTGTACACCGCGACATAAGATGGACGACCGCCCAGTTTCGCTCTCCGCCTATATCCGACTTGTCCGCGAGAACCGCAATTTCCGGCTCTTGTGGTCGGCGCAAATTGTCAGTGAGTTGGGCGACTGGTTCTACACCGTCGCCATCTACAGTCTGTTGCTCGAGTACACGGGCACGGCGAAATCTGTCGCCCTCGCATTCGTGCTCCAGGTCCTGCCGCAGTTCTTCATCGCTCCCACAGCGGGCGTGATTAACGACCGCATGAGCCGTAAGCGCGTCATGATTTTCGCCGATTGGTGCCGCGCCTTCATCGTGCTCTGCATGCTTCTGGTGCGCTCGCCGCTGGCGGTCAATTTTCTCTACGCGCTGCTGTTTCTTGAGACCGTGATGTGGGCGCTCTTCGAACCTGGCAGGAGCGCGGTAATTCCGAGCATCACAACGGGGCGTGAGACGCTGGTTGCCAACGCGCTCGGCTCCACCACGTGGTCGTTTAACCTCGCGGTAGGTTCGGCGCTAGGGGGCATCGTCGCCGTCGTCTTCGGCCGCGACACGGTGTTCCTGATTAACGCACTCTCCTTCGTGGCTTCGGCGCTGCTGATTACGCGCATGAAGTTCAGCGAGCCGCACATGAAGAACCTCGCACCGATGCGTCCGAGGGATCTGGCCGACTTCACTCCAATCCTCGAAGGCATACGCTATGTAAAACGTGACCGCCGCCTGCTGGTGACGCTCTTCGCCAAGTGCGGCCTGGGCGCGATGGGCGCGAGCTGGGTCATCGTAGCGATCCTCGGCGAACGCGTCTTCCCGGTCCATCTCGGCGATGTGAGCGCGCAGCGTGCGGGCATGCTCGGGATGAGCCTGCTGATGGCCTCGCGCGGCGTGGGCGCTCTGCTTGGACCGCTAATCGGCAACTACTGGGCGGGCAGCGCGCCGGCGCGATTGCGCATTGGCATTCTCTGGGGCTTTCTCGCCGGGTCCGCGGGCTACTTGGCTTTGGGCGCGGCCGCAACTTTGCCCGCCGCCTGCCTGGGGCTGATCTTCTCGCACATGGGCGGATCCACGGTTTGGGTCTTCTCCACGACGTTGCTGCAAATGCAGACCGAAGATCGTTTCCGCGGGCGCGTCTTCTCGGCGGAGTTCGCTTTCTCTATGCTGGCCACCTCCGTCGTCACCTATGCCGCCGGCGTCTTTATCGATCTCGGCTTCTCGGCGCGATCGCTCGCCGCCGCCACGGGAGTGCTCGCGCTCGCGCCCGCCTTAGCTTGGGCCTTTGCGCTGCGCGGCATCTTCAAGCCGGTATCTGCGACCACCGTCAGCGAATGACGGTCACACTCGCGAAGCCCTCTTTTGGCGACGGCGCAATCAAACGCCCGGCCATCGCCCGGATTGCCTCTTCCGGCACCACGCGGGCGCGCGCACTATTGCGCTCCAGGCACACGGAGAGAGGCACGTCGAACCAGACTGCCTCGGCCACTGCACCATAGAGCTGCGCCGTCTTGATGTAAGGCCGCCGTTCGCGCGGTGTGAGATTCGTCGCATCGATGCACGTCACGGGCCGGCCGAGTTGGAGACGCTGGCGCAACAAATTCCGTACCAGCGCGAAGACGCGGCTGTGGATCGTCTGATCCGTCTGGTCGTCCATCAGCAAGCCCCGCAACTCGTCGGAGGACAGCGCCGGAAGCCGCTGTTCGCGCGCCCACGTCGATTTGCCGGAAGCCGGCAGTCCCACCAGAAGGATCACCCGGAGTCGTGAATTATCAGAACACAAAGCGCGCCACTCAGAGCCTTTCAAAAATCGCAGCAACTCCCTGGCCGCCGCCGACGCACATCGCCACCATACCGTATCGCGACTGCCTGCGCTGCATCTCGTGCACCAGTGTCGCCGTCAGCTTCGCTCCCGTGCAACCGAGGGGATGGCCCAAGGCGATCGCGCCACCGTTCACATTCACGCGATCGACGTCGAGCCCGGCTCCGCGGATCACCGCGAGGGCCTGCACCGCGAACGCCTCGTTCAACTCGATCAGGTCGATTTGATCCAGCGTCAAGCCGGCCAGCGCGAGCGCCTTCGGGATGGCCACCAGCGGACCGATTCCCATCAACTCTGGCGGAACTCCGGCGGTGGCAAAACACACAAAGCGCGCAATCGGCGTCAATCCCAAATCCCGCGCCTTGCGAGCAGAGACAATCAGCGCCGCCGCCGCACCGTCGCTCAACGGCGATGCGTTTCCGGCCGTGACTGTTCCATCGGCGCGGAAGGCCGGCTTCAACTCCGCCAGAGCCTCCATCGACGTGTCGCCGCGCGGCCCTTCGTCGCGCGTGAACCAAAACGCGCGTCGCCTCACTTTGTCGTTTTCGAATGCCGTCTCTTCGACGTTGACCGGCGCCAGCTCGGCGGCGAAGTACCCATCCGCCTCGGCGCGCAACGCGTTGCGATGACTGCGCAGCGCGAACTCATCCTGATCCTCGCGGCTGATCCGGTAGCGCCGCTGCAACTCCTCGGCCGCCAAGCCCATCGCCAAATAGGTTTCGGGCCGCTGCTCCACCAGCCATGGATTCGGCGCAAAATCGCGTCCACCCAGCGGGACCATGCTCATCGATTCCGTGCCGCCCGCAACGACGATCTGCGCGCTGCCGGCGCGGATGCGTTCCGCCGCCAGCGCGATCGCCTGAAGGCCCGATGCGCAAAAACGATTCACCGTCATCGCCGGAACGGCATCCGGAAGTCCGGCGCGCAACGCCGCAATCCGCGCGACGTTCATGCCCTGCGCGCCCTCCGGCATGGCGCAGCCCAGAATGACGTCGTCGGTTTCCTCCCACGGCACCGCTGCGTGCCGCTCAACAAGCCGGCGGATCACGACCGCCGCCAGATCATCCGGGCGCACGTTACGCAAGGCGCCATGCCCAGCCCGCCCCACTGGGGTCCGCAGCGCGTCGATGATTACCGCTTCCTGCATCGCTTCCTCTCCTGCCTAGCTCCGCGGCGGCTTTCCCGTTCGCAGTAATTCTTCGATGCGCCGCTGCGATTCCGCTGTTCCACACAGGCTGAGAAACGCCTCTCGTTCGAGATCCAGCAGATATTGTTCCGACACACGCTGCGGCCCGCTCAAGCGTCCGCCATTCAAGACATGCGCCAGCATTTCCGCCACATGAAAATCGACTTTTCCGAGCCGGCCGGCGCGCCATTGCGTCCATGCGCCAAGCTTCATGGCCGCGAAGCCGGCCTCTCCGCCCACTGCAATATCCGTGCGCGGCACGCCCTGCACGTAGTGACTGGCCAGCGACAACGCCGCCGCTTTGGCATCCGCGATAAGACGCTCCGGATTCATCGAAACCCCATCCGTCTTGCGCAGCAGACCCAAATCCTGCGCCTCCCGCGCATTGTTCGAGAGTCTGCAGGTGGCGATAATTTCGAACGCCCTGCGCGCATCGCCCAGACGCAGCAACAGTTCCTTGCAGCCGCCGGTGGCCGGAATCAGTCCGGCGCTTGCTTCGGTGAAGCCCATCGACAGTTCGGCGGACGCCTGCACGCACGCCGCGTGCAAGACCGCCTCGCAGCCGCCGTTCAGAGTGCGGCCGAAGGGCGCGGCCACCACAGGCACGGGCGCGTACTTCATCGCCAGCAGCGCCTGTTGCATGCGCTGCAGCGCTGCGTCGAGTTCCTCCCACTCACCCGACTGCGCGGCGAGCAGCACCATCGGCAGATTGCCGGAGTTGCCGAATTGCTCGCCTTCGTTGGCGACGATCAGCGCTTGAAAATTGCGTGCCGCTTCCTCAATGCCGGCATGGATCATCGCGGCCGCGTCGTCGCCGAGTGTGTTCCCTGTGCTATGAAACTCCAGGCACAGCACACCGTCGCCGATATCGATCAATGCCGCACCGGCGTTCTCTTTCACGACGCCGCGCGAGCGCCTTTCGCTGGCGAGAGTAATGATGCCGGGCCGCGCTTCGAGAGGCTGCCAGCGCATTTGGCATAGATCGAAATACTCGACGCCGCTCTCGTAGCGGTAGAACGAAGATGCGCCGGAAGACAACATCCTGCAAATACTCTCTGGAAGCGCGCGCCCCTCGCCTTCGATCCGGCGTGCCACGGCTTCAAAGCCGAGCGCATCCCAACACTCGAACGGACCGAGCGCGTGGGCATAGCCCCAGCGCATCGCGCGATCGATTTCGACCACGCGGCCGCAGATCTCCGGAACGCGCTCCGCGGCATAAAGGAACAGATCGCTGAACAGCTTCCACAAGAACTCGCCGGCCCGGTCGCCCGCGGCTAGCAGCATCCGCAAGCGTTCCGGGAGGCGTTCGATCTTGCGCGCCTCGACAGCCGAAGCGAAGCGTGGCCGCGAGGCCGGATGATACTCCAGCGTCCGCCAGTCGAGAGCGTGCAATTCCCTGCCCGGCCCACTCTTCGTGTAAAAGCCTTGCCCGCTCTTATCGCCTAGCCATCCGCGCGCAAGCATCGTCGTCAAAAAGGAGGGTGCGGCGAAACGTTCGCGCCAGGCGTCGCCGGGTGCTGCGTCATGCAGCGTCCGTGCAATTTGCGCCCACACATCGAGACCGATCAAATCAAGCAGACGAAATGTCGCGCTATTGGGTAGCCCGATGAGAGAACCCGTCAACGCGTCGACCTCTTCGATGCTATAGCCGCCCTCGCTCATCGTCGTGTACGCCGTGGCGCCGAAGAAGCACCCGATCCGGTTGGCGATAAAATTCGGCGTATCGTTGCAGAGCACCACGCCCTTGCCCAGTTGGCGGTCGCAAAAATCCGAGACGAATGCGAGCACACGCGGATCGGTTCCCGGCCCGGGGATCAGTTCCACAAGGTGCAGGTAGCGCGGCGGATTGAAGAAATGTGTACCGAGAAAACGGCGCTGGAGTGAATCGGGAAAGTCCTCTGCAATTCGCGCCAGCGGAAGGCCGCTCGTGTTGGTGGAACAAATCGCATCGTGGCGGGCCGCAGCCCCCAGCCTGCGCCACAGCGCGCGTTTGAGGGCGAGATCTTCAGTTACCGCCTCGATGATCCAATCGGCCGTGCCGATATCGCCGGGGCACTCTTCGATGCCGCCCGCAGTGACCAGCGCCCTGGCCGCTTCGGTGAAGAAGCCACAGGGCCGTCCGCTCCAGGCGCGTTCCAGGCCGCGTTGCGCGGCAACCGCGTCGACGTCCAACAACACAGCCGGGACGCCGGCGTTCGCAAAATGAGCTGCAATTCGGGCGCCCATCGTGCCCGCGCCCACTACGGCAACACGGCGAAGAGTCCTCATGCGACTACAAGGGTGACAGGAGTTCCCCCGAACAGTCAATGTGCCCATCAATCGGCATGAGCGCGGCGCAGGCATTCGCGGCTTGCTTATTGCAATGCGATCCGCGCGTTAGAATAGTGGTAACGCTGATGCTATCCACGCCCGGGAAAACAGCCCGACGCAAACTCCCACAATGGTTGCTCCCCGCGATGGGTTGGGCTGTGTCGTTGGGATGCCTGATCTGGGTCTACCACGGCTTCGACTGGAAGCGTGAATTGCCGCGCATCCGCGCCACGGATCTGCGCTGGGTGAGCGTCGCCGTGATTGCCGACATCGCCGTCTATTGCACACAAGGCTGGCGTTGGAACTTACTGTTGCGGCCTGTCGGAGACACGTCCCTGTGGCGTTCGATCCAGTCGATTTACATCGGGCTGTTCGCCAACGAAGTACTCCCACTGCGCACCGGAGAATTGCTCCGCAGCTATCTCCAGGCAAAATGGTCGGGGCTCGAATTTGGGATGGTGATCTCCTCGGTGATGATCGAACGCTTGATTGACGGCGTCTGGCTGATCCTGGCCTTCTATGTGTGCACGTTCTTCGTTAAGCTTCCGCGGCTGCTGGTAGACGGTAGTCTCGTGCTTGCGGTAATGCTTCTGTTTCTCGCTGGGATTCTCGGCGTGGTCGTCTTTCTGAAGCATCACGCACACGCCGCCATCGCGCAGAGCCGCTGGAAGGAGAAACTCTGGCACGTCGTCGAAGCGCTGCACAAAATGGGCAGTTCCAGGTCCTTCTACCTGGCGGCCCTGGTCAGCATCCTATACCTCGCGCTACAGGTGATACCAATCTACGCGCTGATGCGGGGCTACGGCATCAATCTATCGTTGTGGCACGCTGCGGTGGTGCTCGTGATCCTGCGCCTGGGTAGCATTCCGCCGCAAGCGCCCGGCAATATGGGCTCGTTCCAGGCGCTTACGAAACTCGGCCTGATGCTCTTCGGCATCGACAAGGCCGACGCAACAGGTTTTGCCACGCTGCTCTTCTTCACCGTGACCGTGCCGCTCTGGCTGGCGGGCTTCATAGCGCTCGCCCTCACAGGCATGAGCATCCACGAAATCCATCACCATGCAAAACGGAGCAGGGTTAGGACAAGTTCATCTTCTTCTTCGAGTCGATGATCTTTTTGGAGAGCGCCTTGGCATCCTTGCTGTCCGGCAGCAGGCCCAGCGCATCCAGCGCCTCCTGATAGACGATCTTGATGCGTTGCGGCTGATCCATTTTCTTCGGGCCGAACAGGTCGGAAACGTCGAAGAGACCCTTCGCGATCGCGAGCACGAAGACCGCTCCGGGCGCCTTCGCGGTGCCGCCCTGGAACAGCGCTTTCGCTTTCTCCGCATCCCCGGCCGCATCGGTGGAACGGCACACCACCTTCCTGACGGCGCGCCTGATCATGTCGGTTTCCACTAGCGCCAATTCCGCCTCCGGAAGCATCTGCCCGCCGGAAATCTTCTTCATCTGTTGCGGCGGGTCGGGGCTGCCCTGCGGAAAATCGAAGGCCAGTTCGGCGTCCTTCAATTTGCTGGTATCCAGGTAGGTATGCGCCAACTCAGTGTATTGCAGCGCCACAGCGGCGGCCTTCGTATTGTAGTCGGAAGCCTGGCGCCGGAATGGCATGGGATTCGCCCGATTCTTTTTCGCGCCTTCCTGAAACGTGTCGGCCATCTCCATGTACCCGGAGGCGAGTCCGTTAGCGAGCACCATCTGCCATATCCGCGCGCGTTCCGTGTATTCGTTCGAATTTCTGGTCAATTGCGAAAGAATGTCGTCGGTCTTGACGTAATCCCCATTCTTGTAAGCGTCCTTGGCAGCGAGCCAATGGAAACTGGGGGTGCCTGGCTGTGGAGCCTTCGGACCACTCGCGCAGGCAGATAGCATGACTGCGAGCGAAACGATACCCGCCACGCGGAATCGGTCGCAACGAATCGTGAACATAATGCCTCCAGACCTTAGGACCTATATTTCGGCTGTACTCATCTTACACCTCGCCTCTCCCTAGTCAACACGGTCGCATATAATCGTCAGGGGAGATCTCATGACCAACGACAGTTCCTCGTTATCGAGACGCAATTTCTTAAACACAAGCG
The DNA here is from genome assembly GCA_963668605.1 of Bryobacteraceae bacterium. Classification (GTDB taxonomy): domain Bacteria; phylum Acidobacteriota; class Terriglobia; order Bryobacterales; family Bryobacteraceae. The sequence continues at coordinate 3,686,840 of OY764903.1, forward strand.
GCGCCGTAGCTGGAGCCTTCAGCATCGTGAAGCCGGAATCCGTGCGCGGATCGCAAGCCAACTCTAAGATTTCAGTGGGGTTGATCGGGAGCGGAAATCGCGGCTCCTACGACGCCGGCATCGTACACGCGGATCCGCGTGCGAGCATCACAGCGCTCTGCGACGCCTTCCCGGACCGCCTCGAAACGGCCAAGACAAAGATCCGGGTGGAGAACCCGAAAACGTTCACCGACTTCAACAAACTGCTGGCGGACCGCGACATCGACGCCGTGCTCATCGCCACTCCACCCTTCGAACATCCGCGTATGCTCGAAGCCGCCATCGCTGCGAAGAAGCATGTCTACTGTGAAAAGCCGATGGGCGTCGACGTGGCCGGCTGCCAGCGCGTGATCGCCGCCGGCCGCCGCGCGGACAAATCGAAGTGCGTTTCGGTCGGCTTCCAACAGCGCTACGGGCCGGTCTACCTCGAAGCATACAAGCGTCTGCAGGCCGGCGAGATCGGTCCACTGTCAACAGCCCGCGCCTTCTGGGTCGCGGGCGATCCGTTCAAGCGGTTACCGTATCCCGACCCCAAGGTGGAGAAACTCCGCAACTGGTTTTGCTACAAGGAATTCTCCGGCGACATCATCATCGAGCAGGATTGCCACAACTTCGACGTCCTGCACTGGTTCCTCGGCGGGCTGCCCATTCGCGCCATCGGCTATGGCGGAGTCAAGGTCCGCAAGACGATGGATATTATGGACAACCTCAGCGTGGTCTTCGAATGGCCCAACGGCATCCATGTGAATTTCGAGGCCAACCAGTTGACGCCTCCCGGATTCAATCACATCGGCGAGGAGTTCACCGGAACGAAAGGTACGCTCGAAACCTCGCGTGCGCGCATGATTCACCATAAGAGCGTGAAGGATCACGAAACGCTCGAATCGAAACGCGACATCACCTACGACGGTATCGAGCAGTTCCTTGGCCGGATACAGAGCGGAAATGTCGAGAACGTCGCCGAGCGCGCGGCGCTCAGCACCATGATCGGCCTGCTCGGACGCACGGCGATCTACACGGGGAAAGAACAAACCTGGAAGGGATTGTTTGGAGCGTAAAGGAATGGCGAAGAGCGGCGAGGGCCGCTCTTCGCTCGACAACGGACTCGTAAACTAGAGCAACTCGGCGGCACTGAAGAAGAATGGAATCTCGACAGCGGCCGTTTCCGGTGCGTCGGAGCCGTGCACGGAATTGCGCTCGATGTTTGCGGCGTACATCTTGCGGATGGTGCCCTCGGCCGCATTCGCCGGATTAGTCGCGCCCATCACTTCGCGCCATTTCTTGATTGCGTCTTCGCGCTCGAGCGCCAGCACGACAACCGGGCCTTCCGTCATGAACGCTACGAGGTCCTTGAAAAATCCCTTCTCGCGATGGACGCCATAGAAGCCTTCGGCCTGCTCCTTGCGCATGCGCAACATCTTAAGGCCGAGAACGCGAAACCCGTTCTTCTCGATGATTGCCAGGATATCGCCGGCATGGTTGTTGGCCACGGCATCCGGCTTGATGATTGCAAAAGTTCTTTCCATGATTACTTGAGTACTGCCTTCACTTTCTCTCCAATTTCGGCGGGGGTGGCGCAGATCGTGATGCCCGCCTCCTCCATCGCCTTGATCTTGTCCGATGCTTTGCCGGAACCGCCGGAGATGATCGCCCCGGCATGTCCCATGCGGCGTCCCGGAGGCGCCGTCTGCCCCGCAATGAATCCGACAACGGGCTTCTTCACGTTGGCCTTCACATATTCAGCGGCCAACTCCTCGGCGTTGCCGCCGATCTCGCCGATCATTACAATGGCGGCCGTGTCTGGATCCTCGTTGAACAACCGGAGCGCATCAACGTGCGTCGTCCCGACGATCGGATCGCCACCGATACCGATGCATGTCGATTGCCCGATGCCCAGATTAGTCAACTGTCCGACGGCCTCATAGGTCAGCGTTCCGGAGCGCGATACGACACCCACGTTGCCCTGCAAGTGGATGTGTCCCGGCATGATGCCGATCTTGCACAGACCCGGTGAGATGATGCCCGGACAGTTTGGTCCAATCAAGCGCGTCTGCCCACCCTTTATGAAGTCCCAGGCCTTCACCATATCGAGCGCCGGAATGCCTTCCGTAATGCAGACGATGAGCGGCACGCCCGCGGCCGCCGCTTCCATAATCGCGTCCGCGGCGAAAGCGGGCGGCACGAAGATCACCGTGGCGTTGGCGCCAGTCGCCTTTACCGCCGCATCGACCGTGTCGAACACAGGGACGTCCAAGTGCTTCTGTCCACCCCTGCCCGGCACCACGCCGCCCACGATATTCGTTCCATACGCGATCGAGTGCTGCGAGTGGAATGTCGCTTCCCTACCGGTGAAACCCTGCACGAGAAGCCTTGTATTTTTGCCGGCCAGAATGCTCATTGCGCCAATCTCACTACTTTCTCCGCGGCGTCCCGCATGCCGTCGGCGATGGTCAACGCAAGTCCGGACTCCGCCAGAATCCGCTTGCCTTCCTGCACATTGGTACCTTCCATGCGAATCACGATCGGTACGGTGACATTCAGATCGCGCGCCGCCGCCACAACGCCGGTGGCGAGCGTGTCGCAACGCAGAATGCCTCCGAAGATGTTGATCAACACCGCCTTCACCGCCTTGTCGGAAAGCAGAATGTGAAACGCATTGCTGATCTGCTCCGCGCTGGCCCCGCCGCCCACATCGAGAAAATTCGCGGGACTCCCGCCAGCCCACTGGATGATGTCCATGGTCGCCATCGCCAGACCGGCGCCGTTGACCATACAGGCGACGGTGCCGTCCAACTTGATGTAGTTGAGCCCGAACTTCGAGGCTTCCACTTCGAGCGGATCTTCCTCGTTCAGGTCGCGCAACGCCAGCAAATCCTTGTGCCGGAAGAGCGCGTTGTCGTCGAGCGTGATCTTGGCATCGAGCGCAAGCGCTTTCCCGTCCGTTGTCAGGATAAACGGGTTGATCTCGGCAAGCGAAGCATCGATGTCCGTGTAAGCTTTCGCCAGCGCGATCATCGCCGCGGCCGCGCCGTTCACGCTGGCGGGCGGAACCCCGATTCCGAAGGCCAACTTACGTGCCTGAAACGGCAGCAGCCCGAGACCCGGCTCGATGGTCTCTTTCAGAATCTTTTCCGGCGTCTTCGCCGCGACCTCTTCGATGTCCATACCACCCGCGGCGGAGGCCATGAACACCGGCTTGCCCTGTGTCCGGTCGAGAACGATGCCCAGATACAGTTCGCGCTCGATCGGCAATGTCTCTTCAATCAAGAGGGTCCGCACCACGCGCCCCTCCCGGCCCGTCTGGTGCGTAACCAGGGTCATGCCCAGAATCTGCTTCGCGTGGGCCACAGCTTCGGCGGCAGTCTTCGCAACCTTTACGCCGCCGCCTTTGCCTCGTCCGCCGGCATGAATTTGAGCCTTGACGACGACGCTGCCGCCGATCCGTTGCGCAGCCCCTTCAGCCTCTTCCACTGTTACCGCCACTTCGCCACGTGGCACAGGAACGCCATACTTGGCCAGGATCGCTTTGGCCTGATACTCATGGATTTTCATAGGATTGCGCCTGTGTTAGTATTACAAGAACAGTCGAAACCACCACTATAGCATGGCCTTTCTGTCCTACCTTCACCGTGTATGCACCCGGGAAAATCTATCCGCGGGCGAAGCCCGAGAGGCGATGGCGTTGATCCTGTCGGGCGAGACGTCCGCAGTCCAGGTCGCTGCTTTCCTGGTTGCATTGAAAGTAAAGGGCGAGACGCCGGACGAGATTCTCGGCTTGGCCCAGGCCATGCGCGCCGAAGCTGCCAAAGTCGATGCCGGCGGCGGACCGCTGCTCGACACCTGCGGAACCGGCGGCGACGGCGCCCGCACATTCAACATCTCTACAGTCGCGGCCTTTGTCATCGCCGGCGCGGGAGTCCGCGTCGCAAAGCATGGAAACCGCTCTTTCGCCGGACCTTGCGGCAGCGCCGACCTTATGGAAGCGCTCGGCGTCAACATCTCCCTGACGCCGGAGCAGATGGGGCGCTGCATCCGCGAAGTCGGCCTTGGGTTCCTGTTCGCTCCGGTGATCCACACTGCGACTAAGCACGCACAGCCCGCTCGTGCCGAGTTGAAAATGCGCACGGCCTTCAACCTGCTGGGTCCGCTGACGAATCCGGCCGGCGCGAACGTTCAACTGGCCGGAGCGCCATCCCGGTCCGCCGCCGAATTGATTGCGGAGGTGCTGGCCCGGCTCGGGCTGGAGCGCGGTTTTGTCGTGCATGGCTCCGACGGCCTCGATGAGATCACGACCACAGGTCCTACTTTCGCTCTGGAAATCGTCCACGGCGCCATTGCGCACCACACTCTGCAGCCGGAAACTTTTGGAATTGCACCGGCCCGCAGCACGGATCTGGTAGGCGGCGACGCCGCAGCCAATGCGAGTATCGCTCGCGGTATTCTGGCCGGTGAACTGGGGCCTCGTCGCGACATCGTGCTCGTCAATTCCTCCGCAGCGCTCTATGCCGCTGGAGCAGCGACGTCGTTGCTCGACGGGATGAGCGTAGCGGCGGCAGCGATCGACTCCGGTGCGGCGGCAATGAAACTCCGCCAACTTGTAGAATTCACCCACGCATAAGCTGCTGCACTGGGATTCGAAGTGCCCGATAATCGAATCATGCGCTGGCTTCTGTTGCTTGCCTTGCTCACCGCACCGCCCGCCGCGCCGCAGCCTGCACCGCTCACCGTCGTCAACGCCCGCCTTCATCAGTATGACGACGGCCCCACGCTGCCGTCGTCATTCGCTTTCGCTCCGGGCGAGCCCGTTTTCGTGAGCTTTCAAGTGGCCGGTTTCAAGACCGAAGGCGAAGACCAACTCCTCAAGCTCGAATACATGATCGAGGTCTTCGACGCGGCAGGCGCAGTCGTGGTGGAGCCGAAGGCCGGCAAACTCCAGGCCGAGTTGGCGCCGCAGGACAAAGAGTGGAAACCCAAGGTGCGCTGGGAATTTGTGTTGCCCCCGCTGGCCGGCTCGGGAAGCTTTCGCGTCCGTGTCTGGGCCAAGGATCTGTTGAATCTTCAGGAGGCCGTGCAGACCGTGCCTTTCGCCGTGCTTGGCCGCGACGTGCCGCCGAGCGACACGCTGGTGGTGCGCAACTTCCGTTTTCTTCGCAGCGAAGAGGATGGCCCGCCGCTCGCCGTAGCCGCCTACCGGCCGGGCGACACCGTCTGGGCGCGCTTCGACATTACCGGCTACAAATTCGCGGAGAAGAACCGGATTCACGTCGAGTACGATCTCTCCGTGCTCGCACCGGGCGGCAAGACGCTGTTCGCGCAGCCCAACGCGGCGCAAGAAGCAAGCCCGTCCTTCTACCCGAAAAAATACATCCCGGGCATCGTGAGTCTCAATCTACAACCCACCATCAAGCCGGGCGAATACACCATCGTGCTGGCGCTGCGCGATGAAATCGGAAAGCAGACGGCCGGCAGCCGCCACATTTTTCATATCGAGTAGACGCGCCTACGCGGAGCGGCGCCGGCCAGCGAACCTGCACCCAAGGAAAATCACAAGCCCAAGCACAGCAGCCGCGGCGGTGTCACGGGCTTCGCGCAGAGAACTGTTCGACAACAGCCAGAGCGCCAGCGCAATCGCACAGGCCGCAATCGCGGCGCCGCCGGGTACGCGCAAAGCCGCCGGCGGAGCGTCTTTCGAACGGCGGAACACAATCACCGCGCCGCACGTGAACAGATAGGCGGCCAGGCGCGCCAGCGTGCTGATCGTCAACTGGGAAAGGAAACTGCCCCAGAGCGTCAGCGCCAGCATCATCAGCCCACTCACCGCAATCGACCAGACCGGAGTGTGAAAGCGGCCATGGATCGCGGCGAGCGGCGTGGGTAGGTCGCCCCGCTCCGCCATAGCAAAGAGCAAGCGCGACGCCGCCAACAGCACGGTGTTCAAGTTGCCTGCCAGCGAGATCAGGATCCCCACCGTAATGAGCACGGCGCCCGGAGGTCCGAGAAAGCGCGCGGCTGCGTCGGCGAGCGGGCGCTTCGATTGCGCCAGTTCCGGCAGCGTCCCGATGCAGGCCACCTGGACTAGCACATAGACCGTCATGATCACAGCCATGCCCGTAAGCAACGCGATCGGAATATCGCGCCGCGGGTTTTTCACTTCACCGCCAGGAATCACAGCCATCTCGAAACCGGTAAAAGCATAAAGCGAGAGCATGACCGACAGGGAGAAGGAGTGGTAGTCCGGTAACGCGCCAAGGCTGAATCGCGCCGGTTCCGCAAAGAACAAGCCGCCGGCGATGAACAGCGCCAGCGCGAGCAGTTTGCCGGCCGCGAAGACGTTGCCCGTGTTGGTCACCTCGCGAATGCCTGTGATGTTGATTATGATCAACGGCAGGACGGTGGCCACGACGAGAAGGACGCGGCCCGCTCCCGTGGCTGCGGACGGGAAGAAAAAACCGAGGTACTCCACCAGCAGATTTGCGTTCGCCGCGAACGCGGTGAGACGGGCCAGCCAAGTCAGCCAGCCGACTTCAAAGCCGAGCGCCGGACCGAAGGCGACACGCGAATAGAGGTAAGGTCCGCCCGTCGCCGTAAAGCGGCTGGACACTTCGGCGAAGCACAAGGCGATCAGCGTGGCGGCGAATCCGCATACGACAAACGCGCCGAGGCTGTACACGCCGGAGAGCGCGAACACCGTCGACGGCAGTCCGAAGATGCCCGCGCCGATCACCGCGTTGATGGTGACTGCAACCAGATCCCAGCGGCGTATGGAACGGATCAGGCCAGGTTTGTCCTCAATAGGCACAGGAATGCGTCAGCTTAGCACAGCCGAGGTGAGAATACTCTCGCGCGGCATGCACTAACACTAGTGGCTCTCTTTCACACTCACAGCGCGGCGGTCTTCGGGATCGATGCGCATCCTATCGAAGTAGAAATCGACATGTATCCCGGAGAGGCGCGGGACATTGTCATGGTGGGGATGCCGGACACGGCGGTGCGTGAGAGCCGCGAGCGGATCAAGTCGGCGCTTTCGAACTCGGGCTATCGCTATCCCAGCAAGTGCGTGACGATCAATCTTGCGCCGGCGAACATCCGCAAGGAGGGCGCGGGTTTCGATTTGCCCATGGCCATCGGCATCCTAGGCGCCATGGGTTCGGTGGCGCGCTGCAAGGGTTACCTGCTGGTCGGAGAATTGTCGCTCGACGGTTCGTTGCGCCCGGTGCGCGGAGCGCTTCCCATCGCCGTCTGCGCGCGCGATCAGGGCATCGCCAATCTGGTGCTGCCGGAGGAGAACGCGCCGGAGGCGGCGGTTGTCGAAGGCGTGAAAGTGTGGGGCATGAAGCATCTGGCCGAAGTGGCTGCGCTGCTCAACGGCGAAGGGCTGTTCGAACCGGCTTGCGCGCCACCGCGTGCCGTGTCGGTCGACGACGCACTGCTGCCCGACTTCTCCGACGTGAAGGGGCAGGCGACCACGAAGCGTGCACTCGAGGTCGCAGCCGCCGGAGCGCACAACGTGCTCATGATCGGACCTCCCGGTTCGGGTAAGACCATGCTGGCCAAGCGCTTGGCAGGTGTGCTGCCGCCGCTGACGTTCGAAGAGGCGCTGGAAACTACGAAGGTGCACAGCGTGGCCGGTGTGCTGCCGAATGGCCAGGGGCTTTTGCAGAACAGGCCGTTTCGCGCGCCGCACCATACGATTTCGGACGCGGGTCTGATCGGCGGCGGAACCGGCGTGGCCCGGCCCGGCGAGGTGAGCCTCTCACATCACGGCGTGCTGTTTCTCGACGAGTTGCCGGAGTTTCCTCGCAATGTCCTCGAACTGCTGCGGCAGCCGCTCGAAGAGGGCAGCGTGACGCTGGCCCGCTCGCAGATCACGCTGTCGTTCCCGGCGAGTTTCATGCTGGTGGCCGCGATGAACCCTTGCCCGTGCGGCTATTTCGGCGACTCCACGCGAGAATGCCGCTGCACGGGCGGCATCATCCAGCGCTATCTCAGCAAGATCAGCGGCCCACTGCTCGACCGCATCGATCTGCACCTGGAAGTGCCGGCCGTGGCCTATCGGGAGTTGCGCGCGAACAGTACGACAACCTCGTCGGCGGAGATGCGTGCGCGCGTCGTGGCCTCACGCGCTATACAGCAGCAGCGTGGCTACTACAACGCACACATCCCGCATAAGATGTTACGCAAGCTGTGCGTGCTCGACGACGCCGGCGAACGCACGCTGGAGATGGCCGTGAAACGCATGGGCCTCTCAGCTCGTGCACACGACCGCATCCTCAAGGTCTCGCGCACAATCGCCGATTTGGAAGGCGTCGAACGCATCGCCGCCAAACACGTCGCCGAGGCCGTGCAGTATCGCAGCCTGGACCGCAACTACTGGACCTGAGCGCGGCCGGCACCACTCAGGTCACCGCACGCACCGTTACGACTCGCGACTGCAAACAACCGTGCAGCGCGGAGTTCGTCGAGCGAATCACCTGCCGCCGTGAGCTGCTTGGCGGGGTCACATCGACGGGATGGCGACTTTACGGCCAACTGGATGGAGTCCGTGGTGGCTAACTGCCGTGACCGGCGTGTTACGGCAGGAATCGTTGGAAGAGGTTTGTCCGTCCCGGGTTTATTCCCAGCAGGGCGGACGTGACTCCCCAGCAGATTAACCAGGGAGATGCGGAGTAGGGTCTAGGCGCGCCGTTTTCGTGAGCGCATCCACCACGCGGCCGAGAGTCCGCCGAGAACCAACAGTCCGGACGACGGTTCGGGTACGGTGCCTACGCCCTCTGACGCCGAACCCTGCGCTGGGAGACCCGGGTTGCTCAGTTGGATAGTTAGCGCCCAGTTCGAATTGTCGTAGGTCAGAGTGCCCGGATCGCAAAAATACCCGCTGCCGCCGCAGCCATTGCCTGCAGTGAAGTTCGGGTCGTTGAGCATGTCCACCCAGAGGAATCCATCGGATAGATTCCCGATCATACTGTTGCTCCACTGGGTGAGCGCGATGAAGTAGGTGCCCGCCGGGATGGTGCCCAATGGCGGTTCGGTGACCGCTGCGTCATTGCATTGGCCGTTAAAGTAGCTGGAGAATCCGTTTAGGCACGTGGGATCGCCGCTTTGCTGCGTCATCCCGTTACCAGCACCATCAAACATCGCAAGGTAGGTCGGAAAACCGCCTGTGCCCCCGGATGTGGTCCAGGCAGTCAGGACTTCCGGGACGCCTAGCGTAACGGTGAACAACCGGACGTCGTTGTCGAAGGTAAAATTGCCAGTAAAGTCAAAAGAAATCTGGCTGGCAGATGAAGTAAAGCACCCGCCCAGCAATAAAATGCCGACTGCAAACAAACGAAAAACCATATTCCGCATCATTATTCCAAACTCCAATTAGCCGAAATATCGAGTCTTGGGTCCGATATTCTCCTTAGTGTACACTTCATCGCTACTTTTATCCAAGCCAGGCTTAGATCCAGGTTCCCATTTTCTCAACATCCAGGCTTCCGGACCCAACCAGCCTGACAACCGCCGACGGCGTTCAAAGACCGCCGAAGAATTCCCTCCCCGGCACTGTTCCCACGGTTGTGAGCCAAACTCCGGCAAGCCTGATCGTAGAGTTGGGACACAATCGGAAGAAGGGGATTTGGAAGTGACGGAAAGCATGGTGGCCGGGGACGGAATCCTACAGCATTACGCAAACCTCACAGCCCCGCTCGTATGGCTGTAACTGATACCAAACATGTAAGTTAGTCACAAAATCTGAAGGGCTCTAGCAAAGCACAAGACCGTTCCAGAGACCGACGCCGAGCGATAGAACGCTCCCTATCGCTCACGAAATGGTGTATTATGAGCGATAGAAACTTATCCTATCGCTCATGACCTGGAACTGGCAAAGACCGGACTGGCCTCACTTCACTTGGGACAAAACCCGTCTCGCGAAGGCCGAAGAGCAGTTCCTGCTGGAAGCCGGCATGTTCGTCGGCACGGTCAAACATCTCGGGCCAGACGATCACGAACAGCTCACAGTCGAGGCTATGAGCACCGAGGCCTTGACGACTTCGGAAATCGAGGGTGACATTCTCGATCGGGCGAGTGTGCAGTCCTCCATCCGTAAGCAGCTTGGCCTTGCCGCAGACAACCGGCGTGTGACGCCGGCAGAGCAGGGGATCGCTGAAATGATGGTCGATCTGTACCGCCGATTCGCAGAGCCGTTCTCGGACGAGATGCTGTTCGCGTGGCACAACATGCTGGTTCATGGCCGACGAGATCTGAGAGACATTGGCCGATATCGCACAGATGAAGAGGCAATGCAGGTAGTGTCCGGTGCGATCTACGCGCCGCGGGTACATTTTGAAGCGCCGCCTTCATCGGCGGTGCCGCGTGAAATGAGGGATTTCGTCAATTGGTTTAATCACACAGATCCCAGTGGAAGCGAGCCGCTGCCAAACCTCACAAGGGCGGGAATTGCACATCTTTATTTCGTCTCCATTCATCCGTTCGAGGATGGGAACGGCCGCATTGCTCGGGCGATTGCCGAAAAGGCGCTGGCACAAGGTCTTCGCCAGCCGACGCTCATTGCTCTGGCGACGACCATTCTCGCCAAGCGCAAAGGGTATTACGAGGCGCTCGAAGCAGCCAACAAGGATAACGAGATCACCGCATGGCTCTCCTGGTTTGCGGCAACTGCAATCGAGGCACAGCGGCGTACTAACGCGCGCGTCGAGTTCCTGATCGACAAGACGCGGTTGCTCGACCGACTGCGCGGCCAGCTCAACGATCGTCAGGAAAGGGCGCTACTCCGGATGCTGCGCGAGGGCCCGGAAGAGTTCAAGGGCGGCCTAAGTGCCGGCAACTATGTCAGTATCACCGGCGCATCGCCAGCAACGACAACGCGCGATCTCGCGGACATGGTTGTCAAGGGTGCGCTCATCCGCGTCGGAGAGCGGCGCCACGCTCGCTATCACATCGCGATTCCGTCACCGCCTGTATCACCGGAACCATAGCCGAGTACACGGAAAACTGTCCGCGTACGTTCGTCGCATCGACCAATGATATTATCCGCGTAGCGTCGGCGCTGTAGCGTTGTTCTCAACGAAGATCGTCTCGCCGCCAACCTGCCGAAACTCGTCTCTGAGCCGCACACCGTACCACATCTCACTTTCGCTCAGCAACAGTCTGGCACTTCGCCGTACTTAATTCAATCAATTGACAAACGCGCTGAAGCTCGATAGAGTTCAATTGAAAACTCATGCCGTCACCAGCCACAGTTCTTTCATCTCACAGCGCAGGATCGTTGAAAACTAATCGGCCCGCACTGGCTCTGGTTACCAGTCTGTTCTTCATGTGGGGGTTCCTCACAGTGATGAATGACATACTGATTCCCCACTTCAAAGCGATTTTCCGGCTCAACTACGCCCAGGCGATGTTTGTACAGTTCACATTTTTTATCGCTTACTTCGTCCTGTCGCTCCCATCGGGGCGCATCGTGGAGCGAATCGGATACCAGAAGTCGATGGTCTTAGGCTTGTTGACCATGGGAGTGGGCGCGTGGTTGTTCATCCCGGCCGCTGCCGGGCCTTCCTACTCAATCTTTCTGCTGGCCCTTTTCGTCCTTGCGTCGGGCATGACAGTGCTTCAAGTGGCGGCCAACCCTTATGTAGTCGCGCTTGGTCCTCCCAAGGGTGCCGCCAGCCGTTTAAATCTGGCGCAGGCAGTCAATTCCGTTGGCACCGCGATCGCTCCTTGGCTTGGCGGCCTTCTGATTTTTGGCGCCGCAGGCAAGGGTCTGCAAGAGGTCTACAAGATGGGGCCGGAGGAGTTCGCGGCATATCGGATTGTGGCTGCCGCGACCGTAAAACTGCCGTACCTGGTGTTTGGACTGGGACTCTTCACCTTGGCTGTTATTATCGGTCGTTTCCGCCTGCCAGTACTCGATCAAATCGAACCCGGTGGGCAGAACGTGGGTGCGTACGATAACGTGTGGCAAGCGAGGCATCTCTGGTTGGGAGCGGTTGGCATTTTTCTTTACTGCGGCGCTGAGGTTGCTATTGGAAGCTTCCTGGTGAACTTCCTTGCTGATCCACTGATCGCCGGCATTCCGGAAACATCCGCCTCAAAATACGTGTCACTCTATTGGACCGGAGCAATGATCGGCCGGTTCTTCGGCGCCGCTCTGCTGGAGAAGGTGAAGGCGGGGCCGTTGCTCGGTGTCTACGGTCTGATTGCTTCCGCCCTGGTATGGATGTGCGTCCTCACCACTGGATCCGTCTCGATGTGGGCTGTGATTTCGGTTGGCCTATTGAACTCCATCATGTTCCCCAACATTTTCGCGCTGGCTATCGACGGCCTTGGGCGACTTACCAGCTACGGCTCCGGCATCCTGATCATGGCCATCCTCGGCGCCGCCGTGGTGCCGCTGGTTCAGGGTGCGATTGCCGACCGGATCGGTGTTCACCACGCATTCTTCGTTCCGGCGCTTTGCTACTTGTACGTCGTCTATTACGGCTTTTGGGGCTCGCGGCAGAGTCCGGCATTGTCGAGGATCTGAAAACTAGAGGTACCAGATGGGAGCGCGACGGCCGAGCGCCTCGACTGCTCAGCACCCGGCCAGCTTGATCAGCGCACACCGAGTCCGTTGTATAGCTCCGGCCGGCGCCCGACAATCTGCAGTCCGTGAAAGTCTTCGCCGGTCCAGGCCTGAATGACTTTGGCATCCAGGTCGAGCGTGGCTCGAATAATATGTTTCTGGCTACCACTGCGGGCCAGGACTTTCGCGCTCTGGTCGATGATCCAGGAAGGTTGTTCGTCCTTTCCCAGCGTAGCGGAGAAGATAATTGGAATCCGGTTTTCCAGCGCGAAAGCTCGTCCGGAGTACTCTGCGCCCCGGGCGTAGCCATCTTCCTTCAGCCGCCCGTCAGATGCGAACGGCACCAGTATAATCTCAGCACCCATCTGCGCCGCCAATCGCGGGGCTTCGGGGTAGTGAAAATCGAAACAAACCATGAGGGCGATCTTCCCGAAATCCGTCTGGAAGACTTTCGTTTCCTCGCCCCGAATCAGGGGGGAGAAAAGCATTTCCCCAACAGTCAGGTGCGTCTTCTCGTAGCGGCCGGCCACCTTGCCTTCGCGGTCAATCACGAACCCGGTGTTATATATGACGCCGTCGCGCTCTTCATGGATGCTGCCTGCGAGATACGTGCGATTGCGCCGGGCGGCTTCGCCCAGGATCTGCATATACCGGGAATCGAGGCTCACGGCGGTCTTCCCGGTCACTTTGGTAGTGTTCATGTGCTCCGGGAACACAATCAGGTCGAGCTTGCCGCCGGCGCAGGCTCGATCGATCTCGGCGGCGTAGTGCCGGGCGTTGTCCTCCACAGAGCCAGGCTGAGGCGGCTCGCTGTCAATCGCCGAGACGCGTACCGGGCGGGTCGGAGGCTTGTAGGAGGAGAGCCGTTCCACGCGCACCTCTTTCCATTCGACAGTTCCGCCGGGAATGTAGCCGGCGAAGAGATGAATGTTCGCGGGACCGCTATACCCTTCCGGCATCTGCATTACCAAGGTCGATATGTAATCGTCGCCAGACCGCACCGGCGTCAACACCCGTGTGTGGCGCTCCTTATGTTCCAGCACGGCTACCGCACAGTCCGCGGGATTCGGGATGTTGGTGGCCGTGAAAACCGCTTCGAACTTATACCATTCGCCGCCTTGCAATCCGGTAATCGGCCGGAATGCACGAGCTTTCGCGAAGCGCGATCCAGCTCCAGCCATTCGAATTCTCCAGCCGCGGTCACCCTGCTGTACGCGTTGAACGGTCAGCGGGTAGGCGGCGTTGGCTTGCCAGACGGACCAACCCTCTGGCACACCGTTCGCGCCAGCGCGCTCGAACCGGTCTTGCAAGAGGATCTGCGAATCGGCTGCGCTGCTCGCTGTAACTAAAGCGAGCACGATGCAGGACTGCACAATTAAGCGGCGCATATGGATAGCTCCTGATCTCAGCGATTATATTTCGGCGCCGTGCCCTTCAAGTCATTCCAGGTTTCGTCGCAAACGGACAGCAACTCAGGGCTGAGCGGCCCGTCGTTCATGCTCGCGATATTGGATCTTAACTGCTCAAGGTTGGAAGCCCCAAGCACGACGCAATCGATGGCCGTGTGGTGCATCAGCCAGTTAAGGGCAACGCTTGTAAGACTTCGGCCCTCTTTGCCGGCCGTATCACCCAAGCGGCTCACTGCCCGAAAGTTCGCTTCATTCCAGTACCGATCGCAGTATGCCTTGTTCCCATCGAAACGCGTGCCGGCGATCGGTCCCGCGCTGGAGTGCTTCCCGGTAAGGAGCCCACCGGCAAGCGGATTATACGCGACAGTTCCGATGCCGAATTGCTTGCAGGCCGGCAGAAACTCGTCTTCGATTCTCCGAGCCAGAAGGTTGTACATCGGCTGGGCTGCGCGCGGAGCTGCTTTGCCCTCTTTGTCAGCGATCCAAAGCAGGCGGCAAAGCTGCCAGCTTGCATAATTGGAAGTCGCGGCGAAGCGGATTTTGCCCTGCTGTACCAAATCGTCGAGTGCCTCCAGGCTCTCCTCCATGCACACCGCATAATCCGGCAGGTGGAGGTAATACAGATCGAGGTAATCCGTTTTGAGTCGCAAGAGAGAGTTCTCCAAAGCGGCCACGATGGCCTTGCGGCTCAGCCCAGGCATTTCTTCTCCGACTTTCATTCCCACTTTGCTGGCAAGTACGACGGATGATCTGCGCGGCCCTAGTACTTGACCGAGGATGCACTCCGAAGCAGCTCCTGCGTAAACGTTTGCAGTATCAATGAAGTTCACGCCGGTATCCAACGCGAAATTCACAAGCTGTTCCGCTGCCGCAAGGTTCGTCTGTGCCCCGAATGTCATTGTGCCCAGGCACGCCCTGGATACCTGCAAGGTCGTTCCCGTCAGTGTGCGTATTTCCATTTATTCCTACTCTCCGAGAGAAAACATCAAGCCTGCGGCATAGAATCCGCCATCGGCATTCGCAGCGCGATTGCACGGCCAATGCCACGTCCAGCGCCAGTTGTGACTGCGACTCTGTTTTTCAGATTCATACTAGAAAACGATTACATATACAAATTGAGATTACTCATATTAGGCCGGTCAGTCAAGCAGCATTCAGCCTGTTTGTTGCGAAAGTACGCAACTACGCAAGTAGGCAACGCTTTCTCGCGCTCTCCGGTCTTCCATCACGACCGACTTTTGGATGGATTCCTCAGGAGATGTCCAGAGTTCAGCGATGACGCTAAGATCTCGATCCGGGCGCTGCAGCATCCGAAGCAGCGAAGGTATTCCGAGCAAACCCTGTCCCGCGGCAGTGCCCTCCACCACGTAGCCCTTCTTATGCGGCAATCGCCGGACGGTGAAGTCCTTGACGTGCAGATTCACCACATGACGGCGGAGTATCTCCGCCACGTACTCTATGCCTTCTCCGCAGCCGAGCGAATTCGCTGTGTCCAGGCAAATGCCCACCGCATCACTCCCGGTCCGCTCGATTACTGACAGCAGCGTGCGCGCCGAAAACCTGTCGTGGTTTTCGATCCCGAGTGTCACTCCGGCGCGTTCAAACTCTGGCGCGATCTCCCGAAGCATGGCCACAGCGTCGTTTGCGTCGGGCCTGTCGCCCGGAGCGTCGATCAGTGTGCGAAGAAACTTCGCTCCGAGTTGACGTGAAATCTCGAGATACCGGCGCAGATGCTCAGGGCGGATGCCGGATGTACCGGTTTCAATCGTGATGCCAAGATGCTCCGCCTGGGAGCGCAGCAGTTCCAGTTCGCGGCCGGCAAGCAGATGAAGCGGCATATTATCCGCGATCTGCACGACTCGAACGTCCAGCTCGGCCGCACACTCCAGCAACCCGCCGGGTGTCAGGGGACGCGCGAGCATAGGATAGCCAGACACGCCCGTCCACCAGTTGTAAGTATAGGAACTGATGCCGATTTCCATCATGCGGGCTGTGGTTCCTCCTCGACTTCCCGTTCCGCCACGATCGGCTTGCTTGCGTCGATTTTCGAGAACAGGAATGCGCTCAGCGCCAGCATGGCGGCGATTACGAAGAGCGGCGAATTGTACCCGAATCGCTGGGCCATGTAGCCGAACAGAACGGAGCAGACGAATCCGCCAAACTGTGCGCTCGAGTTCATCGCTCCGCTGACTGCTCCAGCGTAACGCCCGCCCACATCCAAAGTAATTGCCCAGGCAGACGGCAGCATCAGGTCCATGAACCCATAGCCCATGGAGATGAGCAGAATCCCGGACAGCTTTCCGTGCGTGAGCGCCGTTCCCAGCACGCACAAGCCTCCCATGGCTAGACCGAATGCGCCTATCATCCTCCTGCCATTTCGAAGGCCGTACCGATTTGAGAGGCGGTCGCTCAACCACCCGCCAAGCAGATTTGCGCAAGCACCCAAGATGAACGGCAGCGTCGAAAACAGCCCCATTTCTGTTTCACTCAGGCCACGGCCGTCCATCAGATACGTGTGCAGCCAGGACAAGTAGAAGTAGGCGCCCCACCCATACGTCGAGTACATACCGATAATCAGCCACAGCGAGCGGGACCGGAACAGTATGCCCCACGGGATGGCAGCGTGAGATTCGCGTCGAGACGAGGGTCCCATTTCAGCGAGTTCCTCCGGGCTGACTCCGGGATGCTCACTCGGGTGGTTCCGGTATCGCGGCCTCCATATAGCCACCCACACCAGTCCGGCCGCACCCAGAATCCAGAACATCGCGCGCCATCCGAGCAGGGTGAGCAAAGGCACGATAATCAATGGCGCCAGGATACCGCCGATGCGGCTAGCTCCCCACACTACGCCTTGCGCCCGTCCACGTTCACCGGCTGGGAACCAGTGAGAGATCGCTCCGGAAATGTTGGGGAAGGCGCCGGCTTCTCCGGCTCCAAACAGCAGCCGCACAATCAGCAACGGCACGAATCCGCTCACGGTGCCAGTCAAGGCCGTGAAGGTGGACCACCAAAGTACGATGCGGGTGAGAATCGAGCGCTGCCCGCACCGGTCGCCAAGAGCGCCAGTGGGTATTTCCAGCGAGCCATACGAGACGGCAAAAATTCCGACTACCCAGCCCCATTGCTGCGGCGACAGGCCGAGTTCCCCCTGAATCCGTGAGCCGGCAATCGAGATGCACAGCCGGTCGAAATACGTCAGGATCGCGAGGCTGGCAAAGGAGAGCAGTACATAGTGGCGCTGTTTCATCGGTTACACGAGGCCCCGGAGGCGTATGTTGTCCCACCACAATAGTGTGCGGAACGTCCGAAGGCCAAAGTAGCCGCCCGAAAGCGGCGCGGGATCCACGGCTCGCAGGACTTCCTTGCCATCTACAGCGAAGCGGATGTCGCCACCCTTTTTCACAAGTTTCAAATGATAAGTAACACCCGGACGGCACTCGTATGCGAAGGTCTCCGCCAGCAGCTTGAATCCTGGGTTTCGCCGGATCCGAATGCGTGCCTTCGTCGCTCCGTTCGCGTCTCTGCCTCCCGCCGCTTCGGCATCATTCAGGAAAGTCAGAATGTAGCCATTTAGCTTGTGATAAAGCGCGTATTCCGCACTCTGACGGGATTCCGCCGAGCTTTCAAGCGGGCGTCCTGAGGGATCGGTATAGCTAAAAAATAAGTTAATGTTGTTGACATTCTGCGACGACGAAATCACCTGACTATCAAGCTCCAGTTCGAAATCGCCCGGCTGAACCGTGCGATTCCAAACAGTTGCCACGGCGGCCTTGGGGCCTTTTTCGGCAGGATCTGCTTTCATCATCAACCGGCCATTCTCAATCCAGGTGCGCTCGCCTCCTTCTACCCACCAGTTGCTGAGGCCGTGCGAAAAATCCTCTTGGATCCCGCCTGCAGCGGCCGCCGACAAGACTGCTATTATCCATCGCATGTTAGAGGAGCTTCAGACCCGAGCTTCCGGCCGGAACGCGCAGTCGCAACGTTTGCGTGCGATCATCATACCGGAATTCGACCGCTTTCCCGTTCAACGTGCAGCCGGAAGGCCGGACAGCCATCTTGAGTTGCACTTCAGCCGCAGCAGCCGCCTCGAATGTCGCCTCGCTGCCGGCCATCGCGGCCGACACCATGGCGGAGGCCGTAAAGATCGGCGTGTCTGCAAAGGCGAACCTTGTCGCATTCTGCGCCGCCCATCGCACTACTCGACCGCTCTGCTGGCGTACAGAGGCGTAACGGCCGTCGCAGGCGATCCGTCCAGCCGAGCCGCCCGGAGCGAGAACATCTTCCCAGTCCGTCGCAGTCACTGTGACCACACCGCCGGTCAAGTCCACTTTCGGCGCTGGTTCGTTCGCGTCATGCATCAAAAGGACCGCTTGGATCTCTATACGTTTCCGATCTTTCAGCGAAAAGGAGAGCCTGTGCCCGCGCGCTTCCGACTTACCTCCTTGATCGCCTCTGCCGAGCGCAATTGCTGGTTCTTGTGACAAAGCGACACCGTCCGGTTCCAGCAGCCGCACAGTAAGGGTACGCGAGCCTGAGCGAATGCGGTAAACTCCAGCGCCGGCCTCCTCTGCTTTGTTGATTGCGAGCAGAATCCACTCATACTTGTGGAGAACCTGACTTTCCAGGATATCGTGAACGAAAACGTAACTGCGGTTTGGATCGCACATCAGAATCGCATTGCGGTCAAAGCGGTCGAGCTTGAGTTTCTCATCGTAGCCCTGTGCGGCGTCGCCACACAGGTAACAATACTGACCGCTCAATCCGAGAAAGCCGCGAATCCGGCCGTGGCGGTTATATGGCTCGAAGTCCGGCCATCTCACTCCATCGCCAATTTGGCCGCCGCCATCCACCGCAACCGTGCTGTGCTCCCGGACCGACTTGGTCCAGGTATAGCCCGTGTCCACAAGCAGGTGTTCTCCATGGTCGAACAGCAGCATGGAATTGAGGTCCGGGTGCGTGTGTCCTGTGCCCGGCTTCCATTTTGGAATCTCATTCTTCAACAGGATTCCAGTCGCACGATGTCCAAGCGGCGGTCCGCAGCGCAGGGCCAAATGTGTGGCGTCGTCGCTCCAACTGCTGCGCACGGTTATCAAGTCCAAATCGCGAAAGCGATGCATGGTGTTCCAGGACGGCCGTGGATCGCGTGACTCGACCGTAGGATCCCAGAAGGAAAGAGTCCATGGGTCGCTGGAGGCATTCAGCTTATTGGCCTGCCCAAAATAGCCGGCCAGGAACTGGGACTCCGGATCGTTGTATTCGCTTGCGGTCTTCTGCATCGCATAGCGTGCCTTGGTGAGCCCGGCTTGCGAGATCGGCGCTGCGGCGGCATCGCCAAGATTGATATCGTAGCGTCCTCCGGGCAACAGCGTGTGCATCAAGAAGTACTTCAAATTCATCAGGAACGACGAGCCGCTAAACGGATCCTCATCCGTCACGTTTCGATAGAAATCCAGAATCGGCAGCAGATGCTGCGCGTACCCAAAATTCCAATAGTGCGTACCTTCGTAAAATGCTCCGTCAGGGCTGTCGAGCAGGTGAACCGCGATCTTGATCACGCGGCTGCCGAACTCATACCAGGCTTTTGCCTCCGGAACTTCGCCCAGCAACGCAACCGAAGTACACCACAATCCGCCGAGATCGATGTACGTGTGATTCTGCTCCCATGGGATGTGGTCTCGGCGCATGTGGTGCTCGTACATCAGCCGTCCGTGGCGCGCGAACTGCTCCACAATGAATGCGCGATCGGAAGCCGGAATCCGGTCGTATAGGGTATCGAGAGCGAATCCGCCTCCGAACAGCAGCGCCCCCGCGTTCAGGTCGGTATCCTTGGGCTTTCCGTTTACTCCGCCCCAGTACTTGTACTCGGCAACACGCCGAAGAGTGCGAACGGCGGTGTCAGCATAGACCTCGGATCCAGTTGCAAGCCACGCTCCAACCAGATCCAAGAGAACGTAACCGGGAGCTCCGCTATTGCCACCGGGCTGCGGCTTCGGAGCCTCATAGTCGGTCTGTTGTACCGGACGCCAGAGCGCTTCGGGAATCGCGCATCCGCGCAGAAGCCACAATGAGGAGTCTCCGGCAAGCCTGAGCCGGGATTTCAGTAGCGATTGACGCATTGACGTCGATTTTTTCCAATCGAACTGCTGCCAGCCCTTTTTGCGCCTGCTGCGGAGTTCATTTGCCAGCGCCTTTTGTCTTTCTTCTCCGCCCTGTGGCAGTGCCACAACAGCCGCTGTGGAGCAAAACTCTCTTCGGGTAATCATGTCTTATCCAAACTGCTCCGTCGTTTCGTCCAGCAAGCGGCCCATCTCTTTGCGCAGTTGTTGCAGCGGTTCTCGCGCAGCGATATCGGCGATTACATTCCGCGTCTCGCGCGGATCTTGGGAAAGGTCGTAAAGCTCGTCCATGTCTTTCAAGTCCGGGTAGTGGATGTACTTCCAGCGTTCCGTCCGGACAGCCCGCCAATCGGGCACGCCGGGGACGAACTTCTCGACGAAGTGCTCGGCCAGGAATGACGTTCGAAGCGGCTCGCTTGAAGACTTCAATACGGACCGCAGGGACTTTCCGTGCATTTTTACATACGACGGCTTCACTCCGGCCAGGTCCAACATCGTGGGCGCCAAATCGATGTTCAGCGTCATCTGTGAGCGACGGCTGCCGGGTTCGATCAGCTTCGGATAGCGCATCAATAGAGGAACGCGAATGGATTCCTCATAGGCCCAGCGCTTTTGGTCGAACTGGCCGTGCTCGCCCATGAGGTAGCCGTTATCGCTCGTGAATACTATGACGGTGTTGTCCAGTTCCCCCGTGCGCTTCAGCGCATCGAGAATTTGTGCCATGCCTTCATCTACGGAAGCGAGGCAGCGGGCCTGGTCGCGAACCACTTCGTCCGGAGTCTCGGGACGCCCCCGGCGTGATTCCTGCGGCTCCGGCGTGGAGCCTTCCATCCGCAGCACGTCAACCGATTCCGTCAACTTGCGTGACATCGCGCGTTTGCCTTCCAGGTCACCGGGCACAATAGACGGCGGGACGTAGCGCACATCGGGATACAGCTTGTTGTGCCGCTCTGCAGGCAGGTAAGGATAGTGTACGGCCTTATGAGAGACGTACAGACAGAACGGAGTCCGCCGGCGACGCTCAATGAACCGCACGGCTTTATCGTTGAGGAAATCCGTCATGTAGCCACGCAGTTGTTCCTGGTGGCCGTCCACGTTGACCACCGGATTTATATAGAGTCCCTGCGCATGAAAACTCACCCAGTGGTCGAAGCCGGGCCGGCGCGAGTCGTCGAAACCCATGTGCCACTTGCCAACGAAAGCGGTCTCGTAACCGGCATCACGCAGCAGACGCGGGAATGTGAGCAGCGTGTGGCTGATCTCTGCGTGCCCATTTTTGTCGTTGTTGATGATCCGGTGCGCGTGCGGGTACCGCCCGGTCAGAAAACTGGCGCGGCTCGGAGAACACAACGGCACTACCGTGAAAAAATTGGAGAACGTCACGCCTTCGCGTGCGATCCGGTCGATATTGGGCGTTTTCGCGAATGCGTGGCCGGTGCAGGCCACTCCGTCGTAGCGCAGATCGTCCGTAATTACGAAAACGAAGTTGGGCCGCGAGTCGAGGCGGGACGCCGGCGGTGCAGTGGATCCCTTCTGTTGAAACCCCGACGCGCCGGCAGATGCCGCGGCGGCACCGAGGATGGATCTTCTGGAAATAGACATTGTAATCGTTTTCTGTTATAACCGGATTTCCCGCCATTGTCAACGTGCCCGGGCGGATCGAATGGAACATCATGCTGCGCACTGTGATCGTTTTGACTCTTTACGCCGGAGCTTGTTTCGGCGGATCCGACATCCCCATTCTCTACAAATCCTCTGCCGCGCCGCGCCCCACGCCGGATCGGTTTGTCACGCCCACGGTCGAGGAGCCTCCGATCCTGAACCCGCCCGGGTTTCGTTGGAACGAGGATCCGGCCGCTGCTTCCTACGATCTGGAACTCTCGCGCGAACGTGGCTTTAAGGCCGCTTCGACCATCAGCTATCGCGATCTCCGACTGAACCTGTTCACTCCGGAGCGAGCCTTGGAACCGGGCGTCTGGTTCTGGCGAACGCGCTCCGGCAAGTCCGGCGTATGGTCTGCGATCCGCGAATTCCGGATCACCACCGGACTGCCGTCCATTCCGACGCCTCCGCTAAGCGACCTGCTTGCACGGCTGCAGAGGATGGGCTATCCGCGCATTTTTCTCTCGCGAGAGAACCTGCCGAAGTGGCGCTCCGCCATCCGGGGACCGCGAGCGGCCGACTGGAGGCGATTTACGGCCACGCTACCGGACGCCCGCAAGGTCGATATGACCGATCCGCCCGTTCTCGAGGGAGAGCGCCGGACCAGCGCCGCAAACAATAAGGTCTTCCTGCAGGCCGTAACCCGCGCGGTGGAGGCCAGCGAAGCCGTGCAGTCGCTGGCCCTAAACTTCCTGCTGACGGACAACCGCGAAGACGGTCAGCGAGCGCGGCAAATCCTTTTGGCGCTGGCGAGTTGGAGAACATACGGCTCTACCGATCGGGCTACCAACGATACGGCGTTCCGCGCCGTCGTACGCGGCCTCGCGATCGGCTACGACTGGCTAAGAGGGGCAGATTTGTTGAGCGAGGCCGACCGCCGCGCGGTCGAACGAGCCATCGCGGTCCGCGGAAAACAGTACGCGGACTGGTACCGGCGCGCGGGTGTCCACTCGCAGTGGCCTTATCCGAGCCACACCTTCGGCGGCCTGCCCTACTATGGTGAAATCGGCGTCGCGTTCGCAGGCGTACTGCCTGAGGCGGAAGACTGGCTCAGGCTGTGGGTCTACGCCATGACCGCTAACTACCCCTCCTTCGGTCGTTCGGACGGCAGTTGGTCGGAAGGCGGCCGCTATTGGCACAACTCAATGGAGCGCCAATTGTTCCCAGTCTGGGGGCTTGGCGACGCACTGGGGCTGAATCTGCCCGCGCATCCGTTCTTCGCCTCGACCGGATATTTCAAAATCTACGCCAATCCGCCGTGGGATAAGATGACCGTTTTCGGCGACGCCCATAACCAGGCCGTCGGCGGAGGGGACGCCAAGGTCATGCTGGCCCTCGCCACTCTGCTCGGGAATCCAGATTATGCCTGGTACGGGCAAGCCGTCCGACGCGACGAGACTGGCGAGGGTCCGAAGAGCATGTCCGCTGCGGACTTCTTCACGATGGATTTCGAAGTGATTAAACAAATTGCCGGGAACAATCAGATTGCGAGTCTGCCGTTGGCCCGCGCGTTTCCCGATACCGGACTCGTGGCCATGCGAACCAATCTGACCGATCCTCATAGCGACATCGAGTTCCTGCTGCGGGCCAATCCGTTCGGCTCCGTCAGCCATGCGCATGCCGATCAGGGGAACTTCTATCTTGCAGCTTATGGTGAGCCTCTGCTGATTCCATCCGGACACTATCAAGGCGGTCACGAGGTGCTGTTCGGGAGCCCTCACCACTCTGGGTGGACATGGCAGAGCCTCGCCCATAACGTTCCGCTGATTGACGGCAAGGGGCAGGCCCCTAGGAGTCCCGCAGCGAACGCGTATCTCGAGCACTTTTACCACTCCGGACAGGCCGATCTGGCGCGAGTAGATTTAACCCGTGCCTACCAGGCGGAAGCTGCGGAACCCAAGGGTGGACTCCCAGTACCTGCCGGGAGCGCCCCTATTACCTCATACCGCCGCACGGTGCTTTTTCTGCGGCCCGGAACCTTCGTTCTGATCGACGATATCGAGTGTTCGCGCGAAGCACGCCTCGACTGGCGCCTTCATGCCTGGAACTCGTTTGCGATCGATAATGCACGCCAACAGGCGAAGGTAAGCAACGGCGGCGCGGGCGCACTCATTCAGTGGATCGCCGGCGCTCCCGCCAAGATCTCGCAGACCAACGAATTCAGCGTGCCGCTATCGGACGCCTATAAGAAGCAGTGGCACCTGAACGCTGCGTACGCAGCGCGCCGGCTGCACCGTGTCTTCACCGTCATCTCTCCTTACAAAACGGGTTCGCCGGAAACGCCGCCCGAAGTCTCCGCGACAGAGGCGGGCTTGGGCCTCCGCTGGAAGGACGAGCGCGCTTGTTCGGTGTCGCTGGCCCAAGCGGACAAAAAGATTCTGCGGCAAGGCGCTATTGAAGCGGCGGCAAGCTTATTGGCATCTTGCCAGGACTGGACTTATGCAGCCGACGCGACTACGTTCAAAAGCGGGGGACAAACGCTATCGTTCTCCGTGCCTGTGGACGTGATCGCCAAAGCCGGGACTCTTGAGATCTCCAGTTCAGCCGCGTTTGAGATTTCCGGACGCGGGCGCTATCCAGCAGGCAACACCAGCTTGAAGACCGGACCATGAAGACAACGAAAACTGGTCATGCAGCGTTCGCCGCCGTTATGGCCGGTGCGTTGATTGTGGGCCTTTGGCTCAAGCGGCCCGAGCCAGCGGCGGCGTCGGATTCCGATCGTCGCACTTGGGGCGCGAGCGATCCAGCATGGTCTCCCGACGGGCGCCAACTCGCTTTCTCTAACAAAAATTGAAAGGAGCATAGTGCTCGCCATGTTGGCCGTAGCCTCGCTATCGGTACCGGTTCACCCACAAGACACGCTTGCAGTCTCGCGGGCGCTGTAATGGACGCCGGCGGCGCAGACATCCCCGGTGTCGATGTTACGGTTCAGAATCGTGTTCCACGACCTCGCATCCGGTAAGCCCTTTGGCCGGATCATCGGCCACTCTTCCACAGCTCGAACTCCGTTCCTTCGGAGGCTGGCCCCGGGGTGCACAATGAAAGAGTGCGCCTGACTCGACCGGAGCACTCAATGGCGCACCGAAAACCCCGGTAAACGCTGCGCGACTAGTCAGGACGATCCGCCGATGCAGTGCCCGTGAGGGGCATCAACGGTAGCCGAACACGGGCGGGAACATGACAACCACCAGTGCCGCCCATACAGCGTACACGGGCAGATAGACGATCTGCCACCGCTCCAAGTCGGCAAACGAGCCCCGCTGACGCAGGAAACGCGCATAGAGCCACGCCGACCACGCCAGGTTGACGAGCAGAATGAGATTCTCGCCCAGCGCTGCCACCCGATTGGGAGTGAAGCCAAACTCGGAGATGCGGGCTGCGATCGCGGCGAGCGCCACCCCATCGACCACGAGCGCGCTGACCACGAGCAGCAGTTGCAGGCCGTCGAAGAAGTCGGGCGGCGCCTGAGGGTCGCGTGCGGAGGCGGCGTAGAGCACCAGTCCGACAACCAGCACCAGCACTAAGTCGAAGACGATAAGTACTTCCCGCTTCACGTTGATGGGGCTGCCCGTCCATGCCATCGTGGCCAGAAACACCAGTAGCAGAATTGTGAACAGTGGCGTGAACAGCCTGGTCAGCACCGGTGCCATGTTCTCAATGACACTTTGCTTCGCCTCCACGAGCCAGGAGCCGATGATGACGGCCCCCATCGCCCCGCATGGGATCAGCCAGCCCCCTACGAACCACCCAGCGTTCATCCCGATGGCCTTGAACATCATCATCGTAAAGCCGGTGAGGACGCCCCCGCCGAGCGCGATGAGCACGTAGTAGATGGCCAGTTCGCCGGAGAACCGCACGAAGTCCATGCGCCCACGGCAGGCGAACCAGCGGCATCGTACGTACGCGAAGCCGACGGCCAGCCATAGGGCGATTGGCAAGTGCAGAGCGGTCAGCACCTGAGTGTTGCTGCCCGTGCGGAAGGGGAAGACGTTGGCGAATACAGCCCCGGCCACGAAGGGCAGCGCCAGCCAGAGGCCGCTGACAACGTCCGACCCACGCTTCCACAAGAAGTAGAGGGTGAGCAGCGGGAAGACGAACAGGCTGGCGTTCCGGACGTAGAAAAGCGGCACTTCGGCATCAGGGTTGAGCCGAATACCGAACAGCGTCGGCAGCTTAATGGCCAACGCTGCGGCGAGCGCAAGGCCCAGGACGACAAGCGTCTCGGTGTAAGAGGTTTTCGCCGGCTCATCAGCATCGGGCGCAGTGACCAACTGCTTCCACAGGCGCTCGGAATGCTCGCGTGCGAACTCGCGTGACAGCGCATCGAGGCTGCCCATGCGCTTGACCGCGACTAAGAACGCTTCATCCCCTGATAGGCCGGCCTCGGTGAGCGCCGCCAACTGGTCGCGCAGATGTCCCTCGAGTTCCTCCACGTCGGGACCGTGAACCCCCTGCCGGCGGCGTAAGTACGCCCGCCACTGCGCGATTTGCTCCTCAATCGGTCCGTCGGCGAAGGGCGTCATGCCATGCACGCTTTCATCCAGATACCCCGCAGGGTACCGTCCACGAGTTGCCACTGCTGCCGCTGGGCTGCAAGCTGCTCTCGGCCTTCGCTAGTGATCCGGTAGTACTTGCGCCTGCGGCCGCTCGCGGACGCGGACCACTTCGCCGCAACATGACCTTGGCGCTCAAGCCGGTGCAGCACGGGATAGAGCATGCCGTCGGTCCACTGTAGGTGCCCGCCTGACAACTCGGCCACTCGTTTGATGATGGCGTAGCCGTAACTGTCGCCTTCAGCAAGGATGGCGAGCACGAGCGGCGTGGCGGAAGCAGCAACCAGGTCCTTACTCATGTCCATACGTAGAAGTATTATACATAGCAGTCCTATGCATATCAATAGCCTGAGGTCAGGCGCCTCAATCGATCCTAAGTCCGGCAGTTGACCCTGCTCCCGCACGCCGTTCCCACCGAGCCAAGATGTTCCGGGGCGACTTGCCGACCAGGGCGCATCTATGCTCGTAGATGGGCGGAATCCGCTCGGCCTTCCACAGCGCGCACACTACTTCGACACGTTCGCGTTTGGTCGTGAACCGATCCTCGTGCAGATGGATTGTGTCAGTAGTCTTGCGGTAGTTGTTTCAACTGTTCGAGCGAAAACACCGGTCCCTCTTTGCACACGTAGCAGCCACCCGCATTGCAGCGCCCGCATTTGCCGACGCCGCACTTCATGCGGTTTTCGAGGCTGGTGTAAATGTCGCCGCTCTTCAGTCCCATTCGATCGAGCACCGGCAGGGTGAACTTGATCATCACGGGCGGTCCGATGACCAGTGCTACCGAGTTCTCGGCGGGCACATTCGCGCGCTCAAAGACGTGCGGCACAAAGCCGACCTCGCCTGTCCAATCCGGCGTCTCGCCGCCGGGGTCGACGCAGCGCACCACGCGCACGCGATCGTGCTTGGCCCACTCGTCCAACTCATCGACAAAGACCAGATCCTTCACCGCACGCGCGCCGTAGACCACAGTGATGTTGCCAAACTTCTCGCGGTTTTCAAGCGCATACCAGACCGCGCAGCGGATGGGAGGCATCGCAATGCCGCCGCCCAGGAAGATGAGGTTCTTGCCTTCCCACTCCTGCGTCGGATACCAGTTGCCGTAGGGCCCGCGGAAGCCGATAGTGTCACCCGCATCCACGCCCCACATCGCTTCGGTAACGCGGCCGGTTTTGCGAAAGCAAAAGTCGAGATAGCCGCTCCAACTCGAGCTGGAGCAGATATTGAAGGTCGACTCGCCGGCGCCGAATGCCGAAAATATCCCAAACTGCCCGACGTGGAACGAAAAGTTTTCGCGTTGCGCCTCGTCCTGAAATGCGATGCGCACGCTCTTGACGTCGGCGGTGTGCTGCTTCACTTCGAGCACCTTCATCAGGTGCGGCCTGTAAACGTTATCCATGGTTCACCGCCTCCAGCACGCTAAGCACGCCCAGATCAACAGGGCAATTGCGTGTGCAGTTGCCGCAACCCGTACACAACACGTCGCCGAATTTTTCGGGATAGACGCGGAACTTGTGCTGGATGCGCTGCCGTTGCCGGTCTGGCTGTGAGCCGCGCGGGTTGTGCCCGGAGGCGTGCAGCGTGAACATCGCGTACTGGCAGGCGTCCCAATTGCGCACGCGCGCTGACTTTTCGTCGATGATGTCAAAGCAGTGGCAGGTAGGGCAATTGTACGCACAAGCCCCACAACCGAGGCAGCGCTGCGCGGTCTCTTTCCAAAACGGAGAATCAAAGTTTTGTTTTAAAAATTCCGCAATCTCGCCGGTCGCAAACTTCACCGGCGGCCCGGCCGGCGCATCCGGCCACTCCTCGTCTGCCTGCTTTGGGAACAAGGCTGCGGCTCTTTCCGAAACCTGTCGCACGGCGAAGTGCTCGTTGCCCAGCGGATAGAGCAAAACGTCGGAGCCGCGTGTGGCATCGGGCGCAAGGCCCACCGACGTGCAGAAACAGTGCTCGTCGTGCGTGGCGCAGGCGAGCGTGATTACACTAGTGGCCGCGCGCCGCAGATTCCAAAACTCGTCGCGATAATCCCAATTGAACAGGGCATCGAGAATCGGCAACGCCGCCGCGTCGCAAGGCCGCGCCGCCACTACGATCGTTTCCGCCGGGCGAAATTCGTCTTCGCTGAGTTCGATGCCGGCGCTCGATACCTGGTAGCGGTAGAGCACTTCATGTCGCGGAAAAACGGTTTCCTTGATGGAGTTCGACGGGCGGATGAAGTCGTCCAATAGCAGCTCGGCGCCGCTTTTCAGCTCGGCGTACTGCACCAGCCCCGGCTTGATCTGCTTGGGGCCCAACACACGTTTGCCCGCGGCCAGCCACTCGCCGGCGAGGGAACGAAGATCCCGTGCGGAGATGCTCATCGGATGAAGTCTTCCTTGTCGGATAGGCTGTAGTGGCCGATCAGCGGTTCGACGCCGCGCTCGGCGCCGGCGCGGTATGCGAACTGCTCCGCCGCAACCCGGCCGATAGCTTGATTCAACAGGCCCAGCGGAATTCCTGCCGGGCACGCACGCGCACACTCGCCACAGCCGACACACCGGCCCGCCTGATGAAAGGCCCGCGCGATATGCCAGGCGAAATTGCCTTCGGCGGTCGCCGACGGGCTGATGGACTGCGGCCGATTCTTGTCCGCGATGCAGCGCTCGCAATAACACATTGGGCACGAGGCGCGGCACGCATAGCACTTCACGCAGCGCTCCAATTCTTTCCTCCACCACGCCATGCGCTGCTCGGGCGCGAACGCCATGAACTCATCGAGCGCGGCGAAACTTGGCGGACCGCTTTTGCGATCCACCGCGATCTCGACCACATTCTCGCGATCCACCTGTGATTCGGCCTCCAGCACGTTGAGCGTGCGCGCCACCACGGGCGGCGTCACCAGTCCGATGCGCCCGGCGCTGCGAATCTCTTTGCGTTTCAAGTACACGGCCAGGTTCACTTTGGCGCGTTCGTTGAACGCCAGCCGATCGGCGTCTTCGGGCTTGACGGCGAAGGCCGGCGTGCCCTTGCTGTCGTAACCGATGACCAACTTCACTGTGCCTGAGGCCAACATCTCTCTCGCGCTCCGGCGCATCGCCTCTTCGCCATCCGATGGCGGCGGCGCGCTGCGCTGGGGCGGAGTCCAATCCGGCGCTTCGACACTGCTCTCAGAGCGCAAATAATTCGCCGGCCCCAGCGCGCGTGTTTGCTCGGTGAGTTCGCTGATCACATGCTGGAACTTCTTGCCTTCTGCCGCCGATATCCACGTGAAGTGAATGCGCCGCATGTCGAAGCCGAAAACTTCCAGCAGCGGCCGGAACAGCGTCCAGCGCCGGCGCGCGTGATAGTTGCCGGCCGTGTAGTGGCAGTCGCCCGGATGACAACCGGAAACCAGCACCGAATCGGCGCCCACTTCAAAGGCCTTCACAATCAGGTTGAAATCGATGCGCCCGGTGCAGGGCAGGCGGATGATGCGCACGTTGGCCGGATACTCCAGGCGATTCGTGCCCGCCAGGTCGGCGCCCAAATACGTACACCAGTTGCAAACGTACGCGACGATCTTCGGTTCAAACGTCGCGGTGTCCGTGCTCATGCGAGCGCCTCCACCATGGAATAAATCTGTTGCTCGCTGAAGCCTTCAATGTCGGCGCTCTTGGACGGGCACACCGCCACGCACGTGCCGCAGCCCATGCACAGGCCGGGGTTCACCCGCGCCGTCCACTTGCTCTTCAACTGCACTTTTTCAATGGCGTGATAAGGGCACGTTTTGAAGCACGAATAGCAGGCCGCGCAGGTTTGTTCGTTGATTTTGGCAATCTCCGGTTCGCGTGTCAGCTCCTGTTTGGAGAAAAGCACAGCAACCTTGGCCGCCGCAGCGGAAGCCTGCGCCACGGATTCTGGAATGTCCTTGGGGCCATGTGCCGCGCCGCAAATGAAGATGCCCGCGGTGTTGGTTTCCACCGGCCGGAGCTTGGGATGCGACTCGAGCAGGAAGCCATACTCGTCGTAGCCGATGTTCAACTTCTGCGCCAACGCTTCCACGCCCGGAGCGGGACGCATAGCCGTGGCCAACACCACCATGTCGGCTTCGATGGTGACCGGCGTGCCCGCCAGCGTGTCGGCGCCACGCACAATCAGCTTGCCGCCTTCTTCGGTGATTTGCGAAACACGCCCGCGATAGTAGTTGGCGTGATCCTGCTCGATGGCGCGCCGTACGAACTCGTCGTAGCTTTTGCCGCCCGCGCGGATGTCCATGTAGAAAACATGTGCCGCGCCGTCGTGCACTTTGTGGCGATAGAGCATGGTGTGCTTGGCCACATACATACAGCAGATCTTCGAGCAGTACGAGATGCCTTTGGCGTTGTCGCGCGAACCAACGCACGAAATGAACACCACGTTTTTCGGCGTTTTGCCGTCGGATGGACGCTTCAATTCGCCGCCGGTGGGTCCGGATGCCGACACCATTCGTTCAAACTGCAAGCCATCGACGACGTCTTTGTATTTGCCGTAGCCGTATTCGCCGTAGCCATGGTATTTCGGGCTCGGCTGCTCTTTGCCGATGGAATAAAGCGAGTAGCCGGTGGCCACCACAATCGCGCCCACGGGCTCTTCCACTATCTTGTCGACATCATCGAACTTGATCGCGCCGCGTGGGCATTTCTTCTCGCACAGCCCACACCCGCCCTTCAGCAACTTGGCACAGTTGTCTTTGTCGATGACCGGACGCGCAGGCACCGCTTGTGGAAACGGCACGTAAATGGCGCGGCGGAATCCTGTGCCGTAGTCGAACTCGCTCGGAATCTTCTTCCACGGGCAGATGTTCCAGCACTCACCGCACCCGGTGCACTTGTCGATGTCGACATAGCGCGCCTTCTGTTTGATGTTTACCTTGAAGTTGCCGACATAGCCTTCCACGCTGTCGACTTCCGAATACGTGTACAGCTTAATGCGCGGATGCTGTCCAACCTCGACCATGCGGGGCGTCAGAATGCACTGCGAACAGTCGAGTGTCGGGAATGTCTCGGAAAGCCCCGCCATCTTGCCGCCGACGGACGGCTGTTTTTCAACCAGCACCACTTCATAACCTGCGTCGGCGATGTCGAGCGCTGCTTGAATGCCGGCCACGCCACCGCCGATCACCATGGCGCGCCGTGTCACCGGAACGCTGATGGGCTCTAGCGCGTGATCGTTTTTCACCTTCGCGACGGCCATGCGCACGATGTCGATGGCTTTGCGCGTGGCAGCAGTCCGGTCGTGGTGCACCCACGAGCAATGTTCGCGGATGTTCGCCATCTCCACCAGATACGGATTCAAGCCCGCGGCGGCGGCCGCGCGCCGGAACGTTTTCATGTGCATGTGCGGCGAGCACGAGGCCACCACCACGCCGGTCAACCGTTCGCTTTCGATCTTCTCGCGAATGGTGCTCTGGCCCGGATCCGAGCACATGTATTTGTAATGGACCGCGCAGCGCACGCCGGGAATTTTCGCGGCCGTATCGGCCACCACGGCAACGTCGACTGTGCGTGCGATGTTTTCGCCGCACCAGCATACGAACACGCCGATTCTAGGCAAGGGCGGCCTCCTGTACGAAATGCCGGTCGATGCCGAGTTGGGCGGACGTGAGGCCATAGGCCAGTCCCACCAGATCCGACAGATAGTAGACCGGCATGGCGTGTGTGACGCCGAACTTCGCGTCGACCGCGGCCTGTTTCATGTCGAGGTTTACATGGCACATGGGGCAAGCGACCACGATGCAATTGGCGCCGGCCGCGTGCGCGCCGCCGAGAATCTTGTGGGCTAGCGCGAGTACGCTCTCTTCATCGCACATGGTTTTGCCCGCTCCGCAACATTCGGTGCGGTAATTCCAATCCACGGTCTTGGCGCCGAGTTTGGAGACGATCTTCTCCATCGAGTTGGGCGCTTCCGGATCGTCAAAACCGACGATTTCGGCTGGACGAGTGAGCAGGCAGCCGTAGTAACAAGCGGCGATGATGCCATCGAGCGGCTGGGACGGTTTCAGGTCGAAGCGCTCGATCACCTGTATGAGATTCAGAATCTTGGTGCTGCCCGTGACTTCGATTTCGACGATGGACGACATCTCCGCGCGCAGCTTATCGCTGGCCCGGATGCCGGCCGAAGCCTTCATGAGTTCCATCGAACACATGGGGCAGGGCGCCAGCAATTCGGCGTGGCCGTCGCGCTCGGCGATCGCCAGGTTTCTGGCGGGCAGAGCGACAGCAAGTTTTTCGCTCAGCGAGTGCGCGGCTGTGGCGCCGCAACAAATCCAATCATCAAGCTCTTTCAACTCGACGCCTAGAGCGCTGAGGCACGCCTGTACTGACTGCTCGTAGTCGTTCGAAGATCCGTGAAGAGCACACCCCGGGTAGTATCCGATTGCCATGGTATGAATCAGACGTCGCATCTTTCGAAGATGCGTTGGACGACGCTGCGATCCCGGACGTCTGCGCCACCGAGATGCAGCTTTCGCTTCGCGCGCAACGCTGGCGCGAGAGTCGCGTCTTTGAATAAAAGCGGAACGTCGGCATCGGCCAGAAACGAACGTACTTTGAACCAGCCGATCAGTTCGAGTTCATTCAGGCGGCCATGCCGTCTGATGCTGCTTAAAAATGCTTGGTGGAACAGGAAGGTTCGCCGCTCGCTGTCCGTGCAGACGGCCCCTTCGGCGGCCTGCTGTCGTAAGGCGTCGATCACACCGGCGCAATCGACTTCCTTCGGGCAACGGGAGCTACAGGTGTAACACGACAGGCACTTCCAGATGGTCGTCGAATGCAGAGCCCTCTCAATGCGGCCGGTCTGCACCAACCGGATCACCTGATGCGGTGCTATGTCCATGCGCTCGGCCTGTGGACATCCGGCGGTACATTTGCCGCACTGGTAACAATTAATTGTTTCCTCAGTGCGCGTCACCTTTCAATTTAGCACCGCACGATCCCAAACAGAAATGTTCTACAAAAAAACGGGGGCGGTTCGGCGCGCTGGGCCGGTCTTGAGCAGTGCTTCACGGCTGGGGCCACACTGGCTCCCTGCCCTTCTCCCGCTCATGTTTGAATTCAAGATATCCATATCCTAAAATGGCAGGCATGTCTTCTCGGAGAATGTTTATCCTGCTGCTTTCCGCACTCGTTTGCGATGCGGCCGACGCACAAACGGCCCGCAAGTCCGCAAAAGTGCCCGAACTGATGCGCTTCAAACGCGTGGCCGAGCCGAAAGAGGGCGCATTCACCATTCTGGTGCCGCAGGGCTGGCAAACCGCCGGCGGCATCGTGCGCGTTGATCCGAATCGCTCTGGCGGAGCGGGCAACGCAATCGCCGCCAAGTGCGATTTCACGGTGAAGCGCGACGCTGCGGGCACGGCCATGTTGCGCCTTTTGCCCGATACCAATTTCATCGACACGCGCAGCATGCCGGCCGGGCAGATGGGCTTGTTTCCGCCGGGCAGCAACTACAACGGCATGACGGTGTATCCCGTGATGAACGCGGCGTCGTTTCTGGAGCGCGTGGCGTTCCGTTATGCGCATCCGGGCGTCGCGGCGCCGCGCATGTTAGAGCGTAAACCGCTGCCAAGCCTGGTCAACGAAATGCGCCTGATGGGCAAGTGGATTCCCATCGTGAACCAGTTTAACTACGACGCAGCGGTGGTGAAGTTCGCCTATCTGGAGGGCGGTGTGAGCTACACCGAATCGATGGTGGCCGGCGTCGAGGACATGAGCAAGCTCGGCGCGGGCATGTGGAGCAACAAGCGCTCGTTTCTCGCTCGGGCGCCCGCCAGTGAAACCGACGCGCTTGCGCCGGTCGCCTTCATCATTCTGAATTCAATCCAGATCAATCACAATTGGATGGCCGGCGAGCTGCGCGGACAGATGACCCGCGCCGGCATCGCCTCCGAAACGCTGCGCTACATTCAGCAGATCGATCGCGAAATCACAGAGCACCGCCGCCGCACCAACGCCGAGATCAACAACGACATGTACCTGACTCTCACTGGCCAGGAGGACTACGTCAACCCTTACACGAATGAAGTGGAGCGCGGTTCGAACGAATGGAAGCACCGCTGGGTGACGCCGGGCGGAGACGAGGTCTATTCGAACCGGGACGATTTCGACCCGAACCACGATCCCAACGCGCGACGCAGCGACTGGAAACAAACACCGGTACGGAAGCGCTAGTGCAGGTTCCGTGAACTAAGGAGTTAATGGATAGGCCAATCCTACTGAGCAACCGCGCCAATCCTCTACCCTACCGGGATACATAATTTGCGTACTCAGGCCCCCACGAACAATCGTCACGTTACTGCCATCCGCCTCCGAGGGCGCGGTAGAGTTCGACGTACGAAAGCACCTCCTGCAGCCGCAGTTGCGCCAGCGTGAGCCTGCCCTGAAACAGGTTGCGTTCGGAGTCGAGCACCTGTAAATAGCTATCCATGCCGCCCTGGTAGCGCAGCTTCGAAAGCCGTGAGCTTTCCTCCAGCGCGCGAACCAACCGGTCCTGCTGTGTTCGCTGCTCGCGCGTGTGATCGTAGCCCGCCAGCGCATCGGAGACTTCTCGCAACCCGGTATGGATGGCTTTTTGATACGCAATCACCATCTCGGTCTTCTGCGCTTGCGAGAGACGCACGCCAGCGCGCACCCGTCCGGCATCGAAGATGGGAAGCACGGCTGCCGGAGCGATGTTCGCCAGACGCGCCGGCCCGGTAAACAGGTCGCTCAAGGCGCGGCTCTGGCCGCCGAGGAAGCCAGTTAGAGAGATCTGCGGGAAATAGTTCGCCTTTGCAACACCGATCTGCGCGTTGGCTGCGATCAGTTGCTGCTCTGCCCGGCGAATATCCGGACGGCGCTCCAGCAGCGAAGACGGCAAACCCGGCGGCACTTGCGCCGGCAGGCCGAAACCATCCAAAGCCTTCCGTCGTGCGATCGGACCAGGCGGTCTGCCCAGCAGCAGGCTCAGCGCATTCTCGGCCTGCGCGATGTCGCGCTCGACCCTGGCGATCTGGGCCGTGGCCGTGTAGAGGAATTGCTCCGCCTGGTGAACTTCGAGGCCCGCCGTGGCCCCTTGGTCGTGGCGCAGTTGCACGAGGCGCAGATTGTTTTCTGCGATGTCACGCGTACCTCGCGCGATCTCCAATTCCAGATCGCGCTCGCGCAGGGTGAAGTAGCCGCCGGCCGCGTCGCCGATGAGCGACACTAGCACGGCATTGCGCGCCTCCTCGGTGGCCAGGTATTGCGCGCGCGCCGATTCGTTCAGGCGGCGCACCCTGCCCCAAAAATCCAGTTCCCAGGAGAGCCCGCCGCCCGCCTGCGTGTAGCTCACGTCCATCGGCGTACCGGCCTTCACCTGGCTGCTCGCGCCGGCGGAAGAACCGCGCGCGGCCGTGAACTCCGCTTGCGCCGCCACATACGGATACCGGGCGGCGCCTGCGATGCGAAACTGCTCGCGCGCTTCGAGCACCCGCTGGGACGCAATTCCCAGGTCGAAGTTCTTCTGGAGCGCTTCGGAGATGATTCCGTTGAGCGTTTCGTCCTGGAACAGGTCCACCCACTTCTTGTCGGCTAACGATGAGCCGGAAGCGGTTGCGCCCGGGAACTGGGACGGAATGGAGACGGCCGGCCGCTTGTAGTTTGGGCCGACAGCACAACCGGCCAACACGAGCGGCAATAGTAGATAGATATATCGGGTTCTCATTCGGGCTGCTCCAAGGTCGGCCCGGCGCCGGCAACGGCCTTCGGCTCCCGCTCAATCACCCTCTGGATGACTAGGTAGAGCACGGGGACAAAGAAGATAGCAAGCAACGTGGCAGCGTTCATGCCGCCGAATACCGCGGTGCCGAGCGAACGGCGGGAAGCGCCGCCCGCGCCCGTCGCGACCAACAACGGCAGCACGCCGAGTATGAATGCGAACGAGGTCATTAGGATAGGTCGCAGCCGGAGGCTGGCGGCTTCCAGCGCCGCCTCCCGCGCGGAGCGACCGTGCTCCTGGCTCATGCGCGCATACTCCACGATCAGAATGGCGTTCTTGGCTGCCAGGCCGATCAGGGTCACAATGCCGATCTGGGTGTAGATATCGTACGGGTAGCTCCGCAGCCAAACCGCGAGCAGCGCGCCGAAAAGACCCAGAGGCACAGCCATCAGCACCGCGAACGGAATCGACCAACTTTCATACAGCGCTGCAAGGAAAAGGAAGACCAACACTGCGGCGAAGCCGAAGATGACGCCCTCGTTGCCTTGCGCCGCTTTCTCCTGGTAAGTCGTACCGGTCCATTCATACGAATAGCCGGCGGGCAGCACGGTAGGAGCAAGCTCCTCCATCGCTTTCACTGCCTGGCCGCTGCTATAGCCCTGCGCGGGGCCGCCCAGCACCTGGACGGCGCGATACCGGTTATAGCGATACACGATGTCGGGTCCGGCGGTCCGCTCAACGGTCGCGAGCGTTCCGAGCGGCACCATACCGCCGTCGCCGTTGCGCACATAGAAGCGGTTGATATCGGTGGGTTTGGTGCGGAACTGCGGCTCGGCCTGCACCAGCACCTGCCACGTCCGCCCGAAAACGTTGAAGTCGTTCACATAGAGCCCTCCCAAAAAAGTCTGGAGCGTGTTGTAAGTGTCCGTGACCGGGATGCCGAGCGTCTGCACCTTGGCCAGATCCACGTCCACCTTGTAGGCGGGGACGTTGGGACGGAAGGTGGTGACCACGTTGCGCAGCTCCGGCCGCTTTGCAGCGGCCTGCACCAACACATCGGCAGTCTGGGCCAGGTCTTGTACGCTGCCGCCGGTGCGGTCCTCGATCATGAATTGGAATCCGCCGGTGGTGCTGAGACCCTGAATGGGCGGCAGTCCGAACGCATAGACCAACGCCTCCGGCACCTTGGCGAACTCGCGCTGCATTCGCCCCAAAATGGCCTGCAACTGCTCCTCCTTCGAGGTGCGCTCGTCCCAAGGCTTCAGGCGAGTGATGACCGTGGCAACGTTGGAGCTACTGGTGCGGGTGGCAACGTCCATGCCGCCGAGGGTAAAGGTTCCGGAGACGCCGGGCAAACTGGATACAATCTCCTCGACCTTGTGTGTGGCGGCGTCGGTCCGCTGTGTGGATGCGCCGTCGGGCAGCCTCAGGGAAACGAATAGCGTGCCTTGGTCCTCTTCGGGCAGGAAGCTAGTGGGCAGAATCTTGAACAACGTTCCGGTCGCGAACCAGCAGCAGAGCAGCGCGGCTATCGCCAGCGCCGATTTACGCATGAGCGCACCCACGCCGGCGAGATACCGGTTTCTGGTCCAGTCGAACACGCGGTTGAACCCTCCGAAGAATCTGGCCAACAAGCCGCGGCTCTGGCCAGTGGGACGCAGGATGATTGCGCTTAGGGCGGGACTGAGCGAGAGAGCGTTAAACGCCGAGAGCAGCACGGATACGGCGATGGTGATCGCGAACTGCTTATAGATCTGGCCGCTTATGCCGCCCATGAAAGCCACAGGGATGAACGCCGCAGCGAGGATGAAGGCAATCGCCACCACAGGCCCGGAGACCTCGCGCATGGCCTGGATGGTGGCTTCGCGCGGCTTCATGCCTTGGTCGATCTTGTGTTGCACTGCTTCCACCACCACGATCGCGTCGTCCACCACGATACCGATGGCCAACACCAGGCCGAACATGCTCGTCAAGTTGATGGAGAAACCGAGGAGCGGGAAGAGCGCGAACGTCCCGACGATCGCAACTGGGACTGTGAGCAGCGGGATCAGTGTGGCGCGCCAGTTTTGCAGGAACACGAACACTACCAGGATGACCAGGGCGATGGCTTCGAACAATGTCACGAGAACTTCGTGAATGGCGGCGCGTACGAACACCGTGGAATCGTACGGGATCATGTAGTCCACGCCCGGCGGGAAGTTCTTTTTGGCTTCCTCCATGAATTTCCGCACGCGGTCTGCGGTAGCCACGGCGTTGGCGCCGGGTGAGAGATACACTATCAGGTTGCCCGATGTCGTCCCGTTCACACGGTTGAAGCCGCTGTAGGTTTGCGAGCCGAGATTCACGCGGCCGATGTCGCCGATGCGCAGCAGGGAAGTATCCGGCCGCGCGCGCAGCACGATATCCTCAAACTGCCGTGGATCCACTAATCGGCCGGGCGCGGTCACGGAGTACTGGAAATCTGTCTGCGAGGGCGATGGAGGCTGCCCGAGCATTCCCGCCGGATTCTGGCGATTCTGCGCCTGAATGGCACTACTCACGTCGCTGGAGGTGACGCCCAGCTTGGCCATCTTGTCCGGGTCGACCCACACGCGCATGGAGTAGATCTGGTTCGCACCCAGTCGGGCTTCGCCAACGCCCTCGATGCTGCCCACCTGGCTGAGTAGATTGATCTGTGCGTAGTTAGTCAGAAACAGCGAATCGTAGCGCTTGTCATTCGAGACCAGGCTGATGCTGGTAAGGAATGCCGTGGACACCTTCTTCACCGTGACGCCTTGCCTCTGCACTTCAGCAGGCAGCCGCGGCATCGCAATATTCACGCGGTTCTGCGTCTGCACCGTAGCGATATCGGGATTGGTGCCCAACTTGAAGGTCACCTGGATGTTGAGCGCGCCTTCGTTGGTACTGCTGGAAAGGAAATACAACATTCCGTCGAGACCGATCAACTGCTCCTCAATCGGCTGCGCGACGGTTTTCTCCAGGTCCTGGGAGTTGCCGCCCAGGTATGTGGCGCTGATTTGCACGACCGGTGGGACCACCTCGGGGTAGTTCGCTACCGGCAGCGTGGGGATTGCCACGGCTCCCAGAATCACAATCACGATGGCGATTACCATCGCGAATACGGGGTGGTCGATAAAAAACCGCGCCATGATTACTCTCCCGTACCTGTCTCAGTGCGTCCAGCCGCGCGGTACGGCTGCGCCTGCACAATAGCTCCGGGCCGCACTCGCAATTGGCCTTCGACGATCACGCGGTCGCCCGGCTGCAGGCCCTGCTCAATCACCCAGAGTTCTCCGACTCGCGGGCCGGTCCGGACGGGGCGCGATTGCACTTTGTTGTCCGGCCCCACAGTGTAGACCGTCTGCAGATTTTGTAACTGCTGTACGGCGCGCTGGGGTACCGCGATGGCAGCTTTGCGCTCATCCACCTGAACGCGCACGCGGCCGAACTGGCCGGGGAGAATTTTCTGCGCCGGGTTCGGAAAGCTCGCTTGCAGTTCCAGGGTGCCAGTCTTGGAATCCACTTGGTTTAGCGTGTTCTCAACCCGGCCTTTCTGCGGAAACTCGCTATTGTCGGCCAGGACCAGGCTCGCCTTGAGCTGCCCGGCCAGCGCTTTGTGCCCGCGCTGCATCCAGCCGAGGTACTCCGACTCGGTTACCTTGAAACGCACCCAAATCGGACCGAGCGGCACAATTGTGGTGAGCGGTTGCGGGGAGTTGGGCGTCACGAGGCCACCGACGGGAATCAGCGATTCGCCGATACGCCCGTCGATGCGCGCGCGTATCGTGCCGTATTGCAGGTTCAGCTCCGCCGTCTCGACCGCCGCCTTGAGCGATTCCATCTTCGCCTGCATGGCGGCGATTTGGGTCCGCGTCGAAAGGCCGTTCTGCTCCACGTTGGCCTTGTTCGCGTTGACGATGGCTTCGTTGGCTTTCAGCGACGCGGAAGCGGCGTCCAGGTCCTGCTTCGAAGCGGCGTCGGCTTCGACCAGCGGGCGAAGGCGCTCGTAGTCCTGCCTCGCCTTGGTCAGGGTTGCATTCGCCGAGGCCAGATTGGCCTGAGCCTGAGCCATCGAAACCTGCCGGCGCGCAAACTCCAGGTCCGCCTCGGCCTGCCGCAGGTTGCCCTTGGCCTGCTGCAGCGCGGCTTCGTAGGGCCGCAGGTCGAGCACGTACAGAATCTGTCCGGCGCGGACCTCCGAGCCCGGCTTGAACAACCAGCGCTCGATGTAACCTTCCACCCGACCGCGCACCTCCACCATGTCGCGGGCATAGGTCTGGGCGGGAAACTCCGCTTCAATCGGGATGTCCGCCGGCTTCACGTCCACAACCAGGACGGATGGCGGCGGGGGCGCCGCGCTCACTGTCTTCGCGCGTGACGCGCTGCAACCCGCCAGCGCCAGTGCGCCCGAAAGCGCCACGAAAGCCGTCAATAATCCAGAGTGCTTCGCTACGGTCGTCATCTTCATTTGCTTTCCGTTTGCCTCTCTTGCTGGCCGCTTTGGGTTGGCGCAAGCCCATTCCAGATCAGGTCGAACAACAGTTCGATATCCTCCTCGGCGGTGCCGTTGGAGCAGCCCAGCAATCTCTGCGTCACCAGACCTCGCGTGATCTCATACACGATGAACCCGGCGGCGTCCGGGCGCACCGGGCGGATCTGTCCCTGCTCGGCCGCCTGACGGAGGACCTCTCCGAGCGCCTTCGTCTGCCGGAGATACAGCGCGCGAAATTCTTTGTTCAGGCACGCGGCCCGCATGTTCCCGAACTCGGCGTGGTAGATGGCCACGAAATCCCGGTTCTGTTCGGCGTAATGCACGCGCGCCGTGACGTAGGCCCGAATCTTTTCGGCGGCGGTCGGAGCGGCCTCCATGGTGCGCATCGTCTCTTCGGTCAGGTCGGCGAATCCGCAGCGCAACGCTTCGAGGTAGACGTCGCGCTTGGAAGGGAAGTAGAGATAAACGGTGCCCTTGGCCACTCCCGCCGCTTCGGCGATCTCGTCCATGGTGGCGTTTTCGAAGCCCTTGCGCGCGAATACCTTGCGCGCGGCTTCCAGAATCTCCCCGCAACGGAATTCGCAGATTACGTCGTGTTTGCTCTTCTTCGGCTTGATCATTCTGACTATATGGTCAGTGTATCATACTCATTAGACAATCACCTGAACGCATGAGATCACTCGGCTGCCGCATCGCCGCTCAGATATAATGGATGCATGGGCAGCTCCGGGGCGGTCTTTCGACGTCAACTGACGGCATCTTTCGCCGTCATTGTCATCGCCCTTGCATGCCTTTCGCCTGGCTCACTCAGCAGTACTGAGGGTGTGCGAACATGCGGCCCGCCGGCAATCCAGGCGGGAGTTTCCCCACATCTGGCGCTTGTTGCACAAAACCGCGGCAAACAGCAGCTCCTCAGCGTTAACGTCGCCGTATTAGCGGAGCCCATCGGCGCGGTTCCGATCACTCCAGCGACGGCCATTCTGACCGCACTCTGCCCCGAATCCTTAGGGACCGCCCTGCTTCGTGTTGACGGCAGCCGGGCGCCACCGCAACTCCTTCAGTTCGCATAATCACAGTTTTTGAAGCAGCGGCACAATCGCTATTACTACGTGTGTTTGAACAAGGAGTCGTGTACATGCAGAAGCATTCATCAGATACAGACAATCTCAAGAGAGACGATTCGGCTGTTCCCTCTCAATCCCTGACAGTTACAGAGAACCTCATTTTGACAATCAAAATATTGATCGTCGCCGGTCTCATCATTGGAGCCCTGTGGGCATTTGACCGCCTCATGGAATAGCCGAGGCGTAACGTCTACTGAATTCTATTCGGGCTTGGGCAGAGCAAGGCTGGAATAGTCGTGGCCGATTTCGGCGCAGAGGGCTTCTACGGCAAGTTCGTGGTCTGAGCGGCCAGGCAGACCGGAGACAGTCACGCTGCCAATCACACCGGCGCTGCTGACAGTGATCGGAAACGAGCCGCCGTGCGGAGCAAAATCGGCGGTCTCGAGCCCGTGTTTTTCGAGCATGGTCATGTTCAATTTCTGCAGTTCCAGACCGATGCGCAGCGAACTGCGATGGAAGCGTGCCACCAGATTGCTTTTGCGGCGGACCCATTCAACGTTGTCAGGCGACGTTCCGGCGAAAGCCGTGTAAAAGAGCGGCTGGCCGAAGCGGCGCACATCGAAGACTATCGAGAGTTTGCGCGCCAAGGCAAGCTCACGCACGCGCATACCGAGCCGCCACGCGATGTCTTCATCAAAGCGGGCGAACTGAAGGGTGCGCTCCTGAACAGCAATCATTTC
Organism: Bryobacteraceae bacterium; assembly: GCA_963668605.1. GTDB lineage: Bacteria > Acidobacteriota > Terriglobia > Bryobacterales > Bryobacteraceae. Next base: position 3,729,149 of record OY764903.1, read on the forward strand.
GAGATCGAGATCTATAGCCATTTCCGACAATGATACCCGGAATGTGCCGCCCGCTGCGTCGGCGCGATACGCTGCACATGGAAACGATGACCAGGAACGAGATCAACGCGGGCTCTGCGGTCCGGGTTAGGCCGCGCCATCATTTATGCTCGCGAGAGTAAGGTCCGAGCGTTCAGGTACCGCGTACACGGCCCATGCGTCCAGTGCAACGCCGCCCGGAACCCGCGCACCATTCAACTGCCGTTGAAGGTCGTATGCTGAGAGGAGTTTGCATCATGGCACTAGACAGACGAACATTCATCCTTGCGGGAGGCGGCGCGGTGGCGTCGTACTCCACGCCCACCGGCGCAGCGGCCGGAACGCGCCGGCCCAACCTGCTGTTCCTGTTTTCCGACCAGCACTCCTCCGATATGCTGGGTTGCTACGGCAACCGGCAGATCATCACTCCTAATCTGGACCGTCTCGCCTCGGAGGGCGTGCGCTTCGGCCACTGCATTTCCAACAGTCCGGTCTGCAGCCCGTATCGGGCCATCCTGATGAGCGGCCAGCACCCGCTCTACAACGGCGTTTTCAGCAATGATGTGTGCATCCTGCACAACGTTCAGCACTTTGCCGAGGTCCTTCGGGACGGCGGCTACCGCACAGGTTACATCGGCAAGTGGCATCTTTACGGCGGCGACCGCAATCGCCCGATTCCGCCGGGACCGGACCGCCTCGGCTTTGACGATACGTTTCTCAGCGACAACTGTACGCTCAAGTTCGGCCCGAAAGATTCGTACTACTGGAACTCCGATGGCCAAAAGACGCTGTACCGCGAGTGGCAGCCGAACGGCCAGGCGCGGCAAGCGGTCGACTTTCTCGAAGCCCAATCGCCGGATCGCCCGTTTGCGCTATTCGTGTCCGTGCATCCTCCCCACAATTTCGGCCCGGAGCACTATAAGACTGAGCCCGAACTGATGGCGCAGTATGATCCGGCGGCCATCCGCCTGCGCCCGAACGTCGCGGATACCCCGGAGATACGCGCGTGGTACCGCGGGCATATGGCGATGATTACCGGCGTGGATCAAGCCTTCGGGCGAGTGCTCGACAAACTGCGCGAGAAGAAGCTCGATGCCAACACGATTGTGGTCTTTACGGCCGATCACGGCGACCTGCTGCGGTCCCACGAGCGGCCTTGGCCCAAGAGCTTCCCCGAAGCCGAATCGTGCCGCGTACCGTTGCTGGTGCGATGGCCCGGGCGCCTGCCGGCCGGCCGCACCAGCGACCTGCTGATCGGGACGCTGGATTTGATGCCGACGCTGCTCGCGCTGACTGGCGCCGCGGTCCCGCCTACCTGCCAGGGACAGAATCTGTCCCGCGCGATTCTGAATGGCGATAGCCACGCCGTCGAATCCGTACCGCTGTTCTACTTCGAACCTTCCTGGCGCGGAGTTTACACGCACCGCTATACGTACGCGGTCGGGGAGCCTGGCCAACAGATCTCGTGGGATGTGCTGTACGACCGGGAGCGCGACCCCTGGGAACAGAAGAATCTCTTCGGAGCCACGGGCCAGCGCGGCCTTCAACACAAGATGGACGATCTGACGCGCTCATGGATGCGGAATTTCAAGGACGATTTCGCACCCGGCTCGGAGCTGATGCGGGTCTGCTTCCAGACCGATACTTCGCAGCCGGTTGTGAAATTCAGCAAGGACGGGCGTATTCCCGGCCGCCCAATTGACCTCCTCAAGAGATCCGCAAGATGATGCGCCACATGGTTGTCTGCATCCTGGCCGCGTTGCCGGCCATCGCTTGGGCGCAGGAGCCCGCCAAACGCCCGGGCGTTTGGATCGGACCTCCCGGCGTGGAGAACGGGAAGGCCCTGCGGGCCTTGTTTGAACGCCCCGATGAATGGAAGCAGACACGGTCGATGGTGGATGGGCTTCTTTACGCCGACCACAACTTCAAGCAGTTTTCCGATGAGGACCTTCACCTCTGGTTCGGCCGGCTGCGCGAATGGAAGCTGCGGCTTATGCTTGAGGTCGGGGCGATCAAGGAATGGGGCCAAAGCGGCGACGAGACTTTCCGCAAACAGCGCCCTGTGTGGGACCGCCTCCAGAATTTCGGCGCCAATATCTACGCGGTTGCCATGGACGAGCCACTGCTCTGCGCGCGCAAGAAGATTCACAAGCCGGACGAATACGCGGTCGAGGAAACGGCCAAATTCATCGCGCTAGTCCGGGAACGCTACCCGGAAATCCTGATCGGTGACATCGAAACCTACCCCTCCATCCCACTCGCCGATCACTACTGGTGGATCGAGAACGTCAACCGGCGGCTCCGCGAGAAGCATGTTCGCGAGCTCGATTTCTACCGCCTGGACGTGAACTGGATCAATTTCACCGTGCAGCAAACCGGCTCCTGGAAAGAAGTGAAGCAACTTGAACAGTACTGCCGCGCCCGGAGACTACCCTTTAGCCTGATCTACTGGCCCGCGGACCTTCCGTCTCTGAAAAGGCTCGGGCGCGCCGGCGAAAGCACCTGGTATATCTCCCTCATGCGGCAGGCGCAGGACTACGCCGTTATCGGTGGCGCGCCGGACGAGTATGTGATTGAGAGTTGGGTGGGCGAGCCGCCCAACACCGTACCCGACAGCGGCGAGTGGACGTTCACCCGTTCGGTGCGCGATTTCGTCGAACGCTTCGTAGCGCCGGCACGCGCAGCCTCACGAGCTGAGTAGCCCGGCGATCCGCGAAGATTACCCCGCCGCGCCAATATGGGGGAAACCCATGAGTAGTGTCACCAGCCGCCATTCGGATCAATCGAGTTCGAAGTGGCCGAACGGGTTCACACGCACTCAGATCAGCGGCGTCGAAAATCTACCGGCCGAAATACTTCTGTATAAACGCCACGGCACGGCTGGCTGCCTCTTTCGTCTCTGGGGTCACGTCGGCCGGCTTGCCCGTATTCCGGTTGTCCAGGAACCCAAAGTAGAAGCCGTGCAGCCCGTTGGCGGGCAAGTACATATCGATCGGCTTGCCTAAGGAGCGAATCTTGTTGGCGTAGGCCTCCACCACGGACGGGGGCGCGGAGGTATCGTTCCGCCCGTTGACGATCAGGATCGGGAAGCGCACCTTGGAGGCTTCGGTCAGGGCCGATTCGTAGCCATACCTGGCGGGATCCTTCTCGATCTCCGCCATCTTCGCGCCGTACTTCTGTTCCGCTTGCGCGATCATCTTCTTGAGCACGCCCACCACTTCCACGCCGTTGGCGACGGCCTTGGATATCTCGATCAGATCGAGCGCCGCGGGGGCGCACAGCACAGCGCATTGCACGTCGACGCGGCTGGCCAGACGCGAGATGACGCCCGCACCGTGGCTGCCCCCGAACAGGGCCACGCGCTTGCCGTCGATGAACGGGAGGCGCCGGACCGCTTCGATGGCCGCGATGGCGTCATCCCACTCGACGGACCGCTCGGCCGCACTGGAGCGGAAGTCAATGGAAAAAACCGCCCATCCCGCCGCCACGAAATTGGCCGCCGGCGGGATGGCCGCCCGCCCGATCGAGTACGTGACGTCCTTATGAGCGGCGCCGCCGTGCAGGATCACCACCACGGGGAACGGCCCGTTGCCACTCGGGCGACGCATATAGGCGGGGATGTACGTCCCGTCCGAACCGCGAAACTCCACGATGCGGCCGGTAGAGCCGTCCGGCAGTTTCTCGATGTCGGCGCCCACCACGTGCCGGATGCCGGCGGCATCCTGAGCAGGCGACGGCGCTGCGACCGCAAGCCATGCTATGAAAAAAGGAATCAATAGTTTGATCGTCATGGTCAATACACCAGCTTTAATCCGAATTGATCGTGAACCGATGGAGCGAGCACGGGAGACAGATCTCAATTGATCCGCACGATAGTGCCCTTGTGAAACGCGCCACATTCTCCAATGATTACGCAAATCGGGAGAATCGTAGTGCGATCGATCATCAGACCGATATCATGAGCGTCCGCTGGCAGTTCGAAGATGCGGCCGGTCGTAACAGACTCACCCGGCTGCAACAACGTGTTTAGTGGAACCTCCGACCCGGTGAGAATGGGATCGTATCTCCTCCAGTGAGCGTCCACGAGGTAGACATCTCTTGCACCGTTTTCACGCTGCGCAACACGTCGGGCACGGCTGAAAATCCGGAGGGTAACGTCGTAACGCGTGACGGCGTTCTTCGGCGTCCGTTTGACGCGTTCCACCGCGATGCACCAATCGTCACTGCATAGTGGATCGCCATCCTGGAGCACAACCTGTTTAGAAAGAATCGTGGCAACATATACAATTCCGAGATACGCCACGGTGCAAAAGACCAGCCTGCTAAGGATCGCCAGCGCACGCGCACGGCGGCCGCGCACGGCTGAAATGACGGCAACGATTAGAGTACCGCTTGCGGCGAGGAACAGCGCGATGAACAGTAGATCAAAAACGGTCATAGCCGGGAGCCGGAGTCCGGTGAGATGTCGTCATACGGAGGGGCGATCAAAGGATGCCCCTCCTTCTCTGCCTTGAACTAACTCTTTGGTACCGAGATCGTGATGTTGCGGAATTTCAAGCCGCCTGTGTGATCGCCCTGCACATAGAACGGGCCGGGCTCAGCTTCGTTGGCATCCAGCGCACCACCCGTGATGCCTTCGATTTCCTGCTTGTCGATTGTGGTGACGCCGTTGCGAACCACCGTCAACGTGCGGCCTACCAAAGTCACGTCGAAGGTCTCCCACTCGCCCGGTCTGCGTGGCAGATCGCCTTTGGGCGCAATGCGGCCATAGACCGATCCGAAGCGGCGTTCCGGCGGATTGCTCGTAAGCGGCTCCAGTTCGAGCTGAATTTCATAACGTCCACGCAGGTAGAAGCCGCTATTGGCATGGTCGGGACAGTTCACTTCGAAGTGCAGCTTGAAATCTTCGAACTTGCGTATCGTCTTCAGATTCGCGCCCTTCGCTTTGTTCGTTAGCAGCCCGTCTTCGACCACCCAGTGGCTGTTGGCCGGATTACCAATCGGCTCCCAGCCATCGAGGTTCTTGCCGTTAAACAGCGATTCCGGCTTGGACCAGGCTGTCGGAGTTTTGCGGTTTAGTGCCGGCGCACGAACGCCTTCCAGCGGAGTCGAGCTGTTGCCGCGCTTCTGTGCGCCTGTGAGTTTGTCGCCTGCGGCATCGAGTTCCCAAGTCAGCGCCGGTCGATTGCCGGACGCAGGTTGAATCTTCAATGTAAGATGCGACCCGGCTGCCTTGACGTCCTTGACTTGAATGACGTTGCCTCCGGTCGGCTGGTACCAAACCTCGAGCTTGCCGTTCTTTTCCGTAATGCCCAGCCACATGGCGCGCGTGCCGCCCGGCGTAGTGATGTTGAAATTCCAGCGGCCGACGAGCGGCTTATTCGTCTTCTGCGAGTAAGCCGGTGTCAGTAGCGCCGAAGCGAAAATCAGTAGGGTTGCGAACTTTTGCATGTTGGTAGTCTATTTCTTTTGTCTTTCGCTGGCCGCGAGCGGGCCAGTCAGTTTCATAACGCCCCAACTTTCGGAGCGGTCGCCGAATCCGGAACGGCCTGACCGGTCCCGGTGGTCATATATTAACAAAATATCCTCGCTCTTCCGTCAGTGTTCTTACGCCACAAATCGTTCCTCATACTGGCGGTCCTCGCCGACAGCGCCTTCTAGAACTCCACGCCGCCCGCATCGGCCCAGAGCGCCATGTCCACAAACCGCAGTCCAAGATACGCGTGACAATCGCGCCGGGTGTAGAAGGCGACCTGTCGGCCGGTGCCACAGTGCGCCACGCCCGGCACTACGATTCGGGCTGTTCGACGCATATGGAGTATTCCTTGTAGTGCCTGAAAATGGAATCTATTCTCCAGTGGGACGGTCCAGATACCACGAATTGATCCGGCTCCTCCACCGCAAAACGGAGCCAGAACAAGACAGTTTACTATTGCTGACACACTACACCGGATCCGGCGGCAGCCGGGGTGTAGAGTGGCGCCATGAGCGGCATCACGCTTTTGCGCTCAACGGCCCGTGGCCAACCTCAAGAAAACCTCCGCCGGCAAGTTCCCACTTACAGGCCAGAGTCGCTCACTGATTCCTCTCGACGATCGCGAAAGTAATGTCGTCAGTTTGCGGCATGCCCTGAGTGAACTCCTCCAGGGCTTTCAGGCAGCCCCGCTCAATCGCGTGGCCTCCCGACGGGGCCTCTCGCTCGATGATTTCCCGGAGTCCTTCCTCACCAAACACCTCGCTCCACGGGCTCTCCGCTTTCGTCAATCCGTCCGAGGACACTACCAGAATGTCGCCCTTCTCCAGATGGAACTTGCGGGATTGATAAGAGGCTGAATTGATCATCCCCAGCATATATGCGCCAGAGGTCAACTCTTCAATCTCTCCCGTCGCGAAGCGGAACAGATAGACGGGGGTATGCCCTGCGCTGATGAAACGCCCCACGCCATCCTGGCCCAACACGAAGACAAAGAGCGTGACGAACTGGGAAGGAAGAGACTTTTCGTAAAGGAGGTGGTTTAGCCGGCTCAAGACTTCCTGCAGCGGGGTACCCGATCGGAACTCCGTGCTAAGAGCGCCCAGCACCATGGAACTCAGCAGGGCCGCTGACATACCCTGGCCGGAAACATCCGCCACAACCCCCATCCACTCCTGCGCGCTCAGTTGCTGAAAATCGTAGAAGTTCGCTCCCAGGTAGCTTGTTGGCTTGTTGTACGCATGGATGCGGAAACCCTCAAACTGATGTAGGACGCGGGGCAGCAGGCTTCGCTGAGTCTCCCGTGCCAAGGATAACTCCCGCTCGTTCTGCCTTCGCTCTTCCAGAGACTTGATGCGAACGACTTCGCGGCTTATCTCCAGTTCCCGCACCGTTTCCTCCAGAATTTTGCCGTGCTTCTTCGCCTCGAGGTGCAACAGGCGGACTTCCAGAATGTTGTGGACGCGCGCGCGGAGTTCGGCCATATCAAATGGTTTGCTGACGAAATCCTTGGCGCCCGCTTCGAGAGCGCGCAGCTTATGGTTTGGCTGCGCCGTGATGACAAGGACTGGCAGGTAGCCGTTCGCTTCGATTTCATGCAGACCCTCCATCACCTGAAAGCCGTCCATTTCTGGCATCTGGAGATCCAGCAGGATCAGATCGTAACAGTGCTTGCGGTGAAGTGCGCAGACCTCTTTCGGATCGTTCGTCGAGTGGACGAACGTATAGCCGGCAACGCGCAGCACACCCCGTATCAGCTCGACATTGGCATCCTTGTCATCAACGACCAGGATCCTGGCGTTCAGAATCTCGCTGGAAGTGATCATGATTTTTCCTTGAGGTCTTCCTGCCCGGAACGGTCTTGTGGGTCGCCCATTCCGCTGCTGTGGGAATCCAGCGCCAATTCGAGCGTGGCCATGAGCACATTGAGTTCGATCGGCTTGGTCAGATACCGGAAAAACCCGGCTTGAATGCCTTTTTCTATGTCGCGAGGCATCGCATTGGCGCTGAGTGCGACTACCGGGATGTGTGCGGTTTCCGGATCTTCCGCGAGAATTTTGAGCGCCTCGATGCCACTGATGCCGGGAAGGTTGATGTCCATCAGGATCACGTCCGGATGGTTGGCGCGTGCAACCTGGATACCCAGGTTTCCGTCTCGCGCGCTGAGCAGACGGATATTGGGACGGCGCGCGATCAACTGCTCCACCAGCTTTAGATTCGCCGGGTTGTCTTCAACATAAAGCAGCGTGCGCAGCGGCACGCCGTCCTGAACCTGCGCAGGAACAATCGCCGCAGGCTGCGCTCTGTCCGCTACCAGTTGTGGGTCAGTACTGGATTTCAGTTCGAACCAGAACACACTTCCGAGACCGACGGTGCTCTCCACGCCGATCACGCCGCCCATCAGCTCCACCAGTCGCTTGCTCATCACAAGGCCGATGCCCGTTCCCTGTTCCGCGCTCCGCTCCTGGCCGAGACGGTTGAACGGCTGAAATAGCTGGGCCAGATTGTCCGCGGATAGTCCTTGGCCGGTATCCGTGACACTGACCCGGACGCGTTCCGGGGTGCTCGTGGCGTAGTCTACAACCACCGTTCCATTCGCCTGGCCATATTTGATCGCATTGGCCAGAAGATTAATGAGCACCTGCTTCAGCCGGATCCGGTCGGCATAGACAAAACACGGTTTCTCGAACCGGGGAAACGTCATTCGGACACCGCGATTTTGCCCCTGCGGCTCAATCATGGCCTGGCACTCGACCATGACCTCCTCCAGCGAGGTGGGCTCCGGTGACAACGCCAGCCTTCCTGACTCGATCTGCGAAAGGTCCAGGATCTCGTTGATCAGCTCCAGCAGATACCAGCCCGCACTGAGAATCTGTTGAATACTTGCCGTTTGAGATGCCGTTGGCGGTGGGGAATCGGAATTGATGAGCTGGGCAAAGCCGAGGATCGCGTTGAGGGGAGATCGGAGCTCATGGCTCATGCTGGAAAGGAAATCCGACTTTGAAAGGTTGGCCTTTTCCGCTGTGGCCTTAGATCTCTCCAGTTCCACATTATTGGCCTGCAGCACGCTTTCGGAGCGCTTGCGGTCCGTGATGTCGCGCGCCGCGGCCATTACCCCTTGCAGCTTACGGTCGCGATCAAGAAGGATGGTCGCGTTCCAGGAGACGACGGTCTCGTTGCCATCCCGTGCCCGCGCCGTGAGCTCATAGTCGGTAACCTTGCTGCCGCTCAACACCAGCCTGATTCCGGCCGCCGCCCGCTCCGGGTCGGTGAAGTAGTTCTTGACCGGCGCGCCGATCAACTCATCGCGCGTGCAGCCCGTGAGCGCCTCCATCTGTTTGTTGACGTCAGTGATGATGCCGGACGGATTGGTGATCATCAGCGCGTCAATGGAGGATTCGATGAGAGAGCGGGTGTAAAACTGATGATCCCGCAGACGCTGATCGAGCAACTTCTGCTCGGCTTCTACCTGTTTGCGAGCTGTATTGTCGGTGCCGATCAACAGGTAGCCGATGATACCGCCACCATCGTCTCGCAACGCAGTCACCGACACCACCGCCGGAAAACGGCTGCCATCCTTGCGGATGTAGGTCAGCTCGTAAATATCTTCGATGCCGCGCGAAGCCTTGAACACCAGCGCCTCGAAGCCAGGCGTAATTGGAGTTGCCAGCTCGATGCTCAATGCCCTTGCGCGCGCCACCAGTTCTTTCGAATCGGAAATATCGGCAGGTGTGATCCGGTCTACCACGTCAATGGCCGAGTACCCCAGCATGCACTCGGCGCCGACATTGAATAACTGGATGACGCCTTTCTCATCGGTGGCGATACTCGAAAAATTGGCGCTGTTGAGAATCGCGTTTTGCAGCGCCCCTGTTTTAAGCAGAGCCGCTTCGCGCCGGACCTCCCTGACGGCATCCGGCGGACCGCTAGCGTCCTTTGGACTGGCGGATTCTTCTTCTTGCACAGATATGTCTCAACCTCCGCCAAGCTCGTACGCCCACATGGGCCCCGGTAACTAGTAACTGAGGGCACGCTGAGCGCCAAACGCCTGTCGAGTCGATTCGCACCTTGATGATTGACAGATTCGGATTCGGAGGGAGCAGCGTGGCGTCCGGTCAGTAACCGTATACGGTCGATTGACCAGATACGGTCAGATTATTATTGTAGTACGTCAGTAGTAGTAAATAGTCTTTTCTGGCTCCGTTTCTGCAATATGCAATAGACGAGCCGGATCAATGCGTGTAGCATCGGCAGTCCCGTTGACCGAGCAACCACACCGGCGTATTTTTCTCATTCGGAACGGCTATCAGGTCGATACCAGGCAGTAGGCCAGCACCGCCAGACCCGCCTTCACGCTGTGCTCTTTCAGTAATCCCAGACACACTTGACGGGCGCGCCGGGTGCAGAAAACGATCTGCCAGCCGGTACCATGCTGCCTCACCTGGTGCGCTGTGCCAGGTACTACGATCTGAGCCGTTCGAGACGTGCGGAGTATCCCATTCCGCCATGGAGTGCCTCAAAATCTAAGACTTTCTCCAGCGGGACGTCCGGGATACTATTGCTGCAAACCCGAACGAGGGACTTGAATTACGAATTGGAGGACTTGTTCCGGTGGTCGTATCAGCAGTTCTGAGCAATAGCGGCCTGACTCCCGTCCGATCCTTCCCTTTCCCGTGAAAATCGCTTACAATTTCCGCATATCGGAATCGACGATCGCACAAATCGCGAAGGAGAGCCGCGTATGAGTCCCATCGTCCACGTCAGAAGACATGCAATAACCGCCGTTTTGGCGGTTTTGATGCTTGCCGTGTTACCGGCAACTGCGCAAATCGGCGGTACCGGAACAATTCAGGGAGTGGTGACGGACCCTACCGGCGCCTTTATCCCAGGAGCCACCGTTACGGTTGAGAATCTCGCCACCAAGGGTAAGACTGTTCGGAATACTACTGACTCCGGCTATTACGTGGTATCGCCTCTGGCCGCCGGTGAGTACAGCGTATCCGTCAGTTCCAGCGGATTCCAGACCACAGTAAGCGAACACGTCCGGGTAGATGCACTCGGACAAGTCGCAGTTGATTTCACGCTGAAAATCGGCACCGCCACGGACTCGGTGACCGTAAGTGATACGCCCCCACAGATCAATACGTCGGACGCCCGCGTCGGACAGACCGTCCGGAACGAGTTGTACACCGCTTTACCACTTGCGATGTCCAACGCGCCACGCGACCCGACGGCTTTCGTCCAGTACATGCCAGGGGTGGTGCCGGGCGGCAGCAATGCGGCGGGCCAGGTGTACGGAGCACAGGCGAACACCCAGGAAGTTTATGTGGAAGGGTTGCCCATTACGAACTCGGCCGTTCAGGGCGAGGTGCGCAATTTAGGATTAGGCGTCTCGGTCGAAGCAGTAGATCAATTCCAGTTGGAGACGGCGGGCGCATCGGTCATGTTTTCGGGACAGGGCGCGACAAATTTCGTGGTGAAGTCCGGGGGCAATCAAGTGCATGGAACTGCCTACGAGTATTTCCGGAACACTGTGCTCGATGCGCGCAGCTACTTCGCCGCAACGCGGCCTCCGGAACACCAGAACCAGTTCGGCTTCAACATTGGCGGGCCGGTCGTAAAGAACCGGATTTTCTACTTCGGTTCGTATGATGGGTACCGTTACCGGACAGGAACAGCGGCGACTCTGGTCACGGTGCCGAGCGCGGCGCAGCGTCAGGGCGACTTCAGCCAGTTGCCGGTACTGATCTACGATCCGCAGAGCACGGCGACAGTGGATGGCGTCCGAACGCGGGCGGCATTCCCGAACAACCGTATTCCGGATTCACGCATATCCTCCGCATCGAAGACGCTGCAAGGATCATTGCCCAACCCGACTTACAGCACCCTCCAGACCAACTACCTCAGTTCGCTGCCAACGGGAACTAATAATGACAACACCACCATCAAAGTGGACGCAAATCTGAACGACAAGAACACGCTGTTCGGCCTGTTCAGCCGCGGCAAGCGGAGCCAATCCACGCCGTATCGCGGCGCTGGAAACAGCATGCCGCTGCCTTACGCCGACACGAGGCTGGTGGTGGAGATTCCGACGACGACGCAGATACGCTACAACTTCGTGGCGAGTCCGAACCTGATCAACCAGGCAAGCTTTGGATTCTCCCGGTTGTGGGTGCCTATCCTGAACGCCACCATCGACGGCGACTGGATGACCAAAGCCGGCGTGACGGGACTGCCTTCCGGCGAGGCGGCGTCCTCGTTCCCCGAGATTGTCTTCGGCGGGCCGAACGCTGTAACCGGATGGCGAGGCACGAACTCCAGGGCTTTCATCGAGGCGTTGAACACTTTCACCTTCCAGGACAATGTACAGTGGACGCACGGCAAGCATTCGGTGACACTGGGAGTTCAACTGCAGTGGATGCAGGCAAACGAAAGGACAAACGCCTACGGGAGCCTGGCGACGTGGAATTTCAGTAACACACAGACGGCGGGCTTTGACGCGCGTGGAACGCTGCAAGCGACGACCGGCAACGCCTATGCCAGCTATCTTCTGGGAGCGGTGAATTCGGCGGTTGTGACCGAAGACTCGGTAGTGGGCACGGGCGGCCGGTACCGGACTTACTCATGGTGGATCCAGGATAACTTTCGCGTGACGAAGAAGCTGACCCTGAACCTGGGGCTGCGGCATGACATCATGCTGCCGTATGTCGAAGCGTTGGATCGCGAGTCTTACTTCGATCCAGGGACGCCTAATCCGGCTGCCGGCGGCTACAACGGCGTGCTGGCGTTTTACGGCAACGTGAAGAACGGCTGCGGCTGCCGAACCACGGTCAACACGCACTACAAGCTGTTCGGGCCCAGGTTGGGCTTTGCTTATTCCATGATGCCGAAGACCGTGATCCGCGGCGGCTATAGCGTAATGTACACTCACCGCGGAGCTGTGGGCGGTCGAGGTGGCGCGCGCACGGGAACCGGCACGCTGGGCTACTCCGCGAGTCCGTCGTACACGAGCCCGGATCAGGGCATCAGCCCGGCATTCTACTGGAGCAGTGGTATCCCGCCGTACGACAAGCCTCCGTTCTTCGACCCAACGCTGGGAACGTCGTTCAACGGATCGGGGAAAACGGGTTCGACCATGCAATATGGCGATCCGCTGATTGGCGGCAAGCCGCCTTACTATCAGAACTGGAACATCGGCTTCGAAAGATCCTTGACCGGCACGCTTACCCTGGGCGCTAACTACGTGGGCAGTAACGGGCATTTCCAGGGGGGCGGGGGGCGCGGCATGTGGTCCGGCCAGATGGACCCGAAGTACCTGGCCTTGGGCAATCTGCTGCAATCGACGGCTACGCCGGCCAACATAGCCGCGGCAAACGCGATCATACCTGGCATCAAACTGCCCTTCCCCACATTCGCCGGTACGATTTCGCAGATGCTGAGGCCGTTCCCGCAATACCCTGGCATCAGTGACCTCTGGGGGGATGTGGCCAATGCGAATTACAACTCGCTGCAGGTGATCGTGAACAAAACGTTGTCCCACGGGTTGGTGCTGAATTCCAATTATGTTTTCAGCAAAGCGTTCTCAGACGACACTGGCACTCGCAGCGCTTACAACTGGAAGACCGAAAAAGCGCAGCAGGTGGACCCGTCGCACACTCTCAATGTGTTGCTCACCTATACCCTTCCGTTTGGCAAGGGACAACACTGGACGTCGTCGAACCGCATCGGGCAAGGACTGGCCAGCGGGTGGAAGGTGGCAGGAATTGTCACGTACCGGTCCGGGCCTCTCTTCGGCACCATCGCCGCAAGCTGCAACCTGCCCAATGCCGGAGGCTGTTACGCGGACTACAATCCGGCCTTTTCAGGCGACGTGCGGATCAACGGCAACTACGGAAGCGGAGACGTTCGAACTGCCACCTACGTAAACAAGAGCGCGTTCGCGAATCCCGCGGCATTCAACTACGGGACAACCCCTCGAACAGGGGCGTTCGGACTGCGCGGACCCAGCAACTCGAATACGAGTATGAGCCTGAAGCGGGAGTTCAGCATACACGAGCGCTGGAAAGTCACACTTCAGGCGGATGCGCTGAACATGTTCAACTGGGTCAGATTCGCGAACCCGAACCTGAACATCACGTCGGCCAATTTCGGGCAGATTACCGCCATCGCCAACTCGCCGCGCGTCGTGCAATTGAATGCGCGCTTCAGTTTCTGATTTTGCGTTCACGGAAAGGCGCAACGATTGCCAACTGCGGTTCGTGCCCGGGGATTGTTCATGCCTCCCGCCTGGATCAGCGATGAGCCGCCTTCGCGATTTCGACCGCGAAAACATGTACCGGACCCAGCATGTTGGACCGGAAAACGACCCATTTCATGTCGGGGGAAAACGTGACATTGGGTTCCAGTCTGTAGTCGTGTTTCGAGAGATTGACGAGACGCTCGGACTTCAAATAGCCAATGTCGATCAGGTTCTTCTTATCCCGGAATGAACTTCCCTTCACCATGACAGGACGAAAAAGATATATCCACTGGCCGTTACCTGGAGGGTCTAGCGTCTCGTTGTCGGGCGAGCGAGCGGCGACGCTGCTCGGGCCGCCCCCATCGCCGGCGAACAACTTCCCGTCCGCCGAGACATTGAAGTGCACAGACCACTCGTTCCGCTCCAGGTGATACCACGTTCGATGTCCGGTTGCGATCTCCACACCGGCTAACCAGAACACGGTGCTTTTCGGAGTCTGCAAGTCGTACCAGACGGTTTTGCCATCGGCGCTGAAGAACTCATGCCCCGCGATTTCCATGTTCATCGTCCGCTCATGCATCAATCGCAGGCCGGTGCCATCCGTGCGGATCGTCCACACCCGGTCGTTAAAGTGCCAGGGCCCTTCATGGCAAAACATGATGAGATTGGGATCGGTGGGCGACATCTGGAGATGGTTGGTCCAGTCGTTCTCGGTGTAAATCTTCCGGAACTGGCCAGTCTTGATGTCAATCGTGTATAGCATCTTCGGCGTACCCCTGGCCCAGTTTGCCTCGAGGCTTCCTCCTTGGCCGTTGGGCGGCGGAGTGCGGGGCACGGTCTTTCCATCGGGATCCTGTGCAATGCCCACCAGCATCGTTTCGTCCGCGTTGACGGCGATGGCGCCGCCCCGGCCCGCCTGGACCGGAATCTTCGCAACCTCTTGCGTAGCGTGCGTGTCAAGGTCCGTGGCAAAGATGGCGCCATCTTTCGTGTAGTAAACCTGGCCGGTCCGATGGCCAGTCACGAGAATGTTCACACGGCCCTCGACGACCTGTTCAATCTGGCGTGTGGCGAGATTGATCGTCGCGATTCCGTGGGGATTGGTGACCACAAGCTTCTTGCCGTCGGCCGAGTAGGCGTTTTGGTGAAAGTAGAGCGACGCGGTGCCGGGTTCACGGGAAAGACGAATTACGCGATGTCCAGTGTCGGGATCGATCCATTCTGTTGGCAGTGCCTCCTGCGCGCAGAGGAGCCGCATCGCAGCAAAGGTTAAAAATAGGGGTTTATGCATCATTTGGCCCTCGAAAACCAATCCGGCCATCGCAGGGAATCCAGCTTGCGGTTGAACCCTCGGTAGCTCCTTGGCGAAAACTTGCGTGCCGGTGATCGCTTTTCCTTGGGACATTGAAGACAACCGCCGTCGCGCCCGCCGGATCGAGCATCGCCATGTACAGGACTGTCACACATTCCCTTCCGAGACGCAATATGGAGTCCCGGCTCAACGCTGGCGTTTCCACGGCTCGCAGCGAATCAGACCATACCTCGCGGAATTGGCGCGGCGTGCACGCAGTGTTCTTCTGATTGACAGGCGCCAGGCAATAGTATTGAAACTCGGCGTCATCGGCCGCCGGGAGGTTACAGCTTGTGCCGAAAAAGGTAGCGTGGCTCCGTATGCAGCGAAACCTGTACTCGATAATTTCCGGTTTCCGGTACAGTAACCCGTCCCAGAACTCCGGACACAGATCGCCTGCACCGTCCAGATCCTTGCCGCCGACACGCATGGCACGCGTCAGATCCGGCTGGAGACGGATCGCGGTGAGGTGATGAGGCATGGTGGGAGCGACGCTGTTCACGATCGTCAAATAGGAACGATCCATCGAAGCAGAGCGCGATGGGCCGCTGAGAATCGCGCCCCCTTTTTCACGCCCCATCCGAGCCACCTTCTGGATGACGGCTTCGATACATTGCACGACGGTGTGAGGCAAGCATACTCGCCTGTCTTGGTGTCCAGCGTCCCAGTCGGCTCGTCGGCCAGCGCTAATTGGGTTCACCTTGCGATAACTTGACGTCCGCAGCGGTAAAGAAATGAGGGCTGGCTGGCTTCCTCGTTGCGGAGAAAAGCCAGCCAGCATGAAAAGACCTCAACTCAGAAAGATAGCTTTAGCGCCATCTGAACCATGCGCGCGTTGTTCTGTTGCGTCGGATTCACCTTGCCGAAGCTTGAACTGCCGGGGTCGGTGGATGCCACATCGCCGAAGCGAACATGGTTGAAGAGGTTATAGGCCTCGAACCGATACTGAACCCTGACCTTTTCGCGAACAGCGAACGTCTTCGAGATGACCGCGTCCACGTTATTCACACGGCTGGAGCGGATGTCGCTCCATCGGCTCGGGATGCTGCGAACGTAAGTGGCGAAGTCCTGGTATACGCCGTTCTTGATGCTGTCATTCGCCGCCGGCTTGTAATCGTAGCCGGGCAAGCTCTGCACGCCGGTCCAGGCAGGGTAGGCAGCGAGCGTCGCCTGACTCATGCCTTTGTCGGGAAACCTATAGAACTGGCTTATGTCGAACCACTGCGCCAGGGTCCGCTTGTCCTTAGACAGCTTGAAATCCGTGCCGCTGAAGAAGAAGCTATCCGTGTCGTCGAACGTGATGGGCTTGCCGGATTGGATTGTGAACTGCCCGGTCAACTGCCAACCACCGAGTACGAAGTCCAGCGCCTTGGGCATCGTCGCCCCAAACCTTTGCTGCCGCCCGATCGGGAGCTGCCAGATGGGAGCGACCGAGAGGCGGAGGGGGCGGTCCTCCCCGCTCAGACGGTGCTCGATTTGGCGTCCCGCGATTTCCGGGCCGAGATAGGAATTGTCCTCCATCCGCTTCGACCAGGTGAAGGAATTAATCACGCTGAACCCCTTGCTGAACCGGCGCTCGACTTTTGCGAGAAGCGCATCATATTGGGTCGAGCCCACCGGGTTGTTGTTCTCCGTGATACTGCCCAGGATGGTGACGGGATTCAGCAACTGGTTGAGCGCGATGGTCTGGCTAGTAGCGACCGTCCCTGTGACGTTCTCCAGCCCCCTGAATGGGTTCGGGACCTGCTGATCCCACATCAACTGATCTACCGGCCGGCCGGCGGCGTCGAACTGCGGCGCCCGAAGCTGCTTCCACTGGCTGAAGCTCGCCAGGTTCTGATTCTGGTTGAGCGCCAGATTCTGCGTCTTGTTGTGCGAGTAGCCCAACTCTATCAGCCAGCTCTTGACCTGGCGCTGTAAATGCAAACTGTAGTTCCATGTGTAGGGCCGGCCGGAATCGGGGTTGGTCCAGTTCACGCCTTGGCCAAGGTTGGTCAGCGGGCCGAGTGAGGAACCGGTGGGTGCCAGGATGCCGTCGTGGTAGGGGTTGTCCAGCGTGTCGTAGTACGTCATGTAGTTATCTTTGGTGGTAATCAGCGACGTACTGCGGCTGAAGCCGTTCTGACCGGCAGTGATGAATGTGGCCTGCACGAAACGCCCAAAGCCGCCGCGGATGACGGTGTTCGGCGTGAGCCGGTAAGCGAAGCCTACGCGCGGTTGAAATTGATCCCATTTGGCATTGGAAGTGCCCCGCGGTACTCCGCCGACACCGTTGAACAGTTGCGCGCCGAGCACCTTGAACGAACTCGCCGGCACCAACTGTGCCAGCGTCTGGACTGCGGCGTTGCTTGCATTACCGGTCAGGATCTTCGCATATGCCGCCTGGGCAGCGGAACTCACCGGACTCGCCGCGGTTGGATCAAAGACCGCCGTGGCACGGTTGTAGCGCTCAACGACCGGCGTCTCGACATCCCAGCGCAGCCCGAGGTTCAACGTCAGCTTCGAATTAACGCGCCAGTCATTCTGGAAGTAGAGTCCACCAAAGTGCTGCGACCAAAAGGCGTCCGCGTTCCAGGGGAAACTGCTGTTGCTGTTGTGCGGGAGTCCCAGCATGAAAGACGCCAGCGTGTAGCCGTTGCCTGTTCCGCCGCTGACGTTGTTCTGCTGGCGCGTCCACTCGCTGCCGAAGTCGAATCGGCCCTGGTTGCCAATGCTCTTGTTGGCCTGCTGGAGAACCCAGTATTCGGCGCCATACTTGAAGGTCATGTTGCCCTTCACCTGGGTGAGTACAGCCGACCAGGTGTAGTTCGATGTGTCGGTGACGCTGCCCGCCTGATTCGTACCGATGTCCCCGAAGACGCCGGTAAGGCGCGGTGCGGCCGGAACGAATAGGCGCGAGGTAAACGAAGTCGGGAAACCCAGACTACTGGAATCGAATCCCACGCCGTGATCGTTGTTTGGCTCCTCGTATCGGGTGAGGTTCGCCTTGACATTCAGGACCTTGGTGGGGCTAATCGTCCAAACATGATCTACGCCGGCGCCCCGCGTCATGCGGTGCTGATACGCACCAGTGAAAGCGTTCCCGAAATAGTCGTTGCTCAACTCGTCCTCGTGATACCAGCGGAACGTCGCGAAGGTCTTGTGCGAGTTGCTCCAGGTATGGTCGCCGCGCCCCATGATAACCGCCATTTTGTTCTGACGGCTGGAATGCGGCACGAAGTTGTTGGCATCTGTGCTGGTCCCGTCGCCAGGCGTGTTGGGCATCGGGACGTACTGCAAGACACCCTGAGCGACCTTGCTCAACCGGTTGGACGGGATCAGCATGCCGGGGAACAGCGTGCGAGACCCTTTCGAATCCACCGTCAGCGGGTCGTAAACCTGATACGGGTACCTGATCCGCTGGCCGCCTACCACGTTTGTGGTGTAGCTCTGGCTGAAGTCGCCTTTCCGCTCCAGATCGGTCGGCAGCGACATAATCTGGAAGCGCGGATCCTGGTTGCGAATGCCGTTGTAGTTGAAGAAGAAGAATGTCTTCTGCTTGCCGTCGTAAACCTTTGGAATCCACACCGGGCCACCGATCGTGCCGCCATATTCGTTGTAGTGGACCGCGGGCTTCTCGCCGCCCGCCATGTTGGTCTGAAAGAGGTTCGCGTTCAGGATGTTGTTCTGGTTGTACTCGTACAGGCTTCCGTGCAGTCTGGAGGTGCCGCTCTTGGTGGTCATCTGGATGGTGCCGCCAGACTGCCGCCCCATTGCCGCGTCATACGCGTTCATCACCACGCGGAATTCCTGGACCGCATCCGGAGCAGGCAAAAACGCCACTTGGCCCCCGGTCTTGAGGTTGGGCATACCGTCGATCTGGTAGTCGTTGGACCGGTACACGGTGGACCCGTTAGCGCTAGTGTTCCCGCCATCGATGCCGATCTGCGATGCGGCGTCATGCGACCACAAATGCGCGACGTTCTGGTTCTGGTCCTGCTGGAAGACACCGGGAGAGAGCGTGGCCAGAATCGTCAGGATGCGCGAACTGGACGGCATCTCCGCGATTTCCTCTTTAGTGATGACAGTCCCTGATACGGCTGCGGTAGTGTCGATCAAGGCGATATCCCCTTTTACCTCGATCTGCGTCGAGGTCTCGCCGATCTCTAGCCGCGTATCGATCTGCTTTTGATCCGCAGTCTGTAGACTGATGCTGTGTTGCTCCACTTGCTTGAATCCTGAAGCTGTCACACTGAGGCTATAGTTGCCCGGGATCAGGAATCGAACGATCCAGTTTCCCTGCTCGTTCGTTTTGGTTGTCTGCTTGACGCCGGTATCGTCGGATCGGACCACGATCTCGGCGTCCGGAACTACGGCGTTTTGCGCATCCACGACGCGCCCACTCATTGCAGCGCGGGCTTCCTGCCCCCACGCGACCGGCGCAGCCCCGAGAAGTACGACGGTGGCCACAGCCAAAACACTAACTATTCCAGGTGTCACCCTAACCTCCATAGTCATTGCCTTGCGAGATGATGCTTCGCGAAAGATCCCCATGCGAATGTACCACCAGAGCCGTTTCTAGACAATAGGGTAAGCGTTCCGGGACGGTTCCGGGTTCCGGAACGGCCTCAGATCAGGCCATGCCAGGTCCTGACGATTACAGCCTTCCGGACCTTTACGGAGTCGTGAAAAAATGGTTGGTCAGAGCTGGCGCACGGTGGCGTAGTACGCTCCGCACAGGTCATTGCCGGCGGCATCCAGAAACCACCCGTGTAGCAGTGTCTTGGTGCCGCCCCGGAGCTTGACGCGGAAAACCGCCGCCGTGTCGGCGCGGTTCGTTCTGATCGCAAGTTCCTGTCCCGCAATCCGCAACTTCGCACCGGCGATCGGGAACGCCTTTCCTGCCTTGAGCGTAGCCACAGTCACTTTCTTCCCTGGGTAAGCGGCGCTAAGCGGCAGGTTCTGATCCTGCGGCCAGCGGCGGAGCGAGATTTCATAGTTGCCGTCCCTTTCCACCAACACGCCCCACGGGCCGCCCCTCGGGCCGCCCTGGCCTTCGAGGATCGTATCAAGTGTGCTGGAGTTTCGGCAGGAACACTCCTGCCAATCCGAACAGGAGAGGGTCACCGGGTTCTCCTTCTCCGAACCGATGCTCAGCAGGCAGAATTCGTGGACAGTCGGCTCAATGCCGGCCCACCACTTCTCGTAGTGCGCACGCATCTTCTTAACAACGTCCGAACGCTGGCCGGCCAAGTCATTTTTTTCAGCGGGATCCGCGTGGAAATCGTACAGTTCTTCCCCTTTGATTAAGCGCCACTGGTTCCAAATGACACTCGCGTCCCATTTCTCGAGGTTCCGGCCGTACTGGACAATGAGCATGCGATCGGGCAACGAGTTCGGCTTGCCCCGCAACAAGCCCGCGAGGTTCTGGCCATCAAACTTCGCGTTTTGCGGCTTCCCGATCCCGCACAATTCCAGCAAGGTCGGCATGATGTCCTGCATTTGCGCGGGCGCGTCAATATTGCAGGGAGCGCGCAATTTGCCTGCCGGCCAGCGGACAAAGCAGGGCACACGATGGCCACCGTCGTAGATAGAGGTCTTGGCGGCACGCATCCCGGCGTTGAAAACCTTCACGCCGCCGGTGCCACCGTTGTCGCTCATGAAGATGAGGATGGTATTGTCGCGCAGACCGGCTTCCCGGAGAAATATCTCGAGCTTCGCCAGATTTTCGTCGATATTGGCGATCATGCCGAAGTATTCCGCCGGCAGGTCCGGCTTCTGGTAGGGACTGGAGTACTTCTCCGCCACCCATCGGGGCCCATGTGGGGCATTGGTCGGCAAATAGCAGAAGAACGGCTCCCCGTTGCGTCCGCACCGCCCCATCCATTTCACAGCTTCGTCAAACCAGAAGTCGGTGCAATAGCCGGAAAAACGTCTCTTCACGCCCTCGTCATGAAAAATGCCGTCAAAATAGTCGTTCTCGAATTCCGACGCTGAAACGAGTGCCCCACCGAGGTGATACTTGGCCTGGAGAAAGCCGCGGTCCATCGGCCGGTAGGGATAACTGTCTCCCAGGTGCCACTTGCCAAATGCGCCGGTGCGATAGCCGCCGGCTGCAAATGCGTCCGCCATGGTTGGGATGTCGCGGCGAAGGAGGCAGCGGCCGGCTTCGGTGGCTGTAGCGCGGTTATGGGCCGCATCCATACCGCTCAACAACTGGCCGCGTGTTGGGCTGCACATCGGAGCCGAGTGGAAATCCGTGAAACGCACGCTCTCATGAAACAACCGGTCCATCGCCGGGGTCTTGAGCACAGGGTTACCATGGCACGAAAGATCGCCGTAGCCCTGATCGTCGGTAAGCACGATGATGACGTTCGGACGCTCACTGGCAGGTCTTGTCCGGGCTAACAATGAAGCCGAAACGCACGACGCCACACCGGCGCTGCACAGGAATTCCCGCCGGCTAGCCGTGTGCACGATCTTTTCCAAGGTCGACTTTACGGGACTGCACTGGTCTGCCGGAACGGGATGAGACCTTATCGGACGGTTGCCAAGATGGCCATCACAGTCAAGGAAACTTAGTTTCACATCACCTCCAAGCTGTCCGAAGCGCTGAGGTTAATCTCGTCCACGTCGCAGATGGCTACGCAGCGCTCAATGCCGATCTGATTTGCATACGCCAGCAAGGATTGGCTCCAGGCACCCGCTGTCAATTTTGCCGCATCGCGGCGGGTGGTGCGGTCAGAGATGCTCCCAATTTCTCAGCCAGTGGTAGTGTGGCGGGAGCTTTGCCCACATCTCCCGAGACGCTTTCTCCAGTTCGGCCTTTTCCACGTGATCAAGTTTGCAGCGCTCGGCGATCGCCTTTGCGGCGTTCTCCACCTGGGCCATCGTGACCAGACCCGCAATGGAAGCCGTAATGGCGGAATTTTCGACAGAGTTCAACCCGGTTGTGAGCGCACCCGCGGCTATCGCCGCCGTGCCGCCGAAAAAATCGCGCCACCTCATGGAATCGTCAGGCATGTTGTCTCGAACTGGTCGACCGAAGTCTGTGCTGGGCTCTCTTGGATTGCCGTTTTGAGATCCCATACAAAATAGCGTATACAACTCTACTGAGTCACCATGCGATGCGCAAGAGAAAGTCGGGCCTCCGCGTTTGCCTTGCCGGAACCCTTCACCTTCGGCAATGACTCCACCACCGAACCGTCCTTGCGCGCCCCAGGACAGTTCAACTGGGATCTGCTCTTGAGCAAGAGCTTTCATCTCGGAGACAAACTCCGCTTGGCTTTCCGCGCGGAGTTCTTCAACGCGTTTAACCACTTCAATCCGGGCCTTCCCAATACCACCATTGGAGATCCCGGTGTGGGCGAAATCACCACCGGCAACAACCCGAAGAACATTCAGTGGGCTTTGAAAGCGCACAGAGTTCTCGACCCTGAATTTCCGGACCAAACAGGGGCCTGTTCAGTAAAAAAAGAAGATTCTATATCGCGGGCTCACGGTTAAGCAACGGAATCTGCTGACAAAGCTCTTGCTCGCAGTGATCGCTATGGGAGAAGCAGCCCCTTCCCGGCGCGGAAGGGGCCCTGGCGATTTGCGGAAACGCTCAGAAATAGATTTTCACGCCCAACTGTATGATTCTCGAATCGCGCGAGGCGTTATATTCGCCAAAGAACTGCCCCAATGGCGCCGGCGACGACGCGGGACGAAGGTTATTGGTGATCTTCACATTCGGATAATCGGAGAAAACGGCATTGCCGATTGAGCCGCTCGCCGTCGCCAACTGCACACCACTGTTGATCCTGACGAATTCGGTGTGGTTGAACGCGTTGAACATCTCCAGCCGTATTTGCAGGTAGCGCGCGCGGTCGCTGCCGAGCGGAATGCTCTTGGAAACGGAGATGTCGTGGTTCATCCAACTCGGCTGGCGCAGGTACGCGCGGGGGTAGGGGCCGACATCGGCGATGTTGGGCACATAATAGGCGTCCGGGTTGATGTGCAGGCTGTCCGGGGCGCCCGTAGATCCACCGGCGCGGTAGAGCAATGGCTGGACGGAGTAAGTTCCCAAAATGCGTTGGCCGGCGTTGATTCCCTGGATGCTCATGCCAAGTTCGAGGGGCGCGCCCGTCGAATACTGGGAGACTCCGGAAACATGCCAGTCATTCAGGATCGCCCGAGCCACTCGCCCGCTGCCTAAGTGTGTCGCGATCTTCGGCAGGTCATACACATAGTTGACGACGAGCACGTGAGTGCGGTCGAACGAAGCAACCTGGTAATCGTAGCGGCGCGTGTCGTAAGGATTGTTGGAGTCGAAATCAGCATCCCCCGTGTCCATGGCCTTCGAGTAAGTATAAGCGAGGCCGAAGGTAAGTGACCGTCCGAAGGAGCGTTTGACCGCAACCTGCAACGCGTGGTAATTGGACGAGCCTGTCGGTTGGCGATAGTTGATATCTCCATATCCCGGATAAGGCCGCAGGAAATTGGCGGGCAGCGCATTGGCTCCGGTGAAGCTCAGGCCGGCCCGGGAATAGGCCGCCGGCAGGTTGCCCTCTACATTGGGCACCACGCCGCCCTGGTACAGGCTGGGATCCTGCGCGGAACGCTGGAACGTGGTGAAGTAGGGCACAGCGTTGATATTGACCGACTGAAACAGGTGGCGGCCGAGTGTCCCGACATAGGCGGCGTCGATGATGGTCCCTAATCCGATGCTGCGTTGTACGCCAAAGTTGAAGCTGTGCACGTTGGGCACCTTGCCATCCGGGGCCAACGTGATCAAGGACGGCGGCGCCAAGTACCCGGTGCCGCCCGAAAGGTCGCGCAGATAGCCGTAAAGCAGTTGCGGCGACTGCACTGCGGGCGGCGTGTTGACCTGCGCGGAAGCCACGTTGGCTTGCACCCGGTCATAGGAAATGCCATAGCCGCCGCGAACGACCAGTTTCCCGTTGAAATCGTAAGCGAAGCCGAAGCGGGGCCCCCACTGCGCGCCCCGGTCCTCAAAGCCTCCGGGGAAATACCCGTTCCTGGCCTGCTGGATGCCATTGTAGGGGTCGCCGGAAGAGGGCACAATCAGGCCGATGTAGCCGGACGGCAAAGTGTTCTGCGGGGTCAGCACCCCGGGCCTGTTGGCGGCATCGATGGCCCGCCGTTGGCCATTGACCAGCACGGGGGTATAGAGCCGCACCGCCCTGGAGCCATCGTAGAAGGACGGCACGAAATAGTTGCCTTGCAGCCGGCTATCATACTGCGGGGGAATCCAGGAGATGCGCAGGCCTAGATCGAGCGTCAGGTGCCGTGTGACTTTCCAGGTGTCTTGCAGGTAGCCTTCGATGTTCTTGAACTGCACATAGGCCTCGAGATTGGCATTGGCCTGCGAGTAGGACGTGTAGATCCCGAGCAAGGCATTCGCATAGGGATCTCCCGTGTTCAAGGGGTTGTTGGCGTCGTTGCCGAAACTGATGGTGGGGTTCACATTAGCTGCCGGCAAGTTGCGCATCAGGCCGCGCTCCACAAAAATGCCGACCTTGAACATGTGGGCGCTAGTGACTTTCATGACGTTGTCGATAAGGTTCCAAGTCGCATTCAAATTGCGGCGCGGGAGTGCGTAAATCGTCATCGTCGGCGGGGGCTGGTTGGCGATTCCTCCGAATTGAAAAGAAGGGAGAAAGTCGGAGCCGGCAGCCTTGGGGAAAAACAACGGAAAATCGATCCCGTAAGTGGATCGCAATAGGCTTGGGCTGGCTGGAGCCGTCTTGTTGTCGTTGCGAGTGAACCCAAAAATCAATTCATTGGTAAGCGTGGGAGTGAAGGTGCGGGTGAGGGTGAATGTAAGATTGACGGGCGGAAGGATCTGGCCATGGTTGGCGAGGGGGAAGTTGTAAGCGATGTTGAAATAGTTTCCGCCGTACGCGCTCATACCGGGAGTAGAGTTACGGGCCCAGCGCCCCGTGAGGCGCGTCTTTTCATTGATGTTGTAGTCGATACGCAGGAGGTAGCCCCGGGTCGTAAAGGGGTTGGAAACCTGTGACACGTAGTTGTACCGGGGCCCGCCGGTGGAGGTGTTGGGCAGGGGGAAAATGCTCAGGATGTTCGGCCCGTACTGGTAGAGACGGCTCTGAGGAATGACATTCCCGGCGAACGGCACGCCAGTAAGCGGATCGCGAACCACGATGGGAGCTCCGTTTCCGTTGGTCGATTTCGAGAAATCCCCATTTCTCTCGGCGGCTGTCGGCATCTGGATGGAGGTTGCGGCCGGAGGCACGCGTTGCGGGTCGATCTCCTGGTCCCAGAAAAAGAACAGCTTGTTCCGGCTCTTGTTGAAACGGGTGCCGGGAATGATCACCGGACCTCCGACGCTATACCCGTAATAGCCGTATCGATATACCGGGCGGGAAAGACTCTGCGCATTATTGAAGAAGTTGTTGGCGTTCAGGCCGCCGTCCCGCCGGACGTAGCGCGCCACGCCGTGGAATTGGCTGGTGCCAGAGCGCGTGGTCATCTGCACCACTGCCCCGCCGGCCTTGCCGTATTCGGCCTGGAAATTCGAGGTGAGCACCTTCACCTCGGCGAGGGCATCCGGGTTGACGCTGACGTTCAGCGTATTATTCGGCCCGGTATTTACGTTATCGGAGCCATCGAGCAACATCTCTTTCATGGTGGCGCGCGTGCCGTTGGCGCTGACGGCGCTCCATGCGCGGGTGCCGTTCACAATGAAATTGCCCCAGCCGGCATCCTGCGTAACTACCATGCCGGGAACAATCTTCAACAGGTCTATGGTGTTGCGGCCGTTGAGCTGAAGGTCCTTGATCTGGCGGCTGGTGATGATTTCGGACCTCTCGCCGGATTCGGTTTTGAGCTGGATCTGTCCCGCGTCGGCGGAAACGGTGACCGACTCCTTCACTTCTCCCAGTTGCAACTTGACCTCTAACGCGAGACGGCTGCCCACCTGGAGGATGATGTTTCGCATTTCAACCGGCGCGAAGCCGGGGTGCTGAGCCGAGAGCGTGTAGTCGCCCGGCGGCAACAGCGGAATAGTGAAGAGCCCGCCGCGATTGCCCGTGGCCGTCTGTTTCAATCCGGTGGCGGTGTTGGTGACGGTCACCGTCACCCCGGGCACGACGGCCCCACTGCTGTCTGTGACGGTTCCGCTCAGGGTGGCAGCGGCGGTTTGTGCGTAAACCGCCGAAGGGCCCGCTACTCCCAGCAGGGCAGCCATGATCAAGAGGGTCGAAGTAAGATGGCGCATCGTAAGCGCTCCTTTGCAAAGTTACCGGCTGAAGTTCTTCCTGATGAAATCCACTGCGTGCCTCGCCGCCTGTTCCGTCTCCGGGGTGGCACTAGGATGACCGAAGTAGAAGCCGTGGAGCCCATTCTCAGGGAAGTAGGTGGCAACTTCTTTTCCGGAGGCTCGCAGCTTATCCGCATACGCCTGGATCGCGGAGAGGGGCGAAGATTTGTCGTTGCGGCCGTTAATGATAAGAATCGGACAGCGCACGGTGGGCGCTTCGGTCAGAGCGGATTTGTACCCGTAGCGAGCGGGATCCTTCTCAATCTCGGCCATGGTCGCGCCATAGCGTTTTTCCGCGTTGGCGATGATCTTCTTGATCATGCCGTCCACGAGTTCTCCTCGCGCAACCGCCTTCGAGAGCGCAACCAAGTCGATAAGCGCCGGGGCGCAAAGAACCGTGCACCGGACATCCACGCGCGAGGCCAGGCTGGACATCACGCCGCCCCCGCGGCTACCGCCGAATAGAGCGACGCGCTTGCCATCGACGAACGGTAGGCTTCGCACGGCTTGGACGGCCGCGGCGGCGTCGTCCCGTTCGAGCGATTTGGGCGGCACGCTGGGCGGACGATAATCGATGGCAAGCACGACCCAGCCCGCCGCCACGAAATTCCCGGCGGGTGCGCTCGTGTTCCGTCCGATTTGGTAGGTCACGTCCCGGCTGTCCGGCCCGCCATGCAATATCACCACCACGGGGAAAGGCCCCGGACCGCTTGGCCTGCGCAGGTAAGCCGGGAGGAAGGTCCCATCCGAGCTTCGGAACTCCACCCTCCGGCCGCTCGAGCCGTCGGGAAACGGTTCGGCCGCGCTGCCTTCGGCATTGCGGATATCAGGCCCGGTCTTGCCCGCCGGAGTCTGGCAAAGCGCCGGAATAGCGCTCGCAACCAACGCTATGAGACAGACTCGTGCCGCCGTGCGCCACTCGTGGGAATGCCCTTTGATCGTCATTGTGTTATGGTCTTGGCCTTGCTTCCCGGCCTCCAGCGATTATATACGGATTTCCCATTCAGACAGATCGATTTTCCGGGCCACACGGGGTGGAGCAGGCTTGTGAATTTGACTTTCACCTTCCACCCGATGTTCTCCCCGTTGCTACGTGCACTTCCAAACTCCTGGGGTTGCCCAATGGCCTTGACCCGCAAGGCAGTTCCGAGTGTTTCCGTGCTCGGAGGAGGCGCAGTTGCCTTTTCCATGGGCCGCCAGAGTCGCTCGGAATAATCGGGACAAAAGGATTAAAAGGCCGGCTGCCACGGAGGCGGTTGGATGTATAATTGCCTTGGCCGGAAGGCCAAAACGGAGGTGCTCTGTGAACACTCTTGCAAACAGCCGTCTACTCAACCTATTGCTCCTGACGTTCGTGTCAGTTTTTTCGGCTAGCGCTCAGGTGGCGCCGACCGCCACGCTATCCGGGACGGTCAGCGATCCTTCGGGCGCCGTGCTGCCTGGCGTGGCGCTCACGCTTACCCACCTCGACACCGGGCGCGAAATGGCCGCCACCTCAGACTCCGACGGCAAGTACCTCTTCACCTCGGTACCCGTCGGACTTTATCGTCTGCAAGCCGTGGCCAACGGGTTCTCAACGCTTCAGCAGACCGGTATCCGTCTGAACGTCAACACACCGACCACAGTCGACGTCCGCATGGCCCTCGGCAGCCTGTCGGACCAAGTGACGGTTAGCGCAGACGCCATCATGGTCAACACGCAGAGCGGCGCGCTCAGCCAGGTGGTGCAGCAGCGCTATCTCCAGGAATTGCCGCTCAACGGGCGCAACGCCGCCACGCTGGTCCGCATGGTTCCGGGCGTTGTCACCGGAACTGGCACCACGACAGCCGGCTATGCGAACTCGAGCGACACGATCGCGATCAGTGTGAACGGGTCGCGTGGCAATGAAGTGAACTACCGGCTGGACGGCGCCACGCACATGGACAATGTGACGAACCTGAATGCGACCTATCCGAACCCGGATGCGCTTCAGGAGTTCAGCGTTCAGACCAGCAATTACTCGGCACAGTACGGCAATTTCTCGGGCGCCGTCGTGAACGTCGTAACGCGCTCTGGCAGCAACGCGATCCATGGATCCGGTTTTTACTTTGTGCGCAACGGCGCGATGAACGCCCGCAATTTTTTTGCTGCGCAGCCGGATAACCTGAAACGCAACCAGTTCGGCGGTACAGTAGGCGGTCCAATCGTTCGCAACAAACTCTTCTACTTCGCCAGCTACCAGGCCACGATCGTCCACAACACCTCGTTCACCAACACAGCCTACGTGCCGGACAATGCGCAGAGGCGCGGCGTCTTCTCCGGCCTCGGCAAGAGCATCACCGATCCGCTGACCGGGAAAGCGTTTCCCAACGCCATCATCCCGCCGGACCGGATTCTGCCGATCTCCACGAAGATGCTGGAGAAGGTACCCGGCAGCTCCGATCCCACCGGGCTGCTGCGCTATGCCCGCCCGGACCGATATAACAGCCAGCAGGTGCTGGGCAAGGCGGACTACAGTCTCGGCCGTCACCAGTTGTCCGGCAGCATCTTTTATGTGCGCTACACCGACCCCGGTTGGGACGGTGGCGGCACCCTGCTCACCGTGCGCATTGGCCAGCGCCAGACCACCCGCAATTTCAAGTTGCAGGACGTCTTCACCGTGCGGCCGAATCTGGTCAACACGATCGTGGCGTCCGGGCTCATGCTCGACTCGTTCAACTTGCGGATGTCTCCGTATTCCCTGGCCAGCTTCGGCGACGTATATTACACCTTGCCTCCCGAAGCGGACCGCGAGCTCGAACTCGGTGTGACCGGCTACGGCGGTTGGGGCAGCGTGAACAACACGCCTCCCGGCCAATGGATACGCCGCAACGTGGAAGTGAACGACACGGTCACCTGGATCAGGGGACGGCATACGCTCAACATGGGGGCCGAGTACACGCCCTTCACGATGTTCGATTCCTACACCAAGTACCAGCAGAGCGGCACCTTCAACTTCTCGGGACAGATCACGGGCAATGGCATCGCAGATCTCCTGCTGGGCAAGGTCGCCACGTTCACACAAAGCGCGGGCAAGTTCAAACAGACGCGGGGCAAACAGGTGAGCTTCTTCGCGGAAGATACGTTTCGCGTGCTTCCCCGCCTGACGCTGACGGCCGGGCTGCGCTGGGATCCTTATCTTCCCTACCACGACCTCCTCGGGCAGGTCGCCGGTTACCGCGCAGGCACCCAGTCGAAACGCTTTGTGAATGCGCCGCCGGGCGCGATCTTCCCCGGCGACGCGGGCTTCCCCGAGGGCGGCATGAACAGCGACCTCAACAACATCGCCCCCCGCTTCGGCTTCGCCTTTACGCCCCGCTCCGGCAACCGCGCCACGTCGGTCCGCGGCGGCTATGGCATGTTTTTTGTCCGCCCCTTCCCGCGCCTGTACAACAACTTCGTGGAATCGGCGCCGTTCAGCCCAACTATGAACCTCAACGGCGTGGACATGCAGAACCCTTACGTGTCGGCGGGCATTAAGAGTCCTTTCCCACCCTTCGCGCCCATGTCACTGGTGCCGGATTCGCCCTTCGTCTTCCCCATGCCGTACGCGTGGTTCGACGAGAATTGGGGTGTCGGAAATTCGCAGGCCTGGAATCTGACCATCGAACAGCAATTGACTACCGACCTGATGTTGCGCGCCGCATACGTTGGCAACAAAGGCACCCACCTGCAGAGCTTCCGTGAACGTAACGCCGCCGTCTACGGGCCTACCGCGACGGTCGCCAACACGAACGCCCGCCGGCCATTCGCACCCTACTACGCGTCGATGAAACAACTCGTCGACAGTGGCAACTCCGTGTACCACTCCCTGCAGATCACGCTGGAGAAGCGCTTCAGCAAGAACTTCTCCATGCTCGCGTTCTACACGTTTTCGAAGTCGATCGACGACGAGTCGAACAACGCACAGTTCACGTTCTCCAACCCGCACCCCACCGATCAGCGTTTCAACCGCGGCGTTTCGGATTTTGATACCCGCCACAATTTCCGCATTACGGGCGTCTACCAGTTGCCCGGTTTGAAGGGCAAAAGCGCTCTGCTGCGCTTAGCCCTGGGCGGTTGGGAATTCATGGAGCTTCTCGACTATCGCAGCGGTTTGCCCTTCGGTCTCAGTTCCGGACGCGACAACTCCTTCAGCGGGATGAACCTGGACCGCGCCGACATCACGGGCAACCCGGCGCTGCCGGGGGGCCGCTCCGAAACCGAGTTCCTCACCCGCTATTTCGACACAACTAAGGTTAGTTTCAACGCGTTGGGTACTTACGGAAACTCGCCGCGCAATTTCCTGCGAGGGCTGGGCTCCTTCAATATCGATTCCGCGATTCAGAAAGTCTTCCCCATCCGCGAACGTTTGCAGATGCAGCTCCGCGGGGAGTTCTTCAATTCGTTCAACCACGCTAACTTCGGCCTGCCAGGCAGCAGTGTGAGCTCGACAGCGAACTTCGGGCGTATCAATGGGGCCAACGACCCGCGCATTCTGCAGATCTGCGGAAAACTGGTTTTCTGACCGCGGCATTTCCGGTGATCACTTCGCCGGCGCCGTACCGTTCTGGTAAACCAAGCCGGCGTGGTCCGCAATAGATACAGGCGGCGCGGCGACCGGCCACGATCGACAGCGACGAGGTTGCTGCGTCGATCTTGGCTGATCAAAACAGCGCTCTGCGGTATCAACATCTTCTGCTCCTTGTGTTGGGTTGGCCACAGATGTAAAATCGGCGACAGTCTTGTGACGGGGTTTCCAAGACGGAAATTCTGGGTTAGGAGCTGACAAAGTGAAAATTGAAACTTTGGCGATCTTGCTCTGTATGACCGCCGCTCTCGGACAGGAAACGCGATCTACGTTATCCGGAACCGTGACGGATTCCTCTGGTGCCGCGGTTATTGATGCCGCCATCTCGGTAGTTCAAACCAGCACTAATTTGCGCCTTGCTGCACGTTCGCGTCAGGACGGACAGTACGTACTGTCGTCGCTTCCGCCGGGGCCGTGCGAAATTTCCGTCGAGGCCGCGGGTTTCCGCAAGTTCGTCCGTCGTGGAATCACGTTGAATGCTGGCGATAAAGTCACAGTCGATGTTCGCCTGGAAGTCGGAACGCAATCTGACTCCGTGACGGTGACGGCTGAGCTGACCGGACTCGAGACCAACCAGACCGTCATGGGTCAGGTAATGGACAGCAAGCGCGTCTCGGAACTGCCATTGAACGGGCGCTCGTATATCATGCTGCTTCAGCTTTCCGCCGGAGTTGTTTTCACACAGCAGCAATTTGGGGCTGTCGGATGGTCCGGCACGCGCCAGTGGGAGACGGGCCCGAGCGCAGCGCCATTCAGTATCCACGGAAGCCGGCCGGGTACCAACGCCTTTCTTCTGGACGGGGCTCCGCAAGGCGTGGAGGGCGGTGTCAGCTACATACCATTTGCCGACGCTATCGAGGAGTTCAAAGTTGTGGCGCCAACTTCAGACGCATCGCAAGGTCTCTCCGGCGGTGGCGTGGTCAGCATCACGATGAAATCCGGCACTAATCAGTTGCACGGCCTGGCCAGCGAATTTCTGCGCAACAACATTTTCGATGCCAACACCACTCAGACGAACCGTGCTGCCGCCCAAAGTCCATATCTGAAGAAGCAGCAGCACCAGTGGAATAACTTTTCCGCTATGATCGGTGGGCCTATTATCAAGAACAAATTCTTCTATTCCGGCAGCTACGATGGATTCCGCCAGCGCCAGCCTGGACCCATCACTACTACGGTTCCCACGCTGGCGCAGCGCACGGGAGATTTCTCCCAAACCTTGAACTCGTCCGGGCAGTTGATTGTGATCTATGATCCGCTTACCACCCGTCAGCAGGGGAACGCCTTCGTGCGTGATGCGTTTGCGGGTAACCGCCTGCCGGCCGGGCGCATGCCCGCGTTATCGCGTAACATCATGCCATATTTTCCGCTCCCGAACATTGTTACGAACCCGGTCACTAACTTCAATAATTATGCGGCGGCTCCCAATGTCGGGCTCTATCAATATGACAGCTACCACGCAAAGTTCGATTACCTGTGGAGCGAGAAGCACCGAACCTTTGCCAGCGTCACGCAAAGCTGGGGAATCGAGTACCGGCAGACCAACGGATTCCCGCGCGATAACCCTGGCATGACAGGCGGCAACCCGAACGGCCGGCAACATGCCGCCTCCACACTCGATCACGTATACAGCGTCAACTCCACCACTGTCCTGAACGCCAGGCTGGCCTGGGACCGCTTCATTCAAATCAATGAACGGCGTTCCGCTGCCGCTTTCGAAGGTGCGCAACTTGGTTTCGACGGGCCGGCAGGTTCCGCTCCGGTGACACGTTTCCCTGCTCTCAGCTTCACAGATTACGCCAACATGGCAAATGCGCCGGCTACCACCTATTCACCAAACAATGTCTACACGGCAGTGTTCGATGCTTCGAAGAGCTTGAATCGCCATCTACTGAAGACGGGGTTGCGCGTCAGCGAGAGTCGTTATAACCGCATCAGTCCTGGCAACCAGTGGGGGCAGTTCGCGTTTGACAGAGGCTTCACGCAGCGCGATCCCCAGCGTGCCGATGCCACTTCCGGACAGGCGATGGCATCGTTTCTGCTGGGGTACGCTGCCAGCGGCGGGACGGACATCACGCCGCAATCCAGCTATAAGAACAAGCTGTTCGGTCTGTATGTCCAGGACGATTGGCGGCTGAACAAGAGATTAACGCTCAACCTGGGGTTGCGGTGGGACGTGCAGACTTCCCCAACGGAGCGTTACAACCGCATGATCCGCGGATTCGATCCCCGCGTCACTTATCAGCTTGGCGCCGCACAGGCGCAGGGCGGATTCCTCTTTGCGGATAAGGACAATCGCCAGTCGTGGTCCACAAGCCGGCGCGACTTGCAGCCCCGGCTCGGAATGGCCTACCAGGTAACCCGAAAAATGGTTTTTCGTGCCGGTTACGGGCTCAGCTTCCTTCCGGTCAACGGGACTGGGGGAGCCGGCAGCATCCTTCAGACCGGATTCTCGCGGACCACCCCGTACGTAGCCGTCAGCGGGGGCGGCGTAAACTCGTACATACCCGGCCTGCTCGGCAACAGCACGTTCATGCGGCCTTTCCCGAACGGCATCCTGCAGCCGTTCGGCGCCGGCCTCGGACCGAAGACGCAGGTAGGCCAGGCGATCAGCTTCCAGGATGCGGACTATCAGGTCCCCCGTGTGCACCAGATGCAGGCCGGCTTCGATTTCGAATTGCCATGGAAGACCACGGCGGAAATTTCGTACGTGGGGAGCCGGACGCGGAAGTTTCCGGTTTCCCGCAACCTGAACGCCGTTCCTTTGGCGGAACGCGTCAAAGGGGTGGCCGATCCGACCTATCTGACCACCAGCGTGCCCAATCCCTTTGCCGGGGCTCCGGAATTGACCGGGACCGGCTTGGGCGCCGCCACTGTAGCGCGCTCGCAGGTATTGTTGCCTTTTCCGCAGTTCGGGGGAGTCACCGACAGTACTTATTCCATCGGCACAACCTCTTACAATTCCATGGAAGTTAAGGTCCAGAGGCGGATGCGCGCCGGACTGGCGCTCACCGTTTCCTATACGTTAGCCAAGACGCTCGAAGCGATCACGTACCGCGAGGCGCAATACGATGCGCCATCACGTGGCCTGGCGGATTTCGACCGCACGCACCACCTGACCGTCATCGCCTTGTACGACCTGCCCATCGGGCGCGGAAAGCGGGTGGGGTCCAACTGGGGCCGGGTGTTCGATACGATCCTGGGAAACTGGCAGTACAACATCGCCCTGGAACACATGAGTGGTTCGCCCACAGCGCTGCCGGATGCCACTCCCATGGGAGACCCACGCCTGACCGGAGATCAGAAGAGCTTCGATCGATGGTTCAACACTTGCACCATGTTGACGAGCGGCACGCGTGCTAACTGCGTTTCGCCGGCGGAACCTGTGGCATGGGTACAACTGAAGCCAAACGAGTTACGCACCTATGGCTTCCGATTTCCGAACCTACGCAATCCGTGGAGACCGCAGTTCAACATGTCTCTGTTCAAGAGCTTTCCCGTTCACGAGCGGGTACGGCTGGAGTTGCGCGCGGAGGCGTTTAATGCCTTCAACACGCCCATGTACGGAGCACCGAACACGACGCTCACCAGCCCGCAATTCGGCGTCATCACGCCAGACCAGATAAACTTCTCACGCGACATGCAGTTTGCGTTGAGAATCAAATTTTAAATCGTCGACAGGAGAACCATGCAGGATCGCCGATCTTTCCTCAACCAGTCCGTACGTGGAGCAGTCGCTCCAGTGATTCTTTCGTCCCTTGCACGCGGCGCCAATGAGCGGCCGGCATACGGGCTAATAGGGACGGGGAACCGGGGGCGCCTCCTGAACGGAATCTTCCAGAAACTCGGAGCGGAGTGCGCCGCGCTCTGCGACGTGTACGAGCCCAATCTCGAACGCGCCAAACAAGCAGCGCCGAAGGGTGTGCGAACGTACGTGGATTACCACGATCTACTTGCCCAGCGTGGCCTCGATTTCGTAGTTGTGGCGACTCCCGAGCACCAGCACTTGCCCATGCTGCTGGCCGGCGTGGCGGCCGGGAAAGACGTGTATCAGGAGAAGCCGTTCTCACACAAGCTTGAGCAAAACAAGATCATGATTCAGGCCGTGCGGAAGAGCAATCGCATCGTGCAGATCGGAATGCAGCGACGCAGCATGCCGTACATCACGAAGGCGCGGGACCTGGTTTGCCAGGGCGCGCTCGGCACAGTCTCGCAGGCGAGCGCCAGTTGGAACATGCTTTACAAGGCGCCGCTTCACGATGCGCCCCTGGATGGCAAGCTCGACTGGGAGCGTTTCCTGGGGCCCGCTCCAAAGCGCCCGCTTGAGCCCAAACGCTTCCGCTGGTGGCGGGGCTTCTGGGATTATTCTGGAGGCAATTCAACCGATCAGGGCGCCCATTTGATGGACGTCGTGCATTCGGTCGGCGGATTCGAGCGGCCGCTTTCGGCGGTGTGTTCCGGAATCGTCAAGCTGGCGGCCGGCGCGGAGGCGCCGGATGTATTCTCCGCAGCCCTCGAATATCCAGGTGCACTGGTCACCTGGAGCCTGAATTATTGCGCTGCTTACGACTCAGATTGGCGCGTCAAGTTCCTGGGTGACGAGGCGGCCATGATCATTGACCGCCGCGGTGCGCGGGTCTATAAGAACACGGAACTCCGGGATGCCGAGCGTCGAGGCAGGGCGGCAGAGCCTGTCATCGAAGAGAAAACCGACTTCGATGTGGACCCGCACATCCGCAACTTTCTCGATTGCATCCGCACCAGGAAAGAACCGAATTGTCCGGTTGAAATCGCTGCGGCCGCAGTTACGGGACCGCACCTGGTAAATGCCGCGTTGCGCCGCGAAACGAAGGTCCGGCTAAATGCCAACGGCGAGATGATCTGAAGTCCGTTCGTCTGTTTGCTAATCTCTTTGTCTATTAAGACCAGATCCAAAGGAGCCTGCTACTTTGAATAGAAGAGAATTCCTGGGAGTGATGGGTGGCGCGGCGGCCGCGCCCGCGTTCGACGCCGCACCA
The DNA here is from genome assembly GCA_963668605.1 of Bryobacteraceae bacterium. Lineage (GTDB taxonomy): Bacteria > Acidobacteriota > Terriglobia > Bryobacterales > Bryobacteraceae. The sequence continues at coordinate 3,765,096 of OY764903.1, forward strand.
CCGGCCAAGAGGCCCAATCTCCTCCTCGTCCTAGCCGATGACATGGGCTTCTCCGATGCCGGCTGCTACGGTGGAGCGATCGATACTCCCAATTTGGACCGCCTTGCAGCCCGGGGACTGCGGTTTACGCAAGGGTACAACACCGCCCGCTGCGGGCCCTCGCGAAGCTGCCTGCTCACGGGGTACTACGCGCAACAGACCGCGGCCGATACCATGACACGGGGCAACATCCCCAACTGGACGCGATTTTTCCCCGACTACCTGAAGCCGCTCGGCTATCGCACATACCATTCCGGCAAGTGGCACATCCGCTGCACTCCCCGCGAAGGCGTCGGCTTCGATCATTCCTATACCCTGCTGGACGAAAATCGCTACTTCACGCCACAAATCCTTGAACTCGACGGCGAACGTCTCCCAGCGCCCAAGCCAGAAGATCATTACTACAGCACCGTTGCGATTGCCGATAACGCAGTCCGGTTTCTCAAAGAGCACGCCCGCGATCACGCGCATGCTCCCTTTTTCCTCTATCTGGCTCCCCACTCCCCACACTTCCCCCTGCATGCGCTGCCCGAGGACATTGAGCGGTACAAAGACCGGTTCGCCGAAGGCTGGGACGTCGCCCGCGAGCAAAAGTTCACGCGGATGCGCCGCATGGGCCTGGTGAACTGCGCGCTCCCACCGCGGGAGCCCAACATGTGGACGCGATGGAACACGCCGGACGACGAACTGTTCGCCAAGGTTGGCCGCGGTGAAGTAACCCGTGCCGTGCCATGGTCCACCTTGACGCCGGAACAGAAGAGCTTTCAACGAACGAAGATGGCGATTCACGCCGCCATGATCACCCGCATGGACCTGGAGATCGGCAAGGTACTCAGCCAGGTACAGGCCATGGGCGCCGAACGCGACACCGTGGTCGTCTTCCTATCCGACAACGGAGCGAGTTCTGAGCAGATAATTCGCGGCGATGGCCACGACTCTGCCGCGCCCCCCGGCTCGGCTCGCTCGTTCCTGGGACTGGGACCGGGCTGGTCAACCTGCTCCAACACTCCGTTGCGTCTGCACAAGTCCTGGGTCAACGAGGGCGGCATCGCCTCGCCGATGATCGTGTCTTGGCTGAACGGGATTGGGGACCATAACAAGCTGCGCCACGATCCTTGCCATTTCGTGGACATCCTCCCCACTTTGGTCGACCTGGCTGGCGGCGATACGGCTGCGAACTTGCCGTCGGGCGCCCCGCCACTGGCCGGGAGAAGCCTCGCCCCGGCGTTCCGGAAAGACGGTGCCGCCCCTCACGAATTTCTGTATTTCAATCACAATAACAACCGGGCAATCCGTGCCGGCGACTGGAAATTGATCGCCACCGGCGAGACGGGGCCTTGGGAATTGTACGACCTCGGCAAGGACCGCTGCGAGATGCGGAATTTGGCTTCCGCGCAGCCCGAACGCGTACAAAAGCTGGCAGCGATGTGGAAAGAGCACGACGACACGTTCACGCGGGTGCGTGAGAGCTCTCCACCGTCCACCAGACCCTTGCAGGTCAAGCGAAAGTCCTGATAAGCCTGGCCTGAAAGCTCGATGAGCGAGGAAAACAAAATACCCATTCCGAGCCGCAGCCGATAGGTTTGGTTGCGGCTGCGCATCCGCGGCTCAGCTTGAGTACTACGCGCGACGAGTGAGTGTTGAGGGAGGAGCACATTGAAGAGAAGAGAGTTTGTTCAGCGCATGGCGGCCATGATGGCCGCCGCTCCCGCGCCATCCGTGGCCGCGCGCCCAGGCGCGCCGAATATCGTTTACGTGTTCGCCGACCAGATGCGCTTCTGCGATATGGGCTGCGCCGGAAACGAGTATATCCGCACGCCGCACCTCGACCGCCTGGCGAGCCAGGGTGCGCAGTTGACCAACGCATTCACCGGCGCGCCGCTGTGTTCGCCATATCGCGCGCAGTTGCTCACCGGCAAATACAGCCACAAGAACGGCGTTGCCACTAACGATGTGCACATGCCGGAGGACCAGGACAGCATCGCCAGGGTGCTCGCCCGTGAAGGCTACGCGACCGGCTATATTGGCAAGTGGCACCTCGACGGCGGGCGGCGTGAACCGGAAGGGACGCCGCGCAATAACGGCTATGTCCCCACTGGCGGCGCGCGGCAGGGCTTCGGTTTCTGGGCGGCGCACGAATGCTCGCACGATTACTTCCACACACATTATTTCCGCGATGCGCCGAAGCCGATCCCCATCGGGACATATGAACCGGACGTGCAGACCGATATCGCGATTGAGTACCTGAGGCAAAACAGAGACCGCCCCTTCGCCCTGTTTATGTCGTGGGGGCCGCCGCACAACCCCTATCAGCCACCCGAACGCTACCGCACGTACGATCCAGCGAGGATTCCGCTGCGTCCGAACGTCCCGCGCGAGTTTCAAGATGAGGCACGCCGCAACCTCGCGTTCTACTACGGTCTCATTACGAGCCTGGATGACAATATCGGCCGCATCACAAAAGCGCTCGACGAACTGGGTCTGGCGGGTAACACGATTCTGTGTTTCTCTTCCGACCACGGCGATATGCACCGCTCGCACGGTCACATCCTCAAGCAGAAGCCGTGGGAGGAGTCCGCCCATATTCCGTTCCTGGTACGCTATCCGGGACACATCGAAGCCGGCCGGAAGAGCGAAGTGCTGTTCAATTCCGTGGACGTGATGCCCACACTGCTGGGACTTTGCGGAGCGAAGCCGCCCTCCGGAATGCAGGGCACGGACCTTTCACGCGTCCTGACCGGCCAGGAAACCAGGGGGCCGGAGTCGGTGTATCTCGCGCTCAGTCTCGATGGGCCGCTGCCGCGCGGCGCGGGTGGGCGCTGGCGCGCGGTGCGCACCAGGGACTGGCTCTATGCACAACAGAGGGGCCGCGACTGGCTACTGTACAATTTGAAATCGGATCCGTATCAGATGAAGAACCTGGCTGGGGAACGCGCCGCGGCTCCGGAGAAACAACGCCTAAACCGCATGCTACAGGACTGGTTCACGCGTACGGGCGATACGCCGTGGAGCTAGGCCCATGGCCGCCCGAAAGATTGTAATAAAACAATTCTAATCGAAAATGTTTGGACGCAAACGACGCTGCCGCGCAAGCCGCCCCGGGTGGACAGACGCAACTGCATAGAATGTATAATGGGCCGGAAAAGTGGACCGTCCGCTTTCCGGCGGTGGAGCAATAGGAGCTTCTCAATGTCAAACGGGATACTGAAGGTCAGTTGTTTCGCGTTGTTGATACTGTGGTTCACAGCGCCTGTCGCCGCGCAAATCGTGACCGGTTCGATGATCGGAACAGTTGAAGACGCCTCGGGGCTGGCCGTACCGGGCGCCAAAGTGACGCTCACGAACCCCACACGAGGCTTTGAACGGTCCGCGGAAACAAGCGAGACCGGGACTTTCGCCTTCAACGGCATCGATTCCGGCGAATATTCAGTCAGCGCCAGCAAGGATGGCTTCAAAACGGCCCAGCAGCGCGGCATTATGCTGGCCACAGGCGAGCGTCTGCCCTTGCGTCCGCTCATGCTTCAGGTGGGGAGCGTCGCGGAGACGATCTCCGTCATTGCCCAGGCGGCCACCGTGCAGACCGAGAGCGCCGAGCGCTCCGACGTTGTTACCACGAAGCAGGTGGACAACCTGCTGATTATGGGGCGGAACGTCGCCGACCTCGTAAAACTGCTGCCCGGCGTTGTCGATACCGGCAGCGCGGAAGCCCTCAGCCGCAACATCAATTACAACGTGATGGGCAACCGCGATCGCACGAACAATGTGGCCATTGACGGCGTCGCTACGGTGGAAAACGATTCGGGCACAAGCCAGAAAATCACCATCAGCCAGGATGCCGTAGCCGAGGTCAAGATCCTGATCAGCAACTACCAGGCGGAATACGGGCGAACGGCCGGTTCCAACGTCCAGATCGTGACGAAATCGGGTACCACAAGTTTTCACGGCTTGGCCTCTTACTTTAAGAGACACGAGCAGTTCAACGCCAACGATTTCTTCGACAATCGGGATGGCCAGCCCCGCCCCCGGTATCGCTACAACACATACAACTACAATCTGGGCGGCCCGGTGTTCATCCCCGGCAAGTTCAACCGGAATCGGGACAAACTCTTCTTCTTCTGGAGCCAGGAATTCTGGCCTTCCCGGATCGGGGTCAACGGGAAGGTGACGATGCCGACCGCACTGGAGCGCGCCGGCGATTTCTCGCAATCGCTGGATCTGAACAACAAGCCGATCGTGTTGCGCGACCCATTCAACGGGGGCGCACCGTTCGCAGGCAACCGCATCCCCCAATCCCGCATCGATCCCAGCGGCCAGGCGCTTTTGAAGGTTTTCCCGCTGCCGAACTTTTTCGATCGGGCGACCTCAGCAGGACAGTATAATTACCTCTTCACCCACAACCGGGAGCTTCCGCAACACACCGAGAGCTTGAAACTCGATTACAACGTAAGCACTCAGGACAGGCTGGTTTTCAACTTCAGCTCGTACCGGCAGCGCCAGACGGGCACGGGGGTCCCCGGCAGCAACGCGAACTGGCCCCAGATGTCCCTCAATTACTCGCAGCCGGGACACATCATGGGCGCTCGTTACACGAAGATCCTGTCTCCTGCGGTCATCAACGAATTTCGAGTCGGCTGGCTGCATTCCCGCGAAGCGCACCAATACTCAGATTCCGAACTCGCGCGAAATCAGCGCGCTGCCGTAGGATTCGTGGCCGGGCAATTCCATCCGGAGATCAACCCGCTGGGTGTGATTCCGAACGCCAAATTCGGCGGAGTCCCGGGCGCCGCCACGCTCACCATCGAAGGCCGATTCCCGTTCAAATTCCGTTATGAATCGTTCGACCTGGACGAGAAGATGACCATTACCCACGGCGCCCACACCATCAAATTCGGTTTTTCCGCCGAGAAGTTTTACCGTAATATGCCGGTCCAGGGCTCCGCGTTCAACGGCTCGGTCGATTTCGGGCGCAACGCGAACAATTCTCTCGATACCGGTTACGCATGGTCGAACGCCATGCTCGGAGTCTTCAACACCTATACGGAAGCCTCCGGCCGGTCGATCATGCACGCCCGTTCGGTTGCCGCCGAAGCATTCATCCAGGACAACTGGAAAGTCACGCGGCGCCTCACGCTGGACTACGGAGTACGCTTTAGCCACCTTCCGCCCATGGGTGACCGCGATAACCTGATGGCGGGCTTCGTGCCGGACAGGTACGACCCATCACAGCGAGTAAAGCTCATTCAACCGGGACTGGATGCGAGCGGACGCCGTGTCGGTGTGAATCCGCTGACCGGCGACCGTTATCCCGCCGCAGCCATCGGCGCCTTTGTCGGCGGTTCCGGGAACCCATTCAACGGCATGGTGGTGCCCGCTTACGATTCTTCATATCCTGGCGCTCTGGCTGAGAGCAGCTCAATCCTGGTGGCTCCGCGAGTGGGCTTCGCCTATGACGTTTTCGGCAACGGAAAGACCGCGATTCGCAGCGGCTTCGGCGCATTCTTCAACCGGGAGGCCATGGCGCACGCATACAAGTGGCTCATCGCCCAACCGCCGCTGGTGCTGAACCCCGTCGTCTACTACGGGCAATTGCCCGCTCTGCTGTCTTCCTCGGGGCTCAATTTTCCCACCGATGTTCTGGGCCGGACGCGCGACAGCAAGACGCCCTCCGTGATGAACTTCAGCTTTTCCATCCAGCAGAATCTCGGCTACGGCATCATTGCGGACGTCGGCTACGTCGGCTCGCTGGGACGGCACCTGATCTGGCGGCGCAACATCAATTCGGTCCCGGCGGGAGCCAATTTCGCCGCGGCCAATGCCGACCCAACCCTCGCGAAAGGGCCGCTGCCCCCGGCGTTCCTGCGTCCCGTTCCGGGCTACAACGACATCAACATGATTGAACCGGCCGGCACTTCGAATTACCATTCGATGCAGGTCACGGCACGCCGCCGGTTTGCGCGCGGGCTACAGTTCGGCATGGCCTGGACATGGTCGAAGGCCATGGACTTCAACGACGACGACGCGAACGGCGCGGATAACAACGTTTCGTCGATCATCTCGCCCCGGGTGTGGAACTACGGTCTGGCGGGTTGGGATCGCACGCACGTGCTGAACATCAACTATCTGTACGAAGTGCCGAAGATCCCCTGGAATCATGCGGCATCCCGCTGGTTCCTGCACGGCTGGCAACTCTCCGGCATCACCAGCTTTGCCAGTGGCGCTCCCCGGGGGATCGGTTTCACGCAGGTCACCGCGACGGACATCACCGGCACGCCGTCTCAGGGAGCCCGCGTGGTGGTCACGGGTAACCCGATACTTCCCAAGAGCGAGCGCAGTTTCTCGCAGGTCTTCCGCACCGATGTGTTCCGCATGCCCGCCGTGGGCACGTTCGGCAATGCGGCTAAGACTGAGATTCGCGGTCCCGGTGCCAACAACTGGGATATCGCCATCTTCAAGAATTTCCCGGTGCGTGAGCCCCTGCGGATCCAGTTCCGGGCTGAGATGTACAACGCCTTCAACCATACGCAATTCGACGCGGTAGACACGACGGCACGCTTCGACGCATTGGGCAATCAGGTTAACGCGAGGTTCGGGCAGTACAGCAGTGCGCGCCGGCCGCGCCAGATCCAGTTTGCCTTGCGCTTCGCTTTCTGAGCGGCCACGCCGCGTCGGCCATTGCTCGATTCGGGGTTACATCAGTGTTCCTGAACCGCAGACGGTTCCACAAACCAGCGACCGTCACCGGTCACGCTCCGGCCAGAACCGAGTCCATGGCGCCGCGCCTCACACGTCGGCGAGGGCTTCCACGAAAGTCGAGGCTAGCACTAACGATTCGGCGATGATTTGACTGATGGCTTCAAGGCTTGATCATACGTTCTACTGCGGCCGCCCGAAGCTTCCAACAAGGGAAGCGCGCCATTCTTGGCGGCTTCCGACCACCACAGCTTCTTGAGCTCTTCGAGTTTTTCCGGATATTGCATGGCTAGGTCGACCGACTCGGCGAAGTCCTTTTCGCGGTCGTAGAGTTCCCATCGGTCGGTATCGAAATTGGTGCCGGGAGTATGGATGCCGATTGCTGTCCAGCCCTTATGCCAGATTCCGCGGCTGCCCCAAAGCTCGAAGTACTGCGTGTCGCGCGGATTCGGACTTCCCGGATCGTTGAAAGTCGCGCGGATGCTCCTGCCTTGAAGCGGTATCTGACACACACCCTCGAAGATGGCCGGTGCTTCGATGCCGGCAATGTCCAGGACCGTGGGCGTGATGTCGATCACGTCCACGAATTGTTTCCGCAGGCCGGTTTTGCGGATTTCCGCCGGCCAGGAAACGACGAAAGGAGTCTGTACGCCCCCGCTGTATGGCCACAGTTTGTAAAACTTAAATGGCGTGTCTGACGCCATCGCCCATGGGCGTGGGTATAACGGCTGCGTCTTTTCCGTTCCCAGGTCGTCGAGACGGCCATACATTTCATGAACCGTGGTCCGGTCGCCATAGGGACGGGCGAAGCCGCCCTTCGTTCCGGCCTCCGGAGCGCCGCCGTTGTCCGACAGCAGGCAAATCACCGTATTGTCGAACAGGTTATGTTCCTTTAAGAAGCGGGTCACGCGTCCAACCTGCTCGTCGGTGTGTTCGAGGAAGCCGGCGAAGGCAGCCATGAAACGGGTGTTGACCGCGCGTTCTTCGTCGCTGAGATCGCTCCAGGCCGGGTCACCGGGGTTCCGTGGGGGCAGTTTGGTGTTCGGAGGAATGACTCCGAGTTCGAGCTGTCTGCGGTAGCGTTCCTCTCGAATCTGATCCCAGCCTTTCTGAAACGTTGAGACGTATTTGTCGATGTAACGCTTGGGAACCTGAATGGGCGTGTGCGTGGCGCCGAAGGCGAGGTACAGGAAGAAAGGCTTCTTTGGGTCAGCAGCCAGGTGGTCGCCCAACATTTTGATGGAGTGATCGACGATATCGACCGAGAAGTGGTAGTCCGGCCGGTCTGGCCGCTCCACGGCGTGATTGTCTTCGACAAGATCGGGATGGTACTGATCGGTCCACCCGGAGAGGAACCCGTACCAGCGGTCAAATCCTTTCTGCAGCGGCCAGTGAGTGCGCGCCCCCGATGCCTTCATGTCGCGGCCGGGAACGAGATGCCACTTGCCCACACCCAGGGTACTGTAGCCGTGCGTGCCGAGAATCTGCGCAACAGTGGCGGCCGCCGGCGTCACCCGGCCCCTGGAATGCGGATAGCCCTGGTCGTCGCCAGCCAGTTCCTTCATGCCAACCGCATGACTGTTTCGTCCGGTGAGCAACGCGGCGCGGCTAGGGGAGCAGATGGCCTTGCAGTGAAAGTTGTTGTAGCGCAGACCCCCGGCGGCGAGAGCGTCGATGTTGGGAGTGGCGACTTCCGAGCCGTAGCAATGGAGGTCGGAAAAACCGGTGTCGTCCAGAACGATATAAATGATATTCGGGCTGCCGGGCCGCGCGGGGGCAGCCGCGAGTGGGCTAGGTTTAGAGTCAGCGGATGTCCTCCCGATGACTCCGGCAAATCCAGTTGACGGTGTGGTGGTGCTACAAGTGTTCTGGCCTACCGCCATTTGAGTTCCGGCCGCGCCGAGCAGCGCACCACCCATCAACTGTCTTCGAGATAGCAGATTCTTCCTATTCACATCGTCAATGGTCTTCAATATGAAAACGAACTGTCAAGCCCCTAGTCGAGTCATCGAATCGGCGGAGAAAAGTGACATTGGTGTCAAACGCAGGATTAGAACACTATCTGCCGGACGTCGACTTTGCCACCGGGCGCCCAAATGGATATTCTGAGTAACATCGTTGCTGGCCACGAAGCCAACATGGAGATTCCGGCGAAGGCTTGATGGACAGCAAGGACTGAGAGAAACGCATGGACTTGGTGTCGAAGCTGCAGAGTGTGATCCTCGCGGCAGCGGTGCTGTCCGCCTGTGCCGTGCCTGCCGCCGCGATAGCTCAACAGGCGGCCCTGAAGCATATGGCGCCGCTGTCGGAAGAAATGCGTGTGGAGCGCGCGATGCGCCCGATGTGAAAGGGGCGTCCGAGCCTCTCTTTGGAGTGATGAAAGGCAGCGATTCTAGATGACTACCAGACGTTCGGCCATACAGAGTGTTTTGGGCGCGGCTGCGTGCGCCACAGCGGGCTGGCCACAGAACACCAGGAACCCTCGCCAGCCGAACCTCATCATCCTGCTGGCCGATGATCTCGGCTACGGGGATGTCAAATGCTTCGGCTCCCCCGATGTGCCGACGCCTCATATCGACTCGATCGCCGCGGGTGGCGCTCGTTTTACCGACGGCTATGTCTCGGCGGCGGTGTGCAGTCCTTCGCGCGCCGGGCTTTTGACGGGCCGTTACCAGCAACGCTTTGGCCACGAATACAACCCCGGCCCCGCAAGGCGGGACCGGGAGCAGAATCTGGGACTCGCGCTCAGCGAGATGACGCTTCCGCAAGCGCTGAAGAAGAGCGGTTATGCCACCGGGATGGTGGGCAAGTGGCATCTCGGATCGAACCCGCCGTTCCATCCGCTAGCCAGGGGGTTCGACGAGTACTTCGGATTCCTGAGTGGCGCCAATTCGTACATCACCTCAAAAACGCCCGCGGGCCAGATGGTCGATACGGAAGACGCCCCCGCCGAAATCATCGCCGAGCGGCGCGAGCCGATCTATCGCGGCCGCGAACCGGTCATGGAAAACGAGTACCTCACAGAGGCTTTCCAGCGCGAAGCCGTGGCTTTCATCGACCGCCATAAGAAGGAACCTTTCTTTCTGTACATGGCGTTTAACGCGGTGCATACACCTTTGCAGGCCACGCAGAAGTATCTGGATCGTTTCGCCAACATCGCTAACAAGCGCCACCGGATGCTCGCGGCTATGACCAGCGCCATGGACGACGCCATCGGGGCCATTGTCAGAAAAGTCCGGGACAGCGGCCTGGAGAAGGACACAGTGATCTGCTTCCTGAGTGACAACGGCTGCCCGATCTATACCCGCGCCGGCAGCAACGGCCCACTGAACGGCTGCAAATGCACCTATTACGAAGGTGGTATCCGTGTTCCGTTTGCGATGCAGTGGCCGGGGCATATCCCCGCGGGGCAGACCTACCGGCATCCCGTCGTCTCGCGCGACATTTTCCCAACTTTCCTCAATCTCGCGGGAGCCAGGCTGCCCCAGGATCGCGAGTACGATGGCGTGGATTTGATGCCGTATCTCACCAGTAAGAAGGCGGGTGCGCCCCACGATATCCTTTTTTGGCGTGCGGGCTCTAATTCCGCGGCGCGGAAGGGGAACTGGAAACTAATCGCGATCGGAGAAGACAAGAACCGCCTCTATGATCTGGCCACGGACATTGGAGAGAAAAAGGACCTTTCGACCCAGCATCCGGATGTTGTCAAAGAACTCCGCGCAGCGCTGAAGGCGTGGAATGCCAAGCTGATTGCCCCACGCTGGGAACCCCGCGGAACGCCGATGATTCCGATCAACGGCGAAAACATCAAGTGGCAGATCTGAACGCCATAGCGAGAGCTGGGCGACCATTCCTGCTTGCCCTTGGGTAATCGAGCGCAGAATCTGGTTGTCGGTAGCCAGAAACAAATCGGCTCTGCAGATCCACAGCTCTGGAGGCTTACTCCGCGAGCGCCTGCGGTCAGCCCTACTGCGCCGGCTTGAGCAAACCCTGGTTGCCAAGCCAGTCGCGGAAGCGGTCAATCCAGGTGTCCACTGGCAGGCCTTTTTTGCGCATGCCGAAGCCGTGGCCGCCGCGTAGATAGATGTGAAGTTCGGCGGGCACTCGTGCCTCTTTCCACGCCAGATATAGCCGCACGCTGGTTTTCACGACCGGCACGGTCTTGTCGTCGTCGGCATGCGCCAGAAACAGAGGCGCCGCATCCTTCGGCACGCTGAACTCCTCCGGCATCGCACCGTAGATCGGGGCCACGAAATCCGGCCGGCTGGCCGGGTCGTGCTGTAGCGCCACGGCTGCGGCGACGTAACCGCCCGCGGAAAATCCCATGATGCCGATGCGGTTTGGCGCGATGTGCCACTCGGCCGCCCGCGCGCGCACAACCCGGATGGCCTGCTGCCCGTCCGCGACGACCATCGGTATCACGGCCTTGCGCCGCTCTGCCACGATCGCGGCATCTTTCTCACCGGGGTCACCCGTCTGCGCCAACCGATACTGCAGCACGAAAGCGGCCACCCCGAGCGTGTTCAGCCAGCGCGCCACGTCGTGGCCTTCATAGTCGATCGCCAGGAAGCGGAAGCCGCCGCCGGGGCACACCACTACCGCAGTGCCATTGGCGCTGGCGGCGGGCGGAATATAAGCGGTTAGTGTGGGCCTTGTGACGTTGCGGACGCGGCGTATGTTGTCCCGCAGCGTCTCTTCCATCTGGGTCCAGCTTTCCGAGCCCGGCGCTGCGCCCGGCCAGATGGGGATCACCTCCTGCCCGAAGGCAAGGGAGCAAAATACGAGCGGGATTAGGATCTTCACGGGAGGCAGTCTATCATAGCGGCGCCGTGTAAGGTGGATGTCAAGCCGCCTCCTTCACCAGGCTGTATTCGTGATGCAAGCCACTGTGTCTGTGGCCGCTGTCCCGAACGCTCTCCTGGTTGGGCTCCGGAATTCCAGAGCCTGACGCGGAGCGAGATTTGACACTACGAGATGAAATTCGGGGGGCGCCTGGCCGCCTGGGCGAATCTCGCGCCGGATCATTCTTCCGCTGGCTTCGTCCGATCTTTGGCTCGCGGGGTTTTGTGAAGCGAGGGGTACGCCGCGTCCCATCCCTTGGCATCCCACCAGAGGATGCGGTTCAGCACGTCCTGATCGATGTCGTCCGGATGCGACCAGGTCATCGCCATCGACTGCTGCGCCGCCCACAGGCGCCGGCCGTTGAGGGCCTTCAGCGGTGGGTTCATCTCATCCAGCGACTGCTTCGGGGTGCTGCACTTGTACGGCGAAAGGTCCGCCTGGGCGGTGAAGGCGCTGTTCATGGCGCGCGCACTGGCGAAGGAGCGTGTCCGCGGCGGAATGCGATAGATGTCCTGGATGGTGCGGATCATGCTGGTGTGGTTGAAGTGCGTGGAATCCACGGTCCCGCGCCGGATGTGCGGACCAATGGCCAGCGCCACGGTGCGGTGGCCGTCCACGTGATCGACGCCGTCCTGGGCGTCGTCTTCGACCACCAAAATCAAGCTATTGGGCCAGAAGCGGCTTTTCGAGATCGCCTCCACGATGCGGCCCAGCGCTACGTCGTTGTCGGCCACCATGGCCTTGGGGCTGCGGGATGTCGGACGCGTGCCGTTGGTGTGGTCGTTGTTCAGGTCGATGATGCTCAACTGCGGCATGTCGCCGCGCTTCTCCCGCGCAGCAAACTCTTCGAGGTAATCGTCCGCGCGAATCTGATCGGGAATGAGCGTGGAAGCGCCGGGGAAACTGTGGCTGCTTAGTGGCTGGAGCGCCGGAACGCCGGAGCGGCCCCCGACAGTGCCGCGCCACTTGCCTTCGCGATACAGGCGCCAGTACTCGGCGCCCGTGAGCATGGCCGCTTCATCCATGTCCTGCGTGGTCTGGGTAACCGGATCCCATTTCGCCGGCAGTCCGAACTCGCCGTAGATCCGCACCGAGAGCGGCTTGCGCGCGCCCTGCCAGAAGAAACCGGTCGGCGGCACCACAAGGGCATCGCTCATGTTCCATGCATAGCCGCGCGGCGCCGACACCAGGCTGCGCTCCACGTAATCGCTGACGAAGCCCTGCATGAGCCACTGGTGGCCGTCAAAACTGATGGCGCCGCCGCAGTAAAAGTTATCCAGCACGACGTATTTTTCGGCGAGGGCGTGATGGTTGGGGGTCACATCGCGACCGTAGATGCAGAGCTTGGGATCGCCATTGGCCTGGGCGAGATCGCCGAAGACCTGGTCGTACGTCCGGTTTTCTTTGATGATGAGGAAGACGTGGCGAATGCCCAGCGACTCCAGGTTGGCCACGCCGCCCTGGGGTTCGAAGACGGGGTTGTTGGCGGCCTTCACTTCGCGGGTGCCCGCGTCCACTTGCGCTCCCGTGGGGGCCGGAATGCGCAGCAGGTTGCCTTCGTATTGCCGGGAGTTGAAGCCGCCTTTCTGCGTGTCGGTGTTGCCGACGCCCTTGATGTTGAGGACGCGCAGGCTGCCATCGTGAGCGACGGCAATGGCAGTGGGAAACCAGCCAGTTGGCATCGCCCCGGCGACTTTCCAGGTCTTGCCCTGCAGCGTGAGGACCGCGACGGCGTTGTTTCCGCCGCATGCCACGTAGAGCGTTTTGCCGTCGGCCGCGAATGCGCCTGCGACGGGCTGGCTGCCGATGGCGGCATCGGGATAAGTGGGGATCCGGACATCCGTCCGCACGAGCGTCGCCGTATCCAGCAGGGAGATGGAATCCGAATGGCTGTTCGCTACTACGAGCGTCTTCTCGTCGGGGCTGAGCACGAGGGCCGCGGGCGCGAGTCCCACCGGGACATTGCGCGCCGCGAGCGTCTCCGCATCCACCACGCTCAGGGTTCCGGTGGTAGAGGAACCGGTCACAGGATCCGTAAGCACCGGGGTGCCGCTCGATGGGGCCGTGGGTTCACCTTTCGACGGCCGGCGGCCGCCGCGATTTGAGACGTATATCTGTCCCCGGCTTCTGGAAACGGCCACGCCGAACGGAGCGATGCCGATCGGGACCTCCTTCCGGATGGTACGCTCCGCCGCGTCGATCACGGCCAGCGAATTGTTGCGGCTGAAGGCGACGTACGCGGTCTTGCCGTCCGCTGAGAAGGCGATACCGGCCGGGACCGGATGGCCCTTCAACGCGATGCGTGTGGTTTTGCCAGGGGCGCCCGCGGGGGTGAATTCCGCAATGGTGATGGCATCGGGTCCGTTGCGCGTGGTTTCGCTGATCCACAGTTCACGGTCGCCAGGGCGGAAGGCGATCCCGGTGTACGACGTCGTCCCGGTCTTGATCTCGCCGATATCGGTCCCTGTGGAGCCGTCGAGCACGTTGACGCTGCGCACGTTCAGGACGGCCAGGATGCGCCTGCCGGAATCGAACGTCATGTCCACGGGTCGGCCCCGCAGCATGTTCTGCTCGCCCCAGGGGCGGAGGAGTTGGTTGGTGGGGAGCAGATAGAAACCGGCCGGTTGCAGACCGATTGCGGCGGCACTCTTGAGCACGGCGAACAGGCCGGATTGCTGCGCGACCAGGGCGGCCGCGGCGCAGAAAAGCAGGGCGATAACGAGCTTACGCATGGCTGAAACCAAGGCTAACACGCGCGATTAAGACACTGCTGCTAACTCAACCACTGGGCGACCGAAGTCAACAAGAACCGGAACGCGTCGAATTTGCAGCGGGTCCGGCAAGCCGCATGATCGCAAGCACATCGGAGTTTTGGCGAGTTGCGCGCACCGAACCCGGATTGAAGCGTTACCGCTGGTGATTCAACTCGTCCACCAGCACAACGATTGGTACATGACTGGCGACCTCGGCTTCGTTCATCCAGCCGAACGCGGCGATGATGACCTGGTCTCCGGTTTGCACGCAGCGGGCGGCGGCGCCGTTGACCATCACTTCGCCAGAACCTGCCGGGCTCGCAATCGCGTACGTCTCGAAGCGCTCGCCGTTGGTCAGATCCCAGACATGCACGCTTTCCGATGGCAGGATGCCGGCGGCCGTGAGCAGATCGATATCAATCGCAATCGAACCCTCGTAATGCAAGTCCGCTCCAGTCACGGTCGCGCGGTGAATCTTTCCTCGTAACAGTTTGCGAAGCACGTCAAATCCTTTTCGAAATGTTGTCTATCAGGCGTGTCGAACCCAGAAATATCGCGCCTGCGATGAGCACGCTGCAAGAGATGTGTTCGATGGGTGTGAGCGTGTCGGGATCGCTTACCTCAAAGTATTCGATGCGCACTTCCGGGTAGGCGGCGAACAGCGGCAATACGCGCTCGCGAATCGCCGCAACCGAGCGTTCGCCGTTTTCGATCAGATCGACCGCCGTGCGCAAAGCAAGCGAGAGCACGGGTGCGATCTCACGCTGTGCTGGTGTGAGATGTTTGTTGCGCGAACTGAGCGCGAGTCCGTCTGGTTCGCGCACGGTTGCGACCGGCACCACTGATACCGGCACATTCAAATCCTGCACCATCCGGCGAATGATCGCCAACTGCTGTGCGTCCTTTTCACCGAAGTACGCCCTGTCGGGTTGCACTATGTTGAAGAGCTTCAAAACCACAGTTGCCGCGCCGCGGAAATGACCAGGCCTGTAACGCCCGCAGAGGTACTCGGCCAGTGCCGGCGCCTCGACAAACGTCAACTGCTCCTGCGGATACAACGCCTGCACCGTGGGCGCGAAGACGAGATCGACACCGCAGTCGTCGCAGACGTTCAGATCCGCCTCCAGCGTTTGCGGATAAGCGTCGAGATCTTCCTTGCGATCAAACTGCAGTGGGTTCACGAAAATGCTCGTCACGACGAAATCATTTTCCTGGCGCGCGATTTCCAGCAGCTTGGCATGCCCGGCATGCAGCGCTCCCATGGTCGGGACAAATCCGACCGATAAGTTCCCGCGCCGCACAGCGTTCATCCGTTCGCGCAGCTTGCCAGTGTCCGCGATGAGCTCAGGCATTGGGGAATTCTCCCGAACGCACGTCAGCGGCGAACGACTGGACCGCACTTGTGATCGACTCTCCGACAGCGGCGTATTGCCTGGCGAATGGCGGCGTTGCTGAGCCGCTTAATCCGAGAATGTCTTGCGTAACCAGTACCTGACCGTCGCAGTCCGGCCCGGATCCGATGCCGATAATCGGGACTTGTGAGGCCTTGCTGACTTGGCGCGCAAGTGCCGCGGGCACGCATTCGAGGACAATCGCGAAGACGCCGGCCTGTTCGAGTGCCGCTGCATCCGCAAGCAGTTGCTCCTGTTCTTCCGGGCGCGTGGCCTGGCGTCGATAGCCGCCTTGCGCGTGTATGGACTGGGGCAGCAATCCGAGATGGCCCATCACCGGAATCCCCGCCGACACAATCCGATCTACCGTTTCAAGAATCGACACTCCGCCTTCCACCTTGACTGCCGTTGCGCCGCCAGACTGCAACAGACGGCCTGCGTTCCGTAGCGCCCTGCTGGTGCCGACCCGATGGCTCAGGAACGGCATGTCGGCGACAACCAGCGCGTTTGGCGCACCCGCACGGACCGCGCTTGTGTGCCGAACCATGTCATCCATGGTCACAGGCACGGTGCTGTCATAGCCAAGTTCGACCATGCCGAGCGAGTCGCCCACCAGCAGCATGTCGACTGTGCCTGAGTTTGCGAGCAAGCGCGCCATCCACGCGCAGTAAGCCGTCAGCATAGTAATCTTTTCGCCGCGCGCCTTCTTCGCCTGGATGTCTTGTATGCGCACCGGCCGGTCCGGCTGGCTCATCGTGAACTGCTCCCTTCAAGTGCCGCGGCAATCTGCTGCGCAGCGTCTACGGACAAGCCTGCGCGCCTCGCAACCGCGAGCGTACGCAGACCGGCAAATGCATATAGATTTCTGGTTTCGAGCGTAGCGTTTTCCAGCGCGTGGATGTGCCGCTGTACGGTCCCTAAGTCGCCCCGGCTGATCGGACCGGTCAGCGCGGCCTCCGGACCAAGCGCCAGCACGTTATCCGTCGCGGCCCGGATCAGCGGAGCGAGAGCTTCGAGCGCAGGGCCGCGCGCGACTCCGGCGTCTTCCATCAACTCGAGTGCGGCATCCACCAGAGCCACATGATAATTCGACACCATTACAGCGGCTGCATGATATTGCTGCCAGTGCTGGGCGTCGATCGCGAGCGGCGTTCCACAGAGTTGCGCAACCAGGGTCTGCGCCCACACGACTGCCTCCGGGTCGCCTGCGTAAGCGAATGCCGCGCCCATTAGTGTTTCCACGCCGCGCTCGGGGGTAGGCACGGTCTGAAGAGGGTGCAGAACGCCGACCGAGTTTCCAGAAGCGCGAAGTGCTGCGAGCGCCTCAGGTCCCGCGCTGCCACTCGTGTGAAGCACGATACCATCCCGCAATCCTCCCGCGGCGAGTTCGTGCGAGACATCATCGATAGCGTCGTCGGCGACAGCGATCAGAATGCGTCGCGAGTGCTGCGGTAACTCGCGCAAGGTGACTGTTGCGGCGCGGCGTCCGGCGACAATGATTCCGGCAATTCCATTTTTGCGTAGCAACGCAGCAAAGGCCTGCGCGACACGCCCGGTTCCGGCGATTCCAATCGTGTTACTTCCGGCTGTTTCGGTGGAGAGCGTCATTGCACTGCAAGGCGGTCAAAGACGAGCAAACGAAGCAAATTACAATTTTAGCTCATTGCGGATTTTCGAGAATCCTGATTCTCCGACACGTCCCGGATTCCGTCCCGTATGACCATATACCAGAACATTTTCAGCCGCCGCACGACCTGCAATACCTTTCGACGTTCGGGAACAGTTTCGCGATTGTGCGCTGGCTGATGGGTGGAATCGAATCGGTGGATTACAGGATGCTGGGCTGACTGGCCGCGATCGTGCTGCCCGTGACGGGAGTGCTTTTCTGGCGCTCGCGCGACTGGAATCCGCCGGTGGGCTACCTGGCCATCTGCGACATCGGATCGCGGACCGTTCTGAGTCCCCGTCTGTCTTTCTTTTCAGCGTCCCTCGTCGGCGGCAAAGGAGGCGCCATGCAGGCAGTTTACTCCCGCTGCTGCCGTTTTATTCATTGCGAGACTTGGCATTCCGCAGCTTTCACCAGGTAGAACTCATCGGTGAGAAAGCCTGCCGCATATAGGCGCTTCAGATCCCGCAGGCGGGAAACGACCTGTTGCTGAGTGAACTTGGGCTTCGGCGCCGCAGGCGCCGCTGCAGCAGTTTTGGTGTCGGTTGCCTTGGCCGTTTGCGCGGCAACCGCGGGCTCGGTAGGGGTCGGGGGGACGCGCTTGGGCGGCGGCTGGTAGGCCGGGTCGAAGACAAGAGCCAGGAGTTTCTGGGCGGGAACGAGATGCCGCCACAAGAAGGCCTGCATCCGATCCTCCGCCGGCACGGCTTGATGCACGATTTCCTTTTTCTCAACCAACGCGCGGCCTTCGACGACCAGGGTGAACGGCTCCTGCGTTCTTGCCAGACTGGTCCTTACCGACAGTCCAACCACGGCCTGCGTCGGCGACAGGGTAACGGGAGCAGACGTGATTCCGGAGGGCGCATCCTTCAGGGCCAGCTTGATGGGACTGTTGAAGCCATCCTTACGGATGACATAGACGCTGATGTTCGCTGCGCTCTTGCTGCGGAGGTTGATGCTGGAGGGCACAACCCGCAGTTCGAAATCCGGTTGGGGCGGGCTAATGCGCAGCCGGTACGCATACTCCTCACCGCCCTTGTGAGCGGTATCGCCGATGTGGACATAATAGACGCCGTCGGCGGGCAGTTTCACCATCAAGTAGGAATCCGCGTGATGCGTGTTCGAACCCGATCCGATGTCTTCGTGATCGTCGTTAAAGGCCAGCACTTTGCCCGTCGCGTCAGTGAGTTTGAGCACCGAATCGAGCGGTGAATCAAGGCGGCGCGCATAGACTTCCGCGACGATCGACTGGTTCGCCTTGCCGCTGAACTGGAAAACGTCCCAGTCGCCCGGACGGTCGATTCGCCCGTTGACCATGACCGGAAGCGTCAGCTTCTGGGCGCGCTTCAGGTCGTTGTTGGGCTCCTTATCGAGAGCTTCCGGCAGTGTGTCCACGGCGAACGGCATGCGGTTGGATACGAACCCCTCGCGTTTGGCGGCGACTCGATAAACTCCCGGCACGGCATTTGCGGGCGGTGTGATCGACTCGGCTTTCTCAATGTTCCAGCCCTTCATCTTGATCCAGTTGATCGAAACTGGATCCCCCGCCCTGCCTCCCAGCGGGAAGATGCTGGTCACAAACGGCAGTTCTCCGGCGGTGATGCGATAGATGAAATCCTCGCGCCCGCGATAGATGCTGTCATGGATCGCAAGCACGTACTCGCCGTCTTTGGGCACTTCGTAAAAAATCGTCGGATCGGGATTGAACCGGTAGTCGTCGTCGTAGGCCACCTCTTTGCCGTTCGCGTCGGATAGAACCAGCACAGGCTGAAACCAGCCGGGGACGGCGTCGGCGATGAAAGGAATCAACTGCCGCGCTCGGGTGCTGAACAGCAGGCGTTGGCCCTTGCGTGCGGCAAACCGGTATGAGTTCACCTCGCCGGAGGCAATTTGACCGTTCAGCGTCGCAGGAAGCGTGATGCGGTCCTCGGCTTGCTCCGGCGGCCGTTTGCGTAAGGCCTGGGCTTCTTTGCCGAGTATTTGAATCGGTGCAGTCTGCATCGCCTTGCGTGCGTATTCCGGTACCTGGCCGACATGGAAGCAAAGCGGGTTCGACACTCCGCGCACCGTGACCAGCCGGATTTCCCGCTCGCCCGGCGCCGCATCAGGTGCGATCGTGATTTCGACGAAGAGCAGGCTGGCGAGTGAGGCCGCGGCCGGCGTTTGCACGAACGCGCCGGTTCGCTGCTCGATCCTACCGATCAACTCCGCTGTTGCCGGATCCAAGGGAGGCTTCTCCACCGCAACTGCCGGCGCCGCGGACTTCGACGCTGCCGCGGATTTCGCCGGAGAAGCGGCAGGCTGGGTCTTGGGCTTCAGGATCTGCAGTTGCTCTTTGAGCAAGGCCTGCTCCTGATTGTTCTGCCGCCAGTAATATTCGACAATCCGGGTGGTCACGCCCGCGCCGTTTACGAGCACGGCGCTAACATCGTCCATGTTCTGACCGCCCAGCCGGATCTGGAACGTTGTGCCCTGCTGGCCTCCGGCAGGATACACGTAACCGATATATGGACGCGGCTGCGAAAGCGCCACGGACGGCAGGAGCACGATGCCTGCCAACCACCCCATTGCGAGCCAGGAAACTGTTCTCATACGGCGATACCTACATGATCTCGGTCAGCAAACCGGCGGACTTCACCTTCTCCTCGGGCTGAGGCAATACGTGGGCCTCGGCTCCCAGCGGATGCGGCAGCTTGGCGTTGAAGTCTATGCCGGCCAATTGGTAGATGCTGCCCAGCAGATCGACCGGATAAACGGGACGATCCTTGACCTCTTCCGCATTCGCATCGGATGAACCGACGATGCGTCCGCCCTTAAAGCCACCGCCGGCGACCAGGACGGTGAAGACGTTGCCATAGTGGTTGCGGCCTCCATTCCAGGGCGGTTGATAGTCGACTTTGGGGCTGCGGCCAAACTCGCCCGTACACCAGACGATGGTCGTATCCAGAAGGCCGCGGTCTTTCAAATCCGCGAGTAATGCAGCCAAGCCCTGATCCAACTGCGGGCATTGCCGGCGCATGGTGGCAAAGTGGTTGCTGTGGGTGTCCCACCCCCCTGGGTAGTTAATGACCACGTACGGGACGCCGGCTTCCACCAACCTGCGCGCCGCCAGACAGTCCTGACCGAAGGTGAACCGGCCGTAACGGTCGCGCAACGCCTGTTTCTCCTTGGAAAGATCGAACACCTCCCGGCCCGCGCCCAGGATCAGTTCATACGCCCGTTTCTTGGCTTCTTCGGCGGCCGACACCTCGGAGACGTCGCGCACTGCGTCGCTGAACGTGTTCATCTTTCCGAGCAACTCCTGCCGGCTCTTCTGCCGGTCGTCAGTGATACCGGAGGCTACCACTCCTTCCACCTCGAAGCGCTGCGCGTTCGGGTCTCCGCCGGTGGCAAACGGCTTGTACAACGGTCCCAGAAAGCCCTCTTCCGAAAAGCGCCCCTGCGGCTGCGTCAGCACTACGTAAGGCGGAATAATCCCGTGGTAATCGGCCTTCTTAAACAGCGCGAATACCGCTCCGATGCCCGGGTACGCCAGCCGTTCGCCCGGCGTATGTCCGGTCTGCATCAGGTAGGCGGCTGTCTCATGGCCGTTGTTGCGGTGGGTCATGCTGCGGATCAGGGAGAACTTGTCCGCCTGTTTCGCCAGTTCGGGAAACAGTGCATCGAGCTGAATTCCGTCCACATTGGTAGGGATCGCCTTGGCAAATTCACCCATGTATGCGCCGCCGGAGTCCGGTTTCGGGTCCCACGTATCGTTGTGGGACATGCCGCCCCACAAAAAGATCTGGATCACCGACTTGGCCTTGGCGCCTTTCGCCGCTTGGGCCGGCTGCGGTTCAGCCCCATAGGCATCGTTGGCCAAACGGCTGCCCAGCAGCAATCCCGATGCGCCATAGAGGCTCTTCTGCAATGCTTCGCGCCGTGAAATTCCATTCATCGCGTTACCTCACTCGCAATCCGTGTTCATTCGTGTTCATTCGTGGCTAATGTCGATATCGAAATTCGTTGCTGTTGATCAACGACCAGGAGATGTCCACCCAGTCTTCGCGCCTCTTCGCCGCCGGAGCCCGGGACGTGCCGGGCTTGGCCGCGGTTTTGAAACTGCTGTACAGTTCGGCGTTTTTCGCTTCCTCTTGCGTCGGGAAGCGCGAAAGAATGGTCAGGTACAATTCATCGATGATTTCGCGCGGTTTGCGGCCGGATGTAAAGAGCGCTTTGAGCTTGGGTCCCTGATCGATTTTTCGCTGGATATGGCTCGAATTCAGCAGATACAGCGACTGGGCGGGAAGCGGCTTGTGGTCGCGTTCGTTCTCCATTCCGGTGGCGCGCGCCGGCCGCCCGAACAATGCCAGGAACGGGCTTGTGATGCTGCCGTCCGGGAGCGCGACCGCCGGTTGGTTCTCAGGAATGAACGTGAACGGCTCCGGGATCGGACTGGTGTACAAATCGGTTGTGCCGGTGACCTTATTGATCGCGTCGATCAACACTTCCGCGTCCAGGCGCCGCACAGGATAACTTGCGAACCTGGCCTCGGCTTTTGGATCCTTCGACCGTGGAATGGAGGAGAGTTGATACGTCTGCGAGTTCAGGATCAGCCGGTAATAGCCCTTCAAATCGTAATGTCCGCGGACCAGTTCCTTTTCGAGGTATGCCAGCAGCGCGGGATTGCCGGGCGGGTTGTCCGGCCGGATATCGTCCGGCTCGTGGATGACGCCGCGGCCCATGAACCAATACCAGACGCGGTTTGCGATCGCCCGCGTAAACCAGGGGTTCTTGGGCGTGATCAACCAGTCGGCGAAGACCTCGCGCGGATCCCGCTCGGGCGGCAACTTGGCTTTCTTGCCGTCGGGGAAAACCGCCGGGTGCGGCGCGCTTGCGGCCGGCGGCTGCGGCGCCGGATCGGCCGCCGTCTTGGGGGCTGGTTTCGCAGGGGCTATCGCGTCACGGCCCGGAGCCGCGTTGCCCGGAGTGCGGCTGGCTCCCAGCGGATCCCAGAACACGTCTTCCTCTTTCCACTCGCTGGTAGGCTTGTATCCAACCTGGGAATAAAACGCCGCCATTCCGGCCAGTTTGTCGGCCGGCCAGGAAGCGACCCGGGAGCCCATGAACACCAGGGCCACGGCTGTGGCGATGGCTTCCGGTGTCCGGTTCTGAACGGCGCGGAAAAAATTGACCGGCCCCACACGGAAATTGCTGCCGCTTGATGTAAGCAGTTCGCGTGCGAATTTGTCGTAAGGCTTGTTTTCAGCGATGGACGCGTGCACCCAGCGATGATATGCCTGCGCCGCGTTGGGCCAGAGGTTGACGGGGAATTCCGCTTTGATCCGCAGAATGTCTCCCCATCGCATCGCCCAATAATCGGCAAACTCCGGACGCTCGAGCAGGCGGTCGATCAAAAGGCGCCGTTTGTTTTTGGTATCCGGGTCTTGGATGAAGTCCCGCGCTTCCTTCGCAGTGGGCAGTGTGCCGGTCACGTCCAGATAGGCGCGCCGGACAAACACGGCATCGGAGCAAAGGACGGGATGCACTTTCAAACGGGCCAGATCGGCAAATACGAGCTTGTCCAGCCGGCCTGCCGGGACCGGCGCAGCCGCAATTTCAAATGCGTCTGATACCGTCTCGGGAGCCGCTACGCCGCTACCGGCCGCCAGAAAGGCGGCCGCCAAAATCACCAATGCTGGTCTCATGATTCCTGACAGCTTGACTTCTCTTGAGGATCTAACACATCCTTCAGCCTCGCACATTCTATTATCATTAACCCGTGATCTAGCCGGATGTCTCGTTCCTGCATTGACACACTGCCGGGCCGGCCTTGCCGACCGAATCATGCAAGGCCATCCTCAGAGCTTCGTTCAAAATTGATGCTTTCACTGCCTGAGCGCTTGTAGTCTGGGCGAAGCCGAAGCGTTCGCTGAAGAGCGAGTGTACTGCGGCAATAATCCTAGGCTTTACAGATTGCCCGGAGTGGCGCAGACACAAGTGTCTGCCGCCTCGACAATCGTGTCGAGGCGCTGGTCCGGGTTTGCACTCAGCCGGCTCATGAAAACAGCCTAATACGAGCATCTGACGAAATTGCCCAAACCAGCAGACAGCTATGAAAAGTTGGCTGGATTGCGGATTTCACGCCGAATTGAGATCTACCGCGTTCCGGGCCATAAATTAACCCTCGAGCGTCTGCGGACGTTTCAATTCGTTCTAAGTCTCTGAGATTACATAGCAAACCCGTGCCGCAAAAATTCTGGCGGTCAGGCAACAGCGTGTCCATAAGTTCGAAAGCCGCGCTCTTCGCCGGCACTGCGGGCCAGACGGGCACGGTGGCCGGGTATCGACTTGAATCCAACGCTTAAAAGAGAGAATAGCCCCTATTCCGGCTGTATTTTGCGGGCTATTGAGACGCACATCCGAAGACCGGCGGCGGCGACATTTGGACCGAGTCTCTCTATCCTGTCAGTCTCGCCCACGCGTCCGCTCCTCCCTGGAGAGGGCGCACGCGACTGATGCCTTGCGCTATAAGAAGCAGCGCCGCACGGGCGCTGGAGGCTTCGTTGGGTCAACTGCAAAACAGAATGATGTCACGGTCCCGCGGAATCGCCTGCGCGCCGGATATGAGATCCTCGGGAGAAATCCGAACAGCACCGGGAATCGTGCTGGGGTGTTCGTCCAACTTGGTGCGCAGGTCCACGATCAACAGCTCTTCGCCGGCCTCCAGCCGGTCGCGAAGCTCCTCTGGCGTAATCCGAGCCACATTCAACTGTTTGAGGAATCGGCGGCGTTGAATGAACTTCCAGCAGATCCAAAGCGCGAACAGGCCCACAACCAGACTCAGCAGACTCGAACCCATGCGTGAGGCGTAGGCGACCACGGATTCCAACTGCTCAGCGAAGACATAGCCCAGGGTCAGGTAGGCTGCGCTCCAGATCATGGTGCCAGCGCTGTCGTAAGCGAGAAATCGCTAATAACGGGCGCCGAAACTGCCCGCCAGCGGCGCCGCGACGGCGTTGAGACCCGGAACGAATTTCGAGACAAGTAAGCTGTTCAACCCGTATTTCAAAAATGCGTTCTCGGTCCGGCGCACGCAGGAATCGGGTTCCAGCGAGACGCGGCAGAGAAAGTGCAAAACCCGCAGGCCACGGCGCTTCCCGAGTTGGAACCAGACCGTATCCGCGATCAATGCGGCGGCAACACAACATGCGATTGCGACCGGCATCTGCATCTGGCCGTGCCGAACCAGCGCCCCGCCTACCACCAGCAACGGAATGGACGGTAGCGGAATGGCGCCCTGCTCCGCCAACACCCAAAAGAACAACAAGGCGTAGCCGTGCCGCTCGATGAAGGCCGTGATGTGGGTGATACTAAAATGGTCGGGTGTCACGCAACTCCCCTGCCCCTTCCCATCATATGCCGATGGCGCACGTTGCCAGATACCCAGCGCCATGTGCTGCCCGGTCGTGCAGGAACCGCCCTTGTCAATCACGCAGGTTGGCCACGACTATCTCCCGCTAAACGTTCGTAGCGTCCGGTTCCGAGTTGAGACCTGGTGGCCGCATTCCAGTCGCTATTCTGACTTGTAGGGACTGATCCAGCTTGCGGGTACATTCTCGGCTCGCAGGAGTGATATCTGTGGCGTGGCGAGCGTTCCGTGTCCCCAGTTTCCCCGCCGCGACCGCCCGAGAAACCCCCGCCGGTTAGGCTGCTGTATGGAACGATGAGGAAAGCTTCGCGCGTAGGAAAGCCATGCAGCCCGGCACCTGTCCTACGCTCAATCCGTGGAGCAGGAGTGGCCCTTTGAAGTCATACTTGCGTAACAAGCCCAGGTACCGGTCGTAGTCGAGCAGGCCCTGGCCTGCGGCTTTGTGGCCCGCGTCCCCGTCGTGGTCGAGGTCCTTGGCGTGAGCCAGCACGATGTCCTTGCCCACGAGTGCAAAAGCCTCGTCGAGCATCTCCTTCATGCGGGGCAGTTCACCCGCGTGGAAGAGATTCGCAGGGTCTATCGTGACTTTCAGGTGGGGGGAGCCTATCTCATCCAGAAGGCGGCGTGCCTTCCGGGCTGAATCGACCACATTGCTCATTTCGGGCTCGAAGGCCAGGACAACGTTCGCCTGCCGGGCGATGTCGGTCGCCTCGCGCATGCAAGCGACCATGTCCTGCCACGCCTCCGGCGAATCGTTGTCGGGATGACGCCGCCACATGCTCTTCGTGTCACGCGTGCCAGTGCACACATGAATCGAGGATGTGCCTATCTGCGGGGACGCCTCGGCCAGAACCCGTAGCCGCCGCAACCCAGTCCGGCGGTGTTCCACATCCGGGTGACTCATGTTGAAGGTGCCCGTCACGCTAGCAATTGTGATCCCGCGAGCCGCAGCTTCGCGGTGAATCTTCTCGGGCAGTTCCGGAGGAATTTGATCAGGCATCTCCGGCAGATTGGCGCATACCATGCTCATCTGCACACAGGCGAGCCCACAGGCCTTCGCTGCATCCAGCCGCGCTTCTAGCGTCCCCGTGGTGAACGTGGTGGCGAGCAGGATGCCGATCTGTGGGGACTTAGGCTCCACGACCTTTACCGGACCTTGCCCGCAAGTGGTCCCGACCGCGAAGGTCCCGGCCAAGTAGAGAAAATCACGTCGGCTACGGCCGCCGTTGTGAGCAGGCATGGATTGGAGCCTCATTGTCCGGGTCGTGCTCAGTATACACCCGGCCGCCCTCCTCGGATCCTGCGAGTCGCGCTCTTCCTCCGCGAACGGTCTTCGCCCTCGCAAGGCGGAGTTGTCGTCCTCCGGCCGTCTAGAACGTCAATGAAAGCCGACTTGGGTTCTGGGACAGCGTGGTTCTGGGATAGGTTCTGGGTTCTGGGGTTCTGGGACAGCCTGACCCGTCCCAGTGGAGACATCTTTTCAATTTGAGGCACTACATGGAGGGAAGGGAGTTCTCCATATGCCTCGAACAGCTCGAATCGTGGTGCCTGGCGTGGCGCATCATGTGACGCAGCGCGGCACCGGCCGGCAGATCGTTTTTTACACCCGGCGAGACCGTCAGGTGTATCTTGGTTTGCTGAAAGAACACAGCGAGAAGGCAGGGCTGTCTGTGCTGGCCTACTGCTTGATGCCGAATCACGTTCACTTGGTAGTCGTTCCGAATGAAGACGATGCGTTGGCTGTGGCGCTGCGCCGGACGCACGGGCGGTATGCGCAATATCTGAACGCGCGACGGCAGCGCAGCGGACATTTGTGGCAGAATCGATTCTTCTCGTGCCCTTTGGATCAGGCGCATTTGTGGGCGGCATTGCGCTATGTCGAGCGCAATCCAGTACGGGCCGGATTGGTGGAACGGGCCGAAGAGCATGCCTGGTCGAGCGCGCAGTGCCACCTCACGGGGCGGGACCGGCTGCGGCTTGTGGACATGGCGTTCTGGGCCGGCGTAGGAGGCGCGGAGCCCTGGGAAGCGCTGTTGGCCAGTCCCGAAGAGCAGTGGGAGATGAGGCGGTTGGAGAGGGCGACGTATGCCGGTAAGCCGTTAGGGACGAAAGAGTTCTGCGATCACGTGGGCGACTTGATCGCAAAGCGAGATGGGGAGAGGAGCGCGAAACGGAGCGCTGTTGGCGAGGGCGGCCGGTGTGCGGAACAGTTTGCGGCACAGGAATACTGACGGAAGTGTGGGATATCTTGAGTGATAAATGCCGGTGGGACGGGTCAGGCTGTCCCGGTTCCCAGGCTGTCCCGGTTCCCGGTTCCTGTCCCGGTTCCCCCGGTTCCCATCTGCGGTCACCGAGCCAAATTTTCCGGAAAGCTTTCTCAAGCAGGTTTAGAGATCTTCGGGCTTCACTCCCGTTTTCTTTGCCAGAACTTTCAACGCGACCGGCCCGATTGTAACGCGGCCGTGTCAGGCGAAGAGTAGAGCCGGCGAATCTTCCCATTCGCCATCGGCCTGGTTGTGGTCCGCGCCAAGTTCGCTCGGCGTTTTGTTGTTCGGCGAGGCTGGCGCAATTATAAAATCAGAAAACGAAGCGCAACGCCATTTGCATGGTGCGATTGCCGGAACGGTTTAGGATCTTGCCGTAATCGGAACTACGCATGTTGCCGTTAGGGTTGAAGATGTTTGGGTGATTGAAGATGTTGTAAGCTTCGGCGCGGAAGTGCAGCTGTTTGCCTTCCGCGATAGTGAAGCGCTTGAGCATCGAGAAATCGGCGGTCCAGTTGCCAGGTCCGCGCATGGCGTTGCGACCGAGACTGCCGAAGGTGTTGCGTATGGTGGGCGCAGCAAACGACGACGGGTCAAAGTAGCGGGCCATGCGCTGGTCGGTCGTGCCTTCCGTATAGCGTAGCGGACCGACCAGATTGGGACGGTCGCCAGCGGCGGAGTCGTAATTCCAGTCCTCGCCGAGCGTGATGTCGAAGGGAGTGCCGGTGCGGGCGGTGAAGTTGCCAGCAGCCTGCCAGCCGCCCAGGAGGCGGCCGGCCCAGTGGTGGGCTTCGCGCCATAGCGGCAGGTCGTAGATGTAAAACATCTTAAAGACGTGGCTTGAGCCGACCACGGCCTTCTCGCCGTTCCAGTTTTGCGGATTGGCGGTCTGGATGTTGTTACTGTTAACGTTTGTCGGATCGTCGCCGGTGTACTCAAGAGACTTACTCCAGACATAGGTGGAGCGGATCACAAGTCCGCGCCGGAGTCGCACGTCGCCGGTCGTCTGAAGGGCGTCGTACCAACTGCGCGCGCGAGAATGGACTATGCCGACGTAGCCGTAACCCGCGATGGGACGCCGCGCTTCGAGGTTGGAGAGGCTGGCGTTGTCAGTCCAAACGGGCAGGTTGCCGGGAAGTTCCTGCAGAAGCTTGAGAGCACGGTTGCCGACGTAAGCCGCTTCGATCGACACTGCGCTGTTGATCTGGCGGGCGACCGTGAGGTTCCACTGAAAGCTGTAAGGCGTGCGGTAATTGCGGTCGAAGCCCATGCTGTTGTTTAGGAGGGGCGGGTAGGGGAAGTTGCTCACGTCGGTTGTGAACGGCGTGGGAGGTTTGGCGTAAATGGTCGTGCGGCTGGTGCCCCAGGGATCGACGAGGCTGCGGGTTTCGCCGCCGGAGGCGCTGGGACGCCACGGCACTCCCTCTGCGGTCAAGAGCTTGGTTTGCGCGGAGTTATAAGCATAGTAGACGCCTGCGCCGCCGCGGACGACCGTTCTGCCGTTACCCTTTACGTCGTAAGCGAAGCCGAGACGGGGAGCGAAGTTGTTGTGGTCCTGGTCAAAGAAGCCCTTAGGGACGCCCTTATCGCCGTCAAAGGCGAGGTGCAACGGGGCGTTCGGGTACAAATCCGATTTGTGGCCGAAGACGAAGGCTGACGTGCGGCCGTTGCGTTCAGAAACGGCCGTATAAAGCTCGTAGCGCAGTCCGGGGGTAATGGTGAGGCGCTGAGTGATTTTCCACTGGTCTTCTATGAAAGAGAAGTTATTCCAGTTGTGCAGGTCGTAGTCGAGGATACCGAGGGTGGAGAAGGTTGCCGCACGTCCCGTAATGAAATCGGCAAAGCTGTAGCCGAATACATTCACGCCGGTGGGCTTGCCGCCAGTGGGCGTGGAGGCGGAGCGGCCGTCGAAGGTGAAGGTGCTGCTGTCCTGGTCATTGAGCTGCCGCACGGTGTCGCGCTGGAACTCGCCTCCGAACTTGATGTTGTGGCGGCCACGGATCCAATTGACGGTGCTGCCGAAGCGATAGTTGGACTGGTCGAACAGACTGAGCCAGCCCTGCTGAGTGCTGAAGCCATCTTTGACGGCGATCATGGGAAGGTACTTGCGGGCACCCTCCTGGCTGGTGGGCCATTTGGCACCAAAATCCGCAAGGTTCTTACCGAGGTTGGCGTTGCCGCGATCGGCCGAGAGTTTGGCCATAGCGAAGCGGCTCTGCACCACCAGATTGGGGCTGGCGATCCAGGTATGCCGCACGGAGTTCGTGTCCTGGCGATTGGCGTTGACCTGCGGACCGAAGGCAGGCGCGTTGCCGCTGGCTGCGGTCGGTGCCTGGTCGAAATGGCCCCACGTGCGGAAGTAGGAAAACTGGAGGGAGTGCTTAGGGTTGAAGGTGTGGTCGATCTTGGCGAGCAACTCGTTATTACGCGTGGGGTTCGTGAAGGCCCACAAATAGCGGTCGCCGTAGTTGGGCACTGTGGGAATCAGTTGCATCAGGCTCTGCGCGACAGGGTCGAGTAGGCGCTGGGGAATGATGTTGCCGGCGAGCGGGACGCCAGTGCTGGGGTCGTACAACGGCTGGGTGAATTGGGAGAAGTCGCCTTTGGCCATGGCGGCGGTGGGGAAGCGGACGGTGTTCTGAAAGCCGCTGGCCGAGTCGTCGTAGATCTGGTACGAGGCGAAGAAGAAGGTCTTGTCCTTGCGGACGGGACCGCCCAGTGTGCCGCCGCCCTGTTTAAGGACGTCGTCCGGTTTCTCGCTGCCGCTCTTATTGCGACTCCAGCTATTTGCGTTGAATGCCTTGTTACGGAAGAAGTAAAAACCCGAGCCATGCAGTTTGTTGGTGCCCGACTTGGTAATGACGTTGAACATGCCGCCGGGCTGCTTGCCAAACTCGGCTGAGGTGTTCGAGGTGCTGACGTTGACTTCCTGAACGGCTTCCGGGTTAGGGAACTGGAGAGCGCTGTTGCGGAACGAGGCGGTGTTGTCGCTGCCATCGAGGTAAAAGCTGTTCTTCCCGCGTCGTCCGCCGTTGACGCCTGCGAAGGTGCCGTCGATGTTCTGCACTTGGGAACTGCCGTTCACCTCGACGCCGGGGGCGAGTTCGGCAAAGCCGAGCGCGTTACGCGACGAGATAGGCAGATCCGCAATATACTGCCGCTGTACGCTGATGGAGACTTGCGCTGATACAGTGTCGATGTGCGACACGTTGGCGGTGACTTCCACGGCTTCGGAGACTTGGCCGACTTGCA
The DNA here is from genome assembly GCA_963668605.1 of Bryobacteraceae bacterium. GTDB lineage: Bacteria > Acidobacteriota > Terriglobia > Bryobacterales > Bryobacteraceae. The sequence continues at coordinate 3,795,404 of OY764903.1, forward strand.
GAGTGATGTCGGCACGGTTCGTCTTGTTGACCTCGACGGCGATGCCGGTAGCGATTGCAGCGCGGAAACCCGCAGCGGCAGCTCTCAAGGTGTACTGGCCAGGAGGAACAATGTTGAAGGTGTATCGCCCGTCCGCGCCGCCCTTCTGGGTTCGGGTGACTTGAGTGGCTTCGTTGACCAGGTTTAGGTCTACGCCGGGGATGGCAGCGCCACTGCTATCGAGCACAATGCCTTGTACGGAACCCGTGGTGTCGGCAGCCCGTGCCGGGTAGGATGAGAACAAAAATATGGCCAAGATCGCCCATCTGAATGTGAGCATCAGTGAACCATATCTTGGGAGCATCAGTAAACCATCCTTTTAGATCAACTTATCGCAAACTCAAATGAGCTTATCGCAAATCTACGGTATGCGTCAAACCAACCCGCCTTCCCCGCGCAACAGAACGCTGCTGAGCTGCGCGTCGAGCCAAATCGGGTATCGGCTTGGCCTAAACTACAAGTGCTCAGGATATGAAAGTATCAATTGTGAACGAAGCTCTGAGGAGGGCCTTTCATGACTCGATTTTTCGGTGCTGTGTTTGTTGGTCTCGTGGCGCTCACTACGGTTCCATTTGCGCTCGGGCAGACGGACCTTCCCCGGGTCGAAGGACTATCCTGGGATCTCTCGGGGTTCCGGGTTCCGGGACAGGTTCCGGGACAGGTTCCGGGTTCCGGGACAGCCTGACCCGTCCCAGTGGAGAAATCTCTTCAGTTTGAGGCACTACATGGAGGGAGGGAGTACTCCAAATGCCTCGAACCGCTCGAATCGTAGTGCCAGGGGTGGCGCACCATGTGACGCAGCGCGGCACCGGCCGACAGATCGTCTTTTACACCCGGCGCGACCGTCAGGTGTACCTTGGCTTGCTGAAAGAACACAGCGAAAAGGCAGGGCTGTCTGTGCTGGCCTACTGCCTGATGCCGAATCACGTTCACTTGGTAGTCGTTCCGAATGAAGACGATGCGCTGGCGGTAGCGCTGCGCCGGACGCACGGGCGGTATGCGCAATATCTGAACGCGCGACGGCAGCGCAGCGGACATTTGTGGCAGAATCGATTCTTCTCGTGCCCTTTGGATCAGGCGCATTTGTGGGCGGCATTGCGCTATGTCGAGCGCAATCCAGTACGGGCCGGATTGGTGGAACGGGCCGAAGAGCATGCCTGGTCGAGCGCGCAGTGCCACCTCACGGGGCGGGACCGGCTGCGGCTTGTGGACATGGCGTTCTGGGCCGGCGTAGGAGGCGCGGAGCCCTGGGAAGCGCTGTTGGCCAGTCCCGAAGAGCAGTGGGAGATGAGGCGGTTGGAGAGGGCGACGTATGCCGGTAAGCCGTTAGGGACGAAAGAGTTCTGCGATCACGTGGGCGACTTGATCGCAAAGCGAGATGGGGAGAGGAGCGCGAAACGGAGCGCTGTTGGCGAGGGCGGCCGGTGTGCGGAACAGTTTGCGGCACAGGAATACTGACGGAAGTGTGGGGATATTTTGAGTGATAATTGCCGGTGGGACGGGTCAGGCTGTCCCGGTTCCGTCCCGGTTCCTAGGCTGTCCCGGTTCCTGTTGTCCCGGTTCCTGTCCCGGTTCCGGTTCCCGACAGGAACGGGAGGGACGACCTGATCCTGGTGACCTCGAACGCGAGCAGCGCCGGAGATTCGGTGGCGACCCTGATCATGATCGATGGCCAAGGGAGGCCGGTGCCATGGCAGGCGAACGGGTATTCCGATGGCGATGACGGGTTCCGGGACAGGTTCCGGGTTCCTGACCGAAGCGGCGCGCGCCATTGCGCTACCCGCTATGCGAGGATCTCGCGGGCACACCATGACCACCGGCTCCGGGTGTGCGGCATGTTGAGCGCGGCTCTCCGCAGGCGGTTTTTTCTGTCGTCTCCGACCACAACATCTCGGAATTGACGCGCCGCCCGACTCTTCCGCCGCAGCACCCGATTAAAGCTGCCGGCTCGGGCTCCCGGCGCGCCGGGAGCGGCATCAACGAGAGGCTGAACTACCCCGTTGCTCTTTAGCGTAATTGGCCATGCCCTGGAAGTCGATAATCACCACCGGTTCGTTTCCGACCACCCAGGCGTCGTGTCCCGGCGGAATGTTAAGGACGTCGCCAGCGTGCGAGGTCCATTCGCTGCCATCATCCATCCGTGTCGTCATTGTCCCCGAGATTTGGTAGCCGTAGTGCGCGGCCTGGCAGCTTCCGGTGTTGGCGATCGGTTTGACGCAGGTGGACCACTTCCAGCCTGGTTCGAACGTGGCGCGCCCGATTGAGGCTCCGGCGACATTCACGAGTTCGACCTTGCCCTTTTCGAACCTCCGAACCTCGTTCGGAGAATTCAAACTTTTCAAGTCAAATTTCTCTGTACCAGTTGGCATATCCCCTCCTATGTGACATTCACTCACTTGGCCCGGCGGACTGAGATCCGCAGGACCATCCAGTTGAGCAAAGTATAACATTGGGGTGCACTATGATCCAGACCGAATTGAGCGGCCAACCCAGGCTCTGGGCCAGCACTAGGCGCATTCGCTAGCGTCCGGCTATAAGCCCGACAGATTCATCTGAACAGTTCCACCTCCCACCGTGACTTGTAGAGCAGGCAGATGGTGAGCGCCGGCAGGTCGAAGTTATTGGTGAGGAAACGCAGATGGCGGTCTTTTTCGGTGTCATAGAAGAGGATGCGGCGGAGTGCATTGAGGTAGTGCTTTCGAGAGCTGGCCGACGCGAGCACGACGGTGTGATCGGAGCGCACGCCGGTGCTGGCATCGACGGGGTGCGAGTAGCGGCGGCGAAACAGGATGCGGCGTTTGGTGCGCGTGACGAAGAAGGCGCCGCCGCTGTGGAACCGGTGCAGGCGCGAGAAGTCCACGTAGGCGCGGTCCATGACGTAGAAAGAGCCGGGCTCTGGCGTGATGACGTCGAGGATTTTGACATCGGGCAGTTTTCCATCAGAAACCTCAATAAATGTGGGGATCGGGCCGCGCAGATCCAGCAAGGTGTGCATCTTGAACGCGGCTTTGGTGGTGCGGAAGCGTGCCCACGGAAACACCGAGAGACAGAGGTCAATGGTGGTGGAGTCCAAGGCGTACACCGTGTTGTCGAGATCGAAGCCAAGCGCCTCGCTGGCGTACATCGGACGTGCAATGTGGATGAGCACTTGAGCGAAGTCAGCGTAGATGCGCCAGTCGTGGCCCTCGTTGGCATCGGCCAACGTGGAGCGTGCGATTTTGCCCCGGAAGCCCATGTGATAGAGCTTGTTCTGAACGGAGCGCAGGCAGGCTTCGATATCGCGGAGACTTTTGCGGAATGTCAATTGCGCAAATGCGAGACAAAGGAACTGATCGAGGCACGAAAAGCCGCGGAATCTGGAAGCGCCGCCGTAACGTGCGACACATTTCTGGAACTCGTAGGGCGGGATATGGTCCATCACCTGGGCGAAGAGAATGCGGCCAGCAAACATGCTCCATTGTCGGTGAGGGAAATTGAAGCGCCAGCGGAGCCCTGAATCGGTCAGCGGAAGTTCATATCGAAAAATCTCGAAAGGCCACTCATCCCTATGCCACCAAAGGGGTTATCTGTCAGCTTCAGAACGATAGCCGGACACTACTGACCTTCACTGCTCCGCTGGCGGCCAGTGAAAGTGCTGCTGTGAGTGCAATAAGCTTTAATTTCCGACGCATCGACGCCTCCATCAGTGATGATCCGATCAAAAAGGGATTGACATCCAATTTTTCAATCTGTATCGTTACATCTACACGATATAGAGGGCAAGCAAAATCCAGTCTCCGCCAATCTGAACAGGACATCTTATGCGGAATTCATTGACATTAATCGTCGCAGGCGCGCTGGCCGTATCGATGGCCAACGCCGAGGACCTTAGCCTCGCGCTGCTAAAGAACTATACCCAGGAGCGTATCTCTTCCTTTGACCGGACCGGCGGCAACGACGACGGCGGAAGGCAGAACCCGATTAAGCCAGGTGAAACCCGGACGATCGGAGACGTACAGGGCCCGGGCGTGGTCACACACATGTGGTTCACCATCGCCACTCCGGAGCACTATCACCTCAAGAAGATCGTTCTGCGTATGTACTGGGACGGCGAAACGCTGCCCGCCGTGGAAGCGCCGATCGGCGACTTCTTCGGGCTCGGGTTGGGTGAGTACTTCCTCTACGAATCGGGACCGCTGTCGGTCGGTTCGCAGAAGGCGCTCAACTGCTATTTTCCGATGCCTTTCCGGAAATCGGCGAAGATCACGGTGACGAATGAAGGCGCTCAGCCGATCGGGGCCTTCTATTACAACATCGATTGGCAGAAGCACCGCAGTCTGCCCGCCGACGCCGCCTACTTTTACGCCGAGTACCGGCAAGCCGTTCCGACCCCCGGCTGGACCTCCGACTGGAAGCTGAACTCCGACCCGGCAGTAGACCGGAAGCCCAACCTTGATGGCGCGGCCAACTACGTCATCCTCGAGACTGAGGGAAAGGGGCATTACGTCGGGGTGACTCACAGTATCCTTCAGAACCAGGGCGACTGGTGGGGCGAAGGCGACGAGATGATGTTCATCGACGACCGCTCCAAACCAAAGATCACAGGTACGGGATCGGAAGACTATTATCTCGGCGCCTGGTGCTACGGCGGCTGCGGTATCTCGCCGTTCGGCACGTCCTATCCGAAGTTCGCCTATCAGCGTTCCGGCAATCCCGTGAACGGTGGGGACAATCGCGGATCGAAATGGATGGTATATCGCTTCCACACGGATTCGCCGGTCCCTTTCGAGAAGTACTTCAAGATGACCATCGAGCATGGCCACGCCAACCACCGTTCGGACAACTTCTACACGGTGGCCTACTGGTATCAACAAGGACCGCACCGCCTTCGGAAGCCGCTGCCGCCTGTCGCCGAGCGCCTGCCGCGCATGGTGAACGTGGATGGACCAACCGTGGGCAAACCGTAACAGGACCGGACACACCGGGATAGTTAAGGAGATTCCATGAATCGCTTTTGTGTGAATTTCTTCATCATAACTGTCGTCTGCCTGACGCTTAATGCCCAGTCGGACCGCGGCACCATCAAAGGTCTGGTCGTCGACGCCCAGGGGTTGGCGGCTCCAAATGCGAAATTGACGCTGCTCAATTCCGCTACCGGAGTGCGCTGGGAAGCCGCTTCGGATACGACCGGCGGCTTCCTGTTTTCCGCTCTCCCGGTAGGCCGTTACGAGGTCACCTGCAAACTTGCCGGATTCAAGACCTTCACCGAAACAGGCGTAGCGGTGGAAGTAGGAAGCACTACATCGCTCACCGCGACCCTCGAACCAGGCGAGATTGTCGAGACGATCACCGTGGAAGCGCGCGGTTCGACTCTCGACAGGGAGACCTCCGACATCGGCACGGCGGTTTCCCGCACCCAAATCATGGACCTCCCCGTCCCGCTCACCGGCAGCATGCGCAACCCGCTCAATTTCGTGATCCTCACGCCGGGCGTCAGCGGCTCCATCCCGCGCGATGTGCCCGACCTGCGCCTGAATGTCAGCGGCACTCCCAGCGCATCCACCGACGTTTTCATCGATGGCGTGCCGATCGCCGACACGAACGCAACCGGAGCCACCGGCTCGAATCACCCGTCGCTCGAAGCCATCGGCGAATTCAAGATCTCCAACAACTCCTTCGCCGCCCAGCACGGCTTGGCTTCCAGCATTGTCTCCTTCACCATCCGCTCCGGAACCAACCAACTGCACGCCAGCGCTTTTGAGTTTCTCCAGAACGACAAGCTCAACGCGCTTGATTTCCCCACCAAGACGCGCGGCGGAGTCAAGGCGCCCCTCAAACAGAACGAATACGGCTTCACCGCCGGCGGCCCGGTTCTCATTCCCAAGCTCTACAACGGCCGCGACCATACCTTCTTCTTCGTCAGCTACACCTGGTTTCGCTACCGCCCCAGTTCCAATAACCTGAATCTCACCACATTCCCCAACCGTTTTCGCCAGGGCGATTTCTCGCAGCTGCTCTCCAACCAACTCTCCGCACCCGACCCCACTAACCCCTCCCAGCGGCTTCCAGTCTTCGATGCCGCCGGCCGCCCCGTCGTCACCGGCGCCATCTACGATCCCACCACCTCCCACAGCGTCACCGGACCCGACGGCCGATCCTACCCGGTCCGCGATCCCTTCGCCGGCAACATCATCCCCGCAAGCTACCCTGGCCTCAGCGCCGTCGCCAAGAAGGTCCTCGCCAGCTTTCCGCAGGCTTCTAGCGACGCGCTCTTCAACAACTTCTCCCGCCAGACATCCTCGACGGTGGATGAGGAGCGCTTCGTCGCCAAGATCGATCACGCCCTCAGCCAGCGCCAGAATCTCTCCGGCAGCGTCTCGCTCGGCGGCAGCCTCACCCGGAACATCGGCACGCTCAATCTGCTCGATGCCACTAAGAGCGACTCCCCTTCCATCCAGGCGCGCCTCGCCCACAACTTCACGATCTCGCCGCACATGGTCAACTCTCTGACTTTCGGCTTCCTCCGCGACACGTTCAACAACGTCCCCGTCCAGCCCGGTCCGAGCTTCGAGTCCCTCGGCATCTCCGGCATCTCCCTGCCGCCCGGCTCGCCGTATCCCTCCATTCAGATTCGCAACCTGAATGCCATCGGTACCGAAACGTATTCCATCGTCGCCCAGAACCGTTTCATCGTGAACGACAGCGTCACCTGGAATCGCGGCGGCCACAACATCAAAATCGGCGGCGAAGTGCGCCGGCTCCAACGCAACGAAATCGCGAACAACGCCGGCCGTTTCGTATTTGAGCCGACGCAGACCGCACTGAACGGCACCGGTTTCGTCAACACCTCCCAAGGTCCCCGCACCGTGTCCATCCCCGCTGGTACCGGCTCCGCCGCGGCCAGCTTTTTGTTTGGCGCTATGGATTTCTCGCGCGTTGTCCTCGGTTACACGACCGCCGGATATCGCTGGCTCACCACCTCCGGCTACATCCAGGACGACTGGAAAGTCACCCGCAGCCTCACCTTGAATCTCGGCCTTCGCTACGACTTCTCCATACCGCGCACCGAAGTGCTCGGCCGCGTCTCCACCCTCGACATCTCGATGCCCAATCCCTCCGCCGGCAATGTAGCCGGAGCCTACTCGTTCTATGGCAGCGGACCCGGCCGCAATGGGAAAGCGCGCATCGGGGATATCGACTGGAAGACGTTCCAGCCCCGGATCGGCCTGGCCTGGTCGCCGTTGCAAAGAACCGTGATCCGCTCGAGCTTCGCCGTGGCCCGTCCACTCGGCAACGATAATCTCACCAACGGCATCGGCAGCGGCCTATACTCGAATGGCTTCAACGGCCTCGCCACCGTCAACCGTCCCGGCGATGTGCTCGGCTCACCCGCCTACTTCTGGGATCGGCCCTTCCCCGGCTTCACGCCTCCCCCCACCATTGATCCCGGCCTGCTGGTCGGCAACGTCAATCCCGCGCTCATTTACTCGGAAGCCGGCAAGATGCCCACGCAGATCAACTGGGCTTTTGAGATTCAGCATGAGATCAAGGGCGGATTTCAGGCCACCGCCGCCTACGTCGGCACCCACATCTATCACCTCGGCCTCTGGCGTAAGCCTAACCAGGTTTCCGTCGCCGCCTCCGAACAGTTCCGGAGCGCCGCGCAAGCCGCCGGCATGCCTCTGAACGAGTACTTGAATCTGCGCATCGACGATCCGCGCGTGGTCGCCTCCGGCGCTCGTCCTCCGTTCCCCACTTTTGTCCAACTGTTCGGCGCCGGCGCCACGCTAGCACAGGCCATCCGCCCCTTCCCACAGTACGGCAATATCGACAACCTGCAGGTACCCATGGGCAGCACCTCGTATAACGGCCTGCAGACGAAATTGCAAAAGCGCTTCTCCGCCGGACTCACCTTGCTCGCGTCTTACACGTACTCCAAAACCATCGGCGACGTCGACTCCTTCATCGGCGTCGACGCGGGCGCCCAAAACGCCCGATTTGGCCGCTCTTTCCAGCAGGATTACTACAACAACGCCGGCGAGCGCTCCGTCACAAGTTCCGACATCCCGCACGTGCTCACCCTGAGCTACGCCTATGAACTGCCTTTCGGCCCAGGCAAACACTTTCTGCCGCAACGCGGCGTCGTGGGCAAGATCGTTGGCGGCTGGCAGGTGAGCGCCATCCATCTCTACCAGAGCGGTCGGCCACTGTTTATGGAGTACGACACCGCCGGCTCGTCCAATCCCTACCGTGCCAACGATGGGTTCAGCTTCCGGGCCAACGTCGTACCCGGCGTGCCGGTGATGAATCCGAATTGGGATCGCCGCTGTTCCGGCCCGCTCCCCGCTACCGCCGGCCGCTCCTCCTGCCAGTTCTACATCAACCCGGAGGCCTTCGTTGCGCCACCCACCGGAGAGTTCGGCAACAGCGCCAAGTTCCTCGCCAACCTCCGCGGGCAGCCTTACTTCAACGAGGATCTCTCCGTCTCCAAGCGCACCCGCATCACCGAAAAAGTCACCTTGCAGTTCCGGGCCAACGCCTTCAATGTGTTCAATCGAGTGGTGCTCGGTACCGGTGGCGCCAGTATGACGATCTTCAACAATGCCCCACGCGACCTTTCGGCCGCCTCGCTGGCGACCTCCAATACCCCATTTGGCATTCTCACCGCGCAACAGAACGGACCGCGCCGGATGCAGTTCGGCCTGAAGCTGGAGTTTTGATATGCGCCGGAGAAGCTTCCTCGGCGCCGGTCTCGCGCTGTGCGCCGCTCCGCGTTTGCGGGCGCAGGGCGGGAGCTGGGTACGCCCGGCCTCTCCCTCCGAGCCTCTTATCTGGGGGCGCACGGACGGTGTTGTATTCGGGTTGGCCTCCAGCGGAGGAATGCCCGGCCCGCGCGGCCTGATCCGGACCGGAATCTGGAACGCCGCGTCGGGCAAGGCGGAATTGATCAACTTTGTTGCGGTGGAACCGGTCACCCTGGGCGCAGGCTCGCGGCAATCCCGGATGGGGTTCAGCGAGATGGAGAAAAGCGAGACCGACGGCTTGCAGGGAAAGCAGTTCACCGCCGCCGGCTGGCAGGGCACGTTTGAAACTCTGCCTGCACTTCCGGTTCCCGTGGAGCGTCTCAGCGTTCGCATCGATGTCGAGCCCTTCACCGCCAATGGCGCTCACGTGTATGTGGTCGCCCGCATGACGTCGGACCGGCCGCGAGAGGTTGCCTTCAGCGTCCATCACCAGGAGAATTCGGCGGGCATCGAGGAGTTGACCTTGAGCGCCACCATGGGGAACTACGCGCGATTGCGGTGGCTCTGGCTCAAGGACAGGCTGGTGGAAAGCCTGAAACTCTACGACGGCTACGCCGGCACGGGATTCATCGACAAGGAGAATTACCCACTCGAGGAAATGCTCCGCTACGGTGACGGTGACGCGCTGGTTCTGGCGACCACGAACGAGCGGAATCCGGCGGCGGTCACGATTCCGGAGCGCCCCTTCTGGACCTACCGATCGGCCAAGCTGACCCAATACTGGCGCGTTCCGGCCCACGACATCCAGCCCGACCTGCGAGTGAAGGTGAACGGCCGCGGCTGTTACTGGAACTCGGAGATCCGAATTCCGGGCGGCTCGGCATTCGAAAACTTTGAAGTCCGGCAGCGCTATGTGCCGGGACAAGTCTTCTGTTTCGGCCTGGCGCCGCTTGAACCGTGGGAAATGCGCCCGCCGATCCCCCGGCTGCCGGCGCGGCCGGAGAACTAGTGGAATTCGGTTTGAAGCCGGTCATGCTGCGGATGTTCCGCACGATGGCGGCGTTCTTGCAAGTCGGGGCATCACGCCCCGGTGGCCAGGGAGCACCCAGACCCGTGGCATCCACCGCCAGTTACTGATTTCGGCCGGATTGCAGGCAGGGCCGGATTTCCTGCGGGAACTGGAGGACATGGAAGTGAAAATCAGCGCGGCCGGCAGGGAGAGCTACGGAGCGATGCGCGCGGGAACGCATGACGACCTGGTGCTGGCGGTAGCGCTGGCGTGATAGGCGATGGTGCGCAAACACGCGCCGTTTGGCTGGCAGTCGACCCGGCTGTATTGGTCAAGTGCCCAACATGAGACGCGTCGCGACCGGCTGGACACTGGATAAGGTGAGAATTTTCGCCGCACGGCGCACCAAGTCTCAGGAGGTTTTCGTATGAACCAGAACTATGCGGATCCGTCGCAGGCCATCGACCTGAGTTGTTTCGATGAGGAGTACAGCCGTGTGGGTGGTGGCGACGAAGCGCCAGGGGCGGAAATTCCCGATGGCGAGTACAGCACAATCATCGAGGAAGTTCGCCTGAAAGAATCGAGCCATAGCTCGAATCCAATGCTGGTGTGGACCTTGCGCATCCAGGGATCGAACTGCAACCGGCAGATTCTACACAAGAATCGCGTCATCATGGACCGGACCTTGGCGTGGCTGAAGGAGGATTTGCAGAAGTGTGGCATCAGCCTGACGCGGCTCTCCAGCCTTCCGGAACGTCTGGAAGAAATGCGGGGCCTCCCCATCCCGGTTCTGAAGCAGACCAAGGATGGGAGAACCAATGTCTACTTCCGGTGGAAAAGCGGCGGCCCGCGCAAACCCGCAGCCGATGACGATCTGCCGTTCTAGGTCTTTGACCGGGTGATGATGTTGCTTTCATGTGGGACAGGATGGAATCCTGGCAACCCGCCCGGAGCGGCAGTGGGGCAACGGCAGACGTGCAAACGATCACTCCGCTTACGATCTGGTTTCAGGTTCGCTATACTGTAGTTTATTGCCCCAGCGCAGTAATGAGGTGGTGTGTGTGTATCTAAGCGTCAGGGAGATGGAAACGCGGACGCTCAGGTTTGACCTGACGTTCCAACCGGGTGAAATTGATTACCTCGACGCAAAGATCCGGCAGGAGACTCCGCTCCACGTTGCCGGTTCCGCCGAACTGCTGGGGGAGACGCAGGTGATCCGTGTTCAAGGGCGTGTTTCGGTGCGCATGATGGCGGAATGTGACCGCTGTTTGGAAGCCGCGCCGTACGCCATCGAACACGAGATGGATCTTTTCTACTACCCCGCTCCGCTCATGGGAGAGGAAAAGGAAGAGGCCCTCGACACCGGCGCGACCGTGATCGCGATGTACGAAGGTGGCGGCCTGGAACTGGAAGAGATCCTGCGGGAACAGGTTTTGCTCGCGCTGCCGATGCGGCGGACGTGCCGCGAAGACTGCAAAGGCATCTGCCCCGTTTGTGGGCAGAACCGGAACCAGTCCGAATGCGACTGCGAGACAAAGCCCGGCGATGACCGCTGGGCCGCTTTGAAGAATTTGAATACGACCAGATCTTGATCTAAGGAATCAGCAATGCCAAATCCGAAACGCAGACACTCCAAGCGGCGCACTTCAGCGCGACGCACCCACGACTCCCTGAAGCCTTCCGGTCTGTCCGAGTGCCCGAATTGCCACGAACCGAAAGTGCCCCACCGTGTTTGCCCGCACTGCGGAAAATACAAGGGCCGCGAAGTTGTCGAAGTTGCCGAAGAGTAATGCGCTTTCAGCCCCAGGCGGTTCAAACTCCCTGATATGGTGACCATCGCTGTCGATGCCATGGGCGGGGATTACGCTCCCAAGAATGAAGTGGAGGGAGCGATCCGGGCCGCCAAGAGTCTCGGTGTGGGTGTAGTTCTGGTGGGTCGTTACGACGACGTCCATCGCGAACTCGACATGCATCCGGGCTGGAAAAGTCTACCCATCTCGATCCAGCACGCTAGCGAAGTGATCACGATGGAGGACAGCGCCGCCAAAGCGATGCGGACCAAGAAGGATAGCTCCATCCGTGTGGCCTCCCGGTTAGTGCGCGACGGCATGGCGCAGGGCGTTGTCTCGGCCGGCAATACCGGCGCTGTTATGGCGACGGCGAAGACAGTGCAAGGCATGGTCAACGGCGTAGAGCGCCCGGCGTTGCTCTCGGCGTTTCCCACGCTAAAGGGTACGCCCGCCGTGATGGTCGATGTGGGCGCCAACGTGGATTGCTCGCCCCAGATGCTGGCCCAGTTTGCCGTGATGGGCAGCGTCTATTCGCGCGTCATCTTCCGTACCGTCAATCCGCGCGTCGGCTTGCTTTCGATCGGCGAAGAGGAGCACAAAGGCAACGAGTTAACACGTTCCGCCATGCCGCTGCTCAAGAGCCTGCCGATCAACTTCATCGGAAATGTGGAAGGCCGCGACGTGTACACTGGACACGCCGACGTGATCGTCTGCGACGGCTTCACCGGCAACGTCGCGCTGAAGGTCAGCGAAGGGCTGGTGGAAGTGATCCGGCACATGCTGCGCGAATCGCTCGAGTCCACCATGACGCGCAAGATCGGCTATGTGCTGTCCAAGAACGGATTCTCCGATTTCAAGAAGCGTGTCGATTACTCCGAGTTTGGCGGCGCACCTCTGCTTGGTGTGAGAGGCGTTTGTATTATTTGCCACGGCCGCTCGAACGTCAACGCGATCAAGAATGCGATTCGCGTGGCGGCAGAGTATGCTGGAGGCAATGTCAACCGGCGAATTGAGGAAGAGTTGGGCCGCTGGGCTATGGCGGCGAAAGCGCAATAGACAGTGATACCGCGGATCAGTTTGCTGGCGGCGATTGCCCTGCTGGGTGTGTTGCCGGCGCCCGGGCAAAAGCTCGATCCAATCAAGTGGGCGCTCGCGTTCGAACCGGCCGGAGGAGTTGCGGCGGGTTCGGAGACGCTGGGCCGGCTCACGGCCCGCATGGAACCGGGCTGGCATCTGTATTCCCTGACCACGCCGCGTCCGCCAATTGCGACAAGTATTGCCCTGGCGGCCAACCCGGCCATCGGCGCCGTGCAAGTTTACCAGCCTAAGCCCAAGCGTGAACTCGATCCCAACTTCAACAGCGAGACGGAGACCTTCGGCGGAGAGACCGTATTTCTGCTGCGCATCCCGGTGTTGAAAGAGGCCGCCGCGGGGGCTGCCGAACTCACCGCGCAGGTGCGCTATCAGGCGTGTAACGACAAGCTTTGTCTGCCTCCGGTAAAGCGCACCGCCATGGCGAGACTCGCGATTCTACCCGCGGGGCCGCCGTCGACAGCCGCAGTCCCGGACGGCTACGCGGCCGTGGCATCCAAGTCTCCGGCTGTTGTCGAACCCGCGCCTGTGACCCCGGCGCCCGCGGCAGGACAGCAGGGCCTGGGAGCATTCCTGGTGCTAGCTTTTGGTTTTGGTCTTGCGGCGATCTTCACACCGTGTGTCTTCCCGATGATCCCTATCACGATGTCGTTCTTCCTGAAAAAGGAGACGGTCACGCGGGGACAAAGCGTGTTTCAGGCAGGAGTCTTTGCGCTCGGCATCGTTGTCTTGTTTACGCTGCTCGGGTTGGCCACGACAGCGCTGATGGGTCCGTTTGGCGTCGTGCTGCTGGGCTCGAATCCGTGGGTGAACGCGTTCATCGCCGCAGTCTTCATCGCCTTCGCGCTAAGCCTCTTGGGTGCGTTTGAAATCACGATCCCCTCGTCTGTTCTGACGCGCCTGGATCGCGCCTCGCAAGGGGGCGGTGTGTTCGGAACCCTGCTGATGGGCCTGACGTTCTCGTTGACGTCGTTCGCCTGCGTCGGTCCATTTGTAGGTACACTGCTGGCGGCTTCCGTGCAGGGTGGTGGATGGCGGCCCGCTCTCGGTATGGCGGGTTTCGCTTGCGGGCTCGCTTCGCCCTTCTTTCTGCTCGCGCTGTTTCCGTCCCTGCTGCGGAGTATGCCGAGAAGCGGCGGGTGGCTCGCGCGCGTGAAAGTTGTGCTCGGCTTCATCATTCTTGCGGCGGCGCTGAAATACCTGAGCAACATCGATCAGGTCTATCAATGGAACTTCCTCACGCGCGAACGATTTCTCGGCGCCTGGGTGGTGCTGTTCGCGCTGCCGGGTCTCTATCTGCTTGGGTTTCTGCGATTGGAAGGCGTGAAACCGGACGAGAACCTGGGGGTGGGGCGTTTGCTCGCCGGCGCAAGTTTCCTGATCTTCGCGGTGAGTCTGATGCCCGGTATGTTTGGCGGGAAATTGGGTGAGTTGGACGCGTATGTGCCGGCCGGAGCGGGGACTGTCGCGGCGGGTGAAAGCGGCCCGGTCTGGATCCGGAATCAATACGAGACTGCTCTCGAAACGGCGCGACGCGAGAACAAACTTGTACTTGTCAGTTTTACCGGCTATGCCTGCACCAACTGCCACTGGATGAAGGCTAATATGTTTCCTCGGCCTGAGATTGCGGCGGCATTGAAGAATCTGGTTCTGGCCGAACTCTATACGGACGGCACGGATGAAGCATCGCAGAAGAACCAGCAACTCCAGGAGCGGCGCTTCGCAACGATAGCAATTCCGTATTACGCGTTGCTCGACGGCGACGGAAAGATCATAGCCACCTTCGCCGGCGTGACGCGCGACTCGAACGAGTTTCTGGCATTCCTCAAGAAGACCGTTTAACTGAATAGGACTCTTATGGCACGCATTCTTGCGTTGGCGCTCTTGACCCTGCCCATGCTGGCACAGGATCCGATCCGTGGATTTCCGCCGTCGGAATGGAAATCCCAGTCGGAACGCGAGCAGAAGTTCCGAAGCTTGCCGCAGCCGGACCGCATGCGCGACTACCTGCGCCAAATGTCCGAAGAGCCGCACCACGCAGGTTCGCCCGGCTCCATGGCCGTTGCGGAATCGGCAGTCAGCCAACTGCGCCAGTGGGGACTCGACGCGCGCATCGAAGCTTTTGAAGCGCTCCTTCCCTACCCCACGTTTCGCAGCCTGGACCTCATCGCCCCCGTGAAATACAAGGCCAAATTGAAGGAGCCGGTTCTCAAGGATGACAAGGACTCGGCCGACGCCGATCAACTCGCCACCTATAACGCCTACTCGGCCTCCGGCGACGTCACAGCGCAATTGGTTTACGTCAACTATGGGGTTCCCGAAGACTATGAGTATCTTCGGCAGTTGGGCATCACTGTTAAGGGCAAGATGGTAATCGCGCGTTACGGGAAGGCATGGCGCGGCACCAAAGCGAAAGTGGCGCAGGAACATGGCGCCGTCGCCTGCCTGATCTATTCCGACCCGCGTGACGACGGCTATTTTAAGGGCGATGTCTATCCCAACGGCGCCTTCCGTCCGCCGCAGGGCGTGCAGCGCGGCAGCGTTCTCGACATGCCGCTGTATCCTGGCGACCCGCTCTCTCCCGGCTGGGCGTCCGAACGGGGCGCGAAGCGCCTGAGCCGGGAGGAAGCCAAGACCATCATGAAGATTCCGGTGCAGCCAATATCCTACGAAGACGCCGAACCGCTGCTCGAGAACCTCGACGGACCGGTGGCGCCGGAGGGTTGGCGAGGCGCCCTGCCGATCACCTACCACGTCGGGCCCGGACCCGCCACAGTGCGCCTGAAAGTGGAGTTCGATTGGAGCGTACGGCCGATCTATAACGTGATCGCGACTATCCCCGGAAGCTTGTGGCCGAACCAGTGGGTGATGTACGGAAATCACCATGACGCCTGGGTCAACGGTGCGCAGGATCCGGCCAGCGGCGCCGTCGCCCTGCTGGAGACGGCCCGCGCTTTCGCCGAAATGAAGAAGCAGGGCTGGCGTCCGAAGCGCACGATCAAACTCGCGCTGTGGGACGGCGAGGAGTTCGGCTTGATCGGTTCGACGGAGTGGGTGGAAAAGCATCGCGCCGAACTGGACCGCAAGGGAGTGGCGTATTTGAACACCGATATGAGCGGGCGCGGCCGTCTGGAGGCGGGCGGCTCGCCTTCGCTGCGCCAGTTTGTCGAGCAGGTGGCGCGCGACATCAAAGATCCGGTCAGCGGCAAGAGCGTGTTGGAGGAGCGCTTGCAGCGGAGTAAAAAGCGGACCGACGCCAAGCCGGCCGAGTTTCTACTCGAATCTCTGGGCGCAGGCTCCGACTATGTCGCCTTTGTGGACCATGTCGGGATCGCCAGCCTGAACACCGGTTTTTCCGGAGACGACCCGGGCGGCATTTACCACTCGATTTATGATTCGTTCAATTGGTTCACCCGCTTCTCCGACTCGAACTTCGTCTATGAGAAGGCCCTGGCGCAGTTCACGGGAACGGCCGTTTTGAGACTGGCCGACGCACCGGTCCTGCCGTTCGAGTTTGGCGGTTTCGTCCGGGCTGTGCGCGGTTGGAACGAGGAGCTGGAAAAACTCGGCAAGAAAAGCGGGAAACTCGATGTGAGCGGCATCACGGCGGAGTTGACGCGGATCGAGGCGGCGTCGGCGAAGTACGAAACGGCTCTGGAAGCCGCGATGCAACGCGCCGAGCCGCTTCCGGCAGCGGATCTGACCAAGCTCAACGAGATAATCTTCCGCTGCGAGCGGACGCTGCTCGCTCCGGCCGGTCTGCCCGGACGCGAATGGTACAAAAATCAGATCGTCGCACCGGGTATTTACACTGGCTATTCGGCCAAGACGCTGCCCGGCGTTCGCGAGGCCGTCGAGGCGGGGCGCTGGGACGAGGCGAATGCGCAGGCCAAGATCGTGGTGCAGTCCTTGCAGGCGCTGGAGAGTCAGATTGGGGAAGCGGCCAAGTTGCTCGGCGGCAGTTGAGAGCAGAACGCTCATCCCGGTCTCCACTTTGCGAGGAAGACCTCTGAGGCCAGGTTTTCGAGTTCGAGCGATTCTTCCTGTTTCCAGTGCTCGAGGGCTCGCCCTTTGAGACGCTCCAGCAGCTTGAAGTTGCGCTGAGCGACCGTGACGCGTTCGCGCTGCGCCACGATGCGCGCTTCTGTTTCGGCGATCTTCGCGGTCAACCGGACCGTCTCGAACTTGATCCAATCCCGCGCGGATGCCACTGCGGCCAGCTCACGCGCTTCCACCTCCGTACGCCGCACGAGCGCGCCATCGATTCCGGCCCGCTCCGTTTGAAGGGCCGCGATTCCCGCGATAAAAGCCTGACGTTCCGCGATCATTCCGGCCAGACGGCTCTGCTCCATGGCTGCCTGTTCCGACCTCCATTGGCGCACGCGGTCGAGCCGAAAGTGGAAGCGTTTCATCCCAGCATCCCGGCCAGATCCTGCATCTGCGCAAGGGTCTGTTCGTGAGGAGAAGTAGTGTGGGCCTCCTGACGCAGGAATTCGAGCAGTCCAGAGCGTGCGCGGATCGCCGCATCGAGCGCCGGGTTGTTGCCGGCCGCGTAGGCCCCCAGGTTAATCAGATCTTCGGCGCGCTGGTAAGCCGCCAGCGCTTCGCGGATCTTGCGCGCATGCAGGTTCTGTTCCGGCGCAGCCAGTTTTGACGCCAGGCGGCTGACAGACTGGAGCACGTCGATTGCGGGATAGTGGCCGGCGGAGCCGAGATCCCGCGAGAGGATAAAGTGGCCGTCCAGGATGCCGCGCACCGCGTCGCAAATCGGCTCGTTGAAGTCATCACCCTCCACCAGTACGGTGAAGAAACCGGTGATCGAGCCTTTTGCGAAATTGCCCGCCCGCTCAAAGACCTTCGGAAGCAGGTTGAAAACCGACGGGGTGTAGCCTTTCTGGCTGGGCGGTTCGCCGGCGGCGAGACCAATCTCCCGTTGCGCCATGGCGAGCCGCGTCACAGAATCCATCACCAGCAAAACGCTGGCGCCCTGGTCGCGGAAGTACTCCGAAATTGCCAGCGCGACGTGACAGGCGCGGATGCGCAACGGAGCAGGCCGGTCCGAAGTGGCGCACACAACAACCGAGCGCGCCAACCCCTCGGGGCTGAGTTCGTGTTCGAGGAAACCGCGCACCTCGCGATTGCGTTCGCCTATCAGGGCGATGACGCTGACGTCGGCCGAGTTGTTGCGCGACATCGAGCCAAGCAGGGTGCTCTTGCCGACACCACTGCCGCCAAAAATGCCGATGCGCTGTCCCTTGCCGCAAGTCAGCAACCCATCGATGGCGCGGATGCCGGTGACCAATGGATCGACGATATGCTCCCGTTCGAGCGGCCCGGGCGGTGCGGCGTAGAGGTCGTAAGAACCGGCGGCTTCGATGGGCGGCTTTCCATCCATTGGCTTGCCGAAACCATCAAGCACGCGCCCGAGCAGTTGGGGTCCAACCGCAATTCTGGCGTCGTCGGCACGGGCGCAGATCTGATCGCCCGCTTGGAGACCGCCAGTCTCTTCGAGCGGCATGGAGAGCACGCGGCCATCACGGAAGCCGATCACCTGCGTACGGATGCGCCGGCCGCTACACGTGCGAACTTCGCAAAAGTCGCCGGCTGCGGCGGCCGGCCCAGTGGATTCGATGAGTAACCCGGCCAATCGCGTGACCGAGCCCGTCGCGCGGAGCGTGTCGATTCCATCGAGCCGGCGCAGATAGCGCTCGGCGTTCCATCTTTCGGCGGTTGTGTTCATGGCTCCGGGGAAACGTCGGTAAATCCGCGTTCGATCTCCTGCAATTGGGTCTCTACCGAGGCATCGAACTGGCCGCGCGAGGTCTCGAAAATGGCTGCGCCACGCTCCAGACCGGAATCGGCGACGATCTCAGCGGCCATGCCGAAACCGCCGCGCCGGAGTTGTTCTTCGATGATCGGCGCGTCGGCCGGATGGACGCGAACGCGGCTTACATCGCGGGCGTCCAGGCGGTCGAGTGCAGCTTTCACGATGCCGCCGAGCGCTTCCGGATCCACGGTCAATTCGCGGTGGAGGATGCGCCGCGCAATGGCCAGCGACAGCCGGACCAGATCCTGTTCGGCCTCGCGGCGCAGGCGCGCCCTGCAACCAGCCAGTTCGGTGATGGTCTGCGCAAACCGTTCAATGACCGGCTGAAGACGTGCGGCAGTTTGTTGCGCGCCGGCCGCTTCACCCTCCCGATAGGCCTCGCGTCCTCGATTTGCGAGTTCCCGTTCGAGTTCGGAGATGCGGCACTGCAAAGCTTCGTGCCCGTCCGCTCCTGCTTGTCCGCTGTTCGCCGTGGATCCCTGGCGCAGGAGTGCACCCGACTGTATGGTAGGCCAGCGCAGCGGCGTGGCAGAGGCGCTATCGCCCCGGGGTATTAGGCGGGCAGCCATGGCCTTAGACCTCCGGTCCGCGGGCGCTAGACGACATATTGCTCACCGACGGTGCCTTTCAGGTTGATCACGCCTTCTGCCTCCAACTGCCGGACCACAGCGATGATCTGCTGCTGCGCCGACTCCACTTCCTTGATCTTCACCGGACCTTGCGCTTCCATATCCTCGCGTAGCATCTCGGCGCCGCGTTGCGACATGCACTGCATAAAGTGATTGCGCAACTGATCGCTGGTGCCTTTCAAAGCGAGCGTCAAAAGCTTGCGGTCGGTCTTCGCAAGGACTTCTTTGAGACCGTTTTGGTCGATCAGCAACAGGTCTTCAAAGACAAACATCAGATGGCGGATAGTCTCGACCAGCGTGGGATCTGCGTTCTCGATCGATTCGAGAATCTCCTTGCTGGTGCCGGAGTCGAGCCGGTTGAACATTTCGGCGACAGCCCGCACTCCGCCGTATGCCTCGCGGCTCACTTCCCCCAGCGCCTTCAGCTTCTGGCCGATGATGCCCGCGATCTTCGAGATGATTTCCGGAGAGATCTGGTCCAGGTTCGCCATGCGCAGCGCGACATCGGCGCGCATCTCTCCGGGCAACGAAAACAGCAAGCCGGCCGCTTGCGAGGAATTGAGGTGCGAGAGGATCAGCGCGATTGTTTGCGGATGCTCATTGTGAATAAACTTGGCAAGCTGTTGCGGGTCGGCCTTTTGCAGAGCATCGAAATTAGCCGAGTCGCTGCCGAGCGCCTTCAAGACACGGTCGAGGATCTTCTTGGCCTGATCCGGGCCAAAGGCGTTCATCAGCACCTTGCGGGCGTAGTCGATGCCGCCCTTGAGCACGTAGTCGTGCGCCACCGACATCTGGTGGAACTCTTCCAGAACGCTCTCTACCTGCTCGGTCGAAATGGAGGCGATGCGAGCGATTTCCCGGCCGATCGCTTGCGCCTCGTCGTCATCAAGTTGTCGGAGAATTTCGCCGCTGGACTGCTCGCCCAGACTGATCATGAGGATGGCGGCCTTGCGGATCCCACTCAATACTACCGGTCTGTCGGCGTTTGCGATCATTTCCTCACTTCTCCGACTCGTTCAGCCAACTGCGGACAATGTAGGCCATGGACGTCGCGTCTTTTTTCGTTTCCTCGACGATGTGCTTCGTCAAAATCTCCGTTTTTTTCGTGGTTACCGGCCGCACCTTCAGCGAACTGAGCGCCTCGGCCGTCTGCCGCTCCTTCAAAGCAGTCTGCTCGGCAAGCTTGGCATCGAGCTGTCTTCCCAAATCCGAATCGGCCGCCGCGGCAAGGGCCGCCAATTCCGCGTTGCTGGAAGCGATCGTCCGGCCGCTTGGAGTGGCCACCACCGTCTGTTTCTTTTTCCGACGCAGCATGAGTACGAAGCCGGCAAGCAGCACCAAGGCTATTACGGCAGCCACCCCGCCCAATACGGCCATGTTCTTCTGTCCCAGGATCTGTTGCAGCCAGGCCGGCAAAGGAAATGCGGGCGCCGACTGCGGCGCCGGGGCCGCACCCGAAGCGGGCGGCAGACGCGACGGCTCCATTTCTCGCGTGGACTCAAAGGGGAGGCTCTCGACAACGAGTTGGTCGCCGCGCTCGGCCGAAAATCCGATGGCGCCCGCGACCAGATCGCGGATCGCCTTGAGTTTTTCAGGCGAGGGCGGTTCGGTGATACGTTTCGTGTTCGCTCCCGATCCCTCCCAACGCACGCTCTGGTCGATGAGCAGCGACGCCGAGATCTTTTTCACGCCACCCTGCGGCAGGCGAGTGTGCTTCACCGTGCGGCTAGTCTGGTAAGTAACGTTCTCCGTGCGGCGCGAGAGACCGCTCGTGCCGCCTGCGGCACGCCCGGCTGGGCGAGGCAGATTGGACGGCGTGCCGGGAACTCCGCCGGAAGATGCGAGCGCGGTACCTTCCTCCGTCTGCATGGAGGTGAGCATCACCGATTTTCCCGGATCGAGCGTCTCCTCGCTCTGCTCACCGCTGGTGAAGTCGCAGTCGACAAACACTCCGGCCCGGAACTTTTCACTTCCGAGCAGCGGTTCTAGCGTACCCTGAATCTTCACCAGCAGGTCGCGTTCGAGCTTCTGGCGGTACTCAATGCCCGCCTCAGAGGGTTCCACGCCGTCAATGGACGGTTTGCGCGGCCTGTTGAGCAGGTTGCCCTGCATGTCGAGAACGGAGACGGCTTCCGGACTGAGTCCTTCGACGGCGCTCGACACCAAATGGCAGACAGCGAGAACATTCTGCGGTGAAAGCCGCGCTCCCGGCCGCAGTTTCACCATCACACTCGCCTTGGCCGACTGGCGTGATTCCACAAAAAGCGAGTCCTTCGGAAAGCTCACGTGTACGCGTGCCTGCTCAACCTCGCTCAGTGAGATCACCGAGCGTTCGAGTTCACCCTCGATGGCGCGGTGGTAGTTGACCTGCTCGGCGAAGTCGGTGGTACCGAAGTTAGTCTTGTCGAACAATTCAAATCCGAGCCGCCCCGACTTGGGCAAACCGCCGGCCGCGAGTTGCAAACGCAGTTCCGCGACCTTGGCTGAAGGCACAAGCACGCTACTGCCGTTTTCGCTGAGACGATACTCGACGGCGCTCTCGCGCAAGCGAGCGACAACCGCGCCCGCATCCTCGGCGGCCAAACCGGTATAGAGCGGCTTAAAGTCGCGCTCGCGGTTCCACCTGGAGATGCCAAACAGCCCGCCCATCACCAGAATGGCCGCGACGGCGAGCGAGAGCCGCTGTTTTACGGAGAGCTTGGCGAAGAGGCTTTGGAACTGGTTCATGGAGACTCAGATTCAGACCTGCATCCGCATCACTTCCTGGTAGGCCTGTACCGCCTTGTTGCGCACCTGCAGGAACAGATCGAAGGAGAGCTCGGCACGCTGTACGGAAAGCGCCGTCTGATGCAGTTCCTCACCCTCGCCGGAAAGGAAGCGCTCCACACTGCCGGCGGCGGCCTGGCGCTGCTGTTCCACAGTCTGCACCGCTTCCCGCAGCGCGGACTCGAAGCCGCCGGCTTCGCCCGCGGCCGGTTTCGCGGCGGAGGCCGGAACCTGCGGTATCGAGATTTGCCGTATCGCGTCGATGGTCATCGGAGTAGGTCGATCGAGCGTTGGATCATGTCTTTCACCGCGCTTATGGCCGCGACATTGGCCTGATAGCCCCGCGAGGCACTCATCAGGTCGACCATGTCTTCGGCTGGATTGATGCGCGGAAAGGCGACATAGCCTTGTGCGTCGGCGTCGGGGTGCCCGGGCAGGAAGCGTTTCTCCGGCTCGCGCTGATCCTCCACGATGTCGCTGACAGCTACCCCCGTCGCGCCAGCGCCCAACTGCTGCTGGAACACGGCGGAAAAGGGCGAAGACTGCGGTTCGCTGGTGAAGACGGCGTCCTTACGCCGATAGGGACCGCCGTCCGGCGTGCGCGTGGTCTCCGCATTGGCGAGGTTTTCCACCAGCAGTTCCGCGCGCGTCCGCTGGGCCGACATCCCGGAGGCGCTGACCGAGAGCAGAGAAAAGAGGCTCATCCGTTTTTGCCTTCCTGAATCGCCGAGCGCACGACCCGGATCTGCGAGCGGATCAGACCCGAGGCCAAGTTGAAGCGGATCGCGTTTTCCGCCAGCAGGCGTGCTTCCCGGTCGAGACTGACATTGTTGCCATCGTTCTTTGTCTTCAGGCCATCCACCTCGACGGGACGCGCGGTGGTTCCTTCGATTTGGCTCATGAATTCGAACTGGAAATCGAGATCCTTGGTCTTGTAACCCGGCGTGTCGGCATTCGCAATGTTCGATGCGACGATTTTCTGCCGCGAACTGAGCAGGTTCATGTAGTGTTCGAGATTGGCGCCGATGAGGTTCAACATCAGTCTGTCAGAAGCACTTCGGATGCCAGAGGCGGCCGGTGGTTGTTAGGGGGTTGGCTGGGCCTGGAAATTACTGGGAACTGCCGTATTTTCAATCTATTGGCACGGGCGCCAGGGTGACAAGAATTTGGCGCGCGGCAGAAATCAGTCTTCGTACATCGGCGGATAGGCGTGGCGCATCTCGTTCGACGTTTCGAGGGCTGTTCCGATTTGGACCAACGGTCCCGTTCCGATACCCGGGCAATAGCTGGCGGCTTTCTTCCAGACGCGCAAGTGCTCTACCATCTCCGGCCAGAACGGAAAGAGGCGGCATTGCGTCGGTTTGGCCGGATGGATGGAGCACCCGCCATCGAGGAGAAAGTGGCATTGGGAATTACGGGGCTTGCGCAGACGGCGAAAATGTTTGGTGCGGTAAACGTACTTCTTTTCAAAAGCGCGCGCGCGCATTCCCAGGTAAGCCGCGGCACGTTTGAGATCCTCTTCGGTCAGATAAACGAAACCGTGCTGTTCGCAGCAATTCGTGCAACCTGGCTGGCACTGAAATCGGAGGCCATCCATACCTATTAGGATACTTGATAGCGGCCCGGCCGCCGGGAGACCGGCTACGACTGCGGCGAAACCGCAGCGGC
Source organism: Bryobacteraceae bacterium (assembly GCA_963668605.1). Lineage (GTDB taxonomy): Bacteria > Acidobacteriota > Terriglobia > Bryobacterales > Bryobacteraceae. The sequence goes on from OY764903.1 coordinate 3,818,947, forward strand.
CAGCCATTTGTGGATGGTGCGCTCGAGATCTTGCAGAGTTGTGGGTTTGCTGAGGTAGTCGTCCATGCCGGAGGCGATGCATCTTTCGCGGTCGCCAGCCATGGCGTGCGCGGTGAGGGCTACGATTGGCACGTGATGTCCCGGCTCTTCACTGGCACGAATGTCGTGCGTGGCCTCATAGCCATCCATCTCAGGCATCTGGCAATCCATCAAAACCAGATCGTAAGAGCTTTTTCGAAAGGCTTCGACGGCTTTGCGTCCATCCGCCACCACATCAACCGTTGCGCCCACTTTCTGGAGCAGCCGTTGGGTAATACGCTGGTTGACGGGATTGTCTTCGGCCAGCAGGACACGGGCGCCGTTGCAGGATGCCGATTGCGGCACGGTCGTCCCGGAGGCCCCGGCAGCGGCGGCGGCAACGATCGGAGCAGGCTGCTCCGCCGGTTTTGCTTCCACGGCAGCCGACAGCAGCGCCAGTTGCTCCTGGGTCGAGAGCTTCTGCAGCACGAGGGTGAACCAGAAGCGGCTACCCTTTCCAAGTTCGCTTTGCACGCCGATCGAGCCGCCGAGCAACTCCACCAACTGTTTGGAAATCGCCAGCCCCAGGCCGGTACCGCCGTACTTCCGGCTCATCGAATCGTCGGCCTGGACGAAGCTCTGGAACAGCCGGGTCTGCTGATTCACGCCAATACCGATGCCCGTATCCACGACGCCGATCTCGACCGTCACGGAGTTGCGAGAATCGCTGAGCGTCCGCAGCGTGACTTCCACACTGCCCTTTTCAGTGAACTTGATGGCATTACCGACCAGATTGGTCAGGATCTGGCGCAGGCGCCCGGAGTCGCCGCTCAGGGCCAACGGGCCCGCTGGGATCGAAGTTTTCATTTCGAGGCCCTTAGACTGTGCCTGCCGCGCAAACTGCGCGGCTACCTCACGCACCGACGCCGCCAGGTCGAAGGGCCGGAGTTCCACTGGCAGTTTGCCGGCTTCTATTTTCGAGAGATCCAGAATGTCGTTGATCACACACAGCAGTGAGGCCGCCGACTGCTTTACGGACTGAGCGTATTCGCGCTGCTCCGGACTCAGCGGCGTGCTCAACAGAAAATCGGTCATCCCCATGACGCCATTCATCGGCGTGCGGATCTCGTGGCTCATGTTGGCGAGAAAACGGCTCTTGATCTCGGTGGCCTCGCGCGCGCCGGCCAGCGCATGCTCCAAGTCCTCATTCTTTGCGCGGAGTTGTCCGGCGTACTGCTCCAGTTTGTGTTCCGCCTGTCTCCGCTCCGTGATGTCGCGGATGATGACGAGCACTTCCTTCCATTGCAGCGGCGTCACGCGGGCCTCAAAATAGCGCTCGGTGCCCGGCCCAGGCAGGCCGTAGTCCAGCGCGACCAGGTTGCGGCTCTTGACCACTTTGACCGCAGCGTCCTGAACCAACGCGCCGACCGCAGGCGAGAGTAGCTCCGAAACATGCTTTCCGATGCATTGTCTGGCGACGTTGGCGGGAGCGGCGCCATCCGGCACACGATAGTCGAGAATGAGACCGGACGTGTCCATGCGCAGGAAGATGTCGGGAAGCGCCTGAAAGATGGCTTTCAGCTCAGAGGTGGCCTGCATGACCTCGTCTTCCTTGCGAGTCCGATCGGTCGCATCGAGAGACAGGGAGCGCAGTCCCAGGACCTCTCCCTGGCGTCCGACAATCAGGCTCTCCTGGATCTCGAGCGTGAGGATCTCGCCATCCGGCCGCAGGTATTTTTCCTGGTATGGCAACAAGGAGCACTGGCCATTCAGTCGACGCTGCAAGTCTTCGCGCACACGCGCACGCGCCGAGTCCGGAAACGCTTCGGCGCGATGCTGACCGACCATATCGGAGGCCCGCAGGCCGCGCAGTTCGCACTCCTTGCGGTTGACAAAGGTGACGATGCCATGGCTGTCGATTTCGTAATAAGCCACGGGCATATCGCGGAGTAAGCTATGAAACCGTTCTTCTTCTTCGCCCGCCGCACCGTCGCCAGGACCCGAACGAGAGAGCCAGGCGCGGACCAGTATTACGAACCAGATCGTTAGTCCGGCTATGCAAAGTGATCCCACAATAGCGAAAGTATCGAACACGCGCGAAGGCCCTCCTTCCGATTTCCTGTAAGTCTATCGGCAATCTACCTTACGCGCTTTAGCCCTCAAATCGTTGAAGTGTGATTCTTTTGCACCGCCCCGCCGGAAGCATACGGTCCGAACAACTGCGAGCCGGTTGCTGGCGCGCCCAGCGACGCCCAGCGCACCCGCAGGCTCTCCAGAATTACGGCGGGGCGCATCAATTCTCTTACTGTCGCGCCCGGCATTCCTCGCAGCCAGAATCGCAGGGTCTGCCGCCGTGGGAGCGAGGGCACGTTGCGCACCTGAAACAGAAACTGATTCCGTTCGAGGATGCGGCTGACCTCGCCGCCATCATAGCAACGCCGGATCGTTGCCCGATGATGATGGCGGACCTGCGACTGGGAGCAGAACAGGTTCACATAACCGTTCCGCCGGGCCACCGCGCCCCACTCGATATCCTCCCAATAGAAGGGATCGTAACTGTGTGTCGTGGCAGCGAGAATCCGCAGCAGCCTCGTCTGAAACAACGAGCAGCCACCACCGGCGTAAGCCATCTCGCGGATCACTGGGCCAGTGCCCGGTTCCAATTCCAGAGTCTCGACCATGCCGTTCCGCCAGGAGAAGCGGGTCAGATTGGTCTCGACGCGAAGATCAGCCGGGTCGTACGGAAAAATCTGTGACCCGATCGCGAAGACATCGCCTCGTCGCGACGGCAGCAGATGCGCCAGCGTATCCGGCTCAACCACCACATCACTATTTAGTAGATACGTCCAATCCCGCACAGCGTGGGACAATCCACGCTGAACCGCTCTCGAAAACCCCAGCGGTTCCCGGAAGAATAGAAATTGATGGCCGGGATATTGCCGCACCAAGCCGCCGTAGCTCTCCGGCTCCGCGCCGTTCACCACAACGATGACTTGCACGGGCTCGACTACCCGAACGGCCGCCGATTGCAGCGCCTGCAAACACTCGCTGAGCAATTCCGGCGTGCCGCGTTCTGGAATGACGACGCTGAGACCGGGGTCGAACCTAGCCGGAGCGCGCGGAAGCGTTCGCTGGGGGCGCCACTTTCCAATCGCGATTGCAGCCGCATCGAGCGAGGTAATCAGAGATGCCCAAAGACGGGGCGCCGCGTTGCTCCAGCGCGGATTGCGGTGGCAAAATGCCTCCCGCGTGGCGGCCTCCCCAGGCACCCCGCCAGCGGCGTCGAATTCCGCGCTTATGAAGCCGAAGCCCAGATGGCGTTGGTCCTTCCCGGCGCCCGCATCGGCGGGACAGTACGGCGCATCCATTCTGAATTCAACGCTCGACGGCCGCGCCGGCAGGGTGAGGACGATACCGGCGAGTGCAACTTGCGCCGTCCGGTTTTCGAGCGTAGCTGCAACCGCTCCGTCCTGCAACACTACGAGCCGGCTCAAGTTGTGCGGAGCGGGGGGCGGCGGAATAGCGCCGGTGAGGGTGACGCTCCGCTCATTTCCGGCCGGGATGAAGAGCAGGCTCCTGCGATGCCCCCAACGGATTTCCTCCTCCGCACTCTCGTGCCAACCCCAGGCAAAGTGCAGATCGCCAGACAGACCGGACTGAAGAGCCGGCGTCCGCCAGGGGCACGCGTTGCAGAGTGGCTGCCGGCCCTGCGCGTAGTGCGTGCGGAAGCGGACATACCGTTCGCCGGCCCAGATGACCGCCAGATCCTGAGTGCCGGCGTTGCCCATCACCGTTCGCTCATGCACCTCGCAAGGGACCACATCGCCGTTCGAAAGAATATGGATCGTCTCCCATGGATTCTGCTCACAGGAGGGCGGGGCGCAGGGGGAGCCGGCACTCTCGTGCGGAGCGACGATTTCCGGCCGGGCTACCGTGATTTCCACCTCGGGATACTGCCGTTGCGCAGCCGCAACAGACTGCCGAAGTTGTGCTATGAAGGCGGGCCGCAACGCGCCTTCGGAATCCAATTCGGCATCGAACGTGTTTGCGATCGGATCGCGCCGGATCACGGGATGGACGGTAATCCGGCCATTTCCAAGCTCTTCGGCGAACTCGGCTAGTCTCGCTATCTGTGACAGGTTGGCGGCCATTGCCACAAAGCTGAAGTCAACGGCGGGCTTTGTTTTCCCGATGGCGCGCTTATATCCGGCAAGGGTCCGGAGGTGGGATCGCAAGTCCGCCAATCGGTCGAGTCCGTAAATCTGGGCGTATTGCGCGGCATCCAGCGTATGAAGAGAGACGGTAAGCCGGTCCAGGCCGGAGTCGACAAGACCACGCAGCGTGCGGCTGTGCGCAGTCGCCAACGTTGTAACGAGTTCCACTGAAGCGCCGGCGGTCTTGGAGATCCGAATCGCGTCCAGGAGATGGGGATAATGGATGGACTCGCCGGAGTAGTTGAGGCGGACGGTAGCAGGATGATCGAGTTGCTCGATGATCCGCTGGAACAGGCCGAACTCCATGTCGGCGCCATTTCCGCGGACCTCCTGGCGTGAACAGAAGACGCAGCGCAGAGGGCACTTCGAGGTCAACTCGATCCAGGCGATACGAGGCAGCGGAGCATACGGCCACTCAACTAGTGAGAGCGCATCCATGTTTTTCCAGTTCCACTCGGCTTGCGCCGTACTACTTCGACTCGGCCGGCGGGCGCTCCAGTCGGACATTCACGGCGTCGAGCGAGGCATCCGGCGCGCGCGTGGCTTCCACCGAAACGCGGTCGCCCGGTTTAATGGCCTCGCGTTTGATCTTCGTCTTGCCGTCAAAATAGGCCGTCTTCCGCGTGCAACGAAAATCGAGCGTGTTCGCGTCGGGGCCCTCGATGGTCAGCGTGTTGCGCTCGAAAGAGCGCACGATGCCGGTGAAGTTTGGCAGGATTTGGCCGAAGGCGGGCAGAAGGAACAGAGCGAGACAGCAGACCAGGAGCGGGAATTTCACGATGCGGTCCTGGAAGGTGCGGTTTGAAATGTGTTTCAAGTCGTGCTCATCCGCGCCCGAAGGCGCCAAATTTCAGTCTAGACCGAAACAGCCGATCCGCGCTCTTGGTACACTAAAGGATCGATTCGATCTTTTAGGAGAATTGCATTGGCAGACGACAAGCTTTTTCAGTCGAAGTATCTCGGTAGCGGCACGTTCCTCATTACGAAGCCGAAGCGCAAGAAGATGAAGGCACGCCAGACGCGCCTCAAGAACCCACGTTCCGGCTCCCGTAAATAGTTCAGCGAGAAAACCCATGCGGATTGTCGATCTGCGCCTGCATCCATTGGCTGTTGCTGATGCGCCGCTGCGTAGTTCCTACGGGCGTCACGCGCCGTACGCTCTGCGCACGATAGTCGAAGTGGTGTCCGACGATGGACTCGTCGGCATCTCGGAAACCTACGGCGGGGATGGGCCGCTGGCAGCGCTGGAGGCTGCGCGCAGCCGTGTTGTCGGCATGGACCCGTTCCAGCTCACGCGCTTGTGGCTGCAGTTCGCCGCCGATGCGGAAGCGGAATCGGCCGCTGTAGCGGGCGGACGTTCGCAAACGTATCTGGTTCCAGGCGAGAATCCGCTGGACCGCCATACGCGTACGAATGGCGCTATTGAAGTTGCTTGTCTCGACCTGATCGGCAAAGCCCTGAATAAGCCATTGTGCGATATAGTGGGCGGCCGGGCGCGCGATGAAGTGGCCTTTTCCGCGTACCTGTTTTACAAGCATGGCGGCGGCGGTGGCATTGGCAGCGATGCGCGCGAGGACGAATATGGTGAGTGCCTCGATGTGAAGTCGACCGTGCGGCAGTGCCGTCAGATGATCGAAAAGTACGGCTTCCGTGAGATCAAGCTCAAAGGCGGGGTGCTCGATCCGGATATCGAAATCGCGACCATCAAGGCGTTGCGCGAAGAGTTCGGTCCGAAGTATCCGCTGCGCATCGATCCGAATTGTGCGTGGTCTGTGGAGACTTCGGTCATGATCGGCGAGGCGTTGAAAGACGAGTTATCGGACGGCGGTTATCTGGAAGATCCGGCGGCGGGCATGGACGGCATGGCGGAAGTCCGCCGACGTCTGCTCGCACTGGGCAACGATACGCCGCTGGCGAGCAACGTCGCGGTCACCTGTTTCGCGCATGTGCCCGAAGCCTGGCGCACGGACGCGGTGCAGATCGTGCTTTCCGATCCGCATTACTGGGGCGGCATTCGAAACTTACAACGTCTGGCGAACCTCTGCGAGACGCTCAACATGGGCGTTTCGATGCACTCCAATAATCATCTGGGCGTGAGCATGATGACGATGGCGCATGCCGCCGCGGCCGCGCCGCATGTGACCTACGCCTGCGACACGCATTACCCGTGGCAGACCGAACAGGATGAAGTTGTCCAGGGCGGGCGCATCAAGTTCGTGAATGGCTGCGTAGTAATTCCCGACAAGCCCGGTCTCGGCGTGGATCTGGATTACGATCAGATCGCACGGCTCGGAGAGATTTACCACAAGCTCCCCTACCGCAAACGCGACGACGAAGCCGAAATGCAGAAGCACGTCGATCCAAACTGGAAACGCGTGCTTCCGCGCTGGTAGTCAGCCGTTCACGACAACCTTTAAGCAACTTTTAGCATTGCTCAGGATCCAAGGCGAGGTTATACTGATCTCGCGTGGGAGGGTCTGTCATGCAACACTGTGCGTTCTCACAAGGTTTTGCTGCCCGGCTTGCGTTGGCTGTGATTTGTACTGCCGCGCCGATGTTTTCCCAAGAGTCGCGCGCCTCTGTCACTGGCCGCGTCGTCGATTCGACGGACGCGTTGGTGGCCGGCGCGAAGATTCAGGCCAAGAACCTGGAAACCGGAGTTACGGCCTCAGCCGTAACCAACGAAAGCGGATCGTTCCTGATCCGGTTTCTGCTCCCGGGAACGTACAACGTGACCGCAGAGATGTCTGGTTTCAAGACGTACTCGCGGGAAGATTTGCGGCTGCGCGTCAACGACATGGTCGATCTGAGAATTCGATTGGAGCTCGGCGCCATGACCGAGACGGTGAACGTGAAGGCCGGCGCAATCGCTCTCGAAACCGCGGACAGTTCGATGGGACAGGTGATTGATGAGCGCCGTTTACTCGATCTTCCGCAACGCGGCGGAAACCCGCTGGAGCTGGAACGGCTCAGCCCCGGCGTGGTCAACCTGACCACGATGCGCGTGATGAAGCCATCCTCGCCGGACGGGACGTCGAGCATCTCCTCCAACGGCACCGGCAATCAGGTGACGCAGTACAACATCGACGGCGTCAGCGACACGACGAACGACAGGGGGCGCGGATACGCCCGTGTGGCATTCATTCCTCCGTCGAACGGCATCGTCGATTTTAAGATGCAGGCCAACCCTTACGACGCGAGCGCGGGGCACGTATTCGGTCCCGTTATTAACGTCAGTTCGCGAGGAGGCACGAACGAGCTACACGGCGGCGCCTACTATTGGGCCCGCAACAGCGCGTTTGATGCGATGAACTTCTTCGACAACAAGGCGGGCTTGAGCAAAGTGGTCTATCAGGATCATCGCTTTGGGTTGTCGGCGGGCGGACCGCTAGTGATTCCAAGAGTCTACAACGGCCGCAGCAAAACGTTCTGGTTCTACACGTGGGAGGAGAATCGCTTCGGGCAGCCTTCGACGTCCAACCAGACGAGCACCGTGCCGACAGCCGCCGAACGCACCGGCGACTTCTCCGCCCTGTTGGCTCTGGGCAGTTCGTATCAAGTGTACAATCCGTTCACAACAAGAGCAGTTGGCAACGGGCGCTACCAGCGCGATCCGATTCCCGGCAACATCATTCCGAAAAGTCTGCTGACTCCGCTAGGACTTAATCTGGCGGCGATCTATCCGCTGCCGACACAAAAAGGGACCGTGGACGGCCGGAACAACTTCTACTATCCCGACTTGCGGATTCAGCGTTACGACTCGCATATGGGCCGCGTCGACCACTCCTTCAGCCAGAACAACCGGATGTTCGTGAGATTGAATCGCTTCGCCTATACGATTCCGAAAGACCTGATGGGAATTCCTGCCACTAAGGAACTTTTCACGCAGATCAACCGCGGCCTGGCGCTCGACGACGTCGCCGTGCTGAGCCCCAGCCTGGTGTTGAATTTCCGCTACGGCGTGACCAACGCGGACTATCCGGAGGCGCGCGTGACACAGGGGACCGACCTGGGTGCGCTCGGATTCGCGCCCGGGCTGACGAGTTTGCTCGACCCAAAGACGGCGACGATTCCGCGCATGGCCGTCGGCGCATTTTCAACGCTTTCCAACTGGTCGGATGGCGATGGCTCCAACACCGCCATTACGCATAGCTGGGTGGCGGATGCGACGAAGTTGAAAGGCTCTCACACGTTGCGTTTCGGCGTGGATGCGAGGCTTTTCCGAACGTTCGGAAACCGCATCCCGACGTCGATTTCGCCGGACTTCAGCTTTAGTTCCGCTTACACGAGAGGACCGCTGGACAACGCCACTGCCGCTCAGGTAGGGCAGGAATTGGCAGCGATGCTGATGGGCATTCCCGCGGGCAGTATGTCGAGGACCGCCAGCCATGCGGCGCAGAACACGTACATGGGGCTCTACATCCACGACGACTTCAAAGTAACTTCCAAGCTGACTCTCAACCTGGGATTGCGCTATGAACTGGAGCGGCCGGTGACCGAGCGCTACGACCGTCTGGTGGCGGCGTTCGATTCGACAACATCGAACCCGATCGAAGCTCAGGCGAAGCTGAATTATGCGAAAAGCCCGATTCCGGAACTGCCTGTGGCGTCATTCTCCGCGCGCGGCGGGTTGACGTATGTCAACCAGAATGGTGCTTCGCGGAGTCCCTACAACAGCAACCACGGCCAGTGGCTGCCGCGCTTGGGATTGGCGTATCAAATCCGTCCGAAGACGGTTCTGCGTGCGGGTTACGGCGTTTACTTCGGCACGTTGGGTGTCGATCGTTTCATTCCGACGCAGACCGGCTTCGCGCAGTCGACTCCGATCCAGGCGTCGGCCGACAGCGGCGTCACTTACATTGCGACGCTGGCCAATCCGTTTCCGAACGGCCTGCTTGCTCCGTTGGGCGCGGCGGGAGGTTTGAAGACAAATCTGGGACAGGCGATCACGGCATTCGATCCGAACATCAAGGCGCCGTACTCGCAGCGCTGGTCGGTGGGATTCCAGCACTTCTTGCCGGGCGACTTCCTGGTGGACGCCAGCTATGTCGGCAATCGCAGCACCAATCTTGCTGTCACGCGGCAGATCAACAGCACTCCGGCGCAGTACCTGAGCACGCTGCCGACTCGCGATCAACCCACGATCAATTTTCTGACCGCGCAGTTTCCGAATCCGTTTAACGGGCTTGCCTCGGTCTACGGCACACAGATGTCACGCGCCGATTTGCTGCGGCCTTTCCCGGAGTTCGGGGACGTTTCGATGGCACAATCGGCAGGGTACGCGTGGTACCACTCCATGCAGTTGCGCACAGAGAGGCGCATGTCGAAGGGCTTTACTCTGCAAGCCGGCTACACCTATTCGAAATTCATGCAGGCTACAGAGTTCCTGAACCCGACCGACCCGATGCCGTATCGTTCGGTTTCCGATCTTGACCGGCCGCACGTGCTGACATTCAGCGGCGTGTGGGAGTTGCCCGTTGGCCGCGGCCGGCAGTTCGGATCGAACATGGGCGGAGCGGCGAACACAATCCTGGGCGGTTGGCAGTTTAACGGCACGGCGATCCGGCAGGCTGGTGCACCGCTCGGGTTCGGCAACGCTATCTTCGTTGGCGACGTCAAGAGCATTGCGCTTTCGAAAGACCAGCGCGGGCCAGACCGCTGGTTCAACACGACTGCGGGTTTCAACACGGTCTCGAACCAGCAGTTGGCGAACTCGATCCGCACTTTCCCGCTGCGCTTCAGCGGAGTGCGCGCGGACGGGCAATCGACCTGGAATTTTTCGCTGCTGAAGACATTTAAGCTTTATGAGCGGCTCAACGCGCAGTTCCGGGCAGAGGTTTATAACGCGGGGAATCATCCGAGTTTTGATGTTCCCAATACGACCCCAACGAACTCGTCGTTCGGCGCCGTGACCGCGGTGGTATCGGAACCGCGTAACTGGCAGTTTGCCTTGAAGCTGACTTTTTAGAAGGTCAGCCTTTCACGACAACGTTCACAAGTTTGTCCGGCACGACGATGACTTTTGCTATCTGCTTGCCGTCGACAAAGGCCTTCAACTTGTCGTCGCTTAGTGCAAGCTGCTCCAGCGCCGCCTTGCCTGTTCCGAATGGGACGACGATCTTGCTGCGCAGCTTGCCGTTCACCTGGAGCACAACTTCGGCGCCCTCTTCCCGCGCGAGCGCTTCGTCGCACACGGGCCATGCCTGTTTGAAGACCGGACCGGTGCGCCCCAGTTGTTCCCACAGTTCTTCGGCGGCGAAGGGAGCGAGCGGCGCCAACAGCAGTACCAGTTTTTCGCAGATCTCCTTGCGCGCTTGCGGCGAGAGCCCGGCTTCGTGCTGGTAGAGCGCGTTCAGGAGCTCCATTAACGCGGCGATCGAGGTATTGAAGTGCCAGCGGCTCTCGAAGTCCTGCGTCACTTTTCGAATCGTCTGGTGGAGTTTGCGGAGCGCCTTGGCGTCGGTCTCACCGCTGCCTTGAGCGCAGTCCATGTTGCGCGTCACGAAGCGATAGAGACGGCTCAGGAAGCGGTACTGCCCTTCCACGCTGGACTCGTCCCAGTCCATGTCTTTTTCAGGCGGAGCGGCGAACAGAGTGAACAGCCGGCACGTATCCGCGCCGTATTTCACGACCATCTCATCGGGGTCGACGATGTTGCCCTTCGACTTCGACATGGTCTGCCCGTTCAACTGGACCATGCCCTGCGTAAAGAGGTTCTTGAACGGCTCGTCCACGCTGACGAGTCCGAGGTCGCGCATCACCTTGCACCAGAAGCGCGCGTACATCAGATGGAGAATCGCGTGGGTCACTCCGCCGATATACTGATCGACTGGAAACCATGGCTTGACGACCGCGGGATCGAACGCAGCGGCGGCGTTGTGCGGATCGGCGTAGCGGAAGAAGTACCACGACGAATCGACGAACGTGTCCATGGTGTCGGTCTCGCGCTGCGCGGGCGCGCTGCACTTCGGGCAGGCGACATTCAGGAACGAAGGGACATTGGCGAGCGGAGACTTACCGCGCCCTGTGATTTCGACGTCGAGCGGCAGCACGACGGGGAGCTCAGAATCAGGCACCGGAACCACACCGCACGTTTCGCAGTGTATCACCGGAATCGGCGTGCCCCAGTAACGCTGGCGGGAAACGCCCCAGTCCTTCAGCCGGTAGGTGATCGCGCCCTTGCCGAAGCCCTCTCGCGCGGCCATTTCGTTCATGCGGCGGCGTGCTTCGGCGCTGGGTAATCCGGAAAACTCACCGCAGATTTCGGCGATGCCGTACTCGGTGAATGGCTCTGTGAGCGTTCCCTCGGCGGGCAGGGCGGCATCGACGGGACGGATCACCGGCTTGATCGGAATACCGTACTTGTCGCAGAACTCGAAGTCGCGTTCGTCGTGCGCGGGGACGGCCATGATCGCGCCCGTGCCATAGCCCATCAGCACGAAGTTGCCCACCCAGACAGGCGCCCGTTCGCCGCTGAAGGGATTGACGGCGAAGTGGCCCGTAGCGAATCCTTCCTTGACCAGGTTTTCGGGATCCTTGCGGCTCTGGTCGTCGACCATCGCTTTCAAGGTCACAGCCAGATCTCCCTGGCAGAGCTGTTTTGACAGCGGGTGTTCCGGCGCGAGAATCACGCAGGTGGCGCCGTAGATCGTGTCGACGCGCGTCGTAAAGACGCGGATCTTCTGCTCCGTGCCTTCGAGCGTGAAATCAACTTCCGTGCCTTCCGAACGGCCAATCCAGTTGCGCTGCATGCTGAGCACGCGCTCGGGCCAACCGGCTTCGAGTTGCTGAATATCGTCGAGCAACTCCTGTGCGTAGGCCGTCGTGCGCAGGAACCACTGCTTGAGTTCGCGCTGCTCGACGGGCGTGGTCTCGTGGCGCCAGCAGCAACCGTTCTCCACTTGTTCGTTGGCAAGCACGGTGGCGCACTCCGGACACCAGTTCACCAGTGATTGCTTCTGATAGGCGATGCCGCGCTCGAGCATTTTCAGGAAAATCCACTGATTCCAGCGGTAGTATTCCGGCTCGCAGGTGGAGACCTCGCGATCCCAGTCGTAGCTGAAGCCCATGCGCTGCAACTGCACTTTCATGTGCGCAATGTTGGAGACTGTCCATTCGCGAGGATGGCGTTTGTTCTTGATCGCGGCGTTCTCCGCGGGGAGGCCAAACGCATCCCAGCCCATCGGGTGCAGCACATCGTAGCCGCGCATCCATTGATAGCGGGCGAGCGTGTCGCCGATGGAGTAGTTGCGCACATGGCCCATGTGCAGGCGGCCGCTGGGATACGGCAACATTTCGAGCACGTAATAGCGCGGCTTGGCGCCGTCGTCTTTGGCTTTATAAAGGTCAGGCTGCGCGGCCCAGCTCTCGCTCCACTTCAATTCGATGGTCTGGTGTTCGTAGGTCTTTTCCGACATGGGGGTGAAATACCAAGATAGCAAGTTGGACCGGGCGGGGGCTCGGTTCGCGGGCCTGGGAGGCCCTCCGTCCGGGTCAGATCGCGATGCCGACGGACCAAAGCGAATAGCTGACCGCCTGCCGGAAGTAGTCCCACCATTCGCGCCGGTCACCCTTGTTGCGTGTAGGCCGCGGCGAGCCGTAGACCTTCAGTCCGCGGAACTCCAGCATCTTTTTCACGCGGAAAATGTGATAGCCGTCGCTGACCACGATGCACGATTCCATGTTCATGCGCCGCATGATCTCGGCGGCAGCCGCGGTGGAGTGCACGGTCGACTCGCCCTCGAGCTCCACGATGATGGCTTCGGAAGGGACGCCGTTCTGGATGAGGTAGTCGCGTCCCACAGTGCCTTCGGTGAAGATCGGGTCGCCGCCCGCCCCGCCTGTGGTGAGGATCGCCGGCGCCAAGCCGCGCCGGTACAGATCGAGGGCGTGATCGAGGCGCGCCTTGAGCACCGGCGAAGGCTTGCCGCGGTACTCGGCCGCGCCCAGCACGATGATCACGTCGGCCTCGCGCGTTTCGTCGAGATTCGACTGTTCATGGATCAGTTTGGCGACGTGTCCAACGCGGACCAGCGCCGCGCACGCCACGACCATCACAATCATCGCGAACCGTTTTTTCATCTGCGGTAGATTATAGTGTGTCACAGGGAGGACTATGCCGATACCCGCGCTGAGCAGCGCCAGGAACCCGCTTCTGAAAGACGTCCGGCGGGCCGTGATGCGTGGGACGCTGACCGAGGATGGCTGCGCGGTGGCCGAGACATTCCATTTACTCGAAGAGGCTTTGCGCAGCGATTGTGAAGTGAAAGCAGTGCTGGCGGCGGAATCCGTACAGTCGGCCGTCGAGAGCCATGTGCGCGGACTGAAACGAGTGCGTGTAATTGTCGTCGAGGACACGCTCTTCAACCAGATTTCGAGTACTGAGTCGAGCCAGGGGGTAATTGCACTGGTGCACCCGCCGGTCTGGAGCCTCGACCAGTTGTTCCGCGGCCAGTCGCTGGTCGTCGTGCTCGATGGCGTGCAGGACCCGGGCAACGCCGGCGCTATTGTGCGCTCCGCCGAAGCTTTCGGCGCTTCGGGCGTTTTGTTCCTGAAGGGCACGGTGAGTCCCTACAATCCCAAGACGCTACGGGCCTCGGCCGGCTCGTTGTTCCGCGTGCCGGTCGTGCAGGGTCTCGACGAGAATCTGGCACGAGCGGCGTTGGAGCAGCGCAGGCTCGATGTTTATGCAGCCGCGCCGCGCGGCGCGAAAATTCTGCAGGACGTTGACCTGAAGCGCCGCTGCGCTTTCGTGATCGGCAGCGAAGGGCGCGGGGTCAGCGAGAAACTGCGCTCGGCGGCCCTGGAGTTGCGCATCCCTACCGCGGGTGTCGAATCGCTAAACGCTTCAATCGCCGCCTCCGTGCTGCTCTACGAGGCCCGGCGGCAGCGAGCGGTGACCGAATGAGCCTCTTCGATGCAGCGCCGCTGGGACACGCGGCCGACAAGAGCCGGCCGCTGGCCGAACGCATGCGCCCGGAATCGCTCGAAGGCTATGTGGGACAGGAACACATTCTTGCGCCCGGCAAGCCGTTACGAGTTCAGATCGAGCGCGATCAACTCGGCTCGCTGATCTTGTGGGGTCCGCCCGGAGTCGGGAAGACGACCCTTGCCAGCCTCATAGCGCGGCTCACGCGCTGCGATTTTATCCCTTTCAGCGCGGTACTGAGCGGTATCAAGGAGATCCGGCAAGTGATGACGGAGGCCGAGCGGGCGCGCCGGGTGGGCCGCCGGACGGTCGTCTTCGTCGACGAAATCCACCGCTTCAACAAGGCGCAGCAAGACGCATTTCTGCCCTATGTCGAGCGCGGAGACATAATCCTGATCGGGGCCACGACGGAAAATCCTTCATTCGAGGTAATCTCGGCGCTGCTTTCACGGGCCAAGGTCTATGTATTGCGATCGCTCAGCGTCCCGGAGATTGTGGCGCTGTTGCAGCGCGCCCTGGCCGATCGGGAACGCGGTTTGGGCGAGCGCGAGTTGAAAGTCTCCGACGAGTTGCTGGAGCAGATTGCGATTTACGCGAACGGCGACGCGCGCTCGGCTTATAACCTGCTGGAGTTGGCCGCCGCCGGTACAGATACGGGCGGAGAGGTGCGGCAGCAGGCCGTCGAGGATGCACTGCAGCGCAAGATGCTGCTCTATGACAAGTCCGGCGAGGAGCACTTCAACCTGGTCTCGGCGCTGCATAAGTCGGTGCGCTCCTCCGATCCCGACGCGGCGCTCTATTGGCTGGCGCGCATGCTGGAGGCGGGCGAAGACCGCATGTACCTGGCGCGGCGTCTGGTACGCATGGCCATCGAGGACATCGGCCTAGCCGATCCACGCGCCATGGAGCAGGCGATTGCGGCCATGCAGACGGTCCATTTTCTAGGCGTTCCGGAAGGCGATCAGGCCTTGGCGCAGGTTGCCATCTATCTGTCGATCGCTCCGAAATCGGATGCCGCCTACCAGGCGCTAAACCGGGTGCGCGCCGACGTCCAGAACTCCATGGCCGAACCGGTTCCGCTGCATCTGCGGAACGCACCGACGCGCGCCATGAAGGAGTGGGGCTACGGTGCCGGATACCGGCACGCTCACGAATTCGAGGGCGCGGTGACGGAGATGGAGTGCCTGCCGCCTGGGATGGCCGGAAAGCGCTGGTACGAGCCCACGAACCGGGGCATGGAGAAACGCATCCAGGAACGGCTCGAAGAGCTGCGACGGCTGCGCCAAGGGGGATCGGATGACGCCTGAGTCCTATCGGCTACCAGTACCAAACAGCGCTATCCCGGCGGTACTGATGTACCCTCAAAAAACCCATCTGATTGGCTATTGCCGGCAACGGGCGGACACGGCAATCTAAATATACGATGACCATGACACTTCACAAGGAGCCGCGTAACCAGCCCCGGTCCAGTTCGGAACGCAGATCGTCGGATCGCTTTCCGATCGAACGCGAGGTTCGCTACCGTGTGATGAACAAGCGCGGCGCGGAAGAGGCGGGCGGCGGCAAGACCATGAACATGAGCAGCACGGGCGTGTTGTTCACCACCGACTCATTTCTTCTGCCTGGGAAGAAGTTGGAATTGTCGATTAGCTGGCCGGCCCAACTCGACAACAAGTGTCCGCTCAAGTTCGTCGCGCGCGGCCGCGTGGTGCGCAGTGAGACCGGCATGGCCGCCATCGAGATTCAGCAATACGAGTTTCGCACGCAAGGCTCAAAGGGCCTTTCCTAGCGCGAAGCTGATTTCGGTTCGTTCCTCTCCTCCATCCCTAACCTGTGCAGTACCAACTCCGAGGAGGCATCCGTGCCTCCTCTTTTCTTTGTGCAGTGCGAGGCATGGCCGCTCCCGCGCCGCGGCTGAGCGCGGGTGGCACTCGGAGGGGACCCCATGGTCCGCAGCCAACCCCTGGTTGGTTTGAGCGAACTCTGTCGCCGGTCGTCGGGCATCGACGGGGTGACCGGGGGTCACCCGCGGACGCGGGCGTCCGCCTTCCGGTTCGCTGATCTTTATGCTGCACACCCGTTGAGCGTTTCCTGTTGGCGCATGGAAGAAACAGAAGGCTAAGATTAAGGTATGCGGCTTCTGGCCCTGCTCTTGTTCCTGCAATCGACCGACTACACCGCCGAGGGCCTGAAGGCGCTGGAGGAGCAAAAGTATGAGCAAGCACAGCAACTCTTCACGAAGGCAACTGCGGCCGATGCCAAGGACTATAGCGCTTGGTTTCACCTCGCACTGGCCGAAAGTATGCTCCACAAAGATGCGGAAGCAAGCGCCGGGTACAAGAAAGTCCTCGAACTGAAACCGGGCTTGTATCAGGCGGAACTGAATCTGGGCATCGTGCTGCTGCGCCAGAAGCAGGCTGCGGAAGCCGCTCGCTTCCTGCAATCGGCTGCGGAGAAGAAACCAAAGGAGTTCCGCCCCGTATTCTATTCGGCCGAGGCACTGTATGCATCCGGGCAGTTCGCGGAGGCTGCGGGCAGCTATGAGCAGGCCATCGCCATCGACCCCAAGTCGGCGGGCGCGGAGGCCGGCCTCGGCCGTTCCCTTGCAAAGCAAAAGCGTTTGGACGACGCGCAGGTTCATCTGCGCAAAGCCGTGGAACTCGATGCCGCATTTCGCGACGTGCTGCTCGAACTCGGCTCGCTTTTTGAGGAGAACAAGCGCCGCGAAGAGGCCATCGGAATCTACCGGCAGTTTCCGGAAAATGCGGCCGCGCGCGAACGATTGGGCGAATTGCTGCTCGAAAGCGGAAAGACAGCCGAGGCGATCCCGGAACTAGAAAGCGCGCTGAAGTCTGCACCTACCAGCGCGAATCGTGTGGCGCTGGCCGCGGCCTATGTGCGCAGCAAGCAGATGGATAAGGCGGCTGCGCTGCTGCGGGAAGCCGTGGCGGCGGAGCCCGGCAATGTCGAGTTGCGCATGATGTACGGGCGCACATTGCGCGACCAACGCGAATTTCCGGCAGCGGCGCAGGAGTTCGCGCGCGCCGCTCAGGCCAAACCGGATTCCAAAGACGCCTGGAGCGAGTTGGCCGGGGTGCTCATCCTGAATGAGAATTACCCGCAGGCGCTGATAGCGCTCGACAAAGTGAAAGAGTTGGGCGGGAGCACTTCGGCATACTTCTACTTCCGCGCGCTCGTTCTCGATCACCAGAAGGATTACAAACCGGCTCTGGAGAGCTATCAGCGGTTCCTGGAGATGAGCAAGGGAGAACATCCCGACGAAGAATTCAAAGCCCGGCAGCGCGCGCGGATCATCCAAAAGGAGTTAAGCAAACGCTAATGCGCCTATTCCCTGCCCTTCTCATGCTGACGCTGTTCGCGAACGCGGCCTGCGCGGAGTTGACGGCGGTCCGCGCCGAACAGAATCTGGAGAAGCGCGCAGGAAAGGCTGTCGACCATGCCGGCGCCTTGATGGAGCGTCTGACGAAGACCTCTGAGAGCGCCGACTGGAAGGCGACGCTGGACGCGGTGGAGGAGATCGCCGAGAGCGTCGAACTGGCCGATGAATCGCTGCGGGCTTCCGGCAAGAACGCCCGCAAGAGTCCGAAGTACTTCAAGAAGGCGGAACTACGCTGCAGGGACATCCTGCGCCGTATGGATTCGTTTATTCAAAGCGCCAGCGTGGATGATCGCGCGCCGTTGGAAAAGGCGCGCACACGCATTCAACAAGTGCATGATCACTTGCTTCAACAGATTATGGGGGCAAAGTAAGTATGCCGCGCTTTTTGATGTACCTGGCAACTACTACCGTGATTTTCGCGCTCACATTACCCGGCCAAGCGACCAAGGACTTTCTCACGGCCGACGAAGCGGACCAGGTTCGCGAAGCGCAGGAGCCGAACGAGCGCTTGAAGTTATACATCCACTTCGCCATGCAGCGCCTCGACTTGCTCAAGCAGCTACTGGCGCGGGAGAAGCCGGGCCGCACGGCCTTGATCCACGACACGCTGGAGGATTACACAAAGATCATCGAGGCGATCGATACGGTCTCCGACGATGCGCTGAAGCGTAAGTTGACGATCGCAGAAGGCACCGCCGCCGTAGCGAAAGCGGAGCAGGAAATGCTCGTGGTGCTGAAGAGCGTGGCGGACAATAAGCCGAAAGACGCCGCACGATTCGACTTTGCGCTGAAGCAAGCGATCGAGACGACCGAGGACAGCATGGAGTTGTCCGAACAGGATCTGCGAACGCGTTCCGTTGCCGTGCAGGAAAAGAGCGCGAAGGAGAAGCAGGAACGCGAGGCGGTGATGAACCCGAAGGACTTGGAAGCGAAGAAGGCGGAAGAGAAGAAAGTGCAGCCGGCGAAAAAAGCGCCGACGCTGCGGCGCAAGGGCGAGACGACGGATCCACGGAAATAGAACGCTACGGAGGGCGTTCCCCCTGGAACGCAACCGGCCCCCGGGCCGGTTCTGGCCTCGGGCGCGCAAGATGGGCGAGCGGAGGCTCGCCCGCGGGCGAGGGCGCCCGCCCTCCGAAGCACAAAAAAAGGCCGGCCCTTGCGGGACCGGCCTTCCATTTACTGCACGAACTACGCGGTGCGCATAGTTTCGGTCTTGTCGCTGCCGCTGATGGCTGCCTGCGCAGCCGCCAAGCGGGCGATCGGTACACGGTACGGGGAGCACGAAACGTAATTCATGCCGACGCGGTAGCAGAATTCGACCGAACTCGGCTCGCCGCCGTGCTCGCCGCAGATTCCGACTTCCAGGTCGGGACGCGTCGTGCGGCCCTTCTTGACTGCGATCTCGATCAACTGGCCCACGCCTTCCTGATCCAGGACGGCGAACGGGTCGGCCTTGAAGATCTTGCGGTCTTCGTAGTCCTTCGAGAACTTCGTATAGTCATCACGGGACAGGCCCATCGCGGTCTGCGTCAGATCGTTGGTACCGAAGCTGAAGAATTCGGCCTCGACCGCAACCTTATCCGCCGTCAGTGCCGCGCGCGGAATCTCGATCATGGTGCCGATCATGTACTTCTGGTTCTTCAGACCGGCCTTGGCGAGAACTTCATCCGCCACTTTCTTGACGATGGCCTTCTGATTCTCAAGTTCCTGAACGCCGCCGATCAGCGGGATCATGACCTCAGGAATGACCTTCACGCCCTTCTTGGCAACCTGAACAACGGCCTCGAAGATGGCGCGCGCCTGCATCTCGGTGATCTCCGGATAGGTGATACCAAGACGGCAGCCACGGTGGCCGAGCATCGGGTTGAACTCATGCAGCTCTTCGACGCGCTCCAACAGAATCGGGAGAGCCTTCTTGAGTTCGCCAACCGTCAGCTTGTAACGGGCGGCCATTTCCTTCTTTTCCTTCGGCGAAGCATTCGGCAGCTTGGCGATGTCGACCATCAGCACTTCACGCTTCGGAACGAACTCATGCAGCGGCGGATCCAGCGTACGGATCACCACCGGGAAACCGTCCATCGACTTGAACAGACCGGCAAAATCGGCGCGCTGCAACGGCAGCAGCTTGATCAGCGATTTCCTGCGCGTCGCTTCATCCTTCGCGAGAATCATGGCCTGCACGTGCGGCAGACGATCCTCACCGAAGAACATGTGCTCGGTACGGCAGAGGCCGATACCTTCGGCGCCGAACTTGCGGGCAACCTTGGCATCGCGCGGGATGTCCGCGTTGGCGCGAACACCGAACTTGCCGCGGAACTCGTCGGTCCAGCTCATGAAGCTGGCGAGCGCGCCGCTGGAAGGATCGGCTTCCTGCGTTTCGGCTTGGCCATTGAAGACTTCACCGGTGGAACCGTCGAGCGAAATCCACTCGTTTTCCTTCACGGTGATGGTCTTGCCGCCCTGCTTCACGCTAATGGTCTTGGCGTGTTCGTTGATCACGATGTCGCCGGCGCCCGCAACGCAGGGGATGCCCATACCGCGGGCGACCACAGCGGCGTGCGAGGTCATGCCACCGCGCGCGGTGACAATGCCCTTGGCCACTTCCATACCGTGAATGTCGTCCGGCACCGTCTCGGCGCGAACCAGAATCACGGGCGACTTCGAGAACTTCTCGACGGCGTCATCGGCCGTGAAGACGATGCGGCCGACAGCGGCGCCCGGGGAGGCCGGCAGACCGATGGCGAGTTTCACCAGCGACTTGCGCGAAGCGTTGCTGAGCACCGGGTGCAGAAGTTGGTCGAGCTGCTGCGGATCCACGCGCATCACAGCTTCCTTCTTGCTGATCAGGCCTTCCTTCACCATTTCGACAGCGATGCGGACAGCGGCCGGACCCGTGCGCTTACCGTTGCGGGTCTGGAGCATGTAGAGCTTCTTGTCTTCGATGGTGAATTCGAAGTCCTGGATGTCGCGGTAGTGCTTTTCGAGATCCGAGGTGATTTTGCGAAGCTGTTTGTAGGCTTCGGGCAGAACGGCTTCGAGTTCGGTGATCGGCATCGGAGTACGGATGCCGGCGACCACGTCTTCGCCCTGCGCGTTGATCAGGAATTCGCCATAGAACATCTTTTCGCCGGTGGCCGGGTTGCGGGTGAAGCCTACGCCGGTGGCGGAGGTGTCGCCCATGTTGCCGAAGACCATCGCCTGAACGTTGACCGCGGTCCCGAGGGAGTCGTCGATCTTGTTCATCTTGCGATAGTGGCCGGCGCGGGCATTCCACCAGGAACGGAACACGGCGTCACGCGCCATCGTCAGTTGCGTCATCGCATCCTGCGGGAACGCCTTCTTGGTCAGCTTCTGGACCAGCTTCTTGTATTCCGCGATGACAGCCTGCAGGTCTTCCGCCGTGAGGTCGGTGTCGAGCTTCGCTTTCGCCTTCTGCTTGCGGCCGTCGAAGATTTCGTCGAACGCAGACTTCGGAATTTCGAGCACGACGGCGCCGAACATCTGGATGAAGCGGCGATAGCAGTCATAAGCGAAGCGCGGATTGCCGCTCTTCACTTCGAGAGCCTTCACCGTCACATCGTTCAGCCCGAGGTTCAGGATGGTGTCCATCATGCCAGGCATCGAGAATTTCGCGCCGGAACGGACGCTGACCAGAAGCGGATCGGTCGTGTCGCCGAGCTTCTTTCCCATGGCCTTCTCCAGGATGCCGAGGGATGCGACCATTTCCGCGTTGATCTCGGCGGGAACCTGGTACTTGTTGGCGAAGTAGATGTTGCAGACGTCGGTGGCAATCGTAAAGCCGGGAGGTACGGGAACACCCGCCCTGCTCATTTCAGCAAGACCAGCGCCCTTTCCGCCAAGCGTATCTTTCATCGTCCCGTCGCCGTCGGCCGTGCCGCCGCCGAAGGAATATACGTATTTGTTCATCGTAATGCGTTCTCCTTACTAACTTTCAAAATCAAAACAACCGAGGGGGCCGCGAAATCAGCCCGTGACGATCTCCGAAAAATCCGCGATCGCCGAAGATTCGGTGAGCAGGCTGTGCAACAGGGCCAACCTGTTCTGGCGGACGGCCTGATCGGGCACATTCACCATTACCTTGTCGAAGAAAAAATCCACCTTGGGACGCAGCGAGGCGATCGCCTCCAACGCACCCTTGTAACTGCCCGCGGAAGCTGCCGCCGCCCGCACGCGCTGGAACTCGTCGTGGAGTTCGCGCTCCGGACCAACTTCGAGCAGGTTGAGATCGACCGCGCCACCACCCGTGAAAGCGGCCTGTTTCAGTATGTTCTGAATCCGCTTGAAGCTCGCGGCCAGCGGCTCGAAATCCGCAGTAGGCCGCACCGCCTGGATCGCCTCAAGGCGCCGCTCGACATCCACCAGATCGTCGCAGCCCGCAGCGAGCGCCGCGTTGACTTCGTCGTAACGGAAGCCGCGGATCTCGCGGAAATAGTACTTGATGCGGTCGAGGAAAAATTCTCGCAACTGCGCATCGCCGCTCACCAGGGTCGTGAGCGACAGCGAATGCTTGCCTTCCACCAGAATCCGGACGGCGCCCTGCGCGGCGCGCCGCAGCGCGAACGGATCGCGCGAGCCACTCGGAATCAGTCCGATCTGGAAGCAGCCGCGCAGCGTATCGACCTTGTCGGCCAGCGCAAGTATTTGCCCGGCCAGCGTGCGCGGGAGCGTGTCTTCCATGCTCAGCGGCTTGTAGTGATCGTAGATCGCCAACGCCACGTCTTCCGGCTCGCCCTGCGCGCGGGCGTAGAGTCCGCCCACAACGCCTTGCAGGTCGGTGAACTCTTTCACCATCTCGCAGGTCAGATCGCACTTGGCCAGCGCAGCGGCGCGGATCGCGGCTTCGTCTCCGCCCAACTCGCGAACCAGGGCCACGACCCGATCGGTCTTCGCCTGATAGGAGCCGAGTTTGGCTTGGAACGTAACATGCGCTAAGTCTTCGACGCGAGCGGTCAGCGGTTTGTGCTGATCGACGTTCCAGAAAAAGCGGGCGTCGTTGAAGCGCGCGCGAGAGACGCGCTCGTTGCCTTTTTTCACCAGGCCTTCCGGATCGGCGCTCGTGTTCATAACGGCGACGAAGTGCGGCGCCAGCTTGCCGTCCGCGGTCTCCACCGAGAAGTACTTCTGATGGTGGCGCATCACGGTGACCAGCACTTCCGATGGCAGCGCCAGATACTGCTCGTCGAAACCGCCCAGAATCGGCGTGGGAAACTCCGTAATGAAAACCAGCGTGTGCAGTAGCTTCTCGTCTGCTTTGATGTGCAGACCGGTACCTGCGAGCAACTCCGCGATGCCGGCTTCAATTCGTTGCCGGCGTTCCGCGGCCGAGAGCAGCACGAAGTTCTGGCGCAGCTTTTCTACGTGGTTCCTGATATTGACTTTGATCCCTGCCTTGCCAAGGCGGCGATGTCCATTCGTCAGATTGCCCGAGGGCACGCCGGCGATTTCGAACGGAACAATATCTTTGCCGAGCAGCGCTACAATCCAGCGGATCGGCCGAATGAAACGCGGGCCGCCCTTGCCGGTCCAGTACATCGTCTTAGGCCAGTTGATCTTGAGGATCAGGCCCGGCAGCGCTTCGGCCAGGATCTGCGCAGCAGAGCGCCCGGCTACCTGCTTTTTGAAGCTGTAGTACTCTCCCTTGGGCGTCTGCACGATTGCGAGTTGAGCGGCATCGACACCCATCTTGCGGGCAAAGCCCAGCGCCGCGCCTTCACCAGCGCTCTTCGGGGGACCGCTTACGATCTCTTCGGCATCCGGCTGGCGTTCAATAATCTTTTCAGCGGTCAGCACCAGACGGCGCGGGGTCGCATCGACCGAAGTCACTTTCCCGCCGAGATGGTTCTCCGCAAGCAGGCCCTCAAACAGCGACTGTAACTGTTCGAGCGCCGTGGGGATCATCCAATCGGGAATTTCCTCCGAACCGATTTCCAGCAGAAAGGGGAGTCTTTTCACGGCCATTACGCCACCTCCTGCGCGGCCCAGAGTTGAGCTACTCCGACGGCTAACTTGCGAACGCGGCCGATCACGCCGACGCGTTCGGTGACGCTGATGGCGCCGCGCGCGTCGAGCAGGTTAAACAGATTCGAGCATTTCAGGACTTGGTCGTAGGCCGAGAGCACGGGGAATCGTTTCTTCTCTTCATACTTGGGGAACAGATCGAGTAGCCGCTGGCACTCGCTCTCGAACAGGTCGAAGGCGCGCCACAGCGCTGCCACATCGGCCATCTCGAAGTTGTAGACCGATTGCTGCAATTCGTCGGCGAAGCGCACATCAGCGTACTTGAAGCCCGGCGTCCAGACGATGTCATAGACGCTTTCGACGCCCTGCAAAAACGCCACCAGACGTTCCAGGCCATAAGTGATTTCACCGGGAACCAAGTCGAGGTCGATGCCGCCGCACTGCTGAAAGTAGGTGAACTGCGTGATCTCCAGGCCGTCGAGCATGACCTGCCAGCCGATGCCCCAGGCGCCGAGCGTGGGCGATTCCCAATTGTCTTCCTCGAACTTGATATCGTGCTTGCGCAGATCGATGCCGATCGCCTCAAGACTACCGAGGTACTGGTCGATGATATCGGCGGGCGAGGGCTTCAAAATCACCTGAAGCTGCTGGTGTTTGTAGAGCCGGTTGGGGTTTTCGCCATAGCGCCCGTCGGCCGGACGGCGGCTGGGCTGGACATAGGCAACACGGTACGGCTTCGGGCCGAGCACGCGCAGGAACGTCTCCGGGCACATGGTCCCGGCGCCGACTTCCATGTCATAGGGTTCCTGAATAATACAGCCGCGTTCGGACCAGTATTTCTTCAACTTGAAAACGGTCTGTTGAAACGAATCCATTAGTGTAGGCTTTCGAGAAGGGGTACGGTGAGGAATCTGCGTTCGAGTTGGTTTTCCATGTCGCGGATAAGAATGCGGCGCAGGTCGGCCGCGGTCTCCCGCGTCCAGCGCCGTTCCGTCAACTGGCTGATCGGAGTCTGCAACATCTCCTCTGCTATCGCGCGCGATTCGCTGCTGACCCGCAGTTCCGGCAGAAACCCGGCCAGCCTGACCGCCCACAGGCTGAAATAGGCTACCACCGTCCAGAGCCGCTGTTCGGGTGCCTCCCGCAGATGTTCGAGCATTGCCAGCAGCAGCCGGAAATGCCGTTCATTTGCTTCGGCTGGGGGCAAGAGTTGTTCTGAGACCTCGGCGAGATAATCCAAAACGATACCCGTTGCGTAATCCGATTGCAGCCGAAACTGCGACCGGATCAGTTCGCAGGAATCGAGATTGACCAACTCCCGGGTTTCCCGCTGCGAGTAGAACATCGTCACCCGCGAGAGCCGTTCCAACCCGGACCCGAAACTGTTCTTGGGACGCCGCGCGCGTTTCGCTACGCCCCGTAACTTACCCTGGTCCCGGGTGAAAAAACTGACGATCAGGTCCGCTTCCTGGAACGGATAGGTTCTTAAGATGATCGCTTCGCTTTCCCGGGCCGGCATAGTTCGGTTCCACCGGCTATACGCCTAATAGGTTATCACACTTGGTTATCTCATTTGGTAGTCCAGTTGCCTATGCGTACATTTCCGGTACGATTTCTCGTGCAATCGGACCGTTTTCGGTCTAGACTCAGGGTAGCTAGACATCATACGGCATCATAAAGACGTGGGCAGCTGCGTAAGGAGGTCCATATGTTTGATAGCCTCGAAGAGCAAATCAAGCACGACCAGCACGATTCATCTAGCAACAAAGAGAGGATTTTCCTCTGGGTTGCCATCGTAGTGGTTTCGATTCTCGTGTTTGGCGGCGTCTATCTCGGCGTCCGCATGGTCGAGTAGGTTGATCGCGTAGAGGGCCACATCGCAAGAGGATGCGCCGGAAACGGGCCTCCCTCAGTTGCGGGAGGCGTCGTTCGCGACCTCCCTTGGGCCAATCTCTCGCATTACGGATTTCACGAGGGGTGCATACTCGCCCCGAGGATTATAGATCCGTAGAATTTCGTCGACACCTTTGTGGCGATAAGTCTTCGAACTGCCCAGCCGGTCCGCTACGTGGTGAATCCCGTCGCGGACCGAGGGGAAGTACTGTTTGCAGGAATCCCACCCAAAAATGTTGTTGTTCATGAACTCCTTGCCTCCGCCGGATTCCACGAAGGAAATACTGGGCAAGAGCCGCCAGTCGAGATCGTTGCGATCAGAAGCGATCAGGAAGTCTTCCGCAAGGTTCTGCACGGGGCATTCCTTGCCCCGGAAAAATTCCCGTAACGCATCCAGCCTCGGATCGTTCTTGTAATGTGTCACTTCGGCGAAAAGCAGGTCTGTATCCTTCGAAGAAGGGACAGCCAGCAGGCCGGCAAACAATACGAGCCCGTGAGTCAGTTTTTTCATGCTGGTTTTCTCTCCTGTTTGGATTCGGGCTGAAATCTGTGCAGCCCGGTACTTCTAGCGGACGGACGTGGGCGAAAAGCGGTCCGACAGGGACCGTGCGGAGGGAAACTTTACAAGGGCGTCAATAGGAACATTAGTCGTTATTATACCAGTCCCGGGCGGCGCGGTGCGTGGGGTTGGGATGGGATGTGTTCCTCAGTCCGTTCGAAGGCGCCGTGAGTCCGCTGCTCACTTGTGATATGGTGGATGGGTTTTCCCGTGGACACGAATTCCAAACCGGCGGGAGTGGCGCGGCATTGGGGTATCATGACGCTGCTGTGCCTCGGCATGATGGTGGCGTACTTCGACCGGGTGAACCTCTCGATGGCGCTCACGCTGCCGGAGTTCAAGAGCTACTTCCAACTCAGCGACAGCGACCGAGGCGCGCTCAACTCGGCCTTCTTCTGGTCGTACGCGATCCTGCAGATTCCCGCCGGCTGGTTCGTAGACCGGTACGGCGTCAAGTTCCCATACGCGCTCGGCTTCCTGGTCTGGAGCGGGCTCTCGGCGCTGACGCCCCTGGCCAACTCTTTCCATCAGTTATTTGCGCTGCGCGTGCTGCTGGGCGTGGGCGAGTCTGTGGTGACGCCGGCCGGGATGCGTTGGATCCGCTTTAACTGCGCCGAGCACCAGCGTGGTTTTGCGGTCGGCTTATACATGGCGGCCGCCAAGGTGGGTCCGGCAGTAGGTGCGCCGCTGGCCACTGGGCTGATTCTGCTCTATGGCTGGAAAATAATGTTCGTCATCCTCGGGCTGGGCTGTCTGGTCTGGCTGATTCCGTGGATGATGCTGGTGCGCAACGACGACAAGCAAAAGGAGCAGACAGCGACCGCGAAGAACCCGGCGGCGGCGATCTCCTTCGGCCGGGTCCTGCGTAGCCCGGTGATCTGGGGAACGGTGATCGGCACCTTCTGCTACCAGTATTTCGTGTACTACTGCATGACCTGGATGCCCGCCTATTTCGTGGAACAGCGTGGGCTGAGCCTGCAAAGCATGGGAATCTACACGATGGCGAGCTTCTCAGGCATGGCCATCGTGGCGACGCTTTCGGGATGGGTGGCGGATCGCATGATCCAGCGCGGCGGGGATCCCGTGCGCGTCCGCAAGAGCTTTGTGATCGCGGGCTTTCTGGTGGCTTCCACCGAAGTGATTGGCGCGTTGTCGAGTTCCCACTCAGTCGCCCTGTTCTTCGCCGTCTTCTCGCTGAGCGGGTTGGGCCTGACCACGGCAAACTACTGGGCGCTGACGCAGACGCTGATCCCCGGCGCGGCCGTAGGCCGCATCGTCGGCGTACAGAACTGCGCGGCCAACGTGCCGGGCATCGCCGCTCCGCTGCTCACCGGCTGGTTGAAGTCCACTACGGGCAGCTATGACGCACCGATGCAGGCGATCTGGTTCTTCCTTTTGCTCGGGGTGGCGTCGTATCTGTTTTTGGTGCGAAAGAAATATGCGCCGCGGGCCTGATCAGTCCAAGTCGGCGGCCGCGCGCAAGCCCGGCAGCACTGCAAGCAGCGATGCACGCACGTTGCGCAGCAGGTTCTTATAGCGGATCTTGCGGATTGCGCCGGACTTCACTTTGCCGCTCGAAATGCGCTGCAAGGCTGACACCGCCGTGTATAGATTGAGCAGCCTGGAGGCGATGGCGCCACCGCCTGCCGGCGTCTCGTCCTCGGCCAGAGGGTCCTGCGAATCCACTTTGCGGATCTTGCGGAAGATCTCGCGGTTCGATTTTCCGGCCAGAAGGCAGCGTTCGAGGATTTCCGTTTCGAGAATCGCGGCGGCGCCACTGAGTGGCTCCTGATCCTCGTCGGCCTGGCGCTGCTCCATATCGACGACTTCAAGAATGGCAAGATTCGCGCGGCATTCGAGGAAGAGAAGACGCAGCAACTCCTCGGCGGACAATCCTAGTTCTTTGTTCGAGATAAAACGCTGCAATAGTCCGCTAGCCGCACCCGGCTGGGTCATGAATAGCTCCTCACTCTCCATGGTAGCGCGAACAGATCGTAGTTATGCGCTTCCGGACTCCGGGGAAGAGCGCGATCAACCCTCGCGATCGCCTCTCCCCCCTGTCATCTGCCCAGCGGCCTCAACTTTGGGCTTGCCGAGGCCGCTCCATCCTAAACAAGCGCTTCCGAACTAGTCAGTATGGAGCGACCACCCCACGATCGCAGTGACGCGGGTTACGCTGCGAAGAGGTGAAACCAGCGGCGCAGAGCCGCATACGAAAGGAATTGGTCGCTCATGTCTAAGTTACGCTTTGTTGGCCTGGATGTCCACGCCGAAACCATCGCCGTTGCCGTAGCCGAAGCCGACGGAGAGGTGCGCTCACACGGGGTGATCCCGAACCGCCCGGAATCCATTCGCAAACTGTTTCATAAACTCGGACAGGTCGAACAGCTGCGTGCCTGTTACGAAGCTGGCCCGACAGGGTACGTGCTCTACTGGCAGCTCACGCAATGGGGAGTTGCCTGCCAGGTGATCGCACCGAGCTTGATTCCCACCAAGGCCGGAGATCGGGTGAAAACCGACCGCCGGGATGCCGAGAAGTTGGCGCGCTGCCACCGCGCCGGCGAACTGACGGCCGTCTGGGTGCCGGATGCGGCACACGAGGCGCTACGGGATCTGGTGCGCGCCCGGGAAGCGGCCAAGAAAGATCAACTCAAAGCACGCCATCGCTTGGGGAAGTTTCTGTTGCGGCATGGGCGGCGGCCGGAAGGGCTGAAAGCCTGGACCAAGAAGTATTTGGAATGGATCAAGATCCACGTTCATTTTGACGAGCCGGCCCAGGAAGCCACGTTGGCCGATTATCTGGAGGAAGTCGATCACGTGGCGGGCCGCATCGTGAGACTGGAAAAGGCCATCGACGAAGCGGTCAAGAAGGCGCCGCCGGAGACCCGGGCCGTGATCGAGGCGCTGCAAGCCCTGCGCGGGGTAGCGCAAATCACGGCGGCGACGATCGTATCGGAGTTGGGTTCGCTGGCGCGCTTTCCCAGTCCACGGCTTTTGATGGGCTATAGCGGTCTGGTGGCCAGGGAGCACAGCAGCGGGAACCGGGTGCAACGGGGCGGGATCACGAAAACCGGGAACGGGCATCTCCGGCGGGTGGTGGTGGAAGCGGCGTGGGCCTATCAGCACCGGCCCAATGTGACGGGCTTTCTGCTGCGACGACAAAAGGACCTGGCACTCAGTCCGGAGGCCAAAGCCATGGCCTGGAAGGCACAGCAGCGACTGCACAAACGTTACCTGAGGATGGCCGTGCGAGGCAAGAACAAGAATCAGATCGTGACGGCAGTGGGACGCGAGTTGCTGGGTTTCATCTGGGCCATCGCGGTGGAAGTCGAACGACAGCAGGCTCTCAGCAAAGCCGCATAACAAGGTGCATCGATGTTTTACCGGACAGTCGAGCCGATGACAGCGCAGGGACCACGAAAAGGAGAATCCTCCCCATGTTTTATGCGGAACGGTTTTCGAACCCAACCCGCGCGTCTAGTCCGAGGCAGCTCCCGACGGATCATGACCATGCGGTTCCGACCCGCGAATATCAGAGTGATCAATCGTCGCGTTTGCTCCTGGGCTGTTATCGGCCCTGCTGTCCAAAACCAAAGCTCAAGACTCACCAGCGGGAACGTGTTCCCCCGCCGCCGCCCGTCGAAGCTGTGGTGGGTGCCGGAGCGGTGCTCGCCGTCAAGGGTTCGCTCCGCCGCGCCAAACAACGGCGCGCCCTTGACCGCTCCGCGCCGTTCCGGCCAGAACTCCATCGCGACGGGCGGCTCCGGCGGGAACACTTCACGGATCCTCGCAAAAACAAAAGGCCGGCTTACCTCCTGCCGAGGAAAACCGGCCCAAGATCAAACCACGTCAAGACTCAGTTTTATCCAGAGCTTGACAAGGTCGCTCCATATCAAAACATGTACTTCAGCCCAAACTGGACCACGCGGGATCCGCTGGCGCTGAGAATACGTCCGAAATTCGAACTATTCAGCGCGGTGTTTGGGTTGCCGAAGTTCGGGTGGTTGAAGGCGCCGAACATTTCGGTGCGGAACTGCAGCTTGTGATTTTCGAACGGCACAAAGGTCTTAAAGGCCGACACGTTCCATGTGGCGGCTCCCGGTCCCGTAAGAATGCTGCGGCCCGAGGTGCCCGCAGTTCCGAGCGCGGGAAGGGCGAAGGCGGCGGTGTTGAAATAGCGAAGGAGTTGCTCATCGCGAGTACGGTCGCCGCTGATGGCCGGGTTGCCGACCAGATCGGCGCGATCGTTGGCATTGCCGTCAAGATTCCGGTCGCTGCCCGCCGTAAACGTCATCGGGTTCCCACCATCGAAGCGCGTAATGCCGCTCAGTTGCCAACCGCTCGCTACCTGCTTGCCAAACCAGCTCCAACGCTTGACCTCAGGAATTTGCCACAAGTAGGACATGACAAACACATGGGCGGGATTGAAGGAGGAGGGTGCGTGTTCTCGACGGCGGTCGTTGGAGTCCACCAGTGTTACGGCCGTGGCGTTGAAGATATCGTCGGAGATCTCGTCCATCGACTTCGACCAGGTATAAGAGCCGTTGATCGAGAAGCCGCGGCGCACTCTCTGGCGGAAGGAAACCTGGAGGGAGTTGTAGTTGGAATTCGATCCCGACAGGACGTGGGCAACTTGGGCGAAAGAGGCAGGCAGGTAAGGACGGCGCTGGTTCACGTTGCCCGCTGTGGAGCCGGGACCATAAATCGGGGCATTGGCATCGCGCTGGTACCAAAGCTTGCGCGACGTGTTGCCAACGTAGGCGGCCTGGAGAGTCAGCGTCGAGGTCAACTGCTGCTCAACCGCCAGGCTGTAATGCTGCACGTAAGGAGAAACCGCATTCTCGTCGAAGTAGTTGCCGGTGAGCGGTACCGAGAACTTCGGGTTCTTTTTGTCCAGCGTGTAAGGGAACGGCGTGCCGCCCGGCGTGGTGGACCAGGGATCGACCAGGTTCGGTGTACCGAAGACGGTTACGTCGATCAGGAACGGCTGGCCCTGCAGATTGGACGTCACGTTGGCGAAGGAGACGGCATAGAAGATACCGTAACCGGCGCGAATCGCAGTCTTGCCCTTGCCTGTCGGATCATAGGCGACGCCGATGCGCGGCGCGAAGTTGTTCTTGTCCACCTTCATCATGCCGCGCGGAATCCCCTGGTCGCCGTAAAAGACCTGTCCGCGAGGCGCAGCCGGAATCGTCGTGGATTGCTGGTTGAACCGGAACGTCGCCAGTTCGTCGATTGTGCTGTACATGGGCATGTTCAGCTCGTAACGCAGACCGAGGTTCAGGGTCACGCGCGGGTGAATGCGCCAGTCGTCCTGAACGTAACCATGGTAGCTGTCGGATCGGAAGGTGCGGTTGAGACCATTATTCTGGCGGAAGCTCGCAGCTTGGCCCAACATGAAGTCCGCCAGCGTGCTCTTGGTGAAACCGCCGGTGAAGCGAACCTGTCCGGCTCCGAGCCAGTTGCCCACCTCGTCGAAGACTCCCCGCAGGTACCAGAAACCGGTCTTTACCGTGTGAGTGCCCCGCGTCATCGTCAGGTTTTCGGTGAGACCGAAGGACGATTGGAGCTGCCCGTTGGCGCCGAATGTTCCCATTTGCCAGCGGCCGTTGATGAACAACTGCGGCGGCCGGGGCGGCGTGGCGCCCAGCACTGTCTTGCTGCCATAGTCCGCCCAACTGTGCTGGTAGAGGTCGAGAATCGGCGTATCACGTTTGCTGTAGCTGAACTGGACCTGGTTAAAAGTCCTGGGGCTGATGATCCAGTCTTCGTTGACCAGGATGTTCCGCTGAGTGTACTCGGTGGTGTTGTCGGCGTAGTTGGGCACCTGAGTGCTCGATGGGAAGGGCTGATAGCTGCTGCCCTTGATAATGAAGAGGCTGCCGTACACCTTGTGCTTCGAGCTCAAGAGGTGATCCATTTTCACAAGGTACTGGTCTTCGTTATCACGGCTGCCGCCCGTGGCCTCCAGGCGGCCATCGGGCCGATTCGGAAGGGGAACGTAACGGTCGATGATAGTCTTGGCGACGGGATCCATGCGGCTGGCGGGAATCTGTGCTCCCGGGAAGGGACGGCCGGTAAGCGGGTCGTTAGGCAACTGCGCGGTAGGAGCCGCTGAAAAATCGCCCAGGCGTTCGGCTGCCGTGGGCGGCGTCGCGCTGTTGACGAAAGTCTGGCTGCGGACGCGCAACCCTTGGAAAGACCCGAAGACGAACGTCTTATTCTTGATGACCGGACCGCCTGCCGCGAAGCCGTACTGATTTTGCCGCAGCGGCGCAACCGTCGGCTGGAAGAAGTTTCGCGCGTTCAGCTTGTCGTTGCGCAGGAACTCCCAGACGCTGCCGTGGATCTCGTTCGTGCCGGATTTCAGAACGACGTTGAACACCGCGCCGGGAGAACGGCCGAACTCTGCGTTGAAGTTGCTCGTAATCAGCCGGAACTCCTGAACTGCATCCGGATTGGGCGACGAGCTGCCGCTGTTGCGCCACATATCGTTGTTGAAACCGCCGTCGAGCAGGAACGTGCTGGAGCGGCTGCGGCTACCGTTTACATTCATGTAGTTGCCGCCGCTGTCCGAGACAGTGGCGAAACGGGTATTCGCAACACCGGGCAGCGTGATTGCCAGATCGTAGACGTTGCGGCCGTTCAGCGGCAAGTCGTTGACCCGATGAGTATCCACCATCGCGCCAACCTGCGTCTGGTAGGTATCAACCTGGGCGGCGTCGGCAGTGACTTCTATTGATTCCGCAACCGCACCCACCGTCAGGCTTGCATCGATGCGGATATTCTGGTTGACCTCAAGCGTGATGCCTTCACTGACGAACGACTTGAAACCTTCACGCTTAACCTCGACGCGATACCGCCCTACATTCAGGGAAGTCGCGATGTATTGACCGTTTGAATCCGACGTGAGCTTGCGGGTCTCGCCCGTCAGAACATTTGTGATTGCGACTGAAGCGCCCGGGACCGCAGCCTTTGACGCGTCCAGTACGGTACCTAATATCGTGCCCGTGACGCCCTGAGCAACTAGCGCGGGAGAGAATGACAGCCACGCGAATGCACAGAGGGTCAGAGCCGCTAAATAGTATTTGCGAAAACTAACCAAGTTTGACATGTATTCTCATTCTAGCGCTCCGGGCTCCGATCGAAAAATGGCACTGTCGTGACGCAGGCAGGCATCATGGAGAGGAGAACAGCCCGGCGGATTCACGGCTGAGGGGATATTGATCTCGCACCAGACTCAGTTTGTCGAGAGCGGTAGATCGGCCGGGCAATGTCCGTCATCGCCACTCACCAAGGATCTCCTCGCGACCGCAACCGTTCACCTCGGCCTGGATCGTGGCGTGGTCGATGTCCCACTCTTCATGCAAGTAGTGGCGCAGTTCGCTGGCCACCATCTCCGCTTCACTCACGCTCACAAGGCCGGTTTTCATATGAGCCGTCAACACGCGCTGCCCGGGGCCGACCTCCCAGACATGGACGTGGTGCAGACGGATAGATGGGAAGCGTTGTGCGACAGCCTCCGCCAGGTGCTCCACATTCAGGCCCGGAGGCGTTGCCTCGAGCAATAGGTGCAGGGATTCCCAGACTATCGAGGCTGCACTGCGGAGCACAACCACGCCAACCAGAATTGCCGCCGCCGGATCGATGTAGGGACCTGCCTGCGTTCGCGCCAAAAGAGCAGCGACCACCACAGCGAATGACGCCAGCGCATCCTGCGCCAGGTGAAGAAATGCGCTTCGGACGTTGATATCCCGATGGCTGTGGTTCCTCAAGAGGAACACCGAAGCCAGGTTGGCTACCATGGCCACTGAGGCCGAGAGCAGCATGACCGTGGCTTTGACCGGTTCGGGGTGGGAGAGCCGCCCGATGGCCTCTCGTGCGATCAGCACCGAAATGGCGATCAGGACGGCAGCGTTCGCCAAAGCGGCAATTACCTCTGCCCGCTTCAGTCCATAGGTATGCCGGAGCGTCGGCGCCCGCTTGCCCAAACGGCGGGCGAAGATTGCAAGGCCCAGTGCGCCCACATCGGCCAGGTTGTGCGCTGCGTCTGCCAGAAGTGCGAGGCTGCCTGCCAGCAGGCCTCCGACGATCTCAACCAGTGTGATAGCAAGATTGAGGGCCATGCTGGCCCATAAGCGCCGGTCGAGACTGCCGTCCTCGGAATGAACGTGGTGACCGCTCATGGACAGATAGACCCATCGATTCGATCGCTGTCAGCTACGTCTCCTGTTGCTGGCATGAGTCCATGGTATCGAACCTGCCCCCGAAGTACTTCTTGTTCATCCATAGCGCGACGCTTACCAGAGAAATCAGAACCGGCACCTCGACCAGCGGCCCAATGACAGCAGCGAAGGCTGCGCCGTGATGGATGCCGAAGGTTGCTATGGCGACGGCGATGGCGAGTTCAAAGTTGTTCGAAGCCGCCGTGAAAGACAAGGTGGTTGATTCACCGTAGGTCGCGCCAACGCTCTTGCTCATCCAGAACGACACAAAGAACATCACGACAAAGTAGATGGTCAGCGGAATCGCAATGCGCACGACGTCGAATGGCAGTTGCACAATCGCCTCTCCCTTCAGCGAGAACATTACGACGATGGTGAACAGCAGCGAGATCAGCGTGATCGGGCTGATCTTGGGGATGAACCTGGTTTCGTACCAGTGCTTGTCCTTCGCACGGATCAGTATGAAGCGGGTCAGAAATCCGGCAATGAACGGAATGCCAAGGTAGATGAAGACGCTCCCGGCAATGTCCTTCATCGAGATGTCTACGCGCACGGCCGTCAGCCCCAGCCAGCCAGGCACCACGGCGAGGAAGAAGTAAGAGTAAACGGAAAAGAAGAGGACTTGAAAGATCGAGTTAAATGCGACGAGGCCGGCACAGTATTCACGATCACCGTGGGCGAGGTCGTTCCAAACGATTACCATCGCGATGCAGCGGGCCAACCCGATCAGGATTAGGCCTGTCATATACTCCGGCTTGTCGCGCAGGAACAGTACGGCCAGTGCAAACATCAGAATCGGACCGACCACCCAGTTCTGAATCAAGGAGAGCGCCAGAACCTTGCGATGGCCGAAGACGCGTCCCATCTCCTCGTACTTCACCTTCGCAAGCGGCGGGTACATCATCAGGATCAATCCCACCGCGATGGGAACTGAAGTCGTGCCCACGCTGAATTTGTTCAACAGAGGAACGATCTGCGGGAACAGGAAGCCCGCCGCAACGCCTGCCACCATTGCGGCGAAGATCCAAAGCGTCAGATATCGATCGAGGAATGAAAGCCGGGGTTGTTGCGCAGATGCCATTGCCTATCTCCTATATTTCTAGAATAGTCGAATCATGTTCTAACCTCAACACCAGTTCGCCAGAGCCGTTAACCAAAGGCCAAAGGCCGAGTAGGCATAGCGATTCGATGCGTCGACCGATGCTCTGCCCTGAGCGGAAATGAGTTCCGAAAAAGCAAAGAGCGGAGTGAACAGCAAGCAGAGAAGCATGTTCAATAGAGTCCTTGTCAGAACATGAGGGCGTTGAAGAGGTAGCCCACGCCGATGATGCCCGCCGTCATTAGGGAGATGAAAACGGCCAGGAGTTGCGGCCGAAGCACTTTGCGCAGGATCACCATTTCGGGCAGTGAAAGTGCGGTTACCGCCATCGTGAAGGAGAGCACTGTCCCCAATGGCAGCCCCTTGCCGACCAACGCTTCCGTAATGGGCAGCACGCCGGCAACATTGGCATAGAGCGGAACGCCGATGATCACGGCGATCGGAACCGCGAATGGGTTTTGCGGCCCGGCCCAGCGCACAATCAAGTCTTGCGGCAGGTAGCCGTGGATTCCG
Organism: Bryobacteraceae bacterium; assembly: GCA_963668605.1. GTDB lineage: Bacteria > Acidobacteriota > Terriglobia > Bryobacterales > Bryobacteraceae. Next base: position 3,854,775 of record OY764903.1, read on the forward strand.
GCGCCCACTGCGATGCCGCCCACAATGTAAGGCCAGACCGCGCCGAAGATTTCGCGCGACGATCGCCAACCTTGCCGAATCCTCTCGCCTAGTGGCACGGCTGCAGACCCATCATCCAGCGAGCCTGCCGGGATGTCCCAAATGAATGGTTCCACCCACTTCTCCAGGCGCAGCAGACCAATGACGATCCCACCCATTATGGCCAGCGCGACACCGAAAGCAATGTAGATCGCCGTCACCTTGAAACCGAAGAGCCCCCACAGGAGCGCCATGGCTACTTCATTCACCATTGGGGCGGCGATCAGGTAAGAGAACGTCACACCTAGCGGGACTCCGCCTTTGAGAAATCCAATGAAAAGCGGCACGGCGGAGCAACTGCAAAACGGCGTGAAGATGCCAATTCCCGCAGCCAGAATGTTCCCAAGGAAGGTACGCTTTCCGCCGAGCAACCGGCGGACATTCTCAGGTTGAAGCCAAGTCTGGAGTGTGCCCACGACGAAACTGATGACAAGCAAGAGCGTCATCACCTTCGGCACGTCGAAAAAGAAAAATTGCAGACTGGCGCCGAGATGCGACTCCAGCGAGAGGCCGAAGACTCGTGTCACGATCCGGCTTGCGAGCCAGTCGAAAAAAGTGAAAGGGCTCATTATCTATTTCAGTTCTCAGGCGATCTTCAGCAGATGCGGTTGCTCGATCGCTCTTCGGCAGATTCCACAGAGAACGAGCCGCGCGGCGATCGGGAGTGCAACGGTCTTGCACACCGGCACCTGCATCTCTAGACGCTTCGGCACAACCTCGGCATGTTCCATGCACAGCGCCGCGGAACAGTGGTGGCAAAGCGCCACGGCAGTTCGATGAACGCCGTTTCGCTCACATTCCATGCAGTTCATAATTTGCCTCCTTAGATCAAGGCGATTCTATGAGAAGGCCTCGAAGACGTAATTCAGCATGTAGTACGCGCCGACAAAAATGAACACCACTCCGGTCGCACGCCTCGCCCACAGTTCCAACTGCGTAATGCGCTGGAACATGCCGCTCAGGGCCTGTGCCCCAAAAGCGACGACGAGTGCGAAGGCAAGAACCGGAATTCCTGTGCCCACACCATATATCGAGGGCATAACAACCGAGCCGCCGCTGCGAATTGCCAGAGGAATCAGGCTCCCGAAAAAGAGGGCAGCGGAGACCGGGCAGAAGGACAGAGCAAAGAGCCCCCCAAGCGCGACTGCTCCCCATAGACCCCAGCGATCCACCCTTCGCTGCAAGCTCGCGCTGACGCCGCCGCCGCTGGATTTCCAGTTCAGCAACTCGAGCAGGAACATCCCGGCGAGAATCAGGACCGGTCCGAGAAGCTGATTCATGTAGCGTTGTAAGGTGTTCGAGAGTCCCACGACGGTAGCAAGGCTCGCAACGACGAGCGACCCCAGAACGGCGTAAGCCAGGACTCGCCCCAGCGTGTAGAACAGCCCGGCCGCGAGGATACGCCTCGGATTCGCGATCCCTTTCCCGATGTAGGAAATAGCAGCGATGTTCGAAGCCAGTGGGCATGGGCTCACCGAAGTAAGCAGTCCCAACCAGAAGGCGGTACCTGCCGCGACAAGCTGGGTGTCTAACAACGGTTCAGCCATCAGAGCTTCCGCAGGTGGTCGCGGACCTCCTTCTCGACGTACCCCTGCATGGCAGTCTTGTCGCCTACCAATTCCCAGGTATCGTTCAAGACTTTGTACTCCTTCTGCTGTCCACCCTTGTAGAGCACCAGCACGAGGGACTTGGTGAAGAGTTGGTAGTCCTGGATGAAATGCCGGTTCTCGGGAGTCTGAATATTAACAAGCCGCCACTCGACGCGGCCCGAGGCAATTTCCTTGGCGAAGCGTTGATGAATCACTTCTTTGGAGTAAGCCTCAATCGCCCGGCAGGTCGTGCAGCGCACGTTCACATGGAAGTAGTAGGCAACAAGCTTCGAGCCTTCCTCTGCACGAGCGCCGGGCGGGGTGGAGTCTTTTTGCTCAGGTCTTGCTGCCTGTACCGAAGCGGGCGAGCGCCAGTCTTTGGTTGCACGCACACTTCGGAATGCGAGATATCCGAAGCTCAGCAGCACGAAGGCGATCAAAAACCGGGAGATGATTTTTCGCGAGTTCATGCCTCAGCGCACTTCGGTGCCTCCCGGAGTATCGTGCGAAGCCGCGCGGCTGCCTCTGCTACTCGTTCTGCCGTCGCGGGTGTCTTGCCTTTCTCCCAGCCGAGATCCGTCACCCGGAAATGGATGAAGTTATTGAAGCCATTTTTCTGCATGGTCTTCTTGGCGCAATCGCTGTCACAGCCATCGACGACCAGCATCCGGTTGGCGGCCTGCGAGTTCACCACGATCAGTTCGACATCCCCGGCTATGCCGGCCAGACAGAACATCTTGGCGTCTTTTGCCTTATGAAGGTCCCGCACGGCGAGATCGGCTATCTCTGCCGTGTCGGCGGCGCCGGAACAACAGAATATCAGGTCCGGACCTCCGTTACATGCGCACTTGGGTCGGATATTCATCAGTGGGGTTCCTTTCGTTATGAGTTGATCGAGCGGGTTAATATCGTCTGGATCTCTGCCGGAGTCGCCACCCTGCCGACGAGTTTCACCGTGCCGTCGATGGCAAGAGCCGGTGTCGCCATTACGCCGAATTGCATGATGTCCTTGATGTCGGTGACCTTTTCCAACTGGTAGTCCAGTCCGAGGTCACGGGCGGCCGTTTCGGCATTTTCTGTGAGCTGCTTGCACTTGGCGCAGCCGGTGCCGAGAATCTGAATCTTCATCATTGCTCTCCTTCAGCGAATGTTCGCCATATCGAGCTGTTCGCGCGCGCACCGCTCGATCACTTCGCTGGCGCAGTCGAGGAAGCGCAGCACGCAGGGCATTTTGAGGCGGTAGTAGACCTGCATTCCGCGCTTTTCGTCAGCCACGACGCCGGCCGACTTCAATACCGACAGGTGCTTGCTCACCGTGGACATGTCCGAACCGACCATGGCGGTTAGTTCGCAAACACAGCACTCGCCGTGGGAGAGTTGGTCGACCATGAACAGTCTGGAAGGGTGCGCGAGGGCCTTCAGTATCCGGGCGCGAGCCTCGAAGCGGGCTTGGGTCTTGGCATCCATCACCCCGTTACGATGCAACTGCTTGGCCAAACCGCCAAATATGAAAATATCTAATGGTTACTGAGACATGCGAGCCCGAGAGGGCCAACAGGTAGGCCGCTAGACTATTTGGTTATTGCGCCAAATAGCCCCACTGCGCGATGTACCCCGGTAGCGCGCACAGGGTCACGAGGCAGTAAGTTAGCGCCAGTTCAGCGCGAGGTGGACGAAGGTGCGCAGCGGCACGCCGGATGGTCCCTTCGACAGAAAAGGCTTGTCCTCTTCGATCCACGCCGTTCCGGCGATGTCGAGGTGGACCCACGGAGTCTCTTCGGCGAACTCGCGCAGAAAGGCTGCGGCCGTGATCGCGCCGCCCCAGCGGCCAGCGATGTTTGGAATATCGGCGAAAGAGCTCTTCAGCAGGTCGCGGTACTCGTCATCGAGCGGCATGTGCCACATCTTATCGCCAGCGGCCTGGGCCGAAGCGAGGACGCAACCCAGCAACTCCTCGTTATTCGTGAAGACGCCTACGTTGATGTGGCCAAGCGCGACGACGATCGCGCCGGTCAGCGTGGCGGCGTCGACAAGGTGCGTACAGCCAAGGCGCTTGGCGTAGGTGAGCGCATCCACCAGGATGAGACGGCCCTCGGCGTCGGTGTTGAGCACTTCAATCGTCTTGCCGGAGAGCGAGGTGACGATGTCGCCGGGACGCTGCGCGCGGCTGCCCGGCATGTTCTCTACAGCGGGGATCAGCGCGGTGATGGCGACCGGCGGCTTCAGCGCCGCCAGAGCACGCATCGCGCCGAGCACGGCGGCGCCGCCCGCCATGTCGTACTTCATCTTCTCCATGCCTTCGGACGGCTTGATCGAGATGCCGCCAGTATCGAATGTGACGCCCTTTCCGACCAATCCGAGATGCGCCGCGCCCGAAGCGGCATCGGCCGGCGAATAGCGCAGGACAATCATGACGGGCGGCTCCGCGCTGCCTTGCGCAACACCAAGTAAGGCGCCCATGCCAAGTTGGCGCATGCGGTCCTGATCGAGGATCTCGCAGGAGAGACCGGTCTCTTCGGCCATGGCGCGCGCTCTCTCGGCGAGCAGCAGCGGCGTGAGCCGGTTGCCGGGCTCGTTGACGAGTTCGCGCGTGTAGTTCTGCGCTTCGGCGATGATGCGGCCCTGTTCGAGAGCGGGAGCGAGAGCGTCGCCGGCCGCGACGATGAACTCGTCGATGCGTTTGGCGGCGTTTTTTTCGGTCTTATAGCGGTCAGGTTCAAAGTCGCCCAGGATCGCGCCCTCGGCGAGCGCCGCGGCGTTTTCGGGAGTCGCGAGCACGGTGTCGAGCGCGAAGGTGATGGTGTGGACGCCTTTGGGCTTGAGCGTGCGAACGGCTCCGCCGGCAGACTTGCGCAACACGGCTGCAGTGCACTTCTCGCGCTTTCCGCCGCCGATCACGAGCAGACGTTGCGCCTTCAGGCCCTCCGGCTTGAATTGCAGAACCATTTCGAGCGGCTTGCCCGAAAACTCACCGGCTTCGGTAACAGCCTGGAGCCAGCCGCCCGCAGCGGCCGCGCCTTCGGGAGCCTCCCCTTCAAACGCCAAACAGACCAAGGCGCCGGCCTCAATGGCCGCAGGCGATTGTGATGTGAGTGCAAGCTTCATTTCTGGCTTCTCCGAACGGCGTCGCGCGCCTCGTTCTCTTGTTCGCGGGTTCTTTCCGCCTCGCGCTTATCGTGCAGCTTCTTGCCCTTCGCCAGGGCGAGTTCGCATTTGATGATGCCGTGCTTGAGGTAGATCTTCGTGGCAATCAGCGTGAGGCCCTTCTCGCGCGTCTTCCCGATCAGCTTGTTGATCTCCCCGCGATGCAGCAGCAACTTTCTGCGCCTGACCGGTTCGTGGTTGAAGATGTTGCCGTGCGAATAGGGGCTGATATGCGCGTTCACGAGCCAAGCCTCGTTCTTGAGGATCTCGCCATAGGCGTCCTTGAGCTGGACCTTGCCGCCACGCGCCGCCTTGACCTCTGTGCCGGAAAGCACGATGCCGGCTTCGAAGCGGTCGAGCAGGTGGTAGTTGTGGCCCGCCTGCCGGTTATCGCTCAGGATTTTGATGGGAGTTTCCAAGGATTACAGTTTGGCCTAAACGCGCCAAGCCTCCGGATCGTCAAACGCTTATGTTAGCGGCGCCAGAAATGCTGGCAGATCCGATTTTAGCATAGGGCCCGGAAAACTCAACTAAGATGCACTCCTTCAATAACTTGCGACGCATTGTAGCGCTGCTGCTGGCAATCTTGCTGGCATCGCCCGCGCTCCAGGCCGGCAACAGACGCGCCGACAAACTGTTCAAGGAGGGCCAGGCTGCCGAGGCGAGGCATGAGCTCGAAAAGGCCCTCGAATTGTACGAGAAGGCCTACCTGGCCGATCCGACCGACACCTCCTACCAGATTGCGATGCGCCGCGGCCGCTACCAGGCCTCGCAGCAGCGCGTCGAAAAGGGCCGCGACTTGCGCAAAGATGGCAAGTTCGAGGAGGCGCTGAAGGAGTTCCAGAAGGCATACGCGCTGGACCCCAGTTCGAGCATCGCGGAACAGGAACTGCGGCGTACCTACCAGATGATCGAGCGCGACAGCAAGAAATCGGGAGTGCCCGCTGCCGTGGCTACGAAGCCCGACGAACGCACGTTGACGGCGGCTCAACTTGCCAGGAAAGATCTCGACGAGCGTGTCGGAACCTATCAGGGCGTTCCGGAGTTGAAGCCGATTTCGCGCCAGATCAGTTCGCTGAAGATGAACAACCAACCCGCGCGCGTGCTCTTCGACACGGTGGCGAAACTGGCGGGCATCAATGCGGTTTACGATCCCGACTACCTGCAACAGATGGGCGGCCGCAATTTTTCGCTCGACCTGAACAACACTTCGCTCGAGGACGCGCTTGACAATCTCGCGCTGCTGACCAAGTCGTATTGGAAAGCGCTCTCGGCGAACACGATTTTTGTGACTCAGGACAATGTGCAGAAGCGCCGCGATTTCGAGGATCACGTAATCAAGGTCTTCTACCTGCAAAACGTCACCTCGGTGCAGGAGTTGAACGAAGTGGCCACGGCGATCCGTTCCGTCGTCGAAGCGCGGCGCATGTTCGTCTATAACGCCCAGAACGCGATCCTCATGCGCGGGACCGCGGACCAGGTTGCGATGGTGGAGAAGCTGATCAACGATCTCGACAAGCCGAAGTCGGAAGTGGTCGTGGAAGTGATCGTGATGGAAGCCAACCGGGCACGGACGCGCGATCTGGCGCTGGCGCTGCTGTCGGGCGGAACGGCGGGATTAAAGCTTCCGGTAAGCTTTACCGGGGGCACTGCGACGACAAGCTCCGACGGCACCTCGACGCCGGCAACTTCGAGCAGCGGCGCGATCTCGCTGGCCCAGTTGGGCAAGCTCAGCGAGAAGGACTTTTCCGTAACCATGCCCAGCGCTCTGTTGCAGGCAATGATGTCGGACCGCATGACGCGCGTGCAGCAGACCGCGCAGGTGCGCGCGGTTGACAACGTCAAAGCCGACCTGCGCATCGGCGATCGTTATCCGTATGCCACGGGCAGCTTCCAGTCGGGCATTGGCGGCGTCGGCGTCGGCGTCAGTCCGCTGGTCAGCACGCAGTTCCAGTTCGCCGAAGTGGGTGTGAACGTCAGCATGTTGCCGAAGGTGCACTCGAACGACGAGATCTCCATGCACATCGAACTCGAAGTTTCGAGCGTGCGCGACCGCATCGATATCGGCGGCCTCTCACAACCCGTGATCGGGCAACGCAAGATGACGCACGACATCCGCGTCAAGGAAGGCGAAATCACGCTAATGGGGGGCTTGATGCAGACGCAGGATATCAAGTCGAGAGCTGGAATTCCGGGCCTTTCGAGCATTCCGATACTGAACCAGATTATCGGAACTAACGGAACGGAAAAGAATTCGGGCGAGTTGATGATCGCGCTCGTACCGCACATAGTACGTTCGCCGGAGTACACGGAATCGAACCTGAAAGGCATCGCCTCGGGCACGGACCAGAGCATCCGCCTTTCGTATAACCGCTCGGCGCTGCCGTTGGCGCAGACTCCGGCCGCCACACCCGCGGAGGCGCCGGCCGTGACCGCTCCGGTAACTCCTGCGCCCGAGCCGCCACCCGCGCCGCCCGCCGCGCCGGCTAAACCGCCTGCCCCGCCCGCGCCGCCAAAACTCGTGCTCACGCCGGCCGCTCAGGAGGCCAAGCTAGGCTCGGCCGTAACCGTCACGCTTTCCATTGAGAATGCGACGGACCTGTTCAGCGCGCCGCTGCGGCTCAAGTTCGATCCGAAAGTGCTGCGCCTGAATGAAGTCACGCGCGGACCGTTCCTGGGCGGCGACGGCCAGAACGTGATCTTTACGCGCAACATCCAGAACGACACGGGCGAGGTCTCATTCAATCTCAGCCGGCTGCCCGGATCGGGCGGACTCAGCGGCGGAGGCGCGCTGGTCACGCTGGTCTTCCAGGCCGCGGGAGCGGGCGCCGCCAAGCTCTCGGTGACCGACGCACCGCTGCGCAATTCGCAGATGCAGCCGATTGCGACGGCGCCGCCGGAGATCACCGTCACGGTGAAGTGACGCGCATGTCGAGACGACGCCATGGCCGCCGGGGGCTGACGCTGATTGAGCTGATCGTCGCCTTCACTGTCCTCGCGCTGCTCGCCTCGCTGGCCGTTCCGCTGGCGAAGCAGAAGGTGAGACGCGAGAGGGAGCGCGAGTTGCGCTATGCCTTGCGCGAGATCCGCACTGCTATCGACAAGTATAAGGATGCCAAGGACGCCAATAAGCTGGGCGCCGTGGAACTCGGAACGGAAGGCTATCCAAAAACGTTGGAGGTGCTGGTGGAGGGTGAGAAGATGGCCGGACAGGTGGAAGGCAAGATGAAGTTCCTGCGCCGCATTCCAAAGGACCCATTCACCAAGTCCACCGACTGGGGCAAGCGCAGTACCGTCGACGACCCGAAATCCACCAGTTTCGGCGGACAGAATGTATTTGACGTGTATACCAAGAGCACGGAGAAAGCATCGGATGGCACACCGTACTCGGAGTGGTAGGAGCGGTTTCACGCTGGTGGAGTTGATGATCGTGATGACGATCGTCGCCATCCTGATGTCGATCGCCATTCCGATTTATCAGAAGTCCGTGCAGCGCGCCAAAGAGAGCGTGTTGAAAAACAACCTCTTCACGATTCGCACAGTGATCGACGAGTACACCTACGATAAGCAGAAGGCTCCTCAATCGCTGCAGGATCTCGTCAACGACGGCTACCTGCGCAAGGTTCCGGACGATCCAATTACCGGCTCGGATCAGTCCTGGAAAATCGTCATGGAAGATGCGATGACGAGCATGAGCCAGACGGAGCCGGGCATTTTCGATGTACGCAGCGGATCCGATAAGACCAGTTTGGAAGGCACACCATATTCGGAGTGGTGACGCACGGGCGATTGACGCGCGCGAAAGCAGGGGGTAGTCTTGAAGATGTGGGAGCTCCCATGACGCGCTATATACCGTCGCGAAACTACCTGTGGGCCGGGGCGGGAGCCTTCGCGCTAGCGGGCGTTTCCGGTTTGATCGCGTGGAGTTGGACTCCGGCCGCGCTCCCCATGGGACTTTTCCTGGCCTCGGCGGGACTACTCATCTTCCTGGCGCTGCGCCCCCGCGTTGAAATCGATCAGGATGCTTTGCTGATCGGCAAGCGCGTGATCTTGTGGGAAGAGATCAGGCGCGTGGACCGCAGCGGCTGGATCTCTCCGCTCGTGCTGTATCTCACGCTCGAAGATGGCAAGCGCGTCATTCTGATCTTCCCCGGCGATCTCGATTCGTCGAACAGCCTGCTGCGCCACATCCGCCGGCACTCGCGCGAGGCACTCATCGACGGCGTGCCGTACCGCAAATTCTGGGGTAACGAGGCTCCGGCGGTCGAGCGCCGCACTCTGCCCTCCCCTAAGTACCAGTTGCTTCGTCCCGACGACGAGGCTGAGGTGGAACGGCTCTTTCATCAGCTTAAGACCGCTGGACACCTGGACCCCAAGAACACGCCGGACGAGAAGTAGCCCTTGCGCCGCCGAATCTTCTGGCTGATCGCGCCACTCCTGCTTGCCGCCGTTGCTGTGCTCACGGCCAACCTCTGGCTCACTGCACTGGGCCGCTTTCTGATCCGCGCCGAAGAGCCCGTCCACGCGGAGATTGTCGTCGTGCTCGCGGGCGACCAGTACGGCAACAGGATCGTAAAGGGCGCCGAGCTCGTACGGCAGGGCTATGCGCCTAAGATCCTGGTGAGCGGGCCAGCCGGGATGTACGGCAACACCGAAGATCAACTGGCGATCGCGTTCGCCGTGCGCCGCGGCTATCCGGGCGAGTGGTTCATTGGCCTGCCCAACAGATCGCGTTCGACGCGCGAAGAGGCCGACGACGTTCTGGCGGAGTTGCGCAAGCGCGGCATACGGAGCTTTCTGCTGGTCACCAGCGACTATCACACGCGCCGCGCCGCAAAGATCTATCGTGAAAAGGTGGGCGGCATCGCATTTCACACGGTCGCCGCGCCGGATGCGGACTTCCAGGCGGAACGTTGGTGGCGCTCGCGGCAGGGCCGCAAATTCTGGTTCTTTGAGTGGGTCAAGACGATCTCGGACGCCTTCGGCGTCTAGCTGACTTATGCGCCAAACTCTACTCAAATCCTGGCCTTACCTGCGGCGCTACAAGCGCGACCTGGCGTTCGGTTTCGGGGCGCTGCTGCTGAAAGATCTGACAGCGGCGGCCATGCCGCTGCTGATCCGCAACGGCATCGACGCGATGACCAAGGGACTCGCGTTGCGCACCATCGTTTGGTTCGCGCTCGCCATGGTCGCGATCTCCGCGCTCAAGGGCCTGTTTCAGTATTGGATGCGCGTGATCATCATCGGCATCTCCCGCGACGTCGAATTCGATCTGCGCAACGATTTATTCCGCAATCTGATCTCGCTCGATTCGGGTTTCTATTCGCGTTTTCGCACAGGCGACATAATGGCGCGCGCAACCAACGACCTTAACGCCGTGCGCATGATGCTCGGCCCCGGCTTGATGTATTGGGTGGAAACATCGATCACATTCATCCTCGCGGTCGCCATTATGGCGTCGGTCGATTGGAGATTGACGCTATTTGCGCTCGCTCCCGCACCGCTGGTGAGCGCCGCCGTGATGTTCTTCGGGCGGCGCATCCACGACCGTTTCGAGGAGATACAAAAAATGTTCTCCGACATCAGCAGCCGTGTGCAGGAGAACCTGGCGGGTGTGCGCGTCGTGCGCGCCTATGCGCAGGAGGCCGCCGAGATCAGCAACTTCGAAAAGCTCAACCTCGAATACATCGCGCAGAATATCAGGCTTGTGCGCATCTCCGGACTCTTCATGCCGCTGCTGCAGGCTCTGATCGGGCTCACGTTTCTGATTCTGCTGTGGGCCGGCGGCGCACGCATGTTGCAGGGCAAACTCACGCTCGGCGATTTCGTTATGTTCAGCACGTTCCTGACGATGCTGATCTGGCCGATGATCGCGATGGGCTGGGTGGTCAATCTGGTGCAGCGCGGAAAAGCCAGCCTGTCGCGGTTTCATGAACTGCTGAACGAACGGCCGCTGATCGCGGCGCCCGTCGTGCCGCGCGCGCTGCCCGCAGAGGTACGCGGCGAAATCGAGTTTCGCAACGTGAGCATGGAGTTCGCCACGGGCAAAGCGCTTTCCGAGGTAAGCCTGCGGATTCCCGCCGGCTCCTCCGCCGCCATCGTCGGGCGCACCGGCAGCGGCAAGAGCACGTTGATTCACCTGATTCCACGCCTGATCGATCCGACCGCGGGTACGGTCTTGCTCGATGGGATCGATCTGCGCGAGTTGGATCCGCAGGCTCTGCGCAGCCACATCGGCGTCGTGCCGCAAGAGACATTCCTGTTCAGCGCCACGCTCGCCGAAAATATCGCCTTCGGCGTTCCGGATGCATCCCCCGAACGCATCCGGAACGCCGCGGAGATCGCTGGACTGCTGGGCGACATTGAGGGCTTCCCCAAAGGTTTTGACACCATTGTGGGCGAACGTGGCGTCACGCTCTCCGGCGGGCAGAAGCAGCGCACGGCGATCGCGCGCGCGATCCTGCGCAACCCCAGTGTGCTGATTCTCGACGACGCGCTATCGAGCGTCGACACGCTCACCGAGGAGCGCATCCTGCGCGGCCTCGCCAGCTTGATGGAGCGGCGCACGGCGATCCTGATCTCGCATCGCGTCTCCACCGTGCGGTACGCCGACCGCATCTTCGTACTCGAAAAGGGCCGCGTCGTCGAACAAGGCACGCACGCCGAGTTGCTCGCCGCCGGCGGCTACTATGCCGGGCTGCATCAGAAACAGTTGCTCGAAGAAGAATTGGAAGCGATTTAGCACATCGTGTCGCACGGCCGAAAACTGATTCCGCTGATTCTGCTCTACGGACTCGCGAACGCTTTGCTCTACTGCGGACTGTTGCCGCTTTGGGAGGGCTGGGACGAGCCGTTCCACTACGCATACGTGCAATCGCTTTCCGTGCAGCATGAATTACCGGTGCTGCATCGCACACAGATTTCGCGCGAGATCCGGCAATCGCTGTTACTCGCTCCGGCCAGCCCGGTCGTGCAACACAACATGCCGGAACTAATGAGCTTCGATCAGTTCTTCGCGCTACCAGCCGCCGAACGTAGCGCGCGCAGACAACGCATCGAGAGCATTCCGCCATCGGAGATGAATGACGCCGATGGTACGCAGGAAAACTACCAGGCGCATCACGCTCCGCTCGCCTACGCGCTGCTGGCTGTGCCCGATGCCTTGCTCGCACGCACACAACTACTTACGCGCGTCCTGTGGCTGCGAGTGCTCTGCGGCGCGCTCGCGGTTCTGCTCACGGCGTGGGCCACATTGATTCTCTGCCGCCAGATCAACCTGCCCGACCCATTCCGCGCTGCCGTTCTGTTCTGCATGTTTTCCTCGCAGGCGTTTTACGCGACCACAGCGCACATCGCGAACGACTGGCTGGCCGTCGTGCTCACTGCATGGCTGCTGGTCGCGCTGATTCACTTCGCGGAGCAGCCCGCCAGCACACGCCGCACACTCTATGCCGCGGTGTCGCTTGCCATGGGACTCCTGACGAAATCCTACTTCCTCGCCTTCGCGCCGTTGGCGATTGCGGTCTTTGCTGTGCGCCGCGCCAGTCTGCGTGCGATGCTGCTCGCGTCTGCAACAGTCCTGCTGCTCGCCGGACCCTGGTACGCGCGAAACCTCGCCCTCTACGGAAACTTCAGCGGCATGCTGGAAACCGCATCCACAAGTCCGCTGCACGCTCTTGTCGAAGGTTCACGGCAGGCGCACTGGCTCTCGGCGATTCCGTACATGGCACGCACCAGTCTGTGGAGCGGCAACAATTTCTTCATGGGGTTTTCCCGGACGACGCTGCACCTGTTGCTCGCATTGATCGCCGCAGGAGCGTTACTGTGGCTTTGGCGCGTTCGCCGCGGCTTGCGTCGCGCCGAGGCAATCCTCGCCGGCGGCATCTTGATCTTCTGCCTGGCGCTCGTTTACATGACCGCATTGGGTTTCTGGTTTTCACACGGAGCCGAAGCGGGCGCGAAGCCGTGGTACGCGCAAGTCCTACTCGCACCCGTGTTGTGCCTCGTGTTCCTCGGATGCGCCGGGGCCGGACGCTGGGGGCGCGCCATTGCTGCGTGCATCGTTGGCGTATGGACGTACCTGATCCTGGCGACTTACTACGCCAAGCTTTTGCCGCTCTACGCCGGCCTCGCCGATGGCCGCACGACTCTGCGCGGATTGATCAAGTGGTACACAGCATCCGGCACTCAGTGCAGCGCGAACCTGCGAACTACGGCTCTGCTCGCGCCGGAGTGGATCTATGCGCTGCTCGTGCTAATCAGCGTGCTCGCGCTGTCGCTCTGCGTCCTGCTAATCGCCCGAGACATGCTGCGGCGGACGTGAAGCCTGCAGCGCGCCCAGCGGTACGTGGATCGTCGGCAGCGATCCCGTCTCGAAGGCATCCGACATCTTGTCTAGTTTGTCGCGCAGCATTTCCCGGCGCAGGCGAGCCTCGAAGTCGGCGAGTTGCCTGTCGATAGAGCTGGTCTCGCTCTTGGCCTCGACCATATCTTCGCGATAGCGCTTGAGGAAGTAGCCGATCGTCTCAACGCGGATCTTGATCGAGCCCGTGGGCTTATTCTCGTCGATGTCCTTGAAGCAGAAGTAGGGCGTGCCGGAGTGCTCGACGATCTCTTCGACGACGGTGTAGATCGGCGCGTCGTGGCCGCACTTGAAGCTCGACAGTTCGAGCGCCACCAGGTTGGGATGGCGCGCGACATACTTCGCGGCCCAGACCTTGCGCGACGTGTTCTCGCTGTACGAGTTCTTCCAGACGTCGGTGATATCCATGGGATGCGAAATCTCACCGGAGCGTACTTCGTCGCCGAACAACTTCCAGACGATGTCGTCGTCGATCGGCAGGCAGTCTTCCGTGAAGACCGGATAGCCGAGCTTCTGGAACTCTTCGAGGATCTCGTGATTGACTCCTGGATCGTTGTGATAGGGACGGCCCAGCACGACAACGCCGAGGCGTTCTTCGCGTTCGAGCTGCTCAAGAACTTCGCGCGCCGCCTTACGCATGGTCACGTTGTCATAGTGTTTCAGTGCGGCATAACCGGCACGGACGGCGCGCGCGTTCTCCTCCTGCGAAAGGCCTAGAATATCCTGGAATGCGCGGAACATCTGTCGCTCAAAAATTTCGGGTTTTGAGATGTTTACGAACGTATCGAGGTACTCGACACCCTTCTCCTTGAATAAGTCGCCTTCTTTGGTGAAAGCGGCTTTCACGGCCTCCGGCGTCGCGGCGACCGTGGGGCAGGTGCGGGAAGCCTGCGTGTTTTTCAAGTCGGAGGTGAGGCAGTCGATCATAGGGAAGAAGATGTAATCGAGAGGCTTCTTCGCGTGATGCGTGTATAGCAGGTTGTGTACGTGTGGAATGCCGAGCTTCGAGGGGAAACACGGATCGATCGAGCCGCGCTTGCCGCCCTCCTTATAGAGCGCTTCGTTGGTGTAATCGGAGAACACCATATTCTCCGCCTTCACGCCAAGTGACGCGAAATAGCCGGTAAACACGGGCGCCTGCGAGTACATGTTGAGCACACGCGGCATGCCGATGCGGATTTCCGCGCGGCGCTTCATCAACTCCGCGCGCCGCTTCTGTGCCGCGGTGAACTGAATCTTCGGCAGCGGGTCGGAGATGTTGAGCGTATCCGCCACGCGAAAGACGGCGTGCGCGGCGAGTTCGACGAAGTTCGGATTGGCCGCCTTGGCCTTATCGAGATCGCCCTTGATGTTGCGCATCTCGTTGATGTCCTCGACGGTGCCCTTTTCACAAGTCGCGATGATAAGGCGCTGCGAGCCATCCTCCAGCGGAACCTTGCTGTTCTTGGGACGATAGGCGTTCTCCTGCAGGATGCTGGTCTTCACGTCGATAAACGTGCGCAGGCATTTGTTCTTACAGAAGTAGCAGCGCGTGGCCTCCTCGCGCGTCGTTTTGTAGGAGATGCGCTGAATCGCATCGAGGCCGATGAAAGTGGAGACGCGGCCATTGTCCCATTGCCGCCCGGCTTCGAGCGCCGCGCCAATCGCGCCCGCCTCGCCACAGTGTTCATGCACAATGACCTGCGCCGGATGAGTTTTCCCCTTGAAGCGCGATTCGATGAAATCGACCTGCGCCTTGACGGCCGCCAGATTGTACTGCGTGCCGCCCTGCAACAGGAACTTCGTGCCGATGGCCGCGAGGTTCGGAATCTGCGAAACGTAGAGCCAGATATTTTTCGGCAGCACGTTGCACAGCCCTGCCATAATCTCTTCCGGCTTCCAACCCTGCCGTTGGAAATCGACGATGTCGCTTTGCATGAAGACCGCGCAGCCGTAACCGAAACTCGGATAACCTGTCGCGCCGAACGCGGCGTCTGCGAAGCCTTCCACAGGCACTCCGAAACCCTGCGCCGTCGATTGCAGAAAGTAGCCGTTGCCCGCCGAGCATTGCGTGTTGAGCTTGAAGTCCTTCACGCGCCCATTCTTGAGAATGATGATCTTGATGTCCTGGCCGCCGACGTCGCAAATTACATCGACGTCGTTGTAGAAGTGCAACCCGGCTTGCGTATGCGCAACAGTCTCCACCACCGCCGCATCCGCACCCACCACATCCTTCAGCATGTCCTTGGCATAGCCGGTTGTGCCGACGCCAAGCACCTTCATCACCGCACCCTGGTCTTCCACCTGGCGCTGCAACTTGCCGAAGATTTCCATGGAATCCTCGATCGGATTGCCCTTGGATAGCTGATAAGCCTTGGCCAGAATGCGGCGCTCTTTGTCCTTCGAGAGCAGCACGGCCTTGGTGGATGTCGATCCGCCGTCGATACCGATGAAGCCTTCGATCACCTCGCCCGGGTTCAGCGTGGCTGGCACGAACTGCTTGTGGCGGTACTTCTGCTTGAAGGCGGCGAGCTCCGTGTCGTCCTTGGCCAGTCCGCCATTGCCGCCCTTGCTTTTCTTCTCATCTTCGCGGCCCACCGTGATGTAGAAGTAAAGATCGCTCCAGCCCTTATACACGCCGACGCTCTCGTCTTCGGTCTTGCCGAACTCCACTGCACCAAGCGCCGCGAAGTACTGCGCATTCTCCGGCGTCTTGATGAGCGACTCCGGATCGACGCCCTGCGGCAGCGGGAAGTTGCGTTCCTCCCAGATTTTTGGGATGTTATATTTCCAACAATCGCGCATGCCCTTGATGTAACAGTTGGGACCGCCCAGCAACAGTACTTCCGGCCGCAGCGTATTGCCGCGCGTGAGCACCGAGAGGTTCTGCATCACGATAGCTTCGAACAACGACGCCATCAATTCCTCGGGAGGTACGCCGGTTTTCTGAAGACCGTTGATGTCGGTTTCTGCGAAGACGCCGCACTTGCCCGCCACCGGATGCAGCTTGATGCCTTTGTAACCCATGTTACAAAGCTCCTCGGCCGGGATGCGCACCTTCGCGTTGATCTTATCGATCACCGCGCCAGTGCCACCCGCACACTTGTCGTTCATCGAAGGGATCTTCTTCTTGCGCCCCGTCTCCGGGTCTTCCTTGAAGATGATGATCTTGGCGTCCTGTCCGCCCAACTCAATGACGGAACCGCATGAAGGGTACAGCTTCTCCACTGCCAGCGAAACAGCGTTGACCTCTTGCACGAATTTGCCGCCGAGGAAGCGCGCGATGTTTCCGCCGCCCGATCCGGTGACGAAGACGCGCGTGTTCTCGTTCTTGTAGCCTTCGATTTCAGAGTCGAGGCGCTGCAGGAATTCGAGCACCTTTTCGGGTTGCTTGGTGTCGTGGCGCTGGTAATCCCGCCAGACCATCTCGTCCGTTTCGCGGTCGACCACGACGGCCTTTACCGTAGTGGAACCGACATCCAAGCCGATGAAGAAGCGTTTCTGCATGTTGAGTCCCAGCTAATTGACGGAGGTTCTGTCGTGCCGGATGCGCCCGGCGACATGCAGCGCAAAGTTGGCCGCGGTGCCGACGACACCCTTGGTGTGCGGCACGCGGTACATCGGCCGCTTCATCTCGGGATGCGCCTCGACATACGCGCGGCACTCGTTGAGAGTGACGCCGCCCTGTTCGAGAGCTTGCTGGAATTCGAGCTTGGCCTTGTTCTTGGCCTCACCCAGCGCCATCTGCACACGGCTATGAGCGTTGATTTCGCCTTCGCCCGAAGTCTCGACGGGCAGGTAGATCATGTCCTTGTACGCGGAAACCACGGCGGCCTGCGCACCGTCGGATTGCGTCGAAGGCATGCAGCCGAATGGCTTCACCGAGAGCACCATGTGCGCCAGGTCTTTGTTCGAATAGTAGATATTCTTGGCCACTTCGAGATGGCCTTCGCCGCCGCCTGCGCGCGAATTGTAGAACGGATGGCCCAGGCGCTGCAGCTCATACTGATCGACCAGATTGTGCGCCAGCCCACCCATGGCCTCGATGATGCGCGAGTACTCGCGTTTGAAGATCGCCTCAGCCAGCTTGAGCTTGGCAATCTTATTGCGGAAGCTCCACTCAATCTTGGCCCGCTTGTCGAGGCGCCATATCGGCGGCAGAATCGCGCCTTCTTCCAGTCCTTTCTGATCCTTGTAGCGCTGGATGACCTGGTGGATCATGTACGTGATCCACGTGCCAATCGGCTCGACGACAACCTGTGCGCCCTCGCGCTCCAGGAACTTGAACATATTGAAATTGCCGTCGCCCTCGGTTGTCTGTGCCCAGAACTCGCCAGTGATTTTGACGATCGGCTTGACACGCAGGCGGTCGACGTCGACGGAGTTGTACATGTCGCGGCACTGACCGAGAGCGGCGGTATATTCATCGCCCTTGAGCTGGTTGACGAACTTACCCAAGTACTCTGCTGTGTCCTTGAAACCGGCGAGAAACGGCGCGAGTTCGTCGCCCACCTTCCACGGCTGGCGATGCGCGAAGATATCGTGCATGTGGGCCATCGAGCGCTCCACTGCCGCATCCATCGCTCCGGCTTCTACTTCGTAGGGACGCAGTTGGTAGGCAACATCATTGAGAATGTCGCCGCAGTTCATGGCGTTCAAAATGCCGAGGAAGAAGTCGAGGTTCAACTCCAGCCCCGCTTCCGTGTCCGATTGGTTCAGGCCTCCGGACTGCTGAAACAATAAGACACGGAAACCTTCGTAACCCGAATTGCGCAGGGCCAGCCGGTATTCGGCTTCATACATGCCGAAGCGGCATGGACCGCACGCTCCCGCCGTGAAAAAGACATACTTGTCGATGATCTCTTCCTTCGACAGGCCCTGCGCCTCCAGCTTTTGGAGGTACTGCACAAGGTTGCCTACCGTGAAGTAGGTCGGGTTACATTGTCCGTTGTTTCCATATTCCTTGCCGAGTTGGAACGCGGCGACATCCGGCGCCGGCACATTCTCCGCTTTGTAGCCGAGACCTTCCAGCGCGCCGTGGATCAGGCGTTCGTGTTTCCAGGTAAGCCCGCCGAAGAGCAGCGTCGTGTGTTCGCGTTGTTCGCGGGTAAAGAGTGATTCGGCAGGCCGTTTGAACTGGTGGACCTCCCGCTGCGCCAGACCGGCTTCGCGTTCCAGACGAGCGCGTTCGTCGGCGATCCGATGCTGGATAATATCTTCATCGGGATGAATTTGAACTAGCCCCCCAGTGGGCTTCGGCTCGATTGCCTGAGTGCTCATACACCGCTCCTCTGTGTTTCAGTCATCGACCTAAGGGTTGTCCCAGGTACCCAGAACCGCTCGTGCGTCTAGTTTCCGGCAGTTCGGAGCGGAACGGAACCGGAATGCACGGAACGGGCTGAATCGAGTGTTGGAAAGCACGACAGGTTGGTTGATTGGGGACTGGAGGATCGCCTGCGCGGAGGTGAATCCAGACCACAATAATCTGATTCCACCCCGATTACCGCCGGTACTGAGAACCGGTAACTTGTGGAACAGGAATTGAGATCGTCGGGAGGAGGTCTCCTCAGTGTGGCAACGCAGTCTACCGAAGTCGCTGGGGTACCAGAGCAGGCACAGAGGCAAGGCAGCTATTCGCCGCTCAGGATCAACAGTGCCGGGAGCGCGAGCGACCGGAGGCGGAAATAGTTCAATTCTCCGAAGATTCCCGTGGAGCGCTCCAAAAACAACGACGAACAGTGGTGAAATCGTCATCGGGTGGAGTGACCGGGATTTCGCCCGGCCACCCTCCCACACCACCGGACGTGCGGTTTTCCGCATCCGGCGGTTGAACCAAAGGCGATCTAACGAGCCTCAAGATCGGTTGGAAACAAGAAGCCGTATCTCCGCAGTTTCGCGTGGCTGATGGCGGTGTTGATTACAGGATGCACCGCCATCGCCCATGCTCCGCGACTGCTGCCGACCACGCCTAAGTGCCGGTCCCGCGTGATGCCAAGCTGCCGTAACTTTCGCAGTCGTCCCCGCGTGTCGTGCCATCGCAACCAGAAACACTTCCGAATGTGCCGTCGAACCCAGCTTTCCAGGTCGCGAATCCGGGTCCGTGCTTCGACCAGCCGGAAGTACCCCCACCAGCCACGCACGTAGCGGTTCCAATCGTCACGCAGTTGTTTACTGCTGCGACTTCGCCGCGCATCCCAGAGTTCGCGAACCCGGTCCTTGAATCGTTCGACACTCTCCGGTGCTATTCCGATCCGCTTCTTGCAGTCCAGTCGAAAGCCCAGGAACTTACGTTCCCAAACCCTCCCCGTTCCGCTCTTGGCGGCATTCACCTTCAACCGCAGATGCTTCTCGATCCAGCCCTGTATCGAAGCCAGCGTTCGCTCCGCCGCCGCTTGACTGCCTACGTAGATATTGCAGTCATCGGCATAGCGGCAGAAGCTGTGCTGCCTCCGCTCCAGTTCCTTATCGAGCGCGTCCAGGTAGATGTTGGCCAGCAATGGAGACAGCGGTCCGCCTTGCGGCGTTCCCTCCACGCTTTTCGTCACCACCCCGTTCACCATGCTTCCCCGCCGCAGGTATTTCCCAATCAGTTGCAACACCCGTTTGTCCCGGATCACTTCCGCGATCCGGCCTATCAGGATGTCGTGATTGACGTGGTCGAAGAACTTGGCGATGTCTAGATCCACCACCCAGTCCTTCCCTCCCTGCGCATATTGCTGTGCGGCTCGCACGGCGTCCTGTGCGCTGCGCCCCGGCCGGAATCCGTAACTGTGCCCGCTGAATTGCGGATCGAAGACCGGTGTCAGCACTTGCAATAACAACTGCTGTATGAACCGGTCCTGTACCGTCGGGATGCCCAGTGTCCGCGTGCCCCCGCTTGGCTTCGGTATCTCTACACGCCTCACGGGACTTGGAACGTAGGTCCCCTTCAGAAGTTTGTCTTTGAGGATCCACCAGTTCGCCTGAAGATGCGATTCCAGTTGCGCCGTCGTCATCCGATCGATACCCGCCGCTCCCCGGTTGCGTTTCACCGCCGCCAGCGCTTGCGCGTAGTTCTCGTCCCGTACGGCTGTTTCCATTAACGTCTCGTACATTGCTCTCCGTCGAGAGGTTCGCAGAGCTCCGGCATCGTCTCCTCGCGTTCAGACTTCCGCGGCTGCACCGCCTGATCCGAAAGCACTCCCGGGCTCTCGCCACCGTAGTTGTGACGTCCCGCGATTCGAGTTCGCTTATTGCGCCGGCCTCCAGTTCCTCCTCTAGCTCCAATGCATTGGTCCTTCGGCCCTTCGCTCCACCGTCATTACAACGGCTTCTTCGCTACTACGGCCTCTGCTGACTTCTCCTCCACTCTCATGCAAGAGATCTCCCCAGGTAAGGTGCAGAATCTGTCCCCTCGTGCCGACTGGCTGTACCTGATGCGTCTTGATGATCTTTGGGCTTCGCTGTTTGGCGCCAGCTTGCCGCCCGCACCCGGCCTCACTGCCAGTTCGTGTCCCTACGGTCGAGAGTTTGCTACGCGCTTCTTTCGGCTTCGCCTCGCGGCTACGCCTTGCGTTTCGCTACGGTTGCCTTCATCGGCTCCGATTGGCTCCTTTCATCCAATTAGATTCTGCCCATGCTGGGCACACACCTCCGGTCACTATCGTTCCCGGCACCGTTTCGCAGCGCCGTTTCCCGGCACCGTTTCGCGGCGCGGTTATGGGCGAGGCGCCGGGTGTGGCGTTCCGAATGCGGCGGTCAGATCTGTCTTGGACGAAAGTGCTTCAAGGCAGTTTCTCGTCCAGGTAGGCCAGCAGAGCGGAGATGAAGCGATGCGTGTCGTAGTAGTCGTTCCACGAGAGAGATGCCCAAACATCTTTTTTTGAATTGATTAGCTTCCAGGTTTCCTGTGTGACGGAGTGCAAACTGAGCACGGGAATGCCGGCCTTGTAGAAAAGGGCGGAATCGGTCGTACCGACCGCATCCACATTGACTCCCGCAAAATCCAATTGCATCGCGCGTGCCAGATGGGCGGCTAAAGCGATCAGATCCTGACTGGAACTATTCGGCCAGCACTTGGTCGGCCCCAGCCCGAGGGAATCCATCGTAACGACCGCCGAAATCTGCTTGCGCTGGTCGGGACTGAGCGACTTCAAGTAGGTTTCCGATCCCAGCAGCCCCTTCTCCTCGGCGGCAAAGCCAATGAACTCTAAAGAATGCCGCCGCGGCTTCGATCGCATGAATTCCGCGAGACTGGGCAACAGAATGGCGCCCGTCCAGTTGTCGATGATGCCGTCTCCGCCGGAGCAATCGAAGTGCGCGCCGACCAGGATCTTGCGCGGACCCGCGCCGTCTGCGTCCACCGGGCAGATCAGGTTGGGCTCCTTGGAGCCCCTTACCTTCTGCTCGCGAAGTCCGGCGCACCCTGTTTTCTCAAAGAGAGCCCGAAGATTCTCAAAGCGCACTTGGGTCTTGGGAGAGGCCAGCCGCAAGCGCGATTGGAGCACGCCGGGCTCAAGAACGGTAAAATGGATCTTCTGCGCCCTGGCGCCGGCGGCCAGCGCCAGGAACGCAAGAATCAGGAAACGGCCTGGCACAGCGGATTTCCGTTATGCCTTTTTGCGGCGGCGCGAAGCGGTCTTGCGCTTCCCGGGCTTGGTGTTGTTCCATTTGGGAGCTATCATCTGGCTGTCCCACTGCTTGTAGACAGCCTCCAACTCCTTCACCTTGTCCGCACGCGCCGGCGCCAGGTTGTTCTTTTCCCCGATATCCTTCGCCAGATCGTAGAGTTCCCAGGGCTGGTCGCCGATGCGCAGCAGCTTCCAGTTGCCGTCGCGCATCGCCCACTGCGCCCCAAAGCGCCAGTAGAGCCGTTCGTGTGGCGTCCCCTTCGACTCACCCGTGACGTAAGGCAGCAGGTTCACTCCATCGAGACCCTGCGGCGGCGCACCGCCCGCTGCGGCTACGAAGGTGGGATGCACATCGAGCGAGATCACCGGACGGTCGTAGACCTTGCCCGCCGGTATGCGCCCCTTCCACTGCATCATGTACGGAACGCGGATGCCGCCTTCCCAAACCTGCCCCTTGTAGCCATGCAGGGGGCCATTGCCGGAGGTGGTACTTAGCGTCGGTCCGCCATTGTCGCTGATAAATACGATCAGCGTGTTTTCCTCCAATCCGTGCGCGCGCAGCGTGGTGAGTACACGGCCCACCCCGTCGTCCATCGCCGACTGCATCGCGGCAAAGGTGCGGCGCTTCTCGTCGGCGATCCCGCTGAAGCGCGACGCGTACTTCTCCAATGATTGCAGCGGCGCGTGCACGGCGTTGAAGGGCAGGTACAGGAAAAAGGGAGCTGACCGGCGCCGTTCAATAAACGCAGTCGCTTCACGCGTAAACGCTTCCGTCAGATAGCTCTTTTCATCCACCGGCTGCGTGCCGCGCAGGATCGGATTGGCCTTGTCCCCGGTAGCGTCGACATACGAATGCGCCCCACCGAGGAATCCGAAGAACTCGTCGAAGCCGCGCTTTTGCGGATGGAACTCCGGCTTGTAGCCTTGGTGCCACTTGCCGAACATGCCCGTGGCGTAACCCAGCGATTTCATCCGGTTGGCTATCGTCACTTCATTCAGCGGCAGCCCGAATGTTTCCTCCGCCTTTTCGGCCGGACCCGGATTGAGTTCGTGCCCGAAGCGCTGCTGATAGCGGCCCGTCAGCAGTCCCGCCCGCGTGGGACTGCACACCGGACACGACACGTATCCGTTGGTGAATCGCACGCCACTGCGCGCGATCGAGTCGATGTTCGGAGTGGGTATATCGCGGCATCCCTGCACCGAAAGCTCGCCGTAGCCGAGATCATCGGCAACAATCAGCACAACATTGGGCTTGCGGCCGGCAGCCGCGCCCGAAAGCAGAGAGGCGCCCGCCCCTGCCATCATCCGAAAGAAATTGCGTCGATTCACGTTGACTCCTTGGGCGATTATTCCACGTTTTCGCGCCCCGCGCTGTACGATGGAGGGGAACGACTACACGGAGCATTTATGAGCACTGCACTGGACCATCTGGAACCTAGGCCGCTTTGGAAGCACTTCGCGGCGCTCTCGGCGATACCGCGCGCTTCCGGGAAAGAGGCCGCGGCACGCGAGTACGTGCTCGCCGAAGCCGCGCGGCTTGGCTTCGAGACGATCCAGGACGCAGTTGGAAATATCGTGGTCCGAAAGCCCGCACGCCCGGGCCGCGAGAACGCCGTAATGGCGGTCTTACAGGGCCACCTCGACATGGTCTGCGAAAAGAACGAGGGCACGGCGCACAACTTCGATACCGATCCGATCGGACTGGTGCGCGACGGCGACTGGCTGAAGGCCGCCGGCACTACGCTCGGCGCGGACAATGGCGTAGGCGTCGCTTCGGCGCTGGCCGTGATGGAGAGCGAGGACATCCAGCACGGACCGCTCGAGTTCCTGTTCACGGTTGACGAGGAGACAGGCCTCACCGGCGCGTCGGGGTTTCCCGAAGGGCTGCTCCGGTCCAAGTATTTCCTCAACCTCGACGGCGAAGAGGAGGGCACGCTCTGCATCGGCTGCGCTGGCGGCCTCAACTCCCTGGCTCGACGCAAGGTGGAACGCCGTCCCGCGCCAGCCGGCGCCGCATGGCGCGTGAAAATCTCCGGCCTGCAAGGCGGTCACTCCGGTATCGACATCCACAAGGGGCGTGGCAACGCCGTGCGTATTCTCGGCCGGGTGCTGCAGACCCTGCTGGCCGGCCTGCCGCTGGCCGTCGCTGGAATGACGGGCGGCAGCAAACGCAACGCAATTCCACGGGAGGCCTCCGCAATCGTTGTGCTGGACGCTGCCCACGAGGGAGGATTGCGCTCTCTGATCGCTGCGCTTCAAGCCGAAGTCCGTTCCGATCTCGGCTCCTTCGATCCGGACTTGGTGATCGCCGTCGAAAGTGCGGAGCGTCCGGAACTGGTCGTAGCGCAAGCCGATGCCCTGCTGCTCGCCGGACTCCTGGCGAGCCAGCACCACGGTGTGCTCGCGATGAGCCCCGACGTTGCGGGTCTGGTGCAGACGTCGACGAACCTGGCTACCGTCGCGATGCAGGAGGATGAAGTAGTCATCGAGACCAGCCAGCGCAGCGCAATTCAAAGCAGCAAACTGGCGGCGGGCCGCATGGTCTCAACCATCTTCGAGATGGCGGGTTTCGCGGTGACTCATGCGGGCGGGTATCCTGGCTGGCAGCCGCAACCCACGAGCGAGCTCGTGCGCAAGTCGCAGGCCGTGCACAAGGAGATCCTCGGGACGATTCCCGAACTGATGGCAATGCACGCCGGGCTCGAGTGCGGCGTCATCGGCGAGAAGCACCCGGGCATGCAAATGATCGCGTTCGGACCGCACATCGTGGACGTGCATAGCCCCAACGAGCGGCTCAAGATCTCTTCGGTGAAGCCTTACTGGGATTTCCTCACCGGACTGCTCGAACGAATTTAGATAGATATGGATGCACCGCGCCGCGAATTGCGGTAATCTCTGAAGGATCATGAGGTGATCCGATGCGACTGCGGAAACCGCTTCTCTCTTCCCTCGCTCTCGTCCCGCTGCTGTCGGTGGCGATGATCGCGGCCCAAAACAAGAAACCCCTGCGTGAGCCCGACGTACCGTTTGTGCCCACTACGGAGCAGGCCGTGGAGGCGATGCTGAAACTGGCAGAGGTCAAGCAAAGCGACATTGTTTATGACCTCGGATGCGGCGATGGCCGCATTGTGGTCGCGGCGGCCAAGAAGTTTCAGGCCCATGCCGTGGGAATCGACATTAACCCCACACGCATCGGCGAAGCGAAAGAGAACGCGAAGAAAGCCGGCGTCGAAGCGCTGGTCCGATTCGAGGAGAACGATCTCTTTCTCGCCGACATCCATGAGGCCACCGTCGTGACACTCTTCCTTTTGCCGCAGGTCAACCTGAAGCTCCGTCCGAAACTGATCGAGGACTTGAAGCCAGGCACGCGCATCGTCTCGAACACATTCGACATGGGCGATTGGAAGGCGGAAAAGGAGATTAACGTCGGCGACGACGGAGGTTCGGAAGACGACTACGGCGGCCTCAGCAAAAAGCTATACCTCTGGATCGTTCCGCCACGCGCCGCCAAGCATTGAAAGGCCCGTTTCGACCGTGACGTTTTCCCGGCTAGCGTCCGCCGCGGGCAGAAAATTCGATATGCCACTGGGAAACGCACTTGCGGAGGTTGCTCCAAGCGGCGGGGGTCCGGCCGCGTTCTCAAGCACAGATACCGTTCGGACGGCGGCAGGCGGTGCGACTCCGGATCATCATGAAGCCCGAAGAGGAGATGACTATGCGGCAAAACGGAGGCCTGAATGGCGGCGCGGAGTCCCACGAGCGAACCGAAGTGATGCCGGCAGCGGACGAAGAGCAGTATCGAAAACTTCTCGAAGACATGCCCGCTTACGTCTGCACATTCCTGCCCGGGGGCGCGTTGACCTACGTGAATCAAGCGTTGGCCGCGTTAGCCGGCATGAGCGCCGAGGAGTTGCTGGGACGTAGCTTCTTCGAGATGCTCAGCCCGGAAGACCTGACTGTCGTAAAGGAAGCGCTGGAGGCGCTGACACCGCAACAGCCGCGCGAGACGCATGAGGAGACGCTGCTGTTTCCGGATGGAAGCACACGCTCGCAGCAATGGACGAACCGGGCGTTTTTCGATAGCAGTGGACGGGCAGTCCAATTCCAGGCCATCGGAATCGACATCACCGAACGCAAGAAGATGGAGCAGGCGCTGCTCGACAGTGAAAAACTGCTTAAAGCATCGCAAAAGGTCGCCGGCTTGGGGAGCTATGTGCTGGATATCCAGACGGGAGCCTGGAGTAGCTCGGATGTGCTGGATGAAGTGTTGGGAATCGATGAGCAATTCCCGCACACGGTGGAGGGCTGGGCTAAACTGCTGCATCCCGAGTGGCGGGAACGGATGCGCGATTATCTGTCGAACCAGGTAATCGGCAAGAAGTGCCGGTTCGATAAGGAATACAAGATCGTCCGGCACAACGATGGGCAGGAACGTTGGGTCCATGGCATTGGCGAGTTGGAATTCAATGCCGAAACGCAGCCCGTCCGAATGATCGGAACCATTTGGGACATCACGGAGCGCAAACAAGCAGAAGCCCGCCTGATGCAAGTCCAGAAGATGGAGTCCATAGGACGCCTCGCCGGAGGAGTAGCGCACGACTTCAACAATTTGCTCACCGTGATCAACGGCTACAGTCACCTGCTGCTCGACAAATTGAGACAGGACGATCCGCTCCGCGCCAGTATCGAAGAGATCCATAGGGCCGGAGAGCGGGCCGCCGGATTGACGCAACAGCTTTTGGCCTTTAGCCGTAAGCAAGTGCTGCGACCGCGCGTGCTTGATCTCAACCACGTGGTGGGCGAGATGCTTTCCATGCTGGGGCGCCTGGTGGGCGAGAATGTCGATGTGCGCCTCCGGTTGAACGCGAAGAACGGAATGGTCCACGCCGATCCGCACCAATTGGAGCGGGTAGTGATGAACCTGGTGGTGAATGCCAGGGACGCGATGCCGCACGGTGGCAAGTTGTCGATAGAAACCGCCGGCGTATCCTGGGACGAAGCGTACGCGCAATCGCATCCGGAAGCGCCGGTGGGCCACTACGTCACGTTGTCCGTAAGCGACAGCGGCGCCGGTATGGACGAAGAGACAAAGAAGCACATCTTCGAGCCGTTCTTCACGACCAAAGACATCGGCAAAGGGACTGGCCTCGGTCTGTCGACAGTCCAAGGCATTGTCGCGCAGAGTGGCGGTTACATCGAAGTTTACAGTGAGCCGGGCCACGGCACGAGTTTTAGGATCTATTTGCCGATGATGGATGAATCCGTGGCTAATACCGGGATGCCGGCGAGCCCTGTACTGGGCGGTCAGGAGACAGTGCTGGTAGTGGAAGACCAAGCGGAAGTCCGCGAATACGCCGCGACGGTCCTGAAGTCGTACGGCTACCGGGTCATCACGGCCGAGAGCGGCGCCGGAGCGCTGCTTCAATGCGAACGTGAGGACTCGCACATCGATCTCATCCTGACTGATCTGGTGATGCCGAATATGAGCGGCCGTGAACTCGCCGACCGCCTGGAAAAGCTCCAGTGCGGAGTCAAGGTTCTGTTCATGTCGGGGTACACCGACAGCGTAATGGTGCATCATGGGGTTCTGGAAGAACACGCGAGATTCTTACAGAAGCCCTTCAGTCCCGAGCAATTGGCAATCAAGGTTCGCGAGGCGCTGGGGGGTGAAAGTGAAGAAGACCCTTATCGTAGGTAGCCTGCTGCTTGGTGTTTTCCTGTTTGCCGCGCATCAATCGCCGGCTGCCGAGGTGAGATTCGACAAAGAGAAACCGGGCGCGGCGCCGGGTGGCTGGGTCATTGCCATGACTCACGAGGGAGGCGCGCCCAGATGGGAGGTCGCCGCCGACCCGTCCGCACCGAGCAAGCCTAACGTGCTCGCGCAACTGTCGACTGATAAGACCTCGGGACGCTTCCCCTTGGCGATCTACGAGAAGGCCTCGCTCGTGAACGGAGAGGTCAGCGTCCGCTTCAAGCCGGTCTCCGGGGAAGGCGATCAAGCGGCAGGAATTATTTGGCGATACAAAGATCCAGACAACTACTACGTCGTGCGCGCTAATGCTCTGGAAGACAACGTGGTGATGTACAAAGTGGAGGCCGGCAAACGCATCTCGCTGGAGCCGAAGGGTACACCGTCCAAGACCTACGGAGTGAAGCACAAAGTGCCGAAGCAGGCCTGGAGCACTCTCAAGGTGAGCTTCAATGGACCGCGCTTCGAGGTGTTCTTCGACGCGGAGAAAGTCATGGAGGTGGAGGACCGCACCTTCACCGCCGCGGGGAAAACGGGATTGTGGACCAAGGCTGATAGTGTGACTTACTTCGACGATTTCCGCGTCGAGAAGAAGTGAATGCCCTATGCACGGTGTCCCGAGACGTCGCGCTGAAAGGCGACCGCGTGGGGACATATAGCATTCGAATCAATGACCAATGGCGCATCTGCTTCGCCTGGCGCAACGGCGATGCGCATGACGTCGAGATTGTGGACTATCACTAAGGCGCCGGGGAGATGACAATGAGGCCGTCAAAACGACTCGATCCAATCCATCCTGGAGAGATTCTCCTGGAAGACTTCATGAAACCGCTGGATCTCAGCATCAACCAGTTGGCTCGCGATCTGGACGTCCCGCCCAACCGCATCAGTGCGATTGTCAACGGCACTCGCTCCATCACCGCCGATACCGCATTGAGGCTGGGCACGTACTTTCGCGTCTCGCCGGAGACCTGGCTCGGGCTGCAGATCGACTATGATCTTCGCCTCACTCGGCAGCGCGACGGCGATCAGATCATCCGTAGCGTTCGCACGCGGTCAGCGGCCTGATCAGCGTTCACCTCTGCAGCAAGTTCTTCGGACTCCGGGACGTCCCTCAATGTGGGTGGTGTGGTGGGCCTCAAGGGCCAGCGCACGATCTGGATCAGTTCGAGTTTCTCGAGGGCGCGGCGTCTCACGCCCGCCCCCGGACTTTCGCCTCTCTGTCGAGTCCAGCACGCAAGAGCATCTTGATGTAGGTCTGGTAGCCGACCCCTTTATCGGCCGCTTGGCGTCGCGCCCGGTCGACGTCATCGGTTGGGATGCGCAGCATGACCTTCTGCGACGGCGGTTTCTGCACGGTCTCTGTCTTCTTCGACAGTGTGATGCCAACGCTCTTACCGCCGACGCGCAGTACGCCGTCCTTCCCGGCCTGCTCGAACAACTTCAGCAGCCGATCCTGATTGTCTTCGAACCAGCGGGCCTCTTCCGCTTCGGTCTTCGTCTCCGCCAGCTTCTTCTTAGGCATCGTGTCCTCCCTTGATGCGCTTCCACAGCGTGCGCCATTTCCGATTCGCGGGGAACGCGGTCACCACGCGCAGACGACCAGCAACTCGAGTGGCAGCGATGCGCCCGTGACGACCCACTCGGCCTCTGCGTGACACCGTGTCTGGCGATGTGGATTCGATTGGCGTCATCCCAATCGAAGGCAGGCAACGTTGCCCCGGGTATCTGCCTCAAGTGTATACCCTTTGTCAGTACACAGAAACCGGCTACTACCGCAATAAGGTGGGCCGCGTTTCCATCCATATCATGGAGCCGGCGACGACTTGCAGCGGTTCCTACCGCGATGAAGTAGCGGTGGGTGAGGCGCGATGAGAGGTGGGAGTCTGGCCCGCGCGACTCTGGCAGAGCGTCTTGCCAGCGTTCAACCCCTGGAAATCATCGGTAATTTTCAATCGTCCACAGAAAAGTGCAGATGGAGATTATCCCCTTCGACGTTAGGGAAGCAGCCGGGAAGTTGCACGGCCCACATCCAAGACCGTCGCGAGATCTGTCGCGAGTGTGCCGCAAGTTGTGTCGCAAGTTTGTCACAAGTTCTCAGGGTGTGCCAGCCACTCGGTACATGAGGCGGTTCGTGGCGCCCTCCGCCACGAGGAGATGCTTCTCGATGAGGGTTCGCAGGTCGCGCTGCAGAGACCGGCGGTGGGTGCCTGGGCATTTGGCCTCGAAATCCTCTATCCGGAATTCCGGCCTGTTCGCCGCCAGTTCGAGGGCAATCCGCTGGCGCGCGCTGAGTTTGTGCTTGTTCGCCAGGACGTCGAGCCGGATAAGCGACTCGCCCTTGTTTTGAACTTCCGCAAGCTGCGAACTAAGGCCAAGCGTAAAGAACTCCAACCAATCCGTCAGGTCCAAATCGTGCCCCCGGACGCTCTGGATCGCCCGGTAGTAGCTGGACCGGTCGCGATCATAGTATTCGCTGAGCGTAAAGAGGCGCTTGAAGTCGTAGCCCTTCCTGTAGAGGCAGAGCATAGAGAGGAGGCGGGCCGTCCTTCCGTTACCGTCAAGGAACGGGTGAATGTGCACAAGTTGGAATTGCGCGACTCCCGCAACCAGGATAGAGTGGACTTCCTGTTCGGCATTCAGCCAGGAGACAAACTCGGCCATCAGAGGGGGAACCTGCTGCGGAGGTGGCGGAGTGTAGATAATCTCTTTGGTCACCGAGTTGGCAACGTAGTTCTGGACGCGTCGATACTCGCCGGGGGTCGCGGCGTTGCCGCGGACGCCGCGAACGAGGCGTTTGTGGATCTCCCGGACGAGCCCTTCCGTGAGCGGGTCGCCACTTCCGAGGTAATCGGCTACCAAATCGAAGGCTTTGCGGTAGTTGACGACCTCCTTTGCATCATCGATTTCGACGCCGGGAGGTTTTTCCCCGGCGAGCAAGCGCTGCGACTGGTCGAGAGTCAGGTGCGTCCCTTCAATGTGGGTGGTGTGGTGGGCCTCGAGTACCAGCGCACGCTGCTGCATGCCCGTGATCCACTCCTCTGAGAGTTTGGCCGCCTCAAGAAAGCCGCGGGCGCGCTCAATGCGGGTCAGGTTGCCTGCGATTGCGTTCGTGATCCGGAACTGGGGGTTCATGGCCGTTGGGGTCCTCGCACGTGACCATTATGGCCCCACCACTCCCTACCGCGCTTTCCCCAAGCGGCATCGGGATAAGTACGCACGCGTCGAGGACGGCGCGGTAGGGAGCGCTCATTCGACTTCGCCACCTTCGGGTAGCCACGGAGTTCCGCAGGACTACACCGAGGCACATTTGTGGCTAAACCTTGCGGCTTCACGCGCCAGTGGTGAGAACCAGGAGAAGTACGCAGCGTTGCGAGAGTTGGTGGCTAAGAAAATGCCCCCAGCAGATCGCTGAGGCGCAGCGCCGTGCGCGGGAGTGGAAATCGAAGAGCGGCGCAGTCGAGGGCCGATGAGGTATCTTGAGCGACTGCTTCCTGGGTCGAAGCATCGGCGTAGTGTCAATATTCGTTCGCCTTCCCCCCTAGGGGATCTGAGCGAGCGAGCATTCCTCGGGGGGGGGGGGAATCGGTTGAAGTCGCCATTGATGAATGCTCCGTGCCGATGCACCGCGCTTGGGCACGGGTTCAGACGGAAATGTGCGTTCAACTGCACAGGATTATTTCAGAGCAATTTTCGTCGCGCTCACATCCCGCATCAGCTCCATGAATGAACTACCAACGCCGTAAAAGCTTGACACGTATCCGGGCCTGAAAGTGCCTTGAAGCATAGCGAGGAGATCGAACGCGAACTGCGCGAACCCAGCCTCAGACCAACTAATCATGGCTACAAGATGAACCTTTTCGGCGATTTGGACTGAGTCGCTGATACCGATCTCTAATAATGGGGTATCGGGTAGTAAGTTTGATGTCGGTTCTTCTGATTGGGTCAAGCGTATGCACCCAGTGTGGGGCAACGTGTGGCTCTCTCCGCGTAGGATCATGCCACCGAAAAGCCCGCGCAAACCAGCGCCATCTATTACCGCTTGGAGTGCCGTTCTACTTTTTGCGTCCTCGATCCGCAGTTCGAAGAAGACCACCCCGCATCGAAAGTTCAGAGGGAGATAGAGTTTGCACTGCTCATTACAATCATCAACGCCGCTCATCACGTCAGAGAGATCTCGAAGATGTTCTATGGATGCCCTTACATTCGAGGCGGAAAAATGCGATTTCACTTCAAGTACAGCGCGTACGTGTTCGACGGGTATTGCCAAAGATCGTCCCCCAGTGGAACTGTCCGGATTGTCCTCAATCCACAGCACCGGCGACTCCAACGCATCGTAAATGATTACGTCGAAATGAGGCGTTTTTTCGGCGCTGCCGAGGCCAGATGAGACAATATATCCAGATGTGACCGCGAACCGCTTTGGCAAGAAGCCGGTCAGCCACTCACGAAACTTGGCCTCTGCCACCCTTCCGTGATACGTCTCTACCTCATGCGATCGCGCCTGCTCGCGCGCCTTGTCATCGGCGTCAAGCATGTCCTTCCTTGCGGTCAGAATCTGTTTCCATCCTTGGTTTGGGAATTTGGGCTTGAGTCGTTCTGTCATGGGCTCTCCTGTATTGTCGTCCATAAAGGGTACACGTAGTGCCGAATCTGTCGAAATGAACTTCTGATTCCCACTGGACTCGTCCCGCCGTTGGACGTGGCTCTCGCAAGCTGCGTTCACGCCACTTTGCCATACCCGCTTGGTCGTGCCCTGATGCCTCCCTATGGCGTCGGTGGCCATGGCTCTGCAAAGCGGAAGAGCAAGCAGGATGGATGGTGCGCTAAAGACTCCTGACACAAAAAAGGGGAGTTTTGCTGTAGAGCCTACGCTTGCAAGTTATTGAAAGAAGTGGTGGGCCCGACAGAACTCGAATCTGTGACCTCCTGCGTGTCAAGCAGGCGCTCTAACCAACTGAGCTACGGGCCCCTAGGGGTGGGCGAACCCCGATTATAGCACCGCCGCTCAGCCTTCCACAATCGATTCGATCGTTCCCGGCGCGTTGCCTTCCAAGCGATTGTTCACATAAATGTACACCTCCTCGCGATACTGTTTCGCGCGGGCGATAATCGCTCGAATGGCGGCGCGCGCGTCCGGGTTCGGGTCCTGCACGGCCTGGTACGGCGAGAATTGTTCGACGGCTTGCGCGTAGGCACGGCCGGGACGCAACAGCGCTCGCACCACACTGAAGTCCGCCGTGAATGCGCCGGGCAGTGCAATCTGCGCAGCCAGTGGAGGCATTCGCGTCCAGGAATTGAAGACGTGCGCGACGCCGCGCCCGCGCAGGCAATCGAAATAGTCCGGCGCAAGGTATTCCTGATTGCGGACTTCGACGGAGTAGCGGAATTCCGGCGTCAGCGCTGCGAGAAATGGATCGAGCCGCTCCAGAAATTCCACCCGCGAGGCGAAGGTCTTCTTCGCAAACGTTCCGAATTCAAAAATCAGCGTGGCCACCTGCTCGCGGTAGGGTCGCAGCAATCCGACCAAGGCGTGTTCGAACAAGCCCGCGTCGAGAAACGACGGATTCCGCTGACCCGCCCGCGCTCCGTAGCGCGCATGGGTGGGAAACGTCTCCACAGTGATCTCTTCGGGCACTTTGAAAGCAAAGCGCAGCGAGCGCGGCGCTGAGGCGAACAGGCGACTCCAATACGCAGGCTCCGGAAACTGGTAGAAGGAGAAATCGCCGCACACGCTCGGGAAAACTTCGGCATACTCGTTCAGGCACTCCGCCTCGAACTTCTTGCGCGAAAAACGTCCACGCGTCCGGTAGCGCTGTTCGGTATAGATCTGACCGAGCCAGCCATCGTACTTCCAGGAACTGGTGCCGATCCAGATGCCCTGCCCCGATAGTGCCTTCAGGCTGGCGGCGAGTTTCGTTCGCGTGGAGTTCGGCTCGTCAAACAGAGGAAGCATGTGTCATCCGCGCCCCTTCGGGACTATTGTCGCGCACCGGGCTGGAAATTTGCGCCGAGAATAGTGCATGGTGCGACGGCAGTATGCTGGTAAACTGAAAACAAGGTCATGCTGTCGATCGTCATACCCATCCACAACGAAGAACCGGCCATTCTGCCGCTCTATGACCGGCTCACGCACGTTCTCGAAGGACTGCAAAAGCCCTACGAAATCATCTTCGTGGATGACGCATCCACGGATCGCAGCTTCGACCTGCTGGCCAATCTCGTCGAGACCGACGGACGCCTGAAGGTCATCCGCCTGCGCCGCAATTTCGGGCAGACGGCCGCGCTGGCAGCCGGGTTTGACGAGGCGCAAGGAGCAGTGATCGTCTCGCTCGACGGCGACCTGCAGCACGATCCCGGCGACATTCCCGCGCTGCTCGCCAAGATCGAGGAAGGCTATGACATCGCCAGCGGCTGGCGCAAGAACCGCATCGACAACGCGGTGACGCGCAAGATTCCGTCGCGCATCGCCAACTGGTTGATGGCCAAGATCTCCGGCCTCGACTTGCGCGATTTTGGAACCACGTTCAAGGCGTACCGCGCCGAGGTGCTCAAGGATGTGAATCTGTACGGCGAACTCCACCGCTTCATCCCAGCACTTGCGAGTTTCTATGGCGCGCGTGTGGCCGAGGTGCCCATCCGAAATACGCCGCGCGTGGGCGGCGGTTCGCACTATGGCCTGGGCCGCACGTTTCGCGTGCTCTTCGACCTGATTACGATTAAGTTCCTGCTCAGCTATCTGACGAGACCGATGCACTTCTTCGGAAAGTTCGGGCTGGCCGGAACCGGGTTAGGCGGCATGATCCTCGGCTTCCTGCTGGTGAAGAAAATCCTGGGCTACGAGATCCTGATCGAGCACGGGCCGCTGATGCTGGCGGGAGCGCTTTTGCTGCTCTCGGGTCTGATGATGTTCAGCACCGGCCTGATGGGCGAGTTGCTGATGCGCACCTACTTCGAAAGCCAGGGCCGCCGCATTTACGCGGTGCGCGAAATCCGCACGAAAAAAGAGACGCAAGCCGCCAACGGCTGACGCTTACTTTTTCACGCTGACTTCCTTGAAATAGACCATCGATACCCCGTCGTGATTCTGGAGCCCGATGTAACCAACATCGGGGCGCGGCCCTCGAACCGGTTCGAACCACGCCTTGCGTGGCGGCACGGCCTGGCTACCCGTAAACTCATTCACCTTTTCGCCGTTGAGAAACACCGTCGTCTTCTGTCCGGCGAGCACGATGTCCATTGTGTTCCATTCGCCGGTGGGTTTCTGGGCACGCTTCATCGCTTTCGAGAGCGAGTAGATAGCGCCCGTGCAATGCCACTCGTCGCCGGCGGCGTCGATCTGCACTTCATAGCCGTTGTGCACGGCATACCAGGGATCCTTCGGTTTCTCCTGCAGGCGTATGAAGACGCCGGAATTATCCTTGCTGCCCGTCGTCTTGAAAACGACGCGAATGGTCGCGTTGCCGAACTGCGCGCGATCGTAATAGAGCAGTCCCATGCCGCCCGTCGTCTTGAGCATCCCGTTCTCGACAACAATGCGGCCCGGTCCAACCATCGTCCAGCCGGTGAGGTCTTTTCCATTCCACAGCGGGGTCCAATCCGCACCGTAAGCGGCGGCGGCAAGGCACAGCGTCAACAGCAATCTTGTCATTCAGCGGTTCTCCCGTAAATCCGATTGTACCCGCTCCCAAAAGACGCCGGGAAATGTCATAGGATAAGTGAGTAGAGGAGGAATCAGACTTTGAAAAGATCCCTAGTGTTGGGCACGGTGCTGTGCCTCTCCGCAGTTGGTTTGAAGGCCGACTTCACTTACGAGCAATCCTCGCAGATCACCGGCGGCATGATGGCGGCAGCCATGAAAATGGCGGGAGCGTTCTCCAAGACGGCGCGCGAACCAATCAAAATGACCTTCATGGTGCAGGGCAACCGCATGGTAACCCTGAGCCGCGACAGCGCCAACATTACCGATCTCGACAAAGAGACAATCACCGACATCAACTTCCAAAAGAAGACTTACTCCGTGATGACCTTCGCCCAGATGGCGCAGGCCATGCAGGAGATGGCTCAGAAGATGAAGCAGTCGGATGCGCAGGTCGACTTCAAAGCCTCAGTCAAGGACGGCGAGCAAACGAAGCTGATTAGCGGACTGAACACGAAACTCGTAATTCTGACCCTCGAAATGGAAAACACCGACCCCAAGACGGGTCAGAAAGGGACGATGGTTGTCACGTCCGAAATGTGGATGGCGCCGACGGTGCCGGGCTATAACGAAGTCCGCGACTTTCACATGCGTATGGCAAAGAAGCTCAACTGGACGCCGGGAGGCAGTGTCGGAGCTATGGGCGGAGCCGGAGTGGCTCAGGGCATGAAGGGTCTCTACACGGAAGCGGCCAAACTGGAAGGCGTGCCGGTGTTGCAGGTCACCCGCATGGGCATGAAGGGCGAGGCCTACGATCAGGCGAATGAACAAAAGGCCGCGTCGCAGAACGAGCGCGAGCAGTCCCCGAAGCCGAACGCGGGGGAAGCCGCCTCCAACCAGGCTGCCGGCCGTTTGGGTGGTGGATTGGCCGGAGGCGTTATGGGCGGCCTCGGCGGCCTGGGCGGCTTCGGCCGCAAGAAGAAGACCGAGCCCGCGAAAGAGCCCACGCCTCCTCCTCCACCGCCGCCCGTCGAGCAGGCGAAAGCCCAGCCGGCGCCTGCGGGAGCGCCCGGCTCCCTGATGGTCATGAACACTGAATTGAGCTCATTCGCCCCGTCCGCCGATGCCACCAAGTTCCAGGTGCCGGCCGGATTCAAACAGGTGGAGAGCGAGATGCTGAAGCGCTCGGGAAAGTGACGCGGACGATAGACCTGATGAACTACCATTTCAAACAATCCATCTGCAACGAGTCCTTCAAGGACTGGTCCTTCGACGATGCCTGCAAGTGCATCCGCAAAGCGGGCTACGAAGGAATCGAGATCGCACCGTTCACTCTCGCCGAAGATCCCGTGGACATCAGTGCCGAACAGCGGCGTCAGTACCGCTCGATCATCGCCTCCGAGGGACTGATTTTCGCCGGCTTGCACTGGCTGATGGTCTCGCCGAAAGGGCTGCACGTCTCGACTCCGGACGCGGCGCTGCGCGAGCGCAGTTGGAATCACATCCGCCACCTGATCGACCTGTGCGCCGACCTGGGCCCGGGCGGCGTTATGGTTTTCGGCTCACCGCAGCAGCGCTGCACTTGCGGTGGCCTGAACCGCGCCGAAGCGACGAAGAATTACGTGGACGGCATGGCGGGGATTGCGCCCCATGCCATGGAACGCGGGGTCACAGTGCTTGTCGAGGCGCTGCCCGCCAACCAGTGCGACGTCGTGCTGACTCTCGACGAAGCCGCTGAGATCGTGAATCAAATCAATAGTCCCGCCATCCGCACCATGTTCGACGTCCACAATGCGGTGGACGAACACGAACCCCACGACGTGCTGGTCGACCGCCACTTCGATCTGATCCGGCACGTCCACATCAACGAACTCGACGGTCGTCACCCGGGCATGGGCGACTACGACTTCAAGCCTCTCTTCGCGACCTTGAAACGGCGCAATTTTGAAGGTTGGGTTTCGCTGGAGGTGTTTGACTTCACGCCGGGCGCGGAGAGGATCGCCAACGAATCGCTGCGCTTCGTCGAATCCGAAATCGCGAAGCTGGACGCATGAGCAAATACGTCGTCACGGGAGGAGCCGGGTTCATCGGCTCCGCGCTGGTCCGGACTCTGTTGCGCGAAGGCGCGGACAAGGTCCACGTCATCGACAATCTATCGTCGGGCAAGGAAGCAAATCTCGCGGAGGTGGCTTCGCGAGTCGTGCTGCACCGAGTCGACATCCGTCGCTATGACGAGATCGCACCCTTGCTGACGGATGCCGATACGGTGTTTCACCTCGCAGCAATTCCGTCCGTTCCGCGCTCGATCCGCGAACCGGTGCCGTCACACGAGACAAATATCGATGGAACGTTCAATGTCTTCCGCGCCTGTGCGGAAGCGAAAGCGCGGCGCGTAGTTTATGCCGCTTCGTCCTCGGCCTACGGCGATACCGAAGTGCTGCCAAAGGTGGAGACGATGGTTCCGAATCCGAAATCTCCTTATGCGGCGCAGAAGTTGATGGGCGAGTATTACGCCCGCGTGTTTTACTCCTGCTTCGGACTCGAGACCCTGTCGTTACGCTTCTTCAACGTCTATGGACCGCGCCAGGATCCGTCGAGCCCCTATTCGGGCGTGCTATCGCTGTTCATGCGCGCGCTGATCGAGCGGCATCCGCCGGTGATCTTCGGCGACGGCGAACAATCGCGCGACTTCACGTACGTCGAGGATGTCGCGGAACTTTGCCTGAAGGCCTCGCGCGCACCGGACGTGGCCGGCAAAATGTATAACGCCGGAAACGGCGGACGCTTTACCCTCAACCAAATCTGGAACTCGCTGCAGCGCATCGAAGGCGTGTCCATGCCGCCCGTTTACGGTCCGCCGCGCGAGGGCGATGTGCGCGATTCGCAGGCGGACACCGCGGCCGCCATTCGCGACCTGGGCCATGCACCGCGCTTCACTCTGGAAGATGGCTTGCGGCGCACGTTGATCTGGTACAAATCGAATACGTAGCCGCGAAAGAATTAAGTAGGCGCCTCCGGCCGCTACTGCTCCCGGCACCGTTTGGGGTTTCGAACGTCAATCCTTCCAACCGTGCCCGGAGCGGCGAGCGACGGAAAGCAAACGGGACACGCGACGTGGCCGCTACTGCGCGGCGATCTTCTCGGCCTGCCGCATCACGCGCAGGAAGTTCCCTCCGTAGATCTTGCCGATATCCTCGGCCGAGTAGCCTTTCTCCATCAGGGCGCGTGTCAAGTTCGGAAATTTTGAGACGTCATCGAGTCCTTCCGGCACGCAGTCGACCCCATCGAAATCGCTGCCGATGCCGACGAAATCGACACCGGCGATCTTGACGACGTGATCGATATGGGCGACCACATCCGCCAGCGTGGCGCGCGGCATCTTGGCGTTGATCGCGTCCGCGGCTTTCCTGCGCTCTGCCGCAGGCAGCGCCTTCACTTGTTTCGCGAACTCGCGATTCGTCCATGCGGAAGCGTCGGCGGATCGCTGCGAGAGGAATTCGCAGCCAAAATTGATTTGCACGACGCCGCCTTTCTTCGCGAGCGCCTGGATCATCTCGTCGGTCATGTTGCGAGGGATATTCGACAGGGCGCGGCAGGACGAGTGCGAGGCGAGCGGCGGCGCCTTCGAGACCTCGAGCACATCCCAAAATGTCTTGTCGGCGACGTGCGAAATATCGACCATCATGCCCAAGCGGTTCATCTCGCGGATCACATCCTTGCCGAACCCGGTCAGCCCGTTATGGCGCTTCACCTCGGGATCGTCGATGTCGCCGGAGGAGTCTGCCCAGTTGTTGGTATTGCTGTGGGTCAGTGTCATGTAGCGCACGCCGAGCGCGTAGAAATCCCGCAGATAGCGCAGATTGTCCTCGATCGCGTGGCCACCCTCAAGGCCGATCAGTGCCGCGATCTTACCCTCATTGGAAGCGTCGATGATGTCATCGGCATACGTCGCGAGAGCGATTTCATTGGGATGCTTCGCGACGATATCGTGCCGAATCGTGTCGATCATGTCGAGGGCGCGCTGTGCCGCGTGCCCCTCCTTCGCATACTTTGCTCCGACATAAGCTGCGAAGACCACCGCATCCACGCCACCGGCCTTCAGGCGCGGAATGTCGGTGTGGCCCTTCTCACGCTTCAGGCCCAGGTCGAGCCCCTTGACCGTCTCGTCGGTAACGTCGTTATGCGTGTCGATGAGAATCGCGGCGCCATGAACGGCCATCAGGTCGGGATGCTCGGGCGCTCCGGCCGGTTTCTGCCGCCCGCACGCGCACAACAGCGCGCACAGAACAACGGTTCCCAGAATAATCCTCACTTGTTCTCCAGTTCTTTGGTCAATATCTCGGTGACGCTCGCCGCCGAGATGGGATGGTAGCCGGACTTGGCTTTCGCGAAGATGGCCTCGGCGCGGCGGTGCCCTTCGGGCGTCTTGACCAGTTCTTCGTAAAGCGGCTTGAGGAATTTGCGGCGGCCCACGGAGATGAGAAAGTTTTCCACCTTTCGGTCGGCCGCACTATAACCGTTGCGCGTGGCCAGCAGCAGCCACTGCGCAAGGATCTCGGCGTTGCCGCTTTCGGTGAGGTGGAAGCGCGCGTCGAGATCCGCCATGCGGCCGGCATCGATCTGGTTGGAGTCGAAGAACAGCAGGAAATGAAGCCACTCCTGTGTGGTCCAGCCGGCGGTCTGCAGATTGGCTGTGGCCAGTTCGCGTTTGAACCAGCGCCGGGCCTGCCCGCGCACTTTCTCAAACGCATCGGAGGAGGGCTGAGCCGCGCCGGCCGGTAAGCCGGGCTGGAAGATCCAATCCTGCCAGGGAATACGCGCGGCGATCGGCTTGTTCCTGTCGAGCAGGTTCTCCTTGAGGTAGTCGATGAATTGCTGCGTCGTGATGCTTTGAAAGGCAAAGTGGTCGAAGTAGCCACGGATAAAGTTGTCGAAGCGCTCACGCCCGAAGTTCTCCTCCAACGTGCGCAGGAACAGGGCGCCTTTCACGTAAGGAATCTCGGTCATTCCCTCGTCGGGATCGCGGCCCGCCAGATCGACGTAGAGGATCTGGTCGGGCTCGGGCAGATCGCGAAGATTGCGGTCGAGCGTCTCGCGGCCGAGCACCGCCTCCATGCTCGCCCGGCGCTTACCGTAGAGCTTCTCCTGAATACGCAGTTCAATGTAGGTGGTAAAGCCTTCGTTCAGCCAGAAGTCGCGCCACGTAGCATTGGTCACCAGGTTGCCCGACCAGGAATGCGCGAGTTCGTGGGAGATCAGCGAGACCAGGCTCTTGTCGCCGGCGATCACGGTCGGCGTGGCAAATGTCAGCTTCGGATTCTCCATACCGCCAAACGGGAAGCTGGGCGGCAACACGAGAATGTCATAGCGGCCCCAACGATACGGGCCGAACAACGTCTCGGCCGCTTCGATCATCTTCTCGGTATCCTCAAACTCCTTGGCCGCCTTGTCGATCACCGGCCGCTCGGCGTAGATGCCGGCGCGCTCGCTCACCGGATGGAAGACGAGATCGCCGACCGCCAGAGCCATCAGATACGAGGGAATTGCGAGCGGCATATGAAAGGCGAACTCGCCGCTACGCCGTGCCTTCGGATCGTTCTCCGCGCTCATCAATGCCAGCAGGGCCTGCGGCGTGCGCACGCGAGCATCATAGGTGAAACGCACAGCCGGCGAATCCTGCAACGGAATCCAACTGCGCGCGTGTATCGCCTGCGATTGCGTGAAGAGAAAGGGATGGCTCTTGCCGGCCGTCTGCGCGGGATCGAGCCACTGCAAGCCGGACGCGTTCGGACTGGTGGAATAATGTACGCGTACGCGTGTCGTAGCCGGCGTGATCTCGACGCTGAGTGGTGCGCCGAGATACTCGTGCGCGGGGCCAAGATGAAAGACGGCGTCCTTGAAGTCGCCGCCGCTGGAGATCTCGGCCTTGTCGATGACGAGGTCGCGCGTGTCGAGAATCAGCGGCGCAGCTCCGGCGTCGAGCGCATGTTCAATGGTGAGCGTGGCCACGCCTTCCAGGATCTTCTTGGCAAAATTCACATCGCATTCCAGATCGAGGTGCCGAACACGCACCTTGCCGGGCTGGGAGTAAGAATGGAGATCACTATTCATGTTCATGGGTTTGGGCTCCTCAGCCGGTTTGCGCGACACGCAGGAGACCAGCAGAAGGCACGCTCCGGCGGCGGACGTGGCGCGGCGGTTCATATCCTCAAAGTCCAGCCTTATCTTCCAGGCTGCGCCACAAATACCAGCTTGCGACAGAACAGTATGGATGCCAGCCTTCGGCCATGCGATCGATATCCGCGGGCGCGGGAAGCGCTTCAAAGCCGTATGCCTTCTTGATGGCGACACGGATGCCGAGGTCGCCGCTCGGCAGCACATTTGTGCGCTGGAGCCCGAAGATCAGAAACATATGGACGGTCCACGGGCCGATGCCTTTGACGCTGGTGAGCGCCTCCATGACGTGCTCGTCTGGCAACCGCTCTAACGCCGCGAAGTCGATCTCACCGGAGGCGGTCTTTTCGGCCAGATCGCGCACGTAGGCGACCTTCTGCTGGGAAAGGCCGAGCACGCGCATCTCTTCCGGCGCGAGCCGCAGCACCGCCTTCGGCGTCAACTCGCCACCGCCGCAAGCGGCTTCGAGACGCTTGTAAATAGTGGCTGCTGCCTTGCCGCTCAACTGCTGGCCGACAATCGAGCGAACCAAGGTCTCATAGCGCGGCGGGCTATACTCAATGCGATAGGGCCCCACGCGTTCGATGATGCCGCGCAGGACCGGATCGGACTTCTTCAGGTGCAAAATGGCTTTACGCATGGAACACGATGACTCCGCGGTGCATCTTTAAAGATTGTATGAGATTGTTCACAGTCATGCTTTTGACTCTGATTCCCGCCTTGGCGCTCCGGGCCCAGGCGCCACCCGCCCCGCAAGAGGAAT
This sequence comes from Bryobacteraceae bacterium, assembly GCA_963668605.1. GTDB lineage: Bacteria > Acidobacteriota > Terriglobia > Bryobacterales > Bryobacteraceae. Next base: position 3,896,861 of record OY764903.1, read on the forward strand.
TGCCGCCTGCGATCTCGGTGGACGTCAACGTGGTCAACGTAGTCTTCAGCGTACGCGACAAGAAAGGCGCGCTGCAAAGTAAACTGGCCAAGGAGGACTTCACTGTCTTTGACGACGGTAAGCCACAGACGCCAAAGACCTTTACGCGCGAAACGGATCTGCCGCTTACCATCGGACTATTGGTGGACGTCAGCCGCAGCCAGGAAAACCTGATCGACGTGGAGCGCCGCGCGGCGAGCCAGTTTTTTAACCAGGTACTGCGCAAGAAGGACATGGCGTTCCTGATCAGTTTCGGCTCTGAGGCCGAGTTGCTTCAGGATTTCACCAACTCCGGCCGCCTGTTACAGGACGGGTTGAACGAGATGCGCCTGAGCGTTTCGAGCAGCGGCCTGCATCCCGGCCCTGTCCCCACAGCGGACCGCCAGCGCGGAACCATCCTCTTCGATGCCGTCTACCTCGCCGCGACGGAAAAACTGAAAAGCGAGGTGGGCCGCAAGGTGATCGTTCTGATCACCGACGGTGGCGAACAGGGCAGCCGGATCACGCGCGACAAAGCGATCGAGGCGGCGCAAAAGTCGGATGCGATCATCTACAGCGTCTATTACGCCGACCCCATATTTGGCCGCATGTATGGTTACAGCGGCGACGAGGGACTCCTGAAACGCCTGTCAGAGGAGACCGGCGGCCGCGTGCTGCACGTCGACAGGAAGCATACGCTGCAGGATATCTTTGACCAGATCCAGGAGGAGATGCGCAGCCAATACGTGCTGAGTTACAGCCCGTCGAACTCCGCAGGCGGCGGATCCTTCCACCGCCTTGAAATCCGGCCCAACGACAAGGATTTGAAGGTGCAAGCGCGCAGGGGTTACTATACGCGATAAGATGGGCGGCGAACCAAACCGGACCACGGAGACCAAGAAATGACAGCAGCACCGAACGCTGAGCGCGTGAGGACAACTCTCGCCCACAATCAGCCGGACCAGATTCCGGTCGACTTAGGTGCGACCTTCGTAAGCGGTATTCATGTGAGTTGCGTGGCCGCGCTGCGCCGGCACTTCGGACTGGAGAGCGGTCCGGTGAAAACCATCGACCCGGGCCAGATGCTGGGTGAGATCGGCGACGACCTGAAGCGTGCGCTGGGCATCGATACAGAAGGTGTTTTCCGCAGTACGACACGCTTCGGATTCCCGGCCTCGGACTGGAAGCCCTGGCGCATGTACGACGGCCTGGAAGTGCTGGTGCCTGGCCGGTTCAACGTGACCGTGGATGGCAATGGCGACACGCTGTTGCACCCACAGGGCGACCTCAGCGCGCCGCCCAGCGCGAGGATGCCGAACGGCGGCTACTTCTTCGACAGCATCATCCGGCAGAATCCGATCGACGAAGATCGTCTCGATCCGGCCGACAATCTCGAGGAGTTTGCGGCGCTATCCGATGACGAACTCGACTATCTGGAGACCGCGGTGAAACAAGCGTCCGCGACGGGGCGCGCCGTGGTGGCCAGCCTGGGCGGAACGTCCTTCGGCGACATCGCGCTGGTGCCCGGCGCGGGCTTGCGCCATCCGAAAGGCATTCGAGACATCACCGAATGGTATGTCTCGACGCGCTCGCGCCGCGATTACATTCACAAGGTATTCGCCGGACAGTGCGAGATCGCGCTCGCGAACCTGGCGCGCGTCTCGGAGCGCGTGGGTGGACTGATCGATGCAGTCAACATCTGCGGTACGGACTTTGGCACCCAGAACTCGTCGTTTTGCTCCGTGGCGACCTTCCGCGAAATGTGGCTACCGTACTACAAGCAGGTCAACAACTGGGTCCATGCGAATACGAACTGGAAGACGTTTAAGCACTCCTGCGGCGCGGTGGACAAATTTATCCCGCAATTCATTGAAGCCGGCTTCGACATTCTGAACCCGGTGCAGTGTTCGGCGGCGGGCATGGATCCCGAGCATCTCAAGAGCGCGTATGGCGCACACCTGGTGTTCTGGGGCGGCGGAATCGATACACAGCAGACGCTGCCGTTCGGCACACCGGAGCAGGTGCGCGAGCAGGTGCTGCGCCGCTGTGAAGTATTCTCGCGCGGCGGTGGTTTTGTCTTCAACGCAGTTCACAATATCCAGGCGCAGACGCCGGTAGAGAACATTGTCGCGATGTTCGCCGCAGTGCGCGAATTCAACGGCGCGGCGTAAAGCGCTACGCAATTCGCGCGCAAGTCACAACGCGAATGGGCTCGGCGACCAACGCCGCTGCGGCTCCGACAGCCGCCGTGAGGTGCGGCGTCTGGAGGTGCCTGTCGAGCGCTTCGCGCGAGGTCCAGTTCTCGTAAAAAAGGAAGTGGCCGGGCTTGTCGGTCTGCTCATGAAGGTCATACTGCACGCAGCCTTCTTCCTGGCGTGTTGGCGCGATGAGGGAGAGCAGCAATTTACGGACGTCTTCTTCGTTCCCAGGTTTGGCGACAAATTCAGCGACTACGGTCAGAAGCGGTTGTGACATGGCTTTTTCAGTGTAGCGCCCAACCAAGCTAGCGGATGCAGCGCACCGTGACGCCGGCATGCACTTTTTTCCACTCGCGATCGGCGGTGACAACCGGAATGCAAAGCCGGCGCGCCGTGGCCAGGCACACCCGGTCGCCCAACGAAAGGCCGTGCGCCTTCGTTTGAGTGATCAATGCCGCGGCATTCATTGCATCAATGATGTCCAATGGAATTACCGGCACCTCAAGCTTCTCGAACGCCAGCTTCGCTTGTGCCAACCCGCCGCCCTTCTGAATCAATCGCGTGATCACCTCGACGACATTCACTACCGATATGGCTGCGGCCGGGAGCAGCGGCGCAACGCTTTCTCCGCCGGTTTCCTGATTGAGAACCGCCAGCACGGCGGATGAGTCCAGCAGGAACTCAATCTTCAAGTTCCCGCCTCGCGGCTTCGCGCCTCTCCGCAATCAATTCATCCACCAGTGAGACGCCTTTCGGGACAAAACTTCGCACGATGGCCTGAGCCTCGCGCAAGGCCTGCTGCCGCGACTGCAATACGAGCTTGCCTTTCTCTTCCCTCAAACAAAGCTCAGTCCCGGGCTCCAGCGAGAGCCGCTTGCGAACGGCAGCCGGGATCAGTACCCGGCCCATCGGATCGACTGTCAGAGTGTTGCGCTCCATAGTTGTCAACCTTTCCTGATTTTACCAGGTTCAGTGGATTTTGGTAATTTCATGGGAAATGGCTCCAAAAACAAAACGGGAACCGGAGGTCATCCGGTTCCCGTGAGATACTGCCTGAAACTGACTGATGCCTACTTGCCGGCTTTTTCGCGCTGCTCGCGCAGAACGGCCTTGCGGCTCAGCTTGATCTTGTTGCCTTCGAGTGCCAGCACCTTCACCATGATCTGGTCGCCTTCGTTCAACTCGTCGCGCACGTCCTTGATGCGCTGCTCGGCGATCTCGCTGATGTGCAGCAAGCCGTCGGTGCCAGGGAAGATCTCGACGAACGCGCCGAAATCGACCAGGCGGACGACCTTGCCCAGGTAGATCTTGCCCACCTCGGCGACGGCGCCGATGTCGGTTACCATCTGGATCGCGCGGTTCGCCGCGGTCTCGTCGGAAGCGTAAATCTTGACCGTGCCATCGTCCTCGACATCGATCTTCGCGCCCGTCGTATCGACGATGCTACGAATCATCTTGCCGCCCGGTCCGATCAGTTCGCGGATCTTGTCAACGGGAATCGTCAACGTGTAGATGCGCGGCGCATATGGCGACATGTTGTCGCGCGGCTTATCGAGCGCCGTCTCCATGCGGTCCAGGATGAAGAGGCGCGCCTTGCGGGCCTGCTCCAATGCCTCGGTCATCAGCTTGGTGGTGACGTTCTGCACCTTGATGTCCATCTGCATCGCGGTGATGCCGGCTTTCGTTCCGGCCACCTTGAAGTCCATGTCGCCGTAGTGATCTTCGGCGCCGGCGATGTCGGTAAGGATCGCGTAGTCGTCGCCCTCTTTCACGAGGCCCATGGCGATGCCCGCCACGGGAGCAGAGATCGGCACACCGGCGTCCATCATCGCGAGCGTTCCACCGCAGATCGAAGCCATGGAACTGGAGCCGTTCGATTCCAAAATGTCACTGACGATACGGATCGTGTACGGGAACGCCTTCTCGTCGGGGATCACGGCGGAAAGCGCACGCTCCGCCAGATTGCCGTGGCCGATTTCGCGGCGGCCGGCGCCACGCATGAAACCGCACTCGCCGACGCTGAACGGCGGGAAATTGTAGTGCAACATGAAGCGCTTGCTGCTATCGCCGCTCGGGTCGAGCAGTTCAATGCGCTGCTCGTCGTCCTTTGTGCCGAGCGTGACCGTCACCAGTGCCTGCGTCTCTCCACGGGTGAAGAGCGAGGAACCGTGCGTACGCGGCAAAACGCCGACTTCCGGCGTGATCAGACGGATCTGATCGAAGGCGCGGCGGTCCGGGCGGATGCGGTCGCGCAGCATCTCATCGCGGAAGACGCGCTCCTTCAGAGCGTTGAAGATCTTCGCGACTTCCGCCTGCTGCTCTTCGGGCACACCCTCGAGCGCCTGGGCCTTCAATTCGTCGATCTTGTGGTAGCTCTCGATTTTGCCGTACTTCTGCGTGTTGAGCGCATCGCTCAGCCCAGCGCGCATCTGCGCGTCGATCTTCGCGGCCAGCGCAGCATCGACCACCGGTTCCGCGTACGCGCGCTTGGTCTTGCCAGCCAACTTTTGCAGTTCACGAATTGCGGCTGTGATCTTGCGGCAGCAGTCGTGGCCGAAATCGATAGCGTCGAGGACTTCCTGTTCGGATACCTGCGACGCGCCCGCTTCCACCATGACAATGCCGTCGTCGGTGGCGCAGACCACAATGTTGAGCTTGGACTGGCGCGTCTCCTCGTAAGAGGGATTCGCGATCAGTTTGCCGTCAACCTGCCCGACGCGCACGGCGCCGAGGACGTGGTGGAACGGAATGTCGGAGATGGCCAGCGAAGCGGCCGCGCCGATGATCGCGAGCACGGAAGGGTCGCGGTCGGGATCGGCCGACATCACCATCGCGATGACCTGGCTCTCGTGCGAGTAGCCTTCGGGGAACAGCGGCCGGATCGGCCTGTCGATCAGGCGGCTCGTGAGAACCTCCTTCTCGGTCGGACGCCCTTCGCGCTTTACGAATCCGCCGGGAAACCGGCCAGCCGCGTAAGTGTATTCGCGGTAATCGACCGTGAGCGGGAAGAAGCTGGCGTTCAGCTTCGGCTTTTCATCGGAACAGGCGCTGACAAGCACCACGGAATCGCCGGAGCGTACAACTACGGCGCCGTTGGCCTGCTTGGCCATCTTTCCGGTTTCAATAGAAATCGTGCGACCATAAAGGTCGACTTCAACAGTTTGAATCATGGGGGATTTTCTCCAATCGCGGACGGAGCACAGTCCGGCCGGCTAAATTTGCACCAACCATTTGGGATGGCCGATCAAGAAGACGGGAAGTTTGGCGAAACTGAAGTTCGCCCTTTGGGGCGTTTCTCGCCAAGCGAGTTGGAGCGAGTGCGATGTCCAATTTTCCCTAAATAGACGGAGGCCTGACAGCGACGGGACCAAAGCCCGCACGCACCTCCGGAGTTCACTCTAGCGGCGGATACCGAGGCTCGAAATGAGCGTCTTGTAACGCTCCGGGCTGCTGGCCTTGAGGTATTTGAGCAGACGACGGCGGCGAGCCACCATGGTCAACAGGCCCAGACGCGAGTGGTGATCTTTTTTGTGGGTCTTGAAGTGCTCCGTGAGCTGGAGGATACGCTGGCTCAGGATCGCAACCTGGACTTCGGGAGAGCCGGAATCCGTCTTGTGAATGCGGTACTTCCCAATCACCTGCTGTTTAACGTCTGCCACCAATGCCATTGAGAGTGGGTACTCCTTGTCTTATCTTAATCTCGATCTTATACGAGGATTAGGATAACACACTCCTGCGCAACCGTGGGGCTCCGGCTAGTTCGGCTGTCAAGTCGCCAGTAGAACGTAAAGGCGGCATGTTTTCCAGCTCTTCATCGGCTCCAGTCACCCGGATCGCGACACAGCGCAGATAGGCGTAGCGCGGCCCCTGCACTCCGGCGCCTTCGCGGAGGTCCGATCTCTGATGCATTGGTAAGATGAGAGGTGATAGGGGGAAACATGATTTTACGTCTGATACTGGCTGGTTCGGTACTGCTCGGAAGCGCCTTCGCGGACATGATCACATTGCGCGACGGCCGCAAACTGGAAGGCTCGTTCCTGGGAGGCGACACGCGCCAGGTGCGCATGGCTCTCGGCGACAAAGTCGAAACTTTCGCGATCACCGATGTGTGGAGCATTCTCTTCGGCGCGACACCGCCGGAAACGAAGCCAGCGCCGGCTCCCGCGGAGTCGGCTGAGGCTCCGGAAGTAAAGCCCGCGCCGGCCGCCGCGGAATCAGTGGCGGCTCCGGAATCCGGCGTGGCGAACGCTCCTGTGACGGCGATGGCAGAGGTGCCGGCCGGAACAAAGCTTGTCGTGCGCATGATTGATGCCGTCGATTCGCAACGCGACAAGCTCGGGCAAACCTACCGCGCAAGCATCGACGAAGAGATCTCCCTGAACGGCAAGACCATCGTAGCGCGCGGCGCCGATGCGACGGTAAAACTGATCGACGACAAGCAGGCCGGCAAACTCACCGGTAAAACCGAAATCACGCTCGACCTGCTAGCCATCAGCATCGACGGACGAATGGTCGACGTGCATACCACCGACGTGACCGAAGCCGCCGCGTCGCAGACGAAGCGATCGGCCGGAGTGATTAGCGGCACAGCCGCGGTCGGCGCAATTGTCGGCGCGCTCGCGGGCGGCGGACGCGGAGCGGCAATCGGCGCGGTCTCCGGAGCCGGAGCGGGCACTGCGGTTCAGGTGCTCACAAAGGGACCCGCCGTGAAGATTCCGTCGGAGACGCGCCTGTCCTTCACGCTCGAGCAGCCGCTGCGCCCATAAACACGGCCCAACTCGCCGGGGCGTTCTGATTTGACATACTCGTTGAATGCCCACTGCAATCGTAACAGGCGCGAGCCGCGGCATCGGACGCGGCATCGCCGAGGAACTCTCGAAAACACATCAGGTCATAGCCACCTATCGCGGCCGCCGCGACGCCGCCGAATCGTTGCGCGATAAGACCGGCGCGGAGATTTTTCAGTGCGATATCTCGTCCGCCGAGGATCGCAGGAAGCTGATCGAATTCGCGCGCGGGAAGTTCGACAAACTCGATCTGCTGGTGAACAACGCCGGCATCGCTCCGCGCGAGCGTCGCGACGTGCTCGAAGCAACCGAGGAGATCTTCGACGAGGTCCTCGACACGAATCTGAAGGGTCCCTATTTTCTCACCCAGCTCGCCGCTCGCTGGATGGTCGAAAAAGGCGATGGCCGGATCGCATTCATCACGTCGATGTCGGCGTACACGGCCTCCGTCAATCGGGGCGAGTACTGTATTTCCAAGGCAGGACTCGCCATGGCTGTGTCGCTCTGGGCACAGCGCCTGGCCTCCACCGGCATCAAGGTCTTCGAAATTCGCCCCGGCGTGATTCGTACCGACATGATCGCTGCCGTGGAGCAGATCTACGAAGAAAAAATCGCTAACGGGCTGTTGCCGCAGCGGCGCATGGGCGAAGCAAGCGACATCGCCAAGGCCGTGCGCGCCATCGCAGACGGGCTGCTCGATTACTCCACTGGCCAGGTTCTCAACGTCGACGGCGGCTTCCACCTGCGCAGTCTTTAGTAGCGTGCGCTTGTGATATAAGATAGTTTGCTTTTCCCAATCCATTGAGGAGTTCCGTTTCTATGAAAAAAGCGTTTTACGGCTGGTGGGTGGTCGCAGCGGCATTTCTGTCGTTCGGCTTCTCCGTCGGCATCCCGTACTACAACATCTCGTTTTTCTATGATTATTTTCAGCGCGATTTCGGCTGGACACGTTCGGACATCACGCTCGGTTTCCCGCTGGCTGCTCTGCTGACTCTGTGGGTGGGTCCGCTGTTGATCCACCGTTTCAGCCCGCGAAAACTCATCCTGATTGGAACCGGGCTTACTTTCGTCGCACTGTTTGGCTTCGGCCACATGCCCGGCCTACTGCTCGCCTACTATGGCTTCTGGGTCGTCTATACCATCGGCTATTTCCTTTCCGGACCGCCGCCGCACCAGATCATCGTCTCGCAATGGTTCCTGAAGAATCGCGGCAAAGCGATGGGAATTCTGTATGTCGGCGTCGGCGTAATGGGCTCGCTCGGTTCGTTCCTGGTGAAGCCGCTGACCGAGGCCTACGGCTACCAGGTGGCTCTCACCGTGCTGGCCTTCATGATGTTTCTGGCCTGGCCGCTGGTGATCTTCGTATTGAAGGACAAGCCCTCCGACATCGGGCAATTCCCCGACGGCGCACTGGAAGCTCCAATGGAAGCTGCGATTGTTTCCAAGACGTTCAAGGAGTTGTTCAGCAGCTACCCATTCTGGCTGCTGCTGATCGGCAGCCTGTGCTCGATCGGTTCGATCGGCGCGGTCAACTTCCACATGAAGTTCGTCTTCCTGGATGCAGGCTTCACCAAGGGCGCCATGGTAGATTCCACATGGCGCACCGCATCCATTCTGATTTTGTGGTCAAGCATCGGCGGAAGATTGTCGATCGGCTACTTCGCCGACAGGTTCTCCAAGAAATGGGTGATGTTCACGACGTACTTCATCGTGGCCGCCACGATTCCGCTGCTGCTCGCCGTTCGTCCGGGCGCGGAAATGACGCTGTATGCATTTGCCATTCTGTTCGGATTCGGCATGGGCGCGGACTACATGATGATTCCACTGATGGCTGCGGAACAGTTCGGCATCAATACGCTGGCGCGTGCGATGGCTGTCATCATTCCCGTGAACACGATCGGGCAGACCTGGTTCCCGTACCTCGTTTCCATTTTGCGTGAACATTTCGGCGGCTACGGTATAGCGATGAGCACAGTGCTCTGCGTCGCACTGCTGGGTGCGGTCGCGATTGGTCTACTGCCGAGCCGAAGGAACCTGGATGCGCGTGTAAGCGGAGCTTTTATCGGAGCTTTCATCGGGCTTTTCGTTGGTTATCTACTTCGACCCTCAACAATGCTCGGGCAGTTACCATTCGACGTTGTGATAAGTCGTGGAGCCACGCTTGAAGGCCTATCCCAAGTTTTCGTTCCGGTGGCTCAGGCTTCCTTCAATGTTCTCCTTGCCGGATTGACGGTGGGAGCAGTTGCTGGCGCTTTGGTGGGAAGGTTCTGGATTGGAAAACGCCCGTGAGGACACAGATTGGTCAGTCTTACGATGCTATCCGCAAGGCAATCCTCTTCCCCTCAAGCAACGGGGCTCTCGCAGTCTGAGATGGATCGGAGCAACTCCAATCGAAAGGCCAACCAGAGTGCGTTCGGGGCGTTTCAGTCCTCCGCAACCAAGCACCAGGTTTCCATTCTCCGTGAAAAGCTGGGAAACTATCAGCATGCTATGGGGACAGTGCTGGTCGTAGCGCTTGTGGGAGCGATCGCGATCGCCCTGCTGCCGAGGCGAAACAAACTGGATGAAGCAATTCAATTACAAAACGCTGGAGGATCTGCGCCACAGCGCTGATTCCCTGCAAGCATCACACGTTCGATTCGAAGCCGATCCGGAGCGCGTAAAGCAAGCCCTCGCTCGCAAAGTGCAGGTCGGCGCAATGACGGTCGGCAACTCTTGCGCAATCCAGCCCATGGAAGGTTGCGACAGCGAATTGGACGGCCGGCCCGGTGAACTGACCTGGCGGCGTTATGAACGCTTCGCCGATGGCGGCGCAAAACTGATCTGGTTCGAAGCGACGGCCATCTGCGAAGAGGGCCGCGCCAATTCCCGGCAGGTTTGGATCAACAGGAATACGGTTGGAGAATTCGCGCGCCTCATGGAAATGATGCGGCGAGTGCATCGCGCCAGTTGTGCCGGAATCGACGATCTGCTGATTCCGATGCAACTGACGCACTCCGGGCGTTACAGTCACCCCAAGCGGATCATCGCGTATCACAATCCGCTGATCGACCAGAAGACCGCCACGCCGGCCGATTACCCGGTGATCTCCGACGACGAATTGGAGCGTCTCGAAGACCAGTACGTCGAGGCCGCAGGCCTGGCGCTCGAAGCAGGCTTCAATGCCATCGACCTGAAGGTCACGCACGGCTATCTGCTCAGTGAGTTGATCGGCGCGAAGACGCGCGAGGGACGCTACGGCGGCTCGCTCGAAAATCGCACGCGCTTCATGAAGAATGTCTTGGGCAAACTGAAGGCGGCCTATGGCGCACGGCTCAGGCTGTGCATGCGGCTCGGCTGCTTCGACTGCGTACCCTATATGCGCGATCCGCAGACCGGAATCGGCGTGCCTCTGCCCTATCCCACGCCCTATCCATGGGGTTTCGGAGTCGATGCCAACGATCCGATGCGCGAAGACCTGACCGAGGTGAAACAGGCGATCCGGTGGTTCCAGGAGTGGGGCATCGAACTGCTCAACGTCTCGCTCGGTTCGCCTTACTACAACCCGCATATCGGCCGTCCCTTCGAGAAGCCCGACGAGGGCAACTATGAGGAACCCGAACATCCACTGCTCGGCGTGGACCGCCACTTCCGCATCGACGCGGAATTGCAGCGCACGTTTCCCGATCTGCCGATGGTGGGCACCGGTTATAGCTGGCTGCAAAAGTACGCGATCAACGCCGGCGCACGGAACATCGAAGATAGCAACATCCGTTTTATGGGTATCGGCCGCGGCGTGCTCGCCTATCCGGATTACGCCAGGGATGCGCTCCAAAAGGGCGAACTCGACGAAGCGCGCGTCTGCAAGACGCTGAGCTATTGCACATATCTGATGCGGCAAAAACAACACCCGTTGGGACAGTTCCCGACCGGCTGTCCGCCGTTCGACAAGGGCGTCTATGGGCCGATCATGAAGCAGGCGCGCGAAATGAAGCGCCAGTCGGAAGCGGGCGGCAAGAAGTAGATGGCCGAAAGTCTAAGCGTTTTCTTTCCCGCTTACAATGACGCTCGGTCGCTGCCCGGATTGATCGGCAAAACCTTCGCGGTACTTTCCGGGCGGGTCGCCGATTTCGAAGTGATCGTCGTCAACGACGGCAGCCAGGACGAGACAGCCGATGTGCTCCACCAGTTGCAGGCGCAGCATGGACCGCGCCTGCGTGTCGTTACGCACGAGACGAACCGCGGTTACGGCGGCGCGCTGCGCAGCGGCTTCGCAGCGGCCGAGAAGGACCTGGTGTTTTACACCGACGGCGACGGCCAATACGATGTGAGTGAACTGCCGAGCTTACTCGAACGCATGGGACCGGACGTCGGACTCGTGAACGGCTACAAACTGGAACGCAGCGATCCCTGGCACCGCATCTGGATCGGCAATGCGTACAACAGCTTAGCGCGGCTCCTGTTCCGCATACATATTCGTGATATCGATTGCGATTTCCGGCTGATCCGGAGATCGTTGTTGCGGGAAGTGCAGCTCACCTCAACCAGCGGAACGATCTGTGTCGAACTCGTTCGCAAGCTGGAACTTTCCGGTTGTGGCGTAGCGGAGGTCGGCGTGCACCACTTTCCAAGACTGCACGGCACTTCGCAGTTCTTCCGCGTACGCTCGCTGCTTACCACGTTCTATCAACTGGCCCGGCTGTGGGTGCAGGTGGGGCTGTTCTTCTACCTGCTTCAATCAGGCCATGGCCAGCAGTTCCTCAAACACCTCGCCTTATGATGAACCCGGCTGAATTCGCAAACATCGCCAAAGCGGAAAAAGACCTATGGTGGTACCGCGGCATGCGGGAAATCCTCTTCGGAATGCTGGACCCGGTTGTGCGCGAGCGTAAGTTCCGACGCGTGCTCGAAGCTGGCTGCGGCACGGGCTATATGTCGCACGTGCTCGAAGAGCGCTACGGCTGGCCGATGTATCCGCTCGACCTCGGCTGGGAGGGCCTCGAGTTCGGTCGACGCTACGGCATTCAGCGCATGGTGCAAGGCGATATCGCGGCGCTGCCTTACGCCAGTAGTGCCTTCGATGCGGTCTGCTCACTCGACGTGATCGTGCACTTTCCCCTGGGCGAAGAGGATCGCGCAATGGCGGAACTGACCCGCGTGCTGGAACCCGGCGGCCTCTTTGTGATTCGCGTTTCGGCGCTCGACATTCTGCATAGCCGCCACTCCACATTCGCCATGGAGCGGCAGCGCTTCACGCGCGACCGCCTGCTCAAGCTGGCGGCGCGTCATGGCATCCGCACGCTGCGCGTGACCTACGCAAATTCGCTACTGATGCCGGTGGCATTCACGAAGTTCCGGATTGTCGAACCGCTGTTCAATGCCGCTCCGGCCAGCGGCGTGGAACCGGTCGCGCCGTGGCTCGACGCTGTCTTGCACGCGCCGCTCTCGATGGAAGCTGCCTGGATAGCCGCCGGCCGCAATTTCCCGCTCGGACAGTCGCTTGTGCTGATCGGCGAGAAAAACTGAGACTCAGTCGCGGCGAAAGATCACCTGGCCGTCGAAAATCGTGAGCGCGACGCTTGTCTTTTCGATCCGCTCCGGCGCAATTGTGAGAATGTCATCCGAGAGAACGGCGAGGTCGGCCAGCCGGCCGGGCTCGATTGTGCCCTTCACGTTTTCGTCATAGCTCGCATACGCCGGACCCAGAGTGCTGGCGCGCAACGCTTCGGCGACGCTGATCTTCTGTTCCGGCACCCAGCCGCCTGGGTTCTTCCCATCGGTCGTCCGCCGCGTGACGGCAGCGTAGATGCCCAGCAGCGGCTGCATTGGCGCAACGTACCAATCCGAGCCGAAGGCCAACACCGCGCCGGCATCGAGCAGCGCACGAAATGCGTACGTGCCTTTCACCACCTCGGGGCCCACGCGTTTGCCGGCCCAACGGCCGTCGTCGATCAGATGCACCGGCTGCATGGAAGCGATTACGCGCCCGCGGCTGAATTCCGCGATATCGTCGCGGCGCAGGTGTTGCGCATGCTCGATGCGAAAACGGCGGTCGCGCGGGCCATTCTCCCGCGCGGCTTGCGCGTACATACCAAGCACGATGTGATTGGCCTTGTCTCCAATAGCGTGGATCGCGATCTGCAAGCCGGCACGGTCGGCGCCGATGATATTGTCGCGCAGCTTGCTCTCGGGAATCATCTCGTCAGCGGCAATGCCGCTTGTGCCCGGCGCGTCCAGGTAGGGCTCGAACAACAGGGCGGTCGAGGAGCCGAGCGAGCCGTCGGAGAAGCCCTTCAGCCCGCCGATCTTTAACTTCTCATTACCAAACGCCGCGCCGATTCCTACGCTCGCAAGCTTAGACCAACCGGCCAGCGGTTGATGGCCGTAGACACGCACGCTTAACTCGCCGCGCGCCAACAGGCGCTGATAGGCGGCCAGCACCTCCGGAGTCGCGGACATGTCCTGCACGCTCGTCACGCCGTTCGTCGCGGCATAGCGCATGGCGCTGCGTAGCGCCGCTTCGATCTCCGCCGGTCCCGGCGCGGGCAGCACCCGATAGACCGCATCCATGGCCGCGTCCTTGAGAATCCCCGTGGGCTCTCCGTTCGCATCGCGCACGATCACGCCTCCTGGCGGATCCTTGCTCTCGCGCGTAATTCCCGCCAACTTCAGCGCGGCCGAGTTGGCCAGCGCCATGTGGCCGTCGAGGCGGTTGACGAAAACCGGATGATCGGCAGTCGCGGCATCGATCCACTGCCGCACCGGCAGGTTGGCCGGCGACCAGTTTTCGTGGTCCCAATCGCCTCCCGTGATCCAGCGCCCTTTCGGCAGCTTGGCCGCGTGTGCGCCGATGCGGTCGCGGAACTCGGCAGCGCTGCGGGCGTCACGCAATTGCGCGCCTGCCAGGTGCGCACCGCCCGTGTAGAAGTGAACGTGCGCGTCGTTGAATCCGGGTACAACCAGTTTGCCGGCCAGATCGATGACCTGGGTCTTCGGCCCCGCCCACTTGCGGATCGCTTCACTTGTTCCGACGGCGGCGATCCGGTTGCCGGCGCACGCGATGCCTTCGGCAAGCGGCTGCGCCTCCGAGCCGGTCCAGATTTTTCCGTTGAGCAGAATCAGGTCGGCTGGCTGCTGCGCGAATGCGATTTGCATAAAAATGACGGCACAAAGTAATGGACGCATGTTAGTCCGGCAACACCATCTCGCGGTCCGGATCGAAGGGGGCCATGGTGAGAATCTTCCATTCTAGTATGGTAAATTGCACTCCATGAGACTCACCGCCCTCTTGCTGTTGTGTTTGGGTGCGCTCCATGCACAGGTCTTCACCTTTACCAAAGACCAAATGATCCGCTATACGTCGAAAAATCCGTTCCCGCGCTTCGACGACGGCCGTCCGAATGTTCCCGACAACCTGCTCGAAAAGGTGAAGGGGCTTTCCGTTGAGGAGGTTTGGTCCGTGCTGCCGGGCGCAGGATATCCGTGCCAATACGCGGGCGATTTTCGCGTCCTGAATCCTGGCAAGAAGCTTGTCGGGCGGGTGGTCACTGCGCAGTTCATGCCGGTACGCCCGGACGTCAACGACATCGTAACCGCGGATGGGAAAGCCAAGGGTTACAAGCACGGGCAGAACCAATGGATCATCGATCAACTGCAGCCGGGCGATGTACTCGTTGTCGACCTGTTCGGAAAGATCGACGGCGGGACGCTGGTCGGCGATAACCTTGCCTACTACATCATGACCAAAACCCGCACGGGCGGTGTCGTTGTCGACGGCGCGATTCGCGACCTCGAAGGCATATCGGCATTCGATATGCAAATCTATTTCCGCGGCGCGCATCCGTCGGCAATTAAGGATGTGATGCTGACCGGCTTCAACGTGCCCATCCGCATCGGCGGCGCCACGGTGCTGCCCGGCGACGTGGTTTTCGGCGACCGTACGGGCGTTTATTTTATCCCGCCGCAGCTAGTGGAAAAAGTCGTCGCCAAGGCAGACGAGACGCACGTGCACGACATCTGGACACAGGAAAAATTCAAGTCCGGCAAGTACAAATCCAGCGACATCTACGGATCGCCCGACGATCCCGAACTCAAGAAAGAGTACGAGGAGTACAAGAAGAAGAACCTCGCCAAATGAGCGCGCCGCTCATCGAGTTCCAGCGCGCCACGGTCAACCACGGAAGCTGCGTCGCGCTCGACGATTTCACGCTCTCGATCGCGGTGGGCGAGCACGTCGCGATCCTCGGTCCGAACGGCTCCGGCAAGTCGACTCTGATTCAGACGATCACTCGGCAATGCTATCCGCGCCAACGCCCCGGCCCGCCGCCGGTCAGCATTCTGGGCGAAGAGTCGTGGAATATTTTCCAATTGCTGCCGCTGTTGGGCATCGTCTCCAACGACTTGCTCGCGAAGTGCACGTGGCATATCAGCGGTTTCGAGTTGATACTCTCCGGATTCTTCAGCAGCATCGGCATCTGGCCGAATCATATCGTCACTGCGGAGATGGAGGAAGATGCGCGCGCGATCATGAAGCGTCTCGACATCGCCCACCTCGCGGAGAAAAGCATTCTGGAGATGTCGAGCGGCGAGGCGCGCCGCTTCGTGATCGGCAGGGCGCTAATTCACAAGCCGCGCGCAATCCTGCTCGACGAGCCATCCACAAGCCTCGATCTCTCCGCCGCCGCGGAGTTGCACGAAAGCATGCGCCGCCTGACTCGCTCCGGCACCGGCATCATTCTTGTCACGCACCATCTTCCGGATATCATTCCGGAAATCAATCGTGTGATTCTGCTGAAAGCGGGACGCGTCTTCGCCGACGGCGCGAAGGATAAGCTGCTCACCGCGAAGACGCTTTCGGCGCTGTTTGGAGTGCGCGTGGACATCACAAAGCGCGAGGGCTACTACAACGCCTGGTGATGCCGTCTACCGGTTGAGTGAAACGGGCCCATCGTTGGAGCAAAGCGCCGCGAGCATTCGCTCCTTGCGTCGGCCGGACGCCTCGACGGCCGAGTCCAGCGCTACCCAATAGAGCAACGCGCCGAACGCTAGATTGAATGGCAGCACAGCATAGAACGCGATATTGCTGTCGAAGGCGTAGCGCGCCAGATAAGGCAGTGACAGCGGCAGCGCGGCAAGTGGGTAGACCAGGATCAGAAGCACATGGAGACCGCTCGCTGAGGAGCGCCACGACTGCGCCGGGTTCAGCCCGCGCGGGTAGTAAGTCGAAGTCAGATTCCCGAACGGGATCAGATACAACAACATCAACATCGTCACGGCAAACGCCTCGATGATCTTTTCGCCGCTGAGCGGGACGCGCAAGAGCAGGCATACCAGCGTAACCATTGCGAGTTCGAGCAACACCATGATGGCAGCGGTGAGATTCTTCGCCTCCAGCACTTTGGAGAACGGGACCGGCGCGAGATGGTAGAGTTGCGCCGCCGCGCGATCATAGGCAAAAACGTTCCAGATCAGCACGTCGCCCAGCAGCAGCAGCGCGTACATGCTGACGAACGTCAACAGATTGTCGCTGAGAAATGACGGCGCGCCGCTCCTGCCCAGCGCGAGCGGAAGCCAGACGATGAGCCCGAACGAAAAGCCCATCAGGAAGACCAGACGGAAGCGTGGCGCGCGAGAGAGAAAACGCACCTCCTTTTCGATCATCGCGGCAAGCGGGTCGGACAGGAGCTTGGACGGAAGGCGGAAGAAGACGTCGAGGCGAGAGCCGGCCTGCGCCAAAGGCCGTTCTTCGGCGCGCGCGGCCTCCGCATCGAAGCGCAAACCTTTCTCAAATTGGCGGCGGCCGAACAGGTACGCAGCTACGGTCCAGATCGACAGCATCGCGAGAGCCGTGCCCGCAGCGTGTCCGCCGGCCAGTTCGCCCGCAGCCGTCCAAGGCAACAGCACCGATTGCTTCATTGCGAGCGCATTCGACAATTTGCCCGGCCCGCCGCGCATCGCCAGATATTGTGGCGCCGCAGCCAACAGCACAAGCAGAAACACAACCGCTTCGCGGATACGTTTGCGTGCGAGCAGCCGGGTGAGCAGGTCGCGCAAGCCCGCCGAGAGGAACAAGTTGAAGAGCGCGAACGGCACAAAGGCCAGCGGCGCCCACTTCGGCACAACCGGATTTCTGAGCAAGCCCGCCGCCGCGCCGGTCATCAGCAACATCATCTCCAGGCCGGTCGAGACGCGCAGCAGCACCTCAATCGCGAAGAGCTGCGTGCGCGGCACCGGATACACCAGCAAGCGTTTCAGGTCGAGTGATGCGCCGGTGGTGGCCAGCAGCAGCGGCGTCAACTGCCAGTAGACGAACGCCACTAGCAGGCCGCCGGACATGATCTGCGGCAAACGGTCGACGTCCTTCCATTCAGCCAGCAACTCGGAAATAGCCAGCGACGCGAGAGTCCACGCCGCATACCAGACGAGCGAAATGATTCCAGAGAAAAGCGCGCCGCCGCGCCGCTGCGGATAGAAGTTGCGCAACGTCCTCCATTGCGCCCAAAGAATGGCCCAGGCTTGTGTCGGCATGGGCTACAGCCAGTCGAGGCTCTCCGCCGTCCGCTCCGCGCCGACGACTCGAACAAAAATATCCTCGAGGCTTTCGCTGCCTTCGCGTAGTTCCCGCATCGTGCCTTCGATCACCAACTTGCCTTCGTGGATGATCCCCACGCGATCGCAGAGTTTTTCGACCACCTCAAGCACATGCGAGGTGAGAAAGATGGTCGCGCCGCGGCGCGCCTGATCGAGCAGCAGTTCCTTCATAAAGCGCGCGCCCACGGCGTCGACGCCTTCAAACGGTTCGTCCATCAGGAAGAGTTCCGGACGGTGGATCAGCGCCGCCGCCATTGCCACGCGTTTACGCATGCCTTTGGAATACTCGGCGATCAATTTTCCGCGGCTACCGTTCAGCTCGAAAAGCGCAATCAATTCCCGTGCGCGCTCCGCCGCCACCGCGCGGTCCAGGGCGTACATGCGGCCGACAAATTCCAAAAATTCCGGCCCGGTCAGGTGATCGAAGAGCAGCGACTCGTCGGGCACCAGGCCGATCTTGCGCTTGATCTCGATTTCGCGGCCCGGCATCGGAAGGCCGAGCAGTTCGATGCTCCCCGAGGTCGGTTGCGCGAGGCCCATCAACATCCGAATCGTCGTCGTTTTCCCCGCGCCGTTCGGTCCGAGAAAACCATAGAACGTCCCGCGCGGCACATTCAGGCTCAGCCCGTCGACCGCGGCCTTGGCCCCGTACACCTTGCGCAGATCGCGAATATCGATAGCCGCGGAATCGTCGGACATAACTTGCCTCTACATCATAGTATGAAGGGCTAGGGCGGCCGGCGAACAGAGTACAATGGAAAAGAATGCAGGTCTTGCAGGCTGGCCAATACAAGTATCTTTTGTTGGAACTCGACCTCGACTTGATCGCCAATGTGATCAAGCAGGCTGGCTTCGAGCACAGCTTTGAGGACAGCGAACGGACGCTGATCGTCACGCTGACCGCGGCAACCCGCAAGGCCCCGCTGCTGCTCTTCGATGCCGCCGACCCGGGCAATCTCGGCTGGTTTTCGCGTTGCCAGTTCTATGTCGACGGACGCACGGGCGCAGTCCTGCAAACTCCGTTGGCCGTGGCCAACGTGAAGGATCGCTCGGGATACGTACTGCCAAATGCGGTACGCGTGCGCATCGCCAAGGAACTCCCCGCTGGCTTCCGCCTGCCCGGTAAGCAGCCTGTCACCGAGCAGATGGTCTACGCTGTGTTCTATAACTTCCTGAACGCTTTGCTCGAAATCGGAGTGGGCGTCTGTGGAGGCGCTGCGGTAAAGCCCCTGGCCGGACGCACCGAGAGCATCGGCGTACGCAATTAGTTGTCTGCCAATTCAACGACGAATCTTAATTAACGCCTTCGGTCGCTTTCGCGGCGTCGCTGAGCGTTGCGTTCTGTGGTGGTGAGGCAATTCGTTCAACTTGTGCCGAGAGCAATAGGCGTGCTTGTTTTGGGACTGGCGCCTGCTATCATGGCGGCAAATGAGACTCCCGAAAACCGCCGTTGTCCTGTGCCTGATTGCCACGGCGTTCGCCGCCGAAGCTCCGCAGGCCCGCATCAAGATCGACACCGACCGCGTGATCGGCGTCGTGCACCCGCACATCTTCGGTAATTTCACTGAGCACCTCGGCCGCTGTATCTACGGCGGCATCTTTGAGGAAGGCAGTCCGCTCTCCGACGAGCTTGGCTTCCGCAAGGACGTGCTCGCCGCCACGCGCGATTTAGGCGTCACCCTGATCCGCTGGCCCGGCGGCAACTTTGCTTCCGGTTACAACTGGAAAGACGGCATCGGGCCACGCGATCGGCGTCCGCCCCGCCCGGATCACGCCTGGGGCGCGCTCGAATCGAACCGCTTCGGCACGGACGAGTTCTTGAACTACTGCGAGCGCGCCAAGGTCGAACCGTATCTGTGCATCAACGCCGGCCTCGGAAGCGTCAACGAAGCGCGAGAGTGGGTCGAGTACTGCAATGAATCACGCGATACCTACTGGGCGCGCGAACGCCGCAAGAACGGCCGATCCGAACCATGGGGCGTCAAGTACTGGGGCCTCGGCAACGAGATTGACGGCCCTTGGCAACTCGGCCACAAGAACGCGGAGGATTATGCGAAGTTCGCGTTGGAGGCGGCAAAAGCGATGCGCCGCGCCGACGAATCGATCAAGCTGATCGCCTCCGGTTCCTCGAACTTCCGGCCCGGCTGGGACTGGATCGGCTGGAACCGCACCGTTCTCGAGCGCCTCAAGGACGATATCGACTACATCTCACTGCACACGTACATAGGAAATCCGAAAAATGATTTCGAGAGCTTCATGGCCGTGTCGCGGGATCTCGACGAGCGCATAGCGATTGTCGAAGGCCAGATCAAAGCCGTGCAAAACGGCAAGGCCAAACCGCGGCCGATCCACATTGCCTTCGACGAATGGAACGTCTGGTATCGCGCGCGTGGCAATACCGAGTTCGAGATCGGGCGCACGGGCCTCGAAGAAATCTACAATTACGAAGATGCGCTCGTGATGGGTGCGTTCTTCAACTCCTTCATCCGCAATGCGCACATCGTAAAGATGGCGAACCTGGCGCAACTCGTCAATGTGATCGCGCCGATCTTCACCGACAAGGAACGGCTGTACCTACAAACAATCTTCTTCCCGATCGCGGAGTACGCGCGGCAGAAGGGTAATCTGTCCATCGACACCCTGGTGAAAGCACCTGAGTACCAGCCTGCGGGCGGCCGCGCACTCGGCTATCTCGACGTCTCGACGACACTCGACGAGAAGAGTCGCACGCTCTACCTCAACGTGCTGAACCGCAGCGAAGAGATGGATATCGACACTCGCATCGATAACGTGGAAGGCCGCTGCCGGAACCGCGTCGGTGTCTGGGAGCTAAATCACGGCGACTTGAAAGCCACGCACACTTTTGGCGCGGATAGCATCGTGCGGCCCATCACCAGGACGGTCAACGTCGCGCTCTCGGGCAACGGTTTCACGTACACGTTTCCTAAGCACTCACTGACCATCCTGAAGATCGCGCTCGATTAGTACGAAAGCAAATGCGTGGCCGGATGTAACGCTAGCCTCCAGTCGCTCGCGCTCCCGTCACCGTTGGACGAATTAGCCACGACCAACGTGCGTAACACCTAACAGTGCCGGGAGCGCGAGCGACCGGAGGCATTATTCCGGTTTCGTTATCAAAATGGCTAACTGTTAGACGCAGGCTGACTGCTTTGCCAGCGCGAGCGCGGCATTCATCTCTATCTGGTACTCGGCGAGCAGAGCCGGAGTGGTTGCCTCAAAACGCATCACGAGCACGGGCTGCGTATTGGAGGCGCGCAACAGACCCCAGCCCCCGTCGAAAATCACGCGAACACCGTCGACGTCGATCGTCTCGCGAATTTTTCGGAAGTGTTCGGCGACCAGCTTGACCACGGCGAACTTCGCCTCGTCCGGGCAGTCAATTCGGATCTCGGGTGTCGTCACCGTTTTTGGCACATCGGCCAATTGCGCCGACAGCGGCTTCCCGGAACGCTCTACAATTTCGATCAAGCGGCAGGCCGCATACATCGCGTCGTCGTAACCGAAGTAGCGGTCCTCGAAAAAAATGTGGCCGCTCATCTCGCCCGCCAACTCAGCCTTCACCTCTTTCATCTTGGCCTTGATCAGCGAGTGGCCGGTCTTGTACATAATGGCGTTGCCGCCGAGTTTGCGGATGCCATCGTACATCACTTGGGAACACTTCACTTCGCCGATGAACGTGGCGCCGGGCTTGCGCGACAAAATCTCTTTCGCAAAGATCAGCATCAACTGATCGCCCCACACCGTGACACCATTTTCGTCGACCGCGCCGATGCGATCCGTATCGCCGTCGAACGCAATGCCGAAATCGGCCTTATGCTCCTTTACGGCGGCTACGAGGTGTTCGAGATTTTTCTCCACCGTCGGGTCGGGATGGTGGTTCGGAAAGTTGCCGTCCATCTCGTAGAACAGTTCGATCGGCTCGCAGTTCAGCTTCGCGAGCAGGGGCTGCATCACCGGCCCCGCCGTTCCGTTGCCCGCATCGAGCACGACTTTGATGCGGCGCTCGAAATGGAACATCGCGGCAATTTCGTCGATGTAGGCCGGCACCACATTGTCATGTCTCTCAATGCCAGTGCCAGTTTCGAAATCCTGTTTCTGAATCAAGGCAAGCAACGCCTGGATCTCTTCGCCGTGTATTGTGCCCGCCCCGCAAACCACCTTGAAGCCGTTGTATTCCGAGGGATTATGACTGCCCGTAATCATCACCGCGCCGTCGGGCTTGTGCTTGTAAGCCGAATAGTAGAGCACGGGAGTCGGCACGACGCCGATATCAGTCACTTCGCAACCGGTCTTGAGCAACCCTTTCACGAGCGCATCGCGCAAGCGCGGCGAACTGAGTCTGGTATCGCGTCCCAAGTGGACACGGTTGCCCGCGCGCCGCCGCAGATACGTTCCGATCGCCTGCCCCAGTTGTTCAATGCCGTCGCTGAGCAGATCCAGATCGGCGATTCCGCGAATATCGTACTCGCGAAAAATGGTTGGTTTGAGCATAGCTTTAACGCTAACATCGGACAATTCGCGAGAGCAAGCCGGCGTCAGCGGCTCAGAAAATCGCTACCCGCCAACACAAAGCGCAGCGGCCAACCGGCGCACTCGCGAATGCCAATGCGCGGCGTCGTCAGGATCTCAACGCGCTCCTCCGGCAAGAGCCGCCGGACGCTAAGATCGCCCTGCATCAGGGCCCGGCCGTAGTGCGCACGCGTGATGCCGAGCGCGAGTGTCAGTTTCGCAGGGCCCGAAGCCAAGTCGCGCGGACTCTTCGCCGCCGGCCTCCGCTCGCGCATTCGCGAGACTCCGCAGAGCGGCTCCAGGGCGCGCAGCAGCACGCAGCCAGGAGTCCCGTCGGGCTCGGTTACGATGTTGAAGCACTCGTACATGCCGTAAATCAGGTAGACGTAAGCGCGGCCCGGCGGCCCGAAGATCACGCGTGTGCGCTCCGTGATACCCTTCGAAGAATGCGCCGCAAGATCTTCCGCGCCCAGGTAAGCTTCGGTCTCGACTATTCGCCCCGCCGTCTCACCGTGCACCAGAATCTTTCCCAAAAGATCTCTGGCGACCTCCGCTGCGGGCCGGGCGTAGAAGCGCTCTGGCAGCGCTTCGGAACGCCTGGCGAGATCGGCGTATGGGAGCGCGTCGCACCACCGCGTTGAATCAGAGTGGCGATTCATCCGACAATGGCTAAGTTAACAGATACTATGCGCCTGTTTACCGGCATCTCAATCCCGCCTGAAGTGCGGAAGAATTTGGAACGCCTGCTTCTGAGACTGCGGCCCACCGCCGATCTGCGTTGGAGCCGTACCGAGAACCTCCATGTCACCACCAAGTTTATAGGCGAGTGGCCGGAGGATGACGTCAACGATCTGATCGACACGCTCGATGACTTGCCACCCGTGGGCGAAATCCCCATCGCGATTCGTGGCCTCGGATGGTTTCCGAACCCACATGCTCCGCGTGTCTTTTGGACCGGCATCGAGGCGCCGCCAGCGCTCGCTGAACTGGCCCGTCTCACGGACCAGGCACTCGCCACAAAGGGCATCGCCGCAGAGACGAAAAAGTACGCGCCGCATCTGACGTTGGGCCGCGTGAATCCGGGCACGCCGCTGCCAGCCCTGCAACAGGCCGTCGCGGCGCTCGATTCCACCGAGTTCGGCAGCTTCAAGGCGGACCACTTCCACCTCTATCTCAGCGAGACGGGACCGAACGGCCTGAAGTACATCCGGCTGGCCGATTTTCCGCTGGAAGCAGTATGATCCCGCTCGCCATCGTGCTGGGTGCGTATCTGCTCGGTGGCGTGCCCTTCGGTTACCTGCTCGTGCGCCTGACGACGGGCCGCGACGTGCGCAGCATGGGCAGCGGCAATATCGGCGCCACCAACGTGCTGCGCACCACGGGTCGCGGCTTGGGCATCCTGACGCTGCTGCTCGACATCGCCAAGGGTTACTTTGCCGTCTGGGCCGCCGGACAACTCAGCGGGCAGGACCCGTTGTGGATGAGCGCCGCGGCGCTGGCCGTGCTCTTCGGCCATGCGTACCCCGCGTTGCTGAAGTTTCAGGGCGGAAAAGCGGTGGCCAGTTTTGTAGGAGCGTTCCTGTGTCTGACACCGGTAGCGCTGGCCGCCACGCTCGTCATCTTCGTCGTGACTGTCGCCTGGAGCAGATTTATTTCCCTCGGTTCGATTCTTTGCGCGTGTCTCTTCCCGCTTGTCGTCTGGCTGCTCGTGCATCCTCCGCTGCCGGTGCTCGCGGCGGCTACCATCGCCTCGACGCTCGTTGTCTGGCGGCACAAATCGAACATCGCACGGCTGCGCGCCGGTACGGAAAACGTTTTTTCTTTTGGAGGCAGGAAGTCTTGAAGGATCTTTCCATCGTTGGTGGCGGCAGTTGGGGCACAGCGCTTTCGATCGTGCTCGCGCCCCGTTTCGAACGCCTGCGGCTCTGGGTGTTTGAAGAGGATCTCGCGCAGCGCATGACCGGCTCGCGCGAGAACGACATCTATCTGCCGGGTGTGCGCCTGCCCGCCAATATCGAGATCTCGGCCTCACTGGAGGCCACGGTGCGCGGCGCTGGAATCGTGCTGGGCGTCATGCCGTCGCACCATGCGCGCGCTCTGTATAGCCGAATGCTGCCGTTCGTCGACGAAGCGATGACGTTCGTCAGCGCGACGAAGGGCATTGAGAACGGTACACTGCTGCGCATGTCGCAGGTCATTGAGGAGGTTTTGCGGCCAGCCTTCGAGCCGCACATCGCCGTGCTTTCCGGCCCGACGTTTGCGCGTGAAATCGCACAGGGCGAACCAGCCGCCGTAGTCGTCGCCGCCACGGACTCCGCGCTCGCCGAACAGGTGCAAAGCGCCTTCTCCGGGCCGGCCTTCCGGCTGTACCGCAACTCCGATCCGGTGGGAGTCGAAGTTGGCGCGGCGCTTAAGAACGTGATTGCTATCGGCGCCGGCGTCTGCCAGGGACTCGGCCTCGGCAACAATACGGCCGCCGCCCTGATCACGCGCGGGCTTGCTGAAATCACCCGCCTCGCGATCGCCATGGGCGGGCAACCGCACACGCTCGCCGGACTGGCCGGCCTCGGAGATCTGGTTCTGACCTGCAACGGCGCGCTCAGCCGCAACCGCGGCGTCGGCATCGAACTGGCCAAGGGGCGCAAACTGGACGAAATTGTTAACTCCATGAAAATGGTAGCGGAAGGCGTCCAGACCACCTATGCGGCCATGGACCTGGCCCGCCGTCACAGCGTCGAAATGCCGATCACGGCCCAGATGCACGCTATCCTGAAAGATGGACAACCGCCCCGCGATGCCATCCGGGAACTCATGGAGCGGAAACTCAAGGGTGAGTGAGTGGCGGACCAGATCCCACTAAAATCAAGTCGAGATTCAGCGCAACCTTGCCGGAAAGACAGTGTTCAAAAGGACATGACATCGGTGGTCGCGATCGAGCGGGACGCCGAACTGATGCTCCGGGTCCGGGACGGGGATGACACCAGCTTCGCTCTCCTTTTGGAGCGGCATCGTAATCCCGTTATCCATTTTTTATACCGGATGGTGCAGAACCAGGCGGTGGCCGAAGAACTGGCCCAGGAGGTTTTCCTGCGGGTTTACCGCGCCAGGACCTCGTATGAACCCACGGCGAAGTTCACCACGTGGCTGTTCCGCATCGCCACGCATCTGGCGCTGAACTGGATTCGAGACGTTCGAAATGAGCGCGGCCAGGAGAGCCTGGACCAGGAATCCACTGAGAACGGCGGTACCCGGCAGGTGGCGGACCGGCATTGGAACATCGAGCAGAACCTGGTGTTCGAGGCCAGAATGAGCGAGGTGCGGCGCGCTATCGCCATACTGCCTGAGAAGCAGCGCGCGGCCGTGATGATGCACAAGTATCAGGAAATGGAGTACTCGCAAATTGCGAAGGTGCTCGTCTGCTCGGAATCGGCGGTGAAGTCGCTGCTGTTCCGGGCTTATGAAACGTTACGCGCCCGGTTAGCGCATCTTGCAGTATAGGGGGAAAGGAGATCGTATGCGGTGCCCAGTCCAGGACAAAGAAAACGCGGAAGTGCTGCTAGCATACTGCGCCCGCACCCTGGAGCCCGACACGTTGTCGGCCCTTGAGCGGCACATGGCGTCCTGTCCCGAATGCAGCGCCTTCGCTGAACAGCAGCAGGCGTTGTGGAGTGCGCTCGACAGTTGGCAGCCCGAGCCCGTATCCAGCGATTTTGACAACCGGTTGTACCGCCGCATTGCGCAGTTGGATGCTCGTCCCTTGTGGCGGCGGCTGGCCCCGGCGGACTGGCAGGTTGCGTGGCGACCGGCGCTCTCGCTGGCGACGATCGGTATTACACTGCTCGCAGTGTTCATGCTGCGCGCGCCCAGGCTACACGACTCCCAGGCGTACGCTCCACGGACGGAGATGGTCGACGTCGAGCAGGTGGAACTCACGCTGGAGGACATGGAGATGCTCCGGCAACTTAATAGTGTGGTGGTGGCAAACCCCGAGACGGAGGGATCGAATTCGCTGTAGGAGTCTGACTTCGCAGTGATTTCGCTGGCACTATGACTTTCCGGGCAGCAGTCTTGGCGATGGGGATCGTGGCGTTCGTGCTGGTTCTCGGAACCTCGCCCGCAGCGGCCAGCCCGGCCGAATCGCCCCAGGAGCAGCAAAGAACGCCCGCCGCAACGAAGGCCGGGATCCGCAATCCTCTGGATCGCCTGAACAGGATGACGCCAGAGCAGAGGAAAAAAGTAATCCAGAAGCTGCCCCCGGAGCGGCAGGCGGTGCTGCAAAAGCGGCTTGACGATTACGGCGGCCTGCAACCGGAAGAACGGCGCAGGCTGAATGACCAGTACCGGGTGTTCCGCCAACTCCCGCCCGAGCGCCAGGAGGAGATGCGCAAGCTGTTCCGAAGATTTAACAGCCAGCCGGAAGAGCGCAAATTGGTGCTGCAGCGCGAATTCGTGCGTTTGCGCGCGATGAACGAGACGGATCGCGGGCAGCGTTTAAAGAATCCGGGATTCCGGAAGAATTTTAGCCCCGCCGAGCGGCGTCTGCTGGAAGAGATGGCCAGCATTGCTGCCGTGCCACAGCCGGCCACAGTCGCGCAGCCCTGATCCCACGTATTTTTTCGGCGCGCACTTTTGGCTTTCCTTCGACGGAAAACTCTGGTAGTATCCCCAACTGAATTAAGGTTCGCGCCAGTCTCACCGATAAGTTTTTTCGACGGCCTTCAACGAGGGGCCGGAGAAAGAGGAGATAAGGCCGTGAATAGAGCCACTGATTACGGAGCGCTTCTACAGCAAAATAGAGCCGACGTGCTCCGCGCGCTCGGCATCAAGTTCGACACCATGGCCGCATTGGGACGCGTGGCGGAGGACGATCAGGCACAGCTTTCGCATGACGAATTCATCTCGCTGCGCATGAACAGCCTGGAGTACGAGAAGCTTCGCCTGCTCAACGAAGCGCTGCTACGCTTGGAGCGCGGCGAGTACGGCATCTGCGCGGGATGTGACGGACCAATCGCGGAAAAACGGCTCCGCGCGCTGCCCTGGGCGAAATACTGCGTCCGCTGCCAGGAACGTGCGGTGGACTCTGAACGGGAGGATTCTCTCCGGATGCTCGATCCGGTGGGCAGCTATTAGGGCCTCTAACTCTGAGTATCAGGTTTTCTTATCCTGCCCAATAACAATTTGAATTGCCCGATCTCTAAGTCTCTGCTACCATTGCCCCCATGGGAATATGGGTCATCCGGGCGTTGTTTGCCTTCACACTCACGTCCGCGCTGCTAGCGCAGGGCACAACATCGCGACTCCTGGGCACAGTTCAGGATCCAAGCGGCGCGGCCATCGGCGCGGCCAACATTAAACTGACAAATGAGGCAACCAACGTCACGTTTGCTACGCAGTCCTCTGACAGCGGCGCGTATCTGTTCGACTCGGTGCAGACGGGCAGTTACGCCGTCAGTGTCGAGGCTGCCGGCTTCAAGAAGTTCACCTCGCGCGCAAACCCGGTGACCATCGGGCAGCCGACGACCGTGAACGTGACGCTGGAGGTTGGCGAACTGACGCAATCCGTCGAGGTCTCCGGGAGCGCCGAACTGGTGCAGACCAGCACCTCTGGCAATTTCGGCAACCTGCTGACCGGACAGGAGATCCGCGACCTTCCGATCGTCGGAACGCGCGGACGCAATCCGATCAACCTGGTATTTCTGCAACCGGGCGTCGTCTCCGGGGCCAATACGGGCGGCGCGAGCCATGTACATGGCGCCCGCGACCGTTCCTGGAACTACACATTGGACGGCATCGACGTCAACGAGACAAGCTCGGGCGGCTCGGAAACCACACCCACGAAGATGAATCCGGATTCGCTCGCCGAATTCCGCGTACTCACGAGCAATACCACCGCCGATTCGGGACGCAACAGCGGCGGGCAGGTAGCCATGGTTACGCGCACGGGCGGCAACGATCCGCACGGCAGCCTGTTCTGGTTTTACCGCACGCCGAGCCTGAACGCGAACGAATGGGAAAACCCAGTCAATAACGTTGGGAAACGGCAGTTCGTGCAAAATATTTTCGGTGGCAGCATCAGCGGCCCAATCATCAGGAACAAGACGTTTTTCTTCGCGAACGGCCAGGGCCTGCACGCCCTCGAAACCCGCCCCGTGACGCGCACCGTCTTTACGGCCGATGCGCGCAAGGGCAACTTGCGTTATGTACGCGGAGGCCGCAACGGTCCCTCGGGCACGTCCTACGCTTCCGTCGATCCGCAGGGCAATGTGCTGCCGGGGCTCAACATCGGCACTTATAACACGGTGGCCAGCGACCCGCAGCGCATCGGTCTCGACAAGCTCACACAAGCGGCGATCGCCGACGCGCCTATGCCGAACGACTTCACGACGGGCGACGGGCTCAACACCGCCGGCTATACCTTTAACGCCGCACAGCGCGAAGATCAGCACGACATCACCATCAAGATCGATCACGTGATCAATTCGAAGAACACGGTCTATGGCCGCATCTATTTCGGCAAGCAGGATTCCATCTGCGACCGCGCCAACGGCGGACAGGAAGTTTTCCCCGGCTCTCCATGCCTGGTGAACACAAGCCGTGCTCCGCTCAACCTGGCCTTCAACTGGCGCTTCAATCCGAAAGCCTCGATGACCAACGAACTGGTCGTAGGCCAGAACAAGTTCGACTACCAATTCATCCAGCCCTCCAGCCTGGATGCGATCTCTCTGAACGGCCCGGTGAGCACGCTCGCGCAGTATTATTTCGGTAATGAGCGCTATTTGAACACCTGGCAGGTCGTCGACAACCTCTCGTGGTTCCGCGGCTCACACGCCCTCAAATTCGGAACCAATATGCGCATTCAGAACCATCACGACAAGCGCGGTTCCGTCGGCGGCTTGAATGCCAACCAGGACGTCGATTTTTCGACCAGCGTCAACACGGTGGATCCTGCAACGTTCGGCTTGCCCAGCGATTTGAACACAACCTTCGACCGGCCGAATCTCCAGAGCAACATCAATTTTCTGCTGGGCCGCGTCGGCACTACGACCAAGGGCTTTGTCTCCGACGGAAACCAGTTTGTCCCGGGCATCTGGGACTACAAGGCGCGCTGGAACGAGTTCGACTTCTATGCCCAGGACACCTGGAAAGTCCGCAAGAATCTGACCGTCGACCTGGGCTTGCGCTGGGAGATCAAGATGGCGCCCACCAGCCAGGATGGCAAGATTTTCCGGCCGGATGCAGTCGTCTCCGCCGCCGCGCCAGCCTCGAACACGCTGCGCTGGACCGAGGGCAGCCTGTTCAAGAACGCGTGGAAGAACTTCGGGCCGTCGCTCGGCTTCGCCTGGGATCCTTTCGGGAACGGCAAGACCTCCATCCGCGGCAACTACCGCGTGGCCTTCGACCGCCTCAACACGTTTGTCGTCTCCTCCACAATTTTCCCGAACATGCCTGGGCAGACCATCGGTCTGGTGAATCAGGAGTTTGGACAGAATGGCGGGCGACTCTCCAGCCTGCCCCAATTGGCGCCTCCTTCGCAGAAACCTGATGCCCTCGCCAAACCCGATGCATTCGGTAGCAACAGCAACACCGTGATGGATCCGAGCTTCAAGACGCCGACCACGCACCAGTGGGCCTTCAGCGTACAGCGCGAGATCATGAAGAATACGATCTTCGAGGCGAGCTACATCGGACGCCGCGCCTATCACCTGATCGGCGCCTACAATGCCAACCAGGCCGATATCTTCCAGAACGGTTTCCTCGGCGCATTCAATACCGTCAAGGCCGGCGGCGAATCGAGCCTGATCAACGGCTTGACCTCGGCGGACAGCCGCCTGAGAGCTGGAGAAACCGGATCGCAGATGGTGCGCCGGCTGTATTCCTCCAACCTCGATCTAAATGCCGTGGCCTCACTCGCATCGTCGCTCGGGACACGGCTACAAAACGGCCGTTCCGTGACGGATCTTTCCGGGGCCGGAGCGTATCCGATCATCAAGTATCCGCAGTTCGGCGGTGGGTTGAACGTGATCGACTCAAACGACTATTCCACCTACCACGGCATGATTTTGCAGTTGCAGCGCCGCTTTTCGAGCGGCTTCGCCTGGCAATTCAGCTACACGCTCTCGAAATCGCTCGATGTCCGCTCGTATGATCCGGCCTTCACCGTGGTCTCGACAGGCGCAAATCAGTCTGCCTCTTCCTCGCCGTTCGACATGAACAACCGGCGGCTGAACTACGCGCCTTCGGACTTCGACCGCAAGCATGTCTTTCAATCCAACGCGACCTACGAGTTGCCTTTTGGCAAGGGCAAGCGCTTTGGCAGCAACGTGAATTCCGCGCTCGCCAAGGTGATCGGCGGATGGGAGCTCTCCGGCTTCGTGCAGGTCTATACCGGCCGGCCTTTCACGGTTTATTCGGGAGCGAATACGTTTTCGAGCGTCTTGCAGAGTCCAGCGAACTGCAACGCTTGCCCGGCCAGCATGGGCGATGTCTTCGAAGATGACAAGACCGGCTTCAAGTGGTACTTCAACGACGCCGACCGGGCTCGCTTCAGTGCGACGGGTGCGGGACAA
The DNA here is from genome assembly GCA_963668605.1 of Bryobacteraceae bacterium. Taxonomy (GTDB): domain Bacteria; phylum Acidobacteriota; class Terriglobia; order Bryobacterales; family Bryobacteraceae. The sequence continues at coordinate 3,927,530 of OY764903.1, forward strand.
CTCGGCAACACGGGCCGCAACTATTTCCGCGGCGATAGCTGGCTGGGTCTCGACATGGCGCTGTTGAAGCGCACCAAGCTTACCGAGCGCTTCAACCTGGAACTACGCGCCGATTCCACCAACGTGGCCAACCACGCCTCCTTCGACTTCCCGACGGCGACGTTCACCAGCAGTACGTTTGGCCGCATCCGTAACACGGTGCTGAGCAGTTCGCGCAAGATCCAGTTGGGCATGAAATTGAATTTCTAGCCCGCGCTAGAATGGGAATGTGAATTTCGAGTTCTTCGCCTTGGAGATTTCGTTCGAGGCGAAGGACTCGATTTTTTTTGCCCACGGGAAATCCGGCAACATTCTGCGTGGCGCCTTCGGTACGCTCTTCCAGCACCACCCCGCCTACCGCGATTTCTTCGAGCCATCGCCGCGCGCTCCCGCGCCGAGCGGTCTCAAAAACCTGCCACGCCCGTTTGTCTTCCGCGCCGCGCATCTCGACGGCAGCACCCTCAAGCCCGGAGAGCGCTTTCACTTCCAGATCCACCTGTTCTGCGCGCTCGAACCCGCACGGAGCTATTTCGAAGAGACCTTTGCCCAACTTGCGGTTGAAGGCATCGGGCCGCGGCGGGGCCGTGCGCAACTGCTCGCGGTGGACGCACGGCCAATCGTCATCCCCCTGGACCCGACGGAGACGGCCCAGCGCCTCCGCGTCCGCTTCCTGACTCCGACAGAGTTGAAGGACGAGGGCCGGACGGCGCCGCGCCCTGAATTCGAGATTCTCTTCGCGCGGGCGCGCGATCGTGTCAGCACTCTGCGCGCGGCCTACGGGCCCGGCCCGCTCAGGATCGACTTCGCCGCCCTGCGCGCGCGCGCCGCCGCGGTCCGCACGACGCGTTGCGATCTGGTTTACGAGGAGATCGAGCGCCACTCGTCCAAGACCGGCCAGACCCATCCGCTGGGCGGTTTTACCGGTGAGGCCGAGTACGAGGGCGAACTCCGCGAGTTTCTTCCGATTCTGCGCGCGGCACAGTGGACCGGCGTGGGACGGCAAACGGTGTGGGGCAAAGGGCAGATCGAGCTAAGGTATTCGTGACTCTTGCCCGATCTTTCGCGCGCTTGTTTACCAAAGCTTGCATTGCTGTGCAGGAGGGCGCACCATCGGATCGCCTTCCTGACACTGAAACGCCTGGCGGAATTCAGGCATGTTCTGAAGCGTGCCGTTGGCCCGGAATTTCGGAATCGGATGCGGGTCCGTGTTGAGCAACAGCCGCACCGCTTCGGGCCGCGCCTGCGAACCCCACGCGCGCGCGAACGACAGGAAGAAGCGCTGATCCGCCGTGAAGCCGTCGATCACCGGGCCGGGCTTGCCGCCCAGAGCCCGCTGATAGGCGCGATACGCCAAGGTGAGTCCGCCCAGATCGCCCAACGCTTCGCCGAGCACCAGTTTGCCGTTGTGATGCAATCCATCGCCGACCTCCAACGTGTTGAACTGGTCGACCACGCATGCCGCGCGCTCGTCGAACTTTTTGCGGTCCTCGGGCGTCCACCAATCCTTCAGGTTTCCTTCGGCGTCGAACTTCGACCCCTGGTCGTCGAAGCCGTGGCCCATCTCGTGGCCGATCACAGCGCCGATCGCCCCGTAGTTCACCGCATCGTCGGCGCTCACGTCGAACAGCGGCGGTTGCAGGATTCCGGCCGGGAATACGATTTCGTTCATAGGCGGGTTGTAGTAGGCGTTGACGGTCGGTGGCGTCATATGCCACTCCTTGCGGTCGAGCGGTTTGCCGATCTTGCCAAGCCTGTACAGGCGCGCGTGCAGTCCCGCGGCACGTACGTTTTCAAAGTACGACTTGCGTTCGATGCTCAGTCCCGAGTAGTCGCGCCACACGTCGGGATAGCCGATTTTACCTGCGAAGGAATTCAACTTGGCGACGGCGTTGCGCTTCGTTGCGGGTGAGAGGAAGTCTGCGCTTTCGAGGCGCTCGCGGAGCGTTGCGCGCAGGTTCTCCACCAGTTCGTTCATGCGTCGCTTGGCCTCCGGCGTAAAGTGCTTGGCGACGAACGCCTCACCGAGCGCCTCGCCCATGGCGCGATCCGCCAGCGCGGTGCACGTCTGCCAGCGGGGCAACTGCTCCTTGACGCCACGCATCACGCCACTGTTGAAATGGAACGATTCGTCGAAGAACGGCTTCGAGAGGTTCGGAGCGGCGCGTTCGAGCAAACGCCAGCGCAGCCAGATTTTCCAATCATCGAGGGGCACGGCTGTGAGTTGCGCGTCGAACTTCTTTACGAAATCGGGCTGCTCGATGTTAATCGCGACGTTTTCGTTGAGTTGAAACTGGCGTAGCACAGGCTTCCAGTCGAAGTGCGGAGTCAGCGCGGCGGCGCCGGTCAAATCCGTCTTGTGATACTGCGAGTATGGATCGCGGCGCTGAACGCGGGTCAGGCTCACTTCCGCAAACGCCGTCTCGAACGCCATGACCGTCTTCGACGCCGCGGCCGCCGCCTCCGGCTTTTCGCCAAGCAATTCGAACATCTTCGCGACGTGCTTGAGGAACTCCTCGCGAATCTGTTTGGAGCGCGCATCGTCCTTGAAGTAGTAATCGCGGTCGGGCAGGGACAAGCCGCCGGCCGTGATCTCGGCGATTACATCCGTGGAGTTCTTCAAATCCTGCGTGTCGCCCAAGCCGACGGGTCCGACGGGCGAGGTTCTAAAAAAAGCGGTCAACGTGGCGGTAAGGTCCTTCACGCTCCGGATCGCCGCAACGCGGTCCAGCTCAGGTTGGAGCGGCTTGGCGCCCAGCGCATCGATAGCGGCTGTGTCCATGCAACTGGCATACAGATCGCCGAGTTTGCGTTCGTTGGAAGCGGGCTTCGCCGTCGTGCTCTGCGCCGCACTTTCGAGGATGACACGGAGCCTCTCGCGGTTGCCTTCCGAGATCACCGACAACGTGCCCCAGGAAGAATAGCGCGCTGGAATCGGGTTCTTATCCAGCCATGTGCCATTGGTGAAGCGCCAGAAATCCTGGCATGGTTTGCAACTGGTGTCGAGCGACGTCCGGTCGATACCGCTCGATGTGATCTGCTGGCCAAACATCAAAGCGGCCGTCAAAATCGCGGCAAGAACGGTTGCGAGCAATCTCATAAAGCGCATTGACTCCCTACTCTCAATTTACTGGTTCCGAAGACCGCCGCGCGACTATCCCTGTGCCACTACGAATTTCAGCCATGTTTGTCCGAACCGGCGCATGCTACTGTATATAGGTCGTTATGGCAAACAATACCCCTATCACGGTCGCCCACGGCGACGGCATCGGTCCGGAGATTATGGCCGCCACGCTTCACATCATTCAGGAAGCCGGCGCGCGCATCGCAGTAGAAACCATTGAGATCGGCGAGAAGGTATATCTGCGCGGCAATTCCGCCGGCATCGACCCCGCTTCGTGGGAATCGATGCGCCGCACCAAGGTCTTTCTCAAGGCTCCGATCACGACGCCGCAAGGCGGCGGCTACAAGAGCCTCAACGTAACCACACGCAAGATGCTCGGCCTTTACGCCAACGTGCGCCCGTGCGTAGCCTACCATCCTTATGTGGATACGCTGCACCCCGGCATGAACATCGTGATCGTGCGCGAAAACGAAGAGGACTGTTACTCCGGCATCGAGCACCGCCAGAGCCAGGACGTGATGCAGTGCCTGAAGCTGATCAGCCGCGGCGGCTGCGAACGCATCGTGCGCTACGCCTTTGAGTACGCCCGCTGCTATGGCCGCAAGAAGGTCACCTGCTTCACGAAGGACAACATCATGAAGCTCACCGACGGCCTGTTCCACAAGGTCTTCGATGAGATCGCGCCGGAGTACCCGGACATTGTGAACGAGCACTGGATCGTTGACATCGGCGCGGCGAAGATGGCCGACACGCCGGAAGTCTTCGACGTGATCGTGATGCCAAACCTGTATGGCGACATTCTCTCCGACGTGGCCGCGCAGATTGCCGGCTCGGTGGGCCTGGCGGGCTCCGCAAACATCGGTGCAAAATACGCGATGTTCGAAGCCATCCACGGTTCGGCGCCGCGGCGTGCCGGTCAGAATCTGGCCAACCCTTCAGGACTGCTGCTCGGCGCGGTCATGATGCTGGTTCACATCGACCAGCCCGACATCGCCGAACGTGTGCATAACGCCTGGCTGCGCACGCTCGAAGACGGCGTCCACACCTACGATATTTTCGTCGAGGGCATCAGCAGCCAGAAGGTCGGCACAAAGGAATTCGCCGATGCCGTCGTCGCCCGCCTAGGCCAGAAGCCGGAAAAACTGAAACCTGTCAGTTACACTTCCGCGCCGCGTCAGGCGGCCGCCAAGGCCCTTGCCGCACGGCCCATCGAAAAGAAAGAGATGGTGGGCGCGGATGTCTTCCTGCAATGGACTGGAGGCACGGCCGACCAGTTGGGCGACGCTTTGCAGCAGCACGAGGGTGCGGAATTCAAGCTCACCATGCTGAGCAACCGCGGCGTTAAGGTCTGGCCGAACGGCTTCCCCGACACGCTCACCTGCGACACGTGGCGCTGCCGTTTCGAGCGCACCGACGACAGCAAGCCGGTGACGCACGCGCAGATCACGGCGCTGCTCGACCGGGTCGCCGGAGCCGGCTATGACTTCATCAAGTTCGAAAGCCTGTGCACCTTCGACGGCAAACCCGGCTACGCGTTGGGACAAGGGCAGTAACGCGATGCCGACGAAGCCGCTGGTCGCTGTCCTGATGGGCAGCAAGTCCGATTGGGACGTGATGCGCCACGCCGCCGAGACACTGGCGAAGTTCGGTGTGGCGCATGAATGCAAGGTGACCTCCGCGCATCGCACGCCCGCCGACACCGTGGAGATCGCATCCACGGCCGAAGCGCGAGGGATCGAGGTGGTCATCGCGGCCGCGGGCGGCGCGGCCCATTTGGCAGGCGTCGTTGCGGCGCACACCGTTTTGCCCGTGCTCGGCGTACCGATGGAGAGCGCCTCCCTAAAGGGCCTCGATTCGCTGCTCGCCACCGTGCAGATGCCTGGCGGGATTCCCGTGGGGACGCTCGCGATCGGAAAGCCCGGAGCGATCAACGCCGCGTTGCTGGCCATCGCGATTCTCGCGAACAGCCGGCCGGAACTGCGCACAAAGTTGAAAGAATTCCGGGCAAAGCAGGCCGCGAAAGTTCGCGCCGAAACACTGCCCTGATCGATCTCAGGCGGCCGTGTTGGGAATGGCCCGCGACACCGCACGTTGCGCCCACCAGGCCTTTTGCCACAGCCGCGCGTGCGAGAGTGCAATCATCACAAGGATAATGAGCAGCGTTGCGGCCGTAGTCTGAGCAATCGACAGGTTCGCTTTCCAGACTTCCGAAAGCGCACCGTAGACGATCATGATGTGCACCCAATAGACCATCAGTGACGTCTTTCCGAAGACCTGGATCCAGCCGGCTCTTGCGCTCACCAGATACTCCGTCCAGACGTAGGCGCCGGCCAGGGTCAACACGACCAAGCCGGTGCGAATCAGTACCAACGCCGGGCTGTCCGTCCAGAAGTCGACTTTTGAGTACAGCGAGTACGGCAGATTTGCGAAATACTGCGCGCCGAAGACGAGGCCGAACGCGGCCAGAGCGCCCCATTGCAGCGTCCGTTCGAGATGCTCGTGCGGCGTTCGGCGAATCACAAGTCCCGCGCCGATACCGAAAGCGACATACGCCGACCAGGGGAAAAGCGGAAAGCGCAACCGGTTCGGCGCCAAATACTCTTTCACCAGCGGTGGCACGCCGCTCCAATCGAGTCCACTGATCACGGGCGCAAGTGCCGCCACTGCAAGACCAGCCACACAAGCCGTCTGCGCCCGGGCTCGCGCGGGCGCGAGCGTCACGAGCGAGAACAGCAGCATCGCCGCTCCCATGCAGTTGAGGATGTCCACTTTCCAGAGCGTATCGAATTGCAGGTCGCTCAGTTTCGTGACGATGTGCGAAAGCCGGAACAGATATGCCAGCAGCAACACGTAGCCGCCGCGCCGGGCTAGCGCCCGCAAACGCACGAGCGCCGTCGCACCGGCGCGGTCCAATTTGTCGATCTGGAAGGCGAATGTGATCCCTGCGAGGAACAGAAACAGCGGCGCGGCCATGCCTCCGATAAACTGCGAAAACACATACGCCGAAGTGCCGCGCAGATCCGCACGCGCAAAGGCATTGAAGGTGTGGCACGGGATCATTATCAGCACGGCGACGCCGCGGGCCCAGTCGAGAAAAGCTAAGCGGTTCAACTCGTAATGATAGCAACCGCGCCGGAGGTTTATCCACTCGGCGGAAGAACTGCTATCATGCCGGTATTGGTGGAAATTCAGTCCCAATAGGAGGTCTTTAATGAGGATATTTCTGACTGTCTGCGCTGCGTTAATCTTCCCTGCCCTCGGAACAGCCGAATTAACCCGCGACCAGAAGATCGCGGACCTGACCCAGTTAGCCGGCCTGTACGCAAAAAACTACGGGCCATATGAATGGAAACGAGACACGCAGGGCTTCGATCTGCTCAACAATCTGCAGACCTGGCTCGATCGAGCGGCGAAAACAAAGAACGACCTCGAATTTATGGACCTCCTGGTTGAGTACGTGGCCGGTCTCAACGATGCACATGATAATATTTCGTTTCCCTCCACTTTCTCCGCCCGCCTGGGTCTCGCTGTCGACATTTACGACGACAAAGTGCTGATCGACAGCATCGACCGCACCCGGCTTCCGGCCACTAAATATCCGTTTGTCGTGGGCGACGAGTTGGTGTCTGTGGACGGAAAACCCGTCGCCGACCTGCTCAAGGAATTCCAGAAGTATTCCATCGCCGCCAATCCACGCAGCACGGCGCGGCTCACTGCCAACTTCCTTGTGAACCGCTACCAGCAGATCATGCCGCTGATCGCGGATCTCGGCGAGTCTGCTACCGTCGTCATCAACCGCGCCGGCGGCGGCGACGAAACCTACAACCTGCCATGGATCAAGACTGGCAAACCAATCCGCGAAGCCGGCCCGGTGGTGACCCCGAAGGCGCAGCAAGGTGTGAATAGCGCTAGCGCCAGCGACGTGTATTGGGACGATTCCGTGCCGGCCTGGATGTTTCCCATCATGCCGCTGCTCAACGCAAAGATTCCGACGGAAAATCGCGGCGTATTGAACTTCGGTTCGCGCACGCCCATCTTTGCGCTGCCCACGAATTTTGTGCGCCGACTCGGCGGACTCTCGTCGGATGTATTCTACAGCGGGACCTTCGCGTACGACGGACTACGCATCGGCTTCATCCGCATTCCCGATTTCACGCCCACAAGCGCGACCGCGGCGCTGCAACAATTTGAAGCCGAGATACGCTTCTTTCAGCAGAACACCGACGGGCTCATTGTGGACGTCATGCGCAATCCGGGTGGATCGGTCGCCTATGACGAAGCGCTGCTGCAACGCTTGATCCCATACAATTTCAGAACCTTGGGCTTCGAGATCCGCGCCACGTCGTCCTGGCTGTACAACTTCATCGCCCAGTATGAAAACGCAAAGGCGCTCGGCGCACCGGACTGGGTGCAGACATTTCTGGCAATGAATCTGGATGCCGTGACGAAAGCGAACAGCGAGGTGCGCGGACGCACGGGACCCGTCTCGTTGAACTCCACCGGATCTCTGGTGCTGCTGCCGGCCAACGTGGTTTACACCAAGCCGCTGATGGTGCTGGCCGACGAGATGTCAGCCTCGGGCGGCGATGCCTTCCCCGCCGTGATCCAGGACAACAAGCGCGGGCCGATCTTCGGCTACCGCACGATGGGAGCCGGCGGCAACGTGGCCACGTTCGACACGACCACGTTCACCGAGGGCGTCACCAGCGTCACGATGTCGCTGATGAACCGCATCGCGCCGGTCGTCACCAGCGACTACCCGGAGGCGCCGTATGTCGAAAACATCGGCGTTCGCCCGGACATCGCGGAGGACTACATGACGCGCGACAACCTCATGAACCGCGGCCGAACCTTCGTCGAGAATTTCAGCAAGGCGATCGCCGCCCACATTCGCGGAAGCAATCCGTAGGGCACTCAGTCGCCCGAAAGGTTGACCAGTTCGCGCGGAGCCTTGCCCTCGAGCACCGCCGCGGCGTCCGCTTCGCTGAACTCCGCCACCTTGGACGAGATGTTCATTGAGCAGAACTTCGGGCCGCACATCGAGCAGAAGTGCGCATCCTTGAAGCCGTCCTCGGGCAGCGTCTCGTCGTGCATGGCGCGTGCCGTTTCCGGATCGAGCGACAACTCGAACTGACGGTTCCAGTCGAACGCGTAGCGCGCACGGGACAGCTCGTCGTCCCTGTCGCGCGCCCCTGGACGATGCCGGGCAATATCGGCCGCGTGAGCCGCGATCCGGTACGCGATCATGCCCGCCTTGACGTCGTCACGATCCGGCAGCCCGAGGTGCTCCTTGGGAGTCACATAACACAGCATCGACGCGCCGTACCAACCGATCATGGCCGCGCCGATGGCGGAGGTGATGTGGTCATAGCCCGGCGCGAAGTCGGTCACCAGCGGTCCCAGCGTGTAGAAAGGCGCTTCGTCGCACAACTCGTTGGCCTTGTCGACCTGCATCTGAATCTGGTCCATCGGAATATGGCCGGGGCCTTCGATCATCACCTGCACGTCGTATTTCCAGGCGATGCGAGTCAACTCGCCGAGCGTCTTCAATTCGGCGAACTGCGCTTCGTCGCTCGCGTCGGCTAGCGAGCCGGGTCGTAGTCCGTCGCCGAGCGAAAAGCTCACGTCGTGCTTCTGGAAGATCTTACAGATGTCTTCGAAGCACTCATAGAGGAAGTTCTGCTTGTGATTCTTCACCATCCACTCAGCCAGGATCGAGCCGCCGCGGCTCACAATGCCGGTGACGCGTCTGGTGGTCAGAGGGATGTGCTGCACCAGGATGCCGGAGTGGATCGTCATGTAATCGACGCCCTGCTCCGCCTGTTCTTCGATCACTTCGAGCATGACCTGCTTCGTGAGGTCCTCCACGCGGCGTACGCGCGAAAGTCCTTCGTAAATCGGTACGGTTCCGATCGGAACCGGCGAGTTCCGGATGATGGCCTTGCGGATCTCCGGGATATCGCCGCCCGTCGAAAGGTCCATTACGGTGTCGGCGCCGTATTTGACCGAGTAGCGCAGTTTTTCGAGCTCCTCCTCCACGTTCGATGTGGTCGACGAGTTGCCGATGTTCGAGTTGATTTTGCAGGTCGAGGCGATGCCGATCGCCATCGGCTCCAGATTCGTGTGGTGGATGTTGGCGGGAATGATTAGGCGCCCGCGCGCCACTTCAGAGCGAACCAGTTCGGCCTCCAGCCGTTCCCGTTTGGCGACATGTTCCATTTCGCCGGTGATAATACCCTTCCGCGCGTAATGCATCTGCGTGCAGATGGGATCGTTCAGGCGTGCTTCGGTCCAGTCGGTTCTCATGGCAATTCCCCTCTTGTTACACCCTCACGGGCGCGAATCCTTCTCTAGAAATTGATTATGGCATGATGTCTCATTTGGATGCCTCAACAGGGAGGGCGACCCAGGCAGCACAACCAGTCCGCACAGCAGCCAAATCACGTGCCCGCGGTGTAGCAGATGCCCGGCGGTATACTGGAGGCACATGCGCTTTCTGGTCCTCCTGCTGCTCGCCGCGTCGACGCTGTGCGGCGAAATCCCACTTAGCGAATACCGCGAACGCCGCGAACGGCTGCGGAGCGCCACGCCCGACGGCGTCTTTATCCTGGCGGGCAACACGGAAAGCGAGATCGAAGAGATTCGCGGAGGCTTCTTTCAGGAACCGAATTTTGAGTACCTCAGCGGGTGGAGGGAACCTGGCGCAGTGCTTGTGATCACGCCGAAGGAAGAGGTCCTGTTCATCCCGAAGCGCAATCCCGAAACCGAAAAATATACGGGTCCAAAAGCCGAACCGCAGGACCGCAGCATCGCCGCACTGGCGGGCTTCAAGAACGTAGCGCCGGTCGAGTCGCTCGAAAGCAGGCTTCCCGGCCTGATCGAGGCGGCCGCAAAAATCTACGCACTGCCGAGCGGCGCGTTTAGCCCCAAGCTCAAGACACTGCTCGCGTTACGCGAGATCTCGGACGCCGCGCTGCCCATCGCGCGTCTGCGCATGATCAAGTCAAAAGCCGAAATCGAACTACTGCAGCAGGCGGCGGACATCTCGATCGAAGCGCACCTGGCCGCCTGGGACCGCATGGCCGCAGGTGTATACGAATACCAGGTCGCGGCCACGATGATGAGCACATGGTTCGAGCGCGGCTGCCGGCGCAACGCCTTCGCGCCCATCGTGGGCTCCGGTCCGAACGGCGTCATCCTGCACTACTCGAAGAATTCGCGGCGCATGGACACGGGCGACCTGCTGCTGATCGATGCCGCGGCGGAGTGCGCCAGCTACGCCGCCGACATCACGCGCACGGCCCCGGTGAACCGCAAATTCACAACGCGCCAGCGCGAGTTGTACGAAGCCGTGCTCGGAGCGCATCACGCCGCCATCGCCGCCGCCAAACCCGGCGCAACCCTCGGCAAGACCTCGCCCAACAGCCTATTCAAAGTGGCGCAAGAGTACCTCGACGCGCATGGCAAGGACCTGCACGGCAATCCACTCGGGCGCTATCTGATTCACGGCGTCTCGCATCACGTCGGGCTCGACGTGCACGATGCCTGGGACCCCGCCCTCCCCTTGCAGGCCGGCATGGTGATTACAATGGAGCCGGGCATCTACATTCCGGAGGAGAATATCGGAATCCGCATTGAGGACATGTTGCTGATCACGGACGACGGCGCCAAGGTGCTCAGCGCCGCGCTCCCGGTGGACCCGGACGAGATCGAAAAGCTCCTCGCGCGGCCGGCCGCCGGAAACTCGAAGACGAATGCGCAGGCCCGGTAAATATACGTGGGGTTACATCGCGGCGCTGTCTGTGTGCCTGCTCGCCGCCATAGCCGCCGGCTGGACGGCGCTGGGCGCGCAGATCGACAACGACGCCGCCGACTGGATGTTCCGGCTACATCCCACGCCGCCGCACAAGCTCCGCAGCGCGCTGCTGGTTTTCGATGATCGCAGCCTAAATCAAAACGGCGGCATGCGGGGTCTGCGCAACGCACTGGCCGACGGGCTCGAGCGCCTGGGCACCGTCAACCCGCGCGTCGTCGCCATCGACATCACGCTTGCCGAAGCCGACGAGGAGACCGCGGACGAGCGACTGCAAGCGGCGCTGCGCAAGCTATCCAATGTCGTGCTGCCTTGCGATCTGATTACCGGCGGATGGCAGGAGCCATACGAGCGTTTCCGCAAGACGGCCGCTGCCGTAGGTCACGTACACGCCGATCCGGACCCGCTCGATTCCGTCACGCGCCACATTCCGCTTCAAAAAGCCTTCGACAGACAGCGGCGCTGGGCCATGTCCTTCGAAGCCTTCCGGCTCAGCCTGGGCGGCGGCGCGGTCATCGAATCGCCGTCGGAGTTGCAGGTCGGCGAACGCACGATCCCGGTTAACCGCGACCCTTCGCACCCGTTGCGGATCCGCTTCCTGCAGCCTTCCGCCGACGGACTTTCGGCGATTCCAACCGTCACCTTTGAGGAGTTGCGCACCCATCCCGAGAGCGTGCAGAAGTTCGCCGGCAAGGTGGTCTTCGTCGGCATCACATCACAGAGCGCCGCCCAGGACCGCTGGTTGACACCAATCTCCAACCGCCAGCCGATGCCCGGTGTCGAGATCCACGCACACGCTTTCGAGACGTTGGCGGGCGGCGAGTTTCTATCGCAGGCGCGCGAGTATCACACAGTGCTGTTCTGCGTCCTGATGGTTGCAGCGGCGGGCTTTGTCTTCGCGTATCTTTCGGGCTGGCTAGCCTATTTGCTCGGCGCGCTGCTGCTGCTGATCGCCCATCTGTTCCCGTATTGGCTATTCACGCGCGATATCGTCTTCCCGTATTTCGCGCCGCTCGCCGCCGCGTGGCTCTCCGTCGCCGTGGCGGCGTCCTACCAGCATTTCATCGTGCGCCGCCAGCTACTGACCGCGGAACAGGATAAGGCGCGATACCAGCAGGCGATCCATTTTGTGACACACGAGATGCGCACGCCGCTGACCGCCATCCAAGGCTCCAGCGAACTGATGACGCGCTACAACCTCAATGACGACAAGCGCAAGCAGATCGCGACGATGATCAACTCGGAATCGAAACGGCTGGCGCGCATGATTCAGAATTTTCTCGACGTCGAGCGGCTCAACGAAGGTTCTCTCGAACTCAAGCAGATCGACTTCGCACTCGCCGATCTGGCTGGCGTTTGCGTCGAGCGCGCCCGTCCAGTCGCCGAGCGCAAGCAGATCACGATCGAAGAAGAACCGCTGGCGGCAGCCACCCTGCGCGGCGATCGCGAGTTGATGGAGTACGCCTTCTACAACATCCTCACCAACGCAGTGAAGTACTCGCCCGCAGGGACGCTCGTGCGCATTTCGAGCAGCGTGGCCAACGGGCATGTCCGGCTTGCTGTGCGTGACCAGGGCATCGGCATGGACGAAAAAGAGGTGAAGAAGATCTTCCAAAAGTTTTACCGCACAAAGCGGGCCGAGGCCTCGGGAGAGGTGGGCACCGGAATCGGCCTCTCCATCGTCGAACAGATCGTGACCTTACACGGCGGACGCATTGAAGTGGAGAGCGCGCCGGGAGAAGGCTCCTGTTTCACGCTGGTTCTGCCGAGCGTGTGACACTGATGCGCTTGCCCCCCGGAGAACGCCACGCGCGGGATGCGGAGGGCGTTCCCCCTGGAACGCAACCGGCCCCCCGGCCGGTTCTGGCACACTATGATTTGCGCAAATTGCACCAGTAATTGTGCTTCTATAAAAGGTAAAATGGGAACTTGCAGCGATTACTAGTAGTCGAAGACGACAATAGCGTCCGCGCGACGATCGTGGACTTCCTCGAACTCGAAGGTTACTCCGTCGACGCGGTGGCCTCGACGCGCGAGGCGATCCAGCGGCTCAACGACGGATCGTACCCGATCGTGATTTCTGACATTTATCTCGACGAGCGCACCGGGCTGGACGTGCTCGACGCCGCCAAGCAGAGCAATCCCGATTGCGCCGTGATCCTGATGACGGCGCGTGGCACGATGGAAACCGTGATGGCCGCTACTCGCGGCGGCGCTTTCGATTACGTCGCCAAGCCCTTCGAACTCGACCGCATGCTCGATACCGTGAAACGCGCGGAGGCCTCCATCGACGCGCCGGCGGCCGACGACGAGACCGGCATCGACGACATGCCCGATAGCGAAATGATCGGCAGTTCGTCGAGCATGGTCGAAATCTATAAAATCATCTCTCGCGTAGCACCCACCGACGCCACCGTGCTGATCGAAGGCGAAACCGGCACGGGCAAAGAGATGGTGGCGCGCATGATCCACCGTAACAGCAAGCGCGCGGCGCAGACCTTCGCGCCCGTCGATTGCGCCTCCATCGCGCCCGCCCTAATCGAGAGCGAGCTGTTCGGCGCCCTGCGCGGAGCCTACACCGGAGCCGACCGCGACCGGCTCGGCGTTTTCGAGGCCGCCAATCACGGCACGGTGTTCCTTGATGAGATCGGCGACATCGAACTCAACTTCCAGATCAAGCTGCTGCGCTTTTTGCAGGAGCGCGAAATCCGGCAACTGGGCGCCTCGAAAGCCAAGCAGGTGGATGTGCGCATCATCGCCGCCACGAACCGCGATTTGCAGAAAATGGTGGAGGAGTCCAAGTTCCGCGAAGATCTCTGGTTCCGTCTCAACGTAGTGCGCATCGTGCTGCCGCCGTTGTGCGAGCGGCGGGGCGATGTCGCCCTGCTGGCCCATTTTTTCCTGCGCACCTACAACGCGCGCTACGCCCAGAACGCGCGCATCGCCGAGTCCGGTCTGAAGGCCCTCGAACAATATACCTGGCCCGGCAACGTGCGCCAATTGCAGCATCTGCTGGAGCGCCTGACGATCCTCGCCCCCGGCGGGCGCATCGACGACGCGGCCGTGCGGGAAGGCATTGAAGCGATGGAGCCGCGCGAGCAGTCAGGCGAATCCCTGGCCGACACCGAGATGGAACAGATCCGCCGCGTCCTCGCCGCGACGGGAGGCAACAAGAGCCGCGCCGCCAAGATCCTGGGCATCGAACGCAAGACGCTCTACCGCAAGCTGGAGAAGATGGGACTCCAATAGAAAGCCATGACCGAACAAACTCTCTCCGATGGAACCAAAGTGAAGGTCCGCGTGCTGCGACAGCGCGCCTGCAACGAGAAAGACGCCAAGGGAAAGATCTGCGCCGGCCACCTCAAGCGCTGGTATTTCTTCGGAGAAGAGGTAAAGCAGCAATTGGGGGCGACGGCCGAAGTCTACCGCTGCGAACACTGCAAGACACTCTACCTACCCAATCCGGACGAGACCCCGCGAACCGGCACGCTGAGCTATTAAGAGATGAACCGGAAAGAAGCTATACGGGAATACAAGGAGCGCAAAATCCCGCGTGGCATCTTTGCAGTGCGCTGTACAGCTACAGGCCAGACGTGGGTCGGCTCGCATCCGAATCTGGAGGCGGCGCGCAACGGGCTGTGGAGTTTTCTGCGTGCGGGCGACAATCGCAACGCCGCGCTGCAATCAGAATGGAGCACGCACGGCGAGGCGGCGTTTCAATTTGAAATTCTGGAAAAGTTCGATGACGATCTGCTCGCGATGGACTTGCAGGATCGGCTCAAGAAACGACGGCTCCACTGGGCGGCGCAACTAGACGCCAAGACGCTGTTGCCGTAAATGCGCGGCTGGCTTGTGGGAAACCGATAGGCAAAAAAACCCCTCTGTTGCAACCTTGCAACCGGGAGAATGAGCGGTAGGAATGTCATACACCGGCTCCCGCAAGCACGCTGCTCTTCAGCCCACTCGCTTCTCCCCCTTGCATGCTGCAGCAGAGGGTCAGGTTTAAAAGTTACTGCCCATCAATTCACCGTTAGATTAGCAAACCGAGTGCCATCGACACAAATTTCTTAAGTGACTGAATACATTAGAAATTTATATAGGGCGGTAATCGCTGTCGGGACGTGCTGATGCGTGTGGTGTGTCACTGTGACACAATCGTGGCAGATGCATGGCATTCTTGTCCTGGCCCTGATGCTGCCGGGTGTGGCGGCCCCCCAATTGCTGGATGAGGTTCGGATCGACACTGACCACCCAAGGCTGTTCCTGCACGCCCGTAGGCTGAAACTCCTGCAACGGGAGAAAGAACGCCAATCGATTCGCTGGCAGCAGTTTGACCTGCTGATTAGCGGAGGCGCCCGGATGCCGGAGCAGGGCTTCGCGCAAGCGCTTTATTTTCAAGTGACTGGAGACAAGAAGGCGGGCCAGCGGGCGGTCGATTGGGCGCTCAGTCCGGGAGCCACGGACCTTCGCCAACTCGCGCTCGTCTTCGATTGGTGCCAACCCTTGCTCAACCCGGCACAAGCCGCTACGCTCACGGAAAGACTGCGCACCGGCATGGAGCAGGCCGCCAAGGCCTCAGCCATCCCCGCGGTACGCAATGGCGTGCTGGCTGCTGTCGCGCTCGCTGGACACGTTCCCAAGGCCCCGGAAAGCCATCTCTCGATGGTGGTCAACCAATGGTGGGACAAGAAGATCGGCCCGGGGCTGAAAAAAGAAACCCTGCGGGTGCCGCGTTCCGATTTTTTCGCGCTTTTTGAACTGCTGCACGCTGTGCGTGACAATACCAACGTGGATCTGCGCGAATCGGCGCCGGCGTTTTTCAAGGACCTGCCCGCCTTCCACCTGCTCAGCCACTACCCTGCCCCGTATCCCGCGGCCGAAAACGAGTACCGGCTTCCGGTTTACTCCGCCACGCAGGAACCAGATCTAAACCAGGCGGCGCTCTCGCGCGCGGCTGAATTGAGCATGGTCGCCTTCGACGCCAATTCGCTCGAGCACCAGTTCCTGCAAGGCTGGCTGATCCGCGACCGCTTCCTGATGCGTAGCGCCTTCGGCATCTGCTATGAGTTTCTTTGGGCCAACCCGTATCAACCCGGGCTGAGCGTCTACCACATGCCGCTCTACTACCACGACTCGCTGGCCGGCCGGCTGCTGGTTCGCTCGAGTTGGGAGGAGGAAGCCGAGTGGTTTGGACATATCGATGGAGTCACGCAATCGTTCGCGGAGGGTAAGGTAACGCCGATCCAGCCGCAGACCGCATCAAAAGCGCTCCAACTGAGCGAGGTTACGATTCTGTTCCCCAGTCAGGCCCGCGCCACACAGATCACGACGGAGAACGCCAAGGCGCTGTTCGTGGTGGGACTGAAACCCCTGACGAAATACGACATCGAGGTGGACGACGAGGAACTCTGCGAAGAGGAATCCGACGTGGGCGGAATCCTAGCCTTGAGTTTCACTGCCGGAAGGAGGACCGGGCTTAGAATGAATCCCGCGCCACAGGCGGAAAGCACACGGGTAGCCCGCTGACTTCTACGACATAGCCGAAATCGGGATTAGGGTAAACAGAAACACTATCTAAGGGTTACTGTAATTGACCCAGTACTAATACCAAACTAGAATCAAGTCGTGAGTGGCAGGAAGTGGGAATGACGAACGAGATAAGCATACGAAATGAAGACGAGCCGAAAACCAGGCTCGAGCTGGAAAAGCCCATGATCCGCGTGGCGATCGCCGACGATCACCCGATCGTGCGTGACGGTATACGTAAGCTGCTAATGCTGGAAGACGACGTCGAGGTTGTGGGCGAGGCCGGCGACGGACGCGAGATTCTTCAGCTCATCCAGGAAAAGGATCCCGACATCCTGCTGCTCGATCTGCGAATGCCCGACATGGACGGGTTGGCAGTGATGCAGACCCTGCAGAACGCCAACATGCGGACCAAGGTGATCGTGCTGACGGCATCGGAGGACAAGAGCGAATTCGTTCAGGCGATGAAGCTGGGCTGCTCCGGAATTGTCTTGAAGCAGACGCAGCCCGACCTGATCGTCAAGAGCATCCGCAAGGTCTATGCCGGAGAGATCTGGCTGGATTCACACACGACGGCGGCGGTGATGCGCCAGTTCGCTTCGCCCGCCGACATCGCCAATGGCATCGCAGCGACCGGCAAGACTCGCGAGAGATCTCCGCTGAGCCAGCGCGAACGCGAGATTGTGGCCCTGGTTTCGCAAGGTTACAAGAACAAGGAGATGGCCGAGAAGATGTTCATCAGTGAACAGACGGTGAAGAACCATCTGCACAATATCTTCGACAAACTGGGCGTCTCGGACCGGCTGGAACTGGCGCTATATGCGATCCACAAAGGGCTGCATCTCGGTAACGACCGGTAATTCGTCGATTTTCCGCCGTGCGCGCGGCATTTCGCCGTGCAAGGCCTTGGCTGCGCGAAAAGGCTTGAAATGCGTGAGGATGCGCTTGCGTTTCGCAGCCAATGAGAATAGCATTTTGGTGGAAGGACGTTTCCAGATGAAACCGTCTTATTTTTTTGTGTTGCTGGCCCTTGCGGCCATACTGCCCGTCACCGCGTTTTCGCAAGCCGCCATGCCGCGCATGACCGCCGTCGAACCGATGGAAGGCAAAGCGGGAGACGAAGTCACTGTCGCCGGAGAGAATCTTGAGAAAACGAACGTAGCTGAGGTGTACTTTACAGACGGTAAGGTCGACGTGAAGCTCAAAGTTGTAGAACAGGCTGCCACCAGCATCAAAGTGAAGATTCCGGCTTCCTGTAAACCTGGAAGATGGGCGCTCATGATCCTGACCACCGGCAAGGAGCCCAAGCTGATCGAGCAACCGGTGAAGTTCACGGCGCTCGAATAGCGGTGCATCCGCTGGATCCCGCAATCCTCGCTATTATTGCTGTTGCTGCCGTTGCTGTATCTGTGTCCTTTCGGCTTCCGCAGCCGCGTTAGCCGTCTATCCGCCGGAATGATCCGCTCGTCCGGGATGGGCCTCCGGGGGCGACGCCAAAACAGAGACTCTCAGTTCTGTTTTGGCTGTACGGTTAAGGACATTGCGGGCCGGAGGTACATCGGCATAGTCTCGACCGATCGCGGTGCGGACGTGGAGGTCTTCAATGACGACGTTGTTGGCCGGATCGAAACCCACCCATCCGCGTTCCCACAGAAACGCTTCCACGCAGGCGTGTGTCGCGCCTTCCTGTCGCCTATTTCCCCAAAGCTTTCTTTGCCTGCTGCCTCACCATGGCGTAGTTTATGTCGGGAAGCGTGTTGGCATTGGCCGCTTTCTCGTACCAGGCCTTCGCGTTCTCCTTATCCTTCTTGCCGGTGTAGGCTTTTCCCAAATGGAACATCACGTAAGGCGAATGGATGTTGGCCTGAGTCAGCCTTGAAATTGCTTCGTCGTAGTTCTTTTCGTTGAGTGCGATGATCCCGAGCACTTCCTGGACTCCTCGCATTTGATTCGGGTTGCCCCGCGGCTCCACGCCGGCGCGCATAATCTCCGCCTCTTTCTTCGCGGCATTGAAATCCTTCTTCGCACAGGCCACCAATGCCAGACTGCCGTGGTTGCCCAGTTCGAAGTTCTTCTTGACCCTGTCCGGCACAACCGATTGCCGTCCAAGTTCGAGAGCTTTTGAGTACTCTGTCTGGGCCTCCCTGATCTTCCCTGCGTTCAAAAACAGATCGCCTCGAGTGTTCGCGTTGCCGGCCATCAATGCGTTGTCGCCCTGCTGTTGAGCCAGCGTCGAAATCTGGTTGATTTTCTCGATCGCCGCGGACAACTTACCTTGGTCGGTAAAACAGACCGCCATCGCAAAAAGCATCTGCCGCCGCTCGCCGTCAGTACGCGCCAGGTTGTAGGCTTTCTGAAGTTGCTCCTGGGCCTCCTTGTGTTTGCCCTGATACATAAGATCGGCAGCAATGCCACGGTAGGCGTTAGTGAACTGAGCATTGATCGACAGCGCCTTCTGATAGGCTTCGATCGACTCGTCAAACCGGCCCATCTTCATCAGCAACTCGGCCAGCGAATCGTACGGATTGGGCTCATTGGGAATCAGCTCGATGTAGCGGCGGAAAGCCGCCTCTGCCTCTTTGTCTTTCCCGGCTTCCCGCAGCGCATAGCCCAGTTGGTTTTGTGCGGACGCAAATCCCGGGGCCAGTTGAATCGCTTTCTGGTACTCCGCGATAGCGTCATCATATTGCTGAATCGCATTGTAGTGCATGCCAAGCAACTGGTGAGCCAGTTCGTCGTCCGGATACGCTGCAACCAGTTTCTTGTAGCTACCGCCACGCTCCTGGGTGTTACCGTTGGCGCCGGCTTCCACACCCCGAATCCACAACTGCTCTCCTTCCGACGCCTTGCCGGCCGCCGCCACAGCAGCCTTCAAATGCTCGAAAAACTCCCTGGGTGCCAGTGCTGTCTGGGCCAGCAGCAAGTGGGCCAGGGCGAAGTTCGGATCCTTGCCGATAGCCTCCTGCAGCAGCGGTCGGGCCTCCACGGTACGCAACTTGCCGACCAAGTCCCTGCCTTTCAGGAACGCGTCGCGCGCCTCCACCGAGGACGTGGTGACGGGGATCTTTTGGGGAGTGCCGGCGGGCTGGCGACAGGCCAATCCACCGAGTAACACTACAGCGACAACAATTCCGATTGTTGATTTCATAGCATCCTCCGTGACTCGATCTATTTCCAGAATGGGAGCTGTCTCGATTACCCGGCGGGTGAGGAATACCAAGCCAACCAAGATTTCGAGTGTCGGCTCTGATACCCAGAAACTATAGACTTCTACCCCTACGGCGTCAAGCCCCACATGGCAGCCTGTCAAGGCAAAGTAGAAATGTCCTTTTGGGTATGCGTTGGCTGTGGGCAGGGCCTACTTGGGCTGCCGGAAGATGGGCTTCGCCGCCGCCGGTCCTTCCCGCGTGATGTTCACACGCAGGATACGCACCGGCGTCCGCGGCCTTTCGCCGACCGAGGGGACAGCGGCGATCCGATTCACGACGTCCATGCCCTGCGTGACCTGGCCGAAAATCGTGTGGCGCCCATTGATATGCGGTGCCGGAGCAACGGTAATGAAGAACTGGCAACTGCCCGTACCATAGCCGGCGTTCGCCATACCCAGACGACCCGGCACATCGAATTTCAGGCTGGGAGAGAACTCATCTTTGATCGGTTCCGTGCCCCCGTTGCCCGTACCGAGCGGGTCGCCGCCCTGGATCATGAAGCCCGGCACGATGCGATGAAAGGTGAGGCCGTTGTAAAGCGGCTTGCGCGATTTCGCACGCGTGCGCGGGTCCGTGTACTCTTTCAAGCCCAGCGCCAGATCCACAAAATTTTTCACTGTGATGGGCGACTCTTTCTCGAACAACCGGAGCGTGATATTGCCCAGGGAGGTCTGAATGCTGGCATACAACCCGGGCTCGCGGACGGGCGGCCTGGCCGCGGGTTGCTGCGCGCACGCAGCCGCAGACAGAAAGAGAGCGGGCAGAAAGCGGAACCATGATCGAGAGCCCATAATGTCAGAATATAATCTAGGCACCGATCCATGCACCTTTTCACCCTGCTGCTGGCCATTCTGGCGTTGAGCACAAGCGCCTTTGCAGAACGCGTCACTATCACGCTGCTGGCCACTACCGATCTGCACGGCAGTATTCTGCCCTACGACTACTTCGCCGGGAAACCGGTGGATCGCGGGTTGGCGAAGCTGGCCACGTTGATACGAGCAGTGCGCGCGGAAAACCCGAACACGCTGCTGATCGATTGTGGTGACACGATTCAGGGCTCGCCGATCGAGAGCGTCTACCAGCAATTCGTCCGCACGGGCCGCCTGCCGCTGAACCTGAAGTTCGCCGGCGAACCCTTCCGTGTCGACCCGATGATGCTGGCAATGAACGCGATCGGCTTCGACGCCATGGTGCTGGGTAATCATGAGTTCAACTTCGGGTTGAAGAATTTGCAGAAAGCCCGCTCGGAAGCGAAGTTCCCGTGGCTCTCGGCCAACACAAGCGCATCCGGTCCGGCGCGGCCGTTCCAGCCTGCCCTCGTCAAGACGCTGGCGGGAATCAGGATCGCCGTCGTCGGCGTCACGACGCCCGCGATTCCGATGTGGGAGAAACCGGAGAATTACGCCGGCTACAAATTCGGGCCTGCCGACAAGGCGATGGCGGCGGCGGTCGCGACGCTTCAGGCCAAAGAGCGTCCCGATCTGATCATCGGCGCCGTGCATGCCGGCCTGGACCGCGACTTGAAAAGCGGCGAAGTCCGCCCCGGCGAGATGCCCGGCGAGAACTCCGTCTATCAGGTCGCCTCCGCCGCTCCCGCGCTCGATGCGATTGTGTTCGGACACACGCATCGCGAACTGGCGTCACACTTACTGGGCAAGGTGCTACTCATGCAGCCGAAGAATTGGGGCGTCTCGCTCGGCCGCATCGATTTTGTCTTCGAGGGCTCACCGGGCCACTGGAAATTGGCGTCCAAGACCAGCAGCCTGATCCCGGTCACTCGCGAAACTCCGCTGGACGCCGAAATCGAGCGCCTGGCGCAACCGTATCACGAGGTCACCGAGCGCTACCTGGCGACGAAGGTCGCCGACTCGCCAACCGATCTCGACGGCTCGCTCGCGCGCATCCAGGATTCCGCGCTGCTCGACGCCGTCAACCAGGCGCAATTGCACTACACCAAGGCCGACGTCTCCTTCACCGCGCTGTTCAACCCGCGCGTGCGCATTCCGAAGGGGCCGCTGACCGTGCGGCAGATCGCCGCACTTTACATTTACGACAACGAACTCTATGCCATCGAGGGAACGGGAAAGACCGTGCGCGACGCACTCGAAAATGCCGCACGCTTCTTCCTCTCGTGCAAGGACGAGAGCTGCGCCGGGAGTCCGCTGATCAATCGCGACGTGTTGCCCTTCAATTTCGATATCGCCGCGGGCGTAGAGTACGAGATCGATCTCCGCAAGCCCGCGGGCGCACGCATCACAAAGCTCAATTACCGCGGCGCCCCGCTGCGTGACGATCAGAAACTGCGCATCGCGATCAACAACTATCGCGCCGGCGGAAGCGGAGGCTACACGATGTTCCGCGACTGCCCGATCGTGTGGCGCGCTCCGCAGGAGATCCGCGAGTTGATCATCGAATATTACTCCGGCGCGCATAAGCTGCCGGCCCAAGCCGACGGCAACTGGAAGATCGTTCCCGAGGCGGCCCACCAGTCGCTGGAACGCGAGGCCCGCGCCGAGGCGGCTCGCAGCGCAACGCGCTAGGTTAGACCAGCACCGTGAAGGTCGTCTCTGTGCGCTCGACGGGCCGGTAGAGCGTATCGCGTTCTACTGGCTCGCGACCGGCCTCGCGGATCAACCGCAGCAGTTCGCCGCGCCGCAGCGACTGGCTCGTCGTCGCGCCTGCGTCGTGGTAGATCTTCTCTTCCACCACCGTGCCGTCCAAGTCGTCGGCACCAAAACGCTGCGCGATCTGCGCGATGCGCGGCGTCATCATGACCCAGTAGGCCTTGATGTGCGGGATGTTGTCGAGCATCAGCCGTGCCACGGCGATATTCTTCAGGTCGTCGAATCCGGTCGTGCTCGGGATATGCCGCAACGCCGTGTTGTCGGGATGAAAGGCGAGCGGGATGTAGGCCACGAAGCCGCCGGTATCGTCCTGCACGTCGCGCAGACGGATCAGGTGGTCGACGCGGTCCTCTTCATTTTCGATGTGGCCGTAGAGCATCGTGCAGTTGGACTTGATCCCCATCTGGTGCGCCAACCGGGCCGTCTCCAGCCACTCACTGCCATCGATCTTGTGGTCGCAGATCACGCGCCGCACGCGCTCGCTGAAAATCTCAGCGCCACCGCCCGGCATCGAGTCCATTCCGGCGTCGCGTAGGCGCTCGAGCGTCTCACGGATGGTGATTTTGGTGCGTCGCGCAAAAAACGCGATCTCCACCATGGTGAACGCCTTGAGATGCACCTGGGGGTAGCGTTGCTTGAGACCGCGCAGCATCTCGCAGTACCAGTCGAGGGTCAGCTCAGGATGCAGTCCGCCGACGATATGGAATTCGGTCGCCGCCTCCGACCAACCCTTGCCCGCCGTCTCCCAGACCTGCTCGAGCGACATCGTGTATGACTTCGGGTCGCGGGCCTTCTTGCCGAACGCGCACAGACGGCAACTCGCCACACAGACATCCGTAGGGTTGATGTGGCGGTTGACGTTGAAAAAAGTGACATTGCCGTGCAGGCGTTCGCGAACCAGATTGGCCATATAGCCGCTGGCGAGGATGTCGCTGGAGCGGTACAAAGCGATACCGTCGTCATAGTTCAGACGCTCGCCCGCCTGCACTTTTTCGTAGACGGATTTCAGGCGCGGATCGTCGATTACTACCTGCATTTTAAGTCCCTCTGCGCATCAGGATGATGTCGGCAGCCCAAAACAAGAAGAATAACACGCTGACGTAACCGTTCATGATGAAGAACGCTGCGTCGATGCGCGACAGGTCGCCGACGCGCACCAGCCTGTGTTCGTACAGCAGCAGCAGCGCCACCGCGACGATGCCAGCCAGGCTTAGCGCTCCCAGTTGAAAACCAGCCGCGAGCAAGAGCAGGCAGGCAAGCATGCCAACGTGGAACAGCCGGGCGATCCACAACGCACCTCCGATTCCGAAGCGCCGCGGCAAACTGAAGAGCCCTTCGCGCTGGTCGAACTCGTAGTCCTGGCAGGCGTAAATGATGTCGAAACCAGCGGTCCAGAAGGTCACCGCAGCAGTCAGATACAGAACGCGCACGTCGAGCGAACCCGCAACCGCAATCCACGCGGCGGCCGGCGCGATACCCAGGGAAAAGCCCAGCACCAGGTGCGCGAAGGCCGTGAAACGTTTCGTGAAAGAGTAAAAGAACACGATGCCGAGCGCAACCGGCGCAAGCCGAAGGCAGAGCGTATTGAGCGCCCAGGCCGCAAAGAAGAACACAATACTCGACGCCACGACGAAGCCCCACGCAAAGCCTCGCGTCAGCAGGCCGGCGGGCAGGTGGCGGCTCATCGTGCGCGGATTGCGAGCGTCGATATCCGCGTCCAGAACGCGATTGAACGCCATCGCCGCCGAGCGCGCAGCCACCATCGCAACCACGATCCAAAACAACTTGCCCCCGAGCCCATCGCCCACGAATCCGCCCTGCCGCACGGCGAGCAGCGCGCCCGTCAGCGCGAACGGCAGCGCGAAGACGGAGTGTTCGAATTTGATCATCTCGAGCGTGAGCCGGAAGCGTTTCCAAAAACTCTTGAGCATGGGTGTGCGTTACCATTTTATTTCATGCAGCGATTTCTTCTGGCAGTTATTCTGGCGACCGCGTGCCTCACCGTTTCCTGCGGCGAAAAGCCGACGGCCATCGAGGACTTCAATACCCGCGTCGTTACGCTTCCCAACGGCAAGAAATTCCGCTGCGAGGTCATGGTGCATCCGCAGGATATGGCGCGTGGCATGATGTTTCGCGACTCGATGGCGCCCGGACGCGGCATGTTATTCATGCACCGCGAGGCGGCTCTATACCCGTATTGGATGTACCAGGTGAGAATTCCGCTCGATATTATCTGGATGGACAGGAGTCACCGCATCGTCGAGATGTCGATCGCCACGCCGCCTTGCGATAAGGGCGTCGCCAGCCAGTGTCCCAACTTCGGCGGCACGGCGAAGGCGCAATTCGTTCTCGAACTCGCAGGCGGAACGGCGCCGAAAGAAGGACTCAAGCTCGGAGACGTGCTGGATTTTTGATATGGACCAGGAACAACTGCGAGCACTGCTCGGACAGGTGCGCGACGGCGCGACAGATGTGGACGCGGCGCTCGAACGCCTGAAACACATGCCGTTCGAAGACATCGGATTTGCAAAGGTGGATCATCACCGCGCCCTGCGGCACGGCATGCCCGAGGTGATTTTCGCGAAGGGCAAGACGCCGGAACAGGTGCGCGCCATCGCCGAGAAGTTGCTCGAGAACTCGAAAAACCTGCTCATCACGCGTGCCGACGAACGCACCGCCGAATTGGTGAAACAGATGGCGCCGGCCAGTGAGTATTTTCCGATCTGCGGCGCCATCCGCGTCTGGACAGATCGCAGGATCCAGGGCAAAGGCAAACTCACGGTGGTCTGCGCGGGCACCAGCGACATCTTCGTAGCCGAAGAGGCACAGGTGACCGCCGAGGTAATGGGCAACGAGGTTGAAACGATCCACGACATTGGTGTCGCGGGAATTCATCGCCTGATGCACAATCGCGAGCGGCTGATGCAGTCACGGGTGATCGTAGTTTGCGCCGGGATGGAGGGGGCGCTGCCGAGCGTCGTCGGCGGTTTGGTTTCCTGTCCGGTGATCGCCGTGCCCACGAGCGTCGGATACGGCGCCAGTTTCCACGGGTTGGCCGCGTTGCTGGGCATGTTGAACAGTTGCGCGAGCAACGTGACGGTTGTCAATATCGACAACGGCTTCGGCGCCGGCTATGTGGCCAGCCTGATCAACCGGCTTTGATCAGCCGACGGCCACCTGGGATTTGCGCGCTTCGGCGAAAAGGTAAATCCCGAACAGGGGCTGTGTGTCGCCGCGGCCCCAACGGGCCGACTTCCACTGCACGCGCAAATACTGCAATTCCGGATGCGCCGACAGATCCAGCGTCATGCTGTATGTGCCGCAATAAAACTTTTGCGGAAACGCGAGCAGTGGCTTGGCGCCCCACTCCGTCTTATCTGCGGAACCCCAAATCGATACGTCGAGACTCTCCTGCTCAATCGCTCGCAGAATGCCGAGCGTCAGCGAGAGCACCTTCCCCTGTGCCTCACCAAGCTCACATTCAGCGGAGTTGCCGTTTCCGTTGATCACGGTCTCGGGCACCAGGAAACCGGGTAACATATCGCCTCCTCGATCGACCGCATTAAGCGTGAAATCCTCAAGAATTCGAGACTTTCAGACATGATGCCGACTCTCCCAGAGTCGCATATTTCGTATGGAAACAAAAGCGCTCTGTGCCACGACTGCTACTTACGGACCTTGGCCTTTGACTTCGGCTTGCGTTTGACGGCCGGTGGTTTGGCGGACTTCTTGGGAGCGGCCGTTACCGTCGAAGCCGCTTCCGCCTTCGTCCCGGCGTACAGGCGGCGGTAGAAGTCAGCGTTGCGCAGCACGCTCTGGATGTAGTTGCGCGTCTCGGAAAACGGGATGGTCTCGACGAATTCGGGCTGCTCGCGGAAGTCGGCCCAGGTCTGCCATTCATCGGTCCTGCTCTTACCTGCGTTATAGGAGGCCAGCGCGCGCTCGACGTTGCCGCCGTGCGCATTCAGCAAATCCCGCAAGTAGATTGCACCCAGATGCAAGTTGACATCGGGTTGGAAGAGCATGTTCGACGTGAAGCGCTTCAATCCGGCCCTGCGCGCCAGCGAGCGGCCCGTGCTAGGCAGGACCTGCGTCAATCCGTAAGCTTTTGCGTGGGAGATCACCTTGGCGTCAAACTCGGATTCCTGACGGATCAGGCCGGCCAGCAGGAACGGATCGAGATTGTACTCGCGCGCCCATGTCTCGAGCGAAATGCGGAATGGCAAGGGGTAAGCCAGACGCCAAAACTCGTCTGGAGTACTCGCGACATCGAACCAATACAAGCCCGGGGCATAGGCCTTGATGTAGCGGATACCCTTCTCCGGCGCGCTCTTGCGGGTCGCAATCTTCGCCAGTTCGATCGCGATCACGTGCGGCTGCTCGCCACTCCTCGCGCCAAAGCGTAGTTCCGCTTCGGCAAGATCGTCGAGGCCGATCGATAACAGTAGCCGCGCGCGTTCAATGCGCTTTCTTGCGGCATCTCCGGCCTGAAAACTCTCCTGGCGCTTACGCGCCGGAAACGCAACCGCGTTCAGAAAAGCCGGCGCCACAGCGCTCACGGAAGCAAGGCGCGAGCCTGCGAGACGCTGCCGCGCGAGGATCGCATAATACGAATTCTGAAACTTCGAGGCCACCTCGGCGTAGTAGCTCTTCGCCGCCGCTAGATCTCCGCGGTCCTCGTCGAGTCTGCCCAGGAAGTAGAGCGCCGCATTCGCATGCTCGGATCCCGGATACACACTCAGGTGCTCGCGCAGCAGACCGGCCGCCTCGGGCTTGCGTTGGAGGTACGCCTGCCAAGTCACGCGCCAGTGGCACACAGACGCCGCCGGTTGACCCGCGAACGCGTCGTGACAGGCGCGATAGAGCGGCAGGTAGCGCTCCGGCCGGTTGACCAGCAGGTGGATGTTCGCCGCGTTGATCAGCGCGTCCAAGCGCCAGTTGGAGCGCGGATACTTACGCTCCAACTCTTCCAGCGCCTGCGCGATGCCGTCGTCGTCGTCGACCCGGCGCGCGCTGGCGGAGACGAAGTACAGCCGCTCGGCGTCGGCCTCGGGCGCACTCACTTCGAGCGAGCGCAGGTAACGATAGGCGGCATTATTCTCGCGCGCCTGATAATCGCACACGCCGATGCGTACTCGCGCCAGGTCGCGCTCCGCCCCGCCAGCCGCCTCGACGATCGCTTCGTACTCCTTGCGCGCGCGGGCATACTCGCGGCCCGCCTGCAACTTACTCGCGCGCGCAAACATGGCTTGCGGCATGGGTGGTGGATACTTGTCGCCGAGCGCGGTGCGCAACCGCTCCAGCGCGAGCCGTGCTTCGCCGGACTCCTTCAAAACGGGATAGTCGTAGTACACGCGCTGGTACGACACAACCGCCGACACTTCATCGCCACTCGTCTCAAGCGCGTTCGCCAAAATGAGGCCACCTTCCGGTTGCGGCAGATCGGCTGCGCGATTGCGCAGCGTCTGCACGGCTTCCCGGGAGCGCTCGAGTTTGAGCAACGCCTTCGCCGCCAGAATCGCGGCCTTACCGGTGACGGGCGACGCGACGCCCCCTTGCCACGCCGACGGAGCCTCGATCACGACAGCGGCCCAATCTTCCCGCTCAAAGGCGGCCGCCGCCGCATAGTAGGCTTCATAATCGCGAAGCGCGGCGAGGCGGCTGTCGCCGCGCTTGAGCGTTTTCAGCGCGACGGCCCACTGCTTTTGATCGGACGTCTGCACAGAAGACGCCGCCGTGGCGCACAGCAGGAGCAGCGCGACCGCCTTAGACAAGCGGCCCCGGATACTGCGGTCCCAGCAGACCGCTGTCTTCATTCGCCAGCGTACGCACCAGTTCGAGGTGCAGGTAATCCACCATATCCGGCGAAGCATCCATGAACTCCCGGCGGAACTCTTCGCGCGCGCGGTCGATATCTTCCGTCAGCGCGGCGTAGAGATCGCGCCGCGCTCTTCCGTCCGTTACCGCCATCGCCTTTTCCACACGCAATTGTGAGGCCCGCAAGCGCGCGAAGCGCTGCGCTTTCAGATGCAACTGTCGTTCCTCCCGCGGCAGCGAAGCCCAATCTTTTCTACCTGCCGGCGCGACTGCGAAGAGCGGCACGAGGCCGGATGCCGGAGCGGCGGCCATTCGATTTTCAAGAGTCGAACCAGCGATCGATGCGAGCGCTCCCAGCAGGCCGGCCGCTCCGGATCGCGCTTCCGCCTCCGCCAACAGCACGGCCACCACTTTCCCTCCGCATTCGATGGGAAACAGGTGCGCCGTTTCCCCACCGAGCCGCTCCGCCACGGTCTCCGAAAGCTCGCCGGCGCTCGCGAGCGCAACAGCGGGATCGCCCGTCTCCACGCAGCCCGCAAAAGCCGGCGCCGAGGCCAGCGGAATGTCGAGTCCGTCCAACGGTTCGCCGGCGAATCCGCGCGTGCCCTCGCAACGCAAGCGTTGGTTCAGCGCCGTAAACAGGGCTGCGCGCGGGCAGGATTCGGTGGCCGCGTCGAGCAGGGCCAGGATCCAATCGGCATGGCTCTCAGCCCGCCGCAAACTCCGCACCGTCTGATTCAGCCGTTCGACGACGCGCAAATGGGCGGACTGCTGCTCGTCAAGCTGCTGGGCAAAAAGACGTTCGACCTCGGAGCGCCACTCGCCGAACAGCCGGCTGGCGAGCGTTTCGGTGTGTGAGCGCCACGACGCATCCAACTTTTCGCGCAGCTCTTGCGGGAAGTCCATCAGTGTTCCTCATTGTACAGGATCGATCATTTCTGTTTGAACCAAATCAGCGCGTCAGTGTGCCACTTCCATCTGCCAGGGCGCAAGCGTTCCCGTCAGGCGCAGCGGCTTCCGGCCGCCCGAGAATTCGAGCGACAAGCGCCCGTCGGTTTGCAATCCGCCGCGTCCGGCGTAGGTCTCCTGTGCGCCCTTCGCCTGGATCTTCGACAATTGCAGGTGTGCCGGTTTTCCACCGGCAAAATCGTAACAACCCGAGAATGTTTTGAACTCGACTTCCTGCGCCAGGGTCACCGAGCGCGACGCAAAACAGCCCGCC
Source organism: Bryobacteraceae bacterium (assembly GCA_963668605.1). GTDB lineage: Bacteria > Acidobacteriota > Terriglobia > Bryobacterales > Bryobacteraceae. The sequence continues at coordinate 3,956,901 of OY764903.1, forward strand.
GCTTTCAGGTTGGCAAGGAACTCGACGCCCGTTCCGGCGGCGGTGATGTTGCCGTCGAGGTCGACCCTGCCGTCGCGCCAACCGGCGTCCTCCACGTTCGCCTGAATCCGGTAAAGCGGCGCGCCCTTCGACAAGTCGATCGTCATCGCAGCCGCGAACGAGCCATCTTCGACACCGGCCCTGACGTCTGGCAATGCGATTTTCGCTCCGTCCCAGAGTACGCGCGTGCGCACGTCGTCGAAGTCGAAAACGAGCCCTTCGCGCATCGCGGTGTGCAGTGTCCCGATGTGCAGCGTGCCTTCGGCGTGGCGATCCTTCAACCAGTCCGGCGGCGGCGCGCTGGTAAATCGCAGCGTCCGCGCCAGAAGGCCCTGCCTGCGGCGCAGCGTGGGCACCAGGAGATCCTCCAGGTCCGCAATCGCGGCTTCTTCGGCGTCGAGCGAAAAACGATGCGGCCGCGCCGTCTCCGGCTCATAGCGGTATTGGCCTTGAAAAGCGATCTTTCCGGCCGTGCCGCGGATGCGTTCCAACACAACCTTGCGCCCGTTCAACGCCACGGCAGCACTTTGAATCGCGATAGGACCGGCAAATCCCGGAACTGCGGCGTGCACCTCCTGCAATTCGAGATTGCCCGACCAAATCCCGGGACGCTCGCCCTCGCGCCGGTATGTCAAAGCACCTTTCCATCGCCCGGAGGCGAGGTGTTCGAGCAGCGGCACTTCGGCGCTCGACAACAGCCGGCCCAATGCGCTTTGCGCTCCGGCGTTCAGCCCGCGCGTCGAAAGACGCAGTTCCATGCGGCTCGCGTCGACCGGGTATTCTGCCTCCACCTCGATCTGTGCGCTCTGGCCCCGTTCGAGCAAAATCTGCGCTGGCAGCAACTGAATGCGGTTGCGATCGATGACAATTTCAGCGCGCTCGCAGCGGAGCGGTTCAGCGGGCGCCTCCTGCGCCACCGCACCGGAAGCCACAAAGCGCCCTTGCAAGCCCCCGCTTGGCGAGTAGCCCAGCGCTCCCGTGGCAGCGCCGGAGACGGAAAGGCCCGCTGGCGCCGCAGCTCCCAAGTGCCGTGCGATCTCAAGCAGCGGAGCCAGCGCAACGTCGCGCGCAGTCAGAACTACGCCGAATTCAGGCTTGGACAGCAACTTCGCCGCTCGGAATCTGGCATCGACCGGGCGGTCGCGAACGGGCACGGTCTCAAGCGTGACTGTCTCATCGTGGACGTTGAGAGCGCCACGAAACTGTAGCGGCCAACCGCCCGCCTTGGCGGGCATCAGATCCCAGCGATGGATGTCGTCCACCTGCGCGCTGCCCGAAATTGCGATCTTGGAAACGGGTCCAGACAGGCGCGCCTCCCCGGCGATGAGCCCGTGAACGCCCGCATCGTGGCCGGACCACAGTATGACGAACTCCGCGATCGGGCTCTTCTCCCAGCGCACGGCGATGTCGATTGCGCTCTCGCGAGCCTGCGCCGGAATCCAGCGGCCCCGGCCCGACACCTTTCCAAAACTTTGCGCCGCGCGGTCCGTACGCGCCGGCTCTCCCTCGAAGGCTACCGAGAATGCGTCCGCTCGCTCGTTCAGCGCGTTGATGTCGACGTCGGCATTCGCGAGGTAGAACACGCTCTTGGTGTCGCCGAACTTGAAGTTTAGGCGCCCGCCGCGAACTTGGATGTCGGGCAGCGGCGTCTCCGCGGACAGCGCGCCGCCGCCGACCGCTTGCTGCAGCAGCGGTTGGATATTCCACGATCCGCCCTCCGCGTTGACGAGATTCACGCTGGGTTCATCCAGCCTCAGGTTGGAGAATTCGAGTTTGCCCGTCCACAGACTCCGCAAGCGCAGACGCGCACTCAGCGACGAGACGTGCGCAAACGGCTCGATGCCCACCCGCGGATCTTCGCCGATCAAAACGTCGTCCACGGTGAAGCCCGGCCCGGTGAAAAGCAGAAAACGGATCTTGCCCGCAATCGCGACCTTGCGATGGAGCCCGCGTTCGAGGCCCTCGTGAATCTGTTTCTGGAAACGCGCTGCGTTCACGAAAGGCGCAACAACGCCAACCGCAACAAAGGCAGCGGCTGCCACGAACAGCACTTTGCGAATTGCCTCTGCGCGGGCGCTCATACTTTGTGCGCCACCCGCAGACGCTCGTAGGCTGCCGGATTGTCCATATCGCGCAGGATGCCGGGATCGTCGACATCGACATAACTGGTACTCGCCGTGTGGCGGTGGATGACTTCGCGCGCGGTCGCCTCGGGCGCAAGCCCGGCGAACTCTCCGATCAATTCGGCGCGCAGGCAGACCGGGTGGCCGTGACTACCCTGGTAGCGGGGAATGAACAACAGCTTGCCTCCATCGTCTTCTCGGATTGCGGCGGCCAGCGCCGCCACCGTCTCCGCCGCCACGGCCGGATAATCGACCGGTGTGAACAGCACGCCATCGGCTCCGGCGATGTCGGCCAGTCCGCGCTTGAGGGAACTCGTCTGCCCATCCGCGTAATCCGCGTTCACCACGAAGCGTGCGGATCCGGTACGGCGAATCCCGGAGAGTATCACGCCCGGCTCGTGCCCAAGCACTATCGTGATTGGATTGCAGCAGGCGCCGAGCAGCCGAATCAGACGGTCCAGCACCGTCTCGCCGCCGAAATCGAGGAGCGCTTTGGGCGTGCCCATCCGGCGCGACGCGCCGCCGCACAAGATGAGTCCGGCGAGGGTCATCGTTCGATCGCCTGCGCGGCGTGGTGGACGAAAATCGATTTCGCCAGCGAACGCCAGCCCGCGTCTGGATTGCGCCGCACTGCGATCATTTCGGCGGCCACCGACACCGCAATCTCCTCGGGCGTGATGGCGCCGATCTCAAAGCCCATCGGCGCGAAAAGCCGCTCGAAAGCACTGCGCGGTATGCCCTCTCCTTCGAGTTCCTTCACTACACCGAGCACTTTGCGCTTGCTGCCAATCATGGCGATGTAGCGCGCCGGCGTCGTCACCGCCCAGCGCAGCACGCGCATGTCGTCCTTGTGGCCGCGCGTCACGATGATGAGATATGTAGAATCCGTGACATCGAGATCGGCGAAGGCTTCCTCATACTCGGCTGCGATGATCCGGCCGGCTTCGGGAAAGCGTTCGCGGTTTGCGAACATTTCGCGATTGTCGATGATCGTTGTCTCGAAGCCGGCCAGGGAGGCGGCCTGCGACAGACTCTTCGAAATGTGTCCCGCGCCGAAGATGAAAGCGCGCGGCTGAGGCACAATGGGTTCGACGAAGATGCTCAATTGTCCTCCACAAATCAGGCCGTTGTCGTCGGCGGCGTCTTGTCCCAAGTTAAAGTTCATCCGGCGCGGGCGCTCGCTGCGCATGACCTCCTGCGCGGCGTCCCAGACCTCCGCCTCGACACAGCCGCCGCCGACGGTGCCCAGCAGCGATCCGTCTTCCCGCACCAGCAGTTTCGCAGTCTCGTAGCTTGGAATGGAACCGTTTACCTCGACGATGGTGGCCAGGGCGCACTTCTGCCCGAGCTTTCTTAGGCGTACGATCTCGTCGTAGATATCCATGGCAAGCTGAGGGAACGGGCCAGCTTTCATTTTACAGCGCGGCGCGGCTTCCCGCCGGTCGCGGCTTCGCGCGCCTGTGCTATCATCCGTTTCAAGTGAAAAGCAGCAAAATCCCAACAAATAGCCTAGTCTTTATTTTTGACGTGGACGGCGTTATCGTTGACTCGACGGCCCTACATACCGAAGTTTGGGAGCGCTACTTGCTACCTTTCGGAATCGATAGCACGCAAATTGAGGAGCGCATGCACGGCAAGCGCAACGATGAGATCGTGCGCGATCTCTTTGGGGGCGGGCTGGGCGAGGCCGAGACGCTTCGGCACGGCGCGGCCAAAGAGGCGCTCTATCGCGAGATGATCGCGCCGCAACTGGAAAGCAAGCTGGTGCCGGGAATCCGGGAGTTTCTCCAGCGGCACGCCGCCGTGCCCAAGGCTGTCGGTTCCAATGCCGAGGCGGCCAACGTGGAATGCATCCTGGCACAATCGGACCTGAAGCGCTATTTTAGTGTGATAGTGGATGGCGATCAGGTGCAGCGTCCCAAACCGTATCCGGATATCTACATCCGGGCCGCGGAACTTCTGGGCGCCGCTCCCGCCGATTGCATCGTTTTTGAAGACTCGATCACGGGCGTCAGCGCCGCGCTGGCAGCGGGAGCCCAGGTAGTGGGACTTACAACGACGTGCGCCGAATTGCCCGGCGCGGCTCTCCTGATTCGAGACTTCCGCAGTCCGGAGTTGGAGGAATGGCTTCTTCATCGATTCGTCGGCGTCTGATTCGCGGCCTCATCCCTGCGCTGTTAGCCTGCGCGGGAAGATTGTCGGCACACACACCGGTCTCGCTGCAGGAAGCCGCCGCGCGCAGAGCGGGCGATTTCCTTCCGGTTCACGAAAACGAAGAAGTACAAGTCACCGGCACAGTCACAGCGCGCACCGTCCGGGTGCTGACTTATAGCCACGTCGGTATCTATGATGGTCGCGGCGCGGGCTTGACGCTCGACGGGCCCTACGAACTGCTGGCCGCGTTGCATCCAGGCGACATCATAGAAGTGGATGGCATTGCCGGCCAGCGCGCGGGGCTCCCGGTGCTCTTCGTGCAGCATATCCGCAAAACGGGCCACACACGCGCCGCGCCACCGCTGAAGGTGCGCTGGAATGAGTTGAACTCGTTCCGCTACCTCGGCATGCTGGTGACTACCGAGGGGAAGATCGTCGAACTGGGCGCCAATACAGGCGGCCAATATATTTTGATTGGGCAGGGCGACGACCTCTTAAAGCTGTTCCTGCCGAAGGATCTCCCGAATTCCGATGGCGACTTCCACCAGTACTCGCTAGGCGACAAGATTCAGGTGACCGGTCTCGCCTCGCAATACTGCCCGAGCCCGCCCTATGACCGGCTGTTCCAGATCCTGCTCGCTTCCGCCAGCGATGTCACCCTTCTGGAGCGAAGCTGGCTGGTACCTCCTCACATCATCGGACTTGCGTTACTGGCGGCGCTACTGGCGCTCGCCGTCTGGTGGACCCGGGAACGGCGACTGAACCAGCAGCGCCGGGCGATGCGCGCGCTCAACGCGCTGGGCGAAGAGATTCTGTCGGCATCCTCGCCGGCGGAGATTCTGGAAAAGCTCAACGCCGTCGTGCCTTCCGTGCTGCGGATCACCAGCGTGAGTCTCTATGTCTTCCGCCCGGGGCAGAACGCCCTGGAGCGTATCGCCAGCAGGGATCTGGACGGCGCCATGATTCCGCTCGAGACACCGGACGGCGCACTGCACAACGCCGCCTCGCTGTGCTTTCGCAATCGAACATTATTGACCATCCCCGACACTGCGCGCAGCCCGCTGTTCCGTGGCGCCGAACGGGACTCCGACCCACGGGCCGCGATGTTTGTGCCCATGTTCGCGCAAAGCGAACCGCTCGGCGTGCTCGCTCTGTGCCATTCCGAACGCGCGCGCATCTTCAATCAGGATGAACAGGCGGCGGCGCAGCACTTCGGAAATCAGATCGCGACGTCGCTGCGGCTGATGGAGCAGCGCACAATGCGCGAGCAACTTTTTCGCAGCGAAAAACTAGCCGCCACCGGACAACTGATCTCAGGGATTGCCGACGAATTGCAGGCGCCGCTCGAATCGGTGGTCCTCATGGCAGGAAGGGCGCTCACGCGGCCGGCCGATTCCGAAACTAAACGTCAACTTGCCGCCATAGCGGCGGAGGCGCGCCGCGCCTCTGAAATCGTCTCGCGCCTGGTCTCGTTCGGCCGCGCCGAGAAGACCGATGCCAAACCCGTCGAAATCAACGCCGTGCTCGCCAGTCTGATTCATTTCCGTGAACGGGAATGGGCGGCGCGCAACATCCAGGTCTCGAACCGTCTCTCGATGGAGCCGGTTTACGTGATGGGATCGCAAGGGCAACTCGAACAGGTATTCCTCAACCTTCTGGTCCACGCCGAGCAGTCGCTGGGCACGGCTGAGCACCGCGAACTCTACGTCTCCACCAGCATGCTGGCGCGGCGTGTGCTGACCGCCATCAGCTATTCCGGCACCGAGATTGTGATCCGCCGCGATCCTTTCGCCGATCTTCACTCGGCGGAGGCCGGCGCACTCGGACTCGGCGTTTGCCGCGGCATCATCCAGAGCCACGGCGGCGAGATCCGCTTTGTGCGCGTCTCCGGCTCCGCCTCACGCTTCGAAGTGGAATTGCCTGTGGCACAGACCAGCCCAGGCTTGACGTCATCTCCCGGCGCCGAACGCGGCGAACGCCACTGGACGGCTCTGGTGGTCGAGCCAGATCTCGCCGTGCAGCGCCAGTTGCTCGTTCGACTCAGTGCCAAGGGCTGCCGCGTCGTACCAGTCCCGCAACCCGAGGAAGCGGCTCAGTTGGTTGAGCGCATGAAATTCGATCTGCTGTTCTGCTCCGTCCGGCTGGACGGCAGCAACTGGCTGGAGTTTTATGAGCGGGTGCGCCACCATGTGGGTGCGTTCATACTGTTGACCGAAGGCTACGACTCAGATCTCGCCCGCTCCTTCCATGCGGGCGACGGGCGGATCCTGAGAAAGCCCGTCGATGAGAAAGAGCTTGAAAATCTGCTCGCCGACCTGGAGGCGCGAGCGGAGAAAAACGTGTCGAAATGAAATTCAGAATCGTCTCACTGTTTGCCTTGGCGTGTCTGGCGGCAAGTGCGCAATCGAACGCCTATTCTGGGCCGCGGCCGGAAAAGGCCGACGTGCCCTATCTGCTGCACGCCTCAACACTCGTCGAAACCGAGATGGTCACGGCGCAGGAAGAGAAGAAGAAAAACGACAACATCTACTTCGTGCCCGGCACATCCGCGAAGGCGCGAACTCCGCTGGCCGAACCAATTTTCCTGATCCGCACGGAAAAGCTGGATGCCGAACGGCTCGAGTTGTATCGACTGGAAGCGAAGAACGGCCGTCGCGAAGTCATCTTCCCCGAAAAAAAGAAGGGCGGCCCGCGGCCGTTCCCGCTGAGCGTGCGCAAACTCTCCGCGGGCCTTTTTCGCGTCGAAGCCGCTGCGACATTAGAGAACGGACAGTATGCGCTGACCCCGTCCGGATCGAACACAGTTTTCCTCTTTGAGGTGTATTAAAAGACCGGACGTGGATTGATGCTAAAATCCCCGTATGTTTCAAGGACTCGAACACACCGCAATCGCATCTCCCAATCCCGAGAAACTGGCGCAGTGGTATGCCGGTCATCTCGAGTTCGTCATCAACTTCGTCTACGACGGGAACTACTTCGTACGCGCCCGCAACGGATCAATGCTGGAGATTATTCCATCCGCCGGCGAACGCGGTTCGAATGAGTTGAAGGATCCGGGGTTCCGCCATCTGGCGATCGCGATTGATGATTTCGACGAAGCGTACGCGCACCTGAAAGCGCTCAATGTGCAATTCGTAACCGAGCCACGCGAGTTGATGGGCAACCGGCTCGTGTTTTTCAAGGACTTGGACGGCAACCTGCTTCATCTTATTGCTCGCGAGAAACCGCTGCCCTAACGGGAACTCCATTTGTTCAGCCGCATCTTCAAAGCATTTGAATCCCGCGATTTCCGCCTGATGTGGGCCGGGGCATGTACTTCGAGCGTGGGAACGTGGATGCAGAAGCTGGCCCAGAGCTGGCTGGTTCTGGAGATCTCCAAGAGCCCGCTTTTATTGGGTCTGGACGCGTTTCTCGGCGAGATCCCGATCTTTCTTTTCTCGATGCTCGGCGGCGTGGTGGCCGACCGCTTCGACCGCCGTTTTCTGCTCGTCGGCTCGCAGATCGTGCAGATGAGTTGCGCGTTCCTGCTCGCCAGCCTGTTCGCATTCGGACAGGTCCAGGTCTGGCATATTCTGACGCTCTCGTTCGTCGTGGGTCTCGCGCAAGCTTTTGGCGGGCCGGCCTACCAGGCCCTGATTCCGACGCTGGTGCCCCCGGAGGATCTGCCGAACGCCATTGCCCTAAACTCCATCCAGTTCAATCTCGCGCGTGTGGTTGGACCGATGATCGGCGGTCTCGCACTCACCAAGCTGGGCGCTGCATGGTGCTTCGGCTTGAACGGCCTGTCCTTCGTCGCGGTCATCGTTTCACTGCTGATGCTGCGCATCCGCTTTATTCCGCCGACCACCAAAGAGACGCTGATGGAGAGCCTTAAGGGCGGACTGCGTTTCGTGCGCGAGCGTGAGGCGCTGACGGCCCTGATCGCGCTCGCGTTCTGCATGACCGTGCTGGGCGTCCCGATCATGACGTTCCTGCCCGTCTTCGCCAAAGACGTGTTCCATCAGGGACCGGACATCTTCACGCTGCTGCTCAGCCTCTCAGGCGCAGGCGCCGTCGCGGGAGCGCTGGTCGTGGCTTGGCTGGGCAACGTCAAGCGCAAGGGCCGCTTCGCCCTGCTGACGCTGATCGTGATGGGCGCGTTGATGACAGGCTTCGCGCTGTCGACAAAGCTGGCTCTCAGTTCTGCCTTGGTATTCCTGTCGGGAGCGGCCTTGATCGCCGTGTTCGCGATGGTGACGTCGCTTGTGCAGTTGATCGCGACGAACGAAATGCGCGGCCGCGTGATGAGCGTCTATAACGTCGCCTTCCGCGGCGGCATGCCGTTTGGCAGCCTGATCGCGGGCGCGATGATCAAGACCTACTCGGCGCCGCCCGTACTCGCGGTCTTCGGCGTGCTACTCGTCGCGCTCGGTCTGTTTTTCCTCCTCGTGCACCGCAAAGTCGCCAAACTGTAGAATCAAAGGAATGAGAGCCTTTCTGTGTATCCTGGCGGCGGGCCTAAGCTTTGCCGCGTCTACGGCCGACCTCGAGCGCGCGCGCGACCGGCAGGATCGAGCCGCTCTGGAGAGGTTGGCTGCCGAGTTTAAGACGGAAGCCGGTAAGCGTCCGAATGATGCCGCGGCACAGTACCGGCTGGCGCTGGCCGAGTCCCATCTGGCCGAAGTCGCTATTGAGTTGAAGGATAAGAATCAGGCTAGGGGGGCAGCGGAAACCGGCATCGCGGCGGCGCAGAAAGCGGTCGCGATGGAGGCGCGCAATGCCGAGTACCACCGCATCCTCGGCACTCTGTGCGGCCAGGTGATTCCGGCCAATGTGTTACTCGGCTTGAAGTACGGCAGGTGCGCACAGGAGTCCATCAACAAGGCGGTGGAACTCGATCCGAAATCGGCGGCCGCCTACTTGAGCCGGGGCGTCGGGAACTACTACTTGCCCGCGCAGTTCGGCGGAGGCATCGATCTGGCCATCCGCGATTTTGAAAAAGCGCTGCAACTCAATCCGAAATTGCCGGAGGCATGGCTCTGGCTCGGCATTGCGCAACGCAAGGCGAACCGCAACGCGGAGGCGCGCAAGTCATTGCAGAAAGCCGTCGAGTTGAATCCGAACCGGGTGTGGGCAAAACAGCAGCTAGAAAAGACGCCGGCACAATAAATGCGCAACTTCGCGGCCGGTGGATCCCTGCTCGTGTTTACGCTGCTCGGATTCTTCTTCTTCCCCGGTCATACCTATCTTCAATCGGACACGCAGATCTACATCCCGATGCTCGAACATCTGCGCGATCCCGGCGTTCTAGCGCGTGATCCCATCGCAACGCGGCCGCATCTGTCGTTCACCGTTTACGATGAAGTTGCGCTAACACTGCGCCGTTGGACGGGCGCGGAGTTTCAAGGCGTGCTGCTCTCGCAACAACTCTTGTTCCGCTTTCTCGGACTCCTGGGCGTTTACCTGATCGGAACAGCGCTGCGTCTCCCGCCGCACATGGCTATTTTTGTGGCCGGCATCTTCTCGCTCGGCGCGACGATTGCCGGTCCGACCGTGCTGACCATAGAGTACGAGCCGGTACCGCGCGGCTTCGCCGTTCCACTTCTGCTGCTGGCGGTCGGGTTAGCCGCGCACGGGCGCGACTTGCTCGGCGGGTCGGCGGCGGCGGTAGCATTTCTGTACCACGCGCCGACGATTGCGCCGTTCTGGGCTGTCTACTTCCTACTGGCCCTGTGGCCCTCGAAACCAGAGACGATGCAGCGCCGCATACGCGGACTCATGCCGCTGGCCGCCGCCGTGCTCCTAATGTTGGCGTTGTCCCGTATGCAGATCGGCGCGAGCGGCACGCAGACGTTTTTCGGCGCGATTCCTCCAGCGCAGGAGCAAGTGCAGCGCATGCGCGCCAGCTACAACTGGGTATCGCTGTGGGCTGGCGTGTGGTGGCCGCACTACGCGCTTCTGTTCGCACTCGCGGCGGCTGCCTTCCTGCGTTTGAAAGACGACATCCCGTTTGACCTGAAATGGTTTTTCGCCGGCCTGCCGCTGATCGGCGTTCTCAGCGTTCCGGTCTCCTACGTTCTCCTCGAGAAGCTCAAGTGGGCGATGATCCCGCAGTTTCAACCGGCGCGCGCGCTGCTCTTCGTTACGGCCTTCGCCGTCATCGGCGGCGCCGCCGCCGCGGCGAAAGCGGCGGGCGCAAGACGCTTTGCGGAGTCGTTGCTCTGGTTGTTGGTAGCCTTCGCCGTGCCACTCCACACGCGCATCTCCGAAATCCTCGTTCCCGACTTTGCGCTCGCACCGATTCGCTTGAAAGTGCTCACGCTGTGGCTGCTCGCAACGGCCGCCACATTGGGTCTGATGGCCGCATCAATGCGCCGGCGTTGGTCGCTCGCACCCCTGGCCCTTGCCACGCTGCTGCCGTTCTGGCTGATTCCCAATCTGACAGCGATGGCGGACTACCCGCCGCCGCCCTCGCCCGAACTCGATCAGCTTTCAGCCTGGGCGCGCTCATCCGTTCCGAGAGATGCGATGTTCCTGTTTCCCGACGCGCGCAGGGAGCTATACCCCGGCGTCTTTCGTGCCAGGGCCCTGCGCGCTGTCTATACGGATTGGAAAGCCGGCGGCGAGGTCAACTACCAGAGCGGATTCGCCGAAGAATGGTGGAGCCGCTGGCAAGCGACGATGCTTCCGGGATTCGACGCGGCACATCTGGAAAAGTACTCCGGCGCGGGCATCGACTACATTGTTCTCAAACAGGAACACAAACTAAAGGATCGCCCGGCCGAATTTGAAAACGCACGCTTCGCGGCCTACAAGCTAAACGTCCGTTAGGAAACCATATTGCCGCGGAGCAGCGCTTCGACTTCGGCACGCGCGGGAGCCGACGATTGCGCACCCACACGCGTGACCGAGATGGCTGCGGCGGCATTGGCGAAACGCAGCGAATCCGGCATCGGACGGCCTTCGGCGAGCGCCACGGCGAGCGCGGCGTTGAAGGTATCCCCCGCAGCCGTCGTGTCTACGGCTGTCACCGCGAAACCCGTGCTGTGGATCTCCGTCGCGCCGTCCGAATAGAAGCAGCCCTGCTCGCCCAGTTTCAGAATCACGGCCCTGGGGCCGATAGCCAGAAGCTCGCGAGCCAGCGCGGGACAGCCGACCGGATTCAACCGCTGCGCCGGGCGGCCCAGAAGGATACAAGCCTCGCTCTCGTTGGGTGTGAGGATGTCGACCTGCTCCAAGATCTCACGAGAGAGCGTTTGTGCAGGAGCTGGATCGAGAATCGTTCTAGCGCCCTCTTCATGGGCCAGCGCCAGCGCCGCAGCCACCGTATCCAATGGCGATTCCAATTGAAACAGCGCCAGACTCGCGCCTTGAAACGCGGCGCGCACAGCATCCATGTCGCATGGCAGGAAGGCATGGTTGGCGCCGGAGGCGACCACGATCGAGTTCTGCCCGGCGGCATCCACCCAGATCAGCGCGACGCCCGTGGGTTGCGACTCCGTGGAGAGCACGGCGCCGGCATCGACTCCCGCGGCGGACAGACTGGCCTTGAGTTGCCCGGCGAAGACATCGCAACCAACGCGGCCCGCCATCTTCACCGCGACGGAGTCCGCGCCGGTACGGGCCGCGGCACACGCCTGGTTGGCGCCCTTGCCTCCGGGGATCGTCTGGAAGTCGCGCCCCAAAACTGTTTCGCCGGGCGCTGGAAGATGCTCCACCCGAACCACGAAATCCATGTTGAGGCTGCCGGCGACAACCAGTGTGGGTTTCATCGCTGGCTATCGAGATCGATGCCGAGCTTTTTCAATTCCTCGGCATAGTAACGCCGGTGCAGCAAATCCCACTCTTCGCCGCCTTCGGAGATGTCGCGCTTCTGAGTACGGATTTTCTTGATGGCCGCTTTGTCGACTTTGTCTTCAATCAGCAGCAGGTCGGAGATGCAACGCACGACTTCGAGGCGCACCTCGTTGACGTCCTTTTTAATGCGAAACTCCCGCGACTTGCGGAACGCGGCCACAGCCTTGTGGGAGATCTCATTGATCTTGTCCCGCGATAATTTCATGTTGTCGCCGGAATCGCGCCCGGAGGCGCGGATCACTTTGCGCTGCGATACCAGGGTGTTCTTAATGCGGCGGAACATCTCCTGATAGCTCACTCCTTCGCGGCGCATGTACTCCGCGTATTGGTCGAGGATGTCTCGAACTTCATCGTTGAGCCTGTCCTCGACTGCTAATTCTTCGGTGATCACGCCGGCGATCATCTCCGCGGCGGGTTGGGGCGAGGCTACTTCGATGAACTGTGGAGTCAGTCGTGCAACCAACTGGCGGGACAGGTAGGCTACGAATTCTCTGGCAAGCAACATTCTTGAGCGGATTAGCTCCTAAGCATTAGAGTTTACTTGCCGGGGCGAAGGGGTGTCAAACTTTGCGGGATAATGAGATTAGTGAACAGACTGCAAAACCTTGTGGCCGAGGCGCGAAAACGATGGTTGTGGAACCTCGCGCTCCAGCAATCGGCCCTCGCCTTGGCTGCCGCCCTCGGCGGTGTCCTGCTACTGCTGGTGGCCGGAACTGAAATTCTCAATTGGTATTGGCCGGCACTGTTTTTTGCCGTCACATTAGGCGTGGGGGTCTTCCGTCTCGCGAAACGGATTCCGTCGCGCTACACCATCGCGCAGATCCTCGATCGGCGTTTGCGAACACACGACTCTTTGTCAACGGCATGGTTCTATGCCGGTCCCGAAGCGAGGCGCGGCGCCGATGAAGCCGTCGTCCGCCAGCAGCGGGAAGCGGCCGCGGAACTCGCCACGGATGTCGACGTGCCGGTCGTGATACCGCTGACTGCGCCGCGTGCGGCGTATGCCGTGCTGGCGCTCGCGCTGGCCGCAGGCGGCTTGTTAGCGCTCCGCTATGGAATCCGCCACAGCCTTGATTTACGTCCGCCGATTGCCGAGGCGATGTTCGACTTCTTTCAGCCGGCCAGTGGCACGAAAGAAGCCAAGAAAAAACAAGCGGAGGACAGGAAGCAGCAGGCGATGTTCAGCGAAAATGGGGTCGCGGTGGGCGAACGCGCCGACACGATACCAGGCCAGTTGACCGCGGAGGGCGTCGCGAGCGATGAGTCTAACGACGGCCAATCGGCCAAAAGCTCGCCGGATGCCCGCAAGACACCAGGCGCCAAGACAGACGCGCAGGGCAACGATCCGGAAAACAGCGATGAGCCAGGCGAACGCGCCAGCGGCAATTCGGAACCATCGAATGCGGATAACCAGCCGGGCTCGCAGGCAGGCACTCCGCCCAAACAACAATCGCAAAATAAGCGCGGCAACCAGAACCAGGAAGAATCGAGCCTGATGCAGAAGATGCGCGAAGCGATGGCGAACCTGCTGGACAAGATGAAGATTCAGCCACCGCAGCAGTCCGCCGGGCAACAGACCGAGCAGGCTTCGCAGAAAGGCCAGCCGTCGGGAAACTCGCAGAAACGCGACGACCCTAACGGCAAGCAGGCGCCGGGTAAACCGCAGGCCGACGGCGCGCAGGAAGGCAAGCAGGGCGACGAACAGGGCGAGGGCAACGAGCGCGCTCAGGGCGGCAAGAGCAAGGGTGAGCGCTCTGCCAATGAACGCGCCTCCCAGGATGCGCGTAGCGGCATCGGCAAGGAAGACGGCGACAAGGGACTGCGCGACGCGGCCAACCAGGCAGCCATGGGAAAGCTCAGCGAGATCATCGGCAAGCGCTCGCAAAACCTCACGGGCGAGATCATGGTGGAGGTGTCATCCGGAAAGCAGCAGCCGCTCAAAACGCAGTATTCCGACAAACGCGCTACGCACGCCGAGGGCGGCGGCGAGGTGCATCGCGACGAAGTTCCGCTGATCTATCAGCAATACGTCCAGCAGTATTTTGAAGAGATTCGCAAGACGCCGGCGAAGGGCAAGTCCGCCACCGGCGCCTCGCAGTAATTACTTCTTGCCGGTCTTCTCGGCCATGATCTTCATTGCGAGATAATTGGCAACCTTCGCTTCGTTGCGCGCCACTTCATAGTACGCGGCCCGGAGTAGCTGATCCTTGCGATTCATCAAGGTCTCGCGAATGTTCTGCTGCACGCGCGGATCGTTCAACTGGCGCTGTCCCGCGGGCTCCTTCGAGATGACCTTGAGAATGCGGTAGCCCTCGGCCGTATGCAGGATCGGCGACATCTGGCCGGGCGCGAGCGAGGCCACCATCTTTTTCAACTCGACGTTGGCTTTCTGCAGCGCGGATTCCGGCACGAAACCCAGATCGCCGCCATTGGGCGTCGACTGCGGATCCTCCGAGAAATTCTGCGCGAGTTGCGAAAAGTCTTCACCCTGGCGCAGGCGGGCTTCGAGCATGGCGATCTTCTTGCGCGCCTGTTCGTCGTTCTGCGCTTTGTCGTTCTTCAGATTGCGCACGTTGGGGTCGGGTCCGGCGGTCACGAGAATCTGAGCGATGTGAATCTGCGGCTCGACAAGATTGAAGCTCGCCGTGTTGGCGTTGTAGTAGTCCGTCACCTCCTGGTCGGAGATGTTGATATTGGAAGTGATCTCTTTATTGAACAGTTTCTGAACGCTCAGATCCCGGCGCAACTGCGCCTTAAGGTCGTCCACGCTCATCTTGCGCAGGTTGAGCTGCTTTTGAAACTCCTCCTGCGTGTAGGGCGCTTTGATCTCGGTGAACTTCGTCTCCACTTCCGTGTCGACCGCCATCAGGCTGAGCTTTTCGGCGCGCTGTAACATGATCTCGTTGTCGATCAAGCTGCGCAGCACTTCCATCTTCTGGATAGCCACGGCGTCGGCGTTCTGACCCTCCGCCGGAGTGGTGAATTGGGTCTGCATCTGCTTCTCCAATTCGGAATAGGCGACAGCCCGGCCGTTCACGGTAGCGGCGACCGAGGCAGGGGCTGATCGTTTGCAGCCGGCAAGCAAGAACGCGGATGCTGCCGCGAGGACGAAGACGCGAAAGTAGATGGACATGGTTTACCACACCATTCTAGTGGAGTGCGCGCGCGTTTGGGAATCGATCCGGCTCGAATTGTTCCGCGCACACGTTTTGTTAGCATCGTCGCTGCTTTGTTAGCATCATTGATTACATGCTGCGTTTCGCAACTGGACTTCTACTTATGAGCGTCTCTCTCTCCGCGGGCGATGGCCCGCTGACTCCGCCCGTCGCCAGATCTATTCCGAAGACAACCGTTCTCCACGGCGTCAAGCTGGCCGATCCGTATGCCTGGCTTCGCGAAAAGCAGAATCCGGAAGTGATCCGATACCTCGAGGCCGAGAATAGCTACACCGATAGCGTCATGAAGGACACGGAAAAGCTGCGGGACGAGTTGTATCAGGAAATTCTCGGCCGCATCCAGGAGACCGATCTGTCCGTGCCGGTGCGCATCGGCGGCTATTACTATTACACGCGCACGGAGAAAGGCAAGCAGTACGCAATCTACTGCCGCAAGCAGGGTTCACTCGAAGCGGCGGAGGAGATTCTGCTCGACGGCAACACGCTGGCAAAAGGCGAGAAGTACTTCCGCGTCGGCCGTTTCGAACCGAGTCCGGACCACAAGCTGCTTGCCTACTCGATCGACACAGCCGGCGACGAAGCTTACACCGTGTTTGTGAAAGATCTGACAACCGGAAAACTGCTCGAAGACCGCATACCGAATACGTACTATTCGCTGGAATGGGCCGAAGACAACCGCACCCTGTTCTACAACGTCCTCGACGAAGCCAAACGGCCCTACAGACTCCTCCGCCACAAGCTGGGGACGCCGACCGCAGCAGATACTCTCGTCTATCAAGAACCCGACGAGATGTTCACGCTCGAGCTATCGAAGACGCGCAGCCGGCAATATCTCCTGATGCGCCTGGAGAGCAAGACCACAAGCGAAGTGCGCTACTTGCGGGCAGCCGATCCAGCGGGTCAGTTCCGCGCCGTCGAGCCGCGCCGTAAGGGTATCGACTATTCGGTGGAGCATCACGGCGACAGCTTTTACATCCTGGCGGACGACACAGGGCGCAACTATCGCCTCGTCCAGGCGCCGTTGAACGACCCGTCGGCGAAAAACTGGAAGGAACTGATTGCGCATCGCGACGGCGTGCTGCTGCGCGGCGTGGATGCCTTCCGCAATCACCTTGTGATCTCGCTGCGCGAAAACGGGCTGTCCCGCCTGCTGGTGGAGGACCTCGCGGCCGGCAAGCGCCACTTTGTGGAATTCGACGAACCCGTTTACAGCGTGGAGCAGACCGGGAATCCAGAGTATGACACGCAGTTGCTGCGCTTCAGCTACACGTCGCTCGTGACGCCCGCATCCGTCTTCGACTACGACATGAGCGCTCGCACACGAGAACTCAAGAAGCGGACCCCCGTACTCGGCGGGTATGATCCGACGCTGTATCGTTCGGAACGCATTTTCGCGACGGCCGCCGATGGCGCGAAGATTCCCATCTCCCTGGTCTATCGCGCGGGCGCACGGCGCGACGGGCAGACCCGCTTGCTGCTCTACGGCTACGGCTCCTACGGAATCACGATGGAGCCGGCGTTTTCCTCCGAGCGGTTGAGCCTGCTCAACCGCGGCTTCGTCTTCGCCATCGCCCACATTCGCGGTGGCTCCGAATTGGGCCGCACTTGGCACGACGACGGCAAGATGATGCGCAAGAAGAACACGTTCCGCGATTTCATCGCGTGCGCCGAATACCTGATCGCGCAGAAGTACACGTCACCGCAGCACCTGGCCATAATGGGCGGCAGCGCCGGCGGACTGCTGATGGGCGCCGTCGTCAACTCGCGTCCCGATCTCTTCGGCGCGGTGCTCGCGAAAGTGCCCTTCGTCGATGTGATCAACACGATGCTCGACGAGACGCTGCCACTCACTGTGGCCGAATTTGAAGAGTGGGGTAACCCGAAGGAGCAGGCCGCCTTCGAGTACATGTACTCCTACTCGCCTTATGACAATGTAGAGGCGAAAGCCTATCCGCACATGCTGATCACAGCCGGACTGAACGATCCGCGAGTTTCTTACTGGGAGCCCGCCAAATGGACCGCGAAGCTGCGCGCGCTGAACACCGGCAAGAACCTGCTGCTGCTCAAGACCGAGATGGGCAGCGGGCACTTCGGCTCGTCTGGCCGTTACGAACGCATCAAGGAGACGGCCTTCGACTACGCATTTTTATTGAAAGCCTTGCAGTAGTAAACGCCCAAACTATCGTCGCGGCCCTTTGCCGGGCAGGCTCGCGGGATTCTCGTGTACCTTCTCACGGAAGCCGCTGTTCATGCCGCTCGCCAACGAAACGCTGTCTTCGCCGAACTTGTCGCGAATTCGGTCCACCGCCGACAACGCTTTTCTCCAGCGTTCTGATTTCCCCTCGTCCAACAAATTGAGTTGTCCCGTGGCAGCCTCAAATCCCGAAGCGTGTACGCCCAGAAGACGCACTGCGGCGCCCGTCCAGTTCTTGCGGAACAGGTGGCGCGCTTCGTCGAGGATCTCGATGTCCAATTGGGTCGCGTGAGCGAGCGAGCGAGCGCGCGTGAAGGTGGAGAAATCCGAGTAGCGCAGTTTGATCTGTACCGTGCGCGCGTGCAGGCCATGCTCCCGCAGACGCCGCCCCACCATCTCGGAGAGCCGGGCCAGGATCGCCTCCAACGCCGCCTTGTCTTTTGTATCCTCGCCGAACGTATGTTCGTGACTGATCGACTTGGGATCGCTGTCGTCACCGATGTCGCCGTCGAACCACGCGCCGGCATCGAGGCCGCGCGCTTTGCCGGCCAGCGCCACGCCGAACTTGCCGAACTTCTTTTCGAGAAACACTTCGTCGAGCGCCGCCAGGTCGCCCACCTTGTGGATGCCGAGCGCATGGAGACCGGCCTCCATCACCTTGCCGACGCCGGGAATGCGCCGCACGTCGAGCGGCGCGAGGAACGATGCCTCCATGCCTGGCGGAATCCAGAGCACTCCGTTGGGCTTGGCTTGATCGGAGGCGACCTTCGACACCATGCGCGAACTGGATGCGCCGATCGAGCAGTTGAGTCCGGTCTCGCGCTTCACCATCTCGTGCAGCGCATGGGCGGCAGCGAGCGGCTTTCCCAGCAGGCGCTCCGTACCGGTCAGGTCGAGATAGGCCTCATCAACCGACGCCATCTCCACGCGCGGAGAGAAACGATTGAACACGTCGCAGATCTTGTGCGAGTACTCGCGATACCGTGCCGGATGGCCGTCGATAAAGATGGCGTGCGGGCAGAGCATGCCCGCGGTACGCAGCGGCAGCGCGGAGTGAATTCCAAATTTGCGTGCTGCATAAGAAGCCGCGGAGACGACGCCACGCTGATTCTTCTGACCCCCGACAACAACGGGTTTGCCCTTCAGCGAGGGATCGAAGATCTCCTCCACCGACACAAAGAAGGCATCCATGTCGATGTGGAAAATGGTTCTCACGGTTGCCACCGGGCCGAGATGACGCGCGGTAATCCGGCGAGGTCCGCCTGCACATCGATGTCGCTCCAAGCCGTCAACAAGCCGCGCACGCGGGCTTCGGAACGATAGCCGAGTTCCATGACGAGCCAGCCGCCGCGTCTGAGCACGCGCGGAGCTTCTGCCACTAGCCGCTCGTAGATTTCGTAACCGGAGGCGCCGCCGAACAGGGCGATATGCGGCTCGAAGTCCACAACCTCGCGCTGCAGCCCCGGCGCATCAGTATAGGGGACATAAGGTGGATTCGAGACCAGCAGGTCGACGCTCCGCGCGGCAAGGCCCGCGAGAAGATCGCAGACCATGAAGTCGACGCGCGCGCCCAGACGGCGGGCATTCGCGGCGGCTACTCGAATCGCGGCTTCGGAGATGTCCGTGGCATAAACCTGAGCGCCACATTCCAGTTGCAGAGTAGCCGCGATCGCTCCGCTGCCGCAACCAGCGTCCACGATGACACGCGGAGCAAGCGCAAGAGCGCGTTCGACAACATGCTCGGTTTCCGGCCGCGGGATGAGCACATCGGGCGTGACGCGGAACTCGCGGCCGTAAAACTCCTGGCGCCCGGTGATGTACTGCGTGGGTTTCCCTTGCAGACGCTCGTGGAGATAGCGGCCGTAATGAATCCACGCGTTTTCGCTGAGTTCTTCCTCCGGATGTGCGAAAAGATACGACTTCTCGCGCCCGAGGGCGTGGCACAAAAGGACTTCGGCGGTAAGACGCGGCGCGATCACCGCGCCGTCTTCGAAGAGTTTACTTCCCTGCCGCAGCGCCGCCTGAATTGTCAGCATCAATGGAATGTTGTTTCAGTTTCTCGGTCTGGAAGTAGTTTGTCAATGCGTCGACGAACTGATCGAGCCGTCCTTCCATGATCGAGTCGAGTTGATGTACCGTCAGACCGATGCGGTGGTCGGTCACGCGGTTTTCCTTGAAGTTGTAAGTGCGGATTTTTTCGCTACGGTCGCCGGTACCTACCAGGCTGCGGCGCTCGGCGCCGATCTCGGCGTGCTGCTTCTCGAGTTCAATTTCGTACAGCCGCGAACGCAATACGCGCATCGCCTTCTCGCGGTTCTTGATCTGCGATTTCTCGTCCTGGCAGGACACCACTGTGCCGGTCGGGATGTGCGTCAGACGCACAGCCGAGTAAGTCGTGTTGACGGACTGGCCGCCAGGCCCGGAGGAGCAGAATGTGTCGATGCGCAGATCCTTCGGTTCGATGTGGACCTCGACGTCGTCGGCCTCCGGCATGACGGCTACGGTTATCGTGGAGGTGTGTATCCGGCCTTGCGCTTCCGTCACGGGCACACGCTGCACGCGGTGCACGCCGCCCTCGTACTTCAACTTGCTGAAGACCTTGTCGCCGCTGACCAACGCGAGAATTTCCTTTGCACCGCCCGCGCCGGATTCGCTCATCGACGTAACTTCCACGCGCCAGCGCATGGTCTCCGCGTACCGGCTGTACATACGGAAGATCTCCGCCGCGAAGAGGCTGGCTTCGTCGCCGCCCGCTCCCGCGCGGATTTCGAGCAACACGTTTTTCTCGTCGTTCGGATCCTTAGGCAACATCAGGATCTTGAGTTCGCTCTCCAGCCGGGTGAGTTCCGGCTCGAGCCGGGCGACTTCATCGATGGCCATCTGGCGCAGTTCGGGTTCCGTCTCCTCGAGCATTGGCCGCACCGCTTGCAGGTCGCGGTCGCACCGTTTCCATTCGCGATACTTCTCGACGATTTCCGAAAGGTCGCTGTGGCTCTTCGTCGTTTTGCGGTAGACTGCGGGATCGCTAATCACTGCCGGATCCGCCATCTGGTCCGTGAGCGCCTGGAAGCGCTCCTCGATCGCGTCGAGTTTTTGAGTGTATTGCATGGAGAGTGATCAGGCGATTACGAGTTCGCCGCCTTGGGACTTTTCGAGCTCCATCGCCCGGTTGAGAGCATGGATCGCCACCTCAGCCTGGTCGTCGGAAGGCTCTTTCGTTGTGATGCGCTGCATCCAGAGTCCGGGTGCAGTCAGCGCCGCCATCAGGCCACCGCGGCGCTTGGCGGCATAACGGATCATCTCGAAGCTTAGGCCTGCGATGACCGGAAGCAGCACAACGCGGGAGAGCATCTTCATCGCGAAAGTGTCGGCCGGCACGACGGCATATACCGCGATCGAGAGCATCATGACAACCAGGAGGAAGCTGGTGCCGCAGCGTGGATGGAACGTCTGGAAGCGCTGCGCATTACTTACATTCAGCGGTTCGCCCGATTCAAAATTGAAGACGACTTTGTGCTCCGCACCGTGATACTCGAAGACTCGGCGGATATCTTTCCATCGCGAGATCAGAGATAGGAACGCAAGAAAAATCAGGATGCGGATGATGCCGTCGACCAGGTTAAATACGATACGGCCGTGCACGACCGGAAAACTGTGTTCCAACTGGGTCGTCAACCAGAGCGGCACGAACTTGTAGAGGAAGATGAAAAAGCCAAACGAGAAGAGCAGGTTCAGCGTCATCATCCACGAGGAGATCTCCTCGGGTTTCTTCTCCGGATCGCCTTCATCGAGCGCGGCATTCGCGGAGAAGCGCAACGACTTTATGCCGAGCTTCATCGCCTGTCCCAAACTGCCAACGCCGCGCAACACGGGGTACTTGAAGATCGGATATTTTTCTGAAACGCGGGCGATCGGAGATTCCTCAAAAACAATCTCGCCATTCGGTTTGCGCACCGAAACACAGTAGCTGTGGGGCGCGCGCATCATCACGCCTTCCATGACCGCCTGCCCGCCGACGAGGGTCTCCTCAGCGCTTTCGAGAGCCGGCAGCAGTTGCGCATGCGCGGCCAGACGTAAAAACGATTGGATCGACACGGGTAAAGGAACTCCTCTGCTTCCAGTATAACCCGCGTTTGAATTTCAGACCTCTACATGCGGCAGGTGCGGCGGCGTCACGCGGCTTCTACAATTAGGTTCTATGCCAATCCAAACAACCGTAGTCGGGAGCTACCCGACTCCGCACTGGCTTCTCAACGACAAAAGCCGGCTCACACTGCGCGATGCCATCCTCGTCGTACTGAAGACGCAGGAGTTGGCCGGAATCGATCTGGTGGCGGACGGCGAGCTCAACCGCTTCAATCCGAGCCATCCCGAAACGAACGGAATGATTGACTATTTTGTTTCGCAGATGGACGGCATCCGCACACGCTTTTCGGTCTCCGATATCGAGAAGTTCCGGGAGGACGCCGGGATGATGTACCGGAACGACCCGGCCGGAATTGTCGTGGGCCCGGTCGGCGAGGGCACGCTCAACCTGGCCCGCGATTTTGAATTCACACGCGCACTCACCGCCAGCCCGCTGAAGTTCACCTGCACCGGACCGCACATGCTAACGAAGGTCTTGACCGACCGGCACTACCGCGGGCGCGACGAATTGTGTATGGCGATCGCGAGAGTGCTGCGATCGCAAGTCGAGCGCATCGGCGCGAGCGTCGTGCAGATCGACGAAGCCAACATCAGCGGCCACACGGAAGATCGCGAGTGGGCCATGCAGGGCATCAACCACGTGCTCGGCGGAATTCAGGGAAGAAGCGCGGTGCACATCTGTTTCGGCAACTACGGCGGACAGACCGTGCAGAAAGGCTTCTGGCGCGATCTGATGCCGTTCCTCAACAGTCTGAAAGCGGACCACCTCGTGCTCGAATTCGCGCGTCGCGGCTACAAGGAACTGGATGCGTTCCGCGACCTCGATCCGAGGATCGGCTTGGGCCTCGGCGTGATTGATATCAAAGACAACATGATCGAAACGCCCGACTGTATTGCAGACCGCATTGAACTGGCGCAGAAGACGCTCGGCGTGGGCCGCGTCCATTTCGTGCATCCCGACTGCGGCTTCTGGATGCTGCAGCGTAGCGTCGCCGACGCCAAAATGCGCGCCCTGGTGGCCGGACGAAATCTGTTTGAGGGGAGAGTATAGTTTGCCCGCTATCGAAATGGCTGTGCTCGCGCTGCTGGCCGCGCCGGCGTGGGCACAGGAGCTGTCAATTCTGCCGGCCAGTTTTCGGGTAAGCCCCGGCGAGCGCGTCACTGTGCAGTTTCGCGGTCCGGGGGCGGCGCCGCAGGCGTTGCGCGACGCTACCATTTACACGGATCAAGCTGCGTACAACGTCACTGGCCTGCGCGCGGCCAATGGAAGTGCGTCGGGTGGAGGCGCCGAGGGCCAAGCGCCCGTGAAAGCGGAGGGCACGCTTGTACTTTACGCCGGAGGCTCGGGCGAGAGTCGGGCCTCAGCGAAAGCGTTGCTGCTCAGCGGAAAGCCCGGCGCCGGATTCGACCGCCGCATCGGATTGCCGCTCGAGATAATTCCGGAGCGCGACCCTTATGCACTCCAGGCCGGCGAGCCGTTGCCCGTGCGTTTGCTGTTGCGCGGCAAACCGGCTTCCGGTTGCGAGTTGCTGCTGGCACGGGCCGATTCTGCGACGCCCGAATTCCGCAGCGCTGGCCGAACCGATGCGGCTGGACGCCTCGCCGTCCGGCTCGATGGCGCCGGACCGTGGCTGATCGGTGCGGCCAGAGAAGGCCTCTCGACATCGCTCACTTTTGAGAGTTTTTGAATCGGTAGAGCCGCGTGCCGCTCTCTTCGCCGATCAGCTCCAACCCCCACAGATCCGCATTCTGGAAATAGTCGTCGAGGCCGGCATCATGCGCCGCTACCGCGACATATCCGATTCCCCGAGCATGGAATTCCTCGGCGGCCATCTGGCGGAAACCAAGCGGCGGTCCAAGTTCGAACTGCTCCGGCGCTGCGCTCAGCGCGATCCAGGCGCCGTTTTCGGTTTGGCCCTCAAGGCGCAGGCGTGTGTGTCTCTGATCCTGTACGCAGCGCAGCAATACAGAATCCATGACGACAGGCGCGGCAAACTCCACGCCGAAGCGCATGCCTGGACGCAGCGTCTCACGGCTGCTCCAGCGCGTCGCCGGATTATTGTCGAGCGCCAATGCCGCCTCGAACGGGTTCGGCGCGGCATCGATTCGCCAGGACTCACTGCGCGGCACTTCGGCTTCGTTGCGCAGGATGTGGAGTTCGCTGATGCTCCAGTTGTCGGAAGCGTCGGAGGCGTCCTGCCAAAGGCGGATCGCGCGCAATGGCAGCACCTGGAATCGGAATCGCATGCCCAATACCGGTTGCAGACCGGGTATCGCCGGCGCCCACAGCGTGTACAACAACGCGCGATTCGGAGTGGAGTAAGAACCCACGATGATCTCTCGCGACGTGTAGGCCTCCGAAATCGGCGAGGGTGCGAAGACCTTTGCGCCGCGCGGGACGTGTCCATCGATCAGCCGCGCAATGCGATAGCCACGCCACTCCCGCGTGAGAAACGCATCTTCGGATTCCAGCCGCAATGCCGCCCGGATCGGAGTGCTTTTCAAGCGCCACGCCCAGCGCTCGCTGTATCGCGCCGCCACGCCAGGCCAGCAAGTGATGACATGGACGAGCACCAGTGCGGGCAGCACCGCGGGAATGCTCTCTAACGCAACAGCCATCGAGAGCGCCACGAACGGCAGCGCGGGAATCAGAAAGCGCGTGCCGATATTCGCCGCGTAAGGCAGTGCGAAGAAGCAGGCTGCGAACAGCAGGCGGCGTCCCACAGCGGAGCGCACCGCTCCCAATGCGAACGGCGCAAGCAGAAACAGTGGCCCAAGAAAACCTCCGAGCGTCTGGCCGCGCACGGTGACTTCCAATGGAATCTCCG
The DNA here is from genome assembly GCA_963668605.1 of Bryobacteraceae bacterium. Lineage (GTDB taxonomy): Bacteria > Acidobacteriota > Terriglobia > Bryobacterales > Bryobacteraceae. The sequence continues at coordinate 3,981,397 of OY764903.1, forward strand.
CATAACTCTTCAGCCCCTCGTAAAAACGCATCAGGGCGGAATAGCTGCGCTCTTCGGCGAGGTCGTACCACGGGTTCGGAAACAGGTTATTCAGAAATGGTGCGAACGGATTGCCCACCACGATGGCGTTCTTGAGAAACCAGGGCAGCGCCATTACGGTGACGCCACTCAAGATCGTTGCGGCGTTTCGAAACATTCCTCGGCGCTGCTTCCACCAGACGAACCCGAGCGCATACGGCGTCGCGAGAAATGCGGTGTACTTTGCGGCAAAAGCAAAGCCTGCCAGGATTCCAGCGAAAACCAACAATCCTTGCGTCCGCTCGGCGTCCCAGATTTGCAGCGCGTAAAAACACGTAAAGAGTATGCACGCGACCGCGACATCGTTGTACGCACTGACGCCATCCACACCAACGACCGGGCTGAGAAAGACGAACAATGCAGCGGCGATTCCGGCGCGCGGCAACCCGAAGCGGCGTGCGTAGGCAAACATCGCCAGCGGCAGTGTGAGCAAGAACGAGCAGTGCACCAGCGCGGCCGCCGAGTGCCGGCCGAAAACGAAAGCGAACAGGAACAGCATCTCGATGCCCTGCGAGAGACTGGCGTACATATTGGCCGGAATGGCTACGAGTCCATGTGCGCGGTGGTAGCGGCCCACGAGCCCGAGGTGATACGCGCTGCCGTCGGGACTCATCTCCGGCGCCAACGCATGCACCAGATAGAGCAATGCGAAAATGCCATAGATGCCGAAGAAAAAGCGGCTCCAATTTCGCGGTGCGGGCGGAAGCGGAGGCGCCTCCGAGCGATGCGCGCGCAAACGTAGCGCGAGGCCGATCGCGCCGAGACCGAAAGCCGCGAAAACTGCGTTGTAGGCGATCTGCGCGGCGGCCAGCGCGAAGACCACGCCACTCAACACGGCATAGCCGCCGACCAGCGCGAAGATGCGCTCCTCCTCGCGGTACAGGTGCAGTCGAAGGCGGCGCAACAGGAGCGCGCCCAGCGCCCACGCCGTCGCGGCGGTGAACAGCGCGCTCCACACGATAACGAGGACCTTGAGCATCACTCCACAAAACCCGCGCGAACTAAAATGAACCCGAGATCCGTGTGATCCGCGGCACGGTAGAGTTTGTCGATCTCCGCCGAGACGATATTCTCGCCTTCGAGCTTCAGCCATGCGGCTGGAACGGGATTCTGAAAGTGGTGCGCGCCAGGGGTGTCGTAACGAACCGTCCCGAGCGGAATATCATTCACGGCGAACTTGATCGTGACGGGGCCGGTTTGCTGCATGGAGAGTTCAGGCACGGAAAGATCAGCCGCAAACGAGAGCCGTTCCCGCACCGGCACTCGAAAGCGCAAGGTGGGCTGCTTGCCGGTCCAGCGCCAAACGCCAGCCGAGAGCGTGGCGGAAATGTCCTTCACGAAATAGAGCGTGGCGTAAGGATGGTTCATCGCCACGAAGGGACCCACTTGATCCAGACGAACGGGCGCGAGTAGCCGGCGCTGCACGGGCAAAGGCTGTGGTCCGCGCGCACAACCAGCCGAGACGGCGAGCAGTGACAAAGCGGCGATGGTTCGCTTCACGTCACTTCATTTCCAGGCGGGCGTGGCGTTGCCGGCCTCGTCCTGCCAGTAAGGCGCCCAGGCGAGCGTGAACAGCTTCACGCCGATGTTGGTCTTCTTGGGCCGCACGACGGCGGTATCGAGCACAATTGTGGCAGCGTCAAGCTTTTCGCCCGCGGCATCGACATCCTGTTGGAACTGCGCCAGCAGTTCGGCGAGATCTTGTTTGAGCGCTTCCACATTTTCGCCGGCGCGGCCGACATCCTGCGATTCCTTGTAGGCGCGTGTAGCAGTACGCGCGGCTGTGGCGGCACGCCCGATGTTTGTAGCGCTGAGGGTCTTGCGTCCGAGGAACGCGCCGAGTAGGCTTGCGCCGATCGACATCGCCGTCTGCAGTTTGGCCGATTGCGCCTGCTCCTGTTCACGCTCAACCGACTGCACGGACTTGCGGATGCGCTCCTCAAGGGCGCCGATTCTCGGCGCGTACTTCTGCTGCAACGCCGCCTTCACTTCGTCGCGCCGCTCCCGCGCCGCCTGCTGCAACCGAACCCGGAAATCGCGTTCGGATTCGCCGGCCTCCGAATTCACCTTGAGTTCGGCGCAGCGGAATATCTCGAGCGTCTGATTTGCAAATATCCAGTTGACGAAATCTTTGCTCCACGCCGGGTAGCTTTTCTCCTTCGCGGCCGGAGCGGGCAGCGTGGAGAACTGCGCGGTTTCGTTCGCTTCGCTCTCCAATCCCGCGGCCTCCACGCCCGCCTCTTCGGCGGAAGTCCAATCGACCGGCACGGCGGCATCGCTGATGGGCACGACGAAAGCGGCGTCGCGTGTCGTGTCGATACCCGCCTTCGCATCCGCAAAGCGAACCTGCGCCGCGCCGAACAGCATGGGCTGATAGACGAGTGTTCCCTGCCCTCCGCGTGCGGGAAGAAAAAGCTGATTGATCCCGGCTGGCAGCACGGGCCGGATAGCAGCGGCGGATACAGCCGCCGACCTGCCCGCGGACACGGAGCGCGCTTCCGGCTGCTTACCGCTCATGAGCGTTTTGATCTGCGTACGCGTAAGCGGCCCGCGCAGGTACGACAGCGTCCAGCGCGTTTCAAAAACCTCCGGAGCATCCTCGTGCACGTTGTTCATCAGGAAGACGCGATTGCCGAGACCAGAGAGGATCTGGTCCATCTGTTCGCGATTGAAGCTGGCGCCCGCCCCCGATGCGGCGCCCTCCAACCCATCCAGCACGCGCGCCTTGTCGCGTTCCGTCTGCAAGCGGCCGATGAACCAGGTGCCGCAGTTGGCGAGCCCCTTGTAATCGAGGTCCACCGGATTCTGCGTCGCAAGCACGACGCCGACGCCGAAAGCGCGCGCCTGTTTCAACAGCGTGAGCAGCGGCAGCTTCGACGGAGGATTTGCGACCGGCGGAAAGTAGCCGAAGATCTCATCCATGTAGAGCAGCGCGCGCAGGCTGGTGGTGCCGGATTGCGTGCGCATCCAACTCACCACCTGGTTGAGCAACAGCGAGACGAAGAACATTCGTTCGGAGTCGCTCAGGTGCGCGATCGAGAAAATCGCGATGCGCGGCTTTCCAGCGGGCGTGTGCAGGATCTCGCCGACATCGAGCGCCTCACCTTCGAGCCACGACTCGAAGCCGGGCGACGCCAGAAGATTGTTGAGCGACATCGCGAGTTCAAAGCGATCCTTCGCCGGGTAGAACGCATCGAGGTCGAGGACGCCGACGCGCTTCATGGGCGGCGATTGAATTTGTCCGATCAGCGCGGCAAGATCGAGATCTTTGCCATCGGCCCAGGAAACATTCAAAATGTTCGAGACAAGAATGTGTTCGCGGCTCTTGATCGGATCGACCTCGATGCCGAGCAAAGCGAGCACGGCCGTAGCCGTGGCGCTGACGCGATCGCGCAGCAGTTCGCGGTCTTCGCGAATCGCATCCGGCGGAGCGGCGAACGACTTCACGATAGAGATCGAGGTGCCGGCGTTGCTGCCAGGCGTGTAGATGCGGAACTCGGCGGCGTCGCGTAGTTTCTGAATGCGTTCGGGCGATTGGCCCCATTTGGCCAGCCCGTCGCGCCACAACTCGGCCTGCTGTTTGGCGAACTCTTCCGGCGTGACGCCCTTGCGCTGCGCGTCGTCCTCATTGATCCACGGCGCAAAATCCTGCGGGCTGAGTTGCGGAAACGTGAGCAGCAGATTGGCCAGGTCGCCTTTCGGATCGATGACGATGGCGGGAATGCCGTCGATGGCGGCCTCCTCGAGCAGCCCGATGCAGAGGCCGGTCTTGCCGCTGCCGGTCATGCCGACGCAGACAGCGTGGGTGACCAGATCCTTGGAATCATAGAGCAGCAATCCATCCTTCGGGCTGTGCGCGACAGGGTCGTACGCCCGCCCCAGATAGAAGGCGCCGAGCTTCTCGAAGTCCTGCATGATTCCCCTAGTTTACAATCAGAGTCATGCTCCGCCACATGCTGCTTTGCGCGTGCCTCTTCGCCGTGGCCGCCTCGGCGCAAGACGATGTGACCGTGCTGCTCGAACGGCGCATGTCCGCGAGGCTGCACGCCTATGCCGAGGGCTTCGATGGCGTCCTGGGCGTCGCAGCGATCGATCTGACTACGGGCCGCACCATCTCGGTAAATGGCGAGAGCGTATTTCCGCAGGCAAGCTGCATCAAGATTCCGCTGATGATCGAGGTCTACCGCGCGGCGCGCGCCGGCCGCTTCCGCATGGACGACAAGATCACGCTCACAAAAAAGGATCTGGTGGAGGGCGGGCGCATCGACCGCCAACTCGCGAATGGGCCGGTGACTGTGACTGTGCGGGAGCTGGTCAGCGCAATGATCGAGGCCAGCGACAATACCGCCACGAACAAGCTGATCGCGATGGCCGGGATGGCCAGCGTAAATCAGTTACTCGACGAACTTGGGTTGCGCCACACGCGGTTGCAGCGCATCATGCTGGATACGGCGGCCGTGCGGCGCGGCGAGGAAAACATCTCGACGCCACTCGAAATGGTTAAACTCGCAGAGATGCTCTATCGCGGGAAGTTCGAAGACAGCGCCGAAATGATCGCAACGCTGAAGAATTTGAGTGCGGATTTGCGCCGCGCCATTCCCGAAGAGATTCCCGTGGCTGCAAAGCCTGGCTGGACGAACGGCGTGCGTTGCGAAACCGGCATTATCTATCTCGACAAACGCCCATTCGTGCTCAGCGTGATGGCGACATTCATGAACGATCGCAGGAACCCGATTTACGACATCGCGCAGATCGCTCTCGACCACTTCAGCGTGCTTGCAAAATCGAACCGCTACGGCAACAGGCTGCCGTAGCACGCCCGTTCTACAATGGAATTACTATGCAACTCAAGGGTAAGCGAATCGCCGTTTTCCTCGACAATATGTACCAGGAGATGGAAGTCTGGTACCCCTACTACCGGCTGAAAGAGGCTGGCGCGGAGGTCGTAACCGTCGCGGCGGAGGCCGGCAAGACTTACACCAGCAAGCTGGGCTATCCGGCGACTGCCGACAAGTCCTACAATGATGTGCGCAGCGCCGACTTCGACGGCCTCGTCATTCCCGGCGGTTTCGCGCCGGATCTGATCCGCCGCCACGCCAAGGCAATTCAATTCGTGAAGGAGATGGATGCACAGGGTAAACTCGTGGCCTCCATTTGCCATGGCCTGTGGGTCGCCTGTTCGGCCGAAATCCTGAAGGGCCGCCGGACCACATGCTTCTTCGCGATCAAGGACGACGTAATCCACGCGGGCGGACTCTACGAGGACGCGGAAGTCGTTGTGGACCGAAACCTCGTCTCCTCGCGCAAGCCCGAGGATCTGCCGGCGTTCTGCCGCGCCGCAATCGCCGTGCTAAGCGGAGTCCCGGCCGCCAAGTGAGTTCGATTCAGGTTCGCGGCTTGCACAAGAGTTACGGCGATTTCGAGGCCCTTCGCGGCATCGATTTCGACGTCGCGCCAGGCGAGGTCTTTGGTCTGCTCGGCCCGAACGGCGCCGGGAAGACCACAACAGTCGAGATCCTTGAAGGACTGCGCGAACGCAGCGGAGGCGATGTCTCAGTGCTCGGCTTCGATCCGGGCGTTCAAGTTAACGCGCTCAAGGACCGCATCGGCGTATGTCTGCAGGCCACCAACCTGCCCGACAAGATCACCGTACTCGAGGCGCTCGATTTATTCGCGGCGTTCTATTCGCGCAGCGTCAATTGCCGTCACCTGCTCGAGCGCCTGCAACTCTGGGAGCGGCGCGACGCCTATTATTCGCAGCTTTCAGGCGGACAGAAACAGCGCCTCGCTCTCGCCCTGGCGATGGTGAATGATCCATCACTGCTTTTCCTGGATGAGCCGACGACCGGACTGGACCCGCAGGTCCGCCTGGAAATTCACAAGCTGATCTTAGAGTTGAAGAACGCCCAGTGCACAATTCTGCTGACCACGCATTACATCGAAGAGGCCGAAAGGCTCTGCGACCGGGTCGCAATCATAGACAGCGGCCGCATTATTGCGATCGGCACACCGAGAGAAATCGTTGCGCTGGCGATCGGCCACTCCATGATCGAGATCCAGTGCGAATCGCCATTGCCCGACATTGAGATTCCTCCGGTCACGGGCGCTGAACGCATCGTTATCGACGACGCCCGACTGCACCTCGTCGTGGCTTCGACACGGCCTGCTAAGAGCCTGGTGGAACTCGTGCGCTGGATCGAACATCAGGGCGTCGAACTGGCCGACATCCATCTCAAGCGGCCCACGCTCGAAGATGTTTTCATCGAACTGACCGGCAAGAGGCTGCGCGAGTGATGAAAGCCTATCTCGCACACATCAAGCTGAACCTGAAGCTGACGCTTCGCGACCGCCTGGTGCTGTTCTTTAACTACATTTTTCCACTGCTCTTCTTTCTCATCTTCGGTCAGATGATGGGCACGGCGCGCGGCGGACTCGCCACGCAACTCGTCGCGATGGTGCTGATCATAGGTGTACTCGGTAGCGGTTTTTTCGGCGCCGGCATCCGTGCGGTGCAGGATCGTGAGTTGAATATTCTGCGCCGTTTCAAGGTGGCCCCGGTGGGTCCGGCGCCTATGCTCGTGGCCTCGATGGTGACTGGCTGGGCGAACTACATGCCGATGGCCCTACTGATCCTCGTCTGCGCGCGCTATCTCTATGCCATGCCGATGCCCCGCAACTGGGTTTCGCTGCTGGTCTTTCTGTCGTTGGGCATCCTCGCGTTCCGTGCCATCGGATTAATGATCGCTTCCGTGGTGAACTCCGCGCAGGAAGGTCAGATCCTTATCCAGATCTTCTATTTTCCGATGCTGTTCCTAAGCGGTGCGACCTTTCCGCTGGAAGTGATGCCCGAATGGGTGCAGACGCTCGCGCAGTTCCTGCCGGCCTCGCACCTGTTCCTGGGCATACAAGGGATCCTGGTTCGCAACGAGACGATCTTCGATGTCTGGACGGCGGCGCTGGCGTTGGCTGCGGCCTGCATCGTCGCAACCTTTCTGTCAACCAAGCTGTTCCGCTGGGAGAAAGGCGAACGAATCCGCGGCGCCTCGAAAGCATGGCTGGCTGCCGCGTTGCTGCCATTCGTTCTGCTCGGCACATGGCAAGCCTACAGCCGGGAGAACCTGGGCAAGGTCAAGATGATCTCGCGCGAGATGCGCCGCAGTCGCGCGTATCTGATTCGCGACGTGCGCATTGCCGATGGAAGCGGCAAGGTTATCGAGAGCGGCTACGTGATGCTGCGCAATGGCAAAGTTGAGCAGATCGTCGACGGCAAGCCGCCGGACCACAGGGAGTTGAACGCAGACCTCATCGAGGGCTCCGGCAAGACGCTACTGCCCGGATTGATCGATGCGCAGGTACGGCTCGCGTCGCCTGGTGGCTACCGGGACAATCCCGCAAGCTTGAACGCCGACCGGAGTTTGCGCGAACTGGCGGCCTATCTGTACTGCGGCGTAATGGCCGTGCGCAGCGTGGGCGATCCGCCGGATGTGCTTGTAAGGGCCCAGCGGCGAGTCGACAGCGGCGAGTATCTCGGCGCGCAGGTGCTCACCGGAGCGACCGCGGCTTCGCCGTCGATGATGCCTTCGCTCGCCTTGCTCGAAGCCGCCTGGCAAGCGCACGACAAGAAAACCGAATTTCTCGACCGCTCGCTGGTGCAGCAGGCCGGCCCGGCGGCTTTGCTCGATAGCACGCGACGGATTCTGAAAAGCATGCCACCGTCCGCCGCTCCTCCCGTGACTCTTCAGGCGGCCATGGAGCAACTCGCACGGGCCTGGAAAAATGGGACCACGTTAGTGGCGGGCAGCAACTCCGGTGCGCCGCCGCTGCTGCACGGCCCGGCGCTGCACAGGGAATTGCAGCTTTGGGTACAGGCCGGAATCCCCGCACCGGTCGCGCTGCGGGTGGCAACGGGCGATGCGGCAAAGTGGCTCGGGGTCGGCGGGGAATTGGGGTCGATCCGGCCCGGCTATGCGGCCAGCCTGCTGCTGGTCGACGGCAATCCGCTGGTCGACATCTCTGCCACGGAACGCATCTCGATGGTTTTTCTGCGTGGCGAGCGGGTCGACCGCGCGAAGTTGTTCGACCAGGATTGAACGTCTACTGCGCCGTCAGCGTGAACCAGATAAACATCTGCACGAACGCAAACGCCGTGATCGCGACGCACAATCCCATCGCCACACTCCAGAACGCTTCGCTGCCCTTGCCCGGTTCGCCGCGCATTCCGGCCAGGTACGCGGCAACGAATCCGCCGGCCAGTCCGCCGATGTGCGCCGCGTTGTCGACCTGGAAAAACGGCAACAGCCCCATCAGCAATCCGTAGACCGCCCAGCGAATATATACGCCCCGGATCATTGAGCCCGTGGAAGTCTTGCTGCGTATGCCGAGCGCGATCATCGCGCCGATCAAACCAAAGATGCCGGCGGACGCGCCAATCGAAAGCGAATTCGACCAGAATGTGCTGGCGATGAATCCCAGCACCGTCGAGACGAAGTAAAACACGATCATGCGCTTGCTGCCGTAGATCTCCTCCACCTGCGCACCGAGATCGTAGAGCACCCACATGTTCATTCCGATGTGGAACAGCCCGCCGTGCAGAAAGCCCGCCGTGATCAGGCGCCACCACTGGCCCAGAAATATCGCCTGAGGATACTTGGCGCCGAACTGAAACAGCGTGCGGCCATCGATGTCCATCACGCTGTCGTGACCGGACTTCAAGCTATAGACGGCGGTAGCAAGATAGAGTCCCACGTTAATCAACAAAATCAGCGATGTCGTGAAACGGGCGTGGGGCATGAAACCCGACACAACATCTCCGGCACGTCGCAGATCGATGGCCCTCGGACCGACTTCGGCATCGCAATACGGGCAGACGCGATCGGCGCTGGTGATGAAAGCCCGGCAGTGCGGGCACATTCTACGGTTATCCACTGTCTTCCATTGTAGCGGCAAGCTGCGCGGGGACCCTGGAATCAAATATTGGTACAATTTGGGATTCAGATGCCCAAGAGCGAGAGAGAGCACCGGCAGGACATCGTCCAGATCGGGAAGTTGGTCTATGAGAAGGGTTGGGTGGCCGCGAACGACGGCAACATCACAATCCGTCTCGACCAGGACCGGCTGCTTTGCACGCCCACCGGAGTCAGCAAGGGCATGATGCATCCGGACGACCTGATCGTCTGTGACATGCAAGGCAACAAGCTCGAAGGCCGCCTGGAGCGCACTTCAGAGGTCGCGATGCACCTGCTGGTGTACAGCATGAGGCCCGACATCCGCGCCGTAGTCCACGCCCATCCTCCAGTGGCGACGGGCTTCGCCTCCGCGGGCAAGGCGCTAAATCTCGCGTTGCTGCCAGAGGTCATCATCGGGCTTGGCTGCGTGCCGCTGGTCGACTACGGACTCCCCGGGACGGCCGCGCTGACAGACCCGATGAAGCCGTACATCCCGAAGTACGATTCGATTCTGATGGCCAACCATGGCGCGGTCTGCTATGGAGAGGACATCTTCAAAGCCTTCTTCCGCATGGAGACGACCGAGCACTACGCGCGCATCGCGTTGGTGGCGGAACTGCTTGGCGGAGCCACTGTCCTGCCGAAACGGGAAGTGGAGAAACTGTTCGATTCGAGAACGCGCTACGGTGTAAAGACGAAAGCTGGCGCGGAGCCGGGATGTCCACTCTCGGCCGAGGATATGGGCAGTCAGGAAAAGTTTGTTGTGACGCGCGACGAATTGGTCGGCCTGGTCAACGAGGCGCTGCGAGCGCGGGGAATTTCTTAGGAGACTCAGCATGGGTGAAGCACTTGGAATGATTGAAACGCGCGGCTTGGTGGCAATGATTGAAGCCTCCGACGCGATGGTTAAGGCGGCGAATGTCTCTCTCGTGGGTTGGGAAAAGATTGGATCGGGCTACGTGACCGCACTGGTTCGCGGCGATGTCGCGGCCGTGCGCGCCGCTACGGACGCTGGCGCCGCGGCCGCGCGCCGGGTAGGCGAACTGATCGCGGTGCATGTAATCCCGCGTCCGCACGCGAGCCTGGAAACCGTATTCCCAATCGGCAAGACGAACGGAAAGTAGAGCTATGATTCTCGCCCGCGTAGTGGGCACTGTTGTCGCCACACGCAAAGACCCCCGACTCGAAGGCAAGAAACTGCTCATCCTTAAACCGGTCTCGCCGGAAGGCAAGGATGACGCGGGTTACGTGATCGCCGTCGACACGGTGGGCGCCGGTTTTCGCGAGAACGTCATCGCGGTGTCGGGCAGTTCGGCGCGCATGGCGGATGGTTGCAAGGACACCCCGGTCGATACCGCAATCATCGGCATTGTCGACACGGTCGATATGGATGCCGGCTCGAAGCAAAGGTAAGCGCGGATGCAATTAGGGCGGGTTGTGGGCCGTGTCGTCGCTACCATCAAGAATGCCGGACTCGACGGCCAGCGTCTGCTCGTAGTCCAACCGATTACACCCGAGCGCGAGGACGTCGGCAAACCGCTCGTCGCCACGGACTGCGTGGGCGCCGGCTCGGGCGAAATCGTCTACTATTGCCGCGGCAAAGAGTGCAGCTTCCCGTTCCTGCCCGTTGAAGTGCAAACGGACGCGAACATCGTCGGCATCGTCGACGAGATCCGCGTCAACCGGAATAAACGTGCTGATAGCTAGAGTCATCGGCGACCTCGCCGCCACTGTGAAACACGCGAGCCACGAGGGGCGCAAGATCCTCTTGGTGCAGCCATTGAACCTCGACGGAAGCGACCGCGGAAATGCGCTAGTGGCGCTCGACGCGGTCGATGCCGGTATCGGTGACCGCGTGCTGCTGATTCCGGAAGGCTTCAGCGCGATGACCGCGGTGGGCCGCCCGCAATCACCGATCGACATGGCCGTAATCGGGGTGATCGATGAGATCGACCTCCTTCCCGAGTTTGCGGCTCCGCCCGCTGCGCAGGACTAACACGCCCAGCAACACGGTCGCGAGCACGAGTTTCCCGCCCTCGATCACGCCGTAAGCGCTGTGCGCCGCTCGGAAACGGTTTTCGTCGGCCTGCACGGCGGCCGTCGGCAGGTATTCCATGCTGCGGCCCAGCGTGATGATCTGCGGCGTAATCAACCAGTGGGTCGTGGCGACCAGCATCAGCATCAGCAGCGGAAGCACCAGCGTGTATCTGCCGACCTTCGTTCCGAACAGCAGAATCCCGAACAGCAACACGCCCAGCAACAACTGCATCATCTCCCAATGCTCGAAATAGAAGCGGTTCTGCTCGCCCACCTGATAGCGGAGCAGTTGGCGCACGCCTTCATAGCCGAGTTGCTTGATCTGCGCGGCAGCGCCAGCCGTAGGCTCGTGCAGCAGGCGTTCGACGGAGCGGAAATTCTCGGTTGCCACCCACGCCATGAACAGGCTGCCAGCCATCCATGCACCCAGCAAAAAACAGGCGAATCTTCGAAGGCTCATCGATATTGTTCCTCAATACGTCCAGGGGTGCGGCGCGGACGAAGCCTCAGTGTAACTTGATTCGCGCACTTGAATCCAGGGAAAATCCAGCTATGCGGATACATTCGAGTGTGACCCGGCGCGCTGTGCTCGCGGGCCTGCCGGCGGCAGCGGCCGCCCAAGTCAAATTGCCCGGCAAGATTCGCCTGGCTCTGATCGGCATGGACGGCCATCCCAGCGAAATCACCCGGCCGCTCGCGCAGCTCCCGGATATCGAACTCGTCGCATTTGCGGAACCGTCCTCTGCGGCGGCGGACAAGTTCGTCAAGGCGAACGCGCGCCTCGGCCCCGCGAAACGCTATGCGGACTACCGACAGATGCTCGACGCCGAAAAGCTGGACATGGTCGCCGTCTGCAACAACAACGGTGAACGCGCAGGCGCGGTTCTCGCCTGCGTGCAGCGCAAGTTGCATGTGATCGCCGAGAAACCGCTGGCGCTGGCACGCGCCGATCTCGAGCGCATCCGGAAAGCGGTCCAGACTCAGGCCGTAAAACTCGGCATGTTGCTGCCGATGCGCTACGACCCGGCCTATCTCGCACTCAAGCAGATCGTCGACGCCGGCGAGATTGGCGAAGTCGCGCAGATTTCCGCGCAGAAATCCTACACGCTGGGCGACCGTCCGAAATGGATGCGCCATCACGCCACTTACGGAGGCACCATCCCGTGGATCGGTATCCACATGATCGACCTGATGCGCTTCACCAGCGGCCGTGAGTTCACACAAGCAGCCTCCTTCGCCGCGCGCGTTGGCGCGCCACAAGCCGGCGAGATGGAGAACACCACGGGCACGCTCTTCCGCATGGACAACGGCGGTACGGCGGTTTTGCACATGGACTACCTGCGCCCGTCTACGGCGGGCAGCCACGGCGACGATCGCCTGCGCCTGGCTGGTACGAAAGGCGTGGCCGAATATATGGCAGCGACCGGCGTCACGCTCGCGACGGGCAGCGCCAAACCGCGCAAGATCACAGATCTGCCGAAGCCGGGCTCCGTCTTCGTCGATTTTGTTAATCACGTCTATAACGGGACGCCGGCAACGCTGACACTCACAGACATCTACCGCAATTGTGAAGTGACGCTCGGCGCGCAGGAGGCGGCGGAACGAGGCACGATCGTACGTTTGTAGATGTACTCGCACGAACAAGAAACCATGGCCCGATCCTTTCTACGCGGCGTAAACTTGGCCGGTGCGGAGTTTGGCGAGACGGAACTGCCCGGCACGCCTGGCACGCACTTCACCTATAACAGCGAACGCAGTTTTCAGTACTTCGCGGAGAAGGGTTTCACGCTGTTCCGGTTGGCCCTACGCTGGGAACGGCTGCAGCCCGTGCTGCGCGGATCACTCGACGACTTCCACCTCGCTGCACTGAAGCAGAATGTCACGTGGGCGCACGCGCACGGAATCAAGCTGATCATCGAAATTCACAATTTTGGTGCGTTCCTCGATCTCTCGGGCCGCGAAATCATTCTGACCTCCGGCGTCGAGCTGGCTGATTTCTGGTTGCGCCTATCGGACGAATTCCGAAACGAACCGGCCGTGTATGCCTACGACCTGATGAACGAACCATGGAAGGCCGGCTCTCGCTGGAAAACAATTTCGCAAGAGACTCTCTCGGCCATCCGCAACAATGGCGATCACAAACTGATCGCCGTCCCCGGCATCGGATTCTCTGCCGCGCGCACCTGGCGCGAGACGCATGGACGCAAAGGCTGGATTCGCGATCCAGTCGACAACTTTGTCTATGAGGCGCACCAGTATTTCGACAGCGACGACAGCGGCCGCTACAAGCTCTCCTACGACGAAGAACTGGCGTGCAATCCCAAGCTCGCTATCGAAGGCCCGGCGCGCCTGGCGCCGTTCGCCAAATGGTGCGAGCGCAACGGCGCGCGCGGCTACCTCGGCGAATACGGCGTCCCCGGCGGAGAACCGCGCTGGCTGGTTGTGCTCGACAATTTTCTAGTTGCTCTCGATAGGGCGGGCATGGACGGAACCTACTGGGCGGCCGGCGAGTGGTGGGGCCAGTATCCTCTCTCTGTGCAACCAACCGCTGATTTCACGGTCGACAAACCTCAACTTGCGGTTCTGCTGCGGCACCTTGCGGCGGATGCACCCGCACCCGCTTGAGTTCGGATACAATCGAGCTTCGCCGAAGGAGCGATTCCAAAGTGACGCGTCGCAAATTCATGCGCTCGGCCGCAACGCTGGCCGCCGCCCCGCTACTCTCGCATGCCGCCGGGGAACGGCCCCCGAATATCATCTTTATCCTGGCCGACGATCTCGGCTGGGGCGACCTCGGCTGCTATGGCAACAAGCAGATCCGCACGCCCTCACTAGATCGCATCGCGCGGCAGGGCACGCTCTTCACGCAGTTCTATGTCGCCAATCCGGTTTGCTCGCCGAGCCGCACCGCGTTCATGACCAGCCACTTTCCGGCCCAGCACGCCGTGCACGGACACTTCGCAACACCGCAACTCAACGCGCAACGCGGCATGCCGAATTTTCTCGACCCATCCGTCACAACTCTGCCTCGGCTCCTGCAAAAGGCCGGTTACCGGACTGCGCATTACGGCAAGTGGCACCTCGGAAGTGGCCCAGATGCGCCCATGCCTAAAGCTTACGGTTTCGACGAAACGCGTACCATCGTCTCAAACGAAAAAGTCTTCCCCGCATCGGACCCGTATTTCTGGGCGAAGTCGAGCGGCATGATCGTCGACGAGGCCATCGGTTTCATCGAAAAAAATCGTGACCGGCCATTCTACATCAATGCCTGGATGCTGCTGCCGCATGCCACGCTCAATCCGACTGACGAACAGATGAAGCCTTACGAACGCTTCGCGCCCGCCCCCAACGTGAAACACAAAGGCGCGATGCAGATCTACTACGCTTCCCTCAGCAACATGGACGAGGAGATCGGGCGGCTCATGAAGCGTCTCGACGAACTGGGCCTGGCGGAGAATACGCTCGTGCTGTTTTCGAGCGACAACGGCCCGGAGGACATCCATATCAGCAACGCGAGCCATAGCGCCGTAGGCGAACCCGGGCCATTCCGCGGCCGCAAGCGCAGCCTGTATGAGGGCGGAGTCCGCCTGCCGTTCCTCGCCCGCTGGCCGGGCCGCATCCCAGCGGGACGCGTCGAGAGTAGTTCCGTGCTCGCCTCCGTTGACTTTCTCCCGACACTTTGCCGCCTTGCGGGCTCGCCCGCACCCGATTCGGTGAAGGCACAGGGCGAGGACGTGAGCGATATCCTGAGGGGCGCCTCGCGTGCTCGCACGAAACCACTCTACTGGGAATGGCGCTTCAACATCATCGGCTATCATGTCAATCGCAGCCCGATCCTCGCTATCCGCGACGGCAAATGGAAACTGCTGATGAACCCCGACAAGAGCCGCGTGGAACTCTACGACATCCCCAACGACCCAATGGAGATGACGAACATGGCTGCCGGCAACGCCGCCGTCGTATTGGATCTCTCCAAGAAAGTACTGGCGTGGCAAAAGACGCTGCCACCTGGACCGATGGATCCGAATGCGGGCAAAATCGACTACCCTTGGCCCCGATCAGCTAAATGAGTGCGCACTCTTGGGTCAGCATGGGGCATTTCGCGCACGCCTGCGGAGATTCCCCGCAGTACGGAGCCGTGGCACAGTGCTATGTAACTGGAACGACACACAATTCACTTTGGCACTGAAAGTGTACTTAGAAGGTCAACTTAAAGTAGTCATCGACTACAACATCGCAAGCGACGGCCCCAGCCGTCACTTACCCTCGAAAAGCCCTGGACCTCCGACCGGGGCTTTCTCCTTCCAGGGGCTTCAGCAAACCGGGAGTGTTCCTAGCGCCCCGGAATCCTGCGCTACGGCGGCGACAGAACTTTCGATGACGTATCTCCGCCGACGAAGCATTTTCTTGTCCGCGTACTGTTCCGAGGTCAGGGCGCCAGAGGGCTTCTTCGCGGCGGACCCTGAGCTTTGGAAGGGGAAAAGCCGCTAGACCGATAGACAATGCGTCCTTCGAGAATCGTCATCAACGGCTCGATGTTCTTAATCTGCGCTTCGGGGCAGGCCAGGTAATCACGATCGATCACCACCAAATCTGCCAGCTTGCCTTTCTCGATGGAACCGCGCTCCTTCTCTGCGAACTGCATATAGGCCGGCCAGATGGTGTGGGTCTTCAGAGCTTCTACACGCGAGATACGCTCTTCGGGATGCATGACCTTACCGCGAATGGTCAGTCGCGTAATTTCGCTCCACATGCTTAGGAACGGATTGTACGGATTCACAGCGCCATTCTTGTCGTGTCCGATCATGTGATCGCTTCCTGCGGCCACGATGATTCCCGCATCAATGTAAGAACGCAGAGGATAGAAATAGCGCATCCCTTCATAGCCGAAAACCTGTTCCAGCGCGGGCCCGTCCAGGTAAAGCCACGGAGCCTGCACGTCGGCAAGAAGGCCCATCTTCTTCATGCGCGCAATCGCTTCCGGACTTTGAAAGCTGGCATGCATTAAGTGTGTTCGAGTGGGTGCGATCGGCGCCTCACGATCGAGCGCTTCGAGCGTATCCAGAAAAGCGTCGATAGCGCCGCCACCCTGGCTGTGTGTCGTCAACTGCCATCCGCGCTGGCGCGCCGCGCGCATCACATCGAGCAACTTCGCGGGCGGCACGAAAAGCTGTCCGCGATCATCCGGATCGGTCTTGCCATAGAGCTGCTTTCCGAAAGCGCCATAGGGGTACCGCTGAAAAGCAGTGCCAATCGTCATGCCGCCATCCAAGGTCAACTTGAACGTGCCGAACTTGAGCCAGGCGTCTCCGGAGTGCATCGTGAAAGCCGCGGATTGAATTTCTTTCTTCAACGCCTCCGCGGATTGCGACGCATCCAGACGCCACGTGAGAACTGTGCGAACCGGCAATCGCCCAGCGGCTTTCAGCTTCTGATAAAGCGCGATCTGTTCGGCGTCCACCGCGCGATCGCCCACTGCCGTCAGCCCGGCAGCCACGTAACGCTTGAGTTGCTGCTCCAGCGCATCAAGCTTTTCTGATTCGCTGAAGTGCTCCGCACGATCGAGGCCCTTGATCAGCGATGACGCGTTCTTCAGAATTCCTGTGGGCTCGCCCTTGGCATCCTTCACAATTTCGCCGCCCGGCGGATTCGGAGTGTTGCGGTCTATACCGCACTTGCGCAACGCGTAAGAATTCAGAATGACGACATAGCTCGCATCGAAGAGCACTGGATGATCCCGGTCCACATCCAGCAGCTCGCGTGTGGGCATGCGTATTTCCGCGAGGCGTGTAGGGAACGTGCGCGGTACAACAATCCAGTCGCCCTTTGGTGTGCTGGCTGCGCGCCGCCGGATATAGGCTTCGACGGCGGCAAACGAATCGAGCGGCGGCAAGGGTGCGCGGAACTCGCTGAGTGCAGCCCCGAGCGCGTGGACGTGTGCGTCGATCAATCCGGGCAGCAGCATGCGGCCATGCAGATCGATCATTTCGGTTCTCGCGCCACGCTCAGCTTTCAGCACGGACGAATTGGAACCGGCAGCGACGATCCGTCCGGCTTTGATCGCGACGGCCTCTTGTATCGTGAAGCGCTCATCAACAGTAACGACCTTGCCGTTGTGCAGAATCAGGTCCGCATCCGCCGCGTAGGCTAGTGTAGCCAGTGCGAAAAAAACAGTCAGGAACATTTGCGCCTCAAGGTGGCGGTCAGGACGCGCAGTCTCGCCCGTATTAATACCACCCACAGGATGTTACTGCCCTCCCGCTCGACAAGTCAAACGAACGGCCGCGGCCGCAAACCAAGGTCAGGAACCGACAGGGCAAGCGGAGCCGAATCCGATGCGAGTGAGGATGCCGTGGAAGCGGGGATCGGAACGTATGCCGTCGTAGCGGGGGTCGATAAGGGCGGATACCAACTCATAAGCCCGCACTTCGCAGGCCTTTTGCAGCCACTCGAAGGCGGGCTCGCGTTCGTCGAGGCCGATATAGATCAGGGCGGATTCGAAGGGCGATACGTAGCGATTACGGGCTAGGGACTCCAGTTCGTAGAGCATGGCGACGGCCTGTTCCCGCTTGCCCCAGAGCGCATAGCCATGGCCCAACGCGCCCATCATGCGAGGACTGCCGTGGGAGAAAAGGAGCGCCTTCTGAAAAGCCTCGACTGCCTCCGCGTACCGGGCCTTCTGTTCAAGAGCCAGGCCGAGTGCCCAATAGCCGCCCGCGAAGGTGGAGTCGAGTGAGATCGTCGCCTGGGCCTGCGCGATGGCCTCGTCGCACCTGCGCTGGAACAGGAGCAGCATGGCGACATCGCGATTGATGCTGAGAGAGAGGGGATCGAGTTCGCGCGCGCGAGTCATTTCGGCTAGCGCCTCGTCGAGGCGGCCGACCGCGGCGAGGTAGGTGATTGAGTACCAGTGACGTGCGGTGGCGTAGGCCGGGTTGAGAGAGAGCGCAATGCGGTACTCCTCTTCGGCGCCCTTCCAATCCCAGTCATACGTGGCCAGAACGTGGGCAAGAGAGGTATGCGCTTCCGCGAGCGAAGCGTCGATTTCCACAGCGCGTTTCGCCGCCACCTTGGAGACCACGCGCACGCGGGTCGGCGGAGCCGCTCCGTAATTGCCGAGCAGGGTACTGGCATCCGCGAGTCCGGTATAGGCCAAGGCATAGTTGGAATCCTCGGCGATGGCCTGCTGGAAGTAGTCGCCGGCCTTTTGCAGGCTCTCCTCCGAACGCATGTTCCACTGAAAGCGGCCCTTGAGATAGAGGTGGTGAGCGATCGGGTTATTGGTGTAGCGCTTGAGAAGGGAAGCCTTCTGACCGTCCACAAGGTGAATGCGCAGGGTTTCCACGATGGCCTGGGAGATCTCCTCCTGAATGGCGAAGATATGCTCGAGACGGCGATCGAAGGTCTCGGACCAGAGGTAGCTGCCATCGGCGACCTGGATCAACTGGGCGGTAATGCGTACACGGTCGCCGGCTTTGCGGACGCTGCCTTGCAACACGGTAGCTACTTTCAGTTGATCGCCGACTTTGCGGATGTCTTGGGAGCGGCCTTTCAGACGGAACGAGGACGGCGCTGCGACGACACGCAACGGTTCAACTTTAGTGAGGGCGGTGATCAGCTCTTCGGTCATGCCATCGCAGAAGTATTCCTGGTTCTTTTCCGGGCTATGGTCGGCAAAAGGGAGGACAGCAATACTAGCGCGAGAAGGCGACTCCAACTGCTGCGCGAGGGGCGGCAATTTGGACGCGGCATCGTAAGCAAGAAAGGCGGCGACGTAGGACCCCTTGGGTACGTCGATGTGAACGGGGTCTCCCCGGCCTTCAGTCTCGTAGTATTTCCGCAGTCGCAGGCGCAAGCGGCCAGCCTCGACGCGCACTATAGGATCGATGCGGGGATCGAAGCTGTCCTTGCGATCGAAGGCCTCTCGCCCGACGACATACTCCTTGAGCTGGTGCGGGCAGCCATCGAGTGAGCGAGTGACGGCAAAGTGAAGAAAGCGGCTGAGACGGTCGGCGCCGCGGAACAGCGAGCTCGCGAGAATGCGCTGCAATTGGGCTTCAACCGCGGCCCGATCCGGGACCGAAGGACCACCCAATTCAGTGGTTTTGATATGTGCCGTCATAACGAGCCGCCGGGCTCCGCCGCGGCGCAAGCCGCTCTTAGGCTACTTAAAGGTATCATTGCCGCTGGAACATCTCAAGCACGTGCTAAGCGATTGAACTGAAATAGTCTATGACTCGAGACGCGTGTTACCGTTACGTTACTGCCGCCTCGAAATAATCCGTGTCAAGATCTCTCCCAGAGGTCACACGATGAAACGATTACTGTGGATTCCAGCAGCCCTTCTTTCGTTGATGCCCCTTTGGGGCCAGAGCACCAGCGGAACGATCACCGGCACGGTGACGGATCCGACGGACGCCATAGTGGCCGGCGCCAAGGTGGCGCTGGTCAGCGAGGATACGAGCGCGCGGTGAGAGGCGGTCGAATTATGAGAATGCAAAGTTCCTGGATGCCGGCGTGTGTCACCGCCCTGTGCGTCCTGAGCCTGTCGGCTCCCGCACAGGAACTGGGAAGCGCGGCTGTCAACGGCACAGTAATGGACGACAGCGGTGCGGCAGTGCCCCAGGCCGCGGTGCTGCTCCACGATAATGGCCGCGGCCTGGACCGCACCACGTCCACGAATCTCGCCGGACGGTTTGCGTTCCCCACCGTTCCCGCCGGCAGCTATATCTTGCGTGTCTCCAAACAGGGTTTCGACGCTCACGAGATCACCAACTTTAACGTCGCAGTGGGGCAGCGCGCCGCCGTCGATGTCGTGCTCAAAGTGGGAGATGTGAGCACTGTGCTGACGGTCTCAGGCGAACGAAGTATTCTGCTCGAAACTGAGTCCAACACAGTCGGCACGGTAGTCGATTCGGCACGCTTGGAAGAACTGCCGCTTAACGGACGCAATTTTCTGCAACTCGCTCTGCTCGCCGCGGGATCGAATGATGCCGTCGGCCGCGCCGCGGTCGCCGACCAGACCGGTCACCCGGGGCGCGAGGTTGTGATTGGAGGCAATCTGGCCGGCGCTACCGGTTATACAGTCAATGGCATAGCCGTGCGTGGAGGTCGCCTCGGCGAACTGGCTCTGAGCTTATCGGTCGCTGGGATTGATCAATTCAAGGTGCAGCAGAGCTTCTTTATGCCCGACCAGGGTCCCAACCCCGGCCTGGTAAACGTGACCACCAAGGGAGGTGGCAACGGCGTCCACGGACAGGCCTTCGAATTCGTGCGCAATCAGATTATGGACGCGCGCAATTTCTTCGCTCCCGCGCCTGAAAACCTGCACCGCAACCAGTTCGGATTCGCCATCGGCGGACCCATAGTGAAGGACCGCATATGGTTCTACGGAAACTACGAAGGATTGCGCAACATAACGGCGTTCTCCGCGCGTGCGTACACGCCCACGCAGGCCATGTTCGGCGGCGATATGCGCGAAGTCCTGCCGGCGCAGATCTACGATCCGGCCACCTATTCGCCGGATACCGGCAGGCGTCTACCATTCGCCAATAACCTCATTCCGGCGAACCGCATCAACCCGGTATCCAAGCGGCTGCTCGATTACTACATCCCGGGCACCAGCCTGACACAGACTCAGAACGTCTTCCGGAATCCCCGTAACACTCTCACTGACGATCAGGCGAGCCTGCGCGTGGATGCGGCTTTGACGCAGCGGCAGAACATTTTCGGACAGATGATCTACCAAACCTCGCCTGCGGTGCAGCCTGGCATCATGCCGCTAACCGGCCTTACCTATCCGCTTGAGACGCAGCTCGGCATGGTACAGCATACATTCACGGTGCGCGCCAATCTGGTCAACACGTTACGCGTTGGTATGGTCCGCAACCTCTCTCTGCAAGGAAATCAGGGACGCGATTCCGGCGTTCTGCTGCCGCAGATCGGCATTCAGAACGCTTATGACGACCGTGGCATCACCGGCATCTCCTTTCAGGAATACAGCGGATTCGGCCGCGCCGATGGCGATCTCGGCAACATCGACAACAGCTACCAGGCGGACGAGGGCGTCAATTACACTCGCGGCACGCACAATCTCCAGTTCGGCGCCAGCGTGCGGTACATGCGCACGTGGCAGCAGAACGCCAACGGGGCTGCCCACGGGAACCTGGGATTCCAGCCTACTTTTTCCGCGCAGCTCGCCCCGGACAAGCAGGGACGCCCCACGCCGGTGAAAGGTACCGGCAACTCGTTCGCTGATTTCCTGCTGGGCATGAACACCACTGGCAACCTGAAGGGCTTGCCGATGCTCCCGTACCGCTACTCGCAGGTGATGCCCTATCTTCAGGACACTTGGAAACTCAACCGCACTTTGACTCTTAACTACGGCATTTCCTGGTTCTTCGCCACGGTTCCGGATCCGCAGGGATTCGCGCGCCAGATGGCACACGGCTTCGATCCGCGCACCGGGCTTCTCACCTACGCCGCGCTGGGCGAGATCGACCCCAAGCTGGTCCGCACGCGGTACGGAAATTTTACCCCTCGGATGGGCTTGGCGTGGCAGCCGCGGTTCCTGCCGCATACGGTTGTACGCGGCGGCGTGGGGGTCTACTACAGCGACACGCGCTTGCTCGAACTGCAGTTCGGCATGACGGGCCCACCCTTCGCGGACGGCATCGACGCGATTAACACGCCCACCGATCCCTTCCCCAAATACGTGCTTGGACTAAACCTGTTCCCTCCCACGCCGACTGCGCCGCTGGACAAGAACTATGCCGCCACAGTGCAAAACTCCGCGCCGCGGTTCATCAATCCAGACGGCCGGACGCCTTACATGCAACAGTGGAACCTTTCGATCCAGCACACCTTCGGCGGTAACAACCTGCTCGAACTCGCCTATCTCGGGTCAAGCAATCACCGGCTGCAAAACCGCTACGACTCGAACCAGTGCGCGGTAGGCCCCGACCTGTACTGCGACAAATCCAAGATGCCTTACTGGCGGTACACGAGCCTGGCCACGGCGGATTTCAACGGGAACTCCTCTTACAACGCGATGCTGACAAAGCTCGAGCACCGCTTGGCCGCTGGTCTGAGCGCACGGTTCGAATATACGTTCGCCAAGGCGATGGACGATGCCTACGAGGGCGGCGGCACAACCAATAACCAGATCGTTTCCTGCCGGCGTTGCGACAAATCGGTGGCGGCCTTCGACGTCCGCCACCGCGCCGTGCTGAGTGCACTCTACGATCTCCCGTTCGGGAAGGGCCGCCGCTTCAGTTTGGCAGGGTCGCACACGGCCGACCTAGCCCTTGGCGGCTGGACGGTCACTTCCATCGCTACATTCCAGACCGGGAATCCGTTTGTCATAAGTACGCCCAGCCGCGCCGGAGCTTCCTATGCCGACAACCGTCCCAATCGGGTGTGTGACGGCAGCAACCCCAGTCTTGCCGGCGACCTCCGCGGCAACGGATTCCGCTACTTCGATACAGGCTGTTTTCAACTGCCCGCAACCGGTTACTTTGGGAATTCCGGCCGAAATGTAATTTACGGCCCAGGCAGAAACAATTTCGATGTAGGCATCCAGAAATATTTCCCGGTGCCGCTGCGTGAAGGCATGCGACTTCAGTTCCGCGGCGAGTTATTCAATGCGTTCAACCACGCGCAGTTCAACGATCCGAACGGCAATGTGGGGAACTCCAACTTCGGCAAGGTGATGAGCGCCAAAGCGCCGCGGCTGGTGCAACTCGGCCTGAAGCTGCTTTTCTAGTCTGCAGGAGCAAATACTGTGAACCGTCGCCAGTTTCTGATCGGCTCCGGGGCCGCCCCGACATGGGCGCAACGTTCGGGCCGCCGCCCCTCGGGGCGGCCTAATGTTCTCCTACTGTTCGCGGATCAGTTCCGCTATGATGCGATGGGTTGTGCAGGCAATACGGTCGTCCGCACGCCCTGCTTGGATGAACTGGCGCGTAGCGGGATGCGCTTTACGCACGCCCTCACACCGACGCCTGTGTGCGTCGCCGCGCGGATGAGCCTGATCACGGGACAGCGCGCAGCGCACACGCACTGGATGAGCAACTCCAAGCTACCCGGCCCCGTCCCCGTTCTACCCACCCTCATGCAGACTTTGGAAGAAGCGGGCTACCGCACCCACGCTGCTGGC
Organism: Bryobacteraceae bacterium; assembly: GCA_963668605.1. Classification (GTDB taxonomy): domain Bacteria; phylum Acidobacteriota; class Terriglobia; order Bryobacterales; family Bryobacteraceae. The sequence continues at coordinate 4,004,614 of OY764903.1, forward strand.
AAAATGCACTTCCACGGCCTCCATTACGGCTTGAACCGGCTCGACTCGATGGAGGAAATCTGTAACCATCGCTGCGATGACGATTACCTGATGTTCCTAAAGGAGCGGCGCATCCGCACCCGCAATCCGCAGGGCATCCGCGACCTGCTGTACTTTCAGCCCCAGACATCCGGTCTTGACGAGCCGGTTTCGCAAAACGCCTGGGTGGCGGACCGCTCGGTCCACTTTCTCCGCGAGCACGCTCGCTACCGGAAAGGGCGGCCTTTTTTTCTATGGTCCTCGTGGACAGCGCCGCATCCCCCGTTCGCACCGTGCGAGCCCTATGCCTCCATGTACGAACCCGGCAATATGCCGCTCCCCGTGTACGTCGACCGCCCGATCGCCACGCTGCCCTCGCCGGCATGGAAGCATCGTGCCCGCTTGGACGGCGCGCATCTCGATCCGGACCGCATCCGCCGAATTAAGGCGCTGTATTATGGCCAGGTCTCGCACGTTGACGCGGCGATCGGCCGGGTGCTGAGCGAACTGGAACAGCTCGGGCTGGCCGATAACACCGTGGTTGTGTTCAGCAGCGATCATGGCGAAATGATGGGCGATCACGGCCTTTCCCAAAAGTTCGTTCCCTACGAGGCGTCGGTACGCGTTCCCCTGCTGATGCGGTGGTCCGGGCACACGGCGGCGGGCCAGGTTTCGAGCGACCTGGTGGCCACCACGGACCTACTGCCCACGTTCCTGAGTGCAGCGGGTATCGAGTATCCCGGCGATGCGCAGCAACTGGCCGGGACCAGCTTGCTGTCCGGCAGAGCGTCGCGCCGCAACGCCTTTTTCGTCGATTACGGCCAAGGCAGCGAACGTTGGATCTCTGTACGCACGCGCCGCCACAAGTACGCGCTCTGGGCCGCCGGCGGCGCGGAAGAACTTTACGATTTGGATTCTGACCCGCAGGAGCGGCATAACCTCGCGCTCGCAGATCCCGCGCTCGCTGCCGAGTTCCGTGCTCGCGCCATCGCGTGGGAAAAGGAAAACGGCCTCGCATCGTCTTTCGAGAGCGGCCGCTGGCGCGTGTTTGTCGAGCCCAAGCCGCCCGAGCACACGCCTCGAGAGGTCGTGCTCAACGACGGCGACTGGCCCGACAATCTTCCGGCCGATGAAAAGGATATGGTCGAGAGTTACGCGGAGGCATTCACCCGTGCCATCGCCAAAGAAACCACGCTTGCGCCGGAGAAATTGAGCCTCCGGCAATACAAGGAGAAAGGCGGGACTCCGCTGCTCGGCACGCCCTGGGAGGAGGCCTGGAAGCGTGCGTAAGACAGTGCTGGAAAGCCGGAAGCGGATCTACTCGCACGATGGACGTGAGCAAGATGACGGATACGTTCGCCAGACTTGAATGACCACAAAGTCGCGCGAGCACTTCGCTGCCACCATGTCTGGGAGGATTCAGATCGAACAGGAGCAAATCAATCTTGCGCGTTCCATCTGTGCCACTTCCGTTACATAGCTAATCGCTTCTGCGCCGGCTTTGCGGACGCTTCCTTGCAGCACGGTAGCTACTTTCAGTTGATCGCCGACTTTGCGGATGTCTTGGGAGCGGCCTTTCAGACGGAACGAGGACGGCGCTGCGACGACACGCAACGGTTCAACTTTAGTGAGGGCGGTGATCAGCTCTTCGGTCATGCCATCGCAGAAGTATTCCTGGTTCTTTTCCGGGCTATGGTCGGCAAAAGGGAGGACGGCGATACTGGCGCGAGAAGGGGTCTCCAACTGCTGCGCGAGGGGCGGCAATTTGGACGCGGCATCGGAAGCAAGAAAGGCGGCGACGTAGGACCCCTTGGGTACGTCAATGTGAACGGGGTCGCCCCGTCCTTCCGTCTCGTAATATTTCCGCAGTCGCAGGCGCAAGCGGCCGGCCTCGACGCGCACTATGGGATCGATGCGGGGATCGAAGCTGTCCTTGCGATCGAAGGCCTCTCGCCCGACGACGTACTCCTTGAGCTGGTGCGGGCAGCCGTCGAGTGAGCGAGTGACGGCAAAGTGAAGAAAGCGGCTGAGACGGTCGGCGCGCGGAACAGCGAGCTCGCGAGAATGCGCTGCAATTGGGCTTCAACCGCGGCCCGATCCGGGACCGAAGGACCACCCGATTCAGTGGTTTTGATATGTGCCGTCATAACGAGCCGCCGGGCTCTGCCGCGGCGCAAGCCGCTCTTAGGCTACTTAAAGGTATCATTGCCGCTGGAACATCTCAGGCACGCGCTAAGCGATTGAGCTGAAATCGCCTATCACTCGAGACGCGTGTTACCGTTACGTTACTGCCGCCCCGAAATAATCCGTGTCAAGATCTTTCCCAGAGGTCACACGATGAAACGATTACTGTGGATTCCAGCAGCCCTTCTTTCGCTGATGCCCCTTTGGGGCCAGAGCACCAGCGGAACGATCACCGGCACGGTGACGGATCCGACGGACGCCGTAGTGGCCGGCGCCAAGGTGGCGCTGGTCAGCGAGGATACGAGCGCGCGGCGGGAGGCGGCGACAGACCAGGCGGGAGCATTCACGTTTAACTCGGTCCGCCCGGGCACGTACAGCATTACGATCGAGGCCGCGGGTTTCAAGACGATCCAGCGAACGAACGTCGTGCTGACGGCTAACGCGCATCTGCCGATCGCAGCGAAACTGGAGATCGGCGCGGCGGTAGAGACGATACGTGTGGAAGCACAGGGCGCGACCGTGCAGACCGCGAGTGCAGAGCAGGCCGGGCTGGTGAACGCGACCCAGCTCTCTTCGCTGATGCTGAAGGGCCGGGATTTCATGGGACTGATCAAGCTGCTGCCCGGGGTGGTGGATACGGCCAACCGCGAATCACCCACGAACAACAGCCTGACCGGCATCAACATCCAGGGCGGGCGGCAGGGCACGTACAACCTGACGCTGGACGGGGTAACGAACCTGGACACGGGCAGCAACACGGGTCCGTATTTTGAACCGAGCATGGACGCAATCGCCGAAGTGAAGGTACTGCTGTCGAACTTCCAGGCGGAGTACGGAAGGAATTCGGGCGCATCGATCAACGTGGTGATGAAATCGGGCACGCGCGACTTTCACGGCTCCGGGTATTACTACAAGCGCAACGAGGCGCTGAACGCGAACAACTTTTTCAACAATCTGGCGGGCAGGAAGCGGGAACGATATCGTTACGACCTGTTTGGCTTCACGGTAGGCGGGCCGGTGTCTATACCGGGAAAATTCAATCGCGACCGCAACAAGCTCTTCTTTTTCTATTCGCACGAGATCGGGCCGCAGCGAGTGCCGGTTCCAATCGGGTTCCGCACGGTGCCGACAACCTTGGAGCGCCAAGGAGACTTCTCGCAGACCTTGGAATCGACGGGTGCACTGATTGCGATCAAGGATCCGACAACGGGCCAGGTTTTCCCAGGCAACGTGATTCCCAAGAGCCGGGTAAATCCGAATGGGACGGCGCTGCTGAGCTTCTTCCCTCAGCCGAACATCAGCAGCCCGACGCGACAATACAACTACGTATATACGGACACGATCAACCGCCCGAGGAATTCGGAAATGCTGCGGGTGGATTATGTGATCAACTCGACTACGACGTTTTACGCGCGCGGCATTCTTAGCCACGAAAAGTTCGAGGGTGGGATCGGCTTCACCGGCACATCGGCGAATTGGCCGCAGTTTCCTGCGCTGTATGACCTGAAGGGACGCGGGCTGGCGTTCAATCTGACCAAGATATTCAGTCCGAGGGTAGTGAACGAGTTGGTGGCCGGAGTGAACCGGGGCATGCAGAACCGCGGACCGCTCAGCGACGCGGCTTTGGCGATCAACCAGCGTTCGAAGATCGGATTGGGGACGCTAGGGCAGTTCCACCCGGAGATCAATTCGCTGGACATTCTGCCCAACGCGAGTTTCGGCGGCGTACCGAACGCCATCAACATCAACATTGAATCCAAGTTCCCATTCTTGGGGCGCAATAACATCTACAACTTCACCGACAGCCTGAGCGTCGTGCGGGGAGCGCACACGCTAAAGTTCGGCATTTACGTGGAGCCGACATCGCGCAACGCACGGCGCGCCTCGATATTCCAAGGGCAGTTCGATTTCGGACGGAACGTGAACAACCCGCTGGACACGAACTGGGCCTTTGCCAATGCGGCGCTGGGAAACTTCAACAACTACCAGGAATCGGACGCACTGGCGTTCGGACACGGGCGGTTCCATAACGTGGAGTGGTATGTGCAGGATAACTGGAAGGTATCGCGTCGGCTGACGTTGGATTACGGGCTGCGCTTCTACCTGATTCCACCAAACTATACCTCGGACAACCGCATGGCGGGTTTCACGCCGGACCGTTGGGATGCGAAGAAAGTGCCACAGTTGTACCGGCCGGCGGTGGTGGGCGGAAAGCGCCTGGCGTTGAACCCACTGACGGGAGAGACGGGGCCCGAGGTACTGATCGGCGCGTTTGTGCCGGGATCGGGCGATTTTTACAACGGGATCGTAGTGGCGGGGCAGGACGGATATCCGCGCGGGCTGATCGACAGCCGCGGGCTGATGTTCGGACCGCGCTTCGGCTTCGCGTATGACGTTTTCGGAAACGGGAAAACGGCGGTCCGGGGCGGTTTCGGGATGTTTTACGACCGAGTGCAAACGGACGTGGCGCTGGAGAACGTGGAGAATCCGCCGCTAGAGAACACACCGATCGTGTTCTACAACAGCTTTTCAACGTACCTGCAATCGAAGGGATCGCTATTCCCGAGCGATGTGAAGGGTCTGTCACGGGCCGGGGAAGTGCCAAATGTAATGAACTGGAGTTTCGGCATCCAGCAATCGGTGGGGGCAGGCACGGTAGTGGAAGCCGCGTATATCGGGTCGGTAGGGCGGCACCTGATGGTGCAGCGTAATCTCAATCTGAACCCGTACGGCTCGAACTTCGCGCCCGAGAACCAGGATCCGACGAGTCCGGGCAAGCCGCTGCCGGTGAATTTTTACCGGCCGTATCCGGGGCTGGCGGGGGTGCTGTATCGCGATTTCTCGAGTTCGTCGAACTACCACTCGCTGCAGGTGCAGGCGAACCGGCGGTTCGCTCGGCAGTTCCAGTATGGAGCGGCGTGGACGTGGTCAAAAGCGATGAGCTTTGCCGACGGGAATTTCAGCCAGGTGGCGACGTGGGCGCCGTTGCGGGCGTGGAATTACGGGAAGGCCAACTTCGACCGGACCCACACACTCCAGATTTCCTATACGTGGGACCTGCCGCGGGCAAGCGCCGTGTGGAAGAACCCGGTGGCGAAGGCGGCGTTGGACGGGTGGCAACTCTCTGGGATCTCGACGTTTCAGAGCGGAGCTCCGCAGATGGTGGGTCTGTCGACGACGGACGGAGCCGACATTGCCGGCGGCGGTGACGGCGTGCGGCCTGTCATGCTCGCAAATCCGGTGTTAGCGAAAGGCGATCGCACGTTCGAGAGGTATTTCAATACAGAGGCGTTCGGGCGGCCGGCGAAGGGGAGCTTCGGGAACGAGTCGAAGGACGCGTTCCGCGGACCGGGGCTGAACAATTGGGATATTTCACTGCTGAAGAACATTCCTCTCGGATCGGAGTCGCGGCGGCTGCAGTTCCGGTGTGAGCTATACAACGCGTGGAACCATACGCAGTTTTCGGCGCTGGACACGTCCGCACGGTTCTCCCCGGACGGGAAGCAGACGAACACCCGTTTCGGGAGCCTGACGGCGGCGAATCTTGCGCGGCAGGTGCAGTTGTCACTACGCATCCTTTTCTAATCATGAAACCCACCGATATTCGAATCAGCGAAGTTGAGGTGTCATACGAGGACTACCTGTACCGGACACCGATCAAATTCGGAGGCGTGGCGCTAGACCGGGTCACGCTTCTGAATGTGAATGTACGGGTGAGGAGCCGGGGCGGCGCGGAAGCGGCTGGGTTCGGGTCGATGCCGCTAGGCAATGTGTGGTCATTCCCGTCGCGCGTGATGCGGTACGAGCAGACGCTGGCGGCAATGAAGGCACTGGCGGAAGAGATCGCGCGACTGACGCGGGACGGCGCCGAATTCGGCCACCCGATTGACCTGAACCAAGCGCTGGAGCCCCTGTATTGGGAGGCGGCAGGAGAAGTCAGCCGCCGCCTCGGGCTGGCGGAGCCAATTCCCAAGCTGTGCATGCTGGTAACTGCCAGCCCATTCGATGCCGCAGTGCATGACGCCTGGGGCAAACTGCACGGCATCAACTGCTACCGAGGTTACGGTGCGGAGTACCTGGAGCACGACGTAGCACACTACCTGGGCGGGGAGTTCGCGGGACTATGGCTCGACCAGGTCGTGACTGCGATTCCCAAGGCGAAACTCCCCCTGTATCATCTGGTGGGCGCGCTCGATCCAATCACGGATAGCGACGTCGCGCAGAGGATCGGGGACGGAATGCCGGAGACGCTGCCCGAGTGGATCGCGGCGGAGGGTCTGACCCACCTGAAGATCAAGCTCAACGGCAATGACTTGAATTGGGACCTGGAGCGCGTGATCGCGGTAGAGCGTGCGGCGCTTCAAAGCCCGGAGCGGGTCTACTCGCTCGATTTCAACGAGCGCTGCCCGAACGTCGACTACCTGCTGGAGTTTCTGCATCGGCTGAAGCAAAACTCGCAGGGACTGTTCGATCGGATCCAGTACATCGAGCAGCCGACGGCGCGGGATCTGACGGCATCGCGCAACGACATGCACGAAGCGGCGCGGCTGAAACCGGTGATTATCGACGAATCGCTGGTGGATTACGAAAGCCTGCTGATGGCTCGGGAATTGGGATACAGTGGTGTGGCGCTGAAGGCCTGCAAGGGGCAGAGCAACGCATTGCTGATGGCCGCGGCGGCAAAGAAGTACGGCATGTTTCTGTGCGTCCAGGACCTGACGTGTCCAGGAGCATCGCTGATTCACTCGGCGGGGTTGGCGGCGCACATTCCGGAAGTGGCCGCGATCGAGGCCAACTCTCGACAGTATGTTCCCGCAGCCAACCGCGAATGGGCTGAGCGATTCCCGGGCATCTTCCGGATCCGCGACGGGGCGATGGATACCTCGGAACTGACGGGTGCGGGAATGGGAGCGGTATAGAAGGTAAGAGTAGTCGTAGCGACGTGTTGTGCTCGCGAGTATTTGGCCCGTCGGGTTTTTCAATCTTCAATTCTTGCAGGAGGCTGCTAATGATGTTCAACGCTAGATTCTGGGCGCTGTTGCTGCTTGCGGGCGCACTGTCCGCACAGGAGTTTCGGGCCGGACTCGGCGGGATCGTCCGCGACACACAAGGGGCTGTTGTGCCTAACGTGTCGATTGAAGCCACCAATCACAAGACCAACGAGGTGATGCGCGCGACTACGAACGGATCGGGTTATTACGCCATGCCGGTGTTGCCAATCGGAACCTACCGGCTGACCGCGGCAATGGCGGGTTTCAAGAAGGCAACGCGCGACGGGCTGGAATTGCGCGTCGGCGAACAGGTGCAGCAGGATTTCGTGCTGGAATTGGGCGCCGTCAGCGAGCAAGTGACGATCACCGCTGAAGCCGAGTTGCTGCAGGCCAGCCCGATCGACAAGGGTGAGGTGATCAGTGAGGAGAACGTGCGTGACCTGCCGTCGGTGGGGCGCAATCCGTTCCTGCTGGGCGTGACCGCCACAGGCGTGCAGTTCGACATCGGGCTTGGCGCGGAGAGCCGGGCCGTGCGGCCGTTTGACGCGGGCGGCAACGTAGCGGAGAACATGTCGGTCAACGGCGGCAAGCTGGGCGCCAGCGACTTGCTGTTGGACGGCATGACGAACACCGGCACGGAAACCACAAGTCCGGCCAACATGGGCTTCGTCCCCTCGCCGGACGCCACGGCCGAGTTCCGTATCCAAACCAGCAACTACGACGCACAATACGGGCGCACCGCCGGCGGTACCATCTCGGTGAGCATTAAGGCCGGCGGCAACAAGTATCACGGCGTGGCTTACGAGTACCTGCGCAACGACGTCCTCACCGCCAACACCTCCGACTCGAACCGTCTCGGCAACAAGCGGACGGCCTTCAAATGGAACCAGCCGGGCTTCGAGCTGGATGGGCCGCTTGTCATCCCGCACGTCTATGACGGGCACAACCGTACCTTCTTCATGTACTCCTACGAGATCATCCGTGACAAGCTGCCGTACCCGCAGACCCAGACGGTGCCGCTGCCCGACGCTGTGAAGGGCAACTTCAACACGACCCTGCAAAGCAACGGGAATCCGGTGCTGATATACGATCCAGCGACCACGGTGCAAACCGGAGCCTCCTCTTACACGCGCCAGCCGTTCCCGGGCAACATCATCCCGCAGAACCGGATGAACCCGGTTGGCCTGAAGATCGCGTCGTTCATCCCGGCGCCGAACCAGCCGGGCTCGGCGAATAACTTCATCGCCGCACCGAATTCCCGGAGCGACGCCTACGATGCCCATGTCTTCCGTCTCGACCAGGTCGTCAATGCCAAGCACCGCTTCTTCTCCCGTTTCGTGCGTGGCAATCGCACCGAACAAAACAGCACCAACGGATGGCCTAAACCTGCCGCGCCACAGTACAACGGCGGTCGCGGCTCGTCGGCCGGCAACTTCGACCTGACTTCGTTGCTGGCGCCGAACACCGTGCTGACCTCACGCGTTGGTTACTTCCGCCACTGGTATTTCAATGATCTCTTTGCCAACGGCTACGACCCGACTCAACTGGGCTTCCCGTCGTCATTGCTGCAGCAGCTTCCGCCGATGTTCCCCACAATCACCATGACTAACTACACTACCTTCGGCGCGGGAACGGGTGGAAACAAGATTTCGTTCAGCAATAGCTGGTCGTGGTCGGAGTTTGTCAACCAGGTGATCAACCGGCATTCGCTGAAGTTCGGCGGCGAGTTCCGGGTGATCCTGAACAACATCAACGCCCCGACGACGAACTTCGGCGCGTTCGCCTTCACCCCAACCTTCACACAGGCAAATCCGCTGGCCGGCAGCTCGGCTAACGGAAACGCGGTGGCATCCCTGCTCCTCGGACTGCCAAACAGCGGCAGCGCACCAATCAATCCAGCGCTCGCCTATTCGTTCCGCTATTACGGAGCTTTCATCCACGACGACTGGCGTCTGGCACGGACGGTGACGTTAAGTGCCGGACTGCGATGGGACTACGAATCGCCCGTGACGGAGCGGAACAACCAGGAAAACGCCGGCTTCGATACGACGTCAGCGAGTCCGCTTCAGATTCCAGGGCTGAACCTGAAGGGCGGGTTGCTGTTCACCGGACCGGACAACCGGCGACCGTATCAACGCGATCTGAATAACTTTCAACCGCGCGCCGGCATCGCATGGCGTCCCGCACCGAAGACGGTGGTGCGCGCGGGCTACGGGATGAGCTATGTCGCCACCTTTTCGCCCGCCTACAAGCAGGGCTTCAGCACCAACACACCTTATGTGGCGACCAACGGAGGCGTGCTGCTGAGCGGAAATACCCTGTCAAACCCATACCCGGAAGGAATCCAGACACCCTCGGGCAGTTCGCAGGGCCTCGGCACCTTCCTGGGACAAGCGATCACCTTCGTCAACCGGAACCGGGTAATCCCCAGGGTGCACCAGTTCTCCGTCGGGGTGCAGCGCGAGGTGGGCTGGCGAACGGTGGTGGAGGCAACGTACGTGGGCAGCCGCGGCAGATCGATGGACGTCTCGCAGGAGATCGACGACGTGAGCATGGCGAACTTGCTGCAGTACGGGTCCGGGCTCACCGCCAGCCAGCCGAATCCGTTTGCCGGTAAGTTGCCGGGCACCAACCTGAACGGCGCCACCACTACGCAGCAGCAATTGCTGCGGCCGTATCCACAGTTCACGAGCATCACGGAATACAACATCCCGATCGGCCAGTCTTGGTACAACTCGCTTCAGTTGCGGCTGGATAAACGGTTCTCGAAGGGGCTGAATTTCCGCGTCGGCTATACGCATGCGAGATGGCTGGAAGCAGTCACGTACTTGAACAACCAGGAATCGATCATGCAAACTCCGCCACGGACGCTCTCGGCGACGGATACGCCGCACCGCGTCACCATCAGCGGAAATTGGGCGTTGCCGATCTTCCAGAGCTCGCACGGTTTCGCCGGTTTGCTGTTGAAGGGCTGGCAGGCGAATGGAATCTTCGTCCGCCAGGTGGGGTTCCCGCTGGCCGCGCCGAGCGGGTATTATTCGAGCGGGATCGATCCGTCACTATCGGATCCGACGCAGACGCGGTACTTCAACACGTGCACGGTGACCAGATCTGGGGTACGCACCAACTGCGCCAGCGCGGATGAGCCGCCGGCGTTCATCCAGCAACCCGCCATGACGCTGCGGACCTTGAGCCTGCGATTCCCGAGCATCCGGCCGCCGCGGGTGCCGAGCCTTCACGTCTCGATGTTCAAGGCGTTTCCGTTGCGCGAGGGGCTCAAACTACAGTTTCGGGCCGAGGCCTTCAATGTGACCAACTCGCCGCAGTTCGGTAATCCCAGCACCAGCCTGGGTTCCACAACGCCGGGCGTGGTGACCTTGACGCAGGTGAACGATCCGCGGAACATCCAGCTCGCACTGAAGCTGGTGTGGTAGGAAACCCGGACTCAGCTATGTCCGGGTATCTTCCGGATCGGCATCCGAGTGATGGATACATTGGGGCAGATGAGTGCATGAAGGAGAGCGGTATAGGAAAGGGCATATGCAAACACATACCGGTACTATGGAGACTTTTGAGCCAGACCGTGCGACGCGCGAGAAGCGCTTGCGGCTGTCGGTAGCGGCGCGGAATTTTGAGGGTGTTCCCGTGCTGGAAGCTCTGGAACGTATCTCCGCGGCGGGCTTCGACACAGTGGACAACTTCGACTGGAGAGATGCGGAGAACTTTCGTACATACCAGGAAGGGCTGCGGCGATTCGGCCTGGGCGCGGGCGTACTGGTTATCAATAAGAAGCCGGACGTGAATGCGCTTGGGTGCAGCATCGTGGACCCAGGGGAGCGCGGCGGCTTTTTGCGGGAGTTGGAGTTGTGCGCGGCGGCTGCGCGTCAGGTGGAGTGCACCCGGCTTGAGGTACTGACCGGGAACGAACGCCCGGGCGTGCCGCGCAGCGAGCAGATGGACTGCGCGGTAGAGACGCTGCGGGCAGCGGCGCCACTGCTGGCGGCGGAAGGCATGACCGCAGTGGTAGAGTTTCTGAATACGACGGTGGACCACCCCGGATATTTTCTGGAACGAGTGAGCGATGCGGTGGAACTGATCCGGCGGGTGGGGAGCGCGCACGTGCGTGTGCTGTTCGACATCTACCACGTGCAGGTGACCGAAGGGAACGTGATCGAACGGTTGCGCGCGAACCTGGAACATATCGGGCAAATCCATTTCGCCGATGTCCCGGGGCGCCACGAGCCGGGCACGGGCGAAATCAATTTCCGCAACGTGTTCCGGGCGATTTACGAACTGGGAGACCGGTATTCTGGATATGTTACGGCGGAGTACCATCCGACCGACCTGTCGTTCCGGGACCTGGAGCGAGTAAGGCAACTGGCCACCTTCGACGGAGAAGAGGAAAGGATACGCCCATAGGGGCGCGACAAATTTATGAAGCGTGCGCTTGTAATGTTAGGAGTGCTGATTCCGCTGGCGGCGTCCGGGGCGGAACCGATGAACCGGCTGTCGCCGCAAGAGAAGAAGGAGGGATTCGTCCTGATGTTCAACGGGAAGAATCTCGATGGATGGGACGGCGACCCAGCCGTATGGTCGGTGAAAGAAGGCGTCATCGTGGGCGCAACGGAGGCTGGTCAGCTCAAACACAACACCTTCCTGATTTATCGCCAGAGCAAATATTCAGATTTTGTGATGCGAGTGGATTTGAAGCTGAGGAATCACAATACCGGTATTCAGTTCCGCAGCAAGGAACTGCCGGAGTGGGTGATGACCGGGTATCAAGCGGATGCCTCCGAGGCGGGTGCGAAATCAGCGTGGGGCAACCTTTACGAGGAAAAGGAGCGCGGCCGGGGCGTGATGAAGACACCGGACCAGGGCTGGCTGGTCGGCCAAAAGGTGTACCGCAAAGGCGACTGGAACACGTATGAGATCACGGCCAAGGGCGACCAGATACGTTTCGTGCTGAACGGCGTGGAGACGCTCAATCTGACCGACGGCAAGACTGCGGAAGGATTGATCGGGCTGCAGTGCCATATGGGCGAACCCATGCGGGTGGAGTTCCGGAACCTGCGTATCAAACCGCTTCGTTGAGGCTGGATGGAAGCGTAAAAGGAAAAGGGAAAGAAAATATGCAATCGAATCCTATGTCCCGGCGGGCATTCGCAGCCGCGGCAGTAGTACCATTTAGCGCGGTACGCGGCAGCGCGCAAAACTCGGCTGTCACAGTGGGGCTGATCGGCTGCGGGGGACGCGGGACTCATGACGCGACACTGCTGACGCAGCACGTGAAGGACGCGCGACTCGTGGCGGTAGCCGATCTATTCCCGGAAAAGACGGCGGCGGCGAAGAAATCGGCCGGAGTGCCGGACGCAAAAGAGTACCAGCGGGACTTGGAACTTTTGCAAAAGAGCGGCGTGGATGCGGTAATCATCGCTACGCCTGTGTTCCTTCACCCGGAGCACCTGGAATCGGCTATACGGGCGGGTAAACACATTTATATCGAGAAGCCGGCCGGCGCCGATGTTGCCGGGTGCCTACGGCTGATGCGCGCCGCTGATTCGGCGGACCGTAAACTGAACATCACATTCGGATTCCAGCAACGGTATGGAGCGGGGTATCGAAAGGCGAAAAAACTTGCGGAATCGGACGGGTTCGGGCGAATAGTGATGGGGCACTCCTACTGGGTAAAGAATCAGGTGAATTCGAAACGCGCTCAGGAGAACTTCCCGAAAACCGAACTGGAGATCATGAAGCAATGGCACGAGTGGCGTCAATTCTTCGGCGACTACATCGTAGAGAACAACGTCCACGGCGTCGATATCCTGAACTGGTTCCTGGGAGGACATCCGCTGAAGGCGGTGGGCTCGGGCGGCCGAACCCTGATCAATGTAGGGGACAACACAGATCATTCCTACGTGACGTTCGATTACGCCAACAACGTTCAAGGGCATCTGATCGGCTGTATGATCACACCGAAGTGGTATCGCGACGTGAAAGAGATGTTCTTCAGTTCGAACGGAGTGATTGAGACACATCGTGAATTCTGGCGGCACTATCGCGGGCCGCGCGATGTCGTGGAAGAGAAGGAGCCGGTAGTCAACGGAGTGGTCCGGGACATCACGATCGATTCGCTAAGCGAGTTCATCCAGCGGATTAAAGAGGGACGGCCGGAGAATGCGGCTGCAACGGCGGTCGACAGCACGTTGACGTGCATCATGGGACGCATGGCTACGGACGGGCGGCGGGAAGTAACTTGGGAAGAAATGCTGAAATCGGCATAAGCGCGCCGCGGACGAAACCGCTGCATCATTCCGTCGAGGACATCCGCTACACTTGGGGTTTATCCATGCCCAATCGGAACCCCTGGAAGACACTGGAGCAGAGCATCGTCTATGAAAACGCATGGCTGCGCGTCCGCGAAGACAAGGTATTGCGCCCCGATGGCGAGCCCGGCCTGTATGGCGTAGTCGAAATCCGGCCGTCTGTCGGCGTCCTCGCTGTCGACGAGCGCAATGAGGTGGCCCTCGTCGGCCAGTGGCGCTATGTGAGCCAGCGCTACACCTGGGAGATTCCGCGCGGGGGCTCACATCCCAACGATCCCGACATGCTCGCCGCCGCGCAGCGCGAACTGCGCGAGGAGGCCGGCATCGAAGCCGCCAATTGGCGTGCTCTCGCCGCGCTCGACGTCGGCAACGGCGTGACCACCGACGTCCATCACCTCTATCTCGCTACGGACCTCCGCCTTGTAAAGGCCGAGCCAGATCCAGAAGAGCAGATCGTGACCCGTTTCGTTCCGTTTGAAGAAGCCATTACCATGGCGCTCAACGGAGGCATACGGGAAGTCTGCTCCGTCACCGCACTGCTGATGTACGAGCGCCTCTTGCGTGCGTAGCCAGCCGCGCTAAACGATCTCTTCCTTCACCGGATCCCAGCGCACTTTGCGCTCTCGCTTGTATGATTCCACCGACATGACGATTGTGACCGCCTCTTCGAAGGCCCGATCCATGCCGCAGCGCGGAGTCTGGCCGTTGCGGATGCAGTCGATGAAATCGCGCATGTGCGTGGAGACCTTGACCTCTCCCGCCTTCATCTCATAGTCCGGCGGAACTATGATGTCGGTCGTGGCGCGGTTCGCGTTGTAGGGCAGTTTGCGCGCCTTGGCCCGCTTCTCGGTATACTCCGGTTTCCACTCCGCACCGTAAACACGGCACGATGTCCCGTCGACTTCGATGCTGGCGTCGCGCCCCAGAATGTAAGTCCCCGACCCTTGATGCCGGTTGTGGAAGGTGCAGGCGAATGTGACCGCCATTTCCTTCTTGGGATAGTCCATCAGGGTGTGCCACATGTCGGGCACTTCACGATCCTGCTTCCAGAAGTACAGACCGCCCTGCGTCTGGCAGCTTTCAGGAATGCCCATGCCAACAATCATGTTGATGCCGTCCCACTGGTGGCTCATCAGGTCGCCGGCGATGCCCGTTCCATATTCCCACCAGCAGCGCCATCGGAAAAAGCGCTCGGGATCGAACGCGCGCTTGGGCGCGTTGGCCAGGAAGCGCTCCCACGCAATGGTCTGCTCGTTCGCGTCCTTGGGCAGGTCCTGAATGTTGTAGTTGGTGTAAAACTGCCACTCCGGCCATGGATTTGTCCGGTCGATATAAGTACGCGCCAGCGTTACTTTGCCAAGCTGGCCGGACTGGAAGATCTCGCGCGCCTTCATGTAGCTAGGGTCGCTGTTCTGGTGATGACCGAGTTGCAGCGTCACCTTGTTGTCGCGCACCGCCTTGCGGATGCCCTTGGCCTCATCGAGCGTGCGGCACATCCCCTTCTCCACGTAAATGTGCTTCTTCAACTCCGCGGCGCGGATCGCCATCGGGGCGTGCCAGAAATCGGGTGTCGCGATCACGACGACGTCGATATCCTTGGAGGCGACAGTTTTCTCCCACTCCTTCGAGAGCACGACATCCTTAAATTTGTTGCGCTTCCTGGCGCGCTCCAGGTTGCCGTCGTACAGGTCGCAAATGATGCGGACATCGACGTTCGGGCACTCCTGCACCTGGTCATGCAGGTACGAGCCGCGCGTGCCGACTCCGATCATTGCCACACCGAGCTTGTCGTTGGCGCTCTTCTGCGCCAGCAGCGCGGGAGCGCCCGTCAGCCCGGCGGCCGCGGTTTTCAGGAACTGGCGGCGTCCGGGATTGCTATTGTCTTCCATGAAGAAGTTCTCCTTCCGATTAAGCCGAAACCATAATCTATCACTCCGCGCGTCTGCAGCGGGTTGATTCAACTCTTAATCAACTTCGTCGAGGCCCTTCTCGACGGGCGAATCGGGCGCGTCGGTCTTCGGTAACCACTTGGCGTGCTCTTTTTTCACCGCGGCGAACTCGCGTTTACCGGCCAGGTTGGTCCACTCGAGCGGGTCTTTCGTATGGTCGTAGAGTTCCTCGGTGCCGTCGTTATAGCGGATGTAGCGCCAGCGTTCGCTGCGCACAGAGTGGTTGCCGCGCAGATACGTAGTGACGGCTGGCCGGTCCCACGGCGCCGCCGGATTCTTCAGCAGCGGCATCAGACTGACCCCTTCGAGGCCCTCCTTCTTGGGCAGGCCACAGATTTCGACAACCGTGGGATAGGTGTCCATCAGGCTGACCGTGCGCTGGCAGATCCCGCCGGGCTTCGTAATGCCGGGCGCCTTGATCATGAAGACGTTGTGCGTGGCCTCTTCCCAGAGGGCGAATTTGCGCCAGTGTAGTTTCTGGCCGAGATGCCAACCGTGATCGCTCCACAATACGACCGCCGTGTTTTTCGCGTAGGCGCTCTTTTCCAATGTGTCAAGGATGCGGCCCACTTGTGCATCGGCGAACGAGATCGCCGCCAGATACGACCGCACGGCCGTCTTCCATTGGTTGTGCTCGATCACCTTCTTGTGATCGCCCGAACGCAAGGCGAGGTGCTTGCCGATGGGCGGCACGTCGTCGAGGTCGTCTTCCTTCACCTCGGGCAGCACAATCTTGTCGAGCGGGTGCAGGTCAAAATACTTCTGCGGCACATACCAGGGCAGGTGTGGCTTGAAAATGCCGCACGCCAGAAAGAACGGTTTGCTCTGCTTCTTGCGCAACTCGCCCGAAGCCCATTCGACGACCTTCCAGTCGCCCATCTCCTTGTCGGGCACATTCACAACGCCCCAATCGAACTGCCCAGCCTTCGGGATGCCGCTCAGCGGCCGGTTCGGGGGCAGTGGATCGGGCGGCTTGTTCTGGGTCTGCGACGGATAGTATTCCTGCCAGCTTGGCGGATCCGGATAGGCGCCATGGAAGATCTTGCCACCGCCCACCACGCGATAGCCGTTCCGCTGGAAATATTGCGGCAACGTCACTGCGTCTTTCGTCGCATCCGCGCGGCGCATCGGCTGCTGGTTCTCATAGACGCCGCTCGTCGACGGCCGCTTGCCCGTCAACAACGCAGCCCGCGACGGATTGCAGACCGGCGCCGCGCAATGCGCATTCTTGAAGAGTACGCCCTGCCCAGCGAGGCGATCCAGATTGGGCGTCTTCGTGCCCGGGTGGCCATTGAGGCAGCCGATCCAGTTATTCAAATCATCGATCGCAATAAACAGGACATTCAGTTTGGCCTGCTTCGCCTGACCGCTGCTGATCCAGGACGCGAGTCCGGCGCCGCCGAGTGTCCCTAGAAATGCGCGTCGCGTGGTGCTGTTCATAGAATCCGCTCCTCTGCGGATGGCTACCGCAAGTGAGCATTGTAATACGCGCAGAGGGCAGGGCACATCTGAATCTGGGAGGATGTGCCCGGGGACCTTAACGAGTGGATCCGTCAGATTAGCCGAAGGGCGGAACTTCGTAGCCACGGCGTGAGCCGTAGGAATAGCGCGCGAGAGATGCTGAGCCCCGGAACGGGGCGGAAGGCTGATCTTAGCCCAGGAGCGTGTTCCCAAGGCCCGCGCCGTGGCTAAATTGTTTCGTCCTGCCGGCTTACCTTCCGCCTTCTGCGCCGTACACGTTTCAAAGATTGCTCTTGACGGCTTGATGTAACACTAGTACACTGAGAATAATTGATAGGATAAGACTAAGATATGGATGCCAACCGCTTAACCGAAAAAGTTCAGGACGCCATGCGCGCCGCCCAGGCCATCGCCGCACGTCTCGGCAACCAGCAACTCGACGCCGAGCACCTGCTCTCGGCCCTGCTCGAACAGGACGGCGGACTGGCACCCTCCATCCTCATCAAAGCCGGCGCCAACCTGCCGGCACTCGACGCACGCCTCTCCCAGGAACTCGACCGCCTGCCAAAGGTGAGCGGCCCAGCCGCGGGCCCCGATCAAATCTACATTACGACCCGCTTGCAGCGCGTATTCACGCAAGCCGAGGACGAAGCTAAGCGCCTGAAGGACGCCTATGTCTCCGTCGAACACATACTGCTCGCCATGATCGAAGACAGCGGCGCTGCCGGCCGCATCCTCAAAGAATTTCAAGTCACGCGCGACCGGTTGATGCACGCTTTGCAGGACGTACGCGGCAACCAGCGCGTGACGACGCAGAATCCCGAAGCCACCTATGAAGCGCTCGAGCGCTACGGTCGCGACCTTACGAAACTGGCCGCGCAGGGCAAGCTCGATCCGGTGATCGGCCGCGACGAAGAGATCCGCCGCGTAATTCAAGTACTCTCGCGGCGCACCAAGAACAACCCGGTTCTGATTGGCGAACCCGGCGTGGGCAAGACGGCCATCGTCGAGGGTCTCGCGCAGCGCATCGTGCGCGGCGACGTACCCGAGGGCTTGAAAGACCGGCGCGTCGTCTCGCTCGATATGGGCTCGCTGATCGCGGGCGCAAAATTTCGCGGCGAGTTTGAAGAGCGTCTCAAGGCAGTGCTCCACGAGGTGCAAGCCTCCGAGGGCGAGGTCATTTTGTTCATCGACGAGTTACACACCGTGGTTGGCGCGGGTGCGGCGGAAGGCGCGATGGACGCCGGCAATCTGCTCAAGCCGATGCTGGCGCGCGGCGAATTGCATTGCATCGGCGCGACGACGCTCGACGAATACCGTAAGCACATCGAAAAGGATGCGGCGCTCGAACGGCGCTTTCAGCCCGTAGTTGTAGACCAGCCCACGGTGGAAGACACCATCTCGATCCTGCGCGGCTTGCGGGACCGCTACCAGACACACCACGGCGTGCGCATCAAAGACGCCGCGCTCGTCGCCGCAGCCGTGCTCTCCAACCGCTACATCGCCGACCGCTTTCTGCCCGACAAGGCCATCGATCTGGTCGACGAAGCCGCGGCGAAATTACGCACCGAGATCGACTCGATGCCGTCGGCGCTCGATGAGACGCTACGCCGCATCATGCAACTCGAGATCGAACGCGAGGCCCTCAAGAAGGAGACCGACAGCGCCTCGAAGGAGCGCCTGGCGAAACTGGAGAAGGAACTCGCGAATCTGCGCGAGGAATCCGCCGCAACCAAGGCGCAGTGGCAAGCGGAAAAGGGTGGCGTGCAGAGACTGCGCGAATTGCGTGAAAAGATCGGGCAGACCCGCGTCGACATCGAAAAAGCCCAGCGCGAGTACGACCTCAACCGCGCGGCCGAGTTGCAGTACGGCACGCTCAACACGCTCGAGCGCCAACTCAAGGCCGAAGAAGAAAAGCTCGAATCTAAAGACGGCGCGGCACGGCTCATCAAGGAAGAGGTGGCTGAAGAAGACATCGCCGAGGTCGTCAGCCGCTGGACGCACGTCCCGGTCTCGCGCCTGCTGGAAGGCGAGATGAAGAAGCTGCTGCACCTCGAGGACGAACTGCACAAACGTGTAATCGGGCAGGACGAGGCGGTCACAGCGGTGGCGGAATCCGTCATGCGCGCGCGTTCAGGACTGAAGGATCCCAACCGCCCGATCGGCAGCTTCATTTTCCTGGGACCGACTGGTGTGGGCAAAACCGAACTCGCCCGCGCGCTAGCCGGATACCTCTTCGACAACGAGAAGGCGATGGTGCGTATCGACATGTCGGAGTATCAGGAGAAGCACACTGTCTCGCGGCTGGTCGGCGCGCCTCCGGGCTATGTCGGCTACGACGAGGGCGGACAGTTGACGGAAGCCGTGCGGCGCAGGCCTTACTCCGTGGTGCTCTTCGACGAAATTGAGAAAGCGCATCACGACATCTTCAACGTCATGCTGCAGATTCTCGAGGACGGCCGTCTCACCGACGGGCAGGGCCGCACGGTCGACTTCAAGAACACGATCATCATCATGACCTCGAATCTGGGCAGCCATCGTATTCTGGAGTATCGCGGAACGTTTGAGGGTTACGGTTACGAAAAGATGAAGGAGGCAGTGCTCGAAGAACTGCGCCTCTCGTTCCGGCCGGAGTTTCTCAACCGTGTCGACGACACCATCGTGTTCCATGCACTGACGGAGGAGCACCTCAAAAAGATCGTCGAGATCCAGTTGGCCGGCCTGCGCATGCGCCTCGAAGATCGCAAGATCCGGCTTGATCTGACGGAACCCGCGCGCTCGTTCCTGGTGCATGTGGGCTTCGATCCAGCCTACGGCGCCCGGCCCTTGAAGCGTGCGATTCAGCGCGAAGTCGAAACTCCGCTGGCGCGCCTCTTACTCAAAGGCGAGGTGCGCGACGGCGATGCGGTCACCGGCGATATCGGCCAATCCGGCGGACTCGAATTCCGGTGTGACCGAACGTCGGGCAGCTACGTCTAAATTGGCAAAGGATATCCCATGACAACACTGCAACGAAATGTGATCTGTTCGCTCTCCGCCGTCCTCCTGGCCGCGCCCCAATTACTGGCTCAGCGTGGACCCGTAACGGAGAGTTTCGCGCCGGTGGTCAAGAAGGTCCAGCCGGCCGTCGTCAACATCTCTACCACCGTGGTTCGCAAATCGCCCGGCCGGGGCGAGATGGGACCCTTCGATTTCTTCTTCGGTCCCGGCCAACAGCAGCAGCCGCGCGAGCAACGCGGGCACAGCCTCGGCTCCGGCGTGATTGTGCGCGCCGACGGCTACCTGCTGACTAATAGCCACGTGGTGGCAGACGCGACCGATATTAAAGTAGTGCTCTCGGACCGCCGCGAATTGAAGGCGACGCTGGTGGGCAGCGATCCGCAGAGTGATATTGCCGTGCTCAAGCTGGACGTAACCGGGTTACCGGTGCTCCCGCTTGGCGATTCGGAAAAAGCGGAAGTCGGCGACATCGTGCTCGCGCTCGGAAACCCATTCGGCATCGGGCAGACTGTGACGATGGGTATTATCGGTGCGGTCGGCCGTTCCGGCTTGAACATCGAACAGTATGAAAACTTCATACAGACAGACGCGGCGATCAACCCGGGCAACTCGGGCGGCGCGCTGATCAACGCGAAGGGCGAACTTGTCGGCATCAACACCGCGATCCTGTCGGAGAGCGGTGGCAACATGGGTGTCGGCTTTGCTGTCCCGATCAACATGGCGCGCAATGTGATGGACCAGATCATGAAGAGCGGCAAAGTCGTGCGCGGCTACATGGGAGCCGGCATTCAGGACGTCACGCCGGCCCTGGCCAAGGGCCTGGGTTTGAAGGATAGCCGCGGCGTCGCGATTACACAAGTGGAGAAGGACAGTCCTGCTGAGAAATCCGGTTTGCGCCCCGGCGACGTGGTCACCGCAATCGACGGCGGCTCCGTGGAAACGTCAAACGCGCTACGGCTAAAGATCTCCAGCCTCGCGCCCGGGACCAACGTCAAATTAAGCGTCCAGCGGGAAGACGGTTCGAAAGCGGAACTGCCCGTAACCCTCGCCCAATTGCCTGCACGCGATGGAGAAACCAAGAACGACCCCTCCGGAATGAAACAGAAGGGGAGTGCAATGGAAGGCGTCACGTTAGAGGAGCTGACGCCGCGTATCGCACGTCAACTCCGCCTGCAGGGCGATGTGACCGGCCTTGTGGTCACCGCGATCGATCCCTCCAGCCCGGCCGCTGAAGCGGGTCTGCAGCGTGGCGATGTCATCCAGAAAGTGAACCGGCAGCCGGTGGCGACGATGAGCGATTTCGACAAGATCCTCGCACAGGGCGCCGGTAAGCCGGTACTGCTGCTGGTCAATCGCGGTGGCAGGACAGCGTTCGTTGCCGTGGAGCCGGCCAAATAAGACCATGTCGCGGCAGCAGCACCACATTTTCCTATTCGCGCAAACGCTAGGCGAAGCGGTATGGCATCCCGCCGTGGATGTCTACCGCACGCCCGGCGGATGGCTGTTGAAATTCGACTTGGCCGGAGTGGCCCCGGAAGACATTGCAGTTTCTGTTTCCGGACGCCGCATCACGGTGCGTGGCGTTCGCCGCGACGAGGTTCTGGAGCAGGGCTGTTCCTACTACCGCATGGAGATCGCCTATTGCGGGTTCGAGCGCAGCGTCGATCTGCCCTGCAGTTTGGAACACGCACGCTGGGACGTGCAGTTCAGGAATGGAATGTTCCTGATTCGCTTAGAGGAAGGGGGATGTCATGAGCGAAAGTGAAAATATTCAATCGCTGCCGGTGTTGCCACTGAAGAATACGGTGTTGTTTCCGCACCTGATGACACCCCTCTCGGTTGGGCGTTCAGCCTCTCTGTCCGCCGTCGAGGCGGCGCTCGCCACCGAGGGAAAAGAGATTTTGGTCGTCGCACAGCGTGACCCAAACGTCGATGCGCCAAGACAGGCCGATCTTTACAGCGTCGGCACGAAGGCGATCGTCCGCAAGATGGCGCGGCCTTCCGGCGAGATGATGGAACTGTTGGTGCTCGGCGCCGAACGCGTCACCATTGTGAAGGTCGATCAGCACGAACCGTTTCTCAGCGCGAGTTTCCGAGTGCTTCCATTGCCGGAGGACGAGGGCGCCGAGGTGGAAGCATTGCAGCGCGCCCTGCTCGATCTCGCGGGTAGGGCGATCTCACTCGCGCAGCCGCAGGCACCGCCCGAGGTCGCGCAAATGCTAGCCAGCGCCGACGACCCGATCCGGCTGGTCTACATGCTAGCGTCCATGTTCAGCCTCAATCTGGAGAATGAGCAGACGCTGCTCGAAGCGGAAACGCGCCTCGACGCGCTGCGCTTGATGCACACCTATCTCTCGCATGAAGTGCAGGTGCTCGAACTGCGCACCAAGATCGCGAGCGAAGCGCGCAGCGAGATGAGCAAGGAGCAGCACGACTATCTACTGCGTCAGCAGATGCGT
Source organism: Bryobacteraceae bacterium (assembly GCA_963668605.1). GTDB lineage: Bacteria > Acidobacteriota > Terriglobia > Bryobacterales > Bryobacteraceae. The sequence continues at coordinate 4,026,999 of OY764903.1, forward strand.
GCGATTCAGCAGGAATTGGGCGACAAGAATCCCGAGCAGGCCGACATCGATCTGTTGCGCGAACGCCTCGAAAAAGCCGACCTGCCCGAGGAGATCCGCAAAGAGGTGCAGCGCGAACTGTCGCGGCTGGAACGGCTCTCCGCCCAATCGCCGGACTTCCATGTCTTGCGTACTTATATCGAACTCGCACTCGAACTACCCTGGCGCGTGTCGACCCAGGATACGATCGAAATCGCCAACGCGCGCCGGGTACTCGACGAGGATCACTACGATCTTAAGGAAGTCAAACAGCGCATTCTCGAATTTCTCGGCGTCATGAAAATGAACCCGAAGGCCAAAGCGCCGATCCTGTGCTTCGCCGGGCCGCCTGGCGTGGGCAAGACATCGTTAGGCCAATCCATCGCGCGGGCGCTCGGCCGCAAGTTCGAGCGCATGAGCCTGGGCGGCTTGCACGACGAAGCCGAACTGCGCGGACACCGCCGCACTTACATCGGAGCGATGCCGGGCCGGCTGATTCAGGCCATGCGGCGCGCCGGCTCGAACAACCCCGTGATCATGCTCGACGAAGTAGACAAGCTGAGCCACGACTACCGCGGAGATCCCGCCTCGGCTCTGCTCGAAGTGCTCGATCCGGAACAGAACAAGGCGTTCCGCGACAACTATCTGGATCTTCCCTTTGACCTCTCAAAGGTCTTTTTCATCACGACGGCGAACACGCTCGACAGCGTGCCGCGGCCGTTGCTCGACCGTATGGAGACACTGCGCCTCTCGGGCTACACCGAAGAGGAAAAGATCCAGATCGCGCGCCGTTATCTGATTCCGCGCCAGTTCCGGGAAGCCGGACTCGACGATGGCAAACTCGCGCTCACCGATCTCGCCCTGCGCCGCATCGTCTCTGGTTACACGCGCGAAGCCGGCCTGCGCCAGTTGGAGCGCGCGATCGGCCGCGTTTCCCGTAAAACCGCTCTACGTTTCGCCGAGGGAGACGCCGGGGCCGTGTCTGTGGATGCGGAAAACCTGGCGGATTTACTCGGCTCCGAGATGTTCATGCCGGAGCAGGCGCGCCAGCAACTGCCGCCCGGCGTCGCGACGGGCCTGGCCTGGACCGAGTCTGGCGGCGATGTGCTCTACATCGAATCGACTCTGCTACCCGACGGCAAGGGGCTCACGCTCACCGGGCAGTTGGGCGAGGTCATGCAGGAATCCGCCAAAACCGCGCAGAGTTACATCTGGTCGCACGCGGGCGAGTTCGGCATCGATTCCGCGCTGTTCCGCGAGAACGGCGTCCACTTGCATGTACCCGCCGGCGCGACTCCCAAGGACGGGCCATCGGCCGGCGTCACCGCCGTCGTGGCGCTCGTATCGATGTACACGCGCCACTCCGTACGCCACGATACGGCCATGACCGGCGAGGTAACGCTCTCCGGGTTGGTGCTGCCGATCGGCGGGTTGAAAGAGAAAGTGCTGGCGGCGCGCCGGGCAGGCATCCGCCGCATCGTGTTGCCTAAGGCCAACCAGAAAGACCTGCGCGACGTGCCCGAAGAGGTGCGCGCCGAGATGGAGTTCATCTTCGCCGAGCATGCTCAGGACGTGCTCGCCGCGACGATTCCAGCGATGGCGGAGAGACTCCTGGGGACTGCCACGAAATAGAACTCGCCCCAGTTGTAAATAGCGCCAACGCGAAGTGGCGATATCGCCGCCTCCGGTCGCTTTCCCGGCACCGTTGGATGCCGTTCCTGGTGGCGACGGGAAATGTTCAACGGTGCCGGGAGCGAAAGCGACCGGAGGCCAGAGTACTAATAAACCAAGGCGTTGAAGAACAGCTTAAACGCCTGGTAGCTCTGTGCGCGGTATTGCGGGCGCATTCCAAAGAGAATCACGCGGCCCTGTCCCATCGGAACGTCGAGCAGCGCGCCGCGCCCGGCCAGGTAGCTCTCGCCCAGCAGCCAGCCCGACGCCAGCAGTTTCGCCTGCGGATAGCGCGCAACCACCTGTCCGTCATTCGCCTCCCAAGCCGGACTGCCCTCGGACCAGATCGCGATCTCCTTCGGCAACCCGAGCGCCAGCGGGTGTCTCGTGTCGAGCGCGACATTCAAGAGCGAACCCGGCGAATAGAAATCACGGTTCGATACGCCGCTCAAGACATTGCGCACCTTGATATTGAGGCTCGCGGCAGCGTACTCGCAGGAATGGTTCAGGAAGATCAGTTTGCCGCCGGCTGCGGCAAATTGCTTCAACGCCTCCGCGCCCTGCTCACCGATGCCGCCACTGAACTCCTCCGGCATCGCACCTTTGCGGTATCCGTTGGTGAGCATCGCGGTGCTCTCGTCCGGAAAGACGATTGCATCGAAACGGCTGCGCAGTTGACCGGCCTGCAACAAGCGATTATCCACACTCGAATAGGCAAAGCCGAATTGCTCGAGAATCCAGCGCGTCCAACCCTCGTCCATCGCGGGCATATAGCTCTTGTAGAGACCAATGCGCGGCTTGGGGATTTCCTTCCATCCCGGGGCGCGCTTCGCGGAGAAATCGCCGGACTTCATCTCTCTCCACACGGACGCGCCAGATTTCCAGATGCGGTTCACCGCGCGCCAGGTGTCGCTGTCGGCGGCGGCCAGCGGCTTCGCCGCGAAGGGGAACGATTGGACAGTGCGCAGCGCGCCAGGCACGGGCATTTCGAGCGTCTGTACGTCGACACCGAACAACAGCGGCAGCGTTTGCGCTGTCACATCATAAGGGCGCCGCGGCGGGCCGCCTGGATAGACCCGCAGATCCGGATAGTGCTGCCGTTCTAGCAACGTCTTCGCAAAGGCGCTGTAAGGCTGCTGCATCAGGATCAGGTAGTCGCCGTTTTCGGCTTTCTGAATCTCCACTTGGCCGAACGCGAGTGTCTCAAGCAGCTTTCGCGCCGCGCCCGGATCGCGCTGGGAAGCCGGGATCTGGAAACCCCACGGCGCGCTTCTCGCAATCGCGCGCTGGCCCACACGGTAGAAAGCGCGCAGCAGGTCCGTGCGTTTCGTGGCGGCCTGATATAGCACCGATTCAAACGCGATCATCTGGTAATCGATGATGTCGCGAAGGCGCCATTCGCCTCCCAGCCAAGGCTCCAGATAATTCCAACTGCGTTCGCGCGGACCGTAGCCGAGCGCGTTCGTTTCGATCTGCTCTTTCTTGACCGTGATCGGGCTGGCGATGCGCGCGCTGGCCGATTCGCTCAGGATGCGCATCCCGCCGTGATAGGCCTGATAGTGCCGGGCCGGCGTCCACGAATCGTAGAGCGCGTTGATCACGATGCCCGTCTTTCCAGCCGCGGTCAAATCCGCCGCCATCCCCGCACCAATCATGTTGCAGCCTTGCGCGATGATCGGATCGATGTTCGGATCGATCGGATCGAGCCATGGAGGCACGAACATGCGCGAGGCAAACGCGCCCTGCTGATGCACGTCATAGACGATTTGCGGATGCCAGACATTATGCAGTTTGGAGACCGTAAGGCGCGTCTCCGGTTGCGAAAAGATATACCAGTCGCGGTTATTATCGTGGCCGAGGTACTTGTGATACAGCTCCGGCGGCGTGCTGCCCTCGAAGGGCGTGCCGAGCGTCTTGCGATACCAGTTCGTCACGATGTCGACCCCGTCGGGATTGAGCGACGGCACCAGCAGCAGAATCGTGTTTTCGAGAATCGCGCGGTTCTTGAGAGTGTCCTCGGTGAGCAGCTTGTAGACGAACTCGACGGCGGTGTGCGTCGACGCGATCTCCGTCGAATGCGCCGCGCACGTAATCAGCACGACAGTCTTGCCCGCGGCAATCAGCTTGGCCGCTTCCGCTTCCGAAGTGCGGCGCGGGTCGGCGAGACCGGCCTGAATGCGGCGATAGCGGTCCAGGTTGCGGATCGTATCCGCCGACGAAATCGTGGCGGCAAGGAACGGACGTCCCTCCACGCTCTTGCCCAACTCCTCGACCCGAATGCGGTCGCTCGACTGCGCCAGCTTTTGAAAATAGGAGACCACGTCGGCCCAGGCCAACGTGGTCCGATCCTGTCCGATCGGGTGCTTGAAGTGGCTCTCCGGCGACGGCACGGCAGCCAGCAGGCTGGACGCCGCCAGGACAGCAATCAACAAGCGGCGGCACTTCACGGCCGCGCCAATTCCCGCCATAGCGCGCGGTAGTAGCGCAGGAAGCGCTCCGGCTCTTTGCTTTCGGCGCATTCGCACAGCATATAGCGGCTGTACTTCGCCTCGCGAAGCAGCGTGAATAGTTCGCGCCACGGGTACTTTTCGTTCGTCAGTTCAGTAATGTGCGCGCTCTTGATGTGGCGTTTGAGCAGCGCAAAGGCCGGGCGAACGCTACCGTTCGCCACGTCCGTCGCATTGGAGTTCCAGCAGGCGCCGACGTTCGGGTGATTCGCGGCGTCGAGAATCGCCGCGGCGGTGGGCGGGTTCTGTGTGTCGCGGCCATGCACCTCCATCCAGACCTCGACGCGCCGCTTCGCGCCGTAATCGCCCAATTCGCGCAGCGCAGCGCCGATCTGCTGGATCGTAGTCGCGGGCGGCACGCCTTGCGGCAAGGTATTCGGGCGCACCTTAATGGCAATCGCGCCCGTGTCCTGAGCCAGATCGATGAACTGCTTGCCCATATCGATATTTTGCAGTCGCACGGCCGAATCGGGCGACTGAAACTCGCAGATCGTCCCGAAGCTCACCAGCTTGACCTTGCTTTGCGCGAAGCGCTCCCGCACCTTCGCGCGCTCTTCCTTCGATAGCGATGGCTCGACGCCGTGCTTGTGGCTCGTGCGAAGCTCAACGCCCTCGAAGCCTGTCGCCTCGAGCAGCTTGATGATGCTGTCGAGGTCCATGTCTTTCAATATGTTGTAGGTAACACAACCGAGATGCATTAGGGATTCCTTCAAGGTAAAATTTCGATCAGCGTATCGATCTCGTCCGGGCTGATGTAAAAATGCGGGCTCGTGCGCACCCACCCCTGCCGCGGGGCGGCCATGATGCCCTTCTCTTTCAGGTCGTGAACTATCGCTCGAGTATCGGCGCCGGGCTTACGAAAGCTTACGATGCCGGCGCCATTCCGCGCGGTCCGTTCGCCGAGCACCTCATAGCCTTTTCCGCGCACGCCGGCTGCGATCCGGTCTCCGAGCGCCTGCACTTGCGGCGCGATGTTCTCGACACCGACATCCAGCAGGAACTCGATCGCCGCGCGCAGTCCGTAGCAGCCCACCGTATTCAGCGTCCCGCATTCGTAACGCCCGGCGTCGGGACGCAGTGCCATGTCGCGGCAGGCATAGTCGTTGTACCCGGCGATGTTCGTCCAGCCGAATTCGACGGGCTCGACCGAATCCTGCAAATCTTTCTGCACGTAAAGGATGCCGCAACCCTCCGGGCCGAGCAGCCATTTATGGCCATCGGCCGCAAGGGCGTGAATGCCGCACTTGCGGACGTCGAGCGGAAACGCGCCAAGTCCTTGAATCGCATCGACAAAGAAGATCGCGCCGTGGCGGCGGCAGATCTCGCCGACCGCCTCCAGATCGGCACGGTAACCGCTGAGATACTGCACGAAGCTCAGCGCCAGCAGGCGTGCGCCGCGGGCGGCGGCATCGATCTTTTCGAGCGGGTCGGTGAATGAGAGCCACTCTACCGTAACACCCTTGCTCTCCAAGCGTTTCCACGGAAAGAAGTTGGCCGGGAACTCCTCGCGGAACGCGACCACTTTGTCGCCAGGCTTCCAGTCGAGGCCCAGCGCTATCGTGGCGACACCCTCGGACGTGTTCTTCACAATCGCGATCTCGCCGCTCTCGGCATTAATCAGGCGCGCGGCGGCCGTGCGGACGCCTTCATAGGTGTCCATCCATTCGCCATAATGAAAGGAGCCAAAGCCCAGAGCGTCATCGGCCAGATGCTTGATCGCGTCGGCGGCGCGCCGGCACAACGGCGCAACCCCGGCGTGATTGAGATAAATCATCCTTTCGGTCACCGGGAACTGGTCGCGGTAGCGGCGCCACAGAGCATTTCCGCCGATTCTGTCGATTGTCTCGTAACCCATCTTTCTTAAGATACGTTAAATAGGTGAGGGCCGCAGCACCGCCGGATCGGATCGGGCCTATAATGAATCTAGATCTCTGGGACTGAAGGAGTGGACCATGAAGCGCCTTTTCGCCGCTAATTTGAGCCTGCTGCTGGCTATTTTCCTCTCCGCGCCGGCCGGTTTTGCCAAGGACAAGAAGGTTCCCGACAAGAAGGACCCTGAACAAATTGGCGACCGCGACGTCGGCAAGGGTGTGAACTTCTACTCGCTGGAGAAGGAAATCGGCCTAGGCAAGTCTCTGGCGCAGGACATCGAGAGGCAGGCCAAGATCATTGACGACCCAGTCGTCGCCGAATACGTCAACCGTATCGGCCAGAACCTGGTGCGCAATTCCGACGCCAAGGTGCCCTTCACAATCAAGGTGATCGACAGCGAAGAGGTCAACGCGTTCGCATTGCCCGGCGGCTTCTTCTTCGTCAACTCCGGCCTGATCACGCGCGCGGAAACCGAAGCGGAACTGGCGGGCGTGATGGCTCACGAAATCGCCCACGTCGCCGCACGCCACGGAACACGGCAGGCCAGCCGCGGACAGGTCGCCAACCTGGCAACTATTCCACTCATTTTCATGGGCGGTTGGGCCGGCTATGGCGTGAGGCAGGCGGCCAGCGTTCTAGTTCCGATGGGTTTCCTGTCCTTCAGCCGCGGCTTTGAATCGGAAGCCGACATGCTCGGCTTGCAGTATCTCTACAAGACCGGCTATGACCCGACGGCTTTTGTCGACTTCTTTGAGAAAATTCAGTCCGACGAAAAACGCAAGCCTGGCACCATGGCCAAGGTGTTTTCGACGCACCCGCTCACTGACGACCGCATCAAACGCTCGCAGGGCAACATTCAGGAAATCCTGAAAGCCAAGCCCGAGTATGTGGTGACCACTTCGGAATTCAACGACGTCAAGTCGCGCCTGCTGGTCATGCACAGCCGCCACAAAGTGGATGAAAAAGACCCCAACAAGCCGCGCCTTCGCAGGGGTTCGGGCGGTAGCACCGGCCCGGTCGATGAAGTCGGCGACGAGACCGACAAGAAGCAATCGGATGAAGACGAGCGCCCGACCCTGAAACGCCGCCAGTAAGTTTCCGCTCCCAACACGCTGCAACATGGGCCAACGCCTTCCGGGACGTTGGCCCGCTCTTTATGTGAGGGCGCAGCACACCGGGCTTGGTACGATAACAGGCAGATGGCTCTTGTCACCGTTTCCGGCGAGCCTGGCTGCCGGCACGAAGAAATCGCGCGACTCGCCGCCAACCGGCTGGGCTTCCGGCTGATTACGGAAGCGGAGATCCGCGCCATGATCGCCGAAGAATTCGGCGCGGAGACAGCGCTGCCCGACAAAGCCTACGCGCCGGTGCTCACGTCCATCCTCGCGCGACTGGCTACGCAGTGCCACCTGGTCGTTTCCACGCCCGGCATGGAATTCCTCTTTCGCTCATACCCGGGAATCCTGCGTGTGCACGTCGTCGCGCCGGAATCGCGCCGGCTGGGCGCGTTGATGCTCGGCCATCAAATGGAGCGTCCAGCCGCCAAGCAACTGTTGCGGCACCTCGAAGCCGAGGAGCGCAAAGACCGTCTGCGCAAATTCCGCCGCGCCGCGCCGCCGCCGGCAAGCTTGGATCTCGTCATCAATGAAGAGGCGCTCGAGGCCGAGCAGATCGCGGGCCTGATCGAGTCCGCGGCGCAAGCCAAGACCATTGCGGCGGACGGCATGCTCTCGGCCTCCACAGAAGCGCATCTTCAGTTTCAGGTCCGGCTGCAATTGGCGAAGTACGGCATTGCGCCGCCCGGCGCGGTGACGCTGAAAGAGACGGTCTTCGCCAACCAGAGCGAAGAGATTTTCGCCAACCTGCTCGACTTTTACCGCATCGCCTGGCACTACGAACCGAAGAGCTTTCCCTTGCAGTGGGACAAGGACGGCAAGGTGCTGGAAGCCTTCACGCCGGATTTCTATCTGCCGGAGTTCGATCTTTACGTGGAACTCACCACGATGAAGCAATCGCTGGTGACCAAGAAGAACCGGAAGGTGAAGCTGCTTCGCAGCATTTACCCGCACATCAATATCCAGGTCTTCTACCAGAAGGATTTCCAGAACCTGATCTTCAAACACGGGTTGTCCGGCTGAAGCGGTGCGCTGCGTTGAACGATAATGGAAGCAGATCGCCACGCTATGATCCAAACACCGCCGGGCGTCGAACGCATCCTGTTTACCGAAGAGGAGATCCAGCAGCGGATTCGCGCGGTTGCCGCCGAAATCTCGGAGAAATATGCGGGCCGGCCATTGAAACTGATCGGGGTGCTGAAGGGCTCCATCTTTTTCCTCACGGCGCTTGCGCGCGAGATCTCGACGCCCGTCAAGATCGACATTCTCGCGATCTCCAGTTTTCAATCGCGCTCCGGTCCGGGCGTGGTGCGCATCGCCAAGGATCTCGATGAGCCGATCGAAGGCGAAGACGTGCTCCTTGTGGAGGACATTGTCGACACGGGATTCACGGCGCGCTACCTACTCCAGACGCTTGCCGGACGTGAGCCAAATTCGCTCGCCATCTGCACGCTGCTCGACCGCACGTCGAGCCGCATCGTGCAGGTCCCCGTCGAGTTTCGCTGCTTCGAGATTCCCGACCGCTTCGTCGTGGGTTTCGGATTAGATTACAAACAGCTCTACCGGAACCTCGGCTACATTGCGGTAATGAATCCGGGAGCGGCGTCTTAGAGTCTCATTCGAAGGAAGGTAAAATGCAAAATTTCGAATTCTGGAACCCCGTCAAAGTCCTTTTTGGAAAAGGGCAGATTGCGAAGATCGCCGCCGAGGTTCCGGCTGGCGCACGCGTCCTGATGACCTATGGCGGCGGAAGCATCCGTCGCAACGGCGTCTATGAGCAGGTGCGCGCCGCGCTCTCCGCCCACGAAGTAATCGAGTTTGGGGGCATTGAGGCGAATCCTGCCTACGAGACGCTGATGAAGGCCGTAGAAATCGTGCGCGCCCAAGGCGTCACATTTCTTCTCGCCGTCGGCGGCGGATCCGTGCTCGATGGCACGAAGTTCATTGCCGCGGCGGCGCATTTTGAAGGTGAACCGTGGGACATCCTCTCGGCGAACGGAGTCGTCAAGAGCGCCGTGCCGCTGGGCGCCGTGCTCACACTGCCCGCCACGGGCTCCGAGATGAACACCTTCGCCGTGATCTCGAAAAGAGCCACGCAGGAGAAACTCGCCTTCGGCAGTCCGCTCGTCTACCCCAAGTTCTCCGTTCTCGATCCCGAGGTCACGTTCAGCTTGCCGCCGCGTCAAATCAGCAACGGCGTCGTCGACGCCTTCGCGCACGTGCTGGAGCAGTACATGACCTATCCGGCCGATGCGCCATTACAGGACCGCATGGCCGAGGGCATCCTGCAAACACTGATCGACGAGGGTCCGAAGACGCTCGCGAACCCGGCGGATTACACCGCGCGCGCCAATATCATGTGGTGCGCAACGTTGGCGCTGAACGGTCTGATCGCAGTTGGCGTTCCTCAGGATTGGTCCACGCACATGATCGGCCATGAGCTGACTGCATTGCACGGCCTCGACCACGCCCAGACGCTCGCCGTCATCTTTCCCGGAAACCTCAGCGTGCGCAAGACCGCCAAGCGCGAAAAGCTGTTGCAGTATGCCGGGCGTGTCTGGAATCTGCACGAGGGCACAGAGGACGAACGCATCGATCAGGCCATCGTCAGCACGCGCGCCTTTTTCGAAGCCGTCGGCGTGAAGACGCGCCTGCAAGACTACGGCGTGGGTCCCGATGCGGTCAAGACCATCGCGGCCCGCTTAGAGAAACGCGGCTGGACCGGCCTCGGCGAGCGCGGCGACGTAAGTCCAAAGCAAGTGGAAGAGATTCTGGCCTGTAGCCTGTAACCCTCCGCATCGCCTCGAACCCGGCTGTCGTAGCATAATGGAGCACATGGCACTGATCTCCCGCCGCTCCTTATTCGGCTCCACGGCAGCCGGCCTACCAGGACTGCTCCTCGCCGCACAACGCTCCACCAGCATTCGCGTCCGCGAAATAGAGCACAGCTACGAGGACTTCCTCTACCGCACTCCCATCAAGTTCGGCGGCGCCGTGGTGGATCGCGTCACGTTGCTCAACGTGAAGTGCGTCGTCAGCCTGGCCAACGGCAAGAGCGCCAAAGGCTTCGGCTCGATGCCGATGGGCAACGTCTGGGCCTACCCCTCAAAGGTGCTCAACTACGATCAGACGCTGGCCGCCATGAAGGCGCTGGCTGAAAAAGTTCACAAAATCACAGCCGATTATACGGAGGTCGCTCACCCCGTCGACATCAACGTCGCCCTTGAACCCGCCTATTTGAAAGCGGCGGACGGCGTAACGCGGGAGTTGAAGCTCGCGCAGCCGATTCCGAAACTCTGCACCTTGGTGACCGCGAGCCCGTTCGACGCGGCTATTCACGACGCCTTCGGCAAGCTCCATAACCGCAGTAGTTACGACACGTATGGCCCGGATCTGATGCCGTACGATCTCTCGCACTATCTGACGAAGGAGTTCAGCGGCGAGTACCTGCAGAAGTACGTCAACCCGAAGCCGAAACCGCGTATGCCCTTGTACCATCTGGTGGGCGCGGTGGATCCGGTGCTGCCCTCCGAATTGAAACACAAGGTCGGCGACGGGCTGCCCGAGACACTGAGCGAATGGATCCAGTACAGCGGCCTTACGAATATCAAGATCAAGCTGAACGGGGAAGACTTGCAGTGGGACGCCGATCGCGTGCTGACCGTCAACCGCGTGACCGAAGAGACGCAGGCTAAACGCAAAGTGACGAATTGGGTCTATTCGCTGGACTTCAACGAGAAGTGCCCGAACGTGGGCTACCTCATCGAGTTCCTCCGCAAAGTGAAAGAAAAGGCCCCGGCCGCCTTCGTGCGGATTCAGTACATCGAACAGCCCACAAAACGCGACCTGAAGGCCGATCGCAAAAACGTTATGCACGAGGCTTCGAAGCTGCGGCCGGTCGTGATCGACGAATCGCTGATCGACCTGGAGAACCTGATACTCTCGCGTGAGATGGGTTACACCGGCGCGGCGCTCAAGGCGTGCAAGGGACAATCGCAGGCGCTGCTGATGGCCGCCTACGCCCAGAAGCACAAGATGTTTTTGTGCGTGCAGGATCTGACCTGCCCGGGCGCGTCGCTGATTCATTCGGCCGGCGTCGCCGCGCATGTGCCCGGCGTCGCGGCGATCGAAGCGAACTCGCGCCAGTATGTGCCCGCGGCCAACAAAGCTTGGGAAAAGAAATTCCCGGGACTCTTCGATGTGCGCGACGGCATGGCGCACACCTCCACGATTCTTCCGCTCGGCCTCGGCGCGGTGGCATAGAAACGGTTTATCAGAGCATTGAAGCATTCGCATCGGGTGGAGTGACCGGGATTTCGCCCGGCCACCCTCCCACACCACCGGACGTGCGGTTTTCCGCATCCGGCGGTTGAACCAAAGGCGATCTAACGAGCCTCAAGATCGGTTGGAAACAAGAAGCCGTATCTCCGCAGTTTCGCGTGGCTGATGGCGGTGTTGATTACAGGATGCACCGCCATCGCCCATGCTCCGCGACTGCTGCCGACCACGCCTAAGTGCCGGTCCCGCGTGATGCCAAGCTGCCGTAACTTTCGCAGTCGTCCCCGCGTGTCGTGCCATCGCAACCAGAAACACTTCCGAATGTGCCGTCGAACCCAGCTTTCCAGGTCGCGAATCCGGGTCCGTGCTTCGACCAGCCGGAAGTACCCCCACCAGCCACGCACGTAGCGGTTCCAATCGTCACGCAGTTGTTTACTGCTGCGACTTCGCCGCGCATCCCAGAGTTCGCGAACCCGGTCCTTGAATCGTTCGACACTCTCCGGTGCTATTCCGATCCGCTTCTTGCAGTCCAGTCGAAAGCCCAGGAACTTACGTTCCCAAACCCTCCCCGTTCCGCTCTTGGCGGCATTCACCTTCAACCGCAGATGCTTCTCGATCCAGCCCTGTATCGAAGCCAGCGTTCGCTCCGCCGCCGCTTGACTGCCTACGTAGATATTGCAGTCATCGGCATAGCGGCAGAAGCTGTGCTGCCTCCGCTCCAGTTCCTTATCGAGCGCGTCCAGGTAGATGTTGGCCAGCAATGGAGACAGCGGTCCGCCTTGCGGCGTTCCCTCCACGCTTTTCGTCACCACCCCGTTCACCATGCTTCCCCGCCGCAGGTATTTCCCAATCAGTTGCAACACCCGTTTGTCCCGGATCACTTCCGCGATCCGGCCTATCAGGATGTCGTGATTGACGTGGTCGAAGAACTTGGCGATGTCTAGATCCACCACCCAGTCCTTCCCTCCCTGCGCATATTGCTGTGCGGCTCGCACGGCGTCCTGTGCGCTGCGCCCCGGCCGGAATCCGTAACTGTGCCCGCTGAATTGCGGATCGAAGACCGGTGTCAGCACTTGCAATAACAACTGCTGTATGAACCGGTCCTGTACCGTCGGGATGCCCAGTGTCCGCGTGCCCCCGCTTGGCTTCGGTATCTCTACACGCCTCACGGGACTTGGAACGTAGGTCCCCTTCAGAAGTTTGTCTTTGAGGATCCACCAGTTCGCCTGAAGATGCGATTCCAGTTGCGCCGTCGTCATCCGATCGATACCCGCCGCTCCCCGGTTGCGTTTCACCGCCGCCAGCGCTTGCGCGTAGTTCTCGTCCCGTACGGCTGTTTCCATTAACGTCTCGTACATTGCTCTCCGTCGAGAGGTTCGCAGAGCTCCGGCATCGTCTCCTCGCGTTCAGACTTCCGCGGCTGCACCGCCTGATCCGAAAGCACTCCCGGGCTCTCGCCACCGTAGTTGTGACGTCCCGCGATTCGAGTTCGCTTATTGCGCCGGCCTCCAGTTCCTCCTCTAGCTCCAATGCATTGGTCCTTCGGCCCTTCGCTCCACCGTCATTACAACGGCTTCTTCGCTACTACGGCCTCTGCTGACTTCTCCTCCACTCTCATGCAAGAGATCTCCCCAGGTAAGGTGCAGAATCTGTCCCCTCGTGCCGACTGGCTGTACCTGATGCGTCTTGATGATCTTTGGGCTTCGCTGTTTGGCGCCAGCTTGCCGCCCGCACCCGGCCTCACTGCCAGTTCGTGTCCCTACGGTCGAGAGTTTGCTACGCGCTTCTTTCGGCTTCGCCTCGCGGCTACGCCTTGCGTTTCGCTACGGTTGCCTTCATCGGCTCCGATTGGCTCCTTTCATCCAATTAGATTCTGCCCATGCTGGGCACACGCCTCCCGTCGCTGGCGCTCCCGGCACTGTTGAACGCATCTGCATCCATCGGGTCGTCGTGCCTCATAATGGTGCCGGGAGCGGAAGCGACCGGAGGCTGCGGTTCTGTATCATGGTTTCCGCCTCCCGTCGCCATTGCTCCGGGCACCGATGGACGTGTTAAACAAACGGTGCCGGGAGCGTAGCGACCGGAGGCGGGAATTGCCCAACTTTTCGACAAGATTTGTAGCGCCCCGACGGAACAACGACGCTCGATTCTGCGTACGGGATGGTGTATGCCCGGTGTGATCGAACTCGACGGCCTCGAAGTCCGGCTTGGCGGCCGGCTGATTCTCAAGAACCTGAACGGTTCTCTCAGCGGACAAAGCGTAGGCTTGCTCGGCCCCAACGGGGCGGGTAAGTCGACTCTGATCAACACTCTGCTTGGCTTTCACAAACCATCCGCCGGTGCCGCGCGCATCTTCGGCAACGATATCCGCACAGCCGGCAAGGCCTTGCGCAGCCTGATCGGCTACATGCCGGAAAACGACTCCTTCATCGCCGGCATGAGCGCCGTCCGCTTCGTCCGCATGATGGCCGAACTAAGCGGCTTGCCGCCGGCCGAAGCGATGGAGCGCGCGCACGAAGCGTTCTACTATGTAGGGCTCGGTGAGGCCCGCTACCGGCCGCTTGGCTCCTATTCGCTCGGCATGAAGCAACTGGCGAAACTCGCGCAGGCTATCGCGCACGGCCCCAAACTGCTCTTTCTCGACGAACCCACCAACGGGCTCGATCCACCCGCACGCCAACGCATGATCCGTCTGATCCGCGAGATCCGCGACACCGGGACCATCCACATCGTGCTGTCGTCTCACCTGCTGCGCGATGTGGAGGAATGCTGCGACGAGGTGCTGATCTTGAAAGAAGGCTGCATCGCGGCGAACTGCAATCTCGAAGCCGAGCGGCGCACCAACCGCAGGTTCCTCGATCTTGAAACCGTCGGCGCGGAAGACGACTTCCGGCGCGAGGTGGAAGCGCTCGGATGCGAATGCACATGGCTTCCGCAAGGCCGCGGAAGAGTGGTTCTGCCGGAAGGCTTCGAGACTCGCGGCATCTACCAGATCGCCGCCCGCCGGCACGTGCAGATCCGCAGATGGAACTACCGCCGCGATTCTCTCGAAGATATTTTCCTGAAGGCGATGGAACTCCGGGAGGACGCGCATGTCGGTCTATAAACGCAGCTATCATCCCTACGCCGGCCGCCAGACCGCACAGTGGGCGCGTCCGCTGGTGTTGACCCGCTACGCGCTGGAGACTCTTTTCCAGGAACGCACAACCCTCGCGATTCTCGCGGCCGCCGCATTCTGGCCCATCGTCTGCGCGGTGATCATTTACCTCAACAACACCATCGACACGATCCCGCTGACTAATCTCAAGATCCGCAATCTCACGCCGGTCAACGAGCAGTTCTTCTTTGTGCTGATGAACGTGCAGGGCTTCTGGGCTTTCGTGATGACCGCGTGGGCCGGACCGCTGCTGATCGCCCCCGATCTGGCCAACAACGCGCTGCCACTTTACCTGTGCCGCCCGATCTCACGCGCCGGCTATGTGCTCGGAAAGATGGCTGTACTTGCGTTTCCGCTCTCGCTGATCACCTGGATTCCCGTTCTGGCGCTTTGGGGCATGCAGGCGGCAACGGCGGAAAGCGCATGGATGGATCAGAACTGGTGGCTGGCCCGGGCGATCCTGGCCGGTTCCTGGGCCTGGATTCTGTTTATCTCTCTGCTCGCCCTGGCGCTCTCGGCCTTCGTGAAATGGCGTCTGGTGGCCAGCGCCCTGCAGTTCGGCATCTTCTTCTGCGCCGCCGGTTTCAGCGAAGCAATCAACAAGGTGCTGGACACCGATGCGGGCTATGTCATCAACCTGGGTCACGTAATGGGAACCATCTGGATGCGCCTGTTCCGCGCCAACACCGCGCACACTATCTGGCGCGGGCTGTTCAGCGTTTCCGACGAGAGCATGCCGCTCTGGCATGCCTGGACGGCGCTCGGCGTGGTCTGTGTCGTCTGTCTCTGGTTGCTCGAGCGCCGGCTGCGCGCCCGCGAGGTGGTCTCATGACGGCCGATCGCAACATCGTCTTCGAAAACGTTTCCAAATTCTATGGCGACGTGCTCGGCGTAAATCGCGTGAGCCTGAGCATTGAACCCGGCATCACCAGCCTGGTTGGCCCCAACGGCTCCGGCAAGACCACGCTGATGAACCTGATGACGGGACTGATCCGCCCTACCTGCGGCGCGATGAGCGTGCTTGGGTTGACGCCCGCCGATCCGGAGCGCTTCTTTCGTGCAGTCGGCTATTGCACGCAGTTCGACTCCTTCCCGCGCTCAGTAACCGGGCGCGAATTCATCGCTTTTTCTTTGCGCCTGCACGGTCTCGACCACGCAGCCGTCGCGCGCCTGACCGGCGAAGCGCTGCAGCGAGTTGGCATGACCGAAGCCGCCGATCGCAAAGTGGCAGGCTACAGCAAGGGCATGCGGCAGCGCATTCGACTGGCGCAGTCGATCTGCCACAAGCCATCTGTGCTCGTCCTCGACGAACCGCTCAACGGGCTCGACCCGATGGCGCGCGCCGAATGCATGACGCTTTTCCGGCAATTTGCGCGGGAGGGTCTGCACGTGATCATCTCCAGCCACATTCTGCATGAGGTCGATCAACTTTCCGACCGCGTCATCCTGCTCAGCAACGGCTACGTCGTCGCCGAGGGACAGATCCACGGCGTGCGCGAAGAGGTGCAGGGACAGCCCATGCAGATACTGGTGCGCTGCCCGAACCCATCGGCACTCGCCGCCCGCGTTTTTGCACTGGACAGCGTTGTGGAGGCGAAACTGCACGAAGAC
Organism: Bryobacteraceae bacterium; assembly: GCA_963668605.1. Lineage (GTDB taxonomy): Bacteria > Acidobacteriota > Terriglobia > Bryobacterales > Bryobacteraceae. Next base: position 4,043,228 of record OY764903.1, read on the forward strand.
GGCGCGGGCTTGCTGATACGCACACGCGATGCAGCGAAATTCTACTTGCTGCTCAACAGAATGGTCGTCGACGGCGAGTTGCAGCTCGAATCCGTCGCGCCGGCCGATGACGACGTGCTCTCGGTCTATCAGTATCTGATCGGATCCGAAGGAGGCCCGGCATGAACCCGGACTTGAGAATGTGGGTGCGGCAGACCCTGACGGTTTGCGGCGCGGAACTGCGCAGGAATCTCGTCACCCGCCGCGGCATCTGGATCTGGTTGCTCGCGCTCGCGCCCGTCGCGCTGATGTGGATGCACTCCATCGTGCAGTGGAAGACCGGCCGCTTGAACTGTTCGATCCCCAGCGACACGCGAACGCTGGCGGTCGTCTATCACTACTTCCTGCTACGCGCGGCTATCTTCTTCGGATGCGTCGGAATCTTCACGCGTCTCTTTCGTGCCGAATTGCTCGAGCGCAGCCTGCATTATTATTTCCTGGCGCCCGTGCGCCGCGAAGTCATCCTCGCCGGAAAATTTCTGGCCGGCCTGTGCACCGCGCTGCTGCTCTTCGGAGCGAGCACGCTGCTCTCCTTCAGCGGCATCTACGCGCACCATTACGGCGCGCCACTCGACGAGTTCCTCTGGCAGCGTGAGGGTCTGCATCAACTCGCCGGGTACCTCGGCATCACGGCTTTCGCGTGCCTCGGCTATGGCGCGATTTTCCTCGTCATGGGGATGCTCTTCCGCAACGCGGTCTTCCCCGCCCTCGGAGTGATGCTCTGGGAATGGCTCAACTTCCTGCTGCCGGCGTGGCTGAAAAAGTTCAGCGTCGTGTTCTATCTGAAGTCGCTCGCTCCCGTGGAGCTTCCCATCGACCGGATGCGCGGGCCGCTCGCCTTGCTCGGCATCTCGACGGAACCGGCGCCGGCATGGCTCGCCGTTACGGGTCTGCTCTGCTTCGCCGCGCTGGCGTTGGCCTTCGCCGCGTGGCAGGCGCGCCGCATGGAAGTCAACTACGCGGGCGATTAGACAGCAAGACAATTTGATCGCTCCGCAAATTGGCGGCGCGGTTTGTGGCCAGATTGGGAGGCCTCCGGTCGCTCGCGCTCCCGGCGCTGTTTGGAGTTCCGATCTTCAAGCCGTCCAACAGCGCCCGGAGCGCGAGCGACGGGAGGCGAAACAACCCAAGAGTTATCCTTGTTTGCAGCAAGAGCGAAAAATAACGAACCAAAACTTACCGAAAGAGGCGCTCACCATCGTAGGTGAGCGCCTCTTTCGGTAGATGCCTGGTCTATGCCCCGCGGCTAGTCAGTATGGAGCGACCACCCCACGATCGCAGTGACGCGGGTTACGCTGCGAAGAGGTGAAACCAGCGGCGCAGAGCCGCATACGAAAGGAATTGGTCGCTCATGTCTAAGTTACGCTTTGTTGGCCTGGATGTCCACGCCGAAACCATCGCCGTTGCCGTAGCCGAAGCCGACGGAGAGGTGCGCTCACACGGGGTGATCCCGAACCGCCCGGAATCCATTCGCAAACTGTTTCATAAACTCGGACAGGTCGAACAGCTGCGTGCCTGTTACGAAGCTGGCCCGACAGGGTACGTGCTCTACTGGCAGCTCACGCAATGGGGAGTTGCCTGCCAGGTGATCGCACCGAGCTTGATTCCCACCAAGGCCGGAGATCGGGTGAAAACCGACCGCCGGGATGCCGAGAAGTTGGCGCGCTGCCACCGCGCCGGCGAACTGACGGCCGTCTGGGTGCCGGATGCGGCACACGAGGCGCTACGGGATCTGGTGCGCGCCCGGGAAGCGGCCAAGAAAGATCAACTCAAAGCACGCCATCGCTTGGGGAAGTTTCTGTTGCGGCATGGGCGGCGGCCGGAAGGGCTGAAAGCCTGGACCAAGAAGTATTTGGAATGGATCAAGATCCACGTTCATTTTGACGAGCCGGCCCAGGAAGCCACGTTGGCCGATTATCTGGAGGAAGTCGATCACGTGGCGGGCCGCATCGTGAGACTGGAAAAGGCCATCGACGAAGCGGTCAAGAAGGCGCCGCCGGAGACCCGGGCCGTGATCGAGGCGCTGCAAGCCCTGCGCGGGGTAGCGCAAATCACGGCGGCGACGATCGTATCGGAGTTGGGTTCGCTGGCGCGCTTTCCCAGTCCACGGCTTTTGATGGGCTATAGCGGTCTGGTGGCCAGGGAGCACAGCAGCGGGAACCGGGTGCAACGGGGCGGGATCACGAAAACCGGGAACGGGCATCTCCGGCGGGTGGTGGTGGAAGCGGCGTGGGCCTATCAGCACCGGCCCAATGTGACGGGCTTTCTGCTGCGACGACAAAAGGACCTGGCACTCAGTCCGGAGGCCAAAGCCATGGCCTGGAAGGCACAGCAGCGACTGCACAAACGTTACCTGAGGATGGCCGTGCGAGGCAAGAACAAGAATCAGATCGTGACGGCAGTGGGACGCGAGTTGCTGGGTTTCATCTGGGCCATCGCGGTGGAAGTCGAACGACAGCAGGCTCTCAGCAAAGCCGCATAACAAGGTGCATCGATGTTTTACCGGACAGTCGAGCCGATGACAGCGCAGGGACCACGAAAAGGAGAATCCTCCCCATGTTTTATGCGGAACGGTTTTCGAACCCAACCCGCGCGTCTAGTCCGAGGCAGCTCCCGACGGATCATGACCATGCGGTTCCGACCCGCGAATATCAGAGTGATCAATCGTCGCGTTTGCTCCTGGGCTGTTATCGGCCCTGCTGTCCAAAACCAAAGCTCAAGACTCACCAGCGGGAACGTGTTCCCCCGCCGCCGCCCGTCGAAGCTGTGGTGGGTGCCGGAGCGGTGCTCGCCGTCAAGGGTTCGCTCCGCCGCGCCAAACAACGGCGCGCCCTTGACCGCTCCGCGCCGTTCCGGCCAGAACTCCATCGCGACGGGCGGCTCCGGCGGGAACACTTCACGGATCCTCGCAAAAACAAAAGGCCGGCTTACCTCCTGCCGAGGAAAACCGGCCCAAGATCAAACCACGTCAAGACTCAGTTTTATCCAGAGCTTGACAAGGTCGCTCCATATCAAAACAGGAACCGCAGCGCCAGTTGCATGATGCGCGCCGGGCGAGCTCCGGTGAGTTCACCGAAGCGGGCGTTGACCTGTTCGCCGGTGGCCGGGTCGAAGCGCGCGTTGGTATCCAGCCCGCTGAATTGGGTGTGATTGAACGTGTTGTACGTTTCGCAGCGGATCTGGAAGCGCATGCGCTCATTGACCGGGATCGTCTTGAACAGGTGCATATCCCAGTTATTCATCCCCGGTCCACGGATGACGGTCCGGGCTGCGTTGCCGAAGGTTCCTACAGCGGGCATGCGGAAGGCCTTCGTATTGAAGTATTCGTCGAACGTTCGCTCGCCCTTGGGGATGATGGGGTTGCTCAGTACCTGGATGCGCGCTCCCTGAGTGGGTGTGCCGGTGACATCCACGGCCGTCGTTGTGCCGTAACCGACCGACATCGGATTGCCGCTGACAAAGCTGGCCATGCCGGAGAGTTGCCAGTGATTGATCACTCGATCTATCGCCTTGTTGCTGATCCTTAGTTTGGGGAGTTCCCAGAGCCAGTTGAGCTTGAATATGTGCGTGCGGTCGAAGTCGGACAGGCCGTAGTTCCAGACACGAACCGGCAGGAGGGCACTGACCGTGCTCTGGTCCCCTGAGTTGTAGTCCATCGACTTGGACCAGGTCCACGCGGCGCCGAACTGGAATCCGTTTGCGAACCGGCGGTTGGCTGTTACCTGGAGGGAATGGTAGTTGGAGGAGGCGCCCCACTCCCGATAGATCAGATCGTTGTAGCCCGTGTACGGCACGAGGAACGGCTTTGCATAAGCCTTCTTGGTGGTTGGGTCGATGTTGTTCGTTTGGAAATTGGCGCCCAACGGGATGGGATTCAGGTCGCGCTGCCACATCAGGTGACGCCCGCCGCTGCCAACGTAGCCGGCCTCCACGACGGTTCCGAAGCCGATGTCCTTCTGCACGGTCAGGCTCCAGTTATAGACAGTGGGGATCTTGCCAATCATATCGACGCCTTGCACGTTCTGAGTGGAAGACAGGCCCGCAGCGCTCAGGAAGGTGTCGAGCGTGCCATAGGTCACCTCCGGGTTGCTCACGATGGGCGGCAGGAATGCGTGTGCCAGGATCTGGGAATCGAGATTCTGGCGGTTGTAGAACATACCGAAGCCGCCGCGCACTGCCGTCTTGCCATTGCCCGTCACATCCCAGGCAAAGCCGAGACGCGGTGCATACTGCACGCCGCGGTTTTGTACCAGACCGCGCGGCAGAGAGTTGTCGGTCAATGGAGACACCATGCCGTTGGAGGGGTTCCCCGCGCCAGGCGCAACATAGCCGATGGCGGTCGCCGGGTAAATCGCGCCGGTGACCGGATCGACGCCGACTCGCGCGCCGGCTACCATCTTTGGCTGGATCAACTTCACGGCCTGGGCTGGATTCCAAGCGCTGGGCAGGAAGCCAGAGATGCGGTTCTGGTCTTCCCAGATCGGCGCCACCAGCATGAATCGGATGCCGTAGTCCAGGGTGAGGCGCCGGGTCACTTTCCACGTATCCTGTGCGAACCACTCGATGTTGCTGAGACGCCATTCGGCGAATGGACGCTTGGTGGTCTCGGTGTACGAGCGGAAGATGCCGAGCACAGTGTTCGAGTACGCGTAGTTCGTGTCGAGCGGGTTGTTCGTGTCCCGTCCGAAATCGAACTTGCCGAAGGGAATAATTGTGTTATCGGACGCGCCGCGGAAATAGAAGTCGTAGTAGAAGCCCGCCTTGAAAATGTGCGAGTTGCGAATCTTGGTGATGTTGTCGTTGATGGTGAAGGTTTTGTGCGTGGTGTTGAGGGGGAAACGCCCGTCGTAGGCGATGGTAGCCGGAGAAGTGATGCCGGTGAAAACCGCTCCAGGAAGCATCTTGAGCGGATTGGCCTCCGGGTTGAATTGGCCAACATTGAAGCCAACCTTGTCGCGCTGCAGTTGGGCGACGCCTTCGCTGAGGATTTCGCCTTCCGGCCGGTCGGTGTAACCCACATTCAGCTCATTGATGAGAGTTGGGGAGAAGATCCGCTTATAGCTGCCGACGAAGCCCTTGCCATCGAACACCCTCTTGTTGTTCAAGACGGGCCAAGACATGCTGTTGCCGACGAACGGACCCTGCTGGGAGTCCTTGTGCGCGGAGTAGTTGAACGTGATGAGGTTGTTGGAATTCAGGTTGAAGTCGAGCTTCAGCGTCGTTGTTCCCTTGGGCTCATTGTTTTCGCCCTGGTAGATGTAATTGTACCGGCCCGCGGAGATGTTGCGGTCGAGGAAGTTGGGCGATGGGAACACCCCCAGCAGCGCGGTTCCGTTGGCATTGAGGCGGTTCTTCGGGATGACATTGCCGGGGAAGGCCGCCCCTGTAGAGGGGTCTTTAATGACGATCAATTTGTTGTTCAGATCCTGCGACTGTGAGAAGTCGCCGGCCACCTCGGCATCGGTCGGCACGGTGATCCGCTGCAGCGCGGTGCCGGACTTTAGCGGCCAGAACTCCTGATTCCAAAAAAAGAAGATCCTGTTCTTCCCGGTGTTGAACTTGCCCGGGATGTACACGGGGCCGCCGATGTTGTAGCTGTACGTGTTGTAGCGATAGCGGGGCTTGGCTGCGCCCACCTGGTTGTTGAAGAAGTTATTGGAGTTGAACTGCTCGTGGCGCTTATAGTAAGAACCGCCGCCGTGAAAATCACGCGTGCCCGACTTCGAAACGAGTTGCACGTTCGCTCCGGACATGCGGCCATACTCCGCCTGGAAATTGGACAGCAGCACCTTCACTTCGGCTACCGAATCCTGGCTGATCATGAGCACCGAGTTGTTGTTGTTTCCGATGGCGTTGATCGCCATGCCGTCGTAATTCACGCTGGTAGTGTTCTGTCTGTTGCCGTTGACGTTCACATTCCAGCCGCGGGCAATCACGTCATTGTTGGAATTGTTCACCACACCCGGCAGCAACTGAAGAAGTTCCATCACGTTTCTGCCCTTGATGGCGATTTGATCCACCTGCGCACTGGAGATGGTGCCCGCTCTCTCAGCGCTGGCCGTCTGGACTACCGCTCCCTGCGCCTTCACTTCGATGGATTCCGCTACGGCGCCCACCTCAAGCCGCAGCCTCCCGAGCGCCAGACGCTCGGCCGCATTCAACTGGATACCGGTCTGATGGAGCGTCTTAAAACCCGGCATCTCAATCCGCAGAGTGTAGTCGCCGGGCTGCAGCGTGCCGAAGACAAAGTCGCCGCGAGTGTCGGATTCCACCGTTCGCAATGCGCCGGTCGCGGCTTGAGTCAATGTGAGTTTCGCGGCAGCTACCGCCAAGTCCCCCGGGTCGGCCACCGAACCCACAATCGAGCCAGCGATGCTCTGTCCGTACACGCTACTGCATGCCATGCTCAGCACGGCCAGTAAACGAATCCAGAAATTCCGTTTCATACTAACTAATCTCTCCCTTATTCCGATTTGCCCCGTTTTGAATCAGCCGCGGGTTTCAATCCCCAGTCCGGCTTGTCGAGGTCTACAGCATCGTCGGTCTTCTTCATCCAGGACTTCATTAACGCCGTCAGTTCACGGATCCGGGTTTCCTGTCCAGGCTCGGCGGCCACGTTCCTCGTCTCCGCCGGATCGTTGCGGAGATCGAAAAGCTGAGTGCGCTTCCGGCCATCAACATTGTATAAGATTAGCTTCCATCTGTCCGTCTTCACCGCCCTCTAAAAATCACGGTAGGCGAAGAACATCGAGTCGCGGACCTTTTCCGCCTGGCCGCGGAGCAGGGGCGCAAGGCTGGAGCCTTCCACTGTTTTCGGAGTTTTCGTACCGGTGAGATCGCACAGTGTGGGGAAGATATCGTAGAGGTAACACATGGCGCCGCTTCGCCGGCCCTTCGGTAATCCCGCGCCGCCGATCACGAGCGGAACGCGCACGCTGTGCTCATACGTGTTCTGCTTGCCGAGCAGACCATGCTGCCCGAGCGCCAGCCCATTGTCGCCGGCAAACACCACGATCGTGTTCTCCGTCTGGCCCGTTTGCTCAAGCGCCTCGAGTACCCGCCCCATTTGCGCGTCCACGTGCGTGATCATCGCGTAGTAGGCGGCGATGTGCTCGCGAATGACTTCCGGCGCGCGCGGCCACGGCGCGAGTTGCTCGTCCCTCGTCCGTAGGTCACCGTTGTCGAAAGGGTGCTCAGGCAGGAAGTTCGGCGGCAGTTTGATCTTTGCCGGAGCGTACAGCGCGGCGTACTCTTTCGGCGCCATTCTCGGGTCGTGCGGCGCGGTGTAAGCGACGTATGCCAGCCAGGGTTTGTCCTTTGGCGCCTTGCCGAGGAATTTGACCGCCGAGTCACTGAATAGCTCGCTAGAGAATTTCGCTCCCTTGTAGCGTTTGCTCTTCGGGTATTCGCCGGTAGGGTCGAAGTCCGTCACCGGGACTGCCAAATGGTTGGCCATGCCGCCGAAGAAAATGTTCTCGCCCGCGGAGAAACAGCGGACGAAGGTCTTTTCCCCGTTATGCCATTTGCCGGTTGCGAACGTCTCATAGCCCTGCTGCCGCAGCAACTCCGGAAACATGATGTACGGCGGACGCTCTTCCGGTCGCACTCGTTCCGGCCGGACGATGCTCCGGTCGACATGGAACAGTGTTTGGCCGGTCATCAGCATGGCCCGGCTCGGAACGCAGACTCCCCCGATGCTCCCGCCCATGATGCCAGCGCGGGTGAACGCCGTCCCGTTGCGGACCAACCGGTCCATGGTCGGCGTCTGCACCTCCGGGTTGTTGATTGCGTTCAGCGTGGAGAAGCGTTGATCGTCGGTGAGCAGAAAAAGGATATTCGGCCGCGCCGCGCCGCTCGCCTGTAGATTGGTGAGAGCCGCTGTGAGGGAGCCTCCAGTTATCCGTTGTAGCCACTGCCTTCTGTCGAGACTATTGATACTGTTGATCACCAGACTTCTCCCACGCCAGATCGAGATGATCTGCCCTGAACTCAATCTAGTCATCGTTAAAGCTTCAACGCAATGTGATATCCTCGAAATTCCTCGGGTGTATCATGTTTGTAACCAAGTGAATGGCAAAGTTCACAGCGGCTTCCCGGCAAACTGGGAGCCAACTCTAGCTTTGGCACGGGACGAACGCTATCAGCTTGTCCTGCGCATCAACGCCAGCCGTGCATTTTCCAAAGCCGCCCGGTTGCGGGACTTACTTCATTTCGTTGCCGTACACACGCTCGACGGCGGCCATGAGGACATCGCGGAACTGACGATCGGGCGTCGCCTCTTCAGTCGCGGCGAAGACTACATCCCGTCGGAAGACAGCATTGTCCGGGGCGCCGTCCGTCAACTGCGGCTAAAGCTAAAGGAGTACTTCGAAACCGAGGGAATCGACGAACCTTGGCGGATCGAGATCCCCAGAGGCGGTTTTGCACCGTTGTTCACGAGAGCGGAGGAAGCGGCGCCCGTCGTCCAGCACGTTATCCCGGCGGCTGTTCCGGCGGACGTTCCTGCGTCCCCGCTCCGGCGATCGTGGTGGCTGATCCTCTTCGCCACGGCGAATCTGCTCTTCCTGGCTGGGAACGTCTGGATGGCCCGGCGCCAGGTGGTGCCAGACGCTCCGCGCGTGTCCTCGGTCGTCAGTACCGTCTTCTCGACGGCGCGAGGAACCGTGAATGTCGTGGTCTCCGACTTTTCGGTCGTACTGCTGAAGAATCTCTTTAGCCGTCCGGATTACTCACTCAATGATTACTCCGCGTGGAACTACAGCCAAATAGCCCCCTCCAAAGGCACTGTGCCCGAGATTGCCCGTATTGCTGAAACGCTGCGAACGCATCGGATCACGCGTTTCGGCGATCTGATCATCGCAGCCGGTATTCTTCGGGCGGCGGGTCCGGCGACGCATGTCGTCATACGGCACGCCCGCGATCTCAGCGCTCGTGAATTCCTGGAAGGCGATGCCATCCTTCTGGGAAATGCCAACTCCACACCGTGGGTGGGCCTTTTCGAGGAGCGTCTCAATTTTCCTCATGTGCGCAAAGATGCTGTTGGTTTCGCAAACCGCTCGCCACGCGCCGGCGAGCCAACCGAGTTCACGGTTCGCGACGCCGGGCAGGAGCACGGTTTGGGTTACGGCCGGCTGGCCTTAGTTCCCAACCTCTCCGGGAAAGGGTCGGTGCTGCTCATCAGCGGACTTAACATGGTGACGATGGAGTCGGCTGGTGATTTCGCTCTGAACCCAATCCACACGCCGGAACTGCTGAATGCCCTTGGCGCGCCATCACTCGACAAGATCCCTTACTTCGAGCTGGTTCTCGAGACGCAGGCCGTCGATAACGCCCCGAGCAAGGCTCGGATCCTTGCCGCGCGCCGGCTTGGCCCCCGCACACGGTGAGTACGCGGGCGCCGCACCGCTCCATGTGTTAATAGCCCGGCGGACAATTCCCCGCCAAGCACCCTGGAGTTTCCGCTCAAGTAGCCTAAAATAGTGCTTTTGAGGGCCTTAGTACCTTCGGTTTGCACGGCGAGTGCGAAAGTACCAACAATTTTGGTAGATCCGGCCTATTTGGGATTCACCTTCCGGACGATAGAATCAGTGCGACGCCATGGGATTTGGATCACTGGAAATACAAATATTCGTCAGCTTGGCCGTGATTCTCGGCACTGCGCTAATCGCCTTGATCGTTGACTACCTCAAGGGAAACAACGAGAATCTGCGGGAGCACAACATAGAGTTGCGCGTCCGCGAACAGGAGCGTGTACGAACGCCCGCGCCATCGGCGGCCCGGCGGCGCATACGCGTGGTGGAGGCGCGCGAACAGTCAAAGATCACCAAGGCCGGCGTGATCTCGAATGTCGAAACCGTGGCGCCCGCTGCCGTAGCAGCCGGGGCCGTCGCGGTGGCGCCAGCAGTGATGGAGACAGTGAAGGCGCATGCGGAAACCGAGATGGGCGACATCCTCTCGCAGGTGATCGCCGTGACACCTCCGGCGCAGAAGCGCGCTGAGTCGCCGGCTCAACCCGGCGTGCAGGCCGTATTTGCAGCCGAGCCTGAACTGGTCCCGCAGGCAGCCATCCCTGAAGCCCTGCCAATAGTTGCTATTGAATCCGGCCATATTGAGCCCGCCGCCACTCCCGCAGTCGAAGAGTCCGAGAATGCCGGCGAGCCTGTGCTTGAAGTTGCCGAAGTGCGGAAGGCCGAGCTTAGCCCCGTCCTGGCCGCGGCCGAAATCGAAGCTCCGGCGGTCGAACCTGAACTCAAGCGTGTCGAAGAGCATGAATCTGAGATCCGTTCGGTTCCGATGGACGCCGCAATCGAAGCGCCTCACGCTGAACCGGTTCTAGAAGCCGCGGTGGAGTTGCCGACTCCCGCAGCCGTTTCCTCGAACATCATATTCATCACACCGGTTGGAGAACCAGTCGAAGCGCCGGCGCGTTTCCGGTCACTCGACTTTGACGCATTCACAGAGGATCTCGAAGCCGCGGTGGTGGAGCCGGAAATCACGCCCGTGGCAATCGAACCGGCCGCTGCTGTCGAAACCGAGCCGGAAACAGTGCAGGCCCAAGAGGCTGAGCAGGATTTGTGGCCAGCCCCACTCCCCGCAGTGTTTGAAGCAAGCGCGCCCGCGCTCCCGGACAGCATCGCAGATACGCTGCCTGCGAATCACTGGTCCAGGCAGTCCTTTGACCTGCCGCTGACGGACGAGTGGCCGGCGCAGGTTCTCGAAGACGAGGAACCGAACCTCGATACGATCATCCCGGCACCTGAATCGATCGCGAAACCTCCAGCCGCGGAACCAGCGGCGCCGTTTAGGGACAGCGAACGCTCCTTCGCTTGGCCGATGCCAGCCGCTGAAGTGATCGAGCCGGTCGCCGCCGAGTTGCCTGTTTGGGAGGCGCCCGCTGCCAAAGCATTGGCCGAGCAAGTGGAAGCGCCTGCTGCCAAGGCATGGCCCGAGCAAGTGGAAGCGCCTGCTGCCAAAGCATGGCCCGAGTACGCGGAAGCCCCCGAACTGAAACCGCAATTGGTGGCAGCCACCGAGCCATCCATCCGTAAACTCGAGATTCCGGTAGGAATGCAGACGAGCGAGGTCCTCGGCGGACTACTCGCCACTCCCGGAGTATTAAGCGGGGTGGTTGTGGCTGTCGGCATTAACGACTACAAGCAGTTGCAGAGCACTCACAGCAAGACGGCTTTTGAGGACCTGATGCGTTCGGTCGAGAACCTGGTTGGCTCGATGACGGGCAACAGAGGCTTCGCAACGCGGCGGAACGATGATGAATATCTGCTGATCTTCCCGCACGATTCCGGTCCGGCCGCACAACGTTTGCTGACGCAGATTTCAGAGCGGCTCTGGGACTTCCAGTTGCGCTCGCTAGGCTCGTTCTCGATCCTGTTTAGCTGGGGCGCTGTGGAGGTTGTCTCCGAGCAGCTCAGCGAAGCCATAGCGGCGGCGAATGAGCAGATGTACCAGACCAAGCGCACCCGCATGGGAGCGTTGGATGCCCAGGGTTCCCGCCGGCGCGCCGTCAATCACTGAGTACACCGTTCACAAGTTCGCCCACGTCTTGGTAGCGACACTGCGTTCCAGCTACCGGTTCCCGAAGCGGTCGAGGCGTAGATTCGTCATCGTGAGGCGGTTGAGCGCCCATATGGGAATATGTGCGGTCCGCTTAGACACAAAAAAAGCGCCGGTCCGCCCATCGGGCAAACCGGCGCCTGGAGATCCAAAAACTACTATTCTTCTTCTTCTTCCTCGCCTGTCTTGGCTGCCTTTGCGGCCGCGACAATCTTGTCGGCCTGGAGTTGCGGCACGTAGTCGTAGTGATCGTACTCCATGCTGAACGAGGCGCGGCCCTGCGTCATCGAAATCAGATCGTTCTGATAGGTGAGCATTTCCGCCATCGGGACCAGTGCGCGGATAATCTGCGTGCCGCCCTTCGTGTCCATGCCGGAGATGCGCCCGCGGCGGCTGTTCATGTCGCCCATTAGATCGCCGGCGAATTCCACCGGAGCCTGTACTTCCACCTTCATGATGGGTTCGAGCAGCGTGGGCTTGGCCACTTCCATGGCGGCGCGGAACGCCTTGCGGCCGGCGAGTTTGAAGGCCATTTCGGACGAGTCGACGTCGTGGTAGGAGCCGTCATACACGGTCACCTTGAAATCCACCATCGGAAAGCCTGCAAGGAAGCCGCGCTCGGAGGCCTCAAGGATGCCCTTTTCAATGGCTGGAATGTACTGCTTGGGAATGGAGCCGCCGAACGTTTCGTTGGCGAACTCGAACTTGCCCCCACGCGCAAGCGGCGTGACGCGGACCCAGCAATCGCCGAACTGGCCGTGCCCGCCGGTCTGCTTCTTGTGGCGCCCCTGGACGTCGGCCGAGCCGCGAATTGTCTCGCGATACGGAATCTTCGGAGCCTTCAGGCTTACGTCTACGTTGTAGCGCTTGCGCAGTTTGCTACAGATGATCTCGACGTGCTGCTGGCCGCTGCCGCCGAGCAAGAACTCCTTGGTCTGCGGGTCGCGGTAAAAGCGCAGCGACGTGTCTTCCTCGAGCAGTTTCGCGATCGCATGGCTCATGCGGTCTTCGTCCTGCCGCGATTTGGCTTCGATGGCGTAGGCGATCGACGGTTCCGGCAACTCTACCTTGGAATATGCGGCGAGCGCCGACTTGTCGCCCAGGGTGTCGCCGGTCAGAGTCTCTTTCAACTTCGCCACAGTCCCGATGTCGCCAGCGTGAATCTCGGTCACCGGAACGATTGTTTTACCGGATAGGCAGCCTATATGTGATACGCGCTCGACCCCGCCGTTGCGCGAATTCACTGCGTTCACATCGTTCTTCAGTACGCCCGTGCAAACCTTGAAATAACTCATGCGTCCGGAAAACGCATCAGCAACGGTTTTGAAGACGAACAGTGAGAGCGGATCCGCGTCGGTGATCTTGCGGGCCACCTCGTTGCCGTTGGCGTCCTTGGCGGGCACGGGAGCATGCTCGATCGGGGCCGGGAAGTTCTCGACGATAAAATCGAGCAGTTGGTCCGTCCCGATGTTATGCAGCGCGGAGCCGCACAGCACCGGATAGACGCGTCGCTCGCGGACGGCGAGGCTGAGGCCTTCGAGGATCTGCTCGATCGAAAGCGTGCCCTTCTCGAAGAACTCTTCCATGAGGGCGTCGTTGCCCTCGGCCACCATTTCGATCAGCGCCTCGTGGGCGGCCTGGGCGGCGTCGGCCAGGTTGGCCGGGATTTCGCCTTCCTTGCCTTTGCCGTCCCCGTCCGGGGTGTAAGTGTAGGACTTCATGCGGATCAGATCGACCACGCCGGTGAAGTCGCGCTCCGCGCCGATCGGCAACTGGATCGGGATCGCGGTGCGTCCGAAGACTTCGTGTATGCTCTCCAGTGCGCGCTCGAAGCTGGCGCGCTCGCGATCCATTTTGTTAATGAACAGGGCGCGCGGGAGTTGGAACTCCTCGCTGAATTCCCAAACTTTCTCGGTCTGCACTTCGACGCCGCCGACACCGTCCACCACAACCACCGCGGCGTCCGCGGCGACCAGTGATGCGTGCGTGTCGTTAATGAAGATATTGAAGCCCGGCGTGTCGAGAAAATTGATCTTTTTCCTCTTCCACTCGACGAAGGCGAGAGACGTGGAGATCGTTATTTTGCGCTGTATCTCCTCGTCGTCGTAATCGGTGAGCGTATTCCCTTCATCGACGCGCGTGAGGCGATTGGTAACTCCTCCTGCAAAAAGCAGACCCGCGGCCAGCGAGGTCTTGCCGCAATTGCCGTGGCCGATGAGGCCAACGTTGCGGATGTCAATTCCTTCGTAAGCTTTCACTCGAACACTCCCTTTGCTTCTTCTTCATCGCAGACACAGGCGTTTCCCTCGGCAGTCCGGCAGCAGCCGGTGTCACCAGGGAGATCAACCGCATGGACAGCATGAAGATCTTCTAAAAGCAGGATACTATCACAGCAGCCCGCTCCGCTGCTAGCGGCCGGGATCTTCGGCCGGGTCGCCACTCCGTGCATTCGCAAAAGCATGCGAATGCACGTTCATGAAATGGCCGATCACGCGCCACACTAGTTTATTTCCTGCCTGAAATCAGCGTATTGCGTTTCGCGGTGGCGGGATGCGTGAAGTGCGTGCGAGAGACTGGCGATGGGAGGAATGGATTGAATATGGATGCCAGTCTCATGGAAAGTTTCGAGAACATCACAGCGCAGCCGGTGCGACCGTTGGCTGATGTCAAACGGCCGGCGGCACAGAGCGCACTCTGCGGTCTCTACAATCGAATCGGCGGAATCGCGGAAGCATTGGGGCACAAGGCGGGCATCGAACCGGCCGCTGTGTTGGCGGTCTTTCACGTGGAATCGGGTGGGCGCAAATTGACGCCGGGCAATGCGATTTTGCGCTTCGAGTGCAATCTGCTCTATGCGGCGTGGGGCAAACTGCACCCGGACCTATATCGTCAGCACTTTCAGCATGGCGGATTGGATAGTGCTCCAGGCAAGGCGTGGCAGAACCACATGTTCCGCGAGAGCGCCGGCGGGGCGTTCCATCCCGTGCATCAGAATCAGGCTTCGGAGTATGCGGCCCTGGGGCTGGCCTCGCGCCTGTCCGGAGAGGATACGGCCGTGCAGTGCGGGAGCATCGGTGGGTGTCAGATCCTACTGGGCAATTACAAAATGTTGGGCTACGCGACGCCATCACAGATGTTCGCAGCGTTTCAAACTGATGAACGCGCCCACGTGCTGGGGTTCTTCCGCTTTTGTGAGAAGCAACCCGCGCCGAAAGCGGGCGGCCTGCTGGAACACTTGAAGGCGCGGCGCTGGCGTGAATTCGCAAAGTACTATAACGGGCCCGGCAACGTGGATGAGTATTCGGCACGGATGCAAGCCGCTTACGAAGCGGCGAAGCCGCTGCTGGCAGCCGCAACGGCCTGACTGGGCCGCGACATTTCAGAAATGCAGAATCAGAAATACAGCTTGAGTCCCAACTGCGCCACTCGCGCGTCTCGCGCGCTATTGATCACCCCGAAGGTGGGTGAACCGTAAGTGGTTCCGGGAACGCGGAAGCTCGCGTGATTCAGTGCGTTGAATAATTCGCCGCGGAATTGGAGGCGGAAGCGCTCTGCGAAAGCGAAGTTCTTCATCAGTGCGGTGTTGAAATTCATCAGCCCGGGAGCGCGGCCAACCGCCCGCGCGGCCGTTCCGAACTTGAAGCGTGCGGGCTGCGCAAAGGCTTCGGTGTCGAACCAGCGCTCCACCGAACGTTCGGAGGCGGGCAGGTCCGGAGCACGCAGCAAGTCCGGCCGCTGCGGACCCGAGGATGAGGCTTCGGTTGTGTTCTGCTGCGTTGTGACGCCGTATGGCGGACCGGAACGCAGGGTCCCCAGCACGGAGATTTGCCAGCCGCCCAAGACCCGGCTCAGCGCGCCACCCGATGACATCCACTTTCGTCCCTTGCCCGCTGGAAGCTCATAGATGGCATTAAAGGATACATTGTGCTTGATGTCATTTCCACTAATCGACTTGTCCAGGCGGCGGTTGTAGTAGTCCTGATATCCGGAACCCGGCAGACCGCCGAAGTCGACAAGCGAATCGACGTTGTCGATGAATTTCGCGAACGTGTAGTTGGCCAGGAACTGCATTCCGTTCCTGTAACGCTTCTCGACCCGCAACAATGCGCCGTGATAGCTGGAGTGTCCAAGGTTGGGTGAGTTCAACTCCACCGCGGTGAACTGCGGGTACGGCCTGCGCGATTGAATGCTGCCCGTCAAGCCGACCTTGTCCGGCGTCACCTGGTTGATATCCAACGCATTCGCCGTCAGCTTGCGTCCAAGGTTGCCGAGATACTGCGCGGAGATGAGCACCGATCCGCGTAGTTCGTGCTGAATGCCGAAGTTGTATTGCAGAGAGTAGGGCGATGCGCGTTCGCGCTGGTAGAAGTCGACCGGCGAACCAACACCGAACGCCGGCGTGCGGCTCTCCGTACCCGCGGGTTCCACGTTGCGGATGCCGTTGCGCAACAGGAACGCGGCTGACTGGTTCTGGTCGGCGCTGACCAGGCGCACCTGGGTCGCGAAGCCGAGAACGCTTGTGTTGTTGTATCCCTGATCGTCGGGATTGCCATAGAAAACCCCGAAACCGCCGCGCACGACGGTTCTGCCGCGTGGCGTCCAGGCGAAGCCGAAGCGGGGCGCGAGGTTGTTCCTGTCAGTGTTGAAGAGGCGAGCTGGCTCGTCGATCCCTACAAACGTGACTACGCCCGGATTGCCCGTAAGCGGGTGGATGCGGTTCATGTCGAAGCCACTCTGCGTGTTGTTGTCGGCGACGCGTCCGGGTTCAATGTCGTACCGGATGCCAAAGTTCAACGTGAGCGACGGCAGGATCTTCCAGTCGTCTTGGAGGTAGCCGCCGGTGTAGTACGTGGAGAATGCGAGAAGCGGAGATGAATTGAGCGAGCCGTTCGATACGAAGCCGAGCAACATGGTCGCGAGTCCGTTGCCGCTGCGCGTGTTCGATTGAAGGCCCGTGCCTTGCTGGCTGAATGTGAAGTCACCGCCGGGCATGCGGTCGAAGTCGTCCGTGGTCCTATTGCTCCGGTATTCAAATCCGGCCTTGACGCTGTGTTTGCCGCGGTAGTAACTGACGGCTTCGAGAATCTGCCAGCCCGGGTTCGTTTGCGCGCGAAACGGGTTAGGAGCGCCGAGGAACGTGTAACCCGCGGGGCGGAAGATGGGGAACGATGCGCCGCCGAGTCCCGTGAGCCCGAGTTTCTCCGGCCACCCCGCGTCGGTGCTCGCATGCGTGATCGAGCGATCCTGGTTGATCCAGCTAAACTTCATGTCGTTGAGCAGGCTTGCATTGACGGTGCGCACCCAGGAGAGCAGAAACGTGTGCGCGAGATTGTCGACGCTGCGCGGCGCGGGCCCTTGCCCGGACGCAGCCGGTTCGGAGAACGCACTTGCCTGCGGAAAGCTATTGGCTTGCGCGACGTAGCGGCCGTATATGCGGTCCTTGGCACTGAGCGTGTGGTCAACGCGCAATGTCCCGTGTTGCTGCGTGCGCCGCGGAGCTACGTTCGTGATGAAGTTATTTGCGCCCGCCGTGTTGCCGCGCAGGTTCGGTGCAGGATAATACGTGAGCGCCTTGACCGCTACGGGATCGAACATCGCGGCCGGAACGATGTTACCGGCGAAGGGGTCGCGGATCTGCCGCGTCGCATCCGCTGGATCGGGCCGGGATGAGAACGGATCATAAATTGGGAGCCGCTGCCCTTGCGCGTTGACGAGGTTAACGAAGTTGCCAGCTTTCTGTTCAGCCGTGGGCACGGTCAGTGAGAGCGTTTGTCCGCGCACCGACTTCGTCGTCTCCAGCGCGGCAAAGAAGTGCGTCTTGTTCTTGCGAATCGGTCCGCCGAGTGTGCCTCCGAACTGGTTGTAGCGCAGCGGCGCCTTGTCGATCGAGAAAAAATTGCGCGCGTCCATCGCGTCGTTGCGGAAGAACTCGAACAGCGATCCACGGAATTGATTCGTGCCTGATTTCGTGACCGCCGTGAACACGCCTCCCGCGGTGCGTCCATACTCGGCCGCATAGTTATTTGTGATGACCTTGAACTCCTCGACGGCGTCCACCATCGGAGAGAGCTCGGCCTGTGCGCGCGCGAGGCCGGACTTCTGCACCGATCCGCCGTCGAGCATCAGCGCTTGCGACATCGTGCGGCTTCCCGCCATGGCGACGACCGGAATCTCGCCGCCGTCACCCGTGGCATCCACGTACACGGTGCCGCCGGAGAGCATCGACAGATCCCACGCGTTGCGGCCGTTCAACGGCATCTCGACAATCGATTTGTTTCCGACCACTTGCCCGACGTTCGAGGTCTCCGATTCGATGAGCGGTGCGGCCGCAGTGATCTCGACGGCCTGAGTTACGTCGCCGACTTCGAGGGTAACGTCCAGACGCACCGTTTGGTCGACCTGAAGCACGATCCCCTTGCGAAGGGTAGACCGGAAGCCCGGCTGATGTACGGCCAGCTCGTAGTTTCCAGGCTCCAGGCGCGAGACGGTGAAGTAGCCGGTGGAATTGGACTCCGCGGAATAGCTCACTCCGCTGTCGGCGTTGCGGACCACCACTGGGGCACCCACGACAACGCCCCCGCTGGAGTCGGCCACACGGCCGGTAATTTGTGCGCTTTGGCCATGACAGGCCGGAGCGATCAGGAACAGCGCTGCCAGCCAAAAACAGGAATGATTAAAGAAAGATTTCATAGATTTCCCAACGATCACGAAGGTTATTGTATTTCTTGCTCGATGTGCGTGAACAGCTTCAGGCGCACAATCATCACTGCCATCGCGGCGAAGAGCGCCGCGTTCATCCCGAACATGTAGCTGATACTCCGCGAAGCCGGCTGCGCGGTAATCCTAAACACTCCCGCCCATGATATGTCACCAGCAAGACGCGTGGTCAATCTGAAATTCTGGAGGCTTTGAAGGAGGATAGTCTAAGCATGAACCCTGCTGGAATACTTGAAGCCGAACCGATGTACATCGGAGGCGCGCCTGTGCGGACGGCGTCACGGCTTCGAAGTCGGCGGCGTGATGATTAACGACATTTCCACATTCCGCGCCGACCACATGCCGTATGGTGGTGTAAAGCAAAGCGGCACGGGCAGAGAGGGCCCTCGCTACGCCATGATTGTGAACCTACTGCAATTTCGCGATGCGGTCGCCCCCGAAAGCGATCCAGGCAATCGCCGGCTTCGGGCTACTATCGGCGAAGACCACGTCGTAGACCACTTGCGGCGGAGTGGTGTGCTTGAACTCCCGCACGCTGCTGGAGGGCAGGCGATTGTCCAAACGCACTCCACCGCCGTAGACCACCATCACGTTGCCGGTCTTCGGCAGCAAGGCAGCGTCGCCCATTGCAAATGTATTGATGGCCTCGGGACCCTTCGCGTCCGAAGACCAGACGAGTTTTGCGGTGTGCGCCTTCGCGTCGAAGGAGTATTCCAGGGCGCCGCTGACCGCGTCGGATTCGTCCGCGGGTTGATCGAAGGGGCGCGTCTTATACAGCCCGTTATTGAAAACCATCAGCGTGCCTCGCGGCGTAAGACTGGGTGCGTGATGGTGCCAGGGCCATTCGGTCACGCCTTCACGCTGGAACAGCAGCGGTTTGAATTTATCCGGCCAGCCGCCGGGCTCCCCGAAAATCCACGCGACACGTCCGCTGGGCCGCTCGATCTTGACGACCGAGCTTTGCTGGCGGGAGTTGAAAAGAATCGAATCGTCGCGCTCATCGTGAAACACGCCGTTGCCGTGGGTCCAATCGAGCGTGTCGGGGAAGCCGCGGACAACCCAGTACTGGTTGATGGTGAGAAAGCCGAGCCGGAACGGGTCGAGGTGATCGAAAGCGCTCCAGCGCCAGACCACCCGGCCGCTGCGGTCGAACTCGATGACCTGGTCGCCCATCACCTTCTGGCGCTTGCGGGGCGCGTTGCGGTCGGTCTCGCTGGTGTAATAGTTGTCGATCTCGCGCAGTTCGCCGCTCACGATGAGAAAGTTGCCGTTAGGCAGTTCTTCGAAGCCGTGGTGCATGGTGAGTGCGTCGACGGCGGTGCTGGTGCAGGCGCCCTGCGGGCGGCGCGCGGCGCACCAGTCGCCCTTCACGTTGCCGAGCAGGTCGATTTCGACGAGGCGGTTGTCATTGGTGACAAACGCGATGTTGCCGTTGCGTAGGCGGTGGACATCGGCGGTGCGGTTCGCACTCCTGTAATACCAGCGCACGTCGCCGCGTTCGTCGAGCGCGAGGATCAGTCCGTAGCCGGTAGAGAAGACGGGTTCGCTGGGCGGGCCAGACGCGCGCGGACCGGCGCCGCCGCCTCCACCGCGGCGCTGGCGGCGAATGCTGAGGAGCGTCCAGCCCGGTTCCATCTGAGCGGGCTCGGCGGTCTTCACCTGGATGGGCGGGAATTCTGCTGCATCCGCGGGCAGCGGCGGTGCGCTGAACTCCAGAGGCTTCGGTGCGGTTGACACTTTGCCGGCGGCATCGCGAATCGTCAAGCGGATTTCGTGCCGCTTGCCTGGGTAGAACCCGATCAGCGGAAGTCCCTTGGCCGTATCGGCCGTGGGACCGAAATCGACGTTCCAAGTACGGCTACCCTCCGAGACTGTTAGCCGGGTGCTGACGGGTCCGCTGGTGGAGAAGCGGACCAGCGCTGCCAGCGGAACCTCGGGATTCGGGTTCGGGACGAGGGTGGGTGCGACGGTAAAGTCCGCCGCAGTGAGAGTTGCGCCGAGAGTGAGTATGGTGATCCAGAGGGTGAACCGCATCATCGCCAAAGTGTAGCCCGTTGGATGGTGGTGCCGCAATCTTCAACGACTATACGTGAACAGCACCGCGTGTGATCGTTAGCTGGAGTGAGCCTGCTGAGAAGTGGTAGCGCTAACGAGTCGTATCCTGTCATGGAATGTCGCTGGCCGCCAACTTGTTATAAGCACGAGATTCTCAGTTGCTCGAATCGCTGGCGTGCCGCGTCAGTGGAACTATGGACGTTGCCCGGTGTCAAACAATGGGAGATGAGACTCCTCATTTTTTGCATATTGGCGCTCTTGTTTCCAGCCTTATTGACTCCCGCGTAATATAGCGACACTTTTCCCGCGATACTACGTCTAACCTGGTATGGGCAATGCTGCCGGAGTGCGACGTGATTTCGAGGCCTTGGAGAAACGCCGCTTCGAGGCGATCCGCTTGTGGGAGAAGGGATTGAAGCAGGCGGAGGTGGCCCGCCGGTTGAAAGTGGCGCGGCAGACCGTAGCCCGCTGGGTGCAGGAGTATCGGGCGGGCGGCAAAGACGGGTTGCGCAAGGCCGGCCGCGCCGGCCGCAAACCCCTCCTCACGAGCGAGGATCGTCAGCGCCTGAGCGAGCTTCTGTTGCAGGGACCGGAATCGTTGGGCTATGAGACGCCCCTGTGGACCTGCCCGCGTGTGGCGCATTTGATCGAGGAGGAGTTTGGCGTCACCTACCACGAAGGTCATGTTTGGAAGATTCTGGTGGGACTGGGCTGGAGTCCGCAACGACCCGTCGGCCGGGCGCGTGAGCGAAACGAGGCGGCGATCCGAACCTGGAAGCGAAAGACCTGGCCGGCCATTAAAAAAAAGCCCGCACGCAGGGGCGCACGATAGTCTTTGTCGACGAAAGCGGGCTGAGTCAGCGTCCGCACCGTTGTCGTATGTGGGCCCCGCGTGGGCAAACGCCTGTACTGGACTACAACTTCAATTGGAAGAGCCTGTCGGCGGTGGCCGGCCTCACGGTGTGGAACTTCTACTTCCGGCTCTACGCCGGGAGCGTCAAGAGTCCGCAGGTAGTGGAGTTCCTGCAAGCGCTGGTCCGGCATATCCGCGGACCCTTGCTGGTCATCTGGGACGGGCTGCCTGCCCACCGGAGTCGGTTAGTACGCGACCACATCGAGAGTCTGGCCGGACGGATCGAGGTCCAATACCTGCCGGGCTACGCACCCGAACTCAATCCGGTCGAGTACATCTGGAGCTACTGGAAGCACCACGAACTGGCCAACGTCTGCCCCAAAGACTACTGGCACCTTAGCGAGGCGGCCCGCACCACGCTGCGCCGGATGCGCCGCCGCCCGCGTTTGATTAGCGCTTTCTGGAAACAATCCTTACTGCGTCTGGAATAACTCTATATTATGCGGGAGTCAATAGGGCAGGAGAAATTCGGTCTGCCACGATTGCCCTCGCCCCTGATTGACTACACCAAGCCGAGTGTCTACTTAACGTACAAGAAGTCGGAGACGCGCACAGCGGGGTCTGCGAATAAGCTTGTTGACGTGATATGGCTGGAGCTACGAAACAACACCCGATGGCGAATCTGGAGCGTGACCGGGTCGGATGGACTCGGTGGTTCGGGCTGGTGTTACCAGGTGATTACGAACAATCCCTGCCGGTATCCCGTGAGGAGCAATTGCGGCGATGTTGGCAGCATTGTGGAAGTTGAGCCTGGACAGAGCGTCCCAATCGCCGTGCCTTCCTACCAACTCAACAGCTATCTGAAGATCGAGACTAGCTTCGTTTTTGGTTGGGAGGAAGCCTCAGGAGTCGAACATACGCTCCAGTTTGGCTATTCAGAGCTTCCTCTCGACGTTCGAAAGAGCATTCCATCCATAGAAGCGATCTCTGGTCTACGACCCGCGTGTTACCTGGAGATCGAGCCGACACCAGCTACAGTAGCGCTACGGCCCGTCGTAAAGCTGCCGCTATCTGCACCGCCGGCAATACTCGATTGGATCTTCTCGCCACCGACGGTGCCGGCTCCTCCGACGGACGCTCCAACGAATCCTAAGAAATGACGGTTTGCGGCAATAGATTGGTTGGTAGCGTTAACGAGAATCGAATTCTATTCGTACCCTGTCACCTGATCATGCTGATAGCCAACTTGCTGTAAATGCGTGGTTGTCAGTCCCTCAAATGACCTTGCGTCATATCGTATTTCGCTGGCATGGTTGCACGTGGTTGCACGGAGAGCGCAAGGAAGCGCATGGCAGGGCGATTATTAGACGCTACTGGCCACCGATGACCTTTCGAGGTTCCGCCACTTCCCCGTAAGCCCGTTTACCATCCGCAATGGACATAAGACAGAGAAAAGTGATCCAATAGAATTCAGATCGTAACAACTTTGGTGATGCTGAAACCCACGTTGCCATTCATCCTCGCGCTGGCCTGTTACGGCCAAATCACGCGACTTGCCACCACGGACGATGGTGGTCAAGTGTACTTCACGTCTTCGCAAGCCCTCAAAGGCCAAGCGATTGGACGCCCGGATACGATTAGAGTTTTTCGGTATGTGGACTCCGGCCTTGAGCAGTTTGCATATAATGGACCCAAAATCACGAGGCCTGCCAGCGGTATTATCGGCCCTGCCCCTGATGCCATTGAGTATTGTTGCGATCTGGGCCTCCCGAGTGTGACAGGAGATGGCCGGAAAGTGGCGTACTCTTCTTATTACTACTGCTCGGGATCGTCACACTGTCCACCTTACAGGTACTATTCAGGCTACATAACTACTGCGGAGGGCCAGAGCAGGATGGATGGACGAGTGGAGTTGAGCCCAAACGGGCGCTATATTCTGCTGGCGGAGACTTCGGACGGACGGTACACGAAAGTAGTAGATGCCGAGACAGGAATAACGACCAATCTGTCCCCGTATAGAGCCTCCGCGTGGCGTCAATCCATTGCGTCCGACGGTTCCGTGTTGGCAACAGGGACTTTTGGCGGTCTGTTTCTGTCGAGATCAGGGATCATAAAGACCATCGACACCAACGCCAGTTACGGTGTTATTAGCGCGAACGCCTCCGTGGTGGCCTATTTGACTTGTCCAAACGGCAAATGCGAGCAGTTGATCTGTTACGAAACCACGTCTGGAAGGTCGATCACTCTTGGAACAAGCAAGTCATTAGATCTTTCTCTGTCCGTTGATGGGTCCACGATTGCCTACCTTGACAGCGCCGTGAACGGAACGCTTCAGGTGCACCTTCAGCGAACGGACGGCACCGGAAAACGCATCCTGACTACGGAGAATGGGGGGATCTCTGAGTTTGTCATGTCCGGCTTTGGGAATGTGGTGTACGCTATCGGCGAACACGGAAGGTTGTTGAGAGTTGATACCGCGACGCTAGCTGTAACAGAACTGGCGAAACCCGCGCCAGGCATCCAACTCCCGGCGCGTGGAATTGTTCCCGGCCAATTGCTCACTCTATGGCGAGACAGTCTATACGGCAGCACGGGACTAATCATCAACGGACGTGCGGCCCCTTTGATCACCAACAGTGCTTCAACGCTCACTTTTCAAGTTCCATGGGAAACCGCGGCAGAGCAATACGCTTCTATTAGCGCATCTGGCTATGAAACTCCTTTCGAGGATTCCCCGCTGAAGTCCGTGGTCGCCTCCTTTCCTATTTTCTATTTTCTTGATAGCGGCGTACCATTCGGCTCAAGCGGGTACTACGTTGCTGCTCTTCACCAGGATTTCAAGAGCATCGTGAGTCCGCAGAATCCTGCCTCTGCGGGCGAAATCATCCATGTATTCCTGACTGGATTAGGTCCTGTGAGTCCGCCGATTGCAACCGGCGTAGTCACCTCGGGAGATGCTCTTTACCGGGCTATCGCAAAGGTTGACTGCAGTATTGGCTTCCTTAATCCCGTCGAAGTGCTTTTCGCCGGTCTCAGTCCTGGATTCGTAGGAGTGAATCAGTTGGACCTTAGGCTGCCAGATCCTTTGCCTAAGAACGTCAGCGATCTTTACTGTGGCGGAAATTTCGGCGTACTCCCGATGAAGTGAACTGCCAAGAAGCAACGGGGTTTGCCATCTCGAGGAGATGCGGGAAGTCGGCTCGAGAGCATATAGATTCCTGCGAAGTCGGCTTACCGGAAACTAGACGGAAGTCCGCCGCGCCAGAGCAAGGTAGTTTCCGGTAAGCCGACTTTCGAGGAGTTAGCGTCAGTCATGGTCTCAGCCATCACGGATCGCCGCTCAACCGCGCATCGTCGGCGAGCTGAATCCGCCGCAGAAGCTTCCAGCGATTCTGTTCAAACAGGAAATAATACTCGTAAGACGGATGTTGTTCGGACCGCACCGGCGTCGTCCTGACGATCATCAGTCGGCTGCCAAGCCGAAAATCCACATCGGGATTCCGGGAGACACGATTGCCCAGAGTCAACAATGGCAAGACAAACCCACTACCACTAGAAGTGATCGGTGGGGAGTAGACAATCCCGGTCTCTGCGTCTACAACTGCCATTTGAATGCAAGGTGAACCACAGCCCCAACGAATGATGATGTAGTGACCTGCAAAGTTCGATCCTGGTCTTTCGTTTCGCTTGCCGTCGCCGCCGTCGTATACACCCCAGCCCTTTTCCACTCCCTCGCGAATGCGCGTTCGATATAGACGCGCAGCCTGGGTCACGAGCTTAGGCGTAGCAGGCTTGCCCTTGAAGACCTGACCGGCTGGATAATCCTCAAACCGTGGCAATACCGGGATGCCTTGCGCGGCGGCAGAGATGACCGTGATGAGCAACGTCGGACCGAGTCGAAGCAGGGTAAACACCGTCACTATCGTATACCTTCGCTTATGCGGGTTGATATACGGCGTTATCGGAAAAGTCAGTTGATCTTCGGGCGGCAACGCCAAGCACCGCAGCGACGCGGAGCGGCAGCTTGCGAGCGCCTGCGCCGCGCAAGCGGCAGACGATCTGCAATTTCACCGATTGCTGTTTACGGTTTCCCGTAATCACAGGAACCGCAACATGGACCGCAAGCACCCCGGCGAACGAGCACGTATACCTGAGGAGTGATAAGACTTACGACTTCCGCCTCTGGCCGGACGTTATCAACAAGTTCCATGAAGTCCGCGAAAGTAACATCCCCCTCAGCTCTAACGAACACCTCCTTCGCTGCCCGGTACTTCAGGAATTCCCGCAACTTCGGACCAACTTCAACCATCGCAATGCCGGGACCTGTATTCAGTGTTACCTTGTGATTCCCGATGGCGGTTGCCACTATTTGGCGGCCATCCCCACATCGTTCAGGAGCAGTTGCAATATCGATCATGAAGCCGCTCGAAGTTTTGTCAGGTTGGCTACACGCAGCACAGAACAGAATCAGAACCGAGCTCAATTGTGCCGCGCTCGTGCGTAGCCACATATCTCTGATTAGACACCCAGGATCAGATTAAGTCCCCACTTTTCCGGTAACGCCGTTTACCAGCCCCGGTGCCATCCACCAAGCTGGAATTGACCGTCACGGACGGAGGCCGGCAGGTCGAATTTGTTGGCGAGACTGCCCGCCCCATCGCAAATGATCCCCAGCAGAGCCACTCCCGCCACAGGCTGGACCGGCTGTCTATTTCTCGACCGCCTGCAATTCGCGTGTACGGTCGCGAATCAGGTCCGCCTGGCTGAACGAACCGGTCGCGGGCAGCGAGACGTGGAGTTCCCGCTTGATGGCGATCTCGATTTTGCCTTCCCGTAGTACGCAGCCCAGGACGTGCCCACCCGCCGTTTGTTGGCGGTTGAGAAAGTGGAGGTGATAGCCCGGCACATTGACTCCCTTGGCAAATTCGGGGCAGCGGAATCCGGCCAGCGTGCCCTCGACGTCCCGCAGATGAAACACCGGTTGCACTTTCACGACCTCGACCAAGGGCTCGTAGGGCGGTTGTTGCCGGGGGACGCTGCGCGTGGTGACTGCCTCGAACCGGCCGGTCACGCGGACGGCATAGTACCAGTTCGCGCTCGGCAAGACGGTGTCAACTCGCTTTTGCACGTCCTCGAGCGTCAGGCGATCTGTCACCGCGATCGTGATCTCCGGGACGAAGTCGGTCACGGACGCAAATGGCGTGCGCATATCGTCGCGCACCGGACGCGCCTTACCGTCGGACGAGATCTGGAAGAAGCGCCCGCCAAGTGCGATCATCTCGCCATCCACGCCGTTGAACGTTCCGATGCCGAAATTGCCGTGCTTCCGTAATTCGGCGAATGTCATTTCGCCGTCGTACACGCCCTGCAAAAGCGCATCAATCGTTGAGGTCTGAAAAAGCTCGTTCCGTGATTGGCCACAAAGCGTGCCGGCGATCAGCAGGAGGACCGCAAGCAGGCGACGATACCGGTGTATTGACATCCTGATTTAGTCTAACTTCAAAACGTGGGGCAAGAAGGAAGAGCATCCGAAGGCCAACACGGAGCACGGCGGAAATGTTTTGGACTTCACAAAAACAGCAATGCAGACAGCCACGCTTTTGCGAGAGACGAACTGGCAGCGGCGGAAATTTGGGGTGTCAAAATGAGAAAGACGACTGAGGCTGGCCCGGTGAAGCAGTGAACACCAACTTGCAGCATGGTTGCAGGGATCGGATTGATTCGCTCTTAAATATCTTTGGAATCAGTAGGTTGGTTGGTAGCGCTAACGAGAATCGAACTCGTATTTAAGCCTTGAGAGGGCTCTGTCCTAACCGTTAGACGATAGCGCCAAACTGACACCAGTATAACATCGTCGCGGACCGAACGCGATACAATGAGCCGATGCAATTGCGTAATCTTACACTCGCGCTTCTGTTCTCGGCGGCAGCCGCCTGGACTGTCAGCCGTCCTCCCGAGATCCCGTTTGAAAAGCACACGCTCGATCTTGGCACGAACGAGAGTTGTGCTTTCGCCGATGTCAACGGCGACGGCAAGCTCGATATTGTTTCGGGCGAAAACTGGTTTGAGGCTCCCGCGTGGACAAAACACCACTTTCGTGATTTCAACTTTACGAATAATTACATCGACGACTTCAGCGATCTTCCGCTCGACGTCAATGGCGACGGCGCGGTCGATATCATCAGCGCCTCGTGGTTCTCGAAAAAGATTGCATGGTGGCAGAACCCTGGTAAGCGCGGCGGTCCCTGGAAAGAGAACGAGATCGAGTCGTGCTGCAGCGTGGAATTCGCATTTCTGGTCGACCTCGACAATGACGGCAAGGCGCGCGAGATCCTGCCGCAGTTCGGCGGCGTAAAGAGTCCGCTGGCTTGGTACGAACTGAAGAACGGCGCATGGGTCAAGCACGTCGTGAGCCCGCAAGGCAAGGGGCACGGCATCGGCGCCGGCGACGTCAACGGCGACGGGCGCGCGGACATACTCACGCCCAAAGGCTGGTTCGAAGCGCCGGCTGATCCGCGCACGGGAGAGTGGACCTTCCACGCCGATTTCGACCTCGTCTCCACGGGTTTTATGCACGTGACCGACGTCAACGGAGACGGGCGCAAAGACATCATCACAGGCCTGGCGCACAACTACGGCGTGCTGTGGATGGAGCAGGGCGCGGATGGCAAGTGGACAAAGCATGTGATCGACGACAGTTGGTCGCAGCCGCACGCGTTGACGCTGATCGACATGAACGGCGACGGGCGTCCCGACATCCTGACCGGCAAGCGCTACATGGCGCATAACGGCAAGGATCCGGGAGAGCGCGAACCCCTGGGTATCTATTGGTACGAATCGCTGAAGTCGGCCGATGGCAAGAAGATCGAATGGGTGCGGCACCTGATTGACTACGGAACGCGCGCGGGCGGCGGCATGCAGATTCCGGCCGCCGACATCGACGGCGACGGCGACATCGATTTCGCCGCGGGCGGCAAGGGCGGGACGTTCTTTTTTGAGAACCTGACCAAGCGCAAGCGGAAGTGAGCGCCGATCCCGTAAAATAGGGAGTTGGTCAACAAACTTGTCTTTGAAAATCTAAGGCACCGGCCTGTTCGCACTCTGCTGAGCGTTCTTGCGATCGGCGTCGAGGTGGCAATGATCCTCACGCTGGTCGGCGTAAGCGAGGGAACGCTGCATGAAACGGCGCGCCGCGCCAAGGGCATCGGTGCGGACATCGTCGTGAGGCCGCCGGGCACTTCAATCATCAGTCTAAGCGCCGCACCGATGAGCGATAAGATGCTCGGGTTCTTCGGGCAGCAGCCGCACGTTACGCAGGCGATGGGCACGATCGTGAATCCGCTGGGCGGTTTCGACACGATCACCGGCGTCGATCTGGCACAATTCACGCGCATGAGCGGCGGCTTCCGCTATGTCGCCGGCGGCCCGTTCGAGCGGCGGCTCGATATCATCGTCGACGATTTCTTCGCTCGCCAGCGCAAGCTGAGCGTCGGCGGCACAATCGAATTGATGAGCCAGAACTGGCGTGTCGCTGGTATTGTCGAGCCGGGCAAGATGGGCCGGGTGTTCTGCCAGTTGACGACGCTTCAGGAATTGACCAGCAATAGCAACAAGCTCAGCCAGATTTTCCTCAAGGTGAATGACGAGAAGCAGGCGCAGGCGGTGGTCGATGGCCTGCGCATCCAGTTGCCCAAGTATTTCATTTACACGATGGAGGAGTTCACCTCGCTGATCTCGATTAGCAATGTGAGTATGCTGCGCGGCTTTATCTATGTTGTGATCGGCATCGCGGTGATCGTGGGCTTTATCGTTGTGTTTATGGCGATGTACACGGCGGTGCTCGAGCGCACGCGCGAAATCGGGATTTTGAAGGCGTTGGGCGCTTCCCCGGCGATGGTCATCGGCATTCTTTTCCGCGAGACGGTTCTCATCGCTTTGTTCGGCACGTTGACGGGCATTCTGTTGAGTTACGGCACGCGATTTGTGATCGGCACGATGATTCCGGCGACGCTGGTGCAGGAAATAGTACCCCTGTGGTGGCTGATTTCGGGTGCGATCGCGGTGTCGGGTGCGCTGCTGGGTACAATCTATCCGGGTTGGCGGGCAGCCCGGCAGGATGCGATCGAGGCGCTGAGCTATGAGTAACACGCCGATTATCGAAGTCCACGATCTCAAGAAATCGTTTCATGTCGGCGATGTCGAGGTCCGCGCGCTACGCGGCGTCGACATGGACATCGCTCCGGGCGAGTTTGTATCGATCATCGGTCCATCGGGTTCCGGCAAGTCGACGCTCTTCAACATTCTTGGCGGATTGACGCCTCCGACGTCCGGCACGATCAGGATTTCAGGGCGCGACCTGCTGGCGATGTCGGATTCCGATCGCACCGATTTGCGTAAGCGGACGGTCGGCTTCGTATTTCAGAAATACAACCTGCTGCCGACGCTTTCCGCCGCCGACAATATCAGGATCGCGCGCTACATCTCCGGCCACGATGGTGCACCGGACCCTGGTTTTGAAGAGACTTTGAAGCTGCTTGGAATTGCCAACCGGCTGCACCACAAGCCGCGCGCGCTTTCCGGCGGCGAGCAGCAGCGCGTGGCGATTGCGCGGGCCATCGTCAACCACCCGGCGATCCTGCTGGCCGACGAACCGACCGGCAATCTCGATAGCGAAAACTCGGATATCGTGCTGAAGCTGATGCGAGATCTGAATGAGCGCATGGGCCAGACGATTCTGATGATCACGCACAATCCGGAAGCCGCTGAGTACGGCCATCGCACGGTAAAAATGCGCGATGGGCGCGTAGTGGCTTAGGCCGGCAGTCTACCTCCTGAAGGCCTCCGGCCGGCGCCGTTGGGCGGCTTGGCAGTGTGTTCGGAGCCAGCGGAATCCGATCAACAGTGCCCGGAGCGAAATAGTCTGCGGGACAGGGATCGAGAGACCCGCAGGAAAGCGAAAACCTCGAGCCAGACAAGCTGGAAGCCCCGGCCAGGCTGGCCGAGAGCATCACTGCTGGGTGCGGGAATAGTGTGCCGGAATGATGTGTGTGATAGATTTTCGAACTGTTAGGAGATTCACGATGAGAACGAGTGTGGTGTTCAGTCTGGTTTTCGCTGCCGGCATCCTTTCGGCGCAACAGAAGAAAGCGGTCGATCCCAATTGGACCTCGTTGGCAGCGCATGAGGCGCCGGCATGGCTCCAGGACGCGAAGTTTGGTATTTACGCACACTGGGGCGTCTATTCGGTGGCGGCTTATGGCAACGAATGGTACGGCAAGCGGATGTACGATCCGAAGGACAATCGCGGTACATACGAGCATCACCGTAAGACTTACGGCACGCAGGACAAATTCGGCTACAAGGATCTGGTGCCAATGTTCAAGGCCGAGAAGTTCAAGGCCGAGGAATGGGCGGAAATCATCCAGCAGTCAGGAGCCCGCTATGCGGGAACGGCGGTGGTGCACCACGACGGATTCCTGCTGTGGCGCAGCAAAGTGAGCCGCTGGAATGCGGCCGAGATGGGGCCAAAGCGCGATCTCTATGGCGAACTGGTGCAAGCGCTGCGCGCCAAAGGTCTGAAGATTGTCGCCACCGAGCACCACATGCGAACGTTCAACTGGTATCTGCCGGCGGACGAATCCGTGTGGGAACAACAGCGAAAGGCGAAGTTCGATCTCTTCGATCCGAACTACGCCGATCTTTACTGGAACCAGTTCACGAGCACGAAGGCGGCCTTCATGGAGAAGTGGCAGGCCAAACTGCTGGAGGTGATTGACAATTACAAGCCTGACGTACTCTGGTTCGACGGCGGCGACTTCACGTCACCCGGCGTTGAAGAGCATGTACTCAAGTCACTGGCGCACTACTTCAACTCCCAGTCGAAGGGGCAGCCACAAAAGGAAGTACTGAACAAATTCGCCGGCAGTATGAAGTTCAACTTCCCGCGCGATTTCGGAATGCTTACGTTCGAAGCTGGGCGCGACCGGCCGGCCAAAGTCGACCGCCCTTGGATCGACGACCTGAGCATAGCCAAAGGCACCTGGGGCTACGTGGAGGGGATGAGCTTGTACAGCACACGCGAAGTGCTCCACGGGCTGATCGATCGCGTGAGCCGCGGAGGCGGCCTGGTGCTCTCGCTGGCGCCGAAGGCTAGCGGAGAGATCCCGGAGGACCAGAAGGCGATTCTGCGCGAAATGGGGGATTGGCTGAAGGTCAACGGCGAAGCTATCTACGGAACGCGGAGTTGGAAGGTACACAGTGAAGGCTCTACCGAGAAGCTGATCTCGCGCAACGGCCAGCACACGGGGTGGCGCTTCGATCAGTGTGAGGCGGAGGACATCCGGTTCACGCGCAAGGGCGACGCGCTTTATGCCATCGCGCTGGGATGGCCGAAGAACGGCAGTTGGTTGCTGAAGAGCCTGAGCGGCGTCAAGGTAACGAGCGTTTCCATGCTGGGCGGGAAAGCGCCGTTGAAATGGTCGCACAACGCCGAAGGCCTGCGAATTCAGGTGCCGACAGTGCAGCCGGGCAAGTACGCCTACTCGTTCAAGATAGCGCTACCGGCGGACGCACGGTAAAGCGGCGGAATGCTGCAGTGGCAGGATGGGGCGCCCACCGGGCGCCTCCTCCAAGGGATCTACTTCTTTTGCCGTTCAACCACAGAGATGCTCTGAACATTGAGGGACGGATCGCCCTTGCAGTAGATGAGGAGCTTTGCAAAGCTGGCTTTGGCAGGAGCGGAAAACGTCGCTCCGGCCAGTGGAATCTGGATCGGCTCGCCGAGTGGCAGCCAGTGCTCCTGCATCCACTGCAGAGCGACTTTAACTTGGGTAGCTGTTTTTAGCTGAACCATTGCGCTGTAACTCTTGCCGGGAGTGGCCTTGAGGTTGTCCGAGGCCCAGTAGCCTTTTGACCCTTCATTCTGCCAGTGCTCCGGCTGGTTCATTTTCGTCCAGCGAATCTGAAAATCAGGATTGCGAACCAGATTTCCCGCCGGGGTTTCGGACTCCAGATCCCATTTCTGCCGGAGTTGGGAGCCGGCTTTGAGCGTGAGGGGCTTCCCGAAGAGTGTCTTGCATCCTGTCCGGTAAATCACCGGAGTGTAGGTGCCCGGAGGAAGATCGCGCAGCTCTACAGTTCCGCGATAAATCCCCTCCTGAGCCTTTGCCGGTTCGCTAGTCGTGCCGTACGACGTTTCCAGCAAGATTAGCTTGGCAGGAATTGCCTCGAAACCGGGAGTGGTGGGAGCCGAGATCTCGGCAGACAGATGGGAAACGGGCGTTTTTGAGGATTTCGCGGAGAGTACGAGGAGCGTATGAAGCATGTCTGCGGAGGCCCTCGCGCTTTCGTTCGCGGACTCCAGGACCAACGGCTCACTGTGGGGCCGATCGTCCGCCTCAATCAGTGGGCGGAGCTTGGCTGCGCGCTGCTTGCTGAATTCGATCAACGCTTTCATCCGCGCGAGAAAACCTTGCAGGGCTTCGTCGTCCGTTCGACCAAGCAGCCTGGGCGTGTACCCAGTGATGTCAATCTGCCTACCGTCCACCCAGTTTTCCGTCTTGCTGTGAAGATCGCCTTTGAAACCAGCGGCGTGAGGTGGTGCCCCTGAATCCGTCGCAAAGTGCAGCAAGCTGCCAAGCCACCGTGCGGCGTTTGATGGCGATTCGGTTCGCAACGCCTGTAGGGCACGAAGGAAAAATGGCTTGTGGGTGCCCATCACGTCGGGCGCCACATGCTGGAAATGCCGGGGAGATAGAGGGGAGATCAGAAAATCGTTGGTGTAGATCTGGGTAGGCATCTGGCCGAAATGCTTGTCGCCTCGACTCCAGTTCTCTTGAATCTCAAGTACGCAGTCTTTCCAATCTCCCATCATGACGTACATCCGCAGTCTTTCTGCGTTCGATCCGAGGCGTGCCGCAAGACGGTCATCCGCAGGCAGTACGGCGAGCGAGGCGTCGACGATCTGGGAATGCGGACCCCAACCCCACACAGGCGTCACGATGAGGAAAAGTATCAACAGTGCCAAGTGGCTCATATTCTTTCTATTCTGCACGATGGGCCGTACGCTTTCGTGATGGAATCCGAAGGCCGCATTTCCGGCAACGCCATTCGGTTGCCCTAACGGCGGTGAGTTCGAGACATTGAAGGCTCCGGCGCGGAACTCCAGATTCAATCGCTCCGTCAAGTGCGTCAGCAGCGAATACACGGATCTGCTCAAAGCGCACGGCATCAGATCGTTCATGCAAACCCTGGAGTACGAGGAGGTGTTTCGGAACGAATGCCGGGACTTGCCCGAGGCGCGCGACTCCATCTCTTGGCTGCTTGTGCCAGCCAGCGGGCAAGCGCATAGTATTGAGAGCAGATGCATGTCGGAGGTGAGAAGTGAACAAGATTAGGATGGCTACGCTCGGGACGATGGTCCTTCTATTGGCGCCTTGGCCAACCGTGGCGCAGACGGGCGTGAAGTCTCGAAGTCCCTCGAAATTCCTGGTCGAGTACAGCGCGGCCATGGAGGATCTCGCCCAGTCGGCCAGTCCGGCCGTGGTCCAGATCGTAGTAAAGACATTGGCGCCGGTGGAGCGAGACGAGACCCAGAGCGCGGGGTTCGTCTCGGAGCAGGAAGCCACAGGATCCGGCGTCATTGTGGATGCTGAAGGGTATATCGTCACCAACGCCCATGTCGTGCGGAACGCCCGCCGTATCGAGGTCAAAATCCTTCGGAGCGACGAAAAGGCGCAGGAACCGCACGGGCACCTGATACCGGCAAAACTAATCGGACTGGATCGGCAGGTGGATCTTGCCGTCCTGAAGATCGAGGCGCAGAATCTTCCGACGCTTTCCTTCCTGGACTCAGATAAACTCCGGCAGGGGCAGTTGGTACTAGCTCTGGGCAGCCCGCTCGGGTTGCAGAACTCCGTTACACATGGCGTGGTGAGTGCGACTCTCCGACAACTCAAGCCGGAAAGTCCGATGGTCTACATCCAGACCGACGCTCCGATCAATCCCGGCAACAGCGGAGGTCCGTTGCTGGATGCCGAGGGGCGCATTGCCGGCATCAATACGATGATCTTCACGGAATCGGGCGGCAACGAAGGCATCGGTTTCGCCATCCCCGCCAACCTGGCCAAGGACGTGTATCAGAGGCTTCGCAAGGACGGGCGCGTACAACGCGGGGCGATTGGAGTGATTCCTGAGACGATCACGCCAAGGCTGGCGGCGGCCTTGGGACTGGAGAGGGATGCAGGCGTCATCCTTTCGGATGTGGCCCCCGATAGTGCTGCAGATGCCGCTGGACTCGAACCGGGTGACGTTGTGCTGTCCATCGACGGAAAGCCCATGCGAGAAGTGCGAGACCTCACCCTGGAGGTGTTCCAGCGGGCGCCTGGAGGCGAGTTGACCATGGAGATCCAGCGTGGCAAGGAGCGGATGTCCAAGACAGTCGCCATTCTAGAGCGGAAGAACGAGCCCGGCCAACTGGAGGATCTCGCCGATTACGATGCCGCGCTGGTTCGCCAGTTGGGAATTCTGGCGGTGACCGTGGACGAGAAGGTGACCGCCATTCTGCCGGACCTCAGGCATCTTTCGGGCGTCGCGGTGGCAGCGGTTCCGGCTGAATATATCGGGCTGAATCCGGGACTGCTGGCGGGCGACGTGATCTACTCGCTGAACAAGCAGCCCATCGCGTCGATAGAGGAACTGCGGAACGCGCTGAAGGCCAAGAAATCCGGCGATCCGATCGCCCTCCAGGTGGAACGGCACGGGCAACTTATCTACGTGACGGCTGCACTGGAATAGGCCAAAATATCACCACCATTGATTCCGGGTCAGCGATTGCCGGAGAGGGGATGTTTCTACCTTGCCTCGACTCCAGCAGGCTGATCCATTGGCAAAGTCTTGCCGCCTGCATAGTGTTATCGTAAATTTCGGATGCGCCTCACACACTATCTCATGCTCGCCCTGCTGGCCGTTCCCTTGGCCGCTGAATCTGTTTCACTCCCGCTGCGCACTCGCGTGGAGGCGTTTAAGGGAAGTGGTCAATGGCTGGAAGCAACGATTCGCGGAGATCTGGATCCGGCCAAGACTGCCATCGTAATTTGCGACATGTGGGACAAGCATTGGTGCTCGGGCGCTACTGGACGTGTAAACGAACTCGCGCCGCGCATCGACAAGGTGATCGACGCGGCACGCAGGCGTGGAGTCCTGATTATTCATGCGCCTTCGGACACGCTGGATTTCTACAAAGCGGCCCCGCAGCGCAATGCGATGCTCGCGATTCCGAACGTAACGCCGCCCGCGCCACTCGACCTGACGAGCCCGGCATTACCGATCGATGATTCCGATGGCGGTTGCGACACGCAGGGCGACAAACAGCACAAGGCCTGGACGAGGCAACACGCCGCAATTCGCATTGCGGAAAATGACCTAATTTCCGACAAAGGCGCGGAGGTTTACAGCGCCTTGCATGCGCGCGGCATCACGGACCTGTTGATCATGGGTGTGCATACCAACATGTGCATTCTGAATCGCGGCTTCGCCATCAAGCAGATGACGAAGTGGGGCATTCGCACTGTGCTCGTGCGCGACCTCACAGATGCCATGTACGACCCACAGGACCGCCCTTTTATCAGCCACGCACAGGGCACCGAGCTCGTCATTCAATACATCGAGAAATACTGGTGCCCGACCGTCGTCTCCACTGACCTGCTGAGCGCATTCGCACGATAACTTGGACCGGGTGATTCCCGGCTCTCGGTACGATTTTCGTTGCTTCCATGTAGTGCCTCAAATTGTATAGTGGAATCGACATGCGACTCCCCGTCCTACTTCTTGCCATGTTCGCTCCGTCGATGGTCATGGCCTACGATCCGCCGGTGGGCACGGCTGGACCCTTGACTGTGCGAATCGATCGCCCTTCGACCGGCAGTTACGGCGCAGGAGGTTGGGTCGAGTTCACCCAGCCCGGTACGCCGTTCAGCGTCCTGGTGACACTCGAAAACAGCGGACCCGCGCCGCGCGCGCCTCTGCCCGCTGCGTGGAAGCCTGTGCCCATCCCACGGCCCGATTCGCCGCGCTTCACCGCGCGCGTGCGCTGGAAGAAACTGTACGGCGATGCGCTTCCGCCTCGCCAGGCCGAAGCCCTCGACGAATCCGGCGCGGTACTCGCCACCAAGCCGGTCCGGATGGAAGGCGCCACGGTCGCCATCGACATCGAGCCTGGCGTCTTTGCGTACCGCCTCCGTTGAGCCGCGTGGATCAGGCTCGTTTCTTAAGCCAGAGCATCCATTGGCGCCAGTCCGGCCCTGGCAACTCGTGGACTTTGCCTCCTTCGATGGTCCCGCCGAAGGCGTCGAAAATCTTACCGAGCTTCAGGCCGACCCACCTGGCGTCGAAGGTTCCAGGCGCGCCGGTGAGGTCCAACCGGAAGGCCGGCCGTCCCGTGAGCATGTAGATCAGGTGCACGTTACCCGGTTCACCCAGACACCAGACGCGATCCGGCTGATCGACGACATCCAACGGACGCATCCGCGGCAGGTCAGCGGCCAGGTGGGTACGGATGAAATCATAGGTCGACAGGATGTTTTCGCAGCCCAACGGCATTTCATACTGCGTGGGATACTCACACGCGCTGCTCAAGCTCCGCACCAGCAGGGAGCCTCCCGCCATCAGGAATGCCATCGTCTGCGGCTGATCGCCGCTGATAGAATGAATGACCGCCTTGTCCGGATATCGCATGCGGTATTCCTTCACCTGACGGTAAACTTGCACGGGCGTCATCAGGCTCGACTGGCCGATGTAGCGGCCGGGCACTTCCTTGCCGCCCAGCGGGGCATAAAGCGTGCCATCGCTTTTGTAATGCCAGTAGCGCAGGTCGATCGTGCCGATGCGCGGACCGTAGCGGCTATCTTGCAGCATCGCGTCCACAACGTCCCTGGTGGCGCCCAGGCCAATATGCACTTTCCGGCCGGAGTGCCGCTCCCACTCCAGAATGGTCTCAAACCAGAACTGCATGTAGGCGAGCGGGCCGGTGTATTCCCTGCCGGTCAGAAAAACCACATTGCGGTTGTCCTTCAGAGCGTCGAGGCAGTGCCAGATGAATTGGTGATGCAACTGCCTGCGGAGGGGATGTGTGACGTCATAGAAAGCATTGGCCGCCGGCAACTCGTCGGGCATTCCAGTCGGCTGGATGCAATTTGCCGGGCGCCAGGGGTAGTCCACATAGTGAGGCGGGAATTCGAGCAGGTTGTGCTGGTTGTAGAAATTAGATAGCAGGACAGCACCCTTGCGGTCGCAGTGGCCGGCGAATTCCTTCAGCCTGGCAAAGTACCAGGGGTTGAACTTGGTCAGATCGTAGAGCGGCAGACCGTCCCACGCCTGGCCTTGATTACTTCGAGCCCACGGCATCTCGAGGATGGCGCCGACAACATTGCCGTCGCGGCGGCGCTCGCGATCATGGGCGTCACGGCGGTGGTCGGACCACAATGGTGGCGTATGTTCGAATCCAGGATAGCCGTGGGCCAGCATGCTGCCGGTCAGCTTGTCGAGATCCTCGGTCCGGTTCGGCCCCACTTTGCCGGGATCGTTGCGAATGATACTCGGGCCGAGTTCGGTGTCCGTCCACCAGCCGGTGGGCTGACCGCGGAAGCCGCCCCACCACTGATTGTGCCGGGCGTAGCCCCAGATCACTTTGCCGTTCTGGATGTACCAACCGTTGGAGGTTTCGAGGTAGCGCGAGTCTGGAACGGCTTTGTGCTGGCCGATCGCTGCCGGACCGCCCAGCGCGGCAAGGCCCGTCAGAAATGCGCGGCGACCGAGTACGTTGTGCGGAATGCCAGCGCTCTTGGTTGTCATATTGTACTGTCCCGTTTGTGCGAACAGTATTCCGGGCCGGATGGAGATTCGGCCACGCTCCGAAGCGTGGGTCGTGAAAGAATGCGACCGCTCATGCGGCTAAATTTCCAACTTCCAGGGCGCTCGGTAGGCATGCGTGACCAGGCCGTTCGCCTTCGAATCGCCGACCACCTGATTGCGTTCGCCATCCCAGCGAATCGCGCGGCCCGACTCCCAGGAGATGTTCATCAGGTGCCCTACGGCCGTGGCATGGTGCAGAGTTTCCACAGTGGCGGCGGGCTGCCTCCTGCCGCGCACGTTCTGGATAAAGACCTCGAAATGCTTGTAGGCGTCGTCAGCCGGCAGCACCGTCTCCTCCGGGTTGATCAGAGGGCTGGTGGAAGTCACTCTCTGGCCCTTTGGCACTTCCTTGACGATCGAGTAGCCAGCCCGGTCGAGGATCATAGACGCTTCAGTCCCGATGAAGCACTTGCCGTGGGCGCGCGTCTCCCTGCGCCCGCCGGTGCGCATGGTGTATTGCAACAGGAATCCGAGTTTGGACACCGGACCGGGGCCGAACTCCAGCGTCGCGCTGAAGGTGTTCGGATATTCGTAATTGTCGACGTAGCCGAACTTGCCTCCGGTCGCGTAGGCCGTCTTCGGCGCTTTCATCCGCATCGCCCATAGCATGATGTCGAAGTGATGCACGCCCCAGGCCACCTGGTGGCCGGAGCCGGCCACGCGGAACCAGTCGTAGCCGTACTTGTAATACATGTTCGGATTGTAGTTACGGAACGCTGAGGGGCCGACGTAGAAATTCCAATCGAGCTCGGCCGGGGGCGCGGTATCCGGCGGCGATCCGGCGCCCGGCCAGTAGTTCTCGTAATCCCAGATCCGAACTTCGGAGATCTCCCCGAGCCGGCCGGCCTGAATCAGTTCGACCGCCTTCTGGTAGTGCTCCGAACTGCGCTGCTGGGTGCCGACGTCCACGATGCGGCCATACTTCTTCGCCGCAGCGATGGCGATCGGACCTTCGCCAATCGACTGGCCAAGCGGCTTCTCCAGGTAGACGTCCTTGCCGGCACGGCAGGCAGCAATCAGCGGCAGCACGTGCCATTGCGCATTGGTGGCAATCACCACGGCGTCGACGTTTTTGTCCTCGGCCAGCTTGCGGAAGTCCGAGTACGCGGCGACGCGCTCTCCGCCTGCCAGTTTACGCCCCTCGGCGAGGTACTTCGCGTTCACGTCGCAGACGGCTGTGAACTGAACTCCGGGGATCTTGGAGAACCTGGGGATGATCAACGTGCGGCCGCGTGCGCCGCAACCGATCAGGCCTACGCGGATCGTGTCGCTGGGCGCCGCCTCGGCGATTGTCCTGCCGGCGGTCGCCGCCGCGGCGGATGCGAAAAAGAACTTCCTTCGATTCAGTGTCAAGCTCATAGAATTGACAGTCCCATTTCTTTACCGCATTCGAGCATTCGGCCGTCTCCAGCGTCTCGCGGTGGAACCAATCCACCTCCGCCTGCCGCCGGCCTGAAACACGATGCGCCCTAAGAAAATATCAGCCGCGCCGGCTGGACGGCAATAGCAACTTCATAACTTAACCCTTGCCGGCCTGCTGCTGAACCCAGGTTTCGGTTTCGCGGTTAGCCTTCTCCAATGCGCGGATGAACT
This sequence comes from Bryobacteraceae bacterium, assembly GCA_963668605.1. Lineage (GTDB taxonomy): Bacteria > Acidobacteriota > Terriglobia > Bryobacterales > Bryobacteraceae. The sequence goes on from OY764903.1 coordinate 4,082,964, forward strand.
CGGGGTCGGCGCGGTCGTTCTCGTCCAGGAAACCGAAACCGCGAGCACGGTTGCGCATATACGCCCCGCACACGTGCCAGCCAATGCAGCCTGGCATCTCGCGCAAGCCGCGAAGCATCGATGTGTACGCAATGCCCCACTGAGCCTGAGGCGTGGTGCGATGGTTGGGAATGGAGGCGTCGGCCAGCAGCACGGGCTTGCCGGTCAGTTCGTGGAAGCGCTGGAAGTCGCGTACGATCTCCGTGGGTTCTGCGAAGTACTGGAAGCTCATCACGTCCACGTAAGGCGCGGCGGCCTCGAGCACGACGTCCGGCAGCGCCGCGCGTGCCTCATAGCGGTCGCCGAGGATGAGGTGGTTGCGGTCATAGCGGCGAATAGCGGCCTGGGTGACCTGATAGTATCGCGTCGCCATCGCGCGGAGTTCGTCGCGCCCCGCCTGACTCTCTAGCTTCTTCGGATCGAACAGAGGGCCGCGCCATTTCGCCAGTCCGGTGTGCACCCAAACCGGGCAGTCGACATAGAAGTAGCCGATCAACTTGGGATCGTCCGCCATACGCTGGCAGGAGTCGCGCGCGACGTAGTCGCACCACTCCTCGAAGTCTTTACTGAAGAAATCGGGGAGGCGCGTCTCCACATCCCACTGATGCGTCTCCGCGAAGGGTAGCAGGTGGCAGTAGGGCATCCCTAGCCACTGGTAATGCTCATAGCTCCAGTTGCGCGAGTGGCGGTGGATAGTGGGTACGCGCACCACCACTTCCTGCGCCCATCCGATGCTGTTGAAGCCCCATTTCTTTAGGTTCGGCGCAACTCCTTCCTGTAGCCAGCGCTGCTCGCTATTGCCATAGCGCGTACGCCAGAGTGAAATATTCTCGGGATACCGCAGCGTCGCCGAATCGATATGATTCATTCCAATGTTGAACAGAGCGCGGCCATCGGGTGCGATCAGCCACCAGTGGCCGTTGCGCTGTCCCGTCGTGAAGAAGCCGGCAGGTTTGGGTTGAGCACCCAGCGACACCGGGGACGCGGCCACGGCTAACAGTGCAGCAACCGCTTCGCGTCGTGACAACTTTCCCGCGGCAAAGCGGTCGAGCGGCGCTTCGATGGTTTCAGTCATGCCTCCACCTTATCAACAGAAATAGCGATACGGATTGTCGTCGAAGACGAACTCCTCACGATAGCCCGGCACGTACAGTCCGCGCGGTACCCAAGCGGCGGCACCGGGCCAGAGGTGCAGCATTCGGCCAACCGATCGCGCACACAGGCTGACTAGTGCCTCAGGCCGGCCGACGCGGTGGAGTGCGAACCCAGTCCGGCGTCGCTTACTCGCTGGTGGCTGGAGCATCGGTTCAGGAGATGACGCATCGTTGCCTACCCCTTCCCACGCCTGGCAATTGCGAATCCGGAATCGCTCGCGATTCTCACGACCACTCCCGAGTCGCCGGTTTCGAGCGTCAGGTTGACGGGCCGGGAGAACACACACTCGCACCACGGCTACAACTCGGAAAAGCGTCATACGTTGTATTCCACGTCGTGACACCCTGCGCCAACCTTAAACTGGAGCGTCCCTGCCGAAGCACCATAGCGTACGGCCACTGGGCTGCCGTTCCGCCTACAGTTAGCCCTCTGCTGTTCGGTCAAGAACCTAGCGCTTATCCCGAATTCCGCCGAGCCGCCCAATGCTCGCAGCAAACCATCCGTTTGCCGGCGTATTGGCTCCTTGGGCAATTGCTGATTCACGACAGAAGCAGACGAGTGGCTAATCCAATATCAACTTTTACCGTCCTCTTGCACTGAAAGTCAAGGCATTGACGTCGGTATCTTAACATGATATTAATGACTGGTGGCATAGCCACAGGTGGTCTTCCCATGAAACTTATTGCCCTTGCTTTTTCGTTTGCCGCTGTCCTTGCAGCTCAAACCTTCACAGCCCAGGTCTCCGGTACCGTCAAGGATGCCAGCGGATCAGTGGTCGCCGGCGCCGCAGTTGCCATCCAAAACCTGGAGACCGGAGTATCCCACCGCAGCGCCTCCAATGACGCAGGGATTTTCCGCCTGCTCGACCTGGCGCCCGGCCGCTACCGGCTGGAAGTCTCACTTAAGGGTTTCCGAAAGTTCGCACAGGAGCCGATTACGCTTCAGGTGGCAGACCGCGTCAGCATCGACCCCACGCTTCAGGTGGGCGAACTCTCCTCCGAGGTGACGGTCACCACGGAGGCGCCGCTGGTCGATTCCGGCACTCCGGATTTTTCGCAGCTTGTGGATCGGGAAAAAATGGAAGAACTGCCGCTGGAAGGCCGCAACGTCTTGAAACTGGCTTCGCTGACTCCCGGATTCTCCGAAGGCGTGAATCTCGAAGCCGCGGATCAGGCGCCCAATTTTTTCGCGTCGGACTTCAAGATTGGCGGAGGCCGTTCCATGACCCACGAACTGCTGCTCGATGGCGCGCCAAGCTCGGGGCCGGACCGCGGCTATGGCCAATTTATCCCGCCGGTGGATTCCACGCAGGAGTACAAAGTTCTCGGCAACGCGTTTTCGGCGGAGTACGGACGAACCTCCGGTGCGGTCATCAACATGGTGACGAAATCCGGCACCAACAAGTACCATGGCGCGGGCTATGAGTTCGTCCGCAACAGCATTTTTGATGCGAACAACTTTTTCTCGAACCGCGCCGGACGCGAGAGGCCCGAGTTCGGCCGCAACGAATTCGGTGGCAATCTCGGCGGTCCCATCGCTCAGAATAAGACCTTTTTCTTCGCCGATTTCGACGCTTGGCGGATGACGACGCCGAACTTCATCCTCTCCACCGTGCCGACACCGCAACAGATTCAGGGCGACTTCTCCCAGACGTACACACTGAATCCCGGCCAGCAGTTGATTCAGATCTACGATCCGCTGACAGTGAAGTCGAACGGCGCCGGAACCTACACGCGCCAGCCCTTCCCGAATAATTCGATTCCGCGCAACCGCATGGATCCGGTGGCTATTGAAGCCCTCAAGTTCTACCCCGAAGCAAACCTGCCCGGCGCCGCGGTGACACAGGCGAATAACTACCTTTCCAACGCGCCAAACTACGACAACCGGTACACGTACGAGATAAAACTCGATCATTACCTGCGCGTGAGGCACCGGCTCTCGTCGCGGTTTTCGCAGACGATATTCAACCGCAACAATCCAGCCGCGTGGCCGGGACCATCGGCGCCGCTCAGCCGCAAAGGCCGGGGTGCGTTCACCAACGTCGTAGCCAGCGACGTCTCGACGCTGACGCCCTCGCTGGTGCTGGAGATCCGCGCCAGCCTGTCGCGGGCGCACGACGGCTTCTATCCGGTTTCCGAAGGCTTCGACCTTAAGACGCTGAAGTTTCCCGATTACTTCGTCCAGGCCGCCCGGCCGTATTTCCCGACCTTTCAGATCGCCGACGAATCCACAATGGGGAATCAGAACCCGCTGGATTACGCCCGCAATACGTACGGTCTGGGCATCAGCCTGAACAGGCAATCCGGGCGGCACTCCGTGAAAATCGGCACCGACATCCGGCGGTTGCAGTTCAACCAGTTTTCGCTTCCAAACCCTTCGGGCCAGTTCGTGTTTAACCGCGGAATGACACAGATGAACCCGTTCGCGGGCACGAGAACCGCGGGACACGGGTTGGCCTCCTTTCTGCTTGGCGCGGGCGCCTCGGGCAGCCTGCAAAACGAGTTCCGGCCCGCGTTGGGGCGGCACTACTACGCGGGATACGTGCAGGACGACTGGAAGCTTACGCCGAACATCACGCTGAATCTCGGGATGCGTTACGACGTCGAAAAGGGTCCCACGGAGCGGTTCAATCGCCAGGGCTACCTCGATCTCGACGCTCCGAGTCCGCTGGCCAGCCTACCCGGCTTTTCAAATCTCAAAGGCATGCCGCGCTTCCTGACTCCCGAAGATCGCAACCTGCTGCTCACGGACAAGAACAACTTTGCGCCGCGCGCCGGTCTTGCCGCACGCCTTGGCAAGAAGATGGTAGCCCGGATGGGCTACGGCATTTTCTACGTTCCGATGACCATCGTGCAAACGCAAGGCTGGGCCGGATTCGCCTCGAGTACTCCCTGGCTGACCACGGTGGACGGAAACATCACCATCGCCGACCCGCTGAGTAATCCCTTCCCCAAGGGGTTCACGCCGGTACCCAACAATCCGGGCTCGCAGGCGAACCTCGGCCTGGCTCTCGACAGCACCCTAAGAGACGAACACGTGGGTTATACACAGCAGTGGAGCGTTGCGTTGCAGCGTGAAATCGCCCGTGGCACGGTTGCGGAACTTACCTACTGGGGCAACAAGGGAACCAAGCTCCAGGTCGGCAATGGCATCCAGGAAGATTACCTGCCAAACCGCTACCTGGCGATGGGTTCGACGTTGCTGGAGCAGGTGCCAAATCCGTTCTATGGGCTCATCGGTGTGGGCACACTCTCGAATCCGACAGTGGCGCGGCGTCAGTTGCTCATGACGTATCCGCAATACACCTCGCTGAAGCGTATTGTGCCCATGGGCTCGAGTTCCATCTATCACGCGGCCACGGTCCGTCTGGAGCGCAGGTTCTCGAGCTTCAACATACAGGGCAGCTATACTTTCGGGAAATGCATCGACGATAGCTCGTCCCAGGAAGGCGATTACTCCGGAGCTCCCGTCGACAACGAGAACCGGCGCCTGGAACGCTCGATCTCGACCTTCGACATCTCCTCGCGGATGATAAGCAGCGGTACCTGGAAGCTGCCGTTCGGGCACGGAAAGCGCTTTGGCGGGAGCATGCCTACGGTGCTCGACACCATGCTGGGCAATTGGACGCTGGCCGGCATTTCCACGTTTCAGGTCGGCGTGCCGATCACCGTCGGGCGCCCGCACAACACCGGCCAGAGCGCCAAACTGGAGAACCCCACCATCGATCGCTGGTTCGACACGACTGTCTTCAAGTCCGTCGGCACGTTTGCCATCGGCGACACCGGGCGATTGCTGCCCGATGTCCGCAGGGACGGGATGGCGAACCTCGACTTGTCCGTCATGAAGATGTTCCGGCTGTCGGAACGGTTCTCGCTGCGCATGCGCGGCGAGTTCTTCAATGCGCTGAATTCGCCGACCTTCGGCATGCCGACAAGCGGTGTTACAAACGCGGCGTTTGGCGTCATAAACACCCAGGCCAACAAGCCGCGTTCGATCCAACTCGCTGCCAGAGTGACTTGGTAGGATCACGTCGTAGATTTTGAACCGGCGCGACTTTCCTGTAAGGCAGGTTGCAGGACATATTCGATCGAGTCTAGGGCAAAAGTCCCAGTTCTCCCTATGTCGCTCGCCCGATGACAAGAGCAAGACGATCGACCATTAATAGTAATACGGCGACAGGATTCCAGAATTGAGACGTCGAGGCTCCTCGCCGCCGCAAAGTGTCCGCTTGCCGGGCGATCCGCGTTGAAACGATGAAAGGCATGATTGTTTTGAAACGACGAGATTTCCTCAATTTATTTGCCTCCTCAACCGCGGCCGCTATCTTGCGCGGCGCTCCCGCGCGAAAGCCGAACGTTGTGCTCATCGTTGCCGACGACCTCGGATACGGCGAACTCTCCAGCCAGGGATGCCGCGATGTCTCGACCCCGAACATCGATTCGCTTGCGCACAACGGCGTCCGCTTTACCAGCGGCTACGTCTCTTGCCCGGTGTGCAGTCCCAGTCGTGCCGGGCTGATGACCGGACGTTACCAGCAGCGTTTCGGCTACGAGTTCAATCCTGGACCATCGGACCGCGCGATTCCCGATTTCGGCCTTCCACTGAGCGAGGTCTCGATTGCGGAGCGTATGAAGCGACTCGGGTACGCCACTGGAGTGTTCGGAAAGTGGCACCTCGGTTACCGGCAGCCCTATCACCCTCTGAAGCGTGGATTCGACGAGTTCTTCGGCTTCCTTGGCGGTTCGCACTCCTACGTCGACGCCTCGGGTGACAAGGCCAACCCCGTGTTCCGCGGCACGCAACCCATCGACGAGAAGAGCTACCTGACCGAAGCTTTCGCGCGTGAAGCCTGCTCATTCATCGAGCGTCACCGCGCCAATCCGTTCTTCGTGTACTTGCCTTTCAACGCAGTCCACGACCCGCTCGAAGCACTCAACAAGTACCGGGCTCGCTTTGCCTCGATTGCGGACGAGAAGAGGCGTACTTTCGCGGCCATGCAGTCCGCAATGGACGATGCGGTCGGGCGCGTGCTCGCAACGCTACGCGCGCACCGGCTGGAAGACGACACGCTCATCATTTTCATCAGTGACAACGGCGGACCTACCTCATTGACGACTTCGGGCAACAGCCCGCTCCGCGGTTTCAAGCGGCAGGTGTGGGAAGGAGGTATTCGCGTTCCGTTCATGATGCAGTGGAAAGGGCGGATCCCTTCCGGGAAAGTATATGCCCGGCCGGTGATCAGCCTCGACATTTCCCCCACCGTCATGGCGGCGGCCGGCAGCCGCATCCCGGCGGACGCAGCACTTGACGGCGTCGACCTTATGCCGTTCCTCGCCGGACGGGAGAAGGGCGATCCGCACACGCACCTATTCTGGCGTTTCGGGGCACTGCGCGCCGTGCGCGCCGGAGACTGGAAGTTGTTGCGCCGCGCGGTTGACGCTCCCTGGGAACTGTACAACCTAGCCGCTGACATTGGCGAAAAGAGCGATATCGCGGCTGCGCAGCCGGGGAAAGTGAAGGAACTGGGCGCAGCCTTCAGTCGCTGGAACAGCCAACTCGCCGAACCCCGCTGGCGCGAAGGTAGCGGCGCATACGTCGGCACACGCAAGAAAAAATGAGGCTAACGCCGGTTGGCCTGAACTACGTCTTCGGGGGCCTGCCTCGGCTATAGCGGACGATCTCGCTGGCTCTCGCGGCCCTGACTGGACACGAGCCCGGACGCTTCGAGTTGGCATCCAAGGTCACCTCCGTGGAATAGACCGATTGCGGTGAGACTGCGTAGGACTAAGCGAAATATCCGGTTTACTCCGGCCGGGGTTCTTGTCATAGTAGAACAACTATGCGTATCGGAGCCTTCGCATTTTCACTTGCCGTATTACCGCTGTTAGGACAAAATAAGATCGCTTCCATCACTCCTCCCTTGCCGGAGAAGACCGCTCTGGTTAGCCATAAGCCGTTCCGAACGCCTTCCCACGAGGCGTGGCTGGCCCCGCTCGACCGGCGTGAAGCCTCCACACTAAGGACCAAGGGCGAACTGTCCCTGGCGGGCATTCATCGCGAGGTTCCAGCATCGATCCACGATAGCGGTTGGGATTTGAGCGGAGTCTGGCGCGCCTCGATCCGCTCGCCGCAGGCCGAGGCGATCCGGGTGCACTTCACGGATTTCAACGCTGGCGCGGGCAACGTTTGGCTCTACATCGGCGATCAGGTGGCCGGGCCCTACACGGGCCGGGGCATCCATGCGGACGGAGAGTTCTGGAGCGCCGCGCTGACCGGTGAGCAGATCTCGATCGCTTATGAACCTGCCCCCGGCGCCGAAGGCGCGCTTCCCTTCCGCATTGCCGAAATCTCCCATTTTTTTGAAGCGCCGGTGAAGGCCGCCACAGCCCCACCGGCAGCGCTGCGATGTAACGTCGACGCCACGTGCCGCCCGGAATGGAGTGAGGCCGCGCGCTCGGTGGCACGCATCGCCTTTGAGACCGGCGGCGGCTCCTATCTGTGTAGCGGCGCGCTGCTGAATACGCGCAACCAGAGCCTGATCCCCTATTTCCTCACCGCCGACCATTGCATTAGCACGGACGCCGAAGCGCGCACAGTAGAGGCCTATTGGCGCTACGAGACTTCGACCTGCAACGGACAACCGCCGGCCACGTCGTCGGTGCCGCGCACATTGGGGGCGCGCTATATGGCGGGCGGATCGATGTCGGAAGGCGACTTCACGCTGCTGCGCCTGAACAGCGTACCGGGCGGCGTTACCTTCAGCGGTTGGAACGCGCAAGAACTGGCGACCGGCGCGGATGTCACAGGCATTCATCATCCGGGTGGCGACTACAAGCGCATCTCCTTCGGACAGCGCGCACAGCCGGTGGCGACGCGAGGGCGGCCGGAATCGCTGTTTTACACGATCACGTGGCGCGAAGGCGTCACCGAAGGCGGGTCATCCGGATCGCCGATCTTCAATGCAAACGGCCAGGTGGTGGGCATGTTGTCGGGAGGCCCGAAGCCGGATGCCGGAAAGACCGAGTGCGACCTGACGCCCGCCTACGATTTCTATGGGCGCTTCCAGACGGCCTTCCCCGCGTTGCAGCCGTTCCTGGAAGATCGCGCCGGAACTGGCACGGATGGAGGCGCGACGCAGCCGCCCACCGGCGCATTGCTGACCAGCGGGGCGCCGCAGAGGATCTCGTTGGACGCAATTTCGACCGCAACGCTGTTTTCCGGCTCGCGCGGCTACCGCATCGAGGTGCCGCAGGGCGCTACCCGCCTCGAGATCGCGCTGAACACATCCACGCCGAACGCGGATGTGGACCTGTACGCCTCGTTTGGAAGCGAACCGAATGTGGCCAACGGCCGCGTGCAGGCAGACTTCAGTTCCGCCGGCGACACGGGCAACGAGCGCATCGTGATCACCACCGAAACACGCCCGGCTCTGCAGGCTGGAACTTACTACATTGCACTCGCGCTGTTCACTTCCGGCGTGACGGTCGACACGACGCTCACGGCGACGGTCTCGACCCCTGGCACGTCTGTACCGAGCGGCGCTCCGGCTGTGCTGACATCCGGCGTGGCACGCTCCTTCACGCTGCCGGCGGTCAGCAGCTCGACGCTCTTCAGCGGCGAGTATGGATTTCAGATCACCGTACCGGAGGGCTCCACGCGGTTGCGGATTCAACTGACGACGGCAACCCCAGGCGTGGATCTCGATCTCTTCGCGCGCGCGGCTTCGGAGCCCTCGCTTTCGGCCGGGAAGGTCGTCTCCGATTTCGACTCCTCGTCACCGGAAGGCAACGAGATCATAACAATCACGCGCGATTCCAGCCCGCCTCTGAGCGCCGGAGTCTATTACATCGCTTTCGGTCAGTTCACCAAGGATAAGCGCACGGAGGCGACGGTGGTGGCGACAGTGGAGACTCCGCCAGTCGCGCCGTCCGGTCCCACGCTGTTGCGCTCCGGCGTTCCTGCAACTTTTTCGCTGCCTGCTGTAGATAGCCCCACACTCTACACCGGCGATTATGGCTTCCGCATCACGGTTCCGGAGGGCGCGACGAGTCTCAACGTGCGCCTGAACACGACGACTCCGAATGTCGATCTCGATCTCTACGTTCGCGCCGATGCCGATCTCGATCTGGCCGATGGACAGGTGCTGGCCGACTTCTATTCGGAATCGGATTCGGGCAATGAATCGATCACGATAACGCGCACCTCCAGTCCGCAGCTCAAACCCGGCACCTACTTCATCGGGCTCGGCGTATTTGCACAGGGCATTGTGACCTCAGGAATCGTGACGGCGACGGTCGAGCGCGCCCCCGGCGCCGCGCCGTCCGATGGAAGCCAACTTGTGACTATCGGCCAACCCGCGCGCTATTCGTTTCCGGCGGTGACGAGCGGGACGCTATTCACCGGCAGTTCGATGTACCGGCTCGAGGCCGTCAACATCAACAGGCTCGAAATCCGCATCAATACCGATACGCCGGGGGCGGACGTCGATCTGTTTGTGCGATACGGACTGCCGCCGACCGTGGAGAGCGGCCGTGTGGTGGCCGATTTCAGTTCCACCGGCGACACCGGCGACGAACTGGTCGTGCTCCAGCCCGGGGCGGGTTCGCCGCTGCGCACGGGCGTGTACTACATCGCGATGGCCGTCTTCACCAAGGACACACCGGTCACGGGAACACTGCTGGTGACAGAGGGGCTGGTACATACCGAGGCGGCGCTCGAATCGAAGCGCACGGTCTGGAAGCGGGTCGAGCGGTTAGTTGATTGGTGATTTAGTTGATTGGTGACTTGTTTTTTGGGTGACTTGGTTGTTTGGTGACTTGGTGGCGTGATCTGGCTGGTGAATGGTGTTGGTGAGAGACGGAGCACCCAACCGAGAAACTAATCAACCAGACAACCAATCAACCAGTCAAGCAACCAAGCAACCAAGCAACCAACCATCAACCAAGCCACCAACCAGAGATAATAGAGGGGATGAGATTTGATGACTTGAAACCTGCGGCGGTGCGCCACACACGCAGGGTGGCGCCGGGAGTAGTAGCCGAAAATCCAGCATTGCGTGAAGCAGCCCGGAAGACGCTGCAACGTTCCGGCAAGGCGCTATTGGAGGTTCGTGACCGCGAAGGCTACTGGCGCGGCGATCTGAAGGCCGACACGACGCTCGAATCCGACTACGTACTGCTGCAATTGTGGTTGCATCCGCCGGTGGACGGCATTTGGAATCCGCCTACGCGACCGAGAATTCAGAAAGCCGCGCAATCGATTCTCGATCGCCAACTGCCGGACGGCGGCTTCAACATTTACCCTCACGGTCCAGCCGAGATCAGTGCTTGCGTGAAGGCGTATACTGCCCTGAAGCTAGCGGGCATCGATCCGCAAGGTCCGCAGATGACGCTGGCGCGCGACTGCATTCTCAAGCTCGGCGGCGTACAGGCGGCCAACAGCTACGCCAAGATCAACCTCAGCCTATTCGATCTATTTCCCCATGAGCACGTGCCTTCTGTGCCGCCCGAACTGATTTTGCTGCCGGGCGATGCGCTCTACGAAATGTCCTCCTGGACGCGTGCAATCGTGGTTCCGCTCTCGATCGTCCAGGCTCTGCGCAAGCCGCGTTCGCTACCCGCGGGATTCAGCCTCTCCGAGATTTTTTCCGATGCGCCGCTGAAGTCGGAGATGAGCATCCGTCCTAACTGGCGCAACTTTTTCCACTGGCTGGACCGCGCGCTGAAGGTCTGGAACAAGCGCGCCGTCAAGCAGATTCGCGCCTGGGCCGTGCGCGAGGCCGAACACTGGATTCTCGACCGCACGCGGCACTCCGAGGGACTCGGCGCAATTTACCCGGCGATGATGTATTCCATCATGGCACTCGACGCTTTGGGCTACGGCAACGATCATCCAGACTTGCTCGATGCCGTGCATCAGTTCGAATCGCTGCTCATCGAGACCGAGGACCGTTTCTATTTTCAGCCCTGCGTCTCGCCGGTGTGGGATACGGCAATCGCGGCTTTCGCGTTGGGCGAAGCGGGCGCGGCACGGCCCGAGGATCTGGTGGCCAGCGCGGACTGGCTGATTACCAAAGAGGTGCGCCGCAAGGGCGACTGGTCGATCAAGCGCCCGAAGCTCGAACCTTCCGGGTGGTACTTTGAGTTCGCCAACGAATACTACCCCGATGTCGACGACACCGCGCAGGTGCTGCTCGCCTTCGAACACGCCCGGGGCAGCGATCCGGAACGCCAGCAGCGTTGCGTTCGTCGCGCCGTCAACTGGCTGTTAGGAATGCAGTCGCGCGATGGCGGCTGGGCCGCGTTCGATGTCGACAACGATCTCGAACTCCTCAACCAGATACCTTTCGCCGATCACAACGCGATGCTCGACCCGACGTGTCCGGACATCACGGGACGCGTCATGGAGGCGTTGATCCGCAGCGGTGTGGACAAGGACAGCCCGGCGATTCAGCGCGCCGCCGAGTATCTAATTACGCAGCAGACGGAGCCGGGCTGCTGGTACGGCCGCTGGGGCGTGAACTACGTCTACGGGTCGTTTCTGGCCATGCGGGGATTAAGCCGCGTGGGCGGCGCCAAGGCGCAGGAGGCCGTGCGCAGAGGCGCACAATGGCTGCGCTCCGTGCAGCAGCAGGATGGTGGATGGGGCGAGAGTTGCGCCAGCTATAATGTCGACGCGTACGTACCGGCGCCGAGCACTCCTTCGCAAACGGCATGGGCGATTCTCGGCCTGATTGCGGCCGGCGAGCGCGGCAGCGATGCCGTCCGCCGGGGCATTCAGTTTCTGATCGAGCGTCAGGGCGAGGATGGATTATGGCACGATGATCTCGCAACGGGCACGGGCTTTCCCTGCGTTTTCTACCTGTCGTACAGTCTATACAGCAAGTATTTCCCGGTGCTAGCGTTGGGCTCTTATCTTAAGACGTAGCGGCGCAACACGCCGAGTCCGGCCAAACCGAGAGCGAGCATTGTGAACGCCGCCGGCTCGGGAATCGGCGAATTCAGTTCATACGTAGCAGTCATCGCACCCGAGTTGTCGGTATAGGTGGTGGGATGCCCTTGAAAATTGTAGCCGTCGACAACACCGAGATACAGGAACAGCGCCTTTCCGGGAATTTGGAACTCCTGCAGGACGTTGCCGCTGGTCCTTCCGTCTCCGACAAAAAAGATCTGTCCAATGACAGGGCTCAAGCTAGTGAACTGATCCGTGATCGTTCCGGCGTCGGAGAAATCGAGCGCTGCGGGAGCCGCCAACGGAAGCGACGAACCAACGAACACTCCAGCCAGAAACATAACGCGGTTGTCGTGACGGATGGCAGAGTAATTATTGTGGGATTCCAGGTTGGTGCCCGTGTGAAAGGCGTCGGATGGTTGGTAAAGGCCGTCCGGCCCGACATTCTGCGCGGGCGGGTAGTCCGGCATGTAAGACCACGCGCCGGCAACTGAGAGAAAACGGATCGACGTCGCACCCGGATAGGCAGTAAGATCGATTCCGGCCGGAAAGAGCCCTTCGTCCGGAATGATGTTTCCCGGGATTCCCATACCGGAGTAGAAGAGATTCGACTGTGCGTCAATGGTGATGACCGCGGCCGAAAGCGGACACACGAGGATGGCTAAAGCGATTAGGATGAGTCCGGGCCGGGCCGGTGATGCAGTATTCATGGCTCCTCCGACACCCAACTCCCACTGCAAATAAGAGTCGAGCGCCTGGAATTCACTCTATCATAAAAAACAGGAGAGGCGAACCTGAAATTCGCCTCTCCTGTTTGTAAAGCAACTGCGTAAGTACTATTTGCCTTCGATGCGCATTCCGTAGAAGCTACGGTACACGAAAACCATCGAAATAGCCAGAAACAGGGCCGAGAGGACAAAATTGAGCGTCGGTCCCTGCTGCGCTTTGAGGTTCACTGCGAGTTCGACGGCCAGGAGTCCGAAGAGTGTCGTGAACTTGATGATCGGATTCAACGCCACAGAACTCGTATCCTTGAACGGATCGCCCACCGTGTCGCCGACAACCACGGCCGCATGCAGGTCCGTGCCCTTGGCCTTCAACTCGGTCTCGACGACCTTTTTCGCGTTATCCCAGGCGCCGCCCGCGTTGGCCATGAAGATGGCCTGGAACAGACCGAAGATCGCGATCGAGATCAGGTAGCCGATGAAGAAATACGGCTCCAGGAACGCGAACGCCAGCGTAGCAAAGAACACGGTCAGGAAGATATTGAGCGTGCCCTTCTGCGCGTACTGGGTGCAGATCTCTACGACCGCCTTGGAGTCGGCCACCGAAGCTTTCTCCGTGCTTTCGAGCTTGATGTTCTTCTTGATGAACTCCACGGCGCGGTAGGCGCCCGTGGATACGGCCTGACAGGAAGCACCGGTGAACCAGTAGATCACCGCGCCGCCAGCGATCAGTCCGAGCAGGAACGGCGGATGCAGGATCGAAAGGAACTGCAGATATTCCGGCTGTAAGCCTTTCGTCAGCATGACGATGATCGAGAAGATCATCGTAGTTGCACCGACCACGGCGGTACCGATCAACACCGGCTTCGAGGTGGCCTTAAACGTATTGCCCGCGCCGTCGTTCTCTTCGAGATTGTCCTTGGCCGTCTCAAACTGCGGCGTGAAGCCAAAATCCTTCTCGATTTCCTTCGTGATGCCCGGCAGCGATTCGATAGTCGAGAGTTCGAAGACGGACTGCGCGTTGTCGGTCACCGGACCGTAGCTGTCCACGGCGATCGTCACTGGACCCATGCCGAGGAAACCGAACGCCACAAGACCAAACGCGAACACGGCCGGGGCGAGCATCATTCCGCCGATGAACAGGGTGCTGACCCCGTAGGCAGCGCTCATCAAGGCCAGAATCGCGAAGCCGAGCCAGTACGCGCTGAAGTTGCCGGCCACAAAGCCCGACAGGATGCAGAGCGAAGCGCCGCCTTCGCGCGCGGAACTGACGATCTCACGGACATGCCGCGAATCGGTCGATGTGAAGACTTTGACGAACTCGGGGATGATTGCGCCCGCGAGCGTGCCGCAGGTGATCACGGAAGCGAGCTTCCACCACATATCGGTGTCGCCGCCAAGAACCGGAATCATAAAGTAACTGACGACGTAAGTGAGCGCCACCGAGAGGATCGAGGTGAGCCACACCAGCGAGGTGAGCGGAGCCTCGAAGTTCATCTTATCGACGTTGGCGTACTTTGCCTTGGCGATCGCGGAATTGATGAAGTAGCTGGCGCCCGAAGCGGCCATCATCATAACGCGCATCGTGAAGATCCACACCAGAAGCTGAACCTGAACCACCGGGTCCTTAACGGCAAGCAGGATGAAGCTGACCAGAGCGACGCCGGTAACACCGTAGGTCTCGAAACCGTCAGCCGACGGTCCAACCGAGTCGCCTGCGTTGTCGCCCACGCAATCCGCGATGACGCCCGGGTTGCGCGCGTCGTCTTCCTTGATCTTGAACACGATTTTCATCAGATCGGCGCCGATGTCGGCGATCTTGGTGAAGATACCGCCCGCAACACGAAGCGCGGAAGCGCCGAGCGATTCACCGATCGCGAAACCGATGAAGCACGAACCGGCCAGATCGCCGGGGATGAAGAGCAGAATGCAGAGCATGATCAGCAGTTCGACCGAGATCAGCAACATGCCGATGCTCATGCCGGCCTGCAACGGGATGTCGTAGCAAGGGTACGGCTTGCCGCGCAGTGCGGCAAAAGCAGTGCGGGAGTTGGCGAACGTATTCACGCGCATGCCGAAAGCCGCAACCGCATAGCTGCCCAGAATACCGACGATGCTGAAGAGCAGAATCACAACTACCTTGAAGGCCGAGAAGCTCTGCAGAAAGCCGAAGTAGAACACGATGATCGCGCCGATAAAGCACTCGAGAATCACCAGGAACTTGCCCTGTGTCTGCAAGTAGGTCTTGCAGGTTTCATAGATCAGTTCGGAGACTTCCAGCATCGAGCTATGCACGGGCATATTCTTTAGGCGGGAATAGATGATCATGCCGAAGACCATCCCGAGCGCACTGGCGATCAAGCCGATCATCAACAGCGTGCCGCCGGGGATACCGCCGAGAAAGACTGCCGTGTTCAGGTCGGGCAGTACGAGGTTTGCCTCGCCGCCGCCCTGGTGCTGACCCTCAGCCATCATGGGCGCGACAAAAAAGACCATTAGCAGCAGGGGCAGGATCACGCGAAGACAAGCGGCCATTCGCGCGGACCTTCCTGATTTACGGGAAGCGGCCGGCCGCTGTGCAGCGGACCTGGCATCACTACTCAACATCTTAGAATATCCTCCTGGGATTTCTGGGTTTTTCCCTCTGGCGTTGGACCTTTTCACTGAGGGGCAAGAGATCAGAAATTCGTTAAAGAATTGCGGCCCAACTAACACTATATAGGACGGGCGTATCGGAATCAACACGGCCCGGGCCTGATTCCATACCTGACGGTACGGTACATAGCCGGGATTTCGCGCCTCTGGTGCGAGGCTGCACGCGTACAGACCCCGCGATTACGGCGATGCTCTGAAGATCAGCGCGCCCAAAACTCTAGCGCCGCAGCACATCACTTTTTTCAGGTTGTGCCTGCGAAAGCGATTCCGGCAACTTGTCGAACTCCAACTTCGCCACCAGGACGGTGTTGGCCAGTTCGTTGACCGGAAGGTTGCGCAGGCGCAGATAGCCTTTCTGGCCGGCGTGATCGCTTGGCGCCATCTCCAGTGTGAAGTCCACCGGACGCCCCGTATTCAGCAGGGTAACGCGCCGCGGCGCAATCGCCAGCGGTTTCAAATTGACCGCACTGCCCACCGGATCACGATGCAAATGCACGTACAGCGTGTTGCCCTTGCGAGTCAGCAGCACGCTCCGATTCGCCGTCAGATGCGAGGCCGGCGCCGTACCCTCAAGCGACTCCTTCACCGCGCTGTGCCACTTGCCGATGCGCCGCAATATCGACGCCGATTCTTCCGGGATCACGCCTTCGCCAGTCGGCCCGACATTCAGCAGGTAATTCGCATCACGCGCCAGGTACTTGTCGATGCTACGCAACAGGTGCCGGTCATCATAGAAATCTTCATTCTTGCGATAACCCCAGCTCTCCATGCCAACCGACTGACAGGCTTCCGTGCGGTGATCGAAACTTAAAGACTCCTCGCCGCCCCGATCGTAATCGCGCTCCGGCGTTCCGAAATCGCCCTCGTCATAACCGCGGTTATTGATGACTGCCTTTGGCTGCAGTTTGCGGATCATGTCGTTGATCGAAGGGTCGACGTGCTTATCCACGTTCATATCCCACCAAAAGCCATGGATCTCGCCGTAATTCGTGCACAGCTCGCGCACCTGCGCCTTGAGAAATTCGATGTACTTCATCAGGTTCGGATCATCACCCGCCTGCGGCGGCAGTTCATGATGGCGGCCCTGGTTCGGATAGTTCGGCTGGTGCCAGTCGGCAATTGAGTAGTACAGGCAGAGCGGCACATTGCGCCGCTGGCACGCACCGGCCAGCATCTTGATCACGTCCTTGCCGTAAGGCGTGTTCATCGTGTTGTACCTGGTCTGCTGCGTGTTCCAAAGGCAGAACCCGTCGTGGTGCTTGGTGGTCAGGCAGATGTACTTCATGCCGGCCTCCGCGGCGAGATCGAGCCAAGCGTCCGGATTGAACTTCACCGGATTCCACTTCTGCGCGAGCTTGACGTACTCTTTCCGCTCCACACGCGCGCGCCACTGTTCTTGTTCATGGAAGCCGTTGATCGAGTAAAGGCCCCAGTGCACGAACATCCCGAAACGCTTCTGAAACCACCAGTCGCGGCCATCGCCAAAGCGCGGAGCGAGTTTCGCAACCAGCGCGGGTTTGGCCGTCTGAGCGGACCCGGATTGCGGCATCAAAGGCAGCGCGGCGGAGGCGCCCAGGGCATGTACAAAGTTTCGTCGATTCATAAACCTTCCGGATGCGAGTCTACAACAAGAGCGTACGGGCGGGCAGCCTAGTCCTATCTAATGCAGGATGATCCTGAACGCGGGGCCGCTGCCTACATGACCTCAAGGATCAGGCACTTCAAATAGTGCGTCTCCGGGACGGTCAGCAGGATGGGGTGATCCTTCGACTGCGTGCGCCGCTCGACCACGCGCAGCATACGTTTCGCGTCGAGCGCCGCGGCGGCCACGGCTTCGAGCAGTGCCGCTTCGCTCATGTGATGCGAGCAGGAGCACGTGGCCAGGATACCGCCGCGGTTCAGCAACCGCAACGCACGATAGTTGATCTCCTTGTAACCCCGCACGGCGCCTTCGAGGCCGGAACGCGACTTCGCAAAAGCGGGCGGATCGAGCACGATGGTCGAGAAGTGGCCCGGCGGAAAACCGTGCGAACTGAGCAGATCAAAAACATCGCCAGCGCGGAATTCGATATTGGCGATGCCGTTCGCCGCGGCATTGCTCCGCGCCGTGCTGAGCGCCTCCTCCGAACTATCCACCGCAAGAACATGCTCACAGCGACTCGCCATGTGCAGCGCGAAACCGCCCGTGCAGGTAAAGCAGTCCAGCGCACGTCCGTGCGCATGTCCGGCGACGGCCTGGTAATTCTCGCGCTGGTCGAGAAACACGCCGGTCTTCTGGCCTTTCAGCAGATTCGCTTCCCACTTCATGCCATTCATGGCGATGGGAACCGGCTGCGGAGCGTCGCCGCGCAACGTCGTGATCTCTAGCGGCAGCGACTCCTTCTGGCGAACTGGCGCGTCGTTGCGCGCTACGATGCCCAGCGGATGAAACAGCTCTTCGAGACAATCCGCAATGGTCTCGCGCGCCGCATCCATGCCTTGGCTGAGAGTCTGCACGGCGAGGTAGTCCGCGTAGCGGTCGACGATCAGCCCGGGCAGGCGGTCAGCCTCGCTGTAGACCAGGCGGAAGGCGTCGCTGCCCTCGACCACTCGTTCGCGGAATTGAGCGGCCGCGCGAATGCGCTCGCGGAAGAAGGCGGCGTCGATGCTCTCGGTCTTGTCGCTGAGCATGCGCAGAGTGATCTGTGAAGTGGAGCTGTAGTGCGCCGTACCGAGTGTCCGGCCGCGTTGGTCGACGACCAGCACGGCGGCGCCGGGCGCGGCTTCGCCGCGATCCACGACATCACTCGAAAAAATCCAGGGATGACCGCAGGCGGCGCGTTCGACGGCCTTTCGGTTTACGACGACGGAGGGCATGGAGGCAGACATTCCACCTCAGAATCTCACGAACCACCGGCGGCGGTACAGAAAATACGCGACGCCGTACAGAACTGCGACATTGGCGAGTGCGAACAGCAGCGATGCGTTCTTCGGACTCGCGAGCGGCGCGAAGGCGCCGTCATAGACGATTTGATGCAGCGTCACGCCATCCACTTTAAGGATCGCAAGCAGGCGCCCGAGGAGGCCTGAGAGCACGAACGCCGCGATCGCGTTCATGCCGAAAATGGCGAACGGGCGCGACCAGCGGCGGTAGCCTTGCACATCCACCAGCCAGTAGCACACAGCGAAGGCATTCATCGCCAGGCCGGCCATTAGCACCGAGTACGGAGTGGTCCAAAGGCTCTTATTGAACGGCATCCACAGCGAAAGCACGCTTCCGGCGAAGAGCAATGCATTGCCGCCGGCGAACAGCCATGCCGTCTTCTCCGCCTCGGAACGGGGCAGCCGCAAAATGTGACCGGCCAGCGCGCCGAACAGTGTCGTGGCGATCGCCGGCAAGGTGCTGACGATGCCTTCGGGATCCCACGTTTTCGTGTGCGACCACATGTGCCCACTGAGCGCCAGGCTATCGACGTATTGGGCGAAGTTGCAGCCCATCTCCAGCGCGCCGGCCCCGCAGCCGGGTGTAGGATAGAGCGTCATCAGCGCCCAATAACCGCCGAGCAGAGAAAGCACGGCGGCGATCTGGCCGCGCACTCCGGTGAACAGAAAGATCGCGGCCGCGATCAGATAACACACGGCAATGCGCTGTAACACGCCGGGAATGCGGATGGTGGCGAAGGCGAAGTTCGGGAAGCCGGAAAGAAAAAACCCGATCGCAAATATAATCGCGGACCGGAGCAGGACGTGCAACAGCAGCCGTCCACGGTCGTCGCCGCGTTCCTTGCGTCTGGCAAACGAGAGCGTCATCGCCACGCCCACGATCCAGAGGAAAAACGGAAAGATCACATCGGTGAAGGTCCAGCCGTGCCATTCGGCATGGCGCAACGGCGCGTAGACATCATCGCCGGAACCGGGATTGTTGACCAGGATCATAGCCGCGATGGTGGCTCCCCGAAAGACGTCGAGCGAGGTCAGCCGGGCGGCGGGCGTTGGATTCGGATGCGATGCCAAGGTGCGCCTCCTTGCTTATGGAACGACCGTCTATTGAACGACGGATTGTCCGGCCTTCGGTTCCAGGCGGATTTCCCCGAACGCGGCTTCGTATTGCGACACGTTTTGTTGCAGCACGTTCAGCAGAGCCTTGGCCTGCTGCGGGCTCAGGTAGACACCCTGGAAACATTCAATATTGACAAGCTCCGGGACGTTCTGCGCCAGCGTGCCGAACATCAGGAAGAAATCCCAGAGGTTGACGCGGACCTGGACGCTGTTGGCATAATGCTCACGGTAATCAGCCGACTTATTGATCTGAATGTTCGGCTGCTGCGGTTGCTGGGTCATAGAGAGATCTTACCCCGCTACGGCTGCCGCCGCTCACGGCTCTGAAATCCGGATGTCAAAATGTGGAGAAATCACTCCGGATAGACGAAATGAGACAAGATACGATAGCTTAGAAGATAGAAAGTATTGGAAAGCAGTTGAGATGAGCAGCCCACAGACCCAATTCGTTCTCCCTGAAGCTCCGCCGCCGCCTCGAGCGGCCCAGCAGGATCCGCGTGTACCGGGCCGTCGACGCTGGTGGCTGTTCCTGCTGGTTGCCGCGATTGCGGCCGGCGGTGCGGGCCTGTGGTATCGCCAGAACGCGCAACGTACCAAGGCCAAGCCCGCTGCCACCATCCGCACCGCTAAAGCTTCCAAGGGACTACTCGAACGAACTATCCGCCTGACCGGAATGACAACGGCGGAGAAGGCTGCCGTACTCACGGCCCCGCCGATGGTCGGGAGCCACTCCCACGGCAGCGGGCGCGCCGAACTGGCCCTGTTTCTCGAAGAACTGATTCCCAACGGCGCGCAGGTGAAGAAGGGTGATGTCGTGGCAAGATTCGACCGGCAGTACATGCTGCTGCGTCTCGACGATTACCTGGCGAATGTGGTCCAGCACGAGAACTACCTGAAGATTATGTACGCGCAACTCGCTGTGCGGCGCACGGCGCATAATCAGAAGATCATCGCGGCCAAGGGTTCGCTCGACAAAGCGCTGCTGAATTTGAGGACCGCGCCGGTCCGCTCCGAGATACAGATCGAAAAATTCCGCCTGCTCGCGGAGGAAGCCAAAGCGCGCTACAACGAATATTTGGCCCAATCGAAGCTCCTCGACGAGTCCGACATCGCAGCGATCAAGGTCCGGGAACTGGACCTGCGAACGACCAGTCTCGAGGCCAAACGCGCCCAGAACAATGCGGACAAGATGGTGATGCGCGCACCCCTCGACGGAATGACGGTCATCTCCTCCGTACACCGGGAGTCGGACATGAGCCTGATCCAGCAAGGCGATCAGCTTCATCCAGGCCGTATCTTCATGCAGGTGGTCGATCTCCGTTCGCTGGTCATTGATGCCGCCGTCAATCAGGTGGACGCAGAAATGCTGCGTCTCGGCGCCAAAGCGCACGTCCGCGTTGACGCCTATCCGGACATCGAGCTTCCGGCGCGTGTGATCTCTATCGGAGCCTTCGCCCGCTCGGGTGGTTGGCGGCGCAACTTCGTTACCGACGTTCCGGTTCGTCTCAAGTTCGAAAAGAGCGACCCGCGCGTGATCCCGAACTTCTCGGTGAGCGCCGACGTTGTCACAGGCAGGAAAGAGAACGCGATGACGATTCCGCTCGAATGCGTCTTCACCGAAGGGCCTGATGAAGAGTCCATCGCCTATGTTCGTAATGGCCAGCGCTGGGAACGGCGGCCTGTCGAACTCGGCTTGCAGAGCAATACCGCGGTCGAAGTGCTCTCCGGACTCGAAGAAGGCGCGGTAGTAGCCGCCGAGAAAGTGCCCGGCGAACTTCTGGCTGACACTGCCGGGCAATAGGCGAAGTGGCGGTGGGAGTGAGATTCGAACTCACGGTTGCCTTACGACAACGGCGGTTTTCAAGAGCGTACCCGGTAGTGTCGTTGTGTCCATCACCATTCGCAGGGCGTTGATTTGTCTGTAGTTACCCCCTTCCATTATCACAGCAAGTAACACTCAATCTAAGCAGTAATCTATGGTTCACTTGCGCGCCATCTGTAAAAACGATCCATTTACTTCGAACATTTATGGCCGAAAATGTTTATAAGGTGCCGGGTATCGCCCGGCTAGGCCAGAACCTCGCCGTGATGAAGCCGGACATGACTTCATCGCAGGTCTTTCAAGACCTCGTGCGTGGAATCCAGTCCGGGGAAACTGAAGTCCTCCGGACGCTGGGCCTGAACGTGAACTTCGATGGCGCCTATCGGGACTTCGCCAGGGAGGCAAAGAAGGGCGTCGATGCTCTGACCGAATACGAGCCCGCGCCCTCGTTTCCAGCCCCTTGCAAAGCCCGTCATTCCTGTCCGATACTGGTTGTAGATTCGTACAACTTGTACGAGTGGTACACTACTATGACACGCCTCAATGTCTCGAAAGCGCGGGAAGAGTTTCCCGAAGTCGTAAACCGCGCCGCCTACGGGAAGGAGCGGACCATTGTCTCCCGCCGTGGGAAGGACCTGGCCGCCGTCATTCCCATAGATGACCTCCGCCTCCTGGAGCGCCTGGCACAGGAGGAACTGGACCGAATCGACCTCGAAGACGCCCGGGCCGCTCTGGCGGAAGCGGAAGAAAAGGGGACCATCTCACTTGAAGACGCGAGGAAGCGCCTGGGCCTGTAAGCCACACGCGCCTATACGAACAACCAGGTGATGACAGATCCGAATAAAAAGCGGTCATTCACCCTGGAGTTTACTCCCGCCGCCCTCCGGGAACTTGAGAAACTGGACCCAAATGTCCGCCGGGGGGTCTTCTCTGACATAGAGAAGCTCAAGGAGAATCCACGTCCTCATGGAGTGGAGAAGATGGAGACGAAGGAGAAGCTCTACCGCGTCTACGTGGGGCCGGGGAAGAACTACCGCGCCATTTATCAGATTCGGGACAAAGCGCTCCTCGTCCTCGTCGTGAAGGTGGGAGACCGGAAGGAAGTGTACCGCCGGGTGAAGTGAAGCCGGCGGAGAGCCGAAGCGATCTGGTGGCGAAAGAAACGACGGCCATCTTGTCCGTCGTTTTGGGGCGTTTTTCGCGTCCCATTTGCGCCACATTTGCACAGAGCGCATTTGGCAGGCAACAGCTCAGGCCCTCCTGGCGCTGGAAGTTGTTGAAAGAATGGCGGTGGGAGTGAGATTCGAACTCACGGTTGCCTTACGACAACGGCGGTTTTCAAGACCGCTGCCTTAAACCACTCGGCCATCCCACCCATCCTTGTCTATTGTACGCCAGCTCTGCCGGCGGCACACGAAGTATGCCTCCCGAACACTGTGCTATTCTCGCTCGTAGACTGGAGACTTCAACATGCAACCTGGGATTGCTGCTGATTCTGCGCCCAACCCGGCGCTTGTCTTTGAAAACCTGATGGCCCATCAGCGCTCCGCTGCGCTTCGGGCGGCCATCGAACTGGATCTATTCCGCGCCGTGGGCGAGGGTTCCGCCGACGCTGCCACACTTGCCACTCGGTGCTCCGCGTCGGAGCGCGGAATGCGCATCCTGTGTGATTTTCTGACCATCAATGGGCTGCTTTCGAAACAGCATGGCATCTATAGCCACACGCCGACCAGTGCCCTGTTTCTCGATCCGCGCTCGCCCGCGTCGCTGCATTCAGCAGTACGCTTTCTGGGCTTGGCCGAGATGACGGGGGCCTACGATAAACTCGCGGAGATTGTTCGCAGCGGCCGGACTGTGCTGCCCGGGGAAGGCAGCGTCGAGCCGGACAACCCCATCTGGGTGGACTTTGCCCATGGCATGGCGCCCATGATGGCTCCCTTGGCCGGACCGCTGGGCGCCATCGTTCTGCACGGCCGCACCGGACCCATGTCCGTCCTCGACGTCGCGGCTGGCCACGGGCTGTTCGGCATCGAAATCGCCAAACAAAACCCGCAGGCGCATGTCGTGGCACTGGACTGGCCAAGTGTCCTTGAGGTGGCGCAGCAAAATGCCACGAAGGCTGGCGTGGCCGATCGCTTCACGCGTTTGCCGGGCAGTGCGTTTGAGGTGGACTTCTCCGGTCCCTACGACGCAGTGCTACTCACGAACTTTCTGCATCACTTCGATGTGCCTACCTGCGTGGGACTGCTCAAGAAAGTGCGTAACGCGCTGAAGCCAGGTGGTATCGTGGCCACGCTCGAATTCGTGCCCAATGAAGATCGCATCTCACCGCCCATGGCTGCCAGTTTCAGCCTCACCATGCTGATCTCGACGATCGCTGGCGACGCCTACACTTTCCGCGAACTGGAAGCGATGCACTTGGAAGCGGGCTTCGATCAAATCCGGGCAGAACCTGTTCCGAACAGTCCACACACCGTGGTCACCGGCATCCGCCGATAGCACGGAGTCGCGGCCGGCATGACCGGCGTCGGCGTTGCGTGTTGGCGCAGTGCATATGGCAAGCAGCATGCCGCTACGCCAACAGCAAGCCGAGAGCTGCAACAACCGTTCGAGGGTTACCGCTTCAAAATGCCAGCTTGAACTTGCGTGTGCAGAAGGCGTCGTTGCTCACGCCGTTGTAGACCAGTCCCGAGAAGATTAGCGTCAGTTCGTGACCGTCGCCGGAAGTCCATTTCGTCGGAATCCGGTAACCGTGGGTCTCGCCCAAGCCCCAGTACTCGGTGTGGAACGCGACCGACCACGGCCCCCAGGGTTGCGGCGCGTCGAAAATGCCCCAGCCACCGTTGTGACCGTACGATACGACAAGCAGATACCGCCGGGTGGCAGCGTGGTAGACCGCTTCCACCCGCTGGCAGTGTCCTGGAAAACGAAAGACCGGTTTCGCGGCGGCGATCTCCGCCGACCAGACGGGCTGCCCGTCGGCTGCTCCAGCGAAGAACTGCCAGGCCTTACGTTCGCGGAGCTTCGTCTTCGGAGCGCGGGCCAGCACAACGGCGTCGTCAGTGACGTAGGCGCTCCCACCCTCCTGCGAATATGTGTACACAAAGTCGTTCGGCGCGCCGGCGTAGTTTTTCCCGAAATTCAGAAACGCGGGCGAGCCAAAGCTGCGCTCGAACTTGAAGCCCTTCTCCCACGTACGGGCGTGGTCGCGCGACCAGAGGAGTTGTGAGTTACTGACATTCCGAACCCACATGTAGAGCACTCCATCAATCATTACGAGGCCGCTGGCCTTTGAGCCGGCCGCTCCGTCGCCCTTGGTCTCTCCACTCGACGAACGAATATTGATGCCCTGGAACTGCTCAGGAGTACCTTCGATTCTCGCTAAGCCCATGCTTAACTTTTCGTTCACAGGAGGCTCGAACCCGGTACCGTCGCCGTAGGACGTGTAGATGTGATCGTCGTCGCCCCACGTCACGGGCCAGTTGTCCGACTCGATGGCTTTCCTCACAACGGTAGACTCCGGCGCGAACGAGACGCCTTGGATCACCTTGCTCTTCGGATACAGTGGATCGAGAGGCTTCGCGGGGTTTCCGAGCGCGTCCATCAGCGGCGCGAACAACTGCTCGTAGGCGGCCTGCCAGAACTCGCCCTCGCCCCGTTTCACCAGGTCGTTTCCGTTGCGGACAACTATCATATCGAGGCTCGGAATCGCCAAAACCATTTGGTGTCCAGCGCCAGCGCCAGCAAACGCATCGCGCGGAACCGCTGGCCAGGCAACATCGAAATTGGAATACCAACACAGTCCGGAACCGGGCGTGTTCGGCGACTTCGTCCTGTCCGGCACCGGCATGCCGGCGTAGGCGAGTGCTTGTTTGATGGAGCGCTGCGGTACCAGCGCTTTCCCATCGATCTTGCCGCCGTGCATCATCCACTCCGCCAAACGTGCCGTTGCGCGCGGAGTGAATCCGCCGCCGCCCCAGTTGGCATACAGATCCAACCCGTCGACCTTGTAAGCGCGGCCGTATCCGATGCTCCATTGTTCATCGGGAATGCCAAGGGGCCGCATCACGCGATCTCGCAACAGCGCCAGAACGTCGCTCTGTGGGGCGCCGCGAAGGCTCGCCGTCACGGCATAAGCAAGCGCGGCCATACCCGGATTACTGTACTGGTTACCGGTTCCGGGCTCGAACAGAACGGGCGCTTCGTGAATTGAAATGCTGAACGGATCGGGGTCGCGCTTCCAGAAGCGTCCTTTCCAGCCGGGTTCATCATTGTGCCCGATGCCTTCCACACTGGAGTCCTCAATGCCGGAAGTGTGCGTAGCAAGGTGGCGGATCGTAATCTTGGACTTGCGCGGATCATCGCGCCACTGGGGAATGAATTTCGACGCACGGTCATTGGCGCGGATTCTGCCGTCCGCCATCGCGACCAGCAGAGATGTGCCGCCCACCAGCGCCTTGGCCATTGACGCCGTGTAGTGCTTTGTGGTGGCGCTCATTCCGGGCGCATACCATTCAAGCGCGATGCGTCCGTTCTTCAGGATGAGCAGCGCCTTCGTAGCCCGGCCCGCGAGATTGGCACGCGCGGCCTCGAGCTTCGCTTCGTCGAACCCAAGAGCTTCGGCGCCACCTTGGGGCCAGGCAAACTCGGCTCGCAAGGAACCGGCCGCAGCGGCAACAGCCGTCGTCATGAGAAAACTGCGTCTGTTCACCATGTCACTCCCACCCGTTTGCAGCATCTTGTGCACCGACGCCAAAAAGCTGCCAAACGGGGATGTAATCGATTTCTGAATTGATTGTAAGTTTGCCGCACAGCCCTGTCAAGTGGAGCCACCGGCGCCGCAGCGATTCTCAGCGCTCCTACGTTTTCGCGGATGCGTGGCCCGCGCCGCAGGAGGCTCTTACAATGAGCGTCGTTTCCAGAACGACCTGCCTCCGGGGAGTATCGGGTTGCTGGATACGCTCGAGAAGCATGCGGGCGGCCGACCGGCCGACTTCGAGGGCTGGTTGCGCGACAGTGGTAAGCGGCGGGCGCAACGACTTCGCCCACGCCATATCATCAAAGCCGACGATAGCGACATCTTCCGGAATCTTAAGATCGAGTTGGTGGATCGCTTCCAGAGCGCCCAAGGTAAGCAAATTGCTCGCGGCGAAGATCGCCGTCGGACGGCGCGAACGCTCAAGAAGCTCCGAAACCGCCGCGAAACCGGCATTCTGCCGGAAGTCGCAATGGACTATCAAATCCTCCGGCACACGCAGTCCGGCGTCAAGGAATGCTCGTTCGTAACCGCGCTGGCGCTCTTCGGCTGTGCTTACGCTGACCGGACCGTTGATCATCGCGATGCGCTTGTGACCCAAGCCGATAAGGTGCGCGACAGCCGCCCTCGCACCCTCCTCATTCGCAACGGTGACCTGGTCCACTTTGAGTCTTCCAGGCAATCGGGAGACCGCGACCATGGGGATGCCAGCCTCGATCATAGGCTGGTATTGCGACGTGAGCGAACAACTGGCCGTAAAGATCAATCCGGCAACGCCTTCGGCGTGAAATGCCGCGAGCAACGCACGCTCGCGTTCCGGGCTTTCATTGAAGTTCGCCAGCAGCAACGAGTAGCCGGCGGCCTGAACCACTTCCTCAATCCCGCAGATCACGCTCGTGAAGAAAGGGTTTTCAATGTCCGGAATCAGCACTCCGATGGTCCGCGTAGAGCCAGCCCTCAAATTGCGCGCAGCCCGATTGGGCCGGAACTTGAGTGCCTGCGCCGCCTCGATGACTCGCTTCTTCAGGTCTTCTCGAACGCTTCCCCCGGATAGCGCCCGGGATACTGTTGCCGTGGAGACGCCGGCGCGCTCGGCGACATCTTTAATCGTGCAGAACTGCCCGCCACGAGAGGCTCGCGAACGGCGGCGTGTACTTTCTGGCATAGTTCAGGGCCATTCTAGCACGCGTATCGTAATGCATTACTAGCCGATAGTGATGCCCGCCGCGCGCTGGCGGGACCGGCCGGCTCAGTCGATCTTGAGCTGCTTCTGCATCTGCTCCAGAGTAACGCCCTTCGTCTCCGGATAGAAGAACAGCACGACGAAGAACTGGACGACGGTCATGAGCGAGAAAAAGAGAAATGGGATTCCGCCGGAGGCCGCCGCCATCATCGGGAACGTCCCGGCTATGATGGCGTTCATAATCCAGTGCGTGAAACTACCGAGGCTCTGGCCCTTCGCACGAACCCGCGTGGGAAAGACTTCGCTCAGATACACCCAGATCACCGCGCCTTGTGAGAACGAGAAGAACGCGATGAAGGCGACCAGCAGCCACACGAGCAATTCCTGATGTTGCCCGGACATGAATACGGCAGCGACGCCGGCCAGACAGGCGGCCGTGCCCGCCGCGCCGATCAGCAGGAGTTTCTTGCGGCCCAACCTATCGATCACCGACATTGCAACGATAGTAAACAGGAGATTCGTGGCCCCGATGGCAACTGCCTGCAAATCGCCGGAAACCTTTGTGAAACCCGCGCTTTCGAAGATGTCGTTCAGATAGTAAAGAATCGCATTCACGCCCGAGAATTGATTAAACATGCCGATGGTGACCGCGAGGAAAATGGGAAAGCGGTATTTCCACGAGAAGAGTGGCTCGTCCGCTTTGCCGTGGTCGCCATCGACCGATTCGACGATGCTCTGCAATTCCGACTCGAATTCAGGAGCGCCGGTGGCCTTCAGCACCGCACGAGCTTCGTCCACGCGGCGCCGTTTGATCAGCCAGCGCGGACTCTCCGGAATGGACAACACCATGATGCCGAACAGCAGCGCGGGAAAACCGCTGACACCGAGCTTCCAACGCCACTCCAGGTCGCCGAGGTTGAACAGGCCAACCGCAAAATTGGAAAAGTATGCAAGCAGAATGCCGGTAACGATATTGAACTGAAATAGCGCCACCAGCCGGCCACGCCAGCGCGCGGGCGCGATTTCGGCGATGTACATGGGACCGAGAACGGACGACCCGCCGATGCCGAGACCACCGATAATCCGGAAACAGAGAAGCGCGTACCAGTTCCAGGCGAAGGCGCAGCCTACGGCCGACACCAGATAGAGTGCTGCCATTCCCAGCAGGCTCACACGGCGGCCGTAGCGGTCGGCCGGAATTCCGGCAAACATCGCACCGAGAATGGTGCCCCATAACGCGCTGGCCACGGTGATGCCCAACGACGCCGGCGACAATTGATAGACGCCGCTGAGGGCGCGAGTCGCTCCGGCGATCACGGCCGTATCGAAACCGAAAAGCAGACCGCCCAAGGCGGCGACGATCGCGCTGCGGATCAAATATCCGTTCAGCTTCATCGCACCTCCGGGTGCGGACACATCCAAAACTGACTTCATTAACCTTCTCCTGATTATTCCCGTGAACTATGAATGCTCGCCAGCGCATCGGGACGCGGCGCAGTAGAGAGCATCCTCGATTCTACTTCAGCAAAGCCCAGGACTCCCGTAGCGGCGCAGATCACCGGAAGAAATTCGATTTCACCCTGGCGCACTCGCCGGGCCATACTAACTATCAGATGACTTTGTTCGCCGTCATCGACGGCGCGCGCATCACCTTCACGGACGCTATTTTCGATGACGCGCCGAAGCCGGCGTGGAGCTATCTGCGGCAGAGAAACAAGGAAGAATAAAATGAAACAAGCGTGGCTCAATTGCGGATGGCTTGTGTTGACGGCGCTGCCGGCATGTGCCGCTCCAGGACTCCTGCTCGACTCCGGCGATTTCACACGTCTCCGGGCGCTCTCCGGAGCCCAACCTTGGGCGGCCGCCGCGCGAGACGCCTTGGTAGCGCGCGCCGCAAACTGGCCCGCATCGCACGTGCGCGAATTCGGTCTGAAAGAGTGGTCACTGCCCACTGAGGGATCAGGTTGGTCGCACGCCTACGTCTGCCCGGACCACGGCATGCGGCTGCAACATAAGGCCGGGAAAAACATCTGCCCCGTCGATGGCAAGGATCATCACGGGCCGCCTATCGACCAAGTGGTTTTCATGATGCGCAACGGGGACAACGCGAAAGCCGCGCGAGATCTCGGGCTCGCCTTTCACCTGACCGGAAATGCCGAATACGCGGCGAAGGCGCGCCGGATCCTCGACGCCTACGCGGACATCTATCTCACGCTCCCCATCCACACCAACGACGGCAGCACTAGCGGCGGCAACCTCACCCGAGGCGCGCGCGTCATGTCGCAAACGCTATCGGAAGCGGGTTGGCTGGTCCCACTGGCGTTCGGCTACGACCTTGTGCGCGAGACCATGCCCGCCGACTCCCGCGCGCGGTTTGAAACGAACGTGCTGCGCGAAGCGGCGCGCGTAATCGGCCGCTACGACGCGCGCAAGAGCAACTGGCAGAGCCATCACAACGCGGCGCTGCTCGCTGTGGGACTTCTGACCAAGGACCACGATCTCGTCACCAAAGCGCTCGACGGCCCGAGCGGCTTCAAATTCCAGATGCGTGAAAGCGTCACGCCGGATGGAGCTTGGTACGAGGGCGCCTGGAGCTATCACTTCTTTGCGCTGGAACCGCTGCTGATGACTGCGCAAATGGCTGCGCACGCCGGCATCGCACTGCCCGAAGCCGCCTCGCTCAAGCGGATGTTCGACGCGCCGCTGCGCTGCGTGTTTCCGGATGGCAGCCTGCCCAACTTCAACGACGCCGCTTCGCCAAGCGTCGACTCGGCCCTGCGGCTCTACGAGATGGGCTACCGGATGTTCCAAGAACCGCGCTACTTGCCCTGGCTGCGGAAGTCCACGCGCGGAATCGACGCGCTGCTATGGGGTGTGGAGAAGCTGCCCGAAGGCGAAGCGCCGCCTCTGACGAGCGACCTGATGGCGGATGCCGGCGTCGCCACACTGCGCGCAGCGGGCAGCGATTTCACCGTGGCGGTCAAGTTCGGCCCGCATGGCGGCGGACACGGCCACTACGACAAGCTCAGTTTCGTCAGTTTCGCAAACGGAGCGCCGCAGGCTGCCGACGCCGGCACGCAAGCCTATGCCGCCAAGACCCACGCCACATGGGACAAGCTGACGGTGGCACACAACACGGTGGTGGTCGACGGCAAGACGCAGGCCGAGGCAACCGGAGCGCTGCTCGATTGGATGCCACGCGCCTTCGGAACGGCACTGCGGCTCTCCGCCGGCCTTGTGTATCCCGGCGTCCAACTCGAACGCACCCTCGTGCATACAGCGGAATTTCTGCTCGACATTGTGGAGGTGCGCGCCGTAGATGGCAAGCCGCGCGGCTTCGACTGGCTCTATCACAACTTTGGCTCAGGCAGCACCGCACTGCCACTCACGCCCTTCGCAGGGCTGCCTGCGCAAGCGGGCTACCAGCATCTCTCCGGCGCGCGCGCCGCCGAAACCGCAAGCGACTGGCAGGCGGAGTTCGCGCAACCGCGCGCGAAGATGCGCGTGTGGATGCTGGGCGCGGAGGCGACGACAGTCGTGATGGGCACGGGCCTCGGGCAAGACCTGCGTGTTCCGGTGCCATTCGTCATGGCACGCCGCGCGGGAGTTGCCGCGCGCTTCGTCACGCTCTATGAACCGTTCACGGACGCGCCGCGCATCCGCGTGTTCCGCCAGGCCGGACCGGGCGTGTACATCGTGGGCAGCCACGAGGTGAGCGTCGGGCCGGAACGCTTCGCCATTCGCCAAATGCAATAAGCGCACCCCCGGCGCAAGCGGCATACTGGAACACATGACTCCGAAACAGCGTTGGCACGCCGCAATGACGGGCCACTCCACGGACCGGCCGCCCTGCGACTACTGGGGTACAAGCGAGGTCACACGCCGTCTGCTCGCCGACCTGCAATGCCACACCGAACGCGATTTGTGGGAGGCTCTGGGAGTCGACAAGTGCATCTTTCTCGCTCCGCGCCATCCGCGTGCGACGGAGGACACCTGGCACATCCCGTCGCTGTTCAGCGTCTGGGGCGTGGAGACGACACTTGTGCCTTATCTGGACGGAGCCGGAGCCTACGAAGAGGCGATCAACCCACGGCTAGCCGGAGCCGCAACGGCCCGCGACGTGGAGGCGTTTCCGTGGCCCGATGCCGCGGATTGGATCTACGACAAACTGCCGGCTCAATGCGACGACTGGCGCGACTACCCGATCCTCGGCGCATCATATGAGCCGTTCTATCTGTACTGCCGCCTGCGCGGCATGGAACGCGCGCTCGAGGATCTGTTGGCGAACCACACGGTGCTCGACGCTGCGATGGAGCGCATCTTCGAGATCCACGCTGAGATCGTGCGCCGGGTGGCCGCGCAGGTCGGCGAGTACATCGACTTCATCTATGTCGCCGAGGATCTGGGCACGCAAAACTCGCTACTGATGGGCCCGCGCGCGTTCCGGCGCTCGGTCAAGCCCTGGCTGAGGAAGATGATCGACCTGGTCCATTCCTGCGGCCTGCGCGCATTCCATCACGACGACGGCGCAATCCGCCCACTGCTGCCCGACCTGATCGAGATCGGGATCGACGTGCTGAATCCCATCCAGTGGCGTTGCCACGGGATGGACCGTGAGGCGCTGGCGGCCGATTTTGGGCACGACCTCGTATTTCACGGGGGCGTGGACAACCAGTTCACGCTGCCCTTCGGCTCTCCCGCGGATGTCGCACTGGAGGTGCGGGAAAACATCGCAGCGTTCGCGCCCTGTAAGGGCTATGTCGTGAGCCCGTGCCACAACATCCAGGCCAACACGCCCACGGCCAACATCGTCGCAATGTACGAAGCAGTGCACGCGTTAGGTGACTAGATCTTTGACCAATTGATGATGTTGCTTTCATGTAGGGCAGGATGGAATCCTGCGGCGGGTTGGCAACCCAATGCCACTCGTTTTTTCTTACAGGAAATAAGCAGTATCGATTGAAGAGGTCACCGACCGGTTGGGGTCAAGCCGGATCGGTGGGAGGAGTTGGTCGAAAACAATTATCCAGATTTCTGTTGCAATGGGCGCTCAGATGTTGTATCTTTCATTGTAGAGATATGAAAGATATGATCTCCGAGCTAGCGGCGTCTCGCAATCGACTGCTTCGGCAAGTGCCTGACCCTGCCACCATCTTGCCTGGTTCGTTGTTGCGCCGGATGGTGCGCTGCAACAAGCCCGGCTGCCAGAAATGTGAAAAGGGCGAGGCAAAAGGCCATGGACCGGTTTGGATTTTGTCGGTCAGTCTGGGCAATCGGAAGGTGCGGCAGATCCCCATCCCCGCCGCCTGGAAGAAGGAAGTCGAGGAGCATCTCCACGCGTTTGCGCGGTCACAGAAACTACTGAAGCAGATTGCCTTGCTCAATCTCGATTTGCTGAAGCTCCGGAAGCAGGAGCGGTAAGCTCCTTTTTTTGCGTCTTTTGTCTTTCATATATATTCAATGAAAGAGTGGAGCGCTCATGTCCACTGACAATCTGCGCGGTGTTTTAGATCTCTATAGCCAAGCAGTTCCCGAATGCTTTTTTCAGCAACTCCAGCAAGAGTTGCATCTGCGGGTTCGGCAGCGGATCTTCAGCCTGCCGCTGGTTGTCTGGCTGATGATCTCACAACGTCTGGATCGTAAGGCGACACTGTCCACTGCTGTGCAACAAGTCGTGCAGCAACGGCCCAGGACGCTGCTTTCCGAGCACAAGCGCCTCCGTGAAGGCACGGTGAGTTGCCATACTGGGGCCTATAGTGATGCGCGGCAAGAAATGCCGCTGCTGGTGGTGGAGAAAGTGGCGGATTGCGTATTGGACCATTTGATGCAGAGCCGGCGGGAAGCATTGCCAGGTTGGAATCGGCGTGTGTTCATTTTGGATGGTACCTCGTTGGAAATGCCGCACACTGCCGAACTGGTGAAGGCGTATCCACCAGGCTACAAGTCGCATTGGCCCGTTCTGCTCATGCTGGTGGCCCAGGATCTGACCACAGGTTTGGCGGAGCGGCCTTGCTGGGGGCCGATGTACGGACCCAGGGCAGTCAGCGAACAAACGCTAACCGAGCAGCTTCTGAACCGCCTGCCGGATCATTCCGTGCTGATGGGTGACATCAACTTCGGGGTTTTTTCCGTAGCTTTTGCGGCCACGCAGGGAGGTCACGACGTGCTGTTGCGGTTGCAACCGAACCGGGCCGCAGTGGTGCAGCGAGGACTGCCGTTACAGTCGGGACTGGATCGGCAGGTATGCTGGTGTCCCAGCGATTATGAACGCAAGAAACATCCCGACTTGCCCGCTGATGCCTGCGTGCGAGGCCGCTTGATTGTGCAGCAGGTCAAGGCTTCCGACGGCTCCAGCGTAACCCTATATCTGTTCACTACGCTGCCGTTGGCGGTGGAGCAGCTATTGCAGTTGTACGGTCAACGCTGGAACGTGGAAACGGATCTGCGCTCACTGAAGCGGACCGTAGATCTGCAGATTCTGCGATGCAAAAGCGTGGATATGATCGCTAAAGAACTAGTGCTCGCCATCGTCGGCTACAATCTGGTCCGGTCGGTAATGAACGCCGCCGCCGAGAAACACAATCTCAATCCCCGACGGCTGAGTTTTTCGCGCTCACAAGATGTGGTGAACGCGGCTTTGCCCGGCTTGGCTGCGGCCACTACCCCCTCTGAATACCAGGCCAGACTGCACCGAATGCTCCAACTGGTTGCCTCCTGCAAGCTCCCTGATCGGAGCAAAAGGCCTTCGAGCCCCAGGGAAGTGTGGGGACACGGCTGCAAGTTCACAAAACGCAAAACCGCCGTGTCCAAGAACTGACAGAGTACATGGCGGCAATGCCTGACGCGACCAATTCAAAAAACGAGTGGCATTGGGTTGGCAACCCGCCCCACAAAGGAACGTATTCTAGCGGTCGAGGGCCTAATACCGCATGGTGCGGCGGACGAACTCGCGGCTCATGCGGAAACTCTCTCCATAGGAACGCGTCGGAACAAAGCTTTTCTCGTGCGCAAGTTCGATAGCCATGTCGCCCACGAAGTTCACGTCATGGAACGCCTTGCCGATGGCCACATAATCCATCGTGCCCTCGCCCATCGCTTCCGGCCACGTGCCGTCCGCTTTTTGGTCGCGAAGGTGTGCATAGACGATGTTCTTCCCACGGCGGCGGATGAAATCGACGGGGTCGACTTTCGCGCGCAGCAGCCAGTTCAGGTCCGGCCCAAGGCCCACGGCGGGAATCCGCGCCAGCGTGTTGCTGAGGTCGTACTCGCCGTCCTTCACTTCGTAGATGTGGTTGTGGAGATTCATCACCATGCCGTTGTCGCGGCAAATCGCCATCAGCTTGCGCAGCATCGCGGCCTGGTCGTCAAACTCCGCTGGCGTCTTCTTGCGGCGCGCATCGCCTACCGACATGCCGAGTACGCGGCTGCCGAGCTTGCCCAACCGCTCGATCAGGCGGCGGCCGTCACTCTCGATGACTGCATGTTTCGTCCGGTCCCATGTGTTGGCGGACCACGACGAACCGAACACCGGGAGGCGATGGCGCTTCATCAATTCAGGCAGCTTGGGATACGCACTCTCGCTCAGCACGACTTGGTGCGTCAATTCGACGCCATCGAGTCCAGCTTTGCCAAGTTCAAGAAAGATGCGCTCGATGATCTCCGAGGCATCCGTGTTCGGCTGCTTCGCGGCATAGACCCAGATATGGGCGCCGATCCGGATCTTGGGCGCAGCGGCTCTCATTATGGCAGGCAGCGCCGCCGGCGCGAGGATTCGTTGCGCCCACTCACGGCGCGTAGATTTGCAGTTCATCATAATGTCACCTTGACTCAGTTGGAGGCTGCGAGAGGCGCAAGTTCAAGCGCCGTCAACACAGATCCGCGCTCATCCACAACCAGTTCAACCTGCCCGTCCTTGGCGGCAAGCATCATGGTTCGCACCGCCGGCGCGCCGCCCGGTTCCAACAAACGCAGCGTCGCGCGATACTGGCCCGGCGCCAGCGCCTGCTTCATGATCGGCCGCAGTTGTAAAGTCAGCGACTTATCGATGCGGATGCCGCTGCGGTCGATCTCTTCGCGCGCCTCGCCGCGCCACTCCGGCGCGCCCGTTTCCTGGGCACCCCACACCAGCCATTGCCGCCGCTCCGGGTCCATGTAGAAAGTGTAGTGGCCCGGCGATTGCGCCAACGCTTCATGCGAGGTCGGCCCTAACTTGACGCGTATCGGATCGAGCCCCACGGCTTGCCGCAGCGCGTGGTAATACGGCAGCCAGCGCAGGTTGAGCGAGATTAGCAAAGCCTGCTCGCCGCGCGTCGCGCCGCCTGCCTGCGCGGCCTGCGCGTATTTCCGAATGACCTCGTCCGGCTTCGTGCCGGCGATCTGTTTGCGTGCCTCGCCAGGCGCCCCTGCCGTCAACAGATCGAACGTCTTGTCCCAAACGCCATGAGCTTCGGCGAATCCGGCAATGAACGTTTCCAGTCCGCGGAAGTAGTCGAGGCGATTGCGTTCGCCCTCCGTCATGCGCTTCGCGTCCAGGCGTTGGAGCAGCCTCAAACGCTGGCGCGCCTTGGCAACGATGGCCGCCGGTTCTTTCAGCGCAATGTCCATAAAACGGTCCGTGGTCTCGCGGCCGAACATCGGCGCCTCCGTGGCGAAGGCGAACAGGTACTCGCCGCCCGCGCCGCGCTGCGCGGGGCCGAATGAATCCGCGGCCATCCGGTCACAGGTCTCAAAGAGCGGCTCGTTCTCCGTGGCCTGCCACACCTGCCGCGCCAGACTCTTGAAGTACAGATCGAGAGGCCGCGTGGTCCAGTGGATAATGCCAAATCCCGAGCTGCGCGCAGCCGCCAGCAGGCCCGTGAAGTTGACGAAGGGCGTGTACGGCCGGCCGACATAGGTACGGTCGTCGTGATGCGCCCACACAACGGGGATAAGTTTACGTCCGCTCTTCACCGCGCGTAACTGCTTCTGCCCGGCAGCGGTGTCGAAGATCACCAACCAGTCGAGCGGAATCAGCGCAACGCCGGGCGGCATCAACTTGTCAGCCGCCCCAAGAAACTCGAGTCGCCACGATCCTGTCGCCAGTTCCACGTCGCCATGGCCGGTCTCCCGCAGGGCTCGCCCGATAGCCGCCACGATTTTCGAGACCGCCAACATGCCGGCGAGCCGGTCCGGCTTCGCGCCCACCCACTCGCGCTCCAGCTTGTCGTACTCCTTGCGCCAACCGGCGGGCAGTTGCTCGGGCGTCAGATCGCGCCACGGCGTGTTGCTCAAGCGGAACCACACAGCCAGCCGGCCGATCTGCGGATAGGCCGCAAGCAATTGCGTCACCTGCGCCTTGAAGTAGGCGTAACCCTCCGGTGTATCCGGGTTCGGCAGATCGAGTTTGCCAGTGGAGATGCGTGCACTTGCCGGCAGCGTCCGCACGATGTTCTGGGGATTCGCCGATTCGGTGTCTACATCCAGCGCGAACGTCACCTTCAGGCCGCGTGCCCGCGCGTGTTCGAAGACGCTGCGCATGAGTTTCGTTGCGCGTTCCGAACGCTCCGCCTCATCGCCCGCGGTCGCACTGGAGCCGAAGACAGCCGCGGAAAACATCCCGCCGCCGATCAGGCGCCGCACGTCGTTGACATGTTCGGTGCCCCAGTCGCGGCCGCGTTCCGTGGTGGCGAGGTAGCCCACAGGCTTGCTCTGCCCGTTGTGCGTGAAGCGGAACATGGGATTGTTGCCGTAGGCGTGAACCATCATGCCGTTGAAGCGCTGCTTGGCGGCCTGGTCCAGATAGAGCTTCCAATCTTCGAGTTCCCACGTCGAGGCGCTGCTCAGGAAATTGTGCCAGTTGAAGACCATGCGGTCGCCCACCACCGGAGCGTCCCGCAGATCCCATTCGGCAAAGGAAAACCCGCCGCGCGGAGCGGGCAGCGTGTCGTAGCTCAAATAGAAGCCGCAGCCGAGTTTTTCGAGCAACGCATAGACGCCATTCAGCACGCCTGCCGGATCGGCTCCGGCGACGGTCGCCTTGTCACCGGCGTGAGTGATCCGATAGCTCCCGGCGGTCTTCAATTCGGCGCGCGTCCCCAGTAGAATCCGCGGACCCGAGGCAGGCTCACGCTGCGCCACCGGAAATGAAGCGGCCGTGTAGAGACGCGTGAGATAGCGCGACAACTCCTGCGCGGCGAAGCGCTCCAGCTTGGACGCGTTCGCGGACGGCACCACTGGCGCCACTGTCTCCGCGGCCGGAAGGCAGGCGACAATCAGAAGCGGACAGACTCGCAGCAGGCGAAGCACGTACTTCCCCCCGAACGCCAAATCTATCACAACCGTCGCCAGATCCATGCTCTCGTCGTCGTGTCTAAACTTCCAAATCGAGCCGGTCCCCTTCAGCGAGTTCGACGGGTTGAGCGAAAACGAAGGTCACGCCTTTTTGCACGCGCTTCAATTCGTGGGACAGCCGCTTTGCGCCCAAGGCCGCCGACGATTTTGCGGCGGCTGGAACTTCGCGCGCCAGTTCCACGCTACGGCAGGGCAGTTTCCCATACAGCACCGCCAGCCGGAAGCGCGTGCGCCCGTTCTGGACTACCTGTGAGAAAGTGCCCCATCCCGTCCCCGTGGACCAGAAGGAAGAGAAGTTCGCCGGGTGGATTTTCGGCGCCGCGACCACGCTCTGTTCCACGGCGTGATAGCGGAACCCGTTCAGCGCCAGGATGCCCGACCAGGCCGCCATCGCACGGACATAGTGGTGCCCGCACTCGAGTTCGTCCCACGGATTCCGCCGCTCTCCGTCATAGCGAAGGCGGGTGTTCCGGATGAGTTCGAGCCCCTCCTTCTCCATGCCGTTGTACAGCATCAGAGCCGCGACCTCGTACTCGAAGCCCGTCCAAACCTCGGAGAAGTAAGGGAACGGAATCTTGGGCCGCTTGGCGGGACCGTAGTCGCAGAGCAGGAGGCCGGCTTCATCGTTGATGGCGTAAATGCGCTCCACCGAGTTGTGCTCTTCCAGGCTTTGCCGGTAGTTGTATTTGTAGATCGATTCAAGGGTCTTGCGAATCTTGGCTGGATCGACCAGCGGACCCAGACCGGCCACCGTGGCGACGTACTGTCCCACTAGCTGGTCGGCCAGGCATCCCTCTCCGGCCTGGAAGTCGGGGTGCTCGGAGTCTTCGGCGCCGCCACGGGACCGGAGCGGCATGGCAATATTGCCCGCGGAAATAGCCTGGACTTTCTGAATGTAGAATTGCCCGTTGAATAGATTCTCGTCGATCCACTTGCTGCCGCGCGTGTACAGGGCACGGCAGGTCTCTGCAAAGGCGTTTTCGCCGAGCGCGCGCGCCATTTCCTCGCACGCGCGCAGCCCGCCCAAGTAATAGATGCCGCACATCGGATTGGGGCCGTAGAACTCAACGTCGAAGGTGTTATGCTGCACGCCTTCGGAGACGCCATCGCGGTCGCCGTCCCAGCCCCCCCGGACCCAGGTAAATTCCATGGCTTTCTTCACGTTCGGCCAGATGGCGCGCAGCCAGTCCTGATCGCCGCAGAGCCGCCAGTCTAGGTAGGTACGAATCATCTGGCCCATGCTGCCGTCGATGGCGGTAATGCCGCTGGTCTGTTTCCCTTCCGGCACCTGGATGCGAATCGGCAGCACACCGTCCATCCCTCCGGCGACCGCAAAACCCGCAGTACGCTGAGAACGCGCGAGGGTCGGGAACAGGTGTTGCGTGACGCTCTCGTAATTCCAGACGTGCGAGCAGTTACCGAAGCAGCAGCCCCTGTCGTCGGAGGCGCCTTCGAAACCCCAGAACTTCCCGTCGGCTGTCCGGAAGCAGACCGTCGTCGCCAGCGTAGAGACGTTGGCCATGGCGGCTTCCTTCACGGGGGCGGGCAACGTGGTTTCACGCATGGCCGTCAGAAACTGCCGCATGCGTTTTTCTAGCGAAGGAAGTTGGGCGGCGGTGTACTCGGCCGCGTGCCAAGCGTCGCGGAAGCGCTTCGCATAGTAGTTGCCGATGATCGCGTTCTCGTCGCCTTTCGGAGCCGTCCAGCCGCACCATGCCGCAGTGCGGTTTGGGAAATGCCAGGCCAGCAGGAAGGTGAAATCGGCCTCGGCGCCCGGGCCAATCTCGCGCTGCAGACAGATCGAACCGACCGCGTTGCGCGGGGCGGGCTCTGGCCCCAGCTTCCCGTCCTCCGTGAAATCGTCCCAGAACAGCAGCGGGCTCGCCCACCACTTGGCTCGCGACCAGCCGCGAAGGTACGTCACGTCGCCCTTGCCGTCCCCTAGAACGCAGAGTGCCATCGATCCGTTCAAGGGATCGTTCTGGGCCGCCTTGGGACTGGTCATGAAGATGCCCTGCAAACCGGGACCGCTGCGATACTCGTTCGTGCGGTCCGACATGAGGGGCCGGCCCGCCCGGCCCTGGCCGCGCAGATCGACTCCCACCGGATTGTCCAGGGAATAGGCGATCGAAACTTTGGCCGCCTGCTTGTTTGGGTTCTTCACGCGATAGCGCAGCACGGCTACCGGCAGGCCCGATTCGTCCGCATCGAGCGGAATCACTGGAGTAAACGCTTCCAGCGTGACCTTGACGGGCAGCTTGCGGTCGCGAAATGACACCTTAGCGAGCGGATACTCGCCGGTAAAGGTCGCGCCATCCAGCCGTGCCAGACCGGAGACGGTGGCGGGATTCAACCCGGATGCGGCTTGATAAGGCGGCATCAGTTTCGCCTCCAACACGCGCACCACCGGTTTCGAATTGCCGACCTGGGCCCAGATGCCTGGAAACGCGTACCCGGCCGTTCTGCCTTTATCGGACCGGTTGAAGATCTCCCAGTCGCGCAACTGGCCCCGGCCACCCAGGCTGACGCTGCCGGCGGCGACGCCGCCCAGGGGAAAGGCCAGCATGGCGAGCTGGCTGCCGCTGAAGATCCTCGGGTATTGAAAGGCGGGACGGGCCGGCGCCGCCTTGGACGTTCCTTCCACTTTCGGCGCTTCGGCCGCGGGCTTCTGCTGGGCTTGAGTCTGCGACGCGCCGCCTGCCAGCGCGACCGCCTTCAGAAAACCACGTCGTCCACTCACAGAGGAATTCTTCACAAATAGGACCTCCCGTCCGCATCCTAACGGCTCAAGACATCATACTAGTCCCAGATGAATGTCGCGGGGCGAATTTTGCCGGCCGCTCGTTCTTCCAAATCACTGGAGCGCCAAAGTAAGTTGCCGCGGCGCGGCAGGGAGCAGCCTCACGGTCAACGGTGCCGGGTGTGGCGATCCGAATGAGAGGGTCAAATCTGTCTTGGATAAGAGTTACTTCAGCAGCGGTTCCAGATGCCGCAACACGTTCTGCGCGACCTTCGCATTGCCCTGCGCCGTCGGGTGCAGGGCATCGCCTTGCATCAGATCCCGCTCCGTCGCGACACCTTCCAGCAGGAACGGAACGAGCGCCGTTTCTTTCTCGCGCGCCAGATCCCGGAAGATGCTCTCAAAGGACTTGATGTAAGCCGGACCGTAGTTGCGTGGAAGCGTCATGCCGCACAGCAGTACTTTGGCTCCCGCGCCCTGGAATGCGTCGATCATCTGTGCCAGGTTCGCGCGTGTTGTGCTCACCGGCAAGCCGCGCAGGCCATCGTTAGCGCCCAGTTCCAGGATCACGGCGTGGGGCTTCAGTGTGATGGCGGACTCCACGCGCGCCGCGCCGCCGTCGGTTGTATCCCCGCTGATGCCCTGGTTCACGACGCGGTATTTATAGCCCTTCCGGTCGAGTTCCTGTTGCAGGAAATCCGGAAAGCTCAGGCCCGGATTCACGCCGAATCCAGCCGTCAGGCTGTCGCCGAAGGCCACTATCACCGCGCGTGAATCCTGCGCAGGCGCCGCGGCCTTCACGGCCTCCGACCGCGGCGCTTCCGTCGAAGTCTCGTTCTTGGAACTCTGAGCGCACCCGGATAGCAGGGCTGCAATCGACAGCATCAAACAGCTTCTGGTCATCTCCTGTCATCATAAGTTATGAGCAGGGTCCAACCTCTGATGAGCACTTCCATTCTCTCTTTGCGCGGCGTCACGAAATCGATTGAGACCGGCGCCCATCGCGTGGATATCCTTCGCGGCATCGATCTCGAAATCGCTCCTGGAGAATACGTCGCCGTCATGGGCGCATCGGGTTCCGGCAAATCGACTCTGCTTGGCTTGCTGGCTGGACTCGATGCGCCCAGCGCTGGTTCGATCGCACTCGATGGTGAAGAGATCTCCGGTCTTTCCGAGGATCAACTCGCGGACTTGCGCGGCCGCAAGATCGGGTTCGTGTTTCAGAGCTACCAACTCATTCCGACGTTGACGGCCGAAGAGAACGTGACACTCCCCGCGGAATTGGCCGGCGACAACGCCGCCGAGGCGAACCAGCGTGCGCGCTACCTGTTGGACGCAGTCGGCCTCGGCGA
The DNA here is from genome assembly GCA_963668605.1 of Bryobacteraceae bacterium. Classification (GTDB taxonomy): domain Bacteria; phylum Acidobacteriota; class Terriglobia; order Bryobacterales; family Bryobacteraceae. The sequence goes on from OY764903.1 coordinate 4,124,708, forward strand.
CAGGCGCGATCACTATCCCGTGCAACTTTCGGGAGGAGAGCAGCAGCGCGTCGCATTGGCTCGCGCTTTCATGCGCAAGCCGCCGCTGCTGTTGGCTGACGAGCCCACGGGAAATCTCGATTCGGCGAATGGCCGCCAGGTACTCGAACTCCTGCTCTCATTGAATCGTCAGGAGGGCGCGACTCTTGTCCTCGTGACTCATGACCGCGAACTGGCCGATCACGCCACGCGCATCATCACACTCAAGGACGGACTCGTCATCTCCGACGAACGGAACCAGCCCGCATGATGCTCAACTCCTTGGCATGGCGCATGGCCTGGCGCGAATCGCGCGCCTCCGCTCCGAAATTCCTGTTCGTGATTTTCGGAGTAGCTGCGGGTGTCGGCGCGCTGACGGGTGTTCGTGGATTCTCCGCCGCTTTCAACGGCGCGCTGAAACGCGAGGCGCGCACACTGATGGCATCCGACCTGATGGTCCGGCAATTCGCCGCTCCCAGCGACGCGCAAATCAACGCGCTCGAACCATGGACGCGTCGCGGAGTACGTCTTACCCGCATCACGGAAACCGTTTCCATGATGAGCGCGGACGCAAACTCTCCACCGGTGCTTGTCTCCGTCAAAGCCGTCGACCCGCATGTCTACCCGTTTTATGGCAAGGTAGAACTCAATCCTGCGCGACCGTTGGCGGAAGCGCTCACCTCGCAAACCATCGCCGTCTCGGATGATCTGCTGCTTCGATTGAATATCTCGATTGGTTCCACGGTGCACTTGGGAACGGCGGACTTCACGGTCTGTGGTGTCGTACGCCTGGAACCCGATCGCATGACCGGCTCGCTCAATGTCGGTCCGCGCATTCTCATTGCGCGCGATGGTCTCGAACGAACGGGCCTGGTAGTCGAGAATTCGCGGGCATCGCATCGCCTGCTGTTCCGGCTGCCCGCCCAGGGCGTCGACCTTGCCGCCATGCGCGAAGCGCTCAAGAAAATATTCCCGGAATCCATGGTGGCCGACTACCGCGAAGGGCACCCATTCATCACGCGCGCACTCGAGCGCTCCACCACGTTTCTCAGTCTCGTTTCGCTCATCGCACTGATAGTCGGCGCGCTCGGCGTTGCGACGGCGATTCACTCCCATCTGCAACAACGTCTCGACACGATTGCAATTCTCAAGTGCCTTGGCGCGCGCTCCTCGCAGGTCATGCGCATCTACACGCTGCAGACGCTGCTGCTCGGTCTCGCCGGAGGTATCGCAGGCACGGCGGTTGGCGCCGTGGTCCAGCAACTCTTCCCGCTTATGCTGGCCCGCTATTTCCAACTCGAGCACATCCCATGGAGCCCGTCGTTTGCGCTGGAGGGCATTGCCGCGGGTGTGCTTGTTACACTGCTGTTCACGATTCCGCCGCTACTCTCGATCCGCCAGGTGAAGCCCGCGCTGATCTTTCGCCGTGAAATGGCGGAATTGAAACCGAAGCCGCTTCAGCGGCTTCGCACGCAAGTTCCGGCCATCATCTCCGGCGCGCTGATTCTTGCGGGCCTCGCGGGAATCGCAAGCTGGCTCGCCGAATCGGCGCGCATGGGTGCATACTTCATCGGAGGCTTGGCCGTCGCATTGCTGCTGCTCGCTCTTACTGCATGGCTGCTGTTGCGCGGATTGCGCGCTCTTCTGAAATGGTCCCCGCTACGCGTGCCGATCGCACTGCGGCACGGCATAGCGAATCTCTATCGGCCGGGCAATCACGCTGCCAGCGTGCTGGTCGCGCTCGGCATCGGAGTGATGTTCACCTTCACCATTTTCCTGGTGCAGAAGTCTCTTCTGATCGAAGTAGCCGGAGCCGTGCCGCCCGACTCGCCCAATGTTTTTCTGATCAACATCACCTCACGCGAGCACGATGCCATCGCGCAGTTTCTGAATTCTCGCAAGAACATACAAGGCAAACCGCGGCTCGTTCCGCTCGTTCCAGTACGCTTAATGCTCATAGATGGAAAACCGGTGGAAGGTATCGAAGTCAAGGGCCGCCATCACATGCACTTCGCTCGCCAGGTAACCTTCATGGAATCCAAGGCCGAAGACATTCAGATTCGCAGGGGCGCCTGGTGGAAGGAAGGCGAGACTGCGGGCGTCCTGTCAGTCGCGGAAGCCACAGCAACCGCACTGAAGATCGAACCCGGCATGACGTTGCGCTGGCAGAGCGTCGGCCGCGACTTTGATGTGCGCGTTGCGGCTATTCACCGCATCGATGCCGTCCGCTTCGAGCAAAGCGACGATTTCATTTTCAATCGCGCCGCGCTCACCGGATTTCCCACCCAGTGGTTTGGAGCCGTGCGGATGACACCAAATCAGGTGGCTGCATTTCAGCGCGAAGCCTATCAACGCTTTCCCACGGTCACCGTGATCAATGCCGCCGACGTGTTCAACATCATTCAGGAAGTGGTGGATCAGGTGGCGCTCGTGGTGCGATTCATTTCTGCTTTCGCAATTCTGGCCGGCGTGATTATTCTGGCTTCCACCATCGCCGGAACACGACTGCGCCGTACGCGCGAGGCCGCAGTGCTCAAGACCCTGGGCGCCCGCCGTGCGCGCCTCATGGCGATATTCTCTGTGGAATTTGTGATCCTGGGAGCGATCTCCGGACTGATGGGCGGAGCGCTCGCAACCGGATTTTCACGCTTGCTGCTCACGCAATTGCTCGACGCGAAATTCCACATCGAGGTTCTCCCGCTCCTCGCGACCATTGTCATGACCGCGAGCCTTGCGCTGGCTACGGGATGGCTCGCGTCGCTGCGAATCCTGCACCAGCGCCCTCTCGAAGTTCTGCGCGACGAATAGAGCTTGGGCCTGCTAACCGAAAGCGGTTGCACGTTCTTCGCGAGCGTCGAGTTGGAGCGTGATATGCTTTCTGTTTATCTTTCAGAATGCATCTTCAACCTGTTTCCATGTGCAGATCGGTGGTCATACTATGCCTGTTTTTGGGGCAACCTCTGACTGCTGACAGTAACGGTCGACAAGTGGTTCGAGACCAGATCGAACAGCGAACGGGCCGGACCCTGCCCGAAAAGGCTCCGCCGCCGCGCCGCGCCTTCAGCCTTCCACCTGAGGTGAGTTTGTCTGACCGCTTGGGCGCCGACGATGCAGTGGCAATCGCGCTCTGGAACAATTCTGCGCTCGAAACAGACCTTGCGGCCATTGGAATCGCTCAGGCAGACCTCCTCGATGCCGGCCTGCGAAGGAATCCGACGGTCCAGAGTCTATTACCGGTTGGAGCTAAGCCGTTCGAGTTCCTCCTGAACTGGCCGATCGAGGATCTCTGGCAGCGCAAGAAACGGGTTCTCGCCGCGCAGCAGAATCTCGACGCAGTGGCGATAGGGCTCGTTCAAAACGGATCGAATCTGGTTCGCGACGTGAGACTCGCCCATACGGATCTTTGGCTTGCCGGGCAGAGGTCCGCAACCTTCCACGAATCGGCAGCCCTTCGCGCGAGAATCGCCACGCTGACAGAGCGGCGGCGCGAAGCCGGTGACGCCAGCGGCCTGGACGTCAGCCTCGCCTGGGCCGATGCCCGTTCCGCCGGCGAGTTGGCAAAACGAGCAATAGGGGACATTGAAATTGCGAGCACGCGTCTCCGGCTGCTGATCGGGTTGCGCGACGATCCCCGGCCGCTGTCGGCAAGCGCAAAGGACACTTGGCCAGTTGTGGCGACGCCCACTGAACTTGTCGAGTCCGCCTATTCGTCCCGTCCCGATCTTCGTGCAGCCGAGCTGGTCATTGAGGCCAACGCCTACCGCGCCAAGTGGCAGCGCAGCCGCGTGTTCAACCTGGTGACTCCCATGCTGAGCGTCAAGGAAGTTGGATCTCCCCTGTCCAACCGCGCTGGACCTGGATTGCAGATGGAGATCCCAATCTTCAACAGGAACCAGGGCCAGATCGCACGCGCCGATGCCGAGGTACTCCAGGCCGCATGGCGCTACGCGACGTTGCGCGATCGAGTGGAAAACGAGGTACGGGAGGCTCTGGCGAGGCTTGAGCAAGCGCGCAACTCACTCGAACAAATCCGAAAGGAACTCAAGCCAATCGTGGAACAAGCCATCGCGCAGACCGGCGCGGCCTATCGAAACGGCGACGCGTCTTATCTGAACGTGCTTGAAACAAGCCGGCAGCGTTTTGACGCGATCCTCCGCGAACTGGAGGCCGAAGCAGCGCTCGCAAGGGCATACGCCGAGTTGGAGCGTTCTGTGGGGAAAAAGCTATGAAACTGTCGTGTCTACTCGCGGTGCTCGGCGGTGGCGCCGCGCTGTTCCTGACCGGTTGCGGGACCGCACCGAAAGCCGCGTCTCAGAAATCGGAAGCTCCCGCAAAAATCTCCGGTCCGGCGTTGAAGGAAGGTGAACTGGCGTCGATCACCCTGACGCCGGAAGCAGAATCGCGCTTGGGGATCCGCGTCGCCCAGGTAACATCCGGCCGCGGCAATGAACTACGCCGGTTTGCCGCGGACGTGATGCTTCCACCCGGAAGAAGCCTCATCGTCACCGCCCCGGTTTCGGGATCATTACGGACAACCACGCTTCCGCTCTCTCCTGGAACGGTCGTGAAGAAGGACCAACTCATTTTCGAGATCACGCCTCTGCTGCCGCTGCCGCGCGACCTGCGCGTCACGGCGGAAGCCGACGTCGAACAGGCCAGGACCCGGCTGAACACCGCCAAACTGCGCAAAGCGCGAGCCGACAAGATGCTCAAGGACGAAGTCGGTACAGTTCGAGCGCAGGAGGAAGCGCGCAATGAGTTGGACCTCGCAACAAGTGCGCTGCAAGCTGCGCAGGCTCGTCTGGATCAGATCAAGCGCGCCCCGCTCGAAGGAGACGTGACAGTAGCCGTCCGGGCGCCTCGCGATGGAATGATCCGCCAAGTGTTGGCGGCCCCTGGTCAGCCCGTCAACGGAGGCGCCGCACTTTTCGAGATCGCAGACCTCCAAACTCTTTGGCTTCGCGTTCCGGTTTACTCGGGCGAAACCGCCATTTTTTCTCCCGGCTCCGCGGTAAGCGTGGAGACGCTGTCCGGCAAGCCGATAGGAACCGCTCACTCGGTCCAGGCCCCACCGACGGGAGATCCCCTTGCGGCGACCGTCGATTTCTACTATGAAGCGCCCGCTTCCTCGCACATCCTGAAACCGGGCGAGAAAGTGGCAGTGGCGCTGATCAGCCACACATCCCGCCAATGGAACCAAGTGCCGTTCGCGGCAGTCGTCTACGACATCCATGGCGGCGGTTGGGTTTACGAAAAGGCAGCCGATCATCGTTACGTGCGCCGACGGGTTCAGGTGGACCACACGGCCGGGGGATACGCCCTTCTGGCCTCCAGTCCGGTGGCCGGCACTCCCGTAGTCGTCGAAGGAGTGGCGGAGCTGTGGGGCACGGAGTTTGGAGCGGGTAAATAGCCATGATGCGCTGGCTGGTTTCCTCCTCACTCCATCTGCGTGTAGCCGTCCTGGCGCTCGCGGTACTGCTAATGGTGGGTGGTTTTTCCGTGGTTCGCCGCTCGCCCCTCGACGTCTTCCCGGAGTTTGCTCCCCCGCTTGTCGAGATTCAGACTGAAGGGCCAGGCTTGTCGACCACCGAGGTCGAAAACTTGATCTCCACGCCTATAGAGAATGCGGTTAACGGCGTAGTGGGTCTGAAGACACTACGTTCAAAGAGTGTGCTGGGACTGTCTTCCGTGGTCCTGATCTTCGACAACGGTACAGACCTGATGCGATCCCGCCAGCTCGTCCAGGAACGCCTTGCGATTGTTACGCCGCAGCTTCCCGCCGTCTCCCGTCCACCAGTTATCCTCTCTCCGCTCTCTTCCACGAGTCGGGTCCTGAAGATCGGGATGACCTCGAAGAAGCTTAGCCAAGTGGAGTTAAGCACGCTGGCTCGCTGGACCATCCGGCCGCGGTTGATGGCGGTTCCCGGCGTCGCCAACGTCGCCATCTGGGGTCAACGGGACCGCCAGTTTCAAGTTCTGGTCAACCCCGACCGGCTGCGCGATCTGCGAATCACTTTGGACGACGTAACGCGAGCTACGCGAGAGGCTGCAACTCCCGCGGCAGGCGGATTCATCGATACCCCGAATCAAAGGCTCGCCGTCACCCACCAGCAGACGATCGCGGGGGTTGGACAGATCGGCAAGATCCCAGTGATCTTCCGTAACGGCTCCCCAATTCTGATTCAGGACGTGGCCCGCGTGACCGAGGGCTTCCCACAGCCGATCGGCGATGCGGTGATTAACGACGTTCCGGGGATCCTTCTGATCGTCGAGAAACAACCAAGCGGCAATACTCTCGATGTGACGAGAGGCGTGGAGGCCGCGCTCAACGCCCTGAAACCCGGACTGCGCGACGTGGAAGTGGACTCCACGATTTTCCGCCCGGCGACCTTCATTGAGATGTCGCTGGACAATCTGCAGCGCGCTCTGTTCTATGGGGCGCTGATGGTGATCGTGATTCTTATCTTGTTCTTGTACGAATGGCGAACCGCACTCATCAGCCTGACCGCACTGCCGCTTTCGCTGATCACGGCCGCTCTGGTGATTCACTACTCAGGGCAGACCATCAACACGATGGTTCTGGCCGGACTTGCGATTGCGCTTGGTGAGGTGGTGGACGACGCAATCATCGATGTTGAGAACATCGTACGGCGGTTGCGCTTGAATCGTGCCAGCCCCACTCCACAACCCGCCTTTCAGGTGGTCCTGAACGCGTCCATGGAAGTGCGTAGCGCGGTGGTCTATGCGAGCGTGATTGTCGCGCTCGTATTTCTGCCGGTTCTGTTCCTGGAAGGTCTGGCGGGATCGTTTTTCCGCCCGCTCGCAATGAGCTACGTTCTGGCAGTGCTGGCCTCTCTCGCCGTTGCCCTGACCGTCACGCCCGCGATGTCGCTGCTGCTCCTACCCAACAGCCCGCTCGAACGGCGGGAATCGCCGCTGCTTCACTGGCTCAAGGGGCGATATCGAAATTGGGTGGCGTGGGCTCTGGACAGACCGCGGAGCATTCTCGCGGCCACTGTCGCGTTATTGCTGCTGAGCGCTGTGTCGCTGCCGTTTCTTGGTGAGGACTTCCTCCCGCACTTCCGCGAGTACGATTTCCTGATGCACTGGGTGGAGAAGCCCGGCACGTCGCTCGAGGCCATGCGGCGAATCACGGTTCGCGCCAGCCAGGAGTTGCGTACAATCCCTGGAGTTCGCAATTTCGGAGCGCATATCGGGCGCGCCGAGGTGGCCGACGAGGTGGTGGGCCCGAACTTTACCGAACTCTGGATTAGTCTGGATCCTAACGTGCCCTACGAAAGCACGGTGGCGCGAATCCAAAAAGTTGTGGACGGCTACCCGGGACTCTACCGTGACCTGCTTACCTATCTCAAAGAACGCATCAAGGAAGTGCTCAGCGGCGGGAGTGGCGCGATCGTGGTTCGCATCTTCGGGCCCGGCGTGGAGACTCTTCAGCAACAAGCTCGAATCGTCGCGGCCTCCATCAAGGATGTACCGGGCATCACAAACCTGCAGGTGGAGCCGCAGGTGTTGGTGCCCCAGATCGAGATCAGCGTGAAGCAGGATGCCGCCGCCCGTTTCGGACTGACCTCAGGTGAGGTGCGCCGGACTGCCGTCACTATGCTACGCGGCGCCAAAGTCGGCGAGATCTACGAGGACCAGAAAATCTTCGACATCGCGGTCTGGAGCGAGCCGGACGTGCGCGCCAACCCGGAAGCCCTGGGTGCGCTCCGGATTGACACTCCCTCCGGAGCGAACATTCCGCTGCGCGATGTGGCTGAATTTCGCATTGTTCCCGCCCCTAACGTAATCCAGCACGAGAACACATCGCGCCGGATCGACGTGAGCTGCAATGTGAAGGGCCGTGATCTTGGGAGCGTAGCCCGGGAGATCGAAGCAAAGGTTCGCGGCGTGGCGTTCCCGCAGGGTTACCATCCGGAATTTCTCGGTGAATATGCGGCACGCCAAGCGGCGCGCCAACGTCTGCTAATGCTCGGCGGTATAGCGCTACTTGGAATCTTCCTGATTCTCCACTCTGATTTTCAATCGGTCCGGCTGGCTGTACTGGTTTTCGTGAGTCTGCCATTCGCTTTGATCGGAGGCGTGGCGATGGCGTTCGCTACCGGCGGCGTATTGTCGCTCGGATCTCTGGTCGGCTTCGTCACTGTCGTCGGCATTGCCGCGCGAAACGGTATCATGCTCGTAAGCCATTACCGCCATCTGGCGCAGGAAGAGGGCGAGGCTCCTGGCAGAGAATTGGTCCTGCGCGGTTCGGTCGAACGGTTGTCGCCTATTCTCATGACGGGTCTGGCGACGGCGCTAGCGCTGCTCCCGATTGCGCTGGCAGGGAACAAACCCGGGCAGGAGATCGAACATCCCATGGCGGTTGTGATTTTAGGTGGACTGCTCACATCGACACTGTTGAACCTGATCGTGATGCCGGTCCTCTACGGGCGATACGGACTGAATAAGAATAGAACATAAGAAGTGCGCCGCCCGCATCCTCGTGATCGAAGACGGCCAACGAATGGCGGGCTGCTGATGCGGAGCGAAGTGGCCTTGACGCCAAATCAGGTAGCTGTATTTGAGCGAGCGGCCTATCGGCGCTTTCCCACGGTCACCGTGGTCGATGCCGCTGAGGTGTTCAATATCATTCGGGAATTCGTGCGTTTCACTTCTGCTTTCGCGATTCTGGCCGGCGTGATTATTCTGGCCTCCACCATCGCCGGAACACGACTACGCCGTACCTGCGAGGCGGCAGTGCGCACCTCATGGCGATATTCTCTGTGGAATTTGTGATCCTGGGAGCGATCTCCGGACTGATGGGCGGAGCACTCGCCACCGGATTCTCACGCTTGCTGCTCACGCAATTGCTCGATGCGAAATTTCACGTCGAGGTTCTCCCGCTCCTCGCGACCATTCTCATGACCGCGAGCCTTGCGCTAGCTACGGGATGGCTCGCGTCGCTGCGAATCCTGCACCAGCGCCAGCTTGAAGTTCTGCGCGATGAATAGAGCTCGCAGATAGCCGCCGCTGCCTTCGATGCTTACCGGAATTGGCGGTTTAGTGGGCGATTTTCGAAAGTGACCATCTCATCAAAAACGTAGATGCCCTTGTCGCTAATCCGGAACGATCAGACTACTGTACAACTAGGAGATTCTCGTGAAACCTGTATTCTGGCAATCCCTCGTTGCGATACTGCTGAGTGCGTGCGCCGTGTTTGCGCAAGGTACCACGGCTCAAATCGTTGGCCGGATTTTCGACCCGTCGGGTAGCGCGGTTCCTGGCGCGCTGATCAAAGTCACCAATGTGGACAACGGGAGCGCGCGGGAGGCCCAGAGCAATGATTCCGGATCGTACGTGCTTCCGCTCCTGCTCCCAGGCAACTATCGGCTCATGATCACCAAAGATGGATTCCGACCTGTCAGCCGGACCGGCATCACTCTTCTGGTGGATCAGGTGGTGCGCATCGATCAGGAGCTGGAACTCGGCTCGATCGCCCAGGAAGTGCAGGTGAGCGCCACCGCGGCCGCGCTCGAACAGGACACCTCGGCACTCGGCCAGATCGTGGATAGCTCCAAACTTCAAAGCATGCCCCTGAATGGCCGCAGTACGTTCCGGCTGGTCCAGTTGACACCCGGAGTATTGAGTACTCCATCGGCAAGCGGCCAATTCGGCGACGTTCCGGTGAACACGGTCTTCGACTCGAGTTTCTCTGTCAACGGAGGGCGGCACGGCAGCAATGAGATTCTGGTGGACGGCGTGCCGGCTACTTCCGGCTTTCTGAACCAGATCACCACCATTCCCTCAGTGGAGGCGACTCAGGAGTTCAAAGTGCAGAGCAGCGGAATGTCAGCCGAGTATGGCCGCTTTGGCGGCGGCGTGATGAACGTGTCCACGCGATCCGGCACAAACCAACTGCACGGGTCGATGTTCGAGTTCCTGCGCAACAGCGCGCTCGATGCCAACGAATTCTTCAACAATCGGGCAGGCCGGCAGAAGCCCCCGTTCCGCATGAACCAATTCGGATTCGCGGCCGGCGGCCCGGTCTGGCTGGGTAAGCTGTACGATGGCCGCAACCGGACGTTTTTCTTTGGCGATTACCAGGGCACCCGCTGGACCCGCGGCGACGTCTTCTCGGCAAGTGTCCCCACCGCACTGGAACGAACCGCCGATTTCTCGCGCTCACTCGATAACCAGGGCCGCATGATCAACGTATTCGATCCGACGACAACGCGGCGGGATCCGGCCAACGCCGCACAATTTATCCGTTCGCCGTTTCCGGGGAACCGCATCCCGGATTCGCGGATGGATCCGGTCGGCAAAGCCATCGTGGGGTTCTACCCGGCGCCCACTTCCGCCGGTGACCCGCTCACGCAGTTGAACAACTTCGGCAGCAATGCGGCGCGGACTGTCAATGTGAATCAAGGCAGCATACGCATCGATCACAACTTCTCAGAGCGGTACCGTGTATTTGGACGATACGCCCGTGTCGGAACAGATCTGGCACAGCCCGACTATTTCGGCAACGAGGCGACAGGAGGCGCCGGAGCGGCCGGACGCACACCGTTCCACCAACAGACGGCCGGGTTTGACCAGAGCATCATCCTGAATCCTCAGACTGTGCTGAGCGTGCGGTTCGGCTTTGCACGTTGGTACCAGTTGCGGGCCACGCGTGGATATGGATTCGACCAGAAAAAGCTCGGGTTACCCGCGTCGCTGGTCAGCCAGTTTCAAATCCCGGTGTTCCCGAGCATGGCCATCGAAGGCTATGCAGCGATGGCGAATAACAACTACCTGAGCAACGGCAACGACACTTACAGCCTGCTGTCATCCGTGTCCCTTCTGCGTGGAAAGCACAACTTGAAGATCGGCGGCGACGTGCGGCAACGCCGGCTGAATTTCTTCCAACTTGTGAACGGGGGCGGCGGGTACACCATCAATCGCGTGCTCACGCGCGGACCGAACCCGAACGTCGTGGCCGCAAATGCGGGCCACGCCATCGCGAGTCTGCTGCTGGGGGTCGGCAGTGGAACTGTGAACATGGCCGCTGGGAACTCACTGTTGCAGTGGTACACGGCAGGATACGTCCAGGATGACATCCGTGTATCCACGCGCCTGACACTGAACCTCGGCTTGCGCTACGAAACGGAGAGTCCGTTCACGGAACGCCGCAATCAGCTTGCCTGGTTCGATACGGCCGTCGCCAGTCCGGTGACGAATACGCAGTTTCCGAAGCTTCTGGGCGGATTGGATTTCTCAAAGCCCGGCTCCCGCCACATTTTTAACTGGGACCGCAACAACATTTCGCCGCGCGCTGGCCTGGCGTTTACGCTCAATCAGAAAACCGTGCTGCGCGCAGGTGCAGGGCTCTTCTACGCCACACCGGAATATGCGACAAACGCCACAGGTTTCACGCCCGACGCTGGTTTCAGCTCCGTCACGCAATTCGTCGGCTCGCTCGACAATCTCACGCCATTCGACTATTTGCAGAACCCCTTCCCAAGCGGGCTGCAGCAGCCATCACGCCAGACGCTGGGCGCGGCAACGCAGTTAGGACAATCGCTGAACCTGTGGGACGCTCGGATTCGCACGCCCTACTCGATTCAATGGAATCTCAATATCCAGAGGCAGTTGCCCGGCGCGCTGCTGGTCGACGCCGCTTATTCGGCCAACCGCGGCGTCGCGCTATCGAGGCAGTTTGACATTGACGCCCTCGATCCCAAATTCCTCAGCCTCGGGACGGGCCTGCAGCAGCTCGTGAGCAATCCCTTCGCGGGGAAGATCACAAGCGGCTCCCTGGCGCAGGCCCAGGTTCAGGCGCGACAGTTGCTGCTGCCATATCCACAGTTCACCGGTGTGACGCTGGTGAACTCCACAATTGGCAACTCCATCTACCACTCGTTCCAAATCAAGCTTGAACGCAGGTTGAGCAGAGGAGCGGGCTTCCTGCTGGCTTATACGGCCGGCAAGCTGATCTCGGATGTGCCGAACAGCCTCGGCACCGTGGGCACGCAGCAGAACAACGCAGTGGCCGTGCAAAATCCCTACGATCTGCGCAGTGAGCGATCCGTTGCCGGCATGGATGTTTCACAGTCATTCACACTGAGCGGCGTCTTCGAATTGCCCTTCGGCCCCAATCAGCGTTGGCTCAGCAACGTGAAGGGCTTCGCCGCCCGATTCATCCAGGGATGGCAACTCAACGGGATCACCACCTACCGCACAGGTTTCCCGTTGGTGGTCACTGTGCCCGCCGTGCCGGGAGGCGGCAATCGCCCGAACAGCACAGGCCGCAGTTCCGGCCTGAGCAATGATCGCTCCCGCGCCGAGAAGATTGATCGCTGGTTCGATACCTCTGCGTTCACCATTCCAGCCGCCTTCACTTTTGGGAACGTTTCACGCACACTTCCGGATGTACGCGGCCCGGCAATGCTAAATTTCGATGTATCGTTGTTTAAGAACACGCGACTGACGGAGCGGGTAATGCTGCAGTTCCGCGCCGAGTCATTCAACGTGGCCAATGCCCCGCACTTCTGGTTGCCCAACACCGCCCTCGGAAACCTGCAGGCGGGACGCATCACGGAAACCACGGCACTGCCGCGAGTGAATCAACTGGCTCTGAAACTAATATTCTAAATGACCACACGAAGAGGCTTCCTGCAGACCCTGGGAGTAGCGGCGCAATCAGGTCCGCACACCGCAACGCGCCCGAACATTTTGCTTGTGATGACAGACCAGCATCGGGCTGGACTGACGCGGGGTTCGGGCTTCGCTCTCGACACCATGCCCGCTGTCGACCGGCTGGCGTCGGGTGGGGTCGGATTTGATCGTGCCTACGCAACAGCCCCGCTCTGTGTTCCGAGCCGCGTCAGCATGTTGACCGGGCGTTGGCCGCACGCCCATCGCATCCGCGAGAACGCCGGCGTGAATCATGTTTTTTTTGAGAAGGACCTCTTCCAGATCGCGCGCGAGAACGGCTACCGGATCGGCCTCGCAGGTAAAAACCACTCACACGTCACGCCGGAGAGGCTCGACTTCTGCCGGCTCTACAGTCACGCTGGTGGTTGGAAGGCGCCGAACGCTACGGCCGCCATCCACGAGTACGATGCCTGGCTTGCCAATCTGAATTCGCACCTTTCGGAAAAACCGAGTCCATTCCCCCTGGAGGCACAACTTCCCTATCGCATCGTGTCCGATGCCTCGGAGTTCTTGGATAATGCCGGGCAACAGCCATTTCTCCTCTGGGTGAGTTTCCCGGAACCGCATCCGCCATACCAGACACCGCAGCCGTATTACGACATGTTCCCCCCGGAGACGGTGCCGACGTCCGATCCGGGACCGGAAGCACTCGCGAAAAAGAGCTTCAAATACCGATGGTTTCGCGCCCTTCAGGAATATGTGACCCCAGGGTCGGACGAGCAAGAGCGGCGCATGCAATCCGTCTATCTCGGTACGCTGCGTCTCATCGATGACCAGATCGGCAGACTGCTGACCCACCTCGAGCGGCGCAAACTGCTGGCAAATACGATTGTGATATTCACGGCGGACCACGGCGACTACTTCGGCGAGTATGGGTTGTGGCGCAAGGGCGTCGAAATGCCGGAGTCGCTCATTCGGATTCCAATGATCTGGTCGGGCTGGGGCATTAAAGGAGGCAACTCGCGGCACCAAGCCCATGTATCGAACGCGGACATCATGCCAACCCTGTGCGAAGCCATGGGGACGCCGCTTCCGAAGGGGACGCAAGGCCGCAGCCTGTGGCCGTTGCTCACCGGCCGCGCTTACCCACAGGAGGAGTTCCGTAGCGTCTACGCCGAGGTCGGCATCGGCGGGTTGCACTACGATGAACGTGACAACCCGTCGTTTGAGATTGCCCTGACGCGGCGCGAAGGTTCGCGGCTGTCGTTTGACGGTCTCAATGAAGTGACCCAAAGCGGCTTCCAGAAGATGGTCCGGATGGGCGATTGGAAGCTATTGTTCGACATGATGGGCGCAGGGCAGTTGTATAACCTGGCCGTTGACCCATACGAACTGAACAACCGATACGGCGATCCTGCAGTGGCCGTGCATCAGATGCGGCTCCTCGAGGAGTTGCTGACATGGAACATCCGCACCCAGGATTCACTGCCCACTGCTCGTTATCGAACGAAGTGGGCCGAAAGGAATTGGTACGCACCCTACCGGCGGCGTTAGGTTCCGGTCGCGGTAGAGACTATCGAGGCTCACCTCCTGCTCCGTTGATTCCCCGTTGCCTCGTTCACGCAGTTGGTTGGAAGCGTCATGCCGTACAGCAGCATTATTGCTCCCGCGCCTTGGAATGCGTAATCCTCGGCACGATCTCAGGACTGATGGGCGGAGCGCTCGCCACCGGATTCTCACGCTTGCTGCTCACGCAATTGCTCGACGCCAAATTCCACATCGAGGTTCTCCCGCTCCTCGCGACCATTCTCATGACCGCGAGCCTTGCGCTGGCTACGGGATGGCTCGCGCCGCTGCGAATCCTGCGCCAGCGTCCGCTTGAAGTTCTGCGCGACGAATAGAGCTTGGGCCGAGCCACCGCTGCCGTCAGCAAAGTCTCCGTTGAGTCGGCTCGCTGGGCGTTGTCCTTGTCAGAAGGACAAACGCAGAGCGAGTTGAATGCGCCGGGCCGCGTTCGCACCCGTGAACTCGCCAAAACGCGCGTTTACCTGCCTGCCGGCGGCATCGAACCGTGTCGCCGTATCCAAGGCGTTGAACTGCGTGTGATTGAAGGCATTGTATGCCTCACAGCGGAACTGCAGTTTGGCCCGGTCGGTGGGGAGCAGAATGTTCTTGAACAGGGAAATGTCCCAGTTATTGGTCCCCGGTCCTCGAATCAGGCTGCTCGAGGCGTTGCCGATGGTGCCCACCGCAGGCGCCTGGAAGGCTTCGGTGTTGAAATTGCGGCTGAACGTGCGTTCGCTCTTCGGGATTACCGGATTCTGTACGAGATTCACTCGCGCACCATCCGTTGGCGATCCGGTAGTGTCCACCGAGTTCACGAAGCCCAGTCCGATACCCAGCGGAGCGCCGCTGATGAAGTTCACGATACCCGACACCTGCCATCCGTCCAGGGCAGCCTTGACCGCGACATTCTTCCAGAGCCGGCTCGCCTGAGGGACAGCCCATGTCCAGTGGACCGTCAGGGCATGCGTGCGATCGAAGCCGGCGAGCCCGTAGTTCCACACCCTTGGACTGATAAGGTTGCTGACGGCGGCGGAGTCTGTGTCACCGTAATTCATGGCCTTCGACCAGGTCCACGATGCTCCGTACTGAAGGCCTTTCGCGAAACGCCGGTTGACGGTCACTTGCATCGAGTGGTAACTCGAGTTGCCAGCGTACTCGAGCAGGCTGATGTCGTTGTAGCCGACGTAAGGCCTCAGGAACGCCGCTGGCAGAGGCTTTCCAGGACTCGATGGATCCTGATTCTCCGGCCGGAAATTAGCTCCGAACGGGATCGAGTTGAGATTCCGCGTCTGCATCAGGTGACGGCCCAGCGAGCCGACATAAGACACATCGACAACGGTCCCGAACCCCACGTTACGCTGGATTCCAAAGTTGAAATTCATGACGCGCGACAGCGGCCAATTGCTAGTCATGGCCCCGGTCGCAAACGGGAAAAGGACGCCGGGCGAGTTGATAAACGTGTCCAGGTTGCCGTAGTAAATCGTGGGATCAATCCGCATCGGCGGATTGCTCCAGGTTCCCAGCACCGACTCGCGTTGCCTGTAGAACACTCCGAACCCACCGCGGATCGCTGTTTTCCCTTTACCGGATGGATCATAGGCAAATCCGAAGCGAGGCGCCGCCTTGAGACCCGTATTGGAACGCATGCCCTGCGGGTAGTTCTGGTTCTCCAGCAGGTTGACAGTACCGTTGTAGACATTACCGATGCCGGGTACGATAGCGCCGATAAACAACGCCGGATAGATCTCGCCTGTCACCGGATTGCGGCCAACTCTGGTCTTCCCGCTCAGCGCCGGTTCGATCAGTCTGACGGACTTTGCCGGATCGAAAGTACCGGGAACCCACGCCGCCTCTTCGCGGCGGTAGCCATGCCAGGGCTGTGCCCAACCGAAGCGAATTCCGTAGTCGAGCGTCAGTTTCCTGGTCACCTTCCAGTTGTCCTGCACGTACCACTCGATAATCGTCGAGCGCGCCTGCGTCCACGGCCGGGAAGTCGATTCCGTGTAGGAGGCAAAGTTTCCAACCATCGCGTTGGAGTAGGCGTAATTCGTGTCGTTCGGATTATTCACGTCGCGCCCGAAGTTGAAATTGCCGGCAAACACGCCGCTGTTCCCCTCGTAGTCCCGGGCCCGCTCGGCCTGGATGCCCGCCTTCAAAGAGTGTTGCGCATAGTTCTTGCTGAGGGTACCGCTCCACGTAAACAGCGTGTCGCGGCCGCGCAGGGGAAAGCGCGCATCATAGGTGACCGCAGCAGGGTTTGTAACTCCACCGAAGCTGGATTGCGGGACCAGATTGAGCGGGTTATTCGCTGGGTTGAACTGCGGTATTGTTACGCCTGATTTCACCCGATTGATCCGGTCTACGTCCGCCTGGTTGAGCGGCGGGCCGTTTTCGCTTTGGCGCTGCAACCCTGCCGACACTTCCAGCACCGCGGACGGGCTCAATATGTGAGTCGCCGTGAGCACGCCGGACCTGGCGTTGTTGACATACTTGCTCGGCAGCCAACCCCAGTTGCTCGAACCGCCGCCGACAGCCCAGCCACGCGGCTCATCCCACCAGTTGTTGAAACGGCCGTAGGCGCTCGTCTTCGACCCGATGTTGTAGTCTACTCTGACCACCTGATTGTGCTTGGGCACGTCGGTGCTCTCCTGCGCCTGATAGTTGTAGCGCCGCGCCGAGATCCCGACGTCAAGAAAATTGGGTAATGGGAGAAGATTCAAATAGCGCTGGCCGAGCACGTTGATCCGGCTGGCTGGAATCACGTTGCCGGGAAATGCCTGGCCGCTGAGAGGGTCGCGAATGACAATCAGAGCGCCATTCAAGTCCCGCGAATCAGTGAAGTTGCCGGCACGTTCCAACTGCGTCGGCATCGTCACCTGCCGGATGGGCTGGGGACGCATCTCGCGCAATTCCTCTTCAGAAAAGAAGACAAATAACTTGTTGCGATCGCGGTTAAACTTGCCTGGAATGTAAATCGGCCCTCCAATGTTGCCGCCCGCGGTCGTGAAGCGGTAGCGCGCTTCGGGCAAGCCACCCCGGTTATTGAAGAAGCTGTTGGCGTTGAACATCTCGTGCCGTTTGTACCAGTACAACCCTCCGTGGAATTCCCGCGTTCCCGCCTTCGTGACGGCCTGGATGTTCACACCGGATGTGCGCCCAAACTCGGCCTGAAGGCTGCTCGTCAAAACCTTGACTTCGGAGACGCTATCAATGCTCAGGAATGCGAAGACACCTTGCCCATTGTTGAGATCCTGCACCGGCAGGCCATCAATGAGGGTGCTGTTGGAATTCCCTCGGGAGCCCTGTACATAGAAGATCGCGCTCGCTCCGGAACCCTGCGTCTCCGACCGGATATTCGCAACCACGCCGGGCATCAACGTCGCCAGCACCGTGAACTCCCTGTTGATCACCGTCAGGTTCGCGACCTGAGAACTGTTCACGGTGCCAGATCGCTCGGCGGTCGCCGTCTGCACGGAAGCGCTCTGCGCGGTCACTGTCACGCTTTCGCTGAGTAATCCAAGCTCAAGCCGCACCTCTCCCAAGGAGAGCCGCTCGTTCGAGGAGAGGTTGACGTTGATTTGTTCGTACTTCTTGAACCCTGGGTGCTCTATGGCAAGAGTGTACGACCCCGGGAGCACGCTGCTGAAAACGAAATTCCCGACGTGGTCGCTGCTGATTTGCCGCGTTGCCCCGGTTGCCACCAAAGTCAGCTTCATTTGAACATTTGGAATACCGGCGCCCGTGTTGTCGGCAACCGTTCCGACCACGGAACCCGTAATCACCTGACTCCATAAGCTGGCCACAGGGAGCAACAGGGCTATCACAATTCGCGCCGTAATCAAGTGTCGGCAGATCATTATCGTAGTCACCTATCCTCTGCCCCTGCTCTCGCCGGGGCACTTGCGAGTTTGCCTTTTCGGCCGCAAAACGTACAACGATTGCTTTAACGTTATCTCAGCTCAGAACATTATCAGATCGCTGGCATATCGTCAAGGGAAAATTGAGGGAAACGCAGAAATCCGGGGCGGTTCCACGTCCGAAACGTCAGTGGATGAAAACGTCCACCTGAACTGGCCCGACAAGGCCACAGCTTCCCAGATTCTGGATTCCGGCACCCGGTCATCGAGACAGGGATCGGTGATCCAGCTCACGTTGATATTGATCGATCTGGTGGGTGGTGGAGCTTATCTACGACGGACTCCTCGGTGAAAATCCGAAATGCTGTGCACCCGCGCATCGAAACTATTTCATGCTCCGCAACGCGCAGCTTCTGCCGCTATGTGCCCAGCGAAGGACGTGACAAGAGTCTTCAGGCTTGTCATTTCAGAGAGTTCGCTGTACTCACCGGTCGTGACCGCCGTCCTCGGCGAAGTGATCACGGCGGCCGTCGTGTAGAGTTGTTCCTGCACGAGCCTCTGACACAAAACGTCATAGCGCTTCAGTTACGAAGCGCCTTGAAACTCCGGAAAAACAGGGAAGTGCGGCGACCTGTCCCGCACCGGCGAACGCGAGCCAGGCGCATCTTCTACCAGCATCATCCAAGCGACGAATGGCCGAGGATACTTGCCAAACGCACCTTCCCTGTAGGCTGTCCATAGATCGTGCGCCGTACCGATAGCTTCTTCGGTCCGGTTGTTGAAGTTGTTCCCGAACGACGGCCCGACATGGCTCTTGAGTTCGATCGCAGCGATGAGGCTGCCCTCGTTGAGCACCAGCAGATCCCATAACTTTGTTGGGCGGAAATATCCAGGCAGGGTCAAGAGCGCCCTTCGCTGATGGATCGAGGCGTGAGCAAGGCCGTTGATCCTCACCAGATCGATTACAAGGGCGATGAACCCGTCCATGTTCTTTCCGGCCGTGACACCGGCCCGTTCACCCTGGTCTGCCGTTCCAGCTTCAATCTGGTTCTGCCGTGCCTTCTCGCGATTTCCCCAAAATCCCATGACGGCTTCACGGGCCTTTCTCTCGTAGTCGGCCAGATCAATCGCCATGGCTATTCGCCGTTTCCTCCCAACGCCGCCTTCTCTTCTTTCGTCAGCCCGTACAGGGAGAAAACGGCACGATTGCAGGCCGACACGTCGCCCTGCTCCGCAGCGTCGATAAGTTCGCGTTTCAAGTTTGACGGAACATTGTCCCAATGGGGAATCCGAATGCGGCGGAGGTATTGTGCCTGGAAGCGCAGGTAGCCGCCCCGCATTTTCGTCGAATAGATCGACACAAACAAGCGGGCAATCCCTGACATGAGGACTGCCTGAAGGGCTTTCAGATCCCATGTGTCTGAAGTCAGATAGTACAGGTTATGATGCGGATAAAGGTGGCCACCTTCATAGACGACGTGCGCCTTACCCTTGATGTCCGGAATGAGTAGCTTCGGAGTGCAGGCGAGAGCCGGATAAATCCGGTCAATCGTCCGGTACCAGTTCGACGGCGCTTTCAGTGCTACGTGCCGCCCTGCAATCTGCGTTTTGCGCGCTTCGAGGTAGCACTTCAGTCGTGGGTACTGATCGAGGTCCACTAGCCCACCATCGTCCGCGAACGGGTTGATAACACCAAGGCCGCGCCAACTGACAACGCCATCCATAATATCCCGTGTCATAGCCAGTGGCACTTTGCGATCCGGCTCAACGTCCAGCCCATCGAATGGGCCGATAAAGGCCTTGTCCGCCCCCGTTGCCACGCCGATACCGACCCTACAGTCCGCTTCCTCGACCGTTGGGAAAGATTCTTCAAGCCGCCGGACAAGCCCAAGCTGGTCGACTGACTCGAGTATCCAGGGCTCCGCGCCTGCCACGACTCCAGCCATCTCTCGAACAGCTTCACCCGTGCCAGAGTCGTGCATCCCCAGGAGCTCGCGCGCAAGTGCGGAAAGGGAGTGCTTTTCGATAGGTGGTTGATGCGCGAGCCGCGTTGCGGCGGCTTTCTCCCGGCTTATAACGGTGATAGCAGGATAGGCGATCACATCCGTGTGGAACGCCTGCGTATTGAACATGTCCACAAATATCTTTAGATGAAAATCGTCTGAAACCAACTTGCGGAGCGGCCCTCCATAGCGATTTTTCATCCACCGGTCTGCACAGATGAAGCCGAGTTGGCCGCCTTGGATAAGGCTCCGCAGCGATCTTTCAATGAACGGAATGTAAAGATCTGCGCGGTCATAGATTGTCCTGTAGCGTGCCCGGTATTCCGCCATCAGCACGTCAGGAATCAACTCTTGCCGGACGTACGGAGGATTCCCGACGACCACACTGAAATCCGCATCGAGTGGGACAAGCAGGAAGTCGCCGTTGACGAGCCATCGTTCCGTGAGTAACAGCGCCGATTCCGGGGCGATGCCCTTCCCTTCCAGTAACTCTACAACCCTTGAGCGCGTTTTCTCGAACGTAGCATGGTGCAGCTCCACTGCCCGGATGCTATCGCGCAGATCGAGGGCGGCGTCACCGGACTTCTCCGAAGAATTAGCCCAAGCTTCTACCAGACGTTCGATCGCGGGTAACAGGAAGTCACCATCCCCGAAGGACGGCTCGAGCAGCTTCCGTCTATGAAGCGGGCGATCCGCCGTGTAGCCAACAAGGTCGAGAATGAAATCCACGACCTCACGACGCGTGAATATCGCGCCACGCTCTTCAACACCGGCATTCGCCAGTTGGGCGACGGCGGCCGTGATCGGGCAGAGGCTCGGAAACGACGATTGCACGAGAGCGACCCTGGACATTGAAGAACTCACGAGGCTTGTTGCTCCATCGCCAACGAAGGCGGCCTGTCCGTGACGTACTGCTCCACAGCATTGCGTGGCGCCCACGCCAGCGAGACCTTCTTCTGTTTGGCGATTTCTTTCAGCGGCCGATCGTGTTCCGGGGTAAAGCTCACCGAGTCCCCCAGCGATGTTGTTGTACCGGCTTGCGCATCCCTGCCCGCCCTCCGTCTTTTTGGCCTCATCGCTAACGAATTGTCCAAACAGTCCTAACTGCACCACGTTACACCTTATCGGTGAATCAAGGCAGACCTTTTGTGATTTGTTCGCCTCGCTACTATTACCATAGCGAGGTCACGTAATCATGATATCGTCGATGGGACGCTTATGTAGTGTCCCCAGATTGGCTGGGCGTTCTTTCGAGAGGGCGATCAACGACCAGTTCACATTTCTATTTCCCGTCGTATCTTTCACTTACCTTCCACGACGCAGAAAACCAGCGCCAACACCTGCTACACTCCAACCGGGAGCAGTCGCAATCCGCCCAAATTCATCGCGTGAATTGGCCCTGGTCAGCGACCGCACCCAAACTGGCACAAATGACGAAACGAACCCACGGCCCCCTTTGTTTGCAACAAATCGCCACGCCGCGCAACGCCTATGTCAAACTGGAGGCTAGATGATTGAATTTCTGTCCCAGGGCGCCAACGCCGAACGCGCTCGCATCGCTCTTTTTGATTTCGACGGCACATTATCGACAATCCGCGCCGGATGGGTCGAGGTGATGGTCCCGATGATGGTCGAGTTGCTCGCCGATCTAAAGACGGGCGAGAGCGAAGCGGCCCTCACCGCCATCGTCAAGGAGTTCGTCGGCCGCCTGACCGGCAAACAGACGATGTATCAGATGATCGAACTGGCCGACCAGATTGCGGCCCGGGGCGGCAAACCCGACGATCCGCTGGTCTATAAGAAGATGTACCTGGATCGGCTCTGGGAACAGATTAAGGATCGCGTCGAAGCTCTTGAGAAGGGTCACGCGTCGCCGGAAGAATATCTCGTCCCCGGTTCGCGCAAACTACTGGAGCGGCTCAAAGCGCGCGGCCTGAAGATGTATCTCGCCAGCGGCACGGACGAAGCCTATATGCGCCGCGAGGCGGACCTGCTCGACGTATCCAAGTATTTCGAGGGCCGCGTCTTCGGCGCGCTCGACGACTACAAAGCGTTCTCGAAGTCAATTCTGATCCAGCGGATCATCGCTTCGGCGGAATCGAAGGGTGAGGAGTTCCTCGGCTTCGGCGACGGCTATGTCGAGATCGAAAACGTGAAGCAAGTGGGCGGCGTCGCCGTGGGTGTCGCCACAGACGAACCGGCCTGCCTGAAGATCGACGAATGGAAACGCAACCGGTTGAAGAAAGTGGGCGCGGACTGGATCGTCCCGAACTTTCTCGAGCACGACGAACTCTTCGCCGCGCTGTTCCCGGCCGACGCCGCGAAGGGCTAGCGCGGCATGGCTCTCACACTGGCAATCGACATTGGCGGCACGAAGTTTACAGTGGCCGTGTTTGAAGGTGACACCATCGTCCGGCGCGAATCGCTGGCGACGGATCGCGAAGGCGGGCCGGCCTGGATGGCCGCTCAGATCCTGCGAATCGTCCGGGAGTGGAACGTGCCGTTGGAACGTTGCGGGATCGGCTTCGGCGGCCCGGTTTTCTTCGCAGAACAGCGCGTTGCGCTCTCGACGCACGTCGGCGGATGGAGCGGCTATCCGCTGGTTGAGGAGATGCGCGAAGCGCTGGGCGTGCCCGTCGTAATGGACAACGATGCCAACGTGGGCGCACTGGGTGAAGGACTTTTCGGCGCGGGACGCGGCGCGGACCCCCTCTTCTATATGACGCTTTCGACCGGCATCGGCGGAGGCATCCTGAGCGGCGGCAAAGTGCTGCGCGGCGCGGATTCCTATGCCGGCGAGATCGGCCACATGACCATCCGTCCCGACGGCCCGGAGTGCCTGTGCGGCGCGCGCGGCTGTTTTGAGCGCATGTGCTGCGGCCTCTGGCTCGAGCGTGACAATGGCCGCTCCCCGAAACTGCTGCTCGACGACCCGATTTTTGTGGCGCGTTATGTGGAAGACCTCGCACTGGGCCTCAAGGCCGCGATCATGCTACTGAATCCAGCACGCATCGTGATCGGCGGGGGCCTCGTCAAGGCCGGCGAAAAACTCTTCGGTCCGCTGCGCCTTGAGTTGCGCCGCCGGATTACGGACTGGTCGCACGCACGCATCGACGTGCAACCGGCCGCGCTGGGCGACGACAGCGTGCTGTACGGTGCCCTGGCCCTTGCTAGGATGGAGGAGAATGATCGCGAACTACCGCAGCTTTGAAGCTGGACCCGATCCCTTCAGCCGCATGTGGCAGGTGGAATTCCAGTGGCTCCAGACCGCCATCTCGATCCGGCATTCCGACAGCGTGGATGTCAAATTCCTGGTGACGTACGGGAACGATCGGATGGAGAAAGTCATCGCGCTGCCTCACGCGGACCTATTGACGCTGAGCGCCAGATCCGGGCATCCGCTCACCGACCCGTGGTGCATGAAACTCGCCGCGCTACACCTGGTTCGCATGATCGAGACCTCGGAAGACATGGACAAAACGGTCGTCACGCCGGCGCTCGAAGAACTGGTCGCCTATCAAAACGCGCTAGTTGCCGGAGTTGCGACGTAATGCAGTGCGTCGATAAATCTGTGGTTCACGGGGGGCGGTCCCCCTGGACCGCGCCGGGTCCCTTGACCCGGCCAAACTCGACCTGGGGATCTTCATGCTCAGCGCAGTATTGAAAAAGATGGGCGTTGTCGGCGCGGGCGGGGCCGGCTTTCCGACCTATGTGAAGGCCAACTCGAGCGTCGAGTACTTCCTTGCGAACGGCGCCGAATGCGAACCGCTGCTCCACAAGGACTTCGAACTGATGAAGGCCTGGCCGGCTGAAATCGTCAACGGCATGGCGCTCATGATGGAGTCGGTCCACGCCGCAAAGGGCCGCTTCGGCATCAAAGAAAAGAACGCGGAGGCGATCCTGGCGGTCGAGCCGCTGGCCCGCGCGAAGGGCATCGAGATGACGCTGCTCGGCGACTTCTATCCGAGCGGCGACGAATACGAACTGGTTTACAGCGCCACCGGACGGCTGATTCCGGCGGGCGGCATTCCACTGCAATCCGGCTGCGTCGTGAACAATGTGGAGACGCTTTACAACGTTCACTGCGCCAATCAGGGCGTCCCCGTCACACGCAAGTTTCTCAGCGTGGCCGGAGCGGTCCGCAAACCGTGTTCCTTCTGGGTTCCGCTGGGCACGCCGTTCCGCGACCTGATCGAACTGGCGGGCGGCACGATCCCGGCCGAGGCCGGCGTCTTTGTCGGCGGCATGATGATGGGCGCGCTGACTTTCGACCTGGACGACGTGGTCACCAAGACTACAGGCGGACTCATCGTACTGCCGAAAGAGCATTACCTGGTGACGCGCAAAGCGCTGCCGCAAGAGGCCAAGGCGCGCATCGGCAAGTCGGCGTGCGATCAATGCAGCTACTGCACCGAGTTTTGTCCGCGCTATCTGCTGGGCTATGAGGTCAATCCGCATAAGGTGATGCGCAGTCTGGGCTTCACGGCGACGGGTTCCGAGCATTGGAATCAATGGGGCGAATTGTGCTGCGCCTGCGGACTGTGCACGCTCTACGCCTGCCCCGAGGACCTCTTTCCGAAAGAGGCTTGCGATCAGGCCAAGTTGGACATGCGCGCGGCGGGTATCAAGTTCGTGCAGCAGAAGCCCGTGAAAGTCCACCCCATGAAGGAGTACCGGCGCGTGCCGCTGACCATGTTACGCCAGCGCTTGAAGGTGGAGGAATACGAGAGCCATACGCCGCTGATCGAGTGCGAACATGTTCCGAAGGTCGCGCGAATCAAGCTTTCGCAGCACGTGGGCAAGCCCGCCACGCCGGTGGTCGCTAAGGGCGCGAAGGTGCGGAAAAACGATTTGCTGGCGCAAATGGGCGAGAAGGAACTTGGCGTCAACATCCATGCGAGCGTCGCCGGCACGGTGGCCGCTATCACCGACAAGTATATTGAGATTCACACTTAGCCTATGGCCAGAAACTCCATCGGACTGATTGAACTGGGCAGCATCGCCGCCGGCATGCAGGTTGCCGATGCCATGCTCAAGGCCGCCGACGTCGAATTGATCCTCGCGCGCACGATCTGTTCCGGCAAGTACATGGTGCTTGTGCGCGGCGATATGGGCGGCATCGAAGCGGCGATCCGCGCGGGCACGCAAACCGGCGACTTCTCGGTGATCGATACGTTTGTAATCCCCAATGTGGACGAACAGATCTTTCCGGCCATCAGCGGGATCACGAAAGTAGACAAGCTGCAGGCGCTGGGAATCCTCGAAGCGTTTTCAGTGACTTCGTTGATCGAAGGCGCCGACGCCGCGGTGAAGGCCGCAAATGTAACGCTGATCGAGGTGCGCCTCGCCATGGCGTTGGGCGGCAAGGCGTTCGCCACGATGACGGGCAGCGTCTCCGCGGTGACGGCCGCTGTGGAGGCCGGAGCGCAACGCATCGCCCGCAAAGGTTTGCTGGTGAATAAGGTGGTCATCGCGCAACCCCGCCCGGAACTGCTCAGCGAAATGATTTAGCCAACTTTTCCCGTATTGCCCGTCATACAGCGGGCAACCCCGCCGATGAGTGGATTTGTACGGCGCATGCAGACGCGTGGGCCGGGAGGATGACATGTCCACGAAACTCACTATCGGGAACAAACTGCTGCTTTGCTTCGGCGCCATGCTGGCACTCACGCTGGCGTTAGGATTCGGGTCGCTGTACTCAATCTACAGCTTAAGCGGCGAACTCGACCACACGATCGCATCCACGGCGAAGAAGCAGGTGTTGGCGGGGAAGATTAACACGGCCACGGTGGACATGCTCCGCCGCGACAACGAAATCATCCTGCGAAGTATGTTGCAGGATACGGCACGCATGGAGCAGGCCCGGCGCGGGTATGCCGACGATGTCGAACAAATCCGCCGGAGCATGCGCGACATCGAACCGCTGCTCGAGACCGATGCGGGGCGCAAGTCGCATCGCGATACGAGCGCCGCGCTGGATGCAGTCTCGCAGGCCCACGAGCAGATGCTGCAACTGCTCTCGGCGCAGCAGGGCGATGTGGCCATGAAGCTATTCAGCGATAGAGTGATCCCGCTTTCAGAGACGATGAGCAGAGGTGCCGAGGACTTGGTGCGCACGAATGTGGACATAATGGCGGTGGCGCAACAGCAGTCTTCCGGTATGAAGGCGCGCTTCAGTTTCCTCTGCATCGGCATGATCGTGCTTTCGTTGGGTATGGGCGGAGTGATTTTTTTCCTGGTGAACAGCATTACGTCGGGCCTGCGGGAACTGGCCGTGAATCTGGCGAGCGCCTCGGAGCAGGTGACCAGCGCGGCCGGGCAGATCTCGGGCTCGAGCCAGGGTTTGGCGCAAGGAGCATCCGAGCAAGCGGCTTCGCTCGAAGAGACCTCGGCCTCCACGGAGGAGATGTCTTCGATGACTCGGCGCAACGCCGAGAACTCGAATTCGGCCGCGCTGCTGGTAGGCGAATCGGGCCGCCGCGTCGAAGAGGCGAACCGGAATCTGACGCAACTGGTCACGGCCATGGGAGAGATTAACACCTCTAGCGAGAAGATCTCGAAGATCATCAAGGTGATCGACGAGATCGCGTTCCAGACCAATATTCTGGCGCTGAACGCGGCGGTAGAAGCGGCGCGGGCCGGAGAGGCGGGATTGGGCTTCGCCGTGGTGGCCGACGAGGTCCGCAATCTGGCGCAGCGCTGCGCTCAGGCGGCGAAGGACACGGCCGGACTGATTGAAGAGTCGATCATCAAGACGACGGACGGCGGCAACCGCTTGAAGCAGATGGAGACGTCGATCGTCGGAATCACGACCGACTCGACGAAGATCAAGACGCTGGTCGACGAAGTGAATCTGGGGAGCCAGGAGCAATCGCGCGGCATCGAGCAGATTGCGCGGGCGATAGTGGAGATGGAGAAAGTGACTCAGCGCACGGCGGCGAACGCGGAAGAGAGCGCCTCGGCGGGCGAGGAACTGAATTCGCAGGCGTCGCAACTGTTGAGTCTGGTTCACAATCTGCGGGATCTGGTGGGCGGCGAGCAACCACGCGCCTTGGCGGCGGTCGCAGTGAGGAAAACTGTTGCGTCGCCAAAGATCCTCTCGAAGAAGCGCGAGACTGTGGCGGCGTTTCCGCTCGACAACGACTTCAACTCCTTCTGAGCGGGTAGGGCCGCAGTGCTAGAGTAGGAGGGCTGATGGCGCTACGCAACTCTCGTCAACCCAAACTACTCGACGCTGTGGCCCTCGAAGCCTATGCGTTTCGGGTGTTGCAGGGACGCGGGATGTCGATTGGGGAGTTGCGCGAGAAGCTTAAGCGCAAGGCCGCGAATGTGGCCGAGATTGATACGATCCTCTCGAAGCTAAAGCAGTATGGCTTTCTGGACGACCGCAAGTTCGCCGACGCGATGAGCGCCTCGCGCAAGGAGAATCGCGGGTTGGGCAAAGCGCGCGTGCTGCGCGAATTGCGGCAGCACCGGGTAGCACCGGGAGTCGCGCAGGATTCGGTCGAAGCCGCCTACGAAGGCGTCGACGAAGTCGGCATGATCGAGGCGTTTCTCGAGCGCAAGTTCCGCAGCGTCGATCTCGCGAAGTATCTGACCGACGAGAAGAATCTGTCCTCAGCCTTCCGCAAATTGCGCTATTCGGGCTTCAGCGCCGGCAACTCCATCCGCGTCCTGAAGCGCTACGCCGAGCGGGCCGGGGAACTCGAAGACGAGGAGTCCGAACCGGAAGCGTAGCTTCAAACCAGTACGGCGGTGTTGCGCAGTTCCCCGATTTCCGGAACGCTGATGCTGACGACGTCGCCGGGTTGGAGCGCCGCCTCTTCCTTGACGATGATGCCGGTTCCGGTGAGCAGCACAGACCCGGAGGGAACGGGGTTTGAGCGCAACAAAAACTCCACCAGATGCTCGATCTTGCGCGTCAGCTTGGACGTGTTCACGCTGCCGTTGAAGATCACGGCTTCGCCGCGCGTAATGGTACAGGTCATCTCCAGATGATAGGGATCGCGCAACTGATCCGGCGTCACGATCACCGGTCCGAGTGCGCAGCAACTCGCATACACCTTCGATTGCGGCAGGTAGAGCGGGTTCTCGCGCTCGATATCCCAGGCCGAGACATCGTTCGCCAGGGTATAACCGAAAATCTGGCCGTTCTTGCCCAGCACGACCGCGAGTTCCGGCTCCGGCGCGGTGAACTTCGAGTCGCGCCTGATGCCGATGTTCTTGTTCAAACCGACGCAGACGCGCGCGGTGCCCTTGAAGAAAATCTCGGGGCGATCCGCGTTGTGCACGTGGGCGTAAAAACCCTCGCGGGTACCGTGTTCGGCGTCGCGGAACGCAGCGCTAGTTTCATAGGTGCAGCCACAAGCCCACACCTCGCGTGGATGAATCGGAATGATCGGCGTCGCTTGCACGTGCTGGGAACTGGCCTGTTCCAGGGCGAGATCCTGAAGCGGTATCTTCTCGACTTCGGAACGCGCAATCAATTCCTGTAACGTGTGATCGGGCAGCGGGCGGGCGCCGGCGGAATCGAAGACCGCGGCCATCACCTGGTTGTTCCATCGAATCTGTCCCAATAGCATGAAGTGTCCGTTAGTATTTCAGGTAGATCGTTTTGTAGTCGGTGTAAAAATCCAGCGCGGCAGGTCCTTGTTCCTTGGGCCCAAAGCTGGAATCCTTCGTGCCGCCGAATGGGAGTTGATATTCCACGCCGGCGCTGGGCAAATTGACGGTCAGGAGCCCGGCTTCGCTGCGGTAAATGTAGTCAAACACCCGTGAAATGTTCGTGGTCTGGATGGAGGATGAGAGGCCGAACGGGATGTTGTTGGCGATTCGCATCGCGTCCTCGAAATCGCGCGCGCGCATCACGGCGAGCACGGGACCGAAGACTTCTTCGCGTGCCAGCGTGTGATGCACTTCGACGCCGGCGAAGAGCGTTGGTTCGACGAAAAAGCCCTTATCGTAGGCGCCGCCGGTAAGGTGGTTTCCCCCAGCCAGCGGCGCTCCGCATTCTTTACGGCCGATCTCGATGTACTTCAGATCGGTATCCAACTGTGCCTGGTCGACTGCCGGACCTATATGCACGTCCGGGTCCATGCCGTTGCCCACCTTGAGTTTCTTCGTGCGCTCGGCGAGTGCGGCGGTGAAGCGGTCATAGATCGCGTCTTCAACAATCGCCCGGCTGGTGGCCGTGCACTTCTGTCCGGTGGAAAAGAACGCCGCATTCGCCACGTTCTCGACGGCAGAATTAAAATCGGCGTCGGCGAGAACGATGGTTGGGTTCTTGCCGCCCATTTCCAGTTGAATGCGCAGACGCCGTTTCGACGCCTCGGCGTGCAGCCACTCGCCGGTCTCGCACGAACCGGTAAACGAGACCGCCTTGAGCGGTGCAGCTTTGATCAATGCCTCACCCAGCGTTCCGCCGGAGCCGGCGATGAAGTTGACCACGCCCTTCGGAATGCCGGCCTCGTGGCAAGCTTCGACGATGCGCCAAGCGCTGAGCGGCGCGACAGAGGCGGGTTTCAGCAGTACTGTGTTGCCGCCGATCAAAGCGGGCGCGAGTTTCCAGGCCGGAATCGCGCTGGGGAAATTCCACGGAGTAATCAGACCCACCACGCCGATGGGCTTGCGGATGGAGAACATGTGAACGCGGTCGCGCTCGGAGGGCACAAGAAAGCCCGGCATGCGCGCGCCTTCGCCCGCAAAGTAGCGAAAGATGTTGATGCTGCGGCGCACCTCGCCCTTGGCTTCGGGCAGCGTCTTGCCCTCTTCCCGCGTCATATCGGCCGCGTTGCGCTCAAAGTTGCGATCGAGGATCTCGGCCACCTTGAACAATAAAGCGCCACGCGCCGGTGCGGGCATCGCGGACCAGGCGGGCAGTGCGGCGGCAGCAGCGGCAGCGGCGGCGTCGATGTCGGCCGCCGTGCCTTTGACGAATAGGCCGACGAGTTCGGTGGTGTCGGCCGGGTTGCGGTTTTCGAAAGTCTCTCCGCCCACCCACTCGCCGTTGATGTAATTCTTAAATGTTTCCGTGTCCATGAATTCTCAGAATTTGACGCCGGGCGCCTGACGCGCGGCCGGGTCGGTCTTGAAATAGGCGTCGTTGCGGGCGAAGCCGAACAGGCCGGCGGCGATGTTGTTCGGGAACAACTCGATCGAGGTGTTGTATCTCTGCACCGTCTCGTTATACTTGCGGCGTTCGACGGCGATCCGGTTTTCAGTTCCGGCGAGTTCGTCCTGCAAGCGCATGAAGTTCTCGTTCGACTTGATCTGCGGGTAGTTTTCCACGACGACCAGAAGGCGGCTCAGCGCGCTGTCGAGCTGGCCGTTGGCCTGGATCTTTTCCTGCGGCGAGCGCGCTCCGCCGAGAGCGGCGCGGGCCTTGGTGACGGAGTCGATGACGGCCTGCTCCTGCTTGGCAAAACCCTTCACTGTCTCCACGAGGTTGGGGATCAGATCGGCGCGGCGCTGCAAGGCGACATCCACTTGCGCCCAGGCTCCGGTGATGGATTCGCGCTGCACGACAAGGTCGTTGCGCACGCCAACCAGTTTGCCGCCCGCGAACAGGACGATCAACAACAAAACTCCCAGTACGATCAGTGCGATCTTCATGTTTGTTATCTCTCCAGGCGATCGACAGCTTCGATCACCGTTTCAATTTGTCTCAGGTACTTCCCGAATAAGCCGAGCGGATCGGCGTCCCGCGCTTTCAGCTTTTCTTCGCGAACGTCCAGGAGCGCCACAAAAGGCGCCGGGTCGATGGCGAAGTGCGCCGCAGCTTCTTCAAAGACTTCCCGCTTATGCCATTTTGCCTCAAATCCAGCAAGCAAAAGGGCGTGCCGGAAAAGCGTGGCGAACGTGGAGACGGAATCGACCATCAGCCGCAGTAGCAACTGATTGTCGGAAAGCACGCTGCCGGCCTTCTGACGCAGGCGCAAAAGCTTCGCGCGCAGTTCGTGCTCGACTTGCGCACGGTGGAAGCGGTAGTCGATCGAGAGGCTGCTGACAATGTCGGCGCCGAACAGGATCCGGTGGCGCGCCTTTATGTCGTGGAACTCGATTGGGAAGCAGTCGGTCGAGGCGGGCACTTCATCCACGCCCATGAGCAGCGGCGCGGGATTGCGCATCTCGCTCCACCAGCGGAAGACGGGTTCGGCCGCACGCAATTCGGCCGGCGTGATGCACTTCAACGCGCAGAAGATGTTGAGATCGGAGAAGCGTCCGTGGTGGTCGCCGACGGCACCCGAGCCATACAGGATCACGGAAACGAGCTTGTCGCCGTATGCCTTCTGCAATTTTTCGACTAACTGGTTTAACGTTTTTTCCATCTTGATCCTTCGTCTTGGCGCAGCGCGCTACCAGTCGCTCGACGCTCCTCCACCTCCGGAGTCGCCGCCGCCGAAACCTCCGAAGCCGCCACCGCCATCGGAGCCTCCGCCGAAGCCGCCACCACCACCGCCGAAGCCTCCGCGTCCCATCATGTTGCCGAGAAGCATTCCTGTGAGAAACCCGCCGACGCCGCCACCGCCGCCGCGCGACGACATCATGACGACGAGCAGAATCACGCCGATGCCAATCAACATCGGCCATGGCAGCGATTCCGGACGCTGGCGCTGGCGGCGTTGCGCGAGGGCCGGATCGGAGAGATTGACGTTCTTGGCCTGTGCGATACGGGAGCCGATCGCATTGGCGGCAAGCGCCAGTGCGTCGCTGTAATTCGGAATCCGCAGCGCTGGACGCATCTCGCGCAGTATGCTGCCGGAGAATCCGTCGGGCAGAATCGGTTCCAGGCCGTAGCCGATCTCAAGGCGGCTCTTGCGATCGTTGATCGAAAGCAACAGCAGGATGCCTTCGTCCTTGCCCTTCTTGCCGATGCCCCAGGCGCGGAAGAGAGCATTGGCGACGTCTTCCACCGGTTCGCCATCGAGCGTGGGCACGGTGACGAAGGCGATTTGGGCGCCAGTGGCCTGCTCGACCCGAGTGCAGTAACGCTCCAACTGAACTTTTACGGCGGGATCGACTACGTTCGCGAAGTCGCTCACATAACCCTGCGGCCGGAGCGACGCAAAATCAGCGGCGAGGGCGCCGGTTGCGCACACGGCGAGAAGGGCAAGGGTTCGAAGCAGTCGTGCCATGGAGTGCGAAACCTAGTTTACTACTTACCGGCGTCTCAGATGGATTTCACTGCGGCGCTGACCGGCCCGGAGCCGACCGGGATCATCGTGAAAAGCGGGGCGAACTTCGTGCGCTTGCCCGTGATCGCGGCAATGCGGATCACGGCCATGTCGCCCGAGCGGCGGTTGAGCACGAGCGCATACTGGCCATCGGGCGTGACCGTGGCGTACCCGGGACCGGCACCCGCCGAGACGATCCCGACGACGCGGCGTGTGACGATATCGAGCACGGTAACGTTGCCGGATAGCGGATTGGTGACGAAGAGAAAATCGGGCTTGCCGGCGGAGGCGCACATCGCTCCGGGAGCGCCGCCGGCGAGCACCGTCTCGGCGACCATCGGGGTCTTGTGCGGGTACACCACGACGACGCTATCCATTCCCTGCCCCGTGATAAACAACTGGCCGCCGTCGGAGCGGAAGCAGAAGTTATCGGGACGAACGGCCAGCGGCAGATGCGTCACCACACGCCCGGTCGCGGTGTCATAGATCGAGAGCATGTTACGGCCGCGATTGGCCACGAGCAGGCAGCGGTCATCGGAACGAAAACGAATCACGCCGATGGCGCTGTCGACGCGGATACGCTGCTCGATGCGTTTGTCCGCCAGGTTGACAACCGCGCAGGAGCCTTCGTCGCCGAAGCTGACAGCCGCGAGTTTGCCATCGCTGGAGAGATCGTAATCGAACGGATCGGCCGGCAGTGCGATTTCAGCGTCGACACGCAAGGAATCGAGCGGCAGGCGCACAAGTTTGGCCGGTTTCGCGGTGAGGATCCACAGGCAATTGGCGTCCCGGTCGTAGCGCATAGCGAGCGCGGTGGGGGCGACACGAACCGAGCGCGCCAGTTCGAGGCGGCCAACGGCGATGACATGGACGGTTCCGTTTTCCGGAGTCAGCGCGTAGACCGACGCGCCCTGATCCGGCGCGATAATGGCGGTGGGGCGCCCATTGAGGGGAATATGGCGAACGACAGCGAAGGCGGTGAGGTCTACAGCGGCGATCGCGCGGCCCTCTTCGTTGGCCACGAAGGCAAAGCCCTCATAGCCGTGGCTGCGCTTGGGCTTGCAGGCCGCCAGGGCCGAAGCTCCGGCGATTAAAAACGATCTTCGCGTGGTCACCAGCTTCCATTCTACCCGCTACCCGCGAGCGAGAGACCGGCCGCGCCGCAATCCCGGTGCGGCGGTGTTCTCCGGGTACGTTTGACCGTCCTCGATAGAGGCCTGTGCACACCTCGCTTTAAGCGAGCGGGTGTCTTCGACCTGTGGGCTTCGACCCCGGATCGGCTTCGGCAATACCCAACAGAACAACCGGCGCACGGTCGGGGAACTCGGCCACAAGCGACAGATTCCCGCCCATCGCCTCGACGGTCTTTCGGAGCGTTGACAGCAAGAGATCACTCCGCTTTTCGAGGCGCGAAACACTGTCCTGAGTGATCCCTAGTTTCTTGGCCATCCTGACCTGAGTGAGTTTGCGCGCGTGCCGCAACTCGCGCAAGGTCATCTCCTCGGCGATCAGAGCGGCGGCGCGGGCCTCGACCTTTTTGCGTTGGGCGGGGTTCAGCTTCCCGATTATGTCATCCACGTTAGTGGGCATGATTATCGCCTTTCCTTTTTCAGCCGAGCCAGGTGAGCGTCGAAACGCTCATCTGCCTTGCGGATCAGCTCGCGGTAGAACCGCTTTTCGCTGACACCTGATTTGTCTCCCACAACGAGCAGGATGGCCTTGCGTTTCGTATCGAAAGCAAAGGCCACTCTCCACTCGCCGTCAGCCGCGCTGAACCGCAATTCCTTCATGTTCGCGTGGCGTGAGTCGTTCAGCGTGTCAACGCGAGGCCGCCCCAATTGCGGCCCGAAGTGCTGGAGGAGACGCGTCAACGCCAAGATTTCCATTCGCACGTCCTCGCGCAGTTCGTCGAGCTCCAGCCCAAACTCGTCGCTAATCTCAACGATCCAACTCACCCTCATATTATGACATACAGCCCATATGATTTAAAAGCCATATTTTCCGTGTCCCTTATGGCCACAACGACGCGTGCCAGAGATCCCTTTAGCGCTTCTAAGCCCCGGTTTCGGTTGAGCGCGTCGCGTGCTCCCTGTTTCGCGGTCAGCATTCTCGATGTTGTCAGATCTATCCTTTCCCCGTTAACATTCCTCTCGGTTATCGTATGCCCTGCCATCCGCGTGCGCTGTCCGCGTCAACAGGAAACCTCGGTTCCCCCCTCTGGAGATCTTCCTATGTGACGCTGCGCCCGACTTCTGGCCAATCGGCAATGGGATCTGGGACGGGATATTTTGTAATAGAATTACCGCTGTTCGGGAATCAAGGGAGGGAACGCATGAACAACGCTGAAAAGAATGCTGCTCTGGCAAGGGCTGCAGCCAAGCAGGTTGCGGGACTTAAAGCTACCTGATAGCGTAGAACTCCGTACGCTCAAGGAGGATGGATGAGAAACATACTGTTGGTGCTATTGGTTTCAGTTTTTGCGCGGCCACTGCTCCCCCAGGGCGCCCCGCCGCAGATGCCAGCCGACAAGCCCTACACTATGGAGTATTACTATAAGGTGCGGTGGGGGCATCAGGCAGAATTCCTGCAACTCTTCCTGAAAAACCACTACCCGTTGCTCCAAAAGAACATGGAGAGCGGCCGCATACTCTCGGTGAAAATTGAACAGCCGGCCAACCACGCGACTGAGGATGGGCGCTGGGATTACCGCGTTACGATTCGGTTCAAGAACTCGACAGTGGCGACGACCGCCAATCCTGACGAAGCTCGCTTCATAAAGCAGCTCTGGCCCGACCAGGAGAAGTTCAACCACGAGGAACAACTGCGGTTCGAGATCTTACTGGCGCACTGGGATCTTCCGGTGACCGATATCACACCGCCAAAGAAATGACTCATCAAAGGAAATCGTGGGGCGGCAGTATGTTCTCGAAAGCATGTCAAAGCAAAGTTGAACTGCCCTGTTTGTCCCAGAACTTTAAAGGGCCGCCTCTGCCTTGATCAAAACCACTAACCGCTCGCATCAGGTTGACCGGTTGACTGGGCGGTATCGCGTGCTGTAACTAACTACCACGTGTAGTGAACCACATAGGTTACAGTCTTTTCTTCGCCCGGCTGCAAAGGCACCCGGAACTCGATCGTCTGTGACTCCGTTTTGCTGAACGGTACGGAACTCACCTGTATTTCCCATGTATTCCAGCGATATAGATGTTCGACGATGCGAACTTCGACCGGTTCTGTCTTCCGATTGCGCAACTTGATTTCAAACGACTCGTCGAGCGTCGAGCGTCCGTGGTCGATGCGGTAACTGGTGCGCCGGCGTTCGCCCACCAGATCGAACGCAGCACCCGTGAACAGGCGTACGCGCTCGTCCTTGGGAGTGTGATCTATGGTGTCCTCACCGGTGAATTCGAGACGGCCGTCCGTGTCGTGCCGGTAAAAACGAACCCTTCCCTTCGGCAGCGGCATCCCTAAACGGTTTGCGTCCGAATTGACAAACTCGCGCATCACCCAGACTTTCGGGTTCGATTGCGTGCCATAGCCGGAGTCCTGCCTGATTTGCTCCGCGCCCACACCCACGTAGCGATTCGGCTCCAGCTTGAGGCCATCATAAACATACAACGTCTCTGACTTGACGCCGTTCGCGCGCACGAACTCCACCTGCTTGGATTCCTTGTCGTGCAGCGTGACGGGGCGCTTCAGGGTGTAGAGGTGGTACTCGTCGAATCGCTTCTGCGTGACCTGCGACCCCGGTATGCCGCCCGCAACGCCACCAACCACTGCACCGCCCGAACTCGCGTACATCTGCATTGCGGGCTGGATCTTGTTCACATCGCCCGCCATCAGCTTGATGCGTGCGTTCTCGAAGGTCTTACCGCTGCGATTTTCCAGCGTGACCCAGCCGGTCAGATCCAGCGCATTCGCCGCTCCCTGCACAACGTTATAATCCGATTCCCAGTTGAAGCCGCCGGAGATGTAGGCGAGCTCGGCATCCAGACTTCCGGCGCGGTCGGTTTGAATCGTCCAGTTTAGGGCCGGCTTCAGAATCGTGTCCCCACTAAATGAAGGGAACAGCGGCACGCCCGGCAAGTCAAAGCGCAGCTTGCCGCCGATTTCGAGGATCAGTTGCGAGGACTGGGCCTGCTGGGCCGCGTACGATCCGGCGCGCGACACACTTCCAGCGCGAATGATTTTGCCCTGAATGGTTTCGACATGTTCTCCATTGCGCACTTGGAACTCGATTGTTTTGCCTTCATACAAAACCATCAGTGCGTCCACGGAAACGGGATCCGCTCGATAATTCTGCTCCAGGATTTGCAGGACGCGATTACCAGACGGATCGCGCAGCATCACCGAATCCGGCTCCAGGTGAGCCGTGGCGCCGGTGAACTGGATCTGATTTACTCCCTGCTTGAGCACGATCGGGAACGTCTCGCGAACTACCGCGAAGCGTTGGTTATACAGAGTGAGCGCGGGGTCCTCCGCGTAGCAGAGTGAGCAAGCAAGACAACACAACAAGCAAGTCTTTCGAACCACGGCAGCACTCCTGTCAAAGTGCATTCGACGCGGACCTGACTTGAGTTGTTCCCAAAGCATTCAACAAACACGCGTATCAGGCCGAGTGGTTCACCGAGCCACTTCGATGTCGCGCACCCGATGGACGCCGGTTAGTGGTTGCGGCATGCAGAATGACGGTTAGTCGCAACCGTGTGGCGTGGGCTTCAGCCTGCACGATTGCGTGCGCCACGAAACGCTGCCAGGGTTGGTCGATTGCCCGTGTTCAATGGGCGTTGGGTTAACGATGCGAAACCACAAGGCCCATTGTGCTCGCGGCAGTGTATTGGAATCCAGGCTCGACGGCCAAGCCGAGCGGAAAGCCCGCGGCTCCCTCGTAATACTCATCTCTGAACGGAGTGAACGTGGATCCATCGGTCGATTTCCATAGAAGCACGCTCGTTGTTCCAGAAGGCGACGCCGCGCCCGCTACCCAAAGCGTGTCGTTCGTCGCCGCTAAGCGGCCGGGATTCGGCACACCTAGTTTGTTGACCGTGATGCCGCCGGGGCTGCCGACCGGACTTCCGGTGTCCGCGTGGTCGAGCCGGAAGAGACCGTCCGGCAAGGCCACGAACAGCTTGCTGGTATCCGCCATGACCGCAAAACTTCCCGTGGCACCGGCGCCGAGGGGTTTGTTCCAGATCAAGGTCCAGTTTTGCCCGGCGTCCCGCGAACGCCAGACGCCGGTGCTTCCATCATAGAAGTAGACGAGTGAGGTCCCGGCGGGCCACTCGAACGGCGTCCCTTTCTTTGGCAGCGAACCGAGGTTTGGTCCTGCGGAGACCTTGATCCAATTTCCACCAGCAGCTAGGCGCCAAAGGCCGCTCTGCTCGACCGCGGCCAGAACCACCAGTGAACCGGACACCCGCTCGACTTCAACTCCATGCGCAGGCTTGCCACCGGTTGCTTCTTTCAGCGCCTTTCCATCGGCTCCTTTGCACTGCGACCATGAGCGGCCGGCAGGGTCGTAGGACCAGATGTCGGTAGCGGTGGCCACGTAAACGCGACCGCTCGCGGCATCAACGTCGATGTCGGAGACCGTTGGCTTGGCTGCATTGGGCGGACGCGTGCAATAGGCCACTGACTCCGCGTGGTCGTGCGAAACCCAGAGCCCGTTGTCGGTGTCGCCGACATAGACCCAACCCGGATGGCGCGGGTCGACTGCGACGGCGTTGAGAACCGCGGCGCCAAGTCCGACGACTGCGGGCTCCCATGTACTGCCTCCGTCAAGTGTGCGCCAGATACCCATCTGCCCGACGACATGAATCTTTTCAGTGTTGCCGGGATCGATGAGAATCTGATCGATGGCGAACACAGGGCCGTCGAGCCGTTTGGTCGCCGCCCAACCCGGCGGGAAACCTTCGCCCTTGGCCGGATCCACTCGCCAATAGGTCTCGCCATTGCCCGCGGCCAGGATGGTACTTACCTTGGTCGTCGCCGCGCTACTGATGTTGATCCATTTGAATCCCGACGCGGCCTGCGCGTTCGCGCACTTCATCATGGTTGTGTAACGCCCGCTGTCGCCGATCTGCTCGGGTCGCGCATTTCCGACGACAAGCACGTGGTTGCCGCCGCTCACGTAGCCGTCAATGGCAGACCAACTCGCCGTCTTGCTTCCGAGAGCGAGATCGGTCCACGCAGCGCCAGGCGCTGCCGCGGATGCGTTCTTGAGCCGTAGAATCCCGGCGGTGTTCGCGGCCACATACAGATCCCCATTCAGTGCGATAAGCTCCTCGGGTTTGCCGGGAGCGGAAGTGCCGCTGAACAGCGCCGCCGCGCCCGTCGTGGTGCATCGATACACGCCCTTTCCTTCGATGGCGGCGTAAAGGACTCCGTTGTCGAGGATCAGCGAACGAACGATTTTGCCGGTGAGTGCCAGTGCGGTCCACGTTACGCCACCATCGGTCGATTTCTTGATGCCGGTCAAAGTACCCAGGTAGATCGTCTTTGCGTTGCCTGGATCGGTTGCAATCAGCCGGCCGACGCGGCGCGGGTAGTCTGTACTATTCGCCTCCACGGCCAAGTCCGCTCCGGAGGAAAGGGGCACCCATGTTGCGCCGTTATCCACCGACTTCCAGAAATTTCCGTTGCTGTTCCCGCCGCTCACACCATAGAGCGTGCCGGAAGCCCGATGACAAATGATCGAGGCCACGGCTCGGCTGCTGGCCGCCTGCACAAGTCCGCGCGAGGACTGGAACCACGTCTCGCCCCCATCGAGGGATCGCTGGAAACCGGCGACGTCGCCTCCAGCCACCATGGTTCCGTCAGCCGCTCGTACAATGGCATTGATCTGGCCTCCGCCATGCAAACCGGATGGGTGCGATATTCCTCGTGGACGTGCGTGCAATCTGGCGCTCCACGTAACGGCGCCAGAGGCGTCTGAGGCGCCAATCTGAAACTCGTAGGATTTGAGATTCTGGAGCCCTGTCACGGTATAAGCGGTGGGACTGGCAGGCAGGTTTGTGATGGAAACCCAAGGCTCGGAAGCATTGGAGGTGCGGTAGCGCACCTGGAGTCTTGTGAAACTGCCCGCGGCCGGACGCCAGTTTAGCGTCATCTGATGATTTCCGGGCACGGCCGGTGTAGCGGCCCAAGTGGGTGCGGCGGCCAGCGTGAACGCCGGCGAAAGCATGACGACGATGCAGGCGCGCGCTAAGATCTTGCTTGCCATTGTCCCCTCACCTATAGAGTGCTTGCGGCGCTTAGTGCGCGAACCGGCTCAAAACCGGAATTCCAAAGCAAACTGGGCCTGCCGCATCGTCCCGTTGATATCGCTGATCGTGGCGACGGTGTTCACGTTGGAGATATTTGTATCTGGAGCGGCCCAATTGGGATGGTTCATAAGGTTGAAGACATCCACGCGGAAGGAGATCTGTTTGCTTTCGCGAATTCGGAAGCTCTTCGCCATGCTCCCGTTCCAAAGGTTCTTGCCGGGGCCGACGATGATGTTGCGTCCGGCGTTGCCGTAACGCGGCAGACCGGTGGTGGGGTCTGTAGCCGGCGGGACTGCAAATGCCGCTGGATTAAACCATCTTTGGGGACCCCGCGCGCTTCCAGGAAGCGCAGAGCTGACGCCGTACACCACGTCAGGCCTGTTGTTAGCGTTGAAATTGCCGCTGTTGGTGTAGTCAGGAGTGAGATACCGTCCGGTCGAGTAAAGCCAGATCGCGCTCAGACGCCAACCTCCGACGGCGGCATTGAGCCAGGGCGAGATGCCCGCGCCGAACTTTTTCCCGCGGCCTAATGGAAGTTCCCAGGTGAAGTTGGCATTGATCTGATGGCGGCGGACATAATCGCTGTTAGCGCGGTCGCGCCCAAGGTTTTCGACGTCTAACAGAGAGCTGCTTGCGGTCTGGCCGACGTCGTCGAGTCCCTTGGCCCAGGTCCAGTTGAACTGGTAGGAGAGGCCGCGGGCGAAACGCCGCCGGAACTGTGTCTGCATCGCGCTGTAAATAGAATTGCCATCCGCTTGTTTGTAATTGACGGCAGCGCCTCCGAACGTCGCCTGATACTTCTTGACTACTGCGCCGGTGACGGGATCTATCCGGGACATGTTCAAGTTGATACTACGGAACAGATGCGTGCCCTTGTTGCCAATGTAAGCCACGCTGAGCACGCCGTTCGAACCCAGATCGCGCTCAATCGTAAAATGCCATTGCTGATTGCTGGGAAGGCGGAAATCTGGTTCGTATCCGGACGGAATGATATTGGCCGACGCTCCCGCGCCGGGGTAAGGGTTTTCCAAGGTGATGCTTGGAACGCCGTTCGTGATCGTCTGGCTGAAGTTGAACAGGCTGGCAAAAGGCGGGTTGGGCCCCAGGTTTATGGCAATGTACTGCTGAGGCAGACGGCTGTAAAAGATTCCATACCCGGAGCGGACCAACCACTTGCCATCGCCGAAGGGATCCCAGGAGAAGCCGACTCGCGGTCCCCAGTTGCGGAGCATATTCTTTACCAGCCGCCGCGAATCGTATCCTACGCTCGAGCCACAGACCAAGGGAAATTTGAAATTGCCTTTTCCATCGCTCAGCCTGGAGACGACATCCGGCAGAAATTCGCTGGTAGGCAACTGCCCGTCACTGCAAGCCACCACGATTCCCCCGCCTTGTACAAGCGGAGTGAACATGGCGAGCCGGTCGCGCTGCTCAAGCGGGTGGAGGTGCATCTCATTGCGCACTCCGACGGTGAGGGTAAAGTTGCGCCTGATCCGCCAATCGTCCTGAGCGAAAAACGAATAATCCGGCTGGATCAAGAGCGTCTTGTTTTGCAGGGGCGTCAATTGGGTTTGGTTCGGCACTCCGATCATGAAATCGGCGAAGGAATAACCAGTTGACCGCGCCGCATTGGAACCGTTGAAGGACATTGTTCCGTTACCGTTGTTCTCGAAGAGGTAGTTGAGGTATGTTCGCCGACCCTCGAAGCCGGCTTTGATCTGATGTCCGGCGCGCATCGTGGTCACGGTCTCGGAAAGAGTAAAGATGTTGTTGGTGATTGACGAGAGGTTAGCCGCAGTGCCGGCGTTGGAGGAATAATTTAGATCGCTGAACGCGTCGGTGCCGGTAAGGCTAATTTTAGGCATCGGCGGCACGATGGGAGAAATGGCCGGTACCAGTCCCTTTATTCCGACCGTTTCCGGCGTCGGATAGCCCGTATTGACGTAATCGTTGAATTTCGAAAGATTGGAAGCGCCCACGCGCAACTCATTCACGGTTCTGGGGCCCAGAGGAGCCGTCCAGCCCAGCATCCCGTTCCGCCCGTGAAGCGGCGAGCTCTTGCCCATATTGGGGAGCCCAAACAGTCCGGGACTATAGCCTCCCGCGTTGTAATACGTGAGGCGCGCGGAAAGAGACTGGCTGCGGGGAAGCAGGTGGTCCCCCCTGAGCGTGAACTGATCATTGCTGCTGGTCGATTGGACAGAACGAACGGAGTTGTTCGCCAGGCCCGGCAAGTTGGGACTCGGGTAGAATGCTTTCAGATTCAGTGCCGTCTGGCTGATACGTGTGCCTCCCATGTAAAGGTCCAGGCGGTTATCGGGAATGACGGGCCTGCCTGTGGCTAAGGGATCACGCAACTGGATACGTGGAAGCAGCGAAGAAAAATCGCCTTTCCAGAAAGCGTCGGCAGGCACAGTCGCTACCCGCGTCTCACTGCCGTTTTGTCGAAGCGCTTCGTAGTTGAAAAAGAAAAACGTGCGGTTGTGGCCGTTGTAGCGGGGCAACACAACAGGACCGCCGAACGAGCCGCCCAATTGGTGCCTGCTTAGCGGAGCCGGATCCTCCGTGGCAAACGGGTCGCGGGTCATCAGCGCGGTTCCACGATAGTACTCGAAGAGGCTGCCGTGAAACTTGTTCGTTCCGCTCCTCGACACCATGATAATGTTGGCTCCCCCTTGCCCGTACTCGGCGGGCGCGACTCCGGAAACGACTTTGAATTCCCGGATCAGGTCGACCGACAGCGGGATTGCTGAAACGTTCTGATAGGAGTAGTTGTTGGAGACTCCGTCCACGCTGTATTCGTTTGAGTAGGACCTGTTGCCATTCAGCGCCACTGACCCGAGATCGTAGTTATTGCTGGAATCTTTGTAGTCCACCGCGCCGGCGGCAAGAAAGACAAGCTGGTTGTAATCGCGACCGTTGAGCGGAAGGTCTTCGATCTGTTCGCGCGTGATGGTCGACTGTACTGAGGGTGTGTGATCCAGCGTCGCCGCCTCGGAGGTCGCGGATACCGTGACCGTTTCCGCGACACCGCCGACTTGCATGGCCACGTTGCGGACGACGTTGTCGCTCGCATAGACCTGAAGCCGTTCAATGCTAACCGCCCGAAAGCCGATCTTCTCAACGTTGAGCGCATAAATCCCCGGCTGCAGAGGATACAACGAGTACTGGCCTTCCGGACTGGAGGTTGCAGTGGTTTTCCAGCCGGTTTCAACCTGCGTTGCGGTCACCGAAGCCGCGGGAATCACGGCGCCCGAGGCATCCGTCACGGTTCCCAAAATGCGAGCCGCTGTGCTCTGGCCGTAAAGGGCGAGTGAGGAGAGCAGGAGCGGCAACAGCAAAAGCCTCGATAAGTTCCGCATTTCAAAATCCTCTCTTACGAGCTATTAGGCTCTGAACAACTTTTAAGAATACTCAACGCGGCCGCACCTGGCTGATCAGTCGGGGTACGCCTCGATCTCGCCAGGCATGCCTGCTTGCACGCTTTAATCGGACTCTCTTCGGCATGCAGCAAACGATTGCTTTAACGTTACCTGTTTTCATCAAGATACTTGACTCTCTGCAATGGTGTCAAGGGTAAGGGAAAGGGGAGTTGTGACGTTGATCCGTCGATGAGAAGCGTCCGAGGGGGCGAGCGGCAGATTGACTAAGGGGCCGAGGCCCTTGAATCAAGACGGGGAGAGCGATGATCGCTGAAGGCGCCACCACAGCGAGGCGGCGGGAATAGCGGCGGCGGGTACGCCCTGACGCACTCCTCGTCGCAGGTTGTGCGATTTAGCGGCCGCGCTGCGGCAAAAAGCATCATTCACTCACTAGAGACCGCCAGCCTATTTTACTGAAAGTAAACGTGAAAATTGAAGGGGTTGTGGGGTTGTGCTACGCTTGAGGTGGACTTCTCAGCGCGAGTCCTCGCACGAATTTTTAATCGGGCAAGAGTGTAGCAGGAGTATCTAAAACCGTTCCATGAACGTTCGTTCTCTTTTCAGCCTGTTCTCCTCCGATCTCGCCATCGATCTGGGGACCGCTAATACTCTGGTGTACGCCAAAGGCAAGGGGATTGTTGTCAACGAACCCTCCATTGTGGCGATCAACAAGACGAATGGCGAAGTGGAAGCAGTCGGCAAGGAAGCGAAGGAGATGCTGGGCCGGACGCCCGGCAACATCGTCGCCATCCGGCCGATGAAAGACGGCGTGATCGCCGATTTCAAAGTGACCGAGCGCATGCTGAATTACTTTATTCAGAAAGCGCACGGACGCAAAATGCTGGTGCATCCACGCATCGTCATCGGTGTGCCCAGCGAGATCACCCAGGTGGAAAAGCGTGCGGTAATCGATTCGGCTTATCGCGCCAAAGCGAGCGAAGTGCATCTGGTGGAGCAGGCGATGGTAGCGGCGATCGGCGCTGGCCTCCCGATCACCGAGCCTTCCGGCAACATGGTGGTCGACATC
This sequence comes from Bryobacteraceae bacterium, assembly GCA_963668605.1. Taxonomy (GTDB): domain Bacteria; phylum Acidobacteriota; class Terriglobia; order Bryobacterales; family Bryobacteraceae. The sequence goes on from OY764903.1 coordinate 4,168,678, forward strand.
GGCGGCGGCACAACGGACGTGGCCGTGATTTCGCTATCGGGCATCGTCTATTCGCGCTCGGTGCGGGTGGCGGGCAACGAGATGGACGACGCCATCATGCAGTTCCTGAAGCGCAAGTACAACCTGCTGATTGGCGAGCGTACTGCGGAGGCGATCAAGCTCGGACTTGGGTCGGCCTACCCCCTGGATAAGCCGATCACGATGGAAGTGAAGGGCCGGCATCTGATTGAGGGCGTGCCGAAAACCGTCTCGATCGACGACAGCGAAATCCGTGAAGCGCTGTCGGAATGCGTGGCCACGATTCTGAATGCGATCCGCGTGGCGCTTGAACGCACTCCGCCGGAGCTGAGCGCGGACATCAGCGACCGCGGTATTGTTCTGACGGGTGGCGGCGCGCTGTTGAAGAACCTGGACAAGCGCATTCGCGAGGAGACCGGACTGCCCGTCTCGATCGCCGAAGACCCGCTGGCCTCGGTTGTGTTGGGAACGGGTAAGATGTTGACGGACTTCAAGCTGCTGCGACGCGTCGCGATCGACTAACGGAGCTGGCGCGGGGCTGGCGCGACAAGACTCATGGAGCTGTTTCTAAACCGGTACCGGAACCTGACCGTGCTTCTGCTGGTCTTGTTCGGCCAGTTGCTGCTGCTAGCCTGGCAGGTGCGCGGAAACCAGGAGGCACGGTTGATCCGGATCTGGGCGGTGACCACCGTCACACCAGTCGCCCGGGTGATCGAAACCGTGCGCAGCCACACCGTGGGTTTCGTGCAGGACTACTTCGTGCTGATGAATGCGAACAACGAGAATCGCAGGCTGAAGGCGGACGTCGACCGGCTCAAACTCGAAAATCAATTCCTCAGAACGGAACTCTCAACGGCGGACCGCGCCCGTTCGCTGGCGGCCTTTCAATCGCGCACGCAGAGCCGGATGCTGGCGGCGCGGATCATCGCCACCGGGACCGGCGCGAACTCGAAGATGGTCTATATCGACCGTGGATCGAACAGCGGAGTGATGCGCGGAATGGCCGTGATTACTCCCGACGGCATCGTAGGGCGTGTGCTGGCTGCATATCCGATCGCCTCGCAGGTGTTGCTGATGACGGATTCGACGTTTGCCGCGGGCGTGATCTCGCAGAAGAACCGTGTCCACGGTACGCTCAAAGGGCAAGGGCACGCGACCTGCCTGGTCGACTACGTGCAGAACGAAGAGAAGGTGGAAGTGGGCGAGTGGTTCTACACGTCAGGTGACGATCGGGTGTTTCCGAAAGGGATGCCGGTGGGCATCGTGAAAGTCGTGCGTGCGGGCCGGACATTCAAAGAGATCTATCTTCAGCCAAGCGGCTCGCAGAACGGCCTGGAAGAGGTACTGGTGGTGCTCGAAGGAATTCACCAACAGATTCCCGAGGCCACGCAACCGGCCGCGCCGGGCACCCATCTGACAGCGCCGCCTCCGCCGGATGTGAGCGCGCCGGCCACATCGACGCCGGGTTCCGGTGCGCTGAGCACCGATGCGGACCGCCTGCGGGAGCGTTACAAAGCAGTAGGTGCGGCGCAGGGACACGTCTTTGGAGACGGCGGCGTACCAAACTTCAACCTTGTGCCGAAGCCGGCGGCGCAGCCACAGAGCGCTCCGCCCAATACTACTCCGCCTCCTTCACAACCATCGCAGCAACAGAAGCCGCCGCAGCAACCACAGCAGCAGCAACCACAGCCGCAAAAGCCACAGCAGCAGCCACTGCCCCAATGAACGACTTCAGTGACCAGATTCTGATGCAGCGGCCGGGCAAGAGCCGAGCCTCGCGCTACCACGCCGCGGTGATGGTGGTGATCTCGCTGCTGGCGATTTTTTTCCAGGTTTATGTTCCGTTGTTCCTGCCCTACCTTTCTTATCTGGAACTGCCGCTGCTCGTCACGGTCTATTTTTCGCTAATGCGCAGACAGCCAATCGCGGGCATTTTTATCGGGTGCGGGATCGGATTGATGCAGGATTCGCTCTCGCACCAGCCGATTGGAATGTTCGGCATCGTAAAGACGCTGGTGGGGTACTTCGCGGCTTCGGTGAGCATGCGCTTCGACGTCGAGAATCCGCTGATCCGCGCGATTCTGGGCTTCTTCTTTTTCTGCTTTCACCAAGCCTTTTATTGGGTATTGACAAGCGCGCTGTTGGGACAAAACACGGCCTTCGACTTCCAGCAGACGATGATCTTCGGGCTGCTGAATGCCGCCGTAGCGCTGCCGCTCTTTCATCTTTTAGATAAGATGAAAGGAGCGGCGTAGGGAGCCGTTCTCCGTCCGTGAGGCAAATTCCAAGCGAGAGAGACGACGATCAGAGTAAGATCTCCTCGATCCCGCAGATCCGGGACGACACGAAATTTGCGTCCGGAAAAATCGCCTTCTTCCAGTATGTTTCGGTCGCGGTGTTCGTGTTCCTGTTGTCGGGATTTTGGAAACTTCAGGTACAAAACCAGGAGGAGTACAGCGAGTTAGCGGAGAGGAACAGCATCAAGAGTCTGCCGGTACTGGCGCCGCGGGGAAAGATTCTTGATCGCGACGGGCGGGTGATAGTCGATAACCATTCGAGTTTCCGCCTGATTCTGTCGCGAGAGAACCTGAAGCTGGAACATCTGAAACCCATTGCCGAGGGCCTCAACCTGGATTACGACGAACTCGTGGCGCGTGTGCGGCGCTTCAAGTCGCGGCCGTCGTATGAGACGATCCCGATTAAAGAGGAGTTGACGCCGGCAGAACTGGCCTTCGTCGAGGCGCACCGTGATCCGGAGACGTTTCCCGAGATGGAGTTGATCCACGCGCAGCGGCGGCTCTATCCGCGCGATCAACTGGCTGCGCATGTCATCGGTTACGTCGGAGAAATCAGCGAGTCGGAATTGAACTCGCCGGATCTGGCGAAATATGAGCAGGGCGATGTGATCGGGAAGGCGGGTATAGAACGGCAGTACAACGAGACGCTGATGGGCGTCGATGGCCGCCGTCAGGTGGTGGTGGACAACCGCGGGCATGAGCGCAATCTGCTGGGCATGAAGCCGGCAATCCCGGGGAAGGATCTGCAACTCACCCTTGACCTCGATTTGCAGGCGGTCGCCGAACTCGCCATGGAAGACCGGCGGGGCGCTGTGATTGCGCTCGATCCGCGCACGGGCGAAGTGCTCGCGCTGGTGAGCCGGCCGGCCTTCGACCCCAACAAGTTCGCCGGCCGCATCAACTCGAAGGACTGGAAAGAGATTGTCGAGAACCCGGAGAACCCGCTCTTGAACCGCGTTACGCAAGCGCAACTCGCGCCGGGTTCTACATTCAAGCCGCTGATGGCGCTGGCCGGCCTCGAGACCGGATTCGCAGACGACAACACGCGTGTGCATTGCGCAGGCGGCGCAAGTTTTTATGGGCGCTCGTTTGCCTGCTGGAATAAGAAGGGGCACGGAACGGTGGAACTGCATCGCGCGATTGCGCAGTCGTGCGACGTCTTTTTTTATCATCTGGGCAACCGCATGGGCATCGACAAGATCGCCGAGTATGCGGAGTCGATCGGCTTCGGCAAGAGGACGGGAATCGATTTGCCGCATGAGGCCGAGGGCCTGGTGCCCTCGACGAAATGGAAGCTGCGCGCGTTTCGCGAAAAGTGGTACGCGGGCGAAACGATCTCCGTCTCCATCGGACAGGGCGCGCTCACGGTTACGCCGTTGCAACTGGCAGCAGGCATCGGCGGAATCGCGACGGGCGGCGTGTTCCCGAAGCCGCACTTGGTGGCGACCCAATCGAAGACCAGCCGAGCCAGAACCGTGACCTACAACCTGGAGAATGTGAACAAGGTGATTTTCGGGATGTGGGGCGCGGTGAATGAATGGGGTACGGGTGCGGCCGCACAACTGGCCGGCTTCGACGTATGCGGCAAAACGGGTACGGCGCAATTGGCCTCGAATGAGTTTTTGAAGGGCACGGCGAAGGGACGCACGATGAAGGATAACGCTTGGTTCGTCGGATTCGCACCGCGCCAAGCGCCGGAGATCGTAGTAGTCGCGCTGTTCGAGGCCGGGGCGCACGGTAACCTCGCGGCGCCAATCGTGCGCGATGTGCTCAAGGCCTATTACGACAAGAAATTCAAGAAGAACGTGCAGCCGCAGGCGGTGGCCGGCAACGTGGTCCGTCCGTTACTTGCGCGGCCCGAATTCGTGACGCCGCCGCGACCGGTGCGCGTCGAGGCCGCGGGTTTCGGCTCGGCAGACGAGGAGCGCTAAAGAAATGGCGAACTACCGTTCGATCCGCGATCTCGACTGGGCGCTGCTGTTCATCACGCTTGCGCTGTGCGGGCTCGGCATCCTGCAGATCTTCAGCGCAACGCACGACACCGTATGGAAGGACGCTTGGTGGAAGCAGGTCCTTTATGTCGTCATCGGCTTTGCGCTGTTCTGGATCGCGACGCAGGTTGATTATCACACGCTGCTCGGCCAGGTCCCGATTTTCTATGTGTTGACCATCGTCTCGCTGGTAGCCACGTTTCTGGTGGGCAAGCAGATCTTCGGGTCGCGGCGCTGGATTCCGCTCTTCGGAGGCTTCCACCTGCAAGTCTCGGAGTTCGCTAAATTAGTGATAATATTACTAGTAGCGAGGTTCATGACTGAGATCAAGAGCGAGCGGCTAAGGCGCCGTGACCTCTGGAAGCTCAGCGGACTGGTAGGGTTGCCGATGCTGATGGTGATGCGTCAGCCGGACTTGGGAACGTCCCTGACCTATCTCCCGATTTTGGCGATTGGCGTTTTCCTGGGAGGCCTGCGCTGGCAGCATCTGGTGGTCATCCTGTTGGTGGTGGCAATCGTGATGCCATTCGGCTGGTATGTGCTCAAGGACTATCAGAAGGCGCGGCTGTCGACCTTTGTCGATCCCGCCAAGGATCCGAGGGGCAGCGGCTACCAAGTGATCCAATCCACGATCGCCGCGGGACAGGGCGGCATCTGGGGACGTGGCGTGACGAAAGGTTCGCAGACACAACTGCGCTTCCTTCCTGTGCCGCACACGGATTTTATCTTCTCTTCCTTCGCGGAGGAGCATGGTTTCGTTGGTGTGGTGGTTGTGTTAGGGTTGTATTTTCTGCTACTGATGCAGATCGTACAGAACGCACAAGCGGCTCCTGATCGGGCCGGGATGTATATCTGTATGGGCGTGGCGACGCTGTTGTTGTTTCACATTCTGGTGAATGTGGGAATGGTGATCGGCCGAATGCCGGTCACTGGTATTCCGCTGCCGCTGATGAGTGCGGGCGGTTCGAATACGTTGTCGATGTTTCTGATGTTGGGGCTGGTCAATAACGTCCGGCTTCGAAGATTTTTAAGCTGAGGCGCGCGCAATGCGGCGTCGTGAAGCTTTGTAAGGTATTGGGTCTCCGGTTCCAAACTGGATTTTGGAGCGCCGAACAGCGCTATTGATGCGCTCGTGGATCCGGGCCGCTGAACAGGCGGTCCGGCGCTCCGGCGACGGTGGGATGTACGCGAGCATAGTCTCCGTCCCGCCAGCCAAAAAGATTTGCTGTATCGCTTGCGCCGGTCTTCTTACTGCCGGCGCAGGCGGGACCGCCCCGCTTACCTTTCCGCTTCCTCGATACTGCTCCCGCCGTTCTCATTAACGGAGAAAAAGTATGGCGAAAGAGCTAGTGATTTCGTCGAACCGCCACGAAACTAAAGTGGCGATTCTTGAAGACGATCAATTGGTTGAGGTGTATTTTCAGCGAGCGAAGGAGTACTCACTCGCCGGCAGTATTCATAAAGGCCGTGTAACACGCGTTCTGCCCGGCATGCAGTCGGCCTTCGTCGATCTCGGACTGGAGCGCGACACGTTTCTCTACGTGACCGACTTCTTCGAGGAGAACGAAGACTACGACCGCATTGGCGGCACAGAGGATCGTCCGCAGAAGGCGCCGCGCAGCGATGCGCAGGCTGCCGTCGCGGCGCCTCCTCCGCAGATCGAAAGAATGGCTCCGTTGCCCGGCGTGACGGCGCCCGCTCCGACGGATCGGGCGGCGTCTGGTTCCGATCAGCGTGGCCCCGATCGTGGCGACGGCCGTGATGGTCGTGACAGGCGCGGCCGCCGTTCGCGCCGCCGCCGGGGAGGCCGCGAGGGTGGACTGCCCGATTCGAAATACGCAAGCGATGTTCAGCCGGCTCCAGTAGAGCCCGCGTCGGCGCCACCCGCCAGGGAAGCTGAACCGGCGCCCGTTGCTATGCAAAGCGCCTCCGGCGTGGATGAGATTGCGATGTTGCCCGGCGAGTCGCTGGCGAAGTATTCGCGGAGAGAGGTAGAAGCACCCGCAGTGGAAGTGGTGCAGGCGGTGCCTGAGACTGCGGTCGTAGCTCCGGTCGTCGAAGTTCCGGTGAGCGAAGCGCCTGTCGTCGAAGCTCCTGTGGTAGAAGAACTTGCGATCGAAGCGCCAGTCGTCGCCGCGACGGTGGTGGAAGAACCCGTTGCAGCCCCGGCGGCAGAGCCCGTCGAGAAAGCTGCCGCTCTGACCGAATCCGAGGAGAGCGAGATTCGCGAGATGATCCTCGAAGCGAAGCGTGAAGCCGCGCTGCTGGAAGAGGACGAGGCGGAACCGGCGGTCACAGAAGAGCCCGAGACCTCGGAAGTGGAGATCTCCGAGCCGGAAGCGGGAGAGATAGAAGAAGCCGCTGACGAGTCGCACGAAGCAGTTGCGGAAGACGCTGCGGCCGAGACGGAACAGGGCGAAGCTGCCGCGACATCCGAAGAGTCGGCGGAGGGCGTCGAGCCCGCACGGCAGATGCACAGCCTTACAGCGACGCTGCGTGAGCAGGGACAACGTTATCCGCATCGCGTCTCGCGCCGGATGCGCCGCAAGATGCGCGGCGACACTCCGGAGGGCGGCGAACCGGCCCAGGAAGAGACGCGTGAAGCCCGCCAGGAACAACGCCCAGCGCCGCGCGGTGAACGTCCGGAACGGACAGAGCGCCCCGAGCGAACTGAACGTACCGAGCGCACTGAGCGTCCGGAACGCACGGACAAGCCGCCGATGCCGCTGATCTCGGACCTGCTGCGGGAAGGGCAGGAAATTATCGTTCAAATCGCCAAGGAACCCCTGGGGCAGAAGGGCGCGCGGATCACTTCGCATATCGCGATGCCCGGACGCTACGTCGTCTACATGCCGACGCTGGAGCACATGGGCGTCTCCCGCAAAATCGGGACGGACGAAGAGCGGCAGCGCCTGAAGCGGATCTTGCAGACCCACCGCGTCGGAATGACCGGCGGCTTCATCTTACGCACCGCGGGCGAGGGCCGCACCGAGGACGAGATTGCGGCCGACATGAAGTTTCTGTATAGCCTCTGGCAGGACATCAACCAGAAGGCGGAGAAGCGCCGCGCCCCGCTGCTGCTGCATCACGATCTCGACATCGTGCAGCGCATCCTGCGCGACCAGTTCACCGAAAACTTCAAAGCGATCTGGACCGACAATGAACAGATTTACGAAAGCGTGCTGCGATTTGTGCAGCGCTTCCAGCCGGCGCTGGTCGGGCGCGTTAAGATGTACACGCGTCCAGCACCAATCTTCGACGCCTTCAACGTCACGCAGGAGCTAGAGAAGGCGCTGCGGCCGAAGGTCTGGCTCAAGTCGGGCGGCTATATTGTGATCAACCAGACGGAGGCTCTGGTGGCGATCGACGTCAACACCGGCAAGTTCGTCGGCAAGTCGAACCGGCTGGAAGACACGATCGTAAAGATCAATACCGAAGCCGTGAAGGAGATCGTGCGGCAGATGCGTCTGCGCGATCTGGGCGGCATCATCGTGGTCGACTTCATCGACATGGACGAGCGCAAGAACCGTCAGAAGGTGATGCAGACGCTCGAAGAGGCGATGCGCGCCGATCGCGCCCCTTACAAAATTTTGCAGTTCAACGATTTTGGATTGGTGGCGATTACGCGCAAGCGCGTTAAACAGAGTCTGGAGCGCACGCTCTGTGCGCCGTGCCCGTACTGTGAAGGCGCAGGCTATGTCAAGAACGTGCCTACCGTGATCGGCGAGATTTTGCAGGAAGCGCACAAGATCGCCAGCGCCGTGGATGGTAAGGACGTCATGCTGCGTGTGAACCCCGAGGTCGGGAAAGTGCTTAAGTCCACCGACAACAAGTATCTTGAAGAACTCGAAGGCATTCTCGGCAGGCCGGTACTGGTGCGCAGCGACGCAACGCTGCACCAGGAGAAGTTCGACCTGGCCTAAGCGATGATTGATTCAACTCACCGTGTCGCGCTCGCGGCACGGTGGGTTATTCCAACCTCTTGAACATGGGCCGTGAGAACATAGGCCCATGAGAAACATCTTTCTCCTCTGCGCGCTGCTCCCGCCCGCCTGTCTGTTCTCTCAGCCCATTCAAATCTATTCGGAATTCCAGCGCATCGACCCCTTCGGACAGGTGGTCACAGCGGACCGCGGCGAGGAGTCGCGCGAGATCCTCTCGCCGATGGCGGCGCGCAATGCACATACGGGCTTTCATGTGGTGGTGACGCCGCCCGCGGGCGAATGGTTCACGCTGTATATCGCGCAGAACCCCGACGACGCTGTCTCCATAAAACTGTACAAAGCGCTATTCACGAAGGTGGGCGCGGAGTGGGTTCCGGACCGTCTGACGCCGGTGGCGCTTCCCTACCAGGGGCGTTTGCCAGACCCGGACGCGACAGTCGAGGGACAAAGCGTCGTCGTGTTGTGGCTTGACTTGTGGGTGGCTGCGGACGCTCCGGTGCGGCGTGTCCGCCTGGAGGCGCAATATAACACCGGCAACGACTGGGTGATTCATCCTATGGAGTTGCGCGTGATGGCACCCGTCGTTGCGGGCAAGCTGGACGCTCCGGCGGATTATGTAAAACCGGAGCGCCGCGCGGATGCCTCAGCGCTCGCGCGCTTCCGCGCCTTCGCATGTGGAGACAAACTGGAGGTCACGCCGGCGCACGCGGAGAGCGAATCGATCGGTTTCTTCCTCGACCGGGCCGCGTGGCAGGATCAGGCTCTGGCGCGCGCACGCGGCGCCGCGGGGCGGATCGAAATCATTGGCGCACTGTTGCGGGCGGCCGATGCCGCGGACTCCAAGGCCCTGTGCGCCGCAACACTGAAGCCGAAGAGCGCGGAGTGGTGCCTGCGCTTTCGCGATGTGCTGTTACGCAGTGAAGAGTGAGTCCTGTGTTAGAATGGGGACTGCGACAACCCCAGTCGTTGTGCCGTAGTAATTCAAGCTGGAGAGATGGCCGAGTGGTTGAAGGCGCACGCTTGGAAAGCGTGTATAGGGGTAACTCTATCGAGGGTTCGAATCCCTCTCTCTCCGCCACTTTATAGTCAATAACATACAGACAATCACCACTTTTGGTGCACGATGGCGTGCAACGAAGTACTAGAATTGGCCTCGGAATGCCTCTGAACCTCTACCTGCCTGTAGCCAGAACTGCGTCACCCAGCAGAATCAACAAGATGTCCAAATGTGCTTAACAATGTGACGCCACCGCAGACGTCCGACCTCCGCCGGTAAGAAGAGAATGCCCGGGACAAACGGTAAACCGCAAGCACAAACTGGTGGGCCCTTTGCCACATCATCAAGTCCTCAAATCTCGTCGCTGGCGTCCTCATTCCGGCTCCTGAATTCTGACTTCTAGTGGACTGCGGCAATAATCCTAGGGTTTACGGGGGGCGGTCCCCTTGGACCGCGCCGGGTCCCATGACCCGGCCAAACCCGACCTGGGGATCGGGTCGAGTGCCGAGGATTGCGCCCCGGCACCCTCCCACACCACCGGACGTGCGGTTTTCCGCATCCGGCGGTTGAACCCGGCGACGTTACTGCGTGGCAAGATCCGATGGAAACAGGAAGCCGTACCTTCGTAAAACCGATTTGCTCAGTGCGTTTTGCAGCACGGGTTCTTTGGCCACTGCCCAAGCGCCGCGGCTACTGCCCGCGACACCAAGATCGCGACCGCTGATCCCCAGTCGACGCAACCGTCGAAGCCGGCCTCGTCGGTCGTGCCATCTCAACCAGAAGCATTTCCGGATGTGCCTGCGCCCCCAAGCTTCCAGGTCCCGCAGTGGCCTCCGTACTTCGGCCAGTTGGAAGTAACCCCACCAGCCTCGCACGTACCGGCCCCACTCATCGCGCAGTTGGTTGCTGCTGCGACTGCGGCGGCCATCCCACATCTGCCTCACCTTTGCCTTGAGTCGCTCCAGGCTTTCCGGTGCGATTCCGATCCGCTTCTTGCGATCCAGTCGAAAGCCCAGAAACTTGCGTTCCCAGACCCTCCCCGTTCCGCTCTTGGCGGTGTTCACCTGCAAGCGCAGATGCTTCTCGATCCAGCCCTGTACCGAAGCCAGCGTCCGTTCCGCCGCCGCTTGACTGCCTACGTAGATATTGCAGTCATCCGCATACCGGCAGAATCGGTGCCCTCTTCGTTCCAGTTCCTTGTCGAGCGCATCCAGATAGATATTGGCCAGCAGCGGAGACAGCGGCCCGCCTTGCGGCGTGCCCTCCTCACTGGCTTCCACCAACCCGTCCACCATCGCTCCCCGCCGCAGGAATTTCCCAATCAAATGCAACACCCGTTTGTCCCGGATCACTGGCGCGACCCGGCCCATAAGAATGTCGTGATTGACGTGGTCGAAGAACTTCGTGATGTCTAGATCCACCACCCAGTCCTTCCCTCCCTGCGCATATTGCTGTGCGGCTCGCACGGCGTCCTGTGCGCTGCGCCCCGGCCGGAATCCGTAACTGTGCCCGCTGAATTGCGGATCGAAGACCGGTGTCAGCACTTGCAATAACAACTGCTGTATGAACCGGTCCTGTACCGTCGGGATGCCCAGTGTCCGCGTGCCCCCGCTTGGCTTCGGTATCTCTACCCGCCTCACGGGGCTTGGAACGTAGGTCCCCTTCAGGAGTTTGTCTTTGAGGATCCACCAGTTTGCCTTCAGGTGCGGTCCCAGTTGGGCCGTAGTCATCCGATCAATGCCAGCCGCGCCCTGGTTGCGTTTTACCGCCTTCAGGGCGGACTCGCAATTCTCGTCCGCCACGACCGTTTCCATCAAAGTCTCGTACATTGCTCTCCGTCGAAAGGTTCGCGAAGCCCAGCATGGTCTCTCCGCAGTAGGTTCCCGGCGGCTGCACCGCCTCTTCCTCCCGCACTCACGAGTTGGCTACCGTAGTTGTTGCGCTCGTGATTCGAGTCCTCATATTTCGCCGCTCTTCAGTTCCTTCTCTAGCTCCGTTCCTTGGTTCTTCGGCCCTTCGCTCCACCGCCGTTACGCGGCTTCTCGGCTACTACGGCCTCTGCTGACTTCTCTCCCGCTCTCGCCGGAGAGATCTCCCCAGGTAAGGTGCAAAATCTGTCCCCTCGCGCCGACTGGCTCTACCTGATGCGTCTTGATGACCTTTGGGCTTCGCTGTTCAACGCCAACTTGCCGCCCGCACCCGGCCTCACTGCCAGTTCGTGTTCCTACGGTCGAAGGTTTGCTACGCGCTGCTTTCAGCTTCGCCTCGCGGCTACGCCTTGCGTTTCGCTACGGTTGCCGTCATCGGCTCCGATTGGCTCCTTTCATCCAATTAGATTCTGCCCATGCTGGGCACACGTCGGGTTGCGGCTCAGGGGAGCCGCCCCCCGCAACTCATCAAACCATGCGTTATCTGCGCCGCACTACACTGGTGTAGTGTCTCACAAATAACTTTACAATGGTTCGTTCCGCGGGCATACTGGATGTACCATGTGGAGCGTGGCGGAACCGTTAGCTTTAGATCCAGACCAGCGGCGCACGTTGGAAGCGTGGGTCCATGCCCGCAACACGCCGCAGAAGATCGTTTTTCGTTCGCGCATCGTGCTGTTGGCAGCCAGCGGCCAGCCGAATCGGCGGATCGCCCAAGAACTGAAGACCAGCCGTCCGACGGTGATTCTGTGGCGGCAACGTTTTCTCAGCAGCGGGCCGGTAGCACTCACCGAAGATGAGCCTGGGCGTGGCCGCAAGGCGGGAGTTTCAGTCGAGAAAGTGAAGCAGATTGTGGAGGCCACGCTGCATAGCCAGCCGGTCTGCGCTACGCACTGGAGCGTGCGAACCATGGCGGTCGCACAAAGCGTCAGCCCAGCCACAGTGCAACGAATCTGGGACGCCCACGGTTTGCAGCCGCATCGCAGTAAGACCTTCAAATTGTCGCGGGATAAGCGGTTCGTAGAAAAGCTCACCGACGTGGTGGGCCTATACCTGAATCCGCCGGACAAGGCACTGGTGCTATGTTTCGATGAGAAGAGCCAGATTCAAGCCTTAGACCGAACGCAGCCGGGCCTGCCCATGAAAAAGGGCCGCTGCGGTACGATGACCCACGACTACAAACGTCACGGCACGACGACACTATTCGCCGTCCTGAACGTGCTCGAAGGAACCGTGATCGGAGAGTGCATGGCGCGGCACAGGCACCAGGAGTTTCTCAAGTTCCTTCGAAAGATCGATTGGGAAACGCCAGCCGATCTGACCTTGCATCTCATCCTGGATAACTACTCGGCACACAAGCATGACGCTGTCCAACGATGGTTGAAGCGCCACGGTCGATTTCAACTTCACTACACACCCACGAGTTCCTCATGGCTGAATCTAGTGGAGCGCTGGTTTCGCGAGATCACCGACAAGCGTATTCGGCGTGGCAGTTTCCACAGTGTGGGAGAACTGGAACAGGCGATCAACGAATATCTGGCCCACAACAATAAGCAACCGAAGCCATTCGTTTGGACAGCGAGCGTGAACAAGATCCTGGAAAAGATCGGCCATTGTAAAGCTATTTTAGAGACACTACACTAGCTACCCGAATAGTTACTAAGTTTCAACGCGGCGGCCCGGCCGGCAGCGTGTCCTTCACGCGCAAATAACCTTTCTTCAACTCCTGTAGCTTGACGCGATCGTCCATACGGTTGACCTGCTCGACGGGGTCGCGTTCGAGATCGAACAGGAACTCCTCGCCTGTTCCGGTATGGATGTATTTCCAGCGGCCGCGCAGATAGGCTTCATCGCGCCGCGGGGTCCGCCAGAACATCTCGCGTTCGAAGTTGCGCCCTTCGAAGAGTGCGGGGCTGAGGTCGCGGCCATCCACGCCAGAGGGCTTCCCACCCGCAAGAGCCGCCAAGGTCGGGAACAGATCTACCCCACCGGCGACCTGCGAAAGCGTCTTGCCCGGAGCGATCCGGCCTTTCCACTGCATGAGGCACGGCACATGGATCCCACCCTCGAACAGGTTCGCTTTTTCCCCGCGGAGAGGCGTGTTACTGCCGCCGTAGGGCAGGGAGCCGCCGTTGTCGCTCAGGAACACGATTACGGTGTTCTCTTCCAGTTTCAGTTCCCGCACGGTGCGCAGAAGCTGCCCGATGTTGTCGTCCAGGGAAGCCACCATTGCGGCATACACACGCCGGTTCTCATCCTTGATGTGGCTAAAGCGTGCGATGTATGCCGGAGGAGCCTGCAAGATATCGCGCGCCTTTTTGGTGCTGGGATCGTACCCGGCCTTGCCATAGTGCGGGGCATTGTATGGCAGGTAGAGAAAGAACGGGTTCCGGCTGTTCTCACGCAGGAAGCGCATCGCCTGGCTGGTCAGGTAGTCGGTCGTGTAGCCTTTCGGCGGCTGATAAAGTTCTTCGTTGCGATACCAGCTTTTCAGGCCGCCATAGGAGAAGTCGAAGTAGTCGATACAGCCGTGGACGAAGCCGTCAAACGAATCGAAGCCGTGCCGGGTGGGCAGGAACTCCGGCCGGGATGCGCCCAGATGCCATTTCCCAATCAGGCCCGTCCGGTAGCCGCGCTCGTGCAGAACTTCGGCGATGGTGGTTTCCTCCGGGTGGATGCCTTTCGTGCTGGGCGGCATCAAGGCATCCAGAAGCTGATCCCGTGAGCGGGCCGGATAGCGGCCGGTCATCAGGCCAAATCGAGATGGCGTGCAGACCGGCCCGGCGACATAGAAGTTGGCGAACTTGACCCCGTTCCGGGCGATGGAATCGATATTCGGCGTCGGGATCTCGCTGCCATAACAGCCGACGTCGTTGTAGCCCTGATCGTCCGAAACGATGACCAGGAAGTTCGGCGGGCGCTGGCCTGCGAGCGCGGACGAAGCCGGCGCGGCGGCCAGGCCGGTCAAAAAATCGCGGCGAAGCAATGATTGGGTCATGAGCGCTTACACGATCACTTCTTTTACGGGATCCCAGTGCAGTGTCCGCCCGGAACGGTAGCTATCCACGGCCATGCGGCAGGCGATCGCGACCCGGAAGCCCAGCTCGACCGGGCAGTTCGGCTCTTTGCCGGAACGGATGCAATCGAGGAAGTTCTGCATGTGGATCTTCTTGTCCGACTCCGGTTCCTTCCCAGCCACTTCCACGCCATCCGGACGATTGACTTTCTGCGGCACGTAGCGGATTTTCGATGAGCGCAGAATGCTGCCGTGAGTGCCGAGCACCTCCTCGGAATCGCCCGGCAGATTGTTTCCGAATCCCGAGTTCCACGCGAACAACAAATCTCCATGGTCCATGGCTACGGCGACGGTGTCCGGGACCTCACGGCCGTCTTTCCAAAGGTACAGGCCACCGACGGCGCTCAGGGTTGTGGGGACCTTGAGATTCATCACCTTGTACCAGAATGCGATCTGGTGGCACATATTCTCATAGAAATTGCCCCCGGCGTAATCCCAGAAGAAACGCCAGTTAATGTACCGCTGCGCGTCGAATTCGTGCGGCGTCGCTTCTCCTTGGAAAGATTTCCAGACGATGTTCTCCGCCGTCATGTCCGGCGTAATCGGCCGCGACCATTGCGGCCGGTTGGGCGGGGTGTTCCGGTATTCGGTGGCGAGGATATTGGTGATTTTGCCCATATTGCCCGAGGCGAGAAAAGCCGCCGCGTCGGCCACATGGCCGGTGGAGCAGTCTTGATGGCCGATCTGCACTGTGCGTTTGCCGGCCTTCTTGTACGCGGCCCGCATGCGCTTGGCGTGCTCCACCGTAAAGGCCATCGTCTTTTCCTGGTAGACGTGCTTGCCGGCATCGAGCGCGGCGCAGAAGTGCTCGCAGTGCAGGTGCTGGGGAGTCGCGATAATCACCGCGTCGACGTTCTTATCGTCCAGCAGGTCCCGGTAATCCATGTAGGTCTTGGCGCCTGGCGCCACCTTTTTGCCCGCCTCCAGCCGCTTGGTGAAGACATCGGCAAACGCGACGAATTCCGTGTTCGGGCACTCGATGGCCTGTTGGACAAGGTTCATACCCCGCGCTCCGGGACCGATGATGCCGATCCGGATCCGGTCGTTCGCGCCGTGGACTCGCGCGGGAATCATCAGGGTGCCGGCGGCGCCGACTGCTTTCTCAAAGAACTGTCTGCGTGATGACATAAATGGTTCCGTTCACTGCGCTTCCGGCCGGCCCCTGCGGTACAGTACGGGCCGGTCGAGCGGCAGCGTCTTGGTCTCCTTGCCCGGGGATGGGCGATCGACGATCATATACCACTGATTCGGGTCTACGCCACGGCCGGCGAAAAAGTCATCCGAACCCTTACCGGGCAGGCGGGGCTGATCCACCGCGTTGCTGATGAGGAAATTGGGGGTGCGTTCGACGCGGAATAGCGCGGTCTGCTCGTATGCCGCGGCATTTCCGCCGTACCCGAATACGCGCACGTGATCGGAATCCCGCACCCATAGCTCCGGGTAATTTCCCTCGCCTTTTATTCCGTAGATGGAAACGTGCCGGGAATTCCTGATCTCCATATTGGCTTCGCCGCGCGCATGCTCCGGATTGCACTGGTAAAAGTGAAGCGGCTCGGAGGTCCCTTCCACCAGTAGGTGCCTGTAGCCGGGGCCGTGCTTGCCGGGGAACTCGGCGTAGAAGTTATACCAGCGGCCGCCGCCATTTCCAGAGATGATCACGAAGGGGGAATTCCGCTCTGGAGTCTGCTGGTTTTCGAGTGGCCAGTTCATGAAGACCACCGTCCGCAGGATCGAATGCCTTCCCGTTCGCCAGTGCAGCGGGTACGCCCCGATCACTTCCTTCGGGGTGAAGACGCCGCAGAAACTCATGACCGTTGTTCCGTCGCGGTCGTCGGCCGTCTGGATGACGGGATTCGCATGGGCGGGGTCGGCGAAATCTCCGATTTCTCCGCGCACCAGAAACAGCGACAGGTGTTGGGCCACGCCGACCAGTTTCGTGTGGGGCTTGAGCCGGATGGTCCTGGTGACGCGATACTGCCCTTTGGGAAGAAACACGATCTCGTTCTCGTCGATGGCCCGTTGCAGGATTGCCGTGTCGTCGGTCTCGCCGTTCCCCTTGGCGCCATAAGGGGCTGCTTTCACATTGACCGCTCCAGGGGATTGCCAGCTTGGGAAATTGTCTCCCCAGAGATGGCGCGACGCGAGATCCGCGGGCGGGCTTTGCCCTTTTCCCAACCCTTCGATCCAATCTTTTGAACTGCGCACACCGTCGATGTATACGGGAGCTTCGAACTGATACTTTCCCTGGTGCAGCGGAGGCCGTACGCCATGCGCATATTCCCCAACCCGCATCCAGCCGTCCGGATTCGCCGCCAGTTCGGAGCCGTCCGGGTTCGCCACTAGTTTGGATGCGTTCTTCACAAACACGTTGTTCAAATACAGGCTGCGCCAGGACGAGATGGCGACGTTCTTCGCCGATGGCGTCTCAAAAACGATTTCGCTGTCCACCAGGCAAACCTGGCCGCGGTGGCCATAAGATTTTGGCGTGGAGGCCACAATGAGCGGCCCCGGTATTTTGGCGACGATCTTGATGCCGACCGCTGCGAGCGTCTGGACGGAGTCTGTGAGAATGGCCGCTTCCGTCTGCCCGATCAGAGTGATGCCCGTAATCGTGGGCGCATTTTGGGTGAGCCGCAAATCCAGCCCGAACCTGCCACCGATGACGGTTACTCCGGCATGACTACCCCCCGAACCGGCGCCGCCCTCAATGCCGCACAGCCCATGCGTCGCGTCGATGGTCGAATCCTGAATGCCCGAGCCCTGCGCTCCATCGTGGTTGATGGCGATTGCACCGGGATTCCCTTCGCCGATGGTGACGTCGATCCCCACCAGCATCTGGTTCATGTTGATGTCCGGCTGGGATCCGGAGGGATTCGCGGCGGCCCGTGACCAGAAATGGATCGCATACTTGGGCTTCGAGGGATCGCCGAAACCTGGTGATCGGGGAGCTAGCAGAATGACGGGCCGGCGCAGTCCCCTCTTGCCGGGGTTCTGCCGCCGTTCGCCCGTGAGCACGCAGGGCGCCGTCCGGAACCCGCTCCAGACCTCCTTGCCATGATTAGGGTATCCGCCTTTGACGGCTTCGAGCGTGGCGGAAATCCGGTACGTGCCGACGGGGAAGAACGCCACCATGCGTTTATCGCGCGCGAAGTTGATGGCCTTCTGGAGAACCTCGGTAGAGTCGCGTTTGCCGGCCGGGTCGGCCAGGAACGGCTTGGCGGTAACGTCCAGCAGTCCCAGTTGAGCCAGTTTCTGGTTCCCGAGTTCCGCGGGCGTCTCAAAGCCGGTCGGGAAAACCTCGTCAGGGCGGCCCTTCTGGGCCGGGTAGAGAGCGGTGCAAAGAAGGAGGGCCAGCGCGAGGAGATCCGCTAAAACGCTTGGCATGACTGTGGTATTATACATCCCGGTTCTCAGCAAAGTAGATATGAAGGTGCATTTATCCCGCCGCAAATGGTTCGCGATGACCGCTGCCGCCGCGCCGTGCCTCACAGGCCAATCCCGGCAGCTTGTGATCGACGCGCATTGCCACGCCGGGCTCGGGCAAACCATGAACGCACCCTACACGACGCGCAACAACGTGGACGTGACCCTGCGTCACATGGAGGAGGCCGGCATCGATCGCACGGTGATCTTTCCGATCATCAATCCCACTTACGAGAAGGCCAATCAGGAAATCGCCGAAATCTGCGGGCGCTATCCGGGGAAGTTTATCGGCTTCGCGAAACACGATCCCGAGACCGAGCAGGGCCGCATCGCTTCCATGCTCCGGCACGAGGTCGGCAGTCTGGGACTGAAGGGCTTGAAGCTTCACAAGTTGCCCACCCGCGAAATCCTCGACGCAGTCGCCGAACTGAACATCCCCATCCTTTATCACCCCAAGCAGGTTTCCATGTTCTACATGATTGCGGCGGAATACCCGCGGGTCACGTTTATCATGGCCCACCTGGGGAGTTTTCATTCCGTGGAATGGGCCTGGCATTATGAGGCCATTGCCATCGCGCAACGCTATCCGAACGTGTACCTGGAGACTTCCGCCGTGGTCGCGCAGCATTTTCTGGAAATGGCGGTCAGAGAGCTCGGACCGGACCGGGTCATTTTTGGCAGCGATGGCCCGGACAGCGACTCGCGGCTGGAACTATACAAGATCAAGCTGCTGAAGCTTCCACCCGCCGATGAGGCCAAGGTGCTGGGAGGCAACATTCAAAGGCTATTGCCGAAAGGGAGCGTATAAGGTGCGTCTATCGCGACGGGCATGGGTGGCAGCCGCGTTGGCCGCGCCGCTTTCACGGGGGCAATCGAGGCCGCTGGTGATCGACGCCAACTGCCGGGCCGGATTGGGCGAGGCGATGACCGCGCCCGGCACCACGCGCGCCAGTGTTGAAGTCACCCTGCGCCACATGCAAGAGGCCGCGATTGACCGGACCATCCTGTCTGCGGTCACGAATTCCGGTTACGAGAAACCGAACCAGGCGATCGCAGAGATCTGCAAGCGCAACCCAGGCAAGTTCATCGGCTTCGCCCGGCACGATGGCGAAAGAGGGAAAGGCGGCATCGGTGCGCTGCTGCGCCGCGAGGTCGAAACGCTGGGGCTACGCGGGCTCCGGGTCACACGCCAACCCTTGCGCGATCTGCTGGACGCGGCCGCCGAGCTTCGCATCCCTGTGCTCTATGAGTCGGAAGAGTTGTCGAATCTCCACTTGATCGCGGCGGAGTACCCCAAGCTTCCGTTCATCCTGACCAGTCTCGGTACGGGAGGGCGGGAGTGGGCCGCGCATTACGAAGCAATCGCCATTGCGCGACGCTATCCCAACGTCTACCTCACCACTTCCGCGCTCGCCGGCTACAAGTATTTTGAGATCGCGGTGCGCGAACTGGGAGCGGAGAAGTTGATCTTCGCCAGCGACGGCCCGGAGCGCGATTCGCGCGTGGAACTCTATCGCGTGCGCTTGTTGAAACTATCGCCCGCGGACGAAGCCAAGGTGCTCGGCGGCAATATCCAGCGGCTGTTGCCGGGAGGAACACTTTAGGCCGCGACGCTGATCATTTTGCGGCTAGCGGCGGGCAGAGCTTCACCCGTTCCAGCCCGCCGTAGAACTCCTTGGCCTGCGCCGTGAGCCGGACTATGGTTTCGGGTTGGTTCTTGGATTCGTCGATATTCTCCGATGGATCCTTGTCCAGATTGTAGAGCGACTCCGGCTCAAACACTCCCGGCCCATCGGCGAACACGGGGAAGGGTCCAAAGAAGTCCGGGATCTCACAAGGGACGCGGGCAGGCCAAGTACATCAACACGGGCTCGAAGGATCCTCAGGCGGGCGTTTTGTGGTTTTGGCGTGTTCACCATGCGATGGGCGGGACATGCGCACCAGATCGAAATACTGTAGCTATGATTGATTTCCAGGCCGGGCGCTCAGCGGCTATGCTCGCGTGGAGACATGCATTTGTAGCCGCTAATGCGGCGGCGCGACCAATCGGTGCCGCTGGCGGCGAACGTTAGCTCCACCCGCTGACTCCGGCCCGTTTACGACTATGGTGAGTTCAGGTTCCGAGGTTGCCGGCCGCAGAACCAGTTCGCACCGATCGAGCGCCAGTTCGAGGAAGTACAGCACTGCGGATCCGTCTGGCTTGACGAGTTGGAGAGTCTGCGGGCTCACGGTCAGCGGATTGATTTCACGATCGAAACGAACCCGAACCGTAACGCCATCGTAGCGGACACTCTCGATCTCGGACTCAGTCGAGGCGGCGGACAATCGCAAGGGAAATTCAGTGTGGTCGTCTAGCACCAGGCGATACTGACGGTCGGCCTGTAGCGGCTCGTCGGGCACGACGCGGAGCCAATCGCTGTCGCGCAATTCCCAGCGCGACGAGATCCGCTCAAACCCTGAGCGGATAAATGGACTGAGAAAGTTGCGGTCCAGCGCGGCATCGAAGCGGACGTCTATGGCGGTGGTGGAGGCGGCGAGTGCAATCGGTACCGCTGCGGATACCGCTGGATCTTTGACGACAGTGAAAGACGAATTGAATGAATTGAGCCGCTGGCTGGCAACGTCCTGTGCCGGTGAGCCCACGAACACCGCGACCAGCGCGCCCTTCCGGAACTGGATGTCAGGTTTGAACTGGAAGCTGCGGGCATCGGCTGAGGCTGTGATCGAGCCAGTGATGGGAATGCCATCGGCGGTCACGTGCAACCCCAGACTCAGCAAGACGGGTTCCATCACGTGCGTGAACTGCAACTGGATGGAGGCATCGACAGGAACGTTGATTGCACCCGCGGGCGGGGTCATGGATTTGACCACAGGCACGCGACTTTCGTCTTCGGAGAGACTGCGTAACTGAAAAGAGACTGGAGCGATGGGGTTGCCTGCGAGATCGGTGACATCTGAACTGATGGCGATGGTGATATCGGAATCAGGCTTCAGGTCCGGAAAACTGCTGAAGGTCCGGCCATCCGCTGCGGAGTTCCAGTCAGGCCAAGGGTTTGTGGCGCCAATCAGGCTGATCGCACGAAAACCTTTGATCACGGGTTCGGAGAAGCGCAGAATCAGATTTGTGCCGAAGGCTTTTATGGTGGAGCCCGCTGCGGGGAGAGTGTATTCCAGAACCGGCGGAGTTGTATCGGGAACGGGGCTGATCGTATAGCTCAGAAAAACGGGAGCGCTGCTGCCCGCCGAATCGAGAGCCGTTCCTCTCACGGAGACCTGCGAGCCCCCAATGAATGGCACTGTGGGTTGAATCACCACGTCATTTCCTTCGATGCGAGCGCTGAGGAATGACCTGAAAAATGAGCCTCCACTAGCCGTGATCGACAGCGCGGAACCGGTGGTTACGGGTTTGTTGAAGGTGAGGCGTATGGGCGCGTCGGCAGGCACTCCCACGGCAAGATTCACCGGAGTCGACGAGAGCAACCGTAGCGGAGTGAGGGTATCGCCGGGTGAAGCTACGGTGAAATTAGACGTGACGTCGGGAACCGCGTTGCCGAAAGCGTCGGCGGCTCCACGAAGCTCGATGCGATAGGATGCGCCCGGCTGAAGGGCGCGAAAGGGAGCAAACGCCAATTGACTTCCGGTCACGGTGAGGGCACCCGGCACGGGAACACCCTCAAGCAGAAGGCGAAAGCTTCCGTCGCCCAAAGTCAGATCCACCGGCCTGGTAAAGAAGGCCTGGATCAGCGGCCGGGTACTAACGTCGTTGGCGTTGTCGGCAGGATCGATACCTAGCAACGCGGTAGTCACAGTGTCGGGTGGTCCAACTGTAAATGCGGTCCCTGAGGTTGCTTTGTTGCCAGCCAGATCTGAGACTGACCAGTCAACCGTATAGCGCACGCCATCGGTGAGCGAGAGCCTGGGCGTGAGCGTGACGACGCGGCCGGTGTCATCCAACGAAACGATGGCGTCGAGAAACGCGCCGTTGGAGGACTTGAGGGTCACACGGTCCGTATTGACGGAGAGCGGATTCAAGGGTTCATTGAAGCGCAGGTGGACCACGACGGATGCCGCAACCGGATACAGGCCGACCGCGGGCCAGGCGTTGGCGCTTGGGCTGGACACATCGGGATCCGAACCGGTAGTGAACCCGAAGTAGTACGGGGCGGCGGTGACGCCGGCGATAGTGACACCGATCCGGCTGTTGGCGGCGAGGGGCCGCGCGGGTACGACGCTGAGAATGTTCCCGGCGCCTTCGACGCTTAGCGAGGCGTCGAGCGGATTTCCATTTTCGGTGAGAGTCGCCACGACGCCGTTCAAGCTGGAGATGTTGGTGTTGGATTGGATCTGTATTTTGGCGTTAACGGGCACATCCGAGGCATCTGGGCGTGGACAGCTACCGGTGACGGTGCTGAGAGTTGTGCCGCCGTAGCCTACCTCGAAACTAGCCCGGCTGAGACTATCGGTGACGGTGTTGCCGGCGAAGTCGCGGAATCCCGTTGCCCATATCGCAAGCTGCGAGCCAGCAGCCAGGCGCGCATTGGGGCGCAGGTAGATCGTTTTCAGGTCTTCGCTGAACCCGAGGGTCGTGGGCACTGCGGGCCCGGCTGCGTAAACGAGTTGGAAGGGCCCCGGCGTGAAGTCCGGAGAGATGGACTCATCGAAGGTGAGGGACACCGTCGCATCCGGGCTGACGTTGGAGCCGGAAGGTAGAATCCGCAGCAGTGAAGGCTGCTTGGTATCGATGCCGGAACCGGTGCGGAAGGTCCATTTGTGGTCGGGAACCGGGATGCCTGCAAGATTGTCGAACCCAGCGAGAACTACTGTGTAATTGATTTCCGGTTTGAGCACGAAGACTGGCTGGAGTGAAAGCGCCTGGTCGCTGGTCCAGGTGAACCGCATGGGCACTTCGACGCCGTCGGCCATTACCTTGACCGCACCTGGCATACTCAGCTTATTTATTGGCTCCGAAAAGAGGATGCTGATGACTGAGTTCTGGGCCGCATTGCTGGCAACGGGACCCGCTGCAGTGACCACAGGGTGGGGAGAGGCCAGAGTATTGTCGGCTGTGAAACTCGTGTTCCATTGCAGAATCGGCCAGGCATCCAGGGCGAAGGAATATGTGGCGCCGGCAACTAATGGGATGGGCAGCTTAAAGCGCAGCACGCGCGGGCGGACCTTGACGAACGGACAATAGACGGGCTGTTGTTGGTACTTGCCGAAGGCTGCTATGGCGGTTTTCAAGAAGGCATCCGGCAGGTCCTGGCTGAACTGAACGTCGAACACGAAATTGAGCGGAACGCGGATGGAAAGCGGAACGTTCGTGCCAGTCACGCTGAGCGCTCCCGATTCGGAGGCGGTGCTTCGGAATGCGGTACTGAAACTGGAGTGGAACTCGATGGGTAGGCCCGCGGCATCATGCGCAGGGGAAACGAGGCTGGCAGTTACACGGATACCGTCAGGGAACGGGACAGTGGAGATGAATGAGAAAGCGCGAGAATCGGAGGTCCACTCGAAGCGTCCGGTGATAAAGCCACGGGAAGAGTAGACAAGCATGTTCTGCTCAACGGATGCTCGATCAAGCGGCGCGCTCCAGTAGGCGATTATCGCGGAGTCGACAGGGACGCCGGAGGATGAGTTGAAGGGGATTTGCCTGATTACTTGGGCCGCACCGCTGAGCCGCTGTTCGCTGGTGCGCACGGTGGTGCGGAAGGGCGTCAGGCTGTTCCCTTCGGAATCGGCAAGGCCGGCAGTAGCAAACAGCGTGACGACCGCGCCGGGCGGAGCGTTGAACTCAAGCGCCACTCTGGAATTCGAGATGTAAATGAGTCTTAGGGGCACACTCGTGCTGCCATCGCGGAAGGCCGTGAAATTGAGCGGCGCCTGAGAACCGCCGGGAATAGTGGCGAACACAGTGCCAAGATTGAGCGGCTTGGAGAAAGTCAACTCAACGTGGGCCCCGGAGTAGAGCACGGTTGCGCCATCGGCGGGTACGACAGACGAGACTACTGGAGCAGTCGTATCCAGTTGCGCGCCAGCGACGGAGAACGTGGCCGTAAACCCGGGTGCGACTGCACCGCCGAGATCCGTTATGCTGATCATCCTGACAGTCACATTGCCAGGTGCCATCGGGTACTTGGGATGGAACGTGACGACGGCGCCATTCACGCTGTAGTCGCCCATCACCGAACCGCTCGAATCCGAGATGCCGTTCGTCGACGTGTAGAGGCTCACCGGGTCCACGGGGTGGTTGAATGTGATCGTGATGGGAGAGGATGGATCCACGCCAGCGGCCCGCGCCGGGGGATCGATGCTCAGCAGTTGGAATGCATCGGCGTAAGTGCCGGAGGCGCGCACGGTAAAGGACCCAGAGTATGGGTCCACTGGGTTAGCGGCATAGTCGTTGATGCCGGACATTGAGACGGTATAGGTGGTGGAGGGTTGGAGCGGAGTTCTCGGCTTGAATGTGACGACAGCGCCGGGTGCATCCAGTGTGAGATCGCCGGGAACTGAGTTGCCGTTCACTGTGACGGAAAACGCTCCGGGAGCGCCCGCGAGATCTATCGGACCGCTGAACGCGAGCCGGATGGCGGCGCTGACGGGCACGTCCAAAGCACCATCCGGCGGAGAGGCGGCCAGCAGTCGCACCGGAGTTGGATCTGAGCCGGCGCCGATCGTGACGGCGAAGGAGAGCGCGTTCAACCTGCCCATAGTGCGATCGAAAGGGACCGATACCACCACCGAGTACTTTCCGGGCGGTAGTTGTCCCGCCGCGTTGACGGTCAGGCTGCGATGGTCGTCAGCCAGAGCGAAGGTGGCAGGATAGGTGTCGCTGGCGACATTTTGATTGTAGCCCTGGAAAATTACAGAGCCCACTGCGAAGAGGGGCGGGTCGATCGGTTTCACGAATTCGATGTGTAACGGAAGAGAGGTCGGCGTGCCTTCTGGCGGTTTCAATTTAAAGCCCTGTTGCTGCCCGTCCGGTAGGGTCCCGGTCTGAAAGGAGAAGACGACGGGAACTGGAAGCGTAGTGCCATTACGGTCGACGACTCCGGCCACGCTGACCGTGATCTGCTGATTTACGGGAAGGAGCAGCGCGGTCTTGATCTGGAGGATGCGGTCATTTGCGATCGCGGAGGTGAATTTCAACGGCCCGGAGGCGGCGCTCACGCTGATACCGCCGTCGTAAGGAAGAGTCGCGATGGGTCTATCGAAGACCACGTACATGGCCGTATTTGTGGCAACGCCGGTTTCGCTATCGGCGGGCACGGTACCGGCGACTTTTGGGGCGGTTTTATCGGGGCGGAAGAAGGTGTTGAACAGGATCGGCGGAACTGGCGCCAGCAAGTTTCCGGAGCGATCTTTCAGTATCGCGGCGTTGAGTTCGAGTCGATAGGCAGCCCCAGCGCGTAACGAATAACTATACAGGGTAGCTGTCGTCCCGTCCGAGCTCAACGAGCCGAAGCCGCTGTCTGCGCGATAACCATTGGTCAGATCGTACAAGGTGAATGCGCTTAAGGTTGTGAGCGATATGGCGTCCATGGGCTTGCTGAAGACCAGCGTGATCTGGGTGTCGGGGATTACACCTTCCTGTCCCTGCGCAGGAGTGGAGGACACCAGTTGCGGGCGGTCCGTATCGGCGAAGGCCGCAAGTACGATCAGTAGAGTGAGCGCCAGCGGCTTCATCGCGCCAGCACCGGTTCGCGAGACTCGCGAGGCAGCCTGCGGCCCCGTTTATCTTCAACGCCATCGATAACCACGCGCACCGGCTGTGGCTTCGGAAGCACCAATAGCCACTCCCGTCCGTCAGTGGAGAAACTGGCAGAGGCGCCAACGACAGAGCCATCGGGCGCCAGCAGTTTGAGGCTGTCGGCCGAGGTGGCGTTCACCGGGCCGGTGAAGCGGACGCGGACAGCAAAAGGCGCCCGGTCGAGCAGGTATTCGATAGATTCCACACGGACATCGACCGCAGCCGGGTCGACCCGAAAGCGGAACTCGCGAGGTTCATTGGAGAGCCCCTCAACGGAGCGGAGGTCCGGGCCGGCGGTGAGCACATACTGCTCGCCCGCGCGTAGCGGCTCAGACGGTTGGAAGCGAAGGGTGCGGCTGTTGCGAAGCACAACCGCTCCGGCAATTCTGGTATTTCCGGCGCGCAGCCACAGGTTCTGTTCGGCGGCAGTGGAGACATCCAACTCGCGATCGAACGCGAGGTCGAGTGCCGCTCCGGGGTCAACTGTATCCGCGAAGCCGACGAGCGAGACGGACATCCGCTGCACGTAAGATATCGTGCCAGTGGTGCCGGCCACCGTGAAATAGCTCTGGTAGCGCTCTGAGAGCCGGTTTCCGCTCGAGTCGAGAGCGGTGTTAAGCACGAAGGTGTCGATACGCGTTCCGGCCCGATAAGGACTGCTGGGCGTGAACTGAACGGCGTGGTTCGAGTCAAGCGCCTGCAATTGGCCGGCGATCTCTTCGCCATCCTGCGTGACGCGCACGGAAGCCTGTAGGGATTCGGGATTCATGGCTTTGTTGAACTGAATCTTGATTGGCGTGTTGGGAGGCACTGCCGTGGCATAGTTTTGCGGTGAAATCGAAAGCACCTTGGGGTATCCGCTCTCGTCTGTTTTGAGCGTCGGATATTGAACGGAAAAGGGCGCTAGCGAATTGCCGGCGTCGTCATGAATACTCGCTGTGCCAAGGAGCGTGAGTACGCTATCGGCTTCGACGAGGTTCACACTCGCGCGAATAGTACGGGTGGACTGGGCGGCATAAGAAGTCAGCGACGCGACCTGACTGCCATTGAAGGCCTGCAACCCTTGGGGGCCGATCACAACGGGCTCGGAGAAGACCAGCGTAAAGGTGGTGCTAATCGGTGAGAGCGGCGTGCCGGGCGCCGGGGTGATCGAAATCAACGTGGGCGGAGTGCTATCTTCACGGACCGCCGTGGTGAAGCGGACCGTGTAGTCCCGGTCCAGAATTGATCCGCTGAGATCGCGGAAGAGATTTCCGTTGCTTTGACGGGAAACGGTGACGACAATTGTGACGGCTGAGGGCCAGGGATCGCTGGGGGTAAACGTCAGTACGGAGCCGTTTGGGGACCAGCTTCCGAGCATTGGTGGGCCAGTCAACGTCCGAACTTGAGCGGAATATCCGGTATCGAACAGCTTAGAGAAACTGACGACGACGGGGGCATCGCCTGGAATTCCGACACTGCCGTCGGCGGGTTGAATCGAACTGACGCGGAAAGGGGCTCGATCATCGCTGACGGACTGGTTGGTCGTGAAAGTGGAAGACGCGGGCGCGGCGGCATTCCCCATATAATCGACCACATCCGATACCTCGACCCGATACGTGGAGTTGTACTCAAAAGCAGGCGAGGGCCTGAAAGTGATTCCGTTTGAACTGACGGTGGTAGTGCCGGACACTGGATTGCCATCTTTGAAAACGCGCAATCGCGGTGGGCTTGTCAATGTGTCGACGGATTTGGAGAATACAACCCTGATATAAACGTTGCCAGTCAAGGAATTACTGATTGGAAATCCGGCCGTTCCATCAGGCGGAAAGATGGTAATAGTTGGAGGGGTGGTATCCGGTGAATCACCAGCGATAAAGGTCGATTGGGACGAACCGCCGAACCCCCATGTGTTACCAGCGAAGTCGCAAAGGTCACTCAGCTTCAGCGTGTAAGAATGGCCGGGCACCAGTTGTTGACGCGGTTTTAAGGTGATCGACATACGATCGCCCGAGAGCAGGAGCTCTGCCGGTTGGGGGGCATTGCCTGCAAGTAACTGGATCTGCTGCGGATTGACAGAAACCGGACTGATCGGTTCATTGAAGCGGATTTGCAAGGGCAGGTTGGTCGGAAAAGGCGAGACAAGCAACACGCTACCGCTGGGGCGGACGTAGTCCGGAGCGTCACCGGTGACGAAACTTGCAGTAGCGGCGGACTCGATGCGGTTGCCGCTCATATCGGATGCTCCCGAGATTGAGAAACTGTAAGCGGAATTCGGACGAAGCACGCGCACTGGCGCGAAGATTACCTGATTAGCCTCGCTGGCATACACGCGCGCCAATGGAACCGCATTGCCATCGCTATCGGTGAGGCGGACGGCATCGGGCGGCACGGAAATGGGCTTGTCGAAAGCTGCCATGATTCTCGCATTGAGAGGCATGGCTGTGGCGCCATCGGGCGGAGAAACTGCGAGGACGCGTGGGGGCATAGGGGTGGCGTCGAAGGCTACTTGGAAACCACGAGGAGGCGAGCCTGTGCCGTAGTTCCCGCTGATATCGGTGAATTTCTGCAAACGTAAGCTATATTGCTGACCTTTGGCCCACGCGCCTACCAGCATGATAGTAAGCGTGCGCAGATCCTGGCTCAGAACCGACACGTTGTCCTGAAATCCCTGGATGGTCTGGCTTAGTATCTCGACAGTAATCCCAGGGGCGACTGGCTCGCTAAAAATCAGTTGTATAGCATCGTGTGACCCGATTTCGAAGTTTCCATATTCGGTATAGGGCAATGAACTAGAAAGGATGGAGGGCCCTTCCAAGTCGGGATCCACTCCAGTGGTGAAGCTCCAGTTCGCGGCTGGGAACGGACGTCCGGCCAAGTCCTCCAGCCCTGCCATGCGCACGTCCACCAGCGTATTCACTGGCAAGGCTTCGAGCGGGCTCAGGATTACTCCCCGATCATCCGGGAACGTTCGCTGCACGTTCAATATGCGGCCACCCACCGACAACACCGCAGTCTGGGGCGTAACGCTGAGCGGGTTAACCTGAGCGCCAAACATTGCGCGCACTGATGCATTGAGGGGCACGCCTGTTGCGCCGCCTACGGGACCTGCGGAGATTATAGTTGCGCTTCCGCCGACCGAGGTCGGGCGAAGGGTACAGCTTAAATATCGGGAGGGAGCCGTAATCTTACTGCTGAGTACAACGCTGTAAGTCCCGGGTTGGCGGGGTTTCTTCGTCGTCAAGCGCAGGACGCGCGGGCGCGGGATGCTCTCCGTGAATTCTACTGGCAGGCGGTCAAGCGTCAGGGTGGCGATATTTTGGCCAAGCGGCGGATCTTGCGTGAACTCGAATTCAAAGACTGTGTCCAGTGCCGCGGAGCCGTTCATCGTCGTGCGAACCATCGTCAGGGACGGGGCAGGGTCCGTAGCTACGGTGAAGTAAAATTCACTGAATTCGTGCAACGAATCCAACAAGAGCGTGCGCTCATAGAACGACACACGCGCGCCTGCAGGGAACGGAGTGGCGGGGGAGAAGCGGAGAATGCGGCCACCGCCCGACAGATCGAAGGAACCCGGAAACGGCGACTTGTCCACCAGAACGAGAACGTTGTCTTGAACCATGGCGAGGTCGATGGGCCGTTCCAGGAACCAGGTGATGGGAGTGTTTTCCGGAATTCCGGTGCTGTAGAACGCAGGCCGCATCTCGTGAACGAGTTTGTTGATTGGGGCAGGTTCTACACGGTAGCTGGCTGTAAATGGCACCAGGGGATTTCCGGCGTTATCCTGTATCGCGCTCGAAGCAATTACGCTGAAAGACACTCCCGTCACTTCTGCCACCGTGAAGCTGACTGATCGACCGTCTTCGGCACGTACGGGCTTCGCGTCGATGCGCCGATTCGCTGAATACACCGAAATGGAATCGGCAGTAATAGTGGATGGATTCACGGGTTCGGAAAACGTCAGAACGAAGGAAACTGGCAATTGTGAAATCACCGCATCCTCGCCCGGCGAAATGCGGGTCACCTCAGGCCGGGTAGTGTCGTCACTAGCTCCGGTGGAGAACTGGATCTGCGTAGAAAGGGCCCTTCCGAAAAGGGAAGAGACAGTGCAGTTCAGGAAAAAGCTGGTACTAGCGGGCAGGGGCTGGAGCGGGGTGATGGTCAGTCTGGCGCCGGAGGCGTTGGCGCGCACCGGATATGTGACACCGGACGGCCCTAAGATCAAGACCGCTGTGGCTGCTGAGACCGGGTTGAGTGCGGAATCGTAGTTCAGCACGAACGGGCCGGACGGACTTACTCCAGTGTCACCACTTGCCAGGGAAGAATCCAGCAGCTTTAGTTGCGGAGCGGGGTCAGCGCCGGCTGCGGTTGCGAAGCGGAACGAGTAATCTGGCATGGCATTGCCAGCCAGGTCCACAATGCCGCTGGTCGAGACCGTATAGGTTGTTGATGGGCTCAGGCTACCGGCGTTTACGGTGAAGCTGAAGCCGTCGCCAGTGACTCTCACCGGCTTGGCGCTGCCATCCACGGCTACGGTAATCGCGCCGGGGAAAAGACAGTTGGCGCAAACCTCGTTGAAGCGGAGTTGGATCGTGCTGGAGAGCGGGACAGCGTCAGAGTCCGCTGGCGGGCTGACAGCCGAGACTGCGGGCGGTGTGTGATCTTCGTCGCCGCTGACCCGGAGCTGCCAGTAATTGCCGGGGCTTGGATAGAACGGGGCGCCGGAGGCATCCACGATCTCACCAGTAGGGACCGTAAAGGTCTTAGCAGGCAGCACAGTTTGGGGCGTCAGCGTGAGCAGCATACCGTCGTTGGAGAGGGTCGCCGAAACCGGGGTGGGACTTTCGCCGGACTTGTAGTCGATAAGACCGATTGTGGCCAGCCGGTCAAGAACGATTGGGGCAATTGGCTTGTTGGTCCGGATCGTCACGACTGCGTTGGGTGGAGCATCATTAGCCGGGGAGTATCCCAGAACCGCGGGAGCGACCACGTCGGGACCAGAGCCCGTGGTGAAGTGGATGGTCTGCGGTTCTTGGACGGGGAACCCATTCGTGTCACGCAAGCCGGAATTAATGGCAAGGGTGTAGGTCTGGTTAGGCTCCAACGGTTTGGAAGGGGTGATGACGACCCCGCCAGCGTAGTTCGGGAAGGTGTAATTGCCGATGGAGGAATATGTCGCGGTGACCGCGCTCCCGCCGCCGCGCAGTTCGATTCCTTTGGATGCGGTACTGTCATTGATACCCTTCCGGAAGATGAGCCGCGGCAAGACGTTGGTAGCAACGCCGGTATCTCCGTCGGCTGGCAGGCTCGATTTCAAGTGCGGACCTGATGCGTCGTTGGTGACGAAAGTCGAATAGTGCGCGGTCATGGGAGCGCCCTGTCCAACGTTGCCAAACATGTCGGCAAACTTAGTGGGGTCTACTGTGATGTCATACCCGGCGGGAAAGCTCCGGGATGGGTTGACGCGAACGATGAGTGTTGTTCCATCATCGCTCAGTGTGAGTGAGGGATAGCCTGGGTCACCGTTCGTCGTGCTTGCGGTGACACTATCGTTCGCCTGGAGCGTGCGAGTGAGCCGCTTGTCAAACTGAAACTTGAACGGTCCGCCGAGGCCGAGGCCACTGGTGCCGGACGGAGGATCGACGCTGAGCAAATGCGGTGGAGTTCTGTCAGCGCTGCTGCCAGTGGTGAATGAGAAGGAGTAGGAACTGCCGATCTCGCTGCTGGGATTTACCGTGAAGGAATAGAGCGTGTTCGGGGACAATGGCGCCGAAGGTATCAACACGGTCGCGAAACAGCCGCAATTCGGCAACGGCGTGAACGTCAGTGGTGCGCCGGTCTGGGTCTTGAGCGTGTACATACCACCGCTTGCCAGGGGCGGAATCGGGAGCGAGACCCGCGCACGCAAGATGATATTGACATTAGTACGCACACCAGTGGCGTTGGAGGCCGGGAAAGTATCTATCAGATACGGGGGCAATGTCTGACCGCACGAGATCCGGAGACCGGCGCAGAGAATTAACGGGAGCAGGAGGCGCATGAGCAAAGTATGATGATACAGGAGTCTATCGTCGCTGACTTTCAGCACCGCGGGTTTGAGATTATCTGCGTTACTGAGCCTGATCACTGCTCAAACGAACCCACTCGCGTATTGTTCCGTCAGAGGATAGGTGCATTCTTCCCGTACGAGAAAAGCATGACCGTCTTGCTCGCAATCGGCACGGTTGGGCAGTAGCGTTGTTCGCCGACTTACTTGAAACGCGCACCCATCGGGGATTACGGAAACCGACGTCGTGTTCGGACTGCCGCGATATGGCCGGAACGTGCTACTTCGCGAGAAACTCTTCCACGCTCTTGATGAACAGCTGCGGCTGATCGACAAAGGTCATATGCCCGCTTTCCGGGAGCACGATGAGCTTCGAGTTCGGGATTAAGCGATGCATCTCCTCTGAGAGCGAGGGGGCACATTCGTCGTGGTCGCCGACGGTTACGAGTGTGGGCACTTTGATGGACGGCAGCCGCGAGGCGTACTCCACTGACTTCAAGTTGCCGTCGATGACGAACTCGCCGTGCGAGCCCCACATTTCGCGGTAGAGGTCCCATGACATGATGCCGTTCGCGATGGGGTCGTAATTCGGGTCGGGGCGGCGCTGGTACAGATACGGAAAATAGCCCTCGCCCCAGGCTGCGGTCATGTAGTCGCTTGTATAGCGGCCACGCTCGAAGATCCTTCCCTTGCCATACAGGTCGACCTTCTCCATCGATTCGATGCGCTTGCGTAACTCCGGCTCCATATCCGCCACGATGCGGCGGAAGACAGCATTCATTTTCTCCGTGCTGTGGAACGTGCTGCACAGAACGAGGTGCGTGAGGTTGGCGCCGTATTTCAGCGCGTATGCCTGCGCGAGCACACCTCCGTATGAGTGGCCGAGGAGGCGAATCTTGCCGAGTTTGAGCGCCTGGCGCACGGCCTCGGTGTCTTCGACCATGTTTTCAACCGTGTACCCATGCGGATCCTCAAGCTTCTCCGATCTCCCGGAGCCGCGCTCGTCGATGAAGACGAGCCGGTGGTGGCGGGCGAGAGGCAGCACGTGGGGGAGGAAGTAATCGTGGGAAGCGCCCGGGCCGCCATGCAGGATGAGCAGAGGTGGACCCTGCCCGAGCATCTTGTAGTAGATCAGGACACCTTTAGCGTCGACGAAGCCTTCCTGGACCGGGTAGACGGCGGGCGATTGCGCGAAGAGGCTCGCAGCGGTGAATAAGACCAACGGCAGCAATCGTTTGTGCATCTTTACTTCTCCTCCATTCCTCAGAATCCGTTCCTGTCGTTTCCGCAGCCGTATCATGGCTGAGAGGCTCGCGTCGTTGGCTCCGTCAAGAAGGGTACTTCTCACCAAGGTGCGTACGGGCGATGCACGGTGAATGGCTCAGCTTCGGCGGCGTTTCTGGTAGAATTCTAGCGCAAATTGACATTGATGGAACTTGTTCGTTTTTGGAAATTCATCACTTTGTCGAGGTTGCAGAGTCAGCTCGTCGACCTTTCCGGCGATGATATTGTTACCGACCACCGGGATGTCCTCCTGAAGCGCCGGATGTAGAGTTGACATATGGAGTTTCGGGATATGTTGCCGGACCAGCGCGAGATTCATGTGTGGTTCGTGGAACTCGCGGCGAGCGCGGCCTCGGTGGAAACATGCTCTCGCAGTTTGTCCGCCGACGAAAAAGAGCGCGCCTCCCGGTTTCGCTTCGAGCATCTGAAGGCCGCCTTTACGCTCTCAAGGGGAGTCCTGCGCGCTCTGCTGGGGCGTTACCTTGCCATCGAGCCTGATCGCATATGCTTCGCGTATGGGCCGCGGGGAAAACCACGAGTTGCGTTTCCGGAGACCTCGCTCGAATTCAACCTGGCCCACTCCGGAAGGTTCGCAACCTATGCCTTCGCGGTTGGCTGCGAACTTGGCGTGGACATTGAGGAGGTCCGGCCCCTAAGCGACCAGGAAAACATTGTCCGCCGGTTCTTTTCGCGAGACGAGTGCGAGGAGTGGTTGGATCTCGATTCTTCTCAACGCGACGAAGCCTTCTTTCACTGCTGGACCAGGAAGGAAGCTTACATCAAGGCTTTGGGCGATGGTCTTTCAATGCCGCTAGACAGCTTCCGTGTGAGCCTCCGTCCAGGAGTGGCCGCAGCGCTGATTCACTCAGACGGAGATCCCGCCGCGGCGGCTAAGTGGTCGCTGTGCTCCCTGTCACCGGCGGACGGCTATGTGGGCTCGCTTGCCGTGGCAGAGCCTGCTCGCAGCGTGTGTATTCTGCCCCGTTTGACGGCTGCCTCCGCGCTGGAATTGGTGAACGTCCCGGGCGCCTTCCCACCCGCAGTGAAGGAGTTTGCAGAATCCTTCGAGACGCGGTCCGGGTAAAGGTGGCTACACACACACCTCTGTGAGCCGCGCATCGGCGGGAGCCAACTCCTCCAGAATGCCATTGAGGATGGCGGCGTTCGTCGATACGTACGGTTCGTCCAGCATTTGCAGGTGGCGGCCTGAGCCCACCGTCATCTGGAAGTCGGTCGTGAGGTCGGCCCACCCTTCCTGCGTGATGCGGAAGGGACTCTTCAGTTCATGGGATCCGGCCCGAATCAGACGTATCGGACAGGGAACCTGCCGGTCTTCAATGCGCGAATCCATGTAACGGTCGTACGACTCGACGCGGCGTATCATAGCCTCGCCATTGCCGAGCGCGAGATAACGCGGATCGACAGCATTTAGGAACTCTTCTGCATTTTTCCGGTATTCCTGGTCCGTGAAATGAAAATGTTCCAGCCTTCTCCAGTTGTCGAGAAATACGAGGCCGCGAACGTGGCGTCCACGCGACTCGAGTTCCAGGGCCGTTTCGTAGGCCATGTTGCCGCCGATAGAATAGCCCAGCAGCATATAGTCGCCGTCGGGTTGAGCGTCCATGAGAATGTCAGCCATGGCGGAAGCAGGTTGGGCTGTCTCGATGAAGTTCACCCCGTACAGAGTCCAGTTGGAAAGCCGTCGCGCCAGGTCGTAGTAGCGGTAGCTGGAGCCGGAGCCGGGTGCGAAGCAGAACAGAGTCCGGGAGCCCGAGCCGCCCAGGCTGACTAGATGCTCGCGACCATCGACTGCCCCGCGCTGGACCATGAACTGCTGCTTGTCGAGGAATGCGGCCTGGGACTCGATGGTGGGATACCGGAGCAGGTCCGGGAGTGTGGGACGAAAGGTCGTGGTGGCCAGTAGCCGCTCGAGAATGCCGATGTTGGCGATGGAATCGCCGCCGAGCGATTCGAAGTCGGAGAAAATATCCATCTCCGTGTGTCCGAGAGCCTCGGCCCAGAGTCCGCCGAGGAGCCGCTCTGTCGCCGTGAAATTGTCCTCGGGCCGGCCCAGGAGGGTAGCCTTACCGGAACTGAGTGGCGCAGACCGTTCCGCGGCCGGCATCGTGGCGGCAGCGATTCCCGCAAGCGCCGCTTCGCCGACCACGACATGCGCAAGATCCTTCTGCAACGCACGGTCGAGGCACAGGAGCGCATCGGCAGTGGTGATGGCACGGAATTCGTCATCGGCAACCTTGCCTGATGCGGCCGCCATGCCAGTCTCCTTCCAGGCTGTCCAGTTGAGGCATTGTGCTGGAAACCCCAGGCGGCGCAACCGGCACGCCTCGGCATCTTGAAAGGCGCTGGCCGCGGTATAACCTGCCTGACCGGGGGCGCCGGTGAGCGCGGTGAGCGATCCGACGAGAACGAAGGCATCCAACGGCTCGCTGCCGAAGACCTCACGAAGCACCATGGCGCCATGCACTTTAGGACGAAGTACTTCGGTCAGGCGCTGCCACTCGTGGTTGGCCAGAAACACGTCGTTACCGACACCCGCGCAGTGGAATACACCCCGCACGCCTGGGAACTCGCGTTTGAGGCGCGCCATATCCTCCCGCTTGGCGGCGTCCGCCGCGGCGAGATGCACAACCGAACCCAGGGATTCGATCTCCTTCAGGATCTGGATTCGGGCCTTCAGCGCTGGATCGTTTCCGGCGGTCTCCAGCCGGTCCCATGTCGAACGCGGCGGGAACATACTGCGATTGACCAGAAGCAGCGTGACTCTCGCCCGGTTTGCCAGATAGCGGGCGAGTTCGAGTCCGATGCCGCCCGTCCCACCGGTAATCAGGTAAGTCGCCCCGTCGCGTACGTCAAAGGCGCGATCCGGAACGTCTGCCAGATCCAGCGCCTCGATACGGGGTAGGAACCGTCGGCCGTTGCGCCAGGCGATTACCGGCTCGTCTGAGGCGAAGGCCAACCGGAACTCACGTAGAATGCCATCTGCAGGGCAAGTTGAGTCGGCATCGAGGAAGCGGCACTGAAACGCCGCCGTTTCCAGCGCCGGTACCCGGGTAAATCCCGCGGCGGCGGCGTGCAGCGGATTCAGCGACAACTCCTCCCCAGTAACTTCGTGGGCCAGACGCCCTACTACCAAGAGCTTTGCTCCACCGCGCCGCCGGGCCAGGGCTGTCGAGAGGGCGAACAGCTCTCCCATCGCGGCCTCGATCTCGCCGTCGAGTGAAGCGCTGTCCGGTTCCCGCAAGCCATGGTAGGCGGGTAGCAGAAGCACGACCTTCACTTCCGCGCCAGCGTCCTGCGCGGCAAGCCATTTCCTCCACTCCGGCCCGGTTCGGGCGACTGCGGGAGTTCCTACGGCTACGGCCAGGCGCTGATCCTCTTCGCAACTGCAGCCTGTCGCGACCAGGAGCACGTCGGCTTCTACGCCAGACGACGCCTCGGTAGCGGCCGCTGTCCATGCGACCTTGTGGAAGAAGCGATTTAGCCGCTTCGACGCAGGGCGAGCTTTCAACGCGTAGTCATCGGCGGCGACCATGACCCTGCCGGCACGGTCGGCGATGGCGATCTCAAAGCGCGGGACATCGGCACTGGATTCGAGAGTGCGCACGCGAACGACGGCCTCTTCCGGCAGTCGTCCATGGATGCGTACGCCTGCGAAGCACAGTGGCAGATGTGCGCCGGGTCCGGCTGCGAAGTTCAGAGCAACATCGAGCAGCGGTGGATAGAGGCCGAATTCTGCCGCATCCCGAAAGTGCTCGGCAGGTACGGCAAGTTCCGCGGTCCACAGCCCGGCGTTACGCCGCACCGAGCGCAAGCAGTTCCAGCGAGGTCCGGCTTCGACCGTTTCGGACTTGGAGGCACCGTCCGTGATCGCAACCTCTTCGGAACACTGCGCGCGCAGGTCCTCAATATCGAGCGCTTCCTGGTGATCGGGGGAGAGCCGCGCCAGCTCGGCGGTCGCGTGCGATTGCCAGCCCTGCGACGGGGACAGGCTGTGAATCGCCAGCCGCAGATTTTCCTTCTCACGAGCGACCGAAACCACGACGCGAACGGATTCGCCTTGAGCGACTGCCAGCGGAGAGAGCAGCGTCAGGCGCGCGATCTCGACCCGATCTGTGTTCCAGAGCCGCCGCGCCACCTGCTGGGCGAGTTCCAGATAGGCCGATACCACCAGCACCGAAGTCCCTGCGATGCGATGATCGGCGAGAAGCCAGTGAGAATCCGACCGCCACTCCGATTCGAAGATGAGTGTGTCGGGTGTCTCCGCCTTCAGCGTGCCCAGCAGCGAGAATCCGGCGTGGCGGACTTCCGGCCAGGAGCGGGAACGCTCGAATGGGTACACCGGCAGGAAGCACCGTTGCGATTTCTCGGGACCAAACAGCGATTCCCAAGGCAGATGGGCACCGGCA
The DNA here is from genome assembly GCA_963668605.1 of Bryobacteraceae bacterium. Classification (GTDB taxonomy): domain Bacteria; phylum Acidobacteriota; class Terriglobia; order Bryobacterales; family Bryobacteraceae. Next base: position 4,205,835 of record OY764903.1, read on the forward strand.
ACGTAAAGACGTGCGAGTTCCGCCAGCGATGTGGCGTCGAGCTTGCCGGCCAGGGACCGCGCCGTTTCGGTAAGCCGTTCAAGCGTTTTCTCGGTCACTTCGTGATCGAGAAGTACCGCTTTGGAGGTGGGCACGGCCTTATGGAAGCCGAAAAAGACACACTGCTCCGGCCGGTTTTCAGGAACCGAGCTCAGCATTTCGAGTCTGGCGGTAAGTTCCTCGATCGAGTCAAACAGTATGGCTGCTCGCGCCGCGAGGTGCTCTCGTCCGGTGGCGAGCGTAAATACGACGTCAGAGAGCGGAGTCTCCGGATGCCTTTCGATGAACTGCTTTAGCCGGACTGCCTGTTCACGCAGCAGTTCGCCCGTGCGCGCGGACAGCGGCAAGACAAAGCGGCGTTCCCCGGAAGCTGCCGGCCGTTCCGGGAGCGACGCTGCCTCGAGCACGATGTGAACATTGGTTCCGCTCAATCCGAAGGAACTGACGCCACAGAGGAGAGGTGTGTCCTTTCGCTCGAGCGGTAGCGGGTCCGGATTGACAAACAGCGGTGAATCTTCAAACCGGATATTGCGGTTGGGACGCTGGAAATGGATTGCCGGAGCGACGCGCCTGTGCTCCAGGCACAGTACGGCTCGCAGCAGGCCGGCCAGCCCCGCGGCATGATCGGTGTGGCCGATATTAGCCTTGACCGAACCGAGCGCACAGAACTGAGTGCGCTCGGTGTAACGGCGGAACGCTTTTGTAAGTCCCTCGACCTCAACTGGGTCACCGAGCCGGGTTCCCGTGCCGTGCGCCTCGATGAAAGCGAGCGAGTCCGGGTGAATCCCGGCGTCCCTCCATGCTTGATCGATCACCTCTGCCTGTGCTTCAGCGTTGGGAGCTGTAATGCCGCTGGACGCACCATCCTGGTTCATGGCGGCGCCGCGCAGGATCGCGTGGATTGGATCGCCATCCGCCAACGCGCGATCGAGCGGTTTCAGCAACATCGCAATACTGGCTTCGCCACCGCCCGTGCCGGCAGCATCATCGTCGAAGGAATGCGTGCGGCAATCCGGTGATTCAATCTCGGTTCGGCCGGCGCGGCGGAAGGGCAGCATGTGCAGCTTGATCGCGCCGGCGAGAGCCATATCGCAACGGCCGCTGCGTAGAGCGTCCACGGCCAGACACAGAGCGGACAGCGCCGACGAACAAGCGGTATCGACTAGTAGCGCGGGCCCTTTCAGGTCAAGCAGGTACGAGATGCGGCTGGCGGCCATGGACGGCGTCAGCGACTCCAGCATCTGGTTAGCATCCGCGATACCGGCAGCTTCGAGCACGCGGTTGAAATCGGCGCTGCCCATGCTCTCACCGAGAAACACTCCCGTTTGCGTCCCTTTGAGACGCGCTCCACTGTAGCCCGCATCCTCAATGGCGTGCCAGGCTGTCTCCAGGAATATCTTTTCCCGCGGATCGAGCAGCGCCGCTTTCTGCGGCGCGATGCGGAAGTGCGCGTAGTCGAACTTGTCGATCTCGTCCAGATACGCCAGTTCCGTCTGATGCAATTCCGCGGGACCGAGACCAAGAGCGGCGGCAACCCGTAGCGCTTCTTTGCGGCGTAGTTCCGGCATTGGACGAACGAAATCGTGTCCGGCATCGAGATCTTCCCAGAGCGAATCCAGACTCTGTCTCCCACCGATGCGAACACCGATTCCGATGATTGCAACTCCGCGATCCTGGCGGCCCGCGTCGCTGGAGCGAAGCTCGCCCAACGCATGTACTTCCGCGACAGGAGCCGTGGTGCGTTGCCGGATCAAACGCGCCTGTTCCCGCACGGTGGACGCCGAGAACAGCTCGATCAACTTGATCTTACCTGGATACCGGTTTTCGATCCGCGAGTGGAGCCCCGCCAAAAGCAGCGAACTGCCTCCCGCGTCGAAGAAGCCTACGTCCAAGCCGGGATTCTCAACGCCGAGCACGCGCTGCCAGATGGCGTGGACCCCGGCTTCCAGTCTGTCTTCCGGCAGATCCCGTTGTGCCGCGATTACCGGCACAGCCCATGGATCGGGGAGCGCATCCTTGTCGATCTTGCCGTTGGCGCGCAGCGAGAGTTCCGGCACAGCGACGATCCGCGCCGGCACCATGTAGCTGGGAAGAAAACGGCGCAGATGAGCGCGCAACGAGTCCGCGTCCGGAACCGGTTCGACGGCTGTGTACCAGGCCACCAGTTCGGTGCTTCCGGCGGGACTGGGGCGTCCAGCGGCCACCGCGCCCGTGACCTGGGGATGTTCGAGCAGGTGGTGCTCGACTTCACCCGGTTCGATGCGGTATCCGCGCACCTTCAACTGACCGTCCTCGCGGCCGAGGAACTCCACCTGTCCATCCGCAGTCCAACGGCCGAGATCGCCGGTGCGGTAGAGGCTCTCGCCGGGATGGAACGGGTCGTCCATGAACCTCGTGGCGTTCAGCTCTGGACGATTCAGATAGCCGCGACCGACCGGCGTGCCACCCAGGTAGATCTCGCCGGGGATGCCGATGGGAACGGGACGCAGTCCGGGCGAGAGCACGTAAGCCCTCGTGTTTGCGAGCGGCCGGCCGATAGGTGCGATGCCGGTCCCCGCCAAGCTGGTTTCATTCAGCCGGCAAAACAAAGTCTCGACCGTGCACTCGCTCGGCCCATAGAAATTGAACAGCGCGATGTGGCGATTGGCCTCTTCCTTCGCGAACGCTTCAACGATTCCACAAGGCAGGGCTTCCGAACCGAGCACAATTGCTTTCAATTCGGGCTTGGGAAGGTGCGCGAATCCCTGTGAGAGCAGCACTGCGAAATGGGCCGGCGTCACGTCGATCAAATGGATATGATCGTCGACGATCGCCGCCATCAGAGCTTTCGGATCGTGCCGGAGGAGAGATCCGGCGATAGCCACAGCGTTGCCGCGAGTCAGTGCCCCGAAGATCTGTTTTAGTGCAACGTCAAAGGCGAGGGAGGTCAGTAGCAATTCCGTCGCGGGTCGCGGCAGGCCATCATAGAGTGCCTCGCCCAGCGCCAGAACCAGATTGGTCAAGGACCGGTGCTCTATGAGGGAGCCTTTAGGCGCTCCCGTCGAGCCCGAAGTGTAGGTGACATAGGCAATGTCCGAGCTGCGGGCACTGCCTGCGAGCGGTCGCGCCGGTCCGCCACCGGCGGTTTCGCGAGTCTCGCGAAGAGGAATCACCGGCAGCGGACTGCCGATCTCGACTGTGCCATCCGAGACAACCGCCTGGCACCCGCTGTCTTCCAGAAGATACTGGATCCGGGCGATGGGCAGCGTGGCATCAATGGGAAGGCACGCAGATCCGCTGGCCATGATCCCAAGCACGCCCGCCACCATCCACTCCGAGCGGTCGGCAACTAGCGCGACGATGCTCCCGGAGCCGGCATCCACGCGGCTCTCGATCCTCGCGGCCAAGCGGGATGCGGCGCCGGCGAGTTCGCCGTAGGTGAGCTTCTGCCGTTCGAACAGCACAGCCGTGCGATCCGGAGTTCGCGCGGCCTGCTCCACAAACAGGTCGAGCACGGTCGTCTCACGGTTGGCGACGCGAGCGCCCTCGCCGAACTCATGGAGTATGCGGTCCCGCTCGGTGGCGCTCAGAATGTCGACTTCTTCCAGCTTGTAGTCCGGATTTGAGATGATCGCGGCAAGTAGCTGATCGAGATGGCTGGCCAGCCGTTCCATGCGTTCCCGCCGGAAAAGGCCGGTGTTGTACTCGAGGTAGAGGCGCACGTCCGGTCCGCTCTGTGCGAAGTGGAACGTCAGGTCAAAGACGCTTACGTCCGCGGGGACAGCGTGCTCGGAACTTTCGACTCCATCCACCCGGAAGCCCGCGTTCACCGCGCTCTGCATCACGACCATCACGTCGAACAGAGGGTTGCGGTCGGTGCGGCGCTCTGGTTTCAGGTCCCCAATGAGCAGATCGAACGGATACGCCTGGTGTTCCTGTGCTTCCAGTACGGCTTTGCGGACGCGCTGCAGGAGTTCCGCAAGCGTCACTCCGCACTCCGCACGGACGCGCAGCGCCAGCGTGTTCAGGTAAAGACCGACCTGGCCCTCCAGGTCGAGACGATCGCGTCCAGCCACCGGCGTACCGATGATCATATCTTCGTCGCCGGTATAGCGATGCAGCAGGCCGAACACTCCCGCCAGCAGCAGCATGAACGGGCTTACTCCGTGCCTGGTGCAGAACGCCTGGAGCCCGGAAGTGCTTGCCGATGGCAGGGCGAAGCGCTCAATCTTGCCGCTGAAACCCATCTGCTGGGGCCGGGGGCAATCGCACGGCAGGTTCAGGACCGGCAGCGGCCCGGCCAGTTTCGCCGTCCAGAAGTCCCGGTCGGCGGCGCACGCGTTCTCCGCCAGGCGCTGCGTCATCCAAGCCGAGTAGTCTTTGTACTGCAACGCAAGCGGCGGCAACTGTTCACCGGCGTAGGACGAAGCCAGTTCCTTGAGCAGCACCTCGAGCGAACAGCCGTCGCCCACGATGTGGTGTATCACGAGAGAGAAGAGCCAGCGGCGCTCCGAGAGCCTGAACAAGCGCACGCGCATCAGCGTCGCGCGAGTCAGGTCGAAAGGTGTGGCAACTTCGTCCCGCAAGAGGCGATTTGCTTCTTCCTCTGGAGCTTCCGCCTGCCTGAGATCCTCTTCGCGGAACCGAAATTCAATCTCGTCCGCGGCGACGATCTTCTGTCGCGGCGTGCCATCCACTGTGACGAAACCAGTCCGCAAGGATTCGTGCCGCTTAATTACAACTCTCAAAGCCTGCTCGAGAGCACTCACATCCAGTTCGCCTTCGAGATTGAGCGCCAGCGGCATGTTGTATGCAACACCGCCGCCCTCCATCTGCGAGAGCATCCAGATGCGTGCCTGGGCATGGCTCAGCGGATACACATCCATTACGGGCGCTGGAAGGATCGGTTGCTCCTGGGAGCCTCGCCGCGTTTCGATGAGCGTCGCAAGCTGCGCTACGGTCGGACAAGAGAAGAACTCCTTCAGCTCCACGCGCGCACCCAGGCTGCGCTGGATCCGGGAGAGGATGCCGATGGCTTTCAGACTGTGGCCTCCGAGCTCGAAGAAATCGTCCGTTCCCGAAACCGCACCACAGCCGAGCACCTCCTCCCAGATTGAGGCGACCGCGTTCTCGACCGCCGTGAGCGGAATGACTGCGCCTGTCGGCTCGTCCGCCTCAGCCGAAGGCGCCGGAAGCGCGCTGCGATCCACCTTCCCCGAAGCGTTGAGTGGGAGGGCCGGCATGTGGAGCCAGCGTGACGGAATCATGTATGCCGGAAGCTTCACTGCGAGGAAGCGGTGAAGTTCGCCGGACTGGAAATCACTTCTGGCGACGACATACGCCACCAGGGTACCGTCCGCGCCTCCCAGAACCGCCGCCGTTTCGATGGCCGGATGGGTTTTGAGAATCGTTTCGATTTCGCCGAGTTCCACGCGGTACCCGCGGATCTTCACCTGTGTGTCCCGCCGCCCGAGGAATTCAATGTTGCCGTCCGGCAGTTTGCGTCCCAAGTCGCCGGTACGATAAAGGCGGTCGCCCTCACGGAACGGGCTCGGGGCAAACCGCTCGTGCGTCAAATCGGGCCGATTCAGGTATCCCCGGGCCACGTTCACTCCGCCGACGCAGATCTCGCCGGCCGCGCCGACGGGCATCAATTGCAGATCCTCGTTGAGAATGTAGATGTCGGTATGGGGGAGCGGCTTGCCGATCGGGACCCGCTCTCCGGCGAATCCGGAGCCGGGCTCCAACTTCAGGAAAGACGCGCAGATCGAGGTTTCGGTAGGTCCGTAGGCGTTCACATACGTCAAAGTGCGGTTGTAGTGGGCGACATCGGCGGGATTGGCCGCTTCGCCAGCCGTGCCCAGCAATCGCAGAGACGGCATAGCGGCTCTGCCGAGCGCGCTCAGGTATGCGGGCGGCAGGATGGCAACCGTCACATTGTCCCGCGAGAGCAGTTCAAGAAAACCGGCCGGGTCCAGGATGACGTCTTTGGGCGCTATGACCAGCCGCGAGCCTGCCGCCAGCGCGGCGAAGATCTCGGCAATCGAGGCGTCGAACATCGGAGCCGAGAATTGCAGAACGCCGTCTCCTGCTTTCAGTTCCCATCCCCGCGCCTGTTCCGCAGCCGTGTTGGCCAGCCCCGCATGCTCCACCAGAACACCTTTGGGCCGCCCGGTGGTTCCGGACGTATAGATAATGTAAGCGAGGGACCGTGCCCCCACGCCTGAGGGCGATTCGAGTGCGGAAGCGCGTAAGGCGTCCTCGATGCGAACCGAGCGGACGTCTTGGAACTTCTGCGTGGCATGGGCGTCACCTGCAAGCAGTAGCTGGCAGCCGCTGTCTTGAAGAATGAACTCGAGCCGGTCCCGGGGAGCGTCAGGGTCGAGCGGCAGATAGGCGCCGCCCGCCTTCATGATTCCCATCAGCGTCACAATCCACTGCGTGTTGCGATCGCACAAGACAGCTACCGGTTGTTCCTGCCGCAGGCCACACTCGCGAGTCAGAAAGGCCGCCACACGGTTAGAAGCGCCGGCCAACTCGCCATACGTCATGCACGTCGCGCCGTCGACGATGGCCACCGCACCCGGCGCCTCTGTCGCGTGCCGCGCGAATAGGTCCAGCGCAGTCTTCTCGACAGCGTTCGGCCGTCTTGCTCTGCCGGGCGCACCGGTCTCGGCCATCAACCGCAGCTCGCCAATGGGCCGGTCACCGGCCACCGCGACGTCGATCAGCAGCGCTTCGAAGGTCCTGGCCATCTGGCCGGCTTCCTCGGCGGAGATCAACTGCGGGTTGTAGTTGAAGAAGAGGTTGACGTCCTCGTCAGCGTGGTACTCGTCCACTTCGATCGAGAGGACTTCATCGCGGGCCTGAGTGTCGAGCGTGACGGTTCGGGCCGGAGATCCCCCAAACTGAATGTCATAGTCCAGCTTGCGATAGATCATTGTGACGTCAAAGACGCCATAGGAGTATCCATCCAGTGTCCGGCAATGCCGCAGGATTTCACCGAACGGGAACCGCTGGCGCCGGTAACACGCCCTTACTTCAGCGGCGATCTGCCGCGCGAGCCCGAGTACTGTAGTACTGTTCGCAATGGCCATGCGCAGCGGCATCATGTTCATGAACATGCCCGCGGTGCGGCGGAACGCGTGATTGCTGCGATTGAGAATCGGCGTGCCGATGACGATGTCGTCTCTCCCTGTCACCCGGTGAAGGTAGGCAAACAGCACGGCCAGCAGGAATTGGAACGGCGTAACTCCCGCCTCGTTGCACAGTCTCAGAACGGCGCTATACACCAGGTGGTGCAAACCCAGGGTGCAGCGATCGGTCTTGAGTACGTCGCCCTTCAGACTGCCTTTTCTCGCCGTGAACGGTAGAGGCTCGGGCATGGTAGAGAACTTCCGCTGCCAGAAGGCCTCGTCCTCGCGAAAGCGGGCCGAGGCAGCGTACTCGCGATCGTCGCTGATGAAGCCGGCATACGAGTGCCGCTCCAGTTCCGGCAATACGCCGTTGGCGTGCAAACCGTTGTACCCGGCGGCGACGGTCTCGGCAATCAGCGAGTGTCCGTAGCCGTCGTTGGCGATGTGGTGGAACTTGGGATACCACAGATGCAGATCGTTGCCCAACCGGAACAGCACATCGCTGGACAGCGGAAACTGATCCTCCCGCATCGGCCGGCCGATATCCGCAAGCAACCAGTCGACAGCGGATTGGAAGGGTTCGATCCGCCCGGAGAAATCCATCACCTCGAAGCGGCACCCCGCCTCCGTCACAAACTCCTGCCGCGCCTCGTCGCCTTCGACGTGGATACGCATGCGCTGAACATCGTGCTGCTGGAACGCGAACTCGACGCCTTGGCGGAACAGCGTGCTATCGAGCGGTCCTCGGATGAGGATCCCGCCGCCCATGTTGAACTTCGTCGTCGGGCCGTGCAGGAGCGAATCGAGGAGAATGGCCTGCTGAGGAAAGGAAAGTGGATATGTCCCGGAACGCATTGGTTACCTAACCGAAGGAGAGACGGGGCCGGCGACAGCGTGGCTGGTCGCGAGAACCACAGGCTGGCCTCTACGGTACACCTTCAGGAATATGTCTTTGTTTTCGAGCTCGCCCGTGGCGTCGAATTTGTATGGGCCATTGGCGCCCACCCACGTATCCATGTAGCGGATTGCGTAGGACAGGTCGAGAGAGTTGGTGGAACCCGTTGTTTCTAACGCCTTTGCCAGTATCCGCAGTGCGTCGTACCCTTGGGCGGCGTAGGCCTCTGGATCTCTGCCGAACCGCTTGCGGTACTTGGCCACGAAGCTGCGGTTCTCCGGCGTTGGCGAATTCACGTCGTAGATTTCGTAAAACATCACCCCCTCCAGTGCCTGCCCCGCTATGGCGTGCATTTCGGGCGTGTCGCTGAATGAACCCACGATCGGCGTTTTCAGCCCCAGGTTACGCGCCGATTTAATGAACTTCGCACTCTCGGCTTCGAGTCCCGCGAAGAGGAGGACATCGGCCTCGACTGCTTTGAGGTCGTTGATGGTTTCGCGGAAATCAACTTTTCCCCGCACGTACGACGAGTGGTGGACCACGCGCGCGTTCAGGGCATCCAACTCGCTCTCGACCTGGTACGCGAGGTCCTCGCCGAAAGCGCCATCCTCGGCAACTATCGCGAAGTTGCGGTATCCGCGTTCTATGCACATGCGGGCAAGTCCCTGCCCGATCCGGTTGTTTGCCAGCACTGATCGGACTAGATACCGGAAGCCATGAGAGGTCATGTGGCTGTTGTTGGCGCCCGCCACGATGTGCAGCAACCTGCTTTCTTCGAAGATCGCCGAAGCCCTAACGGCGAATTGGTCGTCATAATAGCCGATCGTGGCTGCCATCCGCGGATTGCTCGCGAAATCGATGGCGATCTTCCTAGCCTCTTCGCGATTGAGGCGGTCGTCGCGCATGAGCAATTGAATGCGCCGCCCCCGCACGCCGTGGACATTAATCTCCTCCTGCGCCAAGAGCAACCCTTCGTCCATGCCGTCCTGATTCGCGGCGAACGGCCATGCCACCCCGACCAGGATTTCCTGAGACCCACGGCCAGCCACCCACGCCCGCATATCGCTGAATTGCCGCAACGACAGGCACTGGGTAAGCAAGAACGGCGCTAGCAGCAGACTCACAAGGAATAGTGTCTTCTTCATCCCGTTAGTCTCTCCCAAGAATCAGGGGGAGGCCGCTTTTGCCGCCGCCGACTACCACCACCTTTGCGTTGGGAGACTTGGCCAGCGCCTCGGTCGCCAGAATGCCTTGCCATTGCAGCAAGGATGGACTCAGGCTCTTGTTCACTGTGTCGTTGTACTCTTTTTGCCCGCGGGCCTCTATGAGTTTCCGTTCGGCTTCCTTGCCGGCAACTGCGATTCGGTACACGTACTCGGCGTCCAATTGCTGCTGCCCCAGCTTGGTTTCGATCGCGTCGGCAATGCTCTTGGGCAGCGAGATACGCTCGATCGGCACGTCATCGAGCGAAACAAAGCGAGCTTCCATCCGAATCTTGGACAGCGCGGAAATGCGCTCCTGGATGGCCTTCTGCGTCGTGTAGATCTCCTCCGGCTTGTACTGGCCGAATACGGTCCGGATCACCGACCGCACTTCCGGCCGCACGACTACGTTGAGGTAGTCTGGGCCTACTCTCTGGTGCAGGAGCGGCAGCAGGTCCGGATTCGGGAAATACCGTGCGGAATACTCCACGTGCACAGTGAGCCCGTCCACGGTCAACACATCAATCGAATCGCTGACGCGCTGCTTGCGGACGTTGTAGACGTACATGCGGTTGATCGGCAGGATAAGGTGAAGGCCTTCCCGGTAGACGGTGTGGACTACCGTGCCGCCGCCCAAGCGGCGCCACAACACACCGAGTTCTCCCGGGTGGATCGAAATAATGATGTTATTAGCGAAGTAGACCAGCAAGAACAGGAGGACAAACCCCAGTACAAACACGTATGGAGCCTGCCTTTTCAGGAAATTCTTCAGTCTCCGGTGCATGCCGGAAAACCAGTCACGAATTTTTTTCATCCGGCACCGTTTCCTTGATTGAGTTTTTTCCGGGGCGCCTGCCTGCGCGTTTCCGTGCCGGCTTTCCCGTTTCCGCGAGTTCTTCAAGCCGGCCGTATTCCATCCGCAGTACCCGGTCGGCGACATGGAAGTAACGGTCGTCGTGAGAGACCGCGATAATCGTCTTGCCGGCCTTCTTGAGATCCGTCAGCATCACTTCATAGAAATAGGTACGGAAGTGGGGATCCTGATCCGCCGCTACCTCGTCGAACACATATACGGGTTTGTCTTCCAGGTAGGCAACCACCAGGGCGAGGCGCTTTCGCTGTCCCGTCGACAGGTTGATATTCGAGAAGCGTCCGTCGCGGTACGAGGTCTTGGTGGAGATTTCCATTAGCCGCAGTAAAGCGTCCACGCGCTCCGGATCGGTGTCTCGTAGGCCGTAGAGTTTGTCGAAGAGGTGGAAGTCGGAAAAGATTGCCGAGAACAGATTCCGATAGGACTGCACGTTGCGCGGTGTGACAGCGGCGTCGCCAACCGAAATGGATCCCTGCTCGGGGAGGTAAAGGGCAGTGAGGAGCTTCATGAATGTCGTCTTGCCGCTACCGTTCCCCCCCACCAGGAAGAGAAGTTCGCCGCGGCGCACTACGGCGTCCGCCGGACCGAGATGGAAGCTGGCGCTTCCGTCGGGCGCGCGGTACGTGAAGCTGACGCCATGCAGTCGAATTTCCGAAAAATCGGCGAGTCCGTCGATCTGCTCCTCCTCGCCCGAGGCTGCCCCCGAGAGAAGCTGGGTGAGCTTCGCCTCCAGGCGGCGGATGTTATCCACGGTGACATGCACCTGCGACAGCACCGGGATCATCATGACCACGTTCGACAACGGACCGATCAGGAACAGAACGGCCGCCACAATCTTGACTATCGAGCTTGAGAAGGATGGCGAAAGCACCGGGAGTATGAATACAATGGCGCCTACCAGAGCCTGAAAGAACGCCTCGACGAAGACGATATTGTTGGTGAACTGCATCATCACGCGAGTCCGCACGTCACGCACTCGTGTGGCGGCGCCGCCGAATTCCTCGAATAGGTCGTCGCTCTTCAGGCGATTGATGCGTAGTTCCTTGAAACCCTTCAAGATACCCGTGAGTGAGGTAAACAAGTCGTCCTCGCGACGCGAGGCTTCGTGTAGGCCCTGCTCGAGGACCACACGGTCCTTCAGGTAAATTCCTATGCCGCCGGCGATCATCGCCACACAAAGCAGGGCGGCCACGGGCGAGACTGCCGCGATGTAGAGCATGGTGAACAGCACCATGAGAGACGATTGCGCGGCGCTGAACAGCGGGCGCGCAGACTGTGCGATAGCCGCCGTCTCGCGGCTGATACGCGCGTGGATGTCCGCATCTCCGATAGACTCCAGCGCAGCGAGGTCGCAACGGCGGATTTTGTCCGCCAGGCGAACCCGCACGCTCCGGATTGCCTCCTCGGCGATTTGGCTGGATTCACCAAGAATGTAGCGCAGCGAGTACACAAACAGGCACAGGGAGAGCGTAAACAGGAGAAAATGGCGCCAACCCGGCCCCTGCCCTTGTTTGCCCATCGACTCGACCGCAGCGTTGATTACGGCCAGAATCAGGGCGTTGGCCGTGCCGGAAGCCACTGTCATCAACAGCAGCTTCCGATTCAATCCTCCAGTTTCCTGTTGCAGAAACTCGAGAATGCCCAGTCGCAGTGAGAGCTTCATAGCAGTGAGAGCTTCATATTAGATTCGCCCGGGCCGGGTATGGCTTTCGGACTTCAAGCCTTTCGGGAAGACGCAAAGTAGAGAAACATAAGACTGACAATGGGCGTGAAAATGAAGGAACAGAAGAAGTACCCCCAAAATCCGATGCGCCGGTTCCTCCCTGCAATCCCCGCTATGAGGCAAAGCACCAAGTAGGCGGCGGCAAGTTCCAGGCCCATGGGGGTTTAAGCCGGGACCTCGGTCGTCGTCTTCTCTTGCAGGTCTGCGGCCAGCTTGCTCCCTTCTTCAAACTCCTGCTTGAAATGCTCCTTCATTTTGGCCGGATCGAAGCTCAGGAAGGTCCCGCCGGACTCGAAGTGTTGGACGAACACCTTGCCCAGAGCATAGGTTGATGCGCCACAGAAGAGAACCATGGAAGGGGTACCCATGAGTTGACCCACTAGCGGAATGGCTTTCAGGAGACTGCCCACCGAACCGAACGACAAGGTGTTCGGAACGACGTAGCCGATCAGGGAAGCGACCAGCGCCTTCCCCCGGGTTTCCTGGAATTCGATGCCATAAATTTTCGAGACTTCGGCGAGCATTTTGAGTTGCACGCCAGAAACCGCAATGAGATCGACGAAGGGGACGGGGATCAGGCCCGCGCCCATCGACCACCACATGTAGTTTTTCACAATCTTACGGGCTTGCTGTTCTTGTTCGATCAAGTGTGTTGACTCCTCAAGCACTCTATCGGATCGCTGCGGAGTTCTCTTTAGGCGCTGTGACCACGTATTCCCAGTTAATTTATTCGTATTCCAATTTAATTTATTGTATTCCCATTGATTTTCGTCGCTGGCTGTAATCGGGCAGGCAAGTTCGTCCGATAAGCCCAGTGAGACTCGACCTGCACCGAATCCACCAACGACACAAAACAAATGCTACATGACCCAGCAAATACCGAACCCAGAGGAGACGGCCGGACCGCGCGGATGGGCCTGCCTGCGCTTTCCCTGGCACTAGTTGTATTTCTGATTGGATGCGGCAAACCCGCTAATCCGTCCGGGGGGAGCGCACCCGCGCCTTCCGCGGTCGTAGTGGCAATTGCGGAGCGGCGGGACGTTCCGCTAATGGCAGAATTGGTGGCGCGGACCGAAGCAGCCGCCACTGTGGAGATTCGCGCCAACGTCGAGGGCCGCCTGGTGGAGACGTCCTTCCAACCTGGGCGCATGGTTCGTAAAGGGCAGAAGCTGTTTCGCATCGATCCGCGGCGCTATCAAGCCGCGGTCGAGTCGGCCAAAGCGGCGGTCGAGAAGGCGGAGGCGGATCTGGAATTGGCGCGGGAGCAGCAGCGTTTAGTGAACGCCCAGTCCATCCAGCGGCAGGCCGAAGCCAATCTTCTGAAGTGCAATCAGGATGTCGAACGGCTGAAGCCGTTGGCAGCCCGCCGCGCGGTTCCGGAACGGGATCTGGATGCAGCGGTTGCGGCGCAGGCCTCGGCCCAGGCGGCGGTAGAAGACGCGCGGGCCACGGTGCGCACCACCGCGGTCGGCGACCGCATGGGCCTGCGCCAGGCGGAGGCCGGCCGAAGCGCGGCCAAAGCCTTGCTGGAAATGGCGGAGCTGGATTTGTCGGAGACCGACATTCGCTCGCCGATCGACGGCCTGATTGGCCGCAAGGATGTCGATGTGGGCAACTATGTCGGCCGCGGGCAGGCAAGCCTGCTGGCGACCATCTCCCAACTCGACCCAATCCGGCTTGTCTTCAGCGTTCCCGAGGAACTCTATTTACACATCGCCGCGAAAGGAGCGAACCGGGCCGGTCTAGACGATATCGAGCTGCTCCTCTCGGATAACACCAAATACGCCCACCGCGGCCGGTTCACATTCATGGGCCGGGCGGTCGATTCGAAAACCGGCACGCTGTCGGTCGAGGCGGAGTTCCCGAATCCGCAAGGCAGCCTGTTGCCGGGGATGTTCGGCCGTGTCCGCCTCGCCGCTGAGACGCGTCCCAATGCCGTGCTGGTTGCAGAGCGAGCGGTGTTTGATGTGCAAGGCTCGAAAGCCGTCTATATCGTGGCTCAGGACAAGACGGTCACTCTCCGAAGCGTCGTAACGGAAGGCTCCTACGAGGGTAGGAGTATCGTCACCAGCGGGCTGAAAGGCGGAGAAGCCGTGGTGGTCGAAGGCATCCTGAAATTGCGCCCGGGAGCTCCGGTAACTATTCAGTCCGCCGCACCAACTCGCGCGAACAGTGAGGCGAAGTAAGCCATGCTGGCGAAATTCTTCATCCATCGCCCGGTGTTCGCGATCGTTCTCTCGGTCGTGATTCTTATCGCGGGAACTCTGGCGATGTTCACCCTGCCGATCGCTCAATACCCACAGATTTCGCCCCCCACCGTGAACATCAATGCGGTCTACCCTGGGGCTAACGCTGCCGTCGTGGAGCAGTCTGTGGGCATCCCGCTGGAACAGGCGGTGAACGGCGCCGACAACATGCTCTACATGGCCTCGAAGAGCACTAACGACGGCCACTATTCCCTTACTTGCACGTTCAAAATTGGGACAGACCTGAACCTGGCCGCGGTGGATGTGCAGAATCGCGTCAAGGGCGCGGAGGGCAGCCTGCCTCCCGAGGTGATCGCCGTCGGCGTCGCCATTAAGAAGCAGTCGCCGGACATGGTGGCTGTGGTCAGCATCTATTCGCCCAGCCGTAGTTATGACGAGGTCTATCTGAGCAATTACACCTCGATTAATGTAGTAGACCAATTGAGCCGCGTGGCGGGTGTCGGCAGCACCGTAATCACCGGGCAGCGCGACTATGCCATGCGCGTCTGGATCCGTCCGGACAGGCTGGCAAAGCTGGGGTTGACCGCCACCGATATCGGCGCGGCCATCCAGGACCAGAACGTCCAGGCCCCGGCGGGTGCGGTGGGCCAACCGCCCGTACCCGCCGGTACGAACTTCGAATATCCCGTCGATGTGAAGGGCCGGCTGAATTCTAAAGAGGAGTACGACGGGATTGTGGTGCGGGCACTGCCGGACGGCACGCTCCTGCGGCTTAACGACGTGGCGCGAACCGAACTTGCGGCCAGGGACTACTCCTCCTATGGACGGCTGAACGGGTCTCCGGCCACTCTTATCATCATTTTTCAGTCGCCCGGCTCGAATGCTCTCGATGTAATCCAGGGAATTCGCGGGGCGATGGAGCGCGCCAAGAGTAGCTTTCCCCAGGGTCTCGACTACAGCATCTCCTATGACAGCACAGGGTTTATCACCAGCTCGATCCGGGAGGTGGTCGAGACTCTGTTTGAGGCCCTCATTCTGGTCATCCTGGTAGTGTTCCTGTTCCTGGGCAGCTTTCGCGCCACCTTGATCCCAGTGCTGGCGATCCCGGTTTCACTGGTCGGCAGTTTCGCGTTTTTCATTCCCCTGGGCTTCACCATCAACACGCTGACGCTCTTCGGGCTGGTGCTGGCAATCGGCATCGTAGTGGACGACGCCATTGTGGTGGTGGAGGCAGTGGAAAATCACATGCACCACGGTCTCAGTCCCCTTGCCGCCACAGAGAAAGCCATGGAAGAGGTCTCCGGACCGGTGGTCGGAATCGCTCTGGTACTGACCGCAGTGTTTGTACCGGTCGCCTTCCTCGGCGGGCTTACCGGCGAGTTGTACCGGCAGTTCGCGCTGACGCTGTCAGTTTCCGTGATGCTCTCCGCGCTGGTGGCGCTCACGTTGACGCCCGCGCTGTGCCGCCTGATCCTCAAACCGCGGGCCCCTTCCCGCAGCGTGCTGCAACGATTCCTGGACGCCTTCAATCGTCGCTTCGAGCAGACCACCGGTGTTTACGCGCGCTGTGTCTCTGCCCTGATTCGCCGCTCGGCCCTGGCTCTTCTCTGTCTCGTCGTGCTGACCGCCGGAGCCTTCGGCTTGATGCGGATTCTGCCCTCCGGTTTCGTTCCGAAGGAAGACCAAGGAATTGTCCTGGCCAGCATCAGTTTACCGGATGGCGCGTCCGTAGAGCGGACCGATGTCATCCTGCGACGGGCGGAGCGGTTCGCTGCTCGCATTCCGGCCGTCCAGAACGTGATTACCCTCGGTAGCGCCAGCCTCCTGACTGGAGCGTCCAGCTCCAGCACGGGAACCATCATCGCCACGCTCAAACCGTGGGATGAACGCAAGCGCCCCGAAGACAGCTCGGCCAGTGTCGTCGCCTCTCTACAAAGAGAGCTTGCGAGCTACCCGGAAGGGGTCGGCATCGTCTTCGAGATGCCGCCGATACCCGGTGTCGGCTCGGCGGGCGGATTCCAATTCGAGCTGCAAGACCGCAAGGGATCTACTCCCGAGGAACTCGCCCGGGTGGCCAACGATTTCCAGAGCGCCGCCAGTGGGCGTCCAGAGTTGGCCTACGTGTACAGCGGATTTGGCACCGACGTCCCCATGGTCGATCTCAAACTGGATCGCGACAAGGTCAAATCGCTCAACGTGCCATTGAAAAGTGTGTTCGACAATCTGCAGATGTATCTGGGCGGTTTGCAGGTAGGTAGCTTCAACCTGTATGGACGCACATACAAGGTAGTCGTTCAGGCGGAGCCCGAATTCCGGCTCGCGCCCGCCAATATCGGCAACATCTATGTCCGTGGCGCACAGGATGAGATGATTCCGCTCGCGACGATGCTTCATGTCGGACGAAAGACCGGCGCCGGCATGCTCCAGCGGTATAACCTGTACCGCACGGCGGAAGTTTCCGGGGCGGCAGCGCCGGGCGTTAGTTCGGGACGGGCGCTGGATGCCATGGAGCAACTGGCCAAAGAGAAATTGCCGCAGGGATTCGGATTCGAGTGGACAGGCCTCTCTTATCAGGAGAGGGCGGCCGGCGGCACGCAAGCGCTGGTGTTCGGGTTGGCGCTCGCGTTCGTGTTTCTGGTGTTGGCGGCACTGTACGAGAGTTGGTCGATCCCATTTAGCGTGCTCCTCGGTCTGCCGCTGGGGATTTTCGGGGCTTTCATGGGCACATTCCTGCGTGGGCTGGTCAATGACGTGTACGTCCAGATCGGCTTGGTGATGCTGTTGGGATTGGCGGCGAAGAACGCAATTCTCATCGTCGAATTTGCAAGGACAATGCGCCAGGTGGAGAAGATGTCCATCACGGACGCGGCAACGGCCGGGGCGCGTTTGCGCTTTCGCCCGATTCTGATGACCTCGTTTGCATTCATTCTCGGCGTGCTGCCTCTGATGATCGCAAGTGGCGCCGGGTCGGCCGCACGCCACTCGTTGGGAACGGCGGTTTTCAGCGGGATGCTCGCCGCGACCGTGCTGGGCGTTCTCCTGATCCCGGTGTTGTATGTTGCCGTGGAGCGCCTAGTGGAGCGCTTCCGGGGGGGCCGGCCGGAACCGGCGGAACTGCGGCCGGCTTTAGCCGAGGAGGCGTCCCGATGAACCGGTTAATCCTGCTGCTGGTTCCCGGCGCGCTTTTACTTTCTGGCTGCATCAGCGCGCACTACCGTCGTCCAGATGTGCCCGTTCCGCCGAACTATCGTGGAGAGACCGCCGGAGCCTCCGGCAGCCTCGGCGAGTTGCGGTGGCAGGATCTGATTCGCGACGAGCGGTTGAATGAATTGATTCGGGAGGCGCTCGCCAACAACTACGACGTGCGTATTGCGGCAGCGCGAGTACTGGAGGCCGGCGCCCGGGTCGGCGAAGCTCGTTCGCAGCGCTGGCCGTCGGTGGATGCACAGGCCAGCTACAACAACCTTCGGACCGCCCAGAATGGCAGTTCGCCCCTTCCGGCGGGTTACCCGACCGAAAGCGACTTCACCAAGGCCTTCTCGGCGCTGAGTTGGGAACTCGACCTATGGGGACGCGTTCGGAACGCCAACGCCGCCGCACGGGCGGAGCTTCTCGCCACTGAGGAGGCACGCCGCGTGGTGCTGCAAACCCTGGTCGCACAGGTCGCTCAGAACTACTTTCTGCTGCGTGACCTGGACCTGGAAAAAGAGATTACCGATCGATCCCTGAAGAGCCGCCAGGAGTCCCTGGAATTGGTGCAACTCCGTGTGGAGAACGGATACTCCTCGGAGATCGACCTGCGCCAGGCCGAGGTACTGGTGAAGACCGTGCGCGCCGCGCGTACGGATCTGGAGCGGCAGATCGAGCAGACTGAGAATCTGATCAGTTTCCTGGTAGGGCGCAATTCCGGCGCTGTGACGCGCGGACGTTCACTGCTCGAACAGGATCTGACGCCGCAACGGGGACCCGGGCTTTCCTCGGCCCTGTTGGCACGCCGGCCCGACATACGCCAGGCCGAACAAGAGATCATCAGCACCAATGCACAGGTCGCCGAAGCCAGAGCAGCCTTCTTCCCGCGCATCTCTCTCACTGCGTCCAGCGGCCTTGAGAGTGCGGCACTGCGAAATATCCTGGACACGGCAAACGGAACCTGGATCTTCGGCCCCGTGGGAAATCTCCCCATATTCAATGCCGGGCGGATACGAGCCGGCGTGCGCGGCGCCCAGGCGCGTGAGGTTCAGGCCGTGCTGAATTACCAGCGGACTGTGATTCAGGCCTTTCGGGAAGTGTCGGACTCGCTCGTCGGCCATCGAAAGCTCTCGGAACTCACGAGAGAGCAGGAAGGGTTGGTTCAGAGCCTGCGCCAAACCGTGGAACTGGCCGATCTTCGCTATCGGGGAGGTGTCTCCAGTTATCTTGAGTATCTGGACTCAGAGCGGGAGTTGCTCGACGCCGAACTTCGCCTGGTGCAGGTACGCCGCGATGAGCTGACGAGCGTAGTCACCTTGTACCGTGCCCTCGGCGGCGGCTGGTGATCCCGTAACCTTCAAATATTCGATTCCGTTTCCTCTGAGTAGCTTATCGAGCCCGGTTACGCGGTCTTCGTTGCTATCCTGTGCCAACGCGCCGAACGTTCGACCCGTTTCGACTGCTACTGATTTCTGTCGCCGGGCGATTGGGCCAGCAGCGGGACGCAATCGATTACCTCCGGGAGGGGAACAGAGTACTACGAGAGCAAATCGGTGACAGGCGCCGACGCTTGGCGGCCAGAGCGAAAGTCGCAGACCTCGCATTTACACCGGCGATGAACAGCGTGAGTGGACGTGACAGCTAGGCGTTTATGTTCGCCCGCGATTGTCGTAGGGTCCAGAGCATGAAAGCCGCTCCTTGCGAGAAAAAGGCTAGCACGGGGTCCCGTCTCCGCCCTCTAAGACAACCACGAGGGAGCGGGCAATACAGGGCAATGATGGTCTGGAAGCCCGGCACTTCCTGCCTTAGCTGCAACAAAGAATCAGCAACATGCTGTTGGTGAAGCACATGCTAAACGAATCCCGCTCTCTCCGCCATTCTGTTACGCGATGATTGCAGCGACAACCATCTCCAGGTCCCTTCTGGTCCCCGCGTCGCCATTGATCGGTCCGTCATGAAATTGGGTCGCTGGGGGAGGCGCCCAGGCATCCCTGGACTCGTCGTAGTTCTCCGTGCGCGTCTGCGCCCCAAAACCCAAGTCATAAGTTCCGCGCCCCAGGTCTGTCGAAGCCATTTTGTACATCACCAAGTCAAGCGACGGGACAGCATAGATGCAAAAGCCACCCGCTCCGGACTTAAAAAAAGCGTCGCGCGGCGCACCGATCACGTGGCCGTTTGCGTTCACCTGGAATTGAAGACTGTAGGGACAATGCGGGTTGTATGGTGAGGGGCGGCGGCAAAGGTCTATGTAATCGGCCGGTACGAGTTGTCGCTGGCCCCAACGCCCTTTGTGCATGAGCAGGTAGGCGAAGCGCAACGCATCGGTAGCACGTAACGCAATGCCAGCTCCCCCAGGCGTGTGGGTGAACGTCATCCCGAACATCTGTTTCGCGTACCCCCAGCCGCCAAAGCCCATAGGCTTGGCCAACTTCTCGTCAATGTAGTCCCGCATCTCCATCCCAACCGCGTGCCGCAGGACCATGGAAGCCACATGGGTCCCCTGCGTGCTGTAGTTGTATCCGCCGCCAGGGTGGGTCCACATTGGTGCGCGTAGCGCAGCCCGCTCCTGATCGCCGCTTCTCTCATTGCGTGGCAGCGGATCCGGGGTCACGACCTTGCCGTTCACGATTCCTACCCGGCCCTCCCACATCCCGGAAGTCATGGCCAGCAGGTGGCCGAGCTTGATATCGGCCTTTCTCGGGTCGCTCAACGGGAACGCCTCGGGCAGGTATTTCTCAGTGAACACTTTCTGGTCGAGGCCGTCCGGGATCTGGTCGCGTTTCTCCTTGAGCATGATCCCGCAACAGATGCTGGTGAACATCTTGCCGCAGGAGGCCATGTTGGGAGTGACCTCGCGGCCGGCCCTGCCGAAATAGCGTTCATAGACCACCCAACCGTGGCGGGCCACGAGCAAACCTCCATGCGTACTGGTTTGCTTCGTGTATTCGAAGGCCTGATCGAGCCGGCTGAGATCCATACCGGTGACCTTGCGAATCTGTGCATGATCATGCAAGCTGCGCCACCCGCCGGTGCTGTCGGGAGGCGGGAAGTAGTCTTCGCTTTTGGCGACCATGGCCCCAGCATATAGCGTTGATGCGGCTGCGGCGCTCCTGACGAAAAATGCTCTTCGGCTGCTCTTCATTCAACGCCTCCCTTCCTCAAACAACATAACCCTGATCGAGCGACTCGCCATTCTCGCGGTACCACTGGCCTAAGCTTTGCCGCCCCCATCTGCAATTGGGACGCGAACCATCGCTCTTTCGCGAGGTTCACCATCTTTCCTGGATCCGTTTCCAGATCGCTCAACATTTCACGAACCCTGCCGTCCTATTCCTTCATTCATTCTGGACTGGCAGATGAGACAAGCGCCGTATGCTTATTTGCCGGCGTGGCCGACCATGTATCTCCACCGGCCGGTGTGCACCAGACGTATGGTGTGGCTCTCGACGGGAGTGATTCACCAGCAATTTCGACGCTTTAGCCATACTACTCGCTTCGATGGCATCCAGTACGGCTCCGTGCTTGCTGGCCACTACACGCGAATCTACCGAAGGAATGGAATCGAACACGGAACAGATGCCGACCTTGTAGGCAAGCGAGTCCCATACCCTCAGCAGGACCTCGCTCCCGGAAGCTTCCGCAATTCCACGATGAAATTGCTAATTGAACTCTTGAAACGTCAAGAGGTCGCTTTGCGCACGGCGGCTTCCACTCTTTGTACGCAAACTCTCGAAGTGGTTACCGCCTGACGAGTTCCCTGCTCGCCAGAGAGAACCGCACGAAGAATCAATCGATTGAAGGGCGTTGCTGACCTCCCCCAGTCTATGCCGACCCTCGACCATGTGTATGCTGTGCTCCATATTACTCAACAGCATCGATACGCGACGCCGGTGGGCATCCGCGTTTCCACGTGTATTTCACTCCGGCCAGCAGTTCGTGGCTCAACATGGTTTGGATCACGCTCCGGTCGAGCAAAGGATGATGCAAGATATTACTGTTGCAGCCCTGTTTTGCACTGGTTTTGTGAGCTAAGTTATTGTAGGATAAACGCTTCAAACGATTTCGAAAGAATTGACCGGACTAAATCACCAGCGTTCGAAACGATCAGCGTCAATTTCGATTCGCCCCGCATTTGAGATTTCGAGAAAAACCATGAGAAATGACCGTCACATACATCCGCGGCTCGTGCTCGCGCCGCTTCTTCTTCTCGCATTGGCCGGCGCTTATCGTGCCGCGGTGGGTGTCCCCCGGGTGCAGGGCATTCGAACCGAAGAAGGCCAGTTGGTGGGGTTTGACCGCCCCACCTATCAACAGCGGGAGCTGTCCAAGAGGCTTCCTCTGGACGAGCCCTGGCCAAGCGGACCGGAACTGGCCAAAGCTCTCGCGCGCTACGGGCTGGATCGGAATGTCCCGACGAAAACGCTGCCGATGCCATCACAGATCCTGGGCGACGTTTACCTGGTCGGACAGGACCAGTTCAGCAATCTCACGTATCTGGTCGACTGTGGATCGGAAGGCGTGGCGGTGATCGATCCTTCGTATGACTCCGAGTTCGAGCGCACGCTGACCAACATCGAAGCGTGTGGACGGTCGAGAAAGGACATTCGTTGGGTAATCAACACCCACTGCCACTCCGATCACACCCTGGCCGACAGGAAGTTCCGGGCACTCGGCGCACAGATCATCATTCACGAATTGGACGCGGCAGCGATTGAAATGGGCACGCAGGTGACCTTGTTTTACCGATACAAGCTTTCGGAGTTCCCACGCTGTCCGGTGGACCGCCGCTTGTCGGACGGAGAGGAGATGCGGCTGGGCAACAAGATGTTCGTCGTGATTCACACGCCTGGGCACACGCCCGGGTCGGCGTCCTTCCTGTTGCAGGCAGAGGGAAAGAATCTGTTGTTTTCTGGCGACACAGTCTTTTTCGACAGCATGCTGGGATTGCAGAGCACCCCTTACGCCGACAATCGCCAGTACCTCGCTTCGTTTGGGAAACTCGAGCGTTTTACTCTGAATGCCGGACCCGTGCGATGGGATGTTCTGCTTCCGGGCCACGGCCCCATCGTATTAGATCGAGCCTATCTGGATATCCAAAAAGGCCGCGAAAGAGTGGAACACGACCTGGCCGTCGGGCGTGAACTGCTCACGCCGAGAAATACGCAGGAATACCGGCGGCGCATGTTCGGCCGGCCTGCCAGTCCGTTCACGCCATGAGTGCCTGCGGGAGATATCCTTAAATGCCATTCGCCTCGAAAGTAACCCTTCTGACCGTGCTCGGGTTCGCAGTTTTCGCAGGCGGACGCATTCTTGGCGAACGACAGGTTCAAATCGACTCGCCCCGACCAAACCTATCGAACTTCCAGCCGCTGCTTCATTTTTGACCTCGACATCCGGCTCAAATGTCGCGCACCACGCAATTCAGTCTGCGCTACAATTCTGGACAATGAAACTGACCGTCCTCCTCATATGCGCGTGCTGCATCGCGCCAGCCCGCGAACCCCAGATGCGGCCCTTCCCGATGGAGCGTGGACCAGCCCCCGCCGATCTTTCCTATCTGCTGGAAGCGCCCGCTGGGAAAGATGGCTTTGTCCGGATTAAGGACGGGCACTTTGTGAAGCCCGCCGGCGGCCGCTTCCGCATCTGGGGCGTGAACTTTGTCTCCTCGGGCACCACACCGGCGAAGGAGGAAGCGCCAGCGATCGCGGCGGAACTGGCGAGCTTCGGTTTCAACTGTGTCCGCTTTCATTTTCTCGACCTCGCCTTTCCCAACGCCGGGTTGATCGACCCTGCCCGCAACGATTCGCGCGCGTTGAACGCGACGCAGCTTGACCGCCTCGATTTCTTCGTCGCCGAGTTGAAGAAGCGCGGCATCTACAGTAACTTCAACCTCAATGTGGGCCGCCGCTTCAAAGAGGGAGACGGCGTTCCCGATTACGAATACCTGGGGCTCGGCAAGGGAGTGAATTACTTCAATCCGCGCGTGCTGTTCCTGCACCAGGAGTACGCCCGGCAGTTGCTCACACACTTCAATCCGTACACGAAATCGGAGTACCGGCGCGAACCCGCGTTGCTGATGTTGGAACTGGTGAACGAGAATTCCCTGGTCGAAAGTTGGATCGGGAACCGCCTGCTGGGGAAGAACACGCAAAAGAACCCGGGCAGTTGGACCGACATCACCCCCGGCTACGAAAAGGAACTCACCACGCGCTACAACGCCTGGCTGCGCGCGCGGCTCGCGCCCGCGGAACTCGAGAAATTGCGGAAGCTGGCCGGTGCGCCGGCGGGAGGCGACGTGCCGCGTATGGGGCACAAGGAGTTTGCGGGCGCGCCGGAATCCCGCTTCCGTACCGAAGCGGCATTCTATATGGACATGGAAGATGGTTACTTCCAAGCCATGCGCCGAGTGATCAAGGACGAACTGGGCGCTCAGTCATTGATAGCGGGCACCAGCGATCACGGCCATACCGCGAGCAGCTATCCGACGCTCCATTCGGCGTCCCGCCTGGACATAGTCGACGGACACGCCTACTGGCAATACCCGCGCCAGGAGCGCGATGTAACGGGCTCCAAAACGCGCGCATTCCAGATCCTCAATACCCCCATGGTGAACGATCCGTCGCACTCCGTGGTGGCAGACCTGTCGCGTACCGCCGTGGCCGGAAAGCCTTACACCGTTTCCGAAATCAATTTCCCGTTTCCAAACGAGTACGCCGCCGAGGGCATTCCCATTCTGAGCGCATATGCCGCCTTTCAAGATTGGGACGGGATCTTCTGGTACCAGTTCGGCAGCGTCGGGTTGGCGAACTGGAAAGCGGAACACACGAGCCATCTCGATATGCGGTCCGATCCGGTGAAATCCGCCCAGTGGCTAGCCGGCGCCTTGATGTTTCTGCGAGGCGACGTGAGCCCGGCGCGGCGTTTCGTTCAGCGTTCGTACTCGCTTGAACAGGTCTATGAAAGCCTGCGCTTGCCCGGTTCTGAACGGCCGTATTTCACGCCGGGTTTCCCACCGGCTCTACCCCTGGAGCATGGCTCGCGCATCGCCAGCCTGGACGGCGGGAAGTCCGATGATTTCCCTGCCTCAGCCGGCGGCCCTCATGCGTCCGACACCGGCGAGCTATGGTGGCGGGGCGGAAACGACGGCCTCTTCACGCTGGAGACCGAGCGTTCCCAAGCGTTTTCCGGCTTTCTCAAAAATAATCTAAAAAAGTTAAAGAACCTGTCCGCCGCCGTCGAGAACGATTTCTGCGCCATCACGCTCAGTTCGCTCGATGGCAAGCCGCTCTCCCAATCCAGGCGGATGCTGTTGACAACCGGCGCGCGCATGGCCAACACGGGCATGACATGGAATGAGAAGAGAACGACACTCACGGAATGGGGTACCGCTCCACCGTCCATCGAACCGGTGGTGGGCACGGTGACCCTGCGCAATCTGGAGCGGGCGGCGGCAGTTGAAGTCGTAGCTCTCGACGGGGCGGGACGGCGCGGCACACCGGTGCCCGCGATCAAAACCGCCGCCGGCTGGGAATTGACAATCGGGGGAGTCGTCACCCCGTGGTACGAGATTCGCGTCCGCTAGAAGAGCGCCGATCCCGCTTCGCTATTTGCCTTTGGAAAAATGCGCGCGGAAAAAATCCACCATGTCACGCGTCTGTTGCCCTTGAGGCTTTCCCTTGTATTCGTCGACCAGATGGATTTGGCACTCGATGCCAAGTTTGTCCATCCGCTCCTTCAAGAAGAACCCTAAGCGCGGATTGTGAATTCCTTCCCCCATATCCGCGGGAGGCAGTGGACGCATCGGCCGCGAGTAATACATGAAGACTGGCGGATCACCCGCCGAGAGATGGGTCACTGCCGATGCGTCTTCGTACTGTCGCAGGACCCGTTCGTCGGGCCGATCGCCGGACTTCAAGCCGTAGAGCGTTTTTAATGCCCCGATATTGCCGGTCTTTTCGTCGATCAGTTTGGCCACCTGCCGGGGATCGTAGGTCGATTGACCGTCTATGGGCCCGATGGCGCTCAAACGGGTTGACTGGCGTCTGACGGGATCGCTGCTGGCGGGCTCCGCCATTTCGTCATGAAATCCAATCCAGAGCGAGATCCCCGCGCCCGCCGATCCACCAGTAGCGGCAAAGGCTCCTGGATCAAGGTTCCATTCCTTCGCCTTCCAGCGCAGAAATTGCACCGCTCGCGCCCCATCTTCCATCGGTGCGGGATATGGTGACTGCGTGGAATAGCGGTAGTTTATGGTTGCTACGGTAATGCCGTGGTCGAGACAGTAACGTAGCAGGGGCTGCGCGATCGTGCTTTTGTCGCCCATCACAAAGGCTCCGCCGTGAATGTGTATCACCACGGGAGTGGGGCGGTCGGATTTGGCCTTCCACACGTCCATCACATTGCGTTCATGCGGACCGTAGGAGACATTTGCGTAATCCGGCGGAGTGGAATATGGCCGAGGCTGGGCGGCGGGTTTGGCATCCTGGGCAGCCAATACGGCCGACAAGATGGCTGCCCAGAACAGAGTCTGTTTTATCAGTGACAAAGTTACTTTCCTCTTTTACACGATTTCGCGGATTTGAGTTTTCATCATACAGGAAAGATTTAGAAACAGCTCCAAGGGAAGCCGTTGGATACATGCGGTTGGATATACAATGAGGGGCGGTCAGGAAGCCAAAACGGAGATCCCGACTGAAAGGAAATTCTACTGATGCGGCTATCGCTTGGGTTCCGGCCTGGTTTCGGGTTCCGGGACAGGGATTCCCGGGGTTCTGCCCGGATTCGCCTCAGGCCATATCTACGTGGCCGTTCTGAAAGCCGCTTTGGAGATTGTTGGCCTGGCTGGTGGTCCCGTGCGCGGCCCCAGTGACGACTTGACTTCCGAAGAATGCGCTGAATTGAAGGCGCTTCTTCTTGATATAGGCGTGTTGACGTAGGTGGCATCTGCATCTATTTCAGTGCTACGCTTTGATCCGGAGGGGTCTAATGCAGGAACGTAAGAAACAGGAGGCCCAAGTGCCAAAACGGATGTGCCAGCGCCATGGGAAGGATCAACCGTGCACCTGCGCTATGGGCAATCTCTACCGCTTCGTTGAGCCAGTCGTGCTAATGCTGCTTAAGAAAAAGGGGCGCTCGTATGGCTACGATCTGGCTGGAGATCTCAGCGAGCACGCGCTGACCGACACCGAGATAGAGAGGGCTGCTCTATACCGGACGCTTCGGCAGTTAGAGATGAATGGCAACGTCTCCTCGGAGTGGGACACCGATGGAGCCGGCCCCGCTCGCCGGGTTTACAAACTCACCGCCAAGGGCGAGCGGCATCTCGAGGAATGGGCCACCGTCCTGGACCACGTTTCGAAGTCTATGACCCGCTTAGTTAAAGACACGCGAGCGTTGCTGAACGGGCCCGTCGGAAGGAAGGCCAAATCGGAGAAATGAAGAAAATAGGCATTCTCGGCGGCATGAGCCCGGAGTCGACCGCGCTCTACTACGAGCACATCACCAGAACGTACACAGCGCGCTACGGGGACTACGGCTATCCAGAGATCCTGATCTACAGTGTGAACTTCCAACGCTTTGTGGACTGGCAGCGCAATGGGCAATGGCAGGAGGCAGCACAGGAAATGGCTTCGCTACTAGAACGGCTTCGGCTTGCTGGTGCTGATTTCGGACTCATCGCCACCAACACGATGCACTTCGTCTTCGACCAGGTGCAGCAAGCAGTCGGCATGCCCCTGCTGAGTATCGTCGACGCCACGGTGGAGGCGATCCAGCAAGCAGGAATTCGGTCAGTCGGATTGCTGGGAACTACATTCACGATGCGTGAGCGCTTTTTTCTTGACGGTCTGGAGCGCACGGGTATCCTGGCGCTGGTTCCAGAAGCTTGCGATCAACCCCGCATGCATAACGTGATCTTTCAGGAACTCTGTCGCGGAGAAATTCGGCCCGAATCCCAAAAGCTGTTTCTCGACATCGTAGAGCGCCTGCGCGACCGGGGTGCTGAGGGGATCATTCTCGGGTGTACAGAGATACCCTTATTGTTGCGGCCCGAGCAGTGCGACTTGCCACTATTTAACACTGCACTACTGCACGCTGAAAAGGCGTTGCTCTTTGCCGTTCAACCGGAGTCTTGATGGTCAAACGGAGCCTGAAATGTATGCCTGAACTGACAAATATCAAACCTGCGGCGGAAGTCGAAGGCCGTACGATCCGGATAGGGATCATCATCTGCGCAAGGTATCGCGACTGTGGAGGCGGCAAGTGCTTTCGCGCATCACGCGAGCGGAAAGGAGCGTTTTCTCGCTATGCCTCCCAGGACCGAGTGGAGATCGTTGGCTATTCCACCTGTGGGGGCTGCCCGGGAGGGAATGTGGAGTACGTGCCCGCTGAATTCCTAAAGAACGGGGCGGATGTCGTGCACCTGGCGACTGGTCTGGTGGTTGGGTATCCGCCTTGCCCGCACATCAAACAGTTCAAGGAATTCATAGAAAAGCAATACGGCCTGACAGTGGTCATCGGCACCCATCCAATTCCACTGAAGTACTTGCAAACTCACGAGCAACTCCCGTTCTGGCAAGAAGGTAAAATAGCCGCCATTGCCAGCCATCTTCTCGCGGAATCTCGCGAGGTTATGGAGTCTTACAACTGAGCCGATCGATTCTGCTCCGAGCGCATTCTCCGAAGTAGCCACAAGGTGAACACGAGACCGATCAGCAAGGCGATCCAGGGGATAACGTGCATCCACCACCATAGCGGGCCTTCGGGCTCGACCAGTACGCGCGTGCCGTAGCGCTGCTTGTAGGTTTCGGTGATTTCCTCGTCTGATTTTCCCTCGGCCACCCAACGTGCAATCTCGACTTTCATCTGGAGAGAGACATCACTTCGGTGGCGCGAGATGGGTTCGGAGTAGCAGCACGGCGCAAGGAACCTGTTCTCAAGCGCCGCTATCCTGGCTGTTGCTGGTTGAGTGTTAGTGTCCACAACTGCAGGAGCATCCCGGACCCGAAGTCAGTTTGCCTGCGAGATAAGCGCTAAGGACCAGATCTGCCGGACCTCTCGCAGCAACAATCACTGCTGAAATCCCAGCTGCCTTCAAAGCTTCCGCGGCGCGTCCACCCATGCCTCCTGAAATCACAATGTCACAGTCAGCCAGAACCGCAACCATTCCCGCGTGCGCATCCGGTGCGCCAGTGCTGCCGTGATTACAGGCGCCCTCAGCGTGGGAGTGGCAACCGCCGTTTGTTCTCGTCTCACGGCCCTTGATCTGTCCACTCTCGATGTCGAACACAAGGAAGGACGCGCTGCGTCCGAAGTGCTCCGACATGGATATACCGTCATTTGTAGGTAACGCGATTTTCATAACTCTATCTCCTATTTATCAGCGCACCTTTGGGAGCGCCAGAAACCTTGCCCAGGCATGGGCGTATTCATTGCCCTCTGTGTCAGTCAGGGTGGCCTCGGTCTCAATCAACCGTTTCGCACGTCTCACAATCCAGCCCCTTACGTGAAGTCTCTGGCCTGTACTTACGTGGCGACGAAAGCGCACACGGAGTTCTCCGGTAAGCGCTTCGCCTTCTGTCAAAGCAACTGCCTTGGACATCGATTCATCCAAAACGGTACTGATGATTCCGCCATGAAGAATGCCGCGGAAGCCCTCCCAATCGGATGATGGAATCCACTCCGCGGTTACGACGCCGTCATCTCCGATTTCGAAAAAAATCTGGAGCCCGCGCGCATTGTCTTGCCCGCAGACAAAGCAGCCTGTCTGACGCTCCGCTCGAAGCAATGCTTTAGTCAGTTCGCTCATTTCTCCTTGAAATCGTGCGCCAAAACCCATAGGATCTATTTTTCAACTTGAGCATGAGCAGAACGAATGGCTCGACGAAGCGGTGGACATTCCCACGAGGCATTAAGAACTCAGGTTAGCACAAACTGTATCTAAGTGCATATTACATCTATAAGAATGATGGACCCATCTACGAACCCATCACTCTCGAAAATCACCCCTAAGTCATTGATTCCCCGTTGGCCGGAGTGAAGACATTCTCGAATCCATACAGCCGGAATTTTCACTCCTTACGGTGTGCCTCCGTCTCATGGAAACAGCCTGATACGGGCGGTTCGCGATTTTGCCCAAACCTGCAGACAGTTCTGACACCTTCGCTGGATTTCGAATTCCGAGCCCTTCGGCGGCCCGGAATTGGCCTCAACTTACGAAAGTCTGGAATTGCGGCTCTTTCTCGAAGCCCCGTTTCCTCCAGACCCGCTGAGACTGCTCTTCACACAGAGCGACGTATCGGTCCCCGCCAAATGGCCGATCTGCATAAGTGCAGCGCCGCAGCAGGCGCGTGTCTAGCGCATCCTCGGGCCTCGCCAGCAATTCGGCCCAGCCTTCCGCGCCGCCATTCGCGGCCCAGAAGTTCTTATCCAGCAACGAATAACGGTCTTTGGCGAATCCTAGGTGCGCGGCGGCTACGGCATCTTCTACGCGGCATCGGGGCAGTCCTTCATCACGCAGCAATTGGCCACGTTCTTTCCGTTCGCCATCACACAGACCGCCAACCGGCAGGCCAACAATCCACTGGCGTTGACGCTGGCCGATCCGTTCAGCGGCGCCAAGGCCGGCGGCGTGAGTTACAACGGCTTCGATGTGGACGCGCCATCGCCGTACGTGCAAAGCTACAACCTGATCGTGGAACATCAATTGGGCTCCTCTTCTGCGCTGGAGGTCTCGTACTCGGGCTCAAAGGGCACCCACTTGGGAAGGATTTATAACATCAACCAGCCGAATTTCGATCCGGCGTTGCGGCTGCCCAATGGGACCTTCCCCCGTCCCTTCGCCAGCGCCCCCACGAATCCCATCAATTATTTCGGCTTCGGTTCCGGTTCAACGTATAGCGCGGGCACAGTCACATTCCGGAGGCGGTTCGCCAGCGGATTCTTTTATCGAGTGAATTACGTGTACAGCAAATCCATTGACGAATCCTCGCAGATCAACCGCGCCGGCAGAGGCGGTTTCGCCGGTGCACAGGATTCCCGAAACCTGCGCCTCGAACGCGGCCGTTCCGATTTCGACCGGGGCCACACCTTCACCATGAATTACTCCTACGAGATTCCGTGGAAAGGCAGCGCTGCCTGGGGGCGGCTGTTGAAAGGCTGGCAACTGGCAGGCACCGGGCGGGCCACTACCGGACCGCCATTCACGGCGGTCACTTCCAACGTGAACACCAACCTCAGCCTGGCGACGCGCCCCGACCGCATTGCCACGGGCTCGGTTTCGAATCCCACGCCGGAACGGTGGTTCGACATCGCGGCATTCCCGGTGGTCCCGGCCACTGCGTACTCTTTAGGCAATTCCGGGCGTAACATTCTTGACGGACCGGGAACGCTGTCCATGAATCTCTCTCTGATCCGTAATATGCGCTTCCGCGACAAAGGGAATTTACAGTTCCGCTGGGAGGCGTTCAACGCCTTCAATCGAGCCAATTTCGGTTTGCCGATCAACTCGGTTAATGCTGTGACCAGCGGCACGATCGTGAGCGCCGGCGCAGGGCGGTCCATGCAGTTCGGGCTACGCCTGCAAATATAACCTTCGCGGTGTAGGCCATCGAACATAGGTTATTCTTGCGCCCGCGGTTCCACCACTGCCAGGGATCCGGACGGAAGAGGGCCAGTTGGTGGCATTCCAGCGCGTGACGTACCAGCAGAGGGAGCTCTTGAAGGTGCTTCCTCTGGACCAGCCGACCCGAACTGGGGAAGGTGCTAGAGCAGTATAGCTTGAAGCGGTGCTGGTCGTCGGACATGCTGATCACTGTGCCGTCCAGAGTGCTCATCGCCACGAACAGTATGGCGGCGTCGTTGCGCCTGCAATCGTGACTTATGGTTCCGCAGCGCCCCTTCTTCAGCGGAAGTCCCGGCTGCGTGCGGTCCAGCGCACAGCACGATGGCGTGCTCCGGCGGTTTGAGATAGAGGTCAATAATGGCCTCCAGTTTTTCGGCGAACCAGGGATCGTTGCTGACCTTAGAACGTGCGCGCCAGGTGCGGCTTCAAGCCATGCTGCGCGTGCTCCAGTGTGTGGCGTTGCCGGGCTTCTCTTGCGTCGTTTTCCGGATCACTTCCTGGATCTGAGCCGGTGTGATGGTGGGCGTTCTTCCCGGGCGCGGCGCAACTCTCCGGGCACGTGCATGAGATTTCAGCAGCTCTCGTTGTTCGGTACTCAGCACCACAGGTCGCGCCACACGCATCGGCTTTGCTCCTTCTGCTGTATAGATGATGCGGGATAGATAAACCCTACCATTTAGGCCGCACTGCACTAGATAGACTGTATCGAAGCAGTCCATCCGTACCAAGGCCGCTCCAACTCGTCGATCCTGCATTGCCAATGCCGTAGTATGCTGGTCCTGGCCATCCGAGCCTGCGAGCAACTCACCTTGGTCCGAACAAGGCGAAGGGGAGCCCACGGAATCTCGGCGCGATCCCGCGGCTTGCCCATGGAAAAACTGATCAACCGAAACGAAACCATGACACGACAGCAAATCACGCGGCGCAGCTTGTTGCAGACTGCGTTGGCAGTGCCATGTATGGCACAACCCACGGGAACGATCACCCTGGAGTCGCTTCTCAACGAAATGGTAAAGCGCGACGCCTTGGCTCGGTTTCCCCAAACGAATTACCGCTCCGCACAGTTCAGCAGCTACGACCGTAAGTCCGTCGCTCCTGGCGAACCTGGATGGTATGCCAACCACGATTGGTCCCAGTTCATCCGGTCCGAAGTCCATGCAGGCCGAACCGAGTGGGTCATGATGGATGCCGAAGGCCCGGGCGCGATTACACGCTTCTGGATGGGCGCTCCCATAAAGACAAGAGGGCCCAGCGGAACAATCCGGATATACCTGGATGGGGCGGATTCGCCGGTCATATCCGAAGAGGCGGACAGACTGCTAAGTGGTGGCGCCTTCGTGACAGCGCCACTCTCGGCCGTGCGCTCCATAGGACGGAATCTGTATCTTCCGATTCCGTATGCCCGGCGCTGCAAAGTGACCTATGATCGGCCAAACTACTGGGAGAGTAAGAGACCGGAAGACCGGGCTTGGTACGTGATCGAGTCCCGTACATACCCGAAAGACATTCGCGTGGAGTCGTTCACCGTTTCGGATCTCCAAAGAGTGGCGGCTACGCTTGATCGTGTGCAGAGGGTGCTGACAAACGGTGACCGAACGGCGGCAGGTCAGCGCACCGATGCAGTTGTGCGAAAGTTGCTGCCCGGTGAACGGATGCAGACGAGCATCAAAGGGCCCGGCGCGATTCGCGCCCTCACCGTTCGGATTCAAGCGCAGAAAATGGCGCAGGCCTTGCGTTCGACGGTTGTGACCATGGAATTCGATGGCGAATCGACCGTGTGGTGTCCGCTAGGCGATTTCTTTGGCTCAGGCGTGGGTCTCAATCCATACCGGGACTGGTGGCGGCGAGTGGACGCTAGCGGCGAAATGGTCTGCTTCTGGGTCATGCCGTATCGCGAGGGCTGCCGGATCGGACTGCACAACCTCGGCGGCCAGACAGTCGAAGCCACCTTGGGGCCAATTGTACAGAGCGCCTGGCGCTGGGACGAAGCCTCGATGCATTTCCATGCCAACTGGCGACAGCAGTATCCGCTGGAAACGAAGAAACAGGATGGCATCGATTGGAATTACATAGAGATCAGAGGAAAAGGCGTCTACGTCGGCGACACACTCGCTATCCATAACGGCTCCAGCGAGTGGTGGGGAGAAGGCGACGAGAAGATTTTCGTGGATGGCGAACGTTTCCCGTCGCATTTCGGGACCGGCACCGAGGACTACTACGGGTATTCTTTCGGCGATGCCGGAGTGGTATTTGAGGCACCTTTCCATGCCCAGCCGCGAGCCGAGGGAAATAATGCGCCCGGACACACGACCAACACGCGCACGCGTAGCCTGGATGCGATCCCATTCGAGAGATCACTGAAGCTAGACATGGAAGTGTGGCATTGGGCCCAGACCACAATGGCGTACGCAGCCACCACTTACTGGTATGCCCGCCCCGGCGCATCCTGCAACCGCCCTCCTGCGCCAGAAGAGGCCGCGCGGGGCGTGCTGTCCTGATTAGCCGTGACATTTTTCAGCAGGCGAATCCACTGCACGGGCGTGTAGCGCTTCCACAACCTACTCGTGATATATGATATACCTAGGTTTCGCCCCTGTACGCAACGCGGGACTTGGATGTCAGGATGCCCTCGCTCATTTCAGATCAGCAATCCGCAGTGACCTCAACTGGACAAGCCGGAAAAGTCTACCTGGTTGGCGGTGGCCCTGGCGATCCGGATCTGTTGACCGTGAGGGCTGTCCGCCTTCTGCAACGTGCTGACGTTGTCTTATACGATCGCCTGGTGAGTCCTGAGGTTTTGAGCCTGGCAAATCCGGAGGCTGAACTCATATACGTTGGCAAGAACGAAGGGGAGCAGGCGAAGGTACAGCGCTGGATTAACGATCAACTCCTCGCCCACGCGCGCCAAGGCAGAGTCGTGCTCCGGCTCAAGAGCGGCGATCCGCTGATTTTCGGCCGGGGCGCGGAAGAATGGCTGTTTCTTGCGATGCACGGTATCGAGGTCGAAGTCGTTCCTGGACTGAGTTCCGCCTTGGCCGTGCCGAATATCGCTGGCATACCTCTGACTCTCCGTGGCGTCTCACGAGCTTTCGCTGTGATTACTGGACATTGCGAAAAAGATGCACCGACGGAATGGCGGCGCTATGCGAGTGTCGACACATTGGTGATTCTGATGGGCGTCCGGCACCGGGCGGCAATTGCCAAAGAGTTGATACAAGCCGGCCGCGCACCGGACGAGCCAGCCGCGTTCATCGAGCGCGGTACTATGCCGGTCGCACGGGTAGTTGTGACGACTCTGGCTGAAATAGCCGCCGGAGCGATCGAGGTGATACCCCCTGCGGTGTTTGTCGTCGGGAAAGTGGTCGAATGCTCTCGAGAGTTGGTTCCGATCGAGCTGATGCCAGATTGTATGGCTCTGAAGTGAGCTTGGAGATGGTCCGCTTCAATTTCTGGCAGCGTCGCTGTCGAAGCGACAGGTTCACAAAGCCTTACACCGCCGTCCGATTCCGTCCTTTGAATCCGACCTCGCTGCCTGCCTCCAAACACGCCAGGATCTGCTCCATGTTCATTCTCCGTTGGAATCAAGCCCGTGCTCAGGCGCTACTTGCACTAGACAAGACCAGGATTTGACACGAACCCCTCTCGTAAATATACTAGATATTAGAAGCGCAGGTAAAAGGACACGAATGGAACAAATTCATTTCATAGTTCATGACGAAGGGGACTCGGTAGGGGTCGTCGTCGTCGAAGGAATTAAGACCCAGAGCATGCTCTCCGGATGGATCATGGACCAAGACAAGGTCGTGCAGGTAAAGGCCCTGAGCGACATTCCTATCGGTCATAAGGTCGCGATCAAGCCACTGACAAGCGGCGCCACCGTGATCAAGTACGGTGTGGACATCGGCCAGACCATCGCGCCGATCCAGGTTGGCGAGCACCTTCACGTGCACAACGTAAAGACGAAGCGTTGGTAGGAACGAAGGAATATATTATGGCTATCGATCTAAAGAACAAGGTTTTCTCGGGTTACAGGCGGGAGAACGGACGTGTTGGTGTTCGGAACCATGTCATCATCCTGCCCGTCGACGACCTGTCGAACGCGGCTGCGGAAGCCGTTGCCCACAACATTAAAGGTGCGCTGGCGCTGCCACACCCTTATGGCCGGCTTCAGTTTGGGGCGGACCTGGACCTGCACTTTCGGACACTGATTGGCACTGGCTGCAATCCGAATGTGGCCGCTGTCGTCGTAATCGGCATCGAAGAGCAGTGGACCCAAAAAATTGTGGATGGGATCGCAGCGACGGGAAAGCCGGTGGCAGGGTTCGGCATCGAGTTGCACGGCGATATCGATACCATCGCCCGCGCTTCGCGCGCCGCGAAGGATTTTGTCCAGCACGCATCGATGTGCGTTCGCGAAGAGCGGCCGATTCAGGACCTCTGGGTTTCCACAAAGTGCGGCGAATCAGACACGACCTCCGGGTTGGCTGGCAATCCGACCGTGGGCAATGCCTTCGACAAGCTCTATGCGGAAGGCTTGACGCTGGTCTTCGGTGAGACTACGGAAATTACAGGCGGTGAATCTCTGGTTGCAAACCGATGCCGGACGCCCGAAATCGCAAAGCAGTTCATGGCGATGTTCGACCGCTATCAGGAAGTGATCAACCGCCACAAGACGAGTGATCTTTCCGACTCGCAACCGACCAAGGGAAATATTGCGGGCGGCCTGACTACCATCGAGGAGAAGGCGCTCGGTAATATCCAGAAGATCGGCAAAAAGTGCGTTGTCGATGGGGTACTGGATAAGGCTGAATCTCCTACCGGGCCTGGCCTGTGGTTCATGGACTCCTCTTCGGCTGCGGCTGAGATGGTTACCTTGGTTGCCGCCGCAGGGTTCGTGGTTCACACGTTCCCGACCGGACAGTGCAACGTCATCGGAAACCCCATTTTGCCGGTCATCAAACTTTGCGGAAACCCGCGGACGGTGCGCACCATGAGTGAGCACATTGATCTGGACGTCTCCGGCATCCTGCGCCGCGAGATGAACCTGGACAAAGCCGGTGATCTGCTGTTGGAGATGATCTTCAAGACAGCAAATGGCCGGTTGACGAACGCCGAAATTCTCGGACACCGGGAGTTCGTCCTCACGCGGCTGTACGAAAGCGCCTAACTCCAAGGAAGTTTCGCCGGGCCCACGGCAGTTCATTGAACCCGCGGGCTCGGCTGTTTGTTTCTAACAATTTGAGTGTGAAGGACGTCTGATCGCGTCGCTCCAAAGTTTTCAGCTTACCGTGTTTCGTGCCGAAGCCCTCCACGTCAGTCAACCTGCAGTAACTTCACACATCAGAACCCTCGAACAGGAACTCGGAGTATGTCTGTTCGAACGGACAGCTTCAGGTGTGCGGCTTACGCCTGCAATAACGGTCCTTCCAGTTCGGGGATCCCCAAGGTCCGGAGCCGCAAGGAACTGCCGAAGTTTTCCGGCGTGTCGCGCCAGTTCCGAAACCAGTTCATCGTTCCGCCCGCGCGCATTGCGTAGTCCGGAGAGGCAGTGCCGCAGTGCCCTCCGCACGTCCCAAATCTGGTCGCAGTCTCCCTCTCGGCCGCTACGCAACCACCTGGAAAACCGCGCAGCGTGGCGCCATCGGTTGTATTGCCGCCCATGGCTTCGCAAGTGAGCGAGTCCAATCCATCGTCCGCGATGAGTTCCGGCCTCCTATGCCTCGATCGGGTTGCCCACGAGCATTATCTGTCGCCGCTTAACCGGCGGGGGACAGTTCTACTCTGCCTCGACACTATCCTACGTTGAAACTGTTGACATAGATCTAATATCTGAAGTATTATCGATTGCGACGTGGTTTATCACCCCAGGAGTGGATAATGAGATCTCTTTTACTTGTAGTCGGTTCCCTCGTCCTCACAACCACAATGGCCTTCAGCCAAAACATTTACGGCACTATCACCGGATCCGTTGTAGATCCCAGCGGCGCGGCGATCGCCGGAGTGAAAGGTGCACTCGTTGAGCAGGGGAGAGGGACGGAGCGACATTTCAAGACCGAACTGGACGGTTCCTTCGTAATCCCTAACCTTGCGCCCGGAGAGTACACGTGCACAATTCAGGCCGACGGCTTCAAGAAACTGGTGATTCGCGGTCTGGTTCTGACGGCGAGCGAAACGCGCAGCGTCGGGAAGTTCACGCTGGAAGTGGGCGGTGTCGTAGAAAGCGTGACAGTGCAGGCTCAAGTTGCGCCGGTGCAGGTGGCGAGCGGGGAGAGGTCGGGCGTTGTCACCGGATCCCAGCTTAACGACATCGCCGTGCCAGGGCGAGATTTTGCTTCGTTCCTCTTCACGGTACCGGGTATCGTGGATTCCGGCGCGCAAGGCAGAGAAGCGATGGCGCGCAACGCGCTCGGCAGCATTCACATCAATGGCGGACGCGGGACATCCGTGCTGATGATGGTGGACGGCATGCCCAGCATGGACGCCGGCAACAACGGCGTGCCGAGTGAGCCCAATATGGACTCCATCGCTGAAGTGAAAATCATGACCAGCAACTATCAGGCTGAGTACGGGCGCAATGGCGGTGGTCTGATCACGGTAATCACAAAATCGGGTTCGAAAGACTTTCATGGGTCGGCGTACGAATATTACAGGCACGAAAGTCTCAACGCCAACAGTTTCTTCAACAACCGCACCGGCACAGCCAAGGCGCCGTACCGCTACCGCATTACGGGGTATTCGATCGGCGGCCCGGTCCTGCTTCCCAAGACGAATTTCAACAAGGACAGGAACAAGGCGTTCTTCTTCTTCTCACAGGAACTGGTAGGATCCCGCAATAACTGGGCACCGGTTTTCGTCAATATGCCGACGCAACTGGAGCGGAACGGCGACTATTCTCAGAGCCGCGACGTCAACGGTGCGCTGATCCCGGTGAAGGATCCGACGACCGGTCTGAATTTCCCCGGCAACATCGTTCCCAAGGACCGCATCAACAAACTCGGCCAATCGATGTTGAATTTCCTCCCGCTGCCGAACTACACGGATCCCGATCCGGCGAACCTGTACCGGCGCAATTACCGCACGGTTCCGAGCGGCGGCTGGCCGCGGCGCCAGGAAGTGATCCGCGGGGACTACAACATTACGCCGAACTTCCAGGTTTTCTATCGCATGCTTGAGGATTCCAATAAACTGCTGCTGCAGAGTGGATCGGGCGGCTGGCCCGCCGGCAGCGTGAACTATCTGCTAACGCCGGTGATGTGGGACCGCCCCGCCCGTGCGCAAGCCGTTCACGCCACAAACGTTTTCTCGCCTACTCTCGTCAACGAAGTTACCTTCACAAGGGCTATGAACAACGTGATCTTCTACCCGACCGATCCCAGCGTTCTGGACCGGTCACTCATGGGCAATCCGGCGCAATGGTTCAAGGACGACCTTCCCGGCGCCAACTGGATCCCGGCCCTGACCTTCGGCGGAACGCCGGCCAGCACGGCAAACACCACGCTGAGCGCGAATCTCCCGAACGCGTATCCTGATCCTGGATACACTTTCACCGAGAACCTGAGCAAGGTTTGGAAGAATCACAGTCTGAAAGCCGGCTTCTATGTGGAACGGAACAATAAGCTTCAGTCCGCCGGCACGCAAATCCGCGGCGCATTCAGTTTCGCACGGGACACTAACAATCCGCTCGATACCGGGCACGGCTATGCGAGCGCCCTGATCGGGAATTTTCAATCTTACACTGAGGCGAACAACCAACTCCGGGGCGATTACCTGTTCTGGGAGTACGAATGGTATGTGCAGGATAACTGGCGCGTGACCAAGAAACTGACCCTCGATTACGGTCTGCGCTTCTATCACAGTCCTCCGACCATCGATCGTTCCAAGAGCATGGCCACCTTCATATCTGGTCTGTACGATCCAGCCAAGGCGCCGGTCCTTTACGTGCCCGCGAAGGACGCCTCGAATAAGCGGGTTGCCAAAAATCCGCTCACTGGAGCGCTGGCGCCTACTCCGCTGATCGGCCTCTTTGTGCCGAATTCCGGAGACGTCTCGAATGGCTCCCGGGCTGCCGGTGACGGTGTGCCTCAAGGCCTGTACTCCACTTCCTGGCTGGGGTTCGGTCCGCGCTTCGGTTTTGCCTATGACGTTTTCGGAAACGGCAAGACCGCTATTCGCGGCGGCTTCGGCGTCTTCAAGGACAAGGTTACCGGCAACACAATCTACAACAGCGCCGGCAATCCTCCCGTCACGTCCACACCTACTCTGTATTACGGCACGCTGGACACCTACGCACAAAACCCAGGCTTCACGGGCCCGTCGAATGTCACTGTCATCTCGGGTCTGCAACCGTTGCCTTCCATCATGAACTACAGTTTTTCGATTCAGCATCAGGTTCGCAACGCGACGTTCGACGTAGCGTACGTCGGCAGCTTGTCCCGGCACCTTTCCATTCAGCGCAATATCAACGCGATCCCGATGTTCGCGCGGTTCGATCGGAAGAATGCGGACCCGACGCAGCCCACCGTTCCGCTCCAGGATAATTTCCTCCGCCCCTACAGCGGCTATGGCAATATCACTCAGCGGGAGTTTTCGGGAACGTCGAACTACCACGCGCTGCAATTTTCGGCCCACCGCCGCTTCTCGAGGGGCGTGCAGTTCGGCGTCTCCTACACGTGGTCGAAGATACTGACGGTTTCGAGCGGTGACACGGGCGGAATTAGTTCGTATTTCCCGGTTCGGTCCTATAACTACGGCCCGGCGGACTTCGATCAGCCGCATTCACTCGTGTTCAACTACATCTACGATCTGCCGAAGGTCGGGAAAAAGACGGGTTTCAAACCTGCCAAGTGGGTGCTGGACAACTGGCAGATCAGCGGTATCACCTCATTCCTGAGCGGCAACCCGTTTACTCCCGGATTCAGCCTGGTTGATGGGCAGGACACTACCGGATCCACCGATGGAGCCAGGATTACAGTGATCGGCGATCCGCGCCTCGACAAGAGCCAGAAGACCTTTAATCGCACCTTCAATACCGATGTTTTCAAGCGGACCCCGCAGGGCAGCTTCGGTAACGCAGGCGTTGGCATTCTGTATGGGCCTGGCGTTAACAACTGGGATCTCGGGATTAGCAAGCGGATTCCTCTGTTCTCCGAGGGCCGTTACGTGCAATTCCGGATGGAGACGTTCAACACGTTCAACCATACGC
Organism: Bryobacteraceae bacterium; assembly: GCA_963668605.1. Taxonomy (GTDB): domain Bacteria; phylum Acidobacteriota; class Terriglobia; order Bryobacterales; family Bryobacteraceae. The sequence goes on from OY764903.1 coordinate 4,245,899, forward strand.
AGTTTTCGGGCCAGAACGCGACCGCCAGATTTGATAAAAACGGCGTTCAGACCGATCCGAACTTCGGCGTCTACACCGGCGCGTTCAAACCTAGAAACATTCAATTGTCATTGAGACTGATGTTCTAATAGGAGATTATGCCTTACTTAACTTCACGCCGCACATTTTTTGCGCTAAGTTGTTCCGCCGCTCTCGCCTGGGCTAAGAGCGGACCCATCCGGGTGGGCTGTCAAGCCAATGGCTTTCCGTTCAAACAGGGAGATTTCCCGGGACTCCTCAAAGCCCTCGAATCCATGAAAAGCCTGGGATATGTCGGTTGTGAATGCAACTACCGATTCCTGGAAGGCGAGTTTGGCCGTGTCGCGGTCGCTCGTAAGCAAATCGAGAAGACCGGCGTCAAGCTCTTTGGAGCGCATGCTTCGATGGAGCAACTGAGCGGCGCGCAGGGCGCCCGCATCGCGGCCGGCGTCGCTGCGTTTGGCGCCGATTGCATGGTAGTGAGCGGCAAGGGTCTCTCGCCGGAAGGCAAGTTCGAGAAGGCGGCGCTGTTGGACAAGGCCAAGGAACTCGACCGGCTGGCCGCCATGCTCAAGGAAAACAAACTGAAATTTACGTACCATAACCACAATCCGGAGTTCGCCAACAACAATGCGGAAATGAACGGCCTGGCGGAAAACACCAAACCGGGTCTGGTTAGTTTTCTCATGGACGCCGGACACGGCTATCTGGGCGGCGGCAATCCGGCGGCCTTCCTGTCCAGTCACTCCGACCGCGTGTACGGCATTCACCTGAAAACCTTCAAAGGCAAAGAAACGTCCGGCCAGGTCCCGCTGGGGCAGGGCGACTTCGATTTTGAAGCGCTCGCGGCCGCAGTGAAAAAAACCGGTTGGACCGGCTGGCTCATCGATGAAGCAGGCGGTGGACCCAAGGGTGGCAATGCGGCGGGGGTCGGCACTGATCGCGAACACATCCGCAAGCTCTTCGGCGTCTGAATTCGGACCCGATGATATCGACGCGAACCGCAAGGCGTAAATTTAGAATCTAGGAGGCACAAGACTGACATGGAGACGAACCGACGAGCATTTTTGGCAACTGCGGGCGCATCTGCGATCACTGCGGGAACATCCGGACTGGCTGCCCAGGACAAGCCGATCCGGCTGGCAGTCATCGGCACGGGGACTCGGGCGTGGGCCCACCTGGCGATTCTCAAATCCCTTCCCGGGTATCAAGTTGTAGCGCTGGCCGATCCCACGCCGGAGAACCTGGACCGCGCGGCGACGCTGGCCCCAGGAGCAAAAACCTATAGCGACTACCGTAAACTGCTGGCGGAACGGAAGGACGTAGATGCGGTGGTTGTGATCACTCCCAGCTTCCTGCATGCCGATGTGACAGTCGCCGCATTCGAGCGCGGGCTGCCCGTGCTGTGCGAGAAGCCGATGGCCACCACGGTGCCCGATGCGAACCGCATGATCGCGGCCTCCCGCAAAGCCGGCAAACCACTGTACATTGGCTTCCAGAAGCGTCTGGTCCCGGTGACCAAGAAGATGAAGGATCTGGTGGTGGCGGGCGAAATTGGGAAGGTCCAAATGGTCAGCGGAAATCTCTTCCGCAGCGACTGGAACCCAAAGAGCTGGAAGTACACAGATCCCAAGACCGGCGTCAAGACGAACTGGCGCTATCTCACGCACACGGAAGGTAGCGCCCTGCTCGAGGACGGCGTTCACGAGATCGACAGCCTGCATTGGATCATCAACGACCGAGTGTTGCGCGTGACTGCGGCTGGCGGCAACAACATTTACAAGGATCGTGAAACCGTCGATCATGTGGCTGCGGTCGTCGAGTACGGATCGGGAGTGAAGCTCAGCTTCGAGCTGTGTCTTTTCGGCGCGGCCGCAGGTCCCCAGGCCAGACGCATGGTGTTAATCGGAAGTGACGGCGTGATGTACCCGGAGAACGGCAAGGTCGCCATTCGCAAGAACGGAGCGAAAGCGGTTCGCTACGTAGACGTCGTGGATAACACTCCGAAGGCCGTGACCGAGAAAGTCGTGGGCTCGGCGCAGGATTCCGAAACCTACCAGCAGTACGTTCTATTTGCGAAGACTTTGCGGGAAGGCAAGGCGCCTCTCGTCGATCCGGAGGCCGCAAAAGAGACCGTCAAGCTCATTCTGCTCGCAGAGAAATCATTGCGCGAGCATCGCGTTTTGAACTGGAACGATCTACCGGCCTAACCGGGCGCGCGTTTACAGCCGGCCGCGGAAGACTGCATCCGATCTTCCCGGCCGGCGCTTACCTCTCTTTTGCCCACGCAACGGCCCGGGATCGGGGTTTCCTCTTATCAATAAATGCCACTCACGAAAACACTCAAAGGTAAGACTGCGTTCGTAACCGGCGGGAGCCGGGGAATTTGCGAGGCGTTCGCGGCCGAGAGGGCGGATCATCAACATCGGGTCGATTGCGGCGCGCATCGGTTTTGCTATGACGCTGTTTCTGATCGGAGTCGAGCGCTCCAGAGCGGCCCTGGAGCGACTGGATCGGCCTGTGGCTTTGGCACTTGATAGAATTTTGTTCACTCTGCGGTGAAGGGATTATTATGAAAATCGCGAAGGTTTTACTAATGCTGCTGCCCTTGATTGCAAGCGGCGGTGAGTATTCCGCTGAGAAGACTCAGGTTGATGGGATCGAAATTGTGCGCCTGGTTGACGCGTCGCACAAAACGCAGGTGTCCATCGCTCCTTCTATCGGCAATATCGCCTACGAAATGAAGGTCAACGGAAAAAACCTGCTCTGGTTCCCGTTTTCAGGGCTTGCCGAGTGGAAGACCAAGCTGACCCCGTGTGCCATTCCGTTTCTTGGGCCTTGGGCCAACCGCCTCGACGAGGACGCCTATTGGGCCAACGGTCGGAAGTACATCCTGAACCCCGGTCTCGACAACCTTCGCCGCGATCAGTTCGGCAATTCGATTCACGGCGTGCTCTACTTTTCTTCCGCATGGACGGTAGTTTCCGTTACCGCCGACGCCCGGTCGGCGCGCGCTGTCAGCCGGCTGGAGTTCTGGAAGTATCCCGACATGATGGCGCAGTTTCCGTTCGCTCACACCATCACGATGACGCACCGGTTGGCGGACGGCGTTCTCGAAGTGGAACTGCGAATACAGAATCACTCGGTAAGCCCGATGCCCGTGAGTGTCGGGTTCCATCCGTTTTTCAGGATGCACGATTCGCCGAGAGCGGAGTGGAGCGTTCATCTTCCGGCGCGCAAGCAGGTGTTGCTGAACGACCGCTTGCTCCCCACAGGCGAGCTTAAGAAAGCCGAGTATTCCGATCCTCAACCGCTGGCAGCGAAACCGCTGGACGACATCATGACGGACCTGGAGCGCGACAGCGATGGGCGGACAACCTTCTGGGCCAAGGGGAAGCGGGAAAAGATTAGCGTCACCTTTGGCCCCAAGTATCTGGTGGGTGTCGCCTTCACGCCTCCTGACAAGGAGGCTATCTGCCTGGAGCCGATGACTGCGGTGACCAACGCCTTCAATCTGGCTCAGCGCGGGCTCTATAAGGACTTACAGACCATTCCGCCGGGCCGGGAATGGATAGAGAGTTTCTGGATCACACCCGAGGGATTCTGATCCCGCCAGCGCGCTAGAAACCGAACTGGGCTCGCAGCGCTTCGCGGGCAGGCCGGACCGCGTCGTCGCCGGACTTGCCGACCGCGTTCTCTTCCTCCACCACCAGCCAACCGTTCCATTTCACCTTGTCGATTGCGGCGGCTAGCCCGGCCAAATCGAATGGCCCCAGGTCGGGATTGTCGCCTGGCCGGTCGCTCAGATCGCGCAAGTGAATGACATCGATGCGTGCATGGTGTTTCAGGATGAACGCCGGCACGTTCGCCTTTTGACGCCGGGCGTGGCCGGTGTCCAGGACAAAGTGCACCAGCTTCGGATCCGTGCCTGCGTATATGGCTTCCATCTCAACGGCTCCATTAGCGAATTCCGGGCCGTGATTGTGGTAGGCAAAGCGTAGTCCCTTATTCTTGGCGTAGGCCGCCGCGGTATTCAGCTCCGTGCATTTGCGTTTGAGCGCGGCGTGATCCAATATGCCTCCAGCCGCCACAGGGCCGCCGCTGAGAATCAGTCGCTCTGGACCCATGGGAGCGGCGCCGTCCGCCACTTTGCGCCATAGTTCTGCCGGCGCGACATTCGTCTTCGGGTCGTATTCGAGCAGGAAGATGTGGACTCCCAAGAAACGCTGGCCGGCTTTGGCGAGTAAGGACCGGACCTCGGCAGCCTCGCCGTAATGCTCCTGCACATTCTTGAAACTCGTTTCGATTCCCTGAAAACCGAACGACCGCACCCGTTCCATCACAGCGGCGAATGAAGAAAGCTTCTTTGGGTCGATGGGCCAGGAGTTGGTCTGACAGCCTATTCGGAGATTGGAGTTGGAGGCCAGCAGGCTGGCGGGAACGCCGAAGAGTAATGTGCGTCGGTTAAATGATAGGCTCACGAATGATTTCTCCCAGGGTCACAGTACGCGTTTAAGAGCCGGCTCGAGCGCCGCGGCAATCTGGGCATCGGAAAAGTCCGGAAGCTGCACGTCGCGGAGCAGTATCCAGCGCTCGGTGTGTTCCACGGATTCGCCGGGCTGAAGCCTCGTGAGCGGCCCGAGCGTTTCCAACTCCATCATGAAGCGATTTGTGAAAAGTTCGATCGAGCAGCCGAAATCCGGATAGTCGAGCGCAGAATCGGCCTTCGAATACTTAAAGAAAATCTCATTCCCAAGCAGGTAGGCCGTCCAGGAGTGCACATTGAACAGACCCGTCTTTTGCGGCTCGGTGGCTTCCGGATCCTGCCGGAGCCCAAAAAACCGTTCACCCCAGATCCATCGCGGATCTCCGAGCTTCGTGTAGGCCCACATTACCAGCGGATTCGTGGGCAGCAGCATCTCCGGATGTTTCCCGCGAGGCGGGAAACCGCTAAAAGCCACACCGCCGGGAGCCGTCTGGGTGAGCGTCCATGGAGCGAGTTCGATCGCCCACACGTTACGGTTCACGATGCGGTGCACGATCTCCACTTCGTCCGGGCGTGCGCCGAACCGGATAGTCAGATCCTTCTGCAAGCCAGTGGCTGGCTCGATTGTTCCCCCTACGCGCAGACCGTCTTCGAGATTCTCAAACTCTACCGGATCGTTGTCCAGCACCCACGTGACCTCTTTGCGCTCCGGCGCAACCCAAAGACGGTGCCCGCCGCGCACTCTCACGCCGGGGCCTTCGTCCGGAAAAATCTTGAATAGATTCTGTCCGCCGGCAAAGCCGCAACGCATGACGCGAGGCCCAAAACTGCGCGGCGCCACTAGTTCGATGCAGCCGTTCGATACCAGGCGGCAGTCCTGCCAGTGCTCGAACGCGATATCCCGATAGGTCAAATTCACGAAGTTCTCTCTCCACTGACGGAAACCTGGCGCAGCGTCCGAACCAGGGTAAACAAAAGTACGCATCCAGCCATGGGCATTACCGCTGCCAGGCTGAAGACCGGCAGATACGAGAATCGATCGACCAGGAAGCCCGTGAGCAGTGGAAACAGCATTCCGCTGAGACCGCCGGCAATTCCGGTAAGTGCCGTGACGCGTCCTACCGCGCTGTTCGGGAATACATCGGAGATAGCCGCGAACATATTAGCCGAAAGGAAAGTATGGCCCAGCAGCACGAAGCAAATTCCCGCGAGCGCGCCCGTGACGCTCCGCGCTCCCACCACTGCAAAACTCAGCAGGCAGCACGTCGCGCCGATACCCATGGTGATGCGCCGGGAGTTGGTGACGCTGAAGCCGCGGCGGATGAGCACTCCGGCCAGCCAACCGCCTGCAATGCTGCCGAAATCACCGAACAGAAACGGCACCCAGGCAAACAACCCGATCTCTTTGAGCGAAAGGCCGCGCTCGCGGTACAGATACTCGGGCAGCCAATAGATATAAAACTGGACCACGGGTCCCACCAGCAGTCGGCATCCCATCAGCGCCCACGTCTGCCGCAACTTCAGCAGATCGGAATTCTTGGGAGCGGGTTCCTCCGTGGATTCGCGACCGTCGAGAATGTAGGTGCGCTCGGCCTCGGACAACGACGGATGGTCTTCCGGAGAGCGATACCAGAGACGCCAGGCAACCACCCACACAATCCCCAACGCGCTGGGCAGCAGGAAAGCCGCGTGCCAGCCCAGTTTCAGCGTCAGCATGACAAGAAGCGGCGGGGCGATGATGGAACCGATCATCGAGCCGCTGTTGAAGATGCCCACCGCGAGAGCCCGCTCCCGCACCGGAAACCATTGTGAGACGGTCTTCATTCCACCGGAGAAGTTGCCGCATTCGCCGGTACCCAGCCAAAATCGGAGAACGCTGAAATGGAGCATCGAACGGGCGATCGAGTGAAGCGCGTTGGCTATGGACCACCACGTCACGGCGAAGGAAAATCCGAATCTTACTCCGAAACGGTCCATCAGCGAGCCCATTGGAAACTCGCCCAACATCATGCCCATCTGGAAAGAGGCTACTATGATTCCGTAATCCGTATTGCTCAGCTTTAGGGATTCCCGCAGCAATGGTGCGACAATCGAGAGCGATTGCCGATCCACGAAGTTGATAATCGTGATGCAGAAGAGCATCGCCATAATCCACCAGCGAACCTGTCGGATTAGAGGGGGCATGCCGGACGAGGATTTTGGTATCGAAACGGCCGAGCGCATGTTGTCTACAATATCAGATATCATGATAATTTCGAGCTGCCCTGTGTCGAAAATTTTGCACCAGATGCCAGCGCTCGCGCGTCGAAGACTGCTTGCGGCGCGATGATAATATCTGATATGTTAACGGTTTGATAATGCCTTCACTTCTCTTACCGTTCGGCGCCACGGCTTTTCAGTTGCCTGTTGAGGCGGAGCTGATCGCACCGTCTGAGGCAACGACGCTGGATGATGAAGCCGGAGTCATACAGTACGCCCTGGATCACCCAACCGCCTGCGAACCGCTGGCCAGCTTGGTGAAACCTGGTGAGACGGTGGTCATCATCGTAAACGACGTTACGCGGCTGGCGCGCTCGGACATATTCCTGCCGCCCATCGTCGATACGTTGAACCGCGGCGGAGTTCCCGATGCTGACATCTCTATCGTCTTCGCACTCGGCACTCACAGGGCGCAGACTGAGGCGGAGAAGCGCTCCATCGTAGGTGAAAAGATTTTCGGCCGGATCCGGATGTACGATCACGACGGTGATGATGATGCAAATCTGGTGGATGTTGGAACCACGAGTTTCGGCAATCGCATCGAAATCAACCGCCGGGTTCTTGAGGCAGACCGGATTATCCTAACCGGTGAAATCATCTTCCATCAGATCGCGGGTTACAGCGGAGGGCGAAAAAGTCTCGTGCCCGGCGTGGCCGGCAACCGCACCACTACGTTCAATCACCGGATGATTCTCGACGAGCGCTGCCGCGCGGGCGTGCTGGACGGTAATCCGGCACACGAAGACATGTTGGAAGGAAGCCGGATGGTGGGGCCGGATTTCGCAGTCAACGTTGTTCTAAGCCCCGCTGGCAAGATTCTGCATGTGGCCGCCGGCGATGTGGAGCAGGCCCACGTGGATGGATGCCGCGCCGCTGATCGCCTGCTGAGGACCTATATCGAATATCCTTACGACGTCGTCATCGCATCCGCGGGTGGCGCGCCTCTCGATATGGACCTGCGTCAGGCTCACAAGGGCATGGAGAATGCTTGCGCAGCGCTTCGCCCTGGCGGAATGCTTTACTACTACGCCGAATGTGGAGACGGGCTGGGCAGCGCCATGTTGGAGCATTATCTCAAGACCTATGGAAGTGACTTCGAGATGGAGAGTGCGCTGCGGAAGGACTTTGTGGTGGGCGGTCACAAAGCGCTCTGGCTGGCGCGCCTCGGCAAACGCTACGACGCTCACTTGGTAACGAACCTCGATCCAAGGATCGTCGAGCGTTGTGGATTTCAGGCGGTCCGCCCCGAGGAGCACGAGAATCGCCTGTTAGAGCTACTCAGGCGCAAGACTCCGGACCGGGTTGCGGTGATGCCGCACGCCGGATTCACGGTGCCGACTGTTCGTGATTTCGGGAGGAAATAAATGACTAATTCTGCGCAACCGATAGAAGCGCTGCCGATGTACATCGGTGGGGAATGGATACGGACATCGAAGCAGATCACGGTCCAGTTGCCGTACGACGGTAGCCCCGTGGGGGCCTACTACATGGCGGATTCCGCCGTGGTCGAGAAGGCAATTCAGGCGGCCCGGAAGGGCGCGGCGTCCATGCGGCGCCTCACGAACTTCGAGCGTGCAGAGCTACTGGTTCGTATGACGGAGATCGTCAAGAGGGACGTCGCGGATTTCGCAAAACTGATCTGCAATGAGACCGGCAAGCCGGTGAAGGAAGCGCGCGGCGAAGCCGAGCGGACTCTGCAGACGATGATCGCCTCGGCGGAGGTGGCGCGTAGTTTCCGCGGTGAGGTGATCCCCATGGACGCCGCTCCGATCGGCAAGGGCCGCATCGCGATGACCGTGCGCGAGCCGCTGGGTGTGATCGGCGCCATTACGCCGTTCAATGTACCGTTCAACCTGATGATGCACAAGGTGGGTCCGGCGCTGGCGGCCGGCAATGCCGTGATCCACAAGCCGGCTAGCACCACGCCGCTCAGCGCTCTGCGTTTCGCACGCGTGATGGAGGAAGCCGGCGCGCCCGCAGGCGCATATAACGTGGTGACGGGTTCCGGATCGCTGGTTGGCGACGCCCTCGTAAATAGCCCTCACGTGGCAATGATTACTTTCACTGGCAGCCGGGAGGTCGGGTTGGCGATTCGCGCCAAGGCGGGTCTGAAGCGGGTGACACTCGAGTTGGGCAGCAACTCGGCGCTGGTCATCGAACCGGACGCGGATGTAGACGTCGCAGTGGCGCGGAGCGTAGTGGGCAGCTTCTCGCATAGCGGGCAGGTGTGCATCTCGGTGCAGCGCATTTATGTGCACGAATCCATCGCGGAAGAGTTCCTGACGAAGTTTGCCGCCGCGACTAGTAAGCTTCGCATCGGCCATCCGTTCGAGGAGTCGACCGACATCTCCTCGCTTATTACCGAGGAAGAAGCCGTGCGCGTGGAATCGTGGATCGAGGAAGCTAAACAGAACGGAGCGTGCGTGGTTTGCGGCGGCTCCCGGAAACACGCCACTATCGAACCCACGATAATCACTGACACAGCGCCGTCGACGCGCATTTCCTGTCAGGAGGTTTTTGGCCCGGTCGTGGTGGTGAACCGCTACCAGAAGCTGGATGACGCAATCGCGATGGTCAACGATAGCGTCTATGGCCTGCAGGCCGGCATCTTCACTAACGACATCGCGCGTGCTTTCAGGACCGCGCTGGAGTTTGAAGTCGGCGGTGTGATCATCAACGACGTTCCGATGTTCCGCGCCGACCACATGCCCTACGGTGGCGTGAAAGAGAGCGGGACCGGCCGCGAGGGTCCGAAATACGCTGCCGAGGAGATGTCGGAAACCAAGCTCATCTGCTGGAAGGTTTAGAAACGCATTTTCTGGAGAATAATTATGCAACTGTTCATTGATACAGCCGATATTGCACAGATTAGCGAAGCATACGAGTGGGGCATCGTGGATGGGGTCACTACCAACCCGACCCACATCGCAAACTCAGGCAAGCCGTTCGACGACGTCCTGATGGAGATTTTCAACATCGTCGACGGACCCATCAGCGTGGAATCGGTCAGCCTAAAGGCAGAAGGGATCATTGCCGAAGGCCGGCGGATCGCTGCATTTCATAAAAACGCGGTAGTGAAAGTGCCGGTGATGACCGAAGGGCTCAAGGCCGTAAAAGTGTTGGCGAGCGAAGGTATCAAGACAAACGTTACTCTGTGCTTCAGCCCGCTGCAGGCTTTCCTGGCGGCGAAAGCCGGCGCCACTTACATCAGCCCTTTCATCCACCGTCTCGACATGGTAGGTCATGAAGGTGCGGACCTGATTCGCCAGATTCGCCAGATCTACGACAATTACGGTTACCAGACCAAAATTCTGGCGGCGAGTATCCGAAACGTCAAGCAGGTACTCGATTGCCTGTTGGCGGGGGCCGATGTCGCCACCATGCCGTTCGACATGCTCGAGTCGCTCTACAAGCATCCGTTGACGGATGCAGGGCTGCAGAGCTTTTTGAACGACTGGAAGCGCGTTCCTCCGAGCCGGTTATTCGAAGCCGCTAAAGCGTAGGCGACCTCTGAACAGACTGGCGGGGAGCAGTTGCCGACAAATGCCGACTCAACTGCTCCCTGCTAGTGGAGTGCGGCATGCAGAATGCGGATTATATCGCGGGGCGGGAAACCGCTCCCTCACGGTCGCGGCTCGGCAAATCGCTGCAAACACGCGCCCGGGTTGCTGAGCCGCGCGCGTTAGCAAGCGGTTTCCGACGCGGTAATAACCAGCGCGATTTCGGACGCACTACACTAGCCGGGGTTGGGAAGAAACATGATCTCGCGAATCCAATCGCTGTGTGGTCTTCTCTTTCCGCCGATAACTTAGTGAAGGCGGACCTGGCGTTGGGGAGCCGGGCGCGCAACCGCGCACTCTATATGGGAGACCGATTCACGCCGCGCGGGAATATGGATTTCAAGGCGTTCGAGAAGAATGATATCTGATATTCTGCTGGAGGTGGACAAGACAAAACGATGAATCATAGAGAGCTTTGTCGAGTCATGGGGGGCGTAATCGCCCCCGCCTCATACCAGCGCATTTTCGGAGCGGCTCAAAAGATCGGAAAGGCCTTAATCGGCAGCGGCCGCCGCACGGGAGAGAGGCCGCATCAATGCTCGGCACCCGAAGAGACGCTGGCGCGTCCCGATGTCGAGGCGATGCTGATCGCGGTTCCGGATCATCTGCACGTTCAGTTGGGTTGTGCGGCATTGGCGGCCCGCAAGCACGTGTACCCGGGAAAGCCGACTACCCACGGGTTCTCGGGACAGAACCGTCTTCGCGAATCTGTCCGCAGCGCTGGAATAGTCCGGCAGTGCGGCACACAGCAGCGCAGCGGCGAGCATTACAGGCGCGCCAAAGAAGGAAATCATCGACAAACGTAAATTGGGCGTCGAAGTCGGTATTCAAGTGTTTAACTCCGTGCATCTCGCGCTCGATGCGTACTGGAAGAAGTCGCGCGTCGAGTCGGGAGCGCTCGGGTGATCAAGCGAGTTTATTATGGCCACAAATACACCTCAAACACAAAGCGGCGGAGAGACCACGGTGCAGCCCGGCGGGCTGTATCAAGCCACAGGTAGTTCAGTCGTTTACCGCCAGCGCTTCGTGAGTTCGGAAGCGCATTTGAAATTTCTGTGCTGCGGCGAGCACCACTTGCCAGGCAGTTCAATCACGCAGGCGATCAGCGTACCCGGCTGCGAGTTGCTGCTGTATATGTGGAAAGGCCACGCGATCGCGGAGGTCGACGGCGTCGAATACGACCTGGCGATTTACGACACGCTGTACGTTCCGCTTGGGAGCGTTTTCCAGCTTCGCAACCCCGACGCCGATCCCGCGTGTCTGATTCAGACTTCCGCGCCCGCGCAGAATGTGCACCCCGTATTTCATTCCAGTTTTGCGGAGTTCTCCAAGCGCGAGGACCGCATCCGCCACCTCAAAGGCAAGGATGTCTACATGATGTTCGACGTCGGCGAGGCTGCGGATAAATTGGTGGCCGGTTACACCTTCTTCCAGCCGATGCAACGCTCCTGGCCGCCACACAACCACACGGACCAGGAAGAGGTCTATTTCTTCATCAGCGGCCACGGGTCAATGGAAGTGTACGACTCACCCGAGACCTTGAGCTTCGTGGAAAGCGTGAAGGAAGGCGATCTGGTGACCATTCCCATGCTGAACTACCACCCGGTGTTTTCGCAGAAAGATCCGCTGCAGTTCATCTGGTGCATCGCCGGCGAACGCTACTGGGTCGGAGATAAAAACAAGTCGTTCATGAGCGGCACGGGCACTTCGCTCACAACGTAGCTACCGGGAACCATCCGCGGAAACGACGAAAGCTTCGCGTCGCCTTCATCGGCTACGGCGACCTCGACAAACACCGCAACCTGGCTGGAGTTTCTGGATGGCACGGACTTCAGGGTCCGTGCCGGTCGCTGATAACTGGCCCAAGCCATCCTGGTTCAGCTTGTGCTGGATGCCGTGGAGCGTTTTACGGAAACGAAACGCTGAACGAAGATGTATACGAATTAGCGCTACACGACGGAGGTGACAGCAGCATTGCCTTGTTCCGATGCCTGGTTCTCTCGCTGTCCCTGTTCCAGGAAGTCCAGAAGTTTGCGGCACACGGTCGTGATGTGATCGCTCATGGCGCGTGTCGCGCGAGCCCGCTCGCCCGATTCAAGTGCCGCGATGATCGCTTCATGGAAATCCGACGCGGTGGTGCTTGAAAGATCATACGTCTTGCGGCGGAAGATCCAGATCTGGTTCTGGACGTTCTCTAGTGCCCGACAAAGCCGGGCGTTGCCCGTCGCGTTCGCCAATCTCGCGTGAAACTGCATGTCCTCGTCGATATAGTGGGCTTTGTCGTTGTGCTTCAGGTGCTTTCGCATGCGCCGGACGCTTTGCTTAAGTTCACCGATGAGTTCCGATGAAGGCTCCACGGTACGGACCACGTGAGTTTCAAGCGCATTGCGCAAGTCGTAGAGTTCGTAGATATCCGTAGTGGAGACATCTTGCAGGTAGGCTCCGCGGCGAGGCTCAATACGAATAAACCCTTCGGCCTCCAGGCGGTTTAGCGCCTCCCGGATCGGCGACTTGCTGATTCCAAGACTGGTAGAAAGAAATTCCTCCGTCAACCGCGCGCCTTCATCAAGCTTGCCGTCCAGGATGTATCGCTTGATACTGTCGTAGGCCAACGAAGTGAGGTTTGATGGAATCTTAAGTTTGTTCATAGCACCCTGCACTTCTAGATCTAGTATATCACCGTTAAGGGCATCCGCCAGCGTCTTGCCACTCCCATTCAAAAAAACCAAGCGCCACGGTCACCCGTAAGATGCTCCACTTACTACAATAAGAGATATCACCTGCACGCCGCTGATCCACAATGGAATCTCCCCGGTTCGAGGCAGCAGCCATAGGCAACACTCGCTGCAGCTTTGGCACTGAAGACGGTCCGCTCTGTGGCATTTCTCTCATTTGGAAATGATTGGCAACAAGATGCCTCTACCCGTGGTTGGTCGCACCGCAACGTCGTTCGAATCTGTCAGACTGCGCCTCTCCTTGTGACAGGTCGCGCAGCGGGCAAAATCAGGCTTCTTATCCTGCTTCGCCAACTGTGTATGACATCCAATGCAAAGCTCGTGCATCGCCTGTACATAACCCACCGCGCGGTACTGTTTTACGGTAATCGGACTGCCGGCCGGGATGAGATCTTTGTGGCATCCACTGCACAGTTTCGCATGGGCGGCGCTGCGTGGCTGGGCCGTATCGTGACACTGACGGCATTCCAGGCGGCCTCCTGCGGGTGATGCGTGCCAGTCGTGACGGAAGGCATCCGCGGCCAGGTACATGTCACGGTGACACTCGTAGCAGCCGGATTGCCTGTCCCGAGGCAGATTCATGTGGTGACATTTCACACAGGACGCATTGCCACCCAGGCGCTTTTGAATCTGCTCATGGGGGAAAGCAACGCCAAAGCCATCCATGTTGCCGTCGATCCACAGCGTTGGTCCGCCGCGCGCCCGGCGTACCGGTTGGGGATCCACACCGCGGCTGGAGGCAGGTTGTGGAGCCAGGAACGCAAATCCGATGGATGCCGCGAAAATGAAGCCCAACGAGTACACCGTACGACTGGCGACACCGGGCACGCCCAGCCAGGTCATGCCCACCTTGTCGAACTCGGGTAGCTTGAGCAGTTGCGCCTCCGGATCGGCGGGGCGCTGCTCCCAAACCCGGAATCGTTCCACCATGAACAGGAACGCCAGCACGGCCGCCGCCAGAACACCGGCACTGACAGCCACCTCCGTCCACGCTGGTAGATAGATCGGATTGCCGCGCGTAAGGTGCGCCAACCCGCCGACATCGATCCGATTCAGGACGACGCCGAAGACCCCCAGGCTCGCCGCCGCCCATTGGCCGCCCCGCGTCCGGCGCACACGCGGCACGGAGAACAGAATCACCGGAACAATCGCCATGACGGAGATTTCGAACCAGAACATCGCGGTCTGCCATCCGGAGGCTAAAAGGTGCCGTAATTGACCGCGAATTGCCAGATCGGCAAATCGGATTGCAATGTAAAACAACAGCACCCAGCGGACTCCGCTGCAAAGCGACGCCAGCGTCTCGGTCTCTGGCTTGCGTCGGTAGAGGTAGGCTGTGGAGTGACTTTCGAATGTCACCATCATCATGCCCAGTCCGATCGCCGAGACCAGGAACAGCAAAGGCAGGATCGGTGAATACCAGAGCGGGTGCAGCCGGTAAGGCATGATGAGAAACAGCGACCCGAGCGAGGACTGGTGCAGAGTGGAAAGGCCGATACCCAGGATGACCAACGGCAAACGAATCTTTAGGAGGATCCGGCGCAGCTTGCCAAAGGCGCTGAACTCTTCGGCCGGCACCGGAAGGAATTCCAGCGTGAGAACCGCAAGATACAGCATCACGCACCAGCCGACCTCGAACAGGGGCGAATGCGCATTCCAGAATACGATCATGTGCCATATATTCCAGGGCAGCCCGAGATCGAACAGCAGTCCGGCAACTACCGCTGCATAACCGAGAAAGGCCGTCAGCACCGCCGGGCGTACCACCGGGCGCAGGCGCTCCTGCCTGAAGATGTACACCGCAGCCGTTACGATAAAGCCGCCTGCGGCCAGCGCGACTCCGCCCATCACATCAAACCCGATCCATATGCCCCACGGCGTGACGTCGGAGAGGTTGGTGGTCGCTCCCAGGCCGTAGACGAACCTCGCCGCCGCCACCGCGGCCGCGAGGCCCACCACCACCCACAAAATGAATTTCAGCCTGTATACCCTATTCATCTGGTCCTTCCGACTTTTTCTTCATGCGCCGGTTGATAATCCAATTCAGACCGGCCATGGCCGACACCACACCGGTGAAGGCGAACGGTACGGAGTTCATGGCAAAGGCGGTCGTCTGCGGAAGCGGCACGCTGCCGGCCGGGTGTTGCGGCGCGAGAAACGAGAGGTCGACGTTGGAGATGGATATCACGGATGCGCCTCCGAGATCATGCTCGCCCCACACTTTGTTCACGTATAGTCCTGGAGTTGCCGCAATCCGGCGATGGGCCTCCGCGAGAAGGACATTGCGGTCGCCGAAGATGGTCGCCTTGGATGGACACGCTTCGGTGCAAGCTGGCTGGCCGCCTTTGCTAACGCGGTCGTAGCAGAGAGTGCACTTGCGTACATAAGGGACAGCCTGGTCCCAGTCGTACCGCGGAATGCCGTATGCGCAAGCCATCATACAGTAACGGCAGCCGATGCATTTTGCATTATCGTAGACCACCGCGCCAATCGCGGTTTTCGTGAGGGCGCCAACCGGACAGGCCGACGCGCAGGCTGGCTCCAGACAATGACGGCACTGCTGGCGCACGTACGAGTGATTAGCGCCTTCGACCACGGACGTCCAGTTTCGGGCCGAGAGCCCGTCTTCCAGGTTCCATCGCCGCGGTGCATCCGGCCCCAGATGGTTGGCCTTTTTACAAGCGAGCGCGCATTCATTGCAGCCGATGCACTTAGTGGTGTCGGTGAGGATCGCGATATTCATTTTGCGCGCGCCTCCTTTCCTTCCCTGGCAGGCAACACGGCCGTCCCCGCAACCCGTGAGTTTTTTATCCAGTTAGGAAGCTCTGCGTAACCAAGCGTGGCGGCTACCCTGTCGCCGGCGCCAGGAACGAACTTCCACGAAACGGCAGTTACCACTTGAGAAAACGGCATCAGAACGCAGTGCGCGACCTTGCTGAACGGGATCATCACCATAATCAAGTTGGCCGAGTAAACATGTACCAGCATGATCCCCAGGTAAAGCTTCGGTCCCAGTGCGGCATGCATGCAGAGATATCCCGTAACGAAAGGAACCACAAGTAGCAGCGGCCAGACATAGTCCTGCAGCCGGCTTAGCGCCCGCGCTCCGCGATGAAACACGCGGCCGAAAAACAGCCCCAGTCCGGCGGCTATAGTGAGCAACGTAAGGTAATCTGCAGCCTGCTGGGGCAGACCAGGCCACCCAAAACCAACCGCGCGGCGCCACAACAGAATGTGCGCGGTCAGCAACAGCGGAACCGGCAACAGTCCAACATGAAGAAGGAACGACGTCACGCTATACGCGGGCCGGGATTTCCACAAGCGGCCCACGGGCACCAACCAACCCAGCGTCATTTGCGCGAGTGCCTTCCAGGGAATGATCCTGTCGGAATTTCGCTGATACGCCTCGCCGATCCCAACGATGGTGAGAAACACCACTCGCAACAGGCCGAGAGCCATCAGGGAAAACGCCATCCGGAACAGCGGCCCGCGTCCAAACTCGATCCAAGTTTCCACTCGCTTCTCCTCAGTCGAAAACAATAGCCTTGTACAGCAGATCGTGCAGCCCGACAATCTGGCAGTCAATCCCGTGCTCTTCCACAAGTTCGCGAAGTTGCTTCTTGCAGTTGGCACAAGGAGCAACGCAATACTTGGCCCCAGTGGCGCGGATTTGATCCGCCTTTGCCCTGCCTCCAACCAACGTGCGGTACGGCCGAAGCTCGTCCATCGACACCACACCCCCGCCTCCGCCACAGCAGATGTTATCTCTCCGGTTCGGGGTCATCTCGACGAAGTTCGGGCAAAAGGCTTTCAGCAGTTCGCGCGGTTGTTCCACGATCCAGCCGGAACGGGCATAGTTGCAGGGATCGTGATAGGTAACCAGATCGGTGATCCCATTCGGGTTCAGTTTGAGACGCCTCTCCTTCCAGGCCTTGTGGGAATACTCGATGATGTTGAGAACTGGGGCCGCCTCTTTGCCGCCGCAGAATGTCGGGTAGAAGTACTTCGCGGTTCGCGATGCGTGCCCGCATTCTCCGATCAGGATCTTTTTGGCCTTAAGGCGCTCCACCTCGGCCTGTACCTTCAAAAGCACCCGCTCCATGATGTGGTCGTTGTAGAACAGGCCATAGTTGATGCCGTCGAAATATCCGGTGCCGATGGTCCAACTGTCTCCGGTCGCTCGGAATACGGCGGCATTGCCCATCAGGGTATCCGCTTCCATCAGAAAATCGGATACGGCCGGCAGAAACAGGTGTTCGGCGCCCTCCTGGTCGATGGGAAACGGGACGTCGAGGCCCTTCTCCTCCTGCATCTCTTCGCTGAGGAATTCCAGCCCGTCGCGCAATGCCGGAACCGGGATGGCCGAGGTGTTGCCGGTCACGCCGGCCAACTGCTCGCGTACACTGACCGCCAGCGCCCGGGGCACGATGCCGATCTCCGAAAGAACGTAGCGGCCCAGGTGCGTGATCAGCGCATGGTCGATGCCCATGGGGCACTCAAAATGACAGCGTCTGCAGGCATTGCAATTATAGAAAGACTCGGCCATCTCCTGGATGCGTTCGTCGGTCAAGCCCGGGTCGCCGAAAATGCGCCCACGTAAGACGCCTGATATGGTGAAGTGCCGGCGATAAACCGACAACAGGAGTTCCGAGCGATAGCACGGAATATCCTTATCATCACCAGTAGCGAGAAAAACCTGACATTTGGTGGTGCACCGGGAGCATTTCGCGGTGACGCGCATGTAGTGATCGAGGGCGAGACGGTAATTGGTGTGTTTCAGGATTGCCGCAAAGGCTTCCAGGAAACGACGCGGGCGGTCGTTAACTTCGGAATCCTCCACGTGATAACGCACTGTGAGGCGTTGTTTTTCGATCACCTCGGGTTTCCTGGTAGCGGCGAACGCTCGCCTCTGCTCGTCGCCGGTCAGTTGCTGCATTAGATCTTTCATTTGGCTTGCCTGGTTCCTGGCGGCCGAGTCATGCGGTTCCGCGCCAGTTGCGTGGAAGTTCGTTCCCTCACAACCTCCCGATCTTCAAACGAGGACGCGACGGCTGGAGTTATAATTCGCAGCGGCTCGCATCAGACAGTCCGCCCAAGCCGGAGCGCCGAGAGCGTGTATGTGTGTGTAACTGGCCCAGACGTTCTGAGTGAACACGCCGTCGCGGCCTTCGAAACATCCGGTTCCGCGCTCCACCGCGCAGGCGGTTGGAGGCAACGGGCTACCCGCGAGCACTCGCGAGTAATGGAACTCGTGACCTTTTATTTCAAGACCTACGGGGAAAAATGGATTCTGCCGATCCACGTTCGCTCGCACATAACCATGCCCCTGTGGCGACGGACAGATCTCGACTTCGAAGGGCAGCACTCCCGCCATCTGGTGAGCAACTCCGCCGGTCCATATGGCTCGGGAAAGCAGCATGAGTCCGCCGCATTCCGCATAGATTGGCAGACCACGGCTGGCTGCGTCGTTGAGCGCCCGTAGAAACGCCGGGTTCCCGGCGAGAGCATCCGCGTGCGTTTCGGGAAATCCGCCGCCGATGTAGAGCGCGTCCAACTCCGCGGGCAAATCCGGCGCGCTGAGCGAGTCGATGAGCGCCAGTTTCGCTCCGGCCGCTTCGAGCGCCTCCAGGTTTTCCGGGTAGTAAAACGTGAATGCGCGATCCTTGATGTATCCGATGGTGACGGTCTGAGATCGGGCCACAGGAGAAGCGGAACCGGCATGAGCGAGCGGGCTCGCGGCATTGGCGCAGGCGAGAATCCGTTCGAAATCCAGAAACGCTGCCACTCCGCTCATAAGCTGCTCTTCGAGTGCCGCGGCGAATGGATGCTCGGCGGGAGTTACCAGTCCGAGGTGCCGCTGTGGCAGCAGGCAATCGCGCAGGCGGTGGATGGCGCCGAGCACGGGAATGCCGCAGATCTGTTCGATAGCCTCGCGCAATACGTGCTCGTGACGGGCGGTCCCTAACGAGTTCAGGACGACTCCGGCAAATCGCACGGCCGGATCCAGCTTCTGACAACCCAGTATGCAAGCCGCGACAGTCCTGGTCGCCTTACCCGCATTGACTACCAGGAGCACCGGCGCATCGATCACTTTCGCAAGTTCCGCGGTGCTGTGGGTCCCGTGCGCGTCGGTGCCGTCAAAGACGCCCCGATTCCCTTCGATGATGTTGAGACCGTTCGGGCAGCCATGAGCCCGCAAGGATGCCGCCGCCCCGTGGAAACCCATGAGGTAGGTATCCAGGTTTCGCGCGGGATGACCTGAGGCCCAGGCAAGCCATGCGGCGTCGATATAGTCCGGCCCCTTCTTAAAACCACGCACCGGAATTCCGGCGCGGCGTGCGGCAAGCGACAACCCGAGAGACACGACCGTTTTGCCCGCGTCTCCCGACAGTCCCGCTACAACCACCCTGGGGATCGAAACCGATTGCATCACGAAAGCGAAGGCCCTACTCGGGAGCCGCTCCTTCTTTGTGCGGCAGCTCGACGTAGGATCCGCCAAAGTAACTATAGACGCAGCGTTCGGAATCGATCAGCACGCGCAGCGCCTGTTTACAGTCGTCCTTTGTACAAGCCTCGCCATGCTTGGCGATCATGGCTTTGGTCAGATCGCCGGCTTTGAGATTCTTTTTGCCTGCGGAATCCGCCACCAACTGGTAGATGTCTTCCGCGAGTGCTTCAATGCTAACTGAGCTCATGGGATACCTCCAATAAATTCTCGGCCTCGCAAGGTGCGAGGGTGACCGGCCGGGCCAATTCGCCCCTGACGGAAAGCGCAAACCGGATCAGCACCGTCGCGACCAGCATACCGACGGCCCAAATTCCGGCGACGATCGCAAGTTCGGGAGCCGTCGGCGCATACTCCGTGATTTCGCCGACTGGCGAGGGCACGAACCCGGCCACTACCATCGCGATGCCCTTGTCGATCCAAAGCGAGAGAAAAACGAAACAGCAGGCGGTCGCCAGCGTGCGGTAACTCTTCCTCGCGGTGGGCCGCAGCAGAATCAACAGGGACAGGATCGCCAGGACGGCCGAAGTCCACATCCATGGCGCCAGCGCGGCGTGTCCTTCCAAACCGAAGTAGAGATAGCGAAAATGCTCCCCGTGTTCGGGTATCCCGCTGTAAGCGGCGGTGAAGATCTCCAGCAGCACGAAGAAGACATTCAGGAGCATAGCGTAGGTGACGATCACGGCGAGCTTTTGCACGGCCTCGGCGCCTCTCTCCATCCGGGTCAACTTGCTCAGCAGCAGCCAGAGCAGGATCAGCAGAGCGGGGCCGGAGGCGAATGCGGATGCCAGAAATCGCGGCGCGAGAATCGCCGTGAGCCAGAACGATCGCCCCGGAAGCCCGCAATACAGAAATGCAGTCACGGTGTGGATGCTCACCGCCCAAGGAATCGAAAGTAAGATGAGGGGCCGAACCCAGGCCGGAGCGGGAATTTCCTTGCGTTCGGCGCTCAACATCACAGTAGCGATGACGACATTTAAGAGCAGGTAACCGCTGAGTGAAACCAAGTCCCAGAACATCATGGACTTCGGCGATGGGTACAGCATCACGTTGATTACGCGCGCCGGCTGGCCCATGTCCACAAAGATGAACAGCATGCACATGAGCACGGCGGAAATGGCCACGAACTCACCCAGGATTACCATTCGTCCGAAGGCCTTGTAGTCGTGCAGATAGTATGGCAACACCAGCATCACGGCGGAAGCCGCGATACCTACCGTGAAGGTGAACTGCGCGATATAGAGTCCCCAGGTAACATCGCGGGTCATGCCGGTGAGCCCCAGGCCGTAATCCAATTGGCGGAGATAACACACGAACCCGGCCGCGATTACAGCCAGAAGGCAAAGTACCCAGATCCGGTATACCCAGCCGCCCGACATCGCCTTTTCACTTAGTAACATTCCACATGCCTCAAAGGATATAGAACACGGACGGCCCTGTACCCAACTCCGCCCGGCGCCGCAATCCATAGCGCGAACCCAGGAGCGATCTGATCTCCGATTGCGGATCGTTCAGGTCTCCGAAGACCAGCACACGCTCTGGACACGCCTCCACACAGAGAGGCGCCTTACCCACAATCAAGCGTTCCGCACAAAACGTGCACTTCTCCACAACGCCCTTGGTCCGGCGGGGGTACGCGAGATTTACATTTGCTATGTGGGGGGCCGGATCACTCCAGTTGAAACTTCGCGAACCATACGGGCAGGCAGCCATGCAATAACGGCAGCCGATGCACCGGTGCTCGTCCATCATTACGAGTCCATCCGGTCGTTTGAAGGTCGCGCCCGTGGGGCACACCCGCGTACACGGTGGATTCTGGCAGTGGTTGCACATGACCGGCACGAATGAATCTTTCAGAACGGCCGGGATCTGTTCGGACGGGAAGAGTTTCGAAAAACGTTCTTTCCAGACCCACTTCACTTCGCGTCTGCTATCGGGGATGGTGGGAACGTTGTGCGTGCGATGGCAAGCATCCATGCACAATCTGCAACCTTCGTCCTTCAGGCACTTTCTCGTGTCAATCGCCATCCCCCAGCGCTGGTCCTTCGAAGCGAATCCCTTTACCTTCGTCGCGAGAGAGACAAACGGGAGGGCCGCAAACTTTATGAAGGTCTTTCTCGGAATCTTCATCGCGCACTCCTGAGGGCGTTTCCGGGAGAATTATGGCAACTCCAGCACTGGGCAGTCGAGAGGCCTACGTAAGCGTGGCAGCGATCGCAGAATTCCGCCCGGTTTTGGTGGCACTGCGACAGGCACGTACGGGTGAGGCTCATGTCGTATGCCTTGCCTTCCGGGCTGGTGTATTGGTTGGCTCCCGCGCGCACCACCTGTTCTCTCCAGGAATTGAGCAGCCGCATGTGGTTAGCCTTCATGAACATAACGGGAGCTACGCACTGCGTGCCCGACGGCGGCAATCTCAGAGCCGGCGCCACGGAAGTTCTACCTGTGGCCGTGTTGTACCAGAACGGGAAGCTGGCGAGCGCCAGGAAAACCGCAAGACCCGCAAAAATAACAGGGCGGTCACCCATGGGCCTTCTCCGGTTGCGATGTGAAGAGCTGCCCGCGGAGATCCGACGTGCGTTCGTTTTCGCCGCGCATTACGAGGGCATTCCCCAGCAATTCATGGACGCCGGCCACCTCCACGCCCGGCACCCAGTACTCCAGTAGCGTGGGAAGCGTGGCCTTATCGATTGCGCAAATGCAGGAAAGCAGGTTGACTCCGAACTTCTCTTTCACGTACTGCACGGCGTTGGCTCTGGGGAATCCACCGCGCATGCGCATCTCGAAATTCTCGTCGGTTCCGAGGCCGGAACCGCTGCCGCAGCAAAAGGTCTGCTCGCGAATGGTGTTCTCCGGCATCTCGTGAAAATTGCCGCAGGTGTTCCGAATGATGTAGCGCGGCTCCTCGAGAAGTCCCATGGCGCGCGCCGGGTTGCAGGAGTCATGGTACGTCACGTTCCAGTGTGCGTTCCGTGTAGGGTCCAGCTTCAGTTTTCCGTTCCGGATGAGGTCTGCCGTGAATTCGCAGATGTGGACCATCTTTGTGGATCGCGCGTTTTCGAACTTTGTCCCGGTGACTGGGGAAACCGGAGGCTCGAGAAAATCCGCCGGACCGTTCATCGTGTCCATGTACTGGTGCAGTACGCGCCACATGTGCCCGCACTCACCGCCCAGGATCCACTTCACGCCCAGCCGTTTTGCCTCTGCATAAATCTTCCCGTTCAGCCGCTTCATGAGTTCGTTGGAGCTGAACAGTCCGAAATTCCCTCCTTCGGACGCGTACGCACTGAAAGTGTAGTCAAGCCCTACCTCGTGGAACAGCATGAGGTATCCCAAAAGCGTGTAGTAGTGCGGGGAGCCAAAGTAATCGGCGGAAGGGACGATGAACAGAACTTCCGCGCCTTTTTTGTTGATGGGCGCTTCCACGCGGATGCCGGTGATCTCCTCCAGCTCATCCACCGCGAACTCGATGCTGTCCTTGAATCCGTGTGGTTGAATGCCAAGATGATTGCCGACGCGATTGCAGTTGGCCGCGGGTTCTTGCACCCAGTGAATGTTGCAGCCCACCAGGTTCAGGAGTTCCCGCCCAATCATCGTGATTTCCGCGGTATCAATTCCGAAGGGACAAAACACCGAGCATCGGCGGCACTCCGTGCACTGATAGAAGTAGTAGAACCACTCTTTGAGCACGTCCTCGCTAAGTTCGCGCGCGCCGGCCAATTTGCCAAGAGTCTTGCCTGCCGTCGTGAAATAGCGCCGGTATACCGACCGGATGAGCTCCGCCCGCAGCACCGGCATATTCTTGGGATCGCCGGACCCGATGTAGAAGTGGCACTTATCCGCACAGGCGCCACACCTCACGCAGATATCCATGAACAAACGGAAGGAGCGAAAGCGCTCCAGCCGGTCCCGCATGCCTTCGAGGATAATCTCTCTCCAGTTCGGGGGCAGTTTCCAGTCCGGATCGGAAGGTTTCCACTCCCGCGGGTTCGCCATCCCCAACTGCTGAAGGCTTTTCGGCTGCGCGCCATTGCAGTAGGTACCCTTGCGGAACTCGGTGCGCGGCTCCAGCCAACTGCCTTGGGGAGGCGTGTAGTCGATCTGAACGAGTTCTTCCGGCTTGGGCTGCGCCATGCTTTATTGCTTCTCCACAGGCATTCCGGCGGCTTTCATTTTCTCCCGGAACTCGTCTTCCCATTCGTCGTACGTGTGCAATTTAACCGAAGGATTCCAGGGATTCACGTGCCGTTTCATGCGGCTGTTGTTAGCCAGGTTGCGGGTTGGGCTCAGGAAGATGCCACCCATATGCATCAGTTTGCTAAACGGGAACCAGGCGAGCAGCAGGCTCAGCAAGACGATGTGAACGTAAAAGAGCGGACCCGCGCCGGACGGCAAAATCGGAGAAAACGTCGCCAGCCCGAGCGCGTAGCGTTTCACCTCGGCCGCATCGATACGCGTGAAATAGCGCATCAGAATTCCGGAACCCGCGAGTGCGATCAACAACGCCGGGGCAGCGAAGTCGGCGGGGAGCGAAAGATACCTGAGCTGCGCCTGCGCCAACCGCCTGGCGAGCAGGAAACACAGCGCCGCCAGCAGGATCACGTCGCTCGCATAGATCACCGGAATGCCTACCTGGAAAAATCCGTCCAGTGCCTGCAACGCCAGCACCGCTTTCGGAGCCGGTTCCAAGAAAAAGCGGAGGTGTCTCACCAGTACCACCAGGAAGGACCAGTGAAACGCAAGCGCACCTATCCACAACCACAAGGCCGGGGAGTAGACCAGACGCGAGCCGTGCCGTTCCGGGCGATGATTGCGTAGTAGCGACCGGAACAGCAATACCTCCGAAGCTACGCGCGCCACAGTCCCCACCGTCGTATATGGGCTCTCCAGCCATGAAGCTTTGATCCACGGAAGCGACTTCTGTTGACCGCAAGTCGTGGGAATGCGGAATGGGACTGGCACTTGGGCCCACGTCACGACACGGTAGCTGACACCCAGGAAGAAGACCAGCAGGGCCGCATAGGGAAGGATCACCGCGAGGATCGTGCGCAGTTCCATCATGATTCGAGCATTCGTTCGAGCAGATACGTTTTCCGGCGACTCTCATTCACCTGGAGTGCCAGCAATTTCTCGCGGCTGCGCATATAAGCATCGAATGCCATTAGCGCCAACTCGTCGATCCTTTCATCGATGCCGTCATCGTGGCCGCACCGTCCGCGCAGCAATGGTTTCAGCAAGAAAATGAACGAGACGGCCTCACTGGCCGAAAACTCCTGCACCGCTCTGATACGGAGCAATTCATCCAGCACCAACCCAGCGGCAGCGAGTTCCCCGTCGCCGAGAACGGCATCCAGCAGCACCGGAAGCCCCTCGCGGAGCGCGTACCCGGCAGGGTTGCGGAATTGGTCCCCTTGGGCCAGCAGCATTTCCGCGGTTCGCTTGGGGTACGCTTGCACGGTACGCTTCAGCCACGCATCAGAGATCGTGCGCTTTTCGTGAACCGGGACCGTCTCCTTGGGCCGAGGAACCGCCACGTCTACTCCTCTACACGCAGCCGGTGGGCTTGGGAAGTCCCGCCAGTTTACAGGCGCCCTTGGCCGGTCCGGACGGGAACAGCACGTAAATCTCGTTCAGTTTGAACCCGGTTTCCTTGCAAACCTTGCGCACCATCGGCGCGATGCCGAATTCCAGGTAATAATGCCGAAGATAGTTGATGACCTTCCAGTGATCTGGAGTAAGTTCCGTGATATCTTCGCTTAACGCAAAATCTTTGGCAACGGTTTCATTCCAGATTTCCGGGTTTTCCAGGAACCCATCTTCGTCCACGCTGTAAATCGTTCCGTTCGCTTCGTATGTTGTCACAGCTCAAGTCCCTCTTGTGATTTCGAATTCCGGCCCTCTTCAAACTAGGTCGATGTAGCCGCAGGGGCAACCGTCGACGCATTTGCCGCAGCCGTTACAGCGTTCCAGATTCAGCCTGTAACGTCTGCTCGATGGAATCTTTTCGAATCCGTCTTTAGTGCAGTACATCCAGCAGTTTCCACAGCCCATGCACATGCCGCACGACATGCACCGCCGGGACTCGCCCACCGCGCCGTCCGCGGTCATGTCGCCCACCCCGTCGAATCGCGGCTGATCTTTATACCATTCCGGGCGTATGCGCTCCTTAGGCGTGAGCGCCCTGGGCGCCGGGGCCATTACGGCAACGCCCCGAATTCGTGCATCGGCACCCTCGGCGGCCGCGAGACCGCCAGCTATAGCGAACGCTATGGCAGAGGCGTCCAGCGTGTCAAGGCTAGCCGCTTCCACCACCTCCGCGTAGCCATCCCGAAGCGTTTCCACGGCGATTTCGCCACAGGCGCACTTCAATTCCACTCCGAAATCCAGAATTCTTTGGATTTCGGCATTCAAAACTTCATCCGGCAAACTCGAGCGCATGGGCCCGCCGGGCTGCCCCGAGCTTTCAAATATCGTGACCCTGTACCCTCGCCGGGCTAGATGGTACGCTGCCGAGAAACCAGCCGGACCCGCACCGATCACCGCCACCGCGTCCGGCAACTCTCTCGTTCTGGCAAACTTCCAATGGCGTTCGATCGCGTAATCACCGACAAAACGCTCCACCGCATTTACCGCCACCGCGCCTTCTTTCAGGAGCCGGTGGCAATTGTCTTCACAAGGGTGCAAACACACCCTGCCGCAGACAGACGGAAACGGATTGCGGGCCGTAATCCTCTGCCACGCTATCTCGAACGCTTGCTCCATTGTGCGGCCGTCCACTTCGGCGTCCGCGATAGTGGTGAGCATGCCGCGAACATCGCAACCAATGGGACAACTGGCCGCGCACGATGACGCTTTCGGCGTATACCGCGGACGTAACGCACTGCCCTGGGAATCTGCCGACGAAGTCTGCCGGATCAAAGGTTTCTTGATCGCTTTAAATAGGGCCATGTTACTGCTAATACCTTATGTGCGTAGACCGGGCATAAGTGAGGCCAGCGTGCGTAAAGTCGTCAACGTGATAGCGCGTGAATTCGATCCCGGTCAATTCAAAGAACCGGGGCCATCCGATGCGCTCAATCCATTCGCCAACGCGCTCGAAGTTCTTGGCGCCCGCGGCGTAGACCTCCACGATATTGCATACCGCATCCACCACTTCAGGCCAGCGCGGCGGATTGTTGGGTAGGAACGGAATCGCCAATTTGGAAAATTTCGGCGCTGTGCGAGCGTTGCTGACCTTGCCGCCCACGTAAATCGAGAGACCGTCGTTTTCCGGATCGTCTAGCGGCATTGCAGGGGAAACCGTGTAGCAGTTTCCACAGTACATGCACTTCTCTTCGATGACGTTGACCGATTCCTTGCCTCCCACAATTGCGGGCCGGATGGCATCCGTCGGACAAGCCGCGATGAGGGTAGGAATCTCGCTCACCTTTTTCAGAATGTCATGGTTGATCTTTGGCGGTTTCCGATGGATACCGAGGATGGCGATATCAGAGCAGTGCACTGCGCCGCACATGTTCAGGCAGCATGCCACGGCAATGCGAACCTTGGCCGGAAGATTCTCTTCTGTGAAGCGGTTATGTAACCGGTCCATCAGTGATTTCACGATTCCGGAAGCGTCGGTAGCCGCGGAGTGGCAATGAATCCAACCCTGCGTGTGCACCACGTTGCTGATGGATGCGCCCGTGCCGCCAACTGGGAATCCGGCTTCGAGAAGTTCCTTCTTGAGCGGTTCGATGTTGGCAAATTCGTCGAGCAGAAACTCGATGTTATGCCGGCTGGTGAAGCGGAGATAGCCGCCGCAGTACTTGTCGGCGAGCGCGGCAATGGTGCGGATTGTTTGAACGCTCAACAAACGCGGAGAGCCAGCCCTAACCGTGTAGATCCGTTCGCCCGAATCGGCAACATGGCACAGCACGCCGGGAGCGACTCTTTCGTGATACTTCCACTTCCCGTAGTTCCTCTTGATCGCCGGGTGGAGAAACTTTTCATAATTGGGCGGCCCGATGTCGGTGATTCTCTTGACGGGTTCTGTTGCCATGTTACTGGGCCTCCTTTTCCTGGAAAAAGATGAACGGGTTATCACGGGGGGCCGCAACCATCTCGGGGGTAGGATCCAGGCCGATACCGTCAAGGAAATTCGCAAGGCCGACGCGCTGGATCAGTTCGCCGATGCGCTCCCGGTTCTCGCCGTACTCATCCCAGAACTCCCACAGGCGTGTGAGCAGTTCGTTCACGGTCTCTTCCAGTTCTTCGGCTGGCACGAATGGCACCAGCACGCTTGAAAGCAGCGCGCCTTTGACGATGGGAGCCTTCGCTCCGATCAGAATCACCGCGCCGCGCTCCTTGCCGGGCCGCAGAGCCTTGGGCATCACGTTGATGCAGTGCATGCAGCGGACGCACTCGCGGTTCACGATGCTCAGCTTGCCATTGTCCCAGTCGATGCAGCGGTTGGGGCAGCGGTCGCACACATCCTTCCGGATATCGAGGCCGCCGGCGGCGTATTCCGCCACCATTGCGTCGTCCTGTTGGATGTCGTCTTTCCAGGTGCCGATGATGGAGAGGTCCGCGCGCGCGCTGGCCGCCACGCAGTCGTTCGGACATCCGGAACACTTAATCTTAAATTTGTACGGGAAAGCTGGCCGGTGCATCTCGTCCTGATGCCCATGCGTCAGGTCGTTGCATAGCTTCATGGTATCGAAGCACGCCCATTCGCAGCGCGCCTGTCCGACGCAGGACGACGGGGTCCGAAGCGCGGAACCCGACCCGCCCAGATCAAATCCCGCTGCCGTCAGTTCGTTAAATGTGGGCTCCAGTTGATCCGTGGTCGTGCCCAGGAAAATTATGTCCCCTGTCGCGCCGTGGAAATTGGTTAGGCCGGAACCATGGCGCTCCCAAATGTCCGCCAGGGTGCGCAAGGCGTCACTCGTGTAAAACCACCCGGATGGTTGATTCACCCGGAGGGTGTGGAAGTGAGCGATAGCGGGGAACTGTTCCGGCGCGGCACTGTACCGTCCGATTACGCCGGCGCCGTATCCGCGGACGCCCACCATGCCGCCGTGTTTCCAATGGCCTTTTTTCTTCTCGTACGACAGTTCGAGCTGTCCGAGCAGATCGCCGCACAGAGGGCTCGTTTCGCCGGCTTTCTTAATCTCCGTAACGAAACTGGGCCACGGTCCTTTTTCGAGTTCATCGAGTAATTCAGTTGGGCGTTTATTGTCGTCGGCCATGGGTTTTACTCCGGGAATATCAGGCCATACAGTATTTCGTAGCTGAAGATCCCTAATATCTCACATATCAACAGTGGCGTCAATTTCCAGAGCCGCCACAAAGGAGGATTCTCCTACCCTAAATGGCGGGGAAATCCTTACTGGTGACGATGCGGTTCTCGCGGATGCTGATGTCGGCGCCATAGGCCAGTTTGGAGGACTCGAGCGCCGCTTCCGGACTGAGCGGAGACGGCTTCCTGTCGCGCACATTCTGGAAGAATTCGCGGTACATCTTCACTTCCGGACCGCCGTCGTTATCGTCGGAGTACTTCGCCGGTTCCAGAGCCTTATCGAGAGGCCCCACCAGGAGTTTGCCGCCGTCGCGCCGGATCACGCCCTTATCGCCGACGATCAGCAGTTTACCGCCCGCCGACCGCGAGAAACAGGAGAAGGAGTAGTTCAGCCGCGCACCATTGGCGAAATCAGCCAGCGTCGAGGAGATATCGCGTGTGTCGCGATCCTTATAGTGCACCACCCCGCCCGATGCCGACAGCCGCACCACGGGAGAGTTCACGATGGAGGTCACCAGGCCGAGGGCATGGATGGAAAACTCGAGTTCGCTCGATCCGGAGGTCCGCGCGAGTAGTCGCCAACTGACCTTCTGCCCCGTCTTCGGATCGGTCACCTTGGACGTCTGTGCGTTCCAGTCGTTACGGTACTCCTCATAGTTGATAAACCGCACGGGTCCGATCCTGCCGCTCTCGACGATGTTCCGGATCTCGGAATCGCCCTGGGAATAGCGTCGCTGCATGCCCACACAAACCACGCGCCCGGACTTGCGGGCCTCCCGGATAATATCCGTCGCCTCCTTGTAGTTCAGCGCGAGCGGCTTCTCAAGCATTACATCCTTGCCGGCTCGCAGAGCCGCAAGCGCCATCTCGTGGTGCATGTAGCCGGGGGTGACGATCGCTACCGCTCCGACGCTCTTGTCCTTAAGCATCTCCCGGTAATCGGTGTACATCGCGGGTTTGGAAGGCAGCCCGCCGGCCGCCTTTGTCATGCGAGCCGATTCGAGGTCGCAGAGCGCTACCACCTTGGATTCGCTCTGGAGTTGCGCCAGCGCTTTAAGATGGGCGCCCGACCGCAACCCCACACCGATCACGCCCATGTTTATGGAACCGGTCTGCGCCTCCGCGGCCGTCGTGCCCAGCGTGGCCAGCCCGGCTGCAATCATCTGTCTGCGCGAAAGATCATTTTGCATGCATTTCTCCTATATGTTCAGTCGATTTTTCATGTAGCCGCGAGCGCTTTGAGTGAGGCTGCGGCAGGTCTGACCTGTCTCTGGTTCCATTTCGAGTATGACCCAGCCGCGCCATTCCCTGAATCGGCACTCCATAGATCCGGGTTTGGCAACCCACTCGGATGCGGCTGGAATCGGCCGGCCACGCAATACCGGCGAGCGCCCCGCCGGGAAATTCTCTTCGCAGCAAATTCATTTATCCCAACTATCGCGTCTATGCGAGCTGGCGGCGGATGAACGCGATGTTCTTGTTGGTCGCCTCTACACACTGCTCGGATCCGGAATGCGAACTCTCAAAGACCAGCCAGCCCTGATAGCCGATCTTGCGGATGGCCTTGAACGCGGCGGTCCAGTCCACGCGGCCCGGATCTTCGAGCAACTGATCCTCGTTCTTGACGTGGATCTGCGCGATACGCGATTTACCGAGCACCTCGTATCCGGGGACGCTCGCGCCTTTGTGGCCGAATCGCTCGACATTGTCCGCGTCGTAATACACCTTCACCGAGGGCCGCGCTACGAGGTCGATCAGTTTCTTATCGTCGGACGGGCTGAGGGAAGTCTCCATTCCCAGAGTCACGCCTGCGTCGGATGCGGCACCCGCCACTTTCTGCAGCATCGCGACAACCGGACCATAGGAAGCTTCCTGGTCCATGTTGGGGCAGCTCTTCTGGAAAGCGGCTACGAGGATCACCTTGGCTCCCAGCGCCTCCGCCGACTGGATCGACTTTCGGAGGGTCTCTTCCGCGGGACCCGGTTGCACCAGCGAAGCGCCTCCGGCCCAAACACCCGCAAGGGACGGTATTAGCAACCCCGCCTTCTCCGCGCCGCGCTTGTAAGAGAGCAAGGTGTCGCGGTCCCACAGCGTGGTCTTCTGAAATTGAACCTGCAGTTCAACGCCGGCCACTCCGGGTACGCGGCGCGCGATGTCGAACACCTCGGGGCCGGGCGTGCGGGTCATGTTGGCCTGACGGTGCCCGATCTTGAGGGGCGCCGGCTGCGCGTTCATTCTGGCAGCAACCGCACCTAGAAGAGAGGAGAAAGCGAATTGCCTTCGATTCAACATTCGTCAGTCCCTTGCATATATCAGGATCTCGAATTCGCAGTATATCAGATATCAGTGGACCAGATCAAAAAGAAAATGGTGCTGCCGCCCGCTACTCGGATGCGTCCGTTTTTTCCGGCTGGCGCATCGAGCAGAAACGACAGATCCAAACCCGAGCGGACGGCCGCACGATGGTCGATTGTGAATGGCTTCAGTTTGATGCCGTCCTGTGCGGCAGCGCCGGAAACGAAAAGCAAAGATGCTAGGTCTGCGACCGTGAGAATATGTTCGTTTGTGGGGCAACTTGTCAAGCTGCGCGCCGGTTGGCAACCGGCGCTCCGGGCGGGTTGGCAACCCAATGCCACTCGTTTTTTCTTACAGGAAATAAGCAGTATCGATTGAAGAGGTCACCGACCGGTTGGGGTCAAGCCGGATCGGTGGGAGGAGTTGGTCGAAAACAATTATCCAGATTTCTGTTGCAATGGGCGCTCAGATGTTGTATCTTTCATTGTAGAGATATGAAAGATATGATCTCCGAGCTAGCGGCGTCTCGCAATCGACTGCTTCGGCAAGTGCCTGACCCTGCCACCATCTTGCCTGGTTCGTTGTTGCGCCGGATGGTGCGCTGCAACAAGCCCGGCTGCCAGAAATGTGAAAAGGGCGAGGCAAAAGGCCATGGACCGGTTTGGATTTTGTCGGTCAGTCTGGGCAATCGGAAGGTGCGGCAGATCCCCATCCCCGCCGCCTGGAAGAAGGAAGTCGAGGAGCATCTCCACGCGTTTGCGCGGTCACAGAAACTACTGAAGCAGATTGCCTTGCTCAATCTCGATTTGCTGAAGCTCCGGAAGCAGGAGCGGTAAGCTCCTTTTTTTGCGTCTTTTGTCTTTCATATATATTCAATGAAAGAGTGGAGCGCTCATGTCCACTGACAATCTGCGCGGTGTTTTAGATCTCTATAGCCAAGCAGTTCCCGAATGCTTTTTTCAGCAACTCCAGCAAGAGTTGCATCTGCGGGTTCGGCAGCGGATCTTCAGCCTGCCGCTGGTTGTCTGGCTGATGATCTCACAACGTCTGGATCGTAAGGCGACACTGTCCACTGCTGTGCAACAAGTCGTGCAGCAACGGCCCAGGACGCTGCTTTCCGAGCACAAGCGCCTCCGTGAAGGCACGGTGAGTTGCCATACTGGGGCCTATAGTGATGCGCGGCAAGAAATGCCGCTGCTGGTGGTGGAGAAAGTGGCGGATTGCGTATTGGACCATTTGATGCAGAGCCGGCGGGAAGCATTGCCAGGTTGGAATCGGCGTGTGTTCATTTTGGATGGTACCTCGTTGGAAATGCCGCACACTGCCGAACTGGTGAAGGCGTATCCACCAGGCTACAAGTCGCATTGGCCCGTTCTGCTCATGCTGGTGGCCCAGGATCTGACCACAGGTTTGGCGGAGCGGCCTTGCTGGGGGCCGATGTACGGACCCAGGGCAGTCAGCGAACAAACGCTAACCGAGCAGCTTCTGAACCGCCTGCCGGATCATTCCGTGCTGATGGGTGACATCAACTTCGGGGTTTTTTCCGTAGCTTTTGCGGCCACGCAGGGAGGTCACGACGTGCTGTTGCGGTTGCAACCGAACCGGGCCGCAGTGGTGCAGCGAGGACTGCCGTTACAGTCGGGACTGGATCGGCAGGTATGCTGGTGTCCCAGCGATTATGAACGCAAGAAACATCCCGACTTGCCCGCTGATGCCTGCGTGCGAGGCCGCTTGATTGTGCAGCAGGTCAAGGCTTCCGACGGCTCCAGCGTAACCCTATATCTGTTCACTACGCTGCCGTTGGCGGTGGAGCAGCTATTGCAGTTGTACGGTCAACGCTGGAACGTGGAAACGGATCTGCGCTCACTGAAGCGGACCGTAGATCTGCAGATTCTGCGATGCAAAAGCGTGGATATGATCGCTAAAGAACTAGTGCTCGCCATCGTCGGCTACAATCTGGTCCGGTCGGTAATGAACGCCGCCGCCGAGAAACACAATCTCAATCCCCGACGGCTGAGTTTTTCGCGCTCACAAGATGTGGTGAACGCGGCTTTGCCCGGCTTGGCTGCGGCCACTACCCCCTCTGAATACCAGGCCAGACTGCACCGAATGCTCCAACTGGTTGCCTCCTGCAAGCTCCCTGATCGGAGCAAAAGGCCTTCGAGCCCCAGGGAAGTGTGGGGACACGGCTGCAAGTTCACAAAACGCAAAACCGCCGTGCCCAAGAACTGACAGAGTACATGGCGGCAATGCCTGACGCGACCAATTCAAAAAACGAGTGGCATTGGGTTGCCAACCGGCGCAGGATTCCATCCCAATGTCACTTAGTTTTCCCCGCTTGCTTGCTGGGGAACCGGTAGCCGCGCCCCCAAACTTCTCGCGGATACGAACGGCGTTTGGTGCGTTTGGGGAGCCGGCAGCGCGCCACCAGAGCCACGATCCGATGGAGTTCCTGCTGCTGTTGTTTGGCCGTCCGGGCGGCCAGAACTTTGGGATAGCCATCGAGCACAATATTGCAGGCATAGGTAAAGCTCAACTCCCGTGGATCGATTCTGGCTCGTTGCGCGGCCTGAAACATGAGCGCGCGCACCAGGTTGTAGGCCATCACCGCAACCAGCAGTTCCTTTTCCATCATGTCGGTCGATTGTGCCGCGATGCGTTGCAGGCGGATCGTCTGTTTCAAACTGCGCAGGTCGGTTTCGATCCGCCAGCGGCGGCCATACAGTTCCACCACCTCCTCCGCCGGCAGCGACAAGGTCGTGAACAGATGCAGCCACTGCTGGTGTTTGCCGCGACCCACGCGCCAGGCAATCAGGCGTCCTGGCAGGCTCGCATCGGCCGTCCAAGCTCGCTGCGCCTTGCCGCCGTCCCACCGGCTGGGCCGCCAACAGACGGGATCGTCACCCTGGATCGAGATCGGACGGCCCAGGACCGATTTCGCTCGCACCGCAGTCAAGCGCAAGACCACCTCCAGCCCTCGCTGCTGAGCACTATAGGCCGTGGAGAAGATCCCGAAATTGCGATCCCCCACAATTACCGAACGCGCCGGTACATGCTGCATGGCGCGCTCCGCCAGCGCCTGTTCACTGACGGCCTCGGGGCCATTCATGGGGCCCCAGTAGGGGCGTTCCGCTAAAGCCGTCTCCAAGTCGTGCAACACCACAAACCGCAGCAGCGGCCAATGCGATTTGTGACGCGGATTGCTCGCCAGCGGAAAGGCCTGCAGCAGTTCCGGCTCATGCTCCAACTGCAGCGAGGATCCGTCCAACAAATAAACCCGCTGGGCGAGCACCGGTGCTGACTCTAACAGGCGCTTGCGGAGACGTTCGATGAGTTCGTCCATAGTGCGGCTCACCAACAGTTTGGGCAAGCGTTGGCGCGCTTGGCAATAGCCCCCGGTGGAAAGAGCAATCTTGCGCTCTTCGACCCGCTTACACCGGCTCAGCAAGGCATCGAAGCGGCCTTGCACCAGTTGCTCCACGCTGCTGGCCAATGTCCCCCGGGCTTGCAGTCGTTGGTTGATCATCATCCACAACACCACACGCGCCGAATAGATCCCGCTCCGCACGGTCAACTGCAACTGCTTCTGCAGCGAGCGAAACAACTCAGCCGTCGCCAAATCCAGGTACAGCCCAAACAACGCAGTTGCATCCATATCCAAAACATAACCTCAATGGAATGTTTTGGCTATACCGAAAGCCTCGAAAACTAAGTGACATTGGGATTCCATCCTGCCCCACATGGAAACAACATCATCACTCGGTCAACGACCCAGAAGAAGGATCGAAGACTTCATAATCGGAGATAGCCTATGCTCACGTGTCAAAAAATGAATGACGCCGGTGAGTAGTGTCGCAACTCTGTCGTGAAACAACCTTTGCGAACCGTGATGGGCTCCCCCAGCGCGCGGCCGCGAAGATCGGCGGGTTGCACCGAATTGCTGCTTGATCCGCCGGGGAGGCAGACCTCGGTCGAGCCGTCCTGGCCAGCCTGTTCCCATAATCTGAGGAGCCGTCCCGGGCCGTCGGGATTCTTGCCAAATGCCGTCACAATGACGCCCGGCCGGGAAAGCCGGAGTCCAGGTTTCGACGCCGGCAGTTTTCCGGCCTGACCGTCCTCCACAGCGCCGCGCAACGGTGTGCGCGCCTCCAAAGACGGGCGGACGAGGCCCGTGAATGGCTCGTATTTGTGAAAACTCCATACCCGCACGCGGGATGACCAGGATCCTTCGCTCCACTGAGCGAAATTCGTCCCCCAGAGGTTGTTGTATAAATTCACGAACACTCTGGGTTTTGTGGACACGAATTCCTTCGTGTACTGCCAGAGGCCTGGATGGTCGAGACTTACCAGGGGACTGTCCAGCGGGCAGAGGCCGACGCCTGCCTGTTTCGCATCGAACACAGCGACGCCCCCCGTAAGGCAGTACACGTCATGATTGCTGCCGTTGACAGTATCCTTGGCCGGGTCGATGACCGAGCCGAGCCTTGCAAGCCTGAATTGCGGGTTGGCTACTGCGAGCGGGAAAGAAAGCCAGCCGCCTTCGGGCGCCGGCGCCGCAGTTTTATCCTTCACGCGCCACGCGACACTCACGTACGGCTGGCCATCATATAAAGTAACGGCCAAAGCTGTCGC
Organism: Bryobacteraceae bacterium; assembly: GCA_963668605.1. Lineage (GTDB taxonomy): Bacteria > Acidobacteriota > Terriglobia > Bryobacterales > Bryobacteraceae. Next base: position 4,281,666 of record OY764903.1, read on the forward strand.
ATACGGCGCCGTGTCCGCCGTCTCCGCTTCCATCACCGCTGTGACGGAGACTGGGCCGCGCTGAATACTCAGTTTCAAATTGCGAGGGCTGGAGGCGCGGTGCGGCCATTCAGCAACTGGCGGCATGTTAGGCTTTCCGAAATCTCCCCAAGTCGCGGAGCCGTTTCCCTTCGTGTACGTCTTGACGAAGTGCTCCATGTCGTTGGCGCTAAACTGCTCGTGGACATATTGCCCAAAACCGGACTCCGCCCTCGTGTCCACCAGTTCCCGTTTGGAGGACTTGTCGAGCACCGAGGCGATGCGGCCTTGCACCGGATCGAGCGTCACGCGGAAAAACTGGTTCTCAATCACGCGGCTCTTCTCGTCCACGCTCAGGCCGGACTTCACCGGCGCAGCATCATCTGCGAACGCATAGGTGCGATATCCAAGCGGCGGAACATCCCGCGCTATAAAACGGAGTTTCCCGCCATCCCTCTCAACGGGAATCAGCACGCCGTTTTCGGCGTCCCGGAGCGCACGCGGTGCAGGTCCGCTGAACTCTGCTTCCACTACTCCTCCGCGCGGCCACGCCAGAGAGTTGAACACGGCGATGCGTTTGCCTTCGACGCGCGCCGCAGCCGAAAGGGCTTTCAGGTTCAGATCGAGTTGCGGCTCCGCAAGGACTGCCGCACGCCTGCTGTATTCACGGTGTTCGTCCCAGGATGTCTCGAGCCGCTCGAACTTACCTGCAGCGCGATCCGATTGCCACTGCGCGCCGTAGGTGCGTGGGAATCTTTTCGCATCGTAACCCCAAGTGTGCTCGCTGTAGAGCAGACTCTGCTCGTAGGCCGCCGCAATCGTAGCGGCGGCGTCTGCCTGGCCGGTCCAGATCCCAAGCAGCGTGTTCAGGGATTCGAGCGCGCCAATCTGCGGCCGCGTATTTCGGACCAGGGCCGTTTCGATCGGCATGGACATCACGCCATAAATCCAGGGATCAGGCATATCGCCACGCACCACCGGCAATTTAGGCTTTTCCTTCAGGAGTGCGTCCGCGAAATCCGACAGCCGGCCGAGCCTGACTTTCACGCCAGGTAACGTGGTCCTCGCCTCCTCCAGCACCTTCTGAACACTTTCTGGAGTTGGCGGCCCGGCATTGTCTCCCGTGTGAATTAGAGCTAACCAGGTGGAATAGGGCCAATCGGGGGGCGGAGCCAGTCCGGATCCGTACCTCCGGGAATACATCGTCAACACTCGCGAACCATCGGGGCCTTCCCACCAGAACAAGGCCTGCCTGAAGTCCATTACCCGGCCATCGGCGGTCCGCTCCTGAACGCCGAAGGATGGCAGATCCGGGCCGCTCGACATACTGTTCGATCCGAGGTGGAGGAAATCGACGCCCGCATGCTTGAGCATGGTTGGCAGAATCCAGGAGTGGCACGGGACATCGGTCATCTTGGCATCCTTGGGCAACTCTAGACTCAGTCCGCGCGCAAGCCGCGAAGAGAAGTCCGTTGCCCGGACCAGATCCTCTATGTCCAGGGATTCGGTGTGGGTCGTGAAAGCAAGCGCATGATTCACAAACTGTCCGGTGCGTAGCGCCTGCAATACGCGTTTCCGGCGCTCTGGCGTTTGTCCATCCCAAAGGATCTGCGTCATGGGCCAGCCAGGGATAGTCCAGGCAAACCGTTGCTCAGGCGGCAGGCTCATGCTCGCGTCCACGACAGCCAACGCCTTATCGATCATGCTAGTGGTCTGCGGCGAGCAGATTAACCATTATCCAGCACCGTTCGGGCGCGCTTGACCTTCTCGAGGATGTCGGCTGCCTTGGCTGTCCAAACGAATGGTTTGGGCTTGTCGTTGTGCTTGTCGATGTAGTCGCCGATGGCCATGATCAATTCCTCGACATCACGGAAGACCCCGCGGCGTAGCCTCTGCTCGGTGAGATCGCGGAAGAAGCGCTCGACCATGTTGAGCCACGAACTACTGGTCGGGGTGAAGTACATGTGAAAGCGCGGATAGCGCGCCAGCCACTTCTGCACCTTCGGATGCTTGTGCGTGGCGTAGTTGTCGGCGATCAGGTGCAGGTCTTTGCTGGGCGGCGTCAGGTCGTCGATGACGCGTAGAAACTTCAGCCACTCCTGGTGACGGTGCCGGTCGTCGCACATACTGATCACGGTGCCATCCAGCGTGCTCATGGCGGCGAACAGCGTCGCGGTTCCATTGCGCTTGTAGTCGTGGGTCATGGTGCCGCAGCGACCCTTCTTCAGCGGGAGTCCAGGCTGCGTACGGTCCAGCGCTTGGATCTGGCTCTTTTCATCGGCGCACAGCACGATGGCGTGTTCCGGCGGGCTGAGGTAGAGCCCAATGATGGCTTCCAGTTTCTCCGCGAACTCCGGATCGTTGCTGACTTTAAACGTGCGCGACAGGTGCGGCTTCAAGCCATGTCTGTGCCAGATGCGACGCACGCTCTTCTCACTAAGACCCGCCGCCTCCGCCATCGTGCGGGTGCTCCACTGGGTCGCGTTGGCGGGGGTCTCCTGGGTGGTCCTCCGGACCACCTCCTGCACTTTGGCTGATGTGATGGTTGGGGTACGGCCAGGCCGCGGTGCGTCTTTCTCCAATCCGGCCAAACCCAATTTCAAAAAACGCTTTCTCCAGCGAGCCGCTTTCTGGTTGCTGATGCCGATCTCGGCGGCGATCTCCAGATCCTGCTTGCCGGCTGCCGCCAACAGGACGACGCGCGCTCGTTCGACTTGGCGGGCAGGCAGCGACCGGCCCCGCGCCCACTGCTGCAAGACTTGCTTCTGGTCGTCGGTTAACACGATAGTGGGTGCGACACGCATGCGCTTCGTCTCCTGATTATAGAGACGTCGCTCTGTCGTTATTGGTTACTATTTAGGTCGCAGTACACTAGTGCGATATCGTTCCAGGACCTCACTAGTTAAGGCCGTGTAGCCGATATCGAAGTGAGTCTTGTATACGACGATCACTTCTTTCAACTGCGAAGGAGCCCTTAAATTGGGCTGCGCGTGGCTGCAGGCTGCAGCCAGCACTAGAGCAGTTGCGAATCGTGCAAGATGGGATGCATTCGAAGACATAGGTTACGTTCGGGCATGATGCCTAATACATGATCTCTGCCTGTGGGCCAGATGGATTGACAGTTTCATGGATATTTCACCCATGATATATCATGACTGTGCGCAGCTGTTTTTGATTCGCGGCTTTCTGCTCATCGCAGCTTCCCACACTGTAAGGCAAACTACTACCAGCACCGTCAAAGGCATCCTGTTGGATCAGACTGGTGCGGTTGTTCCCGACGCGAAATGCACCCTGGCCAACCCGGCAACATCCGCCACTTCCCGTGTGACTTCGGCATCCAGATCACAACAGATGGTTTCGCGCCGTACAAGAGCACCATCTCGACGACTTTGGGTCATCGCGTAGACTTCGCTCAGCTAATCAAGGTTTACCGTACACCGCAAGCGGGCGAGGCCCGATATTCGCCGGCTGAAGTAGCATCCACGGAGGTGGTCCCAGTTATCGGAAACCCTGATCCCGAGCGCATCTGCACATCCATCGTGGAGCGCCAGAACCTCACTATCAGAATGCAGCTCCGCCACCTTACGCTGCTGACGAACGCTTTCTCTTATTGACTCCCGCGTAATATAGCGACACTTTTCCCGCGATACTACGTCTAACCTGGTATGGGCAATGCTGCCGGAGTGCGACGTGATTTCGAGGCCTTGGAGAAACGCCGCTTCGAGGCGATCCGCTTGTGGGAGAAGGGATTGAAGCAGGCGGAGGTGGCCCGCCGGTTGAAAGTGGCGCGGCAGACCGTAGCCCGCTGGGTGCAGGAGTATCGGGCGGGCGGCAAAGACGGGTTGCGCAAGGCCGGCCGCGCCGGCCGCAAACCCCTCCTCACGAGCGAGGATCGTCAGCGCCTGAGCGAGCTTCTGTTGCAGGGACCGGAATCGTTGGGCTATGAGACGCCCCTGTGGACCTGCCCGCGTGTGGCGCATTTGATCGAGGAGGAGTTTGGCGTCACCTACCACGAAGGTCATGTTTGGAAGATTCTGGTGGGACTGGGCTGGAGTCCGCAACGACCCGTCGGCCGGGCGCGTGAGCGAAACGAGGCGGCGATCCGAACCTGGAAGCGAAAGACCTGGCCGGCCATTAAAAAAAAGCCCGCACGCAGGGGCGCACGATAGTCTTTGTCGACGAAAGCGGGCTGAGTCAGCGTCCGCACCGTTGTCGTATGTGGGCCCCGCGTGGGCAAACGCCTGTACTGGACTACAACTTCAATTGGAAGAGCCTGTCGGCGGTGGCCGGCCTCACGGTGTGGAACTTCTACTTCCGGCTCTACGCCGGGAGCGTCAAGAGTCCGCAGGTAGTGGAGTTCCTGCAAGCGCTGGTCCGGCATATCCGCGGACCCTTGCTGGTCATCTGGGACGGGCTGCCTGCCCACCGGAGTCGGTTAGTACGCGACCACATCGAGAGTCTGGCCGGACGGATCGAGGTCCAATACCTGCCGGGCTACGCACCCGAACTCAATCCGGTCGAGTACATCTGGAGCTACTGGAAGCACCACGAACTGGCCAACGTCTGCCCCAAAGACTACTGGCACCTTAGCGAGGCGGCCCGCACCACGCTGCGCCGGATGCGCCGCCGCCCGCGTTTGATTAGCGCTTTCTGGAAACAATCCTTACTGCGTCTGGAATAACTCTATATTATGCGGGAGTCAATAGAGGTGGGAGGACCTATGGTCCGCCTACTGCCTACACTTCGCGTACTACAACTTTTGCCGGATTCACAGGAGCATCCGGGTCACACCCACCATGGAAGCAGGAATCGCCTCATATGTGTGGACACTAACCCTTTATGAAAAAGCTATTGATTGCGTTGTGCTCGGGAGTGGTAATCGCATCCGTACCGGGCCTTATGGCCGCCCTTCCGTCGCGGTCAGGCTGGATACCTACCGTGCAGGAGAAGACTAATTATCTGCTGACACCCGGTGCGTTAGTCGGTGTGGCGATTATAGGTGGCCGTGTTCACGAGATTAGCTTTCCGTTCTTGTTCGCGGTCAATGCCCTCTTCTACTGGGTCGTGGTCTACCTTGTATTGGTGCTCGCAGGCCGACTGTTCTCTCGTAAGCCGAACGCAGTAGCCGGGCAGACGACGTGACGATCTTATCCGGGCGGTTGGTGGCGACGCAGTACGATGGAACGAATCACGGGTTCCAGGTGAGCGTGGGGACGACGACTTACTACAACGCGAGCCAGTTCTGGCCGCAGGTGAAGTGGCCAGCCTGATCCGAGCGGTTGGCGATTTTACCCAAAGTAGCAGACTGTCTGCAGATTTGGGCAAAATCGCCAACCGCTCGCGTGCTTACGGCGTTTAACCGAGCCGCGACCGTCAGGGAGCGGTGTCAGGCTCAGCTATAACCACACAGCAATTTCGGACGCAACACAGTAGTGGTCTGCGGTATGCAGAATGACGGTTATTCGCGACCAGGTGGTGTGGGCTTCAGTCTGCCGTTTCGGCACTCGTGCCGACACCGCGGCGTCGAGACTCATCTCGACGCGGCACGCACGAGTGCGCGCGCCACGAAAAGCTGCCAGGGCAGGATGCTCGCCTGCGTGGCAAGTGGCCGCCGGCAAAGACGATCTCGGGGGGTCTCAGACGGTTCTTTCACGTGACTCTTTCGGCACGAACAATGAACCTGTCGGGGGCGGGACCAACGAAGTAAAACGGATAACAGGTGACCAGGGTGAGGACCTCATTTTCGCTCGGATCCAACACTGCGATTTCGGACGGAGCCACCACCTTGGTGGACACGACACGATAACGGTACTCGCCGAGCAACGTGGTAAGCGTAATGATGTCGTTCTGCTGGATGTCTTTCAACGGTCGAAAAAACGTGTCACGGTGCCCGGAGATTCCGATGTTCCCCGGCTGGCCCGGCAGTGCCGTACCGGGAATATGGCCGACTGCGCGCCGGAGAGTGGTTGCGCTGATTCCCTCGATGATGATCAACGAAAGGCCGAGACGTGGAATTTCAATGCGGCCGATCAGGCCGCCGGTCACGGATGGCGGCGAATGTTTCGTCAAAGCGAGGGATGCGGTTTGAAAGGCTCCGCCGTTCTTCGCTTGCCGGTCAGTGAGCGCCCGCTCGAGTTGGCTACGTTCGTTCCTCTGGAAAATCCAGGCGTCCAGCATAACGATCCCGCAATACGCGAGCATCAAGGCGGCGCCGGCAAAAAGTGCGCGCTGAGTCCACCGCAGAATCCGCTTGAGCGATGCTTGCTTAACTACCAGCTTCATTTGCCGCCCTCGTCCTCGATCGGCCGTGATTCACCAGCGGCTATGTAGCCCAAGCGAGTGCGCACGAGGAGTTTGCGTTTGCCCGTCGCCCCGGCGACCACTCGAATGCTCCGGAAAGCGCCTGGCTGAGCCGCATTGCTGGAAACATATCCGATGGTGTATTGATGGCGAATGTCGCGCGCGATACGCTCGCATATCGCGACGACCTCACTGAGTTGGCCGGGGAAAAAAGCTTCACCGCCCGTTGCCCGCGCCAGGCGCTTGAGCACGTTTGGATTCTGGTCCGGATCATCTTTATCGAAGATGCCGATGGCGTATACAAGAGTTGCGGATCGCTCGGCAATCGTCAGGACCTGGGCCAGATTGCTCGCACTGGCGTTGTCGCCGCCATCGCTGATGACGATCAGCACTTTCTTGTCCCGGCTGCCGGCCTGCAATCGCTCGCGTGCCTTGACGACCGCATCGTAAAGCGCAGTCTTCCCTGTGGCTGGTGTGCGAGAGATCGCACGCTCGAGTTCGTCAGAGCGATTGGTGAATCGGATGGCGTCGGGCAGGCCGAGGCTCACATTCTCGTTGAAATTGACGACGAACATCTCGTCTTCCGGGTTGCTGGACTGCACAAAGATGCGGGCAGCCGCGAGCACTTCGGAAAGCTTCCGGCGCATGCTCCCGCTGTGGTCGACAACCAGTCCCACAGTAACCGGAGTGTCTTCGTGCCGGAACAACCGGATGGATTGCCGGACTCCGTCCTCGTAGACCTCGAAATGCTCCGCCCGCAAATCGGAGGCAAACTGGCCTTTTCGATCGCGCACAGTAGCGTGCAACACCACAAGGTCAACGTTCACAGAGAGTTGGTAAGGCCGCGGAGTCTGATTGTCGATTAATGGCGGAGTCTGAGGTTTCGCATCGATCACAAGACCGATCATGAGCAGCGCCGCAAGAGCACAGGTATTCGCGATGCCCTGCTCCAGGCTCCTACTCGCTCTCCTCGTCATTGTGCCCCTCTGTTTGCCTCAGCCTCCTCGTGGAACCCTGACGTGACAGCATGACGAACCCGCAGTTCACAGCGGAGTCCGTCTTTCTTGTCCGATATACTACCCTGAACCTGCCTGGCTCCGACCCAGGCAGTCCACGGACTGACGATGCGCATCGTGGTCCAGTCGTATGCAAAGTGGCGTCCGCACTCTAAACACGCGATGTAAGTTTCCGAACGCGTGCTCTGCTGTCCGTTCACGCCTACGCTGGCCGGGAGCGTGATCGGAAAGGTGGTTCTGCGATGAGAACAACCGAACAACCAGTCCGCTAATCGCACCCGAAAAGCATTTGCCAAGACGTAAGGGTGACCCATTCTTGGCCTCCTCAGGTTGCCTGGATCCGGCGGTACTCCGGCTGCCACATCGCGTCTTGCACCTGTTGAACAATGTCGCTGAACCTAACTCCGGCCACTCCGCCCGCGTCTGCCGCCTCGGCGACGGCTGTAGCCACCGTCATCGACACGCTGCGCAGATCGTCCATTTGCGGGAGCAGCGACGCGCCGGGCTGGCGCACAGTCACCAAACTGGACACGGCACTCGCCGCCGCCGCGAACATATCGTCACTAATCCTACTGGCTTGCGAAACAATCGCGCCGAGGCAGAGCCCCGGGTACAGCATGGCATTATTCACCTGGGCGACAACGTACGTCACCCCCTTATAAGTGACAGGTTCGAACAGGCTGCCGGTCGCGATCAACCCTCGCCCATCAGTCCAGGCAATCAGATCGGTCGGGTTCGCCTCGGCCCGCCCCGGCGGTTTGGAGAGCGCGAAAATGATCGGCCGCTCGGTATGCGCCGCCATTTCCTTAACGATGGCTTTCGTGAAACTGCCCGTGGCAGTCGACGCACCGATCAGCATCGTCGGCCGCACCCGGCGCACGACCTCAGCCAAGTCAACGCCGTTCCCTTCCCCATCACGCTTCCAGCTCTTGCTTTCAGCAGATGGGCGCGCATAGGTCGCCTGGTAGTCGCTCAGTCCACCGGCCATGTCGGCGGTGAGCAAGCCTTGCCGGTCCACGCACCAGAAGCGCTTCGTTGCATCTTCCTTGGAAAAACCGTCACGCACCATCGCATCGCGAATCTGGTCGGCGACTCCAATACCTGCCGTACCTGCCCCAAATATGACCACTCGCTGATTACGCAGAGGCGTTCCGCAGACGCGAACCGCGGAGATCGCCGCCGCCAGAGTGATGGCGCCGGTGCCCTGCATATCATCATTGAAGGTGCAGATCTGGTTGCGGTATTTCTCGAGAATACGCCTCCCGTTGCCCGGTGCGAAATCCTCCCACTGCAACAGCGCCTTGGGAAACAGCTTTGTCGCGGCTTTGACGTAAGCGTCGATGAAGGCGTCGTAGCGCTCTCCGCGTATTCGCGCGTGCCGGTTACCGATGTACATGGGATCGTTCAGGAGACTTTCCCGATTGGTGCCGACATCGAGCATCACCGGGATCAGGCGCGCCGGGTCGAGGCCACCCGCCGCCGTATAGATCGCCAGCTTGCCGATCGACACGGCGATGCCACCTACTCCCCAATCGCCGACTCCCAGGATTTGCTCGGCATCGGTCGCAAGGATCAGGTCGATATCGCCGGGTCTGGCGTTGAAGCTGGCAAACGCCTCTTCGATCTGATCGGGATGATCGATCGAGAGGTAAAGACCTCGCGGGCGGCGGCACTCGTGAGGGTAATGCTCAATCGCCTTGCCGACCATCAGATCATTGACAATGGGGATCATTTCGCGCAAGTGCTCTGCAAACATCCGGTAGAACAGCACTTCGTTGCGATCATGTAGCGCCGTAAGGTAGATGTTCTTACTCAACTCGTCCGGCAGGCGCTCGTACTGGACGTAAGCGCGCTTGACCTGTGCCTCCAGCGTGCTGATGTCTGGCGGGAGCAGACCAATCAGCCCCAGATCTCTGCGCTCTTCCGCCGTGAAGGCCGTCCCCTTGTTCAACAGCGGCGAATTGAGCACGGCCGACCCGCGAGCCTTGGTCTCGTAGTGACCGTCCCCATCCCGCCGGTGCTTCGTCATGGACGCCAGGAGTGGTATAACACTGTGTCGCATGCCGTTACCTCTTTCTTTTCATTCGTGCCCTGCGCGCAGCGTGCTGGCAGCGCGCTAGGGGTGGCGTGGCACGCCGCGCGACGGACTACAGTCGTCTACTGAAGGCGTTTTGTGACTGCACCGGCCGCGAAGGCTCCGACCAGAGCCAACAGTCCGAACAGCCCGATCAGCGGCAGCGTGCTCGCCGTGGCGGGGAGCGTCATCTCAGCTACAGTTGGCGCCTGCGCAACCATAACTACTTCAGTCTCCTCGGGAGGCGTCGTAACCACCTCGGCGAGCTGCACTTCTTCTCCGGTCGGCTGAATTGCCATGATGGGCGCCCGCTTGAGTTCCGCTACCACCGGCTCATCAGCCGATTTGATCGGCTCGGCGACTTCGACGGGAATCTCGGCCGGTGTAAACAGGACGGGCGTATTGTGGGACTTGGCCAGTTCTATCGCCATCGCCTTCGGATAGACGAACTCCTCGCCCCAGTTCTTGCCCGGATAGAACCATGCTCGAAGAGCTTCCGGTTGGCCGGCTGGTCTTTCGCTGAATGTCATCACGGTCTTGCTGGTGGCCTTGAGGCGATAGTTCGGGATAGCCAGAATCGTGGCGTAGATGGTTGTCTCATCTTTATTGAAGATCTGGACGATGTGGCGGTCGGACTGCGAATCCAGGATCTTGAACACATAGGTGCCGGCGGGCAACACGCCCCACCCGGCGAGATGAACCCCTGGAATCTCCACGGGGCCGCTAAAGGTGATTACCGTTTTCCTGTTCCATGCGTCGGCTTTGGCTCCGGGCGCGAGTGCCGTGCCCATCAACGCAATACAACACACCGTTGTCGCTGCTGTAAAAAGCTTCATTTCTTTCTTTCCTTTGTTCCAGATTTTGTAGTCTGCTGTCCGCTTCGGTTCGACGTGCTGCAAATGTCGGTGGCAAGTTCCATGCTCTACACACAAGCAGTAGTGCACTTCGAGGTCCGTGAGCACCGAAGCGTTGTTAGGTGATATGTGTCCGCGTTCGGTAGCATCTCGGGGTTTGCGAGGTCGAAGGAGAAACTGACCGTGCGGTGCCACGTGACCGAATGTGGTCGATGCGGCTTTGGGGAGGGGGAAGTTTTCTATTGCGCGTCAGCGACAGTGAGCGGGCTCCTCAGCGCGAAGTGCAGCACGGTTTCATAAGCTGCACCGAATCACTGGGCGGACTCAAACGCTACCTCGCAAGTGATACAGTCAATCGCCTCCAGGCCTTTCGTTGGGCTCTTCGCCTTTTTCCATACACCTCGCCACTAGACGATAGAGCGGTTTCCTCGCATGAGGTCGATTGTGATCACCACCAACGCCAGGACCAACAACACGTGCACGAGCGCCCCCTTGGAATAGGAGGCGACCATTCCCAGTGCTCCCAGTGCAAGCAGAATCACGAAAATTGTCCACATCATGTTCTTGCACCCCTTCATTTTGTCTTTACCTGCCACCGCTGCCTTGTGTGATCGTGGCGTCCGTTGTGAGTGAATCCATCATGGCCGTTCGGATTTCGAGCGGCTGTTGCAAGGAACGCCAACGCGGCTTGGCCGGGAAGCGTCACGGCCTTGCCGCGAGCCGGGATTTGCGTGCGTCTCCCGGTCCCGCGCCTGAACGGGTGCAGCGTTGTTGTCTGCTGCCCCGTTTCAGGCGTTGCCCAGCTTACCTTACTGGGGGGGCAGTCTCTTGCGGCACAACATGCCGAGGCCCAACAGCGCGCCACCGACCAGACTAAGCGTCGCTGGCTCTGGGATGGCAGCGGAATCGAGATTTCCCTGGACCGTCGTTTGCCCAACATCCAGACCGGAATTGGGAGCTACGATTCTCGTCCTCGCTGTGGTTTCGAAGGTTGTCTGGCCGAAACTGCCGGTAAGTGCCCCGCTTGTGCCCGGTCCGAGCTGCAGCGGCAACCAATTAAGCGTAATCTCGCTCGTATTGTGCCAGACGTTGCCCCCGCTCGACGTACCAACAAACTGTCCGGTGGCGCCGTCGGTCACGTCGGTTAAAACCATGTTAAACGTGAAAGGGTCAAAATGCGTGCCGGTGCCGATTGCTTGTGTCGTACAAGTCACGCATTCGAGCGTGAAGATTCCGAAGTTGACGTTGGACGGTACGCCGTAGGTGGTGTTCGGTTGCGGTTGGAAAGCGAGCGTCGCCGCGACGCCCGACGAGTTGTTCAGCGTTAGGCCACCGGCTCCGCCAACGCCGAATCCTGTACCCGGCACTGCCTGGGTGTTGAATGTGATGATGGCAGCGCTGGCACTTGCAGCCATCACAAAAATCGCCACCCCCGTTATCGAGGCAGCTTGGGCAATACGTCTAATACTCATTTTCAATTTCCTCCGATTGTTGTTCGTATAAACTACTCAGTGGTTAGCAGCGTGACAGTCTAAGAGCGTTCCACTGTATGAGAGAAGGAAAGCATTTGTATGCCCAAGTGTTTGCAGCCGGCGCCTCATCGCTCCAGCCTGCTAATACTGCTGGATCTGTTGAGAGAAACTCATCCAAGCAATAGCACCGCTGCCGCGCGGAATTGCTGACTGAGGACGGTCACACGACCGTGGACGGTCAACATGAAAGCTTGGGACACAGGTTGGTCGAGCGCGGGTCTGCTTCGGCGTTAGCGTGGTTCACTCTGTCTCGCCTGGATCGGCCGGCCAGTGGCTCGCGCTTCACCGGGTTATGGTCAACGCGTAATCCGGAAGCTGCTGACGGTCCCCCATAATCCGACCGCCTGTAACAGCCAAACGCAGACGACAACGACGACTAGCACATTCAGAATCGTTTTGATGCTGGAAGCCATAGGGATATATCTGTTGATCAGGTACAGCCCCACTCCGACGACAATCAACATCACGACTAGGTTTATCAAAGGCATTTTCTGGTACTCCTCTAGTTAGCGCAGAGCAATCGGTTAACCACTCTTCAGGAGCCCGGAAGGCTCGCCATGCCGCCTGCACGTCAGATGACCAGATTTGGCCAGATTGGCTCTAGCGTCTTTGGCTCAGCCGGGAGGCGCGCCGCAATTACAAACGCCCGGCGGATCCACCGTTCGAATCCAAGGCCTCACGCACTTTTTGCGCGAGAGCAGCGGGGGTAAAAGGCTTTTGCAGAAACGCGGTTCCCTTCTGCACGCCCTCCTTGAGGACGACATCCTGCGTGTGCCCGGACATGAACATGACTTTCAAACCGGGCCGGAGCTTACGGGCGCCTTCGGCGAGTTCGCGTCCACCGAGTTCCGGCATGACCACATCGGACACAAGCAGATCGATTGGACCCTGATGGGCTTCGCACAGCGCCAGACCTTCCCGTCCGTTGCGCGCTTCATGTACCACGTACCCGCTCTCCTCCAGAATTCTTCGTGCGAGCACGCGAACCATATCTTCGTCTTCCACCAGCAAAATGATTTCGGAGCCCGTGGGCGCCTTGGCAAGGCCTCCGGCCGCACGCGCTCCCTTGTGTGCCGCCTCGGCGACCGCCGGCAGGAAGATGGTGAAGGTCGTGCCCTCGCCCGGTTGCGACTCGCAATGGATGGCGCCGCCGCTCTGTTCGACAATACCCAGAACAGTGGCGAGGCCCAGACCGGTTCCCTTGCCTGTCTCTTTCGTCGTGAAGAACGGTTCGAAGATATGCATCCGCGCGTCCGCGTCGATTCCAAATCCAGTGTCGTGCACGGCCATCGTCACGTAGCGCCCCGGCGCAAGCTCTTGAGTGGCGGCATCGGCCTCCGTCAGAACCACGTTAGCCGTTTCAATGGTCAGCGTTCCGCCTTCGGGCATCGCGTCCCGTGCGTTCAACGAGAGGTTCATGATCGCGCGGCCAATTTCGCCCGGGTCAGCGCGCACTGGCCATAGGACTGGTTCACAATCGACGGTGATGATAACTCGCTCGCCCAGCAAACGGCGCAGCATTCGGTTGAACTCCAGCACGATGACATTCAGATCGAGAACCTTGGGTTGCAGCACCTGCCGCCTGCTGAAGGCCAGCAACTGTTGCGTGAGTGAAGCCGCCCTCTCACCGGCAGTCTTGATTTCAAGCACCTGGTGGATGGCGGTCTCGTCACCGGTCAGCCTGTCAGCAAGCAGGCTGCTGTAGCCGATTATGGCCGTGAGCAGGTTGTTGAAGTCGTGAGCTATGCCGCCGGCGAGCCTGCCGACCGCCTCCATTTTCTGCGATTGGCGAAGATGCTCTTCGGTCTTGTGCATCGCCTGCTGGACCTGCTTGCGCTCAGTAACGTCGTCCACCGCCAGCAGGATCATGTTCAGATGATTGATGTGGCGGCCCCCTATCACCAGACTCCTGCGCCCCAGGACTGGAAAATCCTGTTCGGCTTCGAAATCCGGGAACGATATACCCCCCTGAAGAAGTCTGTCCATCGAGTCCCGCAGGCCGGGAAGGTCCCAACTGCCATGCGACAACGAATAGATCAGCCTTCCCTCAACTTCCAGCGGTGACACTTGGAACGTCCGGTAAAAGGCTCGGTTTGCCATCCTGATCCGCAGGTCCGTATTGAGCACCAGTAACGGCTGGCGGACGGTTTCCACGATCGACATCGCGAAGTCACGCGCCTGCGCGAGCGCCGCATTCTTGGCCTGCAACTCATCGTTGACCGTGATCAGTTCCTGATTGGTGGATTGCAGTTCTTCCTTGGCCGTCTCCAGTTCCTCGTTGAGGCTTTGCAGTTCCTCGTTGGATGAAAGCGCCTCCTCAGTCGTGTTTTGGCTTTCCTCCCTGGATGTTTGATGCGCTTCGATTGTTGAGAGAAACCGTTCCTTCGCGGTGGCGAGTTGCTGCTTCAAGCGTGAGATCTGGCGGTCCCGGATGTCGCCTTCAAGAGGCGCATCCGGCGTTGTGGCGTCGAGCCCGGCGGCGCCCAAAACGGGCTCGAACAAGACCAGGGTAGATCCCGCTTGGCTGGCATCCAGCGGCACCGCCTCCAGGTTCAACGCGCCGGCACGTCCGTCATGTTCATAAGGTACGCGTTCCTGCCGCGCCGGCTCGCCGCTCGTGCGCGCCTGCTGGATCAGTTTCTCGACTTCAAGAAACAATCCAGTGTCGGGAATCAGCTTGATAAGGTTGAAGCTCACCTTTCCAGCCGGCAGCGTGAGGTAGGGGCTGGCCTTGCCTCGGATCTCGAGAACCTCCAGATCACCGTCCACCACCACACCGGCCGGGCTGTACTTCGATAGCAGTATGCGATCGACCTCTTTCCGTACGTCCACTCCCTCCCACAATTTCGGCGCAGGCGCTGCGGAAGCGCCGTCCACCGGCGCCTTCCGGTGTGAACTGCGGCCGCTCGCGGGAAACAGGTGCGGCTTCCTCGCCGTTTCCCGCTTGGCATAGATTCGGTGCTCCTGGTCGGCGCGCGAGAACAGGTCGCCAGACGTCGCCGCCTCCGATGCGCCCAACATGAGAAAGCCGGCCGGCTTAAGCGCGTAGTGGAACAGCGGGATGATATTCTTCTGCACGTTTCCCAGATAGATCAGCACGTTGCGGCAAGTGATCAAATCCAGCTTCGAGAATGGCGGATCGTCGATCAGGTTATGTTTGGCAAAAACGCACATCTCGCGCAGGTTCTTGTTGATTTGGTAACCGCCTTCGATCTTTGTAAAACAGCGGTTGAGGCGCTCCTGCGAAACATCTGCCGCAATGTTCTCGAGGTACCTGCCGCCGCGGGACTTTTCAATAGCCTCCAAGCTGCAATCGGAAGCAAAGATCTGCACCGGAACGGCGGCGCCCGTTTCGTCAAAGTATTCCTGTAACAATATGGCAATCGAGTATGCCTCTTCTCCCGTAGCGCAACCCGCCACCCAGACACGAATCGGCTGATTGGCAGGCCTTCCTTGGAGAATGCGGGGAAAAGCGACTCGTTTCAAGCATTCGAACGATTCCGGATCCCGGAAGAAGCTGGTCACGCTGATAAGCAAATCTCGCTGGAGCGTCATCAACTCATCGGAATCGTTATTCAGCCGCTCGTAGTACTCCGCGAGGCTCTTGACATTGCCCAAGGCGAGGCGCCGCAAAATGCGGCGTTTTACCATCTTCTCCCGGTACAGCGAAAAGTCGATACCAGTTGCCCCGTGCAGAAGAGCCAGGATGCTGACGAACTGCTGTTCGTCGCCAGCGGGCGCTTGCTCCTGCTGCGTGCTTGGGGCATCCGCAATATAAGGGTGCCGGCCGATCCTTACAAGTTCAGCGGCAATGCCCTCAGGCGGCAGAACGAAATCCACGCAGTTGGTGGCCACGGCGGCCTGCGGCATGCCGGCGAACTTCGCGCTGGCCGCCTCCTGAGCAAACGTCACGCCACCCGCGGCTTTGATGGCTTGAACGCCCGCCGAGCCATCCGAGCCAGTGCCGGAAAGGATTACCCCGATAGACCTGCTTCCACATTGGTCAGCCAAGGACCGCAGGAAGCCATCAATGGGCATGTGAGTTCCCGCCGATTGCGTACGCGGGGTCAGCTTGAGCGCCCCGGATGCGATGACAAGATCGACGTTGGCCGGCATGACGTATACATGGTTGGCTTTCATTCGCATGCCATCGGCCGCCTCACTGACTGGCATGGCGGTGGCTCTCGAAAGAATCTCCGCCAGCAAGCTGTGGTGATTTGGATCGAGATGCTGAATGAATATGATGGCGAATCCAGTGTCGTCTGGCAAATCGCCGAGCAGCAGCTTGAAAACTTCCAGTCCGCCCGCGGAGGCTCCGATGCCGACAACCGGAACGACCGCCTCGCCGGCATGGACCGGTCCGGGCACTTTCCCGATGGAGCCGCGAAGGTTTTCCGATTCCATCTCCGGCCGGACATCGCCGGGCACTTGTTTTTCGTCCATATGCCTCTCCCAGCCCGCAATAATCGCGAGAGATAATCTGATCGCACTCTGCTGTATCGTGCCTTGCCACATATAAACGGACTATAAGACCGTATTATTTGTATTACTCGGGTTATTATGAGCCAAGAGCGATCTCCAGAATCTCACGAATATTGACAAATCGGAGGACCAATCCATCCCGGAGCGAGCATCGGGCCATTTCCGTTTTCGCCCACTTGCCGAGCCGCTCCCAGGTTTTCGAGCACTAGAGTATGTTCTTTGGAGGGGCAGTTCGTCAAGCTGCGCGCCGGGTTGCCAACGCGCCGCAGGATCCCATCCTGCCCCATATGGAAGCAACATCATCACTCGGTCAAAGACCTAGTTCGACGAGGTGGCCTTCTGCACCTTAACCTGCAACTCGTTCACAACCTGTTTTACGTTTACAACCGCAGCCGCGACCGCCTCGGCCCGTGCGCGCTTCGTTTGGGAGTCTACCTCACCAGTCAGTGTAACGACGTGATTCTTGACGGAAAATTTCACACTGTCGCGAAGTTTGTCTTTAATGAGAGCAGCATCCAGGTTACTTTCGATGCCCTCGTCCAGAGCCGAATTCACCTTTTTAGCATCACTCTCGGCGCCCAACGGAATCACGGCAATCTGGTTCGACACAACCTGATTCCCCGCCAGGGACTGTGCGATGAATGCGGCTTGTGACTTGTCGGCGTCTGCCGCCACATGCCCGCCCAAGGTCACGACGCCCTTGTCACGATCCTGACTCACCGAAACATCTTTTAGACCCGCCTGATCCAGCGATGTGCGAATGCTGCCAGAAACGTTGGCTGACTTCGTGGACGTCGATGAGCACCCTACCAGAGCCCCGGCGACCACCACTGCCAGCAAGAACGAGCACGTCTTGAGCGTTTTCATAATTCTCCTTTTTGTGACACGACATCAGTCGATCTCTCCGTGGAGCACGCCAGGGACCGAAGCACTCTGGGCGGAGCAATTCAACGCCGCAACCAAGCAGACACTCAAACAGGCGGGCTCCGTGCCCAGGGAAACGCTCAGGAAGGTAACGATATACAGTCAGATGACCAAGTATGGTCATAGCGGGAAGCACGTCGCAGTGTGTGAAGAAGGGGCAACGTAGCCACACTGGAAGTCTGCTCGATCGCCTTACCAGTAGCCGCAGGTCGAGTCGCCAGGTCCACCTGCAGTGCGCCTGGGTTCGTTCCGGCGCTATTCACGCGAGCGCCTCTCCACTTAGTCCGCCAAGCCGCAGAACCTGAAGTGTACGTAGAAGTGTCGGAACCCGAACTTTTTCCACTCGATTCACATGGATGTACTTTTCAATTGTATGAGACGAGCCGCCGTTTCCTTCGACTTGCAGACTGGGCCTCCACATGCAAGGCCTAGGGTGTATGCATCTGATCGAGATGACAAAAGTATGCTCGCAACGTAAAGATCATCAGTCAGGACGGTACCGTCACTCTGAAGGGTCCCGTTCGGTCGGATGACGAAGTGAAATTAATCGTATCTAAGGCGACTGGCGTTACCGGCTGCGGCGACAAGGTCATCAATCAGATGCCGGTCAAACCAACGTCAATGCCTTGAACGGATCAGGATCACCGGTTGTAATCGACATTTCAGAAGGGGATAGGATCATGGCAGGAAAAAAGAAAGCGGTGTTTGGTATTTACCACACCGGAACTCAAGCAGAACGCGGCGTCGACGACCTATTGGCGGCGGGCTTCTCCAATGACGATATCTCGGTTTTGCTCCCGGATCATCAGGGCTCCAAAGACTTTGCACACGAGAAGAATACAAAAGCGCCGGAAGGCGCCACGGCCGGAGTTACGACCGGCGGAGCGATTGGCGGCACTCTTGGCCTGCTGGCCGGGATCGGCTTTCTTGCGATTCCCGGAGTCGGTCCACTGATTGCGGCCGGTCCGATCATGAGCGCTCTTGCAGGTCTCGGAGTTGGCGGCGCGGTGGGCGGTTTGATTGGCGCACTCGTTGGTATGGGCATCCCCGAGTACGAAGCGAAGCGATACGAAGGACGAATCAAAGAGGGCGGAGTTCTGCTTTCCGTTCACTGCGACACATCAGGCGAGATCACTCGCGCGAAAGATCTGTTAAAGCATACGGGCGCCCAAGACATCTCGTCGTCTGGCGAAGCCAGTGCGGACTACGCATCGGCCAACAAGGACACGTTGCATCCGTAGAATTGCGCCGGCGCAGGCATCAAAGGAAGAGAAGAGGAGAACACACTATGAAACCGAGCACGAAGGATCAGCTAGAAGGCAAGCTTCATGAACTGAAGGGGAAAGTTAAAGAGAAAGCGGGACAGGTCACGAACAACCCCAACCTTGAGGCCAAAGGCCAAAACGAAAAACTCGCCGGCGTGGTCCAGAAGAAAGTCGGCCAGATTGAAAAGGTATTCGAGAAGTAAACGAACGGGTCCCTGGACCGTGCATGTTGCCCGGTCACTGCCAGCGACCACCGCCGAAGGAGGCTGCCATGAACAAGGTACTTGGGATGATTCTGATCGGGCTTGGCCTGTTCGGCCTTGCGTGGGGAGGTTTCACGTACACGACCAGGGAAAAGATCGTTGACATCGGACCGATTCACGCTACTCGCGAAAAAACACACAACGTACCACTGCCGCCCATCGCAGGCGCAGTGGCGCTCATTGGCGGAATTGCACTCCTCGTGGTAGGCAAGAAGGGCTAACTTCCCAGCCGGCCGCGAGCTAACGTTTGGGAAAAAGGAAGATTCAAAATGTTGCTACTGCTTATCATTTTGTTGTTGGTTCTGGGTGGCGGCGGCGGTTACTACGGCCATACCCGCTGGGGCGCCGGTGGAGGCATGGGCGTAGGGCTAGGCACCATATTAGTGGTTTTCCTGGTGGCCTACATGGTTGGCGTTATCCACTAGGAAAACGCCGGCCACTCAGCGCTCTCCTACTTTCCGCGAAAAGACCAGTTGACTGTCAATCGCTTGATCTGAGCCGGAAGGTGGCAAGGCGCTGTGTAGCGCGTTCCACGGCAGCCGGCAAAGAGTTTGCCGGCTGCCGATCTTACATTCGAACAAGAGAAGAAAAACAGTGAAAAAGAAATCTGCAAAAAAAGAACAGCGTCCATTCGTAACAGATATTCAGAAACTCCGCAAACGTGCCCGTGAGCACATGGAAATGGGTGCGGTCACCGGCGCCTACACTGCGGACCGGGAAACGGTTGTCCGCATTCTGAATGAGGTTCTGGCGACGGAAATTGTCTGTGTGCTGCGATACAAACGTCATTTCTACATGGCCACTGGCATTCATGCACATGCAGTGGCCCAGGAGTTCCTCGAGCACGCGAACGAGGAGCAAGGCCATGCAGATATTGCCGCCAGGCGGATCACTCAGTTGGGAGGCGAGCCGAACTTCAATCCCGAAGGGCTGGCAACTCGCAGCCATGCGCCGTATGTCGAAGGCAAGTCACTGCTGGATATGGTTCGGGAAGACCTTGTCGCTGAGCGGATTGCGGTGGAGTCCTATAACCAGATCATCCGCTATCTCGGCAATGACGATCCCACCACCCGCATAGCGATGGAGCAGATCCTGGCCAAGGAGGAAGAGCACGCCGACGATATGAAGATGCTACTCGAAACACTCGGCAAGGACGAGCGGTTTGCCGAACATTCCTATTGACTCCCGCGTAATATAGCGACACTTTTCCCGCGATACTACGTCTAACCTGGTATGGGCAATGCTGCCGGAGTGCGACGTGATTTCGAGGCCTTGGAGAAACGCCGCTTCGAGGCGATCCGCTTGTGGGAGAAGGGATTGAAGCAGGCGGAGGTGGCCCGCCGGTTGAAAGTGGCGCGGCAGACCGTAGCCCGCTGGGTGCAGGAGTATCGGGCGGGCGGCAAAGACGGGTTGCGCAAGGCCGGCCGCGCCGGCCGCAAACCCCTCCTCACGAGCGAGGATCGTCAGCGCCTGAGCGAGCTTCTGTTGCAGGGACCGGAATCGTTGGGCTATGAGACGCCCCTGTGGACCTGCCCGCGTGTGGCGCATTTGATCGAGGAGGAGTTTGGCGTCACCTACCACGAAGGTCATGTTTGGAAGATTCTGGTGGGACTGGGCTGGAGTCCGCAACGACCCGTCGGCCGGGCGCGTGAGCGAAACGAGGCGGCGATCCGAACCTGGAAGCGAAAGACCTGGCCGGCCATTAAAAAAAAGCCCGCACGCAGGGGCGCACGATAGTCTTTGTCGACGAAAGCGGGCTGAGTCAGCGTCCGCACCGTTGTCGTATGTGGGCCCCGCGTGGGCAAACGCCTGTACTGGACTACAACTTCAATTGGAAGAGCCTGTCGGCGGTGGCCGGCCTCACGGTGTGGAACTTCTACTTCCGGCTCTACGCCGGGAGCGTCAAGAGTCCGCAGGTAGTGGAGTTCCTGCAAGCGCTGGTCCGGCATATCCGCGGACCCTTGCTGGTCATCTGGGACGGGCTGCCTGCCCACCGGAGTCGGTTAGTACGCGACCACATCGAGAGTCTGGCCGGACGGATCGAGGTCCAATACCTGCCGGGCTACGCACCCGAACTCAATCCGGTCGAGTACATCTGGAGCTACTGGAAGCACCACGAACTGGCCAACGTCTGCCCCAAAGACTACTGGCACCTTAGCGAGGCGGCCCGCACCACGCTGCGCCGGATGCGCCGCCGCCCGCGTTTGATTAGCGCTTTCTGGAAACAATCCTTACTGCGTCTGGAATAACTCTATATTATGCGGGAGTCAATAGAAGCATGGCAGCCGGCGCTAATAATTCCGGCACATCCACGGTCGTGAGCTGTTTGGAGCCAGGCACTTCGGCGGCTGAATTGTGCGAGGCCTTAACTCAGTGACGAAATATGGTCACATGGTCCGGGCCGTACTCTGCTACCGTGGAAACATGAAGAGTGGTTGCCATTCTGACCTCCGATCAGTTGTGCTACACTGCTATCCTGATCTGGCTTCGTCTTTCAGGCGGCCATGGGCTGCCCGGACCGACGATGGAAAGGTGCAGGCGCGATGAGTTCCGCCGGCTCACAGTCGTCAGCCGCCCGCTGGCTCGTGGAGAACGGACCGAGAGAACTTGAACTGCTCTTCCGGGCGATCATCTATCACCCTTCCGCACCCATTCTCATCACCGACGACGACGGCAATTCCAAGGACGCCAGCGTCGGCGTGCGCAAGCTCTTAGGGCTGCCGCGGGAGGAGATCATCGGCCGCCCGGTCGGTGACTTCGCTGAGCCCAGCTTCAAGCCTCAAATTTCGCAGCTTTGGAAAGCCTTGCGGGAAAAGGGGGAACTGGAAGGTACGCTCGGGCTAGTGGGCACAGATGGAAATCTGCGGGAGGTTGAGTACACGGCCAAAGGGAACGTGTTGCCGGTGCGTCATCTCCTGGTGCTGCATGAGAAGACACCAGCGGCCCGAACCGGGCACGTTGCCGGAGCGGACGGCGACCGGATTCCGTCATGGGTGCAGGATTATGCGCTTTTCCTGTTGGATGTGGACGGACGGATCGTCACTTGGTATTCGGGCGCGGAACGCATCTATGGCTACGAAGCCGATGAAGCCATTGGCCAACATGTCTCCTGCTTATATCCCAGCGAGGAGGTTGAGCGCGTAGATTTTGCAGCGAACCTGACTAGGGCCGCTTCCGAAGGCCATTTCGGAATAGAAGGCTGGCACTCGCGGAAGGATGGGACGCATTTTTGGGCCAATAACATTACGATGGCGCTCAAAAATGAAACCGGAGAATTGCAGGGTTTTGCGAGAGTGGTGCGCAACTTCAGCGATCGTCACGAGAGAGACGAGAAGTTGCGGCGCAGTCGCCCGCGCATCCTGCCGGTCCCATCGTTATCGACCATCGCCGGCGTCGTCTCCGGGGAGTTTGACCGTATTCCCGAGGCGAACGATGCTTTTCTCGAACTGGTAGGATACAGCCGCGAAGACTTGCTGACAGGCCGGCTACGCTGGCCCGATCTGACTCCACCGGATTACGCCGCGCTCGATGAGCTGGCCCATGAAGAAGGCTTGAGGTTCGGAGCCTGCACGCCTTTTGAAAAGGAATTGATTTGCAAGGATGGGACCCGGGTCCCCGTCCTGGTTGCCACGGCGGTGTTGAAACTTTCCCCCTTCCGCTGGATCACGTTCGTGCAGGACCTGCGGGATCGGGACCGGCTCGAGAGCATGGAGGACGACGAGGTACAGGTCAAAAACAATTTTGAGGAGATGGTGGGCTCCAGCGCGGCCATGAAGCGGGTTCAGCGGCAGGTTGAAGTGGTTGCTCCTACCGATGCGAACGTGTTGATCCTGGGCGAAACCGGTACCGGAAAGGAGTTGGTGGCGCGAGCCATCCACAGGATGAGCCCTCGCAAGAACCTTCCTTTCGTCACGTTGAACTGTGCCGCGATCCCGACCGGGCTTCTCGAAAGCGAGTTGTTTGGGTACGAGCGAGGGGCCTTTACCGGCGCCTTGTCGCAAAAGATCGGCCGTTTTGAGATGGCTCACCGGGGGACATTGTTTCTGGATGAGGTGGGTGATATCCCATTGGATCTGCAACCGAAATTGCTCCGGGCGTTGCAGGAGAAGTCGTTTGAGAGGTTGGGCGGCACCAGAACAATCCCCATTGACGTCCGGCTTGTGGCAGCAACGAACCGGAATCTCACTCAGATGATGGGGGACAAACTCTTTCGAAGCGATCTCTATTACCGGCTGAAAGTCTTCCCGATCACGACGCCTCCGTTGCGCGATCACCCTGATGACATTCCGATCCTGGTCCGGCACTTCGTCAAGAAATACGCCGCGGAAATGGGCAGACGGATTGACAAGATTCCGCCGGAGACGATGCGCGCTCTTGTGAGCTGGCATTGGCCTGGAAACGTGCGGGAGCTCGAAAACTTCATGGAACGCTCGGTTATCCTTTCCAGGGGGCCCAGCCTTCGCGCTCCTATGGCCGAAATCCGGAAAGATGCGCCGGAAGCGGCCAGCGGCGCCACGCTCGAGCAAGTGGATCGGGAGCACATCCTCCGAATACTTCGGGAGTGCGACGGTGTAGTCACCAAGGCCGCCACGCGGCTCGGACTCCACCGGACGACTCTGAACGCTATGATGCGAAAACTCGGCATCTCTCGCAAGGATTTTTAATTACAGCGCAATCGTGATCGCAAGCCTGACTTCAGGATGGCGGCGGTTGTAGAGGTAATATCCATCGGCGTAATCGATGTAAACGTCATCGGAGTCATACCAGCTTTCGGCCCAGTATTCCGGCCATGGATCGACCAGCAGGAACGAAAACCCGCCGTAGTTGAAACGCGGATACCCCATGTACATAACCGGGCGCGCACGGAGGCGGAAGAGGTGCTGGCTGCCAAAACTGAGCATGAAGCGGTCCCGGGGGATATAGTAACCGCCATAGCCTCCGCGCTGTGCCCAAGTGCGATGCTCGGAGGACCAACGTTGGGCGCGAGCTCTCTGCCAGGTATCTTGCCCTTTCCAGCCACCACCCTGCTGTAGCCATCCCCGCTGTTGCTGCCAGGCTCGCGCCTGCTGCTGCGTGCGCTGCGGTTGCTGCTGCTGGGCCCGCTGTTGTTGTTGAGGCTGCTGAGCTCGCTGTTGTTGCTGTTGGGGCTGTTGGGCACGCTGCTGTTGTTGCGGCTGCTGAACTCTCTGCTGTTGCTGTTGGGGCTGCTGAGCACGCTGCTGTTGCTGCGGCTGCTGAACTCTCTGCTGTTGCTGTTGGGGCTGCTGAGCACGCTGCTGTTGTTGGGGCTGCTGAGCACGCTGTTGTTGCTGCGGCGCTGCGTCTCTATCCTGCCTCTCGGGCCTGGCCTGCTTCTCGTCTTGCTTCTCGACTCGTTTATCGCCCTGTCCCTCACGCTGAGCGTGAACGAGTAGCATCGTTCCGGCAAACAAGAAGACTGCGGCCGTACCGGTTACTCTCATGAGTTTCATGATTATTGACTCCTGTCGTAGTTAACAGAGCACGCGGATAGCCACGCAGGCGGGGCTATCTATCCTATAAGTGCGATCCCTGCATTAGCACCCAGCTATTGCGAACTGCTGAAGCGGGCGCTGCCTGGTTGAGAAACCCAAGCGGCTTAAGCGGCTTCGAGCGCTCGAAGGGCTCTCACGGCACTTCGTCAGTTTTGGCGCGAGGCTCACCATAGCGGTCAAGACGTCAGCCGCTAGGTCTTTGACCGAGTGATGATGTTATTTTTATGTGGGGCAGGATGGAATCCTGCGGCGGGTTGGCAACCCGCCCGGAGCGCCGGTTGACAAGCTGCCCCACATACGAACATATTCTCGCGGTCACAGACCTAGTGCAGATAATGAATGGTTTGCTGACTTGCGGGGGCGGCTCCCCTGAGCCGTAATCCGACCCCCAGGTCGGGTTTGGCCGGGTCAAGGGACCCGGCGCGGTCCAGGGGGACCGCCCCCCCGTAAACCTCAGGATTATCGACGCAGTACGCTAGATAACCCGGCGGCCCTGAATGACACGGATGAGCACGACGACTACTGCGGCGACCAGCAAGATGTGAATCATGCCGGACATCGTATAGGAGGTGACCATTCCCAGAGCCCACAACACCAGCAGAATTAAACAGATAGTCCAAAGCATATTCCTATATCTCCTTCAAGGAAATTCGTGCGCCCACGACGATAGAGCTACTGATGGCCGGGTACATAACCGTTAAATGAGACGGAGTCTCACGGAGTGGCGTTTCCGAAGCGGAAATAACCGCGCCCAGCGCCCACAACACGAACAGGCCCGCAGTGATGGTCCAGAGCATGCCTATTCTTACGCTCCTTAGCGTTCGCGTTCGTGTTACACGCCACATCTCGAACCCCCCGAAAATCAACGAGAGAGCCAAAACACGCGGCCAGGCAAAGTCGAGTCCGCCGGGATGGAAATAAGCCAATCCCAGACAATATATGAGCCCGCCGATGAGGCCGCCCCAAAAACCATCGGCGAAAGCGCGTAGTGCCGAAAGTGACAGCCTCGTTGAGCGACGCGGCGCCGCCGGTTGCGAATGTGTCAAGACACACGGGGGTATGCCACCCGGCGACTGTGACACCAACGATCTCTGCATGCTGGCTGGGTCTGTCCCCATATCTGTTGCCCTTACGCAATCACGACTCCGCGCGCTCAGGGCCGCGCTGTGCGTGGCGTCTCTCGTCCGATCACTTCAGCTACCTCTTTGGCCCGATCCCGCAATTCGGCTCCGCGGGTAAGGACGAAGTCTTCTGCCGCGGCAGCCTTGTCCTTCATCCAGTCCTCCCCATCTTTGACCTTACGGCTGATCAGGCTGCGCGTTGCAGCTCCGCTGAGAGGAGCAAGCAGAAGCGCCAAAGCGACACCAGCTCCGAGCCCGCTCAGGAAAAATGGTAGTGCAGAACTTCTGCAGTTACAGTCGTTCAGTTTAACCGTCTCCATATTTGTCACCGATCCCTCCCTATCTGAGAGAGCATTTCAGAGTCCACATTTCGCAGCGCGGCTTTGGGGCAGTGCAAGGCACGACTTGGCACACTGCTCGCTGACTTCAAACAAACGTGACAACGCGGAAGTTTGGGGACCTCTCACAAGAGCTGAGGACCATATCTGGTCACTTGACCATTTGAGGTCAACGCTCGCGTGAGACTTTGATATCGCCGGGCGTGCGCCCTGCTTCCAGCTTGGAGATGGCTGAGGAACCGGTCTGAAGCTCGCGACACTTACTGTATATGACTTCCTGTTCGATATGCAGTACTTTCAACAGCCCCAGACGGGCCGAGGCGAAGACGTGCACGCGCAACGGCAGCCAAACCTCGTCATTCACCCGAGTCTGCTCGAAGGCCGCGCGAGAGCCCTTGGCCACACGGACCAGAAAAAGTCCTACCGAAATGGTGTCGACCACTTCCACATCCACTTTCACCAAGTGGTAATCCTGCTTGTCCACCCAAAGCCTGGCCTGGATGTGCGCAAGCACCTTCGCTGTGCCGGACCGGGGTTGGTATCCCTGGCGCGGTGTGGCTTCGATCACATAGGCGCTATTGCCATCCCGCTTCTCTTCCCCGGTAAGACGGAAGTCAAAAGCGTCCGGCAACTCGTGCCAGGCCTCGCGTTGCCACTCGGGACGACGCTCGTACTCGGTCAGGCGAAGAGCCCGCTGCGTCGCAGTCTCCTTCTGGCGCTCAGCAATACTCTTTGCGAGTTTCTCCTGCTCTTTTTTCTCATCGCCGGGGAGTAGCGGGCGGTCGTCGCACCCAGCCAGCCGCCGGTAAGGCGAGCCTTCCAGCAGCGTGACGTCGTAGCTCTTCACTTCCTTGGATGTCAATTGTCCCTGGGGATCCAAGCGACGTGCGTCCACCCGTTCTGAGAACCCATAGTTGCGAGCCACTTTCCAGTTGCGCTCGTCTGCTGCCACGGCGCGCCGGATGATCTCGCGCGCATCCACCTCGACCGTCCATGCTGTCGCCGAAGTTAAGCCCAGCAGCAACACGCGCGCGGTAATCCAGCGCATAGACGAGATAGTCAATTTCTTCCGGCTCCTCAACGGTAAAAAAGGAGCAATCCGTTGCCCAATCGTCAAGGCGCGAGAAAGCCCTTTCTGGAAATCCCGGCGTGGCCTGGTCTGTCGACTCAAGCTCCCTGAGTTCGACGCTTGGATGTGGCGCAGGCACCAAATCCGCATTTGGCCACTCGTGTGCAAGTTCTTTTGCAGGCATCTACTAAACTGATCGCAAGTCACGCGCGTGAAGCCGGGATCGAGCGGTCGGGAGAGGGGGAGTAGAGCCGGCTTTCTGGTCTGCAGTGTGGAAAGCCGAATGCCTTATTCGGAGGGAACGACGGTGGGGCTTGCCCGGAGGAGACAGGCCCTTGCCTCGTTGCCGCAGTTGGAAGCGCCTTTCCGTCTGGCGGCGCTCCAGATGTATCCGCTTGACCCTCTGCGGCCATGTCGAGCGGAGGAGCCGCGCGATGTCGCCAGAAAAGTGGGGCGCACATCTCGCCAAGTACCACTACCCCGACCTCAAACGGCCAATTGACCGAATATGGTCACATTCGTGCCGACCGGGCTTCGGCCCGCACTCAAAACAAGTCGGTGCGGTCCGTACAGCGGGAGGTCATGCGCAACGCCCGCCAGCCGAAATCACCCCCTGCACGTCAATCTCAAATCCGTATTAGTCGTCCATGCTCTCACCGAAGTAGAAAGCGAATACTACGATCCCGCCCAGAACCATCTTGAGCAGCGTTGCCGCCAGCCCTGCGTTTGGCCACTGGAGTGCTGTTTCTATTGCGGGCATCTACTCCAAACCGACTGCGAGTCACGCGCGTGAAGCCGGGATCCAGCGTCGGATAAGCGGGGTAGAGTCAGCTTTCCGGCCCGCAACCGAAAAAGCCGCGCGCCCGATTCGGCGGGAACGAGGTAGGAATCTGCCCGGAGGGGCCAGACCCCTGCCTCGTTGCCGTTTGAAGAAGCGTCTATTCGTCGAGAAGCACCCAGATGTCTCCCCTAACCTCCGCGGCCAGGTCGCGTGATATGGCCAGAGACGTGGGGAGAACATCCCGCCCAGGACGACTGCCCCGACCTCAAACCGTCAAGTGACCGAATACGGTCGAATTCGTGGCAAGGCGCCGCTACTTCAAATAATAGATCTTTACAGCCTACTGGTTGGTTCCGTTAGTGAGCGGAATATGCCGGCATAGAAGCCGGAACGGATGGGCCGTTCGAGCGCACAGGCTTCCACTGTTTTCGCAGGTGGCTGCCCAGCAGCCACCTGGCCCGGTGCAAACGCGTCTTGGCACACGGCTCGCTGATTTCGAGCAATACGGCCACTTCGGCTGTGCTTAACTCCTGGACGACGCGTAAGGAGAACACGGTGCGATAGGGCTCCGGCAGCGCCCGCACGGCCGCTTCCAACGTTTCGAGCGTTTGTTTTGCCTGCATCTGCCGCTCAGGATCGCGCTCGACCGAAACGACGGTTTCGAGCGGATCGTAGTCGTAGGATCTGGTGTTCAGCTCATGCAAGTGCGTCCGGTTGCGCAGGCGTGACATAGCGGCGTGAATGGCGATCCGCGTCAGCCAGGTGCTAAAACTGGACCGGCCCGCGAACTGCCCGATGGAGCGGAATGCCCTGTAGTGAGCTTCCTGGATCACCTCGTCCACGTCGGCCTCGTTGGAGAGGACGCGGCGGGCGACGCGGCGCAACTGCGGATTGTGGCGGCGCATGAGCACCTCATACAGCGCGGTCTCCCCGGCGCGCACGCGCTCCAGGACCACCTCGTCGGGCGCGTCCGCGTCCCAGCGGGAGGGGGCTTCGGCAGCGCTGGCTAGTGTTTCAACCGCGCTCAGCATACGTCGCTCCTCGTCTCGATCCAGCGCTTCTCAAACTCGGCAAAGCCACTCGCCGAGGAAGAAAGCATAATGGCGCGAACCGCCATCGCCGCGGCCGGACACGAGAGCTGGGCGGACGGTGGCAATCCATTGAATCTACTTTGCGCGCCGACGCTACCTGGAAGGCACAACACCCAGATGATTTCGGCGACCAGCATAGCCGCCGCGATCCCCGTCCTGCGAAGTGACCCACGGAACTTGCGGCTGTCTATCATGTTTTTCTCCGATCTGTTTCCGCACGGCAAGCGCCCCTCCACCCGCCGAGCACATTTCATGCCATCGTGTGATCAAGACGAACGAGCCGGGCCAATGTTGTGCGATCGCCCAAGCGCGAACCTGTACGCCCACGCCTGCACCTCATCGCAATCCCTTGTGGCCTAGTTCGATGACTGCTGCATAGGCCCCCACACCCTCACTGCCCGCAATTCCCAGTCTTCAGCGGGCAACCATAACAACGCTCAGAAGCGTCTTGATGCTGGACCCCGTTAGAGCAATCCATTGCCCAATCATGAGGCTGGGTAGGGATTGGACATGGGGAACACATGGCGCCGTTCGCCGGGCGGCACATGGCCAAGTGTCGCCATGTACAGAGGCCGCGAGGTTCCGCAGCGGTGATCAGGTTCACAATCTGGCCCGATCACATTGGAGTAGCGCGGGGCTTTCCTCAATTCCGTGAGCGGGCACACCGCGTTTATTTGAACGCCAGGAAAGCTTGGACCTATGCGTGCTCCCTAGCGGGTGTCGCGCCAACTGGCCTTGCACGGCTTCCCTACGAGGTCGCCGGCCGCTGTGGCGAGCTTCGGAATTACCTCTATGATCGACGAAAAGCGAGTCCCGGTGGAGCCGCCTGTTTCGGTGCCAGCAACTGGCGGTACGCGTCGCATTCCAGGACGGCCATCTGCGTTTCGGATAGCAGACACGACACACCTGCTGGGCGACGCTTTGGAAGCGTGGTACCGGCACAACGCTCCTCGCTTGGGCGCCTCGCTGGCCTTTTACACAATCCTCTCTCTGGCCCCTTTATTGATCCTGGTAATCGCGGTCGCCAGCCTGTTTTCGGGCAGAGCGGCGGCGGAAGGTCAGATTATCTGGCAGATTCAGAATCTCGCCGGTAAAGAAGGCGCCAATGTCGTCCGGCAGATGCTTGAAGGTACGCGCGGTCCGGCCAGCGGTATCCTGGCCACTACCCTTGGATTGTTGACTCTGTTCGTGGGCGCGACCGGAGTAGTCACGGAGTTGCGCGACACGCTGAACACGATATGGGAAATCCCGGTTCGAAAGAGCCCCTGGTCCAGGAGTCTCGTGAAGATCTTGAAAGAGCGTGTTTTCTCCTTTGTCATGGTGTTGGGAGTCGGCTTCCTGTTACTGGTTTCCTTGATCGTGAACGTGTGGCTGGCCAGCGTGCGGGCGTTATTCAGCGGCTTGCTGCCGATGCCGGAATCCGTACTGCAGACCTTGACCTCCGTGGTCTCCTTCGTCGTAATCGCGGCGCTGTTCGCCTTGATCTACAAGTTCATGCCGGATATCGAACTGGAGTGGCGGGATGTAGCCGCGGGCGCCGCTCTAACCTCACTACTGTTTTCCCTGGGCAAACTTGTGATTGGCCTATACCTGGGCAAGACCGGCCTCGGTTCCACCTATGGGGCCGCCGGCTCGCTGGTGGTTCTACTGGTGTGGGTCTACTACTCGGCGCAGATCTTCCTCCTCGGAGCGGAATTCACGCAGGTCTTCTCACGGCGTTACGGCCGCGGCGCAAGTTCGAGATCCAGCTAACGAGTTGTTTGGGCGGGTCGGTTCTTAACCATCCAAAGTCACTCTTGTCCAAGACAGATTTGACCGCCGCATTCGGAACGCCAGACCCGGCGTCACGACTCCTAACGGTGCTGGGACCGGCACGGCCCACCGGGCGCGTAAACAGTCAAGCATCCGGCTGGATTATATTTTGTGCCAAAGCGAGCTGGCGAGGGTTTTGTAGTGATCCTCGAAAACTTTGATCTGACGCTCAGCTTCATCCTTGGCGATCCCGTAGCGTTCCTGGACCTTGCCCAGTAACTGTTCCCGGAACCCGGAGGCAACATCGATGTCATCATCCGTCAGCTTGCCCCACTGCTCGTGAATATGGCCCTTAAACTGCTTCCAGTTTCCCGCGAGTATATCCTTGTTCATTGTGTTTCTCCTCTACATGTGTTCGGACGTCACGATTAGATCTGTCCCAAACTCTGCTTCTTACCGGCAGTTAAGTAACCAAACGCACAAATAGCTCCGGGCGCGTACGCGGAGTACGTCCTTTGGCCGCATGTCTATCTACTGCGAACTGCTTCGTCATGCCCCTGCTCACCGCGTTCCAGTCGAGGAAGCTGCTCGCGTAACGAAATGCAGGCGGCCTGCGCGCTTTCTATTCGTCCAGAAAATCTGACCGCGCCCCGTCACTTGACCACACGTGGTCACTTACTCGACACCGCGTTCCCTCCAAACCAACGCCGCAACGCAGCCCTTGGCGAATCGGTTCAACAAAAGGTGAAGTTGGTGCGGCACGTGCACTAAAGACAACGGCACCCAAGTCCCTCACAGGGATGATCGGGTCGACCGGGGAGGTCAATAATGCGAATGATTCTAGTGGCGGCACTGGCTGTTGCGCCCATGCTGGCCAAAGACAACGAACCTGCAAAGCGGCTGAACGAGGCCGCCGCAGTATTCTCGGAGATCATGGCGACGCCCGATAAGGGCATCCCGGAAGATCTGCTGGCGAACGCCCACTGCATCGTAATCGTTCCTGGGCTGAAGACCGCTGCTTTCGTGTTTGGCGGCAAGTTCGGGAAAGGATACGTGTCCTGCCGAAATAAGAGCGGAACGGGCTGGTCGGCACCGGGCACGGTCCGCATCGAAGGCGGCAGTGTAGGCTTCCAGATCGGCGGATCGCAGACGGACTTGATCATGCTCGTGATGAATGAGCGGGGGGCGGATAAGTTGCTTTCCAGCAAGTTCACACTCGGAGCGGAAGGTTCAGTTGCGGCCGGACCCGTGGGACGCACAGCGACAGCTCAAACCGACGCTCAAATGCACGCCGAGATTCTCTCGTGGTCGCGATCCCAGGGACTGTTTGCAGGCCTCGCTCTGGAAGGAGCCACCCTGCGGCAGGACCTCGATGACAACGCGACGCTCTATGGCAAGAAACTGGAGAACCGTCAGATCGTGACCACCGGAGTGCGAGCACCCGCTGCGGCTGCGAAGCTGATTGGTCTGCTCAACAAGCACTCGGCGCGAGAGCGCAAGGGTGCATCAACTGGCTCCAGCCAATAATCTGGCGAGAAAGAAACGTAAAGTGAAACAAATGAAACTTAGCTGTGCATTGCTTGTAGCATGCGGAGTTTTGTCGGCTCAGGGACCGCCGAAGCAGGATGAGAACTCGGTCAGAATGGCCGCTGGCGCGGCGCCCATCTATCGCGTTACAGTAACCACGCGGACCGCGAAGGCAGTCAACTACCAGCACCGTAGCGGTGCAACAAAGATCGATTTCCGCGGTACCGAACTCCTGCCGAATGCTCGTGGCGAGGCCAAAGTCGAGAGCAAGCAGGGTTACATTGAGATCGAGGTGGAATTCGGTGGCCTGCAGCCGGCGACAAAGAACGGCGCCGAGTACCTCACTTATGTATTGTGGGCCATCACCCCCGAAGGCCGCACGGCCAACCTGGGTGAGGTTCTCCTAAATGGGACGAGGAGCAAGCTGAATGTAACCACCGAGCTGCAGGTGTTCGGCTTGGTGGTCACCGCCGAACCTTACTATGCGGTCACACAGCCCAGCGACTTGATCGTCATGGAGAACGTGGTGCGCGCGGACACGAAGGGGAAGATCGAGGAGATCGACGCCAAGTACGAACTGTTGCAGCGCGGCCAATATCAGCGTCTGGCGAACCCTCTGGCGCTGAAGGTCGATCAGAAAATGCCGCTGGAACTCTATGAAGCGCGCAACGCCGTTCAGATAGCGCGCTCCGTGGGCGCGGACCAGTTTGCCACAGAGACTTTTCAAAAGGCCGAAAAGAGCCTGGCCCAGGCCGAAGCCTACCAGTCACGCAACGCAGGCAAGAAGCCTGTAACCATGACGGCAAGGGAAGCTGTGCAGACAGCGGAAGATTCGAGGGCAATCGCGGTCAAACGTCAAGAAGAAGAAGCCCTCACGAAAGAGCGGCAGTTGTCGGCCGAGCGTGAAGCGAAGTCAGAGAGCGACAAACTTTCCGCGCAATCCGAGACGGATCGCGTCAAGGCCGCGGCTGAAGAGGCGCGGCTGAAGGCACAGGCGGAAGCTGAGCGCTTAACGATGGAAAAGAATGCGCAGACAGCGGCTGCCACGGCGGAAGCCGATCGCTTGAAACGCGAAAATGAAGCCCGAGCGGCTGCGTCGGCAGCCGACGCGGATCGGCTAAAGCGAGAAAACGACGCGCAAAAAGCGGCTAGCGACGCCGCACTCGCCAGCGCGGCCCAGCAGAAGGCGCAGTTGGAGACGGAGAAGGCAGAACTGCGAATCCTGCTACTGAAGCAGTTCAATGACATCCTGCAAACCCGGGATACTGCACGGGGGTTGATCGTGAACATGTCGGATGTACTCTTCGACACCGCCAAATATTCGCTGCGGCCTTTGGCACGAGAGAAGCTGGCCAAGGTGGCCGGCATCGTCTCCGGACATCCGGGACTAAGGCTGGATGTAGAAGGTCACACGGACAGCGTCGGCGGGGATGACTATAATCAGCAACTCTCCGAACAACGGGGCGCGGCTGTCCGCGACTATCTGACCCAGCAGGGAATGTCAGTGAATTCGGTGACGGCGAAGGGCTTTGGCAAGACTCAGCCCGTGGCCTCCAATGACACCGCGCAGGGCCGGCAGCAGAACCGGCGCGTAGAACTGGTAATCTCCGGCGAGGTGATTGGCACGACGATCGGCATCATCGCGTCCAGGTAATCGGAGGGCGAGGCAAGGCGGGGGCCGGCACGCTCTGCTGGCTGGCTCCCCGCGGCCGCGATTTCAGCGACCATCGCGCGCTGCCGATTAGCGGCAGCATCCGACTGTCTGAAGAAACCGGACGAAGGAGGCACACAGACATGATGAGCACTAAACCTGTTGATTCTGTATTCCGCGAAGGTGACGAAGTCGTGCTGGCCGAGGGTACATACTATGGCACCCATGGTATTTTTCTCCGGCTGAAGGATGACGTCAACTGGGCGGACATCAAGGAGCGCAATGGCAGCATCCGCAGCCACCCCGTCGCATGGCTTGCCCATTCCACGGACGCGGCCCGCGGTTCGGTGAACTGAAGTGCGCCAGGCTAGAAACGAATGGAGGCGGAGTCATAAATGAACAGCTCCCTGAAGAGAGAAATCGACGCGTGGGAAGGCGAGGGTGAAACAACTCCTCGCCCGCTCACTGTCAACGCGATTCCGATGAGCGGCACGGCAAACCAAGTGGAATGGGCAGAGAGCATCAAGCACCAGGTGAACGACGAGTTCGCCCGCGTGACGTCGTTATTCCGATCGATCGCCGATCGACAGCATGGCGAGAGACGCGCCGATACAGAAGCGATTATCGCCATCCTCGATGATAAGCGCGCCGAAGCAATGAGCGCGGAACGAGCCAGTTACTTCATTCGCGACTGGCAGGAGATCACTGATCAGGTACGGCAGATGTTACTCCACGATCCCCGCTACTTGACGATTAAGAGCAGACAAGCCGACAAAACTGCAGGTAAACACGACAAGCAGAGGATAACAGCATCATGAATATCAGACCGTTATATGACCGCATCGTAGTGAAGCGGATCGAGGAGCGGGAAACCACGCGCAACGGCATTGTGATCCCTGATTCGGCTAAAGAGAAACCGCAAGAGGGTGAAGTCATGGCTGTAGGTCATGGCAAGAGGCTCGAGAATGGCAAACTGGTGGACGTCGATGTCAAAGTCGGCGACCGTGTCCTTTTTGGGAAGTACTCCGGTACCGAGACAAAGCTGGTTGGCACCGAGTACATCATCATGCGTGAGGATGACGTACTCGGCGTTCTGACTTCGGCAACGCAGACGGCCCCAAAAGCCAGCTAACTCACATTCGGCCCACTAAGGAAACCATCCATGGCAAAACAGATTACCTATAGCGACGACTCCCGTCTAGCGATTCTGCGCGGCGTCAATCAACTCGCCGACGCGGTGAAGGTGACCCTCGGACCCCGAGGCCGCAACGTCGTTCTCGAAAAGAAATACGGCGGGCCGACGATAACAAAAGACGGTGTGACGGTAGCCAAAGAGATCGAGCTGAAGGATCCGCTCGAGAACATGGGCGCCCAGATGGTGCGCGAGGTTGCGTCGAAAACCTCTGACGTTGCCGGTGACGGCACCACCACCGCCACAATTCTGGCACAGGCGATTTACCGCGAGGGCGTCAAAGCAGTCACGGCGGGGGCGAATCCGATGGCCATCAAGCGCGGCATCGATAAGGCCGTCGAAGTTGCCGTCGAAGAGATCCAGAAGCTCTCCAAACCGGTCTCTGGCGACATGATCGTCCAGGTCGGCAGCATCTCCGCCAACAGCGACTCCACCATCGGCAACATCATTGCCGAGGCGATGAAGAAAGTCGGCAAGAACGGCGTAATCACGGTTGAGGAATCCAAGACCATGAATACCGAACTACAGACAGTCGACGGTCTGCAACTCGATCGCGGCTACCTTTCACCCTATTTCGTGACCGACGCCGAACGCATGGAGTGCGTTTTCGAGGATCCCTATATCCTCATTCACGAGAAGAAGATCAGCAATATGAAGGACCTGCTGCCAATTCTCGAGCAAATTGCCGGTGCAGGCAAACCGCTATTGGTCATGGCGGAGGATGTGGAAGGCGAAGCACTGGCCACGCTCGTGGTCAACAAGCTGCGCGGCACACTCAATGCTTGCGCCGTGAAGGCCCCGGGCTTTGGCGACCGCCGCAAAGCGATGCTGGAAGACATCTCGATCCTGACTGGCGGCAAAGCCATCATGGAGGAGATCGGCATCAAGCTGGAGAGCATCAAACTGGAGGATTTGGGCCGTGCGAAGCGCGTCACAGTGGACAAGGACACCACAACCATCATCGACGGCGCCGGATCGCAGAAGAGCATAGAGGGCCGGATCAAGCAACTTCGGAACCAGATCGAGGAGACTACCTCGGATTACGATCGAGAGAAACTGCAGGAGCGGCTGGCGAAATTGGCCGGTGGCGTGGCGATCATCAAAGTCGGCGCCGCGACCGAGACCGAGATGAAAGAGAAAAAGGCCCGCGTCGAGGATGCTCTACATGCCACTCGCGCGGCGGTTGAGGAAGGGATCGTGCCGGGCGGAGGAGTTGCGCTGCTGCGAGCATCGATCGCACTCGAGAAGCTGACGCTCGATGGCGACGAGCAATGGGGAGTGACTATCGTGCGTCGCGCTTGCGAAGAGCCAGTCCGGCAGATCGTGATAAACTGCGGGACCGAAGGCGTCGTCGTCGCCGAGAAGATCAAGAACCAGACGGATCCAAACTTCGGCTTCAATGCCTCCACCGAACAATACGAGGATTTGGTGAAGTCCGGCGTAATCGATCCCACCAAGGTAACTCGCACGGCTCTGCAGAATGCAGCTTCCATCGCCGCCCTCATGCTCACGACCGAGGCCATGATTTGTGGGATCGTAGAGGAGGTGGGTGATTAGGTGCTTAGACGGCACTCGGGCAAGGGAAACGAATGAACAAAAGATTAGAAAAACGACATAAGCGTCAGGTTTCGCGTGCGAAAGAACAGGTCAAACTGTCGGAGCCCGACCTGAGAACACCGGAAGAACTGAAGGCCGCACGGGAAGCCAGCCGTCCAGCCGGTGGCCGGCATAGTGCTCCCAACGCGCAGCACGCCGCGCCATCAAACCGAGGTCACGGCGGCCCTGCCACACACAGTGCGGCGAAGACTGACGTGTAGGTTCATGCTCAACGCTATAGCAAAACTGTTCTCCACACGCTGTCCACATTGCAGATCGATCGAGTTTAGAAGTGTAGGCGTTCAAAACGTCGCAGAGAGAGCTTTCCACTGGCTCCTTCAACCCTACCGGTGCTCACTATGTGGCCACCACTTTTTCCTGTTCCGATGGCAAACTCCAATCGGGGACACGGTGTAAGGGTAGCCCTGGCATGGGCATGCCGCACAACCCTCACCATCCCAAGAACCAACAGCGGGATGGCGCCCGCAACAAAGTAAACACTCACCCGAAGCGGCCGACGACATAGTCGGCCGTTTGCGGATCCTTTGGTGCATCGAACAGTTCTTGAGTGATCCCATATTCCAGCAGTTCTCCGCGGAGCTGGAACGCGGAATGATCGCTCAATCCGCTAAAGCGCTGCGGAACAACGGGAGTTCCAAGGACTGGTGGAATTTGCGGCGTGGTTCTTTGAGTCTGCCACGAGGATTTGGTGCAATGCGTCGGTCAAGAAGAGAATCCGCCTTCAGGCAGCGATTTTCCCGATTTGCTTAAGAATCAACGATAAAGGATTGTGGGGTTCGCCCCTGTGATTGGCGTAGAGCCATTGTGAGGTTGGTGGACCTGGACGGGTTCGAACCGTCGACCTCTTCCATGCCATTTAAGAAATATCAATCGCTTACAGGCATTCTGGCGAAAAACAAAAGACTTAGCAGGAGGCCCCGTGGACGCCGGTGGACGCCACGGGGCGACTTTTGGGCGTCTGGACTCCGGTGCGGACTCCAGGACTCCACACCGGGGACTGGCCCGTGGCGTGCTTTCTCGCGCGCGGTTGTAGGCCGTTCTGATTGTCGTCTGCTGGAGCAGACAACAATTGATTTCTCTATTATTGACTCCCGCATAATATAGAGTTATTCCAGACGCAGTAAGGATTGTTTCCAGAAAGCGCTAATCAAACGCGGGCGGCGGCGCATCCGGCGCAGCGTGGTGCGGGCCGCCTCGCTAAGGTGCCAGTAGTCTTTGGGGCAGACGTTGGCCAGTTCGTGGTGCTTCCAGTAGCTCCAGATGTACTCGACCGGATTGAGTTCGGGTGCGTAGCCCGGCAGGTATTGGACCTCGATCCGTCCGGCCAGACTCTCGATGTGGTCGCGTACTAACCGACTCCGGTGGGCAGGCAGCCCGTCCCAGATGACCAGCAAGGGTCCGCGGATATGCCGGACCAGCGCTTGCAGGAACTCCACTACCTGCGGACTCTTGACGCTCCCGGCGTAGAGCCGGAAGTAGAAGTTCCACACCGTGAGGCCGGCCACCGCCGACAGGCTCTTCCAATTGAAGTTGTAGTCCAGTACAGGCGTTTGCCCACGCGGGGCCCACATACGACAACGGTGCGGACGCTGACTCAGCCCGCTTTCGTCGACAAAGACTATCGTGCGCCCCTGCGTGCGGGCTTTTTTTTAATGGCCGGCCAGGTCTTTCGCTTCCAGGTTCGGATCGCCGCCTCGTTTCGCTCACGCGCCCGGCCGACGGGTCGTTGCGGACTCCAGCCCAGTCCCACCAGAATCTTCCAAACATGACCTTCGTGGTAGGTGACGCCAAACTCCTCCTCGATCAAATGCGCCACACGCGGGCAGGTCCACAGGGGCGTCTCATAGCCCAACGATTCCGGTCCCTGCAACAGAAGCTCGCTCAGGCGCTGACGATCCTCGCTCGTGAGGAGGGGTTTGCGGCCGGCGCGGCCGGCCTTGCGCAACCCGTCTTTGCCGCCCGCCCGATACTCCTGCACCCAGCGGGCTACGGTCTGCCGCGCCACTTTCAACCGGCGGGCCACCTCCGCCTGCTTCAATCCCTTCTCCCACAAGCGGATCGCCTCGAAGCGGCGTTTCTCCAAGGCCTCGAAATCACGTCGCACTCCGGCAGCATTGCCCATACCAGGTTAGACGTAGTATCGCGGGAAAAGTGTCGCTATATTACGCGGGAGTCAATAGGATGATGCCCATGTGGAGCAGCGGACCGGCGTCGAGATTGTGATGTGAGCGCTGTGGTCTGGCGGTACGAGAATCCTTGACACAGACTTGCACTTTCGCAACATTGCGAATAGACTGGGATCGAGTGCCTAAGACCAGAGTCACCCTCTACCGGGAGGAAGACGGAGCATGCCCGTTCGTGGAGTGGTTCGACAAGTTGCCGGCGAAGGTACAGGACAAGTGCTACCTCCGGTTGGAGCGATTGCGTGAGATGGGCCACGAATTGCGGCGGCCCGAAGCGGACTTCCTGCGCGACGGGATCTACGAACTGCGCGTCAGCCTGGGAGGCGTTCACCACCGGATCCTGTACTTCTTCCACGGAGCCGTGGCTGCGGTGGTCTCGCACGGGCTTGTGAAAGAGCGCGTGGTCCCGTCAAAGGAGATCGATCACGCCGTCGAGCGCAAGAAGCGGTTTGAGGCGAATCCGGCGAAGCACACTTATGAGGAAGCTTGACATGGCAAAAACGTTGAATCCGGCGAGCGATGCGGTGGAGATCCTTCACCGCCGGTTCTACGAAGGCAAACCGGCTCGGCTGAAGAACCTGGAAGAGGCGCGCGCCAACGAAGAGATCGCCCGCAAAATCCACGAACTGAGAGCAGCGGCGGCCCTCACCCAAACTCAGCTTGCCAAGCTCATCGGCACCACTGCATCGGTCATCTGCCGCCTTGAGGATGCCGACTACGAAGGCCACTCCCTGGCGATGTTGCGCAGGATCGCGGGCGCGTTGAATCAGCGGGTCGAGATCCGTTTTGTACCGATCCGGCGGTCGGCATAGTTGACGGGATGGACGACAACTGGCAACACAGAACCCCCAGAGATCAAGGTGGGCTGAGGAGTCTTCTGACCCAGCGGCGTGAGTTACAGTCAGTAGGGATGGGCGCGGCATGAACTTAAACGATCTATTGCTCTCCAAAAGCATCGACCCCGAGCAGGTCTTGGTGTTTCGGCATCGACCTTCAGAACCCGAACTCAATAAAGTGCTTCCGTGGCTCGCCGCTGAGAAACCGGATGTGTTCAACGCCTACCAGCAGACGCAGGGAGAGAAGGTTGAGAAGGCTATGACGGGTGCCTCTTACGTTGCTTCGTTCATCGGACACGAGCCCGGCAAGGCCCTATTCGTAGGGTTGTATTCAATCGGCGCGTCGAAACCCCTGACGCTCGCGGAATACTGGCAGGTTCCAGCCTACATCGAGATGAAGAAGTTTGGCATGAAAGGGTTCAGCGATGATCGACCATCGATCCTCTGGTTCGACCTCGCGCCGACAGAACTTTATGCTTCGTGGAAAGGCAAGTTGATTGTGGAATGGCCACCGCCCGAGCGGTCCTGGTGGCGCCGAGCGCATCGGAACACGATGCCCGTGCTAGCGATTCTCGAGGACAGCGCTCTGGACGCTGCGATGCCGGGATGGGACGAAATAGCACTCAACTGGGAGCATCTTGCTGTCCTTCCTACGCGCTGGAAGTCTGCGCTGTCTCAATGGCGAGGCATCTATTACATTTTCGATACATCCGATGGGAAGGGCTACGTCGGCTCCGCCTATGGTGGCGACAACCTCCTCGGCAGATGGCGAAACTACGCTGTTTCGGGGCACGGAGGAAATAGTCTTCTTCTGAAGCGTGATCCTCGGGACTTCCGATTCACCATTCTGCAGCGGGTCTCACCAGATACTGATGCGATCGACGTAATCCGGCTCGAAAGTACATGGAAGGAACGGCTTCACACGCGCCAACCGCACGGCCTCAACGACAACTGACCACCAACCAAGTTTCGGAACTCGCCGTTTGCACATTTGGATCATACGGACGTGCGCGTGGGGGTTCGTTCACGGGCACTGGCGAACCCGCGCTCGTTCCAGGGAACCATAGCATCCGGGTATCGCTGGGGGCACACGAACAATGGAAATGCACACCGATATCCGAAATCGGTCTTAGAGCCCCCCGTTTTTGGCGTAGAAATTACAGAATGCGGGTGAAGGTCTTATGTGCTTAAACTGGTTGGGGGGTCGGGGTGTCCCCCGTTTTTGGCGTAGAGCCGTAGAGCCGAGAGGTTGGTGGACCTGGACGGGTTCGAACCGTCGACCTCTTCCATGCCATGGAAGCGCGCTCCCAACTGCGCCACAGGCCCATCTCGAGTGGACTGATTTCAATATACCATAAGAGGTGATGACGCGAAACGAAGCTTGGGAAATTTTGTGCGAGTTTACGAAGTCGGAGAGCCTGCGCAAGCACGCGCTGGCTGTGGAGGCTTGTGTGCTCGCGTATGCCGGAAAGATGGGCGAGGATGAGGAGCGCTGGGCTGTGACAGCCGTGCTGCACGATTTCGATTATGAAATCCATCCCGCAGCGCCGGACCATCCGATGAAAGGCGAGGCGATTCTGGCTGCCCGCGGCGTCGATGCCGGGATTCGCCGAGCCATTTTATCGCACGCCGACTATAGCGGCGTGGTGCGCGAGAGCCTGCTCGAAAAAACCCTGTTCGCTTGCGATGAACTGGCCGGATTCCTCACGGCGGTCTCGCTCGTCAAACCATCGAAGAGCATTTTCGAGGTCGATGCCAAGTCCGTGCGGAAAAAGATGAAGGACAAGGCCTTCGCGCGCTCGGTGAACCGGGAAGATATTGTGCTGGGCGCCAGCGAACTGGGCGTAGATCTCGACGAGCACATCACTTTCTGCATCGCGGCTATGCAGGCGCGAGCCGATGCCTTGGGCCTGCGCGGGACAGCCGCAGTCTAACTGTGAATGGATGGAATCATGCCCACCATACTTCGATTGGTAGCCGTCCTGTCATGCTCAACACTGCTTTTTTCGGCAAGCGAAGCTGATAACAAAACCCGCGATGACAAAGCCATCGAGGCGGCTGTGCTGGAGACGAGCGCACAGATCACGCAGGCCGCGCAGGCGCTCGACGCAGACCGCATGTTCAGTTTCATGCTGGAGACAGACAAAGGGTCTGTGATTCAGAATGGCGCGATTACACTGACTCGTCAGCAGGCGCTCGATCAGGTC
Source organism: Bryobacteraceae bacterium (assembly GCA_963668605.1). GTDB lineage: Bacteria > Acidobacteriota > Terriglobia > Bryobacterales > Bryobacteraceae. The sequence continues at coordinate 4,323,272 of OY764903.1, forward strand.
CGGAGGGGCTTTCGGGGCCTGAGTAAAATCGAATACCGCTGGAAACAGCAATACGTCACGGTGGTGTCTCCAACCGTTGCGGTGCTGGTTGGGGAAGGTGAATCGACGGCCACGACGCAGCAGGGCGAGACGTTCGTGACACCGTTCGCGCAGACCAACGTTTTCGTGCTCACGGATGGCCACTGGAAGCTGCTACACGGCCACCACTCATCACCCGTGCGGCGCTGAACTCAGAGGATCTCGCCGAGCGAGCGCTCGAAATGCGCGATGTCGGCTTCATTGTTGTAGAAGTGCGGCGAGACACGCAGGTTGCCGTGGCGCGCGGAGACCACCACGCGGCGAACCTTCAACTCGCTCGCTAGCGTTGACGCGTCGATGCCCTCAAATCGCGCAGCAATGATCGGCGAATCGTAGTGCCCTTCCAGGAGTTGTGCACCGGTTTTGCGCAGCACGCCGCGAGTTTGTCCGGCCAACTCCATCACGCGCTGTTCGATTACATCCGTGCCCATCTCGAGGAACATTTCGACCGACGCCTGCATGCCGTACAGCAGCGGGAATGCGAGCATTCCGCCCTCGTACTTTTCGGCGCTTTCGGCGAACTCCGGCGCACCGTGATGCAGGTTGTCAACAGCCCGGTAGCCTTTGTGGCTGCGCCAGCCGACCACGCTGGGCCGCAGGCATTCGCGAAAGCTGGGGCGCACGTACATGAAGCCCGCGCCGTTCGGACAGAGCATCCACTTATACCCATGCACGGCGAACATGTCGGGCTGCACCTGGCGCACATCGAAGGGCAGCGCGCCCAGGCTTTGCGTGCCATCGACATAAAAGATGACGTTGCGCTCGCGCAAGACGGGAGCGATCTGTTCGAGTGGTGGGCGGAATCCGTTCGTGTAATTGACCGTACTGAGAACCACGGCGCGGGTGCGTGGCGTGACAGCTTCCAGTAGCCCGTCCCAATCGGCCTCGACGAATTCTACGCCCTGCTGCGCGAGCAGTGCCGGGCCGTAGATGTTGTTGGGAAACTCGTCCTTGAGCGTGACGATGCGATCTCCGGGCTTCCAGTCGATCCCTTCAATGAGCAGCGACAGCGCGCTCGCCGCATTCTGGATGAAGGCCACATCGGAGGCTTTGCAGTGAATCAGCCGGCCGATCAGCCCGCGCAACTCGTCGGCGTCGTCAAACCAGGTTCCGAAATCGGTGCACGCGCTTTCGTGGCGTCGCCCGAAATGCGCGGCTACCGCGTCGGAGGAGCGTCGCGGAATCTGTCCGAAGGTCGCCGTGTTGAGATACGTCCAGTTGCGGAGTCCGGGGAATTCCTCGCGAACGCGGCCCCAATCAGCGCCCATGGATTTGATCTGCGACGTACTGCGCCGCTTCGGCGACAGGGATATCCGCCATCACCTTTGTTCTGCGGTCCACCACTTCCGTGAGACCTTGCGCGAGTTTCTTTCCAATAGTGATTCGATAGGGAATCCCAATCAGGTCGGCATCCTTGAACTTGACGCCCGGGCGCTCGTCGCGATCGTCGAGCAGTACATCGAGGCCAAGCGCCTGGCACTGGGCATAGACTTCGTTCGCGGCTGTGCGCAACGCTTCGTCCTTATAGTTGACCGGCGTGACGACAACGGCAAACGGCGCGATGGCCGGGTTGAGCACGATGCCGTCCTTGTCGTGGAACAGTTCAATAGCAGCGCAGAGAATGCGCCCGACGCCGATGCCGTACGAGCCCATGATGACGGTAACTTCCTTGCCGGATTCGTCGAGCACGCGCAGGCCCATGGCCTCGGAGTACTTGTAGCCGAGCTTGAAGATGTGTCCGATCTCGACGGTCTTGACGATGCGCAGCGGAGCGCCGGTGTCGAGTTCGGTATCGCCCTCGGCGACTTGGCGCAGATCGTGGAATTCGGCCTTGAAATCCTTGCCGGGAGTGACGTTGCGCAGATGGTAGTCGTTCTTATTGGCGCCGCAGATCATATTGGCGCGGCCTTCGAGTGTGAGATCGGCCAGCACGCGCATGTTCGTAACGCCGACAGGACCGAGCGAGCCGGGATCCGCGCCGAACAACTGGCGGATCTCTTCGGGGCGCGCCGGACGCGGCTCGGTTTTCGCTCCGACGATGGAGGAAAATTTGGTTTCACTGAGCGAGTGGTCGCCGCGCAGAAGGCAGAGGTAGGGCGTCTCGTCCACCACCATGACAAGGCTCTTGATTTGCGAGGTTTCGGGCAATTTCGTAAACTCGGACACCTCGGCAATCGTTTTGCGGCCGGGGGTATGGAACTCTTCCGGAGCGGGATCGCCCTCGGGGTCGGGGATCGCGGGCGGCACGGGGCGCGAAACGGCCTTTTCGAGATTGGCGGCATAGCCGGTCTGCTCGCAAGTGACGACGTAATCCTCGCCGGCGTCGGAGGCGACCATGAACTCGTGGGACTGGCTGCCGCCCATCGAGCCGGAGTGCGCCTCGACCGGCACGTACTTTAACCCGCAGCGCTCGAAGATGCGGCAGTAGGCTTTGTAATGCTTTTCGTAAGCTTCGTCGAGACCGGCCGGCGCGAGATCGAAGCTGTAGGAGTCCTTCATGATGAACTCGCGCACGCGTAGCAAGCCGGATTTCGGACGGGCCTCATCGCGGAACTTGGTCTGAATCTGATACCAGATCTGGGGTAATTGTTTGTAGCTGCGCAGTTCGCCGCGCGCGAGGCCGGTCATGACCTCTTCGTGCGTCATGCCGAGGCACAGGTCGCGATTCCAGCGGTCTTTCAACCGGAACATGTTGTCGCCCATCACGTCCCAGCGGCCCGATTCCTGCCAGATTTCGGCGGGGTGAAGCGCGGGCAGCAGCATCTCCTGCGCGCCGATGGCGTTCATCTCCTCGCGCACGATCGCGGTGATCTTGAGCATCGACCGGTGGGCCAGAAACAGGTAGCTGTAAATGCCCGAGGAGAGTTGCCGGACGTAGCCGGCTCGCAACAGAAGTTGGTGGCTGACGACTTCAGCCTCGGCGGGGGTTTCCCGCAGGGTGGGGATGAAAAGTTTGCTCCACTGCATGGGGGGTTCGAAGGTCTTCTTAAGTGCCAATTGTAGCATGGTAGAATTAGGGCTAACCCCCATGAAAATCGCAATTGGCGCGGATCACGCCGGATTTGCCTTGAAAGAACAGCTTCGGGAAATGCTGGCGGCGAAAGGCTATGAAGTCGAGGACGTCGGCACGCACAGCGACGCTTCGGTGGATTACCCGGACTACGCGTCCGCGGTGGCCCACAGAGTCGCCGACGGCGTAGCGGAGCGCGGCGTCCTGGTGTGCTCAACGGGCGTTGGAATGTCTATCGCCGCCAACAAGGTGCCCGGCATTCGTGCGGCACTAGCCGTGAATGACGAAGAGGTGCAATTGACACGGGAGCACAATGACGCCAACATACTCACGTTCGGCGCTAAACTCAGCACGGCCGAGCAGGCCACGAAAATGCTCGACATCTTCCTGAAGACTGAGTTTTCCGGCGGCCGCCATGCGCGCCGCGTGCAGAAAATGATGGACCTGGAGCAGCCTACCCATGAATGACGAACAGAGAATGCGCCGGCCGCTGGCCGAAGTCGACCCCGAGATTGCCGAGGCGATCCAACACGAAGTGGAACGCCAGCACTCGCGACTGGAACTGATTGCCAGCGAGAATTTCACTTCTGAAGCGATCCTTGAAGCAACAGGCAGCGTGTTTACGAACAAATACGCGGAAGGCTATCCGGGCAAGCGTTACTACGGCGGATGCGAGCACACCGATGTAGTGGAAAACCTCGCCATCGAACGCGCGAAGAAGCTGTTCCACGCCGAATACGCGAACGTGCAGCCGCACTCGGGTTCGCAGGCCAATGAAGAGGCATACGGCGCCGTTCTACAACCGGGCGACACCATTCTCGGCATGAATCTTGCACATGGCGGGCACCTGACGCACGGCCACCACCTCAATTTTTCAGGCCAGCGTTATAAGGTGGTCCCCTATGGCGTGCGCCAGGACGACGAGATCATCGACTACGACGAACTCGCACGTCTTGCCGGTGAGCACAAGCCAAAGATGATTGTCGCGGGCGCCAGCGCCTATCCACGAATCATCGATTTCAAGCGCTTCCGCGAAGCGGCCGATTCGGTGGGCGCATTGCTGATGGTCGACATGGCGCACTTCTCGGGGCTGGTGGCGGCGGGCGTATATCCGAACCCGTGCGAGTACGCCGATATCGTGACGACGACGACACACAAAACGCTGCGCGGCCCGCGCTCCGGACTGATTCTGGCACGGGAGAAGTACGCCGCGGCAATCAACCGCAGCGTGTTCCCAGGATGCCAGGGCGGCCCCCTGGTGCATGTTGTCGCCGCCAAGGCGGTCTGCTTCCTCGAAGCAATGCAACCGGAGTTCGTCGAATACCAGAAGAACGTGATCGCCAACGCGCGGGTGATGGCGCAGGGATTGGTCGAAGAAGGCTACCGCGTGGTTTCGGGCGGCACGGATACACACCTGCTGCTGCTCGATGTCTTTGCGAAGGGCATTCGCGGCAAGGAGGCGGAGAGCGCACTGGACAAGGCTTACATCACAGCGAACAAGAACGGGATCCCGTTCGATGTGAACCCGCCGATGAATCCGAGCGGCATCCGCCTGGGCAGTCCGGCCGTAACCACGCGCGGCTTCCGCGAGGCCGAAATGCGCGAAGTCGCCGCGCTGATCGCCGAGACGCTGCGCAACAAAGACTCCGAGGATGCCTTGGCGGCGGTGCGGCGGCGTGTGGCCGCGCTCACCGCGCGCTTCCCGCTCTACAGTTGGAAACTAGCGCCCGTTGGCGCCCGATGAACGGAATGCCGCTCCGGATCGTCCTAGACGTTCGCCACGCCCTGGATTTCGGTATCGGTACGTATATCCGGAATCTGGTGCGGGCGATGGGCGCGATCGACCAAGAGAACAGGTTTGTGCTGGTGGGACGCCCCTCCGATTTGCAGCAATTTCCGGGGCTTCCCAGCAATTTCGAGACGATCCAATACTCGCGCTCCGGCGCTGAACTGATCGATCACGCCGCGTTTCCGCTGCTCCTCCGTTCCTTGTCGGCAGATCTGTACCACATTCCCCTAAACGCGGTGCCGCTGCTCATGCCGAAACCGTATGTGGTGACGATCCACGACATGAGCCCCCTGCTGTTTCCCGAAAAGAAAGGCGTGCAGCACAATCGCCTGCTGCCGTACCAGTTTCGTCGCGGATTGATGCGCGCGGACCGGATCATAGCAGTGTCGGCAGCCACCCGGCGGGACGTGCAAAAACTGCTCGGCATTCCGGACGAACGCATCCGGCAGATCTACAACGCGCCGGATCCCCGCTTTCTCGAACACGGACCCGACGCAACCCATCGCGTGAACGGCACTGAGGCGCATATCGACGCGCACGAGAACGAACGCAAGCGGATTCTCGAACGCTACCAGATTGACCACCCGTTTCTGCTTTACGCTGGCAACATCCGTACGCAAAAGAACATTCCGCGCCTGGTGGAAGCCTTCGCCGTCCTGCGCGGCGATCTGGAGAATCATCCGGAATACAAGGACCTGCGGCTGATCATCATCGGAGACGAAATCTTCCGCTACCCGGCCGTGCGCCGCGCAGTGATCCAGACGCGGATGGAGCACGCGGTGCGCTTCCTCGGTTTCGTCCCATTCGACACGCTGCGCATTTTCTATGAGTCGACTGCCGCGTTCGTGTTTCCCTCGCTGTATGAAGGCTTCGGACTGCCGCCGCTCGAAGCGATGGCCTGCGGTGCGCCGGTTGTCACCTCCAGCGTCAGTTCCCTGCCCGAAGTCGTTGGAGACGCCGCAATGATCGTGAACCCGGAGAATGTATTCGACATTGCCCGCGGCATTCGCGACGTCCTGCTGGACGACGACTTGCGCGCCCGTTTGGTCGCGAAAGGATTCGACCAAGTCAAACGGTTTAGCTGGGAGCGAACGGCAAGAGAGGTTCTGGCGACCTACGGCGATGTTGTCGCTGCCAACCGCCGGTCCTAACTGCGCCTAATCGCGGCGCCGGCGCTGCGCGGCACGGGCGAGAACGGCCCATTCTTCCGGTTCGAACAGATCGAGCAGTGACATTCCAAGACATTCCATCATCCGGTCGGCTACGTCGACGGAGAGTTCGCGGACGCCTTTGAGGACGTTGTGCACGTGTGGTTGCGAGAGCCCTGCAAGGCGGGCCAAGCTTCTTTCAGTGCATTCGCCGTTGCGGATCCGGACATTGACGCTTTGGATGATGCGGCGGTGCAAGGCTGCTAATTTCATGGGTTGCTCGTGCACCTATTTCAGCATGAAATAGGTGCCACTCGTCTCACTAATTGTACCGATAAAATAGACCATTTAGATTGAAATATTGGAGCGCTTATTGATTATGTAAGTCAATGATAATACAGTCTAACACGTTGCGTGTCAGAGTTTACTATTCGGAATAAATGTAATTATTTATAAGAATTAGTTGACAATTATTTGTAGCGGATTAAGATCAGAGCAGGGTTGGAAGGCAGACCTGGTCCGAAGGCCGAGCTGCCATGGAGGATATGCAATTTTATGGAGTGGACGAAATCAGATACATTGGCGCTGGCGCTCGACTCCTGCGCCTACTGCCGCGGTGTGGGTTTGGTCGCTAGCCACAGAGGGAAAATGGCGCCGTGTAAGTGCGTGCTGCGCTCGATATTCCGGGTCTGCTTCCGGCGCTTCCGCACGTGCGTAACCGAGGGCAGGCACGTGAGCCATGTGAGCCTGGACATCGCTCCCGGCAACGGTGGCCGCGCCACTTGGAGCCGCAAGATTGAGGAGTACATCGCGGACTTCACGCTGGTGACCAAGCGGACGCTGAGCGAGGAGGAGTACCGCCTGTTCCGTTTCCATTACATGTTGGGCGCCGATTGGCGGTTGTGCTGCAAGCGGCTGAAGATCGAAAGAGGCGTCTTTTTTCACGCGGTCTACCGCATCGAAAGCAAACTTGGACTAGTCTTCCGGGAACTGCAGCCATACAGCCTGTTCCCCGTGGATGAATACTTCAGCGGCACCAGCGGCGAACGCCGTGGCCCGCAATCGCCGCCGCCCCAATGCATGCCCATTCGGGTGCCCGGTTTTGATTTTGGGCATAAAGAAGATGAAGAAGAACAATACATGCCGCTGCCGAAGGCCGCATAACCGGCTCAGCGCTTTCGGGCGGCGTTCGCGCGCCGCCCGTCTAATCCCTCTTGCGCCGCTTAAAGAAGGTCTCGGACGAACGGAAGACTGTGGTGATCACCACAAGAAAAACCGCCAGCATCGAGATCAGCGTGGCTGCTCCCCCGATGACAAGATAGTCACTGTCCTTGTGCGGTCCAGGTATGACCTGCAACAGCACCAGGACGGTGACGCCAAAAACAACGAAGACTCCGAGAGCCAGCACAACGATTCGAGGCGCGGTTGGCATTGCTTCGATTCTAACGTACTCCCGCGCCTCCGAGATAAAGAATAGGTGCGGACGTGAACCGGCTAAAAAACTCTGATAATCTAAAACGTCGGCGCCACGAACAGGTGGAGAGCAGAGCAGTCGGAGGAGGTCGAAATGGCCGCGTGCACACACTGCGGAAAAGAGAACGGCCCTGCAATGAAGTTCTGCATGGGCTGCGGGAAGCCGGTCGAAGCAGCCCCGGCGGCGGGCAAGTCCTGTCCGAAATGCGGAGCACCCGCAACGGGGACGACGAAATTTTGCGTGCGCTGTGGCGGGGACCTGACCGCGGCAACAGCGCCTCCGCCGGCGCCTCCTCCGCCAATGCCGATTGCCGCACCTGTCCCGCCGCCTGCTGCCCCAGCGGTTGGCAAGTCCTGCCCGAAATGCGGCGCGCCTGCAACAGGGACGACGAAGTTTTGCGTGCGTTGCGGTGGTGATCTGACTGCGGCTGCGGCACCAGTGCCGTCAGCACCGCCTCCACCCGCACCAATAGTCGCGCCTGTTCCGCCGCCTGCTGCCCCAGCGGTTGGCAAGTCCTGCCCGAAATGCGGCGCACCTGCGACAGGGACGACGAAGTTTTGCGTGCGTTGCGGTGGTGATCTGACTGCGGCTGCGGCACCTGCGGCATCAGTGCCTCCTCCGCCAGCACCAATAGTCGCGCCCGTTCCGCCGCCTCCCGCTCCAGCGGTTGGCAAGTCCTGCCCGAAATGCGGCGCGCCTGCGACAGGGACGACGAAGTTTTGCGTCCGCTGCGGTGGTGACCTGACCGCGGCTGCGGCACCAGTGCCGTCAGCACCGCCTCCACCCGCACCAATGGTCGCACCTGTCCCGCCGCCTGCTGCCCCAGCGGTTGGCAAGTCCTGCCCGAAATGCGGCGCGCCCGCAACGGGGACGACGAAATTCTGCATGCGCTGTGGCGGTGACCTGACTGCAGCTGCGGCACCCGCGCCGCCAGCGCCACCTCCGCCAGCATTCGCGGCGCCGCAAGCGCCCGCGCCGCTACCCATGGGACCACCACCTATGATGGCCCAGCCCCCGATGATGGCGCCGCCAAGCATGGCGCCCCCACCCGCAAAAAGTTCCGCCGGCCTGATCCTCGGCGTGGTGCTGGGGCTAGCCGTGCTGGGTGGAGGCGGATGGTTCGGCTATCAAAAATGGAAGGCGGGCAAAGAAGTGCCACCGGTCGAGCAGCAGGCCGCGCAACAGCCGGCCGCACAGACCGCGCCCGCGCCAACACCAACTCCTTCCGAAGCGCCAGTTCAGGCCGCTCCGGTCGCGGCTCCCGCTCCTGTTCCAGCGGCGTCAAAACCCGCGGCGTCGATGCTGCCCGCCAGTAAACCACAGGAGACGCGTCAGATGCAGACACCCAATCCTGCGCCCACGCCCGCTGCGCGGCCATCCAACTACGCTGCCCAGCAGGCGCCTCCCGCACAGGTCGCGCAGAGCGCGCCGGTGCGCATGCCGGATCCGGCTCCAGCCGCCGCGCCCGCTCCGCCGCCACAACAACAGCAGCCCGCGCTCAAGGAACGCCCGCAGATCCTGAGGCCGGAACCGCAGCCCACTCCACCGCAAGCGGCGCAACCCGCGCCCGCGGCACGCTACAGCGGTCCGTCGTCCGGCGTGCTGACATGGTCGGGAAAACTGGAGAAGGGTGCGACCGTCCTGCTGGATGGCGCCCACGCAAGCCTGGGAACGCTGAATGGCGCGTTGCCCGGTGTTCCCGTGATGATCGAGGTGGAGCCGAAAGACATCGGGATTGCCGAAGGGCCATCGCCGAGCAATGGTTGGAAACGGTTGTCGCTGCGCAGCCGGAAAGACAAGCACAGCGTCATCACAATTCGCTGGAAACTGCTCTAAAGGAGGAGTTGAAATGTCACGCTGTACTTTTTGCGGCGCACTCCAGCCGGATGGCGTGCGCTTCTGCGGCGAATGCGGACGGGAGTTGGTCCTCGCACCAGCGCCTCCTCCGCCTCCTCCAGCGCGGCCAGCTCCACCACAGCAGGTGGTGATGCCCGCACCGCCGCCCATGCCCATGCCGGCACAATCCGCCTCGCCGATGCCTTCGGCGGGAGCCACGACGTTTGACGTAATCAAATACGAAATGTGGCGGATGCCGAAGATCATCCTGAATCAATCGGGAGTGTTGATGGAGGCGGGGCAGTTGCATTACATGCTCGGCTTCATACAGATGCAAGCGGAAGCGCCTTCGTTGGGCGGACTCGCCAAGTCGTTTCTGACCAAGGAAAAGGCAGTGCGCCCGTACTATAGCGGCAGCGGCGAGATCTATCTGACGCCTACTTTCGGCGAAGTGAACCTGCTCGAATTAAATGGCGGCGATCAGTGGATTCTCGACAAGGGCTGCTATCTGGCATCGGATGTCGGCGTGCAGGTTGGCGTCTTTCAAAACAAGATGATGACCAGTCTGTTCGGCGGCGAAGGCATGTTTCAGACGATGGTAAACGGCGTGGGCAAGGTTTTTTACTGGTCGCCCGGGCCACTTCAGCGGATCGAACTGCGCGGGCAGACCTTGACGGTGGACGGATCTTTCGCCGTCGCCCGCACGGCATCGCTCGAATACAAAGTGGAGCGGGCCACGAAGGGGCTGCTCGGCTCGATGTGGTCCGGCGAGGGATTGGTGAACACGTTTGCGGGGCACGGTGCGGTGATGCTGGCGCCGATGAGCAACCGCTACATGACGATCGTCAATCAGTTCGGAGGGCTTCATGCCGCTATCCGGGCGATCCGGCACTCCGGGTGAGAGCCGGCGCTGGCGTAGTGCGTGGCAGTTCGCGCTGGCGATCTTCGCGATCCTGGCTCTGAGCTTCGCGGTCGATCCGCTAGTCGAGAGCTTCCGCAAGAGATCGCTCGAAAGCGGATGGCAACGCTTCCGCCCGCCGCATGAAACGTCAACACTGCTTCGGGAAGGCGCGCGTCTGTGGAGCGGAGGACGCGACGGGCTCGCCGTCTTCGATTGGTCGAAAGCGGAATTGCGCGCCGCGCCCGAGGGCACGCCCAGCCTGGAACGCGTGCGCGCGCTGGCGCTCGACCGTAAAGGCGATCTGTGGGCCGCGCACTCGGGCGGCGTCGAGCGCAGAGTGCAAGGCCAGTGGATGCGGCTCGACAGCGCCGTCGGTCCCGCCGCGGCCGTGCTGGAGCGCAGGAATGGCGAAATCTGGGTAGGCGGCGAGAAGGGGCTGGCGCGCTGGCGCGGCGATCACTTTGAGATCGTGCGCGATTTGAGTGCACTCGGCTTCGAAGGCGTCGACGCTTTGCTTGAGGATCGCGCGGGAAATTTGTGGGTGGCGTCCGCGCATCCGCTCCGCGGCGGCGCTGGACTTCTGACCGCGACGGGCGTTTGGCAGGACTTCACGCACGCGGCGGGGCTCGCGCATCCCACGGTGAATTCGTTCTTTGAGGACCGGGAGGGCGGTGTGTGGTTCGCCACCGGTTTCGGACGGCAAGGAGCGGCGTGCCGCCTGCTGGATGGAGCGTGGACCAGACTGACCAAGGCGGACGGGCTCGCCTCGGATCGCACACGCCTGATCTTTGAAGACAGACGGGGACACCTGTGGGTCAGCAGCGAAGTCGACGGCACAGCGGTGCGCGTCGAAGGGCGTTGGCACGTACTGACTCCTCGGGAAGGCATGACCGGATGGGAAGTCAAGTGCGCCTTGGAGACCCCCGACGGCGCGCTCTGGCTAGCGACGGAAGACGGCGTGACCCGCATGGACGCGAGCGCCGCGATTCTACACGGAGGAACGGCGCGATGACCTTTGAAGAAGCCGGGGCGCGATATACGCAACTCCAGGCGCAATGGCGTGCGGGAACGCTGCCGCCGGCGCAGTATCAGCAGATGGTCGCGCAACTCGGCGTGCAGGACCCGGCGGGGCGCTGGTGGCAGCTTGAGCCGAATTCGGGGCAGTGGATGATGTGGAATGGCGCACAGTGGGTCTCCGCGCAACAGCAAGCGGCCACACCCGCGTTTGCTCCGTTCCCGCAGCCGAGAGCGGTCGCCATGCCCGGCCACAAGTCAGGTCCGGCGATCTGGGAGGGGCTCTTTTCCGTGCTGCCGGGCATCGTGATCGAGATGCTGCAACGCTGGCCGGTCTATCAAAAAGATCCCGCGGCGCTGGCGAATTTCGCGGCTCCGGCTATATTGCCCGGTGTACTGCTGCCACTGGTTCCAACGATTGGGCGCTGGGTAGCGATTGTGTTGGTGCTGGGCTGCCTGGCGTGGCTGAGTTGGCCGCTGATTGCGCAGTCCGGCTCCATGCTTGGCAACGCGAAAGCTGTGCAGAGCCATGCGGGACGCGGCTTGGTGGGCCTCTCTTTGCTCTATCTGATTCCGCGGATCTGGCGGGCGGGCGCGTGACTCGTGCGTCAGCGAGAACCCGCGGTCAGCACGAGTTCGACAGTACCGCACAGGATCACGTCGCCGGGCCGGACCATTACGGCCTGGCTGATGGAATAGCCGTTGACGGTCGTGCCGCCGCCACTTGCGTTGTCCCATAGGGCGCAGTAATCGCCCTGCGGTTCGATGTAGGCATGCAGCGGTGCGACGCCCGCTCCGGAGATGCAGATTTCGTTGTCAGCCGCGCTGCCGATGCGGGTGCGTCCGGTTAGCACGATCTGGCTGCCGTTGCGGACTGCGATGACGAAGGCGGGCGGCACTGGTTTGGGCGGCAGGGGCACGGGCGGCGGCGCTTCCTTTTTCTTCCTCAACAACGCGGCGGCTCCCGCGGCCGCGACGCCGAGCAATAGTGCGCCCGCGCCGAAGGCCGCACCCATGCCCCATCCGCCAGTATCGGCTTCGCCCTCGCCCTGCTGCGGCGCAGTCGTCCAGTTGGGTAGCGGACCGTCGAGCGTCACGGCCGCGCTGGCGCCGCGAGCCAGATCGCAGAGTTGCCAGAATCCGGCTCCGGCACTGACGGTGTACGGCATGGCGGTCTGCGCAAGTTCGTCGCTCCATGTGCCGGAACAGAATTGGCCCACGGCGTCGAGCCAGAACTGAAGCTTGTAGCGGTCCACGCCGATCATGAGGCTTGCCATGCCGCTGGGCATGGTTGTGAGTGCGGCCTCGCCATCCAGACCCAGACCGCCTTCCGTTCCGCCCAAACGCAACTGGCCGGCGACGCGCGCGGCCGCATCCAGACCGCTGTGGAGTGCCGAGGCCGCTGGCGCTGCACCGGCGTGCCATTCGGCCAGCGCCGCGCCCAACGCCAGCAGTTCCGAGCGTTCGGGTTCATTTACAGCCATCGTGACCGGACGCGGGATTTCTACTTCCGGGATTTCGGGTTGTTCTTCAAATTCGCTCATGGCTGTTACCACGACTCCAGGGGCGAGACATGGCCCGTGCAATTCTTCTTTGTGTCGAGCCCGCCTGTGTCGTAGGATCTCCCGAAGCCGCCGCGGAAAAAGTCTTTGCCCCACTGCGTAGGCACGTCGCTATAGGCGCCCGTCTCGGGAAAGCGATAGCCTTCGCCGTTATCCTTTCCGATCGGGAAGCTGCGGCTCCAGGCGCCGTATCCGGCCTCGCCGCCGCCAAGCAGGATCGCGAACCATTTGACGACCATGGCCTGGACCACAGACAGGGTCCAGGTGTAGCCGAGACTAATGGCTAGCGCGTAGGCATACGGCGCGACGACCAGCGCCCCGGCGGCGACCATGCCTGTAGCTTTCTTGATTTCGTCGGTGTACGTCTGGATTCCGCAGTCCGGATTGAAGGACTGCTCCCACCAGGGGTCGATAAAATAGGGGTCTTCGGTGCCGGCCATATTGAAGCCGAACCAGACGTGAATCGGGGCGATATGGTACTTGAAAAAATCCAAACCGTTCATGCTGGTGGCTGTGTCGAGATCGTAAGAATGGCGGCGCTTAAACGTCCAGCCCCAGATACGGTCGCGGAGTTCGCCGCAGGTATAGGGCTTGAAGTGCTGGGCGCCGGTCATTCCGCTGATCATGTCATTGATGTTGTTGACGGGGCCGCAGAGGAAGTCGGGCCACAGGAAGCCGAGTGAACGCTCGCGGAAAATCGGGTTGTTCATTCTCAGCGACGGAGCGGCCTGTTTGAAGGCATCCAGAAAACGTGCGCCGTTCTGGTCGACGTTGATCGTCTGGTACGTAGCGTCGAAAGGCGGATCGCTGGGCTCGGTAATGCCGGCTCGTACTTTGAATTCCGCCTGGGCCTTGTTCTTCCACGTGAGGCCGCGGTAGCGCAGCGTGAAACTGGCAACGCCGAATTTGTCAGTGGTGCCGTCCGAGTTGTCCTCGACGCCGAGGTAAGCGTCGCCCTGGCAGACGGTTTCGACGCGCACTGGTGTGGCGCTCAGGGGCTGTGGCTCGCCCTTCGCCGAGACAGTGCCGGTATAGACCACAGCCAACGAGGTGCCTGGCTGGTTGCCAGGTACGACAATCAACTTCATGAAGACGGCCCGATGCCGCATGTCGATGGTGAAGTCGAAGGCGGGGCCTTTCTCGCCGGTCTGCTGGGCCTCGACATGAATCAGAGGCTTGTAGGCGTCGCTCGCGGCCGAGCTGAGCACCAGGCTCTTGCTCTTGACCTTGAACTCGTAAGGCACGCCCTCTTGCGGGTCCGGCGCAATGTCAAACTGCGAGCTGCCGTCGCCGATGATCTCGATCTTCTTGACCTTCACGTTGTCGGCGGCATCCTGGATGTAGTCCGTCGGGTCGGCGCCCGCTTCGATCAGGTCGCTGCGGACGAAGATGAGGGCTACGGGCAACTCGTCCTTGCCGTCCGTGCAGAGTTCGAAAGCGGCCAGTTCGGCATCGCGATACGCGCGTGTTTCGGCGCGCACGCGCGAGTCCTCCTCAAAGGTCCAGAACAGCGGCACAAGCTCCGGTGAGACAACGTAGGATACGTTGGCGATGTACGGCCGCTGCTGCTCATCGATGGCTGTGATCTTGACTTTGACCCGTCCACCGTTCTCATCGAGGTTTGGCCCGAAGGCGCGAGTCAGCGCATCGGCGTCGTCGAGCCGCATCTTCATTTCGTAGGAGAGACCGTCGTCTGTGGAATAGAACTCCTCGGCGGAGAGCAGATTGGGCGGCTCGGTCTCGAAAGCCGGGTTCGGAAAGCCGTACTGGAACGGCGGCATGACGGGCTTCTCGAAGCCCGGCGTCTGGAAATAGCAGACGATGTTGGGGAAGAACCAGCGTTTATCCGTCTTGTTGTAAACGGCCGCGACTTCCTTTTTGCCGCCGGCCCAGGCGACGAACTCCACCTCCGAAGACAGCGAGATCTCGACATTGCCCGATACGGTTTTGCCTTCGAGCACGGCGCTGGCCGTGACGCTGATCGAGCCCGGCGGGGTCAGACGCGCATCGGGCGTGGGCGGCGCGGCTTTCAACTCGATGGCCATCGAACCGCCTGATGCCGCGGGCGGAGAGGCCGTGATCCACGAACTGTTGTCGCCGGCCAGGTAGAAGCCGACCGCTTGCGTCAGAAGCGCGCAATCGACCGTCGGATCGTTGCAACTCACCGAGGCGTAGACCCACAGGCTATCCGTCCCGTCGGTCTTCATCTGTGTACGGTAGCCTTGCGTCTGAATATTGAGAAAGTACTCTTTGGGCGGCTGCTGTGGCTGTCCGCCATCCTGCCCGCCATCCTGCCCGCCGGTAGGCACGGGTTGGGGCGGCGTTAGAACCAGGCGGACCACCGCGACACCGTTGACCAGCACGGTGGCGAGAACGCCCGCCGTCGTGCCGATGCCTTGTGCGAAACCGGGCGTGCGCAGGCAGTCCTCGGCTCTGCGCCAATCCCGCGTGCAATCGTCGGCGAAGAGCGCCGGAGCGCAGAACAGCAGAAAGGCGTTGATCGCCAGCAGTTGCAGCAGCGCGGCCAGCGAGAGCGACTTGCTGCGCTGCGCACGCCAAGCCAGGCGTTGGATGCGGTTGAGCATCACATCACCCCCGGGCGAGGCGCCGGCGACGGCGTGCGCAGCACGATGAACGAGAGCAGCGTGCTGTACATGTAGGTCTTGAACATGAACGGGAACTGCGACTCGCCCCGCGAGTACAGGTAGTTGGCGACCAGGAACGGAATCGCGACTCCGCAGCCCGCCAGCACCATGGGCGGTATCTTGCTGCGGAAGGGCTCAAGCGGTCGCAGCAAGGCGTCGATCGGTTTCCGCAAGGCGATGAATAGTACCGGCACAACGAGCATCGCAATGCACGTTCGCTTGTCCGGTGCGGTATCGGCCATGCCGGAATACCAGTACCATGCAGCAGCCATTGCCGCGCTGCCCGCTACGGAGATGACATCCCCCATGATCTGGCCCCAGGAGGATTTCTGTTGGGCCGCTTGTGGGTACGGCACCTGTGGGTATGCGGGTCGCTGATATCCAGGTTGTGGCTGCTGGAAGACAGGCTGTGGAGCCTGGCCCGCCGCCACCCACGCGCTGCCGTTAAACGTCATCCACTGGCCGCTATCGGGATCGAGTTGCCAGTAAGCGCCCTGCGGGTCGGTGACAGTGAGTTGACTGGCCAGTTGCCGGAACTGGGCGTCCGGCAACTGGCCAAGATCACGCTGTTGCCGGAGCTGCGCGAATTGTTGTCCTGCTTCTTCGAATGTCATAAGCGGCGTTCTCGTATCAGAGGAACGATAGCGCACCAAATAGAATCGGACTCAAGACCAATACGACGATCACCGAGGCGACCGCGCCAACAATCATGAATATCGCCACCTTCTGGGTTTCGGCGCCGCTGATTTCGCGTACGGCGGCGACGCCGGTGACGATCGTCCAGAGTTGCAGCAACCGCCCGATGCCCGGAACGAACGAGAGCATGTTCGCACCCTGGCAGTAGGCGATGGCGCGCAAGAGTTGCCCAGCGGAGAGCTTCGTGCCGAGCAGGCTTTGCGACAGCGCACTGAGCAGGCCCACCATGACGCCGAGACTCACCACGCTCATGAGAACAGTGGTCACCAGCGCCCGCACGATTCCGAAGCCAAATGAGCCGGCGCCGAGCCAGCCGATCAGAATGCCGGGGAGCACAGTGAGGGCGATTGCGCCAATGGCCGCGCCCGTACCGTTCTCGTCGAGTGCGGCTTGCCGCGCAATGCGGGGGTCCAGAAACGTGGCGCGGACGATCCAGGCCAAGATCTTCATCACGCCGCTGGGATTGGCGCCCATTGAGTTCGCGATCGATTCGCCTGTCGGAATCAGCTTCTGCTGAAAATCCCAGAGCGGCGGCGATGGCGGCAATCCACCTGCTGCGGGGGCGTAGGTCCGCGGCGCTGTGTAGCCGAAGCCGGGAGGCGGCGGCGGAGGCGGAGCGAAGCCTTGGGGAGGCAGAGGAGGCGGAGGAGGAGCGAAACCCTGAGGCATCAGTGGGGGGGGAGGAGCAAAACTTGGGGGAGGCGGTGGTGGTGGCGCCTGGTAGCCCGGAGCCGGCGATGGCTGTGCCAGCCCTACGGCGATCGCCGCTCCGCATCCACCGCAGAACGCTCCACCGTCCGATGGGCTTCCGCATGTTCCGCAAAACTTTGGCATTGAAGGACCTCCGACGTCATTCGTTCCGCTGCATGCGCGCAAGCCAGCGCACCGGAAGCAGTATAATACTATCCTCTTGGATTAAAGACAAGTGGATCCATTCATCTTTCGACATAACTGGGCCGCAGCACTGTGTTTGGGGTCGGCCGCCTTGTTTGGCGGCTGCGGACGAACATTGCCGCGCCGGGAAGTCATCGTGTACGTCTCCGTCGACCAGGTGTACGCCGAACCGGTCTTGCGGCAGTTCGAGAGAGCAACCGGGATCACGGCGCGAGCGGTGTTCGACGTGGAAGCGTCGAAGGCGACCGGACTGGCCAACCGGTTGGCGGCGGAACGCAGCCGCCCGCGTGCGGACGTATTTTGGAACAGCGAGTTCGTGCAGACGCTCCGGCTGAAACGGGAGGGCGTGCTGATGGCTTCGCGCCCCCGCGGCGTGGAGACTCTGCCCGCGCACCTGCGCGATCCGGAAGGCGTCTGGTATGCGTGCGGAGCGCGTTTTCGGGTGATTCTCGCGAACACGTCGAGACTGGCCGAAGGGGCGCGCCCGAGTAACCTGGAAGATTTCGTTTCGGATCGTTACCCCGCCTCGGAGTTGGCCGTCGCGCAGCCCTTGTTCGGAACCTCGGCGGACCAGGCGGCAGCACTCTATGCGGCTTGGGGCGAGGTGCGCGCACGCCGTCTCTACCAGCGTTTGAAAGAGCGCGGAGTGATGGTGGTGGACGGCAACGCGACGGTTCGCGACCTGGTGGCGCAAGGCCGGGTTGGAGCGGGTTGGACCGACTCCGACGACGCTTGCGGCGCGCTGGAGCGTGGCGCTCCGGTGGCGATAATTCTGCCGGATCAGGAGGGCCAGGGGACCCTGTTGGTGCCCGGAGCCGTGGCACAGGTGGCTGGCGCGCCACACCCGAAGGAAGCGCTCGCGCTGCTCGAGTATCTGCTGGAGCCGGCCACGGAAAAGATGCTGATCGACAGCGGTTTCTTCCAGATCTCGACACGCCCCGGCGGCGCGACGCACCCCTGCCTGGGAGGGCGCAGCGTGCGTACGATGAAGCTCGGCCTCGAAGAGATCGCCTCCCGCCTGGACGCCAGCCGGCGGGATATGAGTTCGATTTTCAGCCAATGAGGAATACTTGGGGGCGGGTAACGACAGGACTAGGCTGGGCGCTGTTCGCGCTGTGGGCGTGGGCTCCGCTGGGTGCGTGGATGGGTGCCTGGATTACCGCGCCGGATTTGTGGCGGCTCGCGGCGCCCGGCGGACGCCGCCTGGAATCGCTCGCCGCAACGCTGCTTTACGCTCTCACCGTCTCGCTGCTGGCCAGTGCGATTGGCGGAGTGGCGGCCCTGTATTGCTGGCGGCGGCATGATGCGCTCGCGCGCACCGCGGAGTGGACCGCTTTGCTCGCGTTGCCGTTCCCCCCATATTTGCACGCGATGGCCTGGCTGCCGCTGTTGACGGCCCTTCCGGAACGCGGCGCAGGATGGCCGAGCGCGACGTGGGTGCAGACCGCGGCCATGCTGCCTTACGCCTTCGGACTGACGCGCCTGGCCCTCGAACACCTCGATCCGCGCTGGCTGGACGCGGCGAGAGTCTATGGCGGCGACCAGCGAATGTTGCGGGGCGTCCTGCTGCCAGCGCTGGCTCCCGCGGCGTTGGCGGGATTTGCCCTCGTGTTCCTGCTGACATTGGCCGATCCGGCCGCACCTTCACTTTTTTCGCGCAGCGCCTACTCTCTTGAGATCTTCGCGGACTTCAGCGCGAGCCATGATGCGGCCAGGGCGCTCTGGATGTCGACGCCGTTGATTGCGGCAGGCTTGCTCGCGCTCGAGCCATTGCGCCGCTATTGGTGCGCAATCGCGCAACGCCCGTCGCCGGACAGCGCCCAGCAGTCCCCGATCGAGTTGCCGGGATTGAGCGCTGGCGCGGCGCTCATGGCGCTGCCCGCGCTGGCGCTTGTGGCCGCCATACTGAAGCAGGCGTGGCCGCCCGGCGCATGGAAAGATGCATTGGAGTTGGGCTGGCGTGATGCCGCCGCGAGCGCAGGCAGCGCGCTTGTGGCGGCGCTGGCGGTACTGCCCGCGGCATTTCTGATTTCCCGATTCCTGACTCGCCGCCACAGCCCCGCCTGGTGGTGTGTCAGTGCCCCGCTGGCCGCGCCGGGCGCTTTGGCCGGCGCCGGACTCATCTGGCTGTGGAACCGCGATCTACCCTGGACGCCTTACGGCACGTTCTGGATGCTGCCGCTGGCCGCGTTGGCGCGCTTCGCTCCTCTCGCCATTCTCGCTGCGGCGGCGTGGAGAGCGCGCCTCGACCCGCTCCTGCTCGATGCGGCCCGTGTCTATGCCCCGCCCCGGCGGCGGATCGCCGGTGTCGAATTGCCGTTGCTCTGGCCCGGGCTGGCAGTGGGCGCGGCGGCCGTCTTTGCACTCTCGCTCGCCGAACTTCCGGCGACACTGCTTGTGGTTCCACCGGGCTCGGGCACGCTGGCTCTGCGGATCTACAACTACTTGCACTACGGCGCGTCCGGATCGGTTGCGGCGCTGTCTGTGTGCCTGATGGGAGCGACCGCCGCCAGCGCCTGGTGCGCCGCACATCTATGGAGGCGATTGCCGTGATCAAACTGTGCGGCGTGCGAAAACTTTTGGGCGGCCGGCCTGTTCTGGACGGCGTCGACCTGCATGTCCAGGCCGGCGAATGTGTCGTACTCACGGGTGATTCGGGCGCAGGGAAGACGACGCTGTTACGTCTCGTCGCCGGGCTCGACCGGCCCGAAGCGGGGTCCATCAGGCTGCGTGGAACAGACGCGGCCCCGCTGGCGCCGCATGAACGAAAACTGGCATTTCAGTTTCAGGAGCCGGCGCTCTGGCCGCACATGTCGCTGCTCGCGAATGTCGGGTTCGGCGGAGCGGGCGCCGCAACACGTGCGATGCAGTTTCTCGAGCGTGCCGGGTTGGGGATGATGGCGCAGCGCAAGCCGCCGGAGGTCTCCGGCGGAGAGGCGCAGCGCGCCGGGTTGGCGCGATCTCTCGCGCCCCGGCGAGACATCCTGCTGCTCGACGAACCGCTCTCGAATCTTCAGCCGGCGCTGCGCCTGGCGATGACGGAGTGGATTCGCGAGGAGATCCAATTCACACGCGCTGCCTGCATTTGGGTCGCCCACGACGAGGCTGAGGCGGACGGCGTCGCGAACCGGCGCTTGCGGCTCGCGGACGGCAAACTCACTTGCGCTGCGGCGAAACGCTGAGGATGAATTCGGTACCCGGCGCGAAGCTGATGTTCGGCGCCTTGGCCGCCATCTGCACCAGGATCAGCGAAGCCGCGCCGCCGATGCCCGCGCCGATCGCGGCGCCCTTGCCGCCGCCCGCCAGCGCTCCGATCAGCGCACCCGCACCGGTGGCCACGGCCACTTTGCCGAGGTTGTTCTTCTTCTCGATCACGCGGCCTTCTTCATCGACATTGGCTTTGCCCTGCGAGTTCACAAACCCCTTGACGTCGGAGCTGACCGCGATCTTCTTATCCCGGATCGCGATGCTGGAGAAAGAGAATGTCAGGACCGACGTTCCCTTGAGCTTGGCGCCGCTCTTCGACTCCTTAATCTCGCCTTCCATCATGGCGTTGGCGAATTCGCTGGGTTCGGTGATCTGGGCTGTGATCTTGTCGCCCTTCTGATTCGTCGCCGTGCTGACAGGCGCCAGCAGCTTGACGCGGAACGGGCTATTGGCCTTAATCTCCTGGGCTAACAGGGAAGGAGTTGCGAACACGCAACCAATGGCGGCTAGTAGCAGGACCTTCTTCATGACGCTCCTCACGAGAACAAGAAATAGTACAATACAGCCGAAATATCTTTGTACTCCAATCTATACCAAGTCCCGCCTGAAATGAAGCGCAAATTGACGAAGTTGTGGTTTTTAGGTCAATCAGGCTTGAAAAGCTGAAATCTGGCGATATACTGGTTCTCGATTCTGAGGCGACCGGCGGAATGAGCATGGAGGCCGAATGACAACACCACAGGAAACGCCCGAATTCGTTTGGGCCGCGGAGATGCCGTTGCTGACGAACCGCTTCTTTCTCTATGACGCGGTGAAGCTCCTGTTCTGGGTCGCCGTTGTGTTTTCCGCCATTCTGCTCGTTTGCGCCGCCTTCGCCGGAAGCCTCGGCAAGATTCTGCCGGTCTTCGGCATTCTCGGGCTGATCCTGGCCGGCTTTCTGTTCCTCTTCGTGCTGATCGCCTGGATCTTTTTTGGCAACCGTTTCGCTACCAGCTTCCGCGTATCGCCATACGGCATCGGCTGGGCTTCGCTGAGCCGCCGCGCCCGCACGGCGAATCGACTGGCCGTGGTGGCCGGAGCCCTGGGAGGAAGCATGAGCACAGCGGGCGCCGGCTTGCTCGCCGTCTCGGCGGAGTCCGGCGCCGTACCGTGGAACGACGTCCGCCAAGTGAAGAAGTATCCCGATGAGCGCGTGATCACGATCATGAATAGCTGGCGGGTCGTGATCCGGCTGTACTGCACGCCGGAGAATTACGCGTACGTATCGCAACTGTTGGACTGGTACTTCAACGCCACCCGGCCGGCCGCAGTTCTGCCGCGGGGATAAGGGGACTGTCATGGGATTTCTTGAACTGCTCCGGCGCGCGGGACTGCTGGCCGGCTTGTGCGGCTTCCTGTGGTTCGCCCTGGAGAGTCCCCGTGTACTGCTTGAGGTGCGCCGCGCCGATTTCGCCAAAGAGTACGAGCGAAAGTTCGGCGAGCGGCGTTACGCCGCAATGGGGGTCATGGAACTGGGGCGTGAGTTCATCCGCAAGAATGCCAATCCCGGTTCCGTCGAGGCGTTTGCCGCCCAAGCCACCGAACACAGGCTGCTGCCGCCGGGCGACGCAAAGTGGGCTGAATTCTACCGTGCGCTGCCGGCGAACCCGGCCTACTACGCCATCGATCAGGCGCCCTTCGCCGCCCTCCGGGATAAGATCGAGGCGAGCTTCGCACGCACGCAGTGGTCGGTGCAGTACATGCCGGTGCGCGATGGCGCTGGTTCCGGTCACATCGAAATCTGGTATCACACGCGCCCCCGCGAAACGAAGGCGCCTACCGATCTGGTTTATCCATCACGAGCGGGCGCCTGGCGTTGGCTTGTGGGCGGACTGTTGATCTACGCTTTGATTCCATGGCGCAAGCGCGGTCCCGGCTGTGTCTCGTACGGCCGCGCCGTGCCGGTTGCGCTGGATCTTTTCGGTGCGGCCTTCGGGGCCGTCTTTTTCGCGCTGCCGCTCTATTTCGTCAACTCGACCGCGGAAGTGTTGGACGGCGAGATCGTGATGACAGTGGTGCTCTGGTCGATCGCTGGTGTCTGCGTGCTGTTGCTCGTCTGGTCGGCCTGGTTGGCCAG
Source organism: Bryobacteraceae bacterium (assembly GCA_963668605.1). Taxonomy (GTDB): domain Bacteria; phylum Acidobacteriota; class Terriglobia; order Bryobacterales; family Bryobacteraceae. Next base: position 4,345,642 of record OY764903.1, read on the forward strand.
TTTTCGTGTACTCGTCGAGCCGACCGGATTGCGCGTCGAAACGTTATGGGGCGCACGTGCGACGCCGTTTCACGAGCTTTCCGGCGCTGGCTACACGGTGCGCAACGAGATCAAAACGGGCATCTTCCTGCGCTCCCGCGATGGTCGTGTAGTCAAGCTCGACTGGTCCAGCCTGCTCGGCTTTGAAGTGATCCTGCAAGCCATCGGCGCGGCGCAGACGCCGCGAGCCGAAGACATCCCAGCGTAGCGGGCGCTCAGTTCAGCCGGCCTGTTTGCTTCCACGCGGCGATGCGCGAGAAGTGGTACTGAAAATACAGGATGCTGAAGAAAAACGTCATGATACCGCTGAGCTGCAAGCCGATCGGCTCCACGGTGTTGTAATAGCGCACGATGGACGAGCGCATCCCGAACACAGCGATCAGGCCCACCACGACGATCACGAGATTCAGCACCATCATCACCGCCGTGAGGGCGGCGACGTCGGACATGGAGCGGGAGCCCATCATCGAGAAAACCAGCGCCAACTGGCCTACCATGGCCAACATCGCGATCACGAGCATCGGAATCGCTTTGTTCGACGGATCGATTTTCTTGACGAAAGCCGCTTCCTTGAAAGTCCAGATCACGCCGGCAAGTCCCCCGGTCACCCAGGAGAGAATCAGCACAACGGCCCAGTGCATGCTCGGTGGCGTTGGACTGCCCATGACCGGAGCGCGCGGCGCCTGCGCAGCGTACTGCGGATTCATCGGAGGTGCATAGGCGGGCGGCGCGAAGGCTGGCGGCGCCTGTGCAGCATACGGCGGAGGCATCGGAGGTGCGAAGGCGGGTGGCGGAGGCATCGGAGGCGCATAGGCCGGCGGCGCGTAGGCGGGCGGCGGAGGCGGCGGATAGTTCACCGTCGCCGGAGCGGTCCATGCGGGCGCGGCCGGCGGCGGGGGCACAGCGGCGGCCGCATGATGCGCACGCATCGGCGCGCCGCACATTCCGCAGAAACTTCCGTCGGCGGGCACATCACCGCCGCAATTGGTGCAGAACATCGCAATCCTCCTGATGGAAAAGTCAAATGATACTACCGCCGGGGGGAGGAATTCAAGATAAAAATGTCCGTAAATTGCGCCGGGACGGAAAGGCGACCGCAGGCGAGGTTGCGATCAATCCGGCAGGACGCCGCCCGCGAGGGCCTGCCGCGAGCGCTCCAGCAGGATTTGGACTAGCGCCGGATGGCCGTCGAGCGGTTCTGCCACCGCGATTCGCAGGCCGGCGTGCTCCCGCGCGACAGCGTCCACCAGAATCGGCAAATCCCGCTGAAGATGCGTTCCCAGCGTCAGGAAATACGGAATCACGAGAATGCGCGCGGCTCCAAGGTCAACCAAGTGCTGGACGGATTGTGAGAGAGTCGGCTCGGTGCAGTCCAAAAACGCAACCTCGACAAGCGCAAAACCACCCTCGTGTTGCATGGCTGCGGCGACGTCGCGAACGGCTGCATTGGCCGCTTCGACCGACGATCCATGCGCGAAGACAACGATTCCCAGGTTCATGGAAGGACTACGCGGCGGCCGTCGACCCGATACCGTCCGGCGAGTACCAAGCTGATCGCCTCGCTGTAAATGCGATGCTCTTCGACGAGAATGCGCGCGGAGAGCGTGTCCGCCGTATCGTCGTCCTGCACGGGCACAGTGGCCTGCAGGATGATCGGACCCGCGTCGAGGAATTCGTCGACGAAATGAACCGTGCAGCCGCTGACCTTCACGCCATACTCCAGCGACTGATGCTGCGCGTCGAGTCCCGGAAAGGAGGGCAGCAGCGACGGGTGTATATTCAGAATCCGCATCGGGAATTCGCGGATAAACGAGGCGCTCAGCAGACGCATGAAGCCGGCCAGGCAGATCAGATCCACGTTGGCGGCACGCAATTCGTCGATCAACAGGCGGTCGTAGACTTCACGATCGAGACCCTTCGATGGAATCGAAACGGCTCTGAATCCGCGCGCGCGAGCTGTTTCCAGACCTTTGGCCTCGGGGCGATTCGAGATCACAACCGCGATTTCGGCGTCGATCCGGCCCGCCGCGACGCTGTCCGCGATGGCTTCGAAATTCGAGCCGCGGCCTGAAAGCAGGACGCCAAGGCGCTTCATTTATAAATCACTTTCTCTTTGGCGCCACGCTTCAACTTGACCACCGAGCCGATGTTGAAGCAGGGCTCCTGGAGGCGCTTCAGCATTCGTTCTGCTTTGGCCAGGTTTTTCTGCGAGACGACGAGAATCATTCCGATGCCAAGATTGAACGTGCGCCGGTAATCGTCGAGCGGGATGTTCCCAATGCGGCGCATGACCTCGAAGACCGGCAGAATGGGCCAAGCTGATGTATCGACTTCGACGCCCAATCCGTTCGGCAGAATACGCGGTGTGTTGCCGGTGATGCCGCCGCCGGTGATGTGTGCCGCGCCTTCGAGCAGGCCGGCCGCGTGCAATGCAGAGATCGGTTTGGCGTAACTCTTGTGGACCTTCAGCAACTCGTCGGCCAGCGTGCAGTCCAACTCCGGCACGAATGTCTTGGGGCTGTATCCCGCAGTGTCGAAGAGTAACCGCCGGGCCAATGAGTAGCCGTTCGTGTGCAAGCCGTTCGACGGCAGCCCGAGCAGCACGTCGCCGGCCTGGATGCCGCTGCCATCGATCAGCTTTTTCTTCTCGACCGCGCCGACAATGAAACCCGCGATGTCATATTCACCCGGAGCGTAGAGGCCGGGCATCTCCGCGGTCTCTCCGCCGATTAGCGCACAACCATTATTTCCGCATCCGCGCGCGACACCGGAGATTACCTGAGCGGCAACCGAGGCGTCCAGCTTTCCGACCGCAAAGTAGTCCAGGAAGAAAAGCGGGCGCGCGCCCTGCACCATGATGTCGTTGACGCAATGGTTGACGAGATCCTCGCCGACGGTGTCGTGCCGCCCGGTGAGAAACGCGACCTTGATCTTGGTGCCGACGCCGTCGGCGGAGCTGACCAGCACAGGTTGCTTGAAACCGCTGAGCTGGAAGCCCGCCCCGAACGAACCGATGTCGGTGAGCACACCCTTAGTGAATGTGGCGCGCGCCATTTTCTTGACATGCGAAACCGCGAGCTCCGCTTCGTCAATATTTACGCCAGCGTCTTTGTACCGGATTGCCTTTTTGGTAGCCATGATTGGATTGCAAGGGAAACTACCATCATATAGCGAGCCGGACGAGCGTGGCAGATTCCGGCATCCCGTCGATGCGGCTTTCGCAACTTGCGGTCGCTTCTAATCTTTCCCCGCCCTGCTGCCGATAGTCCAATGTCGCGGTGTTCGCGCGCGAATACCATGCCGCGGCAGGAGATTTCATGCGAGTTCCTTTCGGCCTGATCCAGGTGGCCTTAGTTCTGGCGGTGGCGCCATGGTTTGCCGCAGCACAGACGCCGGCTCTGTTTTCGCGTCCTATGCTCGGCTATGTCTTTGATTCTTCGATGAATCAAGTGCGAATGATCGCGGGCGTTCCGGGTGCGGCAAGTCTCACCACGGGCTTTGCCTGGACTGGCGGAACGGTAGCTGTATCGCCACTGAACACGTTCGGCTTGGCTTCCGGGGCCGGACTTAGCCTGCTGGATTGGTCGGGTTCGCAGTTGGCTGTGCGGACGATCGACAAGCTGGAGGAGACGCCGGTGCAAGTCGCGTTTTCGCCTTCCGGGCGTACCGCGGCAGCCTACTACCGTGCCGCCGCCAGATTGCGCGTCTGGACGGGTCTGCCGGAACGGGCGGCGCTGCTCACCGATCTGGAGGTGTTTCCGCCGGAAGGCGCTCCGTTCGCGATGGCAGTCTCCGATGATGGGCAGGCCGCGGCCGCACTAGTAGCGGGAAAGCTGATTCGCATGGACATAGGCGCAGCCATTGATGGCGGCGCAAGCTACGCGGCGCTCGCCTTCCGGCCGGGCACCCGGGATCTCGCCGTTGCAGATGCCGCAAATGACCGCATCCTGCTATTTACCGACATGACGACAGCGGGTGCGCCCACCCCATTGGCGGGTGTGGACGAGGGAATTGCCGGTCCCGCTGCCCTGGCCTTCTCGCGCGACGGAAAACAGTTGGTGGTGGCGAACCACTCCAAGGAATCCCTCTGGAGTATGGCTTTGGAAAGCAAGACGGTGACCGCGTTGGATTGTGGTTGCCGTCCGGATGGCCTGTATCCAGCGGCGGGAAACGCTGTTTTCCGATTGAGCGATTCAGTAAAGGGCAACCTGAGTTTGTATGACGGAGACTCCGAGGAGCCGCGCATCGTGCTGGTTTCGGCCGGCGTCGAAAGGGGTGCGCTATGAAGGCGGCCTTGAAACGGATTCTGCCTGTAGTTGCTCTGCTGGCCGCAGCTCTCCTGGCCGCGCCCTGGAGCGTTTTCGCGCAATCGACGACGACCGCCTCGAACATCCGGACGGACCCGGGGTTTAGCGACAACTCGATTCCGGCGAACGATGACGGATCGAGCGCGATTGTGCCGCTTGGCTTCACGATCAATTTCTTCGGCCGCACACGGGATTCCGTCTACGTCAATAACAACGGCAACGTCACCTTCGACGCGGCTCTGGAGACTTACACCCCATTCGGGCTGGAAGGCACGAAGCGCGAGATTATCGCCGCTTTTTTCGCGGATGTCGATACGCGCCCGGCTGGATCGAAACTGGTCACGTATGGGCGCAGCACGATCAACGGGCGGCCCGCCTTCGGCGTCAACTACCTCACTGTCGGCTATTACAATACCCATTCCGACAAGCTGAACAGCTTTCAGTTGATCCTGATCGATCGTTCGGACACGGGCCCAGGCAATTTCGACATCGAATTCAACTATGCGCGCATCGCTTGGGAGACGGGCGATGCAAGCGGCGGCATTAATGGCTATGGCGGAGTTTCGGCGTCCGTAGGCTGGTCCAACGGGTCCGGCGATCCGGGGACTTCCTGGGAATTAGAGGGGTCGATGATCCCTGGATCGTTCCTCGACTCGGCGCCGCGCGCACTGGCGCGGACGCGATTCAACAGCACAACGACCGGCCAGTACCGCTTCCGCGCACGCGATGGCAGTATCAGTCCGGGGCTCACGATTGGCAGTAGCTGCCCGGTGCCGAGCGCGACAGCCGGAAGCCATTACGAATATCGCTTCAGCGCCTATGGCGAGAAACAGCCGTATGTCTGGAGCCTGCTTCCGGACCCGGGGACCAGCCTTCCCGTGAGCCTGTCGAAAGACGGCTTGCTGAGCGGCGATCCGAAGTCCATGGGTAGCTACAACTTCACAGTAAAGGTCAGCGCCATTTCCGAAGACGGCGAAGTGACCGTCGCCAAGCGTTGCGGCTTGACTGTCGATCCGCCGCAGGTGGGCATCCGCTCGGCGTGTCCGCTGCCCCCGGCCGTGGCCGGTGCGGCATATTCGCAGAGTTTGAGCGCTTCGGGCGGGACGCCGCCGTACAACTGGTCTATTCTCGGATCCGTTGCGCCGGGCTTGCAGTTGGCAACCGGCGGAACGCTGTCAGGCACACCGCTGACGCCGGGCACGTACCTGTTTACTTTACAGGCACTGAGCAGCGATGCGGGCGCGGTTGCGGCGACCAGGCAATGCAGCATGGTGGTGCGGCCGTCCGCGCCGACGCCCACGATCAGCGCTTGCCCGGCCAACGTTGCCTTCGAGGGCGTTCCCTACAGCCAGACGCTTGGCGTGAGCGGCGGCGTAGCGCCGTATGTCTGGGCCGTGGATGGTCTGCTGCCGACAGGTATGAGCATGAGTGCAACCGGCGTCATCAGCGGTATTCCGGGCGTAGTGGCTCCGTTCTCGTTCGGGTTGCGCGCCAGCGACGCGCGCGGCCAGACAGCCGTGGAGAAATGCACCATTTTTGTGAGTCAGGCGGACGTGAAGATCGCGACAGCCTGCCCGCTCCCCGCAGCGGCGTTGGGGCTTGCCTACTCGCAGCAGTTGCGGGCGTCGGGAGGTTCAGGGCCATATACGTGGAGCACAGCGGGTGCGCTGCCGGCGGGCTTGCGCCTTGCGACGGATGGGACCCTAAGCGGGACGCCATCGGCGGCGGGGCCGTTTCAGTTCCGTCTGCTTGCGATGGATGCGCAGGGATTGCCCGCGGGCGCGGTGTGCAGTCTGACCGTGACGCGGCCCGCGTTCAGTATTGCCTCGTGCCCGCTCCCGCCTGGGGTGGCCGGGGAGAGCTATGCCGCTTCGCTTGCCGCGGTCGGCGGCGAGGAACCCTATCGCTGGTCGCTCGAAGGGAGCCTGCCGGCGGGATTGACGTTCTCGGGTAGCGGACGGGTCACGGGGACGCCGGCAGCGGGCGGGAGCTACGGCTTCACGCTGCGCGCATTGGACGGCAAGGGACAATCCACCGCGCAGGCCTGTTCGCTAACAGTGGAAACGGCGCTGCCAAAGGTTGCAGGCGCGTGTCCGCTGGCGCCTGCCGAAGTGGGCAAGGTCTACTCCAGTACGCTTACGGCCGAAGGCGGAACGCCACCATATGCGTGGTTTGCCGTCGGGGGCCTGCCGCCCGGCATCACGCTCGATGCGACCGGCGTGGTCAGCGGGCTGCCAGTGAAGCGGGGCGACTTTGAATTCACGATTCTCGGCACGGATGCGCACAACCGGGCAATGGCAAAAAGCTGTTCCCTGGCTGTGAACCTGCCTGCTCCGCCAGTCGTCCGCGTGTCGGAAGTCCCGGCGCAGGTTGCTCCGGCGACATCCAACATCAACACGGGTGTCGAGCTGAGCGCGCCCTATAGTCTGCCCGTGCAGGGCGAGGCGACGCTCAGCGTGACCGCGAACACGGGCAACAGCGAGCCCGGGCTCAACCGCACGGATCCGCTTGTGCGTTTTGCGAATGGACAGCAATCGATCCGGTTCACCATTCCGGCCGGTGCGCGCCGTGCCGCATTGCCGATCGTCTCCAGCGGCACGGTGGCCGCGAGCGTGACGCTTGCCGTCGGCAACCTGGAAGTGGCTGGTAACAAGCTGAGTTATGTGCCCTCACCGGCGGTCTTCTCAGTGCCGAGGGTGCCTCCGGTGATCACAAGCGTCTGCTTCGCGTCCAAGACGACGGGAATTGAACTGTCGATCACGGGCTATTCGACCACCCGCCAACTGGATAGCGCCGAGATCACGGCTGGCGCAACAACGCACTCGCAGAGTATCGCGACCGCTTCGAGCGATTACTACTTAAACGAGGAGTCGATCCGTACGGGAGGCGCATTCACGATGGCGGTGGGGGTTGACACTGCCGGCGAAACGAGCCCGGCATCAATCAGCGTCACGCTGAGTAATGCAGCGGGCAAGTCGGCAAGCCGCACGGCAAGCCGCTGCCCATAGCGCGAAATTCTAAAAATATTTTCTCTTATTCGCGCCAATTGGCCGATAAGCAATCCATGAGTAATTATGTTATCGCCGCCAACCTGGCGACAGAAGGTCTGGCGACCCTGCTGCTGTTGTTTGTCGTGTTTCTGCTGAGCCTCCGTGTGCCCTGGTTCCGCTAGGAACCGGGCACGGACGGGCTGACCCGCCGGAGAGCGCTCCGGCCGGTCATCGCTGCGCAATCGACCGATCAGACCGCTTGAATCCCATCGCTTGAGGGAATACACTCACTGGCAGGGAACTCAGCCCTTTGCCCAGAAAATTCCTGCTGCCACTAGCGCTTGCCGTGATCGCCTACACTCTGCTCGGCCGGCCGGCCGGCGCCAAGCCAGAACCGGCCTCCACGAGGACGCTCGATGCGCTGCGGCAGGATCTGAAATCCGATAGCGCCTCGCCGCTTCGTTGGGCGGATCTCGCCGAGGGCTTCGCCCGCCAGGGACTACACGAACAAGCTCGCCCGTGTTTCCAGCGCGCCATGGAGCTTGGTCCCAAGGTGCCGCCTGTCTGGATTCGCTCCATCAACTACTATGTGATGCAATCGAACCCGGATCAGGTCCTGTCGCTCTCCACGCGGGTCCTCGAAACGGTTCCGGACTACGACGCGATCCTCTTCAGTTACTTCGATCAGTTCGCCTTCAGCGCCGGTTCTACCGCCATGACACTCGGTTCCAGTAAGCGCGCGGCGGTGTCCTGGATCGACCACTTAATTGCGGCCGGCCAGGAAGCGCGTGCTGCCGAGGCTTGGGACGCGCTGGTCGAACTCCTCTATACCGACGACGCGCTCGTCGCACGCTATCAGTTTTTTCTGCTCAACCAGCATAATGCCGGAAGAGCCGCGCGCGTCTGGGCCACGCACTTGGAGGAGCGCCGGGGCGATTACTTGAGACCCAACCTGATCTTCAATGGCGGCTTCGAACGGGAACCTACGCCGTCGCCCCTGGACTGGAAAATCGCCAATTCAGGCAGCGCCGAAGCAACCCGCGATGCAACGACGTTCCATTCCGGCAGCCAGGCTTTGCGCATCGCTTTCGCCGGGACGGAGAACGTATCGTACCGCCAGACCTACCAGAATGCCTGGGTCACGCCGGGCCGCCACCGCTTGCGCGCGCAGATCCGGACCGAAGGCATCACCACAAACGAGGGAGTTCACCTGCATGTGACCGATCCGTACGCACCGGCGCTGCTCGACGTGCGCTCGGAGTCGTTCACTGGCACGCACGCCTGGGGTCCGGTCGAGGTGAGTTTCGTCGTGTTGCCTGCAACAAGCCTTGTCAATGTTGCCGTGTGCCGCGAGTCCTCCCGCAAGTTCGACAACAAGATCGCCGGCACGGTTTGGATTGACGATGTGTCGTTGCTGCCCTTGCCCTGACGGCCGCGTTCAAACGCGTTCCGAGACATCGCCCGGAATCATGCCGATATAGCGGCTCGGGAGCGTCTCCCGCCCGTACGAATCCAGCGCGGGGTAGCTCAAGAACAGCCGGCGCTTCGCCCGGCTCATCGCCACATAAAAGAGCCGATGCTCTTCGTTGGTGCGCCCCTCGCGGCGGCTGCGCCAACTGGGAAACTCGCTGTCCGTGGCGTCCGCAATGAAGACCGTGTTGAACTCCAGACCCTTGGCCTGATGCGCCGTAAGCAGCAGAACCGCGTCCTCGTCGTTGAGATGGCGATCGAGGTCCGTGCCGAGCGAGGCGAGGTTGAGCAGGCTGAGCAGCGCCTCCTCAGGTTCGAGCGCGGGGTCGTCGTGCATCTCGAATAGGCGCACCAATGTCTTGAGGTGTTCCACACGGCGTGCGCCGCCATCCTTGCCTTCAAAAAATGCGGCCAGACCGGCATCCTCCAAAACGTGCAGCAGCAGCGCTGCGGGGCGCTCGCGCTGCGCGCGCAGTTTCCATGTTCCCAGTTTGCGAGCCCAAGGCAGAAATTTCGCGCCATGCTTCCGGATCGCTTCCCGCCGGACCGCGGCGCACTCCTGCGCTTCACGGCAGAGCAACCCGGCGAGTTCCACCGTCGTGGCCACATCGGCTTCCGCGCTATGCGTCGGAGTCGTCGGCAGTGCGAGCGCTTTTGCGATGTGCTCCAAAGTGTAGCGTGGCAGTTTATGGAAGCGGCGCGTCAAGTCGAGCGTGTCATAGGTCGCGGCAATCGCCGGATCCGGCAGCTGAAGGCGGCGCATCTGCGAAACGAGAATCGGCAGATCGAAGGCGGCCAGATTATGGCCGGCGAGCGTCGCGTTTCCGCAGAAGCCCCGGAATTCTTCGAACACCTCGCCTGGCTCACGCCCGTTCTCCACCAGAAAATCGTCGGAGATGCGATGTATCTCAAGGGAACTGCCCACGCTCCTCGAAGGCCGCAGCCAGGCATGGAATTTTTCGGTAATGCCGCCGGCGCCGCAACGCGCCGCGGCCAGTTGCACGATCTCGTCATGCGCCGTATCGAGGCCGGTCGTCTCGACGTCGAACACCACGAGATTTCCCGCAGCGTAGGCTTCGAGCAGTGCGGCAAAGGGATCGCCGGCTTCGAGCGCTCCGGCACCCAGCATGTCCCCGAGTTTGAGACCGGCGGCGCGTGGCTCCGCGCGCAATTCCGCGACCGTGGCCGGGCCGATGCCCTTCGGCGGACTTTGCAGAAAGCGCGCGGCGCTGCCGGCGTCGTGCCGGTTCACGAGCAGCCGCAAATGCGCGAGCGTGTTCTTGATTTCCGCCCGCTGGAAGAACTTAAACTCTTCCACTTTGACATGCGGGAGGCCGATCGACTCGAACGCCGACGAGAGCCTGCGCGCCGTAAAGTTCGTTCGGGTGAGCACGGCGAAGTCGCGATAGCTGAGAGCCTCCGCCTCTTTGATCTCACGAATCCGATCCGCGATCCAGTCGGCCTCGGACGAGAGACGCAGAGCCTCATGAATGCGGACCTTCTCTCCGCTTTCAGCCATTTGCGGGAGTATCTCGCGCGTCACGGCATCCGGACAGCCGCGCAGCACAGCGGCACAGGCGTCCAGAATATTGCGCGTCGATCTGTAGTTACGCACAAAGTGGATTTCGGTCACCGGCGCGAACTCGCGGCGGTAGCGGTCGAGGAGTTCAACCGGAGCCGAGCCGCGCCACTCGTAAATCGTTTGATCGATATCGCCGAAGAACGAGAGGTTGCGGTGTGCCGCGGCGAGCCGAGAGAGGATGCGGTACTCCGGACGGCTGGTGTCCTGCACCTCGTCGACCTGAATCCAGCGGTATTTTTCCTGCCAGCGCGCGAGAGCCGCCGGGTGTTCGTCCCAAAGGATATTGACGCCCAGAATCAGGTCGTTGAAGTCGAGCGCGTGGTTATCCCGCAACGCCGCAACATATTCTTGCAGGATCGCGGCGAAACGGAAATTCTGCGAACGGTTCAACGAGCGCAAGCTCGATGTCTCGAGCAGCGCCCGGAAAATATCATCGGGCTTCCCTGCTGCGTCTTCGCCATACTTTCTGAGTCGCGCGCGTCCGGCCGCCTCGAAGAGCAGAAATTCAAACCGGTCAACCTCTTCCCGCGGCACCTGGATTCCGAAACTGCGCCAGATCGCGCCGAGAAGTTCGCGGCAATCCTCCTCGTCGTAGATCACAAAGTCGCCGTCGAGCCCCAGCGTCTGCGCTTCCATTCTCAGTATCCCGGCGCAGAGGGCATGAAACGTTCGCGCGGAAATTTCCGTCGCCTGACGGCCGAGGAAATGGCGCAGACGCGTCTTCATCTCCTTCGCTGCCTTGTTCGTAAACGAGAGACAGAGCATTGCGGCGGGTTCCGTGCCACGTTCGACCGCCCGCACCGCACGCAACGTGATCACATCGGTTTTGCCGGTTCCCACCGGCGCCATCACAAGGATGGAGCCGTCGCAGAGATCCACAGCCGTGCGCTGCTCCGGGTTGAGCCGGCCGATAGCCGATTCAATCCATTGGCCAGGCAGCGGCATTCCGTCTTCACTGCAACCGGGTTTGATCACCTTAGCGGATTCCTGACATGGTCTAGTACTTTAGTTTGCAACAGATTAGCCCTTTCGTGTTTCTGATTTTACTTGTCACGAAACGCAACGAAGGATACACTATAGTTGGTTTTGGTTCCAGTCGGAGGACTGCAATGCGGAACAGGAACAAAGTTCGCAATGTGCTCTTGATCGCCGTCTCGATGTTTTGCGTGTTTGCCGGGGTCTGCGCGGGGACGCCGATCACCGTGACATCTTATACGCTGACGCCAGGCGAAAGTGGATCGTTCAACTACATTGACGATGGCGGCGTGCAGCTTACAGACGGCTTTATTGGCGCGAACAATTACGGTGCAAACCTCGGCAATGGCAACGCCTATGAGTGGGTCGGATGGGCGGTTGCCAATCCGACAGCAGTATTTCAGTTTGGAAGCCCGGTCACAGTCACATCCGTTTCGATCGGTTTTAACCGCAACAACAGCGCCTCGATCCATCTGCCTGACACCGTTACGATCAATGGCACTCCCTTTTCCATCTCCGCCAATGCGATTCCCGACAACACTCGCGGATTTCTGGCTTTTGCCGGATCATGGACAGGCTCTTCGCTGACTTTGAACTTGAGCGACACCTTGGGCGACCCTTTTGGCGAGTCCTGGATTTTTGTCGACGAGGTTCAGATCACCCCCGAACCCGGCACGTTCGTCCTGCTTGGCGCCGGTCTCGCGCTGTTCGCCTTGCGCAAACTCCGCTGATCGCGGCGGTTATCTCATAAATCTTCGGGCTCTGCCGAGAAGATTTATGAATGCTCCCGAACAAGTCAGCCGGAATCGGCTTGGGCCTTATTATCCTCTTCAGTCTGGGTGGCGCCGCGCAATGGCGCTCAACGCTGACGGGAACCCGGCGCGTCAGCGTTGAGTTTCACGATTACGTGGGGCAAGCGCAGATCAACGAATTGCGTGAGCGCGGGGCGCGCGATATTTGGCGAACCGGATCGCGCAAACTCGCAGTAAGCGTGCCGCAGAGCTTTCATTTCGAGGGACTAGGTGTTGTCGCCGCGCGAGTCATCGTCGCGTCCGACAAACTGAGCCTGGCGGTGACGGAATCCACAGAGGGTGAGAACGTGTTCCTAGTGGAGTTCCATGGCGATGTGAACCGGGCGCTCGCACAGCAGATCCTGCTCTGGTGCGACTTGAAGCCGCGCGGGCATCCGGACCTGTTACCTACGCACATGTTGGCCGCGGGAGAACTCGAATCCGCTCGACGACTCGCCGAGTTTGATGAGGTGGCCTATATCCGGCCGGCTTGGCAGGACATGTTGGATGGCCGCCGCGTGACGCCTTGTCCGGGGCCGCGCTCGGATTCCAGCCTGATCGGCCAATATGTGGACACGCTGGGCGATGGTTGGGATGGTCCGGGACAAGGCTCCGTGCAACTCGGATATGCCTTTGAGAGTTACTCGTCGAAGTTGTCGAAGGAGCTTGTCGAGAGCGAAACGCAGCGTGCGTTGGACGAGTGGGCGCGCCATATCGCGGTTAAATTCGTTCGAGGGGACGATCCCAAAGCCGCGCGGACGCTGAGCTTCTCTTTCGGGCGCGGGAACCACGGCGACGCCTATCCTTTCGATGGTCCTGGCGGAGTGATGGCCCACGCCTTTTATCCTTCGCCGATTAACTCCGAGCCGGTCGCTGGCGATTTGCATTTCGATGACGACGAGGATTGGGCAAATCCGAGCGACGGCGCAGATCTGTACTCAGTGGAACTCCACGAACTCGGCCATGCGCTGGGCCTGCTGCACGGCGACACACCCGGCGCTGTGATGTATCCCTACTACCGGAAAGCGGCGACGCTCCAAAAAGACGACATCACAGCCATCCGGCGGATCTATCTGATGCGCCGCTCCATCGTGGACATCCTCCGCTCCACTCCGTAAATCCACTTGTAGCGAACGGCTTGGTCTGGCACAATTGCTCCCAGTGATTTGCGGGTTGGATGCACCGGGATCTCAAAAGGAGACGAACCAGGCATGGAACGCCGGGCATTTCATCTCGCAGTCATTTACGGCCTCTGGGGGGCCATCACCGCGGCGCTGGCAATCCCAGCAGGTATCTACTTGTTACTGCCACCGCGCATCCGCAAGACGGAGCAATGGGTGGAGGCGGGCGACGTTGCGCAACTCAAGCCGGACGTCCCCGAAGAACTGGTCTTCCGGCGCATTCGTAAAGACGGCTGGAAGATCACGAGTGAGAAGACTTCCGCCTGGGTCGTGAAAGCGGCCGGCGATCAGATTGTCGCCTACGCTCCGCAGTGTACGCACCTCGGCTGTGCCTACCACTGGGATGAACAAAAACGCAATTTTCTTTGTCCTTGTCACACGTCCATTTTCGCGCTCGACGGACAAGTGTTGGCGGGTCCTGCTCCCCGTCCGCTAGATCGCTATGAGGTCAAAGTGGAAGGCGGCAAGCTGTTGCTGGGCGGGATTCAGCCCGCCGGGACAGGCAAGGCATGACGCGCCGCCTACTCGCATGGCTCGAGCACCGCACCGGGATCGAATCCGCAGTGCGAAACTTCCTGTATGACGACATTCCGGCGTCCAGCGGATGGCATCAGACGCTCGGCAGCGTGGCGTTATTCCTGTTTCTGGTGCAGATCTTCACGGGCATCCTGTTGGCGTTTAACTATGCGCCGACGCCCGGGGAAGCGTACTACAGCCTGAAATACATTGTCACGGAAGTGACTGGCGGGCGCATGATCCGCGGGCTGCATCACCGGGGCGCCAGCATGATGATCGTGGTTGTCGTGTTGCACGTGTTGCAGGTCTTTATTTGGGGCGCCTACAAGAAGCCGCGCGAGGCGACCTGGATGGCAGGCGTATTCCTGCTACTGGTGACCCTCGCCTTCGGCATCACCGGCTATCTGCTGCCGTGGGATAACCGCGCCTACTGGGGCACGGTCGTCACGCCGCAAATCGCATCTAAGGCGCCATTCGCGGGCGCCTATATGACGCGTTTGCTGGGCGGCGAAAACGGAATCGGCGTGGTGACTTTTGCGCGTTTCTTCGCGATGCACGTGCTGCTGCTGCCTTTGGCGATGATCTTCTTGATCGTGCTGCACGTCTATCTGGTGCGCAAGCATGGCGTTGCTCCCGAGGCCGGAGATCACGCGCCGCGCAAGAAGTTTTTCCCCGAACAGGTCTTCAAAGATACGGTCGCCATCTTCGCCGCGTTCGTAATACTGTTCGTGCTGGCCAGCGCAGCGCATGTGCCGTTGGGGCGTTTGGCGGATCCAACGGACAGCGCCTACGTTCCGCGCCCCGACTGGTATTTTTTGTTTCTGTTCCAGACGCTCAAGTTCTTCGAAGGACCGCTCGAAGTGCTTGGCAGTGTGGTGTTGCCGGGCGTCGCCGTGCTGGTGCTGCTGTCGGTACCCTTTCTTGATCGCGGCGAATTGCGCCGAGTCGCGCGGCGCACGACGGCGATCGGCGCGGCTGCGCTGGCAGTGATCGGCTGGACGGGTCTGACCGTGGCCGCGATCGCGACTACGCCAAAGGCGCCGCTCGAAGACATCGCAGGCATGGCGGGACCGGAGGATTGGCAGGAGCTATCGCCCGAGGAACTCGCCGGCATCGGCTACTTCCGCCAGGAAAGCTGTGCGAGTTGCCACAGCGTGGGCGAGGGCGGTTCCAAACTCGGGCCGGATCTCACGCGAACCGCAGTGCGCAAGTCCGCTGCGTGGATGATCGAACACTTCAAACAGCCTCAACAGATGATGCCGGGCACGTCGATGCCGCCCGTCCAGTTGAACGGTTCGCAGTTGAATGCACTCGCGGCCTTTCTTCTCAAGCTGAACCCAAAGAACGCGAAGGCGCTGCAATCAGCGCCGGCCTTCGCGGTGGAGGGCGCTCTGATCTACCAGCAGAATCGCTGTGGCATGTGTCATCAGGTGAACGGCACCGGCGTGCACACGGGCCCAGCGTTGAACGGAGTCGCCAGGCGGCACACACGCGAATGGATAGAGCAGCATTTCGCCGAACCGCAGAAACTTTCGCCTGGCAGCGTCATGCCGCCCTACAAATTCAGTTCCCGGGATCTGGACCGCATTACGACTTACCTTTTGTCGCTTCCGGATTAAGAATCCAGAAAATCTCCGTGCAACAAAGGACGGCCGGCGAGAGAAGCTTTGAAGCCGAAGACTGCGAGGGCGGCGATAATGGCCGCCGCGGCAAGGCCATAGGCGGAGTACCACTCGTCAAAATTCCCGGTCACCGGCGCGCTGCTCAAGAGATCGAAAACAAACAGGCCGCTGACCAGCGTGACAAGTCCGTAGCGAATCAGGATCGCGAATATGCCCACAGCGATGAGTGGCGTCAACGCCAGATCCAGCGCGAAGTTCTGCGAGTTCAACAAGCGAATACCCGTGAACATTCCCGCGCAGGCGAGTGCGACCAACCATTGCCTACGCAGCAACGCGCGCAGGACGAAGATCAGGAAAAACAGCAGTAGCGAATAGCCCGCCGAAGCGAGCAACGCATTCAGCAATCCGCCCGCAAAGGCCCACGGACTTGTGAGCAGATCGAGGCGCGGGGTGTTCGGCAGAGCGCCGTAGCGCTCCGTGATGAATTGGCCCAGGTCCGTGAGCAACAGCATCGAGATTCCGAACAGAGTTCCGAACAACAGATCGCGGCCCAGGAGAGGATCGCGGAAGTGACCGGCAAGCAACCGGCTCCAGGAGATCAACGTCTTGGGCCAGCGTTGCCGCACCGAAGGTTCCAGAGCCAGATACAGCAGCCACAAACAAGCGGCAAGAAACAAGGACCAGTTCAACGCCATCAGAAAGTTCCTCAGCTCTCCGAGGGTCGGCACATGGCTGGCCTTGAAGAGCCAACTGAGCAGGTTCGTCAACAGGGCGAAGATCGCCAGGCGAAATGCACCGCGCCTGTCGCCGCGGCCGCGCTTCACGTTGCGCCGCGCCAGCAGACACGCGCCGAGCATGGCTGACCACATGAGGAACACGACGATAATGTGGCCGGCGCGCTCGGAGAACGTGGGCTGAAAGCGTTCCTGGCGCTGCGGGCGGGTCCACGGGTAAATGACTTCAAAATAGACCGGTCGACCGCGCCATGCCGCAGCTTCGATACGCAATGGCACGCCGGATGCACCGGCTGCTGTCTCCACCCACGCCTCGCGCCGGTCGCAAACAAAAGGCGGCGTCCATTGCGGCTCCGCAGACCGGAAGCGGGTGGCATCCAAGCCGGCGGCTGCGAACAAGACGGGCCAATCGAGCGGCATCGCTCTGCCTGGCGTCGCTTCAAACTGCGGCGGCGTGACCTGCAACCGCTGCAGCCGCCCTCTCGGCCCGAGCGCCACATACGCCATTCCCGACAGATCGGGCCTGGGGTCCATGGGAGCCACCACGCCGGACGCATTGCCCCCTTCGCCGAAAAAATTGGTGGCTTCCAAATGCTGTGGGCTCTCGCGGTACCAGAAGTAGACGACCGGGGGAGTGCCGCTGGCCAAGCGCTCCCGATGTTTGGGAGACGAGTCCGTCGCCTGCAGATGACGCAGATAATCGCGCATGTAGCGGAACCCCGAAGCGGAGTCGAACGGACGATCCGTGTAACCGAGATTGCCGAGGGTTTCGCGCGCGACGGCAGCGAGCACTTCCGGGCGGGTCTCGAAGGGGATGCGGTCAAGCAGGCTGAGCTTGCCTGCCAGCGCCATCGTGCAGAGCAGGCCAGTGAAGGCGGCTACGAGACACGCCAGCGCGACACCGCGGTTCAGTCCTTCGGTTTCTCCGGAGGCGGCGACGAGTTCCGGCGACGGCATCTCGCCCGCAGCCAGTGCGGCGGCTAGCGGATCCCCACCCGGCAGTGCGGCCGCGACAGCCAGAGCAGAGGCGGGCCGGTCCTTGGGATCCGCCTGCAAGCAGCGCAAAATCACGCGCTCCGCTGCCGGATCCATATCGCGCACAACAGTCGATGGGCTGGCCGGCGATGACTTCTCCTGCATGCGCCGCAGTTCTTCGAGGGAGTTGGCGTCGAAGGCTCGCCGGCCTGTGAACATCTCGTAGAGCACAAGGCCGAGCGAGTAGAGATCGCTGCGCGTAGTGACTTCGGAGCCGGCGAGTTGCTCAGGGGCCATGTACTGCGGCGTTCCGCTGCGGACGTCGCCGGCCCGCACTTCGCTGGCCAGAGCGGCCAGTCCGAAATCCGTGATCACGACCTGCCCGCGGCTGTTGATCATAACGTTGGCGGGCTTCAGATCGCGGTGCAGAACGCCTTTGTCATGGGCGGCCGCGAGACCGGCGCAGAGCTTGCGCGCCATCTCGGTCGCTTTATCGGACGGCAGCCGGCCGATGCGGCGCAACAAAGACCCGAGATCCTCGCCATCCACATATTCCATGGATAGAAACGGATGCCCATTCAGTTCGCCGATGTCGTACACGCGGCAAACGCTGGGGTGCGAAACCTGCCGTGCGATGCGCACCTCGTTGTGGAAACGGTCGAGGGTCTTGGGGTCGCGCGCCATCGATTCCGGCAGAAATTTCAGCGCCACCTGCTGGCTCAGCTTTAGATCGGTGGCGCGATAGACTTCGCCCATGCCGCCGCGACCCAACAGGCTCATGATTCGGTAGCGCTCGCCTAACACGGTTCCAGGAACGAAGCGGCCATCGTCGACGGTGCTCGTCGACGAGAGTGGCAGGTCGGGAGTCTCCACCGCGACGGTTTCGGCCATGGAGGGAGGCACGTCGTGCGATAAGGGCGCGGAGCAGTTCCCGCAGTAGCGGCTGGTTTCCGGATTTTCGGCAGAACAACTTGGACACCGCAAGATCGGCGAAGCCTCCGTGCTACTTACTCTAACATCTGGCCCACTTCGACCCGGCAAAGCTGTGCAGACTGCAATTCGCGATGACAGTCCGTCCGCCTCCGGTCGCTATCATTCCCGGCACTGTTGGTATTGTGCGTAGTTGGTTTTGTGCATAGCTGGAAAGGTATCCGTTCAACATTGCCAGCGATCGGAGGCGGCGATTTCACCATAAGTAACTTGCCGAATCGCTAGAAGTGCATCCCGCCGCCGCAGATCAGAACTTCACCGGTCACGTAGTCCGACAGCGGCGAACAGAAGAACAGGACGGCCCCGGCTGCCTCATCCGGTGTTCCCAGGCGGCCTAGCGGAATCGCCGCGCGGGCGGCTTCCAGCGCCTTGGGCTGCACTCCTACTGCAATCGTCCGGCCCTTGATTTCGATACTTGCGCCGTCTCCGGTCAGCGGCTGGATCAACCTGGTCTCGACCAGACCGAAGCCCACGGCGTTCACGTTTACGTTGTAACGTCCCCACTCCTTCGCCATGGTTTTCGTGAGTCCGATTACGCCGGCCTTGCCCGAGGAGTAGCCGGCCTGACCCGCGTTGCCATCGGTGCCGGAAATGGATGTTATGTTGACCACTTTGCGCATCACGCGCCGGCCCGCGGCCGACTCCGCTTTCGACGTTTCGCGAATCCAGTTTGAGGCCGCGCGCAGGATGCGAAACGGTGCGGTGATGTGAATGTCGAGCATTGCCTGAAACTGCTCGTCGCCGGTTTTCTGGATCACGCTGTCCCAGGTGTAGCCGGCGTTGTTGACGATGATATCGATCGAACCATAAGCGGCGATGGTTGCGTCCACCAACTTCTGCGGGAAGTCCGGCGCCGTCACATCGCCCGCCAGATAGCGGCAATCGAAGAGGCGCGCCGTTTCCTGTACGACGGCCTCGTCCAAATCGTTGACCAGCACCGCGGCGCCGGCCTTCCGCAGCCGCTGTGCGATGGCCCGTCCGATGCCGCGGCCCGCACCCGTCACCAGGGCGGTTCTGCCTTCCAAGGTGAATGCCATGGCCGCCAGTTTACGCCTGTTTCGAGATCGCCGCCAGGGCTCGCTCGCAATCCTTGCGGCTGACGTCGCAGTGCGTCACCGCACGCACCTCGCGAGCGTTGATGCCATTCATTAAGACGCCTTGCCGCTTCAGTCCCGCGCAGAAATCCGCAGTCGTCTGCCGCGTGCCGGTGATGTCGAAAATTACGATGTTCGTCTGCACCGTGGCGAGATCGACGTGAATACCCGCGATGTTGGCCAGGTTTTCGGCCAGAAAGCTCGCATTGGCGTGATCTTCCGCGAGACGCGCCGGCATCTCTTCCAGCGCGATCAGTCCAGGAGCGGCCAGCACTCCGGTTTGGCGCATGCCCCCGCCCAGGCGCTTGCGATAGAGGCGCGCCTCCGCAATGGCGTCTTGCGTACCCACCAGCAGCGAACCAGCGGGAGCGCCCAAGCCCTTCGAGAGACAGAACATCACCGTGTCGACCGCGGCGCAAATCGTGCCGACCGGGCAGCCCGTCGCGACAGCCGCATTGAAAACACGTGCGCCATCCATGTGGACCTTGAGGCCGAATTCGTGCGCGCCCGTGCAGATTTCCTCAATCGTGCGTAGCGGGTAAACCGTTCCGCCCGCCATGTTATGCGTGTTCTCGATCTCGATGCAGCCGGTTGGCGCCCAGTGCGGACCCAGAGGACGAATCTCCTGCCGCACGCGCTCCCAACTCAGTATGCCGTCCGTCGTGGCAATCGGCCGTGCGACACAGCCGGCGAACCACGCCATCATCGACAACTCGTAATTCAGCACGTGGCTGCGCGCATCGCAGATCACTTCCTGTCCGTGCCGCGTGTGCAGCTTGATCGCGATGGTGTTGCCCATGGTTCCCGTCGGTACGAACAGCGCCGCTTGCTTGCCGAAGATTGCGGCGGCGCGCTCCTCCAGCCGGTTTACCGTCGGATCTTCGCCGTACACGTCGTCGCCGACTTCGGCGTTCGCCATCGCCGCGCGCATACGTTCGCCCGGTCGCGTGACTGTGTCGCTTCGCAGATCGATGTATCCGTTCTCACTCATCCTAGAAACTCCTGAAATACTTCATTGGATAGCAGCACGCCGCGCGCCGTGAGCCGCAGCAGGCCACCGTCAATTTCGAGCAATCCCTCGTCGACAAAGCGCCGGATGGGCGCGTCGAAGCGCAGCCATTCCTCATCGCGCGGGCGCATCCCCGCACTCAGCCGCAAGCCTACGAAGAAGCGTTCGCCGGCCGTGTCTGCTGGTGTCTGCGCAGTGCAGGCGCAAGCCTTTGCGCGCATCAGGCGCACGTACTCGGCAGGCGTCTCCGCATTCTCACGACGCAGGATTCCGTCGAACGAATGTGCATCCGCACCGAAGCCGGCGTAAGGTTCCAGCAGCCAATACTTCAGATTGTGGCGCGATTCGAAGCCCGGCCTCGCAAAGTTGGAGATCTCGTAACGCTGAATGCCGGCTTGCGCCAAGCGCTCGACGGCGAGTTCGTAAAGGTCCGCCGTCAATTCGTCGGAGGGCACAGACTGCGCGCCGTAACGCACGCCGCCATCCAAAATTTCCAACCCGAGACGGCTGTCGCGGTCGACCTCCAGCATGTAGACCGAGACATGCTCCGGCCGCAGCCGATCGACCCATTCGAGGGATTCGATCCAGCTTGCACGCGTCTGAAACGGTAGCCCGGCTATCAGGTCGATGTTGATTCTATTGATGCCTGCGTGACGCAGGATGCCAATCTCGCGTTCAACGACGGCTGCGTTGTGCCTACGCCCGGTGCGCTTCAATTCGCTATCGATAAACGACTGAACGCCCAAGCTGACGCGGTTGATGCCGCAGCGTTGCCAAGCCGCGGCACGCTCCTCGGAAACATCGCCGGGAGCCACCTCCAGCGTGGCTTCCACCCACGGTGCGCCGGGCACGGCAGCGAGCGTTGCGCGGAGCGTCCCGGCGTCCATACGGCTTGGCGTGCCGCCGCCCAGGTAGACGGTTTCCGGAGTCCACGCCCACCGATGGAGTTGGATCTCACGCTGCAATTCGACCCCGTACTCAGTTTCGAGTTGGGCCGGCATTACACCTGAAGCGAAGTTGCAGAACGTGCATTTCTGCCCGCAGAACGGATACGAGATGTAGACTCCCGCCATGCGTCAGAGCGACACTTCTTCGCCAATCTGTTTGCTGATGTGCGCGGAGACTAGTTCCATTAGTGTCAGTCCGCTTTCCGAATGAATGAACGAACCTTCCACCGGATCCCAATCCAGCTTGAAGCTCTTGGACAGCGCGGACACCCAGATTTGCTCCACCGCGGAGTTGGGGCTGACGACGAACTTTGCCGGCGGATCGTCGAAATCGATTTTCAAGGCGCCCGATTCCAGTTCGGGGTCGAAAGGGTAATCGTCGGCGGCGTCGCAGAGAGCGCGATATAGCCGCTCCATCGCTTCGTCCGCGTGATGTTTGAACTCCAGTTGTTCTTTCATGAGAACGCTCCCGGCGTCTGGACCTCTCTCAAACTTAGCAAACTGGCGCATCTTCCGATCAAACGCCATCATCTGCTAAGTTTGGACTGTTCATGCCAACGAGTTACATTCGCCACACCGACCTGCCCGGCACTTCGAAATTGTTCGCCGACGTTTTGTACGGATTCCCGAAGGCTGCGGCTTTCTATGCGTTCGACGCCAGCCAGCCGGAATCATATGTGCAAGCGGCGGCACGAACCGCCTATCCGGAGAGCCGCCGCACGGCGCTGATTGATGCACTTCGGGAAGACAACGGAGCTTCGCCCGCGCTAGCCCGCCTCGCGCAACCCGGCGCCGTCGCCGTCGTTACTGGCCAACAAGCCGGCCTGTTCAGCGGTCCGGCCTACACGGTCTACAAAGCGCTCACAGCGGTCAAACTCGCGCAGGAGTTGTCGGCGCGCGGTACGCCTGCCGTGCCGGTTTTCTGGCTGGCCACCGAGGATCATGATCTCGAAGAGGTGCGCCACGCGTGGATCTTCGATGCACAGCAGACTCCCATCAAGCTTTCGGTGGAGAGCGCCGCGACGGAGCGCCCCGTGGGCGGCGTCGCAATTTCCCAGTATCCGTTGGAAGCGTTACGCGCGGCGTTCGACGGTCTCCCGTTTGCGAGCGACGCGCTACGTATGGCGGAGGCGGCCTACACGCCAGGCGCGACGTTGGGCGCGGCTTTCCTCGCGTTGCTAAAGACTCTGCTGGCGCCGTATGAACTGGTGTATCTCGATCCGCTGCGGCCGTCGATTCGCGCCATCGCGGCGCCGCTGCTGCAAGCGGCCCTGGAGCGCTCGGCGGATCTCGTTGCGCGCGTGCGGCAGCGCGGCGACCAACTTAGCGCCGCCGGTTATCACGCGCAGGTGCACGTAGATCCGGATTCGTCGCTCTTCTTTCTCTTGGACGGCGAACGGCGCGTCGCGCTAAAGCGCGATCTAGAGGCGTTTACAGCAAAGGGGCGGCGGTATTCGGCGCACGAACTCGCCGGCCGTGCCGAGACGCTTTCTCCGAATGCGCTGCTGCGTCCCGTCGTGCAGGACTACTTGCTTCCGACGGTTGCGCATGTTGGCGGCCCGGCGGAAATTGCGTATCTCGCGCAATCAGAGACGCTCTATCAGGCGCTAGGCGTCAACGCTCCCGTGGAGACGCCGCGTAGTGGATTCACGCTGCTCGATTCGCGCGCAACCAAATTGATGCAGCGCTACACTCTCGAGTTGCAGTCGTTTTTCCAGGGCGAGGATGCACTGAAAGCGCAGATCGCAAGTCGCTTGGCGCCGGACTCGCTTTCCGTCGCATTCGGCGAGACGCGCGACGTCGTGACGGCGCAACTCGACCGGCTTCGGCGCGATGTCGTGGGGTTCGACCCAACGCTCGCCGCGGCGTTCGACAAGAGCCATGCCAAGATGCTGTATCAGTTGTCAAAGGCGCAAGGCAAACTGGCACGCGAGTTGTTGCGGCGGGATGCCACGGCAGCTCGCGACGCCACATATCTCTGCAACTTGATCTATCCCCATCGCCATCTACAGGAGCGCTTCTACAGTTTCCTGCCGCTGCTGGCGAAACATGGGCCGGAGTTGCTCCCGCGGGTTTACGAAAACATTCGCCTGGATTGCCCGGATCATGTTGTGTTGCCGGTGTGAGCGCGACTCAGCGTACGGGCCGCATGATGATCTCGTCCGCACGGCAGGAATCGCGGACGCCGGTCGAACACGGCCGCGGCTTCAAATCCTTCGTAAGGCACACACGCACCTCGCTGAGAAAGCGGCCGCCGCACAGCACCTTGACGGATTGAGCGGAGAAGCCCGGATTGGCGGCGACGAATTTGTTGCGGATCGTATCCGGCTTCACCATCACCTGCTTGAGCGGCGTCTTGAAATCGTCCGGAACTCTCAAGCCGGCAAACGTCTTCTCGATCGTCTCGAAGTAGCCCGCCTGGCTGAGTCCGCTACATGTGCCGTGCTTGTCCCATTCGTGTTGGATCAGGCGGCCGCTGGGCATCAATGGCAGCAAGCGCGTCACGATGCCGGGGGCGACCTGCGAACCCGCCGCGCAGGAATCGGGGAAGCCACGCTCATACTGCGGCCAGAGCCCATGCACCACAAAACCGTAGCGTTTGCCGTTGCCGCATTGTTCGATATCGCGCTTGCCGCCTGGATCCGCGCAATGCTGGGGCGACCAGGACAGGCTCAGCACGTAGTAGTCGAAAACACCCGGCTTGCCCTGGGGCCGGTTGGATCGCTTCGACTGTGCGCCGAGAGCCAGGACCACCACGACCGCGCCGACAATGAAGATGGGTACTGTACGCATCCGCTCCGCCTCCGTAACGTTGCCTAGATGATAGCGCAGACCGGATTACTTGACGAACAATTCGAAGGATCCGTGACTCCAGGCCGTGCGCTTGGGGCCGAAGCGTCCTGCGATTCGACGTCCCGCCGGGCTGGCTGCGCCTCCAAAGCGATCCATGGCCATCACGAGATCCACACGCTCCGGTGGGGCAGGCCCGTCCTGGCTCGGAAACGCGGGAAGACTCAACACATAGAGCAGATGTAGAGAAAGCGACGCGAAGGGCAGCGCGCTCAGCAACCGGGCGGCTCCGGCATTTGAGCGAGAATAAGAGCTATATGGCATCTTTCCCGGGGCTGAACCCTTTATTGAGCATCCAGTATCTCATTCCGTTTGACCAGGTCAAGGCGGAGCACGTCGAAGGCGCGGTCGAAACGCTTCTTGCGGACGCACGTCTCCGGCTCGAAAGCATCGCCGGCGAAAGCGCGCCGCGCACTTGGGAAAACACCATGGCTGCGCTCGATCACATGACGGAGCGTCTGGACTATGCGATGGGCATCGTCCGGCACCTGGAATCCGTCGCGACCTATCCTGCGTTGCGCGAGGTGTATAACAAAGTGCAGCCGGTGGTGAGCGAATTCTACTCGACAATCCCGCTGCATGCGGGCTTGTGGGCGGCCATTAAAACCTACGCTGCGACACAGGAAGCGCAGGAACTGACAGGGACACGCAAGCGCTATTTGCGGAAGACGATCGAAGACTTCCGCCGTCATGGCGCTGATCTGCCCGCGGAAGGCAAGTCGCGTCTGGCGGCCCTCGATGTAGAGTTGTCGAAGCTCACCACGCAATTTGCGCAGAATGTTCTGGACTCCACCAACGCGTTCGATTTGCTGATTACAGATGAGGACAAGCTGGCCGGGTTGCCGGAATCGGCGCGCAGTGCGGCACTCGAGAACGCAAAGAGCAAAAGCCTCGATGGCTGGCGCTTCACGTTGCAAGCGCCGAGTTACACGCCGCTGATGACTTATTTGGACGATGCGTCGATTCGCGAGCACTGCTACCGGGCCTATATGCTGCGAGCCACCGTGGAGCCCAGGGACAATCGCCCCCTGATCGGCAAGATTCTGGGTGCGCGCAAAGCGCAAGCGGAGTTGTTGGGGTTTAAGGATTTCGCCGACCTGGCGCTCGAAGACAGGATGGCGCGCAGCGGCGACCGGGCGCTTGCGTTTCTGCACAGCCTCAAAGAGAAGACCGAAGCACAGTTCAAACGCGAGAACGCGGAATTGCTTGCGTTCCGCCGCGAATTGGAAGGCTCCGAAGCGCCGGAATTGCAGGCTTGGGACGTCTCTTATTATGCCGAGAAAATGCGGCGAAAGCTCTATGACTTCGATGAGGAGGCGTTGCGTCCGTACTTCCCTCTCCCGAAAGTAGTGGAAGGAATGTTCACGCTGTTCAGCCGCCTGTTCGGCATTCGCATCGTCGAGCGGAACGGCGTGCCGTCGTGGGATGCGCAGACCACTTACTACGAGATCCAGGACGCCGCCTCGGGAACTGTACTGGGCTCATTCTATGCGGATTTCTACCCGCGCGAAAACAAGCGCGGCGGCGCGTGGATGGATTCATTTCTCACTGGCGGACCGAGGGCGGGCCGCTTCGAACCGCATCTGGGCCTGATCTGCGGCAATCTGACTCCGCCCATTGGAGACAAGCCGGCGCTGCTCACGCACCGCGATGTGGAGACGATTTTCCACGAGTTCGGCCACCTGCTGCATCACTGCCTGAGCCGCGTCGAAGTGCGCGGATTGGCCGGAACCAGCGTCGCCTGGGACTTCGTGGAACTGCCGTCGCAGATCATGGAGAACTGGTGCTGGGAACGCGCAGCGCTCGATCTTTTCGCGCGGCACTATGAGACCGGCGAGGCCGTGCCGCGAGAGTTGTTCGAGAAGATGCGCCGGGCGAAAAACTTCCGCAGCGCGAACGCGCAGATGCGGCAGTTGAGTTTTGGCGCAAGCGATCTCGCGCTGCATACGATCTACTCGGAAGATCGCCACGGCGATGTGATCGGGTATTCGCGCCGGCTCCTGCAGGAGTACTCCGCCGCTCCGCTGCCCGAGGGCCACGCCATGATGGCCGGCTTTACGCACCTGTTCGCAAGCCCTGTCGGATACGCCGCCGCCTACTATTCTTACAAGTGGGCCGAGGTGTTGGACGCCGATGCGTTCACCCGCTTCCAGAAAGAGGGCATCTTCAACGAGGCCGTGGGACGCGAGTTCCGGACATGCATTCTGGAGCGCGGCGATAGTGAGGATCCGTCAGAGCTGTTCCGCTCGTTCATGGGCCGCGACCCGGATCCCGAAGCATTGCTGTTGCGCTCCGGCCTGGCGGCCGCGCCAGTTGGAGGGTAGTCTGAAATTATGATTACACCCGAACAATTGCTGGCGAAACGCGAGCCTGGGGATACGCTCGATCGCCCGTTGGAGCATCTGGTAGCCTGCCATCGCAGAATCGAGGAACGGCTCGCGACGCTGGAGTTGGTCGCGGATCATTTCAGCTTGCGGCGGCAGGAAGCCTTGGATGCGGCCGCGTCCTGTTTCCGTTTCTTCGATTCGAATGGCGCCTGGCATACGGAAGACGAGGAACGCAGTTTGTTTCCGCGCATGCGCGCGCGCCTCAGCGCCGAAGAGCTGGCATATCTCGAGACGCTCGAACAACAGCACGACGAAGCGGAGGCTTTGTACGCCGAAGTCAAGGCCCACGCCGACGGAGTGAGCGCCGGAATCGACGGCTCCGAAGCGCGCTACCGTGAGACGGTAAAAAAACTGGCGGCCATCTACCGCGCGCACATCGCTTCGGAGGACAAGATGCTGACCGCGCTGGGCCGCAGGGTTCTGGATGATGCGGCGCTGCGCGTGATTTCGATCGAGATGAAGCAGCGCCGCGGGCTACTGCCGTAGCGCTCC
The DNA here is from genome assembly GCA_963668605.1 of Bryobacteraceae bacterium. Taxonomy (GTDB): domain Bacteria; phylum Acidobacteriota; class Terriglobia; order Bryobacterales; family Bryobacteraceae. The sequence goes on from OY764903.1 coordinate 4,372,593, forward strand.
TTCGACCGCCAGATACCTTACCGTGCTGCGGCGCGCGTCGCGTTTAGCGACGGGAAAGCCAGACGGAAAAGTGCGAATCTCAAGCTGACTGTGATATGACATAGCATGGTCAGGATTCGCGATGAAACAGTCCTCTTCTCTTAATCGGCGCAAGTTTTTGAAGGCCACAGCCGCGGTCGCGGCGGGCACAGCCGCGGGATGCAGCGCTTCCAAGAACCCATGGCGCTTTCTTACGGAGAGTGAAGCGCTCGCGCTCACCGCAATCTGCGAACAGATCGTTCCGGCCGACGACATGCCCGGCGCTGCCTGGGCTGACGTCGTGGTTTATATCGACAGGCAATTGACGCGCAAGTTCAAGGAACATCGTCAGGTGTATCGAGACGGGATCGCGGCGGCCGATCGCATGGCGGGCGGTTCGTTTGCCGGCGCGGAAGCCGGGAAGCAATTTGCGACTCTACAGCAAATGGAAAAAGACAAAACGACGAAGCCGTTCTTCGAACTAGTGGTGGCTCACACGATGCAGGGTTTTTACGGAAATCCCCGTCATGGCGGCAATCGCGAGTACACAAGTTGGCGCATGCTCGGCGTCCCGTCCACGCCTGTGCGCGGGCGCGATCACTACGACTTTACGAAAGCAGGCCGCTCGTGAAGAAGGTAGATGCCGTGGTGATTGGCGCCGGCGCCGGTGGCGGTGTGACTGCAAAACAGCTCGCCACAAACGGGCTAAGCGTCGTGCTGCTCGAACGCGGCAAATGGTATACGGCAGACGACTGCCGCAAGGACGACTTGCGCAATCAGCGAACGAGCATCCTTGGCAACGCCACAGGTCCGGAGGACGAAGGCAACCCGCGCGTCCTGGTCGACACGCAAGGGCGCGAACGCACCCTGCTGCCGAGCCAGGGCGGCTACAACAATAACGCAGCGTGCGTCGGCGGCGGAACGGCGACCTATGGTGCGATGGCGTGGCGCTACATGCCGCAGGATTTCCGCATGCGCACCACCTATGGCGCGCTCGAGGGCAGCACCCTTGACGACTGGCCGATCAACTATGACGACCTTGAACCGTACTATGAGAGGGCGGAGCAGGAGATAGGCGTTTCCGGAGACGACACCAACAACATATTCAAGGGCCCACGCAAGAAACCGTTGCCGATGCCGCCCTTGCCGCCGACGCGCGAGGAACTGATCCTGAAGCCCGCGGCGAAACGGCTCGGGTTGCATCCCTTCGAGATCCCGATGCTGCGAAACAGCGTTCCGTACGGTGGACGCCCGCCCTGCATGCGCTGCCGCTGGTGCGTCGGATTCGTTTGCGAAGTGAACGCCAAGTGCGGTTCGCAAAATACTGTAGTGCCCGTAGCGCTAGCCAGCGGAAACTGCGAGTTGCGCACGAACTCGATGGCGAAGGAGATCCTGCTGGATGAGAAGGGCCGCGCGCGTGGCGTCGCCTATTTCGATGAGAACGGCAAGCTACAAGAACAACTCGCCGATATTGTAGTGGTTTCCTGCTGCGCGATCGAGAGCGCGCGCTTGCTGCTAAACACGAAGCACAGGCTGCATCCGAATGGCCTCGGGAATCGTTATGACTGGGTGGGACGCAATTTGCAGGGTCACACTTACACCGGCGCTATCGGACTGTTTGAGCAGCAGACCTACGACGATGTCGGCCCAGGCGCGGGCATCGCGGTCTGCGATTACAACCACGGCAATCCGGGCCTGCGCGGCGGCGCGATGCTGGCGAACGAGTTTATCCGGCTGCCCATCCAGGCCCTCGGATCGCTGCCCCCTGGTACGCCGCGTTGGGGCAAGGCGCACAAAGACGCGATGCGCAAAGGCTATCGAAACACAATCGCCATTCAAGGACCCACGCAGGACATGCCGATGTTCGATTCGCGCGTCGAACTGGACCCAAAGGTGCGCGACCGCTTCGGCATTCCCGTGGCACGTATGTCCGGCGGGAGGCATCCGCATACTCTCGAAATCGGACGGGCCATGAGCGGGAAAGCAGAAGCATGGCTCAAGGAGGCCGGGGCGATTCAGACGTGGAAAAAGTTGCCTGGACAGGGTTTGAGCGGAGGCCAGCATCAGGCCGGCACATGCCGCATGGGCAACGATCCAAAGACATCCGTCGTCAACCGCCACTGCCAGGTGCACGATGTCGATAACGTCTTCGTCGTGGACGGCAGCGTGCACGTCAACAATGGCGGCTTCAATCCGGTGCTCACGATAATGGCGCTCGGTTATTGGTCTTCCGAATTCATCGTGAAGACGTGGAAGGGGACACGGTTCCGCTCATGAGATTGCTGCGATCGCCCTTTGTATGGGCTGGAGCCGCTGCGCTTCTGGTTCTGCTGGCCGTGCCCGCGGCCGATCTCTACTACGTTTCTTCGTGGGGCGAGGGCTGCGCCCGCTGCCACGAAATTCGCGGCAACTTGAATTCCTGGCACGGCTCCTCGCATCGCAAGGTCAACTGTACGGAGTGCCATGCAAGCTCGCTGAAGACTAACCTGCGCCGTGTCGCGACGCACTTGCGCGGAAAGGCTCCCGAGCGCATTCACCTGGCGCACGAGGACGTGCTGAATATGATGGACCGCTGCAAGGGCTGCCACCAGCAGGAATTTGCGCAGTGGCGCTCCGGTCCGCACAGCACCACGTTCGCGCGTATTTTCACGGACCCGGAGCACAACGGGAAGCGCGCGCTGATGGATGATTGCCTGCGCTGCCACGGCATGCACTACGCTGGCCCAATTCGGGAACTGGTGCAGCCCCTGAATGCGAAGGGCCCATGGAAGTTGCTCGATTCGAAGTTGGTCGCCAAACCGGCGATTCCGTGTCTGTCCTGCCACGCCGTACACCGCGAAGGCGCGCCGCTGTTGAAAGGCAGCGAGCGCCTCGGCGCGAAACAGGAGATCGTGCGCCCGTCGGTGGGCCTCTACGACCGCCGCTCCCAGATGAACATCGCCGCCCCGAACATGCCCGTGCCCGCGATGTTCGAGGGGACGCGCAGCGTCAGGATGAGCCCCGATAAGCGCCAGTCGATGTGCTATCAATGCCACGCGCCGCTGGCGTCGATGCAGGCCGGCACGGGCGACGACCGCACGCCGCTCGGCGTTCACGAAGGACTAAGCTGCCTGGCCTGCCATCAGAAACACGCACAGAATACGCGGCAATCGTGTGCCGACTGCCACCCGCGGTTGTCCAACTGCGGCATCGACGTCGAGAAGATGGACACTACCTTCGCCAACCTCAAGAGTACACACAACATACACACCGTAAAGTGCGCGGATTGCCACCCGAAGGGCGTGCCGAAGAAGCGTGTGGTAGCCAAATCGTTATGATCGATGGGTTCGGGCGGTTTGACACCCTCCGGCCGGAGTCTTTATACTGAATTCTTGGGGCTAACCCAAAGTTCTGCGCTATAGTTGTGCTCCGGAGTGAGTAGTCTGCCCGGCGCCTGAGAAAGTTAAAATGCCAAAACGTACATTTCAGCCGAATAATCGCAAGCGGGCGAAGACCCACGGGTTCCGAGCGAGAATGAAGACCAAGGATGGGCAGGCTGTGTTGTCGCGCCGCCGCGCTCGTGGCCGCCATAAGTTGACCGTCAGTGACGAAAGAGCCGTTCGTTACGCCAAGTAATCCAGACGCCAGGCCGCTCTTGTTTCCCAAGCGGTCCCGGATCCTCAAATCCAGCGACTTTCGCACGGTGTACTCGCAGGGCTTTCGGGTTACGGGACGTTGTTTCACAGCGTTCTGCCTGGCACTCGCGGAGCAGGATCGCCCGCGGGTTGGTTTCACGGTGCCGCGCGCCGTGGGCAAAGCCGTGTACCGGAATCGCATCAAGCGGCGGCTGCGTGAATGTGTGCGGCTGCAACTGGCGGGACTGGATGCCAAGTGGTCTGTCGTTTTTAATCCGCGGAGGATCTTGCTGACAGCCCCGTTGGAAGAACTCCGCGCCGAAGTGCAGAAAGTGTTCCAGCGATGCAGCGGGCAGTGATCGTGCTTCTGCGGTTCTACAAGCGGTGGATCTCGCCGCTGGTGCCTTCCGCCTGCCGTTTTCATCCCACCTGTTCTGAGTACATGTGCCAGGCGGTGGAGTTGCATGGCGCCGTTCGTGGCGTCTGGATGGGCCTCGGGCGTTTATGCCGCTGCCATCCGTTTCACGCCGGCGGGTTCGATCCGGTGAACTAAGATATAAGGAATCGTGGTGTAACCGTCATGGCCGATTCGCCCAACAATCTCCCCGGCACAGGACCCGGCAAGAAGAAGTTCGAGCTCTCCATGGAGATGCGGCTGTTGATCGCATTCATCCTGATGGGCGCGGTTCTATTCCTGACTCCCTACATCTACAAGCCCACTCCGCCGGCTGCCCAGCCCAAACAGGCTACGCCGGTACAGGCAGCGAAGCCTGCCGCCGAGTCCAAGCCGACCGAGATCGCGAAGGCCGCTGCGCCCGCACCGATTCCCGGGCAGATGGCCGCAGACAAGGAAGAGAACTTCACCATCGAGAGTGACCTCTATCGCATCCAGTTTTCCAACCGTGGCGCCGTAGTGAAAAGTTGGATACTGAAGCAGAAAAAGTACTCCGACAGCAAGGGCAGACTGCTGGAGCTCGTGAATCAGACCGCCCCGAAAAGCGCTGGCCTGCCTTTCTCGCTGGAATTCAAGGGCCAGAAACCTGCGGTGGATGTGAACCAGGCGCTGTACGTCACTGAGCGCTCCAGCGACGGACTCGGCATCGACTTCAAGTTCTCTGACGGGCGCGTCATGGTGCGCAAGAGCTTTCGCTTCACCATAGGCAAGTACCTTTCGACCGTCGAAACCGAAGTGACGCAGAGCGGGGGGCAGATCCCCCATTTGCTGGTCTGGCGTGGCGGCTTCGGCGATCCCATGGTCGAGGACCCTGCGACGGTGCAGCACACACTGCACTTCGATGTTGCGGCAAACAAACTGGTCGTGAACGAAGTCAAGGCTGCTAAGGACGGACCGGTCTCGGTTTCCGGCCGTTTCTCGTTTGCCGGTCTGGAAGACCACTATTTCGCGGTTGTTGTTCTGCCGGGTGCCAACGCTCCCTCCGTGGAGGCTGTGAGTTACAGCGACATGGCTCTGATTCCCGCGACGGGGAAAGAGGGGCCTCATCCCGGTATGGCCGTGGGCGGCAGTGGACTTAACAGCTTCCCTCTGTTCGTCGGGCCGAAGGACATCGATCTTCTAAAGAAATTGGACCCGAAGCTGGTCGACCTGGTGGATTGGGGCTGGTTCTGGTTTCTCGCGAAACCGCTGTTTGCGGCGCTCAACTGGGTGAACGACAAGATGACGCACAACTTCGGTTGGGCGATCATCCTCGTGACCATCGCCATCAACATGCTGCTGCTGCCGCTGCGTATGGCCAGCATGAAGTCGATGAAGAAGATGGCGCAGATTCAGCCGCAGATCGCCGCGATCAACGCAAAGTACCAGGGCATCGGGATGCGCGATCCGAAAAAGAACGAGCAGAACCAGGAAGTCATGGATCTGTACAAGAAGAACGGCGTGAACCCGGCCGGAGGCTGCGTTCCGATGCTGCTACAAATTCCGTTCTTCTTCGCCTTCTACAAAGTGCTCACCGTCACGATTGAATTGCGCAACGCGCCGTGGCTCTGGGTTAGCGATCTCTCCATGCCGGAGACGCTGCCGATCCGCATTCTGCCCATCGCCATGATCGTCACGCAGTTCATCCAACAGAAGATGACGCCGAGCACATCACCCGACCCGACCCAACAAAAAGTGATGATGTTCATGCCGCTTATGTTAGGATTCTTCTTCTATAGTGTTTCGAGCGGCTTGGTGCTTTACTGGCTCATGGGCAACGTGATTGGCATTGCGCAGCAGATGGTATTCAACCGGATGACGCCCACGCCGGCGCCGGCCGTAATTGACGTGACGCCCCGCAAGAAGGGTTCGAGGAAATAAACAGTGAGCGAAAAGAAGTATACAGTGGCCGGAACCGGCGACCAGATCCGCTCTTTCCTGGACGTAATTCGTGAAAAAGGCGGTTTCCGGTTCAGTTATGAAATCACGGATGAGGCGCGGCCCCATCCCGATTTTGAGAACCCCGACGTGGTTGTGAAATTCTCGGGTCCCGACGTGGATCTGCTGTTGGAGAATAAAGCCGAGTTGCTGCTCGCCCTGGAGCAATTGACCGGCGAAGTTTTGAGGATGCCGCCCAACGAGCATTCCCGCCTGTGCTTCGATGCGCTCGATTACCGCATGTTGCGCGTCGAGGAGTTGCGCCTGAGCGCGCAGACCGCGGCCGAGCGAGTTCGCAAGATGCACATCCCGTTCCACTTCAACCCGATGAACAGCCGCGAACGGCGCATTCTGCACCTCGCGCTGCGCAACGAGCCTGACGTGCGCAGCGAAAGCGCCGGTTTGGCGCCGCACCGCAACGTCGTCATCTATCCGGCCGATATGCCGTCCTCGCCCGATGCGGGCCGGCCAACTTTCGCGCCACGCCGCAGGCGCTAACCGGATTCCGGCTTGCAGCTCCGCGATACGATCGTCGCGATCTCGACGCCGCCCGGGCGCGGCGGGATCGGCATAGTCCGCCTCTCCGGATCCGACGCGCGCACGATCGCGGAACGCATCTTGCGCTTTCCGCGCGCACACACCTGGAACGCCTGGACCGCGGCCCTCGCCGAACTGCCCGCCGATGATGGCGAGGCCGTCGATCAGGTTGTGGTCACCTTTTTCGCCGCGCCGAAATCATATACTGCCGAGGACGTCGTGGAGATCGCCTGCCACGGTGCGCCGGTCGTTCTGCGGCACTGCGTGGAACGCGCGCTGGCGAACGGCGCACGCTCCGCCGAGCCGGGCGAATTCAGTTTGCGGGCCTACCTGAACGGGCGTATCGATCTCCCGCAAGCCGAAGCGGTACGCGATCTGATCGAATCCACGACGCTCTATCAGGCGCGCATTGCCGCGCAACAGATGGACGGCTCCGTCTCGCGCAGCATCGCTCCCCTCAAGCGCCAGTTAATCGAGTTGATCGCGCTGCTCGAAGCCGGCATCGACTTCGCCGAGGATGATGTCAGCGTGGCTTCCGGCGACGAAATTCTGCGGCGCATCGAACCGGTCCAACATGCTCTGGCGCGGCTGATTGCGAGTTTTAATTACGGCAAGTTGGTTCACGAAGGGCTTGCGCTCGCCATCGCCGGGCGCCCTAACGTGGGTAAGAGCAGCCTCTTCAACCGCCTGCTCGAACAGGATCGGGCCATCGTTACGGAGTTGCCGGGAACCACGCGCGATCTGGTCTCCGAAACAGCGGCAATTGAGGGCATCCCGGTGAAACTGATCGACACGGCCGGAATCCGCAGCGGCGAGAGTCTGGTCGAATCGCTGGGAATTGAACGTAGCTATCAGGCGATAGCGGATGCGGACCTGACCCTGATCGTGCTCGATCTTTCCGCACCTCTCGATGCACAGGATTTCGACCTAGTGCGGCGGGCTCGCGAACACGGCCGTACGCTGGTGGTCGGCAATAAGTGTGATCTGCCGCGCAAATCCGAATTCGACGACGCCGTGCCCGTCTCCGCGCTGACCGGAGATGGCATCGGCGCGCTGCGGGAGCGGATCGTGGCGGCGATCCGGCCAGTGAGAGATACGGAACAGGAAGCTGGTTTCATCACCAGTCTGCGGCACGAGCAGTTGCTGAAGGAGAGCGCGGAGGCCATGGCGCACGCGCGCGAGGCCGTGACCTTCGGAATTCCGCACGAGATGCTACTGCTCGATCTTTACGCGGCGCTACGGCCTGTCGATGCGATTACAGGCGCCACGACAGCGGACGACATTCTCAACCGCATCTTTTCCACCTTCTGTATCGGCAAGTAACGGCGCTATTGTCCGAGTTGCTTGCGGACCGCGTCGAGCACGCCGTTGATGAATTTCGCCGAGTCCTCGCCGGAGAGCTGATGAGCAATATCGAGCGCTTCGTCGATCACCACGGCCGGCGGCGATTCGAGCGAACGCATCTCGAAGATTGCCAGGCGCAGGATGTTGCGGTCCACGGCAGGCATGCGCTCGAGCCGCCAGTTTTGCGAGTGCATCTCGAGCAGCAGGTCGATCTCTTCCACCTTGCTCGCAGTCCCGCGCACCAACTCTTCCATGAACAGGTCTTCCTCGACGGGCGCGTTCAACTCGGCGTCCTTCTCGCTTTCCGCCGAATGCAGCGTGCGATAAAACGCGTCGATCGAATCTTCCACGGAAGCAGGCAGGCGCATGTCCCATTGGTACAGGACCTGCGCGGCTCTCATGCGTGAACGGTGGCGTGCCGGCATTCTATTTCGCCACCCGTAGCTGGCGCATCAGGTTGGCCATTTCGATGGCTGTCATGGCGGCATCGAAGCCCTTGTTGCCGCTCTTGGCGCCAGCGCGGTCGATGGCCTGTTCGAGCGTATTCGTCGTGAGCACGCCGAAAGCGACCGGAATCGCGTTATCCAACGAAACCTGCGCCAGTCCTTTAGCGGCCTCGGCGGCGATGTAGTCGAAATGCGGCGTGTCGCCCTTGATTACGGCGCTCAGGCAGATGATGCCGTCGTGCTCTTTCCGGCGGGCCAGCGCCGCCGCGGCAACCGGCAGTTCCCAGGACCCGGGCACCTTTACGATCTCGACATCATCCATCGACGCGCCTGTGCGCGTGAGAGCGTCGAGAGCGCCGCCGAGCAGGCGGTCCGTAATGATGCTGTTGAAGCGGCTCACCAGGATGGCGAACTTCAGCCCGGTTGCGTTGAGATTCCCTTCGATCGTTTTCATGCGTTATTTCCCTATAAAATTCGGTTTGCGTTTTTCAAGAAACGCGGCTGCGCCTTCGCGCCTGTCTTCCGTCGCCGCGGCCAAGCCAAATGCCGCGCTTTCCAGTTGCAGGCCGGCGTCCATGCCGCAATTCAATCCAGCGTCGACGGCCGCCATCGTGAGCGCCACGGCGGCGGGTCCGTTCGCAAGCATTTTCGAGAGCAGCGAGCGGCTGAACGGCAGCAGTTCTTCTTGCGGTACAACGTGCTGGACCAGTCCGATGCGGTACGCCTCGTACGCATCCACCGGCTCTCCGGTCAGCAGCAATTCGAGCGCCTTGCCACGGCCAATCAGGCGGGGTAGCCGCTGCGTGCCGCCGTATCCGGGCGTGAGCGCGAGTTTAACTTCCGGCTGTCCCATGCTGGCGTTCGACGAGGCAACCCGCAGCGTGCAACTCATCGCGAGTTCGAGACCGCCACCCAGCGCGAAGCCATTGATCGCGGCGAGCGATGGCTTGCGCATGGTCTCAAGCCGGCGGAATGTGGCTTGCCCGCGCCGGGCGATTTCGCGCATTTCGAGCGGCGGCGCCGAGCCCAGTTCCGCGATGTCGGCGCCCGCGGCGAACGCCTTTTCGCCGGCGCCGGTGATGATCAAACCCTTGATTTCAGCGGATTCGGCAGCCTTCCCGAACGCGTCGTCCAACTCCGCCATGCTGGCGAAATTCAATGCGTTGAGCTTCTGAGGCCGATTGATCGTGAGGACGGCGATGCCGTCATCGCTCCCCTCGAACAGTATGTTGGCGTAGGACATATGGGATAATTGGTCTCAGAGCCTCATCATACCGCATGGATCCAGCACTCATCCGCAACTTCTCCATCATCGCGCACATCGACCACGGGAAATCGACGTTGGCGGACCGTCTGCTGGAGGTCACCGGCGCGCTGTCGCAACGCGAAATGATGGCCCAGGTCCTGGACTCGATGGATCTCGAGCGCGAACGCGGCATCACGATCAAAGCCCACGCCGTGCGCCTGTACTACAAGGCCGACGATGGTATCACGTACCAGCTCAATCTGATCGACACGCCCGGGCACGTCGACTTCAGCTATGAAGTTTCGCGCAGCCTGCAAGCCTGCGAAGGCGCGCTGCTGGTGGTTGACGCTTCGCAAGGCGTTGAGGCGCAGACGCTTGCCAATACGTATCTGGCGCTGCACCACAACCTCGAAATCATTCCTGTTATCAATAAGATCGACCTGCCGGCGGCGGAGCCGGAACGTGTGCGTGAGCAGATCGAATCGGTGATTGGACTCGATGCTTCCGGAGCGATACTGGTGAGCGCCAAACAAGGCACCGGCGTTCATGAGGTCCTCGAATCGGTGGTGCACCTTGTGCCTCCGCCGAAAGGCCGCCCCGATGCTCCACTGCGCGCGTTGCTCTTCGATTCCTGGTTCGATCCGTACCGCGGCGTGATTACCCTGCTGCGCGTCGCGGAGGGAACTCTGCGTTTAGGACAAAAGATCCGGCTCTGCTCGAATGGCAAGGTCTTTGAGGTGGAAGGTCTCGGCTATCAATCGCCCAAAGCGATTCCGTGCCAGGAGCTATCCGCGGGCGAAGTTGGCTACATGGTTGCGAATATCAAGAACGTTGCCGAAGCGCAGATCGGCGACACGGTCACCAGCAACGAGAATCCGGCTGAGGCGTTACCGGGCTTTGAAGAGATCAAGCCGATGGTGTTTGCGGGCCTCTATCCGGTGGAGTCGCACGAGCACGGACTGTTGCGGGATGCACTCGAAAAGCTGCGGCTGAACGACAGTGCCTTCAACTTCGAACCGGAAAACTCGCTGGCGCTCGGCTTCGGTTTCCGCTGCGGGTTTCTCGGGCTGTTGCATCTCGAAATCGTGCAGGAACGGCTCGAACGCGAGTTTCAAATCGATCTGATCACGACAGCGCCAAGCGTGCTCTACAAAGTGACGCTGCGCGGCGGCGAAGTGGTTGCGGTCGACAGCCCGACCAAGTTCCCGGACCCGGCCGATATCGAACATGTCGAAGAGCCGATCATTACAGCGGTCGTGATTACGCGCGATGATTTTGTGGGCGAAATTCTAAAGCTGCTCGAAGAGAAGCGCGGCGACCAGAAGAAGTTCGAGTATCTCGGGGGCGGGCGCGTCATGCTGACATACGAGCTTCCGTTGAACGAGATCGTTCTCGATTTTTACGACCGCCTGAAGTCGGCATCGCGCGGCTACGCTTCGCTCGATTATCATCTGTCCGGCTATCGCATTTCGCCGATGGTGAAGCTCGATGTACTCGTCGCGTCGGAGCCGGTGGATGCGCTCTCCATCATCGTTCACAAGGATTTCGCCCACGAACGCGGCAAGGGACTCATCGAGCGGTTGCGCAAACTGATTCCACGTCAGATGTTTGAGGTCGCGCTGCAAGCGGCGATCGGGAATAAGATCGTGGCTCGCGAAACGATCCCCGGCATGCGCAAGAATGTGCTGGCCAAGTGCTACGGCGGCGACATCTCGCGCAAGCGCAAGCTGCTCGAAAAGCAGAAGGAAGGCAAACGCCGCATGAAACGCGTCGGCCGCGTGGAGATTCCGCAGGAAGCCTTCCTGTCCGTCCTCAAGGTCACCCCCGACAACGATTAGTCACAGCGCCCCGCCAATTGGGCCGCGCTGTGGACGGCCTTTTTTCAGTTGTAGACGAGGAAAACCCCGGTTAAGAAACCGGGGTTTTCACTCAGAGGGGCTGCGGGGAGCTGGGACTCCCCGCGGGGGATGCTTAAGTCAATGAAGACTTATATGTTGATCTAAGTAGTGCACTTACTAGGCCAAACCACATTCGAGAATAAGTCCTTTAGATCCTTTGCTGACCTGCCTGGTTGTGATCGACAGATGTGGGGGATATTCCAACATGGGGAATATGACGCACCCAAACATACAGAATCGAGCGGTTGAGTCGTTCAACCCTTTTCCGACGGATCGCGTTGCGGCGCTAGTTTCGGATCCTGAGTACGAATCAGCCAGTCCGCCAGCATTCCGGCCATCTCGGCACGGCGCGGAGCGTACTTCGGATCCGCCCACAGATTGAATAGCTCATTTGGATCGTTCTTGAGATTGTACAACTCGCCGTACTTTGCGCCGGGATAGTGCACCAGTTTCCATTCGAGCGTTCGCACCGTTTTGATCGTCGGAAACTCAGCAAAGATCGCCTGTTTTTTCTTGCTGCCGAGCAGGCTTTCGCCCTGAATTCCATCCGGCGCCGCAACACCGAGCAGTTCGAGGACAGTTGGCAACACGTCGATCTCTTCACACAGCTTGTCGACCCGGCTGCCGGGTTGGATGCGTCCGGGGGCGCGCAGAATCAGGGGGACGTGCAGCACCTCGTCGTACATGTACCCGCCTTTGAAGAGCAATCCGTGGTCGCCGAGCATCTCGCCATGATCGGAGTTGAAAATGACCACCGTATCGCGATCGAGATCGAGGTCGTGCATCTGCTTAAGCACCGCTCCGATGGCCTCGTCGTTCAAGGTGATCATGCCGTAGTAGCAGCTCTTCACGCGGTCAAGGGCCGCCGGCGACATCGTTGTCAGGTCGAAGCCGACGCTGTTGCGTAGTGCCTGCTGTTGCTGCGGCGGTTTGTCGGTCATTTCCCCCGGCCTGCTGTGCGATGGCGGGAAAGCCGCGTTCTCATACATACGGTCATAGGGTACGGGCGGGTCGAATGGATGATGCGGCCGCCGGAAATTGACGTGCAGGAAGAAAGGCTCCTTCGCATGTGCGCGCAAGAACTCGCACGCCTTCTCCGCGAAGAAGAAAGACTCATCCAACTCCTTCGGCCACGGAACGGCTGAGGCTTGGAACTGCGCCTTCGAGCGCGCAGCGTGGTCATCGAGTTGCTTCCTGCGCTCCGCCGTCAGGCTCGCGCCGTGCCAGCCGTGCTTCTCCAGTAGGGCCTCATGATCGGCTCCGTTCGCCAAAATCTTCGCAAAGCCGCCCGTGTACGAGCGCGGCGCAAACGGCATTTCGCCGACTGCCGCGGTTAAGTAGCCGGCGCGGTTCAAAATCCTGGCGAGCGTCTGCTCATCGTCCGCCAGGATGTACGCATTCGTGGGCGTCCGATGCACATGAGGATAGCGGCCCGTGGCCAGGCTCACGCGCGACGGTACGCACTGCGGCGTCTGTACGAAATGGTTGGTGTAGGTTGCGCTCTGCGAGGCCAGGCGGTCTATGTTTGGCGTGCGGATCACGGGATTGCCCATGCAGCCAAGGCAGTCGGAGCGATGCTGGTCGTTGGTCAGGATCAGCAGATTGGGCCGGCGGCGGGGCGCTTGAGCCGCAGTCGCGATGCCACCGCCCGCCGCTTGAAGAAACCCTCGCCGCGTCATCAGAAATCCAGCCTGACCGCGAACTGCATCTGGCGCGCCGGAATCACGGTCTGCGAAATCGAGCCCACCAGGTTCGTGGTCGAGATGTTGCTCTGCGGCAGATCGTAGTTGGCATGGTTCATCACGTTGAACGCTTCGATGCGGAAGCTCACGACCTTGCTTTCGCGAAGCCGGAAGCTCTTGGCCAAGCTCGCGTCCATCGTATTCAAACCAGGGCTCACCAGGATATTGCGTCCCGCGTTTCCGAAGCGCGGCTGCCCCGTGGTGGGATCGGTCGCCGGTACGGCGGCAAACGCTGCCGGGTTAAACCAACGCAGCGGTGTCCGCTCGTCCGCCGGCAGGTTGGCCTGCACACCTGCCACCACATCCGGCCGGTTGTTGCTGAGGCCACCCGCCGTGGTAAACGACGGCGTGAAATAGCGGCCGGTCGTGTCGCGCCAGATGCCGCTGATACGCCAACCACCCGCCAGCGCCTCGGCCCACGCGGGCATATCGCGCAGCAACTGCCGTCCACGCCCCCAGGGCAGGTCATAGGTTCCGTTGATCGTTATCTGGTGACGGCGAACGTAATCGCTGCGGGCACGGTCGCGTCCCAGATTTTGCACGTCGAGCAGGGCGTTGTTCACGGTCTGGCCCGTGTCGTCCATGCCATTCGCCCAGGTCCAGTTGCCCTGGAACGCCAGCCCTTTGCCCACGCGCCGCCGGACTTCGAGCAGCATCGAGTGGTAAATGGAGTTGCCGTTAGTCAGGCGATACGCAATCGCACTGGTGCCAAAAGTGCCACTGTACGGACGCACGACTTGGCCGGCCTCGTTCAAGCGCGGACCGTTCACGTTAGTGCTGCGGAACAGGTGCGTACCCTTGTTGCCGGTATAACCCAGGCTCACCGATGTCTTGGAACCGAGATACTGCTCCAGTGTTAGATTCCACTGCTGGTTGTTGGGTTGGCGGAAGTTGCGTTCCATTCCCGCCGGCGCCACGCTCGGATTGCCTCCGGTTGCCGGGTATGGGGTGTCCAAAGTCAGTAGCGGAAGCCCGTTCTGTAAGGACTGACTATAGTTGAAAACTCCGGCGAAAGGCGGATTGACGAACGCGGTCTGCTGCAGATACTGGATCGGATAGCGCGTGTAGAAGATGCCGTAGCCGCTCCGCAAGACTGTCTTGCCGGAGCCGGAGATATCGAGTGCAAATCCAGCGCGCGGACCGAAATTTTTGTACTGCGCGTTCACGAGACTCGAACTGTTGAGGCCCGCCGCATCCGCCGCGACCACCGGAAAGGGAAACGTTCCATTCGGCGCGAGTTTCGCTACAACCGAAGGGACGTATTGGTCCACCGGCAGCTTGCCGTTGTCCGACGCCACAACGATGCCGCCCACGGCCGGGTCGAAAGTAGTGATGCGATTCTTTGCTTCACTCGGTGCGAAAGACAATTCGTGGCGAAGTCCGGCATAGAGCGTGAGACGCCGCGAGACGCGCCAGTCGTCCTGCACATAGCTCGCTATCTCATTCTGTTTCAGAAGCAGTTCCGGCCGCACCGGCACCTCCTGCGTGCTGCTCGGGATACCCATCAGGAAGTCGGCGAAGGCATAGCCTGTGGAGACGCCTGTGGACGAAGCCGTGAAACTGATGCTCCCCCGCGCGTTCGAGGTTTGCAGGGCGGGCAGCACGGAGCGGCGCAATTCAACACCGGCCTTCAGAGCGTGCCGGCCCGTCGTCCACGAAAGCGTCTCCGAATAGTTGTAAGTGCGGCTCTGCTTCACCAGCGCGGCCATCCCAAAGTTGGAATCGCCTCCGTAGTTCAACTGTGTGAACGCGTCGCCGCCGGAAAACTGGATGCGCGGCAGCGGCGGAAACAGTTCGCTCACCGGCGTGAAGCCCTTCATGCCGAGCGACTCCACGCTGGGAAGGTCCGCGTTCGAATAGAGCGTCACTGAATTGTAGTCGGAGACCGCGAAGCGCGCTTCATTCAGAACGGTGGGGCGCAAGGGTGCGGTCCAGGTTATGGAGCCGTTCCAGTTGATGATGGGCGTCAACAGCCCGCCGCCATTGCCGATCAGATCCGGCGCGAAGGCGTCGCGCCGCGAGTTGGAGAGCCGCACCGCGATCTGCTGGTTGCGCGGCAGCATCTGATCGAAGCGTGTGGTGAACTGATGAATATCGGTCGACGCCGAGGCATCGACGATCGAGTTGTTGGTCAGGCCGGGCTGATTCGGAGCACCCCAAAAAGGCCGCAGATTAGCCGCGACCTTGTTGATGCGCGCGCCGCCCAGGTATTGATCCAGCCTGTTGCCCGGGATCAGCGGACGGTCGGCCAGCAGCGGATCGCGCAAGCGAATGTTGCGGTCCAACAGAGCCGAAAAATCGCCGCGCCAGAACGCCTCGGGCGGAACGGTAGCGACGCGCGTGGCCGCCTCCCGCTGCCGGTTGCCTTCATAATTCAAGAAGAAAAACGACTTGTTCCGTCCGTTGTAGCGGCCTGGAAGCAGCACCGGCCCGCCCAGTGAACCACCGAACTGATGGCGGCTAAATGGCGGCACTTCAGCGGTGCTGAACGTGTTGCGCGCCTGTGCGAACTCGCTCCGGAAATACTCGAATACGCTTCCGTGAAACTGGTTCGTGCCACCGCGTGTCACAACTGTCACTTGCGTGCCCGCCTGTCCGTACTGTGCTGAGGATGCGCCGGAGGTGACCTTGAATTCACGGATTACGTCGATCGAGAGCGGCAACGCTGACAGGCCCTGGTACATGTCGTTGTTCGGCGTGCCATCAATCGTGTAGTCGTTTGAAAAGGAGCGGTTGCCGTTGGCGGCCACAGCGCCAAAGTCGCGTCCATTGCCGGAGTTGATGTTGTCCACCGCCCCCGGCGCCAACAGCACCAACTGGTTGAAATCGCGGCTGTTCAGCGGCAACATACTGATCTGCTCGCTCGTCACCGTGCTCTCCACGCTCTGCGAGGTGGTATAAACGGGTGCCGCCTCGGCAGTGACCTCGATGCGCTCTGAGGTCGCGCCAACCTCCATCGTGAGCCGCAGCGAGGCCGTCGCCTGCACGTCCAGCTTCAGGTCGCTACGCGTGATTACCTTGAACCCCGGTGCTTCCACGCGCAACGAGTAAGTGCCAGGAGCCACGGACGGGAAGACGAATCCGCCGTCCCGTCCGGTTTTAGTGGTTATAACAGCGCGTGTGCCATCGCTGACGAGTTGCACATCGGCGCTTACGATGGACGCCCCTGAGGGGTCCATGATCTCTCCCGAAAGTCTGGCGTTTTGCGCCAGCAGCGGAGCGGTCGCGATGAAAGCAGCCAGGAACAGCAAAAAGTGAAGTCGAGACATGTCCCTTACCCTACCCTGTTGGCATGATAAGCCAATGACTGTCTGATGACAATAGCGTTACGGCCTCTCATTGCGGCTCCGGCGTTGCTAAGATCGGATTTGCCAACTTTTCCATCTGACGAATTATTGACCCAACCGCATCACGTGCCCGCGCACAATCCGGCCTTTGCGGGCCGCGATGCGGAGCTCGAAAAGCTGCGCATCGCCATCGTCGACAAGCCGGGCGTGGCCGTGATCCGCGGTGCCCCGGGCAGTGGCAAAACCGCGCTCGCGTGCGAGTTTGCCAATCGCTTCGCGCGTAATTTCGACGGCGTTTTCTGGATTCACTCCGGTGATCGGCCGGTCATGGAACTGGCAGGCGAGATCGGCTACCAGATGCGCCACAAGATGGAGGGCGATACCGAGAGCAACCTCTACGAACTCGCCGCCATCTTCGAGTGGAAGCGCTATTTGCTGGTGCTCGACCATGTGGTGCGCAAGTCGCGGCTAATCGCGGGCGGACAGAGCTCCACACTGATTACCACGCGCATGCCGCGTCTGCTCCCGACGGCTCCGGGCGCCAGACTCGAAACGCCAAAGAGTCTGGAAAAGCCCGCGAGCGAAATCATCTCCGCCATGGCGGTCTGCTCACCGGCGGGATTTCCCTTGTCATTGGCCGGTGAGATTGCGGGCCAGGAGATCGACGGCATTCCCTATCCGGCGCAAGTGCTGAATCTCGAATCTTTCCGATGCGCACTCCCGCAGTACGTGATCGATGCTACGCCAGCATCCGCCGACCTGCGCCTGCGCCACGCCGAGGCGGTGTTGCGTCAGCCGGTAACAGCCGAGTTGATGCCCGACCTGTATCAGGCGTTCCGCTGGACGCTCGAGACTCCGCCGATGTGGGATCTGGCATGTGAATTAGCGCGCCATCTGGTCGCGTTTACGCAGATGGAGGGGCGCATCGCGGAAGCGTTCGATGTCATGGAAATGCTCTCGGCCGCTGCTGAAAAGAACGAAGACTATCGCACGCTCAACCGCTACGCGCGCGAGCGTGTCTATACGCTGCACGCCTGGAACCGGGAGGCAGAAGCGAAAACGCTCGAAAGGCGTAGCCGCCGCTGGCAGGCCGTGCAATTGCCGCTGCCGTGGGACCAGGGTTGGACGTGACGCTTACTCGTAGCGCAATGCTTCTGTCGGGTCGAGCCGCGCAGCTTTGATCGCCGGCATCAGGCCGCTAATCAGGCCCACTAGCGCCAAGATGCCCGCGGAGATGACCACCGTGCTCAGCGAGATCACGAGATGGATGTCGCCCTTGCCGCTCTCGTCCTTCATCGCCGCGCCCAGCAGTGGAAGCGGCCCGATGGCAGCCGAGAGCGCGTAGGCTACGACGATTCCGCACAGCCCGCCGGCCAGCGTGATGGCCAGCGCCTCCGTAATGAATTGCAGCATGATGTGAATCCGGCGCGCGCCCAACGCGCGGCGCAGGCCGATCTCACGAATGCGTTCGTCGACCGTGACGAGCATGATGTTCATCACGCCGACGCCGCCGATGCCCAATGTCAACGCACCGATAAACGCGAGCAGAACCTGCAGTCCGATCGTAAGCCCATCGATGATCGGCCGGAACTGTTCGCGACCGAACATTTGTATCGCCCGCTTATCGGCCGGCGAAAAGCGCTGCCGCTTGGCGATGGCGGAACGGACCTGTTCCATCGCCTGTTTCTCAAATTGGCGATGCACGGATTCCACCACCATGACTCTGCCGTAACGCACATCCCACAAATCCCCGGCCGTGGAGTACGGGATAAAGGCGCAGGAGTCGTCGCTCGAAAAGTAGTTGCTCATCTGCATCTTCGACTCCATCACGCCGATGACCGTGAAACGCAGTCCCGCAATCGTGATCGTTTCGCCGATGGCATTGCGGCCGCTGAAGAGTTTCTTCCTGAGTTTGTCGCCCAGAAAAACGACGCGCCTTCGTTCGCGTTGGTCCTCCGCGCTGAGCCAGCGGCCTTCGGCGGCAACCTCGTTGCGCATCTCGCCATACTCCGGACACACGCCGCGGATGTTCTCGTCGGCCAACCGTTCGCCATAGAAAATCGCTTCGTTGCGCACGTATTCGAGACAAGCGTTCTTGACGAAGGAGCCCTCCTGCATAACTGCATCCACGTCCGCCTGTTCAAAGCGGACACGCCGGCCCGCGCGTTCTCCTCCGGCCTGCTCGCTGGTTTGTCCGGGCCAGCAGATGATCGCGCCTTTACCGAACGCGAGAAAGCTGGTCAGCAGCACACTACGGAATCCGCTGCCATACGCCAACAGCAGCGCCACCGCGACGATGCCCCAAGCGATGCCCAGCATGGTGAGAAAACTGCGCAGCGGACTGCGCCGCAAGGTGATCCATGCCTGCCTCAAGATTTCGACTAGCATTCAGCCTCCCGCCTCGTAACGCAGCGCTTCGATCGGGTCAATCGCGGCGGCACTGCCGGCCGGATAGAGTGCCGACAGAATCGCGACGGCGCCGAGCAGGCCGGAAGAGATCGCGGCGGATTGCCAGGTGGGCAGCAGCCCGGCGAAGTATTGCGGCATCGGCAATTGATTCACGAGCGCGCACAGGCCGAAGGCGAGACTCAAACCCACCGCGCCACTGAAGGCGACAATCAAAATCGTTTCGAGAAAAAACTGGCACAGGATCGCGCCGGACGTCGCTCCCAGCGATTTTCGAATGCCGATCTCGCGCGTGCGCTCCCGCACGGAAACAAGCATCACGTTCATCACGCCGATTCCGCCAAGAAACAGCGTGACGATTCCCACACCACCCAGAAAGTACCGCATGCCGTCGGTCATCGTTTGAAAGTCCTTGGCGTTCTCGACGGTGTCCCACACGCCGACAACCTCTTCGTCGCGGGGGTCGAAGTCGTGTATGCGGGCCAGTGCACGCCGCACTTGTGTCTTGCACTCTTCGTGGTTGCGCAGCCCGCGCGGCGTGACGATCAGGCGGTCGATCGTGACCCGTTCTCGCGGCGGCTTGTTAGGAAAATCGCGCAACATGGCGTTGACCGGAATGAAGAGCTTCGAGATGTCACGCCCGTCATAGCTCGAATCCTGCTCTTTGTCCTGCATCACGCCGATAATCGTGTACGGATAGCCGGCAATGCTGACCTGCTGGTCGAGCGGGGAGCGCGTCCCGAAGAGTTGCTTCGCTGCGTCGCTGCCGATGAACGCCACGCGGCGCGCATCCACGTTGTCTGCGTCATTGTAGAAGCGGCCGCCGGCGACAGGGATTGTGCGGATGTCCGCAAAGGGCGGCAGTGAGCCGACGACGGTCAGCGTTCCGGAGTTAAACGCGCTGCGCACCGGCAGGCCGCGCCCCAACTCCGGGATCACGGCGTCGCACGCGGTTGCTTCCTGCCGTACTATATCCGCATCCTGAATGTTCCAACGTACGATGCGGCCGGCGCGCGTGCCGCCAGCCTGCATACTGGTCCGGCCGGCGAAGAACAGCATGATGTCTTTCCCGAAGTTGTCCTGCACTTTCTTCTGGCCCACTTGCAAGCCTTCGCCGGCGGCGACCATCAGCGTGATGGAGATGATGCCCCACGCGATGCCGAACATCGTCAGCGCCGTGCGCAGTTTATTGGCCCAGAGCGTACGAAACGTATCCAGGACGAGATCCTTAAAGGTCATGAGATGATCCCCGTGGATTGCCTCTTCAGCGTGCCTATTGAAGAATGACCTGTTGGCCCTGTTTTGCGCCGGCCACCAACTCGGTCTTCACGCCGTTGGATAGGCCCAATTGCACCGCCACACGGCTCTTGCCTTTTTCTTTGCCCGCATCCGGCACTTCGACGTACGTCTTGCGGTCGCGGTCATAAATCACGGCCGTGTCAGGGACCAGTAGGACGCCCTTCTTCTCTTCGAGCACGATCTCGGCGTTAGCGCTCATGTTCGCCTTCAACTCGCCGCCCGGATTGCGAATCGAAACGCGCACCTCGAACGTCGTCACGTTTTCCTTCTCCACACCAAGCGGTGAAATCTTCGTCACCTGGCCTTCGAACTTCTTTTCTTTGAAAGACTCCACCACGATGCGCGCGCGCTGGTTCATGAAGACCTTGCCGATATCGGCTTGGTCAACTTTGCCGAGCACATACACATCGCTGACATCGCCTAGCGTCATTACCAGCGTCGCCTGCGAACCGAGCACCAGGATCGAACTCACCGCATCGCCCACCTCCACATTGCGCGAGAGCACAAGTCCATCCATGGGACTCACGATTGTTGAGTTGCGCAAATCCTCCTGGGCGCGCTCGAGCGCCGCTTGCGTTTGCGCCACCTGCGCTTTGGACCGCGCCATCTCGGCGCGCGTAACGGCCACGCTGCGCAGCGCCGTCATCTGCTTGTTGAGGCCCATCTGATAGGCCTTTTCGGCGTCTTCCAGAATTGCGCGCGCGATCAATCCCTGATCGTGCAGTTTCTTGGCCCGCTCCATCGCGGATTTCAGGAACGGCAGGTCCGGGCCTTCCGCATCCGACTTGTTGCGCTCGTGCGCCGCCTTGGTGGACTCCTCGGCAGCCTGCGCGGCCATCAGCGTCGCGGTCGCCTCACGTACGCGGGCCTGTAACTCTTCCTTGTCGAGTTCGGCCAGCACTTGTCCCTGCTTGACGTACTCGCCATAGTCGACGAGCAGCTTCTTGACGATGCCGCTGGCCTTCGATTTTACTTCCACCTTTGTGCGAGGTTGGATCTTACCTGTGGCGACGACGGATCGCGCGATGTCGCCCAGTTCCACGCTGGCTAATTTGGAAGCTTCGATCGCGTTGTTCGGCTTCAGCGCGGCGCGAACGCCCACTGCCGCTCCGGCCAGAACCACGACGATGATGCCCGCCCAGATCCAACCTCTTTTTCCGCGGCCATTCTTACCATTTGTTGCCATGTTGCTTCCCGTCCTTCAATAACCAAGAGACGAGCGGCGCGGCAAAAAGTTCGCACGGATTGTTTGGTGGCCTAGTTGTTTGGTTGATTGGTTCGCATCCGGCACCGACTTGCGTCATGCCCGGTGGTGCCGGGAACAACAGTGACCGGAAGCGGGAATCTCACCATCAGGCCGGGATAATCTGCCGGTTGGGATCGATGCGGAAGAACAGGATCGCGGAGATCATCAGCGCCAGGCCCATCGGGATCAGCGGCGTGTTGTAGTTGCCAAAATACGTCACCATATAGCCGAAGGCGACCGACGACAAGAACGAGCCGACTTGCCCGGCCATATTCATCGAGCCTGTCACCGCTCCGGCATACTTGCGCCCAACATCGAGGCACACCGACCAAGCCACAGGCAAAAAGCAATCCTGCGCTCCGTAACCGAGAGCGAGAAAGATGACAGCGTGAATGCTGTTATCGGTAAGCGCTGTCGCCAACAAAAAGCAACCCGAGCGGTCGCGACCGGAGGCGGCGATTTCACAACTGTTCGCCGATGTTTGTGTAGAGTTCCATGGGTGTTGCCTCTTGCTTCGGGACGTAGTGAGGAGCCGGATTGAGGGCTGGGGTTCTCAGGGGAATAGTAATGTTTTCGTCTCCGGTCGCTGGCGCGGCATTGCCGACGCCTCTTCCTCATTGGGAACACCTACCAGGTGAACGTGGATCAGCAAACCAAGATACACCTGACGGTCGCGCCGGGTGTAGAAGACGATCTGTCGGCCGGCGCTGCGCTGCGTCACATGGTACGCCACGCCGGGCGCTACGATCCGAGCTGTTCGAGGCATACGGCGTACTCCTTTCCTCCATGTATCACCTCGAATTAGAAAGTTTTCTCCAAAGAGTCAGGCCGTCCCAGATCCCGCCTGATCGCCGCAAAGTGTCTTGTTGCACTGACTACGGCCCGCTAGGATTCAGACTCGAACTCATTCAGGGTGCTTGCCGTATCCAGGCCGACTTCTCTTTGCTGATTCGGCCAAGGCTCGCCCAGCGCGGTCTGCGGCCAATCTGCAAGTGGGCTGTACACGAACGTCCCAACTCGTCCTAAAAGGGTGTCATGTATCGAGTAGACATGGGGCGCAGGACGCGCGCAGATCAAGCTAGACTAGATAAGTTCGAAGCTGTCCGGGTGAACGCCGTAGATCTTCTTGAAGTGGCGATCGCCGAAATTCTTGAGGTCAGTCTGGGCGCCCGATGAGGAAAGCCAACGATAGTCGTACTCGAACGGCCCGGCCTTTGCGATCCACTGCCGTGTCAGATCGTAGGTGACATTCATGGCGTAGAAAGTGTCAAACGTTACCTGGACCGTCGCCTCGTCCTTATCTGCCATGAGACGCGGGTAGATGCCCCCATCCTCAGCTCTGTCCACGAATGGCGCTGAGTGGCGTTCAAAGAGCTCGACAATTTCCGGCGAAACACGCTTGCCTGTCATCCAAGCCCCCGGCCAGCAGAAAAACTCCGGCTTCGAAAGCTTGTCCTCGCTGAAGGCCAGGAAGTGTGAGAACAGCACGCGCACCGGCACGTTGGCGGCTGCGTAGCGAAAGCGCTGGTGCTCGGCCATCAAAGATTTGAGTGCTTTGCTGTCACGCACCCAACGTGTGACCGTCTCCGCTATGGTGAGCGAAGGATCGACCATCAGAAGACGCGCAAGCGCCTCGCTGACCTGGGCGTACTCAGCTCTTGAATACTGCGTGATAGCTTGAGCGAGATCCGGCCGCTGCTTCGCAATAGTGCGGCAGAGGAATACAAATCGAAAGCCCGGATCGACATCTTCGACAAACGTTGTGAAAACCCGTAACGGCATCGGAAAGCCGGCACCGGGATTGATCGCCATGTCGCAGACCAGCAGGAAGAGCGCGACGATGGGATGGTCGATTGACGGCGGCCACTCAAGCTCTGCGAGGCGCAGAAAAGTTTCGAACGCCGCTCCATAGTCACCTTTGAGCATTCCCTTGGGCCGTACATCATCCCAGCCGAGTTTTGCGCTCGACGCGAAATAGAGGTACTGCAATTGCGCAAACCGGGCTTGACCTTCGAATATCTGGCGTGCCCCGAGCGGTACGACCGCTAAGTCCGACCCATAATAGTAGCCCTTCTTCTTTTGAGAGCGCAGGGCTGCAAAAGCCTCCTCCCAATCCCTTGGATCAGGAATGACATTGAAGCTGTCGTCAAGGGTGCTGGCGAGGATAAGGAGGATGTTGGCGTAGGCGGTTACGTACGAGTGACCGACGCAATCGAAGAGCGGGTGTTTAACGACCTTCCGAACCAGGCCCGGATCGGTGGTCAGGATTCTAAAAAATTCGATATCGAAGTGATTATTGACGACAACATTCGCCCTTCCAGTGGGGGTCTCTGGGTCGCCTCCTGAGCCCGCCGCTGCCTCAGCGAAACGAAGTATCGATTTCTTCGGTCCGATGCTCGCCAGCAACTTCTTCAGGTGCGTGTAGTTCGCGTGTGCCTGGCCAGGATAGCTGAGGCTCAGCATAAGACCGGTGGTTGAGCCCACATGCTGCCACCAGTGGATAGTCTCGTGGAGGTAGGTCGAGAAGGCCTGCAAGCCATCGAAGTCAACCTGCTCCGTGACGATTCCCGTTGGGAGCGTAGCGAGCTTGCGGTGGACCTCGGGCGAGAGACGCAGCACGGATTGGAAGGAATTGTAGAGTCCGTGGGAGTTAAGACAGGCGTTCAGATCAACAGGGCAGGCGATCAGGTCGACCGAGCCGTCGAGCAGATGGCTATTTAACTCCACGCTATTCATCTTCAAAACCTATCATCGTACCAATCAGGTTTAGCATTTCGAACGCTCCGTCCTGATGATGGTGAAAGCGCAAGGACTTTGCAGCGAAAAACCCGTGACAGACGGCCCGAATCTTGCCCGATCTTTCTGCGGTGTCCCTTTTCCTTCGTTTTGCTTCTTCGCTTGCTATTCCAGAACGTAAACCCGCCAAATGCTGGGGTCTGCCGTATTGGAGCCGCGCGCTTTAGTCTCCCGATAGTTTTTTTCAACGACGCCATCTTTCGTCGAGATCCGCAAGTCTATGTCAGCAACCGGAGCTTCGTCTCGCGCCACTACGCTTCCGTCCAACCATGAGAGGATACGAAACGCCTGTGGCGTCCTGACAAGAAGCTGCGGTGGTGGGGAGAAATCCTTATCTAGTCTGGTATATAGATCCGCACGAATCTCGGTGCAGACGCCCTCGAGTTTGTTGCAGTAGATGTTTACCGCATTTACCGCAGGAATGCCCGTCATGCCCGCCCACTTCGTTTGCCGCCAGTGACCTTCCACCGTCACCACATGCTCCCCATATGACTCCACCCGCTTTTGCGGAAATGCAATTTCTTTGGGTTTGTCTCCGCCAATGAGTGTACCTGGGGCTGTGCTGCATCCAATGATGACGCTGACCAAGACCGCAAATGGCAACAGAAGTGTTCTCATGGTTGATGATTCTACACCGCCCGGATTGTTTCCGTCACATGCTGAATCCGTCATGCGGCACCCCTCGGCGGGACTCGCTTCGATTCTGGGGCAGATGCTGGGACGAACTGTCCACTGATGGCCGTCCCAGATCCCCGGACGCCAAGACGATGATGCCCGCCCAGATCCAGCCGCGTCTTCCGCGGCCATTCTTACCATTTGTTGCCATGTTGCTTCCCGTCCTTCAATAACCAAGAGACGAGCGGCGCGGCAAAAAGTTCGCACGGATTGTTTGGTGGCCTAGTTGTTTGGTTGATTGGTTCGCATCCGGCACCGACTTGCGTCATGCCCGGTGGTGCCGGGAACAACGGTGACCGGAAGCGGCAATCTCACCATCAGGCCGGGATGATCTGCCGGTTGGGATCGATGCGGAAGAACAGGATCGCGGAGATCATCAGCGCCAGCCCCATCGGGATCAGCGGCGTGTTGTAGTTGCCAAAATACGTCACCATATAGCCGAAGGCGACCGACGATAAGAACGAGCCGACTTGCCCGGCCATGTTCATCGAGCCTGTCACCGCTCCGGCATACTTGCGCCCAACATCGAGGCACACCGACCAGGCCACAGGCAGAAAGCAATCCTGCGCTCCGTAACCGAGTGCGAGAAAGATGACAGCGTGAATGCTGTTATCGGTAAGCGCTGTCGCCAACAAAAAGCAGCCCGAGAGCGCCAATCCGCTGCATCCCACGATGCGGCGCCCCCAGCTCAAGCCAAACTTCTTTGAAAGCCTGTCGCTGAGGAATCCGCCGAAGAGATTGCCACAGGCTCCCGCGATGAACGGCAGCGTCGAATAGAAGCCCATCTCCTTTTCGGAGAAGCCGCGACCCTTTTGCAGATACGTATGCAGCCAGGAGATATAGAAGTAACTACCCCAGCAGTAGGCGTGGTACATCAGCATGATCGTCCAGAGATTGCTGTTGCGCAGCGCAATACGCCAAGGCAGCGACTCGTGCAAGCCGCGCGGCGGATTGCCAATCTCCTCGATTTCCGCCGCGCTGACTGCGGGCTGATCGCGCGGATTATCGCGAAACCAGAAATACCAGACCAACGCCCAAATTACGCCGAGAATCCCGAAGGCCCAGAACGAGGCGCGCCAACCGTAGGCGACCTGGATCGGAACGACAAGCAGGGGAGAGATCATCCCGCCGATCCGGCTCGCCATCCACACTATGCCGTGGGCGCGTCCGCGCTCGATGGCGGGGAACCAGCGCGAAATGGTGCCGGAACTGTTGGGGTACGCGCCCGCTTCTCCGATACCGAACGCGAAGCGTGTCGCGAGCAGTGCGGGAAAACTGGAGACAGTTCCGGTGAGCGAAGTAAACGCCGACCACCAGACAACAATTCGAGTGAGCACTTTGCGCGGACCGATGCGGTCTCCCAGCGAGCCGGTCGGTATCTCGAAGAGCGCATAAGAGAGCGTGAACGCGCCCATCACCCAGCCCCACATCTCCGGGGAAATGTTCAGGTCTTTCTGCATGCGCGGGCCAGCCACCGAGATGCAGACCCGGTCTAGATAGGTGATGATCGAGAGCAGAAACAACATGCCGAGGACACGGTGGCGATAACGCATATCTTCGACATTGTTTCACACTGTGGTGCAGGCCATGTGGAGTTGGCCGGCGCGCATCCGAATGCCCGTGGTTCCGGAATTTGTGCGGTTTGCCGATCCTAGGGCAGCATAGTGCTGCCCATCAGGTATTTATCCACCGCCCGCGCGGCCTTGCGACCCTCGGTGATGGCCCAGACTACCAGCGACTGACCCCGGCGCATGTCGCCTGCGGCGAAAACGCCCGGGATCGAGCTCATGTACGATTCGTCGGTGGAGACGTTACCGCGTGAATCGAGCGCCACGCCCAGTTCGTCGAGCAGACCGCCCTTGACCGGACCGGTGAAGCCCATGGCCAGCAGCACCAGGTCGGCATCGAGCGAAAATTCGCTGCCCGCGATGGGTGCGAACGTCGGCGGCGGACCGACGCGTATCGCGTGTAACTTCTTTACGCGGCCGGCGTTATCGCCCTCGAAGCGCACTGTGTTGACCGCCCATTCCCGCAAGCCGCCCTCTTCGTGGGCGCTCTCCGTGCGCAGTTGCAGCGGCCACAGCGGCCACGGCGTACTGGCCGCGCGGTCTTCCGGCGGTTTCGGCATGATCTCGAATTGATGCACAGAGGCCGCTTTGTGCCGGTGGCTGGTGCCCAGGCAATCCGCACCCGTATCGCCGCCCCCGATGATGATGACGTGCTTGCCCGTGGCGAGAATATCCTGCGCCGGATCTAGTTTATCGCCGGCCCCACGCTTGTTCTGCTGCGGCAGAAATTCCATCGCGAAATGGATGCCCTTCAACTCGCGTCCCGGCACATTCAGGTTGCGAGCCGCTTCGGCGCCGCCGGCGATGACGATGGCGGCGAACTCCTTGCGCAACTCCGTAACCGGAACGTTGACGCCCACGTGAGCGTTGGTGACAAACTTGATGCCCTCGGCCGCCATCTGCTCTACGCGCCGGTCGACGAGGTGTTTCTCCATCTTGAAGTCCGGGATGCCGTAACGCAGCAACCCGCCGATGCGGTCATTCTTCTCGTACAGCGTGACCGAATGGCCCGCGCGGTTGAGTTGCTGGGCTGCGGCCATGCCGGCCGGTCCCGAGCCCACGACTGCGACCTTTTTGCCAGTGCGGTGCGCAGGCGGCTCAGGCCGGATCCAACCCTGGTTGAACGCGTGGTCGATGATCGTGCGTTCAATTACTTTGATGGTGACCGCGGGTTCGTTGATGCCCAACACACAAGCGGCCTCGCACGGTGCGGGACAGACGCGCCCGGTGAACTCCGGAAAGTTGTTGGTGGAGTGCAGGACGCGAATGGCGTCTTGCCAGCGGTCGCGATAGACCAGGTCGTTCCAGTCCGGGATGATGTTGTTAAGCGGGCAGCCGGTATGGCAGAATGGCACGCCGCAATCCATGCAGCGCGCGCCCTGCGTGCGGACACTCTCTTCCGGAAAGTCTTTGTAAATCTCAAACCAGTCGTTGACGCGCTCGGCCACGGGGCGGCGCTGCGGCAGTTCGCGCTGGTACTCCAGGAATCCGGTAACCTTACCCACGGACGACCTCCTTGGCGGCTTCCGCCGGTTTCGCGACGCCCAACGCGCGCTTATACTCCTGCGGGAAAACTTTGACAAACCTTCCGGCAAGAGCATCCCAGTTTTCGAGAATCCATCCAGCCCTGGGGCTGGACGTCAATTCGAGGTGCCGCTGGACGAGACCGTGCACTACCTCAAGATCTTCCGCTCCGAGCGACTCCAGATCGACGCTCGTGCGATTGCAGTTGATCGAGGCGAAACTGCCGTCTTCGTCGAGGACGTAGGCGAAGCCGCCCGACATGCCCGCCGCGAAGTTGCGGCCCGTCTTGCCCAGCACCACAACCAGCCCGTTGGTCATGTACTCGCAGCCGTGATCGCCGACGGATTCGACCACCGCGGTGGCGCCGGAGTTGCGCACGGCGAAGCGCTCGCCGCCCATGCCGTTGAAGAACGCCTCGCCGCTGGTCGCGCCGTAGAGCACCACGTTGCCCGCGATGATATTCTCTTCGGCTATGAAAGTAGCGTTGCGTGGAGGGTAGACCACGATGCGGCCGCCCGAGAGGCCCTTGCCGACGTAGTCGTTGGCATCGCCTTCGAGAGTAAGCGTGACGCCCTTCGCCAGAAATGCGCCGAAACTCTGTCCCGCCGAGCCCGTGAACTGGATGCGGATCGTATCGTCTGGCAGGCCAGCGGAGCCGTGTCGCCTGGCGATCTGGCCGCTCAACATCGCTCCAACGGTGCGATGAATATTGCGGATGGGAAGCTTGATTTCGATCGGCGTGCCGTTCTCGATGGCTTCCTTGGCGTGGTCGATCAACTTGTAGTCGAGCGCGGCGCTGAGGCCGTGATCCTGCGCGATCAGGCAGCGGCGGCCGACGCGCAGAGGAACCGGCGGGACGTATGTGATCGCGGTGAGATCGAGGCCCTTCGCCTTCCAGTGCTCGATGGCGTGGCGCGCTTCGAGCATGTCGACGCGGCCGATCATCTCATCCATCGTGCGGAAACCGAGTTGCGCCATAATCTCGCGCACCTCTTCGGCAATGTAGAAGAAGAAGTTGATTACATTCTCCGGCGTGCCGGTGAACTTCGCCCGTAGCGCCGGATCCTGCGTCGCAATGCCAACGGGACAGGTATTCAGATGGCATTTGCGCATCATGATACAGCCCACCGAGATCAGCGGCGCGGTGGAGAAGCCGTACTCTTCGGCGCCGAGCAGCGCGGCGATAGCCACATCGCGGCCGGTCTGCAGCTTGCCGTCCGTCTGGAGGCGCACGCGGCTGCGCAGATCGTTCATCACGAGCACCTGCTGCGTTTCCGCGAGACCGAGTTCCCACGGGATGCCGGCGTGTTTCAGCGAAGTCAGCGGAGAGGCGCCCGTGCCGCCATTGTCGCCGCTAATCAGAATGACATCGGCGTGCGCTTTGGCGACGCCCGCGGCCACTGTGCCGACGCCGACTTCGGCCACGAGTTTGACCGAGATGCGCGCCTCGGGGTTAACGTTCTTCAAATCGTAGATGAGCTGTGCCAGATCTTCGATGGAATAGATGTCGTGGTGCGGCGGCGGCGAAACCAAGCCGACGCCGGGGATGGAATGCCGCACCTTTGCGATCACGGCGTCCACTTTATGGCCGGGCAGTTGGCCGCCCTCGCCAGGCTTGGCGCCCTGTGCGATCTTGATCTGCAATTCGTCGGCGTTGACCATATAGTTCGTGGTCACGCCGAAGCGGCCGGAAGCCACCTGTTTGACGGAACTGCGCCGCGAATCGCCGTTGGCGTCTGGCGAAAAGCGCTCTTCGTCCTCGCCGCCTTCGCCCGTATTAGAACGGCCGCCCATGCGGTTCATCGCGATCGCCAGCGTCTCATGCGCCTCTTTGCTGATCGAGCCGTAGGACATGGCCCCGGTCGCGAAGCGCTTGACGATCTCCTTGGCCGGTTCCACTTCATCGATCGGTACAGCGCGCATGCCTTTGCGGAACTCCAACAGGCCGCGTAGCGTGAACAACGTGCGGCTCTGGTCGTTGAGCAGTTCGGTGTACTCTTTGAAAGTCTTGTAGTTCGACTGGCGCACCGCGTGCTGCAGCTTCGAGATCGTCAGCGGATTGATCATATGCTGCTCGCCGCGTGAACGGAACTGATAGTTTCCACCCGGCTGAAGTTCGGTCTCCGCGCCGGTGAGCGGACGGAAAGCGTGGGCGTGTTTCAGTTGGGCCTCGCGAGCGAGCACATCGAGGCCGACGCCTTCGATGCGCGAAGCAGTGCCGGTGAAGTACTTATCGATCAGCGCGCGGTTCAGTCCGATGGCTTCGAAGATCTGTGCGCCACGGTAGCTTTGCAGCGTCGAGATGCCCATCTTCGAGAAGACCTTAAGCAGCCCCTTGTTGACGGCTTTTTTATAATTCTTCAGCGCTGTCTCGAAAGTGACGCCGGCCGGCAGGTAGCCGCGATTCGCCATCTCCTCGATCGTTTCAATCGCGAGGTACGGGTTCACAGCGCTGGCGCCATAGCCGATCAGCAGGCAGTAGTGCATCACCTCGCGCGGTTCGCCGGATTCGACGACCAGCGCGACCTGAGTGCGCGATTCTTCGCGCACGAGGTGGTTGTGTACGGCGGTCAACGCGAGCAGGCTAGGGATCGGCGCGTAGTCTTTATCGATACCGCGGTCGGAAAGAATCAGGATGCTGTAGCCCGATTGAATCGCGAGCGAGGCCCGGCGGCACAGCCCGACGAGAGCACGTTCGAGTCCCTCCTCGCCTTCGTCGACGCGGAACATCATCGGCAACGTGGTGGCAAGAAAATCTCCCCAGGAAACGCGGCGCATCTTTTCGAGGTCGCGGTTCGTCAGGATCGGATGCGGCAGTTTCAGCGTGTGGCAGTGCTGCGGCGTCTCGTCGAGAATGTTGCGCTCCGTGCCAATGTAGCTGGTGAGCGACATGACCATCTCTTCGCGGATCGGATCGATCGGCGGATTTGTCACCTGCGCAAACAACTGCTTGAAGTAATGGAACAGCGGCTGTGGCTTGTCTGATAGACAGGCCAGCGGTGTGTCGACACCCATCGATCCGATCGGCTCCATGCCGCTGGCGGCCATAGGCGTCAGAATCATGCGAAGCTCTTCGTCCGTATAGCCGAAGGCCCGCTGGCGTTGCAGAATGTCGTCGGGGTGGAAGCCGGACACACGCGACGGCTCGGGAAGCATATCGAGCGTGATCTGGTTTTCCTTGATCCACTGCCCGTACGGCTGGCGGGCGGCGAGTTTGCTCTTCACCTCTTCGTCGGGGATGATGCGGCCCTGTGTGAGGTCGGCCAACAGCATTTTGCCTGGTTGCAGGCGGCCCTTGAACTTCACGTCCTCCGGTCTGATCGGCAGGACGCCGGATTCCGAAGACATGATCAGCAGGTTGTCGTTCGTTACCAGATAGCGTGCCGGGCGCAGGCCGTTGCGGTCGAGCGTCGCGCCGATCACGCGTCCATCGGTGAAGGCCACCGACGCCGGTCCGTCCCACGGCTCCATCAGCGAGGCGTGGAATTCGTAAAACGCCTTCTTCTCGGCAGCCATCGTGGAATCGGCATCCCATGCTTCGGGAATCAGCATCGCCATGACGTGCGGCAGGCTGCGCCCGGACATGCACAGCAGTTCCACCGCATTGTCGAGCGAAGCCGAATCGCTGCCGTTTGGCTGGATCACAGGAAAGAGCTTTTTCAGATCGTCGCCGAAGAGTTCAGAACGCAGCACGGATTGGCGCGCATGCATCCAGTTCTTGTTGCCCTTGAGCGTATTGATCTCGCCGTTGTGGCAGATGTAGCGGAAGGGATGTGCGAGTTGCCAGGTAGGGAAGGTATTGGTCGAGAAACGCTGATGCACCAGGCACAGCGCGCTGACGGCATCCGGATCGGAGAGTTCGCGATAGAACGAGGAGATCTGCGGCGCGAGCAAAAGTCCCTTATATATGATCGTGCGCGACGACATGGAGGGAATGTAAAAGAAGCCCTTGTCCTTCATGTCGGAATTGAAGATTTCCGATTCAGCACGCTTGCGGACGATGTAGAGTTTGCGCTCCAGTTCGTCCTGGCTCATACCCTGGCCGCCACGGATGAAGATCTGTTCGATGTAGGGTTGCGAGGCGCGCGCGACACGCCCGATGGCGTCGACGTTGATCGGCGTGTCGCGCCAGCCAATCACGCTGAGTCCCTCTTCTTGCGCGATGCGTTCGATGATGCCTTCGCAATTCAGGCGCGGCTGCGGTTCCACCGGCAGGAAGACCATGCCGATGCCGTACTCGCCCTCTGGCGGCAGCGTGAATCCCAGTTTGGTGCACTGCTTCTCGAAAAACTTGTGCGGAATCTGGATCAGAATTCCGGCGCCGTCGCCCGTTTTCGGATCGCAGCCGCATGCGCCGCGATGCGTCAGATTGATCAGAATCTGAATGCCTTTTTGGATGATGTCGTGCGACTTTTCACCCTTGAAGTTGACCACGAACCCTATACCGCAGGCGTCACGTTCGTTACTGGGATCATACAAGCCCTGACGCTCGGGCAAACCGTGGGGGACACTAATCTCGTTCATCGGGACACCTTCGTATACCCGGAAGTATAGCACTACTACACAATTAGTCAAATAGAATTTATCGATCTTGAAGATTAGACTATCTTATGATAGAATTGCGCTTGTGGCGTTCTCGCAACTTAAGCTTTTCAAAGACATAGCGCAAAATCGAAGCGTTTCCCGGGGCGCGGCGGCTAATGGAATCAGCCAATCGGCCGCCAGCCAGCAGATCCAGGAGCTGGAAAAGTCCATGGACGTAACGCTGTTTGACCGAACGACACGGCCACTGACTCTCACACCGGCGGGCCGCCTCTACTTCGACCTGTGCCGGGACGTATTGCGGCGCAATGAGGAGTTTATGGTCGTGTTGGGCCAGTTGCGCAAGGATCAAGGTGGCGCGGTGCGCGTGGCCTCGATCTACTCTGTCGGCATTGCGGACATGGCGCGGCTGGAGGCCGACTTCGCCATGCTCTTCCCGGACGCCCGTCTCCGGGTAGAGTATCTGCGTCCGGAAAAGGTGCTGGAAGCGGTGCTCACCGAACACGCCGATCTTGGTCTGATCAGCTATCCGGAAGTGAGCAAGGAGATCGCCGTCGTCCCGTGGCGCGAAGAGGAGATGGTGGTCGCCGCAGCCCCGGCGCATCCGCTCGCAGCCCGCGAGCGGATCTCTGCAAAAGATCTCGACGGCGTCGAATTCATCGGCTTCGATGAAGATCTGCCGATCGCGCAAGAGGTGGACCGGTTTTTGCGCGCGCAAGGCGCACAGGTGCATCGCGTGATGCACTTCGACGTGATTCAGATGGTGAAGGAAGCGGTCGCGCTGGGTCCGGGCGTGAGCATCGTGCCTCGACGCATTCTCAAGGCCGAGATCGCGCAGGGCCGCCTGGTAGCGATCACATTGGAGGCTCCGGGGCTCGTGAGGCCGGTCGGCATCATCCACCGGCGCCGCAAGAAATTCAATCGCGCCACGGAATCTTTCCTGAAACTGCTTCTGGAGACGCACGAAACACCGGCAATTGTACTATCGTCAAAGTAGTAATTGGAGGAAAGTACGTAAATGCGTCTAAAACCATCTGTTCTTGCTCTTGCTCTAGCCGCTCTGGCCGCCGGGCCAATGGCGGCTGCCACCGTCAGCCAGCGCGCCCGGATCATCGGTGGCTCGGGCGACGGCCAATGCACCGTAAAGGTGGATGTGGATGACGTCGCCGAAATCGAGGTACGCGGCGATATGGGTTACATTCGGAACCTGAGCGGCCAACCGGGCCGCTGGGTGATGCTCGAATGTACACAGGCCATTCCGCGAAACCCAATTGACTTCCGCTTCCGCGGAGTCGATGGACGCGGCCGTGTCGAATTGATCCGCGATCCGCGCAATAGCGGCGGGTCTGCGGTTGTGCGCATCCAGGATACCAAAGGCGGCCGCGAAGAATACCATTTCAAGTTGGAGTGGCGCGGCGGCGATAGCAACTGGGGCGGCAACAATAACCGCGGAAACAATGACAGCGGCAATTGGGGCGGCAACAGCGGCAAGCGGATCGACAACAACAACAGGGGCAACATCGGAGGCGGCGATAGATGGAATGACGAGGTGAATTTTTCCGGCCGCGGCAACGGTACAATTGCACGCAGCGGCGAATCGCCGCGCCGGATCCGCACTTGCGTTGTCACGATCAGCCGGCAAGGCAGGGTCAGCGCCGAGTTCAATGCCGACAACTTTGGCCGCGTCAACTTTACCGGCACGCTGACCAGTTCGTCGAACTACAACATCACGGCCGATATGCGTGGCGGCGACAACAGTGCGATACGCGGCGTCATGAACATCACCATCGACGGGAGCAGGCGCGTCACCCGTGTAAGCATGGACGGCGTCACTGTCGGTCGTGAACGCGACCGCCTTCGCGTGGAGTGGCAGAACTAACCGCTCAGGCGAGCGATCGAAAATACTGGTACGTCGCGCGCAGGCCTTCGTCGAGGGCGACGCGCGGCTCCCAGCCGAGCAAAGTGCGGGCTTTTGTGATGTCCGGACGGCGCCGCTTCGGATCATCCTGTGGCAGCGCTTGATACAGGATCGGCGCGGCGTTTCCGGTGAGGCTCTGGATTTGTTCCGCGAATTCCCGGATCGTCATTTCATTCGGATTGCCCAGGTTCACCGGATAGCGCTCGTCCGAGAGCATAAGCCGGCAAAGCCCGTCGACAAGATCGCTCACATAACAAAAGCTGCGTGTCTGCGAGCCATCGCCATAGACCGTGACCGGCTCGCTTTTTAGCGCGGCTTGGAGAAACGCGGGCACGACGCGACCGTCGCCTAGTTGCATACGCGGGCCGTAAGTGTTGAAGATCCGCGCGATGTTCGTGCGCAGGCCATGCACACGGTGATACGCCATCGTGATCGCCTCGGCATAGCGCTTGCTTTCGTCGTAGCAGGAACGCGGGCCGACGGGATTTACGTTACCCCAGTAGGTCTCCACTTGCGGATGTTCGAGCGGGTCGCCGTAACATTCCGAGGTGGAAGTCAGCAGGAATCGCGCACCACAACGCAGCGCCACGTCGAGCATGTTGCGCGTGCCGCTCGATCCGGATTCCAGCGTCTCAATAGGATGCTCGAGGTAATCTTTCGGACTCGCCAGCGAGGCGAGATGCAGCACGCCATCGTAATGCTCTCCGCTTTCGATCGGCTGCGTCACGTCGTGAAGCCGGAACGAGAACATGGGGTTGCCTTCGAACTGCGCCAGGTTCGCCATCGAACCCGTCTGAAGGTTGTCGAGGCCGGTTACGTGGTGACCGTCGGCAAGCAGTCTGTCGCATAGATGCGAGCCGATGAAGCCCGCTGCGCCGGAGATGAGAAAGTGCAAGCGGAAATGCCCTCCAGTGTGAATTAATTGTAGCGAAGCCAAGTCTGCCAGTTACGGCGTATTAGCCCCCTCGTGTGAGCGGTGTTCGAACATCCGTGTTCAGGATGCTACATTCGATCTTGGGTATGCGCGCTCCCGCTCCATTCGAGATCGTGATTTTCCTTTGCCTTCTGGGCGCATCCGCCATCGGCTTCTGGACGCGATTCGGCGTCGTTCTCGGCAGGATTCGCGGCGCGAAGCGGGATGCCAGTTTTGCGTTGCGGCCGCTCTGGCCGCGCCTGCGCAACTTCGTCCAGGAAGTTCTCTTGCAGGCCAAGGTGATCCGCGAACGGCCACTGCCCGGACTCGCGCACGCCTTTGTTTTTTGGGGCTTCTGCGCCTTTTCCCTGGTGACGCTGAATCATCTCGCAGAGGGTCTGGGCGTGCGGTTGCTTTCGCCCGCTTCGACCTTCGGCGCCTTTTGTTTCGCAGTCGCAGCAGCCTTCGCTGTCGCGGTCAGCGTATCCATTGTGGGTCTGGCGTTCCGCCGTTTCATCGTGCGCCCGAAGTGGCTCGGCAAAAGCTCCCCCGAATCCGGGCTCATCGCGTTGCTGATTTTTCTACTCATGGCCACCTACCTGGCGGCCTTCTGGACTGGCGATGGCTCGACCGCGGAGCGCGCCCTCTGGTGGCTGCACACGTTGGCGCTACTCGCGTTCCTGCCGCTGATTCCGCACACTAAGCACCTGCACCTCGTGCTGAGTCCGGCAGCCGTGTTCCTGCGGCGTGCGACATTCAGCGAAATTCCGCCGCTCGCCGACGATGACGATTTCGGCCTCGACACGGGCAAGGACCTCACTCAACTCGTCGCGCTGCAAGCCTACAGTTGCGTGGAGTGCGGCCGTTGCATGGAGCACTGTCCCGCGAGCAACACCGGGAAATTACTCAATCCGAAAGAGATCATTCTGGGGCTACGCGACTACATGAACGAGTTCGGGACGAAAAGCGAAGAGCCGCTCCTGGGCCGGCATCTCGCGATGGAAGCCGCCTTCCAGTGCACCACTTGTGGTGCCTGCGAGTATCAGTGTCCGGTCGGTATCCAGCATCTGCCAATGATTGTCGGATTGCGGCGCGGCGCTGTAAATACGGGCAAATGGGAGGACGGCTACGGCACCAAGCTGTTCCTGGCGTTGGAGCGCGGCGGAAACGCCCTCGGCATGCCGGCCAGCGAGCGTGGCAAGTTCATCGAAAAGCATTCGATTCCGTTTTTCGACGGCACGCAGGAGTACTGCCTGTGGCTCGGCTGCATGGGCGCCTATGATCCGCAAGGGCGCGAGATTGTGCTGGCCTTGACGAAAGTATTGCAGTATCTCGGCATCACCTATGGCGTTTTGAGGAGCGAAAAATGCTCGGGCGATGCAGCGCGCCGGTTGGGCAACGATCTGGCTTTCGGCGAACTGGCCGAATTCAACATCGAGCAGATCCGCGCCGCCAGAGCGAAGAAGTTGCTCTCGATTTGCCCTCATTGCGTGCGCACGATTTCGGAGGACTGGAAGCAGTTCGGTGTCTCCATCCCGATCGAACATCACAGCGAACTCCTGGCCCGGCGCGTCGCCGAGTTGCCGCGCTCCACTTCCGGCGGGAAGATCGTCTTCCATGATCCCTGCTATCTGGGGCGCTACCGCGGTGTGTACGACGAGCCCCGGCGTGTCGCGGCGCTGGCCGCCGAACTTGTGGAAGCGCCGCGCACGCGCGAACGCTCCTTCTGCTGTGGCGCGGGAGGCGGACTCGCGTTTCTCGGCGAGGAACAAGGGACGCGCGTGAGCGCGGAACGTGCGCAAGAACTGGTCG
Organism: Bryobacteraceae bacterium; assembly: GCA_963668605.1. Taxonomy (GTDB): domain Bacteria; phylum Acidobacteriota; class Terriglobia; order Bryobacterales; family Bryobacteraceae. Next base: position 4,409,795 of record OY764903.1, read on the forward strand.
CGACCGGCGCCGGCACGGTCGCCGCGGCCTGCCCGTTCTGCCATTCCATGTTCCGCGACGCGCTGGCCGGACAGAGCGTGCAGTTACGCGATATCGCGCAAATTGCGGCTCAGAATCTATAGTACAGCCCGAACTGGATGCGGCGCGCCGTCGAGAAGGTGTACGTGATCATGCCGAAGTCAGTGCTGTTGATGTTCTGGTCGCCCAGCATGAACTGCGGGTGGTTCAGCACGTTCGTCGATTCCATGCGGAATTCGAGTGACTGCCGTTCCGTGATCTTCATCGTCTTCTGGAGTCCGAAATCGAGGTTGAAATCCCAAGGCCCGTCGAACATACGGCGCTGCAGGCTACCCAACTCGCCCGGGCCGGGATTGAAGAAGCGTTGGCCGGCGAATGGCGTTTCGCCATCCGCGGCGACAGCGCGCCCGTCCGTGCCCAGCACCGAAGCGGGTACATACATCGGCCCGTCGCCGGTCTGGCGGAATTGGAAAATGACGTCCGTCTGCGGCTTGGTCAGAACGGTATTCGCCGTATTGTTTTCCGAACGGTAGCCGCTGGCGCGGTTGAGCGTGCCGCGCCCCGAGAGCACTGAAAATGGCGTACCGGATTGCCAGATGACGATGCCGCTGGCCGACCAACCGCCCAGCCAGCGGTTGCGCCGGAATAGCGGAATATCGTAAACCGTGGAAGCCTTGATCGCATGCGTCAGGTCGAAGTCCGCGCGGGCGCGTTCGATCTTCGCGCTGGCCAGATCGAGAAAATGCTCAACCCGCGATTGGCTCGTGCCCGCTGAATCGCTGAGCACTTTCGAAAACGTGTAATTGGCGTTGATATCGAGATTCGCAGCCATGCGCCGGCGCACTTCCACCTGCAGCGAGTTATAAGTGGAGTTGCTGTAGTTAGTAAGGTAGTCGGCGCCGAGCGTGTATGGGCTACGGAAGAAGTCGACCGAGCCGTTGTTTCCGTCCATCTGGTATTGCGCCGCGAGTTCGCCGGCCTCGCCGGCTTCTATCAGGCTGCGGTTCGAGGAGTTAGTGAGCTGGCCGCCCCTGTACAACTTCGGAAACACGAGGAGCGGCTGGCTGCCGGGGATACTGGCGTTGTAGCTCGGATTGAAAGTGCCCGTGGCGGTTTTCGCGAGAGCGCCATTGCTCTGCGCCCGCTTGAAGTCGTCCAGAAAGCCATTTTCGCGAATGATGACCTGATTGTAGTCGAAGGCACGATAACCCTTGGTGGCGTGGTTGCCGACGTAACGCGCCTCAAAGATTGTTCCTTTGAACTCCTGTTGGACACCGATGTTCCATTGCTGCACGTAGGGCGTGCGCAGGTTCGGGTCGATCAGCCCCAGGGCGTTACCGGGATCGTCAGCATAATTGTCCTCGGCCGTGCGCGGCACTTTGTAGCCCGGCGTAGTGATCGGGGGCAGACTGGAGCCAACGCGTCCGGTGGTGCCGTAGTCGGCTGCCGTCGCCGTGAGCCCCGCGTTAAAGCCCGCGATAATGATCGGCGCGAGCAGTCCCTGATCGTTCACGAAGTTGATGCTATAGCCGCCGCGCAGCGCCGTCCGTCCGTTGCCGAAGACGTCCCAGGCCAGCCCGAAATTTGGCGCGAAATTATTTTTGTCCCGACTGTAGAGCGGCCGGCCGGCGGAAGCGCCGGCGAAATCGAGAGTCGCGTTCGAGAGCAGCGTCTTCTGTGCGTTACCGTCGCTTACTTTCGGCAGCAGCAGCAGGGAATCGTTCTCGTCGGCGGCGCTGTAAAGCGAATAACGCAGGCCCATCGTCAGCGTGACTCGCGGGCGGATGCGCCAGGCATCCTGCGCGTAGAAGGCGTAGTCGTTGAACGTATACCGGCGGACGAAGGAAGTGCCCGGCACAAATCCCGATGTGCGATCCGCGATGTTGAACGTTTGCGAGTAGCTCGTAACATAGCCGGCGAGCGTTGCGAGCAGATTGTTAGCCGCTGTGACGTCGCTACGCGAGGCGCCTGGCAACTGGCTGTTGACGAGACCGGTGTTGCCTGAGCCGATTCCCAGCGTGTAGGTCGGCGCAATGCCCGCGTCATCGTACTCCTTCACGCCGATGCGCTGCATCTGGAAACCGAACTGCACGTTGTGCCGGCCATGCGTCCAGCCTGCGTTGTCAGAGAGGTTATAGGTGTTCGTGCCGCGTCCTTGCGCACGAAACGTATCGACGGGATTGCTGTAAACCATACCGTCGACTATGTAGGCGCCAAATTTCTGCGAAGTCAGAAAATCGCCCGGCGCGCGATTGAAACCGCCGCGCACTTCGTTGGTCCAGTGCGAAGCGGGATTCCAGCGCCAGCCGAGCGAAGCGAGCTTGCTGTGATTGGGATTCGTCGTCTTGGGCACAGCGGAATAGTCGCTGCTGTAGTCGCTACGGTCGGCGTTGTCGCGATTCCAGAGGAAGGTGCCGCTCAGAATGTGGCGCGGCGAGAGATTGTATTCGAGCTTGGCGACGTAGTTGTCGCGGATCCGGTTCGAGCGCTGATTGAAGCGGTATCCGGCGGTGTTGCGCGCGAAGTCCGGTTTGCTGTCACCCAGGTCATAGTTGTTGATCGCTTCCGGTCCGGGCACCTGTGCGAGAATGCCCTGCATGACCGGATCGGCCTGCACTTTGGCTGCAGTCAGGACGTTGACTTTTTGCACGACGCCGCTCGTGTTGCGATAGGTGAAGAGGCCTTGCCGGGCGTCGCTCGTCAGGATCGTGCGGTTGTGCGGATCCTGCTGGTGCTGCCGGTAGGCTTCATAGTTCGTATAAAAGAGCAGCTTGTCTTTCTTGATTGGTCCGCCCAGCGAGCCGCCAATCTGGTTCTGGTTCAGAAAAGGGCGTTCCACACCATCGCGATTATTGAACCAGTCGTTGGCGGAGACGGCATTGTTGCGGTTGTACCAGTAGCCGGTGCCGTGGAAAGTGTTCGTGCCGGAGGGCGTTACAAAGACGACCTGCGAGGAGCCGCCGCCCAGGCTGGAATTCGCGTTCGACGTGGCCACCGTGAACTCGGCGACTTGATCGATCAGCGGCATGTTGGGCGTGTAATCGAGCGCGTTGTCGCGAATGAAATTATCCTGAATGTTGATGCCGTCCATCGTCATGTTGCTATAGGAAGTGCGTTGCCCGTTGATGACGGTGTCGGAGCGGCCGTTGCTGCTCACGCCTGCCTGCGTGCGAATCAGGTCGAGCGGGTTGCGATCGAGTATGGGCAGGCGGCGCACCTGCTGATTGGTGACGGTGGTAGAGATCTCGGAGTTCGACGTCTGCAGCGACTGGATGTCGGCCGAAACTTCGAGCGTCTGGGTGATCGACGCCAGATCCAGTTTGATCGCTTGCAGCGAGATCTCCCGCGCGGGGTCCACCTTCACGGCACGCATGTGGTAACTGGAGAAGCCCTTGGCCTCGACGGCAAGATCATATAGGCCCGGCGCGACCCCGGCAAAGTTGAACAGCCCTTCGGCCGTCGTCTGGGCAACCAGGATCGATTTCGCGCCGCCCGGCAGCGAGAGACGTACTTCGGCTCCGGGCACTACGGCTCCTGAAGCATCAGTGACCGAACCGGCGATGCGGCCGGAAACCTGCGCGAACAGGCTAAAACTGCACAGGAAAAGCAAGAATGTACGCATGGGTATAACCTATCTTAGGTCAAACACTGCGGACTGAGGAATTACCCGAGAAATTTTCGCGCCGCGAACTTGAGACTGCGGCCGGAAGTGCTACAATGGCAAAGGCGGGTTGGTTTCCGCCACCGTCCGGCGCTAGCGTGCCCGATGGTTCCCCAAGTCAGGGCGCGTAGCTCAACTGGCAGAGCAACTGACTCTTAATCAGTAGGTTGTAGGTTCGATTCCTACCGCGCTCACCATCAAAACAAAGCACTTCTCAATCACTGAAGAGTACATTACACGTCCAGAGACCTCCCACACGAGCGGATGGCTCTACGAGCGGCGCCAGGTTCATGAAAACGAGATGATCTTTTTGCGGACTGCGTACAGGACAAGATCTACCGAACTGTGGAGGTCGAGCTTCTGCATGATGTGTGTCCGATGGGTCTCAATGGTATAGGGGCTCAAGTTCAAGATAGCGGCGATATCCTTGGCAGACTTACCCTCCGCCAGAAGTTGGAAGACTTCCTTTTCCCGATCGGTCAGCAGATCATAGGAATCCTTTAGACCGCGCTGCTTCATTTGCTGGACGAAGTCTTCCAGGAGCGCCTTGGCGACAGTGGGACTGAAGAACGACTTTCCTTGGGCGACCGCCTCTACAGCACGCAGCAAATCGATATCGGCGCTTTCTTTGAGAAGGTAGCCCTTCGCTCCAGCGGTCAGCGCGCGCACGAGATACTCTTCGTCGGAGTGGACACTTAAGATGATCACGCCGATCTTCGGATTACGCTTTGCAATCTGCGCTGTCGCCGCGATTCCGTTCAGGTTCGGCATACCGATATCCATCATCACGACATCCGGGACGAGTTCCTCGGCCAGTTTCACTGCCTCACGGCCATCGGCTGCCTCGCCTACCACTTCAATCCCCTCGTGCTGTTCGAGTTGCAGGCGAAGGCCCTTTCGCATCACGCCGTGATCATCCGCGATCAGAACACGAATCATCCTGTAGCCACTCCTCCGCCAACGGCGACTTCAACTTCCACGATTGTCCCTTTTCCTGGCTGCGAAATGATGGTGACTTTCCCATCCAACTCGCGCACGCGCTCTTGGATGCCAATCAGCCCGAGGCCGCGAGTAGTTCCGCTTTCCGGGTCGAAGCCGACGCCATCATCCTGAATGGATAGGCTGACCCAATCGGGCGCGCCATACGCCGAGATCCGAATATTCTTCGCGTTGGCGTGCCTCGCGCAATTTGTAAGCGTCTCCTGGACAACCCGATAAATGCAGGTCCGGTGCGCTTCCGGCAGTCCCTCAAGGTCGCCATCGATTTGGACGACCACGGGCACGCCGCTTCGGCGCGAAAACTCACGTCCCTGCCATCGCAGCGCCGACCCCAATCCGAGTTCATCCAGCATCGTTGGCCGCAATCCCATCGCCAGTTCGCGGACTCCCCGCAGAGTCTCGGCATTCAGCTTGCGAGCTTCGCTCAAGCGTTCGCGAATCTTGTCCGGCGTCGACATAATCTGCGATTCCAGATTCCCGAGTTCCATGGTCATGGCGGAGAGCATCTGACCTACCGCGTCGTGCAACTCCCGCGACAGCGCTTTGCGTTCTTCCTCCTGAGTCCGCACCAATCTGCGCGAAAGCCGGCGCAATTCCGCTTCCGCCTGTTCAGCCCGTCTGCGCTCTCGCTCGCGGTGGCGTTCGAGCGAGACTACACGGACGATACTGAGCACGGCGACAAGTAGCCCAATCGCCAGAGTAAAGAAGACCGTCCTGCGCAGGAAACTTTCGAACAGCCTCTGGCTCTCCTGAATCTTCTGCTGCTGTTTCCGAAGATTCGCGACATTGAGCTCGCTGATTTCGCGCGCGAGTGCCACGACCGCCTTTTGGCGAGGCAGCACCTCCCTTCGCAGGAATGTACGGCTGAGCACAAGCTTCTCCTGCGGAGACCAACTCAAGATGGGATCCATCGACGTCCAGTATTCCTGAAGCTCCGTCTGTAGCTCGTGCAGCCTCTCCACCTCCTGCTCTCCGAGCGGCGGCGCGAGCAGTTCAAGTCTCTTGCGAATCGAAGCTTGCCCCTCCAGGAGTTGCTCCCGGTAAGCCGGCGCCGTAATGTGAGTCGGATCGAGGAGGTAGTCTCGAATCAGGATGCCACTCCGATAAAGATCGGCCGGGATCTCCCGCAAGACTGCGTCGGTTTCCAGATAGGCCCTGTGAGCGTTTACCGTCTGGTCGTGTAGGGTCTGTGCCCTTCTCATGGAGTCGAAGCCGAGAAACCCAATCAACAGGATCAACGTACCGAAACCCAGCGAGAGAATGAACCAGCTTCGGGACCTCATACGCGGCCTTCCTCCCTACAGCCATTCTTGCTTGAAAATGGCGTTCTGGAACGATCGATCTGGTTACGCTGATCGATGTACTCTGGAAACAACGCCAGATGTACCTCATCTTCACGGATCTTGACGGGACCTTGCTTGAGCATGACACGTACTCGTGGGATGCGGCCCGGCCTGCAATTGAACGCTTGCGGCAACAACGCATTCCCTGGGTGTTGGTCACCAGCAAGACGCGGGCGGAAGTCGAGTTCTGGCGCCGGACTCTTGGCAACGAGCACCCCTTCATAGTCGAGAACGGAGGCGCGGCATTCTTCCCGGCGGGATACCTGCCCCGACATGTTGAAGGAAGCCGCCCACGGGATGCCTATGAGGTCCTCGAGTGGGGCACACCATACGAGGAACTTGTTGCGAGCCTCCAAAGGGCCTCGCAATCCAGCCAATGCCGTGTTCGCGGTTTTCATGAAATGAAGGCGGAGGAGGTGTCGAGGCTGTGCCAACTACCTCCGGAGCAGGCTGTCCTGGCAACCCAAAGGGAGTACGACGAACCATTTCTCGTCCTCGATCCGGATCGTTCCGGCGCACTGGCAGCAGCGATTGAGGAACAGGGCCGGCAGTGGACTCGAGGAGGCAGATTCTGGCACATTCTGGGCGCCCATGACAAAGCGCTCGCGGTCACGTCGCTCGTTGCGCTTTTCGAGGAGGCATACGGGCCGGTAAACACGATCGGCCTGGGCAATGGCCTGAATGATGTTGCATTTCTGAACGTCGTGGCGGCTCCGGTCTTGATACGCTCCCCTCATTCACCAGAAGTGAAGTCCAGAGTGCCTCGTGGTCTGGTGACGGATCGACCCGGACCGGCAGGCTGGAACGATGCGCTGCTGAGCATCATCCCCGCCTGAGGCCCGGCCTGCAATTCCGGCGGCTCATGGACGCTTCCGTTCACAAATGGCTCCACAGCGACCGTTCTTCAGATTCTCCGGCCTGCTCCCTCTTCACTTCCAAGAAGCGCTGCACGCCTCCTCGTCCAAGGCCGATCGCGAGGCTGGCGGCCAAAACCGCGCCTCCCACGAGGATGATGAACGCGGCGAGGAACACACTTCGTGCAAAATTGAGCTCGTCGGCAGCGACAACAACGGCAACGAACATGATCAGGATCCGGACGACCGCGGCCAACCGGCGCGGGGACGGGAATCCTTCATTCACCGCCCAGACCAGCATGCTGCGGCCGAGATACTGCCCAAGCCAGACGCCAGCGAGCAGGATCAGCCCAGCTACGACCAGCTTCGGCAAGAGGAAAACGAAGCTCTGGATGATCTGAGTAGTGAGATCGGTTCCGAATACGTTCACTCCGATCAGTACGCCGCTCAGCAGGATGCACCAATAGACGGTCTCTGCCACCAGGCGTGTGGCACGCAGCCGGCCAGAACTGTCCACCATAAAAGCAATCCCGCTCTGGCGCAGAAATTTATCGATGGTCAGTCCCTTAAAGATCCTGTAAATCACCCAGCGCGCAAACGCGGCCGTCAGGTACGCTGCCAGAATCAGCGTAAGGGCGGCAAGCAACGAAGGCAGATACGTTGTTATGTGGTAGTGGAGCCGCTCCAACGCGCCCTCCAAGACCTTTCTCAATGTCTCGATCATTTCCTTATACCTCCAGGTTCGCTTCGTGCGGCTCCCGCGGTTCAGTCTTTTCCAGCGTTGGTTGCGAGATTCCGGCTCGAGGCGAATCTTCGTTCCATTGCGCGATCAGGTGAGGCTTGAGGTTCTCAAAGGTCACGCAGAGCCGCTCGATCCGCTCCTCGACTTCGGCCGCGACCAAAGTCTCCGTCTCGCGTACGAAGGACGCCACCCGGCCCAGGTACAGAGGTGTCAGAGAACGCAGGAGCAGTCCCCTCGACATGGGGTGTCTCTTGTACGCGCAGGCGAAATCCAGGACCACGCGTGCCCACAATTCATCGTCCAGGTGGAACGTTCCGGCACCTTCCGATAGGCCCCCGCCCAGCCTTCGCACGGCCGCGAGCGTATCTCTTTCCAAAACGCCTGCCCAGATCTCGCCCAGTTCCTGAGAGCCTAGCCGAAAGGCGTCGACCATTCGCTTGACGTTCACATTGACCGGGTCGAGCCCAACATCGAATCGAAACCCAAACAACTCGGCCGGCGTACTGCCTGTCCGGCTCTGCCAAACGGGCCTATACTCCTGCATGAGCATGAAAACGCTGCCAACAACTTGCTGCAACATCGCGGTCAGGTCTGAGCCGGGATCCTTGGCGTCGTGCAGTTTGGCTCCCAGGAAGCTTTGGCAGACTCGATATCCTTCGGCGATCGCAACGGTTGTCATCCAAATATCGATTCCGTAGCGGGCGACGTCAGTTTCCCAGTCGTCGCGTTCGAGGTATCGCGAGATCAGGCGCGCCGACACGCCGAATTCGCCGCCGATCGGCTGTCGTACCCCAACTCCGTACAGCATTCTCGTCAGCGGATAGACGATGCTGTTCGTGATCGTTCCGTCGTACTTGTGACGCTGGTAGTACGGAGCGACGAAGTCGTGACCGGCAAACAGAATCGGACGGAGCAGCAGGTCAATCCATTCCGGCGTGATCGAGCGGAGATCGGAATCGACAACGGCACATGCCTTCGCGTCGAGTCTTTTCGCCATTTGGAAGATCAGACGAAAAGCGCTTCCTTTGCCCGGCACCCCGTGGTACGGAAACGACAATCTATGCGCGGCCAGGAGCGGCGTGGAGAATAGCAGCAGGTGACTATCCTCCACTCGCGACGACAGGACGGCGTCTTGCGTGTTGTCCGTTGATCCGCCGTCTGAATTGATGACGACGCCGGTGAGCTGGGGATAGTACTTTGCCAACCCTGCGTACGCGGCCCGCACGACATGACCGATGGTCCGGCCATTGTTGTAACTGGGAATTCCAATCACGATGTCGGCCCGGCGAATGACTTCGGCGGCTCGACGGGCGTCGTCCGGCAACGGAGGCTCTGCCATGAAATATCCTTCCCCTCTAGGCGGCGAGGGCCGACGCCAGTCGGGAATCCCTCTCCACTGCATCCTGTAGGAGATCGAAGAACTCCGGGATGGCGGCCATCACCCGATTCCAGTTAGGGATGAGCGGAAGGCCGCGAGGGTCCGCCACGAAGTCGGCCGCGGCCGACCGAAGGCTCTTGGCGAAGACTGCCACGGCCATCTCCTCCGCATGACGGTCAAACTTGAGACCATTCAGCATGGCATCGGCATAGTAGCGGGCGATCATGTCCTGGGCGATGCGAACATAGCGCACTTCCAGACTGCGGAAGTGGTCCGCCGAGAACACCACGCCTTCAGATGCAAGTGTGCTGAACAAAGACTTTGCGATGTCGCCGGACATCCGCGCAAGTCCCTTGGTAGCATCATCCGCGGATAGCGTCTGGTGCTTGTGTTCGTAATTGTCTGTCAGGTCCACCTGGCACGTTCGATCCACCGCACAGTTGCGAAACACCTCCGCGAGCACTCCAACCTCGAGTCCCCAGTCTGCCGGGATACGGTTCACGCGGGCAAGATCGATGTCCATGGCGAACTCGCCGGCCAGCGCATAGCGGAAGCTGTCCAGATAGCACAGGAAGGGGGTCCCGGGAGCCATCCCCTCGAGTGCCCGGATGAGCGGCGACATAAACAGCCGCGTCACGCGTCCGTGCATTCGATCAGTGACGCGCGCATAGTATCCCTTGCAGAATTCGAACGGAAGGTGTGGGTGGGCGATCGCGTAGCACAGCCGGGCCAGCAACTGCCGGTCGTAATTGACAATGTCGCAGTCATGCAGTGCAATCATGCCGCAGTCGCGCATCGCCAGGAGGTATCCGTATGCCAACCAGCAAGAACGGCCTTTTCCATCAGCCCCAGCCGACAGTCCCCGTTCGTCGAGCATCCGAAAAAGCGTTTGAATCCTGTCACTGTCCACCCAGATGACTGTGACGGGCGTGTAGAAATCCTGAAAGAAGCTCCGTGCCCGGTCAAACTCCGCCCGTGTGGCTTTGGCCAACATAACGACAATGCGTTGCAGATAGCGCACCTTGCGGAGTTCGGGCACGATGCGCTGCATGGCCAGCGTTTCGAACTCAGAGTACAGTGCTGGTAAGACTAACCCAATAGGCTTGTTCCGTGAGAATTTCTCGAGATCAGTCTCGAGCCGATCAATGCTGTTGGGGGTCAGACGATGTAATGTAGTTACCACTCCTGATTGATAAAAGTCCGCCATAAGAAACTCCTTCAACTCCAGCGTAAGGGAGTAATGCAGCGCGGAGAATACACCGCGGGCTGTATTGGGTTGAAGAAAAGACGGTAGATTGAACGGTCTCCCTGCTTGCCGGAGGCCGGGTGCCTTGAGGCTAGCCGAAAGGCGAACAGAAAGGGAAGCTCACGCCCTTATTTCTGGAGGTCGCCAGAGTATTGCAGTTTAATAGAGTTAGGCGGAGTGATGACCCCGGCTCGCTATCACTGCGCTCATGGTTTCTCCTCCAATTCGACCAGACCGGCGTCGGCAGACAAAGGTCCGTCCTTAACGAACGCGCGAATCGCGATGGTGTTTTCGCCGGTCCGCAAACTTACGCCGGATTCGGGCCAGACCGGCTGGATCGTGACCTGGATGTCCTCACTCTTCGAGCCGCGATGGTTGAGGGCACGGGCCAGTTTTCCGTTGATCCACACCTCTGCGTCACCGCGGCCATAGGCCCGCACCGCGAACCCATTAGGATTGTGATCGAGGCGGAACGAGCGTCGCATCCAGACTTGCTGTCCTTCGAAAGGTGCCGTGCCGCTCTTCCACTGCGAATCGTCAAATCCAGATTGCTCCCAGCCCGAGGCGGGCGTCGCAGTCGAGTAGCGCCACCCGCTGGCGCCGTTGGGCAGAAGCGTCTTCGCGCGCGGCGGATTGTAAAGCGCGCTATGCAGCGTGCGCAGTGTCTCGACGGGAATCTTGCTGACTTCGCGGTCGTAGGTCAACCAGCCATTGGGCTCGTGCTCGACATCCGCAATCTGGGTGTAGACGCCGGCGTTGAGGCCATGTTCCGCAATGAGGTATTTCCATCCCTGAATCCATCGGCGATAGCTGGTCAACCAGGTGGCTCCGTCGGCGTAGCGTTCCCGATTTCCCTCGCGCACCCAGTCGCGCACCTGTGGATCACTCTGATCCGGATGCCAGAGGTGTCCCTTCAGATAAACGTTGAATCCGCCGAACTCGCCGATCACGATGGCTCTATTGCCTTCGGCTTTCGCCAGCGGGATGGATGGCACGATCGAATAGTCATGTATGTCACGGACCTCGCCGGCTCCGGCAGCATCGCTCCAGCCGCTAGCACAGTCGACCACGCGGCTCGGATCGTACCGCTTGGTCCACTCGGTCAATCGCTCGGTGTCGTACTGGCCCCAACCCTCGTTGAAAACAACCCACTGAACTACCGAAGGGTGGTTGTAGAGATGGTCGATCATGCGGCGCTGTTCGAGTTCCCATTGCCTGGCGCTCTCCGGCGTGATCTGCGATTCGAACTTGCGCGAGCACACCATGTCCTGCCAAACGAGGAGGCCTAGCCGGTCGCAGTGATAGTACCAGCGCGCCGGGTGAACCTTGATGTGGACTCGAATCATGTTGCAGGCGATTTGTTTGAGGTACTCGATGTCGAACGCGGCGGCTTTGTCGCTAGCCGGCGTCAGAATGCCGTCGGGCCAGTAGCCCTGGTCCAGGGGGCCGAGCTGAAATGGCAGCAGTTCGTTGTTCAGGAAGTAGCGAGCAACGCCCGCCTTGTCTTTCACGACTGCGATCTTCCGCATGCCGAAGTAGCTGCGCAGCGAGTCGACCGGTTTGCCTCCGGCTCGCAGTGTCAGCTTTAGGTCGTACAGGAATGGTTGGCCAGGGCTCCAGAGCTTGGGCGCGGGGATTCTCAGCGTGACAGGTTGCGCCGCAGTCCCTGTTGCGGAGGCTACTTTTTTCATGCCATCGAGCACCTCCACATCGAGCGTGCCCGGCTCATTCTGGCTGGAGACGGTGGCCGAAACGCGCACATGCCCTTTGTCGATGTCGGGCTCGATCTTGAGCGTCTCGATCGAGTTTTCCGCAACCGGCTCCATCCAGACCGTCTGCCAGATCCCGGTCGTCGGCGTGTAGCGGAATCCCTGCCGCATTTCCGGCAGCGATTGTTTCCCGACGGTCTGATCACCCGCGTTGCTCGGATCCCAGACGGCGACCAGGATCTCCTGGTTCCCGTCTGGCTTCAACGCGCTGGTAATGTCGAGCGTGAAGGGGACGTAACCGCCCCGATTCTCGCCTGCTTTTTGGCCGTTGACATAGACGATCGAGTGCCAGTCCACGGCCTCGAAGTGCAGTCGCACGCGATTCCCACGCCATGCCGCGGGGATTTGGAACGAGCGGCGATACCACAGCAACTGATCGGGCCGGACAAGCTTCCCGACGCCCGAAAGTGACGATTCCGGGCAGAACGGCACCAGGATTTTGCCGTCCCATCGCGCTGGTGGCTGAACGCCTGCTTTATTAAGCGGGTCAAAGCGGGCGTTCTCGATGCGGCCGCCCTTCCATTCGTGCGATTCGCCAACGATGGCGTAGTCCCAGAGCCCATTCAGGTTCAGCCAGCGCTCGCGCACCATCTGCGGACGTGGGTACTCTTGCCAGGCATTGCTGGGCGTGACGTCCTTGGCCCAGCGCGTGGAGATCCGGCCCGCGACGGGCTTCCAGTCGGCGGCGGCCAAGTGCGTGGCCGCCGCGATTAGGATTGGCAATATCAGGCGCTTCATAATATGCTTTTTCAAAACACTAGCTTCAGGGTGTGCGACATGGCAGTGGAGGCACTCGGAGGGCGGACCCCCAGGTCCGCAACCAACCCCCGGTTGGTTTGAGGATTCCGCGAGGACTCTGCCGCCGGTAGTCCAGCGCAGGATGGGCGATCTGGGGATCGCCCGCGAACGAGGGCGTTCGCCCCCCGGCGGTTCGCAACAAGACTCAGCAGCTAGTATGCGCAGGTCCGCCAGTTCTGTGTCACACACCCGTCGCTTCATTCCTACTTCTTTTTCTTGCGTCCTTTGGCAGGGGCCGCCGGGGCGTCAGTCTTAATCTCACTACCCCAATCCGTGCGGCGCGGCCCGGTCCAAGGTTCTGCAAAACTCTTCTGCGCCCAGGTGTCGTAAGCGGAGGCAAGCCGGGCGACGACCTCTGGTTGCGCTGCGGCGAGGTTCCGCAACTCGGTCCGGTCGGCCTCCATGTCGAATAGTTCCCAGGGATCCATGTACTTCGACACGAGCTTCCATTTCCCGTCACGGACGGCGCGGTTGCCCTCGTGCATGAAGAAAATCGGCTCTTTGCGCGCCACTTTGCTTCCGGAAAATGCCGGGACCAGACTGGTTCCCTGCATCGGAATTGTGATCTTGCCGTGCAGGCTCGTTGGGTACTGTGCTCCGGTAGCGGCGAGAACGGTAGGCATGATGTCGATCAAGTGCCCCGGCTGAGGTTCGAACTTGCCTTCGCGCGCCTTGGGAATGGCGGCGGGCCAATGCGCGATCAGCGGCGTTGAGACGCCTCCTTCGTGCGTGAAGTGCTTGTAGCGCCGGAAAGGCGTATTGGCCAGAGTGGCCCAGTTCATGCCAAGGAAGACGTTGGAATCTGGCCCTCCCGGAGGATTGCCCTCGCAGCGGCCTTGTGGACCGGACTCGGCATTGCCGCCGTTATCCGACATGAAGAGGATCAAGGTGTTGTCGAGAACACCCCGATCTTTCAATCCATCCACCAAGGTGCCGATGGCGCGGTCCATGCGCGAAATGGCCGCCGCATAGATCGACATAACATGATCGAAGCGATCCTTGTCCGCCTGAGCCAGGCTTTCCCACGCCGGAGAGTCCGGCGGGCGTTCGGTCAATTTCCAGTTCCGGCTAATCAGGCCCATACTGAGCTGCCGTTCGTAGCGCGCCTGGCGCAGCTTATCCCAGCCCACCATGTACTTGCCGCGGAAGCGTTGGATGTCCTCCTGAGGCGCCATCAACGGAAAGTGCGGCGCATTGTGCGCCAAATAGAGGAAGAAAGGTTTCTTCTCCTTCAGGGCTTCGTCAATGAAGCGAAGTCCGAACTGGGTCCAAAGATCGGTGCTGTACCAGGACTTGCCGAGTTCGGGTGAATCCAGCGGCAACGCACGTCCGTTGAGGTAGAACTTGTCATTCTCCCTTCCGCGCTGGCCTGGGTAGTAGATGCCGCCTGCCTGCGAGTTGAGGCTGCGATCGAACCCGCGCTCCCAGGGCGGCGTGCCGTGTTGCTGGCCTAGGTGCCATTTGCCCGTCATCGCGGTGAAATAGCCGGCTGGCTTGAGCGCCTCCGCAATGGTGGCGGTCTCGTCGTTCAGGCGGCCCTGATAGCCGCGCGAACCCGGGCGCACGTCGTTGTCCAGGTGTCCCATGCCGGCCTGGTGCGGGTAGAGGCCTGTCATGAGCGACGACCGGCTTGGACTGCAGCGGGCCGTATTGTAGAACTGCGTGAAGCGTACGCCTCGGGCGGCGAGACGGTCCAAGTTGGGGGTCGGAATCTCGCTGCCGTAGCAGCCGAGATCTGAAAAGCCCATATCGTCGACAAGAACGACCACCACGTTTGGCCTCGCCGCCGGGGCGGCGAACGAGCGCGCAGCGGCGCAACCACCCATCAATCTCAGAAACGATCTTCGGTTCATGCTTACTCCTTTTTCCTCTAAGAACGCCTGGTATGTCCGGCGTCACGAATGGTGCTCAGTAAATCCTTGAGCCGACCCACCACTTCCGGATTCGACTCCAATAGATTGCGGCTCTCCGCTGGATCGTCGCGCAGGTTGTAAAGCTGCGGCGTCATCTCCTGCCGCCGCGTCGCCGGTACACGCTGCTCGGGAACCGCGGGCTTCCCTTCGATATACTTCCAGGGCCCCTGCCGGATGGCGAAGTTCCCTTCCGCACTGTGCGTGATGATGGAATCGCGCAAGGGCTTTGGACTCTTCTTTCCCAGAAATGCGGGCAGTACGTTGTGGCTGTCCTCGGCGCCTTCGCTGGGGGGCGGCAGTTTCGCACCTGTGATCGCAGCGGTGGTGGCGAGCATATCGACCAGACTGATCGTCTCGTCGCAAGTCGTCCCCGCAGGCGAGCGTCCCGGCCAGCGAACCAGAAACGGCACGCGGAAGCCGCCTTCGTACACGCTGTGCTTGCGGCCGCGCCAGTTTCCATTCACGCGCAGGCCGGCCCGGTAGGCAACCGCCTCAGCGCGATCGCCTTCCGTCAACACCACGCCGCCGTTATCACTCGAAAACACCACCAGTGTGTCTTTCGTGAATCCCTTCTGGTCCAGCGCCTGCAGAATTCGACCCACGGACAGATCGAGGTCGTGAATCCAGTCTCCTGCCGGGCCGGCTCCGCTCGATCCCTTCGTCTTCGCTGACGGAGTCGTCGGCTCATGCACGGCAACCGGAGTGAAATAGAGAAAGAACGGGTTCTTCGCATCCTGCCGGTTTAGCCAGTCCACAGCCCGGTCGGTCAGAACCTCCATAACAGTTTCATCGGTTCGCTGCGGCGCATCGATGCCCATGTATTGGCGTCCGTACGGGGTCTTGCCGAAAGCCTCCACCTTCGACGAACGAAGGCCCAAGACACGCTCGTTCTCGACGAACACGCCGGTCGCGTCTCCATGATTCTGAGGCACTCCGAAGTGGTAGTCGAAGCCGATCTGCAGCGGTCCCGGCCGGAGCGGCACTGTGTAGTCCGTAGTCTGCGCCGCGCCGTAGCCCAGGTGCCACTTCCCTATCGCAGCGCTGCGGTAGCCCTGCCCCTTAAGCAGCGACGCCATCGTCACGCGATTCGTCTCGATGTGCAGCGGCGAGTTGATCCCCAACACTCCGCTCTTCAACGACGTTCTCCAGCAGTACCGGCCGGTGATCAGCCCGTAACGGGAGGGCGAGCATACCGACGAGGGCGTGTTGGCGTCGGTGAAGCGTACACCCTCGCGGGCCAGGCGGTCCATGTTCGGTGTCCGCACATGGCGCGTCTCGGAGCCGTAACAGTTCGGACTTCCATAACCGAAGTCGTCCGAAAGGATGACTACGATATTCGGTCGTGAGGAAGGACCCGGCGCCGCTATGCCAGGGACAGTGCATGCCGCGGCCACTCCGAGAAATGTTCGTCTGGTCATCAGGTCAGCGTATCGCTTTCTCGCGCAGCTTCACTTCGCCTCAAACGGGATGGTGGAATTGCCCGCGCGCGGGAGGGATGTGAGCTTGTGACGATTCATGAAATATCACTGTACTATGCCAGTCTCTTCCGCGCCGTAGATTAGCGACAGGGAATTCAAAAAAACAGCGTTCGACTTCACATTGCGTTCTCGCTGGTGCGAGAATTGCTTAGGATTGCCACATATGACCGATTTTCTCAGAGACATAACCCGGCGGAAATTTATCGAGGCCAGTGCGGGGTTCGCCGCGTTGGGCCAGAGTGCGCGAGCCGCTAACTCGCCCCGCCGCCCGAATATCCTGTACGTCTTCTCCGACATGCAGCGCGCAACCTCGATGGGTTGTTATGGCGATCCGAACGTCCGAACTCCCGTGCTCGATGCGTTCTCCCGGCAGGGTGTGCGTTTCGACGCCGCGATGTCCAACACTCCGGTGTGCTGTCCACACCGCGCATCGCTGCAGACAGGATTGTACTGCCACCATACGGGCGTCGTCAGCAACAGCGTCAGTTTCACGCGCCGGGCTCGCGGCTTGGCGGAACAGTTTCGGGATGCCGGTTACGTGACCGGGTACACCGGCAAATGGCACATCCCGAATGGCTACGGCAGCGAGGGTACGAATCCGCTCGGATTTCCGGCTGACGCCATCAGGTCGGAAGGGCGGGCAGGAGCGGGAGTGCGCGCACACTGCACGCGCGTCCAGGCGAAAGATTCCGTGGGCCATGACGTCGAGAAGATCGTTTACACGCCCACGCTGCTCGCCGACCGCACTATTCGCTTCATCGAGGAGAAAAGCAAGCAGGATGCGCCCTGGGTATTCTTCTGCTCCTGGCTTCCGCCGCACAGTCCCTATGTGGCTCCGCCGGAATTCCGTGCACACTATGACCGCAAGCTGGAACTGCGCCCCAACGTTCCGTCGGGACTTTCGACCGAATACGCCAAGTCCGTTCTTCCGGACTATTACGGCATGGTCGAGAGCCTGGATGCGGAGTTCAAGCGCATTCTGGATGCATTGGACCGCGCCGGAGTGGCTGAGAACACGATCGTCTGCTATTCGTCCGACCACGGGGACATGCTGGGCTGCCACGGATACCATGCCAAGCGCTGGCCGCTTGAAGAGTCGGCGCGCGTTCCGTTGCTGATCCGCTACCCCGGCGCGATCCGTGCAGGGCAAGTGATTCGGACGCCTTTCAGCACTGTCGATGTGTATCCAACCCTGGCGGCGCTGGCCGGGCTCAAGCCTCCCGCGGGAATCGACGGCGCGGATTATTCTTCGCTCATCACCGGAAAGTCTCGAACAGCGCCACGAGACTACGCGTATCTCAGCATGCTGTACGCGTACGTGCCGTGGCCGGGCTGGCGCGCATTGCGCACCGAGGAATTCAACTACGCGCGCACCGTGAAAGGGCCGTGGCTGCTGCACAATATCGTGAAGGATCCTTACCAGTTGAAAAACCTGGCGGACGATCCCTCATCGCGATCGCTCGTAGCGGAAATGGACAAGCGACTGGCCGCGATCATGCGGGAGACCGGCGACTCGTGGGATTACAAAGCCACCACGGGCGACCTCGAGTCGTGGGTGCCCGGCGGGGCAAAGCAGCGCAGCCAGAATCTCGGTGTGCCATGGCCCGGCGCCCAATTGGAAGGGGAAGGTTCCAAAGACGGGAAACGCAAAAAGCGCCGGAAAGCGCAGGCTACCACCGGCGGTGGCGAGTAGGGACTCAGTGCTGGCTTCGACGTGAGCCTGCGGTCTTTGCCAGCACTGAACGGCCAGAAGATTCTCCCGGGGCTTGCCCCGCTATGGAATCCCCAGCTTGCTGCGATTCTTGTTCAGCACGACATCGAGCGTCTGCCCGCGAGCGCCGGCGCCCCAATCGGTTTGCATGTACTCGCTGATGGGCGTCCACTTGCCGGCATATAGGGTCGAAGCGACGTCTTTCACGGTGATCAGGGGACGTAGCGCGGCTCCGCTAAGCCACCAAGCGGCATCTTCGGTGCCCCAACCATTCAGGGGAATGTCGCGCACGGTGATCAGAGTTTCCCGTATGGATGTGTTCGTGACCGTCTCCACTCTCTTGAATGAAAGCGTCAGCAGCGTGGACTTCTCCGGGTCGACAGTTCCATCGATGACAATCTCGGTCGTCTTGGATCCTGTACTGTCCTTGATCGAGTTGGATACGTAGAAGCGGTTGCCGCTCCAGATCAGTTCCAGTCCTAGGGCGTTGGTCACCTCGATGAAAGTCTTCTTGCCGCTCGAGTAGGTGTGATCGCCGCTGAACAGGACGCGGATGTACGGCACCGGCGGGATCTTCGACCCCGTCACCTCCACCGGGATCTCCTTTACAACCGGGACGATGCCGGCCTCCGGGCCGGAGCCGTTCAGTACGATTCGCCAGACGGTTTTGCCCGGTGCCACGGCCGTCAGATTGACGGCCGTGGCACGCTCCATCGACGCGACGCTGGTGCTCGCGATTGACATCGCAAGGCACTGTTCCTGCCCGGTCAGATCGATGGTGGCGCCCTGAACAGGAACCCCCATGACGGACAAGCCGGTGCGATTCCCACCGGTCGTCAGTTTGACTCCCTCGTCCGGCACGCCCGGCACGGAGAGTTCGCGAATGTTGTTCATGTAACGATTGAGCAGGCGGAAACCGATGGCACGCTCACCGTTGCGCAGGCGAACGGAAACGATCTGCACGCCCCGCCGGCAAGTGGAATCCCAACTAACCACTCGGCTCTCACTGGTGGCTCGGCGGTGACGGTCGTAGCCTTCCAGTATCTGGTCGCCAGTGCTGGCGTCGCCCTCCACGAGAGAGCCTACATCGACAGGGATGTAGTAGGCGTCGCCCCGCAATTGTCCGCCGAGCATTTTGGCTGCCGGATAGACCAGGGAACTGGACTTCACCTCGAGTTCTCCCACGACCAGGAAGGCGAGGTGCGCTCCGACCGCGGTCGGACCTGCGAAGGCCACGGCTGAGATGGGCTGCTCGTAGCTATGGTTGACCGTCGTGTCGCGAGCCACTTCCATGTCGGCCGGATACTCGAACGTCTTCAGCGGATAGAGCCTGGGCTTCACTTCCAGGCCGCCCAGCGAGGTCTGGCGCAGGACGCGCTTGAACTCGCCCAGAGCCCGGCGGACCTCCTCGGTATAGGTCCACTGGTTCATGGTCGTTTTCATCATGTCCGTGTAGGAATCCAGCGGCGGAATGGCTTCGGTGGCAATCTGTAGGATGCCGATACCGACCTGTTTGACCTTGGCCGTCATGATGGGTGTCGCGCCGTTGTTCCAATACTCCTGGATCGTCTCTTTCCCGGTTTTCAGAGTGTCCACAACCTGATAGACATTGGCGATCCCATCGCCATAGATCGGGATCTTGCCGATGCCGCCGAAAGTGATGTCCAATCCCAGACTGGTCTGATCGATGTAGGTCTTCTTCATCGCTTCGTTGATGGCGCGGTTCAACGTGCGCAGGTCGGGCGGTTCGACGGTCCGGACAAGAGTGCTCTTGGACGTTGAGCCGCCAAACTCAAAGTACTCCTGATTCAGCAGGTCGTCCGGTTCGAACGTCAACACTTTCCAGGACTGGTTTACCTTGCGGACGAAGGCCAGAATCCCGAAGTTCTCCGGGAAGCGTCCGCCGTTTATTGTGACGACGTAAGAGACCTGTGCGCGTACGACGGCGAGAGTGCCCTGGTCACCCATGGCCGTGGCCAAATGCGTGTAAGCGAAATCACTGAAAGCGGCCTGGCTGCGAATCACGTCAAGCATTCCGAGAGCGTCGCGTTTGGCGGAGTCGCCGAAACGGTCCATTTCGCACTGTGCGACCATCGCGGCGACGTCGCCGCGGGCCTGCGCTTCGAGCGCGCTGCGCACGGCATCCTCAGGTCTGGCTGCCGCGGCGGCAGAGATCCAGACATTCGCCTGGGAACGGCTACCCGCCGCGGAAACTTCCACGGCAGGCCGTCCGACGGGCATGTCGGCGGGGGCCTGAATGTTCACCTGATAGACGCCTGGAAAGCCGGGGGCGAGACCGGCAAACAGCGGAGTCGCCGTACGTCCGCCAAGCGTGACCGTGACCGGATTGAGGGTTTTGTTCAACGGCCCAAATCCGGCGTTGTCGCCTCCGGGCTTGCCGGCCGCGATCGCGGGAGTTACCTCGCCCAGCCCGGTGAGGTAGAGGATCAGATACTCGCCGGGTTCGGCTGGCGCCGATTCGGTGACCAGGGCGTAGTTGGACGAATGCAGCAAAATGGCTTCACCCTTGCCGTCCATCGAACGCGTGAACAAGCGCGGCGCGGAGGGTGTGATGGCGACAGTCTCGGCGCCGCTCAGGCCGCGAGCGTTACGCACCCGGACCTGAATGGAGGAGACACTCAATTGAAACGGCAACTGGGCGTTGATCTGGCGATCGCTGACGAAGAACAGCGGCGCGCTCGATGTGCTGCCTCCGGCTGTGATCTCGACCGATACTCCCTCCAGCACGTTCGGCAGCGGGACACTGGTGGCGGCGGTGGTTCGAGGCGCCAGGTTCGTGCCGAACACGGCGACCATGGTTCCCGGGGCGACGGCGCGTCCGTAGTCGGCAGCGTTCAGGATTCCGCCGGAGGCCAGGGCCGGCGCGGCGGATTGCGCGTACAGACCGGAGATCACAAACAGAAGGGCGAGAGTTGCGGCGATAAGCGGCTTCGTCATTGGGGTCCTTTGGATGGTGGAGCTTCCATTTTGACTAAGCGTAGTTGTCCTTCCGAACTCTGTCAACGGGTATCAGGTCTGAATATCGAGATTCCCGGTACCTGGAACCTGAGTACCGGGATCGAACCCACGGCCAAGGCGCGAGCAACAGCCTAAGACCGTCGGCTCTTGTGCTTCCTGGCGCAGGATCCACTCGCGTGGGAGCGCCGTAGAGGCGGATGACTGCTGGGGATTTTGGGTTGGCCCCGTTGTTGGCGTAGAGCCGGCTCAGATTGGCGGAAGCTAGTGGGGGTCGAACCCACCCGTGCCACCGGAGTGACGCACGCTGGTTTTGAAGACCAGGCCCAGCACCGGCCAGGATTAGCTTCCATCGCGATTCTACCATCCTGCATCTAACTTTCTGTAGGATGAAATCAAGGAGCGAATACACGATGACGAAAGTTCTAATCGCCGCACTCTTGGCCGCCGCCTCGGCGTTTGCGCAGTACAAGACGGAAGCGGCCGGAGCGCCGCCCCCGGAAGCCGCTGCCTTGGCTGCGCTGCTTCAAAAAGATGGCGTAAAAGTGACCGGCCCAGATGGAGTGATGCTGGAACTGTGGCTGCGGGCCTCGCTGCCTTCCGGAGGAAATGCCTCTGAGACGAATGCGACACTGGCTTCGATCCCGCACGGAGCGCTGCTCGGCGTTATCCGCGTGACCGGAGCGTACGGCGACCGCCGCGGGTTGCCGATTAAGGCTGGCCTTTACTCGCTGCGCTACAGCCTGTTTCCGATCAATGGCGATCACCAGGGCGTAGCGCCGCAACGGGACTTTCTGATTCTCTCGCGCCTCGCCGACGACAAAGATCCAAACGCCGCACCCGCCTTCGATCCGCTCATGGACCTGAGCCGTAAGGCGTCCGGGACGCCTCACCCAATCTGCCTCAGCATCTGGAAGGGCGGAGCCGGCGACAACACGCTGGTCAAAGAGGGCGAGCATGATTTCGTGCTGAATACCAAAGCGGGCGGCGACGCCATCTCGGTGATTCTATTCGGCAAGTCCGAAGGCTAGCGAACAGCGCGCCACCCGAGCCAGGCGTAGTGCAAACCGCTCCAGATCGTGGCAGCAGCCGTGAGCCCGATTCCCAACGGGACCAGCGCTCCGAATATCGGATGCGGCCAGGCTCGTGCGGCGATGAATGTCACGGCGGAACAGAGCTGCACAGTCGTGCTCACCTTGCCCCACCACGAGGGCGGAAACTCGCGTATTTTCGTCAAGGCGAGTGCACACACGGCCATAAGTAGAATCAGCGCGTCGCGCCCAACCACCAGCCATACCAGCCAGCGCGGAACCGCCCAGGCGATGCCGAGCGAGATAAACACCAACATCAGCAAAGCCTTGTCGGCCAGCGGATCGAGGATTGCGCCAGCGCGCGATTGCCAATGGAAACGCCGCGCCAACTTGCCGTCGATTCCGTCCGTCACGCCCGCCAGCATACAAAGCAACAACGCGTCGCGGAAGCGCTGATCGACGATGGCCAGCGCGATGAACGGCGTCAGCGCCAGGCGCAGCAGCGTAAACAGGTTGGGAAGATGGCGCAGCAGAATTTCAGGATACCAGCGCGTGCACCACGCGGTCGGCCAACTGGTCGAAACTGAGAATCTCATAGAGCGACGGATCGCTCATGATCTTCGACACGAGCGCCGTGTGCATCGCGTGTCCGGCTCGCTCGGCAATCACGTGGCCCAGCAGCGGACGCCCCACCAGCGCCAAGTCGCCTATCAGATCGAGCACCTTGTGCCGGCAACACTCGTCAGGGAAACGCATACCGTCCGGATTGAGAATCGTGCTGCGCGTGAAACAGACCGCATTCTCCAGCCCCGCGCCACGGATCAGGCCCATGTTGCGCATCTGCGCGAGTTCGTGTTCGAAGCCAAATGTACGCGCTGGAGCGATCTCGCTCGCATAGCGCTCAGGGGTCAGGTCCAGTTCCAGCGTCTGCCGGCCCACCAGCGGGTGGTCGAAAAAGATGTCGCAGGTCAACAAAAAGCGGTCCGCAGGTAGAATCGTGATACGTTTGCCGTTGCCTTCCACCGAGACGGGACGGCGGATGCGCAGAAAGCGCTTGCGACGCCGGTAGGTGTGGATGCCGGCCTCCTGGATCAGCTTCACGAACGGGAGGCCGCTGCCGTCGAGAATCGGTACCTCGAGGTTGTCGATTTCGACGAAGGCATTGTCGATTCCCATACTGTAGAACACGCTTAAGAGGTGTTCCGTGGTAGAAATCAGGACGCCTTGGCGCATCAGGCTGGTTGCGTAGCTGACGCGCGCAATGTGCCGCCAACTCGCGGGGATGTTGAAGTTGCCCAGATCCGTTCTGACAAAGACTATGCCCGTGGATGGCGGAGCTGGCAAAATCCGGATCTTGACCTGTACGCCGTGGTGGAGTCCAACTCCCGAGGCCTCAACAGGCTTCTGGACGGTTGTTTCAAATCTCAAACAGTTCCCCTCGAAAGATGGCTGTCAATACCGACATTAATTTAGATGCCGCCCAAACGTGGTTCGTAACAGTTTCATTATAAAGAATTTGCAACTTTTGTCCCGTGTCATTTTTGCAACACATTGGAGCGTCAGTGTGGCAATTTCGCCTCTTCCATTCGTAGCACTATGGTTTATCATAGGGATGCCATGCTTCGCCCCCGGCTATTCTTAATTGATTCGTTTGGGTTTATTTTCCGCGCCTACCACGCGCGGGCGCGATCAGGCGCTCCGCCGATGCGGACCAGCGCCGGCCTCAGCACCGAGGCGGTGTACATTTTTCACAACATGGTCCGGAAGCTTTTGTCGGTCCAGAAGCCGGAATTCGTCGCCGCAGTGTTTGAGAGCGTCGGACCCACCTTCCGGGACGAGGCTTTCGCCGGCTACAAGGCGAACCGTCCGGACATGCCTCAAGATCTGACTGACCAGATCCCCTGGATACGCAAGACGCTGGAAGCGCTGCGCATTCCAGTGCTGGAATATCCGGGCTACGAGGCGGACGATGTGATCGGCGCGCTCGCCTGCCGGGCGGCGGAGGCGGGCACCGAGGTTGTGATCGTCTCGAGCGACAAGGACATGCTGCAACTCGTCAACGATCGCGTCTCGATGTTGAATCCGGCCAAGGACGACACATGGTATGACGCCGCCAAGGTGGAAGAGTTCATCGGCGTGCCACCGAGTCAGGTGGCTGACCTGCTGGCCTTGAAGGGCGACGCTTCCGACAATATCCCCGGTGCGCCGGGCATCGGCGATAAGGGTGCGCGCGAGATTATTGCGCGTTTTGGATCCGTGGAAGAGGCATTACTGCGGGCCGCTGAGGTCGAGCGGAAGATGTACCGCGAGAGTTTGCAGAACAACCGCGACCAGATTCTGCTTAGCAAAAAGCTAGCCACGATTCACACGGGCGTGCCCATCGAATGGGATCCGCAGGCGCTCGGCGCGCAACCGCCCAACCCGCAAGCGCTGGCACAGATCTATCGCGAGATGGAGTTCTTCAGCTTATTAAAAGAGGTGGAGGGAGCGCGGCAACCGGACAGCGTGCGTGATTTTCGCAGCCTGGAAAACGCGGACGAGATCGATGCCTGGCTCGCGGCAATGCCGCCAAGCGCGCCACTGGCGATCGCCCTGCGCGAAGCGGGCGACGGCGAACTGGTCGCGGCGAGTGTAGGCTTGGCGTACAAGAGCGGTGAAGGGCGCAGCATTCCCTGGGAGTGGCTCGGCCATCTGCGCGGCCTGCTCGAGGACCCGGCGCGGCCCAAGATCGCACACGATGTGAAATCAACGCTGCTGGCCTTGGCGCGTGCGGGCGTTGCCGGCGAGGGCTTCCGCGACGATGTGATGCTCTACGCATTTCTGCTGACTGCGGATCCGGCGGCGTGCAGCTTGGAAGCCGCGGCGCGGCGCTATCTCAACCGCACGACCGGCGCGAACGTCGAGGAACGCGCCGAGATCGCCTTCGAACTGGCCCAACAACTTGGGCCTGAGATCGATGCGCAGGAGTTGCGGCCGCTCTATCGCGACATCGAACTGCCGCTCGCTCCGGTGCTGGCGCGCATGGCGCGCGTCGGCATTCGCGTGGAGCCCGCGCAACTGGCGGCGCTCTCGGTACGCATGGACGCCGAGATCCAACGGCTCACGGCGGAGATTTACGAGGCCGCCGGCCACGCCTTCAACATCAACTCGCCGCAGCAACTCGGTAAGGTGCTCTTTGAGGAACTCGCGCTGCCCGCTCCGATGAAGTCCGGGAAGAGCAAGTCCATCTCGACCGCGGCCGACGTGCTGGAGGAGTTGGCCAATGAGCATCCCATCGCGCGGAAAACACTCGACTATCGCCAGCTTGCAAAGCTAAAGGGTACCTACGTCGACGCGCTCCCGGCGCTGATCGATCCCGTCACGGGACGCCTGCACACCACGCTGAACCAGACGGGCGCGGCAACGGGGCGGCTCTCGTCCTCCAATCCGAATTTGCAGAACATACCCGTGCGCACGGAGCTGGGCCGCGAGATCCGCGCCGCGTTTGTCCCGCGCGAAGGCTGGAAGCTGCTTGTGGCGGACTACTCGCAAATCGAACTGCGGCTGCTGGCGCACATGTCGGGCGACGCGGTGCTTGTGGAGGCGTTCCGCAACAACGAGGACATACACACGCGCACGGCCTCCGAAGTCTTCGGCGTGCCGCCATTGATGGTCACGCCCGAAATGCGGCGCAACGCCAAGGCCGTTAACTTCGGCATCGTCTACGGACAGACCGCTTTCGGACTCGCCGGGCAACTGGGCATCGAGCGCAAAGAGGCCGAGGCATATATTCAAAGCTATTTCGAGCGCTATGCCGGGGTAAAGCGCTTCATCGAAAAGACGGTGGCGGGGGTGCGCAAATCCGGCTCCGTGCGAACCATGTTCGGCCGCCTGCGGCCGATTCCCGACATCAATAGCGGCAACGCCAACGCACGCGGCTTTGCCGAACGCACAGCGGTGAACACGCCCTTGCAGGGCACGGCCGCCGATCTGATCAAACTCGCCATGATCCGCATCGACGCGGATCTCGAAGCTTCCTATCAATCGCGTATGCTCCTGCAGGTGCACGACGAACTCGTCTTCGAATGCCCGCCGGAAGAACTGGCCACGGTTTCCAAGTTGGTGAAGGAGCGCATGGAAGGCGCCTGCAAGTTGAGCGTTCCGCTGCTGGTCGACGTGGGCTCCGGCACGAATTGGCGCGACGCAAAATAGCGCGCAGCAGGTGATAGGCTGTACTCATATGCGCAGAAGATCGTTCTTGCAGATTTCTTCCGCCGCGCTGGGAACGGGCGCGCGGCACAGGCCGCATAAAGACGGAGAATGATGCGCAACCGATACATCCTCGCCACCGCTGCCGCGCTTGCGCTGCTGCTCTCCGCCTGCTCCCAGACCAGGAAGAGCGAAACGAAGGAGACTCCGGGAAAGCGTCAGTCAGAGCGTGCTCCCGATCTGTTCCGGGCGAAGTTCGAGACATCGAGAGGCGATTTCACGGTCGAGGTCCATCGCGATTGGGCGCCGCGCGGCGCGGACCGTTTCTACAATTTACTTGAAGACGGCTTCTTCAACGAGTCGCGCTTCCATCGCGTGGTCCGCAACTTCATCGTGCAGTTCGGCATCAACGGCGATCCCTCGATTTCGAGGCTCTGGAGCAATCTGGTGATCCCCGACGATCCTCCCAAACAGAAGAACGCAAAGGGAACGATTACCTTCGCCGTACGCGGACCATCCACGCGAAGCACACAGGTCTTCATTAACCTGCGCGACAACGGCGCCACACTCGACAAATCCGGATTCGTGCCGTTCGGCAAGGTAATCGAAGGCATGGACGTGGTGGAGAGACTCTATAACTCGTACGGCGACATGCCTCCGCGCGGCAACGGCCCGGACCCGAATCAGATCGAGTTGCAGGGCAACAAGTATCTGGAGAGCAAGTTCCCGCGCTTGGATTACATCAAGAGCGCGAGCATCCTTTAGCAGAGAACGCCGTACAGCCCCATGCTACCCTCAAGTTATGAGGCTGTTCGAATCATTTTTTGGTCGTAAATTCGGCATCACCGAACGCGATCTGGAGCGCTATCTGGGTGAGGCGCTTGCGGGCGGCGGAAACTACGCCGACCTGTATTTTGAATACCTGGAGACCAGTTCCATCAGTATCGACGAGTCCATCGTCAAGAGCGCTACACAGGGCGTCTCGGTGGGAGTAGGCGTCCGCGTAATCGCTGGTGAACGCACCGGCTACGCCTATAGCGACGACCTGTCGCCGGAAAGGATCAAAAAGGCCGCACAGGTGGCTGCGTGCATTGCAAGCCGTCCGGCCAGCGTGCAAAAGTTCGGCCTGGAATCTCTCCAGATCCACGATCTGTATGCAATGCAGGTCGCACCCGCGGAAACGAGTCTTGCCGAACGCGCGGAATTGGTGGCACGGGCCGACCGGGCCGCACGCGCCAGCGATCCGCGCGTGTTTCAGGTGCAGGCCAGCTACGCCGACAGCCTGCGCCACGTGCTCATTGCCACCAGTGACGGCTCGATCAGCTTCGACCGCCAACCGATGGCGCGCATGAACGTTTCGGCGCTAGCGCGCCAGGGCGAAGGCGTTCCGCAACGCGGCTACTCCGGTGGCGGCGGCCGCGTCGCGCTCGATTTTTTCCTGCACGAAAAGACGCCGGAGCACTTCGCCAAAGAGGCCGTGCGCCAGGCGATCGTGCAACTCGAAGCCGTGCCCGCACCGGCCGGAGAGACCACCGTGGTGCTGGGCCCCGGATGGCCCGGCATTCTTTTGCATGAGGCCGTCGGGCATGGACTCGAGGCCGATTTCAACCGCAAGGGCGTCTCCGCTTTCAGCAACCGCATCGGCCAGCAGGTAGCCAGTCCGCTGTGCAGCGTAGTGGACGACGGCACGATCAAAAACCGGCGCGGATCGCTGAACGTCGATGATGAAGGCGTCGCCACGAATCGCACCGTGCTGATTGAGAATGGAATCCTGCGAGGCTATCTGCAAGACAAGCTCTCGAGCCACCTGCTCGAGGCGCGCCCGACGGGAAACGGGCGGCGCGAGAGTTACCAGCACATACCCATGCCGCGCATGACAAACACCTTCATGCTCGCTGGTGAAAGCGATCCGGAGGAGATCATCCGCTCCGTACCGAAGGGTCTGTATTGCGTGAATTTTGGCGGCGGCCAGGTCGATATCACGAGCGGCAACTTCGTCTTCTCTGCATCGGAGAGCTACCTGATCGAGGATGGCAAGTTGACGCGTACCGTGCGCGGAGCGACGCTGATCGGCAACGGGCCGGAAGCGCTCAGCCGCATCACCATGGTGGGCAACGATCTGCAACTCGATGAAGGCGTCGGCATCTGCGGCAAGGAGGGACAAAGCGTCCCCGTTGGCGTCGGCATCCCGACGATCAAGATGGAGCGCATGACAGTGGGAGGAACCGCTTGAGTTATCAGGAACTGGCGATGCAGGAACTCGCAAGGGATGTGGTTCGCCGCGCGCTCGAAAGCGGCGCGAGCGATGCCGAATGCACCATCTCCGAGGGCGAGGAGTTTTCCGCCAGCGTGCGCATGCGGGAACTTGAAAACCTCAAAGAGGCCGGAGCGCGCGGAGCAGGTGTGCGTGTGCTGAAGGGGCAGTGCACCGGCTCGGCTTACACCTCGGACTTGAGCGAGGAGGGCATCCGGCGCATGGTCGACTCCGCTCTCGAACTCGCTACGATCACGACCGGCGATCCCCACGCGGGGCTTCCGGAAGCAGGCGAACTCGGCGCCATCGACGGAGATCTCGGACTTTACGACGGAGACATCGAGCAGCTCAGCACGCCTTTCAAAATCGAACAGGCGCGCATCGCGGAACAGGCAGCACTCGACCTGGACCCGCGCATCAGTGCGTCGGAAGGCGCCTCGTTCGATTCGTACAGCGGCGCGCGCTACTTTGCAAATTCGCGCGGATTTTCGGGTGGCTAT
Organism: Bryobacteraceae bacterium; assembly: GCA_963668605.1. GTDB lineage: Bacteria > Acidobacteriota > Terriglobia > Bryobacterales > Bryobacteraceae. Next base: position 4,438,654 of record OY764903.1, read on the forward strand.
CGGAGCAGTACGTGTTCGCTGAGTGTTGTGCCCGTGGCTCGGGACGGCGAATCGATGGAGCGCGACTACTGGTATTCGACCGCGCGAAGCCAGAAGAAACTCGAAGCGCCCGAAGCGATTGGCCGCAAGGCCGGCGAACGAGTGCTGCGCCGTTTGGGCGCGCGGAAGGTAGCAACACAGAAGGCGCCCGTAGTGTTCGACCCGCACGTTGCGCGCTCGCTGCTGGACCACATCTTCGACGCTGTCAACGGCGATTCGGTATACCGTAAGGCGTCATTTCTGGCCGGACGGCTAGGAGAAAAGATCGCCTCCGAAAGCCTGACCATTATCGACGACGGAACGATGCCCGGCCTGTTCGGCACGTCGCCGTTCGATGATGAGGGCGTGCCGTCGCGCCGCACTGTGGTGATAGAACGCGGCGTACTGAAGAGCTATATGCTCAACTGCTACACCGCACGCAAGCTGGGCCTGAAGACAACGGGCAACGCCTCGCGCGGCATTACGGGCAACGCGGGCGTCGGCCACGGCAACCTCTTCGCCGAACCGGGAGCCAAATCGCCCGAAGAGATTATTTCTTCGGTGAAAAATGGTTTCTACGTGACCGAACTGCTCGGCTTCGGTGTCAATATAGTCACGGGCGATTACTCGCGAGGAGCTTCGGGCCTGTGGATCGAGAACGGCGAACTCGCCTATCCGGTTCATGAGGTGACCGTCGCGAGCACGTTGGGCGAAATGTTGCAGGGCCTGGAGGCGATCGGTTCGGACCTCGAATTCCGGGGATCGATTGCCTCGCCAACTCTGTTGTGCGGCGAAATGACAATTAGCGGAACTTAGATCATGGCGGTAATCAGCGGCATTAAAAAGGAGAAGACGGGCGCCCTCGTGCCGCTCGTCATCGTGGCCCTGGTATTGGGCCTGGGCGGATTTTTGTTTTGGTATTTGCAGCGGCCGGCGCCGCCCCAACAGGGTCCGGTGCTGAGCGAAGAGGCGCGGACCTATATCCGCGCGGGCGGCCTGAAGTTGAGCGGAGTCGAGATGAAGGCCGCCAAGAGCTACATGAACCAGATGCTGGTGGAGATCACCGGCAACATAACGAATTCGGGCGGGCGGCCGCTGAGGCAGGTGGACCTGCATTGCGTCTTCTATGACCCCTACGGCCAACTGGTGCTGCGCGACCTGACTTCGATTGTGAAACAGAAGGCCGGCGGCTTGACTCCCGGCGAGACCAAGAGTTTTCGCCTGGCCTTCGACACGTTGCCCGAAAGTTGGAATCAGCAGATGCCGCAATTGGTGATTGCGCGGATCGTTTTCGAATAGCGATATTATGCCGCGCATATTGCTCGCGCTCCTGTTCGCTTTGAACGCCACGCTGGACGGGGGGCGTTCCGCCGGGAACGCAACCGGCCCCGTGGCCGGTTCACGCGCAGGCTGGGCGAGCGGGGGCTCGCCCGCGGACGAGGGCGTCCGCCCTCCGAGAACGGAAAAGCTCACCCCTTTTCGGCTTTCGCAGCCAGCCGAAATGACTGCGAAGATCGAGATGGAATCTCCGGGTTCCGACTGGGCCGCCACCGGGCGCGAAGCCGCCATGGTTGACGTGCTTCTCGATGGCGTAGTGCAGCAACAGGTGATGCTTTACGCGGGCGCGTCGCGGCACGCCTACACGATTTTTCTGGGAGTTCTCGCCACAGGCGAACATAGGTTGCAGATCGTGCGCAACGCAAAGTATTCGGCCGCGGGTTCGGGCCTTGCCGTGCACGGCGTGCAATTTCGCGAGGTGCGCCGCAGCGATCCTTACTACGCCGTGCTAGCGAATGCGCCCGTGCTCTACGCGCGCGAAAACACCGTGGGCCGGTTCAGCGACGTCCCAATGATGATCTATTGCGAGCGCGTTCTCATCGACGGCAAGCCCGCACTGCAATACACGGTAATCTTTTCAAATGAAGACGGCGGCACTTCCACGCGGGCGTTGATGGCGCGCTGGGGCCGCACCACCGATATCGAGTACGTCTTCCGCGGTCCACTCGACGGCAGCGGCGTTCTTTCGGAGGCTCTGATCCAAACGCGCGACCACAAGGAAGCCGCCTTCGACGGCCGGCGCTTTGGCGTGCATCCCATCCTGACACCGGTGACCGATAACAACATGGTGGCCGGGAATGTGGTCTCGCCCATCCGTTATCAGATTGCGCCCGTAGAGGTGGATCTGACGCATGCGACCCGCGAGAGCGTCATGGATGCGGAACCGGTCACATGGACCGTCATGGCAAAGGAACTCGAACGCGAAGCCAAACTGAGACCTTACGGCACAGTGGACGGGGAGAAGATCGGCGATTTGCGCCATTACCTCTACATCGACTTCCGTGCAACGCTGCACGAAGCCAGCGTCGCTGCGTTCGTCAAGCTGAAAGACGAGCGGCTCTGGCGATCGTCCAACCTTGGGCGCGTCGACCTCGACATCGCGCGCAACGGCTGGGTGCGCACCACAGTCGAATTGCCGCCCGGCACAAAGCGTGAACAGATCGAGGAGATCGCTTTCGCCTGCCACGCTTCAACGACAAACAAGACCGCGGCGGGCACATGCCGCGTGGAAGAGATCAACAGCGCGTTCCTGTGGAACGGCGGCAAGCTGACGCCGAAAGGCGGCTTCGAAATACCCGCCGGACAGATGCGCGCGGTGCCGGCGCAATAGGCGATGGACATTCGCGTCAAAGTGATTCCGAAGAGTTCGCGCAACGAGGTGGTGGGTTACCTCGACGACGGCACGCTGAAAGTGAAAGTGGCCGCCGCGCCCGAAAAAGGCAAGGCCAATGCGGAATTATGCTCGTTTCTGGCGAAACATTTCCATGTGCCCGCACGCAACGTGAGCGTCGTCAGCGGAGAGAAGTCGCACCGGAAGCTGGTGCGGGTTTTGCAGTAGGCGCAGCGGCCAAGCGCTTCGCTCGCTCATAGTCGGCCGCTAACTGTTTTGCGATCTTATCGGCGACGTCCGCGCTGGCGCCGCGAAACTTCGCACCCAGGCTCTCTTGCGTGGTCGACCAGATCACGTCGCCATCCTTGCTGACCAGGCGCACGGCCGCCGACGCTTCGTGCTTGCGCTCGGCGATGCGCGTGGATTCGTTTTCCCCCACGCTCATGCTGAGGCTGCGTGCCCGGGTCGCCGTAGTTTTGCTGGCCGGCTCCGCACCCAACCCCGCTCGCGCCGTGATGCCTTCGCTCGTCTGGAACGTGTCGGTGAAAACCAGGTCTTCGGCCGATCCGCGCAGAAACGCGTCGGCGCGTTCCTGGTTCTCAGTCAGCAGGAATAGCTTCGCTCCCAGCAGGCTGCTAATGATCATGTCGCGCACCTGTCCGGCTGTATCTCCGCCATTGAGCCGGTCGACAAAGACGCGCTGCACGGTGAGAAGCTGGCGCAGGTTGCTCTCGTCCACTATTCGCGCGAGCGGATCAGCGGCGGCGAGCATCAGCGGCATCAGGCAGAGCCAGGCACAGCGCATCGCTCAGCCCTTCCCTGCCTTGCGCGCTTCTTCGTCCTGGTAGACCACCTTGCGGCCGGTGCGCGCTTCCAGGCTGACCAGCACCGCGCGTATGTCGCGCTTGCTCACGCGCAGAACCATCGCCTGCTGATTACCGTCTTCATCGACAAACCCGACGGTAAGGAAGTGCTGGCGCTTCTTTGCGAGCAGTAGCAATGGAGAGATGAGTGCCGCCGAGACGTAGTTGCGGCTGACTTTCTGGCCGTACTCGATCAGGTTGATGCGGACGTAGGGCACGGCGAAGCGCGCGCTTTTGAGTTGCACAGCCAGAGTCTCAGCGTCCTTCGCGCTGATCACACCGTCGCAGCGCTCCTTCACCGATAAAGTTCCGCCAACGTATTCGATATGGCTGCCTGGACCGGCCGCTAGTATCGGTCCGGAGAGAATCAGCAGCAACAGGAGAACGGCAGCCATATGTGGATAGTGCGTTGCCGGAAGTATATTTCTCAGTGAACAATTCCGGTGCGGCCTCGCAAACTGCGTCGTGCAGCGCAAAGAATGCAACCAGAATTCGCTCCGAGACATCCAATATGGTATATTCCCATACCTGGGATAACGGAGGAGCGCCCGTGAATGACATAAAAGCTACCATTAATGAATTCGTTACGGGCGATACGATCATCAGCCCGGACACGCTCAGGCAGGAGCGCATCCCGCCCGGCCAGAGCCGTACGGCGAAATGGCCGGTTCTGGACGCCGCCGGGCCACCGCCCATCAACATGGCGAAGTGGCAGCTTTTTGTGGAAGGATTCGTGGAAACTCCGATCTCCTGGGATTGGGATGAGATTCGCGCGCTGCCGCGAATCAAGGTCTATTCCGATTTTCACTGCGTGACACGCTGGTCGCGGCTCAGCAATGTGTGGGAAGGCGTCTCCACGCGCGAACTGGTGAAATACGCGGGTGGGATTTCGCCCGAAGCGACGCATGTTCTGATCCACGCCTACGATTTCGGTTGGACGACCAACGTCTCCGTCGAGGATTTCCTGGCCGAGGATGCACTGATCGCCTTTACGCACGACGGCGAACCGCTCACGCTCGAGCACGGCGGTCCCGCGCGACTCGTGATTCCCCGCCTGTATGCCTGGAAGAGCGCCAAGTGGATTTCCGGCGTAGAATTTCTAGCGGGCGACAAGCCCGGATTCTGGGAGCGCAACGGCTATCACATGCACGGCGATCCATGGAAGGAGGAGCGCTTCAGTTGCTGACGAAGCGTTCACGAAGAACACTGCTGGGAGGCGCGGGATTTGCTGGGCTGGCGACGCTTGTCTACAACGCCGCGCCATCTTTCTGGCAGCAGTACGCAAAAGAACTTCCGCGCGTCATCGAGCCGCCTGCGCGGATTCCGAATCCCGCCGCATGGCCGGATACCGGATTGTACGCCGCGTGGTTGGGCCATAGCACCGTGCTGCTGAAAATCGACGGCTATACGATCCTGACCGATCCGGTCTTCAGCGACCGCGCGGGCATCAACCTGATTGGGAACCTGACGCTGGGAGTAAAACGGTTGGTGCAGCCCGCGCTGCCGCTCGATGCGCTTCCGAAAGTGGATCTGATCCTGCTCTCGCACGCACACATGGACCACTTCGATATTCCTTCGCTGCGAGCGCTGGAGAGTAAGGCCTCGTCCGTCATCACCGCTGCGCAAACCAGCGATCTGCTGCGCGTCGACGCTTATAGAGACGTTCGCGAACTCAACTGGGACGGGCGCGCCCAGGCGGGTCCGGTTACGGTTCGTGCCTTTCAGATCAAGCACTGGGGCGCACGAATGCGCACCGACACCTATCGGGGTTACAACGGCTATACGCTCGAAGCCGGGCGCTATCGGGTTTTGTTCGCGGGAGACACCGCCTATACCGATCTGTTTCGCGCCGTGAAGCAGGCGCACGGATACGATCTGGCAATCATGCCGATCGGCGCCTACAACCCCTGGATTTACTACCACTGCACTCCGGAGCAAGCTTGGCGCATGGGGAATGATGCCGGTGCGGAACGCTTCCTGCCCATCCACCACCAGACTTTCAGTTTGAGCCGCGAACCAAGGCTGGAACCGATCCAGCGTTTCCAGTACGCTGCCTCCCGGAGTCAGGACCGAGTCGTGATCCGGAACATCGGCGAAGAGTTCCGCTTGGCATAACCCGCCGGAGAGGCGGAAATCGTGATACGGAGTCGAAGCCTCCTGTCGCTTTTGCTGCTTGCCTATCAGTGCCCGGAGCGCAAGCGACGGGTGGCGCGAATAACCGCTTGGAACCCAGGGCGTAGGACAGGTTCTACTTCAGCGTAATGTTGTACCACTCGAGTGTGGCGCCCGCGGCCTGCTCGATGCGTGCGACGGAGCGGTTGAATTCGAGCGTGGCGACAACCCCTCGGCGGCGCGCTTCGAGGAATTCGTTCTGGCGCGTCAACACCAGGAAGTTGGTGGATTCTCCGGTCTGGAACAAGCGGATCTCGCTTCCCAGTTTTTCCTGAGCGGCTTTTTCTCCGGCGGACGTCGCGACGATTCGCTGCTTGGCGGTTTCGAGCGACTGCAACGCGTTGCGCACCTGCGCCTCGATGGCCTGCTCCAATCGCGCCGAGTCCAGCTTCAAGCGCTTCTCGGCGATCGCCGATTGCGCGAGGTTCGCCTTCGCGGTCTGGTTGCGCAGCGTGAGATCGAATGAGATTCCGACCTGCGCCGATTGATAGCGCCCGGAAAAAACATTCTTCAGCGCCGTTCCGTAACCACCCACGAGGTAATCGGGAATGTCGCCAAGGCTCGGCGGAACGATGTGTGGAAGGCCCGCCGCGGTCGACAGTATATCGACGCGCTGGTACAAGGCTGCGTTCGATGCGGTGAGTGGATTGTCGCCGGGGCGCAGCGAGCCGCCTAGACCGGAATTCCAGTACGACGCCACCAGATTCATCTGCGGCTTGGTCTGATTCTCGTTGAGGCTCTTCTGAATTCCGTTGGCTTCGAGGCGCAAGTCCACCTGCCGCAATTCGCGACGCTTCTTCATGGCGAGAGCGACCATCGCTTTCAGGTCGCTCGCTTCCGGAGGTGCGCTGGTCTTGAACTCGGCCGGAATGACTTCGGCGTTCCAGATTGCAGCCGACCGGTCGGGAGCGAGCAGTGTCTTTAGTGCGTTTTCAACTTCGGTAACGAGGCCGAGAGCCGTGTACCAGGAATCCATGCGGCGCTGCAGTTCGGCTTCCGAAGCCGCCAGTTCTATGGGCGCCAAAGTCCCCGCCGCAATCATGCGCTGGTTACGCTCCAACTGCTCGCGGGCCAGCCGGACGCCTTCCTCTTGTACAACGACATCCTGCCGCGCGGCCACCAGGTTCCAGTAAGATTGCTCGACACGGTTGATCACGTCAATCACGCGCAACTCGAAATCGAGATCCGAAATTTCAATCTGCTTGCGTCGAATGCTGATCTCGCCGCGCTCGCGGTCGATGCCCCGATTGCGCCACAAAGGCTGGTTGAAGCCGATCAACAGCCGCGAGGTGCGCAGGGGATTCAGCGAGCTGAAACTGTTGCTCGTGCTGCTCCTGCCGTTTTCAAAATCGACATTAAAGGCCGAGCCGTACCACGGCGTCTTCTGGCGGAAATAGAAATTCTGCGTGAGCCCGTGTTCGGCCAACTTGCCTCCGGCGCCTTGCAGCACCGAGGCCGTAGGCGAGTTGCGCGTTTCGATTCCGGGTTGGTAGCGGAAGTTGGGATCGAAGACGCCCTTGGCCGCGCGCAGCGCCGCGGCTGCATTGGCGACATTGGTCCGTTCGATTTCGATCTCGAGATTTTGCTTCAGCGCCAACTCGATGGCTTCGCGCAAAGTCAGTTTCTCCTGCGCCGCGCCCACCCCGACGCGCGCCGGCGCGGAAAGAGGGGCGGCCGTGGACGCAGAGCCGGTTTGCACCGGTTGGGCCAAGGCCGCCAAGGGAAGAAACGCCAAGAAGAAGATTTGTTTCGACATAGAATTACCGCAACATTCCTACAACTCCGCTCAACAGGCCACCAATTCCATTCAGCAGGCGTTTCGGATACAGGCGTCCTGCCAGCGCGCGCCATCGTTTGGAGTGCGCCACATCATCGAAAAACGAGTATGAGACGGGCGTCACTAGAAGTGTCAGCAGCAGGCACAGCGACTGCCCGCCGATCACTACAATAGCCACTGTGCGTCGCGATCCCGACCCGGCGCCTCCGCCCAACGCCAACGGCAACATGCCCGCGACGAGCGCCGCCGTGGTCATCAGAATCGGACGCAGACGGTCTTCGCAACCGCGCAGAATCGCCTCCATCCGCGGTACGCCTTCGGCGCGCAGGCTCTTGATGTGATCCACCTGAAGAATCGAATTCTTCTTCACGATACCGAACAAGACAAGTATGCCGACCGATGTGTAAATGATCGAGAAGTTTTCCCGCATCACCAACAGCGAGAGTAGCGCGAACGGGACGGACAACGGAAGGCTGATCAGGATGGTCACCGGGTCCACAAAACTCTCGAACTGCGCGGCCAGAATCATGTACATGAAGATGATGGAGAGCAGAAACGCGATAGCGTAGTTCTTTCCCGCGCGCCCGAACTCCTTGCTCTTGCCGACGAGTCCGGCCTGATACTGCGGCGGCAGATTGAGGCTCTCGACCGTCTGGTTGACGATCTCGATCACGTTGCTGAGTGACTGTCCCTGCACGAGATTGGCGACGATCAATATACGCCGCTGCCTGTTGTAGCGTTCGATCTGCGTTGGGCCCGTCGACTCTTTCAGTGACGCCACGCTCGCCACCGCTACGTTGCCGAGCGTCGAGGATGGCACATAAAGACGCTCCAACGCGCCGGGCGAATCGCGGAACTGCTTCTCAACACGCAGTTGCACATCATAACGGTCGTCGGCTTCGCGGTACGTCGTGGCTTGCTGATCGCCGCCGACCAACGTGCGCAGCGCCGTGGCTACGGAAGCGACGCTGACATTCAGGTCGGCCGCTTTGTCGCGATTGATCGTAACCCGCAACTCGGGCTTGCCCGCTTCGTAGGAACTGTCGAGATCGGTTACGCCCGGCACCTGTGCCAAGCGTTGTTTGATCCGTTGCGCGTAGCCTTCGAGCACATTGAGGTCCGGCCCTTGCAATGAAAATTGCAGATCGACGTTGGAGCCACCACCCTGGATCAGGCTGGGCAACTGCACGGCGATGACGAGGTCGCGATACTTGTGCAGGCGCTCGCGAACAGCGAGCATCAGCTCTTTCTGGCTCTGTTTGCGCTGCTCGACCGGGACCAGTTCCATAAGGATGGAGCCGCGGTCCACCTGGCGGCGCTGGTCCGCTCCGATTGTGGTCAGCATGTCGCGTAGCCCGGGAAGATCTTTCAGGTCGGCCTCCAGCCGCTTCATGACGTCTTCAGTACCCTCCAGCGAAGAGCCGACGGGAGCGCGCACGATAACTTCGAATTCGCTCTGGTCGTCGGTCGGCAGAAAATCCTTGCCGACGGCCATGAAGAGCGGCACGGTGGAGAACATCACCAGCAGACAAATAAGAGCGACCGCCCAGCGATGGCGCATCGACCAACGCAGCATCCGGCGGTATGGCACGGCCATGACACGGAACAGCCATGTGTCTTTAGTCGACTCGCCGCTCCCACCGCCGCCGTTGCTTGGTTTGAGAAAGCGCGAGCAGAGCATCGGCGTGAGCGTGAAGCTGACGATCAGCGACACCATGATGGCGAACGCCGCCGTGTAACCGAAGCTCGACATGAACCTGCCCACGATGCCCGTCATCAGGGCGACAGGGATGAAGATAATCACAAGGCTGAGCGTGGTCGCCAGCACAGCGAGCCCGATGTCGGCGGTGCCTTTGATCGCCGCCTCCACCGGCCCCATGTGTTTTTCTTCCATGAAGCGGAAGATGTTTTCCAGAACCACGATGGCGTCGTCGATGACGATGCCCACCACTAGCGTCAGGGCCAGCATCGTGATCTGGTTGAGCGTGAAGCCCATCCACTGCACCAGCGTGTAGGTGGAGACGATGGAGACGGGAATCGCGATGGCGGCGATCATCGTCGAGCGCCAGCTCCGAATGAAGAGCAGTACGATGAGGCCGGCGAGGAAACCGCCCAGGATGAGATGCTCCTGCACCGCCTTGAAAGACTCCTCGATGAATGTCGATTGGTCCCGTGTGTAGGTGATCTTCAGATCGGACGGCAGCGATTTCTGCAGCTCGTCAATACGGCCCTTGATGCCCTTGATGACATCGAGCGTGTTGGTGCCCGCCTGCTTGCGAACTTCCAACAGGACGGCCGGCTTACCGTTCAAACGCGCAAGCGAGCGCGGCTCCTCGAAGCCGTCCTCGACGCGGCCGATGTCGGCGATATGCACCTGCGAAGCCGCCGATCCGCCGACGATGATGCGCGCGAAATCCTTCGGATTTTCGATGCGCCCCAAGGTCCGCAGCGAGAGTTCGCGCGAACCCTGATCGATGCGGCCTCCCGGGATCTCGACATTTTGCGCTGCGAGCGAAGCGCGCACCTGGTCGACATTAAGGCCGTAGGAGTAAATCTTCTCGCCGTCCAGCCAGACTTGAATCTGACGCTTGCGGTCGCCCACGAAACGGACCTGGCCGACGCCGGACAGCGACTCGATGTTCTTCTTGATCTTGTCGTCAACCAGTTTCGTCGTTTCACGCAAGTCGCGCTGCGACGAAACGACGATATTGATGACCGGCGAGGCATCCGTCGCCAACTTCTCCACCACAGGCGGATCGGCGTCCTTCGGGAGGTCGCGCAGCACTGTGGAGATCTTGTCGCGAACCTCCTGTGCGGCCACCTCGGGATCTTTTTCGAGGACAAACATCACGGCGACGAGCGAGATGCCTTCGGCTGAAGTGGAATTCAGCTCGTCGATGCCGCTGATCGTGTTGATAGCCTCTTCGATGCGTTTCGTGACCTGCGTCTCCACCTCTTCCGGCGCGGCGCCGCGCAACGTGGTGGTTATGGTTACGACTGGAAATTCAACCTTCGGGAAAAAGTCGACGCCCAGTTTACGATAGGCGTCGAGGCCTAACACCACCAGAAACAGGACGAGCATGGTGGCGAAGACGGGACGTTTGATACAGAGTTGTGCGAGTTTTTGCACGGTTTACCCTTTGGTCGAATTCGCTGCGGCTTGAACGCGCACCGCCAGCCCCGGAATGAGCGCTCCGAGGTTGGAAACGGCGATTTGGTCGCCCGCGTGGATCTGATCCGAGGGCACCTCAATCCATCCATCCATCTCCATGCCCGGCGGAACTTTGCACTCCGTCACCTTACCGTCACGAATGACAAAAACCTTCGTCAGGCCCGCGAGTGCGTAGATGGCGCTCTTTGGCACGGTGACAATCTGAGTGTTCTTCTCTGTCACCAGACGCACTTGCACGAACATGCCAGGGCGCAGCCGTTTGTCGTTCTCCACCAGGCGCGCCTCCGCCGTCAGCGAGCGAGCCTTTGGGTCTAGCGAGGGATTCAGCTCCCGCACCGTGGCGTGGAATTCGGCGCCCGCTGCGGCATCGGTAGTGAACACGAGCCGTGTGCCGACCTGAACGCTGCCCGCGGCGGACTCCGGAATCTCCGCACGCAAGCGCAGCGGGTTGGTCTTGACCAGCGTGACCACGGGAGTGTTCTCTTTGATGTATTGGCCCGGCGCCACCATGCGCGCGCTGATGGAACCGTCGAATGGCGCCCGCACCGTTGCGTCGCCGTAACGCTTCTGCGCCAACCGCACCTCCGCGCGCAACGCCTGGATATTTGCCAACTGCGTGCGCAAGTCATCGCGCGTCGCTTCGAGCGCCGCTTTGCGCGCCAGGTAGCCCTTCTCCACTTCGATGTAGCGGTCCTGCGCGATGTCGCCCGTCTTCACCAGCTTTTCTGCGCGCTCAAATTTCGATTTGGCGTCCTCGAGTTGGGCCGTCGCCTGGCGAATGGCCGGCGTCGAATCCGGCGTCGCGTTTTCCTGCTGCGGATCCAGTCCGATTCGCGCCAGCGCCTGGGCCAGTGCCGCGCGGCTGCGGTCGAGCGCAATCTGGAGTTCCTGTTTGTCCAGCTCCGCGATGATGTCGCCTTTACGAACTAACTGGCCGAAGTCGAAGCGCAGCGCCGAGATGCGTCCAGGCACCTCGAAGCTCACGGATGTGGTCTCGTCGGGCAGCAACGATCCGGTCACGGAGATCGATCGCTCCACGGCGCGAGCTTCGGCCACCGCTACTTTCACCAAGGGAGGATCGGCAGGTTTGGCCGCTGCTTGCTTCGCGGCGGAATCGTCTTTCCTGGAACAACCGGCCAGCAGTCCTATCGCCAGCGCCAACGCCAGACTCAGATATCGATGCTTCATTTCTTACCCTTTTGATTCCTACTGAGACCGCCGAGGAAGATGTCAATCATGCTCTCGAGATCCTTGGCGAGATTGGCGCTATCGAGCAGGCGGCTGTGGAACACCACGGCTGCCTGCGCAGTATGAGCAATCATGCCAATGAAGGCCCGGGCAGCGAGTAGCGTATCGGTCTCCCGCATTGCTCCCTGTTCGATTCTTCGCCGAATGCGCTCGGAAACCTTGCGGTGCAAATGCTTCCCCTGGCGCTCGTAGCACAGTGTCGACAGTTCGTGCCCTTCCAGTGCGCTGTACAGCAACAACCGGGCATACGAGGGATCTTCCGTGTACCAGCGGATGATAATTGTGCCCAGCGTTGCAAAAAACGTGTGATCGTCGTCGGACTCAAGCGCGCTGTCGAGCAGGTGGCCGAACTTCGCTTCACCTTCCATCGATTTGTATTCGATGATCGCCGCGTACAGTTCGCTTTTCGTCGTGAAATGCTGGTACAAAACCGGTTCTGAGACACCGACGGCTGCCGCTATCTCCCGCGTGGTCGTACCGCGAAAGCCCTTCTGCGAGAACAGCGTGATCGCGGCGGCGATGATCGCTTCGCGACGTTCCTGGCCCGGCATGCGGATTTTGTTAGACAATGGCGTATCCTAGCAAACGCTAGCTTAGCGAACGCTAACCTAGCATGCACTAACATACGGTAGCCAGGGGGCGTTCGTCAATAGCGCAGACTACTTATTGAAAAAAGGGAGGGCGGGAGTGGAAGACGGAGAGGTTGTGGCGAGCCTGCGCGCGGATCAGAGCCAGAAAAACAACGTCCCGGAAACCTCCAGCCGCGCGCGCAGTTCGCTGCTGAAGGCTCCCGGGACGGTTCTCTCCGTGAGAGAGGCCCCGTTACTTTGGCGGTGTATCCTTATTCTTCTTGTGCTTCTTCTTTCTCGAACTCTTGGAGGGATCCTTCCCAGCAGCGGCGGCCGGCATGGCGAACGGCAGCGTGAACGCGGCCAGGGTCAGAATCGCAAAAAGCTTTTTCATCAATTTCTCCTATGCTAGGCCAGTATTTTTGGCCTCCACAACTGTATGTTGTTCCACATTGCTAGCAAAGACGATAGCCCTCTCAGGCTAGAGTCCCTCACAAAATTGGGGGATTGATCAAGAACGGAACTTCATAAAGCCTACCCACCAAAACGGGAGATGCCATAGCGTATCGAGGCGATACCCCCTTCGCTGGGGCCAGCGCATAATCGGGTAGGCTGCATGAACACCCATCTCTCGCGCGCGTTGCTTTACACTGGAGGCGCCGGCGCTTCGCAGGAGCGGCACGGCGAATCCCCCATGTTTGCGCGCCAGATCACCGACGACAAGATATTGAAGGTTCTCGCCGTCGGGTTTAGCCTGGTCATTCTTCTGCTAGTCGTGGCCGGCGTCGCCGGCATTGGCAATCTGCGCTCGATCAAGAGCAATGCGGCGTCGCTGGTGCGCGAACAGGGCGTTTCGACAAGTCTGATCGACGAGATGCAGAGAGAACAGGGCAACCTGAATTCTGTCTTCTACACCCTGGGCCAGGGACCGGACCTGATCGACGAAGAGCAGGTGCAGCGTCAACTCGACGTCTCGGATCGCGAGATTGAGCGTATCGTGAACGCGGCTTCAGGAAGTGGGGACGAGGCGTTGTGGCGGACGTTGCGTAGCGCCAGCATGGCGTTTTCGAAGGAATGCCGGCGGCTGCTGGCGCTCGAAAATGCGGAATCGCTCTCTTCGCGCGACCTGCTGCGCAGACATGAAGAGGTGCTCACAGTGGTGGCCAAGTTGATCGAGGCCAGCCATGCAAAATCGCGGGCGACGCGCCAACAGATCGAAACCCAGGCGCATGGACTGGTGGTCGAATCCTCTGCGCTGCTCGGCACGGCACTCCTGCTGGCGCTCCTGTTCGCCTCGTTGACAATGCGTATGACGACGGATCTGTTCCGCAGGATGGAGCAGCAGACCGGCGAACTCAGCCGAGTGTCCTGGCAATTGTTGGAGAATCAGGAATCGGTCGCGCGCCGGTTCTCCCATGAGTTGCATGACGAACTCGGCCAGTCGCTCACAGCCATCAAAGCGAACCTGCTCTCGATGAAGGGCACAAGCGAGCCGGGCCGGATGGACGATTGCGTGCACCTGGTCGACGAGTCGATCCAGAATGTGCGTGAGATGTCGCAATTGCTGCGGCCGACGATCCTCGACGACTTCGGCCTCGACGCCAGCCTGCGCTCGCTCACCGAAAAGTTCCAGCAGCGCACGGGCACTGTAGTTGACTACGAGTCGAACTTCACCGGACGGCTGGCGGACGAATCCGAGACCCACGTGTTCCGGATCGCGCAGGAGGCGCTGACCAACGTAGCACGCCACTCGGGAGCCACGAAAGTTCACATGCAATTGGGCCTGGAAGACAGTCGGCTGCGGCTCTCCGTGAGCGACAACGGCCGGGGAATCACGGACGAGGATGCCATCGCGCCGGGCGGCCTGGGCCTCTCCGGAATGCGGGCGCGGGCACGCAGTGCGGGCGGCGAGTTGTTGGTGAAACCATCCCGGAACGAGGGACTCACTGTGGAGGTCTGTGTGCCGGTGAGGCTGCGCACGGAATGAGCGGAAAGCTGCGGATACTGCTGGCCGACGATCATGCCATGGTGCGGCACGGGTTCCGGATGATCCTCTGTTCGCAGGCGGACATCGAGATCGTGGGCGAGGCCGGCAACGGGCGCGAAGCCGTCGAGATGGCGGCACGGCTTCAACCGGATCTGATTGTGATGGACGTCGCCATGCCAGAGTTGAATGGCATCGAGGCAACGCGGCGGATCTGCGAGGCGTCGCCGCGCATCCGGGTTCTGGCGCTGAGCATGCACAAGGATTCGGTCTATGTGCGCGAGATCCTGCGGGCCGGCGCGCGCGGCTATCTGCTCAAGGATTCGAGCGACACCGACCTGCTGGCGGCGGTGCGCGCGGTAGCCGGCGGCGAAGGATATCTCAGTCCGGGCGTCTCCGAAGCTGTGTTAAGCGATTACCGCCGCCACGTCACCGACCCAATCGACCTGCTGACCAGCCGCGAACGCGAGGTTCTGCAACTGATCGCTGAAGGCAAAACGAATAAGGAGATCGCGACGTTGCTCGGCTTGAGCGTGTACACGGTGGACGCGCATCGCGGCCGAATCATGGAGAAGCTCAACCTGCACAGCACCGGCGAACTGGTGCGCTTCGCGGTGCGCAAGGGTCTGATCGATTAGGATTCCGGTTAACCCTCGGGCCCTTCTTCGATATCGTGCAACGGGTTTTCGAATTTCGTGCACTCGCGCAGAAAGACCATCTTCACCTTGCCCGTGGGACCGTTGCGCTGCTTGGAGAGCAGCAACTCCGCGGAGCCGCGCAAGTCGTCGCGATCCGGCTTGTAAATTTCCTCGCGGAAAATGAACATGACCATGTCGGCATCCTGTTCGATGCTGCCCGATTCGCGCAGATCGCTCAACTGCGGACGGTGGTCGCCCTGCCTCGTTTCGGTCGCGCGGCTGAGCTGCGATAGCACCAGAAACGGAACGTCCAACTCTTTGGAAAGCAGTTTCAATCCGCGCGAGAGCGCGCTAACCTCGGTGTTCCGGTTCTCGAAGCGCCCGCGACCGCTCATCAACTGCAAATAATCCACTACGACGAGGCCCAAGCCATGCTCGGCCTTCAAGCGGCGCAGTTTGGCGTGGATATCCATCAGATTGGTCGCGGCGGTGTCGTCGATAAACAGAGGCGCTTCGGAAAGATCGGCCGCGGCCACCTGCAGCTTGCGGCGCTCGTCGTGTCCGAGATAGCCCATTCGGAACTTCTGCTGATCGACGCGCGCGGCCGAACAAATCATGCGGGTGAGCAGGCTCTCCTTCGACATTTCGAGCGAAAACACGGCCACGGGGCTAGGTTCAGAGCATGTGGCGACGTGCTGCGCGATATTCAGCGCCAACGCGGTCTTGCCCATCGCCGGACGCGCCGCCAGGATGATCAGTTCGCCGCCATGAAAACCGCTGGTCATTTCGTCCAGCTTCACGAAGCCTGTGCTAATGCCCTTGATGCGCCGGCTGGGATCGAGAAACGCGGTCAACCCGCCTTGGTAACCCTCGATGATCTGACCCGGCCGTAACAACGCCTGCGAGGCACGCGACTCGCCGAGCTTGAGCAAAGTTTCCCCGGCGCTGGCCAGGATCGTATCGGGTTCCTCTTGGCCGATCAGGCACTGGTCGATAAGCTTTTGCGAGGTGAAGATGATGCGGCGAAGAACGGACTTGTCCTTGACAATCCGGATGTAGCCGTCCAGGTTGGCGATGTGCGGCAGACCCTCATCGAGCGAGACGAGGTAAGTGAGGCCATCCACGCTCTCCAACTCGCCGTGCTTCATCAACTCATTGGCGAGCGTAACGCGATCGATGGTATCGCCGCGGTCCTGCAATTCGCCCATGCGGTTGAAGATGCGCCGGTGCTTCTCCAGACTGAAGTCGTCGGCCTCCAGAATGCCCGCCACCTGAACGTAGGCGGATTCCTGAATCATGATGGAACCGAGGACAAAACGCTCGGCATCCAAATTGACGGGGAGGCCCCTTTCCAGGGCCATGTCGGAGGATGCCATAGGGAATGCTTTACCTTAACTTCTTTGCAACAGCGTGTAAATACGATATTATCGCACTTGGAATCAGTCGTTTAGACTGTGGAAAACAGCTCGTTTTTTCCACAACGAGGCCGATCCGGTAAGTGCTTGAAACAACGCCTGTTAACCTCCGCATCTGGAAACTTTTGCACAGTTTCGCGCAGATTTCCACAGGCCCTCGGAATGTGCGGACGGCATCCAAGTTAAGATGAAATATGATTCGAGAAGTCAGATGTCTACTCTTCCTCACTGCCATCTGCGCATTCGGGCAGACGCCTGCACCCAACGCAGCACAGCCGATCAGCGGCGCGGAACGCGCCCGGTGGGCACTGAATTCCAGTTTTGGCTGGCAGAGCTTGGGCGTCGGGGCGTTCAACTCCGGTTTCTGGACAGTTTTCAACTCGCCGAAAGAATATCACGGAACTTGGGAAGGCTTTGGCAAACGGATGGGAATGCGCACCGTCACAGTGACCGCCACGAACACGACGGAGGCATTGCTGGGCGCTGTGTGGGGCGAAGATCCGCGCTATTCGCCTGCACCGCGGGGCGCCACTTTCGGGTCGCGGGTCAAACGGTCGATCGCAATGTCGGTGGTTGCTTACGACCGGAACGGCAACCTCAGACCGGCCTACGCCCGGCAAATCGCCAACGTGGGTATCAACTTCGCTTCAAACCAATACCGGGCGGGCAGCGTGAACCAGCGCAACGATGCGTTGTTGCGATCCGTTTGGGGTGTGACGGGCCGCATGGCCGGCAACGCGTTCGCGGAATTCTGGCCCGACATCCGGCGCCGCGTGTTTAAGAAATAGCGTCTGATCGGAGTACACGGCCGAGACCAGCAATTGCTGCGATTCTCCTTTTTTGAGAACGCGCGCAGCGGGCGAAACAGTGAGAGAGACGATCTGCGCTTCGTTCACGTCGATCCAAGGCGCGCCACGGAGTAACCACGACACGAGAATCTCGTACTCCGGCGTGCCTGCTGTGAGTTTCGGACCAGGATGCTCCGCCGCGCCGACGGCCTTCTGAAGCAGCAGACTCTTCATTGGCTCAACGTGGTTGATGCGCTGCTTGCCCACCTGACCCTGCACGAATACGGACACGGTGGTGACGCCGTCGGCCACCAGCTTAATGAGACCAGCCTTGCTGACAGTGGCGATTTTTTGTTGAGCGATTTGTACTGTGCGTGGGCTGTTACATCCTGGACGCTGCCATCAGTCCGTTTGCCCATCACGAGCAAGGCTTGCGCGGCCCTCTTGCCGCGCAGCAAAATGCGCAGCGGTTCCATTTGCACGGAGGTGATTGGTCCCGCTTCCGCGGGTTTCTCTTTGGCTGGGCCCGAGTGCAAACAAAACGACGAGCATCAAACTGTCCGGCGTCTTCGCTCGAACTCTTTCGTACAGCGAATTCACTTTCGCTAGCAGTTAATTATGCGGTCATCGCGAAGGGACAGAACAGCCGAGTTAGCCGATGCGGCTATGCGCGATCAGCGAGAGGAACTCGTCCCGCGTCTCCTTGCGGTCGCGGAAGCCGCCCAGCATGGCGCTTGTGACCGTTCCGGAGT
Organism: Bryobacteraceae bacterium; assembly: GCA_963668605.1. Lineage (GTDB taxonomy): Bacteria > Acidobacteriota > Terriglobia > Bryobacterales > Bryobacteraceae. The sequence continues at coordinate 4,456,718 of OY764903.1, forward strand.
GCTGCTTTTCGACGCCGCGCATCATCATACAGAAGTGGCGCGCTTCGCAGACCACGCCGACGCCAAGCGGATTCAGAACCTCCTGGATGCACTCGGCAACCTCTTGCGTGAACCGTTCCTGCACCTGCAAGCGTCTCGCGAACATGTCGACAATACGCGGGATTTTGCTCAGGCCGATCACTTTGTCGCGCGGGATGTAGGCCACGTGTATCTTCCCGAAGAAGGGCAGCAGATGATGTTCGCAAAGACTGAAAAACTCAATATCTTTGACGATCACCATCTCGTCGTACTTCACGCTGAAGAGCGCATCGTTGACGATCTCCTCGATATTCTGGGCGTAACCGCTGGTGAGGAATTTCATCGCCTTGTCGGCGCGCTCGGGCGTGCGCAGAAGTCCTTCCCGCGCCGGGTCTTCACCGAGCCGAGCCAGGATTTCGGACATAAGCGGGGCAATCGAAATCTCCCCTGATTTTGGGGTCATCATCTCTACGATAGCTTTGTTTGTCTTCATGGGAAATCACCGGACCTGCTAGCTTAGATGCTCTCGGGACGGCAAGTCGAACGTATTCTTTTTGGTCTCTTCGAGATGGACGTGATCGAGCACGGGCATGCCCGCTGGAAACGTCTCGCTCCAGGCGTGCTGCAAACGCTCTCGCACCACGATCGCCAGGCACTCGCTCGTCGGCGCCTGCGCACCGTTCGCAAATTCGGGCGCCTGCGTATTTAGATCCCTGTGATCGAGGGGCCGCAACACAACGCGCTCGACCAGGGAATCGAGCATGCGCGGGTCAAGCACGCGACCCGAGATCTCATCCAAGGGGCCCGCGGCGCTCACGCACAAAACGTAGTTGTGCCCATGCCCAAACGGGTTGTTGCACTTCCCGTAAGTCTCGCGATTCTCTTCCGCTGACAGCGCCGGACTGTGCAGCCGGTGCGAGGCGGAGAAGCGATAGCGGCGCGTCACGCGGATCATGCCGGCTCTCCAAAGTAGTCGACATAGAGGTCTTCGGTCTCATAGAGCCGGATGCCGTGCAGTCGCGCACTCGCTTCGGCGAGTGGCACAGCGAGTCGCTTCCAGATCTCGATGGCAATGTTCTCCGTGGTCGGAATCAGCGTGTCGAACGGCGGAACCTCGCGATTCAGAAAGCGATGATCCATCGGATCGACCACCTCGCGGTTGATGATCTCCTTAAGTTGCTTGAGGTCGAAGACCATGCCGGTACGTGGGTCCGGATCGCCGCCGAGCGTCACTTCCAGCACGTAGTTATGGCCGTGGCCATGTGGATTGGCTGCTTCGCCATACAACGCGAAATTCTCTTCCGGAGAGAGTCGCGGGTTCGCACACAAGTGCGAGGCGGAGAATTCAACTTTGCGCGTGATGTACATCTCTACTCCAATTGATGCGCCAGAAGACAGCGCAGATACTCTAAAATCATAAGGGCGGAACAAATATGAAGTTGGAACGAGTATTGCAGATTCTGATTGGCGTGCTGCTGGCTGTCCTGGTTGTAGTGGTGGCGGGCGCGTTCCGCGAGAAGATCGTCCTGGCCGGCGACACCGCGCCGAATTTCAGCATCACGGCCGACAACGGCAAGCAGATCAGCCGCTCCGAGTTTGGGGGCAAAGTGCTGGTGCTCAATTTTTGGGCAACATGGTGCCCGCCGTGCGTCGAAGAGATTCCTTCGCTCGATGCTATGCATAAGGAATTGGCTGGCTCGGGCGTGGTGGTGCTGGCGGTCAGCGTCGACAAAAACGAGAAGGCGTACAAGGATTTCCTGCGGCGCAGCGGTGTCACTTTCACGACGGCGCGCGACGCCGAAGCGAACGTCAGCGCTGAGTATGGCACTTTCAAGTATCCGGAAACATACGTCATCGACAGCCACGGCAAAGTGGTGCAAAAAATCATCGGCCCCACCGACTGGACTGACGCCAAGATGGTAAGCTACATCCGATCTCTGCTATAGCGAAAGGAAGCACTATGTTTCCGGCCGAAGTGAAGCGGCAGCTCGTGGAACTGCTGGGAGCGCGCGGCGTGCTCGACAGCCCGGACGACCTGCTGCTCTACGAGTACGACGGCAGCGTGGATAAGGCGCGGCCTGATCTGGTCGTCTTTCCGCGCAGCACGGCAGACGTCGCGGCCATCGTGAAACTGGCTTACGAACACCGCCTGCCCATCGTTGGCCGCGGCGCTGGAACCGGCTTGAGCGGCGGTTCAATCGCTCGCATGGGCGGCATCATGATCGCCTTCGCGCGGATGAACCACATCCTCGAAATCGACCTTGAGAATGAGCGTATGGTCGTCGAACCCGGCGTCGTCAACCTCGACATTACTCTGGCTGTGCAGCCGCAGAAATATTTTTTCGCACCCGATCCGTCCAGCCAGAAAGCCTGCACCATCGGCGGCAACGTCGCCGAAAATGCAGGCGGGCCGCACACGCTGGCCTACGGCGTCACCACGAATCATGTGCTCGGCATTGAAGTCGTTTTGCCCGACGGCAGCATCTTTACGACCGGCGGCAAAGAGACGGACCAGCCCGGCTATGACCTGACAGGTTTGCTCACCGGCTCGGAAGGCACGATGGCATTGGTGACCAAGGTCGTCGTTCGGCTGATGCGCCAACCCGAGGCCGTGAAGACTTCGCTGGCCGTCTTCAATTCCTCGGATGACGCCGGACGCACGGTGGCCGAGCTCACGGCGCGCGGCCTGACTCCGGTAGCGGTGGAGATGCTCGACGGCGTAATGCTGCGCATGGTGGAGGAGGCCACGCACGCCGGTTATCCGATGGATGCGCAAGCGGTGCTGCTGATCGAACTCGAAGGCCTACGCGAGGCCGTCGAAGAACAACTTGAGCAGGTCCGCGCCGCGTGTATGGCCTGCAACGCACGCGAGTTCCGCGTCGCCAAAACACCGGAGGAACGCGAACTGCTGTGGAAAGGCCGCAAGAATGCCTTCGGCGCCATCGGCCGCGTCAGCCCGTTTTACTATGTGCAGGACGGCGTCGTTCCGCGCAGCCGCATTGCGGAGACGCTCGCCGTGATCGGCGAGGTGAGCAAGAAAACCGGGCTGATCATCAGCAACATTTTCCACGCCGGCGACGGCAACATGCACCCGATCATTTTGTTCGACGCGCGCAAACCCGGCGAACTCGAAAAGGCGCGCCTGGCGGGCGAAGAGATCCTGCGCTATTGCATCTCGGTCGGCGGCTCGATCACAGGCGAGCACGGCGTCGGAATGGAAAAGAACGAACTGATGGCCGAGCAGTTCTCCCCCGAAACCATCGCCATGTTGACGAACTTCAAGGAGCTTTTCGACGACGGCGGACGATTCAATCCGGGCAAACTACTTCCCACAGGCAAAGGCTGCATCGAAATCACGCAGTCGCCGCTCACGGCGGACAGCGCAATGCTTTAGTCCGAAGACAAGCTAATGGCCTGCATCAGCGGCGACTCCGGTCGCTAGCGCTTCCGGCACTGTTAGGTGTTGCGCCCGGCGGCAATTCGTTCAACGGTGCCGGGAGCGGGAGCGACCGGAGGCGGCGATTTCGTTGCGCTTCGTACGAGGGTCTACCCCAACTCGAATTCGACGGTGTGATCGAAGGGCGTAAACCCAGTGATATAGACGCTCTGCCCTGCCAGTTTCGGTTCCGCGCCGCGCACCTGAGTATAGCCGTGGCCGGCGAGGCCGGGTCCGAAACGAATCACATCCGAGCCCGCACGATAGCTTGCCATTCCGCCGCGCAGCAGCCACGCGTTCGCGGTTTTCGGCGCCGGCGCACAGCCCTCCAATTTGCCGCCGTCGCGAAAACTGATCTCCACCGACAAGGGCACGTTCGCCGTTCCCGCCGATTGCAGCCGCACCCGGAAGCCCTTGGGCGTCTCCGTCACAGTGGCGCTCTGCACGAGTTTGCAGATCTCTGTCTTGCGGCGGGCGGCGCGCGTCGCGCCCCACTCACCTGTGCCGACCTTCCGCGCGGGATCGAGCGGCTGCACATAGTCGGCTTCGAGCGTCTGCGAAAAATGATAAGCGCCGTCGCGTTTGCCGGCCGACTTGGGAACAAACTGGCCTTTCCCGAAAAATGCGCTGGCAAAACGGATGGCATTAATCACGGCCTCGCCACGCCGCAGCGTCAGGAAGTAGCTATTGCCGCCCAGCAGCATGGTTGCGCTGGTTCGCCCACGGCGGATGCGCGCGACTTGAATCGCCGGGAACAGCTTTTCGTAATTCTCCGGCAGAGCCGCGGAGGCGGGCAGCGTTTGCGACAACTCGGGCAAATCCATGATGTCGCCGAGACTGGCGTGGCTCGCGGCAAACTCGCGAGCCAACGCGGCAAAGGCCCCGTTGCCGTCGCGCGCGGCCAGAAACGCAAGCGCGAGCCAATAAACGCCGATCGTGCCGCGCTGGTTCAGATCCTGGCGGCGCGAGATCTCGGTCACGATTTCGTTGCCCGGGTGCAGCAGGTAGAGCATCGCGTTCAAATTGCGGCGCACGGGTTCGAGCAACTCCGGCCGGTTCAGTTTCGCAGCCAGTAGGATGAAAGCACGGTTGCACACGGTGTTGTAGACCAGCGTGCTGCGCTCCGTGTACTGGCCATCCGCGTCGATGTCGATGCCCTCGGCAAGCCATTGCTCAATCCGTTTTGTGTACGTGGGGCTCGACCACAAAGCATGAACCTGCGCTAACGCCGAAGCGATAACCCAGCGATGATTGGGCGTGTGAACGCCGCCCTTCGCCATGCCGGCCGCAGCCTTTTTCAGGAACGGTTCCATGATCGCAGCCAGTTCACTGTGTCCGTAACGCAGCGCAACCGAGGCGGCTTGTGCCACTTGCCAGACGACAAAACCGGTGTCGGGAGGCGAATTGAAGTTCGTGCTCAACAGATCGATATTGCCGTCGGGCGATTGCTCGCGCTCCAGGTATCGGGCCGCCAGACGCATCCGCTCGACCAACAAATTATTCTGGTGGAATTTTGAATCGGGGTGCAGATACGCCGTTGTGAAGGAATTCAAGATCCCGCCCGCGGCGCCGGGAGAGTAGAGACCATAGTCGTCCGGCATCGAACCGCACGAGCGCTGCGCGGCATCGGTCGCCTGCCTCTCCAGCAAACGGGCGGTATGTTCATCGTGGCGCTTGAGGATCGCGGCGTCGACCTTTGGAACTTGCACAGCCGCGGCCAATGGTCCGGATGCGGCCACGGCCCCAAGCGCATCTCTACGGGAGATTCGAGTCTGCATCACCAGATATAATTACACAGTTATGAAAAAGTCATGCCTGCTATTTCTCCTCGCATTCCTCGCGCTCGGCGCACCGCCCGACGCCCGCAAAGCAGGACTCGATCCCGCCCGTCTCGCCAAGATTCCCACGCGCATGAAGGAGTTCGTCGATCGCGGCGAATTGGCCGGCACGGTGACGCTGGTGGCGCGGCATGGCGTTGTCGCTAGCCTCGATGCCGTAGGCTGGCAAAACGTCGAAGAAAAGAAGCCGATGCGCACAGACTCCATTTTCCAGATCATGTCGATGACGAAGCCATTCACAGGCGTCGCGATCATGACCCTGGTGGAGGAAGGCAAACTGCGTCTCTCCGATCCCGTGGAAAAATTCATTCCCGAATTCCACGGCCAGATGTTGCTCGACTCGCCCAAAGGCGGCGAATTGAAGAAGCCGGCGCGGCCCATTCGCGTGCATGACCTGATGACGCACACTTCCGGCATGGTGGGGCCGTCCGGGGACATCAAGGATCTGTACCAGAAGATGAATCTGACGCTGGCCGAAGCCGTCGCGATCTATGCAAAACAACCGCTCGTCTTCGAACCGGGGTCGAAGTGGCAGTACTGCAACGTCGGTATCGCGACGCTGGGCCGCATCGTCGAAGTGGTCTCCGGGCAGCCGTTTGAAAAGTTCCTCGACACGCGCATTTTCCAGCCTCTCGGTATGAAAGACAGCTTCCTGTTCCCACCCGCGGACAAGACCGCGCGCGTCGCGTTGCTCTACAAATCGAACAAAGGGCAACTTGCGCGGGCGGGAGCGGAGGCGCTCGGCGGCGATTCGGCGCTGTACCGTAAGGGTGCGAAATACGCAGCGCCGGAGTTCGGCTTGTACTCGACGGCATCCGATCTCGCGGCGTTCTATCAGATGATGCTCAACGGCGGGAAGTTGAACGGGCGGCGCATTCTATCGCCCGCTTCCGTCGACGTGATGACCAAGGTCCACACTGGCGATCTCAAGGCCGGACATATGTTGGGCACCGGATTCGGACTCACGTGGGAAGTCGTGAAGGAACCGATTGGCTCCTCCGCACTGCTTTCGCCGGGAACATTCGGACACGGCGGCGCGTTCAACACGCATGGCTACATCGACAAGGCGAAGGATATGGTCGGCGTGTTTTTGACGCAGAGTAGCGGTGGAACCAGCGGCACGGACGCGAAGTACGCATTCATGGCGATGGCCGCCTCCGCGCTCGAATAGGCGCTTGTACCCGGTCGTTCGGTTTGAGTGATGTTCGCATCGGGTGGAGTGACCGGGATTTCGCCCGGCCACCCTCCCACACCACCGGACGTGCGGTTTTCCGCATCCGGCGGTTGAACCAAAGGCGATCTAACGAGCCTCAAGATCGGTTGGAAACAAGAAGCCGTATCTCCGCAGTTTCGCGTGGCTGATGGCGGTGTTGATTACAGGATGCACCGCCATCGCCCATGCTCCGCGACTGCTGCCGACCACGCCTAAGTGCCGGTCCCGCGTGATGCCAAGCTGCCGTAACTTTCGCAGTCGTCCCCGCGTGTCGTGCCATCGCAACCAGAAACACTTCCGAATGTGCCGTCGAACCCAGCTTTCCAGGTCGCGAATCCGGGTCCGTGCTTCGACCAGCCGGAAGTACCCCCACCAGCCACGCACGTAGCGGTTCCAATCGTCACGCAGTTGTTTACTGCTGCGACTTCGCCGCGCATCCCAGAGTTCGCGAACCCGGTCCTTGAATCGTTCGACACTCTCCGGTGCTATTCCGATCCGCTTCTTGCAGTCCAGTCGAAAGCCCAGGAACTTACGTTCCCAAACCCTCCCCGTTCCGCTCTTGGCGGCATTCACCTTCAACCGCAGATGCTTCTCGATCCAGCCCTGTATCGAAGCCAGCGTTCGCTCCGCCGCCGCTTGACTGCCTACGTAGATATTGCAGTCATCGGCATAGCGGCAGAAGCTGTGCTGCCTCCGCTCCAGTTCCTTATCGAGCGCGTCCAGGTAGATGTTGGCCAGCAATGGAGACAGCGGTCCGCCTTGCGGCGTTCCCTCCACGCTTTTCGTCACCACCCCGTTCACCATGCTTCCCCGCCGCAGGTATTTCCCAATCAGTTGCAACACCCGTTTGTCCCGGATCACTTCCGCGATCCGGCCTATCAGGATGTCGTGATTGACGTGGTCGAAGAACTTGGCGATGTCTAGATCCACCACCCAGTCCTTCCCTCCCTGCGCATATTGCTGTGCGGCTCGCACGGCGTCCTGTGCGCTGCGCCCCGGCCGGAATCCGTAACTGTGCCCGCTGAATTGCGGATCGAAGACCGGTGTCAGCACTTGCAATAACAACTGCTGTATGAACCGGTCCTGTACCGTCGGGATGCCCAGTGTCCGCGTGCCCCCGCTTGGCTTCGGTATCTCTACACGCCTCACGGGACTTGGAACGTAGGTCCCCTTCAGAAGTTTGTCTTTGAGGATCCACCAGTTCGCCTGAAGATGCGATTCCAGTTGCGCCGTCGTCATCCGATCGATACCCGCCGCTCCCCGGTTGCGTTTCACCGCCGCCAGCGCTTGCGCGTAGTTCTCGTCCCGTACGGCTGTTTCCATTAACGTCTCGTACATTGCTCTCCGTCGAGAGGTTCGCAGAGCTCCGGCATCGTCTCCTCGCGTTCAGACTTCCGCGGCTGCACCGCCTGATCCGAAAGCACTCCCGGGCTCTCGCCACCGTAGTTGTGACGTCCCGCGATTCGAGTTCGCTTATTGCGCCGGCCTCCAGTTCCTCCTCTAGCTCCAATGCATTGGTCCTTCGGCCCTTCGCTCCACCGTCATTACAACGGCTTCTTCGCTACTACGGCCTCTGCTGACTTCTCCTCCACTCTCATGCAAGAGATCTCCCCAGGTAAGGTGCAGAATCTGTCCCCTCGTGCCGACTGGCTGTACCTGATGCGTCTTGATGATCTTTGGGCTTCGCTGTTTGGCGCCAGCTTGCCGCCCGCACCCGGCCTCACTGCCAGTTCGTGTCCCTACGGTCGAGAGTTTGCTACGCGCTTCTTTCGGCTTCGCCTCGCGGCTACGCCTTGCGTTTCGCTACGGTTGCCTTCATCGGCTCCGATTGGCTCCTTTCATCCAATTAGATTCTGCCCATGCTGGGCACACGCCTCCGGTCACTCTCGTTCCCGGCACCGTTTGAGCAGCGTTAAGTGGCCGCCACGGTGAACAGCGCCAGCGACCGGAGGCGTTCCCTTCCGACGGTGCCAGGAGCGAAAGCGACCGGAGGCGTTCCCTTCCAACAGTGCCGGGAGCGGTAGTGACTGGAGGCGTAATCATGAACTACGAGTTCGTCACCGCCGCCACTTCTTTTACAAGACTGCTCAGGAACGCTTTGGCGTCGCCGAACAGCATCAGAGTTTTTTCCATGTAGTAGAGTTCGTTGTCGATACCCGCGAAGCCCGGATTCATGCTGCGCTTGATCACCATTACCGTGCGCGCGTGATCGGTGTTAAGAATCGGCATTCCGTAGATCGGACTGCTCTTGTCGTGCCGCGCTGCGGGATTCGTCACGTCGTTGGCGCCGATCACCAACGCGACGTCCGCCTGCGCAAAGTCCGAATTAATGTCATCCATCTCGAAGAGCCTGTCGTAGGGAATCTCGGCTTCGGCGAGCAGCACGTTCATGTGGCCCGGCATGCGTCCGGCGACCGGATGAATGGCGAAGCGCACATCGACGCCGCGCTTGCTCAGCAGATCGAACAACTCGCGCAACTTGTGCTGCGCCTGAGCGACGGCGAGTCCGTAGCCGGGCACAACGATCACCGTGCGGGCCGCTTCGAGAATCGAGGCCGCCTCTTCGGCGTTGGCGCTGCGATACGGCTTCGCTTCTGCGTGCCCCGCGGCCACCTGCAACTGTCCGAAGGCGCCGAAGAGCACGTTGGAGAACGAGCGGTTCATCGCGCGGCACATGATGATGGAGAGGATGAAACCCGACGAGCCATCCAATGCGCCGGCGATAATCAGCAGCTTGTTATCGAAGGCAAAACCCATCGCGCACGCGGCCAGTCCGGCATAGGAGTTCAGTAGCGCAATCACCGTCGGCATGTCGGCGCCGCCGATCGGCATGATGAGAAAGACGCCGAAGAGCAATGCCAAGCCCGCGAAGATCGGGTAGATCCAGGCGTACTGCGGCGCAACGATCAGAGTCACGCCCAAGGCCACCGCCGCAGCGAGAACGGCGAGGTTGACGAAGTTCTGGTTGCGATATGTGATCGGGCGCGTCGGCAGCATCTCCTGCAATTTGCCAAACGCCATCAGGCTGCCCGTGAACGTCAGGAAGCCGAGCAGCGTCTCCAACACCAGCGCCACCAGGGCGAAGCCCTGCGGCGCGTGCTGATAGAACTCGGCCGTGCCGATCAACGCGACCGCAAGCGCGCCGAAAGCATGCGAGATCGCGGTCCGCTGCGGCACCGCCGTCATCGGCATGAGATACGCGATCGGTGCGCCGATTGCCGAACCGATCAGGAAAGCGAGCGCGATCCAGTGATACTCGACCACCTCGTGCCGGACCAGTGTGCCGACGACCGCGAGCAACATGCCGACCTCGCCGGCCAGCACGCCCCGGCGCGCCGTGGCGGGCGCGCTCATCCATTTCAGCGACAGGATGAACAACGTCGCCGCGATGAAGTAAAAGAGCTGTACCAGATGCTCGCTCATCGCTTCTCTCCGCCGCGCTTCTTGAACATCTTGAGCATGCGGTCGGTGATTAGATAGCCGCTCACCAGATTGATGGTGGCGGCCGTCACCGCAATGAAGCCAAGAACTTTGCTGAGCGTATTCGCCTCCGCGTTCCCGGTGACGAGAATCGCGCCCACGACAGAGATCGCGGAAATCGCATTGGTTAGCGACATCAGCGGAGTATGCAGCAGCGGCGACACGCGTTTGATTAGCTCGAAGCCGAGAAAGGCAGCGAGCATGAGCACGTACAGACTGATTTCATCGAATTGAACGTTTGCCATCAGGCCCCCAGAATTTCGAGCACACGCGGATGCACGACCGCCCCGCCCCGTGTTACCAAAGTCTCGCGCGTAATTTCGTCTTCGGTGTTGACGACCAACTCGCCTTCGCACACCAGATGTTTCAGAAAAGCCGCGACATTGCGCGCATACATCTGGCTGGCATGATACGGAATAGAGGACGCCAGGTTGAGCGGCCCCAGGATGGAGACGCCGTTCTCGACCACCGTTTCACCCGGACGCGTCGATTCGCAATTGCCGCCGCGCTCGGCGGCAATGTCGACAATCACCGAACCCGGCGCCATTACGGCCGCCATCTCTCGAGTGATCAGGATGGGCGCTTTCCTGCCCGGCACCGCGGCTGTTGTGATCACAACGTCGTGCTTCCGCAGGACCTCGGTGAGCAATTCGCGCTGCTTGCGATAGAACTCCTCGCCCAGCGCCTTCGCGTAGCCGCCCTTGTCCTCGGCGTCTCCGTCGTCGATCTGCATCATCACGAACTTCGCGCCGAGGCTCTCCACCTGCTCCCTCACGGCGGGCCGCACATCGTAGCCGCTGACCACCGCGCCCAGACGGCGCGCCGTCGCGATAGCCTGCAACCCGGCCACGCCAGCGCCCAGCACAAAGACGCGCGCCGGCGCGACAGTGCCCGCCGCGGTCATCAGCATCGGGAACATGCGCGGCAAAAGGTCCGCCGCCATCAGTACGGCTTTGTAGCCCACGATGGTGGCCATGGACGAGAGCGCGTCCATGCTTTGCGCGCGTGTGATGCGCGGCATCAGTTCCATGGAGAACAGAGTTACGCCGCGGGCGGCCAGCTCCGCCATCGCCCGCGGTTCGGTGAGCGGATCGCAGAAGCCGATCGCCGTGTGCCGCGCCCTCAACAGATCGCCACCGGCATGCACTTGCACCAGCACGCTGGCGGATTGAAGAACCTCGGCTGCGCTCGCGGCGATGCGCGCGCCCTTGGATTCATACTCAGAATCCGGCACGCCCGACGGCACGCCCGCTCCGCGCTCGACAATGAATTCGACGCCGCTCTTGGCAAGCACATCCATGCCGCGCGGGACCATCGCCACGCGCCGCTCCCCAGGATACGCCTCTCGAACCACACCAATGGTTAAAGCCACGTTTGCCCCCGATCAGAACCTATGGCATATGAAGATAGCGAATTTAGAGCGCAAGTGCAAATGGGCGGATGGGCGCTCCGGTGCCGCCGCGAATTTTCAGCGGCGCTCCAACAAACAAAAACTCATAGACGCGATCGCGCGCCAGTTCTTCGAGGTTGAGGACCTCGATGATGTGAATTCCCATCTCGAAGAGCAGGTGAACATGCACTTCCATCGACGGCGAAGGTACGCGTTCAAACGCGACCGTGTCGGAGCCCACCGCGAAGGGAGTATGGCTGCTCAACCAACGCGCCCCCGCGAGTTCCGGCCCCGGACCGCACACACCGGCAATGTAGCGGGCCGCCTCGGCGTAGTAGCGCGCCCAACCCGTGCGCAGCAGAACAACGTCGCCCGCGCGCGTATCGACGCCCTGCCAGACGGCGGCCTCGTGCAGGCACTCGGGCGTAATCGTGAAGTCGACCGGCAGCACATCGACGCCGCGGTATCCCGCGATGTCGAGCAGGATTCCGCGGCGCACAATGGGCACCACCGTCTCGATGGAGTGCTCTTCGATTCCGCGCTCCCAGGACTGGCGGCCTTCCGCGGGCGTGCCGCCATGCAACTTGCCGTCGCACGAGAAATGGCACAGCGCATCGATGTGCGTGCCGACATGCGTGCCCATCGCGATCGCGTCTGCGGCCGAACTTCCGCCGCCCGGATTCACAAAGTCGCAGTGCTGCTTCGTGAGGCTGTACAGAAACGGAGGATGCGTCGGATAGTGCGGCATACCAGGGTAGTATGCCTGCGAGAGGTCGTAGAGCTTTGCGGAAGAGAGCTGTTCGAGCAGGTTCGCAATCACTTTGCCGCCGGCTTGGGCGGGGCTGTCTGCGCTCGTTTCTGCGCATCGGCCGACGCGTAGTACCCGGAGCGCGTGCGCGCCACCGGACGGTTTGGCCCCGTCACCGTAACTTTAATTTGCCGGAAGCTGCCGTCGAGCGCCTGGTTGGACGGGCTATACGCCAGCACATACTGGTTGCGAATTTCGTGCGCCACCTGCCGCGCCAGCGCCTCCACCTCAGCCACATCGTTGGGATAGAAGACAGCGCCCCCGGATGCCGTCGCCAGCGCTTCGAGCGCGCGCTTGGCCTTCTTGGCTTCGCGCTTCTCCTCTTGCGTAAACAAGCCGATGGCATAGATCAGAATTTCGCTGTCGTGCGACTTCTGCACGAGGCGCTCCAGCGAGATCGTGCTGAGGTTGTCGTTGCCGTCGGTGACCACCAGAATGACCTTCTTGTCTTTCTTACCCGCTTCTTTAATGCGGTCGATGGTCATCGAGATCGCATCGCGCATCGCCGTGCCACCGCGCGAATCGATGCGCGTGAGCCCCTCTTCCATCTTTTTGAGGTCGCTGGTGAACGGAACATCCTCGAAAGCTTCGTCGTTGAAGTTGACGATCATGACTTCGTCCTGCGGGTTCGACGCTTTCACGAGGCTCACCGCAGCGGTCTCCACGCGCTGGCGCTTGTCGCGCATGCTGCCGCTGTTGTCGACGATGATGCCCATCGATACCGGGATATCTTCGCGCCGGAAAAGCAGGATCGGCTGCTCCACGTTATTCTCATGAACTTTGAATGCCGTCTTGGGCAGATCGGTCACCAGATGGCCCCGGTTGTCGACAACGGTGGTGTTCAGGATCACGCGGCGCACGTCGGTGCGAAAGGTGGCCGGACCGTCCTCCTGCGCCCACACTGAGGCGCTGCCCACCAACAGCGCGAGCGCACACACTCTATTGAACTGGAGCATAGTAGCCGAGCCGCCAGAACGCACGAAGCGGCGGCAAACCCTTTGGTTGCACGAGCTTCACATTCACGCGGCGATACTTCCCGTCCCTCTCTGCATTGCTCGGCGTGTAGCCCAGCATGTATTGGTTGCGTAACTCGATTCCGATCTTCTGCGCCACGTCCGGCAGTTCATTGAGATTCTCCACCGGAAAGTGACGGCCACCCGTCTGTTCCGCCAACTCGCTCATCAGACCGGGTCCGGAGAGTTCTTCCGCCGTCCTGCCCCGCGAGGAAGCCGGCTCGAAAATGCCGATCGCATAGATCTGCACATCCGCCTCGCGGACGAGATTCTTGATCTCACTCTCCGTATACCTGCTGCTGTTGTCGCCCCCATCTGAAATGACAAGTATCGCCTTGCGTGGGTTGTGCGCTTTCTTCATCTCGTTCATCGCAAGATAGATACCGTCAAGCAGCGCCGTGCGGCCCTTCGCCTGGGTAAAGGTCAGCCGGTTCTGGATCTCTTCCGTGCTGTTGGTCAGCTTGACGGAAAGTTCGGGCCGGTCGTTGAACTGCACAAGAAAGAACTCGTCCTGCGGATTGGAGGTTTTGAAGAACTGCGCCGCCGCTTGCCGCGATTTTTGCAGTTTCACACCCATGCTGCCGCTGCAATCGAAAACCAGGCCGATCGACAGCGGCGCATCCTCGCTGGCAAAGTGGCTGACTCTCTGCTCGACCTTGTCCTCAAACAAACGAAAGTGTTCCTTGTCCAACCCGGTTACGAAACGGTTCAAAGGATCCGTGACCGTCACGTTGATCAGGACCAGTGTGCTGTCCACGCGAATATTCGATTTTCGCTCCGCCGCAGGATCCCTCGCCGTCGTGGTGCGGGGTTCAATCGCGACCTTGGCCTGCGGATCACTGGCAGGCTTGTCGGCAGCCTGAAGGGCGCAAACGAGGCCAAGGAAAAACGCCAGCTTCGCTCTCACGAACATCTGAGCTCTCCTCGCCTAATCCCAAGCGCTCTCAGTATAACATAGGGGTATTTTGTGGTATCATCGTGCGTGCCACAGACAATTCTGGGCGTGATTCCCGCCCGGTTTGCCTCCACTAGATTCCCTGGAAAAGCTCTCGTTACCATTGCCGGTAAATCCATGCTGCAGCACGTCTTTGAACGTGCCAGCCTGTCGAAATCCCTGTCGAAGATCATCATCGCCACGGACGACGAACGCATCGCAATGGAAGCGCACCGCTTTGGCGCCCCGGTCCGCATGACCCGTTCCGACCACCTTTCCGGAACTGATCGCGTTGCCGAAGTCGCCGCCGCGGAGCCCCACGACTTAGTGGTTAACATCCAGGGCGATGAACCTCTGATCGATCCTTGCGCCATTGATGCCGCTGCCCTCTCTCTTATAGATGACGCCGGCGTTCCAATGGGCACATTGAAAAAGCGAATTGATCGGCTGGACGAGATAGAGAACCCGAATGTGGTCAAGGTGGTCTGCACCGGCGACGGAAGGGCGATCTACTTTTCACGTTCACCACTGCCCTACCCGAGAAATGGCGCACCTATTTATTTCAAACACATCGGACTGTACGTTTACCGTCTCGATTTTCTGTTAGGCTATTCAAAACTCCCCGTGGGCCCGCTCGAACGGGCGGAGAGCCTGGAGCAGTTGCGCGCCCTGGAGAACGGCTATGCGATCCGGGTGGTTGAGACGAGCTATGAGTCGGTGGGCGTGGACACGCCCGAGGATCTGAAACGAGTTTCGCAATTATTTAATACAGACGCGCCGCCGTGATGCGGGGCGCAGGAAGTCAGGACATGGCAAAATATATTTTCGTTACCGGTGGAGTTGTTTCATCTTTGGGAAAAGGCATCTCCGCGGCCTCCATCGGGTGTCTTCTCGAAAGTCGCGGCTTGCGCGTCACACTCCAGAAATTCGATCCCTACCTGAACGTCGACCCGGGTACGATGAGTCCGTTTCAACACGGCGAAGTCTTCGTAACCGACGACGGCGCCGAGACGGACCTCGACCTGGGCCACTACGAGCGCTTCACGCACTCGCCTCTGACACAAAGCAACAACCTCACCTCCGGCCGTATCTACGAAACGATCATCACGCGCGAGCGCCGTGGCGACTATCTGGGCAAGACGGTGCAGGTGATCCCGCACGTCACAAACGAGATCAAGGCCGGAATGCGCAAGGTTTCGGCCGACGTGGACGTGGTCATCGTCGAGATCGGCGGCACGGTGGGTGACATCGAATCGCTGCCGTTCCTCGAAGCGATTCGCCAGATGCGCCACGAACTCGGACGCGACAATGCGATGGTCATACACCTGACGCTGGTACCGTTTATCGCCGCCGCGCAGGAACTCAAGACCAAGCCGACGCAGCACAGCGTCAAGGAACTGCGCGCCATCGGTATCCAGCCGGACATGTTGATGTGCCGCTCGGAAAAGCCGCTTTTGCAGGACATGAAGGAAAAGATCGCGCTGTTCTGCGATGTGGCGATCGACTCGGTCGTGACCGTCCTCGACGTGAAGTCCGTCTATGAGGTGCCGCTCGTCTTCGCGGATCAGGGCGTCGACGAGATCATCCTGCGCCACCTGAAGTTGCCAGCCGGCGACCGCAACATGGCACAGTGGTCCGCCATGGTACGCCGTCTCTACAGTCCCAGCGGCGAAGTGCGCATCGGGCTGGTGGGCAAGTATGTCGAATACGAGGATTCCTATAAGAGTCTGAAGGAAGCGCTGCTGCATGGCGGGTTGGCGCACGACGCTAAGGTGCGCATCAGTTGGATCGAGGCTGAAGATCTCGAATGGCCCGGCTGCGTCGAACTGCTGAAAGGCTTCGATGGCATATTGGTGCCCGGAGGCTTCGGCAAACGCGGCATAGCGGGCATGTTGCATGCCATCCGCTTCGCCCGCGAGTACAAGGTGCCCTACTTTGGAATCTGCCTCGGCATGCAGACGATGGTGATCGAATTTGCGCGCAATGTCTGCGGCCTGGCGGACGCCGACTCGACGGAATTCAACCAGGCCACGCCGCACCGTGTCATCTACAAGCTGCGCGAGTTGAAGGGCGTCGACGAACTCGGTGGAACGATGCGCCTGGGTGCGTATCCGTGCTTGTTGTCGGAAGGCAGCTTCGCCCGCGCGTCCTATGGGATGCCCGAGATTAGCGAGCGCCACCGCCATCGCTTCGAGTTCAACCGCGAGTTCCAGGATATCCTCACGAAAAACGGACTGCGGCTGACCGGGCAGACGCCCGACGGCGTGTACGTCGAGATCTGCGAACTCGAGGATCATCCCTGGTATCTGGGTTGCCAGTTCCACCCCGAATTCAAGTCGAAGCCGCTCGAGCCGCATCCGCTCTTCCGGGCTTTCATTGGCGCCGCGGCCGAGTTCCGCGCGAACCGCAAGTTGCAGGCGTCCCATGCAGATTGATGTTGCGCCGCAGATCGAATTCTCGAATGATCTACCGCTCGCGCTGATCGCCGGGCCCTGCATCATCGAGAACGAAGCGCACGTGCATTTTTTGGCGCACGCGATCCGCAAGATCGCCGGACCATTCGTCTTCAAAGCCTCTTTCGACAAAGCCAACCGCAGCAGCGCCCACAGCTATCGCGGCCCGGGGCTGAAGGAAGGGCTGCGGATCCTGGCGGAGTTGCGCCGCGAGGGCTTCCCGATCCTGACAGACATTCACGAGCCGTCGCAGGCGGCCCCGGCCGCCGAGATTGCCGATATTTTGCAGATCCCCGCGTTCCTCTGCCGCCAGACGGATCTGCTGGTGGAGGCCGGACGCACCGGCCGCATCGTCAACATCAAGAAAGGACAGTTTCTGGCGCCGCACGACATTCGCTACGCCGCCGAGAAAGTGGCCTCCAGCGGCAATACAAAGATCATGCTGACCGAGCGCGGGTCGTCGTTCGGGTACAACAATCTGGTAGTCGATATGCGCGGGCTCGCGATCATGAAGGAGACAGGCTTCCCAGTGATCTTCGACGCTACGCACAGCGTGCAATTGCCGGGAGCGTCGGGTACGGCTTCGGGCGGCCAACCGCAGTTCATCGCACCCCTGTCGAGCGCGGCCGTCGCGGTTGGCATCGCGGGATTGTTCATTGAAGTTCACGAGGCGCCGGAGCGCGCCCTTTCAGACGGTGCGAACGCACAGCGGCTCGACGGGTTAGGGGCGCTGCTCGACCGGCTCAGGCGCATCGACGACGCAGTCAAGAGTTAGCCGAGCCTCCGGTCGCTGGCGCTCCCGGCACTGTAGGATATCGTATGCCGCTAACAGTACCGGGAGCGAAGCGACCGGAGGCGATCCTTACACTCTTCATCCATCCGACCTTCAACACACCGCCGCGCTGAGACGTCAGTATATTATGGAGCTATGCGCATGCTGGATCTGAGAAAACGCAGACGGGGAGGATTCTCCCTCGTCGAACTGCTGATTGTGATCGCGATCATGTTGATCCTTTTGGCGATCGCCTTGCCGCGGCTGGACAAGGCGCGTATGCAGACGCAGGAGACGGCGACGATCCGTCAGATCGGCACGATCCACACCGCACAGACGCAATACTTCTCGCAGTTTGGCAAGTACGCGACGGCACTGAGCGAACTGGGACCACCAGCCAGCGGCCAGCCCGGCCCGAGCGGAGCGGAACTGATCCCCGGCGACCTTGCGGCAGGCACCAAAACCGGATACCTTTTCACACTGCAAGGAACGGCGACTGGCTACGTTATCAATGCCACGCCGGTCACCTTCAACAGCACAGGCCGGCGCACGTTCTTCTCGGATCAAACGATGGTTATCCGCGAAAACTGGGGCGCCGAACCGGCTACTACCGCCAGTAAAGAGATAAAGTAGCGGCACGCCCAAACGGAACATCCGCCCCGCAGAGTTGCGGAGGTGTCGGGTGTTGTTCGCGTCCATCTTCGCCCTGGGCGGAGACGTACGGACATAAAAATGGCGGTACGCAGAGTTGCGCACCGCCATTCCGAACCGAAACTCCAGCCGGTCGTTATCCGCTCATCGCGGCGAGGAATTCGCCATTGCTGCGTGTCTTGGCAAGTTTGTCAAGAAGCAGTTCCATGGTCTCCACGGGGGAGAGCGGGTTGAGCACCTTGCGAAGCACCCAGACGCGATTGAGTTCTTCCTTCGGCAGCAACAGCTCTTCCTTGCGCGTACCGCTCTTGTTGATGTCGATGGCCGGGAACACACGCTTGTCGACCAACTTGCGGTCGAGGTGGATTTCCATGTTTCCGGTGCCCTTGAACTCTTCGAAGATCACGTCGTCCATGCGGCTGCCGGTGTCGATCAGCGACGTCGCGACAATCGTCAGCGAACCGCCCTCTTCGATGTTGCGCGCCGCGCCGAAAAAGCGCTTCGGGCGCTGCAGCGCGTTGGAGTCCACACCGCCGGAGAGCACTTTGCCCGAGGGCGGCACCACGGTATTGTAAGCTCGCGCGAGACGCGTGATCGAGTCGAGCAGAATCACTACGTCGCGTTTGTGTTCGACCAGACGCTTGGCCTTCTCGATCACCATCTCTGCCACCTGTACGTGGCGGGCGGCAGGTTCGTCGAAGGTGGAGCTGATCACTTCGCCCTTCACCGAGCGCTGCATGTCGGTGACCTCTTCGGGACGTTCGTCGATCAGCAGCACGATCAGCGTGACTTCGGGATGGTTGGTCGTAATTGAGTTTGCGATGTTCTGCAGCAGCATCGTCTTGCCGGTGCGCGGCGGCGAAACGATCAGGCCGCGCTGGCCTTTACCGATGGGCGTAAGCAGATCCATGACACGGCCCGAGTAGTTCTCGCGCGCGGTTTCGAGCTTGAGCCGTTCCTGCGGATAGAGCGGCGTCAGGTTGTCGAAGAAGATCTTGTTGCGCGCTTCCTCAGGCGGTTCGAAGTTGATCGCGTCGACCTTGATGAGCGCGAAGTAGCGCTCGCCTTCCTTGGGAGGACGGATCTGGCCGGAGATCGTGTCGCCGGTGCGCAGGTCGAAGCGGCGAATCTGCGACGGCGAAACATAGACATCGTCTGGGCCGGGCAGGTAGTTATACTCCGGCGCGCGCAGAAAGCCGAAGCCATCGGGCAGGCATTCGAGTACGCCCTCGGAAAAGATCAAGCCGCTCTTTTCGGCCTGCGTCTGGAGGATCTTGAAAATCAACTCCTGCTTACGCAGACCGGCCGCGCCGGCGACTCCGAGATCCTTCGCGATCTGGTTGAGCTTCTGGATATTCATATCCTTCAGCTCGACGAGGTCGACGGTGGTGACGCCGTTCTTGGTGGTACCGGTGCCATCGCCGCGGCCGGAAGAGTGGCGCCGCTTGCCACCGCCGCCGGCGGCAGGGACCTGTTCCTGGGGCTTGGCTTCCGCGGCCTTGCTCTCCGCTCCCTTCGACTCGGGCGCCTTCTCTGTCTCGGAAGCAACCGTCTCTACGGTCTCTTCGTTGTTGTCAATATCGTTTGCCAAATTTCCCTCACTCCCTGGCCGGTCACCGCTGAGAACGCCACGGGCGCCCCGCCGGAGTACACCTTCCGGATGGCCTCCAGCGCGCGGTTCAATTCATTCCGGCTCTTGAGCTTGTCCACTTTTGTTGCGACGACCAGATACGTCCGTTGATGGAACTCAAGCCAATCTTTAAGTTCCAGATCCGCCTCCATCCACCCGCGGCGGACATCAACCAGCAGGATGGATAGTTCGAGAGGCACGCGGTCGAGCAGATACGATTCGATCAACTTCCGCCAACTCGCCCTCTCGTCTTTTGAAACCTTTGCGTAGCCGTAGCCGGGCAGATCGACGAACGTCACCTTCCCGTCGACCCGGAAAAAGTTCAGGCCGCGCGTCCGGCCCGGCGTCGAACTGGTAAACGCCAGCTTCTTCGTTCCCGCGAGCGAATTCAACAGGCTCGACTTTCCGACGTTACTACGCCCGAGGAATGCCACTTCCGGCAGATCCGCAACCGGAAAATCGCCGGGCCGTGCAGCGGCATGAAAGAAGGTACAATCCATTAATCCCCAGACGAGTCATTCCCAAAACAGGTCAATTCGTCAGTTTTTCTTCTGCTGACCTGCTGACGACCGGTTCCAGCGCCGGATGCAGCGGTCTCGGCATATCACCCAGCGGCCGTTCCAGCGCGTACTTCAGCACTTCATCCATGTGTTCCACGAAATGGAACTTCATGTCCTTGCGAATGAGTTCCGGAATGTCCGGAAGGTCCCTCTCGTTTTCCTTCGGCAAGATCGCTTCCATGATACCCTGACGGTGCGCGGCCAGAAGTTTTTCCTTCAATCCGCCGATCGGCAACACCTTGCCGCGCAGAGTAATCTCTCCGGTCATGACGATGTCGCAACGCACAGGGATCTGCGTGAGCGCACTGCAAATCGAGGTTGCGATCGTGATACCCGCCGAAGGTCCATCTTTCGGAATCGCACCCTCGGGCACGTGCACGTGAATATCGAGGTGCCGGTAAAAATCACGGGGCAGGCCCAGGGACTGCGCGCGGGAGCGGATGTAGCTCATCGCGGCCTGCGCGGATTCCTGCATCACATCGCCCAGTTTTCCAGTCGTCGTGAGCTTCCCGCGGCCTTCCATGACCGTGGTTTCGGTGGTCAGAATCTGCCCGCCCACCTCAGTCCACGCCAAGCCTGTCGTCGCGCCGACTTCGTTCTTTTTCTCGGCCTGGGCATCGCGGAACTTGATCGGACCGAGAATGTCCGGCAACATGGCTGCCTTCACGATGGACTTGGCCGGCTTCTTCCGGCTGCCCGCCTCGACGACCGTGCGCGCCATCTTGCGGCAAACGTTTCCGATCTCGCGCTCCAGATTGCGGACGCCGGCCTCGCGCGTGTAGCCCTGAATCAGCCCCCGCAGTCCTTCGTCCGCAAACTCGATATTCGCGTCCGTCAGGCCGGTCTGTTCCTTTTGCTTCTTGACCAGAAACCGCTTGGCGATCTCAAGCTTTTCGAGTTCGGTGTAGCCGGACAGGCGAATCACTTCCATGCGGTCCTGCAACGCCGGAGGAATCGTGTGCAGTACATTCGCCGTCGCCAGAAAGAAGACCTGGCTCAGGTCATATTCGACATCCAGATAGTGATCCATGAACATGAAGTTCTGTTCCGGATCGAGCACTTCGAGCAGCGCGGCCGATGGATCCCCGCGGAAGTCCGTCGACATCTTGTCGATCTCATCCAGCATGAAAACCGGATTGCGCGTGCCGGCCTTTTTCATCATCTGCAGTATCTGGCCGGGCAACGCTCCGATGTAGGTACGGCGATGGCCGCGCACTTCGGCCTCGTCGCGCACGCCACCTAGCGACAGCCGGATAAACTTGCGGCCGGTCGCCTTGGCAATCGACATTCCGAGCGACGTCTTGCCGACGCCGGGAGGTCCGACGAAGCATAGAATCGAACCCTTTGGATTTTTCACCAAGCGGCGTACGGCCAGAAATTCGAGAATGCGCTCTTTGATCTTGTCCAGACCATAGTGGTCAGCCTCGAGCACTTCCTTGGCAAATTTGAGATCGCGAATTTCCTTGGATTTCTTCTTCCACGGCATCGCGAGCATCCAATCGAGATAGTTGCGCGAGACGGTGGACTCCGCCGACATCGGCGGCATGTTTTCCAGCCGCTTCAACTCCGCCATCGATTTGTCGTAGGCATCCTTGGACATGCCCGCGTCTTCGATCTTTTTCTTCAGCTCGTCGATCTCGCTCTTCTCGCCGCGCCCCAACTCCTTTTGGATCGCCTTGATCTTCTCGTTGAGGTAGTACTCTTTCTGCGCTTTCTCCATTTGCCGCTTCACGCGGCCCTGGATAGTGCGATCGACGTTGAGCTTTTCGATCTCGATATCGAGCATCTCGGCCACGCGCGTGAGGCGTTCCACCGGATCGAAGATCTCAAGCAATTCCTGCTTCTCTTCGATGGTGAGTTGCAGATTGGCCCCGACCGTATCGGCCAGCTTCCCCGCCTCATCCACGCGAATCGCCGCGATCATGCTCTCGTAGTTCAAGTTCTGGCTGAGTTTGACGTACTGCTCGAACAGCGACGAGACCCGGCTAATCAGCGCTTCCAACTGCGGCCCGGTTTCCACCTTAAACTGCAAGGTCTTCAGGACCGCCTGGAAGTAGCCTTCGTCTTCCTTGACCGAAACAACCCTGGCGCGTTCCACGCCTTCCACAAGCACCTTGATGTTGCCGTCGGGCAGGCGCAGGCTCTGCACAATATTGGCGACCGTGCCCACCGGAAAGATCTCGTCGGGACGAGGTTCGTCGACGGAGGCATCGTGCTGGGTTGCGAGAAAAATCTTCTTGTCGCCCGCCAGCGCCGCCTCGAGCGCGCGGACGCTGGAATCGCGTCCCACGACAAACGGCGTCATCATGAACGGGAAAATGACGACGTCCCGAATGGGCATCATCGGCAAGCGCTTGGTTTCGGACTTCTCTTTCGATGTCAGCATGGAATGGAAAACTGATTACTTTTGGTTGGCTGGTTATTCTAAACGACTTGGCTGTCCGCCCTGGAGTTAATACCGCCGCCGCCCCCAAACGCAGCCGCGTCACTTTCATACCAAACAGCGGAACACTCGACTCGCTGGCGGCGCTAGCCAGCTTTTTCAAGCACGGTCATGTTGATCTTCTGCGTCAGAACCATCTCTTTGGTGATCAGGAACTCACGCACCTTCTTGTAGGAGGGAAGGTAGTACATGAGATCCAGCATCAGTTCCTCGAGGATCATTCTCAGCCCGCGCGCTCCCACTTTTCTCTCCATGGCTAGCGCGGCAATAGCTTCGAGAGCGTCGTCGCTAAACTTCAGTCTAACATTTTCAAACTCGAACAAGCGTTGGTACTGGCGCACGACCGCGTTCTTCGGCTTCGTCAGGATTTGCACGAGCGCATCCTTGTTCAAGTCTTCGAGAACGCCAATCACCGGCAAGCGGCCGATAAACTCGGGAATAAATCCGGCGCGGATCAGGTCGACCGGCTGCACCTGCTCCAGCAGGTTCGTGTCGCGGCGGCTCGAAGCGCCGGCGATGCGACGCGCCGATTCGGTTGGCGTCTGCTCTTCCGGAAGGAAGCCCATCGTCTTCTGCCCCACGCGCCGGCTGATCGTCTTTTCCAATCCGACAAATGCGCCACCGCAAATAAACAGGATGTTCGCGGTGTCCACAGCCGTAAATTCCTGGTGCGGGTGTTTGCGTCCACCCTGCGGCGGCACGTTGGCTACCGTGCCTTCCAGAATTTTCAAAAGCGCCTGCTGAACGCCCTCGCCGGAGACATCGCGCGTAATTGAAGGATTCTCATCCTTGCGGCCGATCTTGTCGATCTCATCGATATAGATGATGCCCTGCTGGCAGCGCTGAACGTCCCAATCCGAATTCTGGAGCAAGCGCAGGATGATGTTCTCGACATCTTCGCCAACATAGCCAGCTTCCGTCAGCGTCGTCGCATCTACGATCGCGAACGGGACGTCCAGAATCCGCGCAAGTGTCTGCGCCAGCAATGTCTTGCCTGTGCCTGTGGGGCCGATCAACAGGATGTTCGACTTGGCGACTTCTACTTCCGAGCCGCGCTGCTTGTTCATCTGGATGCGCTTGTAGTGGTTGTAGACCGCCACGGCCAGCTTCTTCTTCGTCGCATCCTGCCCGATCACATATTGATCGAGGTATTCCTTTAGCTCCAACGGCTTCGGGAGTTTGTGCGGGGTCCCGTAATGATTTTCGGCGCGATCGTCCTCCAGAATCGAGTTACAGACCGCGATGCACTCATCACAGATGTAAGCTCTGGGATAGTCGCTTGGGGAAGAAATTAGCTTGCCAACTACATCCTGGCTCTTGTGGCAGAATGAGCAGCGTAAAGAGTCGTCCGTACCGGCTCGCTTCAAAATTGTTCTCCTCGCTGGCGAACCGCCACCGGGCCAACGTAGTTCCCCATATCTTCATTATCTCAGCACAGGGGCAGACTGGCAATGGATACATTGAGAGATTTATCCATCAACCAGCCGGGTCATTGCTCTTAATAAGCAACCGCGGAGGCACTACTCCGCTGTTTTCTTGGCCTGTTCGAACAAGAAGTTGAGCACTTTCTCCGTCCGAATCTGAGAGGCGATGCGGCGCAACGTGCCGTCTTTCTCCAACTTAATGCGTACAGCAGCGGCCGGTTCGCGCTGCTGTCGGGCGATGCGCTGCACCTCGCGGTCGATTTCGTCGTTGGTCGTCTGGATTGCCTCGCGATCGGCGATCTTTTCAAGAATCAACGAACCGCGCACGTCCCGGATCGCCTTCTCCTTCTGGCTCTCGCGAATCTTCTCCCAGTCGAGTTTCACAGCGCGGGGGTCCACGCCCTGCGCGGCCATGGCGCGCAGGTAGTTCTCCACCTGAGCCTCAATCTGGCGATCCAGATAAGCCTCCGGGATCGGAAACTCGTGCTGGTCGATCAGTTTTTCAATCAAGGCGTCCTTCGCCGTGCGCTGTGCTTGATGCTCGCGTTCGGCGAAAATCGCTTTGCGAACGGCCTCGCGCAGTTCGTCGGCGGTCTGGAAATCGCCGAGATCCTGGGCGAACGCGTCGTTCAGCTCCGGCAACTCCTTGCGCCGGATCGTCGTCAGCCCGACCTTGAAAGTCACGGTCTTGTTCGCCAGGCTCTTCTGCGCGTAGTCTTCCGGATAGGTGACGTCGATCTCTTTCGCCTCGCCGGGGGTCATTCCGATCAGGCCCTCGTTGAAAGCGGGCACCGTCTCTTCGGCGCCGATATGCAGCGACAGCTCTTCCTGCTTGATCGGCTCGGCGAGACCGGCGACGCTTTCGAGCGAGACAACG
This sequence comes from Bryobacteraceae bacterium, assembly GCA_963668605.1. GTDB lineage: Bacteria > Acidobacteriota > Terriglobia > Bryobacterales > Bryobacteraceae. The sequence continues at coordinate 4,481,658 of OY764903.1, forward strand.
GCATAGTCGCCGTTCTCAACCGGGCGCGGATCGATGTTGACGTAGTCGGCCTTCTGATCGCGTAGCGTTTCGATGCGCTGAGCGATGTCCTCGTCGGAGACGGCGGGCTCCTGGTAGACTACCTCTAGCTCGCGGTATTCCTTCAATTCGACGTCGGGCGCCACCTCGAAATGAACGGTCAGGCGCAGCGGTTCTCCCTCGTGGAAATGCACGTCATGCAGATGCGGGCTGCCCACCACCTTCAGATCGTCCTTCTCAGCCGCCGCGCGGAAGTGCCGGCTGCCGAGACTTTCGATCACGTCCTGCTGGATTTCGGCAGCATAGTTCTTCCGGATCAGGCCGGCCGGCACCTTACCCGGGCGGAAGCCCGGCATGCGTACCTTTTTCTGCATCTCGGCCACGACCTTCGTCGTTTCGGCTTCGACTTCTTCAACGGGGATCGTGATTTCGAGGGTTTGCTTACAGTCAGACATTTTTATCTTTCAAAAGATTGGCCGGCCGCTCCAGCGAACCGGCCGGCCAATCGGCGAATCAAACTACTTGCTCGAAGCCGTGGCGAGCGCCGCGCCTTCGCGCAGGGCGGCGGCCTTGTCGGTCTGCTCCCACGGGAAATCCGCACGGCCGAAGTGACCGAACGCGGCAGTCTTGCGGTAGATCGGGCGCCTCAGATTGAGCGTCTCGATCATGCCCTTCGGTGTCAGTGAGAAATTCGCGCGGACGATTTCCGTCAAACGGCCTTCGTCCACCTTGCCTGTCCCAAAAGTATTGACGAGAACGGAAACGGGCTCAGCCACGCCGATAGCGTAGGCCAATTGCACTTCGCACTTCTGCGCGAGACCCGCGGCTACGATGTTCTTCGCAATGTAGCGCGCCATGTAGCAGGCCGAGCGGTCCACCTTCGTGGGATCTTTGCCGGAGAAAGCGCCGCCGCCGTGACGGCCCATGCCGCCGTAGGTGTCGACGATGATCTTGCGGCCGGTCAGGCCCGTATCGCCATGCGGTCCGCCGATCACAAAGCGTCCAGTGGGGTTGATGTGATATTTCGTGTCGGCGTCGACCATGTCACTCGGAACGATCGGGTCGATGATGTGCTTGCGAACCTGCGCGCGCAATTCCTCAGTCGAAACCGAATCGGAATGTTGGGTCGAGATCACGACCGCATCAATGCGCGTGGGCTTGCCATCCACATATTCGACGCTGACCTGCGACTTGCCGTCGGGCCGCAGAAACTGCAGAATCCCGGCGCGGCGCACTTCACTGAGCTGCTGGCAGAGCTTATGCGCCAGCACGATGGGCAGCGGCATCAACTCCTCGGTCTCGTCACTCGCGTAGCCGAACATCAGACCCTGATCGCCCGCGCCGCCGGTATCGACACCCATGGCGATATCGGGGGACTGGCTCTGGATCATGTTGATAACGCCGCAGGTGGTGGCGTCGAAGCCCATATCGGAATGCGTGTAACCGATGTCCGCGATCACGTCGCGGGCCAACTTCGACACATCGACGTAGCTCGTGGTGGTGATTTCGCCGGCGACGATGCAGATGCCGGTCGTCACCAAAACTTCGCAGGCCACGCGCCCCGTGGGATCCGCGGCCAGCACAGCGTCCAGGACGGCGTCAGAAATCTGATCCGCCATTTTATCGGGGTGGCCCTCCGTCACGGACTCGGAGGTGAAAATACTCTTACGTGCCTCTGCCATCGATAACCTTCCTCACTGAGTGAATTTCTGCGGCCTGCGACAGACCTCAGTCCAGCAAACCTCCAAGGTTGTCCAACAAGAGATGACCCTTCAGGAAACCTGCGGGAGAGAGCCAAAGTATTTAGTTTATCGCCACACGGCAACCGCGGTCAAATTGACAACCGCGGACAGTTTCCGTCTTGTCCGTACGCCGGCGATGCGATACGATGCCCCGGTGACTTCATCCCGCCCTTCCTCCATGCGCTGGGTTATGATCGGCCTTGTTTTTTGGGCCACGGTGATCAATTACCTGGACCGCCAGACGCTCTCCGTCGCCGCGCCCGTACTGCGCGAGCAGTTTTCAATGAGCAACGTCGATTACTCGCGCGTGATTTTCGTCTTCCTGTTGGCCTATACAGTGATGAACGGTGTGTCCGGACCTCTGATCGACAGACTGGGGACGCGCGCCGGCTATGCCCTGTGTATCGCCTGGTGGTCCGCCGCCGCTATTCTACACGCCTTCGCCACCGGCGTCTGGAGTTTGGGCGCGGCGCGATTCCTGTTGGGAATGGGCGAAGCCGGGAACTGGCCGGCAGGCGTGAAGGTTGTCGCGGAGTGGTTTCCGCCGAAGGAACGCGCGCTCGCGTCCGGCCTTTTCAACAGCGGCTCTTCGATCGGCGCCATCCTGGCTCCGCCTCTGGTCGCGTGGATCCTGCTGCACTTCGGTTGGCGCACGGCCTTCGCTGCCGTCGGCGCTTCCGGCTTCCTTTGGCTGCTGATCTGGTGGCCCATCTACCGCACGCCTGGAACGGAGAAAGCCGTCGCGCACGCACGCCCCGCCACCGTCTCGACGTGGACTCTCTTCCGTACGCGCTTCGTTTGGATCTTTACCATCTCCAAAATTTTCATGGACCCCGTCTGGTACTTCTACATTTTCTGGTTTCCCGAATACCTCAAGAACGCGCGCGGATTCAACATGGCGGCGATCGGCGCATATGCCTGGATTCCGTTCTTCGCCGCCGGCCTTGGCAACCTTTTCGGAGGCATGCTTTCCGGCGCTTTGATCGCGCACGGCTATTCGTTAGGCGTAGCGCGCAAGGCCTCTGTCACGGTGTTCGCCACTCTGATGCTCGCGGCAATCCCGGCCGTTCTAACTACCAGCGTCATCGCCGCTATCGCCCTGGTTTCGGTCGCGATGCTCGGTTACACCGGCAGCACGGCCAACATGCTCGCCATGCCCGCCGACGTCTTTCCCACGCGCATGGTCGGCTCGGTCTACGGACTGGCGAGTATGGGGTCCGGCTTTGGCGGAATGATTTTCACGCTCCTGACGGGCTGGCTGGTCGACCACTATTCCTATCGGCCCGTCTTCATCCTCTTCGGCCTGATGCCAATGCTGTGCGCCGCCATTTTATGGTTCTTTCTAGGGCCAATCCGGCAGGGAGCAGCCGGCTTCGCCGAACCCGATTAGGGCTTCCGCGCAGTTACCGGATCAGGGCCCAGCACAGGGAATGACGTGATGCGCAGCCGCGCCGCTCCATACGGAATCAGCGTGACCGGCTCATCTATCAGCTTGCCGGTCATCCCCAACTTCAACGGCGTCACCGGGCTCATCGGCAACGGTCCGGCGCTGTCGTTCACGGTCAGCCACTGCGGCATCCTGCGCGCCTTCGCACGCAACAGCACCGGCGGCGTTTTGCCGTCGAACGGTTGCGCGGCAACGGGCGCCTCTTCCACAGAGAACGATGCGGCCGGGTCGTTCGAATCTACGCGCAAGCCGTAGTTCCAGGGCGTCGAAGGAAAGATCTCCCAATCGGCGACCGGACCTGTCTGCTTGAGTTTGCTCCAAGTCTCGCCGATGCGCAGCGAATAGACGAGCGGGCCACGCTCCACCGAGACCGACTTATTGAATCCCTCGACCGTGCGGATCGGCATGGGCAGATTGATCTCGACCCGATCCCCCTGGCGCCACTCGCGCTCGACACGCTGGTAGGCGCCTGAACGCACGCCGTCCACCTTCTGTCCGTTCACCAGAATCGACGCGCCGCTTGTCCAGGCCGGAATTCGCAGGTAGAGCGGGAAGCGCAGGGCGGCCGCGGGCGAGATTGTCAGCCGGATCCGATCGCGGAACGGGTAGTCCGTGATCTCCTGCACAGTCACGCCTACTCCCTTGATCTTCGTACGGACTTCGCTGGGCGCATACGCCGCCGCGACAATCCCGTCATCGTGCGAAGCCATCCAGAGAGCCGCAGTGAACTTCGGCCAGCCCTGATGCAGATTCGCGGTGCAGCAACCGAAATTCGGCTGCAAACCGAATAGATTCGACTCCGGACCGTTCGTCGTCCAGTTGCGGCTCGCGAGCGAACAGGAGACCTGATTCGGCTGCTGGTCGTATTGGTGGCTCCACAAATCGGCGGTCTGCGTGCCCGGCAGGGCGTTGAACGCGATCTTCTCCAACCGGTCTCCCAACCACGCGTCACCGAGCGCCGCCAGATTCAGTTCCAGCGAAAACATCGCCTCGACCACGGCACACAGTTCGATCCCCTGCGAAGGATCGCGTCCGGCGAAGTGCTCGTCCGCGCTGAACATCCCGTTGGCTAGCCCGTGATAGCGATCCAGCGCAGCGAACATACGCGCTGTGGCCTCACGGTCGCCGGCATCCTTCGAGATCAGGTACCACAGAGCAGCGGTTTTCAACCCCATTGCATTGTTCACGCCATGCGATTCCAGACTGGATTGCTCGCGTGTCAATTTGCCCGTAAAGCGGAAGTTTTCAAAATGCTTGCGCCAGTCGAAGCCCTGCGCTTTCAACTGACGCGCCAGGTCGAGCAGTTTCGCATCGCCGTTGCGGTTGTACAGCCAAAGGATACAGGCCACCTCGTCCTGCCATCGGTAGATCGCCCATTTCTGCAGCGGTTCGCTCGAAAGCAGCCGCGCCTGATGAGCGAAGTATTTTTCCATCACAGGGATTACACGCGGGTCGCCGGTTGCCTCCTGGTACTGTGTCAGCACCTTCAGCATGATCATGATCGGCCACCAGTCGCGGTTCTGCGCCGGACCGATCCCGCCATCGGCGCGCTGGTGCGTCAGCGTCCATTCCACCCACGGCTTCACCTTGGCAATCAGCTTCGGATCATCCAACAGGTAGGCTAGAGGCAGGAGACCGTCCAGATAGTAGGGACCGCGTTCCCAGCCCTCGCCGGATCCGCCCAGCCACGCGGAATTCGGGCCTACATCAGGCCAGAACTCGTCGAGGTGCCCGCTGATTCCGGCCGCCTGGATGCGGAGTTGCTCGCGCAGCCATCCGGTGGGCTTCACCGAGGTGAGCGGGAGTTGATAAAAAGCGCTTTCGGCGAGCGGAGCACGGTTCTTGACCGGTTCGCCCGCCACCAGGACGCCGCTCGCAATGAATAGAAGTAAGAGTTTTCGCATGTGATACCGCTCCGGCAACCGGGTCTGTTCGCGGAACCAGCGCAAGGGACGCTGTGCCACGTGTCGCCTTCCAACGTATCACCATGCGGTCTGCGCGGGAAATGGAAGGAGTGTAAGGAAACTTTAGAAATCTTCGAGCAGGTGGCCGAGCTTCTCTTTTTTCGTGCGCAGGTAATCCTCGGTGGAATCGGTGGGCGCGATGATGCACGGCACGCGTTCGACAACCTGTATGCCGGCGCGCTCGAGCGCGTTGATCTTGTCCGGATTGTTGGAAAGCAGGCGCACGGCTGGAATTCCAAAGTGGTGGATGATTCCAGCGGGTAGTTCGTAGCTGCGCAGGTCGGCTTCAAATCCGAGTTGCTCGTTTGCCTCGACTGTGTCCGCGCCGCCATCCTGCAATTCGTAGGCCCGCAACTTGTTGAGCAATCCAATGCCGCGTCCTTCCTGCAGTTCATAGAGCAGCAGGCCGCGGCCCTCCGCCGCAATCATTTGCAGGGAGAGTTCCAACTGCATACGGCAGTCGCAGCGCAGGCTGTGAAACACATCGCCGGTGAGGCACTGCGAGTGGATGCGCACGAGTGGCGCGGAGCCAGTCAGATCGCCGAGCGTGAGCGCCACGGCTTCCTCGACGATTTCGTCGCGGTGGCCCTCGAAACCGAAAATCCGGAAGGAGCCAAACCGGCTGGGAAAATTGGCTTCGGCTATTTTGAGAAGCCGAAATTCAGAGACATGCACTAACTTCATTATAATGATCGCTGGGCTTGCATGGTCGAACAGCCGTTGGTCATACTCCTGGTCAGGCTCGCCGTTGCCGCCTCGCTCGCCAGTATTCTTGTTAGATTCAATACTTTCAAGCGGATGCTGATGCGCGAGGAACGGACGCTGGTGCAGCGCCTGAAGCTCGCCTGCGGGCTCGCGCTGGTCTTCGGCGCGGGCGTCGTCACGCGTCTGGTTTCCAGAAACAGCTATCACGCAGTCGATCTCGGCTTCGAAGGTAGCCTGTTGGCAGGCACCTTGGGCGGCTACGTTACGGGCTTGTGCGCGGGCGTGCTGATCGCCATGCCAGCCATGCTCTCCGGCGAGTATGCAACGATGCCCTTGTACGCCGGCGTCGGCGTGTTGGGCGGATTGTTACGCGATCTTGCGCCTTCGACCGACGATATCTGGAAGTTTTCGCCGTTCGTCGATCTGAACGCCTACCGGATTTTCCGTCGGAAGGACAATCGTCCCCAGATTCTGTATCACTGGCTGATCCTGCTGACGATCCTCTTTGCGGAGACGATGCGCTGGGCCGGGAACTACATTTTTGAGAGCCGTTATTTGTTCTCTCCACACCAGATGGTCGGCGCGGGAGAGACAGCTCTGACGGCCGCGGTCTACGCCACCACGCTGTTCGCTGTCGTCATTCCGCTCAAAGTCTGGCAGAACACGCGCAACGAGATCAAGCTGGAAGCGCAGCAGCGGCACCTGACCGAAGCCAGACTGGAGGCGTTGCGCAGCCAGATCAACCCGCATTTTCTATTCAACACACTCAACTCGGTGGCTTCGCTGATTCGCACGAATCCGGAGCAGGCGCGCACAATGGTTTATAAGCTGTCGAACATCCTGCGGCGGCTACTGCGGCAGCACGAGAACCTGAATCCGCTGCGGGAGGAACTCTCTTTCATCGACGATTATCTGGCCATCGAAATGGTGCGCTTCGGACCCAAGCTGCGCTTCGTCAAAGATGTCGCGCCGGAAACCTTGAACTGGCTTGTGCCGAGCATGTTGCTTCAGCCGCTGGTGGAAAACAGTATCCGGCACGGGTTGAGTTCGAAGATCGAAGGAGGACTGATCCGCATCCGCAGCTCGATCGTGGACGGGCGCCTGCATCTGCTTGTGGAAGACGATGGCGTCGGCATTCCCGAGGCGAAACTCGCGACGCTGTTTGAGCAGGGCATAGGCGTGAGCAACGTCAACCAGCGCCTGAAGCTTTTCTTTGAGAATGACTACCGCTTGTGGATCGACAGCCGGCAAGGCGAAGGCACACGCACGGAGATCCAGATCCCGGAGTTGCAAGCGGGCGCGAAGGCTGTATCCTAGAGAGGACATGATGCCCGAGCAACTCACTGACAAGCTGGACCTCATCGCGACAGCGTGGCGTCCCGAAACGTTGCACAAGACGATTGCTGACCGGACTCGCAAGGTCTATGACCGGATGGCGTTTGTGTATCCTGCCTCGACGTACCTGTTTCATTCGAAGGCACATCGTTGCGCCCTGCGCGCCTCCGGAATCGAGGATGGAATGCGGGTGTTGGAGGTGGCGACGGGTTCGGGCGAGATGTTCCGCCGGCTGATCGCGGCCAACCGCACGGGCGCCACCGTCGGCCTGGATCTTTCGCCGAACATGGCAGCGCGCACGCAAAAGCACGCGCGCCGGAGTTTTCCGGATTCGCGCGCCGCGTGCCAGGCTGTGGATGCGCGCTACATGCCATTCCCCGATGAGACGTTCGACGCTGTGATGTGCTGCTATCTGCTCGAATTGCTCTCTTCCGAGGACATCGCGCAAACACTTAGCGAGGTGCATCGCGTGTTGCGCTCCGGTTCGCGCTTTACGCTGGTGTGCATCGGGCAGGATGCCAGCTTCTTTAACCAGGCATATAAGGTGTGCGGCAAAGTGGCGCCGGCGTTCTGGGGCCGTCAGATGGAGAAACGCGCGGCACACATGATCGAAGCTGCTGGTCTGCGCATCCTCTCCGATCAGTTTGTGCGCCAGGGCTTCTATCCCTCGCGCGTGCTGGTCGCACAAAAGTAGGACGGCGAGCGGACTGCGACCAAGTCCTGATACAGTAATTTCCGAAGGAGATTTCCATGACTTCGGAACGCCGCGATTTTCTCAAAGGCGCCGTGCTGGCGTCGGCTCCCTTATTTATTCCCAGCAGGGTCTGGGGCGCAAATGACCGCATCATTTACGGTCTGATCGCCGCCGGCGGCCGCGGACGTTATCTCAACGACAGGTTCCAAAATCTGGGCGCCGAGTGCGCCGCTGTGTGCGATGTCTATGAGCCGAATGTTCAAGCGGCGTTGAAGCAGTCCCCGAACGCAAAGACGTATGTCGACTACAACAAGTTGCTCGAGCAAAAGGGATTGGACGCCGTCGTCATGGCGGGGCCGGACCATCATCACTGCCCGATGCTGATGGCGGCGCTTGCGGCCGGCAAGGACGCCTATTCCGAGAAGCCACTTTCGAAGTCGCTCGAAGAGAGCGCCAGGATGGTGGCGGCGGTCCGGAAATCGAAGCAGATCGTGCAAATTGGCATGCAGCGCCGCAGCGCCGAATCCCTGTTCAAAGCGAAAAAACTGGTCGACGACGGAATCCTGGGCCGCATCACGCTGGTGAAGCCGCAATGGCACTGGAACGTGGCGAGGCCTTTGAACAACACACCGTTGCCTGGCAAGCTCGATTGGAAACGCTTCTTGGGCGCCGCGCCGCAACGCGATCTGGAGCCGATGCGTTTCCGCAGTTGGCGCGTTTTCAAGGACTATGCGGGCGGCAACATGACGGACCAGGGAACGCACCTGATGGACGTCGTGCTCTGGTTCACCGGATCCGCGCCGCCGAAATCCGCCCTCGCGAATGGATACGTCGCAAAGATGACCGGTGCCGAGCATCCCGATGTCTTTAGCGCCATCTTCGAGATGGATGGTTTCATGGCCACGTGGACGCTCGACTATTCCAACTCCTATGAGAACGGCTGGTCGATCACCTTTATGGGCGACAAGGCCACGATGATTCTCGACGAGGAGGGTTTCCGCGTTTACTCGGAACCATGGAAGGCGAAGAACCCGCCGGTGATCGAGGAACTGGCGCCCGTGCCGGTGGAATCGCACATTCAGAATTTTCTCGATTGTGTCAAGTCCCGCAAAGAGCCCAACTGCACGGTCGAAATTGCCCAACGCGCCGTGTCCGGGCCGCATCTCGGCAACATCGCCCTGTTCGGAAGCCGCAAGGCGAAACTCGGCGCGGACATGGTTACAGTTTCGTAAGAGCGCAAAGGGTTCTGCACAAGAAGCATCATTGTGCCCTATAATCGCCTCCGGTCGCTTTCGCTTGCGGCACTGTTGGCTTCCTGTGCGCGGCGGCGCTGAACCCGGCCCCCTCCGCAGCTACCACTCAACGCTGCCCAAACGGTGCCGGGAACGATAGTGACCGGAGGCGATCCTCACTTTCACGCCGCCGGCTTCAGTCGGCTGGCGTTGCGCCGCGCGCCATGGCGCGACTGCGGCGTTTTTCGAAGCGCAGCAACTCGCGCCGCCTGCGCGACTTCACCTGATTGTCGACCTTGCGCCAGAACTTGCGGAAATACTGGACGGCCGAAGCCATGGCGAAGAAGACCACACCCCATAGAAAGACGTCGGCCCACGGCCTCAGCGCCGGGAAGCTGATGCTGAGTACCAGCAAGCTGATGGCGATCACCTGGAACATCATCTTCGTCTTGCCGAGGTCGCTGGCCTTGATGGTGTATCCGCCGGCGGCGGCGATGCTGCGCAATCCGGAAACGGCGAACTCGCGTCCGACTATCAGGATCACCAGCCAGGCGGCCACCATGTGAATCTGCACGAGCGAGATCAGCGCGGCTGAGATCAGCAGTTTGTCGGCTATCGGATCGAGCAGCGTGCCGACCGTGGTCACCTGGCTCCAGCGGCGGGCGAGGTAGCCGTCGAGCAGGTCCGTGGCTGCTGCCACGAGAAAAATTGCCAGGGCAACGATCGCGTTGTCGATCGGATATCCGGCCAAATCGAACGTGCGCTTCTCCATCAAAATCGCCGCCACCAGCATGGGCACGAAGAAGATGCGCAACAGCGTGAGTAGATTTGGCAGATTCATTACGCCTTACCAAATATAGAACTTATTCGCGGCTCCGGCCAACCTACTCGCGCACCAGGAATTCAGCCAGGCGCTTGAGGATCGATTCTGGCACTTCGGCTTCGACCTCGCAATGCTCGCCGATAAATCTTTGTGCGGTCACGCGCGCCTTTTCGTGCAGCAGGTGCAGCGCGGCGCCCTCGGAAATAGGCAAGCGAAAACGGGCCTGCGATATCGGATCCGCGGGCAGCGCCTCGTCGACCAGTGCGAACAGGCGCTCGATGCCTTCGCCGGAGCGGGCCGAGACGGCCACTGCGCGCGCGGGGAACTCGCCGGCAGCATCGCCCAGAATTCGGCGGCTTACGGCTTCCGGGTCGGTGCTGCCTTCGGGCAGCAGGTCGACTTTGTTCAGCACCAGCAATTGCGGAGTCCCGCCGGCGCCGATCTCAGCGAGGACTTTTAGCACGTGCGCCGTCTGGTGGGCGGCATGGGGAGAGGAGACGTCGACGACATGCAGCAGCAGCGAAGCCTCGACCACCTCTTCGAGCGTGGCGCGGAATGCCTTCACCAACGTCGTCGGCAGGCTGCGGATGAAACCCACAGTGTCGGTAAACAGGATCGGACGCCGCGAGGGCAGAACGACGGAGCGCACGGTGGGATCGAGCGTGGCAAACATCATGGAATCCGCCAGCACGCCCGCGCCGGTCAGCCGGTTGAAAAGCGTCGACTTGCCTGCGTTGGTGTAGCCCGCCAGCGCCACGGCGGGAAGCGGAACGGCCTGGCGCTGGCGGCGTTGCGTCGAGCGTCCGGAGCGCACGTTTTCTAGGTCCTGCTCGACCTTGCGAATGCGCCGCGAGATGCGGCGGCGGTCTGTCTCCAACTGCGTCTCGCCGGGACCGCGCGTCCCGATGCCGCCGCCCAATCGCGACATCTCGATGCCACGCCCGGCCAGACGCGGCAGCATGTAATTCAACTGCGCCAATTCCACCTGCAACCGCCCTTCGTGAGTTCGCGCACGATGGGCGAAGATGTCGAGGATCAACTGTGTACGATCCACCACCTTCGTATGCAGGGCACGCTCCAGGTTGCGCTGCTGCGTCGGGTTCAGATCCTGATCGAAGAGCACGACGTCGGCGTCGAAAGACTTCACCGTCGCGGCGAGTTCTTCCACCTTGCCCGAACCAACAAAGGTGGCCGCGTCGGGAGCGGCGCGCGATTGCATCGAGCGGTCGCACACGTCAGCCCCGGCGGTGGCGGCCAGTGAGGCAAGCTCTTCCAACGATTCTTCCAGCGTGTAATCGAGGCTTCCGGCCGCGTCTGGCGCCCGCTTGCGGCCCCTGCCGTTGATCTCGAGTCCCACCAGAACGGCCTTCTCACGCTTGCTGGCTGTTACGGCGGTGATCTAGTCCTCCGATTCGGTAGCCGCGCCCGCCACCGCAGCCTGCGGTACGGGAGCCGGAGCCGTGGCACTTCCGGGAGCATAGGGGCCGGCGTGCACCGGTCTCGACACGACCACGGTAGAGATTGCGTGCTTGAAGATCAACTGCTCTTGATTATTGGACTCGAGAACCACCGAGTACTTGTCGAAGCTTCTGATGCGGCCCGAGAGCTTGACTCCGCTCATCAGGTAGATGGTCAGAAACGTCTTCTCCTTGCGCGCGTTGTTTAGAAAAGCCTCTTGAATGTTCTGCGCCAGCTTTTCCATACTCACATCCTCCTGCCCGGCAGGGCCGTGCCGCTTAAGATCATGTCACCTAATTGTTTCGTCTGAATTGTACACCAATCTCTATTCTACCGATGCCTCTGGCGGGAAACTGGAGTATCTTGCATCCGGACCGGGTTCGGTCAGAGCTGCGGCAGCGGCACCCGGTTCCTGCCTGCCGCCACGTCGGCGAAGGTCGCAAGCAACTCGTCGTGGATTTTCGTATTGTCGGCAACGATATTGGGGCCGTGGATGTCGAGCGGCTGTCCATCCATGCGGCTGATGGTCCCGCCGGCTTCGCTCACGATGATGCTGCCCGCGGCCATATCCCACGGCTTGAGGCCGATCTCCCAGTAGGCGTCCAACCGTCCACACGCCACATACACCAGATCGATCGCCGCGGAGCCGGCTCGGCGCACACCATGGCTAAGCATGGCGAGCTGATGGTAGTAGTGGATGTTCACATTCTTGTGGCGATTGTAGCTGGGAAATCCCGTGGCGACCAGACTGACGCTCAGCGATTTCGCGGCGGAAGCGTGGATGCGCCGGTTGTTCAGCCATGCACCGGAACCCAGTTCGGCGGCGAACAACTCCTGGCGCGTGGGATCGTAGACCACGCCGGCGATCATCTGCCCGGCGCGTTCCAGTCCGATGCTGACATTAAAGACCGGGAAGCCGTGCGCAAAGTTCGTGGTCCCGTCAAGCGGGTCCACGTACCACTTGTAGTCGGACGAGCCCGTCTTCGAGGTTCCCTCCTCGCCCAGAATGGAGTGGCTGGGAAAACGGGAAGAGATGCGCTCGACGATCAAAGTCTCCGATGCGCGGTCGGCTTCGGTGACCAGATCCGATTCGCCTTTCAGTTCGTAACCGATGTGCCGTTCCAGATAGTTCGCGATCAGGTTTCCGGCTTCGCGAGCAACCTCGCTGGCAGTTTCGAGGAATTGGCTCATTAGCTCTCGTAGAGGTACTTAATGTCGTGCTTGAAAATGAACAAGTTCGGTCCGTCGGTGCGGGTCACTCGAATGAAGGCCACGTCGTAGTACTCGATCGTACCCTCAATCTCTTCGTTGTCGAGCAACTTCACTACCACGGGCGTCTTCTGTTCGATCAGGCGCTTCAGGTAACGGACTTCTTCAAAGGTCTGCTCCGGCGGGCGCGGTTTGGAACTAGCGGGAGAAGCCGTCTTGGGCTTCACTTTCTTTTCAAGCACTGGAACTCCTGACGGTCACGGGATGCGGGTTCTTGCGGGTTTGCCGCGTTCACCCGTGGACTGCTCCACATCCCCATAGTATCCACTGCGCGTGATGGCCCGCAAATCCGGACGCGCCAGCTTGATCGTCAAGTTATGGAAGCGGTTGCTCGCAGCCGGCACGTTCTTAGGGTAGTAACCGATCAGGTACTGCGTCCTCAGATCCGACAGGATTTCCCGGAATGCGGAATCTATGCCCGCTCCGAGGGCAGGCGTAAAAACGCGGCCGCCGGTCGAAGCGGTCAGCGTGGTAAGCGCGTGTTCTCCCCCGATATTCCGCCCGGCGTCGTTTGTAATTGGCATGACAAGGATGGCGTAGATAATGGCATCGGCGCGATGGGCCGTTTCGAGTGCCTCGTGGTACGTCTTGCGGCTGGCCGTATCGCCGCCGTCGGTGACAATGACGAGGACGCGCCGGCCGTCACGATGCTCCACCACATCGGCGGCCAGATAAATTGCGTCATAGAGCGCCGTTCCTGCCTCCGCCCGGAGCGCGCGCAGGTTCCTGTCGAGCAGCGGCAGCCGGCGCGTATAGTCGTTATGCAGCGTGACCTCGTAGTTAAAGCTGTAGAGCGCAACAGCATCCCGCGGGTTGCCTTCCGCAAAGAGCGCGTGCAGAAAACGATTGACGGAATCGAGTTCATAACGCAGATCCTTGGCCGTCGATCCGCTCGTATCGACCAGCAGCGAGACGGAGAGCGGTTGCTCGGTGCGGCGTTCGAAGACAGCCACCTGCTGGCGAACGCCATTGTCAAAGATGGCGAAGTCTTCTCTGTCAAGGCCGCCCACAAGTTCGCCGCGCTGGTCCTTTACCGTGGCCAGCATGCGTACCAGTCTGACGTCGACGCGGAAGACCGGCGCTCGCTCCTGCGCGCACAGGCACAGCGCCACCACCAGCAGCGCCGCGAGCGCGAATACAATTAACGTCCGAGAACGGCTTCGTCCCACTCGCCCTCAACCCAAACTTCGCCGTCGGCGAAGTGCTCTTTCTTCCAGATCGGCGTCAGGCGTTTCAAACGATTGATACCTTCGAGCGCGGCCTCAAACGCGGGCCTGCGGTGCGGCGCGGTGACGACGATCACGACGCTGGGCTCGCCGATTTCGAGCCGGCCGAGACGGTGCACCATGGCGATGCGCCCGATGGCATACTCGCCGGCCAGGTCGCGACCAATGCGGGCCATGACCTGAACTGCCATGCTCTCGTAGCCTTCATAGTCGAGAAATTTCGTCGCGCGGCCTTTCGTGTTGTTGCGAACCACGCCCTCGAAGCTGACCACCGCGCCATCCTCACCGCGCAGAATGCGTTCCGCCAGCGCGCGAGCATCGATCGGATCCCGCGTCAGTGCAAAAAAGTTGCCGCTCTCGGCGTCCTCGATCTCGTGGGTCCAGCTTCCCGCGCCGCCGCTCACGGGCGGCAGAAACGCGATTTCGTCGCCGTCTTCCAGCGTCTCCGCGCCGCTCGAAAACTGCTGATTCCGCGCCAGCACCAAGCTCTTACGCAGTTCCTTGAACTTCGGATAACGTTCCGCAAAATTGTCGAAGACGGACTCCAGGCTGCTGCCCTCGGCAACCTCCAGGCTCTCCTGAGAGCGGCCGACAACATCCTTCACCAAACCGAAAAATAGGATCTGGACACGCACAATCAGTCATAGTAACAGACTCATTGTGCGTGTCTCCGGTTTCAAGTGAGTTAAGGGGAGTGGTCTGCCGGACTGCCGCGTTATCGCGCGAACCTGCGCACATTCGTTGCTGAGCCTTGTTGCGAACCGCAGGGGGGCGAACCGCTCGCATCAGGCCGAGCGGTTCGCTGAACGGTTATCCGCCGCCTGGCGGAAGAGAATCCGGACTGGGTCCGTCAGAAGATCAGCTTCAATCCCAGGACGAAGTGGCGCGCAGGGCCGCGGATTCCGGTGACGGTGCCGAACGCAGAATTCGCGGGTGCGGTGTTCGGGTCGCCGAATTGTGCGTGATTCCCCGTATTGCCCGCGAGCAGCATGAACCGCAGACGGAACCCTTCCCGGAGGCGGAAGTTTTTGTACATCGAAAGGTTGACATTGTTGATGCCGTCGCGGCGGATGCCGGTAAACAGGCTGGACAACCCTTGGAGGTTCGAAGCCAGACCCTTGGTACTGTCCCGCTCGAAGCCGGCCTCGGTATTGAACCAGCGTTCCACTTTTCGTTCGCTGACCGGCAGAACGATGTCGTGCAGATCGCCGTTGAAGATGGCGTTGCCGAAACCGAGCGCCTTGCCGGACTGTGCCTCGAAGATACCCTGGAATTGCCACCCTCCGACGAGCACCTCCGACAGTCCTTTGGCGTTGCCGAGAAATGCCCGTCCATGCCCGAACGGCAACTCATAAATGCCCGTGAAAACCAGGCGGTGGGGGTAGTCGTCCGCCGACACGACCTTCTCGGGCCGCGCATCGGTAGCGTTCCGGTAAGCGGTCGCCTCCATGTACCTCGAGTAGGTCCAGGACGCCTGAAAAGACAGACCTCCGCTCATTCTCTTTTCCGCCCGGGTCTGCAACGAATGGTAGTAGGAGTAACCGGCGGGCAGGGTCGACGTGATTCCGGAGAACTGCGGGTACGGCGCCAGCAGACTGCTGCGGCTGAGGGTCTGCCCGCCCAGTCCCGTTCCGGCGAATTCCGCTATCCCGGCAAACGGGTTGGCCACTTGCGCGCTTAGATAGTCAATGGTCGGTTGGTCGCGATACGGCAGCGTCGAAAGATACTGTGCCGGGGTCGTCGTGAACTGCCGTTGAACGGCCAGCTTCGTGCCTCGATTTCCGACGTAGGACGTCTCGAACAGCACGCGCGCCGGCAGTTCCCGCTGCACCGAAACGGACCACCGCTGCATATAGGGATTGACCGGCTTGTCGTTGAAGAAACTCGCGCCGCGCCCCACGAAAGTCGCGAGGCCGGCGGCCGCGCCCGCGGGAACCTCCAACCCAAAGGGGAACGGGTTGGACAGAGTTGCTTGATAGGTCTGGCCGTTGTCGATGGAGGGTATGATGTTCGTGGTCTGGTTGAAGCCGCCCTGGTTTACGTCCTGCCGGTCGACGCCGATCACGTCGTAGAAGATGCCGTACCCTGCACGGAGAGTAGTCTTCGCATTCAACTGGTAGGCGAGACCCACGCGCGGCGCGAAGTTGTTTTTATCCGCGTTCCATAGCCCCCGGGGCTGTCCGTTCACGCCGGCGAAGAGCAAGCCGCCCATGGTCCTGAATTGCTCCACGGGCAGCTCCGGGATGGGGTTTTTGGCGTAATTCGCCTTCGCCCGGGCGGCTACAGGGCTTTCGGCGCTGAAATCAAATCCACGGACCGATCGGTTGAACCGCTCCGTCGTAGGTCCTTCATACTCGTACCGAAGGCCGATGTTGACGGTCAATTTTCGTGTGACGCGCCAATCGTCCTGAACGTATAACCCCCAGAAGGTGGACTGCTCGGCGCGCGAGGCATTAACGTTGATCCAGCCGCCGGTCGGCACTCCGAGCAGCATGGAGGCGAGCCCCTGGCCGATAGGCGCCGCC
Organism: Bryobacteraceae bacterium; assembly: GCA_963668605.1. Lineage (GTDB taxonomy): Bacteria > Acidobacteriota > Terriglobia > Bryobacterales > Bryobacteraceae. Next base: position 4,498,096 of record OY764903.1, read on the forward strand.
GCCGAGTTATCGAGCGGCCCGCGCGTGTAAGCCTGGGCGAAGGTCAACTGCGGCGACACATTTCCATAATTGAATCCGTTCTCCTGCATTACGCGGAATTCGCCGCCGAACCTTACGCTGTGGCTTCCGGCGACTTTGGTCGCGTTCGCACTGAAGGTGTGGTAGTAGGTCTTCGTGTCCGATCCGCCGTCGTGGCCCAGAGCGGTGTAAGCCCCGCCATCGATCTGCGTCAGGGGGAAGGTCAACCCGCCGGGATTGTTCTTGCGCTTGATCTCATCCACCAACTGGGAGCCGAAACCGAGCGTGGTCAGGTCGAACCCCTGCGATCCGCGCAAGACGTAGGGGTTTTGATAAGTCAAACCGTAACGGACGTTCAGCAGAAATTGAGGGTTAAACACATACACGTCGTCCAGAACCACCCCCCAGCCGGTCCGGTCCGTCACGTTCTTGGTGACAGGCGTGGGCAGGGTATCGTTGGTCTGGTCGAATTGCGAATTGTTCCAGCGCGCAAACAGCCTCTGCTTGTCGCTCACGACGTGATCGAAACGGTTCAGTAGCGTCCTGTTCCATGGGATGCCCGGAACGGTCCGGAAGTAATTCTGCCGGCCGTCGGACGTCCCGGCCTGGTTCGGATCGGGATAGTAACTCAGGATGTTCTGCGCAATCGGGCTGATGCGGCTCTTGGGAATGATGTTCCCCGGAATTGGCTGTCTCGTGAATCGGCCCGCCTGCGCGGCGGGAACGGTCGTCAGCGGATCGTAAATCTGGTACTTCGATCCGGCGGCCAGCAACTCGGAAAGATCCCCGCGCTTTTCAGCCGCCGAGGGTACGGTATAGGAGTTCGACGAATTGTAGTTTGCGTACAATCCTTCGTAGCCGAAGCTCCAAAATGTTTTGTTCTTCCCGTTGTAAACCCTGGGAATTACGACTGGCGCCGTCACCGTGCCGCCCCAAAAGAGCTGAAAGAACGTGACCTCCCGCATCCGCTGCTTCGCCTCGGAATTGACAGGCCCGGTAGTCGGGTTGTACACGTAATTGTTGGTGAACCAGGGCACAGCCGCCCACCGGGAATCCTGGTAGTTCACGGTCCCATGGACTTCATTGGTACCCGATTTGGTGCTGACGTTCGTTAGCGCGCCGGCCGCGTGCCCGATGCTCGCGTCGTAGCCGGCCGTATCAATCTTGACTTCCTGGACCAGGTCCTTGGGGGGCGAGAACACCAGGTTGCGCTGGCCCATGTTGGGGCTGCCATCCACGGCCGCCTCACTGACGTTTCGGGTGCCGTTGACGATAATGTCGGTGGCTTCGGTGACACCTTGAGGATCGCCTCCGCCGTAATTGCCGGCATTGAGCACGCCGGGCGAGAGCTTATAGAACAAGAAGCTGTTGCCGCCTACGTTCGGCAACTCTTGCGCCATGCGCTGCTGCACCACCATGCCGGCCGATGCAGTGGTCGTTTCGAGCAGGGGCGTCTGGCCGGTAACCGTAACTGACTCGCCCACACCACCGACCTCCAGGACGAAATCGATCGCCAACCGTTCGCTGACGCGCGCCTCCAACTGGTCCCGGATGGCCGTTTTGAAGCCAGCGGACTCCACGGTCACCCGATACATTCCGGGCAACAAGTACGGAATCTGAAAATTGCCGCTTTCGTTGGAAACCGAAGAGCCACCGGAGTTCGTCGCCACGTTCACGGCCCGGACGGCGGCGCCCGCCACCACGGCGCCGCTGGGGTCCGTCACGCGCCCGGTGATGGTGGCGCGAGACTCCTGGGCAAAGCATAAACCGGCGCTCAGCAGCCCGGCCATCAGCACGCACATAGCAATTCCAGTTATTCGTCTCAACACAATTCGTCTCCTTGTTCGCTCATGCTCGGGCGCGATAATCTTACTCAGGCCTGTATGCCTCGAGTTTGCGTTGCAGTTCCAGTCCGGCCGGCGCGACAGGGCCGCCCACCGATGCCGACCAGCGGACCAGGTTGTACAGCAGTTTCTCGGCCACGGGATCTTTTTTCAGGTTCTCGAGCAGGCGCAGTGTGGAAAGGAGCATACGGCCCTTGCCGTGAGGGACATCGGCCATGTCCGCGCCCCACCACACTGCTCCCGGGCCCAGATAGTTCCAATCGATGTACCCGCCCTGACGCCAGTCAAAGCTGAGAGACCCCACGATAGGGGCCGCCTCAATACCTTCCAGCGTCTCGTTGGCGCAAACGTTCAAGTAGGTCTGACCCATGAAATCCCCAGCCGGCAAGCCGTCGAAAACCGGATGCGGGCGCACGCCGTGGTTCACCGGCACCCAACTGCCGCGGGCCGCGCGCAGACGCAACTTCAGAGGGAACAGCCCGGCTCGCAACAGGGGGTTCTCGGGGGCCTTGGCGGCGGTAGAGCCCTCGGGCCGCTCTCGCAGAGCTGGTGGCCGCAGGAAAACGGCGACACCGCCGCGCTCTACGTAATCCATTAACGCCACGTATCTTCGAAAGGCGGCCGCGTCGCGGGGCGCCTCCGCGGTCACGATCACCGGAGCGTTCCCGTTGCCGGTGAACTCCACGAAGCGAATCTGCCGCGTCTTGAGAAAGGCGGTAAGTTCCCCGCCGGGGTCGAACACGGCAAAGGGTTCCGGCGGCGCCAGATCCTTTTTGGTGAGGTGGAAAAACTCGTGCTCGTTTTCGTAATCGGCTCCGGCTTCCGTCCGCATCCGGACCCGCACCTTGTGAACGCCCGATTGCGCCAACGGAGGCAATTGATTTTCGAGCACCGTAGAGATTCCGCCGGCGGCGGAGACATCCTTCTGGCCCTTGCTCACGACCAGGCCGCCTGGCCCCAAAATCTCCCATTGCAGCCGGCCGCGAAGCGCATCCCGCTCATTGACCGATTGAATTTTGAGCCGCACCGGCTGACCTTCCCGCGCGTTGGGCGGATCGACCTGGACGGCAAGATAGAGCGGAGCTTGCACGCGCTTCACGGTGTGATAGCTCAACTTGATTTCGCGAAACAGATCGAGCAGGCCGGCGCCGACCACCCAGTCGCCGTCGGTGTAAGCGTGGAGGCAGTAGCCGCCGACGCGCGGGTTCAGCCGCAGCGCTTCGAGTTGCAGCCGGTTGCCCTCGGCCTGCACCCGTTGCGAAGCGCGGCACAGGGCGCCCACGTCGGGAAACAGGTCCTCCCACTTCATCTCACGCATGGCTTTTTCGAAGCCCCGGAGGAGACGTCCCGTATAGCGGTAATCGGGGGTCAGCGGATTCCCTTTCGCCTGGTATTGCGCGAAATTGGCCGGAAGGTCCGGCAGGCCGCCATAGCCGACCTCGGAGACGAACACGAGCCCATTTGGCGCCAGCATTTGGCTTCGCCCGAGCATCTTAGCGTCAAAGCCCGGTTGGCCCAGGCGCGAATAGAAGTCATAGGTGCGGGGGGCCACCGGCGCCGGCAGATAGGAATGAATCTCGTTGATCGGCTCCGCCTCGTACGAATAAGGGGGATAGAGGTGGGCGCCCTCGGCCCACCCGCCCGATTCGTCGATCACGATCCGCGTGGGATCCAGTTCCCGCGCGAGCAACGACATTCCGCGTTTCAGCCGCGCCAGCCCGGGCCGCAGGATCTCGTTGAACAGTTCCCAATAAACGAGTGAAGGATGGTTGCGGTCGCGCAAAACCATCTCGCGGACTTCGGTGGAAATTCGCTGCTCCGTCTCCGGCGCCAACTGCGGCCAATAGTTCATGCACTCGATCGGCGGCGCGCCGATCATCATGATGCCCATTTCGTCGGCAAGGTCCAGGATCATCGGAACGGGAGGCTTGCGCCAGGGCCGCAGGACGTTGAAACCAGCTTCTTTGGCCAACCGTATCTCCCGACGCACCACCTCCGCACTCTGCGGAAAAGCGAGTGTGTCCGGGTAAAATCCTTCCCAAAACCCGGCTTTCACGAAGATTTTCCGGCCATTCAGGAAGTAGCTGTCGCCCCGCAACACGAATTCCCGCATGCCAAAGCGCTGCTCGACGGCATCGACGGCGAGGCCCCCGGAGTGGATGCCGGCCCGCAGCGTGTAAAGGTGCGGCTGCTCCGGCGACCACAACTTTGCGTTCGGAATCCGCACTTCCGCTTCAATAGAATTGTTGCCGGGGCGCAAGACGGCCTCCCGCCGCGTGCCGGCCGCCACGCCCGTCACGGCGAACTCCAGAATTGTCTGCCGGCTCTTTCGGGAGTTATTCACCACGGTGGCGCGGATCACCGCCCGCTGGTTGTGAATATCTGGCGCCACGAACACGTCGGAAAAGTAGGTTTCATTTGTGGCGATCAACTGGACGGATTGCCAGATACCGCCCGCGATGGCGCCCCGCCAGTGCGGCGTTTCGTTCGGTCCGATGCCGTCGAGATACGTGCCCTTTGTGAGAATTGGGCCCAGCACCCGCACAGCGATGAAATTCTCTTCGCCAGGCCTGAGGAGGTCACCGACTGTAAGTTCAAAGGGCGTGTAGCCGCCCTCGTGATAACCGGCCGGCTGATCGTTGATCCAGACCTCGGCGCGATAATTCACAGCGCCGAATTGCAGCCGCACGACCTGGTTCTTCCAAGTGGCCGGAACCAGCACGCGGCGCCCGTACCAGGCCGCGCCTTCGTAGTCCTGTTCAATGGTTTCCCAGCAACTGGGTACGTTGATCGACCTTTTGCCCTTCAACCCGTCAAATGTTTTCTGAACGTGCCACTTGGCCGCGCGGCCCTCGTTTCGCTGATCGAACACGATCTGCCATGCGCCATCGAGGCTGACGGTTTCCCGCGGCGCGGCCCGCAACGCCGTGCCGCACGCACAAGCGACAACAATCGTCAGCAACCGTGAATTGGCCAGTCCTATTCTCATCATGTTTTCCATGTTTGGGGTCTTCTACGGTATACAGCAAATATAGATATACATCATTTAACTGGGTTAGACAACAAATGTTTTGAGTGAGCTTTGTTTTGAGTGGGATTGACACGCGGCGCAGAGGTCGTAAAATTGGTATGTCCTTTGAGAGCGGGAGGAAGCGATGTTGTCGCACTGCCGACTGCTGTCGATTTCATTACTGGCATCTGTTTGCCTGGCCACCGACCGCGTGCACGCCTCGATATCACGCAGGCTCTTGCGGTAAGTCAACCGGGCAAAGGACATTGCCAGATACTGGTCCGGACAGGAGAAGCCACGCAAGTGAGATTTGCCGGACTGCGGCGTTATCAGGCGAATCCCCGCGTATTCGCTACCTAATCCTCGGCGGCAAACGGAAGGCGAACTCCCCCGGCCAGGGACCGGTTGCGGGAAATGGGTTCCGCCCTCCGCGTGCCTCCATTACTACGTCGCGCACCCGCGAACTGGCTACATCCCCAACTCGGCAAGGATCGCCCCGGCGCCATAGATCTTCCGCAGAGCCTCGATAATTACCTGGCTCGCAACGTGAACCGAGCGCGCATCCTTGTCAGTGTAAACAAAGCGATTGGGCAAACCTTCGAGGTTGCCATCGAATAGTATGCCGACAATCTCGCCCTTCGTGTTCACCGTGGGGCTGCCGGAGTTGCCGCCGTGCGTGTCGTTTGTGCTGACAAAATTGAACGGCGTCTTGGGGTCCAGCTTCGACTTCGCCTTGAGCCAGGATTCGGGCAGCTTGAACGGATCCTTGCCGGTCGCACGGGCGTAGAGACCCTCGATGTGAGTCGCATAAGGCGTCATCTTGCCGGAGGCCGATTCGTAGCCGCGAACCGGGCCATAAGACAAGCGCAAAGTAAAGGTTGCGTCCGGGTACGACGCAGCGCCCAGTACAGCAAAACGCGCCTGCGCAATTCGCGCCGCACTGGAACGTTCGACGGATTCGACCTTGTCCTCGTACAGCTTGCGATACCGACGCGCCGGGCCATCGAGCGTGCGCAGCAAACGGATCATGCCATCGTTCGAAGCGCGCACGGCTTCAGGGCTGGCCGCCAGACGCTTGCGCTCCGCGATGTCCCGCAACTTCGTGGCGCCGATGTACTCTTGGGCCGCCTTCACCGGGCTCTTGCCGGCGAGCAGGGCGCGCACTGTGGGATCGTCCTTACCGAGTTGCTGTTCGAGAAAACCCAGATAGCTCGCGATCACCGCGCTCTCCATCCCGATGTCGACCGGCGCCGCGCTGAACATGCTCTGTTCGAGCGAGGGCAGCGCGGTCTCGCGGAATTCCTTGAGCCGTTGCTCATTCGGTTTGTTCTTCTCTTCGGAGTAGCGGATGATGTCGCGAGCAATTTCCATCAGTTGCGAGCCGCGCACCGCTCCGCGCTCGAACAGCCAGTACTGCTTATAGAAAGCGGCGAATTCCTTGTAGGAGTCCGCCACTTCGCGCCACAGATTTCCGTACGCGCGCGCCGTCTTCGCATCACGATTCACTCCCGTACGCAGGGCCGCTTCTTCCTGCTTCTTTCGCGCCATCAGTTGCTGGTCCTGAAGACCGCGCATGAATCCGCTGTAAGCTTTGGCGCTGTTCTGCTGGCTGTGCAGGTTCTTGCGCGACTCGCGAAGCTGTTCCGGGCCGAGCGCGCCATAGCTCTTAAGCGCATCGATCAGCGACTTGAGCCGCGCCTGAATCAGCGGATATGAGATGTCGCGGCTAAACTCCAACTCGGCGTATGTCGCGAGGCGGCCCGTCGTTCCAGGATGACCGGCGACGAAGGTCAATTCGCCATCCTTCACGCCATCCTTATTCCAGCGCAGGTAGTCGCTGACCTTGGCGGGAGCGCCGTTCTCATAGGCGCGGAAGAGCGCGAAATCGAGGCAGTAGCGCGGGTATGTAAAATTGTCGATATCGCCGCCGAAGGAGGCGATATCGGATTCGGGAGCGAACACAAGGCGCACGTCCGTGTATTTCTTGTATTGATACAAGTGATACTGGCCGCCCGCGTAAAGTGTCACCACATCGCAGCGGTTGCCGGTCGCGGCGCTGCAATTCTTCTCGATCGACGAAGTCGCGGCGTTGCGCATGCGATTGGCCTCGGCCGGCGGCGTCGAGTCGCGCACCCCGGCGTTGACCTTTGCCGTCACGTCTTCAATCTTCAACAAAACGTTGACTTCGAGGTCGGGGCACGCCCGTTCTTCACCGCGCGTCCGGGCATGAAAGCCTTGAGAGTAATAGTCATGGGCCTGGGAACTCAGTTTCTGGATGCAGTCCGCGCCGACATGGTGGTTGGTGAACAGGAGTCCTTGCGGAGAGATAAAGGAGCCCGATCCCCCATTATTGAAGCGCACGGAGGAGAGCCGCAGGTGGTCAAGAAAGGAGTTCGTGACAGTGAAATTGTGGTTTTTCTGGATCGCCGCCTGAGGAACCTGATTGAAAAGCCAGATGCCTTCGTCGGCGAGCAGCAGCGAATTCGCCAGCACGGTAGTGCTGAATAGGAGTAACGCTTTGTTCATAAGAATTGAGGGTAATCCTCTCGCCGTTATTGTCGCGCATCCGGGTGGCAACGGTCTCGCATCTATCGTGATTACGAAATTTATGACGGTGTAACTATATGATACAAAACTAGTTATTACATAATTAGTACTACACTTGAGTTCACTTTTGCTGGGTGCTTGTGCGATACTGAGGGCAGAGATCGTTTCAAAGCCATGACGCAGTTGGGCGAGGCAATAGCTCGCTATCACAAAATTATAGAATCTGAGCCCTACCGGGATATGGCGTGGGCCGACGCGTTGCGAGAGCGCATGCACCAACGGCGATTGGTGTCGGGCGGTCGCCCGATCTGCCCGGTGCTCCGTCCGCATTTCATCTCGCGGCGGCAGTATCTCAATCTCTCGAAAGCGGCGGAGACGCTGTTCAGCGCGATCGACCGAGTGAAGCAGTTGGCGCTGTCCAACCCGGTTCTGATGACACGGATGGAGTTGTTGCCAGCGGAAAAGATGCTGGCGGCGGTGGATCCGGGCTACTCGCACCTTGCGGTCACGTCTCTGCTCGATACCCATTTGCATAACGGAGCGATGCACTTTGTCGGCTACAACGCCGACGCGCCGAGTGGTGTGGCGTACGGAGAAGCGCTCTCGGAATTGTTCCTCGAATGCCAGCCGGTGAAGGATTTTCGCAAGAAGTACACGCTCTCGAAGCTGGGCGGAACGAAGTTCCTGCTGCAGGCGTTGTTGAAAGCCTGGAAAGAGTTTGGCGGAAAACAGAAGCCGCGCATCGCGATTCTCGAATTCCGGCAACAGTTTCAGACCTCCGATTCGGGCGAACTGACGCTTTTGAAAGAGTTCTTCGAGCGCGAGGGCTACCAGACTGAAGTGGCCTCTCCGGACCAATTGGAGTACCGCAACGGCGCGCTTACCAAAGGCGATTTCCGCGTTGACCTGATCTACCGGCGTGTCCAGGTGGAAGAGTTTCTGATCCGCTTCGACTTGACGCACCCGCTGGTGCGCGCCTACCAGGACCGCGCCATCTGCATGGTGAACAGCTTCCGCTCCGAGATGGCACAGAAGAAGGCGATCTTCGACCTGCTCACCGACGAGGCGATCACGTCGGGCTTCCCTGCCGTCGAGCGCAAAGCGATTCGCGATTTCATCCCCTGGACGCGCCTGGTCTCGAACCGCAAGACCAGCCACGGCGGGGAGAGCGTCGATCTGCCCGAGTTTATTTTGAAGAACCGTGAGACGCTGGTTCTGAAGCCGAACAACAGCTCAGGCGAACACCATTCCTTCAACGGCTGGGAAACCGATCCGGGCGGCTGGGAGCGGGCAATGAAGACCGCTCTACGAATCCCGTATGTGGTGCAGGCCAAAGTGGACCCGGTCACCGCGATCTTCCCCATAGCTGGATATTCCGGTCTCGAAATGCGAGAGATGAACGTCGACGTGCACCCGCATGCCTATCTTGGCAAAGTGCAGGGTTGTTCGAGCTGGCTGGCGGCTGCCGCTCCGGCAGGCTTCACGATGATTTCCGGAATCGCGCCCACCTACATCGTCGAGTCGAAGTAGGGCCATTAGACGTGCCCCAAGCATCGCTCTACTTGCCGAAGACGATCATGCGCGCAGCGATCACTAGCAGAAACCCCGCATAGAGACGGCGGATCAACACCGGAGGCAGCGGCATAACCAGACGGGCGCCGAAGTAAGCCCCTACGAAGATGCCGAGCGCAATCAGCCCGGCGAACTTGATGTTGATGTGCCCGTTGCGGTAATATTCCAGCGCGCCGAGCAACCCCACCGGAGGAATCAACGCCGCCAGGCTGGTGCCGAGCGCTTCGAGTTCCTTCATTTTCACAATCAGCAGCAGCGCCGGAACGACAATCAGGCCGCCGCCGATACCGAACATCCCCGCGAACACGCCGGCCACCAGGCCAATCAACAGAAGAGTAAGATAAATCATTTCGCCCAAGAGTCTAGCAAATGCCACCCGCGCGTGTAATCCGAAATTGGTGGATGGGGTGCGCGACAGAAGTGAGATCTACCGGCTGCCTCGTTGCCACGCGAACCGCCGGGGGGCGAACGCCCTCGTTCGCGGGCGACCTCCAGGCCACCCATCCTGCGCTGAATCATCGGCAACCGAGCCCTGCTTGATGCGCTGTCCGCCGGACCGCGAGCAGGCCTACGCGCTGGCGCCGCTGACGTACTTCGACAGCGCCTTCCAGCGCCACCCGCCGTTAAACTCGAGGCCGACGTGATACCTCAGGCCCGTCTGCCTGAGAGAGCGAACCCGCGCGGAGCTGTTGATGCCCAATTTTTCGGCTCGCACGTTGATGTAACAGTTGGTATCAAGACGATCTGCCACGTCTACGCGAATCCCCGTCTCGGAAATGTCGATACAGCGGGCGTCCGCGAAATGGAAGCGTCCGTCGCAGTCTGTCCAGGAGAGCCGGATTCGCGTCTTCAACTCGAAGCGGGGATTGCGCCGTCTCTCTCTGTGTTGGGCTTCTAACACTGTCAGCCCATCATGGGAGAGAACCGGATGCGCTGTCAAGTCTTTGTGATGTCGCGGTGCGTCCCCTTGACACGATACTTCGCACGCGAGAGGCGCTTGCGGATTTCGTCGGCGATCATCACGGAGCGATGGTGTCCGCCCGTGCAGCCGAACGCGATGGTGAGGTAGCTCTTGCCTTCGCGGATATAGTGCGGCAGCAGGTAAATCAGTAGCTCGGAGATCCGTTCGACAAATTCCACCGTCTGCGGGAAGGCGCGGATATAGCGCGCTACGCTCGGATGCCGCCCTGTCAGGTTCTTGAACTGCGGGATATAGTTCGGGTTCGGCAGGAAGCGCACGTCGAAGACCAGATCGCTATCGGCCGGCACCCCGTGCCGGAAGCCGAAACTGGTCACGTAGACCACAATCTTCGATTCGTCGCGCGTGCTGGAAAACTGCTCGCCGATCAGTTCGCGCAATTCGTGGACGTTGAACTTGGTCGAGTTAATCGTAATGTCGGCGAGCGCGCGGATCGGCTTGAGCGATTCCTTCTCGGTCTTGATGCTCTTGAGCACGCTGCGCTCCGCGCCCAGCGGGTGCGGACGGCGCGTCTCGCTGAAGCGGCGCACCAGCGTATCGTCGTCGGCTTCGAGGAATAGAAGTTTGACAGGGACACGGCGTTTGAGCTTGGCGAGCAGGGCCGGAAATTGTTGCAGCGCGCCACCTTCGCGAATGTCGACAACCAGCGCGGCGCGCCGGATCTTAGGAGAATCGAAGGTCAGTTCGGCGAACTTCTGGATCAGGTCGAGGGGCAGATTGTCGACGGCGTAGTAACCCAGATCTTCCAGGCTCTTGAGAACGGTGCCTTTGCCGGAGCCGCTCTGGCCCGTAATGATTACCAGTTCGGTCTGCTCATTCGGGGGAACGACAGGGGACTTTTTCCGCATTCGTTGGTCCAGCTTTGTATTCTAGCGCAGCGCGGGGGCGGAGATTGGCCCGCCCCGCACTGTGGGTCCTGCAATGCTGAAGCTGTCAGGACTGGATCAGATCGAAATTGCCGTCGCGCCGCCGCAGCAGCACCGAGAGGGTGTCGGTCTCCGCATCCAGATATACGATATAGTCCCGGTCCTTCTCCATCTCGAGGATCGCCTCCTCAAGCGTAATAGGCTTCCGGCGGGTGTGATGATTGACGCGGAAGACCCGTTTTTTCGCGGCGCCCTCCTCGTCGTGGATCTCCGCCTCGGCAGCGCGCACGGGCGCCTCAGCCGGCTCTTCGACCCAGGACTCCTTCGGCTCGCGCTTCGTGTCCCGCCGTTTGGTGCGGAACTTGAGCACCTGCTTCTCCAATTTGTCGAAAGCGTCCAGGAGGGAGGTGAACTGATCGGAATCTGAGCCGGCCCCCACCAGCTTTTGGTCGGCATAGGAAACGGTGACCTCCGAGTTCACCAGGTGGCGCACATTGGTAAAGATGACGTGCGCCTCCCGCTCGGTTCTGGTCGTATCGATCAGCTTTCCGATCTTGGCGATCCTGGCATCCAGCTTCCTGCGTTGGACCGGGAGCAACTCCTTCGGTTGCCCCGTATAGGTGACTTTCATTCAATGCCTCCGTCAGATGCGGGCTGGCCGGAATGGCTTGCCCGCTTATTCGCGCACGCGTCTTTGGTGGGTGGAAGGGATTTTCATATCTTCGCGGTACTTGGCCACCGTGCGCCTGGTGACGTCGATCCCTTCCGCCTGAAGCCGGGCGGTCAGTTGTTCATCGGTAAGGGGGTGAGCTGAGTCCTCCTCTTCGATCAGTTTTTTTACTAGGCGCTTTACGACCAGCAGCGGCGTTACGCTTCCCGATGGCCCTTGCACCGCCTCCGAGAAGAAATAGCGCAACTCAAAGACGCCCTGCGGTGTATTCGCATACTTGTTGGCCACAGCACGGCTGACCGTGGAAGGGTGCACTCCGATTTCCTCGGCGACATCTTTGATCATCATGGGCTTGAGCTGATCGATGCCGTGTTCGAGAAATTCACCCTGCCGCTGCACGATAGACTGGCATACACGCAGGATCGTCTGCTTGCGCTGTTCGATGTTCTTGATCAATTGCAGCGCCGCGGCGTAGCGGTCCTTGACGTAGTTGCGAACGTCCTTATTCGGCTCCTGATCGCGGTTAATCATGTGCCTGTATTGCGGGTTCAAACGCAGTTGCGGCACATCGTCGTCGTTGATCTGAATGATGAAGTCGTCGCCGTCTTTGGTAATGGAGACGTCGGGTTCCACCTGCCTGGCGCCCGGACCCGAATAGCGCAGGCCCGGCCGGGGATCGAGATGCCGGATCACTTCCAGAGCGATCTGGATATGCTCGACAGGCCGGCCCAGGACCTTTGCCAACTGCGTCGTCTGATGGGTTTCCACCAGTTTCAGATGGTTGGTTAGAATCTGCCAGGCGACCCCGCCTTTTCCATTGCGGCTCTCGACTTGCAGCAGCAGGCATTCGCGCACGTCGCGCGCTCCAACTCCGGCCGGATCGAGATTCTGCACTTCGCGCAACGCCGTCTCGATATCCTCCAGGGTGTGCCCACCACCCGTGGCGAGCTCGTCGATCGGATCCATCAGATAACCCTTCTCATCCAGGTTGCCAATGATGGAGTCGGCCGCCTCGCGCACGGGTTCGGAGAGTACGAGGACGCTCAACTGGCTCTGCAAGTGATCGGAAAGCGTGACCGGCGAGGAGAGAAAGGTCTCAAACGAGGGCTTGTCCACTGACTCGGAGGCAGGGCTCTTATAGCCGGGATCGAGATACTCGTCCCAATACTGCCCGAAATCGATCTCGTCAAACGGGTCGGTTGCCGCAACGGGTTCCGCGGGGCTGGCATCACCCGGGGAATCGGCCGTTTCCACGGGATTCTCAGCAGGAGTTTCGGGAGCTCCGGAATAGACTTCCGGTTCCGCGAAAGCAGCCGACGGCGCAACAATGTCCTTATCTGCGGGGTCGGCGACGCGCTCGCTCTCCAGAACGGCCTGGATCTCCTGGGGAGTCAACTCCTCGCCGCCATCCAGACCCTCTTCGAGGACCGGATTGCGAGCCACCTCCTGCGAGATCATCTCCTTCAACTCCAGCCGGTTCAACTGGAGGACGGTGACCATCTGCACGAGCGAGGGCGTCAAGATCTGCTTCTGCGAAACCTTGATTTGCAGCCTTGGCGACAACATGCTCATTGCCCTAATGATAACAGAGTGGCCCCTAAATCAAGCCCCGACTTGTGAGGCGGCAGACTTGCCTGCTATGGGCCGGCGGGCTTGCCGCCGGCGGCCTTCCGCTTGGCCCACTCCAGGAGCCGCTTCAGCGGCGGGTGGTAATCGCTCAGGATAATCAGACCAGGAATCAAAAAGATCCAACCCGGCATCACAGGCAGGATCAGGCCGATGATTCCGAGAATCACCAAGCCGATTCCGCCGCCTATCCGAATAAGTTTCCGCAAAACGGGGCCGCTCACTCCCTGATTTTAGCATCTGCCGCGCCGGGCGAGTTTCCCGTTCCCCGCCGAATCACGGATTTAATTCGCTTATTTTCAGATGGTTGTCGATTCTGAGGGGGCCGACGAGAAGGTCTCTCGTTCGATAATCGAATCGTGAAAACTGAACTCGCTTCCATTCCGCCGGCCGCGGGCGCTGCCCAATCCGGCGAAAATCGCATCCTGGCACAAATCAATTTGGGTCAACCGGGGCTGCAAACCTGCTACGATCCCGCCGCCACTAGTACCTAACGCACGAGCTGCCTATTGACCCGGCTAAGGTATTCACATTAGATTGGTTGCGTGGATACCGCAGAGAAGCGTAAGGCCAGGCGATTCGACCTGAGACTGCCATTTGAATTGTTGCGGGAGGGAGCGACCCCCTCCTCGATGGCTGGAGAAACCTGCAACCTGAGTTCCGGCGGTGTTCTGTTTGTGGCCCCCGCGGAATTGCCGATCGGCGAATCTATCGAGTACTTGATCACCCTACCCACGGGAGTGCGCGAAGGCACAACGATCCGGTTGCGTTGCGTGGGCAAGGTGGTACGCAGTCAACCACGCCACTCCATATCGCACGCCGCCGCCGTAGCCGCCACGTTGGAGCGCTACGAGTTTCTGCGTCGCTGAAAAACTGAATCACGAACCTCGCTAGTGCTGTGACCCAATGATGATGTTGCTTTCATGTGGAGCGGAATGGAAACCCGCCTGGAGCGCCGGTTGGCAACCCAATGCCACTCGTTTTTTGAATTGGTCGCGTCAGGCATTGCCGCCATGTACTCTGTCAGTTCTTGGGCACGGCGGTTTTGCGTTTTGTGAACTTGCAGCCGTGTCCCCACACTTCCCTGGGGCTCGAAGGCCTTTTGCTCCGATCAGGGAGCTTGCAGGAGGCAACCAGTTGGAGCATTCGGTGCAGTCTGGCCTGGTATTCAGAGGGGGTAGTGGCCGCAGCCAAGCCGGGCAAAGCCGCGTTCACCACATCTTGTGAGCGCGAAAAACTCAGCCGTCGGGGATTGAGATTGTGTTTCTCGGCGGCGGCGTTCATTACCGACCGGACCAGATTGTAGCCGACGATGGCGAGCACTAGTTCTTTAGCGATCATATCCACGCTTTTGCATCGCAGAATCTGCAGATCTACGGTCCGCTTCAGTGAGCGCAGATCCGTTTCCACGTTCCAGCGTTGACCGTACAACTGCAATAGCTGCTCCACCGCCAACGGCAGCGTAGTGAACAGATATAGGGTTACGCTGGAGCCGTCGGAAGCCTTGACCTGCTGCACAATCAAGCGGCCTCGCACGCAGGCATCAGCGGGCAAGTCGGGATGTTTCTTGCGTTCATAATCGCTGGGACACCAGCATACCTGCCGATCCAGTCCCGACTGTAACGGCAGTCCTCGCTGCACCACTGCGGCCCGGTTCGGTTGCAACCGCAACAGCACGTCGTGACCTCCCTGCGTGGCCGCAAAAGCTACGGAAAAAACCCCGAAGTTGATGTCACCCATCAGCACGGAATGATCCGGCAGGCGGTTCAGAAGCTGCTCGGTTAGCGTTTGTTCGCTGACTGCCCTGGGTCCGTACATCGGCCCCCAGCAAGGCCGCTCCGCCAAACCTGTGGTCAGATCCTGGGCCACCAGCATGAGCAGAACGGGCCAATGCGACTTGTAGCCTGGTGGATACGCCTTCACCAGTTCGGCAGTGTGCGGCATTTCCAACGAGGTACCATCCAAAATGAACACACGCCGATTCCAACCTGGCAATGCTTCCCGCCGGCTCTGCATCAAATGGTCCAATACGCAATCCGCCACTTTCTCCACCACCAGCAGCGGCATTTCTTGCCGCGCATCACTATAGGCCCCAGTATGGCAACTCACCGTGCCTTCACGGAGGCGCTTGTGCTCGGAAAGCAGCGTCCTGGGCCGTTGCTGCACGACTTGTTGCACAGCAGTGGACAGTGTCGCCTTACGATCCAGACGTTGTGAGATCATCAGCCAGACAACCAGCGGCAGGCTGAAGATCCGCTGCCGAACCCGCAGATGCAACTCTTGCTGGAGTTGCTGAAAAAAGCATTCGGGAACTGCTTGGCTATAGAGATCTAAAACACCGCGCAGATTGTCAGTGGACATGAGCGCTCCACTCTTTCATTGAATATATATGAAAGACAAAAGACGCAAAAAAAGGAGCTTACCGCTCCTGCTTCCGGAGCTTCAGCAAATCGAGATTGAGCAAGGCAATCTGCTTCAGTAGTTTCTGTGACCGCGCAAACGCGTGGAGATGCTCCTCGACTTCCTTCTTCCAGGCGGCGGGGATGGGGATCTGCCGCACCTTCCGATTGCCCAGACTGACCGACAAAATCCAAACCGGTCCATGGCCTTTTGCCTCGCCCTTTTCACATTTCTGGCAGCCGGGCTTGTTGCAGCGCACCATCCGGCGCAACAACGAACCAGGCAAGATGGTGGCAGGGTCAGGCACTTGCCGAAGCAGTCGATTGCGAGACGCCGCTAGCTCGGAGATCATATCTTTCATATCTCTACAATGAAAGATACAACATCTGAGCGCCCATTGCAACAGAAATCTGGATAATTGTTTTCGACCAACTCCTCCCACCGATCCGGCTTGACCCCAACCGGTCGGTGACCTCTTCAATCGATACTGCTTATTTCCTGTAAGAAAAAACGAGTGGCATTGGGTTGGCAACCGGCGCGCAGTTTGACAAGCTGCCCCACAAAAAACATATTCTAGCTGTCGCAGATCTAGCCCGGTTGTGCTGTCCCTCCATTTCGTAGTACCTTAGCAAAGAAAAGGCGAAGACTTCGCCATGGATGAGGTGCGGGCGCTATGAATCTCTCTCTCGGGTTTCCCGAATTCTCTAGTGAAATCACGAAACGGCAAAACAGCCTGAATCTCGCCGTCGAGCGCTTCCGCCAATGGATGGAAGATGCCAACTCGCCGATACGCGCCATCAAGCATCAGCCGGGACGCGAAGGCGATTTCCGGGAGATGCCGGAAACGATCGCGCCCACGTTGCGCGAAGCGCTGGAACGCCGCGGCATCAGCAACTTGTATAGCCATCAGGAGGCGGCCTTCCGCGCCATCGCGGCCGGCGGCAACGCTGTCATCGTCACCCCGACGGCCAGCGGCAAGACGCTGTGCTACAACCTTCCCGTCCTCAACCGTCTGCTGGCCGAACCCGGCGCGAGGGCGATGTACCTTTTCCCTACCAAGGCGCTGGCCGAGGACCAGCTTGTGGAGTTCAATGCGATCGTCGAGGCGATGGGCTCCGAAATCCGCGCTTTCACGTTCGACGGCGACACGCCGCAGGACGCCCGCAAGGCGATTCGCGAACGCGCCAACGTAGTGCTGACCAATCCGGACATGCTGCACGCCGGCATTCTGCCGCATCACACAAAATGGGCGAAATGTTTTGAAAATCTGCGCTATGTCGTGATTGACGAACTGCACTACTATCGCGGCGTCTATGGCAGCCACTTGGCCAACGTGATCCGCCGGCTGAAGCGGATCTGCGCGTTCTATGGTTCCAACCCGCAGTTTATTTGCTGTTCGGCGACGATTGCGAATCCGAAAGAACTCGCCGAGGCGCTCGGCGAGATGCCGTTTGAATTGCTGGATCTGAACGGCTCGCCGGCCGGCGAGAAGTATTTCGTCTTCTACAATCCTCCGGTAGTCAACCGGCAGCTCGGCATCCGGCGCAGCTATCTGCACGAGACACGCCGCATCGCCACGGAACTGATCTTGCACGGCCAGCAGACACTGGTCTTCGCGAACAACCGGCTGGCCACCGAAATCCTGATCACCTATTTGAAAGACGCTTGTGAGCGCGGCGCCGTGCCCGCGGGTGCTGTGCGTGGCTATCGCGGTGGCTATCTACCCAAGGAGCGGCGTGAGATTGAGCGTAAGCTGCGCGACGGTGGAATACGCGCCGTAGTGGCGACCAACGCGCTCGAACTCGGCATCGATATCGGATCGCTCGATTGCGTCGTCCTGGCGGGCTATCCGGGTACGGTGGCTTCCACGTGGCAGCGCGCGGGCCGCGCGGGCCGCCGGCAGACCAGTTCGCTCGCCGTTCTGGTGGCCTCCAGCGCACCGCTCGATCAGTACATCGTCGAGCACCCCGAATATTTTTTCGAGCAATCGCCGGAGCGCGCCTGCATCAACGCCGACAACCTTGAGATCCTGATCAACCATCTGCGCTGCGCCGCCTTTGAACTACCGGTCCGCGATGGCGAAAAGTTCGGGCCGCACGAGACGAAAGATCTGTGCCAGTTTCTCGAAGAGACAGGCGTGCTGCATCACTCCGCGGGCGCCTGGCATTGGACCTCGGATACGTACCCGGCCGACGCAGTCAGCCTGCGCTCCGTCAGCAGCGATAACTTCGTCGTGATCGACAACACGCACGAGCCTGCGGTGATTGCCGAGGTCAGCTTCCCCAACGCACTCACCAGCCTGCATGAGAAAGCGATCTACTTGCATGAGGCGCGCCAGTATCAGGTGGAGCGTTTCGACTATGCGCAGCGCAAGGCCTACGTGCAACAGGTGGAGTGCGACTATTTCACCGATGCCATCGACTACACGCAGGTGAAGACGTTGGAGGAGTTCGATTCCGCGCCGCTCGCGTCGGCATGCGCCGTCCACGGCGAAGTGCGCGTCAACCGCCAGGTGGTGGGCTTCAAAAAAATCAAATTCTTCACGCTCGAAAACGTGGGCGCCGGCAACCTCTCGATGCCCGAACAGGAGATGCACACCACCTCGTTCTGGCTGCACTTCCCCGCCGCGTTTCTTGCGCGCTTCGCGGACCTCACGCCCGCCGAACGGCATAGCGGGCTCAGCGGACTCGGCCATGCACTGCGCTCGGTGGCCGCGCTGCTATTGATGTGCGATCCGCGCGACCTGGGCGTTTCGATCACCGAGGAGATCGCCGGCGGCCTGCTGGCATTCGAACCGAACCTCTATCTCTACGACAACTACCCCGGAGGCATCGGCCAGAGTGCGCCCCTGCACAAGCTGGCACGCAAAGCTCTGGAGCACGCGGCCGCCTTGCTGGCGCAATGCCCTTGCGAATCGGGCTGCCCAAGCTGCGTCGGCCCTCTGGGCGAAACCGGAGAGCGCGGCAAGGAAGTCGCCGCGCGGATCATTGCGGAATTATTGGTGGAGCCGGCCGCAGAATAGCCATGTGCAAGAGGGGTGAGCGACGTGGAGTTGGTTTTGCCAAGCCCGAAGGGCGGAACAGCTTAGCCCACGGCGTGAGCCATGGAAATAGGTACGCGAAGGCCTACGGCTGATGGAACGTCGCAAGCAGAAAGAGCGGGCCAAGCTCAAGTGGTTGCGGGGCGCCGTAAAAAAGGGTCTTGATCAGATTGATCGCGGCGAAGGCATGGAGCTTGGCTCCATCGGCGAGCTCGATCAGCATATCGATCAGATCGGGAAGGAAGCATCGGCGGAACTCGCTCGCAAGGGCAAGCGTGCCTGAGTCCCGCAGACCACTGCGAATCGTTCTGTCCCCTGGTGTCCAGCGTTCGAACATACCACCTGTTCTTCACCCGCGATCTGGAGCGGCATCTGCCAGAGGGCTGAGTCGTTCGCGAGCGGTTCGTATTATTCCTGCCGCAGCGCGGAGCGTACATCCTTGAGCAGAATAAGCAAATGGTAAGGATCGGTAGGCGATGGGATCAGGTTGAAGTGTTCATAGAACGCGCGTGCCGGCTCATCCTTAGCATGAACGGCAAATGCCCGGATGCCGGCAATTTCGGCAGCCTGCAAAGTGCGGCGCATCGCGTCCTTTAGCAAACCGGACCCTATTCCTTTTCCCTGCCATGTAATCGCGCTCGCGAGACGGGCCAGTAGCATCAGCGGCACCGGATGGCGGGCAAGCCCCTTGGTCAGGCGTTCAGGCGCGTCCGGGTAGTCGACCTGGCCGACGACAAGCGTATAGAACCCGATCACCTCTTGCTCGCTCAAAGCCACATACGTTGTCGAGGCGCCCGCCTGCTGGTTCTGGAGGGCATAGCGGATCAGAAAGCGGTTCAGCGCTTCCTGGCCGCAATCAAAGCTTTCGACATTGTGGGTGCGCCGCAGTTTTTCGATACGAAGGGGAGCGCTCATTCAGAAACGCGCTCGAACACACTTGGCTCCTGAAGAAGTCTGTTCAGCCGGGGTGCCGGACGCGGCGGAGCGTCGAGCGCCGCCTGAAAATTCGCCCATTGGCCGGCGTTGAGACGGAACCGCCGCCGGTCGGGCAGGGTTTCTTCCGCCCGCGCGAGGGCGCTCTCCAGGACGAATTCGCTGACCGACCGGTGCGCGGCCGAAGCTGCAATTTGCAGGGCGCGCTTGGCCGACGGCGTCAGCCGCAGATCAAGTTTTTGATTGCGTGTTTCGGTCATGGCCATGGTCAGTGCTCCAATTCCATACGAGAACTATAGCATGTCTGCCAGACAATGTCATGACAATAGCTTATCCTAATCCGGCGGATTTTGAATGGGTCGGGGCCGGGGGGCCGGGGACAGCCTGACCCGTCCCAGTGGCGATAAGTCTAAGAAATGCCTTTGCGTAGAGCCGGGATTGCCACTCGGCCGCTATTGGCCGCGTATCTCGCGAGTGAGTCCGCTTTGACCCTTATAACGACACGCCCCGCCAGTTCCACATCCGAATCTGCTTTCCCCTGGACGCATCGCAACGGCGAATAGGCATACCTGGCATAATTGGGTATCCTGCGGGGGCTGCGCCATCACAGACAGCGGACGTATTTCGGAGTCCCGGATTTTCGGACGTATTGTGCAAATTTCAGAATATCGCCACTGGGACCGTTCAGGCCGTCCCGGACTCCCGGACTCCGGACTCCAAGGACCGTTTGAAGAGACTGAAGGAGATCCTGCGATGAAGGCCGAAAAACTCGAAGTCCTGCGAGGAAGCGGAAATGTTTTTCGCGACCTCGGACACGAGAATACAGATGCCCAACAGTTCAAGGCCATCCTGGCCGCCGAAATCATCAAGGCGCTCGATCGCGACAGCGTGAGTGTGCGGGGCGCGCAACGCCGCACCGGGATTGCCGCGGCCGACTTCTCGCGCATTCGCAATGCGGACCTCGGGCGGTTCACTGTCGATCGACTCATGTCGATTATCAACCGGCTCGGATCGCGCGTGGAAGTTAAGATCACCGTGAGACGCGTGAAACCCGCTGGAAACGAGGCGCTGGCGCATCAGTGATTGGCAAGGATGTGCAAAGTGGCCCCTTCACCACTTCACTCGTCTTGAGCCGGCGCGTTCATTGCGTGGGTGGGTTGCGCGTCAACTGGCCGGCGATGGACGATAGGGCGTAGATCCGCGATACGATAGCGGAGTTCACAGAAACGGAGCCAAACATGCCGAAAGCCACAACTCCCAAGACACCGCCGCGCACGCGCCGGAACAAGGCGGAAGTCCAGCAGGAATTCACGGAGATCCAGGAAGAGATGACGACAGCGCGCGAATCCGCTGACGTGAAGGCAGACGAGGTCGCGCGGCGGAAGGAGGGAGAAATCCGTCACGCGGCCGAAGGGGTCACTGTGGAGGAGACAGTCCAGCAGGTTTCCAAGCTCGGGCTCGACGTCTCGCGTGCCCTTTCGGGCATCTCCGAAAAGCTTGTGGATGAGGTGAATCGGCTCACGACGCTGAGAGCGGCTGTTGAACTGGAGCGCACGGAGTTGGAGCGACTGCACAAGATCGACGTGGCGGCCACCGCGCTGGACCTGCTGGTACAGGAGTACGCGAAGCAGAAGGCGCAGTTTGAGGCCGGGATGGCGGCGCAAAAATCAGTCTGGGACGAGAACGTCGAGAACGCCGAGCGCGAACGCAAGGAACAGGAAGACGCCCTCAAGAAACAGCGGCAGCGCGAGATAGACGAGTACGAGTATAAGAAGAATCTCGAACGCAAGCGCGCCCAGGATAAGCACGAAGAGGAACTCCGGCAGCAGGAAAAGAAAAATCAGGATCGGCAGGAAGCTCTCGATAAGAGCTGGGCACAGCGCGAAGCAGCGCTCCGCGAGCAAGAAGAGGAACTGGTACGCCTTCGAAAAGAGGCGACCGAATTTCCGGCCCGCCTCGATCGTGAAGTGCAGCAAGCTTCCATGCAGGCGGCCAAGGAGGCCAGGCAGCAGGCGGATCAGCAAATGCAACTCGCCCAGAAAGAAGCCGAGTCAGATCGGCGCATGGCGGAACTTCAGATCAAGACGCTCGAAGGTCTCGTGGCGCGGCAGAACACGCAGATCTCCGACATGCAAAAGCAGCTCGATGAGGCCAAGAGGCAAGTGCAGGAGATTGCGGTTCGGGCCATCGAAGGGGCGTCGGGCGCCAAGACGCTTGCTCACGTCAACGACATCGCGATGGAGCAAGCGAAGCACCGCGGCCCTCAGTCTTAGGAGACGGCCCGCCTGGGTACACCGGGGCAGCATCCGAAGAGTGGTGAATTTTCCGGCTCCGGCCGCAGGCTTGTCTTAGTGCCAAGCCTGCGGTCTCGCCTCAGTCCTTCAAGTCTTCCGGATACACGGCGTAGTTCGCGGGCGGCGGGTAGAGCGACTTGAGCAGGTCCAGGCGCTTGCGCACGTAGCGGCTCGGCAATTGGCGTGGACCTGTGTCCACGTCGATGTCGCAGCAGATGCCGTGCAGATAAAGCGTCAGGGTATCGATGAAAGACTGTAGCGCGTACTCGCGGAATGCCTTGCTGTCGCGGTGCGTGCTGGCCGGCCGCCGCACGAGCGCCTGCTTCAGTTTCCAACTGCCCTCATCGACTTCGCCGTGGACGTGCGCTCCGAGTTCCTCGCGAATCTGGTCGAAGTAGCTGTCGCGGGCCTCCCCGTCCAGACTGGAGGCGATCAACGCGGCGATGGCGCGATACAGACGATAGTGGTATTCCGCGACGTCCCGGTCCTCAACGGCGAACAGCAGGAAGACGTCGTTCTTCGCGGAACTGCGCGCGTCGAAAACCGAGCGGTTGGACGGCGGCTTCTCCATGCTCACATAGCAGCGATTGTCTTTCCCCGTCGCCCTGTCCAGGTAGGGCACCAGGCAAATCGAAACAGGGGGCAGGCCCTTGGCGATCGCCGGGGGGAGCGCGGCGATGGGTTCGGACAGATACTCCTTGATCTCTTCCTCGTTGAGCGGCGGGGTGGCGAAAAAATAGGAGAAGCGGTCTCCGAGCGGAACCATCTCGGCGCGAAAGCGCTCGGCATACTGTTCTATAGTGAGGCGGGCAAGTTCTGTTTGGGAGGACATCGAGACTACCCTTAATTCTAACCGTTAAGCGCGGTCCATGTCGCGGTGAATGAGTCGCGAACGATTCCGGCCGCTCATCCGCGCGGGATGTCACCGCCTCATGGGACGCATTCAGTGGAGACAAACACGGCTGCGCAGCCAGACTGAATTGCTAGACTGGGGCATTGATGCTTGCCGCCACGCAACCCCTTAACATTCTGGTCTCGGCCGGCGAAGCGTCCGGTGACATGTACGCCGCGGGGTTGGTGCGCGAACTGCAACGCCGTCATCCACAAGCCGCCTTTTTCGGCTGTGCGGGCCCGGAGTTGCGGACCGCCGGTGTGGAAGCGGTGGTGCGCTCGGAATCGCTCTCTGTCGTGGGGTTGGTAGAGGTCATCCACCATATTCCAAGGATCTATGGCGAGTTTCGCAAGCTCAAGGTGGCGGCGCGGCGGCGTAAGCCCGATCTAGCGATCCTGGCCGACAGCCCGGACTTCCATCTGCGCCTTGCAGCCTACCTCAAAAAACTCGGCATTCCGGTGTTGTATCTGGTCGCCCCACAGGTCTGGGCGTGGAGGAAAGGAAGAATTCGTACAATCCGGCGCAACGTCGACCGCTTGGCGTGCATCTTTCCGTTCGAGGAGAAATTCTTTCGGAATCATCAGGTTCCGGCCGACTACATCGGTCACCCGTTGACGAGAGTCGTGAAAACCAGCCTCTCGAAGAGTGATTTTTGTGAGAAATTCGGCATTCCGCGGGATCGCAGGCTGATCGCCTTGTTGCCGGGAAGTAGGGCCGGGGAGATAGCGCGTCACCTTGCGCCGCTGGCCGAAGCGGTCGACTTGCTCCGGCGTGAGGAGGACATCGCGTTCGTGTTAGCGACTCCCTCCGGGTTCTCCGCGAAGTTCGGGAACGCGTTTTTCAAGGACCGCCTGGGCGATTTGCCCATCCAAGTAGTAGAGGGCTGGACGCGCGATGTGATCGGCCACGCCGAAATCGCGCTGGCGGCTAGCGGGACGGTCACTGTCGAAACTGCGATTCTGGGGACGCCGATGGTGACGTTCTACAAGGTGAGCGGATTGAGCTGGGCGCTCGGCAGGGCGCTGGTGGATGTACCGTTCCTGTCGATGGTGAACCTGGTGGCCGGCCGCCGCGTGATTGTGGAGTTGATTCAGACCGATTGCAGCGGACGGGCGCTGGCAGACGAGGCATTGCGGCTGTTGCGGGACCCGGTGGCACGGGAGCAGATGAAGCAGGATTTGGCAAATGTAGCCGGCGCACTGGCCGGAGAGCACGACCCGATGGAACGGGCGGCCGATATCGCAGAGCAGTTACTGAATTCGTGAAGCAGTACTGGAAGAGGACTTGAAGCAAATGGCAGGCAAGCTATGGATCGCCGCGCTCGTGGCGGCCGCCGTACCCACGCTCATCGCGCAGCAACGCACGGCGCGGATCGATGTCCGGCATTACGTAATCGACGCGGAGGTCAACACCCGCACACAAACGCTTTCGGCGAAAGCGCAAATCCGGTTCGCAGCCGTCGACGACAACGCCACCTCGCTCGCATTCGAACTGAACAACGCACTCAACGTCTCGCGCGTGACCGACGCGACAGGCCGGCAGATCTCCGCTTCGCGCCTGCAGCAGGACTCCACCGTACGCCTGAGCCTGCCAGAACCACTGCCGCGCGGCAAGGAACTCACGCTGACGTTTGAGTACGACGGCCGCTTGACGGGGAATGAGGAGTCGCCTGTCTTCGGCATTAAGTTCGCCTCCATCCAAACCGACTATGCGTTCCTGCTCTACCCGGCGCGCTGGTTTCCCGTCAACGAGTACACGGCCGACCGCTTCAGCGCGGAGTTGCGGATCACGGCGCCGGCCGGGATGAAAGTTATCGCGAGCGGCAATGAATCCGCGGGCGAGACGACCCTCGAACGCGCCACCACGAAGTTCGATTTTCAGCAGACCTCGTTCCCCGGCAGCATCGCCGTGGTGAAGGGCGATCCGCTGCGCGCTTCCTCGCAGGGCGTCAATACGACATTCTGGGTGCGCCAATCGAAGGACGTCGCCAACGCGTATGGCGAGGAGATCGGCAAGGCGATGACGTATCTGACCAGCATCTTCGGCCTGCCGCCATTTGCAAACCTTACGGTGGTCGAGACCGAAAATGGTGCGCCGAACGGCTACTCGGCGCCGGGTATTCTGTTCCTCTCGCCGAAGGGTATGGGCAAGCAGCCGAACCAACGCCTGATCGCGAACCAGTGCGCGCGGCAATGGTGGGGTGCGCTGATGTCGCCGTCCACGCGCAATCACATCTGGATCACTAACGGCTTCGCGCGCTACGCCGAGATCCTCTACCTGGAGCATCTCAATGGACCTAGCTCGCTGGAGGCCGAGGTGCGCGACACTTACGTCGAGGCGATCACCGTCGACAATCCCCCTCTGATCCAGGCCGGGCGCCTGGAGGACTATTCGCCGGAGTTCTGGTCGCTGACGGCGGGCAAGGGCGCAGCGGTTCTAAACATGCTGCGCTACGTGATCGGAGATGATAATTTCGGGAAGTTCACGAAGGCCTTTTCCGATCAATTCGCCTGGAAATCCCTCGACACGGACGACGTCCGCAAAGTGGCCGACGCAGTCAGCGGGCAGAATCTGCAGTACTTTTTCATCGAGTGGATCGAGTCCAGCGGAGCGCCGGAGTTCAAGCTGGAATATACCGTGTTCCGCACGCAGAAGGGCTTTCGCGTGATGGGCAAGGTCTCGCAGGATCTTGATACGTTCCGCATGCCGGTGGAGCTGAAAATTGAGACCGAAGGCAATCCCGAAGAGAAGCGCGTCGATGTTTCGGGCCCCTCGAGCGAATTCATGGTGGATACGTTCGGAAAACCGAAGCGTCTCGAGCTCGACCCCGGACGCAAACTGCTGCGGCTCAATCCGCAGATGCGCATCGCCGTGGCCGTGCGGCGCGGCGAACAATTCGCCGAGCTCGGTGAGTTCGCCGATGCCCTGCGCGAATACCAGAAGGCGCTCGAAGTGAATCGCATCAATTCGCTTGCGCATTATCGCGTCGGCGAGATCTTCCTACTCCAAAACAATTTCCAGTCGGCGGCGAACGAATTCCGCGAGGCGCTCAACGGCGACCTGGAGCCCAAGTGGACCGAGGTCTGGTCACACATCAACTTGGGCAAGGTCTTCGACATTACCAGCCAGCGCGAACGCGCCGTCAACGAGTACAACCTCGCCATCCGCACCAAGGACAACACGCAAGGTGCGCAGGAGGAGGCCGCGAAGTATCTTAAGGCCCCCTATGAGCGGCCGAAACGCAGCAATTAGCTGACCTTGATCGAGAGCGGATCCGTCTTGCACTCCGGGGCGTCACTCGCGCGAGCGGCCCACTCCGCGCCGCCCAACACCAGCATCGCGGAAAAGAAACTCCATAAGATGATCGTCACGGAGTTGAGAAACGGACCATACTCCATGCGCAACTTGATCCGCAGCCAGGGCCACAGCGCCCAGAGCACATACTTCAGACCTTCGAGCAGCAGCCCCACAATCACCGCGACCGGCAGTACGCTGGTCAACCGGACCTTGCAGTTCGGCAGAAGCCAGTAGACCAACAGCAAAATCAGGATCACCATCGGAATCGCGGCGAGTTTGAAGAATACCGTGGTAAGCGCCGTGGTCGCCACGCCATCCAACCCGAAGACCTCCGTGATGTGGGCGCGGTTGAATGCCGTCAGCGTCGCGGAGACCAGCGCCAGGCTTCCGCATACGAAGATCAACCCGAGACTAACCAACTGGTTTTTGAGAAAGCTGCGATTTCCGGGCGCGTGAAAGACGCGGTTGAGCGCCACCTCCAACGGCTCAAAGACCCCATTAGCCGTGAACAGAAGCAAGAACACGGAGGCAAACTGAAACGGCCCGCGTGTGTCGACGGTAGCCCGCAGATTGCGGATCAGGAAACCGCCGACTTCGTCGGGAAAGGTATCGCTCAGCGCCAGATAAATGGCCTGTTCCGCGGCGGGCCAGTGCAACAGATAGCGGCACAGCGAGACCATCACGATCAGAAACGGAAAGAACGAAAGCAGCACATTCGCGGCGACCGAAAACCCATAGACATGGACCTCGGTCTCCAGCCAGTACTGGACTGTAGGCTTGAACTTGCGCATGGGCGGAGTGGCTTTCTATATTCTCCCGCGTTGAGTGGCGCGGACACAAGCGAGCGGCTTATTAGCCTCGATAATCCCCGGAGAATAGATCATCCCCACACAGGACTAGAGAGGCGTATAAAAGGGGAATAAGTCAATATTTTGTTAAAGATTCAGAACAATCCGCCGATGGATGCGTGGAGTCAAACATAGGCTCCAGCGATGGTCTGCAACGATGAAGCTACTTTCGATCACGGCTGCCCAGACAGCCCGCCAGCGCCCGGAAGCGTATGGCAACCCGCAGGGTTTTTCCGTGGAATGTGTCTCCACTCCGCAACAGGGCATTTACCTGATGCATGAGATGGATTTCGATGTCGTGCTAGCGAGCTGGCCGCTATCGGGCTGGAGCGCCGAAGATGTCCTGAGTGAAGTCCAGAGAGTTAACCGCTCGGTGCCCGTGGTTTTGCAGATGCCTTCCGGCACGCTGGAACTGGAAGACGCCGCACGGCTGACGAAGTTGGGCGCCTACCACGTCGTTGGCGATTCGATTGGGGATCGCGACTTGCATGGAATTCTCGAAAGCGCGGTGGAGCATCGGCGCAGCCGCGACGTCGCGCACTTTCGAGACGCGATCGAGATGGCGCCGTGGCGCAAGTTACTGGTCGGCGATAGCAGGGCGATGCGCAACGTGGCGGATTTGGTGCGCCTGGTCGGTCCGCGCAAGTGTACGGTGCTGATTTCGGGAGAGACGGGGACCGGTAAGGAGCTCGTGGCGCGCGCTATCCACATGGCGAGCCCGCGCGCGGCCTTGCCGATGGTTTCGGTGAACTGTAGCGCACTTCCCGAGAATCTGTTGGAGGCCGAGTTGTTTGGCCATACCCGGGGCGCTTTCACAGGCGCCACCACTCAAAGAGTGGGGCGATTCGAGCAGGCCCAGCACAGCACGCTGTTTCTCGATGAGATCGGAGACATGCCGATCGAACTGCAATCGAAATTGCTGCGCGTTTTGCAGGAACGCGAATTCCAGCGTCTGGGCAGTTCGGAGACAATTCGCGTCGACGTGCGCGTGATCGCCGCCAGCAATGTCGATCTGGTTGAGCGCGTCCGGGAGGGCCGCTTCCGCGAAGATCTGTACTATCGACTGAACGTGGTGCCGCTGAACACACCACCTCTGCGCGAGCGCCGGGACGACACGCCGTCGCTGGTGCATCATTTCATCGCGAAAATCTGCCGCAATGAGGATCTGCCGCTAAAAAACGTCTCGTCTGAAACATTGGAACGCCTGGCCGCGCATTCCTGGCCGGGCAATGTGCGGCAACTCGAGAATGCTGTGGAGATGGCTGTTGCGCTAAGCGGCGATCGCATGATGCTCTACCCCGGCGATTTTCCGCTCGCGGCATTGCCGCCGCGGAAGACACCGGCCGCGCACGTCGATTCGATGGTGCGTGTGCCGGATGAAGGTTTGGATTACGAAGCGACGGTCGGGCGCATCGAACGCAACATACTTTCGCAGGCGCTCGAAAAGTCCGGTGGCAACAAGAAGCTAGCGGCCGAGTTGCTGCGGCTAAAGCGCACGACGTTCGCCGCCAAACTAAAGAGCCTCGATCTCGCGCCGGCGTGTTGATTCATTCGCTGCGTTGCCTTGCGCGGTTCAACTAAGACAATTTTCGCTTCCCGTCGCTATCGCTCTGGGCACCGTTTGGGGTTCCGATCTTCAGTCCGTTCAAACGGTGCCGGGAGCGTAGCGACCGGAGGCGACCGGGCTAGACCGGGTTCCAGAACCGTGCGCGTTCCCGGAAAGATCGAAAAAAACGCTAGCGCTGCAGCGGATCTTCGATCCAGGGTGGCGTGGCCTCGATCAAGCGGCCCAACTCCGGCTCCAGCCGATCCATGGCTTCCTTCATCAACCAGGCGATCCGGCGATAGCTGAAATGGCCTTTGACGCCGCTGCGGATGCGTGCGATGTACTCGGCTTCGGCGAAATCCATTTTGAACAGGAAGCGCGAGCGAGCGCCGAAGGGCAGCAGGTAATGCGAAGCCGGTTCGGGCAACGCCTGGAGACAGGCTATCGCGGAGCTCATGGCGGCGTCGTACTCTCCGGCGGCGCCGGCGGCACGCACAACCTCGGGCGTGTCGTAACCAAGTTTGGCGCTATAGGCCTGGCGGAACTGCTGGCAGCGGCGATGGCGATGCAGGTCGCGGTAGGCGCCGATGTCCATCACGATGTCGTATACATAAGGGCCACCGCGAAAGCTGCGCAGCAGGTCGTCGCCGCGTCCGCGCGAGCGCACAGCGAGATCGAGCACCTCGCGGCGCAGCGCTTCGCTCCAGGAGGCGGCCAGCTCATACAACTCGCGATAAGGGCGCTCGGTCACGGGATAGAGCAGCGTCGCGACGACGTCAGCCAGCGGGCTCGCCGGCCGGAGCAGATCGACATCCGGGGAGTCTACGGATGAGACCGCCGGCAAGTTCTGCGAGGCCCACAGCCGCAAGTCTTCGCGCGACTGCCTGAGGTAGCCGTCGACGTCGACGTACTTGGCCAGCGTGGGAGCTAGCGGCTCGGCCGGCACGTCCACATCGAAGGCACAGCCGGGAGCCTCCGCGCATGCCGCGGCGATCTCGCCACCGAGGCTGCGTAATTCCTCGTACTCGGAAGCCTTCAAGCGCCGGATCTGGCGCTCGAGCGTACGGATGCTGGTGACCTGCCCGATGTTGGTGGGCACGCCGAAGAAGAGCAGGTAGCGGGCAACATCGAAGGCACGCGCTGCAATGTTGCGTTCGTAGGCGTCGGGCTTCATGCCGTCTGGGCGCGGCAATGTGCCGGCGAGGTACTCGCGGGCCGCTTTGTGAACCTGCGCGTAGGCGGCCAGCAGGGCTTCGCCTGCGCCGCGATAGGCCTCTGCTTGCGCACCGCTCAATTCCGCCGGCGTGATAAAACCTGATTTCGAGAAATCCTGATAGCGCGACGATTTGGCCTGGCCGTCCCAAAGCTGCTCATCCTCGGCTTCGGTGGCGGCCAACTCGGAGATCCCCTCGAAGCACAGTACGACATGGCCCAGATCGGCGATCGAAGCATGACCGTATTGAAAATAGAAGCTCTCCAGGAACTTCCGCGAGTCGTGAGAACGCACCCAATCGACGGACTCGCGTATGGAATCGGGCGAGCGGCTATAGCGCGCCAGGGCGTAGGCGCATTTCTCGGGCGGCATTGGGGCGATGGCGGTCACGCGCCGGGAGCTGTATTGGGTCACTGCAAGCTATCATAACCGTGCGAGACTGGGGAATTCACGCTTATGAAGATCCGCATTCGCCGTCTTTCTCCGCTCGCACGTCTGCCCGAGTACGCCCACGGCCCCGCCGAGGACGCTGGAATGGACCTTTGCGCGCTGGAGACCGCCACGCTTGCACCGGGCCAACCACAACTGGTCGCCACCGGCCTGGCACTCGAAATCCCGCCGGGCTATGAGGCGCAGATTCGCCCGCGCAGTGGTTTGGCGTTGAAACACGCGATCACGCTGCCGAACAGTCCCGCAACCATCGACCCGGGCTATCGCGGCGAAATCAAGGTAATCCTGCTCAACCTCGGCGCTCGGGATTACCGCATAGAAGCCGGCGACCGAATTGCCCAGATCGTGATCAGCCGCTACGAACCGGTGGAATGGATGGAAGGGGAGCTGAACGACTCGCTGCGCGGGGAAGGCGGATTTGGATCCTCCGGGCGCTGAACCCGTTTTGATGTGGGGTAAAAGATTGAGGGGTGGTGGACGGCGCGGGGTTCGAACCCGCGGCCTCGGCGTTGCGAACGCCGCGCTCTCCCAACTGAGCTAGCCGCCCATGTTTCTACAGTCCCATAATACCACGCCGCTTCGCTTCGGTTATGCTGGAAGATGGTGAAACTCGAAGATCAACTGGAAAAAATGCGCCGGGATTGGGACGAGCGCGCTCGCGACAACGCCCGCTACTATGTGGCCACCGGCAAGGACGACTGGAGCGACGAGGAATTTTTTCAATCCGGCGAGCGGACAGTGGCCGAAGAGGTCCGCACGGACATGATTAATATCTGCCAGGGAAAGCAACCCGGGCAGATGCGCGTGCTCGAAATCGGATGCGGCGCCGGACGCGTGACGCGTGCGCTCTCCAACCTTTTCGGCGAAGTCCACGGCATTGATGTCAGCGGAGAAATGGTGAAGTTGGCCGGGAAGGCCCTGGCGGATCGGCCCAACGCGCACGTCTATCAGAATAACGGAACGGACCTCAAAGTCATTTCCGTTGGGGATTTCGATTTCGCGTTTTCAAGCATTGTTTTTCAGCACATTCCCAGCCGCGAAATCATCGAGAACTATGTGCGCGAAGTGGGGCGACTGCTGAGGCCCGGATGCCTGTTCAAGTTCCAGGTGCAAGGCGATGCCAGCCTGGAGACCATGCCGGACGATACCTGGTTGGGGGCGGCATTCTCCGACGAGCAGGCCGTCGCAATGGCCGAACGCTGCGGCTTCGAACCGCGCTACCGGCACGGAGCCGGCGAGCAGTATTTCTGGCTGTGGTTCTTCAAAAAGTAAGAGCGAGAGGTGCTGGTATTCTACTTCGCCTCTTTTCGAGCTGCCCAGTAAGCCTTCATTCGACGCGACACCTCGCTTTTTTCTGAGGCGCTCATCGATTTCCGGCCACGGCGCTTGCCTTGGCTCGGCAACGGTTCAGCCGTAAGCCGGGCTTCGAGTAACTCGATCGTCAGATCGAGCCGTCTCATCTCTTCGTATAATTCCTTGATCGCCTTATTCAGATCCATTCACCGCTCCCAAACGCCTCTCAATGATTTTATCGGCTTTTAAGCGGTGAGTCTTAGTCGCGCTCTCAAGCTGTCAGTTACAACCGGGTGCCGGTTACGAATTCGCACCTCCGGCATCCAGCACCTCCCTTACCTTTTCGAGCAATGACCCGAGAGTGAAGGGCTTCTGCAGGAACGCCGTTCCGGGCGGAAGCGCGCCGGAATGAATTACGGAGTCGTCCGTATAACCCGACGCGAAAAGAACGCGCACCTCCGGCAGCGATTGGCGCAGCTTTTCGGAAAGCTCGCGGCCGGACATGTCCGGCATCACCATATCGGTCACCAGCAGGTGGATTCGGCCGGCATGGGATTTCGCGATCCGCAAAGCCTCTTCGCCGCCGGTCGCCTCGAGCACCTGATAACCATTGCGCACCAGAATCTTGCGCATGAGCGTCCGGATGCCCTCTTCGTCCTCCACTACGAGGACGGTTTCCGCGGTGCGTACGGCAGGTGTGGGCGGTTCGGGTTTCGCGGGCGGTGCTTCAATCACCGGCGGAGGCGCTTCGACGACAGGCGCAGCAGCTTCAATCACCGGTGCAGGAGCCTCAGCGACAGGAGCAACAGCTTCAATCACCGGCGCAGGAGCTTCAGCGACAGGAGCAACAACTTCGATCGCCGCCGCAGGGGCCTCGACGACTGGCGCGGCCTGGGCAACCGGCGCTACCGCAGCCACCCTGGCTCCATCTGGCTTCGGCCTGCTAGCGACGGCCGGGAATGTAAGCAGAATCGTCGTCCCGCTCGCGGCGCCCGCATGCACTGAGATTTCTCCCCGGTTCTGTTTGACGAACCAATACGCATCCGAGAGTGGCGAACGATCTTCGCGATCCATCAGGAGCGGCTCAAACAGTCGCCTGCGAGCCTCGATGTCCAACTCCCAGGCGCTCGCATGGATCATGAGCACAACGCTCGACTGGCCCTGGGCTTCGGAACTCGCGGCAGTCTCAGCACTTGATGTCTCGACCGTCAGCGTTCCGCCCGTCCCGTTCTTTACCGCGGCGTTCAGGATGGCGGAGACGGCCTGCTCGATCTGCGCCGGATCCGCATCCACGAAACCCGTGTCGGAGTCGATGAGGCGCACAAGTTCGACGCCTTCCAACCGCGCGGGCGTGAAGTTGTCCACAATTACTCCGCCGAGCAGTTTCCCAAAGTCGAACGACTCGGGCGTGGGCACCGGCCTGCGGCTGAAAGCGAGCAGTTTGTTCGTCAGGTCAGAGACCTTGCCTGTGGCGTTGACGATTTGCTCCACGTCGGCGCGGAGAGGGTTGTCGTGCGGCAGCAGATGCAGCAGATCCTCGCCGTAGCTGCTGATAATCATCAGGAAATTATTGTAATCGTGCGCAACGCGGTTCGCCATGCGGCTGAGCGATTCCATCTTGTGCGACAGAACGATGCGCTCAGTCAGCCGGCGATCCTCGGTGATATCGATGGTCACGCCGCTCAGTTTGACGGCTTGTCCCTCGCGGTCGCGCAGAATTCGCACGCTCTCGCGCACCCAGACCGTTCCACCGTCGGCCGAGAGGCAGCGGTATTCCAGGTGCAGCCGGTTCCGCTTCGCGATCGCGTCCTGATAGAGTTCACCGACGAATTGTTTGTCGGCCGGATGCACGCGCGTCTCCCAGAGCGCCGGTTCGGCGAGCCATTGCTGGATCGAATGGCCGAGCATCTCCTCGGCGTACGGGCTGATTTCAAGCAGGTGCAGCGACGGGTCGCACTCCCAAACCATCGCATCCAGATCTTCCAGCGCGACGCTAGGGCGCCCTTGTTCCGCTGCCTGCGGAAGCAGGACCGGCCTGGGCTCTTCGGCCTCTTCTCGTGGCGCGGCTGAAGCGGGCAATGTAATCTGCTGCTCCAAACCGGTGAGATCTTCGAAGACGACGAGCGCCTCCATTTCCATCTCGTCTTCCCAGTTCCGCAGGGCCAGTATCGAACAGCGGAAAAAGCGTGGTGAAGCCTCGCTCGGGGGACTATAGAGGATGTTATGTTGCGCGACGCCGGTTGTGAGCACGTCGGCGATGCGCTCATTCAAGTCATCGACACGCAGAACTTCATTCAGGCGTCGCTTCGCGATCTCTTCGGTCCGCAACGAGAAAGATTGCCGGAAAAAACGATTAGCCGAGAGCAGCCACAGTTCCGCGGAGACAACCGCCAGGCCGACGGGCAGGTGTGAGACGATGTCCTGATAGTAACGCCGCTCGGTTTCAACGAGGGCGAGAAGCCTGGCTACCTCTCGTGGTTTCCAACGATCGAGATCCGCGCGATCCATAGTAGATGATACTCCCACGATTAGTGTCGGCCCTCCGTTTCAAGTGCTCAAGAGTACTAGAAGACTGGAACGGTGCAGTACCTTCCCGCCAAAAACCCTACCGCCGCGCGCTGATTCGGACTATTCCGCCTGCCGACGTGATACAACAAAAGGAGAGCAATCCTCATGACTAATAACGACATGTTCTCTCTTGACGGCAAAGTAGCGGCGGTAGTAGGCGGCGGAGGAGTACTGGCGGGCGAGATGGCCCTAGGCCTGGCTGGCGCCGGCGCCGACGTCGCGATTTTGGATTTTAATTTGACAGCGGCGCAGGCGCGCGCCGATGAGATCGCCAAGACCGGGCGGCGCGGGCTAGGCGTTCAGGTCGATGCCACGCGGAAAGGCGACCTGGAGAAGGCGCTCGCCGAAATCCTAGCCAAACTGGGCCGTGTCGACATCCTGGTGAACGCCGCAGGCATCAACTCGGGTACGCCGTTCTTCGAGATCAGCGAAGACGAGTGGCAGCGGATCATCGACGTGGACCTCAAGAGCGTGTTCCTCGCCTGCCAGGTTTTCGGCAAGCAGATGGTAGACGCGGGCCAGGGCGGCTCGATCATCAACATCTCCTCGGCCTCTTCGGGCCCCCCGTTGTCGAAGGTTTTCACCTACAGCGTCGCCAAGGGCGGCGTCAACCAGGTGACGCAGTTCCTCGCCCGCGAATTCGCTCCCGCCAAAGTGCGCGTCAACGCGATCCTGCCGGGCTTCTTCCCGGCTGAGCAGAACCGCAAACTGCTGACCCCGGAGCGTACCCAGTCCATCATGAACCACACTCCGATGAACCGCTTCGGCGACGCCTCCGAACTGGTTGGGGCCGCTGTATTTCTCGCCTCCGAAAAGGCCTCGTCGTTTGTCACCGGTTCGATCCTGCGGGTCGACGGCGGCTACACGGCGATGTCGATCTAGCCGACAGTAAGGAAACTCACCTAATATTGCGGTAAGGACTATAAGGTTTTTACCGCATCCGCCGATCTCTTATTCAAGCGAGCAACCTCGCTGCCGGTTTTGAGGAAAGGGATAAGAGGAACGGATCGGCGTGGGACAGAAGTTACCCAACCCCATATTCGTCCCGGCCATCGAGTGGCGCGCGCGGCGGATCAGCGACCCCGTGGAGCGGTTGCGATTCCTGCGGCGTTCAGCCTTGTTGCGCCTCCCTCGCCCCAGTCGAATCGTTCGGCGTGCCGCTCTGCCTGCGGCTGTGTTTATGGCTATCGTTCTGCTTTCGACGCGCAATTTTTCGGGCGTACTGGCCGGGGGGACGGTTCCCTCCGCGGTGGCGGCGCGGAACGTGCTCGACGCGGTCGAAGAGGTTCCGAAAGTTTGGCAAGTGGAGCAGAACAGGGAATACGAGACGTTTAGCAACGGGTTGCGCATCGAGAACCGTTTTCAAGTTTCCGGAAAACCGCGCAACTACGGCCGCATCGACCGGCACAGACCGGACGCGGGATTCAAGGACTGGCGGAGCGATCCGGTCGGCATCGTCTATCACACAACCGAGAGCGAACTGGCTCCGTTCGAATCGGCGCAGAACCGCAAATTGAAGGTGCTGGGGCTTTCGCTACTGGAGTACGTGCGTGCGAAGCAGGCCTACAACTTCGTGATCGACCGTTTCGGACGCGTCTTCCGTGTGGTGGACGTGGAAAGCACAGCGAATCACGCGGGCCATTCAGTATGGGCGGATTCGAACTGGATTTACCTGAACGTGAACGCGAGCTTTATTGGCGTGTCCTTCGAGGCGCAATCGGCGCCCGGAGGCGGGCAACTCGCGGTGAGCCCGGCACAGATTCATGCGAGCCGTGTGCTCACGCAGATGCTAAGGGACAGGTATCATATCGCGGCGTCGAATTGCGTGACGCACGCACAGGTTTCGGTGAACCCGAATAACATGCGCGTTGGCTATCACACGGACTGGGCCGGGAATTTTCCATTCGCCGAGATGGGGCTGGGCGAGAACTACAGCCTGGCACTGCCGAGCATGTACTTCTTCGGGTTCAATTACGACCCGGTTTTCGTAACATCCACGGGCGCGCGCCTGTGGAAAGGCGTGGTGCAGGCGGAGCAGGAAATCCGCCAGTCGGCGCTGGCGTCGGGCCTGCCGGCAGCCGAGTATCAGAAACTTCTGCAACAGAGATATCGAAAGGATCTGGCGGCGCTCAGGTCGCGGAGCGCCGGCGAGGAGAACAGCTATGAGTCAAACTAAAACATCGACGGCGGTCGGGTTGGATGTCGGCACCAGCCGAGTGGTGGTGGCGCGTAACGCCGGCGACTCCTACAACTACGAAAGCACACTCAATGCTTTCGTCAACATTCCCTACTCGAAGATGACCGAATCGGTCTTGAAAAAAGAGAGCGTTCCGTTCAGCGTCGACGACTCAAAGATCGTGGTCCTCGGCAATGAGTCGGAGCGCTTTGCGGACCTTCTCAGCACCGATATTCGGCGGCCGATGAACAGAGGTTTGCTCAACGCCGGAGAGCCCGATAGCCTGAAACTGATCCAGCAGATCGTCGGTACGATCACAGGCCGGGCCAAACCGGGCGAAAAGATCTGCTTCACGGTCCCGGCGGCTCCGTTGGGCTCTGAAGAGAACCTCACCTACCACGAAGCCTCACTGCGCCAGGTGCTCACCGAACTGGGCTACGAAGTGAAGAGCATCAACGAGGGTCTCGCTGTCGTGTACGGGGAACTGGAAGACACCAACTTCACTGGCATCGGCATCAGTTGCGGGGGCGGTTTGTGCAACGTATGCCTCTCGTATTTATCCGTACCTGTGCTCAGCTACAGCGTGGCGAAGGCCGGCGACTACATCGATTCGAGCGCGGCTTCGGTGACCGGCGAACTCGCCAACCGGATCCGCATCGTCAAGGAACAGTCGTTCTACCTGAACGGCCATTCCGCCGACAAAGTGCAGCAGGTGCTCGGGGTCTATTACGACGAGCTTATCAACGCTCTCGTAATGAGTCTCAAGCAGGCTTTCTCAAACGGCCACGCCGTTCCGAAAATCGGCAAGTCGATTCCGCTGGTACTGAGCGGCGGCTCTGCGCTGCCGAAGGGATTCCGGGATCGATTCGAGAAGATCTTGAATGAGAGCGATTTCCCGATTCAGCTCTCGGAAGTCAGGATGGCTAAGGACCCATTGGTGACCAGCGCCAAGGGAGCGCTGGTGGCCGCGCTCAGCGATCTATAGCCAAAGGCTCGGAGAAGCGCGGGATGTCCTCGTGGCGCCCGCGCCGCTTCCTACTTGACTGCCTTCTTGGTCGCCGAGCCGGCTTTTTCGAGTCCATCGCCCACCGTCGAGACAGCCGTCTTTGCGCCGCCTTCCGTGGCCTTTCCCGCTTTCCGCGCGCCCTTCTCCGTGACTTTAGCCGCATCCTTTGTCGTGTCCGCTGTCGCCGAAGCGGCCGTCTTCGCGCCTTTCTCCGTGGCCTTGCCCGCTTTCCGCGCGCCCTTCTCCGTCACTTTAGCCGCATCCTTTGTCGTGTCCGCTGTCGCCGTAGCGGCCGTCTTCGCGCCTTTCTCCGTGGTCTTAGCGGCTTTCACCGTTCCGTCCGCAGTCGCGTTAGCCGCCTTTCTGGCACCCTTATCCGTGGCCTTGGCCGCATCTTTGGTCGTGTCCGCCGTTGCCGTGGCGGCCTTTTTCACACCCTTGGCGGAGGATGAAGCGGCCTTGTCGAGCGACTTGCCGACCCTACCCAGACCTTTTTCGAGTCCACTCTGTTTCTCTGGGGCCTCTTCCGCCAGGAGCAGTCCAGCGACCGCGAGTCCCAGAATCAAGTGTCTTGTTATCATGCTATTAGTCTCCCGCCAAGAAGCTGGCGAAGCAAGCCCCCGTTCGGACCGTTCCAAACCAGGCAGATTTGCCCTTGCGTCCTGCCGCACTTGAGGCGCATCGTAGACAGACAGCGGAGGCATAGAAAGCCCATGTTCCATCTTCTATGGACCCTGATTATCGGGCTGATTATCGGCGTCGTGGCGAAGCTCCTGATGCCCGGCAGAGATCCCGGCGGTTTCCTCGTGACTATATTGCTCGGGATCGCGGGGAGTTTTGTCGCGAGCTTTGTGGGCCGCATGGCCGGCTTCTATCAGGAGGGAGCCACAGCGGGCTTCATCATGTCGGTGTTCGGCGCGATGCTCCTGCTTTTTATCTACCGGCAAGTGACGGGGCGTAGCTAGCCGATCACTCTATGGCGGATTACTCTCCGGCCGGCGGGCTCGCGTGCGCTACTCCCGCCGTGATCCAATGCTCGGGCTCGACCGTCGCCCGCAGCAACACGCCCGAGACCGAGTCGGGCGGACGTCACCAAATGGCAAGAATCCCATCTAAGAAGATGAGATGCCAATCTACGAATACAGTTGTCAAGAGTGCGGCAAGCGGTTCGAGCTACTGCGCCGCTTTGAGGATTCCGACGCCGGCATCCTCTGCCCGGAGTGTGAATCCGCACGAATAGAACGGGTCCTCTCTGCGTTTTCGACCGGAGGTTGCGGCGGCGGCGCCGGCCGCTTCACTTGAAACCGGTGAGCAGCGGCAGTCTGCCGCTGGACCCGCGTACGCCCTCAAAGTGCGTCAGCGCAATTTCCTCGTAACCTCGCGACGGCAATTGTCGCCTTCCTTTCTTGGCGTTGCTCTAGTATCCTTGAGGTAATCATGTCCGCCATTGGCAACCAGGCCCCGCTTCCCGTGCAAGAACAAGGGAAGACTGCGCCACCCTCCCCGGCTCCCGGTGAACACAAGAGCAATCGCTGGAAGTGGTTGATTCTCCTTATGGTTATTGGAGGATCAATTGCCGCCTATGAACTCTGGATCAAGCCGCGGCGAGCTCAGGAACAGGCGGCCAAGACTGCGGTCTCTTACCGCACGGCGAAGATCGTACGCGGCGGGATTGTGCGCACCCTTCGCGTGAGCGGCCAGACTTCCGCTCGAAATTACGCTAATGTGATCGCTCCGCTATTGCGCGGGCCGGATTCGGGACGCGCGCTGACACTACAAAAGCTGGCAAAATCCGGCTCCCACGTGAAGGCGGGCGATCTACTTGCACAGATCGACGGCCAAGCTGCCATCGACCACATCGACGACGTCAAAGACATGGTAAAGCAGGCCAATAACGATGTCGAAAAGCGCAAGGCGGAGCAGGCCGTGGAATGGGAGAACCTGATGCAGACGGTTCGTTCCACCAAGGCCGACTTCGAAAAGTGGAAGCTCGAAAACGGGGCTTCCGAAACGCGCACCACCGTCGATCAGGAAGTCATCAAGCTCCAAATGGAAGAGGCCGAGGCGCGCTACAAGCAGTACCAAAACGATCTGGTGTCGAAAAAGGCCGCCCACGCCGCCGAGATTCGCATTCTCGGAATCACGCTGGAGCGCCAGAATCGCCATTTGGGACGCCATGTGTACGACCTCGACAAGTTCACCATCAAATCGCCGATTGACGGCCTGGTTGTGATGCAGTCGATTTTCCGCGGTTCGGAAATGGGGCAGGTTCAAGAGGGCGACCAGGTTTCGCCCGGCCAGGCGTTCATGAAGGTGGTCAACCCCGCCAGCATGCAGGTGGAAGCCAGCATCAACCAGGCGGAGATCGGCGATTTCAAGATCGGCCTACCCGCAACGATTGGTCTGGATGCCTTCCCGGGTCTCACCTTCCGCGGCAAGATCTACAGCATCGGCGCCTTGGCCGTGGGTGGCTGGCGTCAGAACTTTTACATCCGCAACGTGCCTGTGCGGGTCACGATCGACAGCGCCGATGAGCGCCTGATCCCCGACCTTTCCGCTTTCGCCGAAGTGATGGCAGAAAAAGACGATAACGCCTTGCTTGCTCCCGTCGGCGCGATTCGCGAGAAGGGCGGTAAGACCTACGTCTCCGTCAAGACGGCCAACGGTTTCGAGGATCGCGAGGTAGAACTCGGCATTGTCAACAATACCCATGCCTCGATCGTCTCCGGTTTGAAGGAAGGCGACGAGGTCCGGCTCGACTAGTTTCCGGCCCGCACCAGATGTTGCCCCGCGGGTAGCAGCAAAGTAAAGCGTCCGTCGTTCTCAAGCACACGTGTGTCCCCTGGTTCCTCGTCCACATCCACCTTTGCCGGCCGCTTGTCGAACACGGCGATCGCTCGCGAAGCGCTCTCATAGCTGAACTCGATGCCCTTCGCTGTGGCGGCGGCGCTGCGCAGCGTACCATTGAAATCCAGCATGCGGAGCTGCGGCGCTTGTGCGGCCGCGTCGATGACGTGTGCGCCCGGCGTCAGCCAGACCATGGCGCCATCGCCGGCGGGCCAGGGCTTTCCATCCACGCGGGCTGGACCATTCCAGCGCACGCCGACACCATGCGGCGACTCCACCACAACGCGGGAATCGATGCGTTCCAGGCGCGTGGCATGCGCGGCGGCGGAGGGCAGCAGCGCAGTGTCCTGCCGCAGGATCGAATTCTCGAAATAGAGTGCCACGCGCGGGAACGACTTCGCCGCCTGGTGTACGAGCTGAAACAATTCCGTGCCGGTCTGTTGCTTTGTGGGGTAAACGTCCTGGTAGCGTTCGACGATGTTCAGGTCGATCGCCAGTTTCTCCGGACGGCTCGTCAGCGGCGCATACTTTTCGCGGATGCTCGCGTAGCGTTGCGGGCCGAGATGCCAGACGGTGGCCGGATCCTCGATAAGAAACGTCGCTCCGCGCTCGACGGCAAGCGGCAGTGCACGCGCGGCATCGGCGCCGAGAGCATCGCGCATGTTTGTGTCGAAACGGTCGTCGATGTGGGTCAGGGCGATATCGAGATGCGGCTTCCCTCGCCGCACGGCTTCGAGTTCGCCGAGCCACTCGCGCTGCAGCCGATGCGTCAACTCCGCGCGAAAGGCCAGAAACTGCGGTAGCGCATCGAGCGGTGCGGCCTGATGGATTTTGCGAAACTCCGCCACGACGGTGGCGTTAAATGGCGTGAAGCGCGCCAGGTTGGATGCACCTTCGAGCGATTCGAAATATAACTCCGCGAGATTGACGCCGTCCCAATCGAAGCGTTCCAGCAGGCTGCGCACGCCGCGCGCGGCTTCGCGATGGCAGTCGGGATCGGCCAAATTCATCAACTTGCGCCAGTCGAGATGGGCGTCCTGGCCTAACGCTGTCTTCTCGCGCCACTCTGGATGATCGTTCCAAAACTTCTCGCTCACGTGCGGCAACTCGAGCCAGGCATAGACGAGGATCGCGCGGCGGTGGCAGGCCTCGATCAGCCTCCGCAGATAGGCGTCGCATTCCTCGTCAGCTTCGAAGTGTTGCCATGCGGCGACATGCAGCGCGCCAATGCCGGCTTTGCGCCAGCGCTCGGCGAAGTATTCCACATCGACGCGGCTGCGATAGGCGCTATCGAAAAACGCCCACAAGCGCGACGAACGCAGCGGCGCTTCGAGGCCCAACTCCGCGAGGGCCTGTAGGAGATAGGGATAGCGTTCATAGCCCTGCTCGCCCGGCTGCGTCGCCACCCACAGCACCGCTCCTTCACCAAGCCGGAATCCGGCAACCAGCGGAATGCCCTGCCAGCGTTCGCGCGCAAACACGCGTGCCTCGGGCGGCGTCTCGAAAGCGCGTACGTCAAGCGCCTTCTCCCA
Organism: Bryobacteraceae bacterium; assembly: GCA_963668605.1. Taxonomy (GTDB): domain Bacteria; phylum Acidobacteriota; class Terriglobia; order Bryobacterales; family Bryobacteraceae. Next base: position 4,539,563 of record OY764903.1, read on the forward strand.
GATCACTGCCGGACCTTTGCCATCGTCCGCGGCAACGCTGCGCACGCTGACCTGCCGATTTCCCGGGCGAAAGCCAAGCGTCTGCGCCAGTTCCGATTCGCCTTCGAGAATCACAAACCCACCCTGCCGGATACGCTCGGTCCATGGCGCCGCGGGAGCTTGCTCGCCCTGCCGCACCACCGTGACGTCGGGCGCGCCGGGTGTCAGTCCGATAGATCCAAGAATTGCGGGCCAGCCTCCACCTTCGTCGCCGAGAATGTGGAAGTGCTGCACGACGCGTGCCTGCGCACCGCACAAGGCGCACAGACTCAGCGCGAGCAGTCTAGTGTGAGAACGCATACCAGATGCCACCCCTCAGGTCATAATAATTGGGCCGCCGCGGATTGGCGGCGTTCGTCGTATAGGCGCCGCGCAGCAGGCTCACGGAGAAGAGCAACGCATTCGGCAATCGGATCGAGACGCCCGGCCCGGTCTCGACGAAGTTCGCCCAATACTCACGTTTCCAGTCGGCAGTGAAGTTGCTGTTCCAGTAGAGCTGCACACGCGGCGCGAGTGCATACCCGGTCCGGTTCTGCGAGTAAAACAGCGTGTCGTTGCCAAAGCGGCTGATGAAGATGGCGTCGGCATTGGTTTCGTGGAACAGCCTGCGTCCGAAACGATGAGAAAACGACGCGCCGCCGCGATAGTCCGGCAGCACTCTGCCGGTGAGGTAATTGGCGGCCGAACCCGCCTCGGCCCACGCCAGCAGGCCTTTCCAGGGCGGCGTGGAAAGGCCTCCCGCGAAGATAAACGCACTCTCGGAAAGATACTCCGGCATCGCGGTGTGGATGATGCCGCGCGCATCACCGATGAAGCGAGTCGACACATAGGGCCGCAGCGGAATCTTTCCGAAGCGCCACTCGGCCTTGAGTTGCCCGTAAGCGAAGACGTCGCGCCAGCGCGAGGAGTACATCGGGAACAGCCAGGCGGAGACGTGGAAGCGCCGCTCTCCCGCCGCGAGATTGTGCCAGGCGCGCCCGGCCTCTTCAACGATAACCGGATCGGAGCCCTGGCGCGCGAGATTGAACCACGCGACCGCAATACGGTCCTGCTTCAACAGATTGTTTGTCCAGCCGAGCTTGAGCATCACGTTGAAGTCGAGCGGGTCCTTGTCGTGCGCGATGTTGTAATACTTGAGCGCGTCATTGAGGTAGCCCTTCTCGAAACTGCGCTCGGCGAAGGCGCGCGCCTCGACCGACAGCTTTGTCCTGGGCGCTTCCTCTTGCTTGCGCATCGCGCGCGGAAGGTTAAGCATGAAGCGCACACGATCGGCGAGTTCTTCGCCGCCGTCCCGCAGCACGCGCTCAAGCAACGGCATGGCGGCCGCCTTGTCGTCGCGGGAGAGCCGCAGAAATCCGAGTTGCGCCGCCGACATCAGGTCGCCGGGAGCGCGCTCCAGCACAGCGGCGAATTCCGCTTCCGCATCAACCCTGGCATCCATCGCCAGCAACAGGTAGGCGATCTCGCGGTGCAGTTCTACGTTGCCGGGATCGAGCCGGAGCGCATCGCGAAATTCATAGACGTATGGATAGCGCGCAGGCAGCAGTTCGCGCGCAGCTTCAGCGACACGCGGCTCCGCGCCGCGCGAGGCAGCCAACAGCAACGCATCCGCTTCAGCCGTCTTGCCGAGCCGCTGCCAGACGCGGCCGAGATCGAGCATCAGCGCGCGCTGCAGTGGCTTCAACCTCCATGCCGATTGATAGTGCGCGGCGGCCTGTTCCAGTTGATCCCGCTGCTCGTGCAATTCCGCCAGCTCGCGATGGGCGCTGAAGTTGTTCGGGTCGAGTTCGACGGCGCGCGACCAGCGCGCGATGCCCGCGGCGAGCGCGTCGTCGATATTGTGAAAGGCGCGCTCCGCCGTGGCGCGAGCTTCAGGAGCGCCTTGCCGCCGGATGCGGTCGAACACCCGGCGCGCGTCCGCCTGGCGCTTCGTTTCAAAGCACAAAAAGGCGTACTCGAGTGCGGCGGTGTCGTCTTTCGGATCGAGGCGCACAACCTCGCCAAATTGGTCGCGCGCGGCCTCATTCTGGCCGATCTTCAGATACGTGTACGCCAGATTCTTGCGTAGCGCCGTCGCTGCCGGATCCGCTTCGATCGCTTTTTGAAAAGCGGCGATGGCGCTGTCATACTGGCGCTCGCGTAGCGCAAGATAAGCCTCATCGGCCGGCGCGGCCATGCCCATCAGCAGCAGAAACGGAAGTATCACTGGAAATATAGTGGGCTACCCCCCGGAAAACTCGCAGAGGATAATGGAGGTCTATGGCACCCTTCCGCGGCGTGGATTACCTCCTGATCGATTCGCAGTTCAGCGAAGAAGAATTGATGATCCGGCAGGAGGCGCGCAAATTCGTCGACGAGCGCGCCCAACCGCTGATTCGCGATTGCTACCGAGATGGCCGTTTTCCCACGGAATTGATTGCCGAGATGGGCGCGATGGGCTTCTTCGGTGCAAATCTCGAAGGCTATGGCTGCGCGGGCCTGAACAATGTCGAGTACGGGTTGATTATGCAGGAACTGGAGCGCGCCGATTCGGGACTGCGCAGCTTCGTCAGCGTGCAGGGTGCGCTCGTGATGTATCCGATCCACGCCTTCGGCAGCGAGGAGCAGAAGCAGAAGTGGCTACCCGCGTTGCAGAGCGGCCAGGCGATCGGCTGCTTCGGTCTCACCGAACCGGGCTTTGGATCGAACCCGGCCGGCATGACGACGCGCGCCGAAGAGCGTAGCGGCGAGTGGGTTCTGAACGGTGAGAAGACCTGGATCACAAGCGGTTCGATAGCGGATGTGGCTGTGGTGTGGGCGCGCACGAGCGATGGAATCCGCGGGTTCCTGGTGGAAAAGGGCACGTCGGGCTACGCAACATCAGACCTGCACGGCAAGCTCTCGATGCGCGCCTCGGTGACGTCGAGCCTTTCGTTCCAGGATTGCCGCATTCCGGCCGCAAACATGCTGCCCGGAGTGAAGGGGCTGAAGTCCGCGCTGGCTTGTCTGACACAGGCGCGCTACGGCATAGGCTGGGGCGTGATCGGCGCGGCAATGGATTGTTATGAGACGGCGCGGCAGTACACGCTCGAACGCAAGCAGTTCGACAACCGCCCGATCGCTTCGCACCAACTGGTGCAGGAGAAGTTGGCCTGGATGATCACGGAGATCACCAAGGCGCAGTTGCTCGCGCTGCACACCGGACGCATCAAAGACCGCGGCAAGGCCGAGCCCGCGCATGTCTCGATGCTCAAGCGCAATAACGTCGCGATGGCGTTGGAGTGCGCGCGCATGGGCCGCGATCTACTGGGCGCCAACGGCATCATGGACGAATATCCGCTGATGCGTCACATGTGCAATTTGGAGTCGGTGAAAACCTACGAAGGCACAGATCAGATCCACACGCTAGTGATCGGCGAACGTGTCACCGGAGTCGCGGCGTATCGATAGCGCGCCGCGCGTGTGCGAAGACTTCGCGCAGCATGGCTTCGCTGAGTTTGCCCGTCGAGGTGTTCTGCTGGCTCGGATGGTAGGAGCTGATCAGCAGCGGTTGGCCGGCGCCTGTGTCATGCTCGACATCGTGTCCAAAGCGAAAGGCTGCGCGGCTGGCGATCCGGCCGCGCTCTTTCAGTATCGACAAATACACATCGAAGGCGATCTTGCCGAGTACGACGATCACCTTCAAACGCTTGAGTAATTCCAGTTCGCGTTCGAGATAGGGGCGGCAGGCGCGCAGTTCTTCGGGAGCCGGCTTATTCGCGGGCGGCGCGCAATGAGCCACGGCCGTGATCCAGGCGCCGCTCAGGACCATGCCATCGTCACGTGACCGGCTCAACGCCTGCGAAGCGAAGCCAGTCGCATGAAGCACTTTGTACAAATAGTCGCCGGAAGCATCGCCGGTAAACATGCGTCCGGTGCGATTGGAGCCATGCGCACCCGGAGCGAGGCCGATGATCAGCAATTGCGCTGAGGGATCGCCAAAAGACGGCACCGGACGGCCCCAATACTCCCAATCGAGATAAGCACGGCGCTTGACCTGCGCCATCCGCGCGCAGTGATCGCGCAGGCGCGGACAGCGTTGGCAGGCGACGATCTCTTCTTGTAACGCGCGCAGAACCGTCATGCCCTCAGTCTCGCAATTCGGGCCAGGCCATGCCAGCGCCGCTTGCCGCGGTTACTCGGCGTACACGTTGATGGCTCCAATGCCGCCGTGTACCTTGACGTCCATGATTACCTTCCCGGTGTCGTAAAGCTCGTTCTTGTAATAGCTGCCACGCTTGTCGAGGCCACGCACCTGAATGCTGCCGATGCCGCCCTTCGCTTCGAGACGGATGCCAGTGTCTCTCGGCAGGCGCAAGACCGCCTCTCCGACGCCGCCATTAACGCGCACATTCATGTTGCGCGTGCGAGGACCGCGCAGGTCCAGTTCAACCCGTCCTGCGCCGATGCTGACGTTGACGTCGCGTAACGCCAGGCTGCCCAGTTCGAGCTTTCCCTGTCCTGCGCCGAGATGGACGTCGACATCCATGGGCACCGTCTCATTGAGGCTGACATCCCAGCGATCGCGCGCCGCGATGCTTGTGCTCTCTTTCGTAGTGACGTTTCGGATCACAAGCCTGCCACGGAACGCACTCGAATCGTAGCGTATCTCCGGCCGGTTACTGCCCAGGAAGCGAAACTCGCCCTCCATCAACTTCGCCGCGCCGCCGCGCATATTGATCTCGCCCGCGCCCATCTTCACCTCGACGCGAACCATCTCCGCCTTGTCGAGTTCGACGGACTGCGGCTCGGAATGCTCGGCGACAGATTGTTCCAGGCGGTAGCACCCGGCGAGCATGAGAACGACAGCCGCCATGGCAATGCTAGTCAGTTTCATCACAGCCTCTTTCGGATACTACGTGCGATGGCGCACGGAAGTTCCCTACAGGAGTGGCGTCAGGGTGATCTTCTCCAAATGCATCGCGTCACCGCCGGCGACCTTCGCCTTCACTTGCAGTGTCTGCTCACCCGCGGCCAGGCGGAGCTCGCCCGCGGGAAAGGTCTTGAAGACCCAGTCGCCCTGAGTGGCTTTGACGACGCCGGGCAACTGCGTGCTGCCCGAGACAATCGTGAATTCCGCCTTGTCCGCTCGTCCTTTTCCGTAAGTGATCTCCGCTTTGTAGCGGCCGGCTTTGGGCACATCGAACTTCCAGGTCGGAACGTCGTCGTTCCGGGTCCATTTCGTAAGGAAAATGTGGCCGAGCGCATTCTCGATTTTTGTGCGCTGGCCGAAGCGGGTTTCGATCTCGCACAACTCCGCGCCGAGCATAATCACCCCGTTGCGATCTGGACGGATGACGAAAGGTACGGTGTTCGCGGTACCGTCGAGAACAAGCTTTACAACGCTCGCGGCCTGGTCGGGAGCCTCCGCGGGCAGCGCCACGAGCACATCGTCGTTATCGCGACGCGTCACCAATTGCTTGCCCGGATCGGAAAGCAACGTAGCAGAGTGAACCAGGTTCTTCAATCCCGGCACGCGCAACTGGCCATTCTTTGGCCATTCGAAAACGTGCAGATAAACCGCGCTGCCTTTTGCCGTCGCACGGCCGAAAAAGGGCAGTTTCGCGAACGGGCTCGCCGTCGTGTCGTAAATCGCTTCACCGTTGACCTTCAGCCACTCGCCCATCGCATTGAGCCGCGTGACAAACTCGTCCTGGATGCGGCCGTCGGGCGTCGGGCCGACATTCAGCAACAAATTGCCGCCCTTGCTGACGACCTCGACCAGCATGCGGATGAGATCGCGCGTGGTCTTGAACTCGGTCTCGTACTTGTTGTAGCCCCAGCTATCGGTATTGATTGTGACGCAGGACTCCCAAAGGATCGGCTTGCCCGAAGGATCCTTCATTCCGGTGGAGGGCACGAACTGCTCCGGCGTGCCGAAGTCGGCCCGGTTGCCGGGCTTGCGTTCATACAGACGGTCGTTGATCAGCGTGTTGGGTTGCAGCGAATGGATAAAATCGAAGACCTCATCGTCGCTCTTCGTCTCCGCAAGCGTGTGCTCCCATTCGCCGTCGAACCAGATCACCGCAACATCGCCGTACCCGGTAAGTAACTCCTTCAACTGCGCTTTCATGAAGTCGACGTAGCGCCGGTTATCGCCGCCCTCTTTGGCCGTCTCCGGATACTCCCAGGCGCGCCGTGGCCGGTAGTCGGGATGATGCCAGTCCATGATCGAGTGGTAGAAACCGAGGCGCAGGTTCTGGCGGCGGCAAGCCTCGGCAAGTAGCTTGAGCGGATCGCCCGGATACGGCGTGATTTCCATATCGTAGTCGCTCACCTTACTGCGGTAGATGCTGAAGCCATCGTGGTGCTTGGACGTGATCACGACGTAGCGAACGCCCGCGTTTTTTGCGATGCCGGCCCATTTGTCGGCATCGAAGTGAACGGGATTGAATTGGCGCACATAGGTGTCGTATTCAGCTTGCGGCATTTGAAACCGGTGCCGCGACCACTCGTGACGGCCAATTACGGAGTATGCACCCCAGTGGATAAACAGGCCGAATTTCGCATTCTGGAACCATTTTGTACGCTCGTCGGCAGCGAGTGGCGGCAAGGAGAGCGAAAGCGGAGGCGTGGACAATTCGGCCGCATGCACGGCAGCCGCAAGCAGGAGCAAGGCAGCGAGGATTCTGGGCATAACTGCCGGTCATTCTACCAGGAGCCACAGTGGACTTGGCGGTGTGGCGCTATGGCGTTGTACACTCGTCGCCATGAGGATCTTGCCGTTGCTGTTAGCGTCCAGCGCGCTTTGGGCACAGTCCGAACAGAAGTTCGCCGAGCTTCGCGACTTACGTCTCGAAAGCGGCGCGACGCTGGCGAGTTGCCGCGTCGGCTTTCGCACGTATGGCACGCTCGATAACGCGCGTTCGAATGCGGTGCTCTTTCCTACTTGGTTCTCAGGTAACACGGAGAGCCTTGCGGCATTCCTGGGCCCGGACAAGCTAGTCGATACGTCGCGCTTCTTTGTGATTACGGTAGACGCGCTCGGCAATGGTGCGAGTTGTTCACCGTCGAACGGTCCCAAGCCGTTCCCGGCGATTACGATCCGGGACATGGTGCATTCGCAGTACCGCCTGCTCACCGAACACCTCGGCATACGGCGCCTGCATGCGGTACTGGGCATCTCGATGGGCGGCATGCAAACGTTCGAATGGATCGCGGCATACCCCGCCTTCATGGATCGAGCCGTTCCCATCATCGGCTCGCCCAAACTGACGTCCGCCGACCTGCTGCTGTGGCAGGCCGAACTCGCCGCGATCGAAGCCGTTCAAAAAGCCGGCGCCGATCCGCGTACGGTGATGCCCGCCGTGCTCGCGATGCACCAGTTCGCCTTAACCACGCCGCGCAACATCGTCGAGAAAACGCCGGATTCAGAATACCCTACCTTGCAGGCTAAGCTAGAGAAAGATGCGCGCACCGGAATGGACCCGCTCGACTGGGCGGCACAATTGCGAGCGATGATGGCGCAGGATATCTCGCGCCACTACGGCAACTCGATGGAGCGGGTGGGCGCCGCCGTCCAGGCCAAAGTGCTCGTCGTCGTGGCCGCACAGGATCATATGGTCAATCCCATACCCGCACTCAAACTCGCGAGTGCAGCCGGTTTCGATGTGCTCCAGCTCAACAGCGATTGCGGCCACATGTCGACGGGCTGCGAGGCGGCCAGGCTCTCCGCCGCAGTCGCGTCCTTTCTGCGAGAGAACGCGCGGAAGCGGACGCAGTGAAGGAAGCGCTTGGCATCGCAGCCACTGCTGGCGCTGCGTTTCTGGCGTGGGCCGTGCGCGGACGCTCCGCCGCGGTGTTTGCGCCGTCGATCCATCGCGGTCCGCGCGGCTCACGAACCATCGCGCTGACCTTCGATGACGGACCCAGCGAGGGCACTCCGTTGCTGCTCGAAGAATTGCGCCGCCATGGCGTCGCGGCGACGTTTTTTCAATGCGGAACGAATGTCCGGCGGCTGCCAGAGATCGCCCGGCAGGTGGCCGCGGCCGGCCACGAGATCGGCAATCATAGCGACACGCATCCCCTGCTCTGCTTCCGTTCACCGGCTTTTATTCAGAAAGAGTTGGGCGAGGCGCAACGCTCGATCCTCGCTGCGACTGGACACTCGCCCAAGTTGTTCCGCGCGCCCTACGGCGTGCGCTGGTTCGGGCTGGGAGAGGCGCAACGCCAGCAGGGATTGACCGGCGTGATGTGGACCGTGATCGGGCGCGACTGGAAATTGCCGGCCGGGGAGATCGCTGCACGCATTCTCAGCCGCTGCGGCGATGGTGCGATTGTTTGCCTGCACGATGGGCGTGAAACGCGCACGAACCCGAACATCTCGGTAACCATCGGGGCCGTGCGGCTGATCGTGCCTGCGCTGCTCGCTCGCGGATACCGCTTCGAAACCGTGAGCGGCATGCTGCTATAATTTCGCGATCGCCTTCACAAAAACTGTGGGACGACGTTGCGCGCTTACCGTTTGACCGGCTGTTCGCGATATGCGATCCAGGCTCCAACGCAGGCAAGAATCGCGCCGCCGATGAAATACAGAGTCTTCGCGAATTCGCCATCGCCCGTAAAGGCATAGGACGAGAAGATATAGCCTTTGAGCAGGAACCCGAGAACTACCACCGACCAGATCAGGAAGATCAGCCGCAGGATGCCTTTGAAAGCCAGCACTACGGCGATCAGACCGCACACGCCCAGGATCAGCAGCGAGTAGGTGAGCTGAGCCTCTTTCCACGGAAGCATCTCAAGCTGGAGGTTATGGCCTCCGCTGATCAACGCCACGACGGACAGCGCCACGAGGACGAGAGATAGCAGCGAGTGATAAAGATAACTGAAAAATTTGACAATCATTCCAAGAACGCTCACAACAGAGTGCCTCCACAATCGGACCAAGCCGGAGAAATTTGAAAGTCCATTGTATCAGGCGTCGATCTTCCACGTGTGAATCGAATCTGACTTGCGCTGGCGGTAAGCGGCGGCGCGGATCTGGGCGGCGAGCCGGGAGGCATCGTGGGCGCGGCTCATGCGGATCATTTGGAGCGCCCAGACAAGCAAATTTCCGATCGCGCGCGCCTCTTCGATCGAGGCGGGCTGCGGGGGGAGTTTGGCGAGCAGAGCTTCGGCCGTGGCGTAGTCACCTTCGAGGACGGACTTGTGCAATTGTTCCTGTGTCGTCATTTAGTAGCTATTGTTGGCTGCGTTCATCGCCTCGAACATGCTGCTGAAATAAGAGACCTGCTGCTCCATTTGCGCAATCAGTGCGTCGGCCGCGGCCATGCGCGCCTGTGTGTCGGTTGTGAGCTGATCGATTTTCGCCTGCTCGCTGGCAATGCGGGCATCCTGGTCCGTCATCTGAGTTTGCAGTAGGCTGACGCTGGATTTTATGATGCCGTTCGTTGCGTCTTCGAGGCTGCTCATGATGTCGGTGGCGGTTTTCAGGAAGCCATCGCCGGTGACTGTGCCGAGAAAACCCGTCAGGCCGGAGGGATCGGAGCCTGTCGCTTCGGTGAAAACATTGGAGTCGAGAGACAGCTTGCCGCTGCTATCGAACGTGAGCCCAAGCGAGGTAAGCGACGAGAGGCCCGATGCACCGCTCTCATAGCCTGCCATGCGGCGCAGCGCGTCGCCGACGCTGGTGAGAACGCTGTCGCCTTTGAGCGCACCAGTGCCAAGCCCGCGGTTCGAGTCGAGCTCCGAAACCACGGCGTTGTAGGCGTCGACGAATGCTGAGAGTGAAGTCTTCACGCCGGTCGCGCTGCGAGTCACCGTGACCGTGGTGGCTACACCGGTTGCGTTCGTCTTGAGCAGGTCGACGCTGAGCCCAGCCGCCAGCGTCGCGGTGCGGGTGGTGCTGGTCACCTCCGCTCCGCCGTTCGCCTTGTATTTGACCGGGGTGCCGGGCGAGGGTTGATCGAGAAGCTGATTTCCCGCGGAATCTGTCAGTTGGATCGTATTCGCGCCGTACTTGTTGTGTTGAATACTGAGGCGGTAATCAGGGCTTTCCGAACTGCCCAGATTTACTACGGTCGCATGGACATCGGAGGAAGCTCCGTTGATCGCGTCCGCAAGCGAGTTCAGGTTATTCGAAGCCGGAGTGACGGTGATCGCCGCTTCCGGGTCCGCCGTATTCAGATAGAGCTTGAAGGTAGTATCGGCACTGATGCTTTGGGTGGATGGAGAGGTGACCGCCTGGATTCCTGTGCCCGTCGCCTTGCTGGCCGAAGCGGCGTTGGAGCCGAGGTCCGTGATTTCGATACTGTAACTGCCTTCGCGAATTCCATCAGATGTAGTCGCTCGAAGAGTGCTCGTATCCGAAACGGAAGAGGCGAAAGAACTCAGGCCTAGTCCGGATGACAGCCTGGAAACTGCGGTTTGAAGCGCACTCACTTTGGAGTCAAGACTGGCCAGCGCCGAAGAACGGTTGCTTAACTCGTTCCTCACGTTCTGCATCTGCATCATCGGCAGGGATGCCGCGTTGACCGTACGATCGACAACCGACTGGAAGTCCGCCGAGTACCGGCTGCTTCCGTTAAAGATTGCACTGGTCCCGCTCATGATTTCCTCCAGAAATGGTGGGGCCGGGGAATCGGTCTCCCCCGGCCCACTTCACTACTCATCGGCGAGTTTCGAGAAACTTTAGCCGCGTAGCAGTGCGAGTACAGCCTGCGGCGCTGAGTTCGCCTGCGCCATGGCGGCCATCGAAGCTTGCTGCAACACCTGCGCTTTGGTCAGGTTGGCAGCTTCGGAGGCGACGTCGGCATCACGGATACGCATCTCGGCCAACGAGAAGTTCGAGATCTGTGATTGCGCCAGATTGATCGCGTAGGACAGCTTGTTCTGTCCAGTACCGATCTTGCCCTGCACCGAACCGAGGTTGGTGACCGCGTTGCCCAGCGCATTCAGCGCGCTCAAAGCGTTGGCTGTGGCCGAAGCTCCCGCCGCCGGAGCGGACGAAGCAGCCTGCGCACCGAGAGCCGCAAAAGCGCCGACAGCCACGGTGCCCGCCTTGCTGATGGTGAAGTCAGCAGTGGCCTGGAACGTGATGGTCAAGCCGGTTTTGTCCTTCAGCGCGGTGATGCCCATGCCAGACAGGTTAGCGTTCAGCTTGTTGATCGCCGCATCGATCGTCGCGCCGCTCGAATCGCCGTTCGATCCCTGCAGCGAAACGGCCTTCGACACGCCGCCCTTGACGAACGTCAGAACTTCAGTCTCCGCTGCGCCCAAATTGACGTAGGTGGCAACCGTACCGGTATTCCGGTACATCGATGTGTTCTCCGCGTTCGCCGCAGCCGTGGCAACCGCGCTACCACCACCGGACACTGCGCCCGCGCTGACAGTGAAAGCCGAACTGCTACTGAAGTTGAGATAACCCGTTGTCGAGTCCACGAACGCCGAGATGCCGGAGGAGCCCAGGGCGGCGTTCAACTGAGATACCGCATTATCCGCGGAGATGCCGCCTGTGGCGCCGTTCACAGTGGCCGTGACCTGGCCCGAGCTGGTTTGGAAGGTGAATGCCTGCGCACCCGCAGCGTTGTTCAACAGATTGCCGGCCCGGATGTCGGCGCTGCCGACCGCTGTTCCACCACCTTGGAGACTGGTACCAGACACGCCAAGCGAAGTGGAATCCACACGGTTCGCGGCGCCACTCAGATCGACCGTCACTTTCGCGTTGCTCTGGTTGGTCCCGCCGCCTCCGATATAGACGTCCATGGAAGCATTGAATCGTCCGCCGCTGTTCAGGCCGACATTGGCAGCCTGTCTGTCGATTTCAGTCTTAAGAGCCTGAAATTCGCTGTCCAGCGTGGTGCGGTTGCCAGTAAAGGTCGTCGAAGCCGCCTGCGTGGAGAGGGTCTTCATGCGGTCGAGGATCTTGGAGATGTTGTTCGCGCCGCCATCGATAATCTGCAACTGACTGATGCCGTCGTTGGCGTTGCGCACGCCCTGGGTCAATTCCGCCACGTCGCTGCGGAATTTGTTGGCCACGGCCAAGCCCGCCGCGTCGTCACCGGAGGAGTTGATGCGGTAGCCGGAGGTCAGGCGCTGGATCGTTCTCGATTGGAAATCGCTGTTGACGCGCAGGTTTTCCTGGCCGATCAGCGAGTTGACGTTCGTCTGGATTGACATCGACATAAAAGGTTCATCCTTTGTTCTTTTGAATTCCCGGCATCTTACCGGGGGCGGCCGATCTTTCTGTCCGCTGATTACCGTATCGGCGAGGAGGGATGTACCATGAGGAAAAATTATCGGAGGCGCAGGGCGCCTGCCAATTTGGCGAGCGAGTCGATGCTGGAGGTTTCCGCGGCGGCTAGGTTTTGTTCGCGCGTGAGCTTCAACTCGGCACGTACAACCGGAACATCCTTAGGCGCAATGATGCCGATAGTGACGCGCGACGGTCCCACCTCGGCGATCTGAATTTCGATGTCGTCGCCGATCAGGATGGATTGCCCGGCACGGCGGCGCACAATCAACATGCGGCCTCCGCGGTTTGCACCGGGTGGCAGTGCGAGTAACGCAGTCCTGGTGCGATCGCTTGCACGGCGCGCGAATTCTTCAGATGGATCACCACCGGGGCCAGCAGATTTGCGGTCACGCCGCTTTCGGCGATCGTAAGAATTGCCAGGCAAAGGACTTCGGCCCCGATCGCGGGCTGCTGCGCCGGATCGAGTCCGAGGAGTTCGAGATCCGGCTCGCCAATCTCAAGCTGGTAGCCCGGCTCGACGGCGTTCGCCGGCATTGCGACGAAGCAGAGGTCCGGAGTTTCAATGCTTTGCAGAAACACAAGCGGCTCATGACCGGGTTGGCGCAGCGGCAGAAACCGGCGCTGCTCCTCGAAACCTGGCAGACCGGCGGGAAACTCAAGGACCGAGGATTCTTCGAAAACCGCCGGTCCGAAGTACTTGGTGTGGCAACTAGGCACGTAAAGTAGTGCTCCTCGGCGCGTATTCTCTCATTTTGATCTGCTCACGCCGGCCCGGACGATATCAAATTGATGCGGCACGGGCTTCGCGGTCGCACGCTGGCGCGCGACGATTTCGGCTTCGAGCGCGTCGAGCGCCTGCATGGCGGCCGCCGTCGTCTCAAGCTTGTCCTGTTCGAGCGGCGTCTGCACGCTACGCCAGCGCGCGTAGTGAATATCGTTATGCTTCAGCGTCAGTGCGTGTACCCAGGCTGCCTGTTTCGCCATCGGCGTGGGGAGCATGGCCAAGTTGACGCCCTCGGCCCAGTGGCGCTGGGAAAAATTGGCGACCTCCTGGCCGTCGATGCGCAGGGTCCATTGGCCCTCAGCGAGCCCCGTGATCTTGAGCTGCTGCCGGTTCAGCGCCGCCACGAAGTCGGTCGCTCGTAGCGCCAGCGACGTGGCTTCGTCTTTCAAATCCATAGGCATGGGCAACGCGGAGTCGAGTTGCGTCCAGGAGAGGTCCTCGGCCGCCTTGAAATCGGAGACGTCCGCATACGTCGCATGGGTCACCGTCTTCGCGGCGGCGTCGATTTCGACCGCGCTCACCAGCGACGGCGCGTTCCAGGCGCGCAGCAGCGCCGAGGCCATGATCAGGTGGCCGCTCGCGGCGGGATGCACGCGATCCGGAATGATCTTTTGCGCCAGCGCGGAATTCTCCGCTTTCGCTTTTTCAAGCATCCGCACGACCGGCGCGTTGAAGTCGGCGACGTCGAACTTTTCCTTGCCCGCCAACAACTGCACGAAATCGCCATAGCGCACCAGAACGGGGTTGTAGCCGCCACCCTTGATCGCGCCGCGCGTCACCTCATCGAAAGGCGAGGGCCGGATAGCTGTGATGCGTATCTCGGGTAGTTCTTTGCGCAATTGCTGGACGATGTGAGTGAAGCCGGCCGAGTACTTCTCGAAGAGCGACGCGTCGTGGGCACGGAAACCGCCGTCGTTCATGCCCAGCATGATCGTGACCACAGTTGGCTTGTACGCCAGGACATCGCGCTGCAGGCGGACATCGATGGGGCCGCCTCCTCCGCCACCGACGCGGTCGCCACCCCATCCGGAGTGGACGAAAGAGATGTTGCGCTCGGGAAAACGTGTGACAACGAACGTCTCGACGAAGGTGGTGTACAGGCGCTGATCGGTAATGCTGTCGCCATAGAAAACGACTCGGTCACCGTTCCGCAGATAGAAGGAATCCTGCGCAGCGGCCGGGAGCGCGCAGGCTAGCGCGAGAACAGCGCTCTGGAGTCGCAGGTTGAGGAGCATCCCTTGCATCGTACAATAAGCGCTATGACGCCGATTCCCGTTGGCACGCAGGGTGAACAGAAGCTGTTGGTGACGAGCGAGTATTCAATCGACTTTCTCGGCCTCGAAGACGCGCGCGTGCTCGGCACGCCCTGGATGATCGGGCTGATGGAGTGGACCTGCCGCAACACCGTCAAACTGCTGCTCGACGACGGCTGCGACACCGTGGGCACACATGTCGACGTTAAGCACCTGGCTCCAACGCCGCTGGGCATGAGCGTCACCTTCCGCTGCGAGGTGCTGGCCGCCGACGAGCGGCGCATCTCGTTTCGCGTGGAAGCTTTCGACGAAAAAGAGAAGATCGGCGAAGGCACACACGAACGCGCCATCATCAACGTCGCGCGGTTTGCCACGAAGTTGGCCGCAAAGCGCGCCGGGTAAACGCGTCTACAACTGCGGCGCCGCGAAGAAGTAGCCGCCGAAAATGAGGTAGGCGAGCAGCAACGTCCAGACGACGTTGGCTGCTTGTGCTCCGAGAAACGCGAGCAGAGGGCGTCCGCCTTCGAGTGAAACCAGGTCGGTGAATTTGGTCTCGAGGCCGATACACGTGAACGCCAGCGCGAACCACGCCGTGCGCACTCCCGCAAGCGTCGCCTTGGTCTGCTTGAGGATCGCCGGATCCAGCACAAACGAAAAGATGAGCGAAGCCAGCATGAAGCCGAGCACGAACTTCGGGAAGCGCTGCCAGATCACGCGCGCGGAGGGTCGCTGTTGTCCGTTCTCCGGTTGCTTGAACGACCACCAGATGGAGAGAAAAAAGGCCGCGAATCCGATCAGCACGTTCTGCGAGAACTTGACTATGGTGCCCATCTTCATCGCCTTCTCGCTGATCAGTGCACCGGCCGCCACAACCGATCCCGTCGTATCGAGCGTCCCGCCCAGCCACGCGCCGCCAACGATCTCCGGCATACCCACCGCACGAATGATCCACGGTTGAATCACGATCATCGGTACGGCGACAATCAGCACGACGCTAGCGACATAGCTGAGTTTGCGGCGGTCGCCCTGCACCGCCCCGCATGCCGCGATGGCAGCCGAGACGCCGCAGATGGAAACCGCCGAGGAGAGCATTGCGGCAAACTCGTCGTCCAGATGCAGCCGCTTGCACAGCCAGAAGCTGAATCCCCACAACACGCTCACGACGAGAACGGCTTGCAGCATTCCCAACACGCCGGCCTGCAGGATGTCCTGGAACAGGATCGTGGCGCCCAAAATCACAAGGCCGGTCTTGATGTAATATTCGGTGCGCACCGCCTCCATCAACCAGGCCGGGCAACCGATGACGTTGCTGAGGAACAGACCGATCGCTAGCGCAAAGATCACGTACTCAATGCCCCAATAGTTCATCGTCGTATTGCCGGCGGCGAACTGCGCCAGCCAGGCGAGCGCGAAGACGACGGGGAAGCCCGCGAGATAGCGCCCGGCGCTGACTCCGAGCGCGAGCGCGCCGGGCAGTGAGACCACCAGCATGGCGGCGCAGAGGATTGCGGACGGCATCAGGTTGGCGCTCGAAATCACTTTCGCGACACCCTGCGCGCCGGCCCACTGAAAGGTCGGAATCGCGGGCCGCAGTCCGAGGCCGATTAAGAGCAAAGTGGCGGCTCCAAGCCAGACAGAGAGCCAGTCTTCGTGAAGCCACCAGCGGGTCGAGGGTGTGTTCATAGACTGCGTCGCGCCTACCAGCGCAGCTTTAGATTCGCTTCGAGTTTCTCTGTGGAGCGCAGCATTTCGTCCCACGTCACCGTGCGGCCCTGGTAAGCGGCCATACGCCCAAGGATCGCCGTCATGTTGCTCTCGACGGCCTGCTCGGCATTGTTCAGCAGCTTGCCGGTGCGTATGCTTTCTATGAAAGCTTTGACGTTATTGATCGCGCCCTGCTTAAACGTATCGTCCTTCTCGGCTCCCATCCAGGGAGTTTCGCCGTTGATGCGGAGCATGCCACCGTAGTGCGTATCGGCCGAGCCCTTGATCCCGAAGCAGCGTACGCACAGGTCGCTGAAGCTGCGCGTGAGTTGATGCGAGCTGAAATCGACGTGTACGTCGTTGGGATACCAGAAGGTCACCAGGAAGTGATCCCAAGCGTCGGCAACGTTGTAATCCGTGCCGCTCCAATCGGTGCGCCCGCCGGTGCCGAAGGCCTTCAGGGGATGCCCTTGCAGGAACCAGTTGGCGACGTCGATGACGTGGATGTTTTGTTCAACGATGATGTCGCCGCCCAAAACCTTGTCCATGTAAAAATTCATCACGCGCGTCTGTCCGGAGTCCATGCCGGCTTTGCCCTTGTTCTTGGCCGGACGGCCCGCGTAGTAGTACACCTGACTCATGGCCGGCTTGCCGATGTCGCCGCGGTGAATGCGCTTGGCGGCTTCCTGATACACGGGCTGCGCGCGTGTCTGAAAATCGACCAGGAAGCTCTTCTTGCCCTGCGCGCGCTTGCCGCTGGCGAGAATGCTCTTGCAGCCGGGCACGTCGACGGCGACCGGTTTTGCGATGTACACGTGCTTGCCCGCATTGACGGCCGCGTTCACGTGCTCGGGGTGGAAGTAGGGCGGCGTCTCGACGATCACAGCGTCCAGTTTCGAGCCGGCCAGCTCTTTGTAGGCCTCCGGTCCGTAGTAAGCGCGCGCTCCATCCACCTTGAACTTCGTCGAAGTTTTCTCCAGGTTCGTCTTCACTACGTCGGCAAGCGCGACGATACGCGCGCCCGCGTATTCCGGGAAGAACTCGCCGATCCAGTTCCCGCGCCCGCCGCATCCGACGAGGCCGACCTCAACGGTCGAGTTCGCTTGCGAACCGAAGACCGTGTCCGGCTTGAGTATCAATACTCCTCCCGCTGCGGCCTTCAAAAAGCCTCTGCGTTCGGGTTTCGATGTAGATTGTGATTGCATGCTTGTCTGCCTTGCGTGCGCTCGATAATCGCAGCGCCGTCAGGAGCAGAATATCACCTGGCGCGGTGGTCGCGCTGGAATTTCCGTGCGGTTTCTCCGGCGGCGGCGAGCGCCGTCAACATCTGCTGCCGCTTGATTTCCACGTTGCGGGATGCGGCTTCGCGGGCGGCGCGCATGGCGCTGAGTTCACGGAGCGCGCCGATGTAGGCGAGTTCGACGCGGTGATACTGTTCGCCCAGTCTCTTGATGAGCGCTGCAAACTCCGGAGCGCGCAGCGCCTCAATGGCCCTATCCGGCAACTCCGCCTGTAGGCGCTGGGCGCGCTTCATGCTCCAGGCGGCTTCGACGATCAATTCGAGCAAGGCGTGTTCGGCGGCGGGACTGCCCGCACTTCGAGTTGCATAATTCATCTGGGAGTGCTCCTTGGTTGGCGTGTTGGCTGGCGCGCGCGCCCTCCACACATCACCAAGGTAACGGGCGTTTCCGTGGCAACTCCCGCCGGCACGGCAACTTCTATTGAAAACAAGGCAGATAGAGTTACATTGGGCCGGTGAACGGAGATTCGGCCCGTCTATTTTTCCGACGAAATGCGGGCGGGCACGACCTTGCCCGGCGATCGCAGTATCCCGTCAATCACGAGGGGGAGCATCGATTCGACGCGAAAGCCATCGGGATGCCCCAGCATAGGTTGGTGGGCCCTGTAGGATTTGAACCTACAACCAACGGATTATGAGTCCGCTGCTCTAACCGTTGAGCTAAGGGCCCTCAGCTCTTATTGTGATGCTCCTGCCGTCACCGTGCCAACTTCTCGAATGTAGCACGAAGTCTTTCTGCGGCTGGCTCTACTCCGTGAGCAACAGCGCGGCGAGCCGGGCCGCACTATCGCTGAAGTTCTGCGTGGCGGCGAAAGCGCGCGCCGCCGCACCCTGACGCCGCCTCAAATTCTCATCGGCCAGCATGCGGCGTAGCGCGGCGAGCAGTCCGGAAACCGCATCGCCCGTGACGATCTCGCCAAACTCCACGCACATCACGCTGCGTGCCCCATGATGATCGAGACAAATAGCGGGCAGGCCGGCGCGCAGCGCTTCCAGCAGCGTGAGGCCGTAGCTCTCGTGTTTCGACGGGAACACATACACATCCGCCATGTGAAAGAACGCCTGCTTGCGCGCGCCGGTGACATAGCCCGGAAAAACGACGCGTATGCGCTTCAGCCGCGCCGCCAGCGAATGCAGACGCTCGAGATAGCGCTGCCCCATCATGTAGGCTGCGTCGCCGCACAGAAAGAGCCAGAGCGGCCGTGTTGGTAGATCGCCGCGGCGCTCCCATTCGATCAGCGCGCGCAGCAGTGCGTCTTGCCCCTTCTCCGGTGAGATGCGGCTCAGGGTCAGCAGCGCAAGCGCATTGTCCGGCACGCCAAATTCATCGCGCAGGCGCGCCACGTCGCTTTCGTCCGCCATTTCCTTAGGCGCTTCGAGGCCCCACGGAATCACGTGTACGCGTTCCGGCGGCAACGCGGGATAGCACGCATGCAAGACGGCACGCATGCCCTCCGACGGCAGGACGATGCCGCGCGAATACTCCACGCTTTCCCGCTGCTTGCGGAATATCAGCTCCGCGAGCCGCGGCAGCAGCACTCGCAAGGGCGAGCGTTCCAGCCGGTCATACCAGCGCACCAGGGTCTCCGGTTGCAGCAAGTCGCGCCCGTAGATCGCCGCAACGTAGGCCACGACATCGACGTGAAAAATCGTATAGACCCGAAAGCCTGCCCGTGCCAGCCGCCACACATCCGGCGCTTCTGAGACATCGTTGCAGAGCACCGCGTAGCGGGCGGGATCGTAGCGCAAGACCGCTTCCGTCGCGGCCGCGCCGAACTCGAAGCAGAAGCGCGCGTAACGCCGCTCGTCGAAAGCGATCAGTTCGCGGCCCGACGGCGCACCTGAACCCAGCATGGCCGGCCCCAGCATATGCAACTCGAACGGCTTCGTCCGGCCCCACTCCTCCATCAATCGATTGCAGACGGCCGCGCCGCCGCCCAGCGCGACGCTTTCGTGTGCAAAGCCGCCGTGTGCGGCGGTGTAGAGGATGGTGTCTGGAGGCGTCAACGCTACTGCTATCCTATGCAGTCATGGAGACGACTTACAACCGCGATCTTGCGCACTACACCTGCTACCGCGCGTCTGGCCCGATCACGGTCGACGGCAAACTCGATAAGCCCGGCTGGCTGCTCGCGCCGAAGTCGCAGCTCTTCGTCGATATCGTCACCGGCGAGCCCGCCTGGTTCGATACGCGCGTCGCCATGCTATGGGACGACGAGTATCTCTACTTCGGCTTCACGTGCGAGGAAACAGATGTTTGGGCCACGCTGACCGAGCGCGATTCGAAGATCTGGGAGGACAACGATGTCGAGGTCTTCATCGCGGGCCGGGACGCGTACTACGAATTCGAGATCAACGCTCACAACACCATCTATGAAGTCATGTGGATCTGGCAGGATATGTACCACGCTGGTAGCCCTTACAACGTGCCGGCCTGGGATCCGGCCGGCCGCAAGCTCATGGTCATCGACGGCATCGGAGGACACGTCCACCCGCGCGGCCTGCGCAACGGTTTTCTCGATTGGGACTTTCCGGGGCTGCGGCATGCCGTCCACATCGACGGCGTATTGAACCGGCGCAACGGCACGGATCGCGGCTGGAGCGTCGAACTCGCGTTCCCGTGGGAGGGACTGCACTGGCTCGCCGACGGCCGCTCGCTACCGCCCAAAGACGGCGACGTCTGGCGCATCGACTGCTCCCGCTTCCAGCAAATCGGCCGCAACGGAGAGCGGCTTAACCCCGGAGCGGGCTGGACCTGGAACCGCCACGAGCACTACGATTCGCACATTCCTGAAACCTTCAGCTATGTTCACTTTTCGGAGCGGGAAACCCTGAACCCCTCAGCCTGATACGAGCGGAGGGCGGTCAGATGGTTGTCCCGCCCGCGATCGGAACCCATGCCGTCCCGGTACCCGGAACTCGCTACTCCTTCAGTGGTGTTCGCCATTCCCGGCCCGATTGGTCACGGACTATTACGCCTCCAGAACGCCCCGTTCTCATCGCAATAGTTGCCAATGTCTTGAGGCGATTACCAGCGAATCGAAGTACCCAAGTGTCGTACTTCCATTCCGGATCTGGCGCATCTGGTTCGGCGATTCCAAGGAGCACCCGGCCATTGAAGTCGTGATCGGACATAATCAACTGCGGCTTGCCACTCTGGCCTAAGCCTAGGGTTAGAAGATTGCCTCCATCAGGCCCATTTATCTGCAGCCAAGGTTCAGTGCCCCCGTCAAGACTGAACGCCGCCCGTCGCTTCCCTCGCGCATCGAAAAACGTAAGACTAGTGTAGTGTCTCACAAATAACTTTACAATGGTTCGTTCCGCGGGCATACTGGATGTACCATGTGGAGCGTGGCGGAACCGTTAGCTTTAGATCCAGACCAGCGGCGCACGTTGGAAGCGTGGGTCCATGCCCGCAACACGCCGCAGAAGATCGTTTTTCGTTCGCGCATCGTGCTGTTGGCAGCCAGCGGCCAGCCGAATCGGCGGATCGCCCAAGAACTGAAGACCAGCCGTCCGACGGTGATTCTGTGGCGGCAACGTTTTCTCAGCAGCGGGCCGGTAGCACTCACCGAAGATGAGCCTGGGCGTGGCCGCAAGGCGGGAGTTTCAGTCGAGAAAGTGAAGCAGATTGTGGAGGCCACGCTGCATAGCCAGCCGGTCTGCGCTACGCACTGGAGCGTGCGAACCATGGCGGTCGCACAAAGCGTCAGCCCAGCCACAGTGCAACGAATCTGGGACGCCCACGGTTTGCAGCCGCATCGCAGTAAGACCTTCAAATTGTCGCGGGATAAGCGGTTCGTAGAAAAGCTCACCGACGTGGTGGGCCTATACCTGAATCCGCCGGACAAGGCACTGGTGCTATGTTTCGATGAGAAGAGCCAGATTCAAGCCTTAGACCGAACGCAGCCGGGCCTGCCCATGAAAAAGGGCCGCTGCGGTACGATGACCCACGACTACAAACGTCACGGCACGACGACACTATTCGCCGTCCTGAACGTGCTCGAAGGAACCGTGATCGGAGAGTGCATGGCGCGGCACAGGCACCAGGAGTTTCTCAAGTTCCTTCGAAAGATCGATCGGGAAACGCCAGCCGATCTGACCTTGCATCTCATCCTGGATAACTACTCGGCACACAAGCATGACGCTGTCCAACGATGGTTGAAGCGCCACGGTCGATTTCAACTTCACTACACACCCACGAGTTCCTCATGGCTGAATCTAGTGGAGCGCTGGTTTCGCGAGATCACCGACAAGCGTATTCGGCGTGGCAGTTTCCACAGTGTGGGAGAACTGGAACAGGCGATCAACGAATATCTGGCCCACAACAATAAGCAACCGAAGCCATTCGTTTGGACAGCGAGCGTGAACAAGATCCTGGAAAAGATCGGCCATTGTAAAGCTATTTTAGAGACACTACACTAGTATTGTGTTTTTCGTCGGTACCCAGGAAACCGACTCTATTCCCGGCGCTGTCGACCAACTCGACCGCAGCGACTCGAATGACTTTCGCCGAGTCGGTCTGTGCAGATACAGTTTGGGTGATCTCGCCGTGGACGAAACCGCCGATCGCCCCACCTCCGACCGCCAGTAGCATAAACGTGGCTAGCGTTTTCCGCGAGATGTCACTCGCGCGCATTTGTGATGCTGTGCCCATATTGACGACTCCTTCGCGTAATTACCGGGGATTTCCGATTCCCGGGATGATTTCCGGGCACGTGGGCACTTCACTTTTCGAGAGTGGCCACTTCACCGCTAAGGCGTTGGCACGTTCGGTTCCGTTGCGATTACAAACACATTGGGGGGTAAGAAACTTACAAATGTGTTCGGATAGTACTTGGGTTCGCCAACAATTGCGAAGTGAAACTCAATACTCACAAGACTGCCACCACACTTCTCCGAATACTTCGACTTGCTCAGTGCTTCCTTGACCGCAGTCTTCAACAGCGGTGCCACACCAGTAACGGTAACACCTTCAATCATCCCGTTCTTTCTCAACTTCACCTCCGCCTTCGCGACGCCCGCCATGCGAGCGGCTCTGGCAATATTCGGATATATGGGCAACTCCAGCCGGAGCACACACGCACAGTCGAATCCCGATTCTCTCTCGCTCGCGACCAAAGCTCGTCCACTCCATGCCGCGCAAAGCATGAGAGCAAACGTCAAACTAAGCGATGAAGTCGTCATCGCAGCACCCCTGACGAAAGTGTCTTTGAGCAATGTTCCTCAATCTGAGCATTATGCCGCTCTCCTGCTCCCCTATCATCCTTGTCGCTCTCGGGAACCGGGAACCTGCTGCCTCATCGGGCTCGTCCGGCCCATCGTGTCATAAACATAAGTGAAGCCGTCGCCAGACGTCAAGCACCCTTCGCTGTCGTACCCGTAAAGCTCGCGTACAGTTACACGGCTGCCTCGCAATCCGTCTGTGCATCCGATCAAAGGCGCCATTCGGGAGAGCCCCCCCAGATTCGCGCACGATTGAAGCCGGGCTCCAGGAAACCAACACTGCGTCACACCCAGCCATGCGTATCATCCTTCTGTGGCGGCTTCCCGCGCATGTGAACGGCCCCGCTCTTTGGCGATTCACTCGCCGCGACATGCGCCGTGGCTGGCGGTCGGAGCAAGCGAGTGGGTGACTAGCGTCGTATACTCAGACCTGTAGCGCCGACTTGAAGGACGACAATGATCCCGATTGGACTGAATACTTACTGCCTGCGCGCGCTGCGCTGGAACGATGCGCAGTTGCTCGATTACTGCGCGCAGCTCAAGCTCGACGCCGTGTTTTTGCAGGACTCGCTCGATCCGAAAGCGATGGACCCTGCGCACTGGCGCGACGTCCGCGACCAGGCGCAACGTCTGGGATTGCATCTCGAAACCGGCGGAGGCGGCATCTTTCCGAAGACGCCCGACGCCTTCCCCGCTTCCGTTCAGACGGTGCTTAAGAACGCGGAGCGCGCCAAGGCGATGGGTTCGCCGATCATCCGCTGCATCATGGCAGGTGATCGCGCGGCCTTGCCGCCCGGCCCGGTCGAACAGCACATCGAGACGATGGTGAAGCTGCTCAAAGCGGTGCGCACGCCCGTGATGGACGCCGGGCTCAAGATCGCCATCGAGGTCCACAAGGATCTGCAAGCCTGGGAACACCGTATGCTGATCGAGGCCGCCGGCAGCGACTTCGTGGGCACGTACCTCGATACCGGCAACCCGGTGTTTGTGATGGAGGACCCGCTCACAACCATTGAGGAGTTGGGCCGCTATGCGCTCACTGTGCATCTGCGCGACTCGGTCGTCTACGAAACGCCGCGCGGCATCGCCGTGCAGTGGGTGCCGCTTGGCGAAGGTACGGTCGACTTCAAACAGGTGTTGGCGAAGGTTCGCGAACATTGCCCGCCCGTCCATATCTTCATCAAGCCGATAACGGGCCGGCCGCCGCAGCTTTTGCCGATCTACGATGAAAGCTTCTGGAAGATGTTTCCGAAGGCGCGCGCAGCCGATCTGGCGCGCTTTATGGCGTTCGCGAAGAAAGGACAACCGTACAGCCGCAACATGGTCGTGGAAGATCTCGCGGGGCGGAGCACGCCGCCACAATTCGTCGAAGCCATCAAATTCCAGCAGCGCGAGCACATGGAGCGCAGCGTCGCCTATGCCAAGAAGACGCTCGACCTTGGCGTGAAGTGGCGGGGCTAGCCTGCGGTGTGCGGAAATGAGATGATGGCTCGCATGAGATCGCTTACAGCGTTGAGCCTCGGTCTGATCATGCTGACAGCGTGTGGACCGAAAAAGGAATCAGGAGCAAGCAAGCCGGTGACGAAACAAATTTTTGGCAAGACCTCCGACGGCAAGGACGTCGAGATCTATACCCTCAAGAACAAAAACGGCGTCGAAGCGTCGATTATCACGTACGGCGGAATCTTAACGTCTCTCAAGATCCCCGACGCGAATGGGAAGATCGACGATGTCGTATTGGGCTTCGACAGCATGGACGGCTACCTGAAGGACCCGCCCTACTTCGGCGCGCTGATTGGCCGCTACGGCAACCGCATCGGCAAGGGCAAGTTCACACTGAATGGCACGGAGTATAAGCTGGCCATCAACAACGGTGCGAACACACTGCACGGCGGAGTCAAGGGCTTCGACAAGGCGCTCTGGAAGGCAAGCGATGTCTCGACGCCCGAGGCACAGGCCCTGCAATTGACCTATCTGAGCAAGGATGGCGAAGAGGGTTATCCGGGCAACCTCTCCACAACCGTTGTCTATACCCTGACCGACAAGAACGAACTGCGCATCGACTATTCCGCTACGACGGACAAAGATACGGTGCTCAACCTGACCAACCACTCGTATTTCAATCTCGCCGGACAGGGCGAGGGCGACATCCTCAACCAGCAACTCACGCTCTTCGCCGGCAAGTTCACGCCGGTCGATTCCGGTCTGATCCCGACGGGCGAGTTGAAAAGCGTCGCAGGCACGCCGTTTGATTTCCGCCAACCCACCGCGATCGGCGCGCGTATTGAAGCCGCCGACGAGCAGATCAAGCTCGGCGGAGGCTACGATCACAATTTCGTATTGGACAGCGGCGGCGGTGCACTGGCATTGGCAGCGCGCGTTCAGGATCCGAAGTCCGGCCGTGTAATGGAAGTTCTGACGACGGAGCCGGGCATCCAGTTTTACACAGGCAATTTCCTCGACGGCACTATCAAGGGTAAGGGCGGCAAGGTCTATCCGCGCCGCGCCGCGCTGTGCCTCGAAACGCAGCACTTCCCGGACTCGCCGAACAAGCCGGCCTTTCCGTCGACGGTCCTGAAACCGGGTGCGAAGTACCAGACCACGACGGTCTATCGCTTCTCCGCCGCGAAGTAGTTGAGGCGCCGGCAATCCATGAAAACTACTTTCGCATTCTGTCTCGTCCTTTTTGCAGCCGGAGCCTGGGCCCAGGC
The DNA here is from genome assembly GCA_963668605.1 of Bryobacteraceae bacterium. Taxonomy (GTDB): domain Bacteria; phylum Acidobacteriota; class Terriglobia; order Bryobacterales; family Bryobacteraceae. The sequence continues at coordinate 4,564,791 of OY764903.1, forward strand.
TCCGGCCCCGGCAAATGACCAGAAGGACACCGCAAAACTGCGCGCCGCCCTCGACCGCCAGGAGAAGACGCTCAAGGATTGGCCCAATCTGGCGCGCTACCGCGATGCCAATGCCAAACTTCCCGCGCCGCAACCGGATGAGAAACGCGTTGTGTTCATGGGCGATTCGATCACCGACGGCTGGGCGCGCAAACCCGAAAAATTCTTTCCTGGCAAGCCCTACATCGGCCGTGGCATCGGCGGGCAAACCACACCACAGATGCTGATTCGTTTCCGTCCTGACGTGATTGCCCTGAAACCGAAGGTGGTTGTGATCCTGGCCGGCACAAACGACATCGCGGGCAACACCGGTCCGATGTCGCTCGAAGAGATTCAAGGCAATCTCCAATCCATGGCGGAACTGGCCAAAGTCAACGGAATCCGCGTCGTGCTCTCGTCGGTGATGCCGGTCTGCGACTACATCCGGCCCCAAACCGAGCGCCGCCCTCCCGAGAAGATCATCGCCCTGAATGCCTGGATTAAGGCCTTTGCCGAGAAGAACAACCTGATCTATCTGGACTACTATTCGGCGATGCTCGACGACCAAAAGATGCTGCGCAAGGAGATCACCGGCGACGGACTGCATCCCAACGACGCGGGCTATGACCTGATGGCTCCGCTGGCCGAGAAGGCCATCGCGGCGGCGCTCGCGAAGTAGTCCGGAGGATTTCAGCGCCGGCTTATCTGGGCGCTTTCTTCTGAAACTCCTCCGCCCCGCTTGTTGTGAAGCCATTGGCCCAGTCGCTGGGGATGGCGAGGATGAAGAATACGGTGTCAACGGAAGTGGCTGGATGTATACTTGCTGGTAGTAAGAACGGAAATCGGAGATAGGTTATGAAGATTCTGGTGGTTTACTACAGCATGTACGGCCATGTGTTCCGCTTGGCGCAGGCGGTGGCGGAGGGTGCGGCCGAGGCCGGTGTCGAAGTGCTGCTTCGCCGGACGGAAGAACTGGACGTGGTCAAGCGCCGCGCGGAATCCGACCCCTATATCAAGGCGGCCATGGACGCGCAGAAGGACGTGCCGGTCTGCACGCGCGATGACCTCCGGTCAGCCGATGGCGTGCTGTTCGGCTCCCCAACACGCTTCGGCAACATGACAGCGCAAATGAAGATCCTGTTCGATGGGATGGGGTCACTCTGGGGCAAGGGCGAGATGGAAGGCAAGCCAGCGGGAGTGTTCACCTCCACGGGTTCCACCCACGGCGGTCAGGAAACAACGCTCTTCACGATGTACGCGCCGATCATCCACCTCGGGATGATCGTGGTGGGCATCCCATATTCGACAGAGGGTCTCGCCCACACGGAGGCTCGTGGCGCCTCGCCTTACGGTGCATCGACCATTGCTGGTCCGACCGGAGAACTCCAGCCGACCGAAGATGACCTGCGCTTCGCGCGCGTACTCGGCAAGCGTGTGGCGGAAGTAACCAAGAAACTGCGCGGCTAGACTCAGGCGTTGGCACGAAGATCCATTCCGCGCGGAGCGTGAACTTGTGGTGTGCCTTTGGCGGGCTGGCAACGGAGGGCTCGGCCCCGAAAGGGTAAGCCGGTGAAGCTGATCTTCACTACCGCGGACCGCCCGTGCCATGACGCGGACCGGCGGTAGCCTGCGTGTCTCCCGAAAAGAATTTCTCAATCGCAATTCCAGCCGCCGCCATCACCGCCGAGTGCTTGTCCAGGGACGAGAGATGCACCGGGATATGACGCAGCCTCCGGTTCATTGCCGTGAGATTTACTTGACGTTCGATGGCTTGGCGCAGCAACTCGCCGCGATAGAGAATATCGCCGGTGAGCACGATGGCCTCCAGTTCGAGCATGTTGATGACGTTCGCCAGAGCGGCCGCCAGTGCGCGCGCCTGCTCCTCCAGAACGCGCCGGCAGACTGCATCGCCAGCATGCGCCGAATCGATAAAGTCGTTCCAGGTCGCGATTTGTGGCCGGCTCCTGCGGAGCGCTCGCAACACATTCGGGACCGAGGCATACAGTTCGACGCATCCCCGCAAGCCACACTCGCACTCGGGGCCCTGGTAATCGATAGACGTATGGCCCACCTCATTGCCGAAGCCGCGCCAGCCGGAAAACACCTCCTCGCCGCGGACGATTCCGGCGCCGATTCCGTTTTCCACCACCAGCAGAACGAAGCTTCCACCGTCTCGCCCTTTGCCGTAAGCCTTCTCAGCCATCGTGAGCGCCTGGGAGTTGTTGGCAAGAAACACACTTCGCCCCGCCACGTCGGCAAGCTCATCGCAGAGCCGGACGCCATGCCAGAGTTCGAAATTCGGGGGGTTGAGAATGGCGCCGGCCATGACGTCCACCGGCCCCGGCGTACTGATGCCGAGTCCGAGGAATCTATGGTTCGCCAGCCGGCGCGAAGCCAAGGTGCGCCGCAGCACCTGTTTGATCTTGAGCAGAGCCGCGCTGCGCGACAGCGGCAGAGCGCCCAATGGGGTTTGCCAGAGCAACTCCCCCTTGAGGTTCACGACCCCTACTTCGGCGCCCGCGCGGGAAATCGTCAGGCCTAGCGCAAAGCCATAGTCCGGCCGGAGTTCCAGCAACACGGGCTTCCTGCCCCCGGCGCTGCCGCGGAATCCGGTTTCGACAAGCAGGCCTTCCTCGATAAGGCCGCCGACAATCACGGAGATTCCCGCCCGCGTGAGTCCGGTCTCCACAGCTAGTTCGGAGCGCGCCACGGGTCCGCGCCGCACGAGAGATAAGATCATCATGCGGTTCAGCAGCCGCATCTGCGAACCATTCTGTGCTGTCCGATTTGTCATCGCCGTCATCTACCTATATCACAAGTTAAGGCCGTCGTTTGTTAAGTTGATTGACAAAGGTTAAGCTCCCGGATAGAATTTTTAGTTCATTCGGATCTATCGCTGCAATTTGTGGCAATGGCGGGAAAACTCGTTGGCCGCTACCTGCTCGACCGAGCGCCGCTGGCCGCAGTCGCACTGACCGGAGACACGGCCGTACGGACGTGCATCGGAAACGACTACGGCTATAAGGATGTCTTCGCCCGGCAGGTGCGCGCGCTGGCGCGGCCCGAAGATATCCTGGTGGTCTTCTCTACGAGCGGCAACTCTCCGAACGTACTGGAGGCTCTCGCCGCCGCACGCGCCCAGGAGGCACATCAATTTCTGCTACATTGCCTCATGGACGGCATCGAAGCTAAAATGTCGCCGGCGCAAAGAATTCCGGAGGTTTCACATTGACCATCAGCGGCCGCGCAGGATTCAACGCATATCTAATCAGAAACACGATTGTGGCCGCGCTGGGCGGCCTTTTGTTCGGGTTCGATACAGCCGTCATCGCGGGCACCACCCGGGCACTGGCCGATACATTTCAGCTCACGCCGACGTTGCTCGGCATTACCGTATCGAGCGCTCTCTGGGGTACGGTCCTAGGCTCCATGTTTGCCGGCCCGCCGAGCGACCGCTTCGGCCGGCGCGTCGCTCTGCGGATACTGGCCGTCGGTTACCTGCTCTCGGCTATCGGCTGCGCGCTGGCATGGGACTGGAACTCCTTCATGCTTTCACGCTTTATCGGCGGGCTCGCCATCGGCGGTTCTTCCGTGATCGGACCGATGTACATCGCCGAGATTGCACCGGCGACCAAACGAGGACGTCTCGTGGGTTTGTTCCAATTCAACATCGTCTGCGGCGTACTGTTGGCATACCTCTCGAACTATCTGATCTCATTAGCCGTTTCCGGCGACATCGAATGGCGGCTGAAGCTCGGCATCGCGGCCCTTCCCGCCGCGCTCTTCTTCGGCGCTCTGTTCGGCATCCCGCAAAGCCCGCGCTGGCTTGTGCGGCGAAAGCGTTACGCGGAAGCCCGAGAGATTTTCGAGCGCATAGGCGAACCCGATCCGGAGCGCGAAGTCCAGGACATCATCGAATCGGTTGGCGTCGAAGAACGCATGAAGAGCGAGCCGCTCTTCCAGCACAAATACCGCTTCCCCATTTTCCTCGCGATTTCGATCGGCATGTTCAACCAGTTCTCCGGCATCAATGCAATCGTCTATTACCTCAACGACATTTTTGAGATCGCCGGCTTCGGACGGAATTCGAGCGGCCTGCAGGCTGTAGTGATCGGGCTTACGAACCTGCTGTTTACAATCATTGCGATGTCTGTAATCGACCGCATCGGCCGCAAGAAACTACTGCTCATCGGCGCCGCGGGCACATGCGCGTGTCTGGCCGGCGTGGCCGTCATTTTCGCCACTGGTAGAAATCAATGGATGCTGCTGTGGCTGCTGATCGCCTTCATCGCGTTCTTCGCGTTCTCGCAAGGCGCGGTGATCTGGGTCTATTTGAGCGAAGTATTTCCCAACCTGGTACGCGCCAAGGGCCAAAGCCTCGGCAGTTTCACGCACTGGATCATGAATGCGATCATCTCCGGCCTGTTCCCCGCGGTGGCCGCACTTTCGCGTCCGGCGCCGTTCGCGTTTTTCGCCTTGATGACGGTTGTTCAATTCGTGGTGGTGCTGATGTATTACCCCGAAACGAAGGGCGTGACACTGGAGAACATGGAAAAAAATCTCGCGGCGCACACAGCGGAAGGAAGTCCACTTCCCCAAGCTGAAGAACAGTGATGACGGAACTCGCGCGCCTGTTTCATGGGCCCAGAGGCCGCTTGGAGCAGTAGATTCAAATAAAGATGGAGGCGAGAGTGACACTACCTTACTACGGCCGAGGGCTATCGCGCCGCAATTTCTTGCGCGGCGCTATCGCCGCGCCGGTTACGCTCGGACTTGCGAGCGCCGCCGCGCGGCCGCTCAATTTTGTTTTCATCCTGGCGGACGATCTGGGATGGGCGGATCTCACCTGCTACGGCGGAGACCTGCACGAGACTCCCAATATCGACCGTCTGGCCCGTGAGAGTGTGCGCTTTACCGACGCGTACTCCGCCGCGCCGGTCTGCTCTCCGACGCGCGCATCGATCATGACCGGCAAGCATCCGGCCCGCCTGCACATGACTACGTGGCACGAAGCCGCGGACGCGCCGCCGCCGCGAAACCGCAAAGTGATTCCGCCCGCCGTAGTCGCCAACCTGCCGCTCGAAGAAGTGACCATCGCCGAAGAATTGCGCGACGCCGGATACCGAACCACGCTGGTGGGCAAATGGCATCTGGGCACCGCCGGTTTCTACCCGGAAACGCAGGGCTTCGACGTCAATATCGGCGGGACCTTCTGGGGCGCTCCGCCCACATTCTTCTACCCGTACCGCGGCCTCTTCGGCAAGAAGGAACTGCGTTACGTGCCGCATTTGGAAAACGGAAGCCCGGGCGAATACCTTACGGACCGGCTCACGAGCGAAGCGCTCAAGACGCTGGACCATGAACCGGGCCGGCCTTTTTTCCTCTACCTCGCGCATCACGCCGTACACACGCCCATCGAGGCCAAAGCGCCGATGATCGAGAAGTACACCGCTAAGTTGCGCGGCGGCATGCATCATCAGAACGCCGCTTACGCCGCCATGGTGCAGAGCCTCGACGAGAGCGTAGGCCGTGTGCAGGCCGACCTCGAGCGGCGCGGCCTGGCGGACAACACGGTCATCGTCTTCACCTCGGACAACGGCGGCTTCATCAACCGCTATGAGAACAAGGACGTGACCAGCAATTATCCGCTGCGCTCGGGAAAAGGCTCTCTGTACGAAGGCGGGGTTCGCGTACCACTCATCGTCAAGTGGCCGGGAGTGACGAAGGCTGGAAGCACTTGCGCGGAACCGGTGTATGCGGCGGACCTGTTTGCCACTCTGCTGGAAATAGCAAACCGTCCGGCGCCGTCCACGACTGGACGCGAGATCGACGGCATCAGCATCGTACCCCTACTGCGCAATCCTTCGGCGCGGCTGAATCGCGACGCGCTGTTTTTTCACTTTCCGCATTACTATGCGACGACTTCGCCGGTAAGCGCCGTCCGCGCGCGCGAATGGAAACTCCTGGAGTACCACGAAGACGGGCGCCTGGAACTGTTCAACCTCGCCAAGGATCTCTCCGAAAGCGAGAACCTCGCCCAGAAACTGCCGGAGCGCACCGAAGAGCTGCGCAAACGGCTGAATAGCTGGCGGCAAACCGTGAAAGCACAAATGCCCACGCCCAATCCCGACTTCCGCGAGCGGCGCTCACAAGTCCCGGCCAGCGGCCCGAACGACGAGGAAAGCTGAGCAGCCAGGGCTGCTGCATTTCGGCCAGGCCAGGGTTTCCATTGGCAGACACGCTCCCGGGGTGAGTAGAGCGCGGCATTCAACAAGAAGCGGGAAAGGAGTTCACGCGTAGTCCACAGGGATTACCCTGGCGGCCGGGCAGACGGCCACGCGCGACTTCACGCTTCATACCGGCAACATCCCAGAGGCTATCACGGTGTCCGCTACAGCGGAGGTACTGCTAGCAGAACGACAACGGCTTAGGCATACTGAAAGTTCTCGATCCGAAGATTCTCGAAATGGCTCGTCCCAAGGAGAAAGCAAATTGAATCTCGTTACAACCCGCCGGGAGTGTCTTGCGTCGGTGGCCGCGGTGGCGTGCGGAACCTTAGGCAATTCGGCGGCGCAAGCCTCAGCACAATCGGAGACCGGTCTCAATACGTATTTCGGCGACGTGCACAACCACTCGAGTGTCGGTTACGCGCTCGGTTCGTTGCGCCGCTCTTATGAAATCGCTCGCAACCATCTCGACTTCTTTGCTTTCACACCCCACGCCCACTGGCATGACATCAGGCACTTCGACGGCAACATCGAGGACAAGTGGATCAACGGTTTCCACGTGACGAAGGCGCGCTGGCCGGAAGTCCTGAAGACCGCGAAGGAATTCGACGCGCCGGGGAAGTTCGTGACCTTGGCTGGCTACGAATGGCATTCGACCAGCCTCGGCGATTATCACATTCTGTTCCCGGACCTCGACGCGGAATTGTACACACCCGACGACTTGAAGGACTTGCAGCGCTTCGCCGCCAAGCGGGGCTGCATCATGATCCCGCACCATCTTTCGGTTCGCGAAGGCAAGCGTGGAGCGAACTTTGCCCACCGTGATCCCAAGGTCTCGCCGCTCCTGGAGATCTACTCCGAATGGGGCAACTCGGAATCGGATCGCGCTCCCTTTCCGTTTCTCCGCCATACGGAACCAGGCCGCTGGACGAAGAACACGATGCAATACGCCTTGGCGCATGGCCAACGCTTTGGAGTTGTCGCATCCAGCGACGACCATCTGGGATATCCCGGCGGCTGGGGTGAAGGTCTGGCGGCGGTGCTGGCGCCGGATCTATCTCGCAAGTCAATCATGGAGGCCCTCCTCGACCGCCGGACCTACGCCGTCACCGGTGACCGCATCGTCCTTGGCTTTACCTTGAACGGAAAGTTGATGGGCCGCGAACTGCCCTACACGCGCGAACGGCGTATCCGCGTGTCCGTCACCGGCTGGGACCAGGTGGAGCGCGTAGAGGTGCTGAAGAACAATCGCGTGATCCACCGGAACTTTCCTGCCGACCGCGAAACGTCTTCCGCGAGTTGGGGCAAGCCGGTCCTGGCTCGATTCGAGTACGGCTGGGGCCCTTGGCCCGCACTTGGCATTACGCGCGCCTGCGACTGGGACTTCACCTGCCGCGTGGAGAACGGCCGCATCGAAGCCGTCCAGCCCTGCTTTTTGCCGGGGCCGCTCGAAGAGGAGCGTCGGGACCAGGTTCTCGACCGCACGGAGCGGAGCGTGCGCGTGCGCTCGTTCACCGCGCTACGGCAACAGATCGAGGACCGCTCGCAGAAGGCTCTGATCCTTAAGATGCGCGGCGGGCCGGACACGAAGCTGACGGTATCGCTGGACGTGCCTTCCAAACAGACGCTCTCGATGACGTTCCGGGATCTCGCCGAATCGAGCGAAGTGATGTACACGGGCGAGTTCCCCAAAGAGTCGGCGTTGCTCAATCGCATCGTCTTCAATGAGCATTACGAGACTTCTTTCGACGTGGATGACATCGGGGACGGCGCGCAGGCAGACTGGTACTATGTTCGCGTGGTGCAGGCCAACGGGCAACATGCCTGGTCGAGCCCGATTTGGGTGGAGAAGGCATAGGTATGCGCCGAGAAACCTTCCTTCAAACAGTCGTGCCTGCAGTCCAATTCATTGAGAGGAATAAATGATTAAAACATCCAGACGTGCATTTCTCGCCGCTACCGCCGCGGCCCATGGACGGATCCTCGGCGCCAATGACCGCATACAAATCGGTTGTGTTGGCGTCGGCGGCAATGGGTTCGGAATGCTGGAAGCGCTGGTGGAGCGCAGCGGCGAAGCCGGCGCAACAGTCCAAGTCGTGGCCGTCTCCGACATCTATGAGAAGCGCAAGGAGCGCGCACGGCAAGCTGCTAAGTTGTCGCAGCGGCAGATCCATCACGATTACCGCGAAGTTATCGGCAACAAGGACGTCGATGCCGTGTTCCTCTCCGTGCCCGACCACTGGCACGCCCGTATGGCCATCGAGGCCATGGCTGCGGGCAAAGACGTCTATCTGCAGAAACCAATGACGCTGACGATCGAGGAGGCGCGGAACATCACGGAGGCGGCGGCGAAATACGGCCGTATCCTACAGGTGGGCAGCCAGCACCTTTCCGACCAGCGCTACCACGTCGCACGCGACATGGTAGCGGCCGGCGAGATCGGGAAGCTGCTCTGGGCTCAGAACACGTACAGCCGCAATACGCTGGCGGGCGAATGGAACTACTTTGTGGAACCCGAGGCAACGCCCGAAACCCTCGATTGGAAGCGCTGGCTCGGTTCGGCGCCCGACCGTCCGTTCAGCCCGGAACGCTACTTCCGCTGGCGCAAGTATTGGGATTACTCCGGCGGCATCGCCACCGATCTCTTTTATCACCGCTTGGGACCGCTGCTATTCGCCATGGGCCCGCAGTTCCCCAGCCGCGTGAGCGCGTCGGGGGGAATCTACGTACAGAAGGACCGTGAGGTGCCGGACACGTACTCCACTGTAATTGAGTATCCCGATTTCTATGTCAACCTTTCCGGATCGATGGCCAATGCCGGAGCGCAAAGCATGATTTTGCCCGCCATCTACGGCCAGAAAGGAACGATCGTCATCGAGGACAAGGGCGTGCGCCTGATTCCCGAACCGATCTATCTTCGCGCCGGAGCAAGCGCCGAGGAGAAGGCCGGCAAGTTCATTCCCGTTGAAACACGCGATCTGAACCGAGCCCATACGGACAATCTGTTCGAGTGCATGCGCACGCGCAAAAAAACAGTATTGCATCCTGAATTCGGCTGGCAGCTCATGACCGCCATCCGCCTCGGAGTTGATTCCTACAGGCAAGGCCGCCTGATGCTGTTCGATCCCACGCAGCGGCGCGTTGTGGAGCGCCCCCCGAACCGGCCTGCGTACAGCGGCGACGGCACGAACCACCCGTCGGTAAAAAGAAGAAGAGGATAGCCGTGAGGGCTCGCGGGATTCAGAGTTGACGGTTCGGCATAACACGCCGTTTCAACCCACTCGCGCTATTGGCCCTTACTGTTGCGGCAATTGGCTACCAGAGCACCCGGCATAGCGCTGCGCGCCGTGAACAGCGCCAAAATCAGGCCGGGGTGTGCGACATCGAAGTGGAGGCACCCGGAAGGCGGACCCCCAGGTCCGCAACCAACCCCCGGTTGGTTCGAGGATTCCGCGAGAGCTCTGCCGCCGGTGCTCCGGGGCACGATGGGCGACCGCCCCCCGGCGGTTCGCAACAAGGCTCAGCAGCTAATATGCGCAGGTCCGCCAGTTCTCGCCTCTGTGCCACACTCCCATCCGGCCGTGCTTCATTGCATCTTCGCGAATCGATCGGTCGCCGCTTTTAGAAAGACCCCTTCGATCTTGTTTCCATCCGGAGTCAGGAACGCTCCGGAATGTTGCCGCAGCAACACCATGACGAGCTTGCTGTGAGGGTCCACCCACATCGCAGTCTTGTAGGCGCCGCCATGGCCGAAGCTGCCGTCGCTGCGGCCGTCGCCGCCGTTCCCCTTCCGCAGTACGGACCAGCCGAAACCGTAACCTTGCGGGAGGTCGCCCGTCTGAATCGAAGTCATCTGCCGGACCGCTTCGATGGACAGATACCGCTTACCTTCGAAGACGCCGCCTGCAAGGACCATCTGGCAAAACCGGGTGATGTCGCGCGCGGTGGAAAACAGCCCGCCCGCCGGCATGGGTTGGCGCTTGCGGTCGTCCAGCGGATAGCGCAGTTGGGTGATGGTGGTCTCTTCCAGTTCCTTCTTCGCGAGGTTCGATTTGTAGGACTTTGCCAGCCGCTGGAGTTGTTTGCGGGAGGGCCAGAACGTCGTGTCCTTCATCCCTAAAGGGGTAAGCAGGCGCCGCTGCAAAAATTCCTCATACGGCATGCCACTGACCACCTCGATGATTCGGCCGGCGGTGTTAATGCCGGCGTTGGAATACCGATACTTGCTGCCGGGAGGGAACTCGAGCGGCGTCATGGCGTAACTGCGCGCTCCGGCAATGAGCGGGAACAGGTCGAGCGTTGGCTGTTCCATGGCCGAAGTCGGCGGCAGGCCGCTGGTGTGCGTCAACACATTCCGGACGGTTATTGGGTGGCCCGGCTTTTTCAGCAGGATGTGATCCTGGTCCTTCTCGACGGCCAACCACTGACCTTTGAACTCCGGAAGATATTTCTCCACCGGGTCGTCGATGTTGACCTTGCCTTCGTCCACCAGCATCATCAGCGCCGTGGCGGTAATCGGTTTGCTCATTGAAGCGATCCAGAACAGCGCATCCGCGGTCATCGGTTTCTTTGCCGCGATGTCGGCGTAGCCGATGGTTTCGACGCTCAAAACTGTGTCCTGCGATGCAATCAGCGTCACTGCGCCAGCCAGCGTGCGATTCTCGATGAACGGCTTGAGCGCGGAGGCAATGCCTGCCGGCGCATTCGGAGGTGGCGCTTGAGCCTCGGCTGTGCCGAAGGCGGCGGTGATCGTTAGAATAGCAAGAAGATGTGATGACCTTAGTTTGAACATGCCGTCTCTTGCCTACTTCAAAAACCACGAACGCGTGACCGGATCGTTTTTGAAAAAGTTCATCATCAGGGCCGCGACCTTTGCCGTCCCTTTATCAGATGGGTGGAGTCCGTCCTCCCTGACATCCTCACGCAGGTAGACAAAGCCATCTTTGCGCCCTTTGACGCCGTCGGTCCACAGATATGGACCCCACGCGATCCAGGGCGAGCGCAGCGCTCCCTTGGCGGTGTCGTAATTCAACTCCGGATCTCCCGCCAATTGGCGGGCCACCGCCCATTTCACCGCAAAGCCCGTCTCGTACGCGCCGGGCTCCGGACTGCCGCCCAGCTCGGTGTAGCCGCCATACGTGCGGCTACTCAGAAAGGCCAGCTTCGCGTTCGGGAAACGGTCGTGCGCCACATGGAGCGTGGCAACGAGGTCGCTCGACAGTTGCCGGGCCATATCCGGAAATCCGACTGCGCCCGGGATCACCTCTTTGATCCAGAGCACCTGCACCTGGCGGGCGGTGACGCCGGTCGCGGACAAGCGCTGCTCCAATTCTTTCCAATAGCGCGAACCGGGGTCTGCCTGCTCCTTCGATGCGCGGCTCCCCACGCAGCCGTTTACGGCGACAATGCGCGGGTTGACGTCCGGATCCTCGGCTACTCGCTTCTGAAACCCCGGAAACTCGATACTGGGATTCGAGAAACCGATTGCGAGAAGGACAATCTTGCCGTCCGGTGATTTGCGGCCTTCGGCGTCCAACGGAACAATTTCACGCGCGATCTTCAGCCCGGCCTGCACGTGCTCCGGCGGCGCAACGTTTTTTCCGCCAGGATACAGGCCGCCGGCTTCGCCTTTGTAGGTCCCACCTCCCAGTTCGGTCAATGGAATCAGCCCAATCGATGATTGCGGAGGATTCGCTTTCATGTACTGCTTCCGCCGCTCCTCCATTTGTTGGGAGTTGGGGCGTTGCTGGGGCTGGCCTAACAGCGCAACCGTGGTAGAGAGCAAGAAAATCGCCGCCGTGTAGTGTAGTCTCATATTGAATTACCTTCCCAGGAACCACGACTTCGCAGTCTGATCGGTCTTCAGGAATTCCATCAGTAACTTGGCAACTTTCTCTCTTCCGGAATTGGACGGATGCATTCCATCCTGTCCAAGCTCCTCGCGAAGCCACACCAAGCCATCTTTGCGTCCCTTTACGCCATCCGCCCACATGTAAGGCCCCCACGCGATCCATGGGGCCCGCACTGCTCCCTTCGCTGGATCGCAGTTCAACTCAGGTTTTCCGGCAATCTGGTCGGCGATCACCCATTTATTGGAGAAGCCGAACTCATAGGCGAAGGGCTCCGGATTCGCCGCACTCAATGCAAATCCGGCATAGACGCGGCTCGAAAGGTACGCGATCTTCAGATTCGGGAAGCGTGCTTTCGTCGTGTGCAGAATGTCGACCAGCCAACCCTGCAGTTTCTTCGCCTCGCCAGGAAACGGTAGTTGGCCATCGTAGAGCGGATACGTTTCCTTGATCCAGAGCGCCTGCACCTGAGCGTTGGATACCCCGGCAGTACTCATGCGCTGATCCACCACCCGCCAATAGTTCGATTGCGGATTGGCGGCCTGATCGGCGGCCTGCCCCGGCTGTGCGCCGTCCACAACCACCAGGTGCGGATTCAGCGCTTTGTCCGCCGCCGCCAATTTCTGGAAGAACTGGAACTCCATAGTGGTGTTCGACACTCCGGCCGACATCAGCACGATCTTCCCGTCGGGCGAAGCTTTGCCATCACGGTCCAACGGGACGATCTGTTGTGCCATTCTCAATCCGGCCTTAAGGTGAGCCGGCGGCGGCACGTTCTCGCCTCCGGGGTAAAGGCCTCCCTGCTCTCCTTTGTACGTGCCCTTGCCCAGATCAGTGAGCGCGATCATTCCCGTTGATTCGCGCGGCGGATGCTCCTTGACCCATTTCTCGTTTTGCGCGGCGCGCTGCGGATTCTGTTTCTGCTGCGCACCTTTCTGGTTTTGCTGCGCCGTCATGCGCTGGATGAACGCGCGGTCTTCAGCGCTGATTTGTTCGCCTCGATCACGTTTCGCGCGGATCTCCTGGATCTTTTTCTGATCCTCCGGATTCTGCGCGACGGCCGGGACAGAAATCAGCGAAGCTGCTACGATCAGGATTCCTACGAAGGTTTTTATCATTGGTGTTCCTTGGTGTTCCTTGGAGTTGATGAAGCACAAGGGTATCATGTTTGAGAGCGAGGAGCTTATGCGATTTAGGGTACTTTGGATTGCTCTGCTGTTGACAGCATCGACCGTGGCGGCGCCGTTGGGCAAGGTCGTAGAGTTGCCGGATGCGTGCCCTGCGGGCGCGGGCCCGGCAGACCGGACGGCTTGCCGGGTGGTTGTGGTGAGTTGCCCTGAACTCAAGGATCTCCGTGCCCAGGTTCGTGTCACCGAACCGGCCGCCGCTGAGCAGTTCCGGGGCACAGTAGTCCTGGGAAGCGGCGGCAACGGTGGTGGTTTCTATGGCGGCCAGGAAGGCGGCCAGACGCTGGTCCGTGAGTTGGCCGCGATGGGTTTCCGGGTCGTGGACAGGGCGTGGGATGGCGGTTGGCCTACGCAAGAAGGCGGGATGAAAAAAGAAGCCTGCCGCTACGCAACCCTGCTGACGTGGATTCGAGAACGCATTCATACCGGGGGCAAGTTCGTGGCAACGGGCAACTCGGGTGGCTCCGCTGAAATCGGCTACGCCTTAACCACTTACGGGCGTGCTGAGATTCTCGACGTGGCGGTCCTCAGCTCCGGTCCGCCAGTCGCCCGGCTGGACTACGTGTGCGCCGCTCAGGCTTCTTCCGAGTGGACGGCGCTCTGTTCGAGCATCGTGCCAAAAGGCGCGATGGAATGCACGCCGGGATGCATGTTGGGACCCAGTAACGCCGTCTGCAAGCAGGTGAGTGCGCAACCTACGGCGGCGCAATTGCTGGATGACAGCGTGGTGCATCCGGGTGCAGTGCTCGCTTACCCGAAGACCAAGGTCTTCTTTCTGTTCGGAGCACTTGACTGTGGAGAGCCGGTGCCCAACGGGCTGACCTTTGCGACCAAAGTGACGAGCGAAAAGCTAATCCATTTTGTCCCGCGAACGCCCCACGCGCTGTTCTCCACCGCAGAGGGACGCGACGCGATCCGGAAAGCGATCGATCGTGGCGTTACGGTAGCCGCCGTCAAGCCGGTCGCATCCGCGAAACAGCAAGCACAACCAGAGCAGCAGGAATTCCGTCGGCGCACCATGGAAGCGCTCACGCCCGAGCAGCGCGCCCACGTACAGGCCAACGGGAAAATAGATCGGAAGGCGTGGATTGCGGCACACCCGGCGCGCGAGTCGACTGGTTTGATTGCGTTGCCCGACTTGGGCAAGGGCACTTACAAGGGCGAGGAAGGCGGCCTGTATCCCGGCGGAGTAAACACACCGCCGCCCGGACACCTGAAGGCCGGCCTGGCTCAGGCGCGGAAGATCGTCCCCTTGGACGCCGCCGGCCGGCCGTCGCCAAACGGCAAGATCGTCATGGTCTCGATCGGCATGTCCAACACCACGATGAAATTCCAGACCTTTCAGAAAGTGGCGGCGGAAGATCGAGGCCTGAATCCCAAACTTGTGCTGGTCGACGGCGCGCAAGGCGGGCAGGTCGCGTGGATCACGGCAAATCCGAAGACGCCGTTTTGGGAGGTCGTCGACAGCCGCCTGGAGGCCGCCGGTGTTACGCGCAATCAGGTGCAGGCTGCATGGGTCCTGCAAGCGAATCCGGGACCGGTGCGTCCATTCCCGGCGGAATCCAAAGAGCTTCAAAGTAATTTGGCCGACACATTGCACGTGATGCAGGAACGCTTTCCGAATTTGAAGATCGCGTATCTTTCCAGCCGCACATACGCCGGTTATGCCACCAGCCCGCTCAATCCCGAACCATTCGCTTATGAGGGCGGCTTCTCCGTCAAATGGCTGATCGCGGATCAGCTTGCCGGCAAACCCGAGTTAAACTTCGATTCCAGCAAAGGGCCGGTTCGTGCGCCGTGGGTGGCATGGGGACCTTACCTTTGGGCCGACGGAACCAAAGCAAACAAAGACGGCCTGAGTTACGCCCGTGAGGATTACATAGAAACGGATAGAACGCATCCTTCGCCGTCCGGTCGAGAGAAGGTTGCGGCGCGCCTGCTTCAATTCCTGAAGAGCGATGCAACCTCCAAACCGTGGTTCGTGAAATGAATCAATCTGAACGCGTTCGTCACCGCCACTCCGGATAAGGTGGTGGCTGAGAACTGTGCGGCCGCACGCCGATTTTCAAGGGTGTTTGTCCTGCATGGATATCACGCTACTGATATTCTGGTCTCTTTGCGATGAACCGCGCTTAACGGCGCCAGGCGCAATTCAGTTCGGCGTAGGATATCAATTTCGATGCGATTTCTCAGTCTCGTTTTCCTCTGCTGCTGCACCCTTCGGGGCGCACAGGAGTTTCACGTTTCTCCCGGCGGTTCCGACCAGGGGAACGGCACGGCAAAGGCTCCGTTTGCCACGATCGAGCGCGCCCGTGACGCTGTTCGCGAATGGAAGCGCGCAAGCGGCGGAAAGCTGAAAGCGCCCGTCACCGTCTGGCTGCACAGCGGTGTCTTCCGTCTCACCCGCACGCTGGAGTTCACGCCGGAAGATTCCGGAACGGAAGCGTGCCCCGTCACTTACCGCGCCGCCTCCGGAGAGAAGCCGGTCATCAGCGGTGGACGCGAGGTCTCCGGCTGGAAGGAAGTGACCGTAGCGGATAAGCGGCTCTGGGCGGCGGAGATCGCCGATGTGCGCGAGGGCAAGTGGTACTTCCGCCAGTTGTGGTCAGGCGATCAGCGGCGCACTTTGGCGCGCAATCCGAACCAGGGCTTCTTTCGCATCAGCGCGGTGCCCGATATGGATCCGAAAGCGTCTTATCAGACGGCGCAGAAGCGCTTCCAATTTGCTCCGGGCGAGATCGCGCGATGGGAGAATCTCGATGACGTGGAAGTCGTGCTGGCCACCTTTTGGGTGAGCGTGCGGCGCCACATCGCGTCGGTCGACACAGACGCTCGCATGGTGACGCTCGAGTACCCCAACACGCACCGCCTCACCGACGGTTTCGGTAATCCGCCGGAACTGGCCCGCTACTACGCGGAGAACGCGTTCGAACTGCTCGATTCACCGGGCGAGTTCTACCTCAATCGCAAGACGGGCGTGCTCTACTACATGCCCATGCCGGGCGAGAAGGTCGGCGCGACGCGCATGGTGGCGCCCGTGCTCGAACAACTGGTGAATGTGGAAGGCGATCCGCGCACAGGCGCGTTCGTTGAGTATGTTCATTTTCGCGGGCTTACGTTTGCACATGCGGAATGGTGGATGCCGCGCAACGACCCTTCCGGCTTCTACCAGCGCCAGGGATCGGCGCCGGTGCCGGGTGCGATCCGCTTCTATGGTGCGCGCCACTGCGCCTTCGAGGCCTGCACCGTGGCGCATGTCAGCCAGCACGCCATTCATTTCTCGCGCGGTTGCGAGCGCAATCGCGTGGTGGGTTGCGAGATCTATGACACTGGCACGGGCGGAATACGCGTGGGCGAGGCCGATCGCAACGGCAGGATCGCTCCCGACGCGAAGGGCGTCGTCCACGACCAACCCGTGGAAGAGACGCACCATATGGAGATCACAGACAATCACATTTATTCCGGCGGACGGCTCTTCCACGGCAGCCACGGCATCTGGATAGGTCCGAGCTACGGCAACATCGTGGCGCACAACCACGTGCACGATTACTATTACAGCGGCATCTCGGTGGGCTGGACGTGGGGGACAGGCAAATCGGTGGCGCGCGACAACATCATCGAATACAACCATGTGCACGACATCGGTCAGGGCTGGCTGAACGACATGGGCGCCATTTACACGCTCGGCTCGCAGCCCGGCACGGTAATCCGCTATAACGTGCTGCACGATGTCCGCCACTCCGCCTACATCGGCCGCGGCGTTTACTTCGATGAAGGCAGCTCGAATATGCTGGTCGAGAAGAACCTCATCTACAACACCAGCACCGCCGGCTTCGGGCAGTCCCACGGCAAAGGCAACGTCATCCGCAACAATATCTTCGCCTACGGGCGCGACGCGCAATTGGAACCCAATGGCGGCAACACCGCCAAGCGGCCGGTCGAAAACAACTTCACTTTCGAACGAAACATAGTGTACTTCGAGAAGGACCGCCCCATCCTGCGCATGCGCTGGAACGATACGGACGTGACGCTGCGGAATAACCTGTACTGGCAGGAAGGGGGCGGAGAGATCCGCTTCGCAAAGGAGGCGTGGGACGAGTGGCGCGCTCGCGGGATGGATGCGGGATCGCTGGTCGCGGACCCGATGTTCGTCGATCCGGCTAAGCGGAATTTTCGCTTGAAGCCGGGTTCGCCTGCTAACAAAGTTGGGTTTGAGCCGTTCGACCTTTCAACTGTGGGGCCGCGCGCTGCGGTACTGCGCGAATTCGGCCGCTGAGCGATTTCAAGTATGAAATTTCCAACTCTGCTTCTGTTGTTCTGTTGCACGCTGGCCACACCACAAACTCCGGTTCCGGCTCCGCGGCGAGCCGGCCCGGACAACGCGCCGCTGCCCTGGCAACGGCCCAACGCGACGGCGCCTTCGCGCGTGCTTACGCGTGGTGGCCTGGAGATTCTCACGTACGAATCCGAGGCGGATTATGACCGCTTGCAGGAACTCTACCGCACAACACGCGACCTGCAACCACAACCTGGGAAGATGACGCCGCTATACTTTCAATCCCGCACCGATGGCTCGGTGCAGCCATTCGCCGTGCGGCTGCCAGACGGCTATTCACTGGGGCGGCGCTATCCGCTGGTAGTTCAACTCCACGGGCTCAACTTCAATGAGGTGCTCGCCGGAAGCCGTGTGAAGTACAACGGTATGCCCGGGCCGCAGTGGATTCAGCCGGATCTGCCCGTAATTTACGTGCAAGTCTTCGGACGGCCGAGCGCGTTCTATCGCGGCATGGGCGAAGAGGATGTGCTCGAGGTTATCGAATTGGCCGAGCGGCGCTTTCCGGTCGATCGTGATCGCGTGTTCCTCATGGGGCACTCCATGGGAGGCTCGGGTTCTTACACCATTGGGCTCCACTATCCTGATCGCTTCGGCGGCCTGATGCCGCTCGATGCCGCCATGTGGACTCGTGCGCGGGCATCCACCGGCACTCCGCCCGATTGGATGCAGCCGCAAATCGATATTCACTCAACCCAGAGCCTATATCCCAACGCCCGTAACGTAGACGTGTTTTTTAAGAACGCTGGGGCTGGCATCCAGGGACGCTCCACGGAGTTCGCGGACGCCATCGTGGAAGAGAGCGGATTCGCCACCACCGAATCGTTTCCCAGAATGCCCCACAACTTTGGCGATCAGTATCCTTACGCCAACTTCGTCACCGAACTCATCCAGCGCCCTGTCCGGCGCCGGCCAGCCGAAATCAAGTTCTTTACCAATACTCTTCGTTATAACCAGGCGTATTGGGTCACCATTGACCGGTT
This sequence comes from Bryobacteraceae bacterium, assembly GCA_963668605.1. GTDB lineage: Bacteria > Acidobacteriota > Terriglobia > Bryobacterales > Bryobacteraceae. Next base: position 4,583,388 of record OY764903.1, read on the forward strand.
GACTAAGCACAACGCCTCCGCCCGGCTTACAGCCACATACAACGACGGCAAAGCGGCCGCGCTTCGCATCTCGACCGCCAACATCGATGCGTTGACGCTCCGGCTGAATGAGAGTCCCGTACCAAATGGCGCCGCTATTCCGCTTATCGTTGACGGGGCCGAGGTGTTGCGTGGTCCGCTGTCCGCGGTGGTTCACTTGTCCCGGCAGGAAGGAAGCTGGAAACCCTCCGTATGGAAAGCGCCGGCTCGCACGAAACGGCACGGCTTGCAAGGACCAATCGACGATGCCTTCAACTCCAAATTCCTCGCGGTGTACGGCGAAGGCGACCGCGACCTGGCCATCGCGGAACTCGATGCCATCCGCAACCCGCCCGGTCCACTCAGCGTTCACGGAGATATTCCGATGAAGCAGGCGGCACGCGTGACGCCGCAAGACATCGAGAGCTCGAATCTGATTCTGTTTGGCACGCCGGACAGCAATCCGGTCTTGAAGCGCATCGCCGGGGCACTACCGGCGGCGCTGCTGCGCAACGAAAACGGCGCCCGCAGCGTTTTCATCTATCCGAATCCCGAAAGCCCGTCGCACTACGTAGTTGTGTGGCAGGCCAAGTTGCTCAGCACCGAGGACACGACGCTGCGCTGGGCCTGGATCATGCCGCTCAACCTGCTTCCCGACTATGTATGGGTGAAGGACGGCCGCATCACCTCCGGCGGTCATTTCGACAGCGACTGGAATCAGCGGCCCTGAGCCTTCAGCGATTCAGGTCCAATTTACTAATCCACGGGAGCTACTCCCGTCCCGCGTCGGGCAAATTATCTATGGAGATAGCGCCGCATGCAACCTGCGGCAAAGACGGCCAGCCGAGAATTTTGACTTCCTCGAAAATGCCCGATTGCCGCGGTTCGAAATGGGCCCGTCTCTGCCGGAAGTCGGAATTCGCCAAGCGCCTGAATCAGGACGTGGCACGCTATTGTGTCGATGCTGGTTATCCGGTGATGCACTTGGACCAGGAAGTGGGCGGCGGTTACCAGTTCAGCGCATGCTTCAGCAAGGCTCACGGGCACCCGGCGGGAGACGGCCCCTGGGTTCAGGCTGAGATGGAAGACCTCTTTAAGCGCTTCTGGAAAGATCTTGATTCCGAGGAACGCAACCTATTGATTTGGTTGGTTGCGGGGGGCTGTAACAATCCGAACGTACTCAAGTTGCCGTTCCGTGTAGCTTTGGCGGCAACTGCCTGACAAATCGGCGCTTAATCGAACCGACACGGACAAAAGATGCCCGCCGCTGTAATCACCGTCATCACCACGGCGGCAGTCCTCACCACTTGGCCGCTGAAGGCGCACACAGGCTCCAGATTCGTTCAGCACCCGCCCGGTGGACCCGCAAAGCCCGCACGGGCCTGAAAAGCGTCGTAATCTACTTGCCCAATAAGCCCTGTGCCCATGAAGGCGCTTTCGGCGTAATATCGCCGTCCCACTTTCCCACCAAGCGCTCCGAATCGACTTCCCACAATTCGGCATGCGCCACGGGGTCACCATGAGGAAAGGACTGGTAAAATGCCGCTTGTCTTCCCCTACCAACAAACGTCCAGCCAAAGATGGCCCTACCATCGCCGGTGAAACGGCGCAGAGGCTTCCCCGGTCTGTACACGATAAGCATGAACTGTAGCGGGTAAGAGGTGCAGCAAAAATCAGAATCAACCAGCCATCCGGCTGTTTGCTTGTCCGCAGCGATCTTGGGAGAGCTACACCCTATCTGTTCCTTTTCGGTTGGCTGGCGAACGACGTTTCCGTCTTCCTGAATAACACTGGCTGGATCGGCACCGCAAAAAACACCTGCTATCGCCGTTTCCGTCCGTACCGATGAACGCTTTGGCTCTGGCGTAGCCGGAAACGGGGCAGTCTTCACTGAACCGGCGATATGGCCCATGACCGGACCGGCAATATCACCCCAATGGCCCTTTTTGGACGAGGCAAATTGCAGGAGAACGATGTTCCCCAAGTCAATGTCCTGTCCGTCCGAAACGGCAATGTTCCCGACGTAGTTTAGGTTTTGTTTCGTGTCGAAAGGAAATGCAGATTCAGAGATGTAGATTTCATATTCGCTATGGCTGACCGGCGGGCAGACGAAGACCCCGTTCTCATCCATCCTCAAGAAGAATCCTGTGCGGCGGTTGCTAAAGATCAGCATTTTCCCCGCCATTGGAGCGCCATTCGCATCGGTGATCCGGCCCGACAATAGCGGCTGAGTTGTACCATTCGCTGGCTGAAAGTGTTCCGATGAGTTCCGTCGAACCTGCTGCAGGACCACGGTTCCGATGTCGCCGCCCCTCTTGATTCCGCCCAAATCCACGGGCGGGATGCCCGTCGCATCCACCTGTAGCGAAGCCGGTTTGTTTCCTTCTACGCTCTGAAACTGAAACCTGCCATCCTGATCGGTCTGCGTCTTGATGCTTTCTCGCCCGGTCCCGCTCAGAACCAACGGCCGGTTTCGCATTGGTTCGCCGGTATAGTTCAGAATTCGGCCAGAGATCGGAATGTAGTAGCTTCCTTTATTGGCCGCTTGATCGGGCCTTGCCTGTCCGAAGGCCACGCCGAACAGTACCAAGCTACTGACGGCAGCAACGGTTTTGTGCCACATCACTCTTTATGCTACTGCGGATATGGTCCTGAAGTTGTTCCGTCAGACCTTCTCACGTTTCCTTCCACTTTCACGCTGGATATGGCCTTCACCAAAGGGCAAAGCCAGTCTGCGGAACTCCTGCTGGTTGGGTAGGACTCCAACGCTACCGCAAGTCGAAGGAGAAGAAGGCTACTACGTCGCAGAAGGGGAGTGGAATCTGTATGGGTGGCTGCGGTGAAGGAGCCGGGAACCCGGTAACCAAGCGCATTCGGTTGGTTGCGGGGGTAGGATTTGAACCTACGACCTTTGGGTTATGAGTTTACCGAGATTCGGTAAGCACAAGAAACAAAAGGCACGGGTGGCAACCTAAAGAGCCTTTAGGAACCGTAGGGAACAGGTAATGGGAGTCTAATGGGAGTCTGCTTGCAGAAGCGACCTCCAGCCGTCGTCGCTCCCATTGCCATCCACGATTGGATTCAATGGGGGCGGCCGTTCGTGGGAAGTACTTCAAAACTTGCTGAATTGAAAAACCCATCCGTACGATCAATATTCCAGTCCGGCTTATTGACTCCCGCGTAATATAGCGACACTTTTCCCGCGATACTACGTCTAACCTGGTATGGGCAATGCTGCCGGAGTGCGACGTGATTTCGAGGCCTTGGAGAAACGCCGCTTCGAGGCGATCCGCTTGTGGGAGAAGGGATTGAAGCAGGCGGAGGTGGCCCGCCGGTTGAAAGTGGCGCGGCAGACCGTAGCCCGCTGGGTGCAGGAGTATCGGGCGGGCGGCAAAGACGGGTTGCGCAAGGCCGGCCGCGCCGGCCGCAAACCCCTCCTCACGAGCGAGGATCGTCAGCGCCTGAGCGAGCTTCTGTTGCAGGGACCGGAATCGTTGGGCTATGAGACGCCCCTGTGGACCTGCCCGCGTGTGGCGCATTTGATCGAGGAGGAGTTTGGCGTCACCTACCACGAAGGTCATGTTTGGAAGATTCTGGTGGGACTGGGCTGGAGTCCGCAACGACCCGTCGGCCGGGCGCGTGAGCGAAACGAGGCGGCGATCCGAACCTGGAAGCGAAAGACCTGGCCGGCCATTAAAAAAAAGCCCGCACGCAGGGGCGCACGATAGTCTTTGTCGACGAAAGCGGGCTGAGTCAGCGTCCGCACCGTTGTCGTATGTGGGCTCCGCGTGGGCAAACGCCTGTACTGGACTACAACTTCAATTGGAAGAGCCTGTCGGCGGTGGCCGGCCTCACGGTGTGGAACTTCTACTTCCGGCTCTACGCCGGGAGCGTCAAGAGTCCGCAGGTAGTGGAGTTCCTGCAAGCGCTGGTCCGGCATATCCGCGGACCCTTGCTGGTCATCTGGGACGGGCTGCCTGCCCACCGGAGTCGGTTAGTACGCGACCACATCGAGAGTCTGGCCGGACGGATCGAGGTCCAATACCTGCCGGGCTACGCACCCGAACTCAATCCGGTCGAGTACATCTGGAGCTACTGGAAGCACCACGAACTGGCCAACGTCTGCCCCAAAGACTACTGGCACCTTAGCGAGGCGGCCCGCACCACGCTGCGCCGGATGCGCCGCCGCCCGCGTTTGATTAGCGCTTTCTGGAAACAATCCTTACTGCGTCTGGAATAACTCTATATTATGCGGGAGTCAATAATAGGCTCGTCGTTGACCCAACACTTCAGGCTGTTCATATTTTCTTCCGTCCGAACTCTAACGCGCACGCGTTCTCGCGCATAGAGAACGCCCGTCTCGGGAAGGAAACCAGTTAACTTCGCCTTTCCCGAATCGACGCTTACGCTCGCAATACCGCTCAGCACGACCTTAATGCGAAAGGGCCTTTCATCTAAATCGAAGGTGCTTGGGCTTTCGTTGCGCCACGAATCCGGTGATCTCCTTGATAGCACCTGCCCGCTGATCGAATTGAACAAAACCAACTGATGCGTTCTGACAGGTATGAACTGCCTCAAGACGTTCGTTTCATATGGAGACGCGATTGTCGGCGTCTCGTGAGTGGTGTCCTGGAATACCTTAGGTTTCGCAATCGCACACACCAAGACCGCACGCAGCGTGCCCTTGACAGCGGCAGCGTCCACTGGCTTCATACGAATCAAAAAGCGTGCCCTTTGTTCGCCTAATTGCTCAAAAAAATTATTGATGAAAACAGGGTCATCAGCAGCCAACAGCACGCCATACTCCGCATAGGCTTGCCGCGTGATCGTCTTTTTCACTCCGAAGGCGTTGCTGCCGACGTAGCGCAGTGTGCTCAACAAATCCCGCTTCAACAAGAAACCATAGCTCCACCCTTCGTCATCCTCAAAGGAATATCTCGGAGGTCGGACATCAACTGTAAGTACTTGGCTGTCCGCATCGTAGCTGGCATCAACATCAGCATTACCGTCCGTCTTGTTGAAGAGCTTGAAAGCCAGCTTCTCCGGCCCTTTGTACCCAGCTACCCTCGTCTGATATTGCACTGTCGATTCAAATTCGGATTTTGGCCGACTGGCGGGAGATTTCATGATAGCGGCGATTTCAGCCTTGATGTCATACCCAGTGAATCTTGAGCCAAGCGAAGGGCCGTCAACCGACGTGACGACCGAAGGAGGAACAGCCGATCGCGCCTGTTGACCAGACATAGGCCACTTTATTGGCGGTGCGCTTTTGCTTGACTGGCACAAAGCAGGCAGGCTCATCAAGCACACATAAGCAGTACAGGCTGCTGCAAATCTAGTAGTGGACATCCGTTACTCCTCCGGCCCGATGCCGCCTGGCTCTTCCCGCTTCAATGTTCAATTTCGGCCTCTAGCTTCGTCCGTGCTTGCTCGATCAATGATTCGATCACAGCAGACACGGAACGGCGACCGAAACCCCGTTTGTCGGCGCGCGCGTCCGCAACACGCCTGAGCAAGCGCCAGTCGCTCCGTTTTAAATTGATCGCAGAGGGACGATACTCTTCCTTCGTCGTGCTTACGGCCTTCGGCTCGGGTGTAGCCTTCGTGGGCTTGTTCTTGTTCATGGCCTCTCTCAGTTCTTGCTCGTAGCGTGGATCTTGAGCACCTTCTGAACAGTGACAGGGTACCACGTGCCACCCAGCTTGCTCTGTGCGCCGGTCTGATTGAGCGCGTCTGCAATCTGCTGAAGGCTAAGGCCAGACTCACGCATAAGCTGCATACGACTCACTGTAGCCATCTCTGACGGGTTCTCCTCCAGCTTGTCTCCCTGTCGATCAAACCCGAATGGGGTAACCCTGCTATAGACGTTGCCGCTGGCCTTCTGGTGGCCTAATGCAGCCTTGGTTCGTTCGCCAGCCAGATTCTTTTCCATCTCTGCAAACCCGGCTATCATCGTCAAGAACATCTTACCTATCGCTGAACTGGTGTCAATGGCAGAGCCGCCCATGTCCAGAACGTGAAGGGCAAACTTGGACTTGTCCCACGCGGAGGTGGTGTTCAAGGCGTCTGCGGTGTTGCGGAACAGCCGGTCAAGCTTCACTGCGATAACGTGTGTCGCCTTCTTCTGTCCCAGTCCAGCCACCAGCCTTGAGCCCTCAGGACGTTTGCTTAGAGGTACACCAGCGGATACCCCTTCCTCCCGATAGATCCCTACCAGGTCCAGTCCGCGCATTTCAGCGTATGCCCTTACGCGCTGTTCCTGTGCGTCAAGGGAAACACCCTCTTTGGCTTGTTCGTCACTCGAAACTCTGATGTACGCCAGTGCCTTTTCCATATACAGTAGTTCTATAGTATTGGCACTACGAAGAGTTGTCAATTGCTAACTAGCGACTTGCTACTTGACAGAACGTTGCTTCCCTGAATAATCATCTTTTGCCTGAAATGACTCTCTGGAGACGCTCCGAGGAGCGATGGTAGGGCGCATAACAGGCTCGCCACCATGTGCAGGCTGCCTACAAGTTTTTTCACATCAAAAACGTGTTTTCAGACTGTACAGTCGTGCTTCTCTGGTGAGAGCGTACATTCTCCAAACGCAGCCAGCCCCACGGTAAGGTCTGCCCTTGAAAGTTACGTCGAATCACCAAACAGACGTAAAGAATTCGATAAGAGCTTTTAAGATCTGGTACCCTTGTTAGCCAAGGAGATCTAGCCATGAAATACGTTTTCGTTTTCACAGCGATGCTGCTGCTGACTGGAGGAGCCATTACGGCGGACTCCCAAGACTTGACCACATCCCCAAGTGCAGCGCAAGAATTGCGCAACATACTAAGCAGTAGCCGTGTGTCCGCAGGCGCATCTAAAGCCGCCAGCAGTAATACGGCCCTGGGTGAACACGCCGCAGTGATGACTACACTGAACAATCGGCTCATTCCTCTCGTTCTGGCTGGCAAAGGCATACAAACTGAAGTCATGCTCGTTAGTATGGATTCTGTCAGGCAGGACATTAGCGTTTATTTCCTAGATGATGATGGGCTTCCGCTCGAAATGCCTATCGAAGGCGTGGGGCGCGTGGCGAAGTTGACGGCAACGATTTGGGCAAGCGGAACCTATCAGTTTAAGACCGATGGCCCCGACGACACTCAGATTGTCGGATACGCTGTGATTTTTAACGTATTACCTTCGCAGACCACTCTCCGGTTGGGTGGCCATTATGGCTACCGCTCCCCGTCTATGCGTGGTTTCTTTCAACCCACGAATCTAGCCGACCTTGCCGAGGCGCGTTTCGTTGTTCCCTTCAACGCAGAAGAAAGGAATCAGTTTTTTCTGCACTTCATAAATCTCGAACCCGATAAAGAGGAGGTAAGAGTAAACTGCACGGTCCGAGACAACGCTGGCGTGGACACGTACAGGTTTTATTTCAGGCCAAAGAAGTACCAGAGATTCATTCCGGATTTCTCTAAACGCGAAGCACTGACAGGAACGGCGGGAACAATCGAATGCACTTCAGAAGGTAGTATGGGCGCTGGCTTCATTCAACAACGTTACCCAATGGAGGAGTATTGGTTAACACGGTTCACCCCTGCTTCAAGTCTAGCAAGCTGGAAGCTCTACCAGTAGGTTGTCGGGATGACTTCTGCTGTACAGAGTGGGTGAGGGAAAGTATAGCCAGACCCCAGCAACGCGCTGGGGGGGCTGCAAGTGGCCTTAGAATACATCCTGGTGGCTATGGGTCACCGGGGAGATAATGTGAGTGACTAGTGATACGGTCTGGAAGATATGAATCTGTGTACTCAGTGCGGCCAGGCGACTTGTAAGCGAAAGACGTGCGCTAATTACTGCAAGTGCGGAATTGATGGGCGTTGTTAAGTCTCTGCTTGCTCTCGAAACTTGACATTAACCTGAGCGTGCGGTATCATAGAAATAGGAGAGGTGTGTCCTTACTCCTCTAAACCGCAGGCGCTATTCCTACGGCAATAAAACATAGCAAGGATGACAAGCCAGTGGCGTTAATGCCAACTGGCTTTTTTGTTCTGCGGGTGCGTCCGCAGGTTGCGCTGCACGTCCGTTCATGGTATCTTCCTGTCCGTCGAAGGGGTGACGGAACGAGATCGGCGCATCCGTCTGCTCCGTGCTAAACGTCGTTCGTATAGCCGTCGATACGAACGCTTGGCACTGAGTGTTACCTCTCCGTTCGATCTAGGAGGTGTGGTCCTTCGTGAGGCATCTCCACTCACGGGTGTTTACGCTGTGAGCTAGAGGTACGTCCGTAAGGCGAGCCGAGGGCCATAGGTCCCCGGCTTTTTTATTTGAGGAAGAAGCTTAAATGATCCAGGAATCAGCAGACTTAGAAAAACGGAAGCGGGAGGCAGTGATTTCATACATGCGAGTCCATCCAACCGCCCAGCAATGGACAAATGTAGATGAAGCGATCAGGAGGGTATGCAACCATCCAGCCATTAATTTTGATGGAGGAACCTTGACCGGCTGGAATGAGGCTATTGAATCGATCAAACTCTCCTGCCCGTCGCTGGTGCGAACAGATCCAGCCCCGCAGACAGCTCAAAGTGTTCATAGAGTTGACCAGATCTTTGGCAAGAATAGCAATGCGGCCTTGGCGAACAGGCTTGCCCTTGAGAATAAGAACGAATATCATCGTTTGAAGCAAATTGCTAAGGAAATCGGCCTTATCTAATCACGGCACAGCGGTGGCGGTTTGGGAGGCGGGAGATGGGTCTCCTGTCTCCTCTGTTCTGGATACTCGAATCTACTCTTCGGTCAGGAAGTTTCAAACACGAACTTCCCGAACTGAACACTCGTTCAGCAGCCGTTCAACATTCGTTGAACCATAAAGAGTAAGAACAAGAAGAAGAGCAACAGTCAGAAGTTACCAAATAAATAGAAATAGGGATAGCGTACTGGCTAGTCCTGATTAAGGCTAGAGATGTGTCTATTCGCAGAAGCAGTGAAGTTGTTGAGAAGAAAAGAGGTTCATAAGTATGGAGGGAAGAATACGTGAGTAGTAAGAATGATCTTTTAGATAGTGCCCTAGTGGTCTGCGGCGAGCAGATTAACCATTATCCAGCACGGCGCGGGCGCGCTTGACCTTCTCCAGGATGTCGGCTGCCTTGGCTGTCCAAACGAATGGTTTGGGCTTGTCGTTGTGCTTGTCGATGTAGTCGCCGATGGCCATGATCAATTCCTCGACATCACGGAAGACCCCGCGGCGTAGCCTCTGCTCGGTGAGATCGCGGAAGAAGCGCTCGACCATGTTGAGCCACGAACTACTGGTCGGGGTGAAGTACATGTGAAAGCGCGGATGGCGCGCCAGCCACTTCTGCACCTTCGGATGCTTGTGCGTGGCGTAGTTGTCGGCGATCAGGTGCAGGTCTTTGCTGGGCGGCGTCAGGTCGTCGATGACGCGTAGAAACTTCAGCCACTCCTGGTGACGGTGCCGGTCGTCGCACATACTGATCACGGTGCCATCCAGCGTGCTCATGGCGGCGAACAGCGTCGCGGTTCCATTGCGCTTGTAGTCGTGGGTCATGGTGCCGCAGCGACCCTTCTTCAGCGGGAGTCCAGGCTGCGTACGGTCCAGCGCTTGGATCTGGCTCTTTTCATCGGCGCACAGCACGATGGCGTGTTCCGGCGGGCTGAGGTAGAGCCCAATGATGGCTTCCAGTTTCTCCGCGAACTCCGGATCGTTGCTGACTTTAAACGTGCGCGACAGGTGCGGCTTCAAGCCATGTCTGTGCCAGATGCGACGCACGCTCTTCTCACTAAGACCCGCCGCCTCCGCCATCGTGCGGGTGCTCCACTGGGTCGCGTTGGCGGGGGTCTCCTGGGTGGTCCTCCGGACCACCTCCTGCACTTTGGCTGGTGTGATGGTTGGGGTACGGCCAGGCCGCGGTGCGTCTTTCTCCAATCCGGCCAAACCCAATTTCAAAAAACGCTTTCTCCAGCGAGCCGCTTTCTGGTTGCTGATGCCGATCTCGGCGGCGATCTCCAGATCCTGCTTGCCGGCTGCCGCCAACAGGACGACGCGCGCTCGTTCGACTTGGCGGGCAGGCAGCGACCGGCCCCGCGCCCACTGCTGCAAGACTTGCTTCTGGTCGTCGGTTAACACGATAGTGGGTGCGACACGCATGCGCTTCGTCTCCTGATTATAGAGACGTCGCTCTGTCGTTATTGGTTACTATTTAGGTCGCAGTACACTAGCGTATGGTGCCAAAGGTTGGCGGGTGCTACCGCTGCATACCGTGCAGTCAGGGAAGTGCTCCTGTGGGAAAGGGGAATGCACTAGTCCAGCCAAGCATCCCCGGATCAAGGGTTGGCAGACGGATGCTAGCACTAATCCAGAACAGATCCGGAAATGGTGGCAGAAATGGCCGAATGCAAATATCGGTATCGCCACAGGTGCAGAGTCGGGGTTGTTCGTCGTTGATGTTGATGGTGAGGCCGGGAGGTCGTCAGTCCAGGAGTTGATAGATGAGCAAGACTGGCAGCCAGACACCCTCACCGCGACTACCGGGAAAGGGTCCCACCTTTACTTCCAGCATCCCGGCTTTCCGGTGAAAACCAATGCCGCGCAGATCGGAGTAGGGATCGACGTGCGGGGTGAAGGTGGATATGTTGTCGCTCCTTCTTCCTTGCACGCAAACGGCAGCATATACGGCTGGATGGATTCGGAGCAAGCCGTTGCCGAAGCACCGGAATGGTTACTGGATTTGATTCGTCCAGAAGGCCACACCCAGGGAACAGTCATCAGTCCCGTTGCGGACAGGGTGATTCGAGAAGGGACTCGGAACGATACGCTGTACGGGATTGGCTGCGGTCTGCGAGGCAGTGGATATGAACTTGAAGAGATCGAGGAAGAACTGATGAAAGTGAACGACGAGAAGTGTGACCCGCCTCTGGCGGAATGCGAAGTGCGGGAAACTGCAAAGAGCGCGGCGAAGCACCCAGCCGGTCGGCAACCAAACAGGAGCGAGGCTAACCCATTCTGGTGGTTCAAATTCGACGTTCATCAATGGCGAGGAGACACGAACGTTCTCTGCATGAAGGATCGTCAGGTCGGCTGGTACGTCTGGTTAATGGCGGAGTGTTGGATGAATGGAGGGTTCCTTCCGAGCGAACCAAAGAAACTAGCAAAACTCGCGCGCGCCACCAGTGAGAAAACGTTCCTAAACGAGATGAATGCTGTCTTGGTAGCTTTTGAGCCTACAGAAGATGAAACTCAGATCTTCCACCCAAAGCTCAGGCGCTTGTGGGAGGAGAATTGCGTAACGGCAGAACGGAATAGTCAAAGTGGGAAGAAGAGTGCTGCGCTTCGCGCTCAGAAAAATGCTGTGCAGTCCGGTGTGAAGATGGCGGCCTGATGAATTCCAAAATACAGACACCAGATTCGTGAGGCAGAAACCACCCTAGGATCAATCGTAAGCAGCAGTTGATGTCCCAAACTCCCCCAAGCACCCGAACAGCGGGTAGTCTCCTGTTCGAATTCTTTCCGGTTCAGTCTTTTGGGAAGTGTTTTCAGGAGGGGCTGACGGGAGATACCGCAGTGGGAGGAAGCGTTTTTATACTTCCTCCTGTGTGTCGATCACAGATTAGGAGTTGAGATGCTCATTGATAATCTCTTTTGTTTTGTAGTAGTTGCGATTCTTTCTAGTTGAGTGTTTGGAAGTTCTCACTTCCGTCCGTGGCCTATTTCGCGGGTTCTGTTCGCAAGAATAACCCATTGCGAATCAAGAAGTTGAGAGTTCTCCATAGACTCACAGACCGGCAGCGGTCAAGTAATTGACTACCTATGTCCTATCGTCATGGAGACTGCATTATCTCTACCCAAGGGAAAAGTCCTTATTTGACAGTACGTTAGCCGATTTGCTATAATTACAATAAGGCTGGATTATCCAGTTCCCAGCAGCAAGCCGGATGGCATCGGATGCTGCATCAGATTCGACTTCGAGATCTGACGGGGTGGCAACTCCGAGAAGATGTACCCGCATGAATTTCTTTCATACGGGGTGCTGGCAACAGATCCTACTGTACGCCAGAGAGCCGTATAGCGCCGCAACTCTCCCAAAAACATTCAACGTGCTGGTGGTCTTTCATGTCTGCCAGCAACATTCACCAGTTTTAAGGACGAAGACGTGACGAATTTCGAGCAAATGTTGACTAGTGAGGAGGCGGCGGCACTCCTTCAGATCCATCCTAAGACGCTACAGAAAATGGCTCGTTTAGGTCAGGTGCCAGGTTTCCGGCTTGGAGATCTATGGCGCTATAGAGCGTCAGCTCTAGATGCGTGGGTGCGCAATGCGATAAACTCCGAAAGCCACTCGTGCCGTAACTGATGAAAGGAAAATATCATTTGTTTACGCGCACACGATATCAGGAAGGAAGTCTGATGTTGAAGGAACGGGCAAGCGGAGAGCGAGTCTGGGAGTTCCGATGCTATGAACTGGACTCCCACGGGAAACGGAAACGTCGCACGTACTCGATTGGGTCAGAGTCGGAATACCCGACGGAATCCCATGCCCGAAAATCCTCCGTAGTGCAATCTCACCTCCTGCGGATCAACGGAAACCAAAACCCTGTTGGGACTGTTACGCCCAATTTCGGGGCTGTGATCGCACGATACGAGCAGGAAGAGATGCCAGAACGACACAGCACAAGAATTTCGTACCAATCGTATATAGAGAACCACATCAAACCCAGGTGGGAAAACGTCCCATTGAACGGCGTGAAGCCCATGGCCGTTGAGGACTGGCTTAAGGGATTGGCTCTTGCACCGAAAACGAAGAGTCACATTTGCAGTTTGATGCACACGATTTTTAGTTGTGCTCAACGGTGGGAACTGACCGAAAGGAACCCGCTGGATCTTGTCCGAGTGAAAGGAGGAACCAAACGAGAGAAGGATATCCACATTCTCACGACGGAGGAATTCAATACTCTCATGACGCATTTGCGCGAACCATACCGGACTATGGTTCTCGTTGCTGGCTGTTTGGGTCTGCGTGTCAGTGAGATCATGGGTCTCAAATGGGAAGACGTTGATTCTTCCAACTCAACGGTTTCAATTCGGCGTAGTGTCGTTCATGGCCGGATTGGAGAAGTAAAGACGGAGTACTCGAAAGACACCGTACCAGTTGATTCGCAGTTAGCGAAGGCACTACGGGACCACAAAACCCGTGTGTCTGCGAATTCCGAAGGATGGATCTTCGCTAATGCTGCGACTGGGAAGCCCTACCATCAGGAGCAAATCCAGAAGACACACATTAAGGATGCAGCAACAGCGGCAGGGATAGTTCAGCCAGTCGGGTGGCATACATTCCGGCACAGCTACCGTTCATGGCTGGACGATACGAAAGCTCCCGTGGGAGTCCAAAAGGAGTTGATGCGACACGCCAGCATCCAGACCACGATGAACGTTTATGGCAAGGCAATGTCTGACACGAAGCGGGATGCGAACGCGAAGGTAGTGGAACAGATCTTCGCTAAACCTTTGAAGAACAACCAGGATCAGATGCCGAATGCAGCCTGATTTCTGCTAATGGGAGTTTTTGGGAGTTTTGTGGTTTTGCCTGAAGGCTTGCAACCAACTGATTCGGTTGGTTGCGGGGGTAGGATTTGAACCTACGACCTTTGGGTTATGAGCCCAACGAGCTACCAGACTGCTCCACCCCGCACAACCATCGTAGCGCAGTGCGGCAGGCGGGTCAACTCCTTGACGAGATTTGCTGGAAATGGCCGAAGAGGTAACCGCTACCCGGAATTGTCAGTCTATTTATGTAAGTGACTCGGAGATCCCTGTTCGGACTGCTTCCCGGCTTTTTGTCGCATTTCGCCCTGCACGCCCAGGTTCCCGCGCAGGATGTGCGGAATACGAATACGCCGAATACCGATACGAATTTCGTGATGCGCTCCTACGCTTCGCTGTCGGACTGGGAAGCCCGCAAGCGCCGCCTGCGCCTGCAGATCCTGGCATCCGCCGGGCTGCTGCCGATGCCCCGCAAGACGCCGTTGCATCCACAATTCAGCGGACGGCTTGAGCGCGGCGACCACACGATCGAAAACGTGCGCATCGAGACCATGCCCGGCTACTGGCTGGCGGGTAATCTGTATCGCCCATCCGGAAGGCGAGGCAAATTTCCCGGCGTGCTCTCGCCGCACGGCCATTGGAAACACGGCCGCTTCGAAAACACCGCAACGGTTTCCGTACCGGGCCGGGCCATCAGTCTGGCACGGCAAGGCTATGTCGTTTTCAGTTACGACATGGCCGGCTACAACGACACGAAGCAAACGAACCATGTCTTCGGTGGCAAGAACGAGCAACTGTGGAGTTTCGGCCCGCTGCAACTGCAATTGTGGAACTCGATTCGCGCTCTCGATTTTCTGCAAGGCCTGAAGGACGTGGACGATTCGCGCATCGCCGTCACTGGCGCTTCCGGAGGCGGGACGCAGAGTTTCCTCCTCGCCGCTATCGACCGGCGCGTGAAAGTCGCCGCACCGGTCAACATGGTGTCCGGCATGATGCAGGGCAGTTGTGAGTGTGAAAATGCGCCGGGCCTGCGCCTGGACACATCAAACATCGAAATCGCAGCGCTGATCGCGCCGCGCCCATTGTTGCTCGTCTCGGCCACCGGCGACTGGACAAAAAACGTCCCTCACGTGGAGTTTCCGGCCATTCAGAAAATCTACGCGCTCTATCGCGGGGCCGCCAACGTCGAGTCGGTCCAGATCAATGCGGGCCACAATTACAACAAGGACAGCCGCGAGGCGGTATACCGCTTCTTCGCGCGGCATCTGCTCAACGATCCCGAACCGGCGCGCATCGTGGAGCAACCCTTCGAAGTGCCCGACACCGAGGCGCTTCGCGTGTCGGACGGCAAGAAGCCGCCAGCCGGTTCGCTCGACTATGCCGGCATCTTCCAGCACTGGAAAGAGCTGCTCCCGCCGCCGCACAGCGCCCGCTTCAGCCGTTTCCTACTGTCCACCTATCTGAACGTCGAATGGCCGGATAAGGTGTGGAGCGAACTGCACAACGGGCGGGTCGGCTTGAGCCGCGTGGGCATCGAGGATCGCGTGATGGGCCAGTGGATTCCAGGGAACTCCCGATTGCGCACCGCGCTCGTCGTTCACCCGGAGGGCGCGGCTGCGGCGCGGAAGTTGCCCTCTGTGGACAGGCTGGTGCAATCGGGCCGGACCGTACTGTTAGCCGACGTGTTCCAGGCGGGCGCAGCGAAGGCAGCCCGCAACCGCTCCCACAAATTTTTCCTCACCTACAACCGGACCGACAACGCGGCCCGCGTGCAGGACATCCTCACGGCGCTGCGCTTCCTCAACGGCCAACCCGGCGCAGGCATCGATCTGATCGGAATCGACACGGCGGGACTGTGGACTCTATTTGCCGCCGCAGCGGCGCCGCTCGATCTGCACCTGTACGCCGATCTCTCGGAATTCCACGGCAGCGACGAGGAGTTCCAACAAAGCTTCTTCATTCCGGGAATTCAGCGCGCGGGCGGCTTGAAAACAGCACTGCGACTGGCGAAGCCGCTGCCGTTGGAGAGCATCGTTGGCTGAGAAACTCTCGCGCACGCTCGGGCTCTTGGCCGTGCTCGCTGCAACGCTCATTGCCGCGGACTTCGCCCCGCTTGCACCCGAGGAGTTGATCCGCGGCGCAGCGGCCGCTGGTCCGCACGCATTTTTCACCTGGGGTACGCGGCTGCTCGCATGGGACGCCGGCGGTGGCGAGCCGGCCGTGATCCGCGGCGTGGGCGAGCCCTTCGGAGAGGGCGGTTGCGTGTGGGATGTCGATCATGATGGGCGCACGGACGTCATCGTGCAGGAGAGCGTCGGCCTCGGCAAACTCGTCTGGTTCCACGCGCCCGAATGGACCCGGCACGAAATCGACTCGGAGAGCGAATTCCACGACTGCCTCGGCGCGACACTGTTTGGCCGCCGCGGCGTACTGGTGACGCATCGCCACGGGCAGGTGCGTTTCTATGAACCGCCCGCCGACAAATCCGAAAACTGGAGCCACACCGAGATCTACTCGTTCTATACGCCGTCCAACCAGGCCGGATTGCTCGTCTCGGATGTCGACGGCGACGGCCTCCTCGATATCCTCTGCGGCAATTACTGGATACGCAGCCCGCAACGCTTCGACCTGCCCTGGCGGCTATTCGCCATCAACACCTACAGCGAACTGCCGGAATCCGCAATGATGCGGCTGGCGCTCACTCCGGAGTTGGTTGCCGCACAAGGCCATCTCGCCGATGGCAGACTCACTCGCTTTGAAAAACCGCCCGACCCGCGTGAGCAATGGAACGCGCAGCCGCTGGGCGAGGAGCTCAAACTGCGCTATCCGCACGCTCTGGCGAGCCTCGGTGGCGGCGAGTTCGTCGTTGGTGAGAACAACGGGCGCGCCTCGCGCGTGATCCTGTTTTCAAAGCGCGGGCATCGCGTGATCAGCACAGGCGCGCCCGCGCACACCTTGCTACTTGTCGACGACCGGATCATCGCGGTCGGGCCGCACGGGATCGAAAGTTACTTGCGCAAATAAGCGTCGTCGCCGCGAATCCAATCTTCGCGGCGCGGCGCAAACAGGTCGATAGCGAGGCTGTCCTCGAGGACTTCGACGGAGTGCGGCACGTTGGGTTCAGTCTGGATCATCTGGCCCGCGAGCACAATCTGCTCGCGGCCGGGATAGATGAACTTCAGCTTGCCCTCCACCAGCAGCGTAAGCTGCTCGTTTGCGTGGCTATGCTCCGGCACAATCGCGCCCTTGGTGAGAAAGATCTTCGCGACGGTCAGGTTTTCCGAGTGGACCACCTGGCGCGCGAGATGCGGATTGAGCTGCTCTTTGTCGATGCAAGACCAATCGTGCAGTTTCATAATCAGCCGAGATCCAGTTCGGCATCGACGGTCGGATCGTTGATCTCGCGGTGCATCCGGAAGCCGAAATGCTCGCAAAGCCGCTGCATGCTGGTGTTGTCCGCCAGAATGTCGGCGCGCACTTTGCGCACCTTTTCGTCCTTGGCGATTTCGAGCAAACGGCGCATCAGCTCGCTACCGAGGCCGTGTCCCTGATACTGGTCCGCGACAACGATGGCGAATTCGGCATCCGTCGTGCCCGTCAGCTTCTGTAAGCGCGAGACGCCGAGGATTTCAGTCTCTCCGGTTAGCGGCTTGCTGCGCTCGGCTACCAGCGCCATTTCGCGGTCGTAGTCGATGAAGCAGATTTTCGTCAGGCGCTCATGCGAGACGCGCTGGCTCAACTTGAGCAACTGTAAGTAACGCAGGTACACGGTACGGTCGGAGAGGCCCTCATGGAACTGCGCCACGGCCGGTTCATCTTCGGGACGGATCGGGCGGATCGTGACCTCTTCCCCATCCTTCATCTTCCATTTGGAGATGTACTTGGCCGGATAGGGACGGATCGCGAGGCGCGGCAACTGTTCCTTGGTCGTATCCTTGTCAAAAAGAACAACGCGCGCGTCGAGTGCGATGATCTGCTCCGGGGAGGCGAGCATCGGATTGATGTCGATCTCCTTGATGAAGCGTTGTTCCACCACCAACTGGCTGAAGCGCACCATGATCTGTTCGAGCGCCGCGAGATCGACGGGCTTGCGTCCTCGAACGCCCTTCAGCGCCGTGTAAATCTTCGTCTGCTCCATCATGCGGCGCGCCAGAGTCGTGTTCAGCGGAGGCAGCGAGAGCGCCTTATCCTTGAACACCTCCACGAGTTGGCCGCCAAGCCCGAACAGCAGGACTGGACCGAACTGCGGGTCGATGCTGCTGCCCAGGATGATTTCATAGCCTTCGAGTTTGACCATCGGCTGCACGGTGACGCCAAGGAAATGCTCCTTGCCCACCTTCTCCGCCACCGAGGTCTCGATCAGTCTGTAGGCCCTGCTCACAGCAGCGCCGTCGCGCAGGTTCAGTTGCACGCCGCCCACGTCGGTCTTGTGCGTGATCGTTTCCGAGAAGAGCTTCAAGACGATGGGGAAGCCCATCGCCTCGGCCGCTTTCACCGCTTCCTCTTCGCTGCGCGCGATCTTCGTGGTTACGGTCGGGATGCCGTAGGACGCCAGCACCTCCTTCGACTCGAACTCGGTCAGGATGGTGCGTCCCTCGCCGCGCGCACTCTCGATGATCTGTTCGACGCGCGCGCGATCGATATCCGCGGCTTGCATGTCGAGCACGGGCGTTTCATACAGGCCGCGCATGTTATAGGCGTATTTCCACAAGTAGCAGAAGGCGCGCGCCGCGGTGTCCGGATAGGGGAACGTCGGGATATTGGCGCTATTCAGAATTTTGATACCAGCGGCGACATCGGGTCCGCCCATCCAACTCGCGAGCACGGGCTTGTCGCCCAGCTTCGAATAGGGTTTGAGCGCCTCGGCGGTCTGGGTGGGGTCGGTCATCGATTGCGGAGTCAGTACGACCAGCAAGCCATCGCTCTCCGGGTCCTTCGCGGCGACCTCCAGCGATTTCGCATAGCGCTCCGGGCTGGCATCTCCGATGATGTCGATGGGATTCTGATGGCTCCACGTCGGCGGAAGGAATTGGTTTAACTCCTCCATGATCGCCGGACTGACTCCGGCTAACTCGCCGCCGTTGGTGATCAGCGTATCGGTCGCGAGCACGCCGGGACCGCCTGCATTCGTCAGAATTGTCAGGCGCGGGCCTTTGGGACGCGGCTGCTTCGCGGCCACTTCCGCCATGTAGAACAGGTCAGCGATCGTCTTCACGCGCAATACGCCACAGCGCCGGAAGGCGGCGTCGAGCACATCGTCGGAACCCGTCAGCGATCCTGTGTGCGAAGCGGCTGCCTTGCCGCCCGCCGCCGTGCGCCCTGCCTTGATCACGATGATCGGCTTGCTTAGCGCCACTTCGCGTGCGGCCGAAAGGAACGAGCGCGCATCGCCCACCGATTCCATATAAATCAGAATGCTGCGCGTGCGCGGGTCATTGCCGAGGTAATCGATCAGGTCGCCCCACCCCACATCGACCATCGAGCCGAGCGAGATGAACGCGCTGAAGCCGACCTGCTCCTCGAAGCTCCAGTCCAGCACAGCCGTACACAGCGCGCCGCTCTGGCTGATGAATCCGACATTGCCGGGACGCGCCATGCCGGCCGCGAACGTCGCGTTGACACCGGTCAGCGGGCTCATCATGCCTAAGCAGTTCGGGCCGATAACACGGATGCCGGCCTTGCGGGCTTCGGCCAGCAACTCTATTTCCAGCTTGAGACCAGGCGCGCCCATCTCCTTGAATCCCGCCGAAATGACCACGGCTCCCTTGACGCCGTTTTCGCCGCACTCTTTGATGAGGCCGGGAATAGATGCGGGCGGCGTGATGATGACGACAAGGTCACACTGTTCGGGAACCGCCGTAATACTCGGGTACGCTCTGATTCCCAACACGCTGTGGCGCTTCGGATTGATCGGAAAAACCGTACCTCCGAAGGGCGAGCTGATCAGGTTCCATAACGTCGTGCGCCCGACGCTGCCCGGCGCTTCCGTCGCTCCGATGACGGCGATGTTATTAGGTGTAAAAAAGACGTCCAGCGGATGTTCGCGCTTACGGGCGATCTTCTGGGCTTTGGTCGTGTCCCCGGAGGGTTTTCCGGTCGCTCCTGATGGTTTCATGGCGTGTCCTTTGTGACGGCCCCGATTGGGGAAGCATGGCGATTCAACAAATCTTCCCTTATTGTCCGATTCGACCGGCACTTCGCGCAAGTGCCGAGTGCGTCATTGTCCCAAAATAAGCAGCGTGAAGCTATCGCGAAGCGCCACCGGACGCGCCGGCTTCTGTCCAGCCGCAGCCGGCGGCGGCCCCAAGAGCGCCGCGGGGAGATAGAGCTTGTGCGTCGTCGGATCGAGCGTCATCGTGCGCGCACCGCGCTGTGTCGTCACGGTCTCCGCTACCACATACTTACCCGCGGCTTCCCGCACAACAGTGAGCGTTCCGTCGTCGCCATTCGAGCTGAACGCCAGGCCGCGTTCCGCGTCGAAGCCGGCGCCGTCCGAACCCTCGCCGATCGGCACGCTGGCAATCACCTTGCCCGCATCCGGATTCGAGACCACCATCACTTTATTCGCGCACACTGAGAACAGGCGGCGGCGCGCCACGTCGATCGCCAGCCCCGACGGCTCTTCGCA
Organism: Bryobacteraceae bacterium; assembly: GCA_963668605.1. Classification (GTDB taxonomy): domain Bacteria; phylum Acidobacteriota; class Terriglobia; order Bryobacterales; family Bryobacteraceae. The sequence continues at coordinate 4,603,568 of OY764903.1, forward strand.
GCCTTCGAGCGTGTAGCGTTTTCTGACCGCGGCTTTCGCGGCGTCGATCACCGCAACTTCGTGCGTGTCTTCGATGTTCACGAAGATGGTTCCCTTGCCGTCGCTCACCGCGAACTCCGGCTTGCCGCCGAGCGGGATGGTCGAAGAGACCTTTGCAGTGCCGGCCTCGATCACCGTCGCATCCTTCGAGCGCCCGTTGAAGGTGAAGATGCGATTCGATCCGGCTTCATAAAAGATGGCATCAGGATTCTGCCCTGTCGGCACTTGGCCAACAGCCTTCAGCGTCTTCATGTCGAAGATGGTCACGTTATTGGCCTGCCCGTTGCTCGTGTAGCCACGATTCAACTTCGGCGCGAGCGCGATACCATGTACGCCCTTTGTACCGGCAATCTCGCCAACCACCTTCTGGCTGTCCACATCGACCACGACAACCTTCGTGGCGTGCGACACATAGAGACGCCGTGCTGCGCTGTCCATGGTCAGATAATCCCAGCCGCCTTCTCCGCCAATCGCAATCTTGCCGAGCGTGCGATAACCGCTGGGAGCCGCCAGCATCACAGCCGCCGCAAGCACAAAGAGTCTTGAGAATCTCGTCATGAGGAGCCTACCTTTCGAGTTTCACCAGCACCATCTTGCCATCTTTCACCATGCCTACGCCGGGTGCGAACCACTTGTGATCAGAAAGCGTTTTCTCAGTGGCGCTCGTCTCGTGCAGATGGACGCACTTTTCAAACTTGCCGGCCGGCGTCGACACAATTTCGTTCACGGCGATGATCTCCGCGCGATCCATACCCACACCGGGCGCCTGCTCGTTGTAATAGCGCTGGCCCGCTTTCGGTTTGGCCGGCATGATCAGGCCGAACTTCGCGCCCTTCACGCCCGATAGCCATGCGCCCTCGTGGCTCACGACCTTCCCATCCTTATACACATCGACGTCTTCGCCGAAGTAGTAAACGTCCCCGGTCGCTTTGTCGATGGCAAAGTAGTCGCGCGTCAACTCCACCAATTTCCCGTTCTTCGTTTCGCGATCTTCCACGACCCTGGTCTCGACGCCATCGATCGTCTTCGTTTCGTTGAGCACCGATGTGACCAGGACTTCACCATCGTTCCTGTACTCCAGGCGCAGACCCGGCGTGAGGTTGAAATATGGATTCTCCCCCGTCGTGCCCAACGTCTTCTTGTCGACTGGAAACTGGCTCTGCCAGGTTCCAGCGTTCTGTGCTTCAAGCGACAACGCGCCCAGCGTACAAACCGCAAATAGCGCCATGCGGTTCTTCATCTCTCGCCTCCTACTTCTTCGCGGTGGAGCCGTCCGCCTTCACAGCAACCTCGCTGCTCTTGCCCTTCTTATCGATTACGGCCTCATAGCTTACAACCTTGCCCTCGGTCACCTTCTCGACTTTGGTTATTTTTCCGCCAACTGCCTTCTTCTCAATCGCGGCCTTGGCCGCTGCCGGAATCGTGTCCAGCGTCATCTCTTCCTCGCAATTTGTCATGGCGCCGGCCGCGTCGAAGACCATGTCGCGCGTCTTGCCGTTCACGACAGTCTCCACTTCGTACATCGTCTTGCCTTTCTCGACTTCCTTGACGATATTCTTGATTTCAGCGCCTTTGGTCTGCTCTTGCACAGCCTTCTGAACGGCGGGCGGCAGGTTCTTAATCTGAAGCGGTTTGTCAGCCGCGAAAGCCGGGACCAGCAAGACCGCGGCTGCGATTACAGGTAAGTGTTTCATCTGTCCGTCTCCATCACGAACTCAATTTTTCAGCACGAGCACAAATCGCGAGCCCGCGCCCTCTTCGCTTTCCACCGTGATCGCCGAATCGTGCGCCTGCGCGATCGTCTGCGCGATGGAAAGCCCAAGCCCGGCGTTCCCTCCGCTGCGCGCCGCATCGACGCGGAAGAAGCGCTCAAAGATATGCGGCAGAGCTTCGGCCGGAATGCCCGCCCCGGTGTCCCGCACGGCGAGCCGTATGCCGCCCTCGGCCGGATCCGCCGAGACTGTCACCGTACCACCGCCCGGTGTGTGCTGCAGAGCGTTGTCGATCAGGATTAGCAGCAAGCGGCGCAGGGCCGCTTCATTGGCCGCGGCGATGGCTGGCCGTTGCGCCGTTTCCGCCCGCAGCGCGATGCCTTTGCCCACCGCAATCGGATCGTTCTGACGCACGACATCGCGTACAATTCCGTTGATCTCGACGGCGGCAAGCGGCATCGCCAATTCGCATCCGTCGGCACGGGCTAGCGTCAGCAGGGATTCGGTCAAGTCCGTCATCCGCTCCGCTTCGCTCTGAATCTCGCGCAAGGACTTCTGGTACTCCTCCGGCTGCCGTTCCCGGCGTAACGCCAATTCGGCGCGGGCGCGAATCAAAGCCACCGGCGTGCGCAGCTCGTGCGAAGCGTCCGCCGTAAACTGCCGGATGCGTGAAACCGCACTCTCAAGCCGTTCCAGTAAATCGTTCCATGTTTCCGACATGCGCTGGAGTTCGTCTCCGGTCTGCGGGACCGTCAACCGTTTCGAGAGATTCTGCACGCTGATCGACTTCGCTACCCGCGTAATTTCATCCACCGGAGCCAGCGCCCGCCGGCTGATCCAAAACCCGCCCAAACATGTTAATGCCAGCACGCCGGGAATCATCAAAAACAGGTTGCGGCGGAAATCGCGAATCACAGCCTCAACGCCGTCGAGATTGCTGCCGGCCGTAATTCCGTGCCGCGAGCCGCCGTAATTGATCCGGGCCGTCAGCAAGCGGATCGACCGCTCTCCACGTTTGACCGTCCGGTAGCCCACTGTCGCGGGATCCGGGCCTAGCTCTAAGAGATCGCCCTCGGGCACTTCGTTGGCGAACTCCGCCAACTCCTCTCTCACCTTCTGTTCGTCCCATATCTCCGCCTCGCGGTCTCCCTGCAGCGCCATTTTGAGAGCTTGCATGCGTTGCGCGAGGGTGGCATCCACTCCAGCGATCAAACGACGTTCCAGTGTCGACCACATTCCCGCGCCGAACAGGACAAGCCCCAGCAGCAGCACTGCGGAATACCAGAGCGTGAGCCGCAGTCGTATCGAGAGTTTTGCCATCATTCCTCCACGCGCACACAGTAACCCACGCCCCGCACTGTATGGATCAGTTTTGGTTCTCCGGAAAGTTCAACTTTTGCGCGCAGCAGCCGCACAAATGCGTCCAGTGTATTGCTCTCGATATCCGCATCCGTACGCCAGACACTCTCGATGGCAGCATCGCGCGTCACTACGCGGCCCGCGCAACGCATCAGCAACTCCAGCACGGCGAACTCTGTCCGGGTGAGATGAATCACCCGCGCGCCCCGCCACACTTCGCGCGTACCAGGGTTCAGCGTCAGATCCCCGGTCTGCAGGCAAACCGGCTGCGCAATCGGCCCGCGACGTGCCACGGCCCGCACCCGCGCGAACAGCACATCGAGGGCGAACGGCTTGGTCAGGTAATCGTCGGCTCCGAGATCGAGGCCCTGCACGATGTCGGCGGCGGCGTCCCGCGCGGTCAGCATCAGAATCGGCGCCTGGTTTTGCGCCGCCCGCAAGCGCCGCGCGATCGTGAAGCCGTCCATCCCGGGCAGCATCACGTCGAGAATCAGCAGATCGAAACCGTAGCTCGCCGCCAGATCATAGCCCGCGCACCCATCCGCGGCAATCGTCACCGCATGGCCTTCTTCCTCCAGTGCCTGCCGCAGCAGGTCCGCCATCCGTAGGTCGTCTTCGACTACCAGAATCTTCATGTCGCGAGTCTCCAGTAAATGTGACCCTTTCCACGCCGGCTTCCCGCGCGGATGAACGGCCGTACTCTTTCGCAAATCACTCACCGCGACGGGTCCCGCGGCTAGCAGTCTCCAACAAATGTTCCCTTCCCCACGCCGGCTTCCCACGCGGATGAACGGCCGCATTCTTTCGCAAATCACTCACCGCGACGTGCCCCGCGGCTAGCGGTCTCCAACAAGTGTTCCCTTCCCCACGCCGGCTTCCCGCGCGGATGAACGGTCGCATTCTTTCGCAAATCACTCACCGCGACGTGCCCCGCGGCTAGCGGTCAGAACTTGAATTGCAGTCCCAATTGAATCCGCCGCGCCGCTTTGGCCGCCGTCGGCAGACCGAAATAAGGCGACATCATGTTACCAACAACAGTCGTGTAGTTCACGTGATTCAGGACGTTGAAAGCATCGACATTCAGCGCGACCGCGGGGCCGTCATCCTTCGCGTCTTTCGTGAGACGGAATTCCCGCGTCCAGCGAAAATCCAGATTCGCTGAGCCGAAGCCGCGCATGCTATTGCGCGCTACGCCCGCCGGACGGTCGGCTGCGATGCCGTCGCGGTTGTCGTCGCGCCCCGTCGTGAGACCATAGGGTGTTCCCGTATTCAGCGTCGCGCGCACGCCCAGGTTGAACAATTTCTCCGGCCGCAGCACGCCCATCAGAGAGAACCGGTGCCGCATGTCGAAGGGCGCGTGCGCCCACTCGCGGCTCAGATCGTGACTATCGGCGGGCAGCGCGCTGATGCCGCCGGTATCGTTCCATGCCGAGGCATAGGTGTACTGCGCCTGCCCTTTGAAGTGGCGTGTGAGCGAACCGCGCAACCCAAGATCCAGAGACTGGCTGGCCAGCCTGCCGCTGCCTTCAATCTCGCGCAGCGTGCCAATCGCCGGGTCGGGCCGCCCGGCGTACAACGGCGGAGCGGGTGCATTCCGGTCCAGCGAGCGGAACATCTTGATGCCCCGCACGGCCGTGTACGTTGCGCTCAGCGCCAGCGCTTTGCTCAATTGCCGCTCCGCCCCGAAACTCCATTGAGCGAGGTACGGAGCCCGCAGGCCCGGCGCGAAGCGAACGAGATTGGCCGGTTGCGATTCGAGCGCCGCTCCCGGCGGAAGCGGATTCGGGTAACCGGGATTCGAGAGCAGCAATCTCAGCAGATGGTAGCCGTCGAAACGCAGTATGTCGGCGATCGGACGTTCTCCGGTACGGTCGTAGAAGATGCCCGCACCGCCGCGCAGCACCATCTTGCGTGACTTGTCTGGAGCCCAGGCGAGAGCGAAGCGGGGCGCGAAATTATTGTGATCGCTCAGATGATTCTGCCAGTCGTAACGGAGTCCGGCGGACAACGAAAGATTCGGCCGCAGTTTGAAATCGTCTTGCACGAACAGGCCCACTTCCTTTTGCCAGAGCGCCAGGTATCCGTCGCCGCGTTGCACGGCGTAGGAATACGGCGTCTGCCGCTGGTAGTCGGCGAGCGAAGAGAAGTAGAACGTCCCATCCGCGTTGGTGTGGTCGCTCGAGCCGCGCCGGCTCCAATCCGGAACGCTGAGGCCGAACTTGACCATGTGTTTTCCGCGCGTCCAGAGCGTGGTGTCCGTAAATTGGACATGGTTCTCCGTGGAGCGCTGATCCGCCTGCGCGCCTCCGCCTGTGAACGAATCCAACACCACGATCGAGGGTTGCCCGCGCAAACGGCTGATCGTGTTTGCGTTGTGCCTGCCGCCGCGCAACGCAAATTCATGCACCAGATGCGGCGTCAGACTGCCACGGTAATTGAAATAGAGGTGATGCTGGCGATTTGTGAAGTCCGCGGCGGTCTCCTCCAGGTTGAAGCCGCCCACGTTCTGCGCCTTGACGCTCTCGTCCTGAAATTCGTAGCGCAGGGCTATGGTGTGCGCATTGCCGATCTGCCGCGAGTATTTTCCGTTCCACTCATTCTGCCGTTGCGGTTGCGGTACGTTCGCGCGCACCTGCCCGGATGGCGTCAGGGCGAACACCAGCGACTGCAAATTCTCTTCCTCATGATTCCCGCTAATGACGAAAGAGGACCGCCCGCCCTTGCCCGCGGGTCCGGTCAGGTTGCCTTCGAAAATTTTCCGCCGTTCCTGGGGCCGTTCTTCCGCGAAAGCGTTGCGTGCGTCGAAGATGCTGTCGCGGAAAAGAAAATTGAACTCCCCGTGAAACTCCTTCGTGCCCGCCTTTGTGATCACTTCGATCCGGCTGCGCCCCGGGCGGGAGTATTCCGCTGAGTAGGGATTCTGGTTTATGCGGACTTCCTGAATGGCCGAGGCCGTCACGCCCGTTTCCGAGGTCTCCATGCCGTCGACCACGATGGACGCTCCGCCCGTGCCCAGCGCCGCCGAACTGAGCAACTCCGACGCCGCGCCGATGATATCGTTTCCGAGAATCGGCAAGCCGCGCATGGCCTTGCGGTCCAGCGCTACCGTATCGACGTTCTCGCCCGCCTCTGTGCTCAGCCGGCCGGTCTCGCCACTGACGGTAATTTCCTCCTTCAAGTCTGCGATCGAAAGCATGATGCGGAGAGGCGTGGGCTGCTTCGTGCCGAGCTTCAGTTTCACCACGCCCGCTTTGAAACCAGTCGATTCGACGCGAAGCTGATAAGCGCCGGACGGCAGACCGGCGAAACGGAACCGGCCCGTCAAATCGGTGGCCGTCGTCACCGGCGGTATGCCCGCAGCATCGGACAGCGTCACAGTGGCGCCCGCGATCGCGGCCCCGGCCGGATCCTGCACGCTTCCCGCAATCTCGACGGATGCATTCGCCAACCCCGCCAGCATCAAGAGTAGAAGTATCGGCACGAAGACTAGTCTGCTCCTCGAATCTGAAAATCCCGTGAAACTACCTTAGCGAGTTTCAACGCAACGAAGACGCTCCGGAGGTCAGCACCCAATGGGTGGGATGCCAAACAAAGCCGTTCAGCTTTCCTTGCGGGCACGAGGACGGTTCCCGAAGCGAAGAACTGCAACCCGATGAACCCAAAGGGACGCGATTGGGTGTATTCTAAACAACATTAGGGAGTCTAATAAAATGTGGCGCGGCATTTGCGCCCGCCAGTTTTCCTAAGCCTGAGGAGGCTATACGAAGAAACTCGCACTTGCACTATTCCTGCTGGCGCCCATCGCGGCGCTGGCGCAGACCGCCGAAATAACCGGCCGCGTGATGGATCCGAGCGGCGCGCTGATAGCGCGCACAGATGTCTCGGTAACCAACGTCGATTCCGGAACGCGCTTACAAGCACAGACCAACAGCGAAGGCTACTTCACAATTTCCCGTCTCGACCCTGGACGCTACCGCGTGGAGGTGCAAGCGGCCGGCTTCAAGGCCGCGGTACGCTCGGGAATCGTCCTGCAGGTAGAGCAGGTCGCGCGGCTCGACTTCACTCTCGAGGTCGGCGGCGTAAACGAGAAGGTCGAGGTGACGGGCATGGCGCCGCTGGTGGAGTCGGAAACCTCGAGCGTCGGGCAGGTGATCACTAACAAGAGCATCGTCGAGATTCCGTTGAACGGCCGCAATGCATGGGACCTCTCCAAGCTCTCGGGCGCGACGGTGTATGTCTCCGGCATCGGGGACGCGGGCGAAATTCCTGTAGTATCGATGGCGGGTAGCCGCACCAAGTCGCAAGGGTTGATGCTCGATGGCGGATCGGTGCAGAAGTCGGGTCTGGCCACCGCTCAGGCGGAGTTGCAGCCGATGGTGGATGCGGTGGAAGAGTTCAAAGTTGTCACGAACAACTATGCCGCCGAGTACGGGCGCACCGCGGCCGGCGTGTTCATCGCGGTCACGAAGTCGGGCACCAATCAGTTCAAGGGAAACCTGTTCGAGTTCTTCCGCAACGACGCGATGGACGCGCGCAACTTCTTCTCCGCGGGCAAGGCCCCGCTGCGCTTCAATCAATACGGCGGCACGCTCGGCGGACCCATTCGCAAGGACAAGACGCACTTCTTCGTGGCGTTTGAGGGAACAGAGTCGACGAAGGGCTCGACGCAGATCCTCAGCTTGCCCACCGCGGCGGAACGCACCGGCGACTTCAGCGGACTGCTCAACGCGCAGGGGCGCGTGATCCCGATCTACAATCCGCTAACCACGCGGCCCGATCCGGCGAATCCGAACAACCGGGTGCGCGATCCGTTCCCCGGCAACGTGATTCCCGCGAACCTGCTCGATCCGGTCGCTGTGAAGGCGAGTTCGTACTATCCGCTGCCCAACCAGGCGGGCACCATCACCGGCGCCAGCAACTTCAACATCAACCTGGGAGCCAAGCGCACGCAGTACCACGGCACGGCGCGCGTGGACCACGTAGCCAGCGAAAAAGACCGCCTGTATGTGCGCTACGTCAACCAGCACAACTACACGCCGCAGGCCAACGTGTACCCGGAAGCAGCGGCTTCGGGCATCGGACCGGTGACGCGCGACATCAACAACCTGGCGCACACCTACCTGGCAAGCTGGGTGCGGACTGTCTCGTCCTCGCTGCTCAACGATCTAAAGTTCAGCGGCACCGGGCAGGTCCGAGACATCACTCACGCCAGCTACAACCAGGGCTGGCCCACAAAGCTGGGGCTGAAGGGCTTCGGCGACGAATCGTTCCCCAACCTGGCGCCGCAGGGATTCAGCGCGCTGGGCGCGAACAACGTCTATCGCGCACAGACGAATCCGTACTGGCAGATTATCGATAACCTGAGCTGGTATCGCGGCAAGCACAGCTTCAAGACCGGCATCGAATACCGACGCCAAGCTACTACGGACGAATTCGACACGCAGCCTTCGGGCAACTTCTCCTTCACCGCCGCGGGCACCGGGTTGCTCAACAACGCGGCGACCGGCAACGGATACGCGTCGATGCTGATGGGCTTCGTCTCGCAGGTGCAGGTGATCGATCCGCCGCAATTCCGCTTCACCAACTGGGGCTTCGGAGCGTTTTTCCAGGACGACTGGAAGATCACCTCGCGCCTGACGCTCAATCTGGGCGTCCGCTACGACGTGGAACCGGGGCGCCGCGCGGACAACAACACGATGAGCGGGTTCGATCCATCGAAAATCCACCCCACGGCGGGAGTCCCGGGCGTGGTGACGTTCGCGGGTGTGGACGGCATGCCGAACACCAATTACGATACAGACCGTAACAACGTGGCGCCGCGCGTGGGCTTCGCCTGGAAGCCGCGAGACAAAACCGTGATCCGCGGGGCGTTCGGTGCGTTCTTCGGCAACCCGGACGATCAGGGCTTCAACAACACCGCCGTTCTCGGCTTCGCGAAGCAGGCGCTGCTGGTCAGTCCGGACGGCAACCAGACGCCGGCGATGTGGCTGAAGAGCGGTTATCCGGGCACGCTCACGGCGCCCGGACCGGAAAGCCGCACGCCAGCGTTCGGAGTGGGCAGCGGCGTGGACTTTTACCAGCGCGAGCGCGCGGTCACCTACTCGCTGCAATCGAACTTCGGCATCCAGCGCGAGGTGCGCTCGTTCCTGATTTCCGGCGAGTACCTCGGAAACATGGGCCGCAAGCTAACAGCGACCGGGCTTAGCATGAACCAGATCGCGCCGAGCCGCTTAGGGCAGTCGAGCAACCTGCAGTCGCTGCGTCCGTTCCCGCAGTTCACCGCAGTCACGCTGGATGCGCCCAACTTGGGCTCTTCCACGTACCATGCGTTCCTGATGCGAGTAGAACGGCGCTACGCCAACGGGCTCCAGTTCCTGTTCAATTACACCTTCTCGAAGATGATGGACAATGTGAACGCACTCACCGACCTGGGCGGCGAACCTAGCTATCAGGACTATTACAACCGGCGTCTCGACAAAGCAATCAGCTCACTCGACGTGGCGCACAATGTCTCAGGCTCGGTGGTGTGGGACCTGCCGTGGGGACCGGGGCGGCGCTGGATGTCGTCGGGCGCCCTCGGCCGCGTGATCGGCGGATGGGAGATTTCGACGATGGTGACCGTTCGCAGTGGACCGGCTTACGGTGTAACCACGCAGACGAACACAAGCCAAGCCTTCTCCGCGGGAGCGCAGCGCGCCAATATCCTGCGCAATCCCGATTTGCCTGCGGACCAGCGCTCGGTGCAGAAGTGGTTCGACACCACCGCTTTCGCGCAGCCCGCCACCTACACATTCGGGAACGCCGCGCGCGCCGTTGGTCGCTCGCCCGGTGCATCCACCATCAACCTCGCCATGATGAAGAATTTCCAGCCGATGGAGCGGATACGAATCCAGCTTCGCGGTGAATTTTTCAACGCGTTCAATCACGCGAATTTCGGTAATCCGGCAACTGCCTTCGGAGGGCCGGGCTTTGGAGCTATTACTACTGCAGCCGACGCCCGCGTGGTGCAAGTCGGCCTGAAGCTCTATTTCTGAAACACATTTGGCGTCCACATCCGGAGCGCTACACCCTGCGCCACGAATCATAACGGCGCCGGGAAAAGGTGCTGGGGAACCTGGTGGGAAATCTGCCGGGAAACAGTGCCGGGAACGATAGTGACCGGAGGCTGCAATTTCACGGCTTTCCGTCGATTCCCATGGAGCGCTCCACGGGAATCGACGGAAAATTGAAGGATTCCCGCCTCCAGTCGCTCGCGCTCGTGGCACCGTTGACTATCCCACTTTCGGCTTCGACGCATCTGACCCGCTATCATGAAGAGCAGTGGCACGCGCCGCAATCATGCTCCTCAGCCTCTCTCTCTTGCCCGCCGCGGACGAGCGCGTGACTGTGTTTCGCTCCGGACCATTTGAGGTCTATTCGACAGCCGGCGACAAACCCGCCCGCGAGATCCTGAACCGCCTGGAGCAGTTTCGTCACGTCTTCGGCCACACGCTCGGCAAGGACGATTTGCAGACGGTCTGGCCTGTGCGCATCCGGGTCGTCAAGCCCGCCAGGAATCAGGTCCTGCCTCCAGGGATCGCCTTCCGGCGCGACCTTTTCACTGCGACGCTGGAAGCCGGCGCGCCGCTCTCGCGCTTCTTCTACCTCGACCTGGGGAAGATCCTGCTCGAAGCAAACGTCGCACCGCTGACGGACCCGATCGAACGCGGCCTGCTCACGCTGTACAGCACCATCGAGATCAACGGGCCGCGCGTGACGCTGGGCGCTCCGCCGCCCGAAGCCGAACGCACCCGCGATTGGGCCCGTATGCATCTGCTCTCAGTGCATCCGGACTACAGCGGGCGCCTGCGCGTGATGCTCGCCAACCTGCAAAAAGGCGTCGATCCCGAACCCGCCTGCCGCAACGCCTTTGAGAAAACGCCGGCCGAAATCGAGCGCCAACTCGACGCCTATATTAAGGCCGGCCAGTACGGCACAACCTCGTTGGCAGGCAGACCGATCAGGCCGGATTTCGATTTCCCCGGCAAGCCTCTCGATCCGCCGCCGGCGGACGCCAGGAGCGCGCTCGATCTGCTCGAGGCCGGCGACCTGGCCGGAGCCGCCCGGCTCAACCCGCGTTGGGGCGAACCAGTCTTCCGGCTGGCACAGAAGGAGTCGGACCCAGCCAAAATCGTGGAGGGCATCCGCAAGGCGATCGCCCTCGATCCGCGCAACCGCAGCTACCGCGAGGCGCTCGCTGCGGCCATCGGACAAAACCAGTTGGCCATCGAGGAGGAGCGGCGGCGCCGCATCGAAGATCAACGCCGCGAGTTGGAGACGCTCAAGCTGGACGCGCTGCGCCGCATACGTGAGGCGGAGATGAAGGCCAACGAGGGCAAGCAGCCCGTGGACGAATCGAAGGTGCAGGAGTGGTGGGACGGCGCCAAACCGCCCGGCAAGCTCAGCGGAACTCTGCAACGCGTCGACTGCATCGGAGCCATGGCCCGTCTCGTCGTCCTGCCGACCGCCGGCGCCAAACCCGTCCAGTTGTTGGTGCGCGACCCAGGTAAGATCGTACTGCAGGGCGGTGGTGTCACCACCTTGGGCTGCGGTGCTCAGCGGCCCCCGCGCCGCGTAACCGTGGAGTATTTCCCGAAGCCAGACTCGAAGATGGGAACCGCCGGCGACGCCGCGGTGGTTGAGTTCCAGTAGATGCCCAGCCGCATCCCCGTGCGCTGGCTGGTGATGGGCGTCTTCGTGCTGTCGTCCGCGCTGAACTACCTGGACCGGCAGGTGCTCACTCAACTCGCGCCGCTGCTCAAAGCCGAATTCCATCTCACCAATCGCGATTTCGGCTTCATCCTTTCGGCGTTTTCGATCATCTATGCCGTGGCCGCGCCGTGCGCCGGCCTGTTTATCGACCGGGTCGGGCTAAATCGCGGAATCAGCATCGCGGTCGGCATGTGGTCGCTCTCCGGCATCGCGACGGGGCTGGCCACCAGCTTCCCCGCCCTGCTCTGGACGCGAGCCTCGCTCGGTCTGTTTGAAGCGGGCGGCGTTCCCGCGGTGGGCAAGGCGATCCGCCAATATCTATTGCCGCACGAGCGCGCCGTTGGACAGGCCACCAGCCAGCTTGGCATCTGCGTCGGCGCCGTACTCGCTCCACCCTTGGCCACGTTCCTGGCTATGCGCTACGGCTGGCGCTCAGCCTTCGTCGTGACGGGCATACTCGGCCTGCTCTGGATTCCGCTGTGGCGCTTCGTCTCCGGCCGCGTACCCGCAGCGGCTGTGGCTTCCGATGCCGCCGGCGAAAGCGTGAGCGAAATCCTGCACGACCCGCGCCTATGGGGCTTCGTATTCGCCAACGCGCTCGGCATGACGGCGTACACGCTGTGGACCAACTGGACCACCATCTACCTCATGCAGGAGCATGGGCTCAAGCTTTCGCAAACCGCGTGGCTGGCCGGCTTCCCGCCGCTGGTCGCGCCGATTGGCGGATTTCTCGGGGGCTGGATCTCGATGCGCCTGATTCGCCAGGGCTCCGCGCCGCTCGCCGCCCGCTTCCGCGCATGCCTGCTCAGCGCCATCGCGATGCTGATCACCGCCGCGGTTCCGCTGATGCCCACGGCAGGCGCGGCCACGTTCGCCATCGGCCTCAGCTTTCTGTTCGCCTCGGCATTCAGCGTGAATATCTATGCCATGCCGCTCGATGCCTTCAGCCTAAAGCGGGCGGCCTTCGGCGTCTCGATGTTGACGGGAGCCTATGGCGCGATGCAGACTGTGATCTCGCCCGTCATCGGGCAGATGGTGGATAGCTTCGGGTTCCGCCCCGTGTGCCTGATGGCGGCCGTGCTACCGCTTGGCGGCGTGGCGATTCTCAAACTGACGGAGCGGCCCGCTTGAAACTAAGCCTGAAACAACGCCTGAAACAGCTCATCTTCGGCTTGCTCGGCAAAGACCCCGAGGGCGTCGTCGTCACATTCCTCAGCGGCGAAGAATCGCTCGCCCGCCGGATGGAGGCCGAGGTCCGCGAACTCCTCCCGAACCGCCTGCATTACTCCGTCCACTGGACCCCGGCGAGCGCCGGCGAACGCTGGCTCGAACTGCGCCGCCTGTTCCGCGGCAAGCGCATCGCCATGGCGCCCGTGCTCTTCTCCGCCGAGCCTGAATTCGACGCCATGCGGCACGCGGCCCTGTGCTTCGCGCCCACTCGCATCCTGGCCTACAATTCGCGCCTCGAACGCCACCACCTGCGGGCACGCACATGGCTCGCCTCGCTCTTGTTTCTGCGCGGCGTGCCGGTCGACCGCATCTACCTGCGGCCCCACTTTTTCAAGCAGCAGCCTCCACCTGCCGTCGCACCTCTCGTCCTCGAAGGCCGTCCGCTCTCGCCGCACCGCCCGCGCGTTGCCGTGCTCACGCCCTATTTCCCGTATCCCCCCGCGCACGGCGGCGCAGTTCGCATATTCAATCTGTTGCGCGAAGCATCCAAACAATTCGACATCTTTCTATTGGCGTTTACCGAGCGCGGCGACCCCACGGAATACCAGCCCGTGCTCGATTTTTGCGCGCAGGCCGTGCTCGTGCCGAAATCCACTTATCGCGAGCCGCGTTGGGCCAGCCTCGTACCGCCCGAGGTGGCCGAGTACCGCTCGCCCGCGATGCGCCGCGCCCTTGAGAGAGTCCGCCGCGAGTACGCGATCCCCGTCTTGCAGGTGGAGTACACAGCGCTGGCCGAGTACGGCGGACAGATCCTGGTGGAGCACGACGTCACCTTCGACCTCTTCGGCCAGATCCACCGGCGCGAACAGACGCTCTCGTCCTGGTGGAACCTGTGGCGTTGGAAGCGCTTCGAACAACGCGCCGTGCGCCGCTTTCCTGCCGTCGTCACGATGTCCGCCAAAGATTCCGAAATCCTGACCGGAGGGCGGTCCCCCTGGACCGCGCCGGGCCCCCCGGCCCGGCAAAAACTAATTCAGCCAATCCCCAACGGCGTCGATCTCGCGCGCTTCCAGCCCGAACCGGAAACGCCCGGCCACCGCCTGCTCTTCATCGGCTCCTTCCGCCATTTTCCGAACATCCACGCCTACCGCTTTTTCACGGAAAACGTCTGGCCGTCGCTCTGCGCGCGTTACCCCAATATCGCGCTCACCGTCGTCGCCGGACCCGACCCGTTACTGCACTGGAGTGCCAATACCGGTACGCTCGCGCCGCGCGCCGATGAGCGCATCACGCTGCTCGGCTTCGTCTCCGACGTGCGCCCGCTCTATGTACAGGCCAACCTCGTGATCGTGCCCACCACGGTGTCGGCCGGCACGAACCTCAAGGTGCTGGAGGCCATGGCCATGGAGCGCGCCGTCGTTTCCACCACCTCCGGGTGCGCTGGCCTCGGCCTCGAGCACGGCAAGAGCGTTTGGGTGGCGGATTCGCCCGAGGAGTTCGCCGCCGGCATAGCACGCCTGCTCGAAGACGGCGCGCTGCGTGGGAGTCTCGCCGCCAATGCGCGGCGCCGTGCACAAGAGGCGTTCGACTGGCCGCATTTGGGCGTGGCGCAAGCCCAGCTCTGGCGGGATTCGATCGATGCGGAAATTGAAAAATGACTGGCGCCATCAAGCTCCGTCCCGGCGGCCCCGCCGACCTCGACGAAATCCGTACCATTCAGGAGTGCTCGCCCGAGGCTGCCTGCTGGAAGCCGGAGGATTATCTTGTCTATCAAATCCTGGTTGCAGTAGACGATGCCGCCGCCACCGTCGCCGGCTTTCTGGTCTGGAGAGAGGCGGGGCCGGGCGAGGCCGAGATCCTCAACCTTGCAGTGGGGCCCGGCTACCGGCGCCGCGGCATCGCCACGATGCTGCTAAACGCCGTGATTTCACAGGGTCCCGGCGTCTTCTATCTGGAGGTCCGCGAGTCCAATCGGGCAGCTCTGGAGTTTTATGCAAAGCTGGGTTTCGAGAGCGTCGGAAAGCGGCCGAAGTACTATTACGATCCGCCCGAAGCGGCGGTTGTTATGAAATTCTTTTCATGATACTGTCGTAGTCGACGGGACGGACCAACGCTGGCCGGACCGCCGAATTTACTATGGCAGTCAAGATCCCGCACCGAGTCACGAGACTGGCAAACATAAAACGACTCGGCGCGGCGACCTCACTGTGGAGGGACCCCCAACATGGATAAAGCCTTCGACGAAATGAAAGCGCATCTGATGGAGACGAACGAAGAGTTTCGTCGTCTAGCCATGCAGCACGCGGAGTACAAGAAGCTGGTTGAGGCGCTGGAATCGCGAAGCCACCTTACAGAGGAAGAACAGGTAGAGGAGATCCGTCTGAAGAAGTTGAAACTTCACCTTAAGGACGAGATGCGGGGCATGATGGCCCGCTCGCAGCAGCCTGCGGTGTAGGCGTCGGATACGCTGCCGTCAGTGACTGGGACCGGTTTTTGACTGGAAAGAGCCCGGTCCGGAGATCCCGGGCCGGGCTGCTTTCGTCTACGGACTTGTCCCCCCACCGCTTCCTCACCGATACCGTACCTGTGCCGTTGTCGTCGCCGGCCTCGCCTTCCGCACGGCGAGCCGCGCGATTTCCGTCTGTGTCCAGTCGCAAAACATTTGCCGGGCCTCTGGCGTGAGGCGGGCCTCGGGGTGCAGCCTCAAATACTTCGGCAGCGGCATTCTGCCCGACTCGACATTCACGCACGCCGCCGCCAGCGCGCCGATCGCCGTTCCCGCCTTGCGCCCCGGTCCCTTCGTCCACTCCGAAAAGTTCATCGCCGCGCGCGCTTTGTTCACGTCGCTCGCCACCAGCCACGACATGGGCGCGATGCGCGCATACCAAGGCCAACGCGTTTCATTCGAGTGGCAGTCCGCGCACGAACGCCGGATCAGACCCGACACCGCCGGCGTCATCCGCAGATTGGCTTCAATGGTCTGCTCAAAGACCACGGGCGGATTGGTCCGCACCGGGCCGGGCATCCATTGCAGCCCGATGGCCGGAATCGTGATCACCAGGCACGCCGCTCCAACCCAGGAACGCCGTCTGCCCTGGCTGCCGCCCCGCGCCTCCCGCTCACCTTGCGATCGATGCGTCATGAGTCCCTCCCAATGCCTACCGTCGCTTTCATACTGAACTCGGTACGCTTGGAAGTCGTCATCGCGGTGTAATAGAAATGTGAAAACCGGAGCGGGAGTTTTTTACAGGAGATTTACAACGCCATACCGCCTTTTCCATTCCACCCCTGTACAATTGGAGGCATCCACGTGCAAGCCATTCTGGTCATTGACGACGACGAAAGCCTTCGCGACACCATCGGGGTCATGCTCGAACAGGAAGGTTTTCGCGCTCTGCTCGCGGCCGACGGCCGTACTGGCTACGAGCAGGCGCTATCGGCGAAACCCGACCTGATCCTCGTCGACCTGCGCCTGCCCGGCATGAGCGGCGTCGAAATCTGCAAACAGTTGCGCGCTGGCCAGGTGCGCACACCGATCATCGTGCTTAGCGCCATCGGCGAAGAGATCGACAAAGTGCTGCTGCTCGAAATTGGCGCCGACGACTATGTCGTCAAACCTTTCGGCGCGCGCGAATTGCTCGCCCGCATCCGCGCCGTGCTCCGCCGTGCCTCGCCGGAAGTCCGCAAAGTGGTCCACTTCGGCGACGTCGAGGTCGATCTCGACCGCCGCATCGTCACGCGGCACGGCGAGGAGATCAAGTTCACGCCCGCCGAGTACAACCTGCTCACCTACTTCCTGCACAACCCGGACCGTGCGCTCACGCGCGACATGATTCTTAATTCCGTCTGGGGCTACGAATTCTTTCCAACCACGCGCACCGTCGACGCGCACGTGGCAAAGCTGAGACAGAAGATCGAGTTGGATTCCAACGCGCCGCGGCACTTGCTCACCGTGCACGGCGTCGGCTATCGTTTTCTGATGACGTAGAGGTGGCGGATGCGTTCTGCTGTGCTGATTGTCGAAGATGCGGATACCTGCGCCACGACGCTCGATGTGGCTCTCACCGCCATCCCCGGCATCCAGGTCGTGCTCGCCGCCTCCGGTCTCGAAGCGTTGCGCATCATGGACGACGCAAGCCCTCGAATCCACCTTGTCCTCACCGACCTGAACATGCCGGGCATGGATGGATTCGAGTTGATCCGCCGCATCCGCGCCGCGCCAGCGCACGCCCGGGTACCGGTCATCGTGATTAGCGGAGACACCGGCGAGCGCACTCCCGAACTGGCCTTCGCCGCCGGAGCGAACGCCTATTTCCAGAAGCCCTACTCCCCCGCCGCCGTCAGGCAGAAAGTCGAGTTGTTGCTGCATGCGAACCAGGAACCCGATTCGTAATCCGATTCTCGCGGCCCTGCTCTGCGCCCTCGCCGGCGCATCCGCCCACGCCCAGACCGCGGGCGAAATCGACCGGATTCTCGAACGCCTCGAGCGCATCGAACGCGCGAACCAGGCGCTCTCCGAGGAGGTGCGCGCGCTGCGTGTGGAACTTGCTGCACGCACGCCCGGCGCCGCCTCCGCTCCGCTCGCCGAGCGCGTCGAAGTCGTCGAAACCCGCATCGCCGAGCAGGCCGATACCAAAGTAGAGTCCTCGCAGCGCTTCCCCATCCGCCTCACCGGCATGGCCCTCTTCAACACGTTTCTCAATTCCCGCAACAACGGCGGCTCCCAGTATCCCGTCATCGCAACACCGGGCCTCGCGCGCAACGGTGGTGCGGCCTTCCGCCAGACCGTCATCGGCCTGGACTTCCGCGGGCCTCAAACCGTCTGGGGCGGCAAGTTGCACGGATCCGTTTTCATGGACTTCTTCGGTGGTAGCGGCCAGCTCCTTGACCAGAGCGTGCGCCTGCGCACCGGCGTAATTGCGCTCGACTGGAAGCAGCGCTCCATCGCAGCCGGCCTGGACAAGCCGATCTTCGCGCCGCGCGAACCGGATTCCTTTGCCCAAGTCGGCGTCTCGCCTCTTACCGGAGCCGGCAACCTCTGGCTCTGGATTCCGCAAGCGCGCTTCGAACAGGACTTCCGCTTCGGCGAATCATCGGGTCTGCGCGCGCAGGTAGGCGTGGTGCAAACTCGCGAGAGCACGCCCCGATCGCTGCTCCCGGCCTACACTCCGGGATTCGAAAACGCCCGTCCCGCCATTGAGGGCCGCTTCGAGTTCCGCCACGGCGCCGAGCGGCGCATCGAGATTGCGCCCGGCTTCCATAACAGCGTCAGCCATGTCGACGGCTTCTCCGTTCCCTCACGGCTCTTCTCGCTCGACTGGCTGATCAGCCCGTGGCGTCCACTCGAGTTCACCGGCGCATTCTTCAGCGGACAGAATGTCGCGCCACTCGGTACCGGCGGCGCGGGCGGCGGCATCTTGATCCCG
Source organism: Bryobacteraceae bacterium (assembly GCA_963668605.1). Lineage (GTDB taxonomy): Bacteria > Acidobacteriota > Terriglobia > Bryobacterales > Bryobacteraceae. The sequence goes on from OY764903.1 coordinate 4,622,025, forward strand.
GCTTACCTCCGTCCGCAGCCCGTTCATGCCATCGGCGGATGGGGGCAGATCGCGTACCGTGTCACGCCGCGGCTCTCCTTCCATCTCTTCTCCGGCCAGCAGGACAACCGGGAAAGCGACGTGATCGCCGGGCAGGTCGGGAAAAATCTGTCCTTTGGAGCGAACCTGTTCTACCGCATCGCTCCTAACGTGATCGTGAGCTTCGAATCGTCGCAGGTACGCACACGCCGCACGTCTACAACAGTGTTGAACAACCATTATGACCTCGCTCTGGCGTATCTTTTCTAGAAGCATATGCGGCTTGTGCGCGCTCCCCGCACTCGCCGCCACGTTCTCCGGCACCCTGCAATTGGTGGACTCGCTCGATCCCGCGGTCCACAAGAGCAAGGACTACTCCGGCGTCGTCATCTGGCTGGAACGTACCGGAGCGGCGCCACCCTCCGCCCCGCGCGCCGCCGCGCCACGGGCAAAAATGGTCCAGAAGGACAAGCGCTTCATCCCCCACGTGCTCGCCATCCCCGCTGGCGCCGCTGTGGATTTTCCGAACTACGACCCCGTCTTCCACAACGCCTTTTCCAACTTCAGCGGGCAGATCTTCGACGTCGGCCTCTACCCGCCCGGTTCGAGCCGCACCGTGACATTTACGCGACCCGGCATCGTGCGCGTCTTCTGCAACATCCACCCGGCCATGAGCGCCGTGATCGCCGTACTCGACTCGGACTGGTTCACCGTTTCGCCACCCAGCGGCGCCTTCGCCATCCGCGACGTTCCGCCCGGCGACTACCGCCTGCACATCTATCACGAACGCGCCGCCGCAAGCACGCTCAAAGCGCTTGAGCGCAAGATCGAAATCAGGAGCGAGCCCGTCGTGCTTGCGCCCATTCAAATCTCCGAAACCGGGCACGTCGAAGCGCCGCATTTCAACAAGTACGGCAAGGAGTATCCGCCGTCGAGCGAAGGCAACGTGCTCTATCCGGGAGCGCGCAAGTGATTCCGCGCTTCGCCCGCTTGACGCTGCTCTGGAAAATACTGCTCTCCACCTCTGTCGCCATTACGGCGTTGTTCGCGCTCACAGGCTGGATCGTCCTCAACGACGCCACGCGCACCACCGCCCAGAGCATCGAGGACGAAGTCAAGGCCAGCTTCCAGAGCTACCAATCCCTGTGGCGTGCGCGTGCGCAATTGCTTTCCTCGGTGAGCCTCGTGCTCAGCACGATGTCGGACGTGCGCTCGGCCTTCTCCACCGGCGATGACGTAACCATCCGGGACACCGCCGGCGAACTCTGGTCGCGCCTCTCCGACAACGACGCCATCTTTCTGGTCACCGATCCACGCGGGCGCGTGATTGCGTCCTTGGGCGGCGAGCCCGGCGACGTCCTGCCGAAACAACTCGACGAGGTCAAGCGCGCGGCGAACCGTTTCCCACGCCAGGTCAGCGGCTTCCTCGCGCGCGGCAACCATCTTTTTCAGATCACCATCACGCCCGTCTATATTCAGACCAGCGGCGGCACGGCTTTGCTCAACGTGCTCGTCGCGGGCTACGACGTCAACACGCTCACTGCGCAGCGCCTCAAGGATGCAACCGGAGGCAGCGAGTTCCTTTTCCAATCGCAAGGCAAGCTGATCGCATCGACGCTCAATCCGCGCGCCACCGGGCAGGTCATGGCCGGCCTGAGCCAGCACCTCGCGCCGCGCCGTGTCAACGACGGCTTCAGCGAGTACGCTCCCTTGATGACGCCGCTCGAAGACATCGAAGGAGCGCGCGTCGGTGAGTTGTCCATTCTGCGCTCGTTCGATTCCGCAAAGCGACGCATCGATGGACTGCGCCGCAACATAGTCCTGCTCTGGCTCTTCTCGATGGTCGCAGGTCTCGCGCTCACTTATCTTTTGGCACGCCGCATCGTCGGCCCTGTCCGCGAGCTCGATCGCGCCGCCGCCGAAGTCTCGCGCCAGAATTACAGCTACCAGATCCCGGTCCGCGGCGACGACGAACTCGGCCGTCTCGCGCGCACGTTCAACAACATGTGCGCCTCCATCCGGCTGGCGCGCGAGGAACTGATTCTCCAGGAACGGATCTCCACCATCGGCCGCCTATCTACATCCATCGTCCACGACCTGCGCAACCCGCTCGCCGCGATCTATGGCGGCGCGGAAATGCTTGTCGATTCCGAACTACCCCACCCGCAGGTCAAGCGCCTGGCCGGCAACATCTACCGCGCCTCGCGCCGTATGCAGGAATTGTTGCAGGAATTACTCAACGTATCCCGCGGCCGCAGCGCGGAGGTGGAACTCTGTGACTTGCGCAGCGTCGCGGCGGACGCCTGCGAAGCGCTCGCCGAGATCGCCCGCTCTCAATCGGTCGCCATCGCTCTCGATCTGCCGGCCGGCCTCGAACTCCCCGTCGAGCGCAATCGCATCGAGCGCGTTTTCGTGAACCTGATCGGCAACGCGCTGGAGGCGATGCCCGGCGGCGGCGCCATCCACATCTCTGCCATGGTGATCGACGGCGCCGCAGTGGTGGAGGTACGCGACAACGGGCCGGGCATCGCCGCCGAAATTCGCGGCCGGCTTTTTCAGCCCTTCGTCAGCGCGGGCAAGAAAAACGGGCTCGGCCTCGGTCTGGCCCTCGCGCGCCAGACCGTGCTCGATCACGGCGGCGACATGTGGATCGCCTCCGGCGCGGAACATGGCGCCTGCTTCCGCTTCCGCCTGCCCTTCGAGCAAACGCAAAAAGGCCGCCAGGGGTCACCTGGCGGCCTCTCCGCGGAACAGTGATTAGAACGTCAACTTGGCGCCAAGCTGGATATTGCGCGGATCTCGCGCTCCCAGGATCTTGCCGAAGTTCGCATTGCCCAGCGCCGTCGTCGGCGCATTGAAGTTGGCGTGGTTCAGGACGTTGAACGCCTCGCCGCGGATCTGGAACTTCACCCGTTCCCCCAGCGGGATCTGCTTGAATATCGAGCAATCCCACTTCACGATGCCCGGCGACGAGATCACGCTGCGGCCCACATTGCCCGGCCGGTACTGGCCCACCGGCACCTCCGCGAACGCCGCCGTGTTGAACCACTTGTAGATTGTGCCGAGGTCGCTGCCGCTAAACGGATCGCCGATCGCGTCGGGCCGTCCACCCGCCGCCGAGCTGGCGTTGTTCACGCTGCCCAGTCCGCCCGGATCGTTGCCCAACGAGGAGGTCACATTCAAAGGAAGTCCGCTGTTGTACGTCACGATGCCGGAAAACTCCCAGTGCCCCAGGATGTACGCCGCCACGCTGCGCTTATGGCTCATAAACGGCAGCGGATAGACATACGACGCCGTGAAGATATGCTTCCGGTCCAGCGGCGAGAGCGCGTAGTCCGATTTCCAGTCATAGCTGTTCTGTGGCGCGTTCGAGCGGTCGCTGCCGTTATCGGTCAGCGACTTCGACCACGTGTATGCCAGGTTGAACGTACCCGATTTGCCGAACCGCTTCTGGAAGCTCGTCTGTAAACCGTTATAGTTCGAGTTGAACCACGTCTGCAGGCCGTTGATCGCGTTGTAGCCTTGATACGGACGCAGCGCGTTCAGACGCGGCCGGATCGCCGAGGTGATGTAACCGTTGGCCGGTACCAGTCCCGCCGCGGCCGCCGCGCCCGGACGAACCTGATTCAGGTCGATGATGCCCAACAGATTCGTGCCTTTCGATCCGGTGTATCCGATCGTGAAAATCGAATCGGCCGGCAACTGGCGTTGTATGTCGAAGCTCCACTGCTGGATATACGGCGTCTGATAGTTCACGTCCCAGCCGCGCAGCGTCGCTGGCGCCAGACTCACCACCGGCGCTCCCGCCGACGGATTTTCCAGCCGCGTGTTGGCGATCGACAGGCTCGTAAACGTGGTCGTCGGATTCGCGCCGATGTTCTGTTCGAGCGTGCCCACTAGCGTGGTGTCGTAGAACATGCCGTAACCGCCGCGCACGCTCGTCTTGCCGTCGCCGATCGGATCCCAGGCGAAGCCGAAGCGCGGCGCGAAATCGTGGTTGTTCTCGTGCGCCACCTTATCACCGAAGCGTGAAGTCGTGCCGCCGGTGACCACGCCGTTCAACGGATCGCCGGTACCGGCGATGCGGTTGCCCGTCGCCGGATCGATCCTGAACGCCTTCGCGGGGTCGAAGAGCGCCGGGTCGAAGTTCGTCAGCAGCCCGTTGTTGTCGGTCGGCTGCCGGAAGTTCGAATAGCGCACGCCGATGTTCAGCGTCAGCCGCGCAGTCACACGGATGTCGTCCTGGAAATACGCCTCATACGCTTTGCTGCGGATGTCCGCCGTCAGGTCCGTCGACGTCTGGCTGAACGTTGCGACGTTGCCCAGCAGAAAGTTCGCCCACGACTGTTGCAGAGTCACGTTGGTCCCCGGGCGCGGCGTGTTCGAGAAGCTGAACGCCCCCGAGTTGTCCGCAAGTTGGTTCTCGTTCTTGCGGTAGATGTTCATCGACGCTCCGAACTTCATCGTGTGCCGCCCGTGAATCTTCGAAACGTTGTCGAAGATCGAGTGGTTATAGCTGAAGTTGTCGTATGGGCCATAGCTCGTGATCGTCGAGAGCCCGCCGGTGAACGCCAGTCCAGGAATGCGTTCCGGATTGCCCGGATAGACCAGCTTCGGGTTGATGTCCGGCGAATTCGCACGCGCCGCCAATCCGACCGGGTGACTGAAAATGCCGCCGCGGCTCCACGCCCAGCCCGCTTCGTTGAACGTCGTCGGCGTGATCGCGCTGGTTCCGCGAATCACCAGGCTGCGGCCTGGCGAATCCGTCTGCGTCGTCGAGACGCCCGGCACGAAGGCGTTAGTAAACAATCCGCCCGGCTCCGTCGTCGGAATCTTGTCGTGCAGGAAGCGGCCCGAGAGCATCAGCTTCTGCCCGAAGTTGTGATCCACCTTGATGATCTCCTGGCGCCCATTGAAAACGCCGCGCAGCGGCACCGCCAGGTTGTTGCCGTTCGTCGGCGCGGGCAGCTTCGAGAAGATGTCCGTAATGTACTGCTGTGCGATCGGATTGATGTTCGCGATCTTCGTTCCCGTCTGCGTGCATGTCGCGCCGTCCGCGCTCGTGGCCAGGCACACCGGGTTCGCGAACGTGCCCTGTCGCTCGTCGAGCGTCGGCACCTGCACGTTCGAGGCGTTGTAGTTGATCACGCGCCTGATCTCTTGCGAGAAAAAGAAGAACGTCTGGTTCCTGCCGTCGTGTACTTTCGGAATATACACCGGACCCCCCACGGTGTACCCGAAATCGTTGTAGCGCAGCGGCGGGCGTGCGACGCTGTTGAAGTTGTTGAAGAAGTTGTTCGCGTTCAGCTTATCGTTGCGCAGAAACTCATACACCGTGCCATGCAAACTGTTGGTGCCTGATTTCGTCACAACGCTGATCTGCCCGCCGCCCGAGCGCCCGAATTCGGACGAGTACGGCGTACGCACAATCTTCATCTCCTCGATCGCGTCGATGCTCGGATACTGCTGGATCGTGATGTTCGAGCCGCGGTCCACATTGTCCGCGCCGTCGATCGTCCAGCTATTCTGGCTCTGCCGCGCGCCGTTCACCGAGAACCCAACCAGGTTGTTTCCGCCCGTCGGGTTGGTCGATCCGATGTAGATCGAGTCCGACAGGTTCGACGAAACGCCCGGCTGCAAGGCGAGCAACTGCGCAAAGTGGCGGTTGTTCAACGCCAGTTCGCGGACCTGAGTGCCGGAGATCAACCCCGACTGCTGCGCCGATTGCAGCTCCACCTGATTTGAGATCGCCGCCACCGTCACCTCTTGCGTGACGTCGCCGATTTCCAGCTTTAAGTTGACCGTCAGCTTTTCATTGACGTTCAATTCGATACTGCTCTGCGTCGCTTTCTTGAAGCCCGGGACCTCCGCCGTCACGGCGTACAGTCCCACGGGAAGCAGTGTCGCCGAATAGTAGCCGGCCTCATTCGTCACCAGACTCCGCACCACAACGTTCTGCGCCGTGCTGGTAACCTTGACTTTCGCGTTCGCCACCGCCGCTCCGCTCGCATCGCTCACCGTGCCGATGATGTTGCCGGTGATCTCTTGCGCGGACAACGGAAGCAATCCGAGTAACACGCACACAACAAGCGCCGCGAGACTCGCTCGCAGGCGGGTGAGTTCCTGATTCATATTGTTTTTCTCCTGAAGCTGTTTGCAATGCCAAAACGAAGTCCGACACCAATTAACTTCAGTGTAGCCGAGATTTTGCAGGTTGGCGGCGCCTATTGCTGGATATTCAGCAGCGGGCCTTGCGGCGAACTCACGCCCGCAATTTGAGCGCTGATCGTGTGGTCGCCGTCCCACGGCACTTGCGGAACCTCAATCGCGATCTGGTACAGGCCCGCCGAGCCCGGACTCAGCGCCGCGCCAATCACCTTAACAGGCGCGCCGTCGATCAGAATCACCGGCAGCGTCGCCGTCTGGTAGAGCTTGTCGGACGGCGTCTGAATCCCGGCCGCAAGCGCTGGAGTTGTCGGCCCGAAACCGGTTCCCCACAAGATGATCACTTCGCCCGATTTCGCCGGCGTCGCCACGCCTGCCGGGAACTGCGACGTCGATGCCGCGATGCTGCCGTCCGGCCGCGTCGCCACGCTGTAGCGGTTCGACCACAGGAAGAACGATGGCGCGATTGCCTGCGACGGAACGAGTATTGGGTCCGCGGCCACGCCGTTATTCAGCACCTGCACATACACAGGACTGGCCGCCGCGCCTATGCCCGCATCCGCCGGCGCCAGCACGTTGATCTGTGTCGGGCTGATGTAGGCTACCGCGGCAAAGTTGCTGTTGATCGTCACGCGCACGCCGTCCAATTCCGTCGGCAGCTTCCCGTTGACGATATCCTTCGCCTCCCAACTGCGCGTCGTCGACGCAAGATTCTGGCCATAAACCGAGACCCACGCGCCCGGCGAAATCGGAGTCTTGCCGCTCGCCGCGTTCAACACTTTACTTGTCAAAGGCAGCACCGATTGCGGAGAAGTCAACGTATAGTTCTTGGAATACTGGCGGTCGCCATACACGCTCGTGTCGTCGTTCGCCGCGAGCCCCATCACGTAGATCGTCACCTCGCCCAGGTCGTTCGCCGGCGGCGTCCAATCGAAAGTGTAAGTGGCCGAAGCGCTCTGGCCGCGCCGCGTTCCCGCGTCCGTGTGTTCGATGTACTGTAATGTGGTCGTGCCGCTGCACGGCCCGTCCAACTGCTCGTTCGTTGTGAGGTCGAAACACACCACCTGGGTGAACTTGTCCGTGCCCGGGGCGAACGAACCCGCCTGCACCCGGCTGGCGCTCGCCTGCCGCGCCGTGAGTTGAAATCCCCAGCGCTTCTGATCCGGATCGGCAACGGTCACCGTCAGGCGTTGCGTCTGGCCCGGCACGTAGGTCAGCTTCCCGGGAAAATCGACCTTAACGCTCCCCGGAAACGTGCTGTTCCCCGTATGGCAACGCGCGCAACTGCTCTCGTTCGGAACGCCAGCGCTGCCCACGTCCGTCTTGGTCGCCGAAGCGTAAATCAGCACCGGGATCACGGACAAAATGGCGGCAGCTTTAGCAACGGAGAGTCGATTGATTCGGATCATGGTTTACCTCGGAAATTTGGCGGCGTGGATCGTGTCTACTCGCCCTGATTGTAGCGGCTCTTGCTCCACAGCCGCAATCCGCCACGTGGGTCTCCCATCTGGAGTTTCTATATTTGCCAAGCCCGAAGGGCGAAAGATCATAGCCCACGGCGTAAGCCGTGGGGATCAACGTTTTAGAGATACCGAGCCCCGGAACGGGGCGAAAGGCTGGCCTTAGCCTCGGAGGTCGCGCATTTCGATTGCCATGCTGCGCCGCGCTGTAGTCCCCTTCGTCAGCCGCTCGGGAGCCATTCACGGTGAAGGTGCCGTATCCGCCCTGCGAGGCGAAGACTTACGCCCCGTTCCGGGGCTACGCGGTCCATCCGATGTGTCCCCACGGCTTGCGCCGTGGGCTATGATCTTTCGCCCTTCGGGCTTGGCTGCGGACCACCTCAAACTACAACGTCTTCAGCATCGCGATCTCGTCGCAGCACTGGAATTTCGGGCACCGCAGACAATCCTTCCATGCCTTCAGCGGCAACTCGCCCCGATCCACTTGCGTGTAGCCGAGCTTGCTGAAAAATCCGGGTACATACGTGAACGCGAATAGAGAAGTCAGGCCGTGCTCGCGCGCTTCCCGCTCCAACTCTTCCACGAGCTTGCGTCCCAACCCATGCGTCTTCCACGCCGGATCCACCGCCAGTGAACGCACCTCCGCCGAGACCGGCGTATAGAAGTGCAGCGCGGCGCAGCCCGCGATCCGTCCGCCCGCCGTCACAACCGAGAAGTCGCGTATGTTCTCCGACATCTCGAACTCCGTACGCGGCAGCATGATCGCCTGCGCCGCATAGTCGTTGATCAGCCCGAGCATCTCGGAGACGTCGCTCATGCGCGCCTTGCGCACCGCCAGTGGCAGGCTCAAATCGAGAGGGATCGATTCGGATACCCGCGGCGTATGCAAGCTGATCAATCCGCCCACGTCCTCAGCCTTCCCTGACAATCCGGGTTCCCACGGAATCCCCCGCCATCGCCGCCTCCACCACATCCGGCAGCAATCCGGGCGCAATCGTAACCTGGCCCGCACCGCCTTCGAGCGCCGCGATGCACGCGTTCAACTTGGCCTGCATTCCGCCGGTCGCCACGCCGTCGCGTATCAGCGCTTCGCAATCTGCGATGTCGAGCGCCGTGATCGGAGCGCCATTCGCGCCCCGCACTCCGTCCACATCGGTGAGGAACAGGAGCCGGTCCGCCCGGAATCCAGCCGCGCACGCGGCCGCCATCTGGTCCCCATTCACGTTGTAGACATTGCCCTGCCTGTCGCCTGCCACGCACGCGACCACAGGCAGAAAGCCATTCGCTGTCAGCAGCTCCAACACCTCCGGACGCGAGCGCACGGGCCGCCCCACCGCGCCCAGCTTTTCGTTCAGCAGTTCGCATTCGATCAGCGCATCGTCGATCCCGCTTAACCCGATCGCCCGGGCGCCCGCGCCGACGAACGCCGCCACCAGCTCGTGATTCACGCTGCCCGCGAACACCTTCAGCAGCGCATCGACCACCTCCGGCGTCGTCACGCGAAGCCCGTCGACGAAGCGGCTCTCCACGCCGCGTTCGGCGAGAAAGCGCGTCATCTGCTTGCCGCCGCCATGCACCACAACCACCTGATTCGCGCCCTCGGCAATCCGCGCAATCTCCGTGGCCAGTCGCTTGCGCGCTTCCGGTTGATCCAGCAGCGTGCCGCCGAGCTTCACCACAATCCTCACAGCAGGCCCTCCGTCTCCGCAAAGCCCAGCACGAGGTTCATATTCTGCACGGCCTGTCCGGCCGCGCCCTTCACCAGATTGTCGATCACGCTGACCACCACGCCACGCCCCGTGGCTGCATCGAAACGCACGCCGATATCGCAGAAATTCGTGCGCGTTACGGCTGCCAGATCCGGCATCTTGCCGTGATCGTACACGCGCACAAACGGCTCCCGCGCGTATTGCGCTTCGTAGATTTCCACCAGATCGCTGCCCTTCGCTACACCGGGCGCGCGGAAGTAGATTGTCTCCAGGATTCCGCGGTCGATCGGCAGCAACTGCGCTACGAAACTGAACTCACGCTCTTCGAGACCCGAGTTCTGCAGCACCTCCGGCACATGCCGGTGATCGAGCAGTGAGTACGCCGAAAAATTCTCCGCCACCTCGCAGAAACTCGTCTTCAGGCTCGGCTTCCTGCCCGCACCGCTCACTCCGGATTTCGCATCGCAGACAATGCCGGCTTTGCGGTCCAACACGCCCGCTTGCACCAGCGGCCGTATCGCCAGGTTCGCCGCCGTCGGATAGCAGCCGGGATTCGAAACCAAACGCGCTCCTGCCACCTGCGCGCGATTGAACTCCGGCAGACCATACGCCGCTTCCGCCAGCAACCCTGCCTGCGCATGCTCCGCTTTGTACCAGTGCTTGTAGTTTTCCGCCGTCCGCAGCCGGTACGCGCCGCTCAGGTCGACTACCTTCACGCCCGCCGCGAGCAATCCGGGCGTCAGATCCATCGAGACTTCCGGCGGCGTCGCCAGAAACACAACGGCTACGTTATGCTCCGACGCCGCTTCCGGCGTACACGCGATGCGCGGCGTTCCGGCGTAGCCCCGTGGGCGCGCCCGGTCTTCCGCATCCGCGCGGTGTTCCATCAGGATAGGCGTCACTCCAGGGTGCCGCGTGAGTATTCGCTCCAGCTCCGCTCCGCTGTAGCCGCGAAATCCAACTATGCCGGCGATCTTCATCGGTCTGACTATTTATTCACTTTCTATGAATAAACATACCACATTCAGGACCGTTGTTCGTCCACCGAGCGTTCAGCCAGTTCCCCCAGGATCGGCAGCCGGAACGTCTGATTCTGCGCCAGTTTCACCAGCATGAAGACCCACGCCACCAGTACGCCCAATTTGAGCAGCTTAGCCACCGGCAGCGCGTGTCCTGGCAGGAACCCGAACATCGGCGACACAACCCAGTCCACCAGTAGCCAGACCACAAAGAGATATAAACCCTGGAAGGCATGGAAGCGGACCTCGCGTTCATCGCGGAAGCGGTGCGTTGCCAGCACGACGATGCAAGGGATCCAGCCCACCACAGGCAGGTAGCACAGCAGCGAGGCCGTGCGCGGCGCAATCCCGTCCAAGAGATCGGCCGCCGGCGCCGCCGGGCCGCCGCCCTGCTTCGACCCGCACCCCGCGCAGAACTTGTCGCGCTCGGCGATCTGTTTCCCGCATTGTGTGCAATAGGGCATCTCTAAAACTCAGTACGAAATCCGCAATCTTATTGTTCCTGTTATAGTATCCGATCGCCGGGGGGCGGAACCCAGTTCCGCAACCAACCCCTGGTTGGTTTTCCTAGCGCCGCACACCAGCACATGTTCGCAAAAGCCATCCATGTTAGGATGCCAGATATGCCGCGCACATTGCTCGTCGTTGTCCTGATGCTCCTCTCTACGGCCGCGCTGCTTCCGGCCGCCAAGCCCCTCGATCTTTACTTCGTAGACGTCGAGGGCGGGCAGGCCACGCTCATCGTGACGCCCTCCGGCCAGTCCGTTCTGGTCGATGCCGGCTGGCGCGGTTTTGACGGTCGCGACGCCGATCGCATCAAGGCCGCCGCCAAGGCCGCCGGTGTGAAAAAGATCGACTACCTGCTTGTCACCCACTATCACCTCGACCACGTCGGCGGCGTACCGCAACTCGCCGCAAAGATGCCCGTCGTCAACTTTGTCGACAAAGGGCCGCTCCAGGAAGAGAGCAAGCAAACGCTCGAATTGGTCAAGGCTTACGAAGAGGCCGTTGGCAAGGGCAATCGCATCAAAGTCGCGGCGGGCGATAAACTGCCCGTCAAAGGCATCGGCATTCAGTTCCTCTGCTCCGCCGGCGACCTCATCTCCGCGCCGCTCAGTGGCGCCGGTCAACCCAACCCGCTGTGCGGTTCCGAAGCGAAAAAAGCGCTCGACGAGAGCGAAAATGGCCGCTCGGCTGGCTTCCTGCTGACCTTCAACAAATTCCGATTCCTCGACCTCGGCGACCTCACCTGGAACAAGGAACTCGAACTCGCCTGCCCCAACAATAAAATCGGCACGGTCGACGTTTACCTCACCACGCACCACGGCCTCGACGCCTCGAACCCCGCCACTATCGTCCACGCAGTCAAGCCGCGTGTCGCCATCATGAACAACGGCGCGAAGAAGGGTGGCTCGGCTTCCGCATGGCAGATCATCCGCAAGTCGCCCGGCCTCGAGGATCTCTGGCAGCTCCATTACGCCATCGCGGGCGGCAAGGATAACAACTCGCCCGACTCGTTCATCGCCAACCCCGATGAAAAATGTGAGGGCAAGTGGATCAAGATGTCGGTGCAGGCCAACGGCGATTTCACCGTCACCAACTCGCGCAACAAGTACGCGAAAACCTACAAGGCACGCTAGTCCTTCGGCTACAGTAGTAGCGTGGACTTCATCCTCGAACCCATCGAAGTGCGTGTGCTCGCCTCTCTGCTCGAAAAAGAGATCACCACGCCCGAGTACTACCCGCTCACGCTCAACGCCCTGGTCAATGCCTGCAACCAGAAATCCAATCGCGACCCGGTCGTCGCCTACGAGGAAGATGAGGTCTATGCGACGCTCGGCTGCCTGCGCGAGCGCGGCCTCTCGCTCACCATCGTGCCGTCCGGCAGTCGCGTCAACAAGTACGCGCACCGCCTCTCGGATGTCTTCAACCTCGGCCGCCGTGAGTCCGCCATTTTATGCACGCTGATGCTGCGCGGCCCGCAAACCCTCGGCGAGATTCACACACGCTCGGAACGCATGCACACCTTCAGCGGTCTCGCCGAAGTTGAGGCCGTGCTCGAACGCCTCAGCGTATTCGAGCCGCAACCGCTCGCCGTGAAACTGCCCCGCCAGCCCGGCTGGAAAGAACCCCGCTACACGCACCTGCTCTCGGGGGAGATCGATATGGCTGCGCCCGAAGCGCAGCCCGAAGCGCCGCGCCGCGAGGACCGGCTCACCGCTCTTGAAGCCGAAGTCGCCGAACTCAAACGCCAGTTCGCCGACTTTCGCCGCCAGTTCGAATAACTCAAGCGCGCGGAGGGCGGCTCCCCTGAGCCGCGCCGGGTCCCCGGACCCGGCCAATCAACTCGCCAAACCGTGCGTTATCTGCGCTACGGGCGCCAGCTCAGGAGTCCGCCTTCGCCACGTAATTCGTCAACTCCGCTTCGCGCACGCCATAAATCTTGCGGATCTGCCGGCAGATCTCAGCCGCCAGCTTTTCGGGTTTCTCTTTCGGATCGATGTCGATGACGACCTTCAGGTGCAAATACGTGCGTGCCATTTCTCCAATGATACGATAGGGGCTTGCCCTGCCACATTTGCGAAACCCGGAAGGCGCGCCGCTATTGCCCCGGTGTGCGCGCGCAAATCTGCTCGCTATGCTGCGGCCAGGAGCGCGAGGAGACCATCGACTGCCCGTTTGAGTGCGAATACCTCCAGGAAGCGCGCCTGCGCGATAAACTCCCCGAAGTTTCGCCCGAGGATCTCCCCAACAAGGAAATCCGTGTCACCGAAAAATTCCTCGAAGGGCACGAGCATTTGCTGCTCTTTGTCAGCGCGGCACTGCTCCAAGTCACGCTCGAAACGCCCGGCGCGCGCGATAGCGACGTGCGCGAATGCCTCGACGCCTTGATTCAGACCTACAAGACGCTCGAAAGCGGCATCTACTTCGACACCAAACCAGCCAACCGCATCGCCGCCGCGATCTACGAACGCATGCAGGCCGAAACCAGCAAGTACCGCGATGAGATGAAGGAAAAGAGCGGCATGAGCAGCATTCGCGACCTCGATGTGATGGGCATGCTCGTCTTCCTGCAAAGACTGGAACGGCAGAACTCCAACGGCCGCACGCGCGGTAAGGCCTTCATCGATTTTCTGCGCCACTATTTCGCCGATTTTCAGGCCTCGCGCGCTCAGGGCAAACTGCCTCACCCAATCGGATAGAGCCGGTCTTCGTCCGGAACTTCCACCCGCGTCGCGCCCTTGTATGCCAGATTCAACAGCGGCGGCGCGATCACGGTGGTCGCCACGGCCATGAACACGATGGCCCCGTAAACAGGCTTTGTAACGACGCCCATCGCCAGCCCGAGTTGCGCCACTACCATGCCCACTTCACCTCGCGGCACCATGCCCACGCCAATGCGTATCATCTCCGTCCGGCCCAAACTGTAGGCCCCCAGTCCACAGCCAACGAACTTCGACACGACAGCCGCCACAAGCAGCACCAGCGTCAGGGCGATCAGCGCGGCGTTGCCGAATGCGCCCAGATCCACATGCAGCCCGATTCCCGCCAGGAAGAATGGCACCAGCAATTCCGAAGTCCCCTGCACCAATTGCTTGACGCGGTCGCCGACGCTTTCGCCGAGCGCCATGCCCGCCAGAAATGCGCCCACTATGGCAGCCACGCCCGCGTATACGGCCACCAGTGAGAGTGCGAACAGCAGTACCATGGCCAGCGCGAATTCCGACTCTGCCACGCGCAATTTCTCCTGCACCTTCGGCACCACGCGCCCCATCGTCGCGCTGCCCCACTTCGCCACGGCCACGACGAAAACTACCGCGAGCAGCACCGTCAGTCCGATCTCAAGCAGGTTCACTTTCCCGCGCGCCGCACTACTGACCAACGCCAGCACCAGCAGTCCCAGCACATCGTCGATCACCGCAGCCGCCAGAATGATCTTGCTCGACGTTAGATGCAGCAGGCCCTTCGACGCCAGCACCTGCGCCGTGATACCCACGCTGGTCGCCACCATCGCCGCGCCGGCGAAGATCGCTTCCGTTTGCCCGTAGCCCCATGCGAGCAAGATGCCCCAGCCCATAAAGAACGGGACGATCACGCCCACCGTCGCCACCAGCATCGCCGTGCCGCCCACGCGCAGCAACTCGGAAGATTTCACTTCCAACCCGACGCGGAATAGCAGGAACATCACGCCCAGATCCGAGAGCGTGCTGAGCAGGTCGCTCGGCTGTATCCAGGCGAGCACGCTCGGGCCGACCAGAACGCCCGCAAGAATTTCGCCGACGATGCCTGGCTGCCCGATGCGCTCTGAGCATTCGGCCAGCAGCTTCGCCGCGCCGAAGATGATCAGCATCGAGAGCGGAATGCGAGCGTCGCTCGAAAGCAGGAACGCGCTGAAGTCGATGGTGTGGAGCATGGGCGGACAAACCCCGCGATTGCAGCGTACCAGCTTGGCAGGGTGGCGAACTACGCCCGCGGGGAGTGGATCCCACGACCGTCCTTCGCCACCCGCCAATCTTTGATGTTATCCATTTCGATGCAGATGATTCCACAACGCCATCGCCCCCGTTCCGGCCAGCACCGGAAGCGGAGGCGCTCCGAAGGCGAACAGAACCATCCAGGACACCAGCACACCACCTGTAAAATGCGTCAATAAAATGTCCATCGACACGGCGATCAACGCGAGCCCGAGTACGATCAACACGAGGCTTCCTCCCATCGCCATCCCCGCCGGGATGAACACAAACGCAATCAGAAGCTACCAGTCCCTGCGTGGGACTGGCGCATCTGACCACATCTTTGAGTCGCAGCCGCACTAACGCTTCGGCCCGAAGTAAGCCACCATGCCAACCAGCACCGTGTCTTGGTTCCCGTGATTGGCGGTCTGATTGCCGCGGTTGAAGAAGTCCACGTTCGACCAGTCCTTGCGGTACTCCACCCGTGTGAAGAAACCTTCTTTCATCTTGAATTCACCAGTCAGTGTGAACTCCTTCAGTTTCTGTACCGTGCCCGTGCTGAACCCGTCCGCGTCGTTGAACCACTCCAGGCGCGGCGTCAGTGCGAACCAATTATTGGCCTGAAGCTTCGACGCCACCGCGATGCCCACCCAGCGCTGCTCGCCTTTCGAAACGTTCTTGTCCACACCATAGTCGAAGTTGACATACGCATTCAGCTTCGAATTCGGAGTGAACAACATCGTGGTGTCGTACAGGTGCCGGTAACCGTCGTTCGTCCCGCTCTTCTCGGGACCGACCATGTAATTGTTTGTCCAAGTAACCTTCGAACTGTTGAACGCACCCATGAAGCCGAAAGTCTTTCCGGAGTTGTTGTCCTCCACGTTGTTCCAGCCATTCACGACATGGAAGCCACCGGTGAAGTGCTTGCCGAGCGGCATCGTGGTACGCATTCCCATGTGGTAATACGGAATCGCCCAGGAGAACAGGAGCGAGCGCGAGTAGTTCCAGTTGCTGTTCGTCTCGATAACCTCCGCACCCGCAGCGGTCACGAACTTTCCGAAATCCACCTGGAGACCTTTCCCTTTGGGCGGCTTCAGGCTGACATACGCCTGTTCGACATTACGCATCACGCCCAGATCTTTTTCGCCGGAGTGCACTATATCGAACGCGCGGCCAAATCCGAAATCGACGCGGAACCCCACGGGATCGGCTGCGTGCTCCAGGGTCAACTTTGCCATGTTGAGGCTGAACTGATTTGCTCTTACATCGAAATTCCGTAGTTGGTTTGTCTTATCGACCGGGTGATTGAGGTTGAGGTTGTAGTAACCATCAACCAGACCGCTGAACTCGATCGGGCCCACAGACCAGACCGAAGCGGGAGCCGCCGCCGGAACCGGGTCAGCCGCCGGAGCGGTCTGTGCCATGCCCACCGACATTACGCCCAGCGCGAACATCGTCGTGTGAATACAAACTCCGTGTCTCATTGGTTCTTTCTCCAAATTGAATTTGAAATTGGGGGAACGACGGAGTTCGTAAAGCAAGCATAGCCGCTGCCGCCGTGCGAAAACCAATTAGAAATTTCAATCGCCCCGATAACGCAAGAGTGTGGCTTCTTCGCAACTGTTCCTCCGCTTTCGTCCCGACGCCCTTGTTTCTGGTATCGCGGGCCACTAACTGTTTCCCAGCAAGTGCTTGCGGACGCCAGTTGATAGAAAAAATGAATCGCTTCGATAGAAACCTTTCGCTTCCGAACGGCGCCCTCGCAGTGCATGATGTAGGGGACCAGCCATGAGTGCGGATCTTGCGAGGAGACCATGAAGACCCTATCGTCCCTGTCGATGTTTCTGTTGGGCGGAGCTGCCTTTGCTCAGGCTCCAGCTACGATCGAGAGTAAGTTGGCCGCGATGGACACCGCCGTCAAAGCGGCGCAATCAGCCGGCGACAATGCGTGGATGCTTGTAAGCTCCGCACTTGTCCTGATGATGACCGGACCAGGCCTGGCCTTGTTCTATGGCGGTTTGGTGAGAAAGAAGAACGTGCTCGCAACGATGATGCAGAGTTTTATTCTGATGGCCGTCGTCACAGTGCTCTGGGCGCTGGTCGGCTATAGTCTCGCTTTCGGCGAAGGCTCCATGTTCGTCGGCGATTTGCGCTACGCGTTTCTGAACGGAGTGGGCAGCGCACCCAACACCGATTACGCTGCGACGATTCCGCAGCAGACCTTCATGATTTACCAGTTGATGTTCGCCATCATCACTCCGGCACTCATTTCCGGCGCCTTCGCCGAGCGCATGAAATTCAGCGCCATGCTTCTGTTCACCGTACTATGGGCACTGCTGATCTACTTCCCCATGGCCCACATGGTCTGGGGCAAAGGCGGCCTGTTGAACGCATTTCTCGGCGGAAAGGTCGCCTGTCTCGATTTCGCTGGCGGCACCGTCGTGCATATCACCTCAGGTTTTTCAGCCCTGATCTGCGCGCTCTATCTCGGCAAGCGCCTCGGCTATCAAGTCGAACCGATGAAGCCGCATAATCTTGTGCTCAGCTTCATTGGCGCGTGTCTGCTTTGGGTCGGCTGGTTCGGGTTCAATGCAGGCAGCGCGCTCGCCGCATCCGGTCTCGCCACCAGCGCTTTTGTTGCGACGCATTTCGCCGCGGCCGCCGCCACTCTCGGCTGGGTCGTCGCCGAATGGTTTCACAATGGCAAGCCCAGCGTGCTCGGCGGCATCTCCGGTTGCGTAGCCGGCCTCGTAGCGATCACGCCGGCCTCCGGTTTCGTCAAGCCCTTTCCCGCCTTGCTGATCGGATTGGCGGCTGGCCTGTTCTGCTTCTTCATGGTTGCGATCCTCAAGCAGAAGCTCGGCTATGACGATTCGCTTGACGCTTTTGGCGTCCACGGCGCTGGCGGTACTCTCGGCGCGATTCTCACCGGCGTCTTCGCCACGAATCAAGTGAACGACGCTTTGAAGGACGCCTCTGGCAAGCCGCTCGCCCTCGGCCTGGTCGACGGCAACGCGGGCCAGATTCTGAATCAGGCAATCGGCGCGGGCATCTCCATATGCCTGGCGATTGCCGGAACGCTGATCATCCTCAAAATCTGCGACCTCGTCCTGGGTCTCCGGGTCGAATCCGATCATGAGGTACAGGGACTGGATCTCAGCTTGCACGGCGAAGAAGGCTACAATTTCGAATCGTAGAAAGGATCTTGCATCATGAAGAAAATTGAGGCGGTCATCCAGCCCTTTAAGCTCGAAGAGGTCAAGGAGGCACTCAAAGGAATCGGCATCGACGGCATGACTGTCACCGAAGTCCGTGGCCACGGCCGCCAGAAGGGCCACAAAGAGGTCTACCGCGGCCAGGAGTACGAAGTTGACTTGCTGCCCAAGGTCAAAGTCGAGATGGTCATCCCCGACTCCCGCCTTGAAGAGGTAGTCAAGGCGCTCACGGCCTCAGCCCGCACCGGCAAGATCGGCGACGGGAAATTATTCATCTTTGATGTAGCCGACGCCGTGCGCATCCGCAACGACGAGCGCGGCGAAGCGGCGCTGTAGTGGCACTTTGCGCCATGCACGGAGGGCGGTCCCCCTGGACCGCGCCGGGTCCCAAGACCCGGCCGAACCCGGCCTGCGCTACAAGACTTATGTTTTATCCGTTGCAGGCAAGCCTCCGGCCGCTGACGCTTCCAGTGCTGTTCGACTGGATTGCGAACGGAGGCAGTGGCGGGAGGCTGGCGGCGTCGTAGTATCGACTGCACTCGATTGCACGGCGCCGCCATCTATTAATCATGCTGTCACTCAAGACCGGAGCCACCACGGCGTGGAATCAGATCCGCGAAGATTTCTTCGCTAGCGGGGACGCGGCGCTGGTTCTGTCGCGCCGCACGGAAACGGTGGATGCAATCGTGCTCGCCGGCTTCGAGGAATTTCTCGCCCCGGCATTTCCAGAGGGCTTGGCCTTGCTCGCCGTCGGCGGTTACGGCCGCAGCGAACTGTTCCCGCACTCCGACATCGATCTGCTCATCCTGGCCGATAAGGGAGTACAAGGCAAAACGCAGAAGGACGCGGTCTCGGTCTTTCTGCGCGAATTGTGGGACAGCGGACTGCGCCTCAGTCACTCCGTCCATACGATCGACGAGTGCTGCGAACTGCACGAGCAGAACGTCGAGCTCAACGTCAGTCTGCTCGACCAGCGCTACATCGCCGGCGATGGAGGCGTCTATCGCGACTTCCAATTGCGCCTGCCTAAATTTCTGCGTTCCGCCAACGTTGGGCTTGCCAAACACCTCTGCAAGCTTGCCCGCGCCCGCCACGCGAAGTTCCAGGACACGATCTATCACATGGAGCCCAATATCAAGGAGGTCCCCGGCGGCCTCCGCGATCTGCACACGCTCTGGTGGCTCCGCCAGATCCGCCAAACCGAAGTCGCCACCGAGGAGTGGAACGTCGGCCTGGCGCCGGCGCGCGCCTTTCTCCACTCGTTGCGCTGCTTCCTGCATTACCGTGTCGGCCGTGACAGCAACCTGCTTTCGTTCGAACTGCAGGATGAAATCACGCAGCAATCCTTCACCACGGCCAGGAATCCAGGCGAGTGGATGCGCACCTATTTCCGCCACGCCCGCGACATCTGCCGCACTGCCACGCGCGCCGTCGAAACCGCTGAGGGGCCTGGCGGTTCCATGCTTTCGCAGTTCCGTGACTGGCGCTCGCGGCTTTCGAATTCAGAGTTCACCGTTTCACGGGAACGCCTGCTGTTGCGCGTTCCGCAGCAGTTGGCTGTCGATCCGCCGATGCTCCTGCGGCTCTTCACTTTCGTCGCACGCCATGGCATCCAGCTCGCTCTCGACACCGAGCGCCGTATCGAGGATGCCTCCCCCGCCCTCGCCGCCTATTTTGCGTCCAGCCGCCCCATCTGGCCGGCCATCAACGAAATCCTCTCGCTGCCCCACGCTGCGCTGGCTCTCGCGGCGATGCACGAAACCGGCACGCTGACCGCCGTCTTTCCGGAGTGGAAGCGCATCGAGTGCCTCGTAGTGCGCGATTTCTATCATCGCTACACTGTCGATGAACACACGCTGGTTACGATCCAGAACCTGATGTTTCTGCGCGAAACCGCGGACCCCGAACGCCGCCGCTTTGCCGATCTCTTCGCCGAGATTCAGAAACCCGCCGTACTGCTCTTCGCCCTGTTGTTCCATGACATCGGGAAAGGCGGAGGCGAAGGTAAGCACATTGAGGCGTCCCGGCCCATCGTCCACGCCGCGATGCAACGCATCCAGGCGCCCGCCGACGTGCAGCGCGCCGTTTGGGATCTCATCGAACAGCACGTCGCTCTCTCCGCTGTCATGAACGGACGCGACCTCGACGACCCCAGCACCGCCGTCGAGCTTACGGCCAAAGTCGGCACCATCGAGCAGCTTAAGCGCCTCACGCTGCTTACCTATGCCGATATCAGCGGCGTTAACCCCACGGCGATGAGCCCGTGGCGGCTCGAACAACTCTGGCGCGTCTATCTTTGCGCGCATCGTGAACTGACGCGCGAGCTGGAAGCAGTGCGCATCGAGACGCCCGCCGTGCGTTCACCGGAGCAGGCCGGTTTTCTCGAAGGATTTCCCGTGCGTTACCTGCGCACACACAACGAAGAGCAGATCGCCCGGCACCTGGAGATGGAGCAGCGCTGCGGCCAGAGCGGCGTCGCCGTCGAGATCCAGCGGCTCAACGGTTTCTTCATCGCCGAAATCGTCGCCCACGATCGCCCCGGCCTGTTCGCTTCTATCGCCGGCGCCATCTCCAGCTTCGGCATGAATATCCTTAAAGCAGAAGCCTTCGCCAATAAGCGCGGCAACATCCTCGATTCGTTTGTCTTCTCCGACCCCGGCCACAACCTCGAATTGAATCCGACCGAGGCCGACCGCTTGCGCCTCACCATCGAGCGCGTCGTCACCGGCCGCAGCGACGTTCGCGAACTCCTCCGCAACCGGCCCGCACCGGCGCCGCTAAGCCGCCACACACGCCTGCGCCCCGCCGTCAATTTCGACAACGAGACTTCGGCCGTGGCGACGCTGATCGAGGTTGTCACCGAAGATCGTCCGGGACTGCTCTATAGCCTGACGGGTCAACTCTCCAGGGCCGGATGCAATATCGAGGTTGTGTTGATCGACACCGAGGCGAACAAAGCGCTCGATGTCTTTTATGTCACGTACGAAGGCCGCAAGCTTTCGCCCGATCAACTTGTGAGTTTGAAACAGGGATTGCTCGCGGCCTGTGGGAGTTAGTGCTTAGTGTTTTAGCAGTCCGGCCCGAAATCCTTCTCAAACTCGTCTGCCAGTTTCTCGCCCCAGCCGTTCAGTGCGCGCATACGTCCGGCGAAGAAGCGCAACACCGGAGGCTCCTCGCGGAACTCCAGGCCACCCACCAGATCCTTGTGCGCCAACAGCCAGCGCAGCCGGTCCGTCGCATACTCGAAGTGCGACATTGTGAACACGCGGCGCGGAACAGCCAGCCGGACCAGTTCGAGATCGCTCGGAACGTCGTTGCCGTCCTTGTCGCGGTCCATCGACACCGTGCCGCGTTCCATGCCGCGTATGCCGGAAGTGATGTAAACCGCCGCGGCCAGCGCACCCGCCGGATACTGCAACTGCGGAATGTGCGGAATGAAGCGCATCGCGTCGAGGTGGCAGGCCAGCCCGCCGGGAGGCGTCACCACGGGCACTCCCTCGCTGATCAGGCGGTTCGCGAAATACTTGATCGCGTCCGCCGATGCACCCGCTACTTCCAGTTCGGTCATCTCGCGCATCCCGACGGCCATCGCCTCGATCTCCTTCGACGACATGCCGCCGTAGGTGAAGAAGCCTTCGTAGACCGGCAGCCACGGGCAGATCGCGTCGTAAAGGTCTTTGCGGTTGGTGGCGATCATGCCGCCGCGTACGCTGCAACTTTTCCGGCCCGAGAGATAGCACAGGTCGGCCGTTTCCATGATCTCGCGAATGATCGCGCGGATCGACGTGTTTTCGTAACCCTTCTCGCGCTGCCGTATGAAGTAGGCGTTCTCGGAAATCAGGCTGCCATCGACCACCAGCGGAATTCCGTACGACGCAGCAATAGCTTTCACGCCGCGCAGATTTTCCAGCGAGAACGGCTGCCCGCCCACCAGATTCGTCGTCGCTTCCATGCGCACGAAAGGAACGTTCTTCGCACCCCACTCCTCGATGGTTGCCTTCAGCCGGTCGAGATCAATATTGCCCTTGAACGGACAATCGCTCTGCGTGTTCAAAGCCTCGGGCGTAATCAGTTCGATCACCTTACCGCCCGCCAAATCGAAGTGCGCCTTCGTCGTCGTGAAGTGGTAGTTCATCGGCACAACCATGCCGGGCTTCACGAATGTTTTCGCCAGCAGATGCTCAGCCGCACGTCCCTGGTGCGCGGGCAGTAAATACTCGTAGCCGAAAATCTCCTTCACCGCGTCGGCCAGCCGGTAGAAACTCTCCGAACCCGCGTAGGCGTCGTCGGCGACCATCATCGCCGCCTGCTGCGTATCCGACATCGCGTTCGTGCCGCTGTCGGTCAGCATGTCAAGAAAAATATCGCGCGTCCGCAACAGGAAAGTATTGTAGCCTGCCGCCTCAATTGCCCGGAGCCTTTCGCGAACCGGGGCGAGCCGCACCTTTTGCACGATGCGGATCTTGTGCATTTCAATCGGAATTTCAGTGCCGTTGGATAGACGAATGCTCATAATGAAACCATCAGCATATCACTGCGGCCGGTGGTTTATGAGGGTTTATGTGTAATTTTGCTACATGATATCTACCACCGATTGGTGGTGTATGGCATTTCTCTTGACAGGCCAATATTTCAAACGTATGATTAAAACAAACGTATGAATCAGGCAACCGAGAGCGACACCAAGACGAAAATCCTCGACGCCGCCGAACGCCTGTTCGCCGGCCAGGGACTCGGAGTCACATCTTTGCGGCAGATCACGGCGGAGGCAGGCGTCAACCTCGCGGCGGTGAATTATCACTTCCGCTCGAAGGAAGAACTGGCCGGCGCGGTGCTCGAACGCCGCTTGCGGCCTGTCAATCAAAAGCGCCTCGAGATGCTCGACGCGCTCGAAGCGCAGCCGCACAAAGGTGCGCTGCCGCTGGAGCCGCTGCTCGAAGCGTTTTTCCGGCCGGCGCTCGAATTGAACCGCGATCGCGAGCACAGTTTCCAACCCCTAATCGGGCGCATCTACGGAGAGCCCGGCGCGGTACGCAAGCTCTTCTTCGAGATGATGAGCGAAGTTTCGGTCCGCTTCTCGAATGCACTGGTGCAGGCGCTACCTGATCTGCCTCGCGACGAATTGGTCTGGCGTTTGCACTTTGCGGTGGGCGCGCTGGCGCACACGATGGCGGCGGGTGAGATGCTCGAAAAACTTTCGGATGGACTTTGCGACCTCGGCGACGTGGAAGGCGCCACGCGCAGAATCGTGGAGTTCACCAGCGCGGGTTTGCGCGCCGGTGAGGGGAAGCGTGGAGGAGTGCGATGAAAAGGGCGAAAGTCGTTCCGATAGTAGTGGTTGCACTAATTGCTGTCGTCGCGGGCGTGGCGTGGTCGCGTTTTGCGCGGCGCGACGACCCGAACCGCATACGTTTGTCCGGCAACATCGAGTTGACGCAGGTCGACATCGCCTTCAAGCTAGCCGGCAAGCTGATCGAAAGAACTGTCGACGAAGGCGACAGCGTGAAAGCGGGGCAATTGATCGCGCGCATCGACCGCGACATTCTGGAGAGCCAGAAAAACCGCGATTCGGCCGGCCTGCGGTCGGCCGAGACGCAACTCACGCAACTGTACAGCGCGATTGCGTATCAGCGCGAGACGATCGCGAGCGACAACGCCCTGCGGCAGGCCGAATGGAAGCAGGCGCAGGCGCAGTTGGACAAACTGCTGGCCGGATCGCGGCCGCAAGAAATCCAGTACGCGGAGGCCGCGACCGCCGACGCGCGCAGTCTGTATGTGCAAGCCAAGGCGGACTGGGAGCGCGCGCAGGCGCTGTTCAAGTACGGCGACATCGCGCGTGCGCAATACGATCAGGCGCGTGCGCGCCACGATAGCAGCGCGGCGGCGCTCAAACGTGCGGAAGAAAATCTGGCGCTGGTGGTAGAGGGTCCGCGCAAGGAAGATATCGAGGCCGCGCGCGCACAGGTGACGCGAGCGCAGGCGGCAATACGCCTCAGCGCGGCGCAGACGCTCGACCTGAAGCGCCACGAACAGGAGCTCGAGACGCGCAAAGCTGAGATCGAGCGCGCCCGTTCGCAATCGCGGATGTCCGGATTTCAGCTCTCCGACGCGATCGCCTACTCGCCGGTGGCCGGAGTGGTGCTCAGTAAGTCCGCCGACGTGGGCGAGATTCTGGCGGCGGGGACGACTGTAGTTTCGATCGGCGATCTCGAGCACCCCTGGCTGCGCGGTTACATCCGCGAGCAGGATCTGGGGCGCGTGAAGTTAGGCGCGAAGGCGAAGATCAGCACCGACTCCTACCCTGGCAAAGAGTATTGGGGCAGAGTGTCGTTCATCAACTCCGAAGCCGAATTCACGCCCAAGCAGATCCAGACGCCGGAAGAGCGCGTGAAGCTGGTGTACCGCATCAAGATCGAGTTTGAGAATCCGCGCTACGAGCTGAAATCGAACATGCCTGCGGATGCCGAGATCCTGCTCAACCAGTAGGCGTACCAGCGATGCCCGAGCCCATCATCCTCACGGAAAACCTGACCAAACGTTTCGGCGCTCTGGCGGCGGTGGAGCGCTTGAATCTTGCGGTCGCGCCGGGCGAAGTCGTCGGACTGCTCGGGCCGGACGGCGCGGGCAAGACGACCACTCTGCGGATGATGTGCGGACTGGTGGACCCGACGGAAGGCACGGTCCGCGTGGCCGGCTATGACGTCTCGCGTCATATCAACGAAGTGCGCGACCGCATCGGCTACATGGCGCAGCGCTTTGGACTGTACGGCGACCTGACGGTGGAGGAGAACATGTTCTTCTACGCCGATCTGTTCGGTGTGAGCGGCAAAGAGCGCGACGCGCTGATGGCGAAACTGCTGGGCATGACGCGCATGGAGGAGTTCCGGAAGCGGCCCGCCGCAAAGCTCTCAGGCGGCATGAAACAGAAGCTGGCGCTAGGGTGCACCCTGCTGCATCACCCGCGGATCCTGTTTCTCGACGAGCCGACAAACGGCGTCGATCCGGTCTCGCGGCGCGACTTCTGGGCGATCCTCTATCAGTTGGTGAAAGAGGGCATGACCGTGCTGGTGAGCACGGCGTATCTGGATGAAGCGGAGCGTTGCGACCGCGTGGGGCTAATGGATCACGGCCGTCTGATTGCGAGCGGAACGCCGGCGGCGCTCAAGGAGTCGCTCGATACGGAATGCCTGGCGGTGCACTGCGCGGACCAGCGGAGCGCGTTGGCGGCGCTACGTGCGCAGCCGGGCGTGCTAAGCGCCGACCGCGCGGGCGCCGCGCTGCATGTGTTCCTCGCACCCGGCGCGACCACGGCGGAGAAGCTGAAGGGCGCGCTGCAACAGGAGTGCACGATCGCGCCGGTCACGCCGTCGCTGGAGGATGTCTTTATCGCTTTGATCCGCAAGCAGGAGCACGCATGAGCGCGGTGGTGGAGGTGAACAACCTGATCAAGCGTTTCGGTGAGTTCGTCGCCGTGGATCGCGTTTCGCTGGCGGTCGAGCGCGGCGAGATCTTCGGATTCCTGGGTCCGAACGGCGCCGGAAAATCGACGACGATACGTATACTGTGCGGGTTGTTGGCGCCGACGGAAGGCACGGCGCGCGTAAATGGATTCGACGTAGCCACGCAGCCGGAAGATGTGAAACAGAGCATCGGCTACATGTCGCAGAAGTTCTCACTGTACGACGACCTCACGGTTGTGGAGAACATCGATTTTTTCTCTGGGATCTATGACGTCGCGCGAGAGCGGCGCGAGGAGCGCAAAGCGTACGTCCTGCGCATGGCCGGACTCGAAGAGAAGCGCGAGACGATGACGCGCCTGTTGGCGGGCGGATGGAAACAGCGCCTGGCGCTCGGTTGCGCGATTCTGCACGAGCCGCCGGTTCTGTTTCTGGATGAGCCGACTTCGGGTGTGGACCCGATCGCGCGGCGGGCATTCTGGGACCTAATCTATCAACTGGCCGAGGCCGGCAGCACGATTTTCGTGAGCACGCACTACATGGACGAGGCGGAGTACTGCCACCGCATCGCGCTGATGCATCGCGGCAAAGTGATCGCGCTGGGATCGCCGGCGGAACTGAAGGCGCACATGAACGTGGCGACGATGGAGGATGTGTTTCTGAACGCCATCGAGACGGAAGTGCGGGGTGAAGGATGAGTTTCCGGCGCTACAAGGCGATTGCGCACAAGGAGTTCCTGCACATCCTGCGGGATCCGCCGAGCCTGTTCGCGGCGCTGGCGATTCCGCTGTTGCTGCTGCTGTTGTTCGGCTATGCGCTGACGCTGGATGTGGACCGCATTCCCACGTATGTCTACGATCAGGACCAGACGCCGCAGAGCCGCGCAGTGATCGAGAGATTTCGCGGTTCGCGCTATTTCGAGATTCTCGGCACGGTGGAGGATTACCGTCAGATCGAGAAGGACATCGATCGCAGCCGCATCCTGCTGGGCCTCGTGATTCCGCGCAACTTCGCGCACCAGTTGGAGGTCGGCAAGGAAGCCGAGGTGCAACTGCTGCTCGACGGCAGCGACTCGAACACGGCTTCGATCGCGCTCGGCTACGCGGAAGCGCTCTTGCAGTTGTACGCGCTGGAGTTGCGCGAGGCCGCGCAGAACAGGAAAGGCGCTCCGCCGATGGCCGTGCCCGTGGAGGCGCGCATTCGGGTCTGGTACAACGAGGATCTGAAATCGAAGAACTACATCGTGCCGGGATTGATCGCCGTGATCCTGATGATCATCTCGGCGCTGCTGACCTCGCTGACGATCGCGCGGGAATGGGAGAGCGGCACGATGGAGCAATTGCTATCGACGCCGGTGCGGCCAGCCGAATTGCTGCTGGGGAAATTGAGCGCGTTTTTCGTGGTGGGTATCGTGGACATGCTGATCGCCCTGTTCGTCGGCGTGTTTGTGTTCGGAGTTCCCTTGCGCGGCAACGTCGCGCTTCTGTTCTTCACGAGTTGCATCTTTTTGTTCGGCGCCTTGTGCTGGGGCATTTTTCTTTCGGCGGCCACGCGTTCGCAATTGCTGGCCTATCAGGCGGGCGTGATCACGTCGTTCCTGCCGGCGTTCCTGCTCTCCGGTTTTATCTTCTCCATCGAAAACATGCCGAAAGTGATTCAGGCCGTGACGTATGTGACGCCGGCGCGCTATTTCGTCACGATTCTAAAAGGTATTTTCCTTAAGGGCACGGGTGTACGCATCCTCTGGATCGAGATTCTGCTGCTGGTGTTGTACGCGCTGGTTCTGTTTGTGATCGCGACGCGAAAAATGCGCCAGAAGGTGGCCTGAGCGATGTGGGAACGAATTGGAGTGATCGTCCGGAAAGAGTTCCGCCAGGCGCTGCGCGAGCCGCGCATGAGAGGACTACTGATCGTGCCGCCGCTGCTGCAACTGATCATCTTCGGCTATGCGGTCAACCTGGACGTGGAGAACAGCACGCTCGCCTGGATGGACCAGGATCGGACGCAGCGCAGCCGGGAGTTGCAGGATGCGTTTGTAAGCTCCGGGTATTTCCGGATCGTCGCGGCGCCGGCGAACGAGGCGGAACTGCACGACGCCCTCGACCGCGGCACGGTCCAATCCGCAGTGCGGATTCTGCCGGGATTCGCACGCGACATCGAACGCGGGCGCACGACCGCGGTCCAGATTCTGGTGGACGGCTCGAATTCGAACACGGCGTCGATCGTGGGCAACTACGCGACGAAGATTGTCGGGGCTTATTCGACGGAACTTCTGCAGCGTCAGATGGAAAAGAAGATGGCTGGGCCCTCGATGGCCGCGGGGGCGCCTGTGCACGCGAACATTCCAACGCTACGCGTGGCGAGCCGCGTCTGGTTCAATCCCGAACTGCGCAGCCGCACGTACTTCGTGCCGGGCGTAATTGTGAACATCCTGATGCTGGTGACATTAACGCTGACGGCCATGGCGATCGTGCGCGAGAAAGAGATCGGCACGATGGAGCAGTTGATGGTGACGCCGGTGCGGCCCATCGAACTGATGCTAGGCAAGACGCTGCCGTTCGCCTGCGTGGGACTCGTGAACATGGTGATGGTCACGCTGGCCGCGCGGTTAGTGTTTCACGTACCGATGCGAGGGCAGCCGTGGGTGCTGCTGCTTAGTACGGTGTTGTTTCTGATGACGACGCTAGGAGTGGGGCTATTCCTGAGCACGGTATCGCGAACGCAGCAGCAAGCGATGATGTTGTCGTTCTTCTTTTTTCAACCCGCGTTCATGCTGAGCGGCTTCGCGTTTCCGATTCGCAATATGCCCGTGCCGGTGCAGTACCTGAGCTTTCTGAATCCAGCGCGTTACTTCATGGAAATCGCGCGCGGGATTTTTTTGAAGGGCGCAGGGGTCGAGGTATTGTGGCCGCAGATGCTGGCGTTGCTGGTGTTCGGCGTGGCGATACTGGGTGGCAGCGCGCTGCGCTTCCACAAGCGGCTGGATTGAGCGAGCGGAACGGGCGGCGTCAGGCTGACGAAGTGCCATCGGGTGGAGTGACCGGGATTTCGCCCGGCCACCCTCCCACACCACCGGACGTGCGGTTTTCCGCATCCGGCGGTTGAACCAAAGGCGATCTAACGAGCCTCAAGATCGGTTGGAAACAAGAAGCCGTATCTCCGCAGTTTCGCGTGGCTGATGGCGGTGTTGATTACAGGATGCACCGCCATCGCCCATGCTCCGCGACTGCTGCCGACCACGCCTAAGTGCCGGTCCCGCGTGATGCCAAGCTGCCGTAACTTTCGCAGTCGTCCCCGCGTGTCGTGCCATCGCAACCAGAAACACTTCCGAATGTGCCGTCGAACCCAGCTTTCCAGGTCGCGAATCCGGGTCCGTGCTTCGACCAGCCGGAAGTACCCCCACCAGCCACGCACGTAGCGGTTCCAATCGTCACGCAGTTGTTTACTGCTGCGACTTCGCCGCGCATCCCAGAGTTCGCGAACCCGGTCCTTGAATCGTTCGACACTCTCCGGTGCTATTCCGATCCGCTTCTTGCAGTCCAGTCGAAAGCCCAGGAACTTACGTTCCCAAACCCTCCCCGTTCCGCTCTTGGCGGCATTCACCTTCAACCGCAGATGCTTCTCGATCCAGCCCTGTATCGAAGCCAGCGTTCGCTCCGCCGCCGCTTGACTGCCTACGTAGATATTGCAGTCATCGGCATAGCGGCAGAAGCTGTGCTGCCTCCGCTCCAGTTCCTTATCGAGCGCGTCCAGGTAGATGTTGGCCAGCAATGGAGACAGCGGTCCGCCTTGCGGCGTTCCCTCCACGCTTTTCGTCACCACCCCGTTCACCATGCTTCCCCGCCGCAGGTATTTCCCAATCAGTTGCAACACCCGTTTGTCCCGGATCACTTCCGCGATCCGGCCTATCAGGATGTCGTGATTGACGTGGTCGAAGAACTTGGCGATGTCTAGATCCACCACCCAGTCCTTCCCTCCCTGCGCATATTGCTGTGCGGCTCGCACGGCGTCCTGTGCGCTACGCCCCGGCCGGAATCCGTAACTGTGCCCGCTGAATTGCGGATCGAAGACCGGTGTCAGCACTTGCAATAACAACTGCTGTATGAACCGGTCCTGTACCGTCGGGATGCCCAGTGTCCGCGTGCCCCCGCTTGGCTTCGGTATCTCTACACGCCTCACGGGACTTGGAACGTAGGTCCCCTTCAGAAGTTTGTCTTTGAGGATCCACCAGTTCGCCTGAAGATGCGATTCCAGTTGCGCCGTCGTCATCCGATCGATACCCGCCGCTCCCCGGTTGCGTTTCACCGCCGCCAGCGCTTGCGCGTAGTTCTCGTCCCGTACGGCTGTTTCCATTAACGTCTCGTACATTGCTCTCCGTCGAGAGGTTCGCAGAGCTCCGGCATCGTCTCCTCGCGTTCAGACTTCCGCGGCTGCACCGCCTGATCCGAAAGCACTCCCGGGCTCTCGCCACCGTAGTTGTGACGTCCCGCGATTCGAGTTCGCTTATTGCGCCGGCCTCCAGTTCCTCCTCTAGCTCCAATGCATTGGTCCTTCGGCCCTTCGCTCCACCGTCATTACAACGGCTTCTTCGCTACTACGGCCTCTGCTGACTTCTCCTCCACTCTCATGCAAGAGATCTCCCCAGGTAAGGTGCAGAATCTGTCCCCTCGTGCCGACTGGCTGTACCTGATGCGTCTTGATGATCTTTGGGCTTCGCTGTTTGGCGCCAGCTTGCCGCCCGCACCCGGCCTCACTGCCAGTTCGTGTCCCTACGGTCGAGAGTTTGCTACGCGCTTCTTTCGGCTTCGCCTCGCGGCTACGCCTTGCGTTTCGCTACGGTTGCCTTCATCGGCTCCGATTGGCTCCTTTCATCCAATTAGATTCTGCCCATGCTGGGCACACGCCTCCGGTCACTCTCGTTCCCGGCACCGTTGGGTGTTGCGCTTCGCGGCCGTGTTCGTTCAACGAGCCTGAGGCTGGAATGAGCGCACGGGACGGCTATGACGAAAACATCCGCTCTACCGTCGAGCGCAGTTCACGCACGATGCCGCTGTTGCCTGAGTCGTCGACGCGGTTTTCAAATTCGCCCGGATCCTTTTCGACGTCGAACAACTCGCACCGGTCCCAACTCAGATAGTTGAACTTCCAACGGCCGGTCCGGACCATCAGAATCGGCGGTTTACCGACAAAGCGGTCGTCCTTCGTAAATACGTTGCGGCAGAAGTAGTATTCCGAATACGCAAATTCCCGTGGCGTGAAGCGCTTGCCGCGCAGCAGTGGCGCGAGGCTGCGTCCGGCGATGCCGCGCGGCGGGTCGAAGCCGCAGAGTTCCGCGAGAGTGGGAAAAAGGTCCACGTGCTCGACCATCTCAGTGGCCTGCGCGCCGGCGCGGATTTCGTTGGGAGCGCTGATTATCAGGGGCACGTTGACGGACTGCTCGTACATGTTGTGCTTGGTCCACATACGGTGCGCCCCGGCCATCTCGCCGTGGTCGGACGTGTACATGACGATCGTGTCCCGCTCAAGCCCGAGTTCCCGCAGCGTATTGTAAACACGGCCGACGCACGCGTCCATTTGCGAAATGTTGCCATAGTAGCCGCACAAAGACTGTCTGAGCTGATCGTCGGTTTGAGCGTACCAGCCCCGCTCGCGGGCCCGAATCAGATGACCGGGGAAGCCAGCCTCGAGTTCGTGGCTGGAGCGGCGCGGGAGCGTCAGGCGTTTCGGATCGTACGAGTCAAAGTAGCGCGCCTGGGGTACCAGGGGGGTGTGCGGCATGATGAACGATGCCCACAGGCAGAACGGCCGGTCGCGGTTCTCGCGCAGGAACTTCACGGACTCGCCGGCGACCCAACTGTCCTGGAAGAATCGGTCGGGCAGCGATGATGGACGGCCTTCGACGGCTTCGGCTCCGCCCCGGTCGCTCCGAAGCTTCTGGCGATCTTCGGCGCTCAAGGTGGCGATGAAGTCGCCTTCATTCAGCCGGTGATCGAAGCCGTGGCGCCGTTTTTCGTCCACGAAGTGCATTTTCCCGATCGCCCCGGTGGCGTATCCGCGCTCCTTGAAGAAGTGGGCCACGGTGCGGGCATCTTCCGGCAGCGCGTCCTGGAGAATGCGTGCGCCGTGCGTATGCGGATACACGCCCGTGATGATCGACCCGCGCGCCGGAACGCAAACCGGCGACTGGCAATAGGCATGATTGAATCGAGTCCCGGACGCGGCGATAGCGTCGATGTTCGGCGTCTTGACTTCCCGGCTGCCGTAGCAGCCCGCCGCGCGCGTTTGATGCTGGTCCGAACAAATGAAGAGCACGTTTGGAGGACGCCGCTTCGGCGCTGCGGCGGCCAGCAGTGGGGACGCCGCCGCCGCGAGAAAAGATTGTCTGGTGTAACGTTTCATATTGGTTCGTTTCGGCACCGGGTCGAGGCGCGCTTTCTAATTCTCTAACAGTTTGCGGTGCGCGCGGAGTCCGCCTGCCGGCGCGAGTGAAGCTATTAGGCGCTTAGAACGCTATCCTCAGTCCCAACTGTACCGCCCGCGAAGCGCGCGCGCTGCTGATGACCCCGAAGCCGGGGCCGCCGAGCGTTCCACCAGGCAACCCGAAGTTCGCGTGGTTGAGCAGGTTGTAGGCCTCCCCGCGGAACTCTGCCTTCAAGCGCTCGGTGATCGAAAAATTCTTTAGCAGCGACAGATCGAAACTGACGATCCCCGGACCGCGCAGCACCGAGCGCGGCGATGTACCGAAGCGATACTGCGCCGGCGCACGAAACGCATCCGTGTTGAACCAGCGCGCGTTGCTGCGTCCGCTATCGAGCGCCGGGTCGGCGATCAAATCCGGACGCAGTCCGCCCGCCGGGAATGCGTTCGTGGTATCCGTCAGGTTCGTCACAGTGAACGGAGGTCCGGCCTGAAAATTCGCCAGCAGTCCCGTCTTCCAACCGCCCAGCAGCTTGTCCACAATCGATTTGCCGCGCAGGAACGGTAGTTCGTACACCGCGCTCACTACCGCGCGATGGCGCACGTCATTACCGCTGAGGGATTTGTCGAGAGGCCGGTTATAGGCATCCATATAGCTGCCAGGATTGCCGTATTCGTTGTACGCCGCCACGTCGTCGATGAACTTCGAGAACGTATAGTGAGTCAGCAGGCTCAGTCCGCGTGCGTAGCGCTTTTCCAGCTTGACGAATCCCGCGTGATAGCTGGAGTTCCCCGCCGGCGGGTTGATCACCAGTACGTTGGTGAACTGCGGGAACGGGCGCCGCAGTTGCGCATTGCCGGCTCCCATCTGGTCGGGCGGCACCTGGTTTATGGTCAAATCGTTGCCTGTGAGATGGTGGCTCAGGTTGGCCAGATAGCTGGCTTCCACCAATACGCCGCGGGTGATCTCGCGCTGCAGGTTCACGTTGTACTGGATCGATGACGGAGTCGGCCGATTGCGTTCGAAGAAGGTGGCTGTGGTCTGCGGGCTCTTGCCTACCGCCACGGCGCCGAAACCCGCGCCTAACTGGTCGAGCGTTGGCCGCGTGTAGGCGGGGAAGCCCTCGCGCAGCCGCATGGCCGAGTTGATGCCCGGCTGAGTCGCGATGAAGCTGGCGTTGGTCGAGAAGCCGAGTGACGCAGCCGTCGCCACAATGTTGCTCACCGTTGGTCCGTAGAACAGACCGGCTCCGCCGCGGATCACCGTTTTGCCGGCGGCGTCGGCGCGCCACGCGAATCCGAAGCGCGGTCCGAAATTGTTCGAGTCCATGTCATAGGCACTACGCGGCACTCCGTTGCTGCCGGCGAATGTGATCACTCCAGCGGTTCCCGACACCGGATTGATGGCGCGCGTGTCGAACGCGTTCATGCGATCGTCGTCCACGGTGCGCGGGACCTCGGCTTCCCAACGCAGGCCCAGGTTAAGCGTCAGCCGGTCGCTGATGCGCCAATCGTCCTGGATGTACGATGCCCAATAACCGGCGTGCGAAGCGATGATGTCCGGACGCACAATGCTCGCCGAGTTCGCCTCGCCCAGAAGGAAGCTCGCGAACGCGATGCCGGTATTGCTCGCTCCGGGCAGGCCGGTGATCTGCGGGGTGAAAGCGAATTGCCCGGACGACGATGTGTCGGTATCGTCCCGGTTAGATCCGCGCCGGTACTCGACGCCGAACTTGAGGGCATGTGAGCCGCGGTACCAGGCCAGTGAGTCCTGCACCTGCGTGTCATCAATCGGCGTCTGTAAGCGGAACGGGTTGTTGCCGAGTCCCGCGATGCCGGTGATACCGACAATCGGAAACGACGCGTCGGACACACCTTTCAGACCCAGTTTTCCCGCAAGGTTCGTGCCCGTGGCGGCGCGCTGCTGGATGTTCTTCCTGCGAATGTGCCCAAAGCGCACATCGTTCACCAGGTTAGGACGAAAGATGTGGGTCCACGCCCCGAGTATGTTCTGCGAACGCCCTTGCGCCATGGTTGCCAACGGATCGGAGTCGGGAATGCCAAAGACCCCGGAGTTCTCCGTCTGGTTGTCATTGATGTAATAGCGCACCATCAGTTGGTCGCTTGGACGGAACTGGTGGTCCAGGCGCCCGATGACGATGTTTCTATTGAACGAGGGGTGGGTATTGGCCCCGAAATTGTTGGCGCCAGTGATCAACCCCGTGCGGTTGGGATTCGGCCAGTACGCGGTCATCGCCTTCGCCACCGAGTCCAGCCGGTTCGCCGGAATCGCGTTGCCGGGGAAGGGCTGCCGTGTGGCGCCGGAACCGGTGACCGGATCGTAGATCAGTATCGTGCGTCCCGCCGCATCACGTGTGCCGGAGAAGTCCCCGGAGCGCTGCGCAGCGTCGGGCATCGTCTGGATCGACGTACCACCCGTCACCTGCCGCGTGCCCTCCCAACTGGTGAAGAAGTGCGTTTTGTTCTTGCGGACGGGTCCGCCGAAAGATCCGCCGAACTGGTTCAGCCGCAGCGGCGCTTTGGTTGCGGAAAAGAAATTGCGCGCGTCGAGGGCGTCGTTGCGCAGGTACTCGAAGACACTCCCGTGGTACTCGTTGCTTCCCGATTTTGTGGACAGCGTAATGATCCCGCCGGTGGAATGACCGTGCTCGGCCGCGTAGTTGTTGCTGATCACGCGAAATTCCTGCATGGCGTCCATGGGCAGGCTGTTCTGCTGCTGCGGCACCGCCAGGCCCACTACGTTGGTAGCATTTCCTCCGTCCAGCGAATAGTTCTGATTCCGGGCGCGCCCGCCGCCTACGCTGAAGATCGGAATATTCTCCCCACCCGAACCGGAGTCCATGACTACCGCGCCAGGCGAAAGCGCGATCAACGCCGTGGCCGCGCGATTTGGCAGCGGCATCCCTTCGATCATGCCCCGCTCTACGAGTTGCGCCACGCTGGATGACTGCGACTCCACAACCGGCGCGGTTGCCGCTACGTTTACAGTCTCGGTCAGGCTGCCTAACTGCAGCACGAGGTCCACCTGTACGACGGCGCTCACCTGCAGCGCCACTCCGGGCCGGACGGTGCGCTGGAATCCAGAGGCTTCCACCTCTACACGGTATGTGCCGGGAGAGAGCGACCCAATGTGATACAAGCCGATTTCATTGGAGACGCTTTCATACTTCACGCCCGAATCCTCGCTCACCGCCACTACTTTCGCCGCTGGAACGGCCGCATTGCTAGCGTCCGTCAGGCGTCCGGTGATCGTGCTGGTGACCGTTTGTCCCCACGCTCCGGCCGCGATCGACAAGGCAACCAGTCCAACCCGGTAAATCTGTCTGCGCATGATTCCCCCTATGCATCTGGGATTCCCGGCTTGGGACCCCATTGGGCGGCAGTATACTCCAGATCAAGCAAAGTTTCTGGTCTAGATTCCAGCCCAAATGATGGTCTTGTCCGTCAGCCAGCATCCGGCGCCGCCAGAGGTGGCAACTCCATACGTGCACAGCCTCTGCCACCAGAGGGACGAGTTGGCCGGGTTCAACCTGAAGCCGAGGTTCAGCGCTCCCGGGTCAGAATCAGTCCTGTATGTGCTTTGACGGAGAATGGCGCTTTGATGGTGCGATCTTCGCCCCAGGAACGGTAGCGCTCTCCAGTCGCGACGGGCGCAACCTCCAGTGAATCATTCACGCCGGGGTTGACGACAATCAGGCCACCGGTAAACGCGCGGTACCAGACGCCGGTTCCAGCGATCTCTTTCATGCCGCTGGTCGCATTCCCGAGCGGCGCGTCATACTCGGCGAAGTACTCAGCGGCGTTGCTCTTGGGCTTGTCATCCTTGATCGTGTCGAAGTTGAAGTAACTGCGCGGACCGGCGGCAAGCAGATAAGAGGCCAGTGCGAAGCGGCGCCACTGCGGCACTAATTCTTTCGCGCCAGGTTCATTCGCGGAGGTGTTACCGTCGCTCCAGCACTTAGTCCACCAGAAGCCGTACAAGCCGCGTTTGTCGATGTCCTGGATCATGCGCACGTCCTTGTTCCAGTTGTCGAGCGACGGCCACGCCGCGAGCGGCGACTTCGCCGCGCGCCAGATGGATTCCGACATCGCTCCTTGGACGTATTCGAGCAAAACGCGTGGGCTGTCCCGCTCCGGTTCGCGCCAGTAGCGGGTCCCGGGGCCGAGACCATTCAAAAAGATCAGTTTGCCTTTGGGCAGCGCGGCGACCGTGGCTTCCAGCATCTTCCGTTCCGCGGCCAGCCATTCTGAAGCGGTATAAGGCTGCTTCGTGGCCGGATTGAGCGGTTTTGTGTGGAGGTACTCGCTATCCACCGGGGCGGTGCCCAAACTGTCGACGAACAGGCCGTCGAAGTCCGAGTCCATCAGGCGCCGGACCATAGTGCGCTGGTAGTCGAGCCAGCGCGGGTTGTCGGGTACGATCAGCCAGTTGGCGAAATCCCGCGCTTTCGGGACCTCGCCGTTGCTGTCGCGCACGAGAGCTTCCGGGGGGAGTTTCTCCATGACATCGCGCGTGACGTAGGGACCGAGGCTGTACTTGATGACCTTGCACTGCGGATTGCCTTCGTGAAACGGTCCGGGCGACAGGTGGCCGTAGATGATCGGGAACTTTCGAGCCACCTCGCGGGGATCCTGTTCCCCGATATTCCGCCAAGCTGGAGCGAAGAGGCGAAGATGAACCTCCTGGCCCGAAACACAGAAGGCCAAGAGGAGTAGAAGAGCGGAAACACGCTGACACATGATCTTCACGCTAACATTTGGCCGCGCAGACTGGGCGACCTGGGGTCGCCCGCGGACGAGGCGTCCGCCCTCCGGTTTGCCAAGAGCGAATTCGCAGGAGGGCATCGGTTAAGGAAATCCGCATATAATTGCGATGAAAGGCGGACCATCCCAAAAATGCTAGTCAACAAAGTGAAGCGCGCACTGCGCGATGGCAAGGTGCAACTGGGCACATCCTATGGACTGCTGCGCAGCAGCGACGTCGCGAGAGCGCTTGCAGCCGCAGGATTCGATTGGGCGTTCATCGACACGGAGCACGGTGGATTCGGGATTGAGACGATCCAGGACGT
The DNA here is from genome assembly GCA_963668605.1 of Bryobacteraceae bacterium. Taxonomy (GTDB): domain Bacteria; phylum Acidobacteriota; class Terriglobia; order Bryobacterales; family Bryobacteraceae. Next base: position 4,659,029 of record OY764903.1, read on the forward strand.
GTGCCGCTCAGCGAACGTGAGCGGGTTGTGCCCGATTGTGCGCGTGGCCGATCTGCAATATTCGCTGATCGCGCGCGCGCTCGATTGCGGCGGACAGGGCGTAATCTTTCCGCGCGTCGAGTCGGTCGAGTTGCTGGAAAAGGCGGTGAGCTGGACGAAGTTTCCACCGGAAGGGATTCGCGGATTCGGACTCACGCCGCTGCAGGTGGATTTCGAGGCGGTGAGCATATCGCAGATCTCGGAGCACATGAACGCGAACATCATGGTCGTGCTGCAGATCGAGACGAAAAAAGCGGTGGAAATGCGCGACGAACTGCTCGCGGTGCCGGGCATCGACGCGGTGATGGTGGGTCCGGTGGACCTATCAATTTCGTTGGGCGTACCGGGCGACTTCATGCACCCGAAGATGGTGGAGGCGATGGAGCAGATCCGCGACAGTTGCGTGAAGCACGGCGTGGCGCCGGGCACGCAGACGCGCAACGTGGAGTTGGCGAAGTTCTGGCGCGAGCGCGGGATGCTGTTTCTGGGGTGCGGCAGTGAGGTGGCGTTCCTGGTGGAAAAAGGCAAAGAAGTGGTGGGTAAGCTGCGCTAGCGGACCGGCGCACAGTCACAGTGATAGGCTAGATAGGACGCTCTTATTTTAACTGAAGGAGAATTGTCTTTATGCACGACGCACTCTCCCGCCGGAGTTTTTTGCGAAATTCCGCTGGGGTCGCTCTCGCAGCCGGGCCGGCCGTTGTGACCGCACTTGGCCAGAGCAAAAAGATCAACGTGGGCTGGATCGGCACGGGTTCGCGCGGCGCTCATGTGATGAACATGATGTACAAGGCCGTGCCCGAACTGGTCACAGTGACGGCGGTCTGCGACACGTTTGAAGGGAACAAGAATAGGGCGAAAGATTTTGTTCAGACGACGGGCAAGAACACGCCGAAAACGTTCGTCGACTACCGCGACATTTTGAAAGACCCGTCGATCGACGCGGTCTTCCTGACGACGCCGGAGCATCTGCACTATGAGATGGCGATCGCGGCGCTGAAGGCGGGCAAGAATATCTATCTTGAAAAACCGCTTGCGCACACGATCGAAGAGGGCTGGGAGATTGTCAAGGCGGCGGAGAAGTCCGGCAAGGTAGTGCAGGTCGGCACGCAGAACCGCAGCAACTCGCTCTACATCCAGGCCAAGGACATGATCAAGCAGGGCATGATCGGCGATGTCCATTATGTCCGCGCCTTCTGGTACCGCAACTCGCTCGAGACGGATCCGGCCTGGCGCTATGCGATTCCACCGGACGCGAGCGAGGCGAATACGGACTGGAAGCGCTTCCTCGGTACAGCGCCCAACCGGCCGTTCGACAAGCAGCGTTATTATCAGTGGCGGTTGTATTGGGACTATTCCGGCGGCATCTCGACGGACCTGCTGGTACACCAGACCGACATCACGAACTTCGTGTGCGGCAAGACGCTGCCGAGGAGTTGCATGGCGTCGGGCGGAATCTACCGCTGGGTGAAGGACGACCGCGAAGTGCCGGATTGCCTGAGCGCGATCTACGAATATCCGGACAAGTTCCACATCAACTACAGTTGCTATTTCGGCAACGATCACTTCGGCTATGGCGAGCAGTTCATGGGCAACGAGGGCACGATCGAAGTGCTCAACCGGCAGGAACTGCGCTTCTGGCCGGAATCGTTCAAAGGTAAGCCACCCGCGCATGTCGCCGCGCGCAAGCCGATCGAAGTGCTCAAGCCGGGCAACGACTACAATGCGGTGCAGGACCACGTGAAGAACTTCATCAACGCGTGCCTGGGCAAAGAGAAAGTGATAGCTCCTCCGTCGGTAGGCCAGCAGGCGGCGATCGGCGGCCATATGGCTACGCTGTCGTTCAAGAGCGGCAAAAAAACCATCTGGGAAGATGGCGCCACGAAGGTGAAATACCTGTAAGCAAGACCAGCGGGCGGCCCATTCGAGGCCGCCCGCGCTTCAAGAGATTCCCGCCCCGACGACTTTCCGTTCTGATAATATTGGTTGCTTATGCTAATCCTTGCCGCCGTACTCGCTATCTTTGTCTATGGTATGATCGCTGCCACGCTGGGCACGATTCTGCCGAGTCTCTCCACAACATTCAACCTGACTTCAGCCCAGAACAGTTACATCGCGCTGGCACAAGGGCTGGGCCTGACGATCGCTTCCATCTCGGTGGGTCCGCTGATCGACAAGAAGGGCAAGAAGGCCGGGCTTTTGTTGGGCTTGTCGCTGATTGCGATCGCGCTGTTTGCGCTGCCCAGTTCGACAGGCTATGGCATGATCCTCGCGCTGCTCTTTTTGCTGGGGCTGGGCGGAGGAATTATCGTAACGGGCGCCAATGCGCTGGTAAGCGACATCAGCGAAACGAAGCGCGCCGCGACGATGAATTTTCTCAACCTGTTCTTTGGCTTGGGCGGAATGGCGACGCCGTTCATCTCGGGCAATTTTTTGGCGAACGACACGGTGAAGCTTGCGTACCTCATGGCCGTGCTCACGGCCGGGACGCTGATGTTCCACGCCGCGACGAAGATGCCGCCGCCGAGCAGCGAGCGCGCGGTGAAGAGCGGCGAGTTGGGAAAACTACTGGGTTCGCCCACGCTGTTGCTGCTGGCCGCGTTCCTGTTCCTGTATGTCTCGGCTGAAGTCGGAGTGTGGAACTGGCTAGTGAAACACCTGACGGCGCAGGGCATGGACGAGAGCCGAGCGAAAAACGTGCTCTCGCTGGGCTTCGCCTTGGGGATGTTGATCGGACGTGTGGCGGTGGCGCCGATTCTGAACAAAGTGAAGGCGGAAACGGTCACGCTGTTCGCGTCGCTGCTGATAGCGGTGACAACGTTCGCGATGCTGCAAACGACAGACCCGTTCATGGTGGGCGTGGCCGTGTTCTGCGCAGGATTGGCGATGGCGCCGGTGTTCCCGACGACGCTGGCCATGGTCGGCAACGCATTTCCAAAAGGTACGGCAACGGCGATGGGCTTTGTGATCACGTGCGGATGGATCGGGCTGGTGGTCAGCTCTCCGATTATCGGCGCGATCGCGGGCGAAGATCCGAATGGACTGAAGACGGCGTTGCTGTTGATTCCGGCGGTTGCCGTCGGGATGTTCTTCGTCAACCTGGCGCTGCGGCCAGCATTGGCGAAAGCAGCCAAGTAGGCTGCCGGTCTTAACCTCATACCTCTAAATGGGCGCGGTCTCGCGCCCATTTTCCAATTCCACTAGACTTACAACTTATGGGCAATTTTCGGCGATTGTTCGCGGAGCAGATCGCGGCACGGTCAGGTGCGGGATGGTGGGACGCCATCGTACTGACGGCGGGCGGAGCGCGGCAGGCAGAACGCTATCGGGAAGAGATCGACTGGAGACGGCGAAGCGGGAAGCTGCCCGACGGCGTGACGTATCTGGTGGTGCCGGATCCGGAAGGCAAGCGCCTGGGCAGCGGCGGGGCGACGATTCATGCGCTGGGAGTGCTGGGAGCGCGTTGGAAGAGACAGCGCGTCCTGATGATCCATTCGGGCGGCGATTCGCGCAGACTGCCGCAACACTCACCGAACGGCAAGCTGTTTGGGGCGATCCCACTGAAGACGCCGTGGGGCGATACGAGTACGGTGTTCGACGAGATGATGGCTCTGTCGACGGTGTGGCTGGAGAAGATGCCGGCAGGGCTGCTGGTGTCGACCGGCGACGTGGTGCTGGATATCGAGGGCGAAGACGTGGACTGGAGCCGGCCCGGCGCGACGGGACTGGCGATCCGCCAATCGGCGGAAATGGGTAGCCAGCATGGCGTGTATGTGACGAACGCGCAGGGGCGCGTGTACACGTATTTGCAGAAGCCGTCGGCGGTGGAGTTGAAGGCGGCGGGCGGCCTGCTGGAAGATGGCAAAGTCGCACTGGACACAGGGCTGTTACGCTTCGACGCCGAGATGGCCGAGCGGCTTGCAGAGTTGGCCGAGTTCCGCACGCTGCCGCCGGTGGATTTGTATGAACACATTACGAAGGCGCTGACGGGGCAGTGGAAGCCGGAAGCGGAAGGCGGGGTGTTCTGGCGGCAATTGGCGGAGACGTTCCGTGGCGCGGATTTCCATTGCTCCGTCGTGGAGGGCGGGTTCACGCATGTCGGAACGACGCGCGGATTCCGGAGCGCGGCGGCGGGTGGCGTGATGGACAGCGTGCTGGCCGCAGGCAGCGAACTGGGCGGCGAGTGCGTGGTGCTGGAGTGCGACCTAGCGGGGCGCGTGCGCGCCGGGCGCGGCGCAATTCTGCATGGACTGCATGGGTTCACGGGTGCAGTCGAGGTGCCCGAGAACACGGTGGCGCACCAGATTCCGGTGCAAACCGAGGACGGACGGCGCGGAACCGTGATCCGCGTGTATGGCGTGGAGGACGACCCGAAGGTAGTAGCCGGCGAGGGGCCGGTGACGTGGTTCGGGCGGCCGGTGGACGAGGTATTTGCGGAGTTGGGGATTGCGGCGGAAGATGTCTGGCGCGGCGTGACGCCGGGAGAGCGCGGGCTATGGAATGCGGCGCTGTTTCCGGTGGTGGGAGTGGAAGAGGCGTGGCAGTGCGCGCGCTGGATGATGGGCTACGCCGGCGAATATGGGGCCGGCGAGTGGCTCGGTGCGGAGCGCATGTCGCTGGCGGATTCGGCGAAGTGGGCGGACGGGCAGGCGCTGGCAGAGGCGCGTGGACGCCGCATGCAGGGAAGCTGGCAGGCGACAGCGGTGGCGCTGGCAAAGTCGGGATCGGACCTGCGGCCGATGCTGGTGCATTCGCCGGGCATCGGAGCCCTGGCGGCGACTGGGCGCGAACTGGCGGTGTACGCGAAAGAAGTGGGCGGCGGCACTCCGACGGAGGGGGCGAGCCAGTGCGTGCAGGCGGCGCGATTCCTGCGGCAAGCGGGATTGGAAGAAGAGGCGGCTCGGGCGGAAGCGGAAGCGTTGCGCCTTGTGGCAGAGGCGGTGGGGCGCGGCGTCAAAGCGCAAGAGGCGCGGGGCGGAGTGGAATGGAAGCGGGAGCGCGTCGAGGTGTCGGCGCCGCCGCGCATCGACCTTGGAGGTGGGTGGAGCGATACGCCGCCGTTCTGCCAGGATTGGGGCGGTACGGTACTGAACGTGGCGCTGGAGATGGAGGGTGAATACCCGATCCGGACGTCGGTGGCACGGTTGGAAGAACGCGTGTTGCGCTGCGTTTCGGAGGAAACCGGCGAGGCGGTGGAGTACCGGACAGAAGAGGAGGCGATGGAGCCGGCTCGGCCGGGCTCTTCGTCGACGATCCCGCGGCTGGCGCTGCAGATGACGGGCTTTCTGAAGAAGGGCGAGGGACTGGAAGCGGCGTTAAAACGCTGCGGCGGCGGGTTGGAGATACGCACGACGGTTCGGCTGCCGATCGGATCGGGACTGGGCACGAGCAGCATTCTGGCGGCGACGGTGATACGGGCACTGGCGGAGATGCGCGGCGAGCCGATGGGAGATCACGCTCTGTCGGACGAGGTGATGCGGCTGGAGCAGTTGATGACGACGGGCGGCGGATGGCAGGATCAAGCGGGCGGCATCTTTCCGGGGGCGAAGTTACTAAGTACAGGCCCCGGACTTAGACAGCGGATCCGCGTGGCTCCGGTGGCATGGGATGAGCGGCGGCAGGCGGAGTTTGCCGAGCGCCTGGTGATTTATGGCACCGGCATACAGAGGATGGCGAAGAACTTACTGAAGCAGGTGGTGTTCGGCTATCTGGCGCGTGAAGTGGCGACAGTGCAGGTGTTACATAGCATCAAAACGCTCGCGATGGAGATGGCGTATGCTATGGAGCAGGGAGAGTGGAAGTATCTGGGCGAGTTACTCGACCGGCACTGGCAACTGAATCAGGTGCTGGATCCGCATACGACGAACGCGCCGATCAACGCACTGCTGGATACGGTGCGGCCGTATATCGACGGTGTGAAGCTGGCAGGCGCGGGGGGCGGCGGATTTCTGATTTTGCTGGCGTCGGGGCGCGAAGAAGCGGCCGTATTGAAGAAGAAGTTGGGGAAAGGGATTTGCGGAGTCAAAGTGGCGGAGGGCGGTATGCGGGTAGTAAGCGGCTAACGCCAGGACAAGTAAGTCAGGAAGTTATGGTATTTACGCCTCCGGTCGCTAACGCTCCCGGCACCGTTGGATGTTGCGCCCGATGGCGATGGGACCCGTTCAACGGTGCCGGGAGCGTTAGCGACCGGAGGCGGCGATTCCACTATTGTTCTTGCGGCTTCGTGAATGGATTGTCAGGTTGTTAGAGTGCAGCATGGTCGATATACACAGTCACATACTTTGGGGGTTGGACGACGGAGCGGAGACACTTGAAGAAAGCGTAGCGATGTTGAAGGCCGCCGCCCTAGGCGGGACTACAGATATCGTGGCCACACCGCACGCCAATTCACAGTATAAGTACGACGGCGCGGTGGTGGAAGCCCGCATCGCCGAATTAGCCGAGGCTACCTGCGACGTCCCGCGCGTTCATCGCGGATGCGATTTCCACCTGAATTACGAAAACATCGAAGATGCGCTGCGCTATCCGGGCAAGTACACAATCAACGGATGGAAATACCTGATGGTCGAATTCCCGGACCTATTCATTCCGCCGTCGATGGACTCGATCTTCCAGCAGATGCGGGAGCGCGGGATCATTCCGGTGGTGACGCACCCGGAACGCAACGCACTGCTGGCGAAGAGGCGGGATTGGATGCAGCAGTGGGCCGCACTTGGCTGTCTGGCGCAGGTGACGGCGCAGTCGCTGACGGGACGTTTTGGACGCGCCGCCGAGGGCTATGGGTGGGAACTGCTGGAGAAAGGGTTGGCGCAGTTTGTGGCGAGCGATGCGCACGATCCGGAAGGGCGGCACCCGCGGCTCGACGAGGCACGCGGGCGGGTCGCCGAGCGCATGGGCGCGGACGCCGCGGAACGCCTGTTCGAGACGAATCCGCGGGCCACGCTGACGGGCGCGCCGCTACCGCTGCCACCGGAGCCGGCGGCCGGTACGCCTAAGAAGAAGTGGTTTGGCCTTTTTGGGAGTTAAACCAGACGTAGGCACAGAGGCCGATAAACAGGGCCGCGGAGACGAGTTGCGAAACCGGTTCATTGGCATAGAACGGCGTCTGGACCCAGGATTCAGAGAAGCCGGGAATCAGGCGTAGAGCCGCACCGAAGACACCGCCTAGCGCGCCTCCGGCCATCAGTCCGCTGGCAATGATGACGCCACGTTCGCGTACGATGGCTCCACGTTTATTGAGAAAGTGAACGAGGAAGCCGCCAACGAGAGCCGGCGAGTTCAATTCGAGCGGCAAATACATGCCGAGAGCGAAGATGAGCGCCGGAACCCCGAGCATCTCCATAACAAGAGCAATCATTGCGCCGGCGCCGAAGAGCAGGTAGGCGACGGGCTGGTGTCCCATGAAGCCTTCGACGAGGGCCTTCATGATGGAAGCTTGCGGAGATGGCAGCACGACGCGGAGGTCGCCGGGCGCGGCCTCGCCGAACTGGAAGGCTCGTGCAAGCAGCACGATGGTGAGTCCAGCGGCGATGGAGGCGGCGATCACGCCGAGGAATTTCACCTTCTCCTGAGCGGCGGGCGTGGAACCGAGCCAATAGCCAGCCTTGAAATCCGTGATCGTCTGGCCGGAGACGGAGAGCGCGGTGCAGACCATGCCCGCAATGGCCATCACGAAGAACATACCTGTGGTGCCGGAGAGCCCGAAGTTGAGAAGCACGACGGACGAGATGATGATCGTCAGCATCGTCATGCCGGAGACGGGGTTGCGCGCCGTGGTGGCGATGGCATTGGCGGCGACCGATGTGAAAAAGAACGAGAAGACGAGGATCATGACCAGACCGGCGGCGAGGATGGTTGCGGTGGTCGTGAGGCTGCCGAGGAAGAGGGCGACGGAAATGGCGCTGACGATGACTCCGAGCAGGAGCGCGAGGACGGGGACGTCGCGGTCGGTGCGCTCGACCGAGGCCGCCTCGCCGTGGCGGAACGCGCGCGCGGCGATGGCGAACGAGCCGGCGACGATTTTGAGCGATTTGATGATGCCGAAGATGCCGGCCGTGGCGATGGCTCCGACGCCGATGAAGCGGACGTAGCCACGGAAGATCTGTGTGGCGGACATCTTGGCGATGGGGACGACGGCGGGGTAGACAGCGGTATCGGGCAGGTGTGAGCCGATCATCCAGATGAGCGGAACGAGTACGAAATTGGAGAGCACACCGCCGGCGCAAAGAATCATGGAACTACGCAGTCCCATGACGTAGCCGAGTCCGAGGATAAAGGCGATAGCGTCGAAGCTGGCGACGATTTTGGCCTTCTCGGAGAGGGTGCGCATGACGGGAAGGAATTGAAAGTCGACGTACTCTTTCCAGACCTGGAATGTGGTGACGAAGAAGTCATAGACGCCGGCGATGGCGGTGGCCTGGAGCAGGAGTTTGGCTTGCGAGCCGCCTTTTTCACCGGTAATGAGGACCTCGGTGATGGCCGTGGCTTCGGGGTACGGGAAGTGGCCGTGCGTCTCGCGGACGAAGTAGCGGCGTAGCGGGATGAGGAAGAGCACGCCGAGGCAGCCTCCGGCGACGCAAATGAAAATGGTCTGGAGAGGGTGCGGGTCGAGCTTGAGGATGTAGAGCGCGGGCAGGGTGAAGATAGCGCCGGCGACGACGGAACCGGAGACGCCGCCGATGCCGGTGATGATGACATTTTCGAGCAGCGAGGAGCGGCGCGGGTAGAGGCGCGCGAGTCCGATGGCGAGGATGGAGATCGGGATGGCCGCCTCCATGACCTGGCCGACCTTGAGGCCGGAGTAGGCCGAGGCGATGGTGAAGAGCACGCAGAGGAAGAGGCCCCATCCGACCGAGCGCACCGTGAGTTCTGGCGGCGCCTCGGTGGCGGGTACGACCGGCTTGTAAGCTTCACCGGCGGGCAACGCGGTGTAAGCGTTGCCGGGAAGCGACGTTGGGGTTTGGGTTATGTCGGCCAAGAACGAATTATATGGATGGCGAGGCGCTGCGTGTCAAGAGCGGCACCTCGCCGGCGATCCTACTGGCGCATTTCGTCCGGGATTGGCAGCGTGACGTTGCCCGTGGCCGCCCATTCGGCGCCGCGCGTGTATGTAACGACAAACGCGGGCGTTTGGACGGCGGCAATGTCGTGGCCGAGCACGGTGGCGAAGACACGGCCCTGGCCGAAGTTCTGGACCCAGAGCATGGGCTGGTCGAGTCCGGGGCCGGGCGTCGGCTGCTTCGGGTTCTTATAGAGCGAGTGGTCGTCCCAAGCGGTGGCAAGTACGCGGATCTTCTCGGCCGGCTGCCAGCGCAGGTTGGCGTAGAGCTCTTCCTTGGGTTGCGGGAACTTGAGTTTGAGGCCCTTGGTGATCGGGTGATTTGGGTCCTTGATAGTGACGGTGAAATCGTGCGCCGCGGAGTGGTGCCCGTTGCCGGGACGCCAGTTCGCGCCGGAGAGTTGCTCGTAGGCTTCCCAGCCGTTGAAGGCCGCGGTGGAGAAGTGGTACATGACGAGCCCCTTGCCGGAGCGTACGAAATCGAGCAGGGCGTTATTGGCGCGATCACCCCAGGCGAGCGCCTTATTGTTGCGGTCGAAATAGTTGAGGACAACGAGGTCATAGGGCGCGAGCGTTTCCGGCCCGGCGCCGCGGAACTCCTCCGTCACGCGCACTTCAAACTTGCCGGTATCCTCGAGGGCCTTGCGCAAGTAGGGCGTCGTGCCTCGCCAGTCGTGTCCGTTCTGGCCGGTGATAATGAGCACCTGCAATTTGGCGGGCGCCGCAGGTTTGGGTTGGGCGAGCAGTGCGCCGCAAGCAACGAGCAAAGCAAAAAGTATTCGCATATTGACTCCGTGGTGTCAGGGCAGTCGAATTATATCGAAAAACTCGCATCTCCAAGTAGACACGAAAACAGGCCAGGGGCCTGTTGCGGGCGAGGGCGCCCGCCCCCCGCTGGACGTTAGCGTCGCGCGTAGGGCGCGTACCAGTTGCGCTCCGGCCATTTCGTCTTGTAGGCCGCGACGGGCAGGTCGTCCTGCGTGCGGATCGTCCACTGGAGCAGGAGCGCCATGAGGCGGTTCTGCTCTTGTGCCGCGGCGGGCTGGCCGTAAAGGTTTTTTAATTCGTAAGGATCGGCGGCGAGATTGTATAACTGGCCTGAACCGACCATATCGAAAGTGAGCTTCCAATCGCCCGAGCGAACCATCTTCAGGTTGCCGCTCTGGGTGACAGGGTTCAACTCGTCGAAACCCGGAATCGCGCCGGAAGGACCGGCGGTGTGGCCCCACTTGGGATCGATGCGATCGCCGGGGCCATAGTGCATACCGCCGAAGCCGACCTCGGCGTAGATGCTGTCGAACTCTTCGCGCGGGTAGGTTTTGCCCTGGAGCAACGGCCAGATGCTGCGGCCCTGTGCGCCGTTCGGAATCGGAGCGCCGATGGCTTCGCAAAGCGTCGGTAAAACATCGGCCGTGGAGACGAACGCGGGGTGCGCGGTTTGGCGTTTCACGCCCCAACCGGACCAGACCATTGGGATGCGGGTAAGCACTTCGGGGAGCTCGACGCCCTTGCGCATCAGGCCGTAATCGCAGAAGTAGTCGCCGTGGTCGGCGAGAAAAAGCACGATGGTATTCTGCAATACGTCTTTCGATTCCAAGTGGCGGAGCAAGCGGTCGACCTGGTCGTCGATCAGGCGCAACATGCCGAGGTAGTTGGAACGGGTGCGGCGCCAGTCGTTTTCGTAATCGGGGTAGGTGTCCGCTTCGAGCTTCGCGAGCCACTCCCACTTGAAGCCCTTTGTCTTCCGCACCTCCGGGCCGACGGCGCGCGGCGGGACGGAGTCCGGCGGGAACATGTCGAAGTAGGGCTTGGGCGCCTGGTAGGGATTGTGCGGCTCGGCGAAACTGACCCAGAGCGCGAAGGGCTGCGTCCCGGACTGCTCGATAAATTCAATGGCATTCGAGACGATGCGATAGGGATACTGGACCTCGGCCGGAAATGGGGTTGGTTCCTTGGAAGTGGCGTGGTTGAGGTGCTGCATCCAGTTATCGAAGTCGACGAGTTGCTTGGGTGCGGGGTCGGGCATCCAGCCCTGCGAATGGCCGTAGGTGCGCCAGTAGTCTACTCGCTCCGCCGTCAGGTGGCTGTGGTTCTTGCCGGTGACACCGGTGCGATAGCCGAGTTCTCGAGCGACGTGAAAGATATCCTTGTCGAAATAGGCGAATTTCGAAGCGCTGTTCTGCCGCACCCGGTGGGCGTGCGGCCAGCGTCCGGTGAGCAGGCTGACACGGGCCGGCACGCAAAGCGGCGCAGTGGTGTAGGCGCGGTCGAAGGCGACGCCACCGGCGGCCAGGCGGTCGAGAGCCGGCATCGTATCGAGGGGAAAGCCGGAGCGGCGCGTCAGGCCGGCGCGTTGCTGGTCCGACATGATGATGAGGATGTTTGGCTTCTCCGTGCGCGGAGCGGCGGAAGCCGGAAGAAGCGCTGCGGCGGCGGAAGCCGGCAGCGTCATGAGGAATTCTCTTCGTTTTGATGTCATGTCGGTGATCTTCTGCACTATAGCGTAATTATGATTTCGTGCCGGAGGCATCGCCTTTGAGCTTGTTCATCATGCGGCCGGCGTAACCGCGGGCGCGTTCAGCGGACTTCGGATCGTCGACCGGGCAGCGTCTGACGGCATCGAGAATCGGCGCCGCTTTGCCGCCAAGGTCGTCGATGGCGATGAGCGCCCAGAGCGAGACATAGGCTCCGTTGCGATCCGCGGGAACGAGGTCGAGAAGCACGTCGAGAGCTTTGCGAGTGTCCGCGGCGGTTCCGTAGCGGGCGAGCGATTCGGCTGCCAGGGCGCGGACATATGGGCCGGCGTCAGTGAGATGAGCACGCAACTTCGGCGCCGATTCGGCGACTGCGGCCGCGCCACGGATGAGGATGCCCGTCGCGGCCCAGTAGCGGACCGCGCTGTCTGTGTCGTCGAGACCACGGATCAGTTGCGGCAGCTCTTTGGCGTCGCGCGAGGATGCGGCTTCCGCCATCTGCAGCACGCGCTCGAACGGATACTGCTTTGGATCGTGCCCGACGGTGTAAGGAGTCGAGCCCTTCGCACGGGTGTGAATCTCGCCTTCGGGGAGAAAACCGGTGTCGCGGATCTTCAGAAGATGGTCGCGATTGGCCTGGCGCAGTTTCTCCAGAATCGTGCGGTGGGCGGCGGAGGCTGTGAGGTTGTTCACTTCGTCGCGGTCGTTTTCGAGATCGTAGAGCTCTTCGGGCGGTTTGGTTTCCCAGAAGTGGCGTTGGGCGGCGTTGAGTTTGCCTTCGTCGAAAAGCTTCTTCCAAACCTGGGTGGTCGGAGTCTTGAACATGGTGCCGACATATTGCCCGTAGATGCGGTGCGGCATGTAGTTCCGAATGTAGACGTAGCGCCCGTCGGTGACACTGCGCATGAGGTCATAGCGCTCGTCCATGCGGCCGCGGAAGCCGTAGTTGTATGTTCGCGGCGCAGCGATGTGACGGCCGAGAAAGGCCGAACCCTGCATGTGGGCCGGTGGCATCACGCCCGCCAGACTCAAGACAGCCGGCGCGAGGTCGATGAACGCGACCAGGCGCTGCGATGTGGCGCCGGGCCGGTAGTCGGGCGGCGCCAGTTGGCGAAACTTTTCCGGGATACGCACGATGAGCGGAACGCGCAACCCGGAGTTGTAGGGGAAGCGCTTGCTGCGGGGCATGCCACTGCCGTGGTCGCCATAGAAGAAGACGATGGTGTCTTCGGCAAGACCGTCCTGCTCGAGTTGGCGGAGCAACTCGCCCGCCTGGCCGTCCATGGTGGTGATGTTGTCGTAATATTGCGCCCAGTCGTGGCGCACCTCGGGGGCATCGGGGTGATAGGCGGGCACGCGCACTCCGGCCGGGTCGTGAACCAGGGTATGGGGCCGTTTGCTGATCTGGCCCTCGTGAGTAGTGACGATGTTAAAGATGGAGAAGAAGGGCTGCCCCGGTTTCCGGTTACGCCAGTGGGCGCGCGCGCTGGAATCGTCCCAGACGGCGCCGGTGTGCTCGACGTTGTAGTCTTCCTTGGAATTGTTGCTGGCGTAATAACCGGCCTCGCGCAAGTAGCACGGGTACATCTTCATCGAAGCCGGCAAAGACGTCATGCTGCGCATGTGCTCGGCGCCGGTGCAGGTAGGATAGACGCCGGAGATGATGGTAGTCCGCGCAGGCGCGCAGACCGGCGCGTTCGACCAGGCATTGCGGTACTTGATGCCTTGGGCGGCGAGGCGGTCGAGATTGGGAGTAACGGAATAGCTGTCACCGTAGCAGCCCAGTTGCTGGCCGGTGTCCTCGCAGGTGATCCAGAGAATATTCGGGCGCGCTGTCTCCGCCGCGCCCAGGCTTGCCGCCGCGCTCACCACCGCGGTGAAGGCACGTCTCGTCATACTGCCGGATGCTTGATCTGCCATCTAGAATTCCACCTTGAATCCGAATTGCCTGAATTGAATTATATGTTGCGCGCCGGATCTGTTGCGCCGATTGTGCCGAAGCTCGATTGTGACGCATTCAGACCTGGGCCGGCAAACAACGGCAGCAAAAAAGTCGGCTCGACGCCAGAAAAGCCGTTTAGCGGGTGGAGACGAGCGTAACCAGGGCCTGGGCTTCGGCTGAGCGGCCTTCGCCTACGGGTCCGAGGCGCTCCGCAGTCTTGAATTTGACGGAGACGCGATCAAGGTCGATGGCGAGAGTCGTGGCCAGGGATTCGCGAATCGGCAGACGGTAGTCCTTGAGTTTAGGGCGTTCGAGAATCACCGTCGAATCGACGTTGACGATGCGCCAGCCCTGCTGCGCGGCGAGATCTCGCGCATGGGCGAGAAAGAGCAAGCTGCCGGCGCCTTTCCAGCGCGGATCCGTGTCGGGGAAGTGCATGCCGATGTCGCCGAGCGCTGCGGCGCCCAATATGGCGTCTGTGATGGCGTGGGCGAGCACGTCGGCATCCGAGTGCCCGTCGAGCCCGAAATCGCAAGGAATCGCGACGCCGCCGAGGATCAGCCGCCGGCCGCGTTCGATGCGGTGTACATCCCAGCCCTGCCCGCCGCGGTATTCGGGAGCGGGGTTCACGACGCCTGCCGCTTGGCTCTCTCTTCCGCCAGGAACAATTGCGCGAGTTCGATGTCGGAGGGGCGCGTAATTTTGATATTGCGATCGCTACCCGCAACGACGCTGACTTCGACCTGGTCGAGGCGCTCCACCAGACTCGCTTCGTCGGTTCCGATGAAGCCGTCGGCGCGCGCCTGCGCGAAGGCACGCTGGAGCAGTTCGAGGCGAAAGACCTGCGGCGTCTGCGCGAGGATCAGGTTGTCGCGAGGAATCGTCGCACGGATCTTGTTGAGATGGACCCGTTTTACGGTGTCGATGGGAACGATGCCGACAATGGCCGCGCCATTCTCCGCCGCCTCGGCGATCACCTTGGCGATGGTCTCTTCATCGACGAACGGACGCACCGCATCGTGCACGGCGACGAGATCGATGCCGGGCGAGACCTGCGCCAGCGCGTTCTCGACGGAGTCCTGGCGCGTATCACCGCCAGCCACGAGTTTGAGAGGCTTGCCGGGCGAAACGGGGAGAAGCAACTGCGTGGCCCACTCGAGATCCTCCTGCCGCAACGCGACAATAATCTCAGCGACAAGGGGAGAGGCCACAAATTTCCGGATCGTATGCACGATGACCGGTTGGCCATCGAGCAGCATGAACTGCTTCCGGCTGGTACCGGCTTTCTCCGGCGACGGGGGGCGTCCCATCCGCGTTCCAAGCCCCGCGGCGGGCAATATGACGGCTGCTTTCATGGAGATAGTCCGCAAAAAGATTGTAGCGCTTAATCGGCCGCCGGTGGAGCTTGTGGCGCTGGCACGGGCACCTGCGCGGCCGCCGGTGCGGGTGCGGGACCGGGCGTCGGCTGTGGAAGGTGCGGATCGCGCAACGGCTGCGGCCGGTCATGGCGTTCGACGTGCACGGCCTTGTCATGAATCATGTGCGTGCGCTCGTCGAAACGGCCAAAGATCATCTTGCCGGCTGTGGTCTGGAGGACGCTTGTCACCGTAATGTCTACGGTTTTCGAGATCAGCTTCTTGGCGTTGTCCACCACAACCATCGTGCCGTCATCGAGATAGGCGACGCCCTGATTGTATTCTTTGCCTTCTTTGAGGATGAAGACGCGCATGATCTCGCCCGGCAGCACGATGGGCTTCAGCGAGTTGGCCAACTCATTAATGTTGAGCACCTCGACGCCATGTAACTGTGCCACCTTGTTGAGATTGAAGTCGTTCGTGACGATCTTGCAGGAGTACACCTTGGCCAGCTCGACAAGCTTCATGTCGACCTCCCGAACGTTAGGGAAGTCGTCATCGAGAATCTGTATGTTCAGCTCGTTCATCTTCTGAATGCGCTGGAGTACGTCGAGGCCGCGCCTTCCGCGGTTGCGTTTCATCGAGTCGGCCGAATCGGCGACGAGTTGGAGTTCGCGCAGGACGAATTGCGGAATGACCATCGTGCCGTCGAGGAAGCCAGTTTCGGCGATGTCGGCAATTCGCCCGTCGATAATCACGCTGGTATCCAGGATCTTGAATGAGTGTTTCGACGATTTCTCGCCGCCGAAGAGTCCCCCGAGAGCCGCGAGGTTGAGCATGTCGCCCTTGTTAGCGCCTACCACGAGTCCGATGTAGGCCATCCAGAGCATGACGCCGAGTTGGAGAAACGGCACAGTGTCTGAGTGTCTGGGGAGGGACTGGCTCAATACCATGGCGATCAGAAACGCGCCGAGGATACCGAGCACCGAACCGACAGCCGCGCCGATCAGTTGCTTGAGGCTTACCCGCTTCAAGCGGGTCTCGAAAAAGACAATTGCGAGACCCAACACGAGTCCAGCTAATGCGGAGAACGGCTGAGGAATACCAAAGGGCTTCAGGAAATGGGCGGCGGTGGCCAGAACCAGAATAAATACAACACGCAGAAGCAATAGATCACTCACGTTATCACTCCGTTCCGATTGGGCTCGGACGCCCGTCTATATTGATTATAAAAAGAGACCTTTAAGTCCCGGCAATGAGTATAACACCGGAACGCAAGGATTATCTTCAATGGGTATAGATGTAGGGTGGAACCCGAACGATGCCGGATATTGGAGCGGCAGATGGAGGCGGGAGCGGAGAAATAAGTCACTCATCCCCACGCCGCAATGGCATGAGGATGAGCGGCTGCGTAACTCTGTTACAGGGCCCTAGCCAAACTAAAGAGCTTTAGCTAACTCTTCAGCGAAGGCGCTTTGCGGAGCCCGGGCGCCGCTCTTGCCTGTACGAGTGCTCTTCTTTGCGGCGCGCTTAGGACGATCCGCAATGGCGCCTACCGGAGCGCTGGCGTTTGCTGCGGGAGCGCCCGCCGGGGCGGAAGCGCTGACAGACGGAGCGGGGCTATAGGACGACGGACCTGTCCGGGGCGGCATAGCGCCCTTCGGCTTCGGCGGCTGGGCCGGATTGGCGCGCAACAGTCGGTCTTCGAGAGGTGCGCGGTCAAAACGCCGGATGATGGACTGCATCTCCTCGGCGTTGGGAGCTTCGATGAAAGCGAAGCCCTTCGATTCTTGTGTTTCCGGATTGCGGATGACCTTAATGGCATCGGCAACCAAGTTTTCTGCGGTGAGCCAAGACTTAATGTCGTCAGCGGTCACCCAGATGGGAAGGTTTCCGATAAAAACGGTGGAACTCATTCTGAGGGGTTACTCACTCCGTCGGTTGGGATTGGGACCTGAATGCACAGTACGGCCCATGAGAGCATCTTTAGCATATCACAGAGTTTTTCATAAGCGCAAACGGAATCGTCGAGTTTCGGATCATTCTGTCCCAACTATTTCACGGCGGGCCGGCTGTTCCATATCCAACGTACCGAGGCGATGGACCTGGGTTCATGGGAAGCGGGAGCAACCGGAAGCGGCGATTCATGTAGAGTTCCGCCGGTGTTCCCTGTCGCTCCGGGACGTATTGTATTGCCGATCGCGGCGCCTCCGGTCGCTGGCGCTCCGGGCACTGTTGGACAAATGGAAAATCGGAATCCCAAACGGTGCCGGGAGCGCGAGCGACCGGAGGCACTTGTGCGCCAAAGCCGTGCTACCAACCCAGAGTCAGTCTCAAGTTTTTCAGGACTTGGCCGGCCGGAACTAGAGAAATTCGACGCAGCGTGCGAGTTTGACGGCCGTGTTCTCGCGGAGTTGGGCGAGAACGTTGTCAGCGACTTGACCGTCGGTCTCGACGACGGCGATGGCTTCGAGGACGGCTCCCGGCTGCGAGGGCGCATCCTGACGGCCCAGCGAGAAGTTTGCGATGTTGATCGAATTTTTCCCGAGCACCGAGCCGACATGCCCGATCACGCCGGGCACGTCGAGGTTCTTCATATAGACCAGATGACCGGCGAGGGCGACTTCGCAGCGAATGCCGTCGGCCTGGATGAGACGGGGCTTATCGAGCACTACGATACCTTCGAGCGAGGTGACGCCGTCGTCGGTGGCCAGTTCCAGCCGGATGGAGTCGAGTTGACCGGGGCGCGTTTCGCGATGCTCGCCGACGTCAAGTCCGCGCTGGGAGGCGATCTGCATCGAGTTCACCAGGTTGGCGCGAGACGAGAGCGAACGATTGAGCACGCCGGCCAGACCGGCATTGCGCATCAGGTTGGTGTTGCCTTCGGCGAGGCGTCCGGAATAGACCAGGCGCACGCCCTTCGGATTCCCGGTGGCGATGTGCGCTGCGAAATTGCCGAGCCGTTCGGCCAGCGCGATATAGGGGCCGAGCGTTTTGTACTGCTCCGGCGAAAGCGCGGGCATGTTTACGGCGTTGATCGCGACGCCGTGCTTCAGGTATTCGATAAGTTGCTCGACGATACGGATGCCGACGATTTCCTGAGCCTCTTCGGTAGAACCGCCAATGTGGGGCGTGGCGATCAGACTGTCGATGGCGAGCAGAGTGGAGCCGGCGGCGGGCGGTTCAGGACTGAATACGTCCAGGGCGGCGCCGGCCACCTTGCCGCTTTCGAGCGCTTCGCGCAGCGCTTCGCCGTCGAGAAGTTCGCCGCGCGCGCAGTTGATGATGCGCACGCCGGTTTTCATCTGCGCGAAAGCCTCGCGCGAAAGCATGTTCTTGGTCTCGGGCGTTAGAGCGACGTGGACGGTGATGTAGTCGCTCGAAGCATACAGCGTAGCCAGATCGACCAGTTCCACGTGCATATCAGCGGCGGTTTGCGAAGTCACGAACGGGTCGCTGGCGACGATGCGCATTTCGAAGGCACGCGCGCGCCGGACCACTTCGCGCCCGATGCTGCCGAGGCCCATGACGCCAAGCGTCTTGCCGCGCAATTCGTTGCCGAGGAATTTCTTCTTCTCCCACTTGCCGCTCTTGGTCGAGGCGTTCGCTTGCGGGATGGAGCGGGCCAGCGAGAGCATGAACGCGAGCGTGTGTTCGGCGACCGAGACGGCGTTGCCGCCCGGCGTATTCATTACGAGAACGCCGGCTGCGGTGGCGGCGGGAAGATCGACGTTGTCGACGCCCACGCCGGCACGCCCGATCACGCGCAACTTCGGCGCCTTCTCGAGAACTTCCTTCGTCACCTTTACGGCACTGCGCACGAGCAATGCTTCGCAATCCGCCAGATGGGGCGCGTATTCCTTGGGGTTGGAGACTACGACGTCCCAGCCCGGCTGCGCTTTCAAAAGCTCCACACCGGCCGGAGCGAGAGGTTCGGCGATCAGGATTTTCATATTATTTCTTTCCGGCAACCGCTTCGGCATATACCTTTTGCACGGCGGCGACGCCGGAGCCGAACTGCACCGCATGGCCATTGGCGGCAAGGATGAGTTCAAGTTCCGCTATCACGGCGAACAGATCGGCGAAGTCGAAATAGCCGAGGTGCGCGATGCGGAAAATCTTCCCCTTCATGGAGCCTTGCCCGTTGGCGATGATGGCGTTGAAGCGCGTGCGGAATTCCTTGACGATTACACCGGAATCCATGCCCGCCGGCGCTTTCACCGCGGTCACGGAGGAGCCCGGCGAGGCGGGCGAGAAGAGTTCGAGGCCGAGTTCCTTCACGGCGGCGCGGGTCGCCGCGGCGAGCAATTGCGCATTCTGGACGAGCTTCGCCATGCCGAGGCCCTTCACGTATTTCAGCGCTTCGGCGAGCGCGAGGATCAGGCTCGTATTCGGCGTCCAACTTGTCTCGCCGTTGGCGGCGTTCTTCTTTTCCTTCTTCAGGTCAAAGTAGTAATGCGGCAGATTGGAGCTTTCGCCGAGCTTCCAGGCTTTCGGACTGATCGAGATGAAGGCCAGGCCGGGCGGGATCATGAACGCCTTCTGGGAACCACCAATGACAACGTCGAGGCCCCAGCCGTCGATGTCGAGCGGCATCGTGCCCAGGCCCGTAATTGCATCGACAATGAAGATGGCATCCGTCGCGGCAACCAGCTTGCCCATCGCTTCGATGTCGTGCGCCGCGCCGGTGGAGGTCTCCGAAGCCTGAACAAAGACGGCCTTGGTGGCGGGTTCGGCTTTGAGGGCCGTTTCCAGGGCGGACGCAGAGACTGTATCGCCGTATTCGGCCTTGAGGACGGTGGCGTCGAGGCCATAGGCCTTGACGATCTCCGCCCAGCGCTCGCCGAACTTGCCCGCCACGCAGACAATGACCTTGTCGCCGCGCGAGAGCAGGTTCGAGACCGACGACTCCATCGCGCCCGTACCGGACGCAACCAGGATCAGCGTGTCGTTGGCGGTACCCAACACCTCTTTCAAATCGGCGAGTGTCGAGGCGTAGAGCTTCCGGAAGTCCTCCGTGCGGTGGTGGATGTCCGAGGCCATCATGGCGTGGAGGGCCGGAGGATAAAGCGGCGTGGGGCCTGGGGTGAGCAGGCGTTGTTTCCTGATATACATGGTGTTTGAATATTTTAGAATATCAGAGCGGTTCTGTACACTGTTATTTCAGACCTGCGGGGGTTAAAGCATGTGTCTAGCGATTCCGGGACTGGTGCTCAGCGTGGAAGCGGGCGACGGAGAGCTGCGCACATCCAAGGTCGATTTTTGCGGAATAGAGCGCGAAGTCAGCCTGGCGTTCACCCCGGAGGTGGTCCCAGGCGACTACGTGCTGGTGCATGCCGGCTTCGCGCTTAACCGCATCGATGCCGAAGAGGCGGCGCGCACGCTGGCCGATTTCAAAGAACTTGGCGCACTCGGCGAGGAGGCGCCGTGAAGTTTGTGAGCGAATACCGCGATCCCGGCATCGTGCGCGCGCTGGCCGCGAAGATCGCGGCGCGGGCGAAGCGGCCTTGGGTCGTGATGGAGATCTGCGGCGGCCAGACGCATACGCTGATGCGTTACGGCCTGGACGAACTGCTGCCACGCGAGGTGGAGTTGGTCCACGGTCCGGGCTGCCCGGTTTGCGTGACGCCGCTTGAGATGGTCGACAAGGCGATTCGGCTCGCCGCAACGCCGGGTGTCACGCTGGTTTCCTATGGCGATATGCTGCGCGTGCCGGGATCGACAAGCGACCTGCTGCATGCCAGGGCCGCGGGCGGCGACGTGCGCGTGGTCTATTCGCCGCTTGGCGCGCTGGAAGTGGCGCGCGCGAATCCGGACCGCAAAGTCGTCTTTTTCGGCATCGGCTTTGAAACGACAGCTCCGGCGAATGCGATGGCCGTTTGGCGGGCGCGCGAGGAGCGGCTCGACAATTTTTCAATGCTCGTCTCGCAGGTGCTGGTTCCGCCGGCAATGCGTCTGATTTTGGGTTCGCCGGACAACCGCGTGCAGGGTTTCATCGCGCCCGGCCATGTCTGCACGGTGATGGGCTGCCGGGAGTACGAGGAACTGGCGCGCGAGTACCGGGTTCCGATCGCCGTCGGCGGGTTCGAGCCGGTGGATCTGCTCGAAGCAATTCTGATGCTGGTGACGCAACTCGAAGAGGGCCGCGCCGAGGTGGAGAATGCGTACTCGCGCTGCGTAACGCGCGAGGGAAACCGCACGGCGAGGGAACTGGTTGCGAAAGTTTTCGAGGTTGCCGATCGTAAGTGGCGCGGCCTCGGCACAATTCCACAAAGCGGCTGGCGGCTGCGGGAGGAGTTTGCGGCGTACGATGCGGAGAAGGTTTTCGACCTCGCAGAACTGAGCGCCGAAGAGCCTCCCGAGTGCATCAGCGCGCTTGTTTTGCAGGGAATCAAGCGTCCGGTCGATTGCGGGGCGTTCGGCACGCGCTGCACGCCTGCCGTGCCGCTGGGCGCGCCAATGGTTTCCAACGAAGGCGCCTGCGCGGCGTATTACCGGTACAAACGCTATGTCTGACACTCCTGACATCCCGGCATTCAACTGCCCCGCCCCGCTTCCAGCGAAGGATCGGATCCTGCTGGGCCACGGCAGCGGCGGCAAACTCAGCCAGGACTTGATGCGCGATCTGTTCCTGCCGGCGTTCCGCAACCCGATCCTGGAGCAGTTGAACGATCAGGCAACGCTCGTGGTGGGCGGCACGAGGCTGGCCTTCACAACGGATTCATTCGTCGTCAAACCGCTCTTCTTTCCGGGAGGCGACATCGGTTCGCTCGCTGTTCACGGTACCGTGAACGATCTCGCGATGGGTGGCGCGATGCCGCTCTATCTCAGCGCGGCCTTCATTCTTGAGGAGGGGCTGCCATTTGAGACGCTGCGGCGGATTGCCGCCTCAATGGCCGCGGCCGCGGAAGCCGCCGGCGTCACGATCGTGACCGGCGACACTAAGGTGGTGGACAGAGGCAAGGGCGACGGCGTATTCATCACGACGACCGGCATTGGGATTGTGCCGACGGGACTCGATCTTTCCGCGGCAAACGCACGCCCCGGCGACCGCGTGATTCTGAGCGGGTTCATTGGCGACCACGGGATCGCGATACTCGGGAGCCGCGAGGGGTTGGAATTCGACGGCCCGGTGCGCAGCGACGCCGCCTCATTGCACACGCTGGTGCGCGCGATGCTCGACGTCAGCACGGGGATTCGCGTGCTGCGCGACCCGACGCGCGGCGGCCTGTCGAGCGCATTGAACGAAATCGCAGCGCAATCGCGGACGGGCATCGAGTTGGAAGAGGAGGCGATCCCGGTCCGCGACGCCGTGCGCGGCGCGTGTGAAATGCTCGGCCTCGATCCACTTTACGCCGCAAACGAAGGCAAGCTGGTCGCCATCGTCGACGCGGCGGAGGCAGATGCGCTGGTGGCCGCTATGCGGCGGCATCCGCTGGGCGGCGAAGCACGTATTATTGGCAGCGTTACCAGCGCTCATCCAGGTTTGGTGACGATGCGCACAGCTTTTGGGACCACGCGGGTGGTCGACATGCTTTCGGGCGATCAGCTTCCGCGTATTTGTTAGCACTCCATGCACGAAATGGGCATAGCCGACTCGATTCTATCCGCGGTAAAGACCGAGGCGGAGCGCCATCCCGGCGCGCGCGTGCGCACGGTCGGACTGCGCATCGGCGAATATGCGGGCGTCGACAGCGAGTCGCTGCGCTTCTGCTTCGATGTGCTTAAGAAAGACGCGGGCTTCGAAGGCGCGGCGCTGGAGATCGAGACGCGGCCCGAGGCTGTAGACCTCGATCTGTGCTATCTGGAATTAGAGGACGGCGAAAGATGACCCGCATCGCGTTGGAGAAGAAGGTACTCAGCGAGAACGATTCGATCGCCGCGAAACTGCGTGCGGCCTACGCGGCGCACGGCATCTACTGCGTGAACCTGATCAGTTCGCCGGGGTCGGGCAAGACGTCACTGCTCGAACGCACGCTGGAAGGCTTCCCCGCCGGCACGCGCGCGGCGGTGCTGACCGGCGACATACAAACCGACAACGACGCACGGCGACTGGCGCGCTTCGGCTATCCGGTGCAGCAGATCACGACGGCAGGGGCCTGCCATCTGGACGCTCGCATGGTGGAGCGCTCGCTGGAGGCGTGGGATCTGAGCACGCTCGATCTGTTGCTGGTGGAGAACGTCGGCAATCTCGTCTGTCCGACGAGCTACGACCTGGGCGAGCACGCCAAGATCGTGCTGCTGAGCGTGACCGAGGGCGAAGACAAACCGCTCAAGTATCCGGGCATTTTCCGCAAGGCGGAGTTGATGGTGCTGAATAAAATCGACCTGCTGCCGTATGTACCGTTCGACGCCGAACTCTGCAAGCAAAACGCGAGGAAGATCCACCCCGGCATTGAGATTGTCGAGACGTCGTGTACGACGGAGGCGGGATTGGATGAGTGGAGGGCGTGGCTGCGGCGGGGGATGGGTGAGAGGGGCTGAGGGCGTCAGATGTGGGACATCAGGCTGATCTTGCCCTGAGTGCTGAACGTACACTCGCCGCTACGAAGGCCGCCGTAATTGCGGCGCGCTGTATCAAATTTGGGCGATTACATACTTGACTTACCAAACAGAATTTTAGGCGATTTGGCATAGTGGATCGTCGGTGGGCCATGACTCAGAAACAGGAATTACAGAAAAGCAGAAATGGACACCAAACGCAATGGGCGGCTCAGTTTGCGGTCGCATGTGAGTCGTGTAAGCGTGGCTATGAAGTGTCGTTCACGATGGGAAATACAACTCCGCTGGCCGACCTTACGGTGGTCAGTCCAAAACTTAAGCAGATGTTCCTTATTGATGTGAAGGGCCTCTACCGCATTAACCCGTGGTGGGTGAAGCGCAAACCCCTACAGGACAATCTGTTTTACGTCCTCGCCTATGTCCCTACGGATAAGCCTAACCGCTTCTTCGTGATGACTCAAAACCAGGTGAATCTATCTGTCCAAGATGAATTGACACGGTTGAAACGGCCTGACAATTATTCATTCCAGGGCTTTAACTGGACGGTGGCACTTCCGCATGAGAATGCCTGGAATTTGTTGCCGGAATAGGCTCTGGATTGAGCCGATCACCAGCACGGATGGGCACGTGGACAGCCTGACCGGTACCGGCCGTAATTCTTTCTCGAAATCTCCCCACCCTTCCGTCAGTATTCCTGTGCCACAAATCTTCCACATATCGGCGGCCCGCGCCGACAGCGCTTTGTTTCGAACTTCCCGCTCCATCCCGCCTCTCAATCAGGCGCTCGGGATACCCCGAACAGCGACCGGAGGCGAAAATGCTTCAATTATCGACGAAAGGTGTCGGAATCGCAGCCTCCCGTCGCTTCTGCTCCGGGCACCGTTGGATGAATGGACGGATGGACGGATTGAAGATCGGAATCCAAACGGTGCCGAGAGCGCAGCGACCGGAGGCGGAAATACTTCAATCATCGACGAAAGGTATTGGAATCGCAGCCTCCCGTCGCTTCCGCTCCGGGCACCGTTGGACGAATGGACGGATGGACGGATTGAAGATCGGAACCCAAACAGTGCCGAGAGCGCAGCGACCGGAGGCGAAAATACTTCAGTTATCGACGAAAGGTATTGGAATCGCAGCCTCCCGTCGCTTCCGCTCCGGGCACCGTTGGACGAATGGACGGATGGACGGATTGAAGATCGGAACCCAAACAGTGCCGAGAGCGCAGCGACCGGAGGCGAAAATGCTTCAATTATCGACGAAAGGTATTGGAATCGCAATCGGGTGGAGTGACCGGGATTTCGCCCGGCCACCCTCCCACACCACCGGACGTGCGGTTTTCCGCATCCGGCGGTTGAACCAAAGGCGATCTAACGAGCCTCAAGATCGGTTGGAAACAAGAAGCCGTATCTCCGCAGTTTCGCGTGGCTGATAGCGGTGTTGATTACAGGATGCACCGCCATCGCCCATGCTCCGCGACTGCTGCCGACCACGCCTAAGTGCCGGTCCCGCGTGATGCCAAGCTGCCGTAACTTTCGCAGTCGTCCCCGCGTGTCGTGCCATCGCAACCAGAAACACTTCCGAATGTGCCGTCGAACCCAGCTTTCCAGGTCGCGAATCCGGGTCCGTGCTTCGACCAGCCGGAAGTACCCCCACCAGCCACGCACGTAGCGGTTCCAATCGTCACGCAGTTGTTTACTGCTGCAACTTCGCCGCGCATCCCAGAGTTCGCGAACCCGGTCCTTGAATCGTTCGACACTCTCCGGTGCTATTCCGATCCGCTTCTTGCAGTCCAGTCGAAAGCCCAGGAACTTACGTTCCCAAACCCTCCCCGTTCCGCTCTTGGCGGCATTCACCTTCAACCGCAGATGCTTCTCGATCCAGCCCTGTATCGAAGCCAGCGTTCGCTCCGCCGCCGCTTGACTGCCTACGTAGATATTGCAGTCATCGGCATAGCGGCAGAAGCTGTGCTGCCTCCGCTCCAGTTCCTTATCGAGCGCGTCCAGGTAGATGTTGGCCAGCAATGGAGACAGCGGTCCGCCTTGCGGCGTTCCCTCCACGCTTTTCGTCACCACCCCGTTCACCATGCTTCCCCGCCGCAGGTATTTCCCAATCAGTTGCAACACCCGTTTGTCCCGGATCACTTCCGCGATCCGGCCTATCAGGATGTCGTGATTGACGTGGTCGAAGAACTTGGCGATGTCTAGATCCACCACCCAGTCCTTCCCTCCCTGCGCATATTGCTGTGCGGCTCGCACGGCGTCCTGTGCGCTGCGCCCCGGCCGGAATCCGTAACTGTGCCCGCTGAATTGCGGATCGAAGACCGGTGTCAGCACTTGCAATAACAACTGCTGTATGAACCGGTCCTGTACCGTCGGGATGCCCAGTGTCCGCGTGCCCCCGCTTGGCTTCGGTATCTCTACACGCCTCACGGGACTTGGAACGTAGGTCCCCTTCAGAAGTTTGTCTTTGAGGATCCACCAGTTCGCCTGAAGATGCGATTCCAGTTGCGCCGTCGTCATCCGATCGATACCCGCCGCTCCCCGGTTGCGTTTCACCGCCGCCAGCGCTTGCGCGTAGTTCTCGTCCCGTACGGCTGTTTCCATTAACGTCTCGTACATTGCTCTCCGTCGAGAGGTTCGCAGAGCTCCGGCATCGTCTCCTCGCGTTCAGACTTCCGCGGCTGCACCGCCTGATCCGAAAGCACTCCCGGGCTCTCGCCACCGTAGTTGTGACGTCCCGCGATTCGAGTTCGCTTATTGCGCCGGCCTCCAGTTCCTCCTCTAGCTCCAATGCATTGGTCCTTCGGCCCTTCGCTCCACCGTCATTACAACGGCTTCTTCGCTACTACGGCCTCTGCTGACTTCTCCTCCACTCTCATGCAAGAGATCTCCCCAGGTAAGGTGCAGAATCTGTCCCCTCGTGCCGACTGGCTGTACCTGATGCGTCTTGATGATCTTTGGGCTTCGCTGTTTGGCGCCAGCTTGCCGCCCGCACCCGGCCTCACTGCCAGTTCGTGTCCCTACGGTCGAGAGTTTGCTACGCGCTTCTTTCGGCTTCGCCTCGCGGCTACGCCTTGCGTTTCGCTACGGTTGCCTTCATCGGCTCCGATTGGCTCCTTTCATCCAATTAGATTCTGCCCATGCTGGGCACACGCCTCCGGTCGCTGGCGTTCCCGGCACCGTTGGATGGATGGACGGATTGAAGATCGGAGCCCAAACGGTGCCGAGAGCGCAGCGACCGGAGGCGGAAACATTTCAATCTCCCTGAGAACTCTCATCCTTCAATCCGACTACTTCACCGGGATGACCTACCTGATCACCTTTTCCTGCTACGGGAAACATCTTCACGGCGACGAACACGGGTCCATCGATCGCGACAACCGGCAATACGGCAATCGAACCATCGAACCCAATCGCGCCTGGGTAGCATCAGCCCGCGAGCGGATGACCGAGACGCCATACGAACTCGATGAGAATCGGAGAAAGATCGTGCTCTCCGGAATCCTGCGGGCCTGCGAACGTCGCGGATGGCGTCTTGCCGCTGCCCACGTCCGTTCCACTCACGTCCACGCTGTAGTGACGGCCGAAGCGACCGCCCAAATTGCGCTAAGCGGGCTGAAGGCCTACGCCAGCCGCGCCTTGAATGAGAGCGGTCTGGATCAAGGACGACGCCACTACTGGGCACAGCACGGCAGCACACGCTATCTCTGGGACTGGCCGCAAGCGCAATCGGCAATCCAATACGTTCTGGAGCAACAGGGAACACCCATGGAACGTTACATCAACATCGTCGAAAAACGGTGAAATCGTCGCCTCCGGTCGCTTGCGCACCGATGAACGGGTCGCCTACGGCTGTGCCCGCACGACCTCGATTGCGTACCAGACCGTAGCCGGCTGGCCGACTTTGATTTGCCAGCCCTGCTCCGTCTTCGTGGCTGGAACCGCAGCGGCAAGCGGGCTTCCGGCACCGTCCAGCCGAGTGACTTTGACGGCACTCGCGGCGTCTAGATTGCTCAGTGTGACGAAGCCGGTGACCGGTTCGATGCGCGTCGGCGGCTTGCCCCAGTCGAGCAACGAAGTATGCTTTTCATTCCAGCGCATGTCTGTGTTTTCGACGCGCGAACCGGTAGTGAGCAGGAGCCTTGCGGACTGCGCGATGGTGCGTCCATCGACAGCGCTGAGCGTGATGGCGCAGTGATCGGAATCGGTCTTTGCCGAGAGGTTCGCGGTCGACTTGGCGTTGGCCTTCACGAAACCGATGAGCGCCTGTGAACGCGGCGTATCGACTGAGACCAGTCCATCTTTCCCGGCGCTGCGCTGCCAACTCAGTTCGCCGGTATCTGATGCGATGAGATCGCCGGCAGAATCCTCGATCGCGGCGGGTTTGCCTGGTGCGTTGAAGGATTCGATGCGCGTGGCGTGCCGCAGCGGGGTGGCGAGCGGGAAGCCCGGCGTGAAGTACGGGCGTTCCGGGCGCTGCATTCGAATGCTCTCGCGGATCTGCTGCGGCGTATAAGAACGCAGCACAGTTTTCTGTGCCGGCTTGACGTCCGCACGCAGGAAGAGCAATGCGCCGGCGGTGACCTGCGCCAACTTCACGGGATCCGTGCGAAATTCGAAGTGACCGGGCTGCACATCCTTCCATTGCGCAGTGTCCTTGTGCTCAAACGTGTACCAGAAGATGCCGTCCCAATCCTGCAGGGCCGCATACGCCGCGAGGATGGGGATACCCTCTGCCGCGTGTTCGGCGGGGAACGGATGGTTTACCTCCGAAACGATGTAGGGCTTCCCGGCGACGGCCGAGCGGGACAACTCCACGACGGTGGAATGCAGCGGGTCATTGACCATGGGCGTATTCGTGATGTCAAAACCTGTGCTTCTGCCGGTGGCCGGATCACGCTTGATGTTCGGGTGCTGCCAATAGACGTGGCCATCGACGACATCGAGTTGAGCGGTGGAACTGAGCAGCGGGTAGCCCGAGGCGCCGTGATTATGATCGCTGGTTCCGGCCAGCAGCGCCTTGACGCCGAGTTCCTTCTTGAGGAATGCGCCCATGTCGCGAAAGTAATTGCGCTCGAGTTCCATGTAGAATTCGGCCTCGCGTTGGAAACGCTCCGGCGCCGCGGCGGCGAATTCCGCGGGACGCAGACGCGGCACGGGCGGCAGGTCTTTGGCTTTTAGCCAAGCGTGGTACTTGTCTGTGAGCGCAGCTTCGTAGCTGGGCGGAATGTCGGTCCAAGTGCCTGGGTTCTTCTGCGCGGCTCGTCCGAGCAGGTGGTTGCTGAACCAGGATTCGACGAGCGAGTTCTCATTGACGAGTTCGACGAGTGCGACGGCGGGCTCATTGCGGTACTCGGCTCCGGTGTACGGGTTGCGATGCGTGAGAAGCTGGCGGGCATACTCGCGTTGCAATTCGAGCAGGCGTTCATCGAAGTAGGTGAGCGCCTTGGCGAAACCGATAAGTTCGTGGTCGCGGACCCCGTCTCCGGGTTTGTAGGTGCGCCCGACGTTGAGATTCAAATCGGAATAAATTCCGCGCTGCTTGAGTTCCGAGACGAAGAAATCGAAACGGTCTAACTGTTTTGGATCGAGGACGCGTGTATCGTTGCGCGTGCTGTCGACGAGTCCGTTGGGCGCGGTGCGATCGAGAAAATGAAAGCGGACGCAGTTGATGCCAAGACGAGCGAGGTGCGCGGCAACAATGGGAGCGTCTTCGCGGGAGGGCATAGTCGCAGCAGCGGTGATGTTCATGCCCCAGATACGGAAGCGCGAGCCATCCGGGTTAACGAGATGTCCGCCGGAGGCCCGGACGAATCCATGCTTCCCGGCAGGCGCATCGAGAAGAAAAGAGACGTTAGCAACGGATTCGGGATTCTGGCGCCAGTTTGTGGTGAAAGGCTGGGTACCAGGTCTTTGCGCGAAGAGCGTTGCGCAGACTGCGGCGAGGAGCAGGATGTGGTGTCGCATCTAGTGACATCTTCGCAGGTCTGCGCATCCGGTTCAGGCTGTTGAATGAAGCCTTCGATTGTTCTAAAGTCGGCGTGATGAGTATTCGCAAAGAGCTGGCCGTGCTCCGCCGACATCAACCCGAAAAGCAGTTCCCTGGTTTAGCGATCGCGGCGAAGGTAGTTTCCGTGGATGTATATCCTATACGCCCGGCGTGGCAGGTTTCATGAAGATTGTGAGTATCGGCGAAGTGCTTTGGGACGTCTTTGAGGATTCCGAAAAGCTGGGAGGAGCGCCTTTTAATTTTTCGGTCCAAGCCAGCCGTCTCGGCCACGACGTCACATTCGTGAGCGCGGTCGGCGATGATGAACGGGGCCGCGCGGTGCTCGAGCGCGCCGGCGAACTCGGGCTTCGCACCGACTTCATTCAGATTGCTAAAGGTGTTGCGACAGGCACGGTCTCAGTTCGGGTGGATGCCTCCGGGCAACCCGACTTCACCATACACCGCCCGGGCGCCTACGACGCTGTGCGCCTGGACGACGCCACACTTAAGCGTCTGGCGTCGCTTCAGCCTGATTGGCTGTACTTCGGAACGCTGCACCAAGCGGAACCAGCACCTTGCGCCGAAACCCGCAAGCTTGCCGAGGCGCTGCCCGGCGCGCGCAAGTTTTACGACATCAACCTGCGCCGCAATTGCTATTCCAGGGAACTGCTTTTCGAGTTGATGCCGGCGGCCCAGGTGGTGAAATTGAACGAAGACGAAGCCAGTGCGATCGACTCGATGTCCGGCCGCCAGCACGATTCGCTTTCGGACTTCACGTCGTTCTGGGCGGACCGATTCCGATGGGATGCCGTCGCAGTCACCCGCGGAGCTGAAGGGTGCGCGATCCGAATCGGCTCGGATTACGCCGAGGCGCCGGGATACACGGTGGAAGTCGCGGACACGGTAGGTGCGGGCGATGCCTTCGCAGCCGGATTCTTGCACGGACTCTCGCAGGGATGGGACGCGAAACACGCCGGTGATTTTGCAAACAGGGTTGGCGCCGTGATGGCGTCGCGTCCCGGCGGAGTTGCGATGTGGACCATTGAAGACTGCTGGAATCTTAGCTGAGATTGCACACGGCACGTCTTCTTGACATCTCACGGGACCCGGATGTGAACCGCTTCGATTCCGATGCGCTCTTGTGTGATCCGCAGACAGCGATGAATTCGGAGTTTGAGCTTGGCGGTCTTGCCCGGCTACTTACACCGAATCTGGATCATATCGTTCTCTTTGGCGCGTAGGACACTCGCCGCGGCGCCGCAGGAATATTGGACTTCCAGTTCTTTGACTACGCCCATGTTCGGGTCGCCGCACCAACTCCCGTCGGCTCGTGCCTCACAGCCTGCAGTGCCGTCACAGACGGCCTTCAGTTTCGGACCGGCATCGCAGTACTTTCCCGCCGCTCCAAAGCGACCCGAGAGAATGCGCACCGTTCCGGACGCAGTTTGCTGTGGAACGACGGAGGGAGGCCGCGAACTGCTGCTGTTTTGAGGCGTCTTCCCGGCGGGGAGCATGGTCGTGCTTCCGGGACCGCCGCCGCTTCCATTCGTAAAGAGAATCGCTTCGACATCATCCTTGTTTACGGCGACCGAGACGCTCCGTCCATCCTTGAGCCGAATTATGATTTCGGCACGGTTGACAGGCGCCGTGCTCAGGACAAACAGGACACAGCAGAGCAGAGTTTTCACTGGGATTTTCCTTTATTGAGGTCTTAAACGGTCCAATCATACACCGAACCAATTCCTGCGCCAAACGAATTCACAGGAGCCCGCCGATTCACACATGCTCCCCGGGAGCCCTAGACAAAAGGGACAGCTCTGCTTTTGCGTTGACACTGGCTTCGCCCGGCATGTAAACTAATGAATTCCGATGTAGTTCAATCCCCCCTAACTTTATGAAAATAATTCCTTTACTATTTACTTCACTCCTGCTCGTGTCTTCAGTTGCGCCGGCCCAAATCGTGACCGGATCGATCGCGGGTACGGCTGCCGATTCCACGGGTGCAGTGGTGCCCGGAGTGGCTGTTACGCTACTTCGCGAGGCCACCGGAACAACGCGAAACACGACCGCGGACGCCGCGGGAATCTTCTCCTTCGGAGGTTTGGAGGCCGGCGAGTACGTACTGAAGCTCAGCGGAGCCGGGTTCAAGACGACCGAGCGGAAAGGCGTGACGCTTACCAGCGGAGAGCGCATCTCGGTGGGAAGCATCGTTCTCGAACTCGGCGCAGTGAGCGAGACGATTTCGGTCTCCGCACGCGCGGCCGATGTTCAAACGGTTGGCGCCGACCGTAGCGACTTGGTGGACAACAGACAGATTGAGGACCTGATGGTTCGCGGGCGTAACGTGACCGACCTGGTTCAGTTGGTGCCTGGCGTCGTTTTCGATAGCACGAACGAAGACATCGGCGGCAAAGCGAATTTCTACGTCCAGGGTACCCGCAACAACTCGAACAACGTCTCGGTCGACGGCGTCTCCACCACCGACATGGGCAACGGACAAGACTACAAGATGGTAGTCAGCCAGAGCGCTGTCGCTGAAGTGCGGGTGCTGATCAGCAATTACCAGGCAGAGTACGGACGTATGTCGGGATCCAATATCCAGATTGTCACGAAGTCCGGAGTGCGCAGTTTCCATGGCGAAGCCTCTTACTTCAAGCGCCACGAGGAGTTCAACGCCGGAGCGTTCTTCGATAACCGCCTGGGAATTGCCAAGAGGCCCTATCGGTACAACACCATCACTTACAACCTTGGCGGGCCGGTCTTCATACCCGGCAAGTTCAACCAGAACCGCGACAAACTCTTCTTTTTCTGGCAACAGGAGTATTGGCCGACACGAAAAAGCTCCAGCGGCCAAGTGACTGTGCCCACGGAACTGGAGCGTATCGGCGATTTCTCAAAGTCCATCGACATAAATAATCGGCCCATCACGGTGCGCGATCCCTTCAATAGCCGGCAGCCGCTGCCTGGCAATATCGTACCGGCTTCGAACATCAGCGCCGACGGACAGGCGCTGCTCAAAATGTTTCCACTGCCGAACTTCCTCTCGCGCAACATCTCCGGCGGCCGGTACAACTATATCTTCACGTCGGGCATGGATCTTCCAAAGCTGGCGCAGAATTTGAAGCTCGACTACAACATCAACTCTTCGAACATCCTGACGGGGACGTTGCTGTTCTTCTTCGAGGATCAGACTGGCACGAATGGCTTCAGCTCGGAGACCGCGAACTGGCCGCAAATCCGCAAGACATGGTCGAGCCATCCCAAGAGCATCAGCACCCGCTACACGCGAGTAATCTCGCCTACGGTACTGAACGAATTCGGTTTTTCGGTATTGAGCCAGCCGGCCTGGAATTCCGTGACCGACGAGCAACTGAAGTCGAATCAGCGCGACACTGTGGGCTTCCACACAGGCCAACGCTATCCGGGGGCCAACCCGCTGGGTATCGTTCCCGACGCGACGTTCGGCGGCGTCACAGGCGCGGCCAACCTGCTCACAGAGGGCCGCTTCCCCTTGTACAACGCTTACTATCTGGTAACTTGGACGGACAACCTGACCTGGACACGCGGCAACCACACCCTGAAGGCGGGCATGTCCGCCGACTGGTTTTACCGGCACCAGAAGAAGGCCGTGAACTTCAACGGCGTTTTCGATTTCGGCACGAACGGGAACAACCCGCTGGATGCCGGATACGCGTACGGCAACGCGATTCAAGGCGTGTTCAACAACTACAACGAGACTTCGGGTGCGGGCTGGATGAAGGTGAACACGGGCTCGGTGGAAACGTTCGTGCAGGATACCTGGAAAGCGCACAAGCGCCTCACGTTCGACCTCGGAGTTCGCATCTACTGGATTTGGCCGATCACCGAGCAGGACGGCCAGATGGCGAGCTTCGCGCCCGGCCGTTACGATCCGTCTCAGCCGATGCAACTGATCCACCCGGCGGTTGTCAACGGTAAGCGCGTGGGCGTTCACCCCGTCACGGGCGAGGTCTATCCGGATGCCGCCATCGGAGCCATCGCGCCCGGAGCCGGCAAACTCTATAACGGCATGGTCGTTGCGGCCAACACGCCGGACTACCCGGCGGGCATGGTAAAGCCCAGCGGAGCGAAATTCGGGCCGCGATTCGGCTTCGTCTATGATCTGTTTGG
This sequence comes from Bryobacteraceae bacterium, assembly GCA_963668605.1. Classification (GTDB taxonomy): domain Bacteria; phylum Acidobacteriota; class Terriglobia; order Bryobacterales; family Bryobacteraceae. Next base: position 4,692,533 of record OY764903.1, read on the forward strand.
TAAAGGATCGACGATGCTGCGCGGCGGTTTCGGCATGTTCTACAACCGCTACCTGACCGAGGTATTCGGTAACAACTTCGTTGGCCAGCCGCCACTCCTCTCTTCGCCGACGATCTATTACGGCCAGCTTTCGCAATTGCGCAACGCCAACGGATTGGACTTTCCCGGCGCCGTCAACGCGGCCGACCCCAGCGGCAAATTGCCGACCGTAATGAATTACAGCTTTTCCATCCAGCGCAAACTCTGGAGTGGGTTCCTGCTCGATGTGGCGTATGCCGGCTCTCTGGGGCGGAACCTGCTATGGCGGCGCGATCTTAATGCGATACCGCTCGGCTCCAATTTCCTGCCCAACAATCAGGACCCGACGTCCGGCAAGCCGATTCAGAGCCAGTTCGAGCGGCCGGTGCCGGGATACGGCGCGATTCTGCAATCCGAGCCCGCGGGCAGTTCCAACTACCACTCGCTGCAAGTGAGTGCGAAGCGCCGCTTCGCGCGTCACTATCAGGTCGGTGCGGCCTGGACCTGGTCCAAGACAATGGATTACAACGACGGCGACAACGATCAGGTAACGCAGCTCGTGCCGTTGCGGATCCGGAACTACGGGCTGGCCTCTTTCGACCGGACGCATGTCTTCGCGCTCAACTACTTGGTCGACCTACCTAAGGCTCCGGTGCAGAATCGCATTTTGCGCGGCGCTTTGCACGGGTGGCAGATCTCCGGGATCACGCGTTTCGTCAGCGGCCCTCCGCTGGGCGTGGGATTCAGCAACACGACCGGCGCCGACTACACGGGTACGACTTCGCTGGCCGCGCGCATCGATTTGACGGGCAACCCCGTGCTGCCGAAGAGCGAACGCACGTTCTCAAACAATTTCCGCACCGATGTGTTCGCCGTACCGCAACGCGGAACGATCGGCAATGCCGCCCGGTCCAACATCCGCGGCCCCGGCATCAATAACTGGGATGCCTCGTTGTTCAAGAATTTCCGGATCGCCGAACGCGTGCGGCTTCAGTTCCGCTGTGAAGCATATAACGCTTTCAACCATTCGCAATTCTCCTCGCTCGACACCACCGCGCGGTTCGACGCGACCGGGCAGCAGATCAATGCCAGGCTGAGCGAGTTCACCGCGGCCCGTACGCCGCGGCAGCTACAGCTTGCTTTGAGACTGACTTTCTAAAGCCAGCGGCAGGAGTCGGGGCAAGCGGCAGTCCTGCTTGCCCCGACTCCCACAACGGATTCAGTTGCCGGTAAACTTCTCGGGTCGTATACTTGCGATAAGAGCTTCGCGGTCGTGTCTCGCTAAAAATAATTGGGCTCGAAGTGTAACGTTGGACCTTCAGCGTTAAACAAAAAGGAGAAGTTATGTCGCAATTCGTCCGTCCGGCCAAAATCTGCCGGTTGGCCGCCATATTAATGCTATTCGTTTTCGCCGCTTTCGGGCAGACCGCACAGGTCACCGGGCGGGTCACCGATCCAAGCGGCGCTATCGTGCCGGGCACAACCGTAACGATCACAAACGTGGGCACCAGTGTAGCGCGCACCGTGACCACGAACTCGGACGGTTACTATACGGTTCCGTTGCTGCCGCCCGGCGCCTACCGGGTCGATGTCGGGCAATCCGGTTTTAAGTCGATCACGCGGACCGGTATCACGCTCGAGGTGGACCAACGCGCGACGCTCGATTTCACGCTCGAAGTGGGCGCGGTGAGCGAGCGGATCGAGGTTGCGGCCGCCGTCGTTCAGTTGAACACGGTGGAGGCGAGCCAGGGGCAGGTGATCGAAAACCAGCGCATCGTCGACATGCCCCTGAACGGGCGCGATTACAACCAGCTTGCCCTATTGTCGGCGGGCACAGTGCAATCGACCAGCGGCAGCCGTTACGGCGGATTCAGCTCCGGCGCAATGCGCGTCACGCAGAACAACTTCATGCTCGATGGCATGGACAACAACGGCATCGAACTTGCAGGTGCGCAGCGCCGCTCGGAGATGGTGCAGCCGTCGATCGACGCTATTCAGGAGTTCAAAGTGCAGACCAACTCCTACTCCGCCGAGTACGGCAGAGCTATGGGTAGCGTGGTCAACGTGACGATGAAGTCGGGAACGAACGATCTGCACGGGTCGGCCTTTGAATTTCTGCGCAATGAGAAGTTGGACGCAAAGAACTTCTTCGATCCGGCCGACAAACCGAAGCCGTCATTCAAGCGCAACCAATACGGGCTCTCGCTGGGCGGTCCGGTTTACATCCCGAAGATTCTCAATGGCAAGAACCGGATCTTTTTCTTTGGCGACTATGAAGGGACCAAGATCCGGGAGAGCAGCACGACGACGAGCGCTCTGCCGACGGTGAAGATGCGCAAGGGCGACTTCAGCGAACTGCTACCGGGCAAGCCGCTGACCGATGTGCTTTCGAATACAGTTTTCCCGGGCAATGTTATTCCCACAACGCGTCTCGACCCCGTGGCGCAGACTCTCGTCAACCTCTACCCGGCGCCGCAGAACGCTGGGCTGACCGCCAACTATCTTTATCAAGCGCCGAGGATTCAGGATAACGACCGCTGGGATTTCAAGACCGACGTGAACGCCACCAGCAAGGACAACGTAAGTTGGCGGCTCAGCAAGCAAAACGAGAACACTCCCGTAGTGCTGGCGCTGCCCGCGCCCGCTTACGGCGGCGGCGCTTTCGATTCGATAACCGAAGGCTATAACACGGGCGTCAACTGGAACCACATCTGGACCCCGAACTTCATCTCGTCGTTGCGCGCCGGGTGGAACTTCGCGCTGTTCAAGCGCGACAATCCCGCAGAGGCCAACGGAGAGTTGCTCAACAGGAAGTACGGCATCAAGGGTGGCAACGACGCCGTTCCGGGCGGCTTCACGCAAATGGGCATCACCGGCTACCGCGCGCTGGGCATCGGCGCCAACAACCCCGTGGATCGCGATTCTCAAAACCGGCAGTTCGCGATGGACGCCACCTGGATGAAAGGCAAGCACACGGTCAAGTTCGGGACCAGCATCCTGTGGTCACAGAACAATATTTACAACTCACGTGTAGAGATCGGTAACTATACATTCAATGGGCGCTTCACCAAGGACGGCATGGCCGACTTCCTGCTTGGCCAGAGCAGCGCGTATGCCTGGAGCAGCCGGATTCAGGTGGATCTGCGCAGCTCGAACACCGGCTTCTTCTTCCAGGACGACTGGAAGCTGACCCCGCGCCTCACGCTCAACCTAGGCGCGCGCTACGAGCTTGTGCTTCCGTTTATCGACAAGCGCGACCGGATCGGCATCTTCGACGACTACACCGACCCCAACAAGCCGCGACTGATCTATGGCGGCTCGGAAGGATCCGACCGTTACAACCGGGCCATGTTCGCTATCGACAAGAACAACATCATGCCGAGGGTGGGCCTGGCGTACAAACTGGGCGCCAAGACTTCGATTCGCTCCGGCTACGGGATGTTCTATACCTACATGGAGCCACTCGGCGACGGCGAGTACCTGATCGGCAATCCGCCTAATGCCTTCGGCGTGTCGCTTTCATCGAGTGCCACGGTTCCGGCCCTGCTCCTCAAGAACGGCCCGGCGGCAGGGGCGCTCGAGTTAGACAAGGCCAGCGGACTTACGTTTGTCGCCTACGAGCGGCATCCGAAGACCGGCTACACCCAGCAGTGGAATTTCAATATTCAGCGGGAACTGGCCAAGGACTGGCTACTCGAGATCGGGTACTCCGGCTCCAAGGGTACGCACCTGCTCATGCGCTACGAGGACAACTACGCGCCTCCCGGACCGGGCAATCTGAACGCCAAGCGCCGGTACCAGAGCGCCGAAATACCGGGCACCGGAATCATTACATCTCCTCTCGGGCCGGTCTGGGGCTATCACGCTAACGCCAATGCGATGTACAACGCGCTGAGCACGAAACTGGAGAAGCGTTTTTCGAAAGGCTTCACGCTGCTCACTTCGTACACCTACTCGTCGGCGATGGGCGATACGTGCGGCAACTCGGCGGCCGGCGACACCGCCGGATGCGGCTACCAGGATGTGCGCAACCTGCGTGCCGAACGGTCCAGAGACAACCAGGACATCCCGCACCGCTTCGTGGCCAGCGGAGTCTATGATCTGCCCTTCGGCAAAGGACGCCGTTGGGGCGGCCATATGCACCCTGTGCTCAACGCGCTTTTGGGCAACTGGGGTGCGGGCAGCATCGTTGTCTGGGCTAGTGGCGAGCCGTTCAGCGTGACGGTCTCCGGCAACCCGGCCAACGTCGGCGACCGCGGGGTTGTGAACCGCCCGAACATTGTCGGCACGTTGTATAGCGGCGAGCGGACACTCAATCAAGACTTCAACACCGTTGCGTTTGTGCCCAATAACCTCTACGAACTCGGTAATGCCGGCCGCAACATCATGAGGAACCGGCCTGACTTCAACTGGGACTTCTCCGCCCTCAAAGATTTCCAACTCAACGAGCGGGTTCGCCTCCAGTTCCGTTTCGAAGGTTTTCACTTCTCGAATACTCCCAGGTTCGGGCAGCCCGGAGCGGTCCTAGGCACGAATGGCTTCGGCCAGATCACGGGCGCCGACACGCCGCGCAACCTGCAGTTCGCTCTGAAACTGGTCTGGTAAGCGGAAGTCGAAGAGTCAGTAATGTAGCCCCGGCGTTCAAGAGCCTGAGCGCCGGGCGCGCCAAGCAGTTCGGAGACTGAGTTCGGTACAGCATCAAAGTTCTCAAGATGCCACCCGCGAGGTGGCCAAGAGCATCCAACTCATTGCAGGATCCGAGCTTCAAGCCGTTAGTCACCTGTGTGTAACAAGATTAGCTTGTGAGGAACATTGTGCGGCCGGACGGCCGCGCGATAACATCGTTCTCGCATGCCTGTTCACAGCGATACTTCGAGACGAGCCTTTCTGTCGGCGATAGCGGGCGCTCCGGCGCTGCTCGCGGCGGGTCGCCGCAAGCCGAACGTGTTGTTCATCCTGACGGACGATCAGCGGCAGGATACGATCCACGCACTGGGAAATCCAAACATTCACACGCCGAACCTGGACACGCTGGTGCGCTCTGGCGTCACGTTCGAAAACGCGTACTGCATGGGCGGTTACAGTGGTGCGGTGTGCCTGCCGAGCCGGATGATGATTCACCGCGGACGGTCCTGGTTTACGGTGAGAAATCAGGCGGAAGGGTACCCGAACTTCGCGCGCTCGATGGGCACGGCTGGTTACGTCACCTACCACCTGGGCAAGAAGGGGAACGAGGATACCCAGTCGCATCGCTCGTTCGACTACAACTTTTACATGGAGCCGAACGACGTAGCGGAGCGGGAAGGAGGGCGGCCCGGGAAGCAAGTGGCGGACCGCGCGATCGAGTTCCTGGAAAAATGGAAGAAAGATCCTGCGACCGGGAAAGGAAAGCCGTTCTTCCTGTGCCTGTCTGGCCCGGCGCCGCACGATCCGCGAGTCGCGCCGCCGGAATACATGGCGAAGTACGATCCCGAAAAACTCCCGCTGCCGCCGAATTTCAAGCCGTTTCACCCGTTCGACAACGGCGATATGTTCGTCCGCGACGAGCAACTGGCGCCTTGGCCTCGGACGGCGACGGAAATCCGCCGGCACCTGCGCGACTATTATGGCGTGATCACGTACATGGATGAGCAGATCGGGCGGATCCTGGCCGGATTGAAGGCGATCGGCGAGTACGACAACACGATCATTGTGTTCACATCGGACCAGGGCATCGCGATCGGCAGCCACGGCCTGATGGGCAAGCAGAACCTGTATGAACACAGCATGAGGTCCGGCATGATCGTGTGCGGCCCCGGCATTCCGAAAGGCAAGCGCGTCGCTGCGTTCGCCTATCTGTTCGATATCTATCCGACCGTGTGCAACCTGGTTGGATCGAAGGCGCCGGATTCGCTCGAAGGCAAGAGCCTCGCCCCGATCCTGCATGGCGAGAGCAAGGCCGTACGCGACACGATTTTCCTGGCATACAAGGATTTGCAGCGCGCCGTGCGCAAAGGACCGTGGAAGCTAATCCGCTATCCGCAGATCAACAAGACGCAATTGTTCGATCTGGCCGCGGATCCGTATGAACTGAAGGATCTTTCGAACAGTCCCGCACACAAGGCGAAGGTGGAGGAACTGATGGCGGCGCTGCGCGAACAGCAGCGCTTGTTCGGGGACACGGCCGCACTGAATTCCGAAAATCCTAAACCGGCCGAGGTGAGTGTGGAGTTCTTCCGAAATCCACCCGCAGCCGCAAAGCCCGCACAAAAGAAAGCGAAATGATTTTTCGCTCTCTCCTGACGCTGCTGTTGGCTGCCGGTTGCGCGCTGGCGCAACTGGTGAACGGCTCGATGACCGGCGTGGTGACCGGCACGAGCGGGAGCCGGATACCCAAATCGAAACTGACGAATTCCGCTGAGGCGACGAGCGCAACACGCGCCGCGCGTACAATGGACATTACGCTTGAATTTCCAGATCGGAGCTGCAATGAATAGACGCGATTTTCTGAAGATGGGCGGAGCCGGCAGCGCCAGCGCAGCCCTGGCCGGACTGTGCGGCAATGGCTTCTCGGCCGCGAAGAAACGGCCCAACATCCTGTTTCTGTTTACGGACGATCAGCGCTTTAGCACGCTGAACGCGGTGAACAACCCGGACGTGCACACGCCGACCATGGACGCGCTGGTGAAGAACGGTACGACGTTCACACATGCTGCGATCATGGGCGGAACCGTGGGTGCGGTGTGCGCGCCGAGCCGCGCGATGATGCTGACCGGACAGTCGTTGTTCCACGTGAGCGACAGCATTGTAGTTCCGCGCAAGGGAGCGGATTCTGTGGCGCGTCCGTTCGACCTGTATCCCGAGGTGCTGCGCAAAGCGGGCTATCAGACGTTCGGGACCGGGAAGTGGCACAACGGCCCGGCTCTGTATGCGCGCTGCTTTGGCGCCGGCGGGAATATCATGTTCGGCGGAATGTCGGACCACCTGAAAGTTCCGGTCCACAATTTCGATCCATCCGGAGTGTATCCGCCGAAGGCCTTTCACACCGGCGAAAAGTTCTCAAGCGAGTTGTTTAGCGAAACGGCGATCGGGTTTCTGAAGAACTACAAGAGCGACGATCCGTTCTTCATGTACGTCGCCTACACGGCTCCGCACGATCCACGCATGGCGCCGCAGCGCTACGTCGACATGTACCCGTGGCAGAAGGTGAAGCTGCCGGAGAACTTCCTGCCCGAGCATCCCTTCGATAACGGAGAGATGCGCATCCGCGACGAAATGCTGGCGCCGTTTCCGCGGACTGCCGACGTGGTCAAGCAAAACATCGCCGCGTACTACGCGATGATCACCGAAGTCGACGAGCAGATGGGGCGCGTGCTCCGGGCATTGAAGGAAAGCGGACGCGCCGACAACACGATCGTCGTTTTCGCGGCGGACAACGGATTGGCCTGCGGACAGCACGGATTGATGGGGAAACAGAACCTGTACGACCACAGCATGCGCGTTCCACTGGTGATCGGTGGTCCGGGCATCGCCAAAGGCAAGAAGGTCGATTCGCTGTGCTATCTGCTGGATCTGTTCCCGACGTTCTGCGATCTGACGGGCACGAAGATTCCGTCGAGCGTCGAGGGACGCAGCCTGGCGCCGGCATTGACGGGTAAGACGGTGGCGCTGCGCGACTCATTATTTATGGCCTACCGTCATTTCCAGCGCGGCGTACGCACGGAGCGTTGGAAGCTGATCGAGTACAACGTCGAAGGGAAGCGCACCACGCAATTGTTCGACCTGCAAAACGACCCGTGGGAGAAGAAGAATCTGGCGGGCGATGCGGCGCAAGCGGGCCGCGTGCGCGAACTCCGCGAACTACTGAAGAAGTGGATGCGCGATACCCAAGACCGGCTGGATCTGGACAAACCCGATTGGGGCGTGAGAGCGTCGCTCCGACCCCACCCCGCGGAACTGGACGTCGATTAGGCGCGGCGAATCAACGGCGCGGATGTGCGCGATCGTAAACAGCCATCAGATCAGTCAGCGAAACCTGCGTATATTTTTGCGTCGTGGAGAGTTGGGCGTGTCCGAGCAACTCCTGAATCGAGCGCAGGTCCGCGCCTTCTGAGAGTAGATGTGTGGCGTAGGCATGGCGCAGGCTGTGCGGGTGTAGCGAAGAATCTCCCGCGAGCATGGCGCCATAGAATTTCACGATGAGGCTGATGCCGCGCGTGCTCAGGCGCCGGCCGCGGAAGTTGGTGAAGACGGCGGTCTCATTGCGTTCGGCGAGGCGCTTGGGCAGATAGCGCTCAAGAGCCTGCGCCGCTTTGCCGGTCACAGGCACCTGGCGCTCCTTGCGGCCTTTGCCACGCACTCGCACCCAGCGTTCGGCGAAATCGAAATCCTCGAGATTCAGGCCCGCCAGTTCCGCGACACGCAGGCCGCAGCCGTAGAGCATTTCGAAGATGGCTACGTCGCGCGCGGGAAAGGGCCGCTGTAAATCGTTTTGCGCCACTCCGTCCACAAGGATGTTGGTCTGCTCCTCGGTCATCACAGCAGGCAGGCACCGAGGGGCTTTCGGGGTGCGCAGCAACTTTGCGGGATTCGTCGCGATGACGCGCTCGCGCAACATGAACTTGAAGAGTGAGCGCACGGCCGCCAGCTTGCGCCGCAGCGTAGGCGCGCTCAGCCGCCTGGCGTGAAGTCCGGCGAGCCAGCCGCGCAAGGCCAGCAGATCGAGGGCCTCCAACGGCACATCGCGGAAGCGTTCGCGGAACTCGTGCAGGTCGATTGCATAGTTGCGCAGCGTGTGGACGGAGGCTCCAGCGCGCCGCAACTCGTCGAGATAACGCCCGATCTGTTCACTCAACTCAGGCATACGCCGCCAGATACTCCTCGAATTTTTCAGCGGCGCGCCGGCACACCTCCGCGTGACGCGCATGCTTGTCGCGGCGCAGCTTGTGGCGCGTCTCTTCATCGAGCGCCGGCAACAGATCGAACGTAATGTTTGCCGGCTGATAGTATTTCGATTCCGCGCCGGAAATATAGTGGCACAGCGAGCCGAGCGCCGTCTCACGCGGCAGAGGACGCGGTTCCAGATCGCGCGCGAGTGCCGCGGCGTGGAACCCCGCCAGCAACCCCGTCGCGATCGATTCGACGTAACCTTCGACGCCCGAGATCTGGCCCGCGAAGAACACACGCGGGCGGTTGCGCAGTTGCAGCGTCGGCATCAACAGCGCGGGCGCATTGATGTACGTGTTGCGGTGCATCTGGCCGAAGCGCACGAATTCTGCTTGCTCCAGGCCCGGAATCAGGCGCATGACTTTCGCCTGCTCGGCGAAGCGCATGTGGTTCTGGAACCCCACCAAGTTGTAGCTGCCGGCGCGCAGATTCTCCTGGCGGAGTTGCACGACGGCCCAGGGACGGCGGCCCGTGCGCGGGTCGGCCAGCCCCATCGGCTTCATCGGACCGAAGCGCAGCGTGTCGCGGCCGCGCCGGGCGATTTCTTCCACAGGCAGGCAGGATTCGAAAAACGGCGTCGTGTCCCCGGGGATATGCGCCTCGTAGCTCTCGGCGGCCAGAACGGCGTCGAGGAAGGTTTCATACTGCGCCTTATCGAAAGGGCAATTGATATAGTCGTCGCTGCCATCGATCGACTTGCCATAGCGTGAAGCGCGGAAAGCGATCGACATGTCGATGGAGTCGGCGGCGACGATCGGGCTGATGGCGTCATAGAAATAGAGCCGCTCCGCGCCGGTAATCTCGGCGATGTGCGCGGCGAACGCGTCGCTGGTCAGCGGCCCCGTGGCGACGATAGAGATGCCGTCGCCGGGCAGCGCCGTGACTTCTTCGCGGCGGATCTCGACTCCGGGCAGCGCCTCGACAGCTTCGGAAACTGCCGCCGAAAAGACCTCGCGATCGACCGTGAGGGCGTGACCGGCCGGTACGCGATGTTGGTCGGCGAGGCGGATCAACAGGGAATCGAGCCGCCGCAGCTCCTGTTTCAGCAGCCAGGGTGCGGAGTTTTCCAGCTCGCTTTTGAGCGAATTGCTGCAAACCAGCTCGGCCAGTTGGCCGCTGCGGTGCGCGGGCGTCTGCTTCGACGGGCGCATCTCGTAGAGCACGACGCGCAAGCCGGCCTTCGCCGCCTGGTAAGCGGCCTCCGCGCCGGCGAGTCCGCCGCCGAGAATGTGTATGGGAGAAATCACGCTAGACCTATTCTAGCGGGCGCGCGAGAAGTAGATTTCGCCTCACGGACGGCGCGCTCCCGTCGATGAGAAAAGGTGATGCTATCGGGATCTTGGACAAGCTACCGCATTGTTTTTCCTGTGCTGGAAGCTGCTGAAAAAAGTGTGCGGCTCGGCGGGAATCTCGCCGTTCTTCTGCTGTGCGGCGTGCTGTCGGGCGCCGGCGCGGTCACGCCCGAGTACGCCCTCAAGGCGGAGTTCCTGTGTAATTTCTCGAAATATGTGGAGTGGCCACTGGCCGTGAAACGAGACGCGCCGCTAGTGTTTGGAGTCGTTGGGCGAGACCGGGCCGGGATTTCGCTATTGGAGGCGCTGCGTGGAAATTCGGTGCAAGGGCGCCCGGTACGAGTCGTGCCCACTATCGCTTCTCTCGAAGATGCCAAGCGATGCCACGTGCTGTTCTTCCGGAGGGAAATGCTGAAGGAGGCGGGCGAACTTCTGAAGGCCCTGCGCGGCAGCAGCGTCCTGACGGTGGGAGAGGGAGATGATTTCCTCATATCGGGCGGCATTGTGCGTTTGTTGTACGAGCGTGGCCGGGTGCAGTTTGACATCAATCCGGCGGCGGCACGGATCTCCGGACTCAAAATCAGTTCGCAGTTGTGGAGACTGGCGAGAATGCTGCCGGAGGCGTCTCGCGAATGAGGCAGCCCAGCAGGATCCCGGTGCGTCTGAAATGGTTTCGTTCGGCGCCGATCAGCCGCAAGGTGATGCTGTCGTGTATGTTGACGGCCGGGATTTCGTTGCTGTTTGCGAGCGCCGCTAATCTTGCCTATGAATGGATGACGCAGCGCCAGGCCCTGACCGATTCGCTCGAAACGCAGGCGAGCATTATCGGGGCGAACGCGGCGGCGGCGCTGCTGTTCGAGGACTCCCACAGCGCGGCGGAGACACTCGGGGCGCTGCGCGCGGACCCGCACATCCGGGCAGCTTGTATCTATACGCGCGAGGGCCGGCGCTTCGCCTACTATGGGCGGGATGCGTCGCCGGCCGCGCTGCCCGCGCTGCCGCGGGAGCCAGGGAACCGTTGGGAGCGCGACAAAGTGCTGGTCTACCGGCCGATCTCAGTACGACAGGAGCGGGTCGGCTCGATTCTCCTACTCGGCGATACAGCGGTGATCCAGTCGCGCTTGTGGGTCTGTGCGGGCTTGGGCGTAGCGGTCTTCACGCTCGCCTTCCTCGCCGCTTGGGCGATCTCGATTCCCATGCGTTGGACGGTTGCGGGTCCGATTCTGGCGCTGGCGGACGCGGCCCGGCGCGTCTCGACAGAGCGGGATCTTGACCTCCGCGTGAAGAAAGTGCACAACGACGAGACGGGTTTTCTGGTTGAGGCATTCAACGAGATGCTGGGCCAGATGGCGGAACACACGAAGGAACTGCTGCACTTAAACCGGGAACTGGAATCGGCAAAGGGGAAGGCGGAGGAGGCGACGCGGTTGAAGAGCCAGTTTCTGGCCAACATGAGCCACGAAGTGCGCACGCCGATGAACGGCATCATCGGGATGACGGGATTGGTGCTGGACACGGATCTCGACGCCGAACAGAGGGAGTACCTGAACCACGTGAAATCGTCGGCGAATTCGCTCTTGATCGTGATCAACGACATCCTCGATTTCTCAAAGATCGAGGCGGGCAAGCTCAACCTCGACCGCGTGGAATTTGCGCCCCGACGGGTGATCGGAGCGGCATTAAAATCGGTGGCCGTGCGTGCGCACGAGAAGGAGTTGGAGGTGATCTGCGAGGTCGACCCGAAGATCCCGGAAACGATGCTCGGCGATCCGGTTCGGGTCAACCAGATCCTGGTAAATCTGGCCGGCAACGCAATCAAGTTTACGGAGCGGGGCGAGTTGCTGGTATCCGCGGAACTGACGGCGGAAACAGACGGACTGATGGAGCTGTGCTTCACCGTGGCGGACACTGGAATCGGAATCGCCAAGGAAAAGCAACGCGAGATCTTCCAGGCGTTCAACCAGGCCGATGGCAGCATCACACGGCGTTATGGGGGAACGGGACTCGGTCTGGCGATCAGCTCGCAGTTGGTGGAGATGATGGGCGGGCGGATCCGTGTGGAGAGCGAGCCGGGTCACGGCAGCCGCTTCATCTTCACCGCGATCTTCGGCACCGCGCCGGCGCCACGGCGGGACACAGCGGAGAGCCGGCGGCAAGCGCTCGAAGCGGCCTCGCTCAATAAGTCACGTGTGCTCATAGTGGACGATAACGCAACGAACCGCCGCATTCTGCGCGAGATGACGCTGCGTTGGGGGATGCGGCCGGAGGTGGCGGCCGATGGTCTCACCGCAGTGGCTGAACTGGAGCGTGCCGCCAGCGCCGGCCAACCCTACGGATTGGTCCTGCTGGACACGCACATGCCCGGAATGGACGGATTCTCGACGGCCAGGCGGATCCGCGGCAGCAGGAAGCTGTCGTTTGCGCCGAGCTTGCCGCAAGTACCGATTTTAATGTTAAGTTCGGCGGACCGGCCCGGCACCCAGCAGGAACGGCAGCAGCTCGGCATCGACGGCTTCCTGGTGAAGCCCATCCTTCAGGATGACCTGCTCGAAACCATCCTCGGCCTATTGGGAAATGCCAAGCGCCCGGAAGCCACGGCGGCTGCGGAGAACGAGGAGCCGCCAGCGCTGCGTGTCCTGGTTGCCGAAGATAACGTGGTCAACCAGAGGCTAATCTGCCGGCTGCTCGAAAAGGCGGGTCACGATGTGACACTGGCCGTCAGCGGCAGGCAGGCGGTGGAGTTGGCCAAGGAGTCCAAGTTCGATGCGATTCTGATGGATATTCAGATGCCGGAGTTGGACGGCTACGAGGCCACGCGAGCGATTCGAGCGTCGGAATGGGCCTGCCGTCGCAAGACGCGGATCATTGCATTGACCGCACATGCCATGAAGGGCGACCGGGAGACCTGCCTGTGTGCCGGAATGGACGACTACGTGGGCAAGCCCGTCCGGCCGGAGGACTTGCGCGCCGCGCTCATACGGGCATCGAAAGCCAGGCGCGAACCGGCGCGAGATTGGGACCAGAAGGAGGCGTTCGGGATCAGGAACGATTGATCTTCCGGGCGCGCAGGAAGGAGGTAATTCCGAAAAACGCCATCAGGACGCTAAAGATTCCAGTGAACGCCAAACGGAAGATACTCTCGCCGTCGCCGTCAAAGGTAGTGACGGCACGGTAAATCGAGCGGGCGCTGAAAACCGCGAAAACAAGGAACATAAAGCCAATCACCTGGTTCCAGACCACGCGCAACGGCTTGATGATCCCGGGCAGAACGTGAGTTAAAAACTTGCGAATCATCTTGAAACAATAACCCTACCATACCTGGGGCAGGTTGACCCTGTTCCCGGCGCAACAGTATGATGGAGGAGGTTTAGCAAAGTTGTAGGAGGAAATCCCGATGGGTCCCCTGGGCTGGCAGGAAACGATCTTCATCTTCATCCTTGCCTTGCTCGTTTTCGGCCCGAAGAAGTTGCCGGAATTGGGCAAGACCATTGGCAAGGCGATGACGGAGTTTCGTCGCGCATCGAGTGAGTTGAAATCAACCTTCGACCGCGAGATGAGGGAAATCGAGCGGGAAACTGAATCTGTTAAGGAAGTCACGAATAGCTACCACGACGAAATAACGAGCAGCACGAGTACGGACAGCACGTACGATTACAATTACGACTCTTCCTATTACGACTCCGGGGCATACGGCTCCGAGTCGAGCGATTCCACCGCCTCAAATGAATCTACTGTAAGCGCATCCGCAACTCAGGGCGCTGAAAACGAAGCCAGTGCGGCTTCCACGGGCGAACTCGAAGCCACTACAGAAGTGGCAGTCCAAACGGCGTCTGACGATGGCATGCCCATCGTGGAGACGGCTGAAACGCCCGCAAAGAACGCGCCGGGTTCGGAAACTCACGCATAACAAAAGAGCCGTTAAGTCATGTCGTCCCCCGAAGAACAGAAGGGAGCTAACGCTCCAACAGGTCAACCGCCGTCTACCGATGCGGCGGCGCAGATACAGCCTCCTCAGGAGGAAACGATCCCTTCTGCTTCGGGGAATTCCGAATCCGAACCTAGTTACAACGAAGACCCGTATGCCTACGAGCATGGCGGGTATGGGGACTACTCCGGATCCACCGAGACCGCCGTTGAGGCTCCGGCTGCTGCCGTTGCCGCTGGGGGCAGCACTCCTCCCCCGCCGCCTCCTCCGCCGGAAGACGAGGAGGACAAAGATGACGATGGGATGTTGCGTATGTCGTTCCTGCAGCATCTCGAGGAGCTGCGCGGGCGCATTCTAAAGGCCCTCGCTGGCGTCGGAATCGCCTTCGCCATCTGCCTATTCTTCGCCAATGAGCTTTGGCTGGCCGTGAGCGCTCCGGCCGCGGACGCGTTGCGGTCGCTCGGCTATGAGCCGACGCTGGCGCAAATCACGCCAATGGACGCCTTCACCACCATCTGGGTGAAGGTGCCGATGCTGGCCGCCATCTTCGTTGCCTCGCCGTGGATTCTCTATCAGGTGTGGGCGTTCATCGCGCCGGGCCTCTACAAGAAAGAGCGGCGCTGGGCCACGCCGTTCGTGATTTCGGCGGCGGGGCTGTTCATTACGGGCGGCCTGTTCGCGTATTTTGTCGCCTTCCGCTACGGCCTCGCCTTCCTGTTGGGTATCGGAAAGAACATCAACGTCAGACCGGTAATCAATCTCACCGACTATTTCGATCTGTTCGTGAATGTGATGCTCGGCGTCGGTCTCGTCTTCGAGATGCCGGTGCTGATCTTTTTCCTCACGCTGCTGCGGATTGCGTCACCAGCGTTTCTGCTTAGGAATTCACGCTATGCCATCCTGATCATCACCATAATTGCGGCGGTCGTAACGCCGACACCCGATATCTTCAACCTGATGCTGTTCGCCGTGCCGATGTACCTGTTGTTCTTCGTCGGCATTTTTGCGGGCTACATCCTGGTGCTGCACCGCGAACATCAAAAATTCCCGTGGATGAAAGTCTTCTATGTCCTTCTGGCGATCGCGGCCGTAGCGGCTCTCGCGATCTTGCTGATGGTGACGAAGTTGGGCTATCACACGGTTCATCATTGGCCGTTCCTGACCCGCTAGAAATTTTGGAGAAAACGTAGTTTGCATCGCAACGAAACGATTCGAAATATCGCCATCATCGCGCACGTCGATCATGGCAAGACAACCCTGGTGGATGCCATGCTCAAACAGAGCGGCATCTTCCGGCCCAACGAGGAAGTGGCCGACCGCGTCATGGATTCCAACGACCTGGAACGCGAGCGCGGCATCACGATTCTGGCCAAGACCACGGGTATCCGCTATCACGACGTGAAGATCAACATCGTCGACACGCCGGGCCACAGCGACTTCGGCGGCGAAGTTGAACGCGCGCTCAAAATGGTCGACGGCGTCATGCTGCTCGTCGACGCGAGCGAAGGCCCGCTGCCGCAGACGCGCTATGTGCTTATGAAGGCGCTTGAGGCAAAACTGCCTCAAATCGTCGTGATCAACAAGATCGACCGCCCCGACGCGCGCATCCAGGAAGTGCTCAACGAAGTCTATGATCTGTTCATCGACCTCGACGCGCACGAGGACCAGCTCGATTTTCCGATCATCTACACCAACGCCAAGACCGGCGTTGCCAAGCAGACTCTCGAAGACCCTTCCGAAAATCTGCGCCCGCTCTTCGACGCCATCTTGAAGCACATCCCCGCGCCGGTGGGCGATCCCGAAGACATCCTGCAACTGCTGGTAACGAACCTGGACTACAGCGACTACCTGGGCCGCCTCGCGATCGGCCGCGTGTTCAACGGAACGCTGCACCTCGGCGACGACGTAGGCATCGTGAAACTGGACGGGTCTTTGCAGAAGACGCGCATCACCAAGCTGTATTCGTTCGAGGGCCTGCGCCGCGTGGAAGAGACCATCGGGCAACCGGGTTCCGTCCTAGCCATCGCCGGCGTGGAAGGCATCACCATCGGCGAGACGATCACGCACCAAGAGACGCCCAAGGCTTTGCCCATCGTGCAGATCGACGAACCGACCATAGCGATGACGTTCACGATCAACACCTCGCCGTTCGCCGGCCGTGAGGGTACCTACGTCACATCGCGCAACCTACGCGACCGCCTGGACAAGGAACTGCTGACCAACGTCTCCATCAAGGTGGAGGAGGCGGGCGGCCCGGACGCGTTCAAGGTGCAGGGCCGAGGCGAGTTGCAGCTTGCCATCCTGATCGAAATGATGCGCCGCGAGGGCTTCGAGTTGGCCGTCGGCAAACCCGAGATTCTCACCAAGACGATCGACCACAAGTTGCACGAACCCCTGGAACTCCTGGTAATCGATTGCCCGGAGCAGTTCGTGGGCGTGGTGATCGAGAAGATGGGCAGCCGCAAAGGCAAGATGGAGAAGATGGTCAACCACGGCTCCGGCCGCGTGCGCGTGGAATTTATGGTGCCATCGCGCGGGCTGATCGGGTTGCGCAGCGAGATGCTGACCGACACCAAGGGCACTGCGATCATGAACTCGCTATTTAGCGGCTACATCGAGTGGCAGGGCGATATCCCGATGCGTCCGACAGGCTCGCTGGTTTCGGACCGCGCGGGCAGGACGACGAGCTATGCCATCTTCAACCTGCAGGAGCGTGGCGAGATCTTTATCGAGCCCGGCACGGAAGTGTACGAGGGCATGGTTATCGGCGAGAACTCGCGCACGGCCGACCTGGACGTCAACATCGTCAAGGAAAAAAAGCTCACTAACATGCGCGCATCGAGCGCCGATGAGGCGATCCGCCTGGTTCCGCCGAAACTCCTGAACCTTGAGCAGGCGCTCGAGTTTATCCGCGAGGACGAATTGGTGGAAGTCACGCCGAAGTCGATCCGGTTGCGGAAGAAGATTCTGAAGTATAACCAGCGCTGACGGCGGCGCTTACAACCGGTTCAGCCCTTCCGTAAGTTCGACGAGTGTGCCCCACGGGTCCACGAAAAATGCGAGCGAGAGACCGAGGTCGGGCCGCTTCGTGAATGGCATCACCAGCTTCACGCCAGCGGCTTCGAGCTTCTTGCAGAACGCCTCGAGGTTGACGATTTCGAAGCCGATGTGATCGAGTGCGCGACCTTTGGTAGGAAGCGCCGGGGCGGTCTCCTGGGAGAAGGTCAGATTCGCGCCCGGAATGTCGGCCGCTTCAAAATTCCCGCGGCGTCCCGGCTTGGCGCCCAGCATTTTGACGTACCATGCCTGCGTGTCGACGGGTGCTGACGTGTACCAGTGGATGTGATGGTTCGCGACTGGCGCTGTCATGGCCGGGTCCGCACTCAGTTCAACGCGTACATCCTCGGCAGCCAGAAGAAACGCCTGGGTTCCGGCTTTGTTTACACTCGCAATCTTGATGTTGAGGGACCTGCACTTGTCGAGCACGGATTTCAAGTCACGCACCTTGAGGCCGATGTGGCCTACCGCCGAGCCCTCGGTGCCACCCGAAACGTCCTGATTGCGCACCAGCACGATCAGGTCCGGCAGTTTGTAGGCATCGAGCGGCCCCACCTTGACTAGTTTCCCGCCCAACGCATCGACCCACAGCTTGCGGTGCGCCTCGATATCCCGGGTATTGAAGTGGAGGTGGCCCATCGAGACGCCGGCCCCGTTCGGAGCGGGCAGTTGAGCGCAGAGCGCTGAAGCGAAGAGCAGGCTGGCGAAAATCTGTTTCATCCCGTCCACAGTAGCGCAATCCGGCATTCGCGTGATACTCTGCGAACGATGAAACCTGTAATCGTTTTACTGTTGCTGTTCGCGGCATCCGGCGCCGCGGCCGACTTCATATTCGTAAAGGGCAGCGATGTCCGCAAGAACGTCCGGGTCGACGATTTCGAAATGCTTGACCACCCGCTGACGAATGCCGAGTACAAGTTATTTGTGGATGCCACTGCATATAAGCCTCCGCTGCACTGGGTGCAGGGCCGCATACCCGCCGGGATGGCGAACCATCCCGTCATCTTCGTGAATCGCAAGGATGCCGCGGCCTATTTGCAGTGGCGCAGCGTGAAGGAGAAGCGCGTATACCGTCTTCCGACCGGTCCCGAATTCGAATATGCCGCGCGCGGTGGCGTGGCGAGCGCGACGTACCCATGGGGCAAGGACGATCCAAAAGAAAAGGCCAACTACGACGCCAAGGGCGAGCGCACGTTCGCGCAATGGCGCCAATTCGTGAAGCCCGTGAAGAGTTATCAGCCTAACCCATTTGGCCTCTATGACATGGCCGGAAACGTCTGGCAGATGGTGGACTCGCACTTGGACCCGGCGATTACGCGCTTCGTCTATCGCATCGATAGCATGATCGAGAAGGAGAACAAACTGGCCGGCGGCTCGTGGGCACGCACGGAGTATTACCTGCGCTGCGGCAGTTCAGGATCGGCTTCCTCCGGAATCCGGCACCCTGACATCGGCTTCAGGCCGGTGCGGGAGCCGGCGGGTGCGAACCATTTCAAGACGCTACCGCGCCGCGTGGTGGCCGCTCCCGCTGGTAACAATCAGGTATATCTGAGCTGGCAGCAACTGGGTGAGGACCAAGGTGCGCAAGGCTACAATGTCTATCGCACCACGCGCCGAGACTCGGCCGGCGATAAGATTACGAGTAAGCCGGTTGTCAGTTCGACGAACTTCGTGGACACGAAGCTGCCCGGCGATGGACGCACTTACTATCGTGTCCGCGCCGTCGCGGCGGATGGCAAGGAAGGCCCGCCTTCTGAGTGGGCCGGAGTCGTGCCCTCGGGGGCGCGCAGCGGCCTGATCGCCGTCTTTGAACCGACAGTCAAGCAGGGCGGCTTCGTTCCTGTCTTTGGCGACCTCAACGGGGACGGCGTGGTCGATGCGGTATTACGCCTGGACAACGGCATCAGAGAGATGTCGCGCGACCCGGGCGTTCCCGTGGAGTTGGAAGCTTTCACCAGCTATGGAACCAGCATGTGGCGCCGGCCGCTCGTCCAGCATGACCAGGCCTTTGGCAGTGCCAACAATGTTCCCGTTGTCGTGTACGACCTGGACGGCGACGGCAGGGCGGAGGTGATCTGCCGTTTGCAGGAAGGCGCGACGGTCTACCTCGCCGTGCTCAACGGCATGACCGGCAAGGTGATCCACAAGACACCCTGGACGCCGATGGCCACCGATTTCGCGAAGTCCTCCACACGCATCCATCTTGCCGTCGCGTTTCTCGACGGCAAACACCCGGCGATCATTACGCAGACCGGCCTCTATGAAAACGAAATCGTCGACGCGTTCGACGGGTCGCTCAAAAAGCTCTGGCAGTATCGCAGCTTCGCCGAAACCAACGGCAGCGGCTCGCATCACATCGACATCGCCGATGTCGACGGCGACGGCAAGGACGAGGTCTTCGACGGCACCACGTTGCTGAACCCGAACGGCACGATGCGCTGGTCGATCTATCGCGAGCATCCCGACATCGTCGCCATCAAGCACATCCTGCCCAACTCGAAAGACCGCCAGGTGTACTATGCCGTGGAGAGCAACGTGCATGCGGGCGCTTACGTGGTGGATGCCAAGACAGGCAAGATCATCTGGAAAGTGAATCGCGAAGATGATCCGCGCTGGGTCCATGCGCACACCGGTTGGGCCGCGAAGATCTGGGACGGCGATCCCGGCTTTCAGATGCTGACCAATCGCGATGGGCACGAGACCAAGGACACGGTACTCTTCGCTTCGGACGGCAAAATCCTGATGAACCCGTTCCCGAGAGGCTGGCGCCCGGCCAACTGGACCGGCGGCCCGGTGCGCGACCTGATGTCGAGCGACGGAAAGAGTTTCGGCCGCTTCACAGGCAAGGCCGTGGAGACGATTCCTGGAGTCTCCGCCAACGAAATGCCGGGCGGCAGTTGCAGCATGAGCGCGGATCTCGCCGGCGACTATCGCGATGAAGTGATCTGTGAAGGCAAGACGAAGGAGGGCAATCCCGCCGTCTTCGTTTACACGAACATCACTCCCATCGACCGGCGCGAAATTACCCGCACGGCCAGCCGCGAGTATCGTCTCTGGCTCGCCCGCAACAAAGGCGGCGGCTATCCGTCATACTTTGAATGGGAGCCTTAGTGCGTGGAATCCGGAGATCTGGCGGAGCAGTTTGCAATTCTCGACCTGGAGCCTAACGCCTCTTCCGAAGAGTTGCGGGCCGCCTATCTCGATCTGGTAAAGGTTTGGCATCCGGATCGCTACCAGCATGAATCGGCGCGGCTGCGCAAGCGTGCCGAAGAGAAATTGAAGGCGATCAATCGGGCCTATGACCTGATCCGCTTCGGCTCGACCGCACCGGCCGCGACATGCACGGGGAGCGCCTCGCCGCTCTCCGTGATGCTTTTCCCAAAAGACTTCGGGGGCTCGTGGGGCTACGTCAACGTGGAGGGCAAACTCGCCATTTCACCGCGCTTCGAGGCAGCCGCACCGTTCGCCGATGGTCTCGCGCGGATTCGCGAGCGCGCGCAGTGGGGGTATATCAATCTGCGCGGCGAGCATGTCATCGCGCCGGAATTTGTAAACGCCCGCGATTTCTCCGAAGGCCTGGCAGCCGTCGTATTCCGTGAGAAGTGGGGCTACATCGACAAGAGCGGGCGTTATCTCATCAACGCGCTTTACGACGACGCTTCGGCCTTCTCCGGCGGTTTGGGCGCGGTGCTTTGGAATGGCCGCTGGGGTTACCTCGACCGCACCGGTTCGTTCGTGATCAAGCCGCGCTATGACGAGGCACTGGCGTTTAGCAACGGCTGGGCAGACGTACGCATCGGCGCACGCTGGGGAAGGACCAATAGCGCCGGCGAAGTCTTCTTCACGGACAAGGCCGGCCTCGAAGCCTGATTTCTACCACCTACTTCGCGGCGCGGACGCGCACCTGATCGTAGATCACACGCGCCTGTTCGAGCGACGCGAACGAGGTGCCAGGCAATTGAGCCGATGCGGTTCCCGTCGCGACGCCCCAACGCGAGTTTTCAGCGAAATTGCCGCCGTTGACCGCGGCCCAGACGAACGCTGCGGCCATCGCGTCTCCGGAACCGATCGGGCTGACCGCGTCGATGCGCGGGGCCAGTATCTCCAGCAACTCGCCGTCCAGCGCGCCGACGGCTCCGCGGCTGCCCAGCGAAAGCAGAACGGACTCCGCACCCATCGCGCGAATGCGTTCCGCAGCGTCGAGATAGTGGGATCGCGTCAACAGTGCCTGATTGAGCAGGCGCTCGGCTTCGGCCTGATTGGGCGAGACCACGGTCGGGCCGGCTTCGATGCCCTCGAGCAGCGCTTCGCCGTCGGTGTCGAGCAGCGTCTTGACGCCGCGCTTGCGGGACTCTGTAATCAACTTGCTGTAGAAATCGTGGGGCACGCCGGGCGGCAGGCTGCCGCAAAGCATCAGCCATTCTGCACGAATCAGGTTCGCGAAGACAGTTTGCTCAATGTGCTCCACCTCATCCGGTTCGAGTTCCGGACCCGCCTCGTTGAGCTTAACCGTCAGTCCCTGCTTGTCGGTAATCGTAAGGTTCGTGCGCAGATCCTTGCGGATTGCCACCAAGTCGACCGGATACCCACAGCAGTTGATCAGCAGTTCCTTGAATCGCTCGCCGGTGCTGCCGCCGCATGTCGCGATGGCCAGCGTCTGGCCTCCGAAGGAGTGAATCACAGCGGACGCGTTGATGCCGCGTCCGCCCGCACTCTCTTTCCGAGAGAGGATGTAGCTGCGGTCTTCAAACACTAGACGGTCCGCTAGCACTGTCCGGTCGACCGCCGGATTAATGGTCAGTGTGATGATCAAATCCCATTCTACGTTACCCTGAAAGATTGAGAAATCATCCGCATTTTCGCGCTTACGCCGCCTTGGCCGCGGTCTGCTTTTTTTGGGGCACGACATATCTTGCCATCCGTATGGCGCTCGAGTGTTTTTCGCCGCTGATTCTGGTCGCATCGCGTTTTCTCATCTCCGGCGCGCTGATGCTGGCAGTGGCATGGAAAATGGGCGCGCATCTGCCGCGCGGCGAGGAACTCGCACGGACGGTGCTGAACGGAATCGTCATCCTCGGCATCGGCAACGCCTGCCTGACCTACTCCGAGACATGGATTGGCAGCGGCATGGCGGCGCTGTTCATTACGACGTCGCCGTTCTGGCTGGTTGGCATCGAATCTGCGATGGGTGGGGAGAAACTGCACTTGCCGGCGGTCGGAGGAATGCTCGTTGGTTCGATCGGAGCGGCATTGCTTGTCGCGCCGGGAGCGATGAGCCAGGGCTTGGGCAGCGACGTAGTGAAAGGTTTTCTTGTGCTGCAAGGCGGTTGCTTGTGCTGGTCGTTAGGCTCCATCCTGCAGCGCAGGCAGGTAGCCAAAGCGCACCCGATTGTGAGCGGCGCGGTGCAGCAACTGGCCGCCGGCCTGAGTTTCATGATTCCGGCGTTGTTGATTCCCGAGCATCCAGTTCACTGGAGCACGCGCGGTATCTTGGCCTTGCTGTATCTGGTAACTTTCGGTTCGATCGTGGGCTATAGCGCCTACATCTATGCCATGGACAAACTGCCGGTGGCAGTCGTGTCGATTTACACATATATCAATCCAGTAGTGGCGGTGGCGCTAGGCTGGTTGTTCTATAGGGAGCCGTTCGGCAGGATCGAATCGATCGCGATGCTGATTATTTTTGCGGGCGTTGCGGTTGTGAAGGTGTATGGCCACGGACCCGTGACGAAACACGTAGAGTAAGCGTTACACGAGTTAGAGAGACGCTTCCACCATCTCCGAAATCTCGCACAATCTCGTGACGGTGTTCCAGTTCCTTCCAGTGCAGGGTGTCCTTAGAGTTTTTTCGAGGAGTGCCACTGGAAATTTTGTACGTGCCTGGCCATTGGGGAAGTACACATAAAGTTCGCGAGCCGCGATCCGCAATTCCTCCGGATCGACCTTGATGCCGAGGACCGCTTTGCGGGCTTCCGCATCGGGGACGCCGGATAGAAATATGACAACGAGCTTGTCTGGATCGACGCCGGGTTGCGAGGCGAACGGGTTTCGGGCAATCACGTCTTTCAGTTCGGAAGCCGTGCGGAGAATGACTTCGGGGCGAAAGCCGAAACTCCGCTCGATCTCGTTCTTTATCCGCGCGGCGAGTGGAACGAGGTTCCGCTCCTCAGTCCTGAAAATGACGTTGCCACTCTGTATGTAGGTCTGTGGATCTCGCAACTCCAAAGACTCATAGAGCGCGCGTAACGCGTCCATCTTGATCTTGTTGTGGCCGCCAATGTTGACGCCACGGAGCAGGGAGACAACAACGGGCACCTAGTCCTTTTCGAGGACTTTCGCGCCGAGTGCGCCGCCGATGGCGGGCAGCAGCGTGAAAAAGATAAAGACAAAAAAGAGCGACAGCAGAATCACAGTGGCTACACCCGCCGGATTCTGGAGCACTTTGAGAAACTCTTCGACGTTGGCGTCGACAGCGCCGCGTGCGCTGAACTGCTCGCGGTAAAAGGCGGCCAACCCGCCTTTGCTCGAGATGGTGAGCACGCTGATCGTGAAGAACAGCGTGGCGATAACGAAGCAAAAGATGCCAGTGATCCAGCCCATGCGCATCCCGCTGCGCACGGACAACTCCTGGCCGGTGCGGCGGCGGTAGAGCCACACTGCTAGAAAACCGGAAGCCAACAGCCAAACCAACAACCAGCCCATCGCAAAAACCGCGGGTAGCGGCACCGTAATTAGGAGCGAGGCGATGCCCGCGGCTAGGAAGCCGACGCGCACAGCGGCGGTGTTGTGGAAGTTAATCTCAGGCGGGGGAGCGGCGATGACGGGGGGCGCGATCGTGACGACCTGCGGTTCCGCCTCCGTCTCCAGGGCCGGGTCATCATATTGCGGTCTGCCACACTTGTGGCAGAAACGCGCATCGGGCGGCAGTTGTACGCCACAGGAACAATATTCCGGCACAGTTTCAGTGTCCCGCAGAGCGGCATCGGGACGCAAGAGCGGCAGCGCGTGGTTGTATCCTGAAAGATTGATTCCCATGCCGCCTTTGAAACTGCTTGTTCTGAATAACCCACGCTCGCACTACCTCTCCGCGCTGGAGCGGTTGCCGGAGTCGACGCACATCGTTGTGGGCGACTCGCCGGACATTTTTGCACCGCACACCGCCGATGCCGATGCGATTTTCGTAGGCATGAATCAGGGTGAACTGCTCCGGGAACTGCTGCCGCAGGTGAAGCGTGCCCGCTGGATTCACTCTTTCTCGGCGGGCGTCGAAGGGCTGCTGTTCCCCGAATTTCTCGCGAGCCCGGCGCAGGCCACCAATGGCCGCGGCGTGTTTGCGCGGTCACTGGGCGAGTTCGTGATCGCGTCCGCTTTGTTTTTCGCGAAGGATCTGCGACGCATGCTGAGCAACCAGGCGGCGGGAAGCTGGAAGCAATTCGACGTCGAAGAGTTGTACGGCAAGACAATGGGCATAGTTGGTTACGGCGAGATCGGCCGTGCCACCGCGCGCCTCGCGAGCACCATGGGAATGCAGGTGATCGCGCTGCGGCGGCGTCCGGAACTGGGCGGCGACGAGTTCGCGTCCCGGATATTGCCGCCCGAAGCGAAGCTGGAGATGCTCGCGGCAGCGGACTACGTGGTCGTTTCCGCCCCGCTGACGAAGGAGACGCGCGGGCTGATCGGCGAGGCGGAGTTGCGCGCCATGAAGCCGGAAGCCGTAATTGTCAATGTCGGCCGCGGTCCCGTGATTACGGAAGCCGCGCTGATCCACGCCCTGCGGGAGAAGTGGATCCGCGGCGCGGCGCTGGATGTCTTCGATGAAGAGCCGCTGCCCGCAGGTCATCCGTTCTATGCAATGGACAACGTGCTGCTTTCGCCGCATTGCGCCGATCACACGCCCGCGTGGATCGAGGCGGGCATGGATCTATTTGTCGAGAATTTCGCCTTGTTCGCCGAAGGAAAACCACTGCGCAACGTGATCGACAAGGAGCGCGGATACTAAGATGCCTGTGAACCTGGCGGAGATACGCACGGCCGCGGCTCGCATCGGCTCTATCGTGCGCAGAACGCCTGTCGTGACTTCAAACGGCTTCGACGCGCAGGCTGGCGCCGCGGTATTTTTCAAGTGCGAGAATTTGCAGCGCGGCGGAGCGTTCAAGATCCGCGGCGCCGCGAATTTTCTACTCTCGATTCCGGAGAACGAGTTGCCGCGAGGTGTGGTCGCGTTCTCTTCCGGCAACCACGCGCAGGCTGTCGCGATCGCGGCGAAGACGTTGGGCACGCGCGCCACGATCGTGATGCCCGAAGATGCGCCGCGGTCAAAGATGGAGGCAACCCGCGCGCGCGGCGCCGAGGTGGTGATCTACGATCGTTTGCGCGAGGATCGCGAGGCGATCGCTCGCAGGATCGCAGACGAGTCGGGCGCGACCGTCGTGCCGCCGTACGATCATCCGTGGATTATCGCGGGCCAGGGTACGGCCGCGTTGGAGCTGATGGAAGAGTGTGCGGATCTCGATGCGTTGCTCGTGCCGGTCGGGGGCGGCGGCCTGATCTCCGGCTGCGCGATTGCGGCGAAGGCGCTGAATCCACGCATCCGCGTAATCGGCGTCGAGCCGGCAGACGGCAACGATACATTTCTCTCGCGCCGCAAGGGTGAGCGCGTGCGGATTCCCGTGCCGGAAACGATCGCCGACGGATTGCGCGCGCAGATGCCGGGCGCCGTCACGTTCCCGATCATTCAGCGCCTGGTCGACGACATCGTGCTGGTGAGCGACGATGAGATTCGCACCGCCGTGAAGTTTCTGCTGACGAGGAAGAAGATCCTTGTGGAGCCGAGTGGCGCGGTGGGCGCGGCGGCTCTGCTGGCGCGCAAGGTGAATGGCGCCACGGGTCGCGTGGGCGTGATTCTATCGGGCGGAAATGTCGATTTCGAGACGCTGGCTGCCTGCTAGTGTACTGCGGCAATAGTTTTTGGGTTTACGGGGGGCGGTCCCCTTGGACCGCGCCGGGTCCCCTGACCCGGCCAAACCCGACCTGGGGATCGGGTCGAGTGCCGAGGATTGCGCCCCGGCACCCTCCCACACCACCGGACGTGCGGTTTTCCGCATCCGGCGGTTGAACCCGGCGACGTTACTGCGTGGCAAGATCCGATGGAAACAGGAAGCCGTACCTTCGTAAAACCGATTTGCTCAGTGCGTTTTGCAGCACGGGTTCTTTGGCCACTGCCCAAGCGCCGCGGCTACTGCCCGCGACACCAAGATCGCGACCGCTGATCCCCAGTCGACGCAACCGTCGAAGCCGGCCTCGTCGGTCGTGCCATCTCAACCAGAAGCATTTCCGGATGTGCCTGCGCCCCCAAGCTTCCAGGTCCCGCAGTGGCCTCCGTACTTCGGCCAGTTGGAAGTAACCCCACCAGCCTCGCACGTACCGGCCCCACTCATCGCGCAGTTGGTTGCTGCTGCGACTGCGGCGGCCATCCCACATCTGCCTCACCT
Organism: Bryobacteraceae bacterium; assembly: GCA_963668605.1. GTDB lineage: Bacteria > Acidobacteriota > Terriglobia > Bryobacterales > Bryobacteraceae. Next base: position 4,719,241 of record OY764903.1, read on the forward strand.
TTGCCTTGAGTCGCTCCAGGCTTTCCGGTGCGATTCCGATCCGCTTCTTGCGATCCAGTCGAAAGCCCAGAAACTTGCGTTCCCAGACCCTCCCCGTTCCGCTCTTGGCGGTGTTCACCTGCAAGCGCAGATGCTTCTCGATCCAGCCCTGTACCGAAGCCAGCGTCCGTTCCGCCGCCGCTTGACTGCCTACGTAGATATTGCAGTCATCCGCATACCGGCAGAATCGGTGCCCTCTTCGTTCCAGTTCCTTGTCGAGCGCATCCAGATAGATATTGGCCAGCAGCGGAGACAGCGGCCCGCCTTGCGGCGTGCCCTCCTCACTGGCTTCCACCAACCCGTCCACCATCGCTCCCCGCCGCAGGAATTTCCCAATCAAATGCAACACCCGTTTGTCCCGGATCACTGGCGCGACCCGGCCCATAAGAATGTCGTGATTGACGTGGTCGAAGAACTTCGTGATGTCTAGATCCACCACCCAGTCCTTCCCTCCCTGCGCATATTGCTGTGCGGCTCGCACGGCGTCCTGTGCGCTGCGCCCCGGCCGGAATCCGTAACTGTGCCCGCTGAATTGCGGATCGAAGACCGGTGTCAGCACTTGCAATAACAACTGCTGTATGAACCGGTCCTGTACCGTCGGGATGCCCAGTGTCCGCGTGCCCCCGCTTGGCTTCGGTATCTCTACCCGCCTCACGGGGCTTGGAACGTAGGTCCCCTTCAGGAGTTTGTCTTTGAGGATCCACCAGTTTGCCTTCAGGTGCGGTCCCAGTTGGGCCGTAGTCATCCGATCAATGCCAGCCGCGCCCTGGTTGCGTTTTACCGCCTTCAGGGCGGACTCGCAATTCTCGTCCGCCACGACCGTTTCCATCAAAGTCTCGTACATTGCTCTCCGTCGAAAGGTTCGCGAAGCCCAGCATGGTCTCTCCGCAGTAGGTTCCCGGCGGCTGCACCGCCTCTTCCTCCCGCACTCACGAGTTGGCTACCGTAGTTGTTGCGCTCGTGATTCGAGTCCTCATATTTCGCCGCTCTTCAGTTCCTTCTCTAGCTCCGTTCCTTGGTTCTTCGGCCCTTCGCTCCACCGCCGTTACGCGGCTTCTCGGCTACTACGGCCTCTGCTGACTTCTCTCCCGCTCTCGCCGGAGAGATCTCCCCAGGTAAGGTGCAAAATCTGTCCCCTCGCGCCGACTGGCTCTACCTGATGCGTCTTGATGACCTTTGGGCTTCGCTGTTCAACGCCAACTTGCCGCCCGCACCCGGCCTCACTGCCAGTTCGTGTTCCTACGGTCGAAGGTTTGCTACGCGCTGCTTTCAGCTTCGCCTCGCGGCTACGCCTTGCGTTTCGCTACGGTTGCCGTCATCGGCTCCGATTGGCTCCTTTCATCCAATTAGATTCTGCCCATGCTGGGCACACGTCGGATTGCGGCTCAGGGGAGCCGCCCCCCGCAACTCAGCAAACCATGCATTATTGCACTGCACTACACTAGACCGGCGGCGCTTCCGGGATGGAATCCGCCGTCGTAACGAAGGCGCGGTACTCGACGCGCACAGTCTTCCGGGCCGGAATCCAGCGATACGACGGCACTCCGAATAGACTCTTGCGTTCGATCATCTGGCGGCGCGTTTCCGGCATCGGAGAGACGCCGAACTCCATACCTCGCGTGATGGTCTTGCCGCCCCACGGCGCCGTCGTGCGGCAGCGGTTCTCTTCCCAGATGCCAAGCCACGGAAAGTCCGCTTTCTGCCACACGTAGCCGATGAGCACTTTCGATTTCGGTGACCAAGCCAGGAAAAACGCATCCTTGCGCTTGGGATCCATCAGATGCGTCGAGAAGCCGCCGGAAACAGGCAGGTTCGTATAATGGCGCAAATCGACCGTGCCAATGTGTTTGTGCGGGACGTGAGGCCAGTCGAACTCAGCGCCGGTCTTCATATAACCCTTGTCGCCGGCGAAATCGGACTCGGAAACTTTCGATCGCGTCGCCGAGGCGCGAAACTCGGTCACGCCCGGCTCTACGAAGGGAGCGCCCAGCGTGACATGCTGAGTCCATGCGATCGGGCGATCACAGGCGGTCGGGTTTTCGACCGTCTCGACAATGTGCACTGTCGTGGGCGAAACAAACGAGATGCGCCGCTCAAAACGAAGTTGCGCTTGCGGGAATTCCGCGCGCGCGATAAGCGTGCCGCCTTCCGTGCTGATCTCGTAGGGCGCGACGGACGCTTCGCCGTGCACAGACAATCCGGCCGCTGCTTCGTCTTCCGACGGCCCGCCGAAAATGTCCAAGCACAGGTTATGGCCCATGATGCCGGCAAGCAGTCTGCTCTCGGCATCAAGACCGTATTCCGGATGCTTCGCCGGATCGTAAGCCGACGGCTCGATGGAGGGCCATGGCGGCGTCCAAAGCGGATTGACACCGCTGGGCTTGTGCAGCAATTCAGCGATGTGGCCGCCCTCCACAAGAACAGTCAGACGGAGAGAATCCGTCTCGATCTGGACAGCCTTCCGATTCCGGTAGTTCACCGTGGCCCCCAATCCCTACGACTTCTTAACCGGCTTCTCCGGCCCCTTACCCATCTTGTCGATCTCATTGAAAAAGACGCGCCGGTCTTCGTCCATCGCCTTGTTCGAGAGCATCACCGCGATCGAGTCCGCCAGCCCGATTTCCAGGTTCGCCTTCGGCTTGCCCAGCGTGCGGCAGTCGTTGAAGAAGCTCTCCAACTCCGTCTCCACCGGGTTGCGGTCTTCGTCCGACACCATGATGCCCTTCGAATACAGCCAGCGCCGCGCGAACTTCATCTCGCGGTCGAGGAACGATTCCTTGCCCGTCACCTGATCCTTGTCCACCAGCAGCGGCAACCCGCGCGCCACCGCGCCCAGTGCAAACGTCGAACCCGCCGTCTTCGCCGTCTCCTTCTTTTCCTTGCCGTCGCTGAAGGTCGGCTTCTTCGCCTCGCGGTACCACAGCGCCGTCGGCATCGTCGCCTCGCCGTCGCCTACCGTGATCTCCACGCACGCATCGGTGCCCATGATGCACTCGCCAAACTCCGGCCGCGTCGCACCCAAAAACGGCAGGTGCGCATTCGTCGTGATCGAACTGTAGACCAGCTTGCGCCCGCGCGAATACTGGTAGATCAGTTGGATATTGTCGTAAACGTCGCGCCCGTCTTTCCACGTGTCCAGCCCGCCCACGCCCAGCACCCATTGCGGCGTCTCGCCAAACATCCAGTCAGCGATGTCGATCTGGTGCGAAGCCAATTCCGCTGTCAATCCGCCCGAGAACTCCCGGTACAGCCGCCAGTTCAACGGATTCTGCTTGCCCGCTGGTTGCTTCATCACCCAGCCTGGATTGCGATGCCACTGCGCATGCACGTGCGTCACCGTGCCCAGCATGCCCTTCTGGATCATCTGCTTGACCGTCTGGTAAAACACGCTGTAGCGCCGCTGCAAGCCGACCTGCAAGACCTGCTTGGGATGCTCGGCCACCAGCGCGCGCAGCGCATGCACCTCTTCGGGCTTGAACACCAGGCTCTTTTCGCAGAGCACATGCTTGCCCGCCAGCAGTGTGTCCTTGGTCACCGGAAAGTGCATGTAGAGCGGCACGGCGATGATCACGGCATCGACGTTCTTCTGCGAGAGCAGTTCGCGGTAGTCCTTGAACTTCGCCGGATTGGTGCCCGTAATCTGCGCCGCCTTATCGAGCGCCGCCTGGTTGATGTCGCACACCGCGACGCAACGCCCGTTGTCGATCTTGGTGAGATGCTTCAGCAGATAGGAGCCGCGGCCGCCGGTCCCGATCACGCCATACTGCATCTGGTTGTTGGCGGCTTTCACGGTCTGAATGAAGGGCGCGCCGGCCGCTAAAACGGTGGCCGCGCCGGCGAGCTTGACTGCCTCGCGTCTAGTGATATCTGCGGAATTCGCCATGATCCTACCTCGCAAAAGAGTATTAGAGATAAAAGGGGCCAGAAAACGCCCTCGCATTTGAGTCTATCTTGCCGTCAAAGTTTCGGCAACAACGACAGCACCGAACGCGAAGGGCTCGCGATCACGTGCGCCGCGATCAGCTTACCCAGAGCCCCGACGCGAGCCTTGCCCGCATCGATCGCGGCGGTCACGGCGGCGACATCGCCTTTGATGACCACCGTGATAAAGCCACCGCCGAGTTTCTCACGGGCCAGCACCTCGACGGCCGCTGTTTTCACGGCCGTGTCGATCGCCTCAAAGACAGCAGTGAAGCCTTGCGTTTCAATAAAGCCAACAGCGAAATCCGATTGCTCGCTCATGTTGTTCTCCTTCTTCTTACGGGCCGGCGGAGGCGGGTTGTGCACGGTCGCCTGTCCCATAAGTGGGTTATAGTCGGGCCGCGCTTCATAGGCTGGCCGGGAGCCTTCGCCGGGCGCGGCGATCACATCGACGAGAGCTTCGACGCGCAGCGCTCCCGCCATAGCGGCGGCAACCTGCGTCGCGGCTTGCACAGCGCCGAGGGCGCCGGTCATCTTAATGCAGACGCCGGGCCGTTCGTTCAACTCCACTTGCAGCAAGCGGACGCTGGCGGACTTCTCCATCGCGTCGAGGATCAGCATGCCGGGCGACCAGCCGGAGACTTCGACGAGCGCCAACGCATCGCTCACAGTGCGCCACGCTTCTCCAGCACCTGCAGCACTTCAAAAACGATCTGGGAAATCTTGTCCTGGTCGGTAATGCGCGTGCGCGGCGCGCAACCCGAGGGTGGCGGATCTACGAGGCCAAAGTCGGCCAGGATGCACTGGAGTACCTTTTGAAGCCCGCCGCGGTCCGATTGCTGCACCTTGCTGAGCGGCTGCCGGCTTTGACCGAAGTCGAAACCCCGCATTTCCGCGGCCGCGCGAAATCCGTCCGGGAACTCAAACGGGAGGAGCATCGCATCGAACAGTTCCAGAACGCGGTATTGCAGTTCCATGGCCTCGTCGATCTGGCCGGCACGGCACAACTCGTAAATGCGGCGCGTGAGTTCCGGAACGACATTGCTGCTGGCGTTGGTCCCGCCGTCGCAGCCCGCCAGCAACATCGGCGCCAGCACGGCTTCCCATCCGGTGAGGAAGACGAAATCCGGACGCAGTGGGCGCACGGCGGCAATCATGCGCATCATGAACGCGAGATCGCCCGAGGAATCCTTGATACCAATGATGCGTGGCAGTTCGGCCAGGCGGCGTATCGTCGGAACGTCGATCGGACTGGCGTACTTCGGGATGTTGTACAGCGTAACGTCGATGGGCGAGTTCCGCGCGATCTCCTCGAAGTAGGCGTACACCGACTCCGTGCTGAGGCGGAAATAGAACGGCGAGACAATCGCGACGGCCGCGGCGCCGTAGCCGGCATAGGTCTCGCAGGCTGCGAGCGTCTCTTTCACGTTGGCTTCGGCCGCCCCGGCGAGCACCGGGACGCGGCCACGCGTTTCGTCGCAAACAATCTTCACGATGAGCCTGCGCTCTTCGGCCGTGAAGCGCGTGAATTCGCCGGTCGAACCATTCGGATAGAGGCCATGCACGCCATGCTCAATCAACCAGGAGATGAAGCGGCGCAGTTCCGGCTCGTTGATGTGGTCCCGTCCGTCCAGAGGAACCAGCGTCGGAGTGAAGATGCCTTCGAGTCGTTTTGCCATCGGAAAAGTGTGAGCTACGTTAGTCAGAATATCAGAGCCGGCCATGGCGGCACGCGTCACGGATGCTAGAATTCTGGATTACGCCGATGACAGGACAAAGTCCAATCTTTCGCAAGCTGTTGTTTAGTGCGGTGCTGCTGATCGGCGTGACGCTGCTCGCCGTCGATTTCTATCTGACGCGTTATATGGACGGACACGAGACGGCACAGGCCGAGCGCCAACTGGAAGCGCAGGGCGGGATTCTGATCGGCGAGATCGGCAGGATTCCTCCGGCGGAACTGGAGAACTGGGCGCGCCAGATACAGCAGCGCGTGCAAACCAGGATCACGATCATCGCAACCAGCGGCAAGGTACTCGCCGATTCCCAACACGACCCAGAGAGTATGGAGAACCACGCCGCGCGTCCCGAGGTCGTGCAGGCAATGAGCGGGCAGCGAGGCATTGCCCGGCGGCACAGTGCGACGCTCGACGTCGACTTCCTCTATCTGGCGCTACCCGCGCATGCAGACGGATTCGTGCTACGCCTGGCAGTGCCCTTGGGCGAGATGCAGACGACCATCGCGGAGGTGCGGCGGCGGATCATGCTGGCATCACTGTTCGCGGCCGCGCTCTCACTGGTGGTGGCCTATCTGTTCGCGCGCGCGCTGAGCCGGCGCATCGGCAGAATTCAAGTGTTCGCGGATGGGCTATTGAACGCAAACTTTTCCAAGACGCTGGCGCCGGAACCGGCTGATGAGCTTGGGATGCTTGCCCGCTCGTTGAGCGGCGTGGCGGATCAGTTGAAGAACATGCTCGACGCCCTGCGGCTGGAAGCGTCACGCCGGGAGGCGATTCTCGCGAGCATGTTAGACGGCGTGCTGGCCGTCGATAGCGAGATGCGTGTGACATTTTGCAACGGTGCATTCGCACGCGCAGTGGGTGCGTCGATGCCCATAGCCGAGCGCCTGCCGCTGCTTGAGTTGCTACACGACCCGGCCTTCCTCGGCTCACTGATGCGCGTGCTAGTGACGGGCGAACCAATTCGACAGCGGCTCATGCTGGCGCACTCCGCGGGGCGTGTGTTTGAGGTACAGGCGTCGCCGCTCGACGACCGGGTGCGGCGCGGCGTGATCGCGATCTTCCACGATATTACAGAGATTGAACGGCTCGAGCGGGTTCGCCGGGATTTTGTCGCCAACGTGTCGCACGAGTTGCGAACTCCGCTCGCTGCCATACGCGGCTACGCCGAGACGCTGCTCGACGGCGCACTCGAAGACCCGGGCAACAACGCCAAGTTCGTTCAAGTGATCCACTCGCAGGCGGTCCGGCTCAACAATATTGCCGCCGATCTGCTGGTGCTTTCTGAACTGGAATCAGAAAAGGCGCGCCCCGCACCAGAGCGTATTTCGATCCGCGATGCCGTGGAGACCGCGCTGCGTACCGTCGAGTCGGCCGCGGGCGTTCACGACGTGCGCCTTTCGGCCGGAGACTGCGGAGACGCGGCGATCGCCGGGAATCGGATTCGCCTCGAACAGGCCCTGGTAAACCTGTTGGATAACGCCGTGAAATTCAACAAGCCAGGCGGCGAAGTGCGCCTCGACGTCGCTCGCTCGGGCGATGGCAAGGTAGCAATCACGATTCGCGATACGGGCAGCGGAATTCCTGAGGAGGACATTCCCCGGATTTTCGAGAGGTTCTATCGAACGGATAAAGCACGCTCGCGCGCGGTCGGCGGGACCGGATTGGGGCTCTCGATCGTGAGGCACGTCACCGAGAGCATGGGCGGTACGGTGGCCGTGGAGAGTCAACTGGGGAGCGGATCCACGTTCACGCTGCTGTTCCCGGAGGCATAATGTTTCAATTGTCATCACTTTGTAACATGAATTTGACTGTTTAGTAATCCTCTGATGCTAGTTTTGTAACGTGGTTGCAAACTGGATCGCGGCTAGAGCAAGAATCCTTACCCGGTTAGGAACCGGCGCCCTGCTCTGGGTACTTTGTTGCGCCAGCCCAGCCGCATACGGGTCCGAAGCCGGAGAGATCGAGGCCCTACGCTCTGAACTGGCCGCGCAGAAGGCTCAGATCGAGAAACTGCAATCCGCTTTGGACGCACAGAGCAAGCTGCTCGACCGTCTCTCCGCGCAGGCTCAGCCGGCGCCGGTGCAGAGCGTGCTCACGGCCGTGGAGACGCCATCGGCAAGCGTATCCGGATTTAAGTTTAGTGGCGATTTCCGCTACCGACTCGACGCACAGTTACGCTCTGGTAATGAAGTGGCCGCTCCGCTGCAGAACGTCCGCAGCCGCTATCGCGTAAGACTGAACGTCGACAAACAGATCGACCCGCGGTTCCAGTTCCACCTGCAACTCTCCACCGGTCCATCCAGCAATGCCATCACAAACGACCAAGACATGGCGGCGACCGTCGCCAAGCATCCCATCGCCATCTCCGAAGCCTACATCGACTATCGTTTAAATGCGAAGGTCGCACTGCGCGGTGGCCGCATGGAAGAGGTCTTCGCCGACAACACGCGTTTTTTGTGGGACGATGACTTGCGTTTCAACGGTTTTCAACAGGCGGTGCGGGTACCGCTGGGCGGCAATTCGCTGGGGCTGACCAATCTGGAACTCCGGGCTGGCGAATATTTCTTGAGCAATCCGGGGGTGTTCGTGCTCGCGCCCACTTCGCCCTTTGTCGCGGCGGGCTATCAGCCGGGAGGGAAGGTGCGCGACGCCAACCTGTTCCACCCCGGCGCTATCCTGCACGGCCGGTTGGGTTCCGGATGGAGCTATCAGATTCTGGCCACCGCGGAGTTGTACCGCAATGCCGATCAGATTCAACTCGGCTCGACGGCCGCGGGATCGTGGGCCGTCGTTGGCTCCGCGATCGGAGTCGCGCTGCCGTATGGCTTGAACGGCACAGGAAATGCTACGACAGTTCCGGACGGTGCGCGCTACAACGCCTCGCATTTCCAGATAGCCCATGCCGGTTACCGGCTGGAACGCAAGGGCATACGCATCGGCGGCCGCGAAATGCCGGCATATCTCGACTTGCAGGGTTCCAGAAACCTCGGAAGTGGGTATCTGCGCAACGCGTTCATGGCAACCGTGAATCTTGGTCGCGTACACGACGCCGGTGACATGCGCCTACTCTACCAATACGCGATCAAGGACGCCAACTCGATGATCTCCCAGTTCACCGACGACGATCTGGGCACCTGCTCCGGCGTGAACATTGCCGTCCATGGTTTTCGCTTTGACCTCGGCTTGACCCGCTTTCTGCAATTCCAGAACCTTTTCTTCGTGCAGGATCCGCGGCGTGGCAACGATCCGGCACGACATTTTTACGTCCCGCTGCAGCGTGGAGCGAACACCACATTCCGCTATCTGGGACAACTCGCCTTCAGCTTCTGAACGCAGTCACTCCTGCTGCTGCCCAGTCCTCAGACGAAGCGCCGTAAGTTCCTCGCCAAGCAACTCGAAGAGCGTCCGCGTCACAGCCAGGATCACCGGACCGGCGAAGAGTCCGATCATGCCGAATGCCTGGACGCCGCCCAGAATCGCGAAGGCAAGCAGCAGCGGATGCAACTCGACCCGTCCGCTCATCACATAGGGCCGCAGTATGTTGTCGATCATGCCGATGCCGCCCACGCCCCACGCCACCAGGATCAGCGCCTTGATCCAGCTTCCGGTAGCCAGCAGCCAGACGGCCGCGGGCAGCCAGATGGTCGCGGCGCCCACGATCGGAATCAGAGAAGCGAAAATCGTAGCTGCTGCCCAAAACACCGATCCCTGAATCCCAAGAATCCAGAATCCGATTCCCAGCAGCGCCGCTTGCGCCAGAGCTACAGCCAGGATGCCGAACATCGACGCTTGAATGGTGTTGCCGACGCCATCCGAAAGGCGTTCGAGTTGACTCGCACGCAACGGAAGTGTGCGGGCCAGATAGTCCCGGATGGCTCGGCCGTCGCGGAACACGAAGAACATCAGGATCAGAACGAGCAGCCCGTTGGCCAGAAAGGTTGTCAGATCGCTGAGCAAGCCACCCGCGGTGCCCATCAGCGCGCCGCTCCAATTCTGCAGACGCCCAAGCATTTGATCCTGCAGGTCTAAGCGCGAGACGTCGACGTAGTGGCCCGCCCACGCGATCAGTCGATCCACTTGCGCTGTCGCGTAGGCATCAAGGCCGCCACCCTCGGCTGTACGCCGCCCGATGGCGTCGACTAACCCATGCAGTTGGATCGTTGCCACGAACGCGATCAGCGCGACGGGGACAAGAACCGCAAGAACGATGACCAGCAGCGAGGCAAACGCGGCGTTACCGCGGCCATGCACTCTGCGTTCCATGCGAACATGCAGCGGGAAGAAGGCGATAGCGAGCACAACGGCCGTAAGCAGCGGCCCCAGAAAGGGTGCAGCCACCAGATAGCTGAGATAGAGCGCAATGCCGGTCAGGATCAGGATCAGGGAAAGCGGCGCGGTGAAGTTCTTGAACGGCATGAATCAGTTCCCATCATACTTTGCAGCTCAAGTCACCGGGCCGGGGTTGAACGGCGAAAGAGTGTTGCACAGGCCCCAGTGCTCGGCCCATGTCCGTTTGCGTCCGCTGGCGGAGGCGAGGATGAACTCGAAGATCTCCCAACCTACGCTCTCAATGCTCGCTGTGCCCGTAGCAATGCGGCCGGCGTCGATGTCGATCAGATCGTGCCAGTTTTCGGCTAGCGCGCTACGCGACGACACTTTGATTACGGGGACCATCGCAAGGCCGTAGGGCGTACCCTCGCCCGTAGTAAAGACGTGCATCGTCATCGAGGCGAGTTGCTGCGTACCGCAGATGAAATCGCTGGCCGGCGTCGCCGCAAAGACGAGTCCTTTCGCCGTCACGCGCTCGCCGTGGCCCGCAACCGCCATCAACGCCGATGTCCCCGCCTTGGCCACCGAGCCGAGCGCCTTCTCGACGACGTTCGACAACCCGCCGCGCTTGTTGCCCGGCGTGGGGTTTGCACTGCGGTCGGCGCCGCCGCGCGCCAGATAGTCGTCGTACCATTGCATCTCGCGAATCAGATCGCGCGCCACCTGTTCGCTGGCGGCCCTCGGCGTGAGCAAATGGACGGCGTCGCGGACCTCGGTCACTTCGGAAAACATAACAGTCGCTCCGGCGCGCACCAGCAAGTCGGCGGCATATCCCACGGCCGGATTGCAGGTGACTCCGGAGAACGCGTCGCTGCCGCCGCACTGCAAACCGACGATCAGGTCCGCGGCGGAGCACGAGACGCGCTGGCGGCGATTGAGCTGCTCCAGGCGCTTTTCCGCAGCGTGCAGGATGGCGGCAATCATTCCGCCGAAACCGTTCAGTTCTTTGTCCTGGAGCCGGATGGTGTGCGGCTCGCTGTCGAAAACCGGAAGGGCGGTCTCGCCGCTTCCACCAAACAATCGCGCGGGCTGTAACTTCTCGCACCCCAGACTCACCACTAGCGGTGCGCCGCCTAGATTGGGATGCAGGCTGATGTTGCGCAACGTGCGGATGGGTATGGCCGCGCCCGGCGCGTCGATGGCGACGCCGCAGCCGTAACTGTGCGTTATCGCAACAACGTCATCGACATTCGGAAAGCGCGGCAGCAGTTCCGCGCGGATGCGGCGCACCGCGTAATCCACGGTAGGCGCGACGCACTGCACGGTCGTCGCGATACCCAGGATGTTGCGCGTCCCGGAGCTGCCATCGGGATTCCGGAATCCTTCAAAGGTGTACCCCGACAGTGGCGGCAGTGGTGCAGGCGTCGCGGTCGCGAGCGACAATTGTTCTAGCGGAGGAGCGGGCGGAAGCTCGACTAGCTCCTCGCGAACCCAGGCGCCGGCGCGGATCGTTCGCGCGGCGAGGCCGATCGTCTGGCCGTAGCGGACGATGGCGCCGCCTTGCGCGATCTCCCGCAGAGCGACTTTGTGCGCCTGCGGAATCCGCTCGGCAAGAACGAAACCATTGGCGAACGCCGCGCCGGCCGGCAAGCCCTCGGGATTGACTATGATGGCGACGTTGTCGTTAGGGTCGACCTGGACGTATAGAGGTTGCACTGTCTCTTGCCTATACTACTGCTACCACCTGCTGCTACAGTCTGGGCGCCGGCGTCCGGACCACGTTCCACGGAAAGAATCCTTTGCGCTGCACGCGCCGCCGAAAAACCTTGTCGCCCGCGGTGACGTACAGCGTCTGCAGATCCGCTCCGCCGAAGACCGCATTCGCGAGCGCGCTGTTCTGCGGTTTGGCGATGATGCCGACGACGCGCCCGGGCGGATCGCAAATCTGCAATCCGATCTTCGTTGCGACATATAGGTAACCCTCGGAATCGAACGTCATGCCGTCGGGCGCACTCGGCGAGAGATCGTCCGGCGATTCCAGACGAATGAATGGCTGGCCATGCGCGAGCGACCCGTCCGTCTGCACTTGAAAAGACCAGACCCAGCTTGTCGAGTAGTCCGCGACCACGAGCATCGATTGATCGGGCGAAAGCCGCACGCCGTTCGGAAACCCGAGCCCTTCGTGCACGACGCGTTTGACGCCCCCGGGGTCCACGTACCATACGCGCTTGGCGCCGGGGTCGGTGTAATAGATGCCCCCGCTCTTGTTGATGGCCAGATCGTTCGAGCCCATCCCTTCCGCGACGACGGACTCGCTGCCGTCGGGCGCATACGCGACGACTTTCTTGTTTCCGTTCTGGCAGGCATACAGGCGCCCGTCGGGACCGAACATCAAGCCGTTCGCCTTGCCGGTGTCTTCCTTGAAGACCGTGACTTTGCCATCGAGGCCGATCTTGTGGATCCGGCTATTCGGGATGTCGGTGAAGAAGACGTTGCCCTGCGCGTCGACCGCTGGACCTTCGGTGAACTTGTGGCCCTCGCTGGCAACTTCCCACTCGCTGCCGGGATCGAGAATCATCGTCACGAAGTGGCGTTCGCCCTTCGACGCAGTTGGCTTTGCGATCGGCCGCGGGTAATCGCGCCACAACCAGCGCAGCGCGTCAGGCAGCAGCGCACCTCCATGCCTGCTGTTGTGGCCTTCTTCGCCCACAACAAAGGTGGCATCGTAACCGGCATACGCGAGCGCCGAAGCCATCTCCTGGTTCGCGAGATACCAGCTTCCGGAATAGATGTTCAGATCGTTCTTGCCGTCCTGCAGAAAGATGCGCAGCGGCTTGGGCTCGGTCTTACGAATCAGCGACGGATAGTTCTGGCCGCCGCGCAGACTTGTATAGCTGCCGATGAAGCTGAGCACGCGGCGGAAAGCATCGGGCCTGTTCCACGCCGCGGTGAACGCCGCGATGCCGCCGGAACTCGAGCCGCCGATCGCACGGTCGTTCGGGTCGCTCGACAGACGATACTCCTTCCCCACTTCTGGAAGAATCTCTTCGATCAGAAAGCGCGCATAACGGTCGCGGAGGCCATCGTATTCAAAGCTGCGATTGAACTGCGCGGGCTGTCCTCCGCCCAGCGCAGGCAGCACGCCGGGATTGATCAGGATAGCGACGGTCACTGGCATTTCGCGCTTGTGGATCAGGTTGTCGAACACAACCGGCACCCGCCAGGCACCCGTCTCCGTGGCATAGCCGCCGCCATCTTGAAATACCATCAGGCAGGCGGGCTTCTCGGGCTTGTACTGCGCTGGAACATAAACCCAGTAATCGCGCACAGTGCCCGGGAAGATCTTACTGGTCCAGGTGTGGCGCGTCACGACGCCCTTGGGAACGTTGGCCTGCCGCTGCGAATCCGGCCCCAGCGGATACTCGGCGGCGATAGAGAGCGCACTGAGAACCAGCGCGGAGGGCAGGAGACGGCGAAGCATAGGCGATCTACCTTTCTATTCTCTGAACCCCGGGTAGCAGACAGTATACACCGGGATGCGCTCCATTATGCGCCGCCGCTGCTGAAAACAGGCGGCTTGTTGAAGGAGAATCGAGTCGCTCGGGATGAGGTCTCCATTGTGGAATAACGCAGCGCCATAGTGAGTTGCTCAGGCGCGAGTGGAGATTGTCGCTCACGTTGAACGGTGCCGAGAGCGCCAGCGACCGGAGGCGGGAATACTTCAATTATCGACGAAAGGTGGTGGAATCGAAGCCTCCGGTCGCTGGCGCTCTCGGCACCGTTATGAGGCCTACTGATCCGAATGACGCAGATGCGTTCACAGCGCCAGCGACAGAGTGGCTCGCTTATTGCTAACGGGAAGTCGAATCTGTCTTGATGCCCCGCGAATCTTTTGAAAATAGTGTGAGCGAAATCACAGCCCGCGCACACTAATAGTCAGAGCTGAAAGATCCGATTCTAGCGCCTCTGGCAGCCCTGGGCGCGGGCATTCTGTGCTCGCATCTAGTCGGCTTCGTGCCCCCGGAGCTGTGGTTCGCCACCGCAGCGCTGATGATTCTGACAGCGATATCGTTCTGGTCCGGCGCGCACCACTTGACAATGGCCGTCGTACTCGTCGATGTCTTTATAACCGGGCTGCTCCTCCATACCCTCCGGCAGCCCGGCCCGCCTCCCACGCTCGACGCACAAGCCCGGGAGACCGTCACGCTAACCGGCTGCGTCGTGGATCCGCCCGTGTTCTATGAAGGGCGCGACCAGTTCGTGCTCGAGTTGGCGCCGGGCGCTCGCGCTCGCGCCAGCATCTATTTGCGCGACGGCGAGCAGCCGCCGGCGCTGGCCTACGGGCAAAGAGTCGAGTTGGACGCACAAGTGCGCCGCCCGCGCAATTTCCATAACCCCGGCGCTTTCGATTACGTCCGCTTCCTCGCGCGGGACTCGATTTACTGGACCGCTTCGGCGCGCAGCGCGGCGAACCTGCGTATTCTTCCGGGCGCCTGCGGCTCGCGGTTCTGGAGTGCGATCTTCACGCTGCGCGTTGCCGGTCTCGTGCGCATCGAGAAGCTCTATCCCGGCAACCCTTACGCCATCGGAATGATGCAGGCGATCCTGCTGGGCGATTCGAGCAAACTCGAAAAAATCTGGACCGTGAGTTTCCGGCGCACCGGCACCTATCACGCTCTGGTGATCTCGGGATTGCACGTCGCTGTTCTGGCGGGAGTGCTCCTGTTTCTGCTGCGTATCGCCTTTGTCCCGCAGATGCCGGCGCTGCTGCTAACCGCGCTGGCGGCGTGGCTTTACGCACTGGTTTCGGGATGGTCGGCGCCGGTCGTGCGTTCGGCTGGCGGCTTCACGTTGTTCCTCGTCGCACGTTATTTCAACCGGCGCGGGCGCATCCTGAATCTTCTGGCGGCTGTCGGATTTGCAATCCTGGTTTGCGATCCGGAGCAAATGTTCGACGCCAGCTTTCAGCTCTCCTTTCTCGCCGTGGCCGCGATCGGCGCTCTGGCGGCGCCGGTGTTGGAACGTACCACGGCGCCGCTGATAGCGGGCCTGAAGAGACTGCGGGACACCGGCCTCGACATGCACCTGCCGGCGCGTACGGCGCAGTTCCGCATCGAACTGCGCCTGGCGCTGGAGACGCTCTACTTCTGGGTAAGAATCCCGGTGGGTTGGAGCGCCGTGCCGCTGGCTCTAACGCTGCGCTTTTGCTTCTGGATCTGGGAATCCGCGTTGATCTCAGCCATGGTCCAGGTGGGTCTCGCTCTGCCTATGGCGGTCTATTTTCACCGCGTCTCGCTCTCCGGCCTGACGGCGAATCTCGCAATTGTACCGCTGCTCTCGGCCGTCGTGCCGCTCGGGTTTCTTGCGATCTTCACAAACTGGCACTGGCCGGCCGCTATCGCGGAGATCTTTCTACGCTGGTCGCAACGAATCGCGGAAGCGCATGCCGCTTGGGAACCGAACTGGAGAGTTCCCGATCCACCGCTGTGGCTGGCGATCGGTTTCGTCGCGGCGCTGTTGCTGTTGGCGACCCTTGCGAACGCATCGCGGGTTTGGCGTTGGAGCGCAACGGCAGCCGTGTTGTCCCTGTTTACGATCCTCCTCTGGCATCCGTTTCCGCCCAAACTGGAGGCCGGCAGTCTGGAATTCACGCTGATCGACGTCGGGCAGGGCGAATCGCTGTTCCTGAGCTTTCCAAATGGCAAAACCATGCTGGTCGACGGCGGCGGCATACCCGGCTTGGGTCGCCGCAAGCCGCGCATGGACATTGGCGAGGATGTGGTCGCACCGTATTTGTGGACGCGTTCGCTGCGCCGCATTGATATTGTGGCCGCTTCGCATCTTCACGCCGACCATGCCGGCGGCCTGCCCGCGCTGATCGAGGCTTTCCGGCCCAAGGAGCTGTGGGTCAGCGCGCACGAACAAAGCGAAGTGTGGACTCAGATCGAGGCGCAGGCGCGCGCGGCTGGAACCCGCATCATCGAAATGCGCGTGGGCGGCGGAGCGCAATTCGGTCCGGTGCAGTTGGACGTGCTCTCGCCCGCCGCGGATTTCGTGCCGGGCCATGATCCGCATAACAACGATTCGCTGGTTATGCGCATCGTCTTCGGGCGGCATTCCTTCCTACTGATGGGCGACGCCGATTGGAAGGTGGAGACGGCCATCCCCCTTGCGCGCACCGATGTGCTCAAAGTAGGGCACCATGGCAGCCGCACGTCGAGCAGCGACGATTTTCTCGATGCGCTGCGTCCGCCCTTTGCAGCGATTTCCGCGGGTACGGACAATAGCTACGGCAACCCCCATTGGGATGTGCTCGAACGCCTCGCCCTGCGCGGCGTGGCGTTATTTCGCACCGATGAAGACGGGCTGGTGACGATCCGCACGGACGGGCACAAATTCAGCTCGGAGACATGGCGCCAACTGCATCGGGAAGAAACAGCGCTGCGAAACCCGCAATGATTCAGAACGTTTCGCCAGCCCGCTCCTCTTCGTCCGCCGCCACGCCGCCGACCGCCTCGGCTTCCGCGATCAACTGCTGCGCGCGCTCCACCTGATCCTTGGCCACACGGATTTCGAATGGCAGACTTGGGATCGCAGGCGTGCCGACGCGAATCGACTGGATACCATTGGCGCGCAGCATCCCTTCAATCGCAATAGCCTGCATTTCGACGTTCGTACCGGCGCTGCGAAAGATGGTCACCGGATCGAGAACAGAGGACGGATCCGTATCCGCCATGTCGCCTTCGACCTGCGCGGCGGCGACGATCGAATCGGCTCGATCGGACAGCGACGCCGCAACGCGCACCTCCACTGAGCCGGCAATCACTCCGGCCGTCCGGCCGTCCACGACGCTGTTTTCAATCCCCTCGGCGGCCAGAATCTGGCTGATCTCCTCCGCATCCTCCCGGGCCGTAACATCGGCCGAACGAAAGACCGTCACCATCTCGATGTTGTCCGTCATAACTACGAGCATAGCGCCGAATGAATACAACGGAGCCGCAAGAGTTAGAATGAAAATTGGAGGATTGATTAGCCATGTCCGATAACAATGAAGTCGCCAAAGGGCTGCTATGGTTTTTCGCCGGCGCGACGATGGGCGCCTCGCTCGCAATCTTGTACGCCCCCGCATCCGGGAAAGCGACACGCCGCCTGATTCGCATCAAAGCGGAAAAGGGTAGCCATGCTTTGGCCGATTCCGGCCGCGAACTGATGGGCAAGGGCCGCGACCTGTATGAGAAGGGCCGCAGCATGGCCGAAGAAGCTTCGGATCTTTTCGAGCGCGGCCGCAAGGTTGTCGAAGAAGGCTGATCGCCGCCGATTAGTGGAATCGCGGGCCGCTTGCACAGAGCGCCAGCTCAGAAATGGTTGCGGCTCGGACGCGAACATCTCAAGCAGGCGGCCGCATCCTTTTTGAGGTTAGAGGTGTGTATGTCCCAGGAACCCGCCCGCGGCTGGACCTCCCTGCCGCCGTTCCGCAATGAGCCGTACGCCGATTTCTCGCAGCCGGAGCCGCGGCAAGCGATGCAGACAGCCTTGGCGCAGGTGCGCGCCGGGCTCGGACGGACATATGAACTGTTCATCGACGGTGCGAGCGTAAAGTCCGGCGAGACGTTTCCATCGTTCAACCCGTCGCGGCCTTCTGAAGTGGTGGGCATCCACCAGAAAGCCACGCCCGAGGCCGCCGCGCGAGCTGTCGAAGCCGCTTCCGATTACTTCCCCGTGTGGAGCCGGACGCCCGTCGATGAGCGCGTAGCGATGCTCTTTCGTGTGGTCGAAATTCTACACCGGCGCAAATCCGAGTTTGACGCTTGGCTGGTGCTCGAAGCGGGCAAATCGTGGGTGGAAGCCGAAGCTGACGTTTCCGAGGCGATCGACTTCTGCAACTATTACGCGCGCCAGATGCTGCGCCTGGTCCATCCCGATCCGCTCGTGCAGCTACCCGGCGAAGACGACAGACTGATCTATATTCCGCTCGGCGTTGGCGTCGTGATTCCACCGTGGAATTTTCCGCTTGCGATTCTCGTGGGCATGACTACCGCCGCACTTGTGGCCGGCAATACCGTTGTGATCAAGCCGTCGAGCGACACGCCTACAATCGGCGCGAAGTTCGTCGAAGTTTTGCTGGAAGCTGGATTCCCACCGAAGTCTTTCGCCTTCGTCACGGGCAGCGGCGCGGTTGTGGGCGACACGTTGGTACAGCATCCCAAGACCCGCTTCGTCTCGTTCACCGGATCGCGCGAAGTCGGCCTGCACATCAACGAACTCGCCGCCAAAGCGCAGCCGGGCCAACGCTGGATCAAGCGCGTCGTCGCGGAAATGGGAGGCAAGGACGCCATCGTCGTCGATGCAGACGCCGATCTCGACAGCGCGGTGCAGGCGACGGTGTGGTCGACGTTTGGCTATCAGGGGCAGAAGTGCTCGGCGTGTTCGCGCGCCATCGTCCACGAGAAGATCTACGATGCGTTCCTGGAGAAGTTAAAGGCGAAGGTCGCGGAGATCCAGGTCGGTCCCGCCGACGATCCGTCGTTTTACATGGGGCCCGTAATCAATGAGCGCGCACGGCAATCGATTCTGCGCTACATCGAGATCGGGCGTGGGGAGGGCCGGCTTCTGACCGGCGGCGCGGCGGCCGAGGGCGAAGGTCACTTCATCCAACCGACGGTGATCGCCGATGTCGATGCCAAGGCCACGATTTTTCAGGAAGAGATTTTCGGTCCCGTGCTCGCGGTAACTAAGGCCCGCGACTTCGACGAAGCGCTCGCGCTGGCCAACGCAACGGAGTACGGCCTGACCGGCGCGGTCTTCACTCGCGACCGCGACAAAATCGAGAAAGCTCGCGACCTGTTCTTCGTCGGCAACCTGTACATTAACCGCAAGTGCACGGGAGCTATGGTGGGCGCGCATCCGTTCGGCGGGTTCAACATGTCTGGCACGGATTCGAAGGCCGGCGGTCCGGATTACCTGCTGCAATTCCTGCAAGCCAAATCGATCGCGGAAAAGATCGGCTGAGCTGCGCCGGAGCAGGATCGAAGCGTTACTCTTCGCCGCGCTCCGCCACGTTTGCTAACGCCGCCGAGGAAAAGCGTACGCCCCGGGCCGAAGAGATCTCCGTGCCAGCGCCGCGCCGGAACTGATACTCCGGAATCCGCGCCGTGACCTGTTGCATCCACTCGAAGCTGTTCATCCGCAACCTTTCGAGCATGTAGTGAAAGGCCACGGAGATGAAAAGGTAGTAGAGGTAGAGCCAAACCGGGGCGTGCATAGCATTCATGAACGGCGCGAGCGACTGAAAACGTCTGTAATCGTGAAGTTTCATCTCGATCAGGTTGGAGCCGATCGCTTCCAGAACGAGAATCACCGGAATGCAGGCGAAGATGTGCGCGAGCAGGTTGGGCTTAAAGCGGAAGACCCGGCAGAGCCACATGTGGAACGCCCAGATCGTGGAGAGCCCAGTGCCCCAGGCGAAGATGACCGCGGCGCTCACATACCAGACGTAAAGCGAGATGTTCGGTGTGTAGCGGTTCAGTTCCCGGCCCAGACATAGCTGTCCGGCGAAACCGGCCGCGCCACCGAGGGCAAAAATCACCAGGGTCATTCGGATGTCCTGCCTGAACAGACAGGCGAACAGAGAGACAACAATAGCAATGGTGATCAACAGGTTGATTTCCGCCGAGGTCATTGGCCCGTATTATACTAAGTTTTCCGATTATCGGATTGTAATGTCCCTGACTGCCCTATGTCGCTCTTTCGCCTAGCCTTCCGGAATATCTTGCGCCGCCGCTTACGAACCGCGTTGACGCTGTGCGGCGTCGCAGTGGGTATCGCCGCCTTCGTCTCACTGGTTGGATTCTCAAATTCGTTTGAGGACGAATGGCTCAAGCTGTACCGCAGTGCAGGAACCGACCTGACCATCGTGCGCGGCAACTCGGTGAATACGTCCATCAGCGAAGACGTGGCGGAAAAGCTGCGCGGGCTGCCGGACATCGCTGCCGTGGTGCCGATTGTGCTGAACGTCACCGACATGACGCCCGAGATCAACGCGGTGATCTACGGCTGGTTGGAGAACTCTTACGAACTGGACCCGCTGGTGATTCTGCAAGGCCGCCGCTTTCGGGGCGACGCGGCGGAGATCATGCTGGGCGAGGTGCTGGCCGAGAGTCTGGGCAAGAAAGTGGGCGATCGCGTCGAGATTCAGGGTTCTTCCTTTGAAGTGACGGCGATCTTCCGCGGCGTGTCGGCTTTCGAGACGGGCGGCGCTTTGATGCCGCTACGCCAGTTGCAGCGGATTTCGGATCTGGGACAGAACGTGACCGCGTTCCACGTGCAGTTTCGCCGCAACACGACGGCGGAGAGCGAAGAGGCGCGCATGCAGCGGGTGCGCAATCAAATCCAATCCATGTTGCCGGGCGTGAAGGCCGTGGCGGCTGCCGAGATGGCGCGCTCGAATCAGGTGGTGGTGCTGGCGCGTGCGATGGCTTGGGGCACTTCGATGATCGCGCTGCTTGTGGCGGCTCTCGGGATCGCCAACACGATGGCCATGTCGGTATTCGAGCGAACGAAGGAGATCGGCATTCTGCGAGCCTTGGGTTGGAAATGCCAGCGCGTGATGCGGCTGATTCTGGTGGAGTCCGCCATACTCGGCCTGGTGGGTGGGGTGCTGGGCATCGTCGCGGGTTGGGGCGCGCTGCGCTTGCTGGCTTCGATACGCGTGACCGCCAACATCGCGCAACCCTCGATTCCGTTGATGCATTCGTTGGAAGCCCTGGCTGCCGCATTGCTGATCGGAGTGGCTTCGGGATTTCTGCCGGCCTATCGTGGAGCGAAACTTTCGCCGGTGGAGGCGTTGCGCCATGACTGAGTATCTGCTCGAAGCGCGCAATCTAGTGAGGAGTTTCGATGACGGCCGCATTCAGGCGTTGCGGGGCGTCGACGTGCAAATCCGGCAGGGCGAATTTATCGCGATCACCGGGCCGAGCGGCAGCGGCAAGTCGACGCTCCTGCAATTGCTGGGCGGCTTGGACAGGCCGAACGACGGAGAGGTGGTCTATCAGGGGAAAGGCTTCTCGGCGGATTTCGATCTCGACGCCTATCGTGCGCAGGACGTCGGCTTCGTCTTCCAGGCGTTTCACCTCATGCCAACGCTTACGGCGCTCGAAAACGTCCAGATTCCGATGTTCGAAAGCAAGTTGGTCGTGCGCGAGCGTGCGGAGAAGGCCGGAGCGCTGCTGCGGAGCATGGGGCTCGCCGACCGGCTCCAGCAATTCCCCAATGAACTTTCAGCCGGAGAGCGCCAGCGGGTCGCCATCGCCCGCAGCCTTGCTAACGATCCGAAAATACTGTTGGCCGATGAACCGACCGGCAATCTGGATCGCGAGAATTCGGCCCGGATCATGGCGCTGCTCGAAAACATTCAGGCAGAACGCAACATGACGATCATCGTCGTGACGCACGATGAAGAGGTGGCCCGCAGCGCGCAGCGGCGCATTCATATCCTCGACGGGCGGATCCAGACATGCAATTGATCGTGCTCGCAGTGCTCGGATCGCTGGCGTGTTCTTTGTATGGCGCGGACGGGCCGATGGCCACGGCGGCCGGGGTGGTAGCAAAGATTCAGAAGCAGCGCCAGACCGCCGACTTTCGAGTCAGTGGACGGCTTGCGAAAGTAGCGGGCGACGGGCAGCGCACAGCGTATCAGGTTTCGATGCTGGCCAAAGCGCAGGCCGAGGGTGTCAGGATTTTCTGCGAAGTCGGCGATCCGGCGCCGTCGCGTCAGCGCTTGCTGATCGATTCCCGTGCGGGCGGAAAGGCCAGCGTGCGCGTGATTCGTCCGGGTGAGGCGGCGCCCAGGGAGGTGCCGTTTGCCGGTTGGGCGGAGCGGCTGCTCGATTCCGATCTGTCCTACGAAGACCTGCTTGAGAACCATTTTCTGTGGAGCAGGCAGAGTCTGGCGAAGCCGGCCAAATACGGCGCGCGCGAGTGCGAGGTGCTGAGGAGTGAGCCGGGCGCGGGGGAACGCTCGCACTACTCGTCTGTGACCTCCTGGCTGGACCGCGAGATTCTCTATCCCGTGAAAGTGGAGAAGGTGTTCAAAGGAACCGGCACGGTGAAGGAATTCCTCTATTACGGTCTGCGGAAATCGAAGGGGCTCTGGTCGGCGAGCCAGATTGAAGTCCGCACGAAGGGCAAGCCCGGCTCCACATTCCTGATTTTCACGGGCGGCTCCGCCAAAGCGAATCTCACGCCAAAGGATCTCGAGCTGCGGCCATTCCAGAAGTGACCGGAGTCGAAGGCGCGATAAGATGGTGTCATGTCTTCGAGTTTGCCGCCGCTTCCAGCGCCTGAAATCATAGCGAAATATGAGCCCGTAATCGGTCTGGAAGTTCACGCCCAACTGTCCACCAATACGAAAATCTTCTGCGGTTGCCCGACGAGCTTCGGCGCGGATCCGAACACGAATGTCTGCCCCGTCTGCCTCGGATTGCCGGGCGCTTTGCCGGTGCTCAGCCGCCAGTCCGTCGAAATGGCGATCAAGGCCGGGTTGGCATTGAACTGCACCGTCAATCCGATGTCGCGCTTCGCGCGCAAGAACTACTTCTATCCCGACTTGCCGAAGGGTTATCAGATTTCGCAGTACGATCAGCCGGTTTCCGAGCATGGCTGGCTGGACATCCAGGTGGACGGCGCGGTCAAGCGCATCGGCGTGACCCGCGTACACATGGAAGACGACGCGGGCAAGAGCATCCACGACGGTTTCAAGGATTCCGATCGATACACCTATGTCGACCTGAATCGCTGCGGCACTCCGCTGATCGAGATCGTCAGCGAGCCAGATATGCGCAGCGCCGACGAAGCGCACGCCTATGTCAGCGAAGTGAAGCAGATGCTTCAGTTCGCCGATGTCTCCACCTGCGACATGGAAAAGGGCCATCTGCGCTGCGACGCCAACGTGTCGGTGCGCCTGAAGGGAGCGGAAAAATTCGGCACACGCGCCGAGATCAAGAATCTCAATTCGTTCCGCTTCCTGAAACTGGCCATCGACTACGAAATCGCAAGACAGGTTGCGTTACTCGAAGCCGGCGGCAAGGTGGTGCAGGAAACGCGGCTCTTCAATACAGACACCGGCGAAACGGTCAGCATGCGCAGCAAAGAGCATGCCCACGACTACCGCTACTTCCCGGAGCCGGATCTGGTTCCGCTGCGCGTCAGCGCCGCCTGGTTGGATCGCGTGAAAGCCGGGATGCCCGAACTGCCGGCCGCGAAGCGCGCGCGCTTTGTCGAAGTCTTCGGGCTGCGCGAATACGACGCCCAGGTGCTCACGCAGACTCGCGAATTGAGCGACTATTACGAGAAGGCCGCGCAGGCGTCCAACGACGCGAAAGCCGTTGCGAACTGGGTGATAGGCGAATTGGCCGGCTTGCTGAAGGCCGAAGGAAAAGAGATCGCCGAGTCTCCCGTCACTCCTGAAGATCTCGGCAAACTCGTCACGCTGATCTCGACGGGCGAGATCTCCGGCAAAATCGCCAAGGACATTTTCGCAAAGATGTTCGTTTCCGGCGAGACCGCAAGAACGATCATCGATCGCGAAGGCCTGCGGCAGATCAGCGACACGGGCGCGCTGGAGAAAATCCTCGACGAAGTCCTAGCTGCCAACCCCAAGCAAGTGGAGCAGTACCGCGGCGGAAAGACGACCGTCATCGGCTTCCTCGTGGGTCAGGTAATGAAGGCCAGCCGCGGGCAGGCGAACCCCGCCGCTGTCAATGAACTGCTCAAAGCCCGCCTCGGATGAAGGCAACGCGTTTGTAACAAGATTTTGTTGCGGACGGCGGCTCCGATAGGGGATATTGGTTCTTGAGACCGAAACTCATGTAGAGCGTACCGCACTTGGCCGACTGGCCTTTTCCGTTCAAAGGCGCGCTCTCACTCTGCCCCCTCGGGCGCGGACTTTGGCGATGGCGGAAACTTTTCTATTCATGACCGAGCTGCTGGGCCTCAAGGTCTATGACCTGAAAAGCCGTATGATCGGTCGTATCCAGGATGCCGCCCTCGTTCCTCTGATCCATCACGCGCGTGTCGACCGGTTTCTCGTCGGTGGAGGTTGGGCTTGGCTCAGCATCCGCCACGATCAGGTGAAATCGATTTCGCTCGAGCACGGCATCCAGCTCAGCGAAGAACATCTCACTCCATACCACTCCGACGACTACATGTTGCGCGTGCGGCGCGATTTGCTCGATCAGCAAATTATCGACGTGCATGGGCGCAAGGTAGTCCGTGTGACCGACGTGACGTTTGAAATCCGCGGCGTCGTCGGCCACGACGAACTGCATCTGCAGGATGTCGATATCGGCGTGCGCAGTATGTTCCGGCGCCTGGTGCAGGGCGTGCTGCCGCCGCGCGTGGTGCGCAAGTTCCAAGACGCTATCCCCCCGAATTCGATCCGCTGGGAGTTCTGCAATATCCTCGAGTCGGATCCCCAGCGGCGCTTGCGTTTGAATATCTCCTCGAAGGCCCTGGAGTCGATGCACCCGGCCGATCTTGCCGATATCGTCGAAGAGCTGAGTCCGGACGACCGCGAAGCGATCTTCGAGACGATGGACAGCGAGGCCGCTGCCGAAGCGCTCTCCGAAGTCGACCCCGATATCCAGGCGCGCATTCTCGAATCGCTCGATTCCGACAAGGCCGCAGACATTCTCGACGAGATGTCGCCGGATGAAGCGGCCGACGCGCTCTCCGAGTTGGAGGAAAAGACATCGGAAGATATCCTCAGCGAGATGGAAACTGAGACCGAATCCGACGTGCGCGAGTTGCTCGAGTTCGAGGAAGACACCGCCGGCGGCATGATGAATACAGAGTACGTGGCGCTGCACGCCAACGCCACGGCGAGCGACGCGATGGTCGCCCTGCGCGGCAACGAGGAGTTGCTCGAGCAGCTCAATACTCTGTTTCTCATAGACGCCGATGAGAAGCTTGTGGGCGTTGTTCCGCTTGCTCGCGTGCTGATCGTCCCCGGCGATTCCCCGCTCAGGGAGATCGCGTCGGAGCAACTGATCAAGGTGACCGTAGACGAGACCCAGGACCGCGTCACCGAAACGTTCGACAAATACAATCTGCTTGCGCTGCCGGTTGTCGACGACGAGGGCAAGCTAAGCGGTGTGATCACCGCCGACGACATAATTTCCGTTCTGAGGCAAAAATGATGGACGAGGCCGATGCTGCAACTGCTGAAAAAATTCAAATACCACCTGGCCGTGTTCTTCGCGGTGATCGGTCCCGGCTTCATCACGGCCGTCGTCGATAACGATGCGGGCGGCATCTATACCTACTCGCAAGCCGGTGCGAAATACGGTTACCTGCCGCTTTGGACCCTGCTGCCGATCACGATCCTGCTGATCGTCACGCAGGAAATGTGTTCGCGCATGGGCGCCGTGACGGGCAAAGGGCTCTCGGACCTGATCCGCGAAGAATTCGGCCTGCGCACCACGTTCATCCTGATGGCCATCCTGGTAGTCGCCAACATGACCAACGTGATGGCCAATTTCGCCGGCGTCGCGAGTTCGCTTGAGTTATTCCACGTCAGCCGCTACATTTCCGTGCCGATCGGCGCCGCGCTGGTCTGGCTGTTGGTTGTAAAGGGCACCTACGAGAGCGTGGAAAAGGTGTTCCTGTTTGCCTGCGTTGTGTTCCTTTCCTACATCGTTTCGGGCATCCTCGTGAAACCCGATTGGAAAGAGGCGATGATCTACAGCGTGAAGCCGGAGTTGTCGATGGACCCCGGCTACATCACGATTCTGATTGGAATGGTGGGCACATCGGTGGCGCCTTGGATGCAGTTTTACTTACAGGCGGCAGTCGTGGAAAAGGGCATCACAGCGAAGGATTACGCCGAGTCGCGCATTGAGGTGATCGTCGGCTGCATCGTAATGAGCGTGATTGCGTTCTTTATCATTGTGGCCTGCGCCGGCGCGATCTGGTCGGTGCGGCCACGAGACATCAAAGACGCCGCCGATGCGGCGCTCGGACTGAAGCCGTTCGGCAGTTGGGCCTGGTTGTTATTCAGCGCCGGGCTGCTCAATGCTTCGCTGTTCGCGGCTTGCATCCAGCCGTTGTCGACGGCCTACACGGTTTGCGAGGGCTTGGGCTTCGAATCGGGCGTGAATAAGCGCTTCCGCGAAGCGCCCATTTTTTACTGGCTGTTCACGCTACTGATTGTCATCGGCGCGGGAGTGATCCTGATCCCCGGCTTTCCGCTGGTGACCATGATTCTGCTGTCACAGGTGATCAACGGCATCCTGCTGCCGGTGATTCTGGTGTTCATGATTAAATTGATCAACCGGCAGGGATTGATGAAGGAGTGGACCAACTCGCGCGGGTATAACCTCGTGGCCTGGGTAGCCGTAATCCTCATGATCGGCCTGACCGCGGCCTTGGCCGCCGTGAGTTTGCAGGGACTTCTGGGAGTAAAATGATGCGCTGGTTGTTTGTGCTCGGGTGCGTACCGGTGATGGCAATGGCACAGGATTTTGACAAGCTGGTCGACCGCTACTTCGACGAGTGCCACTTTGCGTTCTCGCCGTCCAGCGCGACCGCGGCCGGCGTGCATACGTTTGATGGCAAGCTGGAGGATTACTCCCGCGCGGGCGTGGATCGCGCCGCCGGCGTGTTGAAGCGCTTTGAACGCGAGTTCAGCGCCGTGGCGCCGGCGAAGTTGAATGCGGTGGCGAAGACGGATCGCGAGATCGTGCTCTCGCAGATTCACGCGGAGCTTCTCGAGTTGGAAGTTTTGCGCGGGTGGGAGCGCGATCCCGACCGCTACTCCAGCGGCGTCACAAACGCAGTGTTCGTAATCATGAGCCGCAAGTTCGCTCCCGCCGCGGAGCGTTTACGCAGCGTGATTGCCCGCGAGCGGCAAATGCCCGCGGTTTTCGACGCGGCCCGGTCGAACTTGAAAAATCCTCCGCGCATCTACACCGAAATCGCGATCGAACAAATGCCCGGCATCATTTCGTTCTTTAAGAACGATGTGCCCGCGGCGTTCTCGGAGGTGAAGGATGCGGCGCTGCTGGCCGAGTTTCATGAGTCCAATCGAGCCGTGATCGCGGCGCTTGAAGCCTATGGGCAGTTTCTGAAAAACGATCTATTGCCGCGTTCGAAGGGCGATTTCCGCATTGGCGCCGAGAACTACCGCAAGAAGTTGCTGTACGAAGAGATGATCGAGACGCCTCTCGATGCGCTGTTGCAGGCGGGCTATGCTGATTTACACAAGAATCAGGAAGCGTTCCGCCGCCTGGCGGCGCAGGTAAATCCAAAGCTGTCGCCGCAAGCGACGTTGAAGCAGTTGGAGCAGGACTACCCTGCCCCGGATCAACTGCTCGAGACTTTTCGCCAGACGCTCGGCGGCATTCGTGAATTCATCGAGAAAAAACAGATCGTGACGATTCCTTCGCAGGTTTTGCCGATCCTCGAAGAGACGCCTCCGTTCATGCGGGCACTGACCTTTGCGTCAATGGACACGCCAGGCCCGTTTGAGAAAGTGGCGAAGGAAGCCTTCTTCAATGTGACACTGCCTGAGAAATCCTGGTCGGCCGACCAGGTGCGCGAGCACATGACGGCGTTCAATCGCGGTGTGATTATGACGACCGCGATTCATGAAGCCTACCCTGGCCACTACGTGCAGTTCCTTTGGGTGCAGTCAGCGCCGTCGAAGGTGCGCAAGTTGCTCGGCTGCTCCAGCAATGCCGAGGGCTGGGCGCACTACACGGAGCAGATGATGCTCGATGAGGGCTTTGGTGGCAACGATCCTAAATTGCGCCTGGGCCAGTTGCAGGACGCTCTGCTCAGGAACGCGCGCTACATCGCCGGCATCGAGATGCACACGGGCAAGATGACGTTCGAGCAAGCGGTCGAGTTCTTCCAGCGGGAGGGTTTCCAATCGAGTTCGACCGCGCTACGTGAAGTAAAACGCGGCACCTCGGACCCCACCTATCTGGTCTACACACTCGGGAAACTGGAAATTCTGAAGCTGCGCGAAGAGTACCGCCGGAAGCGCGGCGCGGAGTTCAGTTTGCGGGAGTTTCACGACCGTTTTCTCGCGCAAGGATTTCCGCCGATCCGAATCGTCAGGCAGTCACTCGGACTTTGACGGCTGCGCGAGCGAGTTCCTGAAGAAAGCTACGGGATCGGCGAGGTCGTTGACGTTCACGCGGAAGCTTCTCTCCAGGTTTGCCACCAGGATGCTTCCATCCGGGCGAAAACGGAGTTGCAGCGGACGGGGCAGAGCCTGCAATTTCGGCACAGAGGCATCGTCCACGAACTTCCTGATCTCGAAGTAATTGGCGGGCGGGAGGATTTTTTCGAAGTAGTCCTCCATGGGCGGATACGCCACAATATGGTGATACTTCACGTCCTTCAGCAGAGCGTTTAGACGCTCCCAGTCTTCGCGGGAGAGGAAGAATCGCTCGCGGAATTCGTTACTGAAGTGCTCGACATTGTAGGTGTAGCGCACCTCGTTTTCCGAGGACAGCCATTCCTGGTGCGTGCGTTCGATGATGGTGGGAACCTCTTCCAGATTGCACTTCATCACGACTGTGATGTAGCGCAGCCGCGGCGCGTTCTGGTAGCGCCGGAAGACGCGAGCGAGCGCGTTGAGATTTCGTTCGAAGACCTCAAAGCGCCCGAACTTGCGCACCTCCGCGAAGCGCTCGGCGTCGAGTGTGTCAAACGAGATGTTGATGTGGTCGAGTCCTGATTCGGCCCAGGCGGTAAACTGCTCTTCGCTGAGCGGCTTGGCGAGGTTGGTGGTGAACCAGTTCTTCGCGCGGCAATCGGCGGGTATCAGCGAAAGGAACTGCTCGAACTTCGGGTGCAGCGTGGGTTCATGGAGGCAGGAGAGCCAAAAACCGCCGGTCGGCACGGCGCGCATCAACGGGATCAGCTTGCGGAAGGTGGCTTCGCTCATCAGTTCGGTCTTGTGCACTTCGCTGTAGTCCACCAGGCAAAACGGACAGCGCAAGTTGCAGTTGTTGACGAGGTCTCCGGCAATGTACTCGATAAAAACGGAGAAATCCAGATCGATTCCGGCCTGGCCTTGATAGGTCAACGTATAGCCGGAGTCGCGCACGCACACCTTCGCCCGCGCGGAAGTTCCGGAGGCGCAGGATTCGGGGATCGTGCAATGAAAAGCGTGCCGTCCGGCGCCAAAACCGAGGGCCTGCAAATCCTCGCGCCACTGATCGGCGCAAGCGCTGGCGACGGGCCTGCCGTCCATCCAGACTTCCACAGTGACGGGCAAGCTGAAGTCATTCGTGTCGGCGGCCCAACCTGAGATGTCGCGGCCGTTGGCCTGGTCGACGTACCCTACAAGATTGCGTGGCAAAGCGGTTAGCGCTCCATCAGGAAGGCGCAATCTTCCAGCCTGCTGCGCCCGCCGTCGTTGACCGAAAATCTGCGCCGGTTGCCTGGCTTGCCGTTCGACCAGCCTACGTTCCAAAGCGACGCACCCGCGAACTCGCCGTCCTTGCGCAGGGCATAAAAATTGATGTCGAACTGCTCCAACTTTTTGCGGTCTCCGTTGAAGTTGCGCACGATGCGCTCGAGCACGTCGAGACAGGCGTCCTTCGGCGCCATGCCGTGGCGCATGTTTTCGACGATGGAATGCGCGCCCACAACACGGATGTTCTCTTCCCCGCGCCCCGTGGATCCGGCACCGCCGACATCCTGATCCAGGTACAACCCGGCGCCGATAATCGGGGAGTCGCCCACACGTCCGGGAATTTTCCAGGCGAGGCCGCTGGTGGTCGTGACGCCCGACATCTCGCCCTTCGCATTCAACGCCAGGCAGTTGATCGTACCCGTTGGCGGGTGTGCCGCGACGTCCTGCGCCCAAAGCAGCGTCTGCTCGTCAACGCCTGGGAACGCCTGGCGCAGCGTTGCGGTGGGCTTGCCCGGAGGCGCGTCGAGACCATCGGTCCAATTGTTGGAGCCATCCTTGTCACGGAGCGAGCGTTTCCACATGAGCCAGGCGAGACGCGACTTTTCCGTCAGCAGATTCTCTTCCCGGAAGCCATAGGCGCGTGCGAAACGCAGCGCACCTTCTCCCACGAGCATGATGTGGTCGGTTTGTTCCATCACCACGCGGGCGACCTTCGATGGCGTCTTGATATTTCGGATGGAGGCGACGGAACCGGCGCGCCGCGTCGGCCCATGCATTACGCTGGCATCGAGTTCCACGACTCCATCTTCATTCGGCAACCCGCCATAGCCGACCGAGTTATCCTCGGGATCTTCCTCGACGATGTTGACGCCGGCGATGACGGCGTCGAGCGTGTCCGCCCCCGCGTGCAGCATTTCCATGGCGCGTGTGCAAGCCCGCAATCCGTTGCCGCTTGAGACAACAACACTCTTGGGAGTGGCCGCTGAAAGCGCCGGGGCGGAGGATGCCGCGACAAGTCCGGCTGAACTCAAGAGCCAGTTGCGTCTGTTCACCATTACCTTCTTCCGGCGCTTTTGGATACACTAGGTCCAAATGGGTCGCCTATGGATTTGTTTCCTGCTGCTTGGTTCATTGTTGTCGCCGGCCGCAGAGAAACGCAAGCCGGCAAAGCTGCCGGATATCGAGATTGTTGAAGCGTCCGCGCACCGCGTCGAGGACGATGTCGCGCTGGATGGCCGCATCCGCAATTCAGGGGAGAAAACGATCGAAGGCGTCGTGCTGCTGTTCGATTTCATGGCGGTTGGCAACCAGGTGATCGTCACTAAAAAATTCCCCATCGACAAGGAAACGCTGGCGCCCGGTGAAGAAGCCGAATTTCACGTCCGGATGGCCGACCCTGTTCGCGCCGTGCGCTTCCGCATGAACTCCACCGACCGCCAGGAACGCGACCTGCGCATCGTCAAGAATGGTCCGTTCCCCATCGAGTAAGAGCCGCGCGCGTTGATAGACTGTGGTTATGTCGCGCACTCGCATTCTCTCAATCCTCCTCCTCAGCCTGCTCCTCGCCGCTTGCGGAGGCTCGAAAGATGCTGCTGCAGCAGCAAAGGAAAAACGTTACGATCTCCGTGGAGAAGTGACTCAACTCGACGCCGCCAATCAGGTAGCGACGATCAAGCACGAAAAACTCGGCGACTGGATGGACGCCATGACGATGGAATTTCCCGTCAAGCCGAAATCGGAATTCAACAAACTCTCACCCGGCGCCCAGATCACCGGCGTCGTGATTGTGAACGGCATGGATTACCATGTGACCGATATCAAAGTGATCGCAAAGAAAACGGAACCCGCTAAATGACAACCTCCAATCGGCGTGTGTTTTTAGGTGCGGCCGGCGCCGCGGCCATGGCGAACCGCCTTGTGTACGGAGCCGCCGCCAACCAGAAGATCAAACTCGGATTGATCGGCTGCGGCTGGTATGGCATGGTCGATGTGAACGCCGCGCTCAAGGCGGGCGGAGTCGAGATCGTCGCCTTGAGCGATGCCGATAGCGCGCATCTGAAGGATGCCGCCAGCGAGATCGAGAAGAAGCAGGGCACGCGGCCGGCGGAGTTCAAGGATTACCGCGAGTTATTGAACGCGCCCGGCCTCCAGGCCGTGATCATCGCGACGCCTCCGCACTGGCACGCGCTGCCGTTCATCGCGGCCTGCAAAAAGGGTTTGGATATTTACGAAGAGAAGCCGCTGGCCTACGACATCCGCGAGGGCCGCGCCATGGTGGACGCGGCACGACAGAGCGGCAAGGTGATCCAGATCGGTTTTCAGCGCCGCCAGAGCGACGCTTTTCAGCAGGTCGCGCAGTACATTCGCGAGGGCAAGTCCGGCAAAATCGTTCAAGTCGATGTGCAAATTCACTTCTCCGCGGGCACACCCGACGCTACGCCCCAAGCGCCGCCCGCTACGCTCGATTGGGAACTCTGGTGCGGCCCCGCGCCGAAGTTGCCGTATAGCCCCGCGATCGGCCACAAGAGTTGGCGTCTCGCTGAGCAGTACGGAAACGGCCACCTTGTCGATTGGGGCATCCACCTGATCGACGCAACACGCATGATTCTGGGCGAATCCACACCAAAATTCGTCGAGGCAGTGGGCGGCCTGTACCACCTGCAAGGCAAGATCACGACGCCCGATACGCTCACCGCGCACTTCGAGTTTGAACGCTGCCCCGTGGTTTGGCGGCATCGCCTGTGGGGCGCGGCCGAATTCACGCCCGAGATCAGCAACGGGGTCTTCTTCTATGGAGAAAAAGAGACGATCTTCGTCACCGACAGCCGTTGGGTGGTGATTCCGAAGGCGAAGGGCGAGCCGCACCGCGTCATCGAAGTCAAGGGCGACAACGGTCTGCGGCACATGCAGAATTTTCTCGACTCGGTCCGCAGCCGCAAAGCGCCGGCGTGCCTGCCGGAAGACGCGTTCCGTTCGACTACGACGGTGCAACTCGCGATGATTTCGTACAAGTCGAGGTCCCGCGTGAATTGGAACCAGCAGAAGGAGACGATTACTGCGAACCCAGCGGCTTCAGCCCTGTTGAAACGCGAGTATCGTGCGCCGTACCGGCATCCTTACGCTGGCTAGCGGCCCGGCTCGAATTGGCGGGCGGCCAACCACTCGCGCGTGACGCCGGTCCAGGGCGGTTCGCCGCCGGTATCGTTCCGGACGACGACTTTGTCCGCGCGACGCAGATGGCGCAGGCACGACGCTTTCATGTCTGCTTCCGCAAAATCCAGGACAAAGAGACAGAGATCCGGTGAGAGGTAATCCAGGATCCGGTTCGACTCGATGATTGTATCGTCAGAATCCGCGAGCAACTCGCGGATCGCCGGCAAGGCCGGTTCCAGGTCCGCAGCCTGTATGAGGAACGCGCGTGCGGCGCCTGCGCGCAGATAGCGGCCCGTGTCGGACGCCGCCGGCGCTAACTCTTCGTGAATCAGAAATGGGCCCTGCGTGGAAACATGACGATGGCTCGCAATTTTGATCGCCGTCCAAGTGCGGGCCGGTTGCGCTCGAAGCATGTCTTCGACCACGCTGGTTTTGCCGACTTTGCGTCCGTTCCCGCCCACGACGACCAGCACTCTAGCGCTCCTCGAGCGCTTTGAGCCGCTGTTTGAAATCGGCAAACTCGGCGCGCATCCGCGGAAGCCTCGCGAGGTTCGCCAACTGCTCGAGGTGCTCTTTGAGCGGCCTGGCCGGCGTGCCCCAGACTACCTCTCCCTTGCGCACCACCTTCGAGGTCAGGATGCCGCAACCGGAGCCCAGCACCGCACCGGTCTCGATGCGGGCTTTGTCGCCGATGCCCACCTGCCCGCCCACAACCGCGTGGTCCTCGACAGTCACGCCGCCGGAAAATCCGGTCTGCGCGGCAACGACGACGTGCTTTCCGATGCGGCAGTTATGGCCCACGTGCACCATGTTGTCGAGCTTGGTTCCGTCGCCGACCCAGGTGACGCCGAGCGCCGCGCGATCGACGCAGGAGTTCGCGCCGATCTCGACATCGCTGCCGATCACGACGCGCCCGACTTGCGGAAACTTTTCGTAGCGGCCATCAACGACGACGAACCCGAACCCGTCCGCTCCGATCACGCAGCCCGAGTGCAGCACCCCGCGGTCGCCGATCTCGACGTCGTCATAGAGCGTGACGTTCGCGTGCAGCAGACAGCGCTCGCCCAGCGTCACTCGCTCTCCGATGGCGCATCCGGCGCCGATCACCGAGCCCGCGCCGATGCGAGAACCGCTCCCGATGCTGGCGTGCGGTCCCACGTATACATCCGCCGGCACCCGAACATCGTCCGCAAGGGAGGCCGTGGGGTGTACGCCCGGCTCCCGCTGGCGTGGAGGCCTCAGACGGTAGACGCAGCGTGCGAATGCCGTGCGGGGCTGCGCGGCGCGGATCACGGTGCGTTCGCCGGTATTCACAAAGTCCAGCGGAACAATCAGGCATCCCGCGGCGGAGGATTCCGCCTGTTGCGCGCTGCTCCGGCCGCCGACAAAGGATAGATGTCCGGCGCCGGCCGACTCCACCGGCGCGACGTCCTGCATCAGTTTTTCGCCATCGCCTTCATAGGTGGCGCCGAGCCATTCCGCCAATTCCCGCACGCGCATTGTTGCCTCCCGCACTCAGTTTGCTCCGGTCTCTGCCGTATCATTTAGGGTATGCCCATTGATCCTTCGGCGGTAGTGGCCCCGACTGCGCGAATTCATCCGGACGCGCGCATCGGTCCGCAAGCCGTGATCGGCGAATACTGCGTCATCGAGCAGGATGTGGTCATCGGCGCGGGTTGTGTGCTGGAGCCTTACGTCTATGTGAAACGCTGGACCACGCTCGGCGAGCGCAATGAGATCTCGGCGGGAACGGTACTCGGCACAGATCCTCTCGACAAATCCTTTACGGGCGAGCGCAGCTATTTGCGCATCGGCAACGATAACAAGATTCGCGAACATTACACCGTCTCGCGCGGCACGAAACCGGAAACGGCGACGGAGATCGGCGACGGCAACTATATCATGACCTCCGGACACATCGCGCACAACTGCCGCATCGGCAACAACACCGTGATCGCGAGTTGCACGCTGGTGGCCGGCTATGTGGAGGTGGAAGACCAGGCATTCATCTCCGGCGGGATTGGGATTCAGCAATTTTCGCGGATCGGCCGCCTGGCGATGGTGGGCGGCAGCACCCGCGTAAATCGCGACGCCCCGCCGTTCTTTCTCTGCGCCGGCCTGTATGTCGAGGCGAGGGGATTGAACATCGTGGGACTGAAACGCGCGGGCTTCCAACGCGCCGAGATCGCCGCGCTCAAGGTAGCTTACAAGCTCCTGTACTATTCGAATCTCAAACTGGAGCAGGCTCTGGCACGGATTGAAACCGAGGCGCCCACGGAGCACACGCTACATCTGGTGCGCTTTATCCGGGGTACGAAACGGGGCATCTGCCGCGCCGGCGCATCGCGCGCAGAATCGATTGACGAGTGAGCGCCCTTCGCTGGTAACGCCCGATCATTGTGCTAATCTTGTTGTCAATCGGGGCGTATAATCGTGACATATTGGCATTGGAAGTCGACCTGGGTTTTTCTGATTTTCAGTTGCGCGTCACAGGCACAGCAGGGGCCGCTCACATTGGGACAGGCAGTCGAAACCGCTGTCGCCAAGTATCCGGCGACACGCGCTTCGCTCGAACAGGTTTCGGCGGCGGCCGCGGGCATCAACCTGGCGCGCACGAGTTTCCTGCCGCGCGTGGATCTGCTCGGGCAAATCAACCGCGCCACGGACAATAACGTCGCCGGGCTGCTGCTGCCGCAACCGCTCGCGGTTTTGCCTTCGATCTCGGGACCGGTGCGCGGATCGAACGGCCTCACCAGCGCATGGGGTACGGCTGTGGGCGTGATGGTCTCGTGGGAACCGCTCGACTTCGGCTTGCGTAAGGCGAACGTGGCAGTGGCGGAGTCGACGCGGCAACGCGCCGAGCGCACGGTCGCGCGCACGAAGTTCGAGGTCGAAACCGCCGCCGCGGATGCGTACCTTACGCTGCTCGCCGCGATGCAGACCGTCAAGGCGGCCCAGGCGGGCGTCGAACGGGCCAGCGTTTTGGAGAAGCTGACCGGCGCGATCGTGCAAGCGGAATTGCGGCCAGGCGCCGACTTGAGCCGGGCGCGGGCGGAGTCGGCCATGGCACGGAATCTGCTGATCCAGGCGGAACAATCCGTCGACATCTCGCGCGCGGCGCTCGCGCAACTGCTTGGCGTTCCACCAGCGCAAGTCGCCGTACAAGCTGGACCGCTGCTGGAGTTGCCGCCGGGTACGCAGCCGGAGCGCGGCAATGCCTCCGATCATCCTTTCGCGCGCGAGCAGAGCGCCGCGGTGGACGAAATCAAGGCTCGCGAGAAATCGCTCGATCGCACCTATTTCCCGAAGTTGGCCGTGCAGGGATCGAGCTACACGCGCGGCACTGGAGTCGAACGCGACGGCGCCTTCCTCGGCGGTGCGAATGGACTCGCGCCGAATTTCCAGAACTGGGCTTTGGGCTTGTCCGTCACGTTTTCGTTGATGGACCTGCCCGCGCTGCGTGCGAAAAAGGAAATTGAACTGCACCGCGAGCGTTCCGAGACGGCACGTTACGATCAACTCCTGCAGGACCTCGACGGACGTCGCGAAAAGGCGCAGGCTGTGCTCAACGGTGCGCGCCGGCTCGCGGAAAACACGCCAGTGCAGTTGGAAGCGTCGCAAACAGCCGAGCAGCAGGCCGCCGCGCGTTACAAGGCGGGTCTGGGCACGCTGGTCGAAGTCGCGGAAGCGCAGCGCCTGCTGACGCAATCGGAGATCGACAACTCGCTGGCCAAACTCAATGTCTGGCGCGCCATGCTGACGGTGGCCGCAGCGCAGGGTAGCCTGCAACCAATACTCAAGGCGGGGAGCGGCCAGTAAGCCGCGAGAAAAACTATGTGGCTCGTTCTTGCTGCAATGCGCCGCCCGGTCACGATACTCGTGGCTGTGCTGTCGATCGCGCTCTGTTCGATACTCGCTCTGCGCCGCATGCCGGTGGACATCTTTCCGAATCTCGGAGCTCCGGCAATCTATGTCGCGCAGCCTTACGGTGGCATGGACCCATCGCAGATGGAAGGCTTCCTGACGTACTACTACGAGTATCACTTCCTCTACATCACGGGCATCGAACATGTGGAGTCGAAGAACATACAGGGCGCGGCTCTGATGAAGCTGGTGTTTCACCCGGGCACGGAGATGAGCCAGGCGATGGCGGAGGTCGTGGCCTACGTCAACCGTGCACGCGCCTTCATGCCGCCGGGCGCTGTGCCGCCCTTCGTCACACGCTACGACGCGGGCAGCGTTCCTGTCGGGCAACTGGTTTTTTCGTCACCGAACCGGCCGCCGGGCGAGATGCAGGATATCGCTTTGAATCGCGTGCGTCCGCTCTTCGCCACGCTGCCTGGAGTCTCGGCGCCGCCTCCATTCGGAGGTAACCAGCGCACCATCGTCGTGCGCCTGAGACCCGATCGGCTGCGCGCGCTACGCATCTCGCCCGAAGAGGCCATCATTGCCGTCAACAAGGCTTCGAGCGTGCAGCCTTCCGGAAATGTGCGCACGGGCGAGTTGACGCGCATCGTGACGAACAACGCCTCCGTGGCCGGCAACCTGCCGGAACTGCTCGATGCGCCCGTGCGCCCCGGAACAACGCCCGCCGTTTTCCTGCGTGACATCGCAACAATCGAGAGCGGAACGGACATCATCACAGGCTATGCGCACGTCAACGGGAAACGCACCGTTTACATGCAGGTGACCAAGCGCGCCGATGCCTCCACGCTCGCCGTGATCGACGCCGTGAAAGCGGCTCTGCCGGCGATGAAAAAAGTGGTTCCCGAAGATGTCGACGTGCGCCTGGAATTCGATCAATCGGGTTATGTCGTCAACGCGATCCGCGGCCTGGCCGGCGAAGGTATGCTCGGCGCTTTGCTAACGGCGCTGATGGTGTTGCTGTTTCTGCGCGACTGGCGCAGCGGTTTCGTGGTCGTCGTGACGATTCCTTTTGCGCTGCTCTCCGCCGTCGTCATGTTATGGGGCTTCGGACAGACCATCAACATCATGACGCTGAGCGGACTCGCGCTCGCGGTCGGAGTGCTAGTCGACGAAGCAACCGTGGAGATCGAGAACATCCATACGCACATGGCCTCGGGGGTGGGACGTGCCAGAGCAGTCGTCGATGCCGCGCGCAAGACCGCCGTGCCGCGCCTGCTGGCGATGCTGTGCATTCTCTCTGTGTTTGTGCCGTCGTACTTCATGGTGGGAGTGGGCCGTCAGTTGTTCGTGCCGCTCTCGCTGGCGGTCGGCTTCGCGATGATTTCTTCCTACCTACTTTCGAGCACACTGGTTCCGGTGCTGTCGACGTGGGTGATGCGCAAAGGTACACCGTCGGAAGAACGTGGCTTTCTGCGATCGCTGTATTCGAGCTACCTGCAATTCGTCCTGCGTTTCCGTTGGCCGTTGGTCGGCGTGTACGTGATCTCCAGCGCGGTGCTGATCTGGGTACTGGCGCCGAAGCTTGGCACAGAGATCTTTCCGCAGGTGGATGCGAACCAGTTCCAGTTGCGCCTGCGCGCGCCCACCGGAACACGCATTGAGCGTACCGAGTTGGTCGAACTGAAGGCGCTCGAAGTGATCCGGCAGACGCTCGGAGCGGAGAACGTCGTCATCTCGACCGCGTTCATCGGCGTGCAGCCAGCGGCGTACCCGATCAATACGATCTACCTGTTCACAAGCGGTCCGCACGAAACCGTGATGAAGGTCGCTTTCAAGCCCACGGCGCCCTACCGCGGAGACGCACTGAAGGAGAAGTTGCGCGAGGTGCTCGCGCGCGAGTTGCCGAATGTCGCCATCTCGTTCGAGGCGGGCGATATCATTTCGCAGGTGATGAGCTTCGGCTCGCCCACTCCGGTGGAGGTGGCCATGCAAGGACCGTCGCTTCCCGCCAATCGCGCCTTCGCCGAAAAGGTACGTCTCGAACTGGCCAAGCTTCCGAATTTGCGCGATTTGCAATACTCGCAGCCGCTCGACTATCCCACCCTCGATGTGAACGTCGATCGCGAACGCGCCGGCCAGTTCGGCCTGACCGCTTCCAGCGTGATGCGCTCGCTGGTGGCCGCGACCTCCTCCAGCCGCTTCATCGAACCGAATTACTGGCGCGATCCGGTGAGCGGCAACGCGTTCCAGATTCAAGTGGAAGTTCCACAGAACAAGATGGCGTCGAGCGACGACATCAAGGAATTGCCGGTGATGTACAATGGCGAACCGCGCCCCTTGCTGGGTGATTTGGCGAGCGTCAAAAACGGCACGACGATGGGCATGGTCGAGCGCTACAACATGCAGCGCGTCGTCAGCCTGACGGCCAACATCCACGGCAAGCCGTTGGGTGGCGTCGCCAGCGATATCGCGGCCGCCATCAAACGCGCGGGCGAACCGCCGCGCGGCGTAACCGTTGCCGTGCGCGGACAGATTCCGCCGCTTGAGCAGACGATCGCCGGGTTGCGCACCGGCTTGCTGCTTTCGATCGTGGTGATCTTCCTCTTGCTGGCCGCTAATTTCCAATCGATTCGCATGGCTGTCGCCGTAATCTCAACCGTGCCCGCTGTGCTGTGCGGCGTATTGCTGATGCTGCTGGTGACAGGCACAACACTCAACGTGCAGTCCTTTATGGGCGCGATTATGGCCGTTGGCATCGCCGTCGCCAACGCCATCCTGCTCGTGACTTTTGCGGAGATGAGTCGCCAGTCGGGCGCAACTCCGTTCGAAGCCGCATTGGAAGGCGGACGCGGCCGGCTGCGCGCAATTCTGATGACGGCGCTGGCGATGATCGCAGGCATGACCCCGATTGCGTTGGGCATCGGCGAAGGCGCGCAGCAAACGGCGCCGCTCGGACGCGCGGTGATTGGCGGGTTGGTTCTGGCCACTGTGGCCACGCTCACCGTCCTGCCGTCGGTCTATGCCGTGTTGCAGCGCAGCAAGACGCCGCACTCGCCGTCTCTGGATCCGGACGATCCGCGGAGCAAATACTATGAAGCTGTTTAGACTGATTCCGATGGCTGCTTGCGTCGCGATCGCCGCTGCGCAGACTGTGGAAATGACTGCCGTCGTCTCAAAGCAACTGGAGCGCAAGTCGCGCCTGCCTGGCGAGTTCCTGCCCTACCAGAGCGTTGCCCTGCACGCCCGCGTCAGCGGTTTCGTGGAGAGTGTCGCCGTCGATCGCGGCAGCGCTGTGAAGAAGGGTGATGTACTCGTCACGCTCTCTGCACCGGAGATGCTGGCGCAGGTGGCCGTCGCCGAAGCGAAGGTCGCCACGGCGGAGGCGCAGCGCGTCGAGGCAATGGCGAAACTCGCCTCCAACGAGCGCACGTACGAACAGCTGAAGAAGGCGGCAGAGACGCCCGGCGTCATCGCGGGCAATGAAATCGAGATCGCGGGAAAGACGGTGGATGCGGCACGCGCCGCGGTGACCGCCGAAGAGAGTTCGATCCGCTCGGCGCAGGCTTCGGTGACGGCGCTCAAGGATCTACTGGCCTATCTGCGCATCACCGCACCGTTCGACGGCGTGATTACGGAGCGTTTCGCGCATCCCGGAGCATTGGCCGGTCCCTCGGGTGCGCCGCTGCTCGAACTGCAGCAACTCTCGATGCTGCGCCTGGTGGTCGCGCTGCCGGAGAGCGATGTGTCCGGAATCGTGCGCGGCGCGCGTGTGCCCTTCACCGTGCCGGCCTATCCGGGCGAAACGTTTAGCGGCGTCGTCGCGCGTGTAGCCCGCTCGATGGATCCCAAGACTCGCACTATGCCCGTCGAATTGGATGTGGCCAACGGTAGCGGAAAACTGGCGCCCGGCATGTATCCCGAAGTGCAGTGGCCCGTGCGCAAACCGCGCGCCTCTTTGCTGGTGCCGCCCACAAGCGTGGTCACAACCACGGAACGCACCTTCGTCATCCGCGTGCGCGAGGGCCGCGCCGAATGGATCAACGTAAGCAAAGTGGCGAGTTCCGGCGATCTAATGGAAGTTCTCGGACCGCTCAATCCGGGCGATAAAATCGTCACACGCGCAAGCGACGAGATTCGCGAAGGCGCGAAGTTGACCGTGAAATAAGGCTACTGCGACTTCCCGGCGGTCTCTTGCGTACCGGTAATTCTTTCGATGTCCGCGAGTTGCTTCTTCACGAATTCGACATCGGACGCATTCGGCGCGAACTGGAGATAGCTCTTCATCTCCGTCGCGGCCTCAGGAAACTTTTGTTTCTGCGCCAGAATTACGCCGAGAACATGGTGGAGCTTCGGGTTGCGGTTTTTGGTGTCGTACTTCAGCGCTTCCCGAGCGCTCTTTTCAGCATCGTCGAGCTTCTGCAGATTCAGATTGGCAACTGAGTTGAGAAAGTAGGCGTGCGGGAAGTCAAAGGCATTCAGCTTAATCAGGCGGCCCGTGGTATCGGCGACCTCCTGCCATTTCTTTTCCTGCGCCGCGATCTGCGCCAGTGGCAGATAAGGGTTCACGTACTTGGGGTCAGCCGCCATCGCCTCAAGAAAAGCGCTACGCGCACCAGCCGCATCTTTCTGCTGATCCTTCACCAGACCCAGGTTGTACCAGGCGATCGAGTATTTCGGATAGAGCTCGACTGCCTTCTGCAACTCCTTTTGGGCATCCGCGAGCTTGTTCTTCTTCATGGCCTCGCGGCCTTTTTCGTACGCCTTCTTCGCATCCTTGGGCGCCAGCGCCGTGGTCAGGCTGATCGTGTCGCCTTCCACGTTGCCCATACGGTGCAGGATGATCACGCCCACATCGGGATTGTCCATGAAGCGGCGCCCGGTGAGCAGAACCGCCTCGGAACGGTATCCAGCGAGTGTCGCGCGAATCTCGCAGCCCATCAGATCGCGCTCGCTAAACGTACGGTTGCCCGGCGTCGATGGCATGCCGCCGCCGCGATTGCCGCCGAACCCGCTGTCGGCCGCCGAACTCACGCTGGCGTCCGAGAAGACCTGCATGTTGCTGCCGAGTTGGAAACTGAAGTGACCCTTCGAATTCGCATAGCCTTCCGGTTTGGCGACGCCGTTGCAGACGCGCTCGATCACAACGTTATCGGGAACCGCGGAGCCGTCGTCCATCATCACCTTGCCGGAGAGAAAAATCGGGCGCTGCATCTCCGGGAAGCGCTGCTCCTGTGGCTGGCCGATCGTCGGCGAAGTGGGCCGTCCCGGGATGCTTGGCGTGTTGGGAATGCTGGGCGTTGTCGGCGTGGG
This sequence comes from Bryobacteraceae bacterium, assembly GCA_963668605.1. Lineage (GTDB taxonomy): Bacteria > Acidobacteriota > Terriglobia > Bryobacterales > Bryobacteraceae. The sequence goes on from OY764903.1 coordinate 4,760,965, forward strand.
GATGGACGAACCGCCGGGAGTGCCACCTCCGGCGGGCGCAGGCGTTTGTCCGCCGCCTTGTTGTTGTGCAATGCCGGTATTGGCGGCGAGCAGGAGAGCGATTGCCAATCCCAGGAAACTGCGGAGAGAACGCTGAGTGGTCATCGGGAGACCTCGCTTTCGAACTTGACTTTATTATTGCACGCATTTTGAGAACCTCAGCCATGAACCTGTAATATGGGAGCAGGTGCGCTTATGAAAAAACTTCTCTCCATCCTGTTCCCACTGCTGCTGTTGCTGTCCGCGTGCTCGGAAGCCCCCAAGAAGGCCGAACAAAAGAAAGAGCCGGAGAAGCCGGCCGAGCCTGTCACGGCCCGGACCGCCTTCCAGCAAGTCTTCGCCACGGCGCGAGGATGGGCGCCGGATGCGCAGATCCTCCAGATGACCAGCGTGCGTCTGGGCGCCGTCAAGGAAGAGCCTGGCAAAGCCCCGGCCTGGCAGGTCGCGATTGTTTCGCCCAGCCGCAGCCGAGTGAAGATGTTCACCTATTCTGTCGTCGAAGGCGATGGCAACCTTCATAAGGGCGTCTTCGGAACGCCGGACGAGGACTACAGGCAAAGGGGCCAGTCCAAGCCATTTCCCGTGGCGGCTCTGAAGGTTGATACCGATAAGGCATTGGAAGTGGCGATGAAGAAAGCAGCCGACTACGTCAAGAAGAATCCTGACAAGCCGATTACCTATCTGTTGGAACTCACGGCCATTAACCCGAATCCGACGTGGCGCGTAATCTGGGGCGAGTCCATCGGTTCCAGCAACTTCTCAATCTTCGTGGACGCATCGAGCGGCGAATATCTCAAGACGATGCATTAATTGGCTGCACGCCCGGTCTACTCGCTCGCTTCCGGACTGAGGCGCCGCAACGCCTTCGTCAGCGACTCGGAATCGAGCGGCTTGGCCAGCAACAGATCGAAGGCGGGCGCGGCTTGCAGAATCTCATGGCGGCCGCCAACCTCAAGCGACATGCCCCAGATCGCCGTGTGAATGCCATTGCGAATGCCAGCTTTGCGGATCTCGGCGGCGCACGCGGTTCCGTCGCCGGCCGCCTGGTCGAGATCGAGCAACACGAGGTCGAAGCGTTTGTGACTGGCGGTGCGCAACGCCTCTGCGCTCGCCTCGACAGCGCAAACATCGTGGCCCCTGCGTTCGAGCAAGCGCACAGCGATCATCCGGCTGACGGCATCGGCATCGGCCACGAGCACTTTGAGCGGCTGCCGCTTCGGCCTGCGTCCGGCCACGGAGTTCGCGAGATTGTGTAAGCTCTCCATCTGCCCCTACCCTGTATTCTCTCATTTTGCGCACTGCCTTCGGGCGGCTCGCGAGAGCAGGTACATGGTTGAAAGCAGGTGCGTGGTAAGGTGAAACTGTGTCAAAGATTCGAGTTGGAGTAGTTGGGGCAGGCCAGTTTGGCCGTAACCATATAAGGTTGCTGCGTGCCAGCCCGCGCGTGGAATTCGCCGGAATCGTGGACCTGAATCCGGAACGCGCCGCTGCCGTGGCGGCCGAATTTGAATGCCCGGTCGTACCCGATCTGGATGTACTGGCGGGCCTGGCGGATGCCGCCGTGGTGGCTGTGCCGACGACCGCTCACGCCGATGTGGGTTGCCGGCTGATGGAGCGGGGCGTCGATGTGCTTGTCGAGAAGCCGATCGCGCACGACATGGCCTCGGCGACGCGCTTGACGGAGACGGCACAAGCCATGGGCCGCATTCTGCAAGTGGGGCATCTCGAACGCTTCAATCCCGCCGTTGTCGCGGTGCAGCCGATGGTGAAACTGCCGCTGTTCTTCGAGATTCACCGCCTGAACCTCTTTACTCCGCGCAGTCTCGACGTCGACGTCGTGCTCGATCTGATGATTCACGACATAGACATCGTGCTCTGGCTGTGCGGGCAGATGCCCGACGAGATTCGCGCCGCAGGCATCTCGATCCTGTCGCGCAAGGTGGATATAGCGAGCGTGCGCCTGGGTTTCCCCGGAGGCTGCGTAGCCAATCTCACCGCGAGCCGAGTCTCCACCGACCGCGTCCGCAAGCTGCGCATCTTCCAACCTTTTGAATACATCTCGCTCGACTACGGACGCCAGGACGCCTTCCGTCTCTCGGTTTCGGGCGAAATGAAGGTGGGCGGCGGACCGCTCACCGTTACAAAAGACGAGCCTCTGCACTTGGAGATCGAAGCATTCCTCGACTCCGTGGAGCGCCGCACCACACCGGTCGTCAGCGGCGTAGCCGCCTGCCGCGCGTTAGATGTCGCCCTGGGCATCCTTGGTAAGATTGAAGAGCACGCTCAAATTGTTTCCAGAACGCTCCAATCTGCCTGAAGACCATCGACGGCAGACTTGGGCGGGCGCTCTCTCGATCGTCATCCACGTCGCCGCGGCGCTGTTCTTGCTCTTCGTTCCGTTTGAGGGCGCTCCGCCGCGACGGAACCTGGATCAGGCCGAGTTGCGCCATTCCACGCCGCTCGTGGCGCCGCCGTCGGAATTCACCCAGAAAGAGCCCAACAAAGGGCCCATCAGTAAGGAAGTGAATGCCGCCAGCGTGATGCCGCGGCCCGAGGTGACAGCGCAACCCGCGCTGCGGCCGCGATTTGTTCCACCGGCGCCAGCGCCTAAGGCCGCCGTGCCGCTTCCGGCCATGCCCGATCCGCCGAAGCTCGACGCTCCACAAATCCGGACCGCGCAACTTCCTCAACAAGGCGTCCCCGACGCGATCGCCCCGCCGCCAAAGATTCAGACCGAAGAACGGCCGAAACTGGCCTTCGAGAAGCCTGGCGCTGTGAGCGGCCTCCCCGCCGGGACAGGCCGGCTGGCCGCGCCGAAGGGCACGGTGGAGGAGGCGATGCGCGGACTCGCGCGTGGTGGTGGAGCCGGGGGCGTGGTGGTGGGCGACATGGATACAGTTCCCGGCAGCGGTGGCCTGCGGCCCATGACCCCAGCTCCCGGCCGCAGCGGAAGCAACCTGGAATTGCTGAGTGACCCGATGGGCGTGGACTTCCGGCCCTATTTGATTCGCATCCTCGCCGCCGTGCGGCGCAACTGGCTCGCCGTCGTGCCCGAGAGCGCGAAGTTGGGCAGGGGCGGCCGCGTCATTCTCCAGTTTTCGATCAGCAAGGAAGGCCGCGTTCCCAAGCTGGTCATCGCCTCGCCCTCCGGCACCGAGGCCTTCGATCGCGCCGCCGTGGCCGGCATCAGCGCCACCACTCCCTTCCCCCCGTTGCCGACCGAATTCAAAGGCGAACAGATCCGCGTGCAGTTCGCCTTTTCGTACAACGTGAAATGAGCGAGACTGGATCGATGCCGAAGTCGCTGGAACCTGCCTAATGCCGTTTCTGCGCGTCGTGCTTCTGCTCGTTCACACGCGGACTACGCCGCGATGTTGCTGCCCAAGAACGCGTGAGACAATGAGATTCCGATCATGAAAAAGAGCTTATCCGCCGCGTTGGCCGCCTTTGCCGTTCTCGCCGTTCTGGCTGCGGCGACGCTCGAAGGACCATTTCGAATCGCGGTCCTCGTTTTTCTTGCCGGACTCGCCTTCAAGAGCTGGATCGCCACCAAACGCGACCAGTAGTCCTGCTCCGCCGCTGTTATCAGGCAAACCTATTCTTGTTGCTGGCGCTGGGAACGCATCTGATTCAGTCGGATCGCCACGCCTTCTCGCGGTGCCGACCGGAGGCTGCGATTCCACGGAGTTCGCGAGGAAATTGAAGTATTCCCGCCACCCCTCGCTGCCGCTCCGGGCACTGTTTGACAGATTGCGGGTTGAAGATCGGAATTCCTAACGGTGCCGGAAGCGCAAGCGACCGGAGGCGGAAATCCCTAAATTATCGGCAAAAAGGGTGGCATTGCTGCCTCCGGTCGCTCGCACTCGCGGCGCTGGCGACCGTGAACGGCTGCTCCCTGCCTTGCCTCGGAAACTTACGCTGGCGCTCCGGTGACTTGGACAGCTATCAGGCAAATAAAGATGCGACTTAAGGTCTTTGTCCTGGTACATTCGGTTCACTAAACCTCTACACTGGACGATCAGGGAAGTGAACGAGAACAAGATCGTGGGTTGATGTTCCAAAATGGAACATGATGTTTCAACCTGGGAACCAAGTTGGAATGGAGGGTGCCGGACGGCGGATTGAGTGTCGTTCCGTCGGCGTTTGTATAGCCGATACTACTCCTATCGGCGGGTTCACGAAAGTCTTTAGATCGTTCGCGGCAAACACTTTATGATGCCTGCCAGAAAAACTCAAGAGTTGATACGGCCGGTTGGCGACAAGTTTGGTCCTAGGCTTGCTTTAAGTAGGACGTCGGGAGTAGCAGCCCGGCAACAAAGTTCCCCGGAGAGCGGGGACAATCCAAACGAAGACAAGCGAGAACCGAACATGTACGCTACAAGTGTCTCTGCGGTGAAGGAAGAACGGACTGCCAGGCGGGACCAGATCGTCCTGGAGCATTTGCCGCTCGTGAAAGCGATTGCCGTGCGCGTTCACGAGAACCTGCCCGTGCATGTGGATCTCGACGACCTTGTGCACGCCGGCGTGCTCGGACTCTTTGACGCCGTTGAGAAATTCGACCCCGACAAGCAGGTGCAATTTTCCAGCTATGCCAAGCACCGCATCAAGGGCGCGATCCTCGACAGCCTGCGCCAGCTCGATTGGGCTTCCCGCGATCTGCGCCGCCGGCACAAACAGGTGGAGGCCGCAACGCGCGATCTCTCCACCGCGTTGCAGCGCACGCCGACCGAGGCCGAGATTGCGGACCGTCTCGGCGTGGAAGTGGACCGTTGGCGGCAGATGGCCATCGATCTGCGCAACGTCGGATTGATCTCGGCATCCACACGGTCGACCGATCACGAAGATCTTCCGGCCCCGGATTTCCCAAGCAAGCCCGAGACCCAGCCGGACACGATGTGCGCCAAGGAGCAGTTGCGCAGCGTGTTGAACTCAGCAATGAAGACTCTGCCGGAGCGCTATCAGAAAGTCGTCGTGCTCTACTACACCAAAGAGCTCACGATGAAGGAGATCGGCGGAATGCTAGGAATCAATGAGAGCCGCGTCTCGCAGATTCATAAGTCGGCGCTCGAAAAGATGGCCACGGCTCTGCAATCGGCCGGGATCTCTTCGGCGCAGGCCTTCTAACAACTGTCCTATCTGATTTCGACCTGATACGGCATGGCTTTGAGCATTCCGCCTTGCATCCACAAGCGCGGATCGAAGCCCTGGAACACTTCCCGGAGCCGCGCCTCCAGTTTGGATTCGAGCGAGGTTTCGATATTGCGGCTGAAGAGCATCTCGTAGATGCTCTTCTTCGGCGGATAGGCGACCAGGCGCACCTTCTCGTCCTTGCCAATCTTCGCTTTAGCCTTGACGATCTCGATGGCGCGATCGATGCCACCCAGTTCATCCACCAACCCATTCCCTTTCGCTTGAGATCCCATCCAGACGCGGCCCTGCGCCAGCGGTTCGATCTCCTCGAACTTACGCTTGCGGCTCTCGGCCACGCGGCTGACAAACCCTTTATACATTTCGTCGATGCCCTCGCGCAGTTTGGCGCGTCCAGCGTCGGTGAGAGGTTGATAGTCCGAATCGATATCGGCGAATCTCCCGCGCGTGATGATCTCTTTCTGGATGCCGAGCTTGTCGTAGAGACCCCGCAAATTCAGTTTTCCGTAAATCACGCCGATGGAGCCGGTCAACGTGTTCGGATAGGCGATGATCGGATCGCCCGTCGCCGAGATGTAGTAGCCACCCGACGCAGCCACATCCGACATCGAAATCACGAGCGGTTTCTTCTGGCTCAGCAATTTCACTTCACGAAGAATCTCATCGGAGGCCACGCCATCGCCGCCCGGCGAATCGACCCGCAGAATCACGCCCGCAACGTTGGCATCCGCGGCGACTCTGCGCAATTGTTTGATGAAGGTGTTGGAGGCGATGCCCTCGTCGCCGTCTCCTCGCACGATCGTGCCGTCGCCGACCAGCAGAGCGATCCTTTTTTTCGCGGCGCCCGCACCGCCCACCTTCAGGTAGTCGCGATGCGACACTTTTTTCAGCTCGCTCTGATTGAGCCTTTTCTTGAGTTCGCCCAGCACCTGATCTTCATAGAGCAGGTCGTCCACAAGGCCGCTCTCCTTGGCTTGCCGCGCCAAAAACGGACCTTTGTCGATCAGCGCGCGAACCTCCTCGGGCGTCTTCTTGCGTCCTTCGGCGATGCTCGCCGTCAGAGTTGCGAAAACGCTATCGACGATTGAGTTCAGAACTTCGCGCGATTCCGGACTGAGCGAGTTGCGCGTCAGCATATCGCCCGCGTCCTTATACTTTCCGGCGTGCTCGACATCGACTTTGACGCCGAGCTTATCGAGCGTGCTCTTGACGAATGTCGACTCCAGGCGCAAGCCCTTCAGGTCGAGAAAATCCTCGCGGCTCATGTAGATCTTATCCGCCGCGGCTGCCAGATAGTAATCACGCGAATTCGGCGCGCTCAGCCAGGCGATCACCGGCTTTCCGCTCTTGCGGAACTTGAGTATCCCCTCGCGAACTTCTTGCAGCTTGCCCCAACCGGCGCCCGGATGGCGCGGCATCAGCAGAATCGCCTTGATCCGCGAATCCGCCGCAGCGCGATCGAGCAGGGTCCAAAGCTCCTGCGTAGTCGTGGGGGCCTGCTCCTCGAAGAACGGCAGCGGGATCTCTATCGGTGGTTTCTCCGGAATCGAGCCGTCGAGACGCAGAACCAGCGTAGTCCCGTCTGCGATGGAAGGTTTCGAGTCGCCGAGCCTGGCGACTGCGATCACGGCCAGAAATGCCGTCAAGCCGGCCAGCAACAAACCTGTCACCAATCCGATGAGGAATTTTTTCATCTAGCTCTGTGCTCCACTCAGAATCAGATCCACACGCCGGCTGAGGTCGCGCAGGTACGCCTCGTCACCGCCAGGGAGTTCCACGGTCGCCGTCCCGCTGTAGCCGGTTTCGGCGAGTGCCTTGTGTACTTCCAGCCAATCGATGTCGCCTTCGCGCAGCAGCGTAAATTCCGTCGTCCGGTTGCGAAAACGAAAATCCTTGAAGTGCACCTTCACTGTGCGCTTCCCCAGCGTGCGAATCCAATCCTGCGGGTAGCCGTAAAACACCATGTTGCCGACATCGAGGTAAGCCCGTACCCACGGGCTCTGGAATTCATCCACATAGCGCGCGAACTCGAGCGGGCTAAGCAGAAACTTGTTCCACACATTTTCGATGGCGATCACCACTTTTAGCTTTTCGGCCAGCGGCAGCAGTTTCCGGATCTGCGTCTGCGAACGCGTCCAGGCGTCCTGGTAGTAGCTGAATTTCGGGTTGACCACGGCCGGAACCAGCAAGACCGTATCGGCGCCCCAAAGGTGCGCGTTGCGCAGGCTGGTTTCCATGCCCTCCATGCCTTTCGCGACGACCGCCGGGTCGGACGAGTTGAACGGAGACTGCCAGTGCGCCGAATTCATCACGGAGTGTATGCGCAGCTTCGCCTTGTCCGCCGCCACGCGGATCGCCTCGGCCTCTTTCGGATCTGTCACCGTATTGCACTCCAGATCTTCGAAACCGGCGTCCCGAGCTAGTTTCAGGCGGTCCTCGAGTGGCAGTTGCTTCGGCAGCATCGAGATGAGGATGCCTTTGCGAATTGGCAAGCGGGCGGCCGTGGCGTTACGCCCAGCGGCCAGCGCAGCCGTCGCTGCAAATAAGAAATTTCTGCGCTGCATGTTTTCCCCTTACGCGAAAGTCAGACCCTCGGCGGCCGCGATCTTCTGGATGTACTTCCTGCCCTCGTCGTACGCTTCGGCGCCTTTGAGATGCTCGATCATCAACGGCGGCTGGCCGGGCAGTTGCGACAGAGCGCGCAGGTAAGCCGCATAATCGACGGAGCCGCGCCCTGGGATCACTTCGAGGAAATGCACATTCAGCTCCGTCACCCACTCCAGATCCTTGGCGTGGCACGACACGATCCACTGGCCCAGTTTGCGAACGCATTCCGCGATGAAGGCGGCGTTGTTGTAGAAGCGCTCCGGACTGTTGATCGCGTTGCAGATGTCCAGGTGTACCGCGAATGCCTTGCGGTCGATGGCCTTGATCAGGCGCAGGTAGGAGTCGGGACCCTCCGGCAGAGCCCAGCCCATAATCTCGAGCGTGAACTTCGTGCGCTTCGGCTTCACTTCGTCAATCACGCGCCGGCAATTCTCGACCGTCGCGTTGAAAAATTCATCGGAGAAATTCTTGGGGTGTGGACCATACCAGACCTTCGAGTTATACGATCCCGCGATGTCGACGCAGCAACGGGCGCCGACGGCATCGCCCAACGCAAGCCGTTCGGTGACGTAGCGGATGTTTTCGCGGCGCTTGGCTTCGTCCGGGTCGAGCATGTTCTTCCATGCGCCCACTTCGGCGATCACCACGTTCTCGGCCGCGAACGCCTTCTCAGTCGCCTGGATGGCAGCGCTGTCCGTGAGCTTGATGTTCGGACAGTATGCCGCCGAGTAGCCTAGCCTGCGGTGCTCGCGGGCTCGCTCGGCCGGATCCTCGCTTTTCAAAAAAATCGGTCCACCCAGCCGCAACGGGCGGGAGGCCGCAAGAGTCAAGGGAGAGGAGAGAGCGCTGGCGGTCAGGCCGGCCAGGACGCTACGACGCGTGGGTTCGACAGTCACGAGGGAATTTTAACAGGATTCGCCGCCGGGCAGGTCCTTTTGTGAATGTCGCGTTCCACATTCGCATCAAAGTAAGCGTTGACGAAGAGTGATCGGGGATGCTGATTCCCTGGAGTATTCTGAGACGCGGCGCCAGGATTCGAAAGTCGCACTTTTCAAACCGGCCAGAATGGTGTATCCTAAAGAATCGTGGCTTGTGGCCATGCCGTGTTATGGTGTGTGCCTTCTATTAGTAGCCTCCCGGAAACCAAATAGAACGAGGATTCCTATGTACGCAGTGATTGAAACCGGCGGGAAGCAGTATCGCGTATCCCCGGGCGACACCCTGGAAGTGGAAACGCTGCCCGGCGAAGTCGGCTCCGAAATGGAGTTCGGCCGTGTACTCGCGGTGTGTACCGACGCGAACCAGCTTTTGACGGGTGCGGAAGCGTCCGGCGCCAGGGTCAAGGCCACAGTCGAGGGCGACGGCCGCGCCGACAAAGTGATTGTTTTCAAGTTCAAGCGCAAGAAGCAGTACAAGCGCACAATCGGCCACCGGCAGGATTTTACCAAGGTGAAGATCAGCGAGATCCTGGTCTGAAGGAGACAGTAATATGGCACATAAAAAGGGTTTAGGCAGTTCCAAAAACGGGCGCGACTCGAATGCGCAGCGCCTGGGCGTCAAGATTTTCGCGGGCCAGATTGTCACCGGCGGTTCCATCATCGTTCGCCAGCGCGGCACCAGAATCAAGCCCGGCGAGAACGTAGGCTTGGGCAAGGACGACACGCTGTTCGCTAAGATCGCCGGCACTGTGAATTTCCGCGATCGTGGCCGCATGGGCAAGTTTGTGACAGTCACGCCCCAGATTGTGGCGTAAGCGTTTTTTGTTGGAGTGCAGTTTCCGGGCCGCCGGTGTTCCAGCCGGCGGCCCTTCGTATTTGCGGTGATTTGTGTTTATTGACGAAGTCAGAATCCTAGTGAAGGCGGGCGACGGCGGGAACGGCTGCATGGCGTTCCGCCGCGAGAAATTCGTTCCACGCGGCGGTCCATCAGGCGGCGACGGCGGCAAGGGCGGCGACGTGTGGATGGTCGCCAGCGAACACTACAACACGCTACTGCATTACCGCTTCAACCCGGAACACAAAGCCCAGCGCGGACGCCACGGCGAGGGCAGCAATCGCACCGGGCGCGAAGGCGAATCGATCGAACTGAAAGTCCCGGTCGGCACGGTGGTTTACCATTTCGACACGGGCGAATTGATTCACGATTTCGCGACGCCCGGCGACAGGATGCTGATCGCCAAGGGCGGACGCGGCGGACGCGGCAACCAACACTTTGCCACCTCCCGGCAACAGGCGCCAACGAAGCATGAAGAAGGGCATCCCGGCGACGAGTTTCGGCTGCGCCTCGAACTCAAACTGCTTGCCGATGTGGGCCTGGTCGGCTTCCCAAATGCGGGTAAGTCGACTCTGGTTTCGCGCATCTCGGCAGCACGGCCAAAGATCGCCGACTACCCGTTTACGACCCTGGAGCCAAATTTGGGCGTCGTCCGGCTTTCGGACGATCGCAGTTACGTGGTCGCCGACATTCCGGGGTTAATCGAAGGCGCGCACGAGGGGCACGGCCTCGGCATCCAGTTTTTGCGGCACATCGAACGCACTCGTTTGCTCGCGCATCTGGTCGATGTCTCCGAGGCGAGCGGGCGCGATCCGGTTCACGATTTCGATGTAATTATGAATGAACTGGCCAGTTTCAGCGACGCACTGGCGGCCAAGCCCATGATCCTGGTGGCCACCAAGATCGACGTGGCGCAAGCGCCGGAGCGCGTCGAGGCGCTACGAAAACTGGCACGCAGGAAGCACATGAAGTTTTTCAAAATCTCCGCCGTCACGGGCGAAGGCATCGATAAGCTGAGCCGCGCGATCGGCGAGGCGGTTGCCGCCACGGCCGGGCAACCGGCGTAATCTGCTACAATTCTGGCTATCCCGATTGGGATAATTTGGAGGATCTATGCGTTTACTCAGCCGTCTTGCGATCTGCGCCGTGGCGTTGGCGGGTTTGCTTTCCGCCGCCGAAAACAAACTGATGCACTGCTTCGCGTTCACCGCCATCGAAGGCGCCACAGAGGCAGATTGGAAGGCTTTCTACAAAGCCACGGACGACCTGCCCAGCAAGGTGCCGAGCGTGTCCAAGGTGTGGTACGGAAAACTGCGCAATCCGCTCTCGCAGTTCTCGCCCGACGCGGAAACCCGCAAGAAATTCACCAAAGATGTGACCAAGGCGGAGGGCAATTTCATGCGCGTGCAACGCCAGTATGCCGTCTGCATGGAGATGGCGAATGAAGCGGCCCTCAAGACCTACGCCGCCGATCCCAACAAGAAAGCCTGGGACGAAGCCTACGCGAAGGTGCGCGTTCCCGGCACAACGACCTACGATATTCTGCCGATGAAGTAACGCTTCGCCCGCCGGCAAGGCGCGCAGTCGCGGTCGCACCCGTGATACGTTGGATTCTGAAGCAGAATCAACGGCCCAGGAGGCAGTGGTGCGAAACGAGACAAGACGCGGTTTTCTTCAGACGGGATTGGCAGCGGTAACAGCGGGCGCCGCCGGACATGCGGCGCCACGCGAAAAGCCTCCGAATGTGCTCGTCATCATGAGCGACGAGCACAACCACCGCGTTAGCGGCTTCCTCGGGAACAAGATCGTCCGCACCCCCAACCTCGACCGCCTCGCCGCCGAAGGTGTCGCCTTTGAGTCGGCTTACTGCAACTCGCCGCTGTGCGTGCCCTCACGTCTCTCGTTCACTTCGGGCAAGTACGTCCACCGGGTCGGCGCGTGGAATAATAGCTGCCGGCTCGCGAGTGACGATTTCCCCAGCTTGCCGAAAATCATGAACGAAGCCGGCTATGAATCGTTTCTGTGCGGAAAGCAGCACTACGACGCGCGGCACCGCTACGGGTTCACCGAACTCGGCGGCAACATGAACAACGCCCACATGACGGGCGGCGGCAACAGACGCAAGGCCGACGACGAGAGCGTGAATACGAAAGCCGGACAGCAGCGCTTTGCGCAATTTCACACCGGCGAGGATTCGAGCATAATGTCGCACGATAAGAAAGTCACTGCGGGCGTGCTCGACTTCCTCTCCAAACGCGGGACCAACGACAAGCCCTTCTTCCTGTTCGCCGGATATCTGGCGCCGCACTTCCCGCTGATCGTGCCCGAACAATACTGGAAGAATTACAAAGACCGCATCCCGATGCCGGATATTCCACGCGGATTTCTCGACACGCTGCCGCTCAACTACAAGCACCTGCGGCGTGGTTTCGGCGTTGTGGATCAGCCAGCAGAAACCGTAAAACTCGGCCGCGAACTCTACTACGGCCTGACGGAGTGGGTCGACGCGCAGATTGGGATGCTGTTGTCCGCGCTGCGCAAGTCTCCCTTCGCCGACAACACTGTGATTCTGTACACCACGGATCACGGCGAGAACATGGGCGAGCATGGCCTATGGTGGAAGAACTGCGTATACGAACAGGCCGCGCACATTCCGATGATTGCGAGTTGGCCGAAGCGCTGGAAAGGCGGGCAGCGGCGCGCGGGCGCGTGCTCCAACCTCGATCTGGTTCGCACGATTGCCGATCTTGGCGGCGCGCGCACGCCAACGGATTGGGACGGCACATCGATGCTCGGCTGGCTCGACAATTCGCGCTCGCCGTGGAAGGATCGCGCGGTCACCCAATACTACGCGCACAACATCGCGTCTGGCTACGCCATGATTCGCAGCGGCGATTGGAAGTACGTCTATCACAGCGCGCCGGATGCGGAGCACAAAGCTGAGCGAGAGTTGTACAACTTGAAGGCGGACGCGGCGGAGCTCCACAATCTTGCGGCTCAACCCGCGCATTCGCAGCGCATGGACAGCCTGCATGGCGCGCTTGTGAAAGAGTTGGGCGAACATCCCGACGAGACGGAAGCTCGCTGCCGCGCTGAAAACGCCAAGGGCTACGGCGAGGATCGCAAAAATGGAAAGAAGGGGAAGAACGCCGGCGATTGACTTCGCGCCACACGAACGATAGGATTCAGCGCAGGGGTCAATTGTGAATATTCGACTGTTAGCCTGCGCGGCTCTCGTCGCCGCAGCGCCGGTTTGGGCGCAGGATGCACGCGGCACGATCATCGGGAGAGTGGCGGATCCAAGCGGAGCGTTCGTGGCCGGTGCAAAGGTGCGCGCGACAAACCTGGCCACCAACACAGGCACGGCATCAGTCAGCAATCAGCAGGGCAATTTTGAGATTCCGTTTTTGCAGCCCGGTCTCTATCGCGTGACCGTCGAGCTGCAGGGCTTCTCCGAGGCCGTTCGGGAGAACGTCGAGGTGAGTGTCGACGAGCGCCTCGAACTGGACTTCCGGCTCGAGGTCGGCAACGTGAACACAACGGTCGTGGTCACTGCGGAATCGACCATGCTCGATACCGCCTCACCTTCAATCGGCATGGTCGTGGACGAGAAGCAGGTAGCGGAGTTGCCGATCGCGGGCGGTAACGCGTTTTATCTGGCGCGTCTCACGCCCGGCGTAATGGCGACCGGAGGACACAGCCCGGGTAATCCTTTCGATCTCGGCCACGCTTCGGGCAGCATCGTCGTAAACGGGACGCGCAGCGGCTCAAGCGAAATCTCAGTGGACGGCGCTTCCAGCATGAGCGGGAACAACGCCAGCTTCTCGCCCATGCAGGATCTTGTGCAGGAGTTCAAGATCCAGACGCTGGCCTTTGACGCGAGCGCCGGACACGGCACGGGCGCGATCGTGAATGTGAGCATCAAAGCCGGGACGAACGCGCTGCACGGAACTGGCAGTTTTTTCGATTCGCGAATCCGGGCGAATCCGTGGTTCTATAACAACTACGTCTATGACCCGCGCTCGGGTCCGGTCACCGAAGAGAAGAAAATGCTGGCGGGCAATAGCACTTGGCTGCACCAGCGTTGGGGCGCAACGATGGGAGGCCCGATCCGCCTGCCGCGGCTCTACGACGGCACGAACAAGACCTTCTGGGTCTTCGGCTATGAAGGCATGTATGTGCGCCGCCAGCCGACTACGCGCGATACGGTGCCGACTCTGGCGGAGCGTGAAGGCGATTTTTCCGCTTTGCTGGCGCTCGCCTCGCGCTACCAGATTTACGATCCCGCCACGGTCAAGGATAACGGCAACGGCCAGTTCTCCCGGACTCCGCTTCCCGGCAACATTGTGCCCGCTTCGCGCATCTCGCCCGTGGCGCGCAACCTGCTCGCTTACTATCCGAAACCCAACGCGGCTGCGACGGCCGACGGCCACGACAATTTCTTTCGCATCTACGACGAGAACAAGGACTACCGCACGTTTCTCGCGCGCGTCGATCACACGTTCAGCGAAAACCACCGCGTGTACTTTCGCATGAATAATAGCTGGTTCGGCAATCGCGTGCAAAAGCTGCCCACTCTCGCTGTGGGCGACGTGACGGATCGCCCTTCGTGGGGCGGCGTGATCGACGACGTCCTGGTGTTGGGTCCGCGAATGCTGCTCAATTTGCGCTATGGCTTCTCGTACATGAATCTGGTCACCTCGCGCTATAGCCAGGGCTTCGACATCACCACGCTCGGCCTGCCGCACAGCCTGGCGGACGAGATTGCGAGGAAAGGCAACGCGGCGGGCATGGCTTTTCCGTTAATTACTGTCGAAAACATGGCGGACTTGGGCGACACCGGGGGTTCGACGGCAACGACGGCCTACCACACCTGGTTCGGCACTCTGACGCATTTGCTGGGAAGTCACAGCCTGCGGATGGGCGCCGAGTTCCGCCTGATGCGCGAAAACGGTTACAACTACGGCAACGTTGCGCCGACTTTCGATTTCGGCACGACGTGGACCAAGGGACCCAATTCGAACTCAGGTGCGGCTGCTATTGGACAGGGTTTTGCCTCGCTGTTGTTCGGCTTGCCCAGCGGAGGCGGCGTCGATATCAATGCTTCGCGCGCGGAGCAATCCACATTCACCGGGGTCTTCTTCCAGGACGACTGGAAGGCGACGCGCAAGCTCACAATCAACATGGGCATACGCTACGAGTATGAGAGTCCGACGACGGAACGCTACAACCGCTCGCTGCGCGGATTCGATTTCCAGGTTTCCAATCCCGTCGAAGCGCAGGCGCGCGCCAATTACGCGCTAGCGCCTATCCCGCAAATTCCCATCGAAGCATTTCGCACGACCGGCGGCCTGACCTTTCCGGGCGCCAACGGCCTGCCGCGCGGGTTGTGGAATTCCGACAAGAACAACTTCGCGCCACGCTTCGGGCTGGCCTATCGCCTCAACAATAAGACCGTGATTCGCTCCGGCTACGGCGTCTTTCACGGCATCACCGGGATCGACCGGCGGGACGTCAATCAGGGCGGCTTCAACCAGACCACCCCGTTTGTCGCGAGTCTGACGAACGGCATCACCTATCGCGCCACACTCTCGGATCCCTTCCCCGACGGGATTCAGAATCAGAGCGGCGCGAGCGCGGGCCTGTTGACACAGTTGGGCAAGTCGGCCACGTACTTTAATGAAGACTTGCGCACACTCTACATGCAGCGCTGGACGCTCTCCGTACAGCGCCAACTGCCGAAGCGTGTCGTGCTGGACCTGACGTATGTCGGCAACCGGGGAACGAAGTTGAGCGCCAACCGTCAACTGGACGCGACACCACGCGAGTATCTTTCGACCTCGCCCGTGCGCGACCAGCCGGCGATTGACTTTCTCGGCGCACAAGTGACGAACCCCTTCGCGGGGATGCAGGAGTTTTTCGGCACGAATCTCTACGCCACACGCATCGCGCGCTCGCAACTGCTGCGGCCGTATCCGCAGTTTACCGGCATTACCGTGGACCTGCCCGTCGGGTATTCTTACTTCCATTCGATGCAGGTGCTCGCGCAGAAGCGCTTCTCGCACGGCGCATCGTTCCAGTTCGCCTACACGTTCTCGAAGTTCATGGAGGCCACGTCGTTCCTGAACCAGACCGACCTGCGTCCCGAAAAGGTCGTCTCCGATCAGGACCATCCGCACCGCATCGTACTCAGCGGAAGCTACGAGTTGCCGTTCGGACGAGGCCGCCATTTCCTGCGAAATGCGCACGGAATCTTGAACGGAATCATTGGCGGATGGCAGGCGCAAGGCTGGTACGAAGGGCAATCCGGCCAGGCGCTCGGATTCGGCAATATGATCCTCTACGGCACACTCCAGGATATTCCGCTGCCCGTTTCCGAGCGCAAGGTCGAGCGTTGGTTCAACACCGGCGCCGGCTTTGAGACAACGACGAACAAGCTACCGGCCAGCAACATCCGCACCGTTTCGACGCGCTTTAACAACATTCGTAGCGACGGCACGAACAACATGGATCTGTCGGTCTTCAAGACTTTCCGCATAACGGAAAAGCTGCGTGCGCAAGCGCGCATGGAGTCCTACAATTCGCTCAACCATGCGCAATTCGCCAATCCGAACGTCACGCCCACGAATGCCGCGTTTGGCACAGTGACGGCGGAAAAAGGGCACGGCCAGCGCCAGATCACGTTCGCGATGAAACTGATGTTCTAGTTGAAATCCATCGGAACATGCGCATCTATTGCTGCGTTGGAGTCTTGCCCAGCGCCGTCGTGGCGAGCATCCCGCCGAGGCCCATGGTCTCCACCGCCGATGACGGCACGATAACCATGGCGCCTTTCTCCTTGATCGCTTCATAGAGCATGTTCATCGCGCGCAGATGTAGCGCCACGGGATTGTCCCGGTACACCTCGGCCGCCAGCGCGAATTTGCTGGAGATCTCGGTTTCCGCAGTGCCCAGAATGATGCGCGCCTGGCGTTCGCGCTCGGCCTGAGCCTGGCGCGACATCGCGTCTTCGAGCGCCGCGGGGATATGCACGTCGCGGATCTCGACCGACTGCACGGTGATGCCCCATGGGTTCGTCTTCTCATCGAGAATTTTCTGGAGTTCGCGCCCCAGCATCTCCCGCTCGGTAATCATCTGCGCCAGGTCGTGCCGGCCTATCGATTCGCGTAGACCGGTCTGCGCGCTCAGTGTGATCGCCTGCTGAAAATCCTGAACTTCGAGCAGACACTTTTCCGCGTTCCAGATCACCCAGAAGACGATGGCGTCGACGTTGACGGGCACTGTATCGCGCGTGAGCGCCGACTCCGCGCTGACGTCAGTGACGCGCACGCGCTGATCAACGGATTTTGTGATCGTCTCGATGATCGGAATGATGCGGAAGAGACCGGGCCCGCGCAGTCCCTTGTATCTCCCGAAGCGCAACACCGCCATCTTTTCCCACTGC
Organism: Bryobacteraceae bacterium; assembly: GCA_963668605.1. GTDB lineage: Bacteria > Acidobacteriota > Terriglobia > Bryobacterales > Bryobacteraceae. Next base: position 4,777,976 of record OY764903.1, read on the forward strand.
TTGGCCACCTTAATCGAGAACAGGCAGTAGAGTCCCAGAAGGAGGCCGGCCAGGATCGGCCACGGCCTATGGAGCGCGGCCGCCGACACGGCTCCCGCGATCACGGACAAAGCGAACAGCGCTGCGCCGATCGGGCTGACCACTTGCCAATCGGGCAGTTCCGCCCCGCGTCCCTCCAACTTTCCGGCAAACGTTGGTATCGTTACCATCTCAGTTCCCTTTCTCTGCTTCCGGAAACATTTCCTTCAGCATCTCGATCACTTCCCTCACGGAAAAGCCTTCGCCGCCGGCTCGAGCCACGAACTCCGAGACCAGTTGAGAGCGCCTGCGCTGCCGCTCTACATCGCTCGCACTCACCTCCTGGCCAGGTGCGATGAATGTGCCGCTGCCCTGCTGCGTCGTCAGGACGCCCCGGATTTCCAGCTCGCGATAGGCACGCACGACAGTATTCGGATTCACCGAGAGATCCACGGCGAGCTGCCGCACGGTGGGCAACTGATCGCCTGCGGCCAGCGCGCCGGATGCGATCGCCGAGAGCACTTGATCGATGATCTGGCGGTAGAACGGAACCCCGCTACGCGCGTCGATTTGGATTCGAAATGGCGTCGCCGGGATCATCTAGTTAACTAGTGTACTGGTTGACTAGTACATTGTCAATAGAAAAATATCAGTAGGGTGATTGATAGAGGAATCCTGGGAGGAGAAAGGAAGACGGGGCCGGGCGAAAAACCCGGCCCCGAGGGGAAAACTATGCGGTCGGCTCTTGGCCTTCTGCTTCTTCGTGCTCGCGGCCCTCTTTGATGGCCTTGAGGCGCTCTTCACGGCGTTTGGCGCGTTCCGCGGCGCGTTTGACAAGCTCGGAACCGACAAACTCAAGCATGACGGTCTCGGCGCCGTCGCCCTTGCGGGGTCCGAGGCGCACGATGCGTGTGTAGCCGCCGTTGCGTTGGCCGAAGCGGGAGCCTAACTTCTCAAACAGCTTCTGCACCGAAGCTGGGGTAAGCAGAAACGAAGCGGCCTGGCGGCGCGCATGCAGGGTATCGCGTTTGGCGAGCGTGATCATCTTCTCGACCAGCGGCTTGACGGCTTTCGCCTTGGGCACTGTGGTCACGACGCGCTCCTCGAGAATCACGCTGGTGACGAGGTTTCGCAGGAGCAATTTGCGGGCGCCCACGTCCCGCTTCAGTTTAAAGCCAGCTACCTTATGTCTCATGTTGATACCCTACTCGTTCATTCCGTTCAGATCCTCTTCCGCCTCTGCGCCGCCGGTCGAATCCGGGAGGGCGCCAATCGAGGCGGGTGTCCCGCTCGGGCTGACCAGGCGGCCCTGCGAGTCGATCTTCATACCGAAGCCCAACCCGAGTCCGCCGAGGATCTCTTTGATTTCGTTCAATGATTTGCGGCCGAAGTTCTTGGTGCGGAGCATTTCCGCCTCGGACCGCTGCACCAGATCACCGATGCTCTGAATATTCGCGTTCTTGAGGCAGTTGTAGGAACGAACACTCAGTTCCAACTCCTCGACAGACCGGTTAAGAACCTCGTTCATCTGGCTCTGTGCGCGCTCGGCCGGCTCTTCGAGAACTTCGGAGATTTCCTCGAAGTTGATGAAGATCGACATGTGGTCTTTGAGCAGCTTGGCTGCCTGGCCGATGGCGTCTTGCGGCGAGATGGCGCCGTTGGTCCAGACTTCGATCGTCAACTTGTCGTAGTCAGTCATCTGCCCGAGGCGGGCCGCTTCGACCGCGTAGTTTACTTTGCGAACCGGGGAATGCACCGAATCGATCGGCATATAGCCCACGGGGAGGTCTTCGTCGTAGTTGCGATCCGCGCTCACATAGCCGCGTCCCGAACGCAGACGCATCTCGATGTTGAGCTTGCCGCCTTCGCCAACGGTGGCGATGTGCATGTTGCGGTCGAGCACTTCGATTTCGTGGTCGGTTTCGATCTGACCACTCAGCACTTCGCAGGGCCCAACAGCGGTAACACGCACGATCTTCGTACTGTCGCTCGCCATTTTGAAGGGCACTTGCTTGAGGTTGAGAATGATGTCGGTGGCGTCCTCGACCACACCCGGGATCGGGCTGAACTCGTGCGCCACGCCATCGATCCGCACCGCGGTAATCGCGGCGCCCTCGATGGAGCTGAGCAGGACGCGGCGCAGGCCCGTTCCGATGGTGGTTCCGAAACCACGCTCGAAGGGCTGCGCCCAGAACATTCCGTACCGCTCTGTAAGAGAGTCGGTATTGGCCACTAATCGCTTTGGTTTCTGAAAGCCCTTGAACATCGCTGTCTCCTTGTTACTTCGAGTACAACTCGACGATGAGCTGCTCGTTCAACTGGATCTGAACCAATTCTTCACGTTTCGGAATGCCGAGCACGCGCGCCTTCAGCGCTTCGCGGTCCACTTCCAGCCAGTTCGGCGTGGGAGCGTGGGCGGTGGCGTCGCGGGCTGCGAGAATCGTCGGATTTTCCTTGCTCTTCGGACGCACTTCGACGACATCGTTCGGCTTAACCATGAACGAAGGGATATTGACCTTGCGGCCGTTTACCTGGATGTGGCCATGGCGCACGATCTGGCGCGATTGCGCGCGGCTGGTGCCGAAGCCCATCCGGTAAATCACGCTGTCGAGCCGGCGTTCCAACATGTTCAACATGTTTTCGCCGGTGATGCCCTTCATCTTGGCGGCCTTCTCGAACAGGTTGCGGAACTGTAGTTCGAGCACTCCGTAATAGCGGCGGGTCTTTTGTTTCTCGCGAAGCTGGAGTCCGTAGCCGACGATCTTCGGTTTGCGGTCCTTACCATGCTGCCCCGGGGGGAAGTTGCGCTTTTCGATGGCGCACTTCTCGGTGTGGCAGCGTTCGCCTTTCAGAAACAACTTCGTGCCCTCACGCCGGCACAGCCGGCAAACCGGGCCATTATATCTAGCCAATGTAGTCTCTCCTTACCTGTTTCTTCCGATCAGGTGCAGTTTACAGCCACGAGGGGCTTTCATCCTGCTTTTCAGACACATCGACCCGTGAGGATCCATGCGTCAACAAAAATCAAACTCTGCGCTTCTTCGGCGGGCGGCAACCGTTGTGCGGCATCGGCGTGCGGTCCTTGATGGCCCGAACTTCAATGCCGGCAGTTGCCAAGGCGCGGACAGCGGATTCGCGACCGGCGCCCGGTCCGCTGACGCGAACCTCGACCGTGCGCATCCCGAATTCCTTCACCTTGTTCGCAGCCGTGAGCGATGCCTGCTGCGCGGCAAACGGGGTTCCCTTGCGGGAGCCGCGGAAACCGAGCGAGCCCGAACTCGACCAGGACAGAACGTTGCCGATAGGATCGGTGAACGTGATGATCGTGTTGTTGAAGGACGCCTGCACGTGGACGATCCCAGAGGAAATAGTCCTCTTTTCACGCTTCTTGAACGACTTCTTTTTCGTGCTTTTTGCTGGTGCTTTAGCCATTGGGAACCCTGGTTACTATGTCTTTCCGGTGGCTTTCTTCTTGTTTGCCACTGTGCCGCGCCGCGGGCCCTTGCGGGTGCGGGCGTTGGTGTGAGAGCGCTGGCCGCGGACCGGCAGGCTGCGGCGGTGCCGCATACCACGGTAGGAGCCCATCTCGATCAGCCGCTTGATGTTGAGCGAAATCTCCTTGCGCAGGTCGCCTTCGACGGAGCCTTCGTCTTCGAGGATCTGACGAATCCGGCTGACTTCGTCTTCGTCCAGATCCGCGATCTTCTTACTGAAATCGATCCCCGCACGATACAGGATCGACTTCGAGCGAGTTCGCCCAATCCCGTAAATGTAGGTCAGGCCGATCTCGGCCCGCTTCTTACTTGGCAAATCCACGCCTGCAATACGCGCCATTCTTTTCTCCGTGTGCTACTTTCAACCTTCGTGGCCCGGGTACGCGGATTCGCTCCGCGCTACGGTCCTAGCCTTGCCGCTGTTTGTGCTTTGGGTTGACACAGATGACACGAACCACGCCCTCGCGGTTGATCACCTTGCACTTGTCGCACATTTTCTTGACTGAAGCTCTAACTTTCATATCCGTTGTCCTAACAGCTTCGTGATTCGCCCCCGGCCGGCGTCATGCGGGGAGATTTCCATCTCAACCCGGTCGCCAACCCGAAGCCTCACGAAACTTCTCTTTGTCGCTCCGGCCAGATGCCCTAGCACCTGCCGAAGGTCCATCAACTCAACCCGGTACATCCCGCTCGGCATCAGCTCAAGGACCTTGCCCTCAAAGCCGTCCGCCTTCCGGTCGTCCATAAAATCTGCCCGGTCTATGGTCTGGTCAGGACCCACGGGCCGTCCGCCGTGATCGCGACGCTATGCTCGAAGTGCGCCGAATACGAGCCGTCCTTCGTCACCGCCGTCCAACGATCCGCCAATACTTTACTCTCCGGCCGCCCGGCATTGACCATCGGTTCGATCGCCAGGACCATGCCTTCCTTCAAGCGCGGGTTCTCGCTTTTCCGGTCCACGTAATTCGGAACCTGCGGCTCTTCATGGAGATGCGTACCGATGCCGTGTCCCACATACTCCCGAACCACGCTAAACCCGTTCGCACAGATGTGCTTTTCCACTGCCTCGCAGACATCAAAGAGCCGGTTTCCCGGCTGCATCTGCTGAATTGCCAACTCCAGCGACTCCTCCGTGGCACGCAGCAACTTCGCCACCTGGGCGGTTACCTCGCCCACCGGAACCGTCACGGCCGAATCCCCGAAGTAGCCTTCCAACTGAGCGCCCATGTCGATCGAAACCACATCGCCCTGCTTTAACGCCCGCTTCGCCGACGGCATCCCGTGCACAATCTGCTCGTTCACGGAAGTACAGAGTACAAACGGAAACTTCTGGCCGATCGCAGGGACATAGTAACCCTTGAAAGCCGGCTTCGCACCAGCATCCTGGATCATCTTTTCCGCGACTACCTCAAGATCGAGGGTCGTCACGCCCTCCGCAACCATACCCTTCAGCCGGTTGAGGACTTCCCAGACCAGTAGTCCAGCGCGGCGCATCTTTTGAAGCTCCGCAGCGCTCTTCCGAATAATCATTCGCAGCTTCTAATCAGTTCACACGCCCGTTCCGCAATATCCTCGGCCGAGCCTTCGTTCCCATCCACCGCGTAGTACATCCCGGCGGACTGCTTGAAATAATCCACCAGCGGGGCCGTCTGCGCATCGTAGGCCTGCAACCGCTGCTTGATAACTTCCTCGCGGTCGTCATCCCTCGTGATCAGCGCCGTTCCGCACGCATCGCAAACGCCATCCACCTTCGGGGCCATGGAGACAACATTGTACACCGCGCCGCAATTTGGACAGGACCGGCGCGCCGTCAGGCGGGAAACTATTCTATTATAATCTACTTCCAGCCCAATCACCAACGGGTCGAGCCCCTGCTCCTTCAAGAGGCCGGTCAGGTACTTCGCCTGATCGAGCGTTCTTGGGAAGCCATCGAGAATGAATCCGCGCACGCAATCAGACTTCTTCACGCGATCAGCCACGATTCGGTTGACCAAATCGTCGGACACCAGACCGCCGGCGTCCATGATTGATTTGACTTCCAAACCCAAGGGAGTGCCCGCCTTCACGTTCTCCCGGAAGATGTCCCCGGTCGAAATGTGCGGCATGTCAAAGCAACCGGTCAGGTGCTTGCTTACCGTTCCCTTGCCCGAGCCGGGAGGTCCGAACAACAAAACCGCCACGGTACGAATACTGATCTTCGGCATCGAAACTTATATCCTCTTTTAACCCGAAGCGTATGCCAGCCCGAAGGGACTAGCCCACTCCCCGCTAGACTGCGCTACGCCGCCCGCGAATCCTTCCGGCCCGCGGCGTGAAGCCCTCGTAGTGGCGCATAATCAACTGCGCTTCCACCTGGTTGACCGTATCCATGGCCACACCCACCACGATCAGAAGCGAAGTGCCACCGAAGTAGAAGGAAACCCCCAGACCGTCCAGCAACCAGCGCGGGAAATATTGGTCGATGAAGTTTCCGATCAACGGCAAATGCTGCAGCTTGATTCCGGAGATCATGACCTGGGGTATCAGAGATAAGAGCGAAAGATACAAACCACCCACGACCGTGATCTTTGTCAGAATCTTGTTAATATAATCGGCGGTGTTCTTGCCGGGACGAATGCCCGGAATAAATCCGCCATACCGGCGCATGTTATCCGCCGCTTCATTCGGATTAAAAATGATCGAAACGTAGAAGAAGCAGAAGAAAACGATACCCACCACGAAAAGAACGGCGTAGAGCGGCTCGGCGTAACCTACGGCCTGCAACATTCCGCGCAACCAGGTGTTGCTTCGGAAGACCGGAATCTGGAGCAGCGTCTGCGGGAACGCGAGCAGCGAAGATGCAAAGATGACCGGAATCACGCCACCGGCGTTTACCTTCAACGGTAGGAACGTCTGCTGTCCACCCATCATGCGGCGGCCAACGACGCGCTTAGCGTATTGAATCGGAATCCGGCGTTCGCCGCGCTCCACGAGCACGATAAATCCGACCACGGCGACCATGACGAGCAGGATGATGATCAACTGCAGGGGGTTCCACTGCCGCGTCACGAACACGTTGGAATAAATTGAGTCGATCGCGGACGGCAACCCGATCACAATGCCCGTGAAGATAATCAGGGACATGCCGTTGCCGATGCCGCGCTCAGAAATCTGCTCTCCCAGCCACATGATGAACGCGGTACCGGTCGTGAGACTCAGCACGGTCATAAAGATGAAAGGAAGCCCGGGGTTAAGAACAAATCCGCCTTGCATGCTCTGCAAGCCGGTCGCGATACCGAACGACTGAACCACTGCCAGGATCACCGTGAGGTAGCGTGTCCACTGCGTGATCTTGCGCCGCCCTAGTTCGCCCTCTTTTTGTAGTTTTTCGAGAGTCGGGACGACAACAGTCAGCAACTGCAAAATGATCGACGACGTAATGTACGGCATGATGCCGAGCGCAAAAATCGTTAAGCGCCGGAACATGCCGCCGGAGAACAAGTCGATGAACCCTAACAGGGTACCCATGTTCTGCGCGAACGCCTGTTCCAGTTTGTGCGCGTCGATACCGGGAGTCGGAATGTGCCCGCCGAGGCGGTAGATCGCCAGCATGGCAAGCGTAAACAGTACCCGCTTGCGAAGGTCCGGAACCCGGAATATGTTGGCAAAGGCTTCAAGAAACTTCATGGCTCGCTCGTTTCGCGGCTACTTCGTTTCGCCGGGGGTTTTCTCGCCGATGACTTCCACGCTGCCGCCGGCTTTCTGGATCTTCTCCGCGGCTGTCTTGGAGAACAGGCGCGCCTGCACCGTGATCTTCCGCGTCAGTTCGCCGGAACCCAGAATTTTCAGGCCGTCGCAGAGCTTGTGAATAACGCCCAGTTCGAGCAGTTTGGCGCCGTCGAAGCTGTCGCCTTCCAAGCGTTCCAGCGTACCCACGTTCACAATCGCGAACTCTTTCTTGAAAATGTTCGTGAACCCGCGCTTCGGCAAGCGACGGTGCAGCGGCATCTGGCCGCCTTCAAAACCGCGCATCCTGCTGTAGCCGGAAATGGACTTCTGGCCCTTCTGCCCACGGCCCGCGTACTTGCCGCGACCGGTTCCCATGCCGCGGCCGATGCGCCGCTTGGAGTGCTTTTGCCCTGCCGGAGGTTTCAGTCCACTAAGATTCATAACGTCGATTCCTTACAGTTGATCCGGCGGCCGCCATGTGGCGCCGCCAACTCTATTTTACGATCGCCAACAGATGGGGCACCTTGGCCACCATGCCGCGAAACTCCGGTGTGTCCGGACGTTCCACCGTCCGGTTCATCGTCTTCAGCCCCAGCGAGCGCACGATCCTCTTGTGCTTTTCAGGCGTGCAGATCGGGCTGCCAATGAGCTTAATCTTGATTTTACCTTCGGCCATTACAAAAATCCTCCAGCCCCTAGCGCATCTTCTCCAAAGTCAAGCCGCGCATGTCGGCCATGGTGGTGCGGTCGCGCAGTTGTTCGAGCGCGACAATCGTCGCCTTCACGACGTTATGCGGATTGTGCGAGCCGATCGACTTGGTCAACACGTTCGGAATCCCGACGGCCTGGATGACGGCGCGCACCGGTCCGCCGGCGATCACGCCAGTACCGGCGGGCGCGGGCTTGAGCAGTACCTGTCCGGCTCCGAAACGCCCCAGTACGACGTGAGCGATCGTAGTCTCCAGCACGTTGACCTTCCGCAGATTCTTTTTGGCCGATTCGATGCCCTTCTTAATCGCGGCGGGCACTTCCTTGGCTTTACCAGTGCCGAATCCGACAACCTTCGCCGCCGGATCGCCGATCACGACCAGCGCCGAAAAGCTCAGGTTCTTGCCGCCCTTGACGACCTTGGTCACGCGGTTGATGGAAACGACCTGCTCTTTAAGGTTGAGCGTCTGCGGATCGATCCGTTTTACTGTGGGTGTGGCTGCCATAGACTAGAACTCCAATCCTGCTTCGCGCGCGGCATCGGCGAGCGCCTTGACGCGGCCGTGATACAGGTAGCCTCCGCGGTCGAAAACCACCTGTTTGATACCCTTTTCCTTCGCCCGTTCCGCGATCAACTTGCCGATCGCTTTCGCGCCGGCTACGTTTCCGCCGCTAGGCACATTGGCGCTCTTTTCGACCGAGGAGGCCGCCACGAGAGTCTGCCCCAAGCGATCGTCGATGATCTGAACGTAAATATGCGTGATGCTCCGGAAGACCGCCAGGCGCGGACGCGCCGCCGTGCCCTGCAGCTTCGCGCGGATCCGTTTATGGATGCGCAGCCGCGTTTCGTTTTTTGAGCGTTTTGTGATCATGGTGCTTACTTGCCTCCGGCGCCGGACTTGCCGACCTTCTTGCGAAGCGTCTCGCCGGTGTAGCGCACGCCCTTATTTTTGTAAGGATCCGGCTTGCGCAGCGCCCTCATGTTCGCAGCCACCTGACCCAGCAACTGCTTGTCGAAGCTGCTCAATACCAGGTGCGTCTGCTTATCGATCTTGCACTCGACGCCTTTCGGCAGGACGAATTCGATCGGATGGGAGTAACCGAGGGTGAATGAAACCACCTCGCCCTTCACGTCGGCGCGATAACCGATGCCGACGATGTCGAGCTCCCTCACGAATCCGGTCGAAACGCCATTGATGGCATTCGCCGCCAGCGCTCTCGTCAGGCCGTGCAGGGCGGCGTACTGATCGCCGTCCCGGTAAACCTCGAGCGTAGCGTCTTTCTGCTCAATGCGGATGCCGGCGGGCACGGGCACAACCAACTTGCCCTTCGGCCCTTCCACGTTCATCTCTGCGCCGATCGTCACCTTCACGCCTTTCGGCAGCGGAATCGGCTTCTTTCCTACTCTTGACATGGCTAATTCCTTACCTCGCGGCTTACCAGAGCTGGCACAGAACTTCTCCGCCGACGCCTTCTTTGCGCGCCGCGGCTCCCGTCATCACGCCCTTCGGCGTGGTCAGGATATTGATGCCCATTCCACCCAACACTCTCTGGACTTCCTGCGAGCCGATATACACACGGCAACCTGGACGAGAGATGCGCTCGATGTGCGAGATCACCGGCAAGTTGCCGGGCGTGTATTTCAGGTAAATTTTGATTACCTTTTTGACGCCCTCTTCCGCCAGCTTATAGTTGGTGATGTAGCCTTCTTCTTTGAGAATGCGCGCGATCTCGAGCTTCAGCTTCGAGCCTGGCACATCCACTTTCGGATGCCGCGCGGCCAGCGCGTTTCGCACCCGAGTTAGCATGTCGGCGATCGGATCTGATGTCATAATTCCTGTCGTTCCTTTTCGGCGGCTACCAGCTCGACTTCACCACTCCGGGGATCTCTCCGGCCAGCGCTAGCAGGCGGAAACAGATCCGGCACAGGTTGAACTTTCCGATGTAGCCCCGCGGCCGGCCGCAGCGTTTGCAACGGTTCCGATGCCGAATTTCAAACTTCAGCTTCTTGTGTTCCCGGGCGATCTTTGCGCTCGTAGCCATCAGTAATTCCCTTTCCTCAATCTCTACTGCCGGAACGGCATTCCGAGGTGCTTCAATAGAGAAACGCCTTCGGCGTCGGACTTGGCCGTCGTCGTGATGCAGATATTCATTCCCTTGACCTTCTCAACCTTGTTGTAGTCGATCTCGGGGAAAATCAGTTGGTCCTTGATGCCGAGCGTATAGTTACCGCGGCCGTCGAACGACTTTGCCGAAACGCCGCGAAAATCGCGCACGCGCGGCAGAGCCACGTTCACCAGGCGGTCCAGGAACTCATACATGCGGTCGCCGCGCAACGTCACCATGCAGCCGATCGACATGCCTTCGCGCAGTTTGAAAGCCGCGATCGATTTGCGTGCCTTGGTGATCACCGGCTTCTGTCCGGCAATCTGCGTCAGCTCTGCCACCGCACCGTCCATCAGCTTGGCATTGGTCGTCGCTTCGCCGAGGCCGATGTTCAGGGAGATCTTCTCCAACTTCGGCACGGCCATCACGTTCTTGTAGCCGAACTCCTTCGTCAGGGCCGGTATCACGTTCTTGTTAAAATGCTCTTTCAGCCTGGCCTTCATATATGCCTACGTTCAGTTCTTCTTGTCCAAAACTTCGCCGGTTTTCCTGGCGATTCGAACCCGGCGCGCGGAGGCGCCTTCGCCTTCCACTTTGTATCCGACCCGCGTGGCCACTCCGCCGGAAGTGAGCACCATCAGGTTAGAGATGTGGATCGCGCTTTCGCGCTCGGCGATGCCGCCTTTGATCTGCTTGGCCGGATTCGGGCGGGTGTGGCGCTTGATCATATTGACGCCCTCGACCAGCGCACGGCCGGTATCGCGCATCACATCGAGCACACGGCCCGTCTTGCCACGGTCCCGGCCCGCGATCACCTTTACAGTGTCGTTCTTCCTGATCCGGATCTTGAGAAGCTCTTGCGGCTTATTCTGATCGCGTCTGGTAATTTTGGGGGCCGCCATTAGATGACCTCCGGAGCGAGCGATACGATTTTCATATACTTCTTCTCACGCAGTTCGCGCGCAACCGGCCCGAAGACTCGCGTTCCCACCGGCTCGCCGACATCGTTAATCAGCACGGCCGCATTCGAATCGAAGCGGATGTACGTGCCGTCCTTGCGTCGCGTTTCTTTGCGCATCCGCACGATCACGCAGCGCACAACTTTGCCCTTCTTGACGTTCGACTCCGGCGCGGCTTCCTTGACGGCCGCCGTGACCACGTCGCCCAGCCCGGCCCTCAGCCCGAGATCGCCACCGCGCGGGAGGATGCACGAGAGCTTCCTGGCGCCGCTGTTGTCGGCGACCTCGAGGATGGTTCGCATTCCGATCATAACGTTCTCCTTACAGATCCTTGCTGACTCGCGCTATTTCCCGGTCGTGCCGAGCGTATCGAGCGCCGCCGGCTCCACGCCAACCTGAACTGCCCGCCGCACAATTTCGGCCAGCGTCCAGCGCTTCAAGTGGCTCAACGGCCGCGACTCGATGATGCGCACGATGTCGCCCACCTTGGCGCTGTTCTCTTCGTCGTGTGCATAAAACTTTTTACGCTTGGTAACAACCCGCTTATACATCGGGTGCTGCACGCGCCGGGTCACCACCACCACAATGGTCTTGGCCATTTTCGCGGAGACTACCTGCCCGGTCTTTTCGGCCTTGTGAGTGTTTACTGTCGCCTCAGCCATGTTCGCTTACTTACCTTTCTTCGCCTTGCCCTTGTCCGCTTTCGCGGGCACCGGGGCAATCGTCTCGCCGGCCATGGCGCGCTGCCGGAGAACCGTGAGCATACGCGCCCGGTCTTTCCGGAGAACACGGAGCTTCTTCACGCCGTCGCTCTGGCCCAGCGACAATTGGAACTTCAGGCGGAACATCTGCTCGTCGATGTCGCGCGCCTTCACGCTGAGTTCCGCAGTATCGATATCTCGGATCTTGTCGGCTTTCATCGCATTACTCTCCAGCACCGGCGCGCATCACCATCTTGCACGGCAGTGGCAGCTTGGCCGTCGCCAGGCGGAACGCCTCTTCCGCGGTCGCCTTGGGCACGCCTTCCATCTCGAACAGAATCCGGCCCGGGCGAACGACGCACACCCATTGTTCCGGTGCACCTTTACCCTTACCCATACGGGTTTCAGCCGGCTTCTTGGTGATCGGCTTATCCGGGAACAAGCGGATCCAAACTTTGCCGCCGCGCTTGATGAAACGTGTCATCGCGATGCGGGCCGCCTCAATCTGGCGGTCGGTAATCCAGCCACAACGCATGACCTTCAAGCCGAAATCGCCAAACGAGACATCGCTGCCTCTCCAGGCCTTTCCCCGCATGCGACCGCGCTGCTGCTTGCGGTGCTTAACTTTCTTCGGCATCAACATGGCGTATCAGTCTCCGTCCTAATTCTCAGTTTCGGAGCCCGCGGGGGTCTCGGGCTCTGGGGACGCCGTCGGCGCCTCCTGTTTCAGTTCCTGTTTCCAACCCGGCTGTACCGGAGCGACCGGCGGCAGGATTGGTGACGACTTGACCGGCTGTGGCAACTCGGCAGGCAGTGCCTGTTCGAGCGTACCGGCCTGCACCGCGGGAGCGGCGGCATGCACCGGAGGCACACTTTGCCTGTCGCGGCTGTCGCGCATATCGCGTCCCCCGCCATCGCGGCGTTCGCGGCGCTCGCGCGGCTGGCGCCGCGGTTCGGGCTCGCTGCCCGTCATCACCGCGCGTCCGCCGTCCAGAATCTCACCTTTGTAAATCCAGGTCTTCACGCCGATCACACCATAAGTGGTGTAAGCCTGCGAGAAGCCGTAATCGATGTCGGCGCGCAACGTGTGCAGCGGCAACTGCCCTTGCAGATACCATTCACTGCGCGCGATTTCAGCGCCGTTCAAGCGGCCCGAGACGCGCACCTTGATTCCCTTGCAGCCGAAACGCAGCGCCGAATCGACGGCCTTGCGCATCGCACGCCGGAAAGCCACACGCTTTTCGAGTTGCAGAGCGATCGACTCCGATACGAGTTGCGCGTCGAGCTCCGGCTTGTGGACTTCCTGGATGTCGATGAAGACATCGCGTTTGGTCTTCTTGGCCAGATCGCTCTTGAGCTTCTCAATCTCGGCGCCCTTGCGTCCGATGATGATGCCCGGTCGCGAAGTCCGGATGGTCACCCGCAGCTTGTTGCCCGGACGATCCACTTCTACCGAACTCACGCCAGCACTCTTCAGACGTTCGCGTAGCGTCGCCTTCAGCTCGAGATCCTCGAGCAGCAGCTTCGCGTAATCCTGCTTGGCGAACCAGCGCGACCGCCAGGTCTTGGTAACGCCCAGACGAAATCCGTAAGGATGAACTTTCTGTCCCATCGTGTCCTATTTCCCGTCCCCGACGGTCACAATGATGTGAGCCGTACGGCGCTGATAGCGATAGGCCCGGCCCATCGGAGCCGGACGAATCCGCTTGGAGCGCGGTCCCTCGTTCACGTAGGCCTCCGTCACCTTCAGCCTGTCCACGTCGACATCGTTGAACCGGTTCTCGGCATTCGCGATAGCCGAGCGCAGAACTTTTTCTACCGTCGGCGAAATCCGCTTATTGACGGTACGCAGGATGTTGATCGCATCGCCGGCCTTTAGCCCGCGAATCATGTCGACCACAAGTCGCGCCTTCTGCGCCGAGACCCGAATGTATCTGGCTTCCGCTCTTGCTTCCATAGAATTCCTCGCTAACGGCTGTTAGGCCGACTTGGACGACTTCTCCGTCGCCGCCTTAGCCGCATGTCCCTTGAAGGTTCTGGTGGGCGAGAACTCGCCCAGCTTGTGGCCCACCATGTTCTCGGTCACGTACACCGGGATGAACTTCTTGCCGTTATGCACGGCAATCGTGTGGCCGATGAACTCCGGAACGATCGTCGAACGGCGCGACCAGGTCCGGATCACCTTCTTCTCGTTTTTCTCGTTCATCAGGTCCACCTTGTCCTCAAGGTGTGTGTCGATGAACGGTCCTTTTTTCAGCGAACGACCCATATCTTTTGTCCTCTAGCGCCTAACGTTTCTTCGCCCTACGGTTGACGATCCACTTGTCAGTCCGCTTATTGTTGCGGGTCTTGAAACCGCGCGTAGGCTGGCCCCAAGGCGTCACCGGATGGCGTCCACCCGAAGTTTTGCCCTCGCCGCCGCCATGCGGATGGTCCACCGGGTTCATCGTCACGCCCCGGTTATGCGGCGTCTTGCCTAGCCAGCGCGTGCGTCCCGCTTTGCCGCCCGACTCGTTCTCATGATCGACGTTGCCCACCTGGCCGATCGTCGCCATGCACAGATCATGCACCTTGCGGGTCTCGCCGGAAGGCAGCTTCAGCAAAGCGTAACCACCCTCGCGCGAAACCAACTGGGCCTGTGCGCCGGCCGAACGCGCCATTTGCGCACCTTTGCCCGGCGTCAGTTCGACATTGTGCACCACGGTACCGGCAGGGATGTTCTTCAGGGGCAGCGCATTGCCAACCAGGATGTCGGCCTCAGGGCCGGACATCACGCTGCGTCCCACCTGCAATCCAACCGGGGCGATGATGTAGCGCTTCTCGCCGTCCACGTAATTCAGCAGCGCGATGCGTGCCGAACGGTTCGGATCGTATTCGATGGAGGCGACTTTCGCCGCGATCCCGACCTTGTCCCGCTTGAAATCGATGATGCGGTAAGACTTCTTCGATCCCCCGCCAATGAACCGCGAGGTCACATGGCCGGAGCTGTTGCGTCCGCCTGTGCGGGTCTTGCCGGCAACCAAAGATTTTTCCGGCGTATCTTTTGTGATCTCATCCCTCGTCACCACCGTCATATAGCGGCGGCTTGGCGTCGTGGGGCGAAAAGATTTAATCGGCATATCGGACGTCCTCTAGATCTCGGCGTACTCGGGCATTTTTTGCCCAGGTTTCAGCCGAACGTATGCTTTCTTCCAGTCCGAGCGGTATCCGGTGAACCGGCCGCGGCGGCGCAATTTGCCCACCTGGTTCGCAGTGCGAACGTCGGCCACCTTCACCTTGAACAACTTCTGTACCGCGGCGGAAATCTCGGTTTTGTTGGCTTCGGCCGCCACTTCAAAGCAGAGCGTCTGCTCGTCGTCCTTCTTGGTGACGCCCTTTTCCGTGATGATCGGACGGCGGATGACTTCGTAGATGTTCATTTTGCAAGCGCCTCCGAGAGCTTCTTCGCGGCCGCTTCAGAAATCAGAACCGCGCCCGAGCCCAGCAACTCATACACATTGACTTCGCGGCTCGACCGCAGTTTGACGCCTTCCAGATTGCGCGCGCCAAGCTGCAGGTTCTTGTTCTCGACGTCGTTGTCCACGATCAAAACCTTCTTCGTGGCCTCCAACGTATTCAGCGCCGCGCGCACGCCCTTGGTCTTGTGGTCGCCCAGCGCGAACGCGCTGATCACCTTGAGTTCCCCGTCGCGCAACTTCGCCGACAGCGCCGAGCGCAAAGCGCCCAACTGCATCTTGCGCGGAAGGCTATAGCTGTAATCGCGCGGCACCGGTCCCTGAATCGTGCCGCCGTGCCTCCACAGCGGAGACCGGATGGAGCCGACACGGGCGCGGCCCGTGCCCTTCTGCTTCCAGAGCTTCTTGCCGGAACCGGCAACTTCGCAACGGCGTTTCGTCTTCGCGGTGCCGCTGCGGCGGCCGGCCAGATGATGGCGCACGGCTTCGTACAGCAGCGCCTGGTTGACCTCGGCGCCGAAAACTGAGTCGGCAAGTTTGATCGAGCCGACCTTCTGATTGTTCAAGTCAAAAACGTCTACATTCGGCATGATCGTTACCTCTTCGCCCGGCGCACAACCACATAGCCGCCATTCGGCCCTGGCACTGCGCCCTTGACCATGATCACGTTGTCCTCGAGATCCACATCGATGATTTCAAGGTTGCGCACGGTCACCTGGTCAGTTCCCATCTGGCCCGCCCCCCGCATACCCGGAAACACACGGGACGGGAAACTCGACGCGCCGATGGAGCCGGGAGCGCGATGGTGCATCGAGCCGTGGCTCGCCTCGCCGCCGCGGAAGTGATGCCGCTTCACAAAGCCCGCGAAGCCGCGTCCCTTGCTGATGCCGATCACATCCACCTTTTCCTTCGGCTTGAACTGGTCGGCCAGCACGCGGTCGCCCATCTTCAGGTCGCCACCATTCGACCCGACCTTGAATTCGCGAAGAAACTTCACGCCATCCACATCGGCTTTCTTGGTGTGTCCCTGCGACGGCTTGTTGAGCCGCGCGGCCTTCACATACTCCATGAGGCCAAGCTGGATGGCATCATAGCCGTCCGTGGCAGGCGTTTTGCGCTGCACCACAACACAAGGTCCAGCCTTCAGAAGCGTCACGGGCACCACCTGCCCGTCGGCGCGGAACACCTGCGTCATTCCGATTTTCTTGCCAAGAATTCCTGGGCTCATAAATCACCTAAGAATCAACTCATTACTCATTGGCTCCCTGGCTCTCCTGTTCGCGCCCGCTGCGCATTCCGAGTGGCCCGTGCCTCATTGAATCAATGAATCGATGCTCTATTTGCCTTTTCCAAACGCCTTGATTTCCACATCCACGCCGGCCGGCAGGTCCAGTTTCATAAGCGCATCCACCGTGTCCTGCGTGGGCTCAAGGATATCTAGCAGCCGCTTGTGCGTCCGAATCTCGAACTGCTCCCGCGACTTTTTATCTACGTGCGGCGACCGCAACACCGTGTATCTGTTTCTCAACGTCGGCAACGGTATCGGTCCCGCGATCTGCGCCCCGGTTCTCTTCGCCGTCTCGACGATTTCCTTCGTCGATTGGTCGAGAACCCTGTGGTCGTACGCTTTTAAGCGAATTCGGATGCGTTCTTTCAGCATTGTTTCCTCAAGGGAGCCAGGAAGGACAAGCGCCGGCTCGTCCTCCTACCCTTTTTACTACCCGATGATCTCCGTCACCGTACCGGCGCCGACCGTGCGGCCGCCCTCGCGAATCGCGAAGCGCAACCCTTTATCCATTGCCACCGGCGTAATCAGCTCCACTTCCAAACTCACGTTGTCGCCGGGCATTACCATCTCCGTGCCTTCCGGCAAAGAGGCCACGCCCGTCACGTCCGTCGTGCGGAAGTAAAACTGCGGCCTGTAACCCTTGAAGAACGGCGTGTGGCGTCCGCCCTCTTCCTTGCTCAACACATACACTTCCCCGCGGAATTTCGTGTAGCCCTTGATCGAGCCCGGCTTCGCGACCACCTGGCCGCGCTCCACATCGTCTTTGTCCACACCGCGCAGCAGCAGGCCCACGTTGTCGCCCGCCCGGCCTTCGTCGAGCAGCTTCTTGAACATTTCCACGCCCGTGCACACCGTCTTGCGCGTGTCGCGGAAACCTACGATTTCGACTTCCTCGCCCACCTTCACGATCCCGCGCTCAATACGGCCCGTCACCACCGTACCGCGGCCCTGGATCGAAAAGATGTCTTCGATCGGCATGATGAACGGCTTGTCCACCGCGCGCTCCGGCATCGGAATATAGCTATCGACCGCTTCCATCAACTCGTCGATATGCTTTTCCCACTCCGGGTTCCCGTTCAACGCCTCGAGCGCGCTCACGCGCACCACCGGCAGGTCGTCACCCGGGAAGCCATAGCTCGTCAGCAGCTCGCGCACTTCCATCTCGACCAGTTCGAGCAGTTCCGGATCGTCGACCGCGTCCACCTTGTTCAGCGCCACCACGACGTACGGCACACCCACTTGGCGCGCCAACAGAATGTGCTCACGCGTCTGCGGCATCGGTCCGTCAGTCGCCGCCACCACGAGAATCGCGCCGTCCATCTGCGCCGCACCCGTGATCATATTCTTGATGTAGTCGGCGTGGCCCGGGCAATCGACGTGCGCGTAGTGCCGGTTCGCTGTCTCGTACTCGACGTGCGCCACTGCGATCGTGATCCCACGTGCCTTCTCTTCCGGCGCGTTGTCGATCGAATCAAAACTCCGGAACTTCACCTTCGGGTTATGCTTCGCCAGACACTTCGTGATCGCCGCCGTCAGCGTCGTCTTTCCGTGATCGATGTGACCGATCGTCCCCACGTTCACGTGCGGTTTACTACGATCGAATTTTTCTTTCGCCATATAGTTCGTGGTCTCCTGTAGTAAATGTGCCCGGGCGAGCGTTCCCGCCCAAAATCCTATTTCGTGACCTTGCCCTGCACCCTACTCACAATCTCCGTGGAGATCGCGGCGGGCACCTCTTCATAGCGCCCGAAGTGCATTGTGAAACTACCGCGGCCCTGCGTTCGTGAGCGCAACTCCGTCGCATAGCCAAACATTTCAGAGAGCGGCACCGACGATTTGATAATCTGCGACGTGCCGCGCAGTTCCATTCCTTCGATCCTGCCCCGCCGCGAATTCAGGTCGCCTATTACGTCGCCCATGTACTCTTCGGGGACGACGACTTCGACCGCCATAATCGGCTCCAACAGAACCGGCTTGGCCTTGCCCGCCGCTGACTTGATCGCCATGGATCCCGCGATCTTGAAGGCCATTTCCGACGAGTCCACATCGTGGTAGCTGCCGTCGTACAGAATCGCCTTCAGGTCCGACATGGGATAGCCGGCCAGAATGCCGCCTTCGAGCGCCTCGGCCATGCCCTTCGACGCGGGAGTGATGTATTCCTTAGGAATCGTTCCGCCGATGATCTCGTTCTCGAAAACAAACCCGCTGCCTTCCGGCATCGGCTCGATGCGGATCTTGACGTGGCCATACTGGCCTTTGCCGCCGGATTGGCGCACGAAGCGCCCTTCGGCCTGCGCGTTCTTGCGGATCGTCTCGCGGTAAGCCACCTGGGGTTTGCCGACATTCGCGCCAACGCCAAACTCGCGCTGCATCCGGTCAACGATGATCTCCAGGTGCAACTCGCCCATCCCGGCAAGAATCGTCTGGCCGGTATCGGGGTCGGTCGAGACCTTCAGCGTGGGATCTTCCTGAACCAACTTGCCGATGGCGAGACCGAGCTTCTCCTGATCCGTCTTGGTTTTCGGCTCGATCGCGAGCTGAATTACCGGAGTCGGGAACACGATATTTTCGAGCAGGATCGGCGCTTTTTCGTCGCAAACCGTATCGCCCGTCACCGCCGCCTTCAAACCTACGGCCGCGACGATATCGCCGGCAAAGACTTCCTGAACCTCTTCACGCTTGTTAGCGTGCATTTTGACGAGGCGTCCGATGCGCTCTTTGCGGCCCTTCGCGACGTTATAAACGGATTCGCCGCTCGCCAACCTACCCGAATAGACCCGGAGGAACGCGAGTTGTCCGACGAACGGGTCGGTCATGATCTTGAACACCAGCCCCGAGAACGGCTCGTCGTCGGAGGACTTGCGTTCCATCGCGATGTCGGGATCATCCACCGAAACACCCTGCATGTTCGGCACTTCGATCGGCGAGGGAAGGTAATCGACTACGGCATCGAGCAGGTTCTGCACGCCTTTGTTTTTGAAAGCCGTACCGCAGATCACCGGGAAGATGGTCTGCGCAATCGTCGCCTTGCGAAGCCCGGAGATAATCTCGGCTTCGCTTAGAGTGTGGGTATCGAGATATTTTTCGAGCAGCGTGTCGTCCGCTTCGGCGGCGACTTCAAGCATCTTCTCGCGGTATTCGTTGGCCTGGTCGAGCAGGTCGGCCGGAATCTCGATCTCCTGGAATTCGGCGCCCAGCGTCTCGTCCAGCCAAACGCGGGCCTTCATGGTTACCAGGTCGATGATGCCTGTGAACTGGTCCTCCGCGCCGATCGGCAATTGGATCGGCACCGGATTGCACTTGAGCCGGTCGACGATCGTCTGCACGGAGCGGAAGAAATCGGCGCCGACGCGATCCATCTTGTTAATGAAGCAAATGCGCGGAACCGAATATTTGTCCGCTTGGCGCCAGACCGTTTCCGACTGCGGTTGCACGCCAGCGACGGCGTCGAAGACAGCCACCGCGCCGTCGAGCACGCGCAGGCTGCGCTCCACCTCAGCGGTGAAATCGACGTGACCCGGCGTGTCGATAATGTTGATCTGGGTGTCGCGCCATTCGCAGGTGGTCGCGGCGGAGGTGATCGTAATGCCGCGTTCCTGCTCCTGCGCCATCCAGTCCATCACTGCGGTACCTTCGTGGACCTCACCGATCTTGTAGGTCCTGCCCGTGTAATACAGGATGCGCTCCGTCGTAGTGGTTTTACCGGCATCGATGTGCGCCATGATGCCGATGTTGCGCATTCTGTGAATTGGTACCGTTCGTGGCATAGCTTAAATTTATCGAGCGAGGCCGCTTACCACCGGTAGTGGGCGAAAGCCTTGTTGGCTTCGGCCATACGGTGGACGTCGTCCTTTTTCTTAATTGCGCCTCCGCGCATGTTTGCTGCGTCGTTCAACTCGTTGGCCAGCTTTTCCGGCATGCTCTTTTCGGGGCGATTGCGCGCGTTAGAGATGATCCAACGCAGGGCAAGGCTCACGCGCCGGTTCTGCGGAACTTCGATCGGGACCTGATAGTTAGCGCCGCCGACGCGCCGGGTCTTAACCTCAAGCACCGGCTTCGCGTTCTCCACAGCTTTTTTGAAGAGCTTCAACGGCTCGTCGCCGGTACGCTCCCGAATCAACTCCATGGCGTCGTAGAAGCAGCCCTGGGCCACCATCTTCTTGCCGTCCCACATCATGGAATTGACAAACTTTTCCACCAGGGTCGAGTTGTACACCGGATCCGGCTGGATTTCTCTAATTTCTGCTCTGCGTCTGCGTGGCATATTTAATTTCCGACTCCGCCGCCCTTAGGACTTGGGCCTCTTGGCGCCATACTTCGAGCGACTCTGTTTCCGGCTCGCAACACCGGCGGCATCCAGCGTTCCGCGAACAATGTGATAGCGGACACCGGGAAGATCCTTAACGCGGCCACCGCGGATCAGGACGATCGAGTGTTCCTGCAGGTTGTGACCGACACCGGGGATATAGGTCGTGACCTCAATCCCGTTCGTCAGGCGAACGCGGGCGACTTTGCGCAGCGCCGAGTTCGGCTTTTTGGGGGTTGTGGTGTACACGCGGGTGCAAACGCCGCGTCGCTGCGGGCAGGACTGCAGGGCGGGGCTAGCCGTCTTGTAGTTCGTCGGCTTGCGACCCTTACGCACAAGTTGATTGAAGGTCGGCACGAAACTCTCTTTCTCCTCTAAAAGACATCCCGGCGCGCATACGCGCGAATCCGCAATTCAGGATGCATTCATTCCAAGCTACTAGCGAAACGTGACCAAGTTCGGTCGATATCCGGCGCTACTCATAAGAAAAGCGAACTCCGGACGCTGAGACTGCACGGGAAGGGCGAAACTTCCGCCTTCCAATGTGAGGGTGATAACTTCGGACTAGCCCATGCTCCTCAGGCTTAGAATCCCTCAGAACCTCGGGGCTGGCCCCTAGCCGGACTCCCGAACTCGGGAGTGGTAGCACAGGAGCAGAAGATCGTACTCACCAAACCTTCTTAGAATACAGGAACGCCGCTCGGCTTGTCAAATTCGGGCAGAGTGATGGGGGATTCGCGAGGTGCAATCTTGGTCTCGTACGACGCTTTGAACTAAAACTCCCGCGTGGTGATGCGGTCAACCTGCACACTCCCTCCAACTTAACGTTGGAGATAGCCACGCGACAGGCTACCGAGGGCGTCACGGCCGGCTGGCCGGTCCGTCGCTACCAAGCGAGCGCAGAAACTCCGCGAGATCGCGGATCTCCTCCCGGCTTAGTTGCGACGTCTTTCCGCGCAGGCCGTTGTGATTGCCGGTGGTAATCGTCTCCTCGATGGTCGCATAGCGCCCGTCGTGCATATAGGGCGCCGTCCGCCAGAGTTCAAGCAGACTGGGCGTCTTGAACTCCTGCTGTGCGATCGGCGCGCCGGCCGGTCCGTTCGTTACATCGATCGGCGAACGAGTCCCTACGTCGTGCTTTTCCATATCCGTGTATAGCGGCGGCGGGTGACATGAGGCGCAGCCCACATCCTTACTAAAGTACAGTTTCTTCCCGCGCTCTGCGGCCTGGCCCCACTTTCCGGTGAGCGGCACGAGCGACTGCAGATAGGCCGCGATGGCC